>NZ_JBHUHF010000001.1:0-4800000 GCF_042682255.1 Promicromonospora aerolata
GCTCGCGCGCAACGACGCGTTCCGCGACCACTGGGCAGCCAGCCGCGCACGCCCGAGTCGTGGCGGGCGTACCGCAGCTCGTTCGCCCCCGAGTGGTCGTTCGTGGTGGTGGACGAGTCGTGGCGGTACCAGGGGTCCGAGCGGAGCAGCCGGGCGACGCGACCGTCGCGCCGGGCACGCCCTACGTCGTGGGGCTGCACCTGGCCGCGCGGTACGAGCACGACTGGGAGTCGCAGGGGTACACCGCCGGGTACACCGACCTGCTGGGCGTGCGGCGCGACTACCGTGGCCGGCGCATCGCGGTGGCGCTGCTCACGCACGCGATGCGCGTCTTCGCGGACGCCGGCATGCAGCAGGCCGAGCTCGACGTGGACACGGACAACCCGACCGGCGCGACCGGTCTGTACGCACGGCTCGGCTTCACCAAGAGCGACGGCTCCACCCTCTTCACCATCGAGCTCTGACTTCACGTCGAGCACGTCACATCGAGCACCTCATCCAGCAGCACTTCATCTAGCTCTGAGCAGCCGGAGAGATCATGACCGTGGACACCCCGCACCTCGCCCCCATCGCCGAGCGCGCGGCCGCGCCGGCGGCCCTGCCCCTGCCCACGGCGGGCAACCTGACCTGGCGCGCCGCGACCCGCGAGGACGCGCCCGCCTGGCTGGCGCTGCGCAACCACATCGCCCGGGCCGACGCCGAGCCGTACGCGGAGACCCTCGAGGAGATCGAGGAGCTGTTCGAGGGCGCGTGGGGGGACATGGCCGCCGATTCCCTGCTCGGCTTCTCCACCGGTACGGCGGACGACGGCGCCCTGGTCGCCTGGGCCCAGGTCGAGTGCCCGCCCGGTGACGTGACGCAGGTCCGCGCCTTCTGCTGGGGTGGGGTGCACCCGGACCGGCGCGGCGAGGGCATCGGCCGTGAGCTGCTGGCCTGGGAGGCGGGCCGCGCCCGGCAGCTGCTGGCGGCGTCGGGCAAGGAGGTGCCCGGGCGGATCGGGGTGTTCACCGACGACGGGCCCGCCGGCAAGCACCGGTTGTACGAGCGGGCTGGGTTCGAGGTGCGCCGGTACTACTCCGACCTGGCTCGGCCGCTGAGCGGACCTGACGCGGGGCCCGTGCCGGACGTACCCCTGGCGGGCTCGCTGCGGCTCGTGCCCTGGTCGAAGGACCTGGACGAGGCGACCCGGCTCGCCCACAACGACGCCTTCCGCGACCACTGGGGCAGCCAGCCGCAGACTCGTGAGCAGTGGGCCCAGCGCGCCTGCTTCGCGCCCGAGTGGTCCTTCCTCGTGGTGGACCCGGAGCCGGACGTCGACGCGTTGCTGGCCTCGCCGGACACCGACCCGGAGACGGCCGCCGTGCTGCGTGCCGGGCAGCCCCTCGTGGTGGGCTACGAGCTGGCGGCGCGGTACACGGAGGACTTCGCCGTGCGTGGCTACACGTTCGGGTACACGGACATCCTGGGGGCGCGCCGTGCCTACCGAGGTCGCAAGGCCGCCCTCGCGGCACTCGCCGCGGGAATGCGGGCGTTCGCCGCCGACGGCATGCAGTACGCGGCGCTCGACGTCGACACGGCCAACCCGAGCGGCGCGCACGGCCTCTACGCGAGCCTCGGCTACGTCAAGACGTCGGGATCGCGGATGTACTCGATCGAGCTCTGAGCCGGGGCGCTGCGCCGGGCGCCGTCAGCGCCCGGCGAGGCGCTGGCGCCGGGCCTCGTAGAGCACCACGGTGGCGGCGTTGGCCGCGTTGAGCGAGCTGGCCGAGCCGGTCATCGGGATGCTCAGCGTCACGTCGGCCGCGTCGCGCCACGCGCGGGTCAGACCGTCGGTCTCGCTGCCGACCAGCAGCAGGACCGGCTGGGTGAGGTCGAACGCGGACACGTCGGCCTCGCCGCCCTCGTCCGTGGCCACGACGACTATCGGGAGGCCGGCGGCGCGGCGCTCCTCGACCCAGGAGACTACCGCCGCGGGGGAGGGGCTCCGCACCACCGGCATCGCGAAGAACGATCCGGTGGTGGCGCGCACCGCCTTGGGGTCGTAGGCGTCGGCCGAGTGGCCCGTGGTGATCACGCCGTGCGCCCCGAACGCGTCGGCGGACCGGATGACCGCGCCGATGTTGCCCGGCTGCGTGGGCCGGTCGAACACGACCCCGAGCAGGTCCTGGCCCGCCTCGATGCGGTTCAGGTCGTCGGGCCGCATCGCGACGACGGCGAGCAGCTCGGCCTCGTCCTTCTCGGCCAGCTCGGCGAGGAGGTCGGGCGACATCTTCACGTGCTCGGTGTGCGGGTGGGCCGCGAGCAGGTCCCTGGCCCACTGCGAGAGGCGGCGCTCGCCGTCGTACAGCAGGGCCTGGATCTCCCAGCCGTGCTCGACGGCCATCGTGATGGGGCGCACGCCCTGCACGATGAACTGCCCGGCGCGATGCCGCTTGTTGCGGTTGGTGAGCAGGGTCTGCAACTGCTGGAAGCGCGCGTTGCGCAGGGAGATCCGGGTGGCCACACCCCCATCCAACACCGTTTCCCGGTCAGCGCCGCAGCAGCCGCTCCATCGCCGCCCGTGCGCGCTCCGAGCCGAACAGCTCGGCCGACCCGGTGACGGCGTCGTCCACGTGGGCGTCGAAGCGGGTCAGCACGTCCTCGTTGAGCAGCGCCTTGGTCGCCGTCAGGCCCTGCGGGTCGCCCGCCGCGAGGTCGGCCAGCACGGCGTCGACGGCCTGGTCGAGGTCGGCCGACGGCACGGCCTGCGTCACCAGCCCCCAGGCCGCGGCCTCGGCGGCGGTGAACTGCGCACCGGTCAGGAAGGTGCGGGACGCGGCGCGCGGCGTCATCCGCGGCAGCACGGCGAGCGAGATGACGGCGGGCGCGAGCGCGAGGCGGGCCTCGGTGAAGGCGTACGTGATGTGGTCGGCGCTGATCGCGACGTCGCACGCGGCGACCAGCCCGATCCCGCCGCCCGCACCGGCCCGTGCACGCGCGCCACGACGGGCTTGGGCAGGGCGAGGATGGTACGCAGCACCTCCGCGAGCCGCCGTGCGGAGCGGCTCATCCCGTCGGCCAGCGCCTCCGTGAGATCGGCACCGGAACAGAACGCCGGGCCGTTCGCGGCCAGGACCACGGAGCGGACGTCGTCGTGCGCCGCACGATCCAGGGCGGCATCGAGCTGGTCGAGCACGGCGTACGAGAGCGCGTTGCGACGCTCCGGGGCGTCGAGCGTGATCCGGGCGTACGGCACGGTTGGGGCGTCGGCCTGCTCGGGCTCTACGACGTCGTAGGCGACCTGACTCTGGTTCGGCATGGGAAGTCCTTCGGGTGGGGGCCTGGCGCGATGAGGTTAATGGTGGTTAACCTCAGTGGCATGCCTAACATGCATACCTCACCAGAGAACCCGGAGCACACCAAGCTCCGGGACGCGGTCCGGGACTTCGCCGACCGCGAGATAGCGCCCCACATCGCCCGATGGGACAGGGAGAGTCGCCTGCCCGTCGAGGTGGTGCACCAGATGGGAGAGCTGGGCCTGTTCGGCCTGACCGCCCCGGAGGAATACGGCGGGTCCGACCTCGGGCTCACCGGGCTCAGCATCGCCGTCGAGGAGATCGGCCGCGTGGACCAGTCCGTCGGCATCACGCTCGGAGCCGGCGTCGGCCTCGGGGTGGGAACCCTGCTGGCCTACGGGACCGAGGAGCAGAAGCAGACCTGGTTGCCCGACCTTGTCGCGGGCCGCCGCCTCGGCGCCTTCGGCCTCACCGAACCCGGCGCGGGCAGCGACGCCAACGCCATGAGCACCACGGCGGAGCTCGTCGACGGCGAGTGGGTCATCAACGGCGCCAAGCAGTTCATCACCAACTCCGGAACCCCCATCACCAGCCTCTGCACCGTCGCGGCGCGCACGGGCACCCTGCCCGACGGGCGGCCCGAGCTCAGCGCCATCATCGTGCCCACCGACACCCCCGGGTTCATCGTCGAACCCCTGCACGACAAGATGAGCTGGCGTTCCTGCGACACCCACGCCCTGCGGTTCGAGAACGTCCGCGTCCCCGAGGCGAACCTGCTCGGCGTACGCGGCAACGGGTTCAAGCAGCTCATGATCTCGCTCAACACCGGCCGGGTCGCCGTGGCCGCCCTGGCCACCGGGTGCATCCAGGCGATGCTCGACCTGAGCGTGGAGCACGCGGGCGTGCGCCCCACCTTCGGCGGGCCCATCGGCCGCAAGCAGGGCGTGGCCTTCCAGATCGCCGACGTCGAGGTGATGCTCCAGGCCAGCCGGGCGCTCACCTACCGGGCAGCGGCCCTGAAGGACGGCGGCGCGCCGCTCGACGAGTTCCGCCGCGCCTCGTCCGTCGCCAAGCTCTACGCCACGGAGTCCGCCGTGACCGCCACGCGCATCGCGGCGCAGGTGTTCGGCGGCTACGGCGTCATGGAGGACGGCCCCATCGCCCGCTTCTACCGCGACGCGAAGGTCCTGGAGATCGGCGAGGGCACCTCCGAGCTGCAGCGCATGCTCATCGCGCGGGGCCTGGGCCTCCCCGTCGAGTAGTCAGGGGAGCAGGGCCGCGCGGGCCATCGTCGTGAGGATACCGCGCATCGTGGTGCGGCCGATGCGGGCGCTGTGCGGGGTCGAGTTGAGCAGGCCGAACGCGGCCTGGACGGCCGCCCGAGCCTGCGGGCCCGACAGGTCCGGCCGCAGTGGACGCAGCGCGTCGCACCACACGTCGACGTAGGCGAGCTGGCGCTCGCGGACCTGTCCGCGGGCGTCGGCCCCGAGCGCGCCCCACTCCCGTTCCTGCACGACGATCAGCGCCGGGTTGTCGAGCGCGAAGTCGGCGTGCCGGGCGATCAGGGCCTCCAGCGCACCCTCGGGTGCGGCATCCGGTGCGGACAGCAGCTCCCGTGCCCCGGCGAGGAGCTGGTCCGACGCGTGCAGGAGGCACTGCCCGAGGATGTCGTCCTTGCTCGCGAAGTGCTTGTACAGGGCTGGTCCGGAGATGCCGACGGCCGCACCGATGTCGCCCATCGAGACGCCGTGGAAGCCACGGGCGGCGAACAGGTCGGCTGCCGTGCTCAGGATCTGCTGCCGGCGCGGGGTCACGGGAGCAGTCTAGGAGCGAGCGATCGGCATCTGTCAGAGTGTCCGGAGCCGGAGTGCCGGAGCAGCATGAGCGGATGAAGGAGTCCCACATGTCCTACGAACTTCCCGCCGTCACCCCCCGCCCGCAGGTGGCGCCCCAGACCGCGTACCTCGTCGCCAGCGGCGACCTGCGCGAGTCGGCGAACCAGGCGGGCTGGCCCACCCAGGCCGCCATGGAGGCCGACCTCACGGCGGCCTTCGCCGAGCTCGGCTGGACGGTCGTGCGCGCCAACGACGTCGACCCCGCCACGGGCCACGGGTTCATCAGCTCGCAGCGGATGGGGCTCGAGGTGTTCCGCTCGGTCCCGCCGGAGGCGCCGCTGATCGTGGCAGAGGCGGTGTGGCAGTACAGCCACCACGTGCTGGCCGGCCTGCGCACGCACCAGGGCCCGATCCTGACCGTCGCGAACTTCGTGGGGGACTGGCCGGGCCTCGTGGGTCTGCTCGGCCTGAACGCCGGGCTGACCAAGATGGACAAGCCGTACTCGACGATCTGGAGCGTGGACTTCACGGACCAGTGGTTCCGGGACGGCCTCCGGCAGTGGCTGGACACCGGCCGCATCGAGCACGACGCGTCGCACGTGACCGACGCACCGGACCTGCCCGCAGGGCCCCAGGTCGACCTCGGGCGGGCGCTCGCCGACCAGCTGCTGCGCGACAAGGCGATCATCGGCGTCTTCGACGAGGGCTGCATGGGCATGTACAACGCGATCATCGACGACGAGCTGCTGGGCCCGATCGGCATCTACAAGGAGCGGCTGAGCCAGTCCGCGCTGTGGGCCGAGATGCAGCAGGTGCCCGACGGCGAGGCCGACGCCGTGCAGGCGTGGCTCGAGGGCGCGGGGATGACGTTCCGCCTCGGGCAGGACGAGGCCACCGAGCTCACCGCCGCACAGCTGCGCTGGCAGCACAAGATGTACGTCGCCGCGCTGCGCATCGCCGACGACTTCGGGCTGGACGCCGTCGGCATCCAGTACCAGCAGGGGCTGAAGGACCTGAGTCCCGCCTCCGACCTGGCCGAGGGCCTGCTCAACAACGTGGTGCGCCCTCCGGTCACCTCGCGCGACGGTGCCCGCGTGCTCTGGGACGGCAAGGCGCTGCCGCACTTCAACGAGGCCGACGAGGGCGTGGCGGTGGACGCGCTGGTGACCAACCGGCTCTGGACCGCGATGGGCCTGGACCCGGCCACGACCCTGCACGACGTGCGCTGGGGCGAGGAGTACGACGGGCGGTTCGTGTGGGTGTTCGAGATCTCGGGCTCCGTGCCGCCGTCGCACCTGGAGGGCGGCTACGCGGGCGCCCAGGGGTGGCGGCAGAACCCGGTGTACTTCCCGCTCGGCGGCTCCACCGTCAAGGGCGTCTCCCGGGCCGGCGAGATCGTCTGGTCCCGCGTCTACATCGCCGGCGGGCGCCTGCACGTCGACCTGGGGCGCGCCACGGCCGTCACCCTGCCCCCGGAGGAGACCGAGCGTCGCTGGCAGGCCACCAACCCGGAGTGGCCGATCATGCACGCCGTGCTGCACGGGGTGAGCCGGGACCAGTTCATGGCGCGGCACAAGGCCAACCACCTCAACGTGGCCTACGCCCCGGACGCGGCGACCGCCGACGACGCGCTCGTCGCCAAGGCGGCGTTCTTCGCAGGGCTGGGCGTCCAGGTGCACGTCTGCGGAGAGGTCGCGGCGCTCGCGCGACCCGCAGGGGGTTAACGATCATTAACCAGCGGACTATGCTGCGGCACATGGCCACCGACACCGGCGTTGGACCGGATCTACGCACTCTCACCGCGCAGCTGCGCGAGCGGCTGGCGCGCGTCCGCGAGGGCGGCTCGCCCGCCGCTCGCGAGAAACACACGGCGCGCGGCAAGCTGCTCGCCCGCGACCGCGTGGACCGCCTGCTCGACCCCGGGTCCGCGTTCTTGGAGATCGGAGCCCTCGCGGCCTACGACATGTACGGGGGTGAGTGGGCGGTACCCAGCGCGGGGATCGTCACGGGCATCGGCCGCATCGCGGGCCGCGAGTGCGTGATCGTCGCCAACGACGCCACCGTCAAGGGCGGCACCTACTACCCGGCGACGGTCAAGAAGCACCTGCGCGCCCAGCAGGTCGCCGCCGAGAACCACCTGCCCTGCGTCTACCTCGTCGACTCCGGCGGCGCGTACCTGCCGATGCAGGACGAGGTGTTCCCGGACCGCGAGCACTTCGGGCGCATCTTCTACAACCAGGCGAACCTGTCCGCACGGGGCATCCCGCAGGTCGCGGCCGTCATGGGGTCCTGCACGGCGGGCGGCGCGTACGTGCCCGCGATGAGCGACGAGGCGGTCATCGTCCGCGACGAGGGCACCATCTTCCTGGGCGGGCCGCCCCTGGTCCAGGCGGCCACCGGTGAGGTCGTCACCGCGGAGGAGCTCGGCGGCGGCGTGGTGCACACCACGACGTCGGGCGTCGCGGACCACCTGGCCGACGACGACGCGCACGCCCTGCGCATCGTCCGCGAGATCATCGCGACCACCACCGGCGCGGCGCCGGCCCCGAGCCTGGACCGCGAGGAGCCCGAGGAGCCCGAGCTGGGCCCCGACGGCCTCTACGACGTGCCGTCCGACCCGCGCACCCCGTACGACGTGCGCGACGTGATCCGCCGGATCGTCGACGGCTCCGAGCTCACCGAGTTCAAGGCCCGCTACGGCGAGACCCTGGTGTGCGCCTTCGCCCGCATCGACGGGTACCGGGTGGGCATCGTCGCGAACAACGGCATCCTCTTCTCGGAGTCGGCGCTCAAGGGCGCCCACTTCGTCCAGCTGTGCGACCAGCGGCGCATCCCGCTGATCTTCCTGCAGAACATCGCCGGCTTCATGGTCGGCAAGGAGTACGAGCACCGCGGCATCGCCAAGGACGGCGCCAAGCTGGTCACCGCCGTGGCCTGCACCTCGGTGCCACGGTTCACCGTGGTGCTCGGCGGCTCGTTCGGTGCCGGCAACTACGGCATGAGCGGCCGCGCCTACGATCCCCGGTTCCTGTGGATGTGGCCCGGGGCCCGCATCTCCGTCATGGGCGGCGAGCAGGCGGCGTCCGTCCTCGCGACCGTGCGCCGCGACCTCGCCGACGCCCCCGCCGCGGAGGTCGAAGCGTTCAAGGACCCGATCCGTGCCCAGTACGAGGCCCAGGGCAACCCCTACTACGCCACCGCCCGCCTCTGGGACGACGGCGTGATCGACCCCGCCGACACCCGCCGCGTGCTGGCCCTCGGCCTCGCCGCTGCCGCCAACGCCCCGATCGCCGAGCCGTCCTACGGCATCTTCCGGATGTGAGCACCCAGTGATCCGAACCCTCCTGATCGCCAACCGCGGCGAGATCGCCCTGCGGATCATCCGCACCGCGCGCCGCCTCGGACTGCGCACCGTCGCTGTCTACTCCGACGCCGACCGCGCCGCCCCCCACGTCCGTGCCGCCGACGTGGCGGTACGGATCGGCCCGACCCCGGCCGCCGAGTCCTACCTGTCGATCCCCGCCCTGCTCGCCGCCGCCAAGGAGAGCGCGGCCGACGCCGTGCACCCCGGCTACGGGTTCCTGTCGGAGCAGGCGGACTTCGCGCGTGCCGTCCTCGGCGCCGGACTCACCTGGGTCGGCCCACCGCCCGACGCGATGGACGCCCTGGGCCGCAAGGACACGGCGCGCGAGATCGCCGACCAGGCAGGCGTTCCCGTGCTGCGAGCGATCCCGCTGCAGCAGCAGGCGGACGCCGACGGAGCCGACCTCACCTTCCCCCTGCTGGTCAAGGCCGCCGCCGGCGGTGGCGGCAAGGGAATGCGCATCGTCCACGAGGAGCACGAGCTCGGCCCGTCCGTCGCCGCCGCCCGCCGCGAGGCCGCAGCCGCGTTCGGCGACGACACCGTGCTGCTGGAGCGCTACATCGAGCGCGGCAGGCACGTCGAGGTGCAGATCCTCGCCGACGAGCACGGCAACGTGCTGCACCTGCACGAGCGCGACTGCTCCGCCCAGCGCCGCCACCAGAAGGTCCTGGAGGAGGCGCCGGCGCCCGACCTCGACCCGACCCTGCGCGACGCGCTGCACGGTTGGGCCGTGGCCCTGGCCCGCGAGGCCGGATACACCGGTGTGGGAACCGCCGAGTTCCTCGTGGACGTGGGCGCAGGCCCCGGCGGCGCCTGGTTCCTCGAGATGAACACCCGACTCCAGGTCGAGCACCCCGTCACCGAAGAAGTGGTCACCGTGCGCGGCGAGCGCATCGACCTCGTCGAGCAGCAGCTCCGCGTCGCGGCCGGCGCCGAGCTCGGCTTCACGCAGGACGACGTCGCCGTCGTCGGCCACGCGATCGAGGCGCGCGTCTACGCCGAGGACGCCTTCAACGGATTCCTGCCGCAGGCGGGGACCGCCACCCACGTGCGCTGGCCCGGTGCCACCGCCGCGGTGCGGGTCGAGGCGGGCATCGAGGACGGCACCGTCGTGCCCGCCGCGTACGACCCCATGATCGGCAAGGTCGTGGCCATGGGCCCCGACCGGGAGACCGCCCGGCGAGGGCTGGTCGACGCGCTCGACGCGACGGCGATCGGCGGCCTGGTCACCAACACCGGGTTCGTGCGGGCGCTCGCCGACTCCGACGCCTTCCGCGACGGCGACGTGCACACCGCGTGGCTCGACACCCACCCGCTACCGGCGCCCGACCCGGGGCCGGCGCTGGTGGCGGCGGCCTGGTCGGTGGCGGCGGCCGCGGTGCCGAACGGTGGCGGATGGCGCCTCGGCGGCCCGCCCGCCGACACCTGGGTCGAGCTGGACGACACCGTGCTGCGCGTGAGTACTGCCCGCGGCGAGGTGCGCCGCGAGGGCGAGCCGCCGACGTCGTGCCGGGCGGTGGGCGACGGGCTGCTGGAGCTGGGCGGGGCGACCGTACGGTTCGCCGTCGACGTGGGCCCACGGTCGGTGGAGGTGAGCACGCGCGGGCACACGTTCCGGTTCGTCCGGCCGGGTGCCACGCGTGCGGCACGGGCAGAGCTGTCCGACGGCGTGGTGCTCGCCGCGATGCCCGGTGTGCTGGCGCGGGTCGAGGTGCACGACGGCGACGAGGTGACCACCGGGCAGTCGCTCGGTGTGCTGGAGGCGATGAAGATGGAGGTGGCGCTCGCGGCGCCCGCTGCCGGTGTGGTGCGCGTCCGCGCGGCGGCGGGGGAGCAGGTCGCGGCGCGGCAGGTGCTCTTCGAGGTGGAACCGGCAGTGGTGGAACCGGTCGTGGACGGACCGGAGGCGACCGATGACTGAGCTCCGTCGCCCCCAGGTGGTACCCGACCCGAGCCTGCCCGACCGCGTGACGATCTACGAGGTGGGACCGCGCGACGGCCTGCAGAACGAGAAGGCGGTGGTGCCCACCACGGTCAAGGTGGACCTGGTCGAGCGGCTGCTCGACGCCGGCCTACCTCTCGTCGAGGCCACCAGCCTGGTGCACCCGCGCTGGGTACCCCAGCTCGCCGACGCCGAGGAGGTGCTCGGCGCACTGGTGGACCGGCTCGGCGACCGGGCCCGCGACCTGCCGGTGCTCGTGCCGAACGAGCGCGGCCTGGACCGCGCCCTCGACCTCGGCCTGCGGCACGTCGCGGTCTTCGCCAGCGCCACCGACTCGTTCGCGCGCCGCAATCTGAACCGGACCCTCGACGAGCAGTACGCCATGTTCGAGCCGGTCATGACGCGCGCCCGTGCGGCGGGGACGCGGGTACGGGCGTACGTCTCGATGTGCTTCGGCGACCCGTGGGAGGGCGACGTGCCGATCGCGCAGGTGGTCGCGGCGGGCAAGCGGCTCATGGACCTCGGGGCGGAGCAGCTCTCGCTCGGCGACACGATCGGTGTCGGCACGCCGGGGCACGTCGTCGCGCTCCTGGACGCGCTGAACGAGGCCGGCCTGAGCGACGACGTGCTGGCGCTGCACGCCCACGACACCTACGGGCAGGCGCTCGGCAACGTCGCCGCCGCGCTGCGGCACGGGGTGACCACGTTCGACACGTCGGCGGGCGGGCTGGGCGGCTGCCCGTACGCGGAGTCGGCCACCGGCAACCTCGCCACGGAGGACCTGCTCTGGATGCTGGACGGGCTGGGGATCGCCACGGGGGTTTCCATGCCGCGCCTGGTGGAGACCGGCGGCTGGTTGGAGGGCCACCTGGGGCGGCCCTCACCGAGCCGGGTGCTGCGGGCGCTGCAGCCGTAGCGCGCGGTCGCGAGCCGTGGCCGATCGCAGGGCTGACCTGGGTGGATGTGATGTGCGCGACGACGGGGTTCGCCCGGCGGAGATCGAGCGTAGGGTCTCAGATGTGACTCTGAAGATTGGCTACAAGGCGTCCGCCGAGCAGTTCGGGCCGCGCGAGCTGGTTGAGCTCGCAGTACGCGCCGAGGAGGTGGGACTGGACAGCGCCATGGTCTCCGACCACTTCCTGCCGTGGCGCCACGAGGGCGGCCATGCGCCGTCGGCGCTGGCGTGGCTCGCTGCGGCGGGGGAGCGCACCTCCCGGATCCAGCTCGGCACGAGCGTGCTGACCCCGACGTTCCGCTACAACCCGGCCGTGATCGCGCAGACGTTCGCGAGCCTCGCGCTGCTCACCGAGAACCGCGTGCTCCTCGGTGTCGGCACGGGCGAGGCCCTGAACGAGACGGCGGTCTCGGGCCGCGAGTGGCCCGAGTTCAAGGAGCGGTTCGCTCGCCTGCGCGAGGCCGTGCAGCTCATGCGGGCCCTCTGGACCGAGGACTCCGTGGACTTCAAGGGCGACTACTACGAGCTGGTCGGCGCCCAGATCTACGACCGGCCGGAGAACCCGGTGCCGGTCTACGTCGCGGCGGGCGGACCGCTCGTGGCGAAGTACGCGGGGCGTGCGGGCGACGGTTTCATCTGCACGTCGGGCAAGGGCATGGACCTCTACACGGAGAAGCTGCTGCCCGCCGTCGCCGAGGGCGCGGCCAAGGCGGAGCGCTCCGCGGACGGCATCGACAAGATGATCGAGATCAAGATCTCCTACGACCGCGACGCCGCCGTCGCACTCGAGAACACCCGGTTCTGGGCGCCGCTCTCCCTGACGCCCGAGCAGAAGCACAGCGTCACCTCGGCCACCGAGATGGAGCAGCTGGCCGACGAGCTGCCGATCGAGCAGGTCGCGAAGCGGTGGATCGTCGCGTCCGATCCGGAGCAGGCCGTCGAGATGATCAAGCCCTACGTCGACGCCGGCCTGAACCACCTCGTGGTCCACGGCCCCGGCCACGACCAGGAGCGGTTCCTCACGCAGTTCAGCGAGGACGTGCTGCCGCGGCTCAAGGAGCTCTGACCTGCCCGTCCGGGTGCCTCACGGCCGCACGACCCCCGTCTCGTACGCGAGGATGACCAGCGCTGCGCGGTCCCGCGCGCCGAGCTTGGCGAGCAGCCTGCTCACGTAGGTGCGTGCGGTGGCCGGGCTGAGGTAGAGCTCGCGGGCGATCTCGTCGTTCGTGAGCCCCCGGCCCAGCTGCTGCAGCACCTCGCGCTCGCGTTCGGTGAGCCCGGCGATCCGGTCCGCGGCGGGCCGGGGCGCCGGGCTCTCGGCGACCGCGCGCAGCACGGTGGCCGTCACGCCGGGGTCGAGCAGCGCCTCGCCCGCCGCGACCACGCGGACGGCGCGGCGCAGCTCGACCGGCGCGATGTCCTTGAGCAGGTAGCCGGCCGCCCCGGCGCGGATCGCGTCGAACACGTGCTCGTCCTCGTCGAACGTGGTCAGGATCAGCACCCGCACGTCGGCCAGCGCGGGGTCGGCGACGATCTCCCGGGTGGCGGCGAGCCCGTCCAGGCCCGGCATGCGGATGTCCATGAGCACGACGTCGGGCCGGAGCTCCCGTACCCGGGACACGCCGGAGCGGCCGTCGGCAGCCTCGCCGACGACGGTGATGTCGCCGTCGCTCTCCGCCAGGGCACGCAGCCCCGTACGCACGAGCTCCTGGTCGTCCACGAGCACGATGTTGATCATGGGTGTCACGTCTCCAGACGGAGGGGCAGGTCTGCGGCGACGCGGAACCCGCCGCCGGGGGCGTCGTGCGCGGTGACGCTGCCGCCGAGCAGGGTCACCCGTTCCCGCATGCCCGAGAGCCCGGACCCGGGCACGAGAGCGGAGCCGGCGCCCCGGCCGTCGTCGGACACCACCACCACGAGACGGTCGTCGGCGGCCCGGGCCGACACCGTGACGCGGGTGGCCGCCGCGTGCCGCAGCACGTTCGTCAGGGACTCCTGCACGACGCGGTACGCGGCGGCGCCGATGGCGCCGTCGAGGGCGTCGTCCGGCACGTCGAGGGCGACGTCGACGACGAGACCGGTCGCGCGCGCCGAACGCGCCAGGGCGTCGACGCCCGCCAGACCGGTCGGCGCGACGGCGTCCTGCGCGGGTGCGCCGGCCGGCCCGCGCAGCACCCGCACGGTCGAGCGCAGCTCGTGCAGCGTGCCCGACGTCGCCTCCCGCACGTGCTCCAGGGCGCCCCTGGCGGCGTCGTCGTCCCGGCCCACCGCCTCGGTGGCCACCCCGGAGTGCAGGGCGATCACGGACAGGTTGTGTCCCACCACGTCGTGCAGGTCGCGCGCGATGCGCAGGCGTTCGGCCTGCAGACGTTGCTCGGCGGCGCGGGCCTCGTGCACGCGCGCCTCCCGGGTGAGCCGGACCGCCACGCCGAGCGCGATCGCGGCCGCGACCAGCGCCACGTCGGTGACGAGCTCGTACGGCGTCAGAGCCTCCTCGGGTGTGTTGCCCACTGTTCGGTAGTAGGTCGAGACGGCGATCAGCGCGGTGCCCGCACCGACTGCCCAGCCGGTACGCCGCATCTCGGCCGCCGAGTACAGCGCCGCGACCGCGGGCAGCGCCATGCCGATGGGCGCGAACTGGAACGTGTAATACCCGAACACGGCCAGCACCGTGACCACGAGGACGGTGCGCGGCGCATGACGGCGCAGCAGCACCAGCGCCCCGAAACCCACCGCGAACAGGTACGCCCCGGGCCCGGCGTGCCCTACGGCGTCCGGATCCGCCGCGATGACCACCGCGACCACCAGCGCCATGGCAAGCCCCAGGGCGATGTCGGTGACACGTGGGTCGACCGTTCGCGGGACCGCGCTCTGCTCTGGCACACGGACACCCTACGGACCGCGGGGGCCCAGGGCATCAGGGTCGGTGTCGCCTCCAGGCGACACCAGGAGACGATCCAGGGCCGATGTGGCGCCCCGTGGTCAGCGGGCACCGTCGAGGCATGACATCACCACGGTTCACCGACCAGCCCCCACCCGCCGGCCCGACCATCCCCGTCCCCTGGGCAGTGATCGCCGGCCTTGCCGCCATGGCCCTCCTCTGGCCGCTGAGCGGCCTCACCGGCCTCTTCGGCACCGGCGCACCCCGCGCGCTCACCATCGTCGGCATCACCGCCGTCGTGTGGATCGCGGTGGTCGGCCTCGGCCGCGTACCGCGGCCCGTGCTCACCCTCACCCTGACCGGCGTGGCCTACGGCCTCGTCACCGTCCTGCTCGGGCTGCTCGTGCCCGCGCTCGGCGGGTTCGGCGGCCCCAGCGGGGCCGCGTGGACCATGATCCCCGAGCTGATCATGAACGCGCTCTGGGGCGCGCTCGCCGGCCTGGCCGCGGCCGGCGTGCAGCGGCTGCGGGAGGCGGGCCGATGAGGCGCGCCCTCACCGCCGCGATCGCCGCGGGCGCCACGGCGCTCGCCCTCGCCGGCTGTGCCCTGGTCCCCGGCTCGGTCAGCTCCGTCGACGAGGCGGAGTTCACGAACGAGCTCGCCATCCCGCCCCTGGCGCCCTCGAAGGTCGTGGACGGCACGCGCGTCTTCTCCCTCACGGCGCAGGAGGGCGTCACCGAGTTCCGCCCCGGCGTCAAGACGCGGACGTGGGGCTTCAACGGCACCCACCTCGGCCCCACGCTCCGCGCCGAACGCGGCGAACGGGTGGCCGTCGAGGTCGCGAACGACCTCGACGAGCCGACCAGCGTGCACTGGCACGGCATGCACCTGCCCCCGGAGATGGACGGCGGGCCGCACCAGGAGGTCGACCCGGGCGGCACCTGGCGCCCGACTTGGGAGATCGACCAGCCCGCCGCCACCCTCTGGTACCACCCGCACCCGCACGGCGCCACGGAGAAGCACGTCTACCGCGGCCTGGCGGGCATGTTCCTCCTGGACGACGACGCCTCGCGCGCCGCCGACCTGCCCGACACCTATGGCGTCGACGACATCCCGGTGATCGTGCAGGACAAGGTCATCGACGACGACGGGCAGCTCGAGCTCGAGGACGACACCGGCGAGCCGGGCACGCTCGGCGACGTCGTCATGACCAACGGCACCATCGGCGCCTACCAGGAGGTCACCACCGAACGCGTGCGGCTGCGCCTGCTCAACGGGTCGACGGCCCGCACGTTCCAGCTCGGTTTCGCCGACCGCGAGATGGACCTCGTCGCCACCGACGGCGGGCTGCTGGACGCACCGGTCCGGCTCGAGCACGTGCGGCTCGCACCCGGCGAGCGCGCCGAGGTGATCGTGCGGATGGAGCCGGGGGAGACCACGCGCCTGCACTCGTTCGAGGCCGACCTGGGCGGCGTCGTCGTCCCGTTCGCGATGGGTGGCAACGACGCGTTCGACGTGCTCGAGCTGCGCGCCGCCGACCAGCTCGCACCAGCACCCGAGCCCGCCTGGGAGAAGTCGGTCCACGCGGAGCAGGACGCGCTGCACGAGGACGACGCGACCGTGACGCGCACGTTCGAGCTCGACGACCGCAAGATCAACGGCCGGAGCATGGACGTGGGCCGCATCGACGAGGTGGCGGAGGTGGGCAGCACCGAGATCTGGGAGGTGCGCAGCACCGTGCCCATGCCTCACAGCTTCCACGTGCACGACGTGCAGTTCCGCATCCTGTCGATCGACGGCGACCCGCCACCGCCCGAGCTGGCCGGGCCCAAGGACACCGTGTACCTCGAACCGAGCACCACCTACCGGCTCCTCATGCGGTTCGACGACTACGCCGACCCGGACGTGCCCTACATGTACCACTGCCACATGCTCATGCACGAGGACGACGGGATGATGGGCCAGTTCGTCGTCGTCGAACCGGGGCAGGAGGCGGGAACGCCACCCAGCCACGGACGCGGCGCGGGCAGGAGCGACGACGCGGACGCGCACCAGGACCACCACTGAACCTGTGGCACGCTCGTCCGGTGACCCTCTCGCTACCCGCCCGCATCACGCACGTCCTGCTCGACCTCGACGGCACCCTCACCGACTCCGCCCCCGGGATCATCGCGTCCCTGCGCGTCGGGTTCGCCGACGCCGGCTTCGACGTCCCGACCGACGCGGTACTGCGCACCTTCGTCGGCCCGCCGCTCGGGGCGAGCATGACCGGCATCGGCCTGTCCGACGCCGACGCCGCCACCACGATCGCCGCCTACCGGCGCGACTTCGAGCGGCACGGCATGTTCGACAACTCCGTGGTCCCCGGATTCCCCGAGGCGCTCGCGGAGCTGCGCGCGGCGGGGGTGACGCTCCTGGTCGCCACGGCCAAGCCGGAGCACTACGCGCGGCAGATCGTGGAGCACTTCGGGCTCGACGGCTATCTGACCGGCGGCCTTGACGGCGTCCACGGCGCCGCGGGCGAGGCCGCCGGCGTGGTGGAGGGCAAGGAGGTGGTGGTCGAGCGGGCGCTCGCGCACGCGGTGGAGCTCGGCGCCGATCCCGGCCAGGTCGTCATGGTGGGCGACCGCGAGCACGACGTGCACGCTGCCGCCCACCATGACGTGCCCACCATCGGGGTGACCTGGGGCTACGCGGCGCCCGGCGAGCTGGAGGCCGCCGGCGCCGCGGCGATCGCCACGACGCCGGCGGAGCTGCGCAAGCTCCTCACGAGCTGACTCACATGCGCCGCCGGTAGGCCCAGGCGGCGAGCGGGGCCAGGACCACCAGGGCGATACCGCCCCACAGCAGGGTCATCGTCACCGGCTCGGAGACCGGTCCGCCGAGCAGCAGGCCGCGGCTCGCGTCGATCGCATGGCTCACCGGGTTGATCTCGGTCCAGGCCTGCAGCCAGCCGGGCATCGTCTCGGCGGGCGCGGCCATGCTCGTGCCGAACACGAGCGGGAACGGCAGCAGGAACGCCACGGTGCTGACCATGCTCTCGTTGCGCAGCAGCACGGCCACCAGCACCGTGAGCCAGCTGAGCGCGAAGCCGAACCCGATGGTCAGGGCGATCGCCCCCAGGGCGGACGGCAGGTCCGTCTCGACCCGGAAGCCCAGCAGGTAGCCGAGGCCGAACAGCATGGCCACGGCCAGCGGGTACCGGACGGCATCGCCCAGCACCGAGCCGAGCAGCGGCGCCGAGCGCGCGATCGGCATGCTGCGGAAGCGGTCGAAGACCCCCTTCTTCATGTCGAGCACGATGCTCAGGCCGGTCGAGACCTGCCCGGTCAGGATCGTGGTGAGCACCAGCACCCCCGGGAAGACGTACTGGAGGTACTCCTGGGACGACCCGCTGACGGCGCCCCCGAAGAGGTAGACGAACATCAGCAGGAAGATGACCGGCATGATCAGGGCGTCCAGGAGCACGCCCGGGTTGCGCCGGGTCTTGGTGAGGCTGCGCCCCGCGAGGGCGAAGCCGTGCCGGAGCAGGGGCCACGGCCGCGGCTCGGCCGGGACGGCCCGGGGGGCGGTCGTCGGTCGGGTGGTTGTCTCGGTCATGCTGTCTCCCTCGTCTCGGTCACGTCGTGGCCGGTCGTCCCGGTGAGGCTGAAGAACACCTCGTCGAGGCTCGGCAGCCGGAGCGCGAGCTCGGCGACGTCGATCCCGGCGACGCCCAGGGCGCCCACGACGTCGGTGAAGGCCTGCGCGGTGTCAGCCGGCGTGGTGAGGGCCCCGCCGTGCAGGTGGTCGGCGGGCCGTCCGGTCACCCGCTCCACCACGCGGGCGGCGGCGCCGAGCCGGTCCGGGTCCGAGGGACGCACGACGATGGTCCGGCCTCCGACCAGCTGCTTGAGGCCCGCGGGGGTGTCGTGCGCGATCACCCGGCCGTGGTCGATCACGGTGATCTCGTCGGCGAGGGCGTCGGCCTCCTCGAGGTACTGCGTGGTGAGCAGCACGGTGGCGCCGTCGTCCGCCAGCGAGCGGATCGTGGCCCAGAGATCCTCACGCTTGCCCGGGTCGAGGCCGGTGGTGGGCTCGTCGAGGAACACGATCTCGGGGCGGCCGATGAGGCCCGCCGCGAGGTCGAGCCGGCGCCGCATGCCCCCGGAGTACGTCGAGACCCGCTGGCCACCCGCGTCGGTCAGCCCGAGCTGCGCCAGGAGCGCCGTCGCGCGGCTGCGGGCGGCGGTGCGCGACAGGTCGAGCAGCCGGCCGAGGAGCACGAGGTTCTCGGTGCCGGTCAGGTCCTCGTCGACCGTGGCGTACTGGCCGGTGAGCCCGATCATGCGGCGTACCCGCGCGGCGTCCCGGACCACGTCGAGCCCGCCGACGACGGCCCGGCCCGCGTCGGGTCGAAGCAGGGTCGTGAGGATCTGGATGGCGGTCGTCTTGCCGGCGCCGTTGGGCCCGAGCACGCCCAGGACCGTCCCGCGGCGGGCGTGCAGGTCGATGCCGCCCAGCGCCGTCGTGCGCCCGTACCGCTTCACCAGGCCCTCGGCCTCGAACGCGTAGCTCACTGGTGCGCTCCTTCCGTGCCGGTGCCGGTGCCGGTGCCGGTGCCGGTGCTCGGCGCGACGCCGTGGACGCCGGCGAACAGGTCCGTGGGGTCGTACCGGCGCTTGACGGCCGCCAGGCGGGCGTAGGTCCGGGGCGGATAGGCCGCAGCCACGTCGTCGGGCGTGTCCGAGCCCTGAAAGTTGAGGTAGACGCCGGTCCCGTGACGGGCGACGGCGGCCCACGGGGCCAGCGCGGCGTCGGCGTCGGACTCGGTGGCGTCGGGCGGGAGGAAGGCCGCGCCGACGATCATGGCCTCGGCGTCGCGGTGCGCGAACGCGGTGGCCTCGGCCGGTACCCGGCCGAACGCGCCGCCGAGGCTGCGCAGCACGATGGAGAGCCCGCCCCGGTAGGCGGCGACGGCGGCGTCGACCACGTCGTCGTCCAGGGTGCGGACCAGCACGTTGCGGGACAGCAGCCGCCCGCCCGGCGGCTGATGGGCGTCCGCGAGGACATCGGCGTAGCGCATCACCCGCACGTCGTCCGTCAGCACCTCACCGATGGCCCGCAGCGGGCCGACGGCGCGCAGGGGTCCCGCGGCGTCGTCCGCGTAGCAGAGCGTCACCATGGCCGTGGGCGGACCGCCGAACATCGGGGGCAGCAGGGCCAGGGTGCTGGTGAGGGACTCGGGCGCGGCGCGCATGTGGTCGCGCCAGGCCGTGACCAGCCGTACCGGGTCGTCGACGCGGTAGGTGAGGGTGCCGAAGTGCACCAGGGGCACCCGCTCGGCGACGAAGTCGAAGCTGACGACCACCCCGACGTTGCCGCCGCCGCCGCGGATCGCCCAGAACAGGTCGGCGTGCTCGTCCGCGTCGGCGTCCAGGACCCGTCCGTCCGCGGTGACGACCCGGACCGCCACGAGGTGGTCGATCGCGAGGCCGTGCTTGCGGACCATCCAGCCGATCCCGCCGCCGAGCGTCAGCCCGCCGACGCCGACGCTCGCCGTGTCGCCGGCGGTGAGACCGAGCCCGTGGGGAGCGAGCGTCCGCAGTACGTGGCCCCAGCACGCACCGGCGCCCACCCGCACCAGGCGGTCGTCGGGGTCGCCGCCGGGCGGGCCGACGAGCTCGACCGAGTCGAGACGTGTCAGGTCCAGGACCATGCCGCCGTCGTTCGTGGCGGACCCGAGGAGGCCATGGCCCCCGGACCGGACCGACAGGGCCAGACCCTCCCGTCGCACGTGCGCGACCGCGGCCGCGACGTCGTCGGCGTCTCGCGGCCGGACGACGAGCGCCGGTTTCCCGCTCGCGAAGAAGGTGGTCGCCGCGGCGGCATAGCCGTCGTCGTCGGGCAGCAGGATGTCGCCGCGCAGCTGGTTCCGCAGGTGCTCGTGGGTCACCGGTCACTCCTCGGTCGTCGGTCGGTTCGATCCCGATCCTGCGCCGATCGCCGCACGTTCTCGTCGTCCGACGGGTGACACCTGCGGCTGCCGGTCCGGTCGCACGGAACCGTCCGGACTGCTCCCCCCGGAGCAGCGCCGAAGTACTCCCACCGGGGGATGCGTGCGGTGGCCGCCGCGCCATAGGCTCGACGACCATGCGCACCGATCTGGGCTGGCGACGCTTCTACGCCGCGGGCTGGCTCGCCACGGCGGGCGTCGCGACCGTCACCTTCCTGCTGTGGCGTGCGCACGTGCGCGAGGTGGAGCAGCGAGCGGACGAGGCGGAGCGGACGCGGGACGAGGTCGCCCGTCGGCGCGCGGTCGAGGAGCGGCTGCACATCGCCCGCGAGCTCCACGACTCGCTGACCCACAGCATCTCGGTGATCAACGTCCAGGTCGGGGTCGCGGCGCACCTCGCGCGCAAGCGCGGAGAGGAGCCCGCCGCCGCGCTCCTCGCGATCCAGGAGGCGAGCACCGACGCCGCCCGGGAGCTCCGCTCCACCCTCGACACCCTGCGGCGCGACGACGACGGTGGCGGCGCGGGCCTCGACCGGCTGCCTGCCCTGGTCGACCGGGCGCGCTCGTCCGGGCTGCCGATCACCGTCAGCGTCGAGGGGACGCCCCGACCGCTCCCACCCGACGTCGACCAGACGGTCTATCGCGTGGTCCAGGAGTCGCTGACCAACGTCGGCCGGCATGCCGGTGCGGCGACGGCGACCGTATGCCTCCGGTACGACGCCGGCCGGCTGAAGGTGCAGGTCGACGACGACGGGTCGGCTCCCCGGACGCCGCCGGTGCCCGGCCACGGGCTGATCGGCATGCGGGAGCGGGTCGCCGCGCTGGGCGGGCACCTCCGGGCGGGCCCGGGGCCGACGACCGGGTTCTCCGTGGTCGCGGAGCTGCCGACGAAGCCGCCGACGGGCGGGTCGTCGGCGGCGTCGCGGGGCGAGCCGCCGCTCGAGGGGCCGGACGAGCCGCCGCTCGAGGGGCGGCCATGATCTCGGTGGTCCTCGTGGACGACCAGCACCTGATCCGGTCGGGTATCCGCGCGCTGCTGGACAGCGAGGACGACCTGAGCGTGCTCGCCGAGGCGGGCGACGGCGAGGAGGGCATCGCGGCCACCCTGGCGCACCGGCCCGACATCGTGCTGATGGACGTGCAGATGCCGGTGCTGGACGGCATCGAGGCGACCCGCCGCATCGTCCAGGACGACCGGCTGGGGGACGTGCGGGTGGTGATGCTCACCAACTACGGCCTGGACGAGCACGTGTTCCGGGCGCTGCGCGCCGGGGCCGCAGGTTTCCTGCTCAAGGACACCGACCCGGCGAGCCTGCTGCAGGCGCTGCGGGTGGTCACGCGCGGGGACGCCCTGCTGTCGCCGTCGGTCACGCGTCAGCTGATCAGCGAGTTCGTGGCCCGCCCGCCCGACGTGCTGTCCTCGCCGGACCTCGACCGGCTCACCCACCGCGAGCGGGAGGTGGTGGCCCTCGTCGCGCACGGGCTCAGCAACGACGAGATCGCCGCGCACATGGTGCTCAGCCCGACCACCGCGAAGACCCACGTCAGCCGTGCGATGACCAAGCTGCACGCCCGGGACCGTGCTCAGCTCGTCGTGCTCGCCTACCAGTCCGGGCTCGTCTCGCCCCGGACGCGGCGGGACTGACCCGGGCTGGACGGCGGGGTTCAGCCCGCGCGGAGCGCGGCGTCGAACACGTCCCGGCCTCGCTCGTCGAGGACCACGAAGCGGATGTCTCGCGGGCGCGCCTCGGGATGACCGGCAAGCCAGGCACGGCAGGTCATGACCGCGATGCGGGCGACGTCGTCCACCGGCCAGCCGTAGGCGCCGGCGCTCACGGCCGGGAAGGCGACCGACCGCACGTCCAGTCCCGCGGCGACGTCGAGCGACCGGGCGAAGCACGACGCGAGCTGGACCGGATCGTCCTGGCCGCGGTGCAGGTTCGGTCCGACCGTGTGGATCACCCAGGACGCGGGCAGGTCGAACGCGGGGGTGGCGACGGCGTCGCCGACGTCCAGGCCGTCCCGGTGGGTGGTGTTCCGCAGCCGACGGCACGCCTCGAGCAGACGCGGACCGGCCGCGGCGTGGATCGCGCCGTCGACACCGCCACCACCCAGGAGCATGGAGTTCGCGGCGTTCACGACGGCGTCGGCCTCGATGCGGGTGAGGTCACCGATCTGGACGGACATGCTCATGTGCCAGCTCCCTTCGTGCCGGTTCGTGGGCTCCGGCGTTCCATCCACCGGTACCCGTCTTCGGTTCGACGATGACGTCGGCGAGCCAGGCGAACGTCGCACCGTCCGTGACCACGCGGGCGAACGCCACCTGCTCGCCCGTGCCGCGACGGAAGACGCCGTAGGGCCGGGACCCTGCGATGGCGGCATCCATGATCTCGCGGGGACGGTCCTTGGCCCAGTACGTGTGCTGGGACACGAGCTCGTGCACGCGTGCGCGGTCGATGCGGTCGGGGTCGGTGGAGAACTCGTAGGTCGAGTCGTCGTTCATGTGCTGGAGTCAACCACTGGTCACTGACATCGCCCGAACACGGGGGCGGCCGGATAGGGTCCGGGCGGCGACCGCATCGAACAGGAGGAGTGCTCGTGCCCTTCGGCTACCTGGCCTCGGCCGTGATTCTCGGCCTGTGCGTGCTCGCTGCGCTGCGCCCCTGGCCGGGGCACTCGCTGTTCGGCACGGTGGTGTACGTCGTGGGCATGACGTTCAACGAGCTACCTGTGGTCGCGCTGGTGCTCGCGCTGGCTCCGACGGTGCTGGCGCTCGCACAGGGTGACCTCTCCTCACCGGGTGGGCTGGCGGCCGCCGTGGTCATGCTGGTGGTCGTCATCGGTATCGTCCTGGTCGCCTGGCGAGCGGTCCGGGCGCGGCACGAGCCGGAGCACGCCCTGGAGGAGGCTCTGGGACGCGGATGGCGGGACCGGATCGCGCCCGAGCACGCCGCGCACCTGCGGGTCGCGCCGGACACCTGGCGAGGGCTGCTGCTGCCGCTGCTCCGGCGGCACCATGGCGTGCGGCACCTGCGGGGCCTGAGCTACGGCGAGCACGGCCGGCGGAACACCCTCGACGTCTACGTTCCGCGCGGCACGGCGCCGTCCGGTCCGGTGTTCGTGCACTTCCACGGCGGGCACTTCGTCTCAGGGGCGAAGGACCGCGAGTCCCTCCACCTGCTGTACCAGCTCGCGGCGCACGGGTGGACCTGTGTGAGCGCCAACTACCGGCTGGCGCCACGGGCGGCGTTCCCCGACCACGTCGTCGACGCCAAGCGGGTGCTGCACTGGGTGCGGACCCAGGGCCCCGAGCGCGGCCTCGGCGCCGGCCCTGTGTTCGTGGGCGGCAGCTCGGCGGGCGCGCACATCGCCACCTGCACGGCGCTGACGGCCGGGGACCCGGCCCTGCAGCCGGGTTTCGAGGAGGCAGACACGTCGGTCGCCGGAGTGGTCGGCATGTACGGCTACTACGGCCCCGTGACCGAGGACCCCGGCAGCAGTCCCGCTGCCAGCGTCCACGCGGGCGCGCCGCCGGCGTACCTGACCCACGGCACCCGGGACACCGTCGCGCCCATCGAGTGGGCACGCGAGTTCAAGGACCGGCTGGCTGCGGTCTCGGACCAGCCGGTGGTGTGGTCGGAGATCGCCGACGGGCAGCACACCTTCGACTACTTCGCCTCCGTGCGGGCGCGTGTCGTCGCGGACCGGATCGAGGGGTTCGCCGCCTGGGTGCTGAGCCGCACGCCGTGAATGAGCCAACCGCTGCCGCGCTCGGACGCGGGCAGCAGAAGAACGGGCGGATGTCGGAGGCTCGCCCTATGATCGAACAAACGTCCGCAGGGATGATGTGTTGTCACCGCTCTGCGGACGGATACGATCACGAGGGGGTGTGGGATGCGCGGTGGACCGACCGATGTGGAGACCGGTGTGCTGCTGGACGACGTGCTGCCCGTGGACCCCTTCCCGGACGACCGCTCTCTGGGTGCGGTGGTCGAGCGGGACGGCGTCCAGGTGCACCTGGTGCTCGATGATGTGACGCCAGGTCCCGGCGAGGTGCCGGACTGGCCGCCGGATACGGTGCCGGTGGCCCTGTGGCCGGTCGGGCTGCTGCAGCAGGCATTGTCAGGAGTACCGGGTGCAGGGCTGGCGCGGGTGGTGGCCGAGGTCTCCGCGACGGAGGCTGACCGGCTCGCCGACCTGTCCGACGACGCGCTCGGCGACCTGGTGAGCGCATGCGGGCGGCTGCAGGCCTGGGCGGCCGGTGTGCAGGCCCGAGCCGTAGCGCACCGCGCCGCGCGCGAGACGCACCCGTTGGCGCACGGCTCCCTGGTCGGGCAGGTCACCAGCGAGCTGGTGGTGACCGAACCGGAGGCGACCGAGGTCGTGGTCCGTGGCGAGTCCGGCGCCCGGCACCCCACCGTGATCGCGGCTCTGGAGGCGGGGCGGATCGACGTCCGTAAGGCACAGACCCTGCTGCGTAGCGCCGCCCAGCTGACCGTGGCCGAGCGCGCCGAGGCGATCGCCCGGTTCCTTCCCCGTGCGCCGCGCCGCACGTGGCGGTGGCTCCAGGCCCGGATGCTCGAGTTCGCCAAGGCCCGCCACGGTGCGGCGGAGACCGCCAGGACGGCGGCCCAGGGGCGCTGCGTGCAGCTCGACCGGGCGGAGAACGACATGGGCTGGCTGTCGGCCTACCTGCCCGCTGTCGACGCGGCAGCGGTCTGGGGCGTCGTGGACGACATGGCCCACCAGCTGCGACACGTCACGGGCGAGGAGCGCACGCTGGGACAGCTCCGCGCCGACTCCCTGACCGGCATCGTCACCGGCCGTCTCCTGCCCGCCGACCGTTACACGGACACGAGCACGGACACGAGCACGGACACGGACACGGACACGAGCACGAGCACGGACACCGAACCTGGGCTCGGAGCCGGCGGCGACGCTCACCCGGAGGGTCTGGACGTCCCGGGTACCGGCGACGCCGACCCCGCGGACCAGCCGGTGTGCACGTGTGGTGGACGGGCGCCTGTCGTGGAGCAGGTCGTCCAGGAAGTGGTGCAGCCGGTACGGGTCACGCCGACCCGCCCCGTGGTCCGGGTCACCGTCCCGGCCAGCGCACTGCTCGGCCTGGACGACGCGCCCGGCGAGCTGCGCGGCTTCGGACCGATCCCCGCGGACGTCGCCCGGGTCATCGCCACCGATGCGACCTGGCAGCGGCTGCTCACGGACCCGAGCACCGGGGTCCTGACCGACTACTCCACCACCACCTACCGACCGGGCAAGGTGTTGAGCGCCGCCGTGCAGGCCCGCGACGAGACCTGCACGTTCCCCTTCGGGTGCGACAGTCCTGCCGCATGGGACGACCTGGACCACATCGTCCCGTTCGACCATGACCTCGACCCGGCGACCTCGCCACCCGGTACTCCAGGGCAGACCCGGGCCGCCAATCTCCAACCCCTGTGCCGCAAGCACCACCTCCTGAAGACTCATGCGGGCTGGGGCGTCGTTCGTGATCCCGACACCGGGATCACGACCTGGACCACGCCCACCGGACGTCAGCACGAACGTCCGCCGACCGTGCTGGATCCCCACGCCGTGCTCGAGGACGTCGATCCGGACACCAGCGGCGACCTCACCCTCCGTGCGCTCACCGGCCAACGCCTGCCCCGCAGCTACGCCACCACCGGATCGCCCGCCGCGCCCGGCTATCCGGACCCCGCTGACCCGGGTGCACCACCGTTCTGACCGGAGGGCCACGTCGGCCGTGGCGGAGCGTCGGCGCATCGCCGCCGCAGCAGCAGCAGGGTGGCTAGCCGGAGTGCCGACGGCAGAACTCGCGCAGCGGGCCGGCCGGGATCACGTCCAGCAGCTCGCGATAGCGGCCTGCCGCCTCGTCGCTGCGACCGGTGCGCCGGGCGAGGTCCGCCAGGGCGAGGCTCGCGTCCCGGGCCGCGTACGGCGGCCCGTCGGCGACCAGGTCCTCGAGCTCGCGTTCGATGGGCGCAAGGTCGCGGTGGTCGCGCATCGCGAGCCGGCCCAGCACGACGAGGCGTGCCACCCGCGTCGCGGGCGACGGCCAGGCGCGCAGCAGCGCGTCGTAGAGCTGGGCCAGCCGCGACCAGTCCGTGGCGGCCGCGTCCGGCGCCGTGGCGTGCACGCCCGAGATCGCTGCCTCGAGCGCGAAGCGGCCCGGAGCGCGGTCCGGTGGGCCCGCGCGGGCGATCGCCGCCGTGGCGTCGTCCAGGCCCGCCGACAGGAGCCGGTGGTCCCACACCGACCGGTCCGCCTCGTCGAGGGGCAGCGCGACGCCGTCGCGCACCCGGCCCGGCCGCCGGGCCAGACCGAGCCGGCACACGGCGCGCAGACCGAGCACCTCGGGGTCGTCGGGGTACTGGGCGACGAGCGCCTCGGCCAGCGTCAGCGCGTCGCGGGCGGGATCCTGGGTGGCGTCGGGCGGCAGCGGCATGTCCCGTTGCCCCACGGTGAACAGGCCCGCGACGCAGGTCAGCATGACGGGCAGCCGGGCGGCCCGGGCGTCGCCGTCGGGCACCACGAACTCGCCACGCGCGCGGGCCAGGGCCGCCTTGGCCCGCGTGAGCCGCGCGGCCGCCGTGGCTTCCGCGATGCCGAGGTGGCCCGCGATCTGGCGGATCGTGAGTCCGCAGACCACCCGCATCGCGAGGACCAGCTGTGCGCCGGGGGCGAGGGCGTCGTCGCAGGCGACGAAGAGCAGCGCGAGCCGGTCGTCGAGGTCGCCACCGGGCACGCCAGGGTCGGTCGGCACGTCCACGGCGGCCACCTCCGGGCGAGCGATCTGGGGCTGGAGCCGTGTGAACACCGCTTCGTGCCGCATCGCGTCGAGCCACGTCCGGCGCCCGACCTGGACGCACCAGCCGACGAGGTCGTCGATGGTGCCGTCGGGCTGCGCCGCGGCCCGCGCGAACGCCTCCGCCGCGTACTCCTCACCGCTGTCCAGGCTCCGCGTGGTCACGGCGAGCGACCGCACCACCTGAGGCCAGGCGGTGCGGAACGCCGCGGGGTCGATCGGCACGAAGTGGTCCCGGTCAGGAACCGAAGTTCAGGACCTTGCGCCACTCGACCACGTTGCCGCTGGGTACGAGCGCGGCGATCTTGCGCGCCGTGGCCTCGTCGCACTCGACCTGGTAGAAGCCGGTGATCACCTCGTTGGTGTCGGTGAACGGCGCGTCCGTATAGACCGGTTCGGTCCCGCCCCCGCCGGTCGCCACCCACCCGCCGTACTTCGCGTTCTGGAGGGCAGCGGCGCCGGTGATCGTGAGACCGAGATCGGCGACGGCCTGCTCGAAACGGCCGTGGGCGGCCATGTCCTCGTCCTCGCCGAGTTCCCGGCCCTGCACGTTCTCGGGCAGATAGGCGTCCGAGTCCCAGTCGGTCTCGCGGATCAGGAATACCCAGTTGTCAGTCATGTCGAGCTCCTCGTTCCTGGAATGTTGACACGCCTTGGACGGGCGAGCGACGCCAGAATCGACAGTCTCGACAAACTAGTTCGGCCGGATCAGCCGATCACCGCGACCGGTGCCGCGACCGGGGTACCCGAGCCGTCACGTCGCTCGTCCACCTCGGGCAGCTCGACCGGCTGGCCGCCGGCGCCGAGCGCACGTGGGGGAGTGGCCCCGACCCAGCCCAGGACGAGGCCGTCCTCGCCCTTCAGCAGCCGCTGGGACCGCACACCACCCGTCGCGCGGCCCTTGCCCGGGTACAGCGCGAACGGCGTCACCTTGCCCGCGCCCGGCTCCACCCCCGGCAGCGAGTCGGCAGCACCGGCGATGGTCACCACGGTGGCGTCGACACCGGCCGGAACCGCGCCGAAGAACACGACCCGCCGGTCGGCGGCGAGCTTGATGCCCGTCATCCCGCCCGCCGCGCGGCCCTGCGGCCGCACCGCGGAGGCGGGGAAGTGCAGCAGCGACGAGTCGTCGGCCAGGAACACCAGCTCGTCGTCGTCGGACACGACGGCGGCGCCCACCACGGTGTCCCCGTCCTTCAGGGCGATCACCGGCCACTCGTCGCCCTTGGCGGGCGCGTCGGCCGGCGCCACACGCTTGACGATGCCCTGCTCCGTGCCGACGGCGATGGTCGGGGCGTCCGGGCCGAGCGCGGTGACCGTCCGCACGGTCTCGCCGTGCTCCAGCTCGACGAGCTCGCTGACCGGGATACCACCGGACAGCGACGGCGCGCCGTCCGTGGGCGGCAGCGACGGCAGGTCCAGCACGGAGATGCGCAGCATGCGTCCGGCCGACGTCACGAGCCCCACCTGACCACGGGTGGTCGCGGCGGCGTCGCCCCGCAGGGCGTCGTGCGCCGCGCGGTTGCCGGTCCGGGGTACCGGGACGTCGTCCGGGAGCCGGGCCAGCAGCCCCGTCGCCGACAGGACCACGCGGGTGGGGAGATCCTTGATCTGCAGGTCGATGGGTTCGACGGCCTTCTTGCGCCCGTTGGTGGGGGCGACGGCGACCGAGCCGACGGACCCGCCCGCCGCGTCGAGCAGCACGGTGCGGCGCGGCGTGCCGTACGTCCGGGCGACCTCGCCCATCTCGGTGCTGACCACGCGCCGCAGCAGCTTCTCGTCGCCGAGGATCTGCTCGAGCTCCGCGATCTCGCGCCGCAGCTCCTCGGCCTCCTTCTCCAGCTCGACGCGGGAGAACTTGGTCAGGCGGCGCAGCTGCAGGTCCAGGATGTAGGAAGCCTGCGGCTCGGACAGGTCGAAGATCTCCCGCAGCCGGTCCCGGGCGATCCCCGCGTCGTCGGACGAACGGATCACCTGGATGACCTCGTCGATGTCGACGATCGCCACGAGCAGGCCGTCCACCAGGTGCAGCCGCTCGAGGCGCTTGTCCAGGCGGTGCTGCGACCGGCGCCGGACCACGGAGATGCGGTGGTCCACCCAGACCCGCAGCATCTCGAGCAGACCCAGGGTGCGCGGCTGGCCGTCGACGAGCGCCACGTTGTTGATGCCGAACGAGTCCTCGAGCGGCGTCACGCGGTACAGCTGCTCCAGCACGGCGTCCGGGTCGAACCCCGTCTTCACCTCGATGACCAGGCGCATCCCGTGCGTGCGGTCGGTGAGGTCCTGCACGTTCGTGACGCCCTGGATGCGCTTGGCCTTGACGCCGTCCGCGATCTTCTCGATCACCTTCTCCGGCCCCACCAGGTAGGGGAGCTCGGTGACGACGATGCCCTTGCGGCGCGGGGTCACGTTCTCGATCCGGGCGGTGGCGCGGGTGCGGAAGCTGCCGCGGCCGCTGCGGTACGCGTCGCGCACGCCGTCCAGGCCCACGATCTTGCCGCCCGTCGGCAGGTCCGGGCCGGGCACGAACCGCTGCAGGTCCTCGAGCGTGGCCTCCGGGTTCTTGATCAGGTGCTGCGCCGCGGAGACGACCTCGACGAGGTTGTGCGGCGCCATGTTCGTGGCCATCCCGACCGCGATGCCGGAGGCGCCGTTGACCAGGAGGTTCGGGATGGCGGCCGGCAGCACCTCGGGCTGGGTGAGCTTGTTGTCGTAGTTGGGCACGAAGTTCACGACGTTCTCGTCGAGACCCGTGGTCATCGCCATCGACGGCGCCGCCAGGCGCGCCTCCGTGTACCGGGGCGCCGCAGGGCCGTCGTCGAGCGAACCGAAGTTGCCGTGCCCGTCCACGAGCGGCAGGCGCAGCGAGAAGCTCTGGGCCAGACGCACGAGGGCGTCGTAGATGGGGGCGTCACCGTGCGGGTGGAGCTTTCCCATCACCTCGCCCACCACGCGCGACGACTTCACGTGCGCGCGGTCGGGTCGCAGCCCCATGTCCGACATCATGTAGAGGATGCGGCGCTGGACCGGCTTAAGGCCGTCGCGCGCGTCCGGGAGAGCCCGCGAGTAGATGACGGAGTACGCGTACTCGAGGAACGAGGCCTCCATCTCCGAGGCGACGTCGATGTCCACGACCTTCTCGTGGATCTCGCTCTCGTCGAGCGGCTGCGACGGCTTGCGCGCCATGGTTCGTGGGGCTCCTGGAATCAGAGGTGGTCTGGGACAGGCAAACCGTACCGCGCGTCGCCGACACTCCTGTGGTGCCTCGCTGACATCGCAGGAGGTCACAGGCTGAGACATATGCACTTTCGAGCCCTCACCTGGCACTATTCGCCTATGCCCGACATGCCGATGGTCAGCCGGTCGACCGCCCTGCCGGGGTGGCTCGTGCGGATCGGGCTCGCCTACGGCGTCGTCGGGATCAGCGTCGTGCCCGTCCTCGTGCTCGGCGCCCTGGTGACCTGGTGGATGCAGTCCTGGCAGTGCGCCCAGCAGGAGTGGGGCTGCCTCGAGGAGGGCATCACCACCTGGGCCGGCCTGTCGGTGCTCGCCGCCGTGCTCCACATCGTCGTCTCGATGCGGTTCGGCCTCGGCGTCGTGCACGGGCTCGTGGTCGTGGCGGTCGCCGCCGTCTCGGCGAACGTGGCACCGGCGCTCGGTGCCTGGCTCCTGCTCGCGGCCGGTCCCGCGGTCGCCGCCATCCTCACCGCCTCCGGCCCGAACCGCCGCCAGCGGCTCGTGCTCGTGGGCTTCGGCGTGATGCTGCTCGCCGGCATGGTGCTGGTGCGCTGACGTCGTCTGGTTAGCCTTGGTCACGTGGACCAGCCAGAACGGGTCGGCAGCGTGCGCCTGCCCTACTCGACGCAGTACCCGGTCGAGTGGGAGGCGGACGTGGTGCTGCGCGACGGGTCCACCACTCACGTGCGTCCCATCCGCCCCGAGGACGCCGACGCGATCCAGCGCTTCCAGATGGCCCAGTCGGAGCGCTCCACGTACCTGAGGTTCTTCGCGGCGCTGCAGCGCATCCCCGACCGGATGCTCACCCAGCTCGTCACCGTGGACCACGTGCGCAGGACGGCGCTCGTGGCGGTGCGCCCCGGCACCGAAACGGGCACCGACAGCCCGGGCCAGACCGAGGACATCGTCGGCGTCGCCCGCTACGACGTGACCGACGACCAGCCCGGCCGCCGCACCGCCGAGGTCGCGTTCAACATCGCCGACGACCTCCAGGGCCAGGGCCTCGGGTCGGTGCTGCTGGAACACATCGCCGCCGCGGCGCGCGAACGGGGCGTGCACCGCTTCATCGCCGAGGTGCTGCCCCAGAACCGGGCCATGCTCGGCGTGTTCCGCGAGGCCGGCTACGCCGTCGAGCAGCACCTGGACGACGGCGTGGTCACCGTCTCGATCGACCTCGACCCCACCGACCGGTCCCGCGAGGTCATGGCCGACCGCGAGCACCGCACCGAGGCCCGCTCCATGCAGGCGCTGCTCTCCGCGACCCGCGTCCTCCTGGTCGGCCCCGCGCGGGGCGGCACCGTCGACGAGCTGCTCGCCGACCGGGTCCGCGCGGCGCACGCCGCCGACCCGGGCGACACCGCGCTGATGGTGCTCGGCCACGACGTGACCTGGGCCGACCTCGGCGAGGTCGACCTGGCGGTGGTCGCCGCGCCCCCGGACGAGGTGCTCGACGCCGTCCGGCGCCTGCGCGGCACGGGCGCTCGCGGCGTCGTGGTGCTGTCCGCGGGGTGGGCCGAGGCGGGGCCCGACGGCGTCGCCCGCCGCCGGGAGCTGCTGCGCACCGCGCACACCGAGGGCATGCGCGTCGTGGGCCCGGCCAGCTACGGCCTGCTCACGAACGTGCCGGGCGCGAGCCTGCGCGCGAGCCTCGCGCTCACGGCACCGCGTCCGGGCCGCGTGGGCCTGTTCAGCCAGAGCTCGCCGGTCGCTGTCACGGCCTCCGAGACGGTCAAGCGCCGCGGGCTGGGCCTGTCCACGCTCGTGTCGGCGGGCCACCGGGCCGACGTGTCGGGCAATGACGTCATGCAGTACTGGCAGGACGACCCGCACACCGACGTCGTCTGCCTGTACCTGGAGACGCTCGGCAACCCCCGCAAGTTCTCGCGGATCGCCCGGCGCCTGGCGCTGGTCAAGCCCGTGGTCGTGGTCGTGGCGGGCCGCCACGGGAGCGTCGTCCCGCCGGGGCACACCGTGCGCGCCACGCGGGCCCCGCGGCGGATGCTCGACGAGGTGCTGCGGCAGTCCGGCGTGATCCGCGCGGAGAACACGCACCAGCTCATGGACGTGGCGCAGGTCCTGGCGCACCAGCCGCTGCCGGCGGGCGGCCGGGTGGGGATCCTCGCGAGCTCGCCGTCGCTCGCGGCGCTCGTCGCCGACGCCGTCGCCGCGGCCGGTCTGACCGTCGCCGGGCCGCTGGAGCCGCTGTCCGCCGCTGCACCGGACGAGGAGATCGCCGCCGCCGTCGACGCCCTGTACGCGCCCGGTGCGTGCGACGCGGTGGTCGTGGTCTCCGTGCCGGTGGTGCTGCCGCGCACCGACGCGGTGGCCCGCGCCGTCGCCGACGCCGCCGCGCGGACCGGCCGCACCACCGTCGTCAGCGCGCTGGGCCTGCACGGCATGCCCGACGAGCTCGCGTCCGGCGACGTCCGGATCCCGGCGTTCTCCACGCCCGAGGACGCGGTCTGGGCCCTCGGGGAGGTGGTCCGCTACGCGCAGTGGCGCACCCAGGACCACGGTTCGCCGGTGCGCCCGGCGCTGCGCGAGGGCGTGTCCGACGGCGTCGCGCGGGCCCAGGCGCGCACGCTCGTCGAGGCTCTGCTCCGCCGCGCGGAGTGGCCGGACGACGGCATGGTCCTGGACCAGGACGCGGCCTCCGAGCTGCTGGCCTGCTACGGCCTGACCCTGTGGAGCTCCCGGAGCGTGCGTACGGCGGACGACGCGGTGGCCGCCGCCGAGGAGCTGGGCTGGCCGGTGGCGCTCAAGATCGCCGCGCCCGCCCTGCGCCACCGGACGGACCTGGGCGGTGTGCGCCTCGACATCGCCGACGCGGAGGACCTCCGGGAGGACGCCGAACGGATGCTCGCGGCGGCGTCGTCCCTGCTGCCGGCGCCCGACCCGGTCCTGGAGGTGCAGGCGATGGCGCCCACCGGCGTCGCGTGCGTCGTGCGGTCGGTCGAGGACGAGCTGTTCGGGCCGGTGGTGTCGTTCGGGCTGGCGGGCGACGCCGTCGACCTGCTCGACGACGTGACGCACGGCGTGCCGCCCCTGACCGACGTCGACGTGGCGCGCATGGTGCGCGGCGTCCGCGCGGCACCGCGGCTCTTCGGCTACCAGGGCGCGCCCGCCGCCGACGTCGCGGCCCTCGAGGACGTGCTCGCGCGGGTGTCGGTCATGGCGGAGGACCTGCCGGAGCTGGCGTCCCTCGAGCTGTACCCCGTGGCGGTCGCGGAGCGCGGCGCGTCCGTGCTGCACGCCTCGATCCGCCTGCGGCCGGCGGAACGTCGGACGGACGCGCTACGGAGAGCACTCCCGGGCTAACGGCGAGGGCCGCTCTCATGGGATGATGCCAACCGTGTCCCATGCCCCTACCGATGCCCGTGATGACCTGACCGCCCACCTGCACCGGGCCGGCTACTACCCGGAGCTCGTCGCGGACGTGCTCTCCGTTGCGCTGGCCGACGAGGAGGTCCTGGCCCACCTCGTGCAGGCCGAGACCACCTTCGACTCGGAGGTGCGCCGCCACCTCACGGTCCTGGTACTGACGCCGACCCGCCTGGTCACCGCCCACGTGGACGACCACTCCGGGGAGGACCCCGCCCGGCCCGGTTCGGCATCGGCCACCACGGAGGTCGTGCCGGTGCGCGAGATCCGCTCCGTGGCGCTCACGCACGTGATCGCGGACCCGGAGCAGTACCCGCGGCGTGGCGCGACGCGCGAGGTGACCCTGGCGATCGGCTGGGGTGCCGTGTCCCGCGTCGACCTGGAGCCCGCCACGTGCGTGGACCCGAACTGCACCGCCGACCACGGCCTGACCGGCCAGGTCACGCCCGACGACGTGGTGGTACGGGTCTCCAGCGAGGCCGAGGGCGACGCGGCGGTCCGCGCGGCGGTCAGCTTCGCGGGCGCACTGTCGCGGGCCACGTCTGCGTGACGGCACCAACCCTGCCCGACGGCCTGATCGCGCCGTCCTACGACACCACGAGCCTCGCCGCGGTGCTGCCCGCCGCGGCCGGCGCCCTCGGCCACGAGCTCACCACCGCCACCGGCCTCACCGCGTCCGGCTGCCGGGCCGCCCTCGGCCTGCCCGACGCCGACCGCGTGGTGGTCGTCCTGGTGGACGGGCTCGGCATCCGCAACCTCGCCGAACGCGGCGGTCACGCCCCGTTCCTCCGCGGGCTCCTGCGCGAACGGGACGCGGACGCCGCGACGCTCACGTCGAGCTTTCCGTCCACCACGGCCTCGGGTCTGAGCACCTTCGGCACGGGCACCGCCCCCGGTCGCACCGGCATGCTCGGCTACACCCAGCGCAACCCGGAGACCGGCCGGCTGGCGTCCCTGGTGCAGTGGCGGGAGCTCGGCGACCCGGCCGACCTGCAGCGCGAACCCACGGTGTTCGAGACGCTCGCGGCCGCGGGCACGCGCGTCACGGCGCCCGGTCCCGGGAAGTTCGCCGGTTCCGGCATGACCCAGGCCGCGCTGCGTGGACCCGCCTACGTCGCCGCAGAGACGTTCGAGCGGCGGGTGGACGCCACCGTCACGGCGCTCCGCCAGCCCGGAGAGGCCCAGCGCCTGGTCTACCTGTACCAGGGCGACGTCGACAAGACGGGCCACGGCCACGGCTGGGACTCGTGGCAGTGGGGCGACGCGCTGGAGTCCACCGACCGTGAGCTGCACCGGCTGCTGCGCAGCGTGCCGCGAGGCACCCTCGTCGTGATCACGGCGGACCACGGCCAGATCACGGCCGACCCGGCCCTCCAGTGGGACGTGGCCGCCGACGCGGCGCTGAAGCCCGGCGTCGCGCTGGTCGGGGGAGAGCCCCGCGCCCTGCACGTCTACGCGGACCGGGCGGCCGACCCGGCCGACGTCGCGCACCGGTGGGCCGAGCGGCTGGGTGACCACGCCGTGGTCCTCGGGCGGGAGCAGGCGGTGGAGAGCGGCTGGTTCGGACCGGTCGCCGAGCACGTGCGTGCCACGATCGGGGACGTGGTGGTCGCCATGACCGGCGCCGCGACCGTCGTCGACTCGCGGGTGCACTCCGCGGCCGCCCGCGCACTGCCCGGCGTGCACGGCTCCCTGACCCCGCACGAGATGCTCGTGCCGCTGCTCACGGCCGTCGCCTGAGCCGCCAGACACGTAAGGTGCTTCCGTGGCCGAGCTCGTCTTCTTCTCCGGGACCATGGACTCCGGAAAGTCCACCCTCGCCCTCCAGACCGACCACAACTATCGCGCACGGGGGCGCGAGGGGCTCATCTTCAGCCGCGGTGACCGAGCGGGGGAGGCCAAGGTCTCCAGCCGGCTGGGCCTGGAGGTGGCCGCCCACGAGGTGACCGACGGCACCGACTTCTGGGCAGAGATCAGCGCCCGGCGCTCCAGCGGCGAGGCCGTCGACTACCTCGTGTGCGACGAGGCGCAGTTCTACTCGCCCGAGCAGGTGGAGCAGCTCGCCCGGCTGGTGGACGAGATGGAGATCGACATCTTCGCGTTCGGTATCACCACCGACTTCCGCACCCGGCTCTTTCCCGGCTCGGCCCGCCTCATCGAGCTCGCCGACCGGATCGACGTGCTCCAGGTGCAGTCGCTCTGCTGGTGCGGTGCGCGCGCCACGCTCAACGCCCGCACCGTCGACGGCGTCATGGTCACCGAGGGGGAGCAGGTGGTGATCGGCGACGTCGGCCGCGGCGAGGTCGCCTACGAGGTGCTGTGCCGCCGGCACCACATGCGCCGCATGACGGCGCTGACCGCGCGCCGCCGTTCGGCCGACGAGTCGCTCTGGGGCTAGCCGGCTACACCTCGGGGCGCGAACCGAACACGATCTCGTCCCAGCTCGGCACCTGCGCGCGGGACTTGCGGCCACGCTTGGCCGCCGGCCGCTTGGGCGGCGCCGGATCGGCCGGCGGCTTCTCCGGCACCTTCTCCGGCACGGGCTCCGGGACCTGGTCCCGCTCCGGCTGCTCGGCCGGCGGGGGGTTCTGCTCCTGCTCGGCGTCCGGCTGCGCGGTGTCCAGGTGCTCGGTGTTCGACTGCGCGGTGTTCGACTGGGCGGTGGCGACGTCCGGGGCGGAGATCTGCCACCGGCTCGGCGCCTCCCACTCGAGGTCGGCGGGGGAGTCGGGCACGTGGACCGAGGGCATCCGCGGGCGGGACCCACCGCGCCGCGCACCGATGTCGACGACCGCGGCGGAGGGTTCGGGCTCGTCCTGCGCCGCCTGCGCGGCGTGGTCGGGGTCGAGCTCCATCATGTCCGGCAGGTCGGCGTCCGGCGACGGGCGCCGGGAGGGCCGCTGACCTCGCCGCTCCGAGAGGTTGTCGAGGAGCAGGTCGGTGTCGTCCCGCTCCGGAGGTGCCGACCGGGCCGCCGGGTGCTGGTTGCCGCGGTGCGGGGGCAGGGTCGAGACCCCGGCGATCGCCGGACCGCCGTCGTCCTCCGGGAGCCCGAGCCAGCGGGCCTCGTCGTCGAGCGCCGTCACGAAGCCGCCGCGCGGTTCCAGGGACCAGCGCGCCACGCGGGGCCGCTCCGCGGCCTCGAACTCCACCTGTACCAGCCACGGATGGGTGCCCTCCCGGGTGGCGGACCACCGGGCGTCGGCGGGGCGCACGCCGCGCGAGCGGAGGCGTTCGTCGGCGACCTCGCCGAGCGTGGTGGACCCGTCGTCGTCCGTCAGGACCGCCTTGGCCCGTACCCGGGCGATCGAGTGCTCCCGCTCGGAGATCACCGGGTACTCGAAGCGCCGCACGTGGTCGATCGGCAGGCCCGAGGCCTCGGCGAGCGCCTCGCAGGTCTCGCCCGCGCGCAGGCGCGCCTGGATCTCGCGGGGGCGCAGCGTCGACTCCTCCTGGGCACGGATCGACTCCATGCGGGGGCGGTCACCTCGGATGGCGGCACGCAGGGCATCGGTGATGGGCAGGGTGCTCTGGGCGCCGTCGCGCGCAGCAAGGACGAGTCGTTCACCGTCCTCGTGCAGCCGTACCAGCTCCAGCTCGTCCATGCCAGTCCTCCCGGGGTAGTCCTGTGGGCCGAGCCTGCCACCGCGGGGCGGTCGTGCGGCGCAGGCTCGTCGGTGTGCCGCCGGATAGTCGCTCGTCGGCACGTGCGGCAGGATGGGTGCGTGATCTCACCCGCACTGCCCGAGCTGCCCGACGGCGTCACCGTCACCGCCCTCCGCGACCTCGCCGTCCGCCTCGCGACAGCTGCCGGGGCCCTGGTGCGTGAGGGTAGACCGGATCGCGTGGTGGTCGCGGCCACGAAGTCGAGCGAGGTCGACCCCGTCACGGTCATGGACCGTGCCTCGGAGGACCTGTTGCGGGAGATGATCGCCGCGGAGCGCCCGGACGACGCGATCCTGGGCGAGGAGGGCGACGACGTCGCGGGCACCAGCGGGCTCACCTGGGTGCTCGACCCGATCGACGGCACGGTGAACTACCTGTACGGGGTCGCGTCGTGGGCCGTGTCGGTGGCGGTGGTGGCCGGGACGCCGGAGCCCGCCACGTGGACCGTCCTGGCCGGGTGCGTGCACAGCGTGGCCGACGGCCGGACCTGGTCCGCCGGGCTCGGCGAGGGCGCCACCCGGGACGGCGCACCGGTGCGCGTGGGGAACGCCGCGTCGCTCGGCTCCTCCCTGGTGGGCACGGGTTTCGGGTACGACGCCGGTCGTCGCGCGCACCAGGCCCAGGTACTGACCCAGGTGCTGCCGAAGATCCGGGACATCCGCCGGCTCGGCTCGGCCGCGATCGACCTGTGCCTGCTCGCGGACGGTTCGATCGATCTGTACTACGAGCGCGGGCTCAACCCGTGGGACATGGCGGCGGGTGCCGTGGTGGCCACCGAGGCGGGTGCCGTGGTGACGGGTCTGCGCGGGGGACCGGCGGGGAACGCGATGACCGTGGCAGGTCCGCCCGACCTGGTCGCGCAGCTCGCCGAGATCCTCGAGGCGGCGGACGCGGACGGAGCCGGATCGCCTGAGATCCGGTGAATATTTTTCTGACACGGCGGTAGGGGAGATATCACCGTCACGGCCGGCCGAGAGGTCGATAACGATACGTCGATGCAGGTCAGAGCGTACGTGACGGGGGTTACACCGACAGATGTAGCGCGCCTGACAGAAATGGTGCACAATCCGTGGGCCGACTCGGGAACAAATCCGGGGCCGTGTGCATTATCTGCGCGTACACCCGTAACGGACGCCGTTCGACGGCGCCTACGGTGACCCGGCCGGGGCGGCGTCGAATCCCGGACACCCGAAACGTTCCGGCGCGACCACCTACCGACGGAGAACACCACATGGCGACTGACTACGACGCCCCACGCAAGACCGATGAGGATGTCGAGCAGGACTCGATCCAGGAGCTGCAGGCACGTCGATCTGACAAGTCCTCGGGCGTTGTGGACGAGGACGAGACCGAGGCGGCCGAGGGCTTCGAGCTCCCCGGCGCCGACCTGTCCGGCGAGGAGCTCGCGGTACGCGTGCTGCCGCGACAGGCGGACGAGTTCACGTGCTCCAGCTGCTTCCTCGTGCACCACCGCAGCCAGCTGGCCTACGAGAAGGCCGGCCAGATGATCTGCACGGAGTGCGCCGCCTGATCCACCAGGCGTTCGGCACTGACGACACGACCGGGCTGTCATGCGTTGCGTGGCAGCCTTCGTCGTGTCCGGGGACAGGCATGCCAGGGCCTCAGCCGCCCAACGCCTCCACCAGCAGCTGCGGGCGACGGGTGGAGACGAGCCAGTAGGGGGTGGGGTCGGCCGGGTCGTCGAGCGCGACCCGCACCCCGGTCCGCGCCCACGCACGCAGGCAGACGTACGCGCGCGCGTCGAGCCCGGGTCCCAGCTCGTGTCGCATGGCGGCGACGTCGAGGGCCTGCGCGGGGCCGAGCAGAGCGACCGGCACACGGGCACGCCCGGCCCGCAGGACGCCGTCGGACACCTCGACGACGGGGGAGGTGGCCGCCAGGGCGACCGCCGACCCGACGCAGACCAGCAGCCCGGTGACGAGGGCGGCCGGCACGTGCACCGGCCAGAGCGCGATCGCCGCGATGACGCCCAGACCGACCGTCCCGAGCCAGCCGCCGGGACCGGGCAGAAGACGCTCGTGGAAGGTGAGGGTGGTCGCCGTCATGCACACATCATCCCAGGCCCACGCGCCGGCCCGACCACTCTTGCGGCGTCGCGGGCCGAGGTGGCGTACTCTTCCGGCGTGCCCACCCCCGCAACCGGCGACGGCAGCACGGTCGACGTGCTCATCCGCCTCCTCGACGACGTCCCCGTCCCCTCCTACGCGCATCCCGGCGATGCCGGCGCCGACCTGGTGACCACGGTCGACGTCGAGATCCCGCCGCAGGGCCGGGTGATGGTGCCGACGGGGGTGTCGATAGCCCTGCCGGACGGCTACGCGGCGTTCGTGCACCCGCGGTCCGGGCTCGCGGCGAAGCACGGTGTCACCATCGTGAACGCCCCCGGCACGGTCGACGCGGGCTACCGCGGCGAGATCAAGGTGACGCTGCTCAACACCGACGTCGCCGAGCCGGTCAAGCTCGTGCGCGGCGACCGGGTCGCCCAGCTCGTGATCCAGCGGGTCGAGCGGGCACGGTTCCTGCCCGCCGAGACCCTGCCCGGCTCGTCCCGGGGGGACGGCGGGTTCGGCTCCAGCGGCGGTTTCGCCGGGCGCTGAACGGCGTGCACCGTGGTGCGCCGACCGTCCCGATCGGACCCCGGACGGGTCTAGTCTGGGAATAACGAGTGGATAACGCTGTCGTGCTACGCCTTCGCGTGCGCGCAGCACTGACGAACGACGTAAGGAGCGTGGCTGTGGGTCTGTTCAGCCGACGAGGCACGGCGAATGAGCCCGCACCGGTCGAGTGGCCGTCGGTGGAGGCCGAGCAGGAGAAGCGGCAGCACGGACCCTTCGACCGGTCGCAGGTGGGGGAGATGGGTCCCCGCGTCGACCTCGGTGCGATCTGGCTGCCGGTGATGCCCGGTCTCGAGCTTCGCATGGAGATCGACAAGAAGACGCAGAAGGTGACCGGGGTGACGGCCGCGCTGGAGGGGTCGAACCTGCAGATCCAGGCTTTCGCCGCGCCGCGCACCGAAGGGATCTGGGACGAGATCCGCCACGAGATCGCGCAGTCGGTGGGCGGGCAGGGCGGGATCGTCGACGACGTGCCCGGCGTGTTCGGCCGCGAGCTGCTCGTCCGCATGCCGGTGAAGGGCCCGGACGGGCAGGCCGGGCAGCGCCCGGCGCGGTTCATCGGGGTGGACGGCCCGCGCTGGTTCATCCGCGGTGTCCTCGCCGGCAAGGCGGCGCTGGACAACGAGGCGGCGAAGGCGCTGGAGTCGGTGTTCGCGAACATCGTCGTGGTGCGCGACCAGAGCCCGCGCCCGCCCCGCGACCTGCTGCCCCTGGCGCTGCCGAAGTCGGCGCGCAAGGATGGTGCACAGCCGGCAGCGGAAGCCGCCGGCCCCGAGGGCGCCGCACCGAAGATGTCCGACATCGACCCGCAGCGCCGCGGCCCCGAGATCACTCAGATCGGCTGACGAGGTGAACCGCTGATGTCGCTCCGCTCGAGCCTCGCGTCCCGCATCGCGGAGTCGCTGGCCTCCAACGAGGAGGTCCGGGACACCGAGGAGCGCGCCGACGCCTCGCGCAACCTGGGTTGTATGGCCGTCGCCACCGTGCCGGTCCGCTCCCGCGGCAAGGTGGCCGGCGTGCTGCGCTCGGTCGTCCTGCGGCCCCGCGAGGGCGTGCCCACGGTGGAGGCGGAGCTGTTCGACGGCTCCGGTGCGCTGGACCTCGTGTGGCTCGGGCGGCGGACCATCGACGGTATCGAACCGGGGCGGCGGATCCGCGTCGAGGGCATGGTGTGCGACGCCGACGGGCGCCGCACCATGTTCAACCCGCGCTACGAGCTCCGGCCGCGGCCGGGTGAGTGATGGCACGGGGACCGGGTGGATGAGCATCCGGCCGAGCACGGCACAATGAACTCCATGAGTGAACCCGCACGTCCCGACATGCCTCCGGAGCCCGCAGAAGCCCCCGCGCGCGGCGTGCGCGCCCTCGCCGGCGAGGAGTTCTCCGCCGCCCAGGCGATCGGTGGTGTCCGCGGCCTGGTCGAGGCGGTGCTGCCCGGCCTGGTGTTCGTGGTCGCGTTCGTGATCTTCACCGACCTGACGATCCCGCTCGTCGCGTCGGTGGTCGCGGCGCTGGTGCTCGTCGTGGCACGCCTGGTGCAGCGGACGCCCGTCACGCAGGCCCTCGGCGGCCTGCTGGGCATCGCCGTGGGCGTGCTCTGGGCGTGGACGTCGGGCGAGGCGGCGAACTACTACGCGGGCGGTCTGCTGGTCAACGCCGGCTATCTCGTGGTGCTGCTGGTCTCCATCGCCGTGCGCCGGCCCGTCGTCGGCTACGTCGTGGAGGCGCTGCGCGCCGGCCTGACGCCGGAGGCCGTGAAGGCCGAGGCGAACCGGACCGCCGAGCCGCACGACGACGAGACGAGCGACGGCGAGACGAAGGACGCCGAGCCGTCGCCGTTCGCCGCCCTGACCGCCTGGCGCGACGATCCCGCCAAGATGCGTACCTATGCCATCGCCACGTGGCTCTGGGTGGGCCTGTTCGCCCTGCGCCTCGCGGTGAAGACGCCGCTGTACTTCGCGGACGACATCGCGTGGCTCGGCACGTTCCACCTGCTGCTCGGCGTGCCGCTGTGGGCCCTCGTGCTGTACCTGACCTGGTACGTGGTGCGCCGACCGAAGGCGGCGCCGGCCGCGTAGCCGACCGCCCGCGGCGGGTTCAGCCCTTCGGTACCAGCAGCTCCTGCAGGGCGTCGGTGTCCGCGTCCGCGCCGGCGACCAGGAGCAGCTCGTCGCCGGCCTCCAGGGTGTCGTCCGGGCTGGGCACCAGCGGCCGGCCGTCGCGCACGATCGTCGCGAGCGTGACGTCCGACGGCCAGACCACCCGGCCCAGGCGCGTCCCGGCGGCGCGGGAGTCGGCCGGCAGCGTGAGCTCGAGCAGGTCGGCGTGCGACTGGCGGAAGCTGAAGATCCGCACCAGGTCGCCCACCGCGACGGCCTCCTCGACCATCGCCGTCATGATGCGCGGTGTCGAGACCGCCACGTCCACGCCCCAGGACTGGTCGAACATCCACTCGTTCTTCGGGTTGTTCACGCGGGCGACGGTGCGCGGCACGCCGAACTCCGTCTTGCCCAGCAGGGAGAAGACGAGGTTGACCTTGTCGTCCCCGGTGGCGCCCACCACGACGTCGGCCTGCTCCATCTCGGAGGCCTCGAGCGCGGGGAGCTCGCACGCGTCGGCGAGCACCCACTCCGCCTCGGGGACCTGCGAGACCCGCATGGCCGACGCGTTCTTGTCGATGAGGGTGACCTCGTGCTCGTGGCTCAGCAGCTCGCGGGCGATCGAGCGGCCCACGGACCCGGCTCCGGCGATGACGACGCGCATCAGTCCTCCTCGGCGGTCGGGGCGGCGGTGAGGATCCGCTCGACGTCGGCGGAGGCGTCCGCCGTCATGAGCAGGTGCAGCACGTCGTTCTCCTGGAGCACGAGGTCGGGCGTGGGCAGCACCGCTGAGGTGTACCGGGTCACGAACGCGACCCGTGCGCCGGTGGCGGCCTCGACGTGGAGCACGGGCTTGCCGACCCACCGCCGGTGGTAGTCGATCTGGGCCAGCCGGACGGTGCCCGACGGGTCGCGGTACTCGTCGGTGGAGCCCAGCGGCAGCATGCGGCGCAGCACCTGGTCGGCCGTCCATCGCACGGTGGCGACCGTGGGAATCCCCAGCCGCTGGTAGATCTCCGCGCGGTGCGGGTCGTAGATGCGGGCCACGACGTTGTCGACGCCGTAGGTCTCGCGCACCACCCGGGCCGACAGGATGTTGGAGTTGTCGCCGTCGGACACCGCGGCGAACGCGTACGCGTCCTCGATCCCCGCCTGGACGAGCGTGTCCCGGTCGAAACCCACGCCGGTCACCTTCTTGCCCGAGAAGTCGGCGGGCAGACGCCGGAACGCGTCGGGGTTCTGGTCGATGACGGCCACGGAGTGTCCACGGCCCTCGATCTCCTGGGCGAGGCTGGACCCCACGCGGCCGCAGCCCATGATCACGAAGTGCACGAACGGAACGCTACCCCGATGCGGGCGGCCGCGGGGCGCCGGTCATGTCCGGTGCGCGCGCCGGTGCGCTGCCGACCATCGACGGGCATAGAGTCTTCCAACGTGTCGGACATCGTCGATGCGGCCAAGCGACTACTCGTCGGCCGCCCCAAACGTAGCGAGAACCTGGGGCGCACGCTGCTGCCCAAACGGATCGCTCTGCCCGTGTTCGCCTCGGACGCCCTGTCGTCCGTGGCGTACGCGCCCGACGAGATCCTCCTGACCTTGTCGCTGGCCGGTGTCGCGGCCATGATGTTCTCACCCTGGGTCGGTCTGGCCGTGGTCGCGGTGCTGCTCATCGTGGTGGCGTCCTACCGGCAGAACGTGCGTGCCTACCCGTCCGGTGGCGGCGACTACGAGGTCGCCAGCACCAACCTGGGCCGCACGGCGGGCATCGGCGTGGCCTCCGCGCTCCTCGTCGACTACGTGCTCACCGTGGCGGTGTCGATCTCGGCGGCGGCCCACTACGCATCCGCGGCCATCCCAGGGATCCAGGGGTACGAGGCGGTCGTGGCGGTCGTGGCGATCGCGGTGCTGACCCTGACCAACCTGCGCGGCGTGCGGGAGTCGGGCCGGACGTTCGCGATCCCGACGTACTGCTACATGGCGGTCATGGGCGCCCTGGTCGTCACCGGTGCCATCCGCTACTTCGCCGGCACCCTGCCGCGGGCCGCCAGCTCGGACTACGAGCTGGTGGGGGAGGCGGCGTTCGACCAGGGGCTGGTCGGCATCGGCGGCGCGTTCCTCCTGGCCCGTGCGTTCGCGTCCGGCTGTGCGGCGCTCACCGGGGTCCAGGCGATCAGCAACGGCGTGCCCGCGTTCCGCAAGCCCAAGTCGCGCAACGCGGCCACCACGCTGCTGCTGCTCGGCGTCATCTCGTCGACGATGATCATCTCGATCCTCCTGCTGGCGCAGGCCACCGGCGTCCGCTTCGCCGAGGACCCCCACACCCAGATGCAGGTCGACGGCGAGCCCGTCCCCGCCGACTACGTGCAGATCCCCGTGATCGGTCAGCTCGCCGAGTCCGTGTTCGCCGGCTTCCCCCCGGCCTTCTACGCGGTGTCCGCGGTCACCGGTCTGATCCTGGTGCTCGCCGCGAACACGGCGTTCAACGGGTTCCCCGTGCTGGGATCGATCCTCGGCCGCGACGGCTACCTGCCGCGCCAGCTGCACACGCGCGGCGACCGCCTGGCGTTCTCCAACGGCATCGTGACCCTCGCGGTGGCCGCGATCGTGCTCGTCGTCGCGTTCGACGCCTCGATCACGCGCCTGATCCAGCTCTACATCGTGGGTGTGTTCGTGTCGTTCACGCTGTCCCAGCTCGGCATGCTGCGGCACTGGACCCGCGAGCTGCGCACGGAGCCGAACCCCACGGTCCGCGGCCGGATGAAGCGCTCGCGGGTGGTCAACGGCATCGGTTTCGGGCTCACCGGCACCGTCCTGATCATCGTCCTGGTGACCAAGTTCACGCATGGTGCCTGGATCACGTTCCTGGCGATGGGCGTGCTGTTCATCCTGATGCGGGCCATCCGCAAGCACTACGACCGGGTGCGGGACGAGCTCGCGCTCGACGACGTCTCGGCGGCCCGGGCGCTGCCGAGCCGCGTGCACGCCGTCGTGCTGGTCTCCAAGGTGCACAAGCCGACCATGCGGGCCCTGGCCTACGCGCGCGCCGCCCGGCCGAACGTCATCGAGGCGGTCACCGTCGGCGTGGACCGGGAGGACATCGACGGCCTCGTCGCCGAGTGGGAGGCCCTTGACCTGCCCGTTCCCCTGCGCATCCTGGACTCGCCGTACCGGGAGATCACCCGGCCCGTGCTCAAGTACGTGCGCTCCGTGCGGCGGGAGTCGCCGCGTGACCTCGTGATGGTGTACATCCCCGAGTACGTGGTGGGCCACTGGTGGGAACAGCTGCTGCACAACCAGTCGGCGCTGCGGCTCAAGGGCAGCCTGCTGTTCACACCGGGGGTCGTGGTGGCGTCCGTACCGTGGCAGCTCGCCTCCTCGCGGGGGCACACCGGCCTCGAGGAAGACACCTTCCTGCACGGCAGGCGGCTCTGAGGAGGGGATACTTGACGTATGCCCCGTAACCCCGACCGTCGCTCCGCGCCCGCCGACTCCTCCTCGGGCGGCCGCCCGCGCCGTCGTCCGCAGCGCTCACCGCGGCCGGACCGCGGCCGTCGCGTGAGCGACGTCCCCGCCCCCGAGGTGGGCCTCGAGATCGAGCTGGAGGTCGGCCCCGTCGCGCACGGCGGGCACTGCGTGGCCCGCCTGGACGGCCGCGTCGTCTTCGTGCGGCACACGCTGCCGGGCGAGCGGATCCGTGCCCGCGTCACGGAGGGCGGACCGAGCTTCTGGCGGGCCGACGCCATCGAGGTGCTGCAGGCCTCGCCGGACCGGGTGGAGCCCGCCTGGCCCGCCGCGGGCCCCGACGGGGTGGGTGGCGGTGAGCTCTCGCACGTCGCGCTGCCCGCACAGCGGCGCTGGAAGACCGACGTGCTGGTCGAGCAGCTGCAGCGCCTGGCCCGCATCGATCCGGAACGGCTGGCCCACGAGGTCACCGTCGAGGCCGCACCGGGCGACGACGAGCGCCGCGGCCTGCACTACCGCACCCGCATCGACCTGGTGGCCGACGCCGAGGGGCACGCGGGCATGCGCAAGCACCGCTCGCACGACGTCGTCGCCCTGAAGAAGATGCCGCTCGGCACCGCGGAGGTCGCGGCGTTCGCCGTGGCCGAGGACGTGTTCACGCGCAGCTGGACGCCGGGGGCGCAGCTCACGCTGGTGGCCCCCTCCGAGGGGGATCCGGTGCTGCTGGTCGACGGCGAGCCGTGGCGCCGCGGGAAGCCGGACACCCGGCCCAACGCCCGGCGAGCCGTGACCGAGACCGTGACCGGGCCGTGGGGCACGCACCGCTACCGCGTCGCCGCCGGCGGGTTCTGGCAGGTGCACCGTGAGGCGCCGTCCGTACTGACCGCCGCCGTGCTGGAGGCCACCGGCGCCACCTCGGGCGAGCTGGCCGGTGCGACCGTGCTGGACCTGTACTCCGGCGCGGGGCTGTTCACGCTCCCGCTCGCGGACGCCGTCGGACCCGAGGGGCGGGTCGTGGCCGTGGAGGGCGACGAGCAGGCGGCCAAGGACGCCCGCCGCAACGCGCACGCGTCGGATCAGGTGACGCTGGAGGTGGGGGCCGTGGACAAGGTGCTCGCGTCGGACACCGTGCCGACCGCCGACGTCGTGGTGCTGGACCCGCCGCGGTCGGGTGCCGGGCGCGCCGTGGTCGACGCGATCGCCGCGCGTGCCCCGCGCCGGATCGTGTACGTGGCGTGCGACCCGGCGGCGCTCGCCCGCGACGTCGGCTATCTCGCCGCACACGGTTACACGCTCTCGCGGGTGCGCGGGTTCGACCTGTTCCCGCACACCCACCACCTCGAGGCGGTCGCCGTGCTGGACCGCACGGCCTGACCGCCACGATGGACGAACGCCACATCACGGGACGCATAGGATGCGCCTCGTGAAGCGATGGCTGGTGCGTGGTGGGGTTGTGGCGGGTGTGACGACGGCCTTCGTCCTGGCGGTCGCGGTAGGCATGCTGGTCGGTGCCGGGGGGCTCTCGGTCGACGGCGGGACGATGACGCTGTCCCGGACGTCCGTGCCCACGCCCACGCTCCTGCCGGCTCCGACACCGACACCCAGCCCGGTGACGTCCGCCCCGTCCCCGTCCCCGTCCCCGTCGCCGTCGTCGTCGCCGTCCGTGGTGGCCGGCGAGACGGAGCCGGTCGTCGCGCTGTTCGTCGGCGACTCCTACACGGTCGGCCAGCGTGCGTCGTCGCCGGAGCGGCGGTGGAGCACCCGGGTCGCCCGCGAGCTGGGCTGGACCGAGCGCAACGTCGCCGACGGCGGGACCGGGTTCGTGAGCAGGAAGCCGGACCGGGACCTGCTGTCCTACGCGGAGCAGCTGCGCTCCGTGCGCCGACCCGGGGAGATCGACCTCGTCGTGATCGCCGGAGGGCAGAACGACTTCCCGGAGCTGCGCGAGACGCCCGCCGAGGTCTTCCGGGCGGTCGGTGACACGTACGCGCTGGCCGCGCGGCGCTTCCCGGAGGCGCAGATCATCGCGGTCGGGCCGTCCACGCCGTGGGAGGTCGGGCTGGAGGTCCGCGCCCTGGACAGTGCCGTGCGTGCGGCGGCCGAGCGGCACGACGCGACGTACGTCTCGATGGTCGACCCTGACGTGGTGCTGGACCGGCACGTCGACGCGGACGGGGTCCATGTCGGCGACCAGGGCTACCGGGCCATCGCGGACCGGGTGGTCTCGCAGATATCTTGACGTCAAGATATATGCGTTATGCTGGCCTGAGCAGCCCGGCTTAGGCTGGGTGAAGCCCCCTGGAACCCATGCGAAGGCTCCATTGCGCGATGACCGCGCCTGTGAGAGCCGACGCACCGTCAGCCCCGCAGAAGGAGCCACAGTGAGCACCGTGGACACGTTCGGATCGAAGGGAACGCTGGAGGTCTCGGGCACGTCCTACGAGATCTTCCGGCTCAACGCGGTCGAGGGAGTCGAGCGCCTCCCGTACTCCCTGAAGATCCTCGCCGAGAACCTCCTGCGCACCGAGGACGGCGCCAACATCACCGCCGACCACGTGCGCGCCCTCGCGTCCTGGGACCCCGACGCACAGCCCGACACCGAGATCCAGTTCACGCCGGCGCGCGTGATCATGCAGGACTTCACCGGCGTGCCCTGCGTCGTGGACCTCGCCACCATGCGCGAGGCGGTCGCCGCGCTCGGCGGCGACGCGACCAAGGTCAACCCGCTGGCCCCTGCCGAGATGGTCATCGACCACTCCGTGCAGATCGACGTCGCCGGCCGGGCCGACGCCTTCCAGCGCAACGTCGAGTTCGAGTACCAGCGCAACCACGAGCGCTACCAGTTCCTGCGCTGGGGCCAGACGGCGTTCGACGACTTCAAGGTCGTCCCGCCGGGCACCGGCATCGTGCACCAGGTCAACATCGAGTACCTGGCCCGCACGGTCATGACCCGCGAGGTGGACGGCGCGCTGCGGGCCTACCCCGACACCTGCGTGGGCACCGACTCGCACACCACCATGGTCAACGGCCTGGGCGTGCTGGGCTGGGGCGTCGGTGGCATCGAGGCCGAGGCCGCGATGCTCGGCCAGCCGGTCTCGATGCTCATCCCGCGCGTCGTCGGCTTCAAGCTGAGCGGCTCCATCCCCGCCGCGGTGACCGCCACCGACGTCGTGCTCACGATCACGCAGATGCTGCGCCAGCACGGCGTCGTCGGCAAGTTCGTCGAGTTCTACGGCGACGGCGTGGCCCAGGTGCCGCTCGCGAACCGCGCCACCATCGGCAACATGTCGCCGGAGTTCGGCTCGACGGCGGCGATCTTCCCGATCGACTCCGTCACCGTCGACTACCTGCGCCTGACCGGCCGCTCCGCGGACCAGCTCGCGCTGGTAGAGGCGTACGCCAAGGAGCAGGGCCTCTGGCTCGACGCCGACACGCCGGAGCCGGTGTACTCGGAGTACCTCGAGCTGGACCTGTCGACCGTGGTCCCCTCGATCGCCGGGCCGAAGCGCCCGCAGGACCGCATCGAGCTGACGAACGCGAAGAGCGCGTTCATGCGCGACCTGCCCACGTATGCGCCCGAGGTCATGGACCGGGTGGACGAGGCCGAGAAGGAGTCGTTCCCCGCGTCCGACTCGCCGGCCATCACGCCGAACGGCCGCAAGCACGTGCACGTCACGAACAGCGAGGGCAAGGAGTTCGAGCTGTTCCACGGCGCGGTCGCGATCGCCTCGATCACGTCCTGCACCAACACCTCGAACCCGTCGGTCATGATGGCCGCCGCGCTCCTCGCGAAGAACGCGGTGGAGAAGGGCCTCGTGTCCAAGCCGTGGGTCAAGACCTCCATGGCGCCGGGCTCGCAGGTCGTGACCAACTACTACGAGAAGGCCGGCCTCTGGCCGTACCTCGAGAAGCTGGGCTTCCACCTGGTCGGCTACGGCTGCGCCACGTGCATCGGCAACTCGGGCCCGCTCGACGAGAAGGTCTCCGAGGCCGTCAACGAGCACGACCTGTCCGTCGTCTCCGTGCTGTCGGGCAACCGGAACTTCGAGGGCCGCATCAACCCGGACGTCAAGATGAACTACCTGGCCTCCCCGCCGCTGGTCATCGCGTACGCCCTGGCCGGGACCATGGAGTTCGACTTCGAGCACGACCCGCTGGGTCGTGACGAGGCGGGCAAGCCGGTGTTCCTCCGCGACCTCTGGCCCACGCCGGAGGAGGTCGAGAAGACGATCGCGTCGTCGATCGACCGCAAGATGTTCGAGTCGGACTACGCCGACGTCTTCAAGGGCGACGAGCGCTGGGCCGCGCTGGAGACCCCCGAGGGCGACACGTTCGCGTGGGACCCCGAGTCGACCTACGTGCGCAAGCCTCCGTACTTCGACGGCATGGGCATGACGCCCGAGCCCGTCACCGACTTCTCGGGCGCCCGCGTGCTCGCCAAGCTCGGCGACTCGGTCACCACCGACCACATCAGCCCGGCCGGCTCCATCAAGCCCGACAGCCCGGCGGGCACGTACCTCGCCGAGCACGGCGTGGGTCGTCGTGACTTCAACTCCTACGGCTCGCGCCGGGGCAACCACGAGGTCATGATCCGCGGCACGTTCGCGAACATCCGCCTGCGCAACCAGCTCCTGGCCTCGGAGAACGAGGGCGCGGGCGTCGAGGGCGGCTTCACGTACAACTTCGTGAAGGACGCGCAGGACACGATCTACGACGCCGCACAGGACTACGCGGCCGCGGACATCCCGCTCGTGGTGCTCGGCGGCAAGGAGTACGGCTCCGGCTCGTCGCGCGACTGGGCCGCCAAGGGCACCGCCCTGCTGGGCGTCAAGGCCGTCATCACCGAGAGCTTCGAGCGCATCCACCGCTCGAACCTGATCGGCATGGGGGTGCTGCCGCTGCAGTACCCGGCGGGCCAGAACGCCGAGTCGCTCGGCCTGGACGGCACGGAGACCTTCGACGTCGCCGGCGTCACCGCGCTGAACGAGGGCACGACGCCCGAGACGGTCAAGGTCACCGCGACCAAGGGCGACGGCGCGCAGGTCGAGTTCGACGCCGTGGTCCGCATCGACACCCCGGGTGAGGCGGACTACTACCGCAACGGCGGCATCCTGCAGTACGTGCTGCGTTCGCTCGTGGCCTGAGGCCACAGGGGTAGAGCTTGATCGCACGACCCTGACAGAAGAACGAAGTGGACCGCCTGCCGACGGCAGGCGGTCCACTTCGTTCTTGTCGTACTGCTGGTCGTGCCTACTTGCCGATGCCGGACTTCCGGGCGGCGTTGATCAGCATCCTGTTGTCCTTCTTGCTGATCAGCTCCTCCGCCTCCAGCCGGTCGGCGATCTGGCCGACGTGGCTCAGGAACGCCTTCTGGCTGACCCACGGGCCGTCCGCGTCGACGAGGTCGGCGATCGTGCAACCGTTACCGGTGTCCACGTTCGCCACCCCGCTGTCGACACCGCCGATGATCACCGTCGGGCGCTCGTCGGAGACCGGGCAGGCGTCCGTCGCGGCCCGCGAGACGGAGAACCGGAGCGTCCCGGTCCGGGTGACGTTGCCGGCGTTGTCGGTGGCCCGGTACTGCAGCGCGTGCGCCCCCGGGTCGGTGACGTCGAACGTGCCCGTGTAGGCCCGGAAGATGAAGTCGTCGAGCGCGTACTCGATGAACGCGATCCCCGACTCACCGTCCCGGGCGTTGATCGTCACCGTCGCCGAGTTGATGTAGGCGCCGGTGTCGTCCTGGTCGCCGTCCACCTGGGCCGACGCGATCGGCGCCGTGGTGTCCGGCGGTTCCCCGCCACCCACGACGACCAGCTCCACCGTGCCCGGCTCGGACGTGTTGCCGTCGTTGTCGGTGGCCCGGTAGGACACCGTGTGCGAACCGGTGATGTCGACGATCACGGGGTCCGTGTAGGGCGTGTAGCCGGCGCCGTCCAGGTCGTACTCGACGCTCGCCACGCCCGACCCGGTGTCCTCGGCGAGGATCTGCACCGTGGCCGAGGCGATGTAGGCGCCGTCGGCGTCCTGCTCGCCGGTCACCTGGGTGGTGACGGTCGGCGGCGTGGTGTCCACCACGGGCGGCTCGACGACGGTGAACGTCGCCGAACCGGGCTCGGAGACGTTCCCCGCGGCATCGGTGGCCCGGTAGGTCACCGTGTGCTCGCCCGGTGTGTCGACGACCACGGGGTCGGTGTAGGCCGCGTAGCCCGCGCCGTCCAGGTCGTACTCGACGCTCGTCACGCCCGAGCCGGCGTCCACAGCCGTGAGGTTCACGGTCGCGGACCCGACGTAGGCGCCGTTGTCGTCGAGCTCTCCGGTCACCTCCGGGGTGACGACAGGTGCCGTCGTGTCCTCCCCGTCAGCGGCGACCACCACCACCTGCACCGTCTCGGGCGCCGAGGTGTTGCCGGCGACGTCCGTGGCCCGGTGCTCCAGCGTGTACGTGCCGGGCGTGTCGAGCACGACCGGCTCGGTGTACGGGACGTACTCGCCGCCGTCGAGCGCGTACTCGATGCTCTCGACGCCCGAGCTGTCGTCCTCGGCCGTGAGGCCGACGGTGGCCGAGCCGATGTAGGCGCCGTCGGCGTCCTGCTGGCCGGTGACCTGGGCCGTGCTGACCGGTGCGGTGGTGTCGCCGCCCCCGCCCTCCTCGGTGACCACGAGCTCGCCCACCATGTCGGGGTGCCCGGGGATCGCGCAGAAGTACCGGTACGTGCCCGGGGTCAGGACGACCTCGGCCTCGTAGCGGCCGGCGTTGTCGTCGAACGGGTTGGCCAGGATGTCCAGGTCGACATCGTGGTTGTACCCCGGCGTGCTGGTGTCGAACGTCAGCGTGTGCGACATACCGATGTTGTTACCGGTGGCCGCGCTGTTCTCGAAGACGATCGTCGTGGCCCCGGCGGTCGCCGTGGCCGGCGCCGAGGCGTACTCCGTGACGCTGGCGCTCGCGGTCCAGGTCAGCACCTGCTCGGCTGCCTGCTCCGCTGCCTGGGTCGCCGTCTGCTCTGTCGTGTCGCCGCGGTACTCCACCGCGGCGGCCCCCGCCGGGGCCAGCGGCAGTGCCACGAGGGCACTGACCGCGGCCCCGGCGAGAAGCCGGGAGAGTTTCTGTCGGAACATGGGGGTGCCTCTCATCTTCTCGAACGTGGTCACAGGTCCCGCACCCGGATGTTGCGGAACTCCATGGCGTCCGCGTCACTGTGGTTCTGCAGACCGATGAAGCCGCTGAGGAACTGCCGCATGTCGGTCGGCGGGTCACCGGCGCGCGAGGACTCCTTGCCCGGCGAGTTCTCGAACTCGTTGATCACCACACCGTTGCGGATGATCGTGTACTGCTGGCCGACCACCTGGATCTCGTACTCGTTCCACTCGCCCTTGGGGGTCACCCCGGCCTCGGCCAGACCGTTCGAGTCGAAGTTGTACACCGAGCCCGTCTTCTGCGGCTCGCCGCTCTCGCCGTCGTAGAGCTGGATCTCGTGGCCGCAGTAGATCGCCACCCACGCCTCGGCGTCGGTCAGCTGACCGCACTCCGGGCGCTCGTCCTTGGCGACCCGTGGGTCGGGGAACCGGGTGAAGACGCCGCTGTTCGCGTGGCCGTCACCGGGGGCGACGTCCTTGAACTGCAGCTTCAGCGAGAAGTCCTCGAACTCCTCCGCGGGGTACCAGAGCATCCCCAGACCGCCCTGGGCCTTGATGGACCCGCTCGGCAGGTGGTCGAAGTTGCCGCCCGGAGCCTGCCGCCACTTGGCGAGCGACTCCGAGGTGCCGTCGAAGAGCCACCGGTACCCGGTGGTGCCGGCCGTACCGATGTCGGACCGCGACGCGGTCCGGACCAGCTTCTTCTCCTCGCTGCGGGTGATGACGCCGTCGGCCTGCAGCTGCTCGGCCACGCCGGTCACGTGGTTGACGAACCGGCCGTTGGTGTCCCAGTCCCGCTCGTCGTTGATCAGGTCGTTGATCGTGCAGCCGCCGAGGTCGTCGTTCTGGACCTTGGTGTCGGTCTCCCCGAACCAGACGGTGTCCCGGTCGTCCGGGATGGTGCACGTGGTCTCGACCGGAACGTCCACCGTGTTCGTGCTGCCGTCGGCGTAGGTCACCGTGAGCGTCGCGTCGTAGCTGCCGACGCGGGCGTAGGTGTGCCGCGGGTTCGCCTCGTTCGACGTGTTTCCGTCCCCGAAGTCCCAGGCGTAGGAGACGCCGCCCGATTCGCCACCGGTGAAGGCGACGGTGAGCGGGTCGCTCTGCACGCTGGCCCCGGCGCCGGCCGGAACCGGAGTGGCCGGTCCACCCGTGTAGCTGATCCGGGTGAGCTTCTGGCGATCGGTCAGGGAGAAGAAGCCGCCGCCGTAGTCGAGCAGGTACAGCGCGCCGTCCGGACCGAACTTGGCGTCCATCCACTGGTCGACGCGGTCGTCGCCGTTGCCGCCTCGGATGATCTGGCGCAGGTCCTCGGCGAAGGCCGGGGCACCCGCCTCCTCGACCGTGTCCGGGTTCACCGTGACGGCGATCCGGTTGTTCGAGTTCGACTGGTCACCGATGAACCACTTGTTGTCCCAGTGCGCGGGCCAGGCCGCGCCGCTGTCGGTGTCGACCTCTGACCGGTGGTAGGTCGGGCCGTTCATGATGGCCTGACCGCCGCCGCGCAGGTACGGCTGGGTGTAGGTCGCCTCTTCGTCCACGTAGGACGGGATGCCGTCCTCGCCGATCGGGAAGACCGGACCGCCGCCGCTCGGCGAGTACCAGATCATGTTGTCGCGCACCGGCGGAAGGTCCACCAGGCCGGTGTTGCGCGGCGAGGTGTTCTTCGGGTTGTCGCAGTCGTACCAGCCGGTCAGCACCGACGCGTCCTCGTTGCTGCGGTCCCGGTAGGGCTGCCCGTTACCCATGCAGTACGGCCAGCCCTGGTTGCCGGCCGACGTGATGATGGTCGCGGTCTCGTACTTGGCCGGGCCGAGCTCGGGGCTCGGCCGGCTCGCGTCCGGCCCCACCCAGGCTGCGGTCAGCCAGTCGTTCTTCGTGTCGTAGGCGAGTCGCGAGATGTTGCGGACGCCCATGACGTAGATCTCCGGGCGCGTCTTGTCGCCCGGGTCGTCGGCCTCGGGGAACAGGTTCCCTTCGGGGACGGTGAACGTGCCGTCCGGCTCCGGGTGGATGCGCAGGATCTTGCCGTTCAGGCTGTTCGTGTTGCCCGCGGTACGGCGCGCGTCCTGGAACGAGATGCCCGCGTATTCCTGGGTCCAGTTGTTGCCGGAGTAGCCGCCGGAACCGCCGGAGGAGTTCGCGTCGCCGGAACCGATGTACAGGTTGCCCTCGTCGTCGAAGTCCATGCCGCCGCCCGCGTGGCAGCAGCTGTGGATCTGCGTCTCCCAGGACAGGAGGTCCTTGCGGGTGGACTGGTCGATGGTGTTCGCCTCGGCGTCGTACGTGAAGCGCGACACCGTCCGCTCACCGACGCGCCGCTCGGTGTCGATCGACTCGTGCGGCATCCAGTAGAGGTAGATCCAGCTGTTCTCGTCGAACTTCGGGTCGAGGGTGATCCCGAGCAGACCCTCCTCGTTCTTGACCAGCTCGCTGCCGCTGCCACGGTTGCCCATGACGTCGAGCGTGGTCAGCAGCTTGGTCTCCTCCGACTCCGGGTCCCAGCGGTGGACGGTGCCACAGCCGAGCCCGACGTTCGGGTCGTCCCAGGACTCGATCGGGCCGGACGCGCACGCCGCCTTGCCGATGTAGAAGACGCCACCGTCGGGGGCGACCGTCAGGCCGTGGGGCTCGCCGATCTGGTCGAGCTTGCCGTCGGCGTTCTCCGTGGTCAGGCGCTGGACGTCGTAGTTCTCGGCGATGGTCGCCTGGCAGTCGCCGCGGACCATACCGGTCGACCAGAGCAGACCACCGAGCAGGTGGTCACGGAACTCCGGCTCCGTGTAGCTCTCGGAGGTGCCGCCCATTCCGGTGTAGAACGACCGGCCGCCGTCGTAGTCGCGGCACCAGGAGACCGGGTGGAAGGGCCCGTTGGCGCTCTCACCGGGGTCGTAGTCCCACTCCTGGACCTGCGCGACCGTGTGCACGTCGCCCGTCGGGTTCGGCGACCAGTTCAGCCACCGGTCCGAACGGGTCCAGTTCAACGGGAGGCCTTCGTTGGCCGGGTGCGCGCGGTCGACGACGTTGACCGTCGCCTCCTGCACCTTGATCTCCGGCTCCGGCACGTCGTCGGCCGCCGCGTCGAAGAGCTGGATCTCGGCGAGCTGGGTGAGGCCGTCGCCCGCGTTCGCCGTGATGTCGAGACGGTAGTGCTGGTAGGCGGTCTCGTTCTCGAACCGGTAGTCCATCGCGGTGTACCGGTCGGGGAACTCCTGGTCCGTCTGCGTGTCCAGGTCGGTCCACGTCTCACCGTCGGTGGAGCCCGCCAGCGTCCAGTTCTTCGGGTCGCGGCCCGCGAAGTCGTTCGCCGAGGTGAGCGCGTACCGGGAGGCCACGACGGGCTCTGCCATCTCGAGGTTGATGGTCGCCGTCGGCTCGAAGGCGAGCCACTTGGTGTTCGAGTCGCCGTCGATCAGGTTCTCGGCGTCCTCGTTCGGCGGGTTCTCCGCGCTCGCGGTGGCGCTCGCCACGGCCAGCGGGTCCGGCAGGTTGCCGGCCGGCCGGGTGCCGATCAGACCGGTGAACCACTGCGAGCGGTCCTGTGCCCTGGCGGCGTCGCGGACCCCGAGGAAGCCGCCACCGGCCTGCACGTAGTCCTGGAGCGCGCCTTCCTGCCCTGTGGTGAGCTCTGCGCCCTCGGCGGAGAGGAAGACCACCCCGCGGTAGTCCGCGAGGTTCTTCGCGGTGAAGGCCCTCGGGTCACTGGCCGTGTGCACGGTGAACCCGTGCTCGGCGCCCAGCTCCTTGATGGCCCTGGTGGCTGCCGCCACCGGGTCCTTCTGCTGGTCCGGTGCGCCGTGGAACACCAGCACGTTGATGTCCGCGGCGTCCTGGGCCACGTCGAGCGCCGCGGGCGCGGCGGCCACCGGGGCGGCGCCGCTGGTGGTGCTGCGCTGCGCCTGCGCCGGCACGGCTGCCAGCGAGACGACGAGGGCTGCGCCCGCGACTGCGGCGAGCGTGCTGCGTACCGTTCTGTGCGGGGCTGCTGCCCCATGGACCGTGCGTCTTCCTATCCGTTCCATCACTGCTCCTTTGCGGGTGATCAATGCGTCCGGGTCTCGTCCCCGCCTGCTCCGCCGGTCGTCAGGACGCGGCGTGCCCGGCGGTCAGTGGCCTGCGTGGCCCGTGTCGCTCTGGGTGGTGCTGGTACTGGTGCTCGTGTGGGTGCCGTGCTGGTGGAACCGGTCGATGGCCTCCTGAGCTCCGTCGGGCATGGATCCGTCGGCGTTGCGCACCAGGAACACACCGGCCATGCCGCCGTCCGAGTGGAACTGGACGTGGCAGTGGTACATCCAGGCGCCTGCGCCGACCCTCTGCCCGGCCTTGACCTGGAAACCGAACGAGGAGCCCGGGTTCAGGTCCGCGTTGTCCACGACCTGGCTGGGGTCGTCGGGACCGGTCAGGTAGCCGGTGCGGTTGTTCGCCCAGCGGTGGGCGTGCACGTGGAAGGTGTGCAGCTGGTCCCCGTGGCCGATCGCGAGGAACTCGACGGTCTCGCCGAGGTTCGCCTCGAACATCGGGGTGTCGGGTGCCGACTTGTTGTTGATGGTCATGTCGTTGAAGACGACGGTGAACGTGCGGTCGGGCAGGATGTCGCCCTTGCGGCGCACGATGAGCCCGCCGTAGAGGCCCGCGCGCAGTCCGTCGGTGCCGTGGGCGCCGCCCAGCGCGTGGTCGTGGTAGTGCCAGTAGCCCGCGGAGCCGGGCAGCCAGTGACCGTCGTCCAGCTGCTGCGGCGCGTGGGTCCGCCACGTGTAGGTGCGGGTCTCGCCCGGCTCGTTGAACGAGTCGTTGAACGGGCTGCCGTCCGACTCGGTCTTGTAGTCGACACCGTGCGGGTGGATCGACAGGCGCTTGTCCGTGTTGTTCACCAGCTCGATCTGGAGGGTGTCGCCCTCCCACATCTCCAGCAGCGGGCCGGGGATGCTGGCCTTGCCGGGGGTGAGGCCGTAGCCGTACTGCCCGTTGGGCAGCGGCTCCGCGAAGATCGTGATGTGCCGGGTGGTACCCAGCGGGCGGATGGCCCCCGGTCCGGCGGCGGCAGCGGTGTCGGCGCCGAGCGCCAGGACCGCGGTCGGTGCGACGAGCCCGGCGAGGGTGCCGGTGAGGATGGAGCGACGGGACAGGTTGCCCCGCTCGGATCGGTGGTCGGTGGCGTTCTCAGACATGCGTCTCCGTTCGACACCGCCGGGCAGGCCCACGGGCCGTCCCGACGAGGCAGGGATCAGGAGGGGGTGGGGGTTCAGGTGCGCGAAACCGTCGGCGGCGACGCCGCGGATGACAGCGGTGTCACGATGATCACGAAGGTGGACCACATCGTCGTTCCCTCCAAGGACGTCGGCTCGTGACCGTCAACGGCGGCGGACACGCCCTCATGACTCATACAGCCGTCTCGGTCGGTAAGACCCTAGATGACTCGCATGGGTGTTGTGCACCACAAGGTGGCTTTGTGAACCTATGGCGACTTCTGTCGAGTGTCAAGCAAAAGATGAACTATTCTCGACATACTTCCTCTATCCGTCCAGGTAAAGAGGGGGCGCCCCACCCCGCGTGCGTGCGGGACGGGGCGCCAGGGTGCGGCGGCGGGGCAGCGCTACGGCGGCGGCAGGAGCACCCATACGGCGGTGCCGAGCAGGACCGCCCCGGTGAGCAGGCCGGTCACGGGGTGGGCGAGTGCCGCCGTCGAGCGGTGGCCGCGGGGGTGCGTGAGCCCGCGGAGCGTCCAGCCGAGCGGCCAGGCCAGTGCGGCCGCAAGGAGCCCGGCAGCGCCGCCGAGGTAGAGGGCGGGCACGTCGAGGGTGTTGGCGACGATGCCCACCTGGATCGCCGTGGACGCCGCGACGATCGTCGGGATCAGGTGGAGCCGGGACCTGCCCGTGGTGACGCCGGCCTTGGCGTCATCCTTGGCCGCCGCGACCGCTCGGCGGTACCTGCTCGCGACGAGCCCGGTGCACCAGCGTGTCAGGGCGGCATGGGCGAGCAGCGCGGCGGCGTAGATGCTCACCACCGGTCCGGTCACCACGGTGCCCTCGGACCAGGTGCGCACCGCCGCAAGGACGCCGAGGGTCACGACGGCGACGGAGAGCGCGACACCGACGTAGGGGACGAGCCGTGTCCAGGGCCCGGCGTGCCGGACCGTCCAGGCGAACCACAGCGCGGCCAGGATGCCGACCGCGGTCGCCGCCAGGGCGTGGTCGCTCGCGTGCTCCATCGTCTTCCCCTCCGCGGGACCGGACCCACACCGGACGCTAGAATAGGGTGTTTTTGCAGGTCAGGGAAGGATCCATGCATCCGGCTGGGTATCGTCCCGGCTAGGCGGACGCGGGTGCCGCCAGGTGGTCCAGGATCCGGGCCCGCACCGCGAGATCGCCGAGGATCTGGTTGTGGCCCAGCCCGGTGGTCGTGAACAGCTCGCTCGACGCCGCATGGGCCTCGTGGAGCCGCTCCGACAGGACGTGGGGGTTCATGCGGTCGCCCGCGTCGTGCACCCAGAGGGCCGGCACCGTCGCCGGGACGGTGCGCGCGGTCAGGTCGAAGCGCGCGTAGACGTCGGGCTGGTCGGGCAGTCCGTAGCGCTGGGCGGTCGTCGCGAACCGGTCCCGCAGGGCCCAGGGGATCCCTGCCGCACGGACGAACCCGTCGGTGGTGACCCGGACCGACGAGATCCCGGAGATCGCGGTGAAGCGTTCGGCCCGGATGCCCTCGTGCAGGGCGATCCCCGCGCTGAGCACGCCGAGCGAGTGTCCGATCACGCCTGCCCAGGGGGCGCTCTCGGCGTCGGACAGCCGCCGGATGATGGTGAGGTCGTCGAGGCCGGTGCGCTGCCGCCCGCCGGAGGCGCCGTGGCCCGGGGCGTCGTAGGCGACGGCCCGGAGCCCGGCGCCGGTGAGGTCCTCGATGATCCGGCCGAACGCCGAGGCGCGGGAGCGCCAGCCGTGCACCAGCAGCACGCCGCGCGCGTCGGGGTCGCCCCAGGTGTAGGCGGTCACCGCGACCTCCCGGCCGCTGCCGGCCCGGACGTCGCGGCCACGGCCGAACGTGGTGCGGTGCGCGAGCCGGGTGCGGCGCGCCGCGTCGTGGACGGCGCGATCGGCCTCCCGGACCGGCGCCGGTGTGCCGACGCGCCAGTAGGCGGCCGCGCCGAGCGCCAGGGCGAGCGGTGGCGCGACGCGGCCGAGGGTGCGGAACGTGGCGCGGGTCGCGCGCTGGGTCTGGGACACGGGGGCCTCCGGTGCGGGCGTAGACAATCTGTGCGATCGTTCGCACACTATCTGATGTGCGAACGGTCGTACACTCTTTTGGATGAACGAGTCCACCGACCTGCGCCGCGCCCGCGGCGACCGCACCCGACGCGCCGTGCTGGACAGCGCGGTGCAGGAGGCGTCCGTCAGCGGTCTGGACGCGTTGTCGTTCGGTGCGCTGGCCGCGTCCGCACCCGTCAACAAGAGCGCGATCGCCGGGCTCTTCGGATCCAAGGAGAAGCTCCAGCTCGCCGCGGTGGAGCGCGCCACCGAGATCTACACCGAGCACGTGATCGCGCCGGCGCGCTCCGCCGAGCGGGGGCTGGGGCGCCTGTGGGCGCTGGTGCAGGCCTGGATCGAGTACTCGCGCTCGCGCGTGTTCCGGGGCGGCTGCTTCTTCCGCACCGTCGAGGTGGAGTTCGACATGCGCGGCGGCGCCGTGCGGGACGCCGTCGTCGCGGCGCAACGGACCTGGGAGTCGTACGTCGCGCACCAGGTGCGGACGGCGGTCGACGCCGGCCAGCTTGACCCCGGGACCGACCCCGCCCAGGTCGAGTTCGAGATCAACGCGCTGCTGAACGCCGCGAACGACCGCTCGCTCCTGCTCGCCGACGACGGCGTGTACGGTCGCGCCGAGCAGGCCGTACGAGCGCTGCTGGCGGCCCACGGTGCGGACCCTGTCGCCCTGCGGTGAGCCGGCGGACGTCGCGGAGCCCCGGATGTGGGCAACGGGTGTACACGCCCTCGTTACCCTCTGTTCATGGCGATGTCGCGTGAGGTACCAGACGGCTCGTCCGAACATTCCGCGCTCGTGCTCGCCACGACCCGCTGGGGCACCGGACCTGGCCGGGCGCTGCTCCTGCACGGCATCGGGTCGGCGGGCGCCACATGGTGGCAGCTCGCCGAGACCCTCGCCGAGGACGGCTTCGAGGTGGTCGCCCCCGACCTGCGGGGCCACGGCACCAGCCCCCGCGCCGACTCCTACCGGCTCACCGACCACGTCGCCGACGTCCGCAGCCTCGGCACCGGCTGGGACCTCGTGGTGGGCCACAGCCTCGGCGGCCTGCTCGGCGCCCTGGCCGCCGACACCGACCGCCGGTTCACGCGCCGCCTCGTGCTGCTCGACCCCGCCCTCGACATCCCGGACGACCGGTTCGAGACCGGCGCGGCCCAGGAGATCGCCGAGGCTGCCCACCCGCCGTCGGCCCAGGCGGTGCGGGCCGCGCACGCCGCATGGGACCGGCGGGACGTCGCGGCCGTCGCCGACGCGGCGAAGGCCGCCGACGCCGACGCCGTGGCACGCACCCTGCGCGACAACGCCCCGTGGCGGCACACCGACGTCATCACCCGCCTCGTGGTCCCCACGCTCGTGCTCGGTGCCGACCCCGCCCACGAAGCCCTGTTCCGGCCGCGCACCGGCGTCGAGCTCATGATCCGCAACCCGAGCGTGCGGGTGCGCATCGTGGTGGGTGCGGGCCACGCGGTCCACCGCGACCGGCCCGCGGCCGTGGCGACCGCCATCCGGTCCTTCCTCTGGTGAGTGCGCCTCCGGACCGGAGTTAAGGTCGGGCAGTGAGCTCTTCCGCATCCGCACGCAAGCAGCTGGTCGCGCTCGCCGAACGGGGTTTCGAGGGGCCGTGGCGGCACGCACGCGGTGACTTCACGAGCGACGCCCGCCCGGCGTCGGTGCTCGTGCTGTTCGGCGTCCTGGACGGCCTGGCGGCCCACCGCGACGACCACGACCTGGCGGTACCCGCCGACCTCGACGTGCTCCTGCTCGCCCGGGCGGCCACGCTCCGCAGCCACGCCGGCCAGGTCGCCTTCCCCGGCGGCCGGGCCGACGACGGGGAGGACGCCGTGGCCGCCGCCCTGCGCGAGGCCGTCGAGGAGACCGGGCTGGACCCGGCCGGCGTCGAGGTGCTCGGCGCGTTCGACGAGCTCCCCATGCCGGTCAGCAACCACGTGGTCACACCGGTGCTCGGGTGGTGGTCCCGCCCCACGCCCGTCGGAGTGGTCGACGTCGCCGAGTCCGCGCACGTGTTCCGCGCCCCCGTGGCCGACCTCCTGGACCCCGCCAACCGCTTCACCGTCGTCGCCCGCCGCGGCAACCAGGCCTGGCGCGGCCCCGGCTTCCACGTGCACGACGGCGACCTCACCCACCTGGTGTGGGGGTTCACCGCCGGCGTCCTGGACGCCATGTTCGACCAGCTCGGCTGGACCGAGGGCTGGGACCGCACCAAGGAGCTGGGGATCACGTGACGTCCGACGACCTGAGGAGCGCCCGATGACCGAGGTGACCCGTACCGCGATCCGCGCCGCGGCCGCCCTGATCCGCCCGCACGTACGGCACACCCCCGTGCTGGACGTCGACCTCGCCGACTTCGGCCGCGCCGCCCACCCCGTCGCGCTCAAGCTCGAGTGCCTGCAGCACTCCGGGTCCTTCAAGGCACGCGGCGCGTTCACGAGCCTCCTGACCCGCGACGTACCCGACGCCGGGGTGGTCGCCGCCTCGGGCGGGAACCACGGCGCGGCGGTCGCCTACGCCGCCGCGCGGCTCGGCGTCCCCGCGACCGTCTTCGTGCCGAGCGTGACCTCGGCGGCCAAGGCCGACCGGATCCGCGGGTACGGCGCCAAGCTCGTCGTGGGCGGCGACCGGTATGCCGACGCGCTCGCCGCGAGCGAGGAGTTCGTCGCCAGCACCGGCGCCCTCACCGTGCACGCGTACGACCAGCCCGAGACGCTGATCGGACAGGGCACGCTCGGCCTCGAGACGGGCCAGGACCTGCCCGACGTCGACACGCTGCTCGTCGCCGTCGGCGGCGGTGGCCTCATCGGCGGGCTCGCTGCCTGGTTCCGCGGCGACGTCAAGATGGTCGCCGTCGAACCCGAGGGCGCGCCGACGCTGCACCGGGCGCTCGCGGCGGGCGCGCCGGTGGACGCGCCCGCCGGGGGCATCGCCGCCGACTCGCTCGCACCCAAACAGGTGGGGCAGCTCATGTTCCCGCTGGCCCAGCAGTTCGTCGCCGCGTCGGTGCTGGTGACCGACGACGCGATCGCCTCGGCCCAGCTCGCCCTGTGGGAGACGGCCCGGGTGGTGGCCGAGCCCGGCGGTGCCACCGCACTCTCGGCGCTCCTGTCCGGTGCCTACGTGCCGGAGCCGGGGGAGCGGGTGGCGGTGCTGGTGTGCGGGGCGAACACGACGGCCGTGCGGTTCACCGGCTGAGCTGACGGGGTGCCCGGACCTGGTTCGCCGGGCTGCGGTTCCGTGTCGGGTTGCTGGTTGCTGTGCTGGCTGCTGGCTGCTGGTTGCTGGTGCGGTGCGGTGTGGCGCCGAACCGCAAGTTGCTGGTCTGGGGCGGTTGCCGAACCGCAAGTTGCCCAGACCTGGTTCGCCGAACCGCAACGACACGCCGGTATCGCACACCCGTTCCGGCGTGTCGTTGCGGTTCGGCGCCGGGGTGGACTGTTTACCTGCGGTTCGGCGTCGGCCCAGACTCTCGGCGTGCGTTTCGGTGCTGGAGTGGACCAGCAACCTGCGGCTCGGTGTCGGACCCACTGTCGGCCCACTGTCAACGTGCGGCTCGAGACGAGACCACACCGTCAACCTGCGGTTCGGCAGCCGGACCGGACCGTCACCGTGCGGTTCGGCAGCCGGACCGGACCGTCACCGTGCGGTTCGGCAACCGGACCACACCGTCAACCTGCGGTTCGGCGCCGGCAGCCGAAGAGCTGTTCGATCGCGTGCTCCCCGACCCCGACCATGATCGGGTGGGTGTCCGGGTAGGAGAAGCAGATGGTCGTGTACAGCAGCGCCCACCCCTGCGCCCTGCGCCACATCCCGGCGTCCCAGCCACGTCCGTCCCGTGCGTGCCTGTCGACCGCGCGGCGGAAGCGGTCGCGGCCCTCGGCGTCGAAGACCAGCCACATCGCGCCGAGGTCCGACGCCGGGTCGCCGCTGGTCACGTCCCCGAAGTCGATCACCGCCGACAGCCGGTCGCCGTCGGCCACGAGGTTGGCGGGGTGCGGGTCGCCGTGCAGCCACACGGGGACGCCGTCGTATCCCGGGGCGTCCGTCGCGTCGGCCCACAGGTCGCGGGCGGGCGCGTGCAGCCGCTCGGGGAGCAGGGCGAGGCGGTCGTCGAAGGTCGCCGACCGCTCCGCGACGGGGATCCCGCGGAACCTGTTGCCGGGCGCGTCCTCCGGGGCCGGCTGGTGCAGTGCGACGAACACCCGCGCCAGGTGCTCGGCCCACGCGGTGCGTCGGGCCGGTGGGACGGTCGCCGCGGGGACGCCGTCGGCCCACCGCACGATGCCCCACGGCCACGGGTAGCCGAGCGCCGTGCTCGGCGCGCCCACGCGCACGGGAACCGGGACGGGGACGGGCAGCCGCGGGGCCAGCAGCGGGAGCACGTGGTGCTCGTTGCGCATGAGCTGCGCCCCGAGCTCGCGGCGGGGGAGGCGCAGGGCGAGGTCGTCGCCGAGGCGGACCATCACGTTGTCCCAACCGTTCGCCACCAGCTCGAGCGGCCGGTCGGCGAGGTCGGGATGCTGCTCCTCCAGGAGTGATCGGGCGAGGTCGACGGTGACGTCGAGGTCGGCGGCGACCACGGCGGCCTCCTTGTCCTGTGCGGCGAGGATTCTCTGCGGCGGGTCCCGTGCCGTGGTCCGGCGGGGCGTCCGGTCCCGGGCAGGCGGTCAACGGTACCGGTGTGCCCATACTGGGGCATGGCCACCACGTGGACCGACGGCGACCCCGCCGCCTACCTCGACGCCGTGGCGCCTGCCGTCCGGCGGCGCGACGCGCGGACGCCGTGCGAGCTCGTGGCGCGCGTCACGGGCGAGGCACCGCGCATGGTCGGCACGTCGATGATCGGCTGCGGCGAGTCCTGAGCGCCGAGCGGCGCGCCCGCGCGCGGTGCTCGCCCGGGAACCTTCCGGGAACCGTTCGCGTTGACGTCAGGCCCGACAACGAGGAGACCCGGTGCAGCAACGCCAGACCGAGCAGTTCGCCGAGCAGGAGTACGTCGATGGACTGTACGCCAGGCTCGACGGCGAGGTGGCGCGCGTCCGCGCGGACCTCGACGAGGCGGTCCGTACCTCGTCGACCGACCCGGAGGAGGCGTTCACCCGCGAGGTGCGCGTCGGCATGCTCACCCGCCGGGCACGCACCCTGGACGCCGCCGAGCACCACCTGTGCTTCGGCCGGATCGACCACGCCGACGGCCGCTCGCTGCACATCGGCCGTACCGGCCTGAGCGACGACGACGACCAGCTGCTCGTCGACTGGCGTGCCGACGCCGCGCGCCCCTTCTACGCGGCCACGGCGGCCCACCCGATGGGGCTGCACCGGCGCAGGCACCTGGGCCTGGACGGCCGCAGGGTCGCGCGCGTCAGCGACGAGATCCTGGACGGCGCGGAGCCCGGCCCCGACGACGTCATCGGCGACGGTCCGCTCCTGGAGGCGATCACCGCGCGGCGCACCGGCCGCATGCGCGACGTCGTCTCCACCTTGCAGTCCGAGCAGGACGCGATCATCCGCTCCGCGCACCGCGGCGTCACCGTCGTCGAGGGCGGACCCGGCACGGGCAAGACGGTGGTGGCGTTGCACCGTGCCGCGTACGTCCTCGCCGGCTTCGACGAGGCGCGGGTCGACGGCGTGCTCGTGCTCGGCCCGGGTTCCCGCTTCCTCGACTACATCGCGGAGGTCCTGCCGTCCCTCGGCGAGAACGACGTCGCGATGAGCACCGCGGACCGGGTCGTCGCCGACGCCCTCGGGCTCGACACGCCGCCCGGTGCGGGGCACGAGCTGCGCCGTGCCGCCGGCGACGCCCGGCTGGCCGACGAGCTGGCCGAGACCGTGCGGCAGTACCAGGCACCGGCCGACTCGCTCGTCGTGGTCGTCGACGGCGACGCCGTCACCCTCGACGAGCACACCCTCGCCGAGGCCCGCGAGTCCGCCGGCGGCGCCGGGCTGCCGCACAACCAGGCCAGGGCGCTGTTCAAGGACCTGGTCGTGGACTTCGTGGCCGACGAGGTGCAGGCGCGCGCCCGTGTGCTGCTCGCGAAGCTCGACGAGGACATCGAGGTGCTCACCGGCGGCGTGGACGTCGACCGGGCCGCGGCCAAGGACCTGGAGAGGCTGGGCTTCGGACCGGATGCGGGCGGCGCCTTCGGGCACGCCGCGGCCGTGGCGGAGCTCGACCCCGGCGCGCTCCGGGCCGAGCTCCTCGGCGACCTCGCCCTGGAGCAGGCCGTCGAGTCCGCGTGGCCGCGGCTCTCCGCCGCCGACGTGGTGCTGGACGTGCTCGACGAGCACCCGGCGCTCGGGACCGACGGCGAGGGAACCTGGACCTCCGCGCACCTGCCGCTGCTCGACGAGGCCGAGCACCTGCTGAACGGCCCGCCGGCCACGATCTACGGCCACGTGGTCGTGGACGAGGCCCAGGAGCTGACACCGATGCAGTGGCGTGCGGTGCTGCGTCGCTGCCCCGGCCGCTCGATGACCGTGGTCGGCGACCTCGCCCAGGCCGGGCCGGCGACCGGCGCCGGGTCCTGGGCCGATGCGCTGGGCAGCGACCTCGCGAAGCGCGCCGACGTGCGCACCCTCACCGTGTGCTACCGCACGACCGCCGAGGTGCTCGAGGAGGCCGCCCCGCTGCGCGAGCGGATCGCGCCGGACCAGGCGCCCGCCGTGGCGGTACGGCACGGCGCCGCGCCTCGCCGGGTCGCAGTGACCGGTGACCTCGTGCGCGCCGTCGTCGAGGAGGCGGAGGCCGAGGTGGCGACCGCGCCGGACGAGCTGGTCGCCGTGCTCGCGGCCGACACGGCGGTGCCCGGCATCGCCGAGGCACTGGCCGGCTCCGACGTCCGGGTGGTGCCGGTCTCCCAGGTGCGCGGGCTGGAGTTCGACGCCGTCGTGGTCGCCGATCCCGCCGGGATCACGGCTGCCCGGCCGGGCGGTGAGCGTGACCTCTACGTCGCGCTGACGCGCCCGACCCGGCGCCTGGTGATCGTCGAGTGATCCTCGGGACGGGTCACCAGCTCGTCGCGACCGGCATCCCTTCCTGGTAGCCGGCCGCCGACTGGATGCCCACCACGGCACGCTCGGAGAACTCGGTCAGCGACCGTGCCCCGGCGTAGGTGCACGCGGAGCGCAGGCCGGACGTGATCTCGTCGAGCAGGTCCTCGACACCCGGCCGCGCCGGGTCGAGGTACATCTTGCCGGTGGAGATGCCCTCCTCGTACAGGGCCTTGCGGGCGCGCGCGAACGCGGTCCCCGCACCGGAGTTGCGGGCCGCGACCGCACGCGCCGAGGCCATGCCGAACGAGTCCTTGTAGAGGCGGCCCGAACCGTCCGACTTCAGGTCGCCGGGCGACTCGTGCGTGCCGGCGAACCAGGAGCCGACCATCACCTGCGACGCGCCGGCGGCCAGCGCCAGGGCGACGTCGCGGGGGTGGCGCACGCCGCCGTCCGCCCAGACGTGCTTGCCGAGCTCGCGCGCCGCGGCGGCGCACTCCAGGACGGCGGAGAACTGCGGCCGTCCGACGCCGGTCTGCATGCGCGTGGTGCACATCGCACCGGGCCCCACGCCGACCTTGAGGATGTCGGCGCCGGCCGCCACCAGGTCGCGCACGCCGTCGGCGGTCACGACGTTGCCCGCCACCACCGGCACCGTCGGGTCCACTGACCGCACGGCCTCCAGGGCGGCGAGCATCTTGGCCTGGTGGCCGTGCGCCGTGTCGACCACGAGCACGTCCACGCCCGCCGCGAGCAGGTCCTTGGCCTTCGTGGCCACGTCACCGTTGATGCCGACCGCCGCACCGATCCGCAGCGACCCCGACGCGTCGAGGGCCGGGCCGTAGATCGACGAGCGCAGCGCGCCCTTGCGGGTCAGCACCCCGGCGAGCCGGCCGTCCCGCACCACGGGAGCCAGGTCGAGGCGTGCGGAGTGCAGCACGTCGAAGGCCGCCTCCAGCCCGCCCGGACCGTCCAGGAGGGCGGCGTCCAGCAGCCGGGGCTCCGCGGACATCACCTCGGCGACGCGCGTGAACCGGTCGACGTCGGTGCAGTCCGACTCCGTCACGACACCGACCGGCCGGTCGTCCTCGACGACGACGGCGGCCCCGTGCGAGCGCTTGCCGAGCAGGTTCAGCACGCTGGCCACGGTGTCGTGCGGCGAGACCACGACCGGGGTCTCGATCACGGGGTCCTTGGCCTTCACGTCCGCGACCACGCCCGCGACGACGTCGGCCGGGACGTCCTGCGGGATGATCGCCAGACCACCCCGCCGGGCGACGGTCTCCGCCATGCGGCGGCCCGCCACGGCGGTCATGTTGGCGACGACCACCGGGATCGTGGTGCCCGTGCCGTCGTCGGACGCGAGGTCCACGTCGAACCGCGACGTGACGTCCGAGCGGGACGGGACGAGGAAGACGTCGCCGTAGGTGAGGTCGGTGGCAGGGCTCTGCTCGGGAAGGAAGCGCACGTTCACCAAGGGTATGGAGTTCTTCCCGCCGTGCCTATGAGTCCGGCCACATCGTTGTGGAGGTATCGCAGACAGGCGAGGGAGGCGAGGCTCTCGTGGCACAGTGGAGAGGTCGGTGCCCCTTAGAGTGGGGCCCCGATTCCCCCGCTGGGGGCACGACGAAAGGACGAGCATGGGCCTGCTGAGCGACATCCGTTCGCCCAAGGACGTCCGGGCGATGACGCCCGGTCAGATGCCGGAGCTCGCCGAGGAGATCCGCGGATTCCTCGTGGAGAGCGTCTCGCGCACGGGCGGCCACCTCGGCCCCAACCTCGGCGTCGTCGAGCTGACGATCGCGATGCACCGGGTCTTCGACTCGCCGCGCGACTCCATCGTGTTCGACACCGGCCACCAGGCCTACGTCCACAAGCTGCTCACCGGCCGCCAGGACTTCTCCGAGCTGCGCAAGCGTGGCGGCATGTCGGGCTACCCGAGCCGCGTCGAGTCCCCGCACGACATCGTCGAGAACTCCCACGCCTCTACCGCCCTGTCCTGGGCCGACGGCATCGCCAAGGCCAACCAGGTGCGCGGCAAGGACGACCACGTGGTCGCCGTCATCGGCGACGGCGCCCTCACCGGCGGCATGGCCTGGGAAGCGCTGAACAACATCGCCGAGAGCCGCGACCGCAAGCTCGTGGTCGTCGTCAACGACAACGGCAGGTCGTACTCACCGACCATCGGCGGGCTCGCCAACCACCTCGACACGCTCCGCACCACCAGCGGCTACGAGGCGTTCCTCAGCTGGGGCACGCGTGCCCTGCACCGCTCCGGCCCGCCCGGACGCTTCGCGTGGCGCTGGCTGCACGGGCTGAAGAAGGGCCTCAAGGACGTCGTGGCACCGCAGGGCCTGTTCGAGGACCTGGGCATCAAGTACATCGGCCCCGTCGACGGCCACGACACCGAGGCCCTCGAACGGGCGCTCGGCCGCGCCAAGGCGTTCGGCCGCCCCGTGATCGTGCACGCGATCACCGAGAAGGGCCGCGGCTACACCCCCGCGGAGGAGGACATCGCGGACCGGTTCCACTCCGTCGGCGCGATCCACCCGGAGACCGGGCTGCCGGTCGCCCCCAGCCGGTTCGGCTGGACCAAGGTCTTCGCGGACGAGATCGTGCAGATCGGGCGCCGCCGGTCCGACGTCGTCGCCATCACCGCCGCCATGCTGCACCCCGTGGGGCTCGCACCGTTCCAGCAGCAGTTCCCGGAGCGCACCTTCGACGTCGGTATCGCCGAGCAGCACGCCGCGACGTCGGCCGCCGGCATGGCCTACGCCGGGCTGCACCCCGTCGTCGCCGTCTACGCCACCTTCCTGAACCGGGCGTTCGACCAGGTGCTCATGGACGTGGCGCTGCACAAGGCAGGCGTCACCTTCGTCCTGGACCGTGCCGGCATCACCGGCGACGACGGCGCCAGCCACAACGGCATGTGGGACATGGCGATGCTGCGGATCGTGCCAGGCCTGCGCCTCGCCGCCCCGCGCGACGAGACGACCCTGCGCGCCGCCCTGCGCACGGCGGTCGACGTCGACGACGCGCCCACGGTGGTCCGCTACCCCAAGGGCGCGCTCGGCGACGACATCCCGGCCGTCGAGGAGCTCGACGGCGTCGACGTCGTGGGACGGTTCGAGGCGGTCTTGACCCGCTCGACCGGCGGGGCCGCGCGGCGGGTGCTCGTGGTCGGCGTGGGCTCCATGGCCCGCTGCGCGATGGAGACCGGCGCGGCGCTCGCGGCACACGGCGTCGAGGTCACCGTCGCGTCGCCGACCTGGGTGCTGCCGGTCCCGGAGAACCTGGTCAAGCTGTGCGGGGAGCACGACGTCGTGGTCACGCTGGAGGACGGCGTGGTCGACGGCGGCGTGGGCGACATGCTGGCCCAGCGCGCGGGGGAGCAGGGCATCGCCACGCCGCAGGTGCACATGGGCCTCCCGGTGGCCTTCCTCGACCACGCGAGCCGTGACCACATCGTCACGGCGCAGCGGATGACCGCCGCGGACGCCACGCGCGACGCGCTGGCGGCGCTCGCGCTGCTGTGACGGTCCGCGTCCGGCGAGGCGTGTGAGACTGCGAGGGTGACGGGCACAGGGACTGCTGCAGGGACCGGCGCGCCGCGCTCGGTCGGTGTCGAGGAAGAGCTGATGCTGGTGGGGCAGGACGGGACCGCGGTCCCGCGAGCCCACGCCGTGCTCGGCAGCGCCGAGCCAGGGGACGGTCCGCTCGAGCACGAGCTCATGGAGGAACAGCTCGAGACCGCCACGCCACCGCGGTCCACGCTCGAGGAGATCGCCGCGGCGATCCGGGAGGGCCGGGCCGGCGCGCAGGCCGCCGCCGACCGGCACGGCGCCCGTGTCGCGGCGCTCGCCACGTCGCCGCTGGCCTTCGACGGTACGACGGTGGACAAGCTCCGCTACCTCGCCGCGCGGGCCGAGTTCGGCCTGACCGCCCGCGAGCAGCTCACCAGCGGGTGCCACGTGCACGTCGCGGTCGCGGACGACGCCGAGGGCGTCGCCGTGCTGGACCGCATCGGCCCGTGGCTCGCGCCGCTGCTGGCGCTGTCGGTGAACTCGCCCTACTGGATGGGCGTGGACTCCGGGTACGCGAGCTTCCGGTCCCAGGTCTGGTCGCGCTGGCACACGGCCGGCCCGACGCGGCACTTCGGCACCCCGGAGGCCTATCACGCGGCGGTCGAGGCGCTGGTCGCGACCGGCACCATCCTCGACGAGGGGATGGTCTACTTCGACGCCCGCCTGTCGGCCCGCTATCCCACCGTGGAGATCCGGGTCGCGGACGTGTGCCTCTCCGCGGACACCGCCACGCTGCTGGCCGCGCTGGCCCGCGGGCTCGTGGAGACGGCGGCACGCGCTGCGGGCTCCCCGGCGCCCGACGTGCCCACCGAGATCCTGCGCACCGCGCTCTGGCGCGCCGGGCGTTCCGGCCTCGGCGGCGACCTCGTCGACCCCCGGACCTGGCGGCCGGCTCCCGCGCACGACGTCGTCGGGGCGCTGGTGGACCACGTCCGCGAGGCGCTGGTGGACGCGGGCGACCTGGACGCCGTCACCGACCTGCTGGGCGGGCTCTGGTCCGGTGGGGACGGGGCGTCGCGGCAGCGTTCCTGGGCGGCCGAGACGGACGGTGACCTCGCTGCGGTCGCACGGCGCGCGGCGGACGCGACGCTGGAGTGAACCGGCGCCGGAGCGGCCCCGCAAGCAGCGCTCACCAGTAGTTTCCGGCCACGTCCCTTGCGGGCCTGCGCGGCTCGTTGACGAGCACGGCGGGGTCGCAGCCGAACAGCTCGGCGATCACGCCGACCTGATCCAGCGTCCAGGGAGTCCGGCCGCGGAACCGGTCGGAGACCGCTGCTTTGGACAGGCCGACCTCGGCCGCGATCTGCTGCTGGCTGAGGCCCCGGCGGGCGGCCTCGAACCGGATGGCCGCCGCGCACAGACGGGCGAGCCCGTCGCGCTTCAGCGTGGGGGCCGGCCGCGGCCGGATCGGTGTGCCGTCGTCGTCGATGTCGGGATCCATGGTGCCGTCGAACAGCGGGTCGGGATCCAGCGGGTCGTAGTTGGTGCGCGCCATGCGACCAGCGTGGTATCTACGGCGACCGACGGTCCGCGGCCGTCCACAGGGCTGGAGGTCTGGCCCACCGTGCGGGTGGACCAGACCCGGGCGACGGGTGCCGGGTGCCGGGTGCCGTGAATTTCGTTCATCCGAGCCCTGGCAAGTTCGCACTGGCTGAACTGGTCAGCCGTGCTGAACTGCGCCGGGCTCACGTGAACGAAATCGGCCTCACCTGGCACCCTCGCCCCGTGTCTACCGCACCCGTCTGGTCCGGTGGCTCGATCGCCAGGGGACCGTTCGGCCCTTCCGCGGTCACCGCGGTGCTCGTCTCGAGAGCGATGGCGTCGCTGCCCGCCGTCGACCGCGCGCCGCACCGCGCAACCGGCCGTCAGCCGTAGATGGTCTCGGCGTACCGGGGGCCGTAGTGTGCCTCGACCTCTGCGAGGGTGTGTTCCGGACGCTCCAGGGTGTGGGCGAGCACGGCGCGGCGGGGCACCGTCTCCGTGTCCCAGGTCTCGGGGTCCCAGGCCTTCGCGCGCAGGAACGCCTTGGAGCAGTGGTGGAAGACCTCCTGGATGTCGACCTCGAGCGCCAGCACGGGGAGGTTGCGGCGTACCTGGAGCTCGGCGAGGTACGGGGCGTCGCGCACGATCCGGGCGGAGCCGTTGACCCGCAGCGTGTCGCCGCGGCCGGGGATCACGAAGATGAGTCCCACGTGCGGGTTGGTGAGCACGTTGAGGTACCCGTCCGTGCGGCGGTTGCCAGGACGCTCGGGGATCGCGATGGTGCGCTCGTCCAGGACGCGCACCAGGGACCCCGCCGGGTCGCCCTTGGGGGAGACGTCGAGGTTGCCCTCGCCGTCCGAGGTCGCGACCAGGCAGAGCGGCGACGCCTCGAGCCACTGCCGGTCGAGGTCGTGCAGCGCGGCGCGCACCTTGCCCGCGGCCGTGCTCAGCGGCGGCGGGATGATCTCGCGGAGCTCTTCGACGGTGGTCACCGGGGTCCCGCCGAACCTGCTCGGCTCGCTGCTCAGCTGGTTGGTCATGGCCCCAACATAAACCGGGGCCGACCGCGCCGACCAGTGAACGGTGCGTACGCCGCGAATGGGGCATGTCAGACCATCCGGGTACGCTCGCAGCGCCATGACCGAGCAGACGACCCTCCCCAGCCCAGCAGGTGCCCCGGCCCGCTCGTCGCGGCCCTGGAAGGCCCGCGCGGCCCGGCGCGTCGTGGAACGGGCACAGGCCCTGCTCGACGACGCACGGCTCCTCACCACCGCCGACACCGGTCTGCGCGAACGCGTCCGGGACGCATACACGGCCACGCGCGAGGTGCGCGTCCACGCCGATCTCCGCACCGTCGGCGTCCCGGCGCTGGAGGACCGGCGCAAGAAGCTGCGGGTGGCCGTGCTGGAGAAGGCCGGGTTCAAGAACGTCACGCAGGTGCTCGTCGCGGGCACCGACCGGCTCGTCGAGGCGGGCATCGGCGCCGGGACCGCGAAGCTCGCCACCTCCGCGGCCCGCGAGCTGGCCGACGAGGTCGACGCCGACCTGCGGTTCCGCATCGACGTCGACCCGGGCGACCCGTACGCCACCGTGCTCGTCCAGGCCCTGTACGCCTTCGGGCTGGCCACCGACGCCCGCCACCGGCACCTCGACGAGGCGCGCCGCCTCACCGCCGCCGTGCCCGGCGAGCTGGAGCCCGCCGGTGTCGCGACGAGCGTCTGGCGGCGCCTCGTGGCGTCCGCCGACCGCCGGGCAGCGGCCCTCGAGGCGGTCTCCGCGCTCGCCGAGCAGCTGGCGGGCGCGCGGCTGACGGACGACGCACGGGCGGTGCGCGCCGCCGTCGGGCAGCCGCCGGAGCCCGCCGAGGTGTGGACGGACTTCGAGGCCCGGTCTGCCGAGTACTACGGCCTGCTGTCGCAGGTCGTGGACCTGGGCGACGACCACGAGGCCGCCGAGGGCGGCCTGCCCGCCGACGTCGTGCGGCGGGTCGAGGCGCAGCCGCTGGACCGCAGCCTGCTGCGCGCCAACCTGCGCGGCTACCAGCAGTTCGGCGCGAAGTACGCACTGGTCCAGCGCCGCACGATCCTCGGCGACGAGATGGGGCTCGGCAAGACCATGCAGTCCATAGCCGTGGCCGCGCACCTCGTGGCCACCGGCGGCACGCACGTGCTGGTGGTCTGCCCGGCGAGCGTCGTCACCAACTGGAAGCGCGAGGTGGAGCAGCACTCCGGCCTCACCGCGGTGGTGATGCACGGCACCGACCGTGAACACGCCGCCTCCGCCTGGCTCGCCGGCGGAGGCGTGGCGATCACGACCTTCGAGGTGCTCGGGCGGCTCGACCTCCCGTACGACCTGACCCCGGCGCTCCTGGTCGTGGACGAGGCGCACTACGTGAAGAACCCCGAGACCATCCGCGGCCGCGAGGTGCGCCGCTGGGCCGACCGGTCGGACCGCGTCCTGTTCCTGTCCGGCACACCGATGGAGAACAAGGTCGCCGAGTTCAAGAACATGGTCGGCTACCTGCAGCCCGAGGTCGCCGGGCAGCTCGACCCGCACGCCGGCCTGTCCGGTGCGAAGGCCTTCCGCCGGATCGTCGCGCCGGCCTACCTGCGCCGCAACCAGGAGGACGTGCTCACCGAGCTGCCCGAGATGGTGCAGGTCGAGGAGTGGGAGCAGTTCGGCCCGGCCGACGGCGCGGCCTACCGCGACGCCGTCCTGGCCGGAAACTTCATGGCGATGCGGCGGGCCGCGTTCGCCGTGTCCGACGCCGCGGAGTCCGCGAAGCTGGTCCGCCTGCGCGAGCTCGTCACGGAGGCGGTCGACGGCGGCCGCCGCGTCATCGTCTTCTCCTACTTCCTGTCCGTCCTGGAGCAGGTCATGGACCTGCTCGGCGACCTGGCAGTCGGACCCCTGACCGGATCGGTACCCGTACCCGAACGACAGACCATGGTGGACGCCCTCTCCGAACCCGGCGGCCCGTCGGTGCTGGTCAGCCAGATCACCGCCGGGGGTGTCGGGCTCAACGTGCAGGCCGCCAGCGTCGTCGTCTTCTGCGAGCCACAGGTCAAGCCCACCATCGAGGCGCAAGCCGTCGCGCGCGCCCACCGCATGGGCCAGACCCGCACCGTCCAGGTGCACCGGCTCCTGGTCGAGCACTCCGTGGACCAGCGGATGATGGAGATCCTCGGCTCCAAGTCGGCGCTGTTCGAGGAGTTCGCCCGCCAGTCCGAGATCACCGACGCGTCGCCGTCGGCCGTGGACGTCGCCGCACCGTCCGAGACCTCGCTGTCCCGGACGATCCTCGCCGAGGAGCAGGAACGCCTCAGCCGCACACCATGACCGGGGCGGCGGCAACCCGTATGGCTGTGATAGCCGGTTCGATCGGGACTGCGGTTCACTGACGTCGTGTCCAGGTCCATGTCACCCGGTGCCGCCGTCACACACGCCGTGTCGCCCGGGCGGCTGCTCGCACCGGCACGACGCATCGTCCCGTTCATCGGACGGACCGCCGAGCTGGCATCGCTCCTCGACTGGTGCACCGGTCCGGAGGCGGTAGCGGTCCGGCTGATCAGCGGCCCGCGCGGCGTCGGAAGGACGCGTCTCGCCCGCGAGGTGGCCCAAAGGCTGGCACGGACCGGCTGGACCTGCCTCGACGTGCCCGACGGTGCCGAGCCCACCGCGCTGACCGCCGTGCCCGACGGCGCCCCCGCGCTCCTGGTGATCGACGACGCCGAGACGCGCGGCCCGGCGCTCGCGGAGCTGCTGCGCACGGTGGCACGAGCCCGGGGCGGAGTGCTGCGCGTACTCCTGGTCGCGCGCGGTGCCGGCCAGTGGTTCAGCCGGCTCACCGCCGTCGACCTGGCCGTGCGCGCGCTGCTCGAGCCCGCGCTGGCCGGGGAGGACCTGCGGGCCGAGGTGGTTCCTGGGCAGGTGGACGCGCGGCTGGTGGCGGGGTTCGCGGAGCACTACGCGCGGGTGCTCGGGCTCGCGCCGCCGCGGGTGGCCGTGGCGTCGCTGCCGGGCGGCGGCGCACGGATGCTCGACCTCCACGCGGCAGCACTCTGCGCGGTGCTGCGCGCGCCGGCGCGGCGCCAGGACGCCGTGGTGCCCGTCGACGTGTCCGACGCGCTCGACGAGCTGCTCGAGCACGAGCGCTGGACGTGGTTCCGCTCGGCGGAGCACGCCGGCGTGCTCGGCGAGGCCGGGTTCCTTCCCGAGGCGCTGGACGGGCTGGTCGCGGCGGCGACCCTCACGGGGGTGCGTACGCCGGACGCCGCGGAGCGCCTCGTGCGCGGCGTCGCGGCGGTGCTGCCCGGTGTGCGGCCGGGTGCGGAGGCGGAGGTCGGGCGATGGCTGCTCGACCTCGACCCGCAGCGGGCGCTGCCGGGACGGCTGGTGGACCCCCATCTGCTGGCGGAGCTCACCGGCGCTCCGCGGCTGCTCGGCGCATGCCTGGCCGACGCCGGTGCGGCCTCGGCGCGCCGGGCCGCCCTGCGCGCCGCGGGGCTCGTCGTGGCGGGGCCCGACGAACGGTCGGAAACTTACAGTCCCGCCCTCGACCGGCTCGGCGCAGTGGTCGGCGCTCTCCCGGAGGACCACGACCTGCTGCGTTCCGTCTCCGGAGCCCTTCCGCACCCGTCGCTCGCGCTGGGCGAGCTGCGGGTCGAGCTGACGTTGCGCACCCTCGCCACCACATCGGCCGACCAGGCCGCACGCCGGGCCGAGGCCCTGTGCGACGCCGGTGCAGCGCTCGGCGACGTGGGCCGCACCGCCGAGGCGGAGCAGTACGAGCAGCAGGCCGTCGCACTGCTGCGGACGCTGGCCGAGTCGGATCCGCACCGGTTCCGTCCGCAGCTGGCCGCTCTGCTCGCGCGCCTCGGCGCCACCGTGTCCGCCCTGGCCCGGCCGCACGAGGCGCTGCGGTACGAGGAGGAGGCCGTCGGTCTGCTGCGGCTCCTCGACGCGGACCGCCCCGGCGTGGTCACGCTCGACCTGGCGACGGCGGCCTCGACGCTGGCCGTGCGGCACGCCGAGCTGGGGCTGCCGCCGGACCTGCCCGCACCGGGTGCGGCGGCGGAGACGCTGTGGTGCGCGGCCGCCGGCCGTCATCCGGACCGGTTCGCCCACGGGCTGGCCGTGGTCCTGACGAACGGGGCGCGGCGCCTCCTGGTGCTGGGCCGTGGCGCAGAGGCGCTGCCGGCCGCCGCGGAGGCCCTGGAGATCCGGCGGCGGCTCGCCGCCGCCGATCCGGACGCACACCTGCCGGGCCTCGGTGCCGCGCTGCGCCTTCTGGGCGACGTGCTCACCGACCAGAGTCGGGCCGCGGAGGCGTTGCGGTGTCTCGAAGAGGCCGTCGCGATCAGGCGCCGGATCGCCCAGGAGAACCCGGGCCGGTACCTGGCGGACCTCGCGTGCTCGCTCCAGGCGCTGGGTACCCGGCTCGCGGATCTCGGGAGGTGGGACGAGAGCCTCGGCCTGCAGCACGAGGCGGTGGACGTGTGCCGGCGACTCGCCGCCGACGACCCTCGACGGCACGCCGCCGTGCTGGCGGGAGCGTTGTCGGCGCTCGGTGCCACCTGCTCCGGGCTGGACCGGCCGGAGGACGCCCTCGCCGCGGAACGGGAGGCGGTGCGGACCTGGCGTGAGCTCGTCGGCACGGACCCGCGCCGCTACCGACTGCCGCTGGCACGGTCGCTGCGGAACCTGAGTGCGATCCTCGCGGCCCTCAAGCTGGGCGAGGAGGCGGTGGCACCCGCGAGCGAGGCGGTGGTGCTCCTCCGGAGCCTTGCCGCGGAGCGCCCGGCGACGTACCGCCCACAGCTGGTGGAGGCGCTGCGCGCCCTCGCGCTCGTGCTCCACGACCGGGAGCGGTTCGACGAGGCGCGGCAGGCCAGGTCGGAGGCGGACGAGCGGGAGACCGATGCTTCGACATTATCTAGACTTGACTGATTTATTGCTTTAGCATCGAGTTGCAGATACCAGGTCGTTGTGCGCGAGTCCTGGGGGTGGTTCGTATGCAGGGTTGGGCTCGGGGAAGTCTCTTGGTCGTCGCGCTCGGTGCGATGTCGAATCTTGTCCTGACATTCATTCCCGACGTGATGCCGCAGCGGGTGACGGTCCCGATCGTCTGGTGCACGGCCGTGGCGACCGTGGTCATCGCCGTCGTCTATCTGTTCGAGCAGACGATCGCAGCCCGCCAGCGGGTCGAACGGGAGGCCGAGCTGGAGCGGGCACGGCTGCTGAACGAGCTGCGCCAGTACCGGGGCATCGAGTGGGTGAGCGCCGACCGCGAGCACCGGAACGCGTCGCTCGACATCTGGCGGGCTGCTCGGCGCCAGGTGGTCGTCTTCGGGTTCGGCATGACGAGCGTCGCGCGTGACCCCAACCTGATCTGGGCCATGGTGAACCGGGGCGTGGACGTCGACGTCATCAAGGTCGACCCGGAGTGGCTCGTCGACCACCCCGCGATCGCCGCGACCATCGACGGGTACTACGACCGGGACGAGGCGTTCATCGGACAGGTCCGCCAGGCGCACGACCGGCTGGAGGGGCTGGCCCGCCAGATCAACGCGGAAGGCCGGGGGCAGCTGAACATTCATATGTACCGGACCACCGTCCAGTACAGCGGCTCGATCCGGGACCCCGGTACCGCCGAGGCGTCCGGTTACGTGGAGTTCCACCTCTACCGCAAGTCCATCGAGCGGCTCGGTATCGGGCTGACGCAGTACGAGGACGGTGACGACCTCAACCCACCGATCCTGCACCACGTCCTGCACTCGCTCTCCCTCGCCGTCGGGCACCCGGTGCCGGCTCAGCGCCGCCCGCCGGCCCTGACCCGCGGTGACGAGCGGCAGGCGCTGGGCGGGGACGCCGAGCGTCCGGGGCCCACCGCGTGACGGGCCGGCGGGCTTCGCCCGTCCACCGCGAGGTGTGGCACGATCCAGTGCGTGTCCCTGGAGCGCATTGCCCTGATCAGCGACGTGCACGGTAACCTCACCGCGCTCGACGCGGTACTCGACGACATCGGGTCGCGTGGGGTCGATCAGATCATCAACCTCGGCGACTTCGTCGGAAAGGGACCGCGAGGCAGCGCTGCGGTCGATCGGTGCGGCGCCGAGTGCGACGTCAACATCCGCGGCAACTGGGACGATCATCTGCCGGTGTGGAGCGACGAGTCGGCGACCGAGATGATCTGGTGGCGCAACGAGCTGCGCCAGGACCAGCGGGACTGGCTGAAGGCGCTGCCGCTGAGCCACGACCTCCTGGTCAGCGGACGGCGGATCCGGCTGTTCCACGCTTCCGCGACGAGCCCGCACGTGCGCGTGCATGCCAGGCACGCGGCCGAGGAGTTCGCGGGCATGTTCCGCAACACCGCGATGACGGGTGCGGGCCCGGTGCCGTCGATGGTCGGCTACGGCGACATCCACGACGCCTTCGTCCACGTCGAGCGTGGGCGCACCCTGTTCAACGTCGGCAGCGTGGGCAACCCGTTGGACGAGCCGGTTCCCAGCTACGCGATCCTGGAGGGCGTCGTCGACGAGCCGGGACCCGCTCCGTTCGGGCTGCAGCTCATCCGGGTGCCCTATGACGTCGAGGCGGAGATCGAGGCGGCGGAACGGCTCCGGATGCCGGCTCTGGAGCCGTACGCGGTCGAGCTGCGTACTGCCGTGTACCGGGGGTTCCAGAGGGTGTGATCAGTCCGGCCGGCGCACGACGACGTCGATCCAGAGCTTCCCGTCCGAGTCCGGGTCGACGACGACCCAGGGCTGTACCGGAACCCTGGCACCGTAGACGTCGCGTGCGGCTTCGCCGACGAGCCAGACGAAGTACTCGAGCGTGTAGTGGTTCCGCCACCGGCGCGTCACCCGGCCGTCCAGGCCCGCCTTGATCTCGAGGCCCTGCCGGTTCGAGAGCGCGGCGGTGGTGGAGATCAGTGCGGTCCCGCCCGGGGCGACGTGGGCGAGGACCTTGTGCACGGCCTCGTCGTCCGCCTCGGGCGGGAAGAGGTGGACGAACGCGGTGGCAAGCACGAGGTCGAACGACGTGCCGTCGAGCGGCACGTCCGTCCCGGCCTCGTCGACGTACCGGCCCGCCAAGAACTCGCCGTGCAGCAGCGCCGGCTTGTTCGGCAGGGTCGGGTCCTCCGTCAGCTGCCGGGCGGCAGCGATCATGGACGCGGAGAAGTCGACGCCGGTGACGACGTAGCCCAGCGCGGACAGGACCCGGGAGTGGGTGCCGTCCGCGCAGCCGATGTCCAGCGCCGTGGGACGAGCGCCGGCACTCGTCCGCGGAAGTCGCTGGAGCAGCCATTTTTTGGCGTTCTCTTGACGAACCTCTGCGGTGCCCTTGTAGGTGCTGGCAAGGGCATCATATGCGGCGCGATTGATGTCAAGAATGGACTGCAGGTCAGGAGAGGTGGCACTGCCGGCTGGAATCAGTACGGGCTCTGCGGACGGCGTGGCCATCCATCCCCCTCGCGCGCGATGGATCGTTTCGATCCGCCAATTGACAGGAAAACCGCCGCGCCCAGATGGGCCGGCGGAATGGCACCAATCGTGTCACACCTTGCCCGCCCGCGCGTTCACGCTCTCCGGGTGTGCGAGATCAATTACCGCGACGGACGTTGTCACGGAGAAAAGAATCACCGTCGGATATCAAAACTCGCACCGATTCGACTGGACTCCGGCCGCGTCGACGCGCAAGACTGAGCGTGTGAACGAAATCACATTGGAAGCAGGAGTCAGCAGCCCGGACCACGATCTGACCGCGCTCGAAGCGGCGCGGTTGCTGGGGGTGTCGAAGCTGCACGTCATCGATCTTCTCGAGGCAGGTGAGATCGACTATCACATGGTCGGGGCGGACCTCATGTTCAACGCAGCAGAGATCGCGTCCTACAAGTCGGACCGTGAGCACCGCGACTCGGAGTCCCTCGTATCCGCATGACCCCCGCGCGGCGGGCGCCCTGGCGCTTCCGCTGACGCAGTGCGTGTGCTTCGCGTACCGGCGGCGCCGCGCACCCTGATGCCTGAGCGCACGTTCGTCACCGGAGAACGTGCGCTCTTGTCATGTCCGGGCTTCAGCCGGGTCAGACCCAGCCCAGCGGCGCCAGGTCGCGAGGGCCGTCGGCGATCAGCCTCTCGATGGTCTCGGCGGCAACAGGCCGCCCGCCCCAGGCATCGACGCCGACGTTGATCTGGCGCCCGCGCTGCCGCCACGTGTCGTGCACGTGGCCGTGCACCACCCACCCGCCGTCGTCCACCGGCCGGTACTCGACGAACCGGTCCGCCCCGTGCGAGTCGCCCTCGAACGGGAAGTGCGACAGCGCGGCGCGCTGCCCGCCCACGGACACCGGACCGGGCCGGTCGTTGATCTCCGCGAAGCCTGCGGCCAGGTACCGCTGCCGAGCTGCCGTCCGACGCCGCTCGCGGGCCTCCGGATCGCCCTTGCGCAGGGCGCGATCGCCCTCCCAGCAGCGGTCGTGGTTGCCCGGCACCAGGATCTTGCGCCCGGCCAGCCGGCCGATGCCGGCCAGCGACTCGCCGAGGGCGCCGAGGGCCACGTCGCCCAGCACCCAGACGGTGTCGTCGTCGGTGACCGTGTCGTTCCAGAGCTGCACGAGCCGGGCGTTCATCGCGGGGACGCCGGGGAACGGGCGGTCGCAGAACCGAATGATGTTCAGGTGTCCGAAATGTTGGTCGGACGTGTAGTACGTAGTCATGTCGGAAGGTATTCAAGCGGCTCCGCCCGGCCGAGGAAAGGGAATTCGGCGCGGGCGGACGGCGGAGGGTGGGATGGGCCATGATCGGCGGGTGGACCTCGCCGTGGATCTGAGTCAGCGCACCGGGCGTACCGACGCCATCTATCGCGCGCTGCACACGGCACTGACCTCGGGCAGGGTGCGGGCGGGGGAGCAGCTCCCCTCGACCCGGGTGCTCGCCGACGACCTCGGCGTCTCGCGCGCGAGCGTCGCCACCGCCTACGAGCGGCTCGTCGCGGAGGGCTTCCTGGAGGCGCGGACCGGATCCGGCACGTTCGCCACGGCAGCCGCGAGCGACACGCCCCCCGCACCGCGTCGGGGGCCGAGCGCTCTGCGCCCGCGCGCGGGCTGGCGCTGGACCGCTCGCCCGACGAGCGGCGACGTGCCCGTCCCCACGTACGACTTCCGGGTGGGCATCCCGGACGCGAGCCTCTTTCCGTTCGACACCTGGCGCCGCCTGCTGGCCGCGGAGTCGCGCTCGGGCGGACCCGCCGCCGGCGCCTATGGCGGCCCGGCGGGACTGCCGCGGTTCCGGGCGGCGGTCGCCCGCTACGTGGCCGGCTCCCGCGGCGTCCACGCGGGGCCCGACGACGTGATCGCGACGACCGGCGCGCAGCAGGCGCTCGACCTCGTGGCGCGGGTGCTGCTCGAGCCCGGGGACGTCGTGGCGATGGAGGACCCTGGCTACCCGGACGCGCGTGAGCTCTTCGCGCTGCACGGCGCGCGCGTGGTGCCGGTGCCGGTCGACGCGGAAGGCATCGTCGTCGACCGGATCCCGACCCAGGCCCGGCTCGTGTACACGACCCCGTCGCACCAGTTCCCCCTGGGGATGCCGCTGTCGCTCGCCCGGCGCCGTGCGCTCCTGGCGCACGCGGCGCGGCACGGGGCTGCGGTGGTCGAGGACGACTACGACAGCGAGTTCCGCCGTGCCCGCCGTCCGCTGGAGTCGTTGCAGGCTCTCGACCGGGAGGGGCACGTGGTCTACGTCGGCACGTTCTCGAAGTCGCTGCTGCCAGGCCTGCGGGTGGGGTACCTGGTGGCGCCGGCGTCGCTGCGCGACGCCCTGCTCGCGGCCCGGCAGCTCACCGACGGCCACGGGGCCGTGCACGTGCAGGGCGCGCTCGCCCGCTTCATCGACGACGGCCTGCTGGCCCGGCACGTCCGGAAGGCGTCCGCGCACTACGCGGAGCGGCACGACATCCTGCTGGACGCCCTGGGCGGGCTCCCGGTCGAACCCGTCCCGACGGCGGCAGGGCTGCACGTCGCGGCCCATCTGCCGGACGACGCCCCGGTCGGCGCGCGGACGCTGGCGAACCGCGCCCGACGCCGGTCGGTCGCCGTCGAGCCCCTTGCCGCCTTCGCGGTCGGTGCCCACCGTGACGGGGTGGTGCTCGGGATCGGTGGTGCGGTCACGAGCTCGATCCGGCCAGGCATTCAGGCGCTGGGTCGTCTGCTGGCACCGTGACGGGGGTCGCGGTCCGGGCCCGGCGCCGGCGCCAGGTCGACCAGGCGAGTCCGCCCAGTGCGGCGAGCAGCGGACCCGTCATGTGCGGTCCCGTCATGACGAGCAGGCCGAGCGCGGCCAGCAGCGACACGGCCGCGCACCACCAGGCGATGCCCCCGCGAGGCAGGAGGCGCAGGGCCGCGGCCGCACCCACCAGGTAGAGCAGCGAGAACGTGGCGGAGGCCATGGGGACCACTGCGTCGGTGGGCAGGCGCAGGGCGGCCAGCACCGCGGTCGTACCGACGGCCAGCGTGGTGAGCAGGGCCAGCGACCGGCGGGGCGGCCGGTCCGGCCGGGCGGCGAGCCACCGGGGAAGGCCGCCGTCCCGGGCGAGCGCGGCGCCGATCCGGCTGCCGCCCGCGAAGTAGACGTTGATCGCGCCGACGGTCAGCAGCACGGCCAGCACCGTGGTCACGGGCCGGGCGGGCTCGCCGAACCCGAGCACGAGCAGGTCAGAGAGCGGTGCGGGCCCCGGAGCGGGACCGAGCGCCGTGACCGTGGCGAAGGCGACCCCCAGGTAGAGCGCGCCCACGACGGCCACGGCGATCGCCGTGGCGCGGGGGATGTCGCGGGCGGGCCGGCGGTACTCGGCCGACAGCGAGCCCAGGATCTCCCACCCGGCGAAGGCCCAGACCAGCAGTGCAGCCGCCGCGCCGACGGCGCCCCAGCCGTGCGGCGCGAACGGCGTCAGGTGGGCGGGCTGCGCGTGGGGCAGCGACACCACGACGGCAACGGCCAGCAGCAGCGCTACCGCGCCCGCGATCGCGAGCTGCACGGTGCCGGAGACCCGCAGGTCGAACCAGTTCATCGTGGCGCACGCAGCGATGATGGCGAGGGTGGTGGCCAGTGCGGTGGCCGGCCCGCCGCCGGTGGCGTCGGCGACGTAGGCACCGGCGAAGCCCGCGGCGGCGGGGGCACCGGCCGCGATGGTCGCGTAGAAGGCCCAGCCGACCATGGTGGACGCCCGCTCGCCGAACGCGAGGCGGGCGTACGTGGCCACGCCGCCGCCGTCGGGGTGCCGTGCTCCGAGGGCCGCGAACGTCGTGGCGAGCGGGATCGACAGGAGGACGAGTGCCGCCCACGCCACCAGGGAGGCCGGGCCGGCGACGTCGGCGGCGAGGGCGGGGAGCGAGATGACACCGGTGCCGAGCATGGCGCCGAGCGTGAGCGCGGCGCCCTGCGGCACGCTGAGACCGTTCTGCATGGCTCGAGGCTATGCGCCCGGTGGACCGGCGAACGGGCCGATCTCGGGTCAGCCGTTCAGGCCGGTGGCGACCTGTGCCCGCGGGACGGGAACGCGGGCCAGCTCCCGCAGGCGCCGGAGCCCTGCGGTGGTCGCGACGACCACGATCGTGGTCCCGCCGGTCAGGTACCACCCCTCCGACGGCTCGATCGTGCGGCCGCCGCCCCCGCCCCCGAGGTGCTTGGTGCGGATCGCCAGCAGCCGGCTCTTCACCTCGTCGCCGTTCTCCTGGGCGCCGTCGAAGTCGACGGCGGTCGGGTGCATGGTGGCGAGCTCGCTGCCCTCCATGATCATGATCTCGGCGAGCACCAGCACCCGGTCCAGGTACGGCACCGTCGCCTTGACCTCCTGGCCGATCATCGCGGCGGCGAACGACGGCGCGGCGAGGAACGAGGAGCTGAGCCCCACCGAGTCGGGGATCTCGCGCCGGATACGCCGGGACAGGTCCTTGTCGAAGACGCGCAGGACCGTCCGCAGCCGGCGCGGCCCGTCCTTGGACCGGGGGATCGACCGGGCGGCGAAGCCGATACCGATGGTCGTGGCGCCGCCGCTCGTGACCACCACGATGGCCTGGGCAGCATCCACGTACGCGGCGCGCAGGGTCGCCGCCCGGCGGGCGTCACCGATCACGACGGGGACGTCGCGGGCGCGGGCGACCGCTATGCCGCGCGCCGACTCGTCGAAGTCCACGGCGACCACCGGCACGCCGCGCCGGTCCAGGGACCGCACGATGCGGGTGCCGAGGTCGCCGAGCCCCACGACCACCACGTGGTCGGCCATGGGGTGCAGCGGAGACCCCGTGTCGAGCAGCCGCTGGGTGCGCACCACGCCGTCGACCACCACACCGGCGACCCAGGGGATGACGGCGACGCTCACGATCGTCAGGGCGACCTGGGTGACCTTGACCACCGGGTTCGCCTCGTGGTCCGGGTCGCTGCCGGCCAGGGACGGCAGCACCGCCTCGTACAGCGCGCCGGCCCACGACGAGCCGGTGGCGAGCCGGATCGTCACGGCACCGATCAGGACGACCACGAGCAGGACGCCCGCCGCGAGCAGCAGGTTCCAGCCCGAGGTGATCGCGAGGGTGCGGAGGTACTCGCCGAACCGGCGCCGACGGTGGGGGTCCACCTCGTCCTCGTCGGGCTCGAGGTCGGCCTTGATCTCCGGCAGCACGTCCTCCTCGGCGGCGTCCGCGAGATGCACCTTCGGCCGGAGGTCCTTCAGGTCCTCCGCGCTCGGCAGCGCCGTGACGGTGCCGTCCTTCGCGGTCGCGAACAGGACCATGCGGGTCGACAGCTCGGTCTCGCCGTCCGCGACGGCGACCAGGCGGCGGTGCTGCACGGGGAGACGGATGAGGCGCCGCAGCGCCGCGCCGACGATCTCGGGGGCCGCGAACGCCGAGGCGGATAGGACGGTGCAGTGGTCGCGCTCCAGGTGCCGGCCGAGCGACCCGTCGAAGATCCGGACCACGACGTGCAGCTCCGGCCAGGCCTCGCGGAGCAGCAGGGCGAGGGCGACGTTGCCGCCGTCGTCCTGGTGCACGAGCGCCGCGGCCGCCGCGCGGTCCGCACCCGCGTCGGTGAGGACCTCCTCGTCGATGCGTCCCGCCTCGAGCAGGGTGACCCCGTCGACGGCGCTCATCTCCTGCGCGTACCGGGAGGTGGCGTCCGGGACGATCACGGTCACGGTGCCCTTGAACCGCGTGCTGAGCGCACGCGTCAGGCGGTAGGCAAGAGGGTTGTCGCCGATGACGACGTAGTGCGCGTGGGTGCCTTGCCCGGCGTCTGTCATGTTCGAAGAGCGTAGCGGGACCCCCCGACAACGAGCACGCGAGTTTGCGTGCTCGTCGCCGGAGGGTCCCGGGTGGAGCTCAGCTGCTCCGGCTCGTCAGGCGGGGACGTTCGCCACGCCGTCGGGCAGGAACCGCTTGCCCAGCACCTTCTCGCTGTAGCCCGTGCGGTCCAGGTACGGCGTGATGCCGCCCGTGTGGAATCCCCAGCCGGCGCCGAGGATCATCGCGAGGTCGATCTGCTCCGGGCCGGGCACGACGCCCTCGTCCAGCATGAGACCGATCTCGGTGGTCAGCGCCGTGAGCACCGAGTCGAGCACGCCGTCGGCGTCGAGCACGCTCTCGCCGCGCCGGCCGGGCTCGCCCGGGCTCAGCGCCTCGCCGAAGTACGCCTGGATGGCGGGATCGACCGGCTTGGGCAGGCCCTTGGCGGGGGCGTCCAGCACGACCCGGGTGCCGTCCTCGACGATCTTGGCCAGGCCCGGCGACTCCGGGATGCGCTCGCCGAGGTTCTCCCGCAGCGAGGTGAGCACGTGGTGCGCGACCGCGGGACCGACCAGGTCGGTCAGCTCGAAGGTCGGCATCGGGAAGCCGAGCGGCGCGAGCGCCCGGTCGGCCACCTCGACGGGCGTCCCACCCTCGATGGCGTCCAGGACCTGGCCCATCACGAGGAGCAGCAGGCGGTTGACGATGAAGCCGGGGCGGTCGGCCGACATGATCGCCGTCTTGCGGAGCTTCTTGGTGATCGCGAACGCGGTGGCGAGCGCCTCGTCGGAGGTCTGCTCGGCGTTGATCACCTCGACCAGCGGCATCTGGGCCACCGGGTTGAAGAAGTGGATGCCGACCACGCGCTCGGGGTGCGCCAGGTCGGCGGCCATCTCGCTGACCGACAGCGCGGAGGTGTTGGTCGCCAGGATCGCCTCGGGGTCGAGGATGCCCTCCAGCTCGGCGAACACCTTCTTCTTGAGCGCCATGACCTCGGTGACGGCCTCGATCACGAAGTCGCACGAGGCGAACTCGTCGATGTCCGTGGTGCCGGTCACCGACGCGACGATGCGGTGGGCCGCGTCGGGCGCCAGCCGCCCACGGGAGGCCAGCTTCTCGGCGGTCTCACGCACGAACGCCAGGCCCTTGTCCACGCGCTCCTGGTCCAGGTCGCGCATCACGACCGGGACGCCGAGGCGCTGCGCGAAGAGGAACGCCATCTGCGCGGCCATCAGGCCGGCACCGACGACGCCGACGCGCGTGACGGGCCGGGCCAGCTTCGGGTCCGGCGCGCCCTGCGGCTTCTTGCCGCCACCGACGAGGTTGAACGCGTAGATGCTGGCACGCATCTCGTCGGACATGATCAGGTCCGCGAGGGCCTGGTCCTCCGCGGTGAACGCGTCCGCCCTGGTCGCGTTCCGGGCGCCGGCGAGGAGCTCCAGCGCGCGGTGCGGGGCGGGGCGCGAGGTGCCGACGACGGCGTCGAGCCGGTCCTTCGTCGCGGAGACGACCGCGTCCCACACGGGCTGCGGGTCGAGCTCGCGGCGCGGGACCTCGACCTCGCCCGTGACCACCTTGGCGGCCCAGACGATGGACTGCTCCAGGAAGTCGGCGGCCTCGAACAGCTCGTCGACCAGGCCGATCTGCAGGGCCTCGGCGGGCTTGTACGGCTTGTTCGCCGCCGGCCGCGTGAGGATGACCTCGACCGCCTTCTCGATGCCGACGAGGCGGGGCACCAGGTAGGCGCCGCCCCAGCCCGGGATGAGGCCGATGCCGGTCTCGGGGAGTCCGAGCGCGGCGGCGTCGGACGCCACGGTGCGGTAGTCGCAGTTCAGCGCGACCTCGAGGCCGCCGCCCAGCGCCAGGCCGTTGACGAACGCGAAGGTCGGCACACCGGTCGTCGCGCGCAGGTCGCCGAGGATCGTGTAGGCGGCGTGGCCCATGCGGCCCAGCTCGAGGGCCTCGTCGTGGTTGCCCACGGAGGTGATGCCCTTGAGGTCCGCGCCGGCCGCGACGAAGTAGGGCTTGCCCGTGACGCCGACGGCCGCGATCTCGCCGGCCTCGGCGCGTGTGCGGACCACCTCGAGGGCTGCCTTGAGCTCGGCCATGCCGGCCGGCCCGAGGGTGTTCGGCTTCGTGTGGTCGAGGCCGTTGTCGAGCGTGACCAGCGCGAGGGTGCCGGCGCCGCCGGGCATCCGCACGTCGCGGACCAGGGAGTGGGTGACGCGCTCGGTGGGAGCAGCGGGGGTGGGGGTCTCAGACACGGGTCAGTTCTCCTCGTCCGTGTGGCCGGAGTAGTCGGCGTGGTGCGGGTTCTCCCAGATGACGCTGCCACCCTGGCCCAGGCCCACGCACATCGCGGTGAGCCCGTAGCGGACCTCGGGGTGCTGCTCGAACTGCCGGGCGAGCTGCGTCATCAGGCGCACGCCCGAGCTGGCCAGCGGGTGGCCCATGGCGATGGCGCCGCCGTACGGGTTCACGCGCGGGTCGTCGTCCGCGATGCCGTAGTGGTCCAGGAAGGACAGCACCTGCACCGCGAAGGCCTCGTTCAGCTCGAACAGGCCGATGTCGTCGATCGTGAGGCCCGCGGTCCTGAGCGCCTTCTCGGTGGAGGGCACGGGGCCGTAGCCCATGATCTCGGGTGGTACGCCGGCGAAACCGTACGACACCATGCGCATCCGGGCGGGCAGGCCCAGCTCGGCGACGACGTCGCCGGCCGCGAGGATGGCGCCGGTGGCGCCGTCGGTCAGGGGGGACGACGTCGCCGGGGTGACCCGGCCGCCCGCCCGGAACGGCGTCTTGAGGCCCTGGATGGACTCGAAGGTGGTCTCCGGGCGCGGCAGCTCGTCGGTGGTCGCCAGGCCCCAGCCCTGCTCGGCGGAGCGGACCGCGACCGGTACCAGGTCGGCGTCGATGTTGCCGTTGGCCAGCGCCTTGGCGTACTTGGCCTGCGACTCGACGGCGAACCGGTCGGCGCGCTCCTTGGTGAGGTGCGGGAACTTGTCGTGCAGGTTCTCCGCGGTCACGCCCATGTTCAGGGCCTGCGGGTCGACGAGCTTCTCGGCGACGAACCGCGGGTTGACGTCGGCGTCGAAGCCCATCGGGTGACGGCCCATGTGCTCGACACCACCCGCGATCACGACGTCGGCGGCGCCCATCGCTATGCCCGCGGCCGTGGTCGTGGCGGCGGTCATGGCGCCGGCGCACATGCGGTCGATCGCGTAGCCCGGCACGGACTGGGGGAGACCGGCGAGCATGCCGACGGTGCGGCCGAGCGTGAGGCCCTGGTCGCCCTGCTGGGTGGTGGCGGCGATGGCCACCTCGTCGATCCGCTCCGGGGGGAGCTCGGGGTGGCGCCGCAGCAGCTCGCGTACCACCTTCACGATCAGGTCGTCGGCACGCGTCTCTGCGTAGAGGCCGTCGGGCTTGGCCTTGCCGAAGGGCGTACGGGCGCCGTCGACAAAGACGACGTCACGTACCGCACGGCGGGCACGCGGTGTTTCCGGGGCTGCGGTCATCAGCAGAACTCCTGGTTTTCGAAGACGGCGACGTCCGGTGAGCGGCGCCGCTGGATCGAGATACACGCTACCGCGAGTACCGGTAAAAAGCACGCAGGTTCTGATACCGGGTCTGAGTCCCATTGGAACGCGGTCTCGCCCCGTGCGGTGAGGGGCCCGGCGCGCGCCAACCCTGCGATTCGGCCCGAACTCGGCGGGGGCCACGGGCGGAATCGCTGGGTACGCGCGAACTTCGCGGTGAACGCACGGAGCCCGCCCCTACCCAGCGATTCGGCCCGGAACGTGCGGGTTTTCGAGCCGAATCACTGGGTAGAGGCGGGCTGCGGGGCGCCGGCGGGCGCGGGGGTCAGCCGTTGCCGCGGAGCCTGCGGACCACGCGCTTGGCGGTCGGCAGTGCGGTGTTCCACGTGTTGTACCAGCGGGAGAACGCGACGTCGATCGAACCGACCAGCTCGTCGGTGTGCTTGGCGAAACTCTTCTTGAAGTCGCTGATGCCGTCGTTGAGCAGGCCGTTCATGTCGTACCGCACGAGGCCCTGCTCCTGGGCGATCTCGATGGTGCGCCAGTAGGTCGGCGCGGTGGCCGTGGCCTTGCGCCCGGCGTCGTTGCCGCCGCCGTACAGCAGGAACGAGGTGCTGGCGGAGTTGACGCACCACGCGAAGCAGGCCGGCACGTCGTCGACGTACGTGGCCACCAGCACCGACTGCTCGCCCAGCGAGCGGTGGATGTCCAGGTAGTACTCGTCGGAGTGGATGGCGAAGCCGGCACGCTGGGCGGTCTCCTTGTAGACGTCGAGCACGCGCAGCACCTCCTTCTCCTCCGTGACCCGGCGGATGTCGAGGCCGGACCGGCCACCCTTGCGGATCTCGTAGCGCGTGGACTTGCGCATGTCGGCCAGCAGCTCGGGTCCCGACTTGGTCAGGTCGAGGATCAGCGTGCTCGGGATGAGGATCTGGTTGGGTGCGTACCGCCGCCCGGCCAGGTCCAGCTGGGTGCCCGCGGGCCAGTCCGGCTCGATGGTGATGCCGACGCCGCCCACGTTCTCGCGCGCCCACTCCACGACGGTGTTCGTCACGGCGTTGCGGGTGGCGCTGTCGCCGACGCCGAACACGGCCTGGGCCGTCTCGCCGTCGTGGTGCGCGACGACGGGGCCGCGCGGTATGTACGACAGGGCCCGGAACTGCGCCGGCAGCGGCCGCACGAGCAGCTGAGCCAGGCCGACGGTGGTGCCGTCCTCCGTCACGCGCAGCCGGTGCGCCCGCCAGTTGCCCGCCGCCTTGACCTCGCCCCATCCCCACAGCTGGAGCGGGTGCCCGCCCAGGGCGAGGACCTCGCGGTCCCAGGTCGAAGGATCGGTGACGACGTCGACGGCGAGCGTGATGGGCTCCGACAGGGCTGGCATGGGGACGACTCTACTGGGGTGGGCGTGCCACCTTCACACCGGTTCGCGCTCTGCCTCGGCGAACACCCGCTCCAGGCCGCCCGCCAGCAGGCCGACCTGCCAGGCGCGAGCCCCACGGCCCCGCAGGAACTCGCCGATGCCGACGGCGTCGGCGGGGACCGGCGGGGTCCAGCACAGGCGGCGCAGCGCGTCGGGCTGGAGCAGGTTCTCCACGGGGACGTTCAGGTCCTCGGAGAGCGAGGTCACGAGCTCGCGCGCCGCCGTGAGGCGCCGGGCCGCGGCCGCGTCCCGGTCACCCCAGGTGCGTGGCGGTGGGGGACCGTCCGAGCGCGGGCCACGGACGGAGGGCAGCTCGGCGTCGGGGAGGGCGCGTGCCTCGTCGATCGCCTTCTGCCAGTACGCCGCGCGGCGCTTGGTGCCCTTGCCCGCGAACTCCGGCAGGGCCACGAGCTGGCCGGCGGTCTTCGGCATGGCCTTGGCCGCCGCGACGATCGCCCGGTCGGGCAGCACCCGGCCGGGCGAGATGTCCCGCGCCTGGGCGCTGGCGTCGCGGGCGATCCACATCGCCCGGACGGCGGCGACCTGGCGCGGGTTGCGCAGCACGTGCATGCCGGACGTGCGCCGCCACGGGTCGACCCGCGGCGCCGGCGGGGCGGCGGTGCGCACCGCCTCGAACTCCTGCGCCGCCCACTCCGTCTTGCCGGCCGCCTCGAGCCGTTCGGCGAGCCGGTCGCGCAGCTCCACCAGCACCTCGACGTCGAGGGCGGCGTACCGCAGCCAGTCCTCCGGCAGGGGGCGCGTGGACCAGTCGACCGCCGAGTGCTCCTTCGCCAGCCCCAGGCCCAGCACCTCGGCCACCACCGCGGCCAGCCCCACCCGCTCCATGCCGAGCAGCCGCGCGGCGAGCTCGGTGTCGAAGACGCGCGCCGGGCGCAGGCCGTGCTCGGCGAACCCGGGCAGGTCCTGGGAGGCGGCGTGCAGCACGAACTCGGCGTCCCCGACGGCCTCGGTCAGCGGCGAGAGGTCCGGGACACCCACCGGGTCGATCAGTGCCGTGCCCGCGCCCGCACGTCGCACCTGGACCAGGTACGTCGCCTGACCGTACCGGTACCCGGAGGCGCGCTCGGCGTCGGCGGCGACCGGCCCCGAGCCGGCGGCGAACGCCTCGACGACGCGCGCGAACGCACCGTCGGTCGCCACCACGTCGGGCAGCCCGTCGGCGGGCTCGGTCAGGGGGGTGACGGGGGCCGGCACGGGCGTCGATGTCTCCGCAGGGACTCCTCGCTCCGTGGTGGTCATGGACCTACCGTATGGCGTTGCCTCGAACGGTCGGTAAACCGCCTGGTGAGCGCCGCGACCCCCTCGGGCAGCGGGGGTACGCCCGCCGCCATGGTGAGCAGGGCGGCCCACGCGCTCAGGTGGGTGCCGAGCCGGGTGTCGAGCGGCGTCCACGACGCGCGGATCTCGAGGTCCACCGCGCCGGGCGTGCCCTCCAGCGCGCCGTAGCTCTGCGACAGCACCCGGGTGACGGTGCCGCCGTCGGCCACGGTGTCGGTGCCCGGGACGAGGCCCGCGGACTCGAGGCACTCGCCCACCCAGGACCAGGCGACGTCGGCCAGCATGGGGTCGGCGGCCATCTCGGGCTCGAGCGTCGCGCGCACGAGCGTCACCACGCGGAAGGTGCCGTGCCAGGCCTCCTGGCCCGCCGGGTCGTGCAGGACGACGAAGCGGCCGGTGGCGAGCGGCTCCTCGGCGTGGTCGTGGTCGTCGGGTCTGTCCTGGTCGGTTCGCCCCGGCGGTGTGCCGGGCAGCACGTCGCCCGAGAGCGCCACGCTGAACGGGGCCACCCGGCGCGGGGCCGGGATCTCCGTGAGGCGCACCTCGGCGCGCAAGGCCTGACGCCGCAGGTCGGCGAGGGCTGCTGCGAAGTCGACGGGGACGCCGGTGGGCGGGCCGCTGGTCATCACTTCACGGTACGTCCGCGTGGCTGCAGCGGGGTGGAGGCGCGCGGCCGTCGCCGGATCGTGACCTGCCCGCCCGCCGGACGGCGCCGACCTGCCGGTACCGCTGGCTACTAGGCTGGCCGCGGGTCACGGCGCGCCCTGCGCGTACGCCGGCCTGTTCCCACGGCAGAAGGAGCAAGAAACGTGTCAGGCACAGCACAGATCGGCGTCACCGGGCTGGCGGTGATGGGGCGCAACCTCGCGCGTAACTTCGCCCGCCACGGCTACACGGTGGCGGTCCACAACCGTTCGTACGCGAAGACCGAGTCGCTCGTCACCGAGCACGGCAGCGACGGCGAGTTCGTGCCGAGCGAGACGATGGCCGACTTCGTCGCGTCGCTCGAGCGGCCGCGCAAGGTGGTCGTCATGGTCAAGGCCGGCGGTCCGACGGACGCCGTCATCGACGAGCTGATCCCCCTCCTGGAGGAGGGCGACATCGTCGTCGACGCCGGCAACGCGCACTTCCCGGACACGATCCGGCGCGAGGCCGCCCTCAAGGAGCACGGCCTGCACTTCGTGGGTACCGGTGTGTCCGGCGGCGAGGAGGGCGCGCTGAACGGCCCGTCCATCATGCCGGGCGGCACGCCCGAGTCGTACGAGTCCCTCGGGCCCATCCTGGAGGACATCTCCGCGAAGGTCGACGGCGTGCCCTGCTGCACGTACGTGGGCTCCGACGGCGCCGGGCACTTCGTCAAGATGGTGCACAACGGCATCGAGTACGCGGACATGCAGCTCATCGCCGAGGCGTACGACCTGCTGCGCCAGGGTCTGGGTGCCACGGCCGCTGAGATCGGCGAGATCTTCGCGCAGTGGAACACGGGCGACCTGGAGTCGTTCCTGATCGAGATCACCGCCGACGTGCTGCAGCACGTGGACGCCGAGACCGGCAAGGCGTTCGTCGACATCGTGCTGGACCAGGCGGAGCAGAAGGGCACGGGCCGCTGGACCGTGCAGAACGGCCTGGACGTGGGCGTGCCGATCACCGGGATCGCGGAGGCCACGTTCGCCCGCTCGCTGTCCGGCTCGGTGCCGCAGCGCGCGGCCGGCCGTGCGGCGCTGCCCGCGCACGCGCAGGAGTGGGAGGTCAAGGACCGGGACGCCTTCATCGAGGACGTCCGCCTGGCCCTGTACGCCTCGAAGGTCGTCGCCTACTCGCAGGGCTTCGACCAGATCGCGGCGGCCGCCGCGGAGTACGACTGGGCGATCGACCGCGGCGCGATGGCCCGCATCTGGCGCGGCGGCTGCATCATCCGCGCCCGGTTCCTGGACCGGATCACCGAGGCGTACGAGCGCGACGGCGACCTCCCCCTGCTGCTGGCGGACCCGTACTTCACCGACGCCGTCGCGAGCGGCCTGCCCGCGTGGCGCCGCATCGTGGCCGGTGCCGCCCAGAACGGCGTGCCCGCGCCGGCGTTCTCGTCGTCGCTGGCGTACTACGACGGCGTCCGCGCCGAGCGGCTCCCCGCCGCCCTGGTGCAGGCGCAGCGCGACTTCTTCGGGGCGCACACCTACAAGCGCGTCGACCGCGAGGGCACGTTCCACACCGAGTGGTCGGGAGACCGCACGGAGGCCGAGGCGTGACGGGTATCCCCGCGGACCCGGGGGCGACGGGCGGCGGCGGCGGAGAGGTCCCCGTCCCGGACATGATGGTGGTGGGAGTCGGCGGCGACGTCGGGATGTACGCCCTGGTGCGTGCGTTCCACGAGCAGTACGGCGTGCGCTCCGTGGTGCTGTCCAAGGTCGCCACCCGTGCGATGCAGGACTCGGCGATCGCCGAGAACATGGTGGTGCCCGGCCTGGACGAGACGGAGGTCTTCCTCTCGACCCTCGAGGGCATCGCCCAGCAGCACCGGGACAAGGTCCTGATCCTGCTGACCAACGCGGACTGGCACGTGCGCACGGTCATCCTCAACCGGGAGCGGCTGGAGGCGGCGGGCTACGTGGCGCCGTACCCGTCGCTGCCGGTGCTGGAGCAGGTCAGCAGCAAGGAGGGCTTCGCGCAGGTGTGCGACCAGCTCGGCATCCCGACGCCGCGCACCGTGGCGGTCGACATCGCCAAGCTGGTCGCCGACGGCGGCCGTGCGGCGGTGCCCACCCTCGAGGTGGACCTGCAGTACCCCGTGGTGGGCAAGCCGTCGAACAGCGCCGAGTGGTACTACGTGGACTTCCCGGGCAAGGCGAAGATCCATCACCTCGACTCGCGCGCAGAGCTCGAGGAGGTGCTGGGTAACCTCGCCGACGCGGAGTTCCCCGGCACGTTCCTGGTGCAGGAGTTCATCCCCGGCGACGAGACGCAGATGCGGTCCCTGACCGCCTACCGCGACACGTCGGGCGAGGTGACGCTGCTGGCGACCGGGCGGGTGCTCCTGGAGGAGCACACGCCCGGCACGCTGGGCATCCCGGCGGCCATCCTGGTGGAGGCGTACGACGACGCCATGGAGGCGGCCACCCGGTTCCTCGACGCGACCGGCTACGTGGGGTTCGCGAACTTCGACTACAAGCTGGACCCGCGCACGGGGCAGCACGTGTACTTCGAGGTGAACCCACGCATCGGGCGCAACAACTACTACGTCACGGCGGGCGGGGCGAACGTGGCCCGCGTGCTGGTGGAGGACTGGGTGCTGCACCGGCCGATCCGCCCGGTGCGTGCCGTGCGCGACGTGCTGTACACGGTGGTGCCGTTCGGCCTGCTGGCCAAGTACGTCCTGGACCCGGAGCTCAAGTCCCGGCTCAAGGCGCTCAAGGCGAGCGGCGACGTGATCAACCCCCTGAAGTACGACCGTGACTCCGGCCTCAAGCGCCGGCTCATCGTCGAGGCGATCACGCAGAACTACCGCCGCAAGTACGCGCAGTACTACCCGGAGCCCACGGCGACGGGCACCTGACTCGGGCCCGCCCCCCGAGGTGTCAGACGCTCAGGTCGCTCCGGCGACCTGAGCGTCTGGCATGTCAAGGGTAGTTCTGCCCCGTTTCGGCCCTTGTGCGTTCGGCGACTCGTCGGGACACTATGTGCGCACTTGCTGGAGATTTCCGGCACAAAACGTGAGAGAGGTATTTACCCGATGTCCTTCATCGAGTCGATCAAGACCGTGCTGTCCAAGTACGCGGTCTTCAACGGGCGCGCTCGTCGCTCGGAGTACTGGTGGTACGCCCTGGCCGTGTCGATCGTCTCCACGGTCCTCTACGCGGCTCTTGTCGCGCCGGGCTACGGCGAGTACATGGCGAGCATCATGGAGGCCTCGGCCGCAGGCGCCACGCCCCCCGCCATGCCGGGCTCCCTGACGGCCGGCTACCTGATCATGTCGCTCATCAACCTCGCGCTGCTCCTGCCGGGTCTCGGCGTCATGGTCCGTCGTCTGCACGACACCGGCCGGTCCGGCTTCTGGGTCTTCTTCCTCCTGGTTCCGATCGTCGGCCCGATCATGGTGATCGTCTGGCTCGCCACGAACGGCACCCCCGGCCCCAACCAGCACGGCCCGGACCCCAAGGCCGTGGCGCAGGCGCAGGCGGTCTGACCTAATCTGAACGCATGAACACCCCCCGCCCCGTGCTCGTCGTCGGGGCGAGCGGGTTCGTCGGCAGCCGGGTCGCACGCGGCCTGGCTGCCGACGGCACGACGGTCGTCGCGACCGCCCGCCACGACCTGCCCGACCGGGTCACGGTCCAGGCCGGGGTGGTCCCCGTCCGCAGCCCCGAGCAGGCCGCCCTGCCCGACGCCGTCCGCGCGGCCTGCACCCACGCCGGAGTTCCGCTGCCCGGCGCCGTCGTCGCCTCGATCGGCGGCTGGCACAAGGGCGCCCCGCTGCTGGAGTCGGACCCCGCCCAGTGGGCCGCGACGCTGGCCTCCCACCTCACCGCCCACCTCGACACCGCACGCGCCCTCGGCCCGCTGCTCGGGCCGGGCGACCCCTACGTCGTGCTCAACGGGGCGGCGTCCCGCGAGGCGATGGCGGGATCAGGCGCGATCAGCGTGACCGGCGCCGGGCTGGCGATGCTCGTCCAGGTGCTGCGCCTGGAGACGACGGGTCCCCGCTTCCACGAGCTGGTCATCGACCATGCCGTCTCCGGCGACGACCGCAACCAGGACCCCGCACAGACCCGCACCCCGGCCCAGGTGGTCCACGCCCTCCGCGAACTTCTCGACGACCCCCGCGCACCCGCCGTGCGGCACGTGTGACGTTGCTCTCCCGGCACCCCTGCTGAGCGGCCCCGCCGGTAATCTCTTGCTACGTGACGACCGCGACCACCACCGACAGCCAGACCGTGACGACCGCCCTGTGCGCCGTCCGACCCCAGGTCCCTGTCGACCGGCTCGTCACCGATCTCGTCCCGCCGCGCCACTTCGCGAACGCCCGGTTCGCCACCTACCGCGCCAACGCGGCGCATCCCAGCCAGGGCCGCGCCCTGGCCCGCCTGCAGGAGATCGCCCAGGAGATCGTCGCCCCGAAGCGCGGCCTGTTCGCCCGCCGCAGGGCGGCCCCCGCGGTCTACCTCGACGGCGGCTTCGGCGTCGGCAAGACCCACCTGCTCACGTCGCTCGCCCACGCCGTCGGCGAGGCGCTCGGTGCGGACAAGGCCGCGTACGGCACGTTCGTCGAGTACACGAACCTCGTGGGAGCGCTCGGGTTCCTCCCGACGGTCGAGGCGCTGGCGGCGAAGAAGCTGGTCTGCATCGACGAGTTCGAGCTCGACGACGCCGGCGACACGACCATCATGTCCCGCCTCATGCGCGAGCTCGCCGACCGCGGCGTCGCGCTCGCCGCGACGTCGAACACGCTGCCCGACGCGCTCGGTGACGGCCGCTTCGCCGCCCAGGACTTCCAGCGCGAGATCAAGGCCCTCTCCGACCGGTTCGAGACCCTGCGGGTCGACGGCGAGGACTACCGTCACCGGGACGTCGTCACCGAGTCCGAGCCCCTCACCGAGGACCAGGTCGCCGCCGCGGCGGCCCGCCCCGGTGTCACGCTCGACGGGTTCGACGACCTGCTGGCGCACCTCGCCACGGTGCACCCGAGCCGGTACGGCGCGCTGCTCGACGGCGTCTCCGTGGTCGCGCTGACGGGCGTGCACCCCGTGACGGCGCAGGAGGTGGCGCTGCGGCTCGTGGTCCTCGTGGACCGCCTGTACGACCGGGACGTGCCGGTGCTGCTCGGCGGCTCGGGCGACACCCGCGGCCTGTTCACGGACGAGATGCTCGCCGGCGGCTACCGCAAGAAGTACTACCGCGCACTGTCCCGCCTGGGCGCCCTGGCGGAAGAGGGCCGCAAGCTCATCTGACAGGGGGTCAGCTCGCCGCCAGGCGGGCCTTTTCCGTCTCCACGTCGAAGGTGGCCGGGGGCCAGCCCAGGTCCAGCGACCGCAGCGCGCCCGTCAGCAGCTCCGTGACCGCCAGGCGCGCGTACCACTTCCGGTTCGCCGGCACGACGTGCCAGGGCGCCACGTCGGTGGAGGTGCGGTCCAGCATCTCCTGGTACGCCGCGATGTACTCGGGGAGCTTCGACCGGACGTCGATGTCGCCCGGGTCGTACTTCCAGTGCTTGTCCGGCCGGTCGAGCCGTTCGGCGAGGCGCTCCTTCTGCTCCTCGGCCGACACGAAGAGCGCCACCTTGACGATCAGGGTGCCCGACGCCGCGACCTCGGCCTCGAACTCGTTCAGCTCGCGGTAGTGCTTGCGCCAGGTCTTCTGCGGTTCGAGGCGGTTCACCCGGACGACGAGCACCTGCTCGTGGTGTGACCGGTCGAAGACGCCGAGGTAGCCGGGGCGGGGGAGGGCGTTGCGGATCCGCCAGAGGTACCCGTGCTCCCGCTCCTCCTCGGTCGGCACGCCGAACCCCGTGTGCTGCACACCCTGCGGGTCCACCATGCCGACGACGTGCCGGACGATCCCGCCCTTGCCGGCCGTGTCGAGGCCCTGCAGCACGAGCAGCACCGACCGGTCACCGCCGGTGCGGCCGTGCGCGAAGAGCCGTTCCTGGAGGTCGGCGAGCTCCGGGGCGCGGGCGGCCATCGCCTTCTCGCCGTCGCGCCGCTTGCCGGCCCAGCCGGGCGTGGCGGACTCGTCCAGGGCACTCAGGTCGGTGCCGCGCACCCAGCGCAGGGCGTCCTCCGGCGGAGTGGTCCACAGCTGCTCAGGCTTCTTCGCCATCGGTGCCTCCCTCGGGTGACCGGCACGCGCCGGTCCCAGGGCCCCAGGCTCCCAGGTCAGCGGTCCGCGCGCAGCACGGCGGTCATCCGCGGCGGCACCGTGAGAGTGTCGCCGACCAGGCGGGTGGCGCCCGGCTCCCAGGCAGCCGCGAGCCGGAACGCCGCGGGCAGCGGCGCCTTGCCGGCGCCCTCGGCGGGCCGCAGCAGGCTGCCCAGGCGCAGGGCGGCGAGGCCGTGGCCCGTGTTGAGCACGAACGCCAGGCTGCCCCGCAGCACGGCGATGACCGAGCGGTCGGCCGTGGACCGGATCTCCAGCGGCAGGTCCAGCTCGTCGGCCACCGCGTGCCGGATCGCCACGAGGTCGCGTGCCCAGCGGACCAGCCGCTGCTCGTTCTCGTTCCGCGGGACCACCGGCACGTGCACGGTGTCGAGCACGAGGGCGTTGCCCGCGAGCAGGACGGTGGCGAGCACGCTGGCCCGGATGTCGACGTCGTCCACGCCGAGGAGGGCCGTCGCGGGGCTCTCCTCGCCCGACCACGGGGTCGTGAGCTGGGCGGCGGGCAGCCGGGTGATGTCCTCGACGACGCTCGCACCGGCCCGGACGCGGTTGCGGCGCCCGCTGTTCTGGCGGGTCGCCCGGCGCACCGACGGGTGCACCAGGTCGGCGAGCATCTGCAGGGCCTGGATGTCCTCCGACCGGCCGGGGCCGGACAGGATGCGGAGCAGGATGGTCGTCAGACGGTCGCTCCTGCCCGGCCCGTCGACCAGCAGGCTGAACCGCCGGTCGAGCTGCTCGCCCATGCCGACCACGTAGTCCGCGAGCTCGCCCAGGAACGGGGTGGGCGAGCGGTCCACGAGCGCGTCGACGTCGAGCACGAGGCCGTCCACGTGGTACTCGCGCAGCCAGTGGCGCGCGTCGTCGACGAGAAAGTCGCGGGGTCCGCGGGAGCCGCTGCCGTCGAGGTTGATGCGGTCGCCCACGAAGTCGGTGCGGACCGTCGGCGCGGACGGCACCTTGCCCGCTCGCGTACCGATCGACGGCACCTGTCCGGTGCGGAGCTGGATGGGTCCGGTGCGAGGCCGGTCGAGCGGCACCTGCCCGGTCCGGGGCCGCATGGCCTGCAGCGCGTGCTCACCGGCGTCGCCGACGTCCGGACGCGGTGCACGGGTGCGGCCGCTCCCGCCCGTGAGGTACGGCCCGTAGGCCTCCAGGCCGAGCTCGTCGGCCACCGCCCAGCGGTAGGGGATGTCCAGCACGACGGCGAGGCCCAGGGCGTGCGCCGCGTCGATGAAGCGCTGGAGCGCGCGCGGGCCGCCGTACGGCTCGTGCACGGAGTACAGGCGCACACCCTGTGCCGGACCGAGTGCCGGGTCGAACGCGGCGACGGGGGCGAGCTCGACGCCGTGCACCCCGAGCCCGGCCACGGTGGGCAGCAGCTCCGCGGCGGCGTCGAGCGTGCCCGCCGGGGTGAACGTCTCGACGTCGACGTGCATGAGGACGCTCGTCGAGAGATCGGGCGGGGACCACGAGCCGTCGGTCCACTCGAACGCCGGGTCGAACACCCGGGTGGGGCCGTGGATGCCCTGCGGCAGCCAGACGCTGCGCGGGTCGGGCAGCAGGGGACCACCGTCGATCGAGTAGCCGTAGTCGGTGCCGTGCCCGAGCACCCGGTCGGCCCCCCAGTACCCGGGCTCGCCCGCGCCCACGAGGCGCAGCGGCATGTGCTCCGGCTCCTCGTACGGGTCGTAGGGCACGAGTACTTCGATGATGCGGGCGCGCGGGGCCCACACCACGGGTCTGGGCCCTGGAACAGGCATGTCAGGCCCTGGTCGGGGCGGTGGTGTGGTTCCCCCGGTTCCACTCCTCGGTCCGGTCACGGCGGACAGCCTAGCCCGGTGTTCCGGATGGGCGAGTCAGCACCACGACGCTGTGCGCCGTCACGGCGAGGCTGGTGCCGGCATCGAGCACGGTTCCCGGCTCGGCGCTGCCGTCGGTGTCGAGCACCACGGTCCAGGCCTCCCCGTAGGCACCGGGTGGCAGAGTGAAGTCCAGCGCCCCGGAATGGGCGTTGAGCAGCAGCAGGAACGAGTCGTCGACCACCGCCTCGCCCCGCGCGTCGGTCTCCGTGATCGCGTCCCCGTTGAGGAAGACCGCCACCGTCCGGGCGTAGGACTGGTGCCAGTCGGTGTCGTCCATCCGGGCGCCCGTGAGATCGAGCCACTCGATGTCGGCCGGTCCGTCCGTGGCGTCGATCTGCCCGTCGAAGAATCGGCGGCGGTGGAGGATCGGGTGGTCGCGGCGCAGCCGGACCGCGTGGCGGGCGAACTCCAGCAGTGCCGTGCGCTCGTCGTCCAGCTCCCAGTCCATCCAGGCGAGCTCGTTGTCCTGGCAGTAGACGTTGTTGTTGCCGTCCTGCGTGCGCCCGAGCTCGTCGCCGTGCGCGATCATCGGTACGCCCTGGCTGACCAGCAGCGTGACCAGGAGATTGCGGCGCTGCCGGGCGCGCAGCTCGGCGATCTCCGGGTCGTCGGTGGGGCCCTCGACGCCGCAGTTCCAGGACCGGTTGTGGCTCTCGCCGTCCTTGTTGTCCTCGCCGTTGGCGTCGTTGTGCTTCTCGTCGTACGTCGTCAGGTCGGCGAGCGTGAAGCCGTCGTGGGCCGTCACGAAGTTGATGGACGCGCTGGGCAGCCGGCCGCTGTCCTCGTACAGGTCGCTGGAGCCGGTCAGCCGCGAGGCGAACTCCGGCAGCGTGGCCGGCTCGCCCCGCCAGAAGTCGCGCACCGTGTCCCGGTACCGGCCGTTCCACTCGGTCCACAGCGGCGGGAACCCGCCCACCTGGTACCCGCCGTCGCCCAGGTCCCACGGCTCCGCGATCAGCTTCACCTGGGAGATCACCGGGTCCTGGTGCACGATGTCGAAGAAGGCGCTCAGCCGGTCGACCTCGTGGAACTGCCGGGCCAGGGTGGCCGCCAGATCGAACCGGAAACCGTCGACGTGCATCTCCTCGACCCAGTACCGCAGCGAGTCCATGATGAGCTGGAGCACCGCGGGGGAGCGCATGAGCAGCGAGTTGCCGGTGCCGGTGGTGTCGAAGTAGTGCGCCTCGTCGCCGTCGACCAGCCGGTAGTAGGCGGCGTTGTCGATGCCGCGAAAACCCAGCGTGGGGCCCAGGTGGTTGCCCTCGGCGGTGTGGTTGTAGACCACGTCGAGCAGCACCTCGATGCCCGCCTGGTGCAGCGCCTTGACCATGGCCTTGAACTCCATGACCTGCTCGCCGCGCTTGCCGTACCCGGCGTACCCGTTGTGCGGGGCGAAGAACCCGATCGTGTTGTAGCCCCAGTAGTTGCTCAGGCCCTTGGCCGCCAGCGACGGGTCGGTGACGAACTGGTGCACCGGCATCAGCTCGATCGCCGTGACGCCCAGCGTGGTCAGGTGCTCGATCACGGCCGGGTGGGCCAGCCCCGCGTAGGTGCCGCGCAGCTCGTCGGGGACGTCCGGGTGGCGCATGGTGAGGCCCTTGACGTGCGCCTCGTAGATCACGGTCTCGTGGTACGGCGTGGCCGGCGGGCGGTCGTGGCCCCAGTCGAAGAACGGGTTGACCACCACGGAGACCATGGTGTGGCCGAGGGAGTCGGCGGGGTCCGGCGTCGTGCCGGTGGTGGCCTGCTCCGCGTCCGAGAACGGGTAGGAGAACAGCGACGGGTCCCCGTCGAGTTCGCCGTCCACGGCCTTGGCGTAGGGGTCCAGCAGGAGCTTGGCCGGGTTGCAGCGGTGGCCGGCCGCCGGGTCGTACGGGCCGTGCACGCGGTACCCGTACCGGGTGCCGGGGCCGACGCCGGGCAGATAGACGTGCCACACGTGCGCGTCGGTCTCGGTCACCTCGATGCGGGTCTCGCTGTTGTCGTCGGCCACCAGGCACAGCTCGACCCGTTGGGCCACCGAGGAGTAGAGGGTGAAGTTGGTGCCCGTACCGTCGAAGGTCGCACCGAGCGGGTAGGGACGCCCTGGCCAGGTCTGCATCGCACGATCATCACACCCCGGCGGGGTAGGTGGGGGGAGATCTGCGTGCTGGGCGTGCCGTCGTCGTGGAGGGTTCGAGGGGATTAGAAATAATGTGCCAAGCGGATGTGCCGATCCCCGGACTTCTGCGAGAATGAGACCATGATCACGGGGGAACCCCAGCCCGCCAGCGACCCTGTCGATTCCGGTCCGACCGATCTGGTCGACGAGTCGAATGCTTCTTACGCCCACATCGCGCCGCCGGCGGTCCGCCGCGTCGCGACCCGCCGTGGCCTGCTCGGCGGTGGAGACGTCTCCAAGGCACCGCGCAACCTTGCCGGCTGCGAGCTCGACCCCATCTCGGGAGCCTCGAGCGGCGTGTCGTGGGACGACCCGGAGGAGCTCTGACGACAGACCGGTTCGCGCTCCCCTTTCGAGGCCTAAGCCAATTCGCTTTCAGCCCGCTCAAAGCGAACTAGGTTAGGCCTCGAAGGGGCAGGCGCGACGACGGGGCAGGCGCGACGACCGGCCTCGTCAGCGGGGCAGCCGCCCCGGGTCCACGGGGATGATCCGCGGCATGCCCGCGGGGGCCACCTGGCTCAGCGCCAGGTAGCGGGCCTCGGCCCGGTGCAGGCGGATGTGCTCGTCGAGCGACCACTGCGGCCCGTTGGTCAGTGTCATGCCGCACGAGCAGTCGATCTCCTCGCGGTCGCCCGGGAGGTTCCGCGCCAGGCCCACGGTGACGTGGGAGGCGCGGGCATCGGCCTTGGCGCGGTGCATCGCGGCGCTCACGGGAGCATGTTCGGTCACGCGGGCCAGGTTAGCCGCCCGGTCAGTGCGTGTGCGCGATGCCCAGCTCGTGCATCCGCTCGTGCTCCTCGCGCTCCTTCATGCGCTGCGCGATGCGCTCCTGCACCTCCGCGCGACGCAGCGGGGGCACCGTCTTCGGTGGCTGGCGCCGTTCCGGCAGCGTGTCGAGCAGGCGCGTCACGATGTCGGCGATCTCCTGCGTGGCCTGCTCCACCGGTTCACGGGTGGCGTCGCTGACCTTCGTCACGCCGGTCACCTTGCGCACGAACTGCAGGGCGGCGGCCGTGATCTCCTCGTCGGTGGCGGGCGGTTCGAGCCCGCGGAGCGTCGTGATGTTTCGGCACATGTTCCGACCGTACGCCGGGCGGCGGCCGTGCGGGAGGGGGACCGCCGCCGTCGTGCCCGTCCGTCGGCGTGCCGGCAAAGCCTTGGCGGGCGCCCCCGCCCGTGCGGCAGGGTAGGCACATGGACACACCTGTCGACGCCCTGCCCGGTGCCTGATGCGGTACTCGGTGAACGTGCCCAACTTCGGCGACTTCGCCGACCCGCGCACCGTTGCGCGGGTGGCCCGTGCGGCCGAGGAGGCCGGGTGGGACGGCCTCTTCGTCTGGGACCACGTGGTGCACAGCAAGACGATGCGCCGTGGCCTGCCGTTCGGTGACCCGTGGATGCTGCTGACCGCGGCGGCCCTCGCCACGTCCCGGATCCGGCTGGGCACCCTGGTCACCCCGGTGGCCCGGCGGCGTCCGGAACAGCTCGCCCGCCAGGTGGCGACGCTCGACGTGCTCAGCGGTGGCCGAGTGACCTTCGGTGCGGGGCTCGGTGGGCCGGTCGAGGACGAGTTCGGCAGCTTCGGCGACGCGACCGACCCGGTGGTGCTGGCGGCGAGGCTCGACGAGGGCCTCGGCCTGCTCGCCCGGTACTGGGCGGGGGAGCGCGTCGACCATGACGGGCCGCACTACCGGGTGCACGACGTGGAGCTCCTCCCGGCGACCGTGCAACGGCCGCGGCCGCCGGTGTGGGTGGGCGGGTTCTGGCCCAACCGTCGGCCGTTCCGGCGCGCGGCGCGCTGGGACGGCGTGGTGCCGCTGTTCGCCTCGGAGCACGGCGTGCCGCCGACGCCGGACGAGATGCGTCAGGTCACGGCGTACGTGGCCGAGCACCGGGTGGCCGACGGTCCGTTCGACGTCGTGGCCGGCGGATCCACGACGCCGCAGCTGGCGGACGACGTCGTGGGCCCGCTGGCCGAGGCCGGGGCGACCTGGTGGGACGAGCGCGGGCTGTACACGTCGCCGGACCTGCACTCGCTGGGACCGGTGCTCCGCCGGGTCGAGGCCGGACCGCCGCGGCCGTGAGCCTCAGCCGTCCTGCGGGGCGCCGCCCCAGCGTGCGATGTCCTCGTCGGTCACCTCCACCGGGCCGGTGGCCGGCTGGGTGATCCGGATGTGGTTGCCGAACGGGTCGCGCAGTGCGCAGTCGATCCCGTACGGCTGCTCGACCGGCTCCTCGGTGAACTCGACGCCCTTGGCGCTCAGCTCGGCGTAGGTGCGGCGGCAGTCGTCGGTGGTGAGGATGCACGCGACCCCGAGCGCTCCCTTGGTCAGCAGGTCCCTGACCTGGGCTGCGACGTCTTCGCTGAGCGCCGGTGGACCCGGTACCTCGAGGAGCAGGTGGCGGTCGGGGTCGGCCGGGAGGGCGACGGTCAGCCAGCGCATGAAGCCCAGGTCGACGTCGTTGCTCACGGTGAACCCGAGCTTGCCGACGTAGAAGTCGAGGGCTTCGTCCTGGTCGATGACGTTGACGGCGGTGATGGAGATGTTCTGGAACATGCTGGTCACGCTACGGCGGCACCGGCGCGGCGTGCTTCTCCGAAACTGCTCGGCCCTGGAGCCGCTCAGCTCGCGGGTCGCATCCAGCTCTTCGTGAAGCAGACGGGGGCGGAGAACTGGCGCGACCGGCGCCGGTACTCGCTCGGCGAGAGGCCGACGACGTCGCGGAAGGTGCGGCTGAACGTGCCGAGGCTGTTGGACCCGACCAGCAGTGCCACCTCGGTCACCGGGTGGGCGGTGTCGCGCAGCAGCGCCATCGCGCGCTCGATCCGGCGCCGCTGCAGGTAGCGGTGCGGTGTCTCCCCGAAGACGGCCCGGAAGGTGCGGCTGAAGTGGGACGGCGAGACGTGCGCGATGCGGGCGAGCGCCGGCACGTCCAGCGGGTGGGCGTAGTCCCGGTCGATGGCGTCCCGGGCCCGCAGCAGCAGACGGTTGTCGCGCTCGCGGGGAGACATCGCCTGGCCCACCCTCGGGCGGCTCGCCGTGCTGGCAGTCACGCGGCCAGCCTACGGCGCCCGGGGCGGGTGACGCCCGTGGCCGGTGGCGCCCGCGGCCTTGACGGAGTAATCACTAAGTGATTTAGTCACTTCCATGACTCAAGGTAGAGCCTCGTTCTCGGAACAGCTCGCAGACGACATCGTCCAGCTGATCCGCTCCGAGAGCCTCGGACCGGGCGACGTGCTCGAGTCCTCCCGCGACCTGGCCAAGCGCTTCGCCGTCACCACCCCGACCGTCCGGGAAGCCCTGCGGCGTCTCGAGGCCACCGGCGTGGTCGAGCTGCGGCACGGGTCCGGCACGTACATCGGCCCGGGCATCGAGCGCTCGGTGCTCGCCAACCCGCACCGTCCGCACATCACGCGCTCCTCGGTGATCGAGCTCGTCCAGGCCCGTCTGGTGATCGAACCGGGCATCGCCGCGCTGGCCGCGAGCGCCCGCGACACCGCGGCGCTGCAGCGCCTGGAGGCCGCGACGGCCACGGCGCTGCAGCCGCCGGTGCACGGGTTCCGGCCGGCGCTCAACTTCCACGTGGAGCTGGCGGGGGCGTCGGGCAACAACCTGCTGCGCGAGACCGTGGAGGCGCTGCTGCACGTGCGGGCGTCGGAGCAGACCGAGATCCGGTTCCGCTACGACGACCGCAACCGGGACCACGCCGAGCACCTCGAGATCCTCGAGGCGGTGCGTGACGGCGACGGGGGTGCGGCCGAGCGCCTCACCCGGGCGCACCTGACGACCATCTGGGAGTCGCTGGAGGCCGCGGACTTCGGCGAGGTGACGCCATGAGCGTGCCGGACCGGCTCGCGGAGATGACCACCGTGGAGGCTGCCGAGGCGGTGGCCCGCGGCACGATCGTGGTGATCCCGGCCGGTGCGCTGGAGCAGCACGGCCCGGGCATGGCGCTCGGGACCGACCTGGTGCGGGCGGAGGCCGTGGTGGCGCAGGTCGCCGCCCGCCTGTCCGGGCGGGTCGTCGTCGGACCGTCGATCCCGGTCGGGGTGTCGCCGCACCACATGGCGTTCCCGGGCACGGTGACGCTGACGACGGGCACGTTCGCCGCCGTTGTGCGCGAGTACGTGACGAGCCTGCACAGCCACGGCTGGACGCGGTTCCTGGTCGTCACGGGGCACGGTGGCAACAACGCGACGCTGACCACGGTGGCGCAGGACCTGCTCGTCTCGCACCCGGGGATCCAGCTCGCCTGGTCGCCCCTGACCGCGCTGGCGGGCGACGCCGTCGGGGCGCTGGAACCGAGCGCCGTCCATGGTCACTCGGGCGAGGCCGAGACCGCGCAGATGCTGCACCTCGCACCGCACCTGGTGCACACCGACCGTCTCGAGCCGGGCACCACCACCCCGGACCAGCTCGACGACGTCTCGCGGGTCGCGCGCCACCACGCGCAGCCGGCGCTCACCCTGCCGTACGACCGGCTCAGCCCCAACGGCGTGCTCGGCGACCCGCGGCGCGTCACCGCCGAGGACGGTGCCGCGATCGTGGCGGCCGTCGTCGGCCGGATCACGACCTTCCTCGAGGAGTGGCTGGCCGCCTAGGCCGGCCCTCGCCCACGACCCATACCGCACCACTCGACGCACCTGGCCCGCCAGGTGTCCATCCCGTCATGCCCGTTTCGCGGGCAGGCACGCAGAAAGGACTCGCATGTCAACGACGACAGCACCACCTCCTGACCACACTCTCGCCCGGGGTGCCCGACGGCGGCCCGGCCGCCGCGCGGCGCTCCTGACGGCGCTGGCGCTCGCTGTCTCGGGCCTGGCCGGGCCCCTCGGCGCCACCCCGGTGTCCGCCGCACCCGCGCCGGCCGCACCCGTACCCGTGCCGGCCGCTGCCGCCATGTCGCCGTCCGACGGCGTGCTCCCCGCCGCCGCCCGTCCCGGGCATTCCGCCGGGTGCGGTACGGATCCGGGCCAGGAGCCCGGGAGCAGCGTGCTGCGCACGCTGACCAGCGACGGCCGGGAACGGACCGTGCAGCTGCACCTGCCCGACGAGTACCGCAGCGACCGCGCCTGGCCGGTCGTGCTGGTCTTCCACGGTCGCGGCAACACGGGCGCGGGTACCGAGGCGTTCGCGGGGCTGGACGCGCTGCCGGCGGTCGTGGCCTACGGCAACGGCGTGATCGGTACCGGCGACCGGGACCGGCAGGCCTGGGAGGGCGCCCCGTACTCCGCGCCGGGGGTCGACGACGTGGCCTACACGAACGATCTGCTGGACACGCTGGAGTCGGACCTGTGCGTGGACCGGCAGCGCGTGTACGCCACCGGCAAGTCCAACGGCGGGGGCTTCACCGGCATCCTGGCGTGCGAGCTGTCGGACCGGGTCGCGGCGGTGGCGCCGGTCGCCGCAGCGTTCTACGGCACCGGCCACCCGGACTGCGCGCCCCGGCGGCCGGTGCCGGTCATCGAGTTCCACGGCACGGCCGACGCCACCATCCCGTACGGCGGCAGCACGGACCGGGGCCTGCCGGCGATCCTGGACTGGACCGGCGGCTGGGTGGACCGCAACGGCTGCGCCGCCGGGCCACGCGTCGAGGAGACGGCGGACGATGTGACCACCTACCGGTGGACCGGCTGTGCGGCGGGCGCCGAGGTCACGCACGTGGCGGTGCTCGGCGGCGGCCACACCTGGCCCGGGGAGGACAGCTATTCCGGCGGTGGGTACGCGACGCACAGCATCGAGGCCCACGAGGTGATGTGGGAGTTCCTGCGGAACGAGCGGCTCCCGGTCCGGTTCCTCGACGAGCGTGAGCAGGGGGCGACGTCATGACCGCCACCTCCGCACGCGGCACGGGCGGCGCCGCCGGGACCGAACCGGACCGTCTGCCACGCGTCCTGCGTGCCCTGGCCGTCGTCGAACGCCTGGGTAACGCGCTGCCGCACCCGTTCTGGCTGTTCTGGATCCTGGCGGCGATCCTCGGCATGACCAGCGCCGCCCTCTCGGCCGCCGGTGTCTCCGTGATCTCGCCCGCCGACGGCGAGGAGGTGGTGGTCGAGAACCTGCTCAGCGGCGAGGGGCTCGCGATGGCCGTGGAGACGGCCATCGACAACTTCGCCGGGTTCGGCCCGATGGGCACCATCGTCGCGGTCATCATGGGGGTCGCGATCGCGGAGCGCACCGGCTTCCTGTCGGCGGCGATGAAGGTCTCCGTCTCCCGGGTCCCCGTGTCGTGGGTGGTGTTCGCCGTCGCGTTCGCGGGCACCGTGTCGCACGTCGCGAGCGCCGCCGCGTACATCATCCTGGTGCCGCTGGGCGGGCTCGCGTTCCGGGCCGTGGGCAAGTCGCCGATCCTCGGCGTCGTCGTGGCGTACACGTCCATCGCGTCGGGGTACGACGCGAGCCCGGTCCCGACGCCGAACGACGCGATCTTCGCGGGCATCACCACGGAGGCCGCGCAGATCATCGACCCGAGCGCCTACGTCTCGCCGGTCAGCAACTGGTTCTTCAACATCGCGTCGTCGCTGGTGCTGGCGACGGTGATCACGCTGGTCACCAACCTGGTGCTGGCCAAGCGTCCCGATCTCGACGCCGACCCGGACGCCGACCTGGACGATGTCGCGAGCCTCGAGCTCACGCCGCGTGACCGGTCCGCGCTGCGCCTGGCCGTGCTGGCCGGTGTGGTGGCGCTGGCGGCCGTCGTCGCGGCGGTGCTGCCGTCGTCGTCCCCGCTGCGCGGAGAGGACGGCAGCCTCACCGAGTCACCGTTCCTCGGCGGGATCGCGGCGGTCGTGGCCGTCATGTTCGCCCTGGTGGGTACGGTCTACGGGGTCCGCTCCGGGTCGATCGCGCAGGCCGCCGACGTGCCGAGGCTGATGGCCGAGGGCGTGCGCCAGATGGCGCCCGTCCTGGTGCTGTTCTTCGCGATCGCCCAGTTCCTGCAGTACTTCAAGTGGACCCGCATCGGCGACGTCATCGCCGTGAACTCGGCCAACGCCCTGGAGACCACCGGCGTGCCCATCTGGCTCGTGTTCCTCGGGATCCTGGCGCTGCTGTCCCTGGTGAACGTGCTGGTGACCAGCGGTTCGGCGATGTGGGCCATGGCGGCGCCCGTCGTGGTGCCGATGCTCATGCTGCTGGACGTGCCCGCGGAGACCACGCAGGCCCTGTTCCGCATCGCCGACTCCGGGTCCACGGCCATCACGCCGATGAGCCCGTACTTCATCATGGCGCTCGGCTTCCTGCAGCGGTACCGCAAGGACGCGGGCATCGGCACGCTCGCCTCGTACACCCTCCCGCTGGCCGTGTGCATGACGATCGCGTGGACGTGCCTGTTCTTCGCGTGGTGGTGGCTCGGCATCCCGCTCGGCCCGGGTGCGCCCGTGCGGTGACCTGGCCGCCCCGCCCGGGACCCCGTCGTCGCGCGTGACGGCGGGGTCCCGGCGAGGATGAGCGGTGATGACCGCCATCCTGCTGCTGCCGCTCGGCATCGTCCTGCTCAACGTCTACGCGCTGGCCCTGGTGCTGCTGCGCGCACCGATGTTCCGGCTCCCGGTGTACTGGCCGATGGTGCTGAACATGGGGCTGTCCGTGGCCCCGGCCGTGGTGCTCGCGATCGGTCTGGCACTGCTGACGGCACTCGTCACGGTGCCCGCACCCCGGTTCGCCGTCCTCGGGGTGGCCGCTCTGGTGGCCCTGGTCTGGGTGCTGCTGCTGCCGAACGCGGCGTACCTGGTGACCGAGCTGAACTTCTCCCACCGCCGCCGGGACGACCCCGCACCCCTGTGGTACGACATCGTGATGGTGCTGGCCCTGGCACTGTCCGGCGTGCTGAACACGCTGCTCAACGTGCTGCTGGTGCAGCTCGTGTACGTGCTGGTCGCCCGGCCCAACGCCGACGACCCGTACCGGCAGCCCGATTCCTGGCTGCTGGTGGCGGTCACCCTCGTGCTGGTGGCGGTCGGCATCTACCTGGGCCGGTACGTCCGGTTCAACTCCTGGGACCTGCTGCACCCGGGGTCGTTCGTGCGCAAGCTGGTCGAACACTTCCGGGTGGCGGCACACCGGCGGACCCTGGCCGGGTTCGTCGTGGTGCACACCATGTTCTTCGGTCTGCTGTACCTGGTCCTGGTCGCGCCCGTGCTGGTAGCGGTGGCCGCGGCGGCCGCGGTGAGCCGGTGAGCCGACGGCGTGCGAGGACTGCGGCCCTGACCCGGCGTACCGGGTACACCGAGTCAGGGCCGCAGTCCGCGCGGTCCGCAGGGCTTAAGGCAGGTCGCCCACCGCGAAGTAGGTGGTGCAGGTGCCGCCCACCGCGTCGTACCCGGTCGCCAGCTCCAGCAGCTCATCCCGCTCGGGCATGGCCAGCAGGCTCGAGCTGTAGTTGGGGCAGTAGTTGTTCCACGGCTCGAAGATCCGGACCGGGGCGTCGGCCGTGCGCCAGGGGGACTCCGGCGCCGCGTCGTTGGTCATGATCGTCGACCCGTTGCCCGGCTGTACCGTCCCGTCCGCGCCGTACAGCATCTGCCCGACGCCGAGCAGCCGCCCGTCGTCGGTGCCATCGTTGTACCAGCTGATCGTGGGGGCGTGCCGGAAGTGGGTGCCGTCGACGGTGCGTACCGGCTTGCCGAGGTGCTCGACCGGTCCCCAGCTGACCGCGTCGGGCGACCGGCGGGTCAGGTGTCGGCAGTTCTGGCCCGGGCCGCAGATCTCGTAGCTCATCAGGTACGTACCGCCAGGCAGGCGGCGCACCACCGGCATCCCGGGGCGCAGCGCCGGGTCCTTGGCCGCCACGACGTTCTCCAGTGGGGACCAGTTCACCCCGTCCGCCGACGTCGTCTGGACGATCGTCTGGCTGTGCACCGGCTGCTGGTTCTCGTCCGAGACGTAGAGCACGAGGTCGCCGTCGGGGGAGACGGCGAACTCCGGCTCCCACAACCCCTTGCTGCCCGCGGCGGTGGCCGCCGTGGACACGTGCTCCCAGGTGCGGCCCTGGTCGGTGCTGGCCCAGACCGGCAGCGTCATCCGGCGGGTGGCCGGGTCTGCCTCCTGGCCCACCGACGCCGACCAGAGCAGCGTGCCGGCCGCGAGGTCGCCCACCCGGCGCGGCAGCTCGTACAGCGTCGAGCAGCACAGACCCTCGGCCGCGCCCGGGTCGGAGATGGTGCCGACCCGGTCGAACGTGCGGCCGTCGTCGGTGCTGGAGAAGATCGCGCCGTGCCCGGCGCCGCCGGCGAAGGTGACGGCGCTCGCGATGATGGTGCCGTTCGCCTCGCCGGAGTGCTCCAGCCGGATGGCGCGCGGATAGAGGGCCGGCCCCTCCATCAGCCGGGTCCCGTTCTCCGCGCCGCCCGGCGGAGGCGCGGCACCGCCGGTGGCGGTCGCCGGGACGACGGCGGTGGTCAGTGTGAGGGCGGCGAGTGCGAGGGCCGTGAACAAGCGTCGTGCAGCGGACATGCCTATCACCTCTCGGATCGACTCTGATCTCGGACAGTGGTGGGTCGCCGCGGTGACGGCCGACCGCCCGTCACCGTAGTGACCCACGGACGGTTGAGTCAACGTTGCATCAAGGTGTTCCGGGCCGAGAACCCCAGGCGCTCGTAGAACGGCACCGCCGTCTCCCTGGCGTCCAGCGTCAGCTTGCGCACGCCCAGCGCGTCGGCGGTGGCGCAGACCGCCTCCATCAGGCGCCGGCCGATGCCCCTGCCCTGGTGCTCCGGGAGCACGAAGACGCTCTGCACGTCACCCGAGCGGCGCACGAGGTCGCCGGGGTTGGGCGCCCGCTCGAACACCGCCAGCCAGGCCATGCCGACCAGCTCCGCGTCCAGGACCGCGATCGTGCAGACCGACCGGTCGCCGCGCTCCTCCATCCACTGCCGCAGCGCACCGGCGAACTCCTGGGCCTCCGCCGCGCTCGGCGGCCGGTCGGGGACCGCCCAGCGCCAGCGCAGAGCGGACAGCGCACGGGCGTCGTCGGGCGTCGCGGTCCTGATCACGAGGTCTGTCGGCATGGCGCCAGCCTGGCACGGGCCCGCGCGCGCAGATCCGGTGCGAACACGCGATCCGGCCTGGTCGCGGCGCCGCGGGGTCCAGCCCGCACCGCGTTCCCGGCGCGGACCTCCGGCTCTGCCGCGCACATAGGATCGTGAGCGTGACCGCGTCGCGCCGCAGGAACCACCAGATCGCCGTGCTGGTCCTCGAGGGCGCCAAGCCGCTCGACGTCGGCATCCCCGCGCAGGTGTTCTCCAACCGCCCGAGCATGCCCTACGAGGTGCGCGTCTGCGGTGCCGCGCCGGGGCTAGTGACCGGCGGCGACGGCCTCTCGTACCACGTGGCGGAGGGGCTCGACGCGCTGGAGCGCGCCGACACGGTGTTCGTCCCCGGCTACCGGACACCGGCCGCGGCCGACCCGCCCGCTGTCGTCGTCGAGGCGCTCAAGGCGGCGCACGCCCGGGGGGCGCGGCTCGCCGCCATCTCGACCGGGGCGTTCGCGCTGGCGGCGACCGGCCTGCTCGACGGGAAGCGGGCGACCACCCACTGGCACTACACCAAGGCGCTCCGGGAGCGGCATCCGCTCGTGCAGGTCGACGAGAACGTGCTGTTCGTGGACGAGGGCGGGGTGCTGACGTCGGCGGGCGCGGCGTCCGGCATCGACCTGTGCCTGCACCTGGTGCGCCGCGACCACGGCGTCGGCCTGTCCAACCACGTGGCCCGCCGGCTGGTGGCGGCGCCGTACCGCAGCGGGGGACAGGCGCAGTACGTGCCGCGCAGCGTGCCCGAGCCGCTCGGCGACGTGTTCGCCGACACGCGGGCGTGGGCCCTCGAGCACCTGGCCGAGCCCCTGACGCTCGCCGCGCTCGCACGCAACGCGCGGGTCTCGGCGCGCACGTTCTCGCGGCGGTTCGCGGAGGACACCGGCTACACGCCGATGCAGTGGGTGCTGCGGGCACGCGTGGATCTGGCGCGGGAGCTGCTGGAGCGCAGCGACCTGAGCGTCGAGCAGATCGCGCACCGCGTGGGGCTGGGCACCGCCGCCAACCTGCGCCTGCACTTCCACCGGATCCTGGGCACGTCGCCGACGGAGTACCGGCACACGTTCTCCGCCTGACAGGTGCGCCGAGAGAGGGCTGGCGAGATCCTTGCGAGCGGTGGCGTGACCGCTGGCGGTTTCCTTGCGCACCATGGCGTTCCAGCCGCTTTCGGCGGGACGGCGAGCCGCGGAGCATGGAGCCGACGAAAGGAAACCTGATGACTCGCATCGCCATCAACGGCTTCGGCCGCATCGGCCGCAACTCCCTCCGCGCCCTGCTCGAGCGCGACAGCGACCTCACCGTCGTCGCGATCAACGACCTCACCGCCCCCGACGCGCTCGCGCACCTGCTCAAGTACGACAGCGCGCTCGGCCGCCTCGGCCGCTCCGTCGAGGTCGATGGGTCCGACCTGGTCGTCGACGGCCGGCGCATCAAGGTGCTCGGCGAGCGTGAGCCCGCCAAGCTGCCGTGGGCAGAGCTCGAGGTCGACCTCGTGCTCGAGTCGACCGGCCGGTTCACCTCGGCCGACGCCGCCCGCGCGCACCTCGACGCCGGAGCCCGCCGGGTCCTGGTCAGCGCGCCCTCCGCCGGGGCCGACGTCACGCTGGCCTACGGCGTCAACACCGACTCGTACGACCCCGCCCGGCACGTGATCGTCTCGAACGCGTCGTGCACCACCAACGCCCTGGCGCCGCTGGCGTCCGTCCTGGACGACCTGGCCGGTATCGAGCACGGCTTCATGACCACCGTCCACGCCTACACGCAGGAGCAGAACCTGCAGGACGGACCGCACCGGGACCTGCGCAGGGCGCGGGCGGCCGCCGTCAACATCGCGCCGACGACGACGGGCGCCGCCAAGGCGATCGGCCTGGTGCTGCCGAACCTGAACGGCAAGCTGTCCGGCGACTCGATCCGCGTGCCCGTGCCGGTGGGCTCCCTCGTGGAGCTGAACACCACGGTCGACCGCGAGGTCACCCGGGACGAGGTGCTCGCGGCGTACCGCACGGCGGCCGACGGCCGGCTCAAGGGCGTCCTCGACTACTCCGACGAGCCCCTGGTCTCCAGCGACATCACCGGCGAGCCGGCGTCCGCGATCTTCGACGCCGCGCTGGTCCGGGTCGATGGCAAGCACGTCAAGGTCGTGGCCTGGTACGACAACGAGTGGGGCTTCTCCCACCGCGTGATCGACACCCTGGAACTGCTGGCGCGCGAATAAACGCTGGTCCGGGCACTCTCCCCGCGGATGTAGGCCGGATGTAGGTGGCCGGCGCAGGCTACTGCCGTCCGTCTACGCAAGGAGTGGGGAAGTGAGCATGACACAGCTAAAGAACCGCGTCGCCGCGTCGGCCGCGGTCGTCCTGACCCTCATCGGCAGTCTCCTGGCTACCACCGTGACGGCTGCGCCGGCACAGGCCGCCACGGCACGCAACGGCGTCTGCGAGTCGGGCGAGTTCTGCTACTACTACAACAGCAACAACGCCGGGTCGATCTCCGACCACCCGGCCAGCGACCTGGGCAACTACGGCACGGATCCGGCGTCCTGCTACGAGTTCCGGACGTCGGGCCGCAACGGCTACAGCCAGTGCATCAAGAACAACGCCGCCTCGGTGTGGAACCGCACCGGCAAGCGCGTGCGCGTCCACTACAACTCGTACTACGGCGGCACCTACCAGACGTTCCAGGCGGGCGACAAGAGGAACCTCAACGCCACGCTCAAGAACAACAACGCCTCCCACGACGTCGGCCCGCTGCGCTCGACCGCCGGCTGCAAGAACTCCTTCAACAATCCCCGGACCTGTGCGGGTGCCGTGACCTGGGCCAAGAACCGGATCGGCGCCACCGGCTGGGGCGGCCTGTGCGACCGGTTCGTCGCCAACGCCTACGGCCACTCGAACAGCGGCTCCGCGACGGCCTACATCCACTGGGGCCAGATCCCCAGCACCCACCGGCACGGTGGTGACCGGAGCGTGCCGGCCGGCGGGCTGGCCTTCTTCCGCGGCGGCAGCTCCGGCGCGGGCCACGTGATGATCTCCATCGGCGGCGGCGAGTTCGTCTCCAACGACATCGACGGCTACAACCGGATCTCCAAGGCGACCATCGCGGAGGTCGAGAACGAGTGGGGCCAGACCTACCTGGGCTGGGCCCAGCCCTGGTTCAAGGTCAACCACTGACACCTGGCCGAGGCCGCAGGGCCTCCGTCCCCGGGGGCGCGTCCGCCAGGGCGCGCCCCCGGGCATCCGTCCAGCGCGAACGTCACGTGAGAGCCAGGGGAGAAGATGTCCAGGACAAGAAAGCGCTTCGCAGCCGTCATCGCGGCAGCGGCGCTCGCCGCCCTCACGGGCAGCGGGTTGCTCGCCGTCGGGACCGCGCCGCCCGTGCAGGCCGCAGGAGCGCGGGACGGGGTCTGCGCGTCCGGCGAGTTCTGCTACTACTACAACAGCGACCATGCCGGCTCGGTGTCCGACTTCGACGTGTCGGTCGCCGACTACGGCACCACGCAGCCCTCGTGCTTCGACTTCAAGGGCCCGGGCAACGGGCAGGGCGAGTGCGTCAAGAACGAGGCGGCCTCGGTCTGGAACCGCTCCGGCCGAACCGTGCGGGTCTACTACAACTCGAACTACGGCGGTACCTACCAGGCCGTCGCCGCGGGCGCGAAGGTCAACCTCGGCCCGGCGCTGTACAACAACAACGCCTCGCACAAGTTCGGCCCGTTCGTCGCGGCGCCGTCGTCACGCCCGAGCTACTACGTCTCCACCCAGAGCACGACGTGGGCACGGAACGTGGGCTGCAGCATCGGCACCTCGGACCGGAACCAGGGAGGTCGTCAGGTCCACACCATCGTGCTGGCGTTCGGCAAGACCACCAAGGGCGGTGACGGTGTGCACCGGCTCTCGTACTTCGGCGGGGCGGACCGCACCTTCGCCGACGCGCGCAGGATGGTGGTGGCGATGGGCAAGGGCTACGACGGCTGCACCGGGGCCGACACGACGTCGGTGCTCCGCATCGGCCTCGGCACGAGCAACTACCCCGGCTCCGCGGTGACCGGCGCGGCGGGCCGTGCCCTCGCACGCGCGGCCAAGGGCGCGGCGAGCGACCTGGCGGACTACTCGCAGGCCACGGCCTGGGGCGCCGTCGACTTCGAGGCCTGGGGCGCCGGATCAGGGCTCAACGGCCAGTCGCGGAACATGCTGGACGGCTACAACGGCGTCACCGGTCGCCGTCCGCTGGTGAACTTCGGCAGTGCGGACGGGTGCCCCACCTCGTCCGTGCCCTCGGCGGGCAGCTGCAACGCGGGGCTGAGCGCGGACACGATCTGGTACGTCTCGACCAGGGGAGCGGCGCGACCGCTGCCGGAGATCTACACGACCACCGGGTCGCAGGCCAAGCAGTGGAAGAACCTGTCGCTGTACGCCCACCGCAAGGGGGCGGCGATGTCCTTCCCGGCGGTCATGGCCCAGCGGGGCGCATGCGACCAGCGCGGCGGGTGCACCGGGACGGACAACAGCCCGGCCACCGCCTGGACGCAGCTGAACGAGCAGCTCGACGGTGACAGCCGGACCGCGACCAACCCGGGGGCACCGACCAACATCCACTGGCAGGAGACCACCACGGCTCTCGACAGCGGGTCGGAGCGCACGACGGCGTACACGGAGACCGTGTGGCCGTCGGGGATCTTCGCCGACGCGGAGGCACCCGCCCGTGGTGCGGAGTTCCGCGGCGGCAACCGGTGGGTCGGGCAGGTGGCCGATCGCACGCTGATCGTCTGGGCCGGCCGGTCCGGCACGGACGCGAGCCTGGGGCGGCTCCTGATCGCCTCAGCGGGTACGGACGGGATGCTCCGGTCGCACGACGTCGTCGACGTGCCCGGCGCGGGTACGCTCCGGGTCGCCTCGGCGCACGCCGGCGTGCTCGTCCTGGTCGACGAGCACGGCGCCCGTCACCGGTTCGACGCCGGGTCGGGTACCTTCCGCTGATCCGGCGGGAGCACTGAGCGGCGCCCGGCGGACGACGACCGCGGGGCGCCGCCGGGTATCGGCGCCGGTTCGGGCGTCGGTGCCGACGCCCCGCCGGGTACGCGTGCCGGGACCTCGCCGCACAGGTGCCGGAGCAGCGCCCGGCAGCGGTCGGCCTCGTCCCACAGGCCGCAGCGGCCGAAGAGCTCGCCCGCCTCCGTCAGGGCCGCTCGTGCCGGCCCGTGGTCGCCCAGGTCGATCAGCACCGCGCCGGCCTGCAGGAGGGTCAGCGCGACACAGCGTTCGTCCCGCAGCTCCCGGAACAGCCGGACCGCGTGCTGGAGCCCGCCGATCGCCGCGGCCGGGCGGCCCAGGCCGTGCTCGAGGGAGCCGAGGTCACGGAGCGTGACCGCCTCCCGGTGCCCGTCGCCGCTGTGCCGGGCCAGGCGGAGCGCGGCGTCGTACCAGGGCCGCGCCTCGGCCAGCCGGCCCTGGGCCACCAGCACCCGGCCGATCGCCCCGCGCAGGAGTGCCTCCTTGGGCGGGTCGTCGGCCGCGACCACGGTAGCGAGCGCGCGCCGCAGACACTCCTCGGCCGCCGTCGTGTCGCCACGGAACCGGTGGATGGTGCCGAGCCCGGCCAGGGCCAGCGCGCTGCCCATCGCGTGCCCCGCCGACTCGTACGCGCGCAGGGCGTCCCGCAGGTGGTCCGCCGCCGGCTCGAACTCGTCGGCGTAGATCATGACCTGGGCCAGCCCGCGCTGGAGCGCGGCGCGCGCCACCGGCTCCAGGCCGCCGCACGTCAGCATGACCTCGTGGCTCGTGCGCCAGTCGTCGTGGAGGGCCCGCTCGTCGTACAGGGGGGCGAGTGCGCCGGCGAGCCGCGACCCTGGCGCGGCCAGGGCCCAGTCGCGCCCGAGCCGCACCGCGTCGAGGAGTGCGTGCCGCTCGCCGGCGAGCCAGGTGGACGCGTCCAGGGCGGCGGGCTCCGTCAGGCCGGGTACGACGTCGTCCGACGGCGCTCCGAGGCCGACCGGCCGCTCGTCCGCGAGGGCGTCGAACATGCTCGGCGGACGGCCGCGGCGCACTGCTTCCACCAGGCGGGTCCACTGGCGCACGACCCGGTCGGCGGCCTGACGGCAGATCTCTCGACCACGGCCGACGGCGCGCTCGTACGCGTAGACGCGCAGCAGGTCGTGCATCCGGTAGCGAGCCTGGCCGGCGGCGTCCTGCCGGACCAGCTGCACCAGGCCGGCGTCGAGCAGCCGGTCCATGACGGGCTCGTGGTCGGCCTGGCCAACGAGCGCACCGAGGACCCAGCCCGGCTGGTCGTTCGGCCCCAGGAGGCCGAGCAGGTCGAAGCCGAGTGCCGCGTCGGCCGGAAGGGCCCGGAGCGAGAGGTCGACGCTCGCCCGGACGTCGAGGTCGCCCAGGCTCAGCTCGGCCAGGCGGCGCGACTCGTCGGCGAGCCGTACCCGCAGCTCGCGCAGCGGCCAGCACGGGCGGCCGACGAGCTTGCCGCCGGCGATGCGGATGGACAGCGGCAGGTAGCCGCACAGCCGGACGATGGCGCGTGCCTCGGCCGGCTCCCGCGCCACGCGAGCCCCGCCCACGATCGTGGCGAGGAGGTCCTCGGCGTCACCGGGGTCGAGGGCGCCGAGGTGGAGATGCCGGGCTCCCGGCAGGTCGGTGAGCGTGTGCCGGCTCGTGACGATGACCGACGACTCCCCGTTCGGCGGCAGCAGGGGGAGCACCTGGGCGGCGTGCGCGGCGTCGTCCAGGACGAGCAGGGTGCGGCGGTCGGCGAGCATGGAGCGGAGCAGAGCGGCCCGGGCGTCGACCGACTCGGGCAGCGGGTGGCCGAACCGGCCGAGGCCGTGCAGCATCGTCGCCAGCAGCTCGGCCGGTTCGCGCGGGCTCGGCGACGTACCCGCGAGATTGAGATGGAAGTGGGCGTCGGGATAGGACGTGCGCACCGAGCGTGCGAGGTGCAGCGCGAGCGTCGACTTGCCCGTCCCCGGAGCGCCGCTCACGACGACGACGGCGGGCGCGTCCGGCGCGTCGTGCTCACGCAGGACCGCCGCCAGCGTCGCGACCTCGGTGGCGCGCCCGGCGAAGTCGGGCACCCCGGGCGGGAGCTGGCGGATCGGTGCCGTGGGCGCGGGGGACACCCGCACCGGGGGGTGCGGCGGGTGCGGCAGGCTCCGGTCCAGGATCTGCTGGTACACCTCCCGGGTCGCCTGGCTCGGATCGGTGCCCAGCTCGTCGGCGAGAGTGCGGCGGAGGCGGTCGTACTCGTGGAGCGCCTCCGCCTCGCGCCCGCTGCGGTAGAGCGCTACCAGCAGCTGGCGCCACAGGTGCTCGTGGAACGGGTGGCGGCTCACCTGGTCCTGGATGTCGCCGATCACCGCGGCATGCTCGCCACAGTCGATCCGGGCCTGCAGGCGGTGCTCGACGGCCGCCAGGCGCAGCTTCTCGAGGCGGACCGCCATCTCCAGGGCGCGGGCCCCCGGCGGGACGCCGTGGAACGGCTCGCCGCGCCACGTGGCCAGGGCCTCGTCCAGGATGCCGCGCGACTCCTCGAGCCGGCCCGTGCGGAACGCGTCCAGGCCGCGCTGGATCGTGGTCTCGAACCGGTGGGCGTCGACACCGAGGCTGCCGACGGACAGCACGTAGCCGGCGTCGGTGCGGCTCAGCACGGTGCCGTCGCGGTCGCCCAGCAGGCTACGGAGCTTCCTGACGTAGCCGTAGACCTGGGTGGGCGCCGAACCGGGTGGTCGCAGCTGCCAGACGTCGTCGATGATCTCGTCCACGGCGACCGGGTGCGGCGCCCGCGCGACGAGGCTGCCCAGCACGGCGCGGCACCTGCCCGCGGTCACCGGGTGCCAGTCGTCGTTGTCGCTGATCTCGACGGGTCCAAGAATCCTGACGCGCATCGCGAGCACTCCGTTCGCTTCCCCCGGTCGGGGAAACGGCCCCGAGCGAGACATGACGGCGACTCTCGACCCTTGGCCCGGGCCGGACACAACCCTGGCGGTGCGCCCGCCCGGCGTCAACCGGAACCTGTGCTGCGGGCCGACGAGTACACCGGCATCTCGTCGTCGGACGGACATGACGAAACCCCCGGCCGACGCGGGCGCCGGCCGGGGGCGTGCACCGTGGGACTCAGAACGTCCAGCGCTGACCTTCCGCACCCGAGCAGGTGCGCAGCTCGAGACGCTGGCCGTCGTGCAGCGGGGTGCCGCCGACCGCCGTCAGGCACTTGCCGGACTGCGGGTTGACGAGCTCGCGTGCGGCGGACCGGTAGGCCCAGCTCTGGGCGCCGGTGCCGTTGCAGGTCCACAGCTGTACGACGGCGCCGTCGGCCGTGCTGCCGCCCGAGACGTCCATGCACTTGCCCAGCGCGCTGAGCGTCGACCCGGACCGGGTCCAGGTCTGGGCGGCGTTGCCGCTGCAGTTCACGATCTGCAGCGGGTTGCCGTCGTACGGGTCGGCCCAGGGGACGTCCACGCACATGCCGTTCGCCGCGTGCACGGGGCCGGTGCCCTGCGGCAGGGCGTCGTCACCACCACCGCCGCCGTCGCCCCCACCGCCGTCGGAGTCGCCGATGGGCGTCGCGGCACCCTGGAACGGGTCGAGCTGCATGTAGGCAGCGGTGGGGTTGCCGTCATGGACCAGCGACTCCTGCGCCAGGACGTCGTCGAACGCGAAACCGTAGGCCTTGCCGTTCGCCATCTGCTCGTGGATGTACTTGGCGTAGTAGTCGGTCACGGGCTCCTGGTAGAAGTTCGACGTGCTGGTGCCCGGCTGGGTGGTGGTCGTCAGGAGGGTTGTGCGGTGAAAGCCCGCGCACAGCGTGCGGGCGATGGCGCCGATGTCGTTGTTCGGTGCCGCCAGGTCCTTGTAGCAGCCGAAGATCGAGTCGCTCGACGGCTTGCGGAACTCCGTGACGTAGGCGCCGGACGAGTCGGTGAACCGCATGACGCCGTTCACCACCCGGCCCGTGAACCGTGCGGCCGGGTCGTACGAGTAGGGCGCGACGGTGAGGGGCTCGTTCGCGTACTTGGCCCACACCCGGTCGACGTAGCCGGCCATCATGTTCGCGTCCATCTGCCCGGTCTCGATCGCGTGACCAGGGGCCAGGATCCGCAGCAGGGAGCCGTCCGGTGCCCGCTGGGCGAGGTTGCCCCACCCGGGCGTCGCGGCCAGGGCGTTGACGACGTTGGCGTAACCGTCGGGCTTGAGCATGCCGGTGCTGATCACCGTGCCGTCGCTCTTCTGCAGGCCCGTCTGGTAGGGCGCGGAGAGGAAGTCGACCTGGGTGCTGTTGATCCACAGGCCGTCGTCGTTGAGCGTGAACTCGGTCCAGGCGAACAGCTTGTTGCGGTTCGGGTCGTTCGGGTTCTGCACCGCGGGCTGGACGAGCTGCCCGTCGTTGACGATCTTGAACGACAGCTTGCTGCCGTACGAGAAGTACACCCGGCCGGACAGCTTGGGGAGCTGGATGGTCATCGACTGCCCGTCCCGCGGGCCGGCGATCGAGGCGTCGGGCGCGTCGACGGGCGTTCCGCCCACCGTGGGCCACTGGTGGAAGGTGCCGCCCGCGTCCGACCAGCCGAGCCGGCCTTCACCAGGGGTGCCGAGGACGTAGATGAAGACCTGGTCGCCGCGGCCGGAGTCGTTGGTGATGGTCATGGGGATGGTGGCGGGGACCGCCGTTGCCGGCGCGGGCTGCGTGACGACGAGCGTGGCAGCCGTGACGGCCAGTGCGCCGAAGGCCGCGACGGCCCGTACGAGCCTGCGGAGTCTGGGTCTGGTGGGTGACATGGGGAGAGCTCCTCGTGTTCCGTTGGGTACGTCGTTGTACTTACTGGACTGTCAGCAACGGATATTAGTGAGGAATCCTGCCTATGTCACTAGGGTGGCGGGAATCCGGGGTGGGTCGGGGCGATCTGCCGGCGTTCGGGGGTGGGGCAGGGCTCCGGCGGGGCTTGGGGTGAGAGGGCTGTGGGGTGGGGGCTGGGGCGTGGGGCGGAGGGCTTCGGGGTCGAGTCGCAACTTGCGGGTGTGGCCGGGTGCCGAGCCGCAACGTGTTGGTGCGGCCGGGTGCCGAGCCGCAACGTGTTGGTGCGGCCGGGTGCCGAGCCGCAACTTGCTTGTCCGGCCGGGCGCCGAACCGCAAGAAACAAGTGGTCCGGGGCTCATATCGACGTGTGGCGTGCGGTTGGGCGCTCGTGGTGACGAGGAACGTGCGGTTGGGCGCCCGCAACGACGAGGAACGTGCGGTTCGGCGCCCGCAACGACGAGGAAGCTGCGGTTCGGCAGCGTCCAACGACCCCGGGGCCGCCAACGTGCGGTTCGGCAACGCGAAAGGCCCCGTTCACCGTCATGGATCAGGCCGTCGCCGTCGCCGACGTCGGGCCGGACTGGCACATGGCCCCGCTGTTCGACGTCGCCACGGCTGAGGGCCGGGGGAGCGCTTAGTCCGTCAGTTGGTCCCTCAGGGGCCCGCAGAGCGACATGCCTAGGTAAACGAAAAGGCCCCCCGATCAGCGTTTCCGCTGATCAGGGGGATTTTCTCACGGTGGGCGATACTGGGATCGAACCAGTGACCTCTTCGGTGTGAACGAAGCGCGCTACCCCTGCGCCAATCGCCCGTGCTGCCTGCCCCGTAAGGCGTGCGTGGACGATATTAGCCTGCTTCGAGCGCGGATGCGAAATCCAGATCGCCTGCTCGGGTCAGGGATCGATCCGCTCCCGCATGTTCCGCTCGAACAGGTCGCGCGCGGCGACGGAGAGCTCGCCGATCTGCAGGTCCACACCGTCCAGCCAGACCGTCGGCTGCACGTTCCGCACCGACCCGGTCAGCAGCATCCGGGCCTCGCCGGCCGCCACCTGGTCGAGCACCGAGAACGGCAGCTCGCCGTCCTTCGCCTCGCGGACCGGCAGCCCGTCCTCGGCACCCCACTCGAGCAGCAGCTCGCGCGTGATGCCGGCCAGGCAGCCCACGCCGAGCGGGGGAGTGACGAGCTCGCCGCCGATCTCGATGAACACGTTCGAACCGGTGCCCTCGCACAGTTCGCCCCGCGTGTTCGCGAACACCGACTCGTCGCCGCCCTTGGCGATCGCGTCCGCGAGCGCCACGACGTTCTCGGCGTAGGACGTGGTCTTGAGCCCGGCGACGGCGCTGTTCTCGTTGCGGGTCCAGGGGGAGCGTGCGGCACGTCCGGTGGGTACGACGACGGCGGGGGTCGCTGCCACCACCACGGTCTGGGGTCCGGCCGACCGTCCGGAGCCGAGGGGGCCGACGCCGTCGGTCACGGTGATGCGCAGGCGTCCGGCGTCGGGGGCTGCGGCGAGGACGGCGTCGACGCCGCCGCGCACCTTGTGGAGGTCGAGGTCTGCCATGCCCATGCCGGCGGCCGAGCGTTCGAGGCGGGCGAGATGTCGCGTGAGGGCGAACGCGTGGCCGTCGAGGACGGCGCAGGTCTCGAAGACGCCGTCGCCGACGGTGATGCCGTGGTCCACCGCGCTGAGCGCGGCCTCGTCGGGCGCGACCATGCGCCCCTCTGTCCAGATGACGGTCATGCCGTCCAGTCTGTCACCGGCGCAGGGTCACGTGTGTGACCTCGGGCGTGTGCCGCACGGAGGTGGAGGAGAACTCGATCGGCGGCACCCCGTCGAAGACCCGGGTGCCCGAGCCGAGCGTGAACGGCACGACGTGCAGCCGCAGCTCGTCGACCTGACCGGCGGCGAGGTACTCGTTGAGGGTGGTGGCTCCGCCGGTGATGGAGATGTCGCCGTCGCCGGCTGCTTCCCGCGCCTGCCGTAGGGCGCTCTCCGGGCCGTCGGTGACGAAGTGGAAGGTGGTGCCGCCCTCCAACGGGATTGGGTCCCGGGCGTGGTGGGTCAGGACGAAGACGGGCCCGTGGTACGGCGGGTCGTCGCCCCACCAGCCCTTCCAGTCCGGGTCCAGCGGCCCGCGGCCGGCGGTGAACATGTTGCGTCCCATGATGTACGCGCCGGCGCCGACGATGGCGTCCACCTCGGCCTGGTGCGCGTCGCCGTACTCGAACATCCAGGTGTGCAGGCGTTCGCCCACGAGTTGCCCGAACGGGTGCTCGAGGCTCTGGTCGTGCCCGGCGGAGTAGCCGTCGAGCGACACTGCCATATCTGCTTTGACGATTCCCATACCGGTTGGACGACGGCGGCGGCGAGGACTCATCGGTCCGTGGCGGGCTCCGTGCCGGTGGACGCCAACGCGACCAGCCGCTCTGCCTTGAGCTCGGTCTCGCGCCACTCGGCCGCGGCGTCGGAGCCCCAGGTGATGCCGGCACCGGTGCCGAACCGCAGCAGCCCGTCGGCCCACCAGAACGTGCGGATGCCGACGGCGAGGGACGCCTCGCCGTCGGCCACCCAGCCCACCGCGCCGCAGTACGGACCGCGCGGCACGGGTTCCAGCTCACCGATGATCCGCAGGGCGCTCGACTTCGGGGCACCCGAGACCGAGCCGGGCGGGAAGGTGCCGGCAAGCAGGTGGCGCCACAGCTCCCCGGAGCGGGCGACGTCGTCGGACAGGGTGCCGCGTACTCGCGAGACGAGGTGCACCAGGCCGGGATGTTCCTCGACCTCCAGCAGCGAGGTGACCGTGACGGTGCCGGGGCGGCAGACGGTCTGCAGGTCGTTGCGCACCAGGTCGGTGATCATCACGTTCTCGGCGCGGTCCTTGTCCGTGAGGCCGTCCGGTGTGCGGGCGGTGCCCTTGATCGGCCCGGACTCGACGACGCGGCCGGCGCCGTCGGGGGCGTCGCGCACCGACAGGTACAGCTCGGGGGAGGCGCTCACCACCCATACGGGGTCCAGGCCCGTGGCCGCGGGCACGTGGACGGCGGCGGCGTGCGGCGCCGGGTTGCCCACGGCGAGCCGGGTGGCGAGCGCCCGGGCGTCGGGCTCGGTGCCGGGTGAGCCGGTGAGCGGTGCGGACAGCACGCGGCACACGTTGGCCTGGTAGACGTCGCCGTCGCGCACGTGCTCGCGCACCCGGCCGACGGCGGCCTCGTAGCCGGCGCGGTCCATGGACGAGGTCCAGGCGTCGCTCGGCGGTCCGTGCCAGGTGGTGGCGGGCTGTGCCGCGGCGTCGTGCAGGGCGGCGAAGCGCCACGCGCGGGCCCGGCCGTCGGTGCGGGTCCCGGTGCCCGCCTCGAAGTCGGCGACGACGAACCAGGTCCCGGTCTCGAGCCGCTCGGGTTCGGCCAGGACGTCGATGCACTCGACCGCGCCGGTGGCGGTGCGTCCGGCGAAGCTCGCCCAGCCGGTGTCTCCCGTCACGTCGGACGGAGGGGCCGCGGTGGCCGGGTGCGAGGGAACGGCTCGAATCGTACGCTTCGTGGGCGGGCGGGCCGGGCTGGGGGACACGGGACAACCGTACGGCGGCGCGTGCGATTGGACGGTTGGCCCTCTGTTCGATTAATGTTCAGAACGCGCCGGAACACCGGGGGATACCCCAGGGTGCCCGGCATCGCGGATGTAGCTCAGTGGTAGAGCATCACCTTGCCAAGGTGAGGGTCGCGGGTTCAAGTCCCGTCATCCGCTCGGAAAGCCGCTCTCGTGGAATCTTCGGCTGAAGAGAGCACCCAGCACGGTGGGTTGGCCGAGTGGCGAGGCAGCGGCCTGCAAAGCCGTATACACGGGTTCGAATCCCGTACCCACCTCGCAATGCAGCATGGGCGATTGGCGCAGCGGTAGCGCGCTTCCCTGACACGGAAGAGGTCACTGGTTCGATCCCAGTATCGCCCACCACGCCTCGAAAGGCCCTCTGACCAGCGGAAACGCGATCAGAGGGCCTTTTGTGCGTCCCGGACCGCTCAGGGCTGACGGGGACGCCGCCGGTCGTGGAGTGTCGTCACGGCGTCAGGCTGTCACGAGCGGGCCTACTGGGTCGTGTAGTGCTCGACGCTCATCACCAGGATGACGCGGTCCGGGCTGTCCGACGGCGGCTGCTGGTCCGGGTTGCCGTAACGCTTGCCCAGGTGCACGTAGTACGCCCCGGTCGGGTCGGGGATCGCCTCGATCAGCTTGCCGCGCACCTCGAGGTAGTTGAACGGGTTCTCGTCGTTGAGGATCGCGAGGCTCATCGACGGGTTGTGCTGCAGGTTGCGGAACTTGGCGCGCTTCGAGGAGTGCGTGAAGCGCAGCGTCTCGCCGTCGAAGTCGAACCACATCGGGTTGACCTGGACGGTGCTGTCCGGACGGACCGTGCCGAGGAACGCATAGTTCGGCGCCTCGAGGAGCGGGATCAGATGGGTGGGGATGACGTCTTTCGCACTCATGTCGCCGAACATAACCCGGTTCCAGTCCTGGCGCGGAGGTGGTGATGTATCGGTGCGGTCGACACGCGGGCGGTTTCGTTTCCGGCTGGTTACATCTGCTTTGGGGTCTTGTGGGTGAATTCGGGTTTCTAGCATACTTTCGGCCAGCGAGACGGCAAGGGATGTCGATCCGCCCTTGCCGACGAGGGCCCGCCACGAGCTGGCCCCTACCCAGGAGGACGCCATGAGGTCTACTCGCACCACGCCCTACCCCGGCCCTGCGCAGCGGAACCGGCTGATCGCACTCGCAGCGGGGCTCGGGCTCGTGATGTCCGCCCTGGCCGCGCCCGCGGCCACGGCCGCGCCCGACAAGCCCACCGCCGCTGAGCTGGCCACGGTGCACGCCGCGGTCGGCAAGTCAGGCGTCGACGGCGTCGCCTGGTACACCGACCCGTCCACCGGCAAGGTGGTCGTGACCGCCGACGCGGCCGTCTCGGCGGCCGAGCTCAACAGGGTCCGTCGTGCGGCCGGTGCGGACGCCGACGCCCTGACCGTCAAGCGTGCCTCCGGCGTCTTCAAGCCGCTGCTGGGATCCGGCGACGCCATCTACGGCTCGGGGTACCGCTGCTCGCTGGGCTTCAACGTCCGTGCCGGCAGCGAGTACTACTTCATCACCGCGGGGCACTGCGGCGACGTGGCCCCCACCTGGTACAGCGACTCGGCGCAGTCCACCCTGATCGGCCCCACCGTGGACTCGAGCTTCCCGGGCGACGACTACGCGCTCGTCAGGTACGACAACACCTCGCTGACCCACCCCGGTGGGTACACCGCCGGCGAGGCCTACGTGGGTCAGAGCGTCACCCGGGACGGCTCCACCACCGGTGTGCACTCGGGCACCGTCACCGCTCTTGATGTCACGGTCCGCTATCGGGGCAGCGGAGTCGTGCGGGAGATGATCCAGACCGATGTCTGTGCCGAGCCCGGTGACTCCGGCGGCGCCCTCTACAGCGGGTCTGTCGCCCTCGGCATCACCTCCGGCGGCAGCGGTGACTGCACCACCGGCGGCACCACGTTCTTCCAGCCCGTCACCGAGGCGCTCAGCGAGTACGGCGTCGAGGTCTACTGACGACCGACCGCTGCTGACCTGCGCGGGCGGGGCCGACGGACAGTCCGGAGGCGCCGCTCGCGTCCTGTCCTGTGCCGCGGGTGCGTCGCAGGTGGCCCGGTCATTTCGATTGGACCGGCACGCCGTTTGTGAACTACTCTTCCGGAGGTCGCCAGACAGGTCCGAAAGGGCTCGAGATGGTGCAACGCGGATGTAGCTCAGTGGTAGAGCATCACCTTGCCAAGGTGAGGGTCGCGGGTTCAAGTCCCGTCATCCGCTCGAACCCGCTTTTTGGTGGGGAGCACGGTGGGTTGGCCGAGAGGCGAGGCAGCGGCCTGCAAAGCCGTACACACGGGTTCGAATCCCGTACCCACCTCGGGCGATTGGCGCAGCGGTAGCGCGCTTCCCTGACACGGAAGAGGTCACTGGTTCGATCCCAGTATCGCCCACCAGCAAGGCCCCGGACTTCGGTCCGGGGCCTTTTTCGTGCGCGCATTTCGGGCTCGGCGCCGGACCAACTGATCAATAGCGAACAACCTGTTGGCACGTTCGGTCGCTGCGGCTAGCGTATCGGTCAGTTCTTGCACCTAACTGATCAGAAACGAACATCGACGTCGATGGTCACCGAGTGCAGCTCAACGGAGATCTGCACCGCTGCGTCCGGAGCCCCACGGGGCTCGAAGGCGCCCGACTGCCCCGGGGCCGTCGACGAGTACTTCAACGAGGAAGGGAATCCATCATGAGACGCAGACGCGTGTCATCAACGGCCATCGCGGGGATGCTCGTATGTGGCGTCGTCGGATCGTCGCTCGTCGCGGCGGGGGCGGCGACGTCGGCCGTGGGCGCACCTCGCGCCGCGATCACCGACGTCGCGGAGGTCACCGAGATCACCGTCGACGGCGACGACATCGCCGCGGACAACGTCAACGGGCTGACGTTCAAGGGCTTCGGCGTGCTCAGCGCCAACAGCACCAGCGCCGTCCTCATGGACTACAAGTCCGAGCAGCCCGAGAAGTACGCGGAGCTGCTCCAGGTCCTGTTCGGCGGCGACCATCCGATCATGCACCACGTCAAGATCGAGATGGGCGACGACCGCAACAACTCGACCGGCTCCGACGTGGCGACGATGCGTACCGCGGACGAGCCCGCGAACGTGCGCCGGCATCCCGGGTTCCAGCTCGCCGCGGACGCCAAGAAGGTCAACCCCGACCTCAAGGTGTCGATCCTGCGCTGGAACGCCGTGCCCTGGGCGAACACGAACGACAAGATCTACGACTGGTACAAGAACACCATCCTCGCCGCCTACCGCGACTACGGGTACATGGTCGACTACGTCAACCCCGGCGTGAACGAGCACTCCGCCGACCTGGCGTGGACCAGGGAGTACGCCGAGCGTGTCCGCACCGACGACACCGGATACGTGAGCGACGACCCCCGGCTCGCGGGCTTCCGCGCGGGCGAGGCGGACCTCTTCCACCAGATCCAGGTGGTCATCTCCGACGAGGTCGGCACCGGTACCTTCGGCGACGAGATGGTCGCCGACGCCTCGCTGCGCGACGTCGTGGGCGCCTCCGGGTTCCACTACAACACCAACGACGACCGGGCGGGGAGCTTCAAGCGTCTGGCCGACGAGTTCGACGAGCAGATCTGGAACAGCGAGGCGCAGGCCACGTTCAGCAACTCCTCGTTCCGGCCGAACAACAACACCACCGACCCGAGCGTCGAGGGCACCGGCCTCGGTGGCACGGGAAGCTCCCTGGAGATGGCCAACACCATCGTCAAGGGCTTCGTGAACTCGCGGCGTACGCACTTCATCTACCAGCCGGCGATCGGCTCGTTCTACGAGGGCGGGCAGTACTCGTACAAGGAGCTCGTCAGCGCCCGTGACCCGTGGTCGGGGTGGATCCACTACGACGCCGGTCTGGCCGCCCTCCAGCACTTCTCCAGCTTCGCGGTGACGGGGTGGGAGAACACGGACAACACGGCCGGCATCTGGCGCACCGTGCCCGAGGCATCGGCCACGACCGCGACCGGGACCAACCCCGTCAACGGCCGCAACGGCGGCCCGAACTACCTGACCCTCGCGGCACCGGACCGCACCGACTTCTCGACGGTCCTGGTCAACGACTCCGAGTCGCCCCGCACCTACCGGATCACCCCGGAGGACCTCGACCTCGGCGCCGACCCGGAGCTCGCCGTGTGGGAGACCCGCGCGGCCGAGGACGGCGAGGCGTTCGACGAGCGGTACAAGCGCCACGCCGGCGACCTCTCGGCCGACGGCGACGGCGCCTACACCGTGACCGTCGAGCCGTACTCCATCGCCACGGTGACGTCGCTCGACGTCACCGGTGACAAGGGCTGGACCACACCGCTGCCCGCCGACGGCGAGCGCACGGTCCTCGACGCCGACCCTGAGCACGGTGTGCTGTGGGAGGACGACTTCGACTACGAGGGCAGGACGGTCCCCGTCGTCGCCGACGGCGGCGGGCTGACGGGTGCTCGTGAGGACTTCGTCGAGTCCCGTGGCGGCGAGACCGGCGCGATCCCGCTGTACACGTGGGACCGCAACGGCTCGTTCGAGTCGTACCGGGCCGACGACGGCCAGTGGGTGCTGCGCCAGCAGGTCGACCGCGCGGGCACCGGTGTCGGTGGCGCGTGGAACAACGGCGAACCGATCACCGCCGTCGGCGACCGGCGCTGGAGCAACTACCGCGCCACCGTCGACGTCCGCTTCGAGCGTGGCCCCGCCGACGACAACTACGCCGCGCTCGGCGCCCGGTCCAGCGGCGGGGGCACCTCTCACGACCTGCGGGGCACGCCGTACGCCCTCAAGCTCGCCTCGGACGGCGGCTGGCGGCTCGACCGCCTGGGTACGGCGGTCGAGACCGGCACCGTCGGAGACGGCGACTGGGACGCCCGTGCCTGGCACGAGCTGTCCGTGCAGGTGGCCGGTGACCGCATCACGGGCTGGGTCGACGGCGAGCAGGTGTTCGCCTGGACCGACGACGCGCCGATCCTGTCCGGCTGGGTCGACCTCGCCAGCGGGTTCCACTGGACGCAGTTCGACAACCTCACGGTCGAGCGGGTGGACGACGAGGTGCCGTACTACGGCGAGTACCTCGACGGCCACGAGACGACCGACCTCACCGACCCGGCCGCGGCCAAGCTGGTCTACGGCGGCGAGTGGGCCCACGACAACGGCAAGAGCATGTTCGACTACGGGCGCACGTCGTCCGTCAGCCAGGGCGAGGGCGCCTCGGTGAGCTACACCTTCACAGGCTCCGGGCTGGACGTGCTCGGGCCGAACGACGGGTCGGCGCGCCTGGACGTCACGGTCGACGGTGAGGCCGTGGCGATCAACGCCCGGACCCGGCGGTCCGGCCAGTACCAGCAGGCCTTCGAGCTGCGAGGCCTCGAGTGGGGCCGGCACACCGTGACCCTCACGGTCGCGTCCGGCACGTTGAACGTGGACGCCGTCGGCGTGGTCTCCGTCCCCGCCTCCCGGGCGGCCGACGACCGGTCGCTGGAACGCGCCCTGGAAGCGGCCGAGGACATCGAACGCACCGACGACTTCACCGACGCGGACTGGGCGGTCCTGCAGAACGGGATCTCCGCCGCCCGCACGGCGCTCGCCGACCCGGCGGCCTACCGGCTCGACGGGCAGGGCTCCGCCCACCTGGTGTCCCGGCTCGAGACGGCGTCGGCTCCGGTCATCAACCGGATCGTCAGCCTCGACGAGCCCCGGGTCGCGGCCTACGTCGGCGAGGCGCCGGCCCTGCCGGACACCCTCACGGCCGAGCTGACCGACGGGAGCACGCGCGAGGTGCCGGTCGAGTGGGACGTGGACGCGACGGCGTTCGGCGAGGCCTGGGCCACGGCCGAGGTCCGGGGCGCGTACGGCCCGCTGACCGCGACGGCGCACGTCGAGGTGGTGCCGCGGGGCACCGTCGCCTTCGGCGACGTCAACGCGACCGCGGGCAGCGCCCTGGGGTACGACTCGCCCGCCTACCGCGCGATCGCCGACCTGGTGGACGGCGGGCTCCTGAACGAGGGGCCCGACCAGGTGCGCGGGGCCGGCTCGACGTGGGGGCACTGGGCACAGGACTCCTCGAGCAACCGCTCCATCAGCTACAAGGGCCTGGTCCCGGGGGAGTACGACAAGACCACGACCACGGGCATGTACACGGCCAACCAGGTGGGTGCCGAGGTGTCGTACACCTTTACCCTCCCGGCGGGCTCGTACACGCTCGTGGCGGGCTCCCACTCGTGGTGGCCGGGCAACAGCCGCAGCGCGGACGTGGTGCTCGACCATGACGGCGAGAGCCGCACGGTCGGCTCGGTCACGCTCGACTCGGGCAACCCGGGCGAGGTGCTGAGCCACGACGTCGACCTCGCGGAACCGGGCCCGGTGACGATCCGCCTCCGCGCGACGAACAGCCAGTCGCCCATGTTGTCGTGGGCGGCGGCGGTCGCCCACTGACCCTTTCCGTTGAGTGCTGGGTATCTGTGCTGCGAAACCGATTCCGGAGCACAGATACCCAGCACTCAACGGCGAAGGTGGGGGTCAGCCGACCAGTCGGGCGCGTAGGGCGCGGACGTGGCCCGGGGTCAGGCCGCCGCGGGTGAGGTAGGCCTCGACCGAGCCGTGCCGCGCACGCAGGTGCTCCAGGGCCGCGACGATGACGTGCCGGGTGGGCGGGATCTCGCGCCCGGCGGGTATCTCGCGGTCCTCGGGGAGCTTGGCGTACCGGGGCGCGAGCCGCTCGTTGGTCAGCTCGTAGTCGTCGGCGAGGGCGTCGGCGTCGGCACCGACGAGGCTCAGCGCGAGCGCCACCACCAGACCCGTGCGGTCCTTGCCGGCGACGCAGTGCACGAGCACCGGACCCTCCGGCGCGTCGGCGAGGGCGGCGACGGCCCGCGCGAACAGGTCCGGGTGCCGGTCGAGCAGTCCCGTGTACAGGTGGACCCACGGGCCCTCCTCCGGGTCGTCGGGCTGCTGGACGGGCAGGCTCAGGTAGCCGGGGTGGTCCGCCAGGAGGCTCGGCCACTCCTCGTTCTCCCAGGGGCGGCGCAGGTCGATGATCCGTGCCAGCCGGTAGGCCGTGGCGGCCGCGACGCCGTCGTCGGTCAGGAAGCTCGGCGAGTCGGAGCGGACCAGTGCCCGCTCACGCACGGTGCCGCCGCCCGAGAGCGGAAGTCCGCCCAGGTCACGTACGTTGAGGCAGCCGGGCCAGTCGAGATGGAGCGGTGTGTAATCCGTCACGCGGGGAGGTTAGCGCTCCGGCGTGTCGTCGGGTAAGGGAGTTCTGCCCTTGCGCATCTCCACGGCGATCTGCTCGGCGTCCAGCAGGTCGAGGGCGTGGCCGAGCTGGGCGGAGTCGTAGGTGCCGGCCGAGCGCGCGGCGAGGAGCTCCTCGCGCTGGGCGGCGATGGCCGCCAGCCGCAGCTCCCGGTACTGCACGAAGCGCTCCTTGGACAGGACCGCGTCCTCGTCCTGCGACTCGTGCTCGCGGAACATGTCCTTGCGGACCCGGGCCACCACACCGTCGTCGTACGGGGTGCCGTCGGGGCGGCGCGGGTCGGTGAGGAACGTCCGGGCGGCCTGCTCGGTCTCACGGCGCAGGGCGGGCAGGTCCTCGGCGGTGTCCTGTCCGACCAGGCCGAGCTGCCGGGTCACCCACGGCAGGGTGCTGCCCTGGACCAGCAGCGTGCCGAACGCGACACCGAACGCCACCAGGATCAGGAAGGACCGGTCGGGCGTGTTGGCGGGCAGGGTCTGTGCGGCGGCGAGCGTCACCACGCCGCGCATGCCCGCCCACACCAGCAGGGTGCCCTCCCGCCACCCGAGCGGCCTGGAGAGGTCGTAGTCGATGTCGGCGGTGCGGCGGCGCAGCGTGTCCTGGATGCGCCGCAGACGAGCGGCGGTCGAGCGCCGGCCCTTCTTCCCGGTGCCTTCGTCGGACGGCGGTGGCGTGGCGGCGACCCGCAGGTCGATGCGGTCCTGGAAGCCCGTCAAGGTCTCCCGGACGGCCTGGCCGCGGCGCGCACGGCGGGCCTGGATGCCGATCAGCGGCGTCACGAAGGCGGCCCGGACCACGAGCACGGCCGCGCCCGCGATCGCGGCGACGACGGCGGCCCGCCAGACCGAGCTGCTGCCGCTCTCCGCGTCCTCGACGAGGTCGAACAGCTGGATCCCCATGGCGAGGAAGACCGCGCCCTCGAGCAGCAGCTCGACGGTGTGCCAGTTGGACCGCTCGGCGATGCGGTCCTGGGGTCGCAGGTGCCGGGCCGAGCCGTTGCCGGTCACCAGCCCCGCCGCGACGACGGCGACCAGGCCGGACGCGCCCAGCTCCTCCGCGGGCAGGTACGCGACGAACGGGACGACGAACGACATCGCGGTGCTGAGGGCGGCGTGCCGCAGGCGCTTGCGGATGCGCAGGCCGATCCAGCCGACGGGCGCGCCGATCACGACGGCCACCCCTGCCGCGTACGCGAAGTTGCCGACCACCTCCCACAGGCTGACCGACGCCGCCGTCGCCGCGATCGCCGCCCGGAGCAGCACCAGGGCGGACGCGTCGTTGAGCAGCGACTCGCCCTCGAGCATCGTGACGCTGCGCGGCGACGCCCCGAGCCGTTTGACGATCGAGGTCGCCACGGCGTCCGTGGGGCTCACGATGGCGCCGAGCGCGATGGCGGTGGCCAGGTCGATCCCCGGGATCAGCAGCCGGAACAGCAGCCCCAGCAGCACCGAGCTGATCACGACGAGCGTGACGGACAGGCCACCGATGGCCGTGAAGTCACGTCGGAAGTCCATCGACGGCAGGCCGACCGCCGCCGAGTACAGCAGCGGGGGCAGCACGCCGCCGAGGATCAGCTCGGGCGGCACCTCGATCGCCGGTACCCACGGCAGCAGGCTCACCCCGGCGCCGAGCACCACCAGCACGAGGGGCGAGGCGACTCCGGCCCGGGGGGCCAGTGCGGTCACCGCGATGATGAGGGCTGCCGCCGCGACGGCGATGGTCAGGTACTCGACGTACTCCACGGCCTGACGGTACGAGACGCAGGGGCTCTCCGCCGGGCATCGTGCGCTGGATCACGTGCCCGCGTCATGTCGTGCCGGTGCCGCACGGACGTCCACGGTGGAGGGCCCGGCGCTCCACGTGCGAGACCTCCGGCCGCTCGATAGTTTCGGCGCGGCGCTTCGGCGCTGCCGTGCGGACCCTTCCGGGGACGCGTAGGTTCGAGTGGGCGGCGGAACCCCGTCGCACGCAGGGGGCGCACCGTTCGTGTGCCTGTCGAGAGGATTTCATCATGGGGCTTTTTGACAAGGCCAAGGATTTCGTGTCCGACCCGGACAACGTCGCGAAGGCGAAGGAGCAGCTGACCGACGAGAACGTCGACGCAGCCAGCGACAAGCTCAAGCAGTTCGCGCCCGACCAGGCGGACGGCGCGATCGACTCCATGGGCGACCGTGCCAAGGACTGGGGTGGCCCCGAGGAGTCGGCGCAGGAGCCGGCGGCGCAGCGCGAGGCGCAGCCGCAGGCCGCGGAGCGCCAGGCCAGCCCGCAGCAGGAGGGCCGTGAGGGCGGCCACGGTGAGGGCCGCGAGGGCCGCGGCGAGGGCCGTGAGGGTGGCCGCGGCGAGGGCCGCGAAGGTCGCGAGGGTGGCCGCGAGGGCCGCGGCGAAGGCCGTGGCCACGACGGTCCCGGACGCCACGGTGGCGGCGGCCGCGACTGACGGTCGGTACGATCGAGGGGCACTGTCGGCGACGACGGTGCCCCTCGATCAGTTTCCGTGACCTTTCCCTAGGAGCACAGTCGTGTCCGACGTCGCATCGCCGCCCAGCCCCACCGCACTCACCTCGGCTGACACCACCACGGAGGCGACGACGACCACGGCCACGACCACGGGCGCCGAGTTGTACGCCGAGCGCCGCGACGTCGTCGTGGTGCGGGTGGACGGCGAGCTGTGGGACCTCGACCGGGAGATCCCGGCCGGCCACGAGGTCGAGCCCGTCACCATCACCGAGCCGGACGGCCTCGCCGTCCTGCGGCACAGCGCCGCACACGTGCTGGCGCAGGCGGTGCAGCAGGTCAACCCTGATGCCAAGCTGGGCATCGGTCCGCCCGTGACCGACGGCTTCTACTACGACTTCGACGTCGAGACGCCGTTCACACCCGAGGATCTCAAGGCGCTCGACAAGATCATGGGCCGCATCATCAAGGAGGGCCAGACGTTCCGCCGCCGCGTCGTCACCGAGGACGAGGCCCGTGCGGAGCTGGCCGACGAGCCGTACAAGCTGGAGCTGATCGGTCTCAAGGGCTCCTCCGCGGAGGCCGCTGAGGGCGCCTCCGTCGAGGTCGGTGCCGGCGAGCTCACCATCTACGAGAACGTGCGGGGCGCCGGCCGCGAGACCGAGACGGTGGTCTGGAAGGACCTGTGCCGCGGCCCCCACCTGCCGAGCACCCGCCTCATCGGCAACGGCGTGCAGCTCCAGCGTTCGGCCGCCGCCTACTGGCGCGGCAGCGAGAAGAACCCGATGCTGCAGCGCGTGTACGGCACGGCGTGGCCCACCAAGGACGAGCTCAAGGCGTACCTGGAGCGCCTGGCCGAGGCCGAGCGCCGCGACCACCGCCGGCTGGGGTCCGAGATGGACCTGTTCAGCTTCCCGGACGAGATCGGCTCCGGCCTGGCGGTGTTCCACCCCAAGGGCGGTGTGATCCGCAACGCCATGGAGGAGTACTCCCGGCAGAAGCACATCGAGGGCGGCTACGAGTTCGTCTACAGCCCCCACATCACCAAGGAGAAGCTGTACCAGGTCTCCGGGCACCTCGACTGGTACGCGGACGGCATGTACCCGCCGATGCACCTCGACGAGGAGCTCGACGACGAGGGCACGGTCCGCAAGCCGGGGCAGAACTACTACCTCAAGCCCATGAACTGCCCGATGCACAACCTGATCTTCGACTCCCGGGGGCGCTCCTACCGGGAGCTGCCGCTGCGCCTGTTCGAGTTCGGCACGGTGTACCGGTACGAGAAGTCCGGCGTCGTGCACGGCATGACGCGCGCCCGCGGCTTCACGCAGGACGACGCGCACATCTACTGCACGCGTGAGCAGATGAAGGACGAGCTCACCGCGACCCTGACCTTCGTCCTGAACCTGCTCAAGGACTACGGGCTGGAGGACTTCTACCTCGAGCTGTCGACGCGCGACCCGGAGAAGTCGGTCGGCTCGGACGAGGTCTGGGACGAGGCGACCCGGACGCTCGAGGAGGTCGCGACGGCATCGGGCCTCGAGCTCGTGCCCGACCCGGAGGGCGCAGCCTTCTACGGCCCCAAGATCTCGGTGCAGGCGAAGGACGCCATCGGCCGGACCTGGCAGATGTCCACGATCCAGCTGGACTTCAACCTGCCCGAGAAGTTCGACCTGCAGTACACGGCGGCCGACGGCTCGCGGCAGCGCCCCGTCATGATCCACCGCGCGCTGTTCGGCTCGATCGAGCGGTTCTTTGCGGTACTGCTGGAGCACTACGCGGGCGCCTTCCCCGCCTGGCTGGCCCCCGTGCAGGTCAAGGCGGTCCCGGTCGCCGACGCGTTCGACGACTACCTGGCCGACGTCGTCACGCAGCTCAAGGCCCAGGGCATCCGCGCCGAGGTGGACTACAGCGACGACCGGTTCGGCAAGAAGATCCGCAACGCCGCCAAGGAGAAGGTGCCGTTCACCCTGATCGCCGGGGGCGAGGACGTCGAGGCGGGTGCCGTGTCGTTCCGGTTCCGGGACGGGACGCAGGAGAACGGCGTGCCGGTGGCCGACGCCATCGAGCGCATCGTGGGTGCGGTCCGCGACCGCGTCCAGGTCTGACGGGCCGCCGATGGTCGTCATCGCATGAGCACCGAACCCGCACCGGAGTCGTCGGCCACGTTCGGCCCGCCGGGCGACGGGCTGCAGCGGCTCTGGACGCCGCACCGGATGGTCTACATCGGCGGGCAGGACCGGCCCACCGACTCGACCATCGCGACGTGCCCGTTCTGCCGCATCCCGGAGGGCGACGACGAGCAGGGCCTCGTCGTCGCCCGCGGGGAGCGGTGCTACGTCGTGCTCAATCTCTACCCGTACAACTCGGGGCACCTGATGGTGCTCCCGTATCGGCACGTCTCGGACTACACGGACCTGGACGCGGCCGAGACGGTCGAGCTGGCACAGATGACTCAGCAGGCCATGCGCGTGTCGCGCGCCGTGTACGCGCCCGCAGGCTTCAATCTTGGTATCAACCAGGGCGAGGTGGCGGGCGCGGGCATCGCGGCGCACCTGCACCAGCACGTGGTGCCGCGCTGGCTGGGTGACGCGAACTTCTTGCCCGTGGTGGGCCAGACCAAAGCGTTGCCCGAACTTTTGGGGGACACCCGCCGCCGGCTCGCGGAGGCGTGGGTGACAGCGGGGGGCGGAGAGGAGAACTGATGTTCCGGGGGCTGCGCTCCTTCATGACCACGGTCTTCACGCCCTTGGCCCGGCTGCTGCTCGCACTGCGGGTCTCGCCCGATGCCGTGACGATCGCCGGCACGGTGGTGGTCACCACGATCGCGCTGACGCTGTTCCCCACGGGGCACACGCTCGTGGGCGGCCTCCTGGTCGGCTTCTTCGTCCTCTTCGACTCGCTCGACGGGGTGATGGCGCGCCAGGCCGGGCGTTCCGGCCCCTGGGGCGCGTTCCTCGACTCGACGCTCGACCGCGTGTCCGACGGCGCGGTATTCGGCGGCATCATGCTCTGGTTCGTCCTGCACCCGGACGAGCACCACGGTCTCTGGGGCATCGGCGTCGCGCTGGCGTGCCTGGTGCTCGGCAGCGTGGTCCCGTACGCCCGCGCCCGAGGCGAGAGCGTCGGGGCCACCGTGCAGGTCGGCATCGCCGAACGCGCCGACCGCCTCGTGCTCGCCCTGGTCCCGTTCACGTTCCTGCAGGTGGGCCTGCCCGTGGTGGTGCTGGAGGTGGTGCTCACGCTCCTGGCGCTCGCCAGTCTCGTGACCGTGTTCCAGCGCATCGCCACGGTGCGGGCACAGATCACGCGGCAGGCCGTCGACCCGCCGCCCGACCCGCACGACGACCCGCGTGACGGTCCGCCGGCTGTGCGGGGGGCCTGATGGACGTCGCGGCGGCCTACACGTTCGCGTGGCGGAACGCCACGAAGATCCCCGAGCCGGTGCTCCGGGCGCTGTTCACGGTGGTGGCCGACGTCACCTGGCTGCGGCACGGCAAGAGCGTGCGCCGCATGGAGGACAACTACGCGCGCGTCCGGCCGGACCTCGACGCCGCCGGCGTCCGCCGGCTCTCCCGCGCCGGCATGCGCAGCTACATGCGGTACTTCCGCGAGGCGTTCACGCTGCAGGGCGTCACCACGCAGGAGCTGCGGGAGCGTGTGCGCGTGGAGGGCTACGACGAGCACGTACGGCCCGTCGTCGACAGCGGGGGCGCCGTCTCGCTCGCGCTGGGCCACCTCGGTAACTGGGACCTCGCCGGCGCGTACGGCTCCCAGTACCTCGCGAGCGTGCTCACCGTCGCCGAACGGCTCAAGCCCGACGAGCTGTTCGAGGAGTTCGTGCGGTTCCGTGCCTCGCTCGGCATCGACGTGCTGGCCCTCGGCAACGGCGACGTGCTCGGCTCCCTGATCCGCAGCGCCAAGGAGGGCAGCCGGCTCATCCCGTTGCTCAGCGACCGCGACCTCACCTCGACCGGCATCGAGGTGGACCTCGCGGGACACCGCGCGCGGGTCGCCGCCGGTCCGGCCCTGCTCGGCCTGGAGGCCGACGTCCCCGTGCACGCGGTGGGCATCACGTACGAGCGGCTGCGGGGCGCCCGCCGTCGGGCCGCCGGGACGCCGTGGGGCATCATCATCCGGTTCTACCCACCCCTGCCCGTGCCGGACGCCGGGCTGCCGCGCGACGAGCGGGTGCGCCTCCTCACCCAGGGCTGGGTGGACCAGCTCACCGGGACGATCGTCGAGCACACCCACGACTGGCACATGCTGCAGCGGGTGTTCGTCGCCGACCTCGGACCCGCCCGGCGGAACGGCGGCCGGGGGCGGGACCAGGGATGAGAGGTGTCCGGCGGCGCACCCACCGCGCGCTACGGGTCGGTCTCGTCTGCCCGTACTCCTTCGACGCCCCTGGCGGTGTCCAGTTCCACGTACGCGACCTCGCCGAGGCGCTCCAGGCTGCCGGGCACGAGGTGTCCGTGCTCGCCCCCTCCAGCGACGAAACGGAGCTGCCCGGTGTGGTCACCGCAGCCGGCCGCGCCGTGCCGGTGCCGTACAACGGGTCGGTCGCCCGGCTCACCTTCGGGCCCCTGACCGCCACCCGTGTGCGCCGCTGGCTGGAGGGCGGCATCGACGGCCACCCCTTCGACATCGTGCACCTGCACGAACCGATGGTGCCGTCGCTGTCGATGCTCGCCCTGTGGCAGACCACCGAGCCGGTCGTCGCCACGTTCCACACCTCGCAGGTGCGCTCGCGGGCGCTCCAGGTCGCCTACCCGCTGGTGCGCCAGTCCCTGGAGAAGATCGCGGCCCGTATCGCCGTGTCCGAGGACGCGCGCCGCACCCTGGTGGACCACCTCGGCGGCGACGCCGTGGTGATCCCGAACGGCGTGTACACGCAGGTGTTCGCCAGCAGTCCCCGACGCCCGGCGTGGACCGGCACCCCCGACGCACCCACCATCGCGTTCCTCGGCCGGCTCGACGAACCGCGCAAGGGACTCAGCGTGCTGCTCCAGGCCGTCCCCACGATCCTCGCCGGCAAACCCGGCGCGCGGTTCCTGGTCGCCGGGCGCGGGGACGGCATCGCCGGCGAGACCCGCGAGCTCCTGGGGGAGCACGCCGCGTCGGTCGAGTTCCTCGGCGGCGTCACCGACGCCGAGAAGGCCGAGCTCCTCGCGTCCACCGACCTGTACGTCGCGCCGCAGACCGGCGGGGAGAGCTTCGGCATCGTGCTCGTCGAGGCGATGAGCGCCGGGTCCGTGGTCGTGGCCAGCGACCTCGGCGCCTTCCAGCGCGTCCTGGACGACGGCGCGGCGGGCGCCCTGTTCCGCACCGGCGATCCCGAGCACCTCGCCTCGACCGTGCTGACGCTGCTGGCCGACCCCGCGCGCCGGGACGCCTACCGCGCTCACGCCGCCGACTGGGTCCAGCGGTTCGACTGGTCCGGCGTGACCGAACAGGTGCTCGCCGTGTACGACATGACGCTCGCGGCCGACCACGCGATCGGCGGTGACGTCGTGGGGCGCATCATGGGGCTGTTCCCGCGCCGGGTGGGGGGTGACGCATGACCTGGTCGGAGATGGCCCTTGTCGCGCTCGGGATGCTCGCCGTCGGCCTGGTGCTGGCCTGGCGCGGAGCGTCCCGCCTGGACCGGCTGCACCGCAAGGTGGCCGCGTCGCGGATCGCGCTCGACGCGCAGCTGGTGCGGCGCGCGTCCACGGCGGTCGAGCTCGCGGCGTCGGGCGCCCTGGACCCCGCCAGTGCGGTGCTGGTGGCGGATGCCGCGTACACGGCGTCGGACGTCGGACCGGTCACCTCGCCGGCCGCGGCGCTGCAGATGGACGGGCTGGGGCCGGACCGGGAACGGGCCGAGTCGGGGCTCACGGCCACGCTGCGAGAGGCGATGGGGGCGCCGGAGGCGATCCGGACCCTCCTGGCGGGGCCGTCCGGTGACGTCGTGGCGGGGCTCGCCGCCGCCTGGTACCGGGCGACGCTGGCCCGCCGTTTCCACAACGAGGCCGTCGCGCAGGCCCGGCGGGTGCGCAGGCTCTGGTACGTCCGACTGTTCCGGCTGGCCGGCCACGCGCCGATGCCCCGGACCGTGGAGCTGGACGACGCCCTGCCGCACGCCCTGGAGCTGGGCGGCGGCTGACCGCTCCGCTGGCTGCGGGCCAGCGGTCAGAGGGCGGGCCGGACGGGTCCGGGCGGACGATAGGATCGAGGTAGGGCGCCGACCGCGCCCGGAACGACCGGCGTCGATCCCACCGGCGAGAACTATGCGAGGTAACCGTGACTGAATCCGTGACCGGCGAGAACACCGTGGGCACGGTTGGCACCGCGCGCGTGAAGCGCGGTATGGCCGAGATGCTCAAGGGCGGCGTCATCATGGACGTCGTCACGCCCGACCAGGCGAAGATCGCCGAGGACGCGGGTGCGGTGGCCGTCATGGCGCTGGAGCGTGTGCCCGCCGACATCCGTGCGCAGGGTGGCGTGTCGCGCATGAGCGACCCTGACATGGTGGACGGCATCATCGAGGCCGTCTCGATCCCCGTGATGGCAAAGGCGCGCATCGGGCACTTCGTCGAGGCGCAGGTGCTGCAGTCGCTCGGCGTCGACTACATCGACGAGTCCGAGGTGCTGACCCCGGCGGATTACACCAACCACATCGAGAAGTGGAACTTCACCGTGCCGTTCGTGTGCGGTGCGACGAACCTGGGTGAGGCGCTGCGCCGCATCACCGAGGGCGCGGCGATGATCCGCTCGAAGGGCGAGGCCGGCACGGGTGACGTGTCGAACGCGACCACGCACATGCGCCAGATCCGTCAGCAGATCCGTCGCCTGACGTCGCTCCCCGAGGACGAGCTGTTCGTCGCCGCCAAGGAGCTGCAGGCGCCGTACGAGCTGGTCAAGGAGGTCGCGGCCACCGGCAAGCTGCCGGTCGTGCTGTTCACCGCCGGCGGTATCGCCACTCCCGCGGATGCCGCGATGATGATGCAGCTCGGCGCCGAGGGCGTGTTCGTCGGCTCCGGCATCTTCAAGTCGGGCAACCCGGCCCAGCGTGCCAAGGCGATCGTCCAGGCCACCACGTTCTTCGACGACGCGGACGTGATCGCCAAGGTCTCGCGCGGTCTCGGCGAGGCGATGGTCGGCATCAACGTGCCGGTGTCCAAGATTGGTGCCGAGGACGACCTCCTGACAGGCACGGAGTTCCAGCGGTTCCAGGACCGCTGACCTGCCCTGCAGCAGACGGGCGAGGCTCCGCAGACGTCGTGTCTGCGGAGCCTCTCCGCCGTGCAGGTGTGGTGTCCGCACAGTTAGTTGGGTGCAGGTGAGTCGGCAGCGGCCGCGGTTCCGGTTCTGGTCTCGTATGTAGTCGCGCAGCTCTGGCGCGGATACGTTGGAGCGCATGCTGCACCTGCTTGTTGACACATCGACATGGCTTGACCTGTCCAAACGGCGCGACGGGCAGCGGTGGATCGTCGCTCTCCGTGTCCTAATCCATCAGGGCAAGGTCGAGTTGCTCGTGCCTTCCGTCGTGGTCGACGAGTTCGAGCGGAACCGGGAACGGATCGAGAAGTCCATGACCTCGAGCGTCGCTCAGCGGTTCAAGCTCATCAGGCAAGACCTCGACGACTATGGCGGGACGGATAACGAGCACGCACTGAAGGTGGTCGAAGATCTTGCCCGTCACGTGCCGCTGATCGGGGCGATGACGACGCGCAACTTCGAAGAGACCCTCGATCTGCTGCGATCTGCACGAGTCGTCGAACCGACCGGCGCGAACCACCAGGCAGTGGTCGAACGAGGTCTTGCGAAGCGAGCGCCGTTCCATCGGTCTCGCAATAGCGTCGCGGACGCACTGCTGATCGAGTTGTATGCAACCGTCATCAATGATGGCGACCTCGCGCGCGAGCCGCACGCGTTCATCACGTCGAACAGCGAGGACTTCTCTGCGCAGGGAGCAGACAAGCGGCAGCCTCATCCAGACATTGCGCCTGCCTTCGCGCCCGACCAGTCCTCGTACGCCCTCGGCGTCGATGGACTCAACGATCTCCTCCTGCTGTACTTCGGGCAGGAGATCGAGGAGCTGTTCGCCGATACAGACTTCGTCGAAGAGCCACGACGCTTGGACGAGATCCTGAATGCGGAGAAGGTGTTCTTCGACCGCGTCTGGTACCACCGTTCCCTTCAGCACGAGTACCGGTTGCAGGACGCTGGCGACCAGGCCGAGCTCGAACGCCTATTGGCGATTGCAGGCTCCCCTCGGAGAGATGTCGAGGAGACGTATACCCAACCGGGCGACCTTGGACCCTACACCGACTTCGAGCTCGGGATGCTCAATGGCAAGCTCTCTGCGCTGCGCTGGGTGCTCGGCAGCGAATGGGACTTCCTCGACACCTAGCCAACTGACTGGCAACTCGAGGCTCTTCTGCCACACAGTCCACGGCTGAGCGGAACACAACGGTTTACCTGGGATGAGACTTGTGCGTGTGCGATATCGCTGATCGCGGCGCATCGTGCAGCGGGCTCCGTAGACGCCATGTCCACTGGGCCCGTCGCGTCTGGTCTCAGTCGAAACTATGACGCAGCAGCTTCTCGCCTTCGCTCTGCAGCTCGATCGATGCACCTCTGCTGCGCCTCAGGCGGCATCGATACCCAGATTGCCGCGAGCTTCTCCCAGAAGTTCTTCCAGCACTCGGCCTCCGTCGGTCGTTCAGGCTCGACCGAGTCGCCCGCGCGAGCCTCGAGCTCGCCTTGGTGCTGTCTGGACATGGAACCCACCTGATGGCGTATCGACTGATGGTTGCTGCGATTCCAGTAGTCTATCGCATAGATCTATCAATGGCAGCAACGATAGGCGGTGGATGATCTATTGATCCCTCTATCGGTTGGCCGATCTGTCCAGGAGGGGCTCTAGGGTCTGGTTCTTCAGGTGCTACGACGTGTGGCTTCGGGCGCCAGGGAGGCTTGAGGAGCCGACTTTCGCGCCGACTGTGCTCGGTGTCGATCGTCAAACGGATCGGCCATGCACTGCACGTTCGGAGCGAGTTGGAAAGAACAAGGGCTTCGGGGCTGTCGGCGCCGCTCGACTCGAGAGCACGGCCGCCATCGCGCGCTGCGTGGTGTGAACTGGCGATAGTCCTCGAGGCGGACGTTGATCTCCTAGGCCATCCGGGCCCTCGAAGCGTCCAAAGCCCACGTCTCGACGAGCGAACAGGTACCCGCCGGCGTCCTGTCATCGCTGTGCTGAATCCGCAACTGGACACGCTTCCAGTGCGGTATCCGCAACTCCTTCGAGGGAGATCTTCGTGCTCCTCTACGATCCCCTCATGCTGCCGTTCGCCCCCACCTCTCTCGCCGTCTCCGACGCCATCACCCACTACCGCCAACTGCGCGAGCTCACCCGCGACGAGCTGGCCTACGTGCTTGAGATGTCCGGCCACGCAATCTCTGCTGGCCGCATCGCCGAGATGGAGGACCGAGAACGTCCCGTCGCCGTCGACGACCTCGTAGCGATCTCGTACGCACTTGGGACGACACCGGCGGTCCTGCTGACGCACATCCCCATCGACATGCCCGATCCAGAGGGACCGCTGGCTACGGGACTGCCTGGTGACGTCCGGCAAGCGGAGGCCCGCGCGTGGATCGAGGGAAGGACCATGCTCGATCGCGAGTCACGGATGCGGTGGTGGCGGAACCAAGTCGGACGCCTCCGGGTGCTGTCAGCGCACCACGAGGAGCAACTGCAAGGCGCATACGCCGAGATCCGCGACCTCGGGGAACTGGCGATCCAGGAAGAGGACGCCCCGCAGGTCCAGGTGCTCCACGTGCTCATTCGTGACGGTGAGCACGCACTCAACCAGTCAGAGATCGCGCTGGCCTTGGCGGAGATGCAGCTCGACACGCTGTGGGTGTACTCGGTCTGAACTCTCGTGGGTAGAGGTATGCCGCTAGGGCTGGGCCACCTTGCCGAATTTCCCGCCGTGATCGGATCGATGTGGGTGTCGACGGCGGCCTTCTGTGTCACTTGAGTGTCTCCGGAGAGCCATTGACGGGCTCTGCAGGAGTTTCGTGCGGCACGCCTCACGGGCCCAAACCTATGGCGAGTCACCGATGTGGCCTGCTCGGTCCTCTCTGGGACACCTGCGGGCCACGAAGAAGCGCCCTTTCGCGATTGCTATCACGATGCCAGATCCCCGCTGCCGCTCTACTGGCGACCGCAGGCCTGACCGAGAGTGGCGCCGCTGCTGGCCGGTGCCGCCGATTCGTCCGTGGGTGTGGCTCCTGCCGGAGGATGCTCCTGGTCTGCCGGACTGGCCGCGTTCTGTCGGGTGTTGTGTTCGCGCTGGGCGGTTCGGTCTCGTCGAGCTTTTGTGCGTGTGTGGCGAGTCGCCTTGTTGAGGGCCGTGGTGGCGTCCTCGATGCGGGCGGTGAAGTAGGCGAGCCCCTTGAACGGGCCCGTACTGATCAGTCCGAGGGCGATCAGTAGATACAGCAGGATGAACGACCCGCTGCCCAGTAGTACGCCCCAGGGGTTAACCAGGTGGAAGTTCTTGTCGTAGGCGATATCGAAGACAGTCGACGCCCACCACATCCCGAAGAAGATGCCGACGCCGACGACGAGCGCTCCGGTAGGCCGGTCTCCGTTGTGCAAGTAAAGGGATGCCAGGGCTGCCAGGATCGCAGTGCAGACCGCGCACACCAACGTCAGCGCGAGTCCCGTGCCGACGGCTGCAAGCCCGGCTGGGAACGTCGCCGCCAGGAAGCACATGACGTGAAAGCTCAGGATGATCGCCAGCACGATGACACCTCGTGTCCAATCGAGGCTCCTGGCGTACTTGCGACGGCCGCTCACGCCAAGGGCGAAGTCGGCCGTGACTTTCAGGTGGCTCTTGCTGGCGAAGTTCGAGAAGGCGCCGAGCTTGACGATCTCGACAGTCAGCATGGCGGAAAGGATCAGGCAGAACAGGACCTGTTGTGCCCCGCCCGGTTCACCGTCGATCATCGCATCGATCGCAAGGATGAGCGTCAGGACCGTGGTGAGCATCGCAATACCCCTGATCATCGCCAGCGCGTTGTCCAAGTACAGGAGCCGCACGTTGTCGTCCAGGTTGGGCACGGACGCCTGCTCGACCCGGTTGGCGACCGTCTCGCCCTGGGAGGCGATCAGGACCAGCGAGACCGGCAGCGCGATCGCGACCGCGGTGGCGATCCCGAGGGAAACCCAGTGATCGGTCGCCATGGTGAGGATGCCCCACCCGTACGCGACAGCTTCTGGCAGTGTCCTTGAGGGCAGCACGACGTCGGATCGCACCGCCGCGATCGTGTCGTAGGCGATGCCGGCATAGAGGGCAAGGAAGGGGACCGCGACCAGGAACACGCTCGCCAGGCTGAGGTACTGCCGCCACGGAAGGCGACGGCGCAGCTGGGCGCTTTGGTGGGTCGCGCACAGGTACACGTTCTCCCGCAGGTCTGTCCGGACGAGATCACCTGGATCAGTGCAGAGCTCGCAGATCCCTTGGCGGGCCGCCGGCGCGTCGTCGAGTGCATGCGGATCGGTCGGCGTGGGCACGGGTGACTCCTGGATCAATGGGTGTCATGGGACGAGGTGGCTTGGATGATTCCACCCTCACCGGTCGAGTGATTTCGCGACGGACCGTTGCCCGCGTCGCCCGACTGAGCTATGGGCTGGGCAGCGTATGTGCATCCCTGAATTCCCCTGGTCGGGCAATGAGGGATGGGTTCCCGGGCCCGACCACGTGGGAAGCCTCAGCGTCTCCGGCGCAAGAGCCGATCCAGGAGTGTGCCCAGACCCTGTCGCTCGGTACGGATGCCCTGCGCTGTCCTGGCCGCCGTCGCGGGTTCCGTACCCCGTCCGTCGTCCGGGGCGGGCGCTGGAGTTGCCTCCTGGGGCTGTACCGGCTCCTCGACCTGCCGAGACTCCGCCAACGCGGGCGGCTCTTCCTGCGCGGGTGGCGGTGGAGGCGGGGGTGGCGGTGGGGGAGCGGTCTCCTGGACGGGCGTGGAAGCCGGGGCCTGTACGGCGGTCGTCCGGGTGCGGCCATCAGGCGCGCGATGGGGGCGGCGCTTGCCCTTGCCATCCATGCTCACCGGCGCGGTAGTCGGGGTGTGGTCGTCTCCGATCACGAGGATCAGCCCGGCCTCGCCCAAGACGCGCAGGTACTTCTCGAACGCGGTCCAGTGGGACTTGCTCAGACGGCGGGATGTGCCGTCGTCGCCGGTGGCTTCTAAGGCTCCCAGTGCCTTCCCCCAGGAGACCCATTCGCCCTGCCTGGCCGTCGCGATGCGCTGGTAGACGCGAGTCTTCCAGTGCACGCACGACTGGCCCAGCGCGTCAGCGATCGCTTCCTCCTGCGGGCTGGTCGCCGTCAGCACGGTCAGGGCCTTGTTGCGGTGTTCGCCGATGAGCCACGCGTCGAGCCACACCTTCTCGGCGGATGCATCCCAGGTGCTGGTGCGTTCGCGGTGCTGCCTCTCGGCTGCTGCGCGCTGGGCGGCTTCGCGACGTGCTGCGATCTCGGCGCGCCGGCGTTCCTCCTCACGGCGGGCTTGTTGGGCCAGTTCCAGCTGTCGACGCGCGGCCAGGCGGCGGTCCTCGGCGATCTGTATGCGCTCGCCTGCTGGTGTGAGGATGCCGGTGCGGTCGTCGATGTGGCACAGGTCCAGCGGCGCGATCGACCACAGGCCGGTCTCCTTGTCCTGGCCGCGAAGCGGGTGAGGGTCCTTTTCTGATCCGGACCAGGCAGTGAGGATCGTGCCGTCCTGCGGGTTGATCCACAGCAAGGTGTTCCCATCGGCGGCGATCTTCCGGGCGAGCTCGTTCAGCTTGATGCGGCCCTTATCGACGGTGAATTGCTCTCCAGAGTGACCCAGGAGCCACACGCGTACCGCGTACTGTCGGGCGTGGTCTTGGTCGCGGGCGAGGTAGTGGGCGATTGTCATGCTGGCGTACTGCACCTCGACGGCGATCTTCTTGCCGGTGGGGGTGTTGATCGTGACGTCGGGCCGCCGGGTCCGGTCGCGTGAGGTCGCCTCGACCTGCACCGTCGCACCTGCCTGCTCACCAGCCCAGCGGGCCACCAGCCGCTTGCCCATCTGATGCAGGTGTGACTCGTTGCCGTGCGGGTTGGCGGTACCAGAATCATGCTGAAATCCAGGGCGCCGGGTCGTCCGAAAGTGAGCCTGCAGCGGGGCGTGACAATCCTCGATCACACACACCAAGTGATCCTGGGTGTACTGCCGGAATGCCTTCTTGGCTACCTCGTCCGTCAGCCCGACGGGAAACTTCACCGGCCTGAAGCCGTGATGCTTGTCGGCTGCGAGCACCATCTGCTCGGTGCTCTGCTGGAACCGTCTGAGTACCGCCGCGTCCGCCTCGTCCATGACGGCGAGTATCGCGGCAGCCACTGACATCCACCGGCGCTGATATCCATTGCCCGACCAGCCGGGCACGGCACGCCCGCACCCAGTACAAGCACGCCGTACCACCACGACCTCTCACCTCGCGCCATGACGAGCGCCGCCGATGGTTCTCGGCCAGGCTAGGCGCCGTGAACACGACCAGCCAGACGACTCCCACCTCCATCCCGACCGAGATCCCGGACCATCTCGCCCTCGAAGCAGGCCGCGCCGTTCTCGCCTATGTGAGCGACGCCGTCGATCACTACCGCCAGCAGGACCGGCTCCACATGGAGCGGATAGCGGCGGTGGAAGCCGAGGGGTACACCGTCGTCGACCACGACGGTGGCGGGCACGGCGACTGCCCCGGGAAGGACGCTTGTCCGGTGATGAACACCATCACGGACCACCGCACAGGCGAGGTCCTGGCGCGGCACCACGACGACTTCGAAGGCTTCGCCGAGCTGCTCGCGGCCAACAACTGGGTCTCTTACGACAACGCCATCGACTCCGATGAGGACAGCCCGATTCCCGATGATCTGCCCAGTGCCGAGGCGCTCCGCGCCCTGCCCTTCATCCAGGACATCGGCGAGTTCGTCATCATGACCGACACCGACGAGCAGATGTCCGCCACCGAGTAGTGGTTCCGCCGGGCTTGACGGCACGGGGCGGCCATAGAACTGCTGGGCCCCGCCAACCGTCGCCAAGCACCCGCCGGTCGCTTTCGCTCGGTCTGCGCAACGCTGGCGGCAGACCCGACGGGAGTCTGGCGGTGGCAACCCGTAATCGAGGTTGGGAGTGATGGCGCCGCAGTTATGAGATTCTCGTCAGCCCCACCTGTGTCATGCAATACTGCATGACAGTGATGGGCGAGGTGCCCACTGAAGGAGGGAAGTGATGGCCGAGGCGTCGAGGGCGACCGTGATCGCTCGCAGGGTCGCGAGGTCGGCGGGCGCGGACTGCTACCGGAACGACAACGACGGTGTGCTGGTCATCACCCGTGCCGACGGAGAGCAGATGGGCGTCATCGACGAGGATGACGGGGAGGGCTGGACTGCGACGGAGCGCAAAGACAGGTCCTGGGAGGCGCTCGACGGCGACGACCGGACTGCGGCGGACCTGGTGGAGCGGTGCGTGCGCGAGTGGGTGGCACGGGCAGACGTGGCCGGTCGTGCCCTGACCGCAACTGTGTCCGGCCGCGACGCGTGGGGCAAGGAGCGCCAGGTCACCGTGGCGTGGATCCCCGAGGACGTCACCGCCGGGGTCAACGACGTGACTGGATGGCCCCGGGTCGTGGTAGGCACCGACCCCGAGCAGCCGCCGATCGGTATCGGACGCTCGCGCGCCACCGGGGAGACGAACATCGTGTCCCACCCCCAGCAGCTCGCCGGGCAGCGTGCCTACGTGCACGAGTGGTCGCACGCCCAGGACGAGGCCGACCGGGGCCCGGGAACGTACTGGATCATCGCCGACAGCGACGCCCTCGATCCCGACGGCGATGCGGAGCACCACGCCGATGTCTGAGCGGGCGGCTGGTCGGCGATGACTGAGAGCGCGCCCGCGCACGGTGAGGAGCCGGCCGGCCGGCCGGCAGGGCCTGGTGTGGCCGGGCAGATCGTGCAGGACCTGGACGCGTATGTCCTGTGGCCGCTGGTACCCCTGCTCGGGATCGACGCGCACGACCTGATGCTGGACCGGGCCGAGGCCCGCTCCAGGCTCCTGGCCGCCGAGCTCACCGGTGCCGACACCCGCGTGCGAGCCCAGGCCGTCATCGACCTCATGAACGCACTGTGGGGACGGGGTGACCCGCCTGACCCATGGTGGACCACATCCCTGGGCCGAGCGTGCGCTGCAGCCCTGGCCCCGCAGGTCGACGGAGCCGTCACCCACCAGCAAGCTGCCGACATGCTGGGCATCACGCGGGGCTCCATCGCTCAGATGGTCGCCCGCGGAACGTTGCTCCGCCACCAGGATGGTGGTGTGGACAAGGCGGCCGTCTTACGGCGCCTGGCCCGCCCCACAGAACCGGTTGCCACCGCCAGCACTCGCCGGCCCGGCTGATCGACAACGAGCAGGCGGCGACGGTGCGCCTGGCCGAGATCACCCGCACGGTCACCGCTGACCACCTGCTCGTCGGGAACCACGGTCGCCGACCGGATCGGCGAGCTCGCTCGTGGGCTGTCTGTGTACAGCGGGAGCGAGGCTGTCGACGGCTTCCTGCACGCGGCTCGTGAGCATCTGCCCGCGCCTGCGCAGCCGATAGAGTCGTGAGGATGACGTGGGTCGAACCGCACCAGTGGTACGCGCAACTCGCCGCGTTCCATGCCGCGGCCGCGCTGTTCATCACCGACGACGCGGGCCGGGTACTGCTGGTCAAGCCGAACTACCGCGACCACTGGTCCCTGCCCGGCGGGTATGTCGATCTGCACGAAGCTCCTCACCAGGCAGCCGAGCGCGAGCTGCGCGAAGAGCTCCACCTGGACGTGACCGCGGGCGTCCTGCTGGTCGTCGACTGGGCTTCACCGGCCGAGCCGCGGCCTCGGTCGTTGGTCAACTTCCTCTTCGACGGCGGCGACCTTGCCTCGCCATACCGGCTGCAGGCCGACCCGGAGGAGCTCGACGCGGCCGAGTTCCACACTCCGGCCCAGTGCGCGCGCCTGCTCCCGCCACGGGTCGCGCCGCGGGTGGAGGCCGCGCTCGACGCCCGCGCCCGCAAGACCACGAACTACCTGTTCGACGGTGTACGGCCCGGGACGGGTCACCCAGTCCCCGGCGCCGGGACCACGGCCCTCGGCCCTCGCTGATGCACCCCCGCGCGCTCGTCGAGTAGAGCGTGGGCGAGGTCCGTACCAGGGAGCTCGTTGGACGAGAGTCGTCGTGATCGGGGCCGATTACGACGGGCCTTCTCGCGGTCCGGCTTTGCGGGCGGTCGGTGGTCAGCCTCGCGGTGGCTGGTCTGCCGCCCGGCGTTTCCAGGACAGCTCACGGATGTGGATGAACGCGCGGATGCATTCCACGCAACCGTCCATGTGGGCTTCGAACCGACGCTGCCGGCGGGGTTGGAGGCGGCGATTGAGGTAGTCGTGCATCGCGGCGCGGGTGGAGCGGCATTCGGAGGCGTCGACGTCGTGAGCGCCGGTGGCGCCCGACGCAACGGTGGCCGGTGTCAGGGCGGACCGGGAGTCGAGTGCCTTGCCGGCGCTGGTGGAGCTCTCGGTGCTCACTCGGCGGCAACGTCGTCGGACCGCAGCTCACTCGTGGTCGACACGCGAAACCTGCCTCCTGTGGCTGGTGGTGGTGCGTTCCCGGTTGGCCCGATGTGTGTACTGCGCCCGCGGCGCTGCGATAGGTGGCGCAGTTGCGCGGAGCGGCGCGCGAGGTCGGGTGTCGCGTACCGGGTATTCCCGGTGATCGCGATGATCACCGTCAGCTCCTCAGATCGGGCGCGATGACGAACACCGGGCACTAGTCGGCGATGCCCGCAGGCCTGTGGCGGCCCGCGTGACCGGGGCGGTAAGCACGCGTAGGCGCGCGTGGATCTGTTCCCCCAGGTGGCCACCGCTCTCGGGGAACGGCGTCTGCCCGGATGCCTCGGCCGAGATGAGGCCAACGGCCTCCCACACCAGCCGGTGGATCTCCCCGGGCCGTGCGGGCAAGGTGGCGCGCAGCGGCTCGAGCACGTCGACCAGCACGCCGGGCACTGTGCGGCGCCCGGGGCGGGCCGCGTGGCATACCGCCGCGCTGAGCAGGAGCCCCGCGGCGAGCGTCCAGGGCCGGTCGTGCGACTCGGAGGTCCGCAGGAGCTCCACGCTCACCACCGTTAGGACGACCACGCCAGCGGTCAGCAGACGTTCACGGGTGAGGTTGCGCCGACGGGCTCGTTCGTCAGGTCCGGGATCGAGGACGATCGTGGTGCCTGTGGTCACAGCCAGGCGGATCCCCGCTGCTGGTGCGTGCAGCGTGTGCCGGCGCGTCATTGCGCCTCCTGGTCCGTGGGTGCGGTGACCGAGACCAGCACGGGCTGCTGTGCGGACAGGTCCGAGACCCACCCGGCCCAGGTCCGCCAGGCCACGGCCGGATCGGACGGTGCCGCAGGGAGGTCGAGCAGGACGGCCAGCGCCCAGGCATCCTGGGTTGAGCCCACGGTGAGCATGATCTCGGTGACCGTGACGACGTCGGGCACGAAGATGCGTGCCGTGTTCTTGGCGTTGACGTCGAGAACGTTGACGCCACACCAGTGGGCGATCACAGCCTTCTCCCACCCGTAGCCCTGCCCGGCCGTACCTGATGAGGTCCTGGACGTGGTGCGGGTCGCTGTGGTGGTCGTGGGGTTCATCGGGGGCCGCGGACGGGGTGGATGGGTCCGGTCGGGTGGGCCGGGGCAGCGGCGACGAGGTGCTGGTAGGCGATCTGCCACGCCCGGCACGGCCACGCCCGGTGCCACCACGCCCACCGAGGTGCCCACCTGGTGGTGCAGCGGTGACCGTGATCGCTGGTGTCGGGGGTGTCGGCCAGGATCGCGCGCAGTGCGTGGATCGTCCGTTCCAGCTCGGTGGGTGCCATGACGGCCACTGAAGCGGTGTCGGCTTGCTGGAGCAGGTGCTCCACGTCGTTGAGGTAGTCGCGCACGATCTGGTCTGTCGCGATCTGTTCGGTCGTGCTGTGCATCGCGGGCCTCCGGCTGGGGTGGGTCGGGGTGTGGTGGGTCGGTGTGCGGGCTCTGTTCGCGTCCTGTCGGTCGGGGTGCGTGAGCACCGGGTGGTGGTGGTCAGTGGCGCCAGGCGACGAGGGCGGATACCAGGAGGGCTGCGACGGCCAGCAGGTAGCCGACCAGCAGCAGGAGCTCGGTCATCGAAGATCCTCACTGTCTGTGTTGTCCGGAGGGTTTGCGGTCGTGGTCAGTCGTCGACGTCAGTCGTTGAGGCGGACGTGGTAGGAGTCGCCGTCGCGCCAGATGACGGCGTCGAGCTCGTGGGTGGTGCGCGATGCTTCTGCTCGCCATTCGTCCATCAGGTCCAGGAACCGGGCCCAGGTCGGCGACTCCTGCGGGTGGGTCACGAGGTGGGTGGGGGTGATCATCACGGCCTCCGGCGGGCCGTCAGACCTGGCTGCCAGACCGAAGTTGCTGGGGGCACGGTCGCCTATCCCGACGCCCTCCCCGCGCTCGGTGACTGCGGTGAACAATCCCCGAGGCTGACGTGCCAGCAGCCAGTGCTTGAAGTCGAGGAACTCGCCGGGCGGGCCGGGCCAGGGCCCTGCGGTACCGGCGCGCAGGAGTGTGAGGAAGGCGGTCGTGGTCTGGTGGTCGTCGCTGGCTGAGGCCAGGTAGTACCCGGGCTGGTCTGTCGCGGTCACGACCGTGACGTGGGACGGGACGACGGGCGACTGCATGAACGGGTACCGGCCGGCGTGCACGGTGACGTGCAGGTCATCGGCCGGGGTCTTGACGATGTGTGCGACGGCATACGCACCGGGCAGGTCGGAGACGCTGCACCCGGTGACCAGGACCCCGCCGGGGGCGAGCTGGTCGATCCACGCGGCAGGTATCGCCGCCGGGGTGCCGGCGACCACGATCCGGTCATACGGTGCGCGACCGGGGTGTCCGGCGAGCCCGTTGCCCGTCGCGGCGATCGCACGGTGCCCGTGAGCGGCGAACAGGTCACCGGCGCGGCTGGTCAGCGCCTCGTCGGGGTCGATGGTCAGGACGTGACCGCCAGGGCCGACGATGTGAGCCATCAGCGCGGCCGGGTAGCCGGACCCGGTCCCGACCTGCAGGACCCGCATGCGGGGCCGCAGGTCCAAGGATCTGAGGTCTTGCCAGGTGCTGCTGCGGGAGATGACGGGCTTGACGGCCTCTCCGTCGGGTCCGAGGTAGATCTCGTGGGGGACGGCCCGGGCGGCGTCCGCGACGGCGTCGGTGCCGACGATGGTGCTCCGCGTGCTGATCATCGTGCAGTGCTCCAGAACTGGTACCAGTGGGGTGGGGGTTTAGGCGTGGACGGTGGCGGGCCGGGAAGCGTCGGTGTCCAGGAGCGCGCGCAGGGCGTCCGCGGCGCCGTGGCGCCCGACCGGGCCCGTGACGTGCTTCGCGAGGGCCTTGACGGCGGTCGGGGCGTTGCCCATGGCGATGGGGTAGGCGGCCCACTGCAGCATCGCGACGTCGGTCCAGCTGTCACCGATCGCCACGGTGCGCTCGGGCGGGACGTCGAGGTGCTCCCGGAGTGTTTCCAGGGCGGACGCCGTGGACGGTCCGCGCGGCGTGAGGTCGACCCAGCCCAGGCCCGCGGCGCTCGGCGTGAGGCCGAGCTGGCGCAGCGGCTCGACCAGGGCGCCGATGCCCGGCGCGCACAGGACCATGCGGGTCGCTGGTGTTGCCCACAGCTCGCCCAGGTCGGCCACGACGTGCTGTTGTCCGTCAAGGTGGCCGGGGTCGAACGGCTGGTTGACGCGCCACCCCCACCCTGCCAGCTCGACGGCGATCTTCACGCGGGGTATGCGGGTGCGGGCCAGGTGGACGACGGGGTCGACGTCGAAGGTGCGCGCCGCGTGCACGCGAAACCCGCCAGGCACCGACGGTGACGCGTACGCGGTGATGGCTCCGTTCGACCCGACGATCCAGACCCCGCTGATGGCAAGGCTGTGCGCGACGGGCAGCACCCCGATGAGCGGGTGTGAGGTCGTCAGGGCGACGTGGTGCCCGGCCTTGCGGACGGCGGCCACGGCCCGGGCGGTGACCTCGGGGACGGTGGTGCCGGTCTCCAGGAGGGTGCCGTCGACGTCCAGCGTGATCAGGCGCGCAGCCGGGCGGCTCACGGCCGGACTCCAAGGGGCTGACGGAGCGCTCCGCGGACCTGGAACTCGAAGCCGTCGCGAGTCCCGCACCAGAGGGTGTAGCCGGGGGGCACCATGCGGTGGTCCAGCGGCGAGTCCAGGTCGAGCGCCTGGGCGATGCTCTCGCCGTCGGCCAGGCGGGTCGGCTGGATCGTGACCTGCCCGCTGCCGGTGGCCGTCAGCAGTTCGATGCGGCCCGCGCCGATCTCCACGAGGGCTGCTCTCGCTGTATCGAGGGCGAGCAAGATCGAGGAGGTGTCCCCGGGCATGGGATCGGGTGCTGCGGCGTGGTCGGAAGGTGAGTAGGACGTGCCCATCGCAGGTCTCCTGGGGTCTGGTCGAGGTTTGGGGACCCGACCGGTGACGGTTTCTCCGGCGCGTCACCGGTCGGACGATTGCGGAGCGAGGTATCGAACGAGGTACGGCTGCGCGGCGGCATCGGCGCGAGACGACAGCCCTGTCCAGAGCGGGTGCCACCGACGAAGCGGGCATGGCGGCTACTGGACGGTGCAGTCGCGCTACAACGGCAGTGGGCTGGCAGCGCGTCGTGGGTGGTCACCATTGCTCCCCTCAGTCGCTTAGTTGCTCCTGGAGCAAGTTGAGCACCTGGAGCAAGTTTCCGAGAGGGGTTCGCTGTCCACATCGGGAGGCGTGATAACTACCCAGGGCTCTCTGTGGCGCCATTCTTGGTGTCCTGGTTGGGGTGGTGGGCCGAAACTGGGCTCTGGTTCCCGGGGTCCGGTGGCGGTTATCCTGGTGGAGGATGTCCGGCATGCTCTACATGCCGCGATGGGACCATCTAGAGCAAGATGCGACGGGGTAGTACTCCCTATGGAGAGATGAGGGGTCGGCGGCATGACGCACGCTGTGGGATACGCGGAGATCGCCGAGCACTTCCGCGGGCAGATCCGGGAGGGAACGATGCGCCCCGGCGACCGCCTGCCGACGATCCGGAAGGTCATGCAGGACTGGGGGGTGTCCAACGGAACCGTTGTGCAGGCGTACGCCACTCTCAAGCAGGAGGGCCTGACCAGCGCCAACAGCGGTGCCGGGACGGTCGTGACGGACTACGGGAGCGACAACATTGCCGCGCGGGTGCGCACGCATGCCGTCACGGGTACCGCTCTGGCCACGGGGGAGACCTCCCGAATCGTGGAGGTCGGTACGGTCGGCGCCGAGGAAGTGATCGCCTCCCGACTCGACGTCGAGCCGGGTTCGCCCGTCCAGGTGCGGCGCCGCCTCGTCACGCGCGGTGGATCACCTGTTCACCTGTCCTCGTCCTACTACCCGGCCTACGTCCTCGAGGCCGCCCCGGAGCTGGCCGAGCCGGTGTCCACGGGCGGCTCACGTGAGCTGGCCAGCCAGCGGCTCGGCGTCGCGCAGGGCCGCGTGCTGGAGGAGGTGACCTCTCGGCTCGCCACCGAGCCCGAGAGCACAGCCCTCGGGCTCACCGGCTCGGTCATCGTGACCCAGGTGCTCCGGACGGTGTACCTGACCGACGGCCGCGTCGTCGAGGTGGCGCTCAAGGTCTGCAACGGGTCGACCGTCCTGAAGTGGTCAACACCGCTGACCGACACGCACTGAGCACACCACCCTCGCCCAGGCACCGGGACTGAGCGTGTCGTGCTCGGGGCTGGGTCAGGCCCGCGCTTGCGCGGTCTCCAGCGCGCTGCGGTACTGCGCCGTCCAGGGAGTATCGCGCTGCTGGTCCGGCAGGTCTGCCAGCCCGGCGCGAAGGTTGTCCGCCGCGTCCTGGGCCCGGCCCAGCTCGAGGTGGGCCAGGCCGAGCGGGAACCGCAGCCACGAGTTGGTCAGCCAGTATGCGAACGGGTCGGGTGCCGCGCCGTCAGCCGCCGTGGTCAGGTCACTGGCGGCGTGGAGCGCGCGTAGGGCACCCGCAGGGTCACCGAGCAGTGCCAGAGCGTGCGCGTGTCGCAGCCCGGCATCGATCCGGTGCAGGATCCCGGCTCCCGGGGTCTGCGCGGCGTGCGCGTAGTGCGCCACCATCTGCGCCAGGCGGACCTGCTCCCACGCGAGAGAACCCCGGAACCGGCGCGACTGCGACGCGAGCCCGCCCGCGCCCAGCTCCTCGGCCCGGTCCGCTGACTGCGCGTACATCCGGTCCGCCATCTCGTACTGCCCACGCTGCGCGCTCAACCACCCCACGAACTGCAGCGACTCGGCCACCACCAGATGCAGCGCCGGCACATGCGGGCCCCGGGCCTCCCCGGCCACCCGCACCAGCATCTGGTGATGAGTGCTCGCGATCGGCCACAGCACCTCGGCAGGAACCGTGTCGTCCAGGCGGCGGTGCGCGGCAAGAACGCCACCCAGCGACTCCACGGCCCCACCATCCAGCGCACGAGGCACCCGCTCGGCGTGAGCGACCCGCTCGGCCTGCTCCAAGTCGCTCGGAGTCAGGCCGCCCGGAGTCATGCCGTTCGGTGTCGCTTCGTTGCCCAGCATCGGGTCGGGCGTCAGGGACGCTAGCCTCCCGCCGACGCCTAGCATCTTGTCGAGGTGCGCGGCGTTCTCGGGCGACGGGAGTCGGGACCCGTTCTCGTACAGCGACAGCAGCGACTTGGACAGGTGCGCGACGGCGGACAGCTCACGCAGCGACATCGCGCGGGCTTCACGGAGCCTGCGCAGCTCGGCACCGAACCGCGGATCGACGGGCCGCTTCATGCGGCGTCCTCGGCCCGGGCCAGGGCGTCACGGTACTCGGCGGCCCACTCCGCTCGCTGCCAGCCGCCAGGCAACGCCCCCAGGCCCGCACGCAAGTTCTCGACGGCGTCGCTGGCCCGGTCTAGACCGAGATACGCCATACCCATCGGGATCCGCAGCCACGTCGGCGTCAACCAGTAGGACGCCGGGTCGACCTCGTCTCCGCCTGCGCTCGTGGTCAGATCGTCGGCCTGCCCGAGTAGTTCCAACGCCTGGCGCTTCTCACCCATGAGACCTAGCCCGTGGACCGTGTTGAGCATCGCATCGACGCGGTGCAGACGTGAGATCCCGGGAATCTCCGCAGCGGTGCGGAACGCTCGGGTGATCCGGGCCGGTACACCACGTTGCCGCTCGAGGTACCCACGAAAACCCCATGCCTGGCAGGCCAGGTTCGACACGCCGAGGCGGACGGCCTGATCGGCGGACTCGGTCAGCAACCGCACAGCCTCGGCGTCATGCCGGGCCTGGGCATGCAACCACCCGGTGAACTGGGTCCACTCAGCGGACACCACCTGCAGCGCGTGCGCGTGCGGTCCACGTGCCTGCTCCGCCAGGCGTTGCACCTGAACCTGACCGGCGCTGACCGCGGGCAGCAGCAGCACCGGGTCGGCGTCATCGTCGGCCCTCCTGTGCGCGGCGAGCGCCGCTGCGAGGGCGTCGACCGCCCGGGCGTCGATCATCCGCGGGGCGCTGACCGCGTGCGTGACCCGGTCGGACGCTTCGTCGGCTTCGTCGGCGGTTGTCGTGCGGGGTGTCTCGACCACCATGGCGGCGAGCTGCCCGCCGGCGTCCAGCGCCAGGTCAAGGTTCCGGGCCATCTCCGCGGACGGGCGCCGACGCCCGGTCTCGTACTCCGATAGCGACGACACCGACACGTGCGCGATCCGGTACAGGCCCTTCAGCGACAGCCCGCGGGCGTGCCGCAGCATGCGCATCCGCTCAGCGAACCGCGGGTCCACATACCGTGCCACGAACCTCACCCCCGTCGATGACCACCGTGACCATGATCGCTCGATCGTCGAACGACGTCACCCCTACGCGCCGCTGTCAACCTCCCCGAACGGAGTACCAGCGGTGCGGGTCTCGGCAGCGATCCACGCCAGATACCGGTCAGACCCGGCCAGCACCGGGACCGCCAGCACCTCCGGCAAGTCATACGGGTGGTGCTCCTTGGAATTGATTAACGCCTCGATCTCGTCGTAGCGGTCCATCGTGGTCTTGCAGGTCACCCGCCACTCTTGGACGGTCTGAACAGCGCCGTCCCACCAGAACCGAGCGGTAACTGGGCCCTCTACGTGCACGCTCGCCGCCAGCCGCCGAGCAACCAGCAATTCGGCCAACGCGTCGGCCAGGTCGCGCTCCTGGTACATCGTCACGACCTGGCAGAACTCCACATCAGCAATCATGTACCCGACCCTACGCGGCCAGTGAGAGTGAGAACGGTGAGGGCATCTGGAGCCCTGTTTGGGGAGCGCTCGGGGCTCGGGGCCGAGTCTGTGGAGCCGAGTTCGGGATTCCGCGGTGGTGGGCCGAGGATGGTTCCATCCCGGCCGGCGTCAGGACCCGTCGGCCCCGGAGGTGGCCTGCGGCCAGCCCGAACTCCGTCGGCGCCGCCACCGGTGAGCAGACAGCGGTGAAATCCCTCGGTGCGCGATCCTGGTCGAGTGCCAGCAGGGCAGGGTGTCGAGGTTCTCGGAATGGTCGGTGTCGGGGCGACCGCCGCTGGCCAGCCAGAAGGTACATCGCGCCGCCGGGCCCGATCTTGGCGAGCATGCTGAACTTTGGGAACAAGCTCCGCTGGTGGATTGCACACCACCCGAGACCTGGCGGTGTCTCAGGCGGCGATGAGCCGGCTGGTGAATCCTTGTCGGGCGAGGTAGCCGTAGGCGGCATGCGCGTCCTCCGGTATCTCTTGCTCGATGGCGAACCCAAGCTTGGGGTACTCGATCACACGCTGGAGATCACCGACGAGCATGTCGACGACGAGCTTCTCGTCGCCGATAGTGGCCGCGGCGCTCTCCCTGCGTTGGATTGTGCGGCAGCACGCCACACGGCGTCCTGCGTGAGCTCCTCACGTGAGGCACTGCGCGGCCTGCCTGTCGACCGAACGCTTCATCCGCAACCTTCAGGAGGCGGCGTCCGCTGAGACGGTTCTTACCAATCGATCTCGTCGTTGTTGTGGTACAGCCGCCCGGTGGGGCCGTCATTGGGAAGGGTGGCCAGACGGACGAAGTCTCCTGCTGCGTCGGCAGGGGGCCGGTCGGTCTTGCCGTAGGTAAGTCGGGTGTCCACCATGCCCGGCGTGATGGCGTTGACGAGGATGCCTGTATCGCGCAGTTCGTCGGCCAGGATCTGGGTCAGGGCGTTGAGGCCGGCCTTGGACACGCGGTAGGCAGGGCTTCCCTGGGCCAGCCGGCCTGTGGTGGCCATATGGCTGGTGACGTTGATGATTCGCCCGTAGTTGTGGCGCTGCATCTCCGGTATCGCCGCCGAGCAGCAGCGCCATGCCCCAGTGATGTTCGCATTCAGGGTGGCGGTGACGCGCTCCATATCAGCGAGAGCGGCAGACCGGTGGCGATCGATCGCGATTGCCGCGTTGTTCACCAAGACGTCCAGGCGGTCATGCTGATGTCCGATAGTGGCGAATGCTCTCGCGACGCTGGCGGGATCGGTTACGTCTAGTTGGTGAGCAGACACCGGCAGCCCGGTTGCCTTGAGCTCCTCTGCCGTGGCGTCCGCCGAGCGGGCGTCCCTGGCCGTGACCACGACGTGCATCCCGTGTTCGGCCAGAGCCCTGGCGACCTCTCGCCCCAGCCCGCGGTTGGCGCCGGTGACGACTGCGATGCGGGTGTCCTGACTCATGCGGCCGCCTGGAGCAGGTCCGCGAGCTGAGCGTCGAGGTCGCGGACGACGCCGAGTTGGGCGTGTGGACGGAGATGCCCGTGCAGGTTGGCGAGCCTCTTCCGGTTCCTGGGGGAGACCGCGCCCTTCAGGTCGGGGATCGCACTACTGACGTGGGCACAGGCCCCCTCGACATCGCCCATGTGTAGCGCGCCCTCAGCCCGCCAGATGGTGTAGGTGGCGCGGTCGCGGCTGCGTTCGTCTGGCTGCAAGGCCAGGGCGCGCTCGAGCATCGCGTCACTCGTGCGGTACTTGCCGAGCAGGAGGTAGCACGATGCCGTCTGGGCGTGGAACTCCGCGTCGTCGAAGTAGGCCGCCCATGACGGCGTGCCGTCCTCGTGGACACGTCCCATGTGGGTGTCGGCTCTGGCGAGGAGCCGCTCAGCCTCGGAGATATCTCCGCGCGACGCGTGGGTTCGTGCCTGCCGGGCGGTGAGCATCGCCAAGACGCGCTCATCGGTTCCCCGGACACCTTCCCGGGCAGCTTCGGCGAGCGCAATCGCCTGGGCGTGCTGGCCTGCCTCGGCACGCTGAAGGCTCAGCGATTTCAGGATGTTTGCACCAATGCCGCGATCGCCGGCTAGGTGTGCGGCTCGGATCCCAGCGGTCCAGTACCGTTCGGCGGTCCCGTGTTGCCCTGCGTCGCACGAGGCCCAGCCTGCGATCCGGCACAGCTCGGCTGCTACGGCGAACAATCGTCGTCCGACGGCGTTGCTGTAGGTGCTGTTGGTGAGGATGTCGTTGACGAGACGGAGCTCGGCGTCGACCAAGGGGCGGGCGCGCAGCCCACCGAGTGTGTGGTCGATCCGGCGTAGGGCTGGCAGCCGCTGTTCGAGGCTTGCCGCGAGCCCGCCGTCGATGCGCCCTCCGCCTGCTGCGGATGCGACCTGCGGCGCCTCGATGGTGAGCCAGTCGTGGGCAACGCCTACCGCGGCGCCAGCGCTGAGTGTGAGGAACTCGCGCCCGTCCACCTGTTCGCCTCCGGGCGCGGAGCTCAGCAGCGATAGTCCCCCCGCCGTGGTCCACGGGACAGTCAGTACCGAGATGGCGCGGCCGGCGCTCTTGCCTGGACGGGCGGTGGTATCCGCTCCTGCTTGGATGGTTGGGATGCCTTGCGCCGCGGCCAGGTGCTCCCGTTCGGCCGGCGTGAACTTGGCCAGGTCGGCGTTGTCGACCAAGTCGGCCACGGTGCAGCCGAAGGTGTGTGCGAGGTCGATGAGGTACTTCAGCGACGGGGGGCGTGTTCCGTTATAGGGCCACTGCTCGTACTCAGAGACCCGGGACACGGAGAGGCGGGACCCGGGGTTGCGAGCCTTGTACTGCTCGACCAGCTCCGATTGCGACCAACCCATAGCGCGACGCCAGGCGAGGCGCGGACGCTCGTTGAGCCGCTGGCCTATCTCGTTCGCGACCTCTCGGACGCTGTGTCCTTTCGCGAGTAGTTCGGCACGAAACCGCCGCGCTGCGTTCGCCCTGTTCACCATCACTTCCCCTTGTGCGTGTCGGGTGTTCCCTGGCTCTCGTCGGTGGTGCGATCCAGCTCGCTGGCTCGGCGCTGGAAGAGGGTGCCGCTGCCGCGGTGTGCCAATGGCACGGTGCGCAGGTGCTCGAAGCCGTGCTGCAGGTAGTAGTCATGTAGTGCCGGGTTCGTCCGCCAGGCGTCCAAGCGCAGCCAGGTGCGTCCGAGGGCCCTGGTGCGGTCCAGAGCCCAGGCGATCATCTGACCGCCCACGTCCTGGCCGCTGGAGCTCCGGGCGACGACCATCCGGTGGATGTACAGCGCGTCGGCGGGGTCGTCCTCCGGCGTCCAAAATTCCGGGTCGGCGTAGTCGTCGACGGTGACGGTGCCGATGATGCGGGCGCCATCACGCACAAGGTAGACCTCGCCGCGGCTGATCGCCTCGGCGAGGCTGCGACCTGTGCCGTGGCGGGCCGGGCGCAGGTTCTGCCACTGGTCGGTCCCGCGGGAGCGTAGCCAGGCGATGGCCTCCTCCTGCAGGGCGCGGACCGCCGCCTCGTCGACGGGCCGCGCCGTGGCGACAGTGGTCATCGGACCGTCCCTGAGTCCGGGATACCGGGTCGTTCGAGGACGATGACATGCCGGTCGCCCGGCAGCACGGTGACCGCGACACGCAGCGCACGACCGTTCCTGTCGTACCCGGTGGTGACCTGGTGAGCGACAGGGACACCGGGCATCAGCGCGAGCCGCTGCTGCTCCTCACGGGTCGGCATCCGCACGGTGATCTCGTCCCGCGCATAGTCCTGGACGTACCCCTTCTCGGCGAGCACCACGTTCGCGCCACGGGCGATGTCGTCGGGCGACATGATCTCCGTCCCCTCGGCGATGGAGAACGGAAAATAGCTGTCGTTGGTCAGGTACGGCTCATCCTCGAGGTACCGCACGCGCCGGCGCACCACGGCCAGCTCGCCGTCGGCCAGCGGGAGGCGGTCGGCGACCTCGGGCGGCGGCTGCACGATCGCGATGTCGATCGTCTGCGTCGGGCGCCGCCCGTCCGACTCCTGCTCGGAGAGAAAGAGATCCTTGGCGACGTCGTCTGGACGCAGGGTCAGATCGGACTGCGGGCGGTACGTCATCCGCTGCAGATCACGAACGATCGTTCCGTGCCGACCACGCGAGATCACCAAGCCCTCGTTCTTGAGGATCCCGAGCGCCTCCCTGACGGTCATGGGCGCGACCTTGTACGCCTCCGTCAAGGTGACGAGCGTAGGAAGCCGGTCACCCGGCGCCAGCTCGCCGTCAACGATCTTGCGCCGTAGATCATCAGCGATCCGTGCCTTGATCGAAGGAGCCTGCGTGCCAGATACGGCCACGGCCGATCACTCCCTTCCGCGAATGTGCTAGCAAGTCTAGCGCAATCAGTTGACCGCCGACATGCCCCATGCTCTACTTCATGTGCTAGATGTGCTAGCACAAACGAACTGGACGGGGCAACAACATGGCCACGGTCATCCAGACAGAACACGCCCGACACGGCTTCGAAACCCTCGCAAACCTCTACGGCCTCTCCTGCGCCGTCATCGAGGCCCGAGCCGAAATCACCAACCACCACGACCGACACGGACACCCCCTCGGCGTTGTAGTCATCGAGGCGCTCGCGGACGCCTACTCGGACGCCGAGCAACTGGCGACCAAGCTCAAGCTGGACCGGGCGGACACCGCACTGACCTCGCAGGCAGGGCTGGTGTGCTGGATCGGCTGGCTGCGGCACGTGTCGCAGTACGACCCCGTGACGCTCCGCCTGTACGCGCCGACCACAGGAGAAGGCGCTGCTGCGACACCGGAGGTCGTCTCGTGACCGCCGCACTTGCACGGGCCACGACAGGTAGAACTTCCATCTGGTGGAAACTCTTGTCCTTCCGGCCGCATCGTCGCAGGTCACAGGGCATACCCGGGCAGAATGCAAAGTTTCCAGCGAGCGCTGTTTCGCTCGCGATAACGCCCCCCGAGACTGACGAGGCACATCCAGTCGACGGAGAGGGCCCCACCATGGAAGCCGCGCTGTCCCACCAGCAGACCTTGGTCGGGCTCTCAACGGCGCTGGACGTCGTGGTGGAGCTCGTGGATCTGGTCGGCGCCGAAAAGGTGGCTGGGTGCGTGGTTCGCCCCGACAACATCCACATCCAGCCGTCGGAACTTCAGGACGGCGACGAGATCGCACAGAGGCTGGGCTTGCGTTCGACCCTCGACAGCTACTCGTCAACGCCCGGGTTCACGGATTGGTGTGGCCAGGTCAAGGGTGTAGAGGTCCACGTTCGCAGTGCACTGCGCAGGACGACAGCGTGATGGTCGCCATGGGCGAAGTCGTCAGTGCGTTCACCCTCATCGCCCTCGGGTGCGCCAGTGTCGACGTAGAAGATGTCCGGCTCACTGTCGAACGACGACGCGGGGACGACGGCGAAATCTATCCATCACTCATGGTCAATGTCGTTGCCTCCGACCAGTCCAGCGCCCGGGCACTGGCGAGCCTCCTGGACCTTGAGCTCACGGTGCCCGACACCTGGTCGGGGATGACAACTCGCGACGATGCGATCCTGCCCGCCCGATGCACCGTCACACCGTGGTGCGCCGGTGCGCCTCTTGCGGGCGGACGCCCGAACCCGAAGCAGATCGCGTCATGACCGGCGTTCGGCCGACAGCTCTCGCGTACGTGAGCGGCCCTACCGAGCAGGCCCTCCACGACCAGCGTGCTGTGGTCACCGAGCACGCCGCGGCCGAAGGGCTCGCGCTTGAGCGGATCGTGACCGACCAGTTCGACATGCTCACCATCACGCAGCTGGTCGCCACCGCACGCGTCTGCGATGCACGCGTCGTGCTGATCCCCGCCGGTGCGCGCATGGCCGAAGCCTCGGCCCGCGTGACCCGCGATCTCGAACCACACGGCGCGGTATGCGTCGTGATCGGCCAGAGCCACCCGGCTGCTCCCCAGCGCGCCGGGCGCCTCGCCACAGACCCCCCTCGCCAGCGCCAGGCGGTGCCGGCGTGAGCACCCTCAACTCCCGGACGTGGACATGACAACGACGTATGACATCAGCCGGCAGGCCGCCCTGATCGCACTGGACATCGACGGCACCATCGCTATCCCCGGCACCACTGACGTCACCGACGTCGTCCAGGCCGCCGTCGCCGAGGTACGCACGGCAGGACACCATGTCGTTCTGGCTACGGGGCGATCCCTGGTCGGAGTGTTCCCGGTCGCGCGCCTGCTCGGCCTGACCGAGTGCTGGGCCGTCGCGTCCAACGGCGCAGTGACCGCCCGCCTAACTCCCCAAGCCCCCGAGGGATACCTGCTCCACGACGTGCAAACCTTTGACCCCGCGCCGGTGGTCCGCCGCGCCCGGGCCGCTCATCCCGGCGTACAGATCGCGGCCGAAGAAGTCGGTCGCGGCTACCGCGTCACGCACGTGTTCGCCCCGAACGAGGTCAACGGTGCCCAGCGGCACATTGACCCAGACCAGATCGCCGACCAGCGCACCACCAGACTGATCCTGCGCGCGCCAGGCATCGCGGACATGCGGCACAAGCTCCAGGCCACCGGAGTGACGGTGAACCCCTACGGCTCCAGCTGGCTCGACGTCACACCACCTCACCTCTCTAAGGCCACCGCGCTCGAGACGATCCGAATCCTGCTCGGTGTGCACCCGCAGCGCACGACCGCCGTCGGCGACGGGATCAACGATCTCGAACTACTGGCCTGGGCACACCGCGGCGTCGCGATGGGGCACGCACCCACCGAGCTCCTCGATGCAGCCGACGACATCACCGGCACCCTCGAAGAGGACGGCGCAGCCACCGTCCTGCGCTCACTGCTGCCCGAGACGATCCCCGCGGTGCGGTGACTTCCTTCCTCGCACCGCTCCAATGTTTCCCTCCGACCCCTGGGAGTGCCGCGACATGACGACAGAGACGAACCCCTACGTCCTCACCGACGACATCTATGCCGACATTGAGAGCGTGGGCCCGGTCGGCTGGGTAGAGATGCCGGACGGCCTGCGGGCGGTCATGGTCACGGACTATGCCGCCATCAAGGAGATCGGAACCCATCCGGACGTGTCTCGCGACGCCGCGGCGCACTGGCCGGACCTGCGCGCAGGAAACGTGCCGGCCGACTCTCTGGTGGTGCCCTGGGTGACCAACGCAGGGCCGTTCAGTGCCTATGGCGCAGAACACCGGCGTCTGAAGAAGCTGATGACGCCGGCATTCACCCAGCGCCAGATCGACAAGCTCGAACCGATGATCGACGAGATCGTGGCCGGGGCTCTGGCAAAGATCGCACCGTCAGGCCCGCACGACAGGAGCCAGGTTGAACCCCTGGACCTGCGCGCTGAATTCTGCTTCCCCGTGCCGATCAGGACGATCGGTGCAGTGCTCGGCGTCGACGTCGATGACGAACAGGACCTGTTCCCTGTCATCCGGGCGGGGGCGGACGCTCTGTTCGACACCAGCATCAGCCGGGAGGAGCTCGGGGCCGCGTTCATCGGGCTGCTCGGCGCGATCGACGAGCTCATCGCCCGCAAGCGCGCCCGCCCCGATGACAGCCTGACCAGCGCCCTGATCCAGGCCAACCAAGACGGCGACACGTACACGGCTGCGGAGATCGCTGAGGTGGTCCGGATCCTGATCGTCGCCGGGTACGAGACCACGGTCAATTTGCTGGACCAGTGCATCTTCCTCCTGCTCACCCACCCGCAGCATCTCGCCGCAGTTCTCGCAGAGGACCCCAGCACCGACGCCGCGGAGAAGGCTTGGGAAGCGATCATCGACGAGGCCCTGCGCCACTCCTCTCCCGCGAACGTCGTTCCGATGCGGTTCGCCATCAAGGACATCGTGATCGCCGGGTTCGACATCCCCGCGGGCACGCCGCTCCTGGTGTCTTTCGCAGGCGCCGGCCGGGACCCGAAGGTTCACGAGGCTCCCGACGTGTTCGACCCGACCCGCATCAAGAAGGACCACCTCGGATTTGGGTACGGGCCTCACCGCTGCCCCGGTGCCGCGATGGCGATCGCAGAGGCGAAGCTCGCGCTGCCTGCCCTGTTCAGCCGGTACCGCCTCACGTTGGTCGAGGACCCCGCTGAGATCCCGGCGAACGACGGAATCATCACCAACGGCCATGCCCGTCTGCTGGTGACCCTCGAGCCGAACGACTGACCCACGTCACAGCCGTCCCCCGCGTCGTGCGGGGGACGGCTCTTCACTCGCCAAGCAGAAAGAGATCACGACGTGCTGACCACAGTGAGGCGGCCTCGAGATGTCCGCCTCGAGAGCCTGACGGGCCTGATGCCGCTGTACGCGGCCACCCTCGACCCGGAGAACGCCTACGCTGCGTTGCGAGCCGAATGGGGCTCCGTGGCCGCGGTCGAATTGTCCGATGGCGTCCCGGCGTGGCTCGCCCTGGACTGGACTGACGCCTTGCGGGTCGTGCGCGAGCGGAACAACTTCACGCGCGAGGTCCGGTACTGGCGAGCGTTCCAGAACGGACAGGTGAAGCCCGGAACGGGCCTGCACGCCTTCTTCTCCGACCGTGACAACGCGTACTACAGCGACGGGGCCGACCACACGCGACGGCGCGCGGTGGTTGACGACGCGTTCGCGCAAGTCGACGAGTCTGCGCTGCGACGCGACGTGAAGCGGGTGTGTGACCTCATGCTCACCCACATCGCCAAGGACGGCGCCACAACTGCGGACCTGGTCCCCACCTACACCCAGTTCGTCCCGTCCCTGGCGGTGGCGGCGATGTACGGCCTGGGTGCTGAGGACGCCGGCGTCATGGGGCAGTACGCGAGGGACATCTTCTCCAATACCGCGGCGGCCGGCCCTGCGTTCGTTGGGCTGAACACCATGCTGGAGGACTTGATCAGGAAGCGCACGAGCCACCCGGGTCATGACGTCTTGTCGACGATGGTGCGCTGGCGCGACCCGCGAACGGGCACGGGGCTGACGGACAAGGAGTTGCTGGACACGGCCCAGATGATCCAGTCCGCGGGCCACGAGATGTCCGTCGCCTGGGTCACCATGGCACTGGTCTACCTGCTGAGCGACAACGACTTCGACGGGCGGGTGCGCGGCGGCCGTCTCGGTATCGATGAGGCCCTCGACGCGGTCCTCGTGCACAGCTCGCCGGTATGGAACACCCCGGCGAGGTTCGCCACGGCCGACATCGAGATCGGCAGCGTCTTCAACGACAGCAACGTAGATATCGGTGGACGCTTCGTACACGAAGGCGAAGCGATCGTCGCGGCCGCCGCCGAAGCGACGGCGTCCGTCCACCGCGGCGCCGACCCGGTCTGGACAGGCACCTCCCGCGCGTCCCTCGCGTTCGGAGCCAGTGGCCCCCACCACTGCCCTGCCCAGCGCATCTCTCGCATCATCGTCAAGGCCTCTGTCGAAGCGGTTCTGCACCGGTTGCCCGGACTCAGGCTCACCGTCCCGGCCGACCAACTTGGCACCGGCCTCTCGCTATGGGCCAGGAGTGCGTCGAGTCTGCCGGTGAGCTTCGACCCTGTGACCGGGTACGACGAGAACTGGACCAGCACGGAAGCCTCGCGGCGATGAGCACTACGACAGAACTGCGTGAGCTCGGTGCCCAGATCAGTGCCGCGCTCACGCATCTGCCGTCCGAGGCGACTGCAGTGGTCCGTGTCCGGCACGGAACGGGACCGTTGCTGGCGGCGGGCGAGCTCTGGGTCACGTCTGCACCGGGACAGGCCCCGACTCGGTCATGCGAGTTGCCGGCGGCAGTGGGCCTGCGCATGAACCTGGTCGAGCGTGCGCTCGACCAGGAAGGACTGTCCTACCCGAAAGCGGACCTCGGTCTCCGCGCCCGGTGGCGGCGGGTGATGTCTTCGACCGACGTCCTGGCCGGGTACGAACTGGCGATTCAGGCCACAGGCGACGGTGCCCCGGTTTCCCCGACATCGCGACATCACGAAGCGAACGAGACCTGAGCCGATGCACGGGCCACTGCGGTGCATCCACTGACTAGACGAGCTATAGGAACGACGTACGTGAGAAAGAAGATCAACCCGGTGATCGGCGAGCGCACCCGACGGAAGGCCAGGCGACCTCAGATGAGCAGGCCCGAGCCTGAGCCGCGCACGCCCGCCTCGGCGGACACGCGAAGGGAACTGTCGGACAGTGATGTCGGGCCCGCACTCCTGGCCGTCGAGCTTGCCCTGACCGGTGATGGCGGGTGGGAACAGGCCGAGACTGCGATCGACGAGCTGACCAGCGACGCGAACACAACAGGCTCCGCGACTCTGTTCCGAGGGGTGCCCGCTAGTGCGCTGGTCATGGACGCGGCCGGCACCGACGGGTACCTCGACTTCCGCGACACCCAACTGATCGCGGAGGCCCGCCGGCAGCAGATCAGCGAGCCGCGCCTGTTCCGCGAGAGGCAGCTGGCGATCGACGAAGACCTGCGACAGATCGTCGGGCAGCGACTGGCCGCGGCCACAGCTCGCCACGAGTCAGGGCGACCGCCGACTGTAGCCGAGTTTGGACTGCTCGAGGGGATCCTCGGACTCGGTGTGATCCTCCTGCGCTGCGCTCCAGGCACCCTTCTCATGCAGCGGGTGATCGACTACGTCGTCGGCTTGACGCGGCCGGTTCTGGTCAACGGGACGCAAGTGCCAGGCTGGTACGTCGCGCATCACCCGGGACCGGACTCCGTGACGCCCGGCGGGCACGTGAACATGACCATGGCTGGTGGCGCCGGCGGCTTGCTGGCGTTCTTGGTGACCTGCGTACGCGCCGGCTACACCCTCGACAGCCTGCGCATGCCAATCAAGACCCTGGTCGACTGGTTCGTCCGCTGGAAGCAGCCCGCGAGCGCCGAGATCTGGCCGGACAGTGCGTGGTGGCCCCGCTGGGTCACGCCGGACGAGATCAGTGCCGGGGACCCGTCCGGCGTGGACCGCGGCGACCAGGAGGCGCTGCCGTCCTGGTCGCGGATGGCGGGGATGGCCAGGGCGCTGCAGATGGGTGCGATCACGATCGGCGACGAGACCGCGCGAGGCCTTGCGGAGGCGGCGCTCCTGGCCTGTCTGACCGACCGGCAGATTCGTCGGCTGGACGATCCGAGCTTGTGGGGTGGTCTGGCTGGCCTGTACCAGACGGGCTATCGTGCCGCGGCTGACGCGTCGGGCCCGATGGAGATCAGGCTGAAGCACCGCATGTCCGCCGTTGGGGACGCACTGCGGCGGCATGCATCAGCTCAGGCCCTGGACGCGCCGGACGAGTTCTGGACTGGGCGGTCGGGTTTTGGGCTGGCTGCCCAGACGCTTCGCCGCGGGACTGCGCCCACCTCGCACTGGGACGCCTGTCTGCTGATCACGGGCCGCCCACGTGTGACTGCCCCTGGGTACGTGCTGTGGTAACGGCGACAGCGCCGGTGTCGCTGTTCGGCTCAGCGGGTGTGGCGGGCTTGGCGCGACAGTTTCCGTTGATCGCCCGCCCGGCGCCGGTCTGCGTCTCCCTGGAGGATCGCATCAGTCAGGTGGCCGGAATCCTCGACCTTGCGCCGCTCGGCCGTGAGGTCGATGTGCTCCTGGCAGCGATCGCGCTGGATCGCGCCGCCGGTCTCGCGTCGGATTGCCAGCGGCCCAAGGAGACGACTGCGATCCTGCGCCGCCACTTGGGTGCCTATGCCGAGCTGACGACACTGAGCGTTCCCGTGGCGATCGCCATGCTCGAGCCAGCTACCGACCTCGCGCGCCTGCATGCCATAGCCGGTCGCACGGACCAGGCACTGTCGTGGCTGACCCACCTGATGCACGCGGTCCGCACCGGCAGTCGCACACCCGTGGACAGGTACATGCTGTCCCTGGACCGCGTCGATGGTGCGCCCGAGGAGCTGCGGCTGCTGCGGGACTGGGCCTGGTCCCGGCTCCTGGCCGACGCCGTCAAGGTCCTGGCTGTGGCAGGTCGATGGAGCGAAGCATCCGACCTCGTCACACGACACAGCGGACCCGCCACCCGGTTAACCGAGACACGCCAGGTACTGGTCGTGGCCCACCTGGTCGACGGTGAACTGGAGGCCGCCCGTCACCACCTGGCTGAGACAACACCTACCGAGCTCTGGGAGGTAGAGGTCGCGTCCTGCCTCAGAGCGTTGGCCGCCGAGCCCGCCGACCGCGCGGACGAAGTTGCAGCGATGCTCACCACGTTCCGGCAGAGTCGACCGGAACCCCTGCACGCCGCCTACCGCGCGCGGTACGGCGTGACCGTCGCACGCCTGGCGCACGCCACGGGACACCCGTACGCCGACATCGCGCGCCAGCTCGCCGCCGAGGCGATCACTCTGCGTGACGGACATGCCGCCCGCGAGGTCCTGCGGAACGTGGGCGGATGTCTGTCGCGCAAGGACGTCGCCGCCCTGACGCGCAACGTGACCAGAGCAGGGCTGACCGGCGACCACCTCACCGGCTACAACCTCACTCGCCTGCGCGCGACTGTTCACCGTGCCGCGACCAACCTGCACATCGCCTTGCACCATCCACCGCGCTGAACCCCGAGGAGCGCAGATGCGCCGAACCGACGACATGCAACGCCCTGTAGTGATCCAGACAGGAGACCGATGAACAACGACGCTCATCCGCAGTCACTCCCGCATGTCGCTGTCACCGGCGCCGCAGGGTTCATCGGGTCGACTCTGGTCGACGCGCTCCTTCGAGCTGGCCACGAAGTCACCGCGATCGACGTGAGAGGGACCACCGACAGGCTCGCGGTGAGAAACCTGAAGGCTGCCTCGGCGTGCGATCGCTTCAGGCTCCACAACGTCGACCTCGGGCACGCTGATCTCGCGGCGATCTTCAACGGCGCCGACACGGTCTACCACCTAGCCGGGCTGGGCGGGGTCCGGGGCTCGTGGGGTGCACATTTCGTCGACTACGTGACGACGAACCTTACGGCCACGCACCGCGTGATAGACGCCTGCGAACAGACGGGTGTACGCCGCCTGATCTACGCCTCGTCCTCGAGTGTGTATGGGGCGATCACTCGCTCCAGCCGCGAGGACGATGCAACCAGGCCTATCTCGCCGTACGGGGTCACGAAGCTTGCCGCGGAGCAGCTGTGCCTCGCCCACGCCACGCGCAGCGGCACGAGCCTGTCGGCCGTCGCACTGCGCTACTTCACCGTGTACGGCCCTCGCCAGAGACCCGGTATGGCAATCGACCAGATGCTGCTGGCGGCACTGACCCGCACGCCCGCACCTCTCTTCGGGGACGGCGAACAGCGGCGCGAGTTCACCTACGTTGACGACGTCGTACGCGCGACGATCGCGGCCGCCGACCCTGCTGTACCCAGCACAGTCATCAACGTCGGCGGCGGCAAAAGCGTGACCATGCTCGACGTCCTGCACCTAATCGCCACGGTAACCGGATCCGAGGTCCCCATCCGGCACGAGCCGGACCAAGCCGGCGACGTCCTATCGACGAGCGCAGACCTGACCCTGGCGGAGCAACTGCTCGGCTACCGGCCCCGTGTTGGCCTCCTCGAGGGCCTGTCCCGTCACGCCCAGTGGCTCACCGCCACCTTGAACAACCCGACCACAGAGACGCCCGCCGAGACCTTGGAGACCACCCGATGATTTCTCTGACCGCGCCCACCGCCAACGAGCTCTACGCCCAGGCGTGCCACGCCGTCCTCACCCAGGGCCGTGACGTGCGGCCTCGGGGGATGCCCACCACCGAGATCCTCGGGGCACACCTGTGCCTGACCAGCCCGCGACACAGGTTCGTCGACCTGCCCCCGGCACGGGTGATCAACCCCGCCTTCGCCGTCGCCGAAACCCTGTGGATCCTGTCCGGATCCGACGACCCGTGGATCTTCGACTACAACCGCAACCTCGCCCAGTACGCCGACGACGGGCGCCTGCAGGGCGCCTACGGCCCCCGGATGCGCCGCTGGCGCGACGGGCCCGACCAGCTCGACAACGTCCGCCAGCTCCTGACACGCGACCCGGACTCCCGCCAAGCCGTCATCCAGCTCTTCGACCCCGAGCGTGACACCCGCGGTCACCGGGACGTGCCGTGCACCCTCGGGTACCGGTTCTTCATCCGCGACGGCCGACTCCACATGCACACCACCATGCGCAGCCAGGACCTGTGGCTCGGGTTCCCCTACGACGTCTTCGCCGCCACCGTCCTGCAGGAGCTCCTGGCCACGTGGCTCGACGTCGAGCTCGGCGAGTACCACCACTTCGTCGACTCCCTGCACCTGTACGAGCAGCACACGACCGCCGCCGCCACTATCGACCCCAGCTCCACGCCGCCGTCAGAACCGCTGGAGCCCCTCGCCGTCCCCTGGACGGACTTCACCACACTGCTCGACGACGTCATCAGCGGCCAGGACCCCACCACCGCACCCACCCGCACATGGTCCGCCTTCGCCACGGTGATGACCGGTTACCGCTCCTGGACGGCCGGTGACCGGCCCCTCGCGCTGGCCACCGCGGCCACCACACCCGGCCCCTTGGGCGCCGCGCTCGAGCGCTGGTACGAGCGCCTGGCCCTCCAGGACCCTGCCGCGGTGACCACCGTGACCAGCGAGGCGACCCGATGACCGCGCCCCGCCACTTAGCCCTGGGTCTGTCTTCCTACACCCACGACTCGTCCGCCGCGCTTCTCGTTGACGGACAGCTCGCCGGGTTCTGCGAGGAGGAACGCCTCACCGGCGACAAGCACACCAAAGCCTTCCCCGCGCGCTCCCTGGACTGGCTCCTGACCCAGAACGACCTCACACCCGCCGACATCACCACCGTCGGGTACAACTTCCAGCCCCACCGCTACCTTGCCGCCATCGCCCAACTGCCCAACCACCTCACCCGCCCCAGCACCAGGGCCCGCGCGACAGCCCGAGCACGCAGCTTCACCAAGGTCGCCGCACGAACCCGATCCCGCCTCCAGCTCATCAGCCAGCAGTTCCCCAACGCCACGGTCACCGCCGTCCAGCACCACCACGCCCACGGCCTCTACGCCTTCGCGTCCTCCCCATACACCGACGCCGCCGTCCTGATCGCCGACAGCCTCGGCGAGATCCAGACCACCACCATCGCCCACGCCACCCGCACACCCGACGGCACCTACGACCACCGCATCCTGGACGCCATCGACGACCCCGCCTCACTCGGCTACGCCTACGGAGCCATCACCGAACACCTCGGCTGGCGCCGCGGCGACGAAGAAGGCACCGTCATGGCGCTCGCGGCCCTGGGCGACCCCGGCCAGTTCCGGAAGGTCATGGCGCAAGCGGTCCGGATCACCGAGACCGGGTTCACGCTCGACCCGGCGCTGCTGCCGCTGCGAGTCCTGTCGAGCCGGTATCCGAGGGTGAGCGACCGTCTCGCTGCGGCAACCTGCCGGCCGCGGCACCCTGACGAGCCGGTCGAGCAGGTTCATCAGGACCTGGCCGCCGCCCTGCAGGAGCGCACTGAGCAGGTGATGCTCCACCTCGCCGCCCGTGCGCGCCGGCTGACCGGTGCCGCGCGGCTGTGCCTGGGCGGGGGAGTGGCGGCCAACTGCGTCGCGGTCGGGAAGATCGTCGAGGCCGGGCACTTCGACGAGGTCCACGTCCCGCCGGCGCCCGGCGACTCGGGCACCGCAATCGGCGCGGCCGCCGCCGTACACCTCGCCGCGGCCGGCACTCTGCCGGGCGACGTCGGCGGGTGCTACCTCGGTCCGTCCTACAAGCGGCTCGCCCTGCCGGCAGAGCCGCGGCACGGCACGCGTGCGCACCGTCCCGAGGCCCCGGCACGGTTCCTGGCAGGGCAGCTCGCCGACGGGAAGATCGTCGGGCTCTTCCACGGTCGCCTCGAGGCGGGCCCTCGGGCACTGGGCAACCGGTCGATCCTGGCCTCGCCCCTGCTGCCGGACGTCGTGGACCGCCTGAACGCGACGGTGAAGTTCCGCGAGCCGTTCCGCCCGTTCGCGCCGATCGTGCTCACCGAGAAGGCCGGCGACTACTTCACGCTGCCCCAGCCAGCACCGTTCATGTCGATCGCCTCCGGAGTCACCGACCTGACGAGGACTGTCATCCCCGCGATCGTCCACGCGAACGGCACCGCGCGGGTCCAGACACTCGACCACGACAGCAACCCGTTCCTCGCCGAGGTTCTGGCGGAGTTCGCCGCCCTGACGGGGGTGCCGGTGCTGATCAACACCTCCCTGAACATCAAGGGCAAGCCGATCTGCGGCACCCCGGACATGGCGCTGGACTGCCTGGTCGGCAGCGGCCTGGACGCACTCCTGCTCGAGGGCTGGTGGGTCACCAAGTGAGGATCGGCTACAGCTTCTGGGGCTTCCTAGGCCCTGGCATCACCGACACCCCAGACGGAGGGCGCAGCCACCGCCGGGTCCTCGTCGACGGCCTCCTCAGCCGCGGACACGACATCGTGTTCCTGCAGGCTGACCGGGACCGACTCGAGGCCGGGCACGACCTGACGGGCACCTACCGGTGGGACGAACACCTGCCAGAGATCGACGCGCTGTTCCTCGAGTGGCGCTGGCCCATCGCTGGACGCAACACCGTGCCGTGCGGGTCGCCAGGTCACACCTGCGACCTGCACAGGCAGACCGAACTCGTCGATCACTACACCCGCCGCCGCTCGGTTCCGACGATCTTGTGGGACAAGGACCGGCAGCTGCCCAGCGACCACCCCCTGCGCCAGCTGGCGAACGTCACGATCTGCGAGGCAGCCCTCCACCCTGCCTCGGGCGCACGCTCGCTGCTGTTCCCCGTCGACGACGTCGTCCTGGACCAGGCTGACGCCCAGGCTCTCGCCGCGCGCCGTCGTGACCTGCCGCTGGTGTACATCGGAAACCAGTACGACAGGGACCACCTCTTCGACGAGTTCTTCGCGGTCCCCGCCAAGTATCATCAGCACTTGGTCGCCGGCAAGTGGACCAGCACACAGGCCTGGCCCCACGTCACGTTCGCGGGCCGTGTGCCATTCAGCCAGGTCGAACAGCTGCATGGCGGCGCACTGGCTACCGTCCTCCTCCTGCCGGACCGGTACGCGAAGGTCGGCCAGATGACCCAGCGGCTCCCGGAGGCCGTCCTCGCCGGCTGCCTGCCGCTGACCCCCACCGCGATCCGGTCGGCCGAGCTGTTCACGCCCGCGGCGCTGCACGTACGGACCGGGAACCAGGCCGCTCAACGCCTGCAGCACCTGGCATCCATCGCCGGCACTCCGGAGCACGCTGAGCTCATCGCACAGTGCCTGCGCAAGCTCGACCGGTTCCGCGTCTCACGCCAGCTCGACACGCTGGAACGGATCCTCAACCCAGCCTGAGCCCACCTCACGACCTGCCATCACCCCATCGACACCTCGCACATGAAACCGGAGGCCCCGTTGCCCACCAACCCCTTCACCGACCCGGCGCAGATGACGCCGCTGTACGGCACCGCGGTCCGGATCAAACACCGCACGACGGCCCTTCTCGCCGCGAAGATCTCCGGAGCAAACGCCACCACCGCCCTCACCCAGCTCGTCGCATCGGTAGCGCCCCCCAGCCCTGTCGTCGCGGACATCGGGTGCGGGCGCGGCAGCCTCGCGCTGAGCATCGCCGCCCACCTGAGGCCGGCCCGGATGATCGCGATCGACCAGTCCAACGCTCTGCTCGACGCCGTCCGGGCCCGCGCCGCCAGCGCCGGCGCAACAATCCAGACTCTCCAGGCCGACTTCCACGCGCTGCCCCTGCCCGATGGAGAGCTCGACGTCGCAACCGCGGCGTTCTGCCTCTACCACTCCGACCACCCCCAGATGGTGGCCGCCGAGATCGCCCGTTGCCTCGCCGACGGTGGACATGCCGTCCTGGCCACGAAGTCGGCAGACAGCTACCACGAGCTCGACGAGCTCCTCGCCCGGACCGGCCTCGACCCGGCCGCCAGCGAGCGCCAAAGCCTCTACAGCTCCTTCAACAGCACCAACGCTGCCGCCGTGACTGCCGCAGCAGGTCTGCAGGTCGTGGACATCGCGAACGAGCAGCACGTGTTCCGATTCGACGACTCCGCCCACCTGGCGGCATACCTCACCACGACACCCAAGTACGTCCTGCCCGAGCAACTTGTCGACAACCCGCGGAGCCTGGCCGAAGAGCTGGCCCGGCGCGGGATAGATGGACCGGTGACCACGACCTCCACCGTGACCTACGTGACCGCCCGGCGTACGGCATGACGACCTTCATCAAGACCTACCAAGACCCGCAGGTGCTTGAGGCCGCGCACCGCCACCACATCTGGTTGAGCCAGCTCGACAGCGGGGTACGCATCCCGGCCCTGCTGGACGTGACACCAGACACCCTCGTGTTCGAGCACCTCACCGGCCCCCACCCGACGCCAGGCGACATGCCACAGGTCGCACAAGCACTTGGACAACTGCACACCGCCGCATCCCTGCGCCTACGCCAAGCGCGCCTCGACCAGCCGGCCGCCGTCACGGCCGACCTGACCATCACCGACTTCCACGGCCCTCGACAGGGCGCGCTCGCCCTTTTCCCCGTGAGTCCTGATGAGAACGTCGCCTTGTACAAGGACACGAACATCCGCAACGTCATTCTCACCGACGAGGGCCCCGCGGTCGTCGACTTCGACGACCTGACGCTTGCGCCCTACGGCTACGACCTGGCCAAGCTCGTCGTCAGCACCGCAATGACCCACGGCCGCCTTCTGGCCACGCTCGTCGAGGAGACACTCGCGGCCTACAACGAGACCACGAGCGCGGCAAACCCAGGAGAGTGCACGGAAGGAGCCTTTCGCCAGTACACGGCCATCCATAACCACCTCACAGCCCGTTATCTCCACCGGAACGGATACCGCCACGCCTGGCCAGAAGCCCAGCCCTGGCTGTAGCTAGCCACCAGAACCCGCAACTGTCGGCTGCGCCGGCAGGGCAGAGGAAGGAAGACCATGACAGGATCTCTGCGCCGGTATCGACCGGCCACTACTCCGAACCTGTGCGTCCGAACGGAGCAGAACTCGTGACTGGCAACGACTCAACGCGCCTCGTCATCGTGCGCGGCCCGTCCGGATCAGGAAAGTCCACCGTCGCGCGCGATCTGCGCGAGAGGATGGGTCGCGGCACAGCGCTCATTGAGCAGGATTACGTGCGCCGAAAGCTGCTGTGGGAGAAGGACACTCCTGGTGCCGTCAACATCTCGATGATCGACACCCTTACCCGCCACGCCCTCGACTCTGGGTACAGCGCCGTCGTTGAAGGCATCATGCATGAGGTTCGATACGGGGACATGCTGCGGGCCCTCGTCGCTGACCACAGGGGAACCAGTGCGGTCGCGTATCTCGATGTGCCGTTCGACGAGACGCTCCGCAGGCATGCCGGCCGCCCCCAAGCCGCGGACTTCACGCCAGAGCTCATGGCCCAGTGGTGGGCTCAGGACGACTACCTCGACCTCAACGGAGAGATCGTCGTCGGTCCGCAGATCGCCGCCCAAGAGACTGTCGACTGGCTTCTCACGAGCCTGGTGAGCACGCTCGACACAGCACCCTCCAAGGGGTGAGCACCGGTGGGCCTCAGGTCGTAGCTGAGCTGCGCGGGCGGATGAACCTGCGCCGTCGGGTGGGGTGGCGGACCACGTTGAACGGGCAGCACGGGCTTTTCATGACGGAGTACTTGATCGCGAACCCGGACTCGAAGTTTGCCGAGTCGCGCGTGCCAGCCTTCGGGTCGTGGGATGTGCGCGCCGACCAACGGAGTCGCCCACTGCGCGCGACTCCGCGGACCGAGAACGCCCCGCGAACCGTGTCGTTGCTACTGGCGGTTCAGGGGGCGAGTGGGGCAGATCCCTGTCTGGAGTTCTCACCGCGAGACCCCGCCGACAGATGCCGATCGCCGAACCCGTTGGAGGACCCAGCGTGACCCTGGGTGAGCCCTGGACCGCAGCCGACTACGTGGTGATCGACATCGAAGGCAACGGCGCACAGCCACCGGAGCTGGTCGAGCTCGCCGTCGTGCCCCTCCGAGGCGGCGTCATCGGCGACGTGCAGGCGTGGCTGGTGCGACCGCCGACACCGATCACGTGGCACGCCCGTCAGATCCACGGCATCAGCGACGACGACGTGACGAGTGCACCGAGCTTCGACGACATCGTGCCCGACGTGCTGGGCGCACTGGGTGATGCGATCCCGGTCGGGCACGCGGTGCACAACGACCTGGCTGTCCTGCGTCGCATCCTGCCTGGTTGGGCCCCGCCGTTCGCGGTGGACACCCTCCGGCTCGCCCGTCACGTCCTCGACTTGCCCTCGTACGGTCTCGGCGCCTTAGTCGAGCATTACGACCTGGGTGTCGGGCTGCCGGCCGGGATGCGAGCCCACCGGGCCGACTACGACGCCCTGGTCGCCGCGAAGCTCCTGATCGAGCTCGCGGCCACCCTCAACCCCCGGGGCACGACTCTGGCTGAGCTGCGGCAGGCCGCCGGCACGACGAGCGCCGCTGCCGCCGTCGACCGGACCCTGTTTGACCTGCTGTAGCCGGCGAGAGACCTGCCGCCGCGGGCTCCCGCCGCCGTCCTGACCGAGAAGGTGATCGTCGTCCGAACGACACCGGAACGGCGACAGACAAGCCATCTGCAACTCACCGACAAGGGGAACTGAGTGACCACCAGGACCAACAACACCGCGCCCGACGACGTTGACGCCCGTGACCACGTACGCGCCATGGTCGCCGGCCTCAAGGAGGCATACCCGCGTCAGGTGACGCCGCTGATCGAGCAAGTGATGCACTGGGTGCCCCGACACCGGTTCTGCCCGCCGGGCACGACCCTCGAGGCGGCGTACGCCAACGCTGTCGTGCCTACTCGGACGAACGATTCCGGACGGACCACGTCCTCCGTGAGTGCCCCGTGGTTGGTGGCCCGGCAGTTGCATCAGACCCGTGTCGAGCGCGGCATGCGTGTCTTGGAGGTCGGCGCGGGGTCCGGGTACAACGCGGCGCTGCTGGCGGAGCTGGTCGGCCCGACCGGGCAGGTCGTGACCGTGGACATCGACCCTGTCGTCGTGGAGTCCGCTCGCGCCGCCCTGGCCGCGACCGGGTACACGGATCGGGTCACGGTCGTCCATGCCGACGGCGTCGAGCCGCTGGGCCTGGGGCTCTTCGATCGGATTGTGGTCACGGTCGGGGTGTGGGACATCGCCCCGGCCTGGCTCGAACAGCTGACCGCCGGAGGCGCCCTGGTCGTCCCGCTGCGCGCCCGGCATGCCTCGGAGTGCTGGTCGATCGAGCTCCGCCACCAGGGCGACCTCCTGGTCGGAGAGTCGTCGATGGTCTGCGGGTTCGTCGACATCCAAGGAACCGCCGGTCTCGATCCAGACACGGCACTGATCACCGGCCCAAACGGGGGAGCAGTCGTGGCCCGCTCGTGGGACCACGGCACGGACCTGTCCGGCCTGCCAGAGACCCTGGCCGAGAAGAGCGTCATGGTCCCCTCCGGGGTGGTCCTGCCGCCCCCAGGGATGTTCATCGGCCTGCGCACCCACCTGGTCTACGCGCTGCCCGGCCTCGCCGAGCTCGCCTTCGAGGACCGAAACCTCTTGGGGCACACCACCGAGCAGTGGGTCAACATCGCGCAGGTAGACGACGACTCCCTGGCCCTCCTGTGCTACTGGCCCGTCGACGGCGGGCACGAGTTCGGCGCCCGCGGCTTCGGCCCTCGCGCACAGCACGTGGCGGAAGTGCTGGTCGAACAGGTGGCGGCATGGGGCCGGGCAGGCATGCCGCAACGCGCCGCCCACGTCTACCGCCCGGCCGGCGTCAAGTCTCCGCTGGACGGGACGACCATGGCGTTGCCGAGCGGGGACCTCGCGGTCACCCTGCACCACGACGGCGCCGACGACATTTGAGCCCACCCGCTCGACCGCCGGCACGACCTGGTCGCGAAGGCTGGCGACGCCATCCCTGCTTCAGGGAGACAGGACAGCGTCGCCTGAGCCGCCCTGCGGCCAATGAGGTTCGCAAGACTTGGTCGTCGCTTGGGGGCTCCCATCTCCCGCGCCGCGCCCGGGCCGGGCAGGATCGTAAATGACGTTGCGACACCAACCAGGTAACAACCCGAAGGAGAGTCCCACGTGACCGAGCTACCCACGACGACCGCTGACGAGCGGGCCATCGGCCTGCGCGAGGAGATGGTTCAGTACCTCGTCGAGCACGGCGATGCACGCACGCCGTCCGTCATCGCAGCTCTGCGCGTTGTGCCCCGTCACTTCGTGGCGGGGGCCGATCCGGAGCGGGCCTACTCCCCGGAGAAGCCGTTGGTGACGAAGCGATCGGACGAGGGCGTCAGCCTCAGCTCGGTCTCCGCAGCACGGATCCAGGCGATGCAGCTGGAGCAGGCAGACCTGCGCCCGGGGATGAGGGTCCTGGAGATCGGGTCCGGCGGTGTGAACGCTGCTTATCTCGCCGAGCTTGTCGGCCCGTCAGGCAAGGTCGTGACGATCGATATCGATCCGGACGTGACCGATCAGGCACATCTGTTCCTGGCCGAGGCCGGATACCACGACGTGACAGTCGTGACGGGCGATGCCGAGCACGGCGTACCAGGGCATGGGCCGTACGACCGGATCGTGGCCACGGTGGAGACCCCCGACATCCCTCCAGCCTGGTGGGAGCAGCTGAGCCCAGACGGGTTGATCGTCGCTCCGGTTCGGGTACGTGGACTGACCCGCAGCACCGCGCTGGTCCGCGACGGCGACACGCTGGTCAGCCGCTCGATGGACGTGTGCGGGTTCGTCCCGATGCGCGGCGAAGGCGAGAACGCGGTCCGACTGGTAGTCCTGCACGACGAACCTGGCACCTCCGTCGGGCTGCGCGTGGACGGTCCCGAGGACCTGGACGTAGCAGGACTGAGCCAGTCGCTGCACACCGAGCGAACCGAGCAGTGGACCGGGGTGAGTATCGGGGGAACGGAGTCGACCGAGTACCTCGACATGTGGCTGACGACGGTCCTGAACCCGTTGCCGCTGATGGCCGCCGAACCGGGCGCACGTTCCGCTGGCCTGGTGGCCGCGGCGTCCCCATTGGGGATTCCGACGCTGGTCGAGGGGGACACCTTCGCCTACCGCAAGGCGCGCCCGACCGAGGAGCCTGACCGGTACGAGCTCGGTGTCATCGCGCACGGACCCCGTGCCGACCAGGTTGCGTCCCAGTACGCCGAGCAGATCGTGGCCTGGGATGCGCAGCACCGCGGCGACCGGCCCCGCCTGACCGTCCGACCCAGGAGGACCGAGGCGCCCAACGCCGCTGGGCCTTCGCGGACCGTCGAGCGACCGCACAGCCGGCTCACGATCACCTGGCCCTGAGCGGCCAGGGAGCAAGAAACCAAACCGATTCACAACCAGGAGGCACACCTATGCCCACTTCCACCATCTCGCGCAGCAGCTTCGGCGAGTTCGACCTCGACATCACCACGGTGAAGTCGGCCCCCGTGGTCGGCAACCTGATGCGCGGCACGTCCGACGGCTGCACCTCCACCTGCGAGTCGGCCTGCACGAACTCCACCTGCGGCTGATCCACCCCAGGCCTGGTGCCGTGACATCGCCCAGCCGGCTGTCCCGGCACCAGGCCACTACCGGAGCGGAAAGGACCAACCCATGTACCGACATCTTCCCCATGCCTTGATCCGTACGGCTGCCCTGCCCGTCTCCGACCAGAGCCCCGCGTTCCCCGGCCCAGACGCTGACCCGGCGCATCTCCTCGGTTGGCTCCGAACACTGTGGGCCCAGGCGCCATTCCGTACGGCCGTGCAGAACGCCAGCCCTGACCTAGCCTCAGCGGTGGCCACCGTCCTGACCGCCACGCCTGTGCAGGATGTGCGTACCGTGCGCCGCATCGCGTTGTCCGTTGCGCGCTACCACCTGCGTGCCACGACCCGCTCCAGCCCGTTCGGTCGGCTCGCTGGGATCGGCCCGGCCCGCTTCACCGAGACGACGGAGCCGACACAGGTCACGCATGCCGCATCCCGGGTGCGGACCCGGCCTGACGCGCTGTGGCTCGACGCCAAGGTCGCCAGCTTGGAGTCCGACGCCGAGGTGCTCGAGCACTGCCAGGTCGTCGCCGACGCGACGGCGCGCCGCCACGGTGACACCCTCGTCCTGCCGAACAGGCCAGGCAGCGACGGCCCCACCGAAGCACGCCTGCACGCCACACCGGCCCTGACCAAGATCCTCGAGCTGGCGACGCACCCGATCCCGGTGACGGCCCTGCTCGACGCTGTCCAACAGCAGTACCCGCACGTGCCTCGCGATGTCGTCCGCACCGCGATCATCGGGCTGGTCCGTGAACGCTTCCTGCACACCGACGTCCGGCCCCCGGCCACAGCACCGGACCCGCTGGCCTACCTGGCCGCGCATCCCGTCGAGGCCGTCCGTGACGTCGCAGTGGCCTGGACCGAGGACGCCACGACAGAGGGCAAGTCCAGCGCGATGACCGATCTTGTCTCAGGTACCAGAGTTATGGTCTCGGCCAAGGTCGCCCGCGAGGTCGAGCGGGCTCTGGCGGTCATGGCACGGACCTCACCGCACCCGAACGGCACCCCGGCCTGGCGCGCGTACCGCTCCCGGTTCCTAGAGGTATACAGCCTCGGTACGCTCGTGCCGCTCACCGACCTGATCGACCCAGTCGAGGGGATCGGCCTGCCCGACGGGTACCGCGGCGCCGACGAGCAGGACACATCCAAGGACGTGACCGGCCGCGACGAGCACCTCCTGGCCCTGGTGCAACAGGCAGTCGTCACCGGTGCCCCGGAGATCATCCTGACCGCCAGCGACGTCGACGCACTCACCACCGACCAGACTGGCGCGAGTCAGGTCCCGTCGAACACCGCGATGAACATCACCGTTCACGCAGCCTCCGCGACCGCGATCGACCAGGGCCAGTTCCGGGTCGTCTGCGGGGGCCTGTCGGTGGCGTCCGGGGTCACCGCGGGCAGGTTCCTCCCGCTGCTAGACCCCGCAGACCATGATGAGCGGGTCGAAGCCCTGGCAGCTTTGCCCACCCTCGACCGTGACGCCGTCAGGGTTCAAATCTCCGGTGCCGCGCTACGTGCTCGCACGCAGAACGTAGCTCGAACCGACCAGATCGTGCCTGACTTGATCGCCGTGGGTGAGCACAACCAGGACGCGACGATCCGCCTGGCCGACCTGGCGGTCGGGGCCACCACCAGCCGCATGATCCTGGTCCACCTGCCGACCGGGCGCCGTATCGAACCGTTCGTGCTGCACGCGCTCGAACCTGTCTCGGCGACTCACCCGATCGTCCGTTTCCTCTACGAGCTGCCCCGCGCCCACACCACGGTCATGGCCCCGTTCTCCTGGGGCGCTGCGGGTTCTCTGCCGTTCCTACCGCGGGTGCGCACCGGCCGGGTCATCCTGTCCGAAGCTCAGTGGAAGCTCGGCGTGGGCGACATCGACCAGGGCCGCACGAAGGGTAGCGGTCAGGTGGACCCCTCCTACATCTTGGACGTGTGGCTCGACCGCTGGGGCGTGCCCGACCACGTCTTCCTGGGCGCCTACGACCGGCGGCTGCGCCTGGACCTGGCCGAGCCCGGGCACCGTCAGCTGCTGCTGCATGAGGTCAGGCGGCAGGGACGGGTGACGCTCACCGAGGCCCCCGACCTCACCGATTACGGGTGGATCGGTCACGCCCACCAGCTGACCGTCGAGTTCGCCGCTACCCAGCCCTCGGCAACGGCCCCCGAGCCGCTGGCGGGGCCAGCCCTGGTCCGACGCCCGGATGTTCGTCAACCCGGCACGGCCCGCTCCTGCCTGCTGAAGATCTACACCCCGGCCGACCTCATGGACACCCTGCTGACGGATGCCCTGGAAACCGACCTGGCCCGCGAGACCCGCATCCAGGACTGGTGGTTCATCCGCTACCGCGACCCAGACGACCACCTCAAGCTGCGACTGCGGCTGCGCGACCCGGACGACTTCGGCGCCGTCGCCCGCCACATGGCCGACTGGGCCACGCAGGCCCGGGAGACCGGCATGGTCTCCCGGATCCGCTGGGAAACCGACACCCCGGAGGTCGGGCGCTACGGCACCGGCGCCGTACTGGAGGCCGCCGAGGAGTTCTTCGTCGTCGACTCCCAGGCCGCTGTAGCGCAGGCAGCCTCCAGCACCCACGACCTGGCGGACCAGGACAAGAGCGGTGGCCTGGAAGAGAGCACCTGGCATGCGGCTGTGACGGTGGCAAGCATGGTCGATCTGGCCGGAGGGCTTCTGGGGCAGAGCGACGGTCTCGACTGGATCCTTCGGCGGCCTCGCCGCGATTCCGCTGAGCGCCCTGACCGGTCCATGCAGTTGCTGGCCTCCCGGTTGGCCGGGCCTGAAGGGCCGGCGCTCATGGGCCAGACCCAGCACGGCCAGCAGCTGGTCGCTGCGTGGCGCCAGCGCCGTGACGCCCTGGGACAGTACGCCGAACGGCTGCGCTCGGCAGGTACCGACCCGGCCGAGGTCCTCGGAGCACTGCTGCACATGCACCACAACCGGGCGCTGGGTATCGACCGCGACCGCGAGACGATGATACTGCGCGCCGCACGCCAGACCGCCCTGACCCTCACCACCGCGCCACCGACCAAGACAAGCCGCAGGGACTCTGGCAGCGATGACGTCAATGCCCCCGACCAGCCGGCACCCATGCACGGCTTGGACGCGGTGCCCGCATGAGCACCACCAACCCGCCCACATCTGTCCCGTCGGCCACTCCGGTGGCCGGACGGGAGGCAGTTGCGACGAACGCCGGTGAACTACCGGCGGCCGCGCAGTCGCTGTCCCGGGGCGACCTGGGAACGGCACTCCTGCACGCGATGTACCCGGACGACCCAGCCCATACCCAGGCGCTGAGTCAGCTGGCGCGGGCGGCGATGCCGCTGGTGGACGGCCCGAGCGCGGGCATCTTCTTCGGGGCTCCGGCCCTGACGTTCGTCCTGCACACCGCTGGCTGGACCGGTCCCACGATGGCTCATCTCGACCAGGCCTTGGCCACACACACCACTGCCCGGCTGGCCGCCGCACACCAGCGCATCGACACCGAGCAAACAGCGCACTTCGGCGAGTACGACCTGATGCATGGTCTGGCGGGAATCGGCGCCCTGCTCCTGGTCCGGTCGACGGACCCGGAAACCACCCGAGCACTGCTGACCTATCTGGTCCGACTGACCGAACCCTTACGCGCAACGGCCGATGAGCCGGATCCGGGGTGGCAGGTGTGGCACCACCACTCCGACCTGGAGCGACCCTGGCCGCACGCCAACGCCGGGCTCGCCCATGGCATCACCGGACCGCTGGCCGTGTTGTCCCTGGCGGTCCAGCGCGGCGTACGGGTGCCGGGTGACCTGGCCGCGATCGACCGCATCCTCGACTGGCTGGACACCCAACGCCGTTCCGGCGACGGCTGGGCGCGCTGGTCCGGCGACCACCAGCCCGGCCCGCTGGCACCGTCATGGTGCTACGGCACCCCTGGCATCGCACGAGCCCAGCAACTGGCGGCCATCGCCATAGGCGATCAGCAGCGCAAGAATCAGGTCGAGACCCTGCTGGCCGACTCCCTCACCAGTTGCTTGACCGACCCCGCACCGACGAGCGATCTGGTCGGCGACGGTATCTGCCACGGCCCGGCCGGCGTCCTGCAGACCGTGCGGCGCGTCGCCGCCGACGCCGACGACCCGTCCGTGTTCAACCAGCACATCGAGCACTGGACCGCACGCGTGCGCGCCGCAGGTGAACCGCGCCGAGCCGGTCTGCTCGAGGGCACGCCCGGCCTCCGCCTGGTTTTGGACCACCCGCCCCACCCGCAGACCCCCGCCTGGGACGCCTGCCTCGGTCTGGCCTGACAGGAGACACCCATGACGACAGCAGCACACGAGCTGGAACAGCACCTTCTCGGAAGGGAAACTGTGGAGAAGTCCTCGCTCGAGAATGCGATCCTGGCCTACCTGAGCGGCACCGACCCCGACACCGCTGCACAGAGTGCCGGGGTCAGCATCGACCACCTGGCCCGGGCGGCCGACCGGTACCGAGCCGCCGGGCTGGCCACCTTGGCCCCAACGGTCGGGTGGGCACAGATCAACGTCGAGTTCACGAACTACGCCGAAGCCGAGGACGCTTTCCGCAAGGGCCTGTGGCCCACGTTGCAGAGCCAGCCATGGTGGTTCGTCCGCAAGACGCCCTGCTGGAGGCTGCGATACCCGGCCACGCACGGCGTGCCCGACGGCCTGCGCGCAGCCCTGGAGGAGATGACGCAGGGCGGCGTGCTGCGCCGGTGGGACGAAGCAATCTACGAACCAGAGACCACCGCGTTCGGCGGCCCCGACGGGATCGAGGCAGTCCACGAGCTCCATCGCGCTGACGCCGCTGGCCTGTTCGCCTACCTGGACGCCGCCGCGGTCCCCACCTACGACGGCCCGGGGCGGTCGGTGGCCTCCCTCATGGTCCTCTCCCACTTGATGCGGGCAGCAGGCCTGGAATGGACCGAGCAAGGGGACGTATGGGCGCGCGTTGAGTCCCAGCGACCCCCAGCACCGATCACCGCTGACCAAGCCGCAGCCCTCGCGACGAACGCCCGCGAGCCCCTGGCCGCGGACCTGACCGTCCTTATCGAGAACGACCCTCGCTTTACCGGACTGAGCACGTGGGCCACCGGGATGCATACCGCCGGGAACCGGCTGGTGGAGCTGCACCGCAGCGGCGGACTCCAGACCGGTCTGCGGGAGGTCCTAGCCCGTGCGGTCATCTTCTGCTGGAACCGCGTCGGATTCACCGCCGAACAGCAAGCAGTCTGGGCCCACGCCGCCCGGCTCGCCATCATGGACTGAGCGTTGCCGCCGCACACCCCTACGCCGCCGGCATTGCCGAACCTGCCCGACCCGCAGACCCGATACCGAATGACCGCCGCGTTCGACGTCGCGACCCACCGACTCGGAGGCCAACCCAGGCCAGAGGCCAAGCGGATCTGGGGGTGGCGGGGCAGGACCCTGTCCGGCCCCGCCACCGTGGGCGACACGGTCGCCTGGGTACGAGTAGCCAGCGGCCGGATCGGAGAGATCGCCCAGACCTTCTGGCACGGGAACGCCGCCGCTCAGCGGGCCTTGCCAACGACCGTGCCCCGACCTCGCTTGCTGCTGCGCGACGAGTGGGAAACGCGCCCCTGGCGCTACGCCGCCGAGATGTTCGAGTACGCGACCGTCGATCCCCTCAGCGAAACGGCCGCCGTACCTGCGCCGCTCTCCGGCCCTCTGCACCTGGGGTGGTGGACGACTCTGCGCGGCGCGCTCGGCACCGTCGCGACGGTGCCCACCGATCGGTTCACCATCGGCCCGATCTGGGCCAGCCAGCTCGTCGTCGACCGTTTCGGCCAGCCAGTCGCCGGTGACTATCCGTGGGCGACCTGCCATGGCGACGTGCACTGGGCCAATCTCGCCGGAGGAGACCTGATGCTGTTCGACTGGGAAGGCTGGGGCAGCGGCCCGGTCGGCTACGACGCCGCGACACTGCTCGTGCACAGCCTGCTCGTGCCAGACCTGGCCGTCCAGGTCCGAGCTCACTTCGCCGATGTCCTGGACGGCGAGCACGGTCGATACGCACAACAGGTCGTTGTCGCCGAGCAGATCTGGCGCCGTGAAGACACCCCGAACGATCCGCTCCTGCCAGTGCTGCACGAACACGCCGCCGCCCTCCGCCGCCCGCGCTCGCAAGCCTGAGCGGGTCAGGCGAGCAGCAGCTCGTACACCGCGCGGTCCTTGCCCGGGCCCTTGAAGTCCGAGACCACCTGGACACCGTCGACCGCCTGGTCGCCAGGGACGTTCGACCAGCCCAGCGCCTTCCAGGCCGCATCCGCGGCCCGGTTGTCCGGCTCAGAGGTGAGCCACAACCGGGCACAGCCCCACGCCGCTGCCTGTGCGCGAACGGTGCCAAGCAGCGCCGACGTGATCCCCTTGCGCCGGTGATTCGGGTGCACCATCACGTCCTGGACGTAGATCTGGTCGGGCTCGTCCTGGCTGCGGAACGCCATCACGGCTCCGGCGAGCTCGCCGTCGACGTGCGCGACCGGGCAGGTCGAGGAGAACAGCGTGGCGTACGCCCAGTAGTCCGATGCGGTGCGCGCGGTGATGAACGGTGCGCCCTGGTCCATCAGCGCGATCACGTCGTTGATCATCGGCACGGTCAGGGGGGTGACAGTGGCGGTCATGAGGTCCTCTCAGCAGGCGGGAAAAACAGTTCGGTCAGGGCGGCGGTCGCCCGGCCGGGATCGGCCGACTCGGTCACGGCGCGACCCGCGATCAGGATGTCCCAGTCCGGGCTGGTGACCACAGACGGGTCGGCCGCGGTGAACCCGCCCGAGACAGCCACCGGCAGTTGCGTCCATGCTCGGATCTGCCGGGCGCGCAGCAAGGGCTCTCGGCCCCCGGGGCCGAGGTCGATGTTGGTGGTGACTACGAGTCCGTCGACGCCGGCACGCGCCATCTCACGCACCCATTCCGCGGAGTGTCGTTCGGCCGGGGCGTCAAGCAGGATCGACGTGCCCAGTCGTCGGGCGGCGGCACAGGCCGCGGCCACGCTCGCCCGGCTGGCCGGCCCGATCAGCAGGACGACATCTGCACCATGCTCGACGGCGTTCTCCACCTGGTCGCGGCCCCAGTCGGACGACATCATCTCGGCCACCACCAGCGCGTCGGGTACGGCCCGCTTGATGGTCTCGATGGCGAAGACGCCACTGGCCTTGATCAACGGGTCACCGACCTCGATTAACCTCGCTCCAGCGTCGGCGGCGGCCTGCGCAACGGCTACTGCCAGGTCCAGGTCGGAGACGTCCAGGGCGACCTGGAGATGGCGGCCGTCGCGCAGCCGGCGGAAGGCCTCGCTCGTCATCAGACCTTGTGGCTCCTCATCGTGCGAAGCGTGTTGCGCGGCCAAGGCCTTTCCCTCGCGGACTGCGAGCCAGGCACCTGACCGGGCAGAGACGGTTGCGAGCAGAGAGGCGCGCGCGGTCGGCACTGACAGTGCACCAGTGCGGATCTCCCGCACCAATCGGACCGCGGCCGGTGGCACCACGTCCTGTTCGACCTTCGCCGGATCGTCGCACAGCAACGAGAGCCGATCCAGCAGGTCGCGCACGTACCGAGGAGCCCGCCGCCACGACTCTCGGGAGCGACATCGAGCCAAGGCGGATCGAACCAGGTCAGTAGGATCCTCACGGCGCGAGAGCTCCTCCAGTGCGCGAGCCCGTACGTACCAGACGTCGTCGTCCAGCAGTGTCGAGAGCACGGCGGACGCGACATGGTCAGGAGCGGTGCGCAGCAGCTGGGCACTGGCGGAGCGAACCTTGTAGTCCCGATCGGCAACCAAATGCTCAAGGCCCCGTACGACGGCAGGAGCCGAGGCCGTGACCTGGCTGAGCCCGGATGCGACGGCTGCTCGGACACGCCAGTCCGCATGAAGCAAGAGGCGGGTGACCAGGCCGGCACGATCGTCGGCTGTGATGAACAGGCTCACGTGGTGGGCGAGGAAAGCTGCGACCTCGGTGGTGTCAAGGACGCGGTCCTGGACGAACTGTGTGGCCGAGTCGGCATCGAATCGTGCCTCGACATGCCGGGCGAGATCGGGCCAGATGGTCGACCCGTGATCGTGCAGAACCTCGGTCAGCCAGGTGAACCAGCTGCCGCCCAGCGCGGTAGGCAACGATCGGTGGCGCAACAGCGCAAGAACGACCGGGAGAGCTTCCGGATCACCGGCGCAGCTACGGGCGCACGAGCGCAGCACCTCAGGAGTGGTGAAACGGGCACCGTCGCTGCCAGCGTCGAGCAGGCGTGCCATCGCGGGCGTACCGGCGAGAGCCGGAGCGAGCGCGACGGCCGAGAGCGTCCCAGGTGCGCCGTCGTCTACGGCCATGACGAAGAACCGGTGCAGGCCGGCGGCCACGGCGCTGGTGTCGGCCGCGTCCGACAAGACACCGATCATTTCGATGAGCTGGCCCCGTCCTCGTTCGGATGTGACATGCGCAAAGTTGGTGGCCGCGAAATACTCCCGCACGAGGTCGTGGCTGAACTCGACGCGCCCGCCGGCCGTTCGCTGCGCAAGTTCCGCAGGAGCCTGGAACAGGTTGGGGCCGGTGGCGGGGGAGAGCCAGGGCCGGAGCTGCGGTAGGCGGGTACTGAGGTCGGCGGCGGCGGCGTCACCTAGGACGCGCATCACGTCGTCGGTCTTGAGCGCAGATCGCTGCACGATCGCGCGCACGCACTGGTCAATCAGCAAGTAGGGACCGGCGTTGTGCACGGGAAGATCGACCGCGCCCTCGCGCAGCAAGCTCATGAACATCGGCAACCGGATCAAGTCCTGGACCTGAGGCGGCAGATCCGCGAACGCCGGTTGATCCGCTCGTGGCTCCTGTTCCCATGCCTGAGCGGCGGTCGATGGGGACCACAAGGAGGTCGTGTACGAAGCTGTTGAGCTCGGGCGGAACATCGACGCGGTCAGCAACGGATAGGCGGAAAGGTCCGGTGTCGGGGGAGTGCGGATCACCAGGACGAAGCGGAGAGCAGGCGCAGCCGCCTGGCGCAGGATCGCGTCGACCGCTCGTCCGACGGAATCGAGCGTGGCCTCGGTGTTGATGCCGTCCACCACTACGACCAGGGGACGGAGTAAGGACTCGGCCGCACCTTCCAGGGTCAGCAGGGCGTCGGTGCCTACCGGGGCAGAGCCGTACCGGAGGATGTCGGCGGCGAGGTCCGTCGGCGTTGCTGCGGTGGCCGGATGGATCTGGACGTCCGCCGTCGCCGACAAGCCGGTCGCAACCGACCGCACCAGCATGGACTTCCCGGTTCCCGCCAGGCCATTGAGCACGAACACGCGTGAACCGGACCCCACGAAATCCTGAAGAACGGCCATTCCAGCCTCGTCCGGCACGTGCCAGGCGGGCGAGGTCGCTGCAGACAGGGTGCGAGCAGTCGAAGCAGCGGCCAGATCCGGGTCGTTTCGTTCCTCGAGGAGCAGCCAGAACCGTTCCAGCACCATCTCGGACGCCTGCTCAAGATCCGTGTCCAGGATTTGCTGGGTCTCCATCCGGAGAACCGCCTCAGGGCCTTTGCGCTCGGCGTTGGACAGCGCGACGTCGCTCAGCCCCAGGTGGGCGGCGTACTGGCGTTGACTCAACCGACGAGCCAGGCGCAGCACTTTCAGCTCGCGCCCGGTCCACCGCCCCACAACTGAGGTCATCAGTCCCCCTCCGGACTTGGGCTACCAAACCGTGCCGACGGCCCCGTGCCTGCGTGAGCGCGGCACTGCGCAGATCGCGCCCAGAAAATGCAGAGCCACTGCGGCGATAGCCAACCTACCGGGGTAGGTCGGCGTCTCGCTGGCGACTGCCGACGAGCTCGCCGCACGATGTGGACCGTAGTCGGATCACGCTCGAACGGTGGTGAGCTCGGCCCAGTTCGTCGTTGCCCGTGGAGTGAGCATGGTGCGTTTCATCTGCCAGGACGGGCCGGGCCGGAATCCGCCGTAGCCGAGCCCCAGGGAGTCCTTGCCCGTCTTCTTCTGCACCCGGTCGATGAGGGTGGCGATCCCGGCGTCCTCGTGTCGGGAGCGGAACATCTCGAAGGGGAGCTGCGCGCCGGCGGGGGTGAGGTCGGTGAGCAGCAGCCCGGCACGCGCGTACCGGGCACCCTCGACGATCTGAGGCAGGAGGCGGTGGGCCGCCCGGGTCAGTTCGACGGGGTCGGCGGTCGGGAACGCGAGACGGACCGCGACCGTCGGGTGGTGCCTGTCCTGGGCCCAGTGGCTGGTGCCGGCGAACGCGGTCAGGGTGTGGGCGACCTGGGAGTGCTTGACCAGGCGGGTCGCGGCCTGCTGGGCGTAGATGCTCAGCGCCTGGCGCATGGTCACGGCGGAGGTGACTTTCTCGGAGAACGAGCGGCTCACGATGATCTGCTGCTTCTTCCCGTTTCGGTCCTCCTCAGGCCCGATGCACGCGACACCGCGCAGCTCCAGCGCGGTGCGCATGACGACGACGTTGAACAGTGCGCGGATGTGCGCCGGGTCGACGGTGGCCAGGTCCCAGACCGTCAGGACGCCATGCCCGCCGAGCCGTCGCTCCAGGCGCGAGGCGATGCCCCAGACCTCGGAGACCGGCAGCGCCCGCATCAACCTCTCGCGCCAACCAGTGTCGATGGCCGGCCACACGCACACCCCGTCGAAGTCGCCGATCTTCTTCGCAGCCCGGTTGGCCAGCTTCGCCAGCGTGCGGGTCTCGGCGATCCCGACGCAGACCGGCACGCCGAGCAGGCGGCGCATCGTGTTCTTGATGTCGTGCCCGAGCCGGGTCATCGCCTCGGGATCGGCGGCGGTGCGCCGGTCGACGGTGAGAAAAGCTTCGTCGATCGAGTAGACGTCCAGGTCGTGGGTGAAGCGCTCGAGGACTTCCATCACGCGGCGGGACATGTCGCCGTAGAGCTCGTAGTTGCTCGATACGGCCACGATGCCGGACCGGGCGGCGGTGGGCCGTAGCTCGAACCAGGGCTTGCCCAGGTCGAGACCGAGCGCCTTGGCCTCGCGGGAGGCCGCGACGACCATGCCGTCGTTGTTGGACAGCACGACCAGGGGCACAGCCTCCAGGGCAGGGTTGAAGACCCGCTCGAAGCTGGCGTACGCGCTATTGACGTCGACGTGCGCGATCACCGGTGACCCCGCAGGTGGTGGATGCAGTACGTGACTACGCCCCAGACCTGCAGGTCGGACAGCTCCGGCACGGTGATGTCGGGGTGGTTCGCGTTCTCGGCCCGCAGCACCACGCCGCGCGGGCTGACCTCGAGGCGTTTGACGGTGAGCTCGCCGTCCAGGACGGCGACGACGACGTCGCCGTCCTGGGGTGTCTTGGACCGGTCGACGAGGAGCTCGTCGCCGTGGCTGATGCCGGCCTCGGTCATCGAGTCGCCCGCAGCTCGCACGATGAACGTTGCCGCGTGGTCGTGCACGAGCATCTCGGTCAGATCGATCGCCCCGTCGTAGTAGTCCTGCGCGGGGGAGGGGAACCCCGCGGCGACGGAGACCGGCGCGACCCGCAGCGCGTTGGTGCTGGTGGGGCTGAGGATGGCGCTGCAGGCTGGGCGTGGCGACAGGGCGTACATCACGCTTCCCGGAACGGTCGATGGTAGTACATGCGTTCGAGTGTATGTCGGGAACGTCGAGCGGGGACAACGATGCTGGTCAGCGAGCGACGGGGGTGTCGTTCCGAGGCGGCAGCGTCGATGAATGCGTCTGTGGTTGGTGCATATGAGAAATGGATCTGCCATCCTGGTTGAGAAACCTGGCACAGGAGTGGAAATGCGACGCATGTTCGAGAACCTTGCAGACGGCCCCGCGACGCGTCCTAGGATCGCCGCGACCACCGCCGGGCTGGCGGGGATAGTCCTGCTGCTCGCGTCCTGTGGAGGCGGTGGTTCCGGTGCGGACGGCGAGTACCTCAGCACGAAGAGCGATGATCTGCTCAGCCTCGTCGTCGAGGGCAGCTCGGTGACGTACACGGAGATCCACTGCGACGGCGACCTCGACGACGCCGAGAGGAGCGTCGGCGAGCTCAACGAGGGTCAGACCGCGATCGCGTGGACGGAGCCCGGCCGGTTCGAGAACAGCAGCGAGGTCACGATCACCGAGAACGCGATCGACATCAGCGGCTGGGAGACCTTCGCCCGCGAGGGTTCCGACGCGGGGAATGCGGTCCGTGCCGATCACGAGGAGGGCTGCGCTGGTACGGGGGATGCCGGTTCAGGCTCTGCCACGGATGGTTCGACTTCGATCGAGGACGGAACCTATGTCGGCGTCTCGTCCGAGTACGAGGTTGCCGAACTGGCCATCAGTGGCACGACGGTCACGTTCCGTGTCGCCACCTGTCAGGAAATCGTGACCACGAAGTCAGGCACGGTGTCAGACCTGGAGGTCGCCTGGGACGACGACTCCGGTGTCACCGGCATGCTGGCGCACGGGGGTAACGGCCGGATCGACCTGACGAACGGGAACGACCCGACGCGCGAGTTCTTCCCCAGGAGCGATCCGAAGGTGGCCGAGATGCTGGCGACGTACGAAGAATTGTGCAGCGCGCCGATGCTCTGAGTCGGAACATCCCCGATCTCGAGAAGACAGAACCCCGCGGACGTGATGCCCGCGGGGTTCTGTGTACTCTGAATCTTGGCCAGTCGTGACGACAATCAGGGTCGCCACAGCCGGTCAATCCTTCGACCTCCGCTGCTTGTCGCGCCCGCGCCCGTTCGCGCGCTTCCGCTCCGGCCCCGGGGTCTCCGAGCCCGGCTGAGCATGCTCCCCGACCTTTCGCGGTGGCGTCGGGACTTGCACATGGTCCTGGCCGGAGTCCGGCGCCGTAGCTACCTTCGACACGGGCCGGAGCGGGGGTTGGCGGCCCCGGACCGGCTGCTTCGGAGGTGCGGCCGGAACGGGAATCGAGGGTTGGGCCGATTCTTGTGAACGCCGGGCCGGAGCCTGCAGGCGAACCGGAGTCTCTGTACCTTCCGTGCCACTGCTGCTGGAGCGTTGCGGGGACGGTTGACGTGCTGCGTCCGACTGGGCCGGAGCCTGCGGATGTTGCGCTCCGGCCGGTCGCGGACCGACCGAATTCTGCCGCGGAACACCCGGCTTGCCGGAGTCGATCCGCCTCGGCACCAGGTGAGCCTGCGTGGTCCGTGTTGACGGCGTGCCCGGAACACCTTGCGTACGGGGCGTGCCCGGCCCGCTCGGGGTGCCCGGAGCGCGCTTCGTCTTCGGTGCCGGACCAGCGTCACCAGCGCTGAAGCGCTGCGGGGTCCTGTGACCGTCCGTGCTCTGCGAAGGGGGATGCGTATCGGTACCGAGCTGCGTGGACGCTGCATGACGCGCGGTCCCCTTGCGACCTCCGCTCGTCGGAGCCGGGCTGTCGGTGCGACCCCGACTCCGGTCCTCGGCGACACCGTTGCCCGAGCTGTACCCGAGACTCGACAGGCCGCCCTGGTTGCTCAGGCCCTGTGCCGCCTCCTTGGCCGAGTGCGAGCTGCCCGCCGAGCCGCTGGTCAGCTGCAGGCGTCCACCGTTGCGGTCCGGCCCGTCGTCCTGACCGGATGCCCCCTGGGCACCCGCCGGTCCACTGCCGCCCGGCTGTCCCGGGACGTCCCCGCCCGAGCCTGCGCCGTCGGGACCGTCGTCGGGCGACGGGCCGTTCGGGTCATCCGGCCCGTGAGGTGCCCCGGTGCCGCCCTCGAGGGCCAGCTTCTGGTTGCCCGCGCGCAGAGCCTCCGGTGCCCCGTTGGTGCCGCCGGCGTTCGTGGACGCCGCCCCGGTGCGGGGCTTGCCGCCCAGGTTCGGAGACGTCGGCCCGCCCGTCTTGCTGCCGAACCCGGAGGCGAGCTTGTGGCCCGCGGCCATTCCGGCGCCCGCGCCGATGCCGCTGGCCAGGGCCGGCAGCATCCCGCCCTGGTCCGGTCTCGGTGAGGTGTTCGTGTCGAGGAACTTGTCGACGAGCTTGGTGACCACCTCGTCCATCGCCTGGAGCACCGACTTGCGCACCCGCAGCAGTGCGAAGGTGACGCCCATGATCACCAGCGAGGAGATCAGGGTGAGGACCACCACGACGATCCCGCCCAGAGCAGGGCTGCCCAGCAGCCCGTTCGGAGTCATGAAGCTCGATACCGGCCCGGCCATGATGCCCGGGACCGAGATCAGGAACTCCGAGACGAACTGGTAGAGGAACAGCGTGACGACGACCTCGAGGATCAGCGCCGCGGAGTACACGATGACCTTGCTGATCGCCTGGAGTGCGCCGAGGGTGGCGAAGGGGACCGCCGCCACGAGGCTGAACGTCCGCTTGACCGCACCGGCCAGCATGCCGATCGCGTACCAGAAGCCCAGCAGGACGATGCAGCCCAGGACCGTCGCGGCGTTGTGCCAGTACATGAACTTCGCTGGCCCCGTCCCCACCTGGCTGACGGCCATGTGGTTCTCCCGGGTGAACCCGCTGGTGGCGTTGTTCGAGGAGTACATCGTCAGTGAGTCGGCACCGAAGCCGGTGTTGAGGTAGTTGTACGCCGCCAGGGGAGACAGGTTGCACGACGCAGGAGCCTCCTCCTGGACCACGGTGAAGCCGCAGCCGCGCGCCGTGGTCGACGTGGTGAAGGTCTTCGTGGCGCCGCCCGGGTTGTCCGAGGACAGCCCTTCCATACCGCCGGTGGCGATCACCGGATGCTGCGTGGGGTCCTCGCCCTCACCGAAGCCGTCCGGATCGCCGTAGGCGTCGGTGACGAACCAGTCCTTCTTGACGTCGGAGTCCACGTCCAGCTGGGTGATCGAGCTCTTGATCCCCGACTCGAAATCGGACGCAGCAACCTCGGTGCTCGTGATGTAGCTGTTGATCATCCCGAACGTCGCGAACACCGCACGGAAGTCGTCCGATGCGGAGTCGTCGATCGTGACCGTGCCACTGCGCCAGGCGGTCTCGGCGTCGTCGGTCTTGGTCCCGACGTCGATGCCGTCGAACGTCGACCCGTGGGACTGCGCGTTGATCGCCAGCGCACTGGTGCGCACCGACATCATCGACTCCGGCTTCGCCTGTTCGCCGTCCCAGGAGATCGACGCGCTCGGAGGGATCCCGAGGCGGTCGTTCATCACCCAGGCGTTGAAGTCGACGTAGGTGCTCAGCACCACACGGGTAGGGCCGGCGTGCTGGCCGAGCATCGAGTCGTCGAACTTGTCCAGCACCGAGGTGTACATCGACCCGATCAGAGGCAGCCCGACGCCGATGAAGATGATGCGCACGACGAGCTTCTTGATCGCCGAGCCCCGGTCCATCTTCTTGAACAGGACCAGGCCGATCAGCAGGAAGGCGATGAACAGCGGCACAAGGGCTTGCCACGAGATCTCGACGAGCAGGCCGTACCAGCTGCTGATCCAGTGCTGCAGGCCGGCCAGGGCACCACCGCCGGCGTCACCTCCGGTCATCCCGTCGGCGAGCTCCTGCTGGTGCGCGCTGCCGCTGTTGCCGCCGGCGTCCGCGACGCCGGCGACGGCCTGGTAGAACCACATGAAGGGGTTGATGAGCTTGAGCAGCTGGATGATGACGAAAAACAGCGTGCCGACGGCAAGGGCCAGGGCGTAGAGGATCCAGATGGCCGAGCCGCCGATCACGCTCACGATCTGACCGCCGATGCCCGACGACATCGTGTCCAGGCCGAGATCGGCATTCGCCGCACCGAAGTGGGCGTAGTCGAGCATGCCCGCGTACGTGTCGACGCCCTCCTGGCTCGCGTCGTTGGCCTTGAGGGTGTCGTACCGGACGGTCTGCGAGGAGCCAGACACCTCGGCGAAGAACCAGCCCACGATGTTGCCCACGCTGAAGTCCGGGTCGGCGTAGCCGAGCATGGAGCCACCCGCGGCCGGGTTGCTCGTGACCTCGCGCCACTCCTGGCTCATTCCGTTCGTCTCCGGCGAGTTCTGCTCGCTGAAGTACGTGGCCGCGTTCGACGCCAGCTGGTAGAGGCTGTAGTTGTCGCGTTCCTCTTCTTCGGCTGCGTGCGCCGGCCCGGAGGACACCGCCATGAGCAACGGAACGAGCAGCGCCGCCATGATCACCAGGACGAGCACCCGCATGCGTGCGCGGTGACGGTCCGCACCGCCCCCGCGCGTCCACGCCAGCGGCGCGGTCGGGATCGCCCGGACATCGCTTCTCCCCACCTTCTCGAGGCTCATGGGCCGACCAGCTTCCGCGCAGGCTTCTGATCCGCCTTCTGCGCGCCACCCGGCGGCTTGGCCAGGGTCTTCCCCGTGCCGTCACCTTGCGGCGTCCTGTGCACGTGCGGACGGCTCTCGTCAGGCTTTCGAATGCTGGTGAGGTTCGCACCAGCGACCGGCTCGTCCTTCATGATCGCCTCGACCCGCGCCGCCTCCGCGGCCCTCTGCGCATCGAGCCGGACCCGCCTGCGCTGGGCTTCTCGGTAGGGGTTGATCCCCAGTGCGAGGTCGAGGTGGAAGACGACGTTGGAGACGTCCCGGCGCAGGTAGGTGAGGTTCAGGCCCTTCTTCGTGATGAGCTGGGCGAGATCGGGTGGGATCTGCTGGTGGAGCTGATTCTGGTAGTTCGCCACCGTGCGGTCGCGCATCGGACCGAAGAGCGTGTAGTCGGCGGCGTCGAAGGCGTTGAAGTCTGAGTCGGCGAGCATCTTGTCGACGTCGTTGTAGCTGTAGACCACCCGGCCGCCACGCTCGTGCATGTGGTCGAACTGGTCCTTGATGTACTTCTTCACCCGGTCGTCGACGTGCTCGGTGCCGTGGATGATGACCGTGTCGCCGGGGCCGAGCGTGCCGACGGCGAAGCCGATGATGTTGACCAGCTGCGCCATGGCCACGCCCTTGCCGCGGCGCATGAGCCGGGAGAAGTCGTAGACGACGCGGCGGGAGTCCCGGACACCGTCGACCGTGCTGGCGGTGTGGTTGTTGAACAGGTCGCCGTTCGTGCTGAGCATCGCGGCTGCGAGGCCCTTGAGCACGTTGTACGCCCGCAGCTGGTCCGGATCGGTCTTCGCGGAGCTCAGCAGTGCCTTGTGCGCGGTGTTCAGGTAGGAGACGAACATCTGCAGGCGCGGTACCTGCGTGTGCGGGAGGTTCACCACGCGCAGGCGGTGTCGCTGCTCCTGGGCGTTGTGTCTCCACATGCCCTGCTCGATGTAGAAGTCGGTGGCCGTGTCCTCCAGGGCGCTGCGGATGATCGAGCCGATCGCACCGTCTGAGGTCTCGTAGAGCTGCTCGAACATGAGCTTGAGCTTCTCCATCTGGGCGGCGAAGACCGTCAGCTCGTCGTCCTGGTTGCCGAACATCTCGAACATGTTCACGTCGCCCTGGTTCAGGTCCACTCGAGAGGTCAGCCCCTCAAACCTCGGGCCTAGCCGGTCCAGGTCCGTCGCGTCCAGGACGAGGTGGACGACCTGACCGTTGTTCAGCAGGGCCGACTGGCTGACCTTGGAGCACCACATGCCCGAGATTCGCTGACGGTCGAGGAAGGTGCTGAGCGTCGCGTCGGCGATGACGACATGGTGGTCATAGGCGTTGACGTCCATGAGGACCGCGGAGTTGTTCACGTCACCGACCATGTAGCCGACGTACTCGCCGCCCTTGTCGTTGAGCCCATTGGTCACCAGGGAGTACGAGCCGGCCAGCTCCGTCGAGGTGAAATGGAAACCGCGACCGCGTTTCTTCTCGTTGTTCTTGAACAGGCCGGAGAGCTCCTGGCGCTGCTCGCCTGCGTACGGCGCAGCCTGGAGCGTGCCGAACCGGTCGATGTACAGCCGCGTCACGCGCTCGATCGAGTCGTCCAGCGTCTCGAGGTCCGGAGCCTTGAGGAAGAGCCGGTTGTGCACCGAGAGATAGCTCGCCCCGTCCTGGATCTCGCCGATCGTGACCTCCAGGTCCGAGGAGATCTTCTCGGCCTTGCGCCTCGAGGACGTGGTGCCCGTCTCCGCCTGCTCGTTGGCGTCCAGCCTGTCGAGCTTCTCGGACTGCTTCGTGAACGAGTCGACCCACTTGTCGCTCATCCGCCCCACCTGCTCGAGCACGACGGCGGTCACCCGGTCGTCGAGGCCGTCCGGGATCCGGTCGATGCCCCAGAAGGCCGCGAAGCGGTCGTGCGACGCGTCGTCGTGGAAGTACGCGAGCACACAGGCGGCCGAGCCGTCGACCTCGAAGTAGTCGGAGCGGAAGAGGTACTTCTCCTTCGGCTTGAGCGCGAGCAGGTGGGGGTAAGCGTCGAACATGCCCTGGAGCTCGCGCATCTCCTGGTGGCGCCGCCACCAGCCCTTCTCCCGCTCGGGTGTCTTGTCGTCCGCCGTCTTGGCCTCACGCCGTGCGGCGTCGTCCGTGGGCGGGTTCTCGTCCGCCACGTCGACGGGCTCGTTCGTGTTGGTCGCGAGTTGTTTCTTCCCTGGGATGCCCAGCTGCCGCCGGACCGTGGTCATCAGCGCCATGGTGTCCTTCGTTCGTTCATGGTCGTGCGGGTCAGCTCGGTGCACATCAGCCGAGCGACGCCTTGGGCGTGATCGCCGCGCCGTCGACGCCCTGGTAGAAGAGCCGCAGCATCGGCTCGGTCTCTTCGCGGTCGAGCAACGTGGCCTCCTTGATCATCAGAACCGACCCCTCGAGCTCGGCCTGGAGAACGGTGTGACCACGACGTAGCGCGTCGGCGCTCCTGCCCTTGAGCAGCAAGTACTGGTGGATCGAGGTGAACTTCCCGCCGACGTGCTGCGTGAGGATGTCGTACTGCTCGTTCTGCAGCTCGACGAGATCCGGGTCGCGGACCTCGAGGGCCTGGTTGCGCTCCTCGAGATTCGCCACCTGGTGATAGATCCGCTGGGGCTCTTTCGTCGTGATGAACGACCACTCGCAGGCCGTGTCGATCTTGCGCCAGAAGGCGTCGACCCGGTCGAGGATCCGGATCCGGTCCTCATCGAACAGCAAGTAGCTCGCCGAGCCGACGACCAGGTACACCTGGCCCTCGCCGCCGTCGGCGAAATGGATCCGCCCGTCCTCGTCGATCCCGTGGATGCCGACGATGGAGTAGAAGTCCGAGGGGTTCGAGCTGCGACGGGTCATCACGTGACGGGCCCTCGCCGGCAGGTACGTCAGGAGAGCGGGCACCGTCATGACGCGCAGCTCCTTCGTCCTCGTCAGCCCACCGAAGTAGACGATCGTCAGCAGCCCCCAGATCACGAACAGCGTGATGGAGACCGGCCCCGAGCTCGAGACGAACGTCGAAGTCGTCACCCACAGCAGCATGAGCGCGCCCCCACCGAAGAAGAACAGCTGCTTCAACGGTGACGGCCTGGCCGCCCAGCCACCCTTGCTCAGGGTGATCTCGTGGTCGAGGAAGGACCGGTTGAGGCTGCTGGGCACCTTGTACGACGTCTTCGCCATGAGACTCTCCTTCGTCCTTCACCGATAGGACCGGGTGTGACCGGCCGGGGGTGGCCATATGCGTCTGGGGCACAGGCAGCGCCGTGTCTCAGGTGGATTGAGTACTCGATCGCGATGCGACTCGGCGGTTGCGGTCTCGACCGCACCCGGGGCGGTGGTGCCGCACGTTCTCACCCGAAGGCCGGCACGATCTTCTTCTTGCCCTTCTCCTCCTTCCACGAGACTTCGGCGTCGAACGTTTTGCCTCGCTTCGAGGTGAAGCCCTTGACGAAGATCCGCTCGCCGTCGGCGAGCCTCTTCTTCTCGGCGTCGGTGAACGTGTGCTTGCACCACGACAGCGGCGGCTGGTCGTCGGATCCGAAGTCGGGGACGATCTTCTTCGCGCTCGTGTCCCAGCGGACCTTGCAGCCGAAGGCGTTGCCCGTCCTCGAGCTCACGAAGTCGTCGATCTCAAGCACCTGCCCCGCGAGCAGTGCCCTGACCTCGTCCGGCGTGAAGGTCCGGCCCGACCACTTCGTCGGCTTGTCGGGGACCTCGGGCTGGAACCCGATGAACTTCCGGCCCTTGTACGTCTGAAGTGCCAGCGCGCCGGTCGCGGTGTAAGTCCGGCCGGCCTTCGTCGTAGCGGAGAACGAGATCATCCTGCCCATCAAGAGCCGTGCGACCTCGTCGTCGCTGAACTCGTGACCCGACCAGATCTTCTTGAAGGCGACGTTCGCCGGCCCGCCCGGTGCGTTCTGCCAGACACCCTCCGCGCGGGCGGAGACCTGCTTCTCCTTCAACCCCAGGCCGGCGCGCATGGTCGCGGCGTTCTTCTGCATCGTGGCGATGTCCTCGCGCACCCAGCCAGCGACCACCTTCAGGCACTCCTGCGCCGTGGTCTTCCCGTCGGCGATGTCGCGCATGTCCTGGTAGACCTTCTCGGTCAGACCCAGGTCACCGATGCGCGTGCCCGGCAGCAGCAACCAGCTCAGCTCGCCGGCCCGCGCGAGCGTGACCTTCGTGCCCTTCTCCGCGAGCAGCGGGTACTTCGCGCGGTCGTTGGTGACCTCCGAGTAGGTCGACGTGCGCGTCGCACCGGTGCCGACGTCGCGCTTCTCGAGCTGCTTCATCAGCCACTTCATGCTCGGGTGCTCGGGACGCTTGTTCGCGCCCTCGAAGATGAACGGGTCCGCGCTGCGGCCCAGGCCCTTGCTGCTCTCGTTCTCGGCGCCTTCGGCGGAACCGTCGCCTGCGTCCGGGTCGAACACCGCCTTCCAGCCGAAGCTCTTGGGCACGTTGGCGATCCCGACGAAGTCCGGGTACTTCTGCACGTGGCCCTTCTGCTGCTCGTAGAGGTAGTCCTCGGCGAGCATGGCCAGGTAGTTCTTCCCGAGCGTCTCGTAGATGAGCCGTCCCGCCGTGCCGTACCTGCGCTCGACCTCGTCGAGAGAGCCCGGCACCGTCGGACCAGGCCGGTTGGCGCCGTGCGCGCCTTTCGGCTTCACGTGCGTCGGTCGCGGCCGTCGATGCGTCAGCAGCGCCGAATCGACGTTCACCACGCCGGCGATCTGATCGACCAGGGGAGAGAGCTCGTCGAACTGCTCCGGGGTGATCGTCTTGTCCTCGGTGCGCGGATAGGAGACGACCTGGTCCTCGTACATCTTCTGGTACGTCGTCAGCGTGAGCTTCGCCTTCACACCCTTGCCGACCAGCATCGAGGACTGGGCTGCGAGATCGAGCAGCCTCGGGGGAGCGGTCCTCTTCTCGGCAGTCCCGTCCAGCACAACCGGCGACGCCGTGTACTGGGCCGGTACTTGGTCCGACCGGTCGAACCGCGGCTCGTCCGGGTTGGTGTACATCACGTCGTTCTCGTCGCGGAAGCGATCCTGGAAGAACGGCTTCTTGACGTAGTCGTTGTACGCCTTGAGCTGGTCGCCGACGAGCTTGACCATCGCCGACTTGAGCCGGCCCTGGCGCAGGACGAGATCCTGTCCGGACGAGCGTGCCATGTTCGTCGCCACCCGGGTGAACTGCATGGACAGCAGGTCGAACTGCGAGCGGTAGCGCGCCTTCCGGTACTCGTCGAAATCGACCAGCGACGGGATCGTCTTGCGCGCGGAGAATGCCTTCTGCAGAGAAGCTGGGGCCTCGTCGGTGAAGTACATCCGCGACCAGGTCCTCGGGCTCAGCCCGAGCTCGAGGAAAGCGTTGACGGCGATCATCCCGCCCTCACCGGTCGGGTCGACGTCCGTGGCGACCACGATCTCGTCGCAGCCGCCCAGCGCCCGCTTCACCTCGTGCGCGACCGACCTCGCGTCCTTGATCACCTCGAGCTTCCAGTCGAGCTCGTCCGGATCCCACGGCAGGTTCCCCAGGTCCCACCTCTCGTACTTCACCGCGAGATCTGGGTCGCTGACCATCCGGTGCGGGTCGGCGAACTCGTAGAGGTGGCCGCGCGCATGCGCGATCACGAACTGCTCGCCCTTGTACGTCCCGCTGGTCCCGCCCAGTGCTTGGGCGAAGTGTCGCGCGGCACTCGGCTTCTCCGTGAGGATCCCGACCGTCATGCGCTTGCCTCTCGTCGACGACTCGTGCACGAGTGCCATCCTATCCGATAGGTCAATCCGAATGATGATTTGATAGGTGATCGAATAGATGTCGAATGGTCGGAGCCGGGCCGGCTGGCACGCCGGCGCCGGTTGCCTGGCCGCCGAGATGCTGGGATAGCGTCTGACCGGCACACCCGCTCATCCCGCCCAGGAGCTCACCCCTTGACCGCCGATCACGACTTCTTCTGCTCGCCCCAGGACTTCAGTGGTGTGCTCGCGGACCTGCGCGTCCCTGGCTGGCCACCCAGCGAGACCGACCTGCAGGAACTTGCCGACCGCTGCGCGTCGCTCATCGCGAGCATCGATATGTGGGAGACCGAGACCGGCGGTCAGAACGTCGTCGACATCGACCGTGGCGAGATCAGCACTGCGGAAGCGCGCCGGGTCCTGGCCCGTGAAGTGACCGTCAGCTACGAGGGGGACGTCGCGGTGCTGCTCGTGCCCTCAGGCGAGCGGCGTGTGCGGGTGGAGCTACGAGCATTCGTCGACGAGGACAACGGCGTGCTCCGTCGACCCGAGCTCGTGCTCGACTGGGAGTACGACGGCCAGGAGCACGAGCACTACGTCTCGTGCAAAAGGAAGGGCCCGCAGTGGTACATGCTCTCGCAGCTGCGTGACGATCTGCTCGAAGACCGGCTCGCCCGATCCTGAAGCGCTGGACGACCGCGAACGTAAGGCACCGAGGGGCCAGGGCCGCTCGGGGTTGGCGCCGAGAGACTCTCGTGCAGGCGGTGTCCGGGAACTGCCGGGCTCGGGAGCCGCGTCGGCACCCGGACCCGGTACGCCTGGCCGACGACGACGTCGCGCACCTCCACACCCTCATCGTGCGACCTGCGCGCGGGTCTCGCGTACACACCTTTCACCGAACACCGACTCCTTGCCAAGGGGACGTGCATTCACTCGCCAATCATTCGTTCTGGGCATAGCACCGCCCGCACTGGGCTGGCAAAGCGACGGTGCTGCGTCGAAAGTTGGGGGCATGGACTCGTTCGTCGCGATCGATCTGGAGTACTCCGATGCCAGTCGGCTTCCTCTGCGGCTCGGACTCGTCGAGGTTCGCGAGAGGGTTGTGGTCGCCCGGCATGGGTTCTGGTTCCGCGTCGTGGGCCGCCCCTGGCACTTCACCGGGACCGGGCATCACTACGACAACATGTTCCTCCGCGGTGAGCAGCTCACTGAGGACGTCTACGCCGGGTCGCCGTACATCGTCGACGCATGGCCAGCCATCGACGCGATCATCGCTGGGCGGCTCGTCGTTGCGCACGGCGCGGGCCTCGACTTCGCGCGGGTTCGCGCAGGTTTTGATGCACACGGTGCACCGTGGCCCGCTCTCCAGTACACCTGCTCGCTGAGCATCGCGAAGAAAGTCTGGAAGCCCTGGCACCGATCGGGAGCGAACCACACACTCGACGAGCTCTCGACTCATGTCTTCCCCGAGAAGGGACTGCTGGAAACGCGCTACAACGTCTGCCACGACGCCGTCGAGGATGCTGAGGCGTGCGCCGAGGTCATCCTGGCCGCGATGCGTGAGACGGGCACAGCGACCCTCGACGAGCTCATCGCTCACACGGGAACCCGCACGTGGCGGATGGAAGCAAACCAGTGCCAGACCTCCAAGGGCTGGGTCGAGCGCGGCTACTCGCGCGCACGCCCCGTCGCCAATGTCCCCTACGGCCTGAACCGTCACCCCGGACTACAGGTTGCCGCCTACCTGGAGATCCGCGCGCAGTGGCGCGGTGACCCCGGGATCCTGGATGAGCGGCGCGTTCCGCGACCCGAGGACCCCTGGCCCGATGGATGCCCCGATTGCAGGGTGTGTCGCTGCTGGCGCCTGTCGCCACCACTTGGTCGGCCCGAGTAACGAGCGTCCGGCGCAGGACCAGGCGAGGGCGTCACTGTCCGCCGCTGCGGTGCCATGCGCGGCCCTTTCCTGCCGGCCACCGGGATGGTCGTGGTCAGCGCGAGTGATCTGGACGAGCTGGAGCACGCCGTCGCGGCCGTCGAGCAGGCCGCGATCTATGCATCCTTGGAGATCCGGCGGCTGTGGGACCAGCAAGCCTAGCCATTCGCACGGGCAGGTCCTGCTCTGCTAACGCCCGAGGGGTCACCCTCGCTCCGTTGGGGACGAGACGCGTGGGGGACAGAGCGCACCGGCGGGCTACCGTGCCAGGAGGCTCAGCAGGAGCGAGATGGCCGGCACGGTGAGTGCCAAGACGCCGCCAGCCAACCCTACCCAGACGCTGACCAGTTCGACCCTGGCTCTCTGGTGCCACATTCCTCGCGGTTCCTGGTAGGTGGCGGGGTTGATCTTGCCACTCGCCGTCTCCACGAGCGCCGTCCTGACCAGGTCACGGACCTGGGTTGCTGCGTCCTGGTCCAACGGGTGCCCGGCCAACAACTCGAACACGCGACGGGTGCGCTCTTCGGCATCCACGCCGCGCGCCCGTCCAAGACGCTGCCAGGCGTGAGCCGCTCGGATTGCCGTCTCCTTCTGCGCGAGGCTGTATGCCTCGATGTGGTGCAGCGCTCGGATCATCCGGAATCCCGCCTGCCCATAGTCATGGAAGTTGTCGGTCCACCGGGAGAACATCTCGTCAACGACCATCGCGGCGAAGAGGAACACCAGGAAGAACGACAGCCCCGAGACTGCCCACGCGAAGGCGAAGACACCCGTCCCGGCGATATCGAGCGCCAGAGGTGGGATCGCTCCGTACATGATGCCGAGGTAGACCGAGAACAGAACCTGGAGCCATGACCCACGGTGCTGTGCCCATCCCGACAAGCGGCGGACGCCTGCGGGAGGAAGGAGCGCCACCATCGCCGGGCTGATCCCGACGCCGGCCAGCAGCGTCACGGCTCGGCGTTGCCGCCACCCACCGTCTGCTCCTTGCCCAGTTCGACCCAGTCGCATCTACTACCTCGTCTTACGTCGGTGTGTGTCGAACAGTGTTCTCAGAACAGTGACTGTCCGGTTCCTCGCCGAGCGATCAGCTCTTCGAGCGCTGCGACGACGACGTCGGCCGAGTCCACCGTCATGCAGTGGCCGTCTTCCAGCTTCATGCACCGATTGACGACACCGCGTCGGTGGGGCTTTGTCGCCGTCAGCAGGCTCGGGTCGCTGTCGAGAATTCCCTGGGCGTACTCGCCCGCACGGTGACGGATCTGCTTGATGTGCAGATCTTCGACCTCGATCTTGATCCGCTCGCGCACCGTTTCGCCGATCCGTCGTTCCCGGCGCTCGAAGGCCGCACGAAGGTCGTTGGGGGCGTTCTCGACTGCCTCGGCGAGGTGCTGGTGCACCCGCCGTTCCAGCGTCCAGCGGTCGTGGAAGGAGTCGATGTCTACCTCGGCCGCCGCCTGTGTGACCGTCGCATTCAGGAACTGGCTCAGCCGGCCGTCCATCTCGGTCGTGTCGGTGTCGTCGTAGCCCGCGAGGTCGTCGTAGTCCTCGTCGGGGTCGATGTCCGCGATGAAGCGCAGGTGGTGCCAGGTGCCGTCCTCGCCCAGGAGCGCCAGGCTCTGTTCGACTTCGGCGTCGTCGCTGCCGTCCATCTTCGTCCACAAGGCGACGGTCGGTCGAACGGCGTTCACGATGGCGATGGTGGCCCCGATCGAGCCTCCAGGCTCCAGGGAGATCGACACCAACAGCTCTCCGCCCGCTTCGCCCTCGGCGACATGGACGCCGCGCCCGGTCAGGTGCGCGGTCGTGTGTTCCCTCCACGCGGCTGGTGTGGTGTCCTCGCTGCTGTCGATGCTCGCTACCGCCATGTTCTCTCCCAGGTCGTCGTGCTCGGTGCCAGCTCAGGGCAGGTTCGGTGACACCGTACGGACCACCACTGACATCCAATTCCGGCCACCGACGCGGTCAACCTGATCCTTCTCGCATGCCAGCCACTCGTTGGCGCGAAGACCGAGTCAGCTCGCGTGCTCGGCCGACCCGCCCGGTCCTTGAGTGCGGGACGGGCGTGGGTCACGCGCGGCGCCGAGAACGACCGGGCTGCCGACGGCCGTGTCACCTCGTCCGGCACGGGCCAGCAGGCCTCGGAGCAGCCTGAGCGCGAGCCAGATCTGTGAGCATGGACAACAATCGCGCGCACGCCCCGATAACGCCCTATCCGCCCCCAGCCTGAGAGCCGAAGTGTCCGGCGGGCGCGACGTCGGTCAACCGGCATGTCCAGGCCGGCGTTCACCAGGCGGACCGCACCGGGCGAGCCCAGTGAACGGAACGTCGCCCCGGCGCACCAGGGCCTGCGGTCGCTGCACTCATCCTGGCTTGGTCGGGCGGGCGGGCAGTCAGCGGACGAACCAGGATGCGGCCAGGGCGAACAGCCCCATGACCGTCACGATCAACGTGACGCGCGCGGTGAGGAACTCTAGGTGCTCCCGCTCGTGCCACGTCCGCCGCGGCACCTGATACTTCTCGGGATCGAACTTGCCGACGACGGCATCGAGCATCGATGCGCGCACGTCGTTGCAGATCTCCCGCTCCGCAGGATCATCCACAGGCGATCGCGCCAGCAGGGCGAAGACACGTTCCCGACGCTGTTCGAACATGACCCCGCCGCGGCGGCCGGTCCGGCTCCACGCATGAGCGGCCCGGACAGCCTTCTCCTTGCGGGAAAGCTCACCCGCGTCCGTGCGTCGCAGGGCGCGGATGATCCGGCCGCCGCTCTGCCCGAACTCGTAGTAGTAGTCAAAGCTCCGGTTGAGCCACACAGAAAGCCCTCTGGACAGCACCGTCACCACGAAGGCGAGCAGCCCAGCACCGAGCAGCACCGGCAGCGCCCCGCCCGTGTACGGGGTCGGGGCTGCGTCGATGACGACCACGGCCAGCAGAAGGCTCATCCCGAAGTACAACATTCCATCGAGCTGAGTCTGCGGTGACGTGATCCAGCGCGCCAGCCGCAGGAGATCGGGAACTTGAAGGTCCTTCAGGACTTCTGCCTCGAACCCCAGACGCTGGAGATCTTTGTTCGCGCCAGATCTTTGCCAATGCACGTAGCGGTCACGCAACCATGATCTGGCCCTTGCCCAGCGGTTCACAGGTCTGCCTTCCTTGACGTCACCGCAGTAGAGGCTAGAGCGAGCCACCCACGGTGGGCAGATCAGGGCCTGACCACCTGCTTCGGTAACACCAACGGTCGAGCAGCATCGCGACCTCACGCACGACAGGCACCGTGAGCGCTCCGTTCGCCTCAGCGACACGGTCCCCGTGGCCGGCGCCGACCCGATCGGTTACCAGCGGAGCAGGGACGCCGATAGCGCCCGTAACGACGTGCGTACCTACGCGGTCGCCATGGCTTGCGGATCCTGGTGCGGTCCTCATCTTGGACGAGTCCGGGGACCTAAACTGTGGCCTCGGTTGAGGCCTCCCGACTTGTCTCACACCGAGCGATGAAAGATCCGTGCTATTCGCTCGCCTTCACGTCGAAGCGTCCATCCTGGCTTCCTGCGAACCCTCTTGCTAGCTTGACCAGCGATTCCGCTGCGGGCCTGCCAGTGTTAACGATCCACACGATTCCGTTCTGCCTCGTGCTCTCGATTCGGACGTCTGCGGTGCCGCCAAACCTCCGCTTGACTATCTCCGCTCCGGAGACCCAATACCATTCCATCATCTGGCTGAGACCGGCATTGTAATTGATGTACCAGAGGCAAGTTTGGGTGGCCACCCAGTCAGCTTCGAAGAACGACATCATCCCGCCGTGAGCCCTCGCATACTGGCGCAGCCCTTGCGGACCCAGCCTGCCTGCAAGAAGGTCGTACGCCTTCTCGTCGAGTGCCTTGCACCTCGCTGGTGCACTGTCAAAGGTCACCTGCACGGGTTCCTTGAAGTCGCGCACGATCTTCAACGACTTGACGTTGGCTGGCAACGCCACCACCTCCCAAAATGAGGCTTATTGCCTGAAGCGGTGCGAGGTCTATGTCCCATCGTGGGCATCCTCAAAGAGTTGCGGGCGGCCTTCGTCGGGTGACTTCACCTTTAAATGGCCGCTGTCGCGGACTATTGAGTCTAGCCTCGATCCGTCTGAGGGTTGATCGTCCGAGACCCGATCTTGGTGTCCTTAGCCCAGGACGGCACCAGGCCCCAGCGCAAGGTGCAGCTGTCGCATCGTGTGCCCACCCTCGTCCCGCTCGAGCACGGCACGCACGTTGTTCGCCGGCGCGACGTTCCACGACGAGCCGGGCTCCTCCCCGATGAGCTCAGCGATATGGAACCGGTCAGCGAGCTCCTGGTCCCGGCGCGAGTTGGCGTACCTACCGCACATGGCTGTCAGTCTGGCCGGGAGACGCGGAACTCGCCCGCTGTAGGCCAGCGCTGGGGGAGCGCGCCGGGGGACACTGGAGGTCGGCCGCCTGGCCGCGACCCGTGGACCTCGAGGGAGAACCGATGAGCGTGCTGTATCGCGCCCTGTGGAGCGACAAGAAGGCACCTCAGGCGGACCCCGTCGACTATGCCAGCCGACTCTTCGCCCGGTGGGCCCTGAGCGACGAGAGCGCGGTCGCGCTTCCCGCGGGGGAACACGTGACCGACTACGTCGCCGTCGACTGGCGCGCGACGGGATCGGTCCAGCGCCACCTGACCCGCACCGTCACCGTGCGCCCGTACGAGGACGCCGGATCGACCGGGGTCAGCCTGACCTCGCGGGACGTGCCCGACCTGGACGATGCCGAACAGACGGTCTGGACCACGACCGTCCGCGTGGTGCGCGACGACGAAGCCGTGCACACCTGGGTCGAGACGCTCATGGAGACCGCGGACCTAACCCGGCGGTACAAGGTCGGGCGACCGCGAATCGTCGAGTCCCTTCTCACCACGGCCGGCGCACCTATGCTCGAATCCTCGAAACTCTCCCCAGAGGCTCTGGACTTCCCGTCAGACGGTGTCGAGATGCTCGTCGACCACCTGCAGGACCCGCACCGCACGCTGCCCGTGATCGTGTTCACCGAACCCTGGACACGCGACGACGACCAGTGGCGTTCGCGGGCCGACCAGGTCGCCAAGCGCGCTGCCGGCGTCGCACGGGTGATCCGGCTCGACGCGGAGAGCGCCAGCGCCCTCCGCAAGAAGCTCGGACCCCTTGGTATCTGGGGCGGTGCAGTACGCACCTACCAGCCAGGACCGGTCGACCGCGCCAGCGACGGCTGGCGACACCGCTACCTCTCCCACGACCGCCTCACCACCGACGGATCAGGAGTCGTCGACCGGCTCGTGTACACCGTGGCGCAACTCTCCACGCGACGCCGGGTGCCCGCCGTGCTCAGTGCGCTCGCCGCACAGACCACCGACACGACCAGCACCTCCAGCCTCAAGACCGAGCGCGACAACTTGGAATGGGAGCTCGAGCTCGCCCTCGACGACCAGGAGACCCTCACGCGCGAGCTCGCGCAGGCCAACGGCCACCTCGAGCGCCTGCGCCAGGTGCTCGCCGACAAACACCTCGACGAACTCTTCTGGGCCTCCCGCGACGAACGGCCAGAACCCGACGAGCTACCCGACGAGGTACCAGACACCACCGGCGCAGTCCTCCTCGCTCAAGAACACCTCGGACAGTGGCTCTCCGTACCCGACACCGCCGCACAAGAGCTCGACGGCATCGACTCCGCGCCCACCGCCTTCACCTGGGCCAACAACACCTGGCGAGGCCTGCGGGCACTCGCGGCGTACGCCCAGGCCAAGCAGGAGGGCTGGACCGGCAGCTTCTGGGAGTGGTGTGCCGGCAGCGGTAACCCGTTCGTCTGGCCGGCGACGACCAAGAAGTTGGCGATGAACGAGTCCGAGACAGTCCAGAACAACACCAAGCTCTACAACGCCCGCATCTTCGCCGTCGACACCGCGCTGGCCGCCGACGGGAAGCAGTACATGGGTGCACACCTAAAGATCAGCGAGGGCGGTGGCAACCTGGCACCCCGCGTCTACTTTCACGACGACACCGGCGGAGTGACGGGAAAGATCCACGTCGGGTTCGTCGGGCCTCACTACCTGGTACCGAACACGAGAAGCTGACGGTGCACATCAGCACGGGATACGGCCGCCATGCTGACTACTCTTGCCACATGGGCCTGCTCGACCTGTTCAAGCGCTCCGCACCGACCAAGCTGGTGCCGGTCGTTCGCGAGCGGCACCCTGCGCCGATCACACCCCGCCGGCTCGTGCGCGAGCTCGTGGCGAAGCATCCCGACGGCGTGCCGGACTGGGATGAGGTGGACACGCACGGCCTCGACCTGCAGGCCGTTGTTGCCGCGTACGACGACGCGCTCGCGTACGCGAACGAGGACAAGCGAGTCAAGGTGCGCACCGTCAAGCCCGCCGGGCTACGAATCCTGGACCTGACAGGCCTGGAGTCGGTACGCATGCGGATCAAGGGCCCGGCCTACTGGCTACGCGATCCCGAGCGCAAGAAGTTCGGCGGGCGTGAATACCTCCTGATCCGTGAGCCAGACAACGAGACCGACGGCGCCGCGGTCGCCGTCTACGGCGTCGCGGGCCGCAAGGTCGGGCACATCTCCGCCTCGCGCTCTGCTTCGCTCGCTCCCGTGCTAGACGGCATGAATGCCGATGCGTTCCGCGTCACCGGTGCAGGCGTCACCGCGAATAGCTCCCAGCTGTGGGTCGACGTGCCCAAGATGGACGCGCTGCGCCGGTTCGCCCGAACGCACTGACCGTGTCGAGCCGTCCGCGCTCTGACGCAGCTTCCGTAGGGCAGGCCGTGCCGCATCGCCGCACGTCCCACGCACCGACCATCATGTACCTGAAGCGACCGCAGCATGGATCTTTATCTGGAGCTCGGGCACAACGGAGTAGAAGACTCCTGGATCGTCACCGACGGGCGTCTTGGCAAGGAGTTCGCCGATGCGCTGCCACACCACCAGGTTGCCCGGGTGTGCTGAAGTCTCGTCGAATAGTTGCTCGAGCAGGAAGTGAGTCACGGCCGCCTCCCTCACTTCACCATTGTCTCGGAGGATCTCAAGGAATCGCTCGAGATGGGGCGCTTCGATGAAGCGAGCCAGGGGCTGTAGGAGCCTGATCATGCGAACGTCCGCGCTGTTCACTGAATCGGCGCTCGCGAGGGCTCGAAGAGCGTGGCCGACAAGATGGGCACGAGGCCGGAACAGTATGACGCGGTGAAGATCGTCGTCGTTCAGCGCACTGAGCCGCGCGTCGATCGCCGCCGCAATGGTCGGTTCGACGACTGGGGTCGACATCACTCCCGCCCGTTCGAGCACTTCGGTCTCGCTACTCGTGATGTGCGCGACGACGCGTGGCAACGAAGACGCCGGGAACGCCGACCAGACAGGAGAGAGGTCTCCGAGCGATCCAACGAGATGTGCAAGTTCGTGCGGACCCAAGCCACGGCCCTCCTCGCGCCGTCGGACAACAGCGGTAGCCGCTTCGCTTAAGAGCAGGGGATCGATCTCATCGATGGCGTGGGCGGCGTCGGCGAGCCGACGCCGAGTGGGTTCCGGGGTCATCCGATCGATGGTGCCTTTGACCACCACGATCGCTAGATTGCGGCGTAGTCCGGTCTTGCCGCGCTCGAGGTAGCGCTCGCGTAGGTACGTCACGAGTGCCTCATGGGACGCAGGCCATGTTGAGCCTTTGGACTCGGTTGTGAAGCGCTCTATCGCTCGCCGGCCTGCGGTGGCACCATGTCGGAGCACCGAATCGACGGCAGTGGCTAGGTGAGCGCGCACGAGCTCGGGCGACGCTTCGAACGTCTCTTCTGGGGCCACGAATGCCGGGTGAGCGCACACATGGCGGTCCTGATACAGCCGCGTAAGCGCGACGTAGTCGCGAGCATCGATCAGCTCGAACGAGTCGCGACATACGTCCAACAGCGACCGCTCAAGCTCCTGCAGCTTCCATCGGTCATTGCTCGTAATCGCCTTGTCGAGTTTGGCTATGTGCTCCGTTGCCGCACCTTCGCCGTCCTCCGACAGTTGACGAATCTTGCCCAGCAGGTCGAGCGCGACCGTGACCCACGTGGAGATGATCGCGGCCCGGTACGCGCCGGCGCCGTAGGCACGCACGGCCTCGGCGAAGTGATCACGCGAGCGTGGATCACGCACCTGCCCCACCAACTCTTCGACGGCTCTCATGAATTGATCCTCCGGGAACCCAAGCGTTCAGCGCCAGGCCGGAGGGCGAGGCTCGGGGTGAACTTCGCTGCGCGGGGAGGAAGCACACTGCACCGAAGCCGCTGGCAAGAGTTGTTGGCTCCGAGGCATGGGATGAACACTTCAGGCGATCCTCTGCCGGGGTTTTTCCCGTTGAGTGGACGTGGCCAGTGCTGGCCCTGCGGACCCGTGATCGTTGGGGGGGCTCCGAATCTGACGGGCCTAGCTGTTTCCGGTACCGGTCCCTGAGCGCGAGGTAGGTCCAGTGACGACGGGAGGCGCAGCTGCTCACGCGGCGATCTTCGCCGCGAGATCCTTGTGTGATATCGGCGACGCCGCACACGATGCACTCGCGCCAAACTCAAGCACGGCGAGCTGATGACCTACTCGGCCGTTGCCGGCGAGCTGATCACCGGGTTGCTTCACCGCGAAGCCACGCAGCGCTCCACCAGCGCGAATAGACTCGCCTGGTGATCACTGGAGAGCTCAAGGGCAAGGTGGACCGCGTCTGGGACGCGTTCTGGTCGGGCGGTATCAGCAACCCGCTGGAAGTGATCGAGCAGATCACCTTCCTGCTGTTCATCCGCCGCCTGGACGACCTCCAGACCGCGAAGGAGAACCGGGCCAACGCCACCGGCGAACCGATCGAGAACCCGCTCTTCCCTGACGGGAACGCTCCGTCCGGCGTGCCGTACAGCCACCTGCGCTGGAAGTACCTCAAGGATCAGCCACCCGCCGTGGCATACGACCTGGTCGCCAACCACGTCTTCAGGTTCCTCCAGGCGATGGGTGGGCAGGACTCCACCTACGCGGGCCACATGAAGGACGCGCGCCTGACGATCCCGACGCCGGGCCTGCTGATCAAGGTCATGGAGCTGCTGTCGGACATCCCGATGAACAAGCGGGACACCAGTGGCGACCTGTACGAGTACATGCTCAGCAAGATCGCCTCGGCCGGGCAGAACGGCCAGTTCCGCACACCGCGGCACATCATCGAGCTCATGGTTCAACTCACGGACCCGAAGCCGAATGACGAGATCTGCGACCCCGCATGTGGGACCGCCGGCTTCCTCATGGCCGCCTCGGAGTACGTCCGCACCGAGCATCCGGACGTCATGCGCGACGCTGCCCAGCGCACCCACTTCCACTCCACGATGTTCCACGGCTACGACTTCGACAACACGATGCTGCGCATCGGCTCGATGAACATGCTCATGCATGGCGTCGAACGTCCAGACATCCGGTACCGGGACTCCCTGTCGCAGTCCGCCGGGGAGGACGCGGAGAAGTACTCCCTGATTTTGGCAAACCCACCATTCGCCGGGTCGCTCGACTACGACACTGTCGCGACCGACCTGCTCAAGACGGTCAAGACGAAGAAGACTGAGCTGCTATTCCTCGCCCTGTTCCTGCGGCTGCTCCGACCAGGTGGTCGGGCGGCGGTCATCGTGCCCGACGGCGTCCTGTTCGGCTCGAGCGGTGCGCACAAAGCGCTGCGACGGGCATTGGTCGAAGATCACAAACTCGATGCGGTCATCAAGCTTCCCGCCGGTACCTTCAGGCCCTACGCGGGCGTGTCGACCGCAATTCTCGTGTTCACCAAGACCGGTACGGGCGGCACGGACGACGTCTGGTTCTATGACATCCGAGCTGACGGATTGTCTCTGGACGACAGGCGCCAGCCTCTCCTGCCCGAGGGGCAGCTCGGCGCAGCGCCCCGCGAGCCCTTCGTTGTGGCGAACCACGAGAAGAACAACCTGCCGGACGTCATCGACCGCTGGCGGCAGCGCAACACCTCGGAGAAGTCGCGGGCTCGGACTGATCAGTCCTTTCTCGTGACCGCTGCGGATATCGTCGCGAACGACTACGACCTCTCTTTGACCCGGTATCGCGAGACCATCCACGAGAAAGTGGACCACGCCGATCCGGCCGAGATTCTCACGTCTTTGCGGGCGCTCGAAGCCGAGATCAGCGCGGGGCTGGACGAACTGGAGAAGATGCTGTGAAAGCGGGTTGGACCACCGTTCGGCTTGGCGACCTTGTTGACTTCCACAGCGGTGGCACTCCGTCAAAGTCAGTACCGCGCTTCTGGAACGGCGATGTGCCGTGGTTCAGCGCCAAGGACCTCAAGCGGGACAGGCTCACCGACTCAATCGACCACATCGACAGGGCTGTGTTTGACGAGACGAGTCTGCGCCTGCTTCCCGCCGGAACGATCGCGGTCGTCGTGCGCGGGATGATCCTCGCGCACACGGTCCCGATTTCGATCCTCGACGTCCCGGCCGCGATCAACCAGGACCTCAAAGCACTATTGCCAAAACGACCCGGCGAGTTCGACATCGCGTACCTCGCGGGTGCGCTCCGTGCGCAGCAAGCAAAGATCCTCACTGACGTCAGCCGAGCCGCTCATGGGACGACCAAGCTTGAATCACGAGTCCTCGAGAACATTGAGATCCCTCTCCCGCCACTCGACGAACAGCGACGCATCTCCGCCGTACTCGACAAGGTCGATGCGATCCGGGCCTCACGCCGCTTGTCAATACGCATGTGTGACACCATTGTCGACTCGCTCTTCGAACAGATGTCGGAGGGGCAGCGACTGCCAATCGGCGAGATCGTCGCCCTCCAAGGTGGTCTCACACTGGGTCCAAAACGGGCGGAATACCCTGGGGAAATGGCTTACCTCCGTGTTGCGAACGTGATGCGTGGTCGCCTTGATCTCGCTGAAGTCAAAACTGTGCGCGTGACTGAAAAGGAAGCGTCCCGCGCAACGCTCGAATCAGGCGACGTACTGGTCGTGGAGGGGCACGGAAATGCTGACGAAATCGGTCGCGCGGCGCTATGGTCCGGCGAGATTTCAGGCGACGTGTCACACCAGAACCACTTGTTTCGCCTGCGGCCCGATGCGTCTCGGGTGCTGCCGAAATACCTCGTGAACCTCCTCAATTCTCCGGACGGTCGACGGCAGATACGGACGATCACGACGACTACGTCAGGGCTCAATACGATTAGCGGCAGTAGGTTGAAGTCCATTCATGTGAGAGTCCCCCCACTCAATGCCCAGCGGCAGTTCGCCGCCCAGGTGACCCAGATTGACATGATCCGAGCAACGGCAGAGCAGCACCTCTCCGAACTAGATTCGCTCTTCTCCTCGCTGCAGTCACGGGCGTTTGCCGGAGAACTGGATACGTCGAAGGCGCCCTTGCCGTTATAGGGCCGCATGGTCGGCGAACGAGGGTGCCGGTTGCGAAGTTCGTCCCTCCTTTCGGCGCCGTGACCTGCAGGTTCTGGCATGCTGGCGACGTGGATCGTGTGTCGTCGCCAACCGCTAGGGAGATCGTGTGAGCAACTTCGGGTTCTTGAAGGACGAGTTCCCGCAGGTGTTCGGTGAGGCCGAGCGCGCCGAGCGGTACGTGCGTGTCGACCCGCGGGTCAGCGGCCTGTATGCGCGTCGGGCGCTGGAGCAGGCCCTGGGGTGGGCGTTCCAGGCGGACGGGTCGTTGACGCCGCCATACAAGACGGACCTGTCGGCAATGATCCACGAGCCGGGACTGCGCGAGCTGGCCGGCAACGACGTGCAGTCGAAGATGAACCTGGTCCGCAAGAAGACCAACCGCGCGGTGCACGACGACGTCGTTGTGCAGCCCGGGGACAGCGAGGCGACGTTGGGGCAGTTGTTCCACGTGCTGGTGTGGTTCCACCGGACCTACACGCGGCAGTCCCCGATCACGTACGCCGCACGGTTGAACCCATCCGCGTTTCCGGACCCGGCGGCCGCGAAGGCACGGTCACGCGCTGAGGTGACGAAGCTTGCCGAGGAGCTCGCGGCCCGGGACGCGCAGATCGCCGCGGAGCAGGCGCGTAGCGCGGACCTGGAAGAGCAACTGACTGAGCTGCGCCGTGACGTCGCGAAAGCGAAGAAGGAGAACCTGACCCGGCCGGACACGCACGACTACGACGAAGCCACCACGCGGGCACAGGTGATCGATGACCTGCTGATCGAGGCCGGCTTCCCGGTCCTCCCGCACCCGCACGAGGGCGTGCACGCCTCGATGGAGTACCCGGTGACGGGCCTGCCTGGCGGGAAGTCGGGCAAGGTCGACTACGTGTTGTGGGGCGCTGACGGTCTGCCGTTGGCGGTGGTGGAGGCCAAGCGCACCCAGCGAGATGCTCGCGCGGGACAGCACCAGGCACGCGCGTACGCGGACGCGTTGGAGCAGGCGTTCCCGGGGCGCCGGCCGCTGATCTACTACACCAACGGGCACGAGCACTGGCTGTGGGACGACCACGAGCGTGTCGGTTACCCGCAACGGAAGGTGGCGGGGTTCCGGACCGCGGACCAACTGGAGTGGCTAATCGGTCGTCGTCGGGACCGGCGGGACCTGAACCAGGTGCCGATCGATGAGGAGATCGCCGGCCGCTACTACCAGCTACGTGCCGTGGAAGCGGTCGACAAGGCGTTCCAGACCAAGAACGAGCGGGCCGCGCTGCTGGTGATGGCGACCGGGTCGGGCAAGACCCGTACCGTCGTCGCGCTGGCCGACCAGCTGGCCAAAGCCGGGTGGGTCAAGCGGGTGCTGTTCCTGGCGGACCGCAAGGCGCTGGTGCGCCAGGCGGTAGCGGCGTTCAAGAAGCACCTGCCGGACGCCAACCCGGTGAACCTGCTCGAGGAGAAGGACTCCGAGGGCAGGGTGTACGTCTCGACCTACCCCACGATGATGAACCTCCTGGCGATGCAGCCGGGCAAGTACGGACCGGGGTACTTCGACGTCGTCGTGATCGACGAGGCGCACCGCTCGGTGTACCAGAAGTACGGCGCGATCTTCGACTGGTTCGACGCGCACCTGGTCGGGCTGACGGCCACCCCGAAGGACGAGGTCGACCGCAACACCTACGACCTGTTCGGGCTCGAGGCAGGTGCCCCGACCTACGAGTACGGGCTGGACCAGGCCATCGCCGACGGCTACCTCGTCCCACCCGTACCGGTGGACATCGAGCTCGGCTTCCCCCGCCGCGGGATCCGGTACGCGGACCTGTCCGAGGAGGAGAAGGACGCCTGGGACACCCTGGACTGGGGTGAGGAGGACGACGACGTCCCCGACGAGATCGACGCCGAGGCCGTGAACCGGTGGCTGTTCAACGCCGACACCGTGGACAAGGTGCTCGAGGTCTTGATGACCCAGGGCATCAAGGTCGCCGGCGGGGAACGGGTCGGCAAGACGATCATCTTCGCGAAGAACGACGCGCACGCGAAGTTCATCGCCGAACGGTTCGACCACCACTACAAGCACTACCAGGGCAAGTTCGCCAATGTCATCACTTACTCCGTGGAGCGGGCCGACCAGCTCCTGGAGGACTTCTCCGACCCGGCCAAGACCCCGCACATCGCGATCAGCGTCGACATGCTCGACACCGGCATCGACGTGCCCGAGGTCGTCAACCTCGTGTTCTTCAAGCGGGTCCGGTCGGTGACGAAGTTCTGGCAGATGATGGGCCGCGGCACCCGCCTGTCCGGCGGCCTGTTCGGGCCTGGCCAGGACAAGAAGGAGTTCTACGTCTTCGACTTCTGCGGCAACCTCGACTACTTCGGGCAGAACCCGAAAGGCACCGAGAGCAAGGCCGCGCCGTCCGTCCCGGAGCAGATCTTCACCAACCGGGTCGAGCTGCTGCTCACCCTGCGTGACCAGGCCGGCGACGACGTGCTGGCTGCCGTCCCCGGCAAGGAGGATGGTACGACGTCGCTCGCCGCACTGCGGGCCGATGTCGCAGACGCCCTGACCGCGCGAGTGCGTGGCATGGACACGGACAACTTCCTGGTCCGCCCGCACCGGCCCTGGGTCGCGACCTACTCCGACCGCGAAGCATGGGGCGCGCTGACCGACCAGGCCGCCCCGGACATCGTCGGGCACCTGGCCGCTCTACCATCGGCGGCGCCAGAGGGCGAGGAACTGGCCAAGCGATTTGACCTGACCCTGCTGCGCCTCCAGCTCGGCACCCTCAAGCCGGACCTGTACGCGATGCGGCTGCAGTCCCAGGTCCAGGAGATCGCCGGAGGCCTGCTCGAGGCCGTCGCGGTGCCCGAGGTGGGCAAGCAGGTCGCCCTCCTGGAAGCCATCGCCGGTGACGAGTGGTGGACCGACGCCACCGTCCCGCTGCTCGAGCTCGTCCGCCGTCGCGTGCGGGGCCTGGTGAAGTACCTGCCCAAGCACAAGCGGGCCCCGGTGTACACGAACTTCGAGGACACCCTCGGGGACCTGCGCCTCGTCGACCTGAACCGGCCCATCGTCGGTGTCAGCCCCGAGCGGCTCCGGGAGAAGGCCCGCTCCATTCTCCGCAAGCACGCCGACAACGTAACCCTGCAGAGGGTGCGCTTGGGCAACCAGCTCACTCAGACCGACCTCGACCAGCTCGGACGGCTGCTCGTGGAAGCCGGAGCCGGGACCGAGCAGGACGTCGCCGCAGCAGGCGAACAGGCCGGCGGCCTTGGTGTATTCGTCCGGTCGATCGTCGGCCTGGACCCCGCTGCCGCAGCCGATGCCTTTGCCGAGTTCCTCCATGACCGGAACTTCGACGCCGACCAGATCCGTTTCATCGACGCCGTCGTCGCTGACCTGTCGTACAACGGTGTCCTCGATCCGGGGCTGCTGTACCGGTCACCGTTCACCGACGACGCCCCCGGCGGACCGAACGACCTCTTCGACGAGCCGGACGTTGCCCGGATCATCAGCATCGTCCGCGAGGTCAGCGACACTGCGAAGGTAGTGGCCGTGTAACCGTATCGGTCGCATGATTGGCCGAGCCCCGGCCCGCGGGGGAGGCCCTCGTCGGCCGGCCACTGCCAAGGCCACGGGTCTTCTGCTGCACGAATGTCGGGCCTGTGCCAAGATTCTCCGGCGATGAGGTGAAGTCCGACTTGCCCGTTCTGGGCTCGAACTGCGAACACTGAGGTGAGGCGGCCCATGGCCGGAGACGACCAGCAGGCCAGGAGTAGCCGTCTCGAGGATGGCGCGGCGCAAGCACTGCATGCAGCGGCCGGTTCGTTGCGGGAGCGCCGGTTCATGTCCGGGCTGGTGGCTGGGGTTGTCGTCGGCGCGCTGGCGACGGCGTTGATCGGTATCGCGACAGGCGCCGGGAACGATCGCGAACTCGAGGCTGCCAAGTCTTCGATCGGGCAGCTGGAGGCTGAGAACTCTGAGCTGCGCGCACAGGTCGAGGCAGGCGCTGGGTTCGAGGCCGGCGACCTCGGCGATCCGGACAGCGCTGCTACTGCAGTGACCGGTGACGGTTCGGCGAGTCCGTCTACCGAACCGGGCGCTCCCGCGCTGTACCGGGTCGGGAACAGCCCGTTGCGGCTCCAGGACGGTCAGTGTGTCGATCCGGACAGTCAGGCAGACGACTGGGGCATGACGAAGGGCCCCGGCGACGAGCTGCTGTGCTTCGCGAGCGCAGGCGACAACGACCGGTTCATCGTGAACGCGTCCGACATCGTCAACAGCACCCGGTTCGGGAACTCGGACGAATACGCGGTCTGCGAGCCAGAGGGTGAGCCAAGCGGTTTCGTCGAGGTCGAGATCGATGGCTACCAGAGCTACGAGCACCGCTTCTGTTTCACGACCGGCGCCGGCCGGACTGGCCACGCGACGGTGCTCTCGCCAAAGACCTACCCGGACGACTTCGACACGGAGAATCCGGCCTATGTCGACGTGCTGCTCAAGGTGTGGGACGACGCGTGAACGACGCCTGTCGGACCTGGCGGGGCGGACACCAGGGCTGACCGACCGTGCGGGCAGTAGCTGGCCGTGGTCGATCTGGCACTGGTCACCGGCTGACGAGCTTGTAGACCTCGCTTCGGGATGCCGCGTCTGACATCCTCTTTGACGGTACGTCTGGTACGTGCGATTGGGCCTTCTGCTTGGGGGAATGGGACGTGGAGCGCAGTACGAGTGAGGCTTTGCAGGCGACGGAGAAGACTGCCGGTGCGCTCCTGGCCGAGCGGGTGTTCGTCCCTCAGGTGCGATGCGGTTTCACGTATGTCGCTCCCGCCGAGCCGGTGGCCAGTCCGCTCGTGCACCAGCGTCCGGTCAAACCCGTGCTGCAACCGCTGAACCAGGACGAGTTCGCTGCCGACCGCAAGGCCGGGGTCAAGCGGATGGTGCGCCGCTTGGTCGGGACGCTGATCGTGACGCTGGTGCTGTCGTGGACCGCGTGGGGGGACTGGCTGGCGCCCGCCGCGTTCGTGGTCGGAGTGACGTTCACGATCGCCGCGGTCGTGTCGCCGCGGCTGCGGTCCAACGAGATCGTTGCCGCTCACCAGCAGCGTGGCGCCGAGCTGGACGCGCAGCACGAGGTGGACCTTGCCCGGTGGAAGGCTGAGGTGGACCGGCACGACGAGGCCGAGCGCAACCGCTATGCGTCGACGCCGCGCTGGTTCCCCGTGCCGTTGCGGCCCGGGTGGAGCCGGGTGGACGTGTTCGGGGGCACGAGCGACGGGTGGGCAAGCCTGCTGACCACGCTTGGCCCGTCGATCATGGGCTCGGGCAAGGACGCACTGGTCCTGGACTTCAGCGAGAACGCCATCGCGGGTGACCTGGTCGACTTCTGCCGGAGCCAGAATGTCCCGGTCTCCCAGGTCTGGTGGCCCTCACGGGCCGCCGGGCTGGACCTGCTGGCTGGGCTGAGCCCGGAGGACGTGGGGGAGCTGGTGGCCCATGTCGCCAGCCCGGGGTCGGGCGAGGACGCGGCGCGGGCGCGGAACCTGGACGCTGATCTGGTCGAGGCCGTGGCCGAGCGCCTCGAGGCGCCGTACACGTTCACGCGCCTGGAAGCCGGGGTGCGGGTCCTGCGCAGCAGCTACCGGGCCAGCGAGGAGGACGTCCTGGTCGCGGGCGAGGTCAAGACCCTGCAGGCCCATATCGATGTCGCCGGCGCCACTTCGATCGGCAAGGACCGCTTGCAGCACCTGGCCGGGCAGCTGAAGAAACTCGTGGAGGACACCGACGACACGCCGCCGGCGGTACCTGCAGATGCTCAGGTGGAGCAGGTGTGGTCGGCGCGGGGCCTGACGGTGGTCTCGACCGGGTCGCAGTATGCGCGGCGCAAGCCGCTGTACGACCGGGCGGTCTTCCACCGGATCCTTCGTGACCTGCGCGCGTCGAGGCAGCGGGGGCGGGCCGACGCGGTGATCTTCGTGGCGGGGGCTGATGACCTGGGCCTGGAGAGCCTGGAGGCACTGTCGCATCAGGCGCGCCGGGTCGGGGTCCGTCTGGTGCTGTTGATGAAGTCTCTGCGCGAGGACGTCCAGCCGCTGCTGGGTGCGGCGGACAGCACCGCGCTGATCATGCGGCTGGGGCCGTCCAAGGAAGCGGCCGCTGCGGCTGACTTCATCGGGAAGAACCACAAGATCACGCTGTCCCAGGTCACCGTCCAGATCGGCCGGACCTTCACCGAGGGCTCGTCGTGGTCCGACGGCGGTTCAGAGTCACGCACCCATGGCACTTCCACGTCGGTCACCGAGAACTCCTCTGTCTCGTTCGGGAGCAACACGTCCACAGGTCAGGGCGCTGGGAGCGCATCGGGCTCGTCGGGCAGCAACATGGGCCGGTCCCGGGGCTCGGGCACGACGTGGTCGGAGTCGGAGTCCCACACACGGGCCACGACGTGGCAGGACACCGTGAACCACTCGACGGCGGACTCCACCTCCGCCAGCGAGACGCGCGCGCGGGGGTACGAGTACGACGTCGAGCCCAACCAGATCCAGGCGCTGCCCGAGACCGCTGCCTTGCTGATCGACCCGGACGGTCGCGCAGCCAGGCGCATTGTGCCGGTCGACTGCAACCCCGGCATCACGCTCCTGGACGGCGTCTCCGACGTTCCCCACGCCCTGCCCGCCGGCCAGGGCCGGTAGAGGGACTCGGCGCTGATGACGTTCCTGGACGGATACTCCTTCTACCACCTGCGCCAGACACCACTGGACGACGAGGAGCGCCCGCGCGTGCCAGCGCAGCTGTTCGCTGCCCTGACTGCCGCGCACGCCCAGCTGGCAGTCACGCCAGCCGAAGGCCGGCCGGGGGTGGTCGTGGCGTGGGACAGGCCCGCCGGGCAAAGGCAGATCCGTGTCCTTGCCGGCGGACACTCCACCTTCCCGCCGACAGCTGATGCACCGGCAGGCCCAGGAGCCGATGGTGGTCTGGAGTCGGTGCTGTACCCGCCGGGCAGCCGCGGAACGGCCATCGACCCGGCCACGCTGCACGCCCAGTGGAGCCAGCTGCCCTACTGGACCCGGTGCCAGGGCCGGTCTGATCACCTATGGACCGACGACGGCACCCAGGACAGTGCCGTCGGCCGCGGGCAGGCCCGGGGAGGGTTCGACGACTACGTCGCGCACCTGCCGGGAGCGTTCGCCTGGCTCGTCATCGCCACGCCCCGAACCAGCAGGCAGCTTCAGGACGACCTCGACCAGCTCGAGATCACGATCCCGCAGCTACGGCTCGAAGAGTCGGTGGAAGCCAGCCGGATCGCCCTCGCGCGGGCGGAGGGCAGGTTCCGGGAACTTTCCATGGCCCACGCTGCTGGGACCTGGGACGTGCATGTCCTGGTCGGCGCGCAGAGCGAGGCCGCCACGAGGTCTGCCGCAGCATTGCTCTGCAGTGCGAGCGATCTCGACGACCTGCCCTACGTCCTGACCCCTGGCCAGGACGTCGCCGACCTCGAAGCCACCTGGGACGCCGCGGCCGCCCCTGGTAGGACAGGACGGTCCCAGGCGATCTCGCCGTTCACCGCGACCTCGGAGTTCCTGGCCGCGATCGCCCGGCCGCCCCAGCGCGAGCTGCCCGGTATCCGCCTGGTCGAGCAGCCACGATTCGACGTGACCCCCGAGCACGACGGCGACATTTCCCTCGGCTCGGTGCTGGACGACGCCGACCTGCCGGTCGGCGGACTGAAGATCGGCTTGGACACCCTCAACCGGCACACATTCGTGGCCGGCGCGACCGGATCGGGCAAGTCCCAGACTGTCCGCTACGTCCTCGAAGAGCTTCACGAGCAGAGCATCCCGTGGCTGGTGATCGAACCGGCCAAGTCCGAGTACGCCGGCATGGCCGGACGCCTGCGTCACAGCGGCGCCGAGCCCCGCGACGCTGGTGCTGGTGACGTGTACGTCATCCGCCCGGGTGATCCCGATGCTGCGCCGGTCGGGCTCAACCCGCTGGAACCAGAGCCGGGCTTTCCATTGCAGACGCATCTGGACCTGACCAGGGCGCTGTTCATGGCCGCGTTCGATGCCCAGGAACCGTTCCCGCAAGTCCTCTCGCACGCTCTGGCCACCTGCTACAGCGAGCTGGGCTGGGACCCGGTCACCGGCGACGCCCACACCCCGGCCGGCCGACCGAAGTATCCCGATCTGGCAGACCTGCAGCGAGTGGCCATGGACGTGGTCGACGGCATCGGGTACGGACCGGAGATCAGCCAGAACGTCCGCGGCTTCATCGACGTGCGGATCGGATCCCTGCGCCTGGGCACCCCAGGCCGGTTCTTCGAGGCCGCCATCCCCATCGACGTCGGCGAGCTGCTGCGACGCAATGTCGTGCTGGAGATCGAAGACATCGGCAACGACGCCGACAAGGCCTTCTTCATCGGCACGATCCTGATCCGCCTCTACGAGCACCTGCGCGTCCGCCACGAACAACGCACCCACCACGGGGACAGTACAGCCAGGGGCCTGGCGCACGTCACGGTGCTGGAGGAAGCACACCGTCTGCTTAAGCGCGCCGAGGAAGGCAGCCCTACCGCACACGCCGTCGAGCTGTTCACCTCCCTCCTGGCCGAGATCCGCGCCTACGGTGAAGGCATCATCGTGGCCGAGCAGATCCCGGCCAAGATCGTGCCGGACGTCATCAAGAACACCGCCCTGAAGATCCTGCACCGCCTGCCGGCAGCCGACGACCGCGAGACGGTCGGCGCGACCATGAACCTCGACGACGCCCAGTCCCGACACGTCGTGACACTGCCACCGGGCAGGGCCGTCATCTTCACCGACGGCATGGACCGCCCCATCCGACTAACCATCCCCCTCGGCGAGACCACCGAAGACCCCTCGCTCGCTCGACCGTTCCCCTACACCGACACCCTCCGCGTACCGCTCTCCTTCCCGGGAAGATCGCAACAGGCGTACACGCTCAGGGACCTCAACCGAGCCATACGCATCGCCGGCGACCACCCGGAGCTGATCTTGTGGATCGAGCTGTTGGTGCTGTTTCACGTCACCGGACAACCCGCCCCCGTGCCGAGTGCAGTTTGGCTGCGGGACCTGGGGCAGCGGTTCGAGAACACGCGCCTCCTTGAACGCGGTATCGCCCATCGCATCGAGACGTCAATCCAGGCCCGGTACACCGGGCTGTCTGCCTACTACCGCCCCGAGGACTTCGCCGGACATCTCATGGCCAGCGTCGCCGCCACCCTGGACGGCGAACAACGCGGCTGTGACGGCAGCGAGGTTCAGTGGCAGGCCGGGGCCTACCGCTGGAACGACATCTACCGAACCCTGATGGTCGACACGGGCAACGGCAATCTGAGCGGTCCGCATCCGGAAACGGAGAGCTGGGCAGTCAGGGGCATCACCCTGTCTGGGTCCACCATGGGCGAGCAGCTGGCCGCGCTCCGGGCACACCCGTCCACCTGGCAGTACGACCGACGGATCGTTCCCGGCGGCGGGGAACCGCTGCTCTGGGAGGATGTAATCGCCAAGCTGAGCGACGCTCCTGACCGGTACGATCGGTTCAACGAGGCGACCAGATTCCTCACCTTCGACACTGAGTGGGCATTCAACGCACTCGAGAGATCCACCCGTGCGATGGTGGGTGGCCAATGAGCATCGACAGAGTGGGGTCGTCCGATGTCGACAGGCCAAAGCCAGCGCACGAACCTGAGGCTGATGTGCCCAGAACCCGGATTCGCGAGAACGAGGCGGCACTCGATGATGCAGCTGCCGGCCGAATCGTCGGGCGTGACATCTCCCGTGAGCCCGTCAGCGATGGGCTTGAATCGGCCGCCGGGTCGTTGGCCAAGCCTTCTGAGAGCAGACTCCGGGAGAATGAGGCGGCACTCAATGATACTGCTGTGGGCCGAGTCATTGACAGACACGAAAGCCCTCGCATAGCTGACCCCGACGCGACCAGGAAATTGGTCGAGGACGCACCGGGTGATCTTCGGAACGGGGACAAGAATCCGGTTGCGATTGAGGAGGCGAGCAAGTCTCCCGAAGCATACGCTGCCGCACGATCCAGTGACCTCCAGGAGCGAGTTCCTGAACACAGTCGTGGCCGTATCACAATGGGTGTCGGAGTCGGCACTGACGGCGAAGGTGGCGTACGTGTCGTAGTCGGCACGAGTGAGCCTCGTGGCTATCTTCGGCCTGGCGTAACACTTCGGGACGGCGAGGAGTTGGCGCGCGGAAACGGTCACGCTGAAGTCAGTATCCTAGATCACATGACCGATCGCAGTATTCGCCCGACCTATATCGCTGCGGGTAGACCTATATGCTCCCCGTGCGCCGACAGTATTGATGCGGCCGACGCCAGGCCAGCTAGCCCGTTGAAAGATGCTCGCCGAACAGGACAGGACTAATGACTACACGACTTGACAGCGTTGATCAGCAGTTGTCTGCGAGTCTGGAAGAGGCCAGCGTCGTGCGGCAGCGCACCGCAGCGACCAGCGCTGCGCTGCTTGCGGTGTCGTCCGCTGGCGTGACAGGCGACATCGTCGAGGAGGCCCGCGTAGCTATAACGAATGGGCTCACTGGACCACAGCACCAGCGCCGCCTGCATGAGTTGGTCGCAGAGCTCGACGAACGCGCCTTCGGGTTGCAGGAGGATCATCCCGACGAGTATCTAGTTGTGTTCTCTCGTGCCCGTGCTGCTGCAGCGCTTGCTTTTGCTCTGGACCCAGACCCGCGGATCGCAGCACTAGAGGGTGTCTATGAGGCGCAAGCGGCGGTAGATCAGCCGGAGCGAATCATCGAGGTCGCCAGATCGGCGCTTGCTGGCTGACGCCGGTCCGGCGGCGGGGACGATGCTGGCGACCATCACGGGACAAGCGGATCGCAGCACCCAGTTTGGTGTAGAAGGAGATTCGGTCCGCCGCAGGTCGGATGGTCTGGAGGGCAATGATCTCCCCCCTGAGCTGGCTGCATCGCTTGAACTGCAGGACGTCGTCGCTGACGCCTGTCAGTGTTCGGCCGGCGGGGAGCAAGTCTTCGGATGTTGCGTCGCTTGTTCGCCGACCGAATGAACGCGCCTAGGTCCGGTCTCAGAAGCTGCGCTACGCCCCGACGGATACCAGACGAGCGCCAGAACGAACGGCCTCGACTCTAACCGTGTCGGCGCCCCGCGACACCATGAACCGACGCTCACGGCCGTCGCCGCGTGCTTGGCGTGCGACGTCGTATCGGACCTCGCGCAACCAGTAGTCACCATGTCGAGCGCCGGACCATGTCGCGCGGTCGACGCGCATGCGCAGCGCGGCGTTCTCCCACGCGCGGCCGGTGAGCAAGGTGTTGTTCCTTCGGCGGGCACGTGCCAGAAGCTGGTGCTGCTCGCTGGCGGTGAGCGCGACGTGTGGACCGACGACGACCTGGTCGACGCCGTCGAGCAGCGCTGCGATGACCTCAGCACTGCGGCCGCGCGCATCAGGAACCATCACGGCGTGCTCGAGGTCAGCGCCGGCTTCGGACAGCGCTATCGCGTTGATCTCTGGCCATCCCACTACGGCCACCCAGCCACTTGCCAGCGTCGCGCCGATGAGCTGGACCAGGAAGTGTGCTGACCCTGCCACGACGACCGCGGTGCCTCGGGGCATGGATTCGTTCGGCAGGATGCTCGCCAACCGCACGGAAGGAGGGTTCAGCTCGACCGACGCCCCGGCTCGCGACCGGACCCCGGTCCGTGTTTCGGCTGACCACAAGACATTGCGAGCCCGCTCCAGGGCTCCGGCATGTGCGGCAGGTGCGAACATGTGTTCGATCTTACGCACTAGCGACCGGGTCGCGCGGTTGCTGCGCGCGTGAGGACCTCTGCCACCCCGTCGGGATATCAGTGGCGGGTGCCACTATGCACCGCATGGAGATCGGTGTGGCCCAGCCTCCTGGTGGTCGGTCAGCTGGAGCGATGCAGCGTCTCAGGTGCGGCCGGGAGATCTGGCCGAGCCGATTCAGCGGCGTCGCCGACGGCGACTTATGCCTCCGCGTCGGCATCGGTCTCGAACACGGGGGAGGCCACGGTCGCTGCAGGGGGTAAACGATGATCACCGGCCTGAGGCTCCGTCCAGGCCGAGAGCGTAAAGCCCGCGTTCAAGACCTCCGCGCGGGAGCCAGTGAGGGCGGCAGGGCGCCGCGGCCGGGCCGGGGCACGGACCGGCCGATTCCAGACCGAGGTCGCGCTCGTCCTGCCCGGCGGTGATCGTCTGGGCGGAGACAGTCTTGCGCGGGCCCACCTTTACGCCGTCGTGCGCGGACCCGATGTGTTCCAGATCCGCCTTCCTGCCCCTCCAGGAATAGAACCTGCACCGCGGTCGCACCGGAAGCAGTCGTCACCGTTCTCACCTCCGAGCCAGGAGTCACGCCGGCAGCTACGGCACGATTAGTGCGCACATCCGCACCCGATCGCGCACACCGCGTCCTTCGTAGGGCCGCCGCTCCTCTGCCCCGTCGCGCACGCGACGGGCTACCGGCTGGCCGTGCTGGTGCTGCTGATGCCGATGGTGCTGGCCGTGGCCCGTTACCTCCGACCGCTGCCGACGGCGGCCGGTGTGAAGAGGTAGTGCAGGGAGCGCGGCGCCACCGGTCCGCGGCAGGGCCCGCGAGGTCGGGCATGGAACACGTTCGTGGGCGCTGGAAGGTTCCAGAATTGGCAGACATCACCCACGGCATGTCGGAGATGTCCACAAATCCAACGCGACAGGTAGATAGGCTCGCATGGTGAGTCCATACCCGGCAGACACCGTCCAGGCGCAAGCGGTGGCCCCCAGCCTTGCCGACCTCACCACACTCCGCGTGGGTGGCCCGGCAGCCTCGTTCGTGGAGGCCGAGGAAGAGGCCGCTCTGATCGAGGCGGTGAGCACCGCCGACGACGACGGGGTGCCGCTGCTGGTCGTGGGTGGCGGCTCCAACCTGCTGGTGGCTGACGAGGGTTTTGACGGCGTCGTCGTGCGCGACACCCGCAGCGGTATCACTGTCGAGTCGGACGATTCCTGCGGTGGCGCCGTGGTGAGCGCCCCCGCCGGCCAGAACTGGGACGAGCTCGTGGAGCGCGCGGTCCTCGAGGGCTGGGTCGGTGTCGAGTCGCTCTCGGGCATCCCCGGGACGGTGGGCGCCGCCCCGGTGCAGAACATCGGCGCGTACGGCCAGGAGCTCTCCGGGGTGGTCTCGCTGGTCCGCACGTGGGACCGGGGCGAGCGACGGGTGCGCACCTTCTCCGTCGGACAGCTGGACTTCGGGTACCGCACGTCGCTGCTGAAGCGTTCGATGCACAGCGAGGGCCGGGACGAGGACCCCCGCGCTCCCTGGTACCCGTCACCGCGCTACGTCGTGCTGGGCGTCCAGTTCCAGTTCCGGCTCGGGACGCTCTCGGCGCCGGTCGGCTACGGGGAGCTGGCACGTCGCCTGGGCGTCGAGGTGGGGCAGCGCGCCCCGATGAAGGACGTCCGCGAGACGGTGCTGGGTCTCCGCGGCGGCAAGGGCATGCTGCTCGACCGCCCGTCCTTCGGGGCGCAGCCGGACCACGACCGCTGGAACTCGGGCTCGTTCTTCACCAACCCCGTCATCCCCGTGGAGCACCTGGCTCATCTGCCCCAGGACGCCCCCCGCTACCCGGTCCGTTCGGCGACGCCGGAGACCAGCACCGGCCCGAGCCTCGGCGCCATCGACCCGGCGCTCGTCAAGACCAGCGCCGCCTGGCTCATCGAACGGGCCGGCTTCGCCAAGGGCTTCGGCCTGGCCGGGGAGCACAGCCCGGCACGGCTGTCGACCAAGCACACGCTCGCGATGACCAACCGCGGCGGCGCCCGGGCCGAGGACGTCGTGGCCCTCGCCCGCGCGGTGCGCGACGGGGTCCGCGACCGGTTCGGCGTGACGCTGGTCCCGGAGACCGTCCTGGTGGGCGTCTCCCTCTGACCTCACCTCGGTGGTCCCTTAGCGCGATCAACTTGCGTGCGCTGGAAGTCGAGGTGTTCGACGCTCGGCATCGTGAGGACGCATCGACGGTGGCCCGGGACACGCTGGCAGAGCGGGATGAATTCATCGCATAGGGGAGGATCGGTCGCAGGCGTACATCGGTCCGCCGTCCTAACGTTGGGTCATGACTACGCGCTCGTCCATCGCGCTCCTGCTGGTGTGGTGGATCGTTGCCAACTTGGTTTCACTTTTGGGTTGAGCGGCCCCACGTGGGCAGCGGTAGTTCGGTCGCTTGCTCACAAGTACTGAGCTGTCCGCGCGCCCTTGGTACCGGAGTTTCACGGGCCGGGGTTACCACCAGGTAGGCATGGAGACCTTCGTGCGCCTGGCAACCAGGGCAGCGAGGCCGACCAGACTGGACCGGCCCATCGGAGCACATCGCTATGCAGGCTCTTCTCCACACGCACAAGGCGGCCCTCCGGCGTTCGGAGCTTGGTCTGCAAGTTGTACTTCGCGGCACATCCTTGGGCTGCTGCGCGGATGGGGCGATCCCAGCGCACCGCGAGGATCACCTGATCGGCCGTCCTTCCCGCTCGCGCTCGAGCCTCTCCTGCTTTCTGGTCGCCTCACGCAACCTGTCGCGGACAAACAGCGCGTCCTTGTGCGTGATCGGCGCGTCATGGACGTTGTGCGAGCCGCGCAGGAAGTTCTCAGTCCGGTCGGCGATGGAGTACGCCACAGCCTGCTCGATGGTGGCACCGGTCTGACGGACCGTGGCGAGCTCGTCGCCGAGGAGGTGCAGCGTATTGCTCTGGTCGTTCTCGAGCTGTTCGAGGCGCTCCAGCCGCGCCGCCACGCTGCCCAGCAGCGGGTCCCGAGAGCGGAACAGCTCCGCGGCGCGCTGGGTCGCTGTGTCCGCGTCGATGCGCAGGTCGAGCTGCGCCAGCAGGAACGCCGTCACGAGCGTGCCCTGGCTCAGCCGCCGGCTGAACTCGCGGGCGTCGGCGTCGCTCACGCTCAGCTCACGGACCGCAGCCGAGCGCAGCTGCTCGCGCAGCACGCTCATGATGGCGTCAGGCAGCGACTTGATGTGCGGCTGGCTCTTCACGCCCGAGAGCCGGAAACCTGACTGGGGGAGTGCCGCTGTGTCGTCTGCACCGCCCGAGCCACCCCTCGTCGACGCCGCACCCTGCACGGCCTCCTGGTGGTCCGTGAGCTGGAGCGACGCCGGCGTCTCAGGTCTGGTCTCGAGATCGGGTCCCGATACGGCGATATCGCTGACACCGACTTCGACAGCAGAGCCCACCAGGGACTCGCGGACGGGGGCAGCCATGCTCGCGGACGCCTCGGCCGGTCCGCCCGTGGTCACCTCGCCAGCTGCACCGCCTGCAGCGCTCGCGCCACCGGAGCCGACGCGACGTCTGGTTCCACCGGAGCGCTCGGACCCCGCGACGGTGGGTTCGGAATCCGGCCCCAGGGCCTTGCTCTTGCGGTCGCCGTCGCCGGGCTGGGTCCCAGCCGGTGGATCGGCTGCTCGTGGCTGCGCCTCGGCGTGCGGTGCGTCCGCCTCCTGCGCCTGGAGTCGCTGCAGCTCGGAGCTCCCGCCATGTCGGTAGGCGTCGAGGAAGGGCATGTCGACATCCATCACCTCGTCGGTGGGTGTGGTCGTCTCCAGCATCTCCGAGAAGTCCCGGCTCATGACAGCTCACCGTCCTCGTCGTCGAGCAGGTAGTTGTCGCCGCGGGTCAGCCCGATGAGGGAGTCGAAACCCTGGGTGACGACGCGCTCCAGGTTCGCCGAGTTCGTCGACAGGGCTTTGACCTCGTCGACGAGCTGGTTGAGCCGCGCGATCTCGAGGGCCGGGAGGTCGTAGTCGAGGTTCTCGCGCTGGATCTTCTCGACCACCGCCTCGGCCGCGTACTCGCCCGCCGACGAGTAGCCGCGCTTGTCCGCCCAGTACTGCACCCGCTGCTTGTCGTCGGGCGACATCCGGACGAACATGCCGGGGCGCCGGCCGCCTGCGGGCGGCTCTGCCTGATCCGGCTGCTGCGTGAGGGTCATGACCGGCTCCTTGCTCCGTTCGATGCTCGGTCTTCGAGCGCTCCTCGGGGTCCTTGCGTGGCCTCGCGGGTGGCTCTCAGGATCCAGCCTCCGGGGGCAGGTCCGGGGTCACGTTCGTGCAGTCCACGAGACTGGTGGTGAACTCCGCCGACTCCCAGATCGCCTCGTCCTCGTTGCCCGGCAGGTGGTCGGCCACCGATCCGGTGCCGACGGGCGCTCCGCCGGCCAGGAAGCGCAGTGTCTTCTGTGTGAAGCCCGCGTCGAGCACGGCGCCGGACAGGCACGGCCCGGCCGCCGCATAGATCTCCTTCTGGTTCTCGTCGAGTGCGTAGGAGGAGAACATCGAGACCAGCCCGTCGGTCAGCTGCGCGGCCGAAGTGATCTGCTCGTCTTCGCCGATGTCGTACCTCGGCTTCAGGTTCGGCTCGTCGGCCACCGGTGCCTCTGCTGGGTTCGGGGACTCGTAGGTCTGATGCCCGCTGCCATCGGGAAGCAGGTCCTGGTCGACACAGGTGTCGAAGTCCTCGCGCAGCCGTGGCGAGAGCAGGATCGCGGCGTCGTCCTCGCTCACCTCACGCAGGCGGTCGATAATCGCCCCGAGGTCGTCACTACCCGTCTCGGTGAGGTAGACCAGCGCCTCGTCCGACAGTCCCGCAGTGCGCACGGCGGTGACCAGACACACCCCGCCGTCCGAGCTCGAACGCTGGGTGCCCTGGTAGACGAGCTTGTCCAGCGCCCTGCCGAGAGCCTCGTCGGTGACCTCGACCGGCTCGGTCATCGGACGCTGCGTGGGTATCGCCTGTTCGGAGGCCCCGCCACCGGAGCACCCGGGAAGCAGGAGGCCCAGGGCCGCAGCGAACACGACAGCTGGCAGCGCGGTCTTCCTCGTCGTCCTGGTCTGCATTGTCCTCGTGTCTCCTGTCCGACACCCTGTGCCCTGTTCCAGCCGAGCGCGCGGAATCGCCGACTCGACTGGTCCGCAGTGATCTATCGATCATCTAGACCGACGTTCCATAGCATCTTATCCGAAAGATCTATCGAATGGTTGTCTTCGATCAATCGGAATGCCACCACCGGTGGTGCCGCCTGGTGAGGGGGAGCGTCGAGCGGGGATCGAGCGCACAGGTGGTGTGCAGGCCTGGTCTGGTCTGGGATCAACGGAGTTGATCCGGAGCGATTTCTGACACGTCATGTCGGGCATCTCGACATGCAGCGTGGGTAGCTCCAGGAGAAGCAGACACAGGACCTCGTCGTCCGGCTGCTGATCTCTCACGTCCGGCCTTGCCGCACTCGGTCCGACGGCCGACGGCCGCGAGGTCACCATGCCGCTCGTCCTCGCGTCGGCCTGCGGTCCTGGGTCGGGTGAGGAAGGCCGAGCGAGCCACCGCCGCCTGACGCCTCAGGCAAAGCAATGCCGCCACGCCCCAGTTTCCAGACCCGGACGTGACGGCACCACCAAAGGAGATCCTAATGCTCCGCAAGAACGAACGACGGTCGAAGGAACGACGGTCCCCGGTCCTGATCCAGTACGGCGCCATGGCCGTTGCGCTTCTCGTCGCCGGCGCCGCCGGGCACGGCTTGACCGTCGCCCTCACTCCCGAGCCTGAGCCCATCACCCACACCATCGCGACGGACACACCGCCGTGCCTGGCCGACCTGATCGAGTCCGGACGCGCCGAGCGCGCCCACCGCAATACAGCCGACCAGCACGACGCACTGGCCAGGGTGCAAGCCTCCGAGAGGTACGACGCCGAGCGCACCCGTGACAACGACACGATCGCCGAGGCCGCCAGAGCACTCGACGCCGAGATGGCGCTGGTGCAGCAGGCTGAACTCGACGCCGCCGGCGCCGCCGCCGCGTTCAACAAGGCGGCCGAGCAGTGCGAGACGGACCAATGACCCTCCGCCGGCGCCACGAAACCTCGATACCCGTGCTCGCCTCCCACGCCCCGCGTGATCGTCCTGGCCCACGCACACCTGGTGTCCGGCCCGATCGGGCACCAGCGATGGTCGAGCACATCGACCGCAGACAGTGCAGGTCCTGTGGCAACTGGTACTGGACCGGCGACGAGCACACCTGCCCGCCTGCTGGGCAGATCGCCGCGGTCTACATCCCGCCAGCCGTCGCCGACCCCGCGACCATCCCCGACCCTGACCGCACTCACCCGGTGGGCCTGACCTGGTACGCACCGCTGGAGGCCCAACTGATCCAGCTTGGGTCGAGCACTCACCGACCCGCACTGCACCCCGCGCTGCACCTGGACGCGGGGCGCTACTGGTCCGGCGCCAGACACGGCCTCGCCGTCGGTCAGGCCCTGATCGCCATGGAGACCGCGGCCGTCCGGTACGCGCTGTCCGCCTCGTTCGACCGGGCCCCGCGCCTCGCCGTCGCTTTGGTCGAGGCTGCCAACAGGTGGGACCACGCCCGCACCGCCTATGCAGAGGAGTTCGCAGCGTGAAGACCGCGACCTTGCTCAGGACGAGCCTGCCCCAGTTCCACGGGATGGCAGCGCTGTATCGCCTCGACCCACCGCTACAGGGTCACGCGCACGTCGTGGTCTCCGCACTGGAGGCCCCGCACCACGACCCGGAGGCGGGCGGCACCAGCATGCACGCCGAGACCTACATCTACGGCGCCGACGCCGACGGGGTGCTCGCCGATCCTGCCGCGCTGCCGGGCTCCACGGCCGGCACGCTCGACCACCGAGTAGTGCTGCTCGGCGCCGGATACGAGGCGACAGCATGACCGCCCGAAATACCCGGACCGTCCGCCAGAAGCCCCGGGTCCCGACCAAGGAAGAGCTGGCCCAGTACGAGGCGATGCGCGCCACGGCGAAAGCCGCCATGCGCCGGGCCGAGTCCATCCGAGCAGCCCTTCTCGACCTGTTCGACGTCGCAGAGCACAACGTCAACCGCGGTCGCGGGGACGGGGCGCTGCGAGCCGCCGTGATCGCCGTGAAGGAGGCGCGGCGCAGCTGAGCAGAAGCACATCTAGATCCAATGCCGGGAAGTTAGGGCGTTGGGTCGGGTGTCAAGACCGTGTTTGTGCTGGTAGCAGCAGCGAAGCTCCTGTAGTTGAGAGCAGTCCGCCAAGACAGCTTTCACCACAGGAGCTTCGCCGTGTCCGATCCTGTCATCAACGTCCGTGCCCTGTCAGCCCCTGGGGTATTCGCTCCGGGGCATCTGGGAGAGCTCACCGCTCAGGTCCCGCCCGAGGTCGTCGATGCGGTGCTGGCCGAGACCGGTCGGGTCGAGCAGCGGGCGCGGCTGCTGCCTGCACGGGTCGTGGTCTATCTGCTGCTGGCCGGTGCGTTGTTCGAGCCGATGGGCTGGAAGCAGGTCTGGGCGCGGCTGGTCGCCGGGCTCGACCTGCCGCGGGCCGCGCCGTCAGGTCCCGCGATCAGCCAGGCGTTGCGCCGGGTGGGCGTGGCGCCGTTGGCCGCGTTGTTCGATCTGCTGCGTGGCCCCGCGGCGACGACAGCGAACGTGTCGTGGCGGGGACTGCTGGTCGCCGCGATCGACGGGACGCAGGTCTCGATCCCTGCCGGCCGGGCGAACGAGGCGGTGTTTCGCCGCCAGCCCACGAACCTGGGTGGTGGGGGCGGGTATCCCGCGGTGCGGATCGTCGCGCTGGTCGCGTGCGGCACCCGCGCCCTGATCGACGTGGTGTTCGGGCCGACCACGATCGGAGAGACGGTCATGACGGACGGCCTGTTGCGGTCCCTGCGCCCGGGGATGCTGGTACTGGCTGACCGGGGCTTCCCGGTCCGTGACCTGTTCGCGCGGATGGCCGATACCGGCGCGCACCTGCTGTTCCGGCTCAAGACCGGCACGACCGCGCCCGTCCTGACCCGCGTGCTCACCCTGAGCGACGGTTCGTGGCTGGCCTGGCACGGCACCACCCTGGTGCGCGTCCTGGACGCGGGCATCGCCGTCACCACACCCGACGGCACCACCCGCACCGAGGCTTACCGACTGATCACCACGCTCCTGCGCCCGAGCAAAGCCCCCGCGTCCGCGCTGATCAGGCTCTATCACCAGCGGTGGGAGATCGAGACCGCCTACAGCGAGCTGAAGTCCACGATGCTGGGCGGCAGGGTGCTACGCGCCCGCACCCCGGACGGCGTAACCCAGGAGATCTACGCCCTGCTGACCTGCTACCAGGTACTGCGGACCGCGATGACCGACGCGACCAACACCACCCCGGGCCTGGACCCGGACCGGGCCTCGTTCAGCATCGCGCTCAACACCGCCCGTGACCAGATCACCACCATCCAGCAGGCCCTCCACGAGAGCGCGACCGACCTGATCGGCGTCATCGGAGCCGCGGTCCTGGCCAACCTGCTCCCAGACCGCAGACCCCGCACCCGTCAACGGATCCGCAAACGCGCCATCAGCAAGTACAACGCCCGAGGCCCCGCGATCGACCACAGGACCTACCCGATCACCGTGACCATCACGACCGCCCCACCAGGCTTGACGACCCCGCCCGAACCTTAACTTCGCGGCATTGCATCTAGATCCTCTGGTTGCGCCCAGGCGGGTCGATCACTCGGCCGCTGAAAAAGAAGAACCCCGGTGATGTGCGAGGCATCACCGGGGTTCTTCTGTGAAGTCGGTCCTGACATCGGCGGAGTGCGTCAGCGAGCAGCTGCGCGCAGTCCGCGTAGTCGCTGCCAAAGGTTTGCGAACGACGGGTGCGGCGCCCATCTGCCGGTCCCGCCCGATCTCTGATCCACCAACCCGGGGCCGCACCACCGGCCCCGGACCCGACGCCCAGGAGCACCCCATGATCGACACCACGACCACCAGCATCACTGACGCCGAGGGGATCGTCCGCACGCCGATCCGTGCCGGCAACCTTCTCACCAGGTACGAGCCGAGTCGGTTGGCCGACGAGGCAACTGCCGGCTCGTCGACGGCACCCGCCGCAGGTGCCACCTGGGGGAGCGGCACGCCCTGGCTCGACGCAGGCTCTGCTCTGCCACGAAGCGCCGAGCAGGAGTGGTGCGACCTGTGCTCCTACGACGAGACGTGCGAGCCGGGCATGCCCCGCGACGTCGTCGACTACTCCATCGAGCACGACCCCACCTGGGACGACCGCTGGGGCCAGGGCCCGCAGTACGAGGTCTGGCACCTCTGCTGTGGTCACACGCTCGCGCAGCTCTGCTGACGCGCGAGCGACGAGTCATCGCAACATCGGCTGGCTTCCTCGGGGTGGACACGCCTGGGTGCCGTGGGCAAGGGCTTCTGACGCAGCAGGGCTGCGTCGGGGGTCTTCTCGACATCCGTTCGTCGAAGGGATCCCCCATGACACCGCTGCAGAGCTGGGCGTTCCTCGCCCTGGCCCTGTTCCTGCTCTTGTGCCTGTGTCTGAGCCTCGTCCGGCTCACCCGCAAGGTCGAGTACCGGAACACACACGGCCAGGACTCCGGCGTGCACGCCGACTCGCACGACCCCGACGAGCCCTACAACCACGAGAAAGACGGGCTCTGAGACCGGTTCACCCGGCCTCCACCGAGCACCCCCGAGCCGTCGCGCGAGCAGATCAGGTCCCGCGCCCGCCGCAACGCATCACCGTGCGCGCCGGCGACCTGGCGAAGCCGCGGCGGCCCGGGGGCACCAACCACCCCAGTACGCGCGCTCACGAAGGAGCCACCATCATGATCACGCCCACCACCAAGGACGACGTCACCATCGACTTCGGCACCACCGAGCTGACCGAGCTGACCGGCTCGCTCCACCACGACATGGGGTACCAGGGGCTGACGCTCATGACCGACGAGGGCCCTGAGCGGCTCTCGGTGAACCTCTTGGACTACGGCTTTATCGCCAGGCCCGGCAACGTCTTCATCAAGGACTGGTCCGAGGGCGAGGGCCTGACCGCCCGGCTCGAGGCCGCTGGTCTCGTCAAGCGCGTGCGCAAGGTGGTCGTCGGGCCGTTTCGCTCGACCGCCTACGAGGTCGAGGTGACGCTGGGGTGACCGATCGGAACACGGTTCTGGGGGAGAACCTCGAGGAGATCAAGCGGTCCATCCACCTGATCGCCGAACGCGCCCTCGACCTCGTTGTGCTCCAGCAGAAGCAACTCGAAGAGCAGCAGACGCAGAGCCTCATCGCCTACCTGCAGATGTCCCGCACGACCAGCACGGACCAGGGCGCGTCGTGCAACGACCAGCAGCTCGACCGCCTCATCCGCGAACGGCTGAACCTCTGACACCGGGACGGACCTGAGCCCAGGAATCACAGCGTCCGACCAGCAGAGCTGATCCGGAACACGTGGTGCAAGGGCTTCTGGGATCGACGAAGTCGATCCGGAGGGTACGTGCAAGAGCACTCGATCAGCACGCCTGATCCGGAGCTGGTCATGAAGACCATCGTTCGATCAGCGGAGCTGATCCGGATGGTGGCTCGACAGACAACCGAACCGCTCAACCCAACCCACCCCGCGCGCGGATCGACGACATCGACCGCGCGCTCTCGTGTACCCGAGGAGCATCATCATGTCGAACCCCCGTAACAACGGCACCGTCATCGGCCGCCTCGCGAACGACCCGAAGGTCTTCGAGAACAAGGACGGCTCCAAGAAGGTCCTCCTCACGATCTTCGCCGACCGCAACTACACCAACGCGCAGAACGAGCGCCCGTCCGACGCCATCCCAGTCGAGGCCTTCGTCCGCTCGCAGACCCAGGGTCTTGGCCCGTACTCGAACATCCACAAGGGCGACCAGGTCGCCATCGGCTACACGCTGCGCATGGACCGCTACTCGAAGAACGGCGAGCAGGTCTTCGACCTCAAGGTGACCGCCGAGGACATCACCTTCCTCGAGCCGCGCTCGGTGACCCAGGCTCGCCTGGCCGAGCGCGTCGTCAACGCGGAGGCCCAGAACCAGGCCGCCAGGCAGGACCAGGCGCACGTCGCTGCGGCGGCCGCACAGCCTGCGACCTCCAGCGCCGTGCAGGACGAACAGCTGCCCTTCGGAACCAGCGCAGCCAGCTAGCCGTGCGGCCGGTGCCCTGCGGGGCAGCCCGCCACGAGCGACGAGGGTCGCAGGGATGGAAGCACCTCCCAGGCACCGGTCCAGGCTGCGCGGGCCACAACTGAATAGAGAGTCGTACCCGAAGACCCCCGTTCGAGAAGCCTCGTGCTCCTCGAACGGGGATCTTCTTTTTCTTCGCTATCTCGCCAACCTCTGAAGCGCCAGGAGGGCCGTTCGCACCTGGAGCGCTTCTTGACGCAGCAGTCTGAGCCAGATTCGGAAACTACTTCTTCTTGACCTGCCGACCGTTGAGATCCTCCCTGATCTCGCGCTCTAGGTCGTCCAAACGAAGATGGAGCCGTACGTAGGAATTTCGAAGCGCCTTCTCATGACCGCCCATTTGCTGCACTTCTTGACGAGTGAAGTCCACCACCCGTTGGCCGAGGCTGGCGTTGCCGAACAGCGCGAGCGTCTCGGGTACGGCGGCACTACCTTCGTCGATTGCTTTGAGAAGGCGGAAACCCGAGATGCCTCCCATCTCGTTGTCGACCTTGGCCCACGCTGCACGGACGCCGGGTGAGGCGTATGCGGCCATCTTGCTCTGAAGTGCAAGAGGAAGTTTTTCACCTTCCTCGATGTGTTTCGATGCCTGGCGCGCCCACTCGAGAACCTCCACGTACGTCTCAGCGCGTCTTGGCCAGACCTTCTCTTCCATCGCCAGCCGACGCTGCTCTTTGAGCGTGTTGCGGTTGTTGACAAAGCTCACGAACCACCCGATCCCGCTGGCCACCACAGTCCCGATGACGGCGACAAGCGCAGTGGCGAGCGCGACCTTGGTCTCGGCTTCCAGCGCGGACCAGTCGAAGCCGAACAACCTGCCGAGGAATTCCACGGCCCCAGCGTGCTGCACAGCCCTGTATCTGACCAGTTGACGCGCCTGCGAACCGCGAACTGGAACCGCTACGAGGTGGCAGCCTCCGCCGCCCATGCCCGCCTGCGCTGCACGCCTCCTTGCTGGCTGGAGCAGCAGGGATCAGCGGAGCTGATCCGGATCTGGCGTCGAAGAACATCTTCTCTCTCTCCAGGAGGCCACTATGCCCAGCTTCACCTGCCCCAACGACGGCGTCCCCATGGAGTCCGACGCCAGAGGTGTCCACTCCCACAAGGACGTCTCACACACGTGCCCGGAGTGCGGCTACAGCGAGACCCGCTGAGGACCCCGACATGCCCGCAGCGACCCGCAGAGACCGGGCCGACGCCCTCACCCCGGCCTTCTGCGAGATGTTCCAGAACCCGACCCCGGACTTCCTCGACGTCGTCTACCGCTCGACCGGGCGTCATCGCCTCTTCGGTGGCAAGAGCGCTCGCCTGCTGCGCGCCGGCGACATGGTCGCCCTGCGCGACCTGCCCCTGATCCGGGCCGATGTCCCGGGCGTAGCCACCGTCGTCAACACGTACGTCTCGTCCACGGGTACCGCATTCGTCATGACCACCGAGCACGGCCTGTTCCTGACCCCCGGCTCGCGCCTGGTGCTCGTGCACCGCGCGGCCGTCTGACCGAAGAAAGGAGCCCTGATCACCATGGCCTTCCTCGAACGCATCGGCTTCGTCGAGACCCCCGAGCAAGAGCACGGCCGGCTCGCTCAGGCCCCCGACGGCTCGATCAACCACTTCCTGTCCACACTGCCGGTCACGATCCCGGGCTGGCCCCTGGACCTGCTCATCGAGCTGCCCTGGGTCGCGCCGCGCACCGACCGCCAGTACCGGGTCGTGGTCGTGCCCATCGAGTACCAGCGCGACGCGCTGCCCGACGGCGTCGACCAGGAGCCGCTGCCGCGCCGGCGCCACTCCGGCTCCTGGACGTGTGCCGTCGTCGCCTCCGACCACCCGGCCTACCCGGTCGGCGGCCACCGGATCGTCGTCTCCGGCGCCGAGCTGGCGCGCGGCAAGAGAGTCAGCCTCGGCTGATCCATGTCCTGGTGATCCGGTCCCGTCCGTCCATCGAGGCGGGCGGCGGCCGCGCTTTTGCGTACCCGCACCCTCATCGAGGAGCACAGATGTCTCAGCAGACCCCTCAGCCATCCGCCGCGTACGCGCGCCGCACCTACTACATCCTTGAGCCACACAGTCACTGCGCGGGTCCCCAGACCGGCTACATCCCCATCGAGACGATCGTCGAGCGCGTCCACGGCAAGCCCTACAGCTCGCTGCGGGGCTGCCAGCGCGATCAGGAGTCGTTGCCGAACGACAGCGTGAAGCTCTACGAGCTGGAGTCGGACGACGACTACGAGCAGGCGCTTCACGACTTCGACCGGACCGAGATCTACCTCGGGTACGACCGTGCGCGGCAGGAGAGCGTCACCAAGGCCGGCATGACGGCGCTCGACTACTGGTTGAGCATCTCCGTATCCGACGACCCCGCGAAGGTCACGGCTCAGCCCAACCCGCCGGAGACCGCTGATCTGGAGGGCGCCGTGTTCGAGGCCTACTTCTACGCCGACCTCGCCTTCACACCGTCGCTGGAGGGAGTCCTGGCTGACCTCATCCGCCGAGGGGAACTGCCGAGAGGTAACTACATCTTCCGGCACTGGTGGTGATCGCTGGACGTATCGAGCATCCCGGTGATCGAACAGGCGCTACCCATACCTGAGACGAAGGACACCACCATGCCCACAGCACCTGCCAACCTCGCCGACCTGCAGATTGGCGACCGCGTCGTCGTCAAGCGCAACCTCGACCACCCCGCGTGGATGAAGCAGGTGCCCGCCGACCTCCGGGACGGCGGCACGAGGTGGGTCCGCGACCCGAGCGTCGTCGAGACGATCGGCATCGCCGTGGTCGTCGACCGCCGCCACCACCCGGCGACCCCAGGATCGTGGCAGGCCTGCGCGGCGAAGACCCTCGTGAGGCTCCCCAGCGGCTTCTGGTACGACCTGGCCACCGGGCTCCAGGACGGCAGCGGCGCCACGCTCATCGAGCGCATCCCCTGAAGCACACGAGCAGATACCGAAGACCCCACCGTACGGAGCGCATGCTCCGACGGTGGGGTCTTCTTTTTCTCTGCACTCGATCCCCTTCCCGTCACAGGCCCGAGCTGTGCCGACTCTTCATGCCGGGCTGCGCTTCAGTGCCTTCCGCTCGGCCCGTGTGAGCCCGCCCCAGATGCCGAAGCGTTCGTCGTTGAGCAAGCCCAGCTCGAGGCACTGATCACGCACTGGGCAGGACTGGCAGATCTTCTTCGCCTTGCGGCTGACCCCGCCGCCGGCGAAGAAGATCTCAGGATCCTCGGTGAGGCAGCTTGCGTCACGCCATGACGCCCCCATGACAGGGAACCCGTCGCTGAACACGTCGAAGATCGTCATAGTCCAGTCCTCCCGGCCCGTCGAGGTACCGGGGAGCGTGAGGTTCTCGTGCTACTTGTCGGTGTCGTCGAGCGTCCGACCGATGTCGCACGACAGACCACGCGCTCAACCAGAGCGCAGCGTGTCCGACCGGCACGGCCGCGTGTCCTCAGCCGACCCTCGCCATGCACGGCCACCTGCGGCCTCCTGCTCTTCTGTCTGTGCTCACCACGCCACTGCCGCCTCCTTCGTCTTCTCCGCGTTGGCCGCCTGCGTGCTCTGCTCGACGTGGCGGGCCGCGATGTAGAGGCCCTCGCGGTTCAGGTGGCGCGAGTAGCTCGAGTCGAGGTAGAGCACGGGGATGTCGCCGGCCGCTTTGAGCAGTGCCGGGTGCAGCAGGTTCTTGATCGGGCCCGAGCCGCCGCCGTAGACGTAGACGACCTCGGTCGTCGCGCCGGCCTGCGAGAGGACGTCACCGAGGGCGGAGACGATCTCGTCGACCAGGTAGCCGGCCTCGACCTCGGCGAAGCCCGCCGCGCGGTCGTGGCGCGACTTCTGGAGCACCGACGGGCTCGCGTGCAGGAAGTCCGCCAGCTGCTTGCGTGAGGAGAACTGCAGCGAGGCATCTGACTCGCTCATGCGCTCCATGGCGTTCACCAGCGCCGTGCCGTAGCCCTCGTCGAGGGTTGCGGCGGCCTCGGGGTTGAACCGACCGTTGGTGAAGGTCGGGAAGTTCACGGTGCCCTCGCCGACGTCGACGCCGATCGTGTTCTTGACCGCCACCAGATCCGCCGCCGTGACGCCCTCGACGAGCGAGGCATCGCGAGTGCGCAGGTCCTGCAGGAGCGCCTGGGCGAGGACCTCGCCCTTTTCGGTGATGGCGAACTGCGCGGAGGCGCCCTCTGCCATCACCTGCACGTCGATGAACTCGAGGCGGATGCTGACGGGTGTGTTGAAGTTCTTGATCGTCACGAGGTGCACCGCGCGGTCGGTACCGCCTCGAGCGCCGGTGAACTCCGCGGCGTAGGCGTGGCGTCGTGCGACGTACTCCGAGATCGGCAGCGCCAGGCCGGCACGCACCTGGACGCGCAGCTCGTGATCCGGCAGCGAGCCGTGGGTGGTGACGTGGTCGCGCAGCGCCTTGGCGGCGAAGACGCCGAGCACGAGCACCTTCGACAGCTCCTGATCGGCCTTGGAGTGCTTGCCGATCACCTCGAACTCGGTGAACTTCGAGCCGCGCACGGACAGCGCGGCCCGGCCGAAGATCCGGCGATCCGAGGCGGCCACGAGCGGCGTCGTGAGTGAGCAGTCGAGCTGGTTGTAGAAGTCACCGGTGATCACCGCGAACGCGTCGCTGTCCGAGAGAGGCACCTTCGGGGAGGTGCGAGACGTCGAGACGACCGCGCTGGGAAGGTCGATCTCGTCGAACACCGCGGTCTTCGTGTTCTGGATGACGCCCTTGACGTAGCCGTTGCCGACGTCGATACCGCCGGTGAGAGTGATGATGTCGTTCGCGCTGCTGTTCATTTCTTCGACCCCTTGGTGTCGTTCACGAATGGTGTCCCTGCCTGGAGAGCGACGATCACTCCGTTACCGCCGGGTGCTCGACATGATCTCGTCGATGGATACCTGCTTTGCGGGCTGTGTGGATTCCTCGGAATCGTCGGCCGGCGCGGGGGTTGACTCCTCGTCCCGCGGTGCGGGACTCGAGCTCGGCCCGTCATCGGACTGCTCTGCCCGCGTTGGGTGCCCAAGGTGTGGCAGCTGCTCAACGGGCTGGTAGACGACGTCTGTGTAGCCGTGGTGCTGGATCGCTTCCCGCACGAGCCACCGCAGCGATTGCGTGGGCTTGGTCTGCGCATCGAGCCAGGCGATCACCGAGGTGTCGACGGCGGGCACGGTCCAGCGAATCTTGCGGGGTTCACCCGACTGCGTCGCCATCGTGCTCACCTGACCCTCGAGCTCGCAGTCGACGCCCATCCGGCTGTGCGACCGACGTGGCTGTTGCCGTCATGCGGACTCACCTCACCTTCATATTCAGGCTCAAGCATGGATCATTCCGGGCCGAGCATAGATGATCTATCGAGCCCTTTGCAAGACCTATCGGATACGCGAGTCATCCACCATTGGGGTACGAATCGGGTACCAGTGAGGACACGCAGGAGACACCTCTGCGCCACTCACGGGCGATGGAACGCAGGGCGCCGGCCGCATGCGCCAGCGCGCCACGCGAGATACACGGGAGAGACGCGCACGGGACACCATCGAGCCACCCGGGACGACGGCGTCGTCCGACAGGAGCCGCTCCGGCGGCTTCATGACGCCCAGAGGTGTTCCCGCTGGGTCCTGGCGAAGCCCGGCCGCCTACCCGGGCACGGGTCGTGTCTTGTCCGTGTCCCGAGGAGCCACTTGGTGCGACACATCGACGGCCCAGGATGGGAGCTCGCAGACGTCGAGAAGCGTGACGCGCACGCCTCGAGTGCGCTGTGCAACGGGGGGCGGGTCGCTACCAACCGTCTGCTCCACCTTCTACCGGGCGTCTGCTCCACTGATCCAGAGGCTCGGTCACCGTCCAGAGCGCCCACCTACAGCCGAAACCGCGCAGGCGACGAGGGGCACGGCGAGGACTGCTTCGCCTGCGGCAGCACGCTGTGACAGGGGCGATGGACCAGGGCTGCGCCCCGCGTTCCGAGGGCTGTGCAGACCCGTACCCCCCGCCTCGATCGTGCCTCACGAGACGGAATCAGCTTGGGGTACGGCTGTATCACGGTCGTTGAAAGAGGCGTACTACCAGAAGGTGCGATGACCAGGCGAAACGGCTGGACCCGTACCCCGCTGCGCGGAAATGGAGGAGGGGTACGGGTCGAGAGGGTACGGACCGATTCCCCTGATGAACGGCGCATCGGTCCTCCGCCAAGGCTCCGGACGCGCTGCAGTGGAGGGAGGAAGCAAAGGGCATAAGGGAACCTGATAACACGTGTCCTGCGGACCCTCGCTCCGCTCGGCCTCTCCGCTGCGCTGCGAGGACGTGTTAGTCGGCATAGCCGACGGGTTCCGCCGCTCGCTTCGCTCGCCAGACCTTCGGTCGCTGCGCTCCCTCGGCTATGCCCAGCGCTGCGCTTGAGAGAGGAGGCCCCACCACTGCTCCGCTGCATTCATCCACAAGCCGGCCGCAGCAGGAGGGCGTAGCCGTGGCGGATGGCCCTGCGCTGCGCGCCGGGCTGACTGAGGACGGTCCGTGCGACCGCTCGCTGCGCTCCCGTAGGGGAGCAGATCGCACGAGAACGAGCAGTGGGCCGTCAAGCCAGCAGAGCTGGCACGGGTGCGCAGTCGCACATCTATGCGACGAGTCGGAAGTCGACGACGCCACTGGAAGAGGAGAGTGGAATGATCCCCGGAAAGATCTCAGACAGGTTCTCCCACGTCGTCCTCGTCACCGGTGCCCGCACCTGGACCGACGAGCCGACGATGCGCTCGGTCTTCCGCGGAGCCTGGCGCACCTGGAGCGCAGAGAACGTCGTGCGCCCGCTGCTCCTGTCCGGCAACTGCGACAAAGGTGCCGATGCCATGGCTGAACGGCTGTGGCGCGACGCCGGCTTCGAGGTCCTCACGTTCCCCGCCGACTGGTCCGCGCACGACCGGCCCGGCCTGCGACGCAACCAACGCATGGTCGACGTCGCAGGGGACTTCCTCGACACAGGCGCGAGCGTGCTCTGCACAGCATTCCTCGACCTGTGCCGCAAGCCCGCCTGTCCGCGGCGCAGCCAGGAGCAGCTTCTGCCTGCCGGGCCTCCAGGTCACTTCTCCCACGGCACCGTGCACTGTCGATCGCGCGCGCTGGCTGCCGGGCTCCAGGTCCTCGACGCCGTACCATCCAGCGTTTCGGCTCGCTGAGGCCGTGCGCGCGACTGGGTCGCCCATGACGAACCCCGGGCCGGGAAAATGGTCCGGGCCATGCTGCGGCAGTTCCGCAGCAGGATCAGCGAATCAGCTGCTCTTTGGTGGCCCGGTTGCGCGTCCTCGCGCGGGACCGATCGCTCTCCTTGTGAGCCTCGCGGTAGGCGGAGTAGATCCTCTTCGGGATTCGACCACGGTCAGCGAAGTCGTAGCCCTGCGCTCGGGCCCAGATCCGGATCTGCTCGCGTTCCTCGGGGGTCGTGTCTGACGGGACCCGATCGCCCGTCTTCTTCGAAGCTCTCCGGCCGGCCTCGCGATACGTCTTCAGGACTCGCTCGAGATCCTTCTGCTCTTCGTCCGTGAGATCTATCTCGTACCACGTGTCTGCCAGTCCGAACACAACCGTACCTGCGTCCGGCTTCCCGCTGATGTCCGACTCGACGACAACGACGTTCCGAACAGTCACGTCTGATCGCTCTTCTTGTGGGCTTCCCGGTAGGCGTCGATGATCTTTCGCGGGATGCGACCGAACTCGGTGACCTCATGGCCTTGCTCTCGGGCCCAGGCGCGGATCTTCGCGCGCTCTTCGACGGTCGTCTCGGGCGTGGCCCGCTTCTTCTTGGTCGACTGCCCGGCCTTCCGGCCAGCCTTCACAAAGGGAGCCAGGGCTTGTTCGAGCTCCTTCTGCTCATCCTCTGTGAGGTCGACCTCGAACCAGGTGTTGCCCAGGCCAAAGGTGACCGTGGCGGCATCGGATTGCCCACTGATGTCTGACTCGACGATTGTCTTAATGGCCATGTTGCCGACACTAGCTCATGCGCGAGAGCCATGAGAAGCCTATCGAGTGATCAAGTGACAGATCTGTGCCATAGGCCCTCGTATAGTGCCATTGGTGCTGCGATTCTAGCAGTAGAGACGGATCGCACTGCTAAAATCGCACTACGGGCTCGGATGGTTTCACGCCGCTCCCACGACTATCGACCCGATCGAGAGAGGCCACCAGCATGTCCATGCTCCAGACCGTCGGCGACCGCTACGGCAGCGTCGAGAACACCGACCTCTTTGCTCTGCTGTGCCGGCGCCGAGGTTGGTCGGACGGCTACCTCGAGGCCATCGAGTCCACCGAGCACGACGAGCTCCTGGATCTCGCCGAGATGGTCGAGGCTCTCGAGGACGCCCGGACCACAGGCAAGAAGGTCACGATCGCCCCGGACTTCGACATGGACGGCATCGCCTCCGGTGTCCTCGGCTACGCAGGGCTGTCCGAGCTTGGCTTCGATGTCGAGCTGCACGTGCCTGACTACCGCCGTGGTCACGATCTCACCATTGAGGACATCGACGAGATCCATCAGCGCTGGCCCGACACCCAGATCCTCCTGACCTGTGACGGGGGAGTGAACTCCCACCACGGAATCGCCGCCGCACGGGCTCTGGGCTGGACGACGCTGGTGACCGACCACCACGAGGAGCTCGAGCCCGGGTCCACCGCGGACATCACCGTCGATCCCTGCCGGATCGACGAGACCTACGCTCACACGGGCATCTGCGGAGCGCACGTGCTCTACCAGGTCGTCGAGGCCCACGCCCGCAAGCACCGTCCAGACAAGCTCTGGGCGATCCACCTGCTGCGCCTGTTCGCCGGCCTCGGCACCGTCTCCGACGTCATGCCGATCCTCTACGAGAACCGTCAGCTGGTACGCGACTCGCTCTCGATCGCCCGCCTTCTCCGCGTGGCTGCGCCGAAGACGATCCCGAACCCCTGGGGCGGCTACGACCCGGACCCCGAGGCAATCGACATCGAGAGGTCGACCCTGATGCAGCTGCTGCGCACCGAGGCGCATCACCCGGCGTTCCTCTCGGCGTTCGAGGGCTTCGCGCTCATGCTGAAGGCCTTCGCGCAGCACGGCAAGATCCGCGACGCCGACGACCTCGACGAGGGCTTCTATGGCTTCTATCTCGCACCGGCGATGAACAGCCCCCGCCGGATCGGGGCGCCGCTGGACGACTGCTTCGAGGTCTTTACGGCCGTCGGGGCCGAGGAGAAGCTCAAGGCTGCTCACACGGTCATCGCGAACAACGAACTGCGCAGGCAGATGACCGTCGAGCATCTCAAGGAGCTCACCGACGGTGACCAGCCGCTGGCTCCGTGGGTGTACTTCTCGGACGCACGGGCGGGCATGTACGGCCTGCTGGCCAGCCAGATGATGGAGCGCAGCGGCCACCCCGTCGTCGTCGTCAACCGCCCCAGCAGTCCCGACGACTTCGTCAGCGGTTCCGGTCGTGCGCCAGGCTGGTTCGACATCATCACCGGCCTCGAACCGTACGACGGACTTAACGCCATCGGGCACCAGCAGGCGTGCGGCGTGCGCATCGAGAGCGCGGACAAGCTCAACGTTCTCGTCGAGATCCTCGCCGACGCCACACGGGTCGCTCTCCTGGCCGTCGACCCCGATGCGCCTCAGGGCGATCTCGTCCTGGGGCCGGACGCCGACTGCGACGCCGGGCTCGACGACCTCGAGCCCCTGTTCGAGCTCGTGCGCCGGACCGAGACGCTCAAGCCCTTCGGGCACGGCTTCACCGCGCCGGTCGTCGAGATCGCGATCGAGCCCCTCGGGCTACGCGTCGACCGGATCGGGTCCGAGGCGCAGCACCTGCGCCTGGTCACCCGGTCAGGTCTGTCCTGCCTGTGGTGGAACGCCGCCGAGGAGAAGTTCGACGACATCCAGGGACTTGTCCGCCGGGCAAGCCGCACCGACCTCGGGACGCTGCGCTTCACGGCCACGCTGCAGCTGAACACCTTTCGCGGTGACACCCGCGTCCAGGCCGTCATCACCCAACAGGTCGTGTCCTCCGCATGACCCTGCCAAGGAGGCAGCCATGGCCGCGCCACGAACCGATCACCGACTGCTCGCCGTCGCCTGGTGCGTCCTGGTGCCGCTCGGCGTCGTCACGGCCTACCTCGGTCTCGGCCTCGGGGCGGTATCCGTCGTTGGCGAGCCGATCGGTGCGACCGCCCTGCTCGGCGCGGTGGTGATCGTGCTGGCCGGCCTCATGCGTGTGGCCCGGCCCCGCTGGCTCGACTACACGCCCGCGCCGCATCCGACCTGCGAGACCTCGCACTTCGGTCTGTTCGTTGCAGCCTCCGCCGTCTTGGCCTTCCTCGCTGGTCAGTCGCTCGCGCTGTGGCTCTACACCACAGCCGGCTCGGCCGGCTTCGACGAGTCGCTGCGGGCCAGGGCGGACGCGGGCGCGGCCGTCACAGTCCTCCTCGCGCTGGTCATCGCGCCGATCGCCGAGGAGATGCTCTTCCGGGGCCTGCTCTACCCCCTGCTGCGCCGCCACGTGAGTGTCGTCGGCTCCGTGCTCGTCACGACCGCGGTGTTCGGCCTCGTACACGGCAACGCCGTCCAGCTCGTCGCGGTGCTACCCCTGGCCATACTGCTGGCGCTGGTCTACGAGCGCATACGGAGGCTTTGGCCCTGCGTGCTCCTGCACGTGGGCTTCAATCTCGCGGCGATCCTCGTGCCCGCGCCAGCGCTCGTGGGGCTGGCCAACCCGGTCGCGGCGCTGCTTCTGGGCACCGTCTTCGCCGGGGTCGCACTGGTCCTCTGCCAGATGGTCGTCCTGGACCCAGTTGCCCCCGCCGCCGCCGCGGACGGACCGGGAGGCGACAGGTAGGGCTGAGGTCCTCGGAGTGCCCTCGTCCGAGAGCGACCTGGTCGCGTCGCGGAGGAAGCGATGGTGCCCTCCGGTCATCGTGGTGACCGGGGTGATCCGGTCACCGGGGGAACGGCTGAGAGAATTCATTCAGTCATACTCGACAAGAGGGGAGGAGGAATCCATCATGGCTATCGTCAGCGCCTGCGCTTACGACGCGCGGGGCCGGCTCGTCCGTCCCGACCAGCTCGACATCGGCCGCGCGAAGATCGGTCTCGATCTCGACACCGGTGGGTTCCCCACCTTCGATCGCGGCCACACGCACGTCTTCGTCGTGTCCGCCAGCGGTGTCACGCAAGACCACGCGCACGAGCGCGTGAGCGAGAAGCTGCGCCGCTTCTTCGAGCGGGCCGAGACCGTCCACGGCTTCCGCAAGATCGTGATGAGCAAGACCACCGACATGAACCGGATCAACCGCAACACCACGATCGCCTACGAGATCCTCTACGCCGTCGAACGGCCCGCGTGGTCCCGTAGCCACAGTCCCGAGTCTCCCCATGCGGGATACCACCGAGACCGAGGTGCTGCCGTCCACGTGTGACGGCCACCGTCCGCGTCTCGCGCTCGTCAACACGATGCACAGAGGCCGGAGAGTTCCCTTCCCACGGGGACGCTCTCCGGCCTCTGTGTTTTCACGTTCCAGTGCAACAACGGCGACGACAGCCGCGTATCACCCGACGCCAATGCTACCAACCACTAATGATCATTCGCAATGAGCAGGGATCCCACACGACCGGTGAAACCATTTGCGACCGTCTCGGCACTGCCGGCGCTGGACACCACGATCCCGACTTGCGCCGGCATCGAAAGCTCCATCCAAGTCCACCACGACGCAGATGATCAGTCAGACCGGGCTGTCGTACGAGTCCGCCAGGCGGATGCTAGACATCGATACCTCGCAAGGACGCACCCGGGGGGCTCGTCAGAGCCCACCAGCGGAGCACGAGAGGTCACGGCGACGGGGAAGCGCGCCGACACGACCGAGGCTGAGTGACACCTGCCCGGCGATCGCGCTCGGCGGCTGCGCAGAACCCGCGGCAACTGGACGGTGCACGACGGCGTCGGACGCCAGGGCCTGTGGTCGCCCAGGAAGAGAACCGGGCGTTCGGGCCTCGAGGTGTACCATCTGACGTGGTACACGCCGGGAAACCAGGATTGACCTGGTCAAACATCTGCATCACGAGGGTCTTCTGGACGCCGCCTGTACCACCTGGAACCGCCGACGTGGTACGCCGTCTTGCCTGCTCAACGGGCGTTTCTCGTCGATGTACCACGTGTACCACGATCTTCCGAGCACGTGTATAGGGGCGCATCGAGTCGGCGACCCGACCCTATCCACCACCCGATCACCAGTCTGCTCTGGATCCCTCGCGCGTGTTTCTGGCCTTCATTTTCCTGGTACAAGTGGTACAGGGGGTATGTAATGCCTGCCTGACCAGGGGAAACGTGTGTACCACGTGCGTATCTCCTCGTGGTACAGCCTCGCTGTGTTCCTGTGAAATGGTCGCCCTGACCAGGCAGGACAGGTGTACCACGACACGTGGTACACGCCCCGATACCCCGACGAGGTATGCGGTGCCTGTGGGGCGTCTGCCAGGCGCACGAGTGCCAGCCGAGGGCCGGGCCGAAGAACCCCTCCGAACCCCGACCGGACGGCCGGGCGACTCACGCCGCCCGCGGGCGGCGTGGTCGGGAGTGAGCCGCCGGTCGCCCCGCGGTGCATGGCTCACGGAACCGCCGGTGCTCACACGGGTCCGGCGCCTCGACGCTCCGCGGTGTAGCCGAACCGCGGACCCGCGCGCCTTCGCCGATCCCGTTCGAGGCGCGACCGAGTCTTCGACAGGCCGCTCCCGGAGCACCTATCGAATGATCATTCGATAGGTCATTGCAATGATTGCAAAAGGAGGGTCGGATGGCATAGAGTCGCGTGCACGTTCCATTCGATTGCGAGTCCGATCGGCTTCCCACACCTTGCCGGCGGCGCTCGACACGATCGAGAAAGACGGCAGCATGACGACACCTGATGCCCGTACACCCGTCCCTGACGAGGCCACCGCGACGCGCAGCCCTGGCACCAGCCCCGCGGCCGACGCCCTCGCCCGCGTCACGGGGTACTTCTCGAAGCACGGCGGCATGGCCCTGCCGAACGAGATCGTCACGTACGTCACCGCGGCCTACCTCGAGGTGCTCGATCCAGCGGAACCTCCGGCCCCGCGTGTCCTGGAGAAGGAGCTGCTCGCGATCGTCAACGTCGTCTGCAAGGCAGAGAACGCCAAGGCGACCACGGCCACCGAGAAGCTCCATCCCGCCAAGTGCCTGACGAACTGGCAGGTCGCGCAGATCTTGCTGCACCTGCACCACGTCATCCGCATCGCGCCGAGCGCCAAGGACACCGACCGCGAGTACGACCTGCTGGCGATGTACCAGGCCACCGGCCCCGCTCGCGGCACCTACACCACGAGCGAGGACGACATCCGCACGACCGCGCGGAAGTACAACACGCAGCTGACCCTCAAGGAGTTCGCCGAGATCCTCGCCGTCCTGCGCGAGGACAGCCCGCGCACCCACCAGTGCAGCGACCGCGACCTCATCGCGGTGAACAACGGCGTCTTCTACTACGGCCGCGAGGACCGCGACATCACGATCGCCGGCACAGCATTCCACCTCAAAGCGAAGTCGCTGCGCCCCTTCGACCCGGCGCTCGTCTTCCTGGCCAAGTGCCACATCGACTACGTCGACGCACCCGACAACCCGGTCATCACCGACCCCGACGACGGCACGGTGTGGGACATCGAGTCCTGGGTTAACGACCTCTCCGACGACGAGGGCGTGCCCGAGCTGCTCTGGGAGATCGTCGGCGCGATCATCCGACCGCACGTCTCGTGGGGCAAGACGGCCTGGTTCTACTCCGAGCAGGGCAACAACGGCAAGGGCAGCCTGTGCTCGCTCATGCGCAACCTGTGCGGGCCGAGGTCGCACACCTCGATCCCGCTGTCCGACTTCGGCAAGGACTTCGCCCTCGAGCCGCTCGTACGCGCCAACGCGATCATCGTCGACGAGAACGACGTCGGGACCTTCATCGACAAGGCGGCCAACCTGAAGGCGATCGTGACCAACGACGTCATCCAGATCAACCGCAAGTTCCGGATGCCGATCGCCTACCAGTTCTTCGGCTTCATGGTCCAGTGCCTCAACGAGTTCCCGCGCGTGAAGGACAAGTCCGAGTCGTTCTACCGCCGGCAGCTCTTCGTGCCCTTCATGAAGAGCTTCACCGGCATGGAGCGCAAGTACATCAAGGGCGACTACCTCCAACGGGCCGACGTCCTCGAGTACGCCCTGTGGTACGTGCTCAACCAGGCCGGCGCCGCCGATCCGGGCAACTACTACCAGCTGTCCGAGCCTCCGGCCACGAGGGCCGTCCTGGCCGAGTACAAGGAGGCCAACGACCCCGTGCGGGCCTTCTGGGAGGAGTTCCGGGAGCGGCTGGTGTGGGACCTGGCGCCGTTCACGTTCCTCTACGACCTGTACAAGTCCTGGTTCGCCGACGTCTCGCCCTCGGGTTCCCCGGTGAGCAACAAGCAGTTCATCACCGATGTCGTGGCGATCGTCCGGGCCGACGCCCTGTGGCACTGCCCGGACAAGAACCGCAAGATCCGCCCGGGCCAGATGATGCGCAACCCCGAGCCGCTCATCGCCGAGTACGACCTGAAGAAGTGGACGAACCCGATCTACACGGGCAAGGACCCGATGAAGATCTCGCAGCCACTCCCGCAGGCCAGCTATCGCGGCCTGCTGCGGCACGCCGGTGGCCCCACCCAGAGCGACGACACCACCGACGAGGAGTTCTGAGACGTATGCGTGCAGTCGTTCACACCATCGCCGGGCGCGCCCGGGCGGTGCTCGATCTCGCCGGCCAACCGAGCCGTACCAGCACGGTGCTGGCCGACATCGCGCGCGAGCAGAGGATCACCAAGCCCACCCTGCGCGCGCAGATCGCGACCGCCCCGACCGTGAAGGCCCGGCTCATGGCTGCGGCCACCCGGCGCGTGGACGAACGCCCCGGCGCCCACCCCAGACCTGCACTGAGAGCGGGCCCGACACCGGCGAACGCAGACGGCCGTGACGGCCGGAACGACGAAAGAGGTCCCCATCATGACCACCCAGCGCAGACCCGTCACGGCTGAGAACGCGCGTTTCACTTTCTACGACATCGAGTCGCTCAAAGACGTCTTCACGCTGTGCGCGTACACGCCCGAGCCTGACGGCGTCGTCGACCGGCTGGAGATCTTCTTCCTGACCGACGACGAGCAGCTCTCGGACGGCGTCGACCCGCAGGCGCTGTACGAGGCGGTCGTGCGATCCAACCCGGGCCTGCCCGCGGTGAGCACCCAACTGTGGAACCTGCGCTCCGAGCGGGGCAACATCCGTCTCGCCGAGCTCGTGGGCCTGTCCAACGCCGACCAGGTCAACGACCGCAGCGATGTCTCGAGCTACCCGGCGCACCTGCGCCCGGTCTGTGACACGGATCCCGACTACGACCCGAGCGCGCACCCGTTCCTGGCGGGGTACAACTCGATGAACTACGACACGGTCATGCTCGCGCTCTATCTCCACGAGGCGTTCCCGGCCCCGCACAGCGACCGGTTGTTCCAGCCGGCCACAGCGCGAGGGATGCGCGAGCACAACGACACGCTGTTCGGCGAGCACATCGAGTACATGCCCGGCTATCTCGGCTGGGACGGCCCGGCGGCCAAGATCCGCCGCGCGATGCTGCACTCAGGGCGTCACCTCGACGTCGCCCGCCTCAACGAGCAGCAGTTCAAGGTGAGCCTCAAGCGCCTGCTCGGGATGCTCGGCCACCAGATCAAGGAGTCCGACAAGCTCAGCCACGACACCTCGATCCGGACCCTCGAGGAGCTCTACGAGCTGCTGGCCTACAACGTCTCCGACTGCCTCGGTCTGGCGCAGCTGTTCACGCATCCGACCTACGCGAGCAGCTTCGACCTCAAGGCCAGCCTGCTCACGCAGTACGCCGAGACGGTCTACGCCAGGGACGGCTCGGCACGCCGCGACCGGCTGACCGTCGACTCGTCCTCGGCGAAGTTCGTCGGCCGCATCCTCGCGCCGTACACGCCGCTGAACGACATCGAGGCAGTCTCCTTCCTCTACCCGGCCAAGGAGGTGGCCGCCGAGCGAGGCGTCGCCCAGGTCAACGTCCTGGACGAGTGCGTGCGCTTCTTCGAGAACCACGTGGCACCCGACCCCAGGAAGAACCCAGGCACGACACCGGCGCAGAAGGCGGCGCATGCGCAGTTCATGCAGGTCGTCGGCTACTACCGCTCGGTCGAGGGGAAGAACTTCAACGACTCGGACGAGTACCAAGAGCTCTACTCCCTGCCGCCCAGGTCGCTGCGTGACGTGCCGAAGACACCGAACAACGTGCCCTACTTCCACTCCGACGCCTCGCCGTCCTCGTGCTTCGTCACGTTTTCCACCGGAGGGATCCACGGCGCCGAGGCCGACATGTCTGCCTACACCCTGGACCGGATCGCGCGCATCGAGGCAGACACGATGCTCCAGCGTGCCCGGATCGCCTTCCCGGACGCGAAGGACTTCGTCGCGGCGGCCAAGCGCCAGCACCACCTGCTGGCCCTGCCCGACGGCACATGGGTCGACAAGCGCCTCGTGCTGCTCGGCTCCGACACCGAAAAGGTCAAGTACCGCAAGCCGAAGAAGGACGACCCCGAGCAGACCGCGCAGCTCGCACGCGCGCAGGCCCAAACATCCGACCCCGCCGACCTGCTGGCCACCCAGCGCCCAGAAGCCGAGGCGCTGCACGTGCGTCTGGCCGACGGGACCGTGCTCGATGGGAAGGCCGTCCTGGCCGTCACCTCGGCGGCCAAGGCGGTCTACCGCGACGAACCGGCCAAGAGAGCACCGGCCCTGTTCACCTCGAAGGAGGACGGCTCCACCAGGCTGCACCCGAAGTACGCCCGCACCAGCGCGGGCCTGGTCATCCACGAGGACTTCACGAGCTACTACCCCAACCTGCTGCGCAACATGCGGGCCTTCTACAACCCCGAGCTGGGTGAAGACCGCTACACGACGATCTTCTTCGAGAAGGAGCGCCTGGGCCAGGAGATGAAGAAGCTCGGGATCACCCCTGAGGAGAAGGCCCGGCTGGCGACCCTGCGCAACGGCACCAAGCTGATCCTCAACTCGGCGTCCGGAGCCGGTGATGCCTCGCACCGCACTCCCATCCGGATGAACAACCGGATCATCTCGATGCGGATCATCGGCCAGCTGTTCAGCTGGCGCATCGGCCAGGCACAGACCCTCGCGGGCGCACGGATCATCTCGACGAACACCGACGGCCTCTACTCCGTCGTCGACGGCAGCAACGGCTTCGACGAGAGCACCAACAACCGCGTGCTCGCGCAGCAGCAGTCGGCCATCGGCGTCGAGATCGAGCCCGAGCTGATGTTCCTGATCAGCAAGGACTCCAACAACCGCCTCGAGCTGGAGGCGCCGACCCCCGGCCGGGCCGTCGCCGACAGCCCGATCATCACCGCCTCGGGTGGCACGCTGGCCTGCCACGCGGGACCCACCCCGACGAAGTCGCTGGCCCACCCCGCCGTGATCGACTTCGCCCTGGCCCGATACCTGCAGACCGTCGCCAGCCGGGGAGAGGGCGCCCTGTCCGAACCCTTCGACCCCGTGCTGGGCCGCAAGGCGATCGAGGAGGCGATCGACCCCGACGACCCGGTGCGCACGCTCGTGCTGTTCCAGAACGTCATCGCCGCATCGCGTGGATCGATCACCTACCCGTTCGCCGCGGACCCTCTCAGCGACGGTGACCAGGACGATGAGGATGCTGACGCCCGGATCGTGAACCCGCGAGCCCTGCAGATGGTCAACCGGGTCTTCATCGTCCTCGACGGCACCGACGGTGCCGTGAGCCTGCACAACGCCGGCGCCTGGAAGGTCAGCCCGGCCAGCCAGGCCAAGCGCCGCCAGAACGGCAGCGCCGGAGTGCGACGTGACGAGATCGCCGTCCAGGTCCTGCGCCACCACGGCTGGGCGAAGAACCGCAACGAGACCATCGCCACTGACGGCCTCATGTTGCTGCCCGACGACCAGGACGTCGTGATCCGCCGCATCAACGGCATCGACCCGACGTGGTCGATGGTCGTCGCCAACGACGATCTGAGGACGCTGCCGGCCCCGCGGGTCGAACGGCTCATCGCAGCGCTCGATCTAGGCACCTATACCCAGATGCTCGACGAGACGTTCACCAAGAACTGGATGAACGCCACCTGACGGCCCAGAGCAGCGAAGGAGACCAACCATGACCCCCACCGAGGCGCTGACCATCATCACCCAGGTCGTCGGGGAGATCCCGTCCGACCGGTCGGTCTACGAGGACTCCGATGAAGAGGTCCGGGCTCTGGACGAAGCGCTCGGCACGATCAAGGCGACCCTGCGCACCTACCGCACAGGCCTGTTCTCGTGACCGTGACCTCGACCGAGGGTCGGTCAACGCTTCCCGAACGGGCATGCGCTGTTCAGCTCCCGCACCGCGTCCTTCAACCACGGAGAGAAACATGACCCGAGAACAGCTCCTCAAGATGATCCTCGAGACCGCACGCGTCGTCGCCGAAGAGCCCGGCAGACCGGCCGGGACCGCGCGCCACCATGCCCTCGCGCTGGCGCTGGACGCCGCAGCGGAGCAGGACCGTGCCCTCGGCATCGTCATCGCCGCCGCGAGATGGACGGATGGCCACGGCTCACCGGGCGCGGGCGAGTGCCTCGCCATGCTGCGGGAGGCCGTCGCCCGGACTGCCGACCCCCGGTGATCTCGCCTAGCGGCCGACGCGAGGGCATGGTGGCGCGCTACTTCCCGCGCCAGTGCAGGCGGCACGGTCTGCTGCGTTTTGGTCCCGGCCTACGGGGGAGTACCTGACCGGATCGTCGCCGGCCGGCCGGGATCGTGTCCGTCGAGCTGAAGCGTCCCGGCGGTGAAGTGCGCAAACGGCAGCGAACCAGGCACGCCAAACTGCGCCGCGACGGCGCACGCGTCGACGTCATCGACAACAAGGCGGCCGTCGACGACCTCGTCAACCACCTCGTTACGCGCCTGGCACACGGCGCCGCCGCCGACACCATCCAGAAGGGAGACCCCACCCCATGAACGCCCCCACGACGACACATCCGTCACCGTCCGCGATCACACTGAAGCCGCACCAGCAGCAGATCCACGACTTCCTCGTCGACCACCCTTTCGCCGGGGCATGGCTCGGCGTCGGGGACGGAAAGACCCTGACCACGCTCTCCGTGCTGCAGACGGTCCGCCCGATGGGCCACATCCTCGTCGTCGCCCCTGTCGCGATCGCGCGGTCCACCTGGCTCGACGAGATCGAGAAGTGGGGCTTCCCCATCCGGACGAAGTCGCTCATCGTCGACGAGAACGACCGGAAACTGCCCAAGGCCAAGCGCCTGGCGCGGTTCCGGGACGTCTTCACCGACCCGCCGACGATGTACTTCATCAACCAGGAGCTGCTCACCCGCTCCCCGCAGAAGACCTGCACGACCTGCAAAGGGGCAGGTGGCCACGGGAACCACCCCTGCCTGGGGTGCCAGAGCGGGCTCGTCGACCAGATGCCGATCCAGTCGATCAATGGCGAGGACACCATCATCTGGCCCTTCCAGACCGTCATCATCGACGAGTCCCAGGGTTTCAAGTCGCCCACGAGCAACAGGTTCAAGGCACTCAAGCAGGTGCGCCCGGCCGTCACGCGCCTCATCGAGCTGACCGGCACGCCGAGTCCCAACGGTCTGGACGACCTGTGGAGCCAGGTCTTCCTGCTCGACCAGGGCCAGGCCCTGGGGCAGGACATCGATGCGTTTCGCGACCGCTGGTTCGTGGCGAAGATGGTTCCGGGCACCACGAGGCCGGCGAGGTGGGATCCCACCGAAGGCGCCGAGGCGGAGATCCATCAGGCGATCTCGCATCTGGTGATGAGCGCGCAGAACACGAGCCTGCAGCTCCCGGCGCTCACGATTCAGGACACGAACGTCACGCTCCCGTCGGACTTGCTGCAGGCCTACAAGGACTTCAGGCGCCGCCTCGTCCTGGACGTCGTAAACGAGGCAGTCATGCGCAAGGCCGGCGCCGCCTACGACGACTGGCTCAGGACATCGCACGAGCCCGAGGCCCAGGTGATCCGGACGCATCTGAGCACGCTCGCCGGCGACGATCGACAGGTCGCCTACCGGGACTTCCGGCAGAGCATGATCGGGGACTTCGTCACTGATCCGGACCAGGCGCTCATCAGCACCGTCGTCGCCGGGAACCAGGGCGTGCTCACGAGCAAGCTCGCCCAGTTCGCCTCCGGCACGCTCTACACAGCGGATCCGGACGACCCCTCCACGGCGGGTCGATACGAGGTCATCCACGACAAGAAGCTCGAGATGGCCGAGTACCTCGTACGGAACAACGGCGGCGAGCCGGTGCTCGTCGCCTACCACTTCCGCTCGGACCTCGAGCAGCTGCTCGCGCGCTTCAAGAAGGCCGGACTCGATGCACGGGTTTTCGACGGATCGCGCGCCATGGTCCGTCGCTGGAACACCAAGCAGATCCCGGTGATGCTCCTGCACCCCGCCAGCGCCGGACACGGCCTGAACCTGCAGGACGGCGGTTCGACGATGATCTGGTACACGCTGCCGTTCTCGCTCGAGCACTACCTGCAGACCAACGGCCGGCTCTACCGCACGGGCCAGACCCAGCCGGTGACCATCCACCGGCTCATCGCCAAGGGCACACAGGACGAGCGGATGCCCGCGGTGCTCGCCGGCAAGCAGCAGATCCAGGACGACCTCATCCGGGCGGTCTCCGGCGACGATGCCGCTGAGCAAGCCTTCCTGGCTGCCCTGGAGGCGGAGATCCGCGAGGACCTGAGCGATCTCTGGGCCATCGAACGAGCCTGAGGCTCATCCCCCGACGTCCCCGCTGCGCACCAGTGGGGATGTCGCCGCGGTTGCCGACCCCGCCCATATCGTCTCCGCGTCGCGTCGAGAGGAGTGGTCGGGCTGAGAAGAGGAGACGTCATGTTCATGCGCAAGTCCGTGTGCCACTCCTGCGGTCGCACCGGGTTCCGGTACGACCAGGGCCTCTACGACCCCGTCGCCGGCAGGCTGCTCACCCGATCCACCCACGACCCGGGGGACTTCGAGGAGCGGTACACCTACCTCCCGCACGAGTGCCTCGACGAGGACATCGAGGAGTACCAGCGCAAGATCGACGCCGTCGTGCAGAGTCTTGAGAGGCTGCGCGAGGAGACCACCTCGCCCTGGGACCAGGCCAGCTACGCCGACGCCCGAGTAGCCGCGAAGGGCACCCGGCAAGAGCTGCAGGAACTCGTGGCGCGCCACAGCCTCGAGCGCGACTGCCCCAGGTGCGGAGCAGGGCGGGCCGAGCCGTGCGAGAACCTCGTCCAGCGCCGCAGCGGCAGGCACGTGCCGACGAAGCATCCGCACGACGAGCGCGTGCCCGCCGTCGAGACCGTCGCCGGCCGGGAGATCGCCGCACTGCGCGACCAGGTCCTCGACGAGCACGACATCGTCTCGGAGATCTACCACGCGCTGTCGCGGGACGAGTCGATCGACAAGCTCTTGCAGATCGCTCGTCGTCGGCAGTGATCTGCGCCTGATCCGCACAACGACCACGGAGAATCCCGGACCCACGTCCGTCCGGTGGCCTGAGCACATCGCACCAGCGTCGACGAGTAGCTGGGTGAGCACGACGAGGTCGCGGTCACCCCTCGGTGTCGCGCCCTGCGGGCGCTGACCCTCGGAGGTCGGCGGCGCCGACCCGGGTGGCAGGCCGATGGCGCAACGGGTCGGGTATCGGGCGCCCCCCAGGATCACATCGGTGTCTCGTCAGGGACATCGACAGCCCCCGCAGGAGCTTCGGACGAGACGGACTGCGCACTCGCGACCTACATGAGTCGCTGATGCGGCCTGCCGGAGTCCTCGCCGAGAACCACGAGCGCGTCTACGTGCGGCACCGCCGAGGCAACGCGGACTGAACGCCCAGCCACCAAACGATCTGGCACGCACGCGTGCCCGAGGGAGCAGAGCGACCCATGAGCACCGAGAACCGGACCATCACCGTCGACCTCACGATCGACAACTTCTACCCCGGCGAGACCGTGCAGACGTTCGTGCTGTCTGCTGTCGTCGGGGCACCGGAGAGCTTCGTCGAGGACGAGCTCCAGGACTGGGCGACAGACGAACTCTTCGAGTTCACCGGCACCGGCCGCACCCACGGCGACTCCAGCTACGACGTGACCATCACGGGCTCGTCGGAGGCAGCGCTTCTGGGCCGCAGCTTCGAGTTCGGCTGATCATCCGTACAACCTCCGAGGTCGATGACCCGGAGAACCATGCGAGCGCGTCCGCAAGATCCTCTCCGGCCGCGCTGCGCTCTTGACCAGCGACGACCTGTGCCCTGGCGGGGAGCGCAGCGACCACGACCGACATCCACGCCCGGGCCGTGTCGTCCGGCCTGGGCCCCATACCAGGAGCACACCATGAACGCATTGATGCAGGACCTCCTGCTGAACGACCGCGACGTTGAAACTGCCACGGTCCCTGTCCCTGCACTGGATGTGCACGTCGTCGAGGACGGCGACGTGATGGTCGCCGAGCACGTCCGCTCCGGCGCCTGGGTCTGCTTCTGCATCGACTCGCGTCACCGTGACCTCGACCGCAGGCCCCACGTCGGCCATCTGCCCGACGGTGCACACCCGGTCACCGTCCACCTGTACGCCGTCATCGCGGAGGACCGCTCATGACCAGCTTCAACGGCCGCAGCCAGCGGCTCAAGCCGTGCGCCGGCGGCTGCGGGCGCAAGACCCGCGCCGTCCACTGCCGGGAGTGCTTCGCGAAGATCCCCGCCCGGGAGCGTGCGGGTGCGTTCGGGAGGTTCCAGCTCCGCCGGAGCCATCTCGTCACCGACGGCGACGTCGACGTCGACGTCCTGCCGTCCATCACCCCGGCCCGGGCAGCCAGCGCACGCCTCACCATCGCCGAGCTCGCTGTGCGAAACACCGACACGGACGCCGCGGCCGTCGCTGCCACACGCGAGGTGATCAACATGCTCGAGATCGCCGACTCGGCAGGGCAGGAGACCACGGGATGACGGCGACCGACTCCAACCTCGGCATCACGGTGACCCCAGTGCAGCAGCGCCTCGTTCTGAGCGCGCTCCACGAGAAGGCCGTCGAGTCCGATCACTACCTTCGTGGCTACCAGGTCGACGAGACGCCCGGTCCGCTGGATGTCTGCTGCAACGCACACCTGGCCCGATATGAGGAGCGCAAGGTTCAACGCGACGCACTCCTGGTGCGCCGCAAGCAGATCAACACGCTGATCGAGGTCTTCCAGGGGACTGCACCCCAGCCCGCTGCCACGACGCCGACGACGGTGGGCGCCGAGCACATTGCGCTCGTCTACCTCGACGAGCACGGCACCGCTCACCATCAGCCCCTTTCCGACGTCGTCTCGGTCGGGACGCTCATCGACCCGGAGACCGGCGCCGATCTCCAGATCTCGGCCGCCGTCGTCGACGCCCGAGCAGACCAACGCGGTGCCTGGGACAACGCGATCCCCCGTGAGCTGGCCAACGCGCTGCGCGACCGCGGGGACCCCGAATCCCTGGCGGCTGCCCAGTGGCTGGCCGAGCACGAGAACGACGACGAGGCCTGGAGCCTGATCGGCGGCCTGCTCGACCGCATCACCCGCACGGCCAAACAGCGCAACAGGTCGTGAGCACGCCGGCCGACAGTGTGCGCGACGTCGTGGGTGCCGCCGGCTGCGGGATATCTGCACCAGCAGGGCACTGGGCGAGAAGACCTGGCAGTTCTTGCTCAACTCCGAGAAGTACTCCGCATGTACCCCGTGTGCCCGATGCGCGCCGAGGGCCCAAACAGATCCGGGTGATCCAGCCTTGGCACAGAGCAAGCGCGCACGCGCGCCGAAAAAGTACACCGACTCCCGACGCACCCAGGTCACGCCCGAGTGGCTGGACTGGTACGAGTCCCGTCGTGCCAAGGCCTCCGATGACGGTTGGTTCGAAGCAGCATCAGCGGGCATCGAGCCATCGATGTACTTCCCCGAGCAGGAGGGCAAAGAGATCCCCGAGGATGGAGCGTGGGTCATCGTGGTCGAAGAGCCCTTCACCGAGCTGCGATCGCGATTCCGGATCCCACCGCTGAGCATGTGGCGAGCCCGCGCGCACGAGCTGAACTCCGGAGCGTTCACCACCAACGGTGTGAAGGTCTACCCGAAGCAGGCCATCATCGCCACCCCGGCAGGCGACCTGCACCTCTGGCCGCACGAGTACGTCGTGGCCGAACGGCCCATGGAGCTCGCGTCTGATCCCGATGCGACCCTCAACGCGCTCGGCGGGCAGCCGGTCCTCGACGAGGACGAGCTGTTCTACCTCATGAGCCGGGGCATCGCGCGCCACGAGGCCGTGATGCTCCTGTTCGACAAGGTGACTTCCCTGGACTTCGTTTTCGTCACGTTCCCCGAGGAGATCACCGACCTCCTCGCCGGGGCGGGACAGAGCCTCCGACGCCACCTGGCAGTGCACTCGCGAAGGCACACACCATGAGCCGCTACTAGCGCAGCCGTCAGCCCATCGAGGGCTTCCGTGCTGCGCCGAACTCCGATCTGGCGCATTGGATGCACCGAGCTCGGAAAGTCCAGCGCCACGTAGCGACCCACCCCGAAGCGACGGAAGAGCACCAGGCGTGTGCGCAAGTGTCAGCCGCGATCAGCACAGACCGCAGCGGGACCGACCCGAGACCGAGAAGGAGACCACCATGTCATCCAGGTTCGACCCCGCGATCTTGTCGGGTGATCCCGTGCACGACGAGCCTTGTCCACGATGCCGCCACGTCGGAACCGTCGTCTACGACGGCAACTACTGGTGCACGCGATGCCCCTGGGCGATGGCCGAGGGCGGACGGCCGAAGCGCATCATCGGCGCCTACCTCCGCCAGCTGAAGGCCGAGTACCTCGCCCGTGACGACGCCCGGAACGCCGCACTCATGGAGTCCTACCTCCAGGATATCGGCATGGCCACAGCCAGAGACCAGAACCCGGCCGAGGCTGCGGAGAAGGAGAAGACCGCGACCGATCCGACCAACCTGCCTCCGCGCAGGCACGGCATCAGCCTCGACGCAGATTCGGTTCGCGCCGAGCTGGACGATGCCCCTGCGGAGGCTCACGATCTGACCCCTCAGCAGGCCGCGCTGATCCAGCACCTGGGCGACGACGAGATCAACCGCGCCATCACCCAGGCAGTCGACGACGACTTCTGGGCACAGTACGACGCGGTCCGCCGCTGTGCCATCGCGACGCTCGCCCAGACACACGCAGCAGGTGCCTGAACCGTCGCCAGCAAAGCGAGCGCGGTCCAGGGCCAACGGCGGGAAGCTGGGACAGGAGCAGTCATGTCCGAGATCGACGTCGACGAGGGCTGGCGTGACCAGGCCCTGTGCGCGCAGACCGACCCGGAGACATTCTTCCCCGAGAAGGGCAGCAGTAGCGCAGACGCCAAGCGCGTCTGCGACAGCTGCGACGTCCGAGCTCAGTGCCTGAGGTACGCGCTGCGCAACGGCGAGCGCTTCGGTATCTGGGGCGGGCTCTCCGTCTCGGAGCGTGACCGCATCACGAGCGCTCTGCCCGGCCAGCGCCTGGGTCTCGCTCGTGCACGCAGGCAGACGCGTGACCAGGCCATCCTCGCGATGGTCGACACAGAGGTCGGCGCACCTGTCGTTGCCGCGAGCTTCGGTGTCTCCGACCAGACCGTGTACCGAGCGATCAAGGCGCGCAGGGCGCGCGAGCGCGAGCGCCTCGCGAACACGGGCTGACACTGGCCCTCGAGATCCAGGAGCAGCACCATGACCGGGAACGCACCACTCGGCGCGCGCATGCGGCCGACCGTACTGAGTGAGGTCGTCGGACAGAACCACCTCATCTTCCCCGGCTCGCCGCTCGAGCAGCTCGCCAGCGGTCAGGGTGCGCCCGCTGTGTCTGTCCTGCTCTACGGTCCTCCCGGCTGCGGCAAGACAACCATCGCCAGCGTCATCGCGCTCGAGACGAGGCGGCGCTTCGTCGAGCTCTCGGCCACCTCCGCCGGAGTCGCCGACGTGCGCAGGACGCTTGCTGCTGCGCAGAAGGCGCTCGACGTGGACGGCACCCAGACGCTGGTCTTCATCGACGAGATCCACCGCTTCTCCAAGGCACAGCAGGACGTCCTGCTGCCCGCCGTGGAGTCCGGGACCATCTCGCTGATCGGCGCGACAACGGAGAACCCGAGCTTCTCGGTGAACCCGGCTCTGGTCTCCCGGTCCATCCTCATGGTGCTGCGCCCGCTGAGCAGCCGCGACATCGTCGCTGTCCTCGGAAGAGCGCTCGAGCACGACCCTCAGGTCAGTGCAACGGGCATCGGCTTCGAGGACTCCGCCCTCGACGTGATCGCCGACTCTTCGAGCGGCGATGTCCGCCAGGCGCTGAACCGCCTGGAGACCGCCGTCGCCACGGCGCAGGCTGCCGGCAAGCACAGCATCGACCACGAGATCCTCGAGCAGACCGCGGGCTCCGCGCTGCAGCGCTACGACCGCGACGGCGACCAGCACTACGACGTCGTCTCCGCGTTCATCAAGTCGATGCGGGGAAGCGACCCCGACGCAGCGCTGCACTGGCTCGCCCGGATGATCGAGGCGGGGGAGGACCCGCGCTTCATCGCGCGCCGGCTCGTCGTGCACGCCTCCGAGGACGTCGGCATGGCGGACCCGTCCGTCCTGTCGATCGCCGTCGCCGCAGCGCAGGCCGTGCAGCTGGTCGGCATGCCCGAGGCACGGATCAACCTTGCCCACGCGGCGATCGCGATCGCCACCGCACCGAAAAGCCCCGCAGTGATCAGGGGCATCGACAGCGCGCTCCGGGACGTCCGGCAAGGGATGACCGGCGAGGTGCCCGTGCACCTGCGCGACGCGCACTACCCGGGAGCGAAAGCTCTCGGCCACGGCCAGGGCTACCTGTTCCCGCACGACTACGACCACGGGGTCGTCGCGCAGCAGTACCTGCCCGACCAGGTCCGGGACCGGGAGTACTACACGCCGACGACCAACGGCTTCGAAAACACCGTGCGAACACGGCTGGATGCGATTGAGCAGCTCGCCGACGAACAGTCCGCCTGACGAGAAAGAAGCTTTGACCCATGGGATCTGACACCTACTTCAGCGGCAGTCTTACGATCGTCCCGCCGTTGAACGACGACGAGACCGCCTACCTCATCGACTTCGCCGCGACCCGCCGGTGCCAGCGCATCGAGGGCCCTCTCGCGCTGCCCGGTGTGACCGTCGACTTCAACCGGCCGCCTGCCGGACAGCCGGGCGTCTGGTGCCACTTCGAGCCCGACGAAGACGGAACGACCATCGTCTGGAACGAATCGGAGAAGACCTACCAGGGCGCCGAGCGGATCGCCTTCCTCGTCACCCGTCTGCTCGCGCCCAGCGCCAAGGAATATCTCGACGCGCATCGCGACGAGGACCCGAGGCTCGCCGAGTTCACGACTGACCACGTCGTGAACGGCTCCTTCACCGCTCAAGGCGAGGAGTACCTCGACCTCTGGGGCATCACCGTCGAGGACAACCAGGTCACCAAATGGCAGGCCGGCCTCACACCTGAGAACCACAAGCCCGTCGTGCTGCCGAAGTAGGCACGCGAGGTCGAACAGCACACAACATAAGGAGCCGTCCCATGAGCACTCCCACCACGGGCCCAGCGGTCCGCCGAGGGGGCTCGGGCGTGAAGACCAGGATCACCACCATCGCCGCGCTCGCGCTTGCCCTCGTCGCCGGCTTGGCCGGCTGCCGGTCAGCGGAACCCGACGAGATCACGTGGACACTCGTGGCCGAGGGTGACATCGTCGCCATGGACGCCACCACCGGCGTCTACGTCGAGGGATACGTCAACACCGGCCTGGTCGGGGGCCGCGGCGAGGTCCGGAGCCGCGGAGTCATCGACTACAAGTACGCCCGTGAGCTCGACGAAGGCGGCTTTCGCCAAGACCTCATGAGCTCCACCTACGAGCGGATCGCCGACTACGACGCGTATCCCGGATCGAATGTCGTGACCATCTACCAGGACGCCGAGCCCGACGGCACCAGCGCACGCATCGAGATCTACCGGTGCGAATTGCCCGACGACTGGCAGGTCACCGAATGCGTCATGCCAGACGGACAAGCCATGGACAGCACCCGCCACCGTGTCGCGATCCATGTGCCCCCCGGCACGGTCATCCAGACCTTCGACGAATCCGGCGCCGACACTTCCGACCCTGAAAGCGAGGACCACCATGGTCGACGACAGCACTGAGGACACGTCGAAGCGCGTGGACGACCTCTCGGATGATCTCGGCTTCGACGTCCTCATGCTTGAGCAACACGTCCGCTTCCGTCTCGACCTCACACGCATGCAGCGCGGCGAACCGGCCAAGCTGGGCTATGTCCTCATCGACAGGCAGGACCACCCGAACGCCGCGATCGTCTTCTCCACGCCGGACGAGGCACGCGAGGCCATCGAGAGTCATCCTCTCGTCGAGAGCCTCGCGGAGGAGGACTGCTTGGACGCTTACGTCCCCACCGGCGTCGACCCCGCGGCCCTGATTGGCCGCGAGATCTTCCTGCCCTGAGGGTGCGGCGGACACACGGATCGCAGATGAGCGCCGTTCTGCTAGAGGTCGAGCCGGATCACCGCATCGCGACCCTGCGCGCCGGACCTGACACTCGTGACGGTGATACGCACCGTCTTGACCGAGCCGTCAACCCGGCGAAGATCGACCACCATCGAGCGAGGTTCCTCCGTCACGCCCGCTGCCGCCGTTGCGATGAAGGCACGGAGCTCTCCTGAAGCACCATTGGCGAAATCGCCGAGCCCACCAATATGTCCGAAGCCCGCTCGCCGCCACGACTGAGAAGTCATCAGCACGTCCAGGGTGGTTCCGTCCACCACGGCTATCGGTTCCGTGGCGAGCTCCATCACTCCACGAAGTACGTCATCGACGCGTGCGGCGTCGTGCTCCAACGCCAGATCGTGGAACGTCGACGGCGCGTCGTAGCTGAATCCCTGCAGGACGATCTTGTCGTCACCCGGTTCAACCGGGACGACCTGACCGACCATGCGCAGGTGCCGACGACCTTGCGATGAGGAGCCGTAGCCCGTCACCACGCTGTAGGTGAGGCACCGGAGCGTACCCGAGATGCCCTTCAGTCCGTCCTGGATGCTGTCCCGGATCGAAGCGCTCAACCGCATCTGGTCGGTTTGATCAATGAGCCCGGTCGCCCATTCACCGGCCTCCCAGTAGCCCTGGTCCTGACGTAGCTGGGCGATGCTCGGGTCGACGTCGTAGATCTGGAAGAGGTTCTGATCCCAGTAGGTGCGTCGATGCGATGTCGGCTGACCGTTTGGGTGGCGCTCGATCTCCCATTCCCAGCTGCCGACCAGCGGCGGATCTGGCAGCGCCTGGTCGGCCGACGAGACGGCGGCGAGCACGCCGATCAGGGTCGAGGACCGTGGTGAGAACACCGGTCGTAGGGCGACGGTCCACTCGGTACCGCTATGGGTGACCGTCTCGGTGGTCGCACTGCCGTTTTCGTAGGCATGGGTGACCCGGTTCTGGTCCAGCAGCAGGCGGCGCGGAATCGGGCGTGTGATTTTCCGTGCCGAGATGGGTCCGCAGGGCTGGTCGTCGATGAGAACGAGCTGCCTTCCGCCATGGCCGCAGAACAGGCCCCAGGACCCGACGTCGAGCTGGACTGGCATGTATCAGATTCCCCCTGCGACCGGAATAGTGGCCCCGGACATGTACGTGTTCTCAGCGGTATGGATGATTGCCGATGCCATCTCGTCCGCGGTTCCCAGGCGTTTCAACGGAATCCCTTCCAGCATCGCTGCGCGTGCCTGCTGCGAGACGTTCGCCATCATGTCAGTGTCTGTCGCGCCGGGCGCGACGACGTTCACGCGGATGTTGCGATCTGCGTATTCCCTGGCCATCGAGCGGGCGAACGCCTCCAGGGCACCCTTGGAGGCGGTGTAGTTGCACTGGCCGGCAACCCCGTATTTCACCGATATCGACGACACCAGCACGATCGAGCCGTCTCGCTGACGCATCATCGGTTCCAGCGCGGCCTTGCAGGCCAGCATCGGTCCGATCGCGTTGACCTGCATCACCTCGCTCAGGTCCTGTTCGCTCATCCTCAACAGCAGCTTGTCCCGCGTGATTCCGGCGGCGACCACGAGCACGTCGAGGCGACCCAGCAAAGCCACCGCTTCTCTCACGCCTGCCGAGATCGACCCGGCGTCGCGAACATCCATTTCGATCCCGACTGTTCCCGTAGGCACCGACCCGCCACCACGATGTGTCCCTGCGGTCCGGTATCCCACCTTGAGGAGCCCTCGCGCGGTAGCTGCGCCGATTCCTCGGCTCGCTCCGATCACAAGTGCCGTTCTTGCTGCCTCAACCACTTGTCCCCCCAACCCTCTATCGGCTATTGTGATTTCCCTTCAAGATTCAGGACTCGTACCCCTGCGTTAGCCAGCGACAGGCGGTGTCCGTACTACTCTCCCCAGAGGACTACAGATGCCTGCCTTGACGCCGCTGATCACCGGGTCCCTCCGCGATCTTCTCCACCACCGAAGTGGCGCGCCTGTTGAGCCGGCCCGTCATGGCCCCGTCCAGGATCCGATCGACAGCCTCGAATGGCCTGAGGAGTCCACGCTCGAGGCTCTCGGTGCAACTATCGCTTCCGTGTGTGGTCTCGGGATCGTCGTTGCGCCCATCCCCACGAGACTGCGCCACCCCGAGATCAGTGGACTCACCATCGTCATTGGGTCGACCGCGCATGTCTATTACGACGCCGGAGTCTCTCCGCTCAACCAGATGCAGACGGTGCTGCACGAATATGCCCACATCCTCCACGGCGATGTCCGGACGAACGCCGATGCGACGCATGCCCGCACGACCTTCGACAGCCCGGTCGAGCAACGGGCCGAGACGACCGGGATGCGGCTGATGGACACCATGCTGCGCAAGCACCGCGGGTCGGACGTCCTTGACTTCATCTCCGGCAACGGTGACGTTGAGCATCGCTCGTGATCTGGCGTGTCCCTCGCACACGTTCCCCCACGTCGAGCCGGTGGCTCTGCCCGCGTGGTACCCGCCGCCCGGGCCCCTGTTTGGCTACCGCTGACGGGGCCAGAGGCTGAGCAGTCCTGCCGATGGCAACGGGGAACCCGTGGGACCGGTACCCGAGTGGAAGATTTTCCACTACGATGGTTCGTGTCGCGGTTCTCGTGGAGCGCCGTGACGAGCCAGTCGTCACCGATCGCGAGAGGGGCCGGGCCTGTGAGCATCGCACAGCGACTCGAGGATCTCTTTGCACAGACTGCCGGACCTCGTGGCCGTCCGGTCACCATGCAGGAGATCATCAGCAGGATGGAGCAGCGCGGCATCTCGACGATGTCGATGAGCTACCTGCAGCAATTGCGTAAGGGTGAGGCACAGAATCCCCGGCTGCAGCACTTGCGGGCACTCGCCGACGCCTTCGGCGTCACGCTGTCGTACTTCGACGACGAACCCTCGAATCTGGACGCCGAGCAGGACCTGACGCCGCAGGAGCGCACGATCGCGCTGCGCGTCCACGGTCTGAGCCCGGATGCTCTGTCCAGCATCGAGGCCATCATCGAGTTCGCTCGCAAGAGCGAACAGCTCGATGATGTGCCGCAGCCGCATGACCAAGGATGAGCCCGGACTCGTGCAGAGCCTGCGAGCAGAAGTCGGGGCGAGAGTCTCTGGCTGGTCTGCCGTCCGAACCTCGTTCCTGAACTTGTCCTCGATCGTGCCGCGCTTCCTTCTCGACTGCCGGGACGGAAACGCCGAGTAGCTCGAGACAGGCCGTTGTCGCGAGCAAGGTGCCGTGTTCGACTTCATCTGCGCAGAAGCAGGAGGCCTACCATGCTCTCGGTCCTCATCGTCGGTGTCGCCGCCGCGACCGTCGTGCTCATATCGTTCGTCCACAAGGGGCGCGGTGACCGATCGAAATTGCTGCGGTACGCCGTCATCACGATGTTCATCGCTGCGGTGCTGCGTGAGCTCGAACCCGTCCAGGGTGTGCCGGTCATCGACCTGCTCAAGCGCCTCACCTTCCTCGTGACCCAGACTTCCTCGATCCTGCTGATGCTCACCTTCCGTCGAAGGTCCGTCACCCTTCGTGCCGCCCGCAAGATCTGGGCCGTGACCGCCGCGATCGGGGTGCTGACGGCGACACTCGTGTGGTTCGTGCCCACGCACGCGGACGGAACCCTCTACACCCACCTCGAGGCTGCTGGGTCGCCGGCCGGCATGGCCTACTACGGCCTGTATGAAGCCACTATGGCCGTCACTGCCCTGGTGGTCGCGGTTGGCTGCTGGTCCGCGCTGGTCAGAACCGGGCAGCCCATCGTTGCCCGGTTGTCTCTGATCATGATCGCCGTCGCGGCGGTGGGCACCATGGTCTACGTCGCACTCGGGTGGTACTCCCTGTCCGGGGGTGCGGCCGACACCTCCGAGCTCAGGGGGCAGGTGTACCTCCTGACATTGGTCCTCCTGCTCGTCGGCCTCGCCATCGGCGGCCTGCGCAAGATCGTCGTCGAGGGGCAGCAGGCCCTGACCATCTACACCGCCACCGACGTCATCGAGCCGCTCTGGCGCGCTGTGGTGACGCTCCACCCTGATGTCGTGCTCCCGAGCGAGGGGTTCAGTAGGCGTGAGCGGATGATCCGGCTCGTGGTGGAGACCCATGACGCGCTCACCCTCATCCGTTCCGACTCCGATCACGCCCTGGATGTCGTCCGCGACCGGTACGGCGACGACCCGAAGCTCACGGCCGGGTTGCTCCTGCACCTCCTGGGCGAGGACGCCGTGCCCAGATCGCCCGGACGTGTGACACGGCTCCTGATGCGCCTGATCAGTGGCACCAAGAACGAGGCCCTGATGTCGTCGATCCGGGATCTGTATGCCATCAGGCGGGCCTGCGGCTCACGAGACCAGTGGTGGAAGCCGGCCCTGGTGACCTGAGGCGTTCACCGTCGGGCCGTGCTGAGCCGGGGACCCCTGCCGATCGGTACACCAGTGGAAATAATTCCACTCATGAGGCATGATCGCAGTATGCACCCGGCGATGCCGCCGTCCTGACCCCGGCGCATCACGGACTCCCCAGCCGCGCACGTGTAAGGAGTGCATCGATGACCGCCCCCCAACCCGAGATCCATGGCCCTGACGAGTTCCAGGGCTTCCACGAGGCCCGGCACGTCCTGTGGTGCCATGAAGCGCGCACCCGCGTGCGCGAGCAGCTCGACCGGACGACCTTCATCCTCGACGAGGGCGTCACGGCGGTCTATGTCGACAACTTCTCGCGGGCCGACCGGGTCTCTCTTTCGGCGTTCGACAAGAGTGGCCGGCTGGTCGACTCCGACACGCTCTACATCGACGAACCGGAGCAGCGCCTCGACGTCGCGCCCGAGTTCGACCACGACTTCACTGGCTTGGCGGTCCCGCGTGGATCCGAGCTCGCGCGAGTCGTGGCCCGCGAGGATGGCTGGATCATCGACATGTCGGCGCTGCGGAACTACGACCTCCTCGCTGACCGTCGGGCCGCGCAGCGAGCGATGTTCGTGGCGCACCTCAAGGACATGATGACGAACGGTCAAGCCCGAGGCTTCCTGATCGACCTCGGCGACGCCGACGCGGCGTGAAGGGCCACGACCTCGATTCCCGGCCAGCGCAGCAGGCCCCGCCCGACTCGGGCGGGGCTTTTTTGTGTCTGAGGCGCCCGCGAGCCTGCGCAGTCCCTGCGGGGGATCAGCGCAGCTGATCCGGGTACCGGGCCGAAGCGTGCCCGCCGCGCCCAGCTCTGGAAGTCGTGGATCGCGGGGTGCTCTGCGCAGAAGCGTGCGGTGGACCGGCTGGCGCCGGTCCCGGGTGGCGTCATGTGGTGAACAGGGCCGCGCCCACTGGCCGGCACGCCGTGCCACGGCCTGCCAGAGGGTCTGAGCCCACGAAGAACAGCGAGCCGCGTCAGGGGCGCATGGCGGCTGCGGGCCCTCGAGTACGCCCGCCGGCCCATCAGTGTCAGGCCCCATCGGCGAGGACCGAGGTCCGCCCACCACGAGGCCGGCCCGGGCCGCCTGTTTTGTTGCCGCAGCCATCGGTTCCACCTGACCGGGATCGGCGGCGCCCTATGGCCCGAGGGCTCCGACTCCGTCACGGCTGCCTGGTGAACCGGATCCGCATCCCTGTGCCCTACCTCTATCACCAGTGCGAGCGAGCATTCGACTCATGTATCAGTGACCTACTGGAGTCGAACCGAGCCTTGATAGAATGAGCGAGTGGGCATCATACAGTGCACTTGTTGATAGACGTTTGATAGACCACAGATCCACCGACCGAAGGAACGTCCGCCATGGCCACCTACTCCGTCTCCGCCACTCAGCTCACCGAGGGCAGCAGCGTCTTCATCCGCGGCAAGCTCGCCTTCGCCCGGCTCACCCGCCTCATCGAAGGAGCGGAGCTTGAGGCAAGTGACCTGCGCAGAGTGAAGAACGGCATGAACCCGGTCGAGAAGCCGCATACGACCGTGACCATCACCGAGGCTGAGGTCCAGCTCGCCAACCCGGGTGCCCCGACCCTTGAAGAGCGTTTCGTCGCCGAGCGCTGCTACACATCGAGGAAGAACCCCGACAGCGGGATGAACTACGCGATCGACTCCAAGGGCACCGGCCTGCCGACGATCGTGATCCCCTCCGACAAGGGCGACGGCACCTACGACCAGGACCACTCCGGTCAGGAGCTCGCGCAGGGCCTCGACGTCACGCTCGTGCTGCGCGTGTACAAGCCGCGAAACTTCAACAACCGCGGCCTGGCTCTGGACCAGGTGATCGTCCACGAGAAGCCGCGGTACTACAACGTCGGCGTCGACGTGAACGAGCTCCGTGCGCGCGGAATCGTGCTGAACACTCCGCTCTCTCCGGTCCAGGCCTCCGAGGCCCAGCCCACCGGTGACGCGCAGGGCGCCTCGAACGGTACGGAGGTCGAGGATGGCCTGTCCTTCCCGACCCCGCAGCCGGCGGCCGCGCCAACCTCCGATCCTTGGCAGGTCCCGGACCAGCCGTCAGCCGTGGCGGCAGCCCCGGCTCCCGCTACGGAGGAGACGCTCCAGGAGAAGCTCGCGCGTCTTGAGGCCGAAAACGCCTCGCTCAAGGACACCGGCTCCGCCGTCGGCGCTGCCGCGGGTCCCTGGAACAACCCGGGCCAGGCTCCGCAGGCCGGGATCACCTACGAGGGCTGATCCTCGCTGACCACCGATGAGACCCCCGTACTGGCATCCGCGCAGTACGGGGGTCTCGTCTTTACTTCTCCTCAGCCCGGCCGACCGAAAGCGTGCACGAGCGATGATGCCAGCCGACCCCTACGCCTGGTTCCCGCAGTTCTACGCCAACCCCGCGATCCGCGCTCTCGCGGACGCATCCCGGTGGACCATCTCCGGCCAGATCGGAGACGACGATCCCGAGGGTCACGACAAACCGCCGACGCACAAGGCACCGATCGACATCCGGCACCTACTCGACTTCGGCCGGCTCCGAGGCGCGTGGGCCAAAGACCAGTCCTGCCTGGTCACTCTGGGCGAGCTCACGCGGGCAATCCCCGATGCGGCGAACAATGCGTTCTATCTGCAGGCCCAGACCGACGGGCTGCTCGTCCTGGACATCGAGCCAGACTGCCCGCCAGAGGTCGCTACCGACCTGCTCCGGTTGCCCGGCACGCTCTACTCGGAGCTGTCCATGTCCGGCAAGGGGTTCCATCTCCTCGCCGCGCTCCCGAAGAACTTCCACGACTTCCCGAACGCAGCGACCAAGCGCGTGCTACGCGAGGAGCACGGCTGGTACGAGCTGCTCCTGGACCACTGGGCGACCTTCACGCGTCACTCAGTGCCCGAGCGAATCATTGCTCACGCCAACTCGGCGACCGAGAGCGCAGCATTCGCCTCGTACGAGGACCTCTATGCCGAGCTGGCACTGAAGGCCCGCGAGTCCGCGGCCGGTTCGGCATCGGACATCGACACAGACGAGGCGATGCCCGAGATCCCGTACGCCCAGGAGATCGTCGAGCAGACCCTGGCCACCGCGCGTCATCAGCTTCGCGCTCCCGAGGACTTCGACCACGATCTCTCGCGCTGGGAGTTCTCCGTCCTCGCCTCGCTCCACGGGTGGATGAGGACACAGCTGCGGGCCTACAACGCCCTCGGCATCGAGTACTCCGTCAGTGACGTCGCCTGGCTGCTCTACCGCGCGGCGGTGGAGATCATCCCCCCGCGCCCCAAGCACAGTCAGCGCCGTAACGGACGGCCCTTCCTCTTGGACCGCGCCGCGGCGCTGGTGGCCGATCGCGAAGCCTCCGCGCAGTCGAGTTCCTGACTCTTTGCGTCGACTGTGCTTGGCCCTGTGGCGCGCCTGCTCGTCCGGCACTGGTTCGCGCGTCGGCCCAGCAGCGGCGAGCACCGGTGGAGCAGGGCCTGTATCGCGCGCAGCGCGATCGGGTGGCGGTAGGCGGCTGGCGCCTTCCGCCAGCGGCCGAGGTCTCGGTTCACACCTCGGCGCTCTCCTTACCGCACCAGACGGCGTCGTCGGCCTCGGGGTCCGCGCTGCTGGCGCCCTCCTCGCCGGGTGTGCAGGCGTGTTCGTGGCGCGGCAGCTGACCTGCGTCGACCCGCACCCCCGGGTCGACGCTCCTCCGGTGCCTGAGCCCGGGTGTTCATGGGTGTCCACGACAACGCCATCAACTCGACCGGTATCTCGGGCCCTCACACCCGCGCAGATCCGCGTGCTGCCACAGCCCGGACAGCGGTCTCCTCCCATCCCGCTCATCACAGAAGGAACGTCATCGATCATGAAGTTCAGCGACACTCTCACCGAGATCGTCAAGCAGGACCTGGAGGTGGGCATTGTCCCCGCCCTCATGGGCGAGTCCGGCATCGGCAAGTCGTCCTTCGTTGACGACCTCGCCTACTCCATGGGCACCAGAGCCTTCGTGCTGCCGGTCAACCAGCTCGCCGAAAAGGCCGACCTGACCGGTGCGCGCCTGGTGCCGACCGCGGACGGGAAGTCCTACACGCAGCTCTTCTACCCGCACCACGTCATCCAGGACGCCATCGACTACGCGCTGGCGAACCCGCGCGAGTGGCCGATCCTCTTCCTCGACGAGATCAACCGCACCTCCACTGACGTCACCTCTGGTGCCCTGACTTTGGTGACCCTGCGCAAGATGGGGCACGTCGAGCTGCCGCAGAACGTCCGCCTGATGGTCGCCGGCAACGACAAGGGCAACGTGACCACGCTCGACGAGGCCAGCCTTTCGCGTTTCGCGATCTACCACGTGGAGCCCGACGCACCGACGCTGATCCGGATCCTCGGTGACGCCATCAACCCCTGGGTCAAGAAGGTTCTCACGCAGTTCCCGGCCCTGGTTTTTCAGAAGTCCACGCTGAGCGCCATCGTGGCCGACGGCAGCGACGACGAGGACGATGACACGGTCACCATGGCCGAGCTGTTCGACTCCGGCGAGGAGATGAACCAGATCACCACGCCACGCACCATCGAGAACCTGTCGAAGTGGCTGAACAAGGTCGATCAGCAGCAGCTTGCTCGGTATCTCTCGACCCCGACCCAGACCCAGGGGCGAGAGGACACGGAACTGCACGAGATCGTCGAGGCCAAGGTCGGCAACACCCTCTTCGCCACTCAGGTCATTGCGGCGATCGCGGAGGACCTCGCCTCGGGTGCCGGCAGTGCCCAGACCTCCCGGGTCAACGTGCCCACGCCTAACTGCTACGCAGGGCTCAAGGCGGCCACCACGGTCACCGACCTGGCCGACCAGATCGGTCTGCTCACCGACAACGAGAAGTCCGGCTCCCTGCTGTACGCCCTCAAGGAGAACGACGACAACACGCGCCTCATCGAGCAGCTCGCGCAGGGGATGAACCAGATCGAGGCGGAGCACATCCGAACCCTCTTGGAGATGGTCACCGGTCAGCACGTCAACCGTCAGAACCTCGAGGCCTTCATCGACAGCGACACGGCGATCGCCAACAGTGTCAAGCCTGCTCTGTCGGCCTTCCTGTGACGGGAGGCGGACCGCTGGCCCGCCGCGGCAACGACCTCACGACCGTTGGAGAAACGGAGTAGAGCATGACGATCACCGTCACGAACCAGAAGCCCGCTGTGCTCGACCCGCTGCACCTCATCCCGTGCACGGGACCCTACGACCCGATGACCGCGGTGCAGGCGACGCTCGTCGATCCGTTGCTGCGGCCGCTGAACTCCGCGTCGCCGGTGAGCATCACGAACACGCAGGGCACCGACCTCACCGGCGACATCCTGCCGCTCGTCCTCGACTGCCTCGGCGAGACCGTGCAACCGCCGAGCGAGCAGGCTGTCAAGGAACTGCTCGGGCAGACCCTGGTCAACTTCGATCAGAACACCTCCCTGCCGGTGCGGGAGATGTTCGCCGCCCAGGCAGGGCACAGGAACAAGCTGCCCGCACCAGGGCCCACCGTGCTCTACACGGCCCAGGACGACGTCATCCCAGCGGCCAAGGGGCTGCTGGGAGGCGCGAACGACGACAGCCTGTTCTTCGCGTCCCTGGCCTACGCCTACCACCCCGACACGCTGGGATTCTGGTTCCAGTCCAGCGGCGCCTTCAACGACTTCAAGGCCTGGCTCGTCCAGCAGACCTCGGTGATGGCCTCGTCGCTGCCCCCCGATACCCGCAAGCTCCTCGGCGACTTCGTGAAGCTGTCGCTCAACGGGCTCACCGAGTCGCTCCTGCTGCGCAAGAGTGACGCCGACGAGAACGACGAGCACTCGTTCGCACGCGTCCTGATCCACATGCTCATGCTCTATGTGGATCAGGAACGCCAGCAGGCGTCGCACCACGGCACAGGCGTGACCACGGGCATCCTGCCGTTCACCGCGGGGGAGCTGTTCTGCCCGCTGACGCTGGTCTTGGTCAACGTTGAGGCTCACGCCCGTGCCGTGCACGGCAAGGTCACGACCGAGTGGAAGCTCATCAACCAGTCGCTGGCCTCACCGGTCAAGGTGGTGTCGAACCGGACGCTGTCCAAGCTCACCGCGCTGCCCCGTGTGGCGGCGCGAGCCGCCATGCAGGCGGTCAGGAACCGACCCGGCATTCCGAGCGGCCGCTCGGCACGGGTGAAGTTCCGCAAGCAGCCACCGAGCAAGCTCGATCTCTTCAAGGACCTGACCAGGGTCCTGAGGCGGATGGGGACCGTCAACCACTCGCAGAACATCTTCCGCAGCTCGCGCACCAGCTTCGCCAAGGCGAACCGGCGCAACCCGGACGACTTCAACAAACCGGGCCGCGTCACGTCAACGCACTACATGCCCGACCTGCACGTCTTCGTCGATACCTCCGGGTCGATCAGCGAGAAGAACTACCAGGAGGCGGTCATGATGCTCATCCAGGTCGCCAAGAAGCTCAACGTCAACCTGTACTTCAACTCCTTCAGTCACATCCTGTCCCAGGAGGTCATGCTGAAGGTCCAGAACAGGTCGGTGAGCCAGATCTGGAAGGAGTTCCGCCGAGTCCCCAAGGTCTCCGGCGGAACCCAGTTCCGTCAGGTCTGGGACTACATCAATGCCAGCCCTGATCGCCGTCGTCGGCTCTCGCTGATGATCACCGATTTCGAGTGGTACCCGCCGTCGGCCCGTGTGGACCACCCGATCAACCTGTACTACGCGCCGTGTTCGGCGATGGACTGGAACGACATGGTCCAGTCCGCCCAGCGGTACGCGCACGGCATGCGCCATATCGACCCGAGCATCAGACAGAAGCTCCTGGGCATGGTCATCTGAGCTCGGCCGGCTCCGTCGCAACGACGAGCGTGCCGGAGAGGGAGCGGACCAGGTTCGCCGTTTCGACGTGGTCGCGGCTCCCACCCGATCTTCTTCTGCTCACCGAGGCCGTAGGGAGCTTGACCTCCAGACGGGGATGGCAAGGAGTGGGGCGCCGGAGGCCGACAGCCCCACATGGGGATGTCGCACCAGCGCCGGTAGGAGCACTGAGCAGAAGACAACGCCCGGACGGGTCCGTTCGCAGAGTCAAGTCAGACGGCGGACCGGTCCGGGCCTCTTGCATTCCATCCGAACAGCCAGAGCCACATGTCTGCCCTTTGGTGCTGGCTGCTCTGACCAGGAAGGACCAGCTCCATGTTCGAGGTCCTCACGCTCCTGCGTGATCTCAACGCCATCCGCCCGATCCAGTGGGACATCGCCGAGTCCGATTCCGGGCGGGAGCACCTGGTCGTCCGGATCCCGATCGATACCGACGACCGCAAGGTCATCACCGACCTGCGTGCGCTCCTCGGCGTCGACGGCGACTCAAGCACACACATTCCCCACGACGGGTAGCCCGCACCCAAAGTTCTCGAGAAGGAGGATGACGGCCATGGTCAGATCACCTCGCGACGCAGAGCGAGAGACCGTCACAGCGGCTGAACGACTCATCCTGGACCTGATGCGTGAGATCCGCCAAAGCATCTGGGAATTCGGAGCACCGATCCCGTACCGCTACGACCTCTCGCCTCGTATCCAACGGGCCACCGGCCGGATCGACACCCTCGAAGGTGCGATCGGTTTGCTCACGAGGCGCCCGTTCGGGGAAGCCAGGCTGAACCGGCCCGGGTTCCTTGCCGCTACTTTGCGGGTTCGGGCTCTCGGGTGAGGGCCTGGTAGTGGAGCGTTTCGAACTCTATCGGGGTGAGCATCCCAAGGGTGCCGTGGAGGCGTCGGTTGTTGTACCAGTCGACCCAGCCGGCGGTCGCGTACTCGACGTCCGCGAGGGTGCGGTAAGGGCCGGCGTGGAACACGGTGGTGCGGATGCACTCGGCCTTGTAGAGGCCGTTGATGGTCTCCATGAGGGCGTTGTCGTAGGCGTCGCCTACGGTTCCGATCGACGGGTTGATGCCTTCCAGGGCGAGGTGCTCGGTCAGGCGAATCGCTGTGTATTGAGACCCGGCATCGCTGTGATGGATCAAACTCCCAGGTGAAACGGGGTTTCCATCTCTCTCGCGTTGCCACAGCGCGATCCGCAGCGGGGTCATGACCAGCTCGACCTTCTTGCTGGAGCTGGCGTGCCAGCCCACGATCCGCTGGGCGAACACGTCCAGGACGAACGCGACGTAGACGAACCCGGCCCAGGTGCGGACGTAGGTGAAGTCGGTGACCCATACACGGTTGGGTGCAGGGGCCGTGAAGTCGCGGCTCAGCAGGTCACCGGCACGTTTCCCGTCCGGGCTCGCGATGGTGGTTCGTAGTCTCTTCGCCCGGACGACACCCTGAAGGCCCAGGGTCCGCATCGCCCGGTCGACCGCGCCACGGGACGTGCCGGCCAGGCCGTGCTGGCGGCGCAGCAGGGCGAGCCACTTCCGCCGCCCGTACAGGCCCTCCGGAGTCATCTGCTTGCGCCCGGTGACGTCGTTGAACGTCCACGCGAGGTCGCGGATCTTGTCCTCGACCACGGCGTCGGTGATCGTGCGGTCCGCGATGTGGGTCGGGCGCTTCCAGGCCCGGTAGGTCCTCGCAGCGATCGGCAGGCCCTGCTGGTGCAGGACGCGGAGGATCGACTCGACTGCGTAGCCCTGGCTCCTCATCTCGTCGATGAACGCGCAGGTCAGCGGTTTCGGGGGTCGAGCTCCCCCGCGAAGAAAATCGAGGCCTTCCGCAGGATCTCGTTGTCCTCCCGCAACCGCTTGACCTCGGCTTTCAACCGTCTGACCTCTGCGGACTCCTCGCTGGTGACACCGGGCCGGGTTCCGTCGTCGACGTCAGCCTGGGCCAGCCAACGCCGCACCGACTCCTTCGAGACACCTTCCTGACGGGCTACCGCTGTCACCGCCGCGGTCAGGGTGGGGTACTCCTGCTGGTGCTCGCGCACCAGTCGCACGCACCTCGCACGCAGCTGGGGATCGATCTTCTTCGGCATGCTGTTCATCCTCTCGGACTCAAACAGCAGCGGCATCAAACCCGGGCCGGTTCAGGCTGGCCGCTATCGGTGCGGTCGCCGAGACTGCCACCGACACGGAACGAGCCGATATCGCACGGTGGCTCGACACGCAGAACCCGAGAAATCTGCTCGCCGAGCTCCAGCCTTGGCATCTTCAGACCCAGACCGACGACGAGGATGCCGACCTGTCCCGGCTCCGTCGGCGGCTCGGCTACCTGGGCGATCCCAGTGAGCGCGAGCCCGACCTGACGATCGAGGCGGGCCAGGTGCCCGTCATCGCCGAGGACGAGCGTCGGCGCGCCGAGCGCGCCTTGATGGACGCCTTCAGGGCGGCCCGCCGCGAGAGCGCGTCGGCTGCCAGGTATATGAGTGTGGCCGCGGACGGTCTGATCTGGGTCGACCAGAACCTCGACGAGATCGACTTCCGCGACCACACGAGCGAGACCCGCGACGCCTACACGTCTTTGCGGCTGCTCTACGGCGACCAGTTCACCGTGACCGGGAACAAGGTCGCCCGATAGCCGCGGAATGACGACCCGAGCCCAGTGCATCATGCACCGCCGCACGGGCCCGCATCGGCGACACCTTGCAGGCAGCGCCCGCCACACAGATCTCACCACAGCCCACCCAACTGCCCAGCCATGCCCAGAGAGGAGCCCCGCGATGGGACTCGCCAACTTCACACCGGATGGTTCCGAAGACGACGCGACCAACGGTGCCGGCTCGTCGTCAGGTGGTCTCCCGACAAGGCTCCCGCCCGCAGGGCCGCCTTCGGGCGGCAACAGCATCGGCGATGCTGTCGAAGAGATGCTCGTGAACTACAACGAGCGCTTCAAGAATGCCGACCCGACCCGGTTCCGCGACACGCTCATCGAGCAGACGCTGGCCGTCCTCATCGGCAAGACCAAGAGCAACGCGCTGCTCATCGGTGCCGCAGGCGTCGGCAAGACAAAGATCGTCGAGGACATCGCCCGCCGCATCGAACTGGGCGACACGCTGATCCCGGACCAGCTCAAGGGCCACACGGTCTTCGAACTGCCGATCTCCGACCTCGTCGCGGGGTCCGGCATCGTCGGCACCCTGGAGGCGAAGGTCAAAGACGTCGTCGAGTACGCACGGAACCCCAGGAACAAGGTCGTCCTGTTCATGGACGAGATCCACCTCCTGGTCTCCGGCCGCGACCCGAGCTACTCGAAGATCGCACAGATCCTCAAGCCTGCCCTCGCCCGCGGTGACCTGCGCGTCATCGGTGCGACCACGAGTCAGGAATCGCGCGATCTCGACAACGACCCGGCCTTCAGCCGCCGCTTCTCCCGACTGGTCGTCGACGAGCTCACCGCGCCCCAGACCCTCGAGGTGCTCGGTACCGTACGTGCCGGTCTGGTAGCGCACTACCAGCACCAGATCACCGTGGACGACAACGTCCTCAAGGAGGTCGTCCGCATCGCCGACCAGAACTCACGAGCCGGGTCCCACCGACCTGACAACGCCATCACGCTGCTCGACCGGGCGATGGCCGATCGTGTGCTGGAGCAGAAGCGCATCACCACCCAAGCGCAGGCCGCCGGCCCGAACCCTGTCGCTCAGGTGCTGCAAGCCACCCCGAACGTCCCGCTCACCGAGACCAGGGTTCTCGCAGTCGCCAGGCGTCTGCTCACCGGCAACGCCGTCAAGCACACGTTCGACGTGCAGGAGCTAGAGGCCAGCCTCAAGCAGAGCATCCAGGGGCAGGACCAGGTCCTGGACCAGCTCGTCGACCGGCTCGCGCGCGAGGAGCTGAACCTCTTCCCGCGCACCACCCCGATCGCGTGGATGTTCGCTGGCGCCTCCGGCGTCGGAAAGACCCAGACGGCGAAGATGGTCGCCCGTCACACCACCGACCAGGACCCGATCATCCTCAACATGACCGAGTACAACTCGCCGGCCGCCATGGCCCGCATCATCGGGTCGCCGGCCGGATACGTCGGCTACGACTCCAACGCCGAGCTCCCGTTCGACACCCTGGAGTCCAACCCGCACCGGCTGATCCTCCTGGACGAGTTCGAGAAGTGCGACAGCTCAGTGCAGCGCCTGTTCCTGTCCGCCCTCGACGAGGGCTCGATCAAGACCAGCCGAGGCAGGGCCATCGACTTCTCCAAGGCGATCATCGTGGCCACCACCAACGCAGCACGCGAGTCCCTCAGCGGTAAGACTGTCGGGTTCGGTTCCGAACCCACGACGATCTCGCACCAGAGCCTCGTCAAGGCCCTGGCGGATCACTTCGACGCCGAGCTGCTGGGACGGTTCTCCCTCGTTCTCGGGTTCAACCCCATCAGCGAAGCGACCTACCGGGAGATCGTCGCGACGGACTACGCCGCCGAACGGGAGCGGATCCTTCAGGTCAACACGCGCCTCGCCAGCGCCCTGCCCGCGAAGATGCCCGACGACGAGCTGCATGCCCTTGCCGAGACGACCTACGTCGACTCCCAGGGCGCGCGACCTGCCCGCAAGGCCGTGCGCACCTGGATCGAGGACCGGCTGCTCACGGCCCAGGCCGTCAGCATGCCCTCGCCCGCGTCGGACGACTGATCGAGCACCAGCCGGGCATCGCGCTGAGCGTCCCTTCTCCGGCACACCGGGGGGAGGGGCGCTCTGGGTGTGCCCGCCACCTCATCGACGTGGCTGGTGCGTCCGCTGGACGAGGTGGTGCTGGAGCGCATGGTGCCCCCCGGGACCTGACCGGGCTGCCCGTCAACACCGCGTAACCGTTACGCACCCGAGAGCGGAGAGAAGAAGATGTCGAAGCACCATGTGCGTCCCGAGGACGCTCTCACGCTGGACCTGCTGCCCAAGCACGGGTATCTGGTGGTGTACGCGACTGCCGAGGTCTGGACCAACGAAGCCATCGAGTTCGGCAGCGCCGACCGGTTCGGGTGGGTCTCCAGCCTGGACCAGCCGGACGAGCCCGTGCAGGCGCGTAACGACGTGGAGCCCGTGTTCATGGCGTACCTGCCGCTGAACGAGGACGAACGCGGGGAACTGGCAGACGTCCTGGCCTTGCTCGGTCCGGTGCACAGCGATCACGGGCCCACGATCTACGCGACCGGCACCAAGACGTACGACGCGACCACGGACGAGGTCTGGCGGTACGCGGTTCACGCCCATGTCAAGCGTTTCAGCACCGTCACGATGCAGTGGTCCGAGGAGCCGGCACTGCTGCTGATGTAGGGCAGCTCGGCGCCCCGCGTCGCACGGGACGTAGGACACCCGTGCCTGCCATGGCCGCTCAGCACCATCAGCCGGCTACGAAGCTCGCCGCCGCCTGAACAACCTCGTCGTCCACGCCCGGAGCACGGACGAGCTGCACGATATGGGCATCATGCTCGGGCTGAACGAGGTCGATCCAGACGGATCCCTCGTCTCGGCCTCTCCTGGGCACCTGAGGCCGACGGTCCCTGCCGGCGCTTACCCCAGGAGAGAAGCTCCGCTGATGAACGACCACGTGCCTGGGTAGCGCGTGGTGTCCGGGGTGTGGCTGCGCCACAGACCCCGGACTCAGGGGCCTCACGGCCCCTGACGGGTTGGGTTGAGAGGAACACGGACGGGGCTCGTCGGCTGACGAGAGCCCCGTCCGTGTTCGCACCTGCACCCATGACCCGGATATGCGACCGCGGCCGATGCTCGCCGTGCAGCGGTCGATCGACCATCCGGCTCTGGTCAGAACGGCTGTGCCGACCGACTTCCTCTTCTCTCGATCCCACCCCACTACCCGGCTGACGAAAGACGACATCATGCCTATCCTGCTCGATGACATCGACCTCTCGACGGCCGCCGTCACCCACAAGGCCGCCGACCCGAAGTTCTTCTCCTCGAAGTTGACCGGGTCCGGCAAGAAGACCGGCCTGCTCAACGAGAGCCTGCTGCCGATCAACACCGCGACCAACACGGCCTACGCCCTGGGCAACGACATCGAGGTCAAGCAGAGCTCGACGCAGCACGACATCACGACGTCGTCCATCCCGCTCGCGCCGATCACCCGCCGCGCCCTGAACGCCGGCGGGTCGTTCACGCTCCCGGCTCCGCACGTCGACGACCGCTTCGTCGTGGACACCACCACCAGCCGGCACGACGACTGGGACGTCTTGCTCGACATGACCCCGCAGGCGCTCATGCTCTACGAGGACAAGTCGGGAGACAGGCCCACGCGTGACCTCGTCATCCAGTACCGGATGGAGCTGTACTTCTTCAAGAAGGGCCTCCCCGAGCCGGAGCGCGCGACCTTGGTCTCGCCCACGGCCGGCTACGGCAACCACGACGCCGCGGTGCTCCTCCAGTGGGACACCAGCCCGCTGGAGAACGCCCGCGAGTTCGTCGAAGAGATGCTGGCTCGCGCCGGGCTGACCGGGTCCAACCTCGACGACCTCGACGAGTGGCTGCGTGCGTACCCGATCTACGAGCGCATCACGCGCCTGGCCGAGATCTGGGACTCCGAGGCGATCGCCGACGAGGTCTGCCGGTACATCGCCGACATGCCCGCGAGCCCGACCCAGGACCAACTGAACATGCTCGCCGTCCAGCTGCGCTACCTGGAGAACTACAACGTCCCGCTCGAGGCCTACCGCTCGATCCACCGGACGCTTGAGCAGACCTTCTCCGACCAGGTCGCCGCGACGCTCTCGAAGCAGAACCTCAGCCTGCTGATGAACCACACGCTCGGCCACCTCGAGCAGATGAAGCCCCAGCTGACCGTTCCCGCGGCTCCGGCCTCGCCCCCGGCGCTGCCGGCGCACCTGTCCAAGCAGCAGCTCGACGCCCTGACCACGCACGAGCCGCTGGTCATGACCCAGGCCGGTGCCGGGACAGGCAAGTCCACCGTGATCCTCGAGCGCATCAAGTACCTCGAGGCCTGCGGGGTCCCCGCCGGCGACATCACGGTGCTGTCGTTCACCAACGCCGCGGCCGACAACATCACGGAGAAGAACCCGAACGTCGGCTCGATGACCATCGCCCGGAAGATCATCGACATCTACGCGCTCAATCACCCGACCCACAAGGTCTCCGCGATCGACACGATCATCAACTCGATCGACATCTTCTACCCGAACAACCAGCTCGCAGCACAGTTCCGCACCCGCCTGCTGGAGGTCGACCAGAACAAGACCGGTGCGTTCACGGCGCTGAACACCTTCGTCGAGATCCACTTCGACGCGGTGATCGCGCTGCTCAACCGCATCCAGCAGACCTCGCTGGAGCTGCAGATCATCATCTGCTACCAGCGGATCGACGACATGGCCGAGCCCGCGCACGTCCAGTCGCAGTACCTCATCATCGACGAGGTCCAGGACAACTCGGTCTTCGAGTTCATCTACCTGCTGAAGTACATCACCAAGCACGCGCAGAGCCTGTTCATCGTCGGTGACGCCTCGCAGACCCTGTACGAGTTCCGATCGGCGAACCCGAGAGCGCTCAACACGCTGGAGGGCTCTGGGGTCTTCGCGACCTTCAGGCTCACGACGAACTACCGAAGCAACCAGGAGATCCTGGACTTCGCCAACGTCGTGCTCGGCGGGCTGGAGACCAACCAGTTCGCGAACATCCAGCTGCAGGCGAACTCGCTCGTGGCTCCCACGGCGGACTCGTTCCAGCAGAAGGTCACGCTGGACCACCACGAGGTCACCCGGCTCAGGGACTTCGTCAACCAGGACCTGCAGCCGCTCGTGCGTAACGTCGTCGTGCCCCAGTACGTGGACGAGTGCCTCGACCGGGGCGAGCAGGTCGCCTTCCTGGCCTACTCGCGCCGTGAGGTGGCGGTGATCCAGGAGGCGCTCGAGAAGAAGTACCCGAGCCGGCACGTGGCCTCTCTCGTCAGCGAGCGGGTCTACTCCACGGACATCTTCTCGAAGTACATCAAGCTCTACTGGAACGACGTCCTGCAGGTCCTGCCGGGCAACGCCGCGTTCGTGGTCTCCCAGGGGATCAAGGACAACATGGACAAGCTGACGAAGAATGCAGGCAGTCCGAACGTCGAGAAGGCGATCCTGCGCGCTATCTCCGAATGGTGGATCGAGAACAGCCCGACCATCAACGGGTGGGTCGCGCTCTGCAACCAGGGCGCCCTGCCGCATGAGACGTTCTTCGACCGGCTCCGCGACAACCTTCTGTCCTTCGAGATCCAGCGCACCCAGAAGAAGCTGAACATCAACAAGCAGAAGAACCAGGAGCGCAAGCGGAAGAACCTCGAGACCAAGGCCGACCTAGTAGTCTCGACGATCCACGGAGCCAAGGGCCTCGAGTTCGACAACGTCGTCGTCCTCTACAAGGAAGACACGACCATGAGCCAGGACACAAAGCGGATGTTCTACGTGGCGTTCACCCGCGCGATGAACAGCCAGTACGTCCTGTCCTACGGAACGGCGAAGAACCCGCCGATCCAGAGCAGCTACGAGCGGATCGTCAACGCCCTCACCGAGCGCGACAAGAAGAACACGCTACGGGCGCAAGGTATCGACCCGGATCTCCTCGACGATGACAGCAACGACGACGCAGCCGGGACTGGTGCCGTCGATGACGGTGCCGTGGTCGGCCAGGCCGACTGATCGACCGCCGCTACCCCACGGACGCGGGCGCCCGCTCGCACCACGAAACGGAGCGCCCGCGTCCGCGTCGGCCGGTCCATGAATCGAGACCGTGCAGGTCCCAGGTGTACAGCGGCCGCCTGCGGTGTGCGCCGGACGGGCTGTGACGGCCACCAGGCCGCAACCATTCGGCATGCAAAAACCCGGAGGGAGTGAATGAGGAATGCCTGAGATCGTCGTCATGACTCCTCGCTGGGAAAAGGGTGAGGAAATCGGTTGGCAGTGCGCAACCGTCGTCAAGCGCATCACAGGTGACGCGTACGTCGTGAGATTTGACGACGGGCACGAAGCTGGCGCTTTCCAGAGCCGAATGCTCTGCGGTCCTGCCGAAGGAAAGGCCATCGTGGACATGCCCGTGACGGCGTGATCCACCGTCGTAACGCAGTCGGGCCACGCGGCGAGTGGTATTCCCTGCCCGAAGAGGTTTGAGAGCGACGGAGAGTGAATGATGGCGACGATTCTCGGGAAGATTCGCAAGGAGCGCGGCGCCGCTGGACAGTTCGCCTACCACGTCACTTTCCAGTACGGAGAAGACCTGCCGTTTCCCGTCTGCGCCTGCCAAAATGGCCGCTGTCGACATGTCATGACATTCATCGGGAACGAGTTCAGCGAATCGGTCTATGCGACTCTGCCCGGGAATGACAAGAACGGGAATCCGATCCAGGTCCGTGTGGTCGATCCCGAGCGGTTCGGCCCCCGTCTGACGCCATCGTGGGTCCGCGCCTACATCGCCGGACTCGGTGAGCCTGTCGCCTGAACGCTGACCACGAACCACCAGGTGGAGCCTCGAAGGGAGCGAACCATGACCACCACCAGAACACGGGCCGACTCCGCCGAGCCCGACCGAAGCTCCCGGACGACCTACGACCTCATCGTCTGTCGCGACGACCGGGTCGTCTTCCACGACCACTATGCGACCCCCGAGCAGCGCCTGAGCGCGGGCGTCGGGGTCCTCGCCGCCTCCGACACCCTGGCCGGCACGATCACCTCCGAGCGCGCTGCCCACATCCACGAGCTCCATCGGGCGCACGTCGCACAGTGGCCGGCCGATCCCGACGTGGTCGTCAACGCCATCGCGACGCTCTGCCGCGCATGGGGCGTGCAGCTGTACGTGAGCACCACCGAGAAGAGGAGCGCCGCTCCCCGGGTGCTCTACTCGGTCGTCACCGAGTACGGCCGAGGCCAGGTCGTCGCCGAGCACTTCCCCGACCGGGTGGCCCGCACCGCCAGCCTCGTCGAGCGTGCCGAGCAGTTCTTCGGTGCAACTGGGGCAATCCCCAGCAGCGTGCTCTGCGACGAGCAGAGACTGGCCGCGCTCGTCGCGACATTCCTCATGCCGGCCACCGTCACCCTCACGGAGTCCGCGCTCGACGAGCGCGATGGCGCCTACCGACCGGCCAGCGGTTCGCTGCCGATCTGCTGAGCGCCTGGACCCGGGAGCCGTACTACCACTTACACCCCACGATCCAGCGAAAGCGAGACCTCGTCCATGCCCGCATCCACGATCGTCGCCTCCGGCGGTGCTTTCCGGCTCTACGACGACTCAGTGCAGACCTTCGACGATCTGCCCGTGGCCACCTACACGATCGCGTTCTCGCAGATGAGCGGCTACAGCCTGCACGAGGCCGAGCCGCTCGCCCCCGGCGAGGAGACCATCTACGGCAACCATGCCTCCCGCGTGCGGCGGATCGTCACCGGCTACGGGGCGATGGACAGGTCTCTTGGGGTCATCCTCTCCGGCGACAAGGGCATGGGCAAGAGCCTGATGATCCGCATGCTCGCCGAGCAGATGCGCGAGCTGCACCGGCTTCCGACGGTCCTCGTGCAGCACTCCACGCCAGGGCTCGGGTCGTTCCTCGACGAGCTCGGCGAGGCTGTCGTCGTCTTCGACGAGTTCGAGAAGGTGTTCGCCAGCGAGGGGGACGCCGAGTCGCAGAACCAGTTCCTGAGCCTGTTCGACGGGCTGAGCGTGACCAAGCGCCTCTACGTCCTCTCGGTCAACGAGCTGAGCCGCGTCAACGACTACATGCTCAACCGTCCTGGCCGGTTCCACTACCACATGCGGTTCGCCTACCCGGAGCCTGCGACGGTCGCCACCTACCTGCGCAACCATGTCCCCGGGATCTCCGGCGCAGAGGTGGACGAGGTCGTCGACTTTGCCCGAAAGTACGACGTCAACTTCGACCACCTCCGGGCCGTCGCCTTCGAGCTGCGCCTGGGGGAGCCGTTCGCCGAGGTGCTCGGTGACCTCAACATCAAGCGTACGGAGCGCACGGGTTCCTACGTCGAGGCCCACGTGACGTGGGACGACGGCGACACCGACGTCCTGACCGGCCCTGTCGACCTGTTCGACCGCGACAGCACACAGTTGATCACCGACTGGGACCTCCGTGCAGGCCTGCGGTTCCGCATGCGCGACGCCGTGCCGACCAAGGGCGGCTACCTCCTCTCGACCGGCGCGTTCGAGCCCGTCGACACCCGTGACGACGAAGACAAGGCCGAGGACGACGAGCGGCCGACAGCCGTCTCCGTCGTCCTGCGCCGCCCCCAGAAGCGCTCGATCGACTTTTGAGTCTCTGGCACCACCACCCGACCGAGGGATGGCTACTGTGTCTCGGATGCCTTGCCGAGACCACCCGCAACCATCGCGTGCACGAGCACCTTCATAAGTTCGGCACGGTCAGCGTCAGGAAGCCCGGATACAGCGATGGCACGCTCCGCGAAGAGGAATCTAGATGCCTCGACCGGCTGAGCGAAGTATGCACGTAGGTGGATGGCCGAATCTTGGTACGCGCGGAGGTAGGTTTGCGAGACGTATCCGGCTACACCCGCGCTGATTGCACCCAGGGAACCTGTCACAACGATACCGATGGCAGAAGTAGCAAAGAATGTCGCGGCAACACAAGCTGCCAATATGAGAAATCCTAGGCTCATCGCGCCCATTGCCCGCGAGAACGCGATTCGCCCCTGGCGCTGTGCGTCCTGATGGTACTGCTCAAGACGTTCGTGCACGACAGCCCAGATGCGCTGGAGAGCCAAGTTCTGGTCTTGACTCTCAAGGGCAACCTGGAGGGCGTCTTCGGCGGCCTGGACTCGAGTCCTGACCTCGTCGTAGCGACGGTCGGCCTGGTATAGGGCAATAGCACGCATGATGTACCCGCCGACAACGACTGCAGTCGCCAGAGAGATGGAGAAGCCGAAAATTGCGGAAACGAAATTTGATGCGGCTGCATCAGCTTCGGGACCCCCTGCGGGATTTCCACTAGCTTGGCGGGCGGTTCGAATCCCCCAGTACCCCGCAGCGAGGGCCGCAATGATTGAGGCGATACCGGCCATTACGGCGACCGTAAATTCCCGTGCTTGACCGGTCGAGGGGCGGCGAGGTCGCACGCCAGCGGCAATGTAATCTTCGGGCGCTCTCGGAGTCCAGGCTTGCGGAGGCTGATCCCGGGCAGGTCGGCCACACCCGCCGCCCTCGGCGCGTGCACTCATGCGACGAACCATACCGTCCTAGTCAGGCGTACCTAATTACGGCATCTGGTGAGGAATGGGCATACGGCGGTTCTGCCCTCCAAGTGGTCCTTGGGGTGGGTCACAGGACTTCGCGCTCGTCACTGGCCGGATGCTCGTTGAGTCCAGCGGTTACCCGCACTGGCAGAAGGCGCCACGGAGCCGAACTCGTGCGAGGGGCCTTCTGCTAGCCTCGATCCTTTGTGGGTGAGGTGAGTCAAGGCATAGGAAAGGTGCTCTGAACTGGCACGATACGTCTTGTCGAGGGACGTGTCGGGCTGAGGATCGGAGCACCTTTCTGGTGGGCGAGACTACCGCGTGGGATGCGCGTTTGGAACTGACCGGGGACGGTAAAGGGCTGGTCGCGAACGCGGGTGTGGTGCTGCTGCGTAAGACCGCCGACGCTGTCGGCCTGACCGCTCGGATCTCGGAGGTGTTCGGGCCGGGCAGGGTCGAGCGGATCTGCCGCGGGGCGGTGCTGGTGGGTGCGGCGTCGGCGATCGCTGCGGGGGCCAGAAACTTGTCGCAGGTCGAGCGGATGCTCGCCGGCCATGCCGGCACGTTCGGGTCGTGCGGTTCGGACTCGACGCTGTGGCGGACTCTGGACTCCATCGACGAGCGGGTCTTGAGGCGTTTGTCGCGGGCTCGTGCCAGAAGTCGCAGGACGTTGTGGCGGATGCTGGCCGCGCGGCCGGGCGGCTTTCCGTGGCTGCGGGTCGGCGGCAAACGGTTGGAGGGGGGTGTCAACTTGTCTGTGTAAGGCCTGATCACGGGCCTTTCGAGAGGAGCATGTATGTCCATGACGGACGAGAAGCAGGACGCGACGTCGGCGATGGCTGCCGAGCTGGTCGCGTCGGGTGCGTTGGACGGGTTGTTCTCCCGGATCGACGCGGGCGAGGTCAAGCTCACTGGGGACGGCGGGATGCTGCCGGCGATGATCAAGGCGGCACTCGAGCGGGGGCTGAACGTCGAGCTCGCCGATCACCTCGGCTACGACAAGGGCGACCCGGACGCGAAGCACTTCCCGAACTCGCGTAACGGCACCACGCCCAAGACGGTCGCGACCGAGGTCGGGGACGTGGCCCTGGACGTGCCGCGGGACCGGGAGGGGACGTTCACTCCGATGCTCGTGCCCAAGGGCGCGCGCCGTCTGGGCGGGCTGGACGAGATGATCATCAGCCTCTACGCGGGCGGGATGACGATCCGCGACATCGAGCACCACCTCGCGACCACGATCGGGACCGAGCTGTCCCACGAGACGATCAGCAACGTCATCGACGAGATCCTCGAGGAGGTCATGGCCTGGCAGAACCGGCCGCTGGAGCCGTGGCAGTTTCTAACGAACGAAGCGAATCCTGACCGAAGGGATCCGCTATGCCTCGCTGGGCATGGAACAAGGCGTCATCAGACACGAAGCGCCGCTACTTCGAGCTGATCCGATCGGGGATGTCGGGCCAGAAGGCCGCCGCGCTGGTCGGCGTGTCGGCGTCGTCCGGATCGAACTGGTACATCGACGCTGGCAGCATGACCGTCGTCGAGGAGAAGCCGATCAGCTCGCGGTACCTGTCCCAGGACGACCGGATCGAGATCGCCGACGGGATCGCCGTCGGAGAGGCGGTCAAGTCGATCGCCGCCCGGATCGGCAAGTCCTACCAGTCCGTCTACAAGGAGATCGCCCGCAACCGCAGGCCCGGCGGCCGCTACCAGCCCTGGTACGCCCACAACCAGGCATTCACCCGGAGGCGACGTCCCAAGCCGCGCGTCCTGGAGACGGACCCGAAGCTGGCCCGGATCGTGGCCTGTCAGCTGGCGCAGAAGTGGTCCCCGGGCCAGATCAGCCGGTGGCTACGGCGTCGCTACCCGCACCTGCCGGCCTGGTGGATCTGCCCAGAGACGATCTACGAGGCGATCTACCACGGGCGCATCATCCTGCCGGCCACGACCCGGCAGTGCGACTCCCCGCTACGCACCGGACGCACCTACCGCCACCAGCGCGGGCGCGGGCGGTCCAAGGACGGGGCGCTGCGCCAGCACACCGCGATGCGGTCGATCCACGACCGTCCCGCCGCGGTCGAGGCGCGCACCCAGATCGGGCACTGGGAAGGCGACCTGATCATCGGTGCAGGTCAACGATCAGCGATCGCGACGCTGGTCGACCGCAAGACCCGCACCACGATGCTCGTCGCCCTGCCCGACGGGCACTCCGCGACGGTCGTGGCTGACGCGCTGGTCGAGACGTTCAGCGCCCTGCCGCCGCACCTGCGCCGGACCCTGACCTGGGACCAGGGTAACGAGCTGTTCCAGCACGAACGGATCGAGCAGTCCACCGGGCTGCGGATCTACTTCGCAGACCCGCACTCACCCTGGCAGAGGCCGAGCAACGAGAACACCAACGGCCTGCTGCGCCAGTACTTCCCCAAGGGCACCGACCTGTCTGTCCACACCCAGGAGCACCTCGACACCGTCGCCGTCGAGCTCAACGACCGGCCACGCGCCTGCCTGAACGACCGCACCCCGGCCCAGCTCATGAGAACATCAACGAGACGAGCCAAGACCTCAAGCATTCGCTTCGTTCGTTAGAAACTGCCCGTTCTACCCGGTCGTCTACCTCGACGCGATCATCGTCAAGGTCCGCGACGGGGCGCACGTGCGCAACAAGGCCGCGCACCTCGCCGTCGGGGTTGACCTCGACGGCATCAAGCACGTGCTGGGGATCTGGATCGAGAACACCGAGGGCGCGAAGTTCTGGGCCTCGGTCTGTGCCGATCTGGCCAACCGCGGGGTCCGTGACGTGCTGATCGTGTGCTGTGACGGGCTCAAGGGGTTCCCCGAGGCGATCGAGGCGACCTGGCCCGACAGCGTGGTCCAGACCTGCGTCGTGCACCTGATCCGTGCCTCGATGCGGTTCGTGTCCTACACCGATCGCAAGGCCGTCACCGCGGCCCTGAGGCCGATCTACACGGCCGCCAACGACCAGGCCGCGCAGGCGGCACTGAACGCGTTCGAGGCCTCACCGCTGGGGCGCAAGTACCCGCACGCGATCGCGACGTGGAAGGCCGCGTGGGAACGGTTCACGCCGTTCCTGGCGTTCCCGCCCGAGCTGCGCCGGGTGATCTACACGACGAACTCGATCGAGTCGCTGAACTACCAGCTGCGGAAGGTGACCAAGAACCGTGGTCATTTCCCGACCGACGACGCGGTGCGCAAGCTGCTGTGGCTGGCGATCTGCAACATCGAGGACAAACGCGCCCGCGACCGGGCGAAGGAACGCGGCCTGCCGGCCGAGAAGCGTAAGGCCTCCGGCAGGCTCGTCGAGGGCCAGGTCACCACGAACTGGAAGCAGGCCCTGGCCCAGCTCGCGCTCGCCTACCCCGAGCGCATCAACCCCTACCTGACCTACTGACCAGGCCATTTACACAGAGAAGTTGACAGGCTCGGTTGGAGGGGTGGGTCGTGGTGGACCTGGACGCCACGATCGTGGGCTGCCACTCCCGTAAGCAGAACGCGACGGGGACCTACAAGGGCGGGTTCGGGCACCACCACCTCGGCGGGTGGATCGCGAACACCGGCGAGTCCCTGTCGATCCTGCCCCGACCGGGGAACGCGGGCAGCAATACCGCGACCGACCACGTCACCGTGCTGGACGAGGTCCTCGCGCAGATCCCTGACGAGGGCCGGCACTCCAAGCTGCTGGTGCGGATCGACGGCGCCGGCGCGTCCCACGACACGGTCAGCCACCTGGAACGGCTGGGCACCACCCGGCGCCGGGTGGCCTGGACGATCGGCTGGACCATCACCAGCGTTGAGGAGGCAGCGATCAAGGCTCTGCCCGAGCGGGTATGGGTGCCCTACCTCGACCAGGACGGCACGATCGCCCCGCCCGTCGACTACGACGACGCGACCAGCGACGAGACCCACGGCTGCGGCGGGCCCGGGTCTGAGTACGGGCATGTCGCCGAGCTGACCGGGCTGGCGAAGCGGCCCGGCTGGCCGACCAGCATGCGGCTGATCGTGCGCCGGGTCCCGATCGCGCCACGCGACCAGGCTGCGGGGAAGGTCACCGCCCTGGAGAAGGCCACCGGGTGGAAATACGCGATCACCGCGACGAACATCGGCCGGATGCGCGGCATCCCCGGGACGAACCAGCCGCAGTGGCTCGATGTCCTGCACCGTCACCACGCCGTCGTCGAGGACCACGTCCGGGCCGCGAAGACCACGGGCCTTGGCCTGCTGCCCTCGGCGTCCTGGCGGATCAACACCGCCTGGGTCCTGCTGACCGGCATCGCCCGTGACCTCGACGTCTGGACCCGGCTGCTCGCCTTCCACGACCACGAGCTCCTGGCGAAGGCCGAGCCAGCCACGATGCGCAAGCTCGTCTACTGGCTGCCCGCCCGCCTGGCCCACCACGCCCGCAAAAGGTGGCTGCGCTTCGACCGCGACCACCCGCACACCGACGCGATCACCACCGCCTGGCACCGCCTCGCGGCTCTACCCGCCGTGACCTGACCAGCCCGACGACTGTTCCCACGAACCGGAACGGAGCGACCGCACAACCCCCGGCCGGAACCGGCGCACGCAGCGACACGCGCACGGCAACCATGCCCAAGACGCGCCAACCACCAAATCGGACGAACCGCTCAGGCCGGGCTACCCACCAAGTGAATGATCGAGGCTAGGCGTTGCTCATACCGAGCACCCTGCTCCCGGTCATATTTGGCCTGAATCGCCGCAGGCACGACCCATCCCGCTTCTTCAGCTGGCCGGACAAGCAGCCACTCGCTGCTCTGGGCAGGTGCCCTAAGCAGGGCACCGAGCCCGACCACATTGTCCCCTTGAGCCGCGGCGGGCCGACCGAGCTGGGGAACAGGCAAGCTCCTGTGCCACCGCCAGAACGCCCGTAAGTCCGACGCGGTACCCGGCGCGCTCCACCGATGGCTGCTCGAAAGGCGATGCAAGGACCACTGAACTGCCACCACCAGCCAGGAGGACGCAGATGACCGCACCCCACTACGTCGACTGCCCGAACTGTGGCGAGAAGCACGACACCTCCGGACAATACACATCGCCCGCCAACCGCGAACTCGACCGGCGCCTGTGGGCCGAGGAGCACCTGTCCGGCAGATGCGTCTCCGCCAGCGCGGCCAGGGAGAACGAGAACGCAACATCGACGCCTGAGCAGCGCTTCAACGCGCTCAAGGACCGGCTGATAGCCGCCGCCGGCTCGCCCGGTTTGACGTCGTTTCACGACGGCCGTGTCCACATGACGCTGGGGGAGTGGGAGCAGCTGATCGAACTGGTCGCTGTTGCCAACGCCTCCCCGGTCACCGAGAAGCACACCCGCGACCGCATCAGTGCCGCGCTGAACCGCGCCGCGGACAAGGTCTGCGCACTTGCCCCGCAGGACGAACGCCTGGGCGACGCCATCAACCTCGTCGTCAACGCAGGCCTGCACCTCCTCAAGTTCCCCGACGCCGACCTCGAAGCCGTCGTGGAGGCCAACTACAGCGAGGACGTCGACACCGTCCTGGGATGGGTCCGCGACGGCCAATGACCCCTGGGGCGCACACGACCTCGCCCCGGACCGATACCTCAGAAGGAGCCACCACCATGAGCTCAGCCATGCTCATCGGGACCCTCGCCGTCCCGGCCGACCGCACCGAACCTCCGGACTTCGACCGCGGTCGCCAGCTGCTCGAGCAGACCGACGACGTCTCCCAGTTCAGCTTCGACGAGCCTATGGACGAGATCCACGACCTGATGCCAGACCTCGATCCCGCCGTCGAGGTCGTCGACGAGCACGGCCAGCCGATCCTCCGATACGCGAAACAGGCTGGGGCCGCCATCATCGACCGCCTCGAGGAAGCCCTCGCCTCCAGCCAGACCAGCTTCCTCGTCGTGGCCGGCTACGAGATCTACTTCTCCGCCGGCCGATCCTGGGGCGGCGCGCCCACGGACGCCGCCGACGCGATGTGGAACGCCGACAAGCTGCCCGAGCCCGTGCTGCTGGCCATGGGGTTCATCCCCGACTACAGCAAGCCGCTCGCCCGGAAGAACGGCAGCTCCGGCCACGTCACCGACACCGACGTCGTCGACGCCATCGCGCTCGGCCTCGGCACAAAGTCGGAGTGGTCCGGTGCTGACGAACTCACGTGGATCGCCGAGGTCGTAGGTGCCGTCCGGGCCGAGCCCGGCAGCCCCACACCGGCCGAGTACCTGCGCGATTTCACCGAGGCTCACGAGTTCGACCCGACGAACAGCAACTTCCTGACGCAGTACGTCGGTAAGGAGGCGGACGCGGACGACGACCAAGAGTAGGAAGAGCGCCCGCGCCATGACGAACCTGAAGAAGCTCCTCGAAGCCAACACCGGTTCGGGCCGGCGCCGGGTCACGCAGGTCTTCACGGACTTCTGCGAGCTCTGCGCCCTCGCGATCCGGAACGCCATCGACCGACGAGGATTCGATGAGCGGGAAGACCGGTATCTTTCCGTCGCCGCGACCTACACACCCGAGGAGATGGACCGGTTCGCCACGGCGCTGGCGCTTCTCGCGCAGGAGCTGCAGTCCGGGCTCTCGGACGTCCTGGGGACCCTGTACATGAGCCTCGACCTCGGCAATGAGCGCCTCGGCCAATTCTTCACGCCGTACGAGGTCAGCGTGCTCGCCGCCAGGATGACCGCAGGTGACCTGGTCGAGCGCCTGCAGGAGCAGGCGTTCGTGACGGTCAGCGAACCCACCTGCGGTTCGGGCGGAATGGTGGTCGCCACCGCCGAGGCTCTCAGCGACGCCGGCATCAACTATCAGAGATCCATGCACGTGACCGCGCAGGACATCGACATCACGGCCGTGCACATGACGTACGTCCAGCTGGCGCTGCTGCACATCCCGGCACTGGTCGTGCACGGCAACACCCTCGCCCTCGAGCAGCGCGACGTCTGGCCCACGCCAGCACATGTGATCGGCGGATGGGACTCGAGACTCCGAAGGGCCGGCGCTCCTGATGGCACCCCCTGCGACCCACCCACCGCCGACCATCCCGTCGACCGTGTCACCGCCGGGGCCGACGGCCTCGACGACGAAAGGGAGGACTGACGATGCCACGCCGGACCCTCGTCCTGTGCGAGTGCTGCGCGCTCAAGCTGGCGAACGACGACGAGTCGGGCTGCCGCGACTTCCACCACCACACCCACTCAGGTCTCGACGTGCCCACGGAAACGGTCATCGCGCAGGGACCGCACACCTGGGACGGCAGCCACGACCTGGCCTGCCACGGTCACGAAGGCGGCGTCGTCCAGAGCGACCAGACGTACTGGGTCGCCGAGGTCCTGAGCGCACCGGACGATCCGCGGACCGAGGTCCCAGACACTCCGTAAGATCCCTGGTGGTCTGTCCAGTCGTGGTGCCGTGGCCACTGTGCCGTCGATCCTCAGGAGCCTGCATGAGCAACCTCCCCGCACCCTTGCCGGCGAGGTATCCCTGTGGGTCATGCCCGTACCGGCGCGATGCGCCGGTCGGCCTGTGGCACCGCGAAGAGCTGAGCCTGTTGACCGGCTATGACGCCGAGACGTGGGAACAGCCGCGCTCCCTGTTCCTGTGCCACCACGAGAACGATCGGATCTGCTCCGGATGGGCGAGCTGCCATCCGATGGACCACAACCTCGGCGCTCGCCTGGCTCTGCTGACCGGGCACCTGACCGGAGAACAGCACGACCAGCTGCTCAGCTACCGCACCGGCGTCGATCTCTTCGACTCCGGCCGTCAGGCCGCCGAGCACGGGCTCGCGGCCGACCCGTCCCGCGAGACCGTAGAGCTGCGCCGCACGCTCGACGCGAAGCTGCGGGAGAAACTCACGCAGGCCGGGACTGACAGCGCCCGGTATTGAACCCGTCCGTCGTGGACGCTGCCCGCACGGCGCGTGTCGACCACTGATCCACCTGCGACGCAAGAGCCCCGGTGATACCCCGTGCATCACCGGGGCTCTTCTTTTTCAGGCCGTTCCTCGCCGTCGTCCGGTACGACGCGAGGCCACCGGCAAGGTTGCACCGACCAGGCGCTCGTCCGCCTGTCCGCCTAGATCTCGATGTCCGGCTCGATCTCCTGGCGCTCGTCCTTGGGCTCGTAGTCGACCGTCTCGACGATCGACCGGGTCCGCGGGTCCCGGTGCCTGCTCACGACCTTGTCGTGCGACTCCTCGAACCGCGTCTGCGCCGCCACGCGATGGGCCGCGTCGAGCCTTGAGCCGATGTTGCGCTCCCCGAACTCCATCATCGAGCTCAGCGACGACTTCGCGCCCTTCTTCACGGCATTGACGTTTCTCCTGTTCTGCATCCTTTCCTGCTCCCACTCGCCGCGGTCCTTGGCCGTGACGTAGCCGAACATCCGCGCCAGGCGCGATCCGTACCGGCTCTGCTGCCCTTCGGCCCGCTGGTCATCGCTCATGGCTCTCTTCTTCCTGGGTTGTTCGTCCCTGGTCTGTCACGCGGGCTGGTAGCCGCCGGTGGCGGACGTCTGCCCCGGTGCGTCGCGATCGAAGCCGTCCTCGTGGCCGGTCGAGGGCGCCGGACCCGCCCGGTATGGCCGCGGCCTGAGCCGCCGCTCCTCGTAGAAGCCCTGTGGGTCGTCGACTGCCATCTGCAGGGTCTGCTGCCAGTCGTCACCGAGGGCGAGCCGAAGCTCGTGCGCCAGGTCCGGGTACTTCTGACCCGCGGCCTCCATCGCGTCGACGTAGGCGTTGGAGTAGACCCGCTGCTGCTCCTCGGCCGACAGGCCGTCGATGTCCATGCTCGCGATCATCACCTCGCACTGGTCCAGGCGGTGCCCGAGCGTGCGCGGAAGGCCCCGGGTGTCCAGCCCTTGTCTCCTCGCCGCGAAGCCGACCATGTAGCCCTGCACGTTGGCAGCGAAGGCGTCTCGGTCCTCGCGGTCGAGCGCGTGGAGCAGGGAGGTCGTCATCGTCTCGGCGAGCTGGACCTGGTGCGCGTCCGCGCCCATGGGGCGGCGGAGCGTGAACATTCCGTCCTCGGGGACGTGCTGGCCCAGCTGGTCGTCGAACTGACCGCTCCAGACCTCGCGCACGTGGTCGGTGCCACCGATCCGTTCCTCGTGCGGGATCGCCTTGACGATCCGGCCGTGGGCTACGCCGTTGAACATGGTGCGCAGCTCGGGCTCGTAGTCCATCCGCTGGCCGATGATCATCCGCGCCCGCGCGACGACCTCCTGACGCTCCAGGCCGTCCTCGCCCATCTGATCGCGCAGCCGCTTGCGCATCGCCCGGTAGCTCTCGAAGATCTGGCCGGTGTCAGCATCCGGTTCACGCATCTTCCAGAAGGCGCTCTCCATGAGCGCGACCTCGGTCATCGCCGCCGAGTCCGGGGTGAACATCTCCCGGTTGCCGCGCTCACGACGCTCAAGATCGTCCACCCGGCGCTGCCACCTCGTCGCCAGGTAGGAACCACGGTCGGTCTTCTTGCTCTCCCGCCGCCTGAGGAACGTCTCGCTCTCGGCCAGGGACGGCGTCTCCTGCAGGAGTGCGCGCGTGCGCTGGTCCGTGCGCCGGTTGTGCGACTCGGACAGGCCCTCGGCCCAGGAGCCCACGAAATTCGTCCGCAGGTCGATGCGCTCCTGGATCTTGTCCTTGAGCGGCTGGAGGTAGACGCCCATCTCCCTCCTGAAGTCGGGCGAGAGCATCCGCATCGCCATCATCATGCTTGCGGCCTGGACGACCGAGGTGGTGCTCACCCCGCGGGCGAGCGGCTTGAGGCAGGACTGCATCATCATCTGCATGTAGACCTGGTGCATGACGTCGAGCTGCTTGTCGCGCTCCTCGTCGTTGAACCCGGGGACCAGCAGGTTCGAGTCCCGCAGCGAGTCCATGTACTTCTCGCCCGCGAGCCTCGTCTCGGCCCGCAGCTTCAGCAGCTGCTCGCGCTGGTCCTTGCCGTCGTCCTCGTCCTGCGCTCGTTCGATGTCGATGCGGTGGACGCGATCATGGTCAGCCATCCGCTCACGGGTCCTCTCGCCGAAGAACGCGCGGGCGCGGTCCCGGAGCCTGTCGTGCCAGGTATGCCCGCCGAGCGGATCACCGGGTCCCGTCTCGTCGATCACCTCGGGCTCGACCGGCTCGCCGTCGTCGGCCGTACCGTTACCGTCCAGGTGGACCGTGCCGTCCGTGCTGACCGGCAGCACCCTCGTCGGTTGCGGCCGGCTCGTCGGGCCCGCCCCCAGGTCCTTGCGCTGCGCCATCTCAGTACCCCATTCCGTAGTCGTCCCCGCCGGTGCGCTGTTGCTCGAGCTCGATGCTCGGCGTGTACACCGGGTGCGAGACCCCGACGCCGACCGCGTGCACCGAACGCCGATCGGCGCCCCGCGCGCGGTGAGTGCGCCCCTCCTGGGCGACGACATCGCGCTTGATCACCGAGCCGTCGACGGTGATCACGGCACTGCCTACCTCGTCCAGGTCGTGCGTCTCGAGCGTCTCGAGCGTGTCGAGCTGCCGGGCCGTCTCCGCCCGGGCCTTGCGGGCCGGCGTGGCCGCGAACTGCTCGTTCTTCTCGCCGTCGTAGACGCTCTCGCGGTTCTTTGCCGCCTCGACCAGGTCGGCGAACGTGCCGCCGTAGGCCATCCGGTCCATCACGGTGCCACGCAGCGACGGGTCCTCCTCGAGGTTGCGGATCAGCCCTGTCCTGGGGTCCTCCAGCGCGCGGGCGACGCGGGCGACGTAGTCCGGGTTCACCTCGACGCCGAAGCCCTCCTTGGAGGCGTAGAACTCGGCGAACTGGGCCTCCCACTCCGTGGCCGTGGCCTGGACCGGCGCGCCGTCGGCGACCTGGGTGCGCCACTGACCCGGCCCGACGTGCTCGAGCTTGCGACCTCGCCACAGGTCACGGCCGGGACCCTGGAGCATCTCGTACTTGTGGCGTGCCTCGGCAGCGTCGTGCTTGGCCTGGAGGATCGACTGCGTCACCGGGTAGGTGACTTCCAGGACCGCCTTCAGGTCCGCGCCGCGCAGGGCCCGCACCGCGCGTTGGCTGAACGAGCCTCCCAGCCCCGTGCCGTGGGCCTTGATCGCCGTGGCGAACATCGAGGCCTCCTGGTCGGCCTGCGTGATACCGGGCACGCCCTGCTCGTCACCGAGGTTCCGGGCATAGTCGGCCAGTTTCCGCTCGCTGCCCTTGGCACGGGTCTCGACGCAGACCTCCCGCACGCTGCGCAGGTGCATCTCGCGGTCGCCGAACACGAGCGCGGAGCCGAACTCCGAGCGCTGAGCCTCCCGGTAGAAGCCGCTCAGCTCCTCGGTGACGATCTCCTTGCAGGCGCGCAGCTCCGCGGGCTCGTAGTCGACGAACCGCAGGCGGTTCGCCTCCTTGCGAGCACTGTCCATGTCCTCGGCCAGGTCCGGGCGCTTGGAGATGGCGACCTGGGTGTCCAGCGAGACTTGCATGGCCAGCGGGTGCGTCCCGTCCGGGCTGACGACTCCGGTCTCGAGCAGGTTCGCGGGCACCGAGAGCCGATCCATCGCCTCGGCCTTGGCCGCTTCGCTGTGCAGCCTCACCACGGCGACCGCGTCGCCGTCGAAGTCGCCGTCGAAGCACTGGTCCATCACCGGGTTGATCGCGGCGCCGGTGAGCCGGTCGTCGATCGCGACCCGCATGTAACGCACGCCGGCGTCACGGAGCACCGGATCGCGCCACACGAGAGCGTGGTCGCCCTCGGCCAGGCCGAGCTGTGCGGCCTTGACCGAGCTCAGCGCGACCTGGTCGACGTCGAGCCGCGGGTCCGCGGTCCAGACCATCGTCGCCGAGTCGGACAACTGTGAGGACATCAGACCGGTCTTGAACACGTTGTGCTTGCCCGTGAGCACCCGGCTGCGCACGTCGGTCGTGATCGCCTCGAAGGCGCGTTGAGCCCGTGAGACAGACTCGCCCATGGCGCGGCGCACCTCGGCGCGCTTCTGCGGGGGCAGGTCCTGACCCTCGAGCTGCTCGGCCATGTACCGGTACCGGCAGGCCTCGACGAACACGTCCTGGTAGCTGCGGGTGTAGTCGTGCGTGACCGAGGCGCCGTCGTCGAACTCCTGGGCGCTGCGCAGGTGCGAGGACATCACCGGCAGCCTCCACGAGGTCGCGCTGACCGTCTCGGTCTCCTCACCGGTCGGGTACTTCAGCGGGAACGGGATCTCCATGTCCCCGCCCCGGTCACCGATCAGCTCGCCGAAGGACTTGCGCATCGCCGTGGTGTTCAGACCTGGGCGCTGGCCCTGAGCGCGTGGCTGGGTGCGCTGCAGCTCGGGCATCGCGATGAGGTGGCGCTCGGGGCGCTCGTCGATGCTCTCGGCCTGCCCGATGACCCGCAGCGTGCCGTCGGCCTCCATGTCCATGCCCACCACGAGCAGGTACTCGCGCAGGTTCGCCTCCGCGCCGGAGTTGTGCTCGTAGAACTCGCGCATGATCGCCGAGCAGCCCTGCGCCTGCAGCGCCCAGGCCAGCTGCGAGGAGGCCTTGCGACCCCTGCCGGCACGCAGCTGCGCTTCGTCGTAGATCTTCGTCTTCTCGTCGACCGCCATGTGGGTCACCACGAACCGCATCTCGCCGAGCGCGCCGCGCTTGTAGTCGCCGTCGGGGGTGAACAAGCCCGCGACCCGTCCGTTCATCAGCTCGCGCGCCGAGCCGGCATTGCGCCGGGAGATGAGACTGAACGGACTCATGACGACATCGAGATCCGCGTTGGCGCGGAACCAGGCCACTTCCTGCTCGATGCCCTGCTCACGCGCCTCGTGAGGCAGCATCTCCCGGTCGACGACCAGGGAGACGACACCCTTGTTCCCGTGCAGGTCGCTGATCTTGTCGCCGACGACGAGGTCACGCAGCTGGCCACCGGCCCCGCGGATCTGATGGTCCTGGGCGAAGTGCGAGCTGACCACGATCGGGTCATCAGCGGTCCATCCGCCGAACGTCATCAGCGCCGTACCAGTGGGGCGGGTGACCTGCGAGGACTGCATGATGGTCGAGGCAGTCATCTGCTGGCGGTCGAACGGGTCGTACCGCAGGGTCTCGAGCTCGGGACGGCTCATCAGCGGTGCTCGCGAACCTGTCACGGTCTGCGGGTCGCCCGGGCGGATGGAGCCGTCGGGAGCGACCGTCGCGTCCTGTGTCAGGTACCGCACGATGCCCTGGTTGGTCGCGCCGCCGGTCATGACCGGGTCGAAGTACCCGCCCGGGGCCGCGACATTGTTCCGGTTCTTTCCGGTGAGCACCGTCATGTTCCTCCCGCCGGTCAGTCGCCAGGCGTCGAAGCGGTTGTCGTCGGCCGGATCCGTGCGGTCGCGATCAGCCCGGTACTCCGCGTAGATCGTCGAGCCCTGCTTGATCTCGCCCGAGTAGCGCACCCGGCGCGCCTCGGTCGCCAGGATCGACGCCGTCCACTCGTCCAGGTGCGTACTGACCTCGCCGGTGGACTGGTCGATCTCGTACGTCGTGGCGCGCTGGATGAAGTCGACCGGGTGCCTCGTGCCGTACAGCTGCGAGTACACCGTGTTGAGCGAGGATGGCTCCCCGGTCTCGCTGCGCCCGGAGACGACGTCACCGGCGATCTGGTACTGGATGCGCTCGTGCATGAGCTGCTCGTAGCCGCGCAGCCGGGTGCGCTCCTCCACCGAGGTCGGCGCCGCACCTGGTGGTTGCGCCGTGATCCGGGCCTCGTAGCCGGGTACGACCAGTGCGTTCTCACCGCTGGCGAAGACGGTGGTGATCTCGCCGTGCCGGCCGACGTCGAAGACCTGACCGATCTCGCCGGAGAACGGGGTGGCCTTCCCGTTCCGGCGCAGCTTGCTGCCGCTCCAGCGGATCACCCCTTTGTCGTCGATCAGAATCTCGGCCGCAAGCGCCGCGTTGCGCTCGAGGCTCTCGCGCACGGTGGTCCCGATACGCCGGATGAACGGTGACTCATGCTCGGCGATCGGCACGGCGCGGCTGGCGTCGAACCTGACCAGGCGGTCCTTGAACCGCGTCGTCTGGAAGCTCGAGCCCATCATCTCCTCGGGAGGGACACCGCAGCGCCGAAGAGCGGAGGCCAGGCTGTCGAGGTTCGACCACTGCCCTGTCGCGCTGGTCATGTACTTCGCCACCCGGGCAGGGTCGAAGCGCTGGTCGACCCACTCGCCGTCGACGTCGTGCGGCTGCGCCTCCCACGTCCCGACGAGCTCGAAGGGCACGTCCTCGGCATGCGCACGGACCTTCTCGGCGCCTGTGCCGCCATAGACGATGTTGCCCAGGTCGGGAACATCACCCGCCTGCAGCTCACCGATCGCGTCCAGGCGCTCCTGGTACATCTCCTGTGTCGCGCCCGGGCGCAGCAGATCGCCGCGGGCACCGGTGAGCACATCCCAGTACGAGCGCTGGATCGCGGCGATCTCGGGGTCGGATGAGTACTCCGGAAGCTCCATCTCATCGATCCGGCCACCCGTGCGCTCGCGCTCTGCCTCAGCGTGCGCGATCAGGCTCTCGACGCCCAGAGCCGTGCGCAGGTTCTCCCGAGCGCTCTGGACGGCGGTACTCGCATAGACCACCGCGGGCTCGGCGTCGACGAAGAAGGTCGGCAGCGACCGGTTCTTCGCGTCCCTGCGCACCATGACCTTCGAGCCGGGACCTGGACTCGCCTGACCGGGGACGACATAGTCGCTCACCACGAACATCGACTCGCGGTCGACGTGGTAGGCGTCGGGAACGTCCACGGCGATGCCGCCGCGGCCGCGCTCCGGGTGCGTCGTGCCGATCTCGCCGACGGCCCGGCCCGGCACGTCGGTGCGCTCGATGCGCTGGCCCTGGGCGAAGCGCAGCAGCTGCACGGCCTCTGCGGGCGTGGGGGAGTGGACCGCCATGCCGCCGGGGACCCGATAGTTCGTCGAGTAGCGCAGGACGGTGCCGTTGTCGTAGATCCGGGCCCCGGCGTACTCCTCCTGGCGTGTGTCGGTCAGCCGGATCTCCATACCGGTCCCGGCGACCTTCGCCTTGATCTGACCGGGCTCGCGGTCGCGCAGCACCTCGTAGGACACACCCTGGGACTTGAGCTCCTCGAGCAGCGCTGCCGAGCGCGCGACGGCCTGCGATGACATGAAGCGGTTGTGGTCGACCCGTCCTGTTCGCGGGTCGCGTCCGCCGTCGATGACCCAGTCACGGACCTGCTCGTACTCCTGCTGGCTCATCTTGTCCATGAGCGCCGTGAGACCGGCCGCGTCGTCGCTCGTCATCGCCCGACCGGCCTCGTAGAACTGACCCTCGTCGTCGATACGCCAGAGAACCATGTTTCCGCGTCGCGGCTCGGCCAGGGTCTCCACCTCGCCGCCGGCGACACGGTTGATCGTCTCGTCGGGGAGGTAGACCAGGTCGGTCCCCGCCCGCTTCACGCTCGCACGCTCCGACCAGTGCGGGTCGTAAGGACTGATAGGCAGCCGGGCCGACTTCGAGGCGACAGGAGCACCGACACCGGTCTGCGCGGTGAACTCCCGCTGCAGCTCCAGGTACCGCTCGCCGCGTGTGGAGTGGTCTCCGAACTGCGGCTCGTAGCCCGGTACCCGCTCGCCGAAGGCCTGGTCGATGGCGGTGAGGCAGTCGGAGACACCCAGCCGGGGGTCGGCGACCGCCGTGCCCTGTTCGCCGAGCATCTCGTCGACCCGGCCCCGGATCGCCTTGCCCTGAGAGATGGGAATGACCTGTCCGGTCTGAGCCCTCGCCTGTTCGACTGCCTTGTAATAGATGTACTCGTAGAAGTACCTGCGCAGACCATGTGCCTTCTTCATGCTTCTCAGCCCCCTGTGGACGCTCGGCGCTTGGATCTATGCATAGATCATACGCCACCTATCGAAAGGAGGATGATAGGCATTCGACAAGATCAATGCCGAGGTGGTTGCGCCTCTGGGGAGAGGCGGCCACCTCGGCACTGGTTCAGGGTCTGGTCGACGGAGGCAGGGCGCGTCCTACTTCGATTTCATCTCGATGGCCATTGCCCGGTCGAACCGGCCGTCGGCGAGGACCTCCCAGCTCGGTAGCGCGGCGAGATACTGGTAGAAGGCCGCGTGGACCTTCACTGTCGACAGGGACTTCAGGTCCTCCTCGGTGAGGTCGTCCTCGGCGAAGACTCGGGTGTCCTGGTCCCTGACCTGGCCGTTGATCCGGCGGGCCGCCTCGGTGTACGCGTCCGAGCGGACCTGGCTGATGTAGGTCTTGGACCCGTCGGCGCTGCGCAGCTCGCCGTGACCGCCGACCGAGAAGTGCTCGTGATCTTGTTCGAGGTCGGTCTGCGCGGACTTGTATGCCTCGCTGATCTCGGTGTCCAGGCTCTTGACCTTCGCCGATCCGTCGGGGTTGATCAGCATCTCCTTGCTGATCGTCTCCTCGGCGTAGACCAGGCGCTGCCGTTCGGCACGGGCTGCCTCGCGTGCGGCGACCTCCGTGGCCAGCTCGACGTTGTCGATGAACTGGTCCTCGTCCAGCATCATCGTGGCTGCGTAGGCCTCGGGGTCCACGACGGTCGGGGCGCCTGGGTCATGGCCCTCGTCGGCCGCGGTCATCATGGTGATGATCTCCATGACCTCGTCGGAGTAGACGTCGGGATCGAGGCGTTCGATGTCGACGTCCCGGTATCGGTACGTCTCCTTGTAGAGCGTCTTGGCGTCCGTGGCGCGCACGGCCTGGCGCATGCGCTTGTCGAGCATCCGGACGAAGTCTGGCTGGTTGTTGCGGACGTCGAAGTCGATGGCCGAGGACAGTGTCGGGATGTCCTGCAGCGTGTATGCGTGCCCCGGATGGGCGATCGTGTCCTTGAGCAGGCGCCACGACATGGGCAGGATCGTCTCGTTCCTGTTCCAGACGGGTGGGTCGCCGGCCCGGAAGACGATCGAGTTCCGCGGGGGGATGAACTCCATGTCGTTGTAGGAGATCAACGGTTCTTCCTTGGTGTTCATCGTGTACGTGACACGACCTTCGGTCTTGCCGCCGACGATCCGGTCCAGGTCCTGGCTGATCTGCTTGGAGTCGATATAGGACCTGTGTGTCTTGCCCGACATCTTTTCGAGGGTCTCGATCATCGAGTCGTCGGTCGACTTGAGGAACACGATGTTCGAGGTGTTGCCCTGCACGATCTTGTCCACGCTCTCGCCGTAGACGTCGCGCAGCTGCTGGAGCGTCTGCAGGATGAGCGTGAATTGCTGCTCCTGTCCCAGGCCGATCGAGAGCATCGTCTCGAAGCCGGCGATGCCGTGACCCTCGGACTGCAGGTTGCCCAGCTCGTCGAGCATGAACCGGGTCTTGTACAGCGGTTTCTGGTCCGACTTGGTCATGTACGACTTGTCGAAGTTCAGGTCGACCAGCTGCTTGACCAGGATCAGGATGAGCTTGGCGTACTTCATCAGGTGCGGCGGGGTCACCAGGAACACTGCCTTGGGTGACTCCGAGTAGCGCACCATCGTCTGCGTGATCGCCCGTGTCTCGCCCTGGACGATCTCGGGGTTGCCGCCACCGGAGAAGTCCAACCGGGTGTGCGGGTACATCGTGTCCGAGGGCTCGAAGGAGAGGATCTCTCCGTCCCGCGTCCCGCCCGCGCGCACCGGTCTGAGCTCGCGCAGCACGCCGTTCTTGATGATCTTCCTGCCGGTGACCGGCTCGGTCACGTAGTGCCGGCCGTTGAGGGAGACCTGGTAGTTCTTCCTGAAGTGGAGATAGAAGGTGCGCACCAGCATCTTGCTCTGCGGGTTGACCAGCTCGAGCTTGATCCACGCCTCGTCGGTGGGGAACTTCCCCTTGAAGTAGTACCGCGCCCAGCCCTCTCTGCTGACGATGTCGGAGTGCTCGAAGTCCGTGCCCAGGTCCTGGGTGAACATCGCGTCCGCGTACGCCGACCACACGGCCTGCTGGCCGACGAGGTGGTCGCGCTTGAGGTAGTTGGGCGCGAAGCGCACGCCGAACCGGCGGGGGAAGCTCAAGCCGCCCAGGTCGGTGTTCTGCGAGGGCTTGCCGGAGGTCAGCGTCGAGATCGTCGGGTCGGTGAAGAACGACATGGCCGTGATCGCGATGCCGTACACCGAGGCGAGCATCTTCTCCGCGCCGGCCATCGCACGCAGTGCGTTGTTCGCGTTGCCGATGAGCGTGCGCATCGTGTTGCGTGGTAGCGCCTCGGTCGCATTGAAGTAGAGCGTGAGCATGTCCTGCTCCGCCTTGCCCTCCCACAGGAACGCCTGCGCCGCGGCCTTCTCCTGCTCCTCGGCCAGCGCCGCCTCGTCCTGGTCGAACTGCCCGGCCTTGACCTTCTTCTCCAGCTCGACCTCGGGGTTCTTGATCTTCTTCGAGGTCAGCTGGACGAACAGCTGGTAGCAGTTGTAGAGAGTGGACACCCCCCACATGTCGTCCAGGCGCCGCTCCAGCGTCTCCGGGTCCATGCCGGTGCTCGCCGCGACCCCGCGCAGCTCGCGTTCCTCCTCCAGGTAGAAGTCGATCAGGCCATAGGCGGCGCGTTTGAAGGCGTTGTTCGCCGCGTGCGGCCACACCGGGTCCTCGCCACCGTCGAGCGGGAAGAACACATCGGCGATGTTCTCCACGTACTGCGCGCACTTGGTCGCATCGCCCTCGCGAGCGGCCTCCGCTGCCAGGCCCAGCAGGTTGTAGATGTCGGTGGCCAGCGGGTTGATGAGGTTGAACTGCACCGGCTCGAAGCCACGCGTGACCAGCGGGACGTAGAACTTGACCAGCAGCTCGCCCTTGGGGTCGTTGATGACCATGTTCGACGGGCGCTTCTCGCGCGACCACATGTCGATCTGCGGCTCGATATAGCCCTGACCCTTGCCGGCGCGGGTCATGGCCAGCACCATCGTGTTCACCGGTGTGGTGTCGACGATGTAGCCGCCAGCCGGGCGTTGCACCTCGTAGTCCGGGAAGGTCCAGTCGTTCTTGATGAGGTCGGCGACCGTCTTGTACTTCCCGAGCTTGTCGCGGTCCTTGCCGTCCGGGTTGTAGGGGATGGCCGTGGTGTCGTACTTCTTGCGCATCGTCTTGTCCTGCGGCAGGCCAGAGGTCTCGAACAGATCGTTCCCGAAGGCCTCGTCGATGATCGGCAGCGTCCTGGTGATCGGGTTGCCCTCGTCGTCGTCCAGGACCTCGCCGGCGTAGTAGACTAGGTGGCCGTCCTCGTCGAAGATGTCCTGCTCGGCGCGCTGGGAGACTTCGACGGTCCCCAGACCCTTCTGCTTGAGCATCATGTGGCTGATCACGGAGCTCACCTGCACGTCCGAGTGCGCACCGGCGTCGGGAAACCAGTCGAACTTCCGCTGGATCTCCTCCGGCAGGGCAATGTGCTGATCGTTCTGGTACTGGTTGATGTCGCTCGTGGTGTTCATGAGGTTCGCCGCGCCGACCCGGCGCGCGAACCATGTACCGACGACGAGCGTGAGAAGAAGGCCCGAGCCGAGCGTGACGACGTGCTTGAACGGTGAGACGGAGATCAGCTGCTCACGGAACGTCGTCGGCGTCGCACCCTCGTTCGTCGCGCCGTTCTCGGTGCTCGGGGTGCCGTCCTGTGTGCCGGTGTACCAGTGGGGGACGGGTACTTCCTCAGCGTTGGGGTAGCAGCCCGCGTGGGGGTCCGGGGTGCCGGTCTCGGCCAGAGGCCGGTAGCAGGTCACGACCGACCCGCCCGCACCCGTCGTCGTGTCCTCGACGTAGTATCCGGCCGCCTCGCCGCTCGAGACGGGCGGCCCCGCCCCGATGGACGCGCTCACCGAGATCACTGCCGTGGCGATAAGCGAGTAGAGCACCCAGGTGACGCCTGCGACGAGCGTTCCGGCGACCACGGCGGCGACGAGGCCCGGCGCCCTCGACCGCCGGGTCCGGAACCTTCCGCGGTCCAGCTGCTGTTCGTCGTAGACGTCCCGGTTCGCCAGCGTCTCGCCAGGCTCCCGGGCCGAGATCTTGTCCCAGCTCTTCGCGTTCGGCCGCGTCGCCTTCCACCTGTGCAGAGCCATTGGGGTTCCTTTCGCTCGAACCTGGTCCGTCGGTCGTCCTGCGTGCGCCGCAGGCCCTCCCCGGTCGACGACCGCGTGTGGGGGTGCGGCCCCACGCGCCGTCTCGTCAATTCCTCGTGCGCGCCCCGACTTCTGCGTGCGTCACAGGACGGCGCCGATGATGAAGCCGGCCACGCCCGTCAGCAGCGAGCTCGCGACGACCAGGATCGTGAAGAGCTTGCTCGAGCGTCCCTGCACCTCCGAGGCCCGTGCCAGCGCGTTGGCGTAGGACTCCTTGTCGGTCGTCAGCTCGGACAGGCGTGCCTCGTACTGCCGAGCCGTCGTGTCCTCGACCATCTCGACCTGCCTGAGCAGGTCGGCGACCCGTGACGTCTGGGAGCTGGTCTTCTCCCGCTCGAGGTTGAGGCTGTGCTGCCACTCCTCGTCGCGCGCCTTCATCCGGGTGATGGTGTCCGTGCGGAGGCGCTCGAGCTCGTCCTCCATCCGGCCGATCCGGTGGGTGTGCTCGGTGCGCATCGACTCGACGAGAGCCTCCTGCTCACGGCGCATGGTGCCGATCTCGTCCACGGTCCGCAGGTGCTCGGCCAGGGTCTCGGCCTGCGCGATGTCGGCCTTGCGGTTGTCGTCGACAACCGTCTGGATCTCGATCTTCCACCGGCCCAGACGCTCCTCCTCGGCCGCCAGGTACTGCGAATGGCGTTCCTGCAGCAGCTCGAAGATCCGCGTCTGCCCGGTCTGCATCTTCAGCGCCGCGTGCTGCCGGCGGACCCGCAGGATCTCCTGCTGGTCGCGCGTGCGGTCGTTGTCGATGATCCGCTCGATCTCGGCGACCGCGTCGACCTGCTCCCGCTCCATCCTCGGCCGGTTGCGCTCCTTGTACTGGATCTCGGCCTGCATCGCCGCCTGCTGCGCGAGCCTGGCTGCCTGCTCCTCGTACTCCCTGACGATCCCGGCCCTGCGGGTCCGGATCCGCTGCTCCTTCTCGGCGAGCCGCTCCTGGTGCTCAGACTCCGCGGCCTCCTTCAGCAGCTTGTACAGCGCGCCGTCGCGGTCGGTGGCCACCTCCCGGATGACCTGCTCGGCGTGCGCCGACATGAGGTTGACGTAGAGCGCACGCAGCTCGTCCTCGTGCGCGAAGCGGAGCTGGGCGAGTTCCGCGTTCGCCTGCCGGCCCAGCTGAGCGATCTGGTCACCCAGCCACTCGGTGGCCCCCTCGGGCACGTCGATCTGCACGACCGGAGCGCCGATCGCGAAGGTGGCATGAAACTCGTCCAGGCGGATCGCGAGGTCGAGATCCTCGGACAGGAAACGGCGGGCGATCACCTCGCGCACCTGGTCCTGGTCGGCCAACGACACGACGTCCTCGGTGCCACTGACGTTGTCGTCCTCCCGATAGCCACCCTCGACGCCCTGGCCGTCATCGACCTCCTCGAGTGCTGCGCCAGTAGCCTCCGGCTCGACCGGAGCCCCACCGTCATCGTCGATACCCGCGTCCTCGTCGAACACGGGTGCGTCTGCTCCCTCGTACTCGGCCGCTTCAGCGTCGACGACGTCGCCGAAGACCGGCTCGTCGTCGGGGTCGGCGACGTCGTCACCGGACCCCGAACCGAAGATCCCGTCGTCCTCGTCCTCGGCCGTCCTCACGGGCTCGAAGTCCGCGCCGGGAGCGGCCGCGAGCTCGGGGCCGGCGGCGTCCTCGACGACCAGACCGCTGTGTTCCGCCCAGGCCTGCATGCCGACCGCGTCCTCGAGCGTGGTGGTGCCCGCGGCGACCGTGCGGGCCTGCAGGAAGGTCGCCTCGTTGACCACGTCGACGAGCAGCTCGCCGCTGGACTTCTGCCACACGACCGCCCAGGCGTACTGCGCACCGGTGAGCAGCGAGTACTCCTCCATGCGCGCCAGCGTCTCGTCGGTGGGGATGATGCCGAAGACTTCTTCCTCGAGCATCTCCGCGGTCGCCACGGTGTGGATCTGGTCGGAGCCGATGAGCTCGATGATCGAGCCCTTCGCCTCGTCCCGGCTGTGCCGCCTGCTCAGCCCCCCGATCGCGTCCGCGGTGAGCACGAGGATGACCCATGCCGTGCCGCTGGGGAAGACGAACCGCGAGTTCGACCGCAGCAGCTCTACGGCTGCGGGGATCGCCGTCTCCCTCACCACGGAGGACAGAAGCTCGTCGTGCTTCTTCCTCCGCTCCACTTTCCGGCGTCCTGTCCTCGTTCTCAGAATGCCCATCGGTACCGATCCCTTCGATGACTAGCCACAGATCGTATGATCTACATTTCTCTTAGCTGCTCTATCGACATGCTTATCGAATGAGTGGGGGCATCTATGGTGGTGTCGCTGATTCGCTCATCGCATCGCACCGACCCTGATGTGGGCGTCCGAGCTCAGCCGGTTCTTGTCGTCGCTGACCAGGTCGCCGACGACGTCGATGCGGATCTGCCGCTGCGAGGGATGCTCGTTGATGAACGTCGCCACCGCGGTGGTGACCTCGTCGGTCATCTTCGCTACGGCCGTGCGGGCGCCGCCGGCGTCTGAGTCGCTGTCGCCCTTGTCCTCGATGAGGTACTGCAGGACTCGCTTGTCGGTGTGGACCTGCACGTCGTGCTTGACGAGCACCTCTTGCGTCATCCGGCGCAGCTTGTTGCGGACGATCTTCGTCTGCGTCTCCAGCGACAGCGGCTGGAAGGGCACGATCGCGTCGATGCGGCCCAGCAGCTCCGGCGGGAACCTGTTGTCACCGGTCGTCGTGGAGATCGAGCGGTGGATGAGCTTCTCGTACTCGAGCAGCTGCCTGCCGGAGCCGGTGTCGTCGGCGGCGTACTGCGCGATCGTCTTGTAGATCTCGGAGCCCGCGTTCGTGGTGAGCACGATGTAGGTGTTGAGGAAGCTCACCTTGCGGTTGTTGTCGTCGGTGAGCCGGCCGTCGTCGAGCACTTGCAGCAGCACGCGCGTGACCATCTGCGAGGCCTTCTCGACCTCGTCGAAGAGCAGCACGGCGTGCGAGAGGTCCCATACGCGTTTGGTGAGCTCGGAGCGGAAGCTCGTGAATGATGAGTCCTCGGCGTATTCGGTCATGTCGAAGCGGATGAGGTGGCGCTGGTCGTCGCCGAAGAGCAGCCGTGCGAGCTGCTTGGTCAGCTCTGTCTTGCCGACGCCGGTCGACCCGGTGAACAGGAAGCTCGCCTCGGGGCGCGCCTTGTCGTTCAGGTCCGCCACCGACAGCTGCAGGCGCCTGGCGACGACACTCGTCGCGAGGTCCTGGCTGAACACCTCGGCGTCCAGCTGCTGCTTGATCTTCGTCCCGTCGACCTGGAAGGCGATATTGACGCCGAGGGACTCCTGGAGCACGTCCGAGAGGAGCTCCCGGTCCATCGGCCGTTTCGTGAGGCGATGCCAGCCGACCATGCTGTCGAGCACGAGGATCGACTTGCGCGGCTGGGCGCTGGCCGGCATGTAGCGCTGGGTGTACTCGTAGATCTGCCGGAAGATGTGGTCGTCGTAGAACTGGTCGGACACGTCGTAGCGCTTGGCCATCGCCTGCAGGATGGTCACCGTCGTGTGCTGGTCCGGAGGGTTGACGTTGATGCGCTGTAGGCGCTCGACCAGTGCCTGGTTCGGTGAGATGTGCTTGTGGAACTCGTCGTAGGTCGTCGCCGCGATGATCCTGATGCCACGGGTGCCCGAGGCTGCCAGGACCGGTTTGATCGCCTCGACCGCGGCGTCGGAGAGCTGGACGATCTGGTGGAACTCGTCGATGAAGAGCACCAGCTCGCGCTCTTCGTCCTCGACGAACCGTTCGGCCTCGTCGAAGAGACCTTTGAGTGTCGAGGCCATGTTCGCGGCGTTGCCCGCGTGCGTGATCATCCGCGCCGGGTCCACCTCGAGGTAGAGCCGCTCCGGATCGGCGAGCATCGTCGCCTGGACGAGTGCCGTCTTTCCCGTTCCGGCTTCCGCCAGCAGAAGGGCGTTGCACAGTTCGGGCCGGTTCATCGAGGCCAGAAGCTGCATCTTCTCCTGCTCGCGACCGACGATCGGCCGCTCGGGCGGCTTGAGCGGGTCCGCCAGACTGGACAGGAGCCCATAGCTCTCGCCGAGGTGTGCATCGTGGGATGCGCCGGACAGGGCTTGTCGACGAGGCGCGAGCTCGACGGGTCGCTGCTCATGAGGAGGCAACAAGGTCCGCGGCGCTTCTCGGTGCGATTCCGGGGTCTGGCCGGTTTGCTCGCCAAGACGAGTGAGGGCGCTCATCCTTCGTACTCGGACCCGACTGCCGCCGGCGTCGTCGGCTGCTCGAACTGGTCCTTGACCCGCTCGCTCACTGGGGCCTTGTGCGACGGCACCCGGCGCTTCGGGCCACCGGCACCATCCGGATGTACCACCGCGTTGACGCGTCCGAGGAGCGCCGCACTGTACGCGCTGCGCGGAAGACGCTTCTCGGCCTCATGGGCGATCGCGTTCGAAGGGCGGTCGGGCACCTCATTCGTCGACTGGCCCTGCGCCGTGTCGCGGCGCTGCGCTGTCCGACTCTCCTGCCCCCTGGGTGTGGCATCCGGCTGCTCCGGCTGAGTCGTCGGCACGTCCCGGGAGGTGATCATCTTCGGGTCCGCGCTCTCAGGGGCCGACGTACGGCGCTCACGCACGACAGGGTTGAACGGTGAGCCCTGCTCGCCAGGAGCCGGGGACGAGGGCACCGACCGTGCCGGGCGTCCAACCGCCGACATGCCTGCCTGGGAGCTGACTCCTGGACGGGAACCAGGCTCGACCGGGTCGGCTGGTGGAACTGCCGGAGTCCGCACGGCCTCCGGAGCTGCCTCCGGAGCGGCCTGCTGGCGAAGCGCCGAAGGATCCTGGTCGCCACGCCGCCCGACTGTGCGCTGCCGGGAGAGCCCTTCCTGTCTCGCCAGCCCGATCGGCCGGCTACGGCCCTTGCTGAGATCTACCACGATCATCCTCCGTCCTGAACGGAAAGGCCCCTGGATGGCACTCCAGGGGCCTTTCGAAGGGGAGTCGATTCAACCGACAGCGGGCTCTTCGACCGCGACCACCTGCTCCACCACCTGCTCGGACTCCTGGGCCGGAGCGTCGACCTGGGTCTCCCTGGCTGCCTCCTGCGCCTCCCGCGCCGCGCGCATCGACGCGAACTGGTTGTCCAGCGTGGTGCTGTCGATCTTGAACTCGCTCGCCTGGACCGACTTGGTGTTGACCACCAGGCCGGTGCCACGCGAGGCCGGCATCACGTTGCCCTTGAGGCCGTAGAGGGTGCCGATCTCGTTGCCGTCCTTGTCGAGGATCGGCTCGGTGTTCGGACCCGCAGCCTTGACGATCTCCTCCAGCTGCCCGATGGAGTACGGCGCGCCGTTGTTGAAGCCGGTCTTGCCGTCGTCGGTCTTGTACCGCTCGGACTTGAGGTGGAGGTTCGTCTGCTCCGGACCGCGGCTGTCGCGCGCGTCGACCTGGACGTCGGCGTACTGCGTCTTGCCGTCGTGGGTGCGGCCGTTCTTGTACACCTTCGCGATGAGGTTGACCCCGGTCATCGCGCCCTTGCCCTTGAGAAGTGCCATGATCTCTCGCCTTTCGTCGATCCGCCTGCCCTCTCGACAGGTCGGCCATGATCAGTCACATCGTCCGGACAAGTCTCCGAATGCCTGCCGAACACTATTCAGACTAATGCGCGATAGATCATTCGACAAGGCGTAGCGATCATCTATCACTCGTGTTGTGCATCGGTTGATAGATCAATCGGCTTGGATCCTGTGGTGTTCGTGGCGTTCGGCCTGGTCGCGGCGCCATCGACCTCGGCGCGGACGCGCACGACCAGCCCCGCGTCCAGGGAAGAAGCCTTCGACCGGCGCCCGTGCCGGGCCTGCTCGCGCCCGGCGCGGAGCTCGGCGATCCGTGAGCGGAGCACGGTGGTTCCGGTCCCGGCGTCGTCCGCCTGGGTCGCCAGTTCGCGGGAGACGCGCGTCATCACCGCCACGTCGTCCACCGGTAGGTCGGAGATCGCCTCGGACTGGCCGGACTCGTCGAGGTAGGTCGCCGCCGCCAGCAGCAACCGGCGGCGCTCACGGGTGGCCGCCACGAAGTCCCGGCAGGCCTTCGGCCCGACCTCGACGTCACCGGTGAAGTCGTAGCCCAGGTGGTGCAGATCCAGAGCCTTGACCTCGTCGAAGTCGTGCGCAGCGCCGACGACGACCCCCAGGTCGGTGCTCACCTTCTCGGTCCCACCCGTGTTCGGCGGCCTGCCGTCGTCTTCCGTGGCACGGCCCACGCGCAGCACGAGGCCGGAGGACGCCAGATCGGCACGCAGATGCTCGAGACGCTCGTCATAGACCTGCTTCATCGTCCGGATGCGCTGGTCGAGCACCGCACGACCGTGCTTGCCGGCGGTGAGGTGCCTGCCGCCGGGCTGGTCGTAGATCGTCCGTCCCAGGCGTTCGGCCTGTTCGGGGTCCTTCATCCGCCGCAGCGAGGCGTCCGCGCGCAGCGCCATGAGCGAGAGCAGCCGCCGGCCGTAGGCGGCGACGTGCTGCTGTTGCTCGTGCCACTGCCCGGAGTCCCCGACGAAAGGCAGGAAGTGCTGGTACTTGCTCATCACCCGCCGGTGATAGTCCTCCTCGAACCGATAGAAGTCGTAGAGGGGGCGGGAGTCCTCGGCGGCGACACCCACCCGTTCGGCATGTTCCCACTGGCGCGCGAGGTCGCGATAGACCCCGGCCTTGTCCCGGTGGTGCTGCAGGCGTGTGGCGTAGCTGCGCAGCCGGAAGCCGAAGGAGACCAGGTCGTCCTTGGCGCTCTCGTCCGTGTTCTGCCGGTCGGCGGCGAGCACCGCTATCTGTTCGTAGTCCATCCCCATGAGCTCGAGCATCGGCGTGCGCACCCGCAGCTCGGACTCGGGCATCGCCTGCAGCAGCTGGTAGATGCCGTTGACGGCACGCTCCATGATCTGGGCTCGGCCACGGTCGACGAGCATCTGCCACTGGTCGGTGGACAGGTCCTCGCTCTCGCGCCGGCCGTTGGCGTAGTCGATGATCCGCTCCATCGCCTCGGGCAGGGGGGAGCCTGGGCGTTCCAGCTGCTCGACCACCAGCTCGGTGACCAGATGGTTGGCCTTGCGCATGCGGTGGTCGTTGCTGCCGGCGCGCCACAGCCGGCGGTCCGCCGGCAGGCACGCGAGCAGGAACTGTGGCAGGGACTCGGCTCGGATCTGCTCGTGGGCCCAGCGCTTGATGAACGTCGTGACGTTGCGCCGCTCGTAGCCGACGGCACTCGACAGGTGGGCGACAGTTTGCTTCTGGTCGAGCCAGGCGTCGACGCCGCGACGCAGGCGCGACTTGTGGCGATCGAGCAGCTTGCCGCGCTGGGTACCGTGCTTCGTCACCTGACCCCGGCCGCCGTCGACCATGGCCAGGTGGCAGTGGACGTGCTCGGTGTCGACCTGGATGACTCCGACGTAGCGCAGGTCGTCGAAGCCGCTCGTGCCGGCGCTCATCCGGTCCAGGCCGTGCATGATCGCCATGCGCAGCTTCATCTGGTCGATGTGGCCGCGGTAGGCGCCGCGCTCGGTGCAGTGGAAGTCCTGGTCGACGATGCCGTGCTTCTTCAGGTACGCCTCGTCGAAGCTCAGCACCGTCTTGAGCACGGTCTTGCCGCTGTCGAAGTGCTGCTGGAGATCCTTCGAAGCAGCCCTGAGCTGCTCGTCCGAGAGGGAGACCGAGCCGTAGCCGAAGGCGACGCCGCCGTGTGCCTGGGCCTGCCGCATCTGGGTCTTGACCGTGCTGCGCGAGAGGCCGGCGCGCTCCACGGCCGACTCGCGAGCCATGTAGCGCAGAACGAAGTCGTCGGTGCGCAGCCGCTGGATCGGTGCGAGCGACTCCGTCGCCTGCGCGCGGGCCATGTACCGCTCGACGTACCGGCCCGGTGTCGCGCCACGAGATCCCGTGCCACCCGGCTGCGGTACCGAGAACTCGTTGACGATGACGATGTCCTGCTTGAGACCCATGATGGCGCGCTCCTTCTGTCCCGGAACGACACGGCCCCGACTGCCGTCCACCAGCAACCGGGGCCGCACGCTCGCTGTGCTTGGACCGTCCTCAGGACCCCAGACCCTGCTCGCCGAAGTCGTCGAGATCGAGGTCGGCCGCTCGGCGGGCCACCATGCGCTTGTGCTCCTCGAAGCTCGCAGCGGGCTCGCCTGCCTGCCAGCGGGTCTCCCGCTCCTCGACCTCGAGATCCAGGTCGGCCTCTGGGACGTGGGGCGCTCGCTCGAGCAACGGCTCGCCCTTGTGCTCGGTCGCGGGTCTCGGCTGGGCCACGCGTTCCCGGTACAGGTTCTCGGTGGTGCCCTCGATACGCTCGCGTCCGGCGCGGAACTGCTCGGCCTCGGCTGCGATCTCGGCCTCGACCTGCTGCAACCGCTCGCTCACACCGTCGCCGACCGGCTCCGCCTGGACCCCGGGCGCAGCGCCAGCCCGCCCGGCTTCGGCGTCCAGGCTCAGCTCGTCCTGGGTGAACAACGAGTTGATCGCGTCCGAGCGAGCCAACAGCGCGCGCTCGTCGACGACGGTCTGCGTCCTCCGTGCGCCGTCCGCGGGGTGCTCGGCGAAGTACTGGGCGAGGTCGTAGCCACTTGACTCGCGATCGATCTCGAGGCCTCCGATGTCGTGCACCCGGGTGAAGACCACAGGTGCGTCACCCTCGGTCGGCATCCCCGACGGGGCGAGCACGAGAACGTCTACCGCGGCAGGCAGCTCCCACTCAATCCCGGTGACCTGCTCGGGCACCACGAAGCCGTCCGTGAAATAGCCCTTGGCGGCGAGCGCGACCAGCTGCTGGTCGTCGAACTCGTAGAACGCGTCGACCTTCTCTCCGTGGCCGGGGGAGTAGGTCACCTGGGAGATCGCGTACGGCAGCGGCTCGGTCGGGGTGATCGAACGCAGCTCGCCGGTCAGGTGCAGGTACGGGCGGTAGTTCTCCTCCTTGCTGCGGTGCTTGAGGTCGAGCGATCCGACCAGGACACCGATCTCGGCAGGCACGCCCTCCATCCGGTACGTCTTGACACCTCGTTCGTGCAGCACACGGTGCGCCCACACGTCGTCCATCGGAAGTCCTGCGGTTCGCATCACGTGCTCCTCCTGTGGTTCCTCTTGCTCTGTCGGCCGGTCCTGGCGCGGGGCACCGTGGTCTCGCTCTCGGTCTCGGTCTCGGTCTCCTTGGTCCGGGAGTCTCGGATCCGCGCGATCATCCGCGTCGCCCAGCGCCACATGCCGCGCATGAGGGCGATCTCGCCGGCGACGAGCAGAGCGACCAGGAAGAGGAAGGGCATCAGCCACATCGCAACCGTCCCGGCCTCGGTGAGACCGCCCTGGGACGCACCGGACTGCGCGTGCAGCCAGGCACCCAACGACGGGATGACGACCATGGCAGAGATGAACGCGAGCAGATAGTCGCCGGCGAGAACGACTGTCCGGTAGAACCCGGCCCACAGGACGAGCGGCAGACCGCCGTCGCGGCTCTTCGTCGGGGCCAGGTGCTGCCATACAGCTCGGAGCCGTGAATCCCGCTTCTTCGACACAGGTTTCGTAGCGGTCGTGTCTGCCGTCTCGGTCTGGTCCAACGTCGAGGTGGTCATACTCTGCTCGCCCTTCGTGTCGTCGAGGCCCTGTGGGTATGTGCTGGTCGATCAGTGCGCCGATCAGCCGCCTTGATCGGACGACGGATCCGCCGTCGGCGTCATGCCGGTCTCGGCAGATTCGTCCTCGTTCCTGGCCGCGACCAGGACATCGCGGGTCCTGTTCGAGGCTCGGTAGGCGTCCAGCGACGTCACGGTGCCGTCATGGGCAGTGGCGCAGGTGAACACCACGAACTCGCTCTTGGTGGTGCTGTTCTCGTCCTGTTCGACAGGATCGAGCCGGGCCACTCCGACGTAGGAGTAGTCCAGGCCCTGCACGCCACGCACGTCGAGGTCGAGACCGGCGAGGGCGTACACAGTGCCAGCGCCCTGCATGGATCCGGTCGCCGTCATCCACCCGGGCACGAACTCGGTCAGGACCCTCGACTCGTGGTCGAGGAACTCGTAGCGAGCGTCGAGCAGCGCCTGCGTCCTAGCGACCGACCGGCTTGACGCCGAACTGTCCGTCAGGCTGAGCAGGAGGGACCGGATCACGGCCTCGTCCTGGCTCACTCGATCGGTCTCCGTACTCGCGAGCTCTGTCTGCAGCGCGGTGTGCGCGACCTTGAGCTCGTGCAGCGCGACGGCGAGATCTGCCTCGAGCGCCTGGACCAGAGCGTCCTCGTCATCGGGCTCGGTCGAGCCGTCATCGAGCAGGGCCGAGCCGAGCGCGAACACCGAGAGCGTGAGCAGAGCCCCTGCACCGCCGACCAGGAGCTTCCCGGCGTGGCTGCGCAGCCAGTACCTCCTGTCTGCGGTCACGATCCCGTCACCTCCAGTCGCAGCGCCTCACCCGTCGCCGTCGTACCCGTCGTCACACCCGAGAACGTCCTGCGGTGCATGTCGTAGTGGGCGCTGGCCCAGGCGAGCAGCGCCGGTGTCTCGCCCTGACCGGTCCGGGTCTCCAACGCCAGCCACGTGACCTCGACGCTGCTGTCGTCGGTGATCGCGTAGGGCACCTGGGCGACCCACTCGAAGCCCGAGTCGAAGCTCATCGGGGTCCCTATGCCGCTCGCGACGTCCTTGTCGCCGGCCAGCAGATACCAGGGCGCGAGACGTGCCTGGTCGACCGAGGGCGCGAAGTAGGGGACGAGGTTCCGGCGCCCCGACAGGCTCGCATCGAAGTCGACGTCACCGCCGGAAGCGGCCACGTGGGGCGTCAGATAGCGATAGTCGTTCTGCAGCTTCGCGACCTGGCCAGAAGCAGACAAGGCCGCGACCAGACCGCGGTCGGCGTCTTCCGCACCCGGCAGGGCAACGGTCTTCGCCTCCGCGACCCGGATCCGCTCCTGCAGGGCGAAGAGCTCCTGCGACATCTGGGCGCTGTCCCCGGGCCGGCCACCGGCGAACCCTGCGGCCAGCACAAAACACAACAGCGCCCCTACGCCCATGCTCACAGCCGCGACGACCGTGCCGGTGCGCATGTCGCCGGTGGTCCCCATCTGGTCGGGGGCATCAGCTTCCTCGTTCGGCGGCTCGAGGCCCGACACGCTCGACGGGGTCACGAAACGCTTCTTGTGCGTACCGCTCACAGCCTGACCTCCGACTCGCCGATCCGTGTCGACATCATTCGCCTCGACTCGCTGGTCCATTAGCGTTCCAATGCAAGCCTATCAATAGGATGATTCGAAAGATGGATGGAATCATCCGGAATGGCGAGTGCTGCCGCTCGCGGGGACGCCAGAGAGCTCAGAGACCGCTCCGTCGGCGTCGACCGTCACGAAGAGCAGCATCGGTCGGTGCGCCGTGACGCTCGCACTGTTGGCGTCGTTCCGGCTCACCGCGTCTGAGGTAATCGCGATGTCGACCAGGACGGCATAGGCGTAGTCGCTCGCCCGGACCTCGACGACCTCGATGTCGGGATCGTCGCCGATCGCCGAGTTCAGCCCGACCGCGTCGATGTAGTAGTACCTCTGACCGTCGCGGACCTCGTTGAATCGCGACGGAGGCATGAACTCCTGCAGGAACACGTCGTCCTCGGTGAGGTCGAACCGGTCCTTGAGGCGCTCACGCGCTTCGTCGTAGGCCACGCCCGAGTCCCACGTGAAGGCCACATCGAGCAGCGACTCGATGACCGCGGCATCGGTGTCCATCCGCGACCGGCTGACGCCGAGAGACTTGAGGACGTTCACCTCCACCCGCTCGTCGTTCTCCTGCTCGACGTCGGCCAGCCGTCCGGCGAGCTCATTGATTCGCGCTTGCTGCCCGGCCAGGTCCACGTGCTGGGCGTTCCAGGTGAGGCCTGCGACGATCGAGACCACCACCAGGGCGGCCGCGATCACCGAGGTCCAGAGGTTGCGCCGGAAGAGTCCTCGCCTCGTCGATGCTTCGCTCATCAGTTCCCGCCGCTGTTCTTGTCCTGTCCGCCCAGGCCGGCGGCGATCTCTGGGACCGCTGACCGGTCCTGAGGCGGGCTCGAGCCGCGCCGGTACTGCGCACCGGCCGCCGTCGTCGCGACCTCGAGCTGGTCGAAGGTCCCCGTCGTGCCGTCATGCGTGTAGCGCGCGCTCGCCCAGGCGAGCACCTCGTCGGTTGCCGCGTCCCGACAGAGCCAGACCGCTTGTGCCCGGTCCGTCGTGCCCGAGGTGTCCAGGGAGTCGACGTCCGGCAGCACCGTCTCGAGGGCCCACGTGTACGCACGCGGATCGGCGGCGTCCGGCCCGTCGTAGCGGATGTACCAGGCGTAGCGAGGGTCGACCTCGGAGGTCGCATCGAACGACGTCGCCGTCGACCAGTTGTAGGCCTCTTCGTCCTGGACCAGGTAGGAGGAGTGGCTGAACAGCGGCGCGAGCCGTCGCCGGTGCTCGGCGATGTCGAGCATGGCCCGGTTGGGCGCGCCGTTGTTCGGGCCGGGCTGCGTGCTGGCCTCGCGGTAGAGCTCGGCAAAGGTCTGCTGGGCCGTCGCGACCTGCTCCGCATCTGCAGCGGCCGCCTCGGTGAGTGTCGACATCTGCTCGGCGAGGTCCGTGTCCTGCCCCACCGCTTCGACCTTGGCCAGCTGCTCCTCGAGCTCGACGATCCGGGCCTCGTTCTGCGCCCGGGTCGCGTCGTACTTCTCACCAGTCACGCCCGTGGCGACGACGAGGACGAGGATTCCCACGCCCATGACCGCAGCGAGTGCGCGTCGAACCAATCGGGCGTCGCCCTGGGGTGTGCGTGCGTCGGGGGTCACGCGCTGACGCATAGCCCAGTCGTCGAAGCGTGATTCGAGCTCGGGCCCAGTGAAGTGCTTGCGCCTGTTCCACGCGACAGGCTTCTCTTCGGACGCCGGCTCGGCGTCGGCCCAGTCCGGACTTGTGTCCTCGGTCTTGCCGTCGGCTGCCGTCACGACACGAACTCCTCCCTCGACATTGACCCAGTGGACGGGGCAGGTCTCGACCTAGATCTAGATCTTGATCTCGTCGTTCCCGCCGTTTCCGACCATGTCCGAGACGTCGACGAACTCCCAGCCTCCGTCTTTCCACTCCGAGACCTCGACCCACCGCACCCGGCCGGGAAACTGGCAGTAGGCAGCCTCACCGATGAGGATCCGATCGCCTTCGATGGCGAGGACGATGCCCGTGTGGCCGGCTACCGAGGTGTTGCCGTGCGAGAACACCGAGTACGGCGTCGGGGTCTTCGTGGTGTGCTTTCCCATCGCGCCCGCCATTGACCCGGCCACGTCGACGCCGTTGCCCGGCGTGTAGCCACCCGTGTAGGAGGTGTACTTGACGATGAAGTACCAGGAGAAGCTCACGCAGTTCTCGATGTAGCTGCCGTTGCACTGTCCGGGGCCGCCGCCGTTGAAGGTGTCCCGGAGGATCTGGTCGCCCTCCGCGTTGTAGAGCTCGACGAGTGCCTGGGCGTCCGCCTCGGACATCCCACCACCGGTGAGGCCGATGTTCTCACCCTGGACGCCGCAGTTGCCGAGGATGGTGCTGATCCCGTTGCTGATTCCGCCGACGATGTCGCCGACGATGTCCTCGACTCCGCCGGCGATGGAGTCGTCGACCTGCCAGCCGCTCATCGTGCCGAACCACATCTCGGCGTCGGCGGAGCGCTCGGCCTTCATCGCCGCATTGTCGGCGGAGCGTTCCCACCGGTCGTGGAAGTGGATCGCTGCCGCGCTCGGCGAGCCCTGTGACGTCGTGATCATGTCCTTGAAGACCGCGACGTCGCTCGGGTTGTCGCCCTCGACCATGAACGCCAGCTGCGCCTGGATCGTGTACCAGTCGAGCCCCTTGGTCTCGGCGTAGCGGAGCAGCTGCAGCGTGCGGCCGTTCGACCACTGGCCCAGGCCGATACCGCCGTGCGTCTGGCCGGGGATGTGGGTGAAGTTCCCGTCCCAGGCCGCCTGCTTGCGCGGGCCGATCCGATAGGGCTCGTCGAAGATGGCCTCGACCGAGGTCGGGTCGATACCCGACTCCTGTGACCAGTTGCCGAGGATGCCCGCGATGTTCTCGTCTGGCATTCCCCAGCTGCTCAGCACCGAATAGACGGCCTTCGCGTTCTGCTCGCTGTTCACCGAGACCCCGACGCCGGCTGCGCCGCCACCGCGGGTTTCGACCACGCAGGCCGACCCGCTGGAGCTGATGCGACCCTCGGTGAGCGACGTCTGGTCGAGGACGCCGGTAACGACGGTGCTCATGAGGGCGATCGCGGCCACCGACGCGGTGACACCTGACGCCGCGGCGGCCACCGGGGCCACCGCGGCGCTGACGGCGACGCCCAGGACCGCGCCCGTGGTGTTCGCGATGAACCCACCGATCGCTACGAAGGGCGCGGCCACCGCGTGACCGACCGCCTTGACGACGTTGACGAGGAACATCCACAGCGCGTTCGCGGCGTTGGCCGCCAACGCCATGGACGCGAAGAACATCGACTTCAGCCAGTTCAGCAGTGCCATCGTCATGAGCACACCTATGGCCGGTGGCGCGGCCGCCGCGGCACCCCCGACGGCGACACCCTTGGCGACCTTCGAGCCCGTGCCCTCGTCCGCCGCCTTCGCGCCGGCGCGCGCGTAGCCTGTGCCGCCGGCACCCAGGCCGCGCTCGTCCGCCGGCGTGGCGTCCGGGCTGCCGCCGGTGACCTGGGCCGCACCCTTGACGGTGTCCTTTGCCGCCTCGATGCCGACTTCCTTCACCGCGCCCACCGCAGCGCCATGCAGGCCGCCCTGCAGGCCGCCGCCGATGCTGCCGGCCACAACCTTGCCGGCGTAGCGGCGGGTGCTGCTCTCGCGGTCGCCTTCCACAGCCCGGCCAACCACGCCGCCCGCACTGCGGCTTGCGTCCTGAGGGTGGCCCAAGATCGGACCTGGGCCACCCTCAGCACGCGAGGCAGCAACTGCAGCCCCGGCATCCGGCCGGCGATTGTCCGGTCCGGTCGGTGCTGTCGGGCTGCCCGAGGAAGCCGGGATCGGCAGTTGCTTGGCTGTGGCGGGTCCGCCGCCGGAGCCTGCAGGTCTGCTTCGACCCATGACCGGCCCACCCGGTCTGGTGCCGTCCCCGTGCGATCTGCTCGTGCCGGCGTGATCAGCGCCGAGGTCCTTGCCGCCTCGCCCAGATGATCCGGCCGACGACGACGAAGAACTCGCAGGGACCTGTGAGGGGGTTGAGCCCTCAGATTCCGGTGCTGCCGGGTGTGGTGGCTGCGTGCTGCTGTGCCCCTCCACGTCCTTCCGATCTGCGGAGGTACCGGACCGGGCCGACGCGTCCGGATTCTTGGGCTTGTCGGTAGCCATCAGAACTTCCCTCCCGGTTCGGTGCCCGGTCGTGACCTGTTCGCGCTCAGTAGAGCGTCGTCAGGAAGTCGTGGTCGTCGCGGACAGTGCTGTTGGACTGCACGCCGCGTAGAGAGACGTCCAGTCGGAGGAGCTCGAGCATCAGGTCGGACTGATACTCGGCCTTGCCTGTGGAGTAGTCCTGATACGCCCGTGACAGGTTGTTCATCACGGTCGTGAGGGGCCGCATCGTCACGTCCGAGAGCTGGTAGTCGTCGGTGAGGCTGGAACCGTCCGAGAGGATCCACTGCATGTCCGAGACCCTCTGAGTCCTGCCGTCCGCGACTTCCTCACGCTTCGCGGAGAGGAACTCGGCGTAGCTCTGCCCGGAAGGTACGAGGGCATCGAGGTAGCCGTCGTAGACGTCGCCCGAGCGCCAGTCGAGGCCGAACCCGCCGGGGACGACCTGGTCGGTCTCCAGCGTCAGCGTCGAGACACCGTCCTGCGCCTCAGCGGCCGAGACACCCGTGATCTCGTCGCCGGCCAGCGACGCGGGCACCGACGGCGGACGCAGGAACAGCCCGTCGACCTTGGTCATCTCCAGATCGGTCGTGTACGCCTCGACCTGAGCCAGGCTTGTGCGCATCTCGATGAGCTTCCGGTCCAGGGAAGTCCGGAGCTCCGCCTCCTGGGTCTCGAGCACGACGTCGTAGAACGCGCGCGCAGGATCGAAGGTCAGTGCGTCGAGAGCGGGGATCACCTCGGCTCCCGAGGCCCCGGGGTTGAAGAAGACCCTCCACTGGTCGTACTTGGCGAAAGTCCGATCGCCACCCAGCTCGTCGGGGTTCGCAGTCCCATCCTGCTTCGCGAAGGACAGCTCTGCGTTCGCCCGTACGGTCAGATTGAGGACCTGACGGTCGAAAGGCTCCTCGGCGTCCAGGAGGACCCCGACGTAACCGGTCGAGCCGAAGACGTGGAAGGACCCCTCGATCCCGCCGGTGCTGACCGGCTCGCTGTTCAGCGAGGTGTCCGAACCGAGCAGGAACGCCTGGTAGTCCGCAGCGTTGTACGAGATCTGTGCGCTCTCGTCGAAGTGCATCATCACGAGCGCCTTGTCGCCGCTCTCGTTCGTGTAGATCCCGTCGACGTCGCCGCCGAGATCCGTCTTCGACGTGACGAACTCCTGCGTGTACAAAGCTGTCTGCGACAGCGCGTCGCGACCCGCCTTGAAGGCCGCGACACCCGAACCCACCATCACGATCGCGCCCGTGACCACGAAGATGCCGAAAAAGACACCGAAGCGCTCGATCGCGTGGTGCGAGTCGAGCTTGAACTTCTTGCCGAGGTTCAGTGCTTTGTCCTTGATTCCCATGTTCCCTGCCTGCCGCCCTGCTCTCTGTCCTGCCTGTACCGGGCCCGGACCTGGGTACGACGAACCGGGCCGGAGGATGCCGGGCTCCTCCGGGGTTCCGGTCCGGCGACATCTCGTGTGTCCGGGCGTATCTGGGAGGACCTCCTAGCCGGAGATGCGGTCCAGGACCCCGCCGACCTGATCGACGGTCTGAACGATCACGGTGCCTCCGCCGAGGTCCTCGATGGTCTGCTGGCCGCCGGACCCGACTGTCTCGATGAACTGCCACCCGCCCGTGCCCAGGGCACCCGCGAAGATGATGAGTGCGGCGATGGTGCCCCAGCCCGCCTGCTGGCTGGCCGTCTGCGGGTTCGCCCATAGCTTCTTGAGGAGGAGCACCCCTCCCCACACCAGTGCGGCAGCCCCCAGCAGCATGAGCACAAGACCACCCCATTGCTGGACCTGGGCCTTGGCGTTCTCCAGGAAGCTCGTCAGGTCCCAGGCGGCACTCGGCAGCGACGCCGGTCCGAGGGCTGTTGCCTCGTAGTAGATCCTCGTCATGGTTCTTCCCTCTGGCCTTTCGGATCGCTCGTGACATGACGGCGAGTCACAAGACCACGAGCACGACTACCTGCTGATAGAGGATGCGACGACCTATCGCCAATGCGGTCGGACGCATCCTGACCAGGAGCCTTGAGGGTCGGGCTGGTCGACGTACTCGTCGACAAGATCCGGGTCTACTCGTATGCGTGCGCGTCTCCTATTGCCAATCTACATCATTCGAGTCATCAATCGATAGGACTATCGGGTGGGCTGTGGATAGATTCCGATAGGTCTCGGTGGCGAGAGGCGGGCGGTGTCGTGCCAGCCTCGGCAGCGCACAGCGGCCCTGTGGAATCCGCAGGTCGATCTGTGTAATGTGCTGTTCCAGCACTGCTGTGGCAGGGTCTGCTCCGACAGATGCAAGGCCCGCATGTCCGCTCACCTGACCAGGAGCAACGACCCGCATGAACCCACTGCCCGGAGACCTCTTTGCGCGACGCCTGCGACAGGAGCGGGCGCGTCTCGGCATCAGCCAGGCCGAGCTCGCCCGGCGCATGGCGCGGCTGCTCGGTGAGAACGTCGAGTCCACCAGGATCACCCGCATCGAGCAGATGACCCGCGCGGTCCGACTCGACGAGGCGGTCGCCGCGGCCGATTCCCTCGGCGTGCCGCTGATCGTGCTCGTGAGCGACGATGCCGCCCGCGAGAACGAGGCCGAGATCCAGGAGCGCCTCGCCGAGCTCGCAGCGGCCGAGCAGCTGTGGGAGAAGCAGCGTCACGAGGTCGCTCGGATCACCCGGGAGATCCAGCTGCTGTCCGCAGAACGGGAGCAGCTTCGCAAGCACGCCAGGGATGCGGATCCAAAGACCCGTGTCGACTACAAGCTAGATCCGGAGCACCAGGCCGCGATCGACGCGCGGGTCACAGACCCAGACGCATGACGCTGTTGCGGGCGGCCGGGTTGAACTCCCGGTCGTAGACGTTCACCGTCTCGGCCTTCTGCCACCGGCCCGCGCGCATGATCTCTTCGGTGCTCGCGCCGTTGCGCCTCGCCTGCGTGACGTGCCCGGCGCGCAGGCTGTGAAAGCCGTACGCCGAGGGATTCATCCCGGCTTCTGTCATACGTCTGCGCAGCATCGTGTGCAGCGCGTCGCCGCTGACGCCGGCCTCGTGGATCCGTGCGTCCTTCCGGTTGCGGTACGTCGCGCGCAGCAGGTAAGCGGACGATGCCAGATCCGTACCGTCGATGAGCTGACCGCCGCCGTCGGCGCCACAGACATGCGTGTCGAGCTGGTAGCCGTACAGCTGGCTCATGAGCGACTGCCGACGAGTCCGGGGGTCGACAGTCGCCGACTCTCGTAGCAGTGCGACCCACCGGTGCACCGCACACGGCGGGCAAGTCCGTGGCGTACCGCCGAAGGGGAGGACGACGACGTCGGGCTGGGAGTTGTCCTGATCGGCCTTCGACCGGCCCACGTGCACATGGATGCCGTCGCCCGGGTGCAGCTCGAGGCTGTTGAGCCGCAGACCTGCCGCTTCGCTGCGCCTCAGAGCCCCGGCGAAGCCGAGCCACAGCGCGGTCGCGTCCCTCGTGGCCGAGACACCTGCGGGATAGACGTCGTGGGTCATCGAATCGACGATCCGTACCACCTTGTCGAGCACCAAGGGCCTCTTGCGCACGGGCCTCGCGGCGCGCAGCTTCGCCAGGCCGCGGACCAGGTCGCTCACCGCGCGGTGACCGGTCGGGTCGAGGTAACCGTCACGCAGGTGGCGCTCGGCGATGCCCGCGAGATGCTGGCGGATGGTGGCCAGTGCGAACCGGGGCTCGCCCCAGTCGTCGACCTGGGTCGACATCCACGCCACGTACCACCGCACCACCTGCGGGTGAGCGGGCAGCGCCTCGAGGCCTAGGTCGACACAGAAGCCGCCGAACGAGCGCCACGCCTTCTCGTAGGCCCGCCGCGTATTGATCGACAGGGTGTGAGTCTCGAGGTCCCGGGAGACAGCCTCGAGCTCGTGCAGCTCTTCGGCGATGTCAGCGTCGAGGATCACCGGCGGCGCGTCGACCGCCGCGAGGTGCACCCTGCGCTCCAGCGCGTTCACCATCACCATCGCTCCAGTGTCGTTCACGCCCCGCCCAGAATTGGGGGGCAAACGACGTCGAGTTCCTGAAGCGTCGGGCAACGAACAAATCGAGTTTGATGGGTGGCGATAGCGCGCTGCGGGATTTGCCGACTACGGTCGTCACCATGGCTAGGTACGAAGCGTGTACAGCGCTCGGAGGTGGTGGTCGACTAGGCGCCGGGCGTGCGGACCTCGACGACATAGGTGATCCTCGCGAGATGACGGATGGATCCTCGCGCGCGAATGAGCGGGACTATGAGCGCAGCACGCCGCGCGGTTCAAGGTGGATGCACGAGACGGGTAACGCAGGTTGCTGCAGGGTCGGGCAGTAGACCCCATGGCGACCATTTTCGCGGAAGGGTTTGAGACCAAAGAGATCGTCTACGTCGTCCTCGGCGGTGTGATCCTGGCAGCTGTCCTTGCGGTGTTCAGGTGGATCATCAAACCCCTGGCGGCCGCCTGGCGTACGGGCCTTGCCGGTTCCAAGTCACAACTCAAGGCGGACGCTGCGGACGACGCTGAGGAACGCCTTGTCGTCCTACGCGACCAAGTGCGGGACGTCGCAGAGGAGCAGGGCCTGAGGGAGCCTGACCATGCGACCGGTCACAACCCGACGATCGTCACCTATACCGACGGCCACGTGACCTCATACTTCTCCGACCACGCCGCCTATAGACGGGCAATGACAAATCGGACGACGGATCCACGGCGATCCTTCGTCGGCGCGCCACCGCAGCCTGTCTCCGAGTGGGACGAAGAAACCCTTCAGGACTGGCTAGCCGAGCACACCACGCAATAAGCGGTTCACCAATAGATGAGACCTGGCCAGAGATCTGTATCGACCCGAAGGAAGCATGATGAGGTGGAACCCCACGCACCTGCCCGAGATGCGCCAGGACCTCGCTTACGGCGCTCTCGTCGCGATGCTCGTCGGTGCGTGGACTCTCATGCAAGCAATCGACGGTCGCCAGCACACGCCGGGTACAGCCGGGCAGAAAGGCCGCAAGGCGTCGGGCAGGCACCAACCCGGGTGTGACTGTGGTCGACCTGCGTCGTATGAAGCACGTCGACACAACTCTCGGCGCCGGCGGGCGCACGTACCGTCACCGGTAGATCGTGCGCGGCCACTGGCGCCAGCAACCCCACGGACCTCGTCAGACACTGCGCCGGCCGACGTGGGTTCCGTCCTACACCAAAGGTCCTGAGGGAGCCCCATTCAAGACGAGCGAATACGTACACGTCTGGCACCGATAGTGGCAACGGCGAAGCAGGGTGACAGATCGTCTGTCCACCGCACCAACGCGACGATCCCGGGTTAGCTTCCGAACATGCATCGACACATCATGCATGGGTGACGTTGATCTTGCGTGCCAGCGCTTCGAAGTTGTTCAGCGTGGTCTGTGAGAGCTTCTCGACCTTCGTCGGGTCACGGAGCAGCACCTCGGCCGGGCGCCAGTGGTCGAACTTGCCGTCTAGCGCCTCAAGCCGCAGGAGTAGGCGGTCGGGATGATCTGGCAAGTCTCCGACCTTGTGCTTCTTTGCGAACGCGGCGTTGTACAACGAGAGGTAGTCACCAACGCCGAACAGGTCCTCGATGTCGCTGTGCTTTTGGTCCAGGACCGCACCTACGAACACGACTCGTCCACCGTCGATCTTGTTTGCCTTGATCGCGGCCTCGACCTTGCCGCCGCCTTCGGTGCCCGAGTCGAGCAGAACAGTGACGGACACCTTGCGCCCGAGGAGCGAGACGAACGCGGGAACGTTCGAGGCACCTCCCGCGGGGAGGATGCGCCACCGGTCGTCAAGCCCCTCGCGACCCTGGTCACGGAGGTATCGGCTGATCACGTCGAAATAGGCGAGGTCCGAGGGGCCCTCGACGAGCAGGTTCCGTTCCCCGATGAAGAGGTTCTGCGAGAGGTCGTAGCCGAGTGCAGCCTGTAACGGAAAGGCGCTGTCCTCACCGACCTCCAGTGCGTCCGACGAAGTGACAGAACCAATGTCCTCGCCGCGGTCCTCCACGACCCGCACCCGCTCGATCTGCTCGACCATGAACGGCGAGTGCGTTGTATAGATCACTTGCCCTATTGGTGCGAGGCGGTCGTTGATGAAGCGCAGAAAATCCCGCTGAGCCTTCGCGTGGAGAGTGAGCGCGGGCTCGTCGAGCAGGATCACAACGTCGTCCTCTCGTTCCTCGAACTCGCTGAACGCCGCGAGGAAGGAGAAGAACCACTGGTAGCCCGACGAGCGGAGTGCGAAGTTGTTTGTGAAGTCGTGCTTACGGTCCTCGACGCGGAAATTGAGGTAACGCGCCACGATCGTCTGACCCTGCGGCTGCGGCACAGTCTCCGCCTCGATCTCCACCCTGATCCTGAGTTCAGGGTTGGTGCTCCAGTATTCGGCCATCTCGCGTGAGAGATCGCTGGAGACGGCCTCGAGCTCGGCGGTGCGCGACTCGAATTCGGCGTCGGTCACCGAGTCGATGTCGGTCTCGGCCAAGCGCAGGAGCGCACGGGCAGTCTGCTTGGGTGACGCTCCGGGTTCCTCGTCCTCCTGCGTACGCAGCGTCGCGACATCGACACGGCCCTCAAGGTTCTGATACCCCGCGAACCGGAAGAACTGAGGCATCCGAGCCGCGACGACTTCCCTCGCGATCATGTTCAGATCGTCGTTGCGTCCAACGAGCGACTTGATCCTCTCCAGCGCGGCAGCATTGGCGACGGGGCTGTCGTCCTCCGGATCGTCCAGCTCAGCTTCGTCAGATACGGCGGCGGCCGGGACGGGGGCAAGGGCTTCCCTGAGCTCGGTGACGGTGGCATGCGTCCTCAGAATCTTGTCCAGATCCGGGTGGCCTTCGAGGACGTTGCGCATGAAGCGGTCGATGTCGATGTCGATGTCGACCCAGAGCGCGTCGTCGTATTGGCGGCCGACAGTCACCGTCTTTGGCGCAGCGACACCTGTGCCCAGCGCGTCACTGAGCGCAGCCAGATCATCCTGGTCCAGGTCGAACGTCGCCTCGATCGGCGAGACCTCCGAGAGGTTTTCGCTCCGGCCGTCGCGCTTCCAACGCCACCGCGGGTAGTCGTCCCGCTCGACGAACGTGTCTCCGTAGACCGGGTTCAGCCGATAGAGAGCGTCGAGCATCGCTGACTTGCCCGACTCGTTCATCCCGACGAGTGTCGTCACGTCACCTTCGACCGACACTTCTGTCGAGTCGAGCACGTTCCTGTACCGGCGAACCCGGAACGACATCAGCCTCATTGAGCATCCTCCCCGAACGGTGGGCACTGCGAGGCGAGCGTACTGGGAGCCACCGACACGGCCGGGTAGGTCCCGTCGTGAGCCCTGATGTCCTCCGCCACTCAACTTGTCTCCGCCTGGCTCTCTGACCTGCAGTGGGACAACTTGAGTGGCGGACACGCCTGCCGGAACCGGTCGGTGAAGTTGTCGCCGCCGCGCCTTTGGATCTGATGGCCGCATCGCTCTGACCTGCGCCGATGACAAGTTAAGTGACCGAGAACCGCGTACGGACAAGTTAGGTGGCGGACGGGCCAACTTGCCTGGCGGAGGACAGCTGTCCGCCGTCAATCAAGTTGGCGCAGCGCGACGCTCTGACCTGCGATGCGACAAGTAGAGTGACGGATCCTCGCGCGGGATCCGTCACTTGATCTGTCACGGATCACCGAATCGCCGACGGCGGCCAGCGCTCTGACCTGCGGTGCGACAACTAGATTGACCGGAAATCGCGAATGCGACAGATCAAGTGACCGATGCGCCAACTCGGCTGACGAAGGACAACAGCGGAGGACACCTGAGAATTCACCTCGTTGGGGAGGGCGGGCATGGCGGGCTGGGTTCCTGGTAAGGGCTCTTATCGGGGCATGAAGACACCTGTGCGTCGCGTGACACGCTGGAGGGATGAGCAGCACCGCACCCGACCTCTGGCTCGACTGGTGCGCGGTCACCGGGACCCCGATCGACCGCCGCGACCAGACGACACTCGACCAGTTCGTCCGGCAGGCCAGCCCTTCTCGTGCCTTGCTCGACGCGCTGCTGCCCGTGGCCGAAGACCTCGCGGCGCCTGCGTGGCCGGCCGCTCTTCGAGGCGACGCGACCTCCCTCGAACGGCTCGTGCGACACGGGACTGCGCGAATCGCCGACCCGAATAGCCACTGGGTGGCGCGACTCAGGCTGCGCCGGCTGCTGTTCGCCGCCGTCCTGCTCGCACCGACCGGCCACGGAGGACTGGGACTCACGCGGACCCGTGCGCTCGGCCTCACGCCACGGGCGCTGCAGGACCTGCGACCTCGGATCCGCAGGACAGAAGATGAAGCCTCATGCCCGGCGTGCGCCGTGTGGTCGTGGCTCGACGTGATCGGCACGAACAGCAGCTGGACACACAGGGCCGTCCGGGCGCTGGGCCACCGCCGCGACGACCCAGACGACCAGACCCACCGGCATCAGCGCGACGACCCGAGCCCCGGCTGGCTCGACTGGCCCGACCACCCGGGCCTCCTGCCGGCGACCGACCAGTGGGGTTACGTCGACCGGTACGCCTCGATGCACTCGTCGTCCCTCTCGGTCGTCGTCCGGACGATGACCACGATGATCGACGCACCCACCGTCCTGGACCACCCGGTCGACCCCGGGTCGAAGAAGCCAGTGCGGCGGATCACGCCGGAAGAGGAAGCCGCGATCCTCGCGCGAGCCGACGAGCTCAACACCCGGATCGCGAGGATCCTCTCGGAGTACCAATAGGATCGTGGCCATGGGATTCGACTGGGAGAGCATCTTCGACAGGAGCGGCCCGGGCGTCGCTGTCGCCTATGACGACGCCGTGTCCGACGTCATCTACGAACGTCGGTCGGCATCGGAGATCGACGCAGACGAGGGTGCGCCCATGGCGCCGACCTGGCTTTCCGAGGTCTGATACGGATCGTCAGCCCAGAGGCCGATCACTTCCAGACGGCCCACGAGCCCAGCCTTCTGCTCACCCGCGCGGTGCACGTAGATCCGCTTCACCACCGACCGCAGAGCCTCATTCATCATGTTCACGTCGGCATCGGGCCAAATCGCGACAAGCCCTTCGAAGGCCTCGATCGACGGGACCTTCGCAACTGAGTTCTCGCTCCGTAGGAACTGTGCCCTCGCCGTGAGTCCCTCGATCTGAGCCGTGATCTCGTCGCGCTTGTCCCGGAACTCGGCCTTCAAGTCCTCGGCATCGCCATCTGCATCGAGGAACACGTCAAGAAGGCGCTTCCTTCTAGACTTCAACCGCACGACCTCGGAATCAATTGCTTCGGCGTCGGCCAATGCTTGTTCTCTTTGGTGCTGACGCTCAAGCGCGGCGGCGAAGTCATCCTCGCCACGTGCGTTACGTTCCAGCCATTCTAAGACGCTAGCCTCTGCCATGCTCTGCCGGATCGCGACCGGTGAGGGGCAGAGGATTGTTGTCTGATTGCTGTACTTGTCGCGACCGCACTCATAGCCACGATGTCTACTGTTTCTGCCGCTTTTTGTCGACCAATATACACGCAGCTTGCGCTGGCATGATGCGCAGTAGAGGTGCCCAGAGAGTTTAGTGGGGGCGGAAACTTCTCGAGGTGGCGCCTTGCGTGCGCGACGCTCGACGTAAGCGTCCCACGTTTCCGTATCGATCACTGGTTCCTGTGCGCCCGGATAGTAGTTAACGAGACTGGGTTTGTCGGTGTTCGGATTGGCGCCCCGACGGTCGATAACCAATCCGGCACCGAACCCCGAGTCCAGGATTTTGAGCAACGTTCGATAAGTGAAGCGCCCGCCTCGAGTGGTGGTGATGCCGTTTTCGTTTAGGTCTAGTACAAGCTTGCTGACTCCTTTGCCCGCGACAAAGTTTTCGTAACACCTTCGAAGCCAGGGTCCTGTGTGTGGGTCAATCGTGTAGACGAGACTAGGGTGATCATCTCGACCGACGTCACCGTTCTTAATATAGCCGAAACGTGGACCGCCATTGTGGGGCAGCCCTCGTTGACGCCGATAGTCATGGATGTTCTCCCATGTCTCACCGATCTGGTCCGACTGCAGTTGTGCAATTGCGAGCATCTGGGTCAACGAAAAGCGCCCCATCGGGGTTTCGACGTCGTCCAGGTTCTCTGTGGCCGATGCGATAAACCCGCCAGCCTCCTGCAGTTCGTTGACGTTGAGCATGGAGTCGATGAGGTTGCGGCCCCAGCGTGAAACTTTCCATACGACGATTCCGTCGGCCTCGCCGCGTCGCACTCGTTCGATGCTGTGCGAGATCTGCCGCTTGGTCATCTCGCGACCCGTCTTGTCCAGATCGGTAACAGGTTCGCCGACGACTACCAGCCCCTCTCTGCTGGCCCATTTGCGGCAAACGTCCTCCTGCACGTCGTCGGAGATGAGGGTGTCGTGCCGATCACCGATCTTCGAGACTCGGATGTAGAGGAGGACGCGCATGCCGGGCCGCCACTGCTTCCGCCCGCTCGTGCGCCTGGACCGCCTCACGTGTCAACCTCGGCTTGAATCTCTGACTCAGGGACCCGGAATCGGGCCTTGACTAGGCTCAATGGCATGGCCTTCCCCTATGCGACGCTCGCTCCGATGCCCTCACCGGATCGAACAATCTTAGACCACGGCATCAACGTCGAGGAGGAGCCGGAGCCCGTGCGGCTGGCGGAGCGCGGCTGGTGACAGCCCGGTCCTGTGACTGAAGGAGGGCCCCGCGGACATCGAGTCCGCGGGGCCTCTCTGCTTCCTGGGCAAGGTGAGCCACTGGGTGGTGGCTGATCCACGTTCAGTAGGCTTGGGCAGAGCCATAACCCTTCCGATAGCGGCCGCCTGGCGCCTGTTGAAGCAAGGTCAGGTGTCGGCAAGCTGACCCGGTGACGGTTACGTCCGATGCGGCCCGATCTCATCAGATGCCAGCGGGTCGAGCGCTGCCGACTGCGATCCCGAATCGTGCGAAAACAGCGACCTGGAGGTTGCAGAACAGCGACCTGGCTTCTGCAGAACAGCGGGTTCGCGCTTGCAGAACAGCGACTTGCAAGGTCTCATGGTCCTGTGACCTCGAACGACATTCTCGCCCGCCATGCACTCCCATGGGCCAAGGAACTCGTCGACTCCTTCCCTGCGGTTGTCGTCGAGGGCGCGCGGCAGGTGGGCAAGAGCACGCTCGCCACGATGCTCGTCGAAGGCTCGGAGCGACCGGCGCGCTACCTCACCCTGGACGACGACGTTATGCGCGCCGCCGCGCAGAACGACCCGCAGGCCTTCGTGAATCAGCTCCCCGACGGGATGCTCGTCATCGACGAGATCCAGCGTGCCCCCGAACTGCTGCTGCCGATCAAGGCGTCCATCGACCGGCTTCGCACCCCGGGCCGGTTCCTTCTGACCGGGTCGGCCGACCTGCTACGGCTCGAACGGACGCCCGACTCCCTAGCAGGTCGAGCCGTCACTCTGCCGCTGCGGACCTTGAGCCAGGGGGAGATCAACGGTCGTGTCGACGACTTCGTGACCCGCTTCGTCGCTGGGGTGGATCCCTTCGACGTCCGCTCGACTGTCTCGCGTGAGGGCTATGCGGACCTTCTGGCAGCAGGCGGATATCCGGAGGTCTTCCGGCGGTCGCCGCGACTGCGTGCGGCCTGGTTCGATGGATACGTCGACCGCATCGTCCAGCGCGACGCCCGCGATGTTCGGCGTCTCGTCGACGGCAATCGCTTGGCGACGATCCTGCGCCTGGTCGCGGCGAACCAAGCCGGCGAGGTGGTCCGCGCCCGCCTCTCACGGGACGCCGAGGTCCCCGAGACGACCATGACCGCCTACCTCGATCTCGTCGAGACGCTGTATCTCGTCGAGAGGATCCGACCATGGACGGGAAATCTCACAACTCGCCAGACCGGTAAGGCCAAGGGCCTCATCACTGACTCCGCGCTGGCGATGCATCTCTCGGGTGTCACGGCCGCCCGTGCTGCTGCACTCGTCGGCGGGGGTGAGCTGCTGGGTCCTCTGCTGGAAGGTCTCGTGGTCTCCGAGCTGCGCAAGCAGCAGACCTGGAGCGGCACCCGGTTCTCCGTCTTCCACTACCGGGAGACGTCGGGTGTCGAGGTGGACGTTCTCCTTGAGCTCGACGATGGCCGGGTCCTCGGCCTCGAGGTGAAAGCGAAGCAGACCTACAAGCCCGAGCACTTCCGTGGTCTACAGCGGCTTGCTGAGCGCCTGGGCGACAGGTTCCTTGGTGGAGTCGTGCTCGGCACAGCGGACCAGGGTGTGCGGTTCGGTGAGAAGCTCGTCGGGTTGCCCATCGCCTCCCTGTGGGAGCTCTAAGTGGATTCCCTGGTGACCTCAGGTCGCTCGGGTGCGCGAAGACCTTGGACCACGGCATCAACGTCGAGGAGGAGCCGGCGCTGGTGCGGCTGGCCGAGCGGGGCTCGTGAGGGCCGTTGCCTGATTTGCGTTCAGCAGGCTTGGCGGGGCCATAACTCGTCCGATAACGGCTCGCTGCCGCCTGCTGAATCAAGGTCAGCAGTCGCAGCGCCTCTCCATCACTCGCAGATGCAGAGCTGGATCGGTGCATCGGCGGCGAACGGGCGACCGGACCAGTCGCCGAAGCGCTCGACGAGCTCGAGGCCGCCGAGCGAGAGCAGCAGTGGCAGTTCCTGCGGGAAGATGCTCCTGACCTCGAGCGGGGCGACGACGAAGTCCGGCTCGGAGTCGGTCGAGAGGTACCACGTCCCGCGTGTCACCTGGGCGGGCGAGTCATAGGTCTCAGCGACGTCGACGCTGACGTCGCCCCGGTCTGGGTCCATGAACGACAACGACTTCCGGGTGCGGCGCACGCCGTCGGCTTCGGCAAGCATCTGCACGCTCGGGTTGAAGACATTGAAGACGAACTTGGCTCCGGGGGCCAGGTGCCGTCGAACCGACCGGAAGCAGCTCACCAGGTCCTCGGCCTCATGCAGATGCAGCAGTGAGTTGGCAGCGATGAACACGTAGTCGAAGGTGCGGCCCAGATCGAAGTCCCGCATATCGCCCTGGATCCACTCGACCGCGACACCGCGCTCGCTCGCCTTGCGCTGCGCCTCGGACAGCATGTCCGGCGAGAGGTCCAGGCCGACGCACGGCTGACCGCCGGACGCGATGGGGATCAGCTTGTTCCCGGTGCCGCACCCGAGTTCCAGCACCCGACCGCCCTGCCGGTTGGCGTCGGCCCGGTAGAAGTCGACCGAAGGCCCGCCGCCCGGGAAAATCCGGTCGTACAGCCTCGCGTGCGCGTAGAACGCTTCGCTCTGGTTCGAGGGCCGTCGTCGGTGACTCACGCCGGGAGCCTACTGACCTTCTCCTCAGGGGACCGCACCTTTTTCGCCCTCTTCGGCCGTCCTTCGAGAGTGGATCGTGAGTGATACCCGACGAGGACCGGGCGCTCGCGACCGGACCGCTACCGACGACGCCACCAGGGGCGCTTCCGAGGCTTCTCCGTCGCCTCCGGTGCTGCCAGGCAAGCCGTGGCCAGGGCGCGGTCGTCGTTGTCGCAACCGGGTGTGATCAGCATGAGCTCGGAGAGCGGCTCAAGGATCGTTACTACGCGGCCGTCGGCCGCTGCCACCGCGGCTTCGAGCCGCGAGCGTACGAGGTCGTGCACCTCGACCCGTAGTCCTGGCTCGCGGAACGCGATCGTGACCAGGGCGAACAGCGCGGCGTCGGAGACCCAGTCCTCGACGCCGAAGGCGAGGTCGACGAGCACCTGACGCCGGGTTGATGCTGCCCACGGCTCCTCGGGCGCGTGATGGAGGATGCCGAGGCAGATCCACGCCTGCGCAAGGCGGTGCCAATAGGTGGGTGTGCTGCTGGCCAGATAGTCCCAGCGTGGAGTCGCCGGCGGATCGCTGACGTGACCAAGGAGACCAAGCAGGTCTGCGAGTGGACGCTCACCAAGGGGTGCGGCTTGCAGGTAGCCGCACAACAACGAGGGCCAAGGCTCTCCGCCGACCTCGTGCAGTACCCGCACCGCCTCGTCCGAAGGGGTCGTGACCACCGGAACCGGAACCTCGCCGATCCAACGCCAGGCCGCGTACGTGCCAGGTCGCAGCTGCGCACGAATGTCGGGAAGAGGGAACGCGCCGATGCCCACCTTGACCGGCCCGGCCACCTTCCAGAACGCTGCCAGCGCGCTCGGAGGCTCGCTCGCGGAGAGCCCGAGGTCCTTGATCGTCAGCTCTTCGCCCTTTGCCAGGCGGGCGCCGATCTCGTTGCCGATGTTGCAGATCGCCTCGGTCGGCATCGGGACCCAGTTGAGCCACGTACGCTTCGACCCTGCCGCCGCGAACAGCAGATCGACAGTTGCGCACGGGTGCGGGTCATCGAGCAGTGCAACCAGTTCAGCGACATCTGCCGTCCGTCGGAATGCCAGTGCGTGCTGGGCCGCCTCGCGGTGCTTGAACGAGGGGTCTGCGAGCATCTTGCGAATGTCGGCGTCGACGTCGTCGGAGAACATGGTGGTGGAGCATAGCGACCACGAGCGTTCGGTCATCGTGGCCGCGGTGACCACTACGGATGCGCGCTTGCTGTCGCACCCGGGTCCCCTCCAGAACTACCAGGGCGACGGCTCGTAGTCCTTGAGGAAGCAGCCGTACAGGTCGGTCCCGGCCTCGCCCTGGACGATCGGGTCATAGACGCGCGCGGCGCCGTCGACCAGGTCGAGGGGTGCATGCCAGCCTTCGGCGGCGATCCGCAGCTTCTCCTGGTGCGGACGCTCGTCCGTGATCCACCCGGTGTCCACCGCGGTCATCAGGATCCGGTCCTTCTCGAACATCTCCGCCGCGGAGGTCCGGGTCAGCATGTTGAGGGCGGCCTTGGCCATGTTGGTGTGCGGGTGTCCCGGGGCCTTGTAACGGCGGGAGAACTGCCCCTCCATCGCCGAGACGTTGACGACGTACCCGCGTCCAGCGTTGGCCGTCGCGGCGCGCATCGCGGGCCGCAGCCGGGAGATGAGCAGGAACGGCGCGATCGCGTTGCAGAGCTGGACCTCCAGGAGCTCCAGCGGGTCGACCTCGTCCACGACCTGGGTCCACGAGTTGCTCGTCTGCAGGTCGGGGAGCAGCCCGCCGGCGTCGACGGCCGTACCGGCGAGGTGGGCATCCAGGGACGCCGAGCCCGCCCGGAGCGCCAGCGCCGTCAGGGACGCCGCGGTGTGCATCGCGACGGCGTCGTCCTGCGACTGGCCCTCGTGGTGGGCGACCGGCAAGGCGGTCAGCGCCCCCGCGAGCACTGCGGGGTGCGCCTCCGAGACGTGGTCGAACGTGACCATCTCCGGTGCCGCCAGCCCGTAGGGGAGCGGAGCATCCGGCGCGGACTCGCCGGCGACGAGCTGCGAGTAGGACCCCGGGGACCGGCGGACCGTCTGACAGGCGTTGTTGACCAGGATGTCGAGCGGGCCCGCCGCGGCGACGTCGTCGGCCAGGGCGATCACCTGGGTGGGGTCACGCAGGTCGATGCCGACGATCTTGAGCCGGTGCAGCCAGTCGGCGGCGTCGGGCATCGCCGAGAAGCGGCGCACCGCGTCCTTCGGGAAGCGGGTAGTGATGGTGAGGTGAGCGCCGTCGCGCAGCAGGCGCAGAGCGATGTACATGCCGATCTTCGCCCGGCCCCCGGTGAGCAGGGCACGTCGGCCGGTCAGGTCCGTGCGCTGGTCGCGCCGCGTGTGGCTCTTCGCGGCGCAGTCCGGGCACAGCCAGTGGTAGAACGAGTCGACCAGCGTGTAGTCCGTCTTGCAGATGTAGCAGCCGCGGGCGGTGCGCAGCTCCCCGGCGAACGTCCCCGGCGCGGTCGAGACCAGCGGGATGCCGGCGGTCTCGTCGTCGATCCGTGCTGCCGAACCGGTCGCCGTCTGCTCGATGATGTTCCGGTCGTGCGCCTGGAGCTCCTCGCGGATCGCGGCCTTGCGCGACTTCTTGAGCAGCTTCCACATGTAGCCGGTCGCCCGTTTGACCGTCTGGACGTCGGGATGGTTGGGGTCGAGATCCTGGAGCCGGCCCAGCACCCGAAGGGTGGTAGCAAGCTCGTCCGGGTCGATCCCGGCGTTCGTTGGCACTGCCGTAGGGTACCCGTCACCGCCCGAGCAGCGCGTCCACGCCGACGGCGACCGAGGCGGCGAGCCGGAAGTCCACCCGCTTGTCCGGCACCTCGACGGTGTACCGGTCGCGCAGGCTGAGCTGCCGCTCGCTGGTCAGCACGGGCGAGCCCGTCACCGTGTCACCGAACGTGAAGTGGACGGGCAGCGGGAGCTCGGCCACGCGTCGCAGGACGGCGACGAGCACGCTGCGCTCCTGGCCGTAGGCCTCCAGCCCAGGAGCCCGCAGGTGAAAGCTGGAGCGGATCAGGCTCGCCGCGAAGTCCTTCTGGAAGGATCCGATCGCAGACCCGTCGGCGCCGGTGACGTCGTAGGCCGCCGCGGCGTCGATCACCTGCCGTGCGCGGAAGCCGAACAGTGGTCGGGTCCTCTCCTCGTCCTCGTAGAAGGTCACCTTCTCGCGCATGGCGAGCCGCTTCTGCTGGGCGAACGCGAGCAGCCGCCCCTCCGAGCCGTCGTCGAGCGCCTCGATGATCGTGTAGCGGTTGACCAGCACGGTGAAGTGCTGCTTGACGAAGAAGCGCGGCAGGTGCTGGACGGTGGGGCTGGTCGTGGTCACCTCGTCCGGGTCGCTCATCGCAGCTCCATCCGGTGCACGCGAAGGAGACCGAGGAGGAAGGGCCCCGCGACCCACAGGCCGATCGAGGCGAGGAGCGGGCCGACCGCCTCGGAGCTCATCACACCGTCGGCGAGCGGAACGGTCGTGACGTTGAGGTCGAGCCAGCTCGCGAGGGTGCTGCCGGGATCGCCGGTGAGACTGATGAACCCCCAGGCGACCGAGGCCACGAAGTAGACGACGATCGCCGCCGCACCGCCCAGCAGCATGGAACCGAGGGCGACACCGCACAGGGTGAACAGGACGTTGACGGCCGTCCAGCCGGCGAGCGTCACCGGGTCGAGCATGAAGTCCGCCGGCACGCCGCGCACGGCGGCGGCGACGGCGGTCGTCGGATAGGCGACCGCGAGCATCAGGGCACTGGTGGCGACCGCCACCAGGGTTCCGGCGACGGCCTTGGCGACGAGCACGCGCCAGCGGCGCGGTTCGAGGGCGAAGGTCGTCAGCGCAGTGCGCTTGCTCCACTCGCTCGTCACCGAGACGATGCCGACCACCGGGAGGAACAGGCCCAGGGTGAGCGCCGCGCTGGTGGCGACCTCCTGGACGTCCTCGGTGAAGAAGGAGGCGTTGACCACCATCGCCGCGACGGCCCCGAGCAGGAGCAGCGACAGGAGCACGACCGCCGTACGGGTGTCGGCGAGCTTGCGCAGCTCCACGGCGGCCAGACGGGTGAACGGGACGGCGCGTGCGGGTCCTCGCACCGCGGGTAGCTCGCTGGTGTGGGGCAGGGTCGTGCTGCTCATGCTGCGCTCCGATCGTCCGTGGCGGTGAGAGTGAAGTAGCGGTTCTCCAGGTCCTGCGCCGCGCTGGGGTCGATCGCGGCGGCCTCGAGGATGCGGCCGCGGCCGATGATGACGACGCGGTCGGCGAGCTGTGCCACCTCGTGCAGCAGATGGGAGCTCAGCAGCACGGCGCACCCGTCGTCCGCGAGCGCACGCAGCAGGTCGCGGATGGCCCGGATGCCCTGTGGGTCGAGGCCGTTCGCCGGCTCGTCGAGCACGAGCGCCTTCGGTGCCCCCAGGAGGGCCTGGGCTATCCCGAGGCGCTGGCGCATGCCGAGCGAGTAGCCCTTGACGGTGCGCCGGCTCTCGGTGACGGTGAGGCCGACGAGGTCGAGCACCTGTCCGACGCGTCGGCGGTCCGCGCCGATCATCGCCGCGGCGATGCCCAGCGTCTCGGCTCCGGTGCGGCCGGGGTGGACCGCCTGGGCGTCGAGGAGGCCGCCCACCGCTCTCGCGGGGTTGCCGATCGCCGCATACTGCTGCCCGTCGATCGTCGCGCGGCCCGAGGTGGCCCGGGTGTGGCCCAGGAGGATCCGCATCGCGGTGGTCTTGCCGGCGCCGTTGGGCCCGAGGAAGCCCGTGATCGAGCCCGTGGGCACCTCGAACGAGACGTCGTCGAGCGCGTGCGTCGCGCCGTACTGCTTCGTGACGTGGTCGAATGTGATCATGGCTCCAGTCCACCCGCCGCGGGTCGCGGGTGCTACGGACCCTGGGCCATGCCGGGGGCCGCAGGTCTCCTCCCTGCCGGCCGGATCGTCGACGTCGGTCTATCGGTCCGTAGCCCGAGGTCGCTGGGCACCGTCCCGACCGGCTGCCTACGATCGGTCGCGATGAGACCCCTCACCAGGCGGCAAGAGCTGCTGCGCTATGCCATCGCCTCGGTGCCTCTGGTACTGACCGGGCTCGGCTGGGTGTTCTTCGTCGCGCAGGGCCTCGTGGAGTGGCCGATGGGCGTGCTCGACGTGGGCCTCGGAGTGGCAGGCCTGATCCTGCTGCGCTGGCGCCGGCGGCTGCCGTTCACCATCGCGGTGGTGACCGCGCTGTTCACGGTCCAGTCCGGCTCGGCAACGGGTGCTGCCTTCGTCGCTCTCGTCTCGCTCGCCACCCACCGCGACGTCCGGCGGACCGCCGGGGCCTCCGTGGTGCTGTGGCTCGGGCTCGTCGGCATGGTGTTCCTCGACTCCGGATGGGAGGTGCCCACCCTGGTGGCCGCGATCGGCGCCGCCGTGACGATCGGGTGCCTGGTCGGCTTCGGGCTGTACCTGCGCAGCACGCGGGACCTGGCGCTGTCGGAGGAACGGCGGCGCGAGGGGGAGCGTCGTGACGGGCTGGAGCGTGCCCGCGCGGGGGAGCGGGCGAGGATCGCGCGCGAGATGCACGACGTGCTGGCCCACCGGCTGTCGCTCCTGTCGCTGCACGCCGGCGCGCTCGCGCACCGTACCGACCTGACCGACGGCGAGGTCCGCCAGGCGGCGGCGGTCATCCGGGACAACGCCCATGCCTCGCTCGAGGAGCTGCGCGTCACGCTCGGGTCGCTGCGCGAGGAGGACCCGCTGGGTGGCCCGCAGCCCTCCTTCGAGGATCTGGCCGCTCTCGTCTCCGAGGTGCGGGAGGCCGGTCAGCGCGTCGAGTACCGTTCGACGCTCGAGCACGTCGAGCCGCTGCCCCCGCAGGTGGGCAGGCACGTCTATCGCATCGTGCAGGAGGCCCTGACCAACGCACGCAAGCACGCGCCGGGCGCACCCGTGACCGTCGAGCTGAGCGGTGCGTGCGGAACCTCCGTCGAGGTTCGCGTGACGAACGTGGCGGACGCCCCGGGCGAGCTCCCCGTATCGTCCGACGGGCTAGGACTCATCGGGCTCGGTGAGCGAGCGGCCCTGCTCGGCGGCACCCTCGCCCATCACAACGACGGCGACCGGTTCGTCGTGGAGGCATCTCTGCCATGGAGCGTGACCCCGTGATCCGGCTCCTGCTCGTCGACGACGATCCCCTCGTACGCCGCGGCCTCAGCCTGATCCTCGGCGGTGAGCGCGATATCGAGATCGTCGGCGAGGCTGCTGACGGGGTCGAGGCCGAGATCGCGACCCGTGACCTCGCGCCCGACGTGGTGCTCATGGACGTCCGCATGCCGGTCCAGGACGGCGTCACGACGGCGGAGAGCCTGCTCCAGCGGCCCGACCCGCCCGCGATCATCATGCTGACCACGTTCCACGTGGACGACCTGGTGCTGCGTGCCCTCGCCGCCGGCGTCTCGGGCTACATCCTGAAGGACGCCGCACCCGACAAGGTGATCGCGGCGATCCGGTCCGTCTCCGACGGCGAGCCCGTCATGTCGCCGACCGTGGCGCGTCAGGTGATCACGGCGGCCACTGCCGGCACGGCCGACGGCGCGGCACGGGAGCGGGCCCGCGCGGCGCTCGACGTGCTGACCCCGCGCGAGCTCGACGTCGCCGTGGAGATCTCTCGGGGCGCGAGCAACGCGGAGATCGCCGCGCGGCTGTTCATCAGCGTCGCCACCGTCAAGGCGACGGTGACCCGCATCTTCCTCAAGCTCGAGACGGACAACCGCGTGACCATCGCACTGCGCATCCGCGACGCCGGCCTCCCGTGACCCTTTCGCAGGGGGGTGCGGTGGGCTGATTCGGGTTCAGCAGGCTCGGTTGAGCCATAACTCGTCCGATAACGGCCGCTCAGCGCCTGCTGAATCAGAGTCAGGAGCCGGCCTTCCGGCGAGCCTCGTCCTGGTGAGGAGAGTGCAGCTGTGACGGTCGGTTACCGTCGGGGCGTGCTGCTGCCTGAACTGTCGGTGCCGGGGGCGGACCTGCCCGTCCGGGCGGTCCTGCCTGCCACGGTCGACGCGGTGCGGTCGCGCGGTACCGCGGTCCTGGTCGCACCGCCCGGATCGGGGAAGACGTCGCTGCTGCCGCTCGCGCTGGCCGACGCGCTCGGAGGCACGGTCATCGTCGCCGAGCCGCGCAGGATGGCGACCCGCGCCGCCGCGACCCGCCTTGCGGCGCTGGTCGGCGAACCGCTCGGGCAGCGGATCGGCTACGCGATGCGCGGTGAGCGCAGCGGCGGCAAGGGGCTTCGCGTCGAGGTGGTGACGACAGGGCTCCTCGTCCGGCGGCTGCAGCAGGACCCAGAGCTGCCGGGCGTCGCCGCCATCGTGATCGACGAGTGCCACGAGCGGCACCTCGATGCCGATCTGCTGCTCGCGCTCTGCGTCGACGTCCGGGCGAATCTGCGGGACGACCTGGCGGTCGTCGCGACCTCGGCCACGGCAGACACGGTCCGGCTGAGTCGCGCACTGGGCACGGACGTCCCCGCACCCGTGGTCACCGCGTCCGCCGCACTGTTCGACGTCGCGGTCGAGTGGGCCCCGCCGCCGGTCGCCGTACCGCTGCTCCCGGGTGGGCGGGTCGACCCGCGCCTGCTGGATCATGTCGCGGCCGTCGTCCGGCGGGCGCTGACCGAGAACGAGGGCGACATCCTCGTGTTCGTCCCAGGGGAGGGGGAGATCAACGGGGTGACCCGCCGCTTGGCCGGTGAGAACGTGTGGCCGTTGTTCGGGCGCCAGTCCCGGGCCGAGCAGGACCGCGCGCTGGCGCCGTCCGCCACCCGTCGGATCGTGGTCACCACGTCGGTGGCGGAGAGCTCGCTGACCGTGCCAGGAGTCAGGGTCGTGGTGGACTCGGGCCTGGCCCGGGAGCCGCGGACCGATCAGTCCCGTGGCCTCGGCGCGCTGGTCACCTGCCGGGTCTCGAGGTCGTCGGCCGACCAGCGAGCCGGGCGCGCCGGTCGGGAGGCGCCCGGCCGGGTCTACCGGTGCTGGTCGGCGACCGACCACGCGCGCCTCGACGACCATGCCGCGCCGGAGATCGCGATCGCCGACCTGGCGGCCTTCGCTCTCGATCTCGCGGCGTGGGGTGCGCCCGCCGGCGCCGGTCTGACCCTGCTCGACGCGCCGCCGGTCCCCGCGATGACCGCGGCCACCGAGCTGTTGCGCCGCATCGATGCCGTGGACGACGGTGGACGCATCACCGAGCGGGGCCGCCGGATGCGGGCGATCGGTGCGCACCCTCGCCTGGCGCGGGCGCTGCTCGACGGGACACCGCGGGTCGGGGCCGACCGGGCGCGCGAGGTCGTCGCGATGCTCTCGGACGCCTCCGGCCGCGGCTCCGGCGACGATCTACCGGCTCGCTGGCGTGCCCTCCGCCGGGGCGAGGACCGCCGAGCGACGGCTCGCTGGCGGGACGAGGTGCAGCGCCTCGGCCGAGGCACGACGACCGGCGACCGGTCGGGTGGGCCGACCGGTCGGGAGTCGCGCGCGGTACCGGACGATCTCGCGGCGGGGATCGTGGTGGGGCTCGCGTACCCGGACCGCATCGCGCGGGCTCGGGGGACCGACTCGGTGACGTACCAGATGGCTGGTGGCACCGGCGCCGCCCTGGACCAGCAGTCCCCGCTGCGGACCACGACCTGGCTGGCGATCGCGGTCGCTGACCGGGCACCCGGCCGTGCCGACGCCAGGATCCGTTCGGCGGCGCCGATCGACGAGCAGACCGCCCGCGACATCGCGGGCGACCTCGTCTCGACCAGCGACCAGATCCGCTGGGACGAGGGCCGGATCGTCACGCGGCGCGTCGAGGCCCTCGGCGCGATCGTGCTGAACGACGTCCCGCTGACGAAGCCCGACCCGCTGCTCGTCCAGTCGGCCGTCCGCGACGGCATCCGGCGCAGCGGACTGTCCGTGCTGCGCTGGTCGGAGGCCGCGCTCGCCCTGCGGGAACGGCTCGCGTTCTGCCACGCCCACCTCGGCGCCCCGTGGCCCGCGGTCGACGACGAAGCGCTGCTGGCCGGCCTGGACGAGTGGTTGGGTACCGAGCTCGCCGGGGTGCGATGCTCCCGCGATCTGGCCCGCATCGACGTGGCCACGGCGCTGCGGCGCCTGTTGCCCTGGCCCGCGGCGGCCCGGTTCGGCGAGCTCGCACCGGAACGGCTTCGGGTCCCCTCGGGCTCCGAGGTCCGGCTCGCGTACGACGGCGTCGAGCCGCCGGTCCTCGCGGTGAAGCTCCAGGAGGTGTTCGGCTGGACCGCCACTCCGGCCGTCGCCGACGGTCGGGTCCCGGTCGTGCTGCACCTGCTGTCGCCCGCTCGGCGCCCGGTCGCGATCACGAGCGATCTCGCCTCGTTCTGGAAGCAGGGCTACCCCCAGGTCCGGGCCGACCTGCGAGCCCGCTACCCCCGCCACCCGTGGCCGGAGGACCCGCTGAGCGCCGTCCCGACGAGGCGGGTGAAACCTCGTCGGTGAACCGAGCGGTGCGGCGGACGGAGCGGCCCCGCGGACATCGTGTCCGCGGGGCCGCTCCGTCTGTCGTGGGCCGTGACGTTCCGCTGCCGGGTGCGTAGGGATCAGGACTCGGCGGCCAGGACCTTCTCGATCTCGTCGGTGATTGCGCGCTTGGGCCGTGCGCCCACCAGTGACGTGACGAGCTTCCCGTCCTTGTAGACGTTGCGCGTGGGGATCGACCCGATGCCGTAGGCCGTGGTCGAGGCGGGGTTCGAGTCCGCGTCGACCTTGGCGATCGCTGAAGCGGGTACCTGGTTGCGTGTCTGGTTGCCCAGTGTCGCGAGGTGCTGCTCGGTGTCCAGGGCGGCAGCGGCTCCCGTACCGGCGGCGGTGATCGCCTGGCGGTATCGGTGGTCGACCAGGTCACCTGCGGCGAAGACGCCTTCGCGGCTGGTCGCGGTCGTGGGGTGGGCTACGCGTACGTAGCCGCTCTCGTCGATGTCGACCTGGCCTCGGAAGAGGTCTGAGCGGGGCTCGTGGCCGATCGCGATGAACAAGCCGGAGACGTCGAGCTGCCGTGTCTCGGCAGTGACGGTGTCCCGCAGGACGACACCTTCGACGGCCTTCTCGCCGAGGATCTCGTCGATCTCGACGTTCCGGACGATCTCGAGCTTGGGGTCGGCCATGGCCCGCTCCCGCATGATCTTCGACGCGCGGAGCCCGTCGCGGCGGTGCAGGAGGTAGACCTTCTGCCCGAACCGCGTCAGGAAGGTGGCCTCCTCGATGGCGGAGTCCCCACCGCCGACCACGGCGATCGCCTTGTCGCGGAAGAAGAAGCCGTCGCAGGTCGCGCACCAGGAGATGCCGCGGCCGGAGAGCTCCTCCTCTCGGGGGAGGCCGAGCTTCTTGTAGGCCGAGCCCGTGGCGAGGATGACCGTGCGCGCCGTGTAGGTGGCCGTAGCCGTCCGGACGGTCTTCACGTCGTCGTCGAGGTCGACCTCGACGACGTCGTCCGTGACGAGCTCTGCGCCGAAGCGCTCGGCCTGTGCGCGCATGTCGGCCATGAGGTCCGGGCCCATGACGCCGTCGCGGAACCCGGGGAAGTTCTCGACCTCGGTGGTGTTGATCAGGGCTCCGCCGGCGGTGACCGAACCCTCGAAGACCAGCGGCTGCAGGGCTGCGCGCGCTGCGTAGATGGCTGCCGTGTATCCGGTCGGGCCGGAGCCGATGATGATGACGTCACGTGGTTCTGTCATGAGTGCTCCCTACTTCTTCGCGGGCGTCTTCTCGCCCGCCTCGATTCGGAACGGGTAGCGATTGCCCGACGGCGGGGTGGGGCAGATCGGGAAGAAGTCGGCGAACGCGCACGGCAGGTTCAGCGCGCGGTTGAAGTCGAGCGTGACTGTGCCGTCGTCGGCCGGTTCCGGGATGTTGAGGGACCGGCCTGCCGGATAGGTCGTATCGCCGCTGGTGGCGTCGGCGAAGACCGACGTGCGGTGTCCACCCCCGACGATGATCTGCAGCTCGTACGGGGTGCCGTCGTGCTCGAAGTGCACCACGCCGGGCGAGAGGTAGTTGTGCTCGCGCCAGCCCACGGTGCCCAGGGCGAGTGCCGTGTCGGCGTCGAAGGCCTCGAACCGGCCGGTGATGATCCAGTTGGGGTCCGGCTCGAACGTCGGTACCCCGTCGAATGCCTTCCGCGCCGGCGCGTCCGGGTCGTAGGTGTTGATGTGGTAGCCCTCGCGGTAGGTGATCCCGATCTCGAGGTCGCCCGCGGTCACCCGCTGGTCGTCCGGCCCCTCGGCCAGCCGCAGTGCGCGAGCCTCGGTGAATTCGGTCCCGTCGAACGTCATGGCGGTGCCGTCGGGGTCGACCATGAGGGTGTCGCCGTCCTGCCACCACAGGCCTGGGGTGCCGTCGAACCGCTGCGGGGTGCTGTCGAGCCAGTGCACGGCAACGGCGGACAGCCAGCCGTTGGGCGCAGCGAGCCACTGCTCCCAGCCGGACCGCCAGGCCTGCCACTCAGTTCGGTAGGTCTCGGAAGAGGGGTTCGTCATCGTGTTCTCCATGGGTTGTTCTCCAAGGGTTGGATCGTCTGTGCGAGCATCAGGAGGTGTTCAGGGGACGTTGATGCGCCGCGCCCAGACCGCGAACAGCAGCAGGCCGGCGAGGGGGAAGACGATGGCGACGGTCAGCGCGGTAGAGATGCCCGTCGCTGCGCCGGCAGTGGCCGCGGTGTTGGCGAAGACCGTCGACAGCACCGCGAGGCCCACGGCCCCACCCAGCTGTTGCATCGCCTGGTTCAGGCTCGAGGCGGCGCCGACGTGCTGGCGCGGTGCGTTGTGCATGATCACTGCGGTCAGCGGTGCGACAGTGAGGCCGGCACCCAGACCCAGCAACAGGAACGGCCCGAGCAGCCCGTCGAGGTAGCCGCTGTCTGGGGTCAGGCGTGACATCCACACCAGACCGATCAGGAGACCGACCATGCCGACCGAACCGACCGCACGCTCCCCGTACCGGGTCACGAGCCGGCTGACGGTGAAGTTCGTGGTCAGCATCCCGGCCGTGAAGGGAAGCACGGACAGACCGGTCTGCAGTGGGCTGAACCCCAGAACGCCCTGGGTGTAGAGGGCCGCGAAGTAGAGGAACCCGAACTGCCCGGCGGGGATCATCATCATCGCCAGCAGCGGGGCGGCACCGGACATCCGCGTGAAGAACGCGGGCGGGACGACTGGTGCGGAGTGGCGCCGCTCGATCAGGGCGAGCGCCACCAGACCGACGGCCGCCAGAACGAACGACCCGATCACCGTCGCGCTGCCCCAGCCCTGCTCGGCGGCCGCCGTCAGGCCGTAGACCAGAGCCGACATCCCGATGGTGGAGGCCGCGGCCCGCCGAGGTCGAGCCGCCCGGGGTGCCGCTCCGTCTCGGTGATCAGGGCTCGGACACCGAAGAACACCAGCGCGCCGATCGGCACGTTGACGAACATCACCCACTCCCAGCCCAGGGCAGATGTGAGCGCCCCGCCCAGGAACAGGCCGAGCCCGGCGCCCAGCCCGATCGACAGCACGAACAGCGACATCGCCCGGGCACGTTGTACCCCCGGCTCGGTGATCGCCATCAGCAGCACCAGTGTGCTGGGCGCTGCGAGAGCCGCGCCGACGCCCTGCAGGACGCGCGCCGCGATCAACATCTCCGGTGTGACGGCCAGTCCGCCCAGGGCAGAGGCAGCGATGAAGATCGCTATGCCGATCAGGAGCGCTCGCCGCGGACCGATGATCGATCCGATCCGGCCGCTCACGAGCACCAGCCCGCCGAAGACCAGCGCATAGGACGTGACGACCCACGACAACCCGGCCGTGGAGAAGCTGAGTGCGTTCTGGATCTCGGGCAGTGCGACGTTCACGACGCTGTTGTCGATCACGAGCGTCACCTGCATGAGGGTGAGCACTATGACGGGTGCGTAGGGAAATCGTGGTCGCCCGGCGGTGGGGCGACCCAGCTCGCTGACTGCAGCGGTGGACATTCCGGCCCTTTCTCTTCTCACAGGCGCCGGGCTGGTGCCTGGCGTCGGTGAGGCATAACCGGCAGTTGCCACGATCGATCCCGAATTTGCCAGAACCGCAAAAGCCCGCGTGTCACGATGGGCGAATGGCCGATGACCTCGATGTGATCCTGGACGCCGTCGGGCCGCGCCTGCGCGCCATCCGCAAGCAGCGGCGGTCCACGCTGAGTGAGGTCGCCGAGCTGACGGGCATGTCGGTCAGCACCCTCTCCAGGATCGAGTCCGGGCAGCGTCGTCCGACGCTCGAAGTGCTGCTTCCCCTCGCCCAGGCATACCGGATGCCCCTGGACGACCTGGTCGGTGCGCCGGCCACCGGCGACCCCCGCATCCATCCACGGCCGGTCACCCGCAAGGGTGTCGTGTGGGTCCCTTTGTCCCGCGACGCGGGTGGACTCAATGCGTTCGAGCAGGTGATCCCGGCTCAGCAGTCGGTCCCGGAGAAGCTCGACCAGCAGGTCCACGAAGGACACGAGTGGATCTACGTCCTCAGCGGGACGCTGCGGCTCGCACTGGCGGACAAGGACTTCGAGATGAGTGCCGGTGAGGCCGCCGAGTTCGACACCCGTACGCCGCACGCGATCGCCAACGCGGGGCCGCGGCCCCTCGAGCTGCTCATCCTCTTCGGACAGCAGGGCCAACGGACCCACGTGCGCACCGGCCCCTGATCACGGCCAGGGCCGCACGCGACGGAACCCAGGGTCGCATCAGGGGAAGAACCGATACTTTCCGGGCAGCGACGGGGACAGGATGAGGGCGTCCTGATCACAAGTTCCCAAGGATGCGGAGCATCACGGTGGAGAACGGGGAGCGGCTCGGCCGCCGGTACGCCTACAACGACCTCGTCAGGAACAAGGGGATCAACGCCGCCCTGGTCGTCACCCTGGTCCTGAGTGCTTTCCTGATGGCGACGGGTTCCATGGTCCTGGAACGTCTGGCCGGTTCCATCGACCGGTTGTCCGAGCAGGGCGAGCCCCCGGACTTCCTGCAGATGCACAAGGGTGCGTACGACCGAGCGGCGCTGACGCAGTTCGCGGCGGACCACGAGCCGGAGATCGACGAATGGCTCGTCGAGGAGATGCTCGGCTACGAGGGCGCCTCCCTGTCCTGGACGCGCCCGGACACCGGCGAGACCGGCGACCTGGCCGCCAGCCGGATCGACAACCTCTTCGTCACGCAGAACACGGAGTTCGACTTCCTGGTCGACGGGACCGGTGACGTCGTCGAGCCGGCCGCCGGTGAGGTGTACGTCCCGGTCCTCTACCAGCAGCAGTACGGCCTGGCGGCCGGGGACGTCCTCACGGTCCGGACCGACGCCGGGCCGCACCGGCTCGAGGTGCAGGGGGAGGTCAAGGACTCGCAGATGGCGGCCTCGCTGTCGCCGTCGTCCCGGTTCCTGATCCATCCCGACGACTTCGAGGCGCTGAGCCGGGCCGGAGGTGCCACGCCGGAGATCATCGTGGAGTACCGGCTGGCGGACGGCGGCGACGCGAACGCGATGCAGACCGCGTACGAGGGCGCCGGCGGCCTACCGACGAACGGCCCGGTGGTCACCGGCCAGCAGCTTCGGATCATCAGCATGATCGGCGACGGCCTCGTCGCGTTCGCGCTGGTGTTCGTCAGCCTGGTCCTCATCGCGATCGCGCTGCTCAACCTGCGCTTCGTCATCCGGGGAACGCTGGAGGACGAGGTCCACGAGATCGGTGCGATGAAGGCGATCGGCATCCCGGACCGCGACATCTCAGGGCTCTACCTGAGGAAGTACCGCGTCCTGGCGCTGGTCGGCTGCGTCGTCGGAGGGTTGCTCGCGATCGTCGCGGCGAACGCGCTCACCCAGGGCATCCAGACCACCTACGCGCAGGCGCCGGTGGGGATCTGGACGTTCCTGGTACCGCTGACCGCGCTCGCCGCCGTCTACGTGATCGTCGTCGGGATCTGTCGCAGCGTCCTGCGCGGAGTGCGGAAGATCGAGGTCGTGAACGCCCTGGTGCACGGCAGCACCCTCGACGAGAAGCAGACCGCCCGCCGGGCGAGGCGGCAGGCGCGCTGGGTACGCCGGACGGGGCTGGCGTCGTCGTCCGGTGCGGGCGTCAACGGGCGCCTGGCCCTGCTCGACCTGCGGGCCGAGGGCCGGGCGTGGGCGCTGCTGCCGGTGGTGTTCGGCCTCACCGCGGTGCTGATCACGCTCCCGGCGAACATGGTCAGCACGTTCGAGAGCCCGCGGTTCGTCACCTATCTGGGCGCCCTGGAGCGTGACCTGCGCGCGGACGTGCAGTTCCAGGAGGACGTCGACGGCGTCAAGGACCGGCTGATCGCCGCGATGGAGGACGACGACCGCCTCACGGACGTGCAGACCTTCGCCTACGTCGACTTCCATGCCGACAGCGCGGAGGGGCGGGCGAGACTACGCGTCGCGGTCGGGGACCACGCCGACGGCGCCGTCCGGTTCAGCCAGGGCGGCATGCCGCGGGACGGCCAGATCGCGCTGTCGGTCCTCAACGCGGACAAGTACCAGGTGGGCGTCGGGGACGATCTGACGGTCTACGACGGCGACCAGCCGGTGACCGTGCAGGTCAGCGGGATCTACCAGGACATCACCGACGGCGGGCAGACCGCCAAGATGTCGGGCGAGGTGGCCGAGGGTGCCTCGGCCTACACCGTCTACGCGGACCTGGCGGACGACGCGGCGGACCCCGGCGCGACCGCCGACGCGTACGACGCGCAGTTCCCGACGGCGGGGGTGAAGCCGACCCAGGAGTACGTCCGGGAGACCATGGGGGTCCTGACCGACTCCATGCGAGGCGCGGCCTGGGTCGCGCTCGTGTTCGGCCTCGGGGTCGCCGTGCTCATCACGAGCCTGTTCCTGAAGCTCCGGCTCACCCGCGACCGGCCGAAGATGGGCGTGCTGTCCGCGCTCGGGTTCTCGGCGAAGGAGCTCGTGGGGCAGGTGCGGACCAAGGCGCTGCTGCTGGTGGTCGCCGGTACGGCGGCGGGCCTGGTCTTCGCCGCGACCGCGGGGCAGTCGCTGGCGAGCGCCGGGCTCACCGCCGTCCGGCTCGGGATCACGGATCTGACCTTCATCCCGAACCCGTGGCTCGTGTACGTGCTGTACCCGCTGCTGCTGCTCGGGGCGGGCTGTCTCGGTGTCGCCCTGCTCACGGCAGGTATCCGGCGCGCCGACAAGAGCGAATGGATCCGAGGATGAGGGGACAACTCATGGACGAAGCAACGGTGAGCCTGGAGTCGCGCGAGCTGAGCAAGACGTACTTCTCCTCCGAACCGCCGACCGAGGTGCTGCGCGGCATCGACCTGTCCGTCCGGGCCGGCGAGTTCCTCGTCGTCATGGGCGCGTCGGGCTCCGGCAAGTCCACGCTGCTGTACAGCATCAGTGGCATGGACCGTCCCACCGGCGGGAACGTCACGCTGGAGGGTCGGGAGCTCACGTCGCTCGGCGACGCGGAGATGAGCACGGTCCGCCTGACGCGGATGGGATTCGTGTTCCAGCAGCCGCACTTCCTGAGCAACCTGGACGTGCGGGACAACATCCTGCTGCCCGCTCTCAGGGCGGCGCCCAAGAAGGGCCGGGAGGCCGCGGTCTCGCGGGTGGACGCGCTGATGGAGCGGTTCGGCATCGCGCACCTCAAGAAGCACGGCATCACCCAGGTCTCCGGTGGGCAGCTGCAGCGTGCCTCGATCTGCCGGGCCCTGGCCGGCGAGCCGTCGGTGCTGTTCGCCGACGAGCCGACGGGCGCGCTGAACAGCAGCATGAGCACCGAGGTGATGGACGCGTTCACCGACGTGCACCGCGGCGGCACCACGATCGTCATGGTGACGCACGACCCCGGCGTCGCCGTGCGCGGCGACCGCGTCATCTACCTGCGCGACGGCGTCCTCGTGGACGCGCGGGAGATCGGGGCCTGGGAGCCCGGCACGGCGCAGCGGCGGGAGGACGACCTGCTGGCGTGGCTCAGGGACCTGGGCTTCTGAGGCGGGTCCCGCGGTCCGGGGACCCGTGCTCGCGGACCTCAGTGCTTTTACCCGGGTGCGAACGTATCGTCGTCGGCATGACCTGGCACAGCGACGGTTCTGAGCACCATCGAGGAGTGGCGGGCGCCCGGCCGCCCGGTGGGGCGCGGTTGGTGACGGCCGCCGTACCGGCCGACGGCCCGGGCACCACGTCCCTCGGGGACGACTGGGTGCTCGGCCCGGACGGCATGCGCGAGCGCTCGGCGGCGCGCGTCATCCTGGTCGACGACGCCGGGCGGGTGCTCGTGATGCGCGGGCACGACGTGAACCAGCCGGAACGGTCCTGGTGGTTCACGATCGGCGGCGGGATCGATCCCGGGGAGTCCCCGGTCGAGGCCGCGCTCCGCGAGACCCGTGAGGAGGTGGGCATCGCGCTGGACGCCGCCGACCTGGTCGGCCCGGTGCTCACGCGGACGGGCATCTTCGAGTTCTACGCCGAGACGTGCCGCCAGTACGAGGTCTTCTACCTCGCCCGGACGCCGGACGCCGTCGAGGTGACGGCCGACGGCTGGACCGCCGCCGAGCGGGAGCTGCTCGACGAGATGGCGTGGCTGACGCCGGCCGCGCTGCGCGAGCAGCCGCTGGAGGTGTTCCCGCCCGAGCTCCCGGACGTCGTCGACCACCTCGTGGCGGGGTGGGACGGCGAGGTGCGCCACCTGGGCGAGCAGCTCGACGACTGAGGGCCGTTCCCGTCCGGACCGTGGCGCGACGTAAGATCGATGGCTGTGACAACCTCGACCGTTGGAGTCCTCGCCCTGCAGGGCGACGTCCGAGAGCACCTGACCGCCCTGGAGTCCGTGGGTGCGCGCGCGGTGACCGTGCGACGTCCGGCCGAGCTGGCCGCCGTCGACGGGCTGGTGATCCCCGGCGGGGAGTCGACGACCATCGACAAGCTGCTGCGCATCTTCGACCTGGACGACCTGCTGCAGGCCCGGATCAAGGAAGGGCTGCCGGTCTACGGTTCGTGCGCGGGCATGATCCTGCTCGCGGACCGGATCCTGGACGGCACCGCCGACCAGCGGACCATCGGCGGGATGGACGTGGTCGTGCGGCGCAACGCCTTCGGGCGGCAGGTCGACTCGTTCGAGACCGACCTCGAGTTCGCGGGCATCTCCGACGCGGCAGATGCCCCGACCGGGCGGCGCGGCCCGGTGCGCACCGCGTTCATCCGTGCCCCCTGGATCGAGGAGGCGGGCCGGGACGTCGAGGTGCTGGCGCGCATCCCCGCTGTGGATACACAGGGCCGTCCGGTGGCCGCCGCCGGTAGGATCGTCGCAGCACGGCAGGGGCCGCTGCTCGCCACCGCGTTCCACCCCGAGATCACGGGGGACACGCGTGTGCACGGGTTGTTCGTCAGCATCGTCGCAGGCGGCTGAGCGGTCCCGCCACCGTTCGACGCCATTGAAAGAGCCATCGGAAATGCAAGGAGTCAGGTAGAGGCATGTCAGGTCACTCCAAGTGGGCCACGACCAAGCACAAGAAGGCCGCGATCGACGCCAAGCGCGGCAAGCTCTTCGCGAAGCTGATCAAGAACATCGAGGTCGCGGCGCGGACGGGTGGCGGCGACCTCGCCGGCAACCCGACGCTGTTCGACGCGGTGCAGAAGGCGAAGAAGTCGTCGGTACCGAACGACAACATCGAGCGTGCCCTGAAGCGTGGTTCGGGCGAGGGCGCCGACGCCGTCGACTACCAGACGATCATGTACGAGGGCTACGGCACCAACGGCATCGCCGTGCTGGTCGAGTGCCTGACCGACAACAAGAACCGCGCGGCCTCCGAGGTGCGCCTGGCGTTCAGCCGTAACGGTGGCAACCTCGCCGACCCGGGCTCCGTGTCGTACCTGTTCTCCCGCAAGGGTCTGATCGTGGTGCCGAAGACCGAGGGCGTCGGCGAGGACGAGGTCATGCTCGCCGCGCTCGACGCGGGCGCGGAGGACGTCACCGACCAGGGCGAGGCCATCGAGGTCCTCACCGAGGCCACGGACCTGGTGCCGGTGCGGACCGCCATCCAGGACGCCGGCATCGAGTACGACTCCGCGGACGTGATCTTCCACCCGTCGATGCAGGTCGAGGTGGACGTGGACGGCGCACGCAAGATCATGCGCCTCATCGACTCGCTCGAGGACAGCGACGACGTGCAGAACGTCTACGCGAACTTCGACGCCAGCGACGAGGTCATGGCCGCCCTGGACGACGAGGAGTGACGTTCTGGCCGGTCAGGCTTCGTTCGTCGAGCCTGCCGGCCGGGCGCCCGGCCTCGTGAGAACGTGACGTCATGCGCGTTCTCGGAGTTGACCCTGGTCTGACCCGGTGCGGTGTCGGTGTGGTGGACTCCCTTCCCGGGCGACGGGCCCGCATGGTCGCGGTCGGGGTGATCCGCTCCGACGCGGAGACGTCCACGGACCTGCGCCTGCTGAAGATCGCCGAAGGTCTGGACGCGTGGCTGGACGAGCACGTACCCGACGTGGTTGCGGTCGAGCGCGTGTTCGCACAGCACAACGTCGGCACGGTGATGGGGACCGCCCAGGCTGCCGGGCTGGCCATGGTGGCGGCTGCGCGCCGGGGCGTGCCCGTCGCGCTGCACACCCCGTCGGAGGTCAAGGCGGCGGTGACCGGTTCCGGTCGGGCCGACAAGGCCCAGGTCACCACCATGATCACCCGCATCCTCGACCTCGACGAGGCACCGCGGCCCGCTGACGCCGCCGACGCGCTGGCGCTCGCGGTCTGCCACCTGTGGCGGCCGGCCGGCGCGCTGCAGGGCGGCGACCGGCACGAGCTCACGCCGGCGCAGCGGGCCTGGGCGGCCGCGGAACAGGCCGCCAAGCAGCGCACCCGCCGGTGATTCCCCGGCCGATGCCTGTGCAGCCCCCGGACCCTGGCACCCCATCCGGCTAACTGCAGACATTGTCGGCACGTTGTCTTGTCGACTGCAGAGTTGGGTGCGGATCCAGAGCCTCTTACCGCGTCCAACTCTGCAGTCGGCGGCGCAGGCCGCAACCAACTCTGCAGTCGGGCGGTTTGCGGCGTGGCCCGCTCGGGGGCGCGGCCTGCCTTGTTAGGCTCCTCGCACGAACGTTCGATCGGACCTCGGCGGGCTCAGCCGCCTGAGGGCCCTGAGGGCATCAACCGTGTCCGGACGCAAGAAAGGGGAGCCCGTGATCGCCTCGCTGACGGGAACCGTGGCCCACGTGAGCCTCGACCGTGCGGTGGTCGACGTCGGCGGCGTCGGCTACCTGGTGCACGCCACGCCCACCACGCTGGCGGGGCTGCGCGTCGGTGAGACGGCGGGGGTCGCGACGAGCATGGTGGTTCGCGAGGACTCGATGACGCTGTACGGGTTCGGCGACCCCGACGAGCGGGACGTGTTCGAGGTCGTCCAGACCGTGTCGGGGGTCGGGCCGCGCCTGGCGCTCGCGATGCTCGCCGTGCACACGCCGGACGCCCTGCGCCGCGCCGTCGCGGGCGAGGACCTCGCCGCGCTCACCCGCGTCCCCGGTATCGGCAAGAAGGGTGCCCAGCGCATCGTCCTGGAGCTGGCCGACCGGCTCGGACCGCCGTCGGGCACCCCGGCGGGCGCGGCGGACGGTTCTCCGGCGGCGTCCGCCACGAACCCGGCCGACCACTCCGAGCGCGTCGTGGAGGCCCTCGCCGGCCTGGGCTGGCCCGCCAAGCAGGCCGACGACGCCGTCGCGAAGGTGCTGGCCGAGGCGGGGACCGACGCCGTGGCCGCCGACGAGGTCGCCGCCACGCTCCGCTCCGCGCTGCGCCTGCTGGGCGGCCACCGTGGCTGAGGCGTCGACCGGGACCGGCTCGACCAGCGAGCGGGAGCGCCTCGTCACACCGAGCGCCGACGAGATCGAGCGCGCCGCGGAGGCCGCGCTGCGCCCCAAGCGGCTCGACGACTTCGTCGGTCAGCGCGTCGTGCGCGACCAGCTCTCGCTCGTGCTCCAGGCGGCGATCGCGCGCGGCAACCCGCCCGACCACGTGCTCCTGTCCGGCCCGCCCGGTCTGGGCAAGACCACGCTCGCCATGATCATCTCCGGCGAGCTGGAGTCGCACATGCGGCTCACCAGCGGTCCGGCCATCCAGCACGCGGGCGATCTGGCCGCCGTCCTGTCCTCCCTCGAGGAGGGGGACGTGCTGTTCATCGACGAGATCCACCGCCTGGCCCGGCCGGCCGAGGAGCTGCTGTACGTCGCGATGGAGGACTTCCGGGTCGACGTCATCGTGGGCAAGGGTGCCGGCGCGTCGGCGATCCCGCTCGCCCTGCCGCGGTTCACCGTCGTCGGCGCCACCACCCGCTCCGGCCTCCTGCCCGCCCCGCTGCGCGACCGCTTCGGGTTTACCGGGCACATGGACTACTACTCGCCCGAGGAGCTGGAGCGCGTGATCCTGCGCTCCTCCGGGCTGCTCGGCGTGCACCTGGAGCACGCGGCGGCGCACGAGATCGCCGGCCGCTCCCGCGGCACCCCCCGCATCGCCAACCGGCTGCTGCGCCGGGTACGCGACTGGGCGCAGGTGCGCGGCGACGGGCGCCTCGACCTGCACGCCGCACGGTCCGCCCTGGAGGTCTACGAGGTGGACCCCATCGGCCTGGACCGCCTCGACCGCGCCGTGCTCACCGCCCTGTGCACGAGGTTCGGCGGCGGGCCCGTGGGCCTGAGCACACTGGCCATGACCGTGGGCGAGGAGGCCGAGACCGTCGAGACGGTCGCCGAGCCCTACCTCGTGCGCGAGGGCCTGGTCGGACGCACCCCACGGGGGCGCGTGGCGACCCCGGCCGCCTGGGAGCACCTGGGGCTCGTCCCGCCCGCGCAACAGCCCGGCCGCGGATCCGAGGCCCCCGGGACGGGAACTTTGCTCGACCCCTGACGTTGTTCATGTGGTGCGCCTTGCTGCGACGATCGAGGATTCGACCCCGAGCACTACACTGGGTTGGATCCTCGTCGTACTTGCGCGACGCATGCGAGCGCTGCACATCCGACACCGCAATCGAACAAGGACCTTTACCGTGGAAATGCTCATTCTCGTCGCGATCCTCCTCGTGGTGATGTTCTTCATGTCGTCCCGCACCCGCAAGCAGCAGCGCGAGGCAGCGGAGTTCCGCAACAACATCACCGCAGGTACCAAGGTCATGACCGCCTCCGGCATGATCGGAACGGTGGTCGACGTCGACGAGTCGACCGACCAGGTGACCATCGAGTCCTTCCCGGGCAGCCCGACCACCTGGCTCCGCGCCGCCATCTCCAAGAAGGTCGAGGAGCCCGTCGCCGACGACGTGGACGCCGACGACGCGGCCGATGAGTCCGACGTCACAGAGGAGAGCGAAACGGCAAGTACGATCAGCCCCGACGCGACCGACGTTCCCGACGACCTGTCAGACCTGGACACCGCGAAGCGCGAGTACCGGGAGCAGCAGCGACGGGACGCCGACGCGGACGGCAAGTGACGGCCGCGCCGTCCGGTGAACCCGGACGGCGCCGAACCCGTGTCGGACGTACCCCGGCGCGCACACGAGAAGAGACAGACGTTGGCGACTGACACCCGGCGCTCGCGGCCGGTTCGCACGATCGTGCTCCTGACGATCCTGACGATCCTGCTGCCCTTCGGCGCCCTACTGGCTGGTTGGCAGCTCGACGGAAAGTCGAGCGATAATCCTGATGGCGCGAGCCTGGCTCCTGGCCTCGCACTCGACCTGCAGGGGGGCACCCAGATCATCCTGCAGGCCGTCACCTCCGACGGGTCGGAGGTGACTCCGGAGGCGATGGAAGAGGCCATCGGTGTCATCCGGCAGCGAGTGGACGCCAACGGCGTCACCGAGGCCGAGATCGCGAGCCAGGGCAGCAACCAGATCGTGGTCGAGATCCCCGGCGTGGTCGACGACGAGACCATCGCGCTGATCTCGAAGGCCGCGCAGATGAAGTTCCGCCCGGTCCTGACCGTGGGCAACCCCATGCCGACGGTTCAGCCGTCCGCCTCGGCCGAGGGCTCCGGCGACGACGCCGGTGCCGAGGGCGACAAGGGTGGCACGGGCGATGACGCCGCCACCGGCGAGCAGAGCAGGGAAGAGCTGGAGAAGAAGGCGGCCGAGGAAGCGAAGGACGTCGACCCGACGGACCCGAGCGACCTGGCCCAGATCACGCCCGCGGTCCAGCAGCTCTTCGACCAGCTCGACTGCACCGACCCGAAGAACCTGCAGGGCGGCGGCGGTGACCACCCGGACCGCGTGCTCGTCACGTGCGACCAGAGCGGTGCGGCCAAGTACATCCTCGGCCCCGTCGAGGTGGACGGCACCGACCTGACGTCGGCCGCCTCCGGTCTGGTGCCCGGCGCCAACGGCACGGTCTCGAACGAGTGGGGCGTCACCCTCGACTTCGACTCCGAGGGCACGACGAAGTTCCGTGAGACCACGGAGCGCCTCACGCCGCTCGAGGCGCCGCGCAACCAGTTCGCCATCGTCCTCGACGGCCTGATCGTCTCCGCGCCCAGCAGCAACGCGGCGATCACGAACGGGCAGGCGGTCATCTCCGGCTCGTTCACCCGGGACTCGGCGGCCACGCTGGCCAACCAGCTGAGCTTCGGTTCGCTGCCGCTGACGTTCGACGTGAACGGCCAGAACCAGATCTCGGCCACCCTGGGTGCCGAGCAGCTGCAGCGCGGCCTGTTCGCCGGCCTCATCGGCCTGGCGCTGGTCGTCGTCTACTCGCTGTTCCAGTACCGCTCGCTCGGCCTGCTGACCGTGATGTCGCTGGTCGTCGCGGGTGCCATGACCTACGTCGTGATCGCCCTCCTGAGCTGGGGCATGGGCTACCGCCTCTCCCTGCCGGGTATCGCGGGTCTGATCGTGGCCATCGGCTTCACCGCGGACTCGTTCATCGTGTACTTCGAACGTATCCGTGACGAGCTCCGGGACGGACGATCGCTCCGGCTCGCCGTCCAGCGCGGCTGGCTGCGCGCTCGCCGCACGATCTACGCGGCCAAGGCCGTGAACCTGCTCTCCGCGGTGATCCTGTACTTCATGACGGTCGGCGGGGTGCGCGGGTTCGCGTTCACGCTGGGTCTGACCACGATCATCGACGTCATGGTGGTCATCTGGTTCACGCACCCGGTCATGGAGCTGCTCGCCAAGGTCCCGTTCTTCCGCGACGGGCACAAGGCGTCGGGTCTCTCGCCCGACCGCCTCGACGTCGAGCCGCGGTACCGGGGCGCCGGACGGTTCACGAGCTCGAAGCCGGCAGCCGTCGAGACGGCTGTCGCGGGCGGTCCCGACCGGGAACGTGAGCTGGTCTCGGCACAGTCCGTCGCTCCGGCGCCGCGCGTCGCCGAGGACGGTCGCAGGATGACTATCGCGGAGCGGCGTGCCGCCGAGCGCAAGGCTGCCGCCGAAGCGGCTCAGAACGAGGAGAAGCACTGATGGCTCGCGGCGGCTTCGCCCAGTGGGGCAACGACCTCTACACGGGACGTCGGTCCTACCCGATCGTCCAGAAGCGGCGTGTCTGGTTCTCGATCGTCGGCCTCTTCTCGGCCGCGTCGATCCTCGTGATCCTGATCCAGGGGCTCAACCTCGGTATCGACTTCCGTGGTGGCTCCGAGCTCACCGTCTCCGGCGTGACCACCACGGACGAGGACATCGCCCTCGACGCGGTCGCAGAGGTCGCTCCGGGCGAGGAACCACACATCAGCCAGGTGGGCCAGGACGCCGTGCGCGTCCAGGTCTCGCAGCTCGACACGGACGAGACGAACCAGCTCCAGGACGCGCTCGCCCAGGGCTACGGTGTGCCGGCGACGGAGGTGACGTCGAACTTCATCGGTCCCACGTGGGGCGAGTCGGTGAGCATGCGGGCCCTCTGGGGCACCGTGACGTTCGTCCTCGCGGCGTCGCTCTTCATGGCGGCCTACTTCCGGGCGTGGCGCATGTCGGTCGCCGCCATCGTGGCGATGCTCGCCGACGTGCTCGTCTCGGCGGGGGTGTACGCCCTGATCGGCTGGGAGGTCACGCCGTCGACGATCATCGGCTTCCTGACCATCCTGGGCTTCTCGCTGTACGACAAGATGGTCGTCTTCGACAAGGTGCGGGAGAACACGGTCGCCCTGACCGAGCAGACCCGCAGCACCTACGCCGAGCGGGCGAACCTCGCGGTGAACCAGACCCTGGTCCGGTCCATCAACACCTCCGTGGTGGCGCTGCTGCCGGTCGCGGGCATCCTCTTCGTGGGTGGCTTCCTCCTGGGCGCCGGCACGCTGAAGGACATCTCGCTGTCGCTGTTCGTCGGTATCGCGGTGGGCGCGACGTCGTCCATCTTCCTCGCGACGCCGCTGGACGTGGCGCTGCGGCAGAGCGAGCCCAAGATCGCCGAGCACACCAAGAAGGTCATGGACCACCGTGCCGGCCTGGTGGCCGACGGCGTGGACGAGAGCATGCTGGCCGCCGCGACGGCCGGTTCCGCGCAGCTCGTCCCCGGACATCACCAGGGACACAACGCCCAGCCCAAGCGGCGCCGGTAGGCTCCGCCTCGTGGCAGACGACATGACCGACGTCGCCCTCTCCGGCCTGCTGCCGGAGAGGGCGACGCGCGTTCGCGACCTGATCGCGGACGTCCCCGACTTTCCCTCTCCGGGCATCCTGTTCAAGGACATCACCCCGCTCCTGGCCGACGCCGAGGGCCTGGCGGACGTGATCGAAGCGTTCACCCGGCTGGCGCTGGCCGACGGCGTCGACGTCGTGGCGGGCATGGAGGCGCGCGGCTTCCTGCTCGGCACGCCGGTCGCGCACGCGCTCGGGCTGGGCTTCCTGCCCCTGCGGAAGGCCGGCAAGCTCCCACCACCCACGGAGAGCGTGTCCTACGACCTGGAGTACGGCTCGGCCGCCATCGAGCTGCGCTCGGGAACACTCGCCCCGGTGCGCGTGTTCTGATCATTGACGACGTGCTCGCCACGGGTGGTACCGCGGAGGCGGCCGCGCGGCTGGTGGAGCAGTGCGGGGGAGTGGTCGCCGGGCTGGCTTTCCTGCTCGAGCTGGAGGCACTCCACGGCCGGGACAGGCTGGAGGGCCACAACGTCGATACTCTCCTGCGGGTGGACACGACGTCCGGTGACTGAGCCGGCCGGACGGGGAATAGAGGTCCAGGGCTAGACTGGCGACTCCGGGTTCGACCCGGGGAAGGAGGCGCGTACATGGCTGAGAACACGGTGTCACGCGCTTCTGTGCCCGAGAAGAACCCGCCGACGCCCCCCGGTGGCAACCGGATGCGGAACCGGCTGGTGCGGCTCGGTGTGCGCAGCGTGAGCGGCGGTACTCCCGCGGCGATCGAGCCCCTGCTGCAGGCGATCCGCAGCAACCATCCCAAGTCCGACGTCGCGCTGATCGAGCGTGCCTACGTCGTGGCGGAGAAGGCGCACCGCGGCCAGATGCGCAAGAGCGGCGATCCGTACATCACCCACCCGGTCGCCGTCTCCACGATCCTGGCCGAGCTCGGCTTCGAGGGCACGACGATCGCCGCGGCGCTGCTGCACGACACGGTGGAGGACACCGACTACTCGCTGGACACGCTGCGCGGGGAGTTCGGCGACGACGTCGCGCTCCTCGTGGACGGCGTCACCAAGCTCGACAAGGTGAAGTACGGCGACGCGGCCCAGGCCGAGACCGTGCGCAAGATGGTCGTCGCGATGGCCAAGGACATCCGCGTGCTGGTCATCAAGCTGGCCGACCGCCTGCACAACGCCCGCACCTGGAAGTACGTGCCGTCCAAGTCGGCGGAGCGCAAAGCGCGCGAGACGGTCGAGATCTACGCGCCGCTGGCCCACCGGCTGGGCATGAACACCATCAAGTGGGAGCTGGAGGACCTGTCCTTCCAGGCCCTGTACCCCAAGGTGTACGACGAGATCGTGCACCTCGTGGCCGAGCGGGCCCCCGCGCGCGAGGAGTACCTCGGCGTGGTGAAGGGCCAGATCGAGTCGGACCTGCGCAGCTCCAAGATCAAGGCCACCGTGACGGGCCGGCCGAAGCACTACTACTCGATCTACCAGAAGATGATCGTCCGTGGTCATGACTTCGCGGAGATCTACGACCTCGTCGGCACCCGCGTCCTCGTGGACACGGTGCGCGACTGCTATGCGGCGCTCGGCGCCATGCACGCGCGGTGGAACCCGGTCCCGGGCCGGTTCAAGGACTACATCGCGATGCCGAAGTTCAACATGTACCAGTCGCTGCACACCACGGTGATCGGCCCCGGCGGCAAGCCCGTCGAGATCCAGATCCGTACGCACGACATGCACCGTCGCGCCGAGTACGGCGTCGCCGCGCACTGGAAGTACAAGGAGAAGACGCCGGCGGGCGCGGGGGCCAACGACCCGAAGAACCAGGACATGGCCTGGCTGCGCCAGCTCGTCGACTGGCAGCGCGAGACCGCCGACCCCGCGGAGTTCCTCGACTCGCTGCGCTTCGAGATCGGCGGCGACGAGGTCTACGTCTTCACGCCCAAGGGCATGGCGATGGCGTTGCCCGGCGGTGCGACGCCGGTCGACTTCGCGTACGCCGTGCACACCGAGGTGGGGCACCGCACCATGGGCGCCCGGGTGAACGGCCGCCTCGTACCGCTGGACTCGCCGCTGGAGAACGGCGACGTCGTCGACATCCTCACCTCGAAGTCGGAGACGGCGGGGCCGAGCCGGGACTGGCTCGGGTTCGTGAAGTCACCGCGGGCCCGGAACAAGATTCGCCAGTGGTTCACCAAGGAGCGCCGCGAGGAGGCCGTCGAGACCGGTAAGGACTCGATCGCGAAATCCATGCGCAAGCAGGGGCTGCCGATCCAGCGCCTCATGTCGCACGAGACCCTGGTCGGGGTCGCCGACGAGATGAACTACCAGGACGTCTCGGCGCTGTACGCGGCCGTCGGCGAGGGGCAGGTCTCCTCTGCCCATGTGGTGGACAAGCTCGTCAAGGCGCTCGGCGGCGCGGACGGCGCGGAGGAGGACGTCGCCGAGGCGACCCGGCCGGGTGGCCTCACCGCCCGGCGGGTGCGCTCGGGTGACCCGGGCGTCATGCTCAAGGGCTCCGACTCCGCCGACGTGTGGGTCAAGCTCGCCAAGTGCTGCACGCCGGTGCCGGGCGACGACATCGTCGGCTTCGTGACCCGTGGCCAGGGCGTCAGCGTGCACCGCACGGACTGCGTGAACCTGGACGGGCTGCGCAAGCAGCCGGAGCGGCTGGTCGAGGTCGAGTGGACGCAGGGCGCCAACACGATGTTCCTGGTCCAGATCCAGGTCGAGGCGCTCGACCGGTCGCGGCTCCTGTCGGACGTGACGCGGGTGCTCTCCGAGAACCACGTGAACATCCTGTCGGCGTTCGTGTCGACGTCGGACGACCGGCTGGCGGTCTCCCGGTTCATCTTCGAGATGGCCGAGCCCGCGCACCTCGCGACGGTGCTCGCCGCGGTCCGCAAGGTGGAGGGCGTGTTCGACGTGCACCGCATCACGGGAACGAAGCCGGTAGAGCGCCCCCAGCTCCCGGTCTGACCACCGTTGAGTGCTGGATACTTGCGGTTGTTCGGGTATCAGGAGCGCAAATAGCCCGCACTCAATGAGTGCCCGGTGCGCCGGGGAGCAGCTCGCCCAGGTCGAACCGGACCGGTTCCTCCAGCTGCTCGTAGGTGCACGACGCCGGCTCGCGGTCCGGGCGCCAGCGCTTGAACTGGGCGGTGTGCCGGAACCGGGTGCCCTCCATGTGGTCGTAACCCACCTCGAGCACCCGCTCCGGGCGCAGGGGAGTGAACGACAGGTCCTTGCCCGAGCTCCAGCGTGACTGCGCGCCGGGCAGGCGGTCCCCGGCCTCGGCCTTGGTCGGGTCGGTCCATCCCTGCCAGGGGTGCTCCTCGGCCGCAGGGCTACCCGGCTCCACGACCAGCGGCGCGAGCTCGGCGACGAGCTCCGCGCGCCGCGTCGCCGAGAACGACGCGGCCACACCGACGAACTGCAGCCGTGAACCGTCGTCGGCCTCGTCCCACAGCCCCAGCAGCAGTGAGCCCAGCATGGGCTGCTCGGGCGTCGAGCTCTTGTGCAGCCGGTAGCCCGCCAGCACGACGTCGGCGGTGCGGGTGTGCTTGATCTTCAGCATGGCGCGCTTGTTGGGCGCGTAGACGCCGTCGGTGAGCTTCGCGACCACACCGTCCAGCCCTGCACCCTCGAACGAGCCGAACCACTGCTCCGCCACCGCCGCGTCCGCGGTCCTGGGTGTGGCGAACACGAGCGGACCGGTCAGCCCCAGCCCGTCCAGGGCCTCGAGCCGTTCGGTGAGCGGCCGGTCCATGAGGGACTCGTCGCCCAGCGCGAGGACGTCGAACACGACCAGCGCGGCAGGCGTGGTCTCGGCGAGCATGGTGACCCGGGACGCGGCGGGATGGATGCGCTGGGACAGCAGCTCGAAGTCCAGGTGGGCGGGGCCGCTGTCCGGCGTCCGCGCGATGACGATCTCGCCGTCGACCACGCACCGGTCGGGGAGCGCCTCGAGGACGGCGTCCACGACGTCCGGAAAGTAGCGGTCCATGGGCTTCGCGTTGCGTGAGTCGATCCGCACCTGGGAGCCGTCGCGGTACACGATGGAGCGGAAACCGTCCCACTTGGGCTCGTAGACGTAGGCGGGACCGGCGGCGGTGGACGACTGGGCGGGGACGGCCGCGACACTCTTGGCGAGCATCGGCCGGACCGGTGGCTGCACGGGCAGGTTGAGTGTGGTCACGGGAACGAGCCTGCCTCAGCGCGGCACATAGTGCAGGTAGACGCAGCCGTTCGCGAACGTCCGCGTGTCCACGAGGCGCAGGCTGAGCCGTGCGTCCTGGGGCAGCGCCGACAGGCCGCCACCGACGACCTCGGGGTAGACGAAGAAGCGGAAGTCGTCGACGAGCCCGGCGCGGATGGCGTCGGCGGCTGCCGTCGGCCCACCGACGGAGACGACACCGGGTGCGCAGTTGACGATCCGGCGCAGCTCGCCGAGCTGCAGGTCACGCACGAGCCGGGTCCGCCCGGACGTGATGGCCCCCTCGGGCAGCGACGACGACGCGACGACCTTCTCCATCCCCTGCCAGATCTCCGCGTACCGCTTCTCGTGCGGGCTCGAGCCGGGGCCCGGCTCGTAGGTCTCCCAGTAGACCATCGTCTCGTACATGCGCCGGCCGTGGACGTAGACGGAACCGTCGGACTCGATCTCGTTGATGAACGCGTGCACCTCGTCGGAGGGGTCGGTCCAGTCGAACCTCCCCTCGGCGTCGACGGTGTACCCGTCGGCGGACATGTTCGCGAAGTAGCGCAGGGTTCCCATGTACGGTCCGACGCCGCCGCGGGCCCGAACTCATCGGTCCGGTCGGTCGCGGGTGCGAGCCGTTCGACGCTGCGCGATCGTGGAGGGTGGAAGGCCAGCGTGAGCGGAGGAGCAACCATGCCGAAGCGTGACCCGGGTCCGAGCGTCAAGGACGATGAGCTGTACGAGAAGCTGCGCGACGAGGGCAACTCCAAGGAGAAGGCGGCGCGCATCGCGAACGCGGCGGCGGGCTCGTCGCGCAAGAGCGTGGGCCGCAAGGGCGGCAAGTCGCCCCAGTACGACGACTGGACGGTCGAGGACCTGCGCAAGCGTGCGGCCGAGATCGGCATCGAGGGTCGCTCCAAGATGCGCAAGGGCGACCTGATCGAGGCGCTGCGCGACCACTGACCAGGGTCAGCGCTCGTCCCGGCCGGAGACGGGGCCGGCCGGATCAGTCCTTGGTCCGGTCCCGGTCCTTGTCGCGGCTGGGCTGTACCCGCTTGGGCTCACCCGGCATCTTCGGATACTCCGGCGGATAGGGCAGGTCCTCCAGGCCGTCGGTCTCGTCCCGGACCGCGAGCTCGAGAGCCGCGTCCAGGGAGCAGTCGAGGCCGGGGTCCCGGTCGGCGCGCAGCGCGGCGAACAGGTCGCCGCGCTCGGCGAACCTGGCGGGAGCGGTGAGGACGTCGAAGTCGTCGGGGTGCACGTCGCCGACCTCGTCCCAGTCCAGCGGCATGGACACGGTGGCCCGCTCGTTGGCGCGGATCGAGTAGGCGGAAGCGATGGTGCGGTCGCGGGCCATCTGGTTGTAGTCCACGAAGATGGCCTCGCCCCGCTCCTCCTTCCACCACCGGGTGGTCACCTTGCCGGGCAGCCGGCGCTCCAGCTCGCGCCCGATCGCGATGGTCGCCCGCCGCGCCTGCGTGAACGTCCACCGCGGCTCGAGCGGCACGAAGACGTGCAGCCCGCGCCCGCCGGACGTCTTGGGATACCCGGTGAGGTTCAGCTCATCCAGCAGCTCCCGCAGGTGCGGGGCCACGGCGGCCGCCTCGTCGAAGCTCGTTCCGGGCTGCGGGTCGAGGTCGATCCGCAGCTGGTCGACCGCCTCGACGTCGTCGCGCCGCACCGGCCACGGGTGGAAGGTCAGCGTGCCCATGTTGGCGGCCCAGGCCACCACAGCAGGCTCGGTGGGGCACACCTCGTCCGCCGTCCGGCCCGACGGGAACGCGATGGTCGCCGTCTCGACGTAGTCCGGTGCACCCTTCGGGATGCGCTTCTGGTAGAAGCCGTCACCCTTTGGGTCGTTCGGCTTGGGCATACGTGTGGCGAGGTGAGCGCCCTCGTGCCAGCCCTTGGGCCACCGTTCCAGCGTGGTGGGGCGGTGCAGCAGGGCGCCCGTGATGCCGTCCGACACGGCGACGAAGTACTGGACCACCTGAAGCTTGGTGATCCCTCGGGGAAAGACGACGCGGTCCGGGCTCGTGACGCGCACGGTGCGACCTGCGACGTCGAGCTCCACCACGGGTGACTTGGATCCGGCCATGAGGCGAACCTAGCCCGACAGTCGCTCCCGCGCTGCTGAAAGCGCCCGGTGCGCCGCCGGACGGCCGACGACGCGGGCACGCTGGTCGAGCACACGTGCGGCGCGCCGCAGGTCCACGCCGCGCTCGGCCAGGGCGACGAGGACGGGCACGGCGGCATCCGTCGGCACGGTGCAGGCGACGTCGACGGCGGTGCGGGCGGGCGTCGTCACCGGCACGCCCGCGAGCTCCGCCGTGTCCCGCGCGAGGCCCGGCGCACGCCGCACGACCTGCCCGGGCAGCGGCGTGGGGTAGCGGGCTCCGCGGGAGTAGGCCAGCTCGACCGGTGCGCCGACGGGCCAGGCGGCCGTGACCACGCCGTCGTACCAGCCCGTGTACACCCAGGCGGCCGTCGACGCGGCCAGCACGCACCGGGCCGGTACCTCACCCCCGAGCGCCAGCGCACGATGCAGCGCCCCCACGACCGAGCCGGCGGGGACCGCCACCCCGTCGCGCAGCTCGGCCAGGGCACCCGAGCGCCGTAGGTCGGACCAGGCCACCGAACCTCCCACGTGCTCGGGCGTCACCACGAGGGGCGGCGCGGCCGGCCGAGGATCCAGCAGCGCGGCGAGCGAGGTGCGCGACGACGGCATGCGCAGAACCTACGCGCAGCGGGCCCGGTCGCGCAGTGCGACCGGGCCCGCTGTGGACAACTCGCCGAGACGTCAGCCTCGGGAGTCCTCCGCTGCCTTCACGACCTGCTCGAGCCACGAGCGACGGGCAGCGACCGCCGCCTCCAGCTCGGACACCTTGCGCTTGTCACCCTTGGTCCGGGCCGCCTCGAGGTCCGCCTCGAGACCCGCGATCGCCGCCTCGAGCTGCGCCGCGGCACCCTCGGCACGCGCCCGCGTCTCCGGGTTGCTGCGCTTCCACTGCGCCTGGTCGGCGTCGCGGACGGCGGTCTCGACAGCTCGCAGCCGGCCCTCGACACGCTGGATGTCGCCACGCGGGACCTTGCCCGCCTCCTCCCAGCGCTCCTGGATGGAACGCAGCGCGGCCTTGGCCTTGTTCAGGTCCTTGACCGGCACCAGAGCCTCGGCCTCGACGAGCAGCTCCTCCTTGACCTTCAGGTTCTCGCCGTACTCCGCGTCGATGACCGCGTTCTCGGCGTCCCGTGCCTGGAAGAACCGGTCCTGTGCGGCCCGGAACCGAGCCCACAGCGCGTCGTCGTCCTTGCGGGACGCACGGCCTGCCGCCTTCCAGCGCGTCATGAGGTCGCGGTACGCACCCGCCGTGTATCCCCAGTCCGTGCTGTTGGACAGCGCCTCCGCCTCGGAGACCAGCTTCTCCTTCTCGATCTTGGCGGCGCTGTTGCGCTGCTCCAGGTCGGCGAAGAAGTGCCGGCGCTCGCGGTCGAACGCGGTGCGGGCGTGGCTGAACCGCTTCCAGAGCGACTCCTCCGTGGGGCGGTCGATGCGCGGACCGGAACGCTGGGCGTCCTTCCACCGGTCGAGCAGCGTACGCAGCTCCTCGCCCGCGGGGCGCCACTGCATCTTGCTCGGGTCGGTCGCCGCGATCTTCTCGGCGGCCTCCACGATCGAGGTGCGCGCGGCGACGGCCTCCGCCTTCGCCGCGGAACGCGCCTCCTCGAGCACGGCCCGGCGCTCGGCGGCACGCCCACGCAGCGCCTCGACCCGGCCACGCAGGGCGTCCAGGTCACCGACGGCGGCCGGCTCGGCCGTCTCGTCGCGCAGCTTCTGGAGCGTCTGGTCGATCTCCCGCACCGACAGGTCCGCGCTGTCCAGGCGCGCCTCGAACAGGCCGACCTTCGCGGCCAGGTCGAGGTACCGGCGCACGTACAGCGCCAGTGCCTCCTCCGTGGTGACACCCGGGAACTGACCGACGACGCGTTCGCCCGCACTCTCACGGACGTACACGTTGCCCTCGGAGTCCACGCGGCCGAACTTCTCCGCCTCGGCGTGCGCGGCGGCGTCGGCCGCCACCGGCACCACCGGCGCAGGCGCCGCCGCGGGGGCGGACTGCGTCGCAGGCGCCGACGGCACACCCGGCCGGGGCGGACGTGGCCTCGCCAGCGCGGCCGGCGACGGGATCGCGGACGGCTTCGGTGTCGCAGGCTTGGGCCCTGGCGCCGGTGCCTTCTCGGCAGTCGCTGCGGCGTCGGCCACCGTTGCCGGAGCTTCCTCGGTTGCTGGAGCTTCCTCGGTCGCCGGAGCATCCTCGGTCGCGACCGCAGCGGGCTGAGCTTCCTCGCTCGCGGCTGCTGTCGCGGGGGCCTCGGCTGCCGGTGCCTCCGTGGGAGCCGCCTCGGCTGCTGCAGGCTCCTCGGTGGGAGCCGCCTCGACAGTGGGCGCCTCGGCGACAGGGGTCTCGGCGGCCGGTGCCTCCTCCGTCGGTGACTCCTCCGTCGGTGCCTCGCTGTCGGCGGCCTCGGTCTCAGCCGGTGCCTCCGCCGTCGGAGTCTCGTCAGCGGGGGTCTCCGCCGGGGCGGCTTCGTCCGTCGGAGTCTCCGCTGCGGGGGTCTCCTCGACGACCGGCTCCTCCGCGGGTGCCTCGGGAGCCGCCTCCACGGTCTCCTCCGGTGCCTCCACCTCGGCTGCCTCGGCCACCTCAGCGGTCTCCGGTGCCTCGGTCGCCTCACTCACCGCCTCTGCGGGAGATTCGGCTGCGGTCGGAGTCTCGGCCACTGGCTCGGCGGGCGCGTCCTGCTGGACGGGCTCGGACGAGCGAGATGTGGGTTCGCTCACTGGGTCTCAACTCCTTCGATGGTGACCGGGGTGGCGGGCGCAACAGATGCGCCGCCCGCCGTTCCCGCGTCAGCGACTGCCCGGACGAAGTCCAGGCCGGATGTGATCGTGCCGAAGACCGTGTACCCGCCGGCTGTGTCGGAGGGGATGGTCGATTCCTCGTAGACGAGGAAGAACTGGGAGCCCATGGACTCCGCGTCGTCGCCGCGGCGTGCCATCGCGACCGTGCCGGCGGGGTAGACGTCGTTCTCCGGGGCGTTCTCGATCGGGCCGAAGCTGTAGCCCGGGCCGCCGGAGCCGGTGAACGTCGGGTCGCCGCACTGGAGCACGAAGATGCCCTCGGTGACGAGGCGGTGGCAGCCGGTGCCGTCGAAGTAGCCGTCCTGGGCGAGTGTGACGAAGCTGGCGACCGCCTGCGGGGCGCTCTTGCCGTCGAGCTCCAGGACGATGTCGGCCTCGGTGTCGCCGGAGCAGGCCTGCAGCGTGACGGTCCAGGTGCGGTCCTCGGCGACCGACGGGTCGGCGAGCTTGTAGTCGTCCCGTGCCTCCTCGACGCCCGCCGGGCAGGCCCCGGCCGCGTCGTCGTCCGCGGCGGGAGCGTTGTCGTCGACGAGCGCCGCGATCACGAAGGCACCCACGAGCGCGAGCACCGTGAACAGCGCGATCAGGGTCCAGAGACGCTGTCTACGAGCGCGCTTGGCCGCCTGCCGCTGAGCCTGCTTCTCGGCCTGCTTGGCCTGCTGCGCGCGCTGTCGCTGCTTGCTGGACGCCACCGCGTTCCCTTCTCCGTGTGCTCTCGTGCTCGCCTCGACCCGGGGGGCTTGGCCCTCCTGGACCGATTCACTGCCCGGATCCGGGGCGAATCACCCCGTGCGGGGACAGTGTAGGCATCGGATGCCAGGTCATACTGTTCGAGCGGTTTCGCCGAGGGGTGAAGATGGGGTCTGCCAGCGGGAACGTGTGCCGCTAACGTGGGCGCCGTGAAGCTCCGCGTCGTGGTCGCAGCCGTGTTCGGAACCAACTGCTGCGTGGTGTCCTCCGGCACCGACTGCGTGGTGGTCGACGCGGGCGCGGGCGTGGCGGACGCCGTGGTGCGGCTGGTCGACGGCGAGGGCCTCACACCGCGCGCCGTCCTCGCCACGCACGGCCACGCCGACCACACGTGGGACGCCGGGGAGCTCTGCGCGCGGTACGAGGTCCCGATGCACCTGCACGAGGCCGACGCCTACCGGCTGGCCGACCCGTTCGGCACCCTCAGCCCGGCGTTGGAGGAGGCGCTCGGCCTGCACCGCGACGACTACCGGGCGCCCGCCGTCATCGAGCCGTTCGCCACGCCCGGCGGGTCGGCGGTGCTGACCTTCGGCCGGGTGACCCTGCACGCGCTGCATGCGCCGGGCCACACCGAGGGCTCGACGCTCTACCGCCCCGACGACGAGGTGGTCCTCACGGGTGACGTGCTGTTCGCGGGCTCGGTGGGCCGCACCGACCTGCACGGTGGTTCGGGCCAGGTGATGAGCGAGACGCTGCGTGGCGTGGTGCGTGCGCTGGACCCGGGGCTCTCCGTCGTTCCGGGGCACGGGCCCGCCACCACCGTCGCGCGCGAGCTGGCGACCAACCCGTTCCTCGCGGAGCGGTGAGCGCGCGGACGGAGCGGCAGCGCGGCGTCGGCTGTGGAAAAGCTGGGCTGAGCGGTGCTCGATCGTGGGAAGATCTGTGGCATGGCAAAGCCCACTCCTCTCTCCGGTTTCCCCGAATGGCTCCCTGACGGCCGCATCGTCGAGCAGCACGTCCTCGACACGCTGCGCCACACCTTCGAGCTGCACGGGTTCGCCGGGATCGAGACGCGGGCCGTCGAGCCGCTGGACCAGCTGCTGCGCAAGGGCGAGACCTCCAAGGAGGTCTACGTGCTGTCGCGCCTGCAGGGGGAGGACGGCGTGGAGAAGGCCGACCCGGCGGGCCGCGAGAAGCAGCTCGGGCTGCACTTCGACCTGACCGTGCCGTTCGCGCGGTACGTGCTCGAGAACGCCGGGCGCCTCGCCTTCCCGCTGCGGCGCTACCAGATCCAGAAGGTCTGGCGCGGTGAGCGCCCGCAGGACGGCCGCTTCCGCGAGTTCATCCAGGCGGACATCGACGTCGTGGGTGCCGGAGAGCTGCCCTACCACTTCGAGGTCGAGGCGCCGCTCGTCATGGCGGAGGCGCTCGGCGCGCTGCGGGAGATCGGCCTGCCCCCGGTGCGGATCCTCGTGAACAACCGCCGGGTCGCCGAGGGTTTCTACCGCGGCATCGGGCTCGGCGACGTCGAGGGCGTGCTGCGCCAGATCGACAAGCTCGACAAGGTCGGGCCGGACAAGGTCTCCGAGCTGCTCGTCACCGAGTGCGGCGCCACGGAGGACCAGGCCAAGGCCTGCCTCGCGCTCGCGGGCATCTCGGGGTCGGACGTCGGGGTGATCGCGGAGGTGCGCGCGCTCGCCGAGTCGTACGGCGCCGTGACGGAGCTGCTGGAGACCGGGCTGGGTGAGCTCGAGGCGCTGATCGGGGCCGCCGCCCGGCGCGCACCGGGCGTGGTCGTGGCAGACCTGAAGATCGCACGCGGTCTCGACTACTACACGGGCTCCGTCTACGAGACGGTGCTGGTGGGGCACGAGCAGCTCGGCTCGGTCTGCTCCGGCGGCCGCTACGACACGCTGGCCTCCGACGGCAAGAACACGTATCCCGGCGTCGGACTGTCGATCGGCGTCTCGCGCCTGGTGTCGCGCCTGCTGTCTGCCGAGCTGGTGCGGGCGACCCGGTCGGTGCCGTCCGCCGTGCTGGTGGCCGTGGCGGCGGAGGAGCAGCGGGCGGTGTCCGACGGCGTCGCTGCGGCGCTGCGGGCCCGGGGCATCCCGGTCGAGGTGGCACCGAGCGCGGCGAAGTTCGGCAAGCAGATCAAGTACGCCGACCGGCGCGGGATCCCGTTCGTCTGGTTCCCGGGCACGGTGGGCGAGGACGGCGCGGTCGGCGCCGACCAGGTCAAGGACATCCGTTCCGGCGAGCAGGTGGATGCCGACGCCGCGACGTGGGAGCCGTCCGCCGAGGACCGCTGGCCCCGGGTGGTGCCCGCGTCCTGACTCCGGTGTCCTGACCCCTGCGTTCGACGTCGTGGGCGTCGCGACTTGACGCCGATTCGAACGAGTGTTCGAATCAGGTATGCGATGGCACGGTCAGGCGATCAATCATGACGACGGGGCGCTGCCCGGGCTCGAGCTGCCCGGGTTGCGCACCGCCGGACTCCTGCGCACGGTCCGGTCGCCCGAGTTCGCGGGCGTGACCTTCCACGAGGTGCTGGCCAAGAGCGCGCTGTCGAAGGTGCCGGCGGCGTCGCAGATGCCGTTCCGCTGGACGGTCAACCCCTACCGTGGCTGCTCGCATGCCTGCAATTACTGCTTTGCCCGAATTACCCATGAATATCTTGACCTCGACGCCGGGCGCGACTTCGACTCCCAGGTCGTCGTCAAGGTCAACGCCGACCAGGTGCTCCGCGCCGAGCTCGCCAAACCCTCCTGGAAGCACGAGGCCGTCGCGCTCGGCACCAACACCGACCCCTACCAGCGGGCCGAGGGCCGCTACCAGCTCATGCCCGGCATCATCTCGGCGCTCGCGGACTCGGGCACGCCGTTCTCGATCCTCACCAAGGGCACGCTCCTGCGGCGGGACCTGCCGCTGCTGACGCAGGCCGCCGAGAAGGTCGACGTCGGGCTCGGGGTTTCCCTGGCGTTTGCCGACGAGGAACTGCAGCAGGCCGTCGAGCCCGGCACCCCGTCGCCACGCGCGCGACTCGACCTGATCCGCGCGATCCGGGCCGCCGGCCTGCCGTGCGGCGTCATGGTCGCGCCCGTGCTGCCGTGGCTCACGGATTCGCTCGCTCACCTCGAACGACTCCTCGACACCCTCGTCGACGCCGGCGCGACGGGCGTCACCGTGCTGCCCCTGCACCTGCGCCCCGGCGCCCGCGACTGGTACCTGGGCTGGCTCGAGCGGGACCACCCGCACCTGGTGGAGGGCTACGGCAGGGTCTATGCGCGCGGCGCCTACGCGCACAAGGGCTACCGCGACTGGCTCTGGGAACGGGTGCGGCCGCTGATCGACGAGCGCGGGCTGGGCGGCGCCGCCATGCACCGCTCCCGGGCCGCGGGAGCGGACGAGGACGTCCAGCACGTGGAGGGCGACTACCCACGGGGTGCCTTCAGCGGCGTGCGGGCCGACGGGGCCGGAGCTGCGTCCGTGGGCGTCGACGTCGGGAGCGAGACGCTGTTCTGAGGTACCGCCCGTGACCGCTCGAGAAACTGCGCCCGGCCAGCGTCGATCGGCCACCCCTACACACTGCACGCGACACACCGACGAAGGCTGCAGCGTGCAGGGGTCGCTGCGTGGTCGGTGCGCGGCCGAACTTTCGTTGTGCCTCCAGGGGTGGGCTGTTTCACTCGAAGCCATGACCTTGCGCTCGACGGCGTCGCGCCGAGCACGCGCGGCCCTCACCCCAGCCCTGTCCCTACTCTTCGTCGGCTCGCTGCTGGCCGTGGGCGCCGTGCCCGCCCAGTCGGCAACCACGGCAGCACCCGCGGCACCCGCAGCACCCGCGGCGGTGGGTGCAAGCACAGCGTCCGAGGCCAGCGTTCCCGGGCAGGCCGAGGACATCTCCTGGTCCTCGTGCGCGGTCGACGGCGCGGAAGCCTTCGACTGTGCCACGGTCGAGGTGCCCTCGGACTGCGACGAACCGCGGGGGCGCACCACCAGCGTCGCCGTGACCCGCCTGCCGGCCTTGGACCAGGAGAACCGCATCGGCAGCGTGCTGGTCAACTTCGGCGGCCCGGGCGGGCCGGGCGTCTCGACCCTGCACCTGCTCGGCGAGGACCTCTTCGACGCCTCGGTCCGCGAACGGTTCGACATCGTCAGCTTCGACCCTCGCGCGGTCGGCACGTCGGACCCGGCCACGTGCTTCCCGACGGCGGAGGCGGAGCAGGAGTTCCTCGGTTCCAGCCTGGCGCTCCCGCTCACGAGGGCCGAGAACGGCCGCTTCCTCGGCGAGGCGGCCGCGCTCGGTACGGCCTGCACGGTGTTCGGCGGTGACCGCATCGCGACGGCGTCCACCGCCAACGTGGCACGTGACATGGACGTGCTGCGGCAGCGGTTGGGCGACGACGAGCTCACGTATGTCGGGTACTCGTACGGCACGCTGCTCGGTGCGACGTACGCCGCGCTGTTCCCGGACAACGTGCGCGCGCTGGTCCTCGACGGCACCGTCGACCCCCGGGCCTGGACCGGGCCGGCGGACGGCGAGCTGTTCGGCACCCGACTGCGCCAGGCGGAGGCCGGCACCGAGACGTACGGCGAGTTCGTGCGGCTGTGCGCGGAGGTGGGGGAGCGGTGTGCCCTGAACGCGCTGGGGAACCCGGCCGAGGTGGTCGAGGACGTCTACGCGGCCCTCAAGGAGGAGCCCGTCGAGGTCCCGGTGGGCGACGGGGCCACGGTCGAGCTGGGCTACGCCGACGTGGTCGCCCAGGTGTTCTTCTCGATGTACGACACGGCGAGCTGGCCGGCTCTCGCCGGGCTGCTCGCCGAGCTTGCCGTCCTGACGGACGTCGCCCCGCCGTCGGCCGCCCGGACGCTCGACCAGGGCCCGTCCCTCAACGAGCTGCTCCGTCGCCTCGGATTCCTGGAGGACTACCCGTCCATCGGCGGCGGCCTGGCGAGCCTGTGCGTCGACGCCGACTTCCCCGGCCGGCCCGGGTCCTACCCGCGCAAGGTCGCGGAGCTGGACGAGCAGTACCCCCACTTCGGGCTGCTGCGCGGCTGGGTCGGTATCCACTGCGAGTTCATCGCGGCGCAGGACGAGGACGCGTACACCGGCCCGTGGGAGCAGACGACGGAGGAGCCCGTGCTCGTCATCGGCACACGGTTCGACCCCGCCACGCACTACGGGTTCACCGCGCCCTACGCCTCCCTCTGGCCGGATGCACGGATGCTCACCGTCGAGGGCTGGGGTCACACGACCGTCGGTGTGAGCGACTGCGCCGACGCGGCGATCGGGCGGTACCTCGTCACGCTGGAGGCCGACGACGGCGCCGTCTGCCACCAGGACCGGGTGCCGTTCGCGCCGGAGACGCTGCGGGACGACCCGCGGCCGGCCTTGCCCGCACCGCGGATCCCGGTGCTCCCGGGTACGGCGGCGGCGGACGCGGAGCGCTGACGTTCGCACGAGGTCTCGTGCACGCGGTCTCGGCGAGCTCGACCGGCGTGAGCGCGGTCAGGCGCGCAGCGTCTCCAGATGTTCCGCGATCCGCCCGATCGCCTCGGTGAGCACGTCGACGTCGGGCAGCGTCACCAGACGGAAGTGGTCCGGCTCCGGCCAGTTGAACCCGGTGCCGTGCGTGACCAGGATCTTCTTGTCGCGCAGCAGGCCGATCACGAACGCCTCGTCGTCCTCGATCGCGTAGACCTCGGGGTCCAGGCGCGGGAAGCAGTACAGCGCTCCACGGGGCCGCACGGACGTGACACCGGGGATGTCGTTGAGCAGCTTGTCGGCCAGCATCGACTGCTCGTAGAACCGGCCACCGGGCACGATGAGCTGATCGATCGACTGGTAGCCGCCGAGCGCCGTCTGGATGGCGTGCTGGGCCGGGACGTTGGCGCACATGCGCATGTTCGCGACGAGGGTGAGGCCTTCGATGAAGTCGGCGGCACGGTGCCGGGGGCCGGAGATCATGGCCCAGCCGGACCGGTAGCCGCAGATCCGGTACGCCTTGGACAGGCCGCTGAACGTGATGCACAGGACGTCGTCGCCGGCGTAGGTGGCGGTGTGGTGGTGCGTGGCATCGTCGAACAGGATCTTCTCGTAGATCTCGTCGCTCAGGAGCACCAGGTCGTGCTTGCGTGCCAGCTCCGCGAGCCCTCGCACGGTGGCCTCGCTGTAGACGGCACCGGTGGGGTTGTTCGGGTTGATGATCACCAGGGCCCGGGTGGCCGGCGTGATCAGCGACTCGATGTCCTCCAGGTCCGGGTTCCAGCCGTTGGCCTCGTCGCAGCGGTAGTGCACGGGCGTGCCGCCCTGAAGGCTCACCGCTCCGGTCCACAGCGGGTAGTCCGGTGCGGGGACGAGCACCTCGTCGCCGTCGTCGATCAGGGCCTGCAGTACCAGGCTGATCATCTCGGACACGCCGTTGCCGATGTAGACGTCGTCCACGTGCGTGTCCAGGCCGTGCGACTGGTAGTAGTGCGCCACGGCGGTGCGCGCCGAGTAGATCCCGCGGCTGTCGCTGTAGCCCTGCGCCTCCGGGAGGTGGTGGATCATGTCCGCGAGGACCGCCTCGGGCGCCTCGAACCCGAACGGCGCGGGGTTGCCGATGTTCAGCTTGAGGATCTTGTGACCCTCGGCCTCCAGCCGGTACGCCTCCTCGAGGATGGGGCCACGGACGTCGTAGCGGACCGACTTCAGCTTGCGGCTCTGCCTGATCTCTCGCACGAGCACATGGTCTCAGACCGCGGGGCTGCGGGCGGGCGGGTCACCCCTCCGCGAGACGGGCAGGGAACCCGCCCGTCGCGATCGGGCCCCAGCGCTCGATCGTGATCCGCACTATCGACTTGCCCTGCTCGACCATGGCCGCGCGGTACTCGTCCCAGTCGGGGTGCTCCTTGCCGGCGGCGGCGCGGAAGTAGTCGACCAGTGGTTCGACGGACTCGGGGACGTCCAGCACCTCGGCGGTGCCGTCCACCTGGACCCACGCCTCGTTGAAGCCCTCGCCGAGCGCCATGAACGACGCGGCGGGCCGCTGCTTCAGGTTCCGCACCTTGGCGCGCTCCGGGTACGTCGAGACGACGACGCGCCCCTGGGGGTCCACGCCGTACGTGACGGGGCTGAGTTGGGGGGCGCCGTCGGCCCGGCTGGTCACGAGGATCCCGTTGCGGCGCGAGCGGAGGAACTCCAGCAGCTCGGCACGGGTCACGGTGGTGTTGGTTGCGATCGTCCTGGCCATGCGCGGCAGACTACGCCAGTCCCGCAGGGAACCCGTGGCGACGGTTCGCCAGGGGTTCCGCGACGGTCAGACGTCGGCCCGGCTCGGTGCCGCGGGAGCGGGCGATTCGGGACCTGGCTCGTCAGGGCCGGGCTCCGGCGGAGCGTCGGCAGGCATGTTCTCGCTCGGCCGGCCGAGGATCCACTCCGTGGAGAACAGGACCTTGTCGGTCAGGCGCAGCATCTCGTCGCGGATCCCGACGTGCGGGGTCGAGAACGCGAGGCGTGCCACCGACTGCTTGCCGGGCGCCTCCGCCCAGTAGTCGATCAGGAGCAGCGGGACGTCCTGGCCGCCGACCTCCTCGGAACCGTGCGTGAGCCGGATGTGGCGCAGGAACGGGCCCGACAGGGTCTCGGTACGCGTCAGCGCGTCGTCCGGACCGGGGTTGGCGCCGAGCCGGTCCTGGATGCGCTGGAGGTGGCTCGCGCTCCCCGCCTCGGGGCCCAGATCGTGCCAGTACAGCGTCACGTTCAGCGCGAGCGTGGCTTCCTGGCCCGGCAGGAGCAGGTACGCCATCGCCTTGCCGCCGGCGGCCTCGGCCTTGTCGGCCACCTCGATCATCTTCTCGCGCAGGTCACGGCGCAGGGGTGCGGAACGGTCGCCCAGCTTCGCCGTCTGCTGCTTGACGATCTCGCGGATCTGGCGCTCGCGCTGCTCGGGCTCGTCGAGCTCGATGATGGCCCAGTGGTCGGGCAGGTTCATCTCGATGCCGATGCCGCGGAACCCGCCGGGCTCGTCCACGGTGCCGAGCGCGTGCAGGGCCTCGCCGCTGATGCCGGCGCCCGTCTCGTCGAACAGCCCGGTCGGGTCGTCGGCGGGTGCCTGCGGGTCGAGGAGGGCAAGGAACTCGGCGGCCCCGAAGGTCATGGGGCTGGGTCCCGCCGCGTCGATGACCACCTGCTCGAGCGCGTCGCCGTGCCGAGTGACGAACGGGGCCAGCGACTCACGCCGGCGCAGGCTGAACGCCCGGTCCGGGGCGTCTCCCAGAAACTCGCCCAGGGTCTGCGTCGACGAGAACAGGCACAGCTGGTGGGGCCTGGCCGCGCCTTCTGGAGCAGGGAATGCCTGCACCTGGGGCGTGCCGTCCCCGCGGTCGAGGATCGGCACGACGACGGCGTCGTCCCGCAGCGCCTCGCCGACGGCGGCGCGGTCACCCGCCGCGAGGGCCCTGGCGAGCGCGGGAGAGCCGACGTCGGACTGCGGGTCAACGGTGCCTGAGGGCTGCTGGCCCTCCGGTGCGGCTGGCCTCTCCGGGGACGGTTGGTCGGTCATCCGTGGTGACTCCATGTGTGCTGAAGGACAGGAAGGTCCGAGGTAGGTCGAGGTCAGACCGGCTCGAGCAGCGCGGACAGCTTGCCGATCCGGCCGTCCGAGTCGAACTCGACATGCAGGTAGCGCTGGTTCGCCTCGTACCTCACGAAGCCGGCCCCCGTACGTTCCGGGGCTCCGAAGAAGTCTTCGACCTCGGCGCGGGTGGCGGTCGGCGGCAGGCCGTCGATCAGGGCTGCCGGCCTCGGATACACGCCGTAACCGGGGTCTTGCGCGTCAGGCTGCATCCGCACGATGGCTGATGCGAGCACGCCATCCTCGAAGAGCAGGTCCGTGCCGGCCGGCTTGAAGATGAAGTAGGTCGACTTCTCGCTTCCCCAGTCGAACTCCTCGGTCTCCATGCCGGGGCCGACCAGGGCAATCGCCTCAAGGATCCGACCATCACCTTGCGGTAGGCCCAGCACGTCCAGCATCACGGCCATCTCACCTGTGACGGTCACCATCAGATCCCTCGCTCCTTGTTGGCCGTGCGCATCTTCTCGATTGCCGCGGCCACGTCCTCAGGCTTGTAGCCGGCTTCGATCAGGTTCTTGCTCTGCGTGGCATAGTCCCGTTCGGCCGCCGCGCTCAGGTCCGCCGCGTCGGTGCCGATCCGGTCCTGAGTATTCTTCCCCCTCCACGTGTCCCCCTTGGCGTGCACTTCCTTCGGGACCTCGATCGTCAGACCCTGCTCGTGGATGTCCTTCGCCTCCTGCGGCGTCAGCTTGCGGCCGAGCTCCTGCTCCTTGGCCTTCTTCAGTGCTGCCGACGACGGGATGTGGTCGTGCTCCAGGTTGTCGCCGACCTTCTCGGCCTTTTTCAGGTCACTGTATGTTCCGACGTCAAGCGGCTTGACGTGGCTGGCGTTGTGCACGAGGACGGGCGTGTCGCCGGCGTGGACGTAGAAGTTGTGGTGCGTCTCGACGTGGAAGTTGTAGACCGTCTCCGCCTGGGCGTCGCTCCGCTGCTCGGTCTCGATCGCCTCGACCGGAACCGTGGTCCCGTCGTCCGTGACGAGCAGGTCGCCGGCCCTGAGGAACGCGGCGTCGGTCCAGCCGCGCCCGTGCACCATGAACGGGTGCTCCGCCGTCGTCGAGACGACGGCGCCCGCGAGGGTGAGGTGGAACAGCTCGGTGGTGGTGCGGACGAACGTCTCCACGACCAGCTGCAGCTCGTCCCGCCCGGTGGCCAGGTCGTGCGCCCAGACCTTGTCGCCCACCGCGATGGTCTCGATCGGCCGGGGGCCGTCCGGGGTGCGGATGAGGGTCCCGGCGACGAAGCACTGACCGAACCCGAACTTGCAGTTCTTGCCCGACCGCAACGTGCCCTTGCTGATGCCCTTGGCGATCCCGGTCGCGGCCTTCGCCGCCGCACCCAGCCCGATCAACGACAGCGCGGCACCCGCGATCGCGAGCCCGGCGTCGGCCCAGGACCGTTCACCCGTCGCCGCGAGCGTGATGTTCGCGACCGCACTGACTATCGCCGCCACTGCCGCGATGACGATGAGCACCCCCGCCAGGGCGGTGCCGACGACGGGGATGAACGCGACGATGATCGCGAGGATCCCCGCGATGGTGGAGATCATGTCGGCGATGTCCGCGATCGCGGCGACGAGCTTGGAACCCCAGTTGTCCCACCACCCGTCATTGAGATCATCCGAAGAGGTGATCTCCTCGATCTGGTCCATCGCATGCCCGGCGGCCCGGTCCCGGTCCGAGACCGCGGACTCCACCGTCGACCGCGCCGAGGAGAGCACCCCGGCGGCCTGGTCCGCATCCCCACCGGCCTGCTGGGCCTTCTGCTGATACTCGGCCTTCTCGCTCGCGTCCGTCGCGCCGTCGGCCAGGTCCTGCCACCGGTCCTTCGACCCCGCAGCCGCCTGCGCCGCGTCCTGCGCCTCCCGGGCCCGGTCCAACGCCGTGAGCGTCTCGGACTGCACCCGCTCCAACGATGACGCGTACCCGACCAGCGCATCGCCCGCCGCGACATACCTCGAGTGCGCCTTACGGATCTCACCGATGGTGTCTTCCTTCGCCGCCATCAACGAGTCCACCGCCTGCGAGATCGTCCCGTCCACATCCAGGCGACTCATCGACGACGCGGCGTTGTCGATCGAGCGGGCAACCTCCTGATACTCCTGCCCACCCGCCAGCACCAGCACCGGATCGCCCGGCGTCGGATCCGCATCCAACCCGACGGGCGACCAATCAGACGGCCTCACGCGCCGTCGCCCGAAATGCCCTTGGCCAGCTCGCCATCGACCTGCGTGAACGCGTCAGCCACCTGGGTCGAGGCGTCCGCGAGCTTGCGCAGGTTGTCCGTCATCTTGCCGCGCGTGTCGTCCCACTTGTGCGCGAAGTCCCGTACCACGCCGGACAAGCCCTCGTGCCCCACGGCCTCCGCGATCCGGTCGCTGTTCGCGTTCGCGTTCTCGAACTCGTTCGCCACCGTCGTCAGGCTCGAACCCAGCTCCCGCACCGCATCCAGATCCACCTTCAGATCAGCCATCGCACACCGCCCTTTTCGCCGTCAGCCACCGTCTGATCAGGGAGGATACTGGGCGCTCGCGCGGCGGGCCATGGGTTTAGGTACCCATGGCCACTGGCCGTGCGGCGTTACCTGCTGCACGATCGGCAGGGCGAGCGTTGGCCCAGCTGCCGACCGCCCCACGTGGCGTCACGCACTAGACTCGGCGGCGCGCCCCCGAGGCGCTCGCACGTCGTCGCACCGCCCGTCAGGGCGCCCGGCGACGGGGACCCCATCTTCCGTACGAAAGGAACGCTCAGTGCTCCGCACCCACACGGCCGGCTCACTACGGGCCGAGCACATCGGCCAGACCGTCACCCTCACGGGCTGGGTCGATCGCCGCCGTGACCACGGGGGAGTGGCGTTCATCGACCTGCGTGACGCGTCGGGCATCGCCCAGGTGGTCATCCGGGACGAGGAGATCGCCCACCCGCTGCGCGCCGAGTTCGTGCTGCAGGTGACCGGTGAGGTCGGCCGCCGCCCCGAGGGCAACGCCAACCCCAACCTCGCCACCGGCGAGATCGAGGTCGTCGCGACCGAGGTCGTCACGCTGAACGAGTCGGCGCCGCTACCGTTCCAGGTGTCGACGGCACTCGCGGACACCGAGGTGATCGGTGAGGAGGCCCGCCTCAAGCACCGCTACCTCGACCTGCGCCGTCCGGCTCCGGCCGCCGCGCTCCGCCTGCGCTCCCAGGCCAACCAGGCCGCGCGCCGGGTGCTGGACGAGCAGGACTTCGTCGAGATCGAGACGCCGACGCTCACCCGGTCCACCCCGGAGGGCGCCCGGGACTTCCTGGTCCCCGCCCGCCTGGCGCCGGGTTCCTGGTACGCCCTGCCGCAGTCGCCGCAGCTGTTCAAGCAGCTCCTCATGGTCAGCGGCATGGAGCGGTACTACCAGATCGCCCGCTGCTACCGCGACGAGGACTTCCGCGCGGACCGCCAGCCGGAGTTCACGCAGCTCGACGTCGAGATGAGCTTCGTCGAGCAGGACGACGTGATCGCGCTGGGCGAGAAGATCCTGCAGGCGCTGTGGGCCCTGATCGGCGTCGAGATCCCGACCCCGATCCAGCGCATGACGTTCCACGACGCCATGCGCCTCTATGGCTCGGACAAGCCCGACCTGCGCTTCGGCAACCCGATCGTCGAGCTCACGGACTTCTTCACGGACACGCCGTTCCGCGTCTTCCAGGCGGAGTACGTCGGTGCGGTCGTCATGACGGGCGGCGCCGCACAGCCCCGCCGCCAGTTCGACGCGTGGCAGGAGTGGGCCAAGCAGCGCGGCGCACGTGGCCTCGCGTACGTGACGTTCTCCGAGGACGGCGAGCTCGGTGGCCCGGTCGCCAAGAACCTGTCCGACGACGAGCGGGCGAACCTCGCCAAGGTCACCGGCGCCGAGCCGGGCGACGCGGTGTTCTTCGCCGCCGGCAAGACCTCCGACTCCCGTGCGCTGCTCGGTGCGGCACGCGTCGAGATCGCGCGAAAGCTCGGGCAGATCGACAGCACTGAATCAGATGACGCCTGGGCGTTCGTGTGGATCGTGGACGCGCCCCTGTTCAAGCCGGCCGGCGAGGACGACGACGTCGACCTGGGCTCGTCCGCCTGGACCGCCGTGCACCACGCCTTCACGTCGCCCACCCCCGAGTGGATCGACAGGTTCGAGCAGGACCCGGGCGAGGCCCTCGCCTACGCGTACGACATCGTGTGCAACGGCAACGAGATCGGTGGCGGCTCGATCCGTATCCACCGCCGCGACGTGCAGGAGCGCGTCTTCGAGGTGATGGGCATCGGTCAGGAGGAGGCGGAGGAGAAGTTCGGCTTCCTGCTCGACGCCTTCGCGTTCGGCGCCCCGCCGCACGGCGGCATCGCGTTCGGCTGGGACCGCATCGTCGCCCTGCTGACGAAGTCGGCGTCGATCCGCGACGTGATCGCCTTCCCGAAGTCGGGCGGCGGGTTCGACCCGCTGACGGCGGCGCCGGCGCCGATCACGCCGGAGCAGCGCAAGGAGGCCGGTGTCGACTTCCAGCCCGAGGCCGCCGCACCCGTGGCGGCCCCCACGGCGTGACCCGGCTGGGCCGCCACGGGCTCGACCACGTCTTTCTCGCCGTCCGGACGGACCTCCTCGAGGTCGTCCAGTCGTGGACGGACCGGACAGGGCCGGACGACGCCGGTGCTGCCGGCGTCGTCGAGCTCGTCGATCCGACCGAGGAACGAGCCGGGCGTGTCTTCGCGGCGGTGGGAGTGCCAGAACGCGTGGCCGCGTTGCTCAGCACGGTGACGCCGGGCGACTCGGTGCACGGCGTGGCCGTCACCCGCGGGACCGGGACCCTGGCCGGAGACACTCTCTCCGGCTGGGGTCTCATGCCTGGCGCCACCTGGGACCGGATGGCCACCGAGAGCGCACCCCAAGTGCCCGACGCCGGTCCGGCCGTCGTGGAACTGCTCGACCTGGGTCGCGACACCGACGAGATCGCGGCCCTGCTCGCCGAGACCAACCCGGGCACACTCCAGGGCGTGCGCAGCCGCCGTGGTCAGCGTGCGCGCTGGTACGGCGTCCGGGTCCCCCGGGAGGACAGGGAGCACGGCCCAGGGGCCCTCGTGGCGGTCGGCTCGGCGATGCCGGTAGCAGGCGGGGCGGTGCACCTGGGCTCGATCGGGACGCTGCCGGCGTTCCGGGGGCGTGGGTACGGCGGTGCGCTGACGGCGCGCATGACGGCGGACGGCATCGCCGAGTGCGGTTTGGTGACGCTTGGGTTGTACGACGACAACGTTGCCGCCCGGCGGGTGTACGAGCGGCTGGGCTTCGTCCTGGCTCACCAGGTGGAGACCTGGCACCGCGGCTGACCCACGTGTCTCCCGGGCGGGCCTGCACCGACACTGGTTAAGTGGAGGCGGGGCGCCGGTCCAGGCGCCCAGGACCCAGGACCCAAGACCCGAGAGGCAGCCTCATGACCGAGAACGAAGGTGGCACACCGCGCGACCCGCAGCGGGACCCTGAGACTCCGCCGACGCAGCCGGTGCCCGACTCGTCGCTCGACGCGGAGCAGCCACCGGGCACCCCGGCCAACCCCACCTCGAACGAGCCGTCCGGGCAGCCCGGCGCGCAGTCGCCCTACGGGCTGCCCGGAGCTCCGGCGACCTATGGGCAGCCCGGGGCTCCCGCTGCCCAGCAGTACGGCTACGTGCCGGCACCGCCCAAGAACGACCTCGCCGTCTGGTCGCTGATCACCGGCATCCTGAGCTACGTGTTCTGCCCCCTGGTGCTCGGCATCGCGGCGATCATCACGGGAACCATGAGCCGCAGGGCTGCTGACGAGGGCCTCGCGAACAACCGTGGGATGGGGACCGCCGGCCTGATCCTGGGCTGGATCAACGTGGTGCTCGTCGTGCTCGGCATCGTCTTCGTCATCATCGCCATCGCGGCGGGCCTGTTCGCGGGCGGCATCGGTGGCTTCTACGAGATGAACGACATGAACAGGATGACCGACTACTGACCTTGGCGTCCGGGCCGGTGTCGGGGAGGTCTCCCCATCGGATTGACGTGCCGCACCAGGCGTCCGACCTGTAGGTTTGGCATCTCCGCGCCGGGTCACGTCTTGTCCCAGCTGGTGTGTGGCGGGCTGACCCGTAGGTCGATGCTTCGCGCCGCCCGGCGCAGCCCAGCATGGAAGGCAGCACGATGACCCAGCCCGACGGGTGGCAGTCCCCGTACGACCCGCCGCAGCAGAGCACGCCGGCGCCGGCACCCGAGCCGGCGCCCGGTCAGGCCCCGGTGCCGAGCCCCTATCAATCGCCGTACGCGCAGCCGCCCGCCGGACAGCAGCCCCAGCAGCCCCCGCAGTCGCCGTACGCGCAGCCGCCCTACCAGCAGCCGTCCTACCAGCAGGGGACCGCGTACCCGCCCGGGCAGTACCAGCCCCAGCCGGTGCAGTACGGGGCGCCGTACGGCTACCCGGCTCCGCCCGAGAAGAACGCGCTCGGCGTGTGGTCGCTCGTGCTGGGCATCCTGAGCATCGTCATGCTGTTCAGCTGCCTCGTCGGCTTCCTCGCGGCCATTCCCGCGGTCATCACGGGCCACCTGAGCCGCAAGGCGCAGAAGGAAGGCCTGGCGGACAACGCCGGGCTGGCCCTCGGCGGCATCATCACGGGCTGGGTGACGATCGGCCTGACGATCCTCGCGGCCGCCGGCATCGCCGTCCTGTTCAGCATCCCGGAGTTCCGGGAGGGTTTCTTCAGCGACTCCACCTCGACCTACTGACGGCCGAGGCCTGCGACGTCAGACCTCGGCGGCGGCGATGTAGCCGTCGGGGCGGACCAGCAGGGCGGTGGCGCCGCCGTCGGCCCGGCGGGTCAGCACGCGTTCGGCGGGGTCCACCTCGCCGAACGCAGCCGGCAGGTCGGGCGCCGGGGCACCGGCGGGTGCGACGAGGACGAACCGGCCCGCGCGCAGGGCCTCGGCGAGCCGCGAGCCACCCTGCAGGGGCAGGTCGCGCGCCCGCGTCCCCACCAGGGGGTGTGCCCCGCGCGGCCGGGGGTAGGCGATGCCCAGGGCGGAGATGAAGCCCGCCGCCCGCCGCCGGATCGGCGCTGCCCGCGAGACGATCCCGACGCCGATGGTGCTCGCGACTCGGGCGACCGGCCCCCGGTGGGTCGCTGCCCGCAGGATTCCGCCGCTGGCCCGCAGCACCTGCCGGCCCACGGGGTGCCGCTCCGCCGCATAGCTGTCGAGCAGGCCGGCGCCCGCGCCGTCGGGCAGCCGCAGCACCGCCGCGAGCTTCCAGCCGAGGTTCGCGGCGTCTTGCATCCCCGTGTTCATGCCGAGCCCGCCGGCCGGGCTGTGCACGTGCGCGGCGTCACCGGCGAGGAGGACGCGGCCCTTGCGGTAGGTGGGGGCCTGGCGCTCGTCGGCGTGGAAGCGGGACAGGAACCGCGCCTCCGTCATACCGAAGTCGTCGCGCAGGGTGGCACGCGCGATGGAGCGCACCTCGTCGAGGTCGACGGGCTCGTCCTCGCTCACGTCCCGGTTGCCGTGCCAGCCGATGAACCGGTACCAGCCGTCGCCGAACGGGGCGAGGAAGCCGAGCGAGTCCCTGGCCGCCGCGACGGTCAGGGTGTCGGCGGGCCTGCGGGCCAGCCGGACGTCGGCCAGCACCATCGAACGGATGACGGCGCGGCCGGGGAACGGGATACCTACCGCGTGCCGCACCGTGGAGCGGGCCCCGTCGGTGCCGACCAGGTACGTGGCGCGCACGGACGGGCCGTCGGCGGTGGTGACCGTCACGCCGGCGTCGTCCTGGGTCAGGGACGTGACCTCGGTGTCATAGCGGAACACGGCACCCGCCGCCTCGGCCCGGCGGCGCAGCAGCCGCTCCACCTCGTACTGGGGAGCGACGAGCACGTACGGGAACCGGGAAGGCAGGTTCCCCAGGTCGAGGGTGAGCCGGTCGAAGAGCTGGACGCTCCGTACCGGCTGTCCCAGGTCGACCAGCTCGTCCGCGAGTCCGCGTGCGTCGAGCGTCTCGAGGCTGCGGGCATGGACGGCGAACGCGCGGGTGAGGTTGCTCAGCGCGGCCGGACGCTTCTCCAGCACGGTGACGCGGGTCCCCGCCGTGGCGAGGTCTCCGGCGAGCAGGAGGCCGGTGGGCCCCGCTCCGACGACGATGACGTCCGTGTTCATGATGCCCTCCTCGGTTGCGTGGCCAACGGTTGTTTGCCAACGCTTGTTGACCACGGTAGCCAGTGCTCCGTATCGAAGTCAACGGGTGTTGGCATACAGTTGTTGGCATGACAGGTCCCGACAGCCCGCGCCGCCGCTCCGACGTGACCCGCACCGCGATCCTGGAGGCGGCCAGGGAACGCTTCGCGGCCGACGGGTACGAGCGTGCGACGGTGCGCGCCATCGCGCAGGGCGCCGGGATCGACCCGTCCATGGTCATGCGCTACTACGGCTCCAAGGAAGGCCTGTTCGCCGCGGTGATCGACGTCGAGCTCGACTTCCCGGACCTCGGCGAGATCGACCCGGACCAGGTGGGCGTGGTCCTGGTCACGCACTTCCTCGAGCTGTGGGAGCGCGACACGGTGCTGCGGACCCTGCTTCGCGTCGGGGTGACGAACGACTCCGGCGCCGACCGGCTGCGGGAGGTCTTCCGCACGCAGCTCGTGCCGGCGGCCCGGGCGTTCGTGCAGGATCCGGCCGACGCCGAACGCCGCGCCGCGCTCGTGGCCTCGCAGGTGCTGGGCATGGCACTGGTGCGGTACGTGCTCCGGTTCGGCCCTGCGGCGGACATGTCCCGGGAAGACGTGATCGCCTGGCTCGCGCCCACCGTGCAGCGGTACATCACCGCGCAGGCTCCGTGACCTGACGGCCGCCGGGGTGGTTCAGGCGGCCCGGGGCCAGACGACGGTGAACCGGGCGCCACCGTCGGGCGACTCGCCGACGGCGACCCGGCCGCCCCGCCGGCGGACGAGCTCGGCGACCAGTGCCAGGCCGAGCCCGGCGCCCCCCGACGTCCGTGCGCGGTCGTCCGAGACCCGGTAGAACCGGTCGAAGATCTTCGCCCGGTGCTCCGGCTGGACGCCCGGGCCGTCGTCGTCCACCAGCACGCGGACGGTCGCCCGGCTCTCGAGCACGGACACCACCACCCGGGTGCGCGTGTACCGGCAGGCGTTGCGCAGCAGGTTGTCGAGGACGAGCTCGATCTCGGTGTGGGCGGCCGCCGCCCACGCGCGACCGGTCATGGCATTGATCTCGATCGGCACCGGCTGCTCCCCGGCGCGCTCCACCGCCCGCTGTACCTCGCCGACCAGGTCGACCGACTCCGCCGGTGGCAGCTCCCCGGCGTCGGAGCGCGCCAGGGCCAGCAGCCCGTCGAGCAACGCCGACAAGCGCTCGGCGTCCGCGAGGACGTCGGCGTGCACCTCGTGCGAGAGCTCCGGATCGGGGTTGGTCACCGCGACCTCCGACTGCACCCGGATGGACGCCACGGGGGAGCGGAGCTCGTGCGCCGCGTCGCCGGTGAACCGCCGCAGCCGCTCCGTGGTGGTGTCCATCCGGTCCAGCAGGACGTTGAAGTCGGCGGCCAGGGCGCGCAGCTCGCCGGCCGCGGCGTCGGGCACCTCCAGGCGGGCACCGGGGGCCAGCCGGCGGACGGACTGCCGCATCCGGGCGACGGGGCGCAGCGCCGACCCGACGGCGAACCAGATGGCGACCCCGGCCACCACGGCCCCGACGAGCGCGGTGACCAGCAGCCACCGGCTGCCCGCGTCCTCGGCGGCGCTCTGCCCCACGAGGCCGGCGCCGACGACCACGAGCCGCTGGCTGCCGTCGGGGGCGGTGACGACGGCGCCGTGCCAGCGGACCGCGCCCCGGCCGTCCGTGGTGGTCGGGATGCCGGCCTTCAGCGTGCGGACCTCGTCCCGGGTGAGGGTCGGCGGTGCGCCGTCACCCACCGGTCGGCCCGCCGTGTCCAGGACACGCACGTCCAGGCCGTCGGGCGGGTCGGGCGCACGCCCGGCGACGACGGCGCCCGCCGCACCACTCAGCTCTGCCTGGAGCTCGTCGTCCACGGCGTGCAGCAGCAACGGGCCGAGGCCCCGTCCGGCGACCGTCGCGAGGCCCAGCAGGCAGGCGAGCGTGACCGCCGTGGCGAGGCTCGTGATCCGCAGGCGCAACGACAGCCCGGCCCAGCGCCCACCCGGCGACGCCCCCACTACCGCGCGTCCCCGAGCTGGTACCCCTGGCCCCGGACGGTCCGCACCAGGTCGTCGGCACCCGCGGCGGACAGCTTGCGACGCAGGTACCCGACGTACACCTCCACGACGTTCCTGGTCGCGGCCCACTCGTCGCCCCACACCTCGTCCAGCAGCTCCTCCTTGGTCCGTACGGTGCCCGCACGCGCCGCCAGCACCTCCAGGAGCGCGTACTCCCGCGGGCTCAGTGGGACGTCGACGTCGTCGTACCGCACGGTGCGGGTCTCCCGGTCGATGGTCAGCGGCCCGATCCGGATCCGGTCGCGTGCGGTCCCCGCTGCCGCCCGCCGCAGGGTGGCGCGCAGCTGGGCGAGCAGCACCACGAACGAGAACGGCTTGACCACGTAGCCGTCGGCGCCGAGGTCCAGACCGTCGGCCTGGTCCACCTCGCCGTCCTTCGCCGACACGAGCAGCACGGGCGTCCCGACCCCGCCGGACCGCAGCTCCTGCAGCACGCGGTACCCGGACAGGCCGGGAATCATGATGTCGAGCAGGATCGCGTCGAACGACCCCGTGCGCGCGAGCCGTAGCGCCGTCGGTCCGTCGGCGGCGACCGTGACGTCCATGCCCTCGGCGCGCAGACCCCGATCCAGCGCCTTGCGCACGCCCGGCTCGTCGTCGACCACCAGTATCTGCGGCCTCATGCGTGCCAGCATGCCGCATACGACCCCTCCCGCGGAGCATTCCGGACGCCGTCCGCGCGATTCCCGGCGTCCGGCCGCTGCCTGAGGGAGGTCTCAGCCGCCACCAGGCATCGTTGACGGTGTCGGATGCAGCACACTGGTCGGAGAGCGAAGGAGCAGGACATGGGTCCGAGGACGAAAGCGTTGGTCGCCGCGGGATCAGGTATCACGGTCGGTCTCGCGGGGCTGGCGCTGAGCACGCTGCCGGCCGGCGCCGACGCCGATCCCGAGCTTCCGGCGATCGGCGCGGAAGAGCTGGTCACCTCGGCGCTCGCGGCCCGGGCACCCGCGTTCTCGGGTGAGGCGGAGCTGCAGAACGAGCTCGGGCTACCCGTCGTACCCGGTATGGGTGCGCTCGACTTCGACGCGGTCCGGGTGTTCCACGACGGCCAGGAGAGCGCGCGGGTCCAGGTCGAGCGGCAGGCGTCCGAGCTGACGTTCGTGAAGAACGCGGACGAGGCGTGGGCGTACGACTCGCAGGAGAACACCGCGAAGCGGTTCACCTGGGACGCGGCCGACGCCGCGGAGGCCAAGGGCCAGCTGGAGGCCGAGATGGCCGACCCGTCGCAGGCGGCGGCAGAGATCATCGAACGCCTGCGCCCGACCAGCGACATCTTCGTGGACGGCACGGCGCGGGTCGCGGACCGCGCCGCGTACGAGCTCGTGCTCACGCCGAAGCCGTCGGAGAAGACGCTGCTGCGGGAGATCACGATCGCGATCGACGAGGAGACGCGCGTCCCGCTGCGGTTCGACGTGTTCGCCAACGGCAGGTCCGAACCGGTGCTCTCGCTCGGCTTCGTCGAGTTCGAGGTGGGTGCGCAGGACGCTGACCTGTTCGAGTTCACACCGCCGGACGGTGCTGAGGTCGAGACCACCTCGGCCGACGACGCCCCGCGCGCGGCCCACGAGGCCGAGGGCCCCGGTGGCATGGAGGAGCACGCTACGACGGTCGGTGACGGCTGGGACACGGTGGTGGTCGCGGAGGCTCCGGCCGAGGCGGCACCGCCCGAGACCGCGGCCCGGACCGGGCAGGACCTCGAGGGGATCCTCGCGCAGATCGGGCAGCCCGTGTCCGGCGAGTTCGGCTCCGGGACGCACGTCCAGGTCGCCGTGGGAGGTGCCGTCCTCACCGAGGACGGCCGGATCGCGGCGGGCGCGGTACCGCGGCAGGTACTGGTCGACGCCCTGCTCGTCGACGCCCCGGACCAGCAGTGACCACAGCGCGCATCGCCGGAGCGGCGGTACCGGAGGCCAGGAACGGCTCCGGTGCCGCCGTTGCGGCGCGCACCCGGGGCCTGCGCAAGGTCTATCGCGGCACGGTCGCCGTGGACGGCGTGGACCTGGAGGTCCCGGAGGGCGCCGTGGTCGGGATGCTGGGGCCCAACGGCTCCGGCAAGACGACGACCATCCGGATGCTGCTCGGCCTCGTCCAGCCGACCGAGGGCGAGATCGAGCTGCTGGGCGTGCCGATGCCCGACGCCGCCGATCGGGTGCTGCCCCAGGTCGGGGCCCTGGTGGAGGGACCGGGGTTCCATCCGTTCCTCTCCGGCTGGGAGAACCTGCAGCGGCTCGCCGCCGCCGAACCGCTCCTGGCCGGTCGGGAGCTGGACGGTGCCGTGTCCACGGCGCTGGAGCGGGTGGGTCTCGCGGGTGCGGCCAGGCGGAAGTACCGCGCCTACTCCCTCGGCATGAAGCAGCGGCTCGGGCTCGCCTCCGCGCTGCTCGCGCCGCGCCGGCTGATCGTGCTGGACGAGCCGACGAACGGTCTCGATCCGGCCGGTACGCAGGAGGTCCGCCGGATCATCGCCGAGCTGCACGCCCAGGGGGTCACCGTGCTCGTGTCGTCCCACCTCCTGGCCGAGGTCGAGGCCACCTGTACGCACGTGGTCGTGCTCAACCAGGGCGTCGTCGTGGCGCAGGGTGCACTGGACGACCTGCTGGAGTCGGGCAGCCCGACGCTGCTCGTGACCACGCCCGACGGCGCCTCCGCCGTCGACGTCCTGCGGGACCACCGGATCCCCGCGCGGCTCGCGCCCGACGGCGTCCGGGTGGATCTCACGACGACCACGCCGGCGACGGTCATCGAGACCCTGGTGCGGGCCGGCACCCGGGTCGACGAGGCTCGCCGGGAGCGGGCCGGGCTGGAGGAAGCCTTCGCTCGCCTGACCCACGACGTCGGTGAGCTGGTCGGCGAGCCGGACCTCGAGGATGCGGAGGCGGTGCGATGACCGTCCAGGGCCCTGCGGCGACCACGGGCCAGGTGGCCTCGCCCGCCGCGGACGGCGTGCCGGCCGTGGCGCTGCCCGCTCGCCGGCGTGCCCCGGTCTGGCGCCTGGTGCGGGCCGAGGTGCGGTGGATCTTCCGGCGTCCGCGGACCCTGGTCGTGCTGGGTCTGCTGGCCGCGCTCCCGGTGATCACCGGCGTGGCGGTCGACCTGACGCTGGACGGCGGTGCCGCCGCGCCGGTCGGCACAGGTCCCGGTGGTCCGTCCGGCGGGGGACCGCCGATCTTCGTGACGATGGCGACCAGCGCGTTCGTGCTGCCGCTGGGATCGCTGATGACGCTGCTGATGCTCATGCTGCCGCTCACGGTGGCGATGGCCGGCGGTGACGCGCTGGCCGGGGAGCAGTCCCACGGCGCGCTGCGCGGCTGGCTGCTCGCCCCCGTGAGCCGCGGGCGGCTGCTGCTCGTCAAGTCGGTGGGTGTGCTCGTCGTCGCCCTGGTCGCGGCGTCGCTCGTCGTCGTGTCCGGCCTGGTGACCGGGTTGGTCCTCGCGGGTACCGACGGTCTGGTGTCGATGTCTGGGACGGAGCTGTCGTTCGGCGCCGTGCTGTGGCGGCTGGCCGTCGCCGTCGGGTGGGCGACGGTCTACCTGATGGCGGTCGGTGCCGTGGCCCTGGCCATCTCGGCGTCCACGGAGCACCCGATGCTCGTCGTGGTGGGCGTGCTCGGCGGGCTGATCGTCTCCGTGGTGCTGCTGCAGATCTCGGCGCTGGACTGGCTGCACCCGTACCTGCTGCCGTCGTCGCTGCCGAACCTGATCGACCTGATCCGGGACCCGGTGTCGTTCGACGGCCTGGGCGAGGGCGCCTTCCGGGCGCTGTGCTACCTGGTCATCGGCCTGTCGGTGGCGTACGCGCGGCTGACGACCAGGGACGGCTGAGCGATCGGCCCGTACCGGTCCGAGTGAGCGCAGGATGCCAGCGGCGGACGTCGATTCAGTCGACGTCCGCCGCTGGCGTCGCGGTGACTGCGTCCCAGAGGTCATAGATCGGGCATGGAACGAGCGTCGGCCGCCCATAGGGGCGTACGACAGGCTGTCGCACGAGACAGGCACATCGTTCCAACGAAGGAGCCCGGATTGTCACCGAACCTGATGTCCCACGACACGAGTCGCCGCCAGTTCCTGCGCGGCATCGCCGTGGTGGGGGCTGGTACGGCAGTCGCGTCGTTCGCTGCGACCTCTCCTGCCTTCGCGGTTCCGCTCACGACGGCGGAAGCCGGGCTCGTCCATCCGGGGGCCCTGCACACCGTCGACCACCTGGCAGCGGTGAAGGCTGGGGTCGACGCCGGCAGCACACCATATGCCTCGGCCTGGTCGCGCCTGATCTCCGACCCACGGTCCCGCACGGACTGGACCGCCGGCCCAGCCGCCGTTCTTCGGGTGGGCGGCGAGGACGTCAACTACCACGACCTTCTCGATGATGCGCACGCCGCCTACCAGAACGCACTGATCTGGCGGGTGAACGGCGACGAGGCGCGCGCCCGGACCGCCTGCGCGATCCTCAACGCGTGGTCAGCGACGCTCACCTCGATCGTCGGCGCACCGAGCACGCCTCTCGCTTCCGGGATTCACGGATTCGTGCTCGCCAACGCTGCGGAGCTGGTGCGTGACCGCGATGATCTCGACGCTGCAGCGTTCGACGCGATGCTCAAGGACGTCATCCTCCCGTCGAACCAGCACCAGCTGACGGCCGCGGACGACGGGTGCCTGTCGCGTTTCGGGGTCGTGTGGGACCTTGCCCACCTGGCCTCGATGATGTCGATCGCGATCTTCCGCGACGACGAGGCATTGCTCGCACAGGCGGTGGACCACTTCGACCACCGGGCTGGGGCTCCGATCGTCAAGGTCATCCCCTTCGTGCACGACGAGGGCATGGGACAGGTCCACTCGATCATCGCGACGGGCTTGGCGGCCGTGGTCTGCGAGATGGCATGGAGCCAGGGGTACGACCTGTACTCGTCGCAGGGCTCACGGCTCCTGGCCTCGGCGGCGTTCGTCGCCGGGACCACGCAGGACTACGAGCACTTCCAGAACCCTGACCGCTTGTGGGGCACCTCCGAGTCCGGCTCCGCCTGGGCGATCCTGCACGACCACTATGCCGGGCGGCAGAGCGCTGACGTCTCCGCGAGGCTCACGCACCTGGCCGACGAGGCTCGGGCCGAAGGTGGCGCCGTCGACCGGATGGGGCTCGGCAGGTACGCGTACTTCCTTGACTGATCGCTTCGAACTGTCTTCCGGTCGCGGCCAGAAACACACCATGGAAAGAGGAACATGAGATTCGTAACCCGTGCGGAGTGGGGAGCACGTACTGCGAACGTCGATGACTATCCCAGTGGGTTCGGTTGGCGCGGCGTGGCGATGCACTACGAGGGTGAGGCGTCCATTGCGATCGACCACTCCCGGTGCGCGGCCAGGATGCGTTCGGTCCAGAACTTCCACATGGATGGCAGGGGCTGGGGCGACATCGCTTACAACCTCGCCGTCTGTCTGCATGGCTATGTCTTCGAGGGCCGTGGGAAGGACGTGCGGTCCGCGTCCCAGGGGACCACGGAGGCCAACCACGACTACTACGGCGTCCTCTGTTTCCTCGGCGAGGCCTCCTGGGCCCCTTATGCGTACCGCCCGACCGCCGACATGGTCGAGGGGATCAAGGACGCCATCGCCTACCTGCGGCGTTACGGTGCGGGCACCGAGATCATCGGCCACAGAGACGTCAGGTCCACCTCGTGCCCGGGCGAGCCGCTGTACAGCATGGTGCAGGACGGGTCCCTGGACCCCGGCTCGTCGAGCGGCGGGACCACGCACATCGTGCAGCCCGGCGAGACCCTGAAGGGGATCGCCAACCGTTACGGGGTTCCCTATACGTACATCGCCGAGGTCAACGGCCTGGAGTATCCCGACTACCCGATCGTCTCCGGTCAGGAGCTGGTCATCCCCGGGCGAGGTCAGGAACTGGACGACCCGCATCCTGGTACGACCACCCCGCCTGGAGGCTCCTACACACCGTTCCCCGGCACCGAATGGTTCAAGGGCGCTCCCAACAGCCCGATCGTCACGGAGATGGGTCGGCGTCTGGTGGCAGAGGGGCACGGGCTGTACAAGATCGGTCCGGGTCCGCAGTGGTCCGACGTCGATCGCCAGTCCTACGCGAGCTGGCAGCGTTCCCTCGGATACTCCGGGGCGGACGCTGACGGGTGGCCGGGCCTGACCTCATGGGACCGCCTACGGGTCCCTGACGCGGGTGTGTCACCTGGGCCTGTCTCCTATGAGCCCTTCCCGGGCCCCGACTGGTTCAGGAACAACCCCAACAGTCCGATCGTCACCGCGATGGGTACGCGCCTGGTGGCTGAAGGGTGCAGCGCCTATCAGTCCGGTCCGGGGCCGCAGTGGTCCGATGCCGATCGGCAGTCGTACGCGCTGTGGCAGGAGAAGCTCGGATACTCCGGAGCGGACGCCGACGGATGGCCCGGACAGAGCTCCTGGGACCGCCTCAGAGTGCCGAGGCAGTCGACCGCCGAGTACGAGCCTTTCCCCGGGGCGGACTGGTTCAGGAACAGCCCCAACAGTTCTGTCGTCACCGCGATGGGCAACCGCCTCGTCGTCGAACGCTGCAGCCGCTACGAGGTGGGTCCGGGGCCGCGCTGGTCGGACGTGGACCGGCAGTCGTACGCGCTGTGGCAGGAGAAGCTCGGGTTCTCCGGCACCGCGGCCGACGGCTGGCCCGGACAGGTCTCGTGGGACGCGCTCAAGGTGCCCAAGCAGACGGCCGGTTCCACGGAGCCCTTCCCGGGAGCGGACTGGTTCCGCAGCAGCCCTCGGAGCACGATCGTGACCGCCATGGGCCACCGGCTCGTCGCCGAAGGGTGCGCGGTCTACGAGGTCGGTCCCGGGCCGCAGTGGTCGGACGCGGACCGGGAGTCGTACGCCAACTGGCAGCGCAAGCTCGGGTACTCGGGCACGGGCGCTGACGGCTGGCCCGGGCAGAGCTCCTGGGACCGCCTGGGCGTTCCATTCACCTGACCGGACGAGACACCAGATGAACCGCTCGACAAGAGAAAGAGGGAACGATGATGTCACCACTGAGGAAGATTCTCGCGTCAGCGGGGGTCGTGGCCGTGATGCTCGGGGCGTCGGCGGCCGTCGCCCCGACCGCCTCTGCCGGCGTGAACGACGGCAGGTGCGACAGCGGCGAGGTCTGCCTGTACGACGGCACGGGGCGCACCGGTTCGATGCGTGACCTCGTGAACAGCTGGAAGGACTTCGGCACCGGGTCCGGGTGCGCCAAGTTCGTCACCGGCGCCAAGCGCGGGCAGTGCCTGAAGAATCAGGTCGGTTCGGTGTGGAACCGTACGAGCAAGACGGTCGGGGTCTACTACAACTCGGGCTATCGGGGCGCCGGCCAGAAGATCGGTGCCGGCACGGCGGCCAACCTGAACTCGACCCTCAACAACGACAACGCCGGCATGCACATCGGTAACCTGAACCGCATCGCCTGGCAGCTCTACGAGGCCGGTGGCGGGACGATCACCAGCCACTTCGACGGCTACGTCAACACTCCGGGCCGTCACGAGGGCATCGACATGGCCAAGGGCATCGGGACCCCGGTCCACGCCCTGGCACGGGGCTGGGTCACCCGGGTCACCGAGGGGTACACAGGCAGGAGCGGCCTGTCCACGATCGCGATCTACTACTCGGCCATCGACAAGACGGTGGTCTACCTGCACGCCAACCCCAAGGACTCCGTCGATGCCGGCGACTACGTCCACACCGGCGACATCATCGGCTACGAGTCGTGGCGGGGCGTCAGCTCGTCGTCGGCTGCGCACACTCACGTGGAGATGCGGCCGGGTCGGCAGACCAGCGCGGCTCGCAGCGTTGACGACTGGACCCTGGAAAATCCCGACCCGACCAACTTCTGGGTTGCCCGAGGGCTTCGCGAGAACTGAACCAGTTTCCGTGCAGTGGGCATGGCACGGCTTCCAGCCGTGCCATGCCCGAACACGACTCCCGGTCACCAGCGAGATGCGGCACCGCTCGTGGCCGGGAGTCAGTCCTCGTCGGCCCGGGACCGCCGCGGGCCGTCCGCCGGAACCCTGAGGTCGGCGATGAGCGACAGCGAGCGCTGCTCGTCGTCCCACAACCCGTGGCGGTGGTAGAACTCCGCGGCTTCGGTGAGCGAGGCGATGGCACGCTCTTGATCAGCCAGTGCCGCCAGGACCAGCCCCATCTGCAGGAGCGTCGCGGCACCGCAGCGCTCGTCGTGCAGCTGCCAGAAGGTCTGCGCCGCGTCCTCGAGCCATCGTCGTGCCAGGTCGGCGTTCCCCTCGGCGAGCTCCAGGGCACCAGCGTCGCGCAAGGCAACCGCTTCCCGATGCGCGTCGGCCGTGCGGCGTGCCAGGGCGATCGTGTCCTCGAGCCAGGGCCTTGCCTCGTCGGTACGGCCCTGCAGGACGAGCAAGCGACCGATGCCGTTGCACAGCACCAGTTCCTTCGGCGGGTCACCGGCGGACCGGATCACGGCCAGCGCGTCGCGCAGCAGGTTCTCAGCCTCTCGGTATCCGCCACGGCACCGGGCGACCGTAGCCAGCCCGGCGTTCGCCAGCGCGGCGCCCACGGGGTTGCCGTCGTCCTGGAAGGTGCGCAGCGCGCGGGTCAGGTACTCCCCGGCGGTGTCGATGTCGCCCTTGTAGATGTGCACCTGGCCCAGCCCGCGCTGTAGCGTCGCCGCCCAGGACGGGGCGAGGTCAGGGCAGGCCAGCACTGCCAGGTGGGTCGCGCGCCAGTCCTCGTACACCGCGTACTCGTCGTAGAGCGGCCCGAGCACAGCGGCCAGCCCGTATCCCTCACGGACGAGGCCCTCCCGGCATGCCAGACGGACGGCTTCCAGCAGGCTTCGGCGCTCGGTGGCGATCCAGACCGCGCCGAGGGCGCTGTCGTCCGGGCGGTCCTCGTCGCGGGGGACCCAGGGCGGCAGGGGGTCCATCGCGGCACTGCGCGGGCGGTCCAGCGGGTCGAAGAAGTTGTGTGGACGGCTCCGACGCAGCGTGTCGGCGAGAAGCGTCCAGCTGTGCACGACGCGCGCGGCCGCCCCACGACAGATCTCCGGTCCACGCTGTTGTGCCCGTTGCCGCGCGTAGTCTCGAAGCAGGTCGTGCATCCGATAGCGAAGCTGACCGACAGCGTCGATGCCTGCCTGCTGCAGCAGACCGGCATCGATGAGCTCGTCGACCACGTCGTCGTAGTCCGCGGTGTTCAGCAGCGCACCGAACAACCAGATCGGTGCTTCGCTCAGTCCGAGCAGACCGAACAGGTCGAAGGCCGTCACAGCGTCGTCGGACAGGGAACGCAGGGACAGGTCGAGGCTTGCACGGACGTCGAGGTCACCGATACTCAGCTCGCTGAGCCGGCGAGTTTCGTCCTCGAGCCGCTTCCGCAGGCGCATCAACGGCCAGGACGGGCGGCTGAGGAGCTTTGCCCCAGCGATGCGGATCGACAACGGGAGGAACCCGCACAGGCGCACGATCGCCCGGGCGTCGTCCAGCTCGTCGTCGATCCTGTCCTGCCCGACGATCCGGGCAAGCAGCTGCAAGGCATCGCTGGAGGTGAGGCCGTCGAGCTGCAACCGCCGGGCACCGGGCAGCTCGGGGAGCATGCGGCGGCTGGTGACGACGACCGCCGACCGGCCGTTGGGTGGCAGGAGTGGCAGCACCTGTCCGGCGTCCGTGGCGTCGTCGAGCAGGAGGAGGACGCTGCGTTCGGCAAGGAGCGAGTGCAGGAGAGCAGCACGGTCGTCATGGGACGTCGGCAGGATGTGGCCGAAGCCGGTGATGCTCTGCAGCATCGTGGTCAGCAGCTCGCCAGGCTTTCGCGGATCGGAGCTGGTGCCGGCGAGGTCGAGGCGGAAATGCGCGTCCGGGTATCGCTCCCGAACGGCGCGAGCGACATGAAGGGCGAGGCTCGACTTACCGGTGCCGGGCGCCCCGTGCACCACGACGACCGTGGCCTGGTCGCGCTCGGCGTCGCCGTCGAGGAGCCCGGTGAGGTCGGCGACCTCGGTCTGGCGACCACAGAAGTCGGGCAGCCCGGGCGGGAGCTGCCGAAGCGACGGAGGAGCAGGCAGCATCGACGGCGTCGAGGGATGGACGGAGTCAGGCGGTGGAGCGGTCTCCGCCGGCGGTAGCGACTCATGGAGGATCTGCTCGTGGAGCGTCCTCGTGGCAGGACTCGGATCGGCGCCGAGCTCGTCGGCCAACGTACGGCGCAGCCGGTCGTACTGCTGCAGCGCCTCGCCGGCCCGGCCGCTGCGGTACAGAGCAATCAGAAGCTGACGCCAGAGCGGCTCACGGAACGGGTGCTCGGCGATCTGCTCCTCGAGGTCCGCCACGACTCCACGATGGCGACCAAGATTGAGCCTCGCCTGGAAGGAGTCCTCGATGGCGGTCAGGCGGAGGTTCGTCAGCCGGTGGGTGAGCTCGACAGCACGCTCGCCCGGAGGACATCCGTCGAACGGCTCGCCGCGCCACCGAGCGAGGGAGGTCTCAAGAAGGTCCAACGAAGCCTCGAAATGACCGGCTTCGAACGCTCGCCGCCCATCGGTCACCCCTGCCTCGAAGCATCCGGCGTCCACATCGAGGCGTCCCCCGCCCAGGCTGTAGCCGGAGTCGGTCAGTCGGAGGATCGCACCCTTCGGGTCGCCGAGCAGGAGCCGGATCTTCCGGACGTGGGTGTACGTCTGTGCGGACGCCGAGGCCGGCGGCGTGGAGCCCCACACGTCGTGCACGATGCCGTCGACGGAGACGGCCTGTGGTGCGTGGGCGACGAGGGTGCCAAGTACCGCGCGGCAGCGCGCGGCAGACACCGGAGCCCAGCTCCGGCCGTCTGACACCTCGACGGGACCGAGGACCCTCATACGCATCCGAACCTCCCTCTCGGTGCCACTCAGGGGAAAGCCGTGCAACGGCTCGGCACGGAGGTACCGGGGCACCCGTAGGATTATGGCGGATCGACACACCTCACCTGGGCGACGTGCTACCTCGTCATCGGCATGTCGCCGGCCTGCGTCCGGCTGTCGACCAAGGACGGGTGAGAATCACGTTGCGCCCCGGCGTGGGGCCATGTCAGGCTCGTTCTGCTCCTGCGGGTGTGCCGCGCGTGTGAGGGAGCAACCCGAAGGACTGTGATGACGGACATCTCCCGGTACGAGACCACCTCGCGCTGACGTCTGCCCGCTTGCGGTACCCGGCGTCGGCACCAGCCACCACCCGGGAGTCCTTCCATGTTGTCCAACCCTTCCGTCGTGCTGCACGACGTCGCTTTCGCCTGGCCGGACGGCGCCGTCGCGCTCGACCACGTCTCCGGCGCCTTCGGCCGCGGCCGCACCGGCCTGACCGGTCTCAACGGGGCGGGCAAGTCGACCCTGCTGCGGCTGGTCGCCGGCCTGCTCACGCCGACGTCGGGCAGTGTGACGCTCAGCGGCACCGCCGACTACCTCCCGCAGCGGATCACGCACGACGCGGCACCCCGCGAGATCCCTTCGCTCCGCTCCGGAGCCCCTGGAACGGCCCGGACGGGCGAAGCCACGGTCGCCGACCTGCTCGGCATCTCGCCCGTCGTGCGTGCGCTGCGCGCCATCGAGTCGGGGGACGTCGACCCCGCACACTTCGACGTCGTCGGCGATGACTGGGACGTCGAGGAGCGGGCCGTCGCGCTGCTCTCGGCCACCGGCCTGCCCACCGGGCTGGACCGCACGGTCGCGACGCTCTCCGGGGGCGAGACCATGCTCACCGCGATCAGCGGGGTGCGCCTGCGCCAGTCGAGCGGGGGTGGCGCCGTCGCCCTGCTCGACGAGCCGACGAACAACCTCGACGCCGCCGCCCGCGAGCGCCTCTACGCGCTGGTGCGGGGCTGGCGGGGCGCGCTCGTCGTGGTCTCGCACGACCTGGCGCTGCTGGAGCTGATGGACGAGACGGCGGAGCTGCGCGCGGGGTCCCTGACCACGTTCGGGGGGCCGTACTCGGCGTACCGGGAGTGGCTGGCGGTGCAGCAGGAGGCGGCGGCACAGACGTTGCGCTCGGCGGAGCAGACGCTCCGCAGGGAGAAGCGGCAGCGGATCGAGGCGGAGGAGCGGATCGCGCACAGCGAGCGCAAGGGCCGCAAGGATGCCGCGAACAGCAAGTACGTCAAGGCGGTGATCAACGACCGGCGCAACGGTGCGGAGAAGTCGGCGGGGTCGCGGCGCGGGATGCTGGACGACAAGGTCGAGGCCGCGCGGGTGGCGGTCGACCAGGCGGAGCGTGCGGTGCGGGACGACGACCGGATCTCCGTGGACCTGCCGGACCCGGGTGTGCCCGCCGGACGGCGGCTGGCGGTGCTGCGCGGCGCGGACGGCCGGGAGGTCGTGGTCCAGGGTCCAGAGCGGATCGCGTTGACGGGCCCGAACGGCGTCGGCAAGACGACTCTCCTGGAGCGGCTGCTCGTGGACGGGCCGACGGCGTCGGGCGAGCTGCTCACCGACCGCGTGGCGTATCTGCCGCAGCGGGTCGATGTGCTCCCGGACGATGCGCCGGTGCTGGACGCCGTGCGCGCGGGGGCGCCGCACGTGCCGCCGGGGGAGCTGCGCAACCGGCTGGCTCGGTTCCTGGTCCGGGGTGCGGCGGTGGACCGGCCGGTCAGGACGTTGTCGGGCGGTGAGCGGTTCCGGGTGGCGCTGGCGCGGCTGCTCCTGGCCGACCCGCCGGCGCAGCTCCTGATCCTGGACGAGCCGACGAACAACCTGGACATCGCCAGCACCGACCAGCTGGTGGACGCGCTGTCGGCGTACCGGGGCGCGCTGGTGGTGGTGAGCCACGACGGGGCGTTCCTGGACCGGCTGGGCCTGGACGCGGAGATCCGCCTCGACGCGGCGGGAAACCTCATGGAGGTGCGGCGGGGCTGAGGTCGTCCGGGTGGCCCGCGGTACCCGCGTGTACGGGTAAACCCCAGTATCGGTCAGACGGCGGCAAGCAATAAGGTCTCCTTACTTAATGGCGTGAACGTCAAGGAGGACGACCATGCAAGCACGTCGACGGCGCCGTGTACTCGGTGGCCTCACAGCTCTCACCACTGCTCTGCTGACCGTGCTCGCCCTGGGGGTCGGCGCGGCGCCGGCACAGGCGGCCACGGGAGCGATCTCCGGGTACGGCGGCAAGTGCGTCGACGTCGCGGGCGGGAACAGCGCCGACGGTACCCAGGTCCAGCTGTACACCTGCAACGGCACGGCCGCGCAGACCTGGGACGTCCGCTCCGACGGGACGATCCGGGCGCTCGGCAAGTGTCTCGACGTGGCCTGGGGCGACTCCACCAACGGCACCAAGGTGCAGATCGTGGCCTGCAACGGCAACGTGGCGCAGCAGTGGAGGCACCAGGCGGACGGCACCCTGCGGGCACTGGGCAAGTGTCTCGACGTCTCCGGCTGGAACACGGCCGACCGCACCCCGCTCATCATCTGGGACTGCCACGCCGGCGCCAACCAGGTGTGGCAGCTGCCGGCGGGCGACGGTGGCGGCGACCCCGGCACCGGGCGCATGGCCGGAGCTCCCTACCTGTACCTCGGCTGGGGCAACCCGCAGAACCCTGTCGACGTCATGAACCAGACCGGCGTCCGCGGGTTCACGATGGCGTTCATGCTGTCCTCGGGCGGGTGCAACCCCGCATGGGACGGCCAGCGGCCGCTGACGGGCGGCGTCGACCAGCAGACCATCAACGCCATCAAGGCCGCGGGCGGTCAGGTGCAGATCTCGTTCGGCGGATGGTCCGGCACCAAGCTGGGCCCGAACTGCGCCACGCCCGAGGCGTACGCGGGAGCCGTGCAGCGGGTGATCGACGCGCACCACCCCGACGTCGTCGACTTCGACATCGAGAACTCCGACGAGTTCGAGAACGAGGCCGTCCAGGACCGGATCCTGCGCGGTCTGGCCATCGTCAAGCGGAACAACCCCGGCACGAAGATCGTGGTCACGTTCGGCACCGGCCTGAACGGACCCAACTGGTGGGGCACGCGGCTGATCAACCGCGCAGCCGAGCTGGGGACGCCGATCGACAACTACACGATCATGCCGTTCAACTTCGGCTCGACGAACATCGTGCAGTCGACGATCAACGCCTCGGAGGGGCTGAAGAACCAGCTCAAGGCGGCGCACGGCTGGACCGACGCCCAGGCGTACGCGCACATGGGGATCTCCGGCATGAACGGGGTCTCCGACCAGGGCGAGGTCACCACACCCGCGTCCTGGACGCAGATCCGGGACTACGCCCGGAACAACGGGCTCACGCGCCTGGCGTTCTGGTCGGTCAACCGGGACCGGGGCTGCGCGGGCGGGGGGCTGTCGGCGAGCTGCAGCGGCATCGCGCAGCAGAACCTCGAGTTCACGCGCATCACCGCGGGATTCTGACCCTGGTCGTGGGCGTGATCGTCGCGGCTGTTCGCCCGGTCGAGGCGCAACGATCACGCCCACAGCTCAGGGGTCAGGGTGCTAGGTAGGTGGTGCGCATCGTGTAGTCCTTCTCCGGGCCGGTGACGCGCCAGTGCAGCTGCCACCGGGTGGCCAACTCCTCCGACGCCGCGACGCCGCCCTGGTACAGGTCGCGTCCGCACAGGTGCTCGACCGCGCCGGCCGTCCACGGATGGAAGTCGCGGCCGTCCTCGAACGTGACACGCCAGCGCCGTTCGTCGTCGGCCGGGTCCCGGACCAGGAAGAGCGTGCGCGACACGGGCGTGCTCCCGGAGACCCAGTCCAGGGTGCCGTGCTCGGACCAGCGGATCCGGCCGTCGTCCTGCCGGGTGAACCGGGCCGTCCCGTGCGCGGTGTATTCCGCGCCGTCGCGGTGGTCGTGGATCTCCCGTCGGAAGTTCCAGGTGCCGACGAGCCGGAGCGGATCCACGGCTCGACGATAAAGTACGAGGGCTGCCGGAAAATCCTCCGGGTCGTACGCCAGGATGAGCCAGGATGTCCCCATGACGTCGACCCATGAGACCACCGTGTCCGGCGGCCTGGACCCGGCCAACCCCTTCGCCGCACCGTCCGGACTGCCGTACGAGCTGCCCGACTACTCCGCGATCCGGGAGGAGCACTACGAACCGGCCATCGTCGCGGGCATGGCCGCGCACCGTGCCGAGGTCGACGCGATCGTGACACGCTCCGAGGCGGCGACCGTCGAGAACACGCTGGAGGCGCTGGAGCGCGCGGGCCAGCTGCTCGGCAGGGCGTCCGCGGCGTTCTACAACCAGCTGTCCGCGGACGCGACCCCCGCTCTGGAGGACGTGCAGGAGCGGATCGCGCCGCAGCTCGCCGCGCACCAGGACGCCATCCTGATGGACGCGCGGCTCCACGAGCGGGTGCGGTCCCTGGCCGACGCCGCGGCCGCCGGCACCCTCGCCGTCGAACCCGACACCGCCTACCTGCTCGAGAAGCTCCTGACGCAGTTCAAGCGGTCCGGCATCGCGCTGTCCGCGGGCGACCAGGAGCGGCTGCGAGCCCTGAACTCCCGGATCACGTCGCTCCAGGCCGCTTTCGGCCGCAAGCTGCTGGCGGGCGCCAACCAGGCGAGCGTGCTCGTGACCGACGAGGCCGAGCTCGCCGGGTTGTCCGCGGACGCCAAGGCCGGCGCGCGGGCGGCCGCGCAGGCCCGCGGCAAGGACGGCTGGCTCCTCGAGATGCAGCTCTTCACCCACCAGAGCGTGCTCGCCTCCCTGGCGGACGCCGGACTGCGGGCCCGGATCCAGGAGGCGTCCCGGACCCGAGGCGCCACCGGCGGCGGCACCGACACCCGCGAGGTGCTGCTGGAGCTCGCGCGGCTGCGGGCCGAGCACGCCCAGCTGCTCGGCTACGAGCACCACGCCGCCTACGTCGCGGCGGACGCGACCGCCGGCACCACCGCCGCCGTCAACGAGATGCTCGCCCGGCTCGCACCGGCCGCCGTCGGCAACGCGCGGCGCGAGGCGAGGGAGCTCGCCGCGGTGAACGGGGCGCCCGGCGGCCAGAAGCCCGGGAGCGTCGCCGCCGCCGACTGGTCCTACCTGAGCGAGGCGGTGCGCAAGGAACGGTTCAACCTGGACGACGCCGCACTGCGCCCCTACCTCGACCTCGAGCGTGTGGTGCACGACGGCGTGTTCAAGGCAGCCGGCCTCCTGTTCGGGATCTCCTTCAGCGAGCGCTCCGACCTGCAGGGCTACCACCCCGACGTGCGGATCTTCGAGGTGTTCGACGCGCCAGAGCCCGGAGAACCGAACACGGGCCTCGGCCTGTTCCTCGCCGACTGGTACACCCGCGAGTCCAAGCGCGGAGGTGCCTGGATGGACAGCCTGGTGCACCAGAACCACCTGCTGGGCCAGCAGCCCGTGGTGGTCAACAACCTCAACATCGTCAAGCCGCCGGCCGGGGAGCCGACCCTGCTCGTGTGGGACGAGGTCACCACCCTGTTCCACGAGTTCGGGCACGCGCTGCACGGCCTGCTCAGCGACGTCCGCTACCCGTCCCAGTCGGGCACGGCCGTACCGCGCGACTTCGTGGAGTACCCGTCGCAGGTCAACGAGATGTGGTCCTGGGAACCGGAGATCCTGCGGTCGTTCGCGGTGCACCACGCCACCGGCGAGCCCATGCCCGCCGAGTGGGTGGACACCATGCTTGCCTCCCGCCTCTGGGGCGAGGGCTTCGCGACCACGGAGTACCTCGCCGCCGCCCTGCTCGACCAGGCCTGGCACCAGCTCACGCCCGCGGAGGTGCCGACCTCCGTCGAGGACGTGCTGCCCTTCGAGGCGGCGGCGCTCGCGGCGGCCGGCGTCGACTTCGAGTCCGTTCCGCCGCGGTACCGCACCACCTACTTCAACCACATCTTCGGCGGCGGCTACTCGGCCGGGTACTACTCCTACATCTGGTCGGAGGTGCTCGACGCCGACACCGTCGAGTGGTACGCGGAGAACGGTGGCCTCACCCGGGAGAACGGCGAGGCGTTCCGCCGCAAGCTCCTCGCGCGGGGCGGTTCCCAGGACCCGCTGGCGTCGTTCGAGGACCTGCGGGGGCGTGCGCCGGAGATCGCGCCGCTGCTGGCGCGCCGGGGGCTGACGGTGGAACCTTCGTAGACCGCGCGACGGTGCACCGGCCTCGTGCTTGTCGCGGTCGAGCGTCGGCCCCTCGTGTCACACCGGCCGGTTACGGTAGCCCTCGTGACTGAGACTGTTCCGACCCCCACGCCCGTGCCCGCCCCGGTGCCCACCGCCGCCGACGAGGTCATCCGGATCTGCCAGGAGCTGATCCGGGTCGACACGTCGAACTACGGCAACAACGAGGGCCCGGGGGAGCGCGCGGCGGCCGAGTACGTCATGGAGCTGCTGCACGAGGTCGGGCTGGAGCCCGAGCTGTTCGAGTCGCTCCCGGGGCGCGCGTCGGTCGTCGTGCGGCTGGAGGGTCAGGACCGCAGCCGGCCCGCGCTCGTGCTGCACGGGCACCTCGACGTCGTACCGGCGGCCAAGGACGACTGGACGGTCGACCCGTTCGGCGGTGAGGAGACCGACGGGCTGCTGTGGGGTCGCGGCGCCGTCGACATGAAGGACATGGACGCCATGATCCTGGCGGTCGTGCGTCAGATGGTGCGCGAGGGCCGCAAGCCCGCACGCGATGTCGTGGTCGCGTTCTTCGCCGACGAGGAGGCGGGCGGCGTGCACGGCGCGCGGTGGGCCGTGGACCACCGGCCCGAGCTGTTCGAGGGTGCCACCGAGGCGATCTCCGAGGTGGGCGGCTACTCGGTCGAGCTGGGCGGCAAGCGCGCCTACCTGCTGCAGACGGCGGAGAAGGGGCTGGCGTGGCTGCGCCTCGTCGCCGACGGGCGCGCCGGGCACGGATCGCAGGTCAACGGGGAGAACGCCGTGACAGAGCTGGCCGCCGCCGTCGCGCGGATCGGGCAGCACGCCTGGCCGTACACGATCACACCCACGGTGGACGCGCTGCTGCGCGGCGTCGGTGACCTCACCGGGCTGCCGGTGGACTACTCGGACCCCTCGACCATCGACGACCTGATCGCCGCGCTCGGCCCCGTCGCCAAGTTCGTGGGCGCCACCGTGCGCAACACCTCCAACCCGACGCAGCTCGAGGCCGGCTACAAGGCGAACGTGATTCCCGGCCGCGCCGAGGCGACGCTGGACGTGCGGCTCCTGCCGGGTCACGAGGAGACCGGCATGGCGAAGCTGCGCGAGCTCGCGGGACCGGCGGTACGCATCGAGACGATCCACCAGGACACGGCGCTGGAGGTGCCGTTCAGCGGCTCCCTGGTCGACGCCATGGTCGCGGCGATCGACGCGGAGGACCCGGGGGCGAAGGTGCTGCCCTACACGCTGTCGGGCGGCACCGACAACAAGTCGCTGCACCGGCTCGGGATCACCGGCTACGGCTTCGCGCCGCTGCAGCTCACGGGCGACCTCGACTTCGCGGGCATGTTCCACGGCGTCGACGAGCGGGTACCCACCGAGGCGCTGAAGTTCGGTACGCGCGTGCTGGACCGGTTGCTGGCGAGCTGCTGAGCGCCGGCTACGCCGTCAGCTCGGTCAGCAGCGAGCGCGTCGCGGAGACGTAGGAGCCGCCGAAGAGGACCGCGTGCATCGCGAGCGGGTAGAGCTGGTGCAGCCGCACACGGTGCTGCCAGCCGGGGGCGAGCGGGTGCACCTCCTGGTATCCGGCGCGGATCTCCGCGAGGTGCGGCGCTCCGAACAGGTCGAGCATCGCGAGGTCGGTCTCGCGGTGCCCGCCGTGCGCGGCCGGATCGATGAGCGCCGCCTCGACGGCGTCCGCCGGCGGCTCGTCCCCGGGGTGCGCCGGCGGCTCGTCCCCGGGGTGCGCCGGGCGGACCCACATCACGTTCCCGGACCAGAGGTCCCCGTGGAGGCGCGCCGGCTCGTCGTCGGCGGCGGCTCCTGCCAGACGGGGCAGCAGCGCACGGACGGCGTCGACGCGCCGGGCGTCGTCGTCCGTGAAGACCCCGCGGTCGCGTCCCTGGTCCAGCAGCGGGCGCAGCCTCGCGTCCGCGTAGAACTCCGGCCAGGTGGCCCAGGCCCCGCCCGCCATCGGCAGCGGGTCGTCCAGCGGTCCGAACCAGCCGTCCGGCGTGCCGGACCAGCCCCAGGCCGCCGTCGGGCCCGCGCCGAAGGCGTCCGCGCCGACGTCGTGCAGCACGGCCAGGGCCCGGCCGAAGGCGCGCGCGGCCGCGGGGGTCGGCGCGGCGGGGGCGAGGCGTTCCAGGTCGAGATGGCCGGGCCCGACGTCGGACACGCGGGCGACCCGCGGGCCGCCGTCGACGCACAACCAGTCCAGGCCGGCCGCCTCGCGGGCGAAGAAGCCCTCCGGCGCGCCCGCACGAGCCTTGCGGAACACGTCGCGGCCGGCGGGCGTCACAGGGTGGAGGAGACCTTGATGATCTTGCGGCGGAGCCAGACCTTGCGCCTGCCGCCGATGTAGAGAAGGGTCCTTGCCAGCTCCCAACGGCCGTACTCGGCCTCATCGGTGAGCAACCGGCGAGCATCCGGCACGGGGGTGCCCGGATCGAACGTCATCACGCGGTACTCGTACTGACTGTGCTTGCGGAACACGGAGCCGTCTCTCGCCATCTGATGCACCGTCCTCGGGTCGCGGGTGAGGTCAGTTTATGCCGTTTTCATTGCTGAGCGGCGACAGCAACACACTTCGATCCGCCCATTGTGGCTCACGGGGTGCGGCGCAGGGCAACCGGCCGGAGCCAGGTCACGGCGCGCCACAGCCACTCGACCGGACCGTAGGCGAAGTACGTGAGCCAGAGGCGGCTCAGGAGCGACTGCGCCACGATCAGCGCCAGGGACAGCAGGACGACGGGGGTCACGCTCGTCAGGTGGCCGACGTCCGCGACCAGCGGGACCAGTGCCATCACGATCGCGGCACCGACGTAGTTGCTCAGCGCCATCCGGCCCAGCGGCTCGAAGGCGGCGGCGATCGCCCTGCGGGCCGGCGTACGCCAGAGCAGCGCCAGCCCCGAGGTGTACAGCACGGCCATGACCAGGCCGGCGATCCCGCCCGGGGTCGAGAACCGTGGATCGCCCGGTGTGGTCTGCTGCCAGAGCAGGGCGGGCCCGGTCAGCAGGGCCGCGACGGCGAACACGACGGCGACGGCCTTGCCCGGCCGCTCCAGGGCCCGCGGCAGACCGAAGGCGGCCGCCCCCGCACCGAGCAGCACGAGACCCGGGACGGACGGCAGCCCTCCGCCGAAGATCGCGTACGCGGCGAACGTGAGCACGACGCCGGCCCCGAGCGTCACGGGGCGCGGAGCGAACAGGACGACGGGGAGCATCAGCAGGCCGACGACGCCGTACTCCAGGAGGATGTTGCCGGGGTAGGCGAACATCAGGAGCCCGCCGATGACCGTGAGGCCGGCCAGACGGCGCACCAGCACGAGCCCGGGTCGCGGGGCACGCGCGCGGGCGCCGTCGAGCACCAGCCAGAGGCTCATCCCGAACAGGAGGATGAAGATGGGCACGAAACGGGTCTGGACCGTGAGGTAGAGCGCCTCCTCGACCGGGTCGGGGATCCGGGCGCCGCCCTCGATCAGCCGCGCCACGCCGACCTGGGTGATATCGATCGCGTTGACCAGCAGGATCCCGAGAACGGCGAAGCCGCGCAGGGAGTCGAGGAACTGCCAGCGCCGTCGGGTCGCGGTCACCGGTCCGGCCGGCTGGACGAGAGTGCTCATGGCCATCATCCAAGCGATCCGGCACCGGGCCGACATCCACCTACGGGACCAGGTTCCTCGTCGGTGGTCGGGGTAAACCCTGGGCGAGAAATCGGCCGTAACGATCAGGATTTGCGATCCCGCTGGCCAGGACGTGACGCTACAGTCAAGGCATGACCGTTGAACCGCGTGCCGCGCTCGATCGCCTCATTGCCGCACTCGAGGCCCATCATCACGCGGTCGCCACTCGCCGGAGTGACGACGACCCCGCCGTCGACGACGCGTACGACGTGCTCGCCGACGCCTACGAGGTGTACGAGGAGTCCTTGGCCACGGTGTTCGGCGAGGTGACGCCGTTCTACCTGGCCGACGAGGCCGATGAGGTCGACGACGACGATGACGACGAGGACGAGGACCTCGACGACATCGACTTCGACGACGACCTGGAAGAGGCGGAGGAGGAGCCGCAGCCCGCGCAGCAACGCTGATCGGGCACGAGCGCGGGGACGGTCACCAGCGTTCGGGGTAGCCGATCTCGGGGGCGGAGACGTCGTCCAGGGCGGCGTGCACCTCATAGGGCAGCTCGAGGCTCGCGGCGTCCAGCGACGAACGCAGCTGCGCGGGAGTCCGCGCGCCCACGATCGCCGACGCGATGCCCTCGCGCTCCAGCAGCCACGCGACGGCGACCTCCCCGGGGTGCGGCCGAGGCCCTCCGCCGCGGTCGCGACCGCCTCGACGACGGCGGGTGACGGCCCCTCCAGGTACGGCTGGACGAACCCCGCGAGCGCCCCGGCCGCGCGGGAGTCCGCCGGGATGGCGCGCCGGTACTTGCCGGTGAGCACGCCGCGGCCGAGCGGCGACCAGGCGAGCAGCCCGGCACCGAGGGCGTCGGCCGCGGGCAGCACCTCGCGCTCCACGCCGCGCTGCAGCAGCGAGTACTCGAGCTCGACGGCGGCGAGGCCGACGTCGGGCTCGAGCAGCGTCGCCACGCGTGCGGTGGCCCAGCCGGGGTGGTTGCACAGCCCCACGTACCGGGCGCGCCCGCTGGTGACCGCGATGCGCAGCGCGTTGCAGGTCTCCTCGAGCGGGGTGTGCGGGTCGGGGCAGGCCACGAGGAACAGGTCCACGTGGTCGGTCCCCATGCGCAGCAGCGACTCGTCGAGACTGTCGAGCAGCGCGCCGCGCGAGGCGTCCACCACGCGGCCGGAGCCGCCGTCGGGCCGGGACTCCGAGCGGATGCCGGCCTTGGTGGCGAGCACCACCTCGTGCCGCGCCACCTTGCCGGAGAGCAGGGTGCCGATGACTCGTTCGGCGTCGCCGTCGGCGTAGCTGGCCGCGGTGTCGATCAGGGTCCCGCCGGCGTCGAGGAAGTCGCGCACCTGCTCGACCGCGTCGATCTCGTCGGTGTCGCGACCCCAGGTCATGGTCCCGAGACCCAGCTCGGAGACCCGTAGGCCAGACCTGCCCACGCGGCGTCGTTCCATGTGAGGCAGGCTACCCGGGGCTCTTGCGGGTGCGTCAGGAGGCGCGCCGTGGGGTAGTGTCACCGCCCGTGACTGCGTGGGAAGCGATCCTTCTGGGCCTGGTTCAGGGCCTTACCGAGTTCCTGCCGATCTCGTCGTCGGCGCACCTGCGGATCGTCGGTGAGCTGCTCGGCTCGGGTGACCCAGGCGCGGCCTTCACCGCCATCACGCAGATCGGTACCGAGATCGCGGTGATCATCTACTACCGCAAGAAGATCGGTGCGATCCTCGTCGCCTGGTTCAAGGCCCTCTCGGGTGCGAACGGCAACGGTTGGCGCGCGCGCGCCGGCCTGGGGCCGCGGCCCGGGTCGGTCGACCTGCGGCACGGTCGCCCCGGTGCCACCGCCAACCACGACGCCGCGATGGGCTGGTACATCATCTTCGGCTCGATCCCGATCGTGGTGCTCGGCCTTCTGTTCGAGGACCAGATCGAGTCCACGTTCCGCAACCTCTGGCTCACCGTCTTCACGCTCGCGTTCTTTGGGCTCCTGCTGCTCCTGGCCGACGTCTTCGGCCGCCAGGAGCGCGAGCTGACGTCGCTCACGGGGCCCAGCGCCCTCGGCTTCGGTCTGGCTCAGGCGCTGGCACTGGTGCCGGGCGTGTCCCGTTCCGGTGGCACGATCACCGCCGGCATGACCATGGGCTTCACGCGCAGGGCCGCCGCGGACTACTCGTTCCTCCTCGCCCTGCCCGCGGTTCTCGGCTCCGGCTTCTACCAGCTGTTCAAGACGATGGGTGAGCCCATCCCCGAGGGTGCGCCCGGCTGGGGCGCGACGATCATCGCGACGATCATCGCGTTCGGTGTCGGGTACGCGGTAATCATCGGGTTCCTCAAGATCGTCGGGAACTACTCCTACAAGCCGTTCGTGTTCTACCGGTTCGCGCTCGCGGGCGCCGTCGTGTGGCTGCTCATGTCGGGCACCATCGACGCGACCGGCGGCGTCAGCTAGAACACACCGCCAGGGTCCTGACGTGGTCCGGGGGCGTCCCGGGCGGCGGTTATCGTTGGTCGCGTGCACGCCTGGCCCACACCCCAAGTCCCGGAGCTTCCCGGCTTCCCCGCCTCCGACCCGGTGCGGGTCCACGACTCGTCCACCGGAGAGCTCGTCGAGGCGGCACCAGGGCCACGGGCCCGGCTGTACGCCTGCGGCATCACCCCGTACGACGCCACCCACATCGGGCACGCGAACACCTACGTGGCGTTCGACCTGCTGGTGCGCGCGTGGCGCGACGCGGGCAAGGACGTGGTCTACACCTCGAACGTGACCGACGTCGACGACCCGCTGCTGGAGCGTGCGGACGCGACCGGTGTGGACTGGCGCGAGCTCGCCGCCGACCAGACCGCACTGTTCCGCGAGGACATGACGGCGCTCGGCGTCGTCCCGCCGGACACGTGGACCGGTGCCGTGGAGTCGGTGCCCGACGTCGTGCGCGCCGTGGCGGCGCTGGTCGAGTCCGGTGCCGCGTATCGGGTGCCGCTCGAGCCAGGTGCCGGCGGCTCGACGCCGGAGCTGGGCGACGTCTACGCCGACCTCACCGCCGACCCGCACTTCGGTGCCGTGGCGCACCTCGACCGCGAGCAGGCGCTGGCCGACTTCGCCGAGCACGGCGGCGACCCCGACCGTGCGGGCAAGAAGGACGCGCTCGACCCGCTGCTGTGGCGCCGTGAGCGCCCGGGCGAGCCCGCCTGGGACGGCGGCCTCCTCGGCACCGGCCGCCCCGGCTGGCACATCGAGTGTGCGGTGATCGCCCGGGACGGCCTCGGCCTGGCCGCGGGGGAGCGGTTCGACGTGCAGGGTGGCGGCTCGGACCTGCTGTTCCCGCACCACGAGATGTCGACCTCCCACCTGCGGCTGCTGTGTCCGGGGCCCGACGGCGAGCCCGACGGCGAGCCCGCCGGGGCACGCACGCACGTGCACGCGGGACTCGTCGGCTACGAGGGCGAGAAGATGAGCAAGTCGCTCGGCAACCTGGTGCTGGTGTCGCGCCTGCGGGCGGCCGGCCACGACCCGATGGCGATCCGGCTGGCCCTGCTGGTCCACCACTACCGCACCGACTGGGAGTGGGACGAGACCTCTCTGCCCGAGGGCGAGGCCCGGCTCGTGCGGTGGCGCTCCGCGGTGTCCGGCAACGGCGGCCCGTCCCCCGACGCGACGCTGGCCGCGGTGCGTGCGGCGCTCGCGAACGACCTCGACGCACCGGCCGCGGTGGCCGCCGTCGACGCCTGGGCCGAGCTGTCCCTCGACCCCGCGCGGGACACGTCCGCCGACGAAGAGGGTGCTCCTGGGGTGCTGGCTCGCACGGTGAACGCCCTGCTCGGAGTGCGTCTCTGACCGTTCTGCGACCCGGTGCGCACCAGGTAGGCCAGGGCCACGTCAGGCGCCGGTCAGGTTAGTTTTGACCCCTGCTTCCGTTTGCATTTAACCCGGGGCAGGATGGGAGCATGACGGAGTACGAGGAAGACTTCACGGGCGAGACCCGGGTCACCGTCACGACGACGCCCCGGTGCAGCACGCGCTATCGCGTGGTGCGCAACGGACCGGGATACGCACCGGTCTACGATCGCGTCGAGGACGCCGCACGGTGCCTCGAGACATGGGTGGGATTTCACGGTCCGGACGCCGGAGTGCGGATCGAGCCGATCTCGAACAGTGCGTGACCGGCACACCGAGCTGACACCGACAGAGGCCCGGGCCCTTCAAGGGGGTCCGGGCCTCTGTGCCGTCGCAGAGCCTGCCGTATCGCAGAGCCTGCCGTGCGCAGGGCCTGCCGTGCGCAGGGCCTGCCGTGCGCAGTACCTGCCCGGCCGGGTGGCCGGGCGGCTGGGCGGCTGGGTGGCCTGAGCCCATGGCGCCGGCCGTCGCCGGCTGCTCCAATGAACCCATGGACGCAGCAGAGCTTCGTGCCCGCCAAACACCGCTGAAGGACAAGTACCGGACCGACCCCGAGGCCGCGACGACGCCACTGCGCGCCTCGGCCACCTTCGGGGACCCCGGTGTCACCGCGACGGTCGCGACCTGGGCGGGCCCGTGCGCGCCGGGCTGCACAGCGCCACGGGCGGCGACGGCTCGGACGCCTGCAGCGGCGACATGCTGCTCGAGGCGGTCCTCGCCTGCGCGGGCGTCACGCTCCGCAGCGTCGCCACGGTGATGGGCGTCCGCGTCGGCTCGGCCGCGCTGACGGCGACCGGCTCGTTCGACGCCTGCGGGACGCTCGGCCTCGACCGCGACGTCCCGGTCGGTGTCGGCGAGATCACCATCCGGGCAGACCTCGACACGGACGCCGACGACGCGACGCTGCAGCGCCTCGGCGCCCTGGCGGAGCGGTACTGCGTGGTCGGCCAGAGCCTGAGGGTGCCGCCGGCGATCGTCGTGCGCCGGGCGCGGGACCAGAGCTGACGTTCCGAGGTGGTGGAAGGGGGCCTTGGGGTTCGGGTGCCGAACCGCAAGATGCGCGTTCGGGGCGGTGTGCGGTGGCGGTGCCGAGCCGCAGGTTGCGGGTGGTTGTGGGTGCCGAGCCGCACGTTGTGGGTCGCCATCGGTGCCGAGCCGCAGGTTACAAGTGGCGGTGGGTGCCGAGCCGCACGTTGTGGGTCGCCATCCGTGCCGAACCGCAGGCAACACGTGCACTAGGCCCTGTACGGACTCGTAACCTTCGGCTGGGGCCATCCAGGGCGTGGATCTTGCGGTTCGGCGTGCGAGATCGGGCCCGGGGGCGCGGAGGTTGCGGTTCGGCGTGTCGGAGCGGTCCGGAGAGTACGGAGGTTGCGATTCGGGGCGCTGGACAGGCCGGGAGGACACGCAGGTTGCGGTTCGGCATCGTCATCTCGATGTGGCGCACTCCTGACGTTCATTCGGCATCATCCCCGCGCGCTGCCAACTCGTCGCCGGCGGTTCGGTGCGCCGCAATGCACACCAGCAGCGCTGCGGCCGCGCGGCACCAGCGAGCCGCACCAACACAGGGCCGTCCCAGTGCCAAGGCCGTCGTGACCCGGCCGTCGTGACCCGGCCGTCGTGACCCGGCCGTCGTGACCCGGCCGTCGTGACCCGGCCGTCGCGACCACGACCGCCCTCTCACGAACGCCCCCGGAAACGCCCGCCCGGCACAGCACGTCCAACCGACGGACAGCCCCGGGACGTCAGAGCTTCTCGGGACCGCTGTCCTTGCCGCCGGTGTCCCGCCGGCGCAGGTAGCGCTCGAACTCTCGCGCTATCGCGTCGCCGGACGCCTCGGGGAGCTCGGCGGTGTCCTTCGCCTCCTCCAGCTGGGCCACGTACTCGGAGATCTCCGAGTCCTCCGAGGCCAGCTCGTCGACGCCGTGCTGCCAGGCGGCGGCGTCGTCGGGCAGCTCGCCCATCGGGACGGACTCGCCGAGGATCTCCTCCACGCGGGTGAGGATCGCGAGCGTCGCCTTGGGCGACGGCGGGTTGGCGACGTAGTGCGGCACCGCTGCCCAGAGGCTGACCGACTGCAGGTCGCGCTCCGCCGCCTCGTGCTGCAGCACCCCGACGATCCCGGTGGGCCCCTGGTAGGTGTTCGCCTCGATGTCGAGCACGGCCTGCAGGCCCACGCTGTCCGACGTCGCGGTCATCGGGATGGGCCGCGTGTGCGGCACGTCGGCCAGGAGGGCGCCGAGCGTGATGACGGTCCGTACCCCGAGGTCGTCCGCCACCTGGAGCAGTTCCTCGCAGTACTTGCGCCAGCGCATCGACGGCTCGACGCCGTGGACCAGCACCACCTTGCGTTCACCTACCTGCGCCACCGACACGGACGTCGTCGGCCAGGTGATGGATCGCTTGCCCTCGTCGTCCAACGAGATGTACGGCCGGTTGACCTGGAAGTCGTGGAACTCCTCCGGGTCGAGCTCGGTCACCTTCTCGGCACCCCACACCTCGGCCAGGTGAGTGAGGGCCGACGTTGCGGCGCTCCCTGCATCGTTCCAACCTTCGAAGGCAGCGAGGAGCACGGTCTGGCGAGGCGAGGCCTCCGGCTGCTCGTGATGCGCGTCGGTCATCCCCCCAGCCTAGGGTGTGGGGCGCTCGACGTGGCCAGGGGCGTGGCCGCGTTCGCGGACGGGCGAATTGCTGGTCGGGTGTTGCGGGCGGACCGACCGGCCAGGTCAGAACACCGGCACGCCGGCGCGCAGCGCTCCGCGGACCTGTACCTCGACGCCGCGCCACGTCCCGGACCACAGGGTGTAGCCAGGGTTCATCATGCGCTGGTCGATGGCGTGGTCCAGGCCGAGGGCGCGGGCGATGCTCTCGCCGTCGTCGAGGTGCCAGGGCTGCAGGCACACTCGTTCGGGAGTCACGGTGAGTACTTCGATCCAGTCCGCACGGACGTGGCGCAGGAGATCGATGACATCGCCGAGACGTTCGGTGACCGACTGCGATGCAATGGGATTCACGAGGCTCTCCGGGGCACGGGTCGGGCATAGGGCGGACATGTGACGACTAGCTGACTCCACTGTGCGCCGAGGGCATGGGACGTGCCATCGGCAGCGCTCGGGACGTTTCGGTGATAGATACGTCCCTGGGGGGTAACACGTGAGGAATCAACGACTGGTCGCAGCGATGAGCCAGGCCGGCCTGAGTCAGGTGCGCCTGGCGGCCGCCGTCGGCGTCGATCCGAAGACGGTGGAGCGGTGGGTGGCCCAGGGCCGCACCCCGCACCCACGGCACCGCGTCGCGGTCTCCGACGCCCTGGGCTGCGACGTCGCGGCACTCTGGGGCGACGTCGACCGCGCCGAGGCGGCGGCCCAGGAGATCGTCGGTGTGTACCCGGCGCGGCGTGCCGTGCCGTCGGGGACCTGGCGAGCGTTCCTGGCGGGCGTGGAGCAGCGGTTCGAGCTGCACGCGTTCGCGGCGACGTTCCTGCCCGACCAGACCCTGGACCTGACCACGGAGATCGTCACCATGGCAGCGCGTGGCGTCCAGGTGCGCCTCCTCCTGGGCGACCCCGAGGGGGACGCGGTGGCGGTACGTACCCAGGAGGAGGGCGGGACCGGCCTGGCCGGGCGTATCGCGCTGGTGCTGGCCTACCTGGCGCCCGCTCTGGGCACGCCGGGGGTCGAGGTGCGGCTGCACGACCGCACGCTGTACGCCACGACGTTCCGGTTCGACGACGACCTGCTGGTCAACACCCACGTCTGGGGCTCACCTGCGGGAGCCAATCCGCTGCTGCACCTCAAGGACGGGCCGGAGGCGTCGATGGCGCCGGCCTACCAGGCAGGGTTCGAGCGGGTCTGGAGCGGCGCGAAACCATTGGAGGCCTGGCCGCGGACGGAGGACTCGGGCAAGGTGGCGTGATGGTGCGGTTCGACTATTTCGACGACCCGACCGCTCCGCCCGTGAACTCGGTGGTTCCGTCGGTCACGGTGGCGGTACAGGACGACGTCGGACGGCTGCTCCTCATCCATCGCACCGACAACGACCTGTGGGCCCTGCCGGGCGGCGGCATCGACCCCGGCGAGACCGTGCGGGAGGCGGGCGTCCGGGAGACCGAGGAGGAGACCGGATACCACGTGCGGATCACCGGCCTGATCGGGATCTACACCGATCCTCGGCACGTGATCGTGTACTCGGACGGCGAGGTCCGGGCCCAGTTCTCCATCTGCATGCGCGGCACGGTCACGGGCGGCACGCTGCGCACCTCCGGCGAGTCGAGCGACGTCGTGTGGCAGCAGGTCGACCGGCTCGGCGACCTCGCGATCCACCCCTCGATGCGGCTGCGGATCGAGCACGCGGTGGACGCGACGCGGACCGAGCCGTTCCTCACCTGAGCGGCCGCTCCAGCCGGCGCTCGATCCCGGTCACGGTCCGCCGCAGCCACGGCTCCGCGTGCCGCATGCTGCGGGACACGAGGTGGCTCGGCGGGTAGCGGTCGTAGATGCGGTCGAACCGCTCGTCCACGGTGACTTCCTCGCCGCGCGCCGACGTGGTCATGTCGCAGTAGGTGAGCAGGTCCAGCAGCTCGCCCGACGGCGTGGGGAACTCGCGCCGCAGCACCGTGTCCAGACCTCGCTCCGCCGCTTCGACGGTGGCCGCCGTGTGGTGTGCGACGAGGCCGGTCAGCTCTGCCGGGGCGCCGAGCGCGCGCAGGTAGCGGGCGCCGTCGAGCTGGTGCAGGCCGGTGTCCCGGGCTGCCGCGGCATACCCGACGTCGTGCAGGTACGCGGCGGAGACGAGCAGGTCCGGCCGGCCCAGCCTCCGCGCGACCTGCTCGGCCCGGCGTCCGACGCCGATCGAGTGGGCGAGACGGTCGGCACCGGGTTCGAAGAGCTCGGTCAGCAGCGCCTGTGCGCCCGCGGGATCGAGCTCCCGCGGGGTGGTTCCGTGCATCGGTTCACCGTAGATCGCCGGGCCGTACGCGGCGCGGCGGGCGACGAGGGACAAGGCCGGGGAAGCTGTGCTGGTTCGCATCCGTGGTCCTCCGCCGTCAGCGCTCCGGGCGGCCGTTGACTATCCAGTCGCGGACCATCGCCGTCGCACGGTGGTGGCCGGCCAGCGCGTCGTCGCGCGTCGCGTGCAGCTCCGCGTACTGCTCGGTGCAGTCGATCCGGTCGTCCTCGGCGAGCACGCCGTCCGGATCGAGCCGCTCGACGAAGACCATCGTCTCGTAGATCAGCGGCGTGTGGCCGTGGTCGTGGTCGACCGGGGCGGCCGTGTCGATCCCGGTCCAGACGGTGGACACGTGGTAGATCCCGATGTGGTCCCGTGCGACGTGCCCGCTGCCCGCCCCGAGGCGTAGTACGGACCACTGGTCCTGCGTGATCGGCCTGCCGTCGAGGTCGTAGTACATCCGCTGCGAGAGTCGCTCGAAGAAATCGGGTCCGAACACGGTCTGTTTCCTCCTCGTCGGGTGCTACCGGGAGTCGTCGGCCGAAGCCGTCGACCGAGGGTCAGCATCACCCAGGACGCCGTGGTGCGCGCGGTGGGAGTGTGAGTTGCACGGCCGTCCGGTGAACGTGTTCGACCAGCGTGCGGACCGGGTCCTCGGAGGAGGTGTGGCGGTCGACAACGGGCGTTTGCCGCCCGGAATGCGGGTATATGCCTGATTGCTCCGCCACGGATCACACCGTCAGACGCGCCGAGAGGCCCCGGTTCGGGTGAGTATGAACGAATGCTCAACCTGCGAAACCACCGGGCCCTGCTGTCTGCGGTCGGAGCGTTCGTCGTCGCCGGCGCCGGCAGCGGCATCGCCTGGTCCCAGGCCGAGCGCACCAGCGACCCTGCTGACGTGCTGCTCGATGCCGTGGAGCACAGTGAGTCGACGATGCGCGACTACATCGACGAGATCGGTGACCGGTTCGACGAGATCGAGGCCACTGCCGACGCCGGGCAGCAGGAGGAGCTCGCCACGGCGCTCATGACCGACGTGCCCGACCTCGCCGAAGAGGCGCGCAGCGGAGTCCTCAGCGCGAAAGAGGACGCCCGGGCGGTGACGCTGCCCGAGGACAGTGAGCTCGACCAGGCGCGCGACGCCTACGTGGCGCACATCGACGCCTGGATCGCGGAGTACGAGGAGGCGATGGTCGCCCCGGCGGGCGTCGTCGAGATCGAGCCCACGGTGAACCGGACGTTCGACAAGGCAGTCGCCGCGTTCGACCGCACCCAGCTGGACGCCGACCAGGAGGAGCGCGTGGAGCAGCTCCTCGCCGACTGACGCCTGCTCAGTCGCGCCAGCTCATCGGGGACTGACCGAGGGCTGCGTCCGCCACCCGCTTCGCGGCATCGGTGCGCAGGGCCGCGTAGGACGAGTCGATCCACTCCTGCACCCCGCCCTGGCCGCCGTACCGGTACTCGACGGCCTGCACGAGACACTCCAGCTTGTCCGCGTCGCGCGCGCACCGGGCCTCCGCCGTCTGCTGCGCCTCGAACTCCGTGACGGCGTCTAGCACCGTCGCGGCGGCCGCGTCCGGCAGGGGAGCGACCTGGTCGCGGGTGACCGCGACGTTGTCCGGCTTGGTCACGTACGGCCGGGCGGTGTGGGGGAGGTCCGTGACGCGGGTCTCCTGTGAGTCGTGCCAGAGCGCGAGATAGGCAGCACGTGCCGGGTCGGCACCCTCCTCGGCAGCCAGCAGGGCGGCGAGCTGCGCGACGCGCAGGCTGTGCTCGGCCACCGACTCGGGGTCCCGGATCCCGACCTGCCACCAGCCCGACCGGCGCAGACGCTTGAGCACGCCCATCTCGAAGGTGAAGGCGGCGATCCCGGATGCGGCTGAGCGTGCCGCGGCAGAGTGCGTCATGGCGCTATCGTCCGGCATCATCGTGCGCCACCGCCCGCGGCTCGGGCGACGACCTCGCTCATGACCGGCCGTACAGCTCGTTACCGCCCGTACAACGTCGGCACCTACGATGTGCCGGTGCCACGTGACTCATCCGCCGCCCTGCCCGCCGCCGTCCTGTTCGACATGGACGGCACCCTCGTCGACACCGAGCCCTACTGGATGCGCGCCGAGCGGGAGATCGTCGCGGCGCACGGGGCGACGTGGACGCACGAGGACGCGCTGGGCGCCGTCGGGCAGGCGCTCCTCACGACCGGCGCGATGCTGCACGACGCCGGCGTCCCGCTCGAGCCGGCCGAGATCGTGGCCTGGCTCGTGGACCGGGTGAACGAGCAGCTGCGCGAGGCCGTGCCGTGGCGGGCCGGCGTGCTCGAGCTGCTCGAGGACCTGGGCACCGCACAGGTTCCGTGCGCGATCGTCACCATGTCCTACCGCAGCCAGGCCCAGGTCGTGGCCGACGGCGCCCCCGCAGGGACGTTCGCCCACCTCGTCACCGGCGACGAGGTGGCGCACGGCAAGCCGCACCCGGAGCCCTACCTCGTGGCCGCCGACCTGCTGGGCGTGCGCGTGGAGGACTGCGTGGCCATCGAGGACTCCGGCCCCGGGATCACGTCGGCGCTCGCGTCCGGCGCCCGCACCCTTGGTGTACCCGCCGAGGTGCCCGTGCCGCAGCGGCCGGGCCTCAGCCGGGCGGTGTCCCTCAAGCAGATCGATCTTGACGTGCTCGGTCGGATCGTGTCCGGCGAGGTCGTCGACCTGCTCGGCTGACCTGCTCGACCGGCTCGTGCCGCGTCTGCTCCGCCCGTCTGCTCCGCCCCGACCGCTCCGCCCCGACCGCTCCGCCCCGACCGCCTGGCGGAGCAGGTCAGACCGCGATTCCCAGCCGCAGCGGGACGGCCCCCTCCGGGATCTCCGGCGGCGTGCCGCCGAACTCCGGGCACAGCGACTGGTGCGCGCACCAGCCGCACAGCTTGGACCTGCGCGGCTTCCACTCGCCGGTCCGGGCCGCCTCCTCGATGGCGGACCAGATGGTGCGGATCTTCTGCTCGGTCTGCTCCAGCTGACCGGTCGTCGGCTCGCCGCGCAGCACCTGGCCGTCACCCAGGTACACCAGCTGCAGCATCTTGGGCAGCACCCCACGCTCGCGCCACAGGACCAGCCCGTAGAACCGCATCTGGAACACGGCCGACGACTCGTAGCCCGGGCGTGGTGACTTGCCCGTCTTGTAGTCGACCACCCGCACCGCGCCCGTGGGCGCGACGTCCAGCCGGTCCACGATGCCGCGCAGCAGCGGACCGCCGTCGAGCTGGGACTCCACCAGCAGCTCTCGCTCGGCCGGCTCCAGCCGGTTCGGGTCCTCGAGCGTGAAGTACGTGCCGAGCAGCGAACCCGCTCCCGCGAGCCACCCCTCGCGGTCCTGCCCGTCGGGGCCGACCCCGTCCGTGAACAGGGACGTGTAGCGGTCGTCCGCCTCCAGCAGCCGGTCCCACTCGCCGGGCAGCAGGTCCTGCGCCGCCGCGAGCGTCCGCTCACCGAGCGGGGCGTCGTACAGCCGCTCCAGCACCGAGTGCACCAGGGTGCCGCGCGCCGCCGCGGCCGACGGCGGCTCCGGCAGCCGGTCCACCGTACGGAACCGGAACAGCAGGGGGCACTGCATGAAGTCGTTCGCGCGGGACGGCGACAGCGCCGGCGGCCGTGACGGCGCACGCACGACAGACACGGTCTCGGCTGCCTCCACCGGCACGTCCAGCACCGGCTCCTGGGATACCTCCGTCGTCGTCATGCCCCAACCCTAGGTGCGGCCACCGACATCCCCCGGCAGTCGTCCACAGCGCGCCGTGTCGCCCATGCCGGCCGGCCGGATAGGTTTGTCCGGTGACCACCTCGGAGCCCGCCTCCACACCCGCACCGCCCGCCCCGCAACGCTCGAAGGGGTTCGTCATCGGCCGCGTGGCCGGCGCGCCCGTCATCGTCACGCGGTCCTGGTTCCTCGCCGCCTTCATCCTGACCGTCCTGTTCGTGCCCAACGTCCAGGCGATCGCACCAGGGCTCGGCGCAGGGGCCTACCTCGTCGCGTTCGCCTTCGTGCTGCTCCTGTTCGGGTCCGTGTTCCTGCACGAGACCGCGCACGCCCTCGTCGCCAGGGCGCGCGGGCAGAACGTGACGGAGCTCGCCGTCACGCTCTGGGGCGGCCACACCGCCTACACCGGGGGCCTGGGAAGACCGCTCGACGGCTTCCTCGTCGCCGTCGTCGGCCCCCTCACCAACCTGGCGCTCGCGGCCGGGTTCTGGTTCGCCTACCAGGCCTCGCCGGTACTGAACGTGCCGACGCTCCTGCTGTACGCGGGTGCGCTCTCCAACGCGTTCGTCGGCGCCTTCAACCTGCTGCCCGGTCTGCCGCTCGACGGTGGCCAGATCCTCGAGTCCCTCGTCTGGGCCGTCACGGGCAAGCGCACCACCGGCACCGTCGTGGCCGGCTGGGTCGGTCGGGCCGTCGCCGTCGGCGTCCTGCTCTGGGCCCTGGCCGTGCCCTTCCTGCAGGGCACCACACCACGCCTGACCACGGTCCTGTGGTCGGCGCTGATCGGGGCGTTCCTCTGGGCGGGGGCGGGTGCCGCGATCACCAACGGACTGCGCAGGGAGGCGGTGGCCGGCCTGTCCGCGAAGGGGCTCGCGTCCCCGGCGGCGCTGGTGCCGCTCGGCTCGACCGTCGGCGACGCGCTGCGGGCCCGGGCGACGGTGCCGGCCGGCGGCGCGTCGGTGCCGCACCACGTGGTCGTCGTGGGGCAGGACCAGACCCCCGTCGCCGTGCTCGACGGCAACGCCGTCGCTGCGGTCCCCGAGTCGGCCCGGGAGCTGACCCAGGTCGACGCCGTGGCCGTGCCGTTCGTCGTGGGGTCCGAGGTCCACCCGGAAATGTCGGGCACGGACCTGCTCACGCACCTGGCCCAGCGGTCGGGCGGTGCCCGGCTGGTTCCCGTGGTCGAGCACGGCCGGGTCACGGGGGTGCTCGACCTCGCCGACGTCGCGCGGGCGGTCCGCGCGACCTGACGGGCCGCGCCTGGCCCGGACCGGGTGCCGGCGTCCCGCCGGCGAACGCGGGCAGGCGGCCCAGCGCCTAGGATGGTCCGTCGTGACCACACCCACCGATACCCCGACCGCCACCGGTGCCGAGCTGCGCCGCGGCCCGTTCCGAGTGGGCGACAAGGTCCAGCTGACCGACCCGAAGGGTCGCCTGCACACCATCACGCTGCAGCCCGGCGGGACCTTCCACACGCACAAGGGCTACTTCAAGCACGAGCAGATCATCGGGCAGCCCGAGGGGTCCGTGGTGGTCAACACCGCGGACATCGAGTACCTCGCCCTGCGCCCGCTGCTGGCCGACTACGTCCTGTCGATGCCACGCGGTGCCGCCGTCGTCTACCCCAAGGACGCCGCGCAGATCGTCGCCATGGCCGACATCTACCCGGGCGCACGCGTGGTCGAGGCGGGCGTCGGCTCCGGCGCGCTGACGATGTCCCTGCTGCGCGCCGTCGGCGACGCGGGCCACCTCCACTCGATCGAGCGGCGCGAGGACTTCGCGGCCATCGCGCAGGGCAACGTCGAGACGTTCTTCGGCGGGCCGCACCCGGCGTGGCAGCTCTCGGTGGGCGACCTGTCCGACGTGCTGCCCCAGGTCGCGGAGCCGGGAGCGGTCGACCGGGTGGTCCTGGACATGCTCGCGCCCTGGGAGAACGTCGACGCCGTCGCCTCGGCGCTCGCGCCCGGCGGCGTCCTCGTCTGCTACGTGGCGACCACGACGCAGCTTTCGCGCACAGCAGAAGATCTGCGCGCGGACGGCCGGTTCGCCGAGCCGTCGGCCTTCGAGACGATGATCCGCGGCTGGCACCTCGAGGGTCTGGCCGTACGCCCTGAGCACCGGATGATCGGGCACACGGGCTTCCTGATCACCGCCCGCCGGCTCGCCGACGGGGTCACTCCGCCGCACCGGAAACGGCGTCCTGCCAAGGGTGCGTACCCCGTGACGCCCGAGGCCGAGTGGAGCTCGGAGGAGCTGGGGGAGCGGGCCATATCGGACAAGAAGGTTCGAAAGGTGCGACGTGACCTGGGTGTTGCCCCGGAGGATCCGAGCACCCCTCCCGCGTGAACGGGCTGTAACGATCGCGTACTCCGCGCGTCTCAAACGGGTGTTCTTACTCCCGGTGTGTCAGTGACTGTGCTTAGAGTGCTGTTCTCGGAGGCGTTTGCGTCATATGGTCGCCTCCCGGGCCCTACGAGAGGGGATGTCATGACCGAGAGCACGTCAGGATACAACCATCCCGAGCATGAGTCTTTGCCAAACCGCGACTACGAGCGCCAGATTGCCCTCCTCTCAGCCAAGAACGAGCGCCTGGCGGAAGCACTCCGCGCAGCGCGCGACCAGATCGTCGAGCTGAAGAAACAGCTCGACGAGCTTGCCAAGCCGCCGGGTACGTACGCCGTGTTCCTGGGGGCTCATGCCGACGGTTCCGTCGACATCTCGTCCGCCGGCCGCAAGATGCACGTGTCCGCGAGCCCCAACCTGGACGTCACCCGGCTCAGCCCGGGCCAGGAGGTCAAGCTCAACGAGGCCATGACCGTCGTCGGTGCGGGCGAGTACGAGCGCACGGGCGAGCTCGTGACCGTCAAGGAGATGCTCGGCGGTGACCGGGTGCTCGTCGTCGGCCGTGCGGACGAGGAGCGCGTGGTGCGCCTCGCCGGGTCGGTGATGGACGTACCGCTCCGGGTGGGTGACTCGCTCACCATCGACACGCGCAGCGGCTTCGTGTTCGAGGTCGTGCCGAAGTCCGAGGTCGAGGAGCTGGTGCTCGAAGAGGTCCCCGACATCGAGTACGAGGACATCGGTGGCCTCGGCCCGCAGATCGAGGCGATCCGCGATGCCGTGGAGCTGCCCTTCGCGCACCCGGACCTGTTCCGGGAGCACGGGCTGCGCCCGCCCAAGGGCGTGCTGCTGTACGGACCGCCCGGCTGCGGCAAGACGCTCATCGCCAAGGCGGTCGCCCACTCCCTCGCGGGGATGGTCGCCCGTGCCAACGGGGGCAACCCCGAGGTGAAGAGCTTCTTCCTGAACGTCAAGGGGCCGGAGCTCCTCAACAAGTACGTCGGCGAGACCGAGCGGCACATCCGCCTGATCTTCTCCCGCGCCCGGGAGAAGGCCAGCCAGGGGATGCCCGTCGTCGTGTTCTTCGACGAGATGGAGTCGCTCTTCCGCACCCGCGGTACGGGCCTCTCCTCGGACGTGGAGACCACGATCGTGCCCCAGCTCCTCGCGGAGATCGACGGCGTGGAGCGGCTCGACAACGTCATCGTCATCGGAGCGTCCAACCGTGAGGACATGATCGACCCGGCGATCCTGCGTCCGGGGCGGCTCGACGTGAAGATCAAGATCGAGCGGCCCGACGCCGAGGGTGCCAAGGAGGTCTTCGGCAAGTACCTCACCAAGGAGCTGCCGATCCACTCCGAGGACCTGGCCGAGTACGGCAACAACACCGCCGCGGCCCTCGACGGCATGATCACGTCGGTCGTGGAGCGGATGTACTCGGAGGACGAGGAGAACCAGTTCCTCGAGGTGACGTACGCCTCCGGTGACAAGGAGGTCCTCTTCTTCAAGGACTTCAACTCCGGCGCCATGATCCAGAACGTGGTGGACCGAGCCAAGAAGAACGCGATCAAGGACTTCCTGTCCACGGGGCAGAAGGGCATCCGGGTGGAGCACCTGCTGACCGCGTGCGTGGACGAGTTCAAGGAGAACGAGGACCTCCCGAACACCACGAACCCCGATGACTGGGCGCGTATCAGCGGCAAGAAGGGCGAGCGCATCGTCTTCATCCGCACCATCGTCCAGAACAAGGGCGAGGGTGCGACGCCGCGCACCATCGACACCGTCCAGAACACCGGCCAGTATCTCTGACCGCACTTCGAGACAGGGTCCGCGTCCGTCGCTCGGGCGCGGGCCCTGCCTGACCAACGGGACTACTCCGGCATAGGGTGGTGAACGTGAGCGTGCGTCGTGTGATGGGCATCGAGACCGAGTACGGGGTACTGCAGCCAGGTCGCCCCCTGGCCAACCCGATGTTGCTGTCGAGCCAGGTGGTTACCACCTACCGGGCGATCTCCACGCGTGCCGAGGGCACGGGCGGCAGGGCCCGCTGGGACTATGACGACGAGGACCCGCTGCAGGACGCGCGCGGGTTCCACCTCGACCGCGCCTCGGCGCAGCCGTCGATGCTGACCGACGACCCGGCGCTGCCCGCACCGTCGGGCCCCGTCACCGGGCAGGTGCCCGTGGTGGAGCCGGGCCTGCCGGGCCGGGGCCGACGCCGGTCCGGGTCGACGCAGGAGGTCGAGCGGCCGGCCGCCGAGGAGTACGACGACCCGAGCGCCGCGAACGTGATCCTCACGAACGGCGCACGGCTGTACGTGGACCACGCCCATCCCGAGTACTCCTCGCCGGAGGTGATGACGCCGGAGGACATCGTGCGCTGGGACGTCGCCGGCGAGCGGGTCATGCTCGCCGCGCTGCGTGAGCTGGCGAACTTTCCCGGCAACGAGGTGGTGCTCTACAAGAACAACGTGGACGGCAAGGGCGCGAGCTACGGCACCCATGAGAACTACCTGGTGGACCGGGCGCTGCCGTTCACCACGCTCGCCGAGCTCATCACGCCGTTCCTCGTCACGCGTCAGGTGTTCACGGGCTCCGGCCGGGTGGGCCTGGGCGCGACGAGCGGCACCGCCGGCTACCAGATCTCGCAGCGTGCCGACTACATCGAGGCCGAGATCGGCCTGGAGACGACGCTGCGCCGACCCATCGTCAACACCCGCGACGAGCCGCACGCCGACCGGCAGCGCTGGCGTCGGCTGCACCTGATCCTCGGGGACGCCAACCTGATGGAGGTACCCACCTATCTCAAGACGGGCACCACGTCGCTGGTGCTCTGGGTGCTGGAGCATCTCGACGAGCTGGCGGAGGCCGGCGTGGACGCCCGTGCCGAGCTCACCGCCCTCCGGCTGGCGGCTCCGGTGAGCGACGTGCAGAAGGTCTCCCGGGACCTCACGCTGACCGCACCGCTCGACCTGGCCGACGGCAGGCGGATGACGGCGCTGGAGGTCCAGGGCGAGGTGGCCGACGTCGTGCGGCGCTCCCTCAAGGTGCTCGGCACCGACGCGGAGTCGGACGCCGTCCTGGACCGGTGGGCGTCGGTCGTGGAGCGGCTCGGCACGGACCAGGCGAGCTGTGCGCGCGAGGTGGAGTGGATCGCCAAGATGCGTCTGCTCGACCGCCTGCGCTCGCGCGACGGCCTGGAGTGGGACCACCCGCGGCTGCACGCCATGGACCTGCAGTGGTCCGATGTGCGCCCGGAGCGAGGCATCTACCACCGGCTGCTCGCCAAGGGCGCGGTGGATCGCATCGTCGACGAGGAGAGCGTCGCGCGAGCGGTGCAGCACCCGCCGACGGACACGCGCGCCTACTTCCGGGGCGAGGTGATGGCCCGGTACGGCGGCCAGGTCTCGGCGGCGAGCTGGGACTCCGTCATCTTCGACGTCGACGGGTCCCAGGCCCTGCAACGTGTGCCGATGCTGGACCCGACCCGTGGCACGCGCCGCCACATCGGCGCGCTGCTCGATGCGAGCCCCGACGCCGCGACCCTGCTCGCGGGACTCTCCGGAAGAAGGTGACCTGCGATGTCAGTGTCACCGCCTAGGGTCAATATCTAGGGTCAGGGCCTAGGCTTCGAGACCAGCACTACGTCAGAGAATCACCAGGAGGCGATCATGGCCGGTCAGGAAAGAATCAACCCGTCACACGAGGACCGCACTCCCGACGACGACGCGGAGGCCCCGGCGCCCGCCGCCGCGGCGGCACAGAAGGACGACGACGAGGTCGACGCCCTGCTCGAGGAGATCGACGGGGTGCTGGAGACCAACGCCGAGTCGTTCGTTCGCGGATTCGTCCAGAAGGGTGGGCAGTGACCCTGAGCGCAGACCACACCACAGGACGACTCCCGGACGCCTTCCTGCGTCCGGGATCGTCGTCCTTCGTGGACTTCCTGGCCGAGCACGCCCCCGACCGCCTGCCCGGGAACCGGGTCATGCCCGCCGGCGTGACCGACCCGGCGACCCTGTCCCCCCACGCGACCACGATCGTGGCGCTCACCTTTGACGGTGGCGTCCTGCTGGCGGGTGACCGCCGGGCCACCGCCGGTCCCATGATCGCCAGCCGCAGCATCGAGAAGGTGTTCCCGGCCGACGAGTACTCGGCCGTGGGCATCGCCGGCTCGGCCGGTATCGGGCTGGAGCTGGTGCGCCTCTTCCAGCTCGAGCTCGAGCACTACGAGAAGATCGAGGGTTCGCTCCTCTCGCTCACCGGCAAGGCGAACCGCCTGGCGACGATGCTGCGGGCGAACCTGCCCATGGCGATGCAGGGGCTCGCGGTGGTGCCGCTCTTCGGGGGCTACGACCTGGCCCAGGGCGTCGGCCGCATCTTCAGCTATGACGCCACCGGCGGGCGGTACGAGGAGCACGAGCACCACGGCGTGGGCTCGGGGTCGATCTTCGCCCGGGGTGCCCTGAAGAAGCTCTGGCGGCGTGGGATGGACGCCGAGGCGGCGGTCCACGTCGCGGTCGAGGCGCTGTACGACGCCGCGGACGACGACTCGGCGACGGGCGGGCCCGACACCGTGCGGGGGATCTTCCCGGTGGTCGCCACGGTGTCCGAGGACGGTTACCAGCGCATCGAGGATGCGGAGATCTCCCGCGTGGCGGAGCAGATCGTGGCCCAGCGCCGAGAGAGGGGGCACCTCGCATGAACATGCCGTTCTACGTCTCGCCCGAGCAGCTGATGAAGGACCGGGCGGACTTCGCCCGCAAGGGCATCGCCCGGGGCCGGTCCGTGGTGGTGCTCGCCTACGACGGCGGCATCGCGTTCGCCACGGAGAACCCGTCGCGCGCGCTGCACAAGATCTCGGAGATCTACGACCGCATCGCCTTCGCGGCCGTCGGCAAGTACAACGAGTTCGAGAACCTGCGGGTGGCGGGCGTGCGGTACGCCGACATGCGGGGCTACTCCTACGACAGGTCCGACGTGACGGCACGCGGCCTGGCGAACGCGTACGCCCAGACGCTGGGCACCGTGTTCATCACCGAGTCGAAGCCGCTCGAGGTGGAGATCGTCGTCGCCGAGGTGGGCGCCGACTCGACGGACGACCAGATCTACCGGCTCACCTACGACGGCACGGTGGCGGACGAGCACGGCTTCGTCGTCATGGGCGGCCAGGCCGAACAGCTCGGCCGGCGCGTCAAGGAGGGCTGGCGCGAGGACATGTCGCTCGGGGAGGCGCTGCGGCTCGCCGTGGCCGCACTCGGTTCGGGGGAGGGCTCGGCGTCGCGCACCATCGAGGCGGCCCAGCTCGAGGTCGCGGTGCTGGAACGGGACAGGCCGCGGCGGGCGTTCCGGCGTCTCGCCCGCCCCGTCCTGGCCGACCTCCTCGCCGACGGCGCGGAGGCGCCCGCCGGGGACGCGGAACCGCCGGCGTCCGCCGGCAAGCCCACCGCCGAGGCCGAGGGCGGCACCCAGGCCAGGGCCGAGCCGGTGCCGGCACCGGAGGCTCCGGCCGACGAAACGGACGCGTCACCGACCGAGGAGCCCACCGGCGAGGGGTCCCCGCCCGAGACCACCTCGCCCGAGACCACCTCGCCCGACGACAAGCCCGGTGACCGGCCGGACACCCCCGGCACCACGCCTGGCACCGAGCAGTAGCAGCAGGTTCCGCGAACCGGGAGGGGAAGTCCATGGACCGTAGGATCTTTGGTCTTGAGACCGAGTACGGCGTGACGTGCGCCGCCGACGACGGGCGTGGCCTGTCCGCTGACGAGGTCGCCCGCTACCTGTTCCGGAAGGTGGTGGCGTGGGGCCGTTCCTCGAACGTGTTCCTGAGGAACGGTTCCCGCCTCTACCTCGACGTCGGATCCCACCCCGAGTACGCGACGGCGGAGTGCGACGACGTGCGCCAGCTCGTGTCGTACGACCGGGGCGGGGAGCGCATCCTGGAAGGGCTCGTGGCCGACGCGCAGCAGCGCCTGGAGCACGAGGACCTGCCCGGCCGCATCCACCTCTTCAAGAACAACACCGACTCGGCCGGCAACTCCTACGGGTGCCACGAGAACTACCTGGTGCGGCGGTCGGGCGACTTCTCGCGGCTGTCCGACGTGCTCGTGCCGTTCCTCATCACCCGCCAGATCCTGGTCGGGGCAGGCAAGGTGCTCTCGACCCCACGTGGTGCGGTGTACTGCCTCTCCCAGCGCGCCGACCACATCTGGGAGGCGGTCTCCAGCGCCACGACGCGGTCGCGCCCGATCATCAACACGCGTGACGAGCCCCACGCCGATGCCGAGCTCTACCGCCGGCTGCACGTCATCGTGGGCGACTCCTCCATGGCGGAGCCGACCACCATGCTCAAGGTGGGCAGCACCGACCTGGTGCTGCGCCTCGTCGAGGCCGGGGTGCCGATGCGGGACCTCACCCTGGAGAACCCGATCCGCGCCATCCGCGAGATCAGTCACGACCGCAGCGGCAAGCATGCGGTGACGCTGGCCAACGGCCGGACCATGACCGCCATCGAGATCCAGTCGGAGTACTACGAGCGGGCCCGCGAGCTGGTCGAGGCCAACCTCGAGGTCACACCGGTGGTCAAGCAGGTGCTCGACCTGTGGGAGCGCGGGCTGCGCGCCCTGGAGGCGGAGGACGTGTCGCTCGTGGACCGCGAGCTGGACTGGGCGATCAAGCTCCGGCTCATCCGGCGCTACCAGGAGAAGCACGGCCTGGGCCTCGACGACCCGCGCGTCGCGCGGCTCGACCTCGCCTACCACGACATCTCCCGCACGGAAGGTCTGTACAACCTGCTCGCGGCACGTGGCATGGTCGAGCGGGTCACGACGGACCTGGAGGTGTTCGAGTCCACGGCGCTCCCGCCGCAGACCACCCGGGCCAAGCTGCGCGGCGACTTCGTGCGCGCGGCACAGGAGGCGCGGCGGGACTACACGGTGGACTGGGTGCACCTCAAGCTGAACGACCAGGCGCAGCGCACCGTGCTGTGCAAGGACCCGTTCAAGAGCGTGGACGACAGGGTGGAGCGGCTCATCGAGAGCATGTGAGGCCTGGCCCGTGCCCCGGGATGGACCATCGGTCGATTCCGGGGCACACCTCCGTCATGGGACACTTTGCAGGTGAATTCCTGGGTGCGCGTCATCGTCGGTGCGCTGGCAGCGGCGACGGTGACAGCGGCCACGGCGTGCGCGCCGGCATCGCTACCGGTGGACGTCGGCCCGGCACCGACGTCCTCGGCCTCGCAGGCCCCGTTCCAGGTCCAGGGGACGAGCGGCGCACCGCCCACGCTCGAGTACCAGAAGCCGTTCGACGTGGTGCGGTCGGGCTCGCGCTCGGTGTGGCCCGGCACGGGGGACGTGCTGGAGCGTGACGACCCCGTGCTGCTGAACCTCTACGCGCAGGACGGTCGGGACGGTACGGAGCTGCAGAACACGTTCCGCACGGCGCCCGTCGCGTACACGATGACCGAGGGGTCCCTCGGCAACAATCTCTTCGAGGCGCTCGAGGGCAAGCGCGTCGGTGCGCGCCTCTCGCTCATCGAGGAGCAGGACGGTGTCCCGGTGCTGCTGGTGGTGGACGTGCTGCCCGCCCGTGCGTCCGGCGTCGAGGCCCCGGCCCCGGCCAAGAACCTGCCCCAGGTGCGCCTCGACGACCTCGGTGTCCCGGAGGTGCGGATCCCGCGCGGCGCGGAGCCCCCGTCAAGGCTGGTGGTGCACCCGCTGATCCGCGGCTCGGGCCCACAGGTGCGTGCCGGCCAGATCCTCACCGTCGAGTTCACCGCGGTGCGGTGGAGCGACGGGAGCGTGGTCGACACGACGTGGACGGAAGGCACCCCGCCGCAGTCCGCCGAGATCGGCATCGGACGGCTCGTCGAGGGCTGGGACCAGGGGCTGGTGGAACAGACCGTCGGGTCCCAGGTGTTGCTGGTGGTACCGCCGCAGCAGGCCTACGCGAACACCAAGAGCCGGCTCGCCGGCGAGACGCTGGTGTACGTGGTCGACATACTCGACGCGCACCAACTCGATCCGCACAAGGCGGGCGCCGAGGAAGAACCCCAGAAGAAGGAGGGCTGATGTCCGTCGCGATCCGTGTGATCCCGTGCCTGGACGTCGACGCCGGCCGAGTGGTCAAGGGCGTCAACTTTGCCGACCTGCGGGACGCGGGCGACCCCGTCGAGCTCGCCGACCGGTACGACGCCGAGGGGGCCGACGAGCTCACGTTCCTCGACGTGTCCGCCTCGTCGGGCGACCGCGAGACCATGATCGACGTGGTACGCCGCACCGCGGAGCAGGTCTTCGTGCCGCTCACCGTGGGTGGCGGCGTGCGCTCGACCGACGACGTCGACCGGCTGCTGCGGGCCGGCGCCGACAAGGTGGGCGTGAACACGGCGGCCATCGCGCGGCCCGAGCTGATCGCCGAGATCGCCCAGCGGTTCGGTTCGCAGGTGCTGACGCTGAGCGTCGACGCGCGCCGGGTCACGGGCGACGTCACCACCCCGTCGGGCTACGAGGTCACCACGCACGGTGGACGGCGTGGCACCGGGATCGACGCCGTCGAGTGGGCCGAGAAGGCAGCGGCTCTCGGAGCGGGCGAGATCCTGCTCAACTCCATGGACGCCGACGGGACCACCGCGGGGTTCGACCTGGAGATGCTGCGGGCCGTGCGGGAGCGGGTCCAGGTGCCGCTCGTCGCGTCCGGCGGCGCGGGCACGCCCCAGCACTTCGTGGAGGCCGCCGAGGCGGGGGCGGACGCCGTCCTCGCGGCCTCCGTGTTCCACTTCGGTGCGCTGACCGTGAGCCAGGTCAAGGACACGATGCGTGCGGCGGGTCTCGACGTCCGCTGACCTGTTCCGACCAGCCTTGACCTCAACCAAGGTTGAGGTCATATCGTCGTCGATGCCCTGGGCGAAAATCTGTCGAATCGATTCCCGGGTCGTGAGAAAATGACATCGTCCCCGAGGAAGCGAGGTTTTGCCGTGCCCACAGACGCCCCGCGATCCAGACCGATGACCTTGACCGGCTCCCGGGTCAGGCGGTCGCTCGCACTGATGTGGCGCGGTATGCGCTCCCACCCCGGCATCTACGCCCTGGCCGTCGGGGTGTCCGCGCTGTTCGGTGCGCTGACCGTCGGTGTCAGCCGCGCGGTCGGCTGGGCCACGGACTCCGTCGTCGTCCCGGCCATCGCCGGTGACGCGGGAGCACGCGAGCGCGTCTGGCTCGCGGGTCTCGTGCTCGCGGCCGTCGCGCTGATGCTCGCCCTGTCCGTCGCCGGCCGCCGCATCTGGGCAGGCTTCGGCGCGGTCCGCCTGCAGGCCGACCACCGCACGGCCCTGACCCGGCAGTACCTGCGCCTGCCCGCGTCCTGGCACCGGGCGCACCCGGCCGGCCAGCTCCTGAACCACACGACGTCCGACACGGAGGCCGCCACCGGCGTCTTCAACCCGCTGCCGTTCGCACTGGGTGTGGTGGTCATGATCGGCGTCTCCGTCGGGATGCTCTTCACCATCGACGCCTGGCTGGCGGTCGCGGCGCTCGCCATCATCCCCGTCACGGTGGCCGTGAACGCCGTCTACCAGCGCCACATGTCGCCGGCCGTCACCAGGGCGCAGCGCCTGCGGGGCGACGTGGCCGACGCCGCGCACGAGAGCTTCGAGGCGGCCCTGCTGGTCAAGTCCCTCGGGACCGAGGACCGCGAGGAGGGCCGGTTCGACGTCCGCACCCAGGAGCTGCGCGCGGCGAACGTGCGGGTCGGCATCGTGCGCTCGCTGTTCGACCCGGTGATCCAGACCCTGCCGGCCGTCGGCACCCTGCTGGTGCTCGGCATCGGCACGTGGCGCATCTCCACCGGCGACGTCGACGCGGGCGACATCGTCACCGCTGCCTACCTGCTGACGATGATGACGGTGCCCGTCCAGGCGTTCGGCTGGGTGCTCGGCGAGCTGCCCCGTGCCCTGGTCGGCTACGAGCGCATCGCGCAGGTCGTCGACTCGACGGGAGCCCTTGCGTACGGCGAGGACCGGCTGCCGCGGACACCCGGGCAGGCGGGCCTCGCGGTCCGGCTGGAGGGTGTGGGCGTCGACGTGCCGGCGCTCAGCGGGGCGCAGAGACGTCCGATCACGCTCCTGGACGGTGTCGACGTCGACGTGGAGCCGGGTGCGACGGTCGCCGTCGTGGGCACGACCGGCTCCGGCAAGACCACTCTCGTGAGCCTCCTGGCGCGGCTGTCCGACCCGACCCGCGGGAAGGTCCTGCTCGACGGCGTCGACGCGCGGACCCTGGCCGACGGTGAGATCCCGGGCCAGATCGCGTTCGTCACCCAGACCACGTTCATCTTCGAGGACACGGTGCGTGGCAACGTGACGCTCGCCGACGAGGGTGCGCCCGGCGCGCCGTCCGACTCCGAGGTGTGGGACGCGCTGCGGCTCGCCCGGCTGGAGGACACGGTGCGTGCTCTGGACGGCGGGCTCGACGCGCCGCTTGGGGAGCGGGGCGCCAACCTGTCGGGCGGGCAGCGACAGCGGCTCGCCATCGCGCGTGCCCTGGTGCGCGGCCCGCGACTGCTCGTGCTCGACGACGCGACCAGCGCCGTCGACCCGCGGGTGGAGCAGGAGATCCTGCGTGGGCTGGCCGACCGGGCCGACGAGAGGGCAGCCGCACAGGGCGCCACCGGTCCGGGGGACCGCAGCCCGGGCACCACCGTGATCATGGTCGCCTATCGGATGTCGTCGGTGACCCTGGCCGACCGGGTGGTGCACGTCGACGGCGGTCGCGTGGTCGACGCGGGAACGCACGACGAGCTCATGGGGCGCGACCCCGGCTACCGCGAGCTCGCCACGGCCTATGAGGTCGAGACCGAGCGCCGCGAGCAGGAGCGGGCGGACGCGGCCGCGGCCGGCGTTCTGGACGACGAGCTGGAAGAGGTGGCCGGATGACCACGGCGACGGACGAGCCCGATGTGACCGACGTGCCGGAGGACCTGCTCGACGCCGACGGTGCCCGCATCGAGTCCACGAGCAACCTGGGGGTCTTCGCGACCCTGCGTCGCGGTATCCAGATCAGTCCTGAGATCACCAAGGGCATCTGGATCACCCTCGCCCTCGCGTCCCTCGCGGCCGCCGGGCGCGTGGTGGTGCCGCTCGCGGTGCAGCAGACCATCGACGTCGGCATCCTGGCGGACGCCGGGCCGGACGCCGGGCGGGTGGCGCTCCTCGCGTCGCTGGCGGCGGGGGCGCTCGTGCTGGCGGGCCTGTGCGCGGCGCTGGTCAACGTGCGCCTGTTCCGCTCGGCCGAGGCCGGGCTGGCGACGCTGCGGGTCAAGGCGTTCCGGCACGTGCACGACCTGTCGACCCTCACGCAGAACACCGAGCGCCGCGGCGCCCTGGTCTCCCGGGTGACCAACGACGTCGACACCGTGTCGCTGTTCGTGCAGTGGGGCGGCATCATGCTGCTCGTCAGCGCGCTGCAGATCGTGGTGGCGACCGGGCTCATGCTCGTCTACTCGCCGATCCTCACCGCGGTGGTCTGGATCGCGTTCGTGCCGATGTTCCTCGTGATCCGGTACGGGCAGAAGTACGTGAACCGCGCCTACACCCTCGTGCGCGAGCGGGTCGGGGCGATGCTCGGTGCGGTCTCCGAGTCGGTCGTGGGCGCCGAGACGGTGCGCGCCTACGGGGTGTCCGAGCGCACGGGGCGCCGGATCGGCGGCGCCGTCGAGGCCACCCGTAGCGCGCAGGCCCGGTCGCAGGTCCTGGTCGCGGCGACGTTCTCGTCCGGCGTGCTGATCGCCAACCTCGTGCTCGCGGTCGTGGTGGTCGTGGGAACGCTGCTCGGCGTGGGCGGCGGCCTGACGGCGGGCCAGCTCGTGGCCTTCCTGTTCCTGGTGCAGCTGTTCACCGGGCCGGTGCAGATGGCCACCGAGATCCTCAACGAGCTGCAGAACGCCGTGGCCGGGTGGCGGCGGGTGATCGCCGTCATCGAGACACCGGTGCAGGTGGCCGAGAAGCCGGGCGCGGTGACGCAGGACCGGGGACCGGCCCACGTGACGCTGCGCGACGTCCGGTTCGCGTACCCGAACGGTCCCGAGGTGCTGCACGGTGTGACGCTGGACCTGCCGCCGCGCACCAAGGTGGCGGTGGTGGGACAGACCGGTTCCGGCAAGACGACGATCGCCAAGCTCGTCACGCGCCTCATGGACCCGACGGCAGGCGCCGTGGAGCTGGACGGCGTGGACCTGCGCGACCTCGCCTTCGCGTCGCTGCGCGAACGCGTGGTGCTCGTGCCGCAGGAGGGCTTCCTCTTCGACGGCACGGTGCTCGAGAACGCGGCGTACGGCCTGCGCGTCCCGGCGAGCCCGACGAGCGATACGGAGGCTGCGCTCCGGCCGGCCCCCGGACCTCTGGTCGAGGACGGCGGCGAGACCCGCACCGCCGTCGAGCGGGCCTTCGTCGAGCTCGGTCTGTCCGACTGGCTCGCCGACCTGCCCGACGGGCTCGACACGGAGGTGGGCCAGCGGGGCGAGGCGCTGTCGGCGGGGGAGCGGCAGCTCGTCGCGATCGCGCGCGCCGACCTCGCCCAGCCGGACCTGCTCGTGCTCGACGAGGCGACGTCGGCGGTGGACCCCGCGACGGAGGTCCGCATCGCGCGGGCACTGGACTCCCTGACGGCTGGACGCTCGACCATCACCATCGCGCACCGGCTGTCGACCGCGGAGGCGTCCGACCTGGTGGTCGTGGTCGACGAGGGCCACGTGGCCGAGGTCGGCCCGCACGACGAGCTGACCGCGGCCGACGGCATCTACTCCCGCATGCACGCGAGCTGGGTGGCCCAGACCCGGTAGGGGCCTCGCGGCGTTGAACCGCATGGTGGCCCGGACCACGGTTCGCGAACCGCACGTTGGCCGGGCTTGTGGGTCTCGAACCGCAACGTGCGCGTCGATCACGCTCGATCCAGACCTCCAACGTTCGGGTCGACGTCGAGATCGACACGAGCGTTGCGGTTGGGTGCTGCTGGACGGCATCCGCGGGCGCGCACATTGCGGTTCGACGCCGAGGCTGCGTCGTGTACCGGAGCAAACCGTTCGAGCCGGTCGACGGTACCGGTCGACGGCGGCAGAACCTGCCGAGCGCGACCACACCCGCCGTCGGACGGAGTTCGTGCACAGCCGGCTGCACAAGGCACCAAACGGGCGGGCTCCGTGGGGTTGTCTGGCGGCATGGGACGAAGGATCGAGCTACCCAGCGAACTCGGGATCATCGCGAAGGCCCAGGCGGGCCTGGTCACGACTGCACAGTGTCGTGCTCTCGGCGTGTCGCTCACCCGCGTCACGGGCCGGCTCGAGTCGGGTGCGTGGAGACGGGTCACCCGTGGCGTGTACGACACCGACCCGACTCCGGTCGCTGCCCGGCACCCCGATCACCGACGACGTCGGGCGGCGTTCGCCGCGAAGCTCGCGCTGGGTCCCGACTCGGTGGTGGTCGGCGCGTGTGCGCTTGCCCTGCACGGCGTCTGGGGCCTGCCGATGGCGCTCGAGCCGCAAGCGTCCCTTCCCGGCGGACGCCGCGCCTACTCGCGGGACGGTATCCACGCCCGCATGTTCGACGGCGGGATGACCGTGACGGAGGTCGACGGGATCGCCGTGGCCACCCCGGACTGGGCGTTGGTCCAAGCCGTGCCGGAGCTGGACCGGTTCCACGCCGTCGGGGTGATGGACAACGCGTTGAACCGGGGGATCGTCGCCCTCGACGAGCTGGACGAGATCCATGCCAGAACCCGGGGCCGGCGCGGGATCGCGACACGGCACGGGTATTTCGGCGAGGTGGACGCACGTGCCGAGTCGCCGTCCGAGACCCGTGCCCGGCTCGACTGCGTCGACAACGGCGTGCCACCGGACATGTTGCAGGTGCCGGTGCGCGACCTCTCCGGCGTCGTGCGCAGAGGTGACCTGGGGTGGACGTTGAAGGACGGGCGGATCCTGATCGCCGAGATCGACAGCGACGAACACCACGACCTGGCGCACCTGGACGCGGACTCCGAGCGGCACAACGACCTCACTGCCGTCTCGGCAGTAGTTCTGCACTTCCGCAAGGAGGCGGTGTACACGCCTGGCGCGGTATCGAGCACGGTGCGCGCGACGCTGGACGCGCACAACGGGGGACTCTCCTGAGGGTCCGGCGCCGGTTGCCGCGGTGTGGACGACCAACCTGCGGTTCGGCAGTCAGATCTGGCCGGGTGGTCGCTCTGATCGGCTCGGCGCCTGTCCCTGGGCGACCGAACCGCAACTTTCGCTCGACCAGGACCGCTGAACCGCAACCTGCGTACCAGACCATGATCGCCGAACCGCAGCCGACACGTCGATCCAGGCGTCGATCCGAAGGTTGCGTGTCCACCGGGGCACCGATCGACGCGCAACCTGCGGTTCGGCGGCCACATCGACGTGGAGGTTGCGGTTCGGCCCGGCCCCGACCGACCCGACCGGCCCCGACCGACCCGACCGGCCGCGACCGGCCGCGACCGACCCGACCGGCCGCGACCGGCCCCGACCGACCCGACCGACCCGACCGGCCGCGACCGGCCGCGACCGACCCGGCCCGCCCCAGCCCCGGCCCTGCCCCAGCCCCGGCCCTGCCCCAGCCCCGCTCCCCGCCTCGCCACGCGCCGACGACGGACATCACACCGCTGTCGGCCCGCGACGTGGCAGGATTCTCGGGTGCCCGAAGTTCTCGATCCCACGATCTCTGCCCGACTCAAGCGGGACGACGCCGGCCTGGTGGCTGCCGTCGTCCAGCAGCACGACTCGGGCGAGGTGCTCATGGTCGGCTGGATGGACGACGAGGCCCTGCGCCGCACGCTCACCGAGGGCCGGGTGACCTTCTGGTCCCGGAGCCGCGCGGAGTACTGGCGTAAGGGCGACACGTCCGGGCATGCCCAGTACGTCAAGGCCGTGAGCATCGACTGCGACGGCGATGCCCTGCTGGTCCAGGTGGACCAGGTGGGGGCCGCCTGCCACACCGGCACACGCACGTGCTTCGACGCCGGGGGCGACCTCGGCGCGGTGGTCGGAGAACGCAACCAGCGATACGAGGAGGACCGGTGACCCAGCTCGACACCCAGCTCGACCTCCACGAGGCCCGCACGGCGACCGCACCCGCCGACCTGCCCTGGGGTCGCACCTGGCCGAGCCTCGGGGAGTTCCGGGAGATGGCTGCCGACCGCCGGGTGGTCCCGGTGGTCCGGCCCCTCCTGGCGGACGACGCGACGCCCGTCGGTCTCTACCGGACCCTCGCCCGCAGCAAGCCGGGCAGCTTCATCCTGGAGTCGGCGGAGTCCGACGGTGTCTGGGCACGCTGGTCGTTCGTCGGCGTCACGTCGCGTGCGACGCTGACGAGCGACAAGGGCCAGGCGGTCTGGACGGGTGACGTGCCGGTGGGCATCCCGACCGACGGCGACGTCGTCGACGTGCTCGAGGCCGCGCTCACCGCGCTCCGCACACCCGGCGTCGCGAACCTCCCGCCGCTCACCGGCGGTCTGGCCGGGGTGCTGGGCTGGGACATCGTGCGGCACTGGGAGCCGACGCTCCCGTCGACCGCTCCGGACGAGGTGGGTGCGCCCGAGCTCGCGCTGTGCCTCGCCACCGACCTCGCCGTGGTGGACCACCGTGAGGGGACCGTGTGGCTGGTGGCGAACGCGATCAACGCGGACGCCACGGACGAGCGCGTCGACGAGGCGTACGCGGACGCCGTCGCCCGGCTCGACGCCATGGAGGCGCAGCTCGAGGCGGGCGGGAGCCGGGTCACGTCCGTGGTCGTGGACGGCCCGGAGCCGCAGCTCGAGTTCCGGTCCACGCAGGAGGAGTTCGAGGACGCCGTGCTCGCCGGCAAGGAGGCGATCCGCGACGGTGAGGTGTTCCAGGTGGTGCTGTCCCAGCGCCTGGACCTGGACTGTCCGGCGGACCCGCTGGACGTCTACCGCGCGCTGCGCACGGTGAACCCGAGCCCGTACATGTACTACTTCCACCTGGCCAAGCCCGACGGCGCGGAGTTCGCGGTCGTGGGGTCCAGCCCCGAGACCCTCGTGAAGGTGGACGACGGCCACGTCACCACCTACCCGATCGCCGGGTCGCGGCCGCGTGGCGCGCAGCCCGAGGAGGACGCGGAGCTCGGCGAGGAGCTCCTGGCCGACCCCAAGGAGCGGGCCGAGCACATCATGCTCGTCGACCTGTCCCGCAACGACATGGTGAAGGTGTGCGAGCCCACCAGCGTCGAGGTGGTCGAGTTCATGACGGTGCGGCGGTTCAGCCACATCATGCACATGTGCTCCACCGTGGTGGGCCGCCTGCGTGCCGGCCGCAGCGCGCTGGACGCCCTGAAGGCGACCTTCCCGGCCGGCACGCTGTCCGGCGCCCCCAAGCCCCGGGCGATCGCGCTGATCGACGAGCTGGAGCCCGCCTCGCGCGGCATCTATGGCGGCGTCTGCGGCTACTTCGACTTCGGCGGCAACATGGACATGGCCATCGCCATCCGCACCGCGTACATCGCGAACGGCCGCGCCAGCGTCCAGGCGGGCGGGGGCATCGTCGCCGACTCGGTGCCGGCCTCCGAGTACGCGGAGTCACGGAACAAGGCGGCGGCGGCCGTGCGGGCCATCCAGCTCGCGTCCCGCCTCGCCCCCCTGCGACCGGCCGGGAGCGGCAAGTGACCCGTACCCGCACCGTCCTGGCGCTGCTCGTCCTGGGCGCGCTGACGTTCGGCACCGGATCACCCACCTGGGTGACGACCACGGTGGCCACCGCACTGGAACCGGAGGTGGCCGTCGCCGCGGCGGGTACCTCGGCGGCACCCGGCGTCGGGGCCGGGGCCCTGGTGCTCCTGGCCGCTGGGATCGCCTGTGCCCTCACCGGGCGGGTGGCCCGGTACGTCGCCCTCACGGTCGCGGCCGCCGCGGGCGTGCTGGTGGTGGCGAGCACGCTCGTCGTCGTCAGCGACCCGGTGCCGGCCGCCACCGCTGCCGCCTCGGCGACCAGCGGCGTCACCGAGCTCACCTCGCCCGTCACCCTGACCGCGTGGCCGTGGGCGGCGCTCGCCACGGGCGTGCTCGCCGTGGTCGTGGCCGTCTGGGGCGCCGTCGCGGCGCGCGGCTGGGCGGCGACGTCCGGCCGGCACGAACGCGCGGGAGCCGCCGGCGCGCCCGCGGGCGACGGGACGCCGACCGGGGCCGGCGACACACCTTCGGCCGGGCACCCCGCCGGATCCGCCGACGGGGACTCCCCGGGCACCGACGACGACGAGATCGACCCGCACGACGCCTGGGACGCACTGTCCCGTGGCGACGACCCCACGGGCCGCTGACCTGACCCGGAGCGGTTAGGCTGTCCGCGTACCGCACGACACGAAAGGCACCCACCTGCGATGACCGACAACAAGCCCGAGATCGCCTACCTGCCGCCGGGCGTTCCGCCGACCAACCACGGCCACACGGTCGCCGCGTGGGTGACGATGGCCGGCATCACGCTGGGCGTGCTGATCGCCGCCTGGGGTGTGCTGGTGGCGCAGTCCTCGTCGGCCTGGCTGGTCGTGTTCGCCCTCGGCTTCGTCGTGATCGTGGCCGCCCTGATCGTGGGCCTGGTCCTGCGCAACCTGGGCCTGGGCCAGAAGCAGGTCAGGCGGTAGTCCTCGCGATGACCGAGCTCGCGATGCCCGCGCCGCCCGCCGCGTACCCCCGGAACAGTCTGGGGGTCTGGTCGCTGGTGCTGGGCATCGCTTCGGTCGTCCTGGCACTGGGCGTCTTCACCGGCATCCCCGCCATCATCGTCGGCAACCAGGGCCGTCGGGCCGTGCGCGCCGGTGAGGCGAACAACGAGGGCATGGCGCTGACCGGTGTCGTCCTGGGCTGGATCTCTCTGGTGATCCTGGCCGTGGTGGTCCTGTTGCTCGTCCTCCGCTTCCTGGCCGGTGGTCCCGATACCTGAGGTCACCACCAGGACCGGCACCCGGCCCGTCGTCCGGTCGGCGCTCCGCGCGCCGCTGCTGGCAGGTGCCGCGGTCGGGGCAGCCACGCTGCTGGTCGCGCTCCGCGACCCGCACGCACGGGGTTCCTACGGGTTCTGCCCACTGCTGGAGCTCACCGGCCTCGCCTGTCCGCTGTGCGGAGGGCTGCGTGCCACCCACGACCTCGCGCACCTCGACCTGGCGGGCGCCTGGTCGGCGAACGCCCTGTGGACCGTGGCCGCCCCCGTGGTGGTGGTCCTGTGGCTGACGTGGCTCCTGTCCGCCGCGCGCGGGCGGCCCGTCAAGGGCCTGTCCAGCACCGCCGGGTGGGTCACGCTCGGCGTCGCGCTCGCGTTCTTCGTGGCCCGCAACCTCCCCGGTCTGCAGCCCTACCTGACTCCGTGGCTCTGATCAGGTGATCTCCAGGAAGTCCTCGTCCTGCTCCCGGGCCGGGATCTGACGGACCGTCGTCTCACGCTCCGGGAGTGGTCAGGACCACACCTTTGATCCGCCTACGATGGCCATGGGGCGATCGCCCCCCAGCAGACGTACGAGGCATATGACGAGGGCAGAGCAAGGGCACGGGAGGCTCATTACATGTCGGTCCTGGAGGACATCGTCGCGGGAGTTCGTGAGGACCTCGCGGAGCGTGAGGCACGTGTGTCTCTCGACGCGCTCAAGGAGCGCGCCACCGCGGTGCCCGGGGCCCTCGAGTGCCTCGGCCGCCTCAAGCAGGCGGACGCCGTATCGGTGATCGCCGAGGTGAAGCGCTCGAGCCCGAGCAAGGGTTCGCTCGCGTCGATCGACGACCCGGCGGCGCTCGCCGTCGAGTACGAGACCGGCGGGGCCTCCGCCATCTCCGTGCTCACCGAACAGCGCCGGTTCAACGGCTCGCTGGCCGACCTGGACGCCGTCCGCGCCCGGGTGGACGTGCCGGTGCTCCGCAAGGACTTCGTGGTGACGCCGTACCAGGTGTGGGAGGCGAGAGCGCACGGCGCCGACCTGGTGCTGATCATCGTGGCCGCCCTGGAGCAGACCGTGCTGGAGTCGCTCGTCGAGCGGGTGCACTCGCTCGGCATGACCGCCCTGGTGGAGGCACACAACCTCGAAGAGGTCCGCCGGGCCGTGGACGCCGGTGCCCGGGTGGTGGGCGTCAACGCCCGCAACCTGAAGACCCTCGAGCTGGACCGCGGCCTGTTCCGCAGCCTCGCCGAGTACATCCCGGACGACGTGATCAAGATCGCCGAGTCCGGCATCCGCGGTCCGCACGACGTGATGGAGATGGCCCGCGCCGGCGCCGACGGCGTCCTGGTGGGCGAGGCCCTGGTGACCGACGGCGCCCCGCGCTCGTCGGTGGCCGACCTCGTGGCGGCCGGCTCGCACCCGTCGCTGCGGTCCGTCCGTCCGGCTTGAAGGGATCCGAGGTGACCTCCGTGAAGCTTTCCGACGTCTCTGGACCGTACTTTGGCCAGTACGGCGGGCGTTTCGTGCCCGAGGCGCTCATCGCCGCGCTCGACGAGCTGGACACCGAGTTCCGCAAGGCGGCCGACGACCCCGAGTTCGCGGCCGAGCTGCAGCGCCTGCACCGGGAGTACACGGGGCGGCCCAGTCCGCTGACCGAGGTGCAGCGGTTCGCCGCGCACGCGGGCGACGTGCGCGTGTTCCTCAAGCGTGAGGACCTGAACCACACCGGGTCGCACAAGATCAACAACGTGCTGGGGCAGGCCCTGCTGGTCAAGCGCATGGGCAAGAAGCGCCTCATCGCCGAGACGGGCGCCGGTCAGCACGGCGTCGCCACCGCCACCGCCGCGGCCCTGATGGATCTCGAGTGCGTGATCTACATGGGCGAGGAGGACACCCGGCGCCAGGCGCTGAACGTGGCGCGGATGCGCCTGCTCGGCGCCGAGGTGGTGCCGGTGACGATCGGCTCGCGCACCCTCAAGGACGCGATCAACGAGGCCCTGCGCGACTGGGTCGCCAACGTCGAGTCCACGCACTACCTGCTGGGCACCGTCACGGGCCCGCACCCGTTCCCCGAGATAGTGCGCCAGTTCCACCGCATCATCGGTGAGGAAGCACGGGAGCAGATCCTGGAGCGGGCCGGCCGCCTGCCCGACGTCGTCGCGGCGTGCGTGGGTGGCGGGTCCAACGCGCTCGGCATCTTCAACGCGTTCCTCGACGACAAGAGCGTCGAGCTGCGGGGTTTCGAGGCCGGCGGCGAGGGCATCGAGTCCGGCCGGCACGCGGCCCGGTTCAGCGGTGGGGCGCTGGGCGTGCTGCACGGCGCGCGCTCCTACCTGCTGCAGGACGACGACGGCCAGACCCTGCCCAGCCACTCCGTGTCGGCGGGCCTGGACTACCCGAGTGTCGGCCCTGCGCACGCCTGGCTGCACGACCTGGGCCGTGCGACCTACGAGCCGGTGACCGACGACGAGGCCATGGAGGCGTTCCGCCTGCTGTGCCGCACCGAGGGCATCATCCCGGCGATCGAGTCGGCGCACGCCCTTGCCGGCGCGCTGCGCGTCGGCAAGGCCGCGGCGGCAGAGGGCCGTACCGGGCCCGACGGCGAGCCGCTCCTGATCCTCGTGAACCTCTCCGGTCGCGGCGACAAGGACGTGGCGACGGCGGCCCGGTGGTTCGGGCTGCTGGAGGGCGCCGACAACGGCGTCGCGGCAGAAGAGCTCGAGCGGCAGGAGGGCCGGGGATGAGCACAGTGACCGAGCCGGCCACCGGGCCGCGTACGGGTGACCTGATCGGCCGGCTGCGCGAGCAGGAGAACCGGCCCGCCCTGGTGGGCTACCTGCCGGTGGGCTACCCCACGGTGGACCGGTCCATCGAGGCGCTCAAGACCCTGATCGACCACGGCGTCGACATCATCGAGCTCGGCATCCCGTACACGGATCCGGTGCTGGACGGTCCGGTGGTGCAGCAGGCCGCGCAGGGCGCACTGGACGCGGGCGCCCGCGTGCGGGACGTGTTCCGGGTGCTGCGCGAGCTGTCCGACCACGCTCCGCACGTTCCCGTGCTCGTCATGACCTACTGGAACCCGGTGCTCAAGTACGGCGCCGACGCGTTCGCCCGGGACCTGGCCGCGGCGGGGGGCGCCGGGCTGATCACGCCGGACCTCATCCCGGACGAGGGCCCCGACTGGATCGCTGCGAGCACCGCGCACGGCCTGGACCGCGTGTTCCTCGTGGCCCCGAGCTCCACGCCGGAACGGCTCCGCCGCACGGTGGACGCGACGCGTGGCTTCGTCTACGCGGCGTCGCTCATGGGTGTGACCGGGGTGCGGTCCGAGGTGGGCTCGCGCGCCGAGCAGCTCGTGGCGGACACCCGCGCCGCCGGCGCGGCGAACGTCTGCGTGGGCCTCGGCGTCTCGACCGGGGCGCAGGCCGAGGAGATCGGCCGCTTCGCCGACGGTGTCATCGTCGGCTCCGCGCTGGTCCGGCCGCTGCTGTCGGACGACCCGCTGACCGACGCCGAGTGGGCGGTCCGTCTCACGAATCTGGCCGAGGTGACGAAGGACCTCGCCGCCGGGGTACGGTCGGCCCGCGCCACCGCGCCCACTGACACATCCCCAGCCGTCGTGCCCGGCGGTGCGACGACTCCCGGAGAGGCCCCGTGACGCTGCTGACCGTACTGCCGGCATCTCTGCCAGCTGTGCTGCCGGCGGCTCTGGCCACCGAGATACCCAGCCCTTCCCAACACACCTGGTACCTCGGGATCTTTCCGCTGCGGGCCTACGCCCTGGCGATCCTCGCGGGTATCGCGATCGCCGTCTGGATGACCGCCAGACGGTGGAAGGCACGCGGGGGCAACCCGGAGGACGTGCTGGAGATCGTCTTCTGGGCGGTGCCCTTCGGGCTGCTCGGCGGCCGCATCTACCACGTGCTCTCCTCGCCCGACCGATACTTCGGCGAGAACTTCTCGGGCGGCGGCGACCCGATCAAGGCGCTCTACGTCTGGGAGGGTGGCCTGGGCATCTGGGGCGCCGTGGCGCTCGGTGCGTTCGGCGCCTGGCTCGGCTGCCGTCAGAAGGGCGTCAGGCTCTCGTCCTTCGCGGACGCCGCCGCACCGGGTCTCCTGGTCGCGCAGGCCGTCGGCCGGCTCGGCAACTGGTTCAACCAGGAGCTGTACGGGCGACCCACGGAGCTGCCGTGGGGCCTGCGCATCGACGCCGAGTACCTGGTGTCGAACCCCGCAACGGGGGTGGCGTACCCCGAGGGCACGCTGTTCCACCCGACCTTCCTGTACGAGATCTTGTGGTGCCTGGCGATGGCCGGAGCCCTCTTGTTTCTCGACCGTCGGTTCAAGTTGGGTCATGGGCGGGTATTGTGGACGTACGTCCTGCTCTACACTCTCGGACGGGTCTGGATCGAGATGCTCCGCATCGACGATGCGGAACTGGTGCTGGGGCTCCGCCTCAACGTCTGGACCTCGGTCCTCCTGGGTCTCACGGCCCTGGTGGTCCTGGTCGTGCTGGCTCGCAAGTTCCCCACCAGGGAAGAGACGGTACGGCTGCGGCCCGAGGGGGATGATCCGTCGGCCGGACCTGAGGCCGATCCCGAGCCTGACCCAGAGCCTGACCCAGCAAGTGCAGGGACCGGCGAGGCAGCTGCCGAGCCGGAGGAAGAGAAGACCGCAGCAGTGGAGGAGCCCGACGCGGACACCTCCGCGCGCACCTGAGGGGCACGACCGCCGGGACCACCGGACGACGAGCCCCCTGACCGACCGGGCCGCCGTCGTCCCGGACCATCGCAAGGAACTGCGCCCGGCCATGGCCGGGTGCCTGTGAGGACCCATGACCAAGCCGTTGCCGACACAGAGGGTTGGGTTGCCCGCGCCGATGACTGGTGCCGGCCTGTACGATCCGGCGGCCGAGCATGACGCGTGCGGTGTTGCCTTCGTAGCGACGCTCCGCGGCACGCCCGGACGCGACATCGTCGATGCCGGACTGACCGCCCTGCTGAACCTCGATCACCGCGGCGCGGTGGGAGCGGAGGAAGACAGCGGCGACGGCGCCGGGATCCTGACCCAGATCCCTGACGCGTTCATCCGGGACGTGGTGGGCGTCGACCTGCCCCCAGCGGGCAGCTACGCGATCGGTACGGCCTTCCTGCCGGCCGACGACGCCGAGCGCGACGCCGTCGTACGCCGTATCGAGGCCCTGGCCGCCGAGGAGAAGCTCGACGTGCTCGCGTGGCGCGACGTCCCCGTGGACGCCGGGATCGTCGGCCCGACGGCCCGCGCCTCGATGCCGGTGTTCCGGCAGATCGTGGTGGCGGACCCGTCGCGAGCCCTGTCCGGGATCGACCTGGACCGCCGCTGCTACCGCCTGCGCAAGCGGGCGGAGAACGAGGCCGGTCTGTACTTCGCCTCGCTCAGCGCCCGGACCCTGACGTACAAGGGCATGCTGACCACCGCGCAGCTGGAGCCGTTCTTCCCGGACCTGTCCGACCCGCGGTACGCCACCGAGCTCGCCCTGGTCCACTCGCGGTTCTCCACCAACACGTTCCCGTCGTGGCCCCTGGCCCAGCCGTTCCGGCTGCTGGCGCACAACGGCGAGATCAACACCGTGCGCGGCAACCGCAACTGGGTGGCAGCGCGTGAGGGCACCATGGAGTCGGACCTCCTCGGTGACCTGGAGGCGCTGCAGCCGGTGTGCTCGCCCGGGGCGAGCGACTCAGCCAGCTTCGACGAGGTGCTCGAGCTGCTGCACCTGAGCGGCCGCTCCCTGCCGCACTCCGTGCTGATGATGGTGCCGGAGGCGTGGGAGAACAACGCGAGCATGGGTCCCGCGCTGCGCTCGTTCTACGAGTACAACGCCAACCTCATCGAGCCGTGGGACGGCCCCGCCTCCCTCACGTTCACCGACGGCACCCTGATCGGCGCGGTGCTGGACCGCAACGGTCTGCGCCCCGGTCGCTGGTGGGTCACGGAGGACGGGCTCGTCGTGCTGGCCTCCGAGGCCGGCGTGCTCGACATCGACCCCGCCACGGTGGTCCGCAAGGGCCGCCTCGAGCCCGGCAAGATGTTCCTCGTGGACACCGGCTCCGGCCGGATCGTCGAGGACGAGGAGATCAAGTCGGGCCTCGCTGCCAAGCACCCGTACGGGGACTGGATCAGCGAGCACTCGGTGCACCTCGACGAGCTGCCCGACCGCGAGCACGTCGCGCACAGCCCGGCGTCGGTCCGGCGCCGCCAGCGCGCCTTCGGGTACACCGAGGAAGAGCTCAAGATCATCCTCACGCCGATGGCGACCACCGGTGGAGAGCCGCTCGGTGCCATGGGCTCGGACACGCCGGTCGCGGTGCTCTCGCAGCGCCCGCGGCTCCTGTTCGACTACTTCACGCAGATGTTCGCGCAGGTGACGAACCCGCCCCTGGACGCGATCCGCGAGGAGCTCGTCACCGCGATCGGCAGCGCGATCGGCCCCGAGCCGAACCTGCTCGCCGACCTGCCGGAGCACGCCCGCAAGCTCGTGCTCGGCTTCCCGGTGCTGGACAACGACCAGCTCGCCAAGATCGTGCACGTCGAGCGCGACCGCGAGCTCGAGGGCGTCTTCCACGCCGAGACCATCCAGGGCCTCTACGAGGTCTCGGGCGGCGGCGGCGCGCTGCTGGCCCGGCTCGAGGCCATCTTCGCCGACGTCGACCGGTACGTGGAGGAGGGTGCGAGCTTCCTCGTGCTGTCCGACCGGGACGCCAACTCCGAGCTGGCCCCCATCCCGTCGCTGCTCCTGACCAGCGCGGTGCACCACCACCTGGTGCGCAAGCACACGCGCAACCGGGTGTCGCTCGTGGTCGAGGCCGGCGACGTGCGCGAGGTGCACCACGTCGCGTTGCTGATCGGCTACGGCGCGGCCGCCGTGAACCCCTACCTCGCGATGGAGACGGTCGAGGACCTCGCCCGCCGTGGGTACCTGGACGTCACGCCGGAGCAGGCGGTCGCCAACCTGATCAAGGGGCTCGGCAAGGGCGTGCTCAAGGTGATGTCCAAGATGGGCATCTCCACGATCATGTCCTACCGCGGTGCCCAGATCTTCGAGGCGGTGGGCCTGTCCCACGACCTGGTCGAGGACTACTTCACCGGCACCACCTCGCGGCTCGGTGGCATCGGCCTGGACGTCATCGCCGCCGAGGTCGCGGCGCGGCACGCGGAGGCGTACCCGCCCTCGGGCAACCTGAAGCCGGGCGAGCGCCTCACCACGGGTGGCGAGTACCAGTGGCGGCGCGACGGCGAGGAGCACCTGTTCGACCCCGAGACGGTGTTCCGCCTGCAGCACGCCACCCGGTCCGGCCGGATGGACATCTTCCGGCAGTACACCCGGCGCGTGGACGAGCAGTCGAACCGTCTCATGACCCTGCGCGGCCTGCTGCGCTTCAGCCCCGACCGCGAGCCCGTGCCGATCGACGAGGTCCAGCCGGTCTCGGAGATCGTCAAGCTGTTCAACACGGGTGCCATGTCCTACGGGTCTATCTCTGCCGAGGCGCACGAGACGCTCGCGATCGCGATGAACCGCCTCGGCGGCCGGTCCAACACGGGCGAGGGTGGCGAGGACCCCGAGCGGCTCTACGACGACGAGCGGCGCTCGCGCGTCAAGCAGATCGCGTCCGGCCGGTTCGGTGTCACCTCGGAGTACCTGACGAACGCGACCGACATCCAGATCAAGCTCGCCCAGGGCGCCAAGCCCGGTGAGGGCGGGCAGCTGCCCGGGTCCAAGGTCTACCCGTGGGTGGCGCGCACCCGGCACTCGACGCCGGGCGTCGGGCTGATCTCGCCGCCGCCGCACCACGACATCTATTCGATCGAGGACCTGGCCCAGCTGATCCACGACGCGAAGAACGCCAACCCCGAGGCGCGCGTGCACGTCAAGCTGGTCAGCGAGTTCGGCGTCGGCACGGTGGCGACGGGCGTGTCCAAGGCGCACGCCGACGTCGTCCTGATCTCCGGGCACGACGGCGGTACGGGTGCCTCGCCGCTCACGTCGCTCAAGCACGCGGGCACGCCCTGGGAGATCGGTCTGGCCGAGACCCAGCAGACCCTGGTGCTCAACGACCTCCGCGACCGCATCGTGGTCCAGGTGGACGGCCAGATGAAGACGGGCCGCGACGTGATCGTCGCGGCGCTGCTGGGGGCCGAGGAGTTCGGGTTCGCGACGGCACCCATGGTCGTGTCGGGCTGCATCATGATGCGCGTGTGTCACCTCGACACCTGCCCGGTCGGCGTCGCGACCCAGAACCCTGAGCTGCGCAGCCGGTTCACCGGCAAGCCGGAGTTCGTCGTGAACTTCTTCGAGTTCATCGCCCAGGAGGTGCGCGAGCACCTCGCGGCGCTCGGGTTCCGCAGCCTCGAGGAGGCAGTGGGCCAGGTGCAGGTGCTCGACACCCGCAAGGCCGTGGACCACTGGAAGGCCGAGGGCCTCGACCTGACGCCGGTGCTGGCCCGGCCGCAGCTCAAGGACGGTTCGTCGCTGCGCCACACGGCGGTGCAGGACCACGGTCTGGTCAAGGCGCTGGACAACCAGCTCATCAAGGCGGCCGCCCCCGCGCTCGAGCACGGGGAGCCGGTCCGGATCGAGCTGCCCATCCGGAACGTGAACCGTACGGTCGGCACGATGCTCGGCCACGAGGTGACCAAGCGGTACCGCGGCGTCGGCCTGCCCGACGACACGATCGAGGTCACCCTCACCGGGTCGGCCGGGCAGTCGCTCGGCGCGTTCCTGCCCCCGGGCATCACGCTGCGCCTGTTCGGCGACGCCAACGACTACGTCGGCAAGGGACTGTCGGGTGGCCGCATCGCGGTACGCCCGGACCGGTCCGCGGTGCTCGACGGCGGCAACGTCATCGGTGGCAACGTCATCGGTTACGGCGCCACGTCCGGCGAGGTCTACCTGCGCGGTCGCGTGGGGGAGCGGTTCGGCGTGCGCAACTCCGGCGCCACCCTCGTCGCGGAGGGCGTGGGCGACCACGCCTGCGAGTACATGACGGGTGGCACGGTGCTGGTGCTCGGCCCCACGGGCCGCAACGTCGGCGCCGGCATGTCCGGCGGCACGGCGTACTTCCTGGACCTGCGCGTCTCGCGCGTCAACCAGGCGGCGCTCGAGGCGGGCGAGCTCTCGCTCGAGCCCCTGGCGGACGCCGACTGGGAGACCGTGCGCGGGCTCCTGGAGCGGCACCGCGCCGAGACCGGATCGACGGTGGCCGACGAGCTGCTCGCCGACCCCGCCCTCGCGCGTGGCCGGTTCAGCCGGCTGCTGCCGCCCGGCTGGGCGCGCGTGCGCCTGGCACTCACGGAGGCGGAGGCCGCAGGCGCCGACGTCTCGGGCAAGACCCAGTGGGACCCGACCGTCTGGGACCAGATCATGGAGGTGGCACGTGGCTGACCCCAGAGGATTCCTCAAGGTCCGGGAGCGGGAGCTCCCGCCGAACCGACCCGTCGAGGTGCGTCTGCGTGACTGGAAGGACACGCACGCGCACCGCGAGGACGGGCAACCGTTCCTGAAGGAGCAGGCGGGCCGCTGCATGGACTGCGGTGTGCCGTTCTGTCACCAGGGCTGCCCGCTGGGCAACCTGATCCCGGACTGGAACGACCTGGTGTGGCGCGGCCAGTGGGCCGACGCGATCGACCGCCTGCACGCGACCAACAACTTCCCGGAGTTCACCGGGCGGGTGTGCCCGGCGCCGTGCGAGTCGTCCTGCGTGCTGAGCATCAACCAGCCGGCGGTGACGATCAAGAACGTCGAGGTGTCGATCATCGACGAGGCGTTCGCCCGCGGCCTGGTCACGCCGCACGTCCCGGAGCGGCTCACGGGTTCGACGGTCGCCGTCGTCGGCTCGGGCCCCGCCGGGCTCGCCGCGGCGCAGCAGCTCACCCGCGCCGGCCACACCGTCGTCGTGTACGAGCGGGACGACGCCGTCGGCGGCCTCCTGCGCTACGGCATCCCGGACTTCAAGCTCGAGAAGCTGCACATCGACCGCCGGCTGGCGCAGATGGAGGCCGAGGGCACGCGCTTCCGTGCGGGTACCACGATCGGCAAGGACATGAGCTGGGACGCCCTGCGCCGCCGGTTCGACGCGGTAGTGGTCGCCACGGGCGCCACCGTGCCGCGTGACCTGCCGCTGCCCGGCCGGGACCTGGCGGGCATCCACTTCGCCATGGACTACCTGACGCCGGCCAACGACGCGGTCCGTGCCGGCACGCCGGACGTCCTGCCGGAGGGCGCGCCGTCGGCCGCCGGCAAGCACGTGGTCATCATCGGTGGCGGCGACACCGGGTCGGACTGCCTCGGTACCGCGCTGCGCCAGGGCGCCGCGAGCGTCACCACGCTCGCGATCGGCAAGATGCCGCCGACCGAGCGTCCGGCGAACCAGCCGTGGCCGACGGACCCGATCCTGTTCGAGGTCTCGAGCTCGCACGAGGAGGGCGGCGAGCGCACGTACCTCGCGTCCACGGTCGAGTTCCTGCCCGACGCGGACGGCAACGTCCGCGCGCTCAAGGTCGCGGAGACGCAGTACCTGCCCGACGGTCGTCGCGCCGCCACGCCCGGGACGGAGCACGAGATCCCTGCCGACCTCGTGCTCGTGGCCATGGGCTTCACCGGCCCCGAGACCGGTGTGCTCGAGGAGCAGACCGGCATCGAGATCACCGAGCGTGGTCTGGTCGCCCGCGGCGACGACTACGCTGCAAGTCTGCCCGGAGTTTTTGTGGCCGGCGACGCCGGCCGCGGGCAGTCCCTCATCGTGTGGGCCATCGCGGAGGGCCGCGCCGCGGCCGCCGCGGCTGATACCTACCTGCAGGGCAGCACCGAGCTGCCTGCCCCGGTGCGTCCGCGCACGCTCGCTCTGCGGTCGTGACCGGAGAACCCGTCCGGGAGTTGTTCACCCCCACAGGGCGCTGCGGCGCCCGCCTGCCTAGGCTGGAGACATGCGCAGAGCCAAGATCGTGTGCACCATCGGACCCGCTACGGAGTCGCCGGAGAAGCTCCGGGAACTCGTAGACGCCGGCATGAACGTGGCGCGGATCAACCGCAGCCACGGCGAGCAGGAGGCGCACGCGGCGGTCTACCGCCACGTGCGAGCCGCCGCGGAGGCGGCGGGCAAGTCCGTCGCCGTGCTCGTCGACCTCCAAGGCCCCAAGATCCGGCTCGGCCGGTTCGCCGGGGACGAGAAGCACTTCCTGAACAAGGGCGACACGTTCACCATCACGACCGAGGACGTCCTCGGTACGCGGGAACTGGTGTCGACCACCCACAAGGGCCTGACCAACGACGCCAACGTGGGTGACCCGCTGCTGATCGACGACGGCAAGGTGCGCGTACGCGTCACCGCCGTCGAGGGGCCGCGCGTCATCACCGAGGTCGAGGTCCCTGGCCCCGTCTCGAACAACAAGGGCATCAACCTGCCCGGCGTCGCGGTCTCCGTGCCCGCCCTGTCCGACAAGGACGAGTCGGACCTGCGCTGGGCGCTCAAGCTCGGCGCCGACTTCATCGCGCTGTCGTTCGTGCGGTCCGCCAAGGACTACGAGGACGTCCGCCGGGTGATGGAGGAGGAGGGCCGCACGGTCCCCGTCATCGCCAAGATCGAGAAGCCGCAGGCCGTGGAGAACCTCAACGAGGTCATCGCGGCGTTCGACGGTGTCATGGTGGCGCGTGGTGACCTCGCGGTCGAGATGCCGCTGGAGCAGGTGCCGCTCGTGCAGAAGCGCATCGTCGAGATGGCGCGGCGCAACGCCAAGCCGGTCATCGTCGCCACGCAGGTGCTCGAGTCCATGACGACGTCGCCGACGCCGACCCGCGCCGAGGCGTCGGACTGCGCCAACGCTGTGCTCGACGGCGCCGACGCGGTGATGCTCTCCGGGGAGACCTCGGTGGGCGACTACCCGATCGTCACCGTGGAGACCATGGCCCGCATCATCGAGGCCACGGAGGAGGCGGGCCGGGAGCGCATCGCGCCGCTCGGTTCCACGCCGCACACGCGTGGTGGGGCCATCACGCGGGCCGCCGCCGAGATCGGTGAGACGCTCGGGGTCAAGTATCTCGTGACGTTCACGCAGTCCGGTGACTCCGCACGCCGGATGTCGCGTCTGCGCTCCTCGATCCCGCTGCTCGCCTTCACCCCGGAGCAGCACGTCGCCAACACGCTCGCGCTCACCTGGGGCACCTCGGAGTACCTGGTGCCGAAGGTCGAGAACGTCGACGCGATGGTCGACCAGGTGGACCGCACGCTGCAGGACCAGGGCCTCGCCGAGAAGGGCGACCTCGTGGTCGTCGTCTCCGGTGCGCCGGTCGGCGTCCCCGGCACGACGAACTCGATCCTGGTGCACCGCATCGGATCGCACGTCGACGGCTACAGCATGGTCTGACGGCCGGTCTCCCGGCTCGCGCGGAACAGGCCCGGACACCCCCGCAGGGAGGGCGTCCGGGCCTGTTCGCGTCCCCGGGCTGAGCAGGACACCGCCGCCCGGGCAAGATGTCGCTATTGTTCCCGGCGTGAACCGCGCCTCCCTGCCCTGGTCCCGGCTCGGCTTCGCCACCCTCGTCGTGGTCTCGCTGAGCCTCGGGTGGTGGGGCCTCGCGCTCGACACCAGCCACCAGCCCGGCCGCACCTGGTACGACATCGTGTACCACGACCTGCAGCTCTTCGTGCTGGGCGCCGACCCGGCCAGCGTCGGCGGGTCCCTCTCCTGGCAGCTCCAGGCCGCACGGTTCCTCGCGCCCGCCACGGCCGTCTACGCCCTGTTCGAGGCAGCGCGTGCCCTCTTCACCGGCGAGATCCGCCGGTTCAGGGACCGGCGTGCGCGCGGGCACGCGATCGTGGTCGGGCAGACCGACGCCGCGGACACCGTCACCGCGGCCCTGGAGGCCGCCGGCCACCGGGTGCTCCGGACGGCCGACGCCTCCGGCCTGGACGGTGTGGGCCTCGCCGGCGCGACCGTGCTGTACGCGTGCGGCGACGACACGGTCGAGGCGACCGCCAACGTGCTCACCGTGGCCGAGGCGGAGCACGCCGTGCGCCGTGCCGGCCGCGGACCCGACCGCCTGTACGCCCACGTCAGCGACCCCGACCTCGGCATAGCGCTCCAGGCCCGGCACCTCAGCTGCGCCGAACCGGGCGTCGACTTCTTCACGCTCGACGTCATCGCCGCGCAGGCGCTCGCGGTGCGTGAGGTGCGGCGCATGGCGGACGCCCCGGGTGGCCCGGCGCCGGAGACCCGGGTGGCGGTGCTCGGATCGGGCGAGTTCGCCAAGGCCCTCGTCGTGGGGCTGGCCCGCGAGTGGGAGCTCGCGGGGGACGGCGCCCGGCTGACCGTCGAGCTGGTCGCGGACGATGCCGAGCCGGTCGCCGACGCGCTGCGGGCCCGGTGGTCGCCCGTCGCGCACAAGATCACGCTGCGGGCGGCGCCGGCCCTCGGCGGGGGCGATCCCGGGATCCCGGACGTCGTCTATGTCTGCCACGCCTCCGACGGCACGTCCCTGCGGGTGGCCCTCACGGCGACACGGCTGTGGCACGGCGGCCCCGGGTCGCTGGTGCTCCTGCTCGACGGGATGGCCGGACTGACGGGCGCGTTCGGCACGGAGGCGTCCCGGGTGCTCGACGACCTGGACGGGCGCCTGCGCACCGTGACGATGCGAGACCTGCTCGCGGACGTCGAGCGCGAGGAGGCGCGTGCGCACGCGGACATGTACGAGCGGATCGCGCGGTCGGTGCACCACGTGTACCTGCGCAACCAGCTCGAGCGCGGGGTCGGATGGGGAGACCTGCCCGCCATGGTGCGCTGGGAGGAGCTCCCCGAGAGCCTGCGCGCCTCCAACCGGGGGTGGGTCGTGGGGTTGCCGGAGCGCCTGGCGCGGATGGGCGCGACGATCGCGCCGCGCGACGGCGCCGCCGAGGTCGTGTTCGAGGGGGCGGAGCTCGAGAAGCTCGCCGAGGCGGAGCACGCGCTGTGGGAGTCCGTGCGGATCGAGCAGGGCTGGCGTGGCGGGCAGGTGCGGGACGACGCGGCCAAGGTGCACCCCATGGTCGGAGTGCCGTGGTCGGAGCTGACCGAGGCGAACCGGGAGAAGGACCGTGACGTGGTGCGGCTCCTGCCGGAGATCCTGGGGGAGTTCGGCCTGGAGCTCGTCCGGTACGCCGAGAGCCCGGTGCCCGCCCGGGCGTGAGACGCACGACACGTACCAGCCCGCGTGCGGGGGGACCGAGCGGTCCGCGCACGTGAGGGGGGCACTGTGCCGGGTGTGGGACTCGAACCCACATGTCCTTTCGGACAGCGCTTTTTGAGAGCGCCGCGTCTGCCTGTTCCGCCAACCCGGCCCGCTGCACCGCAGCGTCGTGCAGCAGACATAGAACCACACCGCCGGTCCAGGCCCCAAGCCCGGGTGTGCGCGACGTAGGATGTTCTCCGTGACCGACGAGAACACCGAGAAGCTTTCCCTGGACCTGCCCCCGATGATCGACGCCGAGCCGGAGGCAGCTCCCGCCAACCCGTCCCGCCGCGCCGTCGTGGCCGAGGACGAGGCCCTTATCCGCATGGACGTCGTGGAGACGCTGCGCGAGGCGGGGTTCGACGTGGTGGGTGAGGCCGGTGACGGCGAGACCGCCGTGAACCTGGCCATCGAGCTGAAGCCCGACGTCGTCGTGATGGACGTCAAGATGCCCGAGCTGGACGGCATCTCTGCCGCCGAGCGCATCGGCAAGGCGCATGCGGCGCCTGTGGTGTTGCTCACGGCGTTCTCGCAGACCGAGCTCGTCGAGCGCGCGCGTGACGCCGGCGCCATGGCGTACGTGGTGAAGCCCTTCACCCCGGCCGACCTGCTGCCCGCCGTGGAGATCGCGATCTCGCGCTACTCGCAGATCGGCGCGCTGGAGGCCGAGGTCGCTGACCTCACCGAACGCTTCGAGACCCGCAAGCGCGTGGACCGCGCCAAGGGCCTCCTGATGACCAAGATGGGCCTGTCGGAGCCGGAGTCGTTCCGCTGGATCCAGAAGACGTCGATGGACCGTCGTCTCACCATGCGCGAGGTAGCGGACGCCGTCATCGAGCAGGTCGGCGCCTGACCCGCCCGACACCCAGGAGCGGGTGAATTTTCGGTCGGTGTGTTTCCTGCCGGCCGGGTCAGGACTAGTCTCTGCGCTCAGCCGGGCTCGACGTCCGGAACTCCAGATCCCGGAAGGAGATCAGCGTGCTCGAGATTCGCCCCGCCCGCGAGGACGACCTGCCGGCCGTCGCCGCGCTGGCTGCTGAAGCACGCGACGACTCGCCGACCGGGGCACAGCTCGGCGCCCAGGAGACCGGTCGCCTGCTGGAACACCTCAGCGTGCTGCTCGCGGCCGGCGGGCACGTACTGGTCGCCGAGCACAACGGACAGGTCGTCGGGGTCGTCCTGGGCCGCGTCGTAGCCGCCTACCTCTTCGCGTACCGCGCGAGCCTGTACCTCGACCTGCTGTTCGTCGCGCCGGGTGCGCGCCGGCACGGCGTCGGGCACGCACTGCTCCGCGCGGCCACCGACCTCGCGGCCGAGCACGAGTGCGGCGACATCTACTCCGCGCCGGTGCCGGGCAACCGCGGGGTGCAGCGCTTCCTCGCCCGGCTCGGGTTCGCCCCGGCCGCGGGCCACCGGGTGGCCCCCGTCGCGGCGCTCCAGCGGCGCCTCGCGACCGACGCCGCGGCACGTGACGCCCACGCCGGCCGCCGGTCCGCCCGCGCGGGCCTCGAGGACCTGATCGCCCGCCGCCGTCGGGCCCGGTCCGTGCTGGAGTCCGGGCCCATCGACCTGCGCCCGGTGGGCGGCGGCGCGCCGTCCCGCCGCCGCCCGGCCAAGACGGGCTGAGTCTCCGCCCGGTCCTGGTTTCGTCTCCGGCTCAGCTCTGCCTTTGTCGGCTAGAGCCTGCGGTTCCGCTCCGGGCGCGTACCTCGTCCCTCGGCCCGCACCCTGCGCTGCACCTCCGGCTCAGCTCTGCCTTTGTCGGCTAGAGCCTGCGGCTCCGCTCCGGGCGCGTACCTCGTCCCTCGGCCCGCACCCTGCGCTGCACCTCCGGCTCAGCTCTGCCTTTGTCGGCTAGAGCCTGCGGTTCCGCTCCGGGCGCGTACCTCGTCCCTCGGCCCGCACCCTGCGCTGCACCTCCGGCTCTAGCCGAGGATCATGCACGTCAGGCGTGCGGTGCACACCCGCTTGCCCGCGTCGTCGGTGATGACGATCTCGTACGAGGCCGTCGTACGGCCCAGGTGGATCGCCGACGCCGTCCCCGTGACGTAGCCCTCGCGGGCCGCCCGGTGATGGGTGGCGCTCACCTCGATACCCACGGTCTTCTTGTCCGGGCCCGCGTGCGCCTGCGCGGCGAGCGAGCCGAGCGTCTCGGCGAGGACCACCGACGCACCGCCGTGCAGCAGGCCGGCGGGCTGGGTGTTCCCCTTGACGGGGATCCGCCCGACCGCGCGGTCCGGGGCGAGCTCCAGCAGCTCCATCTCCATCCGCTCGAAGAGCGTGCCGGTCGTGTCGGCGCTGCCGTACATCGCCCTCCAGTCGATCTCGGTCTCTGAGGGCGTCGCGGAAGCGCTCGTGTCAGTCATGCGGGCTATGTTGTCAGGCGTGACCTCCACCGTGCCAAGCCGTACTCCGGGCAAGCCTTCGTCAGGCCGCCCCCGTCTCCTGCTGATCGACGGCCACTCGATGGCCTATCGGGCGTTCTACGCGCTGCCCGACACTCTCGCGACCAGCTCAGGACAGATCACCAACGCCGTCTACGGCTTCACGTCGATGCTGACGAACCTGCTGCGCGACGAGCAGCCCACGCACCTGGCCGTGGCCTTCGACGCCGGGCGGGTCACCTTCCGCACCGAGCGCTTCCCTGAGTACAAGGGCACGCGGCTCGCCACCCCGGACGCGTTCAAGGGACAGGTCCCCCTCATCAAGGAGGTGCTGGACACCCTGAACGTCGCGTCCATCGAGCTGGCGGGCATCGAGGCGGACGACATCCTCGCGACGCTGGCCCTGCAGGCCAAGGCAGCCGGCATGGAGGTGCTGGTGTGCTCGGGCGACCGCGACACGCTGCAGCTGGTGAACGGCGACGTCACGGTCCTGTACCCGAAGAAGGGCGTGTCCGAGCTGGCCCGCATGGACCCGGCCGCGGTCGAGGCCAAGTACGGCGTGCCGCCGGAGCGCTACCCGGACCTGGCCGCGCTCGTGGGCGAGACCAGCGACAACCTGCCGGGCGTCCCGGGCGTCGGGCCCAAGACCGCCGCCAAGTGGATCACCGCCCACGGTGGCCTCGCCGCCCTCCTCGACGCAGCCGACGAGATCAAGGGCAAGGCGGGCGAGAGCCTGCGCACCCACCTCGACCAGGTGCGGATCAACCGGGAGCTGAACGCCCTGCTGACCGATGTCGAGCTGCCGCTCGGCGTCGACGACCTCGCCCTGGAGGGCTTCGACCGCGAAGCCGTGCACCTGGTCTCGGACACCCTGCAGTTCGGCCAGCTCCGCGACCGGCTCCTCGCCGTCGACCCCTCGGGGGCGGCGGAGGAGGAGGCCCCCGTGGCACCCGGGGTCGAGCTCGACCTGGCCGACATCGCACCGGGCACCCTCGGCACCTGGCTCGCCGCCCGCTCGGCGCACGTGGGCGTGGAGGTCGCCGGCAAGGCGGTGGCGGGCGGTGGCGACGCCTGGGCGATCGCCGTCGCGGAACCCGGCGGTGCGGCCGCCTACGTCGACCTCACGCAGCTCGGCCCCGAGGACGAGAAGGCGCTCGCGGCCTGGCTGGCCGACCCGGCGGCGCCCAAGATCCTGCACGGCGCGAAGGTGGCGGCGCACATGCTCGCCGCACGAAACCTGGACCTCGAGGGCGTCACGTTCGACACCGAGCTCGCCGCCTACCTGTGCTACCCCGACCAGCGCGGTTACGACCTGGGCGACCTCGCGATGCGTCACCTCGGACGGGAGCTCAAGGTCGCGGAGCCCGACGGCGCGCAGGGCGCTCTGGACCTGTCGCTCGAGGGGGAGACCGAGGGGCAGGCGGAGGCGGTGCGCGCCCATGGCGTCGCCGAGCTGGCCACGGCGCTGGCCGGTGAGCTCGCCGACCGCGGCGCCACCCATCTGCTGGACGACGTCGAGCTGCCGCTCTCCGGCGTGCTGGCGCGCATGGAGCGCATCGGCATCGCCGCCGACACCGAGTACCTGACCGGCCTGGAGAAGCAGTTCGCGCAGGGGGTCGCCGACGCCGCCGCCGAGGCGTACGCCGTGATCGGCCGCGAGGTGAACCTCGGCAGCCCCAAGCAGCTGCAGGAGGTTCTCTTCGACCAGCTGGCCATGCCCAAGACCAAGAAGATCAAGACGGGGTACACGACCGACGCCGCGAGCCTCCAGGACCTGTACGTCAAGACGGAGCACCCGTTCCTCGCGCACCTCCTGACGCACCGCGACGTGGCGCGCCTGCGGGTCACCGTCGAGGGGCTGCTCAAGTCCGTCGCCCCCGACGGCCGCATCCACACGACGTTCCAGCAGACCATCGCGGCGACGGGCCGCCTGAGCTCGACCGATCCGAACCTGCAGAACATCCCCATCCGCACGGAGGCGGGCCGGCAGATCCGGCGGGCGTTCCAGGTCGGCGAGGGCTACGAGTCCCTGCTCACCGCCGACTACAGCCAGATCGAGATGCGGATCATGGCGCACCTGTCGGGCGACGAGGGCCTGATCGCGGCGTTCAACTCGGGCGAGGACCTGCACCGGTACGTGGGCTCGCGCGTGTTCGAGGTGGCGCCCGCCGACGTGACCCCCGAGATGCGGTCCAAGATCAAGGCGATGTCGTACGGCCTGGCCTACGGCCTCAGCGCCTTCGGCCTGTCCCAGCAGCTGAACATCGCCACGGGCGAGGCCCAGACCCTCATGGACGACTACTTCGAGCGGTTCGGCGGTGTGCGGGACTACCTCTCGGGCGTGGTCGAGGAAGCGCGCGCCACCGGATACACCGCTACGATCCTGGGCCGGCGGCGCTACCTGCCGGACCTGACGAGCGACAACCGGCAACGTCGGCAGATGGCGGAGCGCATGGCACTCAACGCGCCCATCCAGGGCAGCGCCGCCGACATCATCAAGCTCGCCATGCTCAAGGTCCAGCACGAGCTCGACGCCCGCGGGCTCACGTCGCGCCTGCTGCTGCAGGTGCACGACGAGCTCGTGATCGAGGTGGCGCCGGGGGAGCGGGCCGCGGCGGAGGACGTCCTGCGCAGTCAGATGGGCGCGGCGTTCGTGCTCAACGTGCCGCTCGACGTCTCGGTGGGCACGGGTGCCACCTGGCACGAGGCCGGCCACTGATCCCCGCACGGTAGATCCCGCACGGTTGGATCCCTGCGGGGCAGTACCTCGCCACGGCTCTACCGCGGCGACTCGGTGACGAAGACGGCGGTGCCCGGCAGGTAGCGGCCGCGTTCGGGGCCCCAGCCGCCCCAGACCTGGTCGTTCCACGTCGGCCACTCGGGCTCCACCAGGTCGATCAGGCGCAGGCCCGCGGCGGCCACGTCACGGACGTGGTCGCCGACCGTGCGGTGGTACTCCGCGTACCGGACCTGCCCGGCGGCGTCGGTCTCGACGTAGGGCCGACGGTCGAAGTACGAGCGGGACGCCGTCAGGCCGCGCCGTGTGGGGTCGTCGGGGAACGCCCACCGCAGCGGGTGGGTCACGGAGAACACCCAGCGACCGCCGGGGCGCAGCACCCGGGCGGCCTCGCGGTGCACCGTCGCGGCGTCGGGCACGAAGGGCAGGGCGCCGAAGGACGTGAAGACCACGTCGAACGTGGCGTCCGCGAACGGCAGGGCGCGCGCATCCGCCTGGATCCGCGGCACGACGACGCCCGTGGCCGCGTCCAGCCGTGCCGCCCCCGCGAGCATGCCCGCCGAGTAGTCGGTGGCGAGCACCCGTGCGCCCCGGGACGCGAGCCAGCGCGAGCAGTGCGCGGCGCCGGCCCCGACCTCCAGCACGTCCCGCCCCGCCGTCTCGCCGAGCAGGCCGGCCTCTGCCTCGGTCAGACCCTCTGGTCCCCAGCGGAACCCGGCGTCGCCGAGGAACTCGCGGTGCTCGTCGAGGTACTCGCCGGCGTTGGCGTCCCACCAGGTCCGGGCGGCGCCGCCGTCGTCGGCCACGTCGCGGTAGCCGAAGGAGACCGGCTCGTCGTTGCTCACGGAGCCATCATCGCGTGTGCACGGTCCCTATGGCTGCCTACGGCCCTGTCTATGAGTTGTCACCAAATACCACAGTGACGGCGATAACAAAAGGGTCACGATTGGATTCCGGTCAGGGAAGCGAAATACGCAGGCAACGCGAACGCTCCTAAGGTCAGGCGCAAACGTCTGCGTGTCGTCGTGTCCGAACCCGGGCCCGCCGGTGCGCTCGAGGAAGGAGAGTGCCATGCGTCGACGCGCTACGCGCCTTGCGGGCGGCGTCACCCTGGTGACTGCGTTCGCAGTGGCTCTGAGCGGTTGTATCGCCAGCGAGCGGGACGCCGACGGCGGCGAGGGCGGGAACGGTGGCGGAGACGGCACGTTCGTGTTCGCCGGATCGGCGGAACCGAGCTCGCTCGACCCCGCGTTCGCCAGCGACGGTGAGACGTTCCGGGTCGCCCGCCAGATCTTCGAGGGCCTTGTCGGCGTCGAGCCGGGCACCGCGGACCCTGCACCGCTGCTCGCGGAGACCTGGGACGTCAGCGAGGACGGCCTGGAGTACACGTTCCACCTCAAGGAGGACGTGAAGTTCCACGACGACACGGACTTCAATGCCGAGGCCGTGTGCTTCAACTTCGACCGCTGGCACGAGTGGACCGGTCTTGCCGCCCACGAGAACCTCTCGTACTACTACAAGGTCGTCTTCGGCGGCACGGGCAAGGACAGCCTGTACGAGTCCTGCGCGGCGTCCGACGACGCGACCGCCGTCGTCACGCTGAAGGAGCCGATCCCGGAGCTCGTCCCGGCGCTGTCGCTGCCGTCGTTCTCGATGCAGTCGCCGGACGCGCTGCAGGAGTTCGGGGCCGACGAGGTGGAGGGCACGTCCGACGCTCCCCAGCTCACCGAGTACGGCAAGGAGCACCCGGTCGGCACCGGCCCGTACGAGTTCAAGGAGTGGAAGAGCGGCGAGAGCGTGACCCTCACCGCCAACGACGCCTACTGGGGCGAGATCGCCGACGTCAAGACCATCGTGTTCACGGTGATCTCCGACGGCACCGCACGTCGCCAGGCGCTCGAGGCCGGTGACATCGACGGCTACGACCTGGTCGCGCCCGCCGACGTCGACGCGCTCAAGGAGGCCGGCTACACGATCCTCGACCGGGACGCCTTCAACATCCTGTACCTGGGCATGAACCAGGCACGCAAGCCGCTGGACGACATCCGGGTGCGTCAGGCGATCGCGCACGCGATCGACAAGGAGGGCCTGGTCCAGGCCGCGCTGCCGGAGGGCACCACGCCGGCCACGCAGTTCGTGCCGGAGATCGTGACCGGGTTCAGCGAGGACGTCCAGAAGTACGAGTACGACCCCGAGAAGGCGAAGGCGCTCCTCAAGGAGGCCGGCCAGGAGGACCTCGAGGTCGAGTTCAACTACCCGACCGAGGTCTCCCGTCCGTACATGCCGGACGCCGCCGCGATCTTCGAGGCGATCTCCGCGGACCTCGAGGAGGTCGGTATCACGAGCAAGGCCACCCCGGAGCCGTGGAGCCCGACCTACATCGACACCATCCAGGGTGGCGAGAAGCACGGCCTGCACCTCCTGGGCTGGACGGGTGACTACAACGACACCTACAACTTCATCGGCACCTTCTTCGGCGCGAAGTCCCTCGAGTGGGGCTTCGACGACCCGGAGGTGTTCACGGCGATCAAGGACGCCCGCAACGCTCCCCTCGAGGAGCAGGAGGCGGCCTTCATGAACGCCAACGAGGTGATCATGGAGGCGCTGCCTGGCGTGCCGCTGGCGAGCCCGGTGCCGTCGCTCGTGGTCGCGCCCGAGGTCGAGGGCTACCCGATCTCGCCGGTGCAGGACGAGGTGTACAACGTCATCACCCTCGGCGGGGGAGAGTAAGGTTCCCTCCCGAACTACCTAGGGACCCCAAGCCTTAGGGTGAATTACCTCAGGTCGGGGCGCGGCGGCTGCCGCGCCCCGACCGCTGTCCGGAGTCCTTGGCGGCGAGGCCACGAACCCCGCCGTCGGAGTGACCGATGAATCGCATGTCTGTCGAGGAACGATGCTCAGACTGATAGTGCAGCGGCTGCTGCTCTTGATACCCCTCTTGCTGGGGCTTTCGATCTTGCTGTTCGGCTGGGTGCGCGCCCTGCCCGGCGGGCCGGTGCAGGCCATGCTGGGCGAGCGGTACACCCCGGAGGCCGCGGCGGAGATCGAGGCCCAGATGGGGCTGGACCAACCGCTGCCAGTCCAGTACGGCAAGTACCTGCTCCAGCTCCTCCAGGGCGATTTCGGAGTGTCGCTGCAGAGCGGGCGCCCCGTGCTGGAAGAGTTCCTGAACCGGTTCCCCGCCACCATCGAGCTCACCCTGGTGGCCCTGGTCTTCGCCATCGGCATCGGTATCCCGCTCGGATACGTCGCGGCGCGCCGGTCGGGGTCGGTCGTCGACCACTCCGCCGTCGTGGTCTCGCTGATCGGCGTCACCGTGCCGGTGTTCTTCCTGGCCTTCATCCTCAAGTACCTGTTCGCCGTCGAGCTGGGCTGGTTCCCGACGACGGGCCGGCAGGACGTCACGATGATCGCTACCCACCCGACCAACTTCTACGTCCTGGACGGCCTGCTCACCGGTGAGTGGGACGCGGCATGGGACGCCCTGATGCACCTGATCCTGCCCGGCGTCGCGCTGGGCACCATCCCACTGGCGATCGTCGCCCGGATGACCCGGGCCGCCGTGTCCGAGGTGCAGAACGCGGACTACGTGCGCACGGCACGCGCCAAGGGGATCAAGCCTGCTCGGCTGCGCAACGAGCACATCCTGAAGAATGCGATGCTCCCGGTGGTCACCACGATCGGGCTGCAGGTGGGTCTGCTGCTCAGCGGCGCGGTGCTCACCGAGACCGTGTTCGCGTTCAGCGGCATCGGCAGCTTCCTGGCTGACTCGGTCTTCGCTGCCGACTACCCCGTGATGCAGGGCTTCGTGCTGCTGATCGCCGTGGTGTACGCCCTCGTGAACCTGATCGTCGATGTGTCGTACGGGCTGATCGACCCGCGGCTGAGGAGGCAGCAGTGAGTGCCAACGAGCTTCCGGTGACCGGCGGCGCTGCCGCGGCACCGCTCCACACGAGCATCCACGGCGACGGGCCGGCCGGCCAGGACCATGGCGGTGAAGGCGTCTGGGGGCGTGCCTGGCGCACCCTGCGCAAGAACCCCGTCGCCATCATCGGTGGCGTGATCGTCGCGGTGTTCGTGCTCGTGGCGGTCTTCGCCCCGGTGCTCGCTCCCTACGGGGGCACGGAGCTCCCGGGCCGTGACGAGGTGCGCCCCACGATGATTCCCGGCCCGTCGGCCGAGTACCCGCTCGGTCTGGACCGCTACGGCGGCGACGTGCTGAGCAAGCTGATCTGGGGCGCTCGTGCTTCGCTGCTCGTGGGCATCCTCTCCACGCTGTTCGGGCTGACCGGCGGTCTGTTGCTGGGCCTGCTGGCCGGCTGGTTCGGCAAGTGGGTCGACTTCGCGATCATGCGCCTGGTGGACCTGATGCTGTCCGTGCCGTCGTTGCTCCTCGCCGTCTCGATCGCGGCGATCGCCGGTCAGTCGTCGATGGCGGTGATCGTCGCCATCGGCGTGGTGCAGGTACCGATCTTCGCGCGGCTCCTGCGCGGTTCGATGCTGGCGCAGAAGGGGCAGGACTACGTGCTCGCGGCGTCGGCGCTCGGGCTGACCCGCCGGTCGGTGACCATGAGCCACGTGCTGCCGAACAGCGTGGGGCCGGTCATCGTCCAGGCCACGCTGAGCCTCGCCACTGCCGTGATCGAGGCCGCGGCGCTCTCCTTCCTCGGTCTGGGTGGCGGCGAGCCGTCCACCGCCGAGTGGGGCCGCATGCTGACGGCCGCGCAGCAGGAGCTCGCGGTCGCACCGCGGCTGGCGATCCTGCCCGGTATCTGCATCGCCGTGACGGCGCTCGGCTTCACCCTCGTGGGCGAGAGCCTGCGTGAGGCCCTCGACCCCCGGAACAGGACCCGACGATGAGTGCATCCCCTGACAAGAAGACCGCCGAGGCCACCACCGTGGCACCGGCCGAGGACGTCGTGCTGCGCGTCGAGGACCTGTGCGTCGACTTCCGTACGGAGCACGGCGCGGCGCGTGCCGTGTCGAACGCCAACCTGACCGTCAGGCGCGGCCAGACCGTCGCGATCGTGGGCGAGTCCGGATCGGGCAAGACGACCCTCGCGATGGCGGTGCTGGGCCTGCTCGCGAGCAACGGGTCCGTGGCCGACGGCCACATCTGGTTCAAGGACGAGGACCTGGGCAAGGTGACCCCGCAGCGGATGGCACAGCTGCGCGGCACGGAGCTCGGCCTCGTGCCGCAGGACCCGATGACCAACCTCGACCCCATCATGCAGATCGGCCGGCAGATCGACGCCGGCCTTATCGACAACGGCCTGCGTACCCGGCGGGACGCGCGGACCCGCACGGTCGAGCTGCTCGACGAGGTCGGGCTGCCCGACGCCCGGCAGCGTGCCGCCCAGTTCCCGCACGAGTTCTCCGGCGGTATGCGCCAGCGCGCGCTCATCGCCATGGGCCTGGCCGGGCGCCCGGCGCTGCTGGTGGCCGACGAGCCGACGTCGGCCCTCGACGTGACCGTGCAGCGCGGCATCCTGGACCAGCTCTCCGGACTGACCCGCGATCTCGGCACCGCCGTGCTGCTCATCACCCACGACCTCGGCCTCGCGGCCGAGCGGGCGGACATCGTCGTGGTCATGTACCGCGGCGACATCGTGGAGCAGGGACCGGCCCGGCAGGTGCTCACGGCGCCGCAGCACGAGTACACCAAACGCCTGATGGCGGCGGCGCCGTCGCTCGCCTCGCGCCGCATCGAGATCGCGCGGGAGCGCGGCCTCGAGGAGGTGCTGGACAGCGCTCTGCTGACTCACCACGAGGAGCAGGCGGACACCGACGGCGCCGCCGCGCCCGACGTGCTCGTGTCCGTCAAGGAAGCGAGCAAGGTCTTCTCCATCCGGGGGCGTGGCCTGCTGTCCCGCAGCAAGGGCTTCACCGCGGTGGACAACGTGAGCCTCGACATCCCGCGCGGTTCCACGGTGGCCGTGGTGGGGGAGTCGGGCTCGGGCAAGTCGACGCTCGCGCGCATGATCCTCGACATCGAGAAGCCCACGTCCGGCTCGATCACGTTCGACGGCAGCCTCGTGGGCGCGGGGAACCACCGGGACCAGATCGCCTACCGGCGCCGGGTGCAGCCGGTGTTCCAGGACCCGTACTCCTCGCTCGACCCGCTCTACTCGGTGTTCCGGGCGATCGAGGAACCGCTGCGGGCGCACGACTACGGCAACGCCGCGACGCGCCGCACCCGGGTGGAGGAGCTCGCCGACCAGGTGGCGCTCAGCAAGGGCCAGCTCCAGCGGTTCCCCTCCGAGCTGTCCGGCGGCCAGCGGCAGCGCGTGGCGATCGCGCGTGCTCTCGCGCTGTCGCCGGAGCTCGTGGTGTGCGACGAGGCGGTCTCGGCGCTCGACGTCGTGGTGCAGGCACAGATCCTGCAGCTGCTCGCCGGTCTGCAGGAGGACCTGGGGCTCACCTACCTCTTCATCACGCACGACCTCGCCGTGGTGCGGCAGATCGCCGACCGCGTGCTGGTGATGCAGGAGGGGCGGGTGGTCGAGGAGGGAACCGTCGACGCGGTCTTCGACTCGCCCAGCACCGCGTACACGCGGGCACTGCTCGACGCGATCCCCGGCAAGGACCTGGAGCTCGCGCTCTGAGGCCGCCTCGCCCGGCCGGTCGCCACCTGGCGCACGGCAGCCCAGCCACCAGTATCCTGAGGTTCGTGGCACCCTGGCTCACGTTGACCAGGGCGCCACGGCGCCACTAGGATGACTGGCGGTGCCGTGCGCCTTTTGGCGTTCTCGGCACCGCACAAGCAGAGCCCACATCAGACCCTGTCCGTACTACGCCATGTCCGCATCGGAGCATCGAACTCAATGACCATCTCCACCCCTGCGAAGTCCGCACCCCAGGTTGCCGTCAACGACATCGGCACCGAGGAGGACTTCCTTGCTGCCATCGACGCCACCATCAAGTACTTCAACGATGGTGACATCGTCGAAGGCACGATCGTCAAGGTGGACCGCGACGAGGTCCTTCTCGACATCGGCTACAAGACCGAGGGTGTCATCCCGTCCCGGGAACTCTCGATCAAGCACGACGTCGACCCTGGCGAGGTTGTCGCCGTCGGTGACGCCGTCGAGGCCCTGGTTCTCCAGAAGGAGGACAAGGAAGGCCGCCTGATCCTGTCCAAGAAGCGCGCACAGTACGAGCGCGCCTGGGGCACGATCGAGAAGATCAAGGAAGAGGACGGCGTCGTCACCGGCACCGTCATCGAGGTCGTCAAGGGCGGCCTCATCCTCGACATCGGCCTGCGCGGCTTCCTCCCCGCCTCCCTCGTGGAGATGCGTCGCGTCCGCGACCTCCAGCCGTACGTCGGCAAGGAGATCGAGGCCAAGATCATCGAGCTCGACAAGAACCGGAACAACGTCGTGCTCTCGCGTCGTGCCTGGCTCGAGCAGACGCAGTCCGAGGTTCGCTCCACCTTCCTGCAGACCCTGCAGAAGGGCCAGGTGCGCCCGGGCGTCGTCTCCTCGATCGTCAACTTCGGTGCGTTCGTGGACCTCGGCGGCGTCGACGGTCTGGTGCACGTCTCCGAGCTGTCCTGGAAGCACATCGACCACCCGTCCGAGGTCGTCGAGGTCGGCCAGGAGGTCACCGTCGAGGTGCTCGACGTCGACTTCGACCGCGAGCGTGTCTCCCTGTCGCTCAAGGCGACGCAGGAGGACCCGTGGCAGACCTTCGCCCGTACGCACGCCATCGGTCAGGTCGTGCCGGGTAAGGTCACCAAGCTCGTTCCGTTCGGTGCGTTCGTGCGCGTCGAGGACGGCATCGAGGGCCTGGTCCACATCTCGGAGCTGGCCGTGCGCCACGTCGAGCTGCCGGAGCAGGTCGTCACCGTCGGTGCCGAGGTGTTCGTCAAGGTCATCGACATCGACCTGGAGCGCCGCCGCATCTCGCTGTCGCTCAAGCAGGCCAACGAGGGTGTGGACCCGGAGTCCGAGGACTTCGACCCCGCGCTGTACGGCATGGCCGCCGAGTACGACGAGGCCGGGAACTACAAGTACCCGGACGGCTTCGACCCGGAGACCAACGAGTGGCTCGAGGGCTTCGAGGCACAGCGCGAGGCGTGGGAGGCGGAGTACGCCAAGGCGCACGAGCGCTGGACCGCGCACCGCAAGCAGGTCGCCGAGGCGATCGCAGCGGACACCGAGGCGCCTGCCGACGCCCCGGCTGCCGCTCCGGCCGGCAACACGACCTACTCCTCGGCTCCGGTCGAGGAGGTCGGCGGCACGCTGGCTTCGGACGAGGCGCTCGCCGCGCTGCGCGAGAAGCTCACGGGCAACTGACCTGAGCCCATCGACGGCCCGTCGCCCCTTCGGGGTGGCGGGCCGTCGTCGATTTCAGGATGCGGTGCGAGCGGTAGCCCCTGCGGCGGCTTTTATGCCTCTGAACTGCAGAGACGCCCCTCCGGACGTCTTTCGGGGTATCACGGCCTCGCTGGCCACGAGAGTCGAAGTGCTGTTGGATAACTCCCCATGAACCGACTCGGACCCGACGAGGCGCGGGGCGTGGGCCCGGCTGCTCTCCTCGCGCCCGAGCACGGCGTGGTGCCGTTCACGGGCAGAGGGCGGGAGCTGGCGGAGCTGCGGTCGTGGGCACGGTCGCGTGACCCGGTGGCGCTGCGGCTGCTGAGCGGGCTCGGCGGGGTCGGCAAGACGCGGCTGGCGCTCGAGCTCGGCCGGAGGCTGCGGCGGACGGGGTGGACGGTGGTCCACGTCCCGGTGGGTCAGGAGGTGTCCGCGCTGTCCCGCGTCGTCGGGGCGCGACGCGTGCTGCTCGTCCTGGACACCGCCGGATGCCGGCCCGGCCTCACCCCGATGCTCGACGCCATCGGAGCGGCTCCGTGGCGCGGCCACCTGCGGATCCTGTGCATCGCCCGCACCGGCGGGCAGTGGTGGCGGCGGGAGCGGTGGACCAGCACCCTGTGGGCCGAGCACACTCCGCCCGTCACCCACATGGCTCTGGATCCCGCCCCGGACCGGGTGCCGGACGTGATGTTCGACTCCGCGCTCGGCCTGGCGGCCGACCGACCGGACGACGTGCCCGCGCTGCTGGACGGCGTAGCCGCCCGGTTCGCGAGGAAGCTGGGCAAGCCGGTGCCGCGCATCCGGTTCGAGCCGACGCCGGGCCTGCGTCTCCGCGCGCTCGACCTGCACGCCACCGCGCTGGCCGCGGTGCTCGACGGTGGGCGCGAACCCGTGGATCCGGCCACCGCTCTTGGCGTCGTGCTCGAGCACGAGCGCGGCGGTTGGGTACGTTCGGCCACCGCGGCGGGGCTGGTGGCGGGGGCCGGTGGTACGGCCGAGGCCGCGCTGGCGGCGGCGACGCTGCTGGGGGACAGCTCGGACGACGGCCTGCGTGCCGCGCTACGCTGCGCGGGTGTCGAACCCGACACGCAGACGCCAGAAACCGTCGGCTGGCTCCGCGCCCACCTGTTCCGGGTGCCACGCCTGGCCGAGCTGTTCGTGGCGCGGGTCCTGGCGGAGTCGGACGAGCTGATCGACGCGTGCACGAGCGACCTGGAACAGGGGCAGGCGTGCAAGGTGCTGGAGGCGGCGACGCGGATGAGCCTGGACCGGCCCGCCGCGAAGCGGGACGTCACCGGTGAGCTGATCGCGGTCGCCGTGTCCGCGCTGCCGGACCAGCACCCGAAGGACCTGGCCTGCCTGATGCGGGTGGCGCGCCGCCTGCCGCGTTCGGCGGGTCCGCTCGCCGTACCGGTGCTGGACCGTCTCACACACCGCATCGCGGACCTCGCCGGGCCGGGGACGACGACGCGGTGCGCGCGGAGGCTCTGGCCGACCTCGGCCTCGTGCTGGTCGCAGAGGGCGACCCCGACGCCGCCGTGGTGCTCCTGGGGGAGGCGGTAGGCCTGTGGCGTCGCCTCGCGCTCACCGAGGAGGACCGGTACCGGCCGCCGCTGTGCAGTGCTCTGAACAATCTCGGGACGGGCTACTGGGCGGTCGGTAGGCACGACGACGCGCTCGCCGTCCAGAAGGAGGTCGTCGCGCTGTGCGGGGGTTTCCCGCCGGGCGACGCGCCGTGGGCCGACGCCGAGCATGCACGCGCCCTGCAGAACGCAGGGGTGTCCCTGACGGAGCTCGGTCGCACGGGCGAGTCCGAGGCGGCGCAGCGGGCCTCGCTCGACATCTACCGGCGCCTGGCCGAGGGCGACCCCGTGCAGTACGAGCCGCACGTCGCGGCGGTGCTGGGCAACTTCGAGGCCCTGACCGAGAGCGGCCGACCGGAGGAGGCGCTGCCCGCCAACGCGGAGGCCGTCGCGATCCGGCGCCGGCTGGTCGAGGCCCGCCCAGAGCACCTCGGTGAGCTGGCGTGGTCGCTCGGCCAGCTCGGTACCACCCTGGAGGCCCTGGGGCGCTCCGAGGAGGCGGAGTCGGTGCTCGTCGAGGCGCTGGGCCTCCAGCGGCGGCTCGCGAAGGTGAACGAGCAGGGCACGCGCCCGGAACTGGCCAGCGCGCTGTCGGCGCTCGGCGCCCTGTACTCGACCACTGGTCGTGCGGACGAGTCGCTCCGGCTGGAGCGGGAGGCGCTCAAGATCCGGCGGGTGCTGGCAGACGAGCATCCCGACCGGTACCTGCACTACCTCGCGCACTCCCTGTCGAACCTCGGTGTCACCTATGCGCGGCGGGGCCGATACGACGACGCGGTCCTTCTCGAGGAGGAGGCCGTCGCGATCCGCCGTGGACTCGCGTCGCAGAACGTGCGGTCGCTGAAGTTCCTCGCCCAGTCGCTGTCCAACCTGGGTGTGCGATACGCCGACCTCGGCCGGTTCGAGGAGGCCCTGTGCCCTACGCAGGAAGCTGTCGACATGCTGCGGGGCCTCGTGCGCGGCCAGCCGGAGAAGTACCGCAGTGGGCTCGCTGAGGCGCTCGCCAACCTCGGGGCCACCATGCTCGACCTGGACAGGGCGAACGAGGCACTGCGGCCCATGCGCGAGGCCGTTGCGATGCGTCGCCAGCTCGTGCTCGAGAACCCGGACAAGCACCGGCCGGAACTGGCCCTCGCCGTCTCCAACCTGGCCAGCGCGCTCAGCGCCGTCGGGGAGAACTCCGCGGCGCTGGGCCTCGCGCGCGAGGCGGTGGACATACGGCGCAGGCTCGCCGCCGACCTGCCCGAGCGGTACCGTTCCGAGCTGGAGCGGTCGCGCGCCGTCCTGGCCCGGATCGAGGCGGCGATCAAAGACCCCGCCGCGGCGCGGTAGCCGGGCGAGCCGTACGGCTCAGGCACCCGCTCGGCTCAGGTGCCGTCTTCTGCCGCCTGAGCCTGCGGTTCGCTTCGGGCGGTGCGCCTCGTTCCTCGGCGCTCCGCCGGCGCTCACCTCCGGCTCAGGTGCCGTCTTCTGCCGCCTGAGCCTGCGGTTCGCTTCGGGCGGTGCGCCTCGTTCCTCGGCGCTCCGCCGGCGCTCACCTCCGGCTCAGGCGGTCTCCGCGAACTGGGTCCGGTACAGGTCCGCGTACAGGCCACCGGTGGCGATCAGCTCGGCGTGCGTGCCCGACTGGGCCACCCGCCCGTCGTCGAGCACCACGATGAGGTCCGCGGCGCGGACCGTGGACAGGCGGTGCGCGATCACCAGCGACGTCCGCCCGGCGAGCGCCTGGTCGAGCGCCACCTGGACGGCGGCCTCGGACTCCGAGTCGAGGTGTGCCGTCGCCTCGTCGAGCACGACGACGTCGGGCGCCTTCAGCAGCAGGCGCGCGATCGCGAGCCGCTGTCGCTCGCCGCCGGAGAGCCGGTATCCGCGGTCGCCCACCACGGTCTCGAGCCCTTCGGGGAGCCGGTCGACCAGGTCCCAGATGCGCGCCTGGCGCAGCACCCGCTCGAGGTCGGCGTCGGTCGCCTCCGGGCGCACGAACCGGAGGTTCGCCGCCATCGTGTCGTGGAACAGGTGCGCGTCCTGGGACACGACGCCGACCGTGGCCCGCAACGATGCGAACGTCACGTCGCGCAGGTCGGTGCCGGCGATGCGCACCGCACCCGACGTCGGGTCGTACATCCGGTTGACCAGCTGCGACACCGTGGTCTTGCCCGCACCCGACGGTCCGACGAGCGCCACCATGGAGCCGGCGGGAACCTCGAAGGAGACGTCGTGCAGCGTGTCGGCCGTCGGGTCCTTGCGCTGTCCCGCCACCGACTCCAGAGAGGCGAGCGACACCTCCTCGGCCCGCGGGTACCGGAACGTCACGCCCGCCAGGGAGACGGAGGCGCCACCGGCGGCGACGGCGGTCCGCAGGTCGACGGCGTCCGGCTTCTCCGCCACGGACGGCTCCAGGTCGAGCACCTCCAGCACCCGCTCGAACGAGACGAGCGCCGTCATCACGTCGACCTGGACGTTCGCCATCGCTGTCAGCGGCCCGTACAGGCGCGTCAGATAGGTGGCGAGCGCGACGACCGTGCCGACGGTGAGCTCACCCGCGATCGCCTGCAGGCCGCCCAGCCCGTACACGCCCGCCACGGCGAGCGACGCGATGGTCGACAGGCCCACCCGGAACCAGGTGCCCAGCAGGGCGGTCCGCACACCCAGGTCGCGGCGCTCGCGGGCGGGCGTGGCGAACCGCTCGGACTCGGTGGCCGGATCGCCGAAGACCTTCACGAGGTGGGCGCCGGAGACGTTGAACCGTTCGTTCATGACCTGGCCCAGGTCGGCGTCGACCTCCATGCCGCGCCGGGTCAGCACGGCGAGGCGGCGGCCGAACCAGCGTGCGGGGAGCACGAACAGCGGGACCAGGGCGAGGGCCCCGAGGGTGAGCTCCCACGACATGGTGAGCATCGCGGCGAGCGTGAAGGCGATGGTCAGCGTGTTGGAGACGACCGTCTGCAGGGTCGAGGTGAAGGCGCGCTGGGCACCGAGCACGTCGCCGTTGAGGCGCTGCACCAGGGCGCCCGTGCGGGCCCGGGAGAAGAACGCGAGGGGCATGCGCTGCACGTGGTCGAACACGGCGATCCGCAGGTCCAGGATGAGTCCCTCGCCGACCTGCGACGAGACGAGCCGGTCCGCGACGGAGAGCCCGGCGGCCAGGATGGCGAGCAGCGCGGCGGCACCGGCCAGCAGGACCACCAACCGGGTGTCGCCGTCCACGATGCCGTGGTCGATGATCCGCTGGAAGAGCAGGGGGGTGGCCGCACCCGCGGCGGCCTCCAGGGCCAGGATCAGCACGAACACGATGAGCCTGCCCCGGTAGGGCCGGGCGAAGCTCGCGATCCGCCGCAGCGTGGGCCAGCCGAGTCGTTGTTGGGTGACCGAGCCGTCCTGTGTGAACGACCGCATCGCGCGGCCTCCGCCCATACTTCCGCCGCCACCGTGCATGCTCACGGTTGCATGGTCCCACGCGACACGGCTCCTGCCGGCGTCGGCTCCGCGCGGTGCCCTCCCGCGCGCACAGACAGCACGAAGGTAGCGGGTCGACCGGGGGTGACCTGGACCACACGGGTGTTACGTGTTCTTCACAGGCCGTGATAGAAACCCACGATCGGGCGTCTACGCAGGTCGCCCCATATTTCGGCGGATGATTCGATGAATATCGACGGGTGGAGGGCCATGTCTGACCCGGAACCGCAGCGGAGCGGAGGTCGTGTGGCGCTCGTGGACCTGACCGGCGCGGAGGACATGACCGCGGCCCTGCGGAAGCTGCAGGAGCAATGGGGGCCGGTGGCCCCCGTGGACCTCGAGCCCGGCGTGCCGGGCTGGCTCGTGCTGGGGCACGCCGAGGTGATGGAGGTGATGCGCACCGAGAGCGTGTTCGCCAGGGACCCGCGGCACTGGAAGGAGCGGCTGCCGCGGGGGTCGACCCTGCACGCTATCCTCTCCCCGGCCGGGCGGCGGGCGCTGTACTACGCCGACGGCGCGGACCACCGGCGGCTGCGGCTCCCGGTGGACGAGGCGTTCGCCGGTATCGACGAGGCACAGACGGCGGCCCTCGTGCGCGGGGTCTGCAGCCGGCTCATCGACTCGTTCGCCACCCAGGGGCACGCGGACCTGATCGGTGGGTACGCGGCGGCGGTGTCGTTCCTGGCGGTGTCGGGCATGTTCGGGTTCGACGAGCGGCAGGGCATCGCGCTGCTGCGCTGCGCGAGCGGTGTGTTCGGGCACGGCGGCGACTCGGTGACGGCGCTGGCCACCATGGACCAGATCGTCCTGGACCACGTCCTCGCGACCCGCGAGGAGCCCGGCCAGAACCTGACCGCCCGCTTCGTGGAGCACCCGAGCTTCGAGAACGACACGGAGATCGTGCACTCCATGGTGGTCGCGATCTGCGCGGCCAACGAGATGCTCGTGACCTGGATCGCGGCCACGCTGCGGCGCATGCTCACCGATCCGCGCTACACCGGACGGGTCACGGGGGTGCGCCGGGGCCTGGACGACGCGATGGACGAGACCCTGTGGAGCGAGCCGCCCGTGGCGAACCTGCCCGCCCGGTACGCCGTGACGGACTGCACGCTCGGCAAGGTGCGGATCCGGGCCGGGGACGCCATCGTGATGGGCGTGGCCGCCGCGAACAACGACCCGCGGGTCCGCACCACCGACGACCTGTTCGAGGCGAACAACCGGTCGCACCTGTCGTTCGGCGTCGGGCCGCACGCCTGCCCCGCGCGCCGGCCGGGCCGGCTCGTGGTGAAGATCGCCGTGGAGAGCCTCATGGAGCGCCTCGACCTGCGCCTCACCGACCCCCAGGTCACGTGGGCGCCGTCGCCGTGGTCCCGCTACCCGGCGATCCTGCCGGTGGCGTTCACGCCCGAGCGGCAGGCCGCTCGCACGCCGGCCCGCGTCTGACGGTCGGGCGACGGCTGCAAGGGACCGTGCCCGTCCGGGGAGGTAGCCTTGACAGCCTGCGGTGCTCGCGCCGCAGCGTTCCAACGATCCTGGGCCCTAAGGACTATATGTTCCGCATCGGACTCACCGGAGGGATCGCGGCCGGCAAGTCGGTCGCGACAGCACGCCTGGCCGAGCTCGGCGCCCTCGTCGTCGACCACGACCAGCTCGCCCGCGAGGCGGTGGCACCCGGTTCGGTGGGCCTCGCCGAGATCGTCGAGGCGTTCGGAGCCGACATCCTGGCGCCGGACGGAAGCCTCGACCGGCCGGCGCTCGGTGCCCTGGTCTTCGCCGACGCCGCCGCCCGGAGCCGCCTGAACGACATCGTGCACCCGGAGGTGCGCCGGCTGTCGGCGGAACGGGAGGCCCGGGCTGCGGCCGCGGACCCGGCCGCCGTCGTCGTGCACGACATCCCGCTGCTCGTGGAGACCGGTCAGGCCGGCCACTTCCATCTGGTCGTCGTGGTGCACACGCCCGCGGAGCAGCGGGTGCGTCGCCTGGTGGAGGTGCGGGGGCTGAGCGAGGACGCGGCACGCTCCCGGCTCGCGTCGCAGGCCGCCGACGACGAGCGGCTCGCGGTCGCGGACTTCACCCTGGACGGTTCGGGGAGCGAGGACGACCTCCGCGCCCAGGTCGATACCCTGTGGCAGCGCGTGGCCGCAGAGGTCGCGCAGGAGGCGGAGGCAGACTCCGTGTGATCCGGCCGGCGTGATCCGCACGGCCCGGGTGAGGAGCGTGCGTGATGAAGGTCTTGGTCACAGGGTTCGAGCCGTTCGGCGGCGACGCCGTGAACTCGTCCGCGGAGGCGGTCGAGGCCCTCGCCGCCCGGTGGGCGGGTCCCGAGGAGCTCGTCACGGCGGTTCTTCCCGTCGAGTTCGACCGGGTGCGCTCGCCGGACGGCCCGCTGCTGCGGCTGCTCGACGACCATGCGCCCGACGTCGTGGTCGCCGTGGGCCTCGCCGACGGCGTCACCCAGGTGCGGGTCGAGCGGGTGGCGATCAACCTCATGGACGCCCGGATCCCTGACAACGGGGGAGCCCAGCCGGTCGACGCCCCCGTGGCCGACGGCGGCCCCGCCGCCCGGTTCGCGACCCTGCCGGTCAAGGCCGCCGCCGCGGCCGTTCGTGCGGCGGGTGTCCCCGCCGGCGTCACCTACAGCGCCGGGACGTACGTGTGCAACGCCAGCTTCTACGCCCTCCAGCACGCCTTGGCGGAGCGGCCGGACGTGCTGTCGGGCTTCGTGCACGTGCCGCGCACCACGGAAGAGGTCGGGGGAGAGGCAGCGGCGTCCGCCCTGGCCGACGGCGGCGAACCGCACCTCCCGCTCGAGGCGCTCGCCCGCGCCCTGGAGATCGTGGTGCGCACGGCGCTCGCCGCGGCCCGTGGTGAGCTCGTCGAGGCGGCCGAGGCCGCGGGCACGCTGCACTGACGAGATCCCTCGTGGGGGAGTGTCAGTGGTCGGTCGTACCGTAGACACATGCGACCCGTGACCGATCTGCAGCGCACGGTGGCCCCTTTCGAGGTCATCTCCGAATACGAACCGGCAGGTGACCAGCCGGCGGCGATCGCCGAGCTGACCGAACGCGTCCAGGCGGGCGAGAAGGACGTGGTGCTGCTCGGCGCCACCGGTACCGGCAAGTCGGCGACGACCGCGTGGCTCGTCGAGAAGCTGCAGCGACCGACCCTCGTCATGGCCCCCAACAAGACGCTCGCCGCGCAGCTCGCCACGGAGTTCCGGGAGCTGCTGCCGAACAATGCGGTCGAGTACTTCGTGTCGTACTACGACTACTACCAGCCCGAGGCGTACATCGCGCAGTCGGACACCTATATCGAGAAGGACTCCTCGATCAACGACGAGGTGGAGCGGCTGCGGCACTCGGCGACGTCGTCGCTGCTGACGCGCCGCGACGTCATCGTGGTCGCGTCGGTCTCGTGCATCTACGGCCTGGGCACGCCACAGGAGTACGTGGACCGCATGGTCCGGCTCGACGTGGGCGACGTCGTGGAGCGCGACCAGCTGCTGCGCCAGTTCGTGACCATGCAGTACACACGCAACGACATGTCGTTCACGCGCGGCACGTTCCGGGTGCGCGGCGACACCGTGGAGATCATCCCGGTGTACGAGGAGCTGGCGATCCGGATCGAGATGTTCGGTGACGAGATCGAGTCCATCCAGACGCTGCACCCGCTCACCGGCGACGTGGTGCGCAACGAGCAGTCGATCTACGTGTTCCCGGCCACACACTACGTGGCTGGTCCCGAGCGCATGGAACGCGCCATCGGCGGCATCGAGAAGGAGCTGGAGGAGCGGCTGTCCGAGCTGGAGAAGCAGGGCAAGCTCCTGGAGGCCCAGCGGCTGCGCATGCGCACCACGTACGACATCGAGATGATGCGCTCGATCGGCACGTGCAGCGGTATCGAGAACTACTCGATGCACATCGACGGCCGCGAGCCGGGCACCGCGCCCAACACGCTGCTCGACTACTTCCCCGAGGACTTCGTGCTCGTCATCGACGAGTCCCACCAGACGGTGCCCCAGATCGGCGCCATGTACGAGGGCGATGCCTCCCGCAAGCGCGCGCTCGTCGACCACGGCTTCCGGCTGCCGAGCGCCATGGACAACCGGCCGCTGAAGTGGGAGGAGTTCACCGAGCGCATCGGGCAGACGGTGTACCTGTCGGCCACGCCGGGCGACTACGAGCGCTCGCTGTCGGACGGTGTCGTGGAGCAGGTGATCCGACCCACCGGGCTGATCGACCCCGAGATCGTCGTGAAGCCGACGACCGGGCAGATCGACGACCTGCTCGGGGAGATCCGCGACCGCGTCGACCGCAACGAGCGCGTGCTGGTGACCACGCTGACCAAGAAGATGGCTGAGGACCTGACCGACTACTTCCTGGAGCGGAACGTGCGGGTGCGCTACCTGCACTCCGACGTGGACACGCTGCGCCGGGTCGAGCTGCTGCGCGAGCTGCGGCTCGGCGAGTACGACGTGCTCGTCGGTATCAACCTGCTGCGTGAGGGCCTGGACCTGCCCGAGGTGTCGCTGGTGGCCATCCTCGACGCCGACAAGGAGGGGTTCCTGCGCTCCGGACGGTCCCTCATCCAGACCATCGGCCGTGCGGCCCGTAACGTCTCGGGGCAGGTTCACATGTACGCGGACAAGATCACCCCGGCCATGCGCATGGCGATCGACGAGACCACCCGCCGCCGTGAGAAGCAGGTCGCCTACAACACCGAGCGGGGCCTCGACCCGCGGCCGCTGCGCAAGAAGATCGCCGACGTCACCGACATGCTCGCCCGGGAGGACCTCGACACCCAGGAGCTGCTGGCGGGCGGGTACCGGAACCGCAAGGCCAAGGGCGAGGGCCGGGCGGGCGCACCGGTGCCGGGGGCGCCGAAGGAAGGCGCCACGTCCGGCAACCGGCTGGCCGGTGTGGCGGCGAGCGAGCTGGCAGAGCTCATCCAGGAGCTGACCGACCAGATGCACGTCGCGGCCGGGGAGCTGCAGTTCGAGGTGGCGGCGCGGCTGCGGGACGAGATATCGGGGCTCAAGAAGGAGCTGCGGCAGATGCAGGCGGCGACGGCGTAGCCCCGGCGGTGGTCGTGCCGCCGGGACCACGAACCAGGAGCACGAACCAGGAGCACGAACATGGCAACGACGTTTCAGGTGACCTTCGACGCGGCCGACCCGCGGGCGCTCGGCGAGTTCTGGTGCGCGGTGTTGGGCTATGTGCGCGACGCGCCCCCCGAGGGGTTCGCCACGTGGGAGGAGGCACTGACCGCCTGGGGCCTGCCCGAGGAACGATGGAACGACCGGAACGCCGTGAGCGACCCGGACGGCGTCGGACCGCGCATCTATCTCCAGAAGGTGCCGGAGCCCAAGTCGGCCAAGAACCGGGTGCACCTGGACGTGAACGTGAGCGAGGGCCTGCGGGGTGCGGAACGAGCCGCCAAGATCCGCGCCGAGGCGGACCGGGTGTCGGCCCTCGGCGCGACCCTCGTCACCGAGAGCAGCGAGCTGGGCGAGTTCTGGGTCGTGATGCAGGACCCGGAGGGGAACGAGTTCTGCCTGCAGTGACGGCCGGGTCTGGAACCACTGCCGCATCGTGGGATGGCGCGGCGGGTGGTGGCATACGTCATGTTCGGGAACAAACGTGGCGTCCCGTATGCTTCCCTCCGTTGGAGGGGAGTACCTCGAAACGGCTTGGTCGTCATCACAGCTGCCGATGACGCCAGCTCGGCCTGGCCGGCTCGTAGTGCGTCGACGTCTGGTTTCGGCCAGGCTGATGCACGGGCGAGCGAGGAAGACCTCCGGTGCCCTGCTGTACACACCGGAGGCTCGATGCGGTCGCGCGTTCCTCCCTGTTCCGGAAGGAAACAATGGTCCACGAACTACCCGTGACCTTTGAGGCTGTCGCACTCGGCGCGATGATCGTCCTGCTGGTGGCCGATCTCCTCATCGTCGGGCGCCGCCCGCACATCCCCTCCATGAAGGAGAGCGCCATCTGGGTGAGCTTCTACGTGGGGCTCGCAGTGATCTTCGGTGTGGTCGTCTGGGGTGTCGGCGGCGTCACTCCGGCCGCGGAGTTCTACGCCGGCTGGCTCATGGAGTACTCCCTGAGCGTCGACAACCTGTTCGTGTTCGTCATCATCATGGCCCGGTTCGCGGTCCCGCGTGAGCAGCAGCAGCGGGTCCTCATGGTCGGCATCATCATGGCGCTGATCTTCCGTGCCGCGTTCATCCTCGCGGGCGCGGCTCTGATCGAGCAGTTCACCTGGCTCTTCTACATCTTCGGTGCGTTCCTGATCTACACGGCGATCCAGCAGGCGATCCCGGAGAAGCCCGAGGAGCACGACGACTACAAGGAGAACGCCCTCATCCGGGCGATGCGGCGGGTCCTGCCACTGCACCACCAGTACGACGGTGCCAAGCTGCGGACGACCGTCGACGGGCGCAGGCTCTTCACACCGATGATCATCGTGTTCCTGGCGATCGGCTCGACGGATGTCCTGTTCGCCGTGGACTCCATCCCGGCGATCTTCGGCATCACGAAGGACCCGTTCATCGTGTTCAGCACCAACCTGTTCGCGCTGATGGGGCTGCGCCAGCTCTACTTCCTGCTGGGCGGCCTGCTCGACCGGCTGGTGTACCTGCCCTACGCGCTCTCGGCGATCCTCGGCTTCATCGGCATCAAGCTGATCCTCGAGGCGCTGCACACCAACTCGATCTCCTGGATCAACGGTGGCCACGGCTTCCACTGGGCGCCCGAGATCCCGATCTGGCTGTCGCTCACCGTGATCGTCGTCTCGCTCGTGGTCGGCACGGTGGCGAGCCTCATCAAGTCGGCGCACGACGACCGCGTGGAGGCCGCCAAGTGACGGCCTGACGGAGCCGACCGACGTACAGCAGGCCGACGGCCGCGTCCACCGAGGTGGCGCGGCCGTCGGCCCGTTCTGCGTCGGGGTGCCGTCGCCGGCGATCGCGGTCGCCGGTGGTCAGACGATGGTGTAGTCCAGCTGGATGGAGAAGATGTTCCGGTCGCCGGACCGGAGCGTGCCGGTGAAGGCCTGGTCGTGCGCCTCCGGCTCGGCGGGATCCGAAGGTTCCACGTCCACGGTGCAGGTCTGGCCCGCCGCGGCGAGATGATCGGCCTGCAGCCGGTAGACGCCGGCCTGCCACCGGGCGTCGGGTCCGGCGGCGGCATCCAGGACGTGGTCGAAGAGCGCGAACGTGGCGTAGCCCGCGACGGACACGGGGAGCGCCGGGTAGCCGTCGAAGTGCCCCCGGCACAGGGCGGACTCCACCGCCAGCTTGGCGGTGGCGCTGTGGGGGTCGGCGGCGACGTCGACGAGCGGGGCCGCCGAGCTGTACGGATTGGCAGGTTCGGTCGCGTCGGGCTCCCCGGCGGTGCCCATCAGACGTCGGAACACGGGCACGGACAGGACGAGGTACTCGAGGTCGAGCCGGGCCACGAGATTCCCGTCGGCGTCGCGCAGCTCGGTCTCGGCGACCGCACGGTGGCGGCCCTTCATCCGGGAGCTCGCCGTGGCACGGAGCGTGCTCAGGGAACCGGCGGGCGGGTACATCCGCCCGACGCCGCGGTGGGCGAGGTAGTAGTGCTGCCTGGTGCTCGGATTGGTCGTCGCGGCCGCGCAGAGGCCCAGGATGGCCAGGTGCCGCCCGGCCTCCGCCACGTTGATCAGAGTGGCCTGGCGCCCGGTCGGCGTCTGGACCGGGACAGTGGCACTGGCCAGCCCCGGAGCGGGGCTGGCCAGGTCGTCGAGCGCGTAGTACGGGGGCTTCACACAGATGTGCGGGCCGATCTCTTCATAGGCCACCGTGGTGCTGTCGACAGAGGTCATGCAGTGCCTCCCCGAACGTAGTCAGCCGTACTGGAACTGGCATCATGTGCACCACGGGACGCCCCACGCCATGCCCTGAACGTGACTATTGCGTAAAACTATCTGCATGACCTGGTATGGGGTGAATTTTTGCCGTCCTCTACTCCGCGAGCCCCCCGATCACCACGTCCCACTGCCGCACCCCGCGCTCGGCGATCACGCCGCGCACGGTGAACGGGTCGGCGTCCAGGATCGCCAGGGCGGCGTCGGCCGACTCGGCCTCGACGATGACCAGGGCGCCGGTTCCGCCGTCGACCGGGCCGGAGGCGCGGACGACGCCCTGGGCGTTGAGGTCGCGCAGGAAGTCACGGTGGCTGGGGCGGACCTCGTCCCGGGTCGCCACGTCGTCGGTGTAGGTGTAGCTCACGGCGTAGGTGCTCATGGGCGTCAGCCTGCCACGACCGGTTAATTCTTGATGAAGTGGTTCGTCAGGGGGCGCTCGCACCGGCAGACTCGGACCATGGATGCGCTTGAGAACCACTTCGACCTCATCGTGATCGGCTCCGGCCCCGGCGGCCAGAAGGCCGCGATCGGCGCCGCCAAGCTGGGCAAGCGGGTGGCGGTGGTCGAACGGCGCGACCATGTCGGCGGGGTGAGCCTCCACACCGGCACCATCCCGTCCAAGACGCTGCGCGAGGCCGCCCTGTACCTCACCGGGCTCCAGATGCGGGACGTGTACGGCTCCAGCTACCGGCTCAAGGAGCGCATCACCGTCCAGGACCTGCTCGCCCGGCTGCAGCACGTCATCGGCCGCGAGGTCGAGGTGGTGCGCAGCCAGCTCGCCCGCAACCAGGTCGAGACCGTGCTGGGCGCCGCCCGGTTCGCCGGCCCGCACGACATCGAGGTGACGGACCCCGAGGGCGACGTCGTCCGCCGGCTGAGCGCCGACAAGGTGGTCATCGCCGTGGGCACACATCCCGCGCGCCCCGCGAACATCGCCTTCGACGACGTCCGCGTCGTCGACTCCGACGGCATCCTCGAGATGACCGAGGTGCCCCGGACGATGGTCGTGGTCGGCGCCGGCGTGATCGGCATCGAGTACGCGTCGGTCTTCGCGGCGCTCGGCACGCGGGTCACCGTCGTCGAGGCGCGCGAGAAGATCCTCGACTTCTGCGACTCCGAGGTGGTCGAGGCGCTCAAGTTCCAGCTGCGCGACCTGTCGGTCACCTTCCGCCTGGGCGAGACCGTCGAGTCCGTGGACACGGGCAGCGACGGGACGGTCACCACGCTGGCCTCCGGCAAGCGGGTCCCGGCCGACTGCGTGCTCTACTCCGCCGGCCGGCAGGGCTCCACCGACGGCCTCGACCTCGCCGCCGCCGGCCTCGCGGCGGACAAGCGCGGGCGGCTCCAGGTCGACAAGCAGTTCCGCACCGCCGTCGAGCACATCTACGCCGTCGGCGACGTGATCGGTTTTCCGGCGCTCGCGGCGACGTCGCAGGAGCAGGGGCGGCTCGCGGCCTACCACGCCTTCGGTGAGCCGGTCTCGTCGGTCCTGGAGCTGCAGCCGATCGGGATCTACACCATCCCGGAGATCTCCTACTGCGGTGACACGGAAGGCCAGCTCACCAAGGCGGGCATCCCGTACGAGGTCGGGATCGCGCGGTACCGCGAGCTGGCCCGCGGGCAGATCGTGGGCGACTCCTACGGGATGCTCAAGCTGCTCGTCTCGACCGAGGACCGCAAGGTGCTGGGCGTCCACGTGTTCGGGACGGGGGCCACCGAGATCATCCACATCGGGCAGGCGATCATGACCACCGGCGGAACCGTGGACCACCTGGTCGACACCGTGTTCAACTATCCGACGCTCTCGGAGGCCTACAAGGTCGCCGCCCTGGACGCGACCAACAAGATGCGGGACGTGGCGCGCTTCGACCTCTGACGGAACGGCGCCCGCCCACCGCGAGGTGGGCGGACGCCGTCCTTCGTCTACCGCGACGAGCCCGTCGGGCTCACTTGTCCCCGTCCACCGAGGGCACCTCGGCGTCGGCGAGCGTCACGAGCGCCTGCGCGTGGACCGCGTGCTGCCAGTTGCCCAGATCCTCGATCGTCTTGATCTTGAGCTCGGCGAGCATCTCGTCGTGCTTCGGCGTGAGGCCGAGCAGCGCCGACGGCGGGGCCGCCAGGATCGCGGCGATGCTCTGGTCGTTGTACGCCTTGTCGACGAGCTTGTTGAGATTCAGGCTCACGTGCCTGCCTTTCGTCCGTGCGGTCGTGGAGCGGCCGGTCTTTCACCCGGCCGAGGGAAGGATGTCGCTATCCGGGGCGGTATGCAACCTTTGCCTCGATTGTCGGTTCCAGTTCGACCGGGCCGGGGGCCGAAACGGCGTCATGACGGCGTTCTTCGGTGCTGAGGGCGGTCGCGAACCGGTGGTGCTGACCACCCCGCTTTGTTATCGGGGTGAATCAGTCTGCTCGTTCCCCTTGCAGTGTTGGACGTTCGTCCGGTTGACTGGCACACCGTGGTGGTCTCGGAGGTGTCGACCCGGTTGGCCGCCGCGGTCCGGGCCGCCCGCACGGCGGTACGCCGCGGCCCGCTCGCCGTTGCTCCGGCCGAGCCGCCGCAGGACGGCGTCCGGTGCCCGACCACCCTGCTCGACCCCGCACAGGCCGTCGTGCCGTTCCTCGGCCGCGAGCAGGAGCTCGACGAGCTGCGCGCCTGGGCCGAGAGCTCCGCGCCGATCAGCCTGCGTCTCGTCATCGCTCCCGCCGGCTTCGGCAAGACTCGCCTCGCGCACGAGTTCGGCGGCCGGATGGGCCGGTCCGGCTGGAGCGTCGTGCCCGTGCCGCGTGGCCGCGAGGTCGCGGCGATCCGCGGGCGGCCCGACGGCGACGTGCTCTTCGTCGTGGACAACGCCGCGACCCGGCTCGGCCTGGGCGCGATGCTCGACGCCGTGGGCCGCCCGGCGCGGGGACGTACCCGCGTCCTGCTGCTCGCCCGGGTCGCGGGGGAGTGGCTGCGCCGTCTGCGCTGGGGTTCGACGCTGTGGGCGCAGCTCGAGCGCGGCGACGCGACGCAGACAGCACTGGGCCTGCCGCTCGCGCCAGGCCTCCCGGACGATGCCGTCCTGGACGCCGCGGTCGCGGCGTTCGCCGAACGCCTCGGTGTGGCGAACCCTGGGCTGGCCGGCGTGCGCAGGCCGGAGCCGGCCGGTGCCACCCGGGTGGTCGACCTGCACGCGGCCGCGGCCCTGGCCGCCCTCGAGGCGGCGGGCACCCCGGTCCCGGCGACGGAGCCGAACCCGGTGCGCGCGCTGCTCGACGTCGCGGCGAGCTCGTGGGCCTGGTCGGCGCGGGAGGCCGGGCTCGACCTGACCCTCGACGAGGTCCAGGACGTGGTGGCGGCGGCATGCCTGCTCGGCGCGGACGACGTCGCGAGCGCACGCGACGTGCTGCGCCGGGTGGTCCCGGGCCTGCCCGGTCGCGCGGGTGCACGCTGGCTGCTCGGGCTGCAGGGCTCGGAGGTGGGGCTCGGGACGAGCGCCGCCGGGCACGACCGGGTCGGTGACCTGCTCGTCGTGGACCGGCTCGGCCGGTCGGTCGCCCTCGTGGGTTCCTGCACGTGGGGCCTGTCCCGAAAGGTGGCGCTGCGCGTCGTGCGGGTCGCCCGCCGCCTGGAGGTCGAGCTGGGCGAGATGCCCGGAGCCACCGTGCTGGCGGGCGAGCTCCTGCGGCGCGGCGCCGACTCCTGCGGCGACGACCCGCGTGCCCTGCGGACGATGTTCCTGCTCAAGCAGCGCAGCCTGCTCGGCGGGACCGTCGACGACGTCGACCGGGGCACACAGGCGGTCGCGGTGGCGCGGGACCCGGCGGGCCGGGCCGAGGCGCAGGTCGACCTCGGCACCGCGCTGCGGGACGCCGGCCGGCTGGCGGAGGCGCTCGACACCCTCGACGACGCGGTCGCGGCCTGGCGGCGCCTGGCAGCAGGGGACCCGGACCGGTATCGCACGGCGTTGATCGACGCGATCAACACGCTGAGCACCGCGCACTGGGGGGCCGGTCTCACACAGAAGGCACTGACGCTGCAGCTGGAGTCGCTCGAGCTGTGCCGTACGGCTCCCGAGCGCGACAAGAGCTGGGTGGAGCCAGAGCTGGCCCGCACCCTGATCAGCCTGACGGTCAGCCTGGTCGAGACCGGCCGGCCCCAGGAGCACGAGGCGCGCAACGCGGAGGTCATCCCGATCCTGCGGAGGCTCGTGGCGCGCGATCCGCGACAGTGGGGCGTCTCGCTCGCGCAGACGCTCTCCAACCGCGCGGTGGCGCTGACCGAGAGCCGGCCGGCGGAAGCGCTCCCGTGCGCGGAGGAGGCGGTGGAGCTCAGCCGCAGGCTCGTGCTGCAGGCCGAGCAGCGGCACCGCCCGCTGCTCGGGTTCGCGCTGACGAACCTCGGCAACGCGTACGCCGCGCTCGGCCGGGACCGGTCGGCGATCGAGCCGCTCGGCGAGGCCGTCGCCCTGCGGCGCGAGCTCACGCGCGAGAACCCCGCGACGCACACCTGGACCCTGGCGTACACCCTCGCGTCGCTCGGCGCGGTGCGTTCCCGGCTCGGCGACCTGGACGAGGCGATAGCCATCGAGCGGGAGGCCGTGCTACTGCGGCGTCGGCTCGTGCGGGAGAACCCGACCCGCTACCGCCGGATGCTCGCGGCCTCGCTCTCGAACCTCGCGGTCACGCACTCCCGGTCCGGCGAGCCGGAGGAGGCCCTGCCACTGGAGCAGGAGGCGGTGGCGATCCGGCGTGGGCTGGCGGAGGAGGGGCAGCCCGGCGAGGAGTACCTGGCGCGGTCGCTGTCCAACCTGGGGGTGCTCTTCTCGGAGCTGGGCCGGGCGGCGGACGCCGTCGCGCCCACCCAGGAGGCCGTCACCCAGCTGCGGCGCCTGTCCGCGGGCGACCCGGACCGCTTCGAGCCGGACCTGGCCGACGCACTCCTGAACCTCGGGGCCGCCCTCATCGACGCGGGGCGCTCGGAGGAGGGCGTCGAGCCGACCGCGGAGGCCGTGCGTGTGCGCAGGGACCTGGCCCGCCGGAGCCCCGAGCTCCACCTGCCGGGCCTGGCGGCGGCGCTGTCGAACATGGTGTCGATCCACCTCGATCTGGAGACGTTCGACACGGCGGCGGAGTACGCGCAAGAGGTCGTGGACGTGCGGCGCCGCCTCGTCGACGGGTCCTACGCCCACGAGCAGGACCTGCTGCGCGCCCTCGACCTGCAGGCTCGCGTGCGGCGGGCCGGCGTGGCCGGCGGCCGTGCCGTGCGGTGACCGACGGGCGGCTGTGACGAGTCTGTCAGGATCTCTCATAGAACAGGCGTGCGAATGTCAGTCGGTCGCCCTAGGATGCCTGTGTGAGCAATCGTCTCGTCGTCTCGGGTGCCCGAGAGCACAACCTCAAGAACGTATCCCTGGATCTGCCCAGGGACCGGCTCATCGTGTTCACGGGGCTGTCCGGCTCCGGTAAGTCGTCGCTCGCGTTCGACACGATCTTCGCCGAAGGGCAGCGCCGGTACGTCGAGTCCCTGTCCGCGTACGCGCGGCAGTTCCTGGGCCAGATGGACAAGCCGGACGTCGACTTCATCGAAGGTCTCTCGCCCGCGGTGTCCATCGACCAGAAGTCGACGAACCGCAACCCGCGTTCCACCGTCGGCACCATCACCGAGGTGTACGACTACCTGCGTCTGCTCTTCGCACGCGCGGGCACCCAGTACTGCCCGGTGTGCGGCGAGAAGGTGCAGTCCCAGACGCCGCAGCAGATCGTGGACCAGATCCTCGAGCTGGCCGAGGGCACGCGGTACCAGGTGCTGGCACCCGTGGTCCGCGGACGCAAGGGCGAGTACGCGGACCTGTTCAAGGAGTTGCAGGCCAAGGGCTTCTCGCGCGCCCGGGTCGACGGCGAGGTCGTACAGCTGACCGACCCGCCGGCGCTGGAGAAGAAGCTGAAGCACGACATCGAGGTGGTCGTGGACCGGCTCGTGTCGCGCGAGGGCGTGCAGCGTCGGCTCACCGACTCCGTGGAGACCGCGCTGACACTGGCGAACGGCCTCGTGATGATCGACCTGGTCGACGCCGACATCGACGACCTGGCGCGCACCCGCAAGTTCTCCGAGAAGCGGGCCTGCCCCAACGAGCACCCCCTCGCGCTCGACGAGATCGAGCCACGGACCTTCTCGTTCAACGCCCCCTACGGCGCGTGCCCGGAGTGCACCGGCATCGGCTTCCGGCTGGAGGTCGACCCGGCCCTCATCGTGCCGGACGACGAGCAGACACTGCGTGGTGGCGCCGTCGCCCCGTGGGCGCAGACGTCGTCGGAGTACTTCGAGCGCGTCCTCACGGCGCTCGCCGACGAGATGAAGTTCTCCATGGACGTGCCGTGGCGGGCGCTGCCCGAGCGCGCCCGCGAGGCGATCCTGCACGGGCGGGACCACAAGGTGCACGTCAAGTACAAGAACCGGTGGGGCCGCGAGCGGCAGTACTCGACCGGGTTCGAGGGTGCCGTCACGTTCCTGGAGCGCCGGCACCGCGAGACCGACTCCGACTGGTCCAAGGAGAAGTACGAGGCCTACATGCGTGAGGTCCCGTGCCCCACGTGCGGCGGTGCGCGGCTCAAGCCGGAGGTGCTCGCGGTCAAGGTGGACGGGCTGTCCATCGCGGACGTCTGCCGCCTTCCCGTGGGCGAGGCCGCCGAGTTCCTCAAGGGCATCGAGCTCGGTGTACGCGAGGCGCAGATCGCCGCCGAGGTGCTCAAGGAGATCCACGCGCGGCTCGGCTTCCTGCTCGACGTCGGACTGCACTACCTCACGCTGGAGCGCCCCGCGGGCACGCTGTCCGGCGGCGAGGCGCAGCGGATCCGGCTCGCCACCCAGATCGGTTCCGGGCTGGTCGGCGTGCTGTACGTCCTCGACGAGCCGTCCATCGGTCTGCACCAGCGGGACAACCGGCGCCTCATCGACACGCTCACGCGCCTGCGCGACCTCGGCAACACGCTGATCGTCGTCGAGCACGACGAGGACACGATCCGTGCGGCGGACTGGATCGTCGACATCGGTCCGGGCGCGGGCGAGCACGGCGGCGACGTCATCCACTCCGGTGACTATGCGGGCCTGCTGGAGCAGAAGGACTCGCTGACGGGCGCGTACCTGGCCGGGCGGCGCTCGATCCCGGTACCGGCCAAGCGGCGGGCGATCGACCTGGGCCGCCAGGTCACGGTGGTCGGCGCGCACGAGAACAACCTGCGTGACGTCGACGTGTCGTTCCCGCTCGGTGTGCTGACGGTCGTGTCGGGGGTCTCCGGCTCCGGCAAGTCGACCCTCGTGAACTCGATCCTGTACACGGTCATGGCCAACCAGCTCAACGGTGCCCGGCGCGTGGCCGGGCGACACCGGCGGGTGACGGGCCTGGACGAGCTCGACAAGGTGGTCCACGTCGACCAGGGTCCGATCGGTCGCACGCCGCGCTCGAACCCCGCGACGTACACCGGCGTCTGGGACCGCATCCGCAAGATCTTCGCGGAGACCGAGGAGGCGAAGGTCCGTGGCTACGGCCCCGGCCGGTTCTCGTTCAACGTCAAGGGCGGGCGCTGCGAGGCGTGCGCCGGTGACGGCACCATCAAGATCGAGATGAACTTCCTGCCGGACGTCTACGTGCCGTGCGAGGTGTGCCACGGCGCGCGCTACAACCGCGAGACGCTCGAGGTGCACTTCAAGGGCAAGACGGTCGCCGACGTGCTGGACATGCCGATCGAGGAGGCGGCCGAGTTCTTCAAGGCCTTCCCCGCGATCTCGCGGCACCTGTCCACACTGGTCGACGTCGGCCTCGGCTACGTGCGGCTCGGGCAGCCGGCACCCACGCTGTCCGGCGGTGAGGCGCAGCGCGTCAAGCTCGCGGCGGAGCTGCAGAAGCGGTCGTCCGGACGCTCGGCCTACGTGCTGGACGAGCCGACCACGGGCCTGCACTTCGAGGACGTCCGGCGCCTGCTGGGTGTGCTGCAGTCGCTGGCGGACAAGGGCAACACCGTCATCGTGATCGAGCACAACCTCGACGTGATCAAGAACGCCGACTGGGTGATCGACATGGGTCCCGAGGGCGGCAGCGGCGGCGGGAACGTCGTGGCGCAGGGCACGCCCGAGGACGTCGCGGCGGTCCCGGAGAGCCACACCGGTACCTACCTTGCCGAGATCCTCGACGGGCACGAGCGTGCGGGGGAGGTCCCGGTGCTCGCGGCGGCGAACGGGTCGGCCAAGCGCAAGCCGGCGGCCAAGCGGGCCACGAAGGCCAAGGCGGGCGCCACGGCCTGAGGCCCGTCGTCGTGCGTGGACCGGACTGCCGTCCGGTCACGTGGGACCGGCTGTCGTGCGGCGGCCGATCGGTGAACCGGGCGTTCACCGATCGGCTGACCGGACATCCACCGATCGGTGGGCCCGGCGGCTGCTCCGCCCCGCCCTGCTCCGGGCGACGCTGGATGCATGAGCACACCGGCCGCGCCCCGCCTGGCGTACGTGGACAACCTCCGTCTCTGGCTGACCGTTCTCGTGGTGCTGCACCACGCGGCCGTCGTCTACAGCCCCCTGCCCGTGTGGCCGTATCACGAACCGGGCCGCGGCCCGACGTCGGCCCTGCTCCTCCTGTTCCTCGTCCTGAACCAGATGTGGTTCATGAGCGCGTTCTTCGCGATCTCGGGCCTGTTCGCACCGGGGTCGGTCGACCGCAAGGGTGCGCGAGCGTTCTCCCTGGACCGGATGCGTCGTCTGGGGATCCCGCTGCTGGCGTTCCTGGTCGTGCTGAACCCGCTGATGAACCTGCACGACTACCCGCCGGCCGGCGCTGGGACGTCGCCCCTGCAGTGGTGGGTGGACGTGGCCACCCCGCAGTACATGTGGTTCGTCGAGACCCTCCTGGTCATGTCTCTCCTCTACGTTGGGTGGCGGCACCTGCGCCGGGCCAGGCCCCCGGTCCCCGTCGTCGGGCAGGGACTGCCCCGGACGAGCACGGTCCTTGCCGTCGCGGCGGGCCTGACCACCGTGGTCTGGCTGTGGCGCATCCTGGTGCCGACCGAGACCACCTGGCCCGTCGTGGGCCTGCCCACGCCCGACCACCTGCCGCTGTACGTGACGTTCTTCTGGCTCGGCACGCTGGCCCTGCGCCGAGGCTGGCTGGACGCGCTCACGGTGCGGGTCGCCTGGACGGGTGCTGCCGCCGCCGTGGCCGGCGTCGCGGTGTATCTGGCGGTGGTGATCACCTCACCGGATACCTTCGCCGGCGGCGGGTCCTGGCAGTCGCTGGTGGTCGCCGCCGCGACCGTCGCCATGGCGCTCGGTCTGACCGCCGCTGCGCTCGTCCTGTTCCGCACCTGGTTCGCGGCGCAAGGTCCACCGCTGCGCTTCCTTGCCGACAACGCCTACGCCGTGTACTTCGTCCACGGGCCCGTGGTCGTGCTGCTCGCGCTGGTCCTCGCCCCGGTCGACGCGCCCGCCGTCGCGAAGTTCGCCCTGCTCGCGGTCACGGCGCTCCCTGCGTGCTGGGCCGCGGCACGAGGGCTACGCGCCATCCCCGGCGCGCGCCGGGTGCTCTGACGCCGCCGCCTGTCACGATGTACCACGACGGGAAGGAGAGCGGTCCGGTGGACGACGACGTGACACCCCGACTCTGGTCCGTGCGCCAGTGGCGCGCCGACCTGCGCGGGCCGGACATCTGGCTGCGGTTCGAGGCGTTCCTGGTGGCCCTGCCCTGGATCCTGCTCCTCGTCCCCCTCCTCCTCAGCCTCGCGGTGCCGGCCCAGGGGGCTGTCGGCCCGGCAGACCGGATGGTGCAGCTCGCGCTGGTCGTGCTGGCCGGCGGGTGGATCCTCGTCGGCCACACGAGGCACGACCCGCTCGCCCGCGGCCGGGTGGCGACCGTCGTCTACCTGGCCGGCCTGCTGGCCCTCTCGGCGGTGCTCGCGACGCTCGACGACTACTTCGTCATCTTCGTGATCGCCGGGTTCTTCCACGCCTACTACCTGGCACACCCGCGCTCGTGGTCGGCGGTCACCGCAGGGGTGCTCGCCACGTCGCTCGTCATCAACCTCGTGACGATCAGCCCGGAACCGACGCTCCGGTCGATCGGCATCCTCGTCCTCGTCGTCGCGGTGCAGACCGTCGCGATCTCGGGCGGCTACGTGCTCTCCGTCCGGGGCATGGAGCAGCAGCGCGAGCAGCAGCGCTCGGTCGCCCGCCTGGAGGCGGCGCTCGCGGAGAACGAGCGGCTGCACACTCGGCTCGTGGAGCACGCACGCGAGGTGGGGGTAGCGGACGAGCGACGTCGCCTGGCCGGGGAGATCCACGACACGCTGGCGCAGGGCCTGACCGGGATCGTCACCCAGGTGCAGGCCGCGCAGCGCGTGTGGCACGACCCCGACCGGGCGCGCCCGCACGTCGACCGGGCTCTCGACCTGGCACGGGACTCGCTGGCTGAGGCACGGCGCTCCGTGCGTTCGATGCACCCGGGCGAGCTCGTGGGTTCCCGGCTGCCGGAGGCGCTGGCCGACCTGTCGCAGCGCTGGGCGGCGGACCACGGTGTGGTCTGCTCCTGCGACGTCACGGGTGCCGCGGTCCCGCTCGCACCTGCCGCGGAGGTGGCGCTCTTCCGTGCGGCTCAAGAGTCCCTGACCAACGTGGCCCGGCACGCGGCCGCGAGCCGGGTAGGAGTGACGCTCAGCTATCTGGACGACACGGTCCTGCTGGACGTCCGGGACGACGGCTCGGGCTTCTCGCCGGAGGCGGTGGCACCGGCCTTCGGTCTGACGACGATGCGGGAGCGGCTCGCCGGCGTCGGCGGGGCCCTCGTCGTGGAGAGCTCGCCCGGTGAGGGGACGGCGATCAGCGCGAGCGTCTCGGCAGGCAGTGCCGCCCTGGCGGGAGCCGTCGGCTCGACCGGGCTGCTCCGCCCATGAACGGGCCCGACGCCGCCGAGCCTCCCATCCGGCTCCTGATCGCCGATGACCATCCCGTGGTGCGCAACGGGTTGCGTGGCGCGTTCGCGGACGACCCCGGCATCACCGTGGTCGGCGAGGCGTCCGACGGGCGCCAGGCCGTCGCGCGGGCGGTGCGCGGCGACGTCGACGTGGTGCTGATGGACCTCCGGATGCCGGTGCTGGACGGGGTCGAGGCGACGGCGCAGCTGCGCGAGCGAGCGCCGGACGTCCGGGTCCTGGTCCTCACCACGTTCGACGGCGAGACGGACGTGCTGCCCGCCGTCGCGGCGGGCGCGACCGGGTACCTGCTCAAGGACGCCGGTACGGACGAGCTCGCCGCTGCGGTCCGGGCCGCGCGGCGGGGCGAGGCGGTGCTCGCCCCGGCGGCGGCGGGCCATCTCATGGGCCAGGTACGCCGTCCGGCGCCCCCGGTCCTGACCGCGCGCGAGCTCGAGGTCCTCGCCCTGGTGGCTGGCGGCACGTCCAACCGCGAGGCCGCGCGCAGCCTGTTCATCAGCGAGGCGAGCGTCAAGACGCACCTCCTGCACGTCTACGGAAAGCTCGGGGTGCGCGACCGCGCGGCCGCCGTCGGCGAGGCGTACCGGCGTGGACTTCTCCCGGCCACGCCGCCCTGAGGTGCGGTGTGATCCAGACCACCAGCCGCTACGCTGACCCCATGAGCGGAGCCACGCATGACTACGCCGTCACGGTGCGGTGGACCGGCGCGGGGGACACGGGGACGTCGTCGTACGCCGCGTTCTCGCGGGACCACGAGATCGACCTGCCGCACAAGCCGCCCCTGCTCGGGTCCTCGGACCCGGCCTTCCGGGGCGACCCGACGCGGAACAGCCCGGAAGAGCTGTTCGTCGCGAGCCTGAGCCAGTGCCACATGCTGTGGTTCCTGCACCTCGCGGCAGAGTCCGGCCTGATCGTGCGCGAGTACTGCGATTCCGCGACGGGCACCATGCGGGTCGAGGCGCGCGGCGAGGGAGCGTTCACCGACGTGACGCTGCACCCGAAGGTCGTGGTGGACCCGGGCGAGCTCGCGACGGACGAGCACGTCGCCGCCCTGCACCACAAGGCGCACGCCATGTGCTTCATCGCGCGGTCGGTGAACTTCCCGGTGCACTGCTCGCCCACGCCCCTCGCACTCTCCTCCTGACCTACCACGGGACCGGCCGCGGCCGGTCCCGTGGTGTCAGTGGCAGCGCATAGGTTGGGGACATGGCGGATCCAGCTACCTATCGACCCAAGGCGGGAGAGGTCCCGACGTCGCCCGGTGTCTACCGGTTCCGTGACGAGCACGGCCGGGTCATCTACGTGGGCAAGGCGAAGAACCTGCGGCAGCGTCTGGCGAACTACTTCCAGGACGTCGCCAACCTGCACGAGCGCACCCGGCGGATGGTGACGACGGCGGCGTCGGTCGAGTGGACGGTGGTGGGCACGGAGGTCGAGGCGCTCGCCCTCGAGTTCACCTGGATCCAGCAGTACGACCCGCGGTTCAACGTGAAGTACCGGGACGACAAGTCGTACCCGTACCTCGCCGTGACGCTGGGGGAGGAGGTGCCGCGCGCCCAGGTCATGCGCGGGGCGAAGCGCAAGGGCACACGCTACTTCGGCCCGTACGGGCATGCCTGGGCCATCCGGGAGACCCTCGACCTGCTGCTGCGGGTCTTCCCGATCCGGACGTGCTCGGCCGGCGTCTACAAACGGGCCGGCCAGTCGGGCCGGCCGTGCCTGCTCGGGTACATCGACAAGTGCTCGGCGCCGTGCGTGGGGCGCATCAGCGTCGACGACCACCGGGCACTCGTCCTGGACTTCTGCGACTTCATGGCGGGCGACACCGCCAAGTTCGAGCGCCGGCTGACGAAGCGCATGCAGGAGGCGGCCGCCGAGATGGAGTACGAGCAGGCGGCCCGCCTGCGGGACGACATCGAGGCCCTGCGGCGGGCCACGGAGAAGAACGCGGTGGTGCTCGGCGATGCCACGGACGCTGACGTGTTCGCCCTGGTGGGCGACGAGCTCGAGGCTGCCGTCCAGGTGTTCCACGTCCGCGGGGGACGCATCCGCGGCCAGCGCGGCTGGATCGTCGAGAAGGTCGAGGACGTCACCGACGGCGAGCTCGTGGAGCACCTGCTGCAGCAGGTGTACGGCGCCGCCGAGGAGGTGGACGGGCCGGAGGCCCGCGACGCGGTGCCGCGCGAGGTCCTCGTTCCGGTGCTGCCGCCCGACCTGGAGCAGGTCGGCGCGTGGCTCTCCGGCCTGCGGGGCGCACGGGTGGACGTGCGCGTGCCGCAGCGCGGCGACAAGAAGGAGCTCGCGGCCACCGTCCGCAAGAACGCCGAGCACGCGCTCATGGTGCACCGCACGCGCCGCGCGGGTGACCTCACGACGCGCAGCCAGGCCCTGGCGGAGATCCAGGAGGCGCTCGACCTGGAGTCCGCGCCCCTGCGTATCGAGTGCTACGACATCTCGCACACGCAGGGCACCTACCAGTCGGCGTCGATGGTGGTCTTCGAGGACGGTCTGCCGCGCAAGAGCGAGTACCGCTCGTTCAGCATCCGGGGTCGGACGGCGACGGCGCCCGCGACGACACGGAGGCCATGCACGAGGTCATCACGCGGCGCTTCAAGCGTTACCTGGCCGACCGGCTCAGGTCCAACGACGTCGAGATGGCCGCGGAGCTGTCCGGCGGCGAGGTGGACGCCGACGCACCGGAGGAGAAGCCGCGGTTCGCCTACCCGCCCAGCCTCGTCGTGGTGGACGGCGGACCGCCGCAGGTCGCCGCCGCCAAGCAGGCGCTGGACGAGCTCGGCATCACCGACGTCGCGCTCTGCGGCCTCGCCAAGCGACTGGAGGAGGTGTGGGTGCCGGGCGACGACTACCCGGTGATCCTGCAGCGCTCCAGCGAGGGTCTGTACCTGCTCCAGCGCGTCCGCGACGAGGCGCACCGGTTCGCCATCACGCAGCACCGCAGGCGGCGCAGCAAGGGCATGACCGCCTCCGTGCTGGACGACGTGCCGGGGCTCGGCCCGGCCCGTAAGAAGATGCTGCTGACCCACTTCGGCTCGGTCAAGCGCCTCAAGGCCGCGAGCGTCGAGGAGATCGCCAGCGTGCGCGGTATGGGGGACAAGACGGCGGAGGCCGTGGTGGCAGCTCTGAAGGGCTGACGCTGGCATGCTTGGCCCCATGAGCAACACCGAGCCGTCACCCACCACCGCACCCGACGGGATCGCCGAGGTGGAGGCCGCAGCGCCCCGCCCCCGAGCACAGCGAACCGCAGGTCCTGGTGATCACCGGAATGTCCGGCGCCGGCCGGTCGCGTGCGGCCGCCGTGCTGGAGACCTCGACTGGTACGTGGTCGACAACCTGCCGCCGATGATGCTGGTGCCCCTGGTCGACCTCATGGCCAAGGGGTCGAGCATCGAGCGCGTCGCCGTCGTCGTGGACGTGCGCGGCCGGGAGTTCTTCTCGGAGCTGGACAAGGTGCTCGTGCACATGACGGAGGCCGGGGTGGCCTACCGGATCCTGTTCCTGGACGCGAGCGACGAGGTACTCGTGCGCCGGTTCGAGCAGGTCCGCCGGCCCCACCCGCTGCAGGGCGAGGGCCGCATCCTCGACGGCATCGCGGAGGAGCGGTCCGTGGTCGCGACCCTGGCCGCACGGGCCGACCTGCGGATAGACACGTCGGGACTGTCGGTGCACGACCTCGCCCGGGAGATCCGGGGGTGGCTCGCGCACGACATCAACGAGGTGCTGCGGGTGAACGTCATCTCGTTCGGCTTCAAGTACGGCATCCCCCTGGACGCCGACCACGTGGTGGACGTACGGTTCCTGGCCAACCCGTACTGGATCACCGAGCTCCGGCACCTGACGGGACGGGACCAGCCGGTGCGCGACTACGTGCTCGCGCGGCCGGGCGCCGTCGAGTTCATCGACCGCTACGTCGACGCCCTGGCTCCGGTGCTCGCCGGCTATCTCAACGAGGAGAAGCGCTACGTGACCATCGCCGTGGGATGCACGGGAGGCAAGCACCGCTCCGTCGCCATCTCCGAAGCCATCGCCGAACGACTCCGCGCCCGGGGCCAGCTCGTCTCCGTCTCGGCGCGTGATCTGGGCCGCGAATGATCCCCCACGCACCGGGGGTGCCCGACATCCCCGCACCGGAGTGGAGCAAGAACCCCTCGGTCGTCGCCCTGGGCGGAGGCCACGGCCTGTCCGCCAGCCTGTCCGCGCTGCGCCTCATGTCCGACCGCCTCACGGCGGTCGTGACCGTCGCCGACGACGGCGGCTCCTCCGGGCGCCTGCGCGAGGAGCTCGACGTGCTGCCGCCCGGCGACCTGCGGATGGCGCTGGCGGCCCTGTGCGACGACTCCGAGTGGGGCCGCACCTGGAGCGCGATGCTGCAGCACCGCTTCTCGTCGTCGGGCGAGCTGGACAACCACGCGATGGGCAACCTGCTGATCGTGGCCCTGTGGGAGCTGCTCGGCGACGAGGTGGAGGGCCTCGACTGGGTGGGCCGGCTGCTCGGCGCCCGTGGCCGGGTGCTGCCGATGGCGTCGGTGCCGCTGGTGGTCGAGGCCGACGTGCGGCACGCCGCGGCACCGGGGCGCCCGAACCCGCACTGGAGACGGTGGTCGGGCAGAGCAGGGTGGCCGTCACGGAGGGCCGGATCGAACAGCTGCGGCTGCTGCCCGCCGACCCGCCCGCCTCCCCGGAGGCGGTGCAGGCGGTGCTCGACGCCGACTGGGTCGTGCTCGGGCCGGGCTCCTGGTACTCGTCGGTGCTGGTCCACCTGCTCGTGCCGGCGCTCGCCGACGCGCTGCACAGCACGAAGGCGCGCCGCTGCGTGACGCTCAACCTGTCGGCCGAGAACGGGGAGACGGCGGGCCTCACCGCCGTCGACCACCTGGAGGCCCTGCACAAGCACGCGCCGGGGCTGCGGATCGATGCCGTGCTCGCCGACCCGTCAGCCGTCGAGGACGTCACGGGTCTGGAGGCCGCGGCGGCGTCCATGGGCGCTCGCGTGATCATGCGTCAGGTCCGGCGGGGCGACGACACCGCCCGGCACGACGGGCTGCGGCTGGCGGCCGCCTACCGGGACGTGTTCGAGGGGGTCTACGGGGACGTCTGACCGGCCCTCAGGCGACACGCCGGGACAATTCGCCCGAGTGTCCGCGATTCCACCCGGTTGTCTTCCGCGTGACCATGGCAGTATGACGCCATGGCGCTCACGGGACAGGTCAAGGAGGAGCTCGCGCGGGTGCGGGTGGCGAAGACGTCCTGCCGTAAGGCAGAGGTCTCGGCGACACTGCGGTTCTCCGGCGGTCTCCACATCATCTCCGGCCGGGTAGTGATCGAGGCGGAGCTCGACACGGAGTCGGCGGCGACCCGGTTGCGGCATGCCATCCACGACCTGTACGGGCACACGAGCGAGCTCATCGTGGTGCAGGCGGGCGGCCTGCGGAAGAGCTCGCGGTTCGTGGTGCGGGTCGTACGGGAGGGCGAGTCGCTCGCCCGTCAGACCGGCCTGCTCGACCCGCGCGGCCGGCCCGTGCGCGGCCTCGCTCCCCGAGGTCGTGTCGGCGGGGGTGCAGGAGGCCGAGGCCGTATGGCGCGGCGCGTTCCTGGCGCACGGCTCCCTGACGGAGCCGGGCCGGTCCATGGCGCTCGAGGTGACCAGCCCCGGGCCGGAGGCAGCGCTCGCGCTCGTGGGCGCCGCACGCCGTCTGGGCGTGGCGGCCAAGTCCCGGGAGGTGCGCGGCATCGACCGCGTGGTGATCCGGGACGGTGACTCCATCGGGCGCATGCTGGAGCGGATCGGCGCACCGGAGACCCTCAAGGTCTGGGAGGAGCGCCGCGAGCGCCGCGAGGTGCGCGGCACCGCGAACCGCCTGGCGAACTTCGACGACGCGAACCTGCGACGGTCCGCCCGGGCCGCCGTGGCTGCGGGGCCCGCGTCCAGCGGGCGTTCGAGATCCTCGGCGACGAGCTGCCCGACCACCTGCGCCAGGCCGGTGAGCTGCGCCTCGCGCACAAGCAGGCCTCGCTCGAGGAGCTGGGCCGCCTGGCCGAGCCGCAGCTGTCCAAGGATGCCGTGGCCGGCCGGATCCGCCGCCTGCTGTCCACGGCGGACAAGCGCGCCCTCGAGCTGGGCATCCCCGACACCGAGGCCGGGCTGCCGGCCGACCTGCTCGATCTCTGAGCCTCGACCCCCGAGCCTCGACCCCCGACCCTGAGCCTTGACCGCATGATCCGTCTTGTGAGAACGAACAGAACCCTGAGTTCCACGCTGTCTCGCCTCGGTCACGGTTCGGCCGGGTTCGGGTATAGGCTCGAAATCGTCAGGTGACGACGCCGTGACCATCGCGTTTCCCGTACGGGTCGTCGCGAGGTCGCGGTGCGCGGACTACCCGGCAACGCACTGCGCCGTCGACCATCGACGCCAGTGGCGACAGATACAAGGAAACGTGTGCGCCGGGACGGCCGGCGCCCCCTGAGGAGGGCATTGTGACCATCCGCGTCGGCATCAACGGCTTCGGCCGTATCGGCAGGAACTTCTACCGGGCTCTCGTCGAGTCGGGTGCAGACATCGAGGTCGTGGGCGTCAACGACCTGACCGACAACAAGACCCTCGCGCACCTGCTCAAGTACGACACGGTGCTGGGCCGCCTCGGCAAGACCGTCGACTTCGACGACGAGAACATCATCGTGGACGGCAAGAAGATCCGCGCGCTCGCCGAGCGCGACCCCGCGAACCTCCCCTGGGGCGAGCTGGGCGCGGACATCGTCATCGAGTCCACGGGCTTCTTCACGGACGCCACCAAGGCGAAGGCGCACATCGACGCCGGCGCCAAGAAGGTCATCATCTCGGCCCCGGCCAAGAACGAGGACGCCACCTTCGTGATGGGCGTCAACAACGAGCTGTACGACCCGGCGGCGCACCACATCATCTCGAACGCGTCGTGCACCACGAACTGCCTGGCCCCGCTGGCCAAGGCGCTGAACGACTCGATCGGCATCGAGCGTGGCCTCATGACCACGATCCACGCCTACACGGGTGACCAGAACCTGCAGGACGGCCCGCACAAGGACCTGCGCCGCGCCCGTGCGGCCGCGCAGAACATCGTCCCCACCACGACGGGTGCCGCCAAGGCCGTCGCGCTGGTGCTCCCGGAGCTCAAGGGCAAGCTGGACGGCTACGCCCTGCGCGTGCCGGTGATCACCGGCTCGGCCACGGACCTCACGTTCGAGGCGCCGCGCGACGTGACGATCGAAGAGGTCAACGCGGCGGTCAAGGCTGCCGCCGAGGGCCCGCTCAAGGGCGTGCTGGAGTACGTCGAGGACGACATCGTCTCCTCGGACATCGTGACCAACCCGCACCAGAGCATCTACGACGCGAAGCTCACCAAGGTGATCGGCAACCAGGTCAAGGTCGTCTCCTGGTACGACAACGAGTGGGGCTACTCGAACAGCCTCGTCAACCTCACCGTGTTCGTCGGCGAGAAGTTCTGACGGCTTTTCTCCCAGCGTGATCCCCGACGTCCGCGTGCGCACCGGCCAGCCGACGCACGCGGACGTCGTCATGTCACGGCCCCTGCCGGTACCTTCGACCTGGAGTGCTCCCATGAAGACCATCGACTCCCTCGGCGACCTGCGCGGCAAGCGCGTCCTGGTCCGCTCAGACTTCAACGTGCCGCTGTCCGACGATGACGGCACGACCGTCATCACCGACGACGGCCGCATCCGTGCCGCCCTGCCGACGCTGCAGCGGCTGGCCGACGCCGGCGCGCGCGTCGTCGTGCTGGCGCACCTCGGCCGCCCCAAGGGCACGCCGGACCCGCAGTACTCCCTCGCGCCCGTCGCGGCCCGCCTGGGCGAGCTGCTGGGCCAGGACGTGGCCCTCGCCGAGGACCTCGTCGGTGCGTCGGCACAGGCGACCGTCGAGGCCCTGGCGGACGGCCAGGTCGCCCTCCTGGAGAACGTCCGGTTCGACGCGCGCGAGACCTCGAAGGTCGACGCGGAGCGGGCCGAGCTCGCCGGTGAGCTGGCCCAGCTCGCGGACGCGTTCGTCTCGGACGGCTTCGGCGTGGTGCACCGCAAGCAGGCGTCGGTGTACGACATCGCGCAGGTGCTGCCCGCCGCAGCCGGCGATCTGGTGCTGAACGAGGTCGAGTCGCTGTCGAAGGCCACCGGAGACCCCGAGCGCCCCTACGCCGTCGTGCTCGGCGGTTCCAAGGTCTCGGACAAGCTGGGCGTCATCGCCAACCTCCTGACCAAGGCGGACCGCCTGCTCATCGGCGGCGGCATGGTGTTCACGTTCCTCAAGGCGCAGGGCCACGCGGTGGGCAGCTCGCTGCTCGAGGACGACCAGGTCGAGACCGTGCGGGGCTACATCGCCTCGGCGCAGGAGAACGGCGTCGAGATCGTCCTGCCGGTCGACATCGTCGCCGCCGACTCGTTCGCCGCCGACGCGCCCCACCAGGTCGTGGCCGCGGACGCGATCCCGGACGGCACGATGGGCCTCGACATCGGCCCCGAGTCGGGCAAGCTGTTCGCCGAGAAGCTGGCCGACGCGAAGACCATCGCGTGGAACGGCCCGATGGGCGTCTTCGAGTTCGAGGCGTTCGCCGCGGGCACCACGGCAGTGGCGCAGGGCATCATCGACGCGACGGCCGACGGCGCGTTCTCCATCGTGGGTGGCGGTGACTCGGCAGCGGCCGTGCGCGCGCTCGGCTTCGACGAGGCCGGGTTCAGCCACATCTCGACCGGCGGTGGCGCGAGCCTCGAGCTGCTGGAGGGCAAGGAGCTCCCCGGCCTCACCGTCCTGGCCGACTGAGCCGCAGGCTCAGGCGGCAGACAAGCGCCGGCTGACCGGCTCCCCTCGTACCCCTCAACGAAGGAAGAAACACGTGGCAACCACTCGCACGCCCCTGATGGCGGGCAACTGGAAGATGAACCTCGACCACCAGCAGGCGATCAGCACGGTGCAGAAGCTGTCCTGGTCCCTCAAGGACGCCAAGCACGACTACACGGCGGTCGAGGTGGCGGTGCTGCCGCCGTTCACCGACCTGCGGTCGGTGCAGACGCTGGTGGACGGCGACAAGCTGGAGCTCGTCTACGGCGCCCAGGACGTCTCGAAGCACGAGTCGGGCGCGTACACCGGTGAGGTCTCCGGCGCGATGCTCGAGAAGCTCGGCTGCACCTACGTGGTGATCGGGCACTCGGAGCGTCGTGAGCACCACGCCGAGTCCGACGCCCTGATCAACGACAAGGTGCGGGCTGCGTTCGCGCACGGCCTCACGCCCATCCTGTGCGTCGGCGAGGGCCTGGAGGTCCGCAAGGCCGGCGACCAGGTCGCGCACACGCTCGCGCAGGTCGAGGCCGCGCTGGCCGGCGTGCCGGCCGAGCAGGTGGCGAACGTCGTCGTCGCCTACGAGCCCGTGTGGGCCATCGGCACCGGCGAGGTCGCCACCCCGGAGGACGCGCAGGAGGTCTGCGGTGCGATCCGCCGGGTGCTCGGCGAGCTGTACGACACGGCCGTCGCCGACGGCGTGCGCGTGCTCTACGGCGGCTCCGTGAAGTCGGGCAACGTCGCGCAGATCATGGCGCAGCCCGACGTCGACGGGGCGCTCGTCGGCGGGGCGAGCCTGGACCCGGAGGAGTTCGCGAAGATCGCGCGCTACCAGTCCCACGTGACCGCCTGATCCAGCACCACCGGTCAGTCCTCCAGGTCACCCGCGTGACCCGGAGGTCTGACACCGGTCCTGGACGAGCCCGCCGGCTCGTCCAGGACCACAGTGCTGATTCCCCCAGATATCGCCTGACCGAGACCGTCCCGCAACCTGTCTGAGGTACTCTCGCTCGGGCGTGATGTTCCTGGTGCGACTCCTGTTGAGGACCCCATGAGGTTCTGAATGAGGCCCTGAACTGGGGGTTCGCACTGTGAGGTACGTCTCGCTTACTCTTGACCGATCCGCCGCCGGGAGACGCCCGGCACACCTACAACCGAGGACGTGAACCCGTGGACGCGCTCCGCATCACTCTGGAAGTACTGCTGGTCCTGACCAGTGGCTTCCTCACCATGCTCATCCTGCTCCACAAGGGCAAGGGTGGCGGACTGTCCGACATGTTTGGTGGCGGTATCTCGATGGGCGCCGGTTCCTCCGGCGTGGCCGAGCGGAACCTCAATCGCATCACCATCGCCTTCGCCCTCGTGTGGACCGTGGTGATCGTCCTGCTCGGGCTCATCCAGAAGGTCAGCTGACCCGGTCGCCAAGCGCCTAGCAGCTGACGGCCACAGACAGAGGGGACGACAGACGTGGCATCAGGCGGTCATGCGATTCGGGGGAGCCGGGTAGGCGCCGGCCCTCTCGGGGAGACGGAGCGGGGCGACACAGCGCCGCGCATCCGAGTTTCTTACTGGTGTGCCAACGGGCACGAGACAGCACCGACCTTCTCGGTGGGCGAGGACGTGGAGGCCCCCACGCAGTGGGACTGTCCGCGCTGTGGCTTCCCCGCGGGGATGGATCCGGTCAATCCGCCGGCTCCAGTACGGAACGAGCCGTACAAGACGCACCTCGCCTACGTGAAGGAACGCCGTTCCGACGAGGACGGTGCCGCCCTCCTGGAGGAGGCGCTGGAGGCGCTGCGCATCCGTCGCGGTGGGCGCATAGCACGCTAAGTCTTTTACGCGGCGAGGTAGAACCGTAGCGAAACAGAACTGGAGCGGGACGCCACCCTGATCGGTGGTCCCGCTCCAGTTCTGTCTCGTCCGGCTCCTACCTCGCCGCGGTTCTGCCTCGGCTCTACCTCGGGGAAGGGCCGCCTGCGGCTTCCGCGTCCAGCAGCCACAGCGTGCGCGCCTGCCCGACGGCGCCCGCCGCGGGCACCTCCGTCACCGGGCCGTCGGCCAGCGCGGCGGCCACCTGCTCCGCCTTCTCGGCGCCCGCCGCGACGATCCACACCTCGCGGGCGGACCGGATCGCGTCGAAGGTGAGCGAGACCCGCTCCGGCGGCGGCTTGGGCGAGCCGTGCACGCCCGTCGTCGCCCCCTGCGCGGCCAGACCGTCGTGGCCGGGGAACAGGGAGGCGACGTGCCCGTCCGGGCCCATGCCGAGCAGCAGGACGTCGAACGCGGGGACCGCGAGGCCCTCCGGTTCGTCGTCCTGCCCGCCTGCGTGCGCACGCAGGAGCGCCGCGTACGCCGCTGCGCCCTCCTCGGGCGTCGCCACCGACGTCGGCCCCGGCATGGGGTGGACGTTGGCCTCGGGGAGGCCGTGCTCGGCGACCAGGCCGTCGAGCAGAGCCGTGCGCGCCTGGGTCTCGTTCCGGTCGGGGTCGCCGTCCGGCAGGAACCGTTCGTCGCCCCACCACAGATGGACGCTCGACCAGTCCACGGCCGGCACGAGCGGGCTTCCGGCCACGGCGGCGAGCGTCGCGATACCGACCGAGCCGCCCGTGAGCACCACGTGCACGGGGGAGCGGACCGACTGCACGTCCAGCACCCGTGTGAGCAGCCGTGCGGCCGCGGCCTGCGCGAGCACCTGCTTGTCGGGGTGCACGACGACGAGCCGCACCCCCGGTGTCGCGTCGGTCGAGCGACCCATCAGGCGGCCGTCCGCGTGGTGACCTGGTCGAGCCCCCGGATGAGGGCCTCCTCGAAGGTCTCGTCCGGGTCGAGCCGGCGCAGCTCCTCGATCAGGGCCTCGTTCAGTGCCCGGATCGGCAGGGCGATCCGGCGGGCGGGCTTGCCCGGCTGGGTGATCGTGACGGTGCGGCCGTCCGGCCGGTCGAGCACGATCGGACCGCTCTTGCGCTCCAGGGTCACGCGCGTGATCGCGTCGTCGCTGCTGGTGCGCACCACCTCGGCCGGGCAGTGCAGGCGTGCGCCGAGCCAGGCGGCGAGCAGGTCGAGCGACGTGTGCCGCTTCTGCCCCTCCACCGTCACCGACAGCACGGGCTCGTAGGGCGGCTGCTCGATGGCGGCCGCGATGAGCGCCCGCCACAGGGTCACGCGTGCCCAGGCGAGGTCGGTGTCGCCGGGAGCGTAGGTCCCGGCGAGGTTGCCCAGCATGTCGACCGGGTTCTTCGCGACGGTGCTGTCGATGATCCGGCGGGCGGCCATGGCGCCCACCGGGTCCTGCGACGGCACCTCCGGCGCCTCGCGCGGCCACCAGGCCACGATCGGCGCGTCGGGCAGCAGGAGCGGCATCACGAGGGTGTCGGTCCGTTCCAGGAGCGGGCCGAAGGCGCGCAGGACCACCACCTCGGAGGCGCCGGCGTCACCACCCACGCGAATCTGGGCGTCCAGGCGGCCGTCGGCCCCGCGCTCGGCGGGCGCGACGACGATGACCCGGCACGGGTGCTCCCGGCTCGCGTCGTTGGCGGCCTCGACGGACTCCTCGACGTCCCGCTCGTCGGCGAGCACCACGAGCGTGAGCACGCGGCCGAGGGCCACGGCACCCCCCTCGTCGCGCAACCGCACGAGACGCTTGTTGACGTCGTTGGACGTGGTATCGGGCATGTCAATGATCATCGGGCCGTCCTCACCTTCGGCTGGTGCAGCCATGTCGCCAACCGCGCCACTAGGGTCGCCTCCAGGTCCTGCCGTCGCGCTCCATCATGGCGTCCGCCGACGGCGGGCCCCAGGTGCCCGACGCGTACGGCTCGGGCTTCCCCTTGCGCGCCCAGAAGGACGTGATCGGGTCGAGGATCTTCCAGGAGAGCTCGACCTCCTCACGGGTCGGGAAGAGCGGCGGGTCGCCGAGCAGCACGTCGAGGATGAGCCGCTCGTAGGCCTCTGGGGAGGACTCGGTGAACGAGTGCCCGTACCCGAAGTCCATGGTCACGTCGCGCACCTGCATGGCGGTGCCCGGCACCTTGGCGCCGAACCGCATGGTGACGCCCTCGTCGGGCTGCACCCGGATGACCAGCGCGTTGTTGCCGAGCTCGGACGTCAGCGACGACTCGAACGGCAGGTGCGGTGCCTTCTTGAACACCACGGCCACCTCGGTGACGCGACGTCCCAGGCGCTTGCCGTGGCGCAGGTAGAACGGCACACCGGCCCAGCGACGGTTGTCGACGTCGACCCGGACCGCCGCGAAGGTCTCCGTGGCGGAGTCCTTCGCGATGCCGTCCTCGTCGAGGAAGCCCGGCACCTCGGCGCCGCCCTGCCACCCCGCCTCGTACTGGCCGCGGGCCGTGTGCTTGTCGAGGTCGTCCGGCAGGCGGACCGACGAGAGCACCTTGATCTTCTCGGCACGCAGCTCGGCGGCGTCGAAGTTGACGGGCTCCTCCATGGCCACCAGCGCCAGGAGCTGGATCAGGTGGTTCTGGATGACGTCGCGTGCGGCGCCGATCCCGTCGTAGTACCCGGCACGGCCGCCGATGCCGATGTCCTCGGCCATCGTGATCTGCACGTGGTCCACGTAGTTCGAGTTCCAGATGGGCTCGAACATCGTGTTCGCGAAGCGCAGCGCCAGGAGGTTCTGGACGGTCTCCTTGCCCAGGTAGTGGTCGATCCGGAAGACCGACTCGGGCTCGAAGACCTCCGACACCACCGCGTCGAGCTCCTTGGCGCTGGCGAGGTCGTGCCCGAACGGCTTCTCGATGACCACGCGGCGCCAGGCGAAGCCGTCCCGAGGGTCCTCGTCCGGCTTGGAGAGGCCGTGCTCGGCGAGCTGCCGGCACACCACGGGGAACGCCGCCGGCGGCACCGACAGGTAGAACGCGTGGTTGCCGCCGGTGCCCCGCTCCTTGTCCAGGGTCTCGACGGTCTCCCGAAGACGCTCGAACGCGTCGTCGTCGTCGAACGAGCCCTGGACGAACCGGATGCCCTCGGCGAGCTGGCGCCACGTCGCCTCCCGGAAGGGAGTACGCGCGTGCTCCTTGACGGCGTCGTGCACCACCTGCGCGAAGTCCTGGTCCGCCCACTCGCGCCGGGCGAAGCCCGTCAGGGCGAAGCCCGGCGGGAGGAGGCCACGGTTGGCGAGGTCGTAGACCGCCGGCATGAGCTTCTTGCGCGACAGGTCGCCCGTCACGCCGAAGATCACCAGACCGCTGGGCCCGGCGATGCGCGGCAGTCGGAGATCGAGAGGGTCGCGCAGGGGGTTGACCCCCTGCGCGATCTTTGCCGGCCTCACCGGGTGCCGGCCCCTGCACCGGCACCGTCGAGGCCGGCCTTGGTGGTCGCCAACAGCTCGTCCCAGCTGACCTCGAACTTCGTCACGCCCTCGTCCTCCAGCTGCGCCGTCACCTCGTCCATGGAGATGCCCTGCGCCTCGACGGCGGCGATGACCTCGGCGGCCTGCGCGCCCGAACCGGTGACGGTGTCGGCGAGCACGATGCCGTGGTCGGCGAACGCTTCCAGCGTCTTCTCGGGCATCGTGTTGACCACACCGGACACCACGAGCTCGTCCACGTACATGGTGTCGCGGTAGCTGGGGTCCTTCACGCCGGTCGACGCCCACAGCGGGCGCTGCGGCTGGGCACCGGCCGCCTGCAGCGCGGCCCAGCGCCCTGTGCCATCAGTGGCGAAGACGTCTTCGTACGCCGCGTAGGCCAGGCGGGCGTTCGCGATGGCGGCCTGGCCGCGCAGCGCGAGAGCCTCCTCCGTGCCGACCGCCTTGAGGCGCTTGTCGACCTCGGCGTCCACGCGGGACACGAAGAACGACGCCACCGAACCGATCACGGACAGGTCGTGGCCCGCCTCCTTGGCCTGCTCCAGGCCGGTCAGGAAGGCGTCCATCACCTCCCGGTAGCGCTCGATGGAGAAGATCAGCGTGACGTTCACGCTGATGCCCTTGGCCAGCGTGGACGTGATCGCGGGCAGGCCCTCGGCGGTCGCCGGGATCTTGATCATCACGTTGGGGCGGTCGACGGTCTCCCACAGCCGGACGGCCATGGCCTTCGTGGCCGCGGTGTCCCGGGCCAGGCGGGGGTCCACCTCGATGGACACACGCCCGTCGACGGCGGACGTGGCGTCGTAGACGGGACGCAGCAGGTCCGCCGCGTCCCGGACGTCGTCCGTGGTGATGCGCTCCACCGCGGCCTCGACGTCCCCGCCGTTCGGCGGCCCGGCGAGCTCGGCCAGCGTGTCGTCGTAGGCGTCGCCCTCCGCGAGTGCGGCGGCGAAGATCGTCGGGTTGGTCGTGACCCCGACGATGTTCCTGGTGCTGATGAGCTCGGCGAGGTTGCCGGTGCGCAGGCGTTCACGGGACAGGTCGTCCAGCCAGATGGCGACACCCGCCTCGGACAGCCGTTGGGTGGGACTGACGTTCTCGCCTGAGCTGTCTGTCGTGCTGTCGGTCATCGTGCCCTTCCTCTCGTGTCCGTGTGCTTCTTCAGCGGCTTCAGGACGCCGCCTCGATCGACTCCTTGGCGGCCTGGGCGACTGCCTCGGCCGTGATGCCGTACTCGGCGTAGAGCGTCTTGTAGTCCGCCGACGCGCCGTAGTGCTCGAGCGAGACGATGCGACCGGCGTCGCCGACCACCTCGCGCCAGCCCTGCGCCACGCCCGCCTCGACCGAGACGCGGGCCTTCACACCGGACGGGATGACCGACTCGCGGTAGGCGTCGTCCTGCTTGTTGAACCACTCGAGCGAGGGCATGGAGACCACGCGAGCCTGCACGCCGTCGGCGGCGAGGAGCTTGCGCGCCTCGACGGCGAGCTGCACCTCGGAGCCGGTACCCACGAGGACGACGTCAGGCGTGCCGTCCGTGTCCAGGAGGGTGTAGGCGCCCTTGAGCGTGCCCTCTGCGGCGGCGAAGCCGTCCGTGCCGCGGGGGTACGTCGGCACGTTCTGCCGGGTCAGCACGAGGCCGGCCGGGTTGTCGCGGTTCTCGAGGATGCCGCGCCACGCCCAGGCGGTCTCGTTCGCGTCCGCCGGGCGGACGACGTCGAGGTTCGGGATGGCCCGCAGCGACGCGAGGTGCTCCACCGGCTGGTGGGTCGGGCCGTCCTCGCCGAGGCCGATCGAGTCGTGCGTCCAGACGAACGTCGTGGGGATGCTCATCAGCGCGGCCAGGCGGACCGACGCGCGCATGTAGTCGGCGAACTGCAGGAACGTGCCGCCGTAGGGGCGGGTCAGGCCGTGCAGCACGATGCCGTTCAGGATCGAGCCCATGCCGTGCTCACGGATGCCGAAGTGCAGGGTGCGGCCGTAGGGCTCGCCCGGGAACTTCTTGGTCGCGTGCTCGGCCGGCACGAAGGACGGCACGTTGTCCATCGTCGTGTTGTTGGAGCCGGCCAGGTCGGCCGAGCCGCCCCACAGCTCGGGCAGCACGTCCGCGAGCGCGTTGAGCACCTTGCCCGACGCCGCACGGGTCGCGACGCCCTTCTCGCTGGCCTCGAACTCGGGCAGCGAGCCGGCCCAGTCCTCCGGCAGCTCGTGGGCGCGCAGCCGCTCGAGGAGGGCCGCCTGCTGCGGGTTGGCGTCCTTCCACGCGGCGAAGGCGGACTCCCACGCCTCACGCTTGTCGCCCTGGCGCTCGGCGACGGACCGCGTGTAGGCGAGCACCTCGGCGTCGATGGCGAACGTCGCCTCGGGGTCGAGGCCGAGCGCGGACTTGAGGCCCTTGACCTCGTCGGTGCCCATGGCCGAACCGTGGATGCCGCCCGTGTTCTGCTTGGTGGGCGCCGGCCAACCGATGATCGTGCGCAGCGCGATGATCGACGGCTTGCCGGTCTCCGCCTTGGCGGCGTCGAGCGCCGCGGCCAGCGCGTCCTTGTCCTCCGCGTAGCCGTCGCCGCCCGAGGTCCAGTCCACACGCTGGGTGTGCCAGCCGTAGGCCTCGTAGCGCTTCAGCACGTCCTCGGTGAACGCGATGTCGGTGTCGTCCTCGATCGAGATCTTGTTGTCGTCCCAGATCAGGATCAGGTTGCCGAGCTGCTGGTGGCCCGCGAGCGACGAGGCCTCGGAGGTCACGCCCTCCTGCAGGTCGCCGTCGGAGGCGATCACGTACACGTGGTGGTCGAACGGCGACTCGCCCGGCGCGGAGGCGGGGTCGAGGAGGCCACGCTCGCGGCGGGAGGCCATCGCCATGCCGACGGCGGAGGCGAGGCCCTGACCCAGCGGGCCGGTGGTGATCTCGACGCCGGTCGTGTGGCGGTACTCCGGGTGGCCGGGGGTCTTGGAGCCCCAGGTCCGCAGTGCGGCGATGTCGTCCATCTCGAGGCCGTAGCCCGCGAGGAAGAGCTGCAGGTAGATGGTCAGCGACGAGTGTCCGGCGCTCAGCACGAACCGGTCACGGCCGAGCCACTCGGGGTCGGACGGGTCGTGGCGCATGGCCTTCTGGAAGAGGAGGTACGCGGCCGGCGCGAGCGAGATCGCGGTTCCGGGATGTCCGTTGCCCACCTTCTCGACGGCGTCCGCAGCCAGTGCCTTGATGGCCTTGACCGCTCGCTCGTCGAGCTCCGACCACTCCAGGGGCTTCAGCACGGGGTCGAAAGCGTTCACGAGTCCTCTTTCTCTCCGCCGTCGGCTCCCACCCGCCCGGGGGAGCGGACGGGCCGGAGAGCCGCGCAGCGTGCGTGCGGCGGCGGCGGGATGCCGGCCGCGCTTCGTTCGATGGCGTCAACAACCCTATACGCGCGCATCATCCGTCGCGCAGGGCTGTCCACGCTGTGTACAGCCGGTGCGCTCAGGACAAATCTCACACGTGGTGGGGGGAATGCAGTGTGCGACCGAGTCATACCGGGACGTACGATGAGCACGCGCCTGACCGGTACGAGGACCTACCAGGTGCGCTACCGACCTCAGGACTCTCCCGAACGGAACTGCGACGCGCGTGAGAACGAGCCACACGACGACCGGCCAGACCGCGCGTCCCCAGACGTCCGGCCCCCAGGGGTCCGCCACCGACGACGGCCCGCGTCCCGGCGGCTGGTTCCTGCGCCGGGCCGGCGCTTACGTCGCACTCACCAAGCCCCGCGTGATCGAGCTGCTGCTCATCACCACGGTGCCCACCATGATCCTCGCGGCCGACGGGCTGCCGGGCTTCTGGCTCATCGTCGCCACCCTGATCGGTGGCGCGGGTGCCGCGGGCAGCGCCAACGCGTTCAACATGTGGTGGGACCGCGACATCGACCAGGTGATGAACCGGACCAAGAAGCGGCCGATGGCGACGGGGGAGATCACCCCGGCCGCAGGCCTGGTGTTCGCCTCGATCCTCGGCCTGCTGTCGCTGGCGTGGTTCGCCCTCGTCGTCAACTGGGCGACGATGTGGCTGGCCCTGTCGGCCATCGTCATCTACGTCGTCGGCTACACGATGATCCTCAAGCGTCGGACCCCGCAGAACATCGTGTGGGGCGGCATCGCGGGCTGCATACCGGTGTTCATCGGCTGGGCCTCGGTGACCGGCGGGCTGAGCTGGGCGGCGGTCGCGCTGTTCGGCGTCATCTTCTTCTGGACGCCCCCGCACTACTGGCCGCTGTCGATCAAGTTCAAGAAGGACTACGCCAACGCGCAGGTCCCGATGCTGCCGGTGGTCAGCGACGACAAGCGGGTCGCCGCCGAGATGGTGGGCTACACGCTCGCGATGATCGCCTGCTCGCTCCTCCTGACGCCCCTCGCGGGCATGTCGTGGGTGTACACGGTGGCGGCCGCTGCTCTGGGCGGCTGGTTCCTCTGGTCCACGATCGCCATGCTGCGCCGGGCGCAGGGCAGTGCCAAGGGCAAGCTGGGCGCCATGAAGGTGTTCCACGCGTCGATCACGTACCTGTCGCTGCTCTTCGTGGCGGTGGCCGTGGACGTGTTCCTCCCCTTCTGACCCCGTGGTTCTGAGCCAGGTCACCGCGCGGTCATGATTCGGCCGGTCCGGACGGCCCGGCCTAGGCTGAGCGCGTGACCGAGACCCCAGCCGACCGAACCACCGCCGCTCACCAGTCCGGGAGCTACTCCGCGGGACTGCCGACGGCGTCCGCCGCCACGACGGAGGACGACCTCGCCCCCCGCCGGGCGGCCCGCGAGAAGTCGCGCGTGGCGCCCGACTACGCGCGTGCCTGGCTCCTGCTCTCCGCGATGCGGACCGAGCTCTTCGACAAGGCGCAGCTCTCCCGTGCGGACCAGGTGATCCTCGACTGCGAGGACGCCATCGACGACTCGTTGAAGGACGAGGCACGCGAGAACGTCATCCGGTGGATCAAGAACGGCGGCAGCGCCTGGGTCCGGATCAACGACCGCCAGGCGTCCTCGTGGGCGGACGACGTCGCCCACCTGCGCGGGCTCAAGGGCCTCAACGGGGTCATGCTCGCCAAGACGGAGAGCGCCGACGACGTCATCGACACCGCGCAGCGCCTCGGCGGCGACGTGCCGGTGATCCCGCTCGTGGAATCGGCCCTCGGTATCGAGGAGGCCGTCAACATCGCCAAGGCCCGTGGTGCGTTCCGGCTCGCCTTCGGCTCCGGCGACTACCGCCGTGACACCGGCGCGGCGAACGAGCCCATGGCCATGGCGTACCCGCGCACGCGCCTCGTCGTCGCCAGCCGGATCGGCGGCCTGCCGGGCCCGGTCGACGGCCCCACGGTGGGTTCGTCGCACGCGCTGCTGCGCGAGCAGTCCGCGGACGCCGTGAACCTCGGCATGACCGGGAAGCTCTGCCTGGACTTCGAGCAGCCCGCGGTCATCAACGAGAGCTTCGCGCCCACGTCGTCCGACGTGGCCTGGGCCGTCGACTTCTTCGCCGAGTTCGAGGCGGCGGGCTCCGTCATCCGCGACGGCAGCGACAAGCCGCGCCTCGCCCGCGCGCAGGTCATCCGCTCGCGCGCCGAGCTGTTCGGGATCGACCCGGCCTGACCGGGTGATCTACCGGGCGTCGCGGTCGTCCGGCGTGGCCCGCCTGCCGGCGCGGGCCGCGCTCGGCATGATGGGTCGGTGTCCACCGCCCCGACCCCCGTGCAGTCGTACCGCTCGTCCCCGGCCCAGCAGGCCCAGCCGGCCCCGGCCCGGCCCTCCCCGGCCCTGAACGCCCGGCTGGACGGTGCCCTGCGGGACTACCTCGCGCACCTGAGCGTGGAACGGGGCCTCTCGGCCAACACCGTCGCGGCGTACCGGCGCGACCTCGTGCGGTACGCGGGGTACCTCGCGGCGGCCGGCCGGACCGGGCTGTCCGGGATCACCGAGGCCGACGTCACGGGGTTCGTCGAGGCGGTGCGGCAGGGGGCCGACGGCGGCCGCCCCCTGTCGCCGTCGTCCACCGCGCGGGCCCTGGCGGCCGTACGGGGCTGGCACCGGTTCGCCCAGGCGGAGGGCCTGGCGGTGGACGACCCGTCCGCGGAGGTGCGCGCACCGACCCAGCTGCGCCGTCTGCCGCACGCGCTCTCCGTCGACGACGTGGGTGCGCTCCTGGACGCGGCCGGCGCGGGCGAGGGTCCGCTGCCGCTGCGCGACCGGGCGCTCCTCGAGCTGCTCTACGCGACCGGTGCGCGGATCTCCGAGATCGTGGGGCTGGACGTCGACGGGGTGAGCGACCGTACCGCCGTGCGGCTGTTCGGCAAGGGCTCCAAGGAGCGGGCGGTGCCGGTCGGATCGTTCGCGCGGGACGCGCTCGAGGCCTACCTGGTGCGGGCGCGCCCGGCGCTGGCCGCCGCCGGCCGGGGCACGCCCGCCCTGTTCCTCAACACGCGCGGCGCGCGGATGTCGCGGCAGACCGCCTGGGCCGCGCTGCAGTCCGCCGCCGCGCGCGCGGGTCTCACGGAGCACGTCTCGCCCCACACCCTGCGGCACTCGTTCGCCACCCACCTGCTGTCCGGCGGAGCGGACGTCCGCGTGGTGCAGGAGCTGCTGGGGCACGCGTCCGTCACGACCACGCAGATCTACACGATGGTCACGCCGGACGCGCTGCGCGAGGTCTACGCCGCCGCCCACCCGCGGGCGCGCTAGGACGGGCGTGCTGACTGCACCCCGTTGCGGCCGCTACCGCGCCCACTCGTCCGCGTGGCCGGCGACGAACTCGGTGAAGGCGCGTGGCGGGCGACCGGTCAGCTCGAGCACCGCGGTGCTCACCCGGTCCTCGTGGCCCTCCTTGATCCCACGCTCGACGGCGGCCAGCGCCGCGGCGAACTCCGTGGGCAGCCCAGCGGCGCGGTAGGCGGCAGCCTGTTCGTCCTGCGTCAGGGGCTCCACCCGGACGCGCCTGCCGGTCTGCGCCGTGATGATCCGTGCTGCCTGCGGATAGCTCATCGCGTGCGGCCCCGTGATCAGGTAGTCGCTCCGGGTGTCCGCCGAGACCTCGGTCAGGAGGGCGGCGGCACTGGCCGCGACGTCGTGCGCATCGACCCACCCCAGCCGGCCGTCGCCCGCCGCCGTGCGGATCTCGCCGAACCGCCGGATGCGCTCGGCCAGGGGGTGCGGGCGCAAGAAGTTCTGCATGAACCCGGACGCGCGGAGCACGACACCTCCGGCCTGAGCCCGGACCTGAGCGCCCACCTCCACGGCGCCGGGTGCGTTCGGCAGCACGATGGCGGAGCCGAGCAGCACGAGACGCCGGATACCGGCCCGTTCCGCCCGGCGCAGGAACGGACCGACCTGCGGCAGCGGGTCCACGCTCTCCACCGGCGGAAGGAGGAAGACCCGGTCCGCCCCGTCGAGTGCGGGACCATGCGTGCCCGGGTCGTTCCAGTCGAAGCGGACCGAGTCAGGGTCGCCTGCGGCCGGGTTCCGGCTGGCGACCCGAACCAGCACACCGGCGTCGCGCAGCATGCGCACCAGTGCCTTGCCGGTCGTGCCGGTCCCTCCGGTGACGAGCACGCGCGACATCAGGCGTCCCCGTTCTCGAGCGAGCTGATCAGCGCGCCGAGATTCCCGGCGGCCGAGGCGGCCGACAGCGGGCTCCAGTAGTCGCGGAACAAAGTGATCAGCCCGTCGCGGACCGTGAGAACGACGATGTAGTCCAGACGGTAGGGCTGGGTGGTGGCCACCGTGCGGCCGGTTGCCGTCCACTCCACCACCACGGTGTCCGGGTCGTCCGTCGGCCGCACGGTCCGGGCGGCCACCTCCGTCATCTCCATCAGCTCGGGATAGTGATCGAGGTAGGCCCGTACTTCCTCGCGTCCCCGAAGACGGCGCGGCGAGCTACCGGCGGCGAACGGGAACTCCGCGATCCCGTCAGGCGCGAAGAGCTCTGCCACGGCCGCCATGTCGGCGGCCAGGATCAGGTCGGTCATGCGGCGGAACGTTTCCTCCGGCGTGCTGGTCATCAGGTCTCCTGGTGGTCTCTACGGCGTGGTCAGGTCCGCGGGCGGTCGGCCCACCGGCCGGACCACGATGCGCAGCCGACCCGCAGGTGGGGAACGGACAGCTGAGCCTCGGACCAGCAGTACGAGGTTCGGCGGCTCGGCGCGTGACACGATGCACGGGTGAGCAGCCAAGAGCTCGCGGACTTTCTCCGCCGCCGCCGCGAGGACCTGCGACCAGCCGATACGCCAGGCGGAGCGACGTTCCCAGCCGGCAGGCGTGCCCGGCGTACTCCCGGCCTGCGCCGCGAGGAAGTGGCCGCCCTGGCACAGGTGTCGGTGAGCTACTACGAACGGCTGGAACGGGCACGGGCGCCCCGGCCTTCACCACAGGTGCTGTCCGCACTGGCGACCGCTCTCCAGCTCACCGGGGCCGAACGCGACCACCTGGCCCGCCTGGCCGGCCAGGTGCTGCCGGCGACGTACGCCGGCGGGCCGGAGCAGTTACCCGAGAGCGCTGAACAGCTGCTCGGCGGACTTGACGGCATCCCGGCCTACATCGTCGACGAGCGGCAGGACGTCGTCGCCTGGAACGCGGCAGCGGCGGCCCTGATCACGGACTTCTCCCGTCTGGCCCGGGACGAGCGCAACGTCACGCGCATCTCGACGAGACTCCGCGGCACCCTCTGCGTGGGCGCGCCTGGTGCCGAGTCCGACTTCTCCCGGCAGACGGCCGCTCAGCTGCGTGCGGCCGGTGTTCGGCACCCCACCGACAACGTGCTCGCCGAGCTCGTCAACGAGTTCGCCGCCCACGACCCAGATTTCGCGAGCGGCTGGCGTCAGCACGCCGTGCGCCCCCTGCCCAGCGTGCGCAAGAAGTTGCGGCACCCGACAGCGGGCGAGCTGGAGATCGACCGGAACACCCTTGACCTGCCCGGCTCCGGATTCTCCCTGGTGATGTACACGGCGGAAGCCGGCAGCCCCAGCGCCGCCGCCCTGAAGAGCCTCTGACCGCAGCCCCGACGGAGCATGAGCCGCCACGCCGAGGCTTTCGCGGGGCGGCGCCCACACTCTGGTATAGCGTGGCGGGCGTGAGCGAGGCACCCAGCCAGGAGGGAGCGAACACGATGACCGACATACTTCTCGGCAAGGCGGTCGTCGGCGCACCCACGGACTCGGAGATCGTGCGCGACGTCGTCGGGCGCACCATGCCGGAGCTGCCGGAGCCGGCACCGCTGACGAGCCACGGACCGGCGCGCATCATCGCGATGTGCAACCAGAAGGGTGGCGTCGGCAAGACCACCACCACGATCAACCTCGGCGCCTGTCTGGCGGAGTACGGCCGCAAGGTGCTCCTCGTTGACTTCGACCCGCAGGGCGCCGCGTCGGTCGGTATCGGGGTCAACCCGCACGAGCTCGACCTCACCGTCTACAACCTGCTCATGGAGCGGAACGTGGACATCCACGACGTGCTCATCCCGTCCGGGATCGAGAACCTCGACGTGCTGCCCGCGAACATCGACCTGTCGGCGGCCGAGGTGCAGCTCGTGGGGGAGGTGGCTCGCGAGTCGGTGCTCGCCCGTGCCCTGCGCCCGGTGATCGACGACTACGACGTGATCCTCATCGACTGCCAGCCCAGCCTGGGGCTGCTCACCGTGAACGCGCTGACCGCCGCGCACGGCGTGCTGATCCCGCTCGAGTGCGAGTTCTTCGCGCTGCGCGGCGTCGCGCTGCTGGTGGAGACCATCGAGAAGGTCCGCGACCGGCTGAACCCGGCCCTGGAGATCGACGGTATCCTCCCGACCATGTACGACTCGCGCACCCTCCACTCCCGGGAGGTCGTGGCCCGGGTGCACGAGGCGTTCGGCGACACGCTGCTGCACTCGATCATCGGGCGCACGGTGAAGTTCCCCGACGCCACGGTCGCCGCGGAGCCCATCACGGCCTACGCGCCAGGGCACCCGGGCGCTGCCGCGTACCGTCAGCTAGCTCGGGAGCTCGTGGCCCGTGGCGACGCTGCCTGATGTGGAGGCGCGGGGTGCGGAGGTCCAGGAACGGGACGCCCCCACGGAGCTGGACCGGGACGCCGGGAAGCCGACCGTAGCGCCTGACGTCCGCACGGCGCCGGAGGAGCCCGGCCCCGACGGCTCGCCCGCCGACGAGCGCCGCGGGTCCCGCACGTTCCAGGTGCGGCTGCACAACTTCGAGGGGCCGTTCGACCTGCTGCTCTCGCTCATCGCGAAGCACAAGATGGACGTCACCGAGGTGGCGCTCGCGGTCGTGACCGACGAGTTCGTGGCGCACATCCGGGAGGCGGAGCGGGCCTCCCGCGAGGCCGCCGCGCGGGGCGAGGAGCACGCGTCCTGGGACCTCGGCGTGGCCAGCGAGTTCCTCGTCATCGCGGCGACTCTGCTCGACCTCAAGGCCGCCCGGCTGCTCCCCGGCGTCGTCGACGAGGACGCCGAGGACCTGGAGCTGCTCGAGGCCCGCGACCTGCTGTTCGCCCGGCTCCTGCAGTACCGGGCCTACAAGGAGGTCTCGAAGGTCATCGCGGAGCAGCTGGCGTCGGCCGGGCGCCGCGTGCCGCGCCTGACGCCGCTCGAGCCGCACCTCGCGGCGATCCTGCCCGAGCTGGTCTGGAACACGTCGGGGGAGCAGCTCGCCGAGCTGGCCGCACGGGTGCTGGCCCCCAAGCCGCCGCCCGTGGTGGGTCTTGCCCACCTGCACGGCTCGGCGGTCAGCGTGCGCGAGGAGGCTGGCGTCATCGTGCAGCGCCTCCGGGCGGAGCAGTCCCTCACGTTCCGGTCGCTGACGGCGGGCTCGGAGCGGCTCGTGGCCGTCGCCCGGTTCCTGGCGCTCCTGGAGCTGTTCCGCGACTCCCTGGTCAGCTTCGAGCAGGTCACTCCGCTGGGTGAGCTGACGGTGCGGTGGACCGCCGGGCCGGACGACGGCGAGAAGTACCTCGACCCCCGGGCCGGGCCCAGCGAGTTCGACGAGGGTGACCTCGTGGTGCCGGCGGAGGTGCTGGGCGAGGAGGCCGGTGACGACCCGGTGGGGGAGCCGGGGGGCCCACAGGAACCAGCGGACACCGCGCAGCCAGGAACGGAGGCGACAGCATGACCGTCGAAGAACAGGCCCTCGAGGCCACGCAGGTGGACGCCCCGGCCGCGGGGCCGTCGCGGGACGAGCCGGCCTTCGTCGACGTGCACGCGCTCCCGGGCGGCGCGCACGCCGCCGTGGAGGCGGTGCTCATGGTGGCCGACGCGCCGATCGGCGCCGACCGTATCGCCGCGTCGCTGAACCTCACGCAGGACGAGACCGACGACATCCTGCACGAGCTGGCCGACGAGTACGCGGGCCACCTCGGGTCCCGGCCCCGCGGGTTCGAGCTGCGCAGGACGGTGGACGGGTGGCGCATCTACTCGTCGGCGGCGCACGCGGACCCGGTGGGACGCTTCGTGCTGGACGGTCAGTCGTCCAGGTTGAGCCAGGCTGCCCTGGAGACGCTGGCGGTGGTCGCCTACCGGCAGCCGGTGACGCGCGGCCAGGTCAGCGCGGTGCGCGGGGTCAACGTGGACGGGGTCGTGCGGACCCTGCTGACCCGCGGACTGATCGCCGAGATCGGCCAGGACCCGAGCTCGGGTGCGGTTCTGTTCGGAACCACGGGATACTTCTTGGAGCGGATGGACTTCTCGTCGCTCGACGAGCTGCCTCCGCTGGCGCCGCACCTGCCGGACCTCGACACGTTCGACGGCCTCGACGGGCTGGACTCGTAGTCCGGTCCCCGGGCCCGGGTACCGGGTCCGAACACGGACCCGTAGGCAGGGCCGCAGCGCTTTCCCGACTCACCGAGAGATGAATCATGAGCAACGAACGCCGCGGCGGGAGCCGCCGCGAATCCAGTGGTGGCCAGCAGCCGCGCCGACCCGACCATTCCGGCAAGGGCGGCAAGAACTTCCGGGGCGGCAGCTCGGCCAAGAGCCGCGCCCAGGCCAACGCGCCACGCCGTAAGCCCGCCAAGCCGGCGGAGCAGGGCCGTGACGTCCACGTCGAGGGCGGGGTGCGGCTGCAGAAGGTCCTGGCCCAGGCCGGGCTGGGGTCCCGCCGCGCGAGCGAGGAGCTCATCGCGAACGGACACGTCGAGGTCGACGGTCAGGTCGTCACGGAGCTGGGTGTGCGGATCGACCCCGCCACCGCCGTCGTGCACGTGGACGGGCTGCGGATCCAGCTCGACCAGGCCAAGGTGACCATCGCGCTGAACAAGCCGATCGGCGTGGTCTCGACGATGGACGACCCCAAGGGGCGTCCGACCGTCGCCGACCTCATCAAGAACCGTGAGGAGCGGCTGTTCCACGTGGGCCGGCTCGACGCCGACAGCGAGGGCCTGCTGCTCCTGACGAACGACGGCGAGCTCGCCAACCGGCTCTCCCACCCCAAGTACGAGATCGCCAAGACGTACCTGGTGACCGTCGAGGGCGAGATCTTCCCGCGCGTCGGCAAGCAGCTGCTGAACGGTGTGGAGCTCGACGACGGCGTCGCGAAGATGGACGCGGTGCACGTGGTCCAGCAGATCGACGGCTACGCGATGCTCGAGGTGGTGCTGCACGAGGGACGCAACAGGATCGTGCGCCGGATGTTCGACGCGGTCGGGCACCCCGTGACCCGCCTCGTGCGCACCCGGATCGGACCGGTCCCGCTGGGCGACCTCAAGTCGGGCCGCACCAGAGTCCTGGGCCGCACAGAGCTAGGCACCCTCATGGGTGCGGTAGACCTGTAACCTCGACCGCTGAGTGCTGGGTATCTGTGCCCTGAGAAGCACTCTGACAGCACATACCCAGCACTCAACGGAAAGCGAGCGGGACTGTGACCAGCCCTGTTGTGATCGCGATTGACGGGCCGTCCGGCTCCGGCAAGTCGAGCGTGTCGAAGGCGGTCGCCGCGCGGCTCGGCCTGGCCTACCTCGACACGGGCGCCATGTACCGGGCGGCCACCGTGTGGGGCATGGAGACGGCCGACCTGGACGACGCCGTCTCCATCGCCACGGCCGTCCGCGCGATGCCGCTGGTCATGGGCCTGGACCCGGCCGCCCCGGGGGTCGAGCTGGACGGTCGGGACGTCGCCGTGACGATCCGCTCGACCGAGGTCACCGCCGCCGTGTCGAAGGTGGCGTCCAACCTCGAGGTCCGGGCGGAGCTCAAGCGGCTCCAGCGCGAGATCATCGAGCAGGAGTCCAGCCCGGTGCGGGCGGTGCAGTCTGGCGGCCGCGGGATCGTGGCGGAGGGCCGCGACATCACCACGGTCGTCGCGCCCGACGCCGACGTCCGCGTCCTGCTCACGGCGTCCGAGGAGGCGCGTCTGCGCCGGCGGTCGCTGGAGGTGCACGGCGCGGCCGACGCCGGCGCGGTCGACGCCACGCGGGACCAGGTGCTGCGCCGGGACCGGGACGACGCGAAGGTGACGCAGTTCCAGGTAGCGGCCGACGGCGTGGCCACCGTCGACTCCAGCGACCTCGACTTCGAGCAGACCGTCGAGGCCGTGCTCGCCGTCGTCGCGCAGGTGACGGGGCGCGAGGTGGCGCCGTCCGCGTAGTCCGGACGGCCGGAGCGACGCAGGTCATACGGCCGCGGGGCGGCCTCAGCACGCCAGGCCTGCGACAATGGGGGCATGACCCACGACTCCTCTGCATCGGAGGCTGCTGCGCTGGACGCCGCGGCCCGAGATGATGCTGCCCTGGACGCTGCCGCCCCGGCCGCACCCGACCTCGATCTCGCCGAGACCGAGGACGACATCGCGCGCGAGCGTGCACTGCGCGTCGGCCTCGAGGAGTTCGAGCTCGACGAGTCGGACGAGGCACTGCTCGACTCCGAGTGGAGCGACGAGCGGGCGGAGGCCGAGGCGGCGCTGCCCGTGCTGGCCATCGTCGGCCGACCGAACGTCGGCAAGTCGACGCTGGTCAACCGGATCCTCGGCCGCCGAGAGGCGGTCGTGGCCGACAAGCCGGGCGTGACGCGGGACCGCGTCTCCTACCCGGCCGAGTGGGCCGGCCGCCGGTTCATGCTCGTCGACACGGGCGGCTGGGAGGTCGACGTCGCCGGCATCGAGTCGAAGGTGGCCGAGCAGGCAGAGGTCGCGATCTCCCTGGCCGACGCCGTGGTGTTCGTGGTCGACGCCGCCGTGGGCGCCACCGCGACCGACGAGCGGGTGGTGGAGCTGCTGCGCCGTTCCGGCAAGCCGGTGGTGCTGTGCGCCAACAAGGTGGACGGTGCCTCGGGCGAGGCGGACGCCACGTACCTCTGGGCGCTGGGCCTCGGCGAGCCGCACCCCGTCTCGGCGCTGCACGGCCGTGGCACGGGCGACCTGCTCGACGGCGCGGTCAAGGCACTGCCCACCACGTCGCAGCACGGCGCGCTGCGCCCCGCCGGCCCGCGCCGGGTCGCACTGGTCGGGCGGCCGAACGTCGGCAAGTCCTCGCTGCTGAACAAGATCGCCGGATCCGAGCGTGTCGTCGTCGACGAGGTCGCGGGCACCACACGTGATCCGGTCGACGAGCTCATCGAGCTGCGCGGCATCCCGTACTGGTTCGTGGACACCGCGGGCATCCGCCGTCGGGTGCACCAGGCCAAGGGTGCCGACTTCTACGCGTCGCTGCGCACCGCCGCCGCCATCGAGAAGGCGGAGATCGGCGTGGTCCTCGTGGACGCGTCCAACCCGCTGACCGAGCAGGACATCCGGGTGATCCAGCAGGTCGTGGACGCCGGCCGCGCGCTCGTCATCGCGTACAACAAGTGGGACCTCATGGACGAGGACCGCCGGCCCTTCCTCGAGCGTGAGATCGAGAAGGAGCTGGTGCAGATCGCCTGGGCGCCCCGGGTCAACCTGTCGGCGCGCACCGGATGGCACAGCGAACGGCTGGTCCCCGCGATCGAGCGTTCGCTCGCGTCCTGGGACCGGCGTGTCCCGACCGGCAAGCTCAACGCGTTCCTCGGCGAGCTCGTCGCGGCGCACCCGCACCCGCTGCGCGGTGGCAAGCAGTCGCGGATCCTCTTCGCGACGCAGGCCTCCACCCGGCCGCCGCGGTTCGTCATCTTCGCCACGGGCTTCATCGAGGCGGGCTACCGCCGGTTCATCGAGCGCCGTCTGCGCGAGACGTTCGGCTTCGAGGGCACACCGATCGAGATCTCGGTGCGCGTCCGGGAGAAGCGCCGCCGCTGAGCCACCGAAGATCCCGCGCTACCCAGCGATTCGGCCCGAAAGTCGCGTGATTTTCGGGCCGAATCGCTAGGTAGCGGCGGACTTTTGTGCGAGCGCCGGGCCTGGTGCCCACGGAGCGGGCAAATCGCGGTACCTTCGGGTCGTGCTTCCGGCCAGTATCCCCAGCCCTGACCCGGTGTGGACCCAGTTCAGCCTGGGCCCGCTCACCATCCACACCTACGCCCTGTGTCTGCTGGCCGGCATCGCCGCCGCCGCCTACATCACGGACCGGCGGCTCCGAGCCCGCGGGGCGGCCCCCGGGCTCGCCCTCGACATAGCGATGTGGGCGGTGCCGATCGGCATCGTCGGCGCCCGGATCTACCACGTGCTCACCCACCTCGGCGACTTCACCGGACCGGGCGTGGACCCGTGGGCCTGGGTGCGGATCTGGGAGGGCGGCAACGCTCTGTTCGGGTCCCTGCTCGGTGGGGCCGTGGGTGTCTGGATCGGCTGCCGGCAGACCGGCCTGCGCTTCGGGTCGTTCGCCGACGCGCTCGCCCCCGGCCTGCTCGCCGCGCAGGCGATCGGTCGGCTGGGCAACTACGTGAACCAGGAGCTGTTCGGCCTGCCGACCACGCTGCCGTGGGGCCTGGAGATCCGGTCCGACGCGCCGATGTTCCCCGACTGGGCGGACCCCGGCACGTTGTTCCACCCGCTGTTCCTGTACGAGATGATCTGGAACCTCATCGGGATCGCGCTGCTGCTGGCCATCGAGCGACGCGTGGTCCGGCGCAACGCCGCCCTGCTGGCCGACGGCGGCACGCCCGGTGCCGGCCTGCGCTGGGGCCGCATGTTCGGCCTCTACCTGATCTGGTACGGCCTCGGCCGTAGCTGGCTCGAGGCCATCCGCATCGACCCGACGAGCGATGCGCCGCTGGGCGTGCCCGCGAACATCTGGACGTCGGGGATCGCGATCCTGCTCGGTATCGCGATCGTCGTGGTGCAGGGGCGCAGGCACCCGGAGCCGGAGCCGTCGGTGTACCAGCCGGGGCGCGAACCGACGGACGAGGACGCCGCTGACGCCGACTCCGACGCGAGCGACGCCGACACCGCCGCCGCTGATGCCGACGCCAGCGACATCTCCGACACCGACACCTCCGACACCTCCAGCACCGAGAGCGTCGAGGCGAACGGCTCGGCCGACAGCAAGTAGTCGCCGCTCGCTCCGGCCGTACCCGTGGGGCTGTGCCGTGCCTGTGCGCACGGTCACAGCCCTACGGCTTGTTCGTCCGGGCGACGGTTGCGGAGGATGGCGTCATGCCAGCTTCCGGCCCTGGGCACGACCCTGCCCCGACCAGGCGTTCCCGGGGTCCGCGAACCTGGTGGCCCGTCGCCGCCGTCCTCGTGGCCGTGGCGTGGGGCGGCAACGACTTCACCCCGCTGCTCGTGCTGTACCGCGAGCAGGGCGAGATGGGACCCGTCACCGTGGACGCCCTGCTCGCCGTGTACGTGTTCGGCCTGGTGCCCGCCCTGCTGCTGGGCGGACCGCTGTCCGACCGGTTCGGCCGCCGCCCGCTGCTGCTGCCGGCGGCGCCGATCTCCGCGCTCGGCTCCCTCGTGCTCGCGCTCGACCCCGCCAGCCCCCTGGTGCTCGGCGTCGGACGCCTGCTGTGCGGGGTAGCGCTCGGCCTGGCCATGGCCGTGGGCTCCACCTGGCTCACCGAGCTCAGCGCGGCGACCGGCGAACGGTCCGCCGGGCCGCGCCGCGGATCGTTGTCGCTCACCGCGGGTTTCCTCGCCGGAGCGGGGGTGGCGGCCATGCTCGCGCAGTTCGCCCCGTGGCCCACGTTCCTCTCGTACCTGCTGCACGCGGCCGGCTCCCTGCTCGCCGGGCTGGTACTGCTCCGCGTCCCGGAGACCCGGCCCAGCCTCCCGCGCGGCGAACGGCCGCCGCTGCTCGACGACCTGCGCATCACCGCCGTCCGGCACCCGCGGTTCCTGCGGGTCGTGGTACCGCTCGCGCCCTGGGTGTTCGGCTGCGCGAGCTGCGCGTTCGTGGTGCTGCCCAGCCTGCTGACCGACCGCGTGGGCGGCCTGCCCATCGCCTTCGCGGGGGCGATGGCCATCCTCGCCCTCGGCTGCGGCATCGGCATCCAGGTCCTCGCCCGGCGGATCGACACGCCGTCGTCGGCCCGCGCCTCGGTGGTGGCGCTGGTCATCGTCGGCGCGGGGATGGCGCTCGCCGCGTGGGCGTCGGCCGCGGTGTCGCTGCCGGTGGGCGTGGTGGCGGCCGTGGTGCTCGGGGCCGGCTACGGCCTGGCGCTCGTAGCGGGTCTGAGCGAGGTCGCCCGCATCGCGGGGCCGGGGCAGCTCGCCGGGCTCACCGCGGTGTTCTACTCCCTGACGTACCTCGGGTTCTTCGTCCCGATGGTGCTCGCGTGGCTGCGTGACACGTGGTCGTACGAGGAGATGCTCGGCTTCGGGGTGGTGGCCGTGGCGCTGTGCCTGGCCATCGTGGCCGTCTCGTCGCGGCGCGCCCTCCCGGGCGGGATGCGGTAGCTCCGCGCGCGGTGCCGGGCGACGCATCCGGGCACGGCAGCGCCCGTGCACGGTCCGGCCGTGCACGGGCGCCGCTCTTCACTGACGCTCGGTCGTCACTCCACCCCGAGCGCCGCCACGGGTGAGGTGCGGGCCGCGGCCCGCGCCGGCAGCACCGAGGCCAGCAGGCCCGCGAGCAGGGCGATGCCCAGGACCGCTCCGAGGTCCGTCCACGGGACGGCGTACCGCACGTCGCCCAAGAGGGGCAGCACGGTCGCGGCACCGGCCCAGCCGAAGATCAGCCCGAGCACGATGCCGAGGAGGGCACCGACACCGGCGATGAGGACGCCCTCGACGGCGAGCATGCCGCGCAGCTGCTCCTTGCTCAGGCCGATGGCCCGCAGGGTCGCCGACTCCTTGGTCCGCTCGATCACCGAGAGGGACAAGGTGTTGGTCACGCCGATCAGGGCGATCACCACGGCGACGGCGAGCAGGCCCACCACGATGCCGAGGATGACGTCCACGACCTGCCGGAACTGTGCGGCCTGTGCGGCCGGGCCCATGACGAACGCCTCGCCGTCCACCTGGGCGACGGCGTCCTGGACGTCGGCGAGCACGGTGGCCGCGTCGCTGCCCGAGATGTGGGCCCAGATGTCGGTCCACGAGTCGTCCGTGATGTGGGCGAGATCGGCGGCGGTGACGAACCGGTTGAGCGGGTCGGCGCTCGTGATCGCGACGGTCAGGTCGAGCGAGCCCTCCGGACCTGTCAGGGTGGCCTCGTCGCCCGCGGCGAGGGACAGCGAGTCGGCGGCCTCCTGGGTCAGCAGGATCGAGCCCTCCGTGAGGCGGTTCACCTCGCCGGGCACGCGCACCGCGGTGGCGAGCTCCTCGGGGTCGGCGCCCGTCACGGTGCTGTCGGCCGTGCCGTCCAGCGTGACCGTCGCGTTGGCCACGGTGGCCGTGGCGGCGACGCCGCTGGTGCCGGCCACCGCGTCGCGCACGTCCTCGAGGTACTCCGGCGAGGACGGCGAGACGCTCACGTCGTAGGGGTACCTCTCGTCGAGCATGGTGTCCGCCGACATGCGCGCGCTGGCCGCGCCCGTGGACATCATGGTGACCAGCGTGACGCCGATGAGCAGCGCCGTGGAGGTCGCCGCCGTGCGGCGCGGGTTGCGCAGGGTGTTGGCGACCGCCAGGCGGGAGGCGGGGCCGGTGCGGGCGACGAGGGCGCCCAGGAAGGCCGCGACGCGGGGCAGCCAGAGCACCGCGCTCAGCACGACGCCGAAGAACGCGACGGCGCCGCCTCCGACGGCCGCGACGAGCCCGAGCTGCGGCGACTCGCGCATCCCGAGGACGACGCCGAGGCCCAGCAGCGCGAAGCCGCCGACGAGGCACAGGAGCGAGATCACGAGGCGGGTACGGCCGGCCCGGGCACGCAGCGTGGGCGCGTCGGAGGGCCGCAGCGCGGCGAGCGGCGCGACGCGGGTGGCCGAGCGGGCGGGAGCGAGCGCGGCCAGGACCGTCACGCCGGTGCCGACGGCGAGGGGCAGCACGATCGACTGCCAGGTCAGGGTGATCGCCGTGGGGAGCGGGACACCGAGGTCGAAGCTCGGCGCCACCATCAGGGCGGCCTGGGCGAGCAGAGCGCCGATCAGGATGCCCGCCGCCGAGGCGACGAGGCCGAGGATGGCCGCCTCGAGCAGCACGCTGCGGTAGAGCTGGCTGGTACCCGCGCCGATGCAGCGCAGCAGGGCGAGGGTCCGCGTCCGCTGGGCCACGAGCACCTGGAAGGTGTTGGTGATGACCATGGCCGCGATGAGCAGCGCGATGGCGGCGAACGTCATGACGAACACGAGGAAGACGAGGTCCTGGCCACCGGTCTGCTCGGCGGTCTTCGCGGTCGCCACTGCCTCGGCGGTCTGCACGGAGACGCCGCCCTCGACCTCGCCGGCGGCCGCCTGTACGGCATCGCCCAGGGCGGCGGGGACGCTGCCGCCGCTCAGCGGCTCGTCGAGCGCGACGAGGAGCTCGCCGACCGGCTCGAAGTAGGCCTCGGCCGTGCTCCAGGCCTCGAGCGTGGCCGCGGGAACCGCGGCGGCCCCGCCGAACGCCGTGTATGCGCCGTAGGGGTCGGCCGTCAGGCCGGACACGATCAGGGTCTCCGTGACGTCCTTGGGCTCGCCGAGCTCGGCCGCCGGATCCTCCGCCTGGCTCTCTGCCCAGCCGTCCGGGTACAGGGTGCGCTTGACGGACAGCTGGTCGCCCAGCCCGACCTCGAGCCGCTCGGCGAGCTTCGACGTCAGCGCCACCTCGTTGCCCGCGGCGGGCCAGGTGCCGTCGGTGAGCTCGAGCGGCGAGAGCCGCGGGTCCTCGGGGACCGGGGCGAACACCTGGTAGCCGCCCTTGCCGCCGTTGCGCAGGTCGCCGTACCAGGAGAGGACGGGCTGGACGCTCTCGACACCGTCGACGGCGGTGACGGCGTCGACGGTGTCGGCCGTGAAACCGCCCTGGTCCGGGGAGTCGGCGGACACGACGACGTCGGCCTGCGCGTACTCCGCCGCGACCATGTCGTGGGTGGTGCCCTGGATGACGCCGCCGGCGAGCAGCGTCACGGCGACGAACGCCGTGCTGATCACGACCGCGATGCCCGCGGCCGTGAGTCGCCCGACGCTGCGGCGCATCTGCGCCAGCGTGAGGCGTGCGGTGGGGAAGGAGCTCGACATCACGCACCCGTCCCGGGCGCGGTGGTGACGGCGGGTTCGAGGGTGCGCAGGGCGTCGAGGCCGGCCATGGCGGATTCGGGGGTGGGGTCGCTGATGTCTCCGGCGATGCGGCCGTCGGCGATCAGGACGACGCGGTCGGCGTAGGCGGCTGCGGAGGGGTCGTGGGTGACCATGATGATGGTGCGGCCGAGCTCGCGCACGGAGCGGCGCAGGAAGGACAGGACCTCGGCGCCGGAGCGGGAGTCGAGGTTGCCGGTGGGTTCGTCGGCGAAGACGACGTCGGGCTGGGCGATCAGGGCGCGGGCGATGGCGACGCGTTGCTGTTGTCCGCCGGAGAGCTCGCCGGGGCGGTGGGTGAGGCGGCCGGTCAGGCCGAGGGTCTCGACGAGGGTGTCGAACCAGGCCTTGTCGACCGTGCCGCCGGCGAGCTCGACGGGCAGGGTGATGTTCTGTTCGGCGGTGAACATCGGCAGGAGGTTGAACTGTTGGAAGACGAAGCCGACGCGGTCGCGGCGGAGGCGGGTGAGGGCTTTGTCGTTCAGGCCGGTGGTCTCGGTGGTGCCGAGGAACGCTTGGCCGCTGGTGGCGGAGTCGAGGCCGGCGAGCAGGTGCATCAGGGTCGACTTGCCGGAGCCGGAGGGGCCCATGATGGCGGTGAAGCGGCCTTGTTCGAAGTCGACGTCCACGCCGTCCAGGGCCTGCACGGTGGCCTCACCCTTGCCATACGTCTTCGTCAGGGAACGGGCGCGCACGGCGGGTGACGACCCGGGCGCATACACGGTGGTGTCCATACGGCTGACGCTACGGAGCAGGCGTGCCGTGCCGCGTCCGGCCCCGGGCTGGTTCTGCCGCACGGGTGTCATACCCAGGTCGTACGGGTGCGCACGGACACCAGCGGAACGTACTCTCGGAGGCAGTGCCGGCTCCGACGACGGGAGTGCTGAGCGTCGCGCACCGTGACGCGGCCGCAGCGGCCGGAAGGGAGACCCTGGTGGCCGACGCGCTCGCCCAGTTCTTCACGACGGACGACCTCGACGGCTGGGACGTGCTCTTCGCCGCCCTGACCCTGCTGGGTACGTGGCTGGCCACGCGGTACGCGCGCCGTGCGGCGCGGGCGGCGACCGCCCGGATCAAGGGACTCACGACCCAGGTGCAGGACCTGGTGGTGGGCATGGTCAGCTACCTGGTCCGTCTGAGTCCGCCCGTCCGTGGTCTCCGCCCGTCCGCGTCGCCGCCGGCGTCCTGCTGGAGACGTTCGGCTCCTGAGAGCGGCAGGCGCCCCCGGCGGGCACGGGAGGCGGTCAGGCGGCCAGCGCGTCGATCGCGGCGGGGGAGAGCACGTGGTCGATGGCCATGGCGCTCGCTCCGAGCACACCGGCCCCGGCGCGTGCCCGGGAGGCGACGATGCGCAGGTGCTGCGTGGCCAGCGGCAGCGACCTGCGGTAGACGGCCTCGCGGATGCCCGCGATGAGGTGTTCCCCCGCGTCGGCCACGACCCCCGCGATCACGATGACCGACGGGTTGAGCATGCTCACGCACGTGGCCAGGACGCCGCCGATGTCCCGGCCGGCCTGCCGCACCGCCTGGCTCGCCGCGACCCCTCTCGACCGGACCAGGGCGACAACGCTGTCACTGTCGACGGCGTCGAGGCCCTGCGCGGAGAGCGCCGCCGCGACGGCCTGCCCGCTCGCCACGGCCTCGAGGCAGCCGGTGTTGCCGCACCGGCAGGGGACGGGCTCGGCCCCGGGGACCACCATGTGCCCGACGTCGCCCGCGGCGCCCTGAGCACCGCGGCGCAGTGCGCCGTCGGCGATGATGCCGGCGCCGATACCGGTGGAGACCTTGACGAGCAGCAGGTCCGAGACCTGTGACCAGGCGGCCCGGTACTCACCGAGCGCCATGATGTTGACGTCGTTGTCGACCAGCACGTCGACCCCGAGCTCGGCGCCGAGGATGCCGGAGACGTCGACGTCGTCCCACCCGGGCATGATCGGCGGGTTGATGGGCCGTCCCGTCGAGTGCTCGACCGGTCCGGGCAGCCCGATACCGATGCCCGCCAGGTCGGCGACGTCCCGCCCGGCGGCGGCGAGGAGGCTACGGCCGGTCTCGGCCACCCAGGGCAGGACGACGTCGGGCCCGGCCGCGATCGACACGGGCTCCTCGTGCGACGCGAGCACCGTGGACGCGAGGTCGGTGACGGCCAGCCGAGCGTGGTTGGCGCCGAGGTCGACGGCGAGGACCACCCGGGCGCCGGGACGGAAGGCGAACGTCGCCGGCCGCCGTCCGCCGGTGGAGCCTGCCGTGCCCGCCGGGGCGATGAGTCCCGTGCTCATGAGCACGTCGATCCTGCTCGCGATGGTCGACCGGGACTGTCCGGTGATGGCCACCAGGTCGGCACGGGTGCGTGGCTTGCCGTCGCGCAGGAGCTGGAAGAAGTCGCCGGTGCCCAGGGACAGGGGCGGCGTCTTCGAGGAGCCGTCGGTGGGCATGGGCAACAGCCTCCCGGGTGAATTTGCGGTCGCGTATCGGCAAAAGATAGCCCATATGTGCCAGGAGCCGCAGAAGCCGCGTAAGTGACATGCAACTTTTGGTTGACATCGGCCAAAAGGTCCCTACATTGGTGGTTATGCGAGCCGATGACGACGCGCACGCTCCATCCACCGACCCCGTCCTGCGCCTTCGTGGCGTCGGCAAGGAGTTCTTCGGCACCTCGGTGCTGCGAGAGATCGACCTGACCCTCCGACCCGGGCGGGTCCACGCGCTGGTGGGCGAGAACGGCGCCGGCAAGTCGACGCTGATGAAGATCATCGCCGGGGTGCACCGCCCGGATGCCGGCACCATCGAGCTCGACGGTTCGCAGGTCTCGTTCCCGACACCGCTCGACGCTCAGCGCGCGGGGGTGGCCACGGTCTTCCAGGAGTTCAACCTGCTGCCGGACCGGTCCGTCGCCGAGAACGTGTACCTCGGCCGCGAACCGCTCCGGCGCGGCCTGGTCGACCGCCGCCGGCTGCACGCCGACACCACCCGCCTCCTCGACGACCTGGGCCTGACGGGCATCGCCGCCTGGAACCGGGTCGGCTCCCTGTCGGTGGCGCAGCAGCAGATCGTCGAGATCGTCAAGGCGGTCTCCTTCGACGCCCGGATCATCTCGATGGACGAGCCGACGGCCGCGCTCGCCGACCAGGAGGTCGCGCTGCTGTACGAGCTCGTCCGGCGCCTGCGGGACCGCGGCGTCGCGATCCTCTACGTCTCCCACCGGCTTCAGGAGATCTACGACCTGGCCGACACCATCACCGTGCTGAAGGACGGGAACCACGTCCTGACGGCGCCGGCCGCCGAGGTCGGCCCGGACCGGCTGGTGCGCACGATGGTGGGGCGCGACTTCGCCGGCTTCTTCCCCGACAAGGTGGCCGACGCCGCGCTCGGCGAGGTGCGGCTGGCCCTCGAGGGCTCCGGCAACGCGATGGTGGACGACGTCCACCTCGAGGTCCGGGCCGGCGAGATCGTCGCCCTCGCCGGGCTCCAGGGCTCGGGCCGCACCGAGATCGCCCACGGCGTGTTCGGCATCGCGCCGTTCACCCGTGGCCGCATGACGGTCGACGGGCTGCCGGCGGAGGTACGCACGCCGCGGCAGGGCGTCCGCCACCGCCTCGCACTGGTCACCGAGGACCGCAAGTCCGAGGGGCTCGCCCTGGGCCAGTCGGTCCTGGCGAACGCGCGCCTCGTGCTCGACGCCGTGCTGCCCCGCGCCTCCGACCGCCGGGCCCGCGGCATCAGCGGCGTCCTGACGTCGCTCGACGTGGTCGCGACCTCCCAGGACGCCGAGGTGCAGTACCTGTCCGGCGGCAACCAGCAGAAAGTGGTCCTCGCGAAGTGGCTCGTGACCGAACCGCGGGTGATCGTGCTCGACGAACCGACGCGCGGCATCGACGTCGGCGCCAAGCGCGCCGTCTACGACCTCATGCGCACCCTGACCGCCGACGGGACCGCCGTGCTGCTCATCTCGTCCGAGCTGCCCGAGGTCGTCGCGATGGCCGACCGCATCCTCGTGGTCCGTGACGGCCGGATCGCCGGCGAGCTGCCCGGCGGCAGCGACGAAGCAGCCATCATGGCTCTGGCGACGGGGGCGGCATGACGACGACCGGCACGAGCACCATCAGCCCGGCGCGCACCGGGCGTCGCTACCACCTCGGGTCCACCGAGATCGTCTACCTGGCCCTCGTGGGCATCCTGCTCGTCGCGGGCGTCCTCGTGGCGGTCCGGGGCGACAACCTCTTCGCCCAGCAGAACATCAGCTACATGCTCACGCAGACCAGCCTGCTCGGCTTCGTCGCCGTCGGGCAGACGCTCGTGGTCCTGTGCCGCTCGCTCGACCTGTCCGTCGGGTACGTGGTCGCGCTGTGCTCGCTGATCGGCGCCACGACCATGGCGGGCGACCCCTCCCGCGTCTGGCTCGGCGTCGTGGCGGCGCTCGCCGTCGCGGCCGGCGTGGGGCTCGTCAACGGCCTGATCATCTCGGCCCTGCGGGTCAACGCGTTCATCGCCACGCTGGGTATGGGCCTGATCATCAAGGGCTTCCTCGACACCCGGTTCAAGGGGCCGGAGGGCGAGGTCCCCTTCGCCTTCCAGACGTTCGGGTACACGCGCATCGGCCCGGTGCCCGTGTCCACGATCGTCATGCTGCTGGTCGCGGCCGCGGCGTTCGTGCTGCTCACCCGGACCCGGGCCGGCTACCACATGTTCGCCGTCGGGGGGAACCTCGACGTCGCGCGGCTGTCGGGCGTCCGCACCGGCAGGACCCTGGTGCTGGCGCACGTGCTCTGTTCCCTGTGCGCCGGCGTGGCAGGCCTGCTCATCGCCGCCCGCTTCGGCACCGGCAACGCGCTCGTCTACTCCTACGGGCTCGACCTCGACTCCATCGCCGCCGTGGTGCTGGGCGGCACGCTCCTGTTCGGCGGCCGCGGCTCGGTCGTCGGCACCGTCGGCGGCGTCGCGATCCTCGCCGTGCTCGACACCGCGTTCAACGTGCTCGACGTGAACCCGTTCTTCAAGGACGTGCTGCGCGGAGCGATCATCATCGCCGCCGTCGCCCTGTACGCCCGGCGGCAGATCGACCCGGCGAGCCGGCGCGTCCGGTTCGGCTCCAGAGCTGGTACCCGAGGAGGTGACACCGCATGACCATGACCGCAGACACCTCGCGAGGGACCGCACGGGGCACCGCGCGGCAGTGGCGCGAGCGCCTCCTGTCCGGCGGCAGCTGGACGGTGCTGGCGCTGCTCGTGGTGGTCCTTGCCGTGATCGTCGTGATCAACCCGTCGTTCGCCGAGCCCGTCTCCCTCATGGCGTTCGCCAAGAAGGCGGCACCGCTGGTGGTCCTCGCCGTGGGGCAGTACTTCGTGATCGTCTCGGGCGAGTTCGACCTCTCGGTGGGCTCGCTCGTCGGCGCCCAGGTGGTCATCGCGGCCCGGCTCATCGACGGCGAGGAGTCGCTGACCTGGCCCGTGCTGGCGCTGATGGTCGTCTTCGGGCTCCTGGTCGGGCTCGTCAACGGCCTGGTGACGACGCTGCTGCGCGTGCCGTCGTTCATCACGACGCTCGGCATGATGCTGGTGCTCTTCGGCGCGATCCGGCTGTGGACCGGCGGCGCGCCCACCGGCGCGCTGAGCGAGAGCTTCCGGGTGCTGGGCCGCAAGGGCTTCCCCGACGTCCCCGGACAGTTCCAGGTGCCGTACGCGCTGCTGGTGGCGCTCGTCGTCGTCGGGGTGGCGGTGCTGCTGATGCGCCGTCCGTTCGGCCGGTCGCTGGTCGCCGCCGGCGACAACGCCGTGGCCGCCGCGTACAGCGGTGCGTCCGTGTGGTGGCTGCGCACCCGGGCCTTCCTGCTCTCGTCGCTGCTCGCCACCGTCGCCGCCGTGCTCATCGGCGGGTACGCCGGCGTCACCGCCCAGGTGGGCCAGGGCCTGGAGTTCATGGCGATCACCGCCGTCGTGCTGGGTGGCGTCGCCCTCGGCGGCGGCCGCGGGACCGTCGTCGCGGCCATGGTCGGGGCGCTCGCGCTCGAAGCCCTCTTCACCCTGTTCAACCAGCTCGCCCTGCCGTCGACCATCCGGCCCGCCGTGCAGGGCGTGATCATCATCGTCGCCGTCGCCTACGCGGCACGACGGCGACGCACCTGAGCTCGACACCCACCGCAGGACCACGTACTCATCAAAGGGGATGGACATGCGACCGATCCGAGCACTGCTGGCGGGCACGGCGGCTGGAACGCTGCTCCTGCTGACGGCCTGCACCACCGACGCCCCGACGGAGCAGCCCCCGGCGGCCGAGACGACCGCGGCCGAGGAGGCACCTGACGAGTCGGGTGCCGAGAGCGAGTGGTTCGTCCAGGCGGACTACGACCGGGAGCTGGCCCAGCGCGACATCGAGCCGGAGGGGCCCGCCGACCAGCCGTGGCTCCAGGCCATCGAGCCGGAGCTCGTGGACACCGGCGAGTTCGCGAGCGAGGGCGGCGACAAGACGCTGTGCTTCTCCAACGCGTCGGTCTCCAACCCGTGGCGGGTGACCGGCTGGATCACCATGCAACAGCAGGTCGAGGTGCTCCAGGAGGAGGGCGTGATCGGCGAGTTCCGGGTCTCGGACGCCGCCGACGACGACAACAAGCAGATCTCCGACATCCAGGCGTTCGTCGAGGCGGGCGACTGCGACGCGATCATCATCTCGCCGTCGACCACGGCGACGCTCACCCCCCGCGGTCGAGGCAGCCTGCGAGAGCGGCACCCCGGTGATCGTGTTCGACCGGGGCGTGAACACCGACTGCATGGTCACGTTCATCCACCCGATCGGCGGCTACGCCTACGGCGCGGTGGGCGCCGAGTTCCTCGTCGAGAACCTGGACCCGGGCTCGAAGGTCCTGGCCCTGCGCATCCTCCCCGGCGTCGACGTGCTGGAGCACCGGTGGGCCGCGGCCGACAAGGTCTTCTCGGAGAGCGACATCGAGGTCGTCGGGGTCGAGTTCACCGGCGGCGACGGCGCCAAGATCAAGGACCTCGTCACCCAGTACCTGCAGCGTGGTGAGGTCGACGGCATCTGGATGGACGCCGGCGACGGCTCTGTCGCCGCCGTCGAGGCGTTCGAGGACGCCGGAAAGCCGTACCCGGTCTTCGTGGGCGAGGACGAGATGAGCTTCCTGCGCAAGTGGGACGAGACGGGGATGACGGCGATCGGCAACGTCTACTCGAACTTCCAGTGGCGCACGCCGATCCTCGCCGCGCAGAAGATCTGGGCCGGTGAGGAGGTCCCGTCCGAGTGGGTGCTGCCCCAGGAGCCGGTCGACGACGCCGACCTCACGGAGTTCCTCGACGCCAACGCCGACATGCCGTCCCTGCACTACGCGAAGTTCGGCGGCGCGGACCTGCCCGGGTACCCCGAAGCCTGGACGGACCGCTGAATGGCGGGCACCACCTGGCCCGTCGGCGTCAACACCTGGGTGTGGACGTCGCCGCTCACCGACAGCTCGCTCGCCGAGATCGCCCCCCGTGTCGCGGGCTGGGGCTTCGACGTCCTGGAGCTTCCCGTGGAGCGCGTCGGCGACTGGGATCCGGACCGTGCGGCGCGGGTCCTCGCCGACAACGGGCTCACGGCGAGCGTGTCGCTCGTCATGGGGGAGGGGCGGGAGCTGGTCGCCGCCGACGCAGGCACCGTGCGCGCGACCCAGGACTACCTGCGCGCGGTGGTCGACGCCGCGCACACGGTCGGCGCACGGGTGATCGGCGGCCCGGCGTACGCGTCGGTCGGACGCACGTGGCGGACGACCCCGCAGGAGCGGGCCGACGCGTGCGACCAGCTCGCCGAGAACCTGGCCCCCGTCGTGGAGCACGCGATCTCGGCGGGCGTCGTCGTCGGTCTGGAGCCGCTCAACCGCTACGAGACGAGCCTGATCAACACGGTCGACCAGGCGCTCGACGTCGTCGGCCGGCTGCCCGCCGAGGGTATCGGGCTGATGCTCGACGTCTACCACATGAACATCGAGGAGCGGGACCTGCCCGCCGCGGTGGTGCGTGCGGGAGAGCGGATCGCCGCGGTGCAGGTCTCCGGGAACGACCGCGGTGCGCCGGGCGGCGGCGGCATCGACTGGCGGGCGCTGCTCACGGCGCTGGAGCGGGCCGGCTACGCGGGCCCGCTCGTCATCGAGTCGTTCACCGCGGACAACGCCACGATCGCCACCGCTGCCTCGATCTGGCGGCCGCTGGCCGTGACCCAGGACGCCCTCGCGATCGAGGGCCTCGCCGAGCTGAGAGGACTGATGCCCCTGCCCCAGGTCTGAGACCGCGCGTTCGAGACCGCGCGAGTCCGAGACGGAGATGCGCCTGAGTTTCGAAGAGGCACAGCGCGCTCGGCGCCGGCACGCCGGGCTGGTCAACGAATCACGTTCCACCGGGGGTATCCCCGGCGGGTCCGCACGTCGATCTGCCCAGGAGGCAACACGATGACCGCACCACGACGTCCCCGATGGGGGAGATCCATAGCGGCTCTCGCCGCCGGAGCGCTGGCGCTCACGCTGGCGTCCGTCCCGGCGGCCACGGCCGCCGACGGAGCACGCGCCGAGGCACAGCAGGCCGCGGCGCTGGAGGAGGGCCGGGTCCTCATCTTCACGGCCACCACCCAGTACCGGCACGCCGAGGCGATCACGCAGGGCACCCCCGTGCTCGAGGCGGCGTTCGCCGAGGCGGGCATCCTGTCCGACCACACCGAGGACCCGACCGTCTTCAACGACACCGACCTGGCGCAGTACGACGCGCTCGTCATGTTCCAGGCGTCGGGCGACCCGTGGAACGCCGAGCAGAAGGCCGCGATGGAGCGGTACCAGCAGGCGGGCGGTGGCATCGTCGCCATCCACAACGCGACGGACATGCGGGGCGGCTACGCCTGGTGGGACGAGATGATCGGGTCGCTGATGCCCGGCCACGCCGCCACCGGCTCCAGCCCCGGCCTACCCGGCACCGTGCGGGTCGAGGACCGCAAGCACCCCTCGACCGAGCACCTGCCGCAGCGCTGGGACCGCGCGGACGAGTGGTACAACTTCTCGACCAACGTACGCGGTGACGCCCACGTGCTGGCCACGATGGACGAGTCGACGTACGACCCGGGCAGCAACGCCATGGGCTACGACCACCCGATCTCGTGGTGCAAGGCCTACGACGGCGGCCGTGCGTGGATGACCGGCATGGGGCACTTCGGGGCGCACTACACCGACGAGCCGGAGCTGGTCCAGCACATCGTCGGTGGCGTGCAGTGGGCCGCGGGGCTGGCCGAGGGCGACTGCGGCGGCACCGACTGGGGCCAGTTCGAGAAGGTGGCGCTCGACACCAACACCAGTGCGCCGTTCGGCATCGACGTGGCACCGGACGGCCGGGTCTTCTTCACCGAGCTGGTGCGCGGAGAGATCAGGGTGTTCGACCCGGAGACGCAGACCACCTCCACCGCCGTGACCCTCCCGGTCTACTCCGGTGGTGAGGACGGGCTGCTGGGCATCGCGCTCGACGAGAACTTCGCCGAGAACGGGTACCTGTACCAGTACTGGTCGCCCGCGAGCGAGGACGACACCGACCCCGCCAACTTCGTCAACCGGCTCTCCCGGTTCACCGTCACCTCCGGCGCGCCGGGCTCGACGGCCATCGACCCGGAGTCCGAGGTGGTCCTGCTGGAGGTCCCGGCCGGGCGCCTGCCCGACGAGCCGGGGCACACGGGCGGCGGGCTGATCGTCGACCACGCGACCGGTGACCTGTACCTCGGCGTGGGCGACGACGTGAACCCGCACTCGGAGCCGTCGGGCGGGTACGCGCCGATCTCCGAGCGCGACGGCACCTTCCACGACGCGCGGGAGACGTCGGCCAACACCAACGACCTGCGCGGCAAGGTCCTCCGCATCCACCCCGAGGACGACGGCACCTACTCGATCCCCGCGGACAACCTGTTCCCGGAGTCCGAGGACACCGCGGACAAGACCCTGCCCGAGATCTTCGCCATGGGCTTCCGCAACCCGTTCCGGTTCGCCATCGACCCCGCCACGGGCAACCTCGCCGTCGCGGACTACTCGCCCGACAACGGCACGGACAACCTGGCCGAGCGCGGCCCGGCCGGCATTGCGGAGTGGAACCTCATCAAGGAGCCGGGCTTCTTCGGCTGGCCCCTGTGCATGGGGAACAACGAGCCGTTCCGTGACGTCGACTACCGGACGAGCCCCGTCACCGTGGGCGACTTCTTCGACTGCGACGCCCCGGTCAACGACTCGGTCCGGAACACCGGGCTGACCGAGCTGCCCCCGGCCCAGCCGGCGGACATGTGGTACGGCTACCAGCGGTCCTCGGTACCGGGCGCGATCAACCAGGGCGGCGGACTGGCGCCCATGGGCGGCCCGTTCTACGACTTCGACCCCGAGCTCGAGTCGGACACCAAGTTCCCCGAGTACTACGAGGGCAAGGCGTTCTTCTACGAGTGGTCGCGGAACCAGGTGTTCACGATCGAGCCCACCGACCCGGAGGCGGCCCCGGGCGCTCCCGACGTCGAGAAGGTCAACCGGTTCCTGCCCGACGAGGACTTCCGTGCGCCGATCGACGCGAAGTTCGGGCCGGACGGCGCGATGTACGTGCTCGACTGGGGCGGCGGCTTCGGTCGCGACAACCCGGACTCCGGCCTGCACCGGGTCGACTACGTGAGCGGCTCCCGCTCGCCGGAGTCGGCGCCGCAGGCGTCGCCGGACTCGGGCGCCGCACCGCTGGAGGTGTCGTTCGACGGCACGGACAGCACCGACCCCGAGGGGGAGAACCTCACCTACGCGTGGGACTTCGACGGGGACGGCACCACCGACTCGACCGACCCGACGGCGACGCACACCTACACGGACGACGGCGTCTACGACGCCCGGCTCACCGTGACGGACCCGGCGGGCAAGGACGGGACCGCCACGGTGCCGATCACCGTCGGGAACACGCGGCCGGAGGTCGACTTCGGGCTCCCGCCGACGGGCTCCTTCTTCGAGTTCGGCGACACGGTCTCGTGGGACGTCGCCGTGACCGACGCGGAGGACTCGCCGGACGGCTCGGCGATCGACGACGAGCGCGTCGTCATCCAGCCCGCCCTCGGGCACGACGCCCACGCGCACCCGTCCGACCCGCTGCACGGCCGCACGGGCTCGGTCACCACGTCGCTCGGCGGCGGGCACGGGGCAGGTACCAACGTCTTCTATGTGCTCGACGCGCGGTACGAGGACGACGGCGGCGCCGGCGGCATCCCCGCGCTCACCGGGTCGGACACCACCCTGCTGTTCCCCAAGCACCGGGAGGCCGAGTTCCACACGGCGTCGGACGGTACGACCACGGCGCCGAGCCGGGACGTCGAGGACGGCGGGTCCGTCGTCGTCGGCTCCGACGGCGCGTGGGCGTCCTACGACCCCGTGAACCTGCGGGGCATCGACGCCTTGACGCTGCGCGTGGCCGCCGCGGCCGCGGGCACCATCGAGCTGCGGAAGGGAGCCCCGGACGGTGACCTGCTCGGCACCGCCGAGGTCGAGGGCGCCGGCGTCAGCGACTTCACGGACGTACGGGTCGACGTGGACGACCCGGGGGAGAGCTTCGCGCTCTACGTCGTCTTCCCCGGGCCGGGCGAGCGGCGGCTCAACTTCGTGGAGGCCAACGGCAAGGGCGTCAGCGACACCACCAGGCCCGAGGTGGCGATCACGTCGCCGGAGGCCGGGGTCGAGCTCGAGCACGGCCGGACCGAGGTCACGGCCGACGCCACCGACGCGGAGAACACCGTCAGCCAGGTGGAGTTCTTCGTCGACGGGACGTCGATCGGCGTCGACGACACGGCGCCGTACGCGGCGGCCTGGGACGTCACCGCCGACGGCTACTACGAGCTCACGGCGGTCGCGACCAACGACCGCGGCCTGCCGACGACCTCACGGGTGGTGGTGGCGCAGGTCGGCGACCTGTTCGGTGGGATGCGCACCTTCAGCAACGCGGACGGCGAGTTCGAGCAGCTGTCCTCGGGGGCGTACGTCATCGAGTCGGGCGGCGCCAACATGTGGCAGGGGACGGACGAGTACTCGACGATCTTCCGCGAGGGCTCCGACCGGCACTGGTCGGCCACGGTGAAGATCAACAGCCAGGGCAACTCGGCCGGCTCCGCCAAGGCGGGGATCATCGTCCGCAACGACGTGACCCAGCCGGGCACGTCACCCGGTTACGCGGCGCTCGGCATCCGGCCGAGCGGCGGGTACGAGTGGCTGCGGGGCAACGACGCCGGTCAGCTGGTGACGTCGTCGAACGGTGGCCCGACGGCGTACCCGGGCTGGGTGCGGCTCGTGCGCGACGGTGACCTGTACTCGGCGTACTGGAGCGCGGACGGCGAGACGTTCACCCAGATCGGGGAGCCGGAGGAGCTGGCGGGCGCCGCCGACCTCCAGGACGTCGGGCTGTTCGTCACCGCGCACAGCACGACGAAGCGGAGCGCCGTGGAGTTCCAGGACTTCACGTTCGCCGACCAGCCGGACCCGCCGCGGATCGAGGTGACGGCGGCCAGCCGGTGCACCGGTCCGCTGGCACGGGTGGCGGTGAGCGCGACCAACGCCGGGGCCGACCCGGCCCGGGTCGAGCTCAGCAGCCCCCACGGGAGCAAGACCTTCAAGGAGGTGCTGCCCGGGGAGACGGTCTACCAGCAGTTCCGGTCGGGCGCCGAGGCGTTCGACGCCGGGGCCGCGACCGTGACCGCGACCAACGGGCCGCACGAGGTGGTCGTCGAGGAGGCCTACGCCGCAGTGAGCTGCGGGTAGGTGCCGTGGCCGGCCGGACCCACTGACCGGCCGGCCTGACCGGCTGGCCCGCCCGACGGGCCGGCCGGCCTGACCGAGAGGAGCAAGGACGTGCCGAAGACGAGGAACAAGTCGCGGATCCCACCGCGGAGCGGACCGAACGCCGCGGCACGTCCGTCGAACCGGGGCGGTGCCGGCCGCCCCGGACCTCGGCCCCCGGCGCCCCAGCGGCGCCGGTGGCCGAGGTGGGGCCCCGTGGCGGCAGTCGCGCTGGTGGCCGCCGCCACGGCCCTGATCCTGCTGGTGACGCAGCCGTGGGACACGGCGGCACCGGCGCCGGACGGGATCCAGGTCGACCCCGCCCGGGTCGCGGAGCTGGAGGCCGCAGAGGCCGAGCGGGACGTCGAGAACCTGACGGCCGCGGCGGAGCTTGCCGTGTCGGCGCAGGAGCGGCTGCTGCCCGTGATGGACGGGCTGTACGCGGCGCTGCCGGCGGGGGACGAGCCGGGTGACGCGTCGGCAGCGGATGCCTCGACAGGCGAGCCGGAGGGGGAGAGGAAGCCCCCGACGGCGGCCGAGCTGGGGCAGTGGCGCGACATCGTGGCGGACGTGACCGCCGACGTCGAGGCGTTGCCCTCCGGATCGTCCGAGCACAACATCGTGCGCAACGGGCTCGTGCTCTCCACCGAGCTGCTGGGGGACACGCTCGACGTCCTCGAGCTGGCCGGTGAGAGCGGCGGGTCAGGGGAGTCCGGGCGGCTCTTCGCCGTCGCGGGCGACCTGCGTACGCGGGCCGTCGACGCCTGGGCGGTCGGGGCGGTCCAGCTGGACCTCCAGTACATCGCGGCCGACCGCGGTCACCTGCACGCGTTCCTGCCGCTGCACTCCGGCATGTCGGAAGAGGGTGAGGCCGAGGTGCCGCACGGGGACCACTGAGGGGCCGGCGCGGCAGCTCAGCTCTCCTGCCACGGGACCGACCCCGTCACGGTGCGGCGGTACTGGCCCGGCGACGTGCCGGTGTACTTCTTGAAGGCGACGCCCATGTACTCGGAGTGGCTGAACCCGAGCCGTTCCGCGATGCGGTGCAGCGTCCAGTCCGTCGACGACAGCAGCTCCGCGACGCGGCCCATCCGGACGCGGAGGATCTCGGCGTGCACCGTCCGGCCGAGCAGCCGCTCGAACCGGTGGTCGAGCGCGCGCCGGGAGAGGCCCACGTGCCGGAGCACCGCCTCGACCTTGAGGTTCTGCTCCGCGCCGTCCCGGATGAAGCGCAGGGCCTCGACGACGAGCGGGTCGTCCACGGCGAGGATGTCGGACGACTGCCTGGTCACGATCCGGGTCGGATCGATGAGCCGCAGCCCGGGCTCCAGCACCTCGCCGTCCATCATCTGGTCCAGGAGCTGCGCGGCCAGGTGGCCCATGTGCGTCGTGTCCGGGGCGATGCTGGAGAGCGGCGGTGAGGTCAGGTTGCCGATGAGCTCGTCGTTGTCGACCCCGATGACGGCCACCTCGTCCGGGACGGCGAGGCTCGCGAGGGTGCAGGCCTCCAGCACCTCCTGGCCGGCGATGTCGTAGCAGGCGAGGAGCCCGACCGGCTTCGGCAGCCGGGTCAGCCACGCGGCGAGGCGCGCACGGTCGGCCGCTCGTCTGCCGGACGGGATCATCCGGAACTCGTGGGCCGTCGATCCCTGCTGTCGCACGTGCTCGGCGAACCAGGCGCCGCGCTTGAGCGCCCAGGCGAAGCGCTCGTCGCCGCAGTAGGCGAAGTGCCGCAGCCCGCGCTGTGCGAAGTGCTCGACCGCCCACCGCGCGATCGTGTCGTCGTTGGTCTCCACCCCGGGCAACGCCGGCAGGAGCCGGGCCGCGCTGAGGTCGACGGTCGGCAGGTCGAGCCGACGGACGAGCTCGGCCGTCGGCGCCGTCTCGATGCGGGCCAGCACCCCGTCGCCACGCCAGCCGTCGAGCCACGAGAAATCGGTCTCGTGGCGACTGTGCTCGCCCAGGTACATCGACCAGCCCGTGCGGGCCTCGGCGTACTTCCGCACGCCGGTCAGCAGCGCCCGGGCGTAGGCGTTCGAGGTCTCGACGAGCAGTGCGACGTGCCGGGTTCTCGGGGCGGGCATGTGAAATATCTAAGCAGCGATGCGTGATCGCGCATGGTGTGACCTCGGTCACCGTCCATAGCGTGTGGGGCACTACCGAGGAGGTCAGCGTGACGGAGAACGTACGGGTGGCAATCGTGGGGCTCGGATTCGGCGCCGAGTTCATCCCCATCTACCAGGCGCATCCTGACGCCGAGCTGGTCGCCGTGAGCCAACGGTCCGAGGACGCCCTGAACCGCGTGGCGGACGCCTTCGGCGTCCCGCGCCGCTACACCAGCTACGCCGAGATGCTGCAGGACCCCGATATCGACGCGGTCCACATCAACACCCCCATCCCGGCGCACGCCGAGCACACCGTGGCCGCCCTGAAGGCAGGCAAGCACGTGGCGTGCACCGTGCCCATGGCGACGACGACCGACGAGTGCCGTGCGATCGTCGCCGCGGTCCGGGAGTCGGGCAAGAAGTACATGATGATGGAGACCGTCGTGTACTCACGCGAGTTCCTCCACGTCCAGGACCTGGTGGAGGACGGCACGATCGGCCGGGTCCAGTTCCTGCGCGGAGCGCACCACCAGGAGATGGCCGACTGGCCGGGGTACTGGGAGGGTCTCCCGCCCATGCACTACGCCACCCATGCGGTCAGCCCCGTCCTCACCCTCGCCGGGGCCCTGGCGGAGAGCGTCGTGTGTCTCGGATCGGGCCGCATCGCGCCCGCCCTGGCCGCCCGCTACGGATCACCGTTCGCCGTCGAGAGCGCGCTCCTCACGCTCCGCGACTCGCACGTCGGCGCCGAGATCGCGCGGTCGCTGTTCGAGACGGCCCGCGAGTACGTCGAGAGCTTCACGGTCTACGGCGACCAGGCCACCTTCGAGTGGGAACAGACCCAGGGCGGCGGGCACGTGCTGCACGTCGGTGAGACGCCGAAGCGCATCGAGGTCCCGGACTACGCCCATCGGCTGCCGGCCCAGATCGCGCCGTTCACCACGCGCGGCGTCTACGACGACGAGCACGAGCACCTCAGCTTCGTCCAGGGCGCCGGCCACGGTGGTTCGCACCCGCACCTGGTGCACGAGTTCGTGCGGAGCATCATCGAGGATCGCGCTCCGGCGATCGACGAGGTCACGGGCGCCAACTGGACGTCGGTCGGCATCTGCGCCCACGAGTCGGCCATGCGGGGTGGAGCCCGGGTGGAGATCCCGGACTACTCGGACGTACGGCGATGACCGCGACCCTGCAGCGGGGTGCGACGTCGCCCCCGTCGCGACGGCGGACACGATCGCGGTGGACGGTGGTACGGCGCCGGCTGCCGGCCGCCCTGGGCGCCCTCGCCGCCGCGGCGGCCGCCGTGTGGGTGGTGTTTCTCGCCACCGACACGCCGGCAGGTCCCGCGGCGACCAACCCGGGAACCTTCCTCGTGACCCTGCTGGACGCCCTGACGTTCGGCGGACTGCTGTTCGTGGCCGCGTCCGGCTTCACCCTCATCTTCGGGCTGATGCGGACCGTCAACATGGCGCACGGGTCGCTGTTCCTGCTGGCCGCCTACGTCGCCATCCGGGTGCAGGAGGCGATGGTCGGCCGGTCCCGCAACATCGACGCGTCGGACGTCGGCATCCTCGACTGGCTGGTGCCGATGCTCGTCGGTGCCACGGTCGCGGCGGTGCTGGGGCTGATCATCCAGCAGGTGTTCCTGCAGTGGAACGAGGGCCAGGAGCTCCGGCAGGCGCTGATCACGCTGGCCATCACCGTCGTCCTCGCCGACCAGATGCTCCGCGCGTTCGGTGGGCTGGCCGGCCGGATGGTGTGGCCCGGCGCGGTGACGGACTTCTACTCCGTCTTCGGCGAGCGCTACGCCCTCAGCAGGTTGTTCATGCTGGCCGTCGCCGTCGTCGTCGGCCTCCTGCTGTGGCTGTGGCTCAACCGGACGAGCGTCGGCATGGTCATCCGGGCCGGCGTCGACGACCGGCAGATGGTCCGTGGACTCGGGATCAACATCAAGCTCGTGTTCGCGGTGACGTTCTTCGTCGGTTCGTTCCTCGCCGGGCTCGGCGGCGTGCTCGGTGCCTCGTTCGCCGGCGCCGCACCCGGTACCGACGCCGACTGGCTGCTGAACTCCCTGGTGGTCGTCATCATCGGCGGGCTGGGATCGTTCAAGGGGGCCGTCGCCGGGTCGCTGCTGTACGGGACGGTCGTGGCGTTCTCGCCGGCCTACCTGCCCAGCGAGTACTCGTTCTACGCCATCATCATGACCTTCGCCCTGCTGGCCCTGGTGCTGGCCGCCCGCCCGCAGGGGCTGTTCGGGAGGGTGGCATGACGATCCTCCGCTCCGTCCGGCCGGGCGGCACCCTCCTCGCCGGCCTGATCGCCGTGCTCCTGGTGCTGCCTGCCCTCGCCCCCGCGTTCTTCATCAACTTCGTGATGACCAAGACCCTGGTCCTCGGGATCGCGGCCGCCTCGATCGTGTTCCTCGCCCGGTACGGCGGGCTGGTGTCGCTGGCCCAGTTCCTCTTCTTCGGCGTCGGCGGCTTCATGTACGGCAACGCCGTGCTGGAGGACGGATCTCGTGGACTCAACCTCGGTATGAGCCCGTGGGCGGCGGTCGTGTTCGCGATCGTCGTCACCACCGCCGTCGCGTGCGTGCTCGGCGCGCTCGCCAGCCGGATGACCGGGCTCTACTTCCTGATGCTCACGATGGTCTACACGGTGATCGGGTTCTTCGTCTTCGCGCAGATCGTCGAGATCTCCGGCCCGGGAGGCCTCACGAGCATCCCCCGCCCGGAGCTCATGGCGCCGCCGGTCAGCCTGTACTACGCGGCGCTGGCGGTGTCCGTCGTGGCCTACGTGGGCTTCCGCGCCCTCGGCCGCACGCCGTTCGGGCTCACGCTGCAGGGAGTCCGGGACGATCCCCTCCGGATGGCGTCCCTCGGCTTCAACGTCCCGCTGCACCGGACAGCGGCCTTCACCCTGGCCGGCTTCGTCGCCGGACTCGCCGGGGTGCTGAACGTCTGGTGGAACGGGCAGATCGATCCCGCCTCGATCGCGCTCGACCCCAGCCTGATCCTGCTGATCATGGCCGTGATCGGCGGCATCTCGTACTTCGAGGGTGCCTGGCTGGGCGCCTTCGTGTACGTCCTCGTCTTCACCTACCTCCGCGACGTTCCGCTGCTGGACCAGATCGGAATCACCGAGGCTCGCCTGAACACGGTGATCGGAGCAGTGGTGCTCCTGATCATGGTGCTCTCCCCGGAGGGGCTGGCCGGGATCGCGGAGCAGGTCCGTCGCCGGGTCCGGGCGACCCGGACGAGACATTCCGCAGTGGCTGACGACGCACGTCCGACGCTGACGACACCCACAGGAGAACAATCATGAACTTCACCCGACCACGGCGGCCAGCGACGTTCGCCATCACCCTCGTCACCGGTCTCGCGCTGGCTACCGCAGGGTGCTCCGACCGCGGTGGAGCCAGCGGGCTCCCCGCCGACGACACGGCAGACCCGTCCGGCGCAGCCGCCCCCCAGGACGACGGCACCGTGCGCCTCGGCATCCTCGGTCAGTGCGAAGGGCCGTTCGGCGGCTTCCACGAGGACGTCGCGGGCGGCACGGCGCTCGCGATGGTGAACCACGCCGGTGCGACCGTGAACTCCGCGACCAGTGCCCTGGAGGGGTTCTCGGGTGCGGAGGTGGCAGGCACCCCGATCGAGCTCGTCGGCATCGGGTGCGGGAACGACACCGCCGACCGGATCCTCGAGGAGACCCGCCGTCTCGTCGAGCAGCTGGGCGCCAACGTGATCATCGGCCCACTCTCCGGGGACGAAGGGCCGGCCGTCGCGGAGTACGCGAAGGCCAACCCCGAGCTGACGGTGCTCGCGGGCATCTCCGGTTCCCAGGAGCAGACCCTGCACGTGCAGGCCGACAACTACTTCAGGTGGTACGGCGACGGGGCGATCTGGAACGCCGGACTGGGCGACATCCTGTACAACGAGCGCGGCTGGCGCAAGGTCGCGGTGATCGCCGACGACTACAGCTTCGGGCACACGTCGTCGGCGGGGTTCATCGCCGACTTCTGCGCGGTCGGCGGTGAGGTCACCCACCGCGTCTACCCGCCGCTCGGCACCACGGACTACTCGTCCTACATCGCACAGCTGCCGGGCCCGGACGAGGTCGACGGCTACTTCTGGGCCGTGGGCGGGACGGGTACCCAGGCGTCGCTCGAGGCCTTCGTCAACGGCAAGGGCGACCTGACCGGCGACCAGCACGCGGGCAACTTCTTCTTCAACCCCGACCTCGCCCAGGCGCTCGGCACCGACATCGCCGGTGCCTACATCGGGGGGTTCGCCACGCTGCCGGGCGACGTGCACACGCCGGAGATCGAGGAGTACCTGGCCAGTGCCGACGCGACCTGGGAGTCGCTCCCTGGCTCGTTGAGCAACAACGAGCCGGCGGACCCGTCGGTGGCGGCCGCGTTCGGGTTCTTCTACGGCTACTACTCGGCAGGTGTGGCGCTGGCCGAAGGGCTGGCCGCGGTCGACGGTGACATCTCCGACCCGAAGGCGCTGCAGGACGCGATCGGCGAGCTCGAGCTCGAGCTGCCGTACGGACCCATGAGCCTCGACGAGAACCGCAGCGGGATCGTCGACGTCGGCCTGTCCCAGCTCGTCGTCAACGACGACGGCGAGATCGAGCAGAAGACCGTCGCGATCGTCCCCGGGGTCGACCAGACGTTCGGGGGCACCTTCGGTCCGGACACGCCGTCGCCGTCCCGGGACTTCCCGGGCTGCGAACAGCGTGACCTGCCGTGGACGGGGAACGCGATCCCCGTCGTCGACGGTGTCCCGCAGCAGGGCTGACGCGATGTCGACCGAGCTGCGGGGCAGCGAGGAGCCGGCACCCACGGCGAGGGCCGTACCGGTGATCCAGGTCGTGTCGGCCGTCGTGGCCTTCGGCGGGCTGCGGGCGCTGAAGGGGCTCGACCTGGACGTGGCCAGGGGGGAACGGCTGGCGATCCTCGGTCCGAACGGTGCCGGGAAGAGCACGTTGTTCAACGTGATCGCGGGAGACATCCGGCCCACCGAGGGCGCGGTGCTGATCGAGGGACGGGACTGTACGTTCCTTCCGTCGAGGTACCGGCCTCGGCTCGGCGTGGTGCGCACCTACCAGAAGGCGCGGTGCCTCGACGGGCTGACGGTGCGGGAGAACCTCTGTCTCGCGGTGGCCGGGCGCCGGCGTCACCAGTGGCCGCTCTGGCGCTCCCGCCGTGACCGGCAGCTGGACGACGCCGCCGTCGCGGTCGCCGAGGTGGTCTGGCTGACCGACGACCTGGGCACGACGGCGGGCGAGCTGTCCCACGGGCAGCGCCGCCAGCTGGAGCTCGGCATGGCGATGGCCGGCGATCCGGAGGTGCTGCTCCTGGACGAGCCGGCGTCGGGGCTGTCCCGCGGTGAACGCGAACAGCTCACCGAGCTGCTGGGCTCGCTGGCCGGGGAGGTGACGCTGCTGCTGATCGAGCACGACATGGACGTGGCGTTCACCGTGGCGCAGCGGGTGGTGGTGATGGCCGACGGCGAGATCGTCGCCGCGGGGGACCCGGACCAGGTCCGCAGCGATCCGGTCGTGCACGAGATCTACCTCGGAGTGGAGGGATGACCATGAACGGTGCCGGCGCACCCCTGCTCGCCGTCGACGGGCTGTCGGCCGGGTACGGCGCATCGACGGTCCTGGACGGCGTCAGCTTCCGGATGGGCGTCGAGGCGGTCGGGATCGTCGGCCGCAACGGGATGGGCAAGACGACCTTCTGCGACACGCTCGTGGGCTTCCTCCCGTCGTCGGCGGGGCAGGTCTCGTTGCGGGGGCGCCGGGTGGACAACCTGGCACCGGAACGGGTGGCCCGGTCGGGGATCGCCTACGTGCCGCAGGGGCGGCGGCTCTTCCTGTCGCTCACGGTGGACGAGCATCTCGCGATGCTCGCCCGGCGAGCGCGGAACAAGCGGTGGACGCCGGAGGCGGTCTACGAGCTGTTCCCCCGTCTCGCCGAACGCAAGAAGCACGGGGGAGCGGACCTGTCCGGTGGTGAGCAGCAGATGCTCGCCGTCGGACGGGCGCTGCTGCTCAACGCCCGGCTGATCGTCATGGATGAACCGTCCGAAGGGCTGGCACCCACGATCGTCGACGTCCTGGTGTCCGCCGTCCGGCAGCTGGTCGACGAGGGCGTCGCGGTACTCGTCGTCGAGCAGAACCTGCGCGCCGCCGCGCGGATGGCGAACCGCCAGCTCGTCATGGTCTCGGGACGCATCGAGGCGGAGTTCACGGGCGACGAGCTGCTGGCGCGGACGGACCTGCAGAGCAAGTACCTGGGCGTCGGGACCGCGTAGTGGAGACCTGCCATCGGACGTACCCGGCACGGAGCCGGGCCAACACCGCAGAGGAGTACAGGTGAACGCAGCGAGAAGCTTCGGAGTGAACACGTGGGTGTGGACCTCACCGCTCACGGACGACCGGCTGGCCGAGCTGGCACCGCGCGTGGCGGACTGGGGGTTCGACTCGATCGAGCTTCCGGTGGAGGACGTCGGTGACTGGGATCCCGAGCGTGCCGCGACGCTGCTCGAGTCGCTCGGGCTGACGGCGACCCTCGTCCTTGCCATGGGTGCCGGGCGCGAGCTCGTCGCGGCCGACCGGCCCACGATCGCGGCCACCCGGGACTACATGCGTCGCGTGGTCGACATGGCGCACACGATCTCGGCACCGGTGGTCGCCGGGCCGGCGTACACGTCGGTGGGCCGTACCTGGCGGATGTCCGAGACCGAGCGCCGGGCGTGCTACCTGCAGCTCCGGGACGGGCTCGCTCCCGTCGTCGAGCATGCCCGGGCCGCCGGGACCACGATCGCCGTCGAGCCGCTCAACAGGTTCGAGACCAGCCTGATCAACACGGTCGACCAGGCGCTCGAAGCCCTCGACGGCCTGCCGGCCGAGGCCTGCGGTGTGGCGCTGGACGTCTTCCACATGAACATCGAGGAGCAGGACATCCCCGCGGCCATCCGGCGTGCCGGCGCGCGGGTCGCGCACGTGCAGGTGTCCGGGAACGACCGGGGCGCCCCCGGCGCCGACCACATCGACTGGCGCGGCATCGTCGACGCACTCGACGACGTGGGCTACGAGGGGCCGCTGACGATCGAGTCGTTCACGCAGGACAACGAGACGATCGCGGTCGCTGCCTCGATCTGGCGGCCGCTCGCGACCACCCAGGACGTCATCGCCGTCGACGGACTGGCCTTCCTGTCGGGCCTCGTCCGCAAGGGGGCGCCGATGGCATGAGACCGGCGGGGTGGTTCGGCGGTGACCGACGGATGGTCGGCCCGCATCCAGTGACGAGAGACGGTGAGAGGTCCATGCAAAGACGCAAGCGATCCATCGCAGGTGCCGTGGCCACGGCTTTCCTGGCTTCGACTCTGACCGGGGCGGCGATCGCCCCCGCCCAGACGCAGGAGGCCGAGTACGACGTCCTGTTCTTCCACAAGACGACCGGCTTCCGGCACGGCTCGATCCCAGCGGCCCTCGGCGCCGTCGAGGAGCTGGGTGCCGCCAACGACTTCTCGGTGACCGAGACCCAGGACGCCTCGGTCTTCACCGACGACGGCCTGGCCGACTACGAGGCCATCGTGTTCTACACCGATGGTGAGAACACGCTGGACGCGGACCAGCGGCTCGCGTTCGAACGGTACATCCAGGCGGGCGGCGGTCACGTGGGCCTGCACTCGTCGTCCAACATGGACAAGACGGACTGGCCCTGGTGGGCGGACCTCATGGGGGGCGGGTTCTTCCGCAACCACCCGTCGGGAGCGGACCAGTTCCAGGAGGCCACGGTCCGGGTCGAGGACGCCACGCACCCGTCCACCGCGGCGCTGCCCGCCGAATGGGTCCGCACGGACGAGTGGTACAACTTCACGGCCAACCCGCGCGAGAAGGTGCACGTCCTGGCGACCCTGGACGAGTCGACGTACGCACCGGGCCCGGGCGCGATGGGTGCGGACCACCCGATCGCCTGGTGCTCCAACTTCGACGGTGGCCGCACCTGGTACACCGCGCTGGGGCACGAACCGGAGCACTACGACGAGCCGTTGCTGCGTGAGCACATCCTCGGTGGCATCCAGTGGTCAGCGGGTGCCGCCCCCGGCGACTGCGGCGAGCCGCGGGACGGTCTGCCGACCGAAGCCTCGTTCGAGAAGGTCACGCTCGACGACAACACGGCCAACCCGATGGAGCTGGCGGTCGCCTCCGACGGTCGGGTCTTCTACGTCGAGCTGGGCGGGGCGGTGAAGCTCTACGACCCGGAGACCGGTGCCGTGACGAAGGCGGCGGACATCCCGGTGCACCGTGGCAACGAGAACGGGCTGCTGGGGATCGCGGTCGACCCGGACTTCGAGACGAACCACTGGATATACCTCTTCTACAGTGCTCCGTCCCCCGAGGTGCAGCGCGTCGCGCGCTTCACGGTCGACGACGCGACGGTGGACCTGGCCTCCGAGCAGGTGCTCCTCGAGATCCCGCACCAGCGGGAGGTGTGCTGCCACTCGGCAGGCTCGATGGCGTTCGGACCCGACGGGGACCTGCACATCTCCCTCGGCGATGACACCGCCCACTTCGCGTCGCAGGGGTTCGCGCCGATCGACGGTCGTGTCCACGACGAGCAGACGAGCGAGGACGCCAAGCACAGCTACGACGCGCGGCGTACCTCCGGCAACACCAACGACCTTCGAGGCAAGATCCTGCGGATCACCCCCGAGGACGACGGCTCGTACTCGATCCCGGAGGGCAACCTGTTCCCACCCGGCACCGAGGGGACGCGGCCCGAGATCTACACGATGGGTCACCGCAACCCGTTCCGGATCGCCGTCGACGACGAGACCGGCTGGGTCTACGCCGGCGAGGTGGGGCCGGACGCGGGCGCCGACAACCCCGACCGCGGTCCGCGCGGCTACGACGAGTGGAACCAGATCCGGGAGGCGGGCAACTACGGCTGGCCGTACTGCATCGCGGACAACCAGCCGTACCGGGAGTGGGACTTCGCGAGCAGCACGCCGGGTGAGTTCTTCGACTGCGAGAACGGCCCGGCCAACGACTCGCCGTTCAACACCGGTCTGGACGTCGTACCGCCGGCCGAGGACGCGTTCGTCTGGTACCCGTACGGCGACTCCCCGGAGTTCCCCGAGCTTCCGGGCGGTGCCGGCCGGACCGCGCTCGCCGGCGACGTCTATCACTACGACCCCGAGCTGTTGGGGGACGGCCAGTTCCCGGCCTACTACGACGACACGGTGTTCGTCATGGAGTGGTCGCGGAACTGGATGGGCGTCGTCCACCTGGACGAGAACGGCGACTACGCCGACTTCGAGGAGTTCATGCCGAACACCGAGTTCCGCAGCCCGCAGGACATGGCGTTCGGGCCGGACGGCGCGATGTACCTCCTCGAGTGGGGCGTCGACTTCAACTACGCCGGCGGCGGGGTGAACCCCGACTCCGGTCTCTACAAGGTCAACTACACCGACGGTGCGCGGACGCCGGTGGCGGTGGCCGGCTCGGACCAGGACTCGGGTGCCACTCCGCTGGAGGTGGCGTTCTCCGGCTCGGACAGCCACGACCCGGACGGTGACGACCTGACCTACGCCTGGGACTTCGGGGACGGGACCACGTCCGACCAGGTGAGCCCGAGCCACACCTACACCGAGGCGGGCGAGTTCACGGCGCGGCTGACGGTCACCGACCCGTCGGGGCGCAACCACAGCTCGAGCCTCACGATCGCGGCGGGGAACACCCGCCCCGAGGTGACGATCGAATCGCCGGCCCAGGGGCAGGTGTTCACCTGGGGCGACGACATCCCGTACCGGATCTCGGTCTCCGACACGGAGGACGGTTCCGGCGGCGACATCGACTGCGAGCGCGTGACCGTCCAGCAGGGCCTCTATCACGACGAGGGCGGCAACGCGCACGTGCACCCCGGTAACTCGCAGACCGGCTGCGTCGGGGTGATCGAGACGCAGGAGGATGCCGAGCACGGTGACGCCGCGGACATCTCGCTGGTGGTCATCGCGAGCTATACGGACCTCGGCGGCGAGCCCGGGTCACCGGAGCTGACCGGTGCCGCGACGCACGTCCTGCAGCAGCCGCGCAAGGAGGTGGAGCATTCCACCGATTCCTCCGGGATCGAGGTCAGGCCCGCCAACGATCCGGAGACCGGAGGCGGCGCCGCGATCGAGGGCCAGGATGGTGCCTGGGCGTCGTACGAGCCGTACAACCTCGAGGGCGACGGCGCACTGCGGCTCCGGGTCGCCGCCGCGGAGGACGCCACCGTCGAGGTGCGCCGCGACGCGCCCGACGGGGAGCTGCTGGGGACCGCCCAGATCGACGGAGGTGTCGAGGTCGGGCGGTCCGACGGCCCCGCCGGGTTCGGCAGCGCCGTCCAGCTCAATGGATCGAGCCCGCTGGAGCACGTGGAGCTGCCGGACGGCATCGTCAGTGACGTCGACGACTTCACGTTCTCCGCGTGGGTGAACTGGAACGGTGGCCAGACGTGGGCCCGGGTCTTCGACTTCGGTTCGGGAACGGACAACTACATGTTCCTCACGCCGAGCGCCGGTGGCAGCGACAAGCTGCGGTATGCCATCACCACCGGGTCGGGTGAGCAGCAGATCAATGGTTCGCAGCAGCTGCCGACGGACGGGTGGCAGCACGTCGCGGTGACGCAGTCCGGCACGACCGGCACGCTGTACCTGAACGGCGAGGTGATCGGGACGAACACCAACCTGACGCTGAGCCCGTCGGACCTGGGCCTGACCCCGAACAACCTGATCGGGAAGTCCCAGTGGCCGGACCCGCTGCTCGACGGTGCGGTCGACGACGTCAACCTGTTCGACAGGGCCCTGACACCGCAGGAGGTCCAGTCGCTGGTGGGCAGCGCCGGCGGCGACGTCGGCGGAGGGAACCTGGCCTGGTACCAGTTCGACGAGGACGGCGGTGCGACGGCGGTCGACTCCTCCGCGCAGGGGAGCGACGGGAGCATCGTGGTGGCTGACGACGCCGCGGCCTGGCAGACCGTGACGGTGGACCTGCTGCCCACGGAGGGCACGTTCCCGCTCCATCTCGTCCTCCCGGACCGCAAGGCACGGGTGAACTGGATGGAGGTCGAGCCCGGGGACCCGGTCGAACCGGGTGCGTGCACCGATCCGGACGAGCGCGCGACCGTGATCGTCGGCGACGTCGACAGCGGTGTGCCGAACCATGACACCGGTGATGGATGCACGGTCAACGACCTGATCCTCGACGGGCAGGCCTGGAGCAACCGCGGCGAGTTCATCAAGCACGTGCGAGCCGTGGTGGCGGACCTCGGGAGCGATGGCGTGCTGACGGCGAAGGAGGAACGGGACATCAGGCGAGCCGCCGCACGGAGCGATGTCGCTCGGGGCGGCCCGCAGCGCTGATCCGACGCGGGAGCGGGCGCGGGCGGCTCGGGGCAAGACGCCCCGGGCCGTCCGCGTTCGGTCGTACCGCCGGAGTCGCCGGTGATGATCCAGGAGTTCGCTCCCGAGGCATGACGGCGGCACGTGTTGCCCGCCGTCGGGCACGCGACGAGAATTCGGCCCAACCTGTCAGAATCTGTCAGAACCTGTCAGAAGGGGAGCAGTGCCATGACCCAGTACTTCCTGACCCTGCCGCACGACGCGGCAGAGGAACCGACGATGGAGTCGATGCAGGAGATGGATCCGGCGGAGCTGGAGGCGGTCTTCGCCGCCGTCGGCGCCTTCAACACGGCCCTGACCGAGTCGGGGGCCCTGGTCGCCGCCGGCGGGCTGCACCCGCCGTCCACCGCGATCACCGTCGACGCCACCGGACCCGAGCCGAAGCGTGTTCCTGGTCCGTTCGTGGACGCACCGGAGTATGTCGGCGGATTCTGGATCATCGACGTCGCGGACGAGGAGACCGCGCTCGGCTGGGCCGAGCAGTGCTCCGCGGCGCTGCAGTCGCGGATCGAGGTGCGGGCTCTGCAGGAGAAGCCCGAGTAGCTGACCAGCTCAGCGGACTTCGTCGGCCGGCGGGGCGGTCGGCGACGGCCCGGTGGGGATGGGCTCCTCGAACACGAGCAGCGTGTGCGTGTTCAGGATGCCCCGCATGCCCTGGATCTGGTCCAGGATCAGGTGCCGCAGGTCGGCGTTGTCGCGCGCGCGCACCAGCAGCACGAGGTCGAACTCCCCGCCGACCAGCCCGATGTGGTCGATCCCGCGCAGCGTCCTGAGCTCTTCGCGGACCGAGCGCCACTCCGCCTGCTCCAGGTTCACCGTCACATAGGCTGAGGTGCCGAGGCCGGCCAGCACGGGGTCGATGTCCGCGCGGTAGCCGCGGATCACCCCGGTGGACTCGAGCCGCCGGACGCGCGCATAGGCGTTGGCCCGCGAGATGTGGAGCCGTTCGGACAGCGACCGCATGGACATGCGGCCGTCCTGCCGCAGCTCGTCGACGATGCGCTGGTCGACCTCGTCGAGGCTTGCTACCACTTGTCTCGCCGCCATGCCCTCAGCCCCTTCGCCGTTGGACATCTGGATCGCTTTACCAGCAGATTGCTGGACGTTCTCTCGGATCTGCGCCGTTGATGGATTCCGAATAGAACCTTGACGATCATATCTATATGACAGGCATCACAGGCAGGGCAAGTGACCCCGATCGCATGCTGCCGTCCCGGGAGCCGGTCATGCTCCTCGGCCCGGACGGTCGTCCGGCCACCGCGGAGGGTGCCGCCCTGCCCTCGGGCGAGGCGCTGCTGCGGGGCCTGGCGGGCATGGTCGCCGCCCGCCGCTTCAACGACCAGGCTTCCGCCCTCGTGCGGCAGGGGCGCCTGGCGGTCTACCCCTCCTCGCACGGTCAGGAGGCGTGCCAGGTCGCTGCGGCGCAGGTGCTCACCGACGACGACTGGCTCTTCCCGACCTACCGCGACACCGCGGCCGCCGTCGCACGAGGCGTCGACCCGGTCGATGCCCTGGGCCTGCTCAAGGGTGACTGGCACTCGGGCTACGACCCGTACGAGCAGCACGTGGCACCGCTAACGACGCCCCTGGCCACGCAGCTGCCGCATGCCGTGGGCGTGGCGCATGCGGCACGGCTGCGCGGGGAGCGCACGGTCGTCATGGCGCTGTGCGGCGACGGCGGCACGAGCGAGGGCGACTTCCACGAGGCCCTGAACTTCGCGGCGGTCTTCCGGGCGCCGGTCGTCTTCTTCGTCCAGAACAACCAGTACGCGATCTCGGTGCCGCTGGCCCGGCAGTCGGCCGCCCCGTCGCTGGCGCACAAGGGCGTGGGCTACGGCATCCCGGGGGAGCAGGTGGACGGCAACGACCTCGCCGCGCTCCTTTCCGTCCTGTCCGGAGCGGTCGAGCGGGCGCGGGCCGGCGAGGGGCCGCAGCTCGTCGAGGGCCGTACCTACCGGATGCAGGCTCACACCAACGCCGACGACGCGACCCGCTACCGCGCCGACGACGAGGTGGCCGCGTGGGCGGCCAAGGACCCGCTGGTGCGGCTGGAGGCCTACCTGCGCACCGAGGGGGTCCTGGACGACGCGCGCGCCGCCGCGTTCACCGAGGCGGCCGAGCAGGTCGCCCACCGGATGCGGGACGGCCTCAACCAGGACGTCGAGCCCGACCCCGACGACCTGTTCCGGTTCGTGTACGCCGAGCCCACCCCCCAGCTCACCGAGCAGCTCGCCGTGGTCCACGACGAGCTGACCCGGGACGGACTGACCAGAGAGGAGGTCCGCCGATGACCGCTACCGCGGTGGAGCACGAGACGCTCAGCACGGCGCAGGCCATCAACCGGGCCCTGCGTGACGCGATGGCCGAGGACCCCACGGTGCTCGTGCTCGGTGAGGACGTCGGTGCGCTCGGCGGCGTCTTCCGGGTCACGGACGGCCTCACCGCCGAGTTCGGCGAGGACCGCTGCTTCGACACCCCGCTCGCCGAGGCGGGTATCGCGGGCTTCGCGGTCGGTCTCGCCATGAACGGCATGCGTCCCGTGATCGAGATGCAGTTCGACGCCTTCGCGTATCCGGCCTTCGAGCAGGTCGTCAGCCACATCGCCAAGATGCGCAACCGGACCCGCGGACGCGTCGGGCTGCCCCTCGTCATCCGGATCCCCTACGCCGGCGGCATCGGCGGGGTGGAGCACCACTGCGACTCCTCGGAGTCCTACTACGCCCACACCCCCGGGCTGCACGTCGTCGCGCCGTCGAACCCCGCGGACGCCTACTCGCTCCTGCGGGCCGCGATCGCGTCGCCGGACCCGGTGGTGTTCCTCGAGCCGAAGAAGCTCTACTGGGCGAAGGGCGAGGTCACCCCGGGGCATGGCGACGAGCCGGGCATCGGCACCGCCGTCGTGCGCCGTCCGGGTACCGACGCGACCCTCATCGCCTACGGGCCGGCCGTACCGGTCGCGCTCGAGGCGGCCGAGGTGGCCGAGCGGGACGGCCGCAGCCTGCAGGTCGTCGACCTGCGCTCGATCGTGCCCTTCGACGACGCGGGCGTCTGCGCGGCCGTCGAGTCGACGGGACGCGCCGTCGTCATCGCCGAGGCGGCGGGTTTCGCCAGTGTCGCCTCGGAGATCGCGGCGCGGGTGAGCGAACGCTGCTTCCACTCGCTGTCCGCGCCGGTGCGCCGCGTCACCGGGTTCGACATCCCCTACCCGCCGCCGAAGCTCGAACACTTTCAGCTGCCGTCGGTCGACCGGATCCTCGACGCCGTCGACGACCTGCAGTGGGAGGACGCATGACCAGCACCACGACCGAGCGCACCTTTCTGCTGCCCGACCTCGGTGAGGGACTGACCGAGGCCGAGGTGGTGCACTGGCTCGTCGCGGCGGGTGACGTCGTCACCACCGACCAGCCGGTGGTCGAGGTCGAGACGGCCAAGTCGGTCGTCGAGGTGCCCAGCCCGTACGCCGGCCGGGTGGCCGCCCTCCACGCCGTCGAGGGCGAGCTCGTCGAGGTCGGCAGGCCACTGATCTCCATCGCCCCCGAGACTGCCGACGCGACCGCGGAGACCTACCGCGAGGAGGAGCAGGCCGGCTCGGGCAACGTGCTCATCGGCTACGGCACCTCGGCGCCGACAGGCCCCGGCCGCCGACGTCGGCCACGCGGCGCCCCGCCGGCGCCGGTCGCTGGGGCGGCGCCGGTCGGTGCGACCGGGCCGGTCGCCGGGGCCGGGCCGGCCGCCACGGACCATCGGCCGGTCAAGGTGATCTCGCCGATCGTCCGGCGGCTGGCCCGTGACGCCGGGCTGGACCTGCGCGCGATCCGGCCCACCGGAGCCGGCGGCGTCGTCACCAGGTCCGACGTGGGCGCCGCCCTCGCGAGCGCGCTGCAGGCGCCCGCGGCGCCGGACGCGGTCCCTGCCGCAGGGGCGCGCGAGTCGGTGGTGCCCAAACCTGGGGCGCCGACAGCACTCGTGCGCGCCGCACCTGTGCCCGCTGCGCCTGTGCCCGCCGCATCTGTGCCCGACGCCACGCCCCCGGTGAGTTCTGGCGGCGAGCGGCGCATCCCGCTCAGCGGCTTCCGGAAGGCGGCATCCCGGGTGCTCTCGCGCAGTCGCGCCGAGATTCCCGAGGCGACGGTCTGGGTCGACGTCGACGCCACCGCGCTCTGGGACCTGCGCGAGGCCGCCCGCACGTCCGCCGACCCCGGGCCGGGCCTGCTCGCCTACCTCGCCCGGTTCGTGGTCGCAGGCCTCAAGGAGTATCCGGTGCTGAACGGGCGGCTCGACGTGGAGCGCGACGAGATCGTCGTGCCTGACGCGATCAACCTCGGTGTCGCCGTCCAGGGCAAGCAGGGACTGGTCGTCCCCGCGGTGCTCGGGGCGGGGTCGATGACCACCGCCGAGCTCGACACCGCCCTGCGCGAGCTGACGGCACGCGCTCGCGCGGGCCGGGCGACGGCCGAGGAGCTCGCCGCAGGAACGTTCACGCTGAACAACTACGGCAGCTTCCGGGTCGACGGCAGTGCGGCGATCATCAACCATCCGCAGGTCGCGATCCTCGGGATCGGCCGCATCATCGACCGGCCCTGGGTGGTCGACGGCGAGATCGTGCCGCGCAAGATCGCCCAGCTGTCGTTCGTCTTCGACCACCGGGTCTGCGACGGCGGGACGGCGGCCGGGTTCGTGCGGTCCGTGGCGGATGCGATCGAGAACCCCGCCGCGGCGATCGTGCGCCTCTGACGGCCCCTGTGCGCTTGATGTCTCGGTCGGCGCCGTGAGAGTGTCCCGTTGACGTGAACCGCCTCTCCTGACCGTCCGGGGGAAAGGCGAGATGTAGTCGGCAGGGCGGCCTGAGGGTCGCCTTGTACTTGACACGCATCTGTTCTTTCGCGGCTCGCCTCTGGGTCGTCTTCTTCGTCAACGGGGCCGTTCTTTCCAGCTGGGCACCGCGCATCCCTGAGGTCAAGCGCCTCCTTGATCTCAGCGACAGCGAACTGGGTACTGCCTTGTTCGGCGTCGCCGCGGGATCTGTCCCCGCACTGCTGCTCACCGCTCGGATCCTCGATCGCGTGAGATCAGGACGGGCCTGCGTGGCCAGCGCGCTGCTCTTCAGCGCGTCGCTGCCGCTGATCGGCGTCGCCGATGGGATGTGGCAGCTGGCCGGAGTGCTCATGCTGCTCGGGGCGGCCAGCGGCGTCCTCGACATCGCCATGAACACCGCCGCCATCGACTACCAGCGGCACACCGGTCACCGAGTCTTGTCCCGGTTGCACGGTGGGTACAGCCTGGGCGTGCTCGCGGGCGCCCTGGGCGGGGTGGTCGCTACGCGGGTCGGCGCTACGGTGACGGAGCACTTCCTCGCCGTCGCCGTCCTCCTCGTGGTCCTGACTGTCGTGGGTGCTCCGATGTTGTGGTCCCAACCCCGGAACGCTGCCGCACGAGAGTCCGGAGCCACCCACGTCCTGCCGCGGAAGAGATGCCGCGGGCTGCCGTTGGCGATCGCCGTGCTCGCCGTCTCTGGTCTGCTCATCGAGGGGCTGGTCACGGACTGGTCGGCCCTGCTGGTCACCCGCGACCTTGGAGCATCAGCCTCCCTGGGTGCCATCACTCTTGCCCTGTTCAGCTTGACGATGTTCATCTCCCGCTCGGCAGGCGATGCCGTGCTTGACCGTTTCGCGGAAAGCACGGTGCTGACGACCGTTGCCGTGGTTGTGGTCTGCCTCGTGGCACTCAACTCAGTCGTCGCCCATCCGCTGGTCATGGCGGTGGCCATCGGCCTGGTCGGACTGGTCCTTGGCCCCGTCTTCCCCGTGGCGGTCTCCCGTGCCAGCCGGTCCGTACCCGGACAAGCCGCGTCGATGACCGCGCAGGTCAGCGCCGTCGGGTACCTCGCGTATCTCGGTGGGCCGCCCGTGATCGGCTTCGCCGCTGACGTCATCGGCCTAGCCGGCACCTTCGCCGCCGCAGTGGCCCTCGGATGCCTGGGCATCGTCATTGCGCGTCGTGGCCCCGGCTGAAGCGGCATCCGGGCCGACCGCGGATCGGCCAGGACGCGTTCCGTCGTGCGCCGTGAAGAGTTATCCACAGATCTCAGATTGCACGTGCGCAGCATACAAACGTTCGAGAGAATGGAGAATCAGCGGACAACGGAGCGGAGGTGGATACCGATGGGTCGGTCGACGAGCGGCACGTCCGGCGGTTCGCCTCCCGCGGAGTCGGTGGAGGACGTGCTGGGCCGGATCGAGGATGCGGTGGGTGATCTGGCGGACCTGGTCGGTCCGGAGGTGCTGAACGGGTGGGACGCGCCGAGTGTGACGCGCCTGGTGGAGGCGCACGCGCGGATCCGTCGGGTGACCGGTCGTCTGGACGGGGTGCGGTACACCGTTCTGGAGCGGGTCGAGCGGGAGGGTTCGTGGCGGTCGGGTGGTATGGCGCGTACGTTCCGGGCGTGGTTGCGGTTGCGTGAGGGGGTGTCGTCGGCGACGGCGGGTAGGGACGTGGCGATGGCGCGCCGGCTGGCGACGGCGTTGCCCGTGACGCGGGAGCAGCTGGTCGCGGGGCGGCTGGGTGTGGATCATGCGCGGGTGATGGCGGAGGTCGCGCCGACGAGCGAGACCCGCACGGACGCGTTGGCGTGGTTGGTCGATACCCGTACGGGGCAGACGACCACGCCCGAGCAGTTCGTGCAGAGCGTGTCTGTGGACTTCCCGGACCCGTTGGATGATCCGGACGGCACTCGCACACGGGAGCGGATCACCGCGGTGCTGGAGCAGGCGGTCGCGGACGGGACGCTGGTGACCGGTGAGGGTCTGGTGTTGCGTGAGGCGGGTGTGTTGAACGCGGACCGGTTCCGTGTGGTGGCGCGCCGGTTCGCGACGGTGACCGATCCGGGCACGGACGACATCGAGGACGACAAGGCCGCGCAGGGGGAGTTCCTGGACCTGTCCAAGACGTTGGGCGGCTATCACGTGGCGGGGTTCCTGACCGACGAGCACGGCCTGCTGGTCTCGGCGGCGGTGAACGCGGTCATGGGTGCGCCCGCGGCCGGAGAGGTGCGCACGTCGACGCAGCGTCGGGCGCAGGGGTTGGCAGACGTGGCGCGGACCGTGCTGGAGACCAACGAGGCCTCCCCGGGCGCGGCGATCGCGCCGCATCTGAACGTGACGGTGTCCTGGACCGAGCTGGTCACCCAGGTCACCCGGACCCGGGACGGCGTGTGTCTGAGCTGCGGGCAGACGCCCGCACGCGGCCGCCGGGCGGGTAGCGGGGTGCCGGGCACGGCGGTGTCCGAGCTGCTGGCGCTGGGTGGTCCGGTGTTCACCGAGACCGGTGGCCGTGCACCCCGGGCGTTGTTGCGGCGGTTGGCGTGTGATGGTGCGGTCACGCGGGTCGTGTTCGGGCCGGATGGTGCGGTGGTGGATGTGGGTCGTGCGCAGCGGACGGTGACGGGGCAGATGCGTCGTGCGGTGATTGCCCGGGATCGGCATTGTGTGTATCCGGGGTGTGATCAGCCGCCGTCGCGGTGCGAGGTGCACCATGCGGTGCGGCACTGGGCTGACGGTGGGCAGACCTCGGTCGCGAACAGTGCGTTGCTGTGCTGGTTCCACCATCAGCTCGTGGACGCCCGAGGCATTGTCATGCACTGGACCGGCAAGCCGGCGACCGACACGGCAGGTTTCCTGCTGGAGACCGGGTGGGCGTTCACCGATGCCCGTGGGCATCGCATCCGCCTGCCCGAAGGTCTGTCCTCGCCAGGCGACGGTCCGCCGGCGGACCTGCCGACCGGCCCGATCGCCGAGGTGCCGCCGACAGCGGAAGCCGCCTGAACCCCAGATCGCGGCGAACCGGACCAGCACGGCGGGACCGGACGAGCACGGCCAGCCCGGACCTGCACAGCCGGTGGAGCGGGGCCCGCGCCGCGTCAGCGGGGCTCGATCAGCTGGTTGGTGATGCGCGCGGTGCAGATGCGGCGTCCCTGCTCGTCCGTCACGACGATCTCGTGCGACGTGACGGTCCGCCCCAGGTGCACGGGCGTCGCCGTGCCGGTCAGGATCCCGTCCGTAGCACCGCGGTGGTGCGTGATGTTGAGGTCCACGCCGGCACACACCTTGCCTACCGTGCTGGCGTGGATCAGCGCGCACCACGATCCGAGAGCCTCCGTGAACGCGGCGGTCGCGCCGCCGTGCAGGCGATGCAGCGACTGGGTGTTCCCCGCCACCGGCATCGTGGCCACGACGCGTTGCGCCGACTGCTCCAAGACCTCGATGCCCAGCTTCTCGTCCAGGGCGCCCAGCGTGATCGTCCACGGCGTCGTCATGCGGTCACTGTAGGCGGTCGCTGGGGGCGGTCGCCGTGGGTCGTCCCCGGGGCGGTCGGGCCGTCGCCGGGCACCGTCACCGTGGGTCGTCACCGTAGGCCGCCACGTGCGCGGCGGCGTCCGGCTGCGGCCGGAGGCCCTCGAAGAGCACGCTGGAGATCGTGGCGGCCAGCGCGTCGGCCGGCAGCGGCCCACCGGGCCGGTACCAGTCGACCAGGGAGTTGACCATGCCGAAGATGAGGCGGCTGATGACGTCGGGATCCACGTCCCCGCGCAGGTCGCCCTCCGCCGCCGCCTGACGGACCAGCGCCGCGAGGCGGTCGTCGATGTGTCGTCGTCGTTCCATCGCCGCCCGCTCGACGGCACTGTTGCCGCGAACGCGCAGCAGGAGCGTGACGGCGGGGAGGTTGCCGGCGAGGATGTGGACCGCCGCCTCGACAGTGGTCCGCAGGCGTACCGAGCTGCGCTCGCCGTCGGTCGCCTCCGACGCCGCCTCGACCGCCGCGCTCAGCCCTTCCAGCGCCTCGTCGAGGGCCGCGGAGAGCAGTGCCTCCTTGCTCGGGAAGTGGTGGTAGACCGCCGACTTGGTGACGCCAAGCTCCGCCGCGAGGTCGCTGATCGACGTCGCGTCGAACCCGCGGCGGATGAAGAGGTCGATGGCGGTGCGGAGCACCGCCTCGCGGTCGTGGCCCGGGCGTCCGCGCGGCCGGCGGCCCGGCGTGGCCGCCGCGTTGGCGTCTGTGGTCATCCGAGCATCGTCCCAGACAGCCCGGTCCAAGGCTGGCGGTGAGTGGTCGGCAGGACGTCAGGTGGTCGGCAACTCGGGTTACCGATCACCTGACGTCTTACCGACCACTCACCGAGGGGTCTTCGCGACCAGAGTCAGCACGTCGTACGTGGCCACCTGCTCGTCGTCCTGGTTGGTGACCGTCGCGTCCCACCGCACCTCGCCGTAGTCGGCCGAGCTGCGGGGCGTGATCTGCTTGACGGTCAGGTGCACCCGGATGGTGTCGCCCGCCTTGACGGGGGTGAGGAACCGCAGGTGGTCGACGCCGAAGTTGGCGAGCACCGGGCCGGGTTCCGGGTCCACGAAGAGGCCCGCGGCGAGGGACACGACAAGGTACCCGTGGGCGACGATGCCCCCGAAGAACGGGTTCGCCGCGGCGGCCTCCGGGTCGGTGTGCGCGTAGAAGGTGTCGCCGGTGAACTCGGCGAAGTGGTTGATGTCGTCGAGCGTGACCGTCCGGGACGCCGTCTCGATCGTGTCGCCGACGCGCAGCTCCGCGAGGGACTTGCGGAACGGGTGCACCGTGTCGAGCACGCGCCGCGACCCGGTGGTCCACCGGCCGGTGATCGCGGTGAGCATGTCGGGGGAGCCCTGGACCGCCGTGCGCTGCATGTGGTGCAGCACGGCCCGGACGCCGCCGAGCTCCTCGCCGCCGCCAGCCCGTCCCGGGCCGCCGTGCACCAGCATCGGCAGCGGGCTGCCGTGCCCGGTCGACTCGGCGGCGTCGTCGCGGTCGAGGACCAGCAACCGGCCGTGCCAGGGAGCGAGCCCGAGCGCCACCTCGCGGGCGACCTGCGGGTCGTGGGTGACGAGCGAGGCCACCAGGCTGCCCCGACCCTGCGCGGCCAGGTCCACCGCCTCGCGCACCGACCCGTAGGTGAGCACCGTGCTGACCGGGCCGAACGGCTCCACCTCGTGGGGCTCGGCGGCGCCAGGACGGGCCCGCAGCAGGACGGGGGAGAGAAAAGCGCCGCGCTCGGCGTCGGCGCCCACGACGTCGACGTGCGCCGGGTCGCCGTACACGATCTCCGCGGAGGTGCGCAGCGCCTCGATGGCCTTGCGGACCTCGTCGCGCTGGCGCAGGCTGGCGAGCGCGCCCATGCGGACGCCCGGGTCGGCGGGATCTCCGACGGTGATCCGGTCCAGGCGCGCGCTGATCGCCTCGACCACCGTGTCCGCGAGCGACTCCGGCACGATGACGCGCCGGATCGCCGTGCACTTCTGGCCGGCCTTGACGGTCATCTCGGTGACGACGCCCTTGACGAACAGGTCGAGCTCCTCGTCCTGTGCGGTCACGTCGGGGCCGAGGATCGAGCAGTTCAGCGAGTCGGCCTCGACGCCGAGGCGGACGCCGCGGTGCAGCACCGCGGGGTGCTGGCGCAGGATCTCGGCGGTGTGCGCGGAGCCGGTGAACGCGACGGAGTCCTGCTCGCCGAGCTCGTCGAGCAGCGTGCCCGCGCTGCCGCAGACCAGCTGCAGGCTGCCGGCGGGGAGGATGCCGGAGGCGATGATCTGCCGGACCACCGCCTCGGTGACGTACGCCGTCTGGCTGCCGGGCTTGACGATGCTGGGCAGGCCCGCGAGGAAGGCGGGCGCGAGCTTCTCGAGCATGCCCCAGACGGGGAAGTTGAAGGCGTTGATCTGCACGGCGACGCCGGGGCGCGACGTGTACAGGTGCTGGCCCACGAAGCTGCCGCTCTTGCCGAGCGGCTCGAGGGCGCCGTCGAGCACGACGGTGTCGTTGGGGAGCTCCCGCTTGCCCTTGCTCGCGAAGCTGAAGAGCGTGCCGATGCCGCCGTCGATGTCCACCATCGAGTCGCGCCGGGTGGCGCCCGTGCGCAGCGACAGCGCGTAGAAGTCGTCCTTGAGCCTGCCCAGGTGCAAGGCCAGCTCCTTGAGCCGGCCTGCCCGTTCGTGGAACGTCAGCTCCCGTACCGCCGGTCCGCCGACCTGGCGGGCGTGGTCGACCAGCGCCGCGAAGTCGAGGCCGTTGCTCGAGACGCGGGTGACCTCGTCCCCGGTCACCGCGTCGAGGACGGGCTCGCCGTCGTCGGTCCCGCGGAACCAGCTGCCCGCGACGTAGCTCTCCAGCTGTGTGCTCACTGTGCGCATCCCCTCGGATCGGTCTGCCCGGGCCGTTGTGCTCCCCGCTGTGGCTGTGTCAATCTAGTACAGAACGTTCGGTCAGTAAATACTCGGACCCGTCAGCGGAGGTGCCCATGTCGGTAGTCGCCGAACCAGAGCTCGAGGCGCGGTTCGAGGCCACGATCGGCCGCAAGGACCGCATCGAGCCGCGCGACTGGATGCCCGACGCCTACCGCAGGACGTTGGTGCGCCAGGTCGCCCAGCACGCCCACTCCGAGATCATCGGCATGCAGCCGGAGGGCGGCTGGATCAGTCGCGCACCCTCGCTGCGGCGCAAGGCGATCCTGCTCGCCAAGGTCCAGGACGAGGCGGGGCACGGCCTCTACCTGTACTCGGCCGCGGAGACGCTCGGCGTGTCCCGCCAGGAGCTCACCGAGATGCTCATCAGCGGCAGGCAGAAGTACTCCTCGATCTTCAACTACCCCGCGCTCTCGTACGCCGACGTGGGCACCATCGGCTGGCTGGTCGACGGCGCCGCCATCTGCAACCAGGTGCCCCTGTGCCGCACCTCGTTCGGTCCGTACGGGCGCGCCATGATCCGCATCTGCAAGGAGGAGTCATTCCACCAGCGGCAGGGTTACGAGCTGCTGACGACGATGATGCGCGGCACCGACGAGCAGCGGGCCATGGTGCAGGAGTCCGTCGACCGGTTCTGGTGGCCGTCGCTGATGATGTTCGGCCCGCCGGACGACGCGTCGCCCAACACCGCGCAGTCCATGGCGTGGGGCGTCAAGACGCACACGAACGACGAGCTGCGCCAGCGCTTCGTCGACATGACGGTTCCGCAGGCGAAGGCGCTCGGCGTGACCCTGCCCGACCCGGAGCTGGTCTGGAACGAGGAGCGCGGCGCGCACGACTTCGGCGAGCCGGACTGGGACGAGTTCTGGGACGTCGTCAAGGGGAACGGGCCGTGCAACGCGCAGCGCGTCGCGCACCGCATGAAGGCCTGGGACGAGGGCGCCTGGGTCCGCGAGGCGGCGCTCGCCTTCGCGGCCGGCGGCACGAGCGACGGGACGGAGCAGGCATGACGAGCCAGGTCCGCGGCGAGTGGCCGCTCTACGAGGTGTTCGTCCGCGGCAAGCGCGGGCTCAACCACGTCCACGTCGGCTCCCTGCACGCCCCGGACGACGAGCTCGCCCTGCGCCACGCCCGCGACGTGTACACCCGCCGCAACGAGGGCGTGAGCATCTGGGTCGTGCGCTCCTCCGCGATCACCGCGTCCAGCCCGGACGAGAAGGACCCGCTCTTCGCGCCCAGCGGGGACAAGGTCTACCGGCACCCCACCTTCTACGACATCCCCGACGACGTCCCCCACATGTAGGAAGAGGACCACCGCATGCCTGACGTCCGGACGCACGAGCCCGACGACCACGACAGCGTGTACGCGGGGCTGCTCGTCAACGACGCCCACTGGGCCTTCGGCACCGACTTCGAGGACCCGCTGGCCGGTGTGGACACGACGGTGCCCGACGGCGTCGACCCGGCGGCCCTGGCGACGTACTGCCTGATGCTCGGCGACGACGCCCTCGTGCTGTCCCAGCGACTGGCCGAGTGGTGCAGCAACGCGCCGGACCTCGAGGAGGACATCGCGCTGTCCAACATCGCGCTCGACCTGCTCGGTCAGGCGCGGCTGCTGCTCGCCCGCGCGGCGGCCGCCGACGGGTCGCAGGTTCCGGCGCTGCCCGACGGCTCACCCGTCCCGGACGAGGACCGCCTGGCGTACTTCCGCGACGACACGCAGTTCCGCAACGTGCGGCTCGCCGAGCTCCCCAACGGCGACTTCGCCCAGACCGTCGCCCGGATCCTGCTCTTCGCCTCCTGGCGCCTGGCGCTGTTCGAGGAGCTGTCGCACAGTCGCGACGCCGTGCTCGCCGCGGTGGCCGCCAAAGCGGTCAAGGAGCTGTCCTATCACCGGGACTTCGCCGGCCGCTGGTTCCTGACCCTCGCCCGCGGCACCGAGGAGTCCCGCCGCCGGCTGACCGCCGGGCTCGACGAGCTCTGGCCGTTCTGGGCGGAGCTGTTCGAGACGCACGACATCGAGCGGGAGACCGCCGCGGCGGGCGTCGGCGTGGACCCGGCCGGTGTCGCCGGCGCCGTCGACGCGGTGCTGGACCAGGTGCTGGCGGCGAGCGCCGTGGACCGGCCGGCCGTGCCCTCGCTCGCGGGCGGCCAGGGACGCACGGGCCGCGACGGCCACCACACCGAGGCGCACCGCAGGATGCTCGCCGAGATGCAGGTGGTCGCCCGCGCGCACCCCGGGGGGCAGTGGTGACCGCCGCGCTCGGCCGGCGGCCGGTGCTGGACCGGGACCGCGTGCTCGCCCGGGACCGTGCGCTCGCCCGGGCCCGGGAGGCCGCGTGCGCCGTCGTCGACCCCGAGCTGCCGATGCTCACGCTCGCGGACCTCGGGGTCCTGCGGGACGTCGCGGTCGACGACGACGGCGGCGTCGTCGTCGCGATCACCCCCACCTACTCCGGCTGCCCGGCCATGGCGACCATGCGCGACGACCTCGTGCGCGAGCTCGAGGCTGCCGGGTTCGCCGACGCGCGGGTGCGCGTGGTCCTCGAACCGGCCTGGACCACCGACTGGATCACCCCGGCGGGGCGTGCGGCGCTCGCCGCGGCCGGGATCTCCCCGCCGGGCGCCGCCCCGCGACGGTCGGGTCCGGTGCCGCTGCAGCTCGTGCCCGCACGGCGCGCGGTGCGCTGCCCCCGGTGCGGCTCCGGCGACGCCGTGGTCGGCTCGGAGTTCGGCTCCACCCCCTGCAAGGCGCTGTACCGCTGCCTGACCTGCCTGGAGCCGTTCGAGCACGTGAAGGAGATCTGACGTGACCGCCACCCTGCCCGCCGGTTCCCGTACCTCGCGCACGACGTTCCACACCCTCACCGTCGCCGACGTCGAGCAGCTCACCGACGACGCGGCCGCCGTGACGTTCGACCTGCCCGCGGACCTGGCGGACGTGTTCGACTTCGCCGCGGGCCAGTCGCTCACGCTGCGGCGCACCGTCGACGGCGTCGAGCACCGCCGCACCTACTCGATCTGCTCGCCGGTCGGCAGCGCCCCGCGGATCGGCGTGCGGGAGATTCCCGACGGCATGTTCTCGTCCTGGCTGGTGCACGAGGTGCGCCCCGGCGACCAGGTCGAGGTGCAGCCGCCGAGCGGGAGCTTCCGGGCCGACCCGGCCGAGGGCGGACGCCACCTGTGCATCGCGGCGGGCTCGGGCATCACGCCGATGCTCTCGATAGCCGCCACCGTGCTGGGCAACCCGGACGCGCAGGTGACGCTGCTCTACGGCAACCGCACCACCAGCTCGGTCATGTTCGCCGAGGAGCTGGCCGATCTCAAGAACGTCCACCGCGAGCAGCTCGACCTGGTCCACGTGCTGTCCAGGGAGCCGCGGGACGTCGAGCTGTTCTCCGGCAGGCTCGACGGCGACCGGCTGCGCACGCTGCTGACGCTCGTCGTCCCGGTCGGCGACCTGGACCACGTCTGGCTCTGCGGCCCGTTCGGCATGCTGACGGAGGCGCGCGCGGTGCTCGACGAGCTCGGCGTCCCCGCGGAGCGGGTGCACGTCGAGCACTTCTACGTCGACGAGCCCCCACCGGAGCTGCGGCACGCCGACCGCGTGGTCGAGGGGGCGACGAGCCAGGTGACCGTGATCCTCGACGGGCGGTCGACGACCAGCGCGATGCCGCAGGACAAGAGGCTCCTCGACGCCGCGCAGGAGGTCCGTGCCGACCTGCCCTTCGCCTGCAAGGGCGGCGTCTGTGGCACCTGCCGTGCGAAGCTGCGCGGCGGCGAGGTCGACATGGTGCGCAACTACGCCCTCGAACCGCAGGAGGTGGCCGCCGGCTTCGTCCTCACCTGCCAGAGCCACGCGGTCAGCCCCGAGGTGGTCATCGACTTCGACGCCTGACCGCGTGCAGCACCCGAGCCCACGGCCCACCGACCCAGGAGCACCATGTCCGACGTCTTCATCCTCGACGGGGTACGCACACCCATCGGCCGGTACGGCGGCGCCCTGGCCGGCCACCGGCCCGACGACCTCGCGGCGCTCGTCGTCCGCACCGTCGTCGAACGCAGCGGCATCGACCCCGCGGACATCGACGAGGTGGTGCTCGGCGCCGCCAACCAGGCGGGGGAGGACAACCGCAACGTCGCCCGCATGTCCACGCTGCTCGCCGGGCTGCCGAGCAGCATCCCCGGGTTCACCGTCAACCGCCTCTGTGCCTCGGGGCTCACGGCGATCAGCACGGCGCGCCAGATGATCGCGGCCGGCGACGCCGACGTGGTCGTGGCCGGCGGCGTGGAGTCCATGACCCGGGCACCCTGGGTGACCGAGAAGCCGGCGCGGGCGTGGGCCAGACCCGGCCAGACCTGGGACACCTCCATCGGCTGGCGGTTCACCAACCCGGCATTCGACCCGGACACCACGCTGAGCATGCCGCAGACCGCCGAGCGGGTCGCCGAGCGCTGGGGCCTGAGCCGCGAGGAGCTCGACGCCTTCGCGCTACGGTCGCACCGGCGGGCGCTGGACGCGCAGAAGAACGGCCACTTCGACGCCGAGACGGTCCCCGTGGGCGACGTGACGCAGGACGAGGGGCCGCGGGCCGACACGACCGCGGAGAAGCTCGCCGGCCTGCGCCCCCTCCACGGCCCGGGCGGCAGGATCACCGCGGGCAACTCCAGCTCGCTCAACGACGGGGCCGCCGCCCTGGTGCTGGTCAGCGAGCGGTACGCGGCGGCCCACGGCCTGCGGCCGGCGGCCCGCGTGGTCGCCGGCGCGAACGCGGGCGTACCGCCCGAGATCATGGGGATCGGCCCGGTGCCCGCCACGCGCAAGGTGCTCGAGCGGACCGGCTGGACGGTCGGCGACCTGGATGCCGTCGAGCTCAACGAGGCGTTCGCCGCCCAGTCCATCGCGTGCCTGCGCGAGCTGGACCTGGACGAGGCGACGGTGAACGCTGACGGCGGGGCCCTCGCGCTCGGACATCCCCTCGGCTGCTCGGGTGCCCGGATCACCATCACCCTGCTGGGCCGGCTGGCCCGCACCGGTGGCCGGCGCGGCCTGGCCACGATGTGCGTGGGCGTCGGGCAAGGGTCCGCCCTGCTGCTGGAGCGGCCATGAGCGCACCGCTGCTGGTCGAGGAGCATGACGACCGGGTGGTCCTGCGGCTGCACCGCCCCGAGGTCCGCAACGCCATCGACCGCGCCATGGTGGACGCCCTGCACGATGCGTGCGGCGCGCTCGAGGCCACACCCCGGGTCGCTCTCCTGATCGGTTCCGGCGGCACCTTCGCCGCGGGGGCGGACATCGCACAGCTGCGCGAGCGGGGGCGGGAGGAGGCGCTCGCGGGCATCAACTCGAGCCTCTTCGACCGGATCCACCGCCTGCCGATGCCGACGGTCGCGCTCGTCGACGGGTACGCGCTGGGCGGGGGAGCGGAGCTCGCGTACGCGTGCGACTTCCGCATCGGCACCCCCGCGGCGCGGATCGGGAACCCGGAACCCGGCCTCGGCATCATCGCCGGGGCCGGCGCCGCGTGGCGGCTGAAGGAGCTCGTGGGCGAGCCCCTGGCCAAGGAGGTGCTGCTGGCGGGGCGCGTGCTCGACGCTCAGGAGGCCCGGGCGGCGCACCTGCTGGGCGACGTGGTCGAGGCCGACGACCTGGAGGCGGCCGGGCACCGGCTCGCCGACCGGATCGGTGCCCAGGCGCCGCTCGCCGTGCGCCTCACCAAGTCCGTCCTGGACGCACCGCGCGACGCCCACCCGCTCGTCGACGACATCGCGCAGGCCGTGCTGTTCGAGACCCAGGACAAGATCGACCGGATGACGGCGTTCCTCGAGCGCCGCAAGGAGCGGTCATGACCGGGGGCTCGGTCCCGGATGTGGTGGGCGTGTACGGCGGCGGACGCATGGGCGGCGGCATCGCGCACGCCTTCACCGTCGTCGGCGCCACGGTCACCGTCGTCGAGACCGACGCGGCGGCGGCGCGCTCGGCGCGCGAGCGGATCGAGACGAGCCTCGCGCGGACGGTCGCCGGGGGCGTGCCGGTCGCGGGCTCGTTCGAGGTCGTGACCGACGCCGCGGCCCTCGGTCGGTGCCGGCTGGTGGTCGAGGCCGTGCCCGAGCTGGCCGACCTGAAGCACGACGTGCTGCGGCGCATCGCCGCGGCGGCGCCGTCCGCCGTGATCGGCACCAACACGAGCTCGCTGTCGATCGACGGGCTGGCCGACGCGCTGCCGGACCCGTCCCGCCTGGTCGGCCTGCACTTCTTCAACCCGGTCCCGGTCAGCGACCTGGTCGAGGTGGTGGTCGGACGGCGGACCGCGCCCCGCCTCGTCGAGCAGGCGCAGGGCTGGGTCGCGGGACTGGGCAAGACGCCGATCACCGTCACGGACTCGCCCGGCTTCGCGAGCAGCCGGCTCGGTGTGGCGATAGCGCTGGAGGCGATGCGCATGCTGGAGGAGGGCGTGGCCGACGCCGCCGACATCGACGCGGCGATGACACTGGGCTACCGGCACCCGGTGGGGCCGCTGCGCACCACCGACCTCGTCGGGCTCGACGTCCGGCTGAACATCGCCGAGCACCTGGAGCGCGAGCTGGGGCCCCGGTTCGCACCGCCGCAGGTGCTCCGGGACAAGGTGGCGGCCGGCGAGCTGGGCCGCAAGACCGGGCAGGGTTTCTACCCGTGGTGACCACCCGCCCCGACACGTCGGTGGCGTTCGAGCTGGAGGAGGAGCAATGACCGACACCCCCGTCGTCGTCGACCGCGCGGGCGCGGTCGCGACGCTCACGCTGAACGACCCCGAGCACCGCAACGCGCTGACCGGCGCGGCCAAGGAGGCGCTGCGCGACGCCGTGGCGGACGTCGCCACCGACGAGGGAGTGCGCGCCGTCGTGCTCACCGGGTCGGACCGGGCGTTCTGCCTGGGGCAGGACCTCGCTGAGCACGCGGAGGCGCTGACGGGTGGGGCGGAGGCGGCGTTCGCCACGGTCCGTGAGCACTACTCACCGATCGTGCGGAACCTGTTGACCATGCCCAAGCCGGTCATCGCGGCCGTGGGCGGGACCTGCGTCGGTGCGGGCCTCGGCCTCGCGCTGGCCTGCGACCACCGCGTCTTCGCGAGCGGCGTCAAGCTGGCCACCGCGTTCACGGGGATCGGGCTGACCTTCGACACCGGACTGTCGGTCACGCTGCCGGGTGCCGTGGGGGACGCCAGGGCGAAGGAGCTGATCCTGTTCGGCCGGACCTTCACGGCAGAGGAGGCCATCGCCTGGGGCATCTCGGGCGAGACGGCCGCCGCCGACGAGGTGCTGCCCCGGGCGCTCGCGCTCGCCCAGCAGCTCGCCGACGGGCCCACCACCGCGTTCGCGCAGAGCAAGCGCCTGATCGGGCAGGCGCACGGTCTGAGCCTCGACGAGGCGCTCGAGGCCGAGGCGCTCGGCCAGGTCAGGTGCGGCTCGACCAGCGACCACGCCGGCGCCGTCGCGGCGTTCCTGAACCGGCAGGCGCCCGTCTTCACCGGCCGCTGAGCGGTGTGCCGGCGGTACCGGACCGATCCGTCGGTCGAAGTGCTGTGACATCCCGGGCCCGGCCGCGTCTGAGAGGCATGACAGACATGACCGGAACGGCGACGTCGCCCACCACCGCTTTGCAGCGGGCAGCACCCCCACCGGCGGAGGGAGGTACCTGGACCAGGACCCTGGTCGCCCTGGACATCGACGGCACCCTGCTGGGGGCCGACCGGTCCGTGCCCGACGTGACGGTCGACGCCGTCGGGCACGCGCGACGGTCCGGGCACCAGGTGGTGCTCGCCTCCGGCCGGTCCCTCGTCGGGGTGCTCCCGGTCGCCCGCCGGCTGGGCATCGACGAGGGCTGGGTCGTCGCCTCCAACGGCGCGGTGGTCGCCCGTGTCGGGGAGGCCCTGCCCGGCGGCTACCGCCTCGAGAAGGTGCACACCTTCGACGTCGAGCCGGTGATCCGCCTGGCGCGGGCCGCCATCCCCGGGGTGCAGGCGGGGGCCGAGGAGATCGGCTGGGGGTACAAGGTCGACCGCCTGTTCGCACGCGGTCTGGTCAACGGGCAGCAGCGCCGGGTCTCCGACACGGAGCTGTGGAGCGTGCCGGCCGCCCGTGTCATCCTGCGCGCCGCCGGCGTGCTGGACCTGGTGGAGCCGTTGCGGGACCTCGGGGTGACGGTGAGCCCCGCCGGACCGGACTGGTTGGACGTCACGCCGAGGCGCTTGAGCAAGGCGACCGCCCTGGAGCGGGTGCGCGAGCGCGTCGGCGTGGACCCGCGGCGCACCGTGGCGGTAGGGGACGGGGTCAACGACCTGGAGATGCTCGCCTGGGCCGCCCGCGGCATCGCGATGGGCCATGCTCCGGCGGCCGTCCTCGGTGCCGCCGACGAGGTGACCGGCACCGTCGAGGAGCACGGTGTGGTCGCGGTCCTTCGCTCGCTGCCACGGCGCGGACCGGGCGGACGTAGCCGCATCCACGACGTGCCGGCGTCGGCGCGGTAGCGCGGGGCACCGACGAGACCGGGCGAGGGCTCCCGGTCGCGGGGGCCGCCCAGAGCCATAGGCTGCTTCTGGCAATGTCCATCGAAAGCCATGGGCACTGGCTGGGAGGTATCGGGGTGGGTCCAGAGAGCGGACTTCCAGCAGTACCGGAGCCGGCGGGATCGTCCGGTCGGGAAGCGGGCACGGGGAGCGGCGGGCCGGACCGTGTGGTCCACGGCCGGGACCGGGAACAACGGACGGTCGGTGCCTTCGTGGCCGGGCTGGATCCGACGACACTGGTGGTGAACGGCCTCGGCGGTACCGGCAAGAGCGTGACGGTGCTCGCCGCGCTGCGCCGGATCGATCCGCGGGTCCCGGCCGTCCGGGTGGTGCGCTCCTGCACGTCGCGCCCCTCCGCGCACCGCACCACCGGTCGCGAGCGTCTCGACCTGTCCGGGTGGGCGGTGCCCGCGGGAGCGGGGCCGGGGTACGAGACGGATCCGGCCGCCCTGCTGGACGCGGTGGGGACCGGTCTCGAGGTCGCGGGCCCCGGCCCGCGCGTGCTGTTCGTCGATGATCTCAAGGTGCTCTCGCCCCACCGTGCGGCGTGGTTGCGGCGCCTCGGCGACCTGGCCTACGAGCGTGGCTGGCGAGTCGTCGCGGCGGCCCGCCACGTACCGGAGGGCCCGCTGCCCGACGACATCGAGGTGCTCGACCTCGGCCCGCTCGACGAGCGGTCGCTCCGCCTGGTCCTGGACGCCGAGCTGCGCATGCCGCTCGCGGCCGACGTGGCGGAACGGCTGCACTGGTGGAGCGCCGGCAACCCGCGGATCGCGCTCGAGCTGGCCGACGGGCTCAGTCCCGCGCAGCAGCGCGGCGGCGAGCACTGGGCGGGGCCGCACACCGTGGGCCCGGTGGCCCGGCGGAGCTACCAGGTCCTGCTGGACGGGCTCGACGCCGCGCCGGCGCCCGTGCCCGACGACGCCGCCAGGGGCCGGCTGGCCGCGCGGTACCCGCTCCTCGCCGTGCTGTGGCGGGAGCTGGACGGGGGGTCGGAGCCCGCCCTCCCCGCGTCGGCGACCGTCGCGGAGGAGATCCTGGACGGACTGCACCTCGACAGCGTCTCCGGGGCGCCCGGGACCGAGCAGGCGCCCCGGGCCACGGCCCGTGCGGTCGGCGTCACGCTCCTGAGCGGGACCACCTCGGCCGACGACGGCGGCCGTCGGTGGATGCCGGAGGAGGTCGGTGCGGAGTGGACGGACCATCTGTGGTGGCGAGACACGCGCGCCGTCGCGCCCGCGTCGAGCGCCGCCGGGGAACGCACGGCGGCAGCCCTGATGGCGCTCGAACGCACCGGCCGGTTGAGCCGGCCCGACCGCCTCCGCGCCGATCTCGAGGTGATCGGGTCGACGCCCGACCAGGACTGGGTGGGTGTCTGCCTACAGGTGCGTGGACGTCTGCTGCTGGGGGACGGCCCGGGCGCACGACGGATCCTCGAGGACCAGTCGTACACGGCCGCGCCCCGGACCGTCGCCGAGATCGTGGCCCGCGACGTGGCGGCGGCGAGGGTCGCGATCTTCTCCGGCCGCGCGGCGGACGCCCGCGAACGTCTCGCGCACGCCACGAGCCTGCGGCCGGGCGCCGCGGGCTGGCTCCCCGTCCAGGGGCTGCTCGCGGTCGCCGCCGCACTGCTCGACGGCACGGGCCCGACGAGCGTGCTGCCGCCACGGGCCGTGGCGTGGTCGCACCGCGCCCTCGGCGAGTTCGCCGTCGACCTCGGCGTGGCGCACCTCGCCGTCGGGCAGGCCGAGCGGGCGGCGGAGCTGCTCATGGTCGGGCTCGAACGCTGCTCGTGGCCCTACCGGGGGCGGGCGCAGGCCCGGGCCGATCTGGTGGAGGCGGTGGTGGCCGCCGGCCACGCCCGCGCGGGGCTCCCGGACCGGGTGCGGCAGCTGATCGAGCCGCCGGCCGCACCCGAGGAGTGGACGGACGCCGACGCGGCGGCAGCGCACGCCCGGATGCGGGCGATGCTGGCCGGGAGCGACGCGCCGTCCGGAGGCGTCGACGGGTGGCTGCCGGTGGTGCCGCGGCCGGTCTCGGCCTGGCAGCGGCTGCGCTCGCTGGTCGCCTACGGGCGGCACTGCCTCGTGCACGGCGACCATGCCGCATCGGACCTGGTGCTGCGAGAAGCACGGGCGCTCGCGCGGCTGGCCGGGGCGCCCGGGTGGCGCGTCGGGGTGGACGCCGGCCGCGCCACCGTCGGTCTGCCGACCGGGCGTCCCGCGTGGGAGCGGCTCGGCGACGACGAGCGGGAGTTCGTCCGGCTGGCCCTCGGCGGGGCCACCAACGCGCAGATCGCCGATGCCGCCTATCTGTCGGTGCGGTCGGTGGCGAACCGCATGCGGTCGATCTACACCCTCCTGGGCATCCGGGACCGACGGGACCTGGCCGATCGGGCGAGGGTCGATCCGCCGGGGTGGCTGACCGGTTCGGCCTGAGGTATTTTTCACCCACTCCTTTTTTCGTGCTTTCGCCGCATCACGAAGAGTTGCCCGAAATGGCGACGCCTTTGTGATGTGAATTGTCCGCGGTTGCCTCAGTGCACTCTTTTCTGCCCTGTCGTGCGTTCGTGCAGACGTGCGGTGCCACGTGGCGAAACGCCTCGGACCTGGGTCTTCTGGCACGGGACGTGCAGCACACCGGGCGCGGCCTGCAGTCAATTCCGACGCCATTGCAGAAGGCGCGAACGTGAGGAGTGATCGACTTGATCTCGACGCATGTGCCGTTCATCCGAAGGCGAGAGTTTCGAAGGCGGGAGCGAGGCGGTGCGACGTGGCGCCGTGGCCTCGCCGCGGTGGCCGCCTCCGCGCTCCTGGTCACGGCAGCCGGCCTGCCCGCTGCCGCCGTGGACAACTATCCGGACGAGCCGGCTGAAGCGGCCGCCAGCGTGCTGGCGGCCGAGCTCATGCAGGAGGAGCTGCTGGGCGCCGCCACCTCCGACGCGGGGTCGGTCAGCAACCCCGGCCCGAACACGGAGAACCTGGACGTCGACGTGCTCGGCGCCCAGGCGCTGCAGCTCGGCGACCTCCAGCTTCCCGTCGACCAGTTCCTCGACTTCGGCCAGATCGGCGCTCTCGCCAGCACGAGCGAGGCGTCCGGTCCGGCCGACGCGCACGCGGTGTCCGGCCTGCTGGGTGCCGACGGTGGTGTCACGCTGGACGGTGCGGAGGACTCCTTCGGCACCGCCACCATCGACGTGCTGTCGCTGGCCCGGCTCGCCGGCGTGGACGGCATCACCGACCAGGTGGTCGACCAGCTGACGATCGAGCTCGGAGCGCTGGGCGCCGAGGTGATCGCCGAGGCCGGCGTGGTCCTCGATCCGGACGGCGGTGCGACCGGCCCGGGCCAGTACCGGCTCGGTGACGGCACCCTGCTGCTGCACTCGCCCGTGATCGAGGACGCGGCCGCGACGGTCTTCGACATCGGCGGCACCGTCGACACGCAGATCGAGACCATGGTCAACGACACGTTCGACGTCACGGATCTGACGGCGCTGCTGTCGGCGGTCCCGGGCATCCCGGAGCCGACGGTGACCGTGGACTCGAACCTGCAGGAGACCCTGTTCCAGTCCGTGGTGGGCGAGCCGATCACCTCGGCCAACCAGCTCGTGACCATCGACCTCTCCACCGGTGAGCTGCAGGTCCACCTGGAGCACCTGGTCGAGGGCAACGACCCCTGGGGCGGCGGCGACGACGCGGGCATGAACGGTCTCGCGCCGAACTACGAGGTGCTGGACGACCAGACGTACCCGCAGATCGCCGAGGGCGTGCACGAGGTCATGCAGGAGGCCACGCGCATCATGGTCGGTGCGATCGAGGACTCCCTGAACGCCGTGACCATCGACATCGCCTTCTACGACGAGTCGCCGCTCGGCACGCTGGACGTGTCGTGGTCGGTGCCGCTGGCGGATGCCGTGAACGGCGACTTCCCGGAGGTCGTGAACGACAGCACCGGCACCCAGGCGGTGACGGGAACGCTGCTGGCCACGACGATCAACGGCCTGGGCAACGCGGCCGCGCCGATCTTCGGGGCCGTCTACGACGCCGTCATCAGCGACGCCGGTGACGAGCTGTTCGAGGTGCTGATCAACGACCTCAAGACGGGCATCACCTCGACCATCGGGGCGGCCCTCTCGCCCGTGTTCGACGTGGTGGTGCAGTTCGTCTCCCTGCAGATCAACCACCAGGAGACCGCGACCTGCACGACGGCGGGCGGTGTCGACCTGTTCGGGCAGGTCGAGGTGTCCGCGCTCAGCCTGGGTCTGGTGCAGTCGGCCGACGCGGGCCGGATCGGGCTCGGCAACGCCGGTGTGCGGATCGACGCCTGCGATCTGTCGGCGATCGCGCCGGAGCTGACGGTCGACCCGTCGGCGGTGTACCCCGGGGACGACGTCACGTTGACCGGCTCCGGCTACACCCCGAACTCGACCGTGAGCCTGGTGATCGCCAGCGACATGGGCAACGGGTACACGGCGAGCGCGATCCCGACCGACGAGAACGGCGGGTTCGTGTACGTGGCCACACTCGGTGAGGGCGTGGCGCCCACGGACTACGTGGCGACCGCGACCGACGACGCCACGGACGCGTTCGCGGAGGCGCCGCTGGTGGTGCTGGCGCCCGAGCCGACCCTGACCGTGGACCCGGGTGAGGCGCAGGCGAGTGACGAGGTGACCGTGACCGGCTCGAGCTATACGCCGGGTTCGACGGTGGACCTGGAGATCGTCAGCGACCTGGGCGTGCTCTTCACGGCGGGTGACATCCCGGTCGACGAGTTCGGTGGGTTCGAGTACGTGGTGCCGTTGCCGGACGACTCGTATCCGACGGACTACGTGGTGACGGGTACCGATGCGGAGGGTCTGACGGCGGATGCGGATCTGGTGGTGCTGCCGCTGGAGCCGACCCTGACGGTGGATCCGGACGAGGCGCAGGCGGGCGACGAGGTGACCGTGACGGGTGCGGGCTACACGCCGAACTCGACGGTGGACCTGGAGATCGTCAGCGACCTCGGGGTGCTCTACACCGCGGGTGACATCCCGACCGACGAGAACGGTGGGTTCGAGCACGTCGTGGCCCTGCCGGACGATTCCGCGCCGACCGACTACGTGGTGACCGGCACGGACTTCTCCACGGACGTGTTCGCGGAGGCGCCGCTGGTGGTCGTGGACCTGTCTGACGTTGTCCCGACCCTGACCGTGGACCCGGGTGAGGCGCAGGCGAGTGACGAGGTGACCGTCACGGGTACGGGCTATACGCCCGACTCGACGGTGGACCTGGAGATCGTCAGCGACCTCGGGGTGCTCTACACCGCGGGTGACATCCCGACCGACGAGAACGGTGGGTTCGAGTACGTGGTGGTCCTGCCGGACGACTCGTATCCGACGGACTACGTGGTCACGGGGACCGATGCGGAGGGTCTGACGGCGGATGCGGATCTGGTGGTGCTGCCGCTGGAGCCGACCCTGACGGTGGATCCGGACGAGGCGTTCCCGGGTGATGAGGTCACGGTGACGGGTGCGGGCTACACGCCGGACTCGACGGTGGACCTGGAGATCGTCAGCGACCTGGGGGTGCTGTTCACCGCGGGTGACATCCCGACGGACGGGGACGGTGGGTTCGAGTACGTGGTGCCGCTGCCGGACGACTCGGCGCCGACCGACTACGTGGTGACCGGCACGGACTTCTCCACGGACGTGTTCGCCACGGACGACCTCGTGGTCCTCGACCCCGCGGCTGACGGCCCCATGATCGTCGTGGATCCGGCTGAGGCGCAGGCGAGTGAGGAGGTCACGATCACGGGTTCGGGCTACACCCCGGACTCGACCGTGGATCTGGAGATCGTCAGCGAGCTCGGCGTGCTGTTCACCGCGGGTGACATCCCGACCGACGAGGACGGCGCTTTCGAGTACGTGGTACCCCTGCCCGCGGACTCGTACCCGACGGACTACGTCGTCACGGGTACGGATGCCGAGGACCTGGTCGCGGATGCGGATCTGGTGGTGCTGCCGCTGGAGCCGACCCTGACGGTGGATCCGGGTGCGGCGCAGGCGGGCGAGGAGGTGACCGTGACGGGTGCGGGCTACACGCCGGACTCGACGGTGGATCTGGAGATCGTCAGCGACCTGGGCGTGCTCTATACCGCGGGTGACATCCCGACGGACGGGGACGGTGGGTTCGAGCACGTGGTGGCCCTGCCGGACGATTCCGCGCCGACCGACTACGTGGTGACCGGCACGGACTTCTCCACGGACGTGTTCGCGGAGGCGCCGCTGGTGGTGATCACCGGCGTCGGGCAGTGCGCGTCGGCACCGGAGCTCACCGTGACGCCCGCCGCAGTCCAGGCCGGCGAGTCGGTGCTGGTCGTCGGCACCGGGTTCCCTGCGGGTGTGGACGTCGAGGTGCAGCTGGTCGACGTCGACGGCAACCCCCTGGGTGACCCCGTGACGGTGACCGTCGACGAGTCGTGCGGGTTCTGGACGGACTACGTCGTTCCCGAGGGCACGGCGCCGGGCGAGCACGAGATCGGCGCGGAGCCCGAGGACGGCAGTGAGGGTGCCACGGCGCCGCTCACGGTCGAGCCCGCGGACATCACGCCGGAGCTGACGGTGGACCCGTCCGAGGTCGCACCGGGTGGCACGGTGACGGTCGCGGGCGAGGGGTACACGCCCGACTCGACCGTGACGGTGCAGCTGACCGACGCCGACGAGAACCCCGTGGGGGACCCGGTCACGGTCGACACGGACGAGACCGGCGCGTTCACCACGGAGCTGGTGGTGCCGGAGGACGCAGAGCCGGGCGACCACACCGTGGTCGGTACCGACGACACCACCGGCACGCCCGCTGAGGCACCGCTGGTCGTGGGTGTCGGCTCCGGCCCCGGCGACGAGTGCACCGACCCGACCCTGGTCGCCGACCCGACCACGGTCGAGCCGGGCGCCGAGGTCACGGTGACCGGCACGGGCTTCCCGGCCGGTGTCGAGGTCACGGTCACGCTGACCGACGCGGCGGGCGAGCCCGTCGGTGAGTCGGTCACCGTCGTCCCGGACGACTCGTGCGGGTTCACGGTCACCATCGTGATCCCGGACGACGCGGAGCCCGGCGCGCACGTGATCGTCGCCGAGCCGGAGGACGGCAGCGACGGCGCCGAGGTGCCGATCATGGTGGCCGGGCCCGATTCCAGGGTGCTGACCGCCTGGTTCGAGGACGACGAGGTGGCCCAGGGCGCGAGCCAGACCTTCTCGGCGTCCGGCTTCGAGCCGGGGGAGATGGTCGTGGGCGTGATCCGCTCGACGTCCGTCAGGCTGCCGGCCGCCGCCGCGGACGGGACGGGCACGGTCCAGTGGACCTTCACCGTCCCGGCCGGCCTCGACGTGGGTTCGCACGTGGGTATCGCCACGAGCCAGATGATCGGGGACTCGGCGACCGCCTCGTTCGAGGTGGTGCTCGCCTCGACGGGTGGCGGTACCGGGGACGGCGACGGTGACGATGACCGCGACGGCGCGGGTAACGGCACCGGCGACGGATCCGGCAGCAACGGCAACGGCACTGGTTCTGGCTCGGGTTCGAGCTCGGGCAGCCTGGCTGCCACCGGTGCGGACGTCGCCACGCTGTTGGCCGTCACGGTGCTCCTGCTCGCGGCAGGCGCCGCGCTGATCCGACGTCGGCGCGAGCTCGGCCTGACCCTGGCGACCCCGGCGGGAGGTGCAGCGGACCAGCGCTGACCGCAGACCTCTCGACGGCCGGTGATCCGGCCGGCAACGAGTCGGTCCGGCACGAGAACTCTCGTGCCGGGCCGGCTCGTTCGTCGCGCTACCGGCAGTACTCCGGACGGGAGCGTGCGGCGGCCGCCCGGAGCGGTTCATCGTGCTGCGCGGTGTGGACATGGCCTTGACGTCGGCGCGCCGGACTCGTAACGTCCGTACAGAACGCTGCAAGAAGATGACAGACACTGAGCACAAAGCAGTGCACACTCTGCAATTCATCAACCTCGCCGCCGGGCACCGCTGCCCGCGGGTGGACGAGCCCGCCCCGGCGGGAGAACGAGGACGTTCATGAGAATCCCCTGGAAGCACACAGTCGTGGCGGGCGCCGCGATGGCGCTCGTCGCGCCGCTCGGCGTGGCCGGCGTCGCGCACGCCGCGGACGCCACCAACCTCGCGCTCGGCAAGCCGATCGCGGCGTCGTCGGTGACGCAGACGTACGTCGCCGGCCACGCGAACGACGGGAGCACCAGCTCCTACTGGGAGGGCGCGGGCGGCCAGTACCCGGCTCACCTCACGGTCGACCTCGGCGAGGAGGCCGACGTCGACCGGGTGGTCGTCACGCTGCCGCCGCCGGACGTCTGGGCGCCGCGCACCCAGACGTTCAGCGTGCTCGGCCGGTCCCACGGCGAGTCCTCGTTCCGGACGCTGGAAGCCCCGGCCGACTACGGGTTCGACCCCGCGAGCGGTAACCGGGTCGAGATCCCGCTGGACGCCGAGGCCGACGAGATCCGCCTGGCGTTCAGCGCCAACACCGGCGCGGGCAACGGCCAGGTGTCCGAGCTGGAGGTCTGGGGCACGCCCACCGGGGGCGGCGACCCCACCGACCCACCCACTGACCCGCCCACCGATCCGACCGGCACCAACTACGCGAAGGACCGGCCGGCGTCGGCGTCGTCCACCGAGTGGTCGTACGTCGCGGGTAACGCCGTCGACGGCCGGACCGATACGTACTGGGAGGGCGCGGGCGGGCAGTACCCGTCGACCCTCGACGTCTCCCTCCCAGCGCCCACGCAGGTCAGCAGCCTGCGCGTCCGGCTGAACCCCGACGGCGCGTGGGGTCCGCGCACCCAGACGTTCTCCGTCCAGGGCCGCTCGGGCACCGGCGCCTGGCAGGAGCTCGAGGCGTCCGCCGGGTACGCGTTCGCACCCGGCAGCGGCAACCTCGTGGACGTCCCCCTGACCGGGACCGTCACCGACGTGCGCCTGCGCTTCACGGGCAACACCGGTGCGGGCAACGGTCAGGTCGCCGAGTTCGAGGTCTACGGCGCCCCCGCGCCCAACCCCAACCTCACCGTCACCGCGGTGACGGCGTCCCCGGAGTCGCCGACGGCGACCACCCCCGTGACCCTCACGGCAACGGTCGAGAACACGGGTGTCCGGGCGTCGTCGGGCACCTCGCTCGACGCGAGGCTCGGCGGCACCGTGGTCGGCTCGGCGGACGTCGCGGCCCTGCAGCCCGGTGCGAGCGCCCAGGTGGAGGTCGAGGCCGGTACCCGCCCCGCGGGGGAGTACACGGTGGGCGCGGTGGTCGACCCGGCGAACACGGTGGCCGAGCAGGACGAGACCGACAACGCGTTCACCGCCGCGGCGAAGCTCGTGGTGGACGAGGCGCCCGGCCCCGACCTCGAGGTCGTCTCCGTGTCGTCGAACCCGGCCAACCCCGCCGTCGGCGCGGATGTGAGCTTCACGGTCCAGGTGCGCAACCGCGGGAACGAGCAGGCAGCCGCGGGCTCGGTGACCCGCGTCGTCGCGGGCGCGAGCACGCTGAACGCCACGACACCGGCGGTCCCGGCCGGGGAGACCGTCTCCGTCACGCCGGACGGGGCGTGGACGGCGACGAACGGCGGGGCCACGGTGACCGCGACGGCCGACGCGACCGACGTCGTCGACGAGACGAACGAGGACAACAACACCGGCACGCTCGCCGTGACCGTGGGCCGCGGCGCGGCCGTCCCGTACACCACCTACGAGGCGGAGGACGGCCGGTACACCGGCACGCTCCTGCAGACGGACCCGCTGCGCACGTTCGGCCACACGAACTTCGCCACCGAGTCGTCGGGCCGCGAGTCCGTGCGGCTGAACGCCACCGGTGAGCACGTCGAGCTCACCTCCACGAACCCGACCAACTCGATCGTCGTGCGCAGCTCCATCCCCGACGCACCCGGCGGCGGGGGACAGGACAAGACCATCAGCCTCTACGCGGACGGCGAGTTCGTGCAGAAGCTGACGCTCTCCTCGAAGCACTCGTGGCTGTACGGGAACACCGACCAGCCCGAGGGCCTGACCAACACCCCCGGAGACGACGCGCGCCGCCTCTTCGACGAGTCCCACGCGCTGCTCGGCCGGTCCTTCCCCGCCGGCACCGTCTTCCGGCTCCAGCGCGACGCCGGCGACGACGCCGCGTTCTACATCATCGACCTGGTCGAGCTCGAGCAGGTCGCACCGCCGTCGGCCCAGCCGGCCGGATGCGTCTCGATCACCGAGTACGGCGCGGTGCCGAACGACGGGCTCGAGGACACGGACGCGATCCAGGCCGCCGTGACCGCGGACCAGGACGGCGAGATCGAGTGCGTGTGGATCCCGGCGGGGCAGTGGCGCCAGGAGAAGAAGATCCTCACGGACGACCCGCTGGACCGCGGCGTGCACAACCAGGTGGGCATCAGCGACGTCACGATCCGCGGCGCGGGCATGTGGCACTCCCAGCTGTACAGCCTGATCGAGCCGCACCTTGCGCCTGGCGTGATCAACCACCCGCACGAGGGCAACTTCGGGTTCGACATCGACGACAACGTCCAGATCTCCGACATCGCGATCTTCGGCTCCGGGCGCATCCGCGGGGGCGACGGGAACGCCGAGGGCGGCGTGGGCCTCAACGGCCGGTTCGGCAAGAACACGAAGATCAGCGACGTGTGGATCGAGCACGCGAACGTCGGCGTGTGGGTGGGACGCGACTACTCGAACATCCCGGAGCTCTGGGGCCCCGGTGACGGCCTCGAGTTCTCCGGCATGCGCATCCGCAACACCTACGCGGACGGCATCAACTTCAGCAACGGCACCCGCAACTCGACGGTGTTCAACTCGACGTTCCGCAACACGGGCGACGACGCGCTCGCCGTCTGGGCCAACCCCTACGTCAAGGACCGCAACGTCGACATCGGGCACGACAACGCGTTCCGCAACAACACCGTGCAGCTCCCGTGGCGCGCCAACGGCATCGCGATCTACGGCGGCTACGACAACTCGATCGAGAACAACCTGATCTCCGACACGATGAACTACCCCGGCATCATGCTCGCGACCGACCACGACCCCCTGCCGTTCTCGGGGACGACGCTCATCGCCAACAACGGTCTCCATCGCACCGGCGGGGCCTTCTGGAACGAGGACCAGGAGTTCGGCGCGATCACGATCTTCCCGCAGACGCACGACATCGTCGGCGTCACCATCCGGGACACGGACATCGTCGACTCCACGTACGACGGCATCCAGTTCAAGAACGGTGGCGGGAACATCCCCGACGTGCGGATCACGGACGTGCGGATCGACCGGTCCAACAACGGGTCCGGCATCCTGGCGATGGCCGGCGCTCGCGGCAACGCGATCCTGTCGAACGTGACTGTCACCAACTCCGCTGAGGGGGACATCGAGAAGGAGCCGGGCTCGCCGTTCGTGTTCACCGGCCAGTAGGCGCTGTCCACGACCAGGTTGACTTCGGTCACTTGGGATGAGATCGGTCGCTTGATTGACCGATCTCATCCCAAGCGACCGATCTCATCGAGTCGAACCAGTGACCCGGCGGCGTAGGGCGGCCGCGGCCGCGCGGGGGTCGGAAGCCCGGGTGATCGCACGGACGACGACGATGCGGCGCGCCCCGGCGTCGAGCACCTGGTCGAGCCGGGTGGCGTCGATGCCGCCGATGGCGAACCAGGGTGTGGCCGGCTCGCGGGCGGCGACGTCCCGCAGCAGGTCGAGGCCGACGGCGGCGCGGCCCGGTTTGGTCGGTGTGGCCCACAGGGGGCCGACGCAGAAGTAGTCGACGCGCGGGTCCGCCTCGGCGGCCAGCGCCTGGTCCAGGGTGTGCGTGGAGCGGCCGAGGACCGGCTCGTCGCCCAGCAGGGCCCGCACGGCGTGCGGCGGGAGGTCGTCCTGGCCCATGTGCACCACCGGCGCACCGCTCAGTCCCGCGATGTCGGCGCGGTCGTTGACGGCCCAGAGGGCGCCGTGCTCGGCGGCCACCCGGGCGACGAGCGCGTGCAGCTCGACCTCGCGGGCCGCGTCCAGGGACTTGTCCCGGAGCTGGACGACGTCGACGCCACCCTCCAGCGCCGCGTGCAGGAACGGTTCGAGGTCGTCCGTGTCCTGGCGCGCGTCCGTGCACAGGTACAGGCGGGCGTCTGCGAGTCGGGTTCGGGGGTCCACGAGCGCGAGTGTAGACAGACACCGCGCTCCGCCGTGCCTCCCGTCCCGGTCGGGGCACCCCGTGGGCGGGGCTATGGTTGTCGGGTGCACGGGAGCCCCGCACGGGGCTGAGAGGGCGTGAGCGCCGACCGTCGAACCTGATCTGGGTCATGCCAGCGAAGGGAGAACACGTGAGCAGTCATGTGAGCAGCCGAAGATGCGACGTCCTCGTCATCGGCGGGGGCATCATCGGGCTGACCGCCGCCTGGCGGGCGCTGGAGACCGGCGCGAACGTCGTCGTCCTGGACCCGGCGCCCGGTGACGGGGCCACGCATGCCGCCGCCGGCATGCTCGCACCCGTCATGGAGGCGGGCTTCGGCGAACAGGGCCTGGCCCGGTTGGGCACCGCCTCCCTCGCCCTCTGGCCGGCGTTCGCCGAAGCGCTCGAACGGGCCGCCGGGCTGCCGCCGGGCGCTGTCGGGCTGGAGACGACCGGCACGCTCGCCGTGGCCTACGACGGCGACGACCTGGCCGTGCTGCGCCGGCTGCTGGACCTGCACCGCGAGTGGGACCTCGGCTCGGCGGAGATCTCGCCCGACGAGGCACGGCGCCGCGAGCCCGCCGTCGGGCAGCGGCTGGCGGGCGCGGCCTGGGTGCCCCGCGACCACCAGGTCGACCCGCGTGCGGTGCACGACGCGCTCACCGCCGTCGTGGTGGCGCGTGCGAGCCTCGTCCGCCGCGCCGCGGTCTCGCTGACCTGGGCGGACGGCGCGGTCGTCGGCGCGGTCGACGAGGCGGGGACCAGGTACGCGGCCGGCACGGTGGTCCTGGCCGCCGGCCACGCGAGCGGCGCCCTGTTCGCGGGTGCGCCCACGCGCCCGGTGCCCGGCACCACGCTGCGCCTGGACGCCGACGCCGACCGGTCGCCCGCCGTCGTCGTGCGCGGCACCGTCCAGGGGCGCCCCGTCTACGCGGCGCCCCGCGCGGTGCGGCCCGACGGGCGGCGCGAGGTGGTCGTGGGGGCGTCGTCGGACGAGCGCGAGGACGACCACCTGACGCGCGCCGGCGACGTCTTCGCCCTGCTGCGCGACGCCCGCGTGCTCCTGCCCGGCCTCGACGACGCCGTGCTGCTGGAGACCACCACCCGGTCCCGGCCCGGCAGCCCCGACAACACACCGCTGCTGGGGTGGGCGGCCGACGGTCTCTACCTGGCCACCGGACACCACCGCAACGGCATCCTGCTCACGGCGCTGACGGCGGCCGCCGTCGACGAGGCGCTGGGTGCGGCACCGGGCGGCACCGAGGCCCTGGCGGCCGTCGAGGCCACGGCCCGGTTCGCGGACCCGCGCAGGTTCGCCGATGTTTACAGCACGACTCGAGGAGGCACAGCATGACCACGGCTCCGTCCACGCAGCACCCGCACCCCGAGGCGACCGGCACCGCCGTCGTCAACGGCGAGCCGTACCCGCTCGACGGCCCGCTGCCCATCGTCGACCTGGTCGCCCGGCTCCTGCCCGACCTCGTGGTCGACGGCGCGCCGCAGGGCGTCGCCGTCGCGCTGGACGACGCCGTCGTGCCGCGCGGCGCGTGGGGCACCACGCTCGTCCGGCCCGGCGACCGCGTCGAGGTCGTCACCGCAGTCCAGGGAGGCTGAGCATGGAGACACCACTCACCATCGCGGGCACGGCCCTTGGCTCGCGCCTCGTCATGGGCACCGGGGGAGCGGCGAGCCTGCTCGCCCTCGAGGACGCCCTCGTGGCGTCGGGCACCGAGCTGACCACCGTCGCGATGCGCCGGGTGTCCCGCCCCAGACCCTCGGACGACCCGGCGCGCACCGGCGACCCCTCCGTCTGGGGCTGCTTGCGCGCCTCGGCATCCGCGCCCTGCCGAACACCGCGGGCTGCTTCTCCGTGCGCGAGGCGGTGCTCACCGCGCAGCTCGCTCGCGAGGCGTGCGAGACCGACTGGATCAAGCTGGAGGTCATCGCCGACGACGTGACGCTGCTGCCCGACGCGATCGGCCTGGTCGAGGCGGCCAAGGCCCTGGTCGACGACGGCTTCACCGTCCTGCCGTACACGAACGACGACCCGATCGTCGCCCGCCGCCTGCAGGACGTGGGCTGTGCGGCGGTCATGCCCCTGGGATCGCCCATCGGCTCGGGGCTCGGCATCGCCAACCCGCGCAACATCGAGGCGATCGCCGCCGCCTCCTCCGTCCCGGTGATCCTGGACGCGGGCATCGGCACGGCGTCGGACGCCGCACTGGCCATGGAGCTCGGGTGCGACGGCGTGCTGCTCGCCACCGCCGTCACCCGCGCCGCCGACCCGGTGCGCATGGCCCGTGCCATGCGGCTCGCCGTGGAGGCCGGGCACGACGCCGCACACGCCGGACGCCCCCCGCGCCGGGAGCGGGCGCTCGCGTCGTCCCCGGCCGACGGCCTGGTGCACGTCGGCGACAACCTGGACCTGGCGCTGTGACCACGCTGCCCCCACTGGTCGGGACCGGCCGGGAGCTCGGCCGCGACGAGCTCGCCCGGTACGCCCGGCATCTCGTGCTGCCCGGCGTGGGTCCGGCCGGGCAGCGCCGGCTGGCGAACGCCCGCGTGCTGGTCGTGGGCGCCGGCGGCCTGGGCAGCCCCGCCCTGCTCTACCTCGCCGCCGCGGGGGTGGGCACGCTGGGCATCGTGGACGACGACGTCGTCGAGACCTCCAACCTCCAGCGCCAGGTGATCCACGGCACCTCCGACGTGGGTCTGGCCAAGACGGCGTCGGCGCGGGCGGCGCTCGCGGAGGTCAACCCGCACGTCGAGGTGGTCGAGCACCGCGAGCGCCTGACGACGGCCAACGCGCTCGGTGTGCTGTCGGGCTACGACCTGGTGCTGGACGGTACCGACGCCTTCGCCACCCGCTACCTCGTGTCGGACGCCGCCGAGGTGCTGGGGCTGCCGTGCGTCTGGGGCGCGATCTACCGGTTCACCGGACAGGTCGCCACGTTCTGGGGTGCGCCACCGGAGGGGACCGAGGGTGTGACCTACCGGGACGTGTTCCCGGACCCGCCCCCGCCGGCGCCTCGCCGGACTGCGCGGCCGGAGGCGTGCTCGGCGCGATGTGCGGCACCCTCGGCTCGGTCATGGCGACCGAGGCGATCAAGCTCATCACCGGGGCGGGGGAGAACCTGCTCGGGCGGCTCGCGACGTACGACGCGCTGGCCCTCACGTGGCGCCGGCTCACCGTCCGGCGGGATCCGGCCCGGGAACCCGTCACGGCGCTGCTGGCCGGCGACGGCGACGCGGACCCGTACGCGGTGCTCTGCGGGCTGCCGCCGTCGGACGGCGCGGCGGTCTCGGTACGGGAGCTGGCCGAGCTCCGCGCCGACGGCTCCGGGCCGGTGGTGCTCGACGTGCGGGAGCCGTGGGAGGTCGAGCTCGCCGCCCTGCCGGAGGCCCGGTTCGTTCCCTCGGGCGCCTTCGCCGGGGAGGACGCGACGACGGTGGTGGACGACGTCGCCGGCTGGGCGGCGGGCCGCCCGGTGCACGTGCTGTGCAAGTCGGGCGCCCGGTCCGCCGGCGTGGCGCGGCGGCTGCGCGACGCGGGGCTCGACGCGCGGTCGGTCGCGGGCGGCATCCTGGCCTGGGCGCGCGAGGTGGACCCGGCGATGCCTACCTACTGATGCCCGCCTGCTGAGAGGTCAGGGCCGCTGCGCCGCGGCCCACGCCTCCGGGCTCGCGACGTGGCTCGAGTGCCCGGCGGCGAGCACGGTGCGCAGCTCCGTGAGGTGCTCGGTGTCCGGGGGGAGGTCGAGGCCGTCGAGGATCTTCAGGGCGGGGCCGGGCTCGAGGTCGCCGAAGTAGTCGTGGTAGCTGCGCAGCAGGCCGCGGAACACCGCCGGCCGGAGCGCCTCGATCGACGAGGCCGCCGAGTAGGTCGGAAGCTTCACGTCCCAGCGGACCGGACCGGAGGCCCGCAGGACCCGGCCCGCCCGGCGGAGGAACCCCTCGTCGGTCACCGTGCCCGCGTCCAGCAGCGGCACCTCCTGGCCGAGCAGGGCCACGAACGCCTCCTCCGAGGTGTCGATGCACTCGAACCACGTGTACCAGAGCGACTGCGTGATCTGCTCGCTGACGTCCGGTGCCTCCAGACGGACCCGGTACCCGTCCCAGAGCTCCGGCGGCGGCTGCTCGCGGGAGCTGCCGCAGTACGGGAAGTGCATCTCCTGCGTGGTCCAGAACTCGTCGAGCAGATCGATCAGGCCGAACGCGACGCGGAACCGCTCGCCGACCTCGAGGTCGTCGTCGAACACCCAGCTCGAGTAGTCGAGTGCGACGTCGTTGGCACTCAGCTCGGAGCCGAGGTCGTCGTCCACCCACGTCAGCTCGTCGATCTGGCGAACCTTCGCCCGCGCAAGCCAGGATCGGGCGGTCTCGGCGTCAGCCGTGCTCATCTCGGTACCTCTCAGCCGCACCTGTGTGGCCCGTGCTCAAGGTCAGGGGCTCTGCGCCGGACGCCACAGGAGTGGGATCTCGTGTTGCCGCGTCCCCGGGGGGTCTCGAAGGTGAGCGGCTGTTCGCGGTCCCGATCGTATCGGACGGGGGAGCGCGACGTCGTGGTGCGGGCGACGAGCGCCGCCGGTGGGGCCGACGATTGCGAGTGGCTGGGGCCATTCCTAGCGTGGAACGGTCATCGGCGGCGTGGCCCCGTCGGGCCGACGGCGCTGTCCGGGTACCCACCCCAGGGAGAGTCATGAAGACCGAAGAGATGCTGCAGACCTACCCGAAGTCCATGAACCTGGACCGCACGCTGCTGGCTCGTGCGATCGAGACGATCGTCGAGTGCTCCCAGGCCTGTACGGCCTGTGCCGACGCCTGCCTCAGCGAGGACGCCGTGGCCGACCTGCGCAAGTGCGTCCGCAGCAACCTGGACTGCGCGGACGTCTGCGACGGCACGGCTCGCGTCCTGTCGCGGCACACCGGCTACGACGCGAACATCAGCCGGACCGTGCTGGAGGCCTGCATCGCCGCGTGCAAGGCCTGCGGCGACGAGTGCGACCAGCACGCGAGCAGCCACGAGCACTGCCGGGTGTGTGCCGAGGCCTGCCGCTCCTGCGAGGCCGCCTGCCGAAAGCTGCTGGACACCATGAGCTGACCTCGGAGCAGCCCATCCGGTCGCGCCCCGGTTCCGAACCATCCGTATGAGCCGTGCGGGCACCGAGCGAACCTGCTCGCCCCGCGGGGCGCTGGTCCACGCAACGACACAGAACGGAAGAACACCATGACTCAGTCCACGTCCTCGACGAGCACGCGTGCACCGCACCAGGTGCTCGCCCTCGTGATCGGCGCCGTCTACCTCCTGGTCGGGATCGCGGGCTTCTTCGTGACCGGCTTCGACGGCTTCGCGGAGCACGACCACGACCAGACGCTGCTCGGTTTCGCCATCAACCCCTTGCACAACATCGTGCACCTGCTGATCGGGATCCTCGGGCTGACCATGTGGTCGTCCTCGGGCCGTGCACGGACGTTCGGCTGGCTGCTCGTCGTCGGGTACGGCGCGGCGTTCGTCTACGGCCTGTTCGCGGTCAACAACCCGGACATCAACATTCTCAACATCAATGTCGCGGACAACTGGCTGCACGCCCTGAGCGTCGCCGCCGGTCTGGTCATCGCGCTCTGGCCGCACAAGAGCGGCACCGCCACCGGGCCGCGGCAGCCCTGACCATCGAGGCCCTGGTCACGGAACCACGGCGATATCGTCCGTGGCCAGGCCCAGGAGCACCACGCAGACCACCGCCACGCCGAGGCCGAGGCCGAACGGCGCGCGGCTGTGCGGTCGGGCGACGGTGCTGACTCCGGCGGCGGCGGCCAGGACGGCCGCCGCCGCCCCGCCGACCCAGGCCGCGCGGCTCGGGGCACCATCCGGTCCCGCGACCACCACGGCGACCGCGCAGACGAGGAGCGCCGGGGTGAGCACGCCGGACGCGCGCCGGCCGAGCCGGTGCGGGAGCCCGCGCACGCCTGTCGCCGCGTCGTCCTCCAGGTCGGGCAGCGTGTTCGCGACGTGCGCCCCGACGCCCAGCAGTGCCGCGGCCGCCACCGCCCAGCCGGCCGGGACGCGGGGCCCGGGCGCCGCGAGCACCACCGCGACCGCCAGCAGCGCGAACGAGAGCGCATAGGGCAACCAGGACCAGACGGTCTGCTTGAGCCGAACGTTGTACGCCCACGCGCCGGCCACCGCCACGAGATGGGCGGCCCCGGGCGCGGCTCCCAGCGCCAGCGACGCCACGACGCACACGGCGAGTGCCCCGAACGCGGCGTCGCGCAGCGTGCGTGCGGTGAGGAGCCCGGCCACCACCGGCTTGTCGGTGCGGCCGACGGCGACGTCGCGTGCGGCGTCGATCCAGTCGTTGGACCACCCGACGGAGAGCTGGCCGGTGCCGACCGCGACGGTGAGGAGGGCGACGGTGCCCGGACCGGAGCCGAGGGCCGCGGCGAGCGCGGCGGCGAGGCCGGTCACGACGGCGGCCGGAGCGGCATGGCTCGCGCTGACCAGGCCGCGGGCCAGCCGGCGGGCTTCCTTGCCGGACATCATGAGCCGCACGCTAGTCGCGGTGGTTTCTCCCCGCGCGGGCGAACGGGTCCTGCGTCACGATGCTTAGGTGTCGCGAGTCGTGGCGGTCGAGCCGGTCCTGGCGGGGTACCCGTATGCCCAGCAGGTGATCACGGATGTCGTGGGGCCCCTGGTGGCGCCGGATCCGGCCCGCGCGGCGCTGCTGCGCCGCCTGCACGCCGGCGCCGGCGTGCGCAGTCGTCATCTGGTGCTGCCGCTCGAGGAGTACGCGGGCCTGCACTCCCTGGGCGCCACCAACGCGGTCTTCGTCCGGGAGGGTGCCCTCCTGGCCGAGCAGGCGTCCCGACGGGCGCTGGCCGCGGCCGGTCTCGGACCGGGGGACGTGGACCACGTGTTCGCCACCTCGGTGACGGGGGTGGCGGCGCCGTCGCTGGACGTGCTGCTCGCCGAACGGCTCGGTCTGCGGAGCGGGGTGCGGCGCACGCCGTCGTTCGGCCTGGGCTGCGCCGGAGGCGCCGGCGGGTTGGCCCGCGTGCACGACCATCTGCGGGGCCGGCCGCACGACGTGGCGCTCCTGGTGTCCGTCGAGCTCTGCTCCCTGACGCTCCAGCACGGCGACGACTCCACGGCGAACATGGTGGCCTCGGGCCTGTTCGGTGACGGCGCCGCCGCCGTCGTCGTCGTGGGTGCGCGGCACCCGCTGGCGCGTTCGGGGGCCGCCGGTGTCGCGGCGCCGCCGGCGGGCCGGAGGCGGCGTACGGTCCGGGTGGTCGACACGCGGTCGCGGCTGTACCCCGGCACCACGGGCGCGCTCGGCTGGGAGGTGCGGGACACGGGCTTCGCGATCGTGCTCTCCGCCGGTCTGCCGGACCTCCTGCGCGCCCACCTGCTGGCCGATGTGAAGGACCTGCTCGCCGAGCACGACGTCACTCCGGCGGAGGTGCCCACCTGGGTGGTGCACGCGGGCGGGCCCCGGGTGATCGATGCCGTGCGGGACGCGCTGGGGCTGCCCGAGGACGCCGTGCGGCAGAGCCGGGCGAGCCTTGCCGAGGCGGGCAACCTCTCGTCCGCGTCGGTGCTCGACGTCCTGGCCCGGACCCTGGAGCACTCCGACGCTCCGCCCGGGTCGCTCGCCGTGCTGATGGCCTTCGGGCCGGGGGTCTCGTGCGAGCTCGTGCTGCTACGGATGGAGGAGCGCTGACATGCTCGGGTTCTACGTCGTTCTCGTGGGTGCCACGGCGGTCGAGCGCCTGGCCGAGCTGGTCGTTTCGGCCCGTAACGCCCGGTGGTCGTTCGCGCGGGGCGGCGTCGAGTCGGGGCGCGGCCACTTCCCGGCGATGGTGGCCCTGCACAGCGGGCTGCTGGTGGCGTGCGTCGCCGAGGCGGTGCTCGCCGGCCGGCCGTTCCTGCCGTGGCTCGGCTGGCCGATGCTCGTCCTCGTGCTGGCGAGCCAGGTACTGCGCTGGTGGTGCGTGGCCACGCTGGGCCACCGGTGGAACACCCGCATCATCGTGGTGCCGGGCCTGCCGCTCGTGTCCGGCGGCCCGTACCGGTGGGTGCGGCATCCCAACTACGTGGCCGTGGTGGTCGAGGGCGTCGCGCTCCCTCTGGTGCACACCTGCTGGGTCACGGCGCTCGGTTTCACCGCGCTGAACCTGGTGCTGCTGGCCCGGTTCCGCATTCCGGCCGAGGACCGGGCGTTGCGGCCCGCTGCCCGCGGGGCGCGGTGAGCGGGACGGCGGACGGCGTCAGGGACGCGGACGTCGTGGTGGTGGGCGCCGGGCCGGTCGGGCTGGCGGCGGCGGTGCACGCACGAGCGGCCGGGCTCGAGGTGCTGCTGGTGGACCGGAGGGCGGGCACGCTCGACAAGGCCTGCGGCGAGGGGCTGCTCCCGGGTGCCCTGCGCGCCGTGCAGGCGCTCGGCGTAGACCCGCCGGGTCATCCGCTGTCCGGGATCAGCTACCGGGCACCCGGCCGGCACGCCGACCACCGGTTCGCCGCGGGGCCGGGGCGCGGCGTCCGGCGTACCGCGCTGCACGCGGCGCTGGGGGAGCGTGCCGCCGCCGTCGGCGCCCCCCTCGTGCACGGCAGGGTCGTGGCCCTGCGGCAGGATGCCGGGGGCGTCGAGGTCGAGGTGGTGCCCGGGGTGGGGGCCGCCGGGAGCGACGAGGGCCGGGTTCCGCTGACGCTGCGCGCCGGCTGGGTGCTGGGGTGCGACGGCCTGCACTCCACGGTGCGCCGGCTGGCGGGGCTGGACGCCGGCACCCGGCCGGGGGCCGGCCGGGCGGCGCGCCACCGCTACGGTCTGCGGCGGCACTTCGCGGTCGCGCCCTGGTCCGACCTCGTCGAGGTGCACTGGTCGCGGTACGCCGAGGCCTACGTGACGCCGGTCTCCGCGGGCGTCGTCGGTGTCGCGCTGCTGGGTCCGCGCGCGGTGTCCGGGGCGGGCTTCGACGCACTGCTGCACGCGCAGTTCCCGGAGCTCAGCGCGCGGCTCGCCGCCGCGCCGGGCACCGGGCGGCTGCTCGGGGCGGGTCCGCTGCGCCGCCGGTCGCGGCGGCGGTCCGCGGGGCGGGTGCGGCTGGTGGGCGACGCCTCCGGCTACGTCGACGCGCTCACCGGCGAGGGCGTGCGGGTCGGGCTCGCCCAGGCGGACGCCGCGGTACGCCACCTGGCCGACGCCGACGCCTACGAGCGCAGCTGGCGGGCCGTGACCCGCGACTACCGCGCGCTGACCACGGGGCTGCTCGCCTGGGCGTCGAGCCCCGTGCGCGGGGCCATCGTGCCCACGGCGGCGCGGGCACCGTGGCTCTACGGGGCCGTCGTCGAGCGGCTGGCCCGCTGACATGCGCCGTCCGCCCGCCGCCGCCGCGGGCGGGAGACTCGGGGCGCCAGGGGCCCATCCGTGCGGGCCGGTGCTCCGAACCACGTGGGCGAGCCGCGTCGCCGTGCCACCAGCCGGAGGCGGACCGGGCGAAGATGCTATCTGGCTGGATGCTTCCTGTGCTTGAATATAGCCAGGCTAGTTAAATCGACGGAGGAGGAGACGTGGCGACGGAGAGAGTCGTGCTGCTGGACGAGGACCGCACGCCGATCGGCTCGGAGCTCAAGCATCTCGTGCACTCCGAGCACACACCGCTGCACCTGGCGTTCTCGTGCCACGTGCTGAACTCCGCCGGGCAGGTGCTGGTCACCCGGCGGGCCCTGGGAAAACGCGCCTGGCCCGGTGTCTGGACCAACTCGTTCTGCGGCCATCCGCAGCCGGACGAACCGGTCGAGGAGGCGATCGTGCGTCGCGGGCAGGACGAGCTGGGCCTGTCCGTGCGCGACATCCGCGTTGCGCTGCCCGAGTTCCGGTACCGCGCCGTCGACGCCTCGGGAATCGTGGAGAACGAGGTGTGCCCCGTCTACGTGGCGGTGACCGACGCGGAGCCGCGCCCCAACCCGGACGAGGTCATGGAGGTCCGGTGGACCGATGCCGCGGCGCTGGGCGACGCGCTCCGCGCGGCGCCCTGGGCGTTCTCCCCGTGGTTCGTGAGCCAGGCGCCGGACCTCGAGCTCTACGCGGGGCCCCGCACCACCTCATGAGGCCCTCGTCCTCGCTCGCCCTCTACTCGGAGACGGCCCACACGGCGGCCGCGCAGGTGATCGGTGCCTACTCGACGTCGTTCAGCCTGGCCACCCGGCTGCTGCCGCCCAGGACGCGCGCGATGATCGAGGACGTCTACGCGCTGGTGCGCGTGGCCGACGAGGTCGTGGACGGTCCCGCGCACGAGGCCGGCCTGGCGCACACCGAGTGCCGCAGCACCCTGGACGCCCTGGAGGCGGAGACGTACGCGGCGCTGCGCAACGGGTTCAGCGCGAACATCGTGGTGCACGCCTTCGCGCTGACGGCACGCACGGTGGGCATCGACGAGACGCTGGTGGGCCCGTTCTTCGCCTCCATGCGCCGGGACCTCGAACCGGTGGTCACGCTCGGCGACGACGAGTACCGCACCTACGTGCACGGTTCCGCGGAGGTGGTGGGCCTGATGTGCCTGCGCGCCTTTCTGTACGGCTCGTCCGTCGCGCCGGCGGAGCGCGAGCGGCTGGCGGAGGGCGCGCGCCGGCTCGGCGCGGCGTTCCAGAAGATCAACTTCCTGCGCGACCTCGGCGACGACGAGGGCCGCCTGGGCCGGTCCTACCTCCCGGGAACGGCGGACGGCTTGGACGACGAGCACAAGGCGGCGATCGTCGCAGAGGTCGACGCCGACCTCGCCGCCGCGCGTGCCGTCATCCCGCTGCTGCCCGCGGGCCCGCGGCGAGCGACGGCACTGGCCGCCGGCCTCTTCGCCGAGCTGAACGAACGGTTGCGGCACACGCCCGCCGTCCGGCTGCGCACCCATCGGGTGTCGGTGCCGGCGGCGGTCAAGCTGCGCATCCTCGCGACGGTCCTCGCCGCCGCGCAGCCGGCGGTGCGAGGGTGACCGGCGGTGTGCGCGGACGGCGGGTGATCGTGGTGGGTGGCGGCATCTCGGGCCTGGCGACCGCCGCCCTGCTCGCGCAGGACGGGGCCGAGGTCACCCTGCTGGAGGCACGGACGGAGCTCGGGGGCCGTGCGGGCCGCTGGCACCACGACGGGTTCCAGTTCGACACCGGACCGTCGTGGTACCTCATGCCTGAGGTCTTCGACCACTTCTTCCGCCTGCTGGGTACCAGTGCTGCCCAGGAGCTGGACCTCGTCCGGCTCGACCCGTCCTACCGGGTCTTCTTCGAGGACCACCCCGAACCGTTCGACCTGCCGTCCGACGGGGCGCGTGCAGCCCTGCTGGCGCTCGACCCGACCTCCGCGACGCGGCTCGACGCCTACCTGGACTCGGCGGGGGAGACCTACCGCATCGCCACCGAGCGGTTCCTCTACGCGACGTACGCCTCGCTCCGGCCGCTGCTGGACCGGGACCTCGTGCGGCGCGCACCACGCCTGGCCCGGCTGCTCGCCGAGCCGCTGGACCGCTTCATCGCGCGCCACACGACGGACGACCGGGTCCGTCGCATCCTCGGCTACCCGGCCGTGTTTCTCGGCACCTCGCCGGGTGCGGCGCCGAGCATGTACCACCTCATGAGCCACCTGGACGTGACCCAGGGTGTGCTGTACCCGCGCGGCGGGTTCGGTGCTGTGATCGACGCCGTCGCGCGCGTCGCCCGCGGCGCGGGCGCGAAGCTGCTCACCGGGCAGCGCGTGGAGCGGATCACGGTGGCGGACGGCGCCGTGACCGGCGTCGAGGCCGACGACGGCACGGGGCGGACGCGCCGTCTGGAAGCGGACGTGGTGGTCTCGACCGCGGACCTGCGGGTCACCGAGCACGACCTGCTCGACCGGCCGCACCGCAGCCACACCGACCGCTGGTGGCGGCGCCGCGACCCCGGCCCCGGCGCGGTGCTGGCGCTGCTGGGCGTGCGTGGCGAGCTGCCGCGGCTCGCGCACCACTCGCTGCTCTTCGCCCAGGACTGGCAGCAGGGGTTCGATGCCATCTTCGGTGCCCGTCCGGCGGTCCTGTCGCCGACGTCGCTCTACGTCTGCCGGCCGAGCGCCACCGACGACGTCGCGCCGCCCGGCCACGAGAACCTCTTCGTGCTGGTGCCCGTGCCCGCCGACCCCGCGATCGGTGCGGGCGGCATCGACGGCGCCGGCGACCCCGGCGTCGAACGCGTCGTCGACGACGCGATAGCGCAGATCGCCGGGTGGACCGGGACGCCCGACCTCGCGGACCGGGTGGTGGTCCGACGCACGATCGGCCCCGCCGACTTCGAGCGCGACCTCGGCGCCTGGCGCGGCGGAGCGCTCGGCCCCGGCCACACGCTGCGGCAGAGCGCGATGCTGCGCGGACGGAACGCTTCCGCGCGGGTCTCCGGGCTCCTGTACGCCGGGGCGACGACGATCCCCGGGATCGGCCTGCCGATGTGCCTCATCAGCGCGGAGCTGGTCCTCAAGCGGCTCCGGGGCGACACGAGCGCCGGCCCCTTGCGGGAGGACCGATGAGCTTCGCGTACCTCGCCGCGCTGCTGGTGTCCGCAGCCGGGGTGCTCACGATCGACCGGAGGTTCCGGCTGTTCTGCTGGCGGTCACCAGGGCGAGCGGTAGCCGTCCTCGCCGCCGGCACCGCGTTCTTCCTGGCCTGGGACCTGGCGGGCATCGGGCTGGGCGTGTTCTTCCACGGCGCCGGGCGCTACATGACCGGACTCATGCTCGCCCCCGAGCTGCCCGTCGAGGAGCTGGTGTTCCTTCTGTTCCTCTGCGAGCTCACGATGGTGCTGGTGCTGGGCGCCCAGCGGGTGCTGGGCCGAGCGGGCGGTGCACGATGATCTACCTGCTGCTCGCCCTCGGCTTCCTCACGGTGGCCGCCGTCGTGGCCGTGGTGGCGCACCGGTCCGCCGGCCGCCGGGCCGACCGCTCCGCCGGCTGGCGTGCCGTCACGCTGGCCGCCGTCGCGCTGCTGATCCTCACCGTCGTGTTCGACAACCTGATGATCGCGAGCGGGCTGTTCGCCTACTCCGACGCGCACATCTCCGGCGTCCGGATCGGGCTGGCACCGGTCGAGGACCTGGCCTACCCGCTCGCCGCCGTCGTGCTGCTGCCTGCGCTCTGGTCGCTGTTCGGGGGACGTCATGACCGGTGACCTCGTACGCGCGTCCCGGCCGCTGAGCTGGATCAACACGGCGTACCCGTTCGCGGCCGCCTACCTCCTGACGACAGGGCGGGTCGACGGCGCGCTGCTCATCGGCTCGCTGTTCTTCCTGGTGCCGTACAACCTCGCGCTCTACGGGATCAACGACGTGTTCGACTACGCGTCCGACCTCACCAATCCCCGCAAGGGCGGCGTCGAGGGCGCCCTCCTCCCGCCGGCCCGGCACCGTGCCGTCCTGGTCGCCTCCGTCGTGACCTGTCTCCCGTTCGTGCTGGCGCTGGTGCTGCTCGGCCCGCCGCTCTCCTGGGCGGTGCTCGCGATCAGCCTCTTCGCGCTCGTCGCCTACTCGGCACCACCGTTCCGCTTCAAGGAGGTGCCGGTGCTCGACTCGCTCACCTCCAGCGTGCACTTCGTGAGCCCGGCGGTCTACGGGCTGGCACTGGCCCGGGCCGACCCGGTACCCGCGACGTTCGCGGTGCTCGGCGCCTTCCTGCTCTGGGGCATGGCGAGCCACGCCTTCGGCGCCGTGCAGGACGTCGTGCCGGACCGCGAGGCGCGGATCTCCTCGATCGCCACGGCGCTCGGCGCCGCTACCACGGTGCGGCTCGCCCTCGCGGCGTGGTGCGCCGCCGGTGTGCTCGTGGCCATGACGGGCCCGCCCGGCGCGTTCGCCGGACTGCTCGTGCTCCCGTACCTCGCGCTCGCGCTGCCCTACGCGCGGCTGCGCGACGCGGACTCGGCCCGCGCCAACGGCGGCTGGCGCCACTTCCTGTGGGTGAACTACGCGGTGGGTGCTGCCGTGACCATGATCCTCATCCTGTACGCCCTGCGGAACGGAGCGCTGCCATGACGTCCACGAAGCCCCTGGTCTGGTCGAGCGTCGTGGGCCTGCCCCGGTCCGACGTCTTCGCCTGGCACGAGCGTCCCGGCGCGGTGGCCCGCCTCACGCCGCCGTGGCTCCCCGTGCGGATCGTGCGGGAGGCGACCTCCCTGGCCGACGGCGAGGCCGTGCTGGGGATGCCCGGCGGGCTGCGGTGGGTCGCCCGGCACTCCGGCTGCGTCCCGCCGTCCCGGTTCGTCGACGAGCTCGTCTCCGCGCCGCTGCGGTGGGGCATCCGCTGGCGGCACACGCACGAGTTCCACGACGAGGGTGCACGGACCCGCATCACCGACCGGGTGGAGACCACGGTGCCCGCCACGCTGCTGCGGGCCATGTTCGCCTACCGACACCGGCAGCTCGGCATGGACCTGGCGGCCCAGGCGACCGCCCGGAACTGCGGCGACCGGCCGATGGTCGTCGCGATGACCGGGAGCCGCGGGCTCGTCGGCAGCGCCCTGGCACCGTTCCTGACCACGGCCGGCCACCGCGTGGTGCGGCTGGTGCGGGGCCGGCCGCACGGCCCCGACGAGCGGCGCTGGGACCCGGACGCGCCGGCCGACGACCTGCTGCACGGCGTGGACGCCGTGATCCACCTCGCGGGTGCGTCGATCGCCGGCCGGTTCACCGACGCACACCGCGGCGCCGTCCGTGGCTCCCGGATCGGCCCCACCCGGGCGCTCGCCGATCTCGCCGGCCGCACCGCCGACGGGCCGCGGGTCTTCGTCTCCGCCTCGGCGATCGGGTACTACGGCGCGGACCGTGGCGACGAGGTGCTCGACGAGACGAGCGCCCGCGGCGACGGGTTCCTGGCGGACGTCGTGGCGGACTGGGAGGAGGCGGCCGACGTCGCCGCCCGGGCCGGGCTGCGGGTGGTCACCGTCCGCACCGGGCTGGTGCAGTCGCCGCGCGGGGGCACGCTACGGCTCTTCCGTCCCCTGTTCGCCGCCGGACTGGGCGGCCGGCTCGGCGACGGGCGGGCGTGGCAGTCCTGGATCGGCATCGACGACCTGGTGGACGTCTACCACCGTGCGCTCTACGACGGCAGGCTGTCCGGTCCGGTCAACGCCGTCGCGCCCGGTGCGGTCCGCAACGACGCCTACGCCACGACGCTGGCCGGGGTGCTGCGCCGGCCGGCGCTGCTGCCGGTGCCGAGCCTGGGGCCGCGGCTCCTGCTCGGCCCCGACGGCGCGCGGGAGCTCGCCGAGGCCAGCCAGCGCGTGTCACCGGCGGCCCTGCTCGCGACGGGCCACCGGTTCCGGCACCCGACCCTGGGGCCGGCCCTGCGCCACCTGCTGGGTCGCGAGCGGGCTCCGGTGGGCTGACGTACCGCCTCCGGCGGGCGTGCCAGGCCGGGTGGCGGTCCGTAGCGTTGGCTGCCATGGACGGACCGGTGGCGCGGGAACGGCCCGGGCGAGGCGCCCGGGGCGGACCGTCGTGACCGTCGTGGCGACCGGGGCCGGGGTCCTCCTCGTGCTCCTGGCGCTGCGGGACCTGTTCCACACGCTGCTGCACCCGAGCGGACGGGGCCGGCTCAGCACGGTGGTGGCGGGCCTGACGTGGCAGGTCTGCCGCCGCCTCGGGTCGCGTGCCGTCCGGCTGAGCGGGCCGGCGGCGATGGCGGCGGTGGCGATGGTCTGGGTGGGGCTCACCGTCACCGGGTGGGCACTGGTCTACTGGCCGCACCTGGAGACCGGGTTCTCCTACGGCACCGGCCTCGAGCCGGCGGAGCGCCACGACGTGGTCGACGCCTTCTACGTCTCGGTCGTCACGCTGACCACGCTGGGCTTCGGTGACGTGGTGCCCACGGCCTGGTGGCTGCGGCTGGCGACGCCCGTCGAGGGGCTGATCGGTTTCGTGCTGCTCTCCGCGGGTGTCTCGTGGATCCTGCAGGTCTACCCGGCGCTGGCCCGACGCCGCGCCGTGGCGCTGCGCGTCCACGGTCTCCGCCGGACGCGGACGGCGGACGTCCTGGACCGGATGGAGGCCGGCGCGGTGGCGCCGATCCTCCGCGATCTGGCAGGGGATATCGACCAGGTACGCGTCGACCTCATGCAGTACGAGATCACCTACTACTTCGTCGACCCGCACGCCAGCACCTCCCTGGCCGCGACGGCCCCGTACGCCCTGGAGCTCTCCGCGGCGGCTCGGGAGTCCGGATCGGCGAGCGTGCGGCACGCCGGGGCACTGCTCGACGCGGCCCTGGCCGGCCTCGCCGAGGTGCTCGACTCCCGGTACCTGCACACCGGGGGAGCGTCAGCGACCGTGCTGGCCGCCTATCGCGGCGCCCGGACGCCCGCGTAGCGGCCAGGACCATCTCACCCCGCCCTCGTCCCAACGGATCGGTTCCCCGGAGCGTCACTCCCCATGACGCCATCCCATCGAAGAACGGGGCACCGTGATGAACGCTCGTGGACGTCGGGCGGTCGGCCCAGGCCACCGGCCCGTCAGCAGGATCGCCGTCGCCGCCGCGTCGGCCGCAGCACTCGTGGCGACGTCGGCCGCTGCACTCGCACCCGGGGACGTCGCGCCGGAGCGGGCTGCGCCGCGGGAGCGGCCCACCACCACGGTGGTCACCCTCGTCACGGGCGACCGGGTGGCCGTGACCGAGCGCGACGGCCAGGATCTGGTCCGGGTACTGCCCGCCGAACGTCCCGGTGGCGCGCCGGTGGCGTTCCACCAGGTCGCCGGCGAGGAGCGCCACCTGGTCATCCCGACCGACGTGCTCCCGCTGGTACCGGAGAAGCTCGACCGCGCCCTGTTCGACGTCAAGCGGCTCGTGGCCGACGGACGCACGGGAGACCTGCCGGTCATCGTGCAGTCGCGCGGCCGCGCCACGGCGCGGGCGGACCGGCCGCCGGACTGGAGCGCGCTCGGGCTCGACCCGGAGCACACGCTCGAGTCCATCGGGGCCGTGGCCGGTGACCTGGAGACCACCGCGAGCCCCGGCGAGCCGGCGTCGTCGTGGGCGCTGCTCGGCGCGCTGGGCGCGCGTGGCGGCCCGACCACGAGGTCGGCGCCGTCGGACGCCGGGATCGCCAAGGTCTGGCTGGACCGGCGGGTCGAGCCGCAGGACGCCGACTCGATGCCGCAGATCGGTGCGCCGCAGGCGTGGGACGCCGGGCACACCGGCGAGGGCGTGACGGTCGGTGTCGTGGACACCGGCGTCGACGCCACCCACCCCGACCTGGACGAGGGCGTGGTCGCGGCCGCGCGCGACTTCACCGGCTCCGACGACACCCCGGGCACCACGACGGACGCCGTCGGGCACGGCACCCACGTGGCCTCGATCATCGCCGGCTCCGGCGAGGCGTCGGACGGCGTGAACCGCGGCGTGGCGCCCGGGGCGCGGCTGCTGGACGCGCAGGTGCTCACACCCGACGGCGGCGACACGTCGTGGGTGATCGACGGCATGGAATGGGCGGCCGAGGAGGGCGCCGACATCCTGAACCTGTCCCTCGGCGTGCCCGGCAGCTACACCGACGGCACCGACCCGGCGTCGCTCGCCGTGGACGCCCTGAGCGAGCAGTACGGGCTGCTCGCCGTCGCCGCCGCCGGTAACGAGGGGCCGGAGCACGGCACCATCCCGACGCTCGGCACGGCGTCGAGCGCCCTCACGGTCGCGGCCGTGGGGGACGACGACCGGGTCGCCGACTTCTCCAGCGTCGGCCCCCGGGCCGACGGCGCCCTGAAGCCCGACATCGCGGCGCCGGGCGTCGGGATCGTGGCGGCACGGGCAGCCGGCACGACGCTCGACGAGCCGGTCGACGACCTGCACGTCGCGGCCAGCGGCACCTCGATGGCGGCGCCGCACGCCGCCGGCGCCGCCGCCGTGCTGCAGTCAGCCCGGCCGGACCTCACGGGACAGGAGCTCAAGGACGTGCTCATGGCGTCCACGCAGCACCCGCAGCCGAACTCGGTCTGGCAGGAGGGCACCGGCCGGGTATGGATCCCGCGCGCCCTGCGCCAGACCGTCACCTCCGACCCGCCGTCCCTCTCGTTCGGCATCACGCCCTACCCGCAGGACCAGGCCGACCCGATGACCAGCACCGTCACCTACCGCAACCCGGGCGACACCGCCCTGGAGCTCGACCTGAGCCTCGTGGTGCGCGACGAGGCGGACGACGTGGTCCCGGACGGCACGGTGACCACCTCGGCGACCCGCCTCACGGTCCCCGCCGGCGGCACGGCGAGCGTCGACCTCACCCTCGACCCCACTCGTGTCGCCCCGGGCGCATACGGGGGCGCACTCGTGGCCCGGTCGGGCGACGGCGACCAGGTACGCACCGCCGTCGGGTTCGTCAACGAGAGCGAGAAGTACGACCTGACCATCCGGGCCACCGACGTCGACGGGTCACCGGCGACGGGCGACGACCACCTGGTGCTGCAGAACGCGGCCGAACCCTGGGACGAGCTGTGGGTCGAGCCCGAGTTCACCGACGGCGTGGCCACGGTGCGGCTCGACCCCGGCGCGTACTACCTCGCCGGGTTCTTCGAGGCACGCGACCAGGGCTCGCCCTGGCCCACCGCCGTCACGGCGGTCGCCGACCCGCTGGTAGAGGTGGCCGAGGACCTGACGATCGAGCTCGACGCGCGCGGCGCCCGGCCGCTCGACGTCACCACCCACCGAGAGACGGACGACACCGGCAAGAAGCTCCTCCTCTACCGTCTTGTCGACGGCGAGTACAACAGCACCATCAGCGCCACCTACGACGGATACGTCGACGACGTCGTCGCGCCGGACTTCTACGCCCTGCCCACCGAGCAGGTGGGCGACGGGGTCGAGTTCGAGCTCGTCTCCCTGACGCAGCAGCGCCAGCCCGTGCTCCAGGTCACCGCGAGCCGAGGCGTCGGCGACGTGCCGGCGACCACGGTGCCGGGGTCGGAGTCCGTGACCGGCCGGGACCGCGCGCGCCTGGTCGACGCCGGCGACGGGACCGCCGGGGAGCTCGCCGACGCGCGGGTACGCGGCCGCTTCGCCCTCGTGGACCAGGGCGACGTGGCGGCGCAGGCGGCCGCCGCCGAGGCTGCCGGTGCCGCGGGGCTGCTGGTCCGCAGCGCCGGGCTCGGCACGGTCCCGGGCACGGTCGAGGACGTGGGCATCCCGGTGCTCGCCACCGACCGGAACACCGGCGACCGGTTGCGGCGCGAGCTCGAGAACCGCTCGGTGCGGCTGCGGATCCTCGGGCGGGACCAGGCGGCCTACAGCGTCGACACCGTCGTCGAACGGGAGGGGCAGGTCCCGGACGAGGACCTCACCCTGCGTGCCGGCCCGAGCAACCTCGCGACGCTCGACATGGAGTACCGCGCGGTCGGGGCGGACGGTCAGGTCGAGGTCACGCCCGTGATCGTGCGGGACGGGCGGCAGGGGGTCTTCGGCCTCGACAGCGAGCTGACCGCGCCCGTGCAGCGCACCGAGTACGTGACCGCCGCGGAGGGTGTCCGCTGGTACCACCAGGTGATGCCGCGGCACACCGACACCTGGCTGGCCAGTGCGTTCGAGTCCGAGATCCGCGAGTACCGGCCCGGCGACACGGCGAGCGACGTCTGGCTCGCCCAGGCGCACCACGGCGGGTTCACGCCGCCGGGCGTCGGCGGCTACGGGGAGTTCGGCATGGCGTCCGCCGTCCGCGACTGGGACACGTTCTCCTTCGAGCTGCCGCTCTGGGTCGACGACGCCGGGCACTCGATGCCCGTCGCCCTGCCCTGGGTGGAGGAGGCCGACGTGCGGATGCGGCTGTGGCAGGACGACGAGCTGGTGCTCGACAACGACGACACGTTCGGCTGGCACTTCGGGCTGCCGGACGAGCCGACGCGGTACCGGCTGCGGTCCGACGTCGCGCGCTCCACGCCGTGGTGGGAGCTGTCCACCCGCGTGTCGACCGAGTGGGAGTTCACCTCGGCGTTCTCGGACGACCGCACGGTGCTGCCGCTGCTGCAGCTCGACTACGGGCTGTCCGTCGACGGTCACAACCGCGGGGACCGCCGTGAGGTGCTCCACCTGTCGGCCACCCACCAGGGCGGCTCCACACCCTCCGCGGTGGAGGAGCTGCGGCTGTGGGCGTCCGCCGACGACGGCGAGAACTGGACGCCGGTGGACGTCACGGCGGACGGCGAGGCGGGCGGTACGGACGGGTTCACGGCGACCGTGCGGGTGCCGCGGGGGACCGAGCACGTCTCGCTGCGGGCCGAGGCGCGCGACGCCGCCGGTTCGCAGGTCACCGAGACCGTGATCAGGGCGTACGCCGTCGGCCGGTGAGGCCCGGGCCGCGCCGGGCGGCGGAGGGCTCTCGTCCCTCCGCCGCCCGGCGCCGGTCGTGCGCCGCCGGAACGTCCTGCCCGGGCGGGAGCGCCCTGGCCGGGCGGTGCTACGCGACGAACGCGTACCGACCGGACCCGACCCGCACCAGGACGGACCCGTCCTCGACGGACACGTCCGCGACGCCCTCCGCGTCCGCCACCGGACGACCCTGCTCGGTGACCGTGCCGGGATCGCTCGTGGGCAGGCGCACCGTCGCCGTCGCGCCGACGGGAATCGTCACCGTGAGCCGGAGCCGGTCGCCCGTGCGCCGCCACTCGCTGGCCACCGTCCCGTACGGCGTCCGGACCGAGGCCTCGGCCCGGTCCAGGTGCTCGGTGACCGCCGGGGCGATGGTGACGTCCCGGTAGCCGGTCTCCGCCGACGCCTGGATGCCCGCGACGTGCTGGTAGAACCAGTCGTCCACCGTGCCGAGGAAGTAGTGGCCGTAGGACCGCGCCTCCAGCGACCAGTGCTCCCACATGGAGGTGGCCCCGTTCTCGATCATGTAGCCCCAGCTCGGGTAGGCCGTCTGCACGGCGAGCTCGTAGGCGACGTCGGCGTGGCCGTGCCGGGTCAGCACCGGCAGCAGCCACTTGGTGCCGAGCACACCCGTGTTGAGCGTGGTGCCCTTGGCGCGCACGTCCGCGACGATGCTGTCGACCACCCGCTGCGTCGTCGCGGTGTCGGGCACGAGCCCGAAGGCCACGGCCAGCACGTTGTGCGTCTGCCGGTACCCGCGGTCCCCGTCGCCGCGGTAGTGCCCGGCTCCGCGGTCGAGGAAGGTCTCGTTGAACGCGGACCTGATCGTGGCGGCGTTCCGGGCGAAGTGCTCGACGTCGGCGGCCTTGCCGAGGAACCCGGCGCTGCGTCGCATGGAGGTGGTCATGGCGTAGAGGAAGGCGGTGGCCGAGACCCGGAGGTCCTCGGGCGCGTTGCCACCCGCGGGGCTCGCCTCGGGGCTGACCCAGTCGCCGAGCCGCGCGTCAGGGACGATGCCGCCCTGGGACCGGTCGAACTCCAGGTCGACGTACCGCTTCATGCCGTCGTAGCACTCGGCCAGCACCCGCTTGTCCCCGCCGTACTGGTAGAGCCACCACGGGATCATCACGTAGGCCGCGTGCCACGGCGGGCACACGCCCCACTCGCCCCAGTCACCCGAGCTGGGCGCGATGACCAGCGGCCGGCCCTGGGCGTCCCGCGTCTCGTGCACGTCGCGCAGCCACTTGGCGAACAGCTCGTGCACGTCGAGGTTGACCAGGAACATCTCCGCGCCGACGGCGGCGTCGCCGGTCCAGCCGTTCTTCTCGAACATCGGCGTGTCGGTCGGGATGCCGTGGATGTTGTTCTTGAGCGTGTCCACGACCGCCCGGTGGGTCCGGTTCATGATCTCGCTGGAGCTGTCGAACCTCCCGGTCTCCGCGGCGGCCGTGTGCACCACCTGCGCGGTGAATGCCGTCAGGGGCGGCGGGCCGTCCTGCGGCCACCCGGTGACCTCGAGGTACTGGAAGCCCTTGTAGGAGAAGCTCGGTTCCCACGTCTCGGGTACCGGTGACCCACCCGCCGAGGCCCCGGCGAGCGTGAAGCGGTCGGTCTGGAACCCGGCCTGGAACCCGCCGTTGTTGCTCATGTTGACGCGTCCGTCGGCGGTGAGCTTCTCGCCGTGCGCCGCCCGGATGGTCGCCCCGGCCGGTCCGGTCGCCGTGTAGCGCACCCAGCCTGCGATCACCCGGGGGAACTTCACCACGTAGACGCCCGGCTCCGGTTCGGCGACCGCGACGGCCGGCAGCGACTCCATCAGCTTGATCGGCTGCTGGCGCTGGTTGACGAGGACGCCCTGCGGACCGGGCGCCACGGTGGCGCCTGCCCACCCGCCGTCGTCGAACCCGACCGTGTCCCAGCCGGGCAGGGTCCGGCGCGCGTCGTACGCCTCGCCGCCGTAGAGGTCGTCGAACACCGTCGGCCCGTCGTGGACGTGCCATGAGTCGTCGGTGACGACGCGCTCGACGCCCCCGGCGTACCGCAGGTGCAGCACCGCACGCACCACCGGCTCGTCGTGCCACGGTGGCGCCTCCCAGCGCCACACGTTTCCGCCGGTCATCCCGTAGAAGCCGCGGCCCAGCTCGATGCCCAGCGCGTTGCGCCCCCGCCGCAGCCGGCGCGTGAGGTCGACCGCGGTGTACTGGACGGTGTCGTCGTAGTCGGTGAACCCGGGCGAGAGCACGTGGTCGTCGGCCGCCCTGCCGTTCAGCGAGACCTTCGCGTACCCGCCGGCAGCCAGGTAGAGCGTCGCCCGCTCCAGGAGCGGCCCGATCTCCAGCTCCTTGCGGAGCAGCGGCGCCGGCAGCGGGTCTCGCGTCGGCGGCCGTACTCCTCGGCCCCAGGGCCCGGAGCCGTAGGGCGCGAGCTCGGCGGCCTGGTCCCAGCCGGAGTCGTCGAGGTCCGGGCGGGCGAAGTCCGCCGGGAACTCGGTCGCGGCCTTCCAGGCGCTCCCGGACGTGCGCGTCGACGTCGTCCCGTCCGAGTACGTCACGCGTACGACGGCGAGCACCGCCCCCGCGCTGACCGCGTCGTTCGTCCCGCGCACGGCGACGACCGTCGCGCTCCCGGACACGTCCGCCTCGTAGAAGCGAGATCCTTGCCAACCGTTGTCGACGGGCTCGGTCCCGCCGAGCTCGGCGCCGTCCACCCAGAGCGTGAAGGAGTCGTCGGCGGTGATGAGGACCTCGGCCCGCGTGGCGGACGTGCCCTCCGGGGCGGCCTGCGTGAGCCGGAACGCGCGGTCCTGGTCGGGCAGCTCGCCCTCGGCCAGCCAGATCCACGACGCGCCGTCGAAGGTCAGGTCGGTCACCTGGTCGGAGCGGCGCTCGTTGCCGATCCAGGCGGCGCCTGCCCAGTCGCTCTCGTCGTACAGCCCGGTGCGGAAGTCCGACGTGGTGGTGCTGGTCCCGTGCGTCGTCGCCACGTCCACCTGCCAGGTGTAGTCGGTGGCGGCACGCAGCGGGGGACCGTCGTACTCCACGTTCGCCGACTCGCGCGACGGAACGACGCCGCTGTCCCACACCTGGCGCGGGCGCGGGCCGCGGGTGCTGACCCGCAGCCGGTAGGACTCCTGCTCGACGCCCCGCCGGTGCGACTCGACGGTCCACGAGAACCGCGGACGGTCGACGTCGATCCCGAGCGGGCTCGTCTTCTTCTCGACGAGCGGGTCGGCCAACCGCACGGCGCCGACGCCGCCGGGCCCGCCGGGCGGGGCCGCCGCCGCGGCCGCACTTCCGACGGGTAGGGCGACGGCGCCGGACGCGACGCCGGCGGTCTTGAGGAACAGTCTGCGGTCCAGGGTCATGACGCCTCCAGGCGAATGCGATCGTCATTGATCGTCCGGTTGAGCTCGTCCGGTTGAGCAGGTCAGCACCATTGCAACGTTTCAACCACGCGGTCGTCAGTGTAGGGGCGTCGGTGGGCTCGCGGCCAGACCCCTCAGGTCTTGTTGCGGTAGATCCGCATCGCGATGGGGCCGAGCACCGCGGTCAGGACCACCGAGGCGATCAGCACCCAGACGATCTCCGTCGTGTCAGGGCTGCCCGCCATCAGGCTGCGCTCCGCGGTGACCAGGTGGCTCACGGGGTTCACGTTCACGAACGCCCGCAGGCCGGACGGCATGGTGGCCGGGTCCACGAAGACGTTCGAGGCGAACGTGAGCGGCATGAGCACCATCATGGACACCCCCATCACCGCGTTGGGCGAGCGGACGAGCAGCCCGAGGATGATGAAGGTCCAGCTCAGGGCGAACGCGAACACCAGCAGGAGCAGCACCCCGAGCAGCACGCCCAGGAAGCCGCCGTCGGGCCGGAACCCGAGCAGCAGGCCCAGCGCAACGGTGATGACCGAGGCGATCGTGTAGCGCACGGTGTCGCCCAGCAGCGCGCCCACCACCGGTGACGGTCGCCAGATGGGCAGCGAGCGGAACCGGTCGAAGACCCCCTTGGAGATATCGGTGTTGAGCGTGTAGCCGGTGTAGATCGTCACGAACAGGATGGTCTGCACGAGGATGCCGGGCAGCAGGAACTGGATGTACGCCTGCGTGGAGCCGGCCAGCGCCCCGCCGAACAGGTACGTGAACATCAGCGTGAAGATGATGGGGGAGACCAGCACGTCGAACAGCTGCTCCGGCACGTGCTTGATCTTCAGCAGTGCGCGCCAGCCGAACGTCAGCGTGGTCGACACGGGCGAGGGCCGGGAGGGCCGCTCGGTCAGGGCGACGGCGTCACGCAGGGTCGCGGTCATCGGGTCACCTCCGTGGTCTCCCGCGGGTCGGCGGCCTCGTCCGGCGCCTCGTCGTCGGGCAGGGGCTGGCCGGTGAGGGCGAGGAACACCTCGTCGAGGCTCGGCTGGCCCAGGCTGAACTCGGGCACGTTGATCCCGGCCTCGGTCAGGGCAGGGAGCAGGCCGGGCACGGCGTCGGCCCCGTCGTCGGGCACGCGCGCCGCGATGGCGTGCGGGTCCGAGTCGAAGGTGACCTCGGCGCCGAGCACCCGCTCGGTGATCTCGGCCGCCCGTGCCCGGTCGGCCACCTCGGCGACGCGCAGGTGCACGGCCCCCTCGCCGACCGAGCGCTTGAGCTCGCTCGCGGTCCCCTCGGCGATGGTGCGCCCGTGGTCGACGACGGCGATGCGGTCCGCGAGCTGGTCCGCCTCGTCGAGGTACTGCGTGGTGAGCAGCACGGTGGCGCCGTCGTCCACGAGCACGCGCACGATGTCCCACACCTGGTTGCGGCTGCGCGGGTCGAGGCCGGTGGTCGGCTCGTCCAGGAACAGCACGCGGGGGGCGAGCACCAGGGAGGCGGCGAGGTCGATGCGCCGGTGCATGCCGCCGGAGTAGGTCTTGACCTGCCGGGACCCGGCGTCGGCGAGGTCGAACGCCTCCAGCAGGCCCTCGACGCGTCGCCGCGCGGCGGCGGGCGCGAACCCGTACAGGCGGGCGAGCATGAGTAGGTTCTCGGTGCCGGTCAGGTCCTCGTCCACAGAGGCGTACTGGCCCGTGAGGCCGACTGCGGAGCGCACCGCGTCGGCGTCCCGCACCACGTCGTGCCCGAGCACGGAGGCAGTGCCGGCGTCGGGCCGCAGCAGGGTGGCGAGCATGCGCACCACGGTGGTCTTGCCCGCGCCGTTGGGGCCGAGCAGACCGAAGACGCTGCCCTCGGCGATCGAGAGGTCGATGCCGTCGACCGCTCGGGTGACGGACTTGCGGCTGGTGAAGTGCTTGACGAGGCCTCGTGCCTCGACGGCGAGCGCTGCGGACATGTAGTACCTCCCGGAAGCCACTGTGGCACCGCCGGGCCCGGCGCTCAATCCGTTTCGGCCACGGGCGACGACGCGGCCGGCGCTGCCACGGCGGGAGTCCCGTCGTGGCAGCGCCGGCCCGTGGCTACGCCGCTCGGCCTGGGTCAGCCGGTGACCTCGAACGTCAGCGTCTCCGTGAACTCCCGCCCGTGCACGTCGGTGGCCGTGACCTCCGCCGTGTGCGTGCCGACGGCGAGGTCCGCCGGCAGCTCGAGGCGCCACAGGTGCATGGAGCGCTCGGCGACGCTGCCGCCGTGCACCAGCTGCTGCTGCACCGCGACGGGGTCGGACCACTCGGCGCCGACCTTCTGCGCCTCGCCCTGCATGGGCTGCGTGCGCACAGCCTCGACGGCCGCGCCACCGTCGAGCGTCGCCGTGACGGTCGAGCCTGTGCTGCCCATCCAGAAGTTGGTGGTCAGCCAGGTGGTGTCCGCCAGGTCGGTCCGCGACACGACGAGCGGGTCGGTGTACTCCGGCGCCGAGCCGACGGCGGAGCGGTTCGCCGCGAACCACTCGCGGTAGCGGGGCGTGTTCACGCCGAGGGCGAGCTGGTGCGCGTCGTCCTCGCCGCGGACGGTGAAGCGCTCCTGGACCTGGGTGCCCGTGATGTCCAGGGTCAGGACGCCGGGCTGGCCCCCGTCACGCTGCAGTGCGGCCGGGTAGCCGGCCGGCAGCACCGTGCCCGAGTACCAGTCCCCGGAGATCGCGCCCGCCGTGATGTGGGTGAACGGCAGCTCGTCGACGCCGAGCACGTCGGACCAGCCCTGCAGGCTGTCGCCCGCGCGCAGGTTCTCGATGCTGTGCGTGTGCCCGCCCAGGGCGATGGCCTCCCGGCCATCCAGGAGCTCGTAGATCTCCTTGACCTGGGCGACCTGGTGCCTGCTGCTGCCCTGGTCGGCGTAGTCGAGGAGCGGGATGTGCGCCGCGATGACGACCAGGCGGTCCTGCGGCACCTGCGCGAGGTCGTTGCGCAGCCACTCGAGCTGACGCTCGTCGAGCGAGCCGGTGTACGAGGTGCCCGAGGCGTACTCGACGGTGTTCAGCGCGACCACGTGCGCCTTGCCGACGTCGTACGAGTAGTACTCCGGCCCCAGCTTCGCCCGGAAGGTGTCGAACGTGTGCTCGCTGCTCTCGGCGTCGAAGTCGAGGTCGTGGTTGCCGGGCAGGAACCGGGCCGGCCCGTTGAGCATGCTCACGAGCTCACGCGTCTGCGGGTACAGCGACAGGTCGTCGCCCACGACGTCGCCGATGAAGAGGGCGCCGCAGCCGGTGTAGTCGGTGCGGGCGGCGAGGTCCGTGAACGCCCCGTTGCGGGCGTACTCCACCTCGTCCTGGTCGTACGTCTGGATGTCGCCGCCGATGAGGCAGTGCTGCTTCGCCGACCCGGTGATCTTGCTGGTGGCGAGCGGGAAGTTGACCTCGTCCGGCAGGGGTCCGGTCGGCTCGAGGCCGCCGTAGCGCAGCTCGGGAGAGCCCTCGGGCAGGTGGTGGTAGAAGAACTGCGCGACGTTGTCGCTGTCGACCGGGACCTGGTAGCCACGCGGCTGGGTGACGGAGACCGTCATGTTGTCGAACGCGGGGAGCTCGTAGCGGCCCCGGCGGTCCGTCGTCGTGACGTCCTGGCCGTTCGTGACGGTCACACCACCCAGGCCGCGCTCGTCGCGGTCCTGCTCGGAGTCCTGGTCACGGTCGACGAACACGACACCGTCGATGGTCTCCTGGTCCTCGTCGGGCCCGGTGACCACGTCCACGGCGCCGCGGTAGGCCGACTCGGCCCACGGGGCGGTGCCCTGGCCGGTGCCGGGCGACGCCGTGGCGGCCGGCAGCAGCGTGCCGGTGAGGAGGAGCGCGAGCCCTCCGCCGGTCAGCCCGAGCGTCCGGAGCCGGTGGGTGGTCGATCGGTTGGCAGTCGATTTCACAGAATTCTCCTGTCCTGATCGCGGACCGGCCCTCCGGCCGGTCCGCGATCAGGCTGCCGCCTGGTGATGAACCCGGGCTGTCCTCCTCGTCACGCCACGGCAAACCTCGTCCGACGCCCAGTGGTCGCCCGGGGCAGCGGCCTCAGCGGGCCGGCCGGGGACGGCCCGGCGTCAGCAGGGCAGCGACCAGGGCGCTGCCGCCCGCCGCGGCCGCGATCACGACGAATCCGTTGGTGAATCCCGTGAGCGTGTCGCCCACCAGGCTGGCGGCCGCGACGCTGGACACGACAGCGGCCCCGATGGAGGCGCCGAACTCGTGGAAGGTGCTCACGAGGCCGGAGGCCACGCCGGCCTCGTGCGGGGCGACCTGGCCGAGGGCCGTCGCCGAGGCGACGACGAACAGTGCCCCGGTGCCCGCTCCCGCGACGGCCACACCCACCGTCACGGCGACGGGGTTCAGCCAGAGGGCTGGCAGGGCCAGGCCGGCCGCCGCGGTCAGCAGGCCGGCGACGGCCAGGGTGCGCGCCCCCAGCCGGGCGATGGCCCGGCCCGTCAGGTTGGCGCCGAGCATCGTCGCGAGAGCGACCGGCAGGAACAGCAGCCCGGTCTGCAGCGCGCCGTAGCCGCGGGCGTGCTGGAAGTAGAAGGTGCCGAGGAAGAACACCGCGATCATCAGCACCGTCGCCATCAGGATGAGGAAGGTGCCGGTCGCGACGGGGCGGCGGGCCAGCAGTGCGACGTCCATCAGCGGGGAACGTGCCGACCGCTGCCAGAGGACGAAGGCCACGTAGCCCACCGCCGCCAGGAGCACGAACCACCCGGTGGTCGGGGCCAGCCACCCGTCCTCACCGGCGTTGATGAGGGCGTAGATCAGGGTGCCCGACGATGCCGTGACCAGCAGCGCGCCGAGCACGTCCAGCCGGGCGCCCGGCACGGTCCCGCGCCGGTCGGGCACCAGGAGGGCGAGGGCGACGACGATCACGACGCCGATCGGCACGTTGACGTAGAAGACCCAGGGCCAGCCGGGGCCGGCGACGAGCAGCCCGCCGACGAGCAGGCCGAGGGCGGCGCCACCGCCGCCGAGCGCGGACCACACCCCGAGCGCCTTGTTCCGCTCCTCGCCGTCGAACAGGGTCACGACGAGCGACAGTGCCGCCGGCGACAGCAGCGCGGCGCCGACGCCCTGGGCGACACGGCCACCGAGCAGCAGGGCCGAGGAGTCGGCGAGCCCGGTCAGCAGCGACGCCGCCGTGAAGATCACCAGTCCGGCGAGGACCACCCGCTTGGCCCCGACGAGGTCGGCGAGCCGCCCGCCCAGGAGCATCAGGCCGCCGAACGTCAGCGTGTACGCGCTCACCATCCAGGCCAGCGCCGCCCGGCTCAGGCCCAGGTCCGTCTCGATGTTCGGCAGGGCGATGGCCACGACGGTGACGTCGAGGATGAGCATGAGCTGGGCCACCCCGAGGAACCCCAGGATCCGCCAGCGCAAGGGATGCCCCGCCGCCTGCCGCTCGGCTGCCGCGCGGGTCTCGTTCGTTGTCATCGCCGTCCTCCGTAGGCTAATTCGTATGTCGATGTACGAGCTACAAGAGCGACCATAACCCGTATATTCCCGTACGAGATAAACTGGGGGCATGAGTGCCGAGACCCGCCCGCGCAGACGAGCCGACGCCGAGCGCAGCATCACCCGCATCGTGTCCGCGGCACGCACCAGCCTCAGCGAGGACCCCGACGCGACCATCGACGCCATCGCGGCGGCCGCCGGAGTGGGCCGGATGACGCTCTACGGCCACTTCCGGACCCGCGCGGAGCTCGTGGAGGCGGCCCTCGTCGACGCGCTGCGCGCCGGTGAGGAGACGCTCTCCGCCGTCGACCTCAGCGGTGCGGCCCGCGACGCCCTCGGCCGGCTGCTGGCCTCGAGCTGGGCGCTGGTCGCGGAGTCGGCGGCGCTGCTCGCCGCCGCGCAGGGCGTGCTGCCCGCCGGGCGCATCCGTGACCTCCACGCGAACCCCGGCGAACGGATCGAGGAGCTCATCCGCCGCGGTCAGCGGGAAGGCGTGTTCCGCACCGACCTGCCCATCGGCTGGCTGGTGAACGTCGTGCACTACGTGCTGCACGGCGCCGCCGAGGAGAACCGCGCCGGACGCATCCGGACCGACGACGTCGCCGCCGTCGTCACCACGACCGTACGAGGGCTCCTGGACCGCCGCCCGGAGGAGCCGCCCGAAGCCCGGTGAGACGGGCGTCGGCTAGGGTCGGGCCGACGCGGGCGCGGTCCGGCGGAGCCGACGGGACGGGTAGGGACGATGTACGTGGTTGAACGGGGCGACGTGCTCGGCGAGGGATACCGGCGCCGCATCACCGAGGTCTACGTCCGCAGCTTCGCGGAGGACTTCGTCGCGTTCTCGCGCGACACCGACAAGCTGGCCGACGCGTTCGAGCACATGCTGCTGCTCGAACGGTTCTACATCGTCCTCGTGGACGGCGAGCCCGCAGGCCTCGCCTCGCTCACGGAAGGCGACCAGCAGCTGTTCGCACCACGCTGGCCGGAGCTCCGCCGCCACCTCGGGCTCGTGCGCGGGCTGCTGGGATACCTGGTGATCCGGAGCTGGTTCATGGGCGCCTCGGACGACGCACGGCCCGGGCGCGCCGAGATCGGCTTCGTCGCCACCGAACCGGCCTACCAGGGCCGCGGGGTCGGCACCGCGCTGCTGCGGCACCTGCTGGCACAGCCCGGGTACCGCGAGTACGTGCTCGAGGACATCAAGGACACCAACGTGCCCGCCCTCGCCCTCTACACGAAGCTCGGGTTCGCCGTGCACAAGCGCCGCACGGTGCGCTACGCCAAGCGAGCCGGGTTCAGCGAGCTCGTGTCGATGCGGCTCGTGCAGGACGCCGAACCGCGGCCACCCGCCGGACGAGCGGGCTGACCGCCGCGGCAGGCGACCGCGCGGATCAGCGCCGCGTGGCAGCCATCCACTCCCAGATGCGCACACCGTCGTGGTGCGGGTCGTTGCGCGCCACGTAGATCCACGACCAGTGCCCGGGGAAGGTGTTCCCGCCCCAGGTGACGTCGTCGTACAGGCTCATGATCGAGCCGTCGATCCGCTCATGGGCATGGACGGTGTTCGCCTCGGCATCCAGGGTCGTGTCGTTCGCCGCCGCCACCAGCCACGTCGGCGTCGTCATCGCCGCGAGCTCGTCGTCGGAGATGAAGTAGCGCCCGGAGCCGTCGCGCGCGCCGATCCCGCAGCAGATCGGCACGGACGTCGCGAACGTCCCGGGATGCTCGGCGACCATCTTCAGCGACATGTACCCGCCGTTCGAGCAGCCCACGACGTGGATCCGGTCCACGTCGATCCGGTGCGTCGCGACGACCTCCTCGATCGCCTCCAGGACGAGCGGAGCGAAGCCGTCGCCGTCGAGCATCCAGGCCGAGGTCGCCTGCGGCGCGAGCACGTACGCGCCACCGAACAGGTCCTGCGCCTCCGGCGTGGCGAAGCCGAGGGCACCCCGGTTGGCGCGCAGCTGCGTCTCGTTGTCGTAGTAGTCGTACCCGCCGGTCCGCAGGCCGCCCTCACCGCCGCCATGCAGCCAGACGACGAGCGCCGCACCGTCGCGTCCGCCACCGCCCGCCGGAGAGAACAAACGGTAGTTCAGGCCCGACGCCGTCGCGTGGCGCGTGAACGCGTCGACCTCCGCATCGGACACCCGCCCCTGCCGGAACGAGCCGAGCACGACCTCGCCCGACCCACCACTGCCACGCAGCGGCTCCAGCTGCGTGATCGCATGATCCAGATCCAGGACCACGTTGCGACCGTGCTCACCCAGGTACTGCAGGGTGCCGCCACCGTCGACGCCCCACCCGTGCTCGAGCTCCAGGCGGATCGCACCACGGCGCGTCCAGCCCGCCGCCGTCACCAGGCGGTCGAGCTCGTAGGCCACCTCGCCACTGAGCGGGTTGGTGGCGGTGACCCGCACGGCGAACGTCGACGCGGTGAGCGACGACCGCTCCACCCGGCTCAGCGCGGGGGAGGAGACGACGAGCGACGTCACCTGCTCACCACCGTCGAGCACCTCGGCGACCGGCGTCACCAGAGCATCGCCCTGCTCGCGGGCGCCGGCGCTCGCGGCCGGTACGCCGAGCAGGGCGGAGGCGCCCACAGTGGCACCGGAGACGAGCAGGGTACGGCGGGTGATCGGCGTGCGCATGGCGGAACTCCTTCGTCCGGGGCCAAGGGGCCGGCCCGCGCGCGAGCGCCGCACCAACCAACCGGAGGCTAGTTATCGGCGCTGGTGTCCGTCAATGACCTCGTTCGATCCGGCGGACCGCCTCGAGCGGGTAGGGCTCCGCTCGGCCCTCCCGCTGGAACCGGCGGTAGAAGTCGCCCAGCACCGCGGCGACCGGCGCGTGGCGGACCAGTAGCGCCGCGATCCCCGCGGGAGCGTCATCCGGGGGCACGCCCTGGGCGCAGGCCCGCACGAACGCCTGGCGTTCTTCCGGTCGGTACCCGTACAGAGCGACGGCGAGCCAGTTCACCAGGTGCGTGACGGCGTAGCTCCGGTCGTAGCTGTCGTGCTGGTCGAAGAAGGCGGCCTCCGGCTGGCTGAGCTCGAAGCGCGTGGAGATCGCGAGACCGTAGTCGGCGAAGTAGAGCCGCCGGCCGTCGGTCAGGATGTTCTCGAAGTGGGCGTCGAAGTGCAGGAGCCCGCGGGCGTTCATGAACGAGATGCCGGTTCTCAGCTCGTCGTCCACCATGGCGCAGGCCTGCTCGGCGACGGCACCACCGGCCGCGACCTGGTCGCCCAGCCAGTCGTGCAGGTTCTGCGGGATGTACTCCAGGAAGAGCAGGAGGCTCGCCGAGGAGTGTTGCAGCGCCTCGATCCGGCGGCGTACTCCCGGTCCGCCGCCCCAGTAGGCGACGGCGCGCTCCACGTCGGCCAGCTCCTCGGGAAGCGGCTGGCCGCCATCCGGCAGCATCCGCCAGTGGTACATCAGCGGGAACCCCTCGTGGTCTCCCGCGAGCACCCAGTTCGTCGTCATGACCTGCACGGCGAGCTCCCGCCAGGCTCCGAACCCGGGGCCGCCGATGGTGCCGACCCCGTGGTGGCAGAAGATCGGCAGCTCGAACAGGTTCGCCGTGGAGCGGACGTTCTCCGGACGTCGCTCCAGATCGGTGAGGCGCACCTGCTTGACGAACACCGAGGTTCCCTCGACCTCCAGCAGGACGGTCTTCCCGCCGATGCCGGTACCGATCGGTGCGGCAGCGTCGACCAGCTCGTGCAGTCTGCGATCGCTGCACAGCGACAGCGCGGTGGAGACGGTTCCGTGGGCGGCCAGACGGGCGCCGCGGGACATGTCAGGGCTCTTCAACTCTGCCTCCGATCGGGGGGACCCGCTTCTCGTTGCAACCCCTTGAGCAGGCACGCGGCAGGAGCTGCGAAGAGCCTCTCACGTGGACGACACGGCACCCGAGCGGCCGCGGATTGGCGCTCCTGCCCGGGTGACCCGCTAGTGTGCCGCCATTGCTGGTCCGTGACCTAACTCTCAGGTCGCTTGTTGCCAAGGACGCCACTCGCGCCGTCTATCGCCGCGGACGCGCCGGTGTTCGCCGGTGTGTGTGTCCGAATAGTCCCACCCAGGAGTAATCATGAACTTCGCCGATAGCATCGGCACCGCGAACGAGCTGATCTGGTCGATCCCGCTGATCGCTCTTTGCCTGCTCGCCGGTCTGTACTTCTCCCTCCGCACCGGATTCCTCCAGATCCGGCACCTTCCCGACATGCTCAACCAGCTCAAGAGGGGCAAGGAGTCCGAGGACGGCACCTCGTCCTTCCAGTCGCTGATGATGTCGCTCGCGGGTCGCGTGGGGATGGGCAACATCGGCGGCGTCGCCACGGCGATCGCCTTCGGTGGGCCCGGCGCCGTGTTCTGGATGTGGACGTCCGCGTTCCTCGGGGCCGCGACCTCGTTCGTCGAGAGCACCCTCGGCCAGATCTACAAGGAGCGGGACCCGGACACCGGTGAGTACCGCGGTGGCCCGGCCTACTACTTCGAGAAGGCGTACAAGCACAAAGCCCGTCGCCTGTCACTGATCTACGGCATCCTCTTCGCGGTCGTCACCATCCTCGCGATGAGCTTCTTCCTGCCGGGCGTGCAGGCGAACGGCATGGCCTCCGCGATCAACAACGCGTGGGGCATCCCCACCTGGGTCACGGCCATCGGCCTGGTGATCCTGCTGGCCTTCATCGTCATCGGCGGAGTCAAGCGCATCGCGCACTTCACCGTGGTCGTGGTGCCCACGATGGCTCTGCTCTACGTCCTCATCGCGATCGTCGTGTTCTTCCTGAACTTCAGCGACATCCCCCGGGTGTTCTCGCTGATCTTCGGCAGCGCCTTCGGCGCCCAGCCGGTGTTCGGGGCGATCCTCGGACTCGCCGTCAAGTGGGGCGTGCAGCGGGGCATCTACTCCAACGAGGCCGGCCAGGGCACCGGGCCGCACGCCGCTGCCGCCGCCGAGGTGTCGCACCCGGCCAAGCAGGGCTTCGCGCAGTCCTTCGCGGTGTACGTCGACACGCTGTTCGTCTGCTCCGCGACCGCGTTCATCATCATCTCGACCGGCATGTTCAACACCTTCTCGGGCGAGTCCTGGCCGAACGACGTGATCCACGAGGGACACGGCGGTCTGAGCACCGAGGTCGAGCCCGGCCCGGGCTTCGTGCAGCAGGGCCTGGACTCGGTGTTCCCCGGTGCCGGCCCGACGTTCATCGCCATCGCCCTCTCGTTCTTCGTGTTCACCACGATCGTGGCGTACTACTACATGGCCGAGACGAACCTGAACTACCTCACCCGCAAGATGACGAACCGGCTCGCGGCGCGGGCCATGCAGCGGGTGCTGCAGGCGCTGGTCCTGGTCTCGGTGGCGTACGGCGCCGTGACGACCGCCGGCGCGGCCTGGGGCCTCGGCGACATCGGTGTGGGCTCGATGGCCTGGCTGAACATCATCGGCATCCTGTTCCTCCAGGGCCCTGCCCTGAAGGTGCTCAAGGACTACCGTGAGCAGAAGCGGCAGGGCCTGGACCCGCAGTTCGACCCGCGGAAGATCGGGATCGAGAACGCGACGTTCTGGGAGGTCCGGGCCGACGAGCAGGTCAAGCGCGGCCCTCGTGAGGAGCCGTTCGAGAAGCAGCTCGAGCGCGACTGATCCGTCCGGAGGCGACGGGAGTGCCGGGTGAGCACGTGCGCTGCAGGCGTCACGTGGTCGATCGTCGGTCGCCGACGAGCCCGGCCTCCCGTGCCCAGGCGGCGGGGGGCCGTCGAGAACCACATGGACAACGGGAGCCACAGATGTTGACCCAGGTCGCCGAGGGTGTGCTGGTCCATCAGAGCCCGCTGCTCCGCAACAACACCGTCGTCGTGCGTGGCCGGGCCGGCGTCCTGCTCGTCGACCCCGGCATCACGGGCAGCGAGATGAGCTGCCTCGCGAGCGACCTTCGCGAGCTGAACCAGCCCGTCGTGGCAGGTTTCGCGACCCATCCCGACTGGGACCACGTGCTCTGGCACGCGGACCTCGGCGGGGCGCCGCGGTACGGCACGGCCGACTGCGCGAGGTCGCTGCGGGACCTGCGGTCCGCCGCCGACTGGCGGGCCCGCGCCGCCGAGGGGCTGCCACCGGAGATCGCCGACGAGGTCCCGCTGGACCTGTTCGGCCTCGTCACCGGTCTGCCCGCCGGGGCCGCGCAGATTCCCTGGGACGGGCCGCGGATCCGGGTCCTCGAGCACCCGGCGCACGCTCCGGGTCACGCGGCACTCCTGATCGAGGAACACGGGGTCCTCGTAGCCGGCGACATGCTCTCCGACGTCTTCGTCCCGATGCTCGACACCTTCAGCGACACCAACGACCCCGTCGAGGAGTACCTCGTGGGGTTGCGGGTGCTGGAGGACGTGGCCGGCGCAGCCGACGTCGTGGTCCCCGGGCACGGGTCCGTCGGCCGAGCCGGCCAGGTACGCGCCCGGATCGACCAGGACCGCGCGTACGTCCATGCACTGCGTGACGGCCGGGCGCCTGCTGACCCGCGCATCGGCCCGTCGGCCCAGCCGGGCTGGGAATGGGTGAGCGACATACACGACGGGCAGGCCCGGAGCGTCGCCGAGAGGCGTGAGCGTGCCGCGGCGCCCACCCCGCCCGGTTCGGACGGCTGACCAGGGACCGGGCCCGATCCGAGCTCGGGACTCGGTACTCGGTACTCGGTACTCGGGACTCGGCGAGCTTGGCCGGGTACCGAACCGCACGTTGAGAGTCCGTCGGAACTCGGTCCGCCGCTGGATCGCAAGCGCCGAGACCGCGTAGGACGCTCGCCAGCGCCGAACCGCAAGATCCACGTCCCGGGGGTCGGTCGGCTGGCGCCGAACCGCAAGATCCACGTCCAGCAGGTGGGCCGCGGCCGCCGAGCCGCAAGTTCCGAGTCTGTCTGCCCGCCAGCCCGCGCCGAACCGCAAGGTAGTCGTGGTGTGAGGGGCCGAGCCGCAACCTTCGAGTCGATACAGGTGCCGGTGGACGTGTTCGCTGCGGATCGGCACACCGGACGGTGTTCAACGTGCGGTTCGGCGCTGGTGGCGAGTTCGACGGACGTGGATCTTGCGGTTCGGCGCCAGCACCCGCATCCCGCAATGGCTCCCTGCACCCGACCGTCAGTGTGCCCTCAGCTCAGCTCCAGCCGGATCCCGTCCGCCGCCTCCCGGCCGCCGGGGCCGTGCTCGCGGATGATGGCAACGATCTCGTCGAACAACGTCGGGCCCTCGCCGCGGCGTGCTTCGTCGAGCCGGGCCTCGACGGTTGCCCGGTTCGACGGGTCGACGCGGGGGAGGATCCGCTCCAGGCGCCGGGCCGTCTCCGGGTGGCCGAGCGCCGCCCGGGACGCTTCCGAGCCGACCCACCTCAGGACCCAGCCGTCCGCGGGGGTCCCGTACCCCCCGCGGAGCACGTCGTTGAGGGCGTCCAGGTTTCCTTGCCAGGTGTACCCGCTCAGGAGGCGGGAGAACTCGCGGGCGAAGCCGTCGAAGTCGCTGAACCGCGTTCCGTCGACGATGAGCACGGGGAGGTCACGGGTCATGGTTCGAGGCTATCCGTCCCGCTCGGGGCCGGGCCGCGCGCTGCGTCGCGCCGTGGACGGGGCGGGACGCAGCGCACGGGCCGGGTCACATCCGGTAGAAGTCGCCGTAGTGGTTGGGCGAGAAGTAGACCACGCCGGTGGTGCGGTCCAGGACGAGCCGGTAGGACTGCCGAGCGGCACCGCAGGCACGCGGAGTGACGTCGAACTCGAGGTAGGAGTGCCCCGCCGGGAGCTCGCCCTCGTAGTTGTGGAACGTGCCGCCCGCGAAGTTGCACTGGCCGTTCGGCCAGCTGTACCAGCCGCGCGTGCGCGGGTAGCCCTTGGAGCTCCAGGTCGAGTTCGACGAGTACGCCTCCGCACAGCCGCTGTGCGTGCACGAGTCGTAGACGTTCGCCTCGGCCGCAGGTGCGACGGAGATGCCGCCGGCGGCGATGCCGACCATGGTGGTCAGGACGACGAGCATCCTGACCAGGTGGGACACGGTGCTCTTCTGCTGGGTCACGCTGATCTCGGACACGCTGATCTCCCTCTCGGTTGGGAACATCCGGGGGAATCCTCGCCCGCCCGGTCGACGCCGACCCGACATCGGTCCGGCCAGCGGGTGAACTTCACCTTGCGCCCTCGTCATCGCGGCCGGCACGTCGACTAGGTGAGGTGGTCGAAGTCGCCGCGTGTCCAGGCGGCGTGCCGTTCTGCGGACCGCAGCACGATGTCGCGGGCGTTGGTGGGGATGATGCCGTCGAAGTTGTTGTAGAGCCGGTCGAACTGGAATCGGCTGACGTGGTGGGCGATGCGTTGGACCACTGGTCCGGACAGTGGGATCCGGTTGGGGTAGCTGCGCATGAAGGACACGGAGGTGCGGTCGGGGTTGGCGAAGATGGTGTCGCCGCTGAGCAGTACGCCTTTGCTGGAGGCGCCGGCGGACCAGTGGGCGACGGCGGAGCCGGGGAAGTGTCCGCCGGGTTGGCTCAGGGTGATGCCGGGCAGGATCTCGCGGTCGCCCTTCCAGGCTTCGATGGTGTGGTCGGGGCGGGCGAGCCATGTGGTGTCGGCTTCGCTGATGAGGATGGGGATGCCGCCGAGTCGGTGGCTCCATTCGACCTGGACGCCGTACATGTGGGGGTGGCTGGCGACGATGTAGGCGAGGCCGCCGAGGTCCTGGACGGCGGTGACGGCGTTGTCGTCGAGGTAGCTGGGGACGTCGAACATGAGGTTTCCGGCGGTGGTGCGGACGATCTTGGCGGTGGGTCCGATGCCGACGTCGGGCACGGTGCGTAGGCCGAACAGGTCGGGTTCCAGCTCGTGGACCGTGATGCGTTGTCCGTCGGTGGCGAGCTCTTCCAGGGTGGTCCAGTGCTGCCCGTCCGCCGGCACCAGCTCGCGTTCGTCGGCGCAGATGGCGCACACGCTCGGCCGGGACTCGTGCTCCACCCCACATCTCCGGCAGATCCAGAACGTCATTCGGCTGCTTCCCTTCGTCGGGCACGTGTCGGCGGCGCATGGGCTCACAGTCAACGGGCCCACAGTCAAGTAGTGCACGGACAGCATGGGCACGCAGGCCGACGCGGCCGGTGTGGGAGGCGACGACCGGCAGCACTGGCGACCGCCGTCGATCCTGGGCACGCTGGGCGCGAGCCGACCGGAGGGGTGGATGACAGTGGTGAGGACCGTCGACGCCGTGGTCGTCGGTGCCGGTCCCAACGGGCTGGTCGCCGCGAACGCGCTCGTCGACGCGGGCTGGGACGTCCTCGTGCTCGAGGCGCAAGACACCATCGGTGGCGCTGTCCGCACCGCCGAGACGGTGGCGCCGGGGTTCCGCACGGACCTGTTCAGTGCGTTCTATCCGCTCGCGGCCGGTTCGCCCGTGATCCAGGGCCTGCACCTGGAGGAGCACGGGCTCACGTGGTCACGCGCTCCGTCGGTCCTCGCCCATGTGCTCGACGACGGTCAGGCCACCGTGCTGCACTCCGAACCCGAGGACACGGCCGCCGGTCTCGAGCGGCAGTCTCCGGGCGACGGCGACGCGTGGCTCCGGCTGTTCGCCGGCTGGAAGCGTGTGCGCGACCCGCTGCTCGACGCGCTCTTCAGCCCGCTGCCCGCGGCCCGCCCGGCACTGCGGCTGCTCCGCCGGCTGGGAGCCGGCGGAGCGCTCGATCTCGGTCGCCTCGCGGTGCTGCCCGTGCGCCGGCTCGCGGACGAGACGTTCCGCGGCGAGGGCGGCGGGCTGCTGCTCACCGGCAACGCGATGCACTCGGACGTCCCGCCGGACGCGGCGGGCAGCGGCCTGTTCGGCTGGCTGCTCGCGATGCTCGGCCAGGACGTCGGCTTCCCCGTGCCGGTCGGTGGGGCCGGGGCGCTCGGTGACGCCCTCGCCGCACGGGTGCGGGCGGGCGGTGGCGAGATCGTCACCGGGGCGCGGGTCGAGCGGGTCCTCGTGGCGGGCAACCGGGCGGTCGGTGTCCGGACCGAGCACGGCACGCTCGTCCGTGCCCGGCACGCGGTGCTCGCCGACGTGAGTGCCCCGGCCCTGTACCGCGACCTCGTCGGGACGGCGCGGTTGCCGCCCCGGCTCGTGCGCGACCTGGACCGGTTCCAGTGGGACCATCCGACGTTCAAGGTCAACTGGGCGCTCGACCGCCCCCTGGCGTGGACCGCCGAGCACGCGCGGGGAGCCGGGACGGTCCATCTCGGCGTCGGACGACGGGGCTTCGTCGACGTCGCTGCCGCCCTGTCCAAGGGCGAGGCTCCGGAGCGGCCTTTCCTCGTCCTCGGCCAGATGACTACGTCGGACCCGACGCGTTCCCCCAGCGGTACGGAGTCGGCATGGGCCTATGCGCACGTGCCGCACGGCGTCGACTGGACGGCGGACGCCGTCGCCGGCCAGGCGCACCGCATGGAGCAAGCCCTCGACCGGGTGGCCCCGGGCTTCCAGGACACGGTGGTGGGCCGGTCCGTCCAGAGCCCGGCGGATCTCGAGGCGGCGGACGCGAACCTGGTGGGTGGCGCGGTCAACGGCGGGACCTCAGGGATCCACCAGGAGCTGGTCTTCCGGCCGATGCCTGGGCTCGGTCGCCCCGAGACGCCGGTCGAACGGCTGTACCTCGCGAGCGCGTCGGCCCATCCGGGCGGTGGCGTGCACGGCGCGTGCGGTTGGAACGCGGCGCGCGTCGCGCTCGCCGCGTCGAGCCCGTGGGGGAGGCTCCCGCGGACCCTCGTGCGCAGTGCCTGGGGGCGGTTGCTGCGCGACACATGACCGCGCGTGGTGTCGCACCTCGCGCACTGCTCGTTGCGGTCAGCGCGAGCGCTGCTCGGGTGCCCTGCGCTCGGCGAGGAGGATGAGCCGCCGCAGCGTCTCGACGTTCCGCGGGCCGATCAGCGCGCTGCGCACCGGTCGGGGCACGGCCGTGCCGGGCCCCTTGTCCGCGTCCTCGGTGACACGGATCCTGCATCCGCTGCCCGCGTGCTCCGGTTCGACCTCGATCAGTACCCGCGCCTCGCCCGCGGGCCAGCCCCTGGCCTGCAGCTCGATCGAGCGCTCCGGGTCCCATGCGCGGACCACAGTCGAGTCGTCGAGAAGCGCGGGCCACAGGCCCACGGAGTGGAGGATTCGCGCACCTGGCTCCGGCCACGTCGCGTCGACCGCCCGGATGCGGGCCGTGCCGACCACCCAGCTCGAGTACGACCAGCCGTCGGCAAGCACGCCCAGGACCGCGCCGGGGGTGGATCGCGCTGCCCGCGTGACGGTCACCATCCCCTCACGGTAACGAAGTGCCGGGAACTGGCAACGGCTACCGCTCGGCCTGGCCGAGTGCGTGCGGTGCGGAACATGCCTAGGGTCGGAAGACAGCTTCGCGACGGCGAGCGAGCCGACAGGAGGAGCGCCCGATGGCCGAGCACGTCGCGCTCATCACCGGGGCGTCCAGCGGAATCGGGTTCGCGATGGCCCGAGAGCTCGGCCAGCGGGGCCACGACGTGCTGGTCGTGGCGGAGCGAGGTGTGGACGAGGCCGTGCGCCGGCTGCGCGAGCACACGGACGCCCGCGTGACGGGTCTTCAGGTCGACCTCGCGCTGCCCGACGGCGTCGAAGAGGCTGCCGCCCGCGCCGGGGAGCTCGGGGTGCGAACGTTCGTGCTCAATGCCGGCGTCGGCGTCCACGGACCCTTCCGGTACACACCCCTGCAGGACGAGCTGCGGCTCGTCGACCTCAACGTCCGCTCGGTGGTGCACCTCGCGCACCTCGTCGTCCCCGACCTGGTCGGGGCCGGAACGGGGCGGATCGTCGTCGTCTCCTCGATCGCCGCGACGATGCCCGCCCCGCTCTTCGGGACGTACGCCGCGTCGAAGGCGTTCCTCCGCTCGTTCGCCTGGTCGCTGCGCGGCGAGCTCGCCGGGACCGGCGTGAGCGTCACGACGGTCCTGCCCTCGGGAACCCGGACCCCGTTCTTCCGCGCCGCCAAGATGGAACGCACCCACATCGGGCGGGCACCGAAGGCCAGCCCCGCGCGGGTGGCTCGGCTGGCCGTCGACGCACTGCTGGACGGCCGGGCAGAGGTCGCTACCGGTCTGCAGGCCAAGGCGCTGGTCGCGGTCTCCCGGCTGCTCCCGCAGCCTGCTCGCACGGCGTTCCACGGCTGGTTCTATGCGCCGGGCGCCCCGCCGCCCGGCGCGTCGTTCCGGCGCTGAGTCCCGCTGGGCGGCCGCCGAGCGTAGTGCCCCCGGGCGGTGGACGCCAGCGTCCCACAGGCTCCGATCAGGGGTTTCGGGAAGCGCCGGGGCACCGTCGCGGTTGAGGCTTCGTGTGAGACTCTCCCTGCTTGACCGTTCCCGCACTCGAACGGGGTACCCCGAGAGCGCCGCGCTGGCCCACACGGTCGAGCGGGCAGTCGCGGCGGAGCGCCTTGGCTACTACCGCTTCTGGGTCGCCGAGCACCACGCCGTGCCGGGGATCGCCTCGGCGTCGCCACCGGTGCTGCTCGGTGCGCTCGGCGCCCACACCCACACCATCAGGATCGGGTCGGGCGGGGTGATGCTGCCCCATCACCAGCCGCTGGTCGTCGCCGAACAGTTCCTGATGCTGGATGCCCTGTATCCGGACCGGGTGGATCTCGGGATAGGGCGCACCCTCGGCTTCACGGCGCCGGTGCGCCGGGCGCTCAGGCGTGGACCGGACGCCCCGGACACGTTCCCGGAGGACATCGAGGAGCTACGTGATCATCTCGACGGCACCGCGGCGGTCACCGCCAGGCCGGTCGCCGCCCGCACGATCCCGCTCTTCGTGCTCGCCACCGGGCGGGGCCTCGCCGTCGCGGCCAGGCTGGGCCTGCCGGTGGTGATCGGCGGGCCCGTGCTCGGCAGCCCTGCGCTGCGGGACGCACTCGCAGCGTACCGAGACGAGTTCCGGCCCTCACGTCGCGCACCGGAACCGGCGGTGACGGTCTCGCTCGACGTCCTGGTGGCGGACACGGACGCCGAGGCACGCGACCTGGCCCTGCCGGAAGCGTGGGCGATGGCCCGGTCCCGGCAGACGGGCGAGTTCGGCCCGCTCGAGCCGGTCACGACGATCCGTGCCCAGAGCTGGACCAATCAGCTGCGCGACCGGGTCGAGGCGCATCTCGCGCAGGGCGCCGTCGGCTCTCCCGCAACGGTGCGCAGCCACCTCGACCGGCTGGCCGATGCCACAGGGGCGGAGGAGATCTTGGCGTTCAGCTCCACCTATGACCGTGCTGCCCAGGCGGCCTCCGACGCCGCCCTCCGGGAGCTGTTGCGCGATTAGCTCCCTCCGCGAGACCGGCTTGCGCCAGACAACGGCGCAGGAGCCCGCCGCGCGTGCTCATATCGTCTCCGCGATCACGCTGGTCAGCAGAGGCCGACGGCACATCGTCAGTCCTTCGCCTCCCGCACGTCCGTTCCCTGCTCGGCGAACGCCTTGAAGTCCTGCATGTGCTGTCGCGACTGCTTGCGGAAGGCGCCGCCCATGAAGGGGGCCATCAACCGCATCGGCACGCTGCTGAACCGGAACTCGTTCTCGCTCACCCAGAGCGTCCTCTCCGGGCCGGCTTCGGTCAGCCGCTCGCGCGCGGCGTTCCACATCCCCTCGGCGACGATCTCGCGGTCGAAGTGAACGACGCTGTCACTCGGGATCCCGTGCAGGTCGGCCGGTTCCCGGCGCGTGATGGTCTCGATGGCCTCCATCTGCTGCTGCCCCATCTGCATCACGACGCGCGACCTCGTGCCGACCTGCCCGTGCATGCCGTTCAGCGGCTCGTGCAGCACCACGCCGCGCAGCCACTTCGGCAGGTGCGTGGGGTCGGCGAGCAGCTGGACCACCCTCTCCCGCGGGAGGGCGAGCTCGATCGAGACGGTGTACCTCATGGCGAATTGCTCCAGTTTCCCCGGGGAAGAACCGCTGGCTGGCAGGCCGCTCCGCCGAGACTAGTCCAGCCCGTCGGACACTTCTTCAGGAGCGGCTCGCGGCGCGTTGGTGTCGCGGCCTCCGACGTCGAGGAGGGCCCGGCCAAGTGGGGCGGTGGTGTAGATGACGCGCCGGCCGTGTCGCCGGCGGTCCACGAGCCCGTTGGCGCGTAGGACGGTGAGGTGTTGGGCGACGGCGCTGGCGGTCGTGCCCAGTTCCCGGGCGAGGTCGGTGGTGGTGGCAGGTGAGGTCAGGGCTCGGAGCAGGGTGGCCTTGCTCCGGCCGAGGAGCTGGATCGTGTTGTCGGGTGCGGGCAGCTGGTAGACCACACCATCGAGGGCCGCGATCCCACGGCAGGGATAGCGCAGAGTTGTCCAGGTGGTGGTGTTGCGTTTGACGATGACCCGATCGGCTCCGAGCGCCACGGGAAGCAGGACGAGACCTCCACGCGCGGCCGCAGCGTCGCGCTGGTCGGTCAGGACGGTGAGGTGGTCGTCCGACCAGACGACGTCCCGGTGCAGGTCGGCGAACAGCCGTGCCGCTCCGCCGGAGGTGAGCCGTGCCGCGCGATGGGCGATGTCGGTCTCCAGCAGTGCCTGAATCCGCGCCCAGTGCGGACGGACCAGGCGGTCGTGTGCCGCGCGGAGCTCCGCGGCCACCACCGCGAGCCGTTCACCCGGTGCGTCGGCCAGCTCCCGGGCCGCAGGTGGCAGATCGGGTCCGAAGACGCGCTGCAGGTTCTCGATCACGTCCCGCGGTGTGGTCTGCAGCATCGCCTCCAGGTCGTCATCGATGCTGGTTCGTGTGGTGGCCGGCGCAGGCAGCAGGAACTGAGGCCAGGAGGGTCGGCCGTTGACCAGGAGTGGCCATGCCGCAGCAAGCCGCAGCGGCTGGTGCGCAAGCTCTTCGCGGGCCCATGCGGCCCACCTCTTGACCCGGGAGGACGGGGCCGGCTGTGCCAGCTGCTGCAGCCCAGAGATCGTCTCGGCCAGCGGAGACACGGCAAACCTCGTGCCCGCGAGATCGGCCGTGCTGATCTCGATGCTCAGTGCCATGTCTCCATGATCCCGGACCCATGATGTAGCGCAGGGCTCAATCATGGTGCGCTGCCCGGTGTGTTCGCAGGCTGCGGGGCATGGCATCGACACCGGACAGGCTGCCCGCGCGCTATTGGCGGTTGTGGTGGGCGGGAGCGATCGACAATGTCGGCACCGGCGCGTTGGTCACGGCACTGCCGTTGCTCGCGGTGACGCTCACCATCGATCCTCGCCTCATCTCCATGGTGGCCGCAGCGTCCTTCGTGCCGTGGTTGCTGTTCGCCCTCCCGGCCGGAGCGGTCGTCGACCGGTACAGCAGGATCGGCCTGATGCGGGCTTCCCAGGTCTTCCAGGCGGTCGTGGTCGCCGCGCTCGCCGTCCTGGTCGCCACCGGAGTCATGGGGATCGCGTCACTGATGGTCGGGGCGTTCCTCCTTGGCGTCGGCCAGGTCGTCTTCGGCGTCGCGAGCCAGTCCGTGATGCCGGAGATCGTCGAAGGCAAGCTGCTCGCGCGAGCCAACGCCCGCCAGTACCTGGCGACGACGATCGGGCAGAGCTTCATCGGCCCGCCCATCGGGAGCCTCCTGTTCGGCCTGGCGATCGCACTGCCGTTCGGGCTAGACGTAGCGGCTCTGGTCATCTCCCTGCTGCTGCTGACGAAGCTGCGCGGCGCACCGCCGCCACGTGGAACCGCCCAGCCGACGCGTCGGGCGGTCCTGGAAGGTCTGCGCTGGCTCGCCGGCCACCGCCTGCTCCGCACGCTCGCGCTGCTCCTCGGTGTCAACACGTTCTGCTTCCAGCTCGGCAACGTCACCCTCGTCCTGCTGGTCACCCAGGAGCTCGGCGTCACCGCGGCCGGTTATGGGGTCCTGCTCGCCGTGGCAGCCGTCGGGAGCATCCTCGGAGGGCTGCTCACCGGCCGACTCGTCGCCGTGTTCGGACAGATCCCTGTCCTGGCCGTGGCGCTGGCCCTCAACGCTGCCACGTTCATCGCCCTGGGCCTGAGCCCTGACGCGGGGACCCTCGCAGGGCTGCTCGCTCTGAGCGGCCTGGCCACGGCGATCTGGAACGTCGTCACCGTCACGCTGCGCCACGAGCTGGTACCAGTGACACTGCTCGGTCGGGTCAACAGTGTCTACCGGCTGCTGGGCTGGGGGCTCATCCCTCTCGGAGCTCTCGCCGGCGGCATGGTCGCGCACGAGATCAGCATCCGTGCCGGCTATCCGATCGCAGGAGGCCTGAGACTGCTTGCGCTCCTGACCAGTCTGCCGCTCCTGGTGCGGGTCTACCGGCAAGGGCAGCGGCCACGGTCGACGTGACCCCGGTCCAGCGAGCGTCGGTCAGAAAGTTCGGTCGTTGATATGACGCGGGAGGTTCGGCGCCCTCTAGCCTCGCTGGCATGAATGCCCTTCAGCGAGATCACGTTTTGCGGACGCTTGGGGTGCGTGCTGCCGGCACGGCTGCCACCCCGGCGGGCGGGATGTCGGGATCCACGCTCACCCAGGCCTTCACCGACGACGGTGAACCGGTGATCGTGAAGGTGACCGTCCTCGATTCCGACGCCGCACGTGACCAGGCCAATCGCGAGCTAGCGGTATATACGGAACTCGCGCCGGTGCATGCGATCCCGACACCGCGACTGGTCGCCCACCACCGAGCGGCCACGTGGATGGCCATCGCCCTCGCACGCCACGATCCCGCGCCGCCCGCCCCCGAGTGGGCCGCAGGCGATTGGAGCGCGTTCGCGAGGGTACTGGGACGACTCCACCGGGACGTGCATCCGGTCCCGGACTTCCTTCATCGAAGACGACGCCCGGTGACCGCCGGTCCGCAAGGAGCTCTCCAGTCTTTCGCGGAGCGGCTGTGGCATGGCCCCGGGGACGCTGAACGGATCCGCACCGTCCTCAATGAGCTCGAACTGTTGGAAGAAGTTGCGTGCTCCAGGCCGGTGTCGTTCGTCCACGGCGACTGCCATATCGGAAACGTCCTCACCGCGGATCGGCAGTTCATGCTCGTGGACTGGCAGTCGGCGCGGGTCGGACCGTCGGCCGGGGATCTCTCCTTCGCGTTCATCCGCGCTGCCTCGACGGGAGCGGATATACCTCGCGATCAAGCGGTTGCCGCCTATTGTGAGGAGACAGGACTAGACGTAGCGCGCACGGAGCGACAGGTCACCGCGCACCAGTTGCTTGCCCTGGTCCGCCAGTACCCCGAATTCTCCGGCTTCCTGAACAAGGCAGGAGTGGGCCGCCTCCGCAGAGAGTTCGATGACCTTTTGGGCAGGTGGGGGAGTGGTGGCTGAAGTGAAGGTGCTGCTTGGCCGATCGCGTCGTACCTCCCCGAGTGGGCGCTGTGGCTTCTGGAAGGGGTTCCGCGCATGATGAATTCTGAGCTATGCCTTGTCGAGGTCAGCGGATCCGAAATGACGGGCGGCATCGACGTCCTGGAACCGATATTCGCCGCCGTGCGAGACGGCGTGTCGGAACGCCTGTCGTGCGGTTTCGGCAATTCATGGCCGACGCTGAATCTCTTCCTGACCGGTGAGCAGTATGCGACCTCTCCGCCGCTCGGTCATGCGGTTCTTGGTGGCGCGATCATCGAGCTCAGCGAGCCGATGCAACTTCTCGTGCTACTCGAGTCGCGGGAAGCGGTCACGGTTCGGGACGAGCTGAACCAGGTAACGTTTGAGCAGTTGCTTGTCCGTAACGGCGAGCGCGTCGTCGGCCAGTTCGAGGACTCCTACCCTGATGACGCTATGCGCGAACTTGCGGAAGCAGTCCCTGGTCGTGTCCTGGCATCCATGCGTGAAGGGCTCAGTGCCCTCCAGGAATTCTATGGTGGGGTCAGGGTCGAGAAGGGATTCTGCGTGGCAAAGCGTCTCTATGGGCATTTGTAACGTGCTGACTTTGGTGTTGGTCGGTCTGGGCCGCCCCCATTGCTCGCAACGACCTCAGGAGGCCTGCGCGAGCAGGTGGGTGTTCTCCTGGTAGGAGGCGGTGAGCTTGACCCTGCTGAATCGCCAGCCGTTCTCGGTGCGCACCACGTCGTTGTCGTAGAAGCCGACGACGAGCCACCGGTTCGGTCCGCCGCCGGCCACCCGGTCAGGCACCCAGTGCTCCGCACGCACGTGCGCGTGGGCTCGCGCGCTGTCGCCGTCGACGTCGACGACATGGCCGGTGATCGCATGGTGTGTCGCGACGAACGGATTGAAGGACCCACGGAGCAGCTGGGCGTAGTCGTCGAGGGGCGTCTCCGTGGGTGGAACGTCCGCGACGGACTGGAAGTCGGCGGTGAACGGGTCGGTGTGGACGAGGCGGGGCAGCTCGTCGAAGTTCTTCGTGTCTGCGATGTCGGCGTAGCGGCCAAAGAGCTCGATGATCTCGGCGCGGTCAGATTCCAGGGTCATGAGCGGGACGTCCTCTTCCGTGTCAGGGGCGTCGAAGTCAGTGGTGTCGAAGCCATGGCACGAACGTAGCCACTGACAACATTGTTGTCAACGACTACTTTACTCGAGTACTGTGTCGCCATGAACGATCAGTCTGAGCAGTGGCGGTACCACCACGGGGATCTTCGGGCTGCTCTGCTCGATGCGGCGGAACGAAGCGTGCGCGCGCACGGTGCTGCCCAGCTGTCGCTACGAGATCTGGCCCGGGAGGTGGGAGTCAGCCATGCGGCTCCACGCAGACACTTCGCCGACCGGCAGGAGCTGCTCGACGCGCTGGCGGAAGCCGGGTTCACCCGGTTGGGTGAGAGCATTCGGCGCGCCGTGGAGCAGACGGGGGAGGGGTTCGCAGCGCGCACGCGTCACGCGGTGTCGGCGTTCGCCCATTTCGCGACCGAGAACCCGGCGTTGCTGGAGCTGATGAACTCGACCAAGCACCAGGGCGCACCGAGCACCGCACGCGCTGCCGAGGCGGCGTTCGAGCCGATCGTCGAGCTGATCCGCGAGGGCCAGACCCAGAACGTTCTCGAAGCCGGCGAGCCGGAAGAGCTCGGGCTCATCCTCTACGCCACCGTCAACGGCATCACCATGCTCGTCAGTACGAACATGGTTCCCGCCGAGCGGCTCGACGAGCTCACCGACACCGCGGTGCGCCAGTTCCTCCGCGGGGCAGCGGGAGAGGCCCACAGCCAGGCGAGGTGATCACCGGCTACAGCAGGGCTTGCAGCTGTTCGACGACGACGTCGGGACGCGAGATGAACGGGTGATGCCCGGTCGGCACCTCGACGGAACGGGTCGCGCGGGCCGCGTGGACCCGCTGCAGCTCGACCGACGTGCTGCGGTCCTGGGCGCACACGATGTACGTCGAGTCGACCCCCTTCCAGCCGGCAGCGCTGGACGGTGTCATCAGTGCAGCGGCCGCCTGCGGCGCTACCCGCGCCCATGCCTCGCGTCGGGTCGCTTCGTCCGCGTCCTGGAGGAACCGTTCGCCGAACGAGGTCGCGTCGTAGCCGGTGACGCTCAGCGTGCCGTCGCCGTTGTCGCCGATCGCCACCGGGTCGCTCTCGCCGCTCATGATCGCTGCCTGTGACTGTCCGACGTCGGGGAGATAGGACGACACGTAGAGCAGGTGCGAGATGGCGGGATGCTGACCGGCCTCGGCGATGACGGTGCCGCCGTAGGAATGCCCGACGACGATCGCCTCGTCCACGTCGTCGAGCTCGGCGCGTAGCGCTGCCGCGTCGGCGACCAGGCCACCATCGACCTGTTCCGGCGTCGTCTCGCCGCAGGACGGCAGCGCGACGGCTCGGCTACGCAGGCCGGTGCGTTCCTGGAGCAGGTCCGCGGTCCGCTGCCACCACCACTGCCCGTCCCGCACCAACGCACCGTGGACAAAGATCAGCTCCGTCATGTGTGTCCTCCCATGTGTCCAGACCATACCGACGCCCTGACCGCCGGGCGGTTGAATCTGCTGACAGCAGCACGTCGGAGCAGAGGCTCTGTGGCTCCTTCGTTGTCGTGCGCCGAACTGGCCGGTCCCCGCCGCGCACGTCCAGCCGGGTTGGCTACGGTTCCAGCTCGATGACGACCTTCCCGAGCGCGTGCCCACCTTCGATCCGGTCGAAGGCGGCGGGTGCGTCGGTGAAGTCGAAGTGGCTGTCGATCGTGACGTCGAGAGCATCGCGGTCGACGAGATCGGCGAGGGTCCGCAGGTCCGCGCCGTCGGGCCGCATGGAGAGTCGCTGATAGGTGATCGAACGGCCGCGGGCGCGGCGACGGATCGGCGCGGTGAGGACGGACAGGGCGGCGTCCAGCGCAAACCCGCGCCAGGCGGGCATGTCGTAGTCGTGGCGGATGGATCCGGGGGTCGGCGTCGCGGCGACCGAGACGAGCCTGCCCCCGGCCTCGACGCGCCCGAGGAGCGATCGGAGGTTTGCGCCGGGCACGAGGTCCAAGAGCTTCGTGTACGTGCCCGGGATCTCGTGGTCCGGGTGCTGGCGGTAGTCGAAGACCCGAGCCGCTCCCAGGGCGCGCAGTGCCGCGGTGTTGCGGGCGGAGGCCGTCGTGGCCACGTGCGCACCTGTCGCCGCGGCGATCTGGATCGCGAACATGCCGACCATGCTGCTGCCGGCGGTGATGAGTACGGTGTCGTCCGCGGTGACCGCGAGTGCACGCGTGACAGCCTGGAGCGCGGTGGTTCCCGCCAGGGGAACGGCTGCTGCGGTCGTGAAGCTGGCCGTCCGGGGCATGTGCGCGACGAGCTCCGCACGGATCGCGACGCGTTCGGCGAGAGCTCCGAGCCGGCCCTTGTCGGAACGCGCGAAGACCCGGTCGCCGATCTGGAAACCGGCGACGTCTGCGCCGACCGCTGAGACCGTGCCGGCGAACTCGTTCCCTGGTACGAAAGGGACTCGCAGCGGGCTCGTGAACCGGAACGCGCCACGGCGTTGCAGGATGTCGACGGGGTTCAGCCCGATCGCGCGTACCTCGACGACCAGCTCCCCGGGTGCTGCCCCCGGATCCGGCCGCTGAGTGAGTCGTAGTACCTCAGGGCCCCCGTAGGCGATGTACTCATACCCTCTCACTCTTGCCGCGCCCTGAGGCGGGGGAGCGTGTCGGTGGCCACACACGCATGGTGCCGCAGCGTGTGCCGGGCGGCAAGGGGTCGACGACCGTTGACCGGTTCTGTCCGTGTCGCTAGCCTGGCCGCGGCGTTCAGGACGCTGCGTACTGATCCGGAATGACAGCGCTGACATCCGCCGCCGTCGAACCGGTAGGCGGCCGCACCACCGAACGAGGGAGCGAACGATGAGGTTCACCAGAGTTGCCGCTACGGTCGTCGCGCTGGCCTGCGCACTCGGGGCGGCGGCGGCCCCCGCCGGCGCGCAGAACGGTGGCGCCTCCGCGGCGTCGCAGCGTGCGCAGGTGCAGCGGGCGGTCGCGTCGTACGACGCGTTGCAGGAGTACATGGCCGCGGGCGACGGCTCCGGCCTCTATCGCGAGCGGTACCCGAGCGGGGCCGAGGACCGCGCCTACTCGTTCGAGTGGCCGCACTCCCAGGCGCACGTCGCGACGCTCGACCTCACCGGGCTGCCCGGGTCGCTGGGGCGGTCGTTCGAGGACGACCTCGCGGACGTCGCCCGCGGGCAGGAGCACTTCTGGAATGCCGGGGGCGGCACCACCGGGCTGCCCGGCTACGACTCGTACCCGCGTGCCCCGTACGGCGGTGGCGGCGACATGTTCTACGACGACAACGAGTGGGTCGCGCTCGCCAAGGTGCAGCAGCATCTGGCGACCGGCGACGAGGCCGCGCTGAGGCGCGCCGAGGAGATCTTCGAGCTCGTGGTCTCCGGATGGGACACCGACCCGTCGCACCCGGCGCCCGGCGGCGTGTTCTGGACCCAGGCCGACTGGAGCAGCGACCGCAACACCGTCTCCACGATGCCCGGCGCGCAGCTCGCCACCCGCCTGTTCATGATCACGGGGGAGCAGCACTACCTCGACTGGGCGCAGCGGATGGTGGAGTGGACCGACGAGCACCTGCTCGCGCCGAACGGCCTGTACTGGGACAACATCAAGCTCGACGGGTCCATCGACCGTACGCAGTGGTCGTACAACCAGGGCGTCCCGTTGGGCACGTTCACCCTGCTGTACGAGGCGACGGGCGACGAGCGCTACCTGGAGAAGGCGGAGGCGGTCGCGGCGGCGTCCTACCGCTACTACGTCACCGAGGGGCGGCTGGCCGGCCAGCCGATGTTCTTCAACTCCATCTGGTTCAAGAACCTCCTGCTGCTGGAGTCCGTGACCGGCGGCACGACGTACCGGGACGCCATGGCGGACTACGCCGACCACCAGTGGCGCGCGGAGCGGGACCCCGCGACCGGGCTGTTCAACGCCGGGAACGAGCACACCGAGCTGCTTGAGCAGGCGGCGATGGTCCAGATCTACGCCACCCTCGCCTGGCCGCGCGAGCAGGCGTCCATCCTGTACTGACACCGGGCGGCCACTGACACCTGGCGGCCACTGACACCTGGCGGCGAGCGACCTCGGCGGCCGAGGCAGAAGGGCGGGCACACCGCCCTTCTGCCTCGACGCGGCCACCCGCTCGTGGCCGACCAGCGGCCGGCCACGAGACGGTCAGACGGTGGTGAACCCGCCGTCGATGAGGTAGTTGCTGCCGGTGATCATGGCGGCGTCGTCCCCGGCGAGGAACGCCACGAGCGCGGCCACCTCCGCCGGCTGGGCGAACCGGCCGACGGGAATCTCCGCCTTGGCCTTCTCTCCCTTCTCGCCGGCCCAGGCCGCCTTGCCGAGGGGGGTCTCGACGACCGTGGGAGACACGGCGTTGACGGTCACGCCGCTCCGTGCCCACTCGCGCGAGAGCACGTGGGTGAGGCCGATGATGCCGGCCTTGCTCGCGCTGTACGCGGCGTGCTGGTCGAGCCCGATGACCGCGGCCTGCGACGCGAGGTTGACGATGCGGCCGTAGCCCGCCTCGAGCATCTCCCGTGCGGCGGCCTGCGCCATGTAGAAGGTGCCGCTGAGGTTGACGTCCAGCGTCAGCTGCCAGCGGTCGGCCGGGACGTCGACGGCAGGGTCGAGGAGCGCGAGCCCGGCGGAGTTCACGAGGATGTGCGGCGTGCCGACGCGCGCGACCGTCTCTGTGATCGTCTCGGTCGCGGCATCCGGCGCGGTCAGGTTCTTGACGATCCCGAGGTGCCCCGTGCCGGCGAGCTGGGCGGGAAGGTCGAGCACGCTGTCGTTGAGGTCGACGCCGACGATGCGGGCGCCGCGCTCGGCCAGATGCTGGGCGACGGTGTAACCGATGCCGCTGGCGGCGCCGGTGATGACGGCGATGCGGCCGTCGAAGGGGGACTCCATGGTTATGCCTCGTATTCCTCGATCGCGCGGACCTTTGCCCCCGAAGCGGTCTCCGGGTCGAACGTGTAGCCGAGCCATTCCTTGGCGAGTCGGCGTGCGAGCTCCAGGCCGATGACGCGTTCGCCGAGGCAGAGCACCTGGGCGTCGTTCGACAGCACGGCGCGCTCGACGGAGAAGGAGTCGTGGGCGGTGACCGCGCGGATCCCGGGAACCTTGTTCGCGGCGATCGCGACGCCGAGGCCGGTGCCGCAGACGAGCAGGGCCCGGTCGGCCTTCCCGGCCGCGATGAGCCGGGCGGCCTCGACGGCGATGTGGGGGTAGGCGGTGTGGCCGTCCGTCGCTACGCCGACGTCCACGACGGACGCGACGCGGGCGTCGGCCCCGAGGTCCTTCTTGAGGGCCTCCTTGTAGCGGTAGCCGGCGTCGTCCGCGCCGACGACCAGACGAAGCGTGGTGTCGCTCATCGGGCGTTCCTTTCTGCCAGTGGGTGGGGGGTCTGGAGAGCGCTCAGGGCGTCGACGACCAGCGCGAACGAGGTCGCGCCCGCGTCCGGGGTCCCGATGCTCTTGTCCGCGAGCGGCCGGGCACGTCCCTTCTTCGGAGCGAGGGGCGCGGTCGCGGCCGCGGCGTCCTTCGCGGCGTCGGCGGCGGATCGCCAGGCGACGTCGAGAGGCTCGCCGTCGGCCAGTGCGGCGCGGAGCGTCTCGCGGAACGGGACCGCCGCGTCGATGAGCGTCTTGTCGCCCACCTGCGCCTGGCCCAGCTCGAGGACGGCGTGGACGAAGGCGTCGACGGCGCGGGCGGCGTCGGCGGCGTCGTACCGGTCGGCGGTGTCACCGAGCGCGCTGCCCGCGGCCTCGAGGCCGGCGCCCCACAGCACGCCCGACGTGCCGCCCGCCTCGGCGGCCCAGGCGCGGCCCGCACTGCGCAGCAGCCAGCCAGGGCCGGCGGCGTCGAGCGGTTGCGTGGCGCGGACCGCCGCATCGGCGCCCTTGACCATGCCGCGGCCGTGGTCCCCGTCGCCGGCGATCGCGTCGATGCGCCCGAGCTCGTCCTCGTGCGTCCCGAGCACGTCCTGCAGCTCCCGCAGCCCCGTCGCGACCAAGGGAGCGATCCGGGTGGCCGCCGCGCTGGGCTTCGGAGCCGTGGTCTCGCCGTCGGACGAGTCGCCGATGACGGCCGGGCGCAGCTCCTTGATCGCGGCGCGGTGCTTCCGGTAGCCGGGCGCATAGGCGTCCGCCCGCCAGGTGGACTCCAGCTCGTCGTCCAACCACGTGAGAGTGAGTGAGCAGCCGCCCATGTCGAGGCTGGTCACGAGTTCACCGACCTCCGGCTCGACGGGGACGAGGCCGGCGCCGTCGAGCAGCTGTCGGATCTCGTGCCAGAGCAGGAACAGCTCCTCGTACTTGGTCGTCCCCAGGCCGTTGACGATCACGGCGACGCGTTCGCCTGCCGTGTCGGGCCGGTCGGCGAGGATGCCGTCGAGCAGCATGCGTGCGAGGTCGCGTGCGGGCACCAGCGAGGCGTCGCGGATGCCGGGTTCGCCGTGGATGCCGAGGCCGACGCCCATGTGGCGGTCGGGCACGACGAACAGCGGGTCGTGGGCGCCCGGCATGGTGCAGCCCGAGAAGGCGACCCCGAACGTCCGCGTGGCGTCGTTCGCGGCCCGGCCGACACGCTCGACCTCGTCGATGTCCGCGCCGGCCGCGGCCGCGGCGCCGAGCGCCTTGAAGACGACGAAGTCACCGGCGATGCCGCGCCGCTCGTCCCGGTCGGGTGACGATGCGACGTCATCCGTCACGAGCACGATGCGGGTGTCGATGCCCTCCTGGCGCAGTCGCTCGGCGGCGATGCCGAAGTTCATCACGTCGCCCGCGTAGTTGCCGAAGGTGAGGATCACGCCGCGGCCCTGGTCGGCGGCCTTCGCGACGGAGTAGACCTGGGTCGCGGAGGGGGACGTGAAGATGTTCCCGACGACGGCGCCCGCGGCGAACCCGGGGCCCACCAGGCCCGCGAACGCGGGGTAGTGTCCTGATCCGCCGCCGACGACGACGGCGACGACCGGCTCGGGGCCGCGGTGGCTGATCACTCCGCCGGGAACTCCGCGAAGGCGGTCCGCGTAGAGGTCGACGAACCCGGCGAGCTGCTCCTCCGCGAACTCGGCTGGGTCGTTGTAGAGGGTTGTCATCGGTGCTCCTTAGCGGGTCTGTCCGGGCAGGCCCTCGTACGCGATGTTCCCGGCGTCGAGGTTCTCGTCGATCAGTGCGGGCAGCTCCTGGAGGAACGCCTCGCGCTCGGTGACGACGTTGGTCATGGCGTCCTCGACGTTCTCCGCGGTGACCGCCGGCATCGTGTACACGTGCTCGGTGTCCACGTCCTCGCCGCGCGCGACGCGGGCGGCGACGGCGAGACCCGTGGCGAGCTCGACCGTGCCGTGCTGGAGCGACGTGCCGATCAGGTCCCCGGACTCGACGGCGCGGAGGCCGTCCTCGATGCCGTCGATGCCGACCACCGGTACGTCCTCGATGCCGGCCTCGCGCAGAGCCTGGATGGCGCCGAGGGCCATGTCGTCGTTCTGCGAGATGACGCCGTCGATGTCGTCACCGAACGCGGAGATCCAGTTCCGCGTGCGGTTGACGGCCTCGTCACGGCTCCAGTTCGCGGTGTCGTGCGCCAGCACCTCGATGCCCGGGTTCTCCGCCAGGACGCTGTCGATGCCCTCGCGGCGATCGAGCTGCGGTGAGGAGCCGAGCGGGCCCTCGAGGATGACGACGTTGCCCTCACCGCCCAGCGCATCGACCATCTGGGTCGCCTCCTGCGCGCCCGCGCCGACGTCGTCGGGCTGCACGCTCGCGGCGACCTCGACCCCGGAGAGGGACGTGTTCACGGCGACCACCGGAATGTCCTGGGCCCGGGCAGCCTCGACCTGCGGCCCGAGCGCGTCGGCCTGCACCGGGACGATGATGATCGCGTCGACCCCCGCACTGATGTACTGGTCGACCTGGTTGGCCTGCGTGGAGACGTCGCCGCCGGCCGAGTTCCACTGCAGGGCGATGTCGTTGGCGGAGGCATAGGCCTCCATGCCCTCGCGTCCCTGGGTGATGAACGACGACATGTCGTAGACGGTGACGCCGACGGTGACGGTGTCCGCCCCTGCGTTCGGGTCACCGGCGCCGCAGCCGGTCAGGGAGAAGGCCATGCCGACGGCGACCGAGGCCGAGGCGATGGTGGTGAGCGTGTGCTTCATGGTGCTGTGTCCTTCGTCGTTGAGGGGATTCGTACGGAATGCATCCGGGTACCCGGCTACTTGCGTCGTTTCGCGGCCCACACGTCGACGGCGACGGCGGCGACGATGATCACGCCCTTGATCACGTTCTGCCAGTAGGCAGGGACGAGGAGCAGGTCGAGACCGTTGTTGATGGTCTGGATCAGGAGCAGTCCGATCGCGGTGCCCCAGACCGTCCCGCGGCCACCCATGAGGCTCGCGCCGCCGATCACGACCGCGGCGATGGCGTCGAGCTCGTAGCCCTGCCCGAGGTTCGGGGCGCCGGTGATGACACGGGACGACAGCATGAGGCCGGAAAGTCCGGCGAGGAGCCCGCTGATGACGTAGACGCTGAACAGGATCCCCTTGGACCGCACGCCGGCGATCTCCGCGGCGAGGCGGTTGCCGCCGAGCGCGTAGACCCGCAGCCCGTACGCGGTGCGCCGCATGATGAACGCGAACGCCAGGATCGCGACGATCATGAGGAGGACGGGGATGGTGATGCCGCCGACGCTGGTGTTCGCGAAGACCCCGTAGGACGACGGCAGGCCGTTGATCGGCGCGCCGTTCCCGATGACGTACGCGACGCCGGAGGCGAGCGTGAGCATGCCGAGGGTGGCGATGAACGGCGGCACGTTCAGCCGGCTCACGACCAGACCGTTGATGGCACCGGCGACGAGACCGGCGAGCACGGCGGCGCCCAGGGGGTACAGCGGGTTGTCGCCCATGTTCTTCGCGCTCCAGGCCGCGGCCATGGCGCTCGCCGCGATGACGCTGCCGACCGAGAGGTCGATGCCGCCGGTCAGGATCACCAGTGTCTGTCCGAGCGCGATGAGCGCGAACGGCGCGGCCGCGACGAGGATCGTCATCAGGTTGTCGGGGGTCGCGAACCGGGCGCTGCGGTAGGCGAAGAAGGCGATGATCGCCACCATGACCACGATCATGATGTGCCGGACGAGAAAGTTACCGACCGTGCCGGCCCAGTCACGTGCAGCGTGCGTCGTCGCGACGTCCGCACTGGAGGTTGTCATGATGCGTTCTCCTCGAGGATGAGATGGGTGTGCGCCTCCTGGCCGGAGGCGAGGCGGAAGATGACGTCCTGGACGTCGGCCGACGAGAGCTCCGCGCGCGTCAGCGAGCCGGCGACCGTGTGGTCGCGCATCACGAGCGCACGGTGCGAGAGCGACAGGATCTCCGGCATGTCGCTGGAGGCCATGACCACGGCCATGCCCTGGTCCGCGAGCTCGGCGATGATGCGGTAGATCTCGGTGCGGGCGCCGACGTCCACGCCCCGCGTCGGTTCGTCGAGGAGGAGCGCGTCGACGGTGCCGGTCAGCCAGCGGCCGAGGACCACCTTCTGCTGGTTCCCGCCGGACAGGTTCTCCATGCGCTGGCCGAGCCCGTCGCTCTTGAGGTTCATCGAGCTCATCGCCGTGCCGATCGCGTCCGTCCGTCGGCGGTCCGCGAGCAGCCCGTACCGGGAGAAGGCGGCGACACGCGGCAGCGTCGCGTTGTCCAGCACGCTCATCGACAGCACGGCACCGGCTCCCTTGCGGTCCTCGGGCACGATCGCGACGTTGCGGCCGATGGCCGACCGGGGGTCGCCCGGCCGGAGCAGCGAGCCGGCGACCGCGACCGTGCCCGCGAGCGGGCGCCGGATCCCGTAGATGCACTCGAGGAGCTCGGTGCGTCCGGCGCCGACCAGGCCGGCCAGGCCGAGGATCTCTCCTCGGCGCACGCTGAAGGTGACGGGTGCGGCGCCGGGGCTCACGACCACGTCGGTGACCTGCAGGACGACCTCGTCGCCGTGGGGCGGCAGCTCGGGAAAGAGGTTCTCGAGCTCGCGGCCGATCATCGCGGTGACGATCTCGTCGTCGGTGATGGTCGTCAGGTCCGCGTCCGCGACGAGCCCTCCGTCGCGCAGCACGACCACCCGGTCCGCCATCGCGCGGATCTCTTCCATCTTGTGGGACGTGAACAGTACGGCGACGCCCTGGTCGCGGAGGTTTCTGACCACCTCCGCCAGCCGGGCGACCTCCCGTTCCGCGATCGCGCTGGTCGGCTCGTCGAGCAGCAGCACGCGCGCCCCACGGCTCGTTGCCTTGATGATCTCGATGATCTGGCGGACACCGACCGGGAGCGAGCCCATGACGGTTCGCGGGTCGACGTCCAGCCCGAAGCCGGCGAGGTTCGTCCGCGTCTCGGCGATCATGGCCCGGCGGTCCAGCGTGCGCAGCGGTGTGCGCAGCTCTCTGCCGATGAACAGGTTCTCGTACACGGTCAGCTCGGGGATCGAGGCGAGCTCCTGGGGCACGATCGCCACGCCGAGATCGGCGGCGGCCCGGATGTTGCCGGACGGCAGCGACTGCCCCCGTACCTCGACGGCGCCGGCCGTCGGCCGGTACTGGCCGGAGGCGATCTTCATCAGTGTCGACTTGCCTGCGCCGTTCTCGCCGGCCAGGGCTGTGACCGATCCCGGTCGTAGCTGCAGGTCGATGCCCTTGAGGACGGGCACGCCGCCGAAGGCCATCTCGACGCCGCGGCACCGCAGCATCGGCATCTCAGGGGAGTCATCCACCACGGTGTCGGACAACGTCGGCTCCTTAGTTCGTGACATCGCCGGCACTGGCGATATCGCGACGATAAAGTGCGCGACAGCAGAATGCAAGAGCACCTGCTCATGTGAGCAGTGCGCAACAGTGAGCGGCGCTGCGCACGCAAGGGCGCATCGAGGGCGCGTCGAAAGGGTGTCGAGGGCGCGGGCGTGCGGAAACGTCGCGGACGGCCCGTGCCGTACGCGAGATGGTGGACCTCGGGCTATCGCGGCGTGGCGAGCTTCTGGGTCAGGCCGGCGTACCGGGTGCGCACCGCGGCCGTCCAGCCCCTGTCGTCCGACGGCGTCTCGGCGGAGGTGAGCGGGACGCCCCACGACGGAAGCTCGCCGGTCAGGGCCCAGGCTGCCTGCCGGGCCGCTCCGAATGCCGCGTGCTCGCGCTGCTCGGGCCACAGGACGGGTCGGCCGAGCAGGTCGGAGATGGTGGCCCGCAGCTCCCGCGAGCGTGATCCGCCACCGACGACGAGCACCCGCCGGGGCTCGCCGAACGAGGCGATCAGGGCGTCGACGGCATCGGCGATCGCACAGCCCAGGCCGAGCAGTGCCGCGCGAGCAAAGGTCGCGGGGTTCAGGGACGACCGGGAGAGCCCTTCGAACGCGCCCGCGCCGCGAGGTACGCGTGGGTTGCGCTCACCGTCCAGGTACGGAGCACAGAGGGCGCCGCCGGCGTCCGGCGGTGCGGAGCGGGCGAGCTCGTCGAGCCGCGTGAGGCTGACGCCGAGCAGCCCCGCCGTCGCGGCGAGCACCCGGGCACCGTTGAGCATCGCGACGATCGGGATATGGCCTGCTCTGGCGTCCGCCATGCTGTCGATGTAGCCGTTCACGTCGTGCGCGGGGGAGCGGGACCGCATCGACACGGTGGCGCTGGTGCCGATCGAGATCACCACGTCACCGAACTCGGTCTCGAGGCCGAGGTGCGTGGCGGCGTTGTCACCGCACCCGGCGCCGACGACGAGTCCGGAGTCCGTTGTCCCCGCGCTCCCGTGGGGCGCGAGGATCTCGGGAACGTTCACGTCGTGTCCGAGGCTGTGGGTGATCAGCGCGTGGTCGTAGGCACCGGCCTTCACCGACCAGTAGCCGGTCGCCGAGGCGTCCGACCGGTCTGTCGCCATCCTGTCGCTCGCCGCTCCGAGGAGCTTCCACGTGAGCCAGTCGTGCGGAAGGGTCACGCTGCTGACCTGCCGCGCCCGGGACGGTTCGTGCTCACGAAGCCAGCGCAGCTTGCTGACGGGGTGTGCCGCGTCCGGCAGCAGGCCCACCGCGTCCAGCCAGGTCTGGTCGCCCAGCTCGCCCCGCAGCCGGTCCGCGGCATCGATAGCGCGCAGGTCGTTCCACAGGATGGCGTCGCGTACGGGTACGCCGCCGCGATCCAGGAAGATCGTCGAGTGCTGCTGCGCCGTGATGCTGACGGCCGCGGCGCCGGTCGCCCGGTCCGCGCCGACGCCCTCGAACGCGGACCACCAGTGGTCCGGCGAGACCTCCGTGCCGTCGGGGTGGGGGCGTGCGGCCGATCGTTCCAGCTCGCCCGTGACGGAGTCGACGACGACCAGCTTCGTCTGCTGGGTTGACGAATCGACTCCGGCGACCAGTCGTCTCGGCATGTTGGTCCTATCCGCCCAGGAGTCGGCTAGCCGTGTAGGAGTCGGTGACGAGCCCGGTCAGCAGCCGAGCGGTGAGCACCGCTCGGATCGCGCGGGTCTTGGTCGGACCGCCTGCGATGGCGATCCGGGACTGGATCGAGCGCAGCTGCTCGTCGGTGACGGCGACGCAGCGCTCGTCCAGGTCGTGAACCACCTCTCCGGAATCGGTGACGAGCGTGGCCGCGATCTCCGCGACGACCCCGCGGCGCAGGAGCCGCGCGCGGTCCTGGTCCGTGATGGCCGGGTTCATCATCATGAGCGAGTTCGGCGGATCCCAGGAGCCGATGGCGCACAGGGCGACGGTGACCTCGTCGAACATCTCCACGGCGGCGGTCACGCCCGGCTGCCGGAGCACGCCGCGCGCGGTCTGTGCGTCGCTCATCACCAGCGAGGCGTAGATCGGCCAGGGCTGGACGTCGGGGAAGCTCGCCAGGCGGCGGATCACCTCGAGCCCGCTCTCCTGGATCGGCCCGGCGACACCGGCGAGCTGCACCACCACCCGGCAGGGGAGCCCTCTGATCTCGCGCGCCATCGCGTTGAGCGTGCGTCCCGACGTCAGCCCGAGGATGTCCTCCGGGCCGACCAGCTCGTCGATGAAGCTGGCGGCTGAGGTGCCGAGTGCGGCCTGCGCGGCCGCGTCGGAGTCGAACGGCACATCGACGGCGATCGCATGGTCCAGCCCATAGCGGTTCTTGAGCTCCATGGACAGGTCGAGGTCCACCCCGGGCGTACTCACGATCTCGAACCGAATGATTCCGCGCGACACCGCCTCGTCCAGCATCCGCCCGACCTTGAACCGGCTGAGCCCCGTCTCGTTGGCGATCTCGACGCGCGACTTGCCGTTCACGTAATGCTCCCGCGCGACGTGCGCGAGCTGGACGCTCGACGGCTGACTTGCACTCACCACGGTCTCCTTCGCCTGCGTCTGCCGCGTCGTGTCCGACCCGCCTGCTCAGAATAGTGCGCGAGCGCTACTCTGAGCGCATCCGGGGTGAGTTCCGTCCTTCGTCCGCGGCTTCTCGACGGGGAGATCACACCACGTGTTCGACATCCGTTGTGGACCTCAGCCGGCGGGCGCGGAGTTTCTTGCGGTGTCTGGTCGAGATCGGATCGGCCAGGCGCGGTGCGAGTGGTCCGAGTGCGGCCAGGATCAGCACGTAGGCGGCGGCCATCGAGCCCAGCTGCGGATCAAGCCCGGCCGACACCCCGAGGCCGGCGATGACGATGGAGAACTCTCCACGGGGAAGGAGCAGCAACCCGGCCCGCAACCGGCCGGTGAAGGCCGAGCCGGCCTGGCGGGCCGCCCACCAGCCGGTGGCGAACTTCGTACCGACCGTCAGCACGGCGAGACCTGCGGCCGCGGCGAGCACAGGAGGCAGGGACTGCGGATCGGTCTGGAGGCCGAAGTTGACGAAGAAGATGGCCGCGAACAGGTTCTTGAGCGGGTTCAGGATGCGCTCCGCCTGGTGGGAGACCTCACCCGACAAGGCGATGCCGACGAAGAAGGCGCCGACGGCGGCCGAGACGTGGACCTGTTCGGCGAGGCCGGCGACGACCAGGATGACGCCGAGGACCTTGAGCATGAGGATCTCGTCGCTGGGCGAGGCGAGGAACCGCGAGAGGACGCTGCCCCCGCGGGAGGCGACCAGGAAGGCGGCGCCGACGGCGAGCAGCGCCAGCGCGAGACCCCATGCGGCCTGCGCGAACGCCAGCCCGGCAAGGATCGTGGTGACGATCGGAAGATAGATCGCCATGACGAGGTCCTCGGCCACGAGCAGCGAGAGTACGGTCGGCGCCTCGCGGTTACCGAGCCAGCCCAGATCGGTCATGACCTTGGCGATGATGCCCGAGGAGGAGATGTAGGTGACACCACCGAACACGACCGCGGCCAGCGGACCCCACCCGAGCAGCAGAGCGCAGAGTGCACCAGGCGTGGCGTTCAGGAGCAGGTCGACGATCGCTCCCCGCCACGAGGTGCGCATGGTGCCGACCAGCTCGCGGGGCGTGTACTCCAGGCCGATCGTGAACAGGAGCAGGACGATGCCGATCTCGGCCCCGATGTCGAGGAACTCGGTGATCTCCCCGAGATCGTGGATGCCTCCGACTCCGAACGCCAGCCCTCCGAGCAGGTAGAGCGGGATGGCTGAGATCCCGAAGCGACCGGCGACCGCGCCCAGGACGCCCAGGCCCAGGATGACCAGCCCGAGCTGCAGAAAGACCTCGACGAGGTGGTGCAAGGTCTACTCGAGTCCGCGCAGGATGCGGCTGACCTTGGTGACTGCCTCCTCGGTGCCGATCGTCACCAGGCGGTCGCCGACGTGCAGGATCGCCGACGGCGAGGGCCCGGTCTCGACGCCCGAGTCGCGGATGATCGCCACGACGGAGGCGCCGGTGCGGGTACGCGCCCGGGTGTCACCGAGGGGCCGGCCCGCATAGGGGCTGGTCGCGTCGACCAGAAGCTGCCGTGACACGAGGTTGTCGATCTCGTGATGCAGCCGGTTGAGCTTCTCGATGACGCGGGCGCCACCAAGCAGCTCGCCCATGGACCCGGACTCGTCGGCGTCGAGGTTGATGCACTCGAGGGCGGAGTCGGGGTCGTCGGGGTCGTAGAGGATGAAGTCGCGGCGCCCATCGCGGTGGGCGACGACACCCAGGCGTACTCCTCGTTTGGTCTCGAACTCGAACCGGACACCGATCCCGGGTAGCTCGGTACGCTCAACGTCCACGGTCAGTCCCTCCATTCGTCTGTGTGTCGGGCGGGCCGCAAGGCAGCAGCACACTGCTCGCCCGTGGCTGGGAGTCTGTCATCGTCGCCTGATCCTTCCGGTCGGGAGCGCGAGAGGCGTCGTGCCGGGTGGTCCCGGTCGTCGTAGTGCAGGGCTCAGCGCAGGGGCACGGTCCGGTCCGACAGCGTCTCGAGCTTCTCGCCCAGGCTGCCGATCGCCAACGAGAGGTGGCCCTGCCCGGGCTTCAGATGAACCTGCGCCGTGGGCAGGCGTTCGGCCAGCCACCGGCCGTGGGTGACCGGGACCATCTGGTCCGCGGTGCCGTGCCACAGCTCGACGGGTGCCGTGACGGCGTCGAGGTCGAAGCCCCATGGGCTGGTGAGCGCGGCCAGGTCCGCGACCCAGCCCTCGTCCCCTCCCGACAAGCCATGGTCCATGTTGACCGCGTTGTCCGCGCCGTACTCGGCGGTCAGCACCGCCAGGTCCACCGGCGGCAGCAAGGACGCCATCTCGGCCGCGACGTCTGACGAGGCGTGGCCCCGGACCGCCGAGGCCATCTGTCCCACGAGCTCGTGCACCGCTGGTTCCCCCTGTCCGGCGGTCCCGAACTGTGCGACGTTCTGGGCACCCATGCCGGCGACGTAGTCGAGGCCCCTGGCGTCGAATGGCGCGAACGAAGCGACGACCAGTACCCCCTCGACGTTCGCAGGAGCAACCGCCGCGCTGGCCAGCGCATGTGGTCCACCGGCGGACCAGCCGACAACCAGGTAGCGCTCGACGCCGAGACGGCTGAGCAGGAAGGCGCAGTCGGCAGCGGTGTCGGCGACGCTCCGACCGGTGGCGGGGCTTGATGCGCCGTACCCTGCCCGCGAGTACGTGATCACCCGGAACCCGCGCGCCGTCATCGAGCCAAGGACCGTGTCCATCGGGACGGCCGAGCCCGGCATGCCGTGGTGGAACAGGACGACCGGTCCTGTGCTCGGTCCTCGTACCTCGTACTCGAGATCCCGCCCGTCGGGCAGTCGCAACAGTTGCACTGGAGTCTCCGTCACTGGTTGAGATCGAACAGAAAGCCGTCCGGGTCGCCGCGCACCGACAAGGCCGCATTCAGCGGTTCAGACGGGAACGACGAGTTGCAGCGCGAGCCACGACGAGATGGTCGCCACGACCGTCCAGAGAACGATCGCGACTGCCTGCCAGAACAGTACCCACGCTCGCGGGGTCCCTCCGGCGACGAGCATCGCGGACGTGAACTGGGTCGGGATGGCGAGCGGGCCGAGAATGCTCGCGCCAGGAACACCGAACCGGACCAGCCACTTCTTGAAGCGTCGGCGGCCCTTTGACTCGGGCTTGGCAGGCGTTGTCCGAGCGAGGTCTGCCGACGACTCGGGAACTCCCGCAGCCCCCACGCCCGCTCCGACACGGCTCGCGCGGCGGTGGACGACGGCTGCGCGCGCCCTCGAGGTGAGGAGCACGACGAGGAGAACGCAGAGAAAGTTTCCTGAAGCTGCGGCGATGCCTGCCACGATGGGGTTGAGGCCGCCGACGACACCGATCATCGCTGCCACCTCGCCCTCGATGAACGGAATCGCGCCGGCGAGCAGCACGACGACAGGTTGAATGGCCTCGGGAACCTGTCCCACGAGATCTTGGAAGCCGTTGACGAGTTGCTCCAGGGGGTTCATGGCAGGGTTCCTTGTGGTTGCTGGCTGCGGATTCCGAGTCATCTCGGCTCGCCCCCCAGTAGAGACCGTGTCCTTGGAACAGGGTCAACTCGTCACCCCTGCTGAGCCCGGTCTCGTTCATCGGGTGGACAACGGGTAGTAACCGCGCGGTGGCGCGGGTCCCATACCGTCGCAACACCATCTTCAGGAGGCGACATGGGTACTGAACCAGGTACTGCGCGGGCGCTCGCCCACAAGCTCTCGCACGGAATCGACCCGGATGCCCTCGGTAGGGATGCCCTCGGAGCCGACATCGCACGGGCTGCCGAGGTGCCCGGCCCACGGCTACTCGAGGCGGGCTGCGTGCGCGCCGCATACGAAGCAATCGCAGCGGCGGGAGAGCGCGCCGACGCGCCGGACGGCGCGACGTTCGTCTCGCTTCGAGCCGGCGCAAGGGCTGCCGCCGACGCGGCTCGCGTCGCCGACGAGATCGGGGCAGGGGCGGGTGGAGCACTGCGCGCCGCGGCCCGGGCCTGGTACCCGTACGCCGTCGAGAGCGAGAGCAGGTCGTGGGAAGCCGGGCTGAAGGCATTCAGCGAGACCTGCGACGACAACGCCGACGCGGACCAGGGCCTCGTCGTGCGGGCTGTCGAGGCGGCAGGTGCGGCAGCGGGACGTGATGACACCGCGACGGGGCGTGCGATACGCGTCTTCGCTGATGAGCTGAAGGGCAGTGCCTCGGCCGGGGAGGACCTGCTGACGGCGTGGAGCGGCGCCGTTCGCCACACGGCCGAGGCGGCACCCGACCCGGTCTTCCAGACCGTCGTCGACGCGGTGCACGGTGTGCTGACCCGGTAGGAGGTGCGAAGAGCTGATGGGGCTCGCAGGCAGGGGCGGGCCAGCGGCGACTCGCCGAAGGTGGAGCCAGATTCGCCAGGGGCCGGACACCCGACTCAGAGCATCTTGCTGTCGATGCGGCCGAGTTCCGCACCGGCCTCGGCCAGCGTCGCGGTGGCCTTGGCCCACCCGGCGTCGGTCGGGTCCATCGCGCTGCGCAGGTAGGCGGTGGTCAGTCGTTGCAGGACCGCGACCCGTTCGGGGTTCTCGTCGGTGGTCTCTGCGGCCTCCCAGCTCGGGATGCCACCGAGCGAGTGCTCGGCGCCGAACAGGGTCAGCAGGTCCGTGGCGCCCGGGCTGTGGGCGTAGGCGTCGGTGAACCAGTCCGGGCCGCGGCTGGACATCTTCGACCGGTCGTGGTCGCCGGCTACCACGAGCGTGGGCGTGATCAGCTCGGCGAACGACGGGCTCATGAAGGGGAAGTGCTCCTGGGCGAACGGGTGCAGCTCCTGGCCGCCGATCCCGGTGGCGGCCAGGAGTACTCCGGCCATGACACGCCGATCCGCGAAGTCCTGACCGACCTGGCCGGTGCTGTCGAGGACGCGGGCGCCGAGCAGCATCTGCACGGTTTGTGCGCCCCAGGAGTGCCCGGCCGCGACGATCCGTTCCCGGTCGACCCGCCCGGCGAGGCCTGGCACGGTCTGTTCGATCGACTCGAGCTGGTCCATGATCCGTAGGAGGTCGGCGTGCCGTTCGGTCCAGACCTGGCCGAACCGGGGGTGGTCGAAGCCGATGCCGTCGCGACGGGAGTCCAGGTGTGTCGGTTGGACGACCACGAACCCACGAGACGCCCAGAAGGCCGTCAGGGGCGCGTACCCGTCGAGCGACCAGCCGTTGCCGTGCGAGAACAGCAGAACCGGCAGAGTCTGGCCGTTCGCCGGGGCGGAGACCCGGACGTCGAGCGGGAGTGGTCGGCCCGGGGCATCCAGGCGCACCGGGGCGGTAGAGACCACTCGGTCGCCGAACCCCACGATGTCGTCGAGGGCGTGGATGATCGGGGTGTCGGTCCGTGGGGGAGTACCGCTCATGGGAGATCACTGGTCCTTGTGTTCGAGGTCTCCGTCGGTGACAATAGAAGCGGAGCGCCGCTCCGAAACGATACGGAGCGTTGCTCCGCTTGGCAAGTATCACCGAAGGCTCCCATGACGACACCTGGCCCCACCGGCTCGACAGCTCGCCCGAAACGCGTCGATGCGAGGCGCAACGAACAGGCCTTGCTGGACGCTGCCGCTGCTGTTTTCGTGACGGACGGCGTGGATGCGCCGGTCCGACTGATCGCCGAGCGCGCCGGGGTGGGCATGGGAACGATCTACCGGCACTTCCCGACGCGCCCGGCGCTGGTGGCAGCCGTCTATCAGCACCAGGTGGAAGCGCTGGCCGAAGCCGGTCCGGCTCTCCTGCGCGAGGCAGGCGACCCCGGAGCCGCCCTGCAGCGATGGGCCGCGGGCTTCGTTGATTTCCTCGTGACCAAGCACGGTCTCGCAGGGGCGCTCGGGTCGGACACGGAAGGCGTGAACACGTTGCACCAGTACTTCGTCGACCGCCTCGTGCCGGTGTGCGACGAACTGCTGGACGCCGCGCTCGAACCGGACGCCCCCGGACGAGTGACCGGGTACATGCTCATGCGCGGTATCGGCAACCTCTGCATCGGCGGCGCCAACGACTCCCACTACGACGCCGCCCGCCTGGCCGCACTGCTGGTGGCAGGAGTGCTGACCGGAGAGCGGTACGACGACGATCTCCGGTGAGGATCACTGAGGCCGCGGGGATGCAACCAGGGTGTGCCTCCGAACAGGAGGCACGCCCTGTCCGGCTTTCCGGGGGCTTGCGGTGTGCTGCTGTGCGCGCAACGCGACATCGGCCCGTCGAAGGACGTCTCGCTGAGCGCGGCTGTAGAGCGCGGCCAACGTCTCGCTGAAGACTTGCTCCGAGAAGCGCGGGCCGGATGGCGCGTGTGCGCCGGTCTCGGTCGGCTCGAACCAGACGGTGGAGCGCCAGTGCACACCACTCTCCGCGAGCTTCTCCGCGAGGTCTTCCCGGGTCAGCTCGCTCGCGCCGGATGTCAGCGTGTGGAGCCGATCTCGCACCTCGGCCGATTCTGCTGAGACCATCAGTCGAAGACGCGAGAGGGCGGCAGGCGGGTAGATCCGCGTGCAGACATGGATGAGAGCACGATCCGACTCGGTCAGCCGTGCGCCGACCGCCTCGAAGCCTGGCGGCGTGTCGGCCGGGGCACCTGCGTGGAGTAGTGCCGCGATACCGGCTCGTGACCGACGGAAGCGCTCGATCTCCTCCCGTAGCACCGTGTCTGCCCTGCGCAGCGCGTCCGTCGCACTGCTTCCGCTCGTCGTGCCGATCTGCGCGAGCGGGAGGCCCAGCCCGGCGAGTCTGCGCAGTCGCAGGAGGCTTACCAGATCGCGGACGCCGTACTGCTTGTAGCCGTTGTACGTACGCGGAGGCTCATCCAGAAGCCCGAGCGTGTGGTAATGCCGTATGGCGTTCACGGTCGTGCCCGCGAGATCTGCCAGTTCGCGCGTGCTCCATGTCATGACGACATGCTCGCGCTCGAGGCGAGGTCGTCGCGTCCGTAGAAATTACGGAACCCGTACTGAATTGATCGGTACTCAGTGACCCGCGTCCGGTCGCCGACGACGCGGTCGCCGGCCAACCCGAGGTCGTCGTCCCGGGGCGACGCCGTTCACGAGCGACGGTTCTCCACACCGAGGGCGATCACGGCAGCGGGACCTGCCTCAGCTCGCGGCGGGACTTGATTCCCAGCTTCCGGTAGATGCTGCGCAGGTGCGATTCGACCGTGCGTGGGCTCAGGAACAACTGTGCGCCGACCTCCCGCGAGGTTGCGCCGGCGGTCACATGCCTCGCCACCTGCAGTTCCTGGGCCGTCAGTGCATCGGTCGACTGGGTCATCATGTGCTTGCGCGGGCGCTCGCCCGTGGCACGCAGCTCACTGGCTGCCCGAGCGGCGAAAGCTTCCGCGCCCATGCCCGAGAGGAGGTCGTGAGCGGTTCCGAGCTCGTCGCGAGCATCCTGACGCCGTCCTTCGCGACGCAGCCACTCTCCGTAGACGAGATGCGCCCGCGCGGCCTCGCCGGCGATCCGCGACGCGTGCAGCTGCGAGATCGCTTCACGATAGTGCGCCTCGGCAGAGGAGTCAGCGATCGTCAGCGCCCGCGAACGTGCTTCCAGACCGCGCGCCCAGGATGTGTCGCACGCTGCGGCCCGGGCAGTCAGTCGTTCGAGCACGCTCCCGGCGTGGTCCGGGTCGCCCGCACGCACGGACGCCTCGATCAGTTCGGAGAGGCCGACCGTGCTCAACGACAGGTCGAGACCGGCACATGTCGTCTCCGCAGCACGCTGCGCCTTTGCGTACTCGCCCCGTGCGTTGTAGAGCACGGCCATCGCGTACTCCGCCAGACCGACCTCCGCACCGCTCGCGGGATGGCCCGGATCCCGCAGCGTGACGCCGTGCAGCCGGATCGAGGTCGCCCGGTCGCCGCCCCATGCGGCGAGTATGGTCTCGGAGTGACGGCTGGGTAGGGCACCCGTGGCCTCTGCGATGGTGGTCGACTGGGCGATGAGCTCACGCGCGCGCGCGAGCTCGCCGCTGATGACCAGCACGTTGGCATGCAGATTCAGCGCCGCAGGGAGCACGGCGAGTGCGCCGGCCGCACGCGCGGAGCGGACGTAGTTCTCGGAGATTTCGTGGGCGAGCTCATCATCGAGAATCCCGACGGCGACCCGGCCAGCCAAGTCGTGGACGATACCGATGGTGCTCTTGCCAGGGAACCCCAGGCCGGACCGGGGCTGATCCTCCTGGACGCCGTTCTCCCGCGTGGCGTCGCACAACGATTCCAGCGCCTCCCGCAGTGCGGGGACACCCTCGGAGAAGTCGCGCACCATCGTGGTGGCGAGTCCGACGAGCAATCTGTCCACGGGTCGCGTAGCTCTCTCGATCGCGGGGTCGTCGAGCGTCGCGCGGGCGATGGCCCGCCCGAGCGGATCGCCGTAGATCATCGCCAGGTCGAGCGCGTCGAGGCGGATCTCGCGGGCCGGCTCCGGATCGTTCCGGGCTACGAGCTCGGCGGCTTCCGAGAGCATCGCCGGCGCGTCTCGATGCCGTGTCAGGTGGTACACGATCTGCGAGCGCAACAGCGCCACCCGGGCACGCTGCAGCGTGTCGAGCGAACCGGTCTCGGCCGTTGCGAGGAGAGCGAGCGCAGGCTCCGGCGCACCGGCCTCACGCAGCGCGTGTGCTGCTTCCAGCGCTCGTCGTGCGCGGTCAGCGGGATCTGGTGTCAATTCCGTCGATCGCTGAAGAAACGCTCCCGCGGCCGCGTGACCGCCGCGCGCACGTGCCCTCGCCGCCGATCGCTCCAGCTCGGCTGCGATCTGTTCGTCGGGTCCGGACGTCGCCTGAGCGGCATGCCACGCCCGGCGGTCGGGTTCGAGCGTGGGCTCGGTGGCGGCTGCCAGGGCGGCGTGCGCGCGCCGGCGATCCGCATGCCCGGCGGCGCGATAGACGGCCGAGCGGACCAGAGGATGCCGAAAGCGCACCCGAGTGCCGATCTCGATCAATCCGGCAGATTCCGCGGGTACCGCCGACCCCGGATCGATGCCGGCGCGGGCGCCGGCGCGTCCGAGCAGGGACGGGTCACCTGTCGGGTCCGCGGCAGCGATCAGCAGCAGCATCCGGGTCTCGTCGGGCAGCCCGGCGGCCCGGTTCTGGAACTCCGTCTCCACACGAGCGGGAGTGTCCGAGATGTCGGGGAGCTGGAAGCCGCCGGCGAGTCGCAGGGGCTGCGAGTGCGAGGGAAGTTCGAGCAGCGCGAGCGGATTGCCGCGAGCCTCGGCGATGATCCGATCCCGCACGTCGCCGTCCAGCGGCGCCGAGAGGGCCGAGTCCAGCAGTTCCCGGGCATCCGCCTCACTCAGTCCGTTCAGGCGTAGCTCAGGTAGGCCGGCGAAGACGGCATGGCCGTCACCGTTGTCGCGGACGCCGAACACCATCGCCACCCGTTCCGCACCGACGCGGCGCGCGACGAAGGCGAGCACCTCGGCCGAGGCACGGTCCAGCCACTGGGCGTCGTCGACGAGACACAGCAAGCCGCTTCTCTCGGCGGCGTCGGAGAAGAGACCGAGGACTGCCAGGCCCACGATGAACTTGTCGGGGGCGGGACCTGCCTCGCGGCCGAGCGCGACCGACAAGGCCAGCCGCTGCGGTTCCGGCAATGTGGGCATCTGATCGAGCAGCGGAGCGCACATCTGGTACAGCCCCGCATAAGCGAACTGCGTCTCCGCTTCGACGCCCGTCGACGTCTCGATGCGGAACCTGAGCGCCTCGGCACTGGTGCGCAGATGGTCCAAGAGCGCGGTCTTGCCGATACCCGCCTCGCCGTGGACCACGAGGGCGCCGCTGTTCCCGGCCTTCGCCTCGCCCAACAGCTGCTCGACCTGGCGGCGCTCCGCGTGTCGGCCCAGAAGTGTCGACAGTTTCGCTCTCCTCCGGAGTCGCCCCACCGAACTGAACTATGTGCTGACAACTGTCATTATGTCGACTCAGGCGCGGCTGGCGTCTGGCAGGCGGGCTTGACCGTGTTGTTACCACACAGTGTCTGCTGACGATCAGGGGTCGGCACCCGCCGGCCGGGGCTGAGAGGTCAGATCATGGGATACATCGCCGTCGGCGAAGAGAACAGCACGCCGATCGAGCTCTACTACGAGGACCAGGGGTCCGGGCAGCCTGTCGTGCTGATCCACGGATATCCGCTGAACGGTCACAGCTGGGAGAAGCAGACGCAGGAACTCCTCTCCGCAGGGTATCGGGTGATCACGTACGACCGTCGAGGATTCGGGCAGTCCTCGAAGGTCGGCTCGGGGTACGACTACGACACGTTCTCGGCAGACCTGAGCACGCTGCTCGAGACCCTGGACCTGCGGGATGTGGTCCTGATCGGATTCTCGATGGGCACCGGCGAGCTCGCCAGGTACGTGTCGCGCTACGGGCACGAGCGGGTCGCGAAGCTGGCGTTCCTCGCCTCGCTGGAACCGTTCCTGGTGCAGCGTGACGACAACCCGGATGGGCTGCCGCAGGCGGGATTCGACGAGATCGCCGCGGCCGCGAAAGCCGATCGGTACGCGTGGTTCACACAGTTCTACAAGAACTTCTACAACCTGGAGGAAACGCTCGGGTCACGGATCAGCGAGGAGACCGTGGCCGGCAGCTGGAACGTCGCGATCCAGAGCGCCCCCGTTGCGGCGTACGCCGTCGTCCCGTCATGGCTCGAAGACTTCCGCAGTGACGTGGAGGCTGTTCGCGCCGCGGGAAAGCCGACCCTGATCCTGCACGGGACGAAGGACAACATCCTGCCCATCGACGCCACGGCCCGCCGGTTCCACGCGGCTCTCCCGGAGGCCGACTACGTCGAGATCGAGGATGCCCCCCACGGCCTGCTGTGGACCCACGCCGACGAGGTCAACGGTGCGCTCAAGGACTTCCTCGCCCGATGAATGACACCCGCCGTCATGCGTCTCTTGCTCTGTTCCCCGTGGCTCGGTGGCACCGGCCCGGTAGATGACGCTCACTGTTGAACGGGAGATGCCGGCTCCGGCTTCCGTGCCTGGTTGCGGAACTTTGCGGGCGATGAGCCGACCACCCGCCGGAACGCGGTGCTGAACGCGCTCTCGGACTGGTAGCCCGTGGCTCGTGCGAGCTCGGAGATCGAGAGCGTGTCGTGGGCGAGGGCGTCGCGGGCGAGGTTCATGCGCCATTGGATCAGGTACTCCAGGGGCGGGACCCCGACGTGGCTCTTGAAGGTCTGTGCAAATGCGGAACGCGACATGTGGCTGATCTCCGCGAGCTCCTTGAGACTCCAGGAGCGGGCCACGTCCGCGTGCACGGCCCGCAGGGCGGTACCGATGCCGTCGTCGGTCAGGGCGCCGAGCCAGCCGGTGGGCCGGTCTGTCTGGCCGGCGTGAGCGCGCAGCATGTGCACGAGCAGCACCTGCGCGAGGTGGTTCTGCACCAGCGGGCTGCCCGCGGCGACGACCCCGACCTCGGTCGCCAGCAGTGCGATCAACTGCCCGAGTTCCAGGCCGCGAGGGTCAGCCGCGCGGACGATCACGAGCGGCGGCAGAAGATCGGTCAGGAGCGTCGCGTTGCTGTCGTCGAACGCGATGTGCCCGACGCAGAGGTAGAGGTCGTCCTCGGACTCCTCGCCGATCCGCACCAGCCCGTCGTCGGCTCCCGCCAACACCGGCTTCGCAGGGCGCGGGCTCGCGTCGAGTGTGCTGGCCAGCACGTAGGGCGGCGGGTTGCCCAGCATGAAGGTGTCACCTTCCCGCAGGAGCACCCGCTCGTGCCCTTCGAGGATCAACCAGCACGAGCCGCGCACGAGGCCGCCGATTCGCACGTGCAAGAACGAGTCGAAGCGCAATGCCCACTCGTGCGCACGAGGGTGCGTATGTATTCGTCACGGGGCGACGTGCGGTCGAGCTGGAGGCCGCTGTCAAGACCATCGGGGCGGATCGGGCCACGGGAGTGGCGGGCGATATCTCGAAGCTGGAGGATCTGGACCGCCTCTATGACGTCGTCCGGGCGCGGGGCGAGGGGCTGGACGTGCTGGTGGCGAACGCGGCGATCGGTGCGTTCGTGACACTGGAGCAGACCACCGAGGAGCACTTCGACCAGCATTTCGGGATCAACGTCCGGGGAACGCTGTTCACGGTGCAGAAGGCGCTGCCGCTGCTCAACGAGGGGGCATCGGTGATCCTGACCGGTTCCACGGCCGCCGACCGCGGCATGGAGGCCTTCGGCGCCTATTCCGCGTCGAAGGCGGCGGTGCGGTCGTTCGCGCGGACGTGGTCTACCGAGCTCAAGGGCCGGGGCATTCGCGTCAACGTGGTCTCGCCGGCGTGGATCGAGACCCCCGGAGGCACCGCCGCCTTCGGCGACGAGGAGGCCGCCCGGGCCATGAAGGACCACGTCGCCGCGACGGTGCCCAAGGGCCGGATGGGGCAGCCCGAGGAGGCTGCCGCGGTGGTGGCGTTCCTGGCCTCGGAGCAGAGCAGCTATGTCGTCGGCTCGAACCTCTACGTCGACGGTGGCACCAACCAGATCTGAGCTCGGCGCGGCCATGGTTCCCGGGTGCGGGACGAGATCGTTCCGCACCCGGATGGCCGCCACCCGTGCCACGGTAGGGCTGACCTGCTTCAGCCGAGCGTCTCACTCGTCAGGTTCGGGTTCCGCCTTCGTTCCTTCACGAGGAGTACCACGGCTACGACAACGCCGGCGATCCCAAGAAACGGGGCAGCAAGTCCGGCGTAAGGAAGGCTCGACGAGAAGGTCGAGAAGTCCCACAGACCGTGCAGGAGCATGGCAGGAACCAGCGACCCCGTCGAGCGGAACGCCAGGTAGTAGACGGATCCAAGTCCGAACTGGATGACGACCTGGAGGAACGCGAGCGCACCGATGCCGAAGAAGAAGTTGGGCAGGTGCAGCAGCGAGAACAGGGCGGTGGAGAGGAACCAGACGCCCACCTCGCCGAACCGGCTGCGCAGCGCGACGAAGAGCTGACCGCGCGCGACCACTTCTTCGTTGAAACCTACCAGGATGCTGCCGATGATGAGGAGGATCCACATCGTCATCGTCACTCGGGAGAACTCACCGAACACCAGATTGAGGATCGCCACCGCGGCCATGATTGCCGGCATAACGGCAGCACCTCTCGGGAGCCGATTCGTCTCCCGTAGTGATGGTCGCCACCATCCGAAGGCCGAGATGACGATCAGAAGTACGACGAGACCTCCGGCGAGGGGCACCACGTACCAGCTCAGCAGAGTTTTCTCGCTCTCCCCGACGCGGGCGTAGTCGATTCCGTTCACGATCCAGATGGCGTAGAAGACCGCGAGGTAGGCGATGAATGCCGAAAGGCCCAGCCAGGCCCGCGGACGGACGCGCAGGGCCGTGGTGCCAGAGCTCGTGTGCATGATGGCACTGAAAACCATGTTGCCTGCACATGGTCAAGTCGGAAACTCCATCAAAGTCCTCTTGGCCCGGCAATTTGGTAGAACTCCGGGTTGGTGACCACTGGATGACGCTTGAGGATTCAGTGGCTTCGGAAGCTGGTCGAGAAACGCCGCAGTCCGCGGGCAGACCTTGACCGTGTCCCGGCAACACGGTGTCGACTGACGGCCCGGGACAGGAAATGGAGACGTGCCAATGACCCCTGCAACATCAAGAATCCGGAGTCCGAAGCCCATTCCACCGGGTGTGGAGTACCACCGGGTGCTCGCCGGGGAGAAGCGACGGATCGGTCGCGGCCTGCTCGCCATCCTCCTCCTCGTTGGAGGCATGTTCGGCGCAATCCAGGTGTTCTACCTTCTGGCCGTCTGGATCGACGGGTTCTTCCGCACCGAGCCACAGGCGCTCACTCCGCTGACGATCGGGGCCGGCATGGCCGCCACCGCGCTGCTCATCCCGTGGAGCATGCTCATCCAGCGCTGGCTCTACGGCGTGCGCGGCCCGTCACTGCACTCGGTCGTATCCCGCTTTCGCTTTGACCTCTTCGGCCGCGCGCTGGCGGTCATCGTGCCTCTCTTCGTGATCGCGCTCGCCGTCACCGAGTATCTGGAACCCCGCGCGACTGCCGTGTGGTCGCACAGCGACCTCATCGCCTGGTTCGTCGTGGTCGTGCTGCTGGTACCCCTGCAATCAGCAGGAGAGGAGTACGGTCTGCGTGGCCTCGTCTTCCGCATCGCAGGGAGCTGGGTGCACGCGCGGTGGGCGTCGCTCATCCTGGGCATCGTGGTTTCCGGGACGGTATTCGCTGTGATCCATACCGCGGGCGACCTGTGGTGGCACGTGTTCTACGTCGTTTTCTCTGTCTCGACGGCCCTTGTCACGTGGCGCACCGGGGGAGTGGAGGTCGCCGCGGTCATGCACGCTGCCTACAACGTCATGACCTTCACGTTCTGGTTCATCCTGCACGCCGACCTCACCGACAGGTTCGATCGGTCGGCCGGCGCCGTCACCCCGGCGCTGCTCATCCCGAGCAGCCTCGTCTTCATCGCTGTCGCGGTGGTCGTGTGGATCCGGACCCGGCACGCGGGCCCCGCGAAGACACCGGCTGCAGACGTGAGGCACTCAGGGGTCGTTCCAGGATCGTGACAGGACGTATCCCGACAGGAGGTCCGGCTCCGGTGCCTTGACACGGTGCCGACCACATAGTTTCTGCTGACACAGGTGGTCGACGCGGGTTCGCACTTGCGCCCCGTGAGCGCGGAGAGGATGGGACATGCCGTGGAGTACTCGCGAACTGGCAGACCTGGCTGGAACAACGGTGAACACGGTTCGTCACTATCACCGTATCGGGCTGCTCGACGAGCCTGAGCGGCGCTCCAACGGATACAAGCTGTACGAGGTCGGGCATCTCGTGCGTCTTCTTCGGATTCGACGCCTCGCGGACTTGGGCGTGCCGCTCTCACGGATCGGCGATGTCGGCGCTGGAGCCGATCATGCACCGGACGTTCTCCGCGACCTCGACGCCGAGCTCCAAGCGAGCATCGAACGCTTGACGACGTCTCGAGCGGAGATCGCCGCAATCCTCCGTGAAGAGTCTCCCGCGCACACGCCGGCCGGGTTCGCTTCTGTGGCATCGCGGCTGTCCGAAGCCGATACCTCGATGATCCACATCTACACACAGCTGTACGACGAGGAAGCGCTCGCCGATGTGCAGAAGATGGCTGAGGCCGACTCCGACGGTCTCAGTGCTGAGATCGACGAGCTTGCCGCCGATGCGGACGAGGAGACACGGCGGGCGCTTGCCGAGCGGCTCGCGAGGACTCTTCGACAGACATTCATCGACTATCCGTGGTTGACCGATCCTGCCGCACACCTCTCCAAGAGCGTGCTCGTCACGGCGGAGACATTCGCGGAGGCGGTGGCGGAGCTGTACAACCCAGCTCAGCTGGATGTCCTCAGCCGCGCCAACGCCCTTGCGCGTGAGCAGCCGTCCGGTGGACAGGCGGAGTAGCCGCCCGAGAGAAGTTGACCATGTTCCGACGACAGGCTCTTGGATGGCACCAGGCAGTCGCAGGGACCGACCCGGTCAATGCCGACGGTCTGACACCGATAAGGGACGAGGAAGGGATCGAGCAATGACCGAGCAACGACCCGCGCGTGCCACCGCCTCGAACGACTCTGCCACGCTCCGGCCCCGGACCCTGGCGGAGGACCTACTCCTGCTTCTCTTCCAGCCGAGTTCTGGTCGCCAGGGGAGTGCGGGGAGCATCGCCGGCGAGACCACGCTCTACTGGGTTCTCGCGGGCGCAGTGCTCGCAGACCTCGGGCTCGGCGGCCACGTTCGAACCGGCACTACGCGGATCGGCACGATGACCGTAGAGGCCGTCGCGGACAACCCACCAACCGACCACCTGCTTCGTTCGAGCTGGGAGTACGTCGCCGGCAAGTCGCGAGGTGTGCAGACCGTCCTCGCTGCGACGGGACCCGCCTTGCGTGAACCGTTGCTGGACCGACTCGTCGAGCGCGGAGACCTCCGCCGCCGCACACAGAAGGCACTCGGCCTGTTCCAGACCTCAGTGCTCCTGGAAGGAGACACCGGCCGCCGTGACGGCCTGCTCGCCGAGGTCCGTGCTGTGCTCGTCGACGGCGCGGAGCCCACGGAACGCACCGCGGCGCTCGCAGCGCTCCTTTATGGCAGCGGAACTCTGCCTCAGTTCGACCGCGACATCCCCTGGACCTCCCCGGTCATCGCCCGCGCCGAAGAGCTCAAGGACGGCAGCTGGGGAGCGGACGCTGCGGCAAAGGCCGTGGCGCGCACCGTCACCGCGGCCATCGTGAACAACGTCATCATCGCCGCGGCCGTTCTACCTCGCGGATAGCCGACGAGGTCCAGGTCTCGCTCCCACGTGGCGCACCTGGCACTCAAGTGAGTGCGCATCCGCCTCGGGCACCGCGTGGCTGCCGACGCCGTGACGGCACCTCACATCAGTTCGACACTGTCGGCCTGCGGCCCCCGGTCACTCTGACGCACCTTGAAGCGGACCCGGTCCCCCTCCTCCAGGACCTCGTCGCCCCGCACGACGGACACGTGCACGAACAGGTCCGCACCCCCGGCATCGGGGGTGATGAAGCCGAAACCGCGGTCCGCGTCGTAGCGTGCGACAGTGCCCTCGCCTCCGCGCACAGGCCCGCCCGATGCCGCGGGACGGCTCGACCGGCCACGTTCCGTGGCCGCGCGCGCACTCCCGGGGCCACGCACGAGCTGCACGTTGCGGGCGTTGGGCCCCTTGTCGCCGTCGACGACGTCATACGTCACGCGTGCACCCTCGGAGAGCTCGGTCAATCCCGAGCCGAGCGCACTGACGTGGACGAAGATGTCCTCGTCACCCGAGTCGGGAGCGATGAACCCGAAGCCCTTGGTGTCGTCGTACCAGGACACCGTCCCGCCCGCGCCATCCGAGGGCCCGGCATGCCGGGCGGCCTCCGCCCCGAGCGGTAGGAGGTGGTCCGCCTGCGGCCCCTTCTCCCCGGCGACGACGAGGAACGCCACTCGCTGCCCCTCCGAGACCACGCCGCCCCCGACGATGGCCGAGCTGTGCACGAAGACTTCGTCACGACCGCCGTCGGGCGTGACGAAGCCGTATCCCTTGGCCGGCTCGTACCAGATGACGGTGCCGAGCACGCCGACGGGCGTGTCCGCAGCCCGGTCGCCCGTGACCCGGACGCGGCGTGCCTGCGGGCCACGGTCACCCTCGCCCACCTCGAACTCGACGGCCTGCCCCTCGCGGAGCATCTTCGGTCCGTCGTCGCCGAGGATCTCGGACGCATGCACGAACAGGTCCTCGGCCTCGTTCCCGAGGTCGATGAAGCCGAACCCTCGGTCGGCATCGAACCAGCGGACAGTTCCCTGGGGCACCTATGACTCCTCGTCTCGGCAGACATTGCTGTTGCCCAGTGTCCCTGACAGAGCCCAGTGTCCCTGACAGGACTGAGCGGTCGGGTCAACGACCGGCGGTAGCGCAGGCGATGCACGTGCGGGCCGTGGGCCGGGCCAGCAGGCGGTCAGGTGCGACTGCTTGTCCGCAACGTTCGCAGTAGCCGTAGCTGCCGGCCGCGATCCTCGCGAGCGCCGCGTCCACGTCGACCAGGTGGTTCCTGGCCGCAGCGAGCAGCGTGCTCGCCTGGGTGCGCTCGAACGCGATCGTCGACCCTTCGGGATCGTGCTCGTCGTCGGACGTGGTGAGCTGTGACGCCTCCACCATCGAGGCAATGTTGCCGGAAAGTGAGGAGATCAGGTCGGCCGTGCGCTCGCGATCGGCGATCAGCAGCCGACGGATCTCGGTGATCGGAGGCATTCTCCCGCCGCCTTCCGCACGGATCTCGGGCCTTGGCTCTTGCAGGCTACCGTCGACGGTCGTGCCAGCGACCCAGGCCACCGGAGTGACGCTCCGGGTATGGCTGGCGGTGTCCGTTATGCACCAGACTGTGGTGACTACCCGACAGACGTAGTGACCACGAACAGAGGAGAGTCGTGAGCCGTACCTCACGCACAACCCGAGTCCTGAATGCTGTGCTGGCCGTTTCCGCAAAGGGTCAGCAGGACCCCGCAGGGTCCTGGGCAAAGGCGGTCGCGCAGGTGGAGAAGAAGGCAGGTGCCCAGGACCGGGCGTTCGCCGACGATCTCGGCAGGATCATCGACGGAGCGGCCGAGATCCCGCGGCTGTCGCCGTTGGGCTGGTTCCTCATCTTCAACGAGGTCCAGGGGAAGTACGCCAACAGGCTGCGGGTCAACCGTGTGCTGTCCGAGAACCCGCAGGTTGCCGACGAACCGATCACGGCACCGGTGTTCGTGTGTGGGATGCCGCGCACAGCGACGACTCTGGCCCACCGGGTCCTTGCAGAGTCGCCCGACCATCGTGGCCCGCTGGCGTGGGAGCTGTCGCACACGGCTCTGCATGATCCGCGGACGGAGCGGAAGGTGATCAGGCAGCTCGGCCAGGCTCTTTCGCTCATGGAACTGGTTGCTCCCGGCCTCCAGGAAAAGCACCCGACCTATATCGACCGGCCGGAGGAGTCGGTGCTCTTCTTCGCACACGGCGCCCATTGGCCGCTCCAGCGCGGGCCGATGCCGTCCTACAGTGCGTGGCTCGCCGACCAGGATGTGCGGTCGGAGTACGAGTACCTGAAGCTGGGGCTGCAGGTGCTCCAGCACGGGCGCGAGCGCAAGCGGTGGGTGCTGAAGTATCCGGGGCACCTGGGTGACATGGACACGATCAGGCACGTGTTCCCGGACGCCACGTTCGTGTGGACCCACCGCGATCCGGTCACGGTCATCGGTTCGTTCGCCAGCCTCTTGGAGACCCTGCAGATCATGGTCCTGCACGAGGTGGATCCTGAGGCGATCGGACGAGCCGCGTTGGATCATCTGGTCAGCCAGGTCCAGCGCGGCCTGGAGACGCGGATGAGCCTGCCGCCGTCCTCGGTCGTGGACGTGCCGTACCACAAGCTCAGTGCCGACCCCTTCACAGAGGTCCCTCGGCTGTACTCGGCGATCGGGGCGACGTGGACGACTCGCGACGAGGAGCATCTGGCCGAGGTCATCGCCAAGCCGAAGGGCGCTCCCTCGCACCGGTACGACCTGTCCCGCTACGTGGACCGCGCCGAGGTCGAGGCCGCGTTCGCGCCGTACAACCGCATGTTGGACCGGCTCGACATGCGTGACGCCGCCCCGGCCGTCGAGCTGTGACACGAGGGGCGTGATCGCCTCGGCTGCCCTGCGCTGCGGGCCGCCGAGGCGATCTGCCGCATCACCGAGCGCATGGGAGTGGTCACGAGGTTGGTGCCGGCCCGTCGACACTGGTGCCCATGGACGTCAAGAAGCTCAGGTGGCGCGCTCATCGCGTTCCCCGAGCGGTGCGCCGCTGGTAGGAGGACGTGACGGCAGCCAGGAGCGGCGCCCATGCGACGAGCGGCAGGTACAGGAAGCCGACGAGGAGCGCCCCGGTCGTGGTCATGTCATCGTGCGGCAGCGTCCACCACACCACGAACGGGGTCCAGATCACCGCGGTGAGCGCGACGCCGGTCCAGGCGACGGCGAGAACGAAGCGACGCGGAAGCGGCCGGCCGCGCAGGACCGGCGACCACCGCGGGACCTCGACGGGCCGGGACCGGACGAGCGCGAGCGTGAGCAGCGCGGCGACCTCGGCCAGGACGCTGAGCGCAATCATGTAGGCCGGTCCCCACACGGTGTCGCCGACCAGCGCCGCGCGACCCTCGTCCGTGTAGCCGAGGTTCGCGCCGAGGGCCACGCCGATCCGCCACAGGCTTGACGGCAGCACGACGAAGGTGACGGCGTGCGCGGCGAAACGAGACCAGCGGGGAGCGGGGGCGAGGGCGGTGAAGGTCGTCATACGTCGAGGATGCCGCCGGTGGCAGGTCTGGAACCTCCCGTTGCTGGGTGACCCCGATCCCCCATGCGGGGGACAGGGTCTCCCGCCGCCTCCGCGCGGCTAGGCGCCAACCGACCGGCCGGGCGCCGGAACCGGCTACGCGCCCTGGGGCAGCAGACCGGCGTCGATGACCTCGGCGATCAGGGCGGCGCCGCGGCTGTTCTGGTGAACGTGGTCGGTCGTGAGCACGAGACCTCGCCGCCGCGAGATCGAGTCGAGGCTGCGGCGCAGCACTGCGTGCTGGACGAGGACACCGACGGTCGCTTCGGGCCTCACCTCCACGTATGGAATCGGCGGCGGGTCGGCTTGGCGCAGCTCCTCGGTCTGGCGTTCGTGGAGCGGAAGGTATGCCACCTCGTTGGCGGCGGCGACCTCGGCGATCATCCGGCTGTGCGCCTGCGATGCCTGTGCCGCTGCTCCGTCGAGCTGTTGGCCGAGCACCGGGAGCGACAGCAGACCGATCGTCGCGTCGGTCTCCGTTCGCAGCCGTGCGACGACGGCTCCCAGGCAGTGTTGGAACCAGCCCGCGGACGGGCGCTGGGGGAGCCGTTTGCGCTTCATGGCCTGCTCGACGGGATAGCCGGCAAGGCTCGACCGGGCGTCGTTGGTCCCGATCAACACGGTGATCACCTCGGGTGGGTTGGTGACGACAGCATCGAGGCGCTGCAAGAGGTTGTAGGCGAAGTCGCCGTTGGTGCCGAAACGGGCAAGCTGCACGTCACCGGGAGGGCGGCGTCGTTCGAGAAGATCCAGGTAGTCGACGCTGAACTGCGCGCGGGTGAGGCTGTCGCCGAGGCACGCGATGCGTGTCGTCACGGCGCTTCCTCCGGGCTGGGCGTGCCGGTCCATGGCATTGCGTTCGCGGTTGCCGGATGTCATACCGAGGATCGTCCGCGACAGCGGTTGGGCAGTCTTGAAGAAAAGGGAAGAGAGACCGACGCGACGGGGAGACGGTTGGCTGCTACCCGGCTCCGAGGAGGACTTCGCTGCGACGCCAGACCGTCGGCGATCGGCCCGTGAACTCGCGCCAGTCCCGCACGAGATGGGACTGGTCGGCATAGCCGGAGACGGCTGCCACATCGCCCCACGGGAGCGGGTCCTGCGCCGCCGCCAGCTCGTGCGCGTGCTCGAAGCGCAAGACTCGGGCGAACGTCTTCGGCGACAGGCCCACCTCACTGCGAAACCGCTCGGTGAGGTACCGACGGCTCCAGCCGAGCTCTGCGGCGACCGCACCGACCTGGACGCAACCCCGCGCGGCGACGAGGCGGCCCCACGCCTCGGCTACCTCGGGGCGTACCGAGCACACCTGGTCGCTGTGAGCGCCACGGCCGACAGCTCGGAGGAGCACATCGTCCAGCACGGTGAACCGCGCCGCCCATGTGGCCGCCGACCGGAGCCGGTCGACCAGCTCGACGGCAAATGCTCCGAGAAGCTCGTCGAGTGTGACCAGTCGGAGGGCGAGCTCTGCGGCGGGCATGCCGTAGATGGCCCGAGCCCCGAGCGGTGTCAGCGACACCTGAACACCGTGCTGGCGTCCGTCGTGGTGAATCGCGACGGACCGGCGCATCAGGCCGCCGGCCACGCTGCTGAACCGGGTGACCGGTGACCCGTCGCCAACGCCCGCCGCCACCTCCAAGGGATCTGACAGGCTGATCACCGCAGTGAGCGCGCGGCTCGGCGGGCCGCAGTGCACCCCTGCGGGGAGCCCGCGGAGGTCGAAGCCGACATACGAGTCGACGTACTCCTGCAGGACGGGCGCCGGACGGGCCATGATCCCGGCGGCCGTGTGGTCCTCCATCTTCAGCAGTGTACGAGCCACCCCGCCCGGGAAGTCCACCATCCAAGTACGGATCACCGCTCCGGGACTCGATGTTCAGCGGCGCGGGAGGGTTCGTGCGCAGAGCACAAAGGCCACGGCGAAGACGGCTTGCACGATCATGCTGATCGCGAGCGCGGTCGTGTAGGTGCCGCTGACAGGGCCGGTTGCGTCGGAGATACCGGCCGCGAGGAGGCCTCCGGCGGCCGCGACACCGAGGCCCATCGCTGCTTGCTGTGTCGTCTGGATGACGCCGGACGCTGCCCCGGCGAAGGCAGGGGGTACATCGGCGATCATGGCGCCGACGAGGGGGCCGAACATGAATGCCTGGCCGACGCCGACGCCGATGAGCAGCGCGGCAAGACTCCATGAATTGAGGCCGGCACCCTGAACGAGTACGGACGCCGCAGTGATGGTGAGCAGTGCGGCGTGGATGATGCCGCCGGCGATCAGTACACGGCGGAAGCCGAAGCGAGGCGCAAGTTTGCCCGACCAGAGGGAGACGATGAAGAAGCAGACGGCGAAGGGAAGGAGCACGAGTGCGGCATGCATCGGGGTCCAGCCCAGGCCGGTCTGCGTGGTGAGGGCGTAGACGAACGTGAAAGCGCCGAACGCGGACTGCAGCATGAGCGCCATCACGAGTCCGAGGCGGTAGGAACCGAGGCGGAAGAGCGGCGGGGGCACCAGCGGGACCCGGTCTCTGCGGTGCAGACGGTGCTGCCGCCGCCAGAACGCCGCGAACAGGAGGGGCACTGCGACGAGGAGCACCCAGCACCACACGGGCCAACCGAGGCTCGCGCCTTGCGAAACAGGAATGAGGAGCGAGAGCAGCGCGGCACCCAGGAGGGTAGTGCCGGCCAGATCGAGGGACTGGCGCGACGGCGCGCTGGTCGCGGGAACCCAGCGCAGTGCAGCGAGGAAGGCGGGGGCACCCATCACGACGCTCATTGCGAAGACCGTGCGCCATCCCGCACCGAAAAGGGGTATGGACAGCAGCACTCCGCCGAGGACCTGACCGATTGCGGTCGCGCCGCCTGCCGTGGCCCCGAACAGCGCCACAGCCCTTGCCCGCTCGCGTCCGTGGGTCGAGGCGGTGATGGTCGCGAGAACTTGGGGCACCATCGCGGCGGCGGAGATCCCGGTGAGGGCACGCGCGGCGATGAGGATCGTGATCGTCGGGGCGAGGGCCGAGACCAGGGAGAGGAGCGTGAACGCCGCCATTCCGAGGAGGAAGAGTCTGCGTCGCCCGTAGAGATCGCCGAGGCGTCCGCCCATCACCATGGGTACGGCGAAGCCGAGTGAGTAGGCAGACACCACCAACGACTGCTCCCCGGCGGAGGCCCCCAGCGATGCCCCGATATTGGGCACGGCGATCCCGGTGGCCGCGAAGCTGACCACTGATACCAGGAGGGCGGAGACCGTCGCCAGCAGACCGCGAAGCCCGAGCGTCGGCGCCGAAGGGGTAGGTGTGGGAACTGAGCCGGTATCCGGCGCGGAAGTTGTGGTCACATTGCGAGGTTGCTGGAGGACAGATCCTGGTACCAGGAGCCAGATTATGGGGGTACTGGCTGAACCAGGCTGAGAGAGGAACGGGACGCATGGTGAGCGAGACTGGTCCGTTGCCCGTGAAGCGGGAGCTCGGGGCGTTTCTGCGCACCCGGCGAGAGCGCTTGACGCCGGAGGCGGCGGGGCTCCCTTCCACCGGACGACGTCGCACCCCGGGGCTGCGTCGTGAGGAGGTCGCCGTGCTCGCCGGCGTCGGGGTGACTTGGTACACGTGGCTCGAGCAGGGACGCCCGATCAACGTGAGTACGCAAGTACTGACAGCAGTGGCCAGGGCATTGCAGCTCGATGACGCGGAAACCCGTCACCTTCGACGGCTTGCGGGCGTCCGCACTCCTGTCGTAGAGCCAGTGGTGTGCGATCCGACCCTGTTGGCGGCATTCCAGCCGATCCTCGACAAGTTGGATCCTTATCCGGCGTGCGTGCAGACCCCCCTCTTCGACGTGGTGGCCTACAACCGCGCCTACCGGCATCTCTTCACCGATATGGATGCGATCCCCGCGTCGGATCGAAACTGCGCCGTGCAGTTCTTCACCAACGAGACCTGGCGAAGCCGGTACGTCGACGCAGATATCGTCGCCCACCGGATGGTCGCCCGAATGCGCACGACGGCTGGACCCGGGACGGAGCCGGGCGACGCGAGCGTGATCGACCGACTCCTGGAGCAGTCCGAGGAGTTCGCGGCCCTCTGGGAACGCCACGACGTCCTCTTGCAGCACTACGAGGAGAAGCGTCTGCACAGTCCGCTCGTCGGTGCCCTCCAACTCAGCTTCGTCTCCACCGACATCGCCGACAGCGGCCACCGACTCACCGTGATGACCCCGCGAGACGAAGACACCTCACAGAAACTCGAAACGCTCCTCCGCATGCATGACGGAGATGCATGACCTTCGCGGGAACGGCTGTCCACCAGGACCATCTACCAGGACATTCCCTAGTCCTCAGGTTTGCGGACCGTCGCCTCGCTCCGCGCGCTCCTCCGCGATGAGGCGTCGCTGGTTCCTGTTGGCTGCGGCCGTGCCGACCGCCATGGCGACCGGTGGCAGGAAGCTCCACCCCGCCCCGGGCGGCCACGCGGATCCGTCGAAGAGGGAGAGAATCCACGACAACGCGAGGAGCGCCACCCCGGCCTGCAAACCGAGCACCAGGCCCTCCTTGAGCGGATAGATCGGCCTGCGCATGTCCGCCCTGACCCAGTCACGGTACTCGGAGCCAAGCCTGGCCTGCAGAAAGTGGTAGGCGAACTGGAGCGCGACGCTCGGACGAGGGCCCATGGCAAGGAGGGTATGGCGCACGAGCGGCCGAACGATAGCCTTCCGTGCGAAACAGGACACGAACACACCCTCCGGCCTTGAGGACGGCGCACCGTGACCGATTTCGACTGGGGAGACCTGGTCCTGGACGTGCTCGAGGACCAGATCGAGGACCTGGTGCTCCGCTACGTCTTCGACCGTGAGAAGGACGCCAAGTTCGGCAGGTGGGGGGCAGACGTCGGAACCCACGCCTACGTCAACAACAGATACGGCCAGGTCCGGCACAAAGTGAGCGGCCTGATGGAGCTGCTCGACGGCGAGGACTGGCGCACGACCTACCGGCGCAACCGCCGGGCGATGGGCCTGGCGATCCAGGACTCGGCCCGGAACCTCAGCTTCGCCGACCCGGTCGCGGCGGCGCTCGACGTGGAGTACTGCGAGATGCTGGCGAGCACCGGCCGCTTCGGCGTCCTGCGGGACAACATCGGCCGGGCCGTCTATCGCACCGCCACATTCGGCCCCGCCGAACTCGACCCCGACCGCCTGCGGGCGTGGCGGAGGACCGCCGCCATCGGACTGAGTCGCCGCCATCGGCCCGCTGTCGGCCGGCTGCGGTCACGACTGGCCACGGCAAGGGCACAGGAGCCGGCCCGCCCAGACACGGACTCGATGACCGCCGCGCTGGCGCGGCGCTGCCTCGCCGTGTTCGACGCGGAACTCCTGGCAGACGTGGTCGAACAGCACCACGCTACGCTGCACGCTGCGCTCGGCGCGGACCACCCGCGGACCACGGATTTCGCGCTCGTCGCTGCCGAGATCTGCGAGGACGGGGGCTTCCTCGCGCTCGGCGGGCGGATGCGCGAGGCGCATTTCAACCCGCGCGCACGCAGCCTCAAGACGGCGATCGAGACGGGTCTCGATCCGTTCACCGACCGGGCGGCAGACGCGGCCCTACACGCCGAGGCGGCCAGGGCGCTGCTGCCCTATAGATCCCTCGACCGGGCACAGGCCCTGCTGGACCACGCCCTCGGCCGCCTCGAGGAGCTGATGGACCTCATGGCCGAGCCGGACCGGAGCCGGGACGACTACCTCCTGGTCGACGAGCTGCGCCACAGCCTGTACTTCACCCAGGGGCTCGTCCTCCTGGCCGGCCGGCGCTGGGCCGACGCCGAGCGTACGCTCCGCCAGGCCTTCCTCTACCTCGCACCGCCGGACATCGACTCCGTGGCACCACGCGCGTACTTCAACACGCTGGTGTACGCGGGACGCCGCTGGACGGCGGCTCGGACGTGAGCGCGCACCCGACGGGACGTCGCGCCTACAACCTGAACTACACCATCCGCGAGTGGACCCCTGGACGGTTCCCTCATCGAGGCGAAGGAGTGTGTTGTGGTGGACGAGCTTGAGCAGGAGGTGCGTCGCCGGATCGACGATCAGGAGCTCCGGGGTCTACGCCAACACCGGCCTGACGCTCGTGGACGACGGACCGATCACCATCGGCAACAACGTGATGTTCGCCCCGCACGTCACGATCACCGCTACCGGACATCCGCTGCACCCGGCAGCGCGTCCCCACGGGGAGCAGTTCTCCGCGCCGGTCGTGATCGAGGATTACGTCTGGGTCGGCAGCAACGTGACCATCCTGCCCGGCGTCACGATCGGCAAAGGTTCGGTCATCGCCGCCGGAGCCGTCGTGGCGGCCAACGTCCCACCGATGGTCGTGGCGGGCGGGGTGCCTGCACGCATCCTGCGCGAGATCACTGAAGCTGACCGCGAATGGCACTACAAGGCCCCTCGAACACTGAGCGCCACCGCGACCACCGCGCCTGCACCAGCCACTACGAAAGAGACGGCACGGTGACCGAGACGATCTGGTGCGCCAGTCGCTCCCCATCCTTGGGCCGGGCACGGGCCACCAGCACCGTTTGTAGGTCAGTGCTGACACCACCCGGACCAGGAGGGCACCCTAGTGTTGGTGGGAGTTGACACGACCCTGGCGGGCGCGCAAGCGGAGTGAGTCCGAGCAGGTTGAGCGGAGGTGGGCGTATGTCGGCGACGAAGCTCCTGGTACTCGGTGTTGTGCACCTCTCCGGCGGCGCGCATGGCTACCAGGTGCGGTCCGAACTGCAGAGCTGGGGTGCGGAGATTTGGGCCAAGATCAAGCCCGGCTCGATTTATCACGCGCTGAAGAAGGCGGCGGCTGATGGCCTCCTCACCGAGCACGCCGAGCCGGGCAACTCCGGGCCGGAGCGCGTTTTGTACCGCGCGACAGCTCGGGGACGTGACGAGATGGTCGAACTGGTCCGCGACGGTCTGCGGCGCACCCATGACCCCACCATGCTCGACGCGGCCATCGCCATGTTGCCCATGCTGACCAGGACAGATGCCATCGCGCACGTTAACGAGCGGGTCGCGCGCCTGGAAGCGGAGCTCGTAGGGCAGGCCAAGGGGTGGGAGAACCCGAACCCCGACATTCCCGAACACGTCCGCGATCAGGCCGAACTGTGGGCGGGACATGCACGCATCGAACTGGAGTGGGCGAAGAGCCTGAGCAAACGACTGTCTGAGGGCGCCTACACCATGGCCGATGATCCGGGTTCGTGGCGAACGGCCCGCGATCCCCTCAAGATGCGCTTCTAATCAACCTTGACTAGTCGCTCCTCCCCGCGTACTTTGTCCAAGTACTCAAGCTTGACTAGTGCTCAACTGATCCGTTCGCAACACCGAGAGAAGGTGTCGAACCCATGGGAAAGTTCGCGATCGAGACGAGAGGGTTGAAGAAGAGTTTCGGCAAGACCCACGCCGTCGCCGGTGTGGATCTGGCCGTGAGCGCCGGGGGCGTGTACGGCGTGCTCGGTCCGAACGGGGCGGGCAAGACCACCACGATCCGCATGCTGGCCACGCTCCTGCACCCCGACGCCGGAGAGGCGCAAGTGCTCGGCTACGACGTCGTGCGTGACGCCCGGGCGGTGCGGAGCAGGGTGGGCCTCACCGGGCAGTTCGCGTCGGTCGACGAGGACCTCACCGGGGTGGAGAACCTGTTGCTGCTCGCCAGGCTGCTCGGCTACTCACGCCGCCGAGGCAGGGAGCGGGCGGCCGACCTGCTCGACGCGTTCGGTCTTGCCGAGGCGGCCGATCGGCAGGTGAAGAAGTACTCCGGTGGGATGCGCCGGCGCATCGACATCGCGGCGAGCCTGGTCGTCACCCCCGAACTGATCTTCCTCGACGAGCCCACGACCGGGCTCGACCCGCGCAGCAGGAACCAGGTCTGGGAGATCGTCAGGGGCATGGTCGCCGAGGGCACCACCGTGTTGCTGACGACGCAGTACCTCGACGAGGCCGACCAGCTGGCTGACCGGATAGCGGTGATCGACCACGGGAAGGTGGTCGCCGAGGGCTCGAGCGGCGAGCTCAAGGCATCGGTCGGCGCCGGCTCGCTGCACGTACGGCTAGGTGCGCCCGAGCAGCGGGCCGAGGCAGAGCGGGTCCTCGCCGGCGTCCTCGAGGTGCCGGTCGAGCCGTCCGCTGACGCGGCCGCACTGTCCGCGCGGATCTCCGACCCCGAGCGGGTCGCCCGTTCCCTGGCCGAGTTGTCCCGCAGCGGCATCGACGTCACCGAGTTCGCGCTCGGTCAGCCGAGCCTGGACGAGGTGTTCCTCGCCCTGACCGGACACGCCGCCGAGGAGACACCCGAGGAGGATGCCGCATGAATGCCACGTCCGCAGAACAGGCGTCGGCGCCGGTCACCGAGGACGCGCTGCGCAGTGTGCTGTTGGCCGGTGAGCGGCCGTCTCGCCCCGGTCCGGTGCTCACCTCGTTGACATTCGGCTGGCGCGCTCTGCTGAAGATCAAGCACGTCCCGGAGCAGCTCGTCGACGTGACCATGTTCCCGATCATGTTCACGTTGATGTTCACCTACCTGTTCGGTGGCGCGCTCGCCGGGTCGACTCAGGAGTACCTGCAATTCCTGCTGCCGGGCATCCTGGTGCAGGCGAACGTCATGATCACCATGAACACTGGCATCACGCTGAACACCGACATCCAGAAGGGGGTGTTCGACAGGTTCAGGTCACTTCCGGTGTGGCGACCATCCCCGCTGGTCGGCGCCCTGCTCGGCGATCTGGTGCGCTACTCGATCGGGTCGGTGATCGTGATCACGCTCGGCCTGGTCCTCGGGTTCCGGCCGGAGGGTGGCGCCGTCGGGGTGGTGCTCTCGGTGGTGCTGCTTCTGGTGTTCTCGTTCTGCCTGTCGTGGCTGTGGACGATGCTCAGCCTGATCCTGCGCACGCCGAACTCGGTGGCGGGGGTCAGCATGATGGTGATGTTCCCGCTGACGTTCGTGAGCAACATCTTCGTGGATCCGAAGACGATGCCCGGGTGGTTGCAGGCGGTCGTCGAGGTCAACCCGATCACCCACCTGGCGACCGTGGTGCGCGGCCTGATGCACGGCTCGGTGCCCGCCGGGGAGATCGGCTGGGTGCTCGTCTCGTCCGTACTTCTCGTCGCGGTGTTCGGTCCCATCACCATGGTCCTCTACCGCAACAAGAAGTAGATGCCGCTTCGAGCACTGGGTCGAGATCAACTCCGACAACCCGGCCCACTCGGCCAACGCCCCGGCCCGGACACGACAAGGAGAGTCGAATGAGCACCATCCCCAAGAACAACTCGGAAACCGTTGCGCACAGGCCCGGGCGGGCGATCAGCTTCGGGGTCTGGATTCTGCAAGTCGCGCTGGCGGCGATCATCGCCGGCGGCGGAATCTCGAAGCTCGCCGGCGACCCGGTCATGGTGGACATGTTCGCCGACATCGGGGCTGGCCAGTGGCTCCGGTACCTGGTCGGAGCGCTGGAGGTCTCGGGAGGGGTTGGACTTCTGATCCCGGCTCTGGCGGGCCTGGCCAGTCTCGGGTTGGCGGCATTGTTGACCGGTGCTGTCATCACGGATCAATTCGTGCTCGATCAGAGCCCTTGGCTGGCGCTCGCCCTTCTCGTCGTGGCGGCCGTGATCGCAAGGGCGCGGTGGTCGCGCACCGTGGCCGTCGTCGGCACGCTGCTCAGGCGATGAGACAAACCTCTCGAACGGAGATTGAGATGAACGAGATGGCCTTTCGCGTGACATCAGACGATGGCACCACCATCGCCTACGACCGGAAGGGAAGGGGTCCGGCCGTCATTCTGGTGGGCGGGGGACTCGACGACGGGGTGGAGAATGCGACCTTGGCGCCGACTCTCGCCGAGCGCTTCACGGTCTACAACTATGCCCGTCGGGGACGCGGGGCGAGCGGCTTTACCGAGCCCTACGCCGTGGAAAGGGAGATCGAGGACCTGGATGCGTTGATCGCGGAGGCGGGCGGCTCGGCACACCTGTTCGGGGCGTCCTCTGGTGGTGCGCTGGCGATGGAAGCCGCTGCGGCCGGGTCAGCCATTGACACGATCGCCGTGTGGGACGTGCCCTACGCGGTCGGGGACGACATACGCCCTCGATTCGAGAAGTACATCGCGGACACCCGACGCGCGTTCGACGCCGGGCGAGACGAGGAGGTTCTCGAACTGTTCATGCGCGTGACCGGCGCCTCCGACGACGACATCGCGGCAGGGGCGTTGATGCGTTCGAGAATGTCGACCGCGGCCAAGCAGACGCCGCATTGGGCGCATTCGGTCGCCCTCGCGCCCACGCTGGTCCACGACAGCGTCTTCCTCAACCGCTACCAGTTGCCGGCCGATCGCCTGGCAACGGTCACCCAACCGGTCCTGGTCATCACCGGAGGACCGATCTCGTCCCCCTACCTGGCAGGCCTGCCCTCGGACTTCTTCGACCGCGCAGCCGACGCGCTTGCAGACCTATTACCCCACGCTCAACGGGAGACCCTCGAGGGGCCGGATCACGTCGTCGACCCACAGACCGTCGGCCCGCTGTTGCTACGGTTCTTCAACAGCAAACACTGAGGGGCCCGACGCCGGTCCGAACGCCGGATCAAGGCCACCAAGTTCCCCCGCGAGAAGTCCCTGCGGGCCTTCGACTTCGACGCCAACCCCAACATCGATCCCGCCGTGATCCACACCCTCGCCAAATGCGAATGGGTCCAGAAGGGACAGCCGCTGTGTCTGATCGGGGACTCCGGCACCGGTAAGTCCCATCTGCTGATCGCACTCGGCACCGAGGCCGCCATGGCCGGCTACCGGGTCAAGTACACCCTGGCGACCCAGCTTGCCAACGAGCTCGTCGAGGCCGCCGACGAGATGACGCTGGCGAAGACCATCGCCCGCTACGGCCGCGTCGACCTGCTGTGCATCGACGAACTCGGCTACATGCAACTCGACCGCCGCGGCGCGGAACTCCTCTTCCAGGTCCTCACCGATCGTGAGGAGAAGGCCTCGGTCGCGATCGCGTCCGATGAGTCCTTCGGCGGCTGGACCCCCACGCGGTGTCAGCTTGTCTATTCGATGATCTCGTTCTCGATGATCTCGACGCGCTCGGCAACGATGATGGACTCGCCGGCGTACTCCTCGAAGATGTTCGGGTCGTAGGGGATGTCGTAGTCCTCCTGGAACTCGCCGAGAGACAGTCGCCGGACCGCGCCTGTCACCTCGACGACGGTCTCCTCTTCGACGAGCGCGTCCGTCACGTCGAGGCCCAGGTCGACGAAGTCGGTCGACGGGCTCAGCACGAGGACCTGCGGCTCGAGCACGCCGGGGTCGCCGATCAGGAACGCCCCGGGGTCGAGCACCTGACGTACCTCGCCCTGGACCGTGACCACGCGTTCGGCGAGGCCTGACTCGCTCTCTTCGCCCTCGTCGCCCTCTGGTATCTCTGCTTCGGCAATGTCTTCCAAGGTCACGTCCTCGCCGGGTGCGGGCGCCTCGTCGCCGCACGCCGCAAGTGGCCACATCAGGCTGGTGAGCAGCGCCGTCGCGAGGAGTCGTCGGATTCTTGTCATCGACATGGCGTCTCATCTCCTCGACATCGCTTCGGGCGCATCCGGGTGTCCTGCCGCTTCCAGTCTTGCCACATCGGCCTACCGGTCGCGACTCGTCGACTCGTGGCGTTCGTACCGCACGGCTTCGTTGCGTGCGGCTGTCCGGGCGCCACTGCAGAACGGCGCGGCCGCACGTCTGATGGCCCTGGACGGCCCTCCGGGAATGGTGTCGGGCCCCGCGTCGTGCCTCAAGGGAACTGTCGGGCGACGGCCACGTCGGTCGAGGAGTGGGCGATGATCGACAGGACGATGACTAGAGCGACGAGGTGGAAGATCTGGTCCGCGGGTGGGATGCCGGACTGCAGGACGAGGAGGCCGTAGACGACCGACGCGAAGCCCTTGGGGCCGAACCACATCGCCGCTACCCGCTCCCGCCGGGGTAGAGCCGACCCGGCGAACGCGAGCAGTAGGGCCAGTGGGCGGACAGCGACCAGGACGAGCACCGCGAATATCCAGCCGCTCAGTCCAATGTCCTCGAAGAGGAAGGACGGGGTGATGAGAGCGCCGAAGACGAGGATGGCAGCCAGCTTCAGAAGCTCGGTGACCAGTTCCCCGAACCGTTCGAACTCGTTCTTGAGCTCGGGACCCGCGGATGCCAGCGTGATCCCAGCAGTGAAGGCACCCAGGTACAGGTTGGCGTGGGTGACCAGGCAGATCGCGAGCACGAGCAGGCCTACGGAGACGGCTACCAGCGGCTGGAGGTTCTCAGTGGCCTTCAAGAAGGGGAGTCGTTCGAGCCGCACGACGACCAGCGGGACCATGACTCCTACGAGCACACCGAGGGCGATCTCCTCGAAGAGGACCCATCCGCTTGCCCTCTCTCCACCGAGGGTGCCCAGCAGGACGAGGACGGCGGGCAGTGCGAGACCGTCGTTGACTCCTGACTCGACGTTCAACACGTGCCGCAAGCGGCCGGGGACTTCTTCCCGCCCGACGATGGCCGCGGCGAAGACGGGGTCCGTGGGGGCGAGCACCGCGCCCAGCAGCAAGGACTCCAGCCAGGGCAGCCCAGCGACGTAGTGGGCGACGACGGCCGTGATCGCGAAGGCCAGCGGCATACCGAGCAGCAACGCGCGGCCGGGGAGCCGCCAGGCTGAGCGGAGGTCCGCGATAGCGACCCGCATCCCGTCGGTGAACAGGACGGAGAAGAGCGCGAGCTGCGCGAGGAGGTCCACGAGCGGGTCGCCGGGCGCGACGTCGATCACTCCGAGCATGCCGTCGCCCAGGACGAACCCGCCCAGGAGGAACAGGACGGCGGTCGACAGGACGGTCCTGTGCGCACGCTCGGAGATGAGCACCGCAACGATGAGCAGCGTGGCAAAACTGAGGAGCAGGAGGTGTGGCATCGACGGCTCCACTCGGCGCGGTCAGGACCTCTGCCATGATCCCCAGACCGTCGCCACTTGCATCCGGGCGGTAACCGCAGGCCATAGGTGCGTCGGACGGCGGACGGAGCGAGCCGGGACAAACGCTGCGCCGCGCCTGATCGAGCAGCACGTGCGGGATCGGTGGTCAGCCCGCGACGTAGCTGATGGTCTGAGCGACGATGCGCCCGTGTCCTACGACGAACGAGTCGACGCCGTGCAGTCGCTTTTCGCCGGGCCCACCGCCGGACCAGCGCAGCAGGCCGTAGGCGTCTGCGACGATCAGGTCGTCATACCGGTAGTTGCCTTCGGGCAGGTAGGTCTTCAGCACTCCGGCGAGGTATCGCACGCCGCTCAGGCCATGGTGCACGCCCTCGCCCCAGGAAAGCATGGTCACGTCTTTCGCATAGTTGTCGTGCAGATCGCTCTCGAGATCGAGCGCACGGCGGCATTCCAGATGCCTTTCCAAGACTTCGCGAGTGGACCGCATGTCGTTGTCGTCCTCGGGTCGGAGTCGTGCAGTCGCTCTTGACGCTAAGAGGGCCGGGCAGCGCTCGCACGTGCTCGTCGGCGCCGCCGGCAAAGGGGGGCGGGGTCGTCCTCGTGCGGCCACCTGAACGTCGGTTCTGTCGGGCGGGTTTAGGTGGGTGTCAGTTCGGACGAGATCACGGATATTAACCGCGGTTTCGGTCGGAGACGTTGTTGAGTGGCTGCCGGCAAACTGGCTCTTCCCAGATGAGGGTGTAGGTCGGCCGGGCGCGTCGGTCCGCAGATAGACGTCGAGGTCTCCCGACGATGGAGGTTCCTACGCCATCCATCCGAAAGACCTCGACGTGACCGACGCTACCCCGCCGGCCGGCCTCGGCCGCCCTGACCTGACCGCCTTCGCGTCTCATCCCAATCGACCCTGATCGGGTCTGCTGACCCCCTCGACGAGAACGCAGCGACATCACAGCCACCCAACCCCGACCGGCCGGGAAGCCGGGGCACGTCACATGGCCTGTGCTGCGGGCGTGTCGAGTGGGTCGTCCAGGGGCGACGCAGGAGCGTCGACGCGACGTGCTGAGAGGTGGTTCCAACCGGGCGCTAGGACACCGGCTACAGGCATGGCGATAGGTCAGGAACGGCGTCGCTCCCTGCGCAGGAGGGAGCGCAGAGTCTCGGCGTTCGCGTAGCCGACCCGTAGCGCGATCTCGGCGGAGGTGAGGTCCGTGGTTGCTGAGAGGTGCCGAGCTCGTTCGATGCGAAGCCGTTGGACGAAGCCGAGCGGAGTGAGGTTGAGCGCCGCACGGACTCGTCGTTCGAGGGTGCGCCGGCTGGTGCCGAGCGACTGCGCGACGAAGGCGACGTTGAACGGTTCGTCCAGGCGGGCGCGCACGAAGCGTTCGAACTCGACGACGATCGGGTCCTCGTGCCGGAGATGTTCGTAGGCGACGAAGGCCGCCTGCGACGGACGCTCGTCGATGATGAGGAGCTTGGCGACATGTTGGGCCAGGTCGGGGCTGATCGATCGCACGAGTGAGAGCGCGAGGTCGATGTGGGCGAACGCGGCGCCGGCGGTGACGAGGTTCCCGTCCACGACGACCATGGTGTCGAGATCGAGGGCGACGGTCGGATAGCGCTTCAGGAACTCCGGCCCCAGGAACCAGCTGGTCGTCGCCCGCCGATGATGCATCCGTCCGGTCTCGGCGACGGCGAACACGCCGGTGCACGCCGCGGCGATCCGGGTGGTCGCGTCGTCGAGGCGCCCGAGCGAGGCGATGACCGAACGAGCATCTCGGCTCTGGAGGGCGTCGTTGGTAGCGGCGGCCGTGAGGGTTCCAAGCGCAGGGACGACGACCACGTCGAACTCTCCGGACTCCGACAGCGGGTGGTCAACCGACAGGGTCATCGATGCCGTCGTGGTCACTCGCCGTTTCGGTCCGAGGATGGCGAGTTCGATCGGGTCGATCCGCGGGTCGATATCGCCGCGGGCTCCGTCGGCCACCCGCACGATGTCGATGACCGACGCGACAGCCGAACCGAAGCAGCCGTCGATCGCGATCAGTCCGATACGCATGGCGCGAACAATAGCAATACTGTCGTATACGCCACTCCCCATCGGCCCTCGCTCGTCATACGCTGAACTCGCCCCACGAAGAACCCCGACTTCAAGGAGAACCCCTCATGTCCACACCCGCATCACTTCCGTATGCCTTCGTCGCCAAGATCGTCGCGGCCGATGGACAGCACGACGCGCTCGCCGATCTGCTCGCCGGCGCTGTCGCACTCGCCAACGAAGAAGTGGGAACGATTGTCTGGTTCGCGGCTAGAACCCACGCCGACACCTTTTGGATCTTCGATGCATTCCCCGACGAGGCCGCTCGCGACGCCCACGCCAACGGCGCCATCGTCGCAGCCCTGATGGCCAACCAGCACCTCCTCGGCGCAGCACCCGAGATCCTGGCGGCCGACGTCCTCGCGTCCAAGCTCCCGTAGTCCGCCAACGCACGAGACGATCGCGCCCCGCCGAGCCGTCGGACCCGACCGCCTCGACACCCGCACCACGTTGACGATCCCCGACGGGCCGATCACGAGGGGGGCCAGGCAACACCAGGCGCAAGCCTGGAGCGGCACTGGTTCACCGGTGGTCATCGAGAGAGCCAGCGCGGTTCCATGGCAGCGCAACTGTGTCAACTTGCCCTCCGTCCCGCTAGGCGCCGTGGGCGGGTCTTGGTTGCGATCCGTTGCCGTGACGGGAGACGCGTTGCGCGTCGCCCGTGCGGCATGGAACATCTCGCTGCGCACACAACGATCGCTGCGCCGACGCACCGTTGACACCTCGCACGTCCAGGTCGCGACACAACGCCACGCCGCGTTGCCGAGCGGAGCGAGGCCTATCGGCACACGGACAGGATGCCGGCCGCGAGCGCTCAGCCGGCGAGGGGTCCGTCGCAGAGGAGAGCGACGTCGGTGTCGGGCAGAGCCGTGAGGCCAGCGCATCGCGCGACCACCAGAACCGAACCGCCCCTGCCCTGCGTTTCCGCAGGTCAGGGGCTGTTCGCCAGAGCCGCCTGTCGGAATCGAACCGACGACCTAATCACGTCGGCTTTGCGTCTATCGCTTGATGCGCCCACTGAGCGAACGAGCCGCTGACCTGCGCAAACGCCGAGAGTGGGGGCGCCGCCATCTGGTGGTGACCGACGACGACCGACCAGTACCGACCGTTTCACCGGAGCTTGCGGCGGCGTCGAAGCCGAGCAAGCTCCATTCTTTTAGCTCACCGCGCCCTCCTCCTAGCCGGTCCCGTCGTCGTCGAAGACGTTTCAGGGGTCTTCCCAGATGACGGTGTAGGTCGGCCGGGCGCGTCGGTCCGCAGATAGACGTCGAGGTCTCCCGACGACGGAGGTTCCTACGCCATCCATCCGAAAGACCTCGACGTGTCCGACGCTACCCCGCCGGCCGGCTTCGGCCGCCCTGACCTGACCGCCTTCGCTCGACTCGACGGCCTCGGTCTGAGCGTGACCGGGCAACGACTTGAACCGGATCGTGCGGTCATCGCGTGCCGCGTGGTGGAACCAGATCAGTGGTGCCGACGGTGCGGCAGCGAAGGCGCTGCTCGTGACACCGTGATCCGGCGGTTGGCCCACGAGCCGCTGGGCTGGCGACCGACCGTGCTGGAAGTTGTAGTGCGCCGCTACCGCTGTGCCGACTGCGGACACGTGTGGCGCCAAGACACCAGCGCCGCGGCGGAGCCACGCGCGAAGCTCTCGCGCACCGGGCTGCGGTGGGCGCTGGAAGGGATCGTGGTCGCACACCTCACCGTCGCCCGTGTCGCCGAGGGGCTCGGGGTCGCGTGGGACACCGCCAACAACGCGGTCCTGGCCGAAGGCAAGCGGCTGCTGATCAACGACCCCACGCGGTTCGAGGGCGTGAAGGTCATTGGCGTCGATGAGCACGTCTGGCGCCACACCAGGCGTGGCGACAAGTACGTCACCGTGATCATCGACCTCACCCCGGTCCGCGATGGCGCCGGCCCAGCAAGGCTGCTGGACATGGTCGAGGGCCGGTCGAAGGCGGCGTTCAAGACCTGGCTCGCCGACCGCGACGACGCCTTCCGTGACGCGGTCGAGGTGGTCGCGATGGACGGCTTCACCGGGTTCAAGACCGCCGCTGCAGAGGAGATCCCGGACGCGGTCACGGTGATGGATCCCTTCCACGTCGTGCGCTTGGCCGGTGACGCCCTCGACAGGTGCCGGCGCCGGGTCCAACTCGCGATCCACGGGCACCGTGGGTTCAGGGACGACCCGCTCTACAAGTCGCGGCGCACGCTGCACACCGGCGCGGACCTGCTCACCGACAAGCAGAGCGACAGGCTACGCGCGCTGTTCGTTGATGACGCTCACGTCGAGGTCGAGGCGACCTGGGGTGTCTACCAGCGCATGATCGCCGCCTATCGCCACGAGGACCGGCAACGTGGCCGCGAGCTCATGGAGAAGCTGATCACCGACCTCAGCGCCGGCGTCCCCAAGGTGCTCACCGAGCTCACCACCCTGGGCCGGACCCTGAAGAAGCGAGCCGCTGACGTGCTCGCCTACTTCGAACGACCCGGCACCAGCAACGGGCCGACCGAGGCGCTCAACGGACGGCTCGAACACCTGCGCGGCTCCGCACTCGGGTTCCGCAACCTGACCAACTACATCGCCCGAAGCCTGCTCGAGACCGGCGGCTTCAGACCCCAACTTCTACACCCCCGATTGGGATGAGCCGGCAAACTGCGCTCGGTCCGGATGATCATTGGTGGCGACCGCGTGCCCATCGAGCGTGACACCGGGCCGGCCATTGCGGTGTTGATGAAGTTCCCTGACAAGCAGGCGGTCCATGCGTACTTCGACGACTCCGGATACGCGCCGCTGCGTGCGCTGCGTGCGCTGCGCCGGTCGGTCTCTCGGGTCGGCAATTCAATAGTCTGTTATCGACCGTGTCTTCCGTCAGTGGTTCGCGGGGCAGGATCTACCGCCCAGGAGGCGAGGAGCGCTAGCTTGTCGGCGCTGTCGGTTCCAAGGTCTGGGTGGTAGATCGCGAGAACGAGCGTATGGGCAGTATCGCTGATGATGAGTTTCTCGCGGTTGAGGGTGAGCGTGCCGACGGTGGGATGGTCCATGGTGATGGGCCAGCTCTGCCGGGCTTGGACGTCGTGTTGCGCCCAGAGGGTCCGGAAGTGGTCGCTGGCGAGGGAGAGCTCGCCGACGAGATCGATGAACCTGATGTCGTTCGTGTCGGTTCCGACCGAGCGGCGAAAGCCGGCGACCAGCCGAGCCGTGGTGTCGTTCCAGTCGGGATACAGAGCCTGTTCGTCGGGATCGAGAAACACGTCGCGCAGGCGGTTCCGGCCCGCGGCTATCCGGGGTGAGAGTGCCGTGGCGAGCGGGTTCGCGGCGAGGACGTCGAGATAGCGGCCTTCGACGAATGCCGGTAGATGCAGGATCGCCAGCATCTTGCTGATGCCTTCGGGGACCTTCTCCGGCCGCGGCCGTCGCCGTGAGCGCGGAGGGGGCTGTTCGTTGAGGGAGAGCAGATACGCGGTACCAGTTGCGTCGAGGCCGAACACACGGGCGAGGGCCTCGAGGATCTGCGCGGAGGGACGTCGGTCGCGGCCTTGTTCGAGGCGGAGGTAGTAGTCCGAGCTGATCCCCGCCAGAAGGGAGACCTCAGATCGGCGTAGGCCGGGCACGCGTCGGTTGTTCCCTGGGACCAGGCCCACCTGTTCGGGACGGACGCGCGCGCGTTGGGCCCGAAGGTAGTCACCGAGCAAGTTCTCCCTGGGGGCCATGTTCGCGATCTTAGGCCGCTGAGGCGGACGCGATGGTGGTCCTGCCGGGACCACTGTCACGCGGGTGTACCCACGAACACGCCGCGGGAGCCACGGTTGATCACGGCTCAGCAACCAGAACGGGGCGAGCGCAGCTCGCGTCGCGTGAGCGGCTGGAGAACAAGACAGAGGAGAACGAACCATGAGCGGACTAGGGCCTGTTTGGGATTGGTGTCCTGACCTGCAGGTTCGCCATGATGCGGGGTCGTGAGTGATGCGGGACGCCATGACCTGTCCGACGAGATGTGGGCGGTGCTGGAGCCGTTGCTGCCCGTCAAGGTCCGCGGCCGTAGGTCGCGGGCCTTGCGCCGTCAGATCGACGCGATCAGGTTCCGGATCCGTACTGGTTGTCCGTGGCGGGACGTGCCCGAGGACGCCTACGGGCCGTGGCAGAGCGTCTACTCAAGGTTCCGGGTCTGGCAGCTGGACGGGTCCTGGGCCCTGCTCGCTGACCGGTTACGCACCCAGGCTGACAGGGCCGGGTTGATCGACTGGGACCTGAACATCGATTCCACGATCGCTCGCGCCCACCAGCACGCGGCCGGCGCCCGCCGGGACGGCGACGCGCAGGTCCAGCCGCCGCACGGCCCGGCCAGCAAGGAGCCGGCCGATCACGCGCTGGGCAAGTCCCGCGGCGGGTGGACGACGAAGGTCCACGCCGCCGCCGAGCAGGGGCAGAAGCTGATGGGCATGGTCGTCACGGCCGGGCAGCGCGGTGACAGCCCGCAGTTCAAGCCTGTGCTCGACCAGGTCCGCGTGGCGCGTCCTGGTGGGGTGGGGCGGCCGCGCACTCGTCCGGACCGGGTCCGTGGTGACAAGGCCTACGCCTCGGCCGCGAATCGTCGGCTGCTGCGCCGACGCGGGATCCGCGCGACGATCCCGGACAAGAAGGACCACGCCGCCCACCGTCTGAAGAAGGGCTCGGCGGGTGGGCGGCCACCGAAGGTCGACTACGAGGACTACAAGAAGCGGCACGCGGTGGAGTGCATGTTCAACCGGCTCAAACGCTGGCGGGCAGTCTCAACGAGGTTCGACAAGCTCGCCGTGCGCTATGAGACCACCGTGACGGTCGCAGTGATCGACGACTGGGTCCGCGCGCTCGTGAGGGCCACGTGATCGCTGGCATCCTGGGCGCGTGACGTTCTATGCCGACGCCGAGGGCGGCGCTTACCTCAAAGACCCGACCCGAGGCGACCTGATCGACCTGGTCACGGAGCTGAACACCAGCAACAACACCTTCATCGTGGTTCACCCGGACATCGACGACGCCGACTGGTTCTTCTCGATCTCAAAGAAGGTCGGCACGTTCGGTGGCTACGAGCTGCACCGCTACGACCCCGACACGGGCGAGGACGCCAAGACCACCGCCGCCGCGCCGAACATCATCGCCGACGACGTCCTGGATTGGGCCAGCCGACGCTGACCCAATCCCAAACAGGCCCTAGCTGTCGTGACGGGTGCATCGTCCGGGATCGGCCGGGAGTACGCCCGTCGCCTGGCGTCGCAGGGTGCCGACCTGATCGCGGTGGGCCGTCGGCAGGAGCGCCTCGATGAACTGGTGACCGAGTTCCCGGATGTGACTGTGCAGACCGTCGCTGCGGACCTGTCCACGCACGAGGGCGTCGCGAAGGTCGTCACCGCGATCAGGGATCAGCCGGTGACGATTCTGGTCAACAACGCTGGCGTGGCGCACTACAAGCGGTTCGTCGAGCTGTCCGAGGAGCAGGCGGCGGAGCTCGTGGGGGTGAAGGCGCTCGCACCGACCCTGCTCACTCGCGCGGTCGCACCGGGCATGGTCGAGCGCGGGGCCGGTCAGATCGTGAACGTCGCCGGCATGATCGCTTTCAGCGGTCCGGCGAGCTTGGAACAGGTGCCGCTGCCTCGGGCGGTGTACACCGCAGGCCTGGCCTACGTGGTGGCCCTGTCGCAGACGCTGCATGCCGAGCTGTCCCCGGCCGGCGTGAACGTGCAGGTGCTGTGCCCGGGTGTCGTCGCGACAGAGTTTCACGAGCGGCAGGGCATGGACCTCTCCGCCGTTCCGCGGATGAGCGCGGTCGACGTCGTCACCGCGAGCCTTCGTGGAATGGAGCTCGGCGAACTCGTCACCGCTCCAGGTGTCGAGCAGCAGGGCCTGCTGCAGGACGTGTTCACGGCAGGTCTCGCGGCCTTCAGCGCGCAGTCGCCTGAACTGGCGGCTCGCTACCGGTCCTGAACGAGCATCGCAGGTGAGGGCCGCGTCTTCTGACGCCGCACCGTTCCCTCTACTTCGTCCTTGGTGTCCGTGGTCGAGGGACCCAGCAGGAGAATCTTTCGGACCTGTCATAAACGCCGTGGCCAGTGACGCGGCGTCCTGCTGTCGGGCACACCACCCCTCGACGCTAGCTAGACGAGAAGGCTTCCGCAGGGCAGGCTCACGTGTGCATGCCGACGTTGATCACACGGCCGCCTGAATCCCTGTAGAAGAAGCGAGTCACGCCCCAGGGCTCCTCAGTAAGAGGATGGACGATCTCTGCGCCTGCCCGGTTCGCTCGGCGCAGCGCCTCGTGCACATCGTCGACGAAGATCGAGACGTCCGGGTTCACAGGGGCAGAAGCATCACGTGTCATGACGTTCAGTTGGTGCCCCTCACCATCGCCTAAGGTCACAATCCACCCGTGATCCATGAGGACGGACCACCCGAGAACGGTGCGGTGCTCCTCCACCGCCGTCTCGATGGTTTCAACGGTCAAGTTCGCGACGATTCGTTCAACTCGCACGCCCCCATTACACAATGGACGCGACCCACGCCGCCTGAACTTGCTAAGAGCCCTGTTCGGCGTGCGAGTCGGTAGAACTCCAGGTTGGTGATGATGTTGACGTAGGCGGTGTCGGCCAGGTTCCCCCGTACCCGTGGAACTCGGCGGCCCGGGAGATCAGTGAGGAACTCCTGCCGTTCCTGCGCACGGTCATGGAAGGGCCGTCGGCCGAGCACCCGACAACCCGCTCTGGCGCAGCCGTCCCGTGGCTCATCGCCCGCCGCGGGGGCGCAGCCGGCTGATGACCGTCCACGCGATCATGCGTGCCATCCGCAGCGGCCCGTACCGCACGCCAGACACGAACGGGGCTTCGCCTCGGAGGGTCGTCTCGGCACCGCCGTCCACGAAGAGGATCTGACCGGTGGTGAACGCGGCGTCCGGTGAGAGCAACCAGGTGATCGCCGCGGCGACCGGCTCGACCGGGCCAGGCATCCCGAGGGGCTGCGGCAAGGCGTCCTGAAGCACCCGCAGGTTCGCCCCGTCGGCGAGCATCGTCCTGCGGGCGGTCTCGGTCTCGACGATGCCCGGCGCGACGGCGTTGAGGAGGATGCCGGCGCCGGCCCAGTCGTCCCGCCCGGCGTTGCGCCCGTTCGGACTGCCCGCGACGAGTGCTACGCCGTCTATACGTGCCGGTGCAAGGCCGCGGACTTGGTCGACGGCGGAGGCGCGGCCCGCGGGAGTCGTGAGGTCGGCGCGGACGTCGGCCGTCTCCGTGATGCCGCAGCGGATGGCGCGGGCGCCATCCCTCTCGAGTCGACCGGCGACGGCGGCACCGATCCCCGAGTCGGCGCCGGGTATCGCGCGCCGCACGTTCTTCCTCCACTTCCCGTCAAAGTGAGGACGTGCTCTTCCACTACCTGGAGGACCACATCGGCCGTGCCGCGCGGGCGCTCGAGAACGTGCCACCCGGGGCCGACGCCAGCCTGGGCGTACAGGCTGTGATGGCTGTGCTCGTCGAGCTCTTCGAGGATCCGAGTGCCGGCACGGATGAGCTCGCGGACCTCCGTGCCGAGCTCATCACCGCGTCACGCGGCCTGCCTGCTTCACTCGTCCTTCGGTTGCAGAGAGCGCAGTCCGATCTGATCGACGCTCTCCGCGAGCGGTTCCCGGACCCGGCCGGCTGGCCGCTGATGTCCGCGCACCTCGGAGCGTGCATGGGTGCTACGGTCGCAGCGGCGCTCGCCGTCGAGCGGCCCGAGACGCGGGCCGACGCGATCCGGGACGCCGTGGACCGCGCGAGCGCAGGCTTCGCGGTGTGATACGCCGGGGGAGCGAAGCGGCAGGGTCCTGCGCTCAACCAGATACGTCGCCGGGTCGGATCCGGTAGACCTGCAGCCGCAGGTCGTAGTACTTGGTGGTCTCGCCGACCCATTCCATGCCGAGCCGTTTCGCCATGGCGATAGCGCGCGTGTTGTTCGGCCGGGTCACGGCGAAGAGTTCCTCAACGGATTGGGTGAACGCCCACGTGATCAACCCACGAGCTGCTTCCGTGGCGTAGCCGTTCCCCCACGCGTCGGGACGTAGTTGCCAGCTCACCTCGAGATCGACCTCGTAGGGCGGCAGCAGCCGGATCGCAAGTCCCCCGATCACGGTCTCGTCGTCGATACGTTGCACTGCCCACCGTCCCTGTGGCGGTGTCAGCTTGGGCTGGGCCTCCTGCCAGGCGTGCAGCATCGCCCGCATTGCGGGTTGGTCGGGCACCTGTCCCATGGCGGGAGCGAGCCAGCGGGTGACCTCTGGCGTCCCGTACACGGCGTGCGCCGCGACGTCGTCGTCGACGCTCCAGCCACGCAGCAGGAGCCGGTCGGTGGTGAGTGTGTCCATCGCGGGTCAGCCCGGCTGCTGGGCCGGCGGGTCGGCGAAGATGCCGTCGAGCATGCCGGTGGCCTGTCCGACCTCGATCAGGTATCCGTCGGGGTCGCGCAGGTAGCAGCGCACCTCGGCCTTGCGGTCCAAGGGCTCGGTGAGGAACTCGGCTCCCTTGGCGGTCGCATCGGCATGAAACGCGGCGATGTCGGCGACTCGGACGTTGAGAAAGCTGGAGACGGGGCCGCCAGGCTCGGGCGGGGCCAGGCTGACGTCGGGCTTGTCCGGGGTGGGCCCGCCGCCGGGGTTCATGATGATCCAGCCATTGGCGATCTTCACGATGCCCGGGTTCTCCTCCAGCACGACCTCGCCGCCGAAGATGTCCACATAGAAGGCACGGGAACGGGCGACGTCGCGCACGGTCAGGAAGTGGGTCAGCACAAGCCCCTCGACTGGGGCCGGCATGTCGCTGCGGGCAGCCATTCGCCTCTCCTCTTTCTTGATTCGCCTTCTTGATATGCCGCGAGCATCTGGTGTCTTCAGATGTCGCCTTGGGTGATCGTCGTGGGGTCTTCGTCCCGGATCTGGGTCAAGAACTTGGTGTCCTCGGCCTCGACCCGGTGCGCTTCGTCGAGTACTTGGTCCAGGCTGGCCGCTGGGATCACGACCGCACCGGAGGCGTCGGCGAAGACGTAGTCTCCCGGGGTCAGGCAGACGCCGCCGATCTCGACCGCGACGTTGGCCGCGAACGGCATCACCGCGTCCCCGCCCCAACGGGTCGCCTCGCCGCGGCACCAGGTGGCGAACCGGTAGCCGCGTAGCTGGTCGAAGTCCCGCAGCCGACCGTCGGCGAGGACCCCGGCAAGACCATGGTGGTCGAGCCGGGACAGTTTGGTGCCGCCGCCGTGCCCGGCGGCGATGTCGTGATCGACCGCCCGGACATGCTCGACGTGTGCACCGTGGGCACGCATGATGCGGCTGCTGAGCCGTACCAGTCCGTCTGTGTTACTCGGTTCGGGTGACGGCTTCAAGGTCGCGTTGATGAACAGCGCACGCAACTCGTCGAACCGAGGCCCCTCAGTCTCATCGACCGGGTTTGCGGGGGTCACTGTGGTGTCCATCCGCGCGCGGGATGGAGCATGGACGCGGCGTCGCGAGGTCTCCGGTCTTCCCGGTGGTCCATGGCATCCTCCTCGCGTGACCCGGGTGGAGCTCTGCGACCAACGCTAGGTGCACATGCACCATTCGGCCACCTGCCGACGAGGCCCCTGGATGCACGGGGGATCGAGATCCGAGGACATGCCGAGGCCCTGATGGGGCAGGGCTCCACGCGCGGCGGTATGACGGGGGATGTCATCCGCATCAGGCCACGACGCATCCTGTCGTGGGGTCTGAACGGTCCGGGCGCAAAGGCTCGCAACGTCTCCTGACCAAGGACACCGTGAAGAACTTCGCAGGGGAGAAGTGGTGAGTCAGCGAGTTGCCCGCGTTGTCGTGGCCGGGTCGGTCACATCTCGTCAAGACCGATCCCATCGAGCGTTATCACGAGGCTGTGCGCCGGGTGAAGGAGCGGAGGGCGCAGCCCCACTGCTTCGAGCGCCGAGCCCGTCGTTTCCACGGGGCCGTCCCCAACGGCGAGCAGCGGGGGAACGCCCCGAGGGAGCGCTGCAATAGACGGGACCGTCACGCGGTACCGCTGGTCAGCAGCCAGGCCAGGGATACGGAGCAGCGCCGGCAGTGCACGTCCGGCGCTGTCGGAACGAGCCAGGCCCACCACCGCGTTGCTCCCGTCTCGGGCGACGACGACCGTCGCGCTGGTGCCGGCGTCGCCGGTCGGCGGATGGTGCACGTCTCCCGAGTGCAGCAGGGGTCGAAGTTGCTTGTACGCCGCTATGCCGCCTCGCAGCTGATGCAGTTCCTCCGGTGTGCAGGTCGTGATGTCCCACTCGATGCCGAAGTGGCCGAACATCGCCACGGCGATCCGGAAGCCGAGCCCTGTCGCGCGCTTGGTGGTGTGGGCAACGGGCGGTCCGACGTGGGTGCCGATGAGCTCGGGCGGTAGGAGCAGTTCCGTCCAGCGCTGGATCGCGAGGCGTTCGACAGGGTCGTTCGTATCGGAAGCCCACACACGATCGGTGTGCTCGAGGATGCCGAGGTCCACCCGTGCGCCGCCCGAGGCGCACGACTCGATCTCCAGGCCGGGATGGCGGGCCTTGAGCGTCGCCAGCAGCCGGTAGACAGCTTCGGTGTGGCGGTGCACGTTCGCTCGCCCAGCGCTGACGGCCTCGATGAGGTCGCGGTTCTGGTCCCACTTGATGTAGTCGAGGCGGTATTCGGTCACGAGCGCCGAGATGGCCGCCAGAAGGTGGTCGAACACTTCCGGCCGCGACACGTCGAGCACGAACTGGTTGCGCCAGGTCCGCACCTCGTTCTCGATCGGCTGCAGCAGCCAGTCGGGATGCTCACGTGCGAGTTCCGAGTCGAGGTTGACCATCTCGGGCTCGAACCATAGCCCGAACTCCATGCCCTGCCCACGTACGAAGTCGACGAGCGGATGCAGGCCCTGCGGCCAGACCTGCGGGTCCACGCGCCAGTCGCCGAGGCTCGTCGTGTCATCCCGCCGGCCGAGGAACCAGCCGTCGTCGAGCACGAACCGTTCCACGCCGATGTCCGCCGCGATGCGGGCGAGCCGCTGGAGCTTGTCCAGGTCGTGGTCGAAGTACACGGCCTCCCAGGTGTTGAGCGTGACCGGCCGGGGACGCCGCGGGTGCTGCGGCCGGTTGCGTACGAACCGGTGGAAACGGTGTCCGATGCCGTCGAGGCCCTCGTCGCTCCACACGAACATCGCGGCGGGGGTGCGGAACGAGCCGCCCGGCTCGACGGTGATCTCGCCCGGGCGCATGAGTGCCCCGGCGCCCAGTACTGTGCGGCTCTCGGGCAGTGCGTCGATGCGGTAGACCGAATCGCCGCTCCATGCCAGGTGCACCGCCCACAGCTCACCCCGCGTGTCGCTGAACCCCTCGGTCCCGGCAGCCAGCACCAGCGGCGAGTCGTGTCCGGTACGTCCGCGGCGCGACTCGCGTGCGTGACTGCCCTGGGTGAGCGGACGGCGCTGCGGCGCACGTTCGCGCGTCCAGCGTCCGGAGAAGTCGAGCACCTCCGTGGCGAGGTCGCCGACGGGCATCGTCGCCTCGAGAATGGCGAGGTCGACCGGCTCGCCACTCGTGTTGTACAGCTCGTGCTCGACCTTGAGTACTCCCGACGTGTCGAGGGTGAGCTCGATGACGAGGCTCAGCCCCTCCGCCTGAGCCTCGACGCGCAGGTGACGCTCGTCGCTGTTCACGGCGGTGCGGTGCCAGCGCGGCAGGACGGCCCGGCGCCCGACATGACCGGCTAGACCAGGGCGTCCTTCCCAGCCGTCGTGCTCGCCCGGCAGCAGCGTGAGCGGCCAGGTCTCGTCGAGCGCGCTCGGTGACGGCGGGCGCGCCACCATCCGGAGCAGGTGCCGCGCGCCGGCCGCGTCGAGCGGGCCGATGTCGCGTCCCCAGTGCACCACCTCGGGCAGGCCGTGCTCGGGCAGTGCGACCACCACACCGACACCGGCGGCGCGCAGCACGGACACGAGGGGTTCGGTGGCGGCCGGGGTGATCGAGTCGTTGACGGCGTCGGTCCGGTCGGTGGCTTCGAGGGTCATCCGGCCGTCCCCTCGCGGAGCACGACGACGGCGCCGGCGGGGACCACCGCAGCACTGTCGAACGAGGCGTCGTCGAGCAGCGACCGCCCCGACACGTTGACGGTTTCGTCGTCGTTGGAGTGGTTGATGAGGAACAGCACGTCACCGTCCGGCGTCCGCCGTCGGACCGCCTCGATCGCCGGGCTCGCCTCAACCGCGCGCGGGAGGTCGAGTTCCGCGATGAGTCGGTCGGCGATGCGTGCGGCCGAGTCGAGCGGCAGTGGTGCTGATATGTACCAGGCGGTGCCGTCGCCGACGGCGTTGCGCGTGACCGCGGCACGTCCGACGGAGTCACCGTCGGCATAGGTGATGACGGACTCAGCCCCGTGCAGGTTGGTGTCCTCACTCCAGTCGGTCACCTCTGCACCGTCGGACAGGCGGACCGTCTCGTAGATCTGCAGCGGACGGAACTCCTCGGTGGTGACGCCGAGCAGGTCGCGGAACGCGCCGGGATAGCCGCCGCCGCGCACTCGGCCGGTCTCGTCCAGGACGCCGGAGAGGTAGCCGACCAGCGCGGTGCCGCCTCCGCGCACGAACTCGTCGACGCGCGCCGCCTGAGCGTCGGAGACGATCATCAGGGTGGGTAGCACTACGAGGTCGTAGCCGTCGAGGTCGGCGTCGACCGGGAGCACGTCGACCAGGACCTGCCGCTGCCAGAACACCCGGTGCCACAGCCGGGCCTCGCGCGAGTACTGCAGCGCGCGGTGCGGCTTGAGGCCCTGCCGCAGCGCCCACGCCGACTCCTCGTCGACCAGGAGCGCGACCTTCGCGGGCTCCACCGGGCAGCCCGCGATGACCCGCAGCCGCCGCAGCGCGTCGCCAAGCTGCACGATCTCCCGCCACACCCGGCTCTCTGTCCCCGCGTGGGGCAGCATCGCGGAGTGGAACTGCTCGGTTCCCGCGGTCGAGGCCCGCCACTGGAAGAACATGGCGCCGTCCGACCCGCGCGCCACGTGGGTGAGCGCGTTGCGGACGATCTCGCCGGGTGCCTTTGCGCGGTTGCGCACCTGCCAGCTCGGCGCTCCCGTCGAGTGCTCCATCAGCAGCCACGGCGAGCGGGCGTCTGTCAGTCCGCGCATCCGGTCCGCCGCGAACGCAAGGTCCTGCTCGCGCACCGGGTCGTCCACGATCGTGTAGTGGTCATTCGCAACGACGTCGACGTGCTTGGCCCAGTCGGAGTAGTCGACGACGTGGCCACCGGAGCCCACCATGAAGTTGGTGGTGACGGGCACGTCGCCGTGCTCGCGGAGCACCTCTGCCTCGGCGAGGTAGTGTTCCAGCAGCTCGTCGGAGGAGAACCGCTCGAAGGCGAGGGAAAGCCCCGGGTTCGCCTTGTGCTTCTCGCCGCGCGGCGGCTCGATGTGGTCGATGTCGGCGAACGTGTGGCCCCAGAAAGCGGTGCCCCAAGCGGCGTTGACTGCCTCGACCGTGCCGTACTCGACGCGCAGCCAGTCGCGGAACCGGGCCGCCGACACGTCGCAGTAGCAGCGCCCGTTGCCGCCGCCGAGCTCGTTGCTCACGTGCCAGAGCCGCACCGCGGGGTGGTCGCTGTAGCGCTCCGCGAGGGCCCTGGTGATCCGCAGCGCGTGCTCACGGAACACCGGTGAGCTCGCGCACCAGCCGAGCCGCCCACCGGGCTGCTCTCGCCCGCCGTGGGCGTCCACCGGCAGGATCTCCGGATGCGCGTGCAGCAGCCAGCCTGGCGGCGCCGCGGTCGGGGTGGCGAGGTCGATGGCTATCCCGGCGTCGTGCAGCAGGCCGATGATCTCGTCGAACCAGCCCCAGTCGTACTCGCCCTCGCGCGGCTCGAGCAGCCCCCACGAGAAGACGCCGAGCGTCACGATGTTGACCCCCGCCTCACGCATGAGCCGCACGTCCTCGCGCCACACATCGGGCGACCACTGCTCGGGGTTGTAGTCGCCGCCATAGCTCAGGCCGTCGGTCGGCCACGCGGTCAGGGTGCGGCGGGTGGAGGGGCGTTCGGATGCACGGCGGGCCACGGGGCATCTCCTTCGATGTCGGGGAGGAGGCGGTCGCGCTCCAGGTCCCACCCTTGTCGAACACGTTGCTGTTTGTCAACGCGTGGAACAAACGAGACGATGGGCGCCTGCTCAGAACCGAAGCATCGTGCGGATGCCCAGGACGGCCCCGCTGCGGGCCCACTCGTCGAACTGGAACGGTTGGACGTCGAGGGTCGGCGCGGGGGTGCCGGGAGCGAGAGCCTGCCGGACCGTCGAGTGCACCTCGTCTCCGGCCAGCTCCATGACCACGAGCCCGTCGCCGGCGAGCACGATCTTCTCGGGGTCGAGAGCGTTCGCCACCGTGCCGATGAGTGTGCCGAGCGCGCGCCCGGCGTCGGTGAAGGCGCGCAGGGCACCGCCGTGACCGTCGCGCGCGAGCTCTACGATTCCGGCGAAGTCGAGACCGGCTATCCGCAGGGCATTGACGATCGCTTGGTTTGGCAGCAGTGCGCTCACGCAGCCCCGGTGCCCCGAACCGCAGATCGGTCCCGCGGAGTCGACCGGCAGATGGTCCAGCCGGCCTGCCCGGCCATGGTGGCCAGTGACCAGTCGGTTGTCCACGACGAAGCCGAAGCCCACGCCTGCACCGATCGTGATGAGCGCCAGTGAGCTGCAGCCCACCCCTGCGCCGAACCAGTGCTCGGTCGCGGTGAGTGCGCGCACGTCGTTCTCTGCGCTCGTCGGGATGCCTAGCTTCGCAGTCAGTCTCTCGGCGAGATGGACGTCGTCCCAGCCCAGGAACTGGGAGACCTTGACGACCTGGCGGCCGTCGATCACGGTGACGTCGCCCGCGAGGGTCACGCCGGCCGCGGCGATCGTGTCGTAGGTCGCGGCGAACCGCGTGTAGATGGCGGCGACCTGGTCGATCACCGCGCCCGGCTCCCGCGAGCCGATGGCCTCCTCATGGGTCGCAACGATGTGTGCGCCGAGATCGGTCACGACGGCAAACACGGTGTCTCCGGTGAGTTTCACCCCGAGGAAGTGCCGGGCCGCCGGCTGCACCACGAGCAGCTCGCTCGGCCGGCCCGTGACTCCGCGCAGCTCGACGTCGCCCTCCGTGACGAGCCCGTGCTCCATCAGGGCACGGGTGACACGAGTAAGGCTTGCACGGGAGACGCCGAGCCGCCGGGCGATCTCGGCGCGGGGAAGCGGACCGTGGACGAGCAGCTCGCGCAGCACCCCGCGCTCGGCGTCGCCGAGCACGGGCCAGGTGGCCCCGCCGACCGGTGCCGTTGACTGGCTCTGTGACATCCCGTACCTCGTCTCCTGAGCTCGGATCGTAACCGCCTCCGGGGCAGGGCGAGCCGTTCCACCCTGCCCTGAACACCATCTTTGTTTCAGTAGTTGACAAAGCATAGTCGCACCGTCAGACTCTGGTCCAGTTGGCGGTCGATCGCCGGCGAGTACCGATCAAGGGAGATCTCGATGCGAATCCGCCCCCTCGTGGCGTTTGCGGCCACGGCAGCCAGTGTTGCGGTCCTGAGCGGCTGCGGCGCCGCAGGCTCCGAAGGCCCCGTCACCCTCGAGTACTGGGCGTGGCCGGCCGGCAGCCAGGCGGTCGTCGACCAGTGGAACGAGGCCAACCCAGACATCCAGGTGAAGCTCACCGACGCGGGCGGTGGAGACGAGTCCAGCGCCAAGCTGCTCACGGCGTCTCGCGCCGGCAACGCCCCCGACCTCGCGCTCGTCGAGTACACGACTCTGCCGTCGCTGATCGTCGCCGACGTGCCGCTCGACATCACGGACCACGTCGGGGACGTGCAGGACGCCTTTACCGAGGGCACCTGGGCGCAGACCACCTTCGACGGCGCCGTGTTCGGCGTACCGCAGGACGTGGGCCCGATGGCGTTCGTCTACCGACAGGACCGGTTCGAGGAGCTCGGCATCCCGGTGCCCACCACGTGGCAAGAGTTCCGTTCGGCGGCGGTCGCAGTCAAGGAGGCGGACCCGGACGCCGTCATCACGAGCCTGCCGCCCACGGAGTTCGGCTTCTTTGCGGGCGTGGCTACCCAGGCGGGCGGCGAGTGGTGGTCGGTGGACGGCGACCAGTGGTCCGTCGGCATCGCCGACGAGGCGTCGCTCGAGGTGGCTGACTACTTCGAGCAGCTCGCCGCCGACGGACTCATCCAGACGCAGCCGCTGCTGACCCCCGAGTACAACGCAATGGTCAACGAGGGCACGATGCTCTCGTGGCCGTCGGCCGTGTGGGCGCCGAACGTGATCGAGTCCGTCGCGCCCGATACCGCAGGCAACTGGGGGATGGCCCCGCTGCCGCAGTGGACGCCGGGCGACGCTGCCGTTGCCTACCAGGGTGGCTCTGCCGTCGTCGTGACGAAGGACAGCGAGCACCCCGAGGCCGCGGCCGAGTTCGCCAGCTGGCTCAACGCCACAGAGGAGGGCAACACCCTGCTGCTGGACGAGCAGAGCCTCTACCCAGCCTCCAGCCTGGGGCAGGAGATGGCGGAGAGCAACGACCCGCCGAGCCTCATGCCGCAGCAGAGCGACTTCTACTCGCTCGCGGCGGAGATCTCCGCCGAGACCGTACCGGTGACCTGGGGACCCAACGTCAACCTCGCCAAGTCGGTGTTCGAGGACGAGCTCGGCAAAGCCGTCCGCAACGGCACCCCGTGGCGCGATGCGTTCGTGGCCACGCAGGAGGCGGTTGTCGCCGACATGACAGAGACCGGCTTCACGGTCAGTGACGGCTGAGGGAACTGCACCAATGGCTACCACTGTCCAGCCCTCGCCCTTGGCCATACGCCGCCCCCGGAGGGGGCAGATCGCGCCCTACCTGTTCACCGCCCCAGCGGTGATCCTTTATATCGCGTTCATGCTCATCCCGGTCGGCTACGCCGTCTGGCTGAGCCTGCGCGCCTACCGCATCGAGGGCGCACTCCTGGGCCGCAAGGAGGACGTGTTCGTCGGCCTCGAGAACTACGCCGCGGTGCTGACCAACCCCGAGTTTGCCGCCGGGTTCGGCCGGCTGGCGATCTACGGCGTGATCGCGGTACCCCTCACGCTCGGCCTGGCACTGCTGTTCGCGCTCGTGCTGGACACGCCGGCCGCGCGGCTCAAGCGGTTCGGCCGCACGGCGATCTTCATCCCCTACGCGGTGCCCGGCGTCGTCGCGGCACTGCTGTGGGGCTTCATGTACTTGCCGAGCACCAGCCCGTTCTCGTACGTCACGCGGGCGCTCGGCCTGGGTACTGTTCCGTTCCTCGAGGGTCCGGGGCTGTTCGGCGCACTGGCGAACATCGCCATCTGGGGTGGCGTCGGGTTCAACATGATCATCATCTACACGTCGCTGCGGAGTATCCCGAGCGAGATCTACGAGTCGGCCCGCCTCGACGGTGCCAGCGAGACTCAGATCGCGTTCCGCATCAAAGTGCCGCTCGTGGTGCCCGCCCTCGTGCTCACCGGTGTGTTCTCCCTCATCGGCACGCTGCAGCTGTACAGCGAGCCTGCGACCCTGCAGCCGATGACGAGCGAGATCACGAACACCTGGGTGCCGCTGATGGCCATCTACCGCGACGCATTCGGGACCGACGACCTGCCCCAGGCGGCGGCCGCGTCCACGGTGCTCGCCGTCGGGACGGTACTGGTCTCGGTAATCATCCTGCGGATCGTCAACCGCAAGCGCATGGGAGGCGAACGATGACCACCACCACAGCCCGCCCGGGCCCCGCGCCGACCACCGGGCGGCGTCCGCCCGAGCGCACCCGGACCGTCACCCGGCGGGGTTCCTGGGGCGTGCTGCCGACGCTCGTGCTCCTCGTCGGCGCGATCTACTGCCTCGTCCCGGTGGCCTGGGTGTACGTGGCCGCGACCAAGACGCGCGGCGAACTGTTCACCACGTTCACCTTCACACCGGGCACCGGGCTGGGGGAGAACCTCACCGCGCTGTTCACCTACGAGGGCGGGCAGTACCTCATGTGGGGCCTCAACTCGCTGATCTACTCAGGCGTGGGCTCGCTGCTCTCGGTCCTCGTCTCGACCATGGCCGGGTACGGCCTGGCAAAGTACGAGTTCCGCGGCCGTTCGTTCCTCTTTCTGTCGATCCTCGCCGGTGTCCTGATTCCCGGCATCGTGCTCGCAGTGCCGCAGTACCTCCTGCTGTCGCAGATCGGGCTGGTCGGGACCCACTGGTCGGTACTTCTGCCGAGCATCATCAGCCCCTTCGGCATCTATCTCTCGCGCGTGTATGCGCTGTCCGCGGTACCGCAGGAAACTCTTGAGGCGGCGCGCATCGACGGCGCGGGGGAGTGGCGCATCTTCCAGACGATCGTGCTGCCGCTCATGGTGCCCGGCATGGTGACCGTGTTCCTGCTGCAGTTCATCGGCACCTGGAACAACTTCCTGCTGCCCTACATCATGCTGTCGGACCAGGAGAAGTACCCGCTCACCGTCGGCCTGTTCACCCTGCTCGCGAAGGGGTCGAGCTCTCCCGCGCTCTACTCCGTGGCGATCACCGGCGCCGCGGTCTCGATCATCCCGCTGCTCGCACTCGTCCTGTTCTTGCAACGCTACTGGCGCCTCGACCTCGTGTCGGGCGGGCTCAAGGGATAGGCGCTGGGCTCCGAGGCGCTCCAGCGCGTGGGCATCACCACCGACACGACCCCCCCGAACCACCACTCGCGAGGATCCCATGACGCACCTGCCCCCTTCCTTCCGCCCGCTGCACGAGAACTGGACCCTCACCGCCGTCGACGGTCCGCTACCCGACACCGTCGCGGCGGCGCTCGCAGACGCTATCCCCGCCACCGTGCCCGGGGAGGCGCACCTCGACCTGCTTGCCGCCGGACTGATCGCCGACCCGTTCGACGGTGACAACGAGGCTGCGCAGCAGTGGATCGGCGACACCTCGTGGCGGTTCGCCACGACGTTCGAGTGGGTACCGGGCGACGCCGAGCGCCACGACCTGGTGGCCCACGGCCTCGACACGGTCGCGACCGTCGAGCTCAACGGCGTAGTCGTCGCGACGACGCAGAACATGCACCGCTCCTACCGCTGGGACGTGCGTGAGCTGCTACGCGAGGGCTCGAACACACTGACGGTCACCTGCGCCGCACCGGTTCCCGAAGCGCTGGCGCGCGCCGAGCGGGACGGCGTCCTGCCTCGCACCAACCACCACGAGTACAACCAGCTGCGCAAGATGGCCTGCTCGTTCGGCTGGGACTGGGGCATCGACGTCGCCGGTGCGGGTATCTGGAAGCCCATCGGCCTGGAACCCTGGTCCGCGGTCCGGGTGGCCTCGGTCCGGCCGCTGGTCGACGTCGACGGTGCCACCGGGGTGCTGACGGCGCACGTTGAGATCGAGCGGGCCTCCGGCGACGACGACGTCCCCGTCACGGTCACGGTGACGTCGCCGACCGATGACGTCACCGTCGCCGAGGGCGTCGTCCCGGCCGGCGTTACCACCACCGTGGTCGAGGTCCGGGTGCCCGACGCCGATCTCTGGTGGCCCGTGGGACACGGAGCGCAGCCGCTGTACGGCGTGGATGTCTCAGCCGGCCCCGGCTCCTGGACCGGTCGCGTTGGCTTCCGCACCGTCAACGTGGACACCGCCGACGACGAGGCCGGAGCCCCGTTCGCGCTCCAGGTCAACGGCCAGACCGTGCTGGTGCGCGGTGTCAACTGGATCCCCGACCACGCGTTCCTCACCCGGGTCACCCGGGACAGGTACGAGCGGGCGATCGCGGACGCTCTGGACGGCAACATCAACCTCCTGCGGGTGTGGGGTGGCGGCATCTACGAGGACGACGAGCTGTACGACCTCGCCGACGAGGCAGGCATCCTCATGTGGCAGGACTTCCTGTTCGCCTGCGCTGCGTACTCGGAGGACGCGGCGATGTGGGCCGAGGTCGAGGCCGAGGCGCGCGAGAACATCACCCGTCTGTCTCCGCACCCTGCGCTCGTCATCTGGAACGGCAACAACGAGAACACGTGGGGTCGCGTCGACTGGGGCTGGGGAGACCGGCTGGCGGGCCGCCCGTGGGGCGACGGCTACTACACGGGACTGTTCCCCGCGCTCCTGGCCGATCTCGACCCGACGCGGTTCTACTCGCCGGCGTCGCCCTTCTCGTTCGGTGACTACCGGCACCCGAACGACGACCGCTTCGGCACGATGCACGTGTGGGACGTGTGGAACCGAGCCGACTACACCGTCTACCGCGACTATCGGCCCCGGTTCGTCAGCGAGTTCGGCTTCCAGGCGCCGCCGGCGTGGTCCACCCTGACGCGTGTCGTCCACGACGAGCCGATGGACCCGTTCGGCCACGAGATGCTCGTTCACCAGAAGGCCCACCTCGGTAACAAGAAGCTCGAGCGCGGCTGGCAGGGTCACCTGCCTGACCCGCGCGGCATCGAGGACTGGCACTGGGCGACGCAGCTCAACCAGGCCCAGGCTGTGCGGTTCGGCATCGAACACTGGCGGTCGCTGACACCGCACAACACCGGCACGATCCTGTGGCAGCTCAACGACAACTGGCCTGTGGTCTCCTGGGCGGCGGTCGACCACGATGGACACCGCAAACCGCTCTGGCACGCGGTGCGCGCCGCCTACGCCCCACGGCTCGCCACCATCCAACCGCGTGCCTCTCAGGACGCCGAGGACAACACCTGGCAGGGCCTCGTCCCCGAGGCCGACAGCACCACGCTGGTACTCGTCAACGACACCGCCTCGCCCTTCACCGGTACCTTCACGGCGACCCGTCAAACCTTCGACGGCGCCGTGCTCGCCACGGCGACACTCTCGGCGCAGGTGCCAGCGCGCGGCACGGCCGACGTCATGCTTCCCACCCACGTCGCCACCTTCGACGACGCCCTGCGCGAAGTCGTCGTCGTGACACCCGATACCGCCGACAGCGGCTTCGCACCAGCGTTCCTGGACGGGGCCGACGTCGTCGAGCAGCGCCTGGACCCGGCCCCGGTCAAGGTCACGGCTGCGGTCGCCGACAGCGGTGTGGCCCTGACGATCACGGCCACCTCCTACGTCCGCGACCTCATGGTTCTCGCGGACAAGGTCGACCCGGCCGCGCACGTCACGAGTGGCCTGGTCAGCCTGACGGCGGGCCAGTCGGTCGCGATCCACGTGACCACTGGGTCCGACGTCGACCCCGCGGCCTTCGCGGGCACCCTGCGCTGCGCGAACGACCTGCTGGGGTAGGAGGAGGTCGGACTACCGCTCCAGCAACCCAGAAGCCTCCACCGAGCCCGGTTGCCGGTGCGCTGGGATGCTGGCTGCCTCGGCACGCTCACGCCGACGGTCGGGCTGTCCCGGTCGGCGTGAGCGCGCACCGCTCGTCAGCGGCCGTGGGGCCCTGTCTGGTGTGAAGGCGGGGGCAGCGCGTCGTCCAGCTCGGCCCAAACGCCGTCGGGGATGTTGACTGTGGCCCAGTCGACAAGCTGCGCGATCTGGCCGGGGGCGGTCGCCCCGACGATCGTTGCTGTGATCCGCGGCTCGCGGCGGCTGAGGCCCAGCGCCAGTGAGCCCACGGAAACACCTGCCTCGCTCGCGATCGCGCGGATCCTCAGCAGGGCCCGCTCCTGTTCGGCATCGACCGCACGGTAGTGATAGTTGCGCAGCGGGCCCGCGTCGCGGGAGAGAGCCCCACCTCCGAAGGGAGCGGCATTGAACACGGCGATGCCGCGGCCGGCGGCCTCGGTAAGCAGCGAATCAGCGGATCGGTCGAGGAGGCTGTACCGGTTGTGGGTGATGACGGCGTCGAAGTGACCGGTGCGGACGAATCGCTCGAGAAGAGCGATCGGGCCCCCCGCGACGCCGAGGTGTCCGATCACGCCTTCCTCCTGCAACGCGAGGAGAGCGCGCACGGGCCCGTCAGGCGCAAGCGCTTCATCGAAGCTGATGCGCTCCGGATCATGCAGGTGCACCAGGGGGAATCGATCGATACCCAGGCGGTGTCTCGACTCTTCGATCGACGCGCGGACGCGGTCCCCCGAGAAGTCGTCGTGGCCCGGCACCGGGCCCACCTTGGTGAACACTTGGATGCTTGCGGGAGTGTCCGGCAGAGCGGCACCGATGAATTCCTCGGCCCGTCCGTAGTTGTTGCTCGTGTCCCAGTCGGTCAGGCCGGCCGCCGCCGCGGCCCGCAGCACCGCCAAGGCCTCCGCGGACTCGAGGCGATTGCCCAGCGCAGAGGTGCCAAAAAGGAGGTCGCCGGTCGTGAGGTCTGTCCTGCCGACCTGGAGACGCCTCTGTGAGTTCATGGAAGTCCCATCTCTCGTCGGTGCTGGTATGGACCGTGCGGCTGCAGCAGAGAGCCGTAGCGCGGTCGGATGTCGTTGCTTGGCGGATGGTCCTGACGGTCCCCGCGGCATCGAAGTAGCCTTCCACCCGGGCGATGGTTAATCAATGGATGTAACGAAGTAGTTGCCGACCGGCGGTCGATTGGCCTGGCATCGCTACGACCGCGCTGTGGAACTCTCCACTGTTAGTTCCGACAGTTGACGAAGAAGCCCGGTTCAGTGGCGCAGAAATCTGCAGCTCTGACAGGTGGTAGTCATTCGGCGTCACCCGGCATGAGCGTTGCGCCGTGGGCGAGGTTGTCGACCAAGGGCCGGCGCAACCGTGTCGTGCCGATCATCGATCCGGGCCGCGAGACGCTCGAACGGCCGACGGCAGCTCGTCGGGCTGACGCACCCCTGATCACCGGGCCACGCAGAGGGACGATCACCACGGCGACGCTTCGGGATGCCACGGGCTGGGACGAACTGGTGAATCAGCTCGGAGTTGAAGGTCTCGTGCGGCTCGGGCTCCAGGCATCCGCGGGGTGCGATCGGTCAGCGCATGAAGCTGGGCATTCACCCTGACCCATCCTGATCGTCTACCGCTCCGAACCTTCTAGGTCCTGCTCAGGCGGCAGCTTGCCGCCAGCACAAGGAGGATCGGTTATGCGTACGTCAAGAATCGCTCTCTTCGCTGCCGAAGCGGCCCTGGTGGGCCTGCCGTTGGTAGTTGCGCCGGCCGGCGCGGCAGAGAGCAACGAGCTCACGCCAAGCCCATGACACAGGCAACTGAGAGCCCCGCGGTGCCGTCTGTCGAGCGCTCTCCGGGCGACGGGTGGTGGGCCGTGCTCGCGGGCGTGCTCGCCGGTGGCGCCGGGCTAGCCGTCGCGGAGCTCGTTGCCGCGGTCATCGCACCTGCTGCCAGCACGCTGTTCGCAGGCGGCGCCGCCGTGGTCGACGCCGTGCCTCCATGGCTCAAGGATGTTGCCGTGGAGTGGTTCGGTACCAACGACAAGGCAGTGCTGCTCGCCACGATGGGCGTGGTGCTGGCCATGGGAGCCGCGCTTGCGGGCTGGCTGGAACTGCGCCGCCCGCCGGCGGGCGCGGTGCTGGTGGGAGTCGTCGGTGTCGTCGGGGTCGCCGTGGCGTTGCTGCGCCCGAGCGCGACGCCGCTGTGGGCGCTGCCCAGCGCCATCGGGCTGGGCGCCGCGGTGCTCCTGCTGCGTGCCGCCGTGGCGCGGCTGCGGCCTGTGCCGGGGCGGAGTGAGGTCTCGGCGGGCGGGATTCCGGGCGGCGCCGTGGACCGGCGTGGTTTCCTGACCGTATCGGGCATCACCGTGGGTGTCGCGGTGCTCGCGCTGGCCGGCTCGCGCGTGCTGTCGATGGGCTCGACCGCGATCAGCGCCGTACGGGAGAAGCTCCGCCTGCCCGCTGCGCGCATGCCGGCGCCGCCGGTCCCCGTCGGGGCTGACCTGAAGCTCGACGACCTGGCGCCGTATGTCACCCCGAACGCGGACTTCTACCGCATCGACACCGCGCTGATCGTGCCGCAGCTGAACCCACAGGACTGGTCGCTGGAGGTCCGTGGTCTGGTGGACGAGCCGTTCACGCTCACCTGGGACGAGCTCATGGAGCTGCCGATGGAGGAGCACTACGTCACGCTCTCGTGCGTGAGCAACGCCGTGGGCGGCGACCTGGTCGGCAACGCCCTCTGGCTCGGCTACCCGATCCGCGCGCTTCTGGAACGGGCCAAGCCTCAGGCCGGCGCCGACATGGTGCTCTCCGGCAGCGACGACGGGTTTAGCGCCGGCACGCCGCTGGAGGTGCTCCAGGACCCGGAGCGTGAGAGCCTGCTCGCGATCGGCATGAACGGCGAGCCGCTGCCCGCGGAGCACGGCTTCCCCGCGCGGTTGGTGGTGCCCGGGCTCTACGGGTACGTCTCGGCCACCAAGTGGGTTACCTCGCTGGAGGTGACCACCTTCGACGCCGACCAGGGCTACTGGACCCCGCGCGGCTGGTCCGCACTGGGGCCGATCAAGATCGCGTCGCGCATCGACGTGCCGCGCTTGTCCACGTCCGTGTCCGCCGGTGCCGTGACCGTGGCCGGCGTGGCCTGGGCGCAGCACACCGGCATCAGCAAGGTCGAGGTCCGTGCCGACGGCGGCGACTGGGTCACCGCTGAGCTCGCCGAGACGGTGGGCCCCGACACGTGGCGCCAGTGGCACGTCTCGATCGATCTGGAGGCCGGTTACCGCACCCTGGCGGTGCGCGCCACGGACTCGGACGGGCAGGTCCAGACCGAGACCAAGGCGCCGCCGGCTCCCGACGGGGCGTCGGGCTGGCAGACCATCTCGATCAAGGTGGACTGACCGGGGGTGGTCGGGTCGCAGCCCGCGACCTTTACCGTTTGCCCGCGTGCGGTGCGCGTGCCACACAGGCATCGACCTACCGATCGCCGACCTGCGTCGATGGAGGATCCGCCGGCGTGCCCGAGACCCCTTCCGTAGCCAGAAACCGCGCATGACCAGCGATGTTGTGGTCCTTCCGGCCGTAATGCCGGCGCTGTGTTTTGAGCCCAGGGGCAACCATCCGAGATCGCCTGTGTGGCCCCGAACGGGCTACCTGCTGACCGACGCGGGCGAGGCATTCGGGCCTGGTGGACACAAAATGGCCACAAGAACGGGCAGGAAGAGGGCGGCGACGATGCAGCCGAGACGGCATGAAAAACGCCCCTCACCTGCGATAACAGGTGAGGGGCGAATCGGTCGGGCTGACTGTGTGTGATCTCAGGACATCGGAATGGGGTGTCTCGGGTCATCGGAATAGGCGTGTCTCAAGACATCGGCATCCCGCGGCCGGTACACCCCGGTCATGTCCATCAGGAAGCTCGTGATCACGGCCGTGCTGGCCGGTTCGTCGCAGTCCGAGACCGCCCGCCGCTACGGCGTCTCGCAGGGCTGGGTCTCACGACTCATGGCCCGCTACGCGGCCGAGGGTGACGCCGCCTTCGAGACCCGGTCTCGCCGCCCGCACACCACACCGAACGCGACCCCACCTGCTGTCGTGGAACAGATCCTGCGACTACGCAAGCGTCTGACCGAGCAGGGCCTGGACGCCGGCGCCGACACGATCGTGTGGCACCTGACCCACCACCACCAGACCACCGTCTCCCGGGCCACCGTCCACCGGATCCTGACCCGCGAAGGCACCATCACCCCCGAACCCAGGAAACGCCCCCGGTCCTCCTACCTCCGATTCCAGGCCGACCAGCCGAACGAGACCTGGCAGTCCGACTTCACCCACTACCGGCTCACCCGACCCGACGGCACTCCCGGCACCGACGCCGAGATCATCACCTGGCTGGACGACCACTCCCGCTACGTGCTGCACGCCAGCGCTCACCAGCGCGTCACCGCACCCGTCGTGCTGCACACGTTCCGCAAGGCCTGTGAGCAGCACGGACACCCCGCTTCGGTGCTGACCGACAACGGCATGGTCTACACCGTCCGCTACGCCGGCGGCCGCGGTGGACGCAACCACCTCCAGCACGAGCTACGCCGCCTGAACATCGTCCAGAAGAACGGCCGCCCGAACCACCCCACCACCCAGGGCAAGGTCGAACGCTTCCAGCAGACCATGAAGAAATGGCTCCGCGCCCAGCCGATCCAGCCGACGACGACCACAGAGCTGCAAACACTGATCGACACCTTCGTCGACGAGTACAACCACCGGCGCCCACACCGGTCACTGCCGCACCGCCAGACCCCGGCCACCGCCTACCAGGCCCGCCCGAAGGCGACCCCGAACACCGACCGCACCACCGATACCCACGACCGCGTCCGCCACGACCGCGTCTCGACCGCCGGAACCATCACCCTGCGCCACAACGGCACGCTCTACCGGATCGGGATCGGCAAGACCTACGCCCGAACCTACGTCCTGGCCTTGGTCCAGGACCTCGACATCCGGATCATCAACGCAGCCACCGGTGAAATCCTCCGCGACCTCACACTCGACCCGACCCGGATCTACCAGGGCACCGGCCGACCACCCGGCCCTACCCGGAAATGACGAATGGCCTGAACCTACGATTCGTAGGTTCAGGCCATTCCGATGTCCTGCGACATCACACGGTCGGGCTGACAGGATTTGAACCTGCGACCCCTTGACCCCCAGTCAAGTGCGCTACCAAGCTGCGCCACAGCCCGCGGCGTTCCCGAGCATGCTCGAGACTACCGGTTTCGACCCCGGAGGGCCGACGGAAATACTACCCCACCTCGGGCCCTGCGCCAGACCAGGCAGTGCTCACAGCTCGTCAGCGGTTCTGGTTCTCGTCGTCGACGGCGTCGCGTGCGGCGTCCTTCGCGTCCTGTGCCGCGTCCTTGGCCTTGTCGCCGGCCTGCTCCGCCTCGGCGGAGAGCTCCTCGGTGCGGCCTTCGGCCTGCATCTCCGGATTGTCCGTCACGTCACCGACGTTCTCCTTGAGCCGGCCCTTGGACTCCTCGGCCTGGTGCTTGATCTTGTCTTCCATGCTCATGGCTGCTCCCTACGTCGCGCTGTGCGCTGTCTCGCCGGAGCCCGGACGCTCACTCTCGCCGCGCCCCGGGCGTTTCCACCGTGTCACCGCACGCGGCCGCTCGCACGTGTGTCACGCGCCGGCCACCGCGGCTCCTACCGGGGTAGACCCCGCCGATAGGGTTGCCGGCGTGCATCACTCCATGGCCGAGGGCGTCCGTCGAATCGATTTCTTTCCCTGGGAGTACGACCCCACGTCGGAGGAGGGCGCGGCGCAGGCGGTACGTCAGGAACCACTGGTCGCCGACGGTGCGCAGCTCGGTGCCGGCGTCTTCATCGCCCCGAACGCGGCGGTGTTCTGTGACCGGCTCACGGTCGGCGACCGCACCTACATCGCGGCGCTCGCGTACGTGACGGGCGAGCTGACGATCGGTGCGGACTGCTCGATCAACCCGTACGCCGTGGTCCGCGGCGAGATCCGGATGGGCGACGGCGTACGGATCGGCGCGCACACCTCGATCCTCGGGTTCAACCACCGCATGTCCACCGACCTGCCGATCTTCCGGCAGGGCACCTGGAACAAGGGGATCACGCTCGGGGACGACGTGTGGATCGGCTCGAACGCCACGATCCTCGACGGTGTCACGATCGGGGACCACGTCATCGTCGGGGCCGGTGCGGTCGTGACCAAGGACGTGCCCGACTGGGCGGTCGTGGCCGGCAACCCGGCGCGGATCATCCGCGACCGGCGCACCGGGACGGCGGCCGCGCCGGTCCCGGACCTCGGCGCCGAGCTCCAGACCTTCGCCGACCGGGCCCGCCGACAGGCCGGCGACCTGCTGGCCCGCTGCTTCGAGGACGGGCGGTTCGTCGACCGACCCGCGGCTGCCGCAGGGCCGCTCGACCCGGCGGTCCGGCCCTGGGCCGACGCCGTCGAGATCGCCGACCTGCTGCTGGACGCACCACCGCCCGGGTTCGCCGCAGCCGACCTCGTCCGCCGGCTCACCGCGCGACAGGACCCGGTGACGGGGCTCGTCCCGGGCGGCGACCTCTCCGATCAGGGCCTCGCCCGTCCGACGACGGCGGACGAGCCCCTCAGCCCGACCGACGGCAGCGCGAGCTACCACGTGCTCAGCGTCGGCTACGCGGTGCGGCTGCTGGGCGGTCGGCTCCCGCACCCGGTCCGGGCCGTCCACGGCCTGAGCGAGCGAGACCTGGTCCGGGACCTCGAGGCACGCGACTGGGGTGCGCAGGCATGGGGGAGCGGCGCCGCCGTCGACGCGCTCGCCACGGCGTGCGCCCTGAACATCGCCGACTTCTCCGCGGAGCTCGCCGACGGCGGCACCGGCCCGCTCTACGGGCTCCTGGGCTGGCTGTCCGCACGTGCGAACCCCGAGACGGGCATGTGGGGCACGCCGCGGCCCGGCCGGGTGGGGCAGCGCTGGCTACAGGCCGTCAACGGGTTCTACCGGCTGACCCGCGGGTCCTACGCGCAGCTCGGACTGCCGTTGCCCTATCCCGACGCGGCCGTCGACACCGTGCTGGAGCACTCGACCGACCCCCACCTCGCGACGCCCGAGGGGTACACCGCCTGCAACGTCCTCGACATCATCCACCCCCTCTGGCTCGCCGCCCGGCAGACCGAGCACCGGCGCGCCGAGGGCCAGGCGTGGGCGCAGGACCAGCTGCGGCGGGCGCTGGACAACTGGTCGGACGGCGAGGGCTTCGCGTTCGCCCCGGGCAGCGCCGGCCCCGACGGCGTGCCCGGGCTCCAGGGGACCGAGATGTGGCTGAGCATCATCTGGCTGCTTGCCGACTACCTCGGCCTCGCCGACGCGCTCGGCTTCCGCCCGCGCGGCGTGCACAACCCCGACCCCCTGATCCGTCTGGCACCGAGAGGCACTGTATGACCACATCGCAGGGCAGCACACCGCACGACACCACGCCGCCGACGACGAAGCGCGCGCTGATCGTGCGCGGGGGATGGGCCGGGCACCAGCCCGTGGAGACCACCGACTCGTTCGTGCCCTTCCTGACCGGGCACGGCTACGAGGTCCGGGTCGAGGAGTCGACGGCCGTGTACGCCGACGCGGACTACCTGGCCGGCGTCGACGTCATCGTCCAGACCGTCACCATGAGCACGATCGAGGGCGAGGAGCTGCGCGGCCTGATCGCTGCCGTGGCAGGCGGCACGGGGCTGGCCGGGTGGCACGGTGGCATCGCCGACTCGTTCCGCAGCAGCTCGGAGTACCTCCAGCTCATCGGCGGGCAGTTCGCCAGCCACCCGGCGAAGGCCGCACCCGACGAGCTGGTGGGGGAGGCCGCCGACAACTTCGTGCGGCACACGATCGACATCGTGCCCGGACGGGCGGACCACCCGATCGTCGCCGGTCTCGCCGACTTCGAGCTGACGACGGAGCAGTACTGGGTGCTGTCGGACGACTACAACGACGTGCTCGCCACGACGACCGTCGCCACCCACGACCACACCGCGTGGCAGCGGCCGATCACCTGCCCGGCCGTCTGGACCCGTCAGTGGGGTCAGGGCCGCGTCTTCGTCTCGACGCCGGGCCACGACCTCGCCGTCGTCGAGGACCCGAACGTCCGGACGATCATCGAGAGGGGCATCCTGTGGGCCAGCCGCTGAACGTCGGCATCGTCGGACTCGGGGCGATCTCCGGGGCGTACCTGTCCACGTTCGAGCGGCTCGACGCCGTGCGGCTCGTCGCGGTCGCCGACCTCGACGCGGCGCGCGCGGAGGCGGTGGCCGCGGAGCACGGCGCGCGGGCGCTGACGGTCGACGAGCTGACCCGCGACCCCGGCGTCGACCTCGTGGTGAACCTGACGACGCCGGCCGCCCACGCCGAGATCGCGCTGCGGGCCATCGCCGAGGGCAAGGACGTGTACGGCGAGAAGCCCCTCGCGGTCACGCTCGAGGATGCCCGCGCGGTGATCGAGGCCGGCCGCGCGGCCGGGGTGCGGGTGGGCTGCGCCCCGGACACCGTGCTCGGGACGGGCGTGCAGACGGCCCGGAAGGCGGTCGACGACGGCGCGATCGGTGAGCCGGTCGCCGCGACGGCGGTGATGATGACGCCGGGCCACGAGCGCTGGCACCCCAACCCGGACTTCTACTACCGGTCGGGTGGCGGCCCGCTCCTGGACATGGGCCCGTACTACGTGACCACGCTGGTCACGCTGCTCGGCCCGGTGGTGTCCGTGGTCGGCGCCGCGAGCCACACCCGGGCGACGCGCGAGATCGGCTCGGGGGCCCGGGCGGGCCAGGTCATCGCGGTCGACGTCGACACCCACGTGACGGGAGTGCTCCGGCACGCCTCGGGCGTGCTGTCGACCCTGGTGATGAGCTTCGACTCGGTCGCCACCCAGGCCTCCAGCATCGAGGTGCACGGTCAGACCGGGTCGCTCGTCGTCCCCGACCCCAACCGGTTCGACGGCGACGTGCAGCTGCACGAGCTCGGCGGCGCCTGGCAGACCCTGCCGCCCAGCGCCGGGTACCGGGACGCGGCCCGCGGGTACGGCGTGGCCGACCTCGCGGCCACGCCGCCGCGGGCCGTCGCACGCGCGAACGGCGAGGTCGCCTACCACGTCCTCGACATCATGACGGCGCTGCTCGCCGCCGCCGACACGGGCACGACGGTGAGTGTCGAGAGCACGTGCGCCCGGCCGGCGCCCGTGCCGCTGTCGGACGCGCCGGTCCCCGGCCCGCGCTGACCCGGTAGCGTCTGTCCCATGCGTCTTGGCGTGCTCGACATCGGTTCCAACACGGGGCACCTGCTGGTCGTCGATGCCCACGGTGGCGCGGCGCCGCTGCCCGCCTCCTTCCACAAGGAGCCGCTGCGGCTCGCCGAGCACCTGGACGACCGGGGCGCCGTCGGGCAGGCGGGGGTGGACGCCCTCGTGGAGTTCACGGCGCAGGCCATGCGTGTCGCCGAGGAGCGGGGCTGCGCCGAGACGCTGGCGTTCGCGACGTCCGCCGTGCGCGACGCCGTGAACTCCGAGACGGTGCTCAAGACGGTGCTCGACCGCACGGGCGTGCGGCTGCAGGTGCTCAGCGGCGAGGACGAGGCCCGGCTGACGTTCCTGGCGGTGCGCCGGTGGTTCGGCTGGTCGGCCGGGCGGCTGGCCGTGTTCGACATCGGCGGTGGCTCGCTGGAGATCGCCGGCGGGTCCGACGAGGCGCCCGACACCGCGTGGTCCCTCCCGCTCGGGGCGGCCCGACTCGCCCGCACCCACTTCGGGAGCGTGCCCGACGCCGAGGCGCTCCGCGCCCTGCGCCGGGACCTGCGCGCCGACATCGCGCAGAACGCCGGGAACCTGCTCCGCAGCGGACGGCCGGACCGCGCGGCCGCGACCTCGAAGACCTTCCGTTCCCTGGCGCGCATCTGCGGCAGTGCCCCGGCGGGTGACGGGCCGCTGGTGCGCCGGGTGCTGTCGCTCGAGACTCTCCGCGAGCAGATCGGTGAGCTGACCCGCATGGCTCCCGACGACCTGGCCCGGCTGCCCGGCGTCTCGTCGAGCAGGACCCACCAGATCGTTCCCGGTGCGCTCGTCGCCGAGGCCTGCATGGACGTCTTCGACCTGGCCGAGCTCGAGATCTGTCCCTGGGCGCTGCGCGAGGGTGTGATCCTCGAACGGCTCGACCTGATGCCGCACATCAGCGTCTGACCGCAGGCAGGCGCCCCCCGGTGCGAGTTAGCGTGGGGACCAGGGTGCTCACGGACGCGCACCTGCCGAGGCGGGGTGACGACGATGCCGAAGTACGTGTACCGGTTCGACGAGGGGCGCAAGGACCAGCGCGACCTGCTGGGCGGCAAGGGCGCGAACCTGGCCGAGATGACGCGTATCGGTCTGCCCGTGCCACCGGGTTTCACGATCAGCTCCGAGGCGTGCCGTGCCTACATGCGCGACGGGCACCTGCCGCCCGGGCTGCGCGTCGAGGTCACCACCGCGTTGCGACAGGTCGAGGACGCCCTCGGACGCCGGCTCGGCGCGCCGCGGGACCCGCTGCTCGTCTCGGTACGTTCGGGCGCCAAGGTCTCGATGCCCGGCATGATGGACACGGTCCTCAACGTGGGGCTCACCGACGCCTCCGTACAGGGCCTGGCGGACATGTCGGGCGACGAGCGGTTCGCCTGGGACTCCTACCGGCGCCTGGTGCAGATGTTCGGCGCCACGGTCCTCGGGATCGATCCCCGCCCGTTCGGCGAGGCGCTCGATGCCCGCAAGGCAGCGGTCGGCGCCGTGTCCGACGTCGACCTCACGGCCGGCGACCTGCGCGGGCTCGTGGACGAGTACCTGCAGATCGTGCGGACGACGTGTGGCCGCGAGTTCCCGCAGGACCCGCGCGAGCAGCTCGACCTGGCGATCGATGCGGTGTTCGGCTCGTGGGACACCGAGCGCGCCCGCCTGTACCGGCGTCGTGAGCGCATCCCGGACCGCCTCGGCACCGCGGTCAACGTCATGGCGATGGTGTTCGGCAACCTGGGTGCCGACTCGGGAACCGGCGTGGCGTTCACGCGCGACCCCTCGTCCGGGCACGCTGGCGCGTACGGCGACTACCTCCCCAACGCCCAGGGCGAGGACGTCGTGGCGGGGATCCGCAACACCCTCACGCTCGACGACCTGCACGCGCGGGACCCGACGTCGTACGACGAGCTCCTCGCGGCGATGCGGCGCCTGGAGACCCACTACCGCGACCTGTGCGACATCGAGTTCACGATCGAGCGGGGCCGGCTGTGGCTCCTGCAGACCAGGGTGGGCAAGCGCACGGCGGGTGCGGCGTTCCGCGTCGCCGTGCAGCTCGTCGACGAGCACCTCATCACCCTCGACGAGGCGCTCGCGCGCGTCACCGGGGAGCAGCTCGGGCGGCTCCTGTTCCCGCAGTTCGACCGCACCGCCGGCGCGCCGCTGCTCACCCGAGGTCTGGGTGCCTCGCCCGGGGCGGCCGTCGGCGAGATCGTCCTGGACAACGCACAGGCGATCGAACGCACCCAGGCGGGCGTGCAGGCCATCCTCGTGCGGCGGGAGACCAACGCGGACGATCTGGCCGGGATGATTTCCGCCGCCGGGATCCTCACCGCTCGCGGCGGCAAGACGTCGCACGCCGCCGTCGTCGCGCGCGGGATGGGGAGGTGCGCGGTGGTCGGGGCGGAGGCGCTCGACGTCGACGAGGTGCGCGGCGAGGTGCGTGTCGACGACGCCGTGCTGCGACCGGGCGACGTCATCGCGCTCGACGGTACGACGGGCGAGGTGTTCCGTGGCGAGGTGCCCGTCGTCGACTCGCCGGTCCTGCGGTACGTCGCGGAGGGGCTCGACGCCGGCCTGCGGTCCGCCGCCGACGACGGCGTGCGCGAGCTCGTGCACGCCGTGCACCGCCTGCTGACCCACGCCGACTCCGTGCGTCGCCTGCGGGTGCGTGCCAATGCCGACACCGCCGACGACGCGCGCCGTGCCCGGGCCCGCGGCGCCGAGGGCATCGGGCTGTGCCGCACCGAGCACCAGTTCCTCGGCGAGCGTCGCCGCCACGTCGAGCAGGTCGTCCTCGCCGGGAGTGAGGACGAACGGCAGGCCGCCCTCGCCGCCCTGCTGCCGCTGCAGCGCGCGGACTTCACCGACCTGCTCGAGGCCATGGACGGCCTGCCCACGACGATCCGGCTCCTCGACCCGCCGCTGCACGAGTTCCTGCCCGACCTCACGGAGCTGTCGGTGCGGGTCGCCCTGGCGGAGCAGCGTGGGCAGGTCGACGAGCACGACGTGCGGCTGCTCGCGGCCGTACGTCGCACGCACGAGCAGAACCCGATGCTGGGGCTGCGCGGGGTCCGGCTCGGGCTGACGGTTCCTGGCCTGTTCGCGGTGCAGGTGCGCGCGATCGCAGAGGCGACGGTCGAGCTGCGCCGCGCAGGACGTGACCCGCGCCCCGAGATCATGGTGCCGCTCGTCGGCTCGGCGCGGGAGATGCAGCTCGTACGGGTCGAGACGGAGAGGGTGCTCGCGGAGGTCGCCGCGAGCAGCGGCGAGCGGCTCAGGATGCCGATCGGGTGCATGATCGAGCTGCCGCGTGCCGCGCTCACCGCGCAGCGCATCGCGACCCAGGCGGACTTCTTCTCGTTCGGGACCAACGACCTGACGCAGACGACGTGGGGATTCTCGCGGGACGACGTCGAAGGCAGCTTCTTCCCGGCCTATCTCGACAACGGGGTGCTGACGGTCTCGCCGTTCGAGACGCTCGACGCCGACGGCGTCGGGGCGCTCGTCCGTGCCGGTGTCGAGAGCGGCCGGTCGGCGCGTCCGGACCTGCACTGCGGGGTGTGCGGTGAGCACGGGGGAGACCCCGAGTCGATCCACTTCTTCCACCAGGTGGGCCTCGACGACGTGTCGTGCTCACCCTTTCGGATCCCGGTCGCGCGGCTCGAGGCCGGCCGGGCGGCCGTGACCGTCGGCGACGACGCCACCGTCTAGCCCGCTCTCGGCGTCGGGCGGCCGGTGGTGAGGAAAAAGCGCCGCGAACGTAACTCCGCGGCTCGCGGCACGAAACCCGCCTTCGCGAGTCTCCCGTCATGACCCATGTGCAGCCAGCAGACCTTGTGACCCGCATGATCGACGCCGGTGAGGCGAAGGTGCACCTCTCGACGAGGGACACGCTGATCCGCGCCTTCATGGGCGCGGCACTGCTCACGATCGCCGCGGCGTTCGCGGTCACGGTCTCGACCCGGACGGGCGAGCCGCTGCTCGGCGCCGTCCTGTTCCCCGTGGGGTTCGTCATGCTCTACCTGCTCGGGTTCGACCTGCTCACCGGCGTCTTCACGCTCGCGCCGCTGGCGTGGCTGGCCAAGCGGCCGGGGGTCACCATCGGCGCGGTGCTGCGCAACTGGGGACTGGTGTTCGTGGGCAACCTGGCCGGCGCGATCATGGTGGCCGTCCTGATGGCCGTCTACTTCACCTACGGCTTCTCGACCGAGCCCAGCGAGGTGGGCCGGGCGATCGGCGTGATCGGCGAGGGGCGCACCGTCGGTTATGCCGACCACGGCGCCGCCGGCATGCTGACGCTGTTCGTCCGCGGCGTGCTGTGCAACTGGATGGTGTCCACGGGTGTGGTCTTCGCGATGGTCTCGACCAGCGTGACCGGCAAGGTGGTCGCGATGTGGATGCCCATCATGCTGTTCTTCTACATGGGGTTCGAGCACTCGATCGTGAACATGTTCCTGTTCCCGTCCGGCCTCCTGCTCGGCGCCGACTTCACGGTCGTGGACTACCTGGTCTGGAACGAGATCCCGACGGTGATCGGCAACCTCGTGGGCGGGCTCACGTTCGTCGGGCTCGTCATGTACGCCACGCACGCCCGGACGGCGCCGAGCCGGCGCCCCGCCGTGGCCGGAGCCGTCGCGGAACCCGTGGTCAGCGAGCCGACGGCGGACCGGGAGCGCGAGCTGGTCTGAGCCCGTCGCCACCGGGCGGATACTGGCGGTATGCCGGTTGTCTCCAACCCCGTCGAGCGTCTGCGTGCCCGGGTGGGCGATGCGCTCTTCCTGCGGGTCGCCGGCCCGGGCGGGTACGAGGCGCGCGACCGGATCCACCGCACGCCCGGACCCCGCTGGTTCCCGCCCGACAGCCCGATCCAGCGGGTCCACGGCGACTCGGCGACCTTCGTCGGCGGGCTGCGGGCGCTGCTCCTGCAGTCGCTGCACCCGCTCGCGATGGCGGGCGTGGCCGGCCACTCCGGCTACCGCGGCGACCCGTGGGGCCGTCTCGCCCGCACGTCCACGTTCCTCGCCTACACGACGTTCGCGACGGCGGAGCACGCCGAGGAGATGGTGGAACGGGTGCGCACCGTCCACGCCAGGGTGCGGGGCAAGGCGCCTGACGGTCGCCCGTACCGCGCGAGCGACCCGCACCTGCTCACGTGGGTGCACGTCGCAGAGGCCGACTCGTTCCTTGCCGCCCACCAGCGCTACGGCGTCCGGCCGCTCGATCCGGACGAGGCGGACCAGTACGTCGCCCAGTCCGGGCGCGTGGCCCGCGCGCTCGGCGCCGAGCAGGTCCCGGAGTCGGTCGCCGAGCTGGCCGAGTGCATCGAGTCGTACCGGGGCGAGCTCGAGGTCACCCCGGCCGCCGTCGACACCGCACGCTTCCTGCTGCGCGAGCCGCCGCTTCCCCGGCCGGTGCGGGCGCCCTACCGGCTGCTCGCGGCGGGAGCCGTGGCGCTGCTGCCCCCGTGGGCTCGTGCGCAGCTCGACGTCGACACGTGGTTCAGCCGGAACTGCGGCGGACCGGCCGGGGGAGTCGCCATCCGGGCCGTGCGCTGGGGGATGGACTCCGTCACGGGACAGGGCCGCAGGTACTAGCGGTCGAATCGTTCCGGCGCAGATGTGTACGGTCGTACATTCCCTGCGTACGATCACCCCCATGGCCGACCCGTACCGCCGTGTCCGACTGTCCCTGTTCGCCCTGACGCTCCTGACCGGGATCGGCCTGTCCTCCTGGGTGACCCGCACGCCCGCGGTGCGGGACGCCGTGGACGCGTCGACGGCCGGGATGGGCCTGATCCTCTTCGGGCTGTCGGTCGGGTCGATGGCCGGCGTCCTGTCGGCGGGTGCTTTCGTCCGCCGCCACGGTGCCCGGCCCGTGATCGTGGTGGGCGCCGTGCTCACCGTCGTCGGCATCGCGGTGATCGGCCTGGGCGCCGGCGCGTCGACGGCGTGGGGCGTCTTCGTCGGGCTCCTGCTCGTCGGGCTCGGCGGCGGGCTGGGCGAGATCGGCCTCAACATCGAGGCGGCGGCCGTGGAGACGGCCACCCGACGGCCCGTGCTCCCGCTGCTGCACGGCTGCTTCAGCCTCGGCACCGTGGTGGGGGCGCTCGCGGGGATCGGGCTGACGGCGCAGCAGTTCCCGGTCTTCTGGCACCTGCTGGCGGTGACGGCCGTCATGGCCGCGCTCGCCGTGTGGGCGTTCCCCGGTATCCCCGCCGGTACGGGCCGGGTGCCCGGCCGCGGGCCGGCGCGTGCCCGGCCGGTCGCCGGCGGTCCGCGGACCCGCGCGCGGCGGCCCAGCGTCTGGCGCGACTCGCGCCTCCTGCTCATCGGCGTCGTCGTGCTGGCGATGGCCTTCGCCGAGGGATCGGCCAACGACTGGCTCCCGCTGCTCATGGTCGACGGGCACGGGGTCTCCGCCACGAGCGGGTCGCTGGTCTACGCGGGCTTCGCGCTCGCCATGACCGTCGGCCGCTTCGCGGGCGGTCCCTTCGTGGTCCGCTACGGGCGTGCGGCCGTCCTGTCCGTCAGCGCCGTCGGTGGGGCGATCGGGGTCGCGGGGGTCGCCTTCGCGCCGAACCCGGTCCTGGCCGGCATCGCCGTGGCGCTCTGGGGGCTCGGCGCCTCGCTCGGCTTCCCGGTGGCGATCTCGGCGGCCGGTGACGACCCGGAGCGGGGCGCCGAGCGGGTGAGCGCGGTCGCGACCTGCGGCTACCTCGCGTTCCTCGTGGGCCCGCCGCTGCTCGGGTTCATCGGCGAGTACGCGGGACTCCGGCAGGCGATGCTCGTGGTCATGGGGCTGCTCGTCGTCGCGGCGGTCGCCGCGCGGGGCGCCCGGTCGCGGCCGATGCCCGTCGACGAACCCGCGGCCCCTCGCCCCGTCGGCTGACGTGGGGTGACCGACCCGGTCCCTAGCTCGGCGCGCCGGTGCCCTCCGTGTCGGGCTCGTCCTCACCGCGGACGGTGCCGCAGCGCCAGCACGGGCCCGTCGGACTCTCGTTGAGGGCGCCGCACTCGGCACAGACCTCGGACAGCCAGCAGGCGGCGTCCCCGCCGTCGGACCAGCTCGCCGGCCGGGGTGCGTCGGGCACGGTCCCTCCTCCTGGTGGTCCTACCTGGTGGTCCTACGGTGTCGCGCGGGTCTCCACCTCCGATCGTGCCACGACGTGGCCTGCTGACGGCGAGCCTCCTGTGGTCCTGGTTCGGCGCGCGAGCAGCGACGGACGCTCGGCCGACACCGTCCTGAGGAGGGCCGGCCAGCGCGTCGCCCTTGCGTATCGGTGCAGTTCACGGCAGAGTCTGTCGTGACGCACCTCACACCGTGGTGAGGGGCGTCGCCAAAGGAGGTGCCGAATGACGACCACCGAATTTGCCACGTTGCGCCGCTCGATCGAGCAGCTGCGCCAGAGCGTGTCCGGGGTGCGTAGCGCCTTCGGTGACGGGCCGGAGGTGCGCCGGCTCATGAACGACCTCGAGCGGCTGGAGATCGATGCGACCGAGCTCGCGTCGGCCGAGCCCCTGCGGCAGCCGGTCGGCTCCGGTCGCGTGCCCGAGCACGTCGTGGTGCCCGACACCCCGCTGGACGAGGCGATGTTCAGCGATGCCGACGACGAAGGGCTCGGCGGCTACCACGGCGACCGGTCGTGACGACGACCGCCCGAGGCATCGGCTCGCGAGGTGTCGACAGCCCGGGCCGCGCCGCCATCGGGCCACGGACCCTGCGGTCGGACCGGTGGTGGCTACCACCCGCGGCGACCACGGTGGGCCTGCTGATCTTCGTCGTGTACGCGACGGTGCGGGCGTTCCAGCAGCAGTACTTCTTCGCCGACGAGCGCTACCTGACCCCGTTCTACTCGCCGTGCGTGTCGCTCGGGTGCGCGGCGGAGCCCGGAGCGGCGCACTTCGGGACGTTCCTGCCCGACCACCCGCTCATCCCGTACGCGGCCCTCAGCCTGCCGTTCCTGCTGCTGTTCCGGCTGACCTGCTACTACTACCGCAAGGCGTACTACCGGTCGTTCGCGCTCGCGCCCGCGGCGTGCGCGGTGCCCGAACCGCACGCCACGTACACGGGCGAGACGCGCTTCCCGCTGATCATGCAGAACGTCCACCGGTACTTCTTCTACGTCGCGGTGATCATCTCGCTGATCAACACGTACGACGCCGTCGTCGCGTTCCGGCACCCCACCGACGGGTTCGTAGTGGGCATCGGCAACCTCGTGCTGCTCGTGAACGTCGTGCTGCTGTGGTGCTACACGGCGTCGTGCCACTCGTGCCGGCACGTGATGGGCGGCCGGCTCACCCACTTCTCGAAGCACCCCGTGCGGTACCGGATCTGGACGTGGGTGTCCGCGCTCAACACCCGGCACGCGACCTTCGCGTGGATCACGCTCGGCACCCTCATCCTGACCGACCTCTATGTGGCGCTCGTCGCCAGCGGAACCATCACCGACCTGCGCCTGGTCGGCTGACCCTCACCGGAAAGCGAGCCCGGCCTTGACCGAGATCGAACGGCACGACTACGACGTCCTGGTCATCGGTGCCGGGGGCGCCGGGCTGCGCGCCGCGATCGAGGCCCGCGAGCGTGGTCTGCGGGTCGCGATCATCTGCAAGTCGCTGTTCGGCAAGGCCCACACCGTGATGGCCGAGGGCGGGTGCGCCGCCGCCATGGGCAACGTCAACGACAACGACTCCTGGCAGGTGCACTTCCGCGACACGATGCGGGGCGGCAAGTTCCTGAACAACTGGCGCATGGCGGAGCTGCATGCCAAGGAGGCGCCCGACCGCGTCTGGGAGCTCGAGACGTACGGCGCGCTGTTCGACCGCACGGGCGACGGCCGGATCAGCCAGCGGCACTTCGGCGGGCACACCTACCCACGCCTGGCGCACGTCGGCGACCGGACCGGGCTCGAGCTGCTGCGCACCATGCAGCAGCGCATCGTCGCGCTGCAGCAGGACGACCACGCCGCCACCGGCGACTACGAGGCCCGGCTGCGTGTGTTCGCCGAGTGCACGGTCACGGAGCTGCTGACCGGCCCGCCGGACGACCCGGACCGGCCCGGCGCCGTTGCCGGAGCCCTCGGCTACTGGCGCGAGTCGGGCCGGCTGGTGCAGTTCTCGGCACCCGCCGTGGTACTGGCCACCGGCGGCATCGGCAAGTCGTTCCAGGTGACGTCGAACTCGTGGGAGTACACCGGCGACGGGCACGCCCTCGCGCTGCGCGCCGGCGCGGAGCTCATCGACATGGAGTTCGTCCAGTTCCACCCCACCGGCATGGTGTGGCCACCCAGCGTCAAGGGCATCCTCGTGACCGAGGGCGTGCGCGGCGACGGCGGCGTGCTGAAGAACTCCGACGGCAAGCGCTTCATGTTCGACTACGTGCCCGACGTGTTCAAGGGCCAGTACGCCGACACCGAGGACGAGGCGGACCGCTGGTACGACGACCAGGAGAACAACCGCCGCACGCCCGACCTGCTGCCCCGCGACGAGGTGGCCCGGGCGATCAACACCGAGGTCAAGGAGGGCCGCGGCTCGCCACACGGCGGCGTCTACCTCGACATCGCGAGCCGCATGCCCGCCGACGAGATCCGGCGCCGGCTGCCGTCGATGTACCACCAGTTCAAGGAGCTGGCCGACGTCGACATCACCGCCGAACCGATGGAGGTCGGCCCCACGTGCCACTACGTGATGGGCGGTATCCACGTCGACCCCGACACCGGACAGTCCCGCGTGCCCGGGCTGTTCGCCGCGGGGGAGTGCGCCGGGGGCATGCACGGCTCCAACCGCCTCGGCGGCAACTCGCTGTCCGACCTGCTCGTGTTCGGCCGCCGCGCCGGCCTCGGCGCCGCCGACTACGTGTCCGGCCTCGACCACCGCCCGGCCGTCCAGCCGGCCGACGTCGACGCCGCCGCGTGGATGACGCTCGCGCCGTTCGACCCGCCGTCGGCCGGACCGGGCGGGACGGACGCCGCGGCCGGGGCCGGCGAGAACCCGTACACGCTGCACGCCGAGCTGCAGCGGATGATGAACGACCTGGTCGGCATCATCCGCACGGAGTCGGAGGCGCGGGACGCCCAGGAGCGCCTCGGCGAGCTCCGCGGCCGCGTACGCCAGGTCTTCGTCGAGGGGCACCGGCAGTACAACCCCGGCTGGCACCTGGCGCTGGACCTCCGGAACATGCTCATGGTGAGCGAGGCCGTCGCGTCCTCGGCCCTGCTGCGCACCGAGAGCCGAGGCGGGCACACCCGCGAGGACCATCCCGGACTGGACCCGGAGTGGCGCCAGCGGGTCCTGGTGACGCACCTCGCCCGCGACGGCGGGACCGACGACCTCGTGCTGCCGCAGGTCGTCGTCGAACCCGGCGAACGAGCCCCCATGCGCCCGGACCTGCTCGCGCTGTTCGACCACGCCGAGCTCGAGAAGTACTACACGGATGCCGAGCTCACGGCACACCCCGGGCATCCGGCCGACCCAGCGGGAGGAACCGCATGAGCTACACGGGCACGTTCCGGATCTGGCGCGGCGACACCGACGGCGGGGCGCTCGCGGACTTCGAGGTCGAGGTCAACGAGGGCGAGGTGGTGCTCGACGTCCTGCACCGGCTGCAGGCCACGCAGGCGCCCGACCTCGCCGTGCGCTGGAACTGCAAGGCGGGCAAGTGCGGGTCGTGCTCGGCGGAGATCAACGGGAAGCCGCGCCTGCTGTGCATGACCCGGATGTCGGTGTTCGAGCCCGGCGACGTGGTCACCGTGACGCCGATGCGTACGTTCCCGGTGATCCGCGACCTCGTGACGGACGTGTCGTTCAACTACGCGAAGGCCCGCGAGATCCCGTCGTTCACGCCACCGGCGGACCTGGCACCGGGGGAGTACCGCATGGCGCAGGTCGACGTCGAGCGGTCCCAGGAGTTCCGCAAGTGCATCGAGTGCTACCTGTGCCAGGACACCTGCCACGTGGTGCGCGACCACGAGGAGAACAAGGAGTCGTTCGCCGGCCCGCGGTTCCTCATGCGGGTCGCGGAGCTCGAGATGCATCCCCTCGACGTGGCCGACCGGGTGCCCGCCGCCCAGGACGAGCACGGGCTCGGCCAGTGCAACATCACGAAGTGCTGCACCGACGTGTGCCCGGAGGGCATCAAGATCACCGACAACGCGCTCATCCCGATGAAGGAGCGCGTCGCCGACCGGCGCTACGACCCGCTGGTCTGGCTGGGCCGGACGATCTCGCGACGGCGCACCTGACTCTGCTGGGGGCGTGGGACCGGTTCAGCGCGGCCGCTTGCGCGGCCGCCGGGTCAGCAGCGGGTCGTGGCTCCGGGGGCGGCCGACGGGCTGGACCCCGTCCAGCGCGCGCGTCAGCATGTCGTGCGTGACGGTGGCGCCGTCGTCGGCTCGTAGTGCGGCCATCACCTGGTCGGCCGCCAGGCGCAGGGATACGCCGGCGCTCTTGGCCGTGGCGACCAGGACGTCGGTCGCGGTGGCCTCGTCCACGCCGCGCACCGCGACGATCACACCCTTGACCTGCTCGATCATGGCCTGGCTCACGAAGGCACGGTGTACGACGCCGTCGGACCGGCGGTCCAGCGCCTCCTTCTGGACCGGCGTCACGTCGACCACGTACCCGACCAGCTCGGGCGACCGGCTCCGGGGTCCTTGCGTCCCCTGCCCGGTCACGACCACGGAGCGGGTGCGGCCGCTGCGGTCCACGATCCGGTGTGCGCACGCGAACGGGCGGCCGAGCCGGAGGGCCTCGCCGGCGGCGCGGACCACCCGGCTCCGGTCGTCCGGGTGCTTGCGCGACCGGAGGGCCTCGAGACCCGGCTCCACCTCGTCCCGCCGCCACCCGTGCATCGTGTAGACCTCGTCGGACCACCACCAGGTGCCCGAGGCGAGCTCGACGCTGTAGCGGCCGACCAGGAGGTTGGTTCCGAGGCCCAGCGCCCGGGACAGATCACCCGCCGAGAAGCCGGGCGAAGGAGTCGGTACGTCGCCTCCGGCGCCGTCCACGAGGGCCGGCTGGGGCTGCGTGAAGGATGACATGTGAACCTCCCAGATCCGATGCGGACCGGGAGCCGCTTCATGACTCCGAGTTCCCGAGTGTAGAGGCTTTGGGACCATTCGGACAGCCCAAAGCCAAGTTCTTTGTTATCCGGTCGTTATTCGGCGTCTCTTTCGCCTGGTCGCGGCGGCGTGGCGTCGAGGGGGGCGAGCAGGGCGGAGCCGCCCTCCTGCCAACGGTTGAGCGTGAACACGCCGACGTCTCCGTCGATGGCGAGGCACGCGGCGGCACCGAGCAGCACGTCGTCCCGCAGACCGGGCTGCTGCTCGACGAGCCGGCCCGCCAGGTCGTGTGCGGCGATCTGCTCGTGCACGGAGTCGGCCTCCACGTGCTCGTCGAAGTACTGCGTCGTACCGGTGCCGTACCCGAGCCGCCGGAACCCGTCGCCGTACAGCCCGCTCGGGATCGACGACGTGATCTCGTAGGCGGCCAGGTGACCGACGATCGCGCCGCGGAGCCGGCGGTGCAGGGCGAAGAACGACATCGTGTTCAGCGAGGTGAGCACCGGCGTGGGCGCCGCGTCGAGATACCGGCCGTACGTGTCGTCGAGCCCGGCGGAGCGCATCGCCCGTGCGAAGAGCTCGGAGTGCAGACGGCCCGGGCGTCCGCCGCCGTACTCGTCCGCCTGGATCTCCACCAGCGCGGCCTTGGGCGTGCCGTGCAGCCGTGGGATCGCCCAGGTGTGGGGATCCGCCTCCATCAGCTGGTAGACCGACCGCAGGGCCAGGAACTCCCGGGCCTGGCGCGCGTCGGCGTGCTTGGCGACGTACCGGGCCAGGCTCGGGGCACCGTCGGCCTCGGCCAGCTCGAACAGCCGGCGGGCGAAGCCGGCAGCATCCGTCGCGTCGCACGTCGGCCGCCCCGCACGTGCTCGCACGGCCGCCTCGAACGGACGCTCCAGCGTCTGCCGTACGGACAGGAGGGACGGCTCCCACTCCCAGGCGTCGTCGATCCCGTCGACGCCGCGGTGGTGCAGCTCGTACAGGACCGTGAGCGCGAGCTGCAGGTCCCCGTCGTCCAGGATGCCGCGGTCCGGTTCCGCGCCGGGGGCCGTTGCGTCGGGGGCCGCCGCGCCGGGCAGGGCGGCCGCCAGCGCCGCGCGCACCGGCGCGAGCCGGGCCGGGGCGTCGTCCGCGGGCGGTCCGGCGGTGAGCCCCGCGAGCAGGGCGGCGCTCAACGGGCCACGGGGACGCGGGAGCGGGAGGCGGGCCGCGCCGTCCGCGGGACGCCGGTGGGCGCCGTTCGCCGACGCGGCGTCCCGTAGCGAGGTTGAGGTCATGTGGAGGCTCCTGATCGTGCACCGGCCGCGCCTCTGCTCGACGCCGCGCCCATCGTGGGCACGAAGCAGGCGGCTCGCAAGGGAGCCGTGGCCGGGTTGCGAGTGCCACCCGGCGTCTTACGTTGGGGCCGAGGTCAGGAAGAGGCCGCACCGGTGGAGCAGGGCCCACCGTGGCTCGTGCTCTGCGAACCCGTCCGGCTGGTACCGGGCGTGGACGACGACAGGAGTGGCGACCATGAGCGAGACGAATGTTCCGTACGGCACGGGGGCCGGTTCGCAGCGAGCCTGGGCGCCCAGCCGTGAGGGAGGCGACGCAGGCACCGAGCCGACCGGCGTCAAGGACCGGGTCTCCGAGACGGCGTCGCAGGTGGGCGACGCCGGCCGGGAGACGGCCCACGACGCGAAGGAGCGTGCGCGCGACGTCGCGCACGAGGCGAAGGACCGGACCCGCGGGCTGGTGGACCGCACGCGGACGGAGCTCGGCTCCCAGGTGGAGTCCCAGCAGCAGCACCTCGCCGGCGGGCTCCGGGCCCTGGGCGCCGAGCTGAACCAGATGGCCGAGGGGACTCAGGACCCGGGTTACGCGAGCGACCTGGTGCAGCGCGCAGGTGAGGTCAGCGGTCGCGCCGCCGACTGGTTCGAGGACCGGAAGCCCACCGATGTGCTGCACGAGGTCGAGGACTTCGCCCGGCGCCGGCCAGGGTTGTTCGTGCTCGCCGCCGCGGGTGCGGGCCTGCTGGTCGGACGAATGCTGCGTGGTGCGCGGGACGCCTCCGGCGAGGGCGACGGCGAGCCCCGGCGCGAGTCGGGTCCGACCGGCGCATCGACCGGCGCCTCGACCGGCAGCTCGGCCGGCGCTTCGACCGGCAGCTCGGCCGGCAGCTCGGCCGGCAGCTCGGCCGGCAGCTCGGCCGGCACGGCACGTCCGGGCGGCGCCGGCGGTACGGCCGCCGGTGGGCTGAGCGGCACGGGAGCCGGAGCAGTCGGATCGGGCGCCCAGGGCGGTGAGCCCGATATCGGGCGGAGCGGCGCGTTCCCCGCCCTCGCCAACGACAACCTCCCGCAGGACCCGCAGGTGCCGACCTCGGCGGGGGAGACGCCGCCGGCGTTCCCGCCCACCGCGCCTGACGGAACCCGACCGCAGACCACCGGGGGTGAGCACGATGTCGAGCGACCGTGACCCGTTCGCCGCGTCCAGCGCGGCACCGCCCACAACGACCGGCGCGACCGGCACGACCGGCGAGCAGAGCATCGGCGAGCTCGTCGGGGAGGTCAGCCGCGACCTCTCGACGCTGATCCGGCAGGAGGTCGAGCTGGCGAAGGCCGAGGCGGCGCAGTCGGCCCGGCGAGCAGGAAAGGGCGCCGGCATGTTCGGCGGTGCCGGCGTGGCGGGCCACATGGTCCTGCTGTTCCTGTCGCTCGCCCTCTGGTGGGCGCTCGGCTACATCATGGGCGGTGGCTGGTCGGCGGTCGTCGTCGCCGCGGTGTGGGCGGTGATCGCCGCAGTGCTCGCCCTGCGCGGACGCCGCGAGATCAAGGCGGTGGAGGGACTGCCGCAGACCGCCGACTCCGTCAAGAAGATCCCCGACGCACTGCGCGGACATGAGGAGAGGAACGCATGAGCACCAACGATCCTGACGAGATCCGGGCGAACATCGAGCGCACGCGCGACGAGCTCAGCTACGACGTCGACACGCTCGGCGACCGGGTGAGCCCCGGCAACGTCGCACGGCGGCAGAAGGACAAGGCGCGGTCCCGCATGTCCCAGGTCAAGGACCGGGTGATGGGTTCCGCGCACCACACGATGGACTCGGCCGGGGGCACGACGCACGACGTCGCGGACCGCGGGCGCGAGAAGGCGGCGTCGGTCGCGGACTCGGCCCGGCACACGGCGTCGTCCGTCGCGGGTTCCGTGGGCTCGGCGCCGCGCGCGATGCGGGAGCAGACACAGGGCAGCCCGCTCGCCGTGGGTCTGATGGCCTTCGGCGTCGGTCTCGCGGTCGCGTCCCTCATCCCGTCGAGCCGCACCGAGCAGCGTGTCGCGACGTCTGCCCAGGAGAAGGCCGCACCGCTGGTCGACGACGTGAGGTCGACGGCGAGCGAGGTCGCGCACGACCTCGAGGAGCCGGCGAAGGAGAGCATGGGAGCGGTGCGCGACGCCGCGAAGGACGCCGCGCAGTCGGTCGGTGAGCACGGCCGCGAGGCCGCGTCCGACGTCCGCTCACGCGCCTCCGACAACGGCTGAACCGCAGGCGAGCTCAGCCGCCGACCGTCGCGTCGGCCGGTGCCGGTACCGCGGGCTGCGGTGCCGGCGTCGGCCGACCCGTCCTGGGAGATGACATGACCGACATCGACGACGCCTCCGAGCGGGCCGACGCGCCGCACCCCGACGACGGGCGCAAGCCGGGCACGCCGCCGGCCCTGCACCGCGGGACGTGGATGTACGTGCTGCGCAACACGGTGCGGCAGTTCTCGCGGGACCAGTGCCTGGACCTGGCCGCGGCCCTGACGTACTACGCCGTGCTCGCGGCGGCGCCGGCCCTGCTGGCGCTGGTCTCGGTGCTCGGGCTCGTGGGGAGTGGTGGCCAGGCGGTCGAGCGGGTGATCGGCACCATGGAGGGGGTCGTCCCGCCGGACGCGCTGTCCGTGGTGGAGCCGCTCGTCCAGAACGCCGCCGGAGGCGGCGGGGCCGGGTTCGCTCTCGTTCTCGGTATCGTCCTCGCCCTCTGGTCGGCATCCGGGTATGTCGGCGCCTTCGGGCGCGCGATGAACCGGGTGTACGAGATCGACGAGGGCCGGCCCGTGTGGAAGCTGCGTCCGGTGATGCTCCTCGTCACCCTGGTGGCCGTGGTGATCGCCGCCCTGATCGTTGCGTCGCTCGCGCTGAGCGGACCGGTCGCCCGTGCGGTCGGCGACGCCGTCGGCCTGGGCTCCACCGCCGTGACGGTCTGGAGCATCGCGAAGTGGCCGGTGGTGCTGCTGCTGGTCGTCGTGCTGGTCGCGATGCTGTACCGGGTCACGCCGAACGTCCGGCAGCCCAGGATGCGGTGGCTCAGCGTGGGGGCGTTCGTCGCGATCCTCGTGTGGGTGCTGGCGTCCGCCGCGTTCGGCCTGTACGTCGCGACGTTCGCCAGCTACGACGCCACGTACGGGTCCTTGGCCGGGATCATCGTGTTCCTCCTGTGGCTCTGGATCACGAACCTCGCCCTGCTCTTCGGTGCGGAGCTCGACGCCGAGCTCGAGCGTGGTCGCGAGCTCCAGGCGGGTATCGCCGCGGAGGAGTCGGTACAGCTGCCACCCAAGGACGCGCGCGCGAGCGAGAAACGGGCGGCGAAGCGGCAGAAGGAGGTCGAGCGCGGCCGGGAGCTGCGCTTCGCGGCGGTCCGTGCCGACGGCGACGGTGCCCACGGCGGCGACGGCACCGGCCCGGGCACCACGGGCACCGGCACCACGGGCCCCGCGGGCCGCACGGACCACCGAGCCTGAGGGAGGACGGCATGACGACGGACGACGCCCGCACCACGCGCCCCACCGCGGAGGTGACGGTCACCGCCTGCCCGGACGGACCGCTGCTGGTGCGTGGCCCCGCGGCGATCCTGGGCCAGGACGGCCGGCCGGTGCCCCGCCGTCGGGCGACCGTGGCGCTGTGCCGCTGCGGCGGCACTGCCATCGCCCCCTGGTGCGACGGGACGCACAAGGTGAACGGCTACCGCTCCGACGGCTGACTCTCCGGTGCGTCCGTCCGGAACGCCCGCTCACGCGCGTACGCGTGGAACCGGTCGAGCAGGTCGAGCTGCCGGTGGCCCAGGCCGATCAGGTCGTCGAGCTGCGCCGCGTCCAGCCCGACGTCGGCGGCGTGCTCGCGCAGCGTCCGCCAGCCACCGATCTTGCCGACCACCATCGAACGCAGGAGCTCCGCCTCCAGCACCGCCGAGAGCGGGGACCGCTGGATGAGGCGGCCGTTGAGCTTGAGCCGGCCGGCCCTCTCGCCGAGCCAGGCCAATGCCTGCCGAGGCCGGCGCAGCGGCACGTCGAGGCGGTGCAACAGGTCGCGATACAGCTCCCGCTCACCGCGGAGCTGTTCCGCGAGCTCGGCCAGCTCGGCGTGGAACGGAGTGTCCTGGTGGCTGCCGACCATCCGCTCGACGAGCTCGAGCCCCGCCGTCGCGGCGGTGAGGTGGTCCGCGAGGTAGAGGCCGAACAGGCCGCTGTCCATCGACTCCGGGACCCGAACCGGGCCACGGTGCCGCAGGGGCAGGACGGACTCACCGGCCGGTCGCGGAGTCGCCGGACGCAGGGGAGCCGAACGCACCCCCTGGCCGACGGCCATGCCACCGAGCAGGTCCTCGATCGCCTCGGCGGCGGTGCGACGCGGTGCCCACCCCAGCTCGTCCCTGATCCGGTCCGTGTCGAGCACCGGAACGGTCATCGCCATGTCGAGCCACCCCGGGTCCGCCCGGACCAGGCGACTGTCGTAGGCGACGGCGAGCGCCGCGCGGACGGCCGTCGGCGGCACCTCGACCAGCCGGCCGTGCCCGACGATCCGTGCGAGGTCGGCGCCGTGCAGCAGGTCGTCCGCCGCGACGTTGAACGCGCCGCGCGCACGCTCGACCACCACCCGGCGGTAGGCGTCCGCGACGTCCGCCGCGTGCACGGCCTGCATGCGGAGGCCGGCGGGCAGCGGCAGCGCAGGGGGCCTGCCCTGCCGCAGCAGCTGCACGGGCACGAGCGGGCCCAGGAAATAGCGCACCACGGCCTGGGCGGCGTCGGCCTGAAAGATGAGGGACGGGCGCAGGCGCGCCACGGCGACGTCGGGGTGCGCGGCCTCCAGCTCGTCGAGCACGCGCTCCTGCGCCGCCTTGTCCACGCTGTAGTGGGACGTCGGGATGCCTCGGGCGGGCCAGTCCTCACGCCGGGGCACGTCGTCGTCGACGGGGGAGTAGGCCCCGACCGACGAGGCGGCGACCAGGTGCGGTACGCCGGCGTGGACCACCGCGTCGCCCACCCGGCGCGTGCCCTCCACGTTGGTGCGGCGCAGGAGGTCGCGCTCACGGTTGGGCTGCACGAGCCACGCGAGGTGCACCACGGCGTCGGCGCCCCGGAACTGCTCGGCGAGCCGATCGACCACCGCCTCGTTGCCGTCCTCCGCCGCGATGTCCAGCGCTGCCCACTCGGCGTGCCGGTACGGTTCCGCGCTCCGGTCGGGCAGTCGTCGGGCGACTCCCAGTACCGACGTGACCTGCGGATCGCGGTGCAGGGCCCGCAGGAGGGCGGTCCCCGCGTTCCCGGTGGCTCCTACGACGACGACGCGCATGGAGCCACCGTGGCACCGGCGGCGGGCGCTCGCATCCGGCGCCGGCGCCTCGCGGGCGGCCGCGTGTGCGCTCATGCTGGCGGTATGCCTGGCGCTACCGTGCACCGTGTGAACAGGTCCAGCGAGGGCGGCTGCACGGTCGTCGGGCACGTGCGCGCACCGCTCGACGTGGATCGCGCGGTGGTGCTCGTGCACGGCGTGGGCTCCTCGTCGCGGGCCTATCGGAAGCTGACCGACCACCTCGTGGCGCACGGTGAGGTGCACGCGCTCGATCTGCCGGGTTTCGGGGCGTCCCGGCACGTGGCCCGTGACGTCGGTATCCCGGAGCACGCCGGCGCCGTGGCGCGGTACGTGCGGGAGCACGTGCTCGACGCCGGGTTGCCCGCGCCCGTCGTCCTGGGCCATTCCATGGGCACGCAGGTGGTGGCCCAGCTGCTCGCCGACCACCCCGACACCGCGGCGGCCGGCGTCCTCGTCGGGCCGACGGCGGAACCGAGCACGCGGAGCTTCCACGGCCAGGCGGTACGGCTGGCGGCCGACGCCGTCGGCGAACCGCCGCACACGGTCGGCGTGCTGCTCGTCGACGCCCTGGTGCGCTGCAGGCTGCCGTACTACCTCAGGCAGCTGCGCCACGTGATCGAGTACCGCCTGGAGGACGTGCTGCTCCGCTCCACGGTCCCCGTCGTCGTGGTCCGGGGCGCACGTGACCCTGTCGCACCGCAGGCGTGGGTCGAGCTGCTCGCGGCCCGTGCGCCGTTCGGCCGGCACCGCACGGTGCGCGGCCGGCACCACGCCATGGACGCCGATCCCGCCGGTGTCGCGCAGATCGTGCTCGAGGCGTGGCGCTCTGCCGGACGGGGCATCGGATGACCGCGCGACGTCGTGCACCCGGCGGCGCGCTCGCGCGCCTCGGCGCCCGGGCCGCCGACTACGCGTGGGCCGCCCACCGGCAGCTGCGCCACGTCGTGCGGCGCCCGGCGCTGCCCACCGCGGCGACGGGCGGTGGGGTCGACGCCGGGGTCGACGGTGGGCGGGCGCCCGTCGTGCTGCTGCCCGGCATCTACGAGACGTGGGAGTTCCTGGAGGCCGCGGCGACCGCCCTCGCCCGCGCGGGGCACCCGGTCCATGCGGTGCCGGGCCTCAAGCACAACGCGCGGCCCGTCCCCGAGTCGGCCGACATCGTGATCGAGCACCTCGAGCGGACCGGCCTGCGCGGCGCGGTTCTCGTGGCGCACAGCAAGGGCGGCCTCATCGGCAAGCAGGTGCTGCTCTCGCCCGCGAGCGACCGGCTGCTCGGCATGGTCGCGATCGCCACGCCGTTCACGGGCTCACGCTGGGCGCGATACATGCTCTCGCAGGCCCTGCGGTCGTTCGACCCGCGTGACCCGGTGCTGCTGGCGCTCGCCGGCGAGCTGATCGTCAACGAGCACATCACCGCCGTGTACCCCCGCTTCGACCCGCACATCCCCGAGACGGGCAGGCTCCCGGGTGCACGGAACGTCGAGCTCCCGCTGTCCGGTCACTTCCGGCCGCTCGCCCATCCGCTGCTCGTCGACACGGTCGTGCGTGAGGTGGCGCGGGTCGAGGCCGAGCATGCGGTCACCTGAGGGCCGCCCCGGTCCGGCGGCTGATTCTCGACCGCCGGCCCGCGCGTGGTCCACTGGTGAGGTGCTCACCGTCCGCCACCGCTCGCCGCGTCGGCTCGACGTCGCCCTGACGCTCGCGCAGCTCGGGCACGGCCGGGCCGACCCGACCTTTCACCGGGCCGGCGACGGCACGGTCTGGCGCACGTCGCTGCTGCGCACCGGTCCGGTGACGCAGCGGTTCGTGCCGGCCGGGCCGCACGAGGTGCTGGTCCACCTGTGGGGCGACGGCGCCGGGGAGGCTGCCGAGGCCCTGCCGGCACTGCTCGGCGAGGACGACGACACCACGGGTTTCGTGCCGCCGCCGCAGGTGAGCGACGCGCATCGCCGTGCCGCCGGGCTGCGGATGGCGCGCACGGGCCGCGTGCTGGAGGCGCTCGTGCCCGCCGTGCTGGAGCAGCGGGTGCAGATCGTGACCGCGCAGCGGGCGTGGCGATGGCTGGTGCGGCGGTACGGTTCGCCCGCGCCCGGTCCGGTGCCGGCGGACCGGCCGGAGGGGCTGCGGGTCGTGCCCGATGCGCGCACGTGGACCAGGGTGCCGGTCTGGGACTGGCACCGGGCGGGCGTCGACCCGGGCCGCGCCCGCACCGTGGCGCGCTGTGCGCTCGTGGCACCGCGGCTGGAGGAGGCGTGCGCGATGCCGCCCGCCGAGGCCCGTGCCCGGCTGGAGAAGGTGCAGGGCGTCGGGGTGTGGACGTCGGCAGAGGTGGCGCAGCGCGCGTTCGGCGACGCGGACGCCGTCTCCGTGGGCGACTTCCACCTGTCCGCCGCCGTGGGCTGGGCGCTGACCGGTGCACGCACGGACGACGACGGGATGCTGCGGCTGCTGGCGCCGTACGCGCCCCACCGGCACCGGGTGGTCCGTCTGCTCATGATCGACGGACGGCACAAGGCGCCTCGGCGGGGGCCGAAGCTGCCGATCGCGGACTACCGGGCGTTCTGAGGTCCTGCGGCCTGCTGGCGTGGTCTGCGGACCGGCCTGCCGGGCCTCGGCCGCGAGCGCGCGAGGTGCCCGGCGCGGCGAGCAGTTCACAGACGGATGTGGGCGTCACCCTCCAACATCGAACACGTGTCCGAGGTTGTGGGTGGGCCTGGATACGCTTGAGGACATGGACAGAGGGGGTGGCGATGGATCAGGACCGGGCTGACGAGAGGCTGGGCGGCGCGCCGTGGGACGGCGCGCCTCTGGACGACGGTGGTGTCGGGCTACGGCCCCCGGGAGAACCGCCGGGGCCGGAGTGGCCACCGGACGTCGTACCGGTGGTGCTGTGGCCGGCCGAGCTGTTGCGCGAGGCGCTGTCCGGTGCGCCGGGGCTGCAGCTGGCGCGCGTGGTGGCCGAGGTCGCCGACCCGGATGCCGACATGCTGGGCGACCTGCCTGACGACGTGCTGGGGGAGCTGGTGATCGCCTGTGGGCGGCTGCAGTCGTGGTCGGCGGGAGTGCAGGCTCGGGCCGTGGGCGAGCGTGCCGCCCGGGAGACCAGCCCGCTGGCGCACGGCTCGCTGGTCGGCCAGGTGACCGGTGAGCTGGTGGTCACCGAGCGCGAGGGGACGGAGGTCGTCGTGCGGGCGGAGGCCGGTGCCGTGCACCCGACGGTGATCACGGCACTGGTCGCCGGGCGGATCGACGCGCGCAAGGCGCACACTCTCCTGCGCTCGGCGGCGCAGCTGACGGCGGCCGAGCGGGCCGAGGCGATCAGCAGGTACCTGCCCCAGGCGCCGCGGCGTACGTGGCGCTGGCTCCAGGCGCGGATGCTGCAGTTCGCCAAGGCCCGGCACGGCGCCGCCGAGACGGTGCGGGCCGAGGAGCAGCGGCGCTCGGTCTGTCTGGACCGTGCCGAGAACGACATGGGCTGGCTGACCGCCTACCTTCCGGCCGTGGACGCGGCAGCGGTGTGGGGTGTCGTCGACGACATGGCGCACCAGCTGCAGCGCACCGCCGGCGAGGAGCGGAACCTGGCACAGCTCCGGGCGGACTCCCTGACGGGCCTCGTCACCGGTCGCCTCCTGCCGGCTGACCGGTTCGACGACGCCTGCGCGGTGTCGTCGGTCGGGGGTGTGGCTGCAGGCGGCGCGGCTGCTGAAGACACGGCTGCAGAGCGGGCTGGTAGCGGTGGTGCCGGGCCGGTCTGCACGTGTGGTGGCAGGGCGCCCGTCGTCCAGGAGGTCGTGCGGCCGGTACGGGTGACGCCCACCCGGCCGGTCGTGCGCGTGACCGTCCCGGCCAGTGCCCTGCTGGGTCTCGACGACGCTCCCGGTGACCTGGCCGGGTTCGGGCCGGTCCCCGCGGAGTCGGCCCGCCTCATCGCCCAGGACGCGACCTGGCAACGTCTGGTCACCGACCCGGTCACCGGCGTGCTGGTCGACTACTCCACCCGCACCTACCAGCCCGGCAAGGTCCTGCGGGCCGGGGTGGAGGCCAGGGACGGGACCTGTACGTTCGTCGGCTGTGCGAGGCCGGCCGCCTGGTGCGACCTCGACCATATCGAGCCGTTCGACCACGACGCGCCCCTCGACCATGACGGCACGGTGGACGAAGTACGGGCAGACCGGCATGGCGGTCGCCGCGGGCAGACGAGCGCGCAGAACCTGCACGCCTTGTGCCGTCGGCACCATCTGCTCAAGACCCACGGCGGCTGGCGTGTGGGGCGTGACCAGGGCAGCGGTGTGACCACCTGGACCGCACCCGGCGGTAGAACGCACGTCCGGCCGCCGACCGTGCTTGACACGCGGGTCGAGATCGACCAGATCGATCCGGACACGAGCTATGACCTGACCCTCAGGGCACTGACCGGACGGAGCCTGCGCCGCCACCGCACGAGCGAGACCGAGACCGACACCGACACCGACCCGACCGGTCCGACCGGGACCGGCCCTGACGACCCGCCGTTCTGAGCAGGGCCGGTCCGGCCGCCCGAGGCCCGGTGTGCTGGTGACGATCGGTCACACCGGGGTGGAACCGTTCCTGCTCGCTGCCGCCTGAGCGGTTGCCCGAGCCTTCAGCACATGAGCCGCCCACCACACCACGACATAGAGGAGCAGTGCGGTGCCGAGCGCGGCGCCGGCCCCGGCCGCCGCGGAGGAGAGGGCCAGCTCGACCGAGTCCCGTACCGAGAGGCCGGTGTCGCCCCAGAGCTCGACGGTGTTCGCGACCGCGCCGACGGCGGCCACACCACCGACGATCCCGACGAGTCGCCGGACCCTGCGCCGGCCCCCGAGCCGGGCGAGGAGCCGGGTTCGACGCCGCCACAGGTACACCCCGAGGACCACCAGCCCGCCGACGGTGCTCACGTGCTGCAGCGCCCTGGCCCACGTGAGGTCGCCGGCCAGCTGGTCGCTCAGGAACGGCACGTGCAGCACGACGTAGCCGTCGCCGTGCGTGAACGAGTCCCAGAGCAGGTGCGTCGCGATGCCGATCAGCAGGGACACGAGCACCCAGCCGCCGCGCCGCAGGGCACTCGCACCACTCGGCCCAGCCGGCGGCCCACCATCCGCCGCGGCACCCGGACCGCCCGCCGCCAGCAGCCCGCCCACCGGACGACGGGCGACGAGGAACAGGCCCCACAGCGCCACCGCATAGGGCAGGCTCACGGTCACGGCTCCGGGCAGGCCGTGCGAGGTCGTGGCGTTCATGAGCGGCTCGTACCAGGACTGGGCGGTCACCGGGATCGGCGTGCTGCGGGCGAAGTACGGCATGTCGGGTGCCACCGCCCCGGCCACCAGCGCGGCGGCGCTGAACGGGCGCCGCAGGAGCGGTAGCACGGCCGCGGGGTGGGAGAGCGTGAATGGCATGCGTGGTCCTTCGGGGTGCGAACAGGATCATGGCCGACGTCGCGCACGGCGCCGGGCCGTGCGCGCGGGCAACTGTCGGACAGTACCGCCGCGGCTCGCGCGCAGGGCGCACCGAGGCGGTCAGGAATCGAGAAGCCCGATGCGGCCGCCGGGACTAGCGTCGGAGCCACCGGCCAGCGGGCGAGCGCCCATTCCGAGGAGGAGATCGCGATGAGCAGCACATCCAGGGCAGGTGCGGGCAAGCGGGAGGATTCTTCGAGCGGCGCGTTCTCGGAGCAGGAGCGCACCGCGATGAAGGCACGCGCCAAGGAGCTGAAGGCGGAGGCCGGTGGTGGCCGGGCCGCGCAGAAGGCGGCCAAGGACGAGGCGGCGGTACTGGCGAAGATCGCCGAGATGGAGTCCCCGGACCGGGAGCTGGCCGCTCGGGTGCACGACATCGTGACGACCGCCGCCCCCGAGCTAGCACCCAGGCTCTGGTACGGACAGCCCGCCTACGCCGTGGACGGGAAGGTGGTCTGCTTCTTCCGCAGCGGGCAGGTGGACAAGGAGCGGTACTCGACGTTGGGGTTCAGCGTGGCGGCAGCGCTCGACGAGGACGGCGGCATGTGGCCGACGTCGTACGCCCTGACCGGGCTGGACGACGTCGGCGCCGCCACCTTCGCCGACCTGGTCAAGAAGGCCGTGCGCTGAACCGGCCGGCGCCGGCCATGGCCTAGATCCCGGCCAGCACGTCCGGGAGGCTCGCCACCGACGGGATCAGATGGGTGTGCGGGGCGGCCGCGAGCACCTCGCGCGGCACGCCCCCACTGAGGACGCCCACCACGATCCCGGCCCCGGCGTTGGAGCCGGCCTCGAGGTCGAGGACGGTGTCGCCGGCCGTGAGCACGTCCGCCGTCCGCAGCACACCGGTCCGTTCCATGGCGCGGTGGACCATGTACGGTGCGGGCCGGCCGGCGGGCACGTCGTCGGTACAGACGACGGCGTCCACGGCGCCGTCCTGCCATCCGAGGCGCTCCAGCAGGAGGCCGGTGACTTCCGCCGAGAATCCCGTGGTGAGCGCGACCTTCGCGCCGTGGTCACGGAGGCCGGCGAATGCCTCGACCACCCCGGGCATCGCGACGGGCGGGTTCGCGTCGTACGCCTCGCCGAGCAGCCGCTCGAAGTCGGCGAACGCCTTCTCGACGGCGGACGGGTCGCCACCGAGTGCGAGCAGGGCGCGGATGGCCGTGCGCTTGTCGGCGCCCATCCAGTGCGCGACGTCCGCGACCTCGGCCGTGCTGCCGTGCCGGCGCACCGCGTCGTGCAGCGCGCGGTAGACGGCTCCTCCTTCCTCGACGGTGGTGCCGGCGATGTCCAGGGCGGCCAGAGCGATCATGGGGATTCCTTCCAGAGGGGTCGCGCGAGGGTGGACGCGCGAAGGGTGCGGCAAGAGGCGACAGCGGCGACAGTAGAGGGCCGGTCAGCCCGTGAGCCCGGCCTGGTCGAGCACGTGAACGGCGAGCCCCAGGCCCGTCGTCATCCCGATGCCGGTGGTGACCGTGGCGACGTGCACGCCCGGTTCCGGCTCGGTGACGAGGAACTCCCCGGGCGCCGTCGCGTACGTGCCCTGCCAGCGCTCGACGACGTCGAGGTCCGGGCCCGGCGTCGTACCGAGCAGGTCGGCGACCAGCCGCAGCAGGACCGCATACCCCTCCTCGTCCTGGAACACGGGCGCGTCGACCGCGCGCAGGTGGGTGTCGCCCACGATCAGCGTGCCGTCCCGTTGCGGGGTCAGCATCAGGTTGACGTCCCAGGCCGCCGCGGCCGGGTCCGCCGCGGCGAGCTCGTCGGCGACCAGGGGGGCGGAGGGGCAGGCGGCGAGGGCCGCGTACCGGACCATGGACCAGCCCGTGAGCACCGGGCCGGTGAACGCACGCCCCCCGGGCGGCCGCACGCGGAGCATGTGCAGCCGACAGCGGCGCAGCTGGGCCCGTGCAGCGACGTCGGGCAGGAGCCGGTCGAGGTCGTGGTGGGCGGCGACGATCACGACGTCCGCGTCGAGGGGGCCCGCGGTGGTCTCCACGCGGCCGGTGCCGACCGCGCGCGCGGCCGTCCGCCACTGGAAGGTCACACCCTGGCTCTCGAGCCAGGCGGCGAGCGCCGGCGCGGCGACCCGGGGGTCGACCTGCAGGTCGAGCGGCAGGTGCGCGCCGCCGGTCACCCGGTCCGGGCGGACCGGGGCGGCCGCGCGCGCCAGCGGGGCGTCGAGCAGCCGCACCTCGTCGGTGCCGCGTTCCGCGGCGAGCTCCTCGAGCAGGCGCAGCTCGGTGCTCGTCCGGGCGACGACGTGCGTGCCCGTCGCTGCGACGGCGAAGCCCGCGGCGGACCCGAGCGACAGCCATCGCTCGCGGGCCACGAGGGCGTACTCGCGAGCCGGACCGGCTTGGGCGGTGACGCAGACGTGCCCGAAGTTCTGCACGGACGCACCGACCACCGACGCGGCCTGCTCGACGACCGTCACGCGGTAGCCGCGGCGGTGCGCCTCGGCGGCCGCGCCGAGGCCGACCACCCCGGCGCCGACGACGACCACGTGCCCGGCGGCTGGGTCGGGGCTGGAGCGGGTCATGGGCGGCCTTTCCGAGAGGGGGTCGAGCGGGTCGTCGAGTTCATGCCGCAGTCATCTGGTCGCGCTACCGTTCCTGCGTGACCAAGTCGACCGAGATCGTCCGGGTGCTCGCGGAGGAGCTCGCGAGCGTCCCACCGGGCACCCGGGTCGCGTCCGAGGCGGACGTCGGCCAGCGGTTCGGCGTGGGACGTGCGGCGGCCCGCGCGGCCCTCGGGGAGCTGGAGCGCCGGATGCTCGTGAGCCGGATCCAGGGTGGCGGCACCTTCACGCGGCGGCGCGTCGACTACCTCGTCGCACCGGGCCGGGCCCCGTCCTGGAGCCGCACGGTCCGTGAGGCGGGCGCGACGCCCCGCACGGTCGTGCTGGCCTGTGACGAGGTGCCGCTGCCGCCCTCGGTCGCGCACGCGCTCTGGACGGAGCCGGGGGAACTGGGGTTCCGGCTCGTGCGCCGGTCGTTCATCGACGGGATGCCCGCCGCGTGGGGCGTCGAGTGGCTCACGGTGGCGCTGGTGCCCGAGCTGCCGGCCGCCCTGCGCCACGAGGAGTCGCTGGACGCGATCCTGCGCGAGGTCGCTCGGGTGCGTCCCGAGCGTGCGTGGACCCGGGCCAGCATGGAGTCCGCGCCCGACGACGCGAGCGCCGGGCTCGGCTGCCGGCCGGGTGACCCGGCCTGGCTGATCGCGAGCCTCGCGCGCGACGGCGCGGACGGGCGCCCGCTGCTCTCGACGGAGCGGTGGGTGCGGGCGGACGCCGTCCGCGTCGTCGTGGAGCTCGGGGCTCCCGGGACGGCTCCCGACGGTGGGGCCGGTCACGGGACCACCGCTGCTCGCGGCGCGACGCCGGGCGGCCCGGTGAGCACCCGCCCCACCTGATCGAGCGCGACGGCGGGCGCGACGAGCTCGTGCCACGGCACCGTGTCGCGGGTGTCGGCGAGCAGGGCCAGCGCCGCACCGAGGTGCCGCGGCTCGTAGTTGTGCACGCCCGTGACGGTGAGCCAGCCGCGCACCACCCGTTCCGCGTCGAGCGGTACCGGCGGGGCGGGCGCGACGGAACCGGCGAGCACGAGGCGTCCACCGACGTCGAGGGCGTCGAGGCACCGGGTCACCGCGGGGCTCGCCCCGGACAGCTCGATCGCGACGTCCACGGGGCCGAGCGCGGTGCCGCCGCCGGAGGTGGGGTCGGTGGCCCGCACCGGTGCGTCGACGCCGTGCGCGGACGTGGCGCCGAACCGCAGGGCGAGGTCGAGCCGGGCCCGGTCCGGGTCGGTGACGAGAACCTGGCTCGCCCCGGCGGCGCGCGCGGCGGCCACGGCGGTGATGCCGAGCATCCCCGCGCCGCTGACCAGGACGCGGCAGCCGGTGAGCGGCCCGGCGGCCTCGAGGGCCGCCATGACGGTGGCGGTCGCGCAGCCCGCGGGGGACGCGAGCTCGTCGGGCAGGGCGGCCGGGACGCGGGCGATGGTCGCGCCGCGCGGCAGCACCAGGTGCTGTGCGTAGGTTCCGCTGAGCGGCCAGTCGGACCCGAACGCCTCGTGCCCGACCTTGCGGACCGACCGGCACTTCGCGGTGCGTCCGGCGGTGCACCGGTCGCAGGTGCCGCACGTGACGGTCACGCCCCAGACGACCCGGTCGCCCTCGGCGAGCGGGCGGCCGTCGTCGGCCGGTGCGCCACCGGGACCGGTCGCGACGACGTCACCTACCGCCTCGTGCCCGAGCACCGAGGGCGAGGGCGACGAGCGCCGCCCCGAGACGGTGTGCCGGTCGCTCCCGCAGACCGTCGCGAGCCGGACCCGCATGAGCACCTCTCCGGGACCCGGCTCGGGGAGCGGCACCTCGACGAGGCGGACGGCGTCGCCGCCCTCCCACAACGCCACGGTCGTCAGGTCAGCTGTGCGCGGATCCACCCGGAGAGCCTTTCGATGAGGAGGACGACGACGAACACCAGGAGCACGATGCCACCGACCACCTCGAACTGGAGGGTGCGCACCGCCTCGAACAGCAGGAAGCCGACCCCGCCGGCGCCGACGATCCCGAGGATCGTCGAGGTCCGGATGTTGACGTCGAGCAGGTAGAGCGCCGAGCCGACGACCGACGGCATGCTCTGGGGCAGGACCGCCGCGAAGAGGACCTTCCACCAGCCGCCGCCGACGGAGCGCACCGCCTCGGCGGGTCCCGCCGGGACCTCCTCGACGGCGTCGGCGACCAGCTTGCCGAGGAAGCCGATCGAGCCGATGCCGAGCGCGATGGCACCGGCGACCGGCCCGAGGCCGACGGCCGCGACGAGGATCACCGCGAGGACGAGCTCCGGGACCGCCCGGACGACGAGGACGACGGTGCGGGCGGCGGCATGGACCACGGGGTGGGGTGCCACGTTCCGGGCGGCGAGCAGGCCGAGGGGGAGTGACAGCACGACGCCGATCCCCGTGGCCACGAGCCCGATCGCGAGCGTCTGGAGCAGCGCCTCCCAGAGCACGGGTCCGAGCGACGTGAGGTCCGGCGGGAACGTGCGGCCGGCGACCCTCAGCAGGTCGGGTACCGACGTCACCAGGGAGACCGGGTCGATCTCGAGCCGGACGAACGCGACCGCCGTGAGGGCGAGCGCGGCGCCGCCGGAGACGAACCGGATCACCCGGTCCCGTCCGAAGCGCGGGCGGCGGGGCGCCAGCAGCGCGCGGCGGACCGCCATCGACAGCAGCTCCATGGCCGCGACGACCACGAGGATGATCGCGACGATGCCGAGCGCCTTCGGGTACACGAGGCCGCGCAGCGCGTCCTGCAGGGCGAAGCCGATGCCGCCCGCGCCGACGAAGCCCAGCACGACGGACGTGCGCAGGTTGATGTCCACCCGGTAGACGAACGCCGACACCCAGGCGGGCACCACCTGGGGCACCACGCCGTTGAGCAGCTCGCGCAGCGGGCCGACGCCGACGCTGCGCACCGCCTCGCGGGGGCCGGGGTCGGCGTCCTCGATGGCGTCGGCGAAGAGCTTGCCGAGCATGCCGACGGAGTGCAGCGCGAGGGCGAGCACGCCGGGCAGCACACCGAGGCCGAGCGCGCGGACGAAGAGCACCGCGAACACGAGGTCGGGCACGGCGCGGCAGAACGTGATGAGGCCACGTGCGACGGCGGCCACGGCGGGGTGCGGCGTCGTCGTGCGGGCGGCGAGGAACGCGAGGGGGACGGACAGGAGCGTCGCCAGCACGGTCCCGAGGAATGCCATGAGCACCGTGTCGAGGGTGAGTGCGGCGATGCGCGCGGGATCGTCGACGCGCGGCGGCAGCATCCGCTCGACGAGCGACGCGACGTCGGCACCGCCGGCGACCAGCGTCGGCAGGTCGAGGCCGATCGACGACGCCGCGACGAGCGTGAGCAGCACCGAACCGCCCGCGATCCAGCGGAGCAGGCGCTGCTGCGGCGTGGGCGGCGGCGGCAGGCGTCCGCCGGTGCGGTGCGGTGCGGGTCCGGCAGCACGTTCCCGCGTGGCCGTCGGCGGGGCGGTCACGCCAGGGCCGCCGGTGCGCGCGTGTCGGCCGGGGCGGTCGCTCCGGCGTCCGCCTCCGCTGCTGCCGGGTCGACGCGCCGGTAGATCGACATGGCGTCGTCCCGGGTCAGGTCCGCCGCCGGTCGGTCGAGAACCTTCTCGCCGCTGCGCAGGCCGACCAGCCGGTGCGCCCACCCGAGCGCGAGGTCGACCTGGTGCAGGGTGCACACGACGGTCAGCCCTTCCTCGGCGCACACCCGGACGAGGAGGTCCATCACCGCGCCCGAGTTCTCCGGGTCGAGCGACGCGACGGGCTCGTCGGCCAGCACGAGCTGGGGGCGTTGCATGAGGGTCCGTGCGATGGCGACACGCTGCTGCTGGCCGCCCGAGAGCGTGTCGGCCCGCTGGTAGGCGTGGTCCGCGAGGCCGACCCGGTCGATGTGGGCGAGCGCCTCGTCGCGCATCCGGCGCGAGTACGTCGTCACGCCGTACCGCGGTCCGCGGACCCGCCCGAGCCCGCCGATCAGCACGTTCTCGAGGCACGTGAGCCGGCCGACGAGGTTGAACTGCTGGAACACGAAGCCGACCTCGGTGCGCAGGCGGCGCAGCTCGCGCCCCGACGCGCGGTCGACCCGGGTGCCCGCCACCGTGACCTCACCGGAGGTGGGCCGGTGCAGGCCGTTGAGGCAGCGCAGGAGCGTCGACTTGCCCGAGCCCGACAGGCCGAGCAGCACGAGCAGCTCGCCGCGCGCCACGTCGAGGTCCACGCCCGCCAGGGCGGTGGTCCCGTCGAAGTCCTTGGTCAGGCCACGAACCCGGACGACGGGTTCGCCGGTGCCGGATCCCACGGTCAGCCCTCGCACTTGTCGGACTTGGTGAGCGCGCAGACCTCACGGGTGCCGTCGTAGTCCGCGTCCTCGGCCGGCGCGAAGCCCCAGGCGTCCTCGTCGGTGAGCAGGCACTCGCCGTCGCAGTAGCCCTCGGACAGCAGGTAGTCGGAGTTGGCCTTCTCGGTGACGAGGTCCGCGAGCCTCGTGTTCACCTCGGCGCCGAGCGCGTCGCTGCCGACGAAGAGCGAGCCCGAGATCTTGGGCGAGCGCCAGACCTCCTTGAGGTCTCCGTCGGCGAGGTCGCCCGCCGCCGGGAGGGTCTCGGTGACCATGGACTCCATGGCGAAGCCCGCCTCGCAGTCACCGGCGGCGACCCCCAGCGCGGAGGCGTCGTGCGCACCGGCGTAGACCGGCTGGACTCCCGCCGCGACGTCCGCCTCCTTGCCGGAGGCGATGACACCGGCGTCGATCAGGCCGGCGCTCGGGTACAGGAAGCCCGACGTCGAGCCGGGGTCGACGAAGCACACGCTGCGCCCGGCGAAGTCCTCGAGGCCGTCGATCTCGCTGTCCCCGGGCGCGATGCCGAGCGAGAAGTAGCCCGGTTCGGCGCCCTCCGCCTCGATCGCCGCGCCCAGCGGGGTGATCTCGGCGTCGTTGTGCGTGGCGATCACGTAGGCGAACGAACCGAGGAACGCGATGTCGACCTTGTCGGCGATGAGGCCCTCGATGACGCCCGCGTAGTCCGAGGCCTGGCTCACCTCGACGGTCGCACCCGTCTCCTCCTCGAGCATCGCCACGATGGGGTCGTACCCGGCCGCGAGGTCGGTGGAGTTCTCGGCGGGGATCGCGGCCAGCCGGATGACCGACGGGAAGCCCTCGGCGGTGGTGCTCTCGGCCGCGGCTCCGGAACCGCCGGCACACGCGGACATCGTCAGCGCGGTCGCCGCGGCGAACGCCGCCGTGGTGAGGCTCTTGGTGGTCTTCATCATCTCTCCGGTGGTAGCCGTTCTGGCGGTGCCCGGTACGGGCGCCGTCGCCGAGTCTGTGAGGACGGGAAGAACCGTCGGCCCTGCCGTGGTGAACGGCGGGTGAACTGTCGTTCACCGTCCCGCCAGGTCGTCCGGACAACATGAGGCGGTGCACCACATGACTGCCGGCTGGCCGCTCGGGGCGACGCCGGGGGACTGGACCCTCGCGGGGGTCACCGCCGTCCTGCCCGACCGGGTGGTCGACGACGCGTGGCTGGTCGTGCGGGACGGTCGCATCGTCGAGGTGGGCCCACGGCCGCCGGGCGCCCGCGCCGACCTCGACGGCCGCGGCGCGCTCTGCCTGCCTGGCCTCGTGGACGTGCACACCGACGTCCTCGCCCACGAACGCAGACCGCGTCCCGGTGCCGACCTTCCGCTCGACCTCGCCGTCCGCACCGCCACGGAGCGCCTCGCCGGGTGCGGCGTGCTCACGGCCTTCCACGGCGTGCCCTTCGGCGCGCACACGCCCGTCGGCCTGCCCGCGGGCCTACCCGGGCCGGAGGTCCTGCTCGAGGCTCTCCGGGCTCCCGAGGCCCGGGCGTCCGGCACGCGGGTGCTGCACCGGCTCGACATCCGCAGCCCGGCCGGCCTGCCCGCGCTGGAGGCCGCCCTCGCGCAGGCTCCCACGGACGACGCCCCACCGCTGGTCTCCCACGAGGACCACACGCCGGGGATCGGGCAGTACGCCGACCCCACGGCCATGGAGCGTTGGCTCGTGGGTCGCGAAGGGTTCTCGGCCGCCGACGCGCGGACCCACGTCCGGAGCTGGCGCACCGAACGCGAGGGCCGGTCCGACGTCGCCGCCGCGACCCTGGCCCGGCTGGGCGACCTCGCCCGGGCCGGCCGCGTCCAGCTGGCGGGCCACGACCCCGAGTCCACCGGCGACGTCGAGGCGCTCGTGGCACGGGGCGGCGTGGTCGCCGAGTTCCCCACGACCGTCGAGGCCGCCCGCGCCGCCCGGGCGCACGGGCTCGCGGTCGTGGCCGGCGCGCCGAACGCGGTGCGGGGCGGGTCCCACACCGCCAACGTCTCGGCGCGTGAGCTGGTGGCACTCGGGCTCGTGGACGCCCTCGCGTCCGACTACGTGCCGGCCACGCTGCTCGCCGCGATCGAGGTCCTCGTCCGCGAAGGGCTGGCCGACCTGCCGCGCGCCGTAGCGCTCGTCACGTCCGGCCCGGCCCGAGCGGCAGGGCTGGACGACCGAGGATCCCTGACCCCGGGCGCGCGGGCCGACGTCGTCCTGGTCCGGACCCTGGGCCGGTGGCCCTCGGTCGTCGCGACGCTCCGGGCGACGCAGGATCAGCCGCCTGGGATGGAGCCGGGGCGCGGCTGACGGCACGACGGGAGGCAGTCGCCGACGCGCCGCGTCTGCCGCTGACTCCTGCGATGCCCGCAACCGCGAGCGCCGCAGGCAGGACGGTGGACCCAACCTGCGGCGTCCGTACGGTGGTCACGCGTAGTAGTGCACCGTCTTTCGGATGTGCTCCGCGTGCTCGTAGATCTGGTCGAGCGACTCGATCGCATGCCGAGTCTCGACCTTTTCCTCATCGAAGAGGCCGAGGTACTTCTGCCCGGTGTTGAAGTGGAGCCGCGCGATCGGCTTGCGGTTGTTGTCGTCCAGCAGGACCCCCATGTAGCTCTTCGTGTCGCGCTGCACGATTCGAACGGGCGAGACCTCGCTGCAGGCGATCGCGCGCACTATCTGGAACGCCTCGATCTCTTCGAGCGTCGTCTCGAGCCCGCGCTCGGATCCGGAACCGGTCTCGTCCAGATCGGCCTCGACGGATGCCTCCGCGGTGAGGTCCGTCGAACCGACCGTGGCATAGACCTTGCCACCCAGTGCAGCCTTGATCCGGTCGTTCACCTGGTCTGCGAGGAACTGCTGCATCGCCTTCGAGACGAGGACACGGAACTGATCGCGCACCTTCTGGGTGATCGAGCCCTCGTAGACGCGGCTGGTCAAGCCTTTGATCCACTCGTCATCCGGGTCGCGAAACTGGGACGCGAGGCTCCGCTTGAGCGTTCCGATGTACTTGAGCTCCTCGGCGGCACTGACCACAGAGTCCACATCGAAGGTCTCTTTGGTCAGCTTCTGGACCTCGGGGATGAGGGACTCGTCGAGCTCAAGGAGGTCCAGCTGCAGGAACGGGGTGTCGTCCATGCGATTGGGGCGGTCGAGGTCGGTGAAAAAGTGATAGCGCTGACCGTTTGTCAGAATCGCGATGCGTGCATTCGCGACCGCGAAGTAGCGAAAGAGCTGCGACGCATGGTTCAGCGTCAGTGGAGCGCCGACGGCCTTGGCTTCGATCAAGATCTGGACTTCGCCATCCTTGACGATGGCATAGTCGATCTTCTCGCCCTTTTTGGTGCCGACGTCGGCCGTGAACTCCGGCACTACCTCGTCGGGGTTGAAGACGTCGTAACCGAGTACGTGGGCGATGAACGGCATGATGAATGCGTTCTTGGTCGCCTCTTCCGTAGCGATGTTGGCCTTCTGCTGTTCGATCTTGGTTGCAAGCGAAGCAATTCGCTCGGCGATATCCATGTTCGGGCCTCTGTTCGAATGACCAGTCACTCCTCTGGTCGTCGGATGCTAGCCGTCGCACCCCAATTCTGTACCCGAATCCTCACCACAGAACTCAAGATCACCCGGGTGATTGATCAGTTCGACCCGTTGAATTGCCACCCCAAACAAGGTGGCGGAGGCACCGGACGACGCACCAGACTGGCCGGATGACCGATGCGACCCGCGACGACGCCGGGATCGGAGTCCTGCTCGGCGCCGGGCGCGAGGCCGAGGTGTACGCATGGGGTAGTGACGCCGTCGTCAAGCTCTACCGCGCCGGACAGCACGGACACCGCGCCGAGGCCATCGCTCTGACCAGCCTTGCCCTGACCAGCCTGGAGGGACACCGCATCGCGCCGGGCCTTGTCGACGCCATCGACCACGACGGCAGGCCCGGCCTGGTGCTGGAGCGCGTCATCGGGACCGACATGCTGAGTCTGCTGCGGCGCCGGCCATGGCGCGTGCACACGCTGGCGTCAGCACTGGCCGATGCGCACGTCGTGGTGCAGGGCGTCCGGGCACCGGCGGAGCTGCCCGACGTCCGCCAGGTCCTCGCCACCCGCATCGAAGCCGCCGCGATGCCACGTGAGCTGCGGGGTTTCGCCCTGCGGCTGCTCGACGGGCTGCCGTCCGGCGACCGCCTGTGCCATGGCGACTACCACCCCGGCAACGTCATGGTCACGACCGACGGGGTCAGCGTCATCGACTGGCCGAACGCCGCACGGGGCGTACCCGAAGCAGACCATGCGCGAGCGCTCCTGCTGATGCGGTGGGCCGACCCGATGCCTGACGCACCCCTCGCGACGCGAGCGGTGGTGGCCAGTGGGCGCTCGATGCTCGCCCGCGGCTACGCACGCGGTTACGCACGGGCCCACGGGCGGCAGACACAGGGGAGCGGGGCCCCCAGCCGGCTGCAGCACCTGGAGCCATGGCTGGTGGTGCACATCGCCGCGCGCCTGTGGGAGGGCATCGACGCCGAGCGGCCACTGCTGACCGGCCTGCTCGGCCGTGCCTGGCGCAAGGATCACGCGGTGGGACCACAGCCCTGACTCGGCGTACCGAGTACGCCGAGTCAGGGCCGTGGTACCGGTTCGACCACTCGATCACGTCCCGGGTCACCTCCCGGACCGAGCACCGGCGTCCGGTCACCGTCCAGGACCGGCGCGACATGGCCGGTACCGAACCGACGGGACAGCGCCCCGCGCAGCCGCTCCCGCCTGCTGAGCCGGCCGTCGCCGTCCGGCCGGCCAGGCGCCGGCGGCACCGGGGCCACGGCGAGCAGCGCCCGCTCCTCGGCATCCGCGGGCTGGTGGACCTCGGCGTAGCCGCCGTTCGGCATCCGGACGATCCGGCCCGTCTCGTGCCCGTGCCGCGCGACCTCGCGGTCCTTGCGCTGCAGCCCGATGCACAGGCGTCGGGTCACCTCGAACGCGAGCGGCGGACCGATGACCAGCGCGACCTGGAGCGCCGTGATGATCGTCTCGAACGGCACGCTGAACTCCGTGGAGACGATGTCGGCGCTCGCGGCACCCCACAGGATCCCGTAGAAGAGCGCACCGGCGACACCGATCCCGGTGCGGAACGGAACGTTCCGCGGCCGGTCGAGCACATGGTGCGGCCGGCGGTCCTGATCGACCCACGCCTCGATGTACGGGTACAGGATCAGCACCGCGAAGTACCCCGTGATCACGGCCAGCGGAACCAGCGTCGCGAAGGTCACCGTGAAGCCCAGCCACTCGGTCTCCCAGCCGACCGGGACGAGGCGCAGGGCGCCGTCGAGAAATCCCATGTACCAGTCGGGCTGGCTCCCCGCGCCGACCTCGCCCACGCTGGCGGGCCCGTAGGACCAGACGGGGCTGATCGTGGAGGTGGCGCCGAGCAGGACCAGCACCGCGGCCGTCATCGCGGTCAGCCCGGCGGCCCGGAGGCCGGCGTCGGGCCACAGCCGCAGCCCGAGCGCCGGGGCGGGGCGCGGGTGGACCGCCTGTCCGTGCCGGACGAAGAGCACCGCACGCACCGCCAGGACCAGCACGAGCAGTCCGGGCGCGAGGACGGCGTGCACCGGGTACAGGTTCTCGATGATCTGGCCGGGGAACGGCCCGCCGAACATCCAGCTCGCCACCCAGGTGCCGACGAACGGGATGCTGAGGACCACGCCCTCCACGATGCGCAGGCCGGTGCCCGAGAGCATGTCGTCCGGCAGGGCGTAGCCGCTCCACCCGGCGGCGAGCACCAGGATGAAGGCCACGACGAGCAGTACCCAGCTCACGCGCCGCGGACGGCGGAACCCGCCGGTGAAGAACGTGATGAGCAGCTGCATGATCATCGACGCCGGCATGACCAGGGCCGCCCAGTGGTGCGTCTGGCGCAGGAGGAGCCCGCCGGTGTGCTCGAACGAGATGCGCATGGTCGAGTCGAACGCGGCGGTGACCGTCGCGCCCTGGAGGGGCTCGTAGGGCCCGTCGTAGGTGACGAGCTCGTTCGACGGCGTGTACCAGGTCGCCAGCAGCACCCCCGTCACCGCGAGGACGAGCAGGCAGGCGAACGTCACGACGCCGAACAGGTTGGACCAGCGCAGGTGCACCCGCCGCCGGCCGAGCTCCGCGGCGCGGGTCCGGATCCGGTCAGCCCGCATCGCGCACCACGCTCAGTTCGGGCCGGCCGTGGACCGACCCGGCGAACGGGTCACCGCCCGCCAGGAAGGCGGCGCGCGGCTGCTGCACCGCGGCGAGCGGGATCGTGTCCCGCCCGAAGAGCACCGCCGACGCCCAGACGAGCAGCACCCGCACCTTGCGCTCCCACGTGGGGACGGCGAGGACGTGGTAGCCGCGGTGCATCAGCCAGGCCGGGAAGCCCGTGATGACCAGGCGGCGGTACTGGAAGATGCCCTGCCCGATGCCGAGGGTGGCCACCGTGCCGAGGCTGTGGTGCAGGTACTGCCGTGGCTGCTTGCCGCGCAGGTCCGCGAGCACGTTGGCCGCCAGCAGCTTGCCCTGGCGCACGGCGTGCTGCGCGTTGGGTACCGTCCGGGCGCCCGGGAGGGGCGAGGCCAGGTCGGGCACCGCGGCGTTGTCACCCGCCGCCCAGGCGTGCGGCACGGGGCACTCGTCCGTGCCGACCCGGAGGTCGGCGCGGACGCGGACCAGGCCACGCTCGTCGACGGGCAGGTCGGTGTTCCGCGCGACGACGGGGTTGCTGCCGTTGCCTGCCGCCCAGACGAGCAGCCCGTTGCCGTACGACACACCGGTGGACAGCATGATCCGGCCGTCCGTGGCCGAGACCACCTGGGTGCCGAGGTGCAGGTGCGCACCCCGCTTCTCCAGGTGGCGCACCACCCACCGGCCGGGCTCGTCGGTGACCTCGGGCAGGATGCGGTCGTTCGCGTCGACGAGGTGGAAGTCCAGGTCGTCGCGGCTGAGCTCCGGGTAGACGCGCAGCATGCTCGTGGCCAGCGACAGCAGCTCGCCGAAGACCTCGACGCCGGTGAACCCGCCGCCGACCACCGTCACGGTCAGCAGCCGGCGGCGCTCGGCGCCCGGCGGCAGGAGGGCGGCGCGGTCGAAGGCCGTCAGGAGCTGGTCGCGGATGGCGACGGCCTCCTCGACGTGCTTGAGCCCGATCGCCTCCTGCTCGATCCCGGGAACCGGGAACGTGCGGGTCACGGCGCCCGCCGTGACCACGATCGTGTCGTACCCGATCTCGCGGAGAACGCCGTCGTTGGTCCGGACGGTGGCGGTGCGGTGCGCGTGGTCGATCGACGTCGTGTGCCCGGCGACGATGGTCGTACGGCGCAGGTGCCTGCGCAGCGACACCATGACGTGCCGCGCCTCGATCGAGCCCGCCGTGACCTCGGGCAGGAACGGTTGGTAGGTCATGTAGCCGTGCGGGTCGACGAGGGTGACGTCCGCCTCGCCGCGGTGCAGCTTCTTCTCCAGCCCCCACGCGGCATAGAAGCCGGCGTAGCCGCCACCGACGATCAGAATCTTCTCCATCACAACCTCCTGGTGGTCTTACCTGATCGACAAGACGCCCGGGCGATGTGTGACGTGGCGGTGGTCACACGGCGGCACTGTGCCACATGGGCTGGAGGGTGGGCCCACCCTCGGGCAGCCGGATCGGCGCACCGTGATCCTCGAAGCCGTGCCGCGCATAGAGCTTCCGGTTCCGAGGGGTCGACGCCTCCAGATAGACCGGAAGGCTCAGCCCGCGTGCGTGTTCGAGCCCGTAGCGGAGGATCGCGGTGCCCGCGCCGAGCCCGCGGCGGCGAGGAAGCGCGGCCATGGCCGACAGGTAGACATGGGGCACGTCCGGGTGGCGGGTGCCCGTCGCCGACAGCACCGCGGCGAGGCGGCGTGCGGCCTGACGGTCGTCCTCGGGCAGGTCGGGGTCGGGCGGGGCGCCGGGCAGGTCGACCCAGACCGACGCGGCGACGGGGTCGTCGCCGAGAAAGGCCGCCACGAGCTGCCCGGCCTCCACGGCGGCGCGGAGCGACGGCTCGAAGAGCTCACGGGTGTGCTCCTGGCGTCTCTCGGCGTCGGGTTCCACCCACGCCGAGACCGCCTCGTCGGCGAAGGCTTCGACGCACACGGGGAGCACGGTGCCGAACTCCGACGGCACGGACGGGCGGACGGTCAGGCGAGGCATCGACATGCCTCCAGGCTCGTGCACCCCGATCCGCTGGTGCAGTACTTTCGTCGCACGGAAGGGCGCGACGAAACCACCGGTGCGAGCTGCCGATGCGAGCTGTCGGTGCGGACTGCCGGTGCGGACTTGCCCGGGAAGGGGACACGGCATGAGGTGCGTGGAGTGCGGAGGTGACCTCGGGGCGGCGGCGGGTACCGGTCGACCGCGTCGCTACTGCTCCCGGTCCTGCCAGTCGCGGGCCTACCGGCGACGCCGGGACAGCGGTCGCCTCGCCCGTCCGACGCCGCGGCCGCCCGGAACCGGGTCCGCGGCCCAGGCAGACCGGACGGGCGACGACCTGGTTCGCGTCGCTGTCGCCCTGGCCGACGCCCACGGGATCGCCGCCGTGACACTGCGCACCGTCGCCCGCGACGCCGGAGCCGGGCTGCCGGCGGTGCGCCGGGCCTTCGGGAGCCGGGACCGTCTCGTGGCCATGCTGGTCCAGCAGGTCCTCGCCAGGCCGCAGCCCCCGGCGCCGTCGTCCGAGAGCCCGGTCCGGAGGCTCACCCGCCTCGCCGAGGAGGAGTGGGCGGCCTACCGGGCGCACCCGTGGCTCGTACCCGTCCTCGCGAGCAGCCGCCCGCCCCTGGTCCCCGCCGTCCTGGACGCCGCACGGGCGAGCACCGAGGCGTTCGAAGCGCTCGGTCTCGACCCGCCGTCGGCGCTCGGCAGATACCTCGCCCTGAGCGGGTACGTGCAGGGCATGGCGCTGCTGCTCCTCGCCGAGCGCGCGGAGGCGGCGCGCTCGGGGACGACCTACCAGGCCTGGTGGTCCGAGGAGGCGCGACGCCTCGACCGCACCGGAGCCGGCCGAACGCACTCCTGGCTCGTGGCCGCGAACGAGGGCAGGCTCCCGGAGGCCTTCGACACCGACACCGACGGCTGGTTCCGCGACGGGCTGCACCGCGTGCTCGTCGGCCTGGTCACCTGAGCATCCGAGACGGCTACGGGCGCTCGCGGGCCAGCCTGGACGGCCACCAGATCGCCCGTCCGATGTCGTACCCGAGGGCGGGGACCAGGAGTGAGCGGACCGCGAACGTGTCGAGCAGGACGCCGAACGCGACGATGAACGCCAGCTGGGCGAGGAAGAGGACCGGGATGACCGCGAGCGCCGTGAAGGTGGCGGCCAGCACCAGGCCCGCCGACGTGATGATGCCTCCGGTCAGCCGGAGACCGCGCAGCACCCCCTCCCGCGTGCCGTGGGTGAGGGACTCCTCGCGGACCCGGGTCATGAGGAAGATGTTGTAGTCGATCCCGAGCGCGACGAGGAAGACGAAGCCGAACAGCGGCACCGCGGGGTCGGCACCGGGGAAGCCGAGCAGGTCGTTGAACACGAGGGCCGCCACACCCATCGCGGTGCCGAAGGACAGCACCGTCGTGAGGATCAGCAGGACCGGCGCGAGCACGGCGCGCAGCAGCAGCATGAGGATCAGGAGAATCACGACGAGGACGATCGGCACGATGAGGGCGCGGTCCCGGATCGACGCCTCGTTCGTGTCGAGATCGGTGGCGGACTCGCCGCCCACCAGTGCCGCAGGGACCGTGTCGGCGTAGGCGGTGCGCAGGTCGCGGACGGTCTGCTCGGCGGCCGCCGAGTCCGCGGCGTCGTCGGGCGTGCCCTGGAGCAGTACCGCACCGTCGGAGACCACGGGCTCGGGGGCCGGGGCGCCCGGCGGGCCGAACGCCTGGATGCCCTCGGCGGTCACCGGGGCGGTCCCGCTCGGTGTCTCGGCGGTGATCGCCACCCGGGCTATGCCGTCCTCCGCCAGGAGGACGTCGGCGGCGCGCTGCATCTCGTCCTGCGGCGTGACGACGTAGACGGGACTGCCGGAGCCCGCGGGAAAGTGCTCCGCGAGCCGCTCCTGCCCGGTGCGCGCCTCGGAGGCGCCGAGGACGAGCTCCGACTGCGGCACGCCGGACGCCTGGAGCTGGGTGATCCCCAGGCAGCCGAGGGCGAGCGCCGCCGCCGTCGTGACCCAGATGGTCCGCGGCCGGGCACGGATGCCCCGGGAGAGCCGGCCCCACACGCCGCCGACCTGGGCGCCGGCGCGGGCGGCCGTCGGGTCGTAGGCGGGGCGGCGGGGCCAGAACGCCGCGCGTCCGAGGGCGAGCAGCAGGGCCGGGAGCAGGGTGAGCGCCGCGAGCATCGCGAAGACGATGCCCACGGCGGCGACCGGGCCGAGCGCACTGTTGGAGCGCAGCTCGCTCAGCAGCAGGCACAGCAGGCCCGCGATGACCGTGCCGCCGGAGGCGAGGATCGGTTCGACCGAACCGCGCAGCGCGCGCAGGGTGGCGGTCCATCGGTCGGGCGTGTGCACCAGCTCCTCGCGGAAGCGTGCGACGTACAGGAGGGCGTAGTCCGTCGCGGCGCCGATGACGAGGATGAACAGGATGCCCTGGGTCTGGCCGCTGAGGAGCAGCACGCCGGACCGTGCGAGGTGCCACACGGTCAGGAGCGCGAGGCACAGCGCGAACATGCTGGTCGCGAGCACCGCCAGGGGGAGGAGCAGCGAGCGGTAGACGATCACGAGGATGATCAGCACCGCGGCGAGCGCGACACCGAGGAGGATGCCGTCGATCCCCGCGAACGCCGACCCGAGGTCGCTCGAGAAGCCCGCGGGTCCGGTGATGTAGAGGTCGATGCCGTCGGGCAGGCCGGCCTGGAGGGTGTCGCGGAGCTCGGCGGTCGCCGCACCGAGGTCGGCGGAGCCGGACAGCGGCACGAAGGCCTGCGCGGCGGCGCCGTCGTCGGAGGGCAGGGGCGGGGAGACGTCGCCGTCCACGACCTCCAGGGCGGCGACGGCCTCGAGCCGCTCGCCGACGGCGGCCAGGTCGGCGTCGCCGAGGCCGTCCGTGGAGCCCTCCGGAGCGACGAAGAGGACGATCGCGGGTATCGCGTCACCCTCGGTGAAGCCGGAGAGCCGCTCCTGCACCTCGGTCGCCTCCGCGGTGGCCGGCAGGTAGGCCGTGCGGTCGTTCGAGGAGACCTCGTCGACCCGGCCGAAGTACGGGCCGCCGATCGCCGCGCCGACCAGCCAGACGATGATGAGCACGGCCGGCAGGGTCACCCGGAGCCAGCGCGGTACGCGCGCGCCGAAGGTCACGAGGCACGCTCCCAGCTCGCCACGGCACCGGGGACGACGTCGAACAGCGGGTGGGCCGCCGGTGACTCGATCCCGGCGAGCCGGCCGTGATGGGCGGGGGAGCGTACGGCGAGCTTCTGCAGGAGGTGCTGCCGCTCCAGCTGGAGCTGCCCGGTCGTCACCACGATCCTGGTGGCGTCCAGGACGCTCGGGTCCAGGTGCTGCGAGATCCGCTGCTCGTCGAACCGGTACCCGCGCCGGGTCGCCTCGTCGCGCACGCCGTGGAGGTAGGCGCAGATGGCGGTAGCGGGCCGGGGATGCTCCTGGAAGCGCTCGAGCTGCGGGTGCGCCGTATAGCCCCGGGTGCGGCCGAGGAGCACCGCCTGTGCCAGGAGGGCCTCGCGCCAGCAGGCGACGAGGCCCTGCCGGTCGAGCAGGGCAGGGTCAAGGGACCAGAGCCGCATGGGGCTGGACCTCCCTCTCCGAAGGCTGTGGGTCTGAAAGTTGCCGTGCACGCCGATGACGGCCGGCATTTCGCTAGCCAGGCTATATTCAAGCATATGACGCAATAAGTTGAGCGGAGTACCATCCAACCGTGGACTCCGAACCCGTGCCGCGCGACCAGGGCGAGCCGTCGATGCTGGACCCGCGCGTGCTGGACCCCGAGCAGGAGCTCGTGCGGCGTGCCGGCCTGGACGAGGGCGACGTCGACCAGGTGGTCCAGGTTCTCGAGGCCCTGCGCCGCTGGCGCGAGACGGAGCGCCGCATGAGCGAGGCCTCGCGGCGCTACATGAAGCTCGGCGAGACGGACATGCGGGCGCTCCGGTTCATCATCGCGATGCAGAACCACGGCCGTGTCGTGACGCCCGGCGCGATCGCGGAGCACCTGGGCATCACCACGGCGTCGACCACCAAGCTGATCGACCGCCTGGCGGCCGGTGACCACGTGCTGCGGCTGCCGCACCCGTCCGACCGGCGCAGCCTCGCGATCGAGGTCACCGAGGACACGCGGCGCGTGGCGCGCCAGGCCGTCGGCCGCACCCACGCCCGCCGGTTCGACGCCGCTGCGCGCCTGACCCCGCAGGAGCGCGAGATCGTGACCCGCTTCCTCGACGACCTGGCGGGTACGGACGACGCGTCGGTGTGACGCGCACTGCGACGGCGTGCTGCTGTCGGATCCGGCGTAGCCCGTTCCAGTGGGTGATGTTGTACGGATTTTTTCCCTGTCTGCCGCGAACCGGTTCGACGTTCCGGCCTGCGATGACGCCATCTTCGGCGGCGGTGCGCCGCAAGAGTCCGTAATGTTCGATCTTGCGGACCCGGCGACCGTGTGGTTAGAGTCGAACCGGTTCGCAACGGATGCGATCTGCAGCGACGGAGCAGCAGCACAAGGAGGCGTCAGTGGCCACCATCGGGGATGTCGCCCAGGCGGCGGGGGTGTCGCGCAGCACGGCGTCCTACGCGCTGTCGGGCAAGCGGGCCATCTCGGCCGACGTGCGCCGGCGCGTCGAGGACGCCGTCCGGCAGCTCGGCTACACGCCGAACGCCGGGGCACGAGCGCTCGCCACGTCGCAGACGATGGTGATCGGGCTGCTCGCCCAGTTCCTCGAGGACGAGTTCGCACCCGCGATGCTCCAGTACATGCTGGGCGTCTCCAACACGGCCCGGGAGCTCGGCTACGACATCCTGCTGGTGTCCGACGCCGACGGCACGCGTGCCCTGCGCCGCATCACCGACTCGCGCATGGTCGACGGCATCGTGCTGCTCAACGTGGCCGAACGGGACGAGCGGCTACCCATCCTCCGCTCCGCCGCACAGCCCGGCGCGCTCGTCGGGCTGCCCGCAGACTGCACCGGCGTGGACGTCTTCGACCTCGACTTCGAGGAGGCGGGCCGGCTCATGGTGGACCACCTGCACCGCCTCGGACATCGCGAGGTGGTTCTCGTGTCCCAGCCGGAGCACGTGATCGAACGCGGCGGCGCCTACGTGTGGCGCCTGCAGGACGCCGCCCGCGAGGCGGCCAGGGCGCGCGGCATCACCCTGCACACCGTTGCCGCCTCGTCGCACCAGCCCGACGTCGGCCAGGACCTGAACGCCCTGCTCGACGCGCACCCCGGCGTCACCGGGCTGCTGATCAACAACGAGGCGGCGGCGGCGGCCCTGCCGACCGTGCTGCACGAGCGCGGGCTCACGGCGCCGGCCGACCTGTCCGTCGTCGGGCGGTACTCCGACGAGTTCGCCCGCACCTTCTCGCTGCCCTACTCCTCGATCGAGAGCGCACCCGACCGCCTCGGCCGCATGGCCGTGCGCCAGCTCGTGCGTCGCATCGAGGGCGAGGTCGCAGCCGACGAGCCGCACGTCGTGCGGTTCGTGACCCCGGAGCTGGTCGACCGCGGCAGCACCGGCGTGCCGCGCACGGCCTGACGCCCCCAGGACCCAACACAGCACCCCAGCCGGCCGACGACGCCGTCGTGCCGGACTCGTTCAAGGAGGAACCATGCACCACACCGTGCAGCCCGCCCGACCGCACACGCGGCGCAAGCCCACCACCACCACGCTCGCGGCGGTCGGCGCGCTCGCCCTGGTCGGCGTGCTCGGCGCCTGCTCGACCGGCGGCGCCGCGGCCGGCGAGAGCGGCGGCGACGACAGCACCTACACCTGGTGGGACCCGTACCCCCAGCACGACGACGCGTCGGACTGGACGGGCCGCGTGCAGGCCTGCGGCGAGGAGGCCGGGGTCACCATCGAGCGCACCGCCTACGACACGACGGCACTGACCAACCAGGCGCTGCTCGCGGCGCAGGAGGGCACGTCGCCCGACGTCATCCTGCTCGACAACCCTGCCGTGTCCACGCTCGCGGACACCGGCATGCTCACCACCGTCGACGAGTTCGGCCTGGACACCTCCGCGATCGACGAGAACCTGCTCGCGGCCGGCGTCGTCGGCGGCGAGACGTACGGCATCCCGATCGGCGCCAACACGCTGTCGCTCTACTACAACGCGGACGTCCTGGAGGCGGCGGGCGTCGACCCGGCGTCGATCACCGACTGGGACTCGCTCACGGCGGCCCTGAAGGCCGTCACGGACAACGGCGACAAGGGCATCACCTTCGCCGGCATCGGCACGGAGGAGGGCTCGTTCCAGTTCCTGCCGTGGTTCTGGGGCGCGGGTGCCGACCTGCGCAACCTCGACTCGCCCGAGGCCGTAGCGGCGCTCGAGCTGTGGCAGGGCTGGCTGGAAGAGGGGTACGCGCCCAACTCGGTGATCAACAACTCGCAGAACACCGTGTGGGAGGAGTTCCTCACCGGCGACTTCGCGTTCGCGGAGAACGGCACCTGGCAGGTCGACAGCGCGGCGGGCGCGGACTTCGAGACCGGCGTGGTCCAGCTGCCCGGGCGGGACGGCGGCGTCGCGCAGGCACCGACGGGCGGCGAGTTCATCCTGGCGCCCGTGCAGGAGGACACCGAGCGCTACGACGTCACCCGGCAGATCGTCGAGTGCATGACCACGCCGGAAGGCTTCGTCGAGACGGCGAACACGTTCGCCTACTACGTCCCGCCGACGGCGGACGGCCAGGCCGCGCTCGTCGAGGAGAAGCCGGAGCTCGAGCCGTGGGTCGAGGCCGTGCGCAACGCCAAGGGCCGCACCAGCGACGACCTCGGCGCCGACTACCCGGTGATCTCCGAGGCCCTGTGGACAGCAGTCCAGAACGCGCTCTCGGGCGCGGCGACGCCGGAAGAGGCCCTGAAGACGGCCCAGACGGAAGCCGAGGCAGCCACCAGCTGACGCCCGGGGCGACCCGACCGACCAGGAAGAACGGAGTCTCGTGATCATCACCACCGAGGCCACGGCCGGAGCGTCACCGGACGTGGACCGGCAGACTGCGCCGCGCCGCCGCCGCGGTCCCGCGGCCTCCCAGTGGACCGCCGTCGGTTTCGCGGCGCCGCTGCTCGTCTACCTCATCGTCTTCTACGCCTACCCGCTCGCGCGCAACATCGACCTCAGCGTGCACGACTACACGATCCGCGCGTTCGTGCAGGGCAACGCCGAGTTCGTCGGGTTCGAGAAGTACGCCGAGGTGTTCGGCTCGGCGACGTTCCCGACGGCGCTGTGGAACACCGCCGCGTTCACCGTCGGCTCGATCGTCTTCCAGTTCGCGATCGGCTTGGCGCTGGCGGTGTTCTTCCGGTCCGGGTTCCGGCTGTCCGGCCTGCTGCGGGCAATGTTCCTCGTGCCGTGGCTGCTGCCGCTCATCGTGTCCGCGTCGACGTGGGCGTGGATGCTGAACAGCGACAACGGCATCGTGAACTCGGTGCTCGCGGCGTTCGGCGGGGAGCAGATCAACTGGCTCACCTCGCCGGACACCGCGCTGCTGTCGGTGACGATCGCGAACATCTGGCTGGGCATCCCGTTCAACCTCGTGATCCTGTACTCCGGGCTGCAGAACATCCCGGGCGAGGTGTACGAGGCCGCGTCCCTCGACGGCGCCGGCCCGTGGAAGCAGTTCTGGAGCATCACGTTCCCGCTCCTGCGTCCCGTCTCCGCCATCACGATCCTGCTCGGGCTGATCTACACGCTCAAGGTCGTCGACGTCATCTGGATCATGACCACGGGCGGGCCCGGCGACGCGTCGACGACGCTCGCGATCTGGTCCTACCGCGAGGCGTTCGGGACCGGTCAGCCGGACTTCTCGCCCGCCGCGGCGGTCGGCAACCTGCTCATCCTCATCGCCCTCGTGTTCGGATTCCTGCACCTGCAGCTCCAGCGCCGTCAGGAGGACTCATGACCGGCCGTCGTCCGATGAGAAGGACACTGCAGAAGCCGTGGTGGAAGACCGCCCTGGGTCTCGTCCTCACCGCGTTCATGCTGTTCCCCGTCTACTGGATGGTGAACGTCTCCCTGACGCGGACCAGCGACCTGCGGGCCGACCCGCCGCACTGGTTCCCCTGGGACCCGACGTTCGAGGGGTACACGGCGGTGTTCCAGCAGCAGCTCCCGGCCCTCGGCACGAGCCTGCTGGTGGGGCTCGGCTGCGTCGCGCTCACCGTGGTGATCGCGGCGCCGGCCGGGTACGCGCTCGCGCTGCTGAACCTCCGCGGCGGCCGCACGCTGAACTTCCTGCTGCTGGTGGCGCAGATGATCCCGGCGGTGGTCATGGCCATGGGGTTCTACGCGGTCTACAACAGCCTCGGGCTGCTCAACACCGTCGGCGGGCTCATCGTCGCCGACTCGACGGTCGCCGTGCCGTTCGGCGTGCTGCTGTACTCGGCGTTCATGTCGGGCATCCCGCGCGAGCTGCTGCAGGCGGCCCGGGTGGACGGCGCGGGGGCCTGGCGCACCTTCCGCTCGATCGTGCTGCCGGTGAGCCGCAACTCGACGCTCACGGTGTCGTTGTTCGCGTTCCTGTGGGCCTGGTCGGACTTCATCTTCGCCTCGACCCTGAACCGCAACGGCGAGCTCATCCCGATCACGCTCGGCATCTACAACTACATCGGCAACAACACGACGCAGTGGAACGCCATCATGGCCACCGCCGTCGTCGCCTCGGTGCCCGCGACGATCCTGCTCGTCGTGGCGCAGCGCTACGTGGCGGCGGGCGTCACTGCCGGCGCGGTCAAGGACTGACGAAGGAACCCCGTGACACATCACCACTCGACGCCGACGGCGTCCCCGGTCGCCCCGCGCGGCCCGCGCCGCGGGCTCGGCGTCGGTGAGCTGCGGCTCGACGGCGGCTTCTGGGGCGCGCTCCAGGCGACCAACGCGGACGCGACGCTGCGGCACTGCCTCGACTGGATGGAGCAGCTCGGCTGGCTGGCCAACTTCGACCGCGTCGCCGACGGCGCCACCGGTGGGCACCGCCCGGGCTGGCAGTTCTCCGACTCCGAGGTCTACAAGCTGCTGGAGGCGCTGGCCTGGGAGCACGGCCGCACCGGCGACGCGGAGGCCGACGCGCTGCTGCGCAAGGTCGTGGACCGGGTGGCCGCCGCACAGGACGAGGACGGCTACCTGAACACGTGCTTCGGGCACGCGGGACAGGCCGCCCGGTACAGCGACCTCTCGACGGGGCACGAGCTGTACTGCACGGGCCACCTGCTGCAGGCGGCGGTCGCGCGGGTGCGGACCGTCGGGCGGACGGCGGGGGAGGACGACACCCTGGTGGACGTCGCCCGCCGCGCCGCGGACCACGTGTGTCGTGAGTTCGGCGCCGACGGCCGGGACGGGATCTGCGGGCACCCCGAGATCGAGGTGGGTCTCGCCGAGCTCGGCCGTGCCCTCGGCGAGCCGCGGTACACCGAGCAGGCGCGGCTCTTCGTCGAGCGGCGCGGGCACGGCACCCTGGCGCCGATCGCGCTGCTCAGCCCGGCGTACTTCCAGGACGACGTCCCGGTGCGCGACGCCGACGTCTGGCGCGGGCACGCGGTACGCGCCCTGTACCTGGCGGCCGGGGCGGTCGACGTCGCGGTGGACACCGGCGACGACGGGCTCCGCGCCGCCGTCGAGCGGCAGTGGACACGTTCCGTGGAACGCCGTACCTACCTCACCGGCGGCATGGGCTCGCGGCACCAGGACGAGGGCTTCGGCGACGACTGGGAGCTTCCGCCCGACCGCGCGTACTGCGAGACCTGCGCGGGCGTCGCGTCCGTGATGGTCTCGTGGCGCCTGCTGCTGGCCACCGGCGAGGTGCGGTACGCGGACCTCATCGAGCGCACCCTCTACAACGTCGTGGCGACGTCACCACGCGCGGACGGGCGCGCCTTCTTCTACGCGAACCCGCTGCAGCAGCGCGAGCCCGGCGCGGACGTGCGGCCCGACGCCGTCAACCCCCGCGCCGAGGGTGGGGTGCGCGCGCCGTGGTTCGACGTGTCGTGCTGCCCCACCAACGTGGCGCGCACCCTCGCGTCGTGGCAGGCGTACGCGGCCTTCGTCGACGAGGCACCGGGCGCATCCTCCGACGGCGTCGTCGTCGTGACGCTCGCGCAGTACGCCGCGGGCGACCTGCGGATCGTGCTCGACGACGGTGACGAGGTCGCGCTGCGCGTCACCACGCAGTACCCGCACGACGGGCGGGTCCGGGTCGAGGTGATCGGCGTGCCCGAGCGGCCCGTGCGGCTGCGCCTGCGCGTACCGCACTGGGCCGACGGCGCCACCCTCACCGGTCCGGACGGCTCGACCACCACCGTCGGACCAGGATGGGCCGACGCCGGTACGGCGCAGGTCTCCCTCCCGGGACACACCGTGGCGGTCGGCGACGTCGTGACGCTCGACCTGCCGGTGGGCCCGCGGCTGACCTGGCCCGATCCACGGGTCGACGCCGTGCGCGGCACCGTCGCGGTCGAGCGGGGCCCGCTCGTGCTCGCGCTGGAATCGGTGGACCTGCCCGAGGGTGTGCTGCTCGAACAGGTGCGGCTCGACCCTGCCGTGGCGCCCCGTGCCCAGGGCGACGGCGCGGTGGTGCGCGCCGTCATGGTGCCGCTGCCCGGGGCCGGAGCGGGCACCCCGCCGTTCGCCGCTGCCCCGATGTCGGACACGGGGGCAGCGGCGCGCGACCTGACCCTGGTGCCGTATCACCGCTGGGCCGAGCGCGGCCCGTCGACCATGCGCGTCTTTGTTCCCACTGCCCGACACGAGGAGTCCCGATGACCGACGCCACCACGCCGCTCCCCACCGCGGACCGGGCCGACCTGCCCGTCCGCGCCGACGGCGCGCGCCTGACCTGGCGGGGCGGTGGCGAGACCCTGGTCGTCGAGCCGTGGGGCCGGGACAGCGTGCGGGTGCGCGCGACGATCCTCGGCGACGTCGAGGACACCGACTGGGCGTTGCTGCCGCCCGCCGCCGAGGCAAGCACCGAGGCGCACGCGGGTGCCCAGGTCGAGGTCCGGGCCGACGGCGCGACGCTGGTCAACGGTGGCCTCCGCGTGGAGCTCACGGCCTCGACCGGGTTCCACGAGATCGTCGGGTACGAGGTGTCGCACTGCGAGCTCGCCTTCTACGACGCCGACGGCCGGCTCCTGCTGCGCGAGATCGACCGCGGAGGGTCGCTGCAGCTGCGGGCCCGGAACTTCCGCCCGCGGCTCGGCGACGACGGGCACGCGCTCACGGCGTCGTTCGAGTCCGACCCCGACGAGAAGCTGTACGGGATGGGGCAGTACCAGCAGCACGTGCTCGACCTCAAGGGTTCCACGTTCGAGCTGGCGCACCGCAACTCGCAGGCGAGCGTGCCGTTCGTGCTGTCCAGCGGCGGGTACGGGTTCCTGTGGCACGACCCGGCGATCGGGCGCGCGACGTTCGCGCGCAACCGCACGGAGTGGCACGCGGAGTCCACGAGACAGCTCGACTACTGGGTGACCGCCGCGCGCACGCCCGCGCAGATCTCGCGCGCCTACGCCGATGCGACGGGGCACGCCCCGATGATGCCGGAGCGCGGGCTCGGCTTCTGGCAGTGCAAGCTGCGGTACTGGAACCAGGAGCAGCTGCTGGAGGTCGCGCGCGAGCACCGTCGGCGCGGGCTGCCGCTGGACGTCATCGTCTCCGACTTCTTCCACTGGCCGAAGATGGGCGACTACCGGTTCGAGGAGGAGTTCTGGCCCGACCCGACGGCGATGGTCGACGAGCTGCGCGAGCTCGGCGCGGAGCTCATGGTCTCGGTCTGGCCGCAGGTGTCGCTCGAGTCGGAGAACGACTCCTACCTGCGCCGGAACAACCTGCTGGTGCGTGCCGACCGGGGGATCGACGTGCAGATGTCGTTCCAGGGTCCCAGCACGTTCCTCGACGTGACCAACCCCGAGACACGGCGCTGGCTGTGGGAGACCTGCCGGCGCAACTACGGCGCCCACGGCATCCGCACCTTCTGGCTGGACGAGGCGGAACCGGAGTACGGCGTCTACGACTACGACGCCTACCGGTACCACCTCGGCCCCGCCCTGCGCGTCGGCAACGTGTACCCGCAGGCGTTCGCGCGCGCCTTCTACGAGGGGCAGCGGGCCGACGGCGAGACCGACGTGGTCAACCTGGTGCGCTGCGCCTGGGCCGGGAGCCAGCGGTACGGAGCGCTCGTCTGGTCCGGCGACATCTCGTCGACGTTCGAGGACCTCGCCCGCCAGGTCACCGCGGGCATCCATATGGGGGTCGCGGGGATCCCGTGGTTCACCACCGACATCGGCGGCTTCCACCGGGGCGACGTGACCGACCCCGCGTTCCACGAGCTGCTGGTGCGGTGGTTCCAGCTCGGCGCGTTCAGCCCGGTGATGCGCCTGCACGGCGACCGGCTGCCCCGCGAGGACGTGGTGGCGGCGGACGGCTCACCGCGCCTGGCCTCGGGCGCTCCGAACGAGCTGTGGAGCTTCGGGGAGGAGGTCTACGGCATGCTCGAACGCTACGTCCACCTGCGCGAGACGCTGCGGGACTACGTGCGCGACGTCATGCGCGCCGCGCACACCGACGGACAGCCCGTGCTGCGCGGCCTGTTCCACGACTTTCCCGACGACCCGCGGGCGTGGGACGTCGACGACCAGTTCCTGCTGGGCCCGGACGTCCTCGTCGCGCCCGTGCTCACCGCGGGCGCACGAGAGCGTGACGTCTACCTGCCCGCGGGCGCGCGCTGGACCGACGCCGCGACGGGCGCCGTGCACGACGGAGGGGTGACGGTGCGCGCCGACGCCCCGCTCGACGTCGTGCCGGTCTTCCTGCGCGACGGTGCGCTGCCGCAGGTGGTCGGGCGGACCACCGGGCGGGTCGCACCCGGCACGCCCGTGGAGGCGGTCGGCTAGACCGTCTGTCCGGCGTCGCCCGCCGGCGCGACCGCACGCCGTCGAACCAGCGTCGAACCGGTTCGACATCCAGAGCGACAGGAAGCGAGGGCAGCAACGACGCTCCGAAGGACGGAGCGAGCAGGACCGAGACTCGCATGACCACGTACCGGAGGGCCCGAAGCCGTGCCTTCCGCACACACGAGGAGAATGACCATGTCTCTTGAGAGAAGAGCAGCCGCTTCGGGATCCCGGCGCCGCAGGGTCGCGATGATGACCGTGTCGACCGTGAGCGCGCTCGCCGTCGGCACCCTGGGTGCCGCTGTGCCCGCGACGACGGCCTCGGCCGCACCCGGGCCCGAATCGACGCTGGTCGTCGAGGCAGACCAACCGTTCCGCGAGGTCACGCACGTGGCAACGGGTTCGCTGTACGGGATCGCCGACGAGGGCGTGCCGTCCGACGACCTCATCGCCCCGATCAAGCCGAACACGTTCGTCCAGATGCCCCCGGGCGGCACGCAGCAACCGACCGGCGACACCTTCGACGTCTGGCGCACGGCCGAGCGCAACGGTGCCGGGATCGTCGTCCGGCTCTGCGACTACTACCCCGGGTGGCCGTACCGGTTCAGCTGGGAGAACACGGAGGACCGCAAGGCGTGGGAGGACGTCATCCGTGACGTCGTGGCCGACGTCAAGGCGTCGGGGGCGACGAACATCGTCGCCTACGCACCGTGGAACGAGTCGGACCACACCTGGCTCGAGGAGAACGGCAGCTTCGAGGAGCTGTGGGAGTTCAGCTACAACCTCCTGCGGGAGGAGCTGGGCCCCGACGTCCCGATCCAGGGGCCGAGCTTCTCGGACAACATCACCGACATGCGCCAGTTCCTGGAGTTCGCCAAGGAGACGAACACGGTTCCCGACGTCCTCGAGTGGCACGAGCTCATCCGATCGTCGAAGATCCAGGGCGACGTCGAGTCGGTACGAGCCATGCTGGACGAGCTGGGCCTTCCGGACCTGCCCATCGACATCGCCGAGTACGCCTCTCCCCAGGAGGTGGGTCTGCCGGGCCCGATGGTCGGGTACATCTCGAAGTTCGAGCGCTTCGGCATCGACCGGGCCGAGCTGGCGTTCTGGAACCAGTCGGGGACCTTGGGCGACCTGCTGGTCGAGCGTGGCGGCGCGCCGAACGGGGCGTACTGGCTGTACACCTGGTACGCCGACATGACCGGGAACATGGTCACCACGACCCCGCCGTCGAACGAGAGCCCGCTGGACGGGGCCGCCTCCGTGAACGACGCGCAGGACGAGGTGCGGATCATCGCGGGCGGCAACAGCGGCCCGACGTCGGTGGTCGTCAACGGCCTCGACCAGCTCGCGCTCGGGGACGACGTGAACGTGCGGCTCGAGGTCACGCCGTCCTACGGCCGCACCACGCCGACGGAGGGGCCGATCACCGTCTCGGAGACGACGTACTCCGTCGGCGCGGACGGAGCGATCTCGGTCCCCGTCGTGATGAACCCGGCGTACGGCTACCACGTGGTCGTCACACCTGCCGGGGACGCCGAGAGCCTGGCGGGCACCTACACGCTCGACAACCTCCACAGTGGCCTGCCCCTCGGGACGGTCGACGGTGACGTCGTGCAGGCAGAGGCAGGCCAGGGCGGTACGTGGGAGATCCGTGACGCGGGTTCCGGTCTCTACACCGTGGTCGACGCCGCGAGCGGTCTGGTCCTTGCTGCGGAGGACGGGACGGCCGGCAACGGTGCGCCCGCGGTGCTCCAGGAGCCGAACGGGGCCGAGAACCAGCTGTGGCAGCTCGTGCCTGACGGCAAGGGCAACGTGCGCCTCGCCAGCTACGGGACCGGTCTGACCCTCGGGGTCGACCAGATGAGCACCGAGCCGGGTGCCGCTGTCGTCCAGTGGACCGACGGCGCCGCGACGTCGGGCTGCACACCCGACGGGCCGCGGCAGCCGGGGAAGATCGGGACGGCGCTCGACCTGTGCGGCACCGACTCGTACGTCACGCTGCCGGACGGCGTCGTCGACGGGCTCGACGGCGACTGGACGGTGTCCACCTGGGTCAAGCCGTCCGGTCTGCCGACCTGGGCCCGGGTGTTCGACATCGGCTCGGGATCGGGCTCGAGCATGTTCCTCACGCTCAACGCCGGGAGCGGTCCGCGGTTCGCCATCACTACGGGCGGGGCAGGGGGAGAGCAGCGCCTCGACCACCCGGGGCAGAACCTCGCCCTCGACGAGTGGTCGCAGGTGACGGTCACCGTGTCCGGCACCACCGGCACGCTGTACATCAACGGCACAGCGGTCGCGACCAACGACCAGCTGACGGTCTCGCCGGCCGACCTGGGGGCCTCGAACGGACGGAACTGGCTCGGAAGGTCGCAGTACGGGTCCGACCCTGCGTTCGACGGTGCGCTCGACGACTTCGCGATCTACGGACGAGCCCTGTCCGCGGCGGAGGTCTCCGAGCTCGCCGCCGGGCAGCCGGCCGAGGGCGACGTCGTGCACTACGCCTTCGACGAGGCCGAGGGAGTCACCGCGGTGGACTCCTCGGGCAGCGGGCGCGACGGCACCCTCACGGTCCGGTCGGGCGCCGGCGGTGCGACGACAGCGACCGATGCGGAGACCGCCGACCGGTTCTGGACGCTGACACCGGCGGAGCGAAGCCCGGTGACTGTCGAGGTCGCGACGCAGTGCCGTGGCGAGCAGGCGTTCGTCGTGGTGCGGGCGACCAACAACTCGGACACCCGCACGGACGTGGCAGTTACGGCCCTGGGGGAGTCGCGGGATCGGGACGTGCTGCGGCCGGGGGCGACCTGGCAGATGCCGTTCGCTGCGGAGGCCTCAGCAGCGGACGCCGGCGCGGTGACCGTCCGGGCCGGTGGCGTCGAGTCGGTCCACAAGTACGAGGGCACGACCTGCGGCTGACACCTGGCTGACGAGGTAGCGGCCGGTCGGCCGCCGCCAGGTCGGAAGCCGGCCGGCCGCTACACCCACCAGCCCCCATCACAGCTCGAAACCCTACGAGGAAGGCACTCAACGATGAGCACGACACCTTCAAGCAGTAGCGGAGCCGCCACGCGCGGTCCTGCCCGGCGCAGATCCCTGCGCACAGCGGTCGCGGCCCTCGCGACGCTGGCGCTCGCCGGCGGCACGGCCGGCGCGGCGCTCGCGGCGCCGGTCACGGCGCAGGAGCTACCCGCGCCCGACCTGCACTACACGATGGACGACGTCGCGGGCGACGTCGTGCCCGATGCCTCCGGGAACGGGCTGGACGGGGCGATCTCCGGCGCCACCGGCCTGGTCGACGCCGAGGGCGGTGGCACGGCGCTCGACCTGCCAGGCGGCGCGGACGGCGGGTACGTGACGATCCCGCGTGCCGCCCTGGAGGGCGCCACGGATCTCACCGTGTCGGCGCGCGTCCGCTGGGACGGGGCCGGCGGTGCGTGGCAGCGGGTCTTCGACCTCGGCACCGACTCCACGCGCTACCTGTTCGCCACGCCGTCGAACGGTGACGGGCGCCTGCGTACCGCCCTGACGACGAACGGCGGGGGTGGCGAGGCGCAGGTCAGCGGCTACGACCCGCTGCGCGCCGGTGACTGGGTGACGCTCACGGTCACGCTCGACGCGGCGGCCGACCAGCTCACCACCTACCTCGACGGCGTGGCCGTCGGCTCGGCGCGGTCCGCCGTGGCCGCCGGGGACCTCCTCACGGACGCCGCGCAGTCCGCCGGCTACATCGGCCGGTCGTTCTACCCGGACCCGCTCCTCGACGGCGCCGTCGACGACTTCCAGGTCTACCGCTCCGCGCTGACGCAGGACCAGGTGGCGCAGCTCGTGGGGGAGACCCCGGACCTGGTGGAGCTGACCAAGGACACCTTCGAGGTGCGCACCACGGTCGCGAGCGCGCCGGAGCTGCCCGAGGCGGTGCGAGCCTCTTACACCGACGACTACGACCGCGCTGTCCCGGTGGTCTGGGACGAGGTCGACCCGGCGCAGTACGCGCAGCCGGGCGAGTTCACAGTCACGGGTGACGCGGCGGGCACGGCGGTGACCGCCGTCGTCACGGTGCACCGGGGCGAGCTGCGGGTCGACCTCGGCGCGGGGACCGGGCCGTTCCACGGCGGGGCGTCCGGCACCCTGTACGGGCTCTACGGAGACGGGCTGCCGAGCGACAACCTCATCGAGGGCATGGGGATCCGGACCGTGTCGACCAAGGCGCAGGACGGGCCCCAGCACCCGGGCGCCGACGCGCTCGAGGTGGTGCGGCCGCTCGCCGACGCCACCGACGGCGACGTCTACATCTACATGACCGACATCCACCGCGGCTTCCCGTACCAGTGGCCGGGCGACACACCTGAGGAGAAGCTCGACGGTTTCGTCGACAAGATCGCGACGCAGGTCGACCAGGTGCTGGAGATGCCTGCCGAGTACCAGGACAACGTCGTCTTCGTCCCGTTCAACGAGCCGGAGGGCAACATGTTCGGCACGGGCCAGTGGAGCTATGACGGCACGTCGTGGCTCGACGACGGAGACGACTACTTCGCCGCCTGGGACCGGGTCAACACGCTCATCAAGGACCGGATGCCGGGAGCGCGCGTCGCCGGGCCGAACACCAGCGTCCTCTACGGCCAGGTCAAGGGCTTCCTCGAGCACACGGTCGAGGCCGGGACCGTCCCGGACGTCATGACGTGGCACGAGCTGTCCCACCCCGAGAAGATCCGCGAGTCCGTGGCGACCTACCGTGACTGGGAGGCCGAGGTCTTCGCGGGCACCGAGCTCGCGGGCACCGAGCTGCCGATCAACATCAACGAGTACGCGTTCAACTACCACACGTCGGTGCCCGGCCAGATGATCCAGTGGATCTCGGCCATCGAGGACTCCAAGGTCGACGCCGACATCGCGTACTGGAACATCGACGGCAACCTCTCCGATTCCGCCGTCCAGTCGGACCGCGGCAACGGGCAGTGGTGGCTGTTCAACGCGTACGCCCAGATGAGCGGGCACACCGTCGAGGTGACGCCGCCGTTCCCCGGCGAGAACTACACGCTGCAGGGCGTCGCCACCCTGGACGAGGAGCGCGCGATGGCGCGCACCATCGTCGGCGGGACCGACGGCGCGGCACCGGTCGAGCTCGTGAACGTCCCCGAGGCCGTGTTCGGCGACGACGTGCGCGTCACCGTGCGCGAGATCCCCTGGACCGGACAGCTCGGCGACTCCGCCCAGCCGCGGCACCTCGCCGAGTTCAAGGCACCGGTGACCGACGGCAAGGTCGCCGTCGAGTTCGACGGCGAGGCGCTGCCGCTGCTGCGGGAGTCCTCGGCGTACGAGATCGTCGTGACGCCCGCCGGCGTCGGCGAGAGCACCAGCACGGCCCCGACGGCCTGGGCGGGCAGCTACGAGGCGGAGGACGCCACGCACACCGGCTCCGGCTACAGCCTGAACGGCCCCGAGGGCTCGCCCGCCGACGTGGGCAAGTTCTACACCTCGGGCGGGTACGACGTCGGCGGCCTGCGCACCGGCTCCGACCTCGTCCTGGACTTCGAGGTCACGGTGCCGCAGGACGGTACCTACGACCTGTCGGTCTTCGCCAACAGCCAGAACACCTTCGCCGCCGTGGCGGAGCAGGGCCCGACCAACGTGTTCGTCCGGGTCGACGGCGCGGCGGAGCAGGAGCTGCACCTGCCGCTCGGCTACAAGTGGGTGGTCTGGGACCACGCCGACACAGAGGTAGACCTCACGGCGGGCACGCACACCATCTCGCTCGCGGCACGGAGCCTCGACGGCAGCGGCGCCACGCAGGGTGACGCGATCGTCGACCGGATCACGCTCGCACTGCCGGGCCCGGACGCCACGACCTCCGTGTACGAGGCGGAGCTCGCGACCCTGGACGGCGGACAGGCGCGGTACGAGGCGCCCGACGGGGTCGAGGCCTCGACGGTCTCCGGCGCCGGCGGCGTCGAGCTGGCCGAGGGCGAGACCGCCACGTTCTGGGTCTACGGGGAGCAGGACGCCGAGGCGACGCTCGGCGTCGACCTGCTCGGCGACGGCAGCGGCACGCTCGCGGTGAACGGCCGCGACGTGCTCGACCTCGCGCAGGGCCCCCTCGAGCAGGAGGTCTCCGCACACCTGACCGGAGGCGTGAACAAGGTGGTCGTCACCGGCGGCGCCGGCGGTGTCGTCGTCGACCGGCTGACGACCTCCCCGGGTGCCGGGGCGCTCGCGGCGACGGAGTACCAGGCCGAGGACGCCGAGCTCGCCGGTTCCGTGACGGTCTCGGACTACTCCCTCGCCGAGGGCGGCAAGGCCGTGACGGACGTCGGGGGAGAGCCCGGCAACGGCAACACCCTCACGTTCCGGGTCGACGCCGGCCAGGCCGGTCCGCACGCCGTCGTGCTGCGGTACTCGAACCCGGAGCAGTCACCGGCGTCGCACTACAACCCGGACCCGATCGCCCGGCGGGCGGACATCTCGGTGAACGGCGGCGCGTCGGCCCCGGTGCTCTTCCCGCACTCGTTCCACGAGAACAGCTTCTGGGAGAAGACGGTGGTGCTCGACCTGGAGGAGGGCGAGAACACGATTACCCTCGGCTCGCAGGAGGCGCCGAACTTCGACGGCACCACCTACGCGTCGGACGTCTGGCCCGACTTCCCGCTGCGGTCGCGCTGGGCACCGATCGTCGACCGGATCACCGTGTCGCCGCTGGCGGCACCGCTCCGGACCGGGGTGACGGCGGAGGCCGTCTGCCGCGGGCCGCGCGCCTTCCTCGCGGTCGGCACGACGAACGTCGCGGACGAGCCGGTCGACGTCCGGGTCGACGGAGCGCTCGGCACCCGGTCCACCGAGGACCTGGCGCCCGGCGACACCTGGCGGCAGACGTTCCCGGCGCGCTCGACGACGCTGGAGGCCGGATCCGTCACGGTGACGGCGGCCGGTGTCACCACGGAGCACGCCTTCCCGGAGGTGGCCTGCGGCTGACGAGACGACCGCCGGCCGAGCGTGTCGGGACCAGGTCCCGGCACGCTCGGCCCGCGGCCGGCCGGCAGCGCGGAGGTCTGCCGCGACGCGGATGTCGCGTACGCCACAGCGCTGTGGCAGGTGGGGCGGCCGGGCCGATCCGCACGTATGGCCAGGTGGGTTCCACGGCTTCGACATGCTGGCGCCGCACACCGTGCTCGCGAAGGCGGTGCGCGCGGCGCGCGACTCCTGGCCGGCGCGCACGATCGGTCTCCGACGGCCGATTCGGAACGTACCGTTGCTTCGTATGAGCCACGGCAACGTCACGATCACGGCGGACCTGGTCCGGGACCTGCTGCGCGAGCAGCACCCGGACCTGGCGGACCGCCCGGTGCGCCTCGGCGCGAAGGGGTGGGACAACCAGCTGTGGCGGCTGGGCGACGACCTTGCCGTACGGCTGCCGTGGGCCACAGAGTCCGCGGACGTGCTGCTGCGCAAGGAGCACGCCTGGGTGCCGGGTCTCGCGCAGCGGCTCCCGCTGCCCGTCCCGGTACCGCAGCGGCTGGGCGAACCGGCCGAGCTGTTCCCACGCTCCTGGATCGTCACCACCTGGGTGCCCGGCACACCGGCGGACCATGCTCCCGCGACCCGGGCGGTCGAGGCGGCAGAGGCTCTGGGCGCCTTCCTGTCGGCCCTGCACCGGCCGGCGCCGGAGGGCGCACCAGCAGGCCGGAGCCGCGGCGGGCCACTGCGTGAGCGTGCGGAGGAGTTCACCGAACGGCTGGCCGCCGCCGTCGACCTGCGGCTCGTCGCCGACCCCGCCACGGTGCGCGCCGTCTGGGACGACGCGGTGGCCGCGCCCGACTGGGCCGGACCGCCCCTCTGGCTCCACGGCGACCTGCACGCGGCCAACATCCTCACCGCTGACGGCACCTTCTGCGGCGTCATCGACTTCGGCGACCTGTGCGCGGGAGACCCGGCCACCGACCTGGCCGCCGTCTGGGCGCTGCTGCCCGACGGTGCCACGGAGACCTTCTACGCCGCGTACCGGCCCGGCACGGGCGGCCCCGACGCCACGTCCGGACCGGATCCCGCGACGCTCCGGCGTGCCCGCGGCTGGGCGCTGCTGGCCGCGCTGAGCGGCATCCTCATCGGCGAGGCCGGAACCACGGGGCGTCCCGGCGGCAAGCAGTCGTGGGGCCCGCCCGCGCACGCGGCGATCCGGCGTCTCCTGGAGACCGCCGGCTGACGGGGGCTCGGTGGGGCCGTCGCCGACCCAGCACGCGGAGCCCCCGCCACGGTGGCCGGCGCTAGACGACCGCCCCGAGGAGCAGCACCACCAGCAGCGCGACCACCGAGAGCACCGACTCCATGAGGGTCCAGGTCTTGAAGGTCTGGCCCACCGTCATGCCGAAGTACTCCTTGACGAGCCAGAACCCGGCGTCGTTCACGTGGGAGAGGAAGACGGAGCCGGCGCCGATGGCGAGCACGAGCAGCGCCGCGTGCGTCGGCTCCAGGCCGGTGGCCAGGGGCGCCATGATGCCGGCGGCGGTGATGGTCGCGACGGTCGCGGAGCCGGTGGCGATCCGGATGAGGGCCGCCACCATCCACCCCGCCAGGAGCGGGGTGATCCCGGCGCCGGCGATCCCGGAGGCGATGACCTCGCCGACTCCCGAGTCCACGAGCGTCTGCTTGAAGCCGCCACCCGCACCGACGATGAGCAGGATCCCGGCGATGGGTGCGAACGACGAGCCGACCAGGTCACCGAGCTGCTGCCGGGTGCGGCCGACGGCGGTGCCGAAGGCGAACAGGGCGAACAGCGCGGTGAGCAGCAGCGCGACGAGCGGCTCGCCGAGGAACTCCAGCACGGTCCCGTAGCCGGTCTCCGTGGCGCCGGCGATCTCCACGACGGACCGCGCCAGCATGAGCAGCACGGGCAGCAGCACGACGAGCACCGACATGCCGAAGGTCGGCGTGCGCGGTTCGGTGGCGGGCGTGGCGGTGGCCGTCGCGGTCGCGGTGGTGCTGGTGCCGGTGCTGGTGGTCGTGTTCGTGGTCGGCGGACCAGCCTGGCCCGCGTCGTCGGTACGGACGGCGGGCGCCCCGCCGTCGGCCGTGCCCAGGATGCTGACGGGCGGCGCCAGCTGCACCCAGCGGGTGAGCGGGATCGCGAGCAGCGGTCCGGCGACGATCACGGTCGGTACCGCGACGAGCAGTCCGAGGCCGAGCGTGAGGCCGAGGTCGGCGCCGAGGGCCTCGATGGCGAGCAGGGGGCCGGGGTGGGGCGGCACCAGGCCGTGCAGGGCGGACAGTCCGGCCAGCGCCGGGATGCCGACCAGCACGGGGTTCGCGTGCAGCCGGCGGGCCACGATCATCACGACCGGGATGAGCAGCACGACGCCCACCTCGAAGAACAGGGGGATGCCGACCACGAACGCGATCAGCGCCATGGCCCACGGCAGCCGTGCGGCCGGGGTCCGGTCGAGGATCGTGTCGACGATGCGGTCGGCGCCGCCCGAGTCGATGAGCAGCTTGCCGATGATCGCGCCCAGCGCGATGAGCACACCCACGCCCGCGACGGTGGACCCGAGGCCCGCCGAGAAGCTGGTGAACGTGTCGGTGAGGCCGATGCCGGCGACCAGCGCGAGCACGCCGGACCCGAGCACGAGGGCCAGGAACGGGTGCACCTTGAGCCAGACGATGAGCGCGATGATGACGGCGATACCGGCTACGGCCGCGATGACGAGCTGGGGTGTCGAGGCGGCCGGGGCGGCGTCGGCGACCTGGGGCAGCGCCGCCGCGGCGGCGCCCTGGGCGAGCAGGCTGGAGTGGAGCATCAGCGGTCCTCGGACTCGGTGGTGGGCACGGTGGTGGGTTCCGGGTCGGACCCGGCGGCGGGCGGGGCGTCGGGCCGGTCGAGCAGGCGCAGGATGTCGTCGACGATCTGGTCCGGCCGCGGGGTGATGTCGACGGCGAACCCGGCCTCGTCGTCCTGCAGCGGCTCCAGCGCAGCGAGCTGGCTGTCGAGCATCTCGGGCTTCATGAAGTGCCCGGCACGCCCCTGGATACGAGCCCGTAGCAGGTCGTGGGAACCGGTGAGGTGCACGAACCGCACGTCTCCGGCGGTCTCCAGCAGCTCGCGGTAGCCGCGGCGGAGCGCACTGCACGGCACCACCGCGCTGCGACCCTCGGAGAGCTCCTTGGCGAACCAGTCCCGGATGCCGCGCAGCCACGGCCAGCGGTCGTCGTCGTCGAGCGGACGGCCGGCGGCCATCTTGGCGACGTTCGCGGGCGAGTGGAAGTCGTCCCCCTCCGCGAACGACGCGCCGAGCCGGCCGGCCAGGAGCGCCGCGACCGTCGTCTTGCCCGAACCGGCTACGCCCATGACGACGATCGCCCGGGGTGCACGGTCCGCACCGCCGCCGGGTGTCCCGTTGGTTGTCTGGGTCGAGAACATCTCTGTCTCGGTGACGTCTGTGTCCATCCCTCCATCCTCACTCATTGGTGACACCATTGACGCGTGATTCATGTCACCAATGGTGCCCGTGCCGGCGTCGACGAGGGGCCGACCTATCCTGGGGCGATGCCTCCCGTGCTGCACAGCCCAGTCCTCGATGCCCTGGGCCGTCGCATCACCGGTGGGGAGCTGCCCGCCGGAGCGACGCTGACCCTGGACGGGATCGGGGCGGAGTTCGGGGTCTCTCGCACCGTCGCGCGCGAGGCGATGCGCCTGCTCGAAGGGCTCGGCCTGGTCCGTTCGGGTCCGCGCGTGGGCATCGTCGTGCTGCCGCACGACGCCTGGAACGTGCTCGACCCCCGCGTCATCGCGTGGCGGCTGGACGGGCCGGGCCGCGCCTCCCAGCTGCGCTCCCTGACTGAGCTGCGCCAGGCGGTCGAGCCGCTGGCCGCCGCATGCGCCGCGCGCGGCGCCTCGGCCGCCGTCCGCGACGAGCTGGTCGCGACCGCACGCCGGCTGCGCGAGCTCGGTGAGGCCGGCCACGGCGACGGCGAGGAGTTCCTCGACCTGGACATCCGGATGCACGAGCTGCTCATGCGGTCCGGCGGCAACGAGCTGTTCAGCGCTCTCGCCGACGTCGTGGCCGTGGTCATCTCCGGGCGCACCCACCTCGGCCTGATGCCGGCCCACCCCGAGCCCGAGGCCCTGGACGCGCACGAGGCGGTGGCGCTCGCCGTCGCCCGCGGTGACGGCGCGGCCGCCGAGGAGGCGATGGCGCGGATCGTCCGCGAGGTGCGTGGGGCGCTCGGTTAGCTGCGCGGTCCGGCGGGTCGGTTCTGGTCGCTGCCGCTGGCCCGGGGCTGCGGGGGTGACGACATCGAACCGCCGGCGTGGGTCCGTATGCACCCGGGGGGTGCCGAACCGCAGCCTTCGTGTCTCGTGGGTGGCTGGGGGTGTCGAGCCGCAGGTTGCTGGTTGGCGGCGGTGTCGAGTCGCAAGGAACTCGTGTATCCGACCCGGTTTGGACTCGTAACTTTCGGCTGGTGGCCGCATGGATGTGCAGGTTGCGGTTCGGCGCGCGAATCGCAACCTATGCCCGAGCAGCCACCGAGCAGCCACCGAGCAGCCACTGAGGAGCCCGCGGCCGGAGCGCACAGCCGGACCTCCGCCGACGGGCACCGACCTCATCGTGGTGGGCCCTGGGCGGGCAGGCCTCTCGTGCACCAGAATGTCGGCGTGCCCCTGACCCGCCGGCTCCGACCGCCCCGCGACGTGCGGGGTGCCGTCGCGGCGTCGGCGGCGACGGCGGCCGCGTTGCTGTCGCACCTGCTGGGCGGCGGCGCGATGCCGGGCTGGCTCGGGGTCGTCGTGCCGTGGGTGCTGTCGCTCACGCTGTGCACGCCGCTCGCGGCCCGCCGGCTGTCGCTGTGGCGGACGTCGGCGTCCGTCGCGCTCAGCCAGGTCCTGTTCCACACGCTGTTCGTCGTGGGCGCCCCGGCGCCGTCGGCGGTCGCCGGGGGCCATCCGTCGGGCCACGGCATGCACGGTGCGCACCCGCTCCCGCCGTCCGGAGGGGGAGCGCCCTTCTCGCTGATCGGCGCGGAACCGGCCATGTGGTGCTGGCACGCCGGCGCGGCGGTGGCGACCGTGGCCGCCCTGTACGGCGGTGAGCGCGTGCTGTCCCGGCTGCGCGAGCTGGCCGGGCACCTGCGCGACTGGGTGCGCCGGCGTCTCGCCACCCCGGCGGACGCCGTCGCCCCGTTCCCCGTCGTGCGGCTGTCGGCGCCCGACTGGTTCACCGGTTCCGTTCCCGCTCGTCCTGAGGTCTCCGAGTCGCGGCGGCGCGGGCCGCCGACCGTGCTTGCGATCTGACACTTCCCGAGCACCCATCGGCTCCACGTGCCCGCCGTCCTGCCTGGACGTGCCCTGGCGCGAGCCGTCGGTGCTGCCCTCAGGACCGAAAGCGACACACATGACCACCACCGTCTCAGTCACGCGCGAGAGCGACCGTGACCAGCCCCGCCCACCCGGACCGGGCCGGCCAGAGGGGCGTCAGCGCTGGCTCGGCGCCCTGCTGCTCCGCCTGCACTTCTACGCGGGCCTCCTCGTCGGCCCGTTCATCCTCGTCGCCGCGGTCAGCGGCGCGCTGTACGCCCTGACGCCCGCGATCGAGCAGGGCGTCTACCGGCAGGAGCTGGACGTCCCGGCCACCGACACGCAGCTGACCCTGGCCGAGCAGACCGAGATCGCCCGCAGCCACATCGGCGACGCGGGGGCGACGCCGTCGGCCGTGCGGCCGGCGCCCGAACCGGGGGACACCACCCGGATCATGTTCGACGACCCGGCGCTCGGCGAGAGCGAGTCCCGCGCCGTGTTCGTCGACCCCGGCACGGGAGAGGTCCGCGGCGACCTGACCGTCTACGGCACGAGCGGCGCCCTGCCGCTGCGCACCTGGCTCGACCAGCTGCACCGCAACCTGCACCTGGGCGACGTCGGCCGCCTCTACAGCGAGCTCGCCGCCTCCTGGCTCGGGATCGTCGTGGTCGCGGGCCTCGGGCTCTGGGTCCGGCGTATCCGGAAGTCTCGGACCAAGAAGGACTTTCTCCGCCCCGGCCGTGGACGCACCGGGTACCGGCGCCTGTTCACCTGGCACACGTCCGTCGGCATCTGGGTGCTGCTCGGGGCGCTGTTCCTCTCCGCGACGGGCATCACCTGGTCGCAGTACGCGGGCAGCAACGTGGACACGCTCCGCGCGACGTTCGACTGGGGAACCCCGGCGGTGGACGCGAAGCTGCCGGGCACCGGCGGGGGGCAGGACGCCGCGGCGGGCGACGGCGGCGGGGAGCACGCCCACCACGGCGAGTCCGGCGAGACCAGTGGAACCGGCGACGTCGGGCACGCGGCGGACCCCGCCCTGCTCGACGCTGTCCTCGCTACCGCGCAGGCGGTGAACATCAACACCGGTCTGGTCGAGATCACGCCGCCCACGGAGCCGGGGACCGCCTGGGTGGTGCAGGAGATCCAGCGCAGCTACCCGACGGAGGTGGACGCGGTGGCGGTCGACCCCGACACGATGCAGGTCGTCCACCGCGTCGACTTCGCCGAGTTCCCGCTGGCGGCGAAGCTCGCGCGCTGGGGGATCGACGCCCACATGGGCTCGCTGTTCGGCCTCCCCAACCAGCTGGTCCTGTTCCTGCTCGCGAGCGGAATCGCGAGCATGGTCGTGCTGGGCTACCTCATGTGGTGGAAGCGGCGTCCGACGCGGGAGCCGCGCCCCCTGGCCGGGACCCCGCCGCAGCGCGGTGTGCTGCGGGGCACGCCGTGGTGGGGCGTCGCCGCCGTGCTCGGGGTGGCGGTCGCCGTCGGCTGGTGGCTGCCGCTGGTCGGGTGGACGCTCGCGGGGTTCGTGCTCGTCGACACGCTTCTCGGGCTCCGGAGGCGGGCCGGCGATCAGTCACGATCGCGGAGCATGCGCTCCCCGGCGTCGACGTAGGCCTCGAGGAGGTCGGTCACCGCGTCGAGCCGGCTCGCGGCACGGGCGTCCTCCGCGAGCCGGCGGCCCGAGCGGAGGGCGCGGATGAACGCACGGGAACGCTCCTGGCTGGCCGCGAGCAGCTGCTCGAAGCCGCCGGCTGCCTCGATGAGCGGCCGGCGGCGATGAAGGGTGCGCGGCTCAGTGCAGGGCGGCCAGCAGCGGGAGCCGCACGGCGGGCGGCAGCGGCCCGACGGCCGGGCCGGCGCTGATCGACTGGATCGCCAGTGCCGCGAACCGGCGCGACGCGGCCGCGGCAGCCTCGCGCGAGGCTGCCCGGATGCCGGAGTTGGCGATGATCAGCAGGATCAGGTCGTCGAGGACGACGTCGCGACGCAGACCGCCGGCGTCCTTGGCGCGCTGGACCAGCTCGGCCAGCGACCGCATGACCCGGGTGCGCTCCGCGGTGAAGTCGACGGCCCGAGGGAAAGCCGTGACGAACGCGGCGGTGAAGCCCCGGTCGAGGGCGTGCAGGACGCACACCTGCTCGATCACCGTGCGGAGCCCGCGCCACGCGTCTGGATCCGCGAGGCCGTCCTGGACGATCGTGGTGCAGCGCACCATCTGCTCGCCGAACGCCTCGGTGACCAGCGCCTCCTTGGTCGGGAAGCGCCGGTACAGCGTGGCGGGGCCGACGCCGGCGCGCCGCGCCACCTCGCGCATCGAGACGCCGAGGCCCTCCGCCGCGAACGTCGTGCGGGCCACCTGCAGGATGCGCTCGCGGTTGTCGCGCGCGTCGGAACGCAGGTCGCGCCCCGGCCGAGGGTCCGGGACGTCGGGTGCGGGGTCCTGGGTCAACGGGTTCGCCATCTCTCTCACTTCGCCGAAACGGACGGGCTGTTCCACTAGCGCCCCGACCATGATCGCACCCTCGGTGAAATGCCTCGTGCAGCGGGTCGGGCCCTTGCCAGACTCCGGCCATGCGCATCAACCGAATTCAGTCCGACGAGCTGCACCCCACGCCCGGCTACCACCACGTGACGATCGCCGAGGCGGGTCGGACCGCCTACCTCGCGGGCCAGTGCCCGCTCGACGGGTCAGGGACCGTCGTCGGGCCGGGCGACCTCATGGCGCAGGTCGACCAGGTGGCGGTCAACGCACTGGCGGCACTGTCCGTCGCCGGGGCTGCGCCGGGCGACGTCGTCCGCTCCGTCATCTACGTGGCGAGCGACGACACCGCCGAGCTCGCGGCGGTGTGGCGCCGGCTGAACGCCGGGCCGATCGCCCAGGCGTTCACCACGGCAGGCACCCTCCTGGGCGTCGCGGCCCTCGGGTTCCCGGGCCAGCTCGTCGAGGTCGACCTGACGGCGGCGCTCGCAGGCTGAGCGGCATCCGGACGACCATGCACCTGCTGCCAGTTCGACGTCTGATCCGGCAGCAGGTGCATGGTCATCCGACCTGCCTACCGACCTCAGCCCGCGCGGACCGCGTCGGCCAGCGGCGTGGTGGGGCGGCCCAGGAGGCGCTCCAGGTCGTCGCTGTCGGTCTCCAGGTCGCCCGCGGCGATCGAGGCGTCGATACCGGCGACGAAGCCCGCGGTGCCGGCGTCGAGCCCGTGCTCCTGCAGCTGGGCCTGGTGGTCCGCCACGGAGAGGTCGCGGTAGGCCACCTTGGTGCCGGTGACGTCGCTGATCGTCGCGGCGAGCTCGCCGAACGTGAACGCCTGCCCGCCGAGCTCGTGCACGACGTCGCCCTCGTCGTCCGCCAGGAGTGCTGCGGCGGCCGCGGCCGCGAAGTCGGCGCGGGTGGCGGCCGAGACCTTGCCGTCGCCGGCGGCGCCGACGATCTCGCCCTGCTCGAGGTACTGCGCCAGCTGCTCGGTGTAGTTCTCGGTGTACCAGCCGTTGCGCAGCAGGGTGACGGGGATGCCGGAGGCGCTCAGCACCTGCTCGGTGGCCTGGTGCTCGCCGGCGAGCGGGTTGCTCGTGTCGTCCGCCTTCAGGATGCTCGTGTACGTGATGCGCTCCACGCCGGCTGCCTGCGCGGCCTCGATCACGGCGGTGTGCTGGGCGACCCGCCCGCCCGGCTCGCTGCCGGAGATCAGCAGCAGGCGCTGCACGCCGGCCAGGGCCGACGGCAGGGTCTCGGGGCGGGAGTAGTCGCCCTCGCGGACCTGCACGCCGCGCGCCGCGAGGTCGGCGGCCTTGCTGGGCGTGCGCACGACGGCGACGAGGTCCGTGGCGGGGACACCGCGGGCCAGGAGCTCCCCGACGACGAGGCGGCCGAGGCGGCCAGTGGCTCCGGTGACGGCGTAGACGGTCATGACGCTCTCCATTGGCTAGGTAGTTGCTATCGGGTAGCACTAACGAATCGAAAGTACACCACATTCCGAGTGTGTGGCGGTATCCTGGTGTCATGAGCATCACCGACCTCGAGCCCGACGGCCCGCCGGAGGGCGGCCCCGCCGTCGGCCCGCCGCAGGAGCTGATCGCCGACGTCTTCGCGCGCGGCTGCACCTCGCGGGCCGCGTTCGAGGTCGTCACGTCCAAGTGGGCGTCGCTCGCGCTGCTCGCGCTGGGGGAGGGCGGCTACCGGTTCAACGCGCTGCGCCGCCGGGTCGAGGGCGTGAGCGAGAAGATGCTGTCCCAGACGCTGCAGGCCCTCGAGCGGGACGGGATGGTCACGCGCGACGTCGTCACGACCATCCCGCCCCGCGTCGAGTACTCCCTGACACCGCTCGGGCACCAGGTGGCGCAGCGGCTGCGCGGCCTGGCCGACCTGCTGGAGGCGACGGTCGCCGAGGAGGCGATAAAGAACGGGCGCGAGGGGCACCAGCCCGCCTAGGGTCCCGGGCATGGTGAGCATCAGTTCCGAGACCGCCGAGCAGATCGAGCAGCGGCTGGTCCAGGTCATCTCCGAGGCAGAGCTCGTCGTCCACGACGGCTCGTGGTGGTTCGAGGAGTCCGAGCACCCGCCGGTGCTCACGCCGCAGGTGCTGGCGGTCGTGCGCGACGAGGACGTGTGGAGCAGCCTCGTCCCGGCGCGGGACGACGCGCAGGCCGGCGGGCCGGCCGAGCCCGAGCGCTTCGGGCTGTTCTCGTTCCACTTTCCGCACGCCGCGGACAACAGCGGGTTCGTCGGGTGGCTCGCGTCCCACCTCAAGCAGGAGCTGGGCACCGGGGTGTTCGTCGTCTGCGGCAGCAACACCGCGCGGGGCGGCATCTTCGACTACTGGGGCTGCCCGGTCAGCCTGCTGGACGACGCCGTGGCGGTCGTCGAGAGGCTCCGGTCGGGGACGTTTCGGCGGCCGCCGAACCGTCCCCGACCTACCGTCCAGCCATGACTCGTCCCACCCCGGCCCGTCCGGCCGGCCCAGCGCGCCCCTCCGACGTCCGCCCGGCGTACGACCTCGAGGTCCACCTGCCCGACCGCCCCGGTGCGCTGGCCGACCTGGGGCAGGCCCTCGGCGAGGCCGGCGTGAGTCTGGAGGGCGGCGGGGTGTTCACCCACGGCGGGCAGGCCGTCGCCCACTACCTCGTGCACGACGGCGCCCGCGCGCTGCGGGCCGTCACCGCGGCCGGGCTGGGCCCGGCGGTGGTGCGCGACGTCGAGGTGGCGAGCCTGGACCAGGAGACACCGGGACAGCTGGGCACCCTCGCGCGCCGGCTGGGCGACGCCGGGGTGAACGTGCTGGTCCAGTACAGCGACCACGTCGGCAACCTGGTGCTCCTGGTGGCCGACGAGGACGCCCCGTCCTGCCGGGTTGTCCTCGCGCACTGGGGGAGCCGCGTTACGCCACCTCGACGTGCTTCCGGGCCGCCTCCACGAACGTGAAGATGTCCTGCCGGGACACGTCGCGCGCCTCCTTGAACTCGTCCGCGGGGGTGCGCACGGACACGCGGTCGACGCTGTCGATCGCCTGCTGGGCCACGGTGATCAGCTCCCGGGACTCGGTGACGAGCTGGACGCGGAACATCGCCTCGAGCGCCTCGGTGCGGAACCGGTAGGTCTCGTAGCGGATCGCGTCGGGGTCGGCGTTGTCGCGCCGCTCGTGGATCGCGTACCAGCGGTCGATCTGTGCCCGGCGCAGACTGACGAGCGCTCCGCCGTACGTCGTGTACGCGCTGACCCGCTCCTGGCGCAGGCGCTCGTTGCGTTCGAACCGTTCGGCGTCCGCCCGGTTGCGCCGCTGGAAGTAGTGCGTCGCCAGGGAGCCGAGGAGCGTGCCGACGACGGCGACCACGCTGGTCACGATGATTTCCACGGGTCGAAGCCAACCACGCCGGGCAGCGGTTGAGAAGCCGGCTCCGGCCCGGCGGACCGGCCGCCGGGCGTGCGGGTGCGACGTCCGAACCTGCGCCCCTAGACTCAAAAAATGGCAGCGATCCCTGAGGCGATGAAGGCCGTCCAGCTCGTCGGCCACGGCGGTCTCGACCAGCTGGTCTTTCGGGACGACGTGCCGACACCCACGCCGGACGCCGGCGAGGTGCTGATCGACGTGTACGCCTGCGGCATGAACAACACCGACGTGTGGGTGCGCGAGGGCGCCTACGGCAGCGAGACCGACGCCGCGGAGGTGTCCACCTGGCGGCGCGGCCGGTCCACGCTGACGTTCCCCCGCATCCAGGGCACGGACACGGTGGGCCGCATCGTCAACGTGGGCGAGGGTGTGCCGACGGAGCGGATCGGGCAGCGCGTGATGGTGGACTTCAGCATCTACAACCGTCCCGAGGGGGACGACAGCCTCGCGGACATCGACTACATCGGCCACGGGCGCGACGGCGGCTACGCGGAGTACACCGTGGTGCCGTCGGAGAACGCCTACGAGATCACGTCCGGGATCAGCGACGCCGAGCTGGCGACGTTCTGCTGCGCCTACCTGACCGCGGAGCAGATGCTCGACCGCGCCCGGCTCGCGGAGGGCGAGCGGGTCCTGGTGACCGGTGCCTCCGGCGGTGTCGGGTCCGCGATCGTCCAGCTGGCGCGGGTGCGCGGCGCGGTGCCGTACGCCGTCACGAGCGCGGGCAAGGAGGACGCGCTGCGGCAGATCGGCGCCGAGGACGTCATCCTGCGGGACGTTCCGGATCTGGTGGCCGCGGCCGAGCGGGTGGTGGACGGTCCGGTCGACGTGGTGGCCGACCTGGTGGCGGGCGCGATGTTCAACGACCTGCTCCGCATCCTCCGGCCCGAGGGCCGCTACACCACGGCCGGCGCCATCGGCGGGCCGGTGGTCGATCTGGACCTGCGCACCATGTATCTCAAGCAGCTGGAGCTGCACGGCTCGTCGCAGGGGACGCGTACCGCGTTCCGGCGGCTGGTGCGGTACATCGAGGACGGGGCCATCCGGCCGCTGCTCGGCCGGACGTTCCGCCTCTCGGACTTCCACGAGGCGCAGAGCGCGTTCATGGCCAAGTCGTACATCGGCAAGCTGGTGGTCGTCCCCGACCGCCACTGGGACACCGTGGGGGCTCCGCATGCTGCATCGTGAGTGCACGCTCGAACTGATCGACACCCAGTCCGGCGGGGACGTCAGCCGCATCGTCATCGCCGGCGTCGAGCCGCTGCCGGGTGCTTCCGTGCTCGAGAAGGCGCGGTACCTGCAGAACGAGGGGGACGGGCTGCGCCGGCTGCTGCTGTCCGAGCCGTACGGCGACCCGGCGATGTCCATCGACCTGATCGTCGAGCCGAGCCGTCCCGGGGCGCAGGCCGGCTACATCATCATGGAGGCGATGGGCTACCCGCTGTACTCGGGCTCCAACACCATCTGCACCGCCACGGCGCTGCTGCAGAGCGGGGCGATCCCGATGGAGGAGGGCCTGCAGAACGTGGTGCTCGAGTCGCCGGCGGGACTGGCCCTGATCACCGCGCGGGTCACGGCCGGACGGGTCGAGTCGATCACCACGCAGGGCGAGCCGGCCTACGTGGCGGACCAGGGCCTGAGCGTGGAGGTGCCCCACTACGGCCGCGTCGAGTTCGACCTGGTGTGGAGCGGCGCGTACTACGCCATGATCGACGCGTCCCGGCACGGCTTCAGCATCACCGCCGAGGAACAGATCGCGCTGACGGCCTTCGGCGACGCCTTCGTCCGCGCGGCCCGGCCCGGCCTGCGGCAGGAGCACCCGGAGCTGGGCGACGTCGGCCCGCTGCCGTTCGCGCACTTCATGGGCGAGGTGCGCAAGGTGGCGGACGGGCAGCTGGAGTCGCCGTCGGCGACCTACGTCCACCCGGGCGTGCTCTGCCGCAGCCCGACGGGGACGGGCACCTCGGCGCGCCTGGCGCTCATGGCCCGGCGGGGCGAGATCGGCGAGGGGCAGTCGCTCGAGACCATCTCGCCACGGGGCAGCAGGTTCGTGGGCACGGTGCTCAACGACGCACAGGTGGGCGACTACGCGGCGCTGCACTCGACGATCACCGGGCGGGCGCGGCTCATCGCGCACTCGCGCGTCACCGTCGACCTCGACGACCCGCTGGTGGACCCCTCGGACCTGGCGCACGTGCTCCTGCCCCGCCCTGCGGCCTAGAACCCACACGGGGGCAAGCAGGTGCGGTCGGTAGAACGTCAGGAGGTCGGCAGCCCGAGCTGCCGACCTCCTGACGTTCTACCGACCACCCGCGGCGCTGCGGCGCAGCCTGCCGGAGCTAGCGGGAGCGGACCTTGATCTGCGTGGTCGCCTCCGAGGCCGCGAAGTCCTCGGTCGCCTCGTAGACCGCGGTCACCGTGTAGGTGCCCTGCCGGGTGAGCGGGGGCAGCAGCAGCCCGGCACGGCCGTCGCGCAGCCGGACCGTCCGCTCGTACGGGTGCGGCTCGTCCCCGCGGGCGACCGTGACGGTCACCGACCCGGTCGGGGTCGCGCCGTCCGCCGCCACGGAAACCTCGACCCGCGGACGCTCCCCGCGGCGCACCGTGTCCGGCGCCTCGACCCGCGTGGTCGTGGCGGCCGGCACCGCGTCGGCGGGCACGAGCTCACGCGTCGCGGTGCGGTGCACACCACCCTCGTCGGTGCCCGCGTACACCCACGCGCCGTCGGCGCTCACGGCCAGGGAACGTACCGACATGGCCGTCAGGCCGCCCGACGCCGGCGTCCACGTGGCACCGCCGTCGGCCGAGACGAACGTACCCGCGCCGCCCGCCACGAGGCCGCTCGGCTGCCACCGTGCGCCCGCCGCGACGAGGAGCCGCAGCCCGGCGGCCGGGCCGTCGGGCACTTCGGCCGCGACGACCGACTCGACCGAGGCGTAGGAGTCCGGCACCTCGGCGGCCCGGAAGGACTCGCCGCCGTCCGTGCTGACCCGGATGCCCGGCCGCTCGCCGGCCACCACGTGGTCCGGGTCCGCGGGATCGACCCAGACGGACCGCGTGTCCGCTGTGGTGAGCCGGGTGAGGGTGGCCCCGAGATCGTCGGACCGGTAGAGACCCGTCGAGGTGGCGAGCCACAGCCGCTCGTCGTCCTGCGGGTCGAACGCCGCCTGCGCGACCCGCAGGCCGTTGTCGTGGGTGCGCCAGGTGCCGAACCCGTCGCGGGACACCATGATCCCGCGGCCCACCAGGGAGCCGTAGGAGACGACCACCGTGTCGCCGTCACCCGCCGTGTCCGCGTGCGGCGAGACCGCCAGGGCACCGGGGGTGAACCCGCCGGACGGGCCCACGCGCTCCAGGTCGGCGTCGGTGGCCCCGGCGGGCCCGGTGCGGATCTTGGCCCCGCCGAACCCGTTGACGCCGACGGCCCAGACGTCGCCGTCGCCCACCGTGGACTGCGTCACGTGGCTGAACGCGTAGCCGATCCCGCCCGGGTGGAGCGCGCCCCAGTCCTGGGCGTCCGGCGCCACGTCGGCCAGCGGCCGCACGTGCAGACCCTCCGCGTCGACGGCGCGCAGCACCGGCTCACCGTCTCCTGCGGTGCCGACGTGCACCCCGCGCACGTCGGTGCCGGACACGCCCGTCCTGGCCCAGTGCGCACCGTCGTCCGTGGCGTAGTACCCGGCGTTCTCCATGGTCATGACCAGGCTGGTCGCCGAGGTGCCCGGCCAGTGGTCGACATCGGTGGCCAGCGGACCCCGGACCGGCAGCGCGTGCTCGGTCCAGGTGGCGCCACCGTCCGTGCTCGTGCTGTACGAGGACAGCCCGGCCGCGTACGCGACGCCCTCGACCATCGTGGTCTCGGTGACGTACTTCTGCCCGGTGTCGGCCGCGTCGGACCAGGTGGCACCGCCGTCCGTCGACACCATGGACATGCCGTCGCCGAGCACGGCGACCGCGGTGGCCCCGTCCGCCGCGACGCCCTGCGGGCGCGTGCGGTAGTCGGTGCCGGCGTAGGTGCGGGTCACCTCGCTGCCGCCGCCGACGACGTCGGCCACGCGGTAGATGCCCTGGAAGGTGGTGACCAGCAGGTCGTCGCCCGCGAACACCGCGCCGGTCGCGCCGCCGTCCCACGTGGCGGGGACCGTGCGCCAGTCCTGGCCGCCGTCCCGGCTCACGTACACGCCGTCGGACGTGATCGCCGCCAGGGCGTCACCGTGCGCGACCAGCTCCTCGACCGCCACGTCCGGGAACGGCAGCACCGTCCAGGTCGCGCCGGCGTCCGGGGTGTGCACGATCCGGCCGCGGTACGTCGGGTCGAGGACGACGTTGCCCGCGGCGCCGTTGAGCGCCACGTAGAACGCGCCCGGAGCGGTCGTGTCGGCCACGGGGATGCCCCAGCCGTCGGCGACCGGCATGCTGCGCACGCGCTCCCAGGTGGCGCCCCGGTCGCTGGTCACGAACGGGTGGACGCCCGTCGAGGCCATCGCCATGCCCGTGCCCGGGGCGTTCGGCGAGACGGCGAGCGCGCGGGCCGCCCCCGACAGGCCCACCTGCTCCCACGCGCCCGGCTGCTCGGCGCCCTCGGACTGCAGCACCGCCTCACCGGTCACGGTGCGGCCCGTGATGGTCGCCCTCGCCCGCAGGTGGTAGGTGCCCTGCTCGTCGAGCGGCACCGTGCCGCGGTACCAGCCAGGGCTCGTGCCGACGGCCGACAGTGCGGCGGTGTACCGCTCGCCCGACGGGGCCGTCGCGACCACCACCGGCGTCGCCTCCGGGGTCATCACCGCGTGCACGAAGACCTCGGTCCGGCCGACGGCGGGCGCCGGCGACGCCTGGACCTGCAGCGGCCGCACGTACGTGGCGTACGGCACCCGGACCCGGGTGCCGTCCGAGACCTTGCCGACGACCACGCCGGACGTCTCGGTGTCCGCCGCGCCCACGGCAGGGGTCACCGTGAGCTCGACGGAGGCGTCACGGCCCGCGGGGACCCGGAGCCGGCGGGCGGACAGCACCGCCTCGCCGGTGCTGCCGTCCGACTCCTGGACGGACAGCCGGACGGTCACCGCCCGGTCGCCCGCGTTGTGCAGCACGACGGTCCGCGTGCTCGCCCGGTCGCTGCCCATGTCGGCCAGCCCCAGCGACACGGCATCGGGCGACGCCGTCACCTGCTGGTCCACCGCCGCGGCGACGTCCAGCTTGCCGGCGCCCTGCTCCGACGGCGACAGGCGTGCGTCGTCGGACTCGAGCGCCTGCGCGCTCCCGATGAGCGACGCCCGCAGCTGCGCGGCCGTGTGCTCGGGACGCGCCTGGGCCAGCAGCGCGGCGGCCCCCGCGACGTGCGGAGCGGCCATCGACGTGCCTGAGAAGCGGTACTGGTCACCCTCCACGCCGAACGACGCCGGCACGTTCGACATGATCTCGTACCCGGGCGCGACGATCTCCGGCTTGAGCGTCATCGCGTCGCTCGGGCCGCGCGAGCTGAACCCGGCGATCGTGTCGGTGCGGTCGGTCGAGCCCACGGTGGCGCTCGCGGTCCCCGCGGCGACCTCGCGCTTGAACTCCTGGTACTCGGCCGAGCTGACCGACATCATGACGAGGCTCTCGCGACGCAGGTCGAAGCCGCCGTCGGCGAGCACGCCCGCGCTGCTCTGCGGTGCGGCGGCGTCGACCGGATCGGTCGGGCTCGGGCTGTACAGCAGCGCGCCGACCGCGCCGTGCTCCTCGGCGAGCCGGGCCTGCACGAGGTGCCCGCCCTGGACCTGGCCGAGCTGCGAGACCACGAAGCTGTCCATGACGACGATGGCGCCGGTGACGTCGCCGGCCTCCGCGTAGTCCTCCTCGTCGAGGCCGTCGCCGACGTCGACGAGACGCGCGGTGAAGCCCTCGGCGGGCGGGTTGGCCGACAGCGGGAAGCGGTCGACGTCCAGCGCGCGCGGCTCGTCGCCCGGCTCGGCCCCGGCGAGCGTCAGGGTCGGGTCGGCGACCCCGGTGACGCTCGCGCCGACGGCGATGACGCCCTCGGCGGCGGCCGGCGTGCTCACCCTCTGCCCGGTGGGCCCCTCGTTGCCCGCGGCGGCCACGACCACGACGCCCTGCCGCACGGCGGCGGTGGCGGCGCGTCCCAGCGGGTCGGAGCCGTCGCCCGTCCCGCCCAGGCTCATGTTGACCACGTCGGCCGGGGCGTCGCCCAGCGGGTCCGTGGCGGCCTCGAGCGCGAGCAGCAGGTCGGACGTCGTCCCGCCGCCGTTCTCGTCCAGCGCCTTCCACGCGGTGAGCGAGGCCTCGGGCGCCATACCGGTGAGGTTGTCACCGCCCGCGCCGACGATGCCCGCGACATGGGTGCCGTGCATGTGGTCGTCCATGGGGTCGGCGTCGTCGTTGACGAAGTCGTACCCGTCCACGACCCGGTGGCCGGGGCCGAACCCGCCGCCGAGGTCGGCCAGCGAGTAGTCGACGCCCGTGTCGATGACCGCCACGGTGCGGCCGTCGCCCCGCACGGGTACGCCGGCGGCGTCGGTGCGCTCCCAGACCTGCGGGGCGCCGGTGGCGGGGATGTTGGCCTCGCCGAGGATGTGCACCGGCGCGTCCGGCGTGACGCGTGCGACGCCGGGGGCGGAGCGCAGCTCGGCGAGGTCGCCGGACTCGACCGTCGCGACGAGGCCGGCGAGCAGGCCGGTGACCGGCTCGGTGTCGTCGAGCCGCACGCCCTCGCGGACCGCCCAGGAGGTGACTCCGTCCTGGGCCTCCTCGACGGAGGCGACGGCTGCTCGGTAGTCGGCGGTGAACGCGCGGCGGGCCGAGGGCTGGTCGGAGCGCGCGGCCGCGACCTCCTCGGGGCCGACGACGTCGGCCGCCGTGGGCGTGCTGAGCTCGATGATGACCCGTACCGGGTCGGAGTCCGGTGCGGCGACGGCGGCGCCCGGTGACAGGATCAGGGAGGCCGAGACGAGGGCACTCGTTATGAGCGCACCCCAGCGGCGGTGGGAGGACAGAGGTTGCATAAGGGGTGTTTAGCCTCCGCCGGACCGCCTCGGCAATGCTCTGGTTGGCCGGTTGCGGCCACTGGCCGGTACCGGCCGCACCTGTTTACACGGTTGTCACGTGGGAGGGCCGAATTTCACCCGCCCGGCACGGCATCGGGGCCTCGCTTCAGATCCAGCCGCGGCGGACCGCCTGCGCGCCGGCCTGGAAGCGGTTCGCCGCCCCCAGCCGGCGCAGCAGATCGGCGCTCCGCCGCCGGAGCGTCCGCTCGGACAGGCCGAGCTCGCGCGCGATCGTCTCGTCCTTCGCCCCCGAGCCGAGCAGGGCGAGCAGCGCCCGGTCGCCCGTGCCCGGCCCGCGGTCCGGGGGAGCGGTGCCCTCGAGGCTGTCGGCGGCAGGGACCTCGACGGAGTCCGCCCACACGGCCTCGAAGGCGGTGCACAGCAGGTCGACCAGGGGTCCGCCCTCGACGACGACCGCCGTCGGGCGGTGCGCGTCGAGGGTGGAGCTGACCAGGGCCGTCCGGCGGTCCGCGATGGCGAGCTTGGTGGGCAGGGTCCTGGCGATCCTGGCCTGTTCGCCCGCCGCGGCCGCGTGCCGGAGCTCCGCCCAGGCGCCCGGCCGCTCCAGGACCTCGGCCGCGTAGACGGCCCGCCACAGCACCCCGCGCTCCAGCACGAGCGGCTCAACGGGGTTCTCACCGGCCAGGACGTAGGGCGGCCGGTCGAACGCCATGAACTCGCCGGTCACCTCGTGCTCGAGGCGGGTGTACCAGGCGCCGATGAGCGCCGGGTCGTCGATCACGTGCACCCCGGCCCCGGAGCTGCCCCGGTCCGCGGTGTGCTCGAACAGGTCGGCCAGGTCCGGGATCGCCGCACGGACGCGGTCGAGGTGCGTCTCGGTGCGTTCGGTCAGCGCGCGCAGGGCGATGCGCGGGTCCACCGCCGTGTACTCGCCCTCGCCGCCGCTGGTGCGGTTGATGAGGCCGGCGGCCCGCAGCCGCGCCAGCATGCCCCCGACGTCGGTTCGTTCGAGCGGGACGTCCTTGACCACGTCGTCCACCCGGACGGTGCCCTGGGCGAGCACGTACCGGTACACCAGCCGGGTGTCGTCGTCGATCCCGACGGCGTCGAAGCCGCTGTCGGGATCGAGGTCGGGGTCGGGTGCCATGCCCGCCAGCGTAGGCCGCGCGCGGGGACTGACCGGCTGCTCTTCGCTCGGAGGCGGGGCGTGGTCGGTAGAACGTCAGGAGGTCGGCAGCCCGGGCTGCCGACCTCCTGACGTTCTACCGACCACCCGGGCCGCCGTGCCCCCGGCACGGTGCGCGCGGCGTCAGCCCTTGACCGAGCCGGACATCAGCCCGCCGATGAAGTACTTGCCGAGCACGATGTAGACGAGCAGCGTCGGCAGGGACGCGAACAGGGCGCCGGCCATCGAGACGCCGTAGTTCTGCAGCAGCGCGCCGTTGGCGAGGTTGTTCAGCGCCACGGTGACGGGGCCGTTCTGCGACGACGAGAAGAACACCGCGAACAGGAAGTCGTTCCAGGCCGAGGTGAACTGCCAGATGAGCACCACGACGAAGCTCGGGACCGAGATCGGCAGCACGATCGACCAGTAGGTGCGCAGCATGCCCGCGCCGTCGACGCGTCCGGCCTCGATCAGCTCGTGCGGCACGGTCATGTAGTAGTTGCGGAAGATGAGCGTCGTGATCGGGATGCCGTAGACCACGTGCAGCAGGATCAGCGTCGGTACGCCCGTGGGGACACCGAGGCCCAGGACCAGCTGGGTGAGCGGGATCATCACCGCCTGGTACGGGATGAACATGCCGAACAGGATGAGCGTGAAGACGATGTCCGCGCCACGGAAGCTCCAGCGGGCCAGCACGAACCCGTTCAGGGAACCGAGGAACGCCGCGATGATCGCGCTCGGCACCACCACCGCGACGCTCCGCAGGATCGAGGGGGCCAGCGCGGTCCAGGCCGCGGTCCAGTTGTCCAGGGTCCAGATCTGGGGCAGGGCCCAGGCGCGGCTGGGATCGGCGTCGCCCGCCCCCTTGAAGCTGGTCACCAGCAGCACGTACACCGGGATGAGCACGATGATCAGGAAGAAGATCAGGCCCGCGTACTTGAGCGTGCGCCCCAGCGCGTAGCGGTTCTTGCTGGTGGGCCGGGGCCGGTACACCGTCGTGCGGGGCGCTGCGAGCTGGTCGGTGGCGGCGGTCATCGCTTCTCCTCGCGGTGCGTGCGGATCAGGTACGGCACGATGACGAGCGCGACGATGATCAGCAGGATCGAGCCGACGGCGGCGGCGTTCGCGTAGTCGAAGCTCGACTTGAACACGAACATGTCGACGGCGGGAACCTTGGTCTGGTAGTTGGCCGGCTTGGAGATCGACATGATGAGGTCGAACGCCTTGAGCGACATGTGGCCGATGATGATGAGCGCGGACAGCGCGACCGGCGACAGCTGCGGGAACAGGACATACCGGTAGAGCTTCCACTCGCTGGCGCCGTCCACCCGGGCGGCCTCGCGCAGCTCGTTGGGGATGCCGCGGAACCCGGCGAGGAACAGCGCCATCACGTAGCCGGACAGCTGCCAGATCGCGGGGATCGCGATCGCGATGATGCCGAAGGTGACGTTGTTCCACCAGTTGTTCTGCAGGGCGTCGAGCCCGATCATCTGGAACAGCCGGTTCAGGCCCGAGGCCTGCTCGCCCTGGTTGGAGTTGAGCAGCCAGCGCCACACCACACCCGAGGCGACGAAGGAGACCGCCATGGGGAAGAGGTAGACCGAACGGAAGAGGCCCTCGCCCTTGACCGGCTTGTCGAGCATCCACGCCCACAGGAAGCCCATGATCATGGTCCCGGCGAGGAACACGACCGTGTAGAGCACGAGGTTCATCAGCGAGTGCTGGAAGTCCTCGCTGCCCAGCAGGTCGAAGTAGTTCGTGAACCAGACGAAGGCGGCCGGCTCCCGTCCGACGGCCTGCGCGGCCGTGTGGTCGTCCGTGAAGGACGTGGAGAAGTTGGCCGCGATCAGCCCGTAGACGAACACGCCGACGAGGATCAGGGACGGTGCGAGCAGGAGCAGCGGTGGCCCGAGCCGCCGCAGTGTGTTGAGCATGTGGATACCTCGGTCGTGGTCGCAGCCGCGCGCCGTCGGGCGGACCCGACGGCGCGCGACGTACGGCAGGGTGCGTGGCGCTGGAGCTGTCAGCCCTGAGCGGCGGCAGCCAGCTCGGACTGGTAACCGGCGAGGTCGGACGCGCCGGTCGTGAACTTGCTCGTGGCGTCGGAGATCGCGTTGAGCGTCGCGACCGGGGTCGCTGCGCCGTGCGCCAGCGAGGACACGATCGTGTCGTTCGCGAACGACTCGATGGCGCCCTGCTGGTACTCGGAGAAGTCGGCCGGGTCGGCGTCCGTGCGGGCGGGGATGGAGCCCTTCGCCTTGTTGAACGCGACCTGGCCCTCGAGCGAGCCCACCGTCTCGAGCCAGGCCTTCGCGCCCTCGGGGTGGGGTGCGCCGACCGGCAGCGTGAACGAGTCGGCCAGGAAGTCGAACGTCCCGTCGGTGCCGGGCACCGGCGTCGCCGTGAAGTCCGTGCCGAGCGCCTTGTCCTGCTCCTCGAACGCCGCGACGGCCCAGTCGCCCATGACGTTGAAGGCGGCGTTGCCGTCGATGACCATCTGGGTGGCCTCGGGCCAGTCGAGACCGTCCCGGTCGTCGTTGGTGAAGCCCATGAGCGTCTCGAAGTTCTCGAGCGCCCCGGTCACCTCGGCACCCTCCCAGTCGGTGGTGCCGTCCCACAGCCCGGTGTACGTCTCGGCGCCCAGGCTGGCGAGCAGCACCGTCTCCAGCAGGTGTACCTGCGTCCACGTGGTGCCGACGGAGAGCGGCGTCACGCCGGCCTCGTCGAGCTTCTCGAGGTCGGCGATCCAGGCGTCGAGGTCCGCGTACTCGGCCTCGGGGTCGATGCCGTTCTCCTCGAGCACCGTCGGGTTGGCCCAGACCACGTTCGCCCGGTGGATGTTCGACGGGACCGAGTAGATCGCGCCGTCCTCCGTGGAGAGCCGGTCGACCAGGTCGGTCGGGAACGCGTCGGTCAGCCCGAACTCGTCGTACAGGTCGGAGACGTCCTCGATCTGGGCGGCGTCGATGTAGTCCTGCAGCTCCATGCCGGCGTGGGCCTGGAACGTGTCCGGCGGGTCCTGCGCCTGCAGGCGGGTCTGCAGCAGGTCCTTCGCCGCGGAGCCGGCGCCACCGGCGACCGCGCCGTTGACGAACTCGATGTCGGGGTGCTGGTTCTCGAACTCGCCGACCAGGGCGTCGAGCCCTGCCTTCTCCGAGCCCGCCGCCCACCAGGTGAACACCTCGACCTGGTCGCCGCCGCCCTCGCCGCCACCTTCGCTACCCGTGTCGCCACCGCCGCACGCGGCCAGCGTGAGACCGAGAACAGCGGCTGTCGCCACCGTCGCGGTCATCCTCCGGTTCACTCGCATTTCGGGGTCCCTCAACCTTCCTCGGTCGCTGGAGCACCGACCCGGTACGTTCGTCGCACCCGCCGAAGAGGAGAAGTCTCTTCCGCGCTCTGGACGACGTCGTTCCGCTGGACCGGCCGGGCGCGCCTGTACGCCCGTGAACCCGCGTCCTATCGAACGACCCGGTGGGTTTGGTGTCAAGAATTGAACGCAAGCGTCGCCCGATCGTGACCTGAACGTTCAGTTCATGTACCCAAACCCGTCATCCAGTGCCGGAAGGCGGTTACCCTGGGCGCTGTGCGCGCGGATCGGGTAACACCGGGTTCGCAGACCTCACTGCGTGAGGCCAACCGAGCCCGGATCGTGAGCGCCGTCCAGCAGCGTGGGTCGCTCACGCAGATCGAGCTGGCCGGCGTCACAGGGCTGTCCCCAGCCACGATCTCGAACATCGTCAAGGAGCTGACGGTCGCGGGCGTGCTGCACACCTCCCAGTCCACCCGCAACGGCCGTCGCGCGCTCCAGGTGACCCTCGCCCGCAACCTCGGGCTCGTCGTGGGCATCCGGTTCGGCATGCGCTCGCTCAGCGTCGCCCTCGCCGACGCGTCGATGCGGATCCTGGCCGAGCAGCGCATGCCGCTCGCGCCCGACCACCGGGCCGACGCCGGGCTGCAGCGCACGGCCATGCTGGTCAGGGAGATGATGGACGCCGTGGACGCCGACCCGGCCGAGCTGCTCGCCGTCGGCGTCGGCGTGCCCGCACCGGTCGACATCCGCACCGGCCAGGTGGTCACCGTCGGCATGATGCGCGGCTGGGACGGCGTGCACGTCGACGAGATCCTGGGCGCCGAGCTCGGCGTCCCCGTCATCGCCGACAACGACTCGACGCTCGCCGCGATCGCGGAGGCCCGGTTCGGAGCGGGAGCGGGCTACGACTCGGTCGCCTACGTCCGGGTCTCCCACGGCGTCGGCGGCGGGCTCGTCCTCGGCGGACGGGCCGTGCACGGCCGGTCCGGGGTGGCCGGGGAGATCGGGCACGTGTCCGTCGACGAGCACGGCGCCGTCTGCCGCTGCGGCAACCGCGGCTGCCTCGAGATGCTGGTCGGCGCCACCAGCCTCCTGTCGATGCTCCCGCGCGAGGCCGGGCACCTCACCCTCGCCGACCTGGTGGCCCGGGCGCTCGACGGCGACGCCGGCTGCCGCCGCGTCGTGTTCGACGCCGGCCGCCACCTCGGCGTCGCCCTGGCCAACCTCTGCAACCTCGTCGATCCCGACGTCGTGGTCATCGGCGGAAAGCTCGCCGAGGCCGGCGAGGTGCTGCTCGAACCCCTGCGCACCTCGCTCGGGCAGCGCGTCGTGGCCACCTCGCGCGGCCCCGTCGAGGTGGTGCCGTCGTCGCTCGGCGCCGACGCCGGGGTGCGCGGCGCGCTGGCCGCCGCCCTGGACCAGGCCAGGATGTTCGGCTCGCTCGGAGTGAGCTCATGAGCGCCCGGCAGCGACGACGGATACCCGTGACGGTCGGGCTGGCGCTCGCCGTGACGCTGGCCGGGTGCACGGCCGGCGGCGCGGACGGGCCCGGCGGCGCCGCGGGTGCCGAGGGCGCCGCGCCGGAGGGGACCATCGGCCTCCTGCTGCCCGAGACGCAGACCGCCCGCTACGAGGCGTCGGACCGCCCGGCGTTCGTGTCCGTCGTGGACCGCCGCTGTCCCGGGTGCACGGTGCTGTACGCCAACGCGGCGCAGGACGCCGCCGCCCAGCTGCAGCAGGCCGAGTCGATGCTCGCCCAGGGCGCGGAGGTCCTCGTGCTCGACGCCGTGGACACCGTGGCCGCCGCCGGGATCCTCGTGCAGGCCGAGCGGCTCGGTGCCGAGGTGATCGCCTACGATCGATTCCTGGACGGCGCGGACTACTACGTGTCGTACGACTACGAGTTCATCGGTTTTCTGCTGGGCTCGGCCCTGGTCGGCGGGATCGACGCCCGGGCGGAGGACACGGCCGGCGGCCGGACCGATGGCGAGCGACCGGGGGTGCTGCTGGTGCACGGCTCCGCGACCGAGCCCAACGCGCTCGCGATCGCGGCAGGCACCCGTCGCGCGCTCGAAGGAGAGGACATCGACGTGCTCGCCGAGTACTACACGCCCGACTGGAGCCCGGACAAGGCGACCGAGTGGACCGAGGCCATGCTCACCCGGTACCCGGGCCAGGTCGACGGCATCCTCGCGGCCAACGACGGCATAGCGGGCGGCGCGATCGCAGCGGCGAAGGCCGCGGGCCTCGACCCCGTGCCGGTCACCACCGGGCACGACGGCGAGCTCGCCGCCGTGCAGCGCATCCTCGCCGGCGACCAGTACATGACCGTCTACAAGGCGACCGACCAGCAGGCCCAGACCGCGGCCGAGCTCGCGGTACGGGTGCTGCGCGGCGAGGACCCGCGCACGACCGCGGTGATCGGCGGCGTGCCCACCCAGCTCCTGGCACCCCGCGCGGTGGGCGCCGCCGACGTCGAGCACGTGATCGTGGACGGCCGGGTCTACTCCACCGACGAGATCTGCGTGCCCGCGTACGAAGCCGCGTGCGAGCGCGCCGGCCTGATCGGCCCCGACGCCGAGGCGGACGCCGCGCCCGGACCCGGACGCGCGCCGGTCCTGGAGGTGGCGCGATGAGCGACCCGGTGCTGTCCCTGCGCGGCGTCTCCAAGCGGTTCGGCGGCGTGCGCGCCCTCGTCGACGTCGACGCCGACGTGCGCGAGCACGAGGTGCTGGCGGTGGTCGGCGACAACGGGGCCGGCAAGTCCACGCTCGCCGGCCTGCTGGCGGGCGCCCACCGTCCCGACGCCGGCCAGGTGCTGCTCGACGGGCGCCCCGTGCTGCTGGACTCACCCGCCGCGGCGCGCGCCCTCGGGATCGCCGCCGTGTTCCAGGAGCTGGCGCTCGTCGACGACCTGGACGTCGTCGAGAACATGTTCCTCGGGCACGAGACCGTGCGCGGGCCCCTGCTCGACGAGGTGGCCATGGAGCGCGAGGCCTGGCGCCTGCTGGACCAGCTCGCCGCCAGCGTGCCCACCGTCCGCGAGCCGGTCCGCACGCTGTCGGGCGGCCAGCGGCAGGTCGTCGCCGTGGCGCGCGCGCTGCTCGGCTCGCCGCGCGTGGTCGTGCTCGACGAGCCGACCGCGTCCCTCGGCGTGCGCCAGACCGCCGAGGTGCTCAACCTGATCGTCCGGCTGCGCGAGCGCGGGCACGCCGTGGTCCTGGTCAGCCACCAGGCCGGCGACCTGCAGGCCGTCGCCGACCGCATCCTCGTGCTGCGCCTGGGCCGCGTGCACGACGTGTTCGACGGCGACGCGTCCTACGAGGACCTGCTCGCCGCCATGACGGGCGCGGTGCGACCCGGCACGCCGAACCGGTCGGTGCGCCGATGAGCGCGCAGCCGAGCGGCGCCGGAGCGGGACCGTCCGGAGCGGGCCTGCCCGGTGCCGTCTGGCAACGGGTGCGCGGCGGCAACGGCCTCCTGCCCATCGTCGCCGCCCTCGTCAGCATCTGGCTCGTCCTCGGCGCGATCAACCCCGCGTTCCTCGCCCCCGAGAACCTCGTCAACCTCACGCTGCAGAGCGCCCCCGTCGGCGTCATCGCGCTCGGTGTGGTGCTGGTGCTCCTGGTGGGGCAGATCGACCTGTCGGTCGGCTCCCTGAGCGGCCTCGCCGCGGCGGTGGTCGCCGTCGGCTCGGTGTCGCTCGGCTGGCCGGTGGCGCTCGCCATCGGCGCCGCCCTCGCCTGCGGGGTGGTGGTCGGGCTGGGGTACGGCGCCCTGTCGACCCGGCTCGGGCTGCCCAGCTTCGTGTTCACGCTGGCCGGGCTGCTCTTCCTGGCCGGGGTCCAGCTGCGGGTGCTCGGTCCGCTCGGCTCGGTCAACCTGCCGTTCGAGTCGTGGTTCGTCCGGTCGGTGCAGCAGGGATTCCTGCCCACCGGCGTCGCCTGGGCCCTGGTGGCCGGCGCCGTGGTCGCCTCCGCCACGGTGCAGCTCGCTGCCCGCGCCCGCCGGCGGCGCGCGGACCTCGCCTGCGTGAGCATGCCGCAGATCGTCGCGCGGACGCTCGTGCTCGCCGCCGTGCTCTCCCTCGTCGTGGCCTACCTGGGCACGGCACGCGGCATCGGCTACTCGGTGGTGCTGTTCGCTTCCCTGGTCGTGGTCACGGACGTCCTGCTGCGCCGCACGCGCTGGGGCCGGTCGGTCCGCGCGGTCGGCGGTGACCGGCGCGCGGCGATGCTCGCCGGCGTGCCGGTGCAGCGCACGGTGGTCCTGTGCTTCGTCGCCTGCTCGACCCTCGCCGCGCTCGGCGGGGTGCTCGCGGCCGGCCGGCTCGGGGCCGCCAACCAGGGGACCGGGGGCGCCGACACGTACCTCGTGGCGATCGCCGCCGCGGTGATCGGCGGCACGAGCCTGTTCGGCGGACGGGGCAGCGCGTGGTCCGCGGTGCTCGGGGTGCTCGTCATCCAGTCCATCACCAACGGGCTCACGCTGATGAACGTGGACCAGGCGGCGCACTACATGGTGACCGGGGCCGTGCTGCTGCTGGCCATCATCATCGACATGCTGATGCGCAAGCGTCGGGAGGCCTGACATGATCCGTCGTCCGACGCTGGCGGTGGTCGCCGAGGCGGCCGGGGTGAGCCTGAAGACCGCGTCCCGGGTGCTCAACCGCGAGCCCAACGTGGCGCCCGCCACGCGCGAGCGTGTGCTCGACGCCGCCACCTCGCTCGGCTTCCGGCGCAACGCGGTGGCGGCGGACCTCGCGCGCGGCGGCTACTCGCGGCTGGTCGGGTTCATCACCGGGGACCTGGCCAACGAGTTCTACTCCGCGCTGGCCAGCGGCATCGAGCGGGAGCTGCGGGAGCACGGTCTGCAGCTGCTCACGGCGTCGTCCGACGAGGACCCCGAGCGCGAGGAGTCGCTGACGGGCGAGCTGCTCGAGCGGAGGGTGGGCGCCCTCATCGTGACGCCCGCCGGGGCCGACCACTCGGCGCTGCGGGGCGAGATCGCCGCCGGGCTGACCGTGGTGGTGGTGGACCGGCCGGCCACCGGGGTGGACGTGGACACCGTGGTCATCGACAACCGCGGGGGGACGCAGGCCGCCGTGCGGCACCTGCTGGCCCACGGTCACCGCCGCATCGGGTTCGTCGGGGACGAGCCGCACCTGTGGACGTACCAGGAGCGCAGCACCGAGTTCCTGGACGTGATGCACGACGCCGGGGTGGCCGACGCCGAGCGGTGGCTGCGCTCGGGCGCGCACGACGCGGCGGCCGCCCGGGAGCTGGTCCGGGAGCTGCTCGCGGCACCGGAACCGCCCACGGCGGTGCTCGCCGCGAACAACCGGGCGACCGTCGGCACCCTCCAGGCGCTGCGGGACGTGCCGGGCGGCCGCGACGTGGCGGTGGTGGGCTTCGACGACTTCGAGCTGGCCGACCTGCTCGGCATCACCGTCGTGGCGTACGACGCCGTCGAGATGGGCCGGCGTGCCGCCGAGCTCGCCGTCGCGCGGTCCGCCGAGCCCGACCGCGCGGTCGCGCTCGTCGTGCTGCCGACCCGGGTGGTGCCGCGGGGGAGCGGCGAACGCAGGCCTCGGTGACCGGTCCCGGCGCTGCCGGTTCGTGCATAAGGGACGCATAGGTACTTTCCACACGAGGCTGTCCCACCCGTTCTGGTGGTGCCACCACGTCAATACGCTCCGAGGCACACGAGGTTCCCCAGGCCTGACGAGGAGCACACCATGTCACGATCCCTGAGAACGTCCCGTCCCTTGATAGCGCTGTCAGCCGCCGCGTTCGTGATCGGCACGGCGTTCACCGGCGCCGGCGTCGCGGGGGCGGCGCCGCCCCCGGACGCGCCGGCCGACAGCCGGCTGCCCGACGCGCAGCTGCCCGAGGCCCAGATCCGCGCGATGGAGCGCGACCTGGGGCTCACCCGGGCGGAGATCCCGGAGCGCCTGGCCCTCGACGCCGAGGCCGCGGTGCTCGAGGCCCACCTCGCCGCCGCGCTCGGTGACTCGTACGCGGGGGCCTGGCTGCCCGAGGGTGCGGACGCCCCGCGCGTCGCCGTCACCACCACCGCGGCGGCCGAGGTGGCCGAGCGTGCCGGCGCCGATGCCGTCGTCGTCGAGCACGGCTTCGACGCCCTGACCGCGTGGAAGGAGTCGCTCGACACGGTGGGCGCGCCCGACTCGGTGCACTCCTGGTACGCGGACCCCACCACCAACGAGGTGGTCGTCGAGGCGGCCGACGTCGGCGCGGCGAAGGCCATGATCGCCGAGGCCGACGTCCCGGCCGACGTCGTGCGCGTGGAGAAGTCGGCGGTGGCGCCGGAGCCCGCCCGCGACATCCGGGGCGGCGACGAGTTCCACAAGCCCCTGGGCAACGGGTACGTGACCCTGTGCTCGATCGGCTTCGCCGTGCAGGGCGGGTTCGTCACGGCCGGGCACTGCGGCAACGCCGGTGACCCGGTCAACGCGCCGGACGGCGCGGCGCTCGGCACCTACCGGGCGTCGGTCTTCCCCGGCCACGACTGGGCGTGGGTGGCGACCAACAGCAACTGGACGCCCACCCCGACGGTGAACAACTACGCGGGCGGCACCGCGACGGTCGCCGGCTCCGCCGAGCAGGGCATCGGCGCGACGGTGTGCCGCTCCGGCCGCACGACCGGCTGGCGCTGCGGCGTCATCCAGGAGAAGAACGTCACCATCAACTACGGCGACGGTGACATCCCGGGCATGGCGACGGGCTCCGCGTGCGCGGAGGGCGGCGACTCCGGCGGCTCGGTGCTGTCGGGCAACCAGGCACAGGGCGTGACGTCGGGCCGGATCGGCGACTGCTCCTCGAACGGCCGGTTCATCTACCAGCCGGTGAACCCGATCCTGAACACCTACGGGCTGCGGCTGACCACCAGCGGTGGCGGTGGCGGGCAGGCGCTGATCGGGCTCGCGGGCAAGTGCATCGACGTGCCGGGCTCCGACTTCTCGGACGGCAAGCGCCTGCAGCTCTGGACGTGCAACGGCAGCGCCGCGCAGCAGTGGACCTTCCACGCCGACGGCACGCTGCGGGCCGGGGGCAAGTGCATGGACGTCGCGTGGGCCAACACGGCCGACGGCACGGCCGTGCAGCTCGCGAACTGCAGCGGCAACGCGGCCCAGCAGTTCACGCTGAGCGGCGCCGGGGACCTGGTCTCCATCCTCGCCAACAAGTGCGTGGACGTGCCGAACAGCAACAGCGCGGACGGTACGAAGCTGCAGATCTGGACGTGCAACGGCACGGCCGCGCAGAAGTGGCGCGTCGGCTGACGACCTCGTCTTCGAGGCCTAAGCTTCTTCGCTCTGGGACGCCCCAGAACGAAGAAACTTAGGCCTCGAAGTGCAGGGGCCCGCTCAGAGGGTGGCGCGGACCGACTGCGTCGCCGCCACCAGGTTGCGGAGGGACTCCTTCGTCTCCGCGTAGGCGCGGGTCTTCAGGCCGCAGTCGGGGTTGACCCAGAGCAGCCGCGGGTCGATCGACTTGGCCGCCAGCGTGAGCAGCTCGGTGACCTCGTCGACCGACGGCACCCGCGGGCTGTGGATGTCGTAGACGCCCGGACCGATGCCGCGCGCGTACCCGGCGTCCGCCAGCTCCGGCACGATCTCCATGCGGGACCGCGCGGCCTCCACGGAGGTCACGTCGGCGTCGAGCCCGTCGATCGCGCCGATGACCTGGCCGAACTCGGAGTAGCACAGGTGCGTGTGCACCTGGGTGGCGGTGCCCGCCCCGGCGGTCGAGAGGCGGAAGGACCGTACCGACCAGTCCAGGTAGCCGGCGTGCGCGGACCGGCGCAGCGGCAGCAGCTCGCGCAGCGCGGGCTCGTCCACCTGCACGACGCCGATGCCGGCCTCCTCCAGGTCCGTCACCTCGTCCCGGAGGGCGAGTGCCACCTGGTCGGCGGTGTCGCCCAGCGGCAGGTCGTCACGGACGAACGACCACGCCAGGATGGTGACGGGACCCGTGAGCATGCCCTTGACGGGCTTGTTCGTGAGCGACGCCGCGTACGCGGTCCAGTCCACGGTCAGCGGCGCGGGCCGCGACACGTCGCCCCACAGGATCGGCGGCCGCACGCAGCGCGAGCCGTACGACTGCACCCAGCCGTGCACGGTGGTCGCGAAGCCGTCGAGCTGCTCGGCGAAGTACTGCACCATGTCGTTGCGCTCGGGCTCGCCGTGCACCAGGACGTCGAGGCCCAGCTCCTCCTGGAGCGCGACCGTGCTCGCGATCTCCGCGCGCATGGCTGCCGTGTACTCCGCGTCGGACAGCTCGCCCCGCACCCAGGAGGCCCGGGTGCGGCGGATCTCCGCCGTCTGCGGGAACGAGCCGATGGTCGTGGTCGGCAGCGGCGGCAGGTCGAGCCTCGCCTGCTGGGCCGCGGCGCGCTCGGCGTACGGTGCGCGCTCGGCGTCGGCGGGGGTCAGGGCCGCGGTGCGGTCGCGGACCTCCGGCACGACGACGCCGGGCGCCTGGGCGCGCGACCGCACCGCCGCGCTGGACTCGGCGAGCGCGGCGGCGACCGCCGCGCGGCCCTCGGCCAGACCGGTGGCCAGCGTGACGACCTCGGTGACCTTCTGGTCGGCGAACGCGAGCCACGACTTCAGGCCGGGGTCGAGGCGGGGCTCGTCGGCCACGTCGTGCGGCACGTGCAGCAGGGACGTCGAGGTGCCGACGGCGACCGCGCCGGCGCCGAGCGCGGCCAGGCCCTGGAGCGTGGCCAGGCGGGCGTCGAGGTCTGCGCGCCAGATGTTGTGCCCGTCGATGACGCCCGCGACCAGGGTCTTGCGCTCCAGGCCCGGGACGGGGCCGTCGGGTACGGCGCCCTTGACGAGGTCGACCCCGATCGCCTCGACGTCGGTGCCGGCCAGCAGCGCGAGGCCGTCGCCGGCCGCGCTGCGCAGGTCGCCGTACGGCGCGGTGACCAGGATCGCGGGACGCTCGGCGGCGCCGTCGCCGGCCGACGCGGGGGAGAGGTCGGTCGCGAGGCGGCTGTAGGCCCGGCGGACGGCGTCGGCCACCTCGTCGAAGGGGACGTCCAGCAGGTCGGTGACCAGGGCGGGCTCGTCGAGCTGTACCCAGGGCGCACCCGCGGCGGCCAGTGCCTGCAGCAGCCCGGCGTAGGCGGTGACGACGTCGTCGAGCCGGTCCAGCGGGTGGAACCCGTCGGGGGCGCCGTCGGCGGGCTTGCTGAGCAGCAGGAACGTCACCGGGCCCACGAGCGCCGGGCGGGTCACGACGGCCTGTCCGCCGTCGGCGGGGTGCGCGAGCTCGCTGAACTCACGCACCACCCGGTCGTCGGCGAACCCGATCGGGGTGGCCGGCCCGATCTCCGGGACCAGGTAGTGGTAGTTCGTGTCGAACCACTTGGTCATCTCGAGCGGTGGCCGGCCGCCCTCGCCACGGGCCAGCGTGAAGTAGCCCTCCAGGGAGAGCGCGCCGTCGCCGGCCAGGTCCCGGAACCGTTCGGGCACCGCGCCCAGCAGGGCGACGGCGTCGAGCACCTGGTCGTAGAACGAGAACGAGCCGGGGACGGCGGCGGAACCGGCGTCCAGACCCAGGTCGACCAGATGTCGTGCGGTGGCGAGCCGGAGCTCGGCGGCGGTGTTCTCCAGCTCGTCGGTGGTCGTGCGACCGGCCCAGAGCGCCTCTACGGCGCGCTTGAGCTCGCGGCGTCGGCCGATGCGCGGGTAGCCCAGGATCGTGGCGGGGGAAAGGTGCGAGTGCGTGACTGCCATGCGTATCAGCTCCATCGGACCTGGCGTTAGCACCTTGCCCGGCATCGGCGATCCGGAGGCAGGTTGCTGCGGTGTCGTTGAGCCAGGACTCTCGACCGCTCTGGATGATGAGCCTGGATCGTAGGCATGCCCGCGATGTGGTCGAAAAACCGTCCACACCTCGGGACGAGCAGGTCAGAGCTGCCCGCCGACCATGCAGCTGCTGCCAGGTTCACGCGGTTCCTGGCAGCAGCTGCATGGTCAGAAAAAGCGTGCCAAGCGGGTTCGGGTCGCCGCGAACCAGAGCGCGGCGGCCGCTCCGGCAAGTGCCGCACTGGCCGCCGGCGGCCCGGCGGGCCCGAGCGGTCCGATCGCCGTGCCGCAACGACTCCGAAGGGAGGGGGAACGGGTAGGCCAGGACGGCACTACGGGCCCTTCGGATGCGCGGGGAGGCACCGGCTCCCCGGACGTCGGTCACGGGGGAGCGGGTGGGCGAGGTCGTACCTCGGGGGTCTCTACAGGGGCATCTCGGGCTACCGGAGTACCGGCAGCCCGAACCTGGATGCTTCTGGAGACCTCATGCGGCGAAATTATCAGACGGCGGCAGCGGTCGCTGCCACGCGACCTCGCGGTCGAGCTGGCCGGTGGCGCGGAACAGTCGCACCTGGTGGGCGTCGGGCAGCGCGGTGGCGAGGGCGTCCGTCGTGGTCGCCGCGAAGCCGAGCTTCTGCCAGAAGCCGCCCGACCGGCGGGAGAACAGCCAGGCCTGGTGCGCCCCGGCGTCGGCGGCCCGGTCCAGGGCGAAGCGGGCGAGGCGCAGGCCGTCGCCGGCACCGCGCCGGTCCGGACGGACGGCGACGCTACGGACCAGGGCGTGCTCGCCGCCGAGCTCGAATCCCGTGGTCGCGCCCACGGCCCCGGCGTCGTCGCGCTCGAGCCACAGGTGCACCGCCGGCTCGGCGAGGGCGGCGACCGTCAGGTCGGCGGTCCGGAGGAACGCCGCCAGGTCGTCGAGGTCGTCGGGGGTGGCGGGGCTGAGCACGGCGGGATCCTACCCGCGGCGCGTGCTGCGCGGCCGCCTCGCCCGTCAGAAGGGCAGCCAGACGACGGCGGCGAGCGCCCCCAGGTAGAGGGCCTGCTCCGCGAGGCGCCGGCCGACGGGGGTGGCGGGTGATCCGCCGAACAGGATGCCGCGCCGGGCCGCGGAGATGTTGGCCGGCGTCATGGCGAGCGTCAGGAGGCCGAGGCAGATCGCGGCGGCCGGGGCGGTGACGGGCACGAGCAGGCCGACCCCACCGAGCAGCTCGAGGGCTCCGGTGCCCGCGACGAGCAGGTCGGGGCGGGGGAGCGTGGGCGGGACCATGCGTTCGAGGTCCTGGCGCACCCGGGGGATGAGCCGGCCCGAAGCGGCCAGGAGGTAGATCGCGGCGGCGCCGACACGGGCGGCGTCGTGCCAGGAGTCGAGGGCCGGCACCGCGACGGTGCCCAGCAGGCGGGCGACGGCGGTGACGCCGAGCAGGAGGACGGGGAGCGGTACGGGCATGGCCGAATCCAATCTTGACGGTGACTAGTTCATGCGACACCTCACCATCTTCGGTGCTATCTTGTCAATGGAAAGATGAGGCGAGGGTGCCCGCGGCACGCGGTGCGGAGGAGGCGGGATGAACTACCACCACGGAGACCTGCGGCGGGCGATGACCTCGGCCGCCGCGACGGCGGTCGCCGAACGGGGGCCGGCCGGGCTGAGCCTGCGGGAGCTGGCCCGCCTCGCCGGGGTGTCCCACGCGGCGCCGGCGCACCACTTCGGGGACAAGGCCGGTGTGCTCACCGCGGTGGCGGCCGAGGGGTTCAGGCTGCTCACCGCCGCCCTGGCGGAGGCGGAGGACGACCTGCTCGCCTCGGGGCTCGCCTACGTGCGGTTCGCCGTCGACCACCCCGGCACTTCGCCGTGATGTTCGACCGCAGCCTCCTGCACGGGGACGACGCCGAGCTGCGTGCGGCGGAGCAGACCGCCTCCGCCGCCCTGGCGGGGCTGGCGTCCGACGCCGACGCCGCGCGCGCCGCCTGGTCCGTGGCGCACGGCTTCGCGAGCCTGTGGCTCTCGGGCGCCATCACCGGGCCCGATGTCGCCACGGCCGCCGAGCCGGTGCTGTGCCGGACGGTCCTGGGGCTGCCCTGACGGTGCTCTCCGGTTGAGATGGAAATTCCCAAATGTCCCAGTATGAGACATGATGGTGCCGCCTTCTATCACCAGGGGAATACCGTGACCGCGACCACCTCCGGGGCCGCAGCGCTCTCGGACGTGCCCACGTCCACACCTGCACTCGTCGCCTGCGACGTCGAGGGCACGCTCGTGCGTGCCGGTCGCCGGCCGACGCCCGCCGTGCTGGACGCGATCGCGGCGGTCCGCGCCGCCGGCCACCACCTGGTGGTCGCCACGGGCAGGTCGCTGTCCGGGGCGGTGCAGGCCGCCCGCCAGCTCGGCGTCCACGACGGCTGGGTGGTCGCGGCGAACGGTGCGGTGACCGCGCGGGTGCGGCCGGACGGGTGCTCGATCGTCGACGTCGTGCCCCTGGACGCCGAGCCCGTGTGCCGGCTGGTCGCCCGGACCCGCCCGGACCTGGGGCTCGCCGCCGAGGTCGTGGGCACCGGGTACCGCGTCACCAGGCGGTTCCCCGAGCGGCAGCTCGACGGACACCAGGAGGTACTCCAGGCGCTGGACGGCGTCTGGGCGCGGCCGACGCCACGCGTCGTGGTGTACGGGCAGTGGGCCCTGCGCCTCGCCCCGGCGCTGCGCGCGTCGGGCGTCACCGCCATCCCCGCTCGGGTGGACTGGGTGGACGTCACCGCACCCGGGATCACCAGGGCGACGGCGCTCGAGAACATCCGGGTCGAGCTGGGGGTCGCGCCCTCCCGCACGGTCGCCGTCGGTGCCGGCGAGAACGATCTGGACATGCTCCGGTGGGCGGCGGTGTCGATCGCGATGGGCCACGCTCCCGAGACGGTCCGCGCCGTAGCGACCCGCGTCACGGGAACGGTCGACGAGGACGGCGCCGCCACGGCGCTCGCGGACGCCCTCCTCCCCGCAGCCTGACCCCGCGCACCCCGTCCTTCGGCTGCCCGCTCGCTCGCCGCGCCGCCGCAGCGCGGTTGGGTCAGGATGTGCGCATGGCGCACGTTCACTCGCACGGCTCGGCCGGCCCTGCCGCGCCACGCACGACGTTCCTGCTGGTCATCACCCTGGTCTCCGCGCTGCTCCTGACCCTGGTCGGCGTGTGGCTGCTGTGGCCGAACGCCGCCGACGTGCCCGACCGGATGCCGGCCAAGGCAGAGGGCACGTCGTTCGTCGACGTCACGGTCACCGGACCCGCCGACCCGGCCACCGGCAGCATCCCGGTCGAGCTGCCGGGCGGCGAGGCCTCCCGCATGCAGTCGCCCGGGCCGTCGGTCCCGCTCGCCGACGGCGACCGCATCACCGCCGTCGACATCTCTCAGGTCTCGCAGCCCGGCGTGGACCCGCTGGTGTTCATGGACTACCAGCGCGAGCTGCCGATCGCGCTGCTGGCCCTTGCCTATGCCGCCGTCGTGCTGCTGGTGGCGCGCTGGCGCGGGCTGGCGGCGATGGCCGGGCTCGGCATGGCGTTCGTGGTGCTCCTGGGCTTCACCATGCCCGCGCTGCTGGCGGGCGAGTCGGCGATCGGCGTGGCGCTGGTGACGTCGTCGCTGGTGATGTTCGTGACGCTGTACCTGGCGCACGGCCTGTCGGCGCGCACGTCGACCGCGCTGCTCGGCACGCTCGTCGGCCTCGGGCTCACCGCGCTGCTCGCCGCCTGGGCCTCCGGCGCGGCGCAGATCACCGGCACCACCGACGAGGCCTCGGCGTTCCTGCCGTCGAGCGCACCGGGGGCGGACCTGCGGGGCATCGCGCTGTGCGGCATCGTGCTGGCCGGGATGGGCGTGCTGAACGACGTGACCATCACCCAGGCGTCCGCGGTGTGGGAGCTGCGCGGCGTGGCGCCGACGGCGTCGCGGGCCGAGCTGTTCACGCGGGCGATGCGCATCGGACGCGACCACATCGCCTCGACCGTCTACACGATCGCCTTCGCCTACGTCGGCGCCGCCCTGCCCCTGCTCATGATGGTCTGGCTCGTGGACCAGTCGCCGGCCACGGCCCTGAGCTCGGGCGAGATCGCCGAGGAGGTCGTGCGCACGCTCGTCGGGTCGATCGGGCTCGTCCTCGCGATCCCGGTCACCACCGCCATCGCGACGCTCACCGTCCCCGGCCCGGCGGACGCGACGGCGGGCTCGACGACGGCCGAGCCGACGTCGGACCCGGAGCTGATGGCGCCCGTGGCCGAGGCGTGGGCGTCCCAGCGGGTCCCCGGGACGTCGGCGACGTAGCAGGATCGGCGATGCTGCCCACGTTCCGTTCCAACGCGCGCAGCAGCGCCGTCGCGTCCTCGCGCTCGGCCGGGCCGAGGTCGCCCGCCGTCGCCTGCTCGATCCGAGCCCAGATCGCGGCGACGCGCGGACGCAGCGCCTGGCTCGCCGGTGTGGGCTCCACGAGGGTGACCCGCCGGTCCGTGGTGCTGGGCCGACGACGGACGAAACCGGCGCGCTCCAACCGCTGGACGGTCCGGGTCATCGACGCCGAGTCGGTGGCGACGTGCTCGGCCAGGTCCGTCTGGCGCTGCGGCCCGTGCTCCCACAGGAACATCAGCAGCAGCTCCTGGCCCGGGTGCAGCCCGAGGGGGCGCAGCAGGTCCGCGGCGAGCGCCCGGTGCGCCCGCGCGAGCGAGAAGATGGCAAGGCTGAGCGGCCCGGTGGCGAACGGGTTCGACTCACTGTCCCGGTCAGATGTCATGCCGTCCAGCATAGGACTCGTCCTGCGTGGTAGGCCGGGCTGGGAATAGTGGGGCGGGTCCCGCTGGTTACCTGTCTCGAACAGCAAAACTATCCGGAACGAGGGAACACGATGCGCGCAGTAGTTTTCGACGAGTTCGGCGGCCCGGAGGTCCTGCACCTCGGCGAGGTCCCGGAGCCGGAGGCCGGGCCCGGACAGGTCCGCGTCCGGGTGCAGGCCGTGGGCGTCAACGCCTTCGACGGCAAGGTGCGGTCCGGGGCCATGGAGGCGGTGTTCACCACACCGCTGCCCGCCGTGCCGGGCCTGGAGGTCGCGGGTCTCGTGGACCAGGTGGGCGCCGGCGTGACCGGGGTCGCCACCGGTGACCGGGTCGCCGGTCCGGCCGGCCGGGGCGCCGCGGAGCTGGCCGTCCTGGACGTGTGGGCGCAGGTCCCCGTCGGGCTGGACGCGCCGCAGGCGGCGGCGCTGCCCGTGGTGGCCGAGACGTCCCGGCGCGCGCTGCGCCTCCTCGACCTGAAGCCGGGGGAGACGCTGCTGGTGCACGGCGCGAGCGGCGGCGTCGGCGGGCTCGCGACCCAGCTCGCGGTCGCGGCAGGCGTGCGCGTGATCGGTACGGCGTCGCCGGTGAACCAGGAGCGTGTCGCGGGGTACGGGGCGACGCCCACCACCTACGGCGACGGGCTCGTCGACCGGATCCGTGCGCTGACCCCCACCGTCGACGCGGTGCTGGACACGGCGGGCAGCGGCGTGCTGCCGGACAGCATCGAGCTGCGCGGCGGCACCGACCGGGTGCTCACCCTTGCCGACCCGGCGGCCCATGCGCTGGGCGTGCAGTTCTCCGAGGGGTCCGAGCACTCGGCCGAGGCCCTCGCCGACCTCCTCGACCAGGTGGTCCGCGGTGCGGTGTCCGTCCCGGTCGCGAAGGTGCTGCCGCTTGCCGAGGCGGCACGCGCGCAGAGCATCGTCGACGACGGGCACGCCGGCGGCAAGGTGGTCCTCGTGCCGTGAGGGCGGCGCGGTGGGCGGCGCCCGCCGGCGATCAGGCGCGGGCGGCCTCGCCGGCCAGGCTCTCCAGCTCGGCGGCCAGCAGCTGCTCGCCGTCGAGCCCCATGGTGCCGAACGCGCCCACGATCTCCAGCGAGACGAGGCCGTGCACCCGGTACCAGGTCGACAGGGCGAGCCGGAGTGCCGGCGCGGCCGCCGCCGGGAGGCCGAGGGACGCGCCCCACCGGCACAGGTCGGCGTCGAGCGCCGAGCCGGCGGCCGGCTGGGGTCCGGCGGCGACAGCGACCTCCTGGAGCGTCGTGACCAGGGCGAGCATGCTCCGGCTGATCGGGCTGACGCTCACCAGCGGGTCCACCGCCTCGCGCCGGCTGCCGGTGAAGAGCATCGAGTACCGGCGCGGATGGTCCAGCGCCCAGCGGCGCCACGCGTGTGCGATGGCGGACAGCCGATTCGCGGCCGGACGGCCCGCCGCCGCCTGGGCCGCGGCCTCGACGGCGGTGCCGAGGTCGGCGTATCCGGCCAGGACCAGCGCGTCGAGCAGCGCCTCACGCGACGCGAAGTAGTGATAGAGCGCGGGAGGGGTCATGCCCATGGCCTTGCCGACCGAGGCGAGCGACAGTCCGTGCGCGCCCCCGGTGTCGACGAGCTCCAGCGCCGCCTGGACGATCTCGTCGACGGTCTGCCGCCGGAGCCGTTCGCGCCGGGTCAGGGGCCGGGTGTCGTCGTCGTCCACGGGCATGGCGCGAGCCTAGTACGCGCGGCGGCCGCGGCCCGGCGGCGCTCGTGGAACGGGCCCGGAGCGGGCCGTGGAGCGGGCCCGCGGCTCAGAGCACCACCCAGCCCAGCAGCCCCGCCGCGATCACCACCGCCCACGGCGGCGCCGACCACTTCGCCAGCGCGACGAACGCCGCGACGGCGAGCGCCAGGGCACGTACCGGGTCGGCCGTGTCGAGGACCCCCTGGGTGAGCACCGGGTCGTACAGGGCGGCGGCCAGCAGCCCGACCACGCCCGCGTTCACGCCGGTGAGCGCACGCCGGACGTGCCGCGCGCCGCGCAGACGCTCCCAGAACGGCAGCGCGCCCACCACGAGGAGCGCCGAGGGCACGAAGATGGCCAGGAGCGCGATCGCCGCACCGGCGAGCCCCGCGGGCCCGGACGTGGTGACGGCACCCAGGTACGCCGCGAAGGTGAACAGCGGGCCCGGTACGGCCTGCGCCGCGCCGTAGCCGGCGAGGAACTGGTCGTGGCCCACCAGGCCGGACGGCACCAGGTCCGCCTGCAGCAGCGGCAGGACCACGTGGCCCCCACCGAAGACGAGCGAGCCGGCGCGGTAGAAGATGTCGACGAGCCGGGCCACGCCACCGTCCCGGGCGGCCGCCAGCAGGGGCAGGACGACGAGCAGCGCACCGAACACCACGAGGCAGGCCACCGCGACGGAGCGCCGGACGGGCACGGAGAACGGCTCGTCGTCACCGTCGCCGGGTGGGTCGGGGAGCCACAGCAGCCCCGCGGCGCCCGCCAGCACGATCACGCCGACCTGGCTCAGCACGACCGGCAGCCCCAGCGCCGACGGCGCGAGCAGCGTCGCGATCACAGCGGCCCCCATGATGGTCGCGCGGCGCGCGTCCGGGGCGAGGGTGCGGGTCATGCCGAGCACCGCCTGCGCGACGACGGCGACGGCCGCCGCCTTGAGGCCGCCGATCCACCCCGCCCCGGCGTCGCCCCCGAACGCCGTGACCCCGTACGCGAACGCGACGAGCAGCACGGCGGACGGCAGCGTGAACCCCGCCCAGGCGGCCAGCAGCCCGCCGATGCCCGCCCGTCGCAGCCCGATCGCCATGCCGACCTGGCTCGACGCGGGTCCGGGCAGGAACTGGCAGAGCGCCACCAGGTCGGCGTACGCACGGTCGCCGAGCCACCGGCGGCGCACCACGAACGCGTCACGGAAGTAGCCGAGGTGCGCCACCGGCCCGCCGAACGACGTGAGCCCGAGGCGCAGGAACACCAGGAACACCTCGCGTGCCGAGCCCCCTCCTGACGCGGTCGGAGCGGGGGAGTCGGACGTCGACATGCCGGAGCCTCCAGGGTGCACACCCGGACGCTACCGGTGTCGCCGGCGACCCGTCCCGCGGTGACCAGTTTCGTACCGCCACTTTCGTACCGGCCCTTTCGTACCGGCCCGGCCCGCCCGGCCCTACGCTGACCCGCATGGCACAGGAGGAGCAGCCGGTACAGGCACAGCAGGTCCAGGCGGAGCTCGAGGCGGCCCACGAGGCGGCGTTCGAGCACGCGCGGCTCACCGGGCAGCTCGGCACGGTGCGGTCGGCGCTCGCCGACGCCGAGGCCCGCCTGGCGCGGGCCACGGAGGCGCTCGCGGGCGAGGCGGCCGACGTGCAGAAGCTCGAGGACTTCAGCCCCACCCTGATCTGGGCGACCATGCGCGGCAACCGGGACGAGCGGCTCGAGGCCGAGCGGGCCGAGCACCGGGCCGCCGAGTACGAGGTGGCCACCGCGCAGAACGCCGTGCGGAGCGCCGAGCGGGAGCGTTCAGCGGTCCGTGCCGCCCTCGACGGCCTCGGCGACGTCGCAGCACGGCGGGCCGCGGCGCTGGCCGCGAAGGAGGCCTGGGTGGTGGCCGCGGGGGCCGACGGCGCGGCGGAGCTCGGGCTGCTGGCGGCCGAGGTCGGTGCCGGGCGCGGCGAGCTGACCGAGCTGCGGGAGGTGATCACCGCGGCCGCGGGCGCCAGCAGTGCCCTGGCCGGGGCGCGGCGCCACCTGGACAGCGCCGGCAACTGGGCCACGTACGACACGTTCGGCGGCGGCTTCCTCGCCGACATGGTCAAGCGCCAGAAGATGGACCAGGCCGTCGAGCTGATGCGGCGGGCCGACGAGTCGCTGCGCGTCCTCTCCCGTGAGCTCGGTGACCTGGGCCGCGACGGCGTCGGCGGGATCGAGGTGGGTGACCTGGTCGGAGCGTTCGACATCTGGCTCGACGACATCTTCAGCGACTGGACGGTCATGAACCGCATCAACGAGGCCCGCGACCGGGTGCGTGAGGCGCTGGGCGCCGTCGGGCAGGTGCACGACGGCGCGGCCGAGCGCGCGACGGCCCTGGAGGCGCGGCTCGCAGAGCTGGACGCCCGGCGCGAGCGGTTGCTGACGGGCGGCTGAACGGAACCGCCTGCGGCTCAGCCGGCGCTCCACCCCGGTAGCAGGCGCTCCAGGGCGTCCACCAGCGGGATGGTGTCGCCGTCCTTGCCACCCGCGCCCAGCAGCAGCGGCGGACGGCGCGGCTCCGGCCGGAACCCGCGCACCCGGTCGAGCAGGCCGATCGGCGCGGTGAGCACGTAGAAGTCGCCGTCGGTGCTGATCCCGGCGGTACGGTCCACCCGCAGGTACCAGCCCTCCAGCGGCGTGCGGGCGGTACCGCGGCCGCCGTATCCCAGCACCCGCAGGGGCACGGGCGTGAGCCCCGCGGCCCGGGCCGCCGCCACGAACTCGCGCAGCAGGCCCTCGGCCCGGCCGTGCTCGGCATCCTGGCGTGCCTGCAGCCGCTCGCCCTGCAGCCGCACCGCCTCGGCCCGCTGCCGGGCCCACTGCTCGTCGCGCATGGGTGCAGTGTCGCAGGGTGGCCAGGAGCGGATGGTCGGCAGCTCGTCAGGTGATCGGCATTCCGTCAGGTGATCGGCAGTCCGGGGTACCGATCACCTGACGAACTACCGACTGCGCACGGCGCGACCCGCCACGCCAACCCGGTCGGTGAGGAACTCCTCCCAGGTGCGGCGGCCCACGGCCCGGTCCGGCGCGGTGCCCGCGCCGTCGCGCAGCGCCCGGGCCGCACCGCCCGGCTGCCGGATCGAGAGGATCGGGCGCCGCCGTCCCGCCGCGACGAGGTACGAGCGCAGCAGGTCGCGCATCTCGTACACGCGCGGGCCGCCCATGTCGGGCACGAGGCCGGCAGGTTCGGACAGCGCGAGCTCGACGAGCCGCTCCGCGACCTCGGCGGCCTCGATCGGCTGGATCCGGTAGCCGCTGAACGACGGCGCGACCGGCAGCTTGGCCAGCGCCTCGACGAGCGTCAGCACCAGGTCGTGGAACTGGGTGGCCCGCAGCGTGGTCCACGGCAGCCCGGACTGCTCCACGGCGAGCTCGGCGGCCCGCTTCTCCGCGATGTAGCCGAACGCGGCCCGGTCCACGCCGGTGGTCACGGGGATCCGGTCCGCGCCCACCACGGAGATGTACACCAGGTGCGGGGACCCGGCGGCGCTCGCCGCCTCGACGAGGGTGCGGGCCTTGTCGCCGTCGCCCTTGTTGCTGCCGGCCAGGTGGAGGATCGTCTCCACCCCGGTGACGGCGGCGGCCACACCCTCGCCCGTGCCCAGGTCCGCGGTGACGTGCTCGATGCCGGGCCGCGACTCGTGCGGCGTACGGCTCAGGACGCGGACGTCCCGGCCGGCCGCGCGCAGCAGCGGCACGACGTGCCGGCCCAGCGTGCCGGTCCCACCGGTGACGAGAATGGTTGCGGTCATGGCTCCTCCTTCTGCAGGAGCCGGAGCTCCTGGTCACATCGGGCGTCGTTCGCGGGTCAACGGGTCGTGACCCGGGCGACGTCGGGGTCTTCACTGGCATGACACGCGGCGACGGAGGAATGTGACAGCGATGAACGAACAGACGTGGTGGCGGGACAGCTTCGAGGAACACCGGCCGCACCTGCGCGCGGTCGCCTACCGGATGCTGGGCTCGGTCAGCGAGGCGGACGACGCGGTCCAGGACGCGTGGCTCCGGGTGGAGCGCGCCGACACCGCGGGGGTCGAGAACCTCGGGGGCTGGCTGACCACCGTCGTGTCGCGCGTGTGCCTCAACATGCTGCGCTCCCGGAACACCCGCGGCGAGGTGCCGCTGGACGTCCGGGTCCCGGACCCGCTGATCACGCCCGAGTCCGGCGCCGACCCCGAGACCGAGGCCGTGCTGGCCGACTCGGTCGGACTGGCGCTGCTCGTGGTGCTGGAACAGCTGGCTCCGGCGGAGCGGCTCGCCTTCGTGCTGCACGACACGTTCGGCGTGCCGTTCGCGGACATCGCGCCGATGATCGACCGGACGCCCGAGGCCACGCGCCAGCTCGCGAGCCGGGCCCGGCGCCGGGTCATGGGCTCCACCACGGCACCCGACGCCGACGTGCCGCGCCAGCGTGCGGTGGTGGATGCGTTCTTCGCCGCGGCCCGGGACGGTGACTTCGACCGGCTGGTCTCCGTGCTGCACCCGGACGTGGTGCTGCGGGCGGAGGGTGCGCACGGCCGCCCGACCGTCCTCTCCGGCGCGCACGAGGTGGCCGGGAACGCGCCCATGTACTCGGGGCTCGCGCCGTTCGTCCGACCGGTGCTCGTCAACGGGACCGCCGGGGCGCTCGTCGTGGTCAAGGGCCGAGCGGTCTCCGTCCTGGCGTTCGCCGTCGTGGCGGACCGGATCACCGAGATCGACGTGCTCTCCGACCCCGAGCGGCTGGCCGGGCTCGACCTCTCCGGCGTCCTGCCCGTCCAGGACTGAGCCCGGACGCCGGTGTCACGGACACGTGACTCCCGGCGGTCGGGACAACCCACGAGTCGGACGGAGGACAGCCGGATTTCCGCGGAACAGGCCCTCGACCAGCATGGACACATGACGCAGACCATGTACGACACCGGCCCGAGCTCGACCCCCACCACCGGTCAGGACCGCGCCGCGCACCGCAGAAAGCTGGCGGCCGCCGGCTTCGCGCTCGCGGTCCTCGCCGGGATCGCGGAGGGCGTCCTCTCCGTCGCCGCCGTCGGTGCACAGGGCATCGACGGCGGCCTGATCATGCAGATGGCCGTGCGCGGCGTGATCTTCGCCGCGGCGCTCACGTGTGCCTGGTTCCTGGCACAGGGCCGCCGGTGGGCGTGGTGGGCCCTGCTGGTCGGGCTCGGCATGCTCGGCATGGCCTCGATGGTGGTGCCCATGGCCGCCGAGCTCGCGGGCGGTGCCGGTCTGGCCGACGCGCTCGGCGGCGACATGTCGGCGGCACTGCCGGCGGTCCGGGTGGTGCACATCGCCTTCGTGCTGGTCGGCGTCGTCGCGATGCTGCGCCCGGACGTCCGCGCGAGCCTGTCCGCGCGCCGCTGACGGGCGCACCGGCGGGGCCGGTGCGCCCGTCGGGGTCAGTGGTGGTGGCGTTCGCCCGGGGCGACCGGAGTCGCGCCCGGGCGGGCCCACTGGACGGCCGGGCGGCCACCGATGCCACCGCTCCCGCCGTTTCCGACACCGTCCTCGTCCGTGCGCCAGAACCATCCCGGGGCCTTGCCATCCGGCCAGCCTTCCGGACTGTCCTGCCAGACCTCCTTGCGGCCGCGCACCGTCATGTCGAGCAGCGCGAGCGCGGGCATCGTCGCCTCGGCCCCGCGGCCCGTGACGGAGTTGGTGAGGAACACCCGGTCGCCCTGGCGCAAGAAGCACATCCAGGTGCCGAAGTCGCCGCCGCCCACCACCTCGTCCTGGGTGTCGAACACCGAGTACCAGTGCTGGGGGTACCCCATGAACTCGACGAACGGTGCGAGGTCCGCGTAGGGCGCCTTCGCGAACACGGCGAACGAGACGCCGCGGGCGTTGAGGTAGGCGGGATCCTGCACGGCCCAGTAGGTCATGGTGCAGCCCTCGCACTGGTGCTCGAACGGTTCGCCGAGGTGCCACATGTGCTTGTAGACGACCAGCTCCTCACGGCCCTCGAACAGGTCGAGCAGCGTGGCCGGTCCGTCCGGTCCCACGACGGTGGCCGCCGCGTCGACCTCGGTCATGGGCAGCCGGCGTCGGGCCGCCGCGATCGCGTCCCCCTCGTGGGTGTGCGCCTTCTCGCGGACCAGCAGCTCGTCGCGTGCGGCCTGCCAGGCCGCACGGTCGACGACGGGCGGGACGGCTGCCGCGCCGGGGCGCTCGGTGCGGCTCTCGTGCGTTGCGGTCATGGTGCTCTCCTCGTCGGTGCGCGGGTCTATCCCAGTACGGACGGACGGCCGGGCCGAAGCTCATCGGTCGGGCGCCCACCAGGTCGACGAACGGACGGGGCACGGATCGACCGCCGGCCGTCGCGCACGCGCCCGGTGCCCGCACCGGGGACGACGCGGCTACCGCAGCGCCGCCGCCACGATCTCCAGTGCCTCTGCCCGGCCGAGGCCGAGCGCACGGACCGTCTCGGCATACGTCGCCGCCGCGTCCTGGGCGAGGGAGAGACGCTGGTCGCCGGCCGCGCTCACGAAGGTGCCGGCGCGGCCGCGGGTCTCGACCAGTCCCGCCGCCTCCAGCTCTCGGTACGCACGGGCCACGGTGTTGACCGCGATGCCGAGGTCCGCGGCGAGGGCGCGCACCGTGGGCAGCCGCGTACCGACCGGGAGCGTCCGGTCCGCCATCTGCTGGGCGAGCGTGGTGCGCACCTGCTCGAACGGCGGGACGGGGGAGTCGGCGTCGATGCTGATCACGTCGGTAACACTACAAGCGCGGGCGCCGGCGGAACCAGGCGCGGCGGTGCGGGGCGGCCGCCGCGCGAACCCTCCGGAAGGGGTCGCCCTGGCCGACGCGCGGTGGTAGACATGTAGGACATTTCTGGAACATGGGGGGCACCATGGTTGAGCCGTACGAGATCAAGGACGACACGGGGATCGTGCTGGAGGTGCTGGCGGCGGACGACGAACCGCAGGGCGATCTGCAGGGTGGTCCGCAGGGCGAGACAGTGGGGGAGACGGTGGGCGACACCGGCGGCGACGCGCCGTCCGACATCGTGCCGATGGCCGTGCCGGACGCGCAGGCCCAGGCCGCGGTGAGCATCGCGTCGCGCGGGTCGTGGGGTGCTCGCTACCCGGACGGCGACCTGACGCTGACCGGGCCGGCCGTCGAGGTCTTCGTGCACCACTCGGTGACGGCGCACCTGTCCGCCGACGCGAGCATCGCCGCGGAGGCCGAGCAGATGCGCGCTCTGGAGAGCGTCGGCCAGTCGCGGTTCGGCACCGGCATCTCCTACAACGTGGTCATCTTTCCGTCCGGCCGGGCCTACCAGGGCGTGAGCTGGAACCGGCGGGGCACCCACACGGGGGGCCGCAACAGCACCTCGCGGTCCATCTGCTTCGCGGGGAACTACGAGACGACCACACCGACCTCCGCCCAGATCTCCACCGCCGCCGCGATCTACCGCGAGGGCAAGGACCGCTGGTGGACCCGGGATGCCCCGTTGCGGGGGCACCGGGACGTCTCGCAGACCGCCTGCCCCGGCCGGCACCTGTACGCACGCATCGACGACATCCGCACCGGCTCGGGCTCCACCCCGCCGAGCCCGGGGGAGCCCGACGGCCTGGTCGTGGACGGCTTCTGGGGGTCGGCCACCACCCGCCGGCTGCAGCAGGAGCTCGGCACCACCGTGGACGGCGTCGTCTCGTCGCAGAGCGTGTACTGGCGGGACGCCAACCCCGGCCTGACGACCGGCTGGCAGTGGGTCTCCGACGCACTGGGATCCCGGGTGATCGCCGCCCTGCAGGCCCGGATCGGGATGGACTCCGGCCAGCGGGACGGCAAGATCGGCCCGCAGACGATCCGCGCCCTGCAGCGCCATCTCGGTACACCGGTCGACGGCGTGATCTCCCGCGAGTCCCAGGCCGTCATGGCGCTGCAGCGCCGCCTGAACGCCGGGCGGGTCTGAGCGCGGCGCAGGCCCGTACGGTGCCGCGCTGGGCGAGCCGTGGAAGCGGCTGCCCGGCGCGGTGGGCGGGTTAGTCTCGCGTCCATGACCGACGCCGCCCAGCGCCCCGCATCCGACCACCCGCCCGCCGAGCACCGCACTCCCGAACCCATCCTCCTCGGGACGGCGCCCCGGCCCACCGACGGCGCCGACCTGACCGCCCGTATCCGGACCGCGCTCGCGGACGAGCTCGGAGGCAGGGCCGCCGGCCTGGACCGGACGTCGATCGCCGCGGTGCTGGACGGCGCGTCCGTCGCGTCGGCCGACATCGACCTGACCGGCGTCGTCGTGCGCACCGACGGCGCGGCGAACCCTGCCGGCGCCGGAACGAGCTGGAACCCGGAGATCGTCCGGCGCGAGCCGGGGACGCTGCACCGGCTGCGCGTGGACGCGCACCCGATCGTCGCGGTGGACCTGCCCGTCGACGTCACCGCGGAGCTCGAGGGCCTGCGGTTCGAGTGGGTGGAGGGCGCCGACGGCCGCGCCGGCGTCCTGCCGGTGGAACCCAGCGGGGAGCACCCGGTGTCGGGACACGCCCGCGTCGCCGTCGACAAGGCGGGTCTGGTGGCCACGGCCAGGGGGCTGCTGACCGTGGTCCTGCTGCAGCAGGGCATCACGCTGACGGGGCTGGAGGTGGACCTGGTCTCCGAGGGGCCGCGGTCGGCCACCTTGCGCGTGGACGCCGCGATCAAGAAGGGCATCTTCCTGTCCGCCCGGGTGCAGGCGACGGCGTCGGTCAGCGTCGACGCGAACATGGTGCTGGCGGTCCGCGACGTGCAGCTCGCGAGCGGAAACCCGCTGGTCGCGGCACTGCTGGGCACCATCCGCGGCCGGGTCGAGGCCGCCACGAGCTGCGACATCGACCTCGCCGAGAAGCTGCCGGACGGCGTCCGGCTGGCGGACGTGCGGCTGGACGTGGGCGAGGAGCTCGTGGTGACCGCCCGGCTGGCCTGAGGGTGAGCACCCTAACCCTCAACCTCACCCTTAACCTCGCCCGACCCTCGACCTCGGGTTGAGGCTGAGCGGGGGCCTCGTGTGGTCGGTAGGACGTCAGGTGATCGGCAACCCGGGCTGCCGATCACCTGACGTCCTACCGACCACACGGGCCGGGCCCGGCCCCCGCCCCGGCCCGGCGCGGGCCCGGCCGGGGCGCCAGACGGACTCAGTACGGGTTGTGCACGTAGGTGCGGGACAGGGGCTCCGGGATGCTGAAGTAGCTGGCCACCAGGCCCGCCGGGTCGGTGGCGAGAGCGCCGCGGCCGGGGCCGTCGTCGCCGTCGTCCCAGCCCCAGGGGGCGTTCGCGGAGTTCTGCGAGCAGGAGATCCCGCCGCTGCCGCAGCCGCCCGAGCGGTCGCCGGCGAACGTCCCGTGGCTCGCGAACAGCCGGGCGTCGGCGCGCTGCGCCCAGAGCCCGCCGGGTGCCTGGAGGTCGACGAGCCGGTAGGAGACGTCCCGGTCGTCCGGGTGCTCCGGCACCTCGGCGCGGCCGGCGGGGTAGTAGACGACGCCGTCGCCCCGGATGTCGTAGCCGGGACGCGCCTTGAGGCCGTGCCCCTTGGCCTCCTGGGCGGTGACCGGGTGGGCCAGACCGTCGTGCGGGTTGGTGGCCAGCTGCAGGGTACCGTCGAGCGTCTCGTCGCCCGCGCCCCAGGTACTGCCCGACGGTACGTAGAAGTAGAAGTCCGTGTGCGCCACGGTGACCGCTGCGCGCAGGGTGCCGAACCGGGAGCCGTCCTTCTGCACGGCGACCAGCACGCCCTCGGCGTCGTTCTCGTGCTCCGTGTCGAAGATCGAGTCGGCCCAGTCCCGGGGGTGGAAGAACATGTAGGTGACGAACCAGTGGCTGCCCGTCTCCAGCACCGAGTAGTAGGCGGTGGCGGCCAGCTCGTGGCGCCTGGTGTTGTCCCAGTTGTTGCGTGCGTCCAGATCGCCGTCGAAGTCGTAGGCGGCGATGTAGTCCGAGCGGCCGCCCAGCGCGTTGGTGCCGGTCTGGTCCACGTCCTGGTAGTGGACGGGTGCCCAGCGCTGGGCCACCTCGGCGTCGCTCACCGCCGACTGCTCGGCGTGCGCCGTCGGCCCGGCGGCGGCGGATCCCGCCGCCGCGACGCCCAGGGCGACCGAGGCCGCGGTCGTGCCGACTGCCAGCTTCAGTGCTCGTGCGGTTGTACGCATGGTGCCCTCGTTCCGGTCGGTGCGGAAGGTGCCGGTCGTCGGGCCAGACTTCACCCGCAGCATGGCCGCTTGGCGACGGCCGGGTAGCAACTGCGTGACGATTTGTCCGGTTAATTCGGCTGGATACATTACTGCGCATGGGACATGCGGTACATTCCGCCTAAACGACGTGGTGCGCGATCTGGTCGCGCCCAGAACCCCGGGGAGCCATGACAGTCACGACGACCACCCAGTCGGAGCGCCTGGTCGACCTGGACGACCTGATCCCGCTCACCGAGACCACCACCAGCGCCGATCCCGGGCGTGTGTACGAACGGCTGCGCGCCCGCTGGGGCAATGTCGCCCCGGTGCTCCTGGAGCCCGGCGTGCCGGCCTGGCTGGTGCTGGGGCACCGCGAGCTGGTCACCGTGCTGCGCAACGAGAGCTTGTTCGCGCGGGACTCGCGCAACTGGAGCCTGCTCGCCGACGGCACGGTCCGTCCGGACAGCGGCGTCGGCGGCGTGCTCGCCCCGCGCGACGGCATCTACTACGTGGACGGCCTGCGGCACCGGCACCTGCGCCGGCTCATCGACGACGCGTTCGAGAGCGTCGACGAGCACCGGCTCGCGGCGATCACCGAGCAGTGGTGCGGCCTCGCGCTGGACCGGGTGCTGGCCCAGGGCGAGGCCGACCTCGTGGGCGACTACGCCCGCGCCGTGCCGCTCCTGGTCATGTCCACGGTGTTCGGCCTCGAGCCCGAGCAGGCGCGCGCCATGCTGAGCCACGCCCGGACGGTGTTCCAGGCCAAGGGCGCCGCCGGGGGCGAGGCGCTCAACGCCCAGCGGGCACTGATCGCCGACCTGATCGCCAGCCGCCGCGCCGAGCCGTCGGACGACCTGACCTCCGCGATCCTGCGCCACCCGAGCCAGCCCACCGACCTGGACGCGCAGAGCGCCGTCTCGGCGACCCTCATCCTGGGCAGCGAGTTCGAGGTCGCGTGGATCACCCAGGCTCTGCGCCTGCGGCTCACCGACCCCCGGTTCGACGGCCGGTCGGGCGGCAGGCTGTCCGCGTCCGACACCCTGGAGGCCGCGCTCGGCTCCGCGCCCCCCGCGACCAACACCGGGCCGCGCTTCGCTCTGGCGGACACCACCCTCGGCGGCCGCAAGATCTGGGCCGGCGACGCCGTCGTGCCCGGCATCCTCGGCGCGAGCGCCGAGTCACGCGCCACCGGCGACGACATCTGGCTCGAGTCCGGCAACCTCTCCTACCTCACCTGGGGAGCCGGCCCGCACTCCTGTCCCGCACGCCGTCCGGCCACCGTGATCGCCCAGGTGGCGGTCGGCGCCGGGCTGCGCCGTCTCGGCGGAGTCACGCTGACGGTCCCGCCCGAGTCGCTGCGCGCTACGGGGACGCTGTGGTCGTCGGTGCCCCAGCACCTCCCGGTCCGGTTCGAGGAGCAGCGCCCGGCGCGGTGAGCGCGAGGATCTCCGGGACCACCACGCCCCACGCGATGCGCGGCGGGTACTGGTGCCCCACCCCGGACAGCAGCACCAGCCGTGCGCCCGGCACGGCGGCGGCCAGTGCCGCGCCGTGCTCGGGCGGGAACATCGGGTCCGCCTCGCCGTGCAGCACCAGGGTGGGCACGGCGACGTCGGCGAGCGCGCCCTCCGGTGTCCGGCCCTCGACCAGGAAGTGGTTCGACGCCGCAGCCGGGTCGATCGACCGCTCCGCGACGCGCCGAGCCGTCTCGAGCGTGGCCGCCGCGTCGTAGCCGGGCCCCGCGAACGCCCGCTCGCCCTCGACAAGGTGCCGCACGACGGCGTCCAGGTCGGACCAGTCGGGATCCGGCGGCGGATCGTCGAACAGCGCCCGGGCCTCCGCAGTGGGCGCAGGGAGGTCGGGGCCACCGGTGAGCGGGCTCGTCGACATCAGCGTCAGCGTCGCGACGCGGTCCGGGTGCTCGATCGCCGTCTGCTGCGCGATCCCGCCACCCATCGACACCCCGACCACGTGCGCACGCCCGAGCCCCAGCGTGTCGAGCAGCCGGACCGGGTCCTCCGCCAGGTCGTCCCCGGTGTACGACGGCGCCCCGGGCGGATCGGTCCGGGACCGGCCGGTGTCACGGTGGTCGTAGCGGATCACGAAGCGTCCGGGACCACTGGGGGAGTCGCCCGCGGCCAGCGCCTGGCAGAAGTCCTCGTGCCACCAGTCCATGGCGCTCGCGATCCCCCCGATCAGGAGGATCGCCGGGTCGGCGGGATCACCGAAGGTCTCGGCGCACAGTCGCGCGCCCGGAACGTCGAGCAGAGTCTCGGTCATGGCTGTCCGACGCCGCGGGCGCCGGGAACTCATCGGTCGCCGGTGGCGGTCTGTCGGATGCTCGGACGACTCGGATGGCTCCGTCGGCCTCAGAGGCCGAGGACCAGCGCGGCCCCGCCGAGCAGCCCCGCCACGCCCGCGCCGATCCACGCAACCAGCAGGTGGACCCTGGTCCGGGAACGATCCGTCTCGATCTCCGCGCGCAGGGCCGCGAACTCCTCGTGGGCGGCCTCGATCTCGGCGCGAGCGGCCTTGAGGTGCGCGTCCGCCCGGCCCGCCGTCGCCTGCGCGGTGACGGCGTCGGCCCGGGCTGCCGCCGCCTCGGTGCGGGCGGCGGCCGCATCGGCGCGAGCGGCTGCGGCGTCGGCACGTGCTGCCTCGGCCGCCGCCCCGGCGTGGTCCGCGGCAGTGCCTGCGTGGTCGGCCGCTGCCAGGGCGGCGGAGGTCAGGGCAGCGCCGTCGTCGAACGCCCGGGGCTCCGGCGTGTGTGGGCCGGCCGCGAGCCGGGGTGGCCGGCCCGCCGGCGCGACCTGCTGGGTCGCGTGGTCCTGTGCGTCGTGCGGCCGGCCCGGGGCCTCGGAGCGGGCGAGCTGGTTCTGCACCTCGGCCCTGAGGTCGGAGAGGAAGGGCTTGATGCCGCGGCCCTTGCGCTCCTTGGCGGAGGCGTGCCGCGGGACGCCGCCCGGTGGGATCGGCGCGTCGAGAGCGGTCGGGTCGTATTCGGTCGCCATGGGTGAGAAAGGTACAGGTACGGGCTCGCTCCCCGGCGATACGCTGCGTCGGTGCAGCTGACCCGGCCCGACCTCGCGCGGATCCTCGAACGCTCGGTCGCCGAACGCCCGACGGCGGACCTCGCCTGGCTGGACGCGCCGCCGGTCCGCGCCAGGGTGCTGCGGGAGCGGGTGGTGCTCGGCCCGGACGCGTCCGTCGCCGTGACCGCGGATGCCCTGTTCGGCTGGCGGATCCACCGGGGTGCCGGGCTGCTCGTCGCCTCGACCGGACCCGCGGCGGTGGGCGCGACCGTCGTCCAGGCGCTGCGCACCGGACCGCTCTGGTTCGCCGCACCGTGCCGCGTGCTCGATACCGTCCACGAACCCGACCGGGCAGGCTTCACCTACGCGACTCTGCCCCACCACCCGGAGACGGGCGTCGAGTCGTTCCGGGTGCTCCGCGAGGACGGCCGGCTCGTCTTCGAGATCCACGCCGTGGCCCGGCACGACTTCTGGGGATCACGCATCCTGCCGCGCATCGCCCACCGGATCCAGGACCGGGTCACGCGCGGCTACCTGGTCACGGCCCGGGGGCAGGACGGGGGCTGAGGCAGATTGGCAGTTGGGCTGGTGGGGCGGTGTGGTGGTTGGGGGCGGGTGAACGGTTTCTCGGGGGCCGAACCGCAAGTTGCGGGTGCTGTCATGTGCCGGACCGCGGCTTGGTCGGGTCCGCGGTGTGCCGAGCCGCAAGCTGCAGGTGTTCTCGTGTGCCGAACCGCAACGACACGCCGGAGTGACGGCACGCATTCGGCGTGTCGTTGCGGTTCGGCACGGCCGCGACGGCAGGCCCTGGTTCCTGCGCGTGGCGACGGGAGTGCCTCCTGCACACGGCCCGCCCCCTGCGCACGACCGCCTTCTTCGCACCGCCCGACCTCGTGCGGACCGCCCCGGCTCCTGAGCACCGGCCCGCTCTCCGCGCGGAGGTGGCTAACCCGGGAACTCGGCCAGGAAGTCGGTGAGGAGCTCTGTGATCTCGTCGGGACGTTCGAGGTTGGGCAGGTGGCCGGCCCAGCCGAGCTGGGTGTGCTTGGCGCCGGGGATGTGCCCGGCGAGGTGGTTCGCGATCGCTCGGAAGTGGTCGAGGTCCTGCCCCCCGGAGACGACCAGGGTGTGGGCGGTGATGGCCTCCAGGTCGATGGCGGGACCGGAGTTCTGGTGGATGTCTTCCTCGGCGGTGAGCTGGACCTCGAACGCGTGCTGCTGCATGGTGCGCAGCAGTTCGCGGGCGTCGTCGTCGGCCTCGGGCCCGAGCCAGGTGGCGACGTTGAGCTCGGTCGCGCCGGCGACGTCGCCGGCCTCGAGCAGCGCATCCTCGCGGCGGGCGAACCGTTGCAGGGAGCGGGTGGCCGGGAGGGCGAAGGCGGAGTTCAGCAGCACGAGATGGGATACGAGGTCCGGCCACTCGGAGGCGATCTGCAGCGCCACGTTCCCGCCCGACGACGCCGCGACGACCGCGACCGGACGCTCGCCCAGGGAGCTGAGGAGCGCCTTGATGTCGCCGGCATTGTCGAACGGATCACTGGTCAGCGGGGTGTCGCCGTAGCCGCGCAGGTCGCACCGGATCACGCGGTGGGTCCGAGCCAGGGGTGCGCGCTGCGGGGCCCACATCCGGGAGTCGGCGACGCCGGCGTGCAGGAGGAGAACGGCGGGACCGGAGCCTGTCGTGTCATGGCTGAGGATCATGCGCTGACGTTAGTCGCGGCGGGCGAGCGGTGACCAACGTAATCGGTGGACGCTGGCGCGGGCGACGGGTAGGATCGAACGCATGTTCGAAATGGTGGAGGGTCAGCAATCCGGCCGACCCGGCGGGCAGGCGCCGGAGTCCCCGGTCGACGCGGCGATTGCGGCGCTGCTCGATGAGGTGTTCACCGGCCCTCGCGTCACGTACGCGCCGGTCCGGGAGTCACCCACCTATTACGGCGGCCATCACCACGGTACGCCGAGGCACCGACGCTTCGTGCTGCGCGCCGGTACCGACCTCGACGATCCGCGCTGAGGCCTCTTGCCCTGCTCGCTGTCGCGTCCCGCGCTATCGCGTCGTCAGAGCACTACGGCGACCACTACGGCAACGAGGGCCAGCGCGATGCCGACCCAGGCGAACGTCGAGGCGGTGGCTACCTTCTTGGCGGCGGCGTCCGCGGCGTCACGGGCTGCTGATGCTGCCGCGGCAGCGGAATCTGCCGCTGCCTGGGCCGCCTCGCCGACGGCGCGGGCCGCGTCGAGGTCGGTCCGCAGTGCGCCAGTGGTCGAGGTCAGCGTGTCGATCTGCTCCTGCAGCCGCGCTGCCTCCCGGCGTGCGGCAGCGGCAGTCTGCTCGGCCGAGGTGGTCAGCTCAGCGGCAGCCTGCTCTCGTACCTGGTCGATGGCCTGGGCGAGTGCCTGCTCGTACGCCTTCTCCTGTGCGGCGCCCTGCTTGGCGACGAGCTCGCGTAGCTCGGTGCCCTGTTCCTTGAGGGTGACGGTGAGCTCGGCGCGCACCTCCTCCGGGGTCAGCGGCTTGTCCGGCTTGGCGAGGTAAGCGTCTGCCCAGGTGCGACGGGACCGGCTCGGCCTGCCCGGCTGGGCGGCACCGTCGACGACGGCCTCCTTCTCCTCGGCGCTGAGACGGTCGAGTGCTTCGGCGGCCGCCTTGACCGCAGGCGGTGTCTCTACCGGGGTCTTGGCGCCCTTCGGCGTCGATCCCTGGGGTGTCATCGGCGTCTTGGCCCCCTTGGGTGCCGCGGCGGCAGCCACGGGTGCGGCGTAGTCGGCATCGTCGTTGTCGCTCGACGCCGACTCGGGAATCTTGATGGGCTTGGTCAACAGAGCCCGGAGGCGGTCCATCCGCTCGGTCTTCTCGCCGCCCTCGCTCGGAGGCGCGTCGCTGTCACTGCTCATGGTCGAAACGTACTGCTCTGCCCGTTCTAGGTCGACTACCTAGGCTGGAGTGGCGCTTTTCCCGTACGGGCACTTCACCCCGTCCGGACGGTGGAAGGTCGGCAGGCCCAGAGGGGCCCGTCGATCGAGCGTCGTGCTCTCGACCGAGATCGTGCCCGGGCGACGTCATCGGAAAGTTCGGCGCGGAATGGAACCCGCGACCGGCTGCGGGCACTTACTCGGTGTGACCGGTGCTCCAGCTGCCGCGGCATCGCCTTCGCCGCCCATCCGCTCCGTAGACTCGATCGACGTGCGAGCTCGACCGCCCGACGTTGCTGCTGCGGCCCCCGCGGATCTGCAGGAGCCCGACGATGAAGCCTTGTGGCGGGCGGTGGTCATGCAGAACGACGCCGCGGCCTTCGGCACGATCTACGACCGCCACTGCGACTCCATCTACCGCTACCTGGCGCGACGTCTCGACAGCCGTGAGCTGACCGAAGACCTCTTGTCGACCGTCTTCCTGGAGGCGTGGCGGTGTCGCGCCCGAGCGAGTCTTGAGAACGGCTCTCCGCTGCCGTGGTTGTTCGGCATCGCGAGAATGACCCTGCGACGCAACACCCGGACCGCGATGCGTGCTCGTCGTGCCCTTGCGAGGCTCACGGCCGATTCGGTCCAGGCCGATCATGCCGATGGTGTCGCCGAGGCCTTTGATCGCGAGACGGACTCGAGACGCGTCCTGGCCGCGTTCCGACGCCTCCGCAAGATCGATCAGGACGTCATCGAGCTCTGCGTGTGGCAAGGCCTCGATCACGCGTCCGCATCGCTGTCTCTAGGAGTGCCGGTGGGCACGGTGAAGAGCCGTCTCTCGCGTGCGCGCACCCGACTGCAGAACTTGTTCGACGAGGAAATCGCAAAGGAATCACGATGAACGATCGATTTGATTCCGCCCCGGTCGTCGAGCCGCTCTCCGCGGACCGACGCCAACGGGTCCGGGCTACGGTCCTCGACGGGATCAGTGCCGCGCCGGGGCGTTCAGCACGCCGTTACGTGGTGCGCACCGCTGGCGTGATGGCAGCCGTAGCGGTGCTAGGGGTCGGCGCAGTGATCGGGACGAACGTGCTGCGCGATCAGCAACACTTGGTCCCGCTCGCCGCGGCTGCCGGCAGCATGCCGGTGTCTGCCGCGGAGTGCTCGCCTGCTGCAACGGCGGATCCGGGTGCCTTGGAGGGCGCGACCTATCTCCTTCAGCCGCCGACGCCTGCTGCGCTGAGCGACGTGCGGATGACGGTTGACGAGTGCCCTCGTGCCACCCCGGTCGCCGCCTTCTACCGGGCAGATGGATCGCCGGACGATGCTGTGCTGACCATCTGGAGCGGTGATGCGCAGTCCCCGCTGGGCCCCCTGGAGAACTTCGAGAACGCGGAGCGTGTCTCACTGGCGGTAGGGGCAGAAGACGCCTGGCTCGTCGACCTCGGTTGGGGCGTCTGGGTCGAGTGGCGGACCGACAGGGGCAGGCACCTGGTCACGTCCGCCGGCCTGGATCGCGACACGGTCACGTCGGTCGCGCGCTCCTACGACGGTGAGACGTCGGCAGAAGCGGCAGCCCTTGCTCCTTCTGGCCTTCAGGCCATCTCGCCGCTGCCGTCGTCCGATCGCCACGCGACATGGTCGGCCAAGTACGGCAACAGCGACCCGACAGAGAAGGGTGGTGAGCCCTGGGTCGAGATCCACGTCGAGCTGAGCGGGACACCCTGGGCTGCTCGCGCGAGCATCTATCCGATCCCTGCCGGCGGCTTGTCGGTCCCCACACGGTCGGGGACCGCGATACGTACCGGCGACAACGGCGGCTTCAGGTACGCCACCTGGTCCACCGAGACCGGCGCCCGGATTCAGCTCATGGCCAACCTCCCGGAGGCCGAGGTCCGCGAGCTCGCCGGCCGCCTGGAGCTCGTCGGGCCGCATGACCCGCGCCTGGACCGCTTCGAGGACGTCGTCCCCGGGGAAGCCCGGGGGCCGAGCCGTTCGCGACTCGACCCTTGACGTGCGGGTAGGTCTGCAGGCGTTGGAGGTTCATCGGTCCTGCTGTACCGGGCTGACGGGGGTCGTCGCCTGGCGGGCTCAGGCCGCTGCGGGCCGGTTCGGCCCATCTCTCACGGAACGTGAGTGTACGGTGAATGCTCTGCTGCTGTCCCCAAGCAAGCGAAGCCACGCACGCCTTCCGTAGCGGTAGAGTAGGGGTTTCGATTTCGAGGAGGGGCTGTGGGCCTGCAGCACAAGCAGATCGGTGAGGTGGCGGAACGCATCGGGCTTTCGCTGCGCACGATCCGCTACTACGAAGAGGTCGGCCTCGTGACGCCGTCGGCCCGGTCGCAGGGCGGGTTCCGCCTGTACACCGAGTCGGACATCGCGCGCCTGCAGCTGATCAAGCGGATGAAGCCGCTCGGGTTCGCGCTGGACGAGATGCGCAGCCTGCTCGACGCGCTCGACACGCTCGATGCCGCCGGATCGGACGAGGAGAGGCCCGACGATGCCTCGCGTGGAGCCGCCCTGGACCGCCTGAGCATGTTCGAGTCAGCGGCGGAAGAGCGGTGCGAGGCACTGCGCGACCAGCTCGCGATGGCCGAGGAGTTCGCCGACAGCCTGCGCAGGGAGGTGCGTCGGCAGCAGCGGGGGATCCGGTCCGGTGACGTCCGCTCGGGCGGAGCCCGGTGACGCACACCTTCGAGCGCACCATCCCCAGGTCACTCTGACCCCGCTGATCGCCGACGAGGACTGACGGAAGGAAACGGCCCCGCCGTCTGGGCAGCTGTCGCGGCCGAGCCGCGCCATCTGGCGGATACACCCGAGCGAGCCACGTCACATGCGGACGAATCGACTCTTCCCTAACGTCAGGGTAGGGTTGCCCACGGCTCGGACCTCCGCCTCACCCATTCCGGGGGACCGGCTCCATCCCACATTCTTCGTACGCAGTGTCGCGTGCTCAGTCCTGTCCACCCGGACCGGGTCTCGCGACCTTGGTCCTTGGGGCGTGCGCCCCAGAGCCCGTAAGGAAACACTGCGTGTCTCACACACCTGTCGACCTGCCCGATCCTGCCCCGGCGCCGATCCCGATGACGGGCGCCCCGGAGGCCACCGCATCCGGCTCGTTCCGGGCCGCGTTCAGTTCCGTCAAGACGTTCCGCACCGAGGTCCTCGCGGGGCTCGTGGTGGCGCTGGCCCTGATCCCGGAGGCGATCGCCTTCTCGATCATCGCGGGGGTCGACCCGCGGATCGGTCTGTTCGCGAGCTTCACCATGGCGGTGTCGATCTCGTTCCTCGGCGGGCGCCCCGCCATGATCTCCGCGGCGACCGGTGCCATCGCACTGGTCATCGCACCCGTCGCCCGCGAGTACGGGATCGACTACCTCGTCGCCACAGTGATCCTGGGCGGGATCATCCAGGTGGTCCTGGGCGTGCTCGGCGTCGCGAAGATCATGCGGTTCATCCCGCGGTCGGTGATGGTCGGCTTCGTCAACGCGCTGGCCATCCTGATCTTCCTGTCCCAGGTGCCGCACCTGGTCGGTGTGCCGTGGATCGTCTACCCGCTGGTCGCCGCCGGCATCGTGATCATGGTGCTGCTGCCCCGGTGGACCAAGGTGGTCCCAGCGCCGCTGGTCGCCATCGTGCTGCTGACCGTCGCGGTCGTGGTCGCGGCGATCAACGTGCCGACCGTGGGTGACGAGGGCACGCTGCCCGAGTCGCTGCCCAGCCTGTTCTTCCCGAACGTGCCGCTGAACCTGGAGACGCTGCAGATCATCGCGCCCTACGCACTGGCGTTGGCGCTGGTCGGCATCCTGGAGTCGCTGCTGACCGCCAAGCTGGTCGACGACGTCACCGACACCCACTCGAACAAGACCCGTGAGGCGTGGGGGCAGGGCACCGCCAACGTCATCACCGGGTTCTTCGGCGGCATGGGTGGCTGCGCGATGATCGGCCAGACCATGATCAACGTGAAGGCCTCCGGCGCACGGACTCGCCTGTCGACGTTCCTGGCCGGTGTGTTCCTGCTGATCCTCGTGGTCGGGCTCGGTGACGTCGTGGCGATCATGCCGATGGCGGCGCTGGTCGCGGTGATGATCATGGTCTCGGTCGGCACGTTCGACTGGCACTCGATCCAGCTGTCGACCCTGCGGCGCATGCCGAAGTCGGAGACCACGGTCATGGTCGCGACGGTGGTGGTGACCGTGGCGACCCACAACCTCGCCTACGGCGTGATCGTGGGTGTGCTGGTCGCGATGGTGCTGTTCGCTCAGCGGGTCGCGCACTTCACCTCGGTCAAGCGCCTGGATGCCTCGGACGCTGACGACCAGCGGGTGTACGCCGTGGAGGGCGAGCTGTTCTTCGCCTCGTCCAACGACCTGGTCTACCAGTTCGACTACGCGGGCGACCCCAAGAACATCGTGATCGACATGACCAAGGCCCACATCTGGGACGCCTCGACCGTCGCGTCGCTGGACGCCGTGACCACCAAGTACGAGGCCAAGGGCAAGACAGTCACGATCATCGGCATGAACGACGACTCCGCGGCCCGCCACGAGCGGCTCGCCGGCAACCTGGGCGCCGGCCACTGACTTCGGTAGGTTGGTGATCAGCGCCGGCGAGTTCGGTCGGATGGTATGAGATCGGTCGGTTGATGGACCGACCTCATACCATCCGACCGAACTCGTACCCCCGGCGCTGAGGTAGGAGGAGACAGTGAACAGGCCGCGGGTGCTGATCTTCGATGTCAACGAGACCTTGTCGGACATGGCTCCGATCGCCGGCAGGTTCGAGGCGGTCGGCGCCCCGGCGCACCTGGCCAAGGTGTGGTTCGCGGGCCTGTTGCGGGACGGGTTCGCGCTCACCGTCGCCCAGGAGAACCCGTCCTTCGCGCAGCTGGGCGCCGAAGGACTCCGTTCGGTCCTGGCGGGGATCCCGTTGAACCGCCCGGTCGAGGACGCGGTGCACCACATCATGGCGGGGTTCGCGGGCCTGGCAGTCCACCCGGACGTGCCCGGTGGCGTGCGGGCGCTGGCGGACCTGGGCATCCGGCTGGTCACCCTGAGCAACGGGTCGGCGTCGATCGCGCAGCGGCTGCTGTCCGAGGCGGGGCTGGACGACGCCTTCGAAGCATTCCTGTCCGTGGAGCAGGCCGGCATCTGGAAACCGGCGCCCGGTGCCTACACGTTCGCGCTGGAATCCTGCGGGGTGGATCCGATGGAAGCGATGCTGGTCGCCGCTCATCCCTGGGACACCGACGGAGCGTGCCGGGCCGGCCTGTCCGCCGCCTGGATCAACCGGGCCGGCGGACCCTATCCGGAGTACTTCCGGCCGCCGGACCTGGAGGCTCCGTCGCCGCTCCGCCTGGCGGAACAGCTGGGGTAAGGCACCTACTCGCCGCAGTAGTCCCGTAGGCGGATCAGGTCGAGGACGTTGATCCGTCCCCGGCCGAGGCTGACCAGTCCCTCGTCGCTCAGCTCGCCGAGGACCTTGGTGGTGGTCTCACGGGAGGTCGCGGCCAGGGCCGCGAGCTGTTCGTGGGTGAGCCGTACCTGAACGCCGCGGCCCAGGCCTGGTGCGGCGCCGGTGGCCAGCGTGGCGAGCGTGGACGCTATGCGTTCCGGGACCGACTTGAAGACCGTGTCCGAGAGGCGTTGCTCGATCATGCCGAGACGCCTGCCCAGGGTCTCCGAGATCCGGACGGCGATGCGCGGGTCCCCGAGCAGCAGCCGTTTGACGTCGGACTTGCTCATCACGCAGACCACCACCTCGTCGAGGGCCTCGGCGTAGTTGTCGTGCATCTGCTGGCCGACGATGACCATCTCGCCGAAGATCGTGCCCGGCGAAATAATGGCGGTGGTCAGGGCACGGCCGTCGGGGGAGGTCCGGAAGATCCGGATACGACCCTGCTTGAGGATGAACAACGTCTCGACCGGCTGGTGCGGTGTATAGACCAGGGCGCCGGGCGCGAAGGTGCGTCGGGGCGCCGCGGCACCGAGGGCGTCCATCTCGGCGGCGTTGAGGTCGCAGAAGATGTCGACCTCGGCCATGCACCAGGGCGTGCCGGGGGAGTTGCGGCGGTCACCGGCACGTTCGAGGTCCACGTGTTCCTCTCTTCGGCCGGGCGACCAAGGCCGGAGGCCGCCGGCAAGGGCCGCAGGATCCGCCATCGGCAGGCAGCACGGCATGTTCATCCTCATCTTTCCAGCCATGACGGTCTCCTGTCGTCCGCACCGGCGGCTCGTGACAGCTGCAGCTCAGTACGCCGCTGGAGCGGACTGAGCCGGACGTGACAGTCGCAGTCCGACGATCATGCCCAGCACGATGCCGAAGAGCAGGTGCTCCACGGTGAACGTGCCCCAGCCGGCCATGGCGGCCATGTCAGCGATGGGCTCGCCGGCTCCGGTCGCCGCCGCAGCGAGCGGCAGGAGGATGAAGGCGCTCATGACCAGCACGATCGCGCCCCAGACCAGGCCGAGTGCGGTGAGCGCGAGGGTGCCGAGCCGGAGGCGTGCCATGAGGAGGCCGAAGACGGCGCCGTACACCGCGCCGGTCATCATGTGGATCAGGGCGCCCAGCACGGCTACCCCGAAGGAGAAGGTGAAGGCGGTGCCGGCCGTGCCGTTCTCCATCGACGTCATCATCGTCTCGGGGGCCGCGACCAGCGAAGCGATGTGGTAGAGCGGCGTGAAGAATCCGGTGTCCTGCACCCACCCGGCGACCATGGCGTACATCGCCATGACCAACGAGGCGATCACGCCCGCGACGGCGCCGATGACCGCCGCGCGGCCCAGGCTCGTGGAGTGGCTGGTGGTGTGAGTCGTGCTCATGACAGTTCCCTCTTCCTGACGTTCGGTCCGGGTGCCGCGTTGCTCTTCCCGGACCTGCCCGCATGTATGTGGCCCGTCGAGGGCGAGGCGACCACAGATCGTGGTCGACGTGTCTCGAACCTAGGAACCCAGCCCTCCTCGTTCCGTAAGCGGGCTCACATTTCTCGCGATCTGGCGCGCGCAGACTTGGCACCTCGAAGACCGCCCAGCGCCGTACCCTTCACTCGCGCAGGTGCACGAACGGCTCGCGAACCGGTCCACCGGCTGAACCGCATAGGTTGGAAAGATGCTGATCAAAAGCACGCTGACAACGGTTCCCGCCCCATCCCCCTCGGACAGCGGTGAATCGGGCCGAGGACGCTGCCATGCCTGACGCCGACCCCGGCCCCGATGGGCCACTGTCGCCGTTCGACAAGTACGTGGTGCCGGAGATCCCCGTGCTCTACCGCGTCGGGCTCGCTCTGACGCACCAGCACGCCGATGCTGAGGACCTCGTGCAGGAGACGTTGATCCGCGCCTACCGTGCGATCGACCGGTTCGACGGGGCGCACCCGCGGGCCTGGCTGCTGACCATCATGCGGCACACGCACCTCAACCGGCTTCGGGTCCGCAGTGCCGTGCTCCTCGCCGACCGTGACGGTGTGGCCGACGGCCTGGACCGTGTCGGCCCGCCGGTACCGGCGGCAGAGGAGGTAGTGGTCAGCGAGCTCTTCGAAGCGGCCACCGAGAAGTCGCTGGCGGCGCTCTCGGACAAGCACCGGCGGGTGGTGCAGCTCGTCGACCTCGGGGGACTGTCGTACCAGGAGGCCGCTGACGAGCTCGGAGTTCCGCGTGGGACGGTGATGAGCCGGCTGCACCGGGCTCGCGCGCGCATCCGGGCGGACCTCGCCAAGGCGGGGCTGGCACCTCGCAGGAAGGGGATGTGATGAGCCGGATGTCGCTTCTTGAGTGCTATCACGTGGCTAAGGTGCTGCAGAGCTACCTCGACGGTGAGGCCGAACCGGCCACGTCCAGCGTGGTCGCTTCCCACCTCGAGACGTGTCGCCGTTGTGGGCTGGAGGCGGAGACGTACCTGGCGATCAAGGCGGCCCTCGCCGTGGGCAGCGAGAGACCGCCACCGGTCGACCCGGAGGCCGTCGACCGCCTCAAGCGATTCGCCGACGGGCTCTCAGCTCGGTAGCTCTACCTGCTGGACCAGGCTCGGCGCAGCGCGACGAGCCTGGTCAGGAGCCACCGGGTCGTGGGTGCGGCCAGGCGGCTCTGGACCTCGGAGATTGCCGCATTCCATACCCCGTCGCCATAGGTGGGGTACGGGTGGGTGGTACCGGCAAGGTCCGTGGCGGTCAGTCCTTTTCGTACGGCGAGGGTGACCTCGGCGAGCGACTCTCCCGCGCGAGGGCCCACGACGGTCCCGCCCAGGACCCGGCCGCGAACCCCGAGGGTCAGGCGGGAGAACCCGCCGGTGCGGCTCTCGGCCTGCGCCCGGTCGACGTCCACGTGCTGACGCGTGACCGTCCGCGGTTCCGCACCACCGTCGTGCGCCCAGGTCGGGGCGCCGACGGCGGCGACCTCCGGATCGGTGAACGTCACCCGCGGGACCGCCGAGAAGTCCACGCGCCTGCGCACGCCGAGGACGGCGTTGCTCGCCGCGAGGCTGCCGTGAACGCCGGCGACATGCGTGAACTGGGGATGTGGCGTGACGTCGCCGGCGGCCCAGATTCGCGCGCTGGATGTGCGCAGCTGTGGGTCGACGGTCACGAACCCTCGCGGCTCGAGGTCGACACCGGCCGCGTCCAGCCCGAGCCCGCCGGTACCGGGGCGGCGTCCGACCGCCACGAGCAGAGCATCGTAGGGCAGCACCCGTTCGCCTGAGTCGTCGTCGACGACCAGCTCGCCGGCTTCTCCCGGCCGCCCGCGGACCGCGACCGCCCGCGTCCCTGCCAGGGCCTCGACTCCGTCGTGCTCGAGGGTGCCGTGCACCAGCGCGGCGGCGTCCGGGTCTTCCCGGGGCAGCAGGCGGGGCAGTGCCTCGACGAGGGTGACGCGGGAGCCCAGTCGGGCGAAGGCCTGGCCGAGCTCGCACCCGATGCTGCCTCCGCCCATGACGACCAGGCGGTGGGGGAGCGATTCGAGGTTCCAGACGGAGTCGCTGGTGAGCGGGTCGGCCTCGGCCAGGCCGGGGACGGGGGGCACCAGGGGCTGCCCGCCGGTCGCGATGAGCGCATGGTGAAAGTCGATCCGATCGCCCGCGACTTCGACGGACGTGGGCCCGGTGAAGACCGCGTCCCCGTGGATGACGTGGACTCCAGCCGCGGTCAGCGCCTCGGGGGTGTCCTGCGGCTCGATCGCCGCGATCGTGGAGCGCACGTGCCGCATCACCCCGGGGAAGTCCGTCTCGACACCGGACACGTGCACGCCCAGTGTCGCCGCGCGACGGGCCTCGGCAGCCCGGCCGGCGGCCGCGAGGAGCGCCTTGCTCGGTACACATCCCGTCCACAGACAGTCACCGCCCGTGCGGTCCCGCTCGACGAGCGCCACCCGGGCGCCGAGCCGTGCGGCGGTCTTGGCCGCTACGATCCCGGCGGTTCCTCCGCCGACGACGAGCAGGTCCCAGGGCTGGTGCGGTGCGGTCACGTGCGGCTCCTCGTCGTCCGACCAGTCCTGGTCGGACGGTCACTGCGGTGGCAACCCGTCCGGGCGGGCTGCGCTTCCATCAGATCGCGGTGCGAGTCGAATCGCACTACGCCCCCGCCCAGGTGCGACCGTTCGTGGGTGGCGCGATCGTGGACGGATACCTGACGAAACGTTGAGCCGGCCTGCTCGCTCAGACTTCGGAACCCGTCGCACGGGCAGCTGGCGCACGCAGGATGCGGTATCCCACCACCATCCGGTGGCCTCCGCTGAGCAGCACGAGGCCGGCCCACACCCAGGCCACCGGGCCTGCGGCGGCCGGCGCAAGCACCCAGACGCTGTGCACGATGATCGTCTCGGTGCCCTCGGCCAGACCGCCGAGGAACGACAGAGACCGACCGTCGTCCAGGCGCCGGCCGCTCCGTTCCGCGATCGAGGAGAACGCCAGGAACGCCGTGCCGTTGATGTAGTAGGCGAGCAGCACAGTAAGGAACGGCAGCATCGAGCCGCCCCAGCCGATGCCGACGCCGAGCACGAAGGCACCGTAGACCGCGAAGTCGGCGGTGATGTCGAGGAATCCGCCGGCGTCGCCCGACGTCGTGTCCAGACCGCTGGCCCGGCGACGGCGGGCCAGCGGCCCGTCCAGTCCGTCGGCGAGGCGGGAGATCAGCCAGAGTGCCAGCGCGACGCCCCACCAGGACAGCGCCGCGGCCCCGGCTGCCGCGAGGCCGAGGACGAGCCCTGCCATCGTGACGCGGTCCGGGGTGACCCAGCGCCGGTCGATCCGGGCGGCGACGGCGTCCAGGGGTGCGGCCAGCAGGTTCCGCGCGGGTGCGTCGAGCATCAGGTCTCCTTCTCGTTGGTGACAGCCGAGACGTCTGGGCCGGCATCGGGTCTGCCGGCGGTCCGGGAGCGCCTGCGGGCGAACGCGGCGCCGCCCACGCTCAGCACGAGGAGGGCACCGGCCGCCACCAGGAACTGCCAGCCTCCAGGGTCGGTCCCGTAAGCGCCGACGGCGACATAGGCCACAGTGCCCGGCAGGATCCCGACGGCGGTGGCCAGCAGATAGGCCGGGAACCCGACCGCCGTCAGGCCGCTGCCGTAGTTGACCGCGGTGAACGGCACGATGGGAATGAGCCGGGCGACGAGCACGGCCAGCACGCCGTGCCGACGCACGAGGCCGTCGAGCCGGACCATGTGCCGCCCCGCGAGGCGCGCCACGCCGTCGCGTCCCAGTGCGCGACCGAGCCAGAACGACGCAGCGGCGCCGAGCATCGCGCCGATCCACACGAGTGTCACGCCTAGGGGAAGGCCGAAGGCCAGACCGGCCGCGGCGGACAGGACGTTCTTGGGCAGCAGGAGCAGGGTGGCGACCACATAGCCCGCGATGAACAGTACTGGCGCCCAGGCGCCGAACGCCGCGACCTGTGCGTGCAGCTCCGGCACGGTGGGCAGCGGGACCACGATCAACAGCACCACCCCGACGAGCAGAAGCAGCACGAGCCCGGCCAGACGTCCCCACATGTTCATGGTGATGGAAGCCCGCAGGCTTCCAGTTGTGTTCCGTTTCCGACCGGCCAGTCTTGGTGTGACCGGCCCCCACGACGGCGAGAGGCATCGGATGAGGCGCACGACGACCCGGAGAACGCGAGCACGAGCGCTGGGCATCCTGGCAGCGGCAGTTGCGGTGGCACTCAGTGCCTGCGCGGCCCCGGTCAGTTCTGGCACCGACGACGAGTACACCTCCTGGGACGACGTCACGGCCGATGCGCGCGGACAAGAGGTGTCGCTGTGGATGTGGGGTGGTGACGAGAAGGGCAACGCGTACGTCGACGACGTACTCGCCCCGGCCGCCGCCGAACAGGGTGTGACGCTACGCCGGGTGCCGGTCGCTGACACCGCCGACGCCCTGAACCGCGTGGTGTCCGAGCTGCAGGCGGGGCGGAACGCCGACGGAGCCGTCGACCTGGTCTGGGTCAACGGCGAGAACTTCCGCACCGGGCAACAGGCCGGGGCGTGGGAGTGCGGCTGGACGGACCTGCTGCCCAACGCCGAGTACCTCGACCCGACGGATCCGCTGCTGGCCGAGGACTTCGGTACTCCGGTCGAGGGGTGCGAGTCGCCCTGGCACAAGGCCCAGTTCGTCCTGGCGTACGACTCCGCGGACGTCAAGGACCCGCCGTCGTCGCTCACGGAACTCTTCGACTGGGCGCGGGCGCACCCCGGGCGCTTCACCTACCCGGCGCCGCCGGACTTCACCGGCTCCGCCTTCGTGCGCCAGAGCCTCTACGAGGTGGCCGGCGGCCCGGAGCAGGTCCCGGTGGGGCCTGACGGCGACGGCGCCGCCGACGTCAGCTCGGCGCTGTGGACGGAGCTGGCCGACCTGCAGCCGTCCCTGTGGCGGGGTGGCGACACCTACCCGCGGGACGCCGCCGCGCTGGACGACCTCTACGCCGGCGACCAGGTCGACTTCACCATGACCTACGGTCCCGCCACGCTCGACGCCCGGGTAGCCGACGGCACGTTCCCGGCCAGCACCCGGGTGCTCACCCTGGACGACGGCGCCCTCGGGAACGCGAGCTTCCTGGCGATCCCCGCCAACGCCGCGCACCAGGCCGGCGCGATGGTCGTCGCGGACCTCGCGCTGGCACCCGAACAGCAGCTCGCCAAGGCCGACCCCGCCGTGTGGGGTCAGTACCCCGTGCTCGACCTGGACCGCGTACCGGACGACACCGCCGGACAGTTCGCAGCCCTGACGCCGTCGGAGGTCGTTCCGCCGTTTGACGAGCTGTCCCGCGGAGCCGACCCGGAGCTCTCCGCCGACTGGGTGGCTCCGCTCGAGCGCGGCTGGCGGGACAACGTACTGACCGGCCACCGTTGAGCGGGCAACGATGAGCAGACGGACGGCCTCCCCGCGACGGGCAGCACTCCTGGTCCTCCCGGCACTGCTGCCCACGGTGGTCGTGCTCGGCGTCGGACTGGGCGCCGCCGTCATACAGAGCCTGGGCCTCGTCCCGCTCGTCGGCGAGCCCGAGCTGACCCTGGACGCGTACCGCGCCCTCACGTGGGACGACGTGCTCGCCGGCCTCGGAGTGAGCGTCTTCATCGCGACGACCAGCACGTCGCTCGCGCTGCTGCTCGGGATGACGGCCGCCGTGCTCGTCCAACGCTCGCGAATCGGGAGCCTCGCGACGGTCGCCGCCGCCGTGGTCCCGATCCCACACCTGGTCGGTGCGGCCGCGATCGGTCTGCTGCTTGCCGACTCCGGGTTGGTGGCGCGGCTGGTCGGGGCACAGCCGGGGACCTTTCCCGCCCTGGTCGGCGGGCCGTGGTGGGTGGCTGTCGTCCTCGAGTTCGCCTGGAAGGAGGCGGCATTCGTCGCCGTCGTCGTGCTGGGTTCGCTGGCCGCGACCGAGCGCGATCTCGACGAGGCGGCCGCCGGTCTGGGCGCCGGTCCCTGGCAGCGTCTGCGCCGGGTGACCCTGCCCCTGGCGGCGCCCGCCCTCGTCGTCTCGGGCACCATCTCCTTCGCCTACGTCGTCGGCAACTACGAGGTCGCCTGGCTCCTCGGACGCACCTACCCCGAGCCGTTGGCCGTGCTCGCGTTCCGGCTGTTCTCCGACACCGACCTGACCATGCGCCCTCAGGCGCTCGCGGTAGCGGTACTCACGGTCGGCGTCGCCTCGGCAGCCCTGGTGGCCGGTGCGGCGCTGCTCCGCCGCGTGGCGGTGCTCCGGTGACCGCGCTCGTAGCGCCCGCCGCGCGGGCTCCCTCCGGTGGGCGCGTCCCGCCCGCGCGGGTCGAGTCCCGTGCCGCGAGGTGGGGCCGTGGCGCCGGGACCGCCGTCGTCGCCACGCTCTTGCTCGTCCCGTTCCTGCCCGTGCTCCTCTGGGCATTTGCGGACCGGTGGCCCTACCCGGAGCTCGCCCCGACGGTCTGGGGCATGGGCGGCTGGCTGACCGCGACCGCGCAGGGTGCCGGGCCCGCCCTGGGCCGGTCGCTCCTGCTCGGACTGACCGTCAGCGCCATCGCCACGCCCCTCGGCGCGATGGCCGGGCGCGCCCTCGCGCGCGGCCAGGTCCCGTGCGGCCGGCTGGTCACCGCGATCCTGCTCGTCCCGGTCGCGGTCCCGCCGTTCGCCGTCACGATGGGGCTCACCACGGTCGCACTGCGGCTCGGCGTGCCCGGAGCAGTGGCGCTGGTTGCCGTGCTCGTCGTGGCGGCCGTTCCGTACACGACGTACATCATGCGCGCCGCCTACGCCGGATACGACGAAGGGTTCGAGGAGACCGCACGCACTCTCGGTGCCGGTCGCCGGCACGTCCTGCTGCGCGTGCACCTGCCCCTCGTCGCGCCCGCCCTGGCCGCTGCGGCCTTCCTCGCATTCCTCGTCGGCTGGAGCGACTATGTGGTGACACTGCTCATCGGCGCCGGTCGCATCGTCAGCCTCCCGCTGATCCTCGGAGCCTCGGCCAGCGGCAACGACCCGACCATCGCCGTCCTCGCCCTGCTGGCGGCGATACCACCCGTGCTCCTCCTGGCCACGGTGACCGTACTTTCCAGAAGAAGGACCCAGAGATGAGTGCAACCCTGACCATCAACGGCCTGACCCGGTGGTACCCGGGCACCGGGACCCCGACCCTCGACGCCATCGACCTCACCGTCCCCGCCGCCGGGTGCGCCGCCCTCCTGGGGCCGTCCGGATCGGGCAAGAGCACAGCCCTGCGCCTGGTCGCAGGGCTCGACACACCCGACGCCGGTGAGGTACTGATCGACGGGCGGTCCGTGGCCGGCATCCCGCCCGAGCGACGGCACACCGTCCTGGTGTTCCAGAGCCCACGCCTGTTCCCGCACCTCAGCGTCCTGGACAACGTCGCGTTCCCGCTGGCCGTCGCCGGAGCGCCGCGCGGCAAGGCACGCGACGACGCCACCCAGTTCCTCGACCTCGTCGGACTCACCTCGCTCGCCCACCGCCGGCCCGCGACCCTCTCCGGAGGACAGGAACAGCGGGTCGCCCTCGCCCGGGCGCTCGCGGCCCGGCCGGACGTGCTGCTGCTCGACGAGCCGTTCAGCGCACTCGACCCCACCGTACGGTCCGAGATGCACACGCTGCTGGTCGAGCTCCGGGCCGCCGTCGAGCCCACGATCCTGCTGGTCACGCACGATCAGAACGAGGCGGCGGTGCTCGCCGACACCGTCGCCGTCCTGCTCGACGGCCGCATCGCCCAGCACGACCGCATCGACCGGCTCTACACACGGCCCGACTCCCTTGCCGTGCAGGGCTTCCTCGGCGGGCGCAACGCCGTCGCCGGGCAGGTGGCCGACGGCGCGCACCACTCCGCGCTCGGACCGCTGGAGCTCCCGGCCGACACCGTGATACTTGAAGGAGCAGCCACCCTCGTCGTCCGCCAGGAGGCGATCGGGCTGGTGCCGCCCTCCGACCCCCGGGCGGACCTGGTCGGGGTGGTGTCGGCGGTGTCCGCTCGAGGCCCACGGGCCCAGGTCGAGGTGACGGTCACGGGGGTGAGCCTGATCGCGGAGTCCGGGCCCGGGGAGCGGTTCGAACCGGGGGACCGGGTGGGTATGGTCCTGCCGCTTGACCAGCGGCATGCGGTGCCCGCCCACGGCGTCGGCGTCCGGCCCCAGGACGAGGCGGTGGCGGCCGGGCCTCACGCCGCTGTCCGGGCTGTGCCCGGCGACGGGTAGCCAGGGGCCGCGATGGGTAACGTGTTCTGGGTAGGGCCCGCGGCACTCTCAGCGAACTTCGCGAGACCGTCGCCGAGCTTCGCGACCAGGCCTCTCAGCCCGAACCGGACACATGTAGCGCCGATCAGGTCTGCCGATACCTCTGAGTACCGACACGACGGCCCGGGCATCGGATCGCGAGGTGGGTCAGGGGCGGGGCGCGACTACCGCGCGGAGCTGCTGGAGCGTGGGAGCGCCCGCCGGTCCGTCCGGGGTCTGGAAGATGCGGCACGCCAGCCCGACACCAGCATCGGGGTCCGCGAACGGGTCTGAACCATCAATGAGGATGCTCGGCGATCCGCGGAAACCGACCCGCTCGGCCTCGGCCAACGTCCCGACGAGCTGGCGGGTCACCGTGATGTCTGGTCGTTCGGCGGCAATCACACCGAGACGCTCCTCGGCGATCTGCCAGTTCGGGCATCCATCGAAGTACTGCAGCACGATCTCCATGCCGCGACGGTAAACCTTCCCCTGCGCTGCACTGGACGCTGCCCCTCGACACGTGCCGCGCATGCCAGGTCGTCAACGCCTGTGACGCGACGTCGCCGGCCCCGGCACACTAGGTGGATGGAGCGTGCCTTCCGGGACCGGCTCGTGGCCCCGCCAGCGGGCGAGACGATGACCATCGGTGCCCTCTCCCGGCGCACGGGGGTGCCGGTGAAGCAGCTCCGCCGTTACGAGGACCTCGGGTTCATCTACACGGTCGGCCGGAGCAGCGGCAACTACCGGCTGTTTGACGAGGCGGCGTTGTGGTGCGTCGAGGTGATCGAGACCTGGCGGTCACTCGGGCTGACGCTCGCCGAGATCAGTGACCTGGTCGGTGTGTACCTGGACTCTCCCGAGAAGAACATCGGGCCCCGCCTCGCCGACCGCCTGGGGTCCGCTCGGGACAGGGCCAACGCACGGATCGACGAGTTGCGAGGGCTGCTGCGGCGCATCGACGCCTACGAGGCGGAGTACCGGACGGTGCTCGACGGGAAGGCCGACTTCCGGGCATTCGATCCGCGGTTGGCCGACGACGCTTGACCTTCCCACCGGTGGGAGACCGTACGTTCGTACCGGAGGTGACGGTGATGACAACTATCGAGAAGAAGGTCGTCGTACGCTCGATCGGTGTCTGGGGTACGGCAGCACGTCTGCTCGTGGGCGGATACCTGGTTGGTAGCGTCGTGGTCGGCTCGTTCACCGGGGACGGAGTGGTCCAGCCGGCTGCCTGGCTGCTCGGTCTGGTGGTCGTGCCCGGCCTGGCGCTGGCCTGGCAGGCGTGGCGGGCGCGCCGTCGGCCCGCTCGCCTGGTCATGCTCACGGGACCGGTGGGCCATCTGCTGACCCTGGGCGTGTTCCTCGTGCTGTACACCACCACGTGGTACGCACCGCCGATCGACTTCCTGAGCGACGCCGCCCTGTTGTTCTTCGGGTCGTCGATGCTGCTGTCGGCCTATCGCGGGTATGCCGGTTGCGAGGTGCTGGCCATTCCCAACTGGCTGCTCCGCCGCGACGATCAGGTCGGCTGCGTCCTGTTCGACTCCATCGACACGCTGGAGAACCGCGCGACGCGCTAGGTCGTGTCCGGGCGTGCTGGATCGCAGCAGCTGGTGCCGCCGTCACGGCAGCTGGCTCAGCGCGTCCTCGACCGCGCGGTGGAAGGTCGGGTAGGCGTAGATCATCTCTTTGAGTCGGGAGATCGGTGTGCGTTCGTGCACTGCCAGGGTCAGCATCGACAGCACCTCTCCGCCGTGCGGACCGGCAGAGGTGGCGCCGACCAGGATGCCCTGGTCGGTGTCCGCGACCAGCTTGATGAACCCGTCGTTGCCGGCCTTGTGGATCCAACCCCGAGCCGAGCTCGGTACCTGTGCGACCGCCACCGCGACGGCCGGTCCCTGCTCCCGCGCCTGCACCTCGGTCAGCCCCACCGCGCCGATCTCCGGGTCGGTGAACGTCACTCGCGGCACGGCATGATACTCGGCGGCCACGTCGTGGTCGCCGAGGATGTGCCGGGTCACGATGTGCGCCTGGTACATCGACATGTGGGTGAAGGCGCCCTTGCCGGTGATGTCGCCGACGGCGTACACGCTGTCGGCGATCCGCAGCTGCGGGTCCGGCTCCACGAACTTGCGGTCGGTGTCCAGCCCGATGGACGCGAGGCCGAGACCGGCAAGATCGATCTGCCGGCCGGTCGCGACCAGCAACCGCTCCGCGGACAACTGGTTGCCGCCGACGTCGACGGTGAAGCCGGCCCCGTCGTGGTCGATCCGCTCCGCCGCGACACCGGTGTGGACGCCAATACCTTCGCGGGTGAACACCTCGGTGAGCAGGCGGCTGGACTCCGGCTCGTCCGACGGCAGCAGACGGTCGGCCATCTCGACGACGTCGACCCGGCTGCCGAACCGGACGAAGGCTTGGGCGAGCTCGGCACCGACCGGACCGCCGCCGAGCACGATCAGGGACTCCGGTGCGGTCTCGGCCGCGATCGCTTCCCGGTTCGTCCAGAACGGGCTGTCGGCAAGGCCTGGAATCGGCGGGACCGCCGGATCGGTGCCCGTGTTGAGGACGATCGCCCGGGACGCCGTGAGTTCCTGGTCCCCGACACGGACGGTGTTCGGGCCGGTGACCTGCGCCCGGCCGCGGACGAACCGGCCGCCGGCCTCCTCGAACCGGTCGACGGCGGTCTGGTCGTCCCAGTCGGTGGTGGCCTCGGCGCGGATGCGCTCCGCGACCGGGCGGAAGTCGGGCTTCGCCGTGGCGGACCCGGCCAGTTCGTGGACGCGGCGGGCCTCGGCGAGGCTGTTGGCGGCCCGGATCATCATCTTGGACGGGATACACGCGTAGTACGGGCATTCGCCGCCCACCAGGTTGGCCTCGATCCCGACCACCGACAGCCCGGCGGCTGCCAGGTCGGCGCCGACCGCCTCTCCTCCGGGTCCCATCCCGACCACTACGACATCGACTTGCTCGGTCATCTCCTGGCTCCTTGCTCTGGTCGCTGCTGTGTGGTCGCTGCTGCCGTCGCACGGCCCGAGGTGATGTCCACCAGCGGCAGGAGCTCGCGCAGGGCGACGTTCTCGCCGGGGTCCAGGACGCTGTGCTGGACGCACGCCGGAACCAGCCGGTCGGTGTCCGGGTGGGCCATGGTGTACGAGCATGCGCGCAGCCGGTCCTGCGTGGCGCGCACGCCCGGGTCGTCGCTGAGGACGCCCTCCTCGAGAAGGGCCCAGGCGGGCGCGACGTCGGTGGCGTCCATGAAGTTGTGCATCACGAAGGTCAGGGGACGGGGCGGGTTCCGGACGACGGAGACCGGCCCGCCCGACCGTCGCACCGCCCGCCGGGCCCAGCCCAGAGCCGCCGCGAAGAGAGCCGGGTTGGCGACCAGCGCGCGCAGCAGCCGGGGAACGAGGACCCGGGGAGGAGTGGCGCCGACCTGCATCCCGCCCAGCCGGTGAAGGAAGGCGTCCCGGACCGCGAGATCGGCTGGATCCGTGTCGTCGAGCAGTGGCACCCAGCGCTCGCCGACGCGCCACCCGTAGGCCGTCCGGTTGCATCGCGGGTCGCCGAACTGCAGCCCCTGCCAGGGCAACCGCGCGCCCGCGCCGCGCTCGATCTCGGCCCAGACGGCGTCCGGCGTCGCGGCGCGTAGGTCCTCGCGCCACCGGCGTGGGTCCCCGAGGTAGGCAGCGGGCTGGAAGGAGAGCATGGAGAACCCGAGGGATCGGCACTGCCGGACGACGGCGGCCACCTCGTCGAGGTTCGCCGGGGTGACGGTCATGTTGTGGGCGAGGTAGGACCGGATGCCGAGATCGCGCCGCAGCCGCTGGAACTTCTCCGCGAACTCGCGGCGGAACGGCGCGAGCTCCGCCTCGCTGCGTGGCCGCGGCAGCCCTCGACGACCCCGCATGAGGGAGTCGAGATGTGCGGCGAACGACACCCGCGGCAGCCGCACCGTGCCGTCGGCGGATCGGACCAGCTCGCGCAGGTAGTCCTCGTCGACGTCGCCGTGCGTGAAGCTCATCGGCTCCCGCCCGTGTCTGCGCATGATCAGCAGCGCCTCGGCGTGCGTGTCGGGGTCGAGCAGCGTGACCTCACCGCCGATGAGCTGGGCGTGAGCGCGTGGGCCCCGCCGCTGGCGCAGGTGGGCCATCTGCGCCTCGACGTGGGTCAGCGTGTGCTCGGCGTCGACGCGCACCTTGTTCGCGTCCGCGGAGTGGTAGCAGGGGGTGCAGGTCAGATTGCACTTCGGAAAGACGCCGTGCGTCCCTTCGCACCCCATGGCGTGCCTGCCGAGCAGCTGGGCGGGTGTGCGGACACCGTCCGGCAGCCCGGCCCACCGGTCCGCGAGGACCGTCCGGCTCTCGGTCGACACCGGTCGCGTGCTCGCCCACCAGCCGGCAAGGCGATCCAGCACGGAGTCCCGGTCGGTCATATCTTCGTCCTCTCGTCCCCTTCTCCGCTGAACTCGACGCACTGACACGTCGAACGTCTCATCCCGGCTTGCGGGCCACCACACGAAGCAGCGGCAGCGGCAGCTGCCGTCCAGGCCGAGAGATCGCCGTCAGGGCGGCTTCGGCATCCGCCAGCCGCTCGGGGCTCCGGCCGGGCGTGTACAGCGACCGGACCGCGAGACGTGCGTCGGAGGCGGTGTGCAGAGGGAAGGGGAACCGATGCGTCGTTGCCTGCGTGACAGCCAGGTCCGCCTGTTCCAGGAGGGCGGTGATCCGGCGCCGGCTCACGTGCTGCGGCATCGAGCCAGGTCCACGCAGATGCAGGCCGAGGAGCGCGAGCGGCCGGAGGTCCGCAAGACGCAAGAGTGTCCGGGCCGGCAGGAGGAATGCAGCCGTGCCGTTCGGGCGCAGCACCCGTGCCATCTCGTCGATGGCCGCGGCAAGAGGCTGGACCAGCATGAGACCCATCGAGGAGACGACGGCGTCGACGGAGGCATCGGGCACAGGTAGGGCTCGTGCATCGCCGCGGACCACCGGTCCTCGGCCCCGGTTCTGGGCCGCCTGTACCTCGGCCTCGGACAGGTCGACCCCGAGATAGGACATGGGGCCCGTCAGCCGTGGCTGCAGGGGAGCGTTGCCACAGGCGACGTCGAGCACGCGACCTGGCTGGTCAGGTAGGGCGGCAGCGAGCCAGTCATAGGGCGAGCCGAGGAGCGGGTCACGGGCGTGGTCGAGTGCCGCCTCGGTGATGCCAGGCTGATGTGCGTGGTAGGCCTGCAGGTACGCCGACCAGGGTGTCGGCTCGTCGGTCATGGCTGCGCCTCAGCGAGGCGATCGGCAAAGTCGCGCAAGCGCGCGACGGCCTCGTGGGAGACCGGTCCGCCGTGCGTGCTGACGGCCGACACCGCGACCTTGATGGCCTCGTACGCGCTCGCCTCCAGGCCGCAGCGCCAGCAGCCGTCGAGATGCACAGCCACGCGACGTGCGCGTCCGGCATCCAGCTCACCGTCGAGATAGGCCTGCAGCAACCGTGCCACCTGGTGACACTCGGCAAGCGACCTTGTCGACCGCAGCATTGGTTCCCACCCTTCCGACGAACTGTGCGGGGTCGTCTCTGAGTGGGCGGAGGCTCCCGATCCAGCTCCCGCACGGCGTCCGCTACTCGAGGGAACCCTCCGGTGCGACCGCCAATTCCACCGCCGGTCACGGAGTACGCTGAAATGATCGGTGATGGATCCCGCCGGGGCACTGTGCGTGTCCGAACCGCCGTGACGGCTGATGGTTCCTGTCTCGTCGGACGACGGGCAGGAGCGTGCTGCCCGCAGAAGGTGGTGGTGCGTGGTGAGCGACCGACCTGTCCCGCAGCCGAGCATCGATCGGATGACACCGTTCTCGGGCCATCCGATCGTGGTCGGGGTAGTACCCGGCCAGGCCGCTCTGGTTGCGCTGACCGCGGTGGACTGGGCGCACACCGCGGGGTCACCAGCGGTGTACTTCGCCTTCGCCGACACCGCCCGCTACACGGTCGAGGAACATCCGGACGGGTCCGTGCACCATGCGCCGATCGACCCGGACGCCGTCGATCACGCCTGGCACGATACGGAGGCCGTGCTGCGCACGCAGCTGGCGCGCGCGTTGCGCGGCTCGACGGTCCCGTGGGAGCTGCGCTACCTGGCCGGCCGCCCGGACCGGGCGCTGACGCACCTCGCCCGCGCCGTGGACGCGGCGGTCATCGTGGTCGGTACCCGAGCTCCGGGCGGTGGGGCGCGGGTGCGGGAGTTCTTCGAGGGGTCGGTCGCGGTCCACCTGGCGCACCATCAGCACCGCCCGGTCCTGACGGTCCCGCTGAGCGTCGTCGACTGGAAGGAGCTCCGCGCACCATGGGCAGGCTGATCACCGGGTCGGCGCGCCGACGTCGTGCCGTGCGGAGTCACGTCCTGAGGAACTGAGCGATCCGGGGTGCCAGGTCGGCGGCCGGCACGAAGTGCTCCTGGCCGTCGAGGATCTCCTGGTGCCCGTCGGGCAGCGAGCTCGCGATCTGGCGACCCGACTCCGACATGAACTGAGGGCTCTCACCGCCGTTGAGGACGAGGGTGGGTACGGCTATCTGAGGAAGGAGCTGGGTCGGGACGGTACCGCCGTGCTCCAGGTTGCCCATCACGGCCAGGTCGTAGGCGAGTGTCGGGGCCATGGACTCGAGCGCCGGGTCCTGGCTCGTCTGTTGTGCCGCCTCGTGCGGCATACCGGCGGCGAGCAGGAACGAGGCGACGGCCTCGCGGCGCAGGCCCTGGCTCAACAGGTTGGTGACCTCTTCGGCGATGGCTCGTGCGCCGCGACGGTGATCTTCGGAGTCGGGCCCGTAGGGCGGGTCGTGCACGACGAGCCGGGTCACCGGGAGGTGGTGGGCCGCGGCGTGCAGCGCGAGGCCGCCACCGGAGGAATGGCCGTAGATCGCCGCGGACGCGGCTTCGGCGGTGATCAGCGCGGCGAGGTCCTCGATCTCGCGCTCCACGGCGTACGGGGCGGTGTCACCGCTGGCGCCTCGGCCGCGCCGGTCGTAGCTGATGACGGTGTACTCGCCGGCCAGCTCCTCCGCGAGGGGGAGCCCGAGCCGGTGGTCGTGCAGGGCGGGCGCGACCAGTACGACCAACGGCCCGTGGCCCCTGCGCTCGTAGGCGATACGGGTACCGTCCTGTGATGTCACGGTGTGCATGTGTGTGTCCTTTCGGCTGGAGGAGATTCTTGGGTCCGGCCCGGCAGCGAGGTGAGAGCGTTGCGGAACTGCACCACCGAGGAGACGACGCAGCCAGGGATGAACCCGATCTGACCGGTGAGGATGGCGTAGGTGATCCAGACCGGTTGGACGCTGGCACCGAGCGGCCATGCCCAGCTCCGTCGCTGCCCGGCCGCCTGGAGGGCGAGGACCTGGAGCCCGGTCAGGACCCACGTCCAGTACTGCGGCGCACCCAGCCGGCTCGCGCCGTCCAACGCCGCCGACAGCACCACCAGGGACGAGACCGAACCGCTCAGGACCGCCCACCAGAGGAGGGTCCGTCGTCGGCCGGTGTCGCTCGCACTTCCGTGCACGGCAACCATGGTCACTCCCTCGTGCGTGAAGCCCGTTTCATATCTGTCGAGGGACATCGGAGCCGATCCCGGCCGCTCGACATCCAGGCAGCCCGTGTCGAAGCCGCCCGATCGGATCCGATGTCACAGTGAGGAAGGCGTGCGGGCACGGCCCGGCACGGCTACGAGACGTCGGAGGGCGGGGCAGTGAAATACATGATCCTGATCTACAGCAATCCGCAGAGCTGGGTTCACCCGATGTTCCTGCACCAACGCGAGCAGCTGTCCGACGCGGAGCGTCAGTCCCGGTTGGGGCAGCTGGGCGATCTGCTGCAGGAGATCGCCGAGTCCGGTGAGCTCGTCGGCTCCGGTGCGTTGTCGGACCCCCTGAACACCCGGACAGTGACGGTCCGTGAGGGTGCCCCGGAGGTGACCGATGGACCGTTCGGCGAGGCGAAGGAGCAGCTGGCCGGGTACTTCCTGGTGGACTGCGAGAGCATGGAGCGGGCGACTGAGATTGCCGCCCGCTTCCCCGACGCTCGCGACTGTGCCGTGGAGGTGCGACCGTTGATGGACCCGTCCGGGCTGGAGATGTGAGCCCCGATCCCGTGGTCGACGAGACGCTGCGTCGGCTGACCCCACAGGTGATCGGCGCGCTGGCCCGTCGCCACACGGACTTCGGGGCCGTCGAGGACGCGACCCAGGAGGCCCTGCTGGCCGCCGCCGTGCAGTGGCGCGAGCACGGCGTGCCGCAGAGCCCTCGTGGCTGGCTCGTGCGGGTCGCGGACCGTCGGCTCACCGACATGATGCGCAGCGACTCCTCGCGCCGCCGCCGTGAGGAGAACGTCGCGGCAGCGGCCACCAGCGGCCGGATGTTCGAGCCGGCCGCGGACGAGGAGAGCGCCGGGGACCACGACGACGCCCTCGCGCTGCTGTTCCTGTGCTGCCATCCTGACTTGCCGGCCGCATCCCAGGTGGCCTTGACCTTGCGGGCCGTGGGCGGGCTGACGACGGCCGAGATCGCCGCAGCGTTCCTGGTGCCGGAGAGCACGATGGCGCAGCGGATCAGCCGGGCCAAGCGTCGCCTCCGGGACTCGGGTGCACGGTTCCAGGTGCCGGCGGAACGACGCCTGCACGATCGCCTGCCCGCGGTTCTCCAGGTGCTGTACCTGGTCTTCAACGAGGGCTACACGAGCACCGTCGGCGCGGACCTGCAGCGTCCCGACCTGACCGCGGAGGCCATTCGCCTCACCAGGGACCTGTACGCGAGGCTGCCCGTGGACGGTGAGGTCGCCGGCCTGCTGGCCCTGATGCTGTTGACGGAGGCCCGGCACGCCGCGCGTACCGACGCCCAGGGCCGGCTCGTCCCGTTGACCGAGCAGGACCGGTCGCTGTGGGACCAGCCCCTGATCAGCGAGGGTTGCCGGCTCGTCGCGGCGGCGCTGTCGCGATCACGGACCGGACCTGGCCCGTACCAGCTTCAGGCGGCCATCGCAGCCGTCCATGCCGAGGCACGCGCCGCCGAGCACACGGACTGGCCCCAGATCCTGCTGCTCTACCAGCTCTTGGAGCGCATCTGGCCCACCCCGATGGTCATGCTGAACGGCGCCGTCGCGCTGGCGATGGTCCGCGGCCCGGGCGCCGGGCTCAGCCGGCTCGACACGCTCCAGGACACCGAGCCGCTGCGCGGGCACCACAGGTTGCACGCCGTGCGCGCACACCTGCTCGAGGCCGAGGGGAATCACGCGGCGGCCCGGGAGGCTTACGTGCGGGCCGCGCGGTTGACGACGAGCAGTCCCGAACAGGAGTACCTGCACGCCCAGGCGGACCGGCTCAGCTGACCCGGTCCGGCGCGCCGGTCCTCCCGCCGTCGACGGGAGGACACCGGGCCTCGATCGTGGCGGCCAGGTGGGCGGCGTCGCGCCAGACGAAGCCGAGCAGCGCCGAGCCGGTGGTGTGCAACCACGGGAGGCCCAGGAAGTAGAGGCCACGGACGGTGCTGACGCCACGGCGATGGACGGGGCTGCCTGACTCGTCCAGGGCCTCCGGTATCCGGATCCACGAGAAGTCGGTGCGGAACCCCGTGGCCCAGACGACCGCGTCGACCTCCAGGGCGGTGTCGTCGGCGAGCTGGACCGAGCTCCCTTCGGCGCGCACGACCCGCTCGTGCAGCGTGACGCCGGCGGCGGTGAGCTCGCGCAGCGGAAGGCCGATCACGGTGCTGTCGTGCGCGCGCATGCGGCGACCGAGCCGGCTCTCGCCAGGCATGTCGAGAACGCCGAGTACGTCCTGCCACCAGAAGAGGTCGCGGCCCAGGATGCGCTGCGGCACGCTCACGTTGTGCTGCCCCCTCGACAGGTGCACGTCGCGACCGCTGCGGGCGAGCTCCCACGCGATCTGATAGCCAGAGTTCCCGCCGCCGACGACCAGGACCGTCCCGCCGGGCAGCTGTTCCGGCCGCTGATATCCGCTGCTGTGGACCTGGACGACGTGCCCCGAGAGGCCGTGTGCGGCCGCCGGGACGGACGGGGTCTGGAACGGGCCGGTGGCCACCACCACCTGCGCGGCTTCCCAGGGCCCTGCGGTCGTCTCCAGGCTGAACCCTGGTCCCGTTCGCCGCAATGCCGTGACCCGCGTTCCGGCCTCCACCGGGAGGCCCAGCTCGGCGGCGTACCGCTCGAGGTAGTCGGCGATCTGGTCCTTGCCGGGGTAGGACCATGACGGCAGCGGCAGGGGCAGTCCAGGCAGCTGGCTGTACCGAGCAGGGGTGAACAGCCGCAGCGAGTCCCACCGCGACCGCCAGCCGTGCCCGATGCGGTCGCTCGCCTCCAGGATGGTGAACTCGCGACCGGCGCGCCGCAAGCGCTCGCCCATCGACAGGCCCGCCTGGCCACCGCCGATGACGACGACCTCGACCGTGCGGTTGACGGGCCGGCTCACGGTTCGCGGAGCGTGGTGCGCAGGTAGCCGACCGGTAGCCGGAAGCCGTCGTCGCCGAGCTCACCTGCCTCGCGCACCGTGTCCAGGAGTCGTTCGCGCGCCTGGGGCCACACCGGTCCGAGGCTCGCGGCGCCCAGGACGATGGGTGCGCTGTGCCGTTCGAGCTGGCCGACGAACTGCTCGGCCGACTCCACGGTCATGACGAACGACTCCTCGGTGACCTGTCCGTCCGGACCTGCCACGGCGTGGATGCCGTCCGCGGTCTCGTGCCACGGCTCGGGAGCCGCGGGGAAGAAGGGCGCCAGCGTCTGCCGGACCCGACCGAAGAGGCCGGTGGCGGACCAGCTCGTGAAGACGATCCGGCCGCCGGGCCGGGCCAGGCGGCGTGCCTCAGCCAGGTCGGCGGCGAAGACGATGCCGAAGGTCGACGTCACCAGGTCCGCGCACCGGCTCGGGAGCGGCACCGACAGGAAGTCGGCGGTCAGCCAGGTGACGTCGACGCCTGCGCGCTCGGCCCGGCGCGCGGCCTCCAGGAGCAGGTCGGGAGTCACGTCCACGCCCACCACGGACCGTGCCGCGCGGGCGGCGGCGGCGATCGCCGTCACACCGGTTCCTGTGGCCAGGTCGACCACGTCCTTTCCTTGGACAGGAAGGGCCGCAGCCAGGTCGCGCCCGGGCTGCGCCCACAGGTCGCCGACGACGGCGTAGTCGCCCGTCGCCCAGAACTCAGCGGGATCCACGTGTTCCTCCTGGTGAGTGGTTCGTCCTGGGCTCTGGAGGACAGGGCCTCTGGCTCGGGCGGGTTCGCGATCTTCCGGTCACGTTTGCGAACGATAACCGTTATCAGAGCCACCTTCAACGAGTTGTCGCCCGTCCCCGGCACGACGACGTCCGGCGGACGGGTGAAATGCCACATTCGTTCTTGATAACGATTCTCAGTCCTGGTTCACTTCGAGGCGTGACTGAGAATCGTTCTCATAAAGCCATCGTCCTGTCGGCCATCGTCGCGCTGCTCAGCGCGTTGGTCGTCCCCGCGCTGAGCCCGACGGCGCTCGCCGCCGCGCCGGCGTCCGCCGCTGTGCCCGACCGCGAGCACGTGCTCACGCACGGGCACGTCGACGGCTTCGAGACGACGTACGACGCTGACGCCGGCAAGCTCGTGCTCTCGGTGCGGGACGACACCCGCATCTACGACGGCGACCCCGTCTTCCGGACGCCCGAGTCGACGACGTTCGCGTACGAGGACCCACGGAGCCAGGTCACGCTGCCCGCGGCCGAGGGCGGCTGGGCCTTCCTCGGCGAGTACGGCGGCGCCACGGTGTGGCTCGGCTCGCAGACCGGCAGCGACCAGGGGTACGCCCCCTGGGTCGGCTGGAGCACCGAGCGGCTCCTGGACTCGCTCGCCGGGACCGGTATCACGCCGGCTCCGGGGCAGCCCGTGTCGCTCGACGTCACCGTCGACGGGCCGGGTGACGTGCTCACGTTCCAGAACGACTCGTTCGGCCAGCCGATCAACCGTTACCTCGACACCACGGCGTCCGACGGCGGGACCATCCCCGTCGCGGCGAACGCGCACGTGCACACCAACTGGATCTTCACCGCGGCGGGCGACTACACGTTGACCGTGACGCCGTCGCTCGCGACGTCGGGCGGGGACACGGTGAGCGGCGATGCGGCGACCTACCACGTGCGGGTGGGCGAACGACCGGTCACGACGGCGGTCACCGTCTCGGCCGACCGGGCCGAGTACACGGTGGGCGACACGGCGGTGCTGACCGCGGCCCAGGACCCGGCCACCGACCTGGCGGACTATCGCTGGGACGTCGCCCCCGGAGGCTCGGACCAGTTCGCTCCGGTCGACGGCCAGGACTCCGCCGTCTACCGGCGTGAGCTGGTCGGCGCGGACGACGGGGCGCGCGTGCGCGCGGTCCTGCTCGACGGCGACCGGGTCGCCGGGACCTCCGAGCCCGTCACTCTCTCGGTCGCGGAGGTGCCGGACCCGACGCCGACGCCCACTCCGACCCCGACACCCACTCCGACGCCGACGCCGACGCCGACTCCGACCCCGACGCCGTCCGGCCCCGGGACGGACCCGGAGCCGGGCAAGGACCGGGAGTACGTGCTCGACCACGGGCATGCCGATGCCTTCGAGACCACCTATGACGACGACTCCGGCCGCCTGACCCTGTCGGTCAAGGACGACACCCGCATCCACGCCGACCGCACCGTCTACCGCTCGCCGGAGGACGTGACACTGGCCTATGCGGATCCACGGGGCCGGGTCGAGCTGCCCGAGGCGACCGGAGCGTGGTCGTTCCTGGGTGAGCACGGCGGCCGGACCGCCTGGCTCGGTTCGCAGACGGGTAGCGACCAGGAGTACCTGCCGTGGGCCGGCTGGAGCACCGAGCGGCTGCTGAGCTCACTGGCCGGGACCGGCATCACGCCCGCCTCCGGCAGCCCCGTGTCCCTCGTGGTGAAGGTCGACGGACCGGGCGACGTGTTCACGTTCCAGAACGACTCGTTCGGGCAGCCGGTCAACCGGTACCTCGACACGACGGCGTCCGACGGCGGGACCATCCCGGTCGCGGCGAACGCGCACGTGCACACCAACTGGGTCTTCACCGCCGCCGGCGACTACCACCTGGAGGTGACCCCGCGCCTGCGGACCTCCGACGGCCGCACCATCACGGGGCCCGCCGCCGACTACCACTTCCGTGCGGGAGCAGAGGGGACGGACGGGCCCGGCGGAGCCGACCCCGGCGACGGCCCGGGCAGCGACCCGAGCCCGTCGCCGGACGACGGCCCCGGCAACCGTCCCGGCGACAGACCGGGCGACGGTCCGCGCACCGACCCGGGTGCCGGCCCGGGCACCGGCGGCACCGTGCCGAGCGCCCAGCCCGAGCAGTGCGAGGCGCAGCCGGTCACGCGCGAGGTGAGCACGCCCGAGGTGGGCGGTCTGGACTCCGGCCACTTCGACTTCGGCTCGATGGTTCGGGACGGCAAGCTCGTCGCCCAGGTGAAGGACGACCGCAAGCAGCCCTCGTCCTGGGTCGACCCGGCGTCGCTCACCTTCCGGCTGGGGGAGGCGGCCGAGGACAAGGTGCCGACAGGAAGCGAGTTCGCCTTCCTGGGTACCGCTGGTTCGACGATCTGGTCCGTCGGTCAGGTCCAGGAGCCCGGCGTTCCCTGGATCGGCTGGAACACCCAGCATCCGAGCCTGATCGAGGCGGCGGACGGTCCGGTCACCTTCACGCTGGACGGCGTCGAGGGGCCGGGCAGGCTGGGTGTGTACGCGACCGGCACGTTCGGGGGAGTGGGGGCCAAGAGCTTCGGCACCCTCTCCGGGTTCCCGAAGTCCATGTCCGTGCCCCTCAACCAGCACGTGCACGCGAACTGGGCGTTCACGGAGCCCGGCGTCTACTCGGTGACCCTGACGCAGTCGGTCCCGCTGAAGAGCGGCGGCACGGCCTCGGGGGCGGCGACGCTCAAGTTCTCCGTGGGTGATACCTCGGGGACCACCACGAGGACCAGCTACGTGGGCCGGACGGCGTCGGGCGCGGAGTGCGACCTCAGTGCCGCGCAGCGCGCCGCGCTCGCCAGCACCGGCGCGAGCGTGCTCCCGCCGCTCCTGCTCGCCGGCGTCCTCGTGCTGCTCGGGGCGGTGCTCGTCGTCATCGCGCGCCGCCGCCGGGTCTCGGCATGACGTGGGACCCGCGGCCCCGCCGTCGGCGCGCCGCCGTCGGGGGGATCGCGGCGGGTGCGGTGCTGCTGGCCGGGTGCGCGGGCGGGACCGCCGCCTCGGACGACGGCACGCTGCACGTGGTGACCACCACCGGCATCCTCGCCGACCTGGTGCGCAACGTGGCCGGCGACGGCGTGGAGGTCACCTCGATCGTGCCGCCCACCGGCGACCCCCACTCCTACGACCCGACCCTGCGCGACGTGCGCGACGTGGTCTACGCCGACGTGGCCTTCAGCAACTACCTGCTGCTCGAGGACCACTCGGTGGTCACCACCCTGGACGCGAACCTGTCCGAGAGTGCCCCGAACATCTCCTTGGCGGAGTCGGCGACGAAGTACGCCGCCGAGGTGATCCCGCTGGTCGAGAACGTCAACCTGGACACCATCTGGCTCGGCCTGCGCATCGGTGGAACCGGCGAGGAGCTCGGCGCGACACGGGCGTCGGAGGTTCGGCTCCGGGTGACGGACATGGACGGGCCCGGGCGTCTGGCGGGCTACCTGACCGAGACGTTCGGCCAGCCACGGGTCTACTTCGACTCCGGCGACGGGTTCGATGCCACCGACGGGTACGCCCGGGACACCGCCACCCTTCCTGCCGACGCGCACACGCACATGAGCTGGGCGTTCACCGAACCGGGTATCTACCGGATCGCCATGGAGTCCGACCTGGTGACCGAACCCGGCGCGGACCCGCTGCCGCTGGGGAAGACGTCGGTGACCTTCGCGGTCGGCGTCGACCCCTACACCGTGCCCGGCATGACGAACGCCCGGGTGCTCGACGGCGGGCATGCGGACGTCACCGTTGACCTGGACGACGGCGCGATCGTGCTCCAGACCGACACACCAGCCGATACACCAGACGACACCGCGGCCGACACCGCGGCCGACGTGGCGTCGGACGATGCCGGGGGCGAAGGTCCGGACGCCCACGACGCCGCCGCGCACCCGCACGCGGAGCGGCTCGACCCGGCCGAGGCCGTGGTGTCCGTACCGAACAAGGCGCTCGCGCCCGTGCCCGCCCAGCCGGGCTTCGGGTTCCTGGGGCGGCCCGGCGACCAGGTCTACCTGCTGCCCCAGGCAGTGCTGGGCAAGCACGTGCACGGGGAGATCGACCCGCACCTGTGGCAGGACGTCCGCAACGCGCGGGCCTACGTGGAGGTCATCAGGGACACCCTGGCCGCGGTCGCCCCCGCACGGGCGGCCGAGTTCCGGGCGAACGCCGACGCCTACCTGGCGGTGCTGCGCGAGACGGACGCCTACGTGGAGAGCACCATCGCGCAGGTCCCGCGTTCCCGCCGACACCTCGTGACCACGCACGACGCCTTCGCCTACCTCGGCAGGGCGTACGACGTCGACATCGCCGGCTTCGTGACGCCGAACCCTGCCGCCGAACCCAGCGTGGCCGACCGGATCAAGCTCACCCGGACGGTCCGGGCGCTGGACGTCCCGGCGGTGTTCCTGGAGCCCAACCTCGCGGCGCGGTCCAGCGTGCTCACCGAGGTGGCGCGCGAGAACGACCTGCGGGTCTGCGCGATCTACTCCGACGCGTTCGACGACCACGTCACCACCTACGTCGACCTGATGCGCGCCAACGCCGACAGCCTCCGCCGGTGCCTGACATGAAGGAGTACCCCATGACATCCCGAACCACGCGGAGCCGCACGGCGGCAGCGTGCACCGCCGTGCTGCTCGCCGGCCTGGGCCTCGGCGTCGTGCCGGTCGCCGCGGCCGACGACGCCCCGGACGACGCCGGGCTGCGGCAGACGGTCGAGGCCGGCGAGGAGGTGGTGACCGGGGACGTGGTGGTGACCGACGGTCACGTCGACGTCGGCCCCCGCTTCCTCGACGACGAGTGGACGATGCTCGCACGGGACGACCGCGAGGTACCGTCCGTCTGGCGTGACCCCGGGCGCACCGTCCTGCACCTCGGCGACGCGGCGGCCCTGCCCGCCCCCGACGGCCCCGACTACGCGTTCCTCGGCGTCGAGCCCGGTACCCCGCTGCACGTGGTGCCGCAGACACAGGCGCCCGACGTCGTCTGGCTCGGCTGGAACACCCAGGACCCCCGGGTCGTGGACGCGATCGGCCAGGGTGCGTCGCTGCGCCTCGACGCGCTCGACGGTCCCGGTGACGTGTTCGTGTTCCTGCAGGAGGGTGTGTCCGGACCACCGAACGTGCTGTGGGACTCGGGCGAACCCCTGCCGCAGGAGCTGTGGATGGAGGTCAACACCCATGTCCACGCGAACTGGGTGTTCACCGAACCGGGCATCTACCGGCTGGACGTCACCATGCTGGCCGACCTGACCGACGGGACGCAGGCCGAGGACCGGAGCAGTCTCGTGTTCGCGGTGGGGGAGGACACCGATCCGGCCGCGGCGTTCGCGGTGGCCGACGACGACGCCCCGGCCGGCCGCACACCGTCCGCCGGCGTGACCGGGGAGGCCACCGACGTGGAGGCGACGGACGCGCCGGAGGCGAGCGCGGCCTCGTCGGGCGACAGCCCCGGTGTGCTGGTCTGGGCGGCGGTGCTGGGGGGTCTCGCGCTGCTCGCGGTCCTGGTCGCGCGGGTGTCGGGCGCGCGTCGGGCGCGTGCGGCGGCCGAGCGCGACGCCGGGGACGAGTCGTGACGGCGACCGTCGCGGGCGACGCGAGCACCGGTGCCCGCTCGGGTGCGGCCACGGTGCTGCAGGTGCGCGACCTGGCCGTCGTGCTCGGCGGCCGGTCCGTGCTGGAGGACGTGCGGCTCGAGGTCGCCGAGGGCGAGCTGCTGGGGCTGGTCGGCCCGAACGGCGCGGGCAAGACGACGTTGCTGCGGGCCGTGCTGGGACTGGTGCCGTCGTCCGGCCGGATCAGCATCACGGGTCAGGACGTCCGCTCGGGCCGGGGGTACGGCAGGGCAGCACGCCCGACGCGCTCGATCGGCTACGTGCCGCAACGTCACGAGTTCGCCTGGGACTTCCCCGTCACCGTGGAGGACGCCGTGCTGACCGGGCGGGTCACCCGGATCGGCTGGCTGCGCGGAGCCGGGGCGCAGGACTACCGGGCGGTACGCCACGCGCTGGACCGCGTGGAGATGACCCACCTGCGGCGACGGCCCGTCGGGGAGCTCTCCGGCGGCCAGCGCCAACGGGTCCTGGTGGCCCGCGCCCTCGCCCTCGACCCCCGGATCCTGCTGCTGGACGAGCCGTTCACCGGCCTGGACGTACCCACCCAGGAACACCTGACCGAGCTGTTCCGCGAGCTGGCGGACGAGGAGCGAGCAGTGATCATGACGAACCACGACCTGGTGGGCGCGGTCCACGCGTGCGACCGCCTGTGCCTGCTGAACGGGACGGTCGTCGCCTCCGGCACGCCCGCGGAGCTGGCCGGCCCGGAACCATGGATGACGGCCTTCGGCGTCTCCGCCGGATCCCCGCTGCTCACGGCGATCAGCGAGGTCGCCCGGGGGCGGGCGGCCGGCGCGCCGGACGGGGGCGGTCGCGCATGATCTCGCCCGTCGACTTCGTCCAGGACCTGGTCAACCCCGACCTCGCCTTCCTGCCCAAGGCGCTGCTCATGGCCGTGCTCTCGAGCGTGGTGTGCGGCGTGGTCGGCACCCACGTGGTCCTGCGCGGCATGGCCTTCATCGGCGACGCCGTGGCACACGCCGTGTTCCCCGGTCTCGCGGTGGCGTTCGTGCTGCAGGGCTCGCTCGTGCTCGGCGGGGCGATCGCCGGGATCACCACGGCCCTGCTGGTCGCGCTGTTCGCGCAGAACCGCCGGCTGCGCGAGGACTCCGTGATCGGCGTCTTCTTCGTCGCCGCGTTCGCGCTCGGGATCGTGATCATCTCGGCGGCGCCCGGGTACGCGGGGTCGTTGCAGGACTTCCTGTTCGGATCCATCGTCGGCATCCCCGACGAGGACGTGCTGATCGCCGTCGTCGTCGGACTGGTCCTGATGGCCGTGCTGTTCGCGTTCCACAAGGAGCTGGTCGCCGTCAGCCTGGACCGGGAGAGCGCGCGCGCCCTCGGGCTGCCCGTGCTGCGGCTCGACCTGCTGCTCTACGTGGTCGTCGCCGCCGCGATCGTGATCTCGGTGCAGACCATCGGCAACGTCCTGGTCCTGGCCCTCCTCGTCACGCCCGCCGCGGCCGCCCGGCTGCTGACCGACCGGCTCGGCCCGATGATGCTGCTCGGACCGACCATCGGCGGGGCGTCGGCGCTCGTCGGCCTGTACCTGTCATGGAGCCTGGACCTCCCGGTCGGCGGCACGATCGTCCTGGTCGCCACGGCGGTGTTCCTCCTTGCCTGGCTGCTCGCGCCCCGGCACGGCGTGCTCACGCGTGCCCGACATCGTGCTCGTCGGCGAACAGCCGGCCGAACTGGACCTGCTCCGCATGGTCGACCGCGCCGCGCAGCAGCGTAGCGTTCGTGGCATGAACGAAGACACCGGGGCGGTCGTGAGGCTGTTCGTGGAAGAGTTCCAGGGCAACGGGACACGGCGGGTGGGTGAGGAGCTCCTCGCCGCCGACTTCGTCAACCGGACCCCGGACCCGGGCTCGTCGGGTGACCGGCAAGCCGTCCTGGACCAGTTCGAGATGCTGCACACCGGGCTCTCGGATCTTCGGGTGGAGATCCATCAGCTGCTGGTCTCCGGCGACCGGGCCGCCACGCACAAGACGTTCCACGGCACGCACACGGGGGACCTCATGGGCGTTCCGGCGTCCGGACGCGCTCTCGCGCTCGAGGTGATGGACATCGTCCGCGTGCGGGACGGTCAGATCGTCGAGCACTGGAACGTCGTCAACCAGCTCGCGTTCCTGCGCCAGCTGAGCCCGCGCAGCATCGCTGGTGCGGTGGGTCGCCGGCTGCTCCGAGGGCTACGCAGAGCCCGGCCGCGGTGATCGTCACCGTGCGGGCGAAGGACTCCAAGAGATCAGTCCTGGAGATCCCGTCCAGCACTACCGAGCAGTGGCCGTGGTCGACGTGATCTCCTCGGCGGCCGACCAGAGGCGGGCCGCCGTCGTGGCGTCGCGCATGCGTCGGCTGAGGCCGGCTCGATGGGGGTACCCCGTGATGAAGTGACGGGGACCGTAGTAAGCACCGGGCAACGCGGCAGGATCGGCAGCCGCGAACAGGATCGAACCCGTGCCCTCCTGGGGTTCCATGTTCGGGAGGGGCCAGCCCACGGGCCGGGTGACCGGGTGCTCGCGGCCCAGGTTGGGCCCGGCGGTCTGCAGGTTCGTGCGCGTGAAGCCGGGGTGGGCGGCGTTGCTGACCAGGCTCCAGCCCCGTGCCCTGGCCAGGTGCGCCAGGTGGCGGGCGAGGTGCACGTCGGCGAGCTTGGACTGCGCGTACGCGGCCCACGGGCGGTATCGCCGGCGCTCCCAGTCGAGGTCGGCAAAGTCGATGCGGCCCAGGTTTGCGGCGCCTGAGCTCATGGTGGCGACGCGCGGTGCGGGCGCGGCCAGAAGCAGTGGCAGGAGCAGGTTGGTCAGGGCGAACGGGCCCAGAAAGTTGGTTCCCCACTGCAGCTCATGACCATCGGCGGTCTCGTGACGCCGGGGCGGGACCATGACGCCGGCGTTGTTGACGAGGGTGTCGAGCCGGTCGAGGTCGCGCCGCAGGCCCTCGGCGAACGCGCGCACCGACGCAAGGTCGGCGAGATCGACGACCCGTACCTCGGCATGTGCGTCGGGCCGGCTCCGCAGGACCTCGGCGAGCGCCTCGGCGCCCTTCTCGGGGTTGCGGACGGCGAAGATCACACGGGCACCCGCCGCTGCCAGCCGTTCGGCCGCCTCACGGCCCGTGCCGCTGTTGGCGCCGGTGACGACGACGGTGCGACCGGTCTGGTCAGGGACGGGATACACGGTCAGGCGCCCAGGACCACTACGGGGTCGCTGGTCGGCTGCTCGGACCCGGGGCGATGAGGGCACCGCCCCAGTGTGCCCCAAGAGTGCCCTGGGCCTACAGCAGGCGCGGCGAGGGCTGGCATCCTAGTTCGACGGTGAATCCAGGTGAAACGGGGGCGCTCCCCGGGTGGATCGTGCTCACACCGGGTGATTACACGGAAGTCAAAGTGATAACAAAATCCCTCTGACCTGCAACTACATTGGTGTCCGGAGGGGGACTTGAACCCCCACGCCCGATAAAGGGCACTAGCACCTCAAGCTAGCGCGTCTGCCATTCCGCCACCCGGACAGGTGGACCGATCCCGGCGTTTCCGCCGTTCCGGTGCGGGGAAAAACATAGCACGCAGGACGGGTCGGTTCCGAATCGAAAGCCGTGTGACCTGGGTCCCGTGACCGGGCAGGGCCCCGGACGCCGCACGACGGCGCCCGTCGCCGCCGGCGAGACCCGCGCATGCCGCCGCTGCCGCACGGCTGGCACACTCACGAAGCGTGACGACCTCGCACTGGCCCCTGACCACCGAACGCCTCGAGCTCCGCCCGGTCATCCCTGCCGACGCCGATGCGTTCCTCGTCTGGCGCTCGCGGCCGGAGGTGGCGCGCTACATGTTCCAGCCGCCCTGGACGCGCGAGGTCGCCGAGCGCAAGCTGATCGACTGGTCGGACGCGCCGTTCTCCATGGCGGGCGACGTGCTGGTCCTCGCGGTCGTCGACCGGGCGGACCGGCGCGTCATCGGGGAGACGCTCCTCAAGTGGGCGCCCGGAACCGGGCAGGCGGAGGTCGGCTACGGATTTCGTCCGGAGGTGGCCGGCGCCGGGTATGCCACCGAGGCGGTCCGGGCGACGCTCGACGTCGCGTTCGGCACCTACGGCTTCCACCGCGTGTTCGCGCGCCTCGACGAGGAGAACACACCGTCGGCCCGGGTGTGCGAGCGCCTCGGCATGCGCAGGGAGGCGCGTCTGGTCGAGAGCGACATCCGGCCGGACGACGGCGCGTGGGCCACCGAGCTGAACTACGCGATCCTGGCGGACGAGCACGCATCCCGGCGGCCCGCGCCGGCCGACGGCGGGTGACCGGCCCGTACCGGTTGTCGCGAGCCGTGACCTCCCGCTAACGTCCGCCTGGACAATTCGCCCAAAACAAATAGTGGGAGCATGGCGATGACGGCTGACGCGCCGACGGTAGCGCCGACGACAGCGGCGGAGTCGCCGACCACCCCCCGGCCGGCGGCCCCGGACCCGGCGGCCACCGAGCACCAGGGCGCGGCCCTGGTCCCCCCGGACCCCACGAGCCCGCGGGCCACCTTCGGCGCACCCTGGATCCGGTCCACCGGCGACCTGGCGTGGCGGCTGGTCGGCATCGTGGTCGCCGTCGCCGTCGTGTTCTACGTCGTGGGCCTGGTCCAGGTCGTGTTCGTCGCGCTGTTCCTCGCCCTCGTGTTCACGACCGTGCTGTTGCCGCTCGGTGACCTGTACGACCGGGTGATGCCCCGCGGGCTGGCCATGGCCGCGTCGCTGCTGACCGCGGTGCTCGCCGTCGGCGGACTGGTGACCTACGTGGTCTCCTCCGTGGTGAGCCGCTGGGACGAGCTCGCCACGGAGTTCGGCACGGGCCTCACCGACCTCTCCGGTCTCCTCACCGGCGTCCCGCTCCTCGCCGGCCTGGGCGGTCCCGAGGAGTGGCTCGCCGACGGGGGTGCCTGGCTCCAGCAGAACGGCGGTGCCTTCGCCGGCACCGCCGCGGAGAGCGCCGGGTCGATCGCCGAGGGCGCGACCGCGGTCGTGCTGGCGATCTTCTGCACGGTGTTCTTCCTGACCCAGGGCGACCGGATGTGGCGGTGGGTGCTCTCCCTGGTCCCGGCGGACCGGCACGACCGCTGGCAGACCGCCGCGGGCGCCGGCTGGACGGCGTTCTCGGGGTTCACGCGGGGAATGTTCTTCGTCGCGCTGTCCGACGGCGTCATGGCCGGGATCTTCCTGACCGTCGTGGGCGTACCGCTCGCGCTCCCGCTGTCCGTGGTGGTGTTCCTGGGGGCGTTCGTCCCGATGATCGGCCCGGTCGCCGCGATCGTCGTCAGCGTGCTGGTGGCGCTGGCCGCCAAGGGCCCGGTGCTGGCGCTCGTGGTGCTGATCGGCATGGTCGTGGTGGCGCAGATCGACGCGAACGTGCTGCAGCCGCTGATCACCGGCAAGCAGGTCTCGCTGCATCCCGTGGTGATGGCGCTCGTCGTCGCGGCGGGCTCGGTGCTGGGTGGCCTGCTGGGTGCCGTCGTCGCGGTGCCGCTCACCGCGGTGACGTGGGCCGTGTTCAGCACGCTGCGCAGGACGCCGCTCGCCGGGACGGCCGGGGGAGCGCACCACGTGCCGGCGCAGGGCGCGACACGTGCCACGACGCAGGGCGCGGCGCCCAGCCATGAGGCAGACTGACTCGGTGCCTGACCCCGCACCGACCGACCCCGCACCACGACCGGACGCCGAGCGCCGCGTCCTGGTGCTGAACGAACCTGTCCTGCCGCCCTGGCTGCGCACCTCCGCCGGGTGGTCCTGGCGCCTGATCGTGCTGGTCGCCGGGGTCGCCCTGGTGTTCTGGGCGGTCACCCAGGTGCTGATCGTCTTCGTGGCGGTCTTCCTGGCGCTGGTCTTCACCGCCGTGCTCAACCCCCTCACCGACCTCTACAGCCGGGCGATGCCCCGCGCCCTGGCCACGGCCGCCGCGATCCTGTCCGGCGTGCTCGTGGTCGGGGGCCTGCTCACCTACGTCGTGGTCTCCGTCGCCGGACAGTGGGAACGGCTGGCGGGGCAGTTCAACACCGGCATCGACCAGATCGTCGACTTCATCGAGAACAACCCGCTGCGGGTCGACGTCGACGTGGACACCCGAGACCAGTGGATCGACGACGCCGCCGACTGGCTCCAGCGGAACGCCGAGACCCTCGTGGGCCGCGCCGCGGAGAGCGCCGGCTCGATCGTCGAGGGCGTCGCGGTGGTGGTGCTCGCGATCTTCTGCACCGTCTTCTTCGTCGCGTCGGGCGCCTCGATGTGGCGCTGGTTCATGGCGCAGGTGCCCGCTCGTACGCGGGACCGGTGGCACGCCGTCGCCAGCGCGGGCTGGTACACGTTCTCCGGCTACACCCGTGGCATCGTCCTGGTCGCGATCTCCAACGGCATCCTGGCCGGCATCTTCCTCTCGATCCTCGGCGTGCCGCTCGCGGCGCCCCTGGCCGTGCTCGTCTTCATCGGTACCTTCATCCCGCTCATCGGGGCGCCCCTGGCCATGATCATCGCCGCGGTGGTGGCGCTCGCCGCCGACGGGCTCCTGACGGCGCTGATCGTCACGCTCGGCATCGCGGGCATCGGCCAGCTCGAGGGGCACGTGCTGCAGCCGCTCATCATGGGCAAGCAGGTCTCGCTGCACCCCGTGGTGGTCGCGCTCGGCGTCACCTGCGGCACGGTGGTGGGCGGCATCCTCGGGGCGATCATCGCCGTCCCGCTGATCGCGGTGGCGTGGTCGGTGTTCAGCACGCTCCGCACGGGTCCCGACGATCCCGTGCCCGACGGCGGGGAGGATCTGCCGCCCGCGGACCCGACGCCGCAGGACGAGCAGACCCCGGACCGTCCCGCTACCTCTTCGAAACGGTAAACCTGCAGGTCGGAGCCACTTTTTGTGGCACGATCGACCCATGGAACCGTTCGTCCTGGCCACAGAGCACGTCCGCCTGTCCGTCCCCACGTATGCGGACGTCGACGCGATCACCGCGGCCTGTCAGGACCCCGCCGTCGCCGAGTGGACGGTGGTGCCGGTGCCGTACGAGCGCAGGCACGCCGAGGGGTTCGTACGCCATCACGTGGCCGAAGGCTGGGCGAAGGGCGCCGTGTACACGTGGGCGGTGCGCGCGCCGGGCGACGCCGACGGACCGCTGATCGGCATGGTGGGGCTGACGTGCGAGGGCGGCCCGGGGGAGGAGCGCGCCGGCGAGCTCGGCTACTGGATGGCGGCCGACGTGCGCGGCGGCGGGCTGTGCACCGAGGCCGCCCGGCTGGTCGTGGACTGGGCGCTCGACCCCGACGGGCTCGGGCTGTCGGTGGTGAGCTGGGTGGCGTACGTCGGCAACTGGGCGTCGCGCCGTGTCGCCTGGCGTCTCGGTTTCCGCCTGGAGGCGACCCTGCGCAGGCACGCGCTGCAGCGCGGCGTGCGGCGTGACGCCTGGGTCGGGACCGTGCTGCCCGACGATCCGCGCGAGCCCAACGAACCCTGGCCCGCCGACGCTCCCGGGACGCGGGTGCGGCCCGGCGTCAGCTGAGGCGGGCCTGCGCCGCGCGGACGGCCGGTGGCGCCCACCAGGCCCGGTGGCCCAGCACGACCAGGGCGACGGGCCAGAGCAGCGCGAGGACCAGCAGGTCGACCAGGGCGGCGACGGTGACGGCGAACCCGGTCTCGTTGATCACCAGCCCGCCACCGGCCATGAACGCCGCGCAGACCACCACGACCACCAGCACGGCCGCGAGGACCGACCGCCCCGCGCGGTACAGGCCGCGACGGACGGCCTCGGTGGCGGACGTGCCGCCGGCGCGCAGCTCGGCCACCCGGGAGGTCACGAGCAGCGTGTGCGCGCACCCCAGCCCGAACGCCAGTGCGGCGACGGTGGCGAGCACGTTCGCCTCGATGCCACCGACCGACGTCACCCCCAGCGGCACCGGCAGCACCCCGTGCTGGAAGGTCAGGACCAGCACGCCCAGCGAGACGGCGAGAGTCAGGGCGCCCGAGACCACGGCGGCGCATGCCACCACCGCGGAGCCCGTCGCGAGGAGGACGAGCAGTGCCGCCACGGCCGCCACGACCGCGGCGGCGGGCAGGCCCCGCTGCGCGAGCGACTCCGTGAGGTCCACCTGCGTGGCCGCCCGGCCGGTGACGAGCACCTCGTGCGGGGCCGCCAGCCCGCGCACGGCCCGCACCACGTCCTGGGCTTCCGGGCTCGTGGCGTCCGCGCCGTCGGTGTGCACGCCCAGCACGGCGTGGTGGTCCTGGGTGGCGCCCTGCGTGGACCCCCGTGCGGCGCCCGGGCCCGCCGGGTCCAGGGCGTCCGGCCCGTCCACCCGGGTGACGCCCTCCACCTCGCGGACCTCGGCGGCCAGCGGCCCGACGTCACCGGCGGCCGCCCGGGCGACGACCGTCACCTCGGCGCCCTCGCTGGCCGGGTAGGACGCCGCGAGGACCTCGAAGAAGCGGCGCTGCTCGGCGTCGTCGGGCAGCAGCTCGATGGCGCTCGTGGAACGCACCTGCAGCGCCGTGCCCGGAGCCGCGAACCCGAGCAGCACCACCAGGCAGCCGACGGCGACGGCCCACCGGTGCCTGCGCACGAAGCGGGTGGCCACGCGGCGCGGGCGCACCACCCGCTCCCGCACCGCCCGGTACCGCAGGCCCAGACGTCCGGGGGGCCGCAGCACGTCGGGGCGGGCGAGCCGGCGCCCGGTGAGGGCCAGCAGTGCGGGCACGAGGGTGACCGCGGCGAGCAGTGCGAGCACGACGGCCGCCAGGGCGCCCGCCCCGGTACCCAGCACGGCGGCGGGGGAGAGCGCGAGCAGGCCGGCCGTGGCCGCCGCCAGCGCCAGGGTCGCGAGCGCGACGGCCCGGCCCGCCGTCGCGGTGGTCCGGGCCACCGCCTCGACCACCACGACGTCGCGCCGGCGCCGGCGCAGGAGGCGGGACTCCGCGGCCAGGCCCGACAGCGTGCGCAGCTCCTCCCGGAACCGGGCGGTCAGGAACAGCCCGTTTCCGACGGCGACCGCCGTCACGAGCATGGCCACGACCGCGGGCAGCGACGCGTCGACCACCACGGCCCCGGACGACAGGTACGTCAGGGCGTACAGGACGCCGAGACCCGTGCCCAGTGCCGCGACCGCCGCCGCCAGTGGGACGGCCGCCGCCAGGAGGCTGCCCAGCGCGAGCGCGGCCACGACCAGCGCCGGCGGGAGCGCGACGAGCGTGCCCGTCCGCAGGTCGTCCCCGGCCTGGTCGCGCACCGCGTCGTCCACCAGGTCCGTGCTGGTCACCAGGCCGGACGCCGCGGCGGCGCCCTCGCCGCCGTCCCGCCGCAGCGCCGCGGGCACGGCCTCCAGCCGGTCCACGACGGCATCGTGGACGGCGGCGCGCTCCGGCAGCGGGCCGTCCTCCAGCAGGACGTAGGTCACGAACCCGTCGCCGCCCTGCGCCACGAGGTCGCGCGCCGTGGGGCCCGCCGGCCCGCCGTCGAGCACGTACGGGTTGACCACGGTCGCCACGCCGTCGAGCCGGGCCAGCCGAGCGTTCAGGGTGCCCATCGTCGACGTCACACCCGGGTCTGCCGGGTCCGCACCGTGCACCACGAGGGAGACGGCGCCGCCACCCGGGGCCGCGTCGGCCAGGACGGCGTCGGCAGCGGCGCTCTCCGAGCCGGGTGCGGCCGGCGCGGAGACCGTGGACCGGTCCAGGAGGTTCGGACCACCGAACCCCGTGGCGGCCGCCACGAACCCCGTGGTGGCCAGGACGAACCAGACGGCGACCGTCGTCAGCGGACGGCGAGCGACGGTGCGGCCCAGCCCGTCGAACAGCGAAGTGAGCACCGAGCGACCATCTCACCGCGCGCACCGTCCCGCGCGGCGAGCCGGAGAGCGCCCCGGAGGAGTGCTCCCGGCCCCCGCCGGCGCCCCGCGTGGCCGAGCATGTCAGTGAGCCTCCGTAGGCTGGGGCCATGGTGGATCTCTTCGATGCCGCGACGACAGACACGGCTGGCACCCCGGTCGCGCGGGCGTCGTCCCCCCTCGCCGTGCGCATGCGCCCGGCATCGGTCGACGAGATCGCGGGGCAGCAGCACCTGCTGGTCCCCGGGTCCCCGCTGCGCCGCCTCATCGAACCGGGAGCGGGCGGGCGCGCCGCCCCGTCCTCGGTCATCCTCTGGGGGCCGCCGGGTACCGGCAAGACCACGCTCGCCTACCTCGTCGCCACCGTGTCCGGCCGCCGCTTCGTGGAGCTGAGCGCCGTGACGGCCGGCGTCAAGGACGTGCGCCAGGTCGTCGAGGACGCCCGGCGCCGGCTCGCCACCGGCGGCGACGAGACGGTGCTGTTCGTCGACGAGGTGCACCGCTTCTCCAAGTCCCAGCAGGACGCGCTGCTGCCCAGCGTCGAGAACCGCTGGGTCACCCTCGTGGCCGCCACCACCGAGAACCCCAGCTTCTCCGTGAACTCGCCGCTCCTGTCCCGCTCGCTGCTGCTCACGCTCCGGCCGCTGGAGACCGAGCACGTCCGCGAGCTCGTCCTGCGTGCGGTGACCGACGAGCGCGGCCTCGGCGGTGCCGTCGAGCTCGCCGACGAGGCGACCGAGCACCTCCTGCGGCTCTCCGGCGGCGACGCCCGCAAGGCGCTCACCGTCCTGGAGGCCGCGGCCGGCGCCGTCCTGTCCGACGGCGGCTCCGCCGACGGTGCCTCCGCCGCCGGTGACCGGGCCCCCGGCGACGTGCCGCGCATCGGGCTGGCCGACGTCGAGCGCGCCGTCGACGTCGCGGCCGTCCGCTACGACCGCGACGGCGACCAGCACTACGACGTCATCTCCGCGTTCATCAAGTCCATCCGCGGCTCCGACGTGGACGCCGCGCTGCACTACCTCGCCCGCATGGTGGCCGCGGGGGAGGACCCCCGGTTCATCGCCCGGCGCCTGGTCATCTCCGCCGCCGAGGACGTCGGCATGGCCGACCCGTCCGCGCTGCAGACCGCCGTCGCCGCCGCGCAGGCGGTCCAGCTCATCGGGATGCCCGAGGGGCGCATCGTGCTCGCCGAGGCCGTCGTGCACCTGGCGACCGCGCCCAAGTCCAACGCCGCCTACCTCGGCGTGGACGCGGCGCTCGCGGACGTGCGGGCCGGCCGCGTCGGCACCGTCCCGCAGCACCTGCGCGACGCGCACTACGCGGGCGCGAAGCAGATGGGGCACGGCGAGGGATACCGCTACGCCCACGACTGGCCGAACGGCGTCGCGCCGCAGCAGTACCTGCCGGACGTCCTGGCGGGGTCGCGCTACTACGACCCGAGCGACCGCGGCTACGAGCGGCAGGTGTCGGAGCGGCTGGAGCGCATCCGAGGCATCCTCGGCAGCGAGGGCGAACGGCAGTGATCAGCCCCACGACAGGCCGGAGCCCTGACGTGCGCTAAGATGTACAGGTTGCCCATGGCGACTCCCTGGGACCTCGGCCCCGCGAACGTGATGGTCGGACTTCGATCCGATCCCGCGCTCCAACGGCTGGTCCCGCACCCGATGTGGTTCCCCCTCGTGGGCGTGCCGTGTCTGGGTGTGACCTTTTTCCTTACTACAGGACAGGAAACACAGTGACTTCTGTGACCCGTTCGCGCCGCCAGGTGCGTCTGAGCCGCAAGCTGGGCCTCGCGCTCACGCCCAAGGCCGTCAAGCACTTCGAGAAGCGCCCCTACCCGCCCGGCGAGCACGGCCGTGCCCGCCGTCGCACCGAGTCGGACTACGCGGTGCGTCTGCGCGAGAAGCAGCGTCTGCGCGCGCAGTACATGCTCCGCGAGAAGCAGCTGCTCAAGGTGTACGAGAACGCCCGCAAGCAGGCCGGTCTGACCGGTGAGGTCATGGTCGAGGACCTGGAGACGCGGCTCGACTCCGTCGTGCTGCGCGCGGGTTTCGGCCGCACCATCCTGCAGGCGCGTCAGCACGTGACGCACCGCCACATCCTCGTCGACGGCAAGATCGTGGACCGCCCGTCGTTCCGCGTGAAGCCGGGGCAGACCATCCAGGTCAAGGCGAAGAGCCAGGCCACGGTGCCGTTCCAGGTCGCGGCCGCCGGTGCGCACCGCGACGTGCTGCCGGCCGTCCCGGGCTACCTGGAAGTGCAGATCGAGAAGCTGTCGGCCACGCTGACCCGTGCGCCCAAGCGCGCCGAGGTCCCCGTGACCTGCGACGTGCAGATGGTCGTCGAGTACTACGCTCGCTGATCCGCATCGCTGAGCAGTAACAGGACGCCCCGTCCGCGCTTCGGCGCAGTCGGGGCGTCCTGTCGTCTGCGCTGACTGGCGCGCCCTGGCGAGAACGGGCTTGTGCTCGGCTGGGGGTCCAGAGCGCACACAACCCCGTTCTCGCGGCGCGCTGGCGTCGGGCGGCGCCGGTGGCGGCGTCCGGGATAGGGTGACGAACGGTTCCGTGCAGACAGGTTTGCAGGCTGGTCGCAGACAGCTCGGGCCGGACACCAGCTGACCACCAGCGGACCTTCAGGTAGGAGTTTGCGCATGACCCTCGGCGACCTCGGAGACGTGGCGGGACTGATCGCGGCGATCGCGTTCGTGCTCCTGGTGGGCTTTCTCGCCGTTCCCCTGTGGAAGCTGGGCAAGCTCCTGGACGAGGCGCGCTCGAGCGTCCGTGACGTCACCGACCACTCGGTACCGATCCTCGACGAGGCCGCGAGCACGGTCGCCTCCGCGAACACCCAGCTCGTCAAGGTCGACACGATCACCACCTCGGCGGCGTCGGTCAGCGAGAACGTGTCCGCCCTGACGGGGCTGTACGCCGCGACGCTCGGCAAGCCCCTCGTCAAGGTCGCCGCCTTCTCCTACGGCGTGCGACAGGCCTTTGGGCAGGCCAAGGGCCGGTTGGGCAAGCACACCGACCCGAACGCCGGTGCCACCGGGGCCGGCGCATGATCCGGCGGCTGTTCTGGGTGGGCGTAGGGGTGGCCGTCACCGTCGTCGTCATCCGCAAGGGTCGCCAGGTCGTCGCGCGCTACACGCCGGAGGCGGTGAGCGAGCGCGCCGCGGCCGCGGTGGACGACGCCGGCGTGCGGCTGAACCGCATGGCGCACTCGTTCCGGTCCGACTTCAGCACGGCGCGCGCCGAGCGCGAGGCGCAGCTCATGGCGTCCCTCCGGGGCGAGCTGCCGCGGCACGAGCGGTAGCGTCACCGTCCGTCGTCCCGCTGGATCATTCAGTTTCCGTCTGCCCCGCCACGAGCGGCAGAATAGGTATGTACCTGCGCGAGGAGCCTGGCGCGACTTGTGCACCCCCGTTCCGTATGACCGAGATACGACCGAGAAGAAGGATCACTGACCTCATGCGCACCGCCGAGATCCGCAAGCGTTGGCTCGACTACTTCGAAGCTCAGGGTCATGCGGTGGTGCCGTCTGCGTCGCTGATCTCCCCGGACCCGTCGACGCTGTTCACCATCGCCGGCATGGTCCCGTTCATCCCGTACATGACGGCGCAGCAGACGCCGCCGTGGAAGCGCGCCACGAGCGTGCAGAAGTGCGTGCGCACGCTCGACATCGAGGACGTCGGCAAGACGACGCGCCACGGCACCTTCTTCCAGATGAACGGCAACTTCTCGTTCGGGGACTACTTCAAGGCCGACGCCATCCGCATGGCCTGGGACTTCCTGACCGGCTCGCTGGACGACGGCAAGCTCGGCATCGACCCCGACAAGCTGTGGGTCACCGTCTACTACGAGGACGACGAGGCCCGGCAGCTCTGGAAGGACATCGTCGGGCTGCCCGACGAGCGCATCCAGGGCCTCGGCAAGAAGGACAACTACTGGTCCACGGGCCAGCCGGGCCCGGCCGGCCCGTGCTCGGAGATCTTCTACGACCGCGGCGCCGCCTACGGTCCCGACGGCGGTCCGCTGATCGACGAGGGTGGTGACCGCTTCGTCGAGATCTGGAACCTCGTGTTCATGCAGTACGAGATCGACGAGGTGAAGTCCAAGGAGGAGTTCCGGATCCTCGGGGAGCTCGAGAACAAGAACATCGACACCGGCATGGGTCTCGAGCGGGTTGCCTTCCTGCTGCAGGGCAAGGACAACATGTACGAGATCGACGAGGTGTTCCCCGTCATCGAGGCCGCCGAGAAGCTCAGCGGCAAGAAGTACGGCGACAACCGCGAGGACGACGTGCGCATGCGTGTCGTCGCCGACCACGTCCGCTCGTCCCTGATGATCATCGGCGACGGCGTGCGCCCCTCCAACGAGGGCCGCGGCTACGTGCTGCGCCGGCTGCTGCGCCGCTCCGTGCGTGCGATGCGCCTGCTCGGCGTGGACGGGCTCGCCCTGACGACGCTGCTGCCGGTCTCCAAGGACGCCATGGCCCCGTCGTACCCGGAGCTCGCCACTCACTTCGACCAGATCTCCGCCGTGGCCTATGCCGAGGAGGACGCCTTCCGCCGCACGCTGGTCTCCGGCACCACGATCCTGGACAACGCCGTGACGAACCTGAAGCAGCGCGCGGCCGACCAGGGCGGTACCGGTGACCGCGGCCTGGTGCTGCCGGGCGAGGCCGCCTTCCAGCTGCACGACACGTACGGCTTCCCGATCGACCTCACCCTCGAGATGGCCGCAGAGCAGGGCGTGCAGGTCGACGAGCACGCCTTCCGCTCGCTGATGCAGGAGCAGCGTTCGCGCGCCCGTGCCGACGCCCTCGCCAAGCGCACCGGCGGGGCCGACGTCGCCGCCTACGAGGCGCTGGAGAAGGAGCTGACGGCTCCGCCGGAGTTCCTCGGCTACACGCAGACGGACGCCACCGTGCGCGTGACCGGCCTGCTGAGCGGCGGGGTGCCCGCCCCGGCGGTCACCGCCCCGGCCGAGGTCGAGGTCATCCTGGACCGCACCCCGTTCTACGCCGAGGCCGGTGGCCAGCTCGCCGACCACGGCACCATCGTGCTCGACGCCGGCGCGACCATCGAGGTGGACGACGTCCAGCGCCCCATCAAGGGCCTGAGCGTGCACCGCGGTCGGCTCGTCGAGGGCACCGTGGCCGTGGGCGACCCGGGCACGGCGCAGATCGACACTGCCCGGCGCAAGGCCATCAGCCGCGCGCACTCGGCCACGCACATGATCCACAAGGCGCTGCACGAGCTCGTCGGTCCCGACCGTACGCAGGCCGGTTCGGAGAACGCCCCGAGCCGCATCCGGTTCGACTTCCGCTCGCCGTCGGCCGTGCCGTCGTCGGCCCTGTCGGAGATCGAGGAGCGGGTGAACGTGCGTCTCGCCGACAACCTCGAGGTGACCGACCAGCTCATGCCGATCGCCCAGGCCCGTGAGGCCGGCGCCATGGCGCTGTTCGGCGAGAAGTACGGCGACGTCGTGCGGGTGGTCTCGATCGGCGACGACTGGTCGCGCGAGCTGTGTGCCGGCACGCACGTCAAGCAGACGGGACAGCTCGGCCGCGTGACGCTGCTGGGCGAGTCGTCGATCGGTTCCGGTGTGCGTCGCGTCGACGCCCTCGTGGGCGACGGCGCCTACGGCTTCCAGGCCAAGGAGCACGCCCTCGTCGGCCAGCTCACGGGGCTGCTGAACACGCGGGCCGAGGAGCTCCCCGACCGCGTGGGCTCGCTGGTGTCGCGGCTCAAGGAGGCCGAGAAGGAGCTGGCGGCGGTGCGTCAGGGCCAGCTGCTGGCCGCCGCGGGCAAGCTCGCCGCCGAGGCTCCCCGCGTGGGCGACGTCCGCGTCGTGGCGCACGACGCCGGAGAGGTCCAGGCCGACGACCTGCGGGCCCTGGTGCTCGACGTGCGCTCGCGCCTCGGCGAGGCGGAGCCCGTGGTGGCCGCGGCCGGCGGTGTGTCGGGCGGTCGTCCCGTCGTGGTGGTCGTGACCAACGCCGCCGCGCGCGACGCGGGCCACAAGGCCGGCGACCTGGTCCGCACGGCGGCCCAGACGCTCGGCGGCGGTGGCGGCGGCAAGCCGGACATGGCCCAGGGTGGTGGCACCGACCCGGCCCGGCTGGGCGAGGCGCTGGCGGGCATCGCCGAGAGCGTGCGCCTGGCCGCCGTCGGCGCCTGACGCCCGTGACCGACGCATCCTTCGCAGCGGCCGACGCCGAGGCCGGGCTCCCTCGCGGAGCCCGGCTCGGGGTCGACGTCGGCATGGCCCGGATCGGGCTCGCCGCCAGCGACCCCGACGGTCTGGTCGCCACCCCGGTGGAGACGGTGCCGCGCGTGCCGGCCGCCTCCGGGCAAAGGGGCAAGGGCGGCCGGCAGGGCGGCAGAGGGGGTCGGCAGCAGGGCGGGCAGGCCGCCCTGCACGCGTCCGGGACCAGCGCCGACGTGGCGCGGATCGTCGCGGAGGTGACGGAGCGCTTCGCCGTCGTCGTCTACGTGGGGCTGCCCCGGCACCTGTCCGGCAAGGAGGGCGCCGCGACGGCGGACGCACGAGGTTTCGCGGGCCGTCTGGTCGCCGCGCTGGCCGCTGCGGGCGAGGACGCGGAGGTCAGGCTCGTGGACGAGCGGATGACCACCGTCTCGGCCCATCAGGCGCTCCACGCGGCGGGCCGGAAAAGTAAGAAGCACAGGTCCGTGATTGATCAGGCCGCAGCCGTTATCATTCTGCAATCTGCACTCGACGCGGAGCGGGCGAAGGGGGAGCGCGCCGGCGAGCTCGTCGAGGCGCGGACGGTGCACGACACGCACGACTGACCCCAGTGCCCCCCCAACGAAGGACAGTGAGTCTCCGGTGACGGACCTCTTCACGGCGCCCCCGCGTAGCCAGGCAGACCCCGCGTTCCCTGAACCGAGATCCAGCAGGCGGGCCCAGCGCCGCCGACGACGCGGCCGGAACGGGCGCTCGTTCATCGTGCTCCTGGTCGCCCTCGTGCTGGTCGGCGGGTCGGGCTACGCGGTCTGGACGAACCTGGACTGGCTGACCGGCCTGACGAACCCGCTCGAGTCCAAGGACTTCTCGGGCCCCGGTGGCGACCCGATCGTCGTCGAGATCCCCGAGGGCGCTACCGGCACCGCCATGGGTGAGACGCTCTACGAGGCCGGCGTCGTCGCCAGCGTGTCGGCGTTCACGACGGCCTTCGAGGCCAACCCGGACTCGGTACTGATCCGGCCCGGCACCCACGCCATGCTCGAGGAGATGCCCGCCCGGGACGCGGTCGCGCTGCTGGTCAAGAACGACACCGTGGACCTGCAGCTCACCATTCCCGAGGGCTACACGGTCGAGCAGATCGTCGACCGTGCCGTGCAGGTCACCGGCCTGCCGGCCAAGGACTTCACGGCCGCTCTGAAGGACCCGTCCGCGATCGGCCTGCCGAAGCAGGCCGGCGGCAAGGCCGAGGGCTGGCTGTACGCCGACACCTACATGGTGAAGCCGAACGACACCGCCGAGGACCTGCTGTCGCGGATGGTCGACCGCACCGACCAGCTGCTGGGGAAGAAGGACGTCCCCGCGGGCGACCGGCAGGACGTGCTGACCAAGGCGTCGCTCGTGGAGCGCGAGGGCCTGCACGCCGCGGACAAGCCCAAGATCGCGCGGGCGATCGAGAACCGGCTGGCCGACGACACGTTCCTCGAGATCGACGCGGCCGTCGCGTACGGGGCCGACAAGCCCGGCACCGAGCTGACGCGGGACGACCTCAACGACGCGAAGAACCGGTACAACACGTACGAGCACACGGGTCTGCCGCCGGGCCCGATCGCCAACCCGGGCGAGGTGGCGATCGACGCGGTGCTCAACCCGACGCCGGGCGAATGGAAGTTCTGGGTCACGGTCAACCTCGACACGGGGGAGACGAAGTTCGCCGAGGACTTCGAGGAGCACCAGCTGAACGTCGCGGAGCTGCGTGCGTGGCAGGACGCGAACGAATGAACGGGCAGGTCGGACGGGTTCCTGCCGCTGCTGCGCGCTGAATCCCGGGAGTTGGCCGGGAATGTACCGATCGGGGTAGCGTTCGCGGCACCCGGGCTGTGATGTGATCGTGACATCGGACCACGATGCCGCGCGCCCGGTCGGTGACCAGCGTGGATCGACCAGAGATCCAGGCAGTGCAGAGGATGGAGCGAGCGTGACCGAGGCCCTGCCCGGAGTGAATTATCAGGGGCCACCGCGGCACGCCAGCGGCTCTCGCGGGCGACGAGGAGAGCGGGACGTGCACACCAGCCGGCGCGACAGGCGGTCGAGGCGCTCCAGGCGCCCGCTGGTCCTCGCGGTGGTGGCCGTCCTGCTGGTCCTCGGCGCCCTGGGCGGCTGGACGGTGCTGAACGACGGTTATCTCTTCGGCCTCCGCACGCCGCTGGCCGCCGCCGACTACGAGGGCACGGGCGGGGAGCCGGTCGTCGTCGAGGTCCCGCAGGGCAGCGGGCGCACGATCGGCGTGGCGCTCGCGGAGCAGGACGTGGTGGCCAGCGCCGACGCGTTCGTGCGCGCGTTCAACGCCAACCCGGACGCCGCGGCGATCCAGCCCGGGACCCGCGAGATGAAGCTGCACATGAGTGCCGCGGCCGCCGTCGAGCTGCTGGCGCAGAACAACGTGGACCGGAGCGGCCTGACGATCGTCGAGGGCCACACGGTGGCGCAGGTCCAGCAGACGATGGTCGACCAGGGCTGGCCCCAGGAGGACGTCGAGGCGGCCCTGGCGGACCCGAAGGCGCTGGGCCTGCCCGCGGAGGCGGGTGGGGAGCTGGAGGGCTGGCTGGCGGCCAACACCTACGAGGCAAAGCCGGACGACACGAGCGCGGTGGACGTGCTCAAGGACGCGGTCGCCATGACGGTGAGCGAGCTCGACGAGCTGGACGTGCCGGCGGACCAGCGCAACGAGGTCATCATCAAGGCGTCCCTGGTCGAGCGCGAGGCGCCGGACGAGTACCGGGGCGAGGTCGCCCGGGTGATCGAGAACCGGCTCGAGATCGACGAGCCGCTCGGCCTGGACGCGATCGACTCGTACGGCCGCGGGAAGCCGTCGCACGAGATCACCACGGAGGAGTTCCAGGACGAGTCGTTCCCCTACGCCTCGCGGGTGGTCCCGGGCCTGCCGCCGACCGCCATCGGCGCGCCGAGCAAGGCGTCGGTCGAAGCCGTCCTGAACCCGCCGGAAGGGCCCTGGCGGTGGTACGTGACGGTGAACCTGGACTCGCAGGAGACGAAGTTCACCGACAGCTACGACGAGTTCCTCGTCTTCAAGGACGAGTACCAGGCCTGGGCAGCGGAGAACGGCTACTGATCATGCACACCACGACCATGCGTCGCGCCGCGGTGCTCGGCCACCCCGTCGCCCACTCCCTGTCCCCGGTGCTGCACACCGCGGCGTACCACGCGCTGGGGCTGGACGGGTGGGAGTACGGCGTCCACGACGTCACGGAGGACACCCTGCCGGGCTTCCTGCGGGGTCTGGACCCGGACTGGGCCGGGCTCAGCCTGACCATGCCCCTCAAGCACGCGATCATCCCGTTGCTGGACCACGTGGAGCCCCTCGCCGAGGCCGTGGGTGCGGTGAACACGGTGCTGTTCGCCACGGTCCGCGGCCGGGTTGTCGCCACCGGCACCAACACCGACGTGCACGGCATCGTCGCTGCACTGCGGGAGGGCCTCGGTACCCGCCGGGTCTCGGACGCCGCGGTCCTGGGCGGCGGTGCCACCGCGGCGTCGGCCCTCGCGGCGGTCGCCGAGCTCGGGTGCCCCTCGCCGCGGGTCTTCGTCCGGTCCCTGGACCGGATCGGCCCGCTGCGCGAGGCGGTGGCGCGGATGGGGGTCAGCCCGTCGTTCGAGGTGTTCGACGAGCAGGCGACGACGTCGGCCCTGGCGACCGCGGACGCCGTCGTCTCCACGACGCCGAAGTACGCGGCGGACACCTGGGCCCCCCTGCTGACGACCCTGTCGACGGGCGCGGGGGAGAAACCCCGCGGTGTGCTGCTGGACGTGGTCTACGACCCGCGTCCCACGGTCCTGCAGTCCGCGTGGACCGCCCTGGGGGCCGACGCCGTGGGCGGCGAGCGCATGCTGCTGCACCAGGCCGCCGAGCAGGTGCGGCTGATGACGGGGCGCCCGGCGCCGCTGGGTGCGATGGACGAGGCGTTGCGGGCAGCGCTCGGCTGACGCCGTCCTGTGGACACCGGGCGCCGGGTGCGGGACACGCGTGAAACAATCGCGCCATGCTGCGTTGGTTGACATCGGGTGAGTCGCACGGTCCAGCCCTGGTGGGGGTGATGGAGGGTCTGCCCGCTGGGGTGGAGCTGACCACGTCGGACATTCAAGGCGCGCTCGCGCGCCGGCGCCTCGGCTACGGCCGCGGGGCGCGGATGAAGTTCGAGCAGGACCAGGTGCGGGTGCTCGGTGGTCTGCGCCACGGGATCACGCAGGGCGGCCCGCTCGCGATCGAGATCGCCAACACCGAGTGGCCCAAGTGGACCGACGTCATGTCGGCCGACCCGGTGCCGCCGGAGGCGCTCCTGGTCGACGCCGGGACGGGTGACGAGCGCGAGGTGGCCCGCAACCGGCCCCTGACGCGCCCCCGGCCGGGACACGCCGACCTGGTAGGCATGCGCAAGTACGGCTTCGAGGACGCCCGCCCGGTGCTGGAGCGGGCCTCGGCGCGCGAGACGGCGGCCCGGGTCGCGCTCGGCGTGGCCGCGGCGAAGTTTCTCGAGCAGGCCCTCGGCATCCGCCTGGTCTCCCACGTGGTTGCCATCGGCGAGGCGGCGGCGCCCGACGACGCCGCCCTGCCCGCCCCCGACGACGTGGCCGCCCTCGACGCCGACCCGGTGCGCTGCTTCGACGCCGCGTCGTCGAAGCTCATGGTCGAGGAGATCGACCTGGCCAAGAAGGACGGCGACACCCTCGGTGGCGTCGTCGAGGTGCTCGCCTACGGCGTGCCGTCCGGCCTCGGCACCTACGTGCAGGGCGACCGCAGGCTCGACGCACGCCTCGCCGCCGCGCTCATGGGCATCCAGGCGATCAAGGGCGTCGAGGTCGGCGACGGCTTCCGCACCGCGCGTCGACGTGGCACCGCCGCCCACGACGAGATCGTGCGCGACGCCGGGGCGGAGGGCGCCGGGCCGGGCAGGATCCACCGCACCACCAACCGCGCCGGTGGCATCGAGGGCGGCATGTCGAACGGCGAGATCGTGCGCGTGCGCGCCGCGATGAAGCCGATCTCGACGGTGCCCCGCGCCCTGCCGACCGTGGACGTCGCCACCGGTGAGCCCGTCGTGGCGCACCACCAGCGGTCCGACGTCTGCGCGGTGCCGCCCGCCGCCGTCGTCGCCGAGGCGATGGTCGCGCTCACGCTGGCGGAGGCCGCGTGCGAGAAGTTCGGCGGCGACTCCGTGGTCGAGGTGCGCCGCAACGTCGAGTCCTACCTCGCCGCCATCCCGGAGCTGCTGCAGTGACGGCCGCGACCCGCCGCGGGCCCGTCGCGGTCATGATCGGGCCGCCCGGGTCGGGCAAGTCCAAGGTGGGCCGCATCCTCGCGGCCGGCCTGGGCGTCACCGTCCGGGACACCGACGCGGACATCGAGGCGGCCGCGGGCAAGCCCGTCAGCGAGATCTTCGTGGACGACGGCGAGCCCCGGTTCCGCGAGCTCGAGCGCGAGGCGGTGCTGGCTGCCCTCGCCGAGCACGACGGCGTGCTGTCCCTCGGGGGCGGCGCGATCATGAACCCCGTGACGCAGGACGCGCTGGAGCAGTACGCGGCAGGCGGTGGCCACGTCGTGTTCCTCGACGTGCCGCTGGCGATCGCGGCGCAGCGCGTCGGCATGAACCAGGCGCGGCCGCTGCTGCTGGGCAACCCCCGCGCGCAGTGGCAGAAGCTGATGACCGAGCGGCGACCCACCTACGAGCGCCTCGCCACGCTGACCATCGTGTCGAGCGAGCGGCCCGGCGAGCAGGTGGCCGCCGAGATCATGGAGGCCCTGGGCCTCGACCTGGAGGTCCCCGAGCTGGTGGACCCCAAGCGGACGGAAAGTACGAAGGAGAGCACCACGTGAGCACCGACAGCGCCCCCGCACGGATCACCGTGCGGGGAGACGCGCCCTACGACGTCGTCATCGGCCGCCACCTGCTGGGGGAGCTGCCGTCCCTGGTGGGCGTGGCCCGCAAGGTCATGGTGATCCACCCGGCCACCCTGTCGGCGACGGCGGACACCATCGCGGAGGACCTCAAGGCGTCGGGCTACGAGGCGTTCGTGGCCGAGGTGCCCGACGCCGAGGAGGCCAAGACGCCCCAGGTCGCGGCGTTCCTGTGGGGCCTGCTGGGCCAGCTCGACTTCACGCGCTCGGACGCGATCGTCGGCGTCGGCGGAGGCGCCACCACGGACCTTGCCGGGTTCGTCGCCGCCACCTGGCTGCGGGGGATCCGCGTCGTCCACGTACCGACCACGCTGCTCGCGATGGTCGACGCCGCCGTGGGCGGCAAGACCGGTATCAACACGTCCGAGGGCAAGAACCTCGTCGGTGCGTTCCACCCGCCGGCCGGTGTGCTGTGCGACCTCGCGGCGCTCGGCTCGCTCGACAAGTGGGACCTCGTGGCAGGGCTGGCCGAGGTCGTCAAGACGGGCTTCATCGCCGACCCGGTGATCCTGGACGTGGTCGAGGCCCACGTCGACGAGCTGCGCAACTGGGCCGGCCAGGATGCGTCCGATGAGACCTGGGCCGTCGTGGCCGAGCTCGTCGAGCGGTCTGTCCGCGTCAAGGCTCAGGTGGTGGGCGAGGACCTCAAGGAGGCCGGCCTGCGCGAGATCCTGAACTACGGGCACACGCTGGGCCACGCGATCGAGCTGGCCGAGCGGTACCAGTGGCGCCACGGCGCCGCCGTCAGCGTCGGCATGGTCTTCGCCGCAGAGCTTGCCCGGATGGCGGGCAAGCTGCCCGACGACGTCGCCGACCGGCACCGCGCCCTGCTGTCCTCGCTCGGGCTCCCGGTGCACTACCGGGGCGACCGTTGGGACCAGCTGCTGGCCGCGATGCGCCGCGACAAGAAGACGCGCGGGGACCTGCTGCGGTTCGTGGTGCTGGACGACGTGGCCAAGCCGGTCCGCCTGGAGGGCCCCGACCCGACGCTCCTGGCCGCCGCCTACGCGGAGGTCTCGAAGGAGCCCCCGGCCAAGGGCCCGGGCACCCCGGTGACGCTGACGCTGGGCTGAGCCGGTCCGCGCGCAGCGGGTGGGGCATTCCGCCCAGCCGGTTGTCAGCGGGTGCCGGAGATCGCGGTGACCGGTCCGCTGACCTCGACGGAGATCGGCACGTCGGTGCGCTCGAGGGCCGTGGCGATGTCGTGGCCGACGTCCTCAAGGGTCTGACCGGCGGGGAGCTCCAGGATGGTGAGCCGGAGACCGGAGCCGTCGTTCTCGGGGCCGCCGGTCGTGACCTGGACGCCGGGCACGAGGCCGGGCCGCATCGCTTTCAGCACGAGATCCTGCAGCTCGCCGGTACGGAACGCGGCCGACTGGACGACGACCTCCACGTCCGCGGGAGCGGCGTCGATCTGCGCTCGAAGCGTTGCGCTCGGCTCGCTGAACCAGGTGATCGTGACGGTGGCGCGGTCCGCGGAGATCGCCACGGAACCAAAGTTCGGGTCGTTCCGTACCGCGGTCTGGAGGCTCTCGATCCACTCCGCCGTCGTGGCGTCGATCGCTGCGTGACCGAGTTCCTCCGCGTCCAGGCCCTCCCGGAGCTCCGGGACGCGGACATGCCCGGTCGGGACCGTCCCGTCCGGGACAAGAAGACGCTCCGGCTGCACCAACGGAAAGGGCTGCAGCGGTGCGGCTCCGCCCCACGGCGTGGTGTCGTTCGCCGTCGCTGCGAACACGGCTCCTGCCGTGCCGACACCGACGACGGCAACCGTCGCGATCGCGAGCAGCACGGTGCGCCGACCACGCCGCTTCCTCCGTGGCGCCGACTCGCTGGGGATGCCGTCCGGGCTGCTCACCGCTTCATTCTCGACAGGGCGTGCGCCCCGGCGCAACCACCGGCCAGGGAGTCGCCTGGGTGATCTTGTCCCGCTACTCCCACAGGCCCCGCCCGATCAGGAGGTCCTTCAGGAGGTCGGCGCGGTCGGTGACCAGGCCGTCCACGCCCTCGTCGATGAGCCGGTCCATCTCGTCCGGGTCGTCGATGGTCCAGACGTGCACCTTCTTGCCGAGGGCGTGCGCGGCGTCGATCGAGGCGATGTCCACGACGGTGACGGCGCCCTCGCCCACCGGGACCTGCAGCGCGTCGACGTCGCGCAGCGCCCGCCGGGCGAGCGGCCGCACGTGGAGCCGCACGCCGGCGAGGAAGGCCGCGATCTCCTTGCGGCCCGCGGACGTCGTCACCGGACGGGACAGCTTCGCGAGCGTGGCGCGGCGCCGCGCGACGTCGAAGGAGGTGACGCACACGCGGTCCCACGACGCGGTCTTCTCGATGGCCCGGGCGACCGGACCCACGCTGGAGTTGTGCTTGACGTCCACGTTCACCCGCAGGCCGGGCCAGCCGCCCAGCACGTCCTCCAGCAGCGGGACGGGCTCGACACCGCCGATGCGGGCCTCGCTGACCTCGGACCACGGCAGCTCCGCCACGAGACCGGTGCCGTCGGTGGTGCGGTCCAGCGACTCGTCGTGCAGCGCGACGGCCACGCCGTCGGCCGTGCCGTGCGCGTCCGTCTCGACGTAGCGGTAGCCGAGGTCGACGGCGGCGCCGAACGCCGCCAGCGAGTTCTCCAGGCCCTCGGTGCCGGCCGAAGCGTGTGCGAATCCGCGGTGGGCGAGGGCTTGGAACGGCCCCTCGAAGTAGGTCACTGGCTGTCCCTCGGGTCTCGGTCCTGCGTCATGAAAGCTGTGGCGTGAAAGTTGCGTCGCGTGTACTGCGTCGTGCGTACCGGCTGGTGGGTGCTACGTGGCGTCACGAGCACCGACGACGGCGCCGACCCGGCTGTTCGTCCATTCCAGCATGCGCCCGAGGTAGGCCTCGCGCGGCCCGCCGGCCGACAGCGTGAGGTCGTGGATCCCGCCCGGGACGACCAGCTCGGTGACGTCGTGCCCGAGACACGGTACGAGCGCGGCCATCTGCCGCACGTCGAGCACGGTGTCCTGCGCGTCCAGCAGCGGGTTGTCGAGCATGTCGGGGCCGGACGAGTCGGACCGGGCGAGCAGCACCGGGCACGCGATGTCCAGGCCGGCGGCGACGCGCGCCTGGCCGCGCCGCACGGCGACGAACCACCCGACCCGGCTGGGCAGGCCCTCGGGGCGCTTGAGCGTGGTGTCGAAGTCCCAGCGTCCGCCGTTGGCGACGAGCAGGTGCTCGGCGTACCGGGACGGGCCGTCGCTGACGACGGCGGTCGCAGCGAGGTGGCCGACCGTGTCCAGCACCCGCGTCCCGAAGGTGCGCTTCCAGTGCGGGGCGTGCAGGTCGAGGAACGGTGAGTCGAGCACCAGCACGTCGGGTCCGGCGTCGGCGCCCGCGGCGTTCCGGTGGGCGTGCGCCCACAGCGACGCGGTGAGCCCGCCCGTGGAGTGCGCGTGCACGACGAGCGGCAGGCCCGGCTCCAGCGCTCGGACGGTCCGGGCGGCAGCGGCGATGTCGGTGGCCTGCTCGCGCAGGTCCAGCACGAAGTGCGGGATCTGGTCGCTCTGCAACGACCGTCCCGCCGCCCGCAGGTCGACGGCGTAGAACGCGTAGCCGGCCGCCGCGAAGGCACGGGCCAGGTGCTCCTGGAAGAAGTAGTCGTTGTAGCCGTGCACGTGGATGACGGCGGCGCGGGCCGGGGGAGCGTCGGCCGGGTGCGGGTACCGCACGAGCGTCGCGGGCCCGAGCGGGGCCTCCAGGAACGGTTCGCCGAGCAGGTGGTCGGTGCGCCAGTGGAGCGTGACCTGCGGCGACTCGGGCAGGGGCGGTACAGGCACGAGTGGATCGTAGCCCGGTCGGGTCGGGTCGTGCGGCACGACGAGCCGGTCAGTCCTTGATGTCGGCGGGCGGTGCTCCGTCGTCGGACGGGGGCGGTCCGCCGGCAGGCGGAGGCGGATTCGCCGGACCACTGGGCCTGCTGCGGAAGAGCATCGCGAACACGGGGAAGAATGCGACGCCGAACGCGATGCCGAGGGCGACGTTGCCGAGGGCGGAGCCCAGGGCGACGCCCACGCCCAGCGCGACGGCGATGCCCGCGCCCCAGTTCCAGGTCGCGGTCGACGAGGCGCCGCCGCCGTGACGGTCCGGTTCCTCGTTCGCCGGGTCTCCATGGTTGGCCATGTCCTCACGCTAGGCGGAAGGCCTCGGCATGACCTCCCCCGAGAGGCGGAACTTCGAGCGTGCGCCGTCCCGACCGGCTCACGGCGCTCGCGTGCAGGACAGGTCCGACGGCGGCGCGGTGTCGGCCGCCTGGTGCCATTCCTGGACGGTCAGGTCCCGGCCGGCGGTCGCGCAGGCCGCCTCCAGCAGGCCGTCGGCGCTGGTGTCGCGGCGGACCACCCGGCGGTTGTCGGGGCTGCTCCCGATCACGAGGAGCCGGCCGGGTGTGGCGGCGAGCATGGGGCTGTCACGCGGCGCCCGTCGGGGCGATCTCGGCGGAGGCCCACGGGCCGCCCGCGACCTTCGCCTCGCCGCGCAGGCGCCCGCTGCCCGGGTCCACGACGCGGACCGATCCGTCGGGTGAACGGCTCGTCCGTCGCAGGGTCGCAGGGTCGTAGGGTCGTAGGACAGGAATGTGATGTCGCAGGACATCGGAATGGCCTGAACCTACGAATCGTAGGTTCAGGCCATTCGTCATTTCCGGGTAGGGCCGGGTGGTCGGCCGGTGCCCTGGTAGATCCGGGTCGGGTCGAGTGTGAGGTCGCGGAGGATTTCACCGGTGGCTGCGTTGATGATCCGGATGTCGAGGTCCTGGACCAAGGCCAGGACGTAGGTTCGGGCGTAGGTCTTGCCGATCCCGATCCGGTAGAGCGTGCCGTTGTGGCGCAGGGTGATGGTTCCGGCGGTCGAGACGCGGTCGTGGCGGACGCGGTCGTGGGTATCGGTGGTGCGGTCGGTGTTCGGGGTCGCCTTCGGGCGGGCCTGGTAGGCGGTGGCCGGGGTCTGGCGGTGCGGCAGTGACCGGTGTGGGCGCCGGTGGTTGTACTCGTCGACGAAGGTGTCGATCAGTGTTTGCAGCTCTGTGGTCGTCGTCGGCTGGATCGGCTGGGCGCGGAGCCATTTCTTCATGGTCTGCTGGAAGCGTTCGACCTTGCCCTGGGTGGTGGGGTGGTTCGGGCGGCCGTTCTTCTGGACGATGTTCAGGCGGCGTAGCTCGTGCTGGAGGTGGTTGCGTCCACCGCGGCCGCCGGCGTAGCGGACGGTGTAGACCATGCCGTTGTCGGTCAGCACCGAAGCGGGGTGTCCGTGCTGCTCACAGGCCTTGCGGAACGTGTGCAGCACGACGGGTGCGGTGACGCGCTGGTGAGCGCTGGCGTGCAGCACGTAGCGGGAGTGGTCGTCCAGCCAGGTGATGATCTCGGCGTCGGTGCCGGGAGTGCCGTCGGGTCGGGTGAGCCGGTAGTGGGTGAAGTCGGACTGCCAGGTCTCGTTCGGCTGGTCGGCCTGGAATCGGAGGTAGGAGGACCGGGGGCGTTTCCTGGGTTCGGGGGTGATGGTGCCTTCGCGGGTCAGGATCCGGTGGACGGTGGCCCGGGAGACGGTGGTCTGGTGGTGGTGGGTCAGGTGCCACACGATCGTGTCGGCGCCGGCGTCCAGGCCCTGCTCGGTCAGACGCTTGCGTAGTCGCAGGATCTGTTCCACGACAGCAGGTGGGGTCGCGTTCGGTGTGGTGTGCGGGCGGCGAGACCGGGTCTCGAAGGCGGCGTCACCCTCGGCCGCGTAGCGGGCCATGAGTCGTGAGACCCAGCCCTGCGAGACGCCGTAGCGGCGGGCGGTCTCGGACTGCGACGAACCGGCCAGCACGGCCGTGATCACGAGCTTCCTGATGGACATGACCGGGGTGTACCGGCCGCGGGATGCCGATGTCTTGAGACACGCCTATTCCGATGACCCGAGACACCCCATTCCGATGTCCTGAGATCACACAGTCGTAGGACAGGAACACGTCATGACCAGGCACCGGACCCCCTCCACCCCCGGGCGCCCGATGCTAGACGGCGGTCGGTGGGAGATCAATCACCACGAGCGGGCTGCTGCCGTGGCGGCCGGGCGTCGGTGCCGTCGAGCGGGCCGGCGGGCCGGGTCGGCAGCTCGCGCAGCGGTCGCAACGGGCTGAGCAGGACCAGGAAGCACGCCAGGCAGTGGGTCGCGGCCATGAGGAGGATGGTCTCCCGCACTCCGAGGGCTCCGCCGAGCCAGCCCGCGGCGAGCCCCGCGAGCGGCATGGTGCCGAAGTTGACCATCTGCATGGTGGTCGTGACGCGCCCCATGATCTCGGGCGGGACGTACCGCTGACGCCAGGCGCCCCGGATCACGTTGCCCGCGACGATGAACAGCCCCGCGAGGAAGCTGCCCAGCACCGGTACGGCGACGCCCCACCCCGGGCTGCCGAGGCCCACCAGCAGGGCGACCGGGCCGGAGCACAGCAGCAGGATGGTCGAGGCCCGTCCGTTGCCGAAGCGGCGGCTGAGCCAGGTGGCCATGACGGCGCCGGGGAGGCCGCCGCACGCGGCCAGGGCGAAGGTCAGGCCGACCTGGGCAGGAGCGAGGCCCAGGTCCCGGACCAGGTGGAGCACGAAGAGCGTCGTGTACCCGGTGAGCCCGAAGTTCGACAGGCCGCCGATCAGCACGAACCACGGCAGGTAGCGGTCGCGGCGCACGTACGCGACGCCCTCGCGGATCCGCGCCCACAACGGTTCGCCCGCCGCGCCGGCGCGGTCCGGCGCCGGCGGGGCGTACGCCGGTTTGATCCGCCACAGGCAGACGGCCGAGACGAGGAACGTCACCGCGTCGACCAGGAGGCCGAGGGCGGCCGAGAGCCACTGTGCCAGCAGGCCGCCGGCGCCCGGCCCGACGAGCTGCATCGCCGACTCCGTGCCGAACAGGCGGGCGTTCGCCGGTTCGAGCTGTTCCGGCGCCACCACCTGGGGCAGGAAGACCACGTAGGCGGTGCGGAAGAAGACGGTGCAGGTCCCGTTCAGCAGGGCGGCCACCACGAGGTGGGTCAGGGTGAGCCGGTCGAGAGCCCAGGCGGCGGGTACCGAGGCCAGGGCCGCCGCGGCGACGACGTCGGCGGCGATCATGACCCGCTTGGCGGGGAGCCGGTCCACCCAGGCGCCCGCGGGCAGACCGATCACCAGCCACGGCAGCCAGGCCGCGGCCGTGATGAGCCCCATCCACAGCGGCCCGGCGTCCAGGGAGACGACGGCGAGCAGCGGCAGCAGGGCGGACGTCATGGTGTTGCCGAGCACGCTCACGCCCTCGCCCAGCCACAGGAGCGAGAACGAGCGGTTACGGGACAGCGGGGCGGCGGGGGCCCGGCCCGCGTCGTCGGTGGCGGCCGGTGCGCTGCCGGCGGGCGCACTCATGGCTGCGCCGGGAAGCCGCGGGCGAACAGGAAGACCGACTCGCGCTCGCGGTCGTCGGCGGGCACGTCGCGGTGCCGCCACCGGTCCACGACGTCGAGCAGCTCCTGGTTGACCTGTCGCAGCTCGTCCGGGGTGAGACGCAGCCAGCCCTGGGCGGCGAACGCGGCGGCTTCCCACTCGTCGGCGCTCTGCGCGACCTCCAGCCACTCGTAGGCACGCTCGGTCTGCTGGGCGAGCACGAACTTCTCGGCGGCGACGGCGGTCCGCGTCGAGGCCAGGTCCTGCGCCACGTCCGTGCGCGACCACGAGACGCGGCCAGGAGTGATGCGCCACCAGCGCTCCCGTCTGTCGCGCGCGAGCTCCGCCGCTTCCTGGACGAGCCCGGCGTCGGCCAGGACCTTCATGTGGTGGCTGATGCTGCCGACCGCCTGCCCGATCCGCTCGGCGAGGTCGGAGGCGGTGCCGGGCCCGTCGACCGTGAGGCTGTCGAGCAGGCGTGAGCGGGTGGGGTGGGCGAGCGCGGCGAGTGCCTTGGCCTCGGTGAGCCTGCGTACGTCGGGGGTGGGCATGGCCACGACCCTAGTTCCACAAGAGAAGTTGTACAAGAGGGCTTGTACATTTGCTCGGTGGGCGGAGCCACATGACAAGATGTCCGGCATGCGCAATATCGGCCGGACAGTGCAGTCGTCGATCTACCGCGACGGGGTGTACGGCCACCGGCCGACCGTCCCCACCAGCCCCGACGCGCTCGCCACCGCCGCCAGGCGCCGGATGACCCGCGCCGGCTGGTCCTACGTCGCCGGTGGTGCGGGCGCCCAGCGCACCGTCGACGCCAACCGCGAGGCCTTCGGCCGGTACCGGACCGTCCCGCGCCAGCTCGTCGACGTCGGCGAGCGTTCCCTGGCCACCACCCTGCTCGGTCGGGACCTGCCGGCGCCCGTGCTGTTCGCCCCCGTTGGCGCGCTGGAGCTCGCCGTGCAGCACCGGCGCGGCGGCCGCGCTGCCGCCCCCCGCCACGCCGAGCCGGCCCTCGCCCACGCCGCCCGTGGCCTCGGCCTGCCCGTTGTCATCTCCTCCCAGGCCTCCACCCCGATGGAGGAAACCGCCGCGATCCTCGGCGACGGCCCCCGCTGGTTCCAGCTCTACTGGTCGTCCGACGACGCCCTGGTCGAGTCGTTCGTCGCCCGCGCCGAGGCGTCCGGCTGCGAGGCCATCGTCGTCACCCTCGACACCCACGTGCTCGGCTGGCGCACGATGGACCTCGACCTCGGCTACCTGCCGTTCGCCCGCGCCGAGGGCATCGCCCAGTACCTCAGCGACCCCGTGTTCCAGCAGCTGGTCGAGGCCCGGGTCGGCGCCGCCGCGTCGTCGAGCCCCCGACCCGCACCGGCCCGGCCCACGGTCGCCGCCGTCCGCTCGCTGCTGTCCATGGCCAGGCACCACCCCGGACCCACGCTGCGCAACCTCACCCAGCCGTACGCGCGCGCCGCCGTCGAGACCTTCCTCGACGTCTTCTCCCGCTCCACCCTCACCTGGGCCGACCTCGCCTGGCTGCGCGAGCGCACCACCCTGCCCCTGGTCGTCAAGGGGGTCCAGCACCCCGACGACGCCCGCGCGGCCCTCGACCACGGTGCCGACGGCATCATCGTGTCCAACCACGGCGGCCGCCAGATCGACAACGCCGTCGCGTCCCTCGACACCCTGGCCCCCGTGGTCGATGCCGTCCGCGCCCGCACAGGCACCGACCCGGCGGCGCCACCCGTCCCCGTCCTGTTCGACTCCGGCATCCGCACCGGCGCCGACGTCTTCACCGCCCTCGCCCTCGGCGCCGACGCCGTGCTCCTGGGCCGGCCCTGGGTCTACGGCCTCGCCCTCGCCGGAGCCGACGGCGTGCGCGCCGTCACCGAGCACGTCCTCGCCGAGCTCGACCTCACCATGGCGCTCGCGGGCGTCGCCGACGTGCGGCAGGTCGGACGGCACAACCTGGCCCTCTGACCGGCGCCGCGAACCGGCCCGGCCGGCCCGCCCCACGGCGTCGGGTCGGTATGAGATCGTGACCGGTCCAGCACCCACGATTCACGCGACGCGGGCAGACTGCGGCCATGACCGACGCCCCCCGCCGACCTGAACCGCCGGAAACCGGCTCGACGAGCGCCCCGGCACCCCCGCGGACCGGCCTCGAGCTCCGGGACGGTGTGCGGATCCCACGCCGCCAGGTCTACTCCTGGGCGCTCTGGGACTGGGGGACGCAGCCGTTCAACACGGTGATCCTCACGTTCGTGTTCACGGCCAGCTACCTGATCTCCGAGTCGTTCCTGGACCCGAGCGTCGCGTCCCTCGACGACGACGACCCGCTGCGGGTCCGCGCGCTGGCCGAGCTGACCAGCGGCCTCGGGCTGTGGACCACGCTCGCCGGTGTGCTCGTCGCGCTGGTCGCCCCCGTGCTGGGCCAGCGGGCCGACGCGTCCGGCCGCCGCAAGGCATGGCTCGGCGGCGCCACCGGCGGCATGGTGCTGTGCATGCTCGCGCTGTGGTTCGTCGAGGCGGACCCCGCCTACTTCGTGTTCGGCGCGATAGTCATCGGGCTCGGCAGCGTGCTCAGCGAGATCGCGGGCGTGAACTACAACGCCATGATGGTCTCCGTCGCCACGCCCAGGACCGTCGGCAAGGTCTCCGGACTCGGCTGGGGCCTCGGCTACATGGGCGGCATCCTCATGCTGCTGCTCGTCGTGATCGCCAACGGCGCCGGCTGGTGGGGCATGCCCACCGACAACGGCCTCGCCTACCGCGTCATAGCGGTCGGCTGCGCGGTCTGGGCCGTGGCGTTCGTCTGGCCGATCTTCGCCTTCGTACCCGAGCTGCCGCCCACCAAGGGCCGGGCCAAGGTCGGCTTCTTCGCCAGCTACGCGGTCCTCTACCGCGACATCCTCGGCCTGTGGCGCACCGCCCGGCGCACCTTCTGGTTCCTCCTGGCCAGCGCCGTGTTCCGCGACGGCCTCAGCGGCGTCTTCGCCTTCGGCGCCATCATCGGCAGCGTGAGCTTCGGGTTCAGCCCCGACCAGGTCATCATCTTCGGCATCGCAGCCAACCTCGTGGCCGGAGTCAGCACCATCCTCATCGGCCGGGCCGACGATCGCTTCGGACCCCGCTCGGTCATCCTCAGCACGCTCAGCGTGATCGTCGTCGCCGGGCTCGCCGTCGTCTTCCTGCGCGACCTCGGCCCCGTCGTCTACTGGGTCGGTGGACTGGTCCTGTCCGCGTGCGTCGGCCCCGCGCAGGCCGCCTCCCGCTCCTACCTCGCCCGCGTGACCCCCGCGGGCAAGGAGTCCGAGATCTTCGGCCTCTACGCGACCACCGGCCGTGCGACGTCCTGGATGTCGCACGGGCTCTGGACCATCCTCATCGCCGTGACGGGAGCGACGATCTGGGGCACCCTCGGCATCATCGCCGTGGTCCTCCTCGGCCTCGTCCTGATGTGGTTCGTCCAGGAAGCACCAGTAGCCGACGCGTGACCGCCGGCGTGCACGCCGCTCCGCCTACGAGGCGGGCGGAGGGGCGTCGGCCCCGCGAGGGGCGTCGGCCCCGCGACGGGGCGGGCGCCGCCCGGGCCCACGCAGCCACCGCTGGATCCGGGGCAGATCGGCCAACGGCCCCAGGTGCCGCAGCTTGTCCGGGTTGATCACGCCCCGGATGCCCACGAGCTTCCCTTCCGCGACCTCGAACGCCCAGGTACCGATCAGACCGCCACCGACGCTCTCGTCGGCCAGGATGAGCAGACCCGGCTCACCACCCACCAGGGCCCGCTCGAAGGAGAACGGACCCCCACGGCGCACGAAGGTCGCCAGCAGGCGCGCCACTGCGACCTGCCCCGTGACCGGCCGGGCGATCGACATCCCCTTCGGCACGTTCCCGCCCCCGTCACCGGCCATCACGACGTCCTCGGCGAGCAGCTCCAGGAACGAGTCCACGGCGCCCTCCTCGCACGCTGCCAGGAACCTGGTCACGAGCTCGTCGGCACGCGCCCTGCCCGAGCGGTCGCCCGGCCGGCGGCCCGGCTGCTCCCTCGGCCGCTCACCCGGCCGGTCGCCCTGCTGCTCACCCGTCGGGACGGGCGGCCGGTCGCGCGGCCGGTCGCCCTGCTGGCCGCTCGAACGACCCTCGGACCGGACCGGAGCGGCGCTCGCGGGTGCCTCCCCGGATCCCGGCTCCGCGGATCCTGCCCGTCCGGCGCCGGCGCCGCGCTGCCGGGCGATCCGTCGCCTGGCGCGTGACGCCAGCTGGCGGGCGGCGACCTCGCTCGTGCCGATCACCTCGGCCGCGTCGCTGTGCGGAAAGCCCAGTACGTCGTGCAGCAGGAACGCCGCCCGCTCGGTCGGGGTGAGGGTCTCCAGCAGCACCAGGAACGCCGTCGAGAGATCGTCGGCCAGCTCGGCGTGCGCCGCGGCGTCCGGCGGCATGGCCGCCATGGCGACCGGCTGGTTCGACGTCACCGGCCCGACCAAAGGCTCGGGGAACCAGTCGCCCACGTAGGACTCCCTCCGCACCCGGGCGGACCGCAGCACGTCGATGGCGATCCGGGTCGTCACGGTGGTCACGAACGCATCCGGGTTGCGCACGCCGTCGGCCTGCGAGAGCCGTGTCAGCGCCTCCTGCACCACGTCCTCCGCCTCGGCCACGCTGCCGAGCATGCGATACGCCACCGAGAACGCCAGAGGGCGCAGCCGGTCCAGCGCCGCGCCGTCGAGGCGGGTGTCGTGGGGGAGCGCGCCGCCGTGCTCCGCACCGGCCTGCGCACCACCGGGGTGCGAGGTGTCGGGTTCCGTCATGAGGACATGCTCTCGCGTCATGCTCCGATGACGAGATGCGGGCGTCAGACGTGACAGCACCGTCGCATCGGGTATGGGGTCGGCTATGGGGTGATCGATCAGTGCGACCGATCAGTGCGAGCGCATCGCGTCGATCTCGTCGCGCCGGAGCAGGATGAGCCGGTCCAGGACGTCGTCGGGCAACGGCTGCTCGGGCGTGAAGCGGATGGTGCCCTTCGACGTCGAGAAGCCCGTCAGCTCGGGAGCGAGCGCCTCGATCGCCGGCGGGCTGAACGGGTACAGCCCGATGTGCTTCACCGTGGCCCGCGCCGACACCAGCGGGCTGTCCCGGTAGCGCAGCGCGGCCATGCCGTAGCTCATGCCCTCCTCGGCGGCGGGGACCAGCCGCAGCGCGCGGGCCCGCACGCGCTCGACGGCGTCCCGCACCGAGCCGTCCAGGCTCGCGATGTACTCGGTGAACTCGTCCATCTGCACAGCATCGCTCCGCGGACGGCGCTGCGCGAGGCCGGCGCCGTCGCCCGGGTTCGGGAGCTCCCGGGCCGGTGCCGTCAGGGCACGGCGTGCGCGCCAGGGCGTTCCCGAGAGTGATGCCGGGGGAACTGCCGACCGGGTCGGGAGAGTTGTCCACAGATCTTGGTTTGCCGCTGCGAAGCGTACGAATGTTCGAGATAATGGATGTAGTCAGAGTTGGAGAGCTAGAGGTAGAGGGGGCGGATCGGTGGAGCGGTCGATGTACGGCACGGCGTCCGACGGTCCGCCTGCCATGGGTTCGTTCGAGGAGGTGCTGGGCCGGCTCGAGGATGCGGTGGGTGATCTGGCGGACCTGGTCGGTCCGGAGGTGCTGAACGGGTGGGACGCGCCGAGTGTGACGCGCCTGGTGGAGGCGCATGCGCGGATCCGTCGGGTGACCGGTCGTCTGGACGGGGTGCGGTACACCGTTCTGGAGCGGGTCGAGCGGGAGGGTTCGTGGCGGTCGGGTGGTATGGCGCGTACGTTCCGGGCGTGGTTGCGGTTGCGTGAGGGGGTGTCGTCGGCGACGGCGGGTAGGGACGTGGCGATGGCGCGCCGGCTGGCGACGGCGTTGCCCGTGACGCGGGAGCAGCTGGTCGCGGGGCGGCTGGGTGTGGATCATGCGCGGGTGATGGCGGAGGTCGCGCCGACGAGCGAGACCCGCACGGACGCGTTGGCGTGGTTGGTCGATACCCGTACGGGGCAGACGACCACGCCCGAGCAGTTCGTGCAGAGCGTGTCTGTGGACTTCCCGGACCCGTTGGATGATCCGGACGGCACTCGCACACGGGAGCGGATCACCGCGGTGCTGGAGCAGGCGGTCGCGGACGGGACGCTGGTGACCGGTGAGGGTCTGGTGTTGCGTGAGGCGGGTGTGTTGAACGCGGACCGGTTTCGTGTGGTGGCGCGCCGGTTCGCGACGGTGACCGATCCGGGCACGGACGACATCGAGGACGACAAGGCCGCGCAGGGGGAGTTCCTGGACCTGTCCAAGACGTTGGGCGGCTATCACGTGGCGGGGTTCCTGACCGACGAGCACGGCCTGCTGGTCTCGGCGGCGGTGAACGCGGTCATGGGTGCGCCCGCGGCCGGAGAGGTGCGCACGTCGACGCAGCGTCGGGCGCAGGGGTTGGCAGACGTGGCCCGGGTCGTGCTGGATACGGATCAGGCCTCCCCGGGCGCGGCGATCCGACCGCACTTGAACGTGACCGTGTCGTGGTCGGAGCTGGTCACGCAGGTCACCCGGACCCGCGAGGGGCTGTGCCTCACCTGTGGGCAGGCCACGCCCGCCCGCGGCAGCCGGGCGAGCGCCGGCGCAGCGGGCACGACGGCGGTGGCGGGTGGGGGCTCGGCCATGCCGTCGGTGTCCGGAGCGCTGTCGGCTGGTGGTCCGGTGTTCACCGAGGCGGGTGGACGCGTGCCCCGGGCGTTGTTGCGGCGGTTGGCGTGTGATGGTGCGGTCACGCGGGTCGTGTTCGGGCCGGATGGTGCGGTGGTGGATGTGGGTCGTGCGCAGCGGACGGTGACGGGGCAGATCCGTCGTGCGGTGATTGCCCGGGATCGGCATTGTGTGTATCCGGGGTGTGATCAGCCGCCGTCGCGGTGCGAGGTGCACCATGCGGTGCGGCACTGGGCTGACGGTGGGCAGACCTCGGTCGCGAACAGTGCGTTGCTGTGCTGGTTCCACCATCAGCTCGTGGACGCCCGAGGCATTGTCATGCACTGGACCGGCAAGCCGGCACCGGGTACCGGCGCGCTCGGAGCCCTCGTGGAGACCGGGTGGGCGTTCACCGATGCCCGTGGGCATCGCATCCGCCTGCCCGACGCTCTCGAGGCCCTACCCTCGCTCGACGCACTACCCCCACCGGAGGCCGGACCACCTGCTGCCGAAGCAGCCTGACCGACGGGCTCCGACGGCCGCGGAGGCCGGCTGACTCCGGCTGACTCCGGAGTCGGGCCGCCTCCGCGACGGTCATGCCCGGAGGACCCGCGTCCGGCCGGCCAGCAGCACGGTCGTCAACGCCAGCACGCTCGTGAGACCGAGCACCGCTGCGTACGCGGTCAGTCCCGCGACGTCGTAGAGGGCCCACAGGAGGGCGCCGGTCGCCGACGATGCGATGGCTGCCGCGACGGCGTCGGCGACCTGCAGGGCGGACGACGCCGAACCCTGCTCGTGCGGCGCCGCGAGGTCGAGCGTGAGGACCGACAGAGTCGGGTAGACCAGACCCATCCCACTGCCCGACAGCACCCAGAACGCCATGCCGAACCCGGCAGGCACGTCCGGGAGGACGAGCACCGACGCACCGGCCATCCCCAGCGCCAGCAGAACCCCGCCGAGCCGCACGTAACCTGCATGGCTCAGATGCAGCACGTCGCGCCCACGCACCCACGATGCCACCGACCAGCCGAGCGCCCCCACGGTCAGGATCAACCCGGCGCTCCCGGGGCTCAGTTGGCGCTCGTGCACGAGGAGCAGGGGCAGCAGCACCTCGGCACCCATGAACGCCGCCGATACCAGGGCCCGCACCGAGATGACGGCCGGCAGGCCCCGCCTGGCCCGCAGCACCGCGAGGGCCAGGCCCAGCGCAGGCAGCGGGGAAGGCCCTGGCTGTGCGCCGTCGCCGTCGCCGTCTCCGTCGCCCGGGTCCGCGTCGCGCGGAGCCGCGTCGCGCGCGTTCGCCGCAGTCAGCCCCGGCCGCATCAGCAGCGCCGCCGGGACGGTCAGCGCGGCGGCGCCGAGAAATACCCAGCGCCAGCCCAGATGCTCCACGACGAGCCCGGCCAGCCCGGGGCCGACGATCGCGGGCACCACCCAGGCCGCGGCGAACGCCGAGAACACGGCGGCCCGCCGCTCCGGGGCGAACACGCGCGCCACCAGCACGTACAGCGCGACGCCGTAGAGCCCGCTGCCGATTCCCTGTACCGCACGTCCCGCGACGAGGGCGCCCATGCCGGTCGCCGTCCCCGCGACGACGAGCCCGGCCACGAAGAGCGCCACGCCGGTCCACATGGCCGGCGTCGGACCGCTGCGGTCGCACCAGCGACCGGCCGCGAGCATCCCGACCACGCCGGTGGCCAACGCGACCGCGAACGCGAGCGTGTAGTGCCGCAGCCCGTCCAGGTCGACGGCGACGGTCGGCATCGCCGTGGACACCGCGAGCGACTCGAACGCGCCCAGCGAGCACAGCGCGATCATCCCGGCGATCACGAGGCGCTGGGCGCCCCGGCTCAGCGTGCCCGACACCGGGGCAGGTGGTACGGGTGCGGCGGCGACGGTGGCGGTCACACCAGCACCACCTTGCCGGTGGTGCGGCGCTCCTCCAGCTCGCGGTGCGCCCGGGCCGCCTCGGCGAACGGCACCCGGTGCGTCACCACCCGCCACCGGCCCGACGCCGCACGGGCCAGCGCGCGCTCCTGGTACGGGCGCTGGTCGGGCATCGGGGGAGCATCGGGCCCCAGGGCGTAGCGGACCTCGACGGTGGACTCGATCCGGTCGTCGTCCCCGGCCCAGGACGTGTAGCGGTTCGGTGCGCCGGAGGCCCAGCCGTACGCGACGAGCCGCCCGGGCGCCGCGCCGGTGCGGGCTCCCGCGCCGTCGGCTCCGTCCAACAGGGTGGTCGCGGCCGTGCCGAGGTCTCCGCCGACGCCGTCGAGCACGAGCGTCGCGGGGGAGTCCCCGAGGGCCGCGCGTGCGGCGGCGGTCCAGCCGGGAGCGGCGTAGTCGACGAGCGCGAGGCGGGCGGTGCCGGACTGCCCGTCGGTCTCGCCGGCGGTGGGTACGTCGGGGAGCAGCTCTCGCAGGCGGGCGAGCTTGGTGTCGCTGCCTGCGAGGGCAATGACGCGAGCCCCGGTGTGCAGCGCCTCCTGCACAAAAAGTGTGCCAAGCCCGCCGGCCGCGGCAGTCACCACGACCACGTCGGTCGCGGTCGGTGCCGCGATGTCGAGCGTGTAGACGGCCATCCGGCCGGTGCCGATCATGGCGATCGCGTCCGCCGGGTCGAGGGGGTTGCCGCCAGGGCTGTCCGGGATGGCGTGCAGCTTGTCGGCGGCGACGGCGACCCGTCGGGCGTACCCACCGCCGTCCGGCACACGGCCGAGGTGCGCGGCCACGGACCGTCCGATCCACGAGGGGTCGACCCCGGGTGCGACATCGGCGACGGTGCCCGCGATCTCTCGGCCGGGCACGGTCGGGAGACTGGGCAGGGGGAGCGGCGGGCCGCTCTCGCCGCGGCGGACGGTGACGTCGACGAGGTGCACGCCGTGCGCGACCGCGTCGACGAGCACCTCGCCGGGCCCCGGCACCGGGTCGGGGATCTGTTCGAGCGTGAGTACCTCCGGCGGGCCGAAGGTGTGGTGTCTGATCGCGTCCATGCCGGTATCATTCAACCTGAACCAAAGTTGAGGTCAACGGTGGCCTCGGATCCGCTGGAGGCGGCACGTGGAATCAGTCAGTCCCCAGGTCCCGTGGGACCGTGACGAGCTCACCGTCGGTGATCTCGCCGCACGCAGCGGCGTGTCGGTGTCGGCGCTGCACTTCTACGAGCGCAAGGGGCTCATCGCGAGCCGGCGCACGTCGGGCAACCAGCGGCGCTACCGGCGCGAGACGTTGCGGCGGGTGGCGTTCATCCGGGTGTCGCAGCGCGTCGGCATCCCGCTCGCGGACATCGGTGCGGCGCTCGCCACGCTTCCCGGCGACCGCACGCCCACCGCGAAGGACTGGCGCCGTATCTCGCAGGCGTGGCACGACGACCTCGACGCGCGGATCGAGCAGCTGTCGCGGCTGCGCGACCACCTCACCGACTGCATCGGGTGCGGCTGCCTCTCGCTGCGCCGGTGCGCCCTGACCAACCCGCACGACGAGCTCGCCGAGGCCGGCCCGGGCCCGCGGACGCTGCTGGTCGAAGGGCTGGAGCCGGACGGGGTCTGACGGTCGACCGAAGGCGGACCCGGCCGGTGCGCCGGCCGGCCGCGGGTGTCGGGCGCAGGCGTGACGGCGGCGGCTGCCGTGGCCGACTAGGCTCTCGGCCATGGCTTCTGCACTGCCCCGTGTCCTGGTGCTCAACGGACCCAACCTCGGCCGGCTCGGTGTCCGCGAGCCCGAGATCTACGGGCACGCCTCCATGGCGGATCTCGAGGTCGCCGCCGCGAAGTGGGGCGCGGAGCTCGGTCTGGAGGTCGAGGTGCGGCAGACGGACGGCGAGTCGGAGATCGTCGGCTGGCTCCACGAGGCGGTCGACGCCGGTGCCCATGTGGTGCTCAACCCGGCCGCGTTCACGCACTACTCGTACGCCCTGCGTGACGCTGCCGCCCAGGTCAGCACGGCGGGCCTGCAGCTCGTCGAGGTGCATCTCTCGAATCCGGCCACGCGGGAGTCGTTCCGGCACTACTCCGTGGTGGCGGGGGTCGCGACAGGCACCGTGGCCGGCTTCGGGTTCGATTCCTACCGGCTGGCGCTGTCGGCGATCGCACAGCGGCTCAGTCAGTAGAAGCCAGGAACTTAACCTTGAGGTAGTTAAGCAAGCGGCTTAACTCACTCCCAGACAAGCATGGCCAGCCCGAGCCCGCCGAGCGCGAGGAGCCAGCTTGCGAAGCTGCCGATCAGAAAGTACTCGGTGACGGGGTTCGGCCCGTGGTCGACAGGTGTGGTGGCGGGCTCCGGGTCGGCACCGTTACCGGAACCTTCGGCGCCGGCAGCCTGGATGATGATCGGCGGCGGCCCGCTGGCGCCCCTGGATTCGCTGGCGGCGAGCTCGGGGAAGCGGAGCAAGCCCTTGGCGCCCACTACGACTGCTGCGGCCGTCAGGTTTCCGGCAAGCCCGAGCCCGACGATGAAGAGCCGCTCCATCGGCCCGAGCACGCGTCCGCTTCGCAGGCGGGCGGAACCTTCCTTGCTGGGAACGTTGACGGCCTCGAGAATGAGGCGGACGAGCAGGTTCGCCGTAGCTACCTGGAACAGGGCGATGCCGCCCACGAGAATCACGCGCGAGACGGGGAGCTCCGACAGAGGTCCCGGCACCCAGCTCGGCCACGCGGTGGGTGCGGCCTCCCCGAAGAGGAGCGCAACAGCGATGCCCAGGCTCACTGCTGAAAAGGCGACAGCAAGGCCCGGAGCCTCTCCGAAGGCGCGCGCGATAACGCCGTCGTGGACCCAGACCGCGAGGAGTGTGGCGAGTGGAATGCCAACAGCTAGTCCGGTGGCTGCCGAGACGCCGCCAGCGGTCAACAGGGCACCCAGGGTGACAAGACCGGCGGCCAGTGCGGCGTAACGCCGGGTGGGAGAGATGGGTCCTTGGCTGGTGTCGCGGATCGCGTCCGTCACGCCCAGTGCTGCGAGGAATGCTCCGAGGACTGCCATCCGTGCATCACGCCTTTCCGAACAAGGTCTGCGCGTCGCGAATGGCGCTCACGCCCTTCGCGAACGCCTGGCTCACGGCCGATGGGGAGATGCCCTCCCGCTCGGCGATGGCCTTCTGGGGTTCGCCGTGAAGTGTGAAGAGCAGCATCCGCCGCTGGCGGTGGTTGAGTGTATCGACGAGGCAGTCCCGTGCAACGAGGAACGCGTTGACGGCCGCGGGCCGGGGCCATGCGACATCCGTGGGGCCGACATACCTCGTACCAGGCTTCTTGCCGAGCGAGTCGATCGCATCGCGGGCTGCATGCCAGCCAGGGCCATCCTGGCGAATCGGCTGGGTTTCCAGCTCGAACACCCTGACGTCGCCCTTGCCAATCCCGAAACGCATCGTGACCAGCTCGGGCGTCGGCTCAGCTGATGCATCGCCCGGGGGCTGAGGGTGCGCAAGTCGATTGAGCTCGAGCCGGATCAGCAGGGTTGCGAGCGTCGCGTCGGCGACTGTCTCGAACCCGCCCTGGATCTCGTCGCCGAAGGTCGGCTCCAGCCGCTGTGCGAGAGGCATGACGCTGCTGACCCGGAGGAGCGTGGCAACGACAGCCTGCTGTGCCCGCGCCCGGTCTTCGAGGGCGCGGGAGCCGACGATATCCCCGATAACTGTGAACACCCGTCAAGGATATACCTTAACTTGGAGGTATATAAGTTCGAGACTTAAGTCCGGTCGAATCTGACGCGAACTCCGCGGCGCTCGGTGCGGGCGCGGGTACGCTCGCCCGAGCAGTGGCGTCGTTCGAGGTCAGGAGGCCGTATGAGTCGGTGGGGCATCGGCCGGGTGCAGCGTGATTCGGCTCGGCTGACTCGGATGCCGGACAGTGACGGCGGCGCCGCGGATGCGCAGTTCGTCCAGTCGATGCTCCAGCTGACCATCACCAACGCGGACCTCAAGACGAGTGTTCTTGTCGGTGCGATCGCACTGACCTTCGGTGTCGGGACGCCGGCGATCCCGTTCTCCCAGGCTCTGGAGCCAGGGGCTGGGCTTGCCGTGCTCGCTGCCGCACTGGGCTTCATCGCGATCGTGCTGTGCGGTGTCGCGGGTCTGTACCTGGTCCTGTCGCTCCGTCCCCGTATGAAGCGACGAGAGTTCTCCCGTTACTCCTTGCCGGACATTGCCGCAGCAACGGTGGAGGAGCTGGCGGCGACCAGTCCAGAGAGCGATCGTCGCGAGGCATGGGTCCAGGTGAAGAACCTCGCGGACATCTCGGCGCAGAAGCACGCCAACATTCGACGAGCTCTGACGTTCTATCCGGTGTCTGTGATCCTGATGGTCGTCGCTGCAGCGCTCGGTGTCATCGTCCGCACGGGCGGGTAGACCGGCGTGCTCGCCGTCGTCCGTTAGACTTGACCGCTGCTGCTTGACACCCCGCTTGATCACCCCAGCCGCCGGCTCCCTGTCGGCGTGCCCTGGGTACACACCTTCACCGACACAGGAAGACGAACGTGGCTACCTCCAACGACATCAAGAACGGCACCGTGCTCCGGATCGACGGCAACCTCTGGTCGGTCATCGAATTCCAGCATGTCAAGCCGGGCAAGGGTGGAGCGTTCGTCCGGACGAAGATGAAGAACGTGCTCTCGGGCAAGGTCGTCGACAAGACGTTCAACGCCGGCATCAAGGTCGAGACGGCCAACGTCGACCGCCGCGACTTCCAGTACCTGTACATGGACGGCGAGGACTTCGTCTTCATGGACACCGACACGTACGACCAGATCAACGTGCCCGCCGCGACCGTCGGCGAGGCGAAGGACTACATGCTCGAGGGCATGAACGTCATGCTCGCCTCGAACGACGGCACGCCGCTCTACATCGAGCTCCCGACGTCCGTGGTCCTGGAGATCACCTACACGGAGCCGGGCCTCCAGGGCGACCGGTCCACCGGCGGCACCAAGCCGGCGACCCTCGAGACGGGCGCAGAGATCCAGGTCCCGCTGTTCCTCGAGCAGGGTGTCCGGGTGAAGGTCGACACGCGTACGGGCGACTACCTCGGTCGCGTCACGGACTGACGCACAGCAGCCCTCCAGCAGGTTTCGTAGCAGAGTTTTCGTAGCAGAGAGAGACCATGGGCGCACGCACCAAGGCGCGCAAGCGCGCCGCCGACATCCTCTTCGAGGCGGAGCAGCGGGGCATCGACCCGCTGAAGCTCCTCGCCGACCGCGTGGCCGTCCCGCACAGCGAGGCGGCCGTGCCGCAGTACACGGTCGACATCGTCGAGGGTGTGGTCGCCTACCGCGACCGCATCGACGAGGTGCTGGAGACGTACTCGCAGGGCTGGAGCCTCCAGCGCATGCCAGCGGTCGACCGCGCGCTGCTGCGGATCGGCTCCTGGGAGGTCCTCTTCAACGACGAGGTGCCCGACGCCGTCGCGCTCGACGAGGCGGTCGATCTCGCGGGTGACCTGTCCACGGACGACTCCCCGGCCTTCGTGAACGGTCTGCTCGGCCGGGTCAAGGACCTGAAGCCGACCCTGCTGGCCTGAGGCCGGCCCGAGCTCCGCCATGAAGTCTGGTACGAGGTCGGCATGACCGCGAGCGCCGGCCGCCGGCACGCGTGAGCACCGGTCCCGGCGCCGGACGGTTCGACGAGCGACGTCTGCTCGTCGCGCTGTTCGGCGCCGGGACCGCTGCGTTCGCCCAGCTCTACGCGCCGCAGTCCGTCCTGCCCGACGCCGCCCGGGAGCTCGCGACGTCGGCCTCCGCGACGGCGCTGCTCGTCTCCGCCGCGACGCTCGGCCTGGCCGTCGGCGTGCTGCCCTGGGCGTGGGTGGCGGACCGCGTCGGACGGGTGCGGTCGATGACCGTCGCGATGCTCGGGGCGACCGCCGTCGGGCTGATGGTCCCGTTCGCGCCGACGTTCGGCCTCATCGTCGCCGGCCGCGCCCTCGAAGGGCTGCTCGTCGCGGGCGTGCCCGCCGTCGCCATGGCATACCTGACCGAGATGCTCACCGAGGCGGGCGAGGCATCGATGGTGCCCCGCGCCGCCGGCACCTACGTGGCCGGCACGTCCATGGGCGGGCTCCTGGGGCGCCTGGTGTCGGGCGGGGTCGCCGAGCTCTTCGGCTGGCGCGCGGGGGTGGGCGCCGTCGCGGTCGCGTGCCTCGTCGCGGCAGGCGTGTTCGTCTGGCTGGCGCCGCGGGACCAGCGGCCCCCGGGCAGCCGAGCACAGGGCAGTCGAGCACAGGGCAGTCGAGCACAGGGCAGTCGAACACCGGGCAGCCGGCCACCGGCCGAGGAGTCGGAGACCGGGATCCCGGCCGTGAGCCGCCTGCGGGTCTTGTTCAGCCCGCGGCTGCTGGTGCTGGACGCACAGGGTCTCCTGCTCATGGGCGGCTTCGTCGCCGTCTACAACTATCTCGGTTTCCGCCTGGTCGACGAACCGTTCGGGCTGTCCTCCGGTGTGGTGAGCCTCGTGTTCCTCGCCTACCTGGCCGGTACGTGGTCGTCGGCGCGGACGGGGCGGCTCGTGGTGCGGTACGGCCGGCGCCGCGTGCTGGTCGTCTCGACCGGGGTACAGGCGGCCGGCGTGCTGACCACGCTGTCGGACCGGCTGCCGCTCGTCCTGGCGGGCCTCGTGATCCTGACGGCCGGGTTCTTCGCCGCCCACGCGGTGGCGAGCGGCTGGACCCCGGTCGCCGCGCCGCGCGCCCGGACCCAGGCGGCCGCCGTCTACAACCTGGCGTACTACACGGGTTCCAGCGTGTTCGGCTGGCTCGGCGGCGTCGGCTTCGCGCTGGCCGGCTGGCCCGGCACGGTGTGGATGGTGCTCGTGCTGGTGGCGGTCGCGGCCGGGCTGGCGGCGGTGGTGCTGCGGGACTGACCCGGCGGGCGGCGACACCCGGTTGGTGCAACCTAAGGGTTGCATGTTCCTCGACCGCGGTGCATGATGATGTGCAACCAGCTGATTGCACATATCCCCGGAGGAAGCCATGACCATCGCCCAGCCCCGCGCGACCGTCGACCTCGACGAGCGATCCGTGACCCGCACCGTCCGCGTCGCCGCCCGGCCCGACGCGGTCTGGCGCGCTCTCTCCGAGCCCGAGCACGTCGCCGGCTGGTTCGGCGACGGCTGCGAGACGGACGACGGGGGCCCGCTCGCCGCCGGCACCCGTGGCCGCCTCCACTTCGAGGGGTACGGCTGGTTCCCCTTCGAGGTGACCCGGGCCGAGCCGGGCCGCCTGCTCGCCTACCGGTGGGGACAGTCGGCCGACGAGCCCGACCGCATGACCGAGGCCGAGTTCACCCTGCGGCCCGACGGCGACGGCACGTACCTCACGGTGCACGAGACCGGCTTCGACGGAGACATGGACGACGCCCTGCGCGCCGCCCTGGACGGCAACCGGGAGGGCTGGGACGGCGAGCTGGACGAGCTGGTCGAGTACGTCGAGTCGCGCGCGTGGTGAGGCCGGCCGGCGCCACGGCGGCGGCGGGAGGCTCGCCCGTCGCCGCGTTCGCCGCACTTGCCGACGAGACCCGCTGGGCCGTGCTCACGACCCTGGCGGAGGCCGGCCCCGCGGATCCGGGGACGGCCGGCACCGGTACGACGGGCCTCACCGCGTCGGCCCTCGCCGATCGGCTGCCGGTCACGCGGCAGGCGATCGCCAAGCACCTCGCGGTGCTGGAGGCGGCCGGGCTGGTCGAGTCGCGCCTGGTGGGCCGCGAGCGCCGGTACCGCGCGCTCGGTGCGGAGCTGACGGCGCTGGGCCGGCGGCTGGAGCGGATCGGGGACGCGTGGGAGGCCCGCCTGGGTCGCATCGCGCGGATCGCGGAGGGCCTGGACGGCGGCTGACGTCGTGCGCCGCGGGAACCGGCTCCGCGGGGGCGGTGGGTGTGAGCAACGCCGCTTCGGCGGGCGGCTGCCTCGGCATCCGGCACATGTCCGGCAGGTTAAGGTGGTGGCTGTCAGACTCCCTTTAAACCCGTCCCGTGAGGCGGAGAAGGAGGTCGCCAGATGAATCCTGGCAGCCGCATGCCCGAATCCAGCGCCCCAGCCGACCACGGCACAGCTCCGACACCAGGTGATCCGACCTCAGCGGATCCCGGCACCGTCGTCGAGCGGACCGTACTCGGTGAGGCCGACATCGCTCGAGCGCTGACCCGCATCGCCCACGAGATCGTGGAGCGGAACAAGGGCGCCGCCGACCTCCTCCTGCTCGGTATCCCCACGCGCGGCGTGCAGCTGGCCCACCGGCTGGCCGAGCGCCTGACGCAGATCGAGCCCTCCTTCAGCGGCGAGTACGGCACGCTCGACGTGACCATGTACCGCGACGACCTGCGTCGGCAGCCCACGCGCGCCGTCGGGCAGACGGTCCTGCCGGGCAGCCTGGACGGCACCATCGACGACAAGGTCGTCGTCCTGGTGGACGACGTCCTGTTCTCCGGGCGCACCATCCGTGCGGCGCTCGACGCCCTGAACGACCTGGGCCGCCCGCGCGTGGTGCGGCTCGCTGCCCTGGTGGACCGCGGGCACCGCGAGCTGCCGATCCGTGCGGACCACGTGGGCAAGAACCTGCCCACGTCGCGCAGGGAGCGTGTGCGGGTGCGGCTGTCCGACGTCGACGGCGGCGCGGACGCCGTGGTGATCAGCGCGGCTCCGGCGGGCCCGGCCACGACGGACGGAGGCGTGCGGTGAAGCACCTGCTGACCACCCAGGGCCTGTCCAAGGACGACGCGATCCTGCTGCTGGACACCTCCGCGCAGATGGCCGCGACCCAGTCGCGGGAGAACAAGAAGCTGCCGACGCTGCGCGGGCGCACGGTGGTGAACCTGTTCTACGAGGACTCCACACGCACGCGGATCTCGTTCGAGACGGCGGCCAAGCGGCTGTCCGCCGACGTCATCAACTTCTCGGCCAAGGGCTCCAGCGTCTCCAAGGGCGAGTCCCTGAAGGACACGGCCCTCACCCTGCACGCCATGGGCGCTGACGCCGTGGTGGTGCGCCACTCGGCCTCCGGGGCCGCCCACCAGCTGGCCCACGCGGGCTGGCTCGACGCGGGCGTGCTCAACGCCGGCGACGGCATGCACCAGCACCCCACGCAGGCACTGCTGGACGCGTTCACGATCCGCCGCCACCTGGTGGGCAACGTCGGCGAGGACGGTCGGGGGACCGACACCTCCGCGGGCGCGGACCTGTCCGGGCTGCGCATCGCGATCGTGGGGGACGTGCTGCACTCGCGCGTCGCCCGCTCGAACGTGTACCTGCTGCACACCCTCGGCGCCGAGGTGACCCTGGTCGCGCCCCCGACCCTGGTCCCCGTGGGCGTGGAGACGTGGCCGTGCCGCGTGTCGTACCACCTGGACGAGACGCTCGAGCAGTGGCAGCCGGATGGGGTCATGATGCTGCGGGTGCAGCGTGAGCGGATGTCGGGCGGCTCCGGCTCGTTCTTCCCGAGCCCGATGGAGTACAGCCGTAAGTTCGGGTTCGACGCCCGGCGTCTGGCCGTGCTGCCCGAGCACGCCATCGTGATGCACCCCGGACCGATGAACCGCGGTCTGGAGATCTCGGCGGCCGCCGCCGACCACCCGCGGTCCGTGATCGTGGAGCAGGTGGCGAACGGCGTCGCCGTGCGGATGGCCGCCCTGTACCTGCTGCTGGCCGGTACCGATCCGGGCTCTGAGACCAGCACTGACGAGAGGAATGCCCTGTGAGCACCCCTACACCCGTGGCCTACGTCCTGCGGGGCGTCCGCCCCTACGGGACGGACCCGGTCGACGTCGTGCTCGCGGACGGTGTGATCGCCGCCCTCGGCGCCGCCGGAACGGTCGAGGCGCCCGAGGGAGCCACGGAGATCGCGGCGTCGGGCAGCGACGGGGCGGGCCTGGTCCTGCTGCCCGGGCTGGTCGATCTGCACACCCACCTGCGCGAGCCCGGCCGGGAGGACGCCGAGACGGTGTTCTCCGGCACGCGTGCGGCCGCGGCGGGCGGCTTCACGGCCGTGCACGCCATGGCGAACACGACGCCGACGCAGGACACCGCGGGCGTCGTCGAGCAGGTGTACCGCCTGGGCCAGGAGGCCGGCTGGGTGGACGTGCACCCCGTCGGGGCCGTGACCGTGGGGCTGGGCGGCGAGAAGCTCGCCGAGCTCGGTGCCATGGCGGACTCCGCCGCTCGTGTCCGGGTCTTCTCCGACGACGGCAAGTGCGTGCACGACCCGGTGCTGATGCGCCGCGCGCTGGAGTACGTCAAGGCGTTCGACGGCGTCGTGGCCCAGCACGCACAGGAGCCGCGCCTGACCGAGGGCGCCCAGATGAACGAGGGCGTCGTCTCCGCGCAGATCGGCCTGACGGGCTGGCCCGCGGTCGCCGAGGAGTCGATCATCGCGCGCGACGTGCTGCTGGCCGAGCACGTCGGCTCGCGGCTGCACGTGTGCCACCTGTCCACGGCCGGCTCGGTGGAGATCATCCGCTGGGCCAAGGGTCGCGGCATCGACGTCACTGCCGAGGTGACGCCGCACCACCTGGTGCTGACCGACGAGCTGGCCCGCGACTACGACCCGGTGTTCAAGGTGAACCCGCCGCTGCGTACCGCCAAGGACGTCGAGGCGGTCCGCGAGGGCCTGGCCGACGGCACGATCGACATCGTCGCCACCGACCATGCCCCGCACCCGGTCGAGGACAAGGACTGCGAGTGGGCGTCCGCCGCGTTCGGCATGACCGGCCTGGAGACGGCCCTGTCGGTGGTGCAGCAGACGATGGTCGACACCGGACGCATGACCTGGACGGACGTGGCCCGCGTGCTGTCGGAGAACCCCGCACGCATCGGCCGGATCGACGCCGAGCACGGCGGGAGCCAGGGCCGGCCGATCGCCGTCGGTGAGCCCGCCAACCTGACGCTGGTCGACCCGTCCGCCACCCGTGCCGTCGAGGGGCGCGCGCAGGTCACGGCCAGCGACAACACGCCGTTCGCCGGCATGGAGCTCCCGGGCCGCGTGGTCGCGACGTTCCTGCGCGGCCGGGCCACGGTGCTCGACGGCGCGGTCGTCGACCGTGCCGGCGCCGACGGCCGGCCCCTCGAAGGAGCCGCCCGATGAAGATCCTGGCCATCGCCCTGCTGGTCGCGCTCGCGATCTTCCTCGTGCTGTACGTGACCCTCATCGGCCGGCGCCGGCTCGCGCAGCGCACCACCACGGTCGTGCCGCGGCCGCCGGCGGTGCCCGGTCCCGAGCAGGTGGGGCCCGTCCGGTTCGGTCCGCTGGAGGCCGTCTACGTGTCCACCACGCTGCACGGCGACTGGCTCGCCCGCGTCGGGGCGCACGGACTGGGCGACCGGTCCGGTGCCCTCGTGTCCGTGCACGACGGCGGCGTGCTGGTCGAGCGCGACGGCGCCGACGACCTCTGGGTGCCCGTGCACGCCGTCCGCAGCGCGGGCCTCGCCCCGGGCATGGCGGGCAAGTACGTCGGCGCCGACGGCCTCGTGGTCCTCACCTGGTCGGTCCCGCCGGCCGACGACGTCGCGACGGCCCTCGTCGACACCGGGCTGCGCCCGCGACGCGCCGAGGACCGCGGCGGTCTCGTCGACGCCGTGCGCCACCTGCTCGCCGCCCAGGAGCAGGCCCTGGAGCAGGCCCCGGAGCAGGGCCAGCAGCACACCCCACAGCAGCATTCCGGGCAGCACGCCCAGCAGTACCCGCACCAGCAGGACCCGCACCAGCAGGAGGCCCGGTGACCATCCCGATGACACCCACAGCTACGTCCCCCGCCACACCCGCAGCACTGGTCCTCGAGGACGGCACCACCTACCGCGGCCGCGCGTACGGCGCCACGGGCACCACGTTCGGCGAGATCGTGTTCTCCACCGGCATGACCGGCTACCAGGAGACGCTGACCGACCCGTCCTACCACCGGCAGATCGTCGTCATGACGGCCCCGCACGTCGGCAACACCGGCGTCAACGACGAGGACCCGGAGTCGGGGCAGATCTGGGTCTCCGGCTACGTGGTCCGCGACCCCGCGCGGCGCGTGTCGAGCTGGCGCGCGCAGCACTCGCTGGGGGAGGAGCTCGCCGAGCAGGGCGTCGTCGGCATCTCCGACGTCGACACCCGTGCGCTGACCCGCCGGCTGCGCGAGGAGGGCGTCATGCGCGCCGGCATCTTCTCCGGCGCCGACCTGGTCCGCGACGGCTACCCGCGCCCCGTCGAGGAGCTCGTGGCCCAGGTCCAGGCGTCGCCGCAGATGGCGGGCGCCGACCTGGCCCGCGAGGTCTCCACGACCGAGCCCTACACGGTCGAGCCGGCCACCGTGAACCCCGCCGAGTACGGGGGCGAGACGGGCAAGGCCCCGATCGCCACGGTCGTCGCCGTCGACCTCGGCATCAAGACCATGACGCCGGTGCGCCTCGCCGAGCGCGGCGTCCGCGTCGTCGTCGTGCCGCAGTCCTCCACGATCGCCGACCTCGAGGCTGCCCTGCCCGCCGACGGCACCCCCGTCGGCGTGTTCTTCTCCAACGGCCCCGGCGACCCGAGCGCGTCCAGCCACGAGGTCGAGCTGCTGCGGGCCGTCCTGGACCGCAAGATCCCGTTCTTCGGCATCTGCTTCGGCAACCAGCTCCTGGGCCGGGCGCTCGGCTACGGCACCTACAAGCTCGGCTACGGGCACCGCGGCATCAACCAGCCGGTGCTGGACCGCACCACCGCCAAGGTGGAGGTCACCGCGCACAACCACGGCTTCGCCGTGGACGCGCCGCTCGACGACGCGGGCTCGAGCGCGCCGCACGACGGCGGGCGCTACGGCCGCGTGGTCGTCTCCCACGTCGGCCTCAACGACCAGGTGGTCGAGGGCCTGACCTGTCTCGACCTGCCGGCCTTCTCGGTGCAGTACCACCCGGAGGCAGCGGCGGGTCCGCACGACGCCGCCTACCTGTTCGACCGGTTCGTCGGCCTCCTGACGAACCCGGCGGCCTGGCCGCCCGCCATCAGGTCCCCGCAGCCGGCAGCTCAGACCGGCACCGCACAGCTCACCACCGCACAGCTCACCACCGAGGAGAACCACTGATGCCTCGCCGTTCCGACATCTCCTCGGTCCTGGTCATCGGGTCCGGCCCGATCGTCATCGGCCAGGCCTGCGAGTTCGACTACTCCGGCACCCAGGCGTGCCGGGTCCTGCGCGAGGAGGGCCTGCGGGTCATCCTCGTGAACTCGAACCCGGCCACGATCATGACCGACCCCGAGTTCGCGGACGCCACGTACGTGGAGCCCATCACCACCGAGGTCCTCACCACGATCATCGCGAAGGAGCGCCCCGACGCGCTGCTGCCCACCCTGGGCGGCCAGACGGCGCTCAACGCCGCCATCGCGCTCGACGAGGCCGGGGTGCTCGAGAAGTACGGCGTCGAGCTCATCGGCGCCAACATCCCCGCCATCCAGAAGGGCGAGGACCGCCAGCAGTTCAAGGACGTCGTCGAGAAGTGCGGCGGCGAGTCGGCACGCTCCGAGATCGTGCACTCCATCGAGGAGGCGCTGAAGGCCGCCGAGGTCCTCGGCTACCCGATGGTCGTGCGCCCGTCCTTCACCATGGGCGGCCTCGGCTCCGGCCTCGCGTACGACGAGGCCGACCTGCACCGCATCGTCGGGCAGGGCCTGCACTACTCGCCCACCACGGAGGTGCTCCTGGAGGAGTCCATCCTCGGGTGGAAGGAGTACGAGCTGGAGCTGATGCGCGACCACAACGACAACGTCGTGGTCGTGTGCTCCATCGAGAACGTCGACCCCGTCGGCGTCCACACCGGCGACTCCGTCACCGTGGCCCCCGCGATGACGCTGACCGACCGCGAGTACCAGAAGCTGCGGGACATCGGCATCGCCGTGATCCGCGAGGTGGGCGTGGACACGGGTGGCTGCAACATCCAGTTCGCGATCGACCCGGCCGACGGCCGCATCATCGTGATCGAGATGAACCCCCGCGTGTCCCGCTCCTCGGCGCTGGCCTCCAAGGCGACCGGCTTCCCGATCGCGAAGATCGCCGCCAAGCTCGCCGTCGGCTACACGCTGGACGAGATCCCGAACGACATCACCAAGGTGACCCCCGCGAGCTTCGAGCCCACGCTCGACTACGTGGTGGTCAAGGTCCCGCGGTTCGCGTTCGAGAAGTTCCCCGCTGCCGACGACACGCTCACCACCACCATGAAGTCCGTGGGCGAGGCCATGGCGCTCGGCCGCAACTTCACCGAGGCGCTCGGCAAGGCCCTGCGCTCGATCGACAAGGGCGGCGTGACGTTCCACTGGGACGGCGACGCCCCGGCGGGCGAGGAGCTGGCGACGCTGCTCAAGGAGATCGAACGGCCCACCGAGCAGCGGCTCGTGCAGGTGCAGCAGGCACTGCGGGCCGTCGCGACCGGGGCGACCACGCTCGAGCAGGTCTTCGACGCCACCAAGATCGACCCCTGGTACCTGGACCAGATCCAGCTCGTCAACGAGGTGGCGGCCGAGGTGGCGGCGTCGCCGACCCTCACGCAGGACGTCCTGCGGTACGCCAAGCGGCACGGGCTCTCGGACGCCCAGATCGCCCGCCTGCGGGGCATGGGCTCCACGGGCGAGGTCACGGTCCGCGAGATCCGGCACGCGCTGGGGGTGCGCCCGGTCTACAAGACCGTCGACACCTGCGCCGCCGAGTTCGAGGCCAGGACGCCGTACCACTACTCCAGCTACGACGCCGAGACCGAGGTGGCACCCCGCGAGCGGGAGGCCGTGATCATCCTCGGCTCCGGCCCCAACCGCATCGGGCAGGGCATCGAGTTCGACTACTCGTGCGTGCACGCCACCCTGGCCCTGGCGGACAAGTACGAGACCGTCATGGTCAACTGCAACCCGGAGACGGTCTCGACGGACTACGACACGTCCGACCGGCTGTACTTCGAGCCGCTGACCTTCGAGGACGTCCTGGAGGTGTACCAGGCCGAGCTCGCCGCCGGGCCCGTCAAGGGCATCATCGTGCAGCTCGGCGGGCAGACGCCGCTGGGCCTCGCGCGGCGGCTGGCCGAGGCCGGCCTGCCGATCCTCGGCACCAGCCCGGAGGCGATCGACGCCGCGGAGGACCGCGGGATCTTCGGCCAGGTGCTGCACGACGCCGGCCTGCCCGCCCCGGCCTTCGGCACCGCTCGTTCGCTCGCCCAGGCGCGCGACATCGCCGACCGCATCGGCTACCCCGTGCTCGTGCGCCCGTCGTACGTGCTGGGCGGCCGTGGCATGGAGATCGTCTACAGCGAGGACCAGCTCACCGGGTACGTCGAGCGTGCGCTCGACGCGGCAGCCCTGACCCACGCCGACTCCGGCGCGCACGGCACGCTGGCCGCGCCGCTGCTCATCGACCGGTTCCTCGACGACGCGATGGAAATCGACGTCGACGCCCTGTTCGACGGCGAGGAGCTGTTCCTCGGCGGCGTCATGGAGCACATCGAGGAGGCCGGCATCCACTCGGGCGACTCGGCGTGCGTGCTGCCGCCGGTCTCCCTGAGCGAGACCGAGATCGCGCGCATCCGCCGCTCCACAGAGGCCATCGCCCGGGGCGTCGGGGTGCGCGGCCTGCTGAACGTGCAGTACGCGCTCGTGAGCGACGTCCTGTACGTCCTGGAGGCCAACCCCCGCGCGTCGCGCACGGTGCCGTTCGTCTCCAAGGCGACGGGCACGCCCCTCGCCAAGGCGGCGGCGCGCGTGATGGTGGGCGACTCGATCGCCGACCTGCGCGCCGAGGGCATGCTCCCGGAGCACGACGGCGCGACGCTCGACCTGGGCGCCCCGCTGGCGGTCAAGGAGGCCGTGCTGCCGTTCAAGCGGTTCCGCACCCGGGAGGGTCTGGTCGTCGACTCGCTGCTCGGCCCCGAGATGCGGTCCACCGGCGAGGTCATGGGCTTCGACAAGGACTTCCCGCACGCGTTCGCGAAGTCGCAGGCGGCAGCGTTCGGCGGGCTGCCGACGTCGGGCACCGTGTTCGTGTCGGTGGCCGACAGCGACAAGCGGCACGTCGTCTTCCCGGTCAAGCGCCTGGTCGAGCTCGGGTTCAAGGTTCTGGCGACCGCGGGCACGGCCACCGTGCTGCGCCGCAACGGCATCGAGGCGACGGTGGTGCGCAAGCACACCGAGGGCCGCGGCCCGGACGGCGAGCTCACGGTCGTCGGCCTCATCACCGAGGGGCAGATCGACCTGGTGGTGAACTCGCCCTCCGGCCAGGGAGCCCGCGCGGACGGCTACGAGATCCGTGCGGCCACGACGGCGGCGGACAAGCCGATAGCGACCACGGTGGACCAGCTCGCAGCCGCCGTGCAGGGCATCGAGGCGGTGCTCGCCGGGCCGTTCGAGGTGGCGAGCCTCCAGGAGCACCAGGCGGCGACGGTCGCCCGCCTGGCGGCGGCCAAGGCAGTCGTCGAGGCGGCGGCGCACGCATGAGCGGCGTCGGGCCCACCCCGGTGGTGCCGTTCGGCGCCCGCCTGGCGACCGCGATGGACGAGCACGGCCCGTTGTGCGTGGGCATCGACCCGCACGCGTCGCTCCTGCAGGCCTGGGGCCTGCGGGACGACGTCGACGGGCTGCGCGAGTTCTCGCTGCGGGTCGTGGACGCGCTCGGGGGCAAGGTCGCGGCCGTCAAGCCGCAGGCGGCGTTCTTCGAACGGCACGGCTCACGTGGCCTGGCGGTCCTGGAGGAGGTCGTGGCGGCGGCTCGCGCGGCGGGCTCCTCCAGCACGGGCACCCTGACGATCGTGGACGCCAAGCGGGGCGACATCGGCTCGACGATGGGCGCCTACGCCGAGGCGTTCCTCGCGGACGGTTCGCCCCTGGCCGGGGACGCGATCACGGTGTCGCCGTACCTCGGGTTCGGCTCGCTGCAGCCGGCCGTGGAGCTGGCCGCGGCCACGGGCCGAGGGCTGTTCGTGCTGTGCCTCACCTCCAACAAGGAGGGCTTCGAGGTGCAGCACGCGCGCACCGCCGGCCCGGAGGATGCTCCGGGCAGCGCGGCCGGCGGCACGGTGGCCGCGCTCATGGCCGCACGGGCGGCGGTGCTCAACGCGGGAGCCGAGCCCCTGGGCTCCGTCGGTCTCGTGGTCGGTGCCACGATCGGTGACGCGGTCCGCGCCACGGGCACCGACCTGGTGGCGGTGAACGGCCCGCTGCTGGCCCCGGGTGTGGGCGCGCAGGGCGCGGGGGAGCGGGAGCTCGCCACGACGTTCGGCGCCGCCCGGCGGAACGTGCTGGCGTCGTCGTCCCGCGCCGTGCTCGGCGCCGGACCCGACCGGGACGACCTGGTGCGTGCCGCACGCACCGCCGCGCGAGAGGCGCAGGCGGCGCTGCGGTCCTGACGAAAGCTCTCCCGGCCGGCCGCGCAGGCCTGGCCGGGAGAGTCGTCCCGGGCTCCGGCTACGGGGTCGCCACCTCCAGGGTGAGGGCGAAGATCTTCAGCCGGGACTCGTCCGGCAGGGTCAGGGCGGTCACGGTCCGGGACGGGTCGAGCTCGTTGGCGCGGCCGTAGATGTGCACGGCCGGGCCGTCGCGCCCCACGCCGGCCCGCAGCCGGTACGGGGCCCGTACCGCCACGTGCTCGCCGCTCCCCGGACCCTGGGCCCAGTCGCTGAAGGCGAGCGAGACGGTCTCGGTGCCGCCGTCCGTGTACGTGACCGTGGCGGTCTCGTTCACCGAGCCGTTGCCGGCGGCCGCCAGCACGTGCAGGCGGTCCGACCTGAGGTCGGGCAGGTCGATCGTCTTCCCGTCCGCCACGACGGTGTTGTCGTCGCCGTCGGCGCCGCTCGGGAACGCGTACGCCATCCCTGCCAGCAGGGTGGTGCCGGCGTCCGGCAGGGTCTCCGCCGCATAGCTCCAGCCCAGCCCGTCGAAGTTGCCGTCGCGGTCGTCGGCCGCGCTGGCGACCGAGTCGTGGTCGTGGTCGAGGCCGACCGGGCAGACATCGTCGTCCTGTGCGCACCCGACGGCCACCAGCTCCAGCTCGGAGGTGGTGACGGCCCGCCCACCGCCTTCCACGGCGATCTCGAACCGGACGGTCCTGGTGCCGGGCTCGGCGTCGCCGGGCACCCGGACCGTGGGGCTGAGGTCGACCTGGGTCATCCGGCCCTCGCTCAGCACCTCGAACGGGGTCACCGTGCGGTCCCCGTCGACGACCGTGGTGAGGGTGCCCGTGGCAGTGCCGGGCTTCTGGACGACGGCCCGGACCTGGAAGCCGATCTCGGCGGGCCGTCCCGCGACGGCCACGGCGGACTGCGGGGAGCTCGCGACGCCGACCGAGCGCTCCACCGGTGCCGGCTCACCGGGCAGCACCTTGCCCGGCGTTCCGAGCCGGGACAGGTCGACGGCTCCGGCCATCGCCGCCAGACCCGCCTCGCCCGGGTGGAGGTGGTCGCCGCTGTCATAGCGCGGCAGCATCCGCTGGGGGTCGTCGGGATCGCGAATCGTCTCGTCGAAGTCGACCACCGCGTCGAGCTCGTCGGTGGTCCGGATCCAGTCGTTCACCGCCTGACGGGTGGCCTCCTGCTCGGGGCCGTAGCTGTACCAGCCCTTGAACGGGGTGATGGTCCCGCCGATCACGGTCAGCCCGGCGTCCCGGGCGTCGCGGGCGATCTGCCGGAGACCGGCGACGATCTTGTCCGGGTCGAGCTGGTGCGGCTGCTGCTGGATGTCGTTGATGCCCAGCAGCACGATGACGCTGCTGGCCCCGGCCCGCTGGAGCACGTCGCGGTCGACGCGCTCGGTCGCGCGCACCCCCGCGCCGTCCAGCAGCACCCGGTTCCCGCTGATGCCCGCGTTCAGCACGCCCATCCGGCCGAGGTCGCCGCCCTCGGCGCGGAGCCGCGCGGCGAGCACGTCCGGGTAGCGGCGGTTCCGGTCGCGCGCGGAGCCCACGCCGTCGGTGATCGAGTCCCCGAGGGTGACCACGGCGCCAGGGCTCTGCCCCGGCTCGACGTCGACCTCCGTCACGTAGTGCAGCGCGGTCGTGGTCTCGGTCAGGGCGCTCCCGTCGACGCTCGCCGCGTGGTCGGTGCCGTCGGTGGCGAAGTACGACGTCGCCAGACCCTCGGCGTGGTAGGTGACCGGCCCGGACGGCTCCGGGGTGAAGGTCGTGACGAAGAGGTCGGCGGCCGCGCCGAGACGCAGCGCGACCGGATCGCTGTAGAGCTCGGCCCCGGCGGGGATGGTGACCGCCGTGCTGCCGTCGAACGTCACGTCGCGCAGCGTGCCGTCCGCCACGGCGGCCGATCCGGGGAGCCGCTGGACGCCGACGGTGGTGTGCTCCACCAGCACGGGCTCGGTGCCGAACGCGTTGGACAGCTTCACGCGGACGCGATCGCCCCCGACGCTGGTGTGCACGAGGTTGCGGATGGTGAAGCCCGCGTACCCGTCGGTGCCGGTGCCACCGTTGGGGGCCGCCGACCAGGTGCCCACCCAGGTGGGCCGGTCGGCGGACGTCGGCGGGTCCTGGGCGAGCGCCGGGGGCGGGCCGCCGGGCCCGCCGACGACGAGGGCGGCCGCCGTGGCGAACGCTGTGACAAAGGTTGCGGTGAGGGAGGCGAGACGATTCGTCGATCTGCTGCTTCGGGGCACGCGGCACTCCTCTGGCCATGACATCGGTGTCAGTGTCGATGGACGGTACGGCGACGGTCGATCCGGCGTCAATGGTCGGTCCGGTGCGAGGTGGCACGGGCCGCGGACCTCGGGGAAGGCAGCGGAAGTCGCGGGCGTGACGAGCCCCGGCCGTGGCGCCAACCGTCGCAATTGAGGCCCTTTTAATGCGATATGTACTAAATGACTAAACGCACGTCTGCATGAATTTTCACGAAGTGGCGTTCTGCGATTGCCGACCACTGACCCGGTGGCTACTTTCGATGCAGCAGTTCACACCAGACCGGTTGCGGACCAGGTCACGGACTTGGGCATCGTGCCCGAGCGAGGACCACGGGTGTCCGAGCCAGGAGACCGGTCGAGACACGAGTAGGTGACTTGCGTGGCACTACCTCCACTCACACCCGAGCAGCGTGCGGCAGCACTCGAGAAGGCGGCCGAGGCGCGACGCGCGCGGGCAGAGATCAAGAACAAGCTCAAGTACTCGCAAGGCTCCCTCAAGGAGGTCATCGAGCAGGGGCAGCAGGACGACGTCGTGGGGAAGCTCAAGGTCGTCTCGCTGCTCGAGTCACTGCCGGGGGTCGGTAAGGTTAAGGCCAAGGCGATCATGGAAGAGATCGGGATCGCCGAGACCCGCCGCGTCCGAGGCCTCGGACCGCACCAGTCGGCGGCGCTCATCGAGAGGTTTGGCTGAGATCAGTACGACACAACCCGCACGGCTGACCGTGCTCGCAGGCCCCACGGCAGTGGGCAAGGGCACGGTCTCCGCTGATGTGCGGGACCGTTATCCGCAAGTCTGGCTGTCTGTGTCGGCGACCACCCGGTCGCCGCGTCCGGGCGAGGTGGACGGAGTGCACTACCTGTTCGTGTCACCGGAGGAGTTCGACCGCATGGTCGCCGCCGGGGAGATGCTCGAATGGGCCGTGGTGCACGGTCAGAACCGCTACGGAACGCCGCGTCGGCCGGTCGAGCAGAAGCTCGCCGCCGGAGTGCCCGTCCTCCTGGAGATCGACCTCCAGGGTGCGCGCCAGGTGCGTTCCGCGGTCACGACCTCGGGCCTGCAGGCCCGGTTCGTCTTCCTCGCGCCGCCGAGCTTCGACGAGTTGGTGCGCCGGCTCGTCGGCCGCGGCACGGAGGATTCCGAGGAGCGCGAGCGCCGGCTCGCCACCGCACGGGTCGAGCTCGCGGCGGAGGAGGAGTTCGACGTCACGATCGTGAACGACAACGTCCACCGCGCCACCGACGAGCTGGTCTCCGTCATGGGCGTGGGTTCCTCCACGCCCGTCGCCGGCTAGGGCGGGCGTCCCGCCCGATCACCGCCGAGCGACAGAGCAGGTAGACTCTTCCTTCGGACTTTCCCCCATCACCTCAGACTTCTGGAGCTTCATCATGGCCGGAACCGTCGCCGCCCCCGAGGGCATCACCGACCCGCCGATCGACGAGCTGCTCGAGCGCATCGACTCGAAGTACGGCCTCGTGCTGTACGCGTCCATGCGTGCCCGTCAGATCAACGCTTACTACTCGCAGCTCAACGAGGGCCTGCTGGAGAACGTGGGTCCGCTCGTCGAGACCCGCAACCAGGAGAAGCCGCTCTCCATCGCGATGCGCGAGATCACCCAGGGCCTCCTCACGATCGAGGAGGTCGACCCGGCGGAGGTCCAGGCGCAGGCCGACGCCGCCGCGGCCGCCAAGGCCGAGCAGCCGCTGCCCGAGTTCCCGGCCTGACCGGGGTTCGATCCGCGGTATCCGAGCTGCTGATGAGCATGCCGCCGAGCGTGCCGAAGGGCGACCATCGATGAGGATCCTCCTTGGTGTGAGCGGGGGGATCGCCGCGTACAAGGCGGTGCTCCTGCTGCGCCTCCTGCGTGAGCAGGGGCACGCCGTGCGGGTCGTGCCGACCCGTGCCGCGCTCGAGTTCGTGGGCGCGCCGACCTTCGAGGCGCTGTCGGGCGAGCCGGTCAGCACCGAGGTGTTCGACGACGTGCCCGGCGTCCAGCACGTGGCGCTGGGCAAGGGCGCCGACCTCGTGATCGTCGCACCGGCGACCGCGGACTTCATGGCGCGTGCCGTCGTCGGCCTCGCCGACGACCTGCTGACCACGACGCTGCTCGCCGCCCGCTGCCCGGTGGTGTTCGCCCCGGCGATGCACACCGAGATGTGGGACCACCCCGCGACCCGGGCCAACGTGGCCACCCTGCGCGAGCGGGGCGTGCACGTGATCGAGCCGGCGGCGGGCCGGCTGACCGGTGCGGACACGGGGCCGGGCCGGCTGCCCGACCCGGAGGACATCGCGCGCGAGGCGCTCGCCCTGGTCGGCACCGAGGTGGAGCCCGCCGGATCCCGGCCGGAGTCGCAGGACCTGGCCGGCCGCGACGTCGTCGTCTCCGCGGGCGGCACCAGGGAGCCGATCGACCCGGTCCGGTTCATCGGCAACCGGTCGAGCGGCCGGCAGGGTGTCGCGCTCGCTCAGGCGGCTGCCGCACGCGGTGCACACGTGACCCTGGTGGCGGCCAACCTCGCGCAGGACGTGACCGAGCAGGTGCGGACCGGCGAGCGGCCCTGCGCCGTCGTGCAGGTCGAGTCGACGGCACAGCTGCGCGACGCCGTGCGGGCCGCCGGTGCGGACGCCGACGTCGTGGTGATGGCCGCGGCAGTGGCGGACTTCCGTCCTGCCGCCACGCCGGACGCCAAGATCAAGAAGGTGCCGGGGCAGGGTCCCGCGCCGATCGAGCTGGTCGAGAACCCCGACATCCTGGCGGAGCTCGCCCGGGAACGGTTGCGGCCCGACCAGGTGGTGGTGGGCTTCGCCGCCGAGACGGGCGACGCCTCGGGGAGCGTCCTCGAGCACGGCCGCGCCAAGGCCCGGCGCAAGGGCGCTGACCTGATCGCGGTCAACGCCGTCGGCTCCGGTCGTGGTTTCGGCACGGACTCCAACGAGGTCACGGTCCTGGACGGTGCCGGCGACGTCGTCGGGCAGGCCTCCGGGTCGAAGCGCGCGGTGGCGGACGCCCTCTGGGACGCCGTCGTGAAGCTGCTGCCGTAGCCTTCGGCGGGGCCGTGATGCCCGTCTCACCTACCAGGATCGACTGTTCGCTGTGCGAGACCGTAGGCTGGTGCGCATGAGCGAGCTGCGTCTGTTCACGTCCGAGTCCGTGACAGAGGGTCATCCGGACAAGGTCTGTGATCAGATCAGTGATGCCATCCTCGACGCCCTGCTGGAGCAGGACCCGACGTCGCGGGTGGCGGTCGAGACCATGGTCACCACCGGGCTGGTGCACGTCGCCGGCGAGGTCACCACCGAGGCGTACGTCGAGATCCCGCAGATCGTGCGGGACGTGGTGCGCGGGATCGGCTACACGTCGTCGGCCATCGGGTTCGACGGCGACTCGTGCGGTGTGTCCGTGTCGATCGGCCAGCAGTCGCCCGACATCGCGCAGGGGGTCGACAAGGCCCTCGAGATGCGGGACGACACGAGCGGTCTCGATCCTCTCGACGCCCAGGGCGCGGGGGACCAGGGGCTCATGTTCGGCTACGCGTCGGACGAGACGCCGTCCCTGATGCCCGTCGCGGGCTGGCTGGCGCACCGGCTCTCGGAGCGGCTCGCCGCCGTGCGCAAGTCGGGTGAGCTGCTGGGCCTGCGCCCCGACGGCAAGACCCAGGTGACCGTGGGGTACGACGGCGACCGCCCCGTCGCGGTCGACACGGTGGTGCTCTCCACCCAGCACGACGCCGACGTCCAGCAGGAGAAGCTGCACGTGGAGGTGGCCGAGACCGTCATCGCTCCGGTGCTGGACGCCGCGGGCCTGGACTGGTCGGGCGCGCGGCAGTTCGTCAACCCGACGGGCAAGTTCGTCATCGGCGGGCCACAGGGCGACGCCGGCCTGACGGGCCGCAAGATCATCGTCGACACGTACGGCGGCATGGCGCGCCACGGCGGCGGGGCGTTCTCCGGCAAGGATCCGTCGAAGGTGGACCGGTCGGCCGCGTACGCGATGCGCTGGGTGGCCAAGAACGTGGTCGCGGCCGGGCTGGCGCGGCGCTGCGAGGCGCAGGTCGCCTATGCGATCGGCAAGGCGCACCCCGTGGGCCTCTACGTCGAGACGTTCGGCACCGAGACCGTGCCGGTCGAGCGGATCACCGCCGCGATCCGCGAGGTGTTCGACCTGCGCCCGGCCGCCATCGTGCGCGACCTCGCCCTCCTGCGGCCCATCTACCGTGCGACGTCGACCTACGGGCACTTCGGGCGGGACCTGCCGGACTTCACCTGGGAGCGCACGGACCGCGTCGAGGACCTGCTGAGCCTGTTCTGACGCCTGCCGGCACGCGCCCCGGGATGTCGGTGGCGCGTGGTGGGATAGGGGCGTGATCGGGGACGTGGACGAGGAGGCGGTGCAGGCGGTGTCGCCGGACGAGGCCGTGCCGGATGACGAGCTGCCTGACGGCGTGCTGCTCGGGCTGGACGAGGTGGGCGCGGCGCCCGCCCGTGGCCGCGGCAAGCACCCGCTCGACAAGGCCGAGACCAACGGCGTCCCCATCAGCGAGACGCTCCCGGTGGCGCGGGTCGTGCTCGACCTGCAGCCCGCGCACCTCGACCAGCCGTACGACTATCTGGTCCCGGCCGCGATGGCGCCGGAGGCCCTGCCCGGCGTCCGCATCAAGGCGCGGTTCGGGCGGCAGGACGTCGCCGGGTACGTCGTGGCGCGCCAGGAGACGTCGGACCACGACGGCCGGCTCGTGGCACTGCGCAAGGTGGTGTCCGGCGAGCAGGTGCTGACCCCGCAGGTGCTGGAGCTGTGTCGCGCCGTCGCCGACCGGTACTCGGGCACGCTCGCCGACGTGCTCCGCCTGGCCCTGCCGCCGCGGCACGCGCGGGTGGAGAAGGAGCCGGCGCCCGAGCAACCCGAGCAACCCGAGCAACCTACGGGGCCCGGCGCCGCCGCGCCGCCGCAGTCTTCCTCCTGGGCCCCGTACCGCGGGGGAGAGGCGTACCTCCGCCGCATCCAGGCGGGTGAGGCACCGCGGGCCGTCTGGTCGGCGCTGTCCGGCGTGGGTACGGACGGGAGCACGGCCGGTAGCGGCCGCACGGACCGGGACACGCCGCACTGGGCCGCCGCCGTCGCGCAGTCCGTGCGGGCGTGCACCGCCGGTGGGCGCGGGGCGCTCGTGGTCGTGCCGGACGCCCGGGACGTGGCACGGGTGACCACGGCGCTCGAGGGCGCCGGTATCGCCGCGGACGACGTCGTGCGGCTCCTCGCCGACGACGGGCCGGCACCCCGCTACCGGGCGTTCCTGCGGGTGCTGCGGGGCGCCGCACGCGTGGTGGTCGGCACCCGGGCGGCGATGTTCGCACCGGTCGCCCACCTCGGTCTGGTGGTCCTGTGGGGCGACGGCGAGGAGACCCTGGCGGAGCCCCACGCGCCGTACCCCCACGCCCGTGACGTACTGGCGCTGCGCGCCGACCGGGAGCACGCCGCGTTCCTGCTGGGTTCGCCCGGACGGACGGTGCAGGCGCAGGCGCTGCTCGCGTCGGGCTGGGCGCGCGAGCTGGCGGCCCCCCGGGACGTGGTGCGCGGCCGCGCACCACGGGTGCGGGCCCTGACGTCCGTGGAGCTCGCGCGGGACGGCGCCGCCGCGGCAGCCCGTCTGCCGTCCGCCGCCTGGAAGGCCGCGCGGGACGCCCTGGAGCACGGCCCCGTGCTGGTGCAGGTGCCACGGTCGGGCTACCTGCCCGTCGTGGCGTGCTCGCGGTGCCGCGTGGCGGCCCGCTGTGGGCACTGCCACGGTCCGCTGGGCCTGCCGCACGCCGACGGTGCACCGCAGTGCAGCTGGTGCGGGCGGCTCGCGGGCGGCTGGCACTGCGAGGAGTGCGGCTGGACGGGCCTGCGGTCGGTCCGCGTCGGGTCCGCGCGCACCGCCGAGGAGCTCGGGCGCGCGTTCGCGGGTGTGCCGGTGCGGCTGTCGTCCGCGTCCGCCCCGGGCGGGGTGCTCGACGCGGTCCCGGCCACGCCGGCGCTCGTCGTCGCGACGCCCGGTGCCGAGCCGGTCGCCGAGTCCGGGTACACCACGGCGCTCCTGCTCGACGCCGCCGTGATGACGGGCGGCACGGGCCTCGCCGCCGGCACGGAGGCGCTCCACCGCTGGCTGGCGGCCGCGTCCCTGGTGCGTCCCGGGCCGCACGGACAGGTGCTGCTCGTGGGCGACGGCGCACCGGGACCCACCCAGGCCCTGGTGCGCTGGGACCCCGCGGGCTTCGCGGCGCGTGAGCTGGACGAGCGGGCCGAGCTGCACCTGCCGCCCGCGGTCCGGGTCGCCGCCGTCACCGGGGACCGGACCGCGGTCGACGCCGTCGTCGCGCGCGTCGGGCTGCGCGAGGACCCGGGGACCGGTTCGGGTGTGCTCGGACCGGTCGAGGTCGACCTCGACGCCACGGGTCGCGGACCGGCCGGCCGGGGCGCCGGAGCGCCGTCGGGCGGCCGAGGAGGCGGCGCGGGCAGAGCCGCGGCACAGGCCCTGGACCTGCCCGTACGCACGGTGCTGCGCGTACCCCTTGCCCAGGGCGACGAGCTGGCACGTAGGCTCAAGGCGAGTCTTGCCGTCCGCTCCGCGCGTCGCGAGGGCGGCACCGTCCGTGTCCAGCTCGACCCCAAGGAGATGCTTTGACGACCAGCCCCGTGACCCCGCCCGCCCCGACGGACGGTCCGGCGATCGACACCGTCGTGTACGACTTCGGCAACGTGCTGGTCGGCTGGGACCCGTTCGGTCCCTACGAGGGCCGGCCGCGGGCCGAGGTCGAGGCGTTCTTCGAGGCCGTGGACTTCGGCTCGATCAACCACGCCGCCGACGCCGGCACGCCCTACGCCGTGCTGCTCGAGCGCGTGGAGCGCACGCGCCCCGACCTGGTCGACGACCTGCGCCGGTACGTGGAGCACTACGAGCTCTCGCTGACCGGGCCGATCGACGGGTCGGCGGAGCTGGTGGCCGAGCTCAAGGGTCTCGGGCTGCGGCTGTACGGGCTGACGAACTGGCAGGCCGAGACGTTCCACAGCGCCGAGCCCGCCGCGCCGGCGATCGGGCTGATGGAGGACGTCATCGTGTCCGGCCGCGAGGGCATGGCCAAGCCGGACCGCCGCATCTTCGAGCTCGTCGCCGAACGGTTCCGCGTGGACCCGGCCCGCGCCGTGTTCATCGACGACAAGGACGTGAACGTGGACGCGGCGCGCGGGGTCGGCTTCCACGGCGTGGTGTTCACGACCACCGCGGCCCTCCGCACGGACCTGCGCGCCCTGGGGCTTCCCGTCGCGGAGTAGCAGGGCTGCCGGGCATCAGTCCGTGCAGAGCTCCACGGTGCGTTCCTCCGCGGCCGCCGCCCGGAGATCCTCGAGCGTGCCGGCGTCGGTCTCCGGATGGTGGTCGGCGGCGTTGTTCGCCGCTATAGCGTCCGCGACGGGCCAGGTGATCGCGCCGTCGCCGTGCACGTCGCCCAGGAAGGCGCCGTCGAACCCGATGACCCACTCCGGCGGCGGCCAGGGCTCCGGACCCACGTGGTCCAGGAACAGGACCAGGTCGTCCAGCCCGAGGAGCTCCTCGGCCACCCGGTCGACGTCCGCACAGCCGTCGACGCCGACGTGCACCGTGACGGTGGCACCCTCGAGCATGGTGAGGTCGCCCAGCGCGTCGACCACCTCGTCGACGGCGAACGTCAGGTCGATCATCGCGCGGGCCGGGTGGTCCGGTTCGCCGGGCTCCCAGCCGGTGAACCGGCCGACGGCGGCCAGCTCGGAACCATGCCCGTCCCCAACCCCTTCACCGGTGTACGTGACCGACGGCAGTGCAGCGGTCACCGTCTCCGGGTACCAGGCGTAGTCCGCGGTCGGCGCGGACAGGGCGAGCACCTCGGCGAAGCCGGCCTCGCCCGCACGGTCCCCGGCACCGGTGCCGCAGCCACCAGCGCTCCCCGGATCGGCGGCGCACCCCGCCAGCAGGCCACCGGCGAGCAGCACGAGCACCGGTGGGACGAGCACCTGTGGGACGAGCACGGTCCGACGCATCATGGTCCTCCGACCGGGTACGCACTGCCAGCCGCTGACAGCGCTGCTACAGCGTCTCTGTGCCGAGGACCACGGCCCTTGCGCGCCGCCCGAGAACCCGCGTGCGGTGTGCCGAACTTAGACTGACCTGGTGCGTCTTCTCTTCGCAGGAACCCCCGAACCCGCCGTCGCCTCGCTGGAGGCTCTGATCGGCTCGCGCCACGAGGTCGTGGCCGTCCTGACCCGCGCCGACGCGCCGTCGGGCCGCGGCCGCAAGCTCACGCCGAGCCCCGTGCGCGCCCGCGCCGAGGAGGCCGGGATCCCCGTCATCACGGACGTCCCCCGCGGCGACGAGTTCATCGCCCGCCTGCGCGAGCTTGAGATCGACGCAGCCCCCGTCGTCGCCTACGGGCACATCCTGCGACCCGCGGTGCTGGACGTACCCCGCCTCGGCTGGATCAACCTGCACTTCTCCGTGCTGCCCGCCTGGCGCGGCGCCGCCCCCGTGCAGCGCGCCGTGATCGCCGGCGACGAGGTCACGGGCGCCACCACCTTCCTGCTCGACGAGGGCATGGACACCGGCCCCGTGCTCGGCACCGCCACCGAGACCATCCGCCCCACCGACACGTCCGGCGACCTCCTCGGCCGCCTCGCCGTCTCCGGCGCCGAGCTCCTCGTCGCCACCCTCGACGCCCTGGACGACGGCACCCTCCAGCCCCAGCCACAGCCCACCGACGGCGTCTCCGTCGCCCCCAAGCTCACCACCGACGACGCCCGCGTCGCCTGGACCGCACCGGCGCTCGCGGTCGACCGGCTGGTACGGGGGTGTACGCCCGCGCCCGGCGCGTGGACGGTGCTGCCGGACGGCTCCCGGCTGGGCCTCGGTCCCGTCGCGGTGCGCCAGGAGGTCACCGACCTGCGGCCCGGCGAGGTGCGCGCCCTGAAGCACGAGGTGCTGGTCGGGACGGCCACGCACGCCGTCGCGCTCGGGGACGTGCGACCCGTCGGGAAGAAGGCGATGCCCGCACCCGACTGGGCGCGCGGCGCAGGGCGTCCGCTGGTCGAGGCGGGCCTCGTGCTCGGCGGCTCCACGACGGGTGCGACGGAGGTCTCCGCATGAGCGGCTACGAGGGCGACCGCGGCAACGGCGGTTCGCACGAGGAGGGAGGCCGGGACGGCGGCTTCGACGACGGCCGGCGCAACGCCGCGGGGCGGCAGCGTTCCGCGTCCCGGTCCCGGGGTGGCGACCGCTCGCGCACGTCGCAGGCGCCGTCGGAGCGTCGTAAGCGCACCGACCCGGCCCGGATGGCCGCCTTCGACGTGCTGCGCGAGGTCGACGAGTCGGACGCGTACGCGAACCTCGTGCTGCCCCCGCTGCTACGCGAGCGGCACATCCGCGGGCGGGACGCTGGTTTCGCCACCGAGCTCACCTACGGCACGCTGCGCCTGCGCGGCCGGTACGACGCGATCCTGGCGACCTGCGTGGACCGCCCCCTGCCCGGGCTCGATCCGGCGCTGCTCGACGTGCTGCGCCTCGGCGCCCACCAGGTGCTCGGCATGCGGGTGCCCGTGCACGCGGCGGTCTCCGAGACGGTGGGTCTCGCGCGCAACCGCGTGGGCGCCGGGCCGGCGCAGATGGTGAACGCCGTGCTGCGCCGTGTATCACAGCGGTCGCTCGACGAGTGGCTCGCCGTGCTCACCGGGGAGGCGCCCGACGCCCTGTCCGGCCTCGCGGCGACCGAGTCCCACCCGATGTGGATCGCCCGCGCCCTGCGCGAGGCGCTGGCCGGCAACGGCCGCGACGTCGGCGAGATCGGTGACCTGCTGGCCGCGGACAACGCGTCGCCCCGCGTCACGCTGGTGGCACGGCCGGGTCTGGTCGACGTCGCCGACGAGGCCGCCTGGGGCGACGTCGACCTGGTCGCGGGCCGCTGGGCGCTCACCGCGCTGCGCCTGGAGGGCTCGGACCCGTCGGGCATCCCCGCGGTCCGCGAGGGCCTCGCCGGCGTGCAGGACGAGGGCTCACAGCTCGTGACCCTCGCCCTCGCCGACACACCGGTCGACGGTCGGGACGAGCGCTGGCTGGACCTGTGCGCCGGTCCTGGCGGCAAGGCAGCCCTGCTGGCGGCGCTGGCCGGACAGCGCGGCGCGACGCTGGTCGCCAACGAGGTGGCGCCGCACCGCGCCCGCCTGGTGGAGAAGACCCTCGCCGCGCTGCCCGACGGCGTGGTCGAGGAGGTCCGGACCGGGGACGGGCGCGAGGTCGGCGCCGACGAGCCGGGTGCGTACGACCGCGTGCTGGTCGACGCGCCGTGCACCGGGCTGGGCGCGCTGCGCCGTCGGCCGGAGAGCCGGTGGCGGCGGACGCCGGCGGACCTCGCCGCGCTCACCACGCTGCAGCGCGAGCTGCTCGCCTCGGCGCTGGACGCCGTGCGGCCCGGGGGAGTGGTGGCGTACGTGACGTGCTCCCCGCACCTCGCGGAGACGCAGCTCGTGGTCTCCGACGTCCTGAAGAAGCGCGACGACGTCGAGCGGCTCGACACGGCGGCCACCGTGCGGTCCGTCGTCCGGGCCGGTGGGGGCGACGACATCCCGCTGTCGGACCGTGACGACGTGCAGCTGTGGCCGCACGTGCACGGGACGGACGCGATGCACCTGACGCTGCTGCGGCGCACCGTGTGACTCCGAGCCAAGTCACAGTGCTGACGTCGGGTCACCGCGGCCGCCGACGTCCGAGCGCGCCGATGGCGGTCGGGACGGTCACGGCCGCTGTCGCCGAGAATGCGATGGAGACGCCGGCATGGACCCACGGCGGATAGTCTCCGCTGTCCGGTCCGGTCAACCGAGCGTTGGCCGGGTCGGCCGGCTCGTAGACCACCTCGACGGTGTCGCCCTCGTAGTACCCGCCACCCCGCACCGTGACCTCTGCACTACGCCTCGTGCCGTCCTGGATCGGGAACCGGACGTCGAGCCTGCCCGCGCCTTCCCAGATGCTCTTCACGACAACCGCCCGTTCGGAGACGCCGGACGTTCGCAGCGCTGCCGCCTCGCTGATGGCGCTCGCGGCGAGCAGGCCGGAGATCGCGGTGCCGAGAACGGGTGCGATGACCAGCAGGAGGACGATCTGGGACGTCTGCCACCCGGAAAGGAGATGTGGACGTGGTCCTGCAGGAGGGTCATCCTGCAGGACCACGCCTTCCGGCCGCCGCGCCCGTGCGCGCCGCCGGAAGAGCTCGCAGATCGCGACGAGCCCACGGAACAGCATGAGGAGGGCGAACAGGTCGAGGCCGGCGAAGACCAGAACCTGGCTGTCGATCAGCGGCTCGTCGACGGCGACGATCCGACCCGGGTCGCGGGCGTCGTACACGACGTCGATCCGACTGTTGAACGCGATGTCGCCCGGCCAGCGGTTGAGTGTCGCCTCGAAGTACGGTGGCTCGTCCGGTCGGACCACCACCGTGTCCCAGCCCCTGCGCACGTGGTCGTAGTCGACCACCCATGCGTTGACCTGCACCCCACGGTCCGCGAGGATCAGCCGATCTTGGATGTGCTCGAACGTGGCGTAGGCGGGAAACGCGGCGACGACGACGGCCACGCAGATCGTGAGCACGAGGCCTTTGGCACTGGATCTTCTGATCTGCCCTGTGCCGATTCGCACTATGGCCTGTCCCGCTGATCGGTCACACAGGGAGGTTAGTGCCCCGTACCGGCGTCGGACCAGCCCCCGGCACTCGTCTCCGCCGGGCGCCAGCGCACCCAGCACGGCGAGCAAGTTGCCGGTCGTGGCGAGGGTGGCCTCCGCACGGCTCAGGGCATCAGACCTCGCTGAAGGTCCGTCGGTAGGCGCCGGGCGTGGTGCCGAGGTACGCCCGGAACCGGCGCCGCAGGTTGACCGCCGACGTGAGACCGACTCGGGTGGCGATGGCTTCGACCGGCAGGTCGGTCTGCTCCAGGAGAGCCCGTGCCGCGTCGAGCCGCTGGCCGAGCAGCCAGTGTCCGGGGCTGGTGCCGAGCTGTTCGGTGAACCGGCGGGCGAGCGTTCGGCTGGACAGCCCAGCACGCTCGGCGAGCCGGTCGAGGGTCAGTGGGGTGTCGAGGCGGGACGCCGCCCACTCGAGCAGCGGCGCCAGCGACCCGTCCGCCCTGGCCGGCGCCGGCTGGGTGGCGTACTGGAGCTGGCTGCCCTCCCGGTGCGGCGGCAGGACCATGTTCCGGGCGACCTGGGCAGCGTAGGCCGCCCCGTGGTCGGATCGAACGAGATGCAGGCACAGGTCGATCCCGGCGCCGGACCCGGCACTGGTCGCCACGTCGCCATGGTCGACATAGAGCACGTCCTCGTCCACCTGGACCTCTGGAAAGCTCGCGGCGAGCCGGGCCGCGTTACGCCAGTGGGTGGTGGCACGGCGGCCGTCGAGCAGTCCGGCCTGTGCGAGGACGAACGCTCCGGTACAGATGGCGACGATCCGTGCTCCGTGCCGGTGGGCCGCCTGCAGCGCCTCGATGACGGCCGGCGCCGCAGGGTCCCCGGGCGGCTGCCAGCCGGGGACGACCACGGTGTCCGCTTCCTGCAGGGCTTCCAGCCCGGCGTCGACCAGCACCGAGTAGCCGATCGTGGTCCGCAGCGCACCGGGGCGCTCGGCGCAGATCCGGAAGCTGTAGCGACCGGGGACACCCGGCAGGGCGGTGTCGAAGACCTCGGCGGCGCAGGAGAGCTCGAAGGGTGACTGCGGCTCGTTGAGGAGGGCGACCACTCGGTGCAGGTTCACTCGGTGCAGGTCCGGCTGAGGCAGGTTGGTTCGACGCAGCTCCATGGCAGAAAGATACCCAAGGATGTCTTTCTTGACACTGGGCTGCGCCGTCCGTCCCGGCCACGGTGGTCCCATGAGCGAAACCACGGAGACGAAGATGCTGAGGAAAAGCGTCCAGGTCGACGGCGAGGCCGCCAGCTACCTGACCGTCGAGCGGGACGGCCCGCCCGTCCTCCTGCTGCACGGGACGTACTGGAGCCGGGTCTGGCTCCCGGTGCTGGGCCGGCTCGCCGAGGCGGGGTTCCGTCCCATCGCCGTCGACCTCCCCGGACTGGGCCGCTCAGGCGGAGAGCTCACCCCGGAGACGGCCACCGTGCCGGCCCTCGCCGGCTGGGTGACCCGGTTCGTGTCCGCGCTCGGGGTCTCCGGGCCGATCGCGCTGGCCGGACATGACATCGGCGGCGCCATCGCGCAGCGCCTCCTCGTCCACGAGCTGCTGGAGGTTTCGCGGTTCGCCCTGGTCAACTCGGTCACGTACGACTCCTGGCCGGTGCCCAGCGTGGCCCGGTTCCGGGACCCCGAGGTCGTCGCCGCGACCACCGGCGCCGAGATTCTCGACGCTCGCCGGCACACCGTGACAGGTGCGCTGGCCGGTGCCGCCACCGAGCCGCTCGTCGCGGAGTACCTGGACCCGTGGACCGACGCGCGGGTCCGCCGCTCCTGGATGGCCCTGGCGGGCGCGGCCGACAGTCGCTACACCCTTGAGCTGACTCCCGCGCTGCAGCGGTCCACGACGCCCAAGCTGCTCGTCTGGGGCGAGGACGACGCCTTCCAGAAGGTGGAGTACGCCGAACGGTTCGCCGCGGAGATCCCGCACACCACGCTCCTCCGCATCCCGGATGCGGGCCACATCCCTACAGAGAACGCCCCCGAACGGATCGGCCGGGCGCTGGCCGAGTTCTTCCTGGCGTAGAGCGGGCGGCGGCACAGAAAGTCCTGTTCAGGGCTGAGGGGCGAGCAGCTCCTGCGGGACGAGCCGGGCGCCGTCGACCCCGGCGAGCAGCAACGGATCGATCAGCTCACCGGTGCGCAGCACGCTGATCGTCCCGGAGGGTTCCAGCACCGCGATCGCGACCTCCCGGGGATGGCGGATGCCGGCCTGGCGGAGCTTCGCGGCGAGCTCGCTCGGCACGACGTGGCAGCGTCGGAGGTTGCGCGTCAGCACGGTCTCGCCCGCCATGAGGAGCATGGGGCGTGTGGTGACCGCACGGGCGCCCCATCCGCGGGTACGCACGAGCCCCACGGCGGCCTGGCAGGCGGCCAAGGTGGCCAGCGCGACGAGACCGCCGACCAGCCGGGGGGCCTCGCCGAGCGCCGCACGCCCGAGGACGGAACCGATGCCGATGATGGCCGCGAGGTCGAACGTCGACAGCCCGGCGAGCATGCGCTGGCCCAGCAGGCGGACCAGCACGACGAGCGCCCCGTACATCCCGGCCGTGGCGATGGCGACGGCGGCGGCCTCGAGCGGCGTGATTCCGAGAAGTTCTTCCACGCGGGCGATTGTCACGTACCGGGGCCCGGCGGGGTGACGCTGTCCGTCGTCACAGGCCGGTGCAGACCTGCGAGCCGGCCCGCAGCGCCGTCAGACGCCCGCCGGCGGCCACACTCCGATGATCACGGCGATGACCAGGATCGTGACCAGCTCGTGCCCCAGGTTGAGGATGGTGAGCGCGGCCGGGCGACCCTCGAAGGCGTCGTGCACGGCGAAGCGCGCGACGGTGAACCCGATCCAGAGCAGGACGGCGGTGACGATCGCGGCCATGAGGAAGGTGCCCTCGTAGAACTCCCACGAGATGTAGGCGGCGCCGGCGAGCACCCACGCGGTCACGAAGCCACCCAGGACCGCCACGACGGACGGCCAGACGGTCGGCTGGTTCGGAGACTTCGGGCCGACCCTCGTCAGCTCGGTCCAGCGGCCGCCGAACACCTTGGGCGTGTACCAGACGGCGCCCACGACCACCGTCGACACCGTGGCGACGATGACTGCCCAGTAGTTCACCTCGGGGATCATCCGTGCTCCCGGTCTGTGGGGACTGCTCGTTCGCAACCGCGATGAATTGCGCTCTACGCTGGCATCATGGCAGCCCTCATCGCCCCGAGCATCCTGTCCGCCGACTTCGCGAACCTGGAGCGCGACCTCGGCCGGATCGCCGATGCCGACTACGCGCACGTCGACGTCATGGACAACCACTTCGTGCCGAACCTGACGCTGGGACTGCCGATCTTCGAGCGCCTCGCGAAGGTGTCGCCGATCCCGCTCGACGCGCACCTCATGATCGAGAACCCGGACCGGTGGGCACCCGCGTTCGCCGAGGCCGGGGCGGCGTCGGTCACCTTCCACGCCGAGGCGGCGCAGGCGCCGGTGCGCCTGGCCCGGGAGCTGCGGAAGCTGGGGGCGCGGGCCGGCGTCGCGCTGCGCCCGGCGACGCCGGTGGAGCCGTACCTGGACCTGCTCACCGAGATCGACATGATCCTGGTGATGACGGTAGAGCCCGGGTTCGGTGGACAGTCGTTCATCGAGGGGACGCTGCCCAAGATCCGGCGCGCACGCGAGGCCGTCAGCGAGTCCGGGCTGGACGTCTGGATCCAGGTCGACGGGGGAGTCTCCCGCGACACCATCGAGCGGGCGGCCGACGCCGGCGCGAACGTCTTCGTCGCGGGCTCGGCGGTGTACGGGGCCGAGGACGTCCCCGCCGAGATCGCGACGCTGCGCGAGCTGGCGTCCCGGCACGCCCACTGACGCGACCGCTCGCTTCGGCACGCCCGCGTCCGCCGTGCGGAGAACACGATAAAAAGTGTGCCAAGCGGGCCTTCCGCCCCACACCGTCCAGCAGACACCGCGCCAACCGCCCCGATGCCGAGGGCCCACCTCGTACTTTCGCCTGATCCGCCGGCCACCCCGCCCTCGTAGCATGTGGCCGTGTCCACCATCCGCGCGGTCTGGGACGAGCCACGTCCCGCCGTCCCGCCCGCGTGGGTCTGGCGCGACGGCGTGTTCGTCGCCGCCGTGGTCACCGCGGCGATGCTCGAGGGAGCGCTGCGCCCGGACGTGCCCGGACGTTGGCTGCAAGCGGCCGTCGTCGTGCTCCTCACGCCGACTCTGCTGTGGCGCCGTACGTACCCGGCACAGATGCTCGCGGTCGGGCTCGCCGTCACCACGGTGCCGAGCGTGCTCCTGGGCCGCGACGTGGACCTCGTCAGCTACGCGTTCACGCTCGCCCTGCCGTACGCGCTGGCCCGGTGGGGGAGCGGCCGCGCCATGGTGCTGGGCGGCGCCGCGGCCCTCGCGATCGTGGGCCTCCGGACGGTGCTCGCGGCCGGGACGCTCGCGGACGCGGGCGGCGCTGTCCTGTTCTACGGTGCGGCGTTCTCGATCGGCCTCGCCGTGCGCTACCGCGCCGGTGCTCGCCGGCGGGAGCGCGAGCAGATGGTGCTGCTGGAGCGGGAACGGCTGGCCCGGGACCTGCACGACGTCGTCGGGCACCACGTCTCGGCCGTCGCCGTGCGGGCGCAGGCAGGGCTCGCGATGTCCCGGACCGACCCGGACGCCGCCACGGACGCGCTGCGCGTGATCGAGGAGCAGGCCTCCCGCGCGCTGGCCGAGATGCGCACCCTGGTGCGCGGCCTCCGCTCGGACGAGCTACGTGGCGGCGGGCCGGACGCGGATGAGCCGCCCGACCTCGCCCCCGGGCCGGTCCTGGCCGACGTCGAGGAGCTCGCCGACCCCTCCTTCCCGCCCGTCGAGGTGGACCTGACGGGAGACCCGTCCCGCGTCCCGGCCGCCGTCGGCGGCGCGGTGCGGCGCATCGCGCAGGAGTCGGTCACGAACGCCCGCCGCCATGCCCGCGGCGCCACCGGGATCACCGTCCTGGTCGAGGTCGGCGCGACGGCCGTCCGGCTCCGCGTGTCCGACGACGGTGCCCCGCAGGCCGCCCGGCCGGCACGTGCCGGGTACGGGCTGGCCGGGATGCGCGAGCGCGCCGCGCTGCTGGGCGGCACGCTCGCCGCCGGGCCGGCCGCACCGGGCGGTTGGACCGTCGAGGCGGAGCTCCCGCTGTCGGCCGGACGCGGGCCGGAGCGCACTGCGTCCGCGAACCCGCCCGCATGAGGCCCGGGGGTGGCCCAGAGGGCCGGGGCGCCGGCTGGGAGCACGCGGCGGAGCACATCCGGGTGCTGGTCGCGGACGACCAGGAGATCGTGCGTACGGGGCTCAGCATGATTCTCGGGGCCCAGGACGGTATCGAGGTGGTCGGCGAGGCGGCGGACGGCGCCGACGCCATCGAGCTCGCGCAGCGGCTCCGCCCCGACGTCTGCCTGCTCGACATCCGGATGCCCGGCCTGGACGGCATCCAGGCGACCCGGCTGCTGGCCGGGCCCGACGTCGCGGAGCCCCTCGCCGTGGTCGTGATCACCACGTTCGATCTCGACGAGTACGTGTACGCGGCCCTGCGGGCGGGGGCCCGCGGCTTCCTGCTCAAGGACGCGGGGCCCGCGCTCCTGGCCCAGGCGGTGCGTGCCGCCGCGCGGGGTGACGCCCTCATCGCGCCGAGCATCACGACCCGCCTGCTCAGCGCGTTCGCCGACGCGGGACCGACGGCCGTGCCGGCGCAGCCGCTCGATCCACTGACGGCGCGCGAGGAGGAGGTGCTCCTGGCGGTCGCCCGCGGGCGGACCAACACCGAGATCGCGCACGAGCTGTACGTGACGCTCAGCACGGTCAAGTCGCACGTGGCGAACCTGATGGCCAAGGTGGGCGCGCGCAACCGGGTCGAGATGGCCCTCTGGGCGTACGACACCGGGCGCGTGCGGCCGGGCCGCCGCTGACGTCGTCCTTTCGGCCAGGCCGGGAACCGGCCGCCCGGCCGATGACGGGCGGGTACCCGGCCACGCAGGCTCTACGCATGACGACGACCAAGGCGAGAACCCCGCGGGCCCGGACCGGACGTAGCGAGTGGCTGGTGCCCGCCGGGCTGCTCCTGCTGACCATCATCCCGTCGCTCGGTGGCGCGGCGCGCGTCACCGAGCTGGCGTCGGATCCCGTCCTCACCGCCGAGAACGCGCGGTTCGTGACGCAGCCCGTGCCGGTCCTGGTGCACATCGTGTGCGCGACCCTGTACGGCGTGCTGGGTGCGTTCCAGTTCGTGCCCCGGCTGCGGCGGAACGGCTGGCACCGGCTGGCCGGCCGGGTCGTCGCCGTCACCGGGCTCGGCGTGGCGCTGACCGGTCTCTGGATGACCGCGTTCTACGACCTGCCGGACAAGGACACGGTGGTCGTCAACGGGGTGCGCTACGTGGTCGGCGTGGTGATGGCGGTGTCCCTGGTCCTGGGGGTGCGGGCGGCGCTGCGCCGCGACCTCGTGGCACACCCGGCCTGGATGATGCGGGCGTACGCGCTGGCCATGGGGGCCGGCACCCAGGCGCTGCTGCTGGGGCCGTACATGCTCCTCGTCGACGCGCCCGCGCCGGTGCCGGTCACGGTGCTCATGACCGCCGCATGGGTGATCAACGCGGCGGTCGCCGAGTGGGTGATCCGCCGTCGCCGGGTGCCCGCGCGCGTGTGACGCACACCATGCCGGTGGCCTGCCGAGTTGTGGCATGCTGGCAAGCAGCAGTACGCACACACGTGCTCCGGGGTCGGTGCAATTCCGAGCCGGCGGTGACAGTCCGCGACCCGCGTCCTCCGTGAGGAGGGCCGGTTGATCTGGTGGAACTCCAGGACCGACGGTGAAAGTCCGGATGGGAGGAAGCACGTGCGGCGCCGCCGTCCCCTGGGGCGGCCACGCCGTGACGTCGTGCGCGCGGGCAGGGCCGGACGGCCCCGTCCGCGTACCCGTCGTCCACCCCGAGCGCCGAAGCTCGGGGAGGACAGCATGACTGAGGCACCGCAAGGCAGCGCCGCGGGGTACGCGCCGGTGCGCGCCGTACCCACCGCCGTCGAGGCCGCGATGCGCCGCGCACTCCTGCTGGCCGCGCAGGGCCCCGCACACGGCCCGAACCCGCGCGTCGGCTGCGTGCTCCTGGACCCGGACGGTCGCACCGTCGCCGAGGGGTTCCACCGGGGCGCGGGCACACCGCACGCCGAGGCGGCGGCGCTGGCCGCCGCCCGTTCCCGCGGTGTCGACCCCCGCGGGACGACGGCGGTGGTGACGCTCGAGCCGTGCGCCCATCACGGCCGGACCGGGCCGTGCGCCGACGCCCTGATCGACGCCGGCGTCACCGCCGTGCACCTGGCGGTCCGCGACCCGAACCCGCTCGCGACGGGCGGCGTGGCCCGGTTGCGTGCGGCGGGGATCGACGTGTCCACCGGGATCCTCGCGGACGAGGGCCAGGAGCTGCTGCGACCGTGGCTGCACGCGGTCCGGACCGGCCGGCCCTACGTGACCCTGAAGCTCGCGACCAGCCTCGACGGCCGGGTCGCCGCGGCGGACGGGACGAGCCGCTGGATCACCGGCCCGCAGGCGCGCGCCCACGCCCACACGGTCCGTGCGCAGGTCGACGCGATAGCGGTCGGCACGGGGACCGCCCTGGCCGACGACCCGTCGCTTACGGCACGCACCCTCGACGGCGGCCTCTTCGAGCACCAGCCGCTCCGAGTGGTGCTCGGCCGCCGCGGGGTGCCCGACGACGCCCGCCTGCGCGGGACCGGGGGCGCGTTGCTGCACCTGCCCGAGCACGACGTCGACACCGCACTCGCGCGGCTCGCGGAACGCGAGGTGCGCCACCTGCTCGTGGAGGGCGGCCCCACGCTGGCGACCGCGCTGCTGGCCGCCGACGCCGTCGACGAGATCCACGCCTACGTCGCACCCGTGCTGCTGGGCGCGGGGGCGACGGTCGTCGGGGACCTCGGCATCAGCACGATCGGCGCCGCCGCGCGCTTCGCCACGCGCGACGTGACGCGGCTCGGCGACGACGTGCTGCTGGTCGCGCGCCGCGCGGAGCCCACCCAGAACCTTGCCCCGGGGTCCGACCCGGGGCCGTCACCGGACGCCCGGAGCGCCCAGCCACGCCAGAACGGCCGGCCCGGCCGGCCCACCCAGGAGGAGATCTGATGTTCACCGGAATCATCGAGGAGCTCGGCTCCGTCGTCGCGCTCGCCCGGCCCGGCGGTGGTGACGGCTCCGACGCCCTGCTGACCGTCGCGGGCCCGCTCGCCGCGTCCGACGCCCGCCCGGGCGACTCGATCGCCGTCGACGGGGTGTGCCTCACGGTCACCTCGGTGACGGACGGCACCTTCGTGGCCGAGGTGATGCCGGAGACATTGCGGCGCAGCTCGCTCGGCGGCCTCCGCCCGGGTGCGCCGGTCAACCTGGAGCGGGCCCTGCCCGCCGACGGCCGGCTGGGCGGACACGTGGTCCAGGGGCACGTCGACGGCGTCGCGACGCTGCGGGCACGTACGCCCGGCCCGCGCTGGGACGACCTCGAGCTCGCCGCACCCGCCGCACTGACCCGGTACGTCGCGGAGAAGGGCTCGGTGGCCCTCTCGGGGGTCTCGCTCACCGTGACCTGGGTGTCGGACGACGGTTTCGGCGTGTCGCTCATCCCGACGACGCTCGCCGCCACGACGCTCGGCCGGCTCACGCCGGGCGACCCGGTCAACGTCGAGGTGGACGTGCTCGCGAAGTACGTCGAGCGGTTGCTGGCGGTGGGCGCGGTGTCCGGTGCGGTGCCGGCCGCGGAGGTCGCACGATGAGCGCGGGCGGCACGGTGCACGCGCTGGCAGCGCCGGCGGCCGCGCCGGGCACCGGCCTCGTCGAGCAGGCTCTCGCCGAGCTCGCCGCGGGCCGGCCGGTCCTGGTCGCCGACGACGCGGGCCGGGAGAACGAGGTGGACGTGGTGCTCGCGGCGAGCACGGCGACGGCCGAGTGGGTGGGCTGGACGGTGCGGCACTCGTCCGGGTACCTGTGCGCACCCATGCCCGCGCACCGCGCGGACGCGCTGGAGCTGCCCCTGATGGTGGAGCGGAGCGAGGACCCCAGGGCCACGGCCTACACGGTGTCGGTGGACGCCGCGGTCGGTGTGACCACGGGGATCTCCGGCGCCGACCGGGCTCGGACCCTGCGAGTGCTGGGCGACCCGGCGTCGGGCGCGCGGGACCTGATCCGTCCGGGGCACGTGCTGCCCCTGCGCGCCCGGCCGGGCGGTGTGCTGGAGCGTGCGGGGCACACCGAGGCCGCGGTGGACCTGGTGCGGCTCGCGGGCGGTCCCGGTCAGGTCCTGGGTGAGGTGGGCGCGATCGCCGAGCTCGTGCGGGACGACGGTGCCGTGCTGCGCCTGTCCGACGCGCGGGTGCTGGCCGCGGAGGCCGGTCTCGTGGTGCTGACGGTCGCCGACCTGGTGGCGTGGCGCCGGGCGCACGACCCCGGGCCGACGGTCGACGGTGCGGGCCCCGGCGATGTGGGATCCGGCGCCCCGGTCTCACGGGTGCACCGGGTGGCGGAGGCGTCGTTGCCGACCCGGCACGGAGACTTCCGGGTCGTGGCGTACCGCGACCTGCGTTCGGGCGCGGAGCACCTGGCGCTGATCCCGGTGGTCCCGTCGGGACCGCGGGGCGGGAGCGCAGGCCGCGGGTCCCTGGTGCGGGTGCACTCCGAGTGCCTGACCGGGGACGCCCTGGGATCGCTGCGCTGTGACTGCGGCCCGCAGCTGGAGGCGTCGCTGGCGGCCGTGGCCGCCGAGGGCGGCGCCGTGGTGTACCTGCGCGGTCACGAGGGCCGGGGCATCGGCCTCGCGGCGAAGATCCAGGCGTACGCGCTGCAGGACGGCGGCCGGGACACGGTCGAGGCGAACGTGGACCTGGGGCTGCCGGTGGACGCGCGCGAGTACGGCGCTGCGGCGGCGATGCTGGCCGACCTCGGGATCGACGGCGTGACCCTGCTGACGAACAACCCGGAGAAGGTGTCGGGTCTGCGCGCGGCGGGCACGGCGGTCGTCGGCCGGCGCGCCCTGGTGGTGGGCCGCGGCGTGCACAACCACCGCTACCTGGAGACCAAGCGCACGGTCATGGGCCACCGCATCGCGACGCCGGACGTGACCGAGCCGCCCGGACCGACCGGGTCGGCCGTTTCGAACGACCTGACCATGAACGAGGACGAAGGAGCATGCGCATGAGCGGCGCTGGAGCACCGAAGGTGACCGTGGACGGGACCGGCCTGCGGGTCGTCGTGGTCGCGGCGAGCTGGCACGAGCAGGTGATGGACGGCCTGCTGGCCGGGGCGCGCAGGGCACTGGGGGAGTCGGGTGCGGCCTGGACGGAGATCCGGGTGCCCGGTTCGTTCGAGCTGCCGGTCGCCGCGGCGCGCGCGGCCGCCGGGGGAGCGGACGCCGTGGTCGCCCTGGGGGTGGTGATCCGGGGCGGGACGCCGCACTTCGAGTACGTGTGCGCGGCCGCGACGTCGGGCCTGACGGACGTGAGCGTGCGCACCGGCGTCCCCGTCGGGTTCGGGCTGCTGACGTGCGACGACGAGGCGCAGGCGCTGGACCGGGCCGGCCTGGAGGGTTCCCACGAGGACAAGGGGGCCGAGGCCGCCGAGGCGGCCGTCGCCACGGCGGTCACCCTGCGCGGCCTGGTGCCGGTGCCGGAGTGAGACGCGCCGGATAGTGGTATCGTCCTGCATTAATAGTGTGCCAAGCGGGTGAGCACCGTCCGGACAGCTCCGCGAGAACCGAACCCGGCCCGGAGAAAAGGCCCGGCGCCCTGCAAGAACCAGGGCGCCGGCACATGTGCTGGGTATGAGAACCTCACGTGCTCGACAGCCGGCGGGTCGCCCGGCGTCCGCGTCGCGACTGTTCGCGGCCGCCCTGGCGATCGCCGTGACCGGGGGCCTCGCGGGCTGCGCGACGGCCGGACCGGTGGGCGGGGGCGCATCGGTGGACGGCGAGCCGACGGGGGGCGGGCCGTCCGGTAGCGCGGAGTCCTCCGTTGCGCCGGAGGCGCCGGGGGTGGCGTGCGTCGACTGGGTCTCCTTCGGGACGCCCCGGGAGGCGGCCGCCCACGCCGGTGCCGTGCTCCTGGGGACGGTGGTGGAGCGTGCGGGCACTGTCGAGCTCTTCGGCGTCGACGCGAACCGCTGGGTGGTCGAGGTCGAGCAGGTGCTGGAGCGCCCGGAACCCCCGCGGGACGGCGGGGAGCCACCGCCCGAGCTGCCGGTGTCGGCAGGGGACCGGGTGCCGGTCGTGTCCACGCCGGAGACGTGCACCGACGGTGGCGCCTATCCGGAGGGCGACCCGCTCGACCCGGCGACGGGCCTCGCGGGCGAGGACGGTGCCGTGATCGTCATGCTGTCGGGTGCGTGGGGCGACGAGGCTCCGGAGGGGGTGGAGGACCCCTCCCTGATCACGCCGTACCAGGGCGTCGTGCCGCCGGCGCCCGGCGGCACGCTGCCGGCAAAGTGGCCCGTGCCATAGCCGGACATGGCCAGTACGTGGGACGGCGGCGGGTAGTGCCCCCGATGCCCGACTAGGCTGGGCCCGTGAAGACCTTCGAGACCCTGTTCGCCGAGCTGACCGAGAAGGCCGAGACCCGTCCGGCGGGCTCCGGGACCGTGGCCCAGCTGGATGCCGGCGTCCATGCGATCGGCAAGAAGGTCGTGGAGGAGGCCGCCGAGGTGTGGATGGCCGCCGAGTACCAGTCGGACGGCGAGACCGCGGAGGAGATCTCCCAGCTCCTCTACCACCTGCAGGTACTGATGGTCGCCAAGGGCCTGACCCTCGAGGACGTGTACACGCATCTGTGACCCGGCCTCGGCCCGACCGCCCACCCCGTGGTCGGAGAGCCGAGAGAACCGGGTTCCACGGATCCGACGTACCCCAGAGAGGAATCACCACATGCTGCGCATCGCCGTCCCCAACAAGGGTGCCCTGTCCGGCCCCGCCTCCGAGATGCTGCGCGAGGCGGGCTACCGCCAGCGCCGCGACACCCGCGAGCTCGTGCTCGCCGACCCCGAGAACGACGTCGAGTTCTTCTTCCTGCGTCCGCGCGACGTCGCGGTCTACGTGGGTACCGGAACCGTCGACGTCGGGATCACCGGTCGTGACCTGATGCTCGACTCCGGCGCTGAGGCGGTCGAGCACCTCGGTCTCGGGTTCGCCCGGTCCACGTTCCGGTTCGCGGCGCCCGCCGGTCCGGGCGCGACCGACCCGGTGACCGAGGTGAGCCAGATCGCGGGGCGGCGCGTGGCGTCGTCGTACACCACGCTCGTGGCCCAGCACCTGGCCAAGCAGGGCATCGAGGCTGCCGCGATCGTGCACCTGGACGGCGCCGTCGAGTCGAGCGTGCGGCTCGGCGTCGCGGACGTGATCGCCGACGTCGTGGAGACCGGAACCACGCTGCGGGCCGCGGGCCTCGAGGTCTTCGGCGACCCCATCCTGCGCTCGGAGGCCGTGCTGATCCGGCAGGCCGACGCCGAGGAGCCGGCGGGCCTGCACATCCTGACGCGGCGGCTGGAGGGCGTGATCACGGCCCGGGAGTACGTGCTCATGGACTACGTGGTGTCCGCGGGTCGGCTCGAGCGCGCGGTGGCGATCACGCCGGGCAAGGAATCGCCGACGGTCTCGGCGCAGCACCACAGCGACGCCTGTGCGGTACGCGTCATGGTGCCGCGCAGCGAGACCAACCAGATCATGGACGCGCTGTACGACATCGGTGCGCGCGCCATCATCGTGACGTCGATCCACGCCTCTCGGCTGTAGGCCTCATGGGCGGGGAGACAGGCAGCGCCGCCTCCGGTTCCGGCCGGGGCCGCTTCCGCACCTTCCGGGGCCGCTTCGGCACGCCCACGGCGTACGGGCTGGCGCTGCTCGTCGCCGGGGGCTGCACGTTCGTCGCCCTGGCGGCCAACACCGCGGACACCCCGAACCGGGTGGCGATGATCGTGTTCGGACTGGTGGCCGCCGTCATCGCCTGGCGGTTCGGTGCGGTGCGTGCCGTGCCCGACCCGTCCGGCCTCACCGTGGTGAACTACGCCACGAGCCGCCGGCTGGACTGGGCCGAGATCGTCACCGTGCGGTTCGGCCCGAACGACCCGTGGGTGCACCTCGACCTGGCCGACGGCGACGTGCTGGCCGTCATGGGCATCCAGCGCGCCGACGGCGAGCACGGTATGGCGGAGGCCCGCCGCCTGGTGGCGCTCATCGAGGAGCTGGGCGAGGCCAGCGAGCCCGACCCGCGCGAGCCCGGCCAGACGTAGCCTCGCGGCTCCTGCCCCGGACAGCAAGAACGGCGGTCGAGCTCACCGAGACCAGGTCTCGGTGAGCTCGACCGCCGTCGTCGTACGACCGCTCGTCGGGCGTCAGCCGGGGTCAGCGGCTGCTGCGCGCCTCCCAGTGGGCGGTGCTGCGGCCACGGGGGCCACGCTCGCCGTCCGGGCGGCGGTGGTCGCCACCGGAGCGGGGCGCCCGGTCACGGTCGCCACCCGTACGTGCCGGTCCGCGGTCGAGCGTGATGCGCAGCGGCTTGCCGGCCACGCGGGCACGGGCCAGGCGGTCGAGCGCGTCGTTGTCGAGCGGCGCGATGATGTCCACCAGCGAGAAGCTGCCGAAGATGTCGATCTTGCCGACGTCGGCGCCCGTGATGCCGCCCTCGCCCGTCAGCGCACCGACGATCCCGCCCGGCTGCACGCCGTGCGTGTGCCCGACGGCGATGCGGTAGCGCGTGCCACGGGCCGGACGGCGGATGCCGCGCTCGCCCTCGGAACGGCCCCGCGGGGACCGGTCCTGGCGGTCGCCGTCACGGGAGCTGCGACGGGCGGCGGCCGACTTGGCCTCGCTCCGCTCGCGCTCGTACTCCTCCTGCTCCGCACGGGCGCGGGGGCCGTCGTCACCGACCGCGAGCGCCGCGATGGCGGCTGCGACGTCGATGGGGTCGACGTCGTTCTCCTGGGTGTAGGTGCGGATGAGGTCGGTGTACATGTCGAGGCGTCCGGCTTCGCGGCGGGTGGCGACCTTGCCGAGGGTGCGCTTGACCTGGTGGGCGGAGACGTCCTTGGGGGAGGGGATCTCGATTTCTTCGAGTGTGGCGCGGATGGTGCGTTCGATGCTGCGGAGCTTGCCGCGCTCGTGGGGGGTGACGAAGGTGAGTGCTTCGCCGGTGCGTCCGGCGCGGCCGGTGCGGCCGATGCGGTGGACGTAGGCCTCGGGTTCGCCGGGGACGTCGAAGTTGACGACGAGTCCGATGCGGTCGACGTCGAGGCCGCGGGCTGCGACGTCGGTGGCGACGAGGACGTCGAGGGCGCCGGAGCGGAGTCGTTCGACGATCTTCTCGCGTTCCTTCTGGGCGACGTCGCCGGAGATGGTGGCAGCGGAGATGCCCTTTTCGATGAGGGCGGAGCCGACGTCTTCTGCTGCGCCGCGGGTGCGGGTGAAGACGATGGCGGCGTCGGCGTCGGAGGTGGCGAGGACGCGGGCGAGGGAGCCGACCTTGTGGCGGAAGGGGACGACGGCGTAGGTCTGGCGGACCGAGGTGACGGTGGAGGCCTGCCGGGTGACGGCGATCTGCACGGGGTCGGTCATGTGGTGGTCGGCGACCTTGCGGATGGCCGGGGGCATGGTCGCGGAGAAGAGGGCGACCTGGCGCTTGGTGGGTGCCTGGCCGAAGATCTCCTCGACGTCTTCGGCGAAGCCCATGCGGAGCATCTCGTCGGCCTCGTCGAGGACGAGGAAGCGGATGTCGTCGAGCTTGAGGGCGCCGCGGTCGAGGTGGTCCTTGATGCGGCCGGGGGTGCCGACGACGACGTGGACGCCGTCGCGCAGGGCGCGCTGCTGGGGGATGTAGGGGGCGCCGCCGTAGACGGGCAGGACGCGGACGTCGTCGAGCTCGGTCGCGAAGGACTCGATGGCGTCGGCGACCTGCATGGCGAGCTCGCGGGTGGGGGCCAGGACGAGGGCCTGGACCTTGCGGAGCTTGGGGTCGATGGCGGCGAGCAGCGGGAGGCCGAACGCGGCGGTCTTGCCGGTGCCGGTCTGGGCGACGCCGGTGATGTCGCGGCCGGCGAGCAGCTCGGGGATGGCGCGCGCCTGGATGGCGGAGGGGGTGACGAAGCCGAGCTTGTCGACGGCTGCCATCAGCTGCGCGGGGAGGCCGAGGCTGGCGAAGGTCGGGCCGGTGGGCTCGGGCGTGGTGGCCGGTTCCGGGGTGGTTGCCTCGGTGGCGGGCGCCTCGGGCGTGGCCTCGGTGGTGGCCTCGGTGGTGGCGGCCTCGGGGGTCGCCTGGTCGCCGGTGTCGGCGATGGCCTGCTCGGTGTCCTGCTGGGCAGGCGCGATCAGGTCATGGGTGTCGATAGACATGCAGTGCTGCACCGTTCGTCGTCGCGGGCGGAGTCAGGGCCGAGGTGAGGGCCCTCGCGTCGCTCGCTCCCGAAACACCTTCCCCGCAGCCAGGGCTGCGGGCCTGCCTCGCACGTTGTGTGCACACACGGGAAGACGACGAACTCCAAGGGGATGTGTCACCACCCTATCGGCTGCTGGGGGCTTCGGCACAGACGTTCGGGGCGTGACGTGCAGCACGGGGGTGATGTTGTGGGTGGTGAGCGGGGTGGTCGGGGGCGTGGGCGGCGTGCCAGTGCGGATACGCAACGGCCGCCACGTAGGATGGCGGCCGAGACCAACCGGCGTGAGCGAGGGCGGTGCGCGTGTCTAGTGGGGCGGAGATGAGCTCCCGGGTCCTGACCGTGCCCAACGTGATCAGCCTGGTGCGGCTGGCGCTCGTGCCGGTCTTCGCCGTGCTGATCTTCCTGGGCGAGGACGGTTGGGCGTTGCTCGTGCTCGCGGTCTCGGGTGTGTCGGACTGGCTGGACGGTGTGTTGGCCCGTCGCCTGAACCAGGTCACCCGGCTGGGGCAGGTGCTGGACCCGTTCGCCGACCGTCTGTTCATCTTCGTGACACTGATCGGCCTGGCGTGGCGCGAGGTGGTCCCGCTGTGGCTCGTGGGGGCGATCGTGGCGCGTGACGTGCTGCTGGCGCTGACGGTGCCGGTGCTGGCCCGTCTCGGGTACGGCACGCTGAACGTGACCCTGGTGGGCAAGGTGGCGACGTTCGCCCTGTTGTACGCGTTCCCGTTGTTGCTGCTCGCGGAGGTTCCGGGCTGGGTCGGTGCGGCCGCCCATGTGGTGGGCTGGGCCTTCACCTGGTGGGGCGTGGGCCTGTACTGGCTGGCGGGCCTGCAGTACGTGGCCCAGGTGCGGCGCCTGGCGGCCGGGCATGACGGCACCCGGGCCGACGGTGGACGCGGCGGGCCGCCGCCCGGACGAGTCGATGACCCTTCTGCGCGAGGTCACGGAGCGTCCGCTGGACCCCGGGTACGCGCAGATGGCTCAGCGGCGTGCGGCGGGGGAGGTCACGGCGCGGCGCGGCGGTGCGAGCGTGGTCACGTGGCTGCTGGTGGCGGTGCTGCTGGGCGCGGTGACGACGATCGCGGTGCGCGACCTGCGAGCGCCGCAGCCGTCGGTGTCGCGGGGGCGCGCGGTGCTGATGGAGCAGATCCAGGAGCGCAGTGCTGCGGTGGAGGCGTTGTCGCGGCGGTCGGTGGAGCTCGGTGCCGAGGTGGAGGGGCTGCGTGCTGGTGGGTTGTTGCCTTCGGCGTTGGTGGAGGTCAACGAGCTGGACCGGTGGGTGGGTGGTGCGGTGCCGGTGCGGGGTCCTGGGATGGTGGTGCGGTTGACCGATGGTTCGGGTGGTGGGCTGGTGGAGCCGGGGGACGCGCCGGCGGAGTCGCGGGTGCGGGACGCGGACGTGCAGTTCGTCGTCAACGAGCTGTGGGCGGCGGGTGCGGAGGCGGTGGCGGTGAACGACGAGCGGTTGACGTCGTTGTCGGCGATCCGGAACGCGGGTGACGCGATCCTGGTGGATCTGCAGCCGTTGAACGGGCCGACGTACACGATCGAGGCGGTGGGGGACCCGGATGACATGCAGGTCGAGTTCGCGCGGTCGGCGGGGTTGGGTTTCTTGCAGCTGCTGAGTGCGGAGTACGGCATCGAGAACGAGGTGACCACGAGCGAGGGGATGTACCTGCCGGGTGCGGGCTCCCCGACGCTGCGCTATGCGCGCACAACGGAGGACCGATCCGAGGAGGACAACGGATGATCGCGATCGTCGGGCTCGTGGTGGGGGTGGTGGCCGGGCTGGTGCTGCAGCCGACCGTCCCGCTGATGCTGCAGCCGTATCTGCCGATCGCGGTGGTGGCGGCGCTGGATGCCCTGTTCGGGGGGCTGCGGGCGATGCTCGACGGGTTGTTCGACGACAAGGTGTTCCTGGTGTCGTTCCTGTCGAACGTGGTGGTGGCGGCGTTCATCGTGTTCCTCGGTGACCAGCTCGGTGTGGGTGGTCAGCTGTCGACGGCCGTTGTGGTGGTGCTGGGTATCCGCATCTTTTCGAACGCCGCGTCGATCCGTCGGCACATCTTCAAGGCGTGAGCATGGACGACGAGCGTGACGGCGCCCCGGAGGGGGCCGAGGACCGGCCGGTGTCGGGCTGGCGGCGGGTGGCGCGGCTGCTGCGGCCGCGTGGCACGCGTTCGGAGCTGCTGACGGGCCTGCTGTGCCTGCTGCTGGGGTTCGCCCTGGCGGTCCAGGTGGGGCAGTCGACGGGCGACCAGCTCAGCAGCCTGCGTCAGGACGAGCTGGTACGGCTGCTGGACGAGGTGACGCAACGGGCGGACCAGCTCGACGCGGAGGTCGCCAACCTGGAGGACATCCGGGACGAGCTGCGCTCCGAGGACGGTCGCGACCAGGCGGCGCGGGACCTGGCGCAGCAGCGTGCCGAGCAGGAGGGCATCCTCTCGGGCCGGCTGCCCGCCCACGGGCCGGGGGTGCAGATCCACGTCGAGGACGGGGACCGGCCGCTGGAGGCGCAGGTCCTGTTCAACCTGCTGGAGGAGCTGCGCAACGCGGGCGCCGAGGCGATCGAGGTCAACGGGGTCCGGCTGGTCACGACGAGCTACTTCGTCGACTCGGGTGGTGGTGTCGTGCTGGACGGGTCGGCCATCGTGTCCCCGTACGAGTGGACGGCGATCGGGGACCCGGAGACGATCGACCGTGCGCTCGAGATCCCCGGGGGTGCGCTGCCGCGGATCCGGGAGGAGGGCGGGGAGGCGACGACGACGGTCTCCGACCAGGTCAGGGTAGATGCGCTGCGGATCCCGGCCGAGCCGAAGCACGCCGAACCGGTCGAGGAGGAGTGACCCCCGCCACGTTCCGGGCCCGGATTCGGGCCGTGGTGGCGCGTGCTGTGGAAACTGGCATGCGGAACCGCCGTGACGTGGGTAGTTTTATCCGGGTTGGTTCCCCACCGTGGTTCCCGCGCCCATCTCGATCGGGGTAGGTTGAGTGGAACCCGGACACGGTCCCAGCCGTTGTCCGAAGCGTAGTGACCCGCACATCGACCACCGCACCCGAGGAGACCTGATGACGGACCCCAGCGCCCATCCGGTCGGGCCCGATACCACGGCCAACCTGGGTCGCATCGCGTTCCCGACCTCCGACGAGCAGGCGCCCCGCACGGCGCTCAGCCCGGAGGAAGCCGCCGCCGTCGCCGCGCTGCCGCGGCACTCCGCACTGCTCATCGTGCAGCGCGGACCCGGGTTCGGTGCCCGGTTCCTGCTGGACACCGGCCGGTCGGTCGCCGGCCGCAGCGAGCAGGCCGACATCTTCCTGGACGACGTCACCGTGTCCCGCAAGCACGCCGAGTTCGTGCGCGAGGGCGACTCGTTCGTCGTGCGCGACATCGGCTCCCTGAACGGCACCTACGTCAACCGCGGCCGCATCGACGCCGCCACCCTGGTCACCGGCGACGAGGTGCAGATCGGCAAGTTCCGCCTGACCTTCCACGCCAGCCCGCAGTCGCCGGCGCAGTGGGGCGCGGGGACGCCGGCCCCGTGACGAGCGGCGCCGCGCGCGACCACCACGGGGTCCACGGCACCTCCGTCCCGCGCCACGACCGAGCTCAGGACACCGAGCACGGCCCCGACCAGGACGACCTCGACGCGCCCTGGCCCCGCGGCATCTCCCGCCAGGCCACCATGCGCATCAGCGACGTCCTGCGCGCGCTGGGCACGGAGTTCCCCTCCGTGTCGCACTCCAAGCTCCGCTTCCTCGAGGAGCAGGGACTGATCGAGCCCGTCCGCACACCGTCGGGGTACCGCCAGTACAGCCAGGCCGACGTCGAACGCCTGCGGTTCGTCCTGACCGAGCAGCGCGACAGCTACATGCCGCTGAAGGTCATCAAGGAACGCCTCGCCACGATGGACGCCGACCCCGACTCGGCCGAGCACCCCGCACCCCGCCTGGCCGGCGTCGCCGCACCCGCCCGCCGCCGCTGGACCGCCCAGTCGGTGGCCGAGGCCGCCGGCGTCACCGACGAGTTCGTGCAGGACCTGGCCCGTGCCGGCCTCCTGCCCGCATCGGGCAGCACGTTCGGGTCGGGCGCCGTCGAGGTCGCCCGCATCGCGGGCGCCCTGGCCGAGTTCGGCATCGAGCCACGCCACCTGCGCTCCTTCCGCACCTCCGCGGACCGGCAGGTCGCCCTCGTGGACCAGGTCGTCGCACCACTGCGCAGCCAGCAGGCCAGCGCGGCCCACGGGCGCGCCGCGAGCATGGCCAGCGACATGGGGGAGCTGTTCACCCGCCTGCACGCCGCCTGGGTCCGCCAGGGCATCGACGACCTGGGCTGACACCGCCGCACCGCACCACGCCCGCGCGAGAAATCACCCGCCGGCTGCCGCCCCGGGGCCCGTCCGTGACCAGGAACTTGTCCCGAGCGCGCGACGAGTGGCCGCGAGTAGCCGTACGGTGAAAGCGTGAGGCCGGACGACGTGCCGATGGTCCCCGTAGAGATCCTCGGCGTTCGACAGCAGCAACGCGATCAGGAGATCGTCGTTCTGCTGCTGGACAGTGCCGCCGACCTGGCCATCCCGATCGTCATCGGCGCACGCGAGGCCAGCGCCATCGCCATGGCCCAGGCAGGCCTGGCCACACCCCGCCCCATGACCCACGACCTCCTGCGCGACGTGCTCGGCGCCGTCGGCGTCACGCTCGAACGCGTCGAGATCGTCGCCCTCGAAGGCGGCATCTACTTCGCCGAGCTCGTCCTGAGCAACGGCGTCCACCTCGACTCCCGGGCCTCCGACGCCATCGCCCTGGCCGTACGCACCGGCAGCCCCGTCCTGTGCTCCGCCGAGATCGTCGCCCTGGCCGGCGTCGAGATCGTCGACGTCGACCAGCAGGCCGAGGTCGAACGGTTCCGCGACTTCCTGGACCACGTCACCCCCGAGGACTTCCTCGGACCACCCGGCGGCGGCACCCAGGGCGGCGGCGGCCGAACCGGCTGAAAGCGGACCAACTCGCGACACGCCGGGGCCTTTCACGGCGCGCATCTTTGAAATCACCTTCGACGCGCCATAGCGTGGCCACGACACCCCAGGAGGCACAGTGAACACCAGCGGTGAGAGAGCCACACGCGCTACGGTCCCGCACGGCGCGCAGGGTCTCCTCTTCGGTGAGGACCTGACGGAGCAGGACGCCACGACCGGCTACCGAGGCACCACGGCGTGCCACATCGCCGGCATCACCTACCGCCAGCTCGACTACTGGGCACGCACCGGGCTCGTGGAGCCCAGCATCAAACCGGCCACCGGCTCCGGCACCCACCGGCTCTACAGCTTCCGCGACATCCTCGTGCTCAAGGTGGTCAAGCGCCTCCTCGACACCGGAGTCTCCCTGCAGCAGATCCGCACCGCCGTCACCGCACTGCGCGAACGCGGCGTCGACGACCTGGCGCAGATCACCCTCATGTCCGACGGCGCGAGCGTGTACGAGTGCACCTCACCCGACGAGGTCGTCGACCTCGTCGCCGGCGGCCAGGGCGTGTTCGGCATCGCCGTCGGGCGGGTGTGGCGCGAGATCGAGGGCACCCTGGCCCAGATGCCCACCGAGACCCTCGAACAGGGCGAGCCCGGCGACGTCCCCGTCGTCGAGGGCGACGAGCTCGCGCAGCGCCGGGCAGCCAGGACCGCCGGCTGACCCGGCCACCACCACGCCGGCAGGCGTAACCTGCCAGCATGCAGCTCACCTACCACGGTCACGCGTGCGTCGGCCTCACCCTGCCCGACGGCGACACCCTCGTCATCGACCCCGGATCCTTCAGCGACACCGAGGCCGCACTGCGCCGCGCGACCGCCGTCCTGATCACGCACGACCACGCCGACCACCTGGACACCGACGCCGTGCTGAGGCATCTTCGCACCGCCCCCGACACCCACGTGTGGGGCCCGCGCTCCGCCCTGGACGATCTGACCGCCGCCGGTGCGCCCGCCGACCGCGTGCACGAGGTCAACCCCGGTGACGTCCTGGACATCGCCGGCACCCACGTCACCGTCGGCGGCGGAACCCACGCCGAGATCCACCCCGACGCCCCCCGGCTCGCCACGAACGTCACCTACCAGGTCGCGACGTCCGGGCGCACGGTCTACCACCCCGGCGACTCCTACACCGCCCCCGAGGCGCTGCCCGACGGCGGCCTGGACGTCCTGCTGGTGCCGGTCTCCGGACCGTGGGTCAAGCTGGCCCACGCCATCGACTTCGCACGGACGGTCCCCGCGGCTGTCGTCGTACCGATCCACGACGCACCGCTGTCCGAGGTGGGCCACACCCTGACCGCACGGTGGCTCGACACCGCACGCCTCGGCGGGCAGTACGACTACACCCGGCTGTCCGTGGGGGAGTCGCTCACCGCCTGACCCGGCCCCGCCCGCACCACCCCCACGGGTGAAATCCGCTATGTCTTGGTTGCGGGGTTTGCGGCATGTGCCGCCGATGGGCGACGCTGTGCCCGTGGCAGAGGAAGAGATCGAACAGGCAACCAACCTCGCCGTCACGCTCGGGTGGGTCGCCCTCGCGGTCACCGTCGCGTTCTTCGCCGTGATGCTGGCCTCCAAGGTGGTGCGGTACGCCGCACGGAGCCACGAGACGGTGCGGGAGATCGCGGTACGGCTGCGCAAGCCCGCCCACGCCACGTTCATGGTCCTGGGCATGTGGATCGCGGTGTGGTCGACCGCCAACCGGGGCGACCACTGGTTCCCCGTGCTGGAGCACGTGGTGGCCGTGTCGGTGATCCTCAGCTCCGCCTGGATGGTCGCCACCATCGCACTGGTCATCGAGGACCGGGCACTGCACCGGGTCGGCCACAGCATGGAGGGCCGGCACGCCCGCCGGCTGCGCACCCAGATCATGGTCGTGCGCCGCCTGACCATGGGGCTCGTGGCGGTCGTGGCGTGCGCCGCCGTGCTCTTCACGTTCCCGGAGGCCCGTGCGGCCAGCGCGAGCCTGCTGGCGTCCGCGGGCGTGCTGTCCGTGGTCGCGGCCCTGGCGGCGCAGTCGTCGCTCGGCAACGTGTTCGCCGGGCTGCAGATCGCGTTCAGCGACGCGGTACGGGTGGGCGACGTCGTCGTCGTCGAGGGCGAGTGGGGCACGATCGAGGACATCACCCTCGCGTACGTCGTGGTGGCGATCTGGGACGAGCGCAAGCTGATCCTGCCGTGCACCTACTTCACGTCGACACCGTACGAGAACTGGACCCGCACGTCGTCGGAGGTGATGGGCACCGTCGAGGTCGACGTGGACTTCCGGGCACCGCTCGAACCCATGCGGACCGAGCTGCGGCGCCTCGTGGTCGAGTCACCGTTGTGGGACGGGCGCGTGGTGAGCCTGCAGGTCACCTCGGCGGTGCAGGGGACGGTGCGGGCCCGCGCGACGATCAGCGCCGCCGACAGCTCCGCGTTGTGGAACCTGCAGTGCCTGGTGCGCGAGGGACTGGTGACCTGGCTGCAGCGCGAGGCACCCGACGCGCTGCCCCGCACCCGCTGGGAGCACGGTGCGGCGCACCACCCCGTGCTGCGCACCGCGGCCGAGGCCGCCGTCTGACCGCAGGGGATCGCAGCGGAGGTTCACAGCAGAGGATTACCGCAGGCTTCTACAGCAGAGGGCGCAGCGGGATCAGGAGGTACTCCCCGATCTTGGCGAGCGCGCCACGTTCCTCCCACTGGGCGAGCGTGAGCTCCTGCGCGTTGGACAGGTCCATGGCGAAGACGTCCTCCATGCGGCCGGCGAGCCCGGGGTCGACGATCTCGAGGTTGACCTCGTAGTTGCCCGTCAGGCTGAGCCGGTCGATGTTCGCGGTGCCGATGGTGGTCCAGCGGCGGTCGATGGTCGCCGTCTTGGCGTGCACCATGGCGCCCTGGTACAGGAAGATGCGTACCCCGCCGCGCAGCAGGGAGGCGTACTGGCCGCGCGCGAGCCAGTCGGCCACGACGTGGTTGGAGCGGTGCGGGACCAGCACCCGGACGTCGACACCCCCGCGCGGCCGCGGCGAGCAGCGCGGCATGGATGTCGTGGTCCGGGATGAAGTACGCCTGCGTGATGTACACGTGGTGCGTGGCCCGGTCGATCGCGTCCAGGTAGAGACCGCGGATGGGGAACACGAGCTCCGACGGTGCGTTGCGCGCGGCCTTGAGGTGCGGCAGCCAGGCCTCCGAGCCGATGTCCGGCAGGATCGGGTGGCGCGGCTTGCGGTGCCGGTTCCAGAAGTCGACGAACGCGTTGCGCAGCTCCCACACCGACGGCCCGGCGAGGCGCACGTGGGTGTCACGCCACTGCGTGGCGTACAGGGAGCCGATGTTGTACCCGCCGACGAAGCCGATCTCGTCGTCGACCACGAGGATCTTGCGGTGGTCACGGCCGGACGTACGGATGTTGAGGTACGCCATGCCCGGGCGCAGCACGGGAAAGCGCAGCACGTGCACGGCCGGCGGGAAGCGGAAGAACGAGTACGGCACGACGAGGTTGGCGAACCCGTCCACGATGACGTAGACGTCGACCCCGCGTGCGGACGCGTCGATGAGGGCCTGCTTGAACTGCTGGCCCACGTGGTCGTTCTTCCAGATGTACGACTCGAGCATCACGGTGCTGCGAGCGCCGCGGATGGCCTCGAGCATCGCTTCGAACAGGTCGGCGCCGTAGGTGTAGACGGTGGTGGCGGTCTGGTCGATGTGCTCGGTGAGCGGCTTCTCGGTGGGGAACTTCGCCGTGAGGGGGTGCAGGCGTCGGCGGACCATGTCCGTGACGGTGAGTGCGACGGCTGCTCCGACCGGTACGGCGGCCGCGATGATCGCGGCGCGGGTCGCGAGCGTGCGGGCACGCTGGACGAAACCGTATGGGAGGTCGAGGGTGAGCTTGGGGAGGTTGCGAGGGACCTTGCGAGACGCCACGGGCTCACGGTACCCGGTATCGGTGGGTTGGCACGGGATATCTCCGGGTCTCAGTCGATGGCGGTGGCCAGGGGGTGGGCGCGGATCGCGGCGGCGAGCTCGCCCTCGATGCGGTCGAGGTAGACGCCTGTGGTGGCGATCGAGGCGTGGCCGAGCAGCTCGGCGACGACCTTGACGTCCCAGCCGTCGGCCACGAGCAGGGTGGCGGTGGTGTGTCGCAGGGCGTGGGGGGTGGCTTCGCGCTGGTAGGGGGCGGGCATGCGGGCCACGGTGCGGGAGAGCAGGGCTCGGATCGCCTGGGTGTCGATGCGGCGGCCGCGCCAGGACAGCAGGAGGGCGCGTTGTGCGTCGGGGTCCTGGGGGCGTTTGGCGGCCAGGGTGGGGCGTAGGTGGGTGAGGTAGTCCTCCAGGGCGCGGGCGAGGGGTGGTGACAGGGTCACGGTGCGGGTGTTGCCGCCCTTGCCGCGGATGCGCCAGGTGGTGCGTTCGGGTTCGCGGGCGACGTCGTCGACGTCGGTGCGGGCCAGTTCCGAGACGCGGGGGCCGAGGACGAGCAGGAGTGCGACGACCAGCCGGTCGCGCAGGACGAGGTCCTGGTCGGTGCGGGCCGGTGCGTCGGCGGGGGTGGTGGTCAGCAGGCTGCGTGCTGCGCCGGCCGAGAGGGCGGTGCGGGCGGTGCGCAGGGTGCCGCGTACCTTGGCGGGCGGGGCGGCCCATTGCATGGGGTCGGCCTGTACCCAGCACTCGCGGGCGGCGTACGCGAGGAACCGGGTCACGGACTGCCGGAACCGGTTGACGGTCGCGGTGCTGCGTCCCGGTCCGGGTTTGCGGTCCGGGTCGGTGTACCGGGCGTCCGGTGCGGACTGGTAGCGCACCAGGACGGTGTCGACGTCGGGTCCGGTGACGTCGTCGAGGATGCGGTCGCGTCCGGTCAGCCGGCCGAACTCGGTGACGTCACGCGTGTAGCTGCGTGCCGTGGCGGGTGACAGGACGCCGCGGATCGTCTCGACCTCGACCGCCGCGAGATAGCGACGGGTGGCTTCGGCGACGGTGATGCGCTCGAGGCGCGGGGGAGCGACCATGACCGTCACCCTAGGCGCCACCACTGACACTCCCGATATGCCGGAATGTGCCGCTGACCTGCGATGCGACCGGCACCTCTCGACAGGTGCCCCGTGGGTGCGCCGTGGTACGACCGGCGGGGTGGCTCAGGCGAGGTCGCGGCGCCGCATCACGGTGAGCACCAGAGCGGTCAGGCCGACGACGTACGCGGCCACCGTCAGGGCTGCCCGGTCGCCGGGGACGACGTCGAGCACGCCCGGTGTGCCACCGGCGTCGACCAGCGACCCGACCAGGGACCCGGCCGCGGTGCCGGGCAGGAACAGGGTGAGCTGCTCCACGGCACCGAGCAGCGACCCCACACCGCGCAGCAGGTTCTCCACGACCAGTGCCCACACCAGCCCGAGACCCACCGCGAGCGCCGGTCCGCGGGCGAGGATGGCGATGGTGTAGCCGAGCAGTGCCCACATCTGCAGGACGAGGAGTCCGCCGCCGGTCGCGCGGGCGAGGTCGGTCGCCGTCGGCCAGGTGATACTCTCGCCCTCGGCCAGGGCGATGCCCGTGGACACGGCGGTGAACAGGGTGAGGGTCGCGGCGACGATGACGACGACGAAGATCGTCAGGGCCGTCAGGGAGCCGCCGACGGTGGCGAGGCGTCCTGGTCCCTGGGTCAGCGCGGTCTTCCAGGTGCCCCAGGCGAAGCCGTTGCCCGCGACCAGGGCGCCGAGCACCATGGCGAGCGCCCCGCCGAACAGGGGCATGCCCTGGACCAGGACGTCGGGGACGGCCTGGGGCAGCAGCCCGGTCAGGAGCGCGTCCCGTGCGGCGCCCGCGGTGGCGAAGCTCTCCGTGCCGGTGGCGTAGGAGACGTAGTCGAAGACGTACCCGAACGTCAGGGCCAGGGCGGTCCAGGCGCCGATGGTGATCCAGACGGCCGGCCACCGACGCAGCCGGAGCAGCTCCGCGCGGGTGCTGTCGAGGATGGCGGTCATGGGACGGGCTCCTTGATGGTCGTGGTGTCCGGTGCGGGGGTGGTGGTCATCTCGAAGAACACCTCTTCGAGGGTGCGTTCGCTGGGTGCCACCTCGTGCACGTCGGCTCCGGCGGTGACCAGGGCACGCGTCAGGCCGGGTGCGGCGGACGCGGGCAGGTCCACCCCGAGGGCGCCGCCCGGCAGGGGGCGGACGCCACCCGGGCCGGCCAGGCGTGCCGCGACGGCGAGCGCCGTGTCCTGCGGTGTGGCACGCACGCGGACGGTGATGCCGCCGCGCAGGTCGGCGACGGCTGCCTCGCGCAGGAGGCGGCCGTGGTCGATGACGCCGACGCGGTCGCAGATCTCCTGCACCTCGGTCAGGAGGTGGCTGGACAGCAGCACCGTGCGGCCGTCGCGCGCCAGGGACACGACCAGGTCGCGCATGTCGGCCATCCCCGCGGGGTCCAGGCCGTTGGTCGGTTCGTCCAGGATGATCAGCTCCGGGTCACCGAGCAGCGCCGCGGCGACCCCGAGGCGTTGCTTCATGCCCAGGGAGTAGCCCTTGTACGCGTCGTCGCCGCGCCGGGTCAGGTCGACCAGGTCGAGCACCCGCTCCACGTCCGTGCGAGGCAGGTGCTGGTAGCGGGCCAGGGAGCGCAGGTTGTCCCTGCCGGACAGGTACGGGTAGAAACCCGGCCCCTCCACGAGCGCGCCGACCCGTGCCGTCACGTCCTGCCGCCCTACCGCACGGCCCAGGACCGTCGCGTGCCCGGAGGTGGGCCGCACCAGGCCCAGCACCATCCGCAGCGTGGTGGTCTTGCCCGCACCGTTGTGGCCCAGGAACCCGTACACCTCGCCCCGCCGCACCGTCATGCTGACCCCGTCGACCGCCAGCCGGTCGCCGTACCGCTTGGTCAGCCCCTCCGTCCGCAGCACGAGCGCGTCGTCGTCCATGTCGTTCATGTCGTCGTCGTCCATGACCCCACCGTCGCGCCCCGGCCCGGTCACGGCGTCCGTCCCGGAGCGACACCCTCGTACGCAGGTTTGCGTAGCCGGCCGGCCGACGGCGCTCGCGGCGCCGCCCGGTGCAGGGCGAGGGCGGAGCTGGTCGGGCCGGACCGGCGGCCGTGATTCAATCCGTGGGTGCGTGCCATCCTCTTCGACGAGTTCCAGGGGCCCGCCGCCGTCCGGGCGGTGCCCGACCCCAGTGCCCCCGTCGGGGGAGTGGTGGTGCGGGTGCACGCCACCGGCCTGTGCCTGAGCGACTGGCACGCCTGGGCGGGGCACGACGGCGACATCACCTCCCTGCCGCACGTGCCCGGGCACGAGCTGGCCGGCACGGTGGCCGAGGTCGGTGCGGGTGTCACCGGCTGGCAGGTGGGTGACCGGGTGACCGTCCCGTTCGTCAGCGGCTGCGGTACCTGCCGGTGGTGCCGCGGCGGGCAGGCGCAGGTGTGCCCCGACCAGACCCAGCCCGGCTTCACGCACTGGGGGTCGTACGCCGAGCTCGTGGTGCTGCACGCGGCCGACGCCAACCTCGTCGCGATCCCCGAGGACGTCTCGTTCGAGACCGCGGCCGCCCTCGGCTGCCGCTTCGCCACCGCTTACCGGGCGGTGGCCGGACGCGCGGAGGTCCAGGCAGGGCAGTGGGTGGCGGTGATCGGCGCGGGCGGTGTCGGGCTCAGCGCCATCATGGTCGCCGTGGCGCGCGGGGCACGCGTCGTCGCGGTCGACCGGTCCGCGGCGGCACTGGAGATGGCCCGGCGGGCCGGTGCCGAGCGCACCGTGCTCGCCGACGGTCTCGACGTGCCCGTCGTCGTGCAGCAGGTGACCGACGGCGGCGCGCACGTCACGGTGGACGCCGTCGGCAGCGAGCAGACGTGCGCCGACGCGATCGGGAGCCTGCGCCGCCGTGGCCGGCACGTACAGGTGGGACTCTTCGCGCCCGTCGAGGGTGGCCCGCGCGTCCCCATGGGCCGGGTCATCGCCTGGGAGCTGGACGTGCTCGGCAGCCACGGCATGGCGGCGGCGGACTACCCGGAGATGCTCGACCTCGTGGCCTCCGGGGCGCTGCGCCCCCAGGACCTGCTCGACCGGGTGGTCGGCCTGGCGCAGGCCGCGGAGCTCCTGCCGACGATGGACTCGACGCCGCGCGCCGGGATGGTCGTGCTCGACCCGCGGCGGGCCTGACGGGCAGCCCACCCTCGGTCGGTGCGGGGCGTTGCTAACGCCCGGCGCCGCGCTTTCCGCGAGGCAGCAGCGCCACGGCGCCGGGTACGGCATTGCCGGCGACGGCGACACCGGTCACGACGAGCACGGCGCCCACGAGCTGGGTGGGCTGGGGCCGCTCCGCGAGGACGGCCGCGGCGAGCGCCAGCGCGAGGATCGGGTGGACGAGCAGCAGCGCCGCGGTCGTGCTCGGCGCGAGCTCGGCGCTGCCCGTGTTGATGAACATCCAGGCGATGACCTGGCCGAGGACGGCCAGCAGGAGCAACAGGAGCCACGAGCGGGCGGAGATGCCGGTGATGTCGAGGCCGGAGCCGAACGGGGCGAGGAGCGCGGCAGTGATCGCCGCGGACAGGGTCGCCCAGGCCAGCGACTGCACGGTCTTCCCGGGTGACGCCCGATTTCCGCGGCGGGTGAGATAGAGGTAGACGGCGTACCCGACGCCTGCGAGCACTCCGAGCACCGTTCCCGACACGACGCGGTCGCCGCCGGTCCCTGCGCCGGCGCCGATCCCGCCGACCATGACGATCCCCGCGCCCATCGCCGGGACCGCGAGGAGGAACCGTCGCGGTGGACGTTCACCGTCGAAGGCGAACGCGAGCGCGGGCAGGACGATCACCTGCACGTTGACCAGCACGGTGCTGATCCCGGCGCCGACGTGGTAGATCGACGCCGTCCACGCGGCGTAGTCCACACCCAGCGCGATCCCGGCGACGACGGCCCAGAGCGTGGCGGTCCGCGAGGCCGCACCCCGGCGTCGACGCTCCCACAGCGCGAGCGGCACCAGGAACGCGCAGGCGATCGCGCAGCGCAGGACCGCGGTGGTGGACGGGTCGACCCCGGCGAGCTTGACGAGGACCGCCGAGCCGGAGAGACACAGCGCCCCGGCGAGCACCGACAGGGATGCGGCTCTGCGTGATCGTGCCGTGCTCTGGCGTCTCGGCTGCGCGATCGTCCTGGTCTTCTCCACGCAGGTGACGCTATGGGCCGGAATTGCGCTCGTCTACGACCGGTTTGTTGGACCAAGTCATAAGCTAACGTTAAGAATATGTGGGAATGGAATCGGCTCAGAGCACTCGACGCGCTCTCCCGCACCGGTTCGGTCAGGGAAGCCGCCACGCTGCTCGGCATGTCGGGGCCGGCGGTCTCCCAGCAGCTCAGGCGACTGGAGGCCGAGGCCGGGGTCAAGGTTGTCGAACCGTGCGGACGAGGCATCCGGCTCACCTCCGAGGGGGAGGTGCTGGCCCGCTACGCGGGGCGGGTGGCAGCCCTGATGCAAGAGGCCGACAACGCCGTGCACGCCCGCGACCCGCTGGCCGGCGTGGTCCGTATCGGTGCGGTCGCGTCGGCGGTCAGGACGGTCCTCACGACCGAGCTCGCAGACCTGCGCGCGGCCCATCCAGGCGTCGACGTGTTCGTCGAGGACGGCGAAGCGGTCGACCATGTTCGCCGGCTCGCGGAGGGGCACCTGGACCTCGTGATCGCCGAGTCATGGTCCCCGACCCCGGTCCGGCTCCCTGCTGGTCTGACGTACCGGCGGCTCGCCAGGGAGGAGGCCTACATCGCGCTGCCCGCCGGCCACCCGGGACACACCAGGGCAGAGGTCGATCTCCGGGACCTCGAGGGCGCGTCCTGGGCCACCTGCCCAGCAGGGTCCGACCCGCATGTCGCGCTCACCCAGATCGCTCACTCGCGCGGGGTCGACGTGGACGTGCGCTTTCACGTCGCGGACCACGTCACGCAGATCGAGCTCGTCCGCGCTGGGCTCGCCGTGGCGTGCGTCCCTGCCTCCGCTCGCCGGTACGCCTCCGACGACGTCACGTTCCTCCCGCTGGCCGAGCCCCTGTGGCGAGAGCTCGTCCTCGCCACCAACCGGCGCGGCAGCAGCCGCGCGGTGCTGCACCTCGCCGACCGGCTTGCTCGGCTCGGCGGCGACTGACTGGCGGTGAACCCGCGCAGCCTGCCTGCTGCCCGACCCCGGGTTGGGCTCAGGCCGGGTCGTAGCCTCAGTCGCGCCTCAGGTGGCCCAGCGCAGGAGCGCGTCGAGCGGCGCCGGCACCCGGTCGAGGGGCAGCGCCTGCGCCAGACGGCGCCCGTAGCGTTCCTTGCGTCCACCCTTGGACCCGATGAAGCGGTGCAGCTGCTGGGTCGTGGTCCGCTCGCGCTGAGCCGGCTGACCCTGCAGGCGCTCGAAGCTGCGCAGCTCGCCCTCGGCGGCGATCAGGGCGAGGAACCCGTCGATCCCGACCGCCCGGATCAGCTCGTCCTCCAGGTCCCGGTCGCAACGGAAGAAGCCGACGTCGGACAGGGGAGTGGTCGACCCGAACGGACGCAGCCCCACCCGGTCCAGCCCGTTGACGACGAAGCGCTCCTCCGCGGCGTCGTACAGGCCGCCCAGGCGAACGTCCTGCTCGCCCAGCGCGACGAGATGGTGGCCGATGTTGGTGATCCCGCCCATCGCCAGGACCTGCACGCCGAGGTCGGCGAGGGGGAGGCCCAGACGGGCCGCGAGCGTCTCGACCGCCGCACGGTCGCTCTCACCCTCGACGAGCACCGCGGTACGCGTCGAGGCGGTGATGACTCCTGCGAGGTTCATGGTCTCCGGATCGTATGCCGGGGGCGGGCGTCCGTGCCGCGGTATTCGTGGCCTGCTAGCGTATTGATCTTGCTTCTTGGCGGGTAACGGTTGTGTTGCGCTATACACAATGCTTTGGATCGGTTGGTAGTTGAATGGGTGCGGGCGAGTGGGGCGGTCGTGGCTGACGGTCATCCAGTGAGAGGGGTGTTGTGATGGGTGCGCAGTGAGCGCTGTGCAGTGATGGACGTGCAGTGATGGACGTGCAGTGGCAGGTGTGCAGTGAGCGCTGTGCTCGGGAACGCCGCGCCCGGGTGTGTCTGGCGGGGTGTGCCCGGCGGCGGCATGTATGCCTGGCGGCGGCGTGCCGGGGCGGCTGCAGGGCCATGAGATCGGTCAGTTGGGGCGCCTGGAGCTGGATCAGATGTCGGTTGGAGCGTTCTGGCCCGCGGGTTCGGCCAGTTGGGGCGTCCAGGTCTGTGAGTTCGGTCGGATGGGAGGTCTCGATCCGTGAGTTCGGTCCGTTGGTATGAGATCGGTCAATTAACCGACCGATCTCATACCAACGGACCGAACTCACGAGACCAGAACCAGCAAGCGACCGAACTCGGTGACCGAACTCCACCGACCTCGCGGGCGGGTCGGCGGGCTGGCGGGTGTGCAGCTCAGAGCGGGTCGCGGGCACAGGGTGCCGGGGCACGCGGGCACGCTGCAGAGGTGCAGGACTGCAGGGCAGGGGCGCAGGGCTGCAAGCGCACCTACAGGGCACCGCACCCCGCCAGTCAGGGCCTCTTTCAGCGCCGTAATGACATAATGTGCATTATCGGTTCTGGACCAGGATGGGCGTCGTGCCAGGAACCGGCGCCGTAAAGGTGGTCAGACCGGGCAGAATTGCACCGATGACTTCCGAGCTCACGATGCACCGCCTCGACGGCACCCTCCGCGCCAGCCCCACGGTCCGCCTCGGGGACGACGTCGAACCAGGCTGGCGTGACGCGCTCACCGCCTGGGCGCGCTCGCACGGCCTGGAGATCACCGACCGCGACGCGACCCTCGCCATCACGACTCGTCCCGACCACGCGAACGGCGCCGCCTGGGTCCACTCACCCTACGCAGGTATAGAGCACCTGGCGCCCGCCCTGCCCGGCGACGTGCTGCTGACCCGTACGACCGGGACGATGCCGGAGCGCATCGCCGAGTACGTGCTGGCCTGGGTCCTCGCCGACCGCTGGCAGACGGCCCGCTACCTCGCCGACTCGGCGACGGCCACATGGGACCCCTCCGACCCGCCGGTACCACCCGACCGCAACGGGGCCGTCGTGATCGGTACCGGCGCCATGGGAAGCGCGATCGCCCGGGCGCTGAGGGTCGTCGGGCACCGCGTGACGGGCCTCAGCAGGAGCGGACGCCCGGACGACGCCTTCGACGCGGTGCTCCCCCTCGCCCGGGCCCTCGACCCGGCCGACTCCGAACGGCCAGGGCACGACGAGGCGCGACTCGACGCACCTGGCACCGACGTCGTCGTGCTCGCACTCCCCCACACCCCGCAGACCGCCGGCGTCATCACCCCTGAGCTCCTCCAGACGTTCGACGGCGTACACCTGATCAACATCGGACGCGGATCGGCTCTCCGCACGGACACGCTGCTGCACGCCCTCGACACCGGCCGGGTACGGCACGCGACGCTCGACGTCACCGAGCAGGAGCCCCTCGACCCCGCCTCTCTCCTGTGGCGCCGGCCCGACGTCACCATCACGCCCCACATCTCCGGGCTCACACTGCCGTCCGACGTCGTCGCGGCCCTCGAGGAGGCGCTCACGCAGATCCGGGCCGGCGTCCGTCCGACGTCGGCGGCCGCGCGCGAACGAGGCTACTGAGCCGTACCCGGACACCGAGTCACCCGGCGCCAGTCACCCTGCGACGGCGGGCCCTACCGTGACGCTGCCTACTGGGGCGCGAACGGCCACTCCTCGAAGGACATGCAGCGCCCGTCGTCGTCGAGCTCGAGGACCCACAGGTCACGCCAGCGATCGCCCGACGCGCCGTACTCGACGTCGACCCGGACGACAGCCGTCGAACCGTCCACGGCGATGACCTCGGCGCTCATCGTGAAGGGCTCGTCCGGTCCGTCCCGCTCCGCGTCCCAGAAAGCCGCGAGCGCCGGCAGCCCTTCGATGGGTGGCGCCCAGGGTGAGGTGCGGTAGGTGGCGTCGAGGGTGAAGAGCTGCGCGAGGCCGTCGGTGCCGGAGGTGCGCCAGAGCCGTTCGTAGCTGCTGATCCAGGCTTCGGCGGTGGCGTGGTGGGTCATGTGTCGAGGTTACTCAGTGGTGTGTGGTGCGGGTCGGTCCACCTGCGCGGCGAGGCTCTGGGGTGCCTGGATGCAGTAGGAGTCGGTGAGCAGCTCGGTCAGCTCGTCCCAGTCGGTGCGCTGGTCCAGCACGATGCCGACGACGTTGGTGCCCCAGCTCGTCTTGAAGTACTGGGGGCCGAGGTGCTGGAAGGCCTCGACCTCGTCGGGTTCGGCACGGAACGTGATCCGGACCAGGCCGTCCTCGCCGCCGAACACGTGGCCGACCGTCGCGTCCCGGACCTTCCAGGCGACGCCGGTCCAGGCGTCGTGCTCCGCGCACTCCGGGAGGTGTTCGAGGATGGCAGCGAGCCGCAGGACGGTCTCGGCGGGGACGGGTGCACGTTCGCTCACGTCGGTGAGTCTGGCACCCGCCACTGACATGGTCGGTCGGCGGTGCTCCGGGTGCGGGTCAGACGAGGCCGAGCTCGCGTGCCCGGACGCCCGCCTGGAAGCGTGACCCGGCGCCCAGGGCGTCCATCAGCTCGGCGACGCGGCGGCGGTAGGTGCGGACGCCGAGGTGGAGCGTGCGGGCGGCGGCCTCGTCCTTGACGCCCTTTCCGAGGAGGTCGAGCACCTGGGGCGCGAGCTCACGGATCTCGGCGATCTGGGTGTCGTAGACGGCAAGGTCGGTGGCGGAGCGCCAGGCCGCATCGAACAGGGAGATGACGCCCTGGACCGCCTCGGGTTGGGTGAGGATGCTGAAGCTGCGCCGGCCGGCTTGGAGGTCACCGGCCAGGATCACGATCCGGCGGTCCAGGACGATCGTCTCGTTGATCTCGTCGCTGGTGATGCGGATCTCCGCGCCGTGCAGGTCCCGTGCCCTGGCCACGGTCCGTGCCGCCACGGGGTCGAGCAGCATCCCGGACCGGTAGACCTTGCGGATCCGGGCGTCGGCCGGCCGGTGGTGGCGGTACGACTCGCCGAGATCCGCGGCCATCCGGGCCCCGGCCCAGGTGAAGAGGTCGTTGGCGGCACACGCGACGTCGGAGGCCGACGCGAACAGGTGCATCGTCCGTTCGAACAGCTCCTGCTCGCCGTGCACGATCGTGACAGCCTCACCCGTCTGCATGGCTCCGAGTCTGCCCGCGAGCGCCCGGTCGCGCCAGGTTCGGCAGCAAGTTGCCATCGGTGTGGTCAGGGCTGGGGGTGGCGTGATGCTGGCTGCATGACGACAGAGGCGAACATGACGACGACGGTGCCGGATGCGGCGGCGGCTGGTACGTGGCAGCTCGGTGACCGGACGGTCAACCGGGTGGGTCTGGGTGCGATGCGGCTCGTGGGCATGCCGTGGGACACGACGCCCCGCGGTCGCGAGGGCTCGATCGCCGTGCTGCGGCGCGCGGTCGAGCTCGGCGTGAACCACATCGACACCGCCGCGTTCTACTTCACGCCTGTCCGGTCGGCCAACGAGCTGATCAGCACGGCCCTGCAGCCCTATGGGGACGACCTGACGATCACGACCAAGGTCGGGCCGTCCCGGGTCCGGAGCGGTGACTTCGAGGAGATGGCACGGCCCGAGCAGCTCCGTGGCCAGGTCGAGGAGAACATCCGTCAGCTCGGTCGGGACCACCTTGACGTCGTGAACCTGCGCTGGGGCACGCGGATGGCCGGCGAGGGCCGCGAGCCCGAGTCGGTGGCCGAGCACTTCGGGGCGCTCGCGGAGCTGCGCGAGGCGGGCCTGATCCGCAACCTCGGTGTCTCCAACGTCCTCCCGGAGCAGCTGACCGAGGCGATGACGATCGCCCCGGTGGTGTGCGTGCAGAACCAGTACGGCCTGACGAGCCGGGAGGACGACGCGGTGCTCGCCCTGTGCGGTGAGCACGGGATCGCGTTCGTGCCGTTCTTCGCTGTCGGTGCGGCGGTGCCGGGTGCGTCCCCGCGGGGCGGTGCCGACGAGACCGGCCAGGCGGAGGTCGCAGCGGTCGCTGCCGCGCACGGCGCCACCCCTGCTCAGGTGCGGTTGGCCTGGACCCTGCATCGTGGTTCGCACGTGCTGGCGATCCCCGGTACGGGTAGCCCGGCGCACCTGGAGGAGAACGTCGCGGCGGGGGCGCTGCGCCTGACGGACGAGGAGGTCGCGGTGCTGGACGGGATCGCCCCGGCGGCTGCCTAGGAGGGTGGGGCGGGTGGTCGGCGCGCGGGACTCGTGCTCGGTACGGGTCCCGCGGGCGTCGGCCCGGCGGTAGCGTGGCGGCCGTGCGGATCGCGGTCACCGGTTCGACCGGGGCGTTGGGGAGTCAGGTCGTCGGCCTTCTTGCGGCCGGTGGCCTGGCTTCGTCGTCGCCGGCTTCGTCGCCGCCGTCATCGGTGGGGTCGGGGCTCGAGCTCCTGGCGCTCGCGCGGCGTCCGGACGCGGTGCGGGCGGCGGTGGGCCCGGTGGCGTGGGATGCCGGTGTGGTGGTGCCGGTGCGCGCGGACTACGGCGACGTGGCGTCGCTGTCTTCGGCGCTGCGGGGTGTCGACGTGCTGGTGTTCGTCTCGAGCGATGGTGACGCGGCGCGCATGATGGTGCACCACCAGAACGTCGTGCGGGCGGCCGTCGCTGGTGGGGTGGGGCACGTCGTGTATCTGAGCGGTGTGGACGCCGACCTGGGCTCGCCGTTCTGCTACGCGTTCACCAACGGGTACACGGAGGGGTTGCTCGCGGCGAGCGGGTGTGGTTTCTCGTTCGCGCGGGCGTCGCTGTTCACCGAGTTCTTCGCGGCGTTCCTGCGGCCGGCGCTGGCATCCGGGGTGCTGCGGGTGCCGGGTGGTGGTGGGCGGGTCGCTCTGGTGGCCCGGGCCGACGTGGGGCGGTGCCTGGCCGCTCTCGCGCTGCTGCCGCCGAGCGGCCGGCACCATGACCTGACGGGGCCGGCCGCTCTGACGTTCGACGACGTGGCGGGTGTGCTGTCCGCGGTCGCGGGCCGGCCGGTGCGTTACGCCGACATCCCGGCGGACGTGCAGGTCGAGGAGCTGGCCAGGGCGGGTGTGGACCCGTGGTGGGCGTACGCGTACTCGACGATGTTCGCGTCCGTCCGGCAGGGCCGGTGGGGCGCCGTCTCGGACGAGGTGCTGCGGCTGACCGGACGGGTCCCGGTGTCCGTGGCGGACGCCGTGCGGCCCGCCGCCTGACCGGCGGCGGGCACCGGTCAGCGGCACCGGTCAGGCGCACCGGTCACCTGTACTGCGCGGCGATGGGGCAGTCCATCGGGTTGGCGTAGCCGAGCCCGACCCGGTTGAGGTAGTCGACGATGATGCCGTAGGACTCGAACAGCCCGGTCTCCGTGTAGGGGATGTCCCGCTCGGCGCAGAAATCCTGCACGATCGGGCGCACGTGGCGCAGGTTGACGCTGGGCATCCGCGGGAAGACGTGGTGCTCGACCTGGTAGTTCAGGCCGCCCATGGCCCACGCGACGAATCGTCCGCCCCGGATGTTGCGCGAGGTGAGGACCTGGCGGCGCAGGAAGTCGATGGACGTGTCCTTGGGGAGCAGCGGCATCCCCTTGTGGTTCGGCGCGAACGTGGCGCCCATGTAGACGCCGAACACGGCGAGCTGCACGACGAGGAACGCCGCGCCGAGGGCCGGGCCGAGCGTGAGCAGGACGAGGGCCGGGAACCCGATGAGCCGGATGCCGAGGAGCACGCTCTCCGCGACGCGGTGCTTGACCTGCGGCATCGTGACGAGGGTCTGGACGGAGTTGTAGTGCAGCACCGGGCCGAACAGCGCCAGCATCGGGAAGAACAGCCAGCCCTGGCGGCGCGTGACCCAGCCGAGGAACCCGGAGCGCCCGACCTCTTCGCCGGGCACGAAGACGAGCGCCCCGGTGGCGATGTCGCCGTCCTTGCCGATCACGTTGGGGTTGCCGTGGTGCCGGTTGTGCTTGCGGTTCCACCAGCCGATGCTGAGCCCGACCACCAGGTTGCCGATGATCCGGGAGAACCACTCGTTGTGCTTGCTGGTGGCGAAGACCTGCTGGTGCCCGCCGTCATGGGCCAGGAACGCGAACTGCGTCAGGACGACCCCGAACAGCGCGGCCACGGCGAGCTGCCACCAGGTGTTGCCGAGGGTGAGCAGCAGCACCACGGCGAGCGCCAGGCTCGCGGTCAGGACGACGGTGCGGCGGGCGTACCAGCCGACGCGGCGGCCCATGAGCCCGGCGGCGTTGGCGCGTTCGACGAGGTCGAAGTAGTCGTTCGTCTGCTGGTTTCGGGCTGAGCGGGCCGAGCGTGCCGGCCGGGCCAGGTGTGGCGGTGCGTCGGTCGTCGTCGTCATGGGCGTCAACCTAGGAAGCGGGCGGTGCTGTGCGCGTCCCCCGCGGGAGCCAACCTCACCCCCTACGTGAGTAGTGGGGGCTCGTCGTCGACGATGGGCAGGGTGGCGGTGAGCTCGAAGCCGCCGTCCGGGGTGCGGCCTGCGGTGACGCTCCCGCCGAGGGCGGCGGCGCGTTCCCGGATGCCGGCCAGGCCCAGCCGGGCGCCGGGTGTGGGGTCGTCGGTGCGTTCGGGGGGTGTGTTGCTGACGCGGACGGTGAGATCGTGCTCGTCCTCGGTGATGGCGACGGTCACGACGGACCCGGGGGCGTGCCGCAGGGCGTTGCTGAGGGCCTCCTGGACGACGCGGAACCCGGTGAGCCCGACGGCGTCGGGCACCACGGCGTCCGTGCCGGCGTAGGCGATCTCGACACCGGAGGCCCGCGTGGACTCGACCAGCTCGGCGACGTCGAACAGCCCGGGCAGGGGTGCCGTCGGTGCGGTGTCGTGGCCACGCAGGATGCCGAGCAGTCCCCGCATCTCCCCCAGTGCCCGCCGGGAGGATGCGGCGATCTCCTCGAACTCCTGCTGGATCGCCTCGTCGAGGCCGGGCTGGCGGTAGCGGGCGGTGGAGGCCTGGACGGTGATGACGGACATGCTGTGCGCCACGACGTCGTGCAGCTCCCGGGCGATCCGGTTGCGTTCCTCGAGCTCCCGGCGGCGGCCGGCCTCGGCGGCCGTGAGCCGTTCGGCCTGCTCCATGCGCACCACGCTCAGGATCCACAGCCGGACGATGACGCCCACGAGGGCGATGCCGCCGCTCAGGGAGACGAGCACGACGCCGTTGGCGACGGAGCTCGCGCGCGGTCCGTCGATGAACGCCGCGGGCGCGAGGACGGTCAGCATGGCGCCGGCCAGCCAGAGGGACGCCGCCCAGTACCACGCGTGCCGCAGGGCGAGCACGAACACGGTCAGGCAGTGGGTGAGCAGCACCGTGACCGGCCACGGCCAGGGCCACTCGGGCGCGGCGTCGGCCGTGACGACCATCAGGCCGAGCGCCCCGGCGACGGACGCGGGCAGCCCGGCCCAGGGCCAGCGCACCGCCAGGATCGCCGCGGCGCAGTGCACGATGGTCCACGCCATGGCCGCCGCCGGGTGCGTGCCGTACCCCGATGCGGTGACCGGCCAGCCGACCGCGACCAGCGCGACCGCCGCGATGGAGACCACGCTCCACATCCAGACGACCTCGCGCCGCGCGATCGAGACCGTGGGTACGTCCAGCCGGGTCAGGGAGCGCAGCACCCGGGGCAGCCTTCGCCAGCGTCGTTCGCCACGGCCGGGCGCTGCGGCGTCGCGCGGCACCGGCGGAGCGTCATGTGGGTGGTCCATTCTTTGCAGGTTATGCGGTCGGGCACGTGCGCCGCGTCACCCCTGAGGGCTAACCGGCGTCATACCTCCGGCGGTCGGATAGTTTGGTCCCATGTCACCAGCACTCGATGTCGTCGACGACGCGATCCGGGTGCTGATCGTCGACGACCAGTCGATGATCCGTGCTGGCTTCGCAGCCCTCCTGGATGCGCACGAGGGAATCACGGTAGTCGGCACGGCCGACGACGGCGCGGGAATTTCCGACGTCGTACGCCGCACCCAGCCGGACGTCGTGCTGATGGACATCCGGATGCCGAAGGTGAGCGGGCTGGACGCCGCCCGCACGATCATCGGTATGCCCGGCACCCCGCCCAAGGTGATCATGCTGACCACGTTCGACGCCGACGAGTACGTCTTCGCGGCGCTGCGCGTGGGTGCGAGCGGCTTCCTGCTGAAGGACTCGCCGCCCGAGGAGCTCACGCACGCGGTCCGCGTCGTGGCCGCCGGCGAGGCGCTCCTGTCCCCCAAGATCACCCGGGCCCTGATCGCGGACTACGCGGCGCGCCCGACCCTGCCCTCCTCGCCCGACGCCACGCTGTCCACGCTGACCGACCGTGAGCTCGACGTCATGAAGCTCGTCGCTGCCGGCCGGTCGAACGCCGAGATCGCCGCCGCCCTGTACCTCGCCGAGCAGACCGTCAAGACGCACGTCTCGCGCATCCTGAACAAGCTCGACCTGCGCGACCGGACCCAGCTGGTGGTCTGCGCCTACGAGTCCGGCCTGGTGCGGGCCGGGCGCTGACCCCCCCCCCCGCACCTGCCGGCTACTGCCCGACGTACTGCGCCAGGTGCTCCCCCGTGAGCGTCGACCGTCCCGCCCGGGCCTGCGCCACGAGCGCGGCGGGCGTGCCCTCGAAGACGACCCGGCCGCCGTCGTGGCCGGCCCCGGGGCCCAGGTCGATGATCCAGTCCGCGTGCGCCATCACCGCCTGGTGATGCTCGATCACGATGACCGACTTACCGGACTCGACCAGCCGGTCCAGCAGCCCGAGCAGGTTCTCGACGTCCGCCAGGTGCAGGCCCGTGGTCGGCTCGTCCAGCACGTACACACCACCGTCGCGCGCCATCTCGACAGCGAGCTTGAGCCGCTGCCGCTCGCCGCCCGAAAGCGTCGTCAACGGCTGCCCGATGCCGAGGTAGCCGAGCCCCACGTCGGCCAGCCGCCGCAGGATCTTGTGCGCTGCGGGGACCGGAGCGGGCCCGTCCTTCGTGAAGAACGCCTCGGCCTCCGCCACCGGCATCGCGAGGACCTCGCTGATGTCCTTGCCGCCACCCGCGCCGGACCCCGTCCCCCCGAGCGTGTACACGAGTGCCGAGGCGTCGAACCGCTTGCCGCCGCAGTCCTCGCACGTGGTCGAGACGGTGTCCATGAACCCGAGCTCGGTGTAGATCACGCCCGCACCCTTGCACGTGGGGCACGCACCCTCCGAGTTCGCGCTGAACAGGGCCGGCTTGACCCCGTTCGCCTTGGCGAACGCCTTGCGGATCGGGTCCAGCAGACCCGTGTACGTGGCCGGGTTGGACCGCCGCGACCCCTTGATCGCGCCCTGGTCGACGGTCACGACGCCCGCGTCGCCGGGCAGCGAGCCGTGGATGAGCGAGCTCTTGCCCGAACCGGCCACACCCGTCACGACCGTCAGCACCCCCAGCGGCACGTCCACGTCGACGTCCTGCAGGTTGTGCGTGCTCGCCCCGCGGATCTCCAGCGTGCCCGACGCCTCCCGCACCGCGTCCTTGAGCTGCGCGCGGTAGCCGAGGTGGCGTCCGGTCAGGGTGTCGCTGGTGCGCAGCCCCTCGACCGTGCCCTCGAACTGCACGGTGCCGCCCGCCGACCCCGCGCCCGGGCCCAGGTCGACCACGTGGTCCGCGATGGCTATCGCCTCCGGCTTGTGCTCCACGACCAGCACCGTGTTCCCCTTGTCGCGCAGCTCGACCAGCAGGTCGTTCATCCGCTGGATGTCGTGCGGGTGCAGGCCGATCGTCGGCTCGTCGAAGACGTACGTGACATCCGTGAGCGCCGAGCCGAGATGCCGGATCAGCTTGGTGCGCTGCGCCTCTCCCCCGGACAGCGTGCCCGACGGCCGGTCCAGCGACAGGTACCCCAGACCGATCTGCACGAACTTGTCGAGCTGGTGCAGCAGGTTGGCCAGCAGCGGCCCCGTCGACGCCCCGGCGTCCGACGCCGCGAGCGCCTGCACCCAGACCGCCAGGTCGCTGATCTGCATCGCGCACGCGTCCGCGATGCTCACCCCGTCGATCCTGGCCGACCGGGCCGCCTCCGCCAGCCGGGTACCCGCGCACTCGGGGCACGTCACGAACGTGACCGCCTGCTCGACGAACGCCCGGATGTGTGGCTGGAGCGACTCGACGTCCTTGCTGAGCATCGACTTGCGCACCTTGGGCACCAGACCCTCGTAGGTGATGTTGATGCCCTTGGCCTTGATCTTCGTGGGCTCCTTGTACAGGAAGTCGTGCAGCTCCGTCTCCGTGTACTCGCGGATCGGCTTGTCCGGGTCCAGGAAGCCGGACTCGCTGTAGCTGCCCACCATCCAGCCACCCGGGGTGTACCCGGGGATCTTGATCGCGCCGCCGTTGAGCGACAGCGAGTCGTCGAAGAACCGCGTCAGGTCGAGGTCGGAGACCTGGCCGCGCCCCTCGCAGCTCGGGCACATGCCACCGTGGTACACCTGCTCACGGACTATCGTCTTCTCGCCCGTCGCCGAGGTCATCACCCCGCTCGCCTTGCGGGCGGGCACGTTGAACGAGAACGCGATCGCCGGCCCGATCTGCGGCTGCGCGAGGCGGCTGAACAGGATCCGCAGCAACGCGTTGGTGTCCGTCACCGTCCCGAGCGTGGACCGCGGGTTCGCCCCCAGCCGCTCCTGGTCCACGACGATCGCCGTGGTCAGCCCGTCCAGCCGGTCCACCTCCGGGCGGTCCAGCGACGGCATGAAGCCCTGCACGAACGCGCTGTACGTCTCGTTGATCATCCGCTGCGACTCCGCCGCGACCGTCGCGAACACCAGCGAGCTCTTGCCCGACCCCGAGACCCCGGTGAACACCGTGAGTCGACGCTTGGGGATCTCGAGGCTGATGTCCTTGAGGTTGTTCTCCCGCGCCCCTTGGACCCGGATCAGGTCGTGGCTGTCCGCGGGGTGCGGCACCCCCGGTGCGGTGTCCTGCGCCGCCGGGGTGCTCGTCGTGGTTGTGCTCGCCGTGTTCATGCTCGACCTTCCATGACGGTCACGCGGGACGCGGACCAGGTTGCTGGCTCCGGCTCGTGCGTCGTGGCGGGACCGGTCCGCCGGACCACGCGCCGAACGGTGCTGGGAACGGCGCCGGGTGTGGTGCCGGGTGCCGTGCGGAGCGTGGTGGGACGTGCCGCGGCCTGGGCTGCTGCACGGGCGCTCGCGGTCAGGCCGGGGATGCACATCGCGGACTCAGAGCTGCTTGATGCGGACGGTGTTGCCCGCCGGGTCCCGGAACGCGCAGTCTCGGAAGCCGTACGGCTGGTCGACGGGCTCCTGCATGACCTCGGCGCCGCTGGCCTGGACCCGTTCGAACGTGGCGTCGAGGTCGTCGGCGCCGAGGATGATCGCCGAGTAGGTCCCCTTGGCCATCATCTCGGCGATGGTCTGCCGCTCGGCGTCGGTGACGCCGGGGTCGGCGGCCGGCGGGGTCAGCACGATCGAGGTGCCGGCCTGGCCGGCGGGGCCCACGGTGATCCAGCGCATGGTGCCCTGGCCCACGTCGAGGAGGACCTCGAACCCCAGGGCGTCACGGTAGAAGGTGAGCGAGGCCTCCGGGTCCGTGTGCGGGAGGAACGTCTGGTGGATGGTGATGCCGGTGTCGGTGCTCATGCCAGTCACGCTAAGGCCCCCCTGCGGGTGTGCGCTTCTCGATTCCTGACCGGCCCGAGGTGCTCCGGACGGGCCGGGTGACCTGTTTGGCGATGCAGGCCGGCAGTCCGGCGGTGTCGACGGATGCCGCCGCCGCCAGCGGGTCGTCGCGGTAGACGCTGGGCGGGACGCCGACCAGCTCGGTGAAGCGGGTGCTGAACGTGCCGAGGGACGAGCAGCCGACGGCGAAGCAGACCTCCGTGACGCTGAGCTCGCCGCGGCGCAGCAGCATCATGGCGCGCTCGATGCGCCGCGTCATGAGGTAGCTGTACGGCGACTCGCCGTAGGCGGCCTTGAACTGGCGCGAGAGGTGCCCGGCCGACATGTGCACCCCGGCCGCGAGCGCCGGGACGTCGAGGGGCTGGGTGTACTCGCGGTCCATGCGGTCGCGCACGCGGCGCAGGAGCGTGAGGTCGCGCAGGTGGTCCGGGTCGGCGGCTCTGCTCGTCACGTAGGTGATGGTGCCATGGGGGGTGGTTTCTGGCGCGTGAAGTGGGCTGGTGGGGTGCTCGGCGCTGTGACCTGGGGCGACTTGGGGGCGGGTGGGAACAAAGGTGACCGTTTCTTCCGTTCTATGGGTGGAATGAGCGGCTGTCCGACGTCGTGGGCCGAGGGTTGGTGCCCTGTGCCTGGCGTTGTGGCTCGTCCTGGTCCGTGTGCTGTTCAGCGCTCTCTCAGGGTGTTCCCGGTGTTCGCGGATCGGCGCGCGCGATGCTGCTCACCCGGCCCCCGACGAATGGAGGACCATGTGACGACTCCCGTACTACGGCCCCGGTCACGCGAGGTCGGCGGCCTGGCCGACTCTCCTGGTGCGACGCCCGGTCCGGTGCTGATCGTGGTGGGTGGTGTGCCGGGTGCGGGCAAGAGCACCCTCCTGGCTCGGATCGCCGATGACGTCCCGGGCGGCGTGGTGCTCGATCCCGACCGGTACCGGCGTCGGCTCGCGTCGCGCGTGCCGTCGTGGTTGCCGTACGACGTGTACCGGTGGGCGGTGCACACGCTGCATGCGGTCGTCGTTCTGGTGCGGGTCCTGCGGGGGCCCGGTTCGGGTGTTCCGCTGCTGGTGCACGACACCGCTACCCGGGAGCGGCGGCGGGAGGCGCTGGGCCTGCTGGCGCGGTCGCGGGGGTGGGACCCGGTGCTGGTGGCGGTCGACGTGTCGTTGGCGGAGGCGCTCGACGGGCAGCTGGATCGTGGCCGGGTGGTGCGGCCGGAGCAGTTCGTGCGGCACTGGTCGCGGTGGACGGCGCAGCGGGCGGCCTTCGCGGGTGCGGACGGTGGCCCGCGGGGCCCGTGGTCGGGGGTGTACCTGATGGCTCGGTGTGATGCGTTCCGGCAGGTGCGGGACCTGGCCAGGTGGCGGGTGGCGGGCCAGGTCAGGTAGGTCTGCTGCACCACGGTGCGGGCGGGCGCGTCTCTGGTGGGGTCTACCGCGGTGGGGTCTATCGCCAGCCGAGGGCGGGCGCGACGTGCCGCAGGATGTTCTCGATGACGTGCGCGTTGTAGTCGACGCCGAGCTGGTTGGGCACGGTGAGCAGGAGGGTGTCGGCGGCCTGTACGGCCTCGTCCGCCCGCAGGTCCTCGACGAGCGTGTCGGGCTCGCCGGCGTACGTCTTGCCGAAGCGGGCGGGGCCGGTGTCGAGGCGGCCCACCTGGTCCTCGCTGTAGACCTCCATGCCGAAGTACTGCCGGTCGCGCTCGTCGGTGATCGGGAAGATGCTGCGGCTGACGGACACACGCGGGGCGTGCTCGTGCCCTGCCTCGGCCCAGGCGTCGCGGAACCGCTGGATCTGTTCGGCCTGCAGGCGGTGGAACGGGATGCCCGTGTCCTCGGTCAGCAGGGTGGACGACATCAGGTTCATCCCCTGGGCGGCGGTCCACTCGGCCGTGGCCCGCGAGCCCGCGCCCCACCAGATGCGGCGGCGCAGCCCCTCGGAGTGCGGCTCGATGCGCAGCAGCCCGGGCGGGTTGGGGAACATCGGCCGGGGGTTCGGCTCGGCGAAGCCCTCGCCGTCGAGCACCTCCAGGAAGCGTGCGGTGTGCGCGCGGGCCAGGTCGGCCGCGCCCGCGTCCGTGGTGGCCGGCTCGTGGCCGAAGTACCGGTACCCCTCGATGACCTGCTCGGGTGACCCGCGGCTGATGCCGAGCTGCAGCCGGCCGCCCGAGATCAGGTCCGCCGCCCCGGCGTCCTCGGCCATGTACAGCGGGTTCTCGTAGCGCATGTCGATCACACCGGTGCCGATCTCGATGCGGCTGGTGCGGGCGCCGACCGCCGCGAGCAGCGGGAACGGCGAGGCCAGCTGGCGTGCGAAGTGGTGCACGCGGAAGTAGGCGCCGTCGGCGCCCAGCTCCTCGGCGGCGACGGCCAGGTCGATCGACTGCAGCAGCGCGTCCGACGCCGAGCGTGTGCCCGACTGCGGGTGCGGCGTCCAGTGTCCGAACGACAGGAATCCGATGTTCTTCATGCTGACCTCAACCTCCCCGGGGCAGCTGCCCCGTCCCGGGTCCCAGGACCGTTCCCGAACCGTTACCGGACTCGGGGCATCGTTTTCCGGGTCCCGTGCGTCTCTATCAGTGTGAGCAACAGTGTGAACAACAAGAACGCCTTCCGTCCCGACAGCTACACCCAGCAGGAGTCCGTCCGCTGGTGGATCCCGCTCGTGGCGTCCACCGGCGCGCTGCTCGTCCTGGTCCTCGGCACCGCCGCGGTGGTCAGCAGCCTGGTGAACTCCACCATCAGCGGCATCGGCTGACCTCGGCCGACCGGTAGCACCCCGCCGCGGCCGACCGCGGCAGCCGCTACGCCTGCTTGCGCACCGCGTCGGCCACCGCGTCGGCGACCCGGTGATCGAACACGCCCGGGATGATGTAGGCGCTGTTGAGCTCGTCCGACCCGACGACCTCCGCGATCGCGACCGCCGCCACCCGCAGCAGCTCCGTGGTGATGTCCTTCGCACCCGTGTCGAGCAGGCCACGGAACAGCCCCGGGAACGCGAGCACGTTGTTGATCTGGTTCGGGTAGTCGCTGCGGCCCGTCGCCACCACCGCCGCCGTCTCGGCGGCCTCGAGCGGGTCCACCTCGGGCGTCGGGTTGGCCAGGGCGAACACGACGGCCCCCTCGGCCATCTGCGCCACGTCCGCCCCCGACAGGATCCCGGCCGCCGAGACCCCGATGAACACGTCGGCCCCCTTCAGGCCCTCCTGGAGGGTGCCGGCGAACCCGTCGACGTTGGTGTTCTCCACGATCCAGCGCCGGTGCGGGTCGTCGGTCCGCACCCCGGCGTGCAGGGCGCCGTCCCGGCCGAACGCCACGATGTGGCGCGCGCCCTGCGCCTTGAGCAGCCGGATGATCGCGTTGCCCGCTGCGCCGACGCCGGACACCACGATCCGCACGTCCTCGAGCCCCTTGTCGACGACCTTGAGGGCGTTGACCAGAGCCGCCAGCACCACGATCGCCGTGCCGTGCTGGTCGTCGTGGAACACGGGGATGTCCAGCTCCGCCCGCAGCCGCGCCTCGATCTCGAAACAGCGCGGCGCCGCGATGTCCTCCAGGTTCACGCCCCCGTACACGGGCGCCAACGCTTTGACGATCCGCACGATCTCGTCGGTGTCGGTCGTGTCCAGGCACACCGGCCACGCGTCGACCCCGCCGAACTCCTTGAACAGGGCGGCCTTGCCCTCCATGACGGGCAGGGCAGCGGCCGGGCCGATGTCCCCCAGGCCGAGCACCGCGGTGCCGTCCGTGACCACCGCCACCGTGTTCCGCTTGATCGTCAGCCGGCGCGCGTCCTCGGGGTTGTCCGCGATGGCCAGGCACACCCGGGCCACGCCCGGCGTGTACGCACGCGACAGGTCGCGCCGCGTCTTGAGCGGCACCTTGTTGGTGACCTCGATCTTGCCGCCCAGGTGCATCAGGAACGTCGAGTCGCTCGACTTGAGCACCTCGGCGCCCTCGATCGCGTTCACCGCCGCCACGACCCGCTCGCCGTGCTCCGCGTCGATCGTGTCGCACGTGACGTCCACGACCAGGCCGTGCGACGTCGAGTGTGCGATGTCCACCCCCATCACCGCACCCCCGGCGTCCGCTACCGCCGCTACCACCGTGCTCGTGGCACGCTGCGACGCTGCCACCTCCACGCGCAGGGTGATCGTGTAGCTCGGGCTGGGCAACGACATCGTGGTCTCCTCGGTCACGCGCGCGGGAGTCCGCGCACGAAGAGATTCCTACCGGCAGGACGTGACGTGCGCCACACGGGACCGCTATCCGGACGGCGCCGCCCCGCTCGCCACCGAAGATGGTGCCGTGCACATCACCACCGAATCGCCCGGCCGCGACGACGTCCGCCGGCTCCTGGACGAACACCTCACCGACATGTTCGCCACGTCCCCGGCCGACAGCGTGCACGCGCTGGACCACTCCGCCCTGCTCGCCCCGACCATCACATTCTGGACCGCACGCGACGACGACACCCTGCTCGGGTGCGCCGCACTCAGCGAGCTCGACCCGCCCACGAGCCAGGAGCCCGGCACCCCGGCCCGCCACGGCGAGATCAAGTCGATGCGCACCACCGCACCGGCCCGGGGGCGGGGCGTGGCGTCGGCCCTGCTGCGGACCGTCCTGACCGAGGCGGAGCGGCGCGGGTACCCGCGCGTGAGCCTCGAGACCGGGACGCAGGACTTCTTCGCGCCGGCCCGCCGCCTCTACACCCGCCACGGGTTCACCCCCTGCGACCCGTTCGGCAGCTACGTACCCGACCCGCACAGCGTGTTCATGACGCTGGAGCTGCCGGCCGCCCTGCGGCCCGCCGCAGCCGGTCGCGCAGGTTCGTGAGCCGGCGCCCGTCCAGCCCCGCATACCGGAGGTAGGCGACCGGGTCCAGGCCGGCGAGCCACTCCAGGAGCGCCGCCCGGCGCTCGCGGACGCGTACGTCGACCTGCGCGGTCGTCCACGTCTCCCCCGGGTGCTGCACCCAGGCGCCCCGCTCGACGTCGTACGCGATGCCGCCACGGTCGGTCGCCCCGCGGAACGCCTGCTCGTAGTCGTCGGCGATCGCCTGATGCTCCACCCCGGCCAGGGCCAGCAGCAGCGCCGTGACCATCCCGGTGCGGTCGCGTCCAGCGGAGCAGTGCACGAGCACCGGTCCCGGCGCGTCGGCGAGCGCCCGGAAGACCGCGCCGAGCAGGTGCGGGTACATGGCGGTGTTGGGGGCGTAGGAGCGCGGGTGGTCGAGCCAGGGGCCGCAGGTCTCCAGGAAGTGCGGGTCGCCAGGGTCCTCGGTCGGGGTGCGGTGCGTGACGAGCACGGCCGGGCGCACGGCCTCGGGGGTCGGGTCGTGCGCCTGCGCGATCTCGGCCGCGTTGCGCAGGTCGACGACGGTGGTGAGCCCCGCGGCGAGCGCCTCGGCCCAGCCGGTGGAGGTCATGGGTTCGGGGGCGCCGGAGCGCCAGACGCGTCCCGGTGCGGTGGTGCCGCCGTCGGCGAGCGGGAGCCCGCCGAGGTCGCGGAGGTTGACGGCGCCGTCCCAGCCGTTCGCGGGGTTGCTCATGGGCGGCATCGTGCGTCGGGGCGGGTGCCGGGTCAACGGGGAGAACTGCCCCTGGACACCGGGTGGCGGCGTCCGCGCTACGGGGGTGTCAGCGGCGTCGGATCACGCTCGCATTGTGTCCTGAAGGTGCCGGAAGGAGCAGCGGAAAAGGCCGGCGGGCGACGGTGCCGGCCCCTATCCGAAAAAGTTCACCCGCACCCGGGCAGCACGTTCATCGGGTCGCAGCCGTACTTGGCTTGTGCGAGTACGAGAACCGCCCAGACGAAGGCCAGGAGCATCGCCGTGCCGACGAGGATGTTCAGGACCGGGTAGGTTCCGTCCTGTAGCACGGGCGCTAGTGCAAGGGCTGCTCCCGCCAGCAGGCAGCCGAGCGTGACGAGGGTGATCGGGCTGGTCAGCGTGCCGGAGGCGGATGGCTCCAGCCATCCGAACCGGTCCCCCAAAAGCACCAGTGCCACGTACGGCAGAGCGAATCCGAGCGCCGCGATGGCGCGCCAGTCCATGACCGAAAGCTTCGACAACACCATGACCTCCCCTTTTGACCCACCCCGGGCGGTGGCCAAACACCCACGACAAGTGTTAATAATCGGGGGGCGGTCCGCCATCCCCGGTAGTGATTTTCACAAAATCCGACATATTCGTACTATCTCCACTTTCAGGGCTCCCGCGCTGATGGCACCCTGTGGCGCGTCGTAGCGCCGCCGGCGGCACGGCTGTCGAGGAAGGACGCGCATGGCGAGGGACGAAGGCGTAGGCAAGCCCGCGTACGCAGCGGTGTCGACGCGCATCACCGGCATCCGGGTGGCTCGCGCGCGCCTGCGGGAGATCGCCGTCGTACGGGTCGACGAGCGCGGCGGCGTCGTCGACGAGTGGTCGGCGGTGCTGCACCCGGACGGTGCCTGGATCGCGCTCGCGGACGTCGCGGCGACCCTGCGTCAGCGGCTGTCGCAGATGGCGATCGTGACGCACAACGGCCGCCTCGGCATCGAGGTGCTGCGCGCGGAGCTGGCCCACCTCGGGTGGCACCTGCCCGCGTTCGCGCAGCTGACGACCATCGACGCGAGCTACCACTACCTGCCGAACCTGGTGCACCGCCGCCTGTCGGACTGCTGCACCGCCGCAGGGGTCCCCTTCGAGGGCGGCGGCATCCCGCCCAACTCCAGCCCGGTCAACGAGGCGCGCGCCGTGGCCGGCCTGCTGTCCCGGTTCGTGCAGAGCGTCGGCGGGGTACCCGACCTGCCCGAGCTGCTGCAGGTCACCCTGCGAGCCTGGGTCTATCCCTGGCCCGAGGCGCCCAGCCGGATGGCCGAGGCCCCCCGCCCCTGGCCCGGACGCCGCGGTCCCGGCATCCTCACGACGCTCGCCGGCCAGCCGCTCGCCGACGCGATAGCCGCGGTCGCGGACGTGCACACCCACGGGTACCTGGCGCTCATCGCCGAGACCCTGCACGACGGCCGCCTGACGCCCGAGACGGCGGCCGGGCTGACCGACGCCGAGCCGCTCTACCGTCTGACGCCCGACGCGGCCGCCGACGTCCGCCGGAAGTTCTTCGACGCCCTCGTCCACCAGGCCATCGACGCCGACCGCTACCACCTCGAGGCGCGCCAGGAGCTGTGGCGCGTCGCGGACACGCTCGGCTGCCCGCGCGACGCCGTGATCGAACCGATCGTCGAGGCGACGCCGGTGGAGTTCCCCAAGCTCGACGACGAGACGGGGCGCAAGAAGCCGACCGACGGACGCAACGCCGCCACACCCGCGCAGATGCGCGCCTGGGCCATCGCCAACGGGTTCGACGTCGAGGGCTACATCCGACTGCCCTGGTCGATCGTGCGGGCCTTCGAGGAGGCGCACGCGGAGCCCGTCGACCGGACCGCCCGCGCGGCCGCGACCGAACCTCCGACGCGGGAGCAGCCGGTGCCCGAGCAGCCGCTGCACGACCAGAGCGTGCCCACGACGCCCGGGGCGGGCCGCAACCCGGTCCTGCGGCCGCGGCCTCGCCCCGCGCACCGGCGCGACCGGGACCTCGACCCGGACGACGGCGTGCCCCAGCTCGACTTCGACCGCCTCGAGACCCCGCCCATCGGCAACCCCGTCGTCTGACACCCGGTGCCCTGGGCCGCCACCCAGGACACCGGGCGACCCGTCAGGCGCCGCCCGGGAAGCCCTGCGGGTTCTTGGACTGCCAGCGCCAGGTGTCCGCGCACATGTCGTCGATCGTCTTGGTCGCACGCCAGCCCAGCTCGGTGTTGGCCCGGGTCGGGTCGGCCCAGAACGCCGGCAGGTCACCCGCCCGGCGCGGACCGATCTCGTACGGCAGCTCCCGGCCGACCGCCCGCTCGAACGCCTTGAGCAGCTCCAGCACCGACGTACCGGTACCCGTGCCCAGGTTGAACGCCCGCGCCGGCTCGGCCATGTCGTCCAGGTGCTCCAGCGCCGCGACATGACCCGCGGCGAGGTCCGTGACGTGCAGGTAGTCGCGCTCCGCCGTGCCGTCCGCCGTCGGGTAGTCGTCCCCGAACACCGTGAGCCGGTCGCGCCGGCCCACCGCTACCTGCGCGATGAACGGCATCAGGTTGTTCGGGATGCCCTGCGGGTCCTCGCCGATGTCACCGCTCTCGTGCGCGCCGACCGGGTTGAAGTACCGCAGCAGCGCCACCTTCCACCCCTCGGAGATCTGAGCGATGTCCGACAGGACCCGTTCGATCATCACCTTGGTCTGCCCGTACGGCGACGAGGAGGACAGGTGTTCGTAGTCCTCCCGGTACGGCACCGGAGCCTTCTCGCCGTACACCGTCGCCGACGACGAGAACACCAGCTTCGTCACGCCGTACTTCATCATCGACGTGGCCAGGGCGAACGTGGAGTCGAGGTTGTTGCGGTAGTACTCCAGCGGCTTGGCCACCGACTCCCCCACCGCCTTGAACCCCGCGAAGTGGATCACCGCGTCGATCTGCTCGTGCGCGAACAGTGCCTCCGTCTTGTCGACGTCGGTCAGGTTGAACGCATGGATCGGGATCGCCCGGCCCGCGAGCGCCTCCAGGCGCCCCTGCACCGAGGGCTTGGAGTTGGAGAAGTCGTCCACCACCACGACGTCGTGACCAGCGGCTACCAGGGCGAGGACGGTGTGTGAGCCGATATAGCCGGCACCACCGGAGACGAGAACGCGCATGTTCTCAAACTACCGGGTGGCCGGGCGGTGCCGTGTCCGGTATCCGCTGGCCTCGGAGAATCGCCGGTCGGTAGCCTCGCGCGCATGACGGTGCTCGAGGCGATGCTGCTGTTCGCGGTCGTCGCGATCCCGCTGACCATCATGCCCGGCCTGGACAGCGCGCTCGTGCTGCGCACCGCCGTCGTGAGCGGCCACCGGCACGCCTACGCGACGGCGCTGGGCATCAACGCGGGCGTCCTGGTCTGGGGCGTGGCCGCCGCGGTGGGTGCGACGGCGGTGCTCGCCGCCTCCGAGACCGCCTACCGCGTGCTGACGCTCGCCGGAGCCGCGTACCTCGTGTGGCTCGGCGGGCGGATGCTGTGGTCCAGCTTCCGGCCGGGCCGGTACGACGCGCTGCCCGCCGTCGCCCTGCGGCGTGCGGCGCCGTCCGGTGCGGACCTCCCTGGTGCGGACCTCCCTGGTGCGGACCGGGGCGCGCCGCGGTCCGCCTGGCGCTCGTTCGCGGTGGGCGCCACGACGAACCTGCTCAATCCGAAGGTGGGCGTCTTCTACCTCGCGACCATCCCCCAGTTCCTGCCCGACGACGTGCCGCACCTGCTGATGGGTCTGCTGCTCGCGGTCGAGCACGACGTCCTCGGGTTCGTGTGGCTGGCGCTGCTGATCAACGTTGCCGCTCTGGCGAAGCGCTGGCTGTCCGGGCGTGCGATCGCGCGGGTCACCGACCGGGTGACGGGCGTGGTGCTGCTCGCCTTCGGCGGACGGCTCGGGTGGAACGCCCTGACCGGACAGGCTCGCGTGATCTGACGGAAGCCCGCACGGCAGCGCGGCAGCCGTGACCGCACCGGACGCCGCCACTACGCTGCCCCCGTGGCCTACACCGAGCAGCGCACCGACTCCGAGGGCCGCACCGGCCACGTCGGCCGCTACCGTGTCGACGGGCGCCTGCGCAGCACCCGCCGCTTCACCGCCAAGCGGGAGGCGCTCGCGGAGGCAAGGCGCCAGGAGGAGGCGGGTAAGCACGGCGAGTGGGTCGACCCCGCCGCCGGCCGGGTCACGGTCGCCGAGTGGTTCGCGACGTGGCAGGAGTCCCGCGTCGACCGTGCGCCCCGCACCCTCGAGGCGGAGCGGGAGCGGTTCCGCTCCCTGGTGGCCCCGGCGTTCGGCGACCGGCCGCTGCGCCAGGTCACCCACGAGGACGTCGCCCGCTGGGCGGCCACCATGACGTCCCCCAGCACCGGCGAGACCGCCTCTCCGGCCCGGCGCCGGGACGCGGCGCGGCTCCTGGTGGCCCTGCTCGACGCCGCCGTCGACGCACGGCGCCTGCGCACCAACCCGGCGCGGACGCCGTCCGGCAGGGTGCCTGCCCTGCCGCGTGCGCCGAAGACCAAGCCGCACCGCTACCTCTCGCACGAACAGCTGCGCCGCGTCGCGGACGCCACCCGGTCGGCGCAGGCGCGCACGCTCGTGCTGCTGACGGCGCTGACCGGCCTGCGCTGGGGCGAGGTCAGCGCGCTGACCGTGGCCGACGTGGACCCGCTGCGCCGCCGGGTGCGCGTGACCAAGGCGTACACGCGGCTCGACGACGGCACCCTGCTGCTCGGTGACACCAAGACCCACGCCCGGCGCGAGGTTCCCCTGCCCGCCACCCTGGTCGGGATGGTGGCCGGGCAGGCGGCCGGCCGGATGCCCACGGACCTGCTGTTCACCGGGACGCGCGGTGGTCCGCTGCGTCGCGAGAGCTTCGACCGGTCGGCGTTCCGGCCCGCGGTCCTGGCGGCCGGCCGCGCCGTCCGCACGCTGCGCGAGGCCCTCGGGCTGCACCCGTCCGGCCTGTACGACGACGTGGTAGGCGCCGCGGTCCGTCACCTGCAGGCCGACGGCGGGCTGGCGGCGACGGGCGTCTGCGACCCGGCGACCTGGGCGCTGGTGACCGACGCCGACCGGGCGCGCCGCGACCGGCCGGGGCCCGGACCTGGGCCGGGGATGACCCGCGGCGACAAGGTGAGCCGTACCCGGCTGCTCACCGCACTGTCGGGCACCACGCTCGGGCCGGGCGCCGAGGACTTCGACACGCTCACCCTGCACGACCTGCGCCACACGGCCGCGTCGCTCGCCATCTCCGGCGGGGCCACGGTCAAGGCGGTCCAGCGCATGCTGGGCCACGAGTCGCCGGTGCTCACGCTGTCGACGTACGCGGGCCTGTTCGAGGACGACCTCGACGCCCTGGGCGACACGATGAGCGCGGCGTTCCAGGCGAGCGCCGCCGGTCCGGCACCGGGAACCAGTGCGAGCGTCACCTCGATCGGGGAGGCGCGGGCCTCGGCGACCGGCTGACCCGATCGCTCCGGAATTCTCTGCAGACGTCTTTCCGGGAATCAGGCGATGCTGATGTCGAGAACCTCCGGCCGGCTCCGTCCTAGGCTCGAGGGCGCACACCGCGCCCACGACCGCTGGGCCCGGGAGAGGGCCCTCGACCAGGGAGACCACCATGGCGAAGTACCTGTTGCTCAAGCACTACCGGCACAACGGCCCCAAGCCGGTTCCGGGCACCGAGACGATGATGGACCAGTGGACGCCGGAGGAGATCACGGAGCACATCGACTACATGCGCCGGTTCGCGGAGAAGCTGACGGAGCGCGGTGAGTTCGTCAGCGAGGGCGCGCTCCTGCCGGAGGGCACGTTCGTGCGGTACGACGGCGAGGGCCGGCCGCCGGTCACGGACGGGCCGTTCGCGGAGACGAAGGACCTCATCGCGGGCTTCATGATCATCGACGTCGAGTCCCAGGAGCGGGCCTACGAGGCCGCCGCCGAGCTCTCCGCGGCACCCGGCCAGGGTGGGCGCCCGATCTACGAGTGGCTCGAGGTGCGTCCGTTCTTCGCCGAGCTGCAGGCCACGGCCGAGTAGTCGGGAGACAGCGTGGACCGGGACCAGGTGGAGAACCTGATGCGGACGCTCGCGCCGCAGGCCCTGGGCGTCCTCGTCCGTCGCGGAGCTGACTTCGCGACGGCCGAGGACGCCGTGCAGGAGGCCCTCATCGAGGCCGCCCGGCACTGGCCCGACAGCCCGCCCGACGACCCGAAGGCGTGGCTGCTGCGGGTCGCCGGCCGCAAGCTGATCGACCTGCAGCGTTCCGAGGCGGCCCGCCGGCGGCGCGAGGAACGGGTGCACGACGAACCCGCGCAGGGACCTACCGAGCAGGCGGACGACACGCTGCTCCTGCTGAGCCGGTGCTGCCATCCGGCGCTCAGCCCGGCGTCCGCCATCGCACTCACGCTGCGTGCGGTCGGTGGGCTCACGACGGCGCAGATCGCCACGGCCTTCCTGGTCCCCGAGGCGACGATGGCCCAGCGGATCTCGCGCGCCAAGCGCACGATCACCGGCGAACGGTTCGACACGCCCGGTGACGCCCGGGCGGTGCTCCACGTGCTGTACCTGATGTTCAACGAGGGATTCACGGGCGAGGTCTCGCTGGCCGCCGAGGCGATCCGCCTGACCCGCCAGCTCGTCGCCGCGACCTCCCGGGACGCCCTCGACACGGCCGACCCCGAGATCGCCGGCCTGCTCGCCCTGATGCTGCTGCACCACGCCCGCCGGGACGCCCGGTTCACACCCTCGGGCGAGCTGGTGCCCCTGGACCAGCAGGACCGGTCGCTGTGGGACACCTCGATGATCGCGGAGGGCGTCACCGTCCTGCAGACCGCCCTGGCACACGACCGGCTCGGCCAGTACCAGGTGCAGGCGGCGATCGCCGCGCTGCACGACGACGCCCCCACGGCCGAGGAGACCGACTGGCCGCAGATCCTCGAGTGGTACGACGAGCTGGCGCAGCTCACGGACAGCCCCGTCGTCGCCCTCAACCGCGCGGTGGCGGTGGGTCAGGTCGACGGCCCGCGTGCGGGACTCGCCGTCCTCGCCGACGTCGACCCGGGCTTGTCCCGGTGGGCCGCCGTGGCGGCCCACCTGTACGAGCGCGCCGACGACGTCGACCGGGCGATCCAGCACTACAGGGCAGCCGCGGACCAGGCCACCAGCTCGGCGGAGCGCACCCACCTCATCAAGCAGGCGGCGCGGCTGCGGTCGGGCGCTCAGACCTGAGCGGGTGCCGCCCGCAGTCCCGCCGGGTCGCACGCAGGTACAGGGCGGTCAGCGGAGCCAAGGCCAGCCCCCAGACGAAGAAGCAGCCGTAGACCAGGTAGAAGACCCACGGAGCGAGGTCGCCGCCCGCCGCCGGCGGAGCGAGGACCATCAGCACGACGCCCGTCATGCTGATCGGCAGCAGCATGAGCGAACCGATCACGCCGAACGTCCCGCTGACGGCGTGGAGCACGCGCTGCCGGGTGGTGACCGGGACCGCACCCGCACCCATCACGAGGGTGACGAGCACGGCCAGCACCCCCATCACCACGGTGTCCCCGTAACCGGGGGAGGCAAGGGTCACGCCGTCGAACGCGTCGCCGTTGACGCCGATCCGGGAGCCGAGCCCCCAGGCGAGCTTGAGCGCGGTGTACGGCGCTGCGGCCAGCACGGCGACGAACGCTAGCCGGCGCAGCGTGCGCCGGGTCCTCTCGCCGACGACGGGTGCCTCGGCCTCCACCCGCCCGCACCACGGGCACCTGCCCCGGCGCAGGCGGTGCTGCACCACCGACCAGGCCAGCAGGAACAGCCCCGCCGTGACGACGAGCAGGTGTGTTCCGGCCGTTGCCCACGGGATCCCGACCTCGAAGGGCCCCTCGGCACCGGTGAGCCGGCTCAGGACCCCGATCACGAGCATCAGGATCGAGTGCGGCACGGCCAGCAGGCTGCCGCTCAGCATCCCGATCCCCGTACCCGCGGCCAGGGTCGTACGCCACCGCGGGGCAGGTCGTGCGGTGGGCAGCGTGAGCAGGGCGGTGGCGGCAGCCATCACGGCGGCGAACCAGCGCGGTGCGGTGGGCATCTCGACGGGATCGGCGAGCTCGGCCACCTCGATGGCCAGGAGCGCCCCGCCGGCCAGCAGGCACGCGACGGTGACCACCCACCGCAGCACTGCGGTACGCGCCGGGGCTGGGGTGCGGGGATGTGCGGTCGGGAACGTACTCGTATCCATACCGCGAGCCTGCTGCGCCCCGGGGCCCCCGAGCCTCCTGTTCAGGGGTGATCCGCGTCCCCCGTCCGGGGGAGATATCGCAGGTAGGCCTCCAGCGCGGCGGCGCCGGCCAGCAGGGCCCGGCCGCGGTCGGACAGCCGGCCGTGCCAGTCCCGCAGGGTCGCCGCCAACGGTTCGAGACCGCCCGCCTCGCGCACCTGGGTGATCAGCGGCGCTATCTGGTCCAGCCGGTAGCCTCCGCGTCTGAGCTGGTGGGTCAGCTCGGCCTCCCGCACGCCGGCCGCGTCGTAGACCCGGTAGCCGGTGAGCGGGTCGCGGCGCGGGCGCACCAGCCCCGCGCGTTCCCACGCGCGCAGGGTCGCGGGGCGCACCCGCAGCCTTGCGGCGAGCGGGCCGATGAACGTGTCGGCGGGGCTCCGTCCGGGTGTCGCGTCGGGTGTCGCGTCGGATTCGTGCCGGGCGCCGGGCGCGGCGGTGTCCAGGTCGCGCAGGGCGTCCTCGACGGCCTGCAGCGTCCGCCGGTCGTCGAGGAGCTGGGCGTGGCTCTCGTCGACCAGCCGGAACGCATCGGCGTCGGCGCCGTCGTGCACCGCGCGCATGATCGCCGTCGCCGTCTGGTGGCCGTGCCCGGGCAGCAGGGCGAGGAAGGCGCGCAGGGCCCGTGCGTGCTGCATGGTGTAGACGCGATATCCGTGCGGTGTGCGCCCGGCGGCCGGGAGGATGCCCGCGTCCTCGTAGTTCCGCACCGCCTGGGTGGACAGTCCGTGCTCGCGCGCCAGGTCGACCGGCCGGAGCCGCGCACCTGTCGGGCCGCTTCGGTTTTGAGGGTTGTGGGGCATGCGCTGCGATCTGTCGGGGCAAAGTTTCAACCGGGCCTTCAACGATACCGTTGAGGGAATGGTGACAGACATCCAGGAGACCACCCTTCCGATCGACTCCCCCGCCGTAGGGCGCCTGTTCACGTCCCGGCCGCGGCTCCTCGCACTGGGCGAGCCCACCCACGGCGCGGACCGCCTGCTCGTCCTGCGCAACGAGCTCTTCCGACAGCTCGTCGAGCAGGAGGGGTACCGGACGATCGCTCTCGAGATCGACTGTGTGCGTGGCTCGCTCGTGGACGACTACGTCACTGGTGCGGGCGACGCCGACGCCGGGCTCGACGAGGTCATGGAACGCGGCTTCAGCCACGAGTGGGGCGCCTTCGGGGCAAACCGCGAGCTCGTGCGCTGGATGCGCGCCTACAACGAGGACCGGTCCGGGGACGACCGGCTCCGGTTCGCCGGGTTCGACGGCCCGCTGGAGAGCACGGCCGCCGCGAGCCCCCGCCAGGTCCTGACCGCCCTGCATGACTTCCTGGCGGACCGGGTGGACCCGGCCCTGCTCCCCTGCACCGCGGAGGTGCTCGACGGTCTGCTCGGACCCGACGACCGCTGGACCGAGCCGGCGGCGATGACGGACCCCGCCCGGTCCGTGGGACGGTCGGCACAGGCCAGGGAGCTGCGGCTGCTCGCGGACGACCTGGTGGCGCTGCTCGACGCCCAGACACCCCGGCTGATCGCCGCGTCCGCACCGGACGAGTGGGACCGGGCCCGGCTGTACGGACGCACCGCGACCGGCCTGCTGCGCTACCACTTCTGGATGGCTGACACCTCCCCGAGCCGCATGACGTGGCTGCTCGGGGTGCGGGACGCGATGATGGCCGCGAACCTGCTCGCGCTCGCGGAGCGTGGCCCCACCCTGGTCAACGCCCACAACAGCCACCTGCGGCGCGGGCAGAGCACCCTGCGCATGTGGGACCACCCCGTGCTGGAGTGGTGGGGTGCCGGCGCCCTCGTGAGCGCACGGCTCGGCGGGGAGTACGGGTTCCTGGCCACCGCGGTCGGCACGCTGCGGGAGCAGGGCGTGGACGCCCCGCCGTCGGACACCGTCGAGGGACTGCTGTACGCGCTGCCCGAGGACCAGGTGCTCGTCGACGCCCCGCGGCTGGCCGCGGAGCTCGACGGGACGCCCCCCGCCCGGGTGTCCTCCTGGTACGGCTACGCCCCGCTCGACCCGGCCGACCTGCCGGACGTCGACGGGATCGTGTTCGTCAGGGACGTCCCGCAGCAGTAGCCACCGAAGCAGCCACTGAAGTAGACACCGCGCCGGCCGGAGACGCGGAGGCGCGCCGGAACAGGCTCGGGCTCACGCCCCGGGTGCGCTTGAAGGCCGCGCTGAACGCGAACGCGTCGGAGTAGCCGACACCGCGGGCGACCTCCGCGACGGTCACCGACTCACGCTCGGTCAGCAGGTCCGCCGCGAGCGTCATGCGCCAGCGGGTCAGGTAGGTCAGCGGCGGTTCGCCGACCAGGTCGGCGAACCGCTTGGCCAGCGTGGAGCGCGCGACCCCGGTCCGGTCGGCCAGCGCGGCGACCGTCCACGGTGCCTCCGGCTCGGCGTGCAGCAGGCGCAGCGCGTAGCCGACGACCGGGTCCCGCTGGGCCGCCCACCAGGCGGGGGGCTCGCCACCTGGCCGGTCGAACCAGTCACGCAGCGTGCAGACCAGCATCCAGTCCAGCAGCCGGTCCAGCACCACCTGCTGGCCCGGCGCGTCGACGGCGACCTCGGCGGCGAGATGCTCCAGCGCGGCGTCGCCGGTACCCCCGGTGCCCACCCGCAGCACCACGGGCAGGGCGTCCAGCAGCCTGCGGCTGATCTCGCCCCGTACGGGGTAGGCGCCGACGATCAGCGTGGTCGGGCGGCCGGCGTCGGTGTCCTCGCCCGGATCGTGCCAGCCGAGCCGGTGCCTGGTCCCGCCCTCCTCCGGCACCGCGCAGAACTCTCCGCACGCGACCGGGTCGGCCGCGGTGCCGATCGCGTCGACGAAGGTGAACGTGCCGGGACCACGCACGAGGACCGTCTCGCCAGGGCGGAGCTCCTGCGCCGGACCGTGTTCCGGCACGACCCAGCCCTGACCGCCGATGACCGTGCACAACGTCAGGGGCGCGCCGTCCACGAACTGCAGTGCCCAGGGCGGGGTCAGAGCCGAGCTGCCGAACAACGAGCCCCGGGCTCGCACCCCGCGGATCAGGTCGCTGAAGGCATCCATACCACCGAGGCTAGACGATCACCCAGGTATCCGGCTCCATACCCATGGATTCGTCCGATCCGGCCGCCGGGTCGGCGCAGCAGGCGAGTGTCGCCCATGGGGAACGACCTACCGCCGCGACCGAACGGCAGCAGGGCCGCCGGAGCCCGCCGTACGAGCCCGCACGTCGGCGGCCACCAGCAGCACGGCCGGGATCAGCGCGAAGCTGAACCCGCTCGCGGGGCCCACCAGAAAGACGCAGAGACCGACCCAGGCCAGCACCGTCCAGCCGACATAGGCCGGCAGCCGCTCACCCCGGTTCGCGGCCCGTACGGCGAGGAGGCCCAGCAGCAGCACGACGACCGAGAACCCGCCCGGCTGGGCCCAGAAGGACGCCACGGACTCGGCGCTCGCGGTGCCGTTCCGCAGCTCCCCCGCGAGCCAGCCGGGCCAGTGGGGGCTGCTGGTGAAGACGACGTGCACCACGGCGATCAGGATCATCAGGGCCCCACCGGCGCGGGTGAGCGCGGAGCCGGGCGTGCCAGGGGTTCCCGTCGTGCCAGGGGTTCTCGTCGAGGTTCGCATGGCTCCAGCGTGGCGTCGTGCCCGGGGGCATACCTCCCCTGACCAGGTGAAGCGTCTCCCCCGCTCGGGGGAGGCGCACGTCGGCGCGGGCCAGGTCTTCGACCGGAGCGCCACTGAGCGCGCTGCCCGACGGCGTCGCACCCGCGCATCGGGTGCTCACTATGTGCTCTCTGTGGCCCGTCAAAGGCTGCCGTCATCGCCTCGGAGCGTTGTCATCTAGCCGATTGCTCCACTACTACGCACCCGCTTCAGGAAAGCGGGTGCGTAGTGTGTGGAGCAAGAGTAGGAGTAGTATCGCAGTACTACGCGTACTACTACGGCGTTGCGACGAATAGACGGCGCGACGAACGACCGACGGATCGGGGAACGACGTGCGGGACAGGGAACGGGTCTTCGAGGCTGCCGAGACGCTGACGGCGGAGGGCGCAGCGGTCACGGTGACGAACGTGCGTGAGCGCGCCGGCTGCTCCAACGCCGCGGCGACGAAGTACCTGCGGGAGTGGCGGGACACGAGGGCCGCGGAGGACGAGGCCCGGCAGGCGCTCCCCGATCTGCCTCCGGCGGTCACGGCGCTGGCCGAGCGTGGGCTGGACGCCCTGTGGGGCGCCGCGGTCGAGGTCGCGCGGGCCGAGCACGAGGCAGCGGCCGCCGCGCAGGACGAGGCGCTGACCGCCGTAGTCGGCGAGGCGGACGCCCTGGCCGCGCGCGTGGACGAGGCGGACGCGGAGCTGGCGCAGTTCCGTGCCGTGCTCGAGTCGGCGCGCGAGCATGCCCGGTCCGTGGAGGAACAGCGCGGCACCGCGGAGCAGGAGCGGGCGGCCGCCGTGGCGACGTCCGCCCGCCTGGAGGGTGACCTCGCCGCCGTGCGGCAGGCCCTCGACGCGGCCCGGGCGGAGCTGGCCCAGGAGCGGTCCGCGGCGGTGACCGCCGAGCGTGCGCGCGCGGACGCCGACGCCGCCCGCGCCCAGGCGGAGGGTGCCGCCGTCGGGCTGCGGGAGTCGCTCGCGGACGTGCGGGGCACCCTCGACGCCGCCCGGGCCGACGCTGCCCGGGCCCACCAGGACCGTGCGGCGGCCGAGGCTGCCCGCTCCACCGCGGAAGCGTCGGTCGCCCGGCTCGAGGGCGAGCTGTCGGCCTCGCGGGAGGCGCTGGAGTCGGCCCGCGGGCAGGCAGCGGAGGCCGAGCAGGCCCGCGTGGGAGCGATCGCCGCCCGCGCGGAGGCCGAAGGCACGGCGGCCGGGCTGCGGGAGGCACTGGAGGCGGCGAGGTCGGCGGAGGCGGTGACCAGCTGACGCACCGGTCGGCTCGCGGGGTCCGGCTCGCGGGTCCAGGTCGAGTGTCAGTGGCTGGTGCTTTGATGCTCGGATGAACCTTCGCGGATTTGCCACCATCAGCTACTGGGCCGACGACGTCGCGGCGGCCGCCGCCTGGTACACGCAGCTGCTCGGCATCGAGCCCTACTTCGAACGCTCCGGCCCGGACGGGGTGCCCGCCTACGCGGAGTTCCGGATCGGTGACAAGCAGGCCGAGCTCGGAATCGTGAGCCGCGCCTACGCACCGCCGGGCTTCCCCGCCGAGCCGGGCGGCGCGGTCATGTACTGGCACGTCGACGACCTGGAGGGCACGCTGGCACGGCTCCATGAGCTGGGCGCCACCGAGTACCAGCCCGTCACACCGCGGGAGGCGGGGTTCGTCACGGCGTCCGTGGTGGACCCGTTCGGGAACGTCCTCGGTGTCATGTACAACCCGCACTACCTGGAGCAGCACTCCCTCGCGGGCTGACGGACCGGGCCGCTAAGTTGCGTGCGTGACTTCCGCACCCGCGACCTCCGCGCCCGAGATCATCAACGCCCTGCTCGACCTGACCGCCTGGGCCGTGTTCGACGTCGACCCGGAGGGCCGCATCCTGGCCGGGAACGACGAGTCCGGCAGCATGCAGCTGGTCGAGATCGCACCCGACGGCACCCGGACCGCGCTCACCGCGCTGCCGTCCCGCTGCTCCGGCCGGTATGTCCCCGGCACGCGCCGTGTGGTGGTGCAGCACGACAACGGTGGCGACGAGAAGACGCAGCTCAGCCTGCTCGACCTCGCGTCGGACGCGTCGGGCACGACCACGCCCGCCCGGCCGGCAGCCCTGCCCGCGACGCTGGCCGACCTCGTTCCCCTGGTCCGCGACCCGGAGCACAAGCACGACCTGGCCGACGTCTCCGCCGACTCGGTCGTGTTCCTGACCAACCGGCGGGACGGCGTGGCCTTCGACGTCGTGGTGCACGACCTGGCCACCGGCACCGAGACCACGCTGTACGACGGCGGCGGCTACCTCGTCGACGCCGTCGCCTCCCACGACCGGCGCTCCGTCGCCATCACGTTGCTCAGCAGCAAGCCACGCTCCACGCAGATCCTCCTCGCAGCAGGCGGCGAAGCGGACGACACTGCCGCACGGGCGGTCGCCGTCACCTCCTACGACGAGCACGCCCATCACTCCCAGGCCGCCTGGACCGCGGACGACGGTGCGCTCGTCATGGCGTCGGACCACGACCGCGAGTTCGCCGCCGTCCTCCGGGCCCGCGCCGACCGCGCCGACCGTACCGGCGATATCCACCCGACCGACGACACGAGCGCCGCCGACGGCACTGACCGCACGATCTGGGAGACCCTCGTCGAGGCCGACGACCACGACCTCGAGGTGGTCCTCTCCCCCGACGGCACGACGATGGTCGTGGGTCACCACCAGGACGGCGTCACCACCCTGGCCGTGCACGAGCCCGACGGCGCCCACCGCTGCGACGTCACGCTGCCCGGCGCAGGCGTGCCCACCGTCGTCTGGGCCCCGGACTCCTCCCGCTTCGCCGTGCACCTCACCACCTCGGGCGACCCCGGCTCCGTCCACCTCGTCGACGCCACCACCGGCACCGCCACCACGGTGGTCGACGGCACCGCCCAGATCCCCGCCGGCCTGCCCGTCTCGCTGCCCACCGTGCACCGCGTCCCCACCCCCGACGGCGAGCAGGTGCCCTGCTTCGTGCACCGCCCGGCACCCGGGTCGGACGCCGCCCTGGCCGGCGCCTCCGTCGTCGTCGTGCACGGCGGGCCCGAGAGTGAGGCCACCCGCCTCTTCTCCCCCGTCGTCCAGGCGCTCGCCGCCGCGGGGCTCACCGTGCTGGTCCCCAACGTCCGCGGCTCCGCCGGCTACGGCAAGCGCTGGGTCAGCCTCGACGACGTCGACAAGCGCCTCGACTCCGTCGCCGACCTCGCCGCCCTGCGCGCCTGGCTGCTCGAGCTCGGCCTCGACCCCGCACGCAGCGCGCTCTGGGGCGGCTCCTACGGCGGCTACATGGTCCTGGCCGGCACCACCATGCAGCCCGACCTGTGGGCCGCCGGCGTCGACATCGTCGGTATGTCCTCGCTGGTGACGTTCCTCGAGAACACGTCCGAGTACCGCCGCGCCGCCCGCGAACGCGAGTACGGCAGTCTCGAGCACGACCGCGACCTCCTCGTCGCCGCCTCCCCCATCACCTACCTCGACCAGCTTCGCGCACCGCTGTTCGTGATCCACGGCGCCAACGACCCCCGCGTCCCGCTGTCCGAGGCCGAGCAGATCGCGGCGGCGCTCGCGGAACGTGGCATCCGGCACGAGCTGCGCGTGTACGCCGACGAGGGTCACGGGCTGGCCAAGCGCGCGAACCGGAAGGACGCCTACCCGGCGGCGATCGAGTTCCTCGCGGAGATCCTGGGTCGTTGAGAACCGTCGTGCGGCCCTGACTCGACGTACCAGGTACGTCGAGTCAGGTACGCCGAGTCAGGGCCGCAGTACCGACAGACGGTCACGTGATCTTCGGCAAGGCACGCCGTAGCCTCGAGGCGTGACCCGCGAGGAGCGCCGCCTGCACCTGTCGATCGACGACCAGATCGAGAACCGGTACCTGGACGTGCCGTTCGAGCTGCCCGCGGGCGGCGTGTCCGCCCTGGAGGTCACCCTCGCCTACGACCGGGACGCCGCGGTGATCGACCTGGGCTGCCGGGACCCTGAGCGCTGGCGCGGGTGGTCGGGCGGCGCCCGGTCCCGCTTCGCGCTCACGCAGGGGGCGGCGACGCCCGGGTACGAGCCCGGTGAGCTGGTCCCCGGGCGGTGGGCGGTGGTGCTGGGCCTGCACGGGATGCCTGCCGAGCCGGTCGACGTCACCGTCACGATCGCCACGGGGGTCGACGCGGGCGGGGTCGAGGACGAGGCGCCGGCGCCGCCACCGCCGTCAGGCACCGGCGCGTCCGGAAGCGGGGCGGACCGCACCCGGCTCGGGCGGGACCTCCCCGCGCCGGACGGCCTGACCTGGTATGCGGGCGACCTGCACGCGCACACCACGCACTCGGACGGCACCCTGAGCATCGCCCAGCTCACGGCGGCCGCCGCGGACCGGGGCCTGGACTTCCTCGCCGTGACGGACCACAACACGGTCTCCCATCATCTGCACCTTCCCGCCGTGGGGGCCGTGTACGACCTGTGCCTCCTGCCCGGGCAGGAGGTGACCACGCACGCGGGGCACGCGAACGCGTTCGGCGACATCGGCTGGGTGGACTTCCGGCGCCCTGCGGCGCGGTGGCTGTCCGACGTCGAGGAGCGCGGCGGGTTCCTGTCGGTGAACCACCCGGTCCAGGACGACTGCGGCTGGCTGTATCCCGTGCGCACCGGGTTCCTGGAGCTCTGGCACATCTCGTGGTTCCTCGACCTGACGGCGACGGGACCCTGGGCCTATCTGGCGTCCGGGGGCGCGGCGCAGCCCGTGCTGCTGGGTGGTAGCGACTTCCACACGCCCGACCAGGGCTACCCGCCCGGCACGCCGACCACCTGGGTCGCCGCCGAGGACCGCACGCCGGAGGCGATCCTCGACGCCGTCCGCCACGGGCGGACGGCGATCAGCCGCTTTCCCGGGCCCGGCGAGCCCGTGCTGGTGCGCGTGGGGGACGATCTGGTGGCCGTGGACGCCGACGGGACGGTCCTGGTCGGCGGCACGGGCCGCCGTCGGGTGCGTGGCGACCGGGTGGTGTTCCCTGCCCCGCACGCGCACGGCCCCTACCGGCTGGAGGCCGCCGACCGGACGCTGCTCGCGATCAGCGCGTGACGGGTGCCGAGCCGGGTTCGGACGGCGAGGGCGCTTCCTGCGGCGGGGGCGGCAGGCGGATGAACCGGGACACGGCCGTGCCGATCAGCAGGAGCGTGACCGGGTACACGGACAGGTACACCCGGAACGCCTGGCCCGGGTCCGGCCCGGGGTCGGTGCCCGAGCGGTAGCCGAACCACAGTGCCAGGGAGGCCAGCGCGCCCGCCGTGACGAGGCCGTTGAGCCGGCCCAGCACCCCGAACGCCGCGAGGAAGAGACCGCTGCGGTGTGTGCCGTGGCGGGCGGCGTCGGCGTCGAGCACACGGGCGATGACCAGGTCGTTCGTCGCGAGCAGCCCGGAGTACCCGACCGCGACCGACAGCCCGCCCAGGATCCCCGTGAGCAGGTCCGTCGCGAAGTACATCGGCACGAACCCGACGGCCGCGATCGGCAGCGCGAGCCGCCAGGTCCATGCGGCGCCCCTGCGCCGCACCACGGCGGCCCACACGCCCAGCATCCCGATCGACACCGCGATCACCACCAGCTGCAGGATGCTCGCGTCCAGCGCGGAACCGCCCAGCGTGTGGTGCACGTACAGCTGCAGCCCGCCAAGGACCAGCGCCATCGCCGCCCCGTAGCAGGCGTTGACCAGGCCGACCGTCCAGAAGTGCGACGTCGACAGGATCTCCTTCACCGAACGGAAGAACAGCGGGCGCGGCTCGTCGTCGAGCGCCGGATCCTCCCGCACACCGAACGCCGTCCAGAGGATCACCGCCGCCGACACGATCCCGAAGATCACTGCGAGGCGCCCGTAACCGACGGCCGAACCCTCCGTGCCGAGCACGTTCCGGGCCAGGACCGGCGTCAGCGCCAGCGCGATCACGAGCGCGACCAGCTGCGCACCCTGCCGCACCGCGTTCGCCGTCGCCCGCCGACGTTCGTGGGAGAAGAGCTCGGGCAGCAGCGCACCGTAGCTGGCGTTGATCAGCGAGTCGGCCATCTCGGTGGTGATCGCGAAGACCGCGAACCACACGGCGAGACCCACCGCGGACTCCGCCACGGGACCCGGCACCGAGAACAGGGCGACGGTGGTGGCGGCCAGCACCAGCGCACCGGTCACCAGATACGGCCGGCGCCGCCCCCAGCGGGACCGCGTGCGGTCCGACAGGTACCCGAACACCGGGTTGTCCAGGGCGTCGAGCACCCCGTACACCGCGTACACCGCCGCGTAGACGACGGCGTCCAGGCCGAGCAGCTCCACGTACACGTAGAGCATCGAGCCCTTGACGAGATTGATCGGCAGCGAGGTGCCGAACATACCGACGCCATAGCGCAGCGGCGACGTCCCCTCCCGGGGCGCGCCCGACGACGCACCCGGTGCCGCTCGCTCGGCGTCCACGCAGGTGAGCCTACTCACCACCGGTCGACGAGGTCGATGCCCTGTCGCTCGATCTCCCGGATGAAAACGGGATCGCTCAGCAGACGCAGCTCCCACGTCCGCTTGCGCCACCACCCCGCCGACAGCACACGCAGGCGCGCGGTGTCCGGGGCCGGGTGCAGAAAGATCTCGCTCGCCCCCTCGGGCAGCCGCCCCAGCAGACGCAGGTAGTGGTCACGCAAGGTCCCGTAGTCCCGCGCCTCCGCGTCTCCGCCCCGGTGGGTCGCGATCACCCGCGGCAGACGCACCCCCGCCGCGTCCGCCGCCGCCACGGCGCTCGCGTGCCGGGAGCGGACGGCGGCGGTGGCCAGCACCGGGTCGCCGTCCCCGTACAGCTCCAGGCCGCGCGGCAGCCGGAACGCCAGGCCGCGCCGTGCGCACACCCCGATCGCCTCCGCGAGGTAGGAACGTCCCACCAGCCCGTAGAGCGTGCCCTGGTGGGAGTCCAGGCGGTCCGGCGCGGGCGAGCCGGCGGCGGCGGTCGCCCGCTCCAGCGCGTCGACCTGGGTGGTGACCCGGTCGGCGACGTCGTCGAAGCCGCCCTCCGGTGCCGGTACCGGGAGCACCACGTGGACCCCGGGCGCGACGTCAGGAGCGGACCGGGCGAACAGCTCGACGGCCCGCGCCACGCCCGGGCGCATCGGGCCGGGGAGCGCGGGGTCCGGTTGCGCGGGGTCCGGTTGCACGGGGTCCGGTTGCACCATGCCGTGGTCCGCAGGCGTCGTGATCACGCCGACCGCCGTCAGCGGTGAGCCGGCGAGCAGCGCGGCGATCTCGCGGTCGGCGTCCGGGTCCGTGCCGGCATCGTCCGCGGTGAGAACGAGGCTGCGCGTCATGCGTCCAGTCTGGCGCAGCCGCGGACAGCGGCGCCGCACGTGTCGCGGACCCGTACCGGACCGGTCAGGTCCGGCCGATCACGCTCGTGCCGAGCACCTCACCGACCTCGCCGAGCTGCACCTCGAGCTGACCGGGCGTGGTCACGTGCGGGATGGCCGCCGGCACGCAGGCCAACCCTGCCGAGTGCAGGGTGAGGCTCGCCCCGAGCGTGTCCGCCCGCCAGACGCCCGGACCGACCACCTCGAACTCCCCCGCCTCGGTACGGTGCAGGACGACCACGTACTCCTGACCCTCCTCCAGGACGGCCGGCAGCCCCGCCCCCGGCGGCGACGACGCGGACCCGACCTGGGTGACGGCAAGCCCGGCGTTCTTCGCCACCGCACCGAGCAGCACCTCGCGCAGCTGCAGTTCCGTGCGCGTGTACGGCACCTCGTCGACGACGTCGACCGCCGACTCGCCGGCCTGCACGACGGCGACGACATCGGCGTCCGCGACCAGCTGCTCGACCGTGCCGTACTTCTCGGGCGCGATGAAGTCGGCGGCTCCCGCATCGGTGCTGCAGCCGCACAGGAGCACGACCAAACCGAGCACACCGAGCGATACCCTCACCCGCCGTCGCATTGGCCGGACCTGCCTCCCTCGTACGTGCAACGCATGCTCCTCCGTCGCACCACGGCAGGACAAGACCCCACGAGGGGGAACCACGCCGCACGGGACAGGCGATTTACCACGATGTGAAAAACCGGCGCGACACGCGGGGACACCCCGTGTCGAGGCCGGCCGGCCGCCCCGACGAGCCGTCAGGCGGCGTGCGCCCTGCCGATCGCACGCACGAGGCCGGACGTCGAGATCGAGCCCTTGCGGTAGCGCTCCACCGCGGCGACGAGCGCCTCACTGACGTCGCGCGGAACCCGGGACGACGGCGTCACCGGGTACCAGATCTCCCGCTCGAAGACACCGGTGCGCCGAGCCGGCCCGCGAAACAGGCGCCCGGCCAGTGCCGGCGGCGCGGGCGGCGGGGGTGGCGTCGGGGGTGGCGGGACCGGCGCTGCGGCCGACGACGGTGCGGCAGGCAGCGGGCCAGCCGCGGCCGGCGCCGCAGGCCCGGCGGGCGGCGGCTGCGGCACCGGGCGGTTCGCGAGCCGCGACGCCCGGTAGCGCGACCCCGGGTCCCAGCGCAGGCCCGGCACCGGCGGCCGGGTCGACCGGACCCCGCTGGTCTCCCGGCGAGGCGCCGGCGCGTCCGGGAGCTCGACGGAGCCTGCGGCGTCGACAGGACTGGTGTCTGCAGCAGTGTCGGCAGCAGTGTCGACGGTGGCGACGTCAGCCGCGGCGACGTCGGCCGGTACAGCGGCAGCCGTACCTGCCGCGGCGCTCGCTGCCTGCGCTGCGTGCGCCGCGCGGAGCGCGGCCACGATGCGGGCGACGCGTCCCGGGTCGGTGTTCGGCGGGTGCACAGCCCCGGGGCTGTCTGTGCTCGAACCGTCCGTGACCGGCTTGTCCGTACCGTCCGCCATGACCGCGCTCCCTCACCATCGTCCCGGCCACGACCAGCGGCGACCGCTGTCCCTTATGTTCCCTGCCCTGACCTGGGCGTGCAAGCCCCGGGTCGCGGTCCAGGACCGTGGTCCGGGCGCTCGCGTCACTCCCCGCCGAGCATGTCCAGGAAGCTCGGGGTGCTCGAGAACGGGTCGGCCGGCTTGGCGTGCTCGCCGCGTGCGAACACGAGGCCGGCGAGGGACCGGCCTGCCCGTTCGATGCGCTGCGGCAGGGAGCTGCCTCCGTCGTCGTGCCCGCCGGTGTCCGCGGCCTGTGCCCAGTCGTCCGTGGCGGCGAAGACCGACGTCGTGACGACGTCGGCCCGCAGGTAGGTGAACAGCGGCCGCAGCGAGTACTCGAGCGCGAGGGAGTGCCGCGGTGTGCCGCCTGTGGCGCCGAGCAGCACGGGCATGCCCGTGAGGGCCTCCTTGTCGAGGATGTCGACGAACGACTTGAACAGTCCCGAGTAGGTGGTGGTGAACAGCGGGGTGACGACGATGACGGCGTCGGCCCGGGTGACCGTCTCGACGGCCTGGGCCAGGTCGCCGGCCGGGAACCCGGTGAGCATCGCGTCGACGATCGCGTGCCCGTGGTCGCGCAGCTCGACCATCTCGACGGTCACGTCGTGCCCGAGGGACTCCAGCTCCCGGACCGTGGCGTCGGCCATGCGGTCGGCGAGCAGCCGGGTGGACGAGGGCTGGCCCAGCCCGGCGTGCACGACGGCGACGGTGCGGTGGTCGCGGTCCTCCGCGGTCTCGATCTCGGTCATGACAGGACCTCCTCTGCCCGCTTGCCGGTGTACTCGTCCCCGCCGTCGCCGACGTGCGTGGCGCCGGCCTTGCCCTTGGCCTGCGCGGCGGCGACGCGTTCGGCGTGCGTGGGCGGGTCGGCCGGCACGTCCGCGGGCCGCTTGGCCTCGGCGATCTTGCGCAGCTCCGGCACGACGTCGGAGGCGAGCAGGTCGATCTGTTCCAGGACCGTCTTGAGCGGCAGGCCCGCGTGGTCCATGAGGAACAGCTGACGCTGGTAGTACCCGACGTCGTCGATGAAGGAGCCGTACCGGTCGACGACCTGCTGCGGCGACCCGACGGTCAGGGGTGTGTCGCGCGTGAAGTCCTCCATGCTCGGCCCGTGGCCGTAGACGGGCGCGTTGTCGAAGTAGGGCCGGAACTCGTCCCAGGCCGCCTGGCTGTTCTTGCGCATGAACGCCTGGCCGCCGAGGCCGACGATCGCCTGGTCGGCGCGGCCGTGGCCGTAGTGCTCGAAGCGCTGGCGGTAGAACTGCACCATCTGCCTGGTGTGGGTGATGGGCCAGAAGATGTTGTTGTGCAGGAACCCGTCGCCGTAGTAGGCGGCCTGCTCGGCGATCTCGGGGCTGCGGATCGAGCCGTGCCACACGAAGGGCGGCACGCCGTCCAGCGGGCGCGGGGTGGCGGTGAAGCCCTGCAGGGGGGTGCGGAACTTGCCCTCCCAGTCCACGACGTCCTCGGTCCAGAGCCGGCGCACCAGCGCGTAGTTCTCGATGGCGAGCGGGATGCCCTGGCGGATGTCCTGACCGAACCACGGGTAGACCGGACCGGTGTTGCCGCGGCCCATCATGAGATCCATGCGGCCGTCGGAGATTACCTGGAGCATCGCGTACTCCTCGGCGATGCGGACCGGGTCGTTGGTCGTGATGAGCGTGGTCGCGGTGGACAGGGTGATGTTCTTGGTGACGCCGGCCAGATACCCGAGCATCGTCGTCGGGCTGGAGGCCACGAACGGCGGGTTGTGGTGCTCGCCCGTGGCGAAGACGTCGAGGCCCGCCTCGTCAGCGTGCTTGGCGATGGTCAGCATCGCCCGGACGCGCTCGGTGTCGTCCGGCGTGTGCCCCGTCGTCGGGTCCGTCGTCACGTCACTGACACTGAAGATCCCGAACTGCATGATGCCGCGCTCCCTGATCGTGGTACTGATGATGCCCGCTGTACGAGCTGTCCATGCAGATGCATGCACGTGGGCGTCAACCTGCTGCTACTGTCGATTGTTCCCACCCGGCCCGCTCCCACCGGCCGTGACACACGTGAGATCGCGCACATCCGCGCCCATTTTGCCCGGAGTGCGCTTGCGCGCGCACATCCGACGCGTAGCCTGATCAGACGGCTGGAAAGATGACGGCCGGAACGGCTGGAACATCACAGAGGGTCCCCGCGTTGGCAGTACGGACCTTTTCTCCGCCACCTATCCCGACAACCCTCTGGAGGACATCGTGCCCGACCGGTCCCTGCGCGGTATGAGCATCGGTAGCAAGAGCATGGAGTCCGACGAGGGCGTGGACTTCGCCCCTCGGTTCCAGGCCTACTACGACTGCCCCAACGGCCACACCATCATCCTGCCCTTCGCCACCGACGCGGACGTCCCCCCGATCTGGGAGTGCCGCTGCGGCGAGGAGGCACTCCTGCGCGACGCCGAGAAGCCCGAGCCCAAGGCGACCAAGCCGCAGCGCACCCACTGGGACATGCTGCTGGAGCGCCGCACGGTCAAGGAGCTCGAGGACCTGCTCGACGAGCGGCTCGAGCTCCTGCGCGCCGGCAAGCTCCGCCGCTCCGCCTGACGGTCCCGCACCGACGGTCCCCGCGACCGCCGGCAGCGACCGACAGCAGAACAACGACCGTCGGGTCCAGGCCACATGGCCTGGACCCGACGGTCGTCTCTGCGTCCCTCCGGGGTCTCTACCGGGTCTCCACCGGCGCAGCCTGCGCACGCACCCGCCGGCGCGCACCGACCCCGCCCACGACCCCCGCCCCGACCAGCAGCACGGCGAGACCACCGACCACCCAGCCCGGCCAGTACCCCGCCGCCACCGCCGGCGTCACCGAGGACCGCAACGGCAGGTTCGCCACGAACTCGTCATCCGTGAACAGGCCCGTCCGCCGCACCACCGTCCCGTCCGGCGTGATCACCCCCGACACACCGACCGTCGAGATCTGCACCGTCGCCCGGCCCGTCGTGATCGCCTGCATCCGCGACATCGCCAGCTGCTGCGTCGACTCCGCCGTGAACCCGAACGACGCGTTGTTCGTCGGGACCACCAGCACCTGCGCACCCTCCAGCACCGCGTCCCGGATGATCTCGTCGTACGCCACCTCGAAACAGATGATGACGCCCATCCGGTAGTCACCCTGCCCCAGCCGGCTCGGCACATCCACCACCGGCGGATTCACCCCCGCGATCATGTCCGTCGTCACCCGGTCCACCTGGTCCGACAGCAACCGCAGGAACGACCGCATCGGGATGTACTCACCGAACGGCGCCGGATGCTGCTTCGCATACCGCCCGATCACCCCGTTGCCCGCCTGCCAGAGCAACGACACGTTGTACCGCCCACCCGACTCCGGAAACTCCTGCGCCCCCACCAGGATCGGCGCCCCCACAGCCGTCGCCGCCGCATCCAGACCCCGCGCCACGTCCGGCGTCGTCTGCGGGTCCAGATCGCTGCCGTTCTCCGGCCACAGCACCACGTCCAGCTCACCCGCAAAGTCCTCCGCCAGCGTGTACGTACCGTCCAGGTGGTTGTTCAGCACCTCGGCCCGGTTCGCGAACGCCCCCAGACCCGGCTCCCCCACGTTGCCCTGGACCGCACCCACCCACAGCGTCCCCTCCTCCGCCAGGTCGCTCCCCGCGTCGTACACCTCGTCACCCTCCGGTGTCTCGACGGGACCGGCGCTCGCGGACGTGGCCAGCGGCAGCACGAGCGGTACGACGGCGACCGCGACACCCAGCGCGAGGGCACCGGCGGCGCGGCGCGCCTCCCGTCCGGGCGTGGAGTGCCGGGGTCCGCCGCCCGAGGACGCGGTGCCGCCGTCGGCCCGCGAGGTACGCAGGCGGGCCGCGCGGACGAGGCTCGCGACGGCCAGGGCGAGCAGCACGCCCGCGAAGGCGACCAGGAGGCTCACGGCGACGGTGCCGCCCAGCCAGGCGGCGCGACCCGTCGGGGTACCGGCCATCGCCCAGGCGAGGCGGCCCCAGGGGAACCCGCCGAACGGGATCTCGGCGCGCCACTGCTCCACGGCGACGAACAGCACGGAGAACGCGGCGGCGAGCCGCCATCCGCGGCGGCGCAGGAACCGCGCCCGCCGTACCCAGGTCCATCCGGCGCCGAACGCGGCGAGGAACAGGGCCTCGACCGCCGACATGGCGATCCACGGCGCTGTCTCGGTGGACTCGTGCGCCCACCACAGGTGGGGCAGGAAGAAGGCGAGGCCGAACAGGAAGCCGATGAGGAAGTTCCACCAGGCACCGTCGCGGCCCAGCGACCAGTACAGGACGGCGACGGCGACGAACGCGGCGGGCCACACGCCGGCGTCGGGGAACGCGGTCCAGAGGAGGAGGCCACCGGCCACCGCGAGGAACAGGGACAGCAGCCGGGACGGCTCAGGCAGGCGCACGGAGGCAGCCTACCGGCGCGAACCCCTCCTCCTGCTCACGGCCGGGGCCCGGCGCTCGTCAGAACGTGTCGTGGAGGATGATGCCGTCGCGCATCGTGTGGAGGCACTCGGGCTCGACGGCGTCGGGCGAGAGGTCGGGCAGCAGGGGCGTTCCCGCCCGGGCCTCCTCGCTCCAGGAGCTGAGGCGGCCCGGTGCGGCCTGTACGCCGAGCCGTTCGGCGCGCCAGACGGCGAGGTGGGCGGGCGCACCGACCCGCAGCTGTCCGGCGCCGGTGTGGTCCAGGCCGGCGAGGCGCCAGCCGCCGCGGGTGTGGGCGCGGAACGCGGCGCCGGCGGAGATGCGCTGGTCGGGGTCCTCGTGGCTGGTCGCCGCGCGCACGCCCTGCCAGGGGTCCACGGGGGTGACGGGGGTGTCGGAGCCGAACGCGAGGGGCACGCCGGCCTGGGCGAGGTCGGCGAACGGCATGAGGGAGCCGGCCCGCATCGTGCCGAGCCGGGACGCGTAGACGCCCTTGCTGCCGCCGAAGGCGGAGTCGAACGCCGGCTGGACCGACAGGCCGACGCCCTGGACCAGCAGCGCGGCGAGGGTGGTCGCGTCGACGAACAGCCCGTGCTCGATGCGGTGGTGCCCGGCGCGCACGGCGCTCTCGCTGGTCAGCTGGGCGGCGATCTGGAGGCCGAGCACCATGGTGTCCATGGCGCGGTCCCCGATGGCGTGGAACGCGGCCTGCACGCCGGCGCCCTGCCCGCGGGCGCCCTGGACGGCGGCGAGGTGGTGGGCGATCTGCTCGGCCGACAGGTAGAGGTTGCCGGTCCAGGGGGTGCCGTCGGGGTTGGTCAGGGCACCGGTGAAGGAGCCGGTGGAGGGGTCGACGGGCAGGTCGGCGTACGGGCTGCGCAGTGCGGCGGTGCGGGAGCCGATGGAGCCGTCGACGTTGAGGTCGCCGCCGATCCCGGTGAGGAACGGCAGCTCGGCGAGCAGCGCGGCGGCGTCGTCGGTGGTCCCGCACAGCTCGCCGCGGTACGCGGCCAGGTGCGGCAGGGCGGGCACACCGGCGTCGGACCGGGCCTCGGTGGTCAGGGAGTGCGCGGTCATGGCGTACAGCTCGGCCAGTCCGGCGCGGGTGTCGAGGTGCTCGCCGCTCATCTCGTGCACGGACACGACGCCGCGCGCGGCCCAGGCTGCGAGGGTCTCGCGGTAGAGGCGGGTGCGGCGCTCGGGCGACAGGGTGTGGGCGACGGCGCGCACGGTGTGGTGCAGGTCGGCGGTGACCAGGCCGGTGTCGGCGGGGGCGTCGGACCAGCCGGAGCCGGACATGCCGGTGCCGGTCCAGGTGGGGTCGTGCTCGATACCGGCGCGGGCGGCCATCGCCGTGGAGACCACTGCCGAGTGCACGTCGACGCGGGCGGCGTACACGGGGCGACCGCCGCAGGCGTCGTCGAGCTCCTGCCGGGTGAAGGTGCGCCGTTCGGGCCAGGCCTGCTCGTCCCAGCCGAAGGCGAGCAGCACCTGGTCGCCGGCCGGGTCGGCGGCCGCCAGCCGGCGGGCGCCCTCGTGGAGGGCGGCGAGGGCGTCGGCGAGGGAGTGCACTCCCCCGGTGGGGGTGAGGTCCACGGCATCGCTCGACAGGCCGGTCTCCAGCACGTGGGCGTGCGCGTCGACGAACCCGGGGGTCACCAGGGCACCGTCGAGGTCGATGACCCGGTCGGCGCGTGCGGCGAGGCCTGCCGCGGTGTCGTCGGCTCCCAGCCAGGCCACGACACCGTCGTCGACGAGGATCGCCTCGGCGAACGGGTCGGCCGCGGAGTGGATGACGCCGTTGCGGTACAGGATGGATCGGACAGGCTGGCTCACGGTGGGAACTGTATGCGATCGGCCGCCCCGGTGCCGATATCCGGCACCGGGGCCTCGTCAGCGGCTCAGAGGCTGGAGTACGCCACCACACCGCGCAGCACCGCGTCCTGCGCCTTGCGGGCGGTGGAGCGCAGCTTGGCGGACGGTGCGGCCCCGCCGAGCTGGTCCAGCACGTCGATGACCTGCTTGCACCAGCGGACGAAGTCGCCGGCGGCGAGGTCGGAGCCGCGCAGCACGGTGTCCAGGCCCTTGCCGGACGCCCAGCGGTACATCGCGCCGACCAGGCCGAGGTCGAGCGGTCCGGTGGCGTCGATGCCGTGCGCCTCCTCGAGGTCGTCGACCTCGGACCAGACGCGCTGGGTGTCGTCCAGGACGCCGGCGAGGCGGCCGGTGGGCCCGCCGGGGATGTAGGGGTCGGGGGCGTCGTCGCGGCGGCTCTGGTAGACGACGGTGGAGACGACGGCGGCCAGGCCGGCCGGGTCGAGCCCGTCCCAGACGCCGCGGCGCAGGCACTCGGCGAGCAGCAGGTCGTTCTCGGCGTACAGGCGCCGTAGCCAGCGGCCGTCGTCGGTCACGCGGATCCGGCCGGGGCCGGCGTCGCGCCGGCCGTCGCCGGTGCCGGTGCCGGTGCGCTGCAGGTAGCCGAGGGTGAGCAGCACGTCGAGGGTGCGGTCGAAGGTGCGGGCGATGGAGCCGGTGCGGCCCTCGACGCGGCGTACGAGCTGGTCGTGCTCGCGCTTGAGCTTGTTCCAGCGTTCGGCCCAGCGGGCGTGGTCGTCCCGTTCGGGGCAGGCGTGGCACGGGTGTGCCTTGAGGGTCTTGCGCAGCCGGGCGAGCTCGGCGTCGGTGGAGGCGTCCGAGCGGCGTGCGGCCAGGGCCTTGCCGCCGCGTGCGGCCCGGCCGCCGGGGCTGCTGGTGGAGTGTGCGGCGGGGACGTCGTCGGCCAGGGCGCCCAGGGCGTTGCGCATGGAGGAGACGAGGTCGCGGCGGGCGTCGGGCTTGCGGGGGTTGAACGCCTTGGGGATCTTGACGGTGGTGACGGTCTCCAGCCCGGCGGGCGCGTCGGCGAGGGTGAGCTTCTTGACCTGACGTTCCTGGGTGAGCACGGTGGGGCGGGGTCCGTCGAACCCGCCGGGCTCGCCGGGGTCGAGCACGAGGACGTAGCCGCGCCGTCGTCCGGTGGGGACCTCGACGACGTCGCCGCGGCGCAGCCGTTCCAGGGAGGCGACGATCTCGGCCCGCTGGGCGCCGGACGCCGCGCGGGAGAGCTCCTTCTCGCGGTCCTTGATGGCGCGGCGCAGGTCCATGTACTCGCCGAAGTCGCCTTCGGTGCAGGACATGGCCTTGGCGTATCCGTCGAGGGCCTCGGCGTGCGCCTGGGCCTGCTTGGCGAGGCCGACGACGCCGCGGTCGGCCTGGAACTGCGCGAACGAGGTCTCCAGGACCTCGCGGGCGCGGTCGCGGCCGACCTGGGCGACGAGGTTGACGGCCATGTTGTAGGTGGGCCGGAAGCTGGACTTGAGCGGGTAGAGACGCTTGGACGCGAGGCCGGCCAGTGCCACGGGGTCGAGCGCCGGGTGGTCGACGACGACGGCGTGGCCCTCGATGTCGATGCCGCGGCGCCCGGCGCGGCCGGTGAGCTGGGTGAACTCGCCGGGGGTGACCGGGACGTGGCTGGTGCCGTCCCACTTGACGAGCTTGTCCAGGACGACGGAGCGGGCGGGCATGTTGATGCCGAGCGCGAGGGTCTCGGTGGCGAACACGACCTTGACCAGCCCGCGGGAGAACAGGTCCTCGACGGTCTCCTTGAACACGGGCAGCATGCCGGCGTGGTGGGCGGCGACGCCGCGGGCCAGGGCCTGGGACCAGGACCAGTAGCCGAGCACGTCGAGGTCCTCGGGCGGGATGGCGGCGGTGCGCTCCTCCACGACGGACCGGATGGTCGCTTCCTCCTGCGGGGTGGTCAGCCGCAGCCCGGCCTTGAGGCACTGGTCGACGGCGGCCTCGCAGCCCGCGCGCGAGAACACGAAGTAGATCGCGGGCAGCAGGGCGTCCGCGTTGAGCGCGTCGATGACGATGAACCGCGGCGGGGTGCGGCGGCTGGGGCCGATGCCGCCTCCGCCGTCGTCGGTGCGGCGCCCGTTGCCGCCGCGGTACCCGCGGTCGCCGCGCCCGCGGCCGCGTCGGCCGCCGGGCCCGCCGCGGTAGTCGCCGGGGCGGTTGCCGCCGCGCCCGGACCGGAACGCGGCGGACAGGTCGGGGTTGATGGGCGGGCTGGTGCCGGGGTCGGTCGGGTCGACGTGCCCGGCGTAGAGGTCCAGGAGGCGCGGCTTGCCGCGGGGTTCCGGTGAGGACATCAGGACGTGCTGCCACAGGGGTACGGGCCGGCGTTCGGAGACGACGACGGCGGTGTCGCCGCGCACCATCTCGAGCCAGTCGCCGAACTCCTCGGCGTTGGACACGGTCGCGCTCAGGGAGACGAGCTGCACGTCGTCGGAGAGGTGGATGATGACCTCTTCCCAGACGGGGCCGCGGAACCGGTCGGCGAGGTAGTGCACCTCGTCCATGACGACGTAGGCGAGGCCGTCCAGGGTCGAGGAGCCGGCGTAGAGCATGTTGCGCAGCACCTCGGTGGTCATGACCACCACGGGGGCCTCGCCGTTGATCGTGGTGTCGCCGGTGAGCAGGCCGACGCTGTCGGGCCCGTACCGGCGCACGAGGTCGGCGTACTTCTGGTTGGACAGGGCCTTGATGGGCGTGGTGTAGAACGCCTTGCGGCCCGACGCCAGGGCCAGGTGGACCGCGAACTCGCCCACGACGGTCTTGCCCGCCCCGGTGGGGGCGGCGACGAGGACGGCGCGGCCCTGTTCGAGGGCCTCGCACGCCTGTGTCTGGAAGTCGTCGAGCTCGAACCCGATGACCTCCCGGAACTGGGTCAGCTCGGGGTGCTCGGCCACGAGGCGGCTCTGTGACCGGAAGGCCGTGTACCGCTCGGCGGGGCTCAGCTCGCTCATGGGCACAGCCTACGGTCACTGTCCGACAGCCCGGGCGCGACAGGCCCGCGCCCGGGCTGTCGGTCAGACCTCGGCCTCGGCGAGCCGCTTCTCGACGCGCCTGTCGTGCAGCATCGAGACGCCGACGGCCCCGAAGTACAGGACGCAGATCGGCAGCGCCACGAGGATCATCGTGAGCGCGTCCGGTGTCGGTGTCATGATCGCGGCGAACGTGAACGCGACCAGGATGGCCCACCGCCAGCCGGCGAGCAGTGCCTTGGCGGACATCAGGCCCGCGAAGTTGAGCCCGACCAGCAGCACCGGGGACACGAACGCGAGCCCGAAGGCGAGCAGGAGCCGCATCACCAGGCTCAGGTACATCTGGGCGTCGGTGAAGTTGGTCGCGTCCTCGGGCAGGAAGCCGGTCAGGATCTGCACGGCGTGCGGGATGACGACCCACGCCATGTAGGCGCCACCGACGAACAGCGGTACCGAGGCGCCGACGAACCCGTACGCGTAGTGCTTCTCCCGCTTGTTGAGCCCGGGCGTGATGAACGCCCACACCTGGTAGAGCCACCACGGGCACGACACGAACACGGCGAGGAACAGCGCGGCCTTGACCTTCAGGTCCAGCGCCGATGCCGGTCCGGTGAAGTTCAGGGTCACGTCGTTGCCCGTGAGCTCGGACGCCCGCTCCAGGGGTTGCTGGAGCGCGACGAGCAGTGGCTCGTACAGGACCCAGCCGGCGATGGCGCCGAGCAGGAGCCCGGCCCCGATGAGGACGAAACGCTTGCGGAGCTCGAGGAGATGCTCGAGCAGGGGCATACGGCCGTCGGACGGCCGCCTCGTACGTGCCACCGGTCAGGCCTTGGGGATGTCGCGGTCCCTGTTGTTGATCAGTCCAGGTACCTCGTCCGTTCCCGAGCTGGCCCCCGTGCCCGTGGTCGAGCCCGAGGTGGACGTGGTGGAACCTCCCGGCGCGTTGTCGGCGGCCCGGTCGCGTCCGTCGGTGTTCTCGGAACCGTCGTCGCGCAGGTCCTTGATCTCCTTCTTGAAGATCTTCATCGACTGCCCGACGCTCTTGGCCAGTCCCGGCAGGCGGGTGGACCCGAAGAGCAGCAGGACGACGACGAGCAGGACGATCCAGTGCCACGGCTGCATTGCGCCCATGGTGACTCCTTACGGTGCGGTGCTAGTACGCGGTGTGATGCGGATATGACCGATCTTACGCGGACCGGCGGGGCACAAAGGTAGCCCTCCGGTGGACGGAAGGTGGCGCGGGTCCGGAACGTGCCGCGGGAACCGCGCGGAACGTGGTCTCAGTCGTTGAAGTGCTTCCACTTCTGCCACGTCACCACGTGCCGCGCCCGGCGCACGTCCTTGCGCACCGCCCGGGCTGCCCGTTGCGCGTTGACGCGCTGGTAGTGGATGGTCACGTCGTCGAACAGGCTCGGTCCGGCGTGCTGCGAGGCTGCTGCCTCGCGTGCACGGTCGGACAGCTCCTGGAGCCGGTCGCTCGCCTCACCGACACGGCGCGACGCCCGGCCCAGCTCGTCCATCAGGCCCATCGCCGACCGCCAGAGAGAGCGGGCCAGAAAGAACGCTCCGACGAGGCTGCCCACGATCAGCAGGGTCCACACCCAGAACCACATGGTCGCCAAGCCTAGTGCCGAATCGCCGATGTGGCTGCGTCCGGGGGGATCGGACCTGCGTCGTAGAGGGCCAGCGCGTCCGTCGCGGCGCCCGCCACGTCGTCGGCCAGCGACTTCGGGGCGACCGACCGCACGTACGGGGCGAGCTGGATGAGGGTGCTGCGCAGCCAGCCCGGGTTGGTGACGCGCAGCGTGACCTCGAAGTCGCCGTCGGGCAGGTTGCGCACCGACTCGACGGGCACCTCCTCGGCGAACCAGCGCGCCCGTGGCGCGAACCGGATGGTCGCCAGGGGCGCCGACCCGCCGGCGAACAGGGCAGTGAAGTCTATCTCCGCCGACGGTTCGGCCCCCGGGTGGGACTGGACGGGCACGTCCGTCTCGGTGGCCTCCAGGACGCGGTCCACGCGGAAGGTGCGCGGCGCGGCCGCCCGGTAGCACCAGGCCGCGAGGTAGGCGAACTCGTCCTGCGTGTGCAGCCGCACGGGATCGACCTCCCGTTCGCTGACGACGTCCGAGGACGTCACGTACCGGATCCGCAGCCGGTGACGGGCGGTGAGCGCGGACGTGATCGCGGCCACGACCTGCCGGTCACCACCCGGCGCGAGCCGCACGTCCACCGCGTTCGCCGCCTCACCGGTCGCGTCGGTCAGCTTGCGCAGCGCGGACTCGACGACGGCGGACCGCGCCGGGTCCGCCTGGACCGCGCCGGTGGCCCGCATGGCCCGCAGAGCCGCGACCAGCGCGACCGCCTCCCGGGTCCCGAGCCGCAGCGGCCGGGTCATGCCGCGCGCCTCGGTCAGGTGCACCACACCACGGTCGATGGACGCCGCGTCGAAGTCGATGAGGTCGTCGGGCCAGTACCCGGGCGTGCCGGAGACCCACAGGGCGTCGACGTCCTTCTGGATCTGTGCGGGCGTGGTCCCGAACCGGCGGGCGAGGTCGGCCACGGACACCGGCCCGGCACCGTCGAGGTAGGCGACGATGCCCAGCAGGCGCAGGAGCCGGTCGTCGGCGCGTTCAGCCACGGGGCACCTCGCTCTCCACGGTCCGGGCCGTGCCCCGCCCCAGTGCCGCGGCGGCCGCGAGCCGGCGCAGCGTCTCCTCCCGGACGTTGTCCGGTTCGAGCACGACCAGCGCCGCCCCGTAGCCCGCCGCCTCGGACGCCATGCCGCTCATCGACCGGTACGGCACCCGCAGGATGTCCCAGCCCGCCCGGTCACCGGCGGACGCACCACCGGGGTCGGGCAGGCGCTCGCCGTAGACCTCGCGCTCGCCGTCGGGCACGGGTTTGGCCCGGGCGCGCAACGCCCCCGCCCGTTCGGGGCGCACGGCGACCACCGCCTGCCGGACCTCACCGTGCGCCTTGCCCAGCATGACGTCGGTCTCGAACTCGGGGATCTCGTACGCACCCGCAGGGCCGGTGATGCGCACGCGGGACTCGATGCGCGACATGCGGAACACGCGCGGCGCCTGCCGGTCCCGGTCGAAGCACATGAGATACCAGCCACCGTCGCGGGCCGCGATGCGCCAGGGCTCGACGTGCCGCACCAGCACCGTCCCGTTGTACGCGGCGCGGTAGCTGAACGTCACCGCCCGGCGTGCCTCGATCGCCTCCATGAGCGGCCCGTAGGCGTCCCCGACCGCCCGTACCGACGGCGCGAGCCCGGACAGGGCGTCGTCCGACGGGTCGCCCGCACCAGCGGCACGCAGCTTGACCATGGCACGGTTGATGTCCGTCTGCAGCGTCTTGTCCTGCCAGAACTGGGCAGCCAGCGACAGCACACCGAGCTCGGCCGGCGTCAGGTCGATCGACGGCAGCGCGTACGCGTCCTGATCGATCCGGTACCCGAGCTCGTCGGTGTGCCCACCGGTACCCACCGTCACCACCGGAATCCCCAGCGCCCGCAGCATGTCCTTGTCCCGCTCGAACATCCGCTCGAACGCGTCGTCGCTCGGCGCGTCCGCATACCCCGCCACGGCGGTGCGGACCTGCTGCTTCGTCATCGCCGCGTTCGTGTTCACGAGCGCGATGACAAGGTTCAGCAGCCGCTCGGCCGGGTTCAGGCCGGGTGACGAGGTGGACTGCGCGGCGGGGAGCGGGTCGATGGGCATCAGGACAACGGTAGCGTTCGGTAGCCTCCACCCTGTGATGACGTGGCGGATCGGGACCGTGATTTCCACAGGCAGGTCGTGGCGGGGTGCACGCGAGCTCGAGGTGACCCTCGACCGGCCCTTACCAGGGCAGGACACCGGGGCCCCGGTGACCGTACGCGCCCTGGCCTACACCGACCTCGTCGGCGACCCCGGACCGGGCGACGCCCTCCTGCTCAACGTGTCCGCCCTCGCCCGCGGGCTCGGCACCGGCGGGTACGCGCTCGTCGTCGGCCCCGCAGCACCCGACACCCCCCTGCCACCCGACCCGGCACCCCGACCCGGCCACCTCGTCAAGGCCAGGTACACACCACTGCAGACCATGGTGCTCGGCGTCGACGAGCAGGAATCGCCCCACCACACCACCCTCGCCGACGCCGACAGCCTCGACGGCATGCCCGTCGTCGTCGCCGACCTCCACTCCGCCCTGCCCGCCGTCGTCGCCGGGATCCGCCACGCCGCCGGCCCCGCCGCGGAAAACCTCAAGATCGCCTACGTCATGACCGACGGCGGCGCCCTGCCCGCGGCCTTCTCCCGCACCATCGCCGCCCTGCGCGACACCGACTGGCTCACCACCTGCATCACCGTCGGACAAGCCTTCGGCGGCGACCTCGAAGCCGTCACCGTCCACACCGGACTCCTCGCCGCCCGCCACATCGCCGCGTGCGACATCGCCGTCGTCACCCAAGGACCCGGCAACCTCGGCACCGGGACCCGCTGGGGCTACTCCGGCGTCGCCGCCGGCGAAGCCGTCAACGCCACCGCCACCCTCCACGGACGCCCCGTCGCCTCCCTGCGCGTCTCCGGCGCCGACCCCCGCGACCGGCACCTCGGCATCTCCCACCACTCCCTGACCGCCTACACACGCGTCGCCCTCGCCCCCGCGGACATCCCCTCGCCACCCCCACCAGGGACATCGAGAGCCTGCCCACCTGGGGCACTCCCCTGACCCAACGGATCCGCGAACAAGCACAGGCACTGACCCCACCCAGCAGCACACCCACCAGCAGGCCCGGCCACACCCTCGTCGAGGTCCCCGCCGACACCGCCCTCCTCGACACCCTCCGCACCTCCCCCGCCGCCCTGCGCACCATGGGCCGCAACCTCGACAGCGACCCCGCCTCCTTCGTCACCGCCGCCGTCGCAGGCATCCACGCCCACCACCTCACCCACCGCGCATGAAGGCCACCACCCGCCTGGCCCTCACCCTCCTGCTCATCACCGTCGTCGTACTCGGGGTCGCCACCGCCACACCCTGGCGCCTGAACCCACCCCAGGCCACCCCGGAGATCCCCATGCCCGAACAGCTCCTCCCGGCACCCACCAACAGCCCCAGCACCCCCAGCACCCCCGTCGACAACCCACCCGCCGACATCCGCTGGCTCGGCCTCGTCGCCGCCCTCCTCCTCGGACTCCTCGCCGCCGCCCTCCTCACCCTCGCCGTCCGCAAGCTCCTCACCATCCTGCGCCAACGCACCACCACAACCACCGACCGCCTCCCCGCCGGCACCAACACCACCGGCACCCTCGGCGACGACGTCGACCTCCCCGAGCTCCAGGACGCCGTCACCCGCGCCCTCGCCCACCTCGACGGCCACGCCCGCCCCCGCGACGCCGTCGTCGCCGCCTGGGTAGCCCTCGAAGACGCCGCAGCCCGCGCCGGAGCCCACCGCGACCCCGCACAGACCCCCACCGAGTTCGCCGGCGCCGTCCTCGCCACCACCCCCGCCCCACCAGCCGCCGTCGCCCGACTACGCACCCTCTACCAACGCGCCCGATTCACCGACCGGCCCATCGACCGCACCACCGTCGACCAGGCCCGCCAGGCGCTCGCGGACATCGCACAGAGCCTCGACATCGACGACCCGGCCCCCGACACCCCGGGCAACGCACGGCAGAACGACGCATGAGCACCTGGAACTGGCGACGCATCACCACCGTCACCGTCCTCGCCGCCCTGGCCGCCACCGGACTCCTGCTCTGGCAGATCGTCGACCCCGGGCACGCCATAGCCGCCGCAGCGCTGACCACCGCCCTGAGCATCCTGTGGTCCGCCACCGAACCCACCACCCAGACCGCCACCAGCGACCCCGAGTGGCCACGCAACCCCGTCGAAGCCCGCGCCGGCGGACGACACGACGTGTCCGACCTCGGCTGGTCCGTGTTCGGCCGCGACGGCCACGTCACCGACCGCGTCGTCCACCGCATCCGCGCCCTGGCCGCCGACCGGCTCCGCGCCCACGGCATCGACCCGTCCGACCCCGCAGCAGAACCCGACGCCGAACGCCTGCTCGGCGCTCGCGTGCTGCGCCAGCTCAAGTCCCGGCAACCCCCCACCGCCCGCACCGTGAAGACCTGGCTCGACGCGATCGAGCGCCTCGGTGCCGCACCCACCACCGAGGAGCACCGTGCCTGACCAGAACATCCCCGCCCCCTGGCCGTCGCCGACGTCGCAGCACTGGGCGAGCGCGTCCTGGCCGAGGTCGGTACCGCGGTCGTCGGCATGCGAGACCCGCTCGAGGTGGCGCTCGCGACCATCCTGGCCGGCGGGCACGTCCTGTTCGAGGACGTCCCCGGGCTCGGCAAGACGCTCGCGGCCCGGTCCCTGGCCACCGCCCTCGGCCTGGACTTCGCCCGCCTCCAGTGCACCCCCGACCTGCTGCCCGCCGACATCACCGGCTCCTCCGTCTTCGACCCCGCCACACGGACCTTCGAGTTCCGCCCCGGCCCCGTCTTCACCGGCCTCTTCCTCGCCGACGAGATCAACCGCACCGCGCCCAAGACCCAGTCGGCGCTCCTCGAGGCGATGGCCGAACGACAGGTCTCGATCGAAGGCACCAGCCGCCCCCTGCCCAACCCCTTCCACGTGCTCGCCACCTCCAACCCCGTCGAGTACGAGGGCACCTACCCCCTGCCGGAGGCGCAGCTCGACCGCTTCATGGTCCGCCTCGCCGTCGGCTACCCCGACCGCGGCCAGGAGGCCGAGGTCCTCACCCGCCGCCTCGCGCGCAGGCAGGAAGCCGCCCCCGTCGCACAGGTCGTCGACCCCGCCACCGTGCGCGCCATGCAGGCAGGGACCGAAGCCGTCGCCGTCGACCCCGACGTCGTGCGCTACTGCGTCGACCTCGCCGCCGCCACCCGCGGCCACCACGCCCTCGAGGTCGGCGCCTCACCCCGCGGCTCCCAGAACCTCGTCCTCCTCGCCCGGGCGATCGCCGTCCTCGACGGACGCGACTACGTCCTGCCCGAAGACGTCAAGCGCGTCGCCGTACCCGTCCTCGCCCACCGCATCACCCTCACCCCCACCGCCTGGGCATCGGCGACCCGGCCCGAGACCATCGTCGCCGACCTCCTGCACACCGTCCCCACCCCCGCCACGGTCCCCACCCGATGACCGCCGGCGGCCTCGACGTCGCCCCAGGACCAACCTCCCCGGGCCACCCCACCGACCACCACGGCTGGCGACCCACCTCCGCCCACACCGCCGCCGTCGTCACCGGCGTCCTCCTGCTGACCCTCAGCGTCCTCGCCGGCCGCGCCGACCTCGCACTCATCGGCATCCCCGCCCTCCTGGCCGCCACCTGGGCACACGCCACCCGACCCACCGCACCCCTGCGCGCGACCCTGAACGAACCACCCGGCACCGCCACCCCCGGCGAGCTCACCGCCACCCTCCACCTCACCACCGACCCCACCAGCGCCGACCTCGTCCACCTCCGCATCACCGCACCCGGCCACCGCGACACCCACCTCACACTCGCAGCCCCCCACCCGGACGACAGCTGCCCCTGCGCCTCTCCTCCGTCCGCACCGGACCCCAGGAGACCTTCACCGTCGACGTCCGCGGATCCCGGCACCACACCTGGGAAGAAGAACCCACCCAGGCCGGCGGCCCACCCCGCCTCGTCCTGCCCGCCTCCGCACCCCTCGGCCGCCTACCCCTGCCCCACCGCCTCCGCGGCCTCACCGGACCACACTCCGCACGCCGCCTCGGCGACGGCGCAGAGCTCCGCGACATCCACCCCTTCACCCCCGGCGACCGCCTCCGCCGCATCGACTGGCGCACCACCGCCCGCCGCTCCCCCGACCTCGACACCCTGTACGTACGCCGCACCTACGCCACCGCCGAGGCCAGCGCCGTACTCGTCGTCGACTCCCGCGACGAGGTAGGACCCGACGTACGCACCTGGCGCGGCTACGGCACCCTCCGCGTCGACGAACCCACCTCGCTCGACCTCGCCCGCCACGCCGCCGCCTCCGTCGCCCACGCCCTCGTCGAAGCAGGCGACCGCGTCGGCCTCGAAGACCTCGCCCGCCGACGCCGCCCCCTGCCACCCGCCGCCGGACGCCGCCACCTGCGCCGCCTGATCCACGGCCTCGCCCTCGCCCACCCCACGGACCGCGCCTCCGGCCACCGCGTACGCCCACCACAGCTCCCCGCAGACGCCATCGTCTACCTCTTCACCACCCTCCTCGACGACGAACCCCTGCACCTCGTCCGCACCTGGCGCACCGCAGGCCACCCCGTCGTCGTCATCGACACCCTCCCCGACGTCCACCCCGTCATCGAGAACCACCTCGCCATCGCCTGGCACATCGCCCGCCTCGAACGCGAGGACCGCATCGCCGCCCTCGACGGCGAAGGCGTACCCCTCGTCCCCTGGGCCGGCTCCGAACGCGACCAGGCCACCGTCCGGTTCCAAGCCCTCGCCCGCGCCGCCCAACGCCACGTACCAGGACGCGTCCCATGAACACCCTCACCGAACAGCTCCACCACCTGCGGCTCCGCCTCACCGACCCCGCACACCGCCCCCTGCCCGAGATCACCACCGAGACCGGCCCCACCCTCCGCGGCTGGGTACCCCGCCTCGCCCTCCTCGCCCTCGTCCCCCTCCTGCTCTTCACCGCCGCCGGCCGCACCCCCGACATCCCCGACGGCGTCACCTGGACCATCACCACCCTCTGCACCGGACTCCTCCTCGCCCGCCCCCGACCCACCACCGCCGCCGGCATCGTCATCGTCGCCGGCGTCCTCCTGTGGGGCTTCACCACCGAACCGTTCGACCCCTGGGCCCTCGCCGTCGCCCTCCTCGCCTACCTCCTCACCCGCATCACCTGGTGGACCGCCCACGTCCCCCTCCGCGGCCGCGCCGAGCTCACCGCCCTCCTCGTCGGCTGGCGACGCGACCTCACCGTCCTCACCACCACCGGCCTGCTCGGGGCGCTCGCGATGCTCGCCTCCGGCGCGACGGTGCCGGGCGCCGTCCTGCTCGCCGCGCTGGCGGTCGTCGGCATCGCCCTCCTCGCGCTGGCGACCGGTGGCTCCTCGCGTGACCATGGTCGGAGCTGACCCGTGGTCTGCACGACTGCCGCACGAGAGGACCCGACATGCCCCCGAAGCTCCCCCGCTACACGGTCCCGTCGCTCACTCCTGAGGAGGGATCCAAGGTCGCGGAGATCCTCCAGCAGCGGCTGCACGCGCTGAACGACCTGCACCTCACGCTCAAGCACGTGCACTGGAACGTGGTGGGCCCCCACTTCATCGGCGTCCACGAGATGCTCGACCCGCAGGTCGACGCCGTCCGCGCGATGGTCGACCAGATCGCGGAACGCATCGCCACGCTCGGCGCCGTGCCGGTCGGCACGCCGGGCGCCCTCGTCGCCGCGCGCACCTGGGAGGACTACGAGCTCGGCCGCGCCCCGGCCATCGAGCACCTGGGGGCGCTCGACGGCGTCTACGACTCGATCATCACGTTCCACCGCAAGGCTGCGGACGACACCGCGGGTCTGGACGACGTGACGAACGACCTGCTCATCGGGCACCTGCACGACCTCGAGCAGTTCCACTGGTTCGTCCGCGCGCACCTGGAGTCGTCGTCCGGAGCGATCCCCGAGACGTGACCCGCACCGTCGCAGGCACCACGACGAAAGCCCCAGGTCAGCTGAGTGACCTGGGGCTTCCGTGCTGTGGGGCGCTCTGCGTGCCCCGGGATCAGCCGACCGGGGTGAAGTCCCGGGTCCCGAGGAACGTCGGCCGTGCCGATTCCGCCGCGAACGGCTCGACCGCCGTGTTCTCCACGCTGTTGAACACGAGGAAGATGTTCGAGCGCGGGTACGGCGAGATGTTGCCGTTCGAGCCGTGCATGCAGTTGCAGTCGAACATGATCGCGCTGCCGGACTTGCCGGCGAGCACGTCGATGCCGTTCTCGTCCGCCATCCGCGTCAGGATGTCCTCGTCAGGAGTCCCGGCGTTCTGCATCACCAGCGACGACTTGTAGTTGTCGTTCGGCGTCTTGCCGGTGCAGGACACGTAGGTCTTGTGCGTACCGGGCATGATCATCAGCGGGCCGTTGAACGAGTAGTTGTCGGTCAGCGAGATCGAGATGCTGACCGTCCGCATCCGCGGGAGCCCGTCCTCGGCGTGCCAGGTCTCGAAGTCCGAGTGCCACGCGAAGTCGCCGCCACCGAAGCCCGGTTTCAGGTTCACGCGGCTCTGGTGGATGTACACGTCCGAGCCCAGGATCTGGCGGGCCCGGCCCACCACCCGGGGATCGTTCGCGATCCGCGCGAAGACGTCGCTGGACTTGTGGACCTCGAAGATCGTCCGCACCTGCTGCGACGTGCCCTCGATGATCGTGCGCTCGTCCGCGCGGATCACCGGGTCGGTCGACATCCGCTGCAGCTCGGCCCGGAACTCCTCGACCTCCGCAGGCGTGACGAGGTCCTCGAACACGAGGTACCCGTTGCGGTCGAACCCGTCCAGGAGCTCCTGCTCCAGCGGGCCGTCGGCGGCACTGCCCCAGACCACCTTGTCCTGGCGCGGGATCTCCGAGGCCGGTCCTTCCACCCGAGTGGGGTAGAGGTCCGCGGGCTGGGCCGTGGTGGGCTGGGTCTGGGTGTTGCTGATTGCATCCGTCGTCATACGGCGGCCTCCTCTTCCTTGATCAGCGGGTACACGCCATCGGCGTCATGCACCTCCCGCCCGGTGACCGGCGGGTTGAAGGTGCAGATCAGGCGCAGGTCGGTCGTGGGACGCATCGTGTGCTTCTCGTTGCCGTCCAGGAGATACATCGTGCCGTCCGAGATCTCGTGGATCTCGCCGGTCTCCCGGTTTTCGAGCTGTCCGGTGCCGCCCACGCAGTACACGGCCTCGAAGTGGTTCGCGTACCACATCTCGGTCTCGGTGCCGGCGTACATGGTGGTCTCGTGGAACGAGAACCCGACGCCCTCCTTGGCGAGGACGAGCCTGCGGCTCCGCCAGTTCTTCCCCTTGACGTCCCGGTCGGTGCCGTCGAGGTCGGCAATTCGAGTCACTATCATTTGGTGTTCCTTTCCTCGGGGGCAGGCATCGCCCTCCAGTCCAGGGCCCTCGTTGCGGGGCCCCGCAGCGCAGGGCCCTGCGCCGCAGACCAGCTGCGGCGCAGAGCCCTTGCGGCAGTCCTACTTCGCGGCGGCGAGACCCGCGACGGGCGCGCCGAGCACCTCGGTCGCTGCCGCCTCGATGATGTCCACGCCGGAACGCAGCTCGTCAGAGGTGATCGTCAGGGCGGGCATGGTCTTGAGGACCTCGTCCTCGGGCCCGGACGTCTCGACCAGCAGGCCGCGCTGGTACGACGCGGCGGCAATCCTGGACGCGGCCGAGGTGTCCGGGAACTTGATCCCGGTCAGGAAGCCGCGGCCCTTGACGACGGCCCCCTCGTAGCCGTTCGCGATCCGGCTCAGGCCGTCGTGCAGCTCGTCGCCGCGCTCCTTGACCTGGCCGACGAACGTGTCGTCCGACCAGAAGTGGTTCAGGGCAGCGGTCCCCGTGACGAAGGCCGGGTTGTGCCCGCGGAAGGTGCCGTTGTGCTCGCCCGGCGCAAACTGGTCCAGCTCGGGGCGGATCAGGGTGAGCGCCATCGGGAGCCCGAAGCCGGAGATCGACTTGGAGAGGCACACGATGTCCGGGGTGATCCCGGCCTCCTCGAAGCTGAAGAAGTCGCCGGTGCGGCCGCAACCGGCCTGCACGTCATCGACGATCAGGAGGATCTCGTGGGCGCGGCACAGCTCGGACAGGGCGCGCATCCACTCGGGGCGCGCGGCGCTCAGGCCACCCTCGCCCTGGACCGACTCCACGATGATCGCGGCGGGCTTGTCGACGCCGGAACCGCTGTCGCTGAGCACGCGCTCGAGCCACAGGAAGTCCTCGGTGGCGCCGGAGAAGTAGTCGTCGTACGGGATCTTCGAGCTGTTGGTGAGCGGCAGGCCGGCGCCGTTGCGCTTCATCGAGTTGCCGGTCACGGACAGCGCGCCGAGCGTCATCCCGTGGAACGCGTTGGTGAACGACAGGATGTGCTGCCGACCCGTCACCTTGCGGGCGAGCTTGAGCGCGCTCTCGACGGTGTTCGTCCCGGTCGGCCCGGGGAACATGACCTTGTAGTCGAGGTCGCGCGGCGCGAGGATGCGGTCCCGGAACGTCCTCAGGAACTCGCGCTTGGTAGCGGTGTGCATGTCGAGCGAGTGCACGATCCCGCCGCTCCGCAGGTACTCGATCAGCGCCTCGAGCAGCACCGGGTGGTTGTGCCCGTAGTTGAGCGCACCTGCCCCTGCGAAGAAGTCGAGATAGCTTCGGCCGTCCTCGGCGTGCATCGAGCTGCCGGAAGCGGTCGTGAACGTCGCGGGCCAGTTCCGGCAGTAGCTGCGGACCTGGGACTCGAGCTCGTCGAAGATGCTGGTCGAGGACATGCCAGTGGGCATGGCGGTTTTCGGGCGCATGGCTCCTTCCACGGTCCGGTCCCGTTGACCGGACTCGGCTGTGGTAGATCGGTTTTCTGCAGTTATCGGGGTTATGACCTGAGCACGGTCAGGAGAGCGGACCGATGCGGAACACCAGTTCCGCGTCGTGGCCGTCCGGGAACGCTTCCGTGGGGAAGACGGTCCGGACGTCGACGGGCGCACCCTGGGCCGACGCGAAGGACATGAACAGGGCGATCGACGCCGTGTTGTCCGACGTGATCGTCGTCTCCACGTGGGTGCACTCGGGGTGCCGCTCGGCAAGATGCGTGAGCATCCGGGAGGCCAGCCGCTGTCCACGGTACGCGTGGTCGACGGCCACCTGCCAGACCATCAGCGTGGTCGGCTCGTCGGGTCGGATGTAGGCCGTGACGAACCCACCGGGTTCGCCGTCGACGCTCACGATCACCGAGGTCCGGGCGAAGTCTCGTGCCCAGAGGAGATACGCATAGGACGAATTCAGGTCCAGCGTCTTGGAGTCGCGCGCAAGGCGCCACATCGCTGCTCCGTCTGCGACGGTGGGCTCCCTCAAAGCCACCGTGGTTTCGGTCGGATGGATGTGCTTGAGTTCCTCTTCGAGGTTCTGCATGACAAATCGACCGTAACGAACTTGCGCGGCGATTGCACATTGCGATCCTGTGACGATCCCGTTACTGGCGTGTTCACGCGGCAAATTGGCAGTAACGCGGCGGGGCCAGATCGGGCGCTGACCAGCACCAGTACGCGGTTCGCACGGGGTCCGCACATGACCGACCGAGCGTCATGTCACAGCACGGTCACATTGTGGGACGGCAGGCTACTGTGCCGGGGTGACCGACCCTTTCATCCGTCCGTACCGTGTCGCCGACCGCCCCGACATCGCGGACATCTGTGTCCGAACCGCCGCGGCCGGCGGCGACGCGCGCGGCGTCTACTCCTCCGACCTGCTCATGCCCGACGTCTACGCACTGCCGTACGTGGAGCACTCCCCCGACCTCGCCTGGGTGGTCGAGCACGAGGGCCGGGCCACCGGGTACGTGCTCGGCGTCGCCGACACCGAGGCGTTCGTCGGCTGGTGGGCCCGCGAGTGGACGCCCGGACTCGTCGCCCGGCACCCTGCGCCCGGCCCGGCGACCGGCCGGAACCCCGCGTACTCCGAGGCGCAGCTCCTGCACGACGGCGCCGACCCCGAGCGCATGGTCCGGGGCCTGCGCCACGGCGAGCTGACGACGCACCCGGCCCATCTGCACATCGACCTGCTCCCGGTCCTGCAGCGCCGCGGTCTGGGCTCGCGCCTCCTCGACACCCTCCGGGGCGCCCTCGCGGAGCGGGGCGTACCGGGTGTGCACCTGGGGTACGCGGCCCAGAACACCGCGGCCCGGCGCTTCTACGACCGGTACGGGTTCACGGAGCTGCCGTCGTCGACGCCGCAGGCGCCGCTCCTCGGCATCCGCACCAGCTGACTGCCGGATATTCGCCCGGTCCCAGGTACCGGAAGCGCGTACATCGAGCTCAGCCGTCCTCCTGCGCGGCGTCCACCCAGGCCCGCCTGACCTGCTCGAACCGGGTGGGCAGCGGCGGACGCAGCGCACCGTAGCGGGCGTTGGTCCGGTGCACGAACCGGCGCCACGACAGCACCAGGCCCTGCCGCGTGATCGGTAGGCCGGACGCGACAGTGGTGCCGTTGTCGTGCGTGTGGTGCACCGTGAGCAGCAGTGCCCGCGGCACCGAACCCTCCAGCTCGGCGGCGAGCTCCTCGCGCACCACCATCCAGTGCTTCAGCAGCACCACGACCTCCGCCGGGAGCAGGTGCCGCCGCGGCGTGCGGTGCTTGCCGTGGCGCACCAGCACGCTACCCTCCGCCGACCGGGCCCGCGCCGGCCCGAGATCGATGTCCTCGACCCGAACGCGCAGCAGGTCGCCGTACCGCGCGCCCGTCGCCCGCACGAGGCCCGTGATCACCGCCAGGCGGACGGCCTCCGGCTTGGCGCCGGGACGCATCGCCTCGGTGGACAGCTCGCGCCAGACCCACTCGGCCTCCTCGAGGCTCACGGGGGGCCGCGGGTAGCGGCCGAGCTCCCCGCTCCGTGCTGCGGGTGACGTGGTGTGCTCGCTGGTCATAGTGGTGAATGTACGCTTGGCACACTATTAATCAAAGGAGAAACGCCGAACGCCCGTACCCTCGTGCGGTGGACCATGTCAGCAGGAAGCCCGGTAGTGGGGAGCTCCCCCGCACCATCGCCCGGCCCGTCGACCACGAGGTGGTCATCAAGAAGTCCCGCTTCCTGGCCCATCTCGCGCCCGCCACGAACGTCGCGGAGGCCGACGCCGTGATCGCCCGGCTGCGCAAGGAGCTGTGGGACGCGCGCCACCACTGCGTGGCCATGGTGCTCGGCACGGAGGCCGACCAGGCCCGCTCCTCCGACGACGGCGAGCCGAGCGGCACGGCGGGCGTGCCCATGCTTGAGGTGCTGCGGCATCGCGGTGTCACCGACCTGGTGGCCGTCGTCACCCGCTACTTCGGGGGCGTGAAGCTCGGGGCCGGTGGCCTCGTCCGCGCCTACTCGGGTGCCGTGGCCGCCGCGCTCGACGTCGCGTCCGACTCCGGCGCGCTGCTCCGGCGGGAGCTGCTGTACGAGGTCGAGGTGGCGGTTCCCCACGGGGACGCCGGCCGGATCGACAACATGCTGCGCGACTGGGCCGCCGGGCACGGCGCCGTCATGGAGCCGCCAACGTACGACGCCGTGGCGCACCTGCGCCTGCTCGTCCCGCCGCAGCAGCTGGACGCCCTGTCCGCCGACGTCGCCGCCGCCTCCGCGGGCGCCCGCTCCCCCACCGTCGGCGATTCCCGGGTCGTGAGCCTGCCGTTGCGTCCGTAACGACCCCTACATCCTGCATCCCTTCGTCGGCGTGTCGCGTGCCGTGCGTAGGGGTGGCCAGTCAGGGGCCGATGTGCGGTCGAACGACCGCCCGGACCGCCTGGCCGACCGCACCCGGCTCGCGCACCTCCCTCCAGGTGAACCGGAGGATCAGCACGCCGCCCTGCGCGACGAGAGCGTTCTGCCGTGACCTGTCGCGGAAGAGCGCCGCGAGCTCGGAGTGCACCCCGGCCCCGTCGATCTCGACGACCAGCAGGCGACCGTCCGCCAGGCGGAAGCCCATGTCACCCCGACCGAGCAGCGTCCCGTCCGGAGCGAAAACCTTCACCTGCAGCTCGTCGGGCGGGACACCCGCATCGACGCAGTCCGTGCGGGCCAGCGATTCGAGGACCGACTCGGCGCCCTCGACCGACTCGTCCCACCAGCGGGTGGACCCTGCCGAACCACGCCGGCCCCTGGCGATCTCCCGGGCCCGGGCCAGTCCCTCCTCGTCGACCACACCGCGATGGCGGGCGCTGTCGAGCACGGCGATCGCCGTCCGACGATCCATGGTGGGGACCGCTTGCCCCAGAGCCCGCTCCGGCTCCGTGTATCGGAGCCCGTTCCGTTCGAAGTGCCGGTCGCCCAGATCCATCTGGCGGATCACGACGTGTTCGCTACTCCGCCCGTACCGGCCGTCCAGGTACGCCATCTCGGGGATGAACTCCCACGGGATGCCGTGCACACCGGCCACCACCAGCGCGGCCCGCCCCACCGCCACCGAGCCGGGACCGGCGAGCAGCTGCGCCAACCACACCTTCCGTAGCCGGACATGGTCGTGCTCCCGTGCGGCGATCCGGCCGGCGATGTCCGCACTGCGGGTGTCCAGGATCCTCCGAGCGACCCGCCGCAAGGTCCCTGCCGCGACGAGCCGCGCCCGACGCCCGCGGTCGACGCCGTGCACGTCGCACTGGTCGATGGTCAGGAGGCCCTGTTGTTCGGCCGCGAGGCGCAGCAGCTTTTTCGGCAGGATCGGAAGAGGACGGGACATGGGGACAGTCGACACCGTCGGTCGCCCCTCCTGGTGCTGTCCGGACGTTCCTGGGGACAGGTCCAGGGATCGCCCGCCTGTGGTCGTGCTCCGTCCCCCGATACTCCCCGGGGAGGGTCTCCCGTCCCGGCGACCTCACTGACCTTCCTCGGGCCTCGCTCGGCGAGCCCAACACCGCGAGTCCAACATCCTGCATCCCCTCGTCGGCGTGTCGCGTGCCCTGCGTAGGGGTCGCGTTCCTGGTCCGCGCTCCGACGCCACCGGCGCGTCGGCCTTGACTGGCTCACCGCTCGGGTGAAGTCTCTGGGACCATGCATCGTCGCATCCGCTCGTCCGCCGTCGTCGTCGCACTGACCGCCGCCGCTACCCTCCTCGCCGCCTGTGGCGGCCCGTCCGAGCAGGACGAGCAGACCGACAGCATCACGTTCTGGACCCCGCAGTCCACACCGGAGCGGGTGGCCGCGCAGGAGGCGGTCGCCGCACGGTTCACCGAGGAGTCCGGCATCGAGGTCGACGTGGTGCCCCTCGCGGCCGCCGACCAGGACCAGGCACTGGTCACCGGCGCCGCGTCGGGCGAGGTGCCCGACGTCATCCTCGCCGGAGCGTCACAGATCACCTCCTGGCAGGCCCAGGGGCTGCTGGACACCGACGTCGTCGAGCTGGCCATGGACGCGCTCGATCCCAGCACCTTCAACGAGAACGCGCTCGGCGCGGTCACGGTCGACGGGACGCCGGCGGCCGTGCCGAGCGACGGCTGGGTGCACCTCATCGCCTACCGCACCGACCTGCTCGACGAGGCGGGCGTCGAGGTACCCACCACCGTGCCGGAGCTCGCCGAGGCGGCGACCACCGTCAAGAAGGAGCTCGACATCACGGGCATCGCGCTCGGCACCCAGTCCGGTACCGCGTCCGGCACGGAGGGCATCGAGTCGGTCTTCCAGTCCGCGGGCTGCGAGCTCGTGTCCGACGGCGAGGTCACCATCGACTCACCGGAGTGCACGGAGGCCGCCGGATACTTCAAGGAGCTGCGCGACTCGTCGGTCGCCGGTGACTACGACGTCGAGTCCGCACGCGCCGCCTACATGGCGGGGGACGCCGCGATGCTGCTCTTCTCCACGCACATCCTCGACGAGCTGGCGAACCTCGACGAGGCGGTGCCGCCGTCGTGCCCGCAGTGCACCGACGACCCGACGTTCCTCGCGGAGAGCTCGGACTTCATCACCGTGCTGGAGCCATCGGGTTCCGCGTCCGAGCCGGCCCAGTTCGGTGCCACCCTCGCCTACGCCGTCCCGGCGCACGCCGACAGCGAGGAGGCGCGGCAGTACATCGAGTACGTCATGAGCGAGGGCTACGCCGACACGCTCGCGGTCGCCACGGAGGGCCGCCTCCCGCTGCGCACCGGCACCCCGGAGAGCCCGACGGAGTACCTCGACTCCTGGGGCGACCTGGGCTTCGGCCCGAAGGTGGAGTCCTCGGTCGCCGAGGTGTACGGCGACGACCTGGTCACGGCCATGGGCGACGGCATGGCCGCCGTCTCCCGCTGGGGCCAGGGCACGCCCGACGCGACCCTCGCCGGGCTCGTCGCCACCCAGGGCACGCTCGCCCAGCAGCTGGACCCCCTCTACCGGGGCACCGACCCGGCAGAGGTGACCCAGCAGATGGCCGCCGAGGTGACGGCGCTCCAGCAGGACCAGTGACGACCCGGACCTCGCGGGCGGCCGCGGGGACCCGGCGGGCACAGCGCGAGAACCGCTCGGGATGGCTGCTCGTCTCGCCGTCGCTCGCGGTGGTGGGCCTGGTGGTGCTGGTGCCCTTCGCCCTGGTCGTGGTGTTCGGGTTCTCCGAGATCCGCCTGATCGACATCCCGTACCTCGGGACGGAGCCCGTCGAGTGGACGCTGGACAACTTCCGCCGCGCCGCGGCGTCGCAGGCGTTCTGGGGCGCCTTGTGGACCACGGTCCTCTACGCGGGCCTGACGGCGGTCGGCTCGCTCGCCGTCGGCCTGGTGCTGGCGCTCGCGCTGCGGCGGCCGTTCGCGGGGCGCGGGCTCGTGCGCGCGCTGCTGCTGGTGCCGTACGTGCTGCCGGTGGTGGCTGCAGCGACCATCTGGAAGACCGCGCTCAACCCGCAGTACGGCGTGGTGAACGCGTTCGGCCGCGCCTACCTCGGGTGGGACACGCCGGTGGGCTTCCTCAGCACCACCTCGGCCGAGGTCTGGGGCGTCCCGGTGCCGGTGGCCCTGCTCGTGGTGGTGCTGTTCGACATCTGGCGGTCGGCGCCCCTCGCCTTCCTGTTCCTCACCGCCCGGCTCCAGTCCGTGCCCGGTGAGATCGAGGAGGCCGCCGCGCTGGACGGCGCGGACCGCCGGCAGGTCCTGCGGTTCATCCTGCTCCCGCAGCTGCGGGCCGTCGCCCTGCTGCTCCTGCTGCTGCGGTTCATCTGGTCGTTCCAGACGTTCGACGACGTCTACCTGCTCACCGAGGGCGCCGGGAGCACGCAGGTCATGGCCATCCAGGTGTACACCGAGCTCGTCACCAAGGCCGACATCGGCAGTGCCGCCGCGTTCGGCCTGCTCATGAGCCTGATCCTGGTGGTGCTCCTGGCGGGGTACGTGCTGCTGTCCCGACGGACGGAGGAGTCATGAGGCCGGTCAGGAGAGGAGCGCCATGAGCGGCGTGCGCCCCACCCGGGCGGCGCGTGCCGGTCGCGCCGCCGTGATCGTGACCGCGCTCCTGTGGTCGCTGGGCCCGGTCGTGTACGGCATCGTGCTGTCCGTGCGGCCGTACGGGGAAGTCACCCGGGACCCCCTGGGGCTGCCCGACCGGCTCGACCTCTCGGCGTTCGCCACGGCCATGCGGGACGAGTCGGACGGCGGGTTCGGCCTGGGCCGGTTCGTGCTCAACTCCCTGGGCGTCGCCGCGGGGACGGTCGCGCTGAGCATCCTGGTCTGCATCCTCGGTGCGTACGCCGCCGCCCGCCTGCGGTACCGCGGCCGGGCCCTCACGAACGGCATCATCCTCGCGGTCTACCTGTTCCCCGGCATCGTGCTCGCGGTGCCGAAGTTCGTCATCCTGTCGCGCCTGGGCCTGACCAGCACCCTGGTGGGGCTGCTGATCGTCTACGTGGCGGCGACGGTGCCCGTCGCCCTGTACATGATGCGGAACTTCTTCCTCGCGCTGCCGCAGAGCGTGGAGGAGGCGGCGATCATGGACGGCTGCACGCTCGGCCAGCTGCTGGTCCGGGTGGTGCTGCCGATCGCGGTCCCCGGTGTGGTCGCCACCGCCATCTACGTGTTCATGATCGCCTGGAACGAGTACTTCTACGCCCTGCTGTTCCTGGTGCAGCACCGGGACCTCTGGACGGCGCCGCTCGGGATCGCACAGCTCGGCGACTTCCAGGTGCCGGTCACGGTGCTCCTGGCCGGGTCGATCGCGGTGACCGTGCCCGTGGTGATCGTCTTCTTCCTGGCGCAGCGCTACATCGTGTCGGGGCTGGTCCAGGGCGCGGAGAGATGAGCGGAACGATGCGTGCGACGAGAGGCGGAACGACATGACCACGGCTCCGGTACGGCTCGCCGCCCTCGGCGCCGGCGGACGCGGCGCGGACGCCTACGGCCGCTGGGTCCGGGCGCACCCCGACCGCGCGCGGATCGTCGCGGTCGCCGAGCCGGACGGTGCCCGCCTGGACGCCCTGGCGGGCACGACGGCGGCCCGCTCCCCCGACTGGCGCGACCTGGTCGCCGACCTCGCGCACCTGCGGCCCGACGCCGTCGTGGTCGCTCTCCCGGACGCGCTCCACGTCGACGCCGCCGTGGCCGTGGCCGTGGCCGACGCCGGGCTGCCGATGCTGCTGGAGAAGCCCTCTGCCCCGACGCTGCCGGCCCTCACCGAGCTGGCCCGGGTGGTACACCGGACGGGCGCCCGGATCGCCGTCGGGCACGTGCTGCGGTTCACGCCGTTCTGGCGGGCGGTGCACGCCGTCGTCACGAGCGGCGCCCTCGGCGACCTCGCGACGATCGAGGTGCGCGAGAACATCGGGTTCTGGCACTTCGCGCACTCGTTCGTGCGGGGCAGCTGGCGCAGTGCCGCGGAGTCCAGCCCGATGGTGCTCGCCAAGACGTGCCACGACCTCGACCTGATCCGCTGGCTGGCCGGCGCGGCACCCCGGACGGTGTCCAGCGAGGGCTCGCTGCTGCACTTCCGGCCCGAGAACGCGCCGGACGGCGCCCCTGCCCGCTGCACCGACGGCTGCCCCGCCGCCGCCGACTGCCCGTTCTACGCGCCGCGCTACTACCTGGACGCCCTCCGGGACGTCACCGGGCACCCGGTCACGATGCTCGGCGCCGACCTGTCCCCCGCCGGCCGCCTCGCCGCCCTGCGGCGGGGACCGTACGGACGCTGCGTCTACCGCAGCGACAACGACGTCGCCGACCACCAGCAGACGCTCCTGCGCTTCGGCTCCGGCCTCACCGCCACGCTCACGGCCAGCGCGTTCACGGCGGAGAACACCCGGCACCTCGCGATCACCGGCACCCGCGGCCAGCTGCACGGGCACATGGAGTCCGGCGAGCTCCGGGTGGACCTGTTCTCGCCGTCGGGCCGGCTGCCGGAGACCCTGGTGGGCCCGGACGCCCCGCCCGACGTGGAGCTGGTCGCGTCGGGCACGGACGGACCGCTCGGGCATGCGACCCACACGCTGGTGGCGCGCCCGGCGGCCGGGTCGGGCGACGCCGCGGGTGCTCCCCGGCACGCCGGCGGCGACGACGGACTCATGGACGCGTTCTGCCGCGCGGTGGCCGACGGCACCGTCGGATCCGGCGACCTGTCGTTCGACACCGCGCTGGACAGCCACCTCATGGCGTTCGCCGCGGAGGAGTCCCGCGCGGGCGCCGGTGTGGTGGAGTTCGGGCCGTGGGCCGCGACGGCTCTGGACGCCGCCGGCCGGGGGCCGCTGTGAGCACGCCGTCGAGCACGCCGTCGTCCGCGCCGTGGGCCGGCGCGCTCAGGGGTGTCGCAGAGCGTGCCGGACTCGACCCGCGGGCAGTCAGGCTGGAACCGCTGCCCCGGGGAGGACCGGCCGTCGCCGAGTACCAGGCCCAGGGCGGCCGGCTCACGGTCCGCGCAACCGGCGCGGTAGCAGCCGCGGTCGCGCTGGCCCGGTACGTCCGGAACCACCTGGGCGTCCGCCTGACCTGGCAGCGGCCGCGCGTGGCGGGGCACGCCCTGCCGCCGGGACGCCCCCTGCCGGACGCCGCCCGCACCACCATCTCGTCGCCGCACGCGGTGCGGTACTACCTGAACGTCGTGACCGCCGGGTACTCGACGCCGTTCTGGGGCTGGGACCGCTGGCAGCGGGAGACCGACTGGATGGCACTGCACGGCGTGACGCACCCGCTCATGCTGCTGGGGCACGAGGCGGTTCTGGCCGAGACGTTCCGGCGCGCCGGGCTGCCCGAGGCCGAGGCCGCCGAGTGGCTCGGTGGGGCGGCGCACCTCCCGTGGACGTTCATGGGCGGCATGCACTCGTTCGGTGGTCCGTTGCCGGCGCGCTGGGGCGAGCGCCGCGTGGACCTGGCCCGACGCGTCCTGGCCCGGATGCGCGAGCTCGGCATGACGCCGGTGCTGCCCGTGTTCGGCGGGCACGTCCCCCCGGCCCTCGCCGGTCCGGAACCCGTCGACGAGATCGAGTGGCAGGGCTGGCGCGTGCCCCTGCTGCACCCGGGGTCACCGCGTTTCCGCGAGCTGTTCGCGACCTTCGCGCAGGTCCAGCAGGAGCTGATCGGGCCGGGCACCGGGTACTACGCCGTCGACCCGTACATCGAGTCGGTCCCGCCGTCGGGCGACGTGGGATACCTGCGGACCGCCGGTCGTGGGACGTACGAGGCCCTCGCCGCCGCCGACCCCGACGCCGTCTGGGTGCTCCAGGGCTGGCCCTTCCACTACAAGGGCGCGTTCTGGACGCCCGACCGGGTGGCCGCGTACCTGGGCGACGTGCCCGTCGACCGCACGCTCGTGCTGGACCTCTGGGGCGAGCACGTGCCGCTGCACACCGCCCTCCTGGCCGACGGCGCCCCGCTCGCCGGGCGACCCTGGGTCTGGTGCGCGCTGCACGACTTCGGCGGCCGGCCGGCGCTGTTCGGCGACCTGCGGGGCCTCGTGCGGGACGTGCACGCCCTGCCCGACGGTGTCCCGCACCTGCGCGGCGTCGGTCTGGCCCCCGAGGCCATCGAGAACAACGAGGTCTTCTACGAGCTGGCCACCGACCTCGCCTGGGACGACGCGCCACGCTCCCCCGCGGAGCTCGACGACTGGCTCGAGCGGTTCGTCCGCGACCGGTACGGCCTGTCCGAGCGGAGCGGGGTGCCTGCCGGGCGTTCGGCGCCGATCGGGCCGTCTGGGCTGGATCGGAGGAAACGGGCGAACCTGGCACGGGTTGCGCTGCGCGCTTGGCACACTATTAGTTCGACGCTCTACGCCGACGGCCGCACCCGCTCCACCCCGACGCCGGTCATCGCTCGCCCCTGGACCGCCGGGCTCCCGTTCCCCGCCCAGCGCAGCGCGGGTGAGGCCGTGGGCACCGAGCCGCCCACGCCGTCGTCGGACGTGGACGCCGAGAACGATCCCGCGAACGAGGCCGCGCTCCCCCGGCTGGCCGCGGCCGTGCGGGACCTCACCGAGGTCCGGGACGCGCTCGCGGGATCGCCGGCGGGCTCGGTATCCGACGCCGCCAGGGACGTGCTGAGCGCCGACCTCGCCGACCTCACCGGTCACGTCCTCGCCCAGGGCACGCGGGTGCACGTGCGCGGCATCCTGGCGGCGGCGCGCGCGGGCGACCCGGACGGCGTCCGCGCCCACATGAGCCGCCTGCGCGCCGACCTGCTGGAGCTCGACGACCTGGCCGGCGCCCGCCCCGAGACCCGGGTCGCCACCTGGATCGACGCCGCGCGCGCCTGGGGCGACACCCCGGCGGAGCGGAACGCCATGGAGCGCGAGGCACGGAGCCTCGTCAGCGTCTGGGGCGGGCAGCACAACGGTCTGCACGACTACTCGGGCCGGCACTGGCAGGGCCTCGTCCGGGACCTCTACCTGCCACGCTGGCAGGCCTGGGCGGACTGGCTGGCCGACGCCGCGGCGCGGGGTCCGGTCCCACCCGACGCCGACCCGACCCCGCTGCGCGAGCGCGTGGTCGCGCTGGAGGAGAGGTGGCGCGCCGTCGCGCGGCCGGGCCCCGAGTAGTCGGCAAAAGGTCAGATACCGTCCGGGCCGATCGTCGCGCCGTCGGGCACCGTGCCGCCGTCGCCCGCGAGGGAGGCCTTGCCCTCGGCCCGCACGTCGGATCCGAAGGTCCAGTCGCCCCGGACCGTCAACGAGTCGGCGGCGCGCAGCGACGGGGCGCCGGCCGCGAAGCGCTCGGTGAACGCGTCGATGAGCTTGTAGTGCGCCTTGTCCAGGTCGACGAGCGGCGCGGGTGCCTGAGCCTCCAGCCGGTAGTCGGACGTCAGGTCGTAGACGTCCGAGCGCAGCACCAACAGGTCGTTGGTCGTCTTGACCGGCAGGAACCGGGACCGCTCCACCTCGATCGCCGTCGCGCCCTCGAACACGGCGACCGCCGCACCCATCGCGGACTCGATCTGCACGACCGCGGGCGACGTCGGGTCGGCCGGGTCCACGGTCTTGTCGTTGCGGATGAGCGGGAGCTCCAGCACGCCCGAGGTCCGGTCCAGCTCCGCGGCCAGCGCCTCGAGGTCGAACCAGAGGTTGTTCGTGTGGAAGAACGGGTGGCGCGTCGCGTCGAGGGAGACGGCCACGTCGTCCGGGTGGGTCTGCGCGGTCTCGCGCTGGACGATGCGGCCGTCGCTCCTGCGGACCACGAGCTGGCCGCCCTTGACGTCCGCCGCCGTCTTGCGGCAGAGCTCGGCGGCGTACGGGGCGCCGGACGCGGCGAACCAGCCGGCGATCGTGGCGTCCGGCGTGGCGCCGAGGTTGTCGGAGTTCGACACGCACATGTACCGGAAGCCGGCCTCCAGCAGCGCGACGACCACACCGGACGCGTGCAGGGCCGGATAGAGGTCGCCGTGCCCGGGCGGACACCACTCGAGGTCGGGTTCCCGCTCCCACGTGACCGGCGTGAGGTCGTCGGCCAGGAGCTTGGGCTCCCGGTTCTGCAGGAAGTCGACGGGCAGCCCGTCGACGGCGAGGTCCGGGTAGCGCTCCAGCGCCGCCAGCGAGTCGTCGCGGGTGCGGAAGGAGTTCATGAACAGCAGGGGGAGCCGCGCCCCGGTGGCCTCCCGCGCGGCACGGACCTGGCCGACGATGATGTCGAGGAACGTCAGCATCTCGGGCTCGCCGCCGGCCGGCTCGCCGGCCGCCGTATCGGGCGCGACCCGGACCGGCAGCAGCGACTTCGCCTGGTCCATGCCCATGGACGTACCGAGCCCGCCGTTGAGCTTGAGCATCGCGGTCCGGGCGAGGGCGGCGTTCGCGTCGTCGTCGCTGATCGTCAGCTCCGCGCGGTTCGGGATGTCGACCAGCGGGTCGATGTCGTCCTCGCGGATCAGGCCGGTCTCACCCGCCTGGAGCAGGTGGTAGAACCGGGTGAACGTCTCGATGGCGGCGGGGGCCACGCCGGCTTCGGTCATCTTGGTACGGGCCTGCTCGAGCCCGGTGGGGTCCGTCATGGGCACAGGCTATGCGAAGCCGGGGCCACTCGAAGCGCGCGCCCGCGCGGCGTACGGCTACTCGAAGCGCGCCGGGTCGCCCGCACCCTCGCGGACCACCTGGGGGTAGCCGTCGGACCAGTCGACCACGGTGGTCGGCTCGGTCCCGGCGTCCCCGCCGTCGACGACGGCGTCGACGACGTGGTCCAGCTCCTCCTTGATGGTCCAGCCGTCGGTCAGCGGTTCGAACTGGTCCGGCAGGATCAGGGTCGACGACAGCAGCGGCTCCCCGAGCTCGCGCAGCAGCGCCTGGGTGACCGCCGAGTCCGGGATGCGCACGCCCACCGTCTTCTTCTTCGGGTGCGCCAGCCTGCGGGGCACCTCGGCCGTCGCAGGGAGGATGAACGTGTACGCACCCGGCGTGGCCGCCTTGATGGCGCGGAACGCCGAGTTGTCGAGCTTCACGAGCTGCCCCAGCTGTGCGAAGTCCGAGCACACCAGCGTGAAGTGGTGCTTGTCGCCGAGCCTGCGGATGCTGCGGATGCGGTCCGCGCCGTCGTGGTAGTCCATGCGGCAGCCCAGCGCGTAGGAAGAGTCGGTCGGGTAGGCGACCAGGGCGTCGTCGCGCAGCATGGCGACGACCTGCGCGACGCTGCGCGGCTGCGGGTCGACGGGGTGGACGTCGAAGTAACGGGCCATGCCGCCGAGCCTAGTCGCGCACGGGGTCGTCGGCGCGCGCCAGGGCCCGCCGCAGCTCGTCCGCGCTGGCGTTCCCGCCCGTGCAGACGATGCCGACCCGGCGGCCGGCGAACCGCTCCGGATCGGCCAGGACCGCGGCCAAGGCGGCGGCGCCGGCCCCCTCGGCGACGGTGTGCGCACCGGTGAGGTACAGGTGCTGCGCGGCGGTGATCTGGTCGTCGCTGACGAGCACGAAGTCGGCGAGGTGCTCGCGCATCAGGGCCTGCGTGACCTCGAACCCGCAGCCGACGGCGAGGCCCTCGGCGCGGGTGGCGTTGTCACGCTCGACGAGCGTGCCGGTGTGCCAGGAGTCGTGTGCGGCGGGCGAGCCGGCGGACTGGACGCCGATGACCTCGGTGTGCGGGGCGACGGCGGCGGCGACGAGGCTCGCCGCGGCCGCGCCCGACCCGCCCCCGACGGGTACGACGAGCACGTCGAGACCGGGCGCCTGCTGGAACAGCTCGAGGTAGAGGGTGCCGACGCCCGCGATGATGTCCGGTTCGTTCGCCGCACCCACGAGCCGGGCGCCCGAGTCGTGGGCGAGCGCGGTGGCCTGGGCGCGGGCGTCGTCGAAGTTCGCACCGTGCAGCAGCACGTCGGCACCCTGGTCGAGCACGGCGCGCAGCTTCACGGGGTTGGGGTCGTCGGGCATGACGATGGTGCACGAGGTACCGGTCAGGCGCGCTGCGTAGGCGACGCCCTGGGCGTGGTTGCCGGTGGAGTAGGCGACGACGCCGCGGGCGCGCTCGGCGTCGGACATCGCCAGCAGCAGGTTGCTCGCCCCACGGGCCTTGAACGCCCCGGTGCGCTGCAGGTTCTCGTGCTTGACGACGATCGCGGCGTCGGTGGCACGGTCCAGCTCCGCGTACTCCCCCACCGGGGTACGGATCACCGTGCCGTCCAGCCGGGCCTGGGCGGCGAGCACGTCGGCGATGGTCGGGCGGGTCGCCGACGGGAGGGATACCGGGAGCGTCGCGAGCGTCATGGGTCCAGCGTGACCCCGACATGACCCATAGGTCCAATACCTGTTACGAAGACATTCGATCGATAGTGCCTATCTTTCTGCGTTAGCCTGGAGACATGACCGCAGAGCTCGACCTCACCCGGCTGCGCGTCCTCGCGGCGGTCGCCCGTACCGGCTCCGTCACGGCGGCGGCGAAGGAGCTGCACTACGCACAGCCGTCGGTGAGCCACCACCTGTCCCGCCTCGAGGCCGACGCCGGCCTCCCCCTGCTCCAGCGACACGGCCGCGGCGTCCGCCTCACCGAGGCCGGCCGCCTGCTCGCCAACCGCGCCGAGGAGATCCTCGGCCGCGTCGAGGGCGCACGCCGTGAGCTCGACGCGCTCGCCGGCCTCCGCGCGGGCCGCGCCCGCCTCGCCGCCTTCCCCTCCGCCCTCGCCACCGTCGTGCCCGACGCCGTCGCGCGGCTCCAGCAGGAACATCCCGGGCTCTCCGTCGGCCTCGTCGAGCACGAGCCGCCCGACGCCCTCGCCGCGCTGCAGTCGGGTGCGGTCGACGTCGCGCTCGTGTTCGAGCACATCGACGTGCGGCACGCCCGCTCGATGGAGGACCTCTCGCGCTACGAGGCCACGACGATCCTCGACGACCCGGTGCACCTCGTGACCGCGGCCGACCTCGAGGCGGCGCCGGTCCCGGGATACGTCCCGGACCTGAAGGTGCTCGACGACGCGGAGTGGATCGCCGGCTGCGAACGGTGCCGGGCCGACATGGTCGCCCGCTGTGCGGCCGTGGGTTTCGCCCCGCGCATCGCCTTCGAGACCGACGACTACGTGGCGGTCCAGGCCCTGGTCGCCGCCGGTGCCGGCGTGAGCCTGCTGCCCGGGCTCACCCTGCGTGCCCATCGGCACCCCGGCATAGCCACCGCTCCCCTGCCGGGTGCGGTGCGTCGGGTCATGGCGCTCACGGTGGGCCCGCCGGCGCCGCCCGCCGAGGCCCTGATTCGGCAGCTCGTCGCCGCGGGCGCTAACGTCCCACTGTGACCCAGGCCACCCACCCGCGCCCGGCCGGCTGAGAACAGACTCCGGCCCGATGCTCCTGCTGTCCACCTTCTTCTACTCCGCGGGCGCCGCCGTGGCCGCCTTCCTGGCGCTCGAGGCATACCTGGCGGTCGCCGCGGTCGACGACACCTATCCCAGCGTGGTCCTCGCCGCCGTGGCCGCGGCCGGCCAGGTCACCGGCAAGCTGCTCTGGTACTGGGCCGGTGCGGGGACCACCCGCCTGCCGTGGCTGCGCCGCAAGCTGGAGTCGCCCCGGGCCGCCGCCGCCATGACCCGCTGGCGCGACCGTACCGACGGCCGCCCGGTCTACACGGGGATGATCCTGCTCGCCTCCGCGTTCGCCGGGCTGCCGCCGTTCATGGTGATGTCGGTGGTCGCGGGCGTGCTGCGCGTCCGGATGTGGCTGTTCGTCGGCACCGGCCTGGTCGGCCGGTTCTTCCGGTTCTGGATCGTGCTCGAGGCCGCCGACTACGCGTGGTTCCTGCTCTGAACCGGCCTGGCCCGGCCCGCGCCGCTCAGATGTCGGTGGCGCCGTCCAGGGCCTCGCGCAGCAGGTCGGCGTGGCCCGCGTGCCTGCTGTACTCCTCGACCATGTGCACGAGGATCCAGCGCAGGGAGATCGGCCCGCGACGCCCCGCGCGCACGGCGATGCGGTCCAGGGCACCCTCGCCGGACGGCGGCGCCTCTGCCAGCACCTGGTCGAGGATCCGCTCCGAGACCGCGACCGCGCCGTCGAACACGCTGGTGAGCTGCTCGGGCGTGTCGTCGAGGGCGCTGTGCCAGTCCCAGTCGTCGTCGGCCGCCCAGTCCACGGTGTCCCACGGCGGGGCCGGCTCGTTGCCGGCCAGCCGGACGTTGAACCAGACGTCCTCGACGTACGCGAGGTGCTTGAGCATCCCGGCCAGCGTCATGGTCGACGGCGGGAGCGGCGTGCGCAGCTGTTCCGGCGTCAGGCCTTCGCACTGCCGCCGGATCGTGGCGCGGTAGAAGTCGATGAACGACCGCAGTGTCGTGACCTCGTCGGCGACCTGCGGTGGTTCGGTCCTGGGCACGGTGGCACGGTCCGGCTGTGAGCTCATGGCATGACCGTACCGACCGCCAGGATGTGCTGGCTCATGTCCGGCACCCCGGGAGTGGTCGACAGCGACCGGGCGAGCGTGAGCGCGGCCTGGATGAGCTCGGGCGCCTCGGGGGCGTCGAGCGGCACCCGTTCCAGCGCCCCGCCGGCCGGCCCTTCGATGCCGTGCACGACGACGTCGGCCAGCCCGGCCTCGGCCGCCTCGGCCGCGAGCTCCGCGGCGTCGTGGAAGTGGGCGGCCGGGAAGGGGATGTCGTCCGGCGCCGCGCCGTGCTCCAGCACCGCCTGCCAGGCAGACGGGGCGAACTGCTCGTACCCGCCGCCGACCAGTGCGGCCAGCCGGGTGATGGCGGCCGCCGCCACGGTGCCGCCCGGCCGGGTCACGCGCACGGCCTCGCGGAGAGCACGCAGCCGGACCTCGCGGGTCGCGAGGTGGTACAGCGGACCCAGCAGGAGCACGGCGTCGAACGAGCCGTCCGCCAGCTCCGGGCCCACGGCCGCCAGATCCCGTGCGTCGCCGACGCGCGCCTCGAACGTCCCGTGCGCCGCGGCGCGCGCGACCTGGGCGGGGACCGGGTCGACGAGCAGCACGTCGTACCCGTCGGCGGCCAGCGGCGCGGCGTGCGCGCCGGTGGCGCCACCGACGTCGAGCACCCGGGCGCCCGGCGCGAGCCGCTGCCGCACCAGCTCCTGGGTCCTGATGTGCTCCACGGGACCCTGCGCGGTGCCGGCGGTGAGCCGGGAGTGCTCGTCCCAGCCGGTCCGTCCGGCGTAGTACTCCTGGACCCGGTCGTCGACCAGGCGCTGTTCGGTGGTGTGCGGACCGGCCGTGCGGGGGCTTGCCGGGTCCCGCGTGCGCTCCCGGCTGCCGCCGTCGTCGTGCCTGCTGCTCTCCATGGCGGGACGGTAACGGCGTCCCGGAGCGGCCGCCACGTGTTTCCGGCAAGAAAACACTTGACCATTTCACCCCGGCCGAATCGTTACGTGTCCAGTACGCCTCTTTTGCTCGGAGTGTGAGCATGGCAACATTCGCAAGGTGCACCTGATCCGAGAATTCGCACCTGACGCCTACGAGTTCGCGCTGTCGTCCTGGTCGTGGATCGGGACCGGTGACAAGACCCCCCGCTTCGCGTCCTGCTTCGGCGACATGTTTCTGGAGTCCGCCGACGGCTGGTGGTTCCTCGACACGGTCGAGGGCACGCTCGAGCGGCTCTGGGGCTCCATGGACGACATGTTCGCCGAGCTCGAGCGCCCCGACGGGCGCGCGGAGTACCTCCTCGAGGAGACGCTGAGCACCGCACTCGGCCAGGGCCTGCGCCTCGACGACGACGAGGTCTTCGCCTTCCTGCCTCCTCCCGCGGTCACCGGCACGATGTCCGTGGACTCGCTCGCGCCGCTGCGCTTCGCCATCGCCGCGAACCTCGCCGGGCGCATCCACGGCGAGCTGAACGGCGTGCAGCCCGACGCCGGCGCATCCGCCCTGTTCGCCGCCCAGCAGCTCGCCGGGGCGCCGAGCGCGGGCGGTCAGAACGTCGCCGGCCAGGGTGTCCCGTCGTTCGACGCGCCCAACCCGCAGACCGACCGGTGGGAGCCGACCGCGCAGCGCGTCGACACCGGCGCCTACCCGGCGTACCGGCCCACGCCGGAGCCCGGGTACGCGGGCGGGCTGCACGAGAGCACGGCGCCGGCGCGGGCGGCGTACCAGCAGGCCGGCTACGAGACCCGGTACCCGGCGGGCTCGGAGCTGGACTACGGCTCCGGCCAGCCGCAGGGCTACGGCACCGGTGCCTACACCGCCGCACCGGCCGAGCCGTCCGCCTCCCTTCCGGCAGGCGGCTACGAGGCATCCGGCGGGCGCAACCGGTACGACTACGTGGACAACGCGCACACCGCCGACTCGGGCCAGTTCAGCCAGTACATCGCCGACCAGTACAACACCGGCCAGGTGGCCGCCGTCGAACGCGGCGCCCCCGTCCCGGCGCGGCCGGGGCCGCACCAGGACGGACGCTGGTCCTACGCCTGAGGCGGCCGGCAGCGCTGCCGGGCAGTGCTGCTGCCGCACTGCCGGCTATTCGTCCAGCCCCGCCACGGCGGCCAGGATCAGTACGGACCCGACGATCCCCGTCACGCCGAGCCGCTCCCCCAGCACGACGGCGGCCGCGATCGCTGCCGTCACCGGTTCCAGCAGGGTCGCCACCACCGCCGCACCGCTGCGCGTCGTGCGCAGCCCCGCGTAGAACAGCCCGTACGCCAGCGCCATCGTGAAGATCCCGAGGTAGGCGAGGGTGACGAGCGTCGTCGGGTCGCTCGTGACGAACGGACCCCCACCCCACAACGCCACCGGGACGAGTCCGACGGCGCCCGCCGTCGTCGCCACGGTCGTCAGGGCGAGCGGGTCCACGCCGTCCGACGCCAGCAGGGTGCCGCCGAGCGCCGTCGTCGCCGCGTACACGGAGCCGGAGGCGACGGCCAGCACGAGGCCGAGCACGGGCCGCGGGCCGACGGCGCTCGCACCTGACGCCGCACTGACCAGCACGAGACCCGACAGGGCGGCGCCGACGACCACGGTCAGGCGGACGGTGCCGCGGGCGGCCGTCCGGCGTCGGGCCCGGACGAGGTCGACGACCGCGAGGATGACCGGCGCCAGCCCCAGGCTGACGACGGTGGCGACGGTGACCCCGGCCGTGGCCACGGACCCGAAATAGAGGGCCTGATATACCCCGGTCCCGAGCCCGACGGCGGCCGCCCGCCCGGGGTGCGCCCGCGCCAGCGCGACGAGCTGCGCCCCTCGCCGCAGGACGAGGGACGCAGCGACCAGCGCGATCGCGGCAATGAGCATGCGGTACGCGCTGACCGTGAGGACGGACATCGACGAGTGGTCACGAAGGATCTCGAGGGCGAGGCCGCCGGTGCCCCAGAGGATCCCGGCAAGGCACACGGAGAACAGCCCGGTTCGCGTGGATGACATGTGTGCTCCTGGCCGGCACGGGACGCGCCGGCCCGTTTCGTGGGACGGGGAATCGTCGTGGAGCACACCCCGGCGCCGGCCCGCGCGGGCCGGTCGTGGTGCCGCTCCGGTCAGACGACCGGGGGCGGCAGGACGGAACGGTGGGGAGTCACGGACGGGATGCTAGCAGCGGTCGCCGGGGCGGCGGCGGGGTGGGGCGAGGGTGAGGGCGGGGCGCTGCGGGCCGTCGGGTGTCGGAGGGCATGGCTAGGGTCGGGGTGCGTTCGAGGTTCGGTGCCTCGGAGTCGGGCGGCGGCGCGCCGCTCTGACGGAGCCCGCGGGTTATCCACATCTTTGGATCTGGGGATGCGGATCTCTTTGATCGCACATACGTTCTATGTCATGACGTATTTGGTTGGACTAGCGGCTGAGAGTGGCCTGGAGGAGAGGGGGCGTACCGATGAACGTGGACACCGACCGGAACGGTCACCTCCACACTGCGGTCGAACGGTCGCTGGCCCGCGTCCTGCACTCGACCCCCATCCCGCAGCACGGCCCGGGACCCGGTCGAGAGCCGGCATCGGTGACGTCCTTGCCGTCCACCTGGAGCTGGGACGGGGTCCGTCTGGACGGTAAAGGCGCCCTACCCTCGGCGACCGTGACGTGGCGCGGGCACGGCCCGGCCGCGAGCGCCGCGCCGACGCCTGCCGGTGTCGCCGATGCCGGCGGCGCCGCCAGGGCCGACGGGGCTCGGGCCGAACGCGGCGCGGTGACGTCCGGGGCGGGGCTGGAGGGTCCGGTGGTCGGCGCCGGGCTCGTGGAGGTGCTGGCCGGCCTGGAGGTGGCCGTCCTGCAGGACGAGGCACTGCTGGACGTGGCGGCGCGGTGGCAGGAGGTGGTCTCCTGGGCGACGGCCATGCAGTCACGAGCGCTCGGTGAGATCGCCCGGCGCAGGACGTGGACCGAGGAGCACAACGCGGCCGCTGCGGAGATCAGCGCGCGTCTCCGGGTGCCCCAGGGCGAGGCGAACAGGCACCTTGCCCGGGGCGCGGGTCTGGCCGAGCACCCGCAGGTCCTGACCGCCCTGCACGATGCGGTGATCGATACCGCGAAGGCCGACATCCTGCTGCGCAGCGGGAACCCGTTGAGCACCGAGGAGCGCGAGGAGGCGATCACGCGGTACCTGCCGCAGGCACCCGACCGCACCCGTCGGTGGCTGCGGGACAAGATGAACCAGTTCGCCAACCGTCTGCACGGTACGGCGGAGGTGACCAAGCAGGCGATGAGACGCCGTGCGGTGTTCCTGGACCCGGCGGACAATGCGATGGCGTGGCTCAGCGCGAACCTCCCGGCGACCGATGCCGCAGCGGTCTGGGACGCGATCGAGCAGGCCGCCCACGCCCTCCGCCGTGCGCCCGGGGCCACCCGGACCCTGGCCCAGGCACGCGCCGATGCTCTGGTGGCGATCACGACCGGCCGCCTCGTCGTCCCGCCCCAGGCCCCGTGCGGCCCGGCGCCGGCTGATACGACCGGGCACGGCACCACTCCGGACCGAGAGGGTTCGCTACCGCCTCGCACGACAGTGCCCGCGTCGGGATGCACCTGTGGTGGGTGCACCTGCGACGGAGCAGGCGTGCGGGTGATCCCGGTCAAGCCACAGATCCGCGTCACGGTCCCGGCCAGCATGCTCCTGGGTCTCGACGAGACCCCCGGACAGCTGGACGCCTACGGGCCGATCCCGGCCGGCCTGGCCGCGCAGATCGCTACCGACGCCACCTGGCAGCGGCTGGTCACCGACCCGGTCAGCGGGATCCTGACCGACTACTCGACCACCACGTACCAGCCCGGCAAGGTCCTCCGTCAAGCTGTGATCGCCCGCGACGAGACGTGCAGCTTCCCGCAGTGCGACCGACATGGCCGCTGGGCCGACCTGGATCACATCGTCCCCTTCGACCACGGTCTCGACCCGGCCACCCGACCATTCGGCGCCCCCGGACAGACGCGCGCTCAGAACCTCCAGCCCCTCTGCCGGGCACATCACCTGGCCAAGACCCACCACGGCTGGACCCCCGTGCGTGACCCCGCGACCGGCGTCACGACGTGGACCGCACCCACCGGGCACCTCTACACCCGCCCACCCACGATCACCGATCCGACGGACACGCCCGGGACCACGGGGCTCGCCCGGCTTCCCGCGCCGGCTGTCGGGGCCACGGCGCCCCGATCCGACCTGACCGGACGCGTCAGCAACGACATCACCAGCCTGACCGACGACATCCGGACGCGCCTCGGGCGCCCCGGGGCCGACGCCAGGGCTGGTGCCGAGACCGAGGCTGGCAGAACGTCCGCCCAGGGCTCGCCGGCCACAGCAGAACTGGCGCGCCACTTACCCGACGAACCACCGTTCTGACCGCCACGTGCTCGTCAACGTGCCAATCGCCCCTTCGGGCCCACCGACGAATAGGACTCGGCTCGCCACTACGGGGACCACCCGCGAGATCGCCGGGATCACCGCCCGCTCCGTGCACGACCGGGCGAGCGAGGTGCCCGTTGACGCTCACCATCTCGGCTCCTACGATGACCGTGCGGCTAACTCGCTTAGCCACCCGGCTAGCAGGAGTTGCCCGGCAACAAGGAAGAGTGAAACATGGCAACGGCATCCGAGAACCACCAGCTCCTGACCGACTACTACGCCGCCTACGGGGACGGCGGCCCCGAAGGCCTGGCCCGCATGGCGAGCTTCTACGCCGAGAACAAGCCGTCCTACACCGCGGGTCGTTCGGAGCTCTCCGGCGAGACCAGCAGCCCCGAGGAGTCGCTGAAGGTCATGCGGCGCCTCCAGGAGCTGAGCGGCGGCAACATCACGTTCGCGGCACCCCCGACCGTCCTGGTCGCCGGTGACGCGGTCGTCGCTCTGCTCGTCCACGAGAAGCACGCACGGACCGACAAGCCCGAGCTGGTCGTGCCGAGGCTCTACGTCTACGAGATCGCCGACGGCAAGATCAGCCGGTCCTTCGGCTGGCAGCTCGAGTCACAGGCGTTCGACGAGTACTACCCCGCGGCGTAGGCCCCGACCCAGCACGTCAGACGTACGGGCCACGCCAGTGACCCGTACGTCTGACAGCGGAGCGGTCAGCCCGCCCCCGTCACGCCCGTCCGAGCTCCGCGACCCGCCGCAGCACCGACTCCGGTACCGGATCGGCCACGTAGTCCTCGGTGACGGGCTCGTCCGCGACCCGGCGCAGCGGGACGTGCCCGGCCCACCCGGTGAGCTCGAGGTCGCCCGGCTCCAGCGACGCGCCGCCCGCGCGCTGCTTCATCGAGGCCTCCGCGAGGGGCAGTGCGAGCACGGCCGTCGCCGCGAGCTCCTTGCGGGTCGGGGCCGGGAGCGTCGCGGCCCGGCCCGGCATCATGTGGTCCACGATCAGGTCGAGCGCCCGGGCCCGCTCCGCCAGGTCCGTGACCTGCCGGGGCCGTCCGATCACCACCGCCGACCGGTAGTTCATCGAGTGGTGGAACCCGGTCCGCGCCAGGACCATGCCGTCCAGCTCCGTCACGGTCACGCACACGTCCTGCTCCAGGGCGGGCACGAGCCAGCCGGCGGCGACCGATCCGTGCAGGTAGAGGGTGCCACCGTCGTCGGGGCCGGCCGCGTCCACGGCGAAGGCCGTCGGTAGCACCACCGGATGCGTTCCCGCGACGATCCCGAGGTGCGCGACGAGCGCGTCGGAGAGCAGGGCCATGAGCCGACGGCGGTCGTCGACCTGACGGTTGCGGCCCCGCGTCGGGGTGGTGCGCGAGGTGGGTGAGAGGTGCTGCGTCGTCATGCCGCTAGCCTGGCCCGAAACTGGCCCACGGACACGGGCCATTTTGCCGCCGATCGAACAAGCCACTTTGCTGGCGCCCACCGGAGACGACCATGCTCCCCGTCCACCTGGACCGCACGCGACCCGAACCGCTCCCCGCACAGCTCGCGGCCGCCGTCCGCCGGCTGGTGACCGACGGCACGCTCACCACGGGCGACCGTCTGCCCTCCAGCCGGGCCCTGGCGGCCGACCTCGGCGTGGCGCGCGCCGTCGTCGAGCAGGCTTACGACCAGCTCCTGGCCGAGTCCTGGGTGCAGACCCGGCGCGGGTCGGGCACGTTCGTCGCGTCCGGCGAGGCGCTCCCGGCACCCGCTCCCCCGCCACGGCCCGCGACACGCGAGCCGTCGTACGTCCGCCTGGACGCGGGCACGCCCTGGATCGACCCGCGCCACGCCGCGGGCTGGAAGCGGGCGTGGCGCGAGGTCTCCGCCACCCGACCGCCACGCGGTTACCCCGACCCGCGCGGCCTCCCCGAGCTGCGCGACGCCCTCGCCGAGCGGCTGGCCCGCACCCGCGGCCTCACCGTCGAGCCGGACGAGATCCTCGTGACGACCGGCTCGACGGACGGCCTGCGCCAGCTCCTCGGGGCGCTCGGTCCGGGCGACGTCCTCGTGGAGGACCCCGGCTACCGCGCGGCCGTGGAAACGGTCCGGGCGGCCGGCCGCACCGTCGTCGACCATCCCGCGCTCGCACCGGTCATCGGGCTGGCCGGCTGCGCCGCCGCCTACGTCACGCCCGCCCACCAGCACCCGCTGGGTCGCGTCATGCCCGCAGCGGACCGGCTCGCGCTCCTCGCCGCCGCCCGACAGGCCGACGCCGTGGTGGTGGAGGACGACTACGACTCCGAGTTCCGGTACGACGTGGCCCCCGTCCCCGCCCTCGCGGCCCTCGACCGGTCACGCGTCGCCTACCTCGGCACGGCGTCCAAGTCGGTGAGCCCGAGCCTGCGGCTGGGCTGGCTCGTCGCCCCGCCGGCCGCCCACGAGATCCTCGTCCGGCGCCGCGCCGTCACCCACGACACCCCGCCGTGGCCCACCCAGCGTGCGCTGCTCACCCTGCTGCGCGACGGCTGGGCCGACAAGGTCGTGCGCACCGCACGCCGCGTCTACGCCGACCGCGCGCCGCGCGTCGCCGCCGCCATGGCGCCGCACGCCGAGCTCGCGGGGCCGCTGGCCGGGATGTACTCGACCTGGCTCACCGGCCCCGCGTCCGCCCGGGCGGCCCGGGCGGGTGCCCGGGCCGCCGGCTTCGACCTCCAGCTGCTCGCGGAGTACTGCCGCAGCGCGCACCTGACCGGGTTCGTGCTCGGCTTCGGCGGTGTGACCGACGCCGAGCTCGACCGTGCGCTCTCCGCGATCGCCGACGGCCTGTCGGAGCCGCCGGACCAGCCGGACCCGCTAGACCAGTGAGTCCTGCCAGGCCTCGTGCAGCCGCGCATACTGCCCGTTGCCGGCGATCAGCTCGTCGGGCGTGCCGTCCTCGACGACCTGCCCGTGCTCCATCACGAGCACCCGGTCCGCGATCGCGACCGTGGACAGGCGGTGCGCGATGATGATCGCCGTCCGGTCGGCGAGCAGCGTCTGCAGACCGCGCTGCACGAGCCGCTCACCGGGCATGTCGAGCGAGGACGTCGCCTCGTCGAGCACCAGCACCACCGGGTCGGCGAGGAAGGCCCGCGCGAACGAGAGCAGCTGCCGCTGCCCGGCCGACACGCGTCCGCCGCGCTTGTTCACGTCGGTGTCGTACCCGTCGGGCATGTCGAGCACGAACTCGTGCGCGCCCACCGCCCGCGCCGCCGCCTCGATCTCCTCCTGGGTAGCGCCCGGCCGGCCGAGCGCGATGTTCTCCCGCACGGAACCGCTGAACAGATACGCTTCCTGCGTGACCATGACGACCGCTCGACGCAGCTCGGTCGACGCCAGGTCGCGCACGTCCACGCCGTCCAGCCGCACGGCACCGGCCGACGCGTCGTAGAACCGGGTGACCAGCTTGGCCACCGTCGACTTGCCGGCACCCGTGGTACCCACCACCGCGACGGTCTGCCCGCCGGGGATCGTGAGGTCCAGGTCGGGCAGCACCACCGGGCCGTCGCCGTACTGGAACCGCACGTGGTCCAGCCGCAGCTCGCCCCGGGCCCGGCCGTCCGCCTTCGGCAGCGGCGTCGGGTCGGCGGGCTCGGTGACGGTGGGCTCCTCGGACAGCAGGCCGGACACCTTCTCCAGCGCGGCCGTGGCCGACTGGAACGAGTTGTAGAACATCCCGAGCTGCTGGACGGGCTGGAAGAACCGCTTGCAGTACAGCAGCACCGCCGCGAGGACACCCACGTCCAGCGCGCCCTCCAGCACCCGCCAGCCACCCACCGCGAGCGCCGCGACGACGGTCATGTTGCCGATGAGGATGAGGCCCGGCTGGAACCGGCCGTTGACGCCGAAGATCTGCAGGTTGGCGTCGCGGTAGTCCTCGCCGAGCTGGCGGTAGTCGGCCTCGGTGGTGGGTTCGCGGCGGAACGCCTGGACGGCTCGCATGCCGGTCATGGTCTCGACGAACTTCACGATGAGCCGGGCCGATGCGGTCCGTTGCTCGCGGTAGAAGCGCTGCGACATGCGCTGGAACCAGCGGGTGAGCAGCCAGGCGGGGAAGAACGCGGCGGCGAGCAGGAGGCCGGAGCGCCAGTCGATGAGCAGCAGGCTGACGAAGGTGAACACCATCAGCAGGAGCGACGAGACGACGCCGGTCAGGCCGCCGTCGAGCAGCTCGCGCAGCGCCTCCAGGTCGGAGGTCTGCCGGGAGATGATGCGGCCGGACGTGTACGACTCGTGGAACTCGAGGGAGAGGCGCTGGGTCTGGCGGAAGACGCGGCGCCGCAGGTCGAGCAGCACGGCCTGCGCGATGCGTGCGGCGGCCCGCACGTAGGCACCGGCCGCGACGCCGCCGAGCACGGCTGCGCCGAGGTATCCGGCGCCGGTGAGCACCAGCGGGGTGACGGACCCGTCCTGGAGGGAGGGCACGACCTGGTCGATGGCGACGGCGACGAGCCACGGTCCGGCGACCTGACCGAGGGTGGAGGCCACGACGAGCACGGCGGCCCAGGCGAGGGCCTTCTTGTGCGGGCGCAGCAGGTCGCCGAGCAGGTGCATGGACCGTCGCCGGACCCCGCGTGAGGCGTCCTTGCCGAGGCTCGTCTCGTCGTCGGCGGCGGCGTCGGTGGGACGGCGGCGGTCGGCGGGGCCGGTGGTGGGCTGGGTGGTTGCCGTCATGACAGCGCCTCCTGGCTCTGCTTGTCGCGCTCGTCGGGGTTCGTCGTCCGGTCGGGCCCCGGCTCCGGACCCGGCTCCCGATCCGGCTCCCGATCCGGCTCGGGACCGTGGTCGTGCGCCTCGTAGTCGTCCTCGAGGCTGGAGATGATGTACCGGTAGTGCGGGTCGCTCGCGAGGAGGTCGTGGTGGGTGCCGACGGCGGTGATCCGGCCGCCCTGGAGCACGGCCACCCGGTCGGCGAGCGCGACCGTGGACGGTCGGTGCGCGATGACGAGGGTCGTCGTGGCCACGAGCACGTCCCGCAGGCGGGCGGTGACGGCCTCCTCGGTGGTGACGTCGAGCGCGGACAGCGGGTCGTCGAGCACGAGGACGCGGGGCTGGGCCGCGATGGCCCGGGCCAGGGCGAGGCGTTGCCGCTGGCCGCCGGACAGGGACAGGCCCTCCTCACCGATGCGGGTGCGCACGCCGTCGGGCAGGTCGAGCACGAACTGCGCCTGGGCGACCTCGAGGGCCTGGGTCATGAGCGCCTCGCGCTCGGCCTGCGGCAGGGTGTCGGAGACGCCGAGCAGCACGTTGTCCCGGACGGACGCGGAGAACAGGGTCGGGTCCTCGAAGGCGACAGCCACCCGTTCGCGCACCTGGGCGCGGGTCATGTCGCGCACGTCGACGCCGTCGACCTCGACGACGCCGTCGGTCACGTCGAAGAGGCGGGGCGGGAGCATCGCGAGCGTCGACTTGCCGGAGCCGGTGAGGCCGACCAGCGCGGTCGTGGTGCCGGGCGGCAGCTCCAGGTCGACGTGGTCGAGCACGGGGCGCGCGGCGTCGGCATAGCGGAACGTGACGTCGCGGAAGGCGACGTGCCCGCCCGCCGTGCCGGCCGCGCCCGCGGTGACGACGGGTACGTCGGCGGGCGCCGCCGGGTCCGTGATCGGGTTGGTGGTGTCCATGACCTCGAAGAACCGGTCGACGGCGGTGCGCGCGTTGAGCGTCATCGACAGCGTCATACCGAGGTCGACGACGGGGCCGTTGATGACGGCGGCCGTGGCGAAGAACGCGACGAGGGTGCCGAGGGTCATGTCGCCCTGGGCCACGAGGTAGGCACCCACGACGAGCGCGATCCCCTGGGTGACCTCGGGGATGACGCGCAGGGCGACGGTCAGGCCCGCGTCGGTCGTCGCCTTGCGGATCTCCGTCTCGCGCAGCCCTTCGGCCTGGTCGGTGAACTGGTCGAGGGCGTCCGGGCCGCGGCCGAACGCCTTGAGCACGCGGATGCCGTGGACCGACTCCTCGACGGTGGTGGCGAGGTCGCCGGACTGGTCCTGCGACAGCCGGGAGATCTTGCGGTACTTGCGGGAGAACCGGAACGCCAGGAGGGTCACCGGGATCGCGCCGCACAGGAAGATGATGCCGAGCCAGCCGCCGGTGGCGATGAGCAGGCCGACACCCACGACGATGGTCACGAAACTGACCACGAGCTGGAGGATGCCGAACACGAGCCAGCGGCGCAGCAGGCCGAGGTCGCCCATGATGCGGCTCAGCAGCTGTCCGCCGGGCCAGCGGTCGTGGAACGAGACCGGCAGGTCCTGCAGGTGCCGGAACAGTGCCATGCGCATCGCGGCCTCGACCCGCGTGCCGGGGAACATCACGAGGGTGCGGCGCAGCAGGATCAGGCCTGCCTCCCCCGCGCCGAGCAGGGCGACCAGCACGACGGACCAGATCAGGCCCGACCAGTCGTGCTCGCGGACACCCGCCGTGAGCGGGCCGTCGGTGACCCACCGGAGCACGGCGGGGATGGCGAGCGCCATGAGGCTGGCGCCGAGCGACGCGACGAGCCCGCCGACCAGGCGGGGCAGGGCGGTGCGGACGTAGGGACGGAGACGACGGATCGAGGCGAAGGTGCTGCGCTCGGACGAAGGATCGGATCGATTCGAACTGTCGGCTGTTTGAGGCATCGGGTTCATTATCCCGCTGGCCGCAACTTGTTACTTTGGGTAAGCACCTTCCTGTGATGTGACCTGCGTCACAGCCATCGGTCCGGCAGTACCCGCCCTCAGCGCACCCGCACCGACAGGCACGTCACGCAGCCCTCGAGCTTCTCGAACTCGGTGACCGGCGTCGTGAGCACCGTCAGACCCCGCTCGCGCAGCAGCTCCGCGGTACCGGGAGCGGCAGCGGACAGCAGCACGGTGGTCTCGTCCAGCACGACGACGGCGCTGCCCTCCGCCTCGGGGACCGGCAGGAAGTCCGCGAACCGGCTGACGTCGTCGACGACCGGCTCGTAGCCGATCACCGTGCCGTCGGGCAGGGCGGTCACCGCCGACTTCAGGTGCAGCGCACGGGTCACGGGAACCTCGACGACGCGCCACCCGCGCGGTGCGAGCAGTGCGCGGAGCTGGGCCGCACCCTCGGCGTTCGTGCGCGCGGTGCGCCCGACGTAGACGGTGCGGCCCACCTTGAGGATGTCGCCGCCCTCGAGCGTTCCCGGCTCCGTGATCTGCGCGCTCTCGCGCACGGCCGCCTCGACCACCGGCCGCACGGACGCCACCTCACCGCGCCGGGACAGCGCGCCCGGCCGGGTCAGGACGGCGAGGTCGTCGAACACGACCACCGCGTCCTCCACGAACACCCCGTCGGGATGGCCCTCGGCCGCGGGGACCGTGCGCACGTCCCAGCCGAACCCGCGGAACACCTCCACGTACCGCTGCCACTGCTCGGCGGCCAGGTCGGCGTCGACCGGGACGCGGTCCAGGTGCGTGAGCTCGCCGTCGGCCAGGTGGGCGGACGGCGGACGGACGAGCAGCGTGCGCCGCCCCCGTTCCGCCGTGTCGCCGGCGGACGGCTGAGCGGACGGTGCGGTGGTCGGTGTGGTCGGTGCGGTGGTCGACGCGGCGGTCGGTTCGTTCGGCATGTCGCGACGTTAGCCGACCACCCCGCCCGCGAGCGCCCGCTCGCGGGTCAGGTAGGCCATCCGGGCCTCCTTGGGGCCCTGCGGCGACCGGTACGCGACGCGCTCGCCGGCGGTGAAGCCCAGGGTGACCATGCGGTCCAGGGCCTTCTGGTTGTTCGCGTCAGGTTCGCCGACGACCCGCCGGGTGCCCGGGCCGGCGAAGAGGAACTCGCACATGGCGGGCCCGAGCACGGTCCACGGGTCGTCGGGCGAGCCGTGCCGTGCGGTGGGTCCGCGGCTGCCGAGGAAGAAGTGCATCCCGAGGTCTCCGGGCTGCACGTCGTAGGCGGTGGCGACGGGGTCGTGCTCGGGGAGGTAGGCCTGGACGAGCACGACGGGCTCGCCGTCCCACCGCACGAGGTAGGCGTGGTGGGTGGGCAGGGACTCGACGAACGCGTAGGTGTCCCGCACGTCGTCGCGCGTGTGCTCGCGCATGCCCCAGTACGTGGCACGGGGCTCCTTGAACCAGTCGTGCAGCACGTCGGCGTCGGTGTCGGGGTCCACCAGGTGCACGGTGATGAGGCCGTCGGCGCCGAAGTCCCGGCGCCAGACCTCCTGGCCGCGTGCCCCGTTGAGCAGCCGGAGGGTCGTGTCCACGGGGTGGAGGCGGTCCCAGTCGGTGACGACGGGGGTGGTGGCCGCGTCGGCCCAGGCGGCGTGCTGGTCGTCGAAGTGCGGGCTGCCGGGGTGGCCGTCGGCGCCGAAGGGCACGCCCCAGCGGCTGTTCGCGCGGTCTGCCAGGTCCCACACGTAGCGGGCGACGGAGCCCCGGTAGGCGGTGGGGGCGACGCCCGGCGAGCCGCCGGTGCAGCGGACGGTTTCGTTGTTCCCGGAGACCGCGGCGTGCGCCACCTCGTGGGACGGGCCGGCCGGCCCGCCGGGCACCGGGCGCAGCGGGTCGGGGACGTGCAGGTCGCCCCAGGTCGACTCGTCCGGTGCGGTGGACGGGCCGGCGGCGTCCCCGGGGCTGCCGGCCTCGGTCAGTGCCCGGCTCGCCTCGGCGGCGGTATCGATACCCAGCCAGTCGGCCGCGAGGAGGCGCGCGAGCCCGGCACCGACCGCCGTCGGCACGTCGAGCGCGACGCCCAGCACCGCGGCGAGCGCGGGGTCGTGCCCGTGCGGCTCGTGCAGGGGCGCGAGCACGGGATGCGCGGCGAGGCGGCGGGCCAGGGTGTCGCGCCACCGCATGTACAGGGCGGCGTCGGAGGAGTCCGCGTCGACGTGCGCGCCGCGCGCCACCCAGGCGCGCAGGCGGCCGGCGGCCGCGGACGTGTCGTGCGCGAGGTGCCCGACGAGACCGTCCGCCCCCAGGTCGCGGGTGTCCCCGTGGATCCTGGCCTGGGTCTCGGGCGACTCGGGGCCGGACGCCGCGGCGAGCAGCTGCCGGATCCGTTCCGCGCGGTGCGGGGCGTAGGACCAGCCCAGGTCGTGGGCCTCCCGGCCGGGGCGCGCGTCACGCGGACCGGGTCCCGGGCGGCCGTCCAGCTCGGCGGACGGCTGGGTCCTGGGCCGCTCGTTCGCGTCGACGGCGACCTCGGTGACGGGCGTCGGCGCCGGGAGGTCGACGAACCCGTCCGCCGGCTTGACGGCCGGCAGCGCACGGTCGGCCACCGCGGGCACCTTGCCGGCGGTCATGCTGAGCACGTCGCCGGCGCTGTCCGCGGCGAGCACCCGGTTGACCGGGTCGACCCACCCCCGGAACGCGTCGGTGACGTCCCGCGCGGTCCGGGCGTGCAGCAGGCCGCGCCAGGTCGCGACTCCGACGTCGGCCTGCTCGCGGGCGGGCCAGTGCAGGCGCCACGTGCCCGGTCCGGCGCTGTCGGCGCCGTCGGCGACGACCTCGACGTGGTGCGCCAGCGCGTTGGTGATGCCCCACGCGACGGACGACCCGCCCGGCGACACGGCGTGGCCGAAGTGCGGGATGCCGGGCACACCGGGGAAGGCGAACCCGAGCACGTCGTACGGGGCCGCGGGGTCGGTGCACACGAGCCGGACCTGCTGGTAGGGCCCGGGGAGCTCGAGCGTGCGGTGCGGGTCGCCGGCCACCAGCGGGCTGCCCGACTCCGTGAACGAGCCGTGCACCGCCCACGCGTTCGAGCCGGAGGTCGCCCCGGCGTCCGCCCCGAAGAGCTCCAGGACCCGCTCCAGCGGTACGCCCGGCACCTGCAGGCGCCGGGCGACGTGCGCACGCCACAGCACGTTCGGGAAACCGTTGAACAGCACGTGGGTGGCGAGGAACACCCCGATGGGCGTCCACGGCGCCCACGGCCGGTGCGGCACGCCCGCCAGCTCGGGCACGTCCCGCCCGCCGGCGACCAGGCCGGCGCTCACGCCGTCGGCGTACGCGGCCAGCCAGGCCCGCTCCGGCGGTCGCAGCGCGTCGTGGATCGCCCGGGCCGTCTCCGCCAGCCGCTCCCGGGCGGCGAACCGGTCCCAGGCGGCGCCGGCCGCGCCGGCGACGTCGGCGAACCGTTCCTCGGCCCGCATGCGGTCGGCCTCGATCTGCAGCCCCCGGTCCTGAGCGGTCACCCAGCCCTGGCCGTAGGCCACCGCGGTCTCGGAGGCGGCCCGCACGTGCGGGATGCCGAGGTCGTCACGAAACAGGTCGAAGTCCACGTTCTCCATCATCTCTCCGTTCGCCGCCCGGTCGGCCTGCCGGCCGGGTTGGCGAGCGTACCCGCGTAGATCAGGGACTCCGACTGGTTGGCGAGGTCCACCATCTGCAGCGTGTTGCGCAGCTGCAGGCGGTTCAGGCACGAGTGCGCGAAGCGGGCGGCCCGCAGGTCGACGCCCAGGTGCGCGCGGGCCCCGGAGCCGGACACGTCCGGGTGCTCGGCGGCGTGCCGGTCGATGGTCTCGGCGACGAGCGCCCAGAACCGCTCCTCGTCCAGCACCCCGTCCTCGGCGAGGATGCCGGACAGGTGGCGCAGCACGCCGTCGAACACGTCGGTGAAGACGGCCAGCGCCTTCTCCTCGTCGTCGACGGCCGCCCGGATGCGCTCGACCCGCTCGGGCAGGGGCCGGTCGCCGAGCACGGCGACCTCCTCCCCGATGTCCTTCATGAGGGTGCGCCGCACCACGCCGTCGCGCAGCACGAGGATGAGGTTCTCCCCGTGCGGCATGAACGCCAGCTCGTGCCGCAGCAGGCAGTGCACCAGCGGGTACAGGTAGGCGTCGAGGTAGGCGCGCAGCCACTGCTCCGCCGAGAGGCCCGACTCCCGGACCAGGGCGGTCGCGAACGACACCCCGCCGGCGTCGCGGTGCAGCAGGCTCGCCATCGTGACGAGCCGCTCGCCCGCCGCCAGCCCTGCAACGGGCGACTCGCGCCACAGGGCGGCGAGCATCTTGCGGTGCGGGTTCGGCTGCCCCTTGTGCAGCGGAGCGCGGTGGTACACGTCGCCCGTGTAGCCGGCGGCGGCCACCTCGCGCAGCACGCCGAACCCGGCGGTGCGCAGGGTCGCGTCCCCCGCGACCAGGTCCGCCACCCAGTCGTTGATCGCCGGGGTGGCGCGCATGTAGGCCGGCGAGAGCCCGCGAAGGAACCCCATGTTCTGGATCGCGAGCGCCACCTTGACGTAGTGCCGCTCGGGGCGGGTGCGGTTGAACAGGGTGCGGATCGACTGCTGGGGCTGGTACTCGTCCGACCCGGGCCCGAGCAGCACCAGGTCGTCGCGGGCGACGTCGGCGGCGAAGGTGATGGCGACCCGGTGCTCCCACTGCCAGGGGTGCACCGGCAGGTACAGGTAGTCGGCCGGGTCGTGGCCGCGGGCGGCGAGGCGGTCGGCGAAGGCGGCCCGCTCGGCGTCGGACAGCTCGCCGGGCACGCCCGGGGTGCCGTAGTGGCCCGCCTCGGTCTGGTCGGCTGCGAGCGCGAGGTGGGTGTGCGCACGGCGGGCCGCGAGCCACAGCACGCGCATGCGCTCGCCCCGTTCGGGCGCGTAGGCGCGGTAGTCGCTCAGGGAGAACCCGATGCGGCCGTTGTTCGCGACGAAGCCCGGGTGCCCCTCGGACATCGCGGCCTCGACCTGCTGGAATGTCTCGGCCACCGCCCGGGTGCCGGACGCGGCCCGCATCGCCTCGAGCAGCCCGCTCACCGACGGGGTGTGCCCGTCGAGCTCGCGCTCCCGCTTCGCGGCCGCACCGGCCAGGGTGGCGGACAGCTCTTCCAGGTAGGTCGCGAGCAGGCCGTCCGGCACCTGCAGCAGGGGCTGCAGCTCGGCGACCAGCTCGAGCGCGTCGACGGGGAGGGCGACGTCGCCGCGCATCCCGGCGGTGGCCGTGCGCCGGACGGACGCCGGGTCGACCACCCAGTGCTCCAGGGCGTACCGGCGGGCGGTGAACCGGTAGGTGACGCCGTCGAGGGCGAGGCGGTAGCCGTCCGGTGGCGCGCCGGGCGCGTCGTCGGGCTCGGGCTGGAAAAGCCGCTCGTGCGCGAGCTCCGCGAGCGCCTTGGCCACGAGGTGCCGGTGGGCGTGCTCCATGTGCTCGGCGGTCAGGTGCGTGGCGAGCAGGCTGGAGCCGGGCAGCGGACCGGTACCGAGTGCGGAGGCCGCGAAGTCGGCCCGGGTGGCGACGCTCAGGGCGGCGCGCTTGGCGTGGGCGCCGCGGCCGAGGTCGACCTCGCGCAGCACGCGGAAGCCGGCGGCGGCGTTCTTGGCGGCGATCTTCCGGTTGCCGACGTCGGGCTCGACGACGACCCGGGTGGCGCCCAGGCCCGCGCCGGCTCGTCCCCCGTCGGACAGGCAGAACCGCATGACGGCGGTCATCACGGCGTCGGTGAGGCCGTGCCGGGGCGGGTCCGGCGGGGCGACGAGCAGGTGCATGCCGAGGTCGCCGGGCCGGGCGTCGTGGACGTCGGCGAGCAGCACGCGGGCCGGGTCGTAGGTCTCGGTGAGGAACACCGGCTCGCCGTCGAGCCGGCCGAGCCAGGCGGCCTCGTGCGGGGCGGCCTGGAGGCCGGCCAGGTATTCGCGCACCTCGTCGACACGCAGCTCGCCCATCTGCCAGGAGGACGCGGCGGGGTGGGCCAGCCAGCCCTGGACGAGCTCGGCGTCCCGCACCGGGACCACGGGCTCGAGCGTGATCTCGCCGAGGCGCGTCCTGGTGGCGAACGCGTGCACGGTGGTGGGAGCGCTCATCGGACGGCCTCCAGGGCGTGGGCGTCCGGCAGGCCGAACTGCTGGAACGCGATCCGGCGCTCGGTCGTGTAGGGCCGGCGTCCGGTGATGTCGGCGAGGATCACGGAGCTGCGCCAGGGGCCGAACCCGAGGTCCGGCGCGGTGACACCGTGCGTGTGCTCCTCGCCGCCGACCACGTGGATCCGGCGGTCGTCGTCGACGGTGTAGCCACGCGTGACGGCGTACCGGCCGCGGTGGTCGAGGTTGACCAGGCCGGGCGCGAGGAACTCGGGCACGGCGGCGGCGTAGCCGGTCGCGGCGACGAGCGCGCGGGTGCGGTGCTCCGCCGTCGTGCCGGTCTGGGCGTGGCGCAGGCTCAGCACGTACTCCCCCGCGCCGTCAGCGCCGTAGGCGTCGAACCGGGCGGCGACCACCTCGGTGTCGGACAGGAGCGTGGTCGGCACCTCGGCGCCCAGGGCCGACCTGCGGTACAGGGTGTCGTAGATGTCGTCGACGAGGTCGGCACTGATGCCCTTGTAGAGGTTGCGCTGCTCGCGGCCCAGCACGTCACGCACCTCGGCGGGCAGGGCCACGTAGTGGTCCGTGTACTCGGGCGACGTCATCTCCAGGGTCAGCTTGGTGTACTCCATGGGGAAGAACCGTGGCGATCGCGTCACCCAGTCCAGGCGGTGCTCCCCCGCCCCGGTGCCGCAGCCGTCCAGCAGGTCGCGATAGACCTCCGCCGCGGACTGCCCGCTGCCGACCACCGTCACGGAACCGGCCGCCGCGAGCTCCTGCCGGCGCGGCAGGTAGTCGCTCGTGTGCACCACGGGGCCGGCGCCGTCGAGGCCGTCGAGCGGGGCCGGCAGGCGCGGCTGCGTCCCGGTGCCGAGCACCAGGTGCTTGGCACAGTATTTCTCGACGCCGCCGGGCGTCTCGGCCGTCACCTCGAACAGATAGCCGCCGGGTGCGCCGGGGTCGGCGACCCGTACGACGCCCGTGACCCGCCGCGCCCAGCGCAGCGCCGGGAGCTGCTCGGCCACCCAGCGGCAGTACGCGTCGTACTCGGCACGCAGCGGGTAGAACGACTCCCGGATGTAGAACTGGTACAGCCGCCCGGTCGCCTTGAGCCACGCCAGGAACGAGTACGGTGACGTCGGGTCGGCCATCGTCACCAGGTCGGCCAGGAACGGGACCTGGAGGGTGGTGCCCTCGATCAGCATCCCGGCGTGCCAGGAGAACCCGTCGCGCTGGTCCAGGAACACGGCGTCCACGTCGTCCAGGGGCTCGGCGAGCGCCGCGAGGCCGAGGCCGAACGGGCCGATGCCGACGCAGAGCAGGTCGTAGGTCCTCATCGGGCGTCCCCCTCCGCCCGGGCGAGCCGGGGATGCACGGCACGGCACGGCGGCTCGTCGATGCCCGTGAGCGCCTCCCCCGCGAGCAGGCCGTGGGCGGCGGAGCGGACGAGCTCGAGCACGCCGCGGATGTCGGCGAGCGTGGCGTCGGGGTTGAGCAGCGTCAGCTTGAGGCAGGGGCGGCCGTCGACCACGGTCTTGGCGACCAGGGCGCGGCCCGAGTCGAACAGCACCCGCCGCACCTGGGGCACGAGGGCGTTCGCGTGCTCGGGGTCGAGCCCGTCGGGCTCGTACCGGAACAGGACGGTGGACAGGTCGGTGGTCCCCACGACCCGGAAGTCGCGGTCGGTCGCGAGATCGTGGTGCACGGCGGCGGCCAGGTCGCAGACGGCGTCCACCATCGCACCGATCCCGTCGGCCCCCAGCGCGCGCAGCGTGACCCAGAGCTTGAGCGCGTCGAACCGGCGCGTGGTCTGCAGGGACTTGTCGACCTGGTTGGGCTCGGCGTTCGCCCGCGGGTTGAGGTAGTCGGCGTGCCAGGCGACGGGGGCGAGGTCCGCTCGTTCGCGGACGACCAGCGCGCTGGAGGACACGGGCTGGAAGAACGCCTTGTGGAAGTCGACGGTCACGCTGCGGGCGCGCTCGATGCCGTCCAGGAGGTGGCGGCGCGTGGGGCTCACGAGCAACCCGCACCCGTAGGCGGCGTCGAGGTGCAGCCACACGCCGACGGCGTCGCACAGGTCCGCGACCGGGCCGAGCGGGTCGATGCAGCCACGGTCGGTGGTGCCGGCGGTCGCGACGACGGCGATCACGGTGTCGCCGGCGCGTTCGACGTCGACGAGGGCCTGGGCCAGGGAGTCCGGGCTCAGGCGCCCCTCGGCGTCGGTGCCGACGGCCACCACGGCGCCGTCGGGCAGGCCGAGCAGGAGGGCGGACTTGGCGATGCTGAAATGGCTGACGCCGGTCGCGAGGATGCGCATCGACTCCAGGGCGACACCGGCGGTGCGCGCCTGCTCGCGCGCCAGGAACAGCGCCTGGAAGTTGGACTGGGTGCCGCCGGAGGTGAAGACGCCGTCGGCACCGCCCTGGGTTCCCGGACCGTCGACGGCGAACCCGATGCGGCCGGCCGTCCACTCGATCAGCCGGCGCTCCATGAACGTGGCGACCGTGGACTGGTCGTAGGTGTCGACCGAGGTGTTGATGGCGGCCAGCATCGTCTCCGCGCCCACGGCGGGCAGCGCGACCGGGCAGTTCAGGTGCGCCGCGTAGGTGGGCTCGTGGAACCAGATCGCGTGCTGCGCGTACAGGTCGCCCGCCTCGCGCAGGGCCTGGCGCGTGCCCGACGCCGGACCGTCGAGGTCCACGGCGTCCACGAGCGCGCGGAGCTCGGACGGGGCGGCGCCGGAGAACGGCTGCGTGACGGCGGAGAGCCGGGCGGCGACGTCGTCGGCCACCTCGCGGACCGTGTCCGCGTAGCTGCTCGCGGTGGCGCCGCGCAGCAGCGCGGTCGTGTCGTGCCGCGCGCCGAGCGCGGGAGCGATGGTCGCTGGCTGCGGCACTGCGGGCAGGCGTGCGGGCATACGGGAGGCTCCTCGGGGAGGGTTTCGGGCAGGACGACGCACGCCGGCCGAGCCGGACAGCGCACCATAACTTAGGTTTGCCTGACCTAACCTAATGGCTCGCCGGGTCGCGTCAAGCCAGGGCCGAGAACCGGTACGTGGTGCACGTCACTCCCGCCCGCCCCGCACGTCCCGGGTGCGACTGCGGCGCACCTCCGAAACGGTGGGAGGACGCCGAGAGGAGACGGAACATGACCGAGTTCGCAGCGCCCGAGGGACCCATCCGCGAGGTCACCACCGGGATGACGGTGGTCGACGCCGACGGCGAGACCGTGGGGACCGTCGGCCACGTGCACACCGCCGGCCGCAGCACCGCACCCGCCGACCGGCCGTCCGAGGCGGCGGGCGACCCGTTCGGCTGGGTCGCCGAGACGTTCGACTCGGGCACCGGCCTGAGCCGGATGTCCCAGGAGCGGCTCGCCCGGCTCGGGTACGTCCGGGTCGATGCCGGCGGGCTGTTCACGGGCCACCGCTACGTCGAGGCGGACCAGATCGCCGCCGTCGCCGGGGACGAGGTGCGGCTGTCCGTCGCCGCGGACCAGCTGCTCGGCTGAGCCGGCCGGGCCCGCGGCTCACGGCCCCGGCACGCGGAACGTCACCGTACGCACCGGGTTGTCGAACTCCGTGGTGCGCAGCGACACCTGCACCGTCCACTCCCCTCCGGTCGGCAGCACCACCTCGCCCGCGTAGACACCCGGGCCGAGCGAGGCGACCTCCACGACGCCGAGGTCCACCTCGTCGGTCGCCAGGCTGAGCTGCGGCGCCTCGTAGCCCTCCACGGGCTCGCCGGACCCGTCGGTCATCGTGATGGTGAGCGTGGCCGGCCCGACCCGCGGCGGGTCCAGGCTGATCCGCGCCGAGACGTCGTCCAGCCGCACCGACTCGCCGGCGCTCTCCCCCGCCCCGTCCACGGAGGTGACGGCCACGTCGGCCTCCGGGCTCCGGTCCACGAGGGCTCCGGTGACGAACAGGACGGCGACCAGCACCCCCGCCTCCGCGAGCGCCGTGCGCACCACCGGCGTGGCCGGGGACCCGCGGTCGCGGCGGCGCGCGGGCGCGCGAAGGCGCGGCATCAGGGCGTACCGGTTCCACGCGGCGAGGGCGATCGCGACGAGCGCGATCAGGACCTTGACGAGGAGGAGGGTCCCGTAGCCGGAGCCGACGAGCGCGTCCCAGGATCCGGCGACCCGCCAGGCGAGGAACGACCCGGCGAGCACGAGCACCGCGAGCAGGCCGGCGGCCCAGGCCGAGAAGCGGCCGAGCACCGCGCCGGCGTCGCCGCGGGCGAGGTCCCCGAGCACCAGCACGATGGCCACCAGACCGCCGAGCCACAGGGTTCCCGCGGCCAGGTGCAGCACGTCCACGCCGATCACCAGCGCCTCGGGCGTCGCGGCCCGCGTGTGGCCGGTGAACGCCGGCGCGGTGACTGCCAGCAGGGCCCCGGCCAGCACGAGTGCGGCCTGCGGCCGACCGGGGGCCGCCGCCGGGAGCGCCCCCACGGCCAGGGCGAGCCCCAGGACCACCGCGGCGGGGACGGCGTACTCAGCGGGTGCGAGGGACGACCAGGTCGAGCCGTCGGCGACCGCCGGGAACGGCAGGCCGAGCTGGTAGAGCGCGATCAGCGGCACGGCCAGCGACCAGCCCAGGGCGGCGACGCCCGCCGCCGCCCGCGCGACCGGCCGGAGCCGGGCGCGCGAGCGGTCGGCGGCCCCGTCGCGCGGGAGGAACAGGACCGAGAACGCCGCGACCCCGGCAGCGACGAGCAGCCCCACGTAGCCGGTCCCGCGGACCAGCCCGAGCAGGACCGGCGCCTCGGTGTCGGCCTCCGCGCCAGCCGGCACGTCGACCACGTCGCTGGGAGCGCCGACGGCGAAGGTCAGCGAGCCGCCGATCGGGTGCCCGTCCGCGGACACGAGCCGCCACAGCACCACGAGGGTGCCGTCCGGGACCTGGTCCTCGTCGAGGTCGACGAAGAGCTGCGACTCGGTCACCGAGGCGGAGGAGGGCACCTCGGCCCCCGTCGCGTCGAACACCTTGATCCCGGCGGGGACCCCGATCACCGACTCGTCGAAGGTGAACGTGACCCGGTCGGGGGCGGCGTCGAGCACCGCGCCCTCCGCGGGGTCGGTGCTGACGAGGGTCGCGTGGGCGGCGACGGGCCCCGCCGGGCCGAGGACCAGCGCGCAGGCGACGACGAGCAGGAGCAGCCAGCCGCCGGCGCGCCGCCGCACGCCGCCGCGGCCCACGCCGCTGCGGGTCACCGGTTCCGGCGGCGGCGCAGCAGGACCGCCCCGCCCGCCAGGCCGCCCGCGGCCAGGACCCCGGCCGCACCGTAGACGAGCAGCGGCCTGCGCTCCTCGGCGCCGGTCGCCGCGCCCGCGGCTTCGGCGCCGGCCTCTGTCTCGGTATCGGTATCGGTATCGGCTCCGGGTTCGGTCTCGGCTCCGGCTCCGGCTCCGGCTTCGGCAGAGGTCACGACGACGACGGGCGCCGGCCGGTCGAGCGCGTCGTGGCCCTCGTCGTGCTCGGCGACCTCGGTCCAGGCCACCTCGCCCTGCTCGCACCGCTGGACGACGGGGAAGACCAGCGTCGTCCCGGCGGTCTCGGGCAGGCGCAGGGAGAGCTCGACCTCGTCGTGCTCTCCGTCCTGGAGCGGCTCCTCGGTCGTGTACGTGAGGGCGTCCGGGGTCTGGTCGACCGTCCAGCGGCCGGTGCTCGAGGCGGTCACGTCCGCGACACCCTCCGGCATCCGGATGGAGACCGCCGTCGTGGCCGAGCCCTCGCAGCCGTGCGGCACCTCGACCCGGAGGACGGTGGTGGCGCCCGCCGCGGTGGTGGACGGCGTGATCGTGACGTGGGCCATGGCGGACGTCGCCCCGAGAGCCACGAGCCCGGCGGCGGCGAGCCCGGACAGGATCACGCGGCGGACGGCTGTCGTGCGTTTCATGGTGGCTCCCGAGAGATGAAGGGCTGAGCAGACCAAACCAGCCTGCTGAACTGCTGTCAAGAGTGTGAACTGGGTTGTGGAAGTCATGGACGGCGTCCCGCGGTACGCGTACGGTGGTTCATGTCACTGAATCAAGGTCGCACCCGTGAACACGGCTGCGACCGCCTCCGGAGGGAAGACATGCCCAACATCAACGTCGAGCTGCTGCGCGGCCGTACCCTCGAGCAGCGTCGCGAGTTCGCCAAGGCCGTGGCCGACAGTGCCGTCGAGATCCTGGGCGCCCGGCGCCAGGACGTCCGCATGGTGTTCAGCGAGATCACCCCCGACATCGTCGCCAACGGCGGCGTGCTCGCCAGCGAAGACGAGAGCCGCGCGGGCGTGGTGGCCTCGCTGGCCGACGACTGACGCCCGGGTTCCCTTCGAGACCTAGGTTGCTTCGCTTTGAACCCGCTCAAAGCGAAGCAACCTAGGTCTCGAAGCGAAGTTGACGCGGCGTGGGCCCGGAGGATCCGTCCTCCGGGCCCACGCCGCTCTCACGTGCTACTGGACCCGGAGCGTCACCTTCGTCTCCGCCCTTAGGGCCAGCTCGCTGCCGAGGTAGGACGCCGTCAGCGTCAGGTCGCGGCCCTTGGGCCGGGCCACCTCAAAGCTGGCCAGGCCGTCCTCGACGGCCCCGACGAGCGTCTCACCGCCCTGGACGGCGACCCGCACCTCCCCCGTGACCGGCACGTCGTGCTCCGCGGTCAGCGACACGTCGATGACCGCCTGCTTGCCGCGGGCCTTCGTCGCCGTGATCTCCATCGTGGGCACCACCTTCTCCACCGTGACCCGCACCGTCGACGAGGCGGCACGGTGGTCGGCGTCACCCCCATAACGGAGAGTGAGGTCGTAGGTGTCCGGTGCGAGCGACGTGGCCGGCAGGACGAGGGTTCCCCGACCGTCCGCGATCGTCGCCCTGCCGAGGCTCGTGTCGCCGTCGAGCAGCTCCACCTCACCCGTCGCCGTATCGGGCGACACCGCCACGGAGACCGTGCCCGCCGTCCCGTAGACGATCGGCAGCGCCACCCCGGCGACCGCCGTCACCGTGGGCGACTTCACCGTGATGGTCACCCTGGCCGGCGCGGAGAGATCCTTCCCGTCGTCGGCCCGGTAGGTGAAGACGTCCTTGCCGGAGAACCCGGCGTCGGAGGTGTAGGTGAAGGACCCGTCCGCCGCCAGCGTGACCTCGCCGTTGGCGGGCTGCGTCACCTCGGTAGCGGTCAGCACGTTGCCGTCCGCGTCCGTGTCGTTGGCCAGCACGCCCGGGGCCGGGAGCGTCAGCGGCTCCCCGCCCACTGCCTCGTAGGCGTCGGCGGCCGCCTCCGGAGCCGTGTTGGCCGGTGGCTGCTCCCCCTCCTCCACCGTGATGGTCACCGTCGTCGCCGCCGACGTCGCGGCGCCGTCCGACGCCTGGTAGGTGAACGTGTCCGTGCCGGCGAACCCGGCGTCGGGCGTGTAGGTGAACGAACCGTCCGCCGCCAGCTCGACGGCGCCGTTGGCGGGCTGGGTGAGCCCTGTCGCCGTCAGCTCGTCACCGTCGGTGTCGGTGTCGTTGGCCAGCACCCCCGGCGCCGCCACCGTCAGCGGCTCGTCCTCCACGGTGCCGTAGGCGTCGGCGGCACCCACCGGCGCCGCGTTGGCGGGCGTTCCGGCGTGCAGCTCGCCCACCTGGTCGGCGGTCAGCTCGTACCCGAACATCCGGAAGTCGTCGACCAGGCCGTCCCAGCGCGCGTCCGGCCAGCTGGTGCCACCGATCAGGTTGGTCGTCGTCTCGCCGCCCACGCCGACGTCACCGATGGTCACGGTGAAGTCCTCGCGCGTGGCCTGGAGCTCACCGTCGAAGTAGATCTTCCCGACCGAGCCGCTCTGGGTGAACACCACGTGCGTCCACTCGTTCAGCGGCAGGTCGTTGCCCTGGCCCAGGACCAGACGCTCCTGGGCGCTGCCCGGGGTGCCCGGCGCCTTGAACGTCGCCGCGAAGCCGGTGGCCCCGCTGGTCTGGGTGTTGGACTGCAGCAGGAAGAACGTGTCGGTGCTGCTGCCGATCTGCAGCAGCGGCACCCAGGTGGGCAGGGCGTCCGGGCGGGCCCAGATCGACACGCTGAACTGGTCGTCCATGCCCGCTTCGATGTTGTCGGGGAGCTCGACCTGGTTGCCCGTCCCCGACGCGCCGCCGGGCAGGCTGATCCCCGCACCGAACCTGCCGTCCGCGGTCCAGCCCGCCGCCCCGGAGAGCGTCGCCGCTCCGACCGAGCCGTCGAGACCGGAGTTGGCCGCCGTCGTACCCTGGCCCTCGTCGAAGGCGTAGTGGATCGGCGTCCCCTCGCCCGGCGGTGGCCGCTCGACCGTGTGCTTGACGGTCTGCGCGGAGTCGCGCCACCCGTCGTCGGCGACGAAGCGGACCTTGATGTCGTGCTCCCCCGGTGAGAGGGCGACACCGGTGAACCGCACCGCGCCGTCGACCACGTCGACCTGTCCGCCGATGCGGGTCCCGTCGACCCACAGCTCCGCGACGCCCGAGGGAGCCGCACCGGAACCCGCACCGATCACGGCCGAGACGTCGACCGGCTCGCCGAACGGCGACGGCGAGGCCTGCTCGACGGTGACCGTGGTGGTCGTGGCGACCGCGGTGCCGTCGGCGTACATCGCCGCGATGTCGGCATCGCCCAGGGCCGACGTGTAGACGCGAACGTCGTCCATCAGCCCGTCGTAGGCCGGGTCGGGGAAGCCGTTGCGCCCCAGCCAGTTGTTCGCCGTCGGCCCGACGTCGGTCATGTCGATCGTCAGGTCGTCGCGGGACGCGATCGGCTCGCCGTTCAGGTACAGCGTGCCGGTCGCACCCTGGCGGGTGAACGCCACGTGGTTCCACTCGTCGACGGCCACGTCACGGGTCGGCGTGGCGTAGACCCGTTCCTGCAGTGCGGCTCCCTTGGCCTTGAACGTCGCCGCGAGCCCCGTACCGCCGGCGGCGGCGTTGGTCTGCAGCTGGATCTGGAAGAAGCTGCCCCCGTCCCCGAGGCCGTCCCCGAGGTGGAACAGGCCCGCCCAGTCGGATTTCGCCCGCGGCTTCACCCAGAACGACGTGCTGAAGCTCGCCTCGCCCTGGAGCAGGTTGTCGGGCAGGTCCACCGCGTTGGTGTTGGCTCCACCGGCGAGGTCGACGGCGCCACCGTGCACGCCGTTCTCGCTCCACCCGGTCAGCCCCGTCAGCGTGGCGGCGCCCACGCCCATCTCCGTGCCGGTGTTGGCCGCGCTGGTCCCGTCGCCCTCGTCGAACGTGTAGTGCACCGGCACGTCGGAAGCTCCCGGGTCGGAGCCCACGACCACCAGGTCGTCGATCATGACGCCCGCACCGGAGTCGCCGGCGGTGACCGTCAGGTCCTGCGACCGCGCCCCCGCGACGAAGGTGCCGACGTACGTCGCGAACCTGTCCTGCGACGACACGTCCGCCTGCGCCGTCAGGGTCGCCGACAGGTCGCCGACCGAGAGGTTCGCGGTACCGGGTGCGGTGCCGGCGGACCGGCTGTCGCGGGCGTAGCGCAGCGAGAGCCGGTACTCGCGGCCCGGGTCGAGACCCTTGAGCGTGCGGGTCAGGCTGCCCTCGTCCCCCACCCCGAGGTGGTACCCGGTCCGGCCGAGGCCGCCCTGGCTGGGCTCGGCCGCGCGGACCAGCTGGACCGTGCTGTCGACCTCCCACGGGGACATCCGGCCGTTGCCCGGCTCGACGTCCACGACGGCGGGCGGGTTGGCGGAACGCCACTCGGCCGGGATGCGCGGGTACTCGAGCTGGTCGACCAGGTGCGGCGAACGGGCGTCCATCGCGACCTTCGGGTCGATCTGGACGATGTCGGCCACGGACGGCGTGCCGTCCTCGTCGAAGACGAAGAGCATGTACGCACCGGGCGGGGCGTACGTGCCGTCGACCGGGGTCTCGATGGTCAGGGCGTCCCCGTCCTGGGCGAACGCCAGGTCCTGGAAGCTCTGGTCATTGTTGAACCCGTGCGTCACCGAGCCGTTGCGGACCAGGGTGACCCGGGAGACCGGACCGTCGGCCTGCACGTCGAACGTGCCGTCGTAGCCCAGCTTCTTGGGCACCCCCGTGACCTCCGGACGCACCGCCGGCTCGTCACCCTCGAAGAGGTACGCCGGGGAGTAGAACTCCACGTCCGTGTAGTTGCGCGGGCCCGGCGTGCCGCCGCCACCCACCATGAGGCGACCGTCGGGCAGGAGCAGCGCGGTCGAGTGGTAGAGGCGGGCGTGCTCGTAGGGCACCTCCACCTCGGTCCACGTGCCCGTGTCCGGGTTCCAGATCTCGGCGTTGGTGACGTAGCCGCCGTTGCCGTTGTTGTCGCGAGCACCGCCGGTGACGATCACGTTGCCGTCGGGCAGCACGGTGGAGGTGGCCCAGTGCCGCGCGTGCTTCATCGGCTCCGTCGCCTCGACCACCGGCGCGTCGGTGCCGCCCGTGATGTCCACGGTGAAGCCGGCCCGGGCCCCGTCCGGACCACCGCCGTTGGCCCACCAGCCGCCGCCGACCTGCAGGATCTTGCCGGGGCGGTACATGGTCGCGGTGGACGTGGCACCGACCGGGTTGCCGAGCTCGTCCTGGTCGGCGATCTCGGCCGGCAGGGTGCCGCGCAGGGTCACCGCACCGTCGCCCGAGGGGTCGAGCTCGTACATCTGCGTACCGGTGATGTTGAAGACGTTGCCGTTGCCCGGCGCGACGAAGGCCCGCGGGTACCACCAGCGGTTCTCGTCGGGACCGTTGCCGTTACCGCCGTCCCCGTACGCCGCCGCGCTGGTGGCGCCCTCGAGGAGCTTCCAGGAGCTCCCCTCGTCCGGGGTGTAGATCTCGGGGGTCAGCACGCCGGGCCCACCGGGGCCGCCCTTGAGGCTGCCGCCCTGCACCACGACGGAGCCGTCCGGCAGGGTGGTGCCCGTGGGGTACCAGCGCGGGTAGTTCATCGGGGCCTCGTTGTGCAGCCCCTGGTTGGTCGTGTAGCTGGTGACGCCGAGCGACGCGTCGTTGGGCGCGTTGCCGCCCAGGCCGTCGTCACCACCGACCGTCAGGGTGGCTCGCCGGTGCGGCATCTGCACCTGCATGGAGCAGAACAGGTCGGTGTACGTCGTGTTCTCGACGAGCCCCGTGGTGACGTTGGCCGCTGTGCGCGGCTTGTCGGGGTCCCAGATGTCGATCTCCATCTGACCGCCCTGGGTGACGCACGAGTTGCCGCCGAAGTCGTAGGGGCTGCCGTCGGTGCAGCCCGAGGAGACGCTGCCGAAGGACTGCACGCGACCGTCGGACGTGAGCGCCGCGTTGATCGGGACCAGCGGCCACGGGGTGACCCCGCTCCAGGAACCCTGCTCGGACTTGTCCGGGGGCGAGCAGTCGGCGGGCAGCAGGCCGGCGGAATAGGCCAGGCCGTTCTTCATCTGCGTGCGGATCGGGGCCTCGGCGTACGCCGTGCCCTCGTGCCCCATCCCCGAGTACCAGGACCGGCCGGAGTCGATCTCCTGGCACCAGGTGATCGGGTGGCTGGTGCCGTTCTCCCCCATGCCGTAGGACGTCTCGTCGGCCTCGAGGAGCGTACGCACGTGGGGTGCCGGGTTGACCACCCAGTCGTACCACTCGTCGCTGCGGGTGAAGTCGGCCGGCAGCCCCTGCGTGAGCGGGTGCGTGCTGTCCTTGACCACGACCCGGCCCGGCCGCACCGCGGGGTCCTCCGGGTGGCCCTCGGACACCGCGCCGACCAGGCGGGCGTAGAAGGGGTTCACGTCGTGCTCGCTCTGCCCCACCGACCAGCCGGTGTAGTGCAGGCCCATGTAGCCGCCACCGCCACGGATGTAGCTCTCCAGCGCGGCCCGCTGGTCCACGTCGAACAGCACGCCGCCGGTCTGGGCGAAGACCACCGCGTCCTTGGTCGCGAGGTTGTCCGTGGTGAACGCCGCGGCGTCGTCGGTCTCCTGGATCTCGACCGGTTGGGAGTACTCGGTGCCCAGGTCGTCCGCCAGCTCGCGCACGGCCTGTCGGGCCTGGACGTGGGAGGCGTGGAAGTTCGGCTTGTAGAACAGCAGGACGCGCAGCACGCCGTCGTCGACGGACCCCACTGCCGCCTGTGCGGACGTGGTGGCGGGCGCGGCGTGCGCGACGCCGCCGACGAGCGGTGCTGCCACCGCCAGGGCGACCAGCATGGCCGCCAGGCGCGCGGGTGCTCTGCGGAGGCGGCGCGCGTCGCGCCGCCGGTCAGGTCTGCGTAGCAGGTTCATCGTTGAATCCCTTTTCGCACGTGGTTCATGGGCATGACGGCGGCCCGGACGGCCGGCCCGTAGGGGCGGGCCGGCCAGACCTCACTCCGGGTGTTGCCTGTGGTGCCTGCGTTACCGTTCAGCGCTTGTGGCGCTCGTTCAGCGGAGCTCGGCGATGACCGTCTTCAGCTCCGTGTAGTCGTCCAGGCCGAACGACCCCAGTTCACGGCCCCAGCCGGACTGCTTGAAGCCACCCCGCGGGAGGGTGACGTCGTCCGCGTGCCAGGTGTTGAGCCAGACCGTGCCGGCCCGCAGCCGGCTCCCGACCCGGTGGGCCGTGCCGAGGTCGCGCGACCACACGCCGGCGGCCAGGCCGTAGACGGTGTTGTTGGCGGCGGCGACGACCTCGTCCTCGGTGTCGAAGGGTATGGCGGTCACGACCGGACCGAAGATCTCGTCCGTCTGGACGGCCATCTGCTCGGTGACCCCGGTGATGAGGGTCGGCGAGAAGAAGTAGCCGCGGTCGGCCGCCGGGTCGGCACTGCCCGCGGCGAGCGTGGCGCCGTCGGCGACCGCGCCGCGGACGTAGCCCATCACCTTCTCGTGCTGCTCCTGCGAGACCAGCGGCCCCATCGTGGTCGCCGGGTCGAACGCGTCGCCGACCGTGATGGCGCGGGCCGCCGCGGCGACGCCCTCGATCACCTGGTCGAACACCTCGCGCTGGACGTAGAGGCGCGAGCCGTTGACGCAGCACTGGCCCTCGTTGAAGTAGCCCGCCAGCGCGGCCCCGGCGATCGCGGCGTCGAGGTCCGCGTCGGCGAAGATGATGTTGGGCGCCTTGCCGCCGAGCTCCAGCGACACCTTCTTCAGGTTGCCGGAGGCGGCCGCGGCGATCTTCTTGCCCACCTCGGTGCTGCCGGTGAAGGCGACCTTGTCGACGCCGGGGTGGTCGACCAGGGCGGCGCCCGCGTCCCCGAACCCGGGCAGGACGTTGACGACCCCGGCCGGGACGCCGGCCTCCAGCAGCAGCTCGCCGAGCCGGAGCGCGGTGAGCGGGGTCTGCTCGGCCGGCTTGAGCACTATCGTGTTGCCCGCCGTGATGGACGGGACGATCTTGAAGCAGGCCATCGTGAGCGGGAAGTTCCACGGCACGATGCCGGCGACGACGCCGATGGCCTCGCGGCGGGTGTAGGCGTGGAACTCGCGGCCGGGCACCGACATCGGGATGGTCGTGCCCTCCATCTTGGTGGCCCAGCCGGCGAAGTAGCGGAACAGCTCGGCGGCCACGCCCACGTCGCCGCGGGCCGACGCGAGGCTCTTGCCGTTGTCGAGCGACTCGAGCTGCGCGAACTCCTCGGCGCGCTCCTCGATCATGTCGCCGATGCGCCACAGGAGGTGCGAGCGGTCACGCGGGGTCATCCGCGACCACGGGCCGGTCTCGAACGCGTCGCGGGCGGCTCTGACGGCACGGTCGGCGTCGACCGCGGAGGCCTGGGCGACCTGGACGAGCACCTCCTCGGTCGCAGGATTCACCGTGGCGAAGGTCTGGCCGTCCTTGGCGTCCACCCGCTCGCCGTCGATCAGCAGCTGCTGGGGCGAGGAGAGGAACGAGGAAACGGCGGGCAGAAGGGGGGAGCTCTCGGACATGGGGAACCTTCCGTAGGTCGGGGTGGTCGGACGGGAGTGGGGTGGGCCGCGGCTACTTGATGATCAGCACCTTCGATCGGTCGAGGGTGAGCGCGACGGCGGCGACGATGATCGCACCGTAGAGGATCTGCTCGTAGGCCGACGGGACGCCGACGATCGGCAGACCGACGCGCAGCAGGGTGACCACGAGCGCTCCGGCGAGGCTGCGCCACAGCGAGCCGTGACCGCCGGTGATGGCGGTGCCGCCCACCACGATGGCCGCGACGGCCGGCAGCAGCAGGTTGTCGGCCATGGTCGGGCTGCCGCTGAAGTTCCGGGAGACGAGCATGACCGCGGCGAGGCCGGCGCAGGCTCCGGAGACCGTGAAGGCGGCGACCTTGACCAGGTCGACCGGAGAGCCGGCCAGCCGGGCTGCCGACTCGGAGTAGCCGGTCGCGCGGATCCAGCTCTCGACCGGCGTGAGCCGGAGGACCAGCGCGAGCACCCCGATGACGATCAGCGCGACCAGGAAGGACATGGGCACCACGCCACCGACGTAGAGGGTGATCCAGTTCGTCGCGTCCCGGTCGACCACCCGGATCGGGCCGGCGTCCGAGATCACCAGGGCGATCGCGGCGAAGATGCTCATGCCGCCGAGCGTGACGATGAACGACGGGATGCGCAGCAGCACGTGGGCCAGGCCCTGCAGCGCCCCGATGGCGCCGGTGGCCGCGACGACCGCGACGACCGTGAGGCCGCCGAGGTCGGGCAGCCACAGGGCGAAGAAGACCGTGGCCAGCGAGCAGAGCGCGGCGATGGACAGGTCGATGCCGCCGCACAGGACCACCAGGGTGGCCCCGGCCGCGAGCACGACCAGCGGTGCGGAGGTCCGGGCGACGGCCGTGAGGCTGCTCTGGGTCAGGAAGCCGGGGTCCGCGACGGCCAGCGCGGCCAGCAGCACGACGAGCGCGATGACCGGCATGAACGACGTGAGCCGCTGGCCGACGGTCGGCCGGCCAGGGACGACGGCGTCGGCGGCCGGTGTGGTGAGGACGGGTGCGGACATGCTCAGACCATCTCCTTGACCAGGTCGAGCGGAGTCGGCTTGCTCCCCGCGGGGGCGGCGACCTCCGTCGTCGCCCGGCCGTCGCTCATCACGACGATCCGGTCGGACATGCCGATCGCCTCCTCGAGGCTGTCGGCGAGCAGCACCGTGGCCACGCCGCCGGCGGCGAGCTCACGCATCAGGCGGTACACCTCCGAGCGCGCCCCGATGTCGAGGCCGCGGGTCGGGTGGTCGAGCAGCAGCAGCCGGACGTCGCCGGCCACCAGCCAGCGGGCCAGGACCACCTTCTGCTGGTTTCCGCCCGAGAGGCGCTGGATCGCGGTGCCCCGGTGCGGGGTGCGGATCGAGAGCCGCTCGATCCACTTGTCCACCAGCGTCGCCTGCTTCCGCGGGCGCACCAGCGGTCCGGTGCAGCGGGACTGCTGCTTGGTGAGCGTCATGTTGTCGGCGACCGACATGGGGCCGACCATGCCCTCGATCTTGCGCTCGGCCGGCACGTAGCCGACCCCCGCGGCACAGGCCGCGCGGGTGCCCGACAGGTCGAGCCGCTCGCCGTCGAGGACCACCTCGCCGGCCGTGGTCGGCTCGGCGCCGAAGAGCGCCCGGCACACGTCCTCCCGGCCGGAGCCGTGGACGCCGACGATGCCGACGATCTCGCCCGCGTGCACGTCGAGGTCGACGTCCCGGAACGTCTTGCCGGTCAGGCCGCGCACGACGAGGCGAGGCCTGCCCGGCTCGTCGGACCGGTCGGCGGCCGCGCCGTGGTAGTGGTCGTCGGCCCCGGTCGAGCCGATCATCATCCGGTGCAGGTCCGCCGGGGCGGCACCCGCAGCGGACACCTCGCCCACCGACCGTCCGCCGCGCAGTACCGCGACCCGGTCGCAGACGTCGAGCACCTCGTCCAGCCGGTGCGAGACGAAGACGACGGAGGCGAACTCGCGCAGCCGGCGCACCTGCGTGAAGAGGGTCTCGATCTCCTTCGACTCCAGCACGGAGGTCGGCTCGTCGAGGATGATCACCGGCGGGTGGGACGTGCGCTCCTCGATGCGGAGCACCTTGGCGATCTCGACCATCTGCCGGTCGGCGAAGGTCAGGGAGTCGGTGCGGGCGAGGGGGTCGATGTGCGACCCGATCTTGTCCAGCTGCTCCTGCGCGAGCCTGCGCATCGTGTTCCAGCGGTAGACGCCGCGGCGGACGCCCGGCCCCTCGCTGCCGAGCACGATGTTCTCGGCGGCGGTGAGGTTGGGGACCAGCGACTGCTCCTGGAACACCATGCCGATGCCGTGGGCGGCCGCGTCGCCGATGCTCCCCAGCCGCACCTTCTCGCCGCGCACCCAGATCTCGCCCCCGTCCGGCCGCACCAGCCCGACCAGCGCCTTGAGCAGCGTGGACTTGCCGGCGCCGTTCTCGCCGGCCAGGCCGAGCACCTCGTGCTGGTGCACGACCAGGTCGACGCCGTCGAGCGCCTTGACGCCCGGGTAGTGCTTGACCAGCCCGCGCACCTCGAGGGCGTGCGCGGGCGCCGGCACGTCCGGGCCGGTCTCGGTCTGCAGGTTCGTGCTCACTTCGTCACCTGGTTCCTACGACGCTGTGGGATGACCGCGGCCGCGACGGCCGCGACGACGATGAGGCCCTGGACACCGCCCTGCCAGTAGGGGCTCACCCCGATCTGGACGAGGCCGTTGGTCAGGACCGTCACGAGCAGGACTCCGACCGCAGAGTGCAGGATGCCGCCGCGGCCGCCGATGAGCAGCGTGCCGCCGACCACGGCGGCCGCGATGGACGAGAAGTCGTAGCCCCGGCCCGCCTGGACGAGGCCGGCGCCGAGCTGGCTGGTGACCAGCACGCCGGCGAGACCGTAGAACGCGCCCGCCATCGTGAAGACCGCCACCTTGTAGGGCGCCACGCGCACGCCGGAGAGCGCCAGCACCTCCTCGGCGCCGCCGATCGCGAAGGCGTACCGCCCCAGGCGCGAGTAGCGCTGGATCAGCCAGCCCACGACCACGCAGCCGAGAGCGATCCAGGTCAGTCGGGCCAGCCCGAGGAACCGCTCGACCGCCCAGCCCTCCAGCAGCGCGTCGGAGATGTTGGGCTGCACGCCCGCGAACATCAGGGTCGCCAGGCCCAGGCCCACGGCGGAGACGCCGAGCGTGGTCATGAACGACGGCACCTTCAGCACGACCAGGGCGAGCCCGCTGAGACAGCCCAGCCCCGCCCCGAGCAGGACCGCGACGACGACGCCGAGCAGCCCGAAGTCGTTGTCGTTGCGGTTGTTCGCGACCAGGAGGGCGACCGTGATGGCGGACGCCCCCATGATCCCGGGGGCGGACAGGTCGATGGACCCCATCATCAGCACGAACGTGATGCCACAGGTCACGACCGTGAGGACCGCCGCGGCGTCCAGGACGTTCTGCACGTTCGAGAGCGTGCGGAAGCCGGGGCTGAGGACCGCGAAGACCGCGAAGATGACGACGAGGGCGATCGGGGGGCCCGCGTCCCGGAGCGGGACCCCCCGCCGATGCTGGGGGCGCCGCGCGTGCACGACCTCGGGGCCGGCTTCGGCGGGGGATGTCATGGTCACGACATCGCGCCCTGCGAACGGCTGAAGAGGTTGTCGCAGGCGAAGTCGGACTCGTCGACCTCCGGGGAGACGAAGTCGGTGACGTTGTCCTGCTCGATGAGGAACTGCTCCGCGAACCAGGCGCGGTCGTCGGGGGCGATGTCCTCGACGGCGAGCTCACCGGTGGCCACGCAGTAGCCGATGGCCAGGCCGATGCCGCCCTGCCACGGTCCGTCGCTGGACACCGTGGCCGTCATGGTGCCGTCCTCGATGGCCGTGAGCGCGTCCGGCACCGCGTCGATGCCGACCACTGCCACGTCCGTACGGCCGGCCTGCTGCAGCGCCTCCAGCGCACCCAGCGCCATGTCGTCGTTGGCGGCCCAGATGCCCTTGACGTCCTTGCCGTGCTTGGTCAGGAGCGTCTTGGTGACCTCGAGCGCCTCCGCGCGGGAGAAGTTGGCGGTCTGGTCGTCGAGCAGCTCGACGTCCGGGTTGGCCGCCAGCGACTCCTCGAGCCCGGCGAAGCGGTCCTTCGCGGCGCCGGTGTCCAGGATGCCCTGGAGGGCGACGATGCCCCCCGAGCCGCCGATGGCCTCGGCCAGCGCGTCACCGATCTGCTTGCCGGACTCCACGCCGTTGTAGGTGATGTGCGACAGCCACGAGTCGTAGTCGGCAACCTTCAGGTCGGCCGGCTTGTTCCACTGGGTGACGAGGTAGGCCCCCGCCGCCTCGGCGCCCTCGACGATGGGCGGGGTGTCGGAGTCCCCGTTGGGCAGGATGTTCATGACCAGGCACTCGGTGTCGCCGGCCAGCAGCTGGCTGATCTGCTCCTGCTGCCGCGTCGAGTCGCCGTCGTAGGTGAGCCGCTCCTGGGTGAGACCCACCTGCTCGGCGAAGGCGTCGCCGCCCGTCAGCCACGCGGCCTCGTAGGGGTTGGACTCGTTGCGCACCTGGCCCACCAGGGTGACGTCCGCGGGGTCGCAGGCGCCGGCCGCGGTGGCGGACCCGCCCCCGGCCGCCTCCTCGGTGCAGCCCGTGAGGGTGGCGGCCAGCAGGGTGACCCCGATGGCCGCAGCTGTGTGTCGAGAGGTGAACTTCATTGTCGATCCTCGATTTTCGTTCGATGCCGGTGTCCCGGCGGTGAGTTCGATGCCGGTGTCCCGGCGGTGGGGACTGCGGTGGAGAGAGGTACGTCAGCGTGCCATCCAGCCTCCGTCGACGGCCAGGACGTGACCGTTGACGTAGTCGGCAGCCGAGGAGCTGAGGAACACCGCCGCACCGGCGATGTCCTCAGCGGTGCCCCAGCGCCCGGCCGGGATACGGTCGAGGATGGAGCGGGAGCGGTCCGCGTCCTCGCGGAGCGCGGTGGTGTTGTCGGTGACCATGTAGCCCGGCGCGATGGCGTTGACCTGCACGCCGTGCGGCCCCCACTCGTTGGCCAACGCCTTGGTCACCCCGGCGACACCGTGCTTGCTGGCGGCGTACGACACGACGCGCAGGCCGCCCTGGAAGGACAGCAGGCTGGCGATGCTCACGATCTTGCCGTGGCCGCGCTCGACCATCGGCCGGCCGAGCTGCTGGGTGAGGAAGAAGAGCCCGTTCAGGTTGACGTCGAGCACCCGCTGCCACGAGTCGCGGCTGACGGCGACGGAGTCCTCGCGGTCGATGATCCCGGCGTTGTTGATCACGATGTCGATCTGCCGCGAGCCGTTCAGGTCGGCGCTGACCCGTTCGACCGCGTCGAGGTCGCTCACGTCGAGGTCCACGACGTCGACGTCGACGCCGAGGTCGGCGATCCGGGAGCGGGTGGCGTCCTGGTTGCCCGGCCGTCCGAGCAGCACGACGTCCGCCCCCGCGCGGGCGAGGCCGAGCGCGGTCGCCCGGCCGAGGCCACGCCCCGCGCCGGTCACCACCGCGCACCTGCCGCGCAGGTCGAAGGGCGAGCGGGTCTCGGTGGCCGGCTCCGCGGCCAGGTCGGTCGTCACAGGTCCTCCAGCGCCACGGGGCTCAGGTCGGTGTAGGCGTTGTTCTCGCCGGCCATCGCCCAGATGAAGGCGTACGACCCGGTGCCCGCGCCGGAGTGGATCGACCAGGGCGGGGAGATCACCGCCTCGCGGTTGCGCAGCACCAGGTGGCGGGTCTCGCCCGGCCGGCCCATGAGGTGGAAGACCCGGTCCTGCTCGTCGAGGTCGACGTAGCAGTAGATCTCGGTGCGGCGGTCGTGCAGGTGCGGCGGGAACGTGTTCCACACCGAACCACCGGCCACGACGGTCACCCCGAACTGGAGCACGGACGTCTGCAGGTCCTGGCCCCAGGCGTAGCGGAAGAGGTTGCGCTCGTTGGCGGCCTCCGCCGAGCCGAGCGCGACCGGCGCCACCTCGGTGTGGCGCAGCGCCTGGGTGGGGTACGTCGCGTGCGCCGTGGCGGACACGAAGTAGAAGGCCGCCTCGGCGCCGACGAACGACACCTCGCTCCCCCGGCTGACGTACAGCCCGTCCAGATGGTCCAGCTCGAACTTCTCGCCGTCGACGACGACGTGGCCGGCGGCACCGACGTTGATGACGCCGAGCTCGCGTCGTTCGAGGTGGGTCTCGGTACCCAGCACCTCGGTCCAGGCGGGGAGCCCGAGCTGGCCGGTGCCGGGGACGGCTCCGCCGACCACCATGCGGTCGTCGTGCGTGTAGGTCCCCCGGACCTCACCGCTCGCGAAGAGATCTCCGACCAGGAAGTTCTCCCGCAGGTCCGCGGTGGTGGCCGTCTCCGCACTGGTCGGAGAGGTCGAGTATCGAACCTGGATCATGTCATCACCCTTGATCTGTGAACCGCGTTCGTCTATGTGAACTTGCCTGACGATAGGCGTGATGCGGTTCACTGGTCAAGGGGCTGAAGCATGTCCATGTATGCGAACTAGCGGTAGTCTCGGATTCACCCGGGGCGGTCCCGGTGCCCCGCAGCAGTACCAGAGGAGAGCGTTCATGCAGCTTCAGAGGGAGCTCCAGAGTGAGACGACCGGCACGAGCGACGCCGGTCCGGTCAAGTCCGCGGCCCGCGCCCTGGACCTGCTGGACGACATCGCGGCCCACGGCCCCGGCACCCAGCTGCAGCTCTCGACGCGCCTGAACATCCCCAAGAGCAGCCTCCACGCGCTGCTGCGGACCATGACCGACCGGGGCTGGCTGCAGACCGACCCCACCGGGAGCGTCTACCAGCTCGGCATCCACTCCCTCGTCGTGAGCTCCGCCTACCTCGACGGCGACCCCGTGCTGGCCCGGGCGACGTCGGTGCTCGACGAGGTCGCCGCCGCCACCCAGGAGACGGTCCACCTCGGGCGGCTCGACGGCGCCGACGTCATCTACACGGCCAAGCGCGAGTCGGTGCACCCGCTGCGCATGCACTCCGCCGTCGGGCGCCGGCTACCGGCGTACGCCACCTCGCTGGGGCGAGCCCTGATCGCCGAGATGCCGGCCGAGGCCCGGCGCGACCTGGTGCCGGAGTCCATCTCCGCGATCACCCCGCACACGACCACCGACAAGGAGGCCGTGCTCGAGATCATCGACCGCGCGGCCTACCAGGGCTACGCCACCGAGAGCGAGGAGTCGTGCCTCGGCGTGCGGTGCTTCGGCGTGGCGCTCCCGTTCGGCCACCACGCCGTCGACGCGATGAGTGTCGCGGTGCCGATCAGCCGGCTCGGCGACGGGCGCGAGGACCACATCATCGAGACCCTGCTCAGCGTGAAGGCACGGCTCGCCGCCGTGCAGGGCAACAGCCTGGTGCGCTAGCCCTGGGGCCGCTGCTCGCTCCGGTCCGCGCCTACAACGCGTCGGACCTGTCCTCGTCCGTGCGCTCGGCGCCGCCCGGCACCGGCACGTCGCCGCGCAGCCGCTCGGCGACCATCGGGTAGACCAGCACCGAGACGATGCCCGCCACGACCAGAGCGGCGGCGTTCGCCGGCGGCAGGACCCCCGCGCCGACGCCGACGGTGGTGATGACCACGAGCAGCGGCAGGGCGCTCGCCGACATGAACCCCAGCGCGAGCGCGTCCCGGCCGCCGAGCGCCCGCCGGTGCGCCAGGAACGTCGGCAGACCCCGCACCGCCAGGAACAGCACCGCGAAGAGCGGCACGGTCGCGAGGACCGCCGGCTCCTCGATGATCGACCGCACGTCGAGGACCACGCCGCTCATGACGAAGAAGATGGGCACGAGGAAGCCGAAACCGATGCCCTCCAGCCGCGGCGTGACGACCGCGGCCTCGGCCGGATCGCCCGCACCGAGGAAGAGATGGACCAGGATGCCCGCGGTGAACGCGCCGAGCACCGGGTCCAGCCCCAGCGTCTCGGCCAGCGCGAACATCCCGATCACCACGAGGACGCACAGCCGGACCGCGACCTGGGAGCTGGTGCCGAGCGTCGCCCTGACGACCCGGGCGAACCGTGCGGAGCGCGGCTTGCGGGCCAGCCACGCGCCGCCGACCGCGAGCGCCGCGAAGAGGACCAGTACGACGAGGGTGCGCAGCGGGCGCTCCCCGCTGAGCACGAACGCGATGGCCAGGATCGGGCCGAACTCCCCGACGGTCCCTACCGCCAGGACCCGGTCACCGAAGGGGGTCCTGGACGCGCCGGAGTCGCGCACGATGGGCAGCACGATGCCGAGCGCCGTGGTCGTCAGGGCCAGCCCGATCACGAGGCCGGTCCGCGGGCCCGCCAGCAGCATCCCGACCGCTACGCCGAGCGCCAGGGAGACCACCCAGCTCCACGACGCCGTCCGCAGGGGGCCGCCGCGGATCCGGGAGAACTCGATCTCGTACCCGGCGAGGAACATCAGAAACGCCAGCCCGAGGTCCGACAGCGTCGCGAGGACCTCGGTCTCGTGCACCAGCCCCAGCAGCACCGGACCGATGAGCACCCCGAGCAGGATCTCGACGACGACGGCGGGCACCTTGAACCATGGCTCGACCCGGTCGACCACGAACGGCGAGAGCACTGCGGCGGCGGCGATCACCACGAGCATCGTCACGGTCTCGAGCGTCATGTCTCAAGAGTCGTGCCCCGGCGGCCGTCGTGCGAGGCGAGCGCCGACCTCGGCCGCCACTCCCGGTCCCAGGTGATCCGGCCGGCCCGCAGGTCGCCCAGCACCGCCTCGACCCATCGGAGCTCGGCCGCGGTGACGGTGCGCAGGAACTCGTGCTCCAGGAAGAGGAGCCGGGGCAGGCCCATGCGGTCGGCCTGAGCCGCTTCGTCGTCGGCCCGGTCCAGCTCCTCCTGGAGCGCACGCACCCGTTCGGCCAGCAGCTCGATCGCGAGCTCCGGCGTGAGGCTGGGCAGCGCGGCGATCGCGACCGGGAACTCGGGGTACTCCTGGGCGGGCGTGCTGAGCATCGTGCGCAGCCACCCGGCGAGCGTGGACCGCCCGGACCCGGTGAGCCGGTAGACGGTGCGCTCGGGCCGGCCGGGGTCACCCTCGACCCGGTGCACCTCGATCAGCTCGGCACGCAGCAGCCAGTCCAGCGTCTGGTACAGGCTGTTGCGGTGGGCGACGTTGACGATCCGCGCCTTGTGCCGCTCGGTGATCAGACGCTGCATGCGGTAGGCGTGCATCGGCTCCTCGTCGAGCAGCTGCAGCACCTGCACCGCCAGTGGTGACCGGCGTGGAGCCCGCGGGGCCATGGGCCTACCTCCATCTCTTGTGCGACCGAGGGTCGGCTGCGCCTGCCATTCTATGTATAGTGTTACTATGACTAATCAGCGTGCAGCCACGGCCCTGATCATCGGCGGCGGGGTCGGCGGACCGGTCGCCGCGGCCGCCCTGGCCCGGGTGGACGTGGAACCCGTGGTCCTCGAGGCCCACTCCGGTCCGGCGGACCAGCTCGGAGCCTTCCTCACCCTGGCGCCCAACGGCCTGGCCGCACTGCGGGCGGTGGGGATGGTGGAACGGGTCCGGGCCGCCGCCAGCTTCGCCACGACGCGCACCGAGTTCGTCAACGGCGCCGGACGCCGCCTCGGCCTGCTGGGCGACGAGTCGCACCTGCCCCCGGAGCTGCGCAGCGTGACGATCACCCGCGCCGCCCTGCAGCGCGCGGTCACCGAGGCCGCGACGGACCAGGGCGTGCGCTTCGAGTACGACAAGCGGCTGCGGGGCTACGCGGAGGAGGGCGCCCAGGTCACGGCCACGTTCGACGACGGCACCGACGCCGCCGGCGACGTGCTGCTCGGCGCGGACGGCATCCACTCCGCGGTGCGGGACGGGCTCAGCCCCGACGGACCGCACCCCACCTACACGGGTCTCCTCGGGATCGGCGGGTTCGTCCCCGCGGCGGACATCCCCCCGACGCCGCCCGAGACCGTCCGCATGGTCTTCGGCAGCCGGGCCTTCTTCGGCTACCAGTGCGCACCGGACGGGCGCACGTTCTGGTTCGCGAACCTGGGGCACAGCGAGCGCAGCCGCGAGGAGATCGCGGCCCACGGCGACGAGGCGTGGCGGGCGCACGCGCTCGACCTGTTCGACGGCGACCTGCCCGAGCTCACCCGGATCATGGAGGCCGCCGACCCCGCCCAGTTCCGCCCGCTGGGCACCTACGACCTGCCCTCGCTGCCCCGGTGGCACCGGGGCAGGGTCGGGATCCTGGGCGATGCGGCGCACGCCGTGTCACCGTCGAGCGGGCAGGGCGCGTCCCTGGCCCTCGAGGACGCCCTGGAGCTGGCCCGTCAGCTGAGCCGGCACGACCCCGCCGCGGCACTGGCCGCCTACGAGAGCGCGCGCCGCGACCGGGTCGAGCGGATCGCGGCCGTGGGGCGCCGGCGCGGGACGCAGAAGGCCGGCTCGTCACACCCCGTCGCGCTGGCCGTGCGCGACGTCTCGATGCGGATCGCCTTCACGCTCATCGGGCGCTTCGGCTCCCAGCGGTGGATCACCGACTACCGCCCCGACGTCGCCGACGCGTCCCGAGGGCGCTCATGAGTTGACCCGAGCGGCCAGCACGGCCGCGAGCCCCTCCCGCAGATCGTCGACGAAGAGCTCGGGCACCTCCAGCGACGGGAAGTGCCCGCCGCGCGCGGGCGTCCGCCAGCGGACGATCCTCCGGTAGCGCTCCTGCGCCCAGGGGCGCGGGCACTTCTCGGTGTCACGGGGATACATGGTGAGCGCCGACGGGACGTCGACCCGGAGCTCGGGGTCCAGCGAGTCGTGGCTCTCGTAGTAGATGCGGGCCGCCGACGCCCCCGTCCGCGTCAGCCAGTAGAGGGTGACGTCGTCCAGGACGCTGTCGACGGAGATCGTCTCGAACGGGCTGTCGTCGGTGTCCGACCACTCGGCGAACTTGTCGAGGATCCAGGCGAGGAGCCCGACCGGTGAGTCGACGAGCGAGTAGCCGATGGTCTGCGGACGGGTCGCCTGGAGCTTCGCGTACGCCGCGCGCCTGCCCCAGAAGTCACGGGTGTCCTCGACCCACCGGCGCTCGGCAGGCGTCAGCCCGTCCGTCGTCAGCCCGGGCGGTCCCTCCGCGAACGTGGTGTGGATGCCGAGGACGTGCTCCGGGAACCGGCCGGCGAGGACCGTGGTGATGTTGCCTCCCCAGTCGCCGCCGTGGGCCACGAACCTGCCGTAGCCGAGCCTGCCCATCAGCTCCACCCACGCGGCCGCGATCTTCTCGGTCCCCCACCCGGTGGTGGCCGGCCTGTCGCTGAACCCGAAGCCTGGTAGCGACGGGACCACGACGTGGAACGCCGGTGCGTCCGCGGCGCGCGGCTCGGCCAGCTCGTCCACGAGACCGAGGAACCGGACGATGCTGTCCGGCCAGCCGTGCGTCAGGATCAGCGGCGTGGCGTCCGCGCGCGAGGATCGGCGGTGCAGGAAGTGGATGCCCAGGCCGTCGATGGTCGTGCGGAACTGGCCGATCCGGTGGAGGCGCTCCTCGAACGACCGCCAGCTGTACCCGGTGCGCCAGTAGTTCACGACCTCGACCAGATCGGCGAGAGGCACGCCCTGCTCCCAGCGGCGCGGGTCCGGCGCCGCGCGACGGACCGTCTCCGCCTCCGGCAGCCGCGCCGCGGCCAGGCGCGCGCGCAGGTCGTCGAGGTCGGCATCGGACGCACGCGCCTCGAAGGGCAGCACGTCGCTCGTCGTACGGGGCATGGGACCTCCTGGCCGTCGTGGGACCGGCCACCACGTCGCGAACCGGCTATGACGGTTCTAGCAGGTCCCGGAACCGCACCGCAACCACCTATGGTGGTTCCATGCGTGCTGAGCTCCCCGACTTCCGCCTCGGTAGCGTGCTGGCGACCAGCTTCACGGCGACCCTGACGGAACGTCAGGGCGACTCCGTGGAGCGCATCCCCACACCGCAGCGACTCGTCGACTGGTTCGCGGTCAACGACCTCGCCGTCGACTCCTGCACCACCGCCCAGCTCGACCTCGCCCGCGAGCTGCGGGAGTCGGTCCACGCCGCCGCGACCGCCGCCGCGACCCAGCAGGCCCTGCCGGCACCCGCTGTCCGGGTCATCAACGACCGCAGCAGGGCAGGCCGGGCCGCGGCCGTCCTGACGCCCGGGCGGACGCGGCGCTGGGAGCTGGGCCCGGCGTCCTGCGTGGAGGACGCGCTGGGCGTGATCGCCGCCGACGCGATCAGCGTCATCGCGGGCGAACGAGACGGACGGCTGGCCCTGTGCGCCTCACCGACCTGCCGGGCCGCCTTCTTCGACACGAGCCGGAGCCGCACCCGCAGGTGGTGCGACATGAACACGTGCGGGAACCGTCAGAAGAAGGCGCGCTTCAGGGCGAACCAGCGCCTGAGCGACGCAGCCGGGCGTTCTCCAGACCCTCGAGCAGCAGGTCGAGGGTGAAGGTGAACTCTGCCTGCGTGTCGCACACCACGGGAGAGCACGAACGGCTCCCCGCTGTGGAAGTGGGGAGCCGTTCGCAGTCCGCTGTCTCATTCGGACCCGCCGGCACCCGCAGGCGCCGGAAGACTGCTGCCCATCCTACAGGGCGAACAGCCGGAGCAGCCGGGCCGCCTCCGCGGTGACCGCCGCCCGGCCCGCGGCCACGTACTTCCGCGAGTCGACCACGTCGGCGTGCTCGGCCAGGTAGCTCCGCACCGCTGCGGTGAAGTGCTTGTTGAGCTGGGTCGAGACGTTGATCTTGGTCATCCCCGCGCGGACGGCCGCCACGAGGACGTCGTCGGGCACCCCGGAGGACCCGTGCAGCACGAGGGGTACGTCGAGCGCGTCCCGCAGGGCGGCGATCAGGCCGAGGTCGAGCGTCGCGTTGCGCTCGGTCATGGCGTGCGACGAGCCGACCGCCACCGCGAGCGCGTCCACGCCGGTGTCGGCGACGAAGCGCACGGCCTCGCCGGGGTCCGTGCGCACCCCGGGCGCGTGGGCACCGTCCTTGCCGCCGACCCGACCGAGCTCGGCCTCCACCGCCACCCCGGCGGCGTGCGCGTGGGCGACGACCCGGGCGGTCGCCGCGACGTTGGCCGCGTACTCGAGCGTCGAGCCGTCGAACATCACGGACCCGAAGCCGAGGTCCACCGCTGCCCGGGCCAGGTCCTCGTCCTCCGCATGGTCGAGGTGCACGGCGACGTCGGCGTCCGCGGCGCGGGCGAGCTCGAGGCAGGCGCGGGCAAGGGGCTGCAGCGACCCGTGGTAGGCCACGCAGTTCTGCGAGAGCTGGAGGACGACCGGCCGGCCGCTCTCCTCGGCCGCGGCGACGAGCGCCTCGGCCGTCTCCAGGTGGACGACGTTGAACGCGCCGACACCCGTGGGGGCGGTGACGGCGGCGGAGAGGATCTCCGCGGTGGGAGTCAGGGGCATGGGGTTCCTTCGTGCGGTCAGTGGTGGGTGAGCTCGACGTCGCGCTCGAGGCCCTCGTAGCCGGGGTCGAGCTCGCCGGCGAGCGGGGCGAGAACTGCTGCGGCCGACCACGCGACGGCCCGGCGCAGCAGGGTGGTCGTCGACGTGGCCTCGGCGAGGGACACCGCGGCGGCGGCCACGGCCGCGTCCCCGGCGCCGGTGGGGTTGCCCCGCAGCGCGCGCGGCAGCCGTGCGCGCACCACCTCGTCCGGCCGGGCTCCGTCGAGAGCGACCATCCCGTCCCCGCCCAGGGTGACGACGACCCGGCGGGCGCCGGCATCGAGGAGGGCTCGTCCGCCGGCAACCGGGTCGGTGGCACCGGTCGTCGCCGTCAGCTCGTCGAGGTTCGGTTTCACCAGGTCGGCCCCCGCGGCGCAGGCCGCGAACAGCGCCGGGCCCACGGCGTCGACGACCACCGGCACCCCGGCGGCGCGCGCGGCGCCTACGAGGTCGGCGGGGAAGTTCTCGGGCATCCCCGGGGGGAGACTGCCCGAGATCACGAGGCACGCGGCGGCGCCGAGCCCGTCCAGCACGGCCGCCCGCAGCGCGGCCACCTCCGCGCCGGTCAGGTGGCTCCCGCGCTCGTTGAGGATCGTGGTGTCCCCGGCGGCCCCGTCCACGAGGGCCAGGCTCCGCCGTGTCTCGGCGGCGACCGTGACCGCCTGGTGCCGGATCCCGGAGGCCACGAGGTCACGGAGCAGGTCGGCGCCGGCGGTGCCGCCCGCGGTGACGACCGCGAGCACCGGCCGCCCGGTCTGGCGCACGACCCGGGCTACGTTGACCCCCTTGCCGCCCGCCCGCACGGCGGGCGCGTCGACGCGGAGAGAGACGCCGGGGCCGAGACCGTCGGCCCGGTAGGTGACGTCGATCGCCGGGTTCGGGGTGACCGTGACGATCATGGCTCCACCCCGGTGGTGGGGGTGGCCGGCTCCCGGGCCGACAGGTCTCGGGTCAGCAGGTCTCGGGCCAGCAGCGCCGCCCCGAGCACCCCGGCGTCCTCGCCGAGAAGCGCCCGGGTCAGCAGGGGGCGCCGGTGGTAGGTCAGCAGCGCGTCGAGCCGTGCGCCGAGGGGGCCGAGCAGCGCGTCCCCCGCCTGGGACAGCCCGCCGCCGAGCACGATCACCTGCGGCGCGAGCAGGGCGACGGCGTGCGAGAGGCCGAGGGCGAGCGCGTCGAGCGCGTCGTCCCACACCGCGACCGCGGTGGGGTCTCCGGCAACGGCCGCCACCAGCACCTCGCGTGCGCCGGGGACGGGTGTCCCCGTGGCCTCGCCGTACCGGCGGGCGACCGCGGCGGCGGACGCGACCTGCTCGAGGCAGCCGCGGCCCCCGCAGACGCAGCCGGGCCCTTCGGCGACCCGGGCGTGCCCGATCTCTCCCGCGAGACCGCCCCCGCGGTAGGGGCGCCCGCCGAGCACGAGGGCTGCCGAGATGCCCGTGCCCAGCGCGACGACCATCGCGTCCTGGTAGCCCGCCGCGGCGCCCAGCCGGCACTCGGCCCACCCCGCGGCCGCGACGTCATGGCCCACGGCGACGGGCAGCCCGAGCCGCGCCGTCGCCAGGTCCGCGAACGGGGCGTCCCGCCAGCCGAGGTTCTCGGACCGGACGCCGACTCCCCGCTCGTCGTCGACGATGCCCGGCACGACCAGCCCGAGGCCCTCCGGCTCGACGTCCGGGTGGCGGCCCCGGAGCTCGGCCGCCGCACGGACGACCTCGTCCACCACCCGCTCCGCCGGTCGGGCGGCGTCCCGCGGTGTCGGACGCCGCAGCACCTCCCGGACGGTCCCCCCGCCGTCGATCAGCGCCGCCTTCGTGTCCGTCCCGCCGACGTCGACCGCCAGCACCGCCGGCCCCGGGCCGAGGCCGGCGCCGGGACCGGCGGCCGCGTGCTCGACGGTCACGAGTCCTCGAGGACGACCGAACGGGTGAGGTTGCGGGGGGCGTCGGGGTCGAGCCCCCGGCGGCGGGCCCGCTCGAGCGCGACCGCGTGCACGCGCACGAGCTCGGCCAGGGGGTCGACCGTGCTCTGTTCGAAGTGTGCGCCGGTGGCCCTCGTGTCGTGGTCGATCCCGGCCGGCATCTCGCCGAGGGCCCATGTGACGCGTCCCGGCGCGGCGATCGCGATCGGCCCGTGCCGGTACTCCTTCGCCGGGTACGACTCGGTCCACGACTGGGCGGACTCCCGCATCTTCAGGGCTGCCTCGTGCGCCAGCCCGACGGTCCACCCGCGGCCGAGGAACGTGTGCTGCTCGGCGTCCACGAGGACGTCGGCGAGCGGCTCGGCCAGCACGGCCCGGGCGTCGGCGGCTGCCGGCGCCAGGTCGTGGCCGAGCGTCGCCCGCAGGTAGGCCAGGGCCGTCGTCGCGAACCGGGTCTGCACCACCGACCGCTCGTCGGCGAAGGGCAGTGCCACGACGTCGTCGACCAGCTCGACGAACGGGCTGCGCTGGTCGCCGACCACGCCCAGCGTGCGCACCTTCCCGCGCAGGCGCTCGACCAGCTCCAGCACCTCGGTCGTGGTCCCCGACCGGGTGATGGCCACGACGGCGTCGTAGCCGCGGCCGACGAACGCCTCGGACGCGGCGAACGCGTCGGTCTCCCCCTGACCGGAGCTCTCGCGAGCCGCGGCGTACGACTGCGCCATGAACCATGACGTACCGCAGCCGATCACCGCGACCCGCTGCCCCACCGCAGGGGCGGCGCCGCCGGCCCGGACGAGATCGGCCGCCAGCTCCCAGGTCTCGGGCTGCGACGCGAGCTCCGCGGCCATGTCTGCGCCAGGTGTCCGCCCCTGCGGTGTTGCCTGAGTCATCGTTCTCCTCGTGAGTGATGGGTTCTTCAGTGCCCATCAGGCTCCTGATGGGCGGTCTTGGTCAAGCGGTACAGGTCAGCCTGGCACCTGCCCAGTCCGCGTGGTCGTTGCCGATACCGTCGCCGCCGTCGGTGACGACCAGGTCGAGATAGCGCACACCGGTGACGTCGGCCCGCAGATCCTGGGTCTCGCCACCACCGCGCAGCACCGGGGTCTCGGCCAGCGAGACGCCGTCCCCGAGCACCTCGAAGGCCACGGAGCCGCGCGACTGGACGTCGTCGACGCCCACCGTCGCGGTGAACGACTCGCACCGTGCACCCAGGAACAGCCGCACCGTCGACGGGGCGTGCGTCCCGATCCCCTTGTCGTAGACGGTGCCGCGCAGGCTGAGCGGCGTGCCGTCGCCCTGCCCCTGCTCACCGTTCGACAGGTCCCGCTCCACGGGCCCCCAACCGTTGCGGGCCTCGACGAACGGCAGGTCGCTCGCCCAGTGCTCACCGGCGGACGGCGGCACCACCACGTGCACCTCTGTGGTCGCCTCGACGGTCCGGGCGCCGACCGGGTCGGCCGTCGTGGTGTACTCCGCGCCGGCGGTCAGCGGGTACGCCTCGGTCGTGACGTCCCCCCGCGGCGTCACCTGCCACGTGGTGACCAGCTCGCCACCGCTCCGGACCGTGCCGGCCGAGCTCTCGTCGGTCGCCGTCACCGCCCAGCCCTCCGGCACGTCCAGAGCGACGGAGACGTCCGCGACGTCCGCCGGCTCATGGACCCGCAGGGTGGTGGTCACGGTGTTGGCGACGCCGGGCTCGAGCGCGGCACGCTCGGGCTCCACGTCGAGCGACGCGCAGGCCGGGATCTCGGCGGCCGCGCCGAGGTCCTCCACGAGGAAGTTGTCCAGCACCAGGTCGGCCTGGTCGCCTCCCCCGACCGCCTTGTGCAGCCCCACCCACGTGTCGCCGCACGCGGAGGCCACGACCTCCTCGCTGAACCGCTCGGTCCCCCGCTGCTCACCGATCGCGGTGGAACGTGTCTCCACCGAGGACGGTTCGCCGGAAGCGACCGTGTCGTACCCGTTGACCCAGGTGTAGTAGCCGCCGTGGCCGGACTGGTGGTCGAAGCTCACGCGGTACCTGTGCCCCGGCACGAGGTCCACCGTGGCGGGCGTGGTGCGGTAGACCAGCCCGCGGTTCTCCTCGTGCGCCTTCAGCGACCACTGCCCGTCGATGGCGTCGTCCACGAGCTTGCCGTTCCAGCCGGCCTGCGTGTACGGCGCGTTGCGCCGCGCCAGGTGGGTGCGCGGGTCGGTCACGCCGCCCGCGTTCCCCTTGACGAACGGCCCCCAGCCCTGCGGGACGTCCTCGAAGTCCTCGAACGCGACGACGTCCGCGGCAGCGGCAGGCGCCTGCGGGCGCTCGGCCCGCACGACCCGCAGGTCGTCCAGACGAACGACCGCCTCGCCCTCGCCCGTCCGCACGGTGAACGTGGGCCGGGTCGGCGCGTCGACGTCGAACCGGACCTGCACCCGCTGGTAGTACCGGCTGTGCTTGTCGTACGCCGCCACCTCGTTGCGGGCGGTCGACCGCTGGACCACGACGGACGACCCGCGCACGTCGGCCCCCGAGACCTCGAGCGTCGTCCGCCGCGACGCCCCCGGCTGCACCTCGACCCAGGCGCTCGCCGCGTAGGTGCCCGGCGCGAGCTCGGCGAGGTCCTGCGAGAGCTCCGCGGCGCCCGCACCGAGCTGCGCCACGTGCTGCCCGTTGTCCAGGCGCTCGCGCGTCACCGCACCCGCGGTGCGGTAGGCGCCGAGGTCCGCGGCGTCGAAGCCGGGGTTCACCACGGGGGTCCCCGCTCCCCACGCGACCGTCGCAGCGTCCGGTGCGGCCAGGCTCGTGCCCGGGACGTCCGGGAAGAGGACGTACGGCTGCCCCGCCTCGGCGTCCACGGTCACCTCGCCGCCGTCGACCGGCACCACGCCGACGCGCTCGCGGCCGGTGTCCGTGAGCCGGTAGACGGTCAGCTCCCCCGCGTCGGCGAGGTCACCGGGCAGCGTCCACGTGGTCGCCCCGCCGGCCGGGTTGTAGTGGTACAGCTTGTCGCCCTCGGCGGCCCGGCCGGCGGCACCCGGAGCGTCGGCGGCGTTCCACGGCAGCAGGTAGGTGTCGCCACGCGCGACGACGGCGTCCCCGACGCGGATCTCCCGGCCGCCACCCGCCTCGCGTGCGGTCACCCCGTCGGTGAAGGCGATCTCGCCGTCCCCCCACCGCACGATCTCGTGATGCTGCAGGAACTTGGTGGGCAGGTTCGTCTCCCAGATGTTGGTGTAGAAGGCGTTCCAGTCGACCTCACCGGTCCACCCCTCCCACTCCACGATCTGGGCGTTGCCCAGGAGCGGGTGCGGGTTCCACGTGTCCTTCTCCGCGTTGCGGATGAACCGGGCGATCTGCGAGTTCAGCCCCTTGTTGGACGACCCGCCGTAGCTCTCGTCGGCGGACCAGTGGCTCCACAGCGAGTCCGCCTCGAACTTGTCCGACCACTCCGTGGCGAGCTGGAACTCGTTCTCGCCCGCGGCGTCGACGAGCTCACGTGCCTGCCAGCCGTAGTTGTAGTAGACGTCCACGTAGAGCAGGTCGAGGTCGCCGCCGGTCTCATCGGCGAGCTGCCCGATGCGCTCGGCCAGGTCCCCGCTGTTGATGTCGCGGCGCTGGTCGATGTAGTACGACTGGCCGAGCCAGTTCCAGCCCTCGGCCGTGGGGTCCACCAGGTCCTCGGAGAAGGCGTTCGCCTCGGCGTACGACTCCGTGGCGTTGATGTGCACGCCGAAGTCGGCGTTCCAGTCTCCGCCCTCGGCCATCAGCGTGCGCATGTCCCGCAGGCCGCCGGCCCGCTCGTTGTAGTTGCCGCCGTAGTCGGGGTGCGCGGAGTCGTGCCCCTCGGCGCCGTATCCCTTCAGCAGCGCCATCTGGCCCAGGCCTTCCGTGGCCAGGGAGATCCGCTTGACGTCGTCGAGCGTGCGCAGGAACGGGTGCGTCGCCTGCGAGGCGAAGTTGAACGGGATGTGGGTCACCACCCGGTCGGACACCTCCCCGGCGCCCTCGGCCCGCGGCGCGGCGTCGCGGTAGGCGATGGCTCCGTCCTGCCAGTCCGTCGTCCCGTCCTCGTTGGCGTCGCCGGCCACGACGACCGTGGCGTACGGCAGCTCCTCGGTGCGCGAGGCGCCGTCGGCCCGGTGCGTCCAGGCGCCGCTCCACAGGCCGACGCGCTTGTCGGCTCCGTCGGCGAACGCCTGCCGCCGGAGACGGTTGCCGTCCCGCGCGGCCTTGCCCTGCGCCTCGTCGTACACGCTGTTGGTGATGACCGAAGCGGCCAGGCCGTTGGCGCTCACGATGGCGTACGCGGAGCCCGACGGCTCCTCGTCGACGGGCGTGGCGGCCGTGACCTCGTCGAAGGTGTCGCCCGTCCTGCCGCGGTCCACGGACAGGACCGCGCTCGCCACCGACGCGTTCGCGTCGGCGGACGAGACGGAGAGCAGGTCGTGCCCCGGGATCTCGAGCATGCCCACGCGGTGCTCTGCGGTGTCGACGATCTTCGTGACCTGGAACCGCACCTCGGCCCCGTGGACCCGGAGCGTGGCGTCGATCCGCACGCCCGGCAGCTCGGGGAAGGTCAGGCGGTACGCCGCCGAGCTCGGCGTCGTGCGGGTGCGCTCGACGTCGACGGCGTACGCCGTGCCGTCGATCGTCACGGCGGTCACGGGGCGGGTGCTGCCGCTCAGCGTGGCACCGCTCGCGCGGTCGGTATAGCTCAGCACCCGGGGGAAGTCGGCGGCGACCCGCACCGCCAGGGACTTCGAGCGGAGGGTGAGCTCGCCGGTCAGGGCCTCGGCGGACGCCACGGGCGTCGCGCCCGCCGGGGCCGTCGCGGCCGCAGGGGCCGCGACGAGACCGGCGCACGCGGTAGCGAGCGCAGCGGTGACGGCGACGGCGCCGCGCGCGCTGCGGGAACGGACTGGTGGTCTTGCCATACGGGATCTCCTCAGGTCGGGCGGGTCGACGTCGACCCGCCAGGGGCGGTCCGTGCTGGTCAGAACTCCTCGACGTACTCCTGCGCGACGCCGAGGTCCGGCGCCGGCACGAGCTCGAGGGGTGCACCGGCGCGGTGCTGCTCCAGCACCGTCACCGTGTTCTCCCCGCGCCGTAGCAACGGTGCGGGGACGTAGAGGGTGCGCTGCGGGCCGATCTCCCAGTACCGGCCCAGCAGCGCCTCGTTGACCCAGACGAACCCCTTCGCCCAGCCCGGCAGGGCGAGGAAGGTGTCCGCCGGTGCGTCGACGCGGAAGGCGGTCCGGGCGAGCACCTCGTGCCCGGGTCCGGCCGGGACGACGGCGTCGGGCGCCGCGGCCCAGAGCGCGGCGGGTGCGACCCGGTCGAGCGCGACCGGCCGGGACGACCAGCCGTGCACGATGCGGCGGTCCACGAGGACGTCGCCGAGGATGCCCTTCGGCTCACCGAGCCGCGGGCCGTAGTTGACGCGGCCCAGGTTCTCGACGACCAGCTCGAGCACGACGTCGGCCCCCTGGCCCGTCACGACGAGGCCCTCGTGCGCGGTCTCCCGCTCGAGGACACCGATCGGCGTGCCGTCGACGCGCACCGTGGCCCGGTCGTGCAGGCCGAGGACGCTGACCACCGACTCGCCGCGCGGGAGCCGGGTGACCGCCCGGTAGAGCACCAGCCCGGCGTCGAGCCCCAGCTGCTCGAACGTGCGCGGGCGCGGCGACCGCTCCCCCGCACCCGCCAGCGCGCTCAGCGCGGCTGCGGCGGGGCGGTTCGCCGTCGGGGGGAGGACGCGTGCGGCCAGGCGGGCCGGCGGCACGGACCACGACGCGTCGAGCGCGTCGCTCGGCAGATGGGCCGAGCGGAACGGCTCGAACACCTCCCGGAGCGCGTGGAACTTCTCGGTGGCGGTGCCGTCCTCCGCGACCGGCGCGTCGGAGTCGTAGCTGGTGACGGTGGGCTGCAGCCGGCTGCCGTCGTGGTTGGCCCCGGCCCACAGACCGGAGTTGGTGCCGCCGTGCGCCATGTACAGGCTCACCGACCCACCGAGCTCCAGGATCTCGCCGACCGTACGGGCGGCGTCGTGCGGGTCGCGGGTGTGGTGCGGCTCGCCCCAGTGGTCGAACCAGCCGTTCCACATCTCCGCGCACAGGAACGGCTCGCCGGCGGGCCGGCGCTGTGCGAGCAGGTCGCGGGCCTGCCCCGGCTTCGAGCCGAAGGTCGCCGCGGCGAGCACGCCGGGCAGCGAGCCGCCGTCCTGCATGAGGTCGGTCGGCCCGTCGGCCGTGAAGAGGAGCTCGGTGACGCCGCGCGCGACCAGAGCCTCACGCACCCACGCCATGTACGCGTGGTCCTCACCGAAGCTGCCGTACTCGTTCTCCACCTGCACGGCCACGACGGGGCCGCCGCGGTCGGCCTGCAACGCGGCCACCCGGGGCACCAGCTCGTCGAACCAGCGGGCGACGGCGTCGGTGAACCGGGGGTCGCTGGTGCGCAGCGCGATACCCGGCGTGCCCGTGAGCCACACCGGCAGCCCGCCGTTGGACCACTCGGCGCAGATGTAGGGCCCTGGTCGGACCACCGCGTCCATGCCGAGCTCGCCCACCAGGCCGAGGAACCGCTCGACGTCGCGGCCACCCGTGAAGTCGGGCCGGCCCTGCTCCGCCTCGTGCCAGTTCCACGGCAGGTAGGTGTCGACGGTGTTCAGCCCCATCGCCCGGACGCGGGCCAGCCGGTCGCGCCAGAGGTCGGGATGCACGCGGAAGTAGTGCACCGAACCGGACAGGACGCGGTGCGGCACCCCGCGCCGGAGCAGGCCGTCGCCCGCGACGGTGAGCGCGGCGGGCCCCGGGGCGGTCACTTGAGGGCTCCCGTCGCCAGGCCGGAGCGCCAGAACCGCTGGAGGGACAGGAAGGCGACGATCAGCGGCACCACGGCCACGAACGCGCCGATGATCACCATGTGCCGCTCGATCTGCCCGGACTGCACCAGCGCGTTCCAGGTGACGAGCCCGACGGTGACGGGCTTGAGGTTCTCGTCGATCAGCACCTGGGACGGCAGCAGGAAGTTGTTCCAGATCTCGACGAACTGGAAGAGGAAGATCGTCACGAGCGCCGGTGACATCATGCGCAGCCCGACGCCGAAGAAGATGCGGCTCTCGTGCGCCCCGTCGAGCCGGGCGGCCTCGACCACCTCGTCGGGCACCGAGGAGGCGGCGAAGACGCGGGCGAGGTAGACGCCGAACGGGCTGACGATGCTCGGCAGCAGCACCGCCAGGTACGTGTTGACGATGCCGACCTGGGAGAACATCAGGAACAGCGGCAGCGTGAACAGCACCTTGGGCACCAGCACCGCACCGAGCACCACGGCGAACAGCGCCCCGCGACCGGGGAACTCGAACTTGGCGATCGCGTAGCCGGTGGCCGCGGCGACCAGGGTGCCGACGCCGGCGCCGACGATCGAGTAGAGGGCGGCGTTCCCGAGCCAGACCGCGAAGATGCCGTCCTTGTAGGCGAACAGGTCCGCGATGTTGCCGAAGAGGTCGAAGTGGCTGAACCACAACGGGCTGCCGGCGAAGGTGAAGCCCTCGGCCTTGGTCGCGGCGACGAGCAGCCACCAGAGCGGGAAGAGGAAGTAGAGGCTGGTCAGCACCAGCACACCGGTGACGAGGACGCGGCTGCGCGCGGTCGACTCGACGGTGTCGCGTCGGGGCCGCACGGCCGGGCGCGGGGCGCTCACGAGGACCTCCGGGAGGTGATGCGGAAGAACAGGACGGACAGCACCGCCACGCCGAGCGCGAGGATCACCGACTGCGCCGCGGCGTAGGGGTAGTTCGCCGCGGTGATCGAGGCCTGCGCGGCCATCAGCGGCGTGTAGTCCGGCCCGATGGCGCCGGTGCTCGACGAGAGCACGAACGGCTCGTTGTACAGCTGGGCGGAGCCGATGATCGAGAACACCGTGGTGAGCAGGAGGGCGGGGCGCACGAGGGGCACCTTGACGTGCCAGGCGATGCGCCACGGCGAGGCGCCGTCCAGCTTGGCGGCCTCCAGCACCTCGCGTGGGACGCCCTGCAGGGCGGCGTAGATGATGATCATGTTGTAGCCGGTCCAGCCCCAGGTCACGACGTTGGCGACCGACCAGAGCGTCAGGTGCGTGCCCAGGAAGTCGACGGTGAGGCCGGCGGGCTCGAGCAGCTCGTTGAACGGGCTGTCGGTCGGTGAGTAGAGGAACGACCACATGAGGGCCGACACGACGGTGGGCACCGCGTACGGGGCGAAGCTGGCGAGGCGGAAGAAGCCCTTGCCGCGTGCCGAGGCGGAGTCGATGAGCAGCGCGAGCACGAGCGCGAAGACGAGCATGACGGGCACCTGCACCACCCCGAAGAGGAGCACCCGTCCGAGGGACGCGACGAAACCGGAGTCCTGCAGGGCCGCCGCGTAGTTGAACCACGGGTCGAAGACCTCGGTCGGGGGCGTCAGCCCGAGCGCGTCCCGCTCGATGCGGAACAGGCTCTGGTAGATCGCGTAGCAGATGGGTGCCACGTACACCGTCGCGAAGAGCAGCACGAAGGGGGCCACGAACCACAGGGCGATGCGGGCCGTCCGCGAGCGGGCGGGTGTCACGGAGGTCACTCGCCGACCGTGATGCCCTGCTTGGACAGCCCGTCGATCGTGGCCGCCTTGGCGTTCGCCAGCGCGTCGGCGATCGTGGCGTCGCCCTGCTGCGCGTACGCCTTCTTCGTGTCCGCGGCGAACGTGCTCATGAGGGTGGACACGCCAGGGCCCCACTGCCAGCCGTCCGCGACGTTCCCGGCGGCGTCGACGAAGACCTCGTCCACGACCTGGCCGCCGAAGTACTCGTCCCCCTGGGTCAGCAGCTCCGACCCGAGCCCGTCGACCGACGCCGGCAGCGTCCCCGCCGCCTCGATGACGGCGTCGACCGCGTCGGTGTCGGTGGACAGGAAGTGCGCGACCTGCCAGGCCGCCTCCGGGTCCGCGCAGCCGGCCAGCACCGCCGTGGCGCTCCCGCCGACGTTCCCGGTGGTGCTCTCCCCCTCCTCCCACGTGGGCAGCGGGGCCACGGCCCACGAGCCGGAGGCCGCGGCGGCCGAGTCCTTGAGGATCCCCTTGAACCAGGCCGCGCCGACGATCGTCGCGATGCTGCCGTCGGACAGCCCGGACGCCCAGGCATCGCTCCAGATGCCCGCCCCGATCAGGCCGTCGTCCGTCAGGCCCTGCCAGTAGTCGGCGACCTCCTGGTTCTCGGGCGAGTCGTTCGTGATCGACCACTGCCCGCCGTCGACGGAGTACCACGGGGCACCGGCCTGCCAGGCGAAGCCGGTGTAGTCGAAGTCCTCGTAGGTGCCCGTCAGGGCGACACCGGCCTGCTTCAGCCGCTCGCCCGCTTCGCGGTACTCCGCCCAGGTGGTGGGGACCTCGATCCCGTGCTGCTCGAAGACGTCCTTGTTGTAGAAGAGCACCATCGGGCCCTGGTCCTGCGGGGCGCCGTAGACCCGGTCGCCGACCGTCACGCCCGACCAGCCGGCCGGCGTGTAGGCGTCCGCGTCCGGCGCCGCGACGTCCGTGACCTCCAGGAGGTTGCCCTCGGAGACGAAGCTGGGCATGGTCTCGTAGCCCACCTGGGCCAGGCACGGCGCGTCGCCCGCCTTGATCGCGTTGCGGATCTTGTCGTAGCCGCCCTTGCTCCCCGGCTCGATCTCGGTGTGCTTCACCTGCACGTCGTCGTGCGCGGCGTTGAAGGCCTCGGCCGCCTCGTCGTAGCCCTGCGCCCAGGTCCAGACCTCGATCTCCGTGGGGCTGCCGTCGTCGGCGCCCGAGGCTCCCGCCGTCCCGCCGCCACCGCACGCGGCGAGGCTCACGGCGGCCAGCGCGGCAACGCAGGCCACCCCTGCCCCTCGTGCGGGTCCGCTCTCCGTTGAACGCTTCATCTCTGACTCCTTCTGACGACTCTGTGCTGAGGAGCGGCGCGGTCGCCGCAGGGGAACGCGCACACTGTAGACCGACTTTGATATCCATAACAACCCCGTGAAACCGCACAACCTCAGGTCTCGGGCTGCGTACCTGGTGGAGCGCCTGTTATCGTCATCAGCGCGGCGGTACGATCAAGGCCGCAGCGACTGAGACGGGCGCACGACCGCGCCGCACGACGAGGAACGGCGAGGTGGTCCGTGACCAGGGCGTCATCGATGAACGAGGTGGCGCAGGTCGCCGGTGTCTCCGCGCAGACGGTCTCGCGCGTGCTGTCCGACCACCCGCACGTCAACGCCGCGACGCGCGCCAAGGTGCTGGCCGCGGTGGAGCAGACCGGGTACCGGCGCAACCGCCTCGCACGTGCCCTCGTCACGGGGCGCAGCCGCACGCTCGGCGTCATCACCCACGAGACGGACCACTACTCCACGTCGGCCATCCTGCTCGGTGCCCAGACCGCGGCACGCACGCAGGGGTACTTCGTCTCGACCGCCACGACCTCGTCGCTCTCGGCCCCCGACGTCGAACGTGCCGTCGAACGGCTCCTCGACCAGGGCGTCGACGGCCTGCTCGTGGCGGTGCCCCTGCGCGAGGACGCGTCGCTCGGCGACCTCACCCGTGGGCTGCCCACCGTCGTCGTGGACGGTATGCGGTCGTCCGCCACCGAGGTCGTCGCGATCGACCAGATCGAGGCGGGCCGTCTCGCGACCGAGCACCTGCTGGAGCTCGGGCACGAGACCGTCTGGCACATCGCGGGCCCCGAGTCGTGGAACGACGCCGCCGGGCGGACCGCGGGCTGGCGCACCGCCCTTGAGGAGGCCGGACGGACGGTGCCGCCGGTGCTCTACGGCGACTGGTCGCCCGCCTCGGGTTTCCGCAACGGAGCCCTCGTCGGGCGCATGCTGGAGGTCACCGCGCTCTTCGTCGCCAGCGACGAGATGGCGTTCGGCGCCATCCGGGCGCTCGTGGAGCTGGGCCGCTCCGTGCCGCAGGACGTCTCGGTGGTCGGCATGGACGACATCGCGCTGGCCGCCTATGCCGCTCCCCCGCTGACGACGATCCGCCAGCCGTTCCACGACATGGGCGGGCGTGCCGTCGAGCACCTGCTGGCGCTGCTCGCGGATCCCGGGACGGTGCACGAACCGGAGGTCGTGCATCCCGAGCTGGTGGTGCGGCAGTCCACCACGCAGGCGCCGGACCGTCCCGGCACCGCCTCGTGAGCCCGTGTGGGCGACCCCTGGCACACTGGCGGCCATGACCCTCCCGGACGCCGCCCTGACCGCGCCCGCCCTCGATGTGCTCCGTGATGTCTTCGGCTACGACGCGTTCCGCGGCGAGCAGCAGGAGATCATCGAGACGGTGGCCGGGGGCGGTGACGCCCTCGTGCTCATGCCGACCGGGGGTGGCAAGTCGCTGTGCTACCAGATCCCGGCGCTCGTCCGGCACGGGACCGGCGTCGTGATCTCGCCGCTGATCGCCCTCATGCAGGACCAGGTGGACGCGCTCGACGCGCTGGGCGTGCGGGCCGGGTTCCTCAACTCCACGCAGGACCCCGACCAGCGCCGGGCGGTGGAGCAGGCCTACCGGTCGGGCGAGCTCGACCTGCTGTACCTCGCTCCGGAGCGGCTCGGCGTCGAGTCGACCGCACGGCTGCTCGACCAGGGCACCATCGCCCTGTTCGCCATCGACGAGGCGCACTGCGTGTCCCAGTGGGGTCACGACTTCCGCCCGGACTACCTGCGGCTGGGCGAGCTGGCCGAGCGCTGGCCGGGCGTCCCGCGCATCGCGCTGACCGCCACCGCTACCCAGCACACCCGAGCGGAGATCGCCACCCGGCTGGGACTCACCACGGCCCGGCACTTCGTCGCCAGCTTCGACCGCCCCAACATCACCTACCGGGTCGCGCCGAAGGACAACCCGGGCAGGCAGCTGCTGGAGCTGCTGCGCACGGAGCACCCGGGTGACGCCGGGATCGTGTACTGCCTGTCCCGCGCGTCGGTGGAGAAGACCGCCCAGCAGCTGAACGACCAGGGGATCCGCGCCCTGCCCTATCACGCGGGGCTACCCGCCCCGGTGCGCGCGGCCAACCAGGCGACGTTCCTGCGCGAGGACGGCGTGGTCATGGTCGCGACCATCGCGTTCGGCATGGGCATCGACAAGCCCGACGTCCGGTTCGTCGCCCACCTGGACCTGCCCAAGTCGGTCGAGGGCTACTACCAGGAGACCGGTCGCGCGGGGCGCGACGGCCTGCCGTCCACGGCCTGGCTCGCCTACGGCCTGGCCGACGTGGTCCAGCAGCGCAAGATGATCGCCGAGTCCGACGGCGACCTCACCCACCGCCGCCGGTTGTCGTCCCACCTCGACGCGATGCTGGCGCTGTGCGAGACCGTCGAGTGCCGCCGGGCCCAGCTCCTGCGCTATTTCGACCAGGACCACCCCGGCAGCTGCGGCGCCTGCGACACCTGCCAGAACCCACCCGAGGCGTGGGACGGCACCGTCCCGGCGCAGAAGCTCCTCTCCGCCGTGTTCCGGCTGGACCGCGAGCGCAACCAGCGCTTCGGGGTGGGGCACGTGGTCGACATCCTGCGGGGCCGGGCCACGCCCAAGGTCGCCCAGTGGGGGCACGACGGCCTCACCGTGTTCGGCGTGGGCGAGGACCTGTCGGAGGCGGAGTGGCGGTCCGTCGCGCGCCAGCTCCTGGCGCTGGGCCTGCTGGAGGTGGACTCGAACCACGGCACGCTGCTGCTCACGGAGGCGAGTGCGGAGGTGCTGGGCCAGCGGCGCGAGGTACGGCTGCGGCGCGACCCGCGTCCCCAGGGCGGTGCGCGCCGGCCCGCACGCTCCGGAGGCGCACGCCCGGAGGCGGCCGCCCTGTCGGACGTCGACCAGGAGGTCTTCGAGCGGCTGCGCGCGTGGCGTGCGGCGACGGCCAAGGAGCAGGGCGTGCCCGCCTACGTGGTGTTCCACGACGCGACGCTGCGTGCCGTGGCCGGCGAGCGCCCGGCGGACCTCGATGCGCTGAGCGGGATCAGCGGCGTGGGCCAGGCCAAGCTGGACCGGTACGGCGACGGGATCCTGGCGGCGCTGCACGCCCCCCAGTAGCGGGCGGCGGTCCCGTCCGGACGTGCCGGTGCCCTTCGAGCGGGTAGACGGGTGGCCACGGCGGGAGCACGTCCTGCAGCACGTAGCCGGTCCGCTCCGCCACGCGGCACGAGGCCACGTTGTCCACCTGGTGCAGCAGCTCCAGGCGCCGCAGACCGTCGGGGCCGAACGTGTCGAAGGCCCAGGCGGTGACCGTCGCGAGCGCCCGGTGGGCCACGCCCCGGCCGCGGGCGTGGGCGGCCGTCCAGTAGCCGACCTCGGCGGCGGGCTCCCCGGGCGTGACCTCCCGGAGCACGACGTGACCGACCAGCCGGGGCCGCGCGGTTCGGATGTCATCGGTGGTTGCTGCGTCCGCGGCGTCCGCCGCGTCCTCCAGGACGGCGAAGGCGAACTGGTGCCCGTCCGACCAGCCGTCCTGGTGCTCCGTGATCCAGGCCCGGCCGGCGGCGTGGTCCCGCGGGGCCGCGGTGCTCCAGCGGCGCATCGCGGGGTCCTGGTACGCGGCGACCAGCGCGGTGACGTCGTCGTCGGCCCAGGGGCGGAGCGTGAGCGCCGGGGCCGACCGCGCCGCGGCCGCGGCGAGCGTGACCGCGTCGGGCATCAGGATGCTTGCTTCGTCGGGGGCACGCCCGGACCCTAGGCGGCGGTGCCCGAGCGGCGCAACGTCGCCCGTGGTGACGCGCTCGGGCACCGAGCGCTCCGGTGCGCCATAGGGTCAGGGCATGTTTCCCTGGCTCGAGATCGCCGGGTGGGCGGGTTCCGCCCTCATCGTGCTGTCCCTCACGCAGGCGCGCGTGCTCCGCTTCCGCTGGCTCAACCTCACGGGGTCCCTCGTCGCGACGGCCTACAACGCGATCCTCGGTATCTGGCCGTTCGTCGCCATGAACGCCGCGATCAGCCTCATCAACGTCTACTGGCTGCGGCGGCTGGACCGCGAACGCCACGACGCCGCCGTGTACGAGGTGGTCGAGGTGGCGCCCGACGACGCCTATCTGCTGCACGTGCTGCGCACCCACGCGGCGGACATCGCGACCTTCGCCCCGCGGTTCGAGCCGGTGCCCGCGCCGGAGGAGCAACGCTGCGCGTTCCTGGTGCAGCGGGGCGACGAGACCGTCGGCGTGGTGGAGGTGCGCGATGCCGGCGACGGGGTCGGCGTCGTCGCGCTCGACTGGGTGACCAGGCGGTTCCGCGACTTCACGCCCGGTGAGTTCGTGTACCGCCGCAGCGGGATCTTCGCGGCGAAGGGGTTCGACCGCGTCGTCGTGCCGCAGGCCGACCGGAGCGACCTCGCGTACCTGCGCGGCGTGGGCTTCCGGCCCGAGGGGTCCGCGTGGGTGCGGGACGTCGTGGCGCAGTAGGGTGCGGCTCGCACGGACGAACGTCGTCGGGCACGAAGGGAAGCGTCAGGTGTACGACCAGGTCACTCCACGCAGTCGCCGCCCCCTGGGGGTGATCGCGTGGGGGCTCGCCGGCGTGCTGGCACTCGGGGCGGTGCTCGGCACGGTGTGGGTGCTGACGCGTGACGTGTCCGAACCGCGGAGCGCGGTCACCGCGAGCCCGACCGCGCCGGGTCCGGCTCCCTCCAGCCCGGCCGCCCCGAGTCCGAGCCAGGTCGCGTCGGCCGCCCCGAGCACGCCCGCGCCGAGCCCCGTGACCGATCCCGCTCCGCCGGCGCCGGCGGTCGTCAGCCTCCAGGGCGCTGCCTCCGGCCGGTGTCTCGATGTGCCCGGTGGTGCGGCCGTGGACGGCGCCGCCCTGCAGGTCTACGACTGCACCGGCGCCGAGGGGCAGCGGTGGACCGCGTCCGCCGCGGGAGAGCTGCGCACCCTGGGTTCCATGTGCCTGGACGACCCGAGCGGCGGGCAGACCGGCACCGTGGTCACCGTCTGGACCTGTCACGGTGGCCCGAACCAGCAGTGGGGGCCCCAGGCCGACGGCACGATCCGCAACGCCGCTACGGGGCTGTGCCTCGACGTCTCGGACGCGGGCACTGCCAACGGGACGCCGGTGATCGTGTACGACTGCCACGCCGGGGACAACCAGCGGTGGTCGATCTCGTGACACCGGCCGGGACGGGCAGTGTCACAGGCTGCCGGTAGCGTCGCCGCCATGACCGAACCGACGGCCGTCGTCCGCGCCTACTGGGAACTGATGCAAGCTCGCGACTGGACGGGTCTGCGCCGGGTGCTCGCACCCGACGTGGTCGTGGAGTGGGCAGCCGGCGACGAGCAGTTCGTCGGTCCGGACGCCGTGGTCGGTGTCAACCAGGAGTATCCGGAGGGCTGGTCCGTCCACGTACGCGGCATCGTGGCCGACGGCGACACGGTCGCCAGCGACGTCGAGGTCCCCATGGAGGGGGTCAGCGTCTTCCGCGTCGCCGCGTTCGCACGCGTCCGGGCCGGCCTGCTCGTCTCCTCCGTCGAGTACTGGATCGGGGTCGGCACCGAGCAGCCGCCGGATTGGCGTGCCAGGTTCTCCCGACCCGACGGGGCGCCGGCCAGGGGTCTCACGGACGCTCGTCCGCAGGACCCGTGGCCGGCACCCCGTCGGCCTCGGTGAACGCTCAGGCCGCGGGCCGCGACCCGACCAGCTCGCGCAACGCCTCGACGACGAGGGCGTGGTCGTCCTGCTGCGCCAGACCGGAGACGGTCACGACGCCCACGATGCCTACCCCGGCGACCCGCACGGGAAACGCACCGCCGTGCGCGGAGAACTCCTGGAACGCCAGGCCGTGGTCGGCGTTGAAGTCCCGGCCCTTCGCTCCTGCGCGCAGACCGACCAGGTAGGACGAGGCACCGAACCGGTAGACGACCCGCACCTTACGGTCGATCCACGAGTCGTTGTCGGGCGTGGTGCCGGGCCGCGCCGCATGGAACACCTGCTGCGTGCCCTTGCGGATGTCGACGGTGACCGGCAGGTCGCGCTCGGTCGCCAGCTCGACGAGCCGGGCGCCGAGCTGCCAGGCCTGGTCGTGCGTGAACGTGGTCAGGACCAGCTCGGCCTCCTGGGCCTCGACCTCGGTGACTGCTGCGGTGATCTCGGATTCGCTCATGGCCCCATCCTGCCTTCCGCCGACCCGCACGAACGCACAGCAGTCCGACCACCCGGCGACGCCTGACCGCTAGCCGAACGGGCCGCGCGCCGACACGCCGCCGTCGATCACCAGCCGCTGTCCGGTCACGTACGACGCCGCGTCGCTCGCCAGGTACACCGCGGCGTCGGCCACCTCGTCGCTCCTGCCGTACCTGCCGACCGGGATCGGGTCGACCCAGCCGTCGGGCGCCGGGTTGACGGGCGTCGCGATCGCTCCCGCGACCACGACGTTCATCCGGATGCCGTCGGCCGAGTACTCGGCCGCGACGGTCCGGGCCAGGCTGAGCAGCCCGGCCTTCGCCGCGCCGTAGGCCGCCTGGTGCGGCGCGGCCATGATCCCCGTCACCGACCCGACGCTGACGACCGATCCGTGGCCCTGCTCGAGAAACACCGGCAGCACGAGCCGGACCGCCCGCGCCACGTAGCGCAGGTTGAGCTCGTAGACGAGGTCCCAGTCCTCGTCGAGCATCTCGTGCAGCTTCACCGCCGGGACGAGCTCCAGCTGCCCGCCCACCACGGTGACCAGCGTGTCGAGGCCGCCCAGGTCACGCACGGCGGCAGCGATCGCAGCAGCCAGCTCGCCCCCGTCACGGACGTCGACCGCCAGCGCCACGGCCGTCGCCCCGGCGGCACGGAGCTCGTCCGCCGCCTCGTCCGCGCGCTCCGGATCCCGGTCGGCCACGGCCACGGCGGCCCCCTCCGCGCCGAACGCCCGCGTCACCGCGCGGCCGATCCCGCCGCCGCCACCGCCGATGACCAGTACCCGTCTGCCCTCGAGTCGCATGGACCCGAACCTACCGCGCGCGGTGCGGACGGCCCGGGCTCAGGACGTGCCGAACTGGGCCGAGACGTGGTAGACCCCGCCGCCCCACCCGTCCTCGGTGAAGGCATCGGTCACCCGGAGGTAGACCGCCTTGTCGGGTCCCAGATGGGGCGTCAGGTCGAGCGTGTGGTCGGCCTTGTTGGAGCTGTCGCGGATCTGCTCGTCCTCGGCCAGGACCGTGGTCCAGCTCTCGCCGTCGGGTCCGACGTCGACCACGTACTGGTTGTCGATGGTCAGGGTCACCTCGGCGGAGGTGGCCTCGGCCGGGAACGGGAACTTGTAGATGAAGTGGCTGGTGCCGTCGGCGAACCGGCTCCCGACATGGCTCAGCCCGGATCCGCCGGCGTCCCAGAGCCATGCGAGCTCCTGCGTCGACCCGGCATCGAAGTCGATGGTGCTCGCCACCTGGATCGTGGCCCGGGTCGTGTAGGTGAGACCGGGCCGGGCAGTGACGGTCACCGCCACCGGATAGCTGCCGTCCTCGGTGTCCGCGGGCACCGAGACATCCAGCGGTACGCTCGCCCGAGCCGGGGTGCCGTCGCCCGCCGACGCCAGCTCGACCCGGCTCCTGACCGGGTCCACGGTCCAGCCGTCCGGACCGCTGACGCGCACGTCCACGTGGACCGGCCGCCGGCCAGGAGACGTCGCCGCCACCTCGACCGCGGTGCGCACGGACGACGCCGCGCCCGGGCTGGGCATCATGACGAGCTGGGTCGGTGACATCGTCGCGGACAGGGACCGGCGCGGCGCGTCCTGCGGAACGTCGGCGATCAGGGCGCTGAGGGCGCTCGCCTGGGTGCGCCAGTCGAACACGTTCGGCGACGCCTCGCTGCTCGCCCCGGCCCACCGCAGGCCCAGCCGCTCGGAGGAGTCGCGGTCGTTCGCCCAGATGGTCTCGGCCTGGCGGTCGACGAACGCGTCGTAGCGCGGCTCGTCCGTGCTGTCCGCCAGCTCCGTGAAGTAGCGCATGAAGATGCCCTTGAACTGCTTCTGGTTGTCGTCGCACGTCCGCCCCAGCGGATCGCACGACTCCGTCAGCACGCCGTCCGTGACCAGCTCGTCGGACGCGAGCGCGGCGTCGGCCAACCGCTGTGCGGTAGCCAGCAGCTCCGGGTCACCGGTCGCTCGCCACAGCTCCAGGGGGGCGCCGATCGCCAGGCCCTGGTTGTAGCTCCAGACGGTGTCGCCGTTGCTGGCGCAGTCGTCGGTGAGCCCGTCGTTGACCAGGCCGTCCGCGTTGATCATCCCGCTGGCGAGGTACCAGTCCCAGGCTTCCTGGGACCGCTCCAACCAGGCCGTGTCACCCGGGATCCGGTTGTGCAGCTCGGCGGTCAGGCGGACCCACTGCCCGTTGGTCACGGCGTTCTTGTAGGTGCGCTCCTCGTTCCACCAGATGCCGCCGCCGCAGGTGCTCGGGTCCCAGAAACCATGCATGAAGTCCGCGATGGTCCCCGCCATGTCGAGGTACTTCTGGTCACCCGTCAGGTCGTAGGCGGTGACCCAGTTCAGCGCCCACCATCCGGCATCGTCGATGGCCCGGCTCGTGAAGTTGCCGTAGATCTCGTCCGTGGACCGCTCGCCGGCCGGGAACGGACCCTTGTTCGTCTCGAAGCTGTGGTCCAGCTCGTCGAGATAGCTCCGGTCGCCGGTGCGCTTCATGTAGTCGCCGATCGTCTGCAGGGCGACCGCGGAGTTCCACCAGCTCGACGGGAACCACGCCTTCTGCTCGTCGTAGGAGTCCAGCAGCACCTCCGTCGCGACCCGGGCACGGGCGACCTCGGTCGCTCCGGACGCCGCCGGAAGCTGTGGGGGTGGTGCCGCTTGGACGGCGACCACCGGCTGAAGGCCGACGAGCACGGCGAGGCTGAGCAGGACCAGGCGGATGCGACGCAGCATCGACATCGATGAGCTCCTCCCCCGGGCGCGACGTTGCGTCCCGGATTCATCGCAAAACCTACATTAGGAACAGGTGAAATGCACCTACCTGAGTGGATATCCCCCGTCGGCCGGGTTTCGGCACCCCCTGCCCGGCGGGCAGACCGCCGGGTGTGATGTCAGTGGTGGCCATTAGGGTCGAACACAGGTCCGCAGGGTTGGCACGGCTCAGCATGTCTTGCCATGAACAAGATGAGGAGGTGTTAGGTATGTACGCAGGTCAGACCGCAGGTCTGGACTGGCCGCCGTCCGTCGTACCGGTCGTGCTGTGCCCGGTGGAGATCCTCCAGCAGGCGCTGGCCGGTGCACCCGGCGCCCAGCTGGCCCGGGTCGTCGCCGACGCCACGGACCGGGCCACCGAGCTGGACCCCGATCTGCTGGCCGAGCTGCCCGACGACGCACTCGCCGACCTCGCCACGGCGTGCGGACGCCTGCAGTCCTGGGCCGCTGGTCTCCAGGCCCGGGTCGTCGCCGAACGGGCCGCGAGGGAGACCAACCCGTTGGCGCACGCGTCCCTGGTCGGCCAGGTCACCAGCGAGCTCGTCGTCACGGAGCGGGAGGCGACCGAGGTCGTGGTCCGGGCCGAGTCCGGCACCCAGCACCCCACGGTGATCGCGGCGCTGGTCGCCGGGCGGATCGACGTACGCAAGGCGCACACCTTGCTGCGGTCGGCGACGCAGCTGACGGTGGCTGAGCGGACGGAGGCGATCACGCGGTTCCTGCCCCAGGCGCCCCGACGGACGTGGAAGTGGCTGCAGACCCGGATGCTCGCGTTCGCCAAAGCGCGCCACGCTGCCGGCGAGGCCGCGAGGGCCGCGGCGGAGCAGCGGTGCGTCCAGGTGGACCGTGCGGAGAACGACATGGGCTGGCTCTCGGCGTACCTGCCGGCTGTGGACGCGGCCGCGGTCTGGGGCGTGGTCGACGACATGGCCCACCAGCTCCGACACGTCGCCGGTGAGGACCGCACGCTGGGCCAGCTTCGCGCGGACTCCCTGACCGGGATCGTCACCGGGCGCCTCGTGCCCACGGACCGGTACACCGCGACCGGCACCTCCACCGCGACCGGCACCGGAGCCGACACGGCGACGAGCACCTCCCCGGCGGAGGCGACCGCCTGCACGTGTGGCGGACGGGCACCCGTCGTGCACGAGACGGTCCAGGTCGTGCGAATCACGCCGACCAGGCCGGTGGTGCGGGTCACGGTGCCGGCAGGCACGCTGCTCGGCCTGGGTGACGCGCCAGGTGACCTGGCGGGCTTCGGACCGATCCCCGCCGACACGGCACGCCTGATCGCCGAGGACGCGACCTGGCAACGCCTCGTCACCGACCCCGTGACCGGGATCCTGACGGACTACTCCACCACCACGTACCAGCCCGGCAAGCTGCTGCGCGCCGCGGTCCAGGCACGTGACGAGACATGCACGTTCCTGACCTGCGACGTCCCTGCCGTCCGGGGCGACCTGGATCACGTCGTGCCCTTCGACCACGACCCAGCGGCCCGACCACCTGGGTCCCCTGGCCAGACCCGCGCGCAGAACCTCCAGCCACTGTGCCGCCGGCACCACCTGCTGAAGACGCACGCCGGGTGGGGCGTCGTCCGTGACCCTCTCAGCGGTGTCACCACCTGGACGGCTCCGACCGGCCGCACCCACGCGCGACCACCGACGGTCCTGGACACGCATGTCACGACCTGACCCTGCGCGCCCTGACCGGCCGGCCTCTGCGACACGCCCGTGCCACGGCCGAACGCCCGTCCGGCGACGACCGGCCGCCCTGCTGAGCCGGACGCCGCGCGCTCAGCGCGTCGAGCTGCCCGGCACGAGCTCGGTCGGCAACGTCACCTTGGTGACCTGCCCCGCGCCACGGACCTGCGCGAGCACGAGGCCCACCGCCTCGCGGCCCATGCGCGCCTCGTCCTGCCGGAGGTGCGTGAACCGGTAGCGCGCCTGGTCGTGGAACGCGTCCGGGTGGTCGAAGCAGACGATGCCGAGGTCGTCGGGCACGGTCCGCCCGGCGCGCTGCGCGGCCTCGCGGAGCAGCACGGCGATGTTGTACTCGGTGGCCACCAGCCCCGTCAGCTCCGGATGGGTGGCGAGGAACTTCTCGAGCTCGCCGAGGTCGTCGTCGGGCGCGACGCCGCTCCCGGGGATCGTGGACCGGACCTGCCGGAACTGGTGGGCCGGGTCGAACGGGACGTGCCGGGTCGCGTGCGCGTCGATGACGCCGTCGAGCCGGTCCTGCACGGTCGAGACGCTGTTCGCGGCAGAGACCAGCCCCACGTGGTCGTACCCCGCCGCGAAGAGGACCTCGGCGGCCTGCCGCCCCGCCGAGACGTTGTCGGAGCAGACGGACGTCACGGGGACGCCGTCGAACACGCGGTCCAGGATCGCCACCGGGAACGACTGCGTGATGAGCTCCAGGACCGCCGGGGGCACGTACTGCGACGAGCTCGGTTCGAGGATCAGCCCCTGCACGCCGTCGGCCACGAGCGCCCGGACGATGTCGTCCTCGGCCTCGCGGCTGCCGAGACTGCGCTTGACCACCACGTTCGCGACGCTGCCCGACGCGTCGACCAGCCCGGCGAGCACCCGCGTGCCGAAGGCGTCGTCGAAGTCCGTGAGCACGCACCCGATCAGGGGCGTGGGGCCGCCGCCCGCACCGACGGCGGCCGTGGCGGTCTCGCTCACGACGACGGTGCCGAGCCGTGGCCTGCGGGTGATGTAGCCGTCGGCACGCAGCAGGTCCATCGCGCGCTTGAGCGTGATGGCGCTGACCCCGAGCTGCTTGGTCAGCTCGGTCTCGGCGGGCATCCGGTCGCCGACCCGGTACGTGCCGGCGTGGATCGCGTCGCGGAGCTTCTCGTACACCTCGAGGTAGAGCGGCTGGCTCACGGGTGCCCTTTCACCGGTCGGAACTGACCGGTGAATCTACCGTGGTCCGCGCCGTGGGGGCGATGACCGGGCGACGGTAGGTGCGCAGGCCGGCGACCTCGAGGGCGAGCTCGCAGAACATCGCGTTCGCCCAGGAGAACCACTCGCGGGTGTAGACGGCGGGGTCGTCGACGTGGAACGACTCGTGCACGGCCCCGGTCCCGGCGTCGGTCGCCAGGATCAGGTCCAGCAGGCGGCGGGCCTCGTCCGGGTCGGTGGAGGTCAGCCCCTGGATCGCCAGGGCGATCGGCCAGACGTGGCCGGCGGGCGTGTGCGGGCTGCCGATGCCGGCGGCTGCCGACCCACGGTAGTAGTACGGGTTGGCGTCGCTGAGCACCAGGTCGCGGGTGGCGGTGTAGAGCGGGTCGTCGGCGGCGCACCAGCCGAGCAGCGGCAGGGACAGCAGGCTGGGCGAGTTGGCGTCGTCGGCCAGCAGCACTCCCCCGCGCCCGTCGACCTCGTAGGCGTACACGTCCTCGCCCCGCGGTCCTGGGACGACGCCGTGCTCGCGGATGCCGCGCTCGATGTCCGACCGCAGGGCCGCGGCGTCGGTGGCCAGGGCGTCGTCGTGCAGCACGTCGGACGCGATCCGGCCCAGGTGGCCGAGCGCGACGGCGGCCAGCGCGTTGCCGGGCACGTTGTACCCGTACCGGCAGGCGTCGTCGCTGGGCCGGAACCCGGCCCAGGTCATGCCCGTGTACGCGACCCGCGGGCCACGCCCGTCCCGCACCAGCGTGTCGGACGGCGGGCAGTCGTCCCGTTCGAACGTGTACGGGGAACCCTCGTGATGCCGCTGCTCGGCACGCCACAGATCGACGACCGTGCGGGCGACCTGCCCGAACCGCTCGAGGTGGTCCGTCCGGCCCGTGGCGCACCACAGGTCGTGGGCGAGCTGCACCGGGTAGGCGAGCGAGTCGATCTCGTACTTGCGCTCCCAGACCCACGCCGACTGCCTCGTGTCCGACTCCCCCGTGCCCGACCGCCCCGTCCGGTCCCGGTGCCCGGCACCGGTCGGGCCGTCGTTGAACGCGTTGGCGTAGGGATCGTGCAGGATCGAGGACTGCTGTCGGCGCGACACCGCGGCGACCGTGTCGGCCAGCCGCTCGTCCGCGCCGACGAGGTGCAGGAAGGGAGCGAGCTGCGTGGTGGAGTCGCGGAGCCACATCGCCGGGATGTCCCCCGTGATCACGAAGGCGGTGCCGTCCGGGTGCCGGGTGATCGTGCGGGCGAGGGTGTCGGACATGCAGCGTCCGACGGCGTCCGCGATCCGGTCGCCGAGCCGGTCGGCCACCGCGCCGACGAGCCCGGCGAGGACCTCACGGGTGTACAGGGCGGGCGGGCCGGACGCCGGCGCGCGCGTCATGACCCGGCCGCCGTCGGCGCCGCCGCAGTCCTGCTGAACCTCATCCTCAACCTGAACCTCATCGCCCGTCTCCTCCTCGGCCGTGCCGTCGGCGGCCTGACCTGCCGAGGAGCGTACGAACGGATTACCACCATGTCAAAGTATTGCAATAGTGGTAATAGTCGTCAGGCTAGCGAGCCATCGGCACCACCTGGCGATCGGCGTGCTGAGCGCCGTCGCGGAGGCCGGGCTCGACGCGCGCGACGTGTCGGTGGTAGGCGACGACGACATCCGGATCGCCCGCCAGGCTCCGCGAGCGGCGTTCGAGCACGGTGCCGCGCCACGCGTGAGCCGCTGGAATGCAGCTGGTCGGGCGCCCGTTGGGATGGACGTGAACCTCACGTCCGGAAACCTCGTATGAGCATCATCGACACGGACCGCCGCGCCCCTCGGGAGGCAGCGGACGACCCCGTCCTGGACAACCCCGCCTGGTCGGCGCTCACGGGCGCGCACGCCCACCTCGCCGAGGGCGGCGACCTCGCCCGCCGCTACCCGGCCGACGTCTCGCCCTTCGCCGCCGTCCGCACCTGGGACGACCCTGGCGTCTGGGACGCGATCGTCGACCTGGTGGGGCACGGCGCCGAGTTCCCGGCGCCGCCCGAGTCGGTGGTGCTGCCGCCCGGCTGGGTCCGCGGCGACGTCTTCCAGGGCGCCCAGCTCGTCGAGACCGGCCGCCTGCACGGCCGGCCCGACGACGAGGCGGTGGTCCTCGGCGCCGCCGACGTCCCCGCGATGCTGGACCTCGTGGCGCGCGCACAGCCCGGCCCGTTCCTGCCGCGGACCTACCTGCTCGGCCGGTACGTCGGCATCCGGCGCGACGGGCAGCTCGTGGCCATGGCCGGCGAGCGCCTGGCGCCCGCCGGCTGGACGGAGATCAGCGCCGTCGCCACCGACGAGCGGCACCGCGGGCAAGGACTGGCCTCGCGACTCGTCCTGGACGTCGTCCACCACGCCCACGAGCGCGGCGCGCGCGCCATGATGCACGCCTCGGCGGGCAACACGAACGCGATCCGGCTCTACGAGCGTCTCGGCTTCCGGCTGCGTCCGGGGAGCCTGACGTTCGGCACGGTGCGCACGCCGGTCAGTGGCTGACCGGCTCGTCCTTCTTCTTGCGGGACGGCAGGAGGTGCATGACGGCCACCACGGCGGCGCCGACCACCAGGCCGACGATCGCCGAGCACAGCGTGTTGAAGAGCCAGCCGAGCGTGCCGCCGAACGCGCCGGTGCCGTCGTGGATCGCCACCTCCAGGTGGTGCACCCAGTCGTACGGTGCCGGCACCCAGCCGGTGCCGTCCACCCCGAGATTGACGAGCAGGATGTGCCCGCCCACCCAGAGCATGGCGATGGTGCCGACCACGGAGATCACGGCGAGCACCTTGGGCATGGCCTTGACCAGGCCCCGGCCGACCGTCTGGGAGAACCCGGACTCGTACTGGGCCAGCCGGAGCCCGACGTCGTCCATCTTCACGATGGCCGCGACGATGCCGTAGACGATGATCGTGATGACGAACGCGACCACGACGAGGATGGCGAGCCGGGACCAGAAGGGTTCGGTGGCCACCTCGGCGAGTGCGATCACCATGATCTCGGCGGAGAGGATGAGGTCGGTGCGGACGGCGCCCGCGATCATCTTCTTCTCCGCCTCGGGGCTGACCTCCGTGGCCGGCAGCACGGCGTCGTGGTGACCTGAGACCTTGTGCCAGATCTTCTCCGCGCCCTCGTAGGCCAGGTAGGTGCCACCGATCATGAGGATGATCGGCAGCAGCCACGGCAGGAACTGGCTGAGCAGCAGCGCGGCCGGGAGGATGAAGAGCAGCTTGTTGCGGATCGAACCGATCGCGATCTTCTTGACGATCGGCAGCTCACGCTTGGCCGCGACGCTGCGCAGGTACTGCGGTGTGACGGCGGTGTCGTCCACGACGACACCCGCCGCCTTCGCGGTCGCCCGGCCCGCGGCCGCGCCGACGTCGTCGATCGACGCCGCGGCCAGCTTTGCCAGCACGGAGATGTCGTCCAGCAGTCCCATCAGTCCACCCACGGCACGCCCCGCTCCGATCGATGTGTCGTCATGTCCGCAGCCTATGCAATCCGGACCGGTTGCCGGGCATCGACGGCGGGCCACGTGCCCCCGGACGACACGGGGCCGTCAGGCCTGCCCGCACTCGACGCGCGCGTCGGCCCAGTCAGCGTGGTCGAAGTTCTTGCCGTCGCCGCCGTCCGACACGGCCAGGCGCAGCCGGCGGACGTCGGTGACGTCGACGTCGAGCGGCACGCCGCCGTCGGCCGCGGTCAGCACCGGGGTCTCGGTCAGCAGGACGCCGTCACCGTAGACGTGGAACCGGACCGATCCGGGCCCGGTCACCTCGTCGTCGATGCCGACCACCGCGCGGAACGCCGTGCACGTGCCGCCGAGCCAGGCGGTCAGGGAGCCGGGGGCGTGCATACCGATCCCCTTGGCGTAGGTGACGCCCGCGATCGTGATCGGCTGCCCGTCCCCCGCGACCGCCTCACCGTTCGACGCGTCGCGCTCGACCGGGCCGTAGCCGTTGGACTCCTCGATCCAGTCGAGGTCGGAGACGTGGTGGTCCCCGGTCAGTGCCGGCGGCGTCACCCACAGCGTGGCCTGGTTCGCCGCCGTGTAGCGACCGGTGCCCGAGTCGCCCGGCGCGCCGGCGGCACCCGTGGCGCGGTAGGTGACCGTGACCGGCACCTCGTGCGTGCCCGTCGCGCCCTGTGGCACGCGCACCTGCCAGGTGATCCGGGCGTCCTGGCCGGCGGGGAGCCGGGTGACGGTCCGGGTGCCCTGGTCCGCCGTCCAGCCGTCCGGCAGCTGCGGGGTCAGCCGCACGCGGGTGACGTCGCGATCGGCCACCGAGAACGTGGCCTCGACCTCGACCGTGCTTCCCGGCTCCACGTCGGCCTGCACCGGCTCGACGGCGAGCGCCGCCGCCGGACGCGCCTCGACCGGCTCGAGGCAGGTCGTGCGGCCCTCGGTCGCCGGGCACACCACCGCGGTGAAACCGCCGTTGTTCGCGGTCGGCACCTCGAGCGTCTCCCCGATCGCAGCCCGGACCGTGGTGTGCACGGTGGCCGACCCGTTCGTACCGTCGTCGGCGAGCAGGTCGACGACGACGTCCTGGCCGCCCCTGCCGAGACCGTCCAGCGGCAGGTGCAACGGCTCACCGGAGCCCGCGCGCATGCCGCCCACGAACCACCGGTCACCGGACCTGCGCGCCAGCACGACGTCCTGCCCCGGCGTTCCGCTGAGCAGCCGCACCTCGTCCCAGGTCGTGGGCAGGTTCTGCAGGAACGGCATGGCGTCCGGCTCGTCCGCGTACCCCTCGGGCTTGTCCGAGATGTGCTGCCAGCCGGACTCGTACACGACGCTCATCGCCACCTGCTGCGCCTTGGACGTCTTGTCGTTGTCGCGGGAGAAGACGACGGGCGTGAAGTCCATCGAGCCCGTGATGTTGCGCGTGAACGGCACGATGAGGCTGCGCTCGGGGCTGATGCCGTTCTCCATGCCGCGCACCGACTCGTAGCTCATGATGTGCGGCCACGTGCGCTGCAGACCCGTCGGCAGCGCCGACCCGTGGAAGTTGATCATCAGCTCGTGCCGGGCGGTGTCCCGGGCGACGGCGTCGTACCACTGGTGGATCTCCTGGGAGTCGGAGTCCATGAAGTCGACCTTGAGCCCGCTCACGCCCCACGACTTCAGCCGCGGGAGCCACTCGTCGCGCTGTTCCTGCGTGCGCAGGTCCCGGCTGTGGAACCAGGCGATGACGTCGACGCCCTGGGTGTGGGCGTAGCGGACGGTGCGCGGCACCCAGCTCGCGTCCCAGCCCTCGTCCAGGAGCACGTACTCCCAGCCGTTGCGCGCCGCCAGGTCGACGAAGTCGCGCTGCCGCGCCTCGTCACGCGGGCTGTTCCAGTCGGTCAGCCAGCTCCAGCTCGAGCGGCCGGGCTTGATCCAGGAGGTGTCCTGCCCGTCGAGCTCGTTCGGCGTGGCCAGGTCGTCGACGAGCGTGGAGCCGACGACGGCGGGCAGGTCGCCCATGATCGCCACCCGCCACGGTGTCGAGAGCTCGCCCGCCGAGGTCACGGGCCGGCCCTGGAACAGGTCGACGTCGTAGCGCAGCGAACCGGGCGTGTGCGTCAGGTGCGCCCCGGAGTAGTCGCCGTGCAGGTCGGCCTCGGTGACCAGGACGTACCGCTCGGCCTGCTGGAACAGCACAGGGAATCCGACGCTGCCGCTGCCGTTCCCGGCCGCCGCGGTCGTGGTGGTCCACTCCGCCTCGTAGTTGACCGCGTACGAGCGCTGCATCCAGGCCGGCCCGTCGGTCGCCGGCTCCCAGCTGCCGGACTCCTCGTCCACGCGGTGCGCACCCGGACCGTCGAGCAGGTAGCGGTAGGCGACGCCGTCGTCGGACACCCGCACGGCGACGCCGAGGCGTGCGCCGTCCGCAGCCTCGAACGTGAACACCGACTCCTCGTGGACGTACGACCGGCGTGTGCTCTTGCCGGTCGTCATCGTGTACGTGTCGGACACCGTGCGGTCCTGCCGGTCCACGAGCGTCAGGCCGGTGGTGAGGTCGCCGTCGCTCCCCCGCAGCCCCAGGCGCGTGGCCGAGAGCACCGTGTCGCCGTCCGCGACGACGTCCAGTGCCACCTGCCCGGAACCGTCCAGCCGCAGCACCCCGTCCAGGTCGGAACCTCGTGGTCCGCTCACCCGCCAGGGCGATCCGGTGCCCGCCTCGTCGGTGGCGGGGGCGGCACTCGCGGAGCCACCCACGACCACCAGGCCGCTCGCGACGAGCGCTAGTGCTGACACCGCTGTCACAGCGCGGAGCGCCAACCGGCGCGCGGGTATGAGCTTCACGAGGTCTCCCTTGACTCCGGAGGTGCACGGCGCCCAGCGCGCCGTCGGTCAGGCTAGGGAACTCGGTCGTCCCGGTCAACCGTTTGATCAGAACCTATGACTGACACGAACCACGAGGTGAGCGTCGTGGGGTGGGTGATGGCCGTGCCCACGCAGACGCTGAACGCGCCGCGTGCCATGGCAGCCGCCGCCTGCGCAGGCGTGTGCACGCGCCCCTCGACGACCACGGGGAGCGAGCAGGCCGCGACCATCTCGTCGACGAGCTCGAGGTCGGGGCCGTCGGTCCTCGGGCGCTCGCCCGTGTAACCGCCGAGGGTCGTCCCGAGCAGGTCGACGCCGGCGTCCTGCGCGGCGCGCGCGTCGTCGAGCGAACCGCAGTCGGCCATGATCAGCACGTCGGCCGCCGCGCGCAGCCCGGCCACCGTCTCGGCGAGGGTGCGCCCGTCCGGCCGCGGACGGCGGGTCCCGTCCAGCGCCACGACGTGCGCCCCGGCGTCCGCCACCGCGAGCGCATGGCGGAGCGTGGGCGTGATGAAGACTCCGTCGGCGCCGTCCTTCCACAGGCCCACGACGGGGACGTCGACGACGGCGCGGACCGCGGCGATGTCCTCGGGGCCCTGCACGCGCACGGCCGCCGCGCCGCCGGCGACCACGGACCGGGCGACCTGAGCGGTAGTGCGCGGGTCACGCATCGGCTCTCCGGGGTACGCCTGGCACGAGACCGTCAGGCGCCCGCGCATCGCGTCCAGCACGCGCGCGTGGTCCCGGTCGGCGGCGGAGCGCGCCTCCCCGGGCGTGCGCTCCTCCGGGGGGCGGACCGGTGTCCTGCGTCCTCCGGTCATACCGTCCTCGGTCATACCGTCCTCTCCGTTCGGTCCAGCAGGTCCCACGCGCCGCGCGCGGAACCGACGATCGCCGCCGCGCCGCCGAGCGCCGCTCGGCGCACCGGTAGGCCAGCGAGCACGTCGACGACCTCGGCACGCAGCGACCGGTCGAGCGCCGACCACCAGGCGTCCCCCGAGCCGGCGACCCCTCCGCCGACGACGACGATCTCCGGGTCCAGCACGGTCACGACGCCGGCGATCGCGCGCCCGAGCGCCGTCGCCGACTCGCGCACCGCCCGGTCGGCCAGGCCGTCGTCCCGCTGCGCCCTCGCGACGACGTCGCGGGCGTCCTTCGCGGCCGGGTCGCCGCCGAGCGCCAGGTAGCGGCGGTGGATCGCCGGGCCCGCCGCGACGGCCTCGAGGTGGCCGGTGCGGCCGCACGGGCACAGCAGGCCCTCGGCGCCCGGTACCGGCATGTGGCCCAGCTCGCCCGCCAGGTGGTGGGCGCCGCGCAGGGGGCGTCCGTCGAGCACGACCGCCCCGCCGACACCGGTGCCGACAGCCACGAGCAGCGCGCTGCGGGCCCCGGCGGCGGCACCTCGCCAGGACTCGCCGGCAGCGTGGGCGTCGACGTCGTTCTCGACGAACACTGGCACCGGCGCGGTCCCCCGCACGGTCAGGCGGTCGCCGACCCCGCCGGCCACGTCGGTCCCGCGCCAGTGTGGGAACGTGTCCGTGGCGGAGACGATCGTGCCGCCCACCACGTCCACGACCCCGGCCGTGCCGATGCCCACGGCGCCGAGCACGGTCGACGGGCACGCCGCTGCGTCGGCCGTCACGGTCCGCACCAGCGTGGCGACGGCGTCGAGCACTGCGTCCGGGCCGGCGCTCGCCGGGGTGGGGGTCGTGTGTACCGTCCCCCACCCGCCGTCCGCACCGACCGTGGCCGCCGCGATCTTCGTCCCGCCGAGGTCCACCCCGACGACGACCCGACCGGTCACCGCCGGACGCACCGGCGTCTCAGCCATGCAGGAGCCCCGCCTCACGGGTGATCGCCTCGATCCGGTCGGCGACGTCGCCGTCGAGTGCCTGGAGCGGGAACGACAGCGCGGCAGTGTCGATGAGTCCCTGGCGCTGCACGGCCACCTTGAAGGCACCCACCCCCGCCGCGTCGCCGGACCGGCCGTGCGCCTGGAAGACGATCTCGAACAGGGCGGCCAGCCGCTCCTGCTCCTTGCGCGCGTCCTCCCACTTGCCCGCCTGTGCCAGGTCCCACAGCCGGACGTACCCGGCGGGGTCCACGTTGCCGAGGCCCGGCACGACGCCGTCGGCGCCGAGCAGGAGCATGCCGTCGACGACCACCTCGTGGCCGGTGAACAGCGCGAGCGGCGACCCGGCGGCGGCGTTCGCCGCGACCAGGCGCCGGAACGCCACGTCGTCGCCCGAGGAGTCCTTGACCCCCGCGAGCACGCCGTCGGTGCCGAGGCGCACCATCAGGTCGACCGGCAGCTTGGTCCGCACGCGGACGGGGATGTCGTAGGCGAACAGCGGCACCTGCACCGCCGCCGCGACCGCGCGCAGGTGCCGTTCGATCTCGTCGGTGTCGTTGATCGCGTACACGGGCGGTGTCGCGACGACGGCGTCCACGCCGGCTCCGACCAGAGCACGCGCCTGCTCGATCACGCGCGCGGTCGTGAGGTCGATCGCGCCGCCGAGGACCGGCACCCGGCCGTCGGCCGCCCCCACGACGGTCCGCACCACGAGGTCGCGCTGGGCGTCGGTGAGGTAGGCGACCTCGCCGGTCGAGCCGAGCACGAACACGCCGTGCACGCCGCGTTCGACGAGGTGCCGCACGAGGCGGTCCAGGGACGCCACGTCCACCTCACCGCCGGCGGTGAGGGGAGTCAGGACGGGCGGGACGATCCCGCGGAAGAGGGGCGTGGTCACGTGAGGCTCCGGTTCTGGTGCTGAGGTGGTCCGGCCTGAGGCCAGGGGTGAGACGGGCTGTCTCAGAGGAGGGCGGGCGCCGCGGCGAGCAGCGTGCGCGTGTACTCGTGCCGCGGGTCGTCCAGGACCTGCGCCGCCGGTCCGGACTCGACGATTCGGCCCGAGCGCATGACCACGATCTCGTCGGAGACGTGGCGCACGGTCTGGATGTCGTGGGAGATGAAGACCATGCCGAGGCCCAGGTCGTGCTTGAGGTCGGCGAGCAGGTTGAGGATCTGCGCGCGGACGGAGACGTCGAGCGCGGACGTCGGCTCGTCGGCGACGATCACGTCCGGCTCGAGCGCGAGCGCCCGGGCGATCGCCACCCGCTGGCGCTGACCGCCCGAGAGCTGGCCGGGGAGCGCGTCGAGCACCGACGACGGCAGACCCACGAGGTGCGTGAGCTCGCGCACCCGGGCGGTCCTGGACGCCGGTGTGCCGACGTCGTGCACGTCGAGCGGGTCGCGCAGGGCTTCGCGCACCCGCATGCGGGCGTTGAGCGCGGTGGCCGGGTCCTGGAAGACGACCGAGACGACCCTGCCGATCTCCCGACGTACGCGGGGTGTGGAGGAGCGCACCGCGGCGCCGCGGAAGCGGACCTCGCCCGAGGTCGGTACCTGCAGGCCGACCAGCACCTTGGCCATGGTGGACTTGCCCGAACCGGACTCTCCCACGATCCCGAGGGTGCGGCCGCGGCGCACCTGCACCGACACGTCGTCGACGGCGTGCACCCGGTTCGCCCGGAAGAGGGTGCCGGTACGTGCCTTGAAGACGACGTGCACGTCGCGCAGCTCCACGACGGGCCGGTCGGGCCTGGCCGGTGTGCCTGGCGTGGTGGTGCCGCTCATCGCTGTGCTCCGATCGTGGTGGGGGCGCCGGGCGAGGCGACGAGGTGGTCCGGTGCCCCGTAGAGCGCGCGCAGCACGGGGCGCACGCCGAGTCCCCGCTCCGGGTGCGACGAGCGCGGGGCGAACCGGTCGCCGGCCGGGAAGTCGCGTGGGGTGGGGACGGTGCCGGGGATCTGGTGCAGCCGGGTCGACCGGGACTCGATCGACAGCACCGCGCCGAGCAGGCCCTGGGTGTACTCGTGCCGCGGATCGAGGAGCAGCTCGCGGGTCGGCGCCTGCTCGACCACCTGGCCCGCGTACATGACGGTGATCCGGTGCGCGATCTCGGCGACGAGCGCGAGGTCGTGGCTGACGAACACCATGGCGAAGCCGAGCTTTTCGCGCAGGTCGTCGAGCAGCTCGACCACCTGTGCCTGGACGGTCACGTCCAAGGCGGTGGTCGGCTCGTCGGCGATGATCAGGCTCGGGTCACGGGTGAGGGCCATCGCGATGAGCACCCGCTGGCGCTGTCCGCCGGACAGCTCGTGCGGGTAGCTCTTCAGGGTGCGCTCCGGGTCGAGGCCGACCAGCTCCAGCAGATCCTCGGCCGTGCGCGTCCCGCCGCGCCGGGTGAGCTGCTTCAGCTGCGCCCGCACGAGCATCGACGGGTTGAGCGAGCTCAGCGCGTCCTGGTAGATCATCGCGGTCTCGGTGCCCCGCAGTGCCGCCCGCTCGCTCGGCGACATCGTGAGCAGGTCCCGGCCGCGGTACAGGATCTGACCGCTGACCTGGGCCGACGAGTCGAGCAGCCCCATGACCGCGAGCGACGTGATCGACTTGCCGCAGCCGGACTCGCCGACGAGTGCCATCGTCTCGCCCGGGCGGACGGAGAAGGACACGTCGTCGACGACGGCGACGTCGCCGTGCCGCTCGGGGAACCGGATCGAGAGGTTGCGCACCTCGAGCAGCGGAGCCGTCTCGCCGTCGTGGACCGGCCGGTCGGTGCGCAGCTCCTCGGCGGCACGGAGCATCGCCAGGCGGCTCGCGAGGGGCACAGCGGGCTCGGCGGGCGTGACGTCGGGGTCGACGTCCTCGACCTCGGGCACGGCGGCGCTGTCCGCTGCGGCGTCCGCCCGTGCCGCACGGCCGGCACGTGGCGCGGCGACCATCGAGTCGGTCAGGCCTTCGGACAGGACGTTCAGGCACAGGACCGTGAGCATGATGGCCGCGCCGGGGAAGAACGTCGCCCACCAGTAGCCGCCCATGACGAGGTCCCGGCCGGCGGCGATGACGTTGCCCCAGGACGGCTCGGGGTCGGGCACGCCCGCCTGGATGAAGGAGAGCGACGCCTCGAAGATGATCGCGTCGGCGACCAGGACGGTGGTGAACACCAGCACCGGCGCGGCGCAGTTGCGTGCCACGTGCCGCGCGAGGATCCACCAGGTCCGCGCACCCATGACGCGCGTCGCTGCCACGTAGTCCTCGCCGTACTGGTCCAGCACGTTGGCCCGCACCACGCGGGTGAGCTGGGGCGTGTACAGGAACGCGATCGTCAGCACGAGGACCGGCAGCGAGCGCCCGAACACCGAGACGAAGACGGCGGCCAGGGCGATGCCCGGGAAGGACATGATGATGTCGAGCACCCGCATCAGGGTCTCGGAGACGGCCTTGGTCGCCGTCGCGGCGATCGAGCCGAGCACCGCGGCGGCGGCCAGCGCGATGGCCGTGGCGCCGAGCCCGATGACGAGGGAGTACCGGGCGCCGTACACCACGCGGGCGAAGACGTCGCGGCCCTGGCGGTCGGTGCCGAACCAGTACTCGCTGCCCGGGGCCTGCACGGGGGTGCCGGTGGTGAGCGGGTCGTGCACCGCGACGAGCGGGGCGAAGGCCGCGGCCAACACCACGAGGAGCACGAACGCGAGGGAGACCTTGGACCCGGCCGGCAGGGCACGGAGGCGCAGGGCCGGCTCCGAGAGTCGTTCCGTGAGGTGTCGTCGCACGTCACACCGTCCTGATTCGTGGGTTGACGAGTACGTAGAGCATGTCGACGACGATGTTCACCAGCACGAACGCGAGGGCGACCGCGAGGGTCACGCCCTGCACGAGGTTCGGCTCGTTGTTGGTGACGCCGTTGAGGATGAGGGTGCCCATGCCCGGCAGGGCGAAGATGACCTCGATGACCACAGCGCCGCCGATGAGGTAGCCGACCCGCAGCCCGAGGACGGTGATGGGGGTGATGAGCGCGTTGCGCAGCACGTTGCGCCCGACGACCACGTGCCGCGGGAGGCCCGCGCCGATGGCGGTGCGCACGTAGTCCTTGTCGAGCTCCTCGACGACGGAGGTCCGCACCACGCGGGTGAGCTGGCCCACCACGGGGACCGCGAGCGCGAGCGCCGGCAGGGCCATACGGGCGAGGTAGCCGGCCAGGTCGACGCCGGGGTCGGGCAGGGGGCCGCTGGCGGGCAGCGCCCCCGTGCCGAGCGTGACGGCCTGGATGAGCAGGACGGCCAGCCAGAACGACGGCGTGGCGAGGGACGCGACCGAGAGGACGCGGATCGCCTTGTCGGGCCAGCGGTCGCGGAAGAGCGCGGCGACGACGCCGAGCAGCAGGGCGAGGAGCGCTGCGACGGCGAGCCCGATGAACGTCAGCTCGAGGGTGATCGGCAGGGCGCGCACCACCTCGTCGGCGACGGGGGTCTGCCGGGCGCTGAAGGTGCCGAGGTCGCCGCGCAGGAGCCCGCCGAGAAAGCCGAGGTACCGCACGAGCAGCGGGTCGTCGAGCCCGTGGGCGTCGCGGTAGGCCTCGCGCGCCTCGACCGAGGCCCCCTCGCCGAGGGCTTGGATGGCCGGGTCGACCTTGGAGAACGACATCACGACGAACACGAGGAACGTGATGCCGAGGATCATGATCGGCAGCTGGAGGAGGCGGCGGCCGACGAGCCGCAGGAGCGCGTTCACCGGGGTCCTCCGTCGGTGGTGGTACGGGGCATGGTGCGTCCGTTCTGGTGTCCCGGTCCTCCCGCCACGTGGGCGGGAGGACCGGGGGCGGTACGGGTGTCAGGCGTGCGTCAGCCGACCTGACCGACGTCGAGGAACGACAGGCCGGTCACGGGCAGGGGCTGGAACCCGGACAGGCGCGAGCCGTCCCAGGCGGTGGGCAGGCTGCGGTGCAGCAGCGGGTACAGCGGGACCTCCTCGGACACGAGGTCGAACGCCTGGTTCCAGAGCTCCTGCTGCTCGTCGCCGGAGGTGCGCACGGCCTGGTCCAGCAGGTCCTGCAGCTCGGCGAACCGCGGGTCGTCGTCCCAGCGGTAGCGGGACTGCGACCAGACGTTGTCGCCGTACCACCAGCGCATGAGCAGGTCCGGGTCGTTGCCGAAGACCGACGGGTCGCCGGGAGCGACCATGACGTCGAGGTCGCCGTCGTCGACCTTGGTGTACTGGCCGCCGGACTGACCGATGTCGAGGGTGGTGTCGACGCCGATGGCGTCGAGGTTCTCCTTGATCAGGGGTGCGAGGTCGGCGACCCAGCCGGTGTCGGTGGTCAGCAGGTCGATGGAGAGGTCCTTGACGCCGGCGTCGGCGAGCAGCTGCTTCGCCTTTGCCGGGTCGTAGGCGTAGGTGGTCGACGCCGCGTGGTAGTTGGGGTGGTTCTCGGGCAGGAAGCTGGTCGCGGCCGCACCGTTGCCCAGGAGCCCGGTCTCGATGAGGGCGTCCATGTCGAGCGCGTAGAGGAGCGCCTGCCGGACCCGCACGTCGTCGAACGGCTCCTTGTCGGTGTTGAACATCATGAAGAGCGTGCCGAAGGACTGGACCGACTCGACGTCGGACGTGCCCTCGAGCGTCGGCAGGTCGATGTAGGGGACGTCCTCGATGGCGGCCACCGTGCCGGAGCTCATCGCTGTGACGCGTGCGGCGGGGTCGGACAGGAGGTTCCAGACGAGGCCGGCGGCCTGCGCCGGGCGGGGCCCGGTGTAGTCGTCGAAGCGTTCGAAGGTGATCTTGTCGTCGGGGGCCGCGTGGGTGATCGTGAACGGGCCGGTGCCGACGGGCAGGGCGTTGAACGCCTCGTAGTCGGCCTCGACGAGCTTCTCGGGCACGATCTTGACCGCGGACAGCCGCTCGGCCACGAGGCTGAACGGGTACTTGAGCTCGATGGACACCGTGTCGTCGTCGACGGCGGTGACCGTGTCGACGAAGTCGACGAACTCCGCGTAGAGGGACTCGCTCTCGGGGTCGAGCACCCGCTCGAAGCTGTAGACGACGTCGTCCGTCGTGACCGGGCTGCCGTCGTGGAACACGGCGCCGTCACGCAGGTCGACCTCGTAGTGGGTGTCGTCGACCTGCTGCGGCAGGTCGGCGCCGAGCGCCGCGTAGACGTCACGCGTCGCGGGGTCGAGCTCGGTGAGTCCCTCGAACACGTGCCAGTTCGCCGCTACTGTCACGGCACCGGTGGTGGTCATCGGGTCGAAACCACCCGAGAGGGAGTACGAGATGCCGGCCTCGATCACCGCGTCCTGGTCGACCTCGCCGGGGACGGCTCCGTCCCCGGCCGGGCCCTGCGCGGTGCCGCCGCCCGAGCAGGCGGCGAGGCCGAGGGCCACGACCAGGCCTGCCGCGGCGGTCGCGACGGTGCGACGCCGGGGAGGTGAGCTGACATGAAGCGTCATTGATTCTCCTGACAGTGGGATCAGAACAGTCGGATCAGACCTCCTCGAACCTCTGCGGAGAGGGAGGACATCTGATGTCTGATGTTGTGTAGCATGACACTAGGACCAGAAACCGAAGGGGTCAAGATGGCGACACCGCGGGACACCACCGCACCCGGATCGACGGGGACCGAGACACGAACCACCATGACGGCCACCCCACGGCGGACCACGACCGCCGACCAGATCAAGGACTTCATCCTGGGCGAGGGCTTGCGACCGGGCGACCCGCTGCCCACGGAGACGGCGCTGTGCGAACGGCTCGCCGTGTCCCGCTCGAGCGTGCGCGAAGCCATCCGCACGCTCTCGACACTGGACATCGTGGAGGTCCGGCACGGACACGGAACCTTCGTGGGCCACATGTCGCTCGACGCGCTCGTCGAGTCGCTCGTCTTCCGCGGCGTGCTGAGCCCTGGCGACGACCTGCGGGCACTGCGGGACGTGGTCGAGGTCCGGCAGGCCCTCGACCTGGCGATGGCCGAGCGCATCGTCGACAGCCTCGCCGGTACCAGCAACCGGGACCTGCACGCGCTCGTCGACGAGATGGTGGCGGCCGCCGGCCAGAGCCGCAGCTTCGCCACCCAGGACCGCGCGTTCCACACCGGGCTGCTCGCCCGCCTCGACAACTCGCTCGTGGGCCAGCTCGTCGCCGCGTTCTGGGACGTCCACACGGCGGTGATCCCCAAGCTGGGCATCTCCGTCGCCGCGGACCTCGTCCAGACGGCGCGCGCACACGGCGAGATGATCTCCGCGGCCGAGGCGGGCGACGTCGAGGCGTTCCGCACCGCGGTGCTCTCCCACTACGAGCCGATCGACCGCGCGCTCGAGGGGAAGACCGCGTGAGCGGGGTGCGACGCCGCGCTCGCGCCCCGGTCGGCCTCGCGGTCGTCGGTACCGGCGCGTTCGCCCGCGAGCACCTCACGACCCTGGCGGAGCTGCCGGACGCCTCCGTGCGCTGGGTGGTCGGTCACGACCGCCACCGCGCGGCGGCCCTCGCAGCCCTGGTCCCCGGAGCACGCGCCACGACCGACCTCGACGACGCACTGTCCGACGACGACGTGTCGGCCGTGGACGTCGTCACCGCGACACCCGCCCACGCCCGCGATACCGTCGCGGCAGGCCGCGCCGGCAAGCACGTTCAGGTGGAGAAGCCCGCCGCCCTGACCCTCGACCAGCTCGACGCCATGGTCGCGGCGACCGAGGGCAGCGGCACCTCGCTCGTCGTCGGCCAGACCGTGCGGTTCCAGCCCGCCGTGGCCGCGCTCGCCCGGGCCGCACGGAACGGCGACATCGGCACACCGCTCCTGACCCACATCTCCTGGTACACCGGGCACGCCTGGCCGGGCGGCTGGCGTGGCTGGCAGCTCGACCCCGAGCTGTCCGGCGGCCACCCGGTGCACAACGGCACCCACATCGTCGACGCCGCCGTGTGGCTGCTCGACGACGAGCCCGTCGAGGTCTTCACGCGCGGCCTGCGCACCTTCTCCCCCGACATGGAGTCGCCCGACTCGTTCCATGTCCAGCTCCGCACGGCGTCCGGCGCGCTGGCGACCCTCGAGCTCTGCTACGCGCTACGCCGTCGCGGCGAGCTGTTCCGGCGCATCGTGCTGGTCGGGACCGACGGCACCCTCGCCCACACCACGGCGGAGGAGGACGGCCTGCACTCCGACGCCGCGACGGTCGCACCCGCATCCGTCGACGGAGCGCTGCACGCCCAGCTCGCGCACTGGCTCGACGTCGTCCGCGGCGACGCGCCGCAGGTCGTGACCACGCCCCAGGTGCGCACCGCGCTCGCGACAGCGCTCGCCGCGCAACGCTCCCTGGTCTCGGGCCGCCGCGAACGGGTCGCCGACGTGCCGGGGTACGCACGAGCACCGGAAGGAGTGCCCGCATGAGCGCCGTACGGGTCGCCTTCGCATCCGGGGTACGGCACGCCGCCGACTACCTCGCCCTGCTGGCCGCCGACCGCCGGGTCGAGATCGTCGGCCTCGTGGAGGAACGAGCAGCCCCCGGCCGAGCCGCCGAGGACTCCCGCACCGTGGCCGAACGCGCACGTGTACCGTTCGCGGTCGTCGACGACGTGTCGGCCGTGGCCGAGGCGCTCGACTCCCCGGTCGACCTCGTCGTCGTGTGCGCGGAGCCCACGCGGCACGCACGCCTGGCCGCGACCCTGCTGGACTCCGGGGTCCACGTCGTCGTCGACAAACCGGTGGCGACCACGCTCGCCGACGCCGACCACCTCGTCGCGGTCGCGGCGCGGTCCGGCCGGTCGTGCGCCGTGGTGAACCGCACGCACACCCCCGCTCTGCGCCGCCTGCGGGCGTGGGTGGACGCCGGGCACGTGGGCCTTCCCCGCCACCTGGACCTGGAGTTCTTCGCCTCGGGCGCCCACTTCGCCACGTCGGTGGAACGCCCCGAGCTCGTGGTCGACCGGCAGCTGTCCGGCGGAGGCGAGATGCTCAACTTTCTGGGCTACTGCGCAGACGCGGCGCTGTTTCTCACGGGACTGCGACCGGTCGAGGTGCACGCCTTCGCCGGCGCGCTCTTCCTGGAACCGCACCGGACGGCAGGCGTGGAGGACACGGCGGTCGTCACGCTGGAGCTGGAACGCGGGGTGACCGCGACGATCACACTGGGCCGCGTTCCCTTCGCGCCCGGCGGGACGCCCACCACGTCGTCGGTGCGGCTGCTCGGGTCGCACGGCCATGCGGTGGCCGACGACGACGCGCCCGCCGTCGCGCGGTTCGGCGGCGCCGGGCGCGCCACCGTCGCCGACGACGCCGGCCAGGTCGCCGCGGCCGCCTACCTGCGGCACGTGGTCGACGCCCTGCTGGCCGGCGAGCAGCCCGACTACGGGGTCGAGGAGGCGCGTGCGACGCTCGCCGTGATCGACGCGGCCTACCGGTCGGCAGCCGCCGGCGACGTGGTCGCGGTGCGCCACGACGCTGTGCATGACGACGCTGTGCACGCCGAGGAGAAGGAGCGGGTCTGATGGAGGTTGTGATCGCGCCGGCGGGCGAGCTGGCACGGCTGGCGGCGGATGCCGTCGAGGGGCTGCTGCGGGCGAAGCCCGAGAGGGTGCTGGGGCTGGCTACCGGGTCGTCGCCGCTGGCGGTGTACGACGAGCTGGCGCGCCGGCATCAGGAGGGGCTCTCGTTCGCGCGGGTCCGCGCCTTCATGCTGGACGAGTACGTGGGCCTGGCTGCGGATCATCCGGAGCGGTACCGCAACGTGATCGAGCGGGAGTTCGCCTCCCGGGTGGACTTCGCTCCCGGCGCGGTCCAGGGCCCGGACGGGCTCGCGCAGGACCTCCCGGCGGCGTGCGCCGCGTACGAGGCGAGCATCGCCGAGGCCGGGGGCGTGGACCTGCAGCTGCTGGGTATCGGCACGGACGGGCACATCGCGTTCAACGAGCCCGGCTCCTCGCTCGCGTCGCGTACCCGGATCAAGACGCTGACGAAGCAGACCCGCGAGGACAACGCGCGGTTCTTCGGTGGGTCGGTCGAGCAGGTGCCGCGGCACTGCCTGACCCAGGGGCTGGCGACGATCATGTCGGCGCGGCACCTGGTGCTGCTGGCCTCGGGGCGGGCCAAGGCCGAGGCGGTCCACCAGCTGGTCGAGGGTCCGGTCTCGGCGATGTGGCCCGCGACGATCATGCAGCTGCACCCGCATGCCACGGTGCTCGTCGACGACGCGGCGGCCTCCCGCCTCCAGCTCGCCGACTACTACCGCCAGACCTACGCCGACAAGCCCGACTGGCAGGGCCTCTGACCGGCACTGGCTCAGGCAAGGTCGGCCCTTTGCACCGGATCCCCCAGCGGGCGGAGTCCATCGACTGACCGAACTCGACGGTCAGTCGTGAGCCCCCCAGCTCCCTCTTGACCCCTCTCCCTCGACAGAGATACATTCCGGACGTCAGACATCTGACGTCATCTGTCCAGTTCGGCACCGTCGCCGCGCTCCGCCACCTTTTGCGGCCGGCCGTCGTGCCGAAACGACACCTCCACCGGAAGGAACGGCATGAACGGACACCTCCGCAGGCCGGCGTCCCGCGTCGCGGTCACGGCGGGAGCCCTCGCGCTCCTGCTCGGCATGAGCGGGACCGCCATTGCGGCCACGCAGCACCCCGCAGCCCCTCGCCCCACGACACCCGCCCACCACTCGACGGCCGCGCCCGACTACGACGTCGCGCCACCCGCCGGCGGGCCGGGCACCTATGTCGAGCAGCAGCTGGCGACCAACGGCGAGAGCGGCTTTCCCAACTACCGGATCCCCGCGCTGACGGTCACCAACAGCGGTGACGTCCTCGCGTCCTACGACGGCCGACCCACCGCTGCCGACTCCCCCGGGCCGAACTCGATCCTGCAGCGCCGCTCCACGGACAACGGCACCACCTGGGGCCCGCAGGAGGTTGTCGCGGCCGGCAAGACCACCACGCCGATCGAGGGCTACTCCGACCCGAGCTACATCGTCGACCGCGAGACCGGCGACATCTTCAACTTCCACGTGAAGTCGTACGACGCGGGATTCGGCGGCTCGCGACCCGGCGTCGACCCCGCTGACCGCGGTGTGATCCAGGCGGACGTCTCGACGTCGACCGACGAGGGGCGCACCTGGACCCACCGCACGATCACCGCCGATGTCACGGCCGACCTGGACTGGCGCTCGCGGTTCGCCGCCTCCGGCCAGGGCATCCAGCTCAAGTACGGGCCGCACGCGGGCCGCCTGCTCCAGCAGTACACGATCATCAACGGCGCGGGAGTCTTCCAGGCGGTCTCGGTCTACTCCGACGACCACGGCACGACCTGGCAGGTCGGCGAGCCGGTCGGCACCGGCATGGACGAGAACAAGACGGTCGAGCTGTCCGACGGGCGCATCATGCTCAACTCCCGCGACTCCGCCCGTTCGGGCTACCGCAAGGTGGCCTACTCGGCGGACGGCGGGGTGACCTACGGCCGCGTGACGATCGACCGGGAGCTCCCTGACCCCACGAACAACGCCTCGATCGTGCGCGCCTACCCGAACGCGCCTCGCGGTTCGGCAGAGGCCAGGGTGCTCCTCTTCTCCAACGCAGCCTCCACCACGTCGCGCAGCAACGGCACCGTGCGGGTCAGCTACGACGACGGCAGGACCTGGCCCGTGTCCCGGGTGTTCCAGCCGGGCGGCATGGCCTACTCGACACTGGCCACGCTGCCCGACGGGAAGGTCGGCCTGCTCTATGAGCCCGACTCGGGCTACGGCGGCATCCGGTTCGCCACGTTCGACCTCGACTGGCTCCTGAACGGGGGCTAGTCCCGCAGTCGCTCACTGCCCGGTTCGGCCTCCTGGACGGAGGTCGAGCCGGCGCAGCAGCTGGGCGTTGAGCGCAACCACGACGGTCGAGAGCGACATCAGCACGGCGCCTACCGACATCGGCAGCACGAACCCGACCGGCGCCAGGACGCCCGCGGCGAGCGGCACCGCCAGCAGGTTGTAGCCCGCGGCCCACCACAGGTTCTGCTTCATCTTGCGGTAGCTGGCGCGCGACAGCTCGATCACCGACAGGACCGACCGCGGGTCGTCGCTGGCGAGGATGACCCCGGCGGACGCGATGGCCACGTCCGTGCCGGCCCCGATCGCGATGCCGACGTCGGCCTGGGCCAGCGCCGGGGCGTCGTTCACGCCGTCGCCCACCATCGCGACCTTCCGGCCCTCCCCCCGCAGCTGTTGGACCTTGGCCGACTTGTCCTCCGGCCGGACGCCGGCGAAGTAGCGGTCGACGCCCAGCTCGTCGGCGACGGACCTCGCGACCGCCTCGGCGTCGCCGGTGATCATGACCACCTGGACGCCCAGACCGTGCAGCGCCCGGACCGCGTCGGCGGACTCGGCACGCACCTCGTCCGCGAGCTTGATCGCGCCGACGACCGTGCCGTCCCGCAGGACGTGCAGGATGATCGCACCGTCGTCGCGCCAGGTGTCGGCGACGGGGAGCTCGGCCTGCCCGCTCTCCTCGAGCAGGCGCGGCCCGCCGACGCGGATCTCGCGGCCGTCGACCGTCGCGGTGACCCCCACGGCGGGCGACGACGAGAACCCCGAGGACTGCGGGACCGTCAGGCCCCGGTCCTGGGCAGCGCGCACGATCGCCTTCGCCAGCGGGTGCTCGCTGTCCGACTCCGCGGCCGCGGCGAGCGCCAGGAGCGTGTCGCCGTCGATGTCGCCGGCGGGCTGCGCCTCCGCGACCGTGGGCTCGCCCTTGGTCAGGGTGCCGGTCTTGTCGAACAGCACGGTGTCCACGGTGCGCATGCTCTCCAGCGCGAGCCGGTCCTTGACCAGCACGCCGCCGCGCGCGGCCCGCTCGGTGGCGATCGAGACGACGAGCGGGATGGCCAGCCCGAGGGCGTGGGGGCAGGCGATGACGAGCACGGTGACGGTGCGGACGACGGCGTCGTCCGGGAGCCCGACGAGCGACCAGACCAGCGCGGTGACCGCGGCGGCGCCGAGGGCGAACCAGAACAGCCAGCCGGCCGCGACGTCGGCCAGGCGCTGGGCACGGGACGACGAGCTCTGCGCCTCGGTGACGAGGCGCTGGATGCCGGCCAGCGCGGTGTCGTCGCCGGTAGCGGTCACCTCGATGCGCAGCCCGGAGTCGGTGGCGACCGTCCCTGCCGTCACGGCGTCCCCGTGACCGCGGGACACGGTGCGCGACTCGCCCGTCACCATGGACTCGTCCATCTCGGCCTGGCCCTCGACGACGCGGCCGTCGGCGGGGATGCTGCCGCCCGGTCGCACGACGACGACGTCGCCGACCACCAGGTCGGCCGGTGCGACGGTGACGATCTGGTCGCCGTCGACGCGCTCCGCCTCGTCCGGCAGGAGGGCCGCGAGCGAGTCGAGGGCCGACGTGGTCTGGGCGAGCGATCGCATCTCGATCCAGTGGCCGAGCAGCATGATCACGATCAGGAGCGCCAGCTCCCACCAGAAGTCGAGCTGGTGGTCCAGCAGGCCGAGGCTCGCGCCCAGGGAGGCGACGAAAGCGACGGTGATCGCCAGGCCGATGAGCAGCATCATCCCCGGCGTGCGGGACCGGAGCTCGCTGACCGCCCCCGTGAGGAACGGCCACCCGCCCCAGACGTACATGACCGTGCCGAGCACCGGCGAGATCGCGTTCGCCCAGGCCGCGTCCGGCAGGTGGTAGCCGAGGAGCATCGCGAACATGTCGGAGAACGCGACGACCGGTACTGCCAGGACGAGCATGATCCAGAACAGCCGGCGGAACTGGCCCACGTGGTCGCCGTGCCCGGCGTGGCCCCCGTGACCCGCGTGCTCCGCGTGCTCGTTGTGACCCGCGTGCTCGCCGTGGCCACCCTCGTGCGACGGCGCCGGATCACTCACGACCGGACGGCCGGCGTGGTGGTTGTGCGGTTCGTTCATGGATTCGCTCCTGAGTTGAGCAGTGGCACCCGTAGGGCGCGGCAGTAGTCCATATATACCCCTCGGGGGTATCCACGTCAAGCGGTCCGAGCAACGTCCGTTCACCGCGTGCCGGGCGCCTGGGCCACCGTCCGCAGGTAGGCCAGGAGGTCGTCGACCAGGTGCTGCGGATCCGCGTTCCCCTTGCCGTCGGCAGCGAGATGCCCCGCGGCGGCAAGATCGGCAGCCCCGTGCGCGAGCGCGCGCACCAGGGACGCCAGCCGCACCGCGTCACCCGCCGGAAGTTCTCCGTCACGCTGCGCCCCGGCGACCAGGTCGACCAGCACCGCGTGTGCCGACCCCGCAGCGGCGGCGAGGTCGGGCGACTCGACCGACCATGCGCCGAACACCAGCTTGAACCGCGCCGGCGACGTGAGCGCCCACGCGACGTAGTCGTGCATCGCGGCCCGCAGCGTCGCCCCGGGCGAGCCGCCGGACAGCCCGAGACTGTGCTCGCGCAGCTCCCGGGCCGCCACGGACGCCAGCAGCGCCTCCTTCGAGCGGAAGTGCTTGTACGGCGCGTTGTGCGACACGCCGGCACGTCGACCGACCTCACGCAGGGTCACCGCCTCCGCACCACCGTGGTCCAGCAGCTGCGCCGCGGCATCGATCAGGGCCTCACGCGTTCCGGTCACCATCCCGCGATCGTAACCATGCGGTTGACGCCGTCAACCTGAGCCACCTAGGTTGACACTGTCAACCTCACGGAGGACGCAGACGAACAAGGAGGGCACCCATGGACAAGCACGCGGTCGTCACGGGCGCGACCGGCGGGATCGGCATCGCGATCGCTCGCCGGCTGGCCGATCAGGGCTGTGCGGTCACGCTGGTCGGCCGCGGCGACCAGCGCCTGCACGACGCCGTCGGCCAGATCCGCACGGCCGTACCGCACGCCGAGCTCCGCCAGGAACGCGCCGACCTGTCCCGCCTCGACGAGGTACGCGATCTCGCGTCCCGGCTGAGCCGGGGCCCGCTGCCGGACGTCGTCATCAGCAACGCCGCCGTCGTCGCACCGGTCGGCACCCGCACGGCCGACGGCCTGCCCAGGACGCTGGTGGTCAACCACCTGGCGCCCTACCTGCTGCTCCGGTCGCTCGTCGCGCCGCTCGGTCGCCGGCCGGCCCGGTTCGTCGTCGTGGGCGCGTCGCCGACCGGGCTGGCCCGGACGCCTGTCGACGTGGCCGACCTCGCCTCGGAGCGCGGCCTCGGCTGGCCGCCGAGCATGCGACCCTTCGTCGCGTACGCGCGGACCAAGAACATGAACGCGATGTTCGTCCACGCCCTCGCCCGACGGCTGTCCGGCACCCGCATCACCGTCAACGGGGTGCACCCAGGCATCATCCGGGGCACGGGCCTGGGCCGCGACGCTCGTGGCGCGCTGAAGCTGTTCGGCGCAGCGCTCGGCCCGTTCAGCCCGGGGCCGGACGCCGGCGCCGACACCCCGGCCTGGCTGGCCACCTCTACCGAGACGGAGGGGGTGTCCGGGCGGTTCTACGTGCGCCGCACCGCGGTCGCCACGGCCCCGCACACTACCGACGCCGCGCGCTGCGACCTGCTCTGGGACGAGTCGGCCCGCCTGAGCGGCATGCCGTCCGCCCTGGCGCCGTGACCCGGCCCGTCAGGAGCGGACGAGCCGTGCTATCGCGTCGGAGGCTTCCTTGACCTTGGCGTCCGCGTCGGGACCACCCATCCGGGCCGCGTCCACGACGCAGTGCTTGAGGTGGTCGTCCAGGAGACCCAGCGCGACGCTCTCGAGCGCCTTGGTCAGCGCCGACACCTGCGTGAGGATGTCGATGCAGTACTGCTCCTCGTCGACCATCCGGTGGACCCCGCGGGCCTGCCCCTCGATCCGCTTGAGCCGGGCGAGGTAGTTCGCCTTGTCGGTGATGTAGCCGTGGGCGTGCTCGTCGCCCTCCCCGCGTGCGTCGAGCGCGGCAGGGGATCCTGTGTCGGTCATGGTGCCCATGGTGTCATCTCCGGTTGGTCGGACGCGCTGTGCGAGGCGGCGACCTGCCGGGTTCCGCGGCAGGCCGAGGGGGCCCGCCGCGGAACCCGCGGGTTCGTCCGTCAGACCGCCGCCGCGTACTTGGCGGGGTCGGCGTCGAACGGGGCTTCGCACCCCGCGCAGCAGAACCAGTACCGCTCACCCGCGTAGTCGCGGAACAGGCCCTTGGCCTCGGCGTCGGCCTTGATCACGGTGCTGCCGGGCATCACAGGGCACTCCGCGAGCTCGTCGGCCGACGGGCCGAGGAGGTTGGCGCCCTGGTGGCTCGGCGCGGCCGCGTGCGAGTGGCCGCCACAGTGGCCGCCGTCGGCCTGCTCGGCGTGGTCGTGGTCGTGTCCCATCGGGGGTCCTTTCGTCGGTGCTGGATGGTGTCAGGCGTCCTGCGGCGTCCGGGCCTCGGGCCGGGACGGTGCGGGAACGTGGTGGCCCGCCGACCGGCTCCTGAACGAGCGCAGGCGGAGACTGTTGCCGACGACGAAGACGCTGGAGAACGCCATCGCCGCGCCGGCGAGCATGGGGTTGAGCAGGCCGAGGGCGGCCAGCGGGATAGCGGCCACGTTGTACCCGAAGGCCCAGAACAGGTTCGTCTTGATGGTGCGGAGCGTCCGGCGGGAGAGCCGGATCGCGTCGGCCGCCGAGCCGAGGTCCCCGCGTACGAGGGTGATGTCCGCCGCCTCGATCGCCGCGTCGGTGCCGGTACCCATCGCCAGGCCGAGGTCGGCCTGGGCGAGGGCCGGCGCGTCGTTCACACCGTCCCCGACCATCGCGACGACCTTGCCCTCGGCCTGCAGCCGGGCCACCACGTCCGCCTTGTCCTGCGGCATCACCTCGGCGATGACCTCCGTGATGCCCACCTCGGCGGCGACCTGCTCGGCCACCGCCCGGTTGTCTCCGGTGAGCAGCACGGGCGTCAGGCCGAGTGCGGTGAGCCGTGCGACGGCGTCCGCGCTGGTCGGCTTGATCCGGTCGGCGACCACCAGGATGCCGCGGGCGCGACCGTCCCAGCCGACCGCCACGACGGTCTTACCCTCACCCTCAGCTTGAGCCTTGGCGTGCGCCAGGTGCGTGGGCAGGTACTGCGACCAGTCGGCGAGCAGGGCCTCCCGCCCGACGACGACGGCGTGCCCGTCGACGACCCCCTGCACGCCGAGCCCCTGCACGCTCTCGAACGACTCCGGGGCGGGCAGGCTGCCGACCTCCTGGGTGGCGCCCTTGGCGATCGCCTGCGCGACAGGGTGCTCGGAGGCGTCCTCCAGGGCACCGGCCAGGCGGAGCAGCTCCTCGCGGCTGGTCCCGGCGTCCGGGACAACGTCGAGGAGGGTCATCTTGCCGGTGGTGACCGTGCCGGTCTTGTCCAGCACCACGGTGTCCACGGTGCGGGTGGACTCCAGCACCTCCGGCCCCTTGATCAGGATGCCGAGCTGCGCACCCCGGCCCGTGCCGACCAGGAGGGCGGTGGGCGTCGCCAGCCCGAGCGCGCAGGGGCAGGCGATGATCAGCACCGCGACGGCCGCCGTGAGCGCGGCCGTGACGGGGAACCCGCCGCCGAGCCAGACGCCGAGCGCCGCGACGGCTATCGCGATGACGACCGGGACGAAGATCCCGGACACCCGGTCGGCGAGGCGCTGGACCTCCGCCTTGCCGGACTGCGCGTCCTCGACGAGCTGCGCGATCCGCGCCAGCTGCGTGTCCGAACCGACCTGCGTGGCGCGGACGACCAGCCGGCCGCCCGAGTTCACGGTCGCGCCGGCCACGGTGTCGCCCACCCCGACCTCGACGGGGACGGACTCCCCCGTGAGCATCGACGCGTCGATGGCCGACGAACCGGTGACGATGACGCCGTCGGTGGCCACCTTCTCGCCCGGCCGCACGACGAACTCGTCGCCGACCACGAGGCGCTCGACCGGGATGCGGGTCTCGACGCCGGCCCGGAGCACGGCGACGTCCTTCGCCCCGAGCTCGAGCAGCGCCCGCAGGGCCGCACCGGCCTGACGCTTGGACCGCTTCTCGAAGTAGCGTCCGGCGAGCACGAACATCGTGACGCCGGCGGCCACCTCGAGGTAGATGTTGGCCGCACCGTCGGACGGTGCGACGGTGAGCTCGAACCCGTGCGTCATCCCCGGCACGCCTGCCGTTCCGAGGAACAGCGCGTACAGGGACCAGAGGAACGCGGCCGACACGCCCAGCGAGATCAGGGTGTCCATCGTCGCGGCGCCATGGCGCAGGTTGGTCCACGCGGCCTGGTGGAACGGCCACGCCGCCCAGACGATCACGGGGGCCGCGAGCGCCAGCGACGCCCACTGCCAGTAGGTGAACTGCCACGCGGGGACCATCGCCAGGGCGATGACCGGCACGGCCAGCACGATCGACGTGATCAGGCGGTTCCGCAGGGACAGCAGCTCGACGTCCCGCGTGTCCACGCCGTCGGCGCCGTCCTGCGAGTCCTCCTTGGGTGCCGGGAGGGCTGCCGTGTAGCCGGTCTTCTCGACCTCGGCGACGATGGCGCCCAGGTCGTAGCCCGCCGGGGCGGTGACCTTCGCCTTCTCGGTGGCGTAGTTGACGCTCGCGGTCACGCCGTCGAGCCGGTTGAGCTTCTTCTCGATCCGCATGGCGCACGACGCGCAGGTCATGCCGCCGATCGTGAGGTCGACGGTGGTGGCCGGATCGTCGGTCCGGGACGCGGTGTCGGACATCATTCCCTCCCTGTCGTGTCCAGGACGAAGTGCGCCGTGCGCACCGTCCCGTCGACCTTGAAGTCCAGGTACAGATGCTCGTAGCCACCGAGGTACGGCTCCAGCGTGGTGACCGGCTCGCCGTCCTGCGTGAGCGTCATGGTGAGCACCGACTCGCCGGAGGCGGCCAGGTCGCCGGTGAGCGTGGCGGTGTACCCGTCGACGGAGTCCTTGGCGGACCCCATCTCCATGGTGGAGGCACGGTCGCCGGCCTCCGCCGTGGCCGCCCAGGCGGCCACGGCGCTCTTCGGCACGACCAGGCCCGCGACGGTGAACGCCGCGACGAACAGTGCTACCAGCCCGAGGCCGTAGACCGTCAGCCGCTGGGGTGCGTTCACGAGACGCGCTCCGCCTCGTACCCGGCCTCGTCCACCGCGGCCAGGACGGCCGCGTCGTCCAGCGCGGTGGCGCTGGTCACGACGAGCTTGCCGGTCGCGGCGCTGACGTCGACGCGCTCCACCCCGGCGAGGCCGCTCACCTCACCGCGGACCGCCACCTCGCAGTGTCCGCAGGTCATTCCGGTCACCTGGTACTCGCTCGTCGTCATCGTCTCTTCCTTCCGATCGCTTTATTACCCCTAGGGGGTAGCCGTACGCCCGTAACCATATACCCCCGGGGTGTATTCCGGTCAAGGTCGCCGGCCTCAAGCCTCCACCCGGATTGGGCAGGTATTCCTTGACGCGAATATTCTTATTGGTGAATACTCGTGCCCATGGACGCACTCCTCACCGCACTCGCCGACCCGGCGCGCTGGCGGCTCGTCGCCCTCCTGGCCGAGCGTCCGCGCCCGGTCGGCGTCCTCGCCCGGCTCGCCGGCGCACGCCAGCCGCAGACGACCAAGCACCTGCAGACCCTTGAGCGCGCCGGCGTCGTCACGTCCCAGCGCAGCGGCCAGCGCCGGGTCTACGCCCTGCAGCCCGGTCCCCTGCGCGACCTGGCGGCCGAGCTCGGGCGGCTCGCCGCCACCGCGGACGACGTCGGCGGGACCCGCGAGACGTTCGACCGCTACGGCAGCAGCATGCACGCGGAGCGGCTCGCGGCCGACCGGCCCGGGTGGGCCGACGACCGCTCGTTCAGGTTCCGACGGTCCCTGACCGCGAGCCCCGAGCACGTCTGGCGCCACCTCACCGAGCCCGCCCTCCTCGCCCGGTGGTGGGCCCCCGACGACCTGCGTGTCTCCGCGCTCGTCTTCGAGGCGCGGCCCGGTGGGCAGGTGACCCTCGAGTACCGGGACATCGACGACGCGGACGGCTCCGACCTGGTCGTCGGGCGCGCGGAAGGCGTGGTCGACGTCGTCCGACCCGCCGAACGCCTCGTCTACCGGTCGTCCCCGCTGGTGCCCGACGGCGGTGTCGCCTTCACCGCCCACGTCGACATCAGCCTCCTGCCCACGGAGTCAGGCACGGACCTCAACGTCCGCTACGGCATCACGCACAGCACCGTCGACTCCGCGGACTTCGTCGCGGGCATCGAGATCGGCTTCGGCCAGAGTCTCGACCAGCTCGCGGCAGCCGTCGCCGCGGACCTCGACCCGACCGACCACGCAGACAGCACCAACAACCCAAGGAGCACACAGTGACCGAGCAGACCGGCGGCCGCAGGGTCGTCACCAACATGAGCATCTCCCTCGACGGCCGCTACGCGGCGCCCGACCCCCTGGACATGGGGTGGGTCATGCCGTACGCGGTCACCGACGTCGCCCGCGACCACCTGATGAGCCTCTGGGAGCCGGCGACCACGGCCCTGCTCGGACGGGTCAACGCCGAGGGCTTCCTCGGGTTCTGGCCCACCGTCATCGACCAGGAGGGCGCCGACCCGCGCGACGTGGCCTTCGCGAAGTGGCTGGTCGACGTCGACAAGGTGGTCCTGTCCTCCACCCTCGCCGAGGCGCCGTGGGAGCGGACCACCATCGTCGACAAGCCGACGGTCGAGGCGGTGGCAGACCTCAAGGCCACCGAGGGCGGCGACATCGTCGTGCTCTCGAGCGCGAGCGTGATCAAGGCGCTGCTGGCCGCCGACCAGGTCGACCGGTTGTCGCTCGCGGTCTTCCCGATCTTCCTCGGGGGCGGGCCGCGGCTCTTCGACGACGCGTTGCCCGCCGGCAGGTGGGAGCTCGTCAGCCAGACGGCGGGCGAGCACGGGACGCTCGTGCTCGTCTACGACCGGATCCGCCAGGCCTAGCGGGTGCCGCCCGCGGCGAGCGCCTCGGCGACCCGGGCCGCCTCGACGGCCTTGGCCTGCGCCTTCTCCGCGCGCCGCGCCGCACGGGCCGCCCGCTTCGGGGTCAGCCCGCCGGCGCGACGCTCGAAGAGCGTGTAGATCACCGGCACCACGTACAGCGTGAGCAGTGTCGAGGACACGAGTCCGCCGATCACCACCAGGGCGAGCGGCTGCGAGATGAACGCCCCGCCGCCCGTCAGGCCGAACGCCATCGGCGTCAGGGCGAGGATCGTCGCGGCAGCCGTCATCACGATGGGCCGCAGCCGCTGCCGTGCCCCCTCGCTGACCGCCTCGTCGAGCGGCCGGCCGTCCGCCCGGTACTGGTTGATCAGATCGATCAGCACGATCGCGTTCGACACGACGATGCCCACCAGCATCAGCGCACCGATCAGCGCGGCGACGTCGAGCGGCGTACCGGTCAGCAGCAGCGCGCCCAGGGCACCGGTCGCCGCGAACGGCACCGAGACCAGCAGGATGAGCGGCTGCCCGATGCTCCGGAACGTCGCCACCATCACGAGGTAGACGATGAGGATGGCAGCAAGCAGGGCCAGCCCCAGGTCCGCGAAGGCGTCGGCCTGGTCGGACGCCACGCCGCCGACGGTCACCTCGGCGCCGCTCGGCAGGTCGAGTCCGTCGATCGCCTCGGTCAGGGTCACCGTCAGGGCACCCAGGTCCTGACCGGCGGGCGTCACCGCCACGGTCGCACTGCGCTCGCCGTCCACCCGGGTGACGGCCGCGGGAGCCGCGACCTCCTCGACCGTCACGAGATCGCTCAGCGGGACCACGCCCGCCGCCGTCGGCACGTCGACCTTCTCGATCTCGGCAGTGGTCTCCGGCTGGTCACCGGCCAGCACCACGTCGAGCGTCGACCCGTCCAGGTCCATCGTCCCGACGCTCGACTCGTTCATCGCACCGGCCAGGAACCCGGACACGGTCGACTCGGTGAGCCCGACCTCCGCCGCCGCGTCCCGGTCCACCGTCACCTGCACGCTCGACTGCTCGGCGGCGAGGTTGTTCGTGACGTCCTCGACGCCGTCCAGGTCCGTCACCGCGTCCTCGACGGCGCTCGCGGCGTCGGCCAGGCCCTCGGCGTCGGTCGCCGTGACGACCAGGTCGACGGTGGTGCTGGCGAACCCGGCGTCGCCCGCGGCCACGGTGACCTCACCGTCGAGCTGCGCCGCGTCGAGCGCGTCGCTCACCTCGTCCTGCACGGCCTCGCCGTCGGCGTCCTCGTCCAGCGTCATCGCGAACGACGCGCTGCTCCCGCCGCCCCCGCCGAAGGCAGCGGCCATCCCGTCGGCGGACCCGACGGTGGTCTGCACCGTCTCGACGCCGTCGACGCCGGCCAGCACGTCCTCGACCTCCTGGGCGGCGTCGTCCTGGGCGGCCAGCGACGTGCCGGGCTCGAACTCCTGGGTCACCGAGAGCGTGTCCTGCCCCGCCGCACCGATGAAGTTGGTCTCCATGCGCGGCACCAGCGCGACCGTGCCGGCGAGCAGCGCGACGGCGACGCCCAGCGTCACCGCGGGGCGGCGCAGGGCCGCGGACAGCGACGGCACGTAGGCCCGCTGCCAGGCGCCGCGCCGCTCCTTGCGCTCGGCGGCCTCGCGCAGGGCGGCGCCGCCGTCGGCCGAGGCCGGGACCTTGATGAACCAGTACGCCAGCACCGGAACGACGACCAGCGCCACGACCAGCGAGGCGCCCATCGCGATCGCGACGGTGACGGCGAACGGCTGGAAGAGCTCACCCGCCATGCCGCCCACCAGGGCGATCGGGGCGAAGACCGCGACCGTGCAGATCGTCGACGACGTGATGGCCGTGCCGACCTCGCGGACCGCGGTCACGATCGCGTGGACCCGGTCCTCGCCGTACGACAGGTGCCGCTTGATGTTCTCGATCACCACGATCGAGTCGTCCACGATGCGCCCGATCGAGATGGTCATGGCCGCGAGCGTGAGGATGTTCAGCGTGTAGCCGGTCAGGTGCATGACCGCGAACGTCACCGCGAGCGACAGCGGGATCGAGATCGCGGAGACCAGCGTGGCCCGCAGCGACGCCAGGAACACCAGGATCACCAGAACCGCGAAGAGCAGGCCGAGGCCGCCCTCCGTCGTCAGACCCTCGATCGACTCCTCGATGAACGGCGCCTGGTCGAACGTGACGGCCGTGGTCACCCCAGCGTCGTCGAGCTCGTCCTCGGCATCGGCCAGCACGTCGTGCACGGCGTGCGACACGTCCACCGTGTTGCCGTCCGGCGTCTTGGTCAGCGCGATGGCGAGCGACGGCTCGCCGTCCAGGCGCGAGTACGAGGTGGGCGCCTCGTCCTGCACGCGCACCTCCGCCACGTCGCCGAGGTGCACGACGTCGGCGGGGCTCGGCGCGGCGTCCGGTGCCGGCGGGGCGTCCGGTGCCGGCGGGGCGTCCGGTGCCGGCGGGGCGTCCTGCGGGGGCGCGGCCGCGGCCGCCCCGGAGGGCACGACCGGCAGCTCCTCGAGCTCCTCGACGGAGTCGACGGCGGTCCCCACCTGGACGCTGTTCGTCTCGCCGTCCTGCGTGACCGCACCGACGGGCATGACCGTTCCGTTCTCCTGCAGCACCGACGTGAGCTGCGCGGGCGTGAGACCCGCCGCGGCAAGCTTCTCGTCGTCGGGCTCGATCACCACCTGCTGCTCGGTGGCGCCGGTGACCGTGACGTCACGGACCTCCGCGATCCCCGACAGCTCGGGGACCAGCACGGACTCGATGACGTCGGTCAGCTCCTGCTCGCTGCCGTCGCCCGAGACCGCGAGCTGCACCACCGGCAGGTCGTCGAGGGACCCCGCCATGACCTGCGGCTCGACGTCCGCCGGGAGATCCTGGAGGTTGCCGAGCGCCGAGGTGACCTCCTGCTCGATCTCGTCGATGTCGGTGCCGTACTCGAGCTCGACGGTGGTCACCGAGAGGCCCGTCGAGACGGTCGAGCTCACGCCGGTGACGCCGTCGATCCCCTGGACCGCCGTCTCGACCGGGTCGGTGACCCGGTCGGCGACGATCTCCGGTGCGGTGCCCGGGTAGCCGGCCGTGACGGCGACCATGGGCACGTTGATCGACGGGATGAGTTCCTGACGGAGCTGCCCCATGCTGAAGATGCCGACCACAAAGACGGCAATCGTCGCGAGTGCGACGAGCGCACGGTTCGCGAGCGACATTCGGGCAAGACGGAACACACTGCCTCCAGATCTGGGGATACGCCGGGCCCACGACTCCTTCGGCGCAGTATTTTGCCTAACGCAAAGGATCCTGCTCGGGTTCCCTCGGCGCAACTTCGGTCTCCGCGCCCGCCCGGTGGGGTCGCACGCCCGCGAGGTGAGGTCCCGGCTAAGGTCGGCGCGTGACCGACCAGACCCGCGATGAGCTCGTCGCCGAGCTCGCCACCCTGCACCGCCGGCTCGGCGAGGAGTTCTTCGCCACGCGGCTGCGCCCCCTGCTGGAGACCGACCTGACCGTGCAGCAGCTCCGGGCGCTCGCGCTCGTGCAGGTGGACCGCGAGTCCACGCCCCAGCGTCTGGCCGAGGCGCTCGGCGTGTCCGCCGGAACCGTCTCGGGGATCCTCGACCGGCTCACCGCCGCCGGCATGACGGTGCGCACCCCCGACCTGGCAGACGGCCGCGTCCGCCGGGTGACCAGCACGGAGAAGGGCAGCGAGGCGATCCGGCGCCTCGTCGCGCACGACGAGGACCTGCCGCCCGACCTCCTCGCCCTGCTCGACGTCGACGACCTGCGCGCGCTCACGCAGGGCACCCGGGCACTGCTGGAGGCGGCCCGCAAGCTGGCGCCGTAGGCGCGGGCCACGTCGGCTCCACTCTCTGGCCGCAGTCGTGCGGATGCCATGCGGCGGCCGCGCTACGCGTGTCCCGGCAGACGATCATCGCCATCGAGAAGGGCCGGTTCGACCCGCGCCTTACTCTTGCGTTCCGTCTCGCGGACGTGCTCGGCTGCCGGGTGGACGACCTGTTCGAGGAGTGAGCCCCGGCTCTGGTCCCAGCACCGCCCTCCCCCTCAGCGGGTCCCGGTCGTGGCGCGGAAGCGCCGAAGTAGGCTGAGCACCGTGCCGGAGACCCAGTCCACGCCCGAGCCGTTCGTCTCACGGACCGCCCCCGAGGCGATCGACGACCTTCGCACCCGGCTGCGGATGACCCGCTGGCCCGATGCCCCTGAGGACGTCGGCTGGTCGCTGGGCACCGACCTCGACCGCCTGCGCGAGCTGGTCGCGTACTGGGCGGACGGGTTCGACTGGCCGGCCCAGGAGGCCGCACTCGCGAGACTCCCCCGCTTCCGGACCCTGGTCGGCGGGCTCGGGATCCACTTCGTGCACGCCCGGGCCGTCGCACCGGCCGGTCCCGTGCTGCCGGTGGTGCTCAGCCACGGCTGGCCGGACTCGTTCTGGCGGTACTCGAAGGTCGTCTCGCTCCTGACCGATCCGGGCGCCCACGGCGCGGACCCGGCCGACGCGTTCGACGTCGTCGTCCCCGACATGCCGGGGTTCGGGTACTCGGACCGGCCGACCGGGCGGCCGCTGAGCTCCATCGCCGTCGCCGGGCTCTGGGCCGAACTGATGCGGACGCTCGGCTACGAGCGGTTCGGCGCGGCGGGCGGGGACCTGGGCAGCCACGTGAGCCGGTACCTCGCGCTCGACCACGCCGACCGGGTCGCCGCCGTGCACCGGACCGACGGCGGGCTGCCCGTCTTCGCCGGTGACCCTGCGACCCTCACTCGCGAGGAGCGGGCCTGGTTCGCCGAGGCGGCCACCTGGACCGCCACCGAGGGCGCCTACGGTGCGATCCAGCGCACCAAGCCCCAGACCGTCGCCGCCGCGCTCAACGACTCCCCCGCGGGCCTGGCCGCCTGGATCGTCGAGAAGCTCCACGCGTGGAGCGACGGCGGCATCGACCACGCCTTCACCCGGGACGAGGTCCTGACGAACATCACCATCTACTGGCTCACGGGCACCATCGGGTCCTCGATGCGGATGTATCACGCGAACTCCGCGATCCACGCGGAGCAGCTCACGCGCCGGGTCGAGGTGCCGTCCGGGTTCTCGGTGTTCCGCGGCGACGTCGTGCGCCCGCCGCGCGCCTGGCTCGAGCGCACCGCCAACGCCGTGCGCGTCACCGAGCCGGAACGCGGCGGACACTTCGCGCCGTTCGAGGAGCCCGAGCTCTACGCGCAGGAGCTGCGTGACTTCTTCCGCCCGTACCGCGGTGAGAGCGGCGCGGTCTGAGGACCGTGCACTCGGGCACCGTTCGCCCGGGGCACTGGTCGGCGGTCCGCCTGCTCGACCTCCTCGGCTTTCCCAGCCGAACGTCAGAAGGGCGGTTCGTCGGGGAAGCGTCGCGACCGCTGGTCCGTTCGTGACTGGTCCGCCTGTTCGGTGCTCGCCTGTTCGGTGCTCGCCTGTTCGGTGCTCCTCTGCCCGGTGCACCTCGGCTCCGCGCGCCTCTGCCCCGTACTCGACGTGATCGGTGGTTCGCTGAGTGGCGGCTGCCCGAGACGCGCTCGCATGTCCTCGACCAGGCTGGTGGTGTCGTTGCTGACCCGTCCGACCTGCGTGGCCGGCCGGAGGTAGCGGTGTCCCGTGGGTGCGGTCCAGGTCGTGATCCCCGTGCCGGGATCGCGGACCGGGTGCCAACCGTGGTGGGTCTTCGCCAGGTGATGCGCACGGCACAGTGGTTGCAGGTTGGTCGCGCGGGTCTGTCCGGGTGTGCCGGCTGGCAGGGTGGTGGCGTCGAGGTCGTGGTCGAACGGGTCGATGTGATCCAGGTCGGACCATCGTGCGGGCCGGTCGCACTGCGGGAACGCGCAGGTCCGATCCCGCGCGGTCACCGCCTGGCGCAGCAGCTTGCCCGGCTGGTAGGTGGTGGTGGAGTGATCGGTCAGGATTCCGGTGACGGGGTCGGTCACCAGCCGCTGCCAGGTCGCGTCGTTCGCGAGCCGGGCGGCGACGTCGGCCGGGATGGGGCCGTACCCGTCCAGGTGGCCGGGTACGTCGTCCAAGCCCAGGAGCGTCGTGGCCGCAACAGTGACCCGGATCTGCGGCTGGACCGGGATGACCCGTACGGCGGTGCCGCCGCAGGTGCAGCCACCGCAGACGCATCCGGTAGCCGGTGCCGTGGTCCGCGGCAGAACCGGCTCCTGCGCGACCACCGCCGCCGCTACGCCGGTGGTCGCGTCGGAGGTCTCCGCGGCCGCACATTCGGGCCCGGGCGGCACGATGATGCGGCCGGTGGCGATCGCCACCAGCGCGTCGGCACGAGCCTGAGCCAGCGTCCGGGTCGCACCCGGGGTGCGCCGCAGAGTGTGGGCGGTCGTCTCGATCGCGTCCCAGACGGCGGCGGCGTCCGTGGCAGGAAGGTTCGCGCTGAGCCACGCCATCGAGTTGTCGGCCGGGTCCAGGAACACCGCGCGGCGAGTCATGGCGTGCTTGGTGGTCTCCGAGGCGCCCTTCAGACGGGTCGCGTACTCGGTCATCCGTTCGCGCAGCCACCGACGGGAGTGGTCGGGCGCTTGCGGCAGATACCGGCTGATGGCGGCCTCGCGCTCCTCGACCGTGAGGGGGTTACCGCTGCGGAGCAAGATGTCGGCCTTGGCGGTGTCGATCAGACCGCGGTACAGAGCGGTCATGACCTGGGGGTGTTCGGCCAGGCCCGCCCCACGGGCCAGGTGCTTGTTCGCCTCGCCCTGCGGAACACGGAGGCGTGCGCTGATCTCCGCGGCCGCCGCGTTGTGCTCCTCCGTCCAGCGACGGCGGCGGGCGATCTCGCCGAGGGCTCGGGACTGCATGGCCGTGACCCAGGAGGCCACCTCCTGCCACCGCGCCGCCACGTCCAGCAGGACCGCGTCGTCCGTCGAGGCGACGTCGACACCCTCCAGCACCTCGACGAGACCAGCGCCCATCGGCCAGGTACCCAGGTCGTCCACCGCGTCGGCACCCATGACCCCCGCGGGCGCGGCAGCCCCGGCATCGTGGCCGAGCCACGTGACCGTCGCCGCGGGCAGCGGGCCCTCCGCACCGAGCGCTACCGCATCCCAGCCCAGGACCGGCCCGATGGTCGTCGCGCACGCCTGGGAGGGCGGCGCGACCGACGGTCCGGCGGTCAGCGGGCGGAACCACCGTTCCACCACACCGACCGGGCCGGCACCGTGCGCCGTGCTCCGGTTCACGTCCTCGGTCATACCGCCCCCTTTCATCCACTGAGCTTCGCCCGTCATCTATGCGTCGAACGTACGTTCGATCCGAGCGGTCCGCATCTCCAGATCCGAAGGTGTGGACAACTCGAGATGCGGACGACCCAGCACGCCACCCCGAGCCCCCAACGCCGTCGACCCTAGCGAGCCCCACCCACAACGACACCTGACACCTGCGGAGTGTCAGTGAGGCCTGCCAGACTGCTTCCGCCGCCCCCGATGGCCTGGGCGGCACCTGTTCCGCCACGACCATGGAGCCGCTCATGCAGACACGCACACTGGGATCAGGGACGAGCAGCCTCGAGGTCTCCGCCATCGGCCTGGGCTGCATGGGCATGAGCCAGGGTTACGGTCCCAACCCGGGAACCCGCGAGGAGATGATCGCGGTGCTGCACGGCGCCGTCGACCGCGGGATCACGCTCTTCGACACCGCGGAGGTCTACGGCCCGTTCGTCAACGAGGAGCTGGTCGGCAGGGCGCTCACGCCCGTGCGCGACCAGGTGGTCCTCGCCACGAAGTTCGGCTTCAAGATCGACGAGGAGGGCCGCAGCGTCGGGACGGACAGCCGCCCCGAGCACATCCGGCAGGTGGCCGACGCCGCGCTGCGCCGCCTCGGCACCGACGTCATCGACCTCTTCTACCAGCACCGCGTCGACCCCCAGGTGCCGATCGAGGACGTCGCCGGAACCGTCGCCGAACTCATCGAGGCCGGCAAGGTGCGGCGCTTCGGCCTCTCGGAGGCGGGCGCCGACACCATCCGCCGGGCCCACGCGGTCCAGCCCGTCACGGCGCTGCAGAGCGAGTACTCGCTCTGGACCCGCGATCCCGAACCCGAGATCCTGCCGACGCTCGACGAGCTGGGCATCGGGTTCGTCCCGTTCAGCCCGCTCGGTCGGGGATTCCTCACGGGCGCGCTCGACACCTCGACGATGGCCGACGGCGACATGCGCATCGGCCTGCCGCGCTTCAGCGAGGAGAACCGCCGGGCGAACCTCGCCTTCGTCGAGCTGCTCGCCGCGGTCGCCGCGCGCAAGGGCTGCACGACGGCCCAGGTGGCACTCGCCTGGCTGCTCGCCCAGCGGCCGTCGATCGTCCCGATCCCTGGCACACGCCGCCTCAGCCGCCTCGACGAGAACATCGGCGCGACGGAGGTCGAGCTCGGTGCCGGGGACCTCGCCGAGATCGCGGCGGGCGCCGACCGGATCCAGGTCAGCGGCGAGCGCTACGGCGAGGCGATGCTCCGGATGACGGGACTGTAGGGATCGGAACCCGTCGGCGAACGGCGGTCACCAGCCCAGCGAGTCGCCCCGCGCGGCGACCGTCCGGGGTACGCCCCACGGGTTGTCGTCGCGCAGCGGCGGGGGCAGCAGCTCCTGCGGAGCATCCTGGAAGGTGACCCCGCGCAGGAACCGGCCGATCGCGGCGGTGCCGACCGACGTCCCGTCGGTGGTCGTCGCGGGCCAGGGACCGCCGTGCTGCATCGCCGGTGTGACGGCAACACCCGTGGGCCAGCCGCCGAGCAGGATCCGCCCGGCGTGCCGGGCCAGGTGCGTCAGGAGGGCCGCCTGCGCCTCGGCTGCCTCGTGCTCCCCCAGGTGCAGGGTCAGCGTGAGGTTGCCGGGGAACAGCTCGGCCACGACGGCGGCCAGGTCGGCCCCCTCGGGGTACTCCACGACCACGGAGAACGGCCCGAACACCTCGTCGAGGAGCGCATCCCCCGCTCGGCGCAGCAGGTCGAGCGGGACGGCGACGAACGTCGGCGTCACCCAGGTCTGGCCCGGCCCAGCACCGGAGTCGTCGTGCCGAGAGCTGCCCGGGTGCACGACGCGCACGCCGTCCACCGCGAGCGCCTCGGCGACCCGCCGCGCGTAGCCGTCGGCGATCGACGGGTTGAGCAGCCGGTGCTCCGGTACCTGCGCAGCGGCGGCGACCACGGCGTCGTCGTACTCGGTGCCCTCGGGGACGAGGAGGAAACCCGGCTTGGTGCAGAGCTGGCCGGCGGAGCCCGACACGCTCGCGACGTACGCGGCGAGCAGGTCGCCCGCCCGCTCCTGGAGCGCCTGCTCCGTGACCAGCACCGGGTTGACGCTGCCCAGCTCCCCGAAGAACGGGATCGGGTCGGGCCGCGCCGCGGCCCGCGCGGCGAGCAGCTGCCCCACCCGCTGTGACCCGGTGAACGCCGCCGCCCGCACTGCCGGGTGCTCGACCAGCGCCACTCCCTCGTCCTGTGACGTGACGAGCTGCAGCGTGAACTCCGGCAGCCCGGCCGCCTGGAGCGCCGCGGCGACGAGCTGGGCCACCCGCTCGGACAGCCGCGGGTGCCCCGGGTGTGCCTTGACGATCACCGGGCAGCCCGCCGTGAGCGCCGCCGCCGTGTCCCCGCCGGCGACGGAGAACGCGAACGGGAAGTTGCTCGCCGCGAAGTTCAGCACGGGGCCCACGGGCCAGAGCGTGCGGCGCAGGTCGGGTCGGGGGCCGAGGACGAAGTCGGGGTCCGCCTCGTCGAGCCGGACGTCGAGGTAGGTGCCGTCGGCGACGACGTGCGCGAACAGGCGCAGCTGCACCTGGGTGCGCTTGAGCTCGCCGCGCAGGCGAGCCTCGGAGAGGCCGGTCTCGTCCTGGGCGATGGCGACCAGCTCGTCCGCGTGGTCGGCGAGGGTGGCGGCCGCGTCGCGCAGGGCGGCGGCGCGGACTCCGGGGGCCGTGCGGGAGAGTCCGTCGAACGCCTCCTGGGCGCGGCGGGCGACGTCGTCGACGGTGCGGTCAAGGTGTTCGGGGGCCGCGGTGGCGGTCATCGGTTCGGCTCCTCAGCAGATGGCAGGTACAGCAGGCGATCCCGGCGGACGGGCTCAGAAGACGAAGCCCGTGGGGAACGGGTCACTGGGGTCGAGCAGGTAGTTGGCGGTGCCGGTCACCCAGGCGCGCCCCGTGATGGTCGGCACGACGGCGGGTACGCCGGCGACGGTGGTCTCTCCGACCAGGCGGCCGACGAACCGGCTGCCGATGAACGACTCGTTGACGAAGTCGGTGTCGAGGGCGAGCTCGCCGCGGGCCCACAGCTCGGCCATGCGGGCCGACGTCCCGGTGCCGCACGGCGACCGGTCGAACCAGCCGGGCGCGATGGCCATGGCGTGGCGGGAGTGCCGAGCGTCGGAGCCGGGCGCGATCAGCTCGACGTGGTGGCAGTCCTCGACGCCGGGCAGCAGCGGGTGCTTCGGCGGCGCCGTCTCGTTGATCGCGTCCATGATCGCGAGCCCGGCGGCAAGCAGGTCCTGCTGCCGGGCCCGGTCGAAGGGCAGCTTCAGGTCGTCCAGGTCGACGAGCGCATAGAAGTTTCCGCCGAACGCCATCGAGTACGGCACGGTGCCGTAGCCGGGTACCGCGACGGTCTGGTCGAGCGCCGTCACGAAGCTGGGCACGTTCTCGATGGTGACCGCGTCCGCGTGGCCGCCGCTGACGGCCACCTTCGCGACCACGAGCCCGGCCGGTGTGTCGAGCCGGATCTCGGTGACCGGCTCGACGACCTCGACCATGCCGGTCTCGACGAGGACGGTGGCCACACCGATGGTGCCGTGCCCGCACATGGGCAGGCAGCCGGACACCTCGATGTAGACCACGCCCCAGTCGCAGTCGGGCCGAGTGGGCGGCTGCAGGATGGCGCCGCTCATGGCACCGTGCCCCCGGGGCTCGTTCACGAGGAACTGCCGCAGCTCGTCCAGGTGCTCGATGAAGTACAGCCGGCGGTCGTTCATCGTCTCGCCCGGTATCGGGCCGACGCCGCCCGTGACGACGCGCGTCGGCATGCCCTCGGTGTGCGAGTCGACGGCGGTGATCGTCCTGCTCGTCCGCATGGTCCTCTCCCTTCCTCCGACCTCGTCCTGCCCCCCGACCTCGCCGCACTCAGCGGGACGGGCGGGCCGCGATGTAGGTGAGGGCCGCTTCCGTGTCCTTGCGGACCTGGGCCTCGTGTTCCGCGGACAGCGGTCCGCGCGGCGGGCGGGTCGGCCCACCGTAGCTCTGCCCGGCCATGTCGATCGAGAGCTTGATCGCCTGCACGAACTCGGTCTTCGAGTCCCAGCGGAACGCCGCGACGAGGTGCCGGTACAGCTCGCGGGCCTCGTCGATCCGGCCCTCGGTGACCAGGGTGTAGATCTCGACGGCCTCGCGGGGGAACGCGTTCGGGTAGCCGGCGAACCAGCCGGTGGCGCCTGCCACGAGCGACTCGAAGAGCAGGTCGTCGGCGCCCGCGATCACGTCCAGGTCCGGGGCCAGCTCCTTGATCTCCAGCACGCGCCGCACGTCGCCGGAGAACTCCTTCACGGCCACGACGTTGTCCAGCTCGGCGAGCTCGGCGAGGATGTCCGGCGTGAGGTCGACCTTGGTGTCGAACGGGTTGTTGTAGATCATGATCGGGATGCCCACTTCGTTGACGGCGGCGTAGTGGGCGAGCACCTCCGAACGGTTCGCCCGGTAGATGGTGGGCGGCAGCAGCAGCACGGCGTCGGCGCCGTCCTCGGCGGCGAGCTCGGCCCAGTGCGTGGCCTGGTGCGACCCCACGCCGTGCACGCCGGCCACCACCAGGCCACGGTCGCCCACCGTCCGCACGGCCGTCTGGATCACGGTGCGGCGCTCCTCGTCGGTGAGCGACGAGTACTCGCCGAGCGAGCCGTTCGGGCCCACGCCGCGGCAGCCGTTGTCGAGCAGGAACTCGCAGTGCGCGGCGAACCGGTCGTAGTCGACGGCGAGCCCGGCGGGTGCCGAGTCGTCCGGCGTGAAGGCAAGGGTGGTGGCGACGATCACGCCGCCGAGGTCGAAGCGCTGGTTCATGGTTGGTCTCCTCTGGTTGGCAGTGCGGTGGGCAAGGATGCGGTGGACAAGGAAGCTGCGGACGGGGAAGCAGCGGGCAGCGCGGCGAGGTCGCCGAGCCTCACCGGTACGACGAGCGGGCGGCGGTCGACGGCGGGCGTGGGATCCCCCAGGAGCTCCTGCAGGGTGCTGCCGCACATCCGGGCCTGGCACGGGCCGAGCCCGGCGCGGCTGGTGAGCTTGACCGAGCGGGTCTCGTGCGACCCGGTGAGCTCGACCACCTCGCGCAGCCGCCCGTAGGTGGTCTCCTCGCAGCGGCAGACGACGGTGTCGTCGCGCAGCCAGCCGGTCCATCCGCCGCGCACGCCGTGGGCCGCCACGATGCGGGCCGCGAAGCCGCGGGCCCGGTCCCGCGCGCGGACCGCCCGCCGCGCGGCGGGCGCGCCGCCGTCGCCGCCCGCCGCCGCCGTGCCGGCCACGGTGCCTTCGGCGAGCGCGGCGTCCGCTCCGCCAATGCCCGTGATCTCGCCGGCGGCCCAGACCCCGGGGACGGAGGTGGCCTGGGCGTCGTCGACGATGACGAACCGGTCCGGCGCGAGGGCGCACCCGGCGGCGATCGCCAGCTCGAGGCGGGGCGTGAAGCCGTGGCTGACGCAGACGGCGTCGGCCTCGACCTGGTGCTCGGACCCGGGGACCGGAGCCCAGCGCCGGTCCAGGCGCGCGATGGTCACGGCCTCGACCTGCCCGTCGCCGTGCGCGGCCACGACCGCCTCGCCCGGACGCCACGGCACCCGGTGCCGCACGAGGTCGCCCACGTACCCGGCGAGCTCGCCGGCCTTTCCGGCGGCCCCGGCCAGCTCCCAGGGCCGGCTCAGCCAGCCGCGTGCGAGAGCGCCGATCCGGCCCGCCTCGTGCACGCCGACGACGGTGGCCCCGGTCTGCAGCACGGAGGATGCGACGGGCAGGAGGAACGGGCCGGCACCCGCGACGACGACCCGCCGCCCGACGGCCACCCGCTCCCCCTTCGCCAGCGCCTGCGCCGCTCCGGCCGAGTAGACGCCCGGCAGCTGCCAGCCCGGGAACGGCAGGGTCCGGTCGTGCGCGCCGGTGGCGAGCACCACGGCGTCCGGCTCGAAGGCGCGGGCCTCCCGCCCCGCCCCGTCGGGCTCCCCGAGCAGGACGTTGAGGCGGATCCCACCGTCGAGACGCTCGAGCGACCACACCTGCGCCGACGGCAGCACCGTCACGGCCGGGTGCGCGCGCAGCACGTCGCTCAGCTCGCCGAACGTCGACCACCGGTGGTGCAGCACGCTCTGGCGGGCGGCCTGCCGGGCGGGCGGCAGATGGCGCCAGTACTGGCCGCCGAGCCCGTCGGCGGAGTCGAGCAGCGTGACCGCCGCCCCTGCCGCCGCGGCCGCCCGGGCGGCGGCGAGCCCCGCCGGGCCGGCGCCGACCACCACGACGTCCCTCATGCGGTGACCCCCGGTTCGCCCTGGCGGGTCACGACGTCGCCGTCCTGCGCGCGGCGCAGGCAGGCGCGCACGTCCCGCAGGCCGTTGACCTCGACGAGACAGTCGAAGCACACGCCGATCCCGCAGAAGACGCCGCGGGGCGCGCCGTCGGAGGCGGTGGTGCGCCACTGGCGCTGTCCGGCACCGAGCAGCACGCCGGCGATCGTCTGCCCGGCGGTCCCGGAGACGGGCTCGCCGTCCAGCCAGAGGGTCACGGGCCGGTCGGCGGCCGGCTCGGCGGCGTCGAGCTCGGCGGGCACGCGGTACGACGTCATGGCCGGGCCTCCTCGGTCGGGGTCAGGACGGGGCGCAGCTCCGCGAGGCTCGGCCGGTCGACGGCGTACGGGCGCGGGTCGACCGGGGTCTCGAGACCCAGCAGCTGCGCGGCGAGCAGGTCACCCGTCGCCGGGGCCAGCCCGACGCCGGCACCCTCGTGGCCGGTGGCGAACCACAGCCCGGGGTGGGCCGGGTCCGGGCCGATCACCGGAAGATGGTCGGGCATGTACGGGCGGAAACCGAGGTAGGACCGCATCACGTTGGTACGGGCCAGGAACGGGAACACCGCCACGGCGCGCCGCGCCATCTGGGCGAGCACCTCCGTACGCAGCCGGTCGTCGAACCCGACCTGCTCCCGGCTCGACCCGATCAGCACCGTGCCGCCGCGCGTCGACTCGATCACGGCGGAGGTCTGCAGCTCCTCGCCCGCCGACTGGGTGGCGGCGAAGTAGTCGCCGTCGTACACCTTGTGCCGGATGCGCTGGGGCATCGGGGTGGTGACGAGCACCATCCCGCGGCGCGGACGCACCGGGACGCGCGCACCGAGCCGTTCGGCGACCTCGGCGGACCAAGGGCCCGCCGCGACGACGACGGCGCCCGCGGGGACCTCGCCCCGGGAGGTGACGACGCCGGCCAGCTCGCCGTCGGCGCCGAGCAGCGGGCCGGTCACCTCGGCGCCGGTGCGCACGTCGGCGCCGGCCCGGCGCGCGGACGCGAGCAGCGCCTCGGCGGCCGCCACCGGCTGCACCTGGGCGTCCTGCGGATAGTGGACGCCGCCGAGCACGCCCGGCGCCAGGTCGGGCTCGAGCCGGCGCGCGCCGTCGGCGCTCACCTCCACGGCCTCGACCCCGCACGCCCGCTGGGCGGCCGCGAACCGGCGCAGGCCGGCCAGCCCGTCGGCGGACGTGACCACCACGAGGCCGCCCTTGGCCTCGTGCTCGATCGACGGGAACCGTGGCCCGAGCTCGTCCGCCAGCTCCTGGGCGAGCGCGACCCACCGGCGCAGCGACACCTGGGCGAGCTCCAGCTCCGGGCCCGGCCCCTTGTCGGAGACCAGCAGGTTGCCCTCGCCGTGGGCGCTGGTCGCGGCGGCCGCCGACCCGCGGTCGAGCACCGTCACCCGGGCGCCTGCCCGGGCGAGGGCTCGCGCGCACGCCGCGCCGACTATCCCGGCACCGACGATCACGACGTCCGCTGCCACATCCACCCCTCGTTGGTCTGGTCCTGGTCCCGCTTCGTCCGTGCTGCCGTCCGCGCCCGTGCCGGTCAGTCGCCGGTCAGTCACCGGTCAGTCGCCGGTCAGTCCTCCGGCTTGCCCGCCCACGTGCCCAGCGAGTGCCCGATGTGCCGCTCCATGAGCGCCTTGGCGCCGGGGCCGTCGCCGGCCGCGAGCAGGTCGAGCAGCTCGTGGTGCTCCTGGGCGGAGCTCGCGAGCGTGCCGCTCGCGACCATCGTCGACAGCCCCAGGAGCCGTGCCCGGTCCCGCAGGTCCGACACGATCTCGCCGGCCACCGGGTTGCCCAGCAGCCCGGTCAGCCGCAGGTGGAACGTCTGGTCGGCCTGGAGGTAGGCGATCAGGTCGCCCGTGCGCGCGCGCTCGACGATCTCGTCGGCGAGCGCGCGGAACTCCTGCAGCTGCCCCACCGGGAACGACTTGGCGAGCCGCTCCATCCAGACCGGCTCGATCACCAGGCGCACGGCGGCGACGTGCCGCAGCGTCTGGTCGCTCACGCGTGTGACCCGGAAGCCCTTGTTCCGCACCGCCTCCAGGAAGCCCCGGCGCTCCAGGTCCAGGACCGCCTCGCGTACCGGCGTCGCGGACACGTCGAACCGCGCGGCGAGCGTCGGTACGGAGACGAGCTCACCAGGCTCCAGCTCGCCGGCGACGATGGCCGCGACGAGCGCACGGTGCACCTGCTCGCGCAGGCTCGCGACAGGCGGGAGGCGACGGACGGACGGGGTGGGTGATGCTGCGCTCATGAGGCACTCCTGGGTGGTCAGGCAACGCTAGTAGTATATTACACGGCACGCGGATCTCCTCGTCAATGCGCGCCGAGGGTACCCGAGCCGCGCCGACCGGGGGCGTTGCGCCAGCCAAGAAGCGGCTGGATCCGCCGAAACGCGACGTTTACATTCACCCCATCGACACCACTGTCGTCGATCAGTAAAATATCACGCATCACATATCGTGGGCCGACACTTCGAAGGCGAGGACGATGCCGAGCGACACGACGACCGGGGCGCACCGACGCGCAGCCCGGCTGGGCACGACACCTGCCACCACCCCTGCCGCGACCACTGCGCCGGCCCGCCCCGCGGGGCGCCCGCTGGGCGCCGAGCACGTGGCACTCACCGACGACCTGCTGGGCCGGTGGCAGCGCCGCAACGGCGAGCGGACGCTGCCGCACGTCATCGCTCAGGTACGCACGTCGGGCGTGCTGGACAACTTCCGCCGCGTGGCGCACGCGACCGGCAAGCCGTTCCGCGGCCGCTACCCGTTCGCCGACACCGATGTCTACAAGACCCTGGAGGCGGCCGCCTACGAGCTGGCCCGCGCCGAGGCCGCCGGCGGCAGCGTCACCAGCAACAGCGCCGCCGGCAGCAACACCACCGGCAACAGCACTGCCGCCGTCCGCGCCTTCTACGAGGAGGCGCTGGCCCTCGTCACGGCCGCGCAGGCCGACGACGGCTACCTGTCCTCGTTCCACCAGGGCGCCGACGCGACCGTCCCGCCGTGGTCGGACCTGGCGGGCGGGCACGAGCTCTACAACCTGGGCCACCTGGTCCAGGGAGCGCTCGCCGGGGTGCGCCGGCTCGGCGACCACCGGCTCCTCACGGTCGCGCGGCGGTTCGCGGAGCTCGTGGTGGACCGGTTCGGCCCGGGCGGGCGCGCGGAGTACTGCGGCCACCCGCAGGTCGAGGTGGCGCTCGTCGAGCTCTACCGGGAGACGGGGCACGAGCCCTACCTGCGCCAGGCCGAGGTGTTCGTCGAGCGGCGGGGCTCGGGCCTCTTCGCCACCGCGCCGTCCGGCCCCGCGTACTACGCGGACCACGCACCGCTGCGCGACCTCGATACGGTCTCGGGCCACGCCGTCCGCATGGTCTACCTCGCCGCGGGCGCCACCGACGTCGCCATCGAACGGCGCGACCGCGCCCGGATCGAGCACCTGCTGCGGCTCTGGGACGACATGGTCCGCACCAAGTCGTACGTGACGGGCGGGATCGGCTCCCGGCACTCCGACGAGGCCTTCGGCGACCGGTACGAGCTGCCGTCCGACCGTGCCTACGCCGAGACGTGCGCCGCGGTCGGCACCATGCAGTGGGGCTGGCGCCTGTTCCTCGCCACCGGCAGCGCCGCGGTGCTGGACCACGTGGAGCGGGTCCTCTACAACGGGTTCGCCGCCGGTGTGTCCCGCGACGGCACCCGGTTCTTCTACGACAACCCGCTCCAGCGCCGACCCGACCACCTCGACGGGCGGCCGGCGGACCCGGCAGAGCCCCTGCGCCGCCCGTGGTTCGGCTGTGCGTGCTGCCCGCCGAACGTGGCGCGCTGGATCAGCGGGCTCCAGGACCACGTGGCGCTCGAGACCCCCGACGGCCTGACGGTCGCCCTGCTCACCGCCTGCCGGGTGCGCTCGGCGGCGCTCTCCGTCGAGGTGGTCACCGACTATCCCTGGGACGGCCGCGTCACCGTCCGCGTGCTCGACGCCCGCGACGCGCCGGCGACGCTGACGGTCCGCGTCCCCGGCTGGGCGACGACGCCGCGGGCCACGGTCGACGGCACGAGCGTCAGCATGGACGCGCCCGACGGCTGGCTACGGCTGACCCGCGCCTGGCGGCGGGGCCAGGAGGTGGTGCTCGACCTGCCGATGCCGGCGCGGCTCGTCACGGCCCACCCGGCCGTCGACGCCACCCGGGGCGCCGTCGCCGCGGTGCGCGGACCGGTCGTGCACTGCCTTGAGCAGGCCGACTCCCCCGTCCCCCTCGACGAGGTCGTCGTGCACGACGTCGGTGCGGCGCCGCCGTCCGACGGCGCCGCACGCGACCCGGTCCTGGCCCACGCCCTGACCGCGCACGTGAGCCGGCGGCCCGCGCCGTCCGACGACCCGTACCCGGCCGCGGACCGGACAGACCCGGACCGGACAGACCCACCGACCCCGTCGACGACGACGCCGGTCGCGCTGGTGCCCTACCACCTCTGGGCGAACCGCGAACCCGGGGCGATGCGCGTCTGGCTCCCGCACACCTGACCGGAGCCGAACCGCCGGGGGCGCCAGTCCCCCACGTCCTACCCGTACGACCCTGACGCATCGCGTCACCGACCGAGAGGCCACATCGTGAAGCTCCATCGGATAACGACAGCGTTCCTCGCTGCCGCCACGACACTCGCACTCGCCGCCTGCGGCGGTGGCGGCACCCCGGACGACTCCGCGGCAGGCGGGGGCGGCGGGTTCTCCGCCGAACCTGCCGAGGGTGGCACCGTCCACGTGCTGCAGAACGCCGACTTCTCCTACCTGGACCCGGCGCGCGGCTTCGACGGCGGGGTGAACAACTTCTACCGGCTCGTCTACCGCCAGCTCACCACGTCGGCGCCCGGCTCGGCCGAGGACCCGAACGAGATCGTCCCGGACCTGGCCGCCGACCTGGGTGAGGTGTCCGACGACGGGCTGACCTGGACCTACCGGCTCAAGGACGGCCTGAAGTTCGACACGGGCGACCCCATCACGTCCGCCGAGGTCAAGTTCGGCATCTCGCGGGCCTGGGACCCGGAGGTCGGCATCGGGTCGCCGTACCTCAAGCAGGTCATCGACGCGCCGGAGGACTACGCGGGCCCGTACCGCTCGGGCGACCTACCGACCATCGAGACGCCGGACGACTCGACGATCGTCTTCCACCTCAAGGAGCCGTTCCCCGAGTTCGACGCCGTGCTCGCCCAGGTGAACGCCACCCCGTTCCCGGAAGGGACGGGTCAGGGCGACGAGTTCATCCACGAGATCATCGCGTCGGGGCCGTACCAGCTGGCCGAGTACGTGCCCGGCAGCACCATCAAGCTCGAGCGCAACGAGCACTGGGACCCGGCCACGGACGAGGTGCGCGCCGCGAAGCCGGATGCCTGGGAGTTCACCATCGGCCTCGACCCGGCCACCATCGACGAGCGGCTCATCGCCGGGCAGGGTGCGGACGTCAACGCGATCGCCGGCACCGTCCAGCCGGCCACGCTCCCCCGCCTGCAGACGCCGCAGCTCCAGGAGCGCGTCCTCGAGCTCCCCGGCATCTGCACCACCTACATGGGGCTGAACACCACCAAGAAGCACATGGACGACGTCCGCGTGCGGCAGGCGATCAGCTACGCGATCGACCGCACCGCCATCGTCAACGCGAGCGGCGGCAACCAGCTGGGCGCTCCGTCCACGACGATCCTTCCGCCCAGCGTCGCCGGCCACCAGGACTTCGACCTGTACCCGTCGGCGGACGGCACGGGCGACGTCGAGGCGGCACAGGAGCTGCTGGACGAGGCGGGCCTGTCGGACGGCTTCACCATGACGCTCGACATCCGCTCGCAGGAGTCCATGCAGGCCCAGGGCGAGGCGGTCCAGCAGGCCCTCAAGCGGGTCGGCATCACCGTCGAGCTCAACCTGATCGACACCGCCACCTACTACGAGACCATCGGCACCCCGTCGCAGCAGAACGACGCCGCCATCACCGGCTGGTGCCCGGACTGGGCCTCGTCGGCGGCCACCTTCATCCCGCCGCTGTTCGACGGCCGCAACATCTACGAGAAGGGCAACTCCAACCTCGCCCAGCTCGACGACCCGGACATCAACGCCCGGATCGACGAGATCAAGGCGATGACGGACATCGACGCCGCGAACGTGCAGTGGGGCGAGCTGGACGAGCAGATCCTGGAGCTGGCCCCGGTCGTGCCGCTGATGGTGGCCAAGACCGTCTCGCTCCCCGGCGAGAACGTCACCGGCCTGCACTCCTCGGCGAACGCGGCGACCGGCGGCATCGACTACGTCGGCGTCGGTCTCAAGGACCCCGAGAAGGGCTGATCCATGACGTCCTCCCCGACTGACCTCACGGCGACCCAGACCGTGGCGGCCGGGACCGGCGACACCGCGGAGGCGCCGGTGGCCCAGGCCGCCGGCGCCCTCCGGGCCGGTGCCGGCGGGACCTGGCAGGCGCTGCGCCGCGACGCCGGCGCGATGCTCGGCCTCGGCTACATCGTCCTCATCTCGCTCGTCGCGGTCCTCGCTCCGGTGCTTACCGCGATCAGCGGCTGGAACCCGTACGAGTTCGACCAGTCCGCCATCGACCCGAACCTCGGCGGCATGCCGATCGGCCCGTGGGGCGGGATGGGTGCGGAGCACTGGCTCGGCGTCGAGCCGGGCAGCGGGCGCGACATCTTCGCCCGCATCGTCTACGGCGCACGGGTGTCCATGAGCATCGCGCTGTCGGCCACGCTGCTCACCACGGTGCTCGGGGTGTCGCTCGGGCTCGTGGCGGGCTACTTCGGCGGCCGGGTGGACCTCGTCGTCTCCCGCGTCATGGACTTCCTCATGGCCTTCCCGGCCCTGATCTTCATGATCGCCGTGCTGTCCGCCCTGCCGGCGAGCAACCGGTCCGCACTGCTCGTCGTCGTGATCTCGGTCTTCGGCTGGCCCTACCTGGCACGCATCGTCCGGGGCCAGACCATGTCGCTGGCGCAGCGTGAGTTCGTCGAGGCGGCCCGGGCGGCGGGAGCGAGCGGCACGCGCATCGTGTTCCGCGAGATCCTGCCCAACCTGCGCTCGACCATCATCGTGATGGCGACGCTCGCCGTGCCCGGGTACATCGGCACGGAGGCCGGCCTGTCGTTCCTCGGGGTCGGCGTCGTCCCGCCCGCACCGAGCTGGGGGCAGATGATCGCCGCCTCCGTGAAGTGGTACGCCGTCGACCCCGCGTACTTCCTGGTGCCCGGCACGTTCCTGTTCCTCCTCGTGCTCTCGTTCACCGTGCTCGGTGACCGCCTGCGCGCCGTCGTCGACGCCCAGGAAGGTCGCTGATGCCCCGGTTCCTCCTCACCCGCATCTCGTCCGGACTCGTGGTCCTGCTGCTGGTGTGCCTCTTCACGTTCGTGGTGTTCTTCGCGCTCTCGCCGGACCCGGCGGTACAGATCTGCGGCAAGAACTGCACGCCGGAGCTCATCGACCAGATCCGCGGGAACCTCGGGCTGGACCAGCCGTTCTGGACCCAGTTCTTCCTCTTCGTCGCCGGGATCTTCGCGGGCCGCACCTACGGCGACGGCGCCGCGGCCGTCGAGTGCGCGGCCCCGTGCCTGGGCTACTCGTTCCAGTCCAGCCAGGCCGTGTGGGACATGATCGTCCAGCGCCTGCCGGTCTCGGCGACCATCGCCGTGGGCGCCGCCGTGCTGTGGTTGCTCGCCGGTCTCGTCGGCGGCCTGCTCAGCGCCGTCAAGGAGGACACGTTCCTGGACCGGTTCACCACCGGCCTGACGCTGACCGGCATGTCGATCCCGAACTACGTGCTCGCCCTCGTGCTGCAGTACGTGCTCGTGGTCCGGCTCCAGTGGCTCCCCTTCCCCCAGGCGGTCCGGTTCGCGGACGATCCCGTGCAGTGGTTCGGCAACTTCGTGATGCCCTGGATCGTGCTCGCCGTCGGGTACGCGGCCGCCTACACCCGGCTCACCCGCGCCAACGTGCTGGACGTGCTGCGCGAGAACTACGTGCGCACCGCGTACGCCAAGGGCCTGCCCCAGGCGCTGGTCTGGCGGCGCCACGCCCTGCGGCCGGCGCTGACCCCCGTCGTGACCATCTTCGGCATGGACTTCGCGGGCCTGCTCGGCGGCGCGCTCATCACCGAGACCGTCTTCGGCATCAACGGCGTGGGCAAGATGGCCGCCGACTCGATCGCCCGCAACGACCAGCCGGTGATCATGGGCGTCACGCTCCTGGCCGGGTTCCTCGTCGTCGTCGGCAACATCGTGGTCGACGTCGTCTACACCGCCATCGACCCGAGAGTGCGGGTGAACGCACGATGACCACCAGCAGCACCACGACCGGCAGCACCACGACCGGCACCGAAGCACTCCTGCAGGTGCGGGACCTCACGGTCACCTTCCCCACGCCCCGCGGCCCGCTCGACGCCGTGAGGTCCCTCGACCTCGACCTCGAGCCGGGCGGGGCGCTCGGCATCGTCGGCGAGTCGGGCTCCGGCAAGTCCATGACGAGCCTCGCGATCATGGGCCTGCAGCCCCGGGCCGCCCGCCGCACCGGGAGCGTCCGCCTGTGCGGCCGCGAGCTGGTCGGGATGTCCGAGGGGGACCTGCGCCGGGTGCGCGGCGACCGCATAGCGATGGTCTTCCAGGACCCCCTGTCCTCGCTGAACCCCTACTACACCGTGGGGCTCCAGATCGAGGAGGCGTACCGCGCCCACCGTCCCGGCGTCACCCGCCGGGCGGCACGGAAGGTGGCCGTCGCCGCCCTGGAACGCGTGCACATCCGGGACGCCGCGGTGCGCGTGGACCACTACCCGCACCAGTTCTCCGGCGGCATGCGCCAGCGCGTGATGATCGCGATGGCACTGAGCACCGAGCCCGAGCTGCTCATCGCCGACGAGCCGACCACCGCGCTCGACGTCACGGTGCAGGCCCAGATCCTCGACCTGCTGCAGGAGATCCGGCGGGAGACCGGCACCGGCCTCGTGCTGATCACCCACGACCTCGCGGTCGTCAGCGAGATCACCGACCACATCGTCGTCATGAAGGACGGCGTGTGCGTCGAACGGGGTGCCGTCGAGCAGATCTTCACCGAGCCGCAGCACCCCTACACCCGCGCGCTGCTCGACGCCGTGCCGCGCATCGACGACGAGATCGGCGCCCTGCGCGCGGTGGCACCGGGCTCCGCGGCCGCACGGGAGAACGCCGCACGAGAGAACGGAGACCTCGCATGAGCGAACCGCTCCTGAGAGCCACGAACCTGGTCAAGGAGTTCCCGGTGATGGGCACCGGCGGGCTGCTGCGCCCGCCGACCCGGTTCCGGGCCGTCGACGACGTGAGCTTCGAGATCCGCTCCGGCGAGACCCTCGCCCTGGTGGGCGAGTCCGGGTCGGGCAAGTCGACGACCGCACGGCTCGCCGCGCGCCTCCTGGACGTCACCTCCGGCACCGTCGAGCTCGACGGCGAGGACGTCACCGGCCTCGGCAGGTCCGCGCTGAACCGGTTCCGCAGCGACGTGCAGGTCGTGTTCCAGGACCCGTTCTCGTCGCTCAACCCTCGGCACACCGTCGAGCGGATCGTGACGTCTCCCCTCGTCTACCAGCAGCGCACCGTGCCCGGCGGCGCCCGCGCATTCACCCGGGCGCTCATGGAACGGGTGGGGCTGGACCCCGACCACTCCCAGAAGTACCCGGCACAGTTCTCCGGCGGTCAGGCGCAGCGCATCGGGATCGCCCGGGCGCTCGCCGTCGGCCCCCGCGTCGTCGTGTGCGACGAGGCGGTCTCGGCGCTCGACGTGTCCGTCCAGGCCCAGGTGATCAACCTGCTGCGTGACCTGCAGCGCGAGGAGGACCTCACCTACCTCTTCATCGCGCACGACCTGGCCGTGGTGCGGCAGATCGCCACCCGGGTCGCCGTGATGACGCAGGGGCGGATCGTCGAGGAGGGTGAGCGCGACGCCGTGTTCGGTGCGCCGCGCCACGAGTACACCCGCAAGCTGCTCGACGCCGTCCCGCGCATCCGTCCCGAGTGGGAGAGACGGCGGCGGGCGAACGCCGGCCGGCCCACCGGTGCGCCCGCATGAGCGCCGGCTGGACGTCCTACCTGCTGCCCGGCATCGGGGTCCGCGAGCGCCGCCTCGCGGTCCCCTTGGACCGTTCGGGCCGTCTGGCGGGCGACGTGGAGCTGCTGGTCCGGGAGCTGGTCGACCCGACGCGCGGCGAGGAGGACCTGCCGCTGCTGGTGTACCTGCAGGGTGGCCCGGGTGGCGCGAACCCGCGTCCGCTGCGGCGGGACGGGTGGCTCGACGTGGCGCTGCGCGACTATCGCGTGGTGCTGGTGGACCAGCGCGGGACGGGCGGCAGCACCCCGCTGGACGGTGCGGTGCTGGCCGGGCTGGACGCGCGTGCGGGCGCCGACCTGCTGGCGTGCTTCCGCGCGGACGCGATCGTCGCGGACCTGGAGGAGGTCCGGGCGCGCGTGTACGGCGGCCGTCCGTGGGCGACGATCGCGCAGAGCTTCGGCGGCTGGATCACGCTCACCTATCTGTCGGTCGCGCCGGAGGCGCTGCGTGCCTGCTACGTCGCGGGCGGGATACCGGGTACGCCGCCGGACGCCACCGAGGTGTACCGCAGGACGTTCGGCCGGGTGGCCGGCCGGACCGGTGAGTACTACGCGCGCTACCCGGCCGACGTCGGCGCGGTGGCGGCCATAGCGGACCGGCTCGCCGTGGGCGACGTCCGGCTGCCGGACGGTGACGTGCTGACGGTGCACCGGTTCCAGTCGATGGGCATCGACCTGGGCATGCAGCCGGGGACGGAGCGGATGCACTGGTTCGTCGAGAAGGCGTTCGCGCGGCCCGGCCGGCTGTCGGCGGGGTTCCTGCAGGAGGCGATGGTGCGGACGTCGCAGGCGGACGGCCCGCTGTTCTGGACGCTGCAGGAGTCGATCTACGGGCACGGGAGCAACGGCCCGACGGGCTGGGCGGCGCAGGCCGAACGGGACCGGCGGCCGGAGTTCGGCCCGGACCGCCGTCCGCTGCAGTTCACGGGCGAGATGGCCTTCCCGTGGATGTTCGACGAGATCCGGCTGCTGCGACCGTTCGCACCCGCCGTGCACGAGCTGGCGGCGCGCACGGAGTGGCCGCCGCTGTACGACCTGGACCGCCTGGCCACGAACGACGTTCCGGTCGCCGCGGTGGTCTATCACGACGACATGTTCGTCGACTCGGGCCTGCAGCTCGACACGCTCTCGCGGGTCGGGTCGTCCCAGGCGTGGGTGACCAACGAGTACGAGCACGACGGTATCGGCGACCCGCGGGTGTTCACCCGGCTGCGGGAGCTGGTCCGCGACCGAGGAGGAGAGATCCGATGAGCCACCACACCACCCCTGACCGACCGCCCTACGCAGGCACCCGGGCACCCCGGCTGGTCGAGAGCGCGGCGTTCAACGCCCACATGGCGCGCGGTTGGGGCGCCCCGGACGTCGTCGTGCCGATGACGCCCGGGGCGCCCGACGCCGCCGCCGAGCACCGCCGCCGGCTGTCCGAGCGGATCGGCGCGAGCGACATCGTGGTGGGTGCTGGGCGCGCGAGCCTGCGCAACGGCGACGTGCAGTACGGGTTCCGCGCCGACAGCGACTTCGTCTGGCTCACGGGCGCGCAGGCCGAGGACGGCGTGCTCGTGCTCCGGGCGAGCGGCGGCGGGCACGACGCGACGCTCTACCTGCCGCCGCCGGCCAAGCCCGGGGACAGCGCGTTCTTCGGCAACGCCGCCTACGGCGAGCTCTGGGTCGGCTCCTCGCCCGACCTGTCCGACTGGGCGGAGGCGTTCGGCATCGCCGTCGAGCCGCTGTCCGCGCTCGACGCGGTGCTCGGGACGATGGACGGGGCACTCGCGTCGCCGTCGGTCGACGACGCCCTGGTGCGCCGGTTCGGCCTCAAGCCGTCCGAGGACCTGGCCCGCGCCCTCTCCGACCTGCGGATGATCAAGGACGACTGGGAGATCGCGCAGCTGCGCGAGGCGGTCGACCACACGGTCACCGGCTTCGAGGCCGTCGTCGCGGAGCTGCCGCGCGCGATCGGCGGGCTGGGCGAGCGCTGGCTGCAGGGGACGTTCGACCGGCATGCCCGCACGTTCGGCAACGGGCCGGGGTACACGACCATCGTCGGCTCGGGGCCGCACGCACCGACCCTGCACTGGGTGCGGTGCGACGGGCCGGTGCTGCCCGACATGCCGCTGCTGCTCGACATGGGGGTCGAGGCGAACTCCTTGTACACGGCGGACGTGACGCGGACGATCCCGCCGTCGGGCAGCTTCAGCCCGGTGCAGCGCGAGGTGCACGACCTGGTCGAGAAGGCACACCGCGCGGGGATGGCACAGATCCGCCCGGGGGTCGAGTACCTCGACTTCCACTTCGCGTCGATGGAGGTGATCGCCCAGGGGCTGCACGACTGGGACCTCCTGGACGTCTCCGTCGACGAGGCCCTGTCCCCCGGCGGGCAGCAGCACCGCCGCTGGCTCGTCTGCGGCATCGGCCACCACCTCGGGCTCGACGTGCACGACTGTGCCCACTCCGACTACCCGGCCTACCAGGCGGCGCCGCTCGCGCCGGGCGTGGTCATGACCGTCGAGCCCGGCCTCTACTTCCACGCGCACGACGAGACCGTGCCGCCCGAGCTGCGTGGCATCGGCGTCCGCCTGGAGGACGACCTGCTGGTCACGGCCGACGGCGCCGAGGTGCTGTCCGACGCCCTGCCGATCGACGCCGCGGGCATCGAGCGCTGGACCACCGAGCGGATCCCGCATGCCTGAGCCGACCAGCGTCGCCGAGCCGTTCCCGCTCGGCGCCGTCGCGCTGCACGACGGCATCTTCACGCGGGCCCGGGATCAGATGCTGCACCTGGCGCGCAGCTATCCGGTCGACCGGATGCTCGCCGTCTTCCGGGCGAACGCCGGCCTGGACACGCGCGGGGCGACGCCGCCCGGCGGCTGGGAGCACTTCGGCCACCCCGACGAGGAGGCGTGGGGCCCCGACGAATACCCCGGGCGGGAGGCGGCGCCCACGGCGAACCTCCTGCGCGGACACTACGCGGGGCACTTCCTGTCCATGCTGGCGCTCGCCCACGAGGGTGCCCAGGAACCGGCCCTGCGGACCGAGCTGAGGGCCAAGGTCGACGACATGGTCGAGGGCCTGCGGGAGGTCCAGGAGGCGCTCGCGGCGTCGGGCCGCTACAGCCATCCGGGGTTCCTCGCGGCATACGGCGAGTGGCAGTTCTCCCGGCTGGAGGGCCTGGCCCCGTACGGCGAGATCTGGGCGCCCTACTACACGTGCCACAAGATCATGGCCGGGCTGCTCGACGCGTACCGGCACGCGGGGTCGCGGACGGCGCTGGACCTCGCCGCCGGGATGGGGCGGTGGGTGCACGGGCGGCTGTCCGTCCTGCCCGCGGACCAGCGCCGGGACATGTGGTCCCTCTACATCGCGGGCGAGACCGGGGGCATGAACGAGGTCCTGTGCGACCTCGCCGTGCTGACGGGCGACAAGACCTTCGTCGAGACCGCGCGGCTCTTCGACCTGGACTCGCTGCTGGAGGCGGCGGCGTCGGGCCGCGACGTGCTGGACGGCATGCACGCCAACCAGCACGCCGCCACGCTGCTGGGCTACCTCGCCCTGCACGACCTGACGGGCGAGGCCCGCTACCTGGACGCCGTCGTCAACCTCTGGGACATGCTCGTCCCGGGTCGCACGTTCGCGCACGGGGGCTCCGGCGAGAACGAGCTGTGGGGCCCGGCGGGCGCCGTCGCGGGCGACATCGGCAACCGGAACGCCGAGACCTGCGTGGCCTACAACCTGCTCAAGCTCGCCCGTGCCCTGTTCGGGCGCACCGGCGACCCGCGGTACGCCGAGTACTACGAGCGGGCGGTCACCAACCAGGTCCTCGGCTCGCGGCACGACGTCGGCTCGGACGACTCGCCGGAGGTCACGTACATGTTCCCGGTCCACCCGGGAGCGCTGCGCGAGTACGACAACGTCGGCACCTGCTGCGGCGGCACGGGCCTGGAGAACCACGTCAAGTACCAGGACTCCGTCTACTTCCGGTCGGTCGACGGCGCGGACCGCACGGTCTGGGTCAACCTCTACATGGCCTCGACGCTGCACTGGGCCGAGCAGGACGTACGCCTCGTCCAGGAGACCGCCTACCCGCTGGAGGGCAGCAGCCGGATCCGCGTGGACGCCACCGGCGACCTCGACCTGCGGCTGCGGGTCCCGGGCTGGGTCACGAGCGCCGTCACCGTGACCGTCGACGGCGAGCCGCAGCCCGTGGACGCCGTCCCCGGACGGTACGTCTCGCTGCGGCGGGACTGGCGACCGGGCACGATGGTCGAGATCGTCATGCCGCTGACCCTGCGCGAGGTCCCGGCGCCCGACGACTCCGCCCTGGTGACGCTGGAGCTCGGGCCGACGGTCCTGCTGGCCCGGAGCGCCGCCACCACCTGGCTCCCGGTCGCCGCCGCGACCTGGCGGCGCCTCGACGGGACGCTCGACGTCCCGCTCACGCCGGGCGACGACGGGACGTGGCGGCTCGGTGACCTCGTGCTGGAGCCCGCATGGTCCGGGTCGGACGCGCGGTACCACATGTACCTGCGCCGGTCCGACGCCCGCATCGCGTTCGCGGGGCCGGCCGACTCGGGCGTGCCGAACGTGGCCCGCCGGGACGGCAGCACGTTCCTCGACGTCCTCTGGTCGGACGGCGGCTTCCCCTCCCGTGCCGGGTTCCTCCGGGCGGTGCTGGCGACCGCGCACGAGTTCGTCGGGCTGGGGCTGCTCAGCGCGGCGGAGGCCGCCGACGTCCTGCGGGCCGCAGCACGCTCCGGCGTCGGCAGGCACGGCGTCGGTGAGCCCGGCGTGGGCGGCGCCGAGGAGGCCGCGCTCCTGGCCGAGGCGCCCACCGCGGCACGGGACGGCTCCGCGCCCCGCGTCGAGGTGGTCCCCGCCACCGCGCCCAGCGTCACCGGCTGGTACCACCGGCCGGCCGAGCTCACCGTCACGGCACGGGCCGACGCCGGTGAGCCCACCGTGGCGGTCCGGGTCGGCGACGGGCCCTGGGTCGCGGCGGGGCCCGAGCCGCTCCGTCTCGGCGACGGCGTGCACACGGTGACCGCGCGCGCCGTCGACCCCGAGGGGCGCGAGCGGCACGTCGTCAGCGAGATCAGCGTCGACACCACACCACCCGTGACCACCGCCACCGCCCGGCACCTGGGCCCGCGCGGCGTCGAGATCAGCCTCGCCGCCACGGACGACGTCTCCGGCGTGGACAGCATCCGGTGGAAGGGACCGGACACGTTCTGGGCGACCTTCCGTGAACCCTTCACGCGCGCCCTGGGCGACGAGCCCCAGGTCATCAAGTTCACCGCCACGGACCGGGCAGGGAACGAGGAGCCCGTACGGATCCTCGAGCTGCCGCCCGCCGACTGACCGCACGAGCACGACAGCCGCACGAGCACGACAACGAAGGAGTGGGGAACTCATGCACCAGCACGTCCAGCGCCGACCTCGCCGTACCGTCCGCCGTACCGCCCTGCGCACGGTGGCCACCGGTCTCGCCGTGGGCCTCCTCGGCACCACCGCGACCGCCCTCCCCGCGACGGCACGGCCCCCGTCGGTGACGGCTCCCGCCTCGGCGGCGGACTGCCGGCTGCCCGCCGCCGTCGACGGGCTCGGGTCCGGCTTCCCGGTCGACGAGCAGGGCCTGCCCGCCGTGGGCACGCTGAAGGCTGCCCAGCTCTTCGTCGACTTCGAGGACCACCCCGCGCCCGCCGGCTCGCTCGACGAGGCGGAGGCCAACCTCGCGTCGGGCGTCGAGTACCTGGAGCAGGTCTCGGGTGGCCGCCTCGACGTCGAGACGACGGCGTCGGACGGCTGGGTGCGGATGCCCGAGCCGTCCACCGCCTACCCGTTCGAGCGAGGCCTGACCTACGAGGACCACGTCCGGTACATCGGCGACGCGATCGCGGCGGCCGACGCCACCTTCGACTTCTCCGACGTGGACGTGGTCTGGGTGTCCGCCACGAAGCAGGCACAGAACATCACGTACTCGCCGACGACGAACTACCTGGACGTCACCGCCGACGGCAACCACCTCACGCACGCCGTCACGTTCGGGTACGACCAGTGGCGCTGGGGCGGGCTGGTCCTGGCCCACGAGACGGGGCACAGCCTCGGCCTGCCCGACCTGTACCTGTTCGAGGCGCCGCCGGAGGACCCGGGGAACTGGCACGCGGCGGTGGGCGGCTGGGACCTGATGGGCCTGATCTCGGGGCAGGGTCCGGAGTACCTGGGCTGGCACCGGTGGCAGCTCGGCTGGCTCGACGACGAGCAGGTGGTGTGCGCCGAACCGGGGCGGACGACCACCGCGCGGCTGAGCCCCGTCGCCGAGTCGGGCGAGCCGCGCCCGGGTCGCGACACGATGCTGGTGCACCCGGTCTCGGCGACCCGCGCCGTCGTCGTCGAGAACCGGCAGCCCCTCGGCTACGACCAGGGCATCGCCGCGCGCGGCGCCCTCGTCTACACGGTCGACGCCTCGGTGCCCTCCGGCCACGGCCCGGTCCGGGTGGTCGACTCGACCCCCGGTTCGTCGGACGGCCTGGACGACGCCCCGTTCGCGCCGGGCACGTCCTGGACGGAGCCGACGACGGGCGCCGAGCTCACGTTCCGGGAGGGACCGGCGGGCACGGTCGCCGTCGCCCTGAACCCCTGACCCGCCTCACAGCAGGCTGGGGGCGAGGTGGCGCTCGAGAGCGCCCACCGCGGCGGTGACACCGTCCTCGGCGCGCACGAGCGCGCCGAGGTCGGTGGCGCGGGCCGCCAGCGCCTCGTCGGAGACGGCTCGCCCGAGCGCCTGGGCCAGCCCCTCCGGCGAGAGCCGGGACTGCGGCTGCCCGGCCGGGGCGACGCCGACCTGCTCCATCCGGCGGGCCCAGAACAGCTGATCGCCCAGGAACGGGCAGATCATCTGGGGACGCCCCGAGACCAGCGCACCGGAGGTGGTGCCGGTCCCCCCGTGGTGGACGACCGCCGCCATCCGCGGGAAGAGCCAGTCGTGCGGCGCCTCGTCGAGCACCAGGATGTCGTCACCGAGCCCGGCCCCGGCTCCCACGGTGTCGATCCCGCCCCAGCCGGTGACCAGCACGGCCCGCACGCCCGCGCGGCGGACGGCCGCCGCGGGCGGGCTCCGTGCCGGACATGCTGCCGAAGCCGATGTAGACGGGCCGTTCCCCCGCGTCCAGGAAGGTGCTCAGCTCTTCCGGCGGGGTCCAGTCCGGCGTCTCGGGCACGAACCAGAACCCGGTGGTCCGCACCCAGTCGGGAAAGTCGAGCGGGCTGGGCAGCACGTGCGGGCTGAACGCCTGCAGGACGAGGGTGTGCTCGCCGTCTGGGCGTCGCGTGACGTCGTGCTGGTGCCGCCGGCGCGGCAGCCCGAGCGTCTCGGACCGCCACCGGTCGCCCATCCGGGAGAGCATCCGCAAGGCCGGGCCGGTCAGCGCATAGCTGAGCCGGTTGAGCCGTGGTGGGAGGCCGGCGGGGACCTGCGGGGCGGGAAAGCTGCTGGTCGGGACCCAGCCGGGCTGGAGACAGACGGGCACCGCTGGAACGCCGAGCCGCTCGGCGAGGTAGTGCATCGGCAGCCCGCTGTGGTGGACGACGACGTCGACGTCCGTGTCCGCGGCGGCGGTCGCGTCGACGAACGCCTTCTCCATCAGCGGTCTGCTCAGGCGCATCGCCCGAACCGCGGCCACCTTGCCGCGCACCCCGCGATAGTTGGTCTCGATCGCCGCGCTGATCGCCGGATCGTCCATCAGCGCCTTCGTACCGTCGTTGAGCGGCGCGAACGGCACCTCGTACCGCTCGACCAGCGCAGCCATCTCCTCCGGCGCGGCGAGCAGGACCTCGTGCCCCGCGCGGCGCAGCGCGTCCCCGAGCGCGACGAAGGGCTGGACATCGCCCCGGGTTCCGTGGGTGATGATGAGCGCCTTCATGGGTTCTCCCGTTCCTTGGCGGCCGTGTCCCACGCCGCGAGCGCACGCTCGTCGGCGAAGACCCCGTGCGTGAACATCTCCAGCGCGACCCGGGCGTGCTCGATGGTCGCGTCGGTCTCGTGCAGGTCCGCCACCCCGAGCACCCGCTCGAGGTGGTCGGAGAACGCGAGCGGCGCCAGCAGCCAGCTCACGTAGATCGCGCCTCGGGCGCGGGGGTCCGAGGTCGCCCGGACCCACCCCTCCCGCTCGCCGTCGGCGAGCCAGGCCGTGGTGACCTCGACGAGCTCGTCGAACAGCCGCGCCGCCTCGGGCGTGCCGTCGAGAAAGGCACGGGCGAGATAGCGGCGGACGGGGGTCGCGGCATCGAGCACCGCCGACAGCCCGGCACCGTCGCCGGCCATCACCCGGTCCGCCACGTCGTCGTGACGTCCGGCGTCGCCGGTCCCGCGCACGAGGGCGACCACGTAGGCGTCGCACTCGCGGCGGAGCGCCTCCTTGGAGCCGAAGTGGTGGACGACCAGCCCGGGAGAGACGTCGGCCCGGGCAGCGATGGCGCGGACGGTCACCCGGTTGACCCCGTCCCGCCCGAACAGGTCGAGCGCGGCGTCCCGGATCCGGGTACGGGCGGTCGGGCCTTCCGGTGCGCTCACCGATCCAGACTAAACAAATGTTTAGTCTCAACGTCGACGGGCAATACGCTTGTATGGTCGGCAATACGCTCGTATGGTTGGGCCCATGCCGACCCACCAGCACACCGACGGGGATCTCAACGCCCGCGCCCGGATCCGGGACGCCGCCCTGGAACAGTTCGCGCGGCACGGCGTGTCCGGCGCCACCATGCGCGGCATCGCACAGGCAGCGGGGGTCTCCGTGGGCCTGGTGCAGCACCACTTCGGCACGAAGGACGGGCTGCGCCTCGCGTGCGACGAGCTGATCGTCGAGGTGTTCCGCCGCAGGGTCCTGCACCTCGCGACGAAGGACCGGCTCGCCGACGCCGACGCACTGGGCGAGCTGTTCGACGAGTCGCCGCTCCTGCTGCGCTACCTCGCACGTGCCGCCCTGGACGGCTCGACGGCGGCCGACGACGTCTTCGACCAGCTCGCCGACGGCACCCAGGAGTTCCTCACGGGGACGTGGCCCGACCGCTTCCCTACGGGCAGCGACGCGGCCCGGGACGCCGCCACCGTGATGACCGCCATGCACTCGGGGATCGCGCTCCTGATCGGGCAGATCGCCCGGCGGTTCGGGCAGGAGCCCGAGGAGGCGATCGGGTCGGCCCGCGTCGCGCTGGGGATCATGAACCTCTATGCCGCCATGGGCGAGTTCGCCGGGTCCACGACCGGCAAGGACGTGCGGGACGCCGTCGAGGAGCGCGGCACCGGCCACCGGCACGGCGGGGCGCAGGCGACCCGATGACCATCGTCACCACCCCGAGCACCGCCCGCAGGCACGCCCTCGCGGGCACACGACCGCTCCTGGCGGCCGCGCTGCGCCGGGACCGGCTGCTCCTGCCCCTCTGGGGCCTGCTGATCGTCGTGGTGCTGGTCGGCGGCGGCACCTCCGCCGGCGCCACCTACCCGACCGAGCAGGCGGTCCAGGACCGGTACGCGCAGATCCAGGCCCTGCCCATGTTCGTCCTGTTCCAGGCCCAGGCGTTCGCCGCCACCCCGGAGGCGCTCGTCGCGCAGCAGGCGTTCGGCGGCACCACGATCTTCGCGGCCATCGGCGCCGTGCTGTTCGTCGTGCGGCACACCCGGTCCGAGGAACAGCGCGGGCGGCTGGAGCTGGTGCGGTCGTCCGCCGTCGGGCACGCCGCCCCGCTGGCCGCGGCGGTCCTCCTCGTCGGCCTGTCCGGCGTGCTGATCGGTCTGGTCTCCGCCGCGGGCCTCGCCGCCTCCGGGCTGCCCCCGACCGGGTCCCTGCTGCTCGGCCTGGTCGCCACCGGCGCCGTCTGGACCGCCGTCGCGGTCGCCGCCGTCCTGACCCAGGTCCTCGAGCACGCGCGGACCGCAGGCGCGGTCGCCGTGGTCATCGTCTACGGCCTGCACTTCGTGCGCGGCCTGGGCCACCTGACCGGCACGGCGTGGCTCACCTGGGTCTCCCCCAGCGGCTGGCTCGAGGGCACCCGCGCGTACGCGGGCGACCGGTGGTGGCCGCTCGGGCTGGTGCTCACCGCCGTCGCCGTCGCACTGGCGCTCGCGTTCGCCCTCTCGGCCCGCAGGGACGTCGGTGCCGGACTGCTCCCCGCGCGGAGCGGACGCGTGGCCGCCCCCGGGTATCTCCGTGGCGTCGTGGGCATGACCTGGCGGCAGAACCGGACGCCGTTCCTCGTCTGGTCGGCGGTGTTCGTCGTGCTCGGCCTCGCGTTCGGCGCCGGCGGCGCCGCGGCGGTGGCCGACTACGCCCGCACCCCCTGGGCGGCCGACTACGCCGCCGTCATGGGGCTCGACGACCCCGCCGCCGCGTTCTTCGTCTACGTCGAGTTCGTGCTCGTGTTCCCCGTCGCCGCCTACGCGATCCTCACCGTCCTGCGGGTACGGCACGACGAGACGTCCGGCATCGCCGAGCTGACGCTCGCCACCCCCGTCCCCCGTGCACGCTGGGCTGCCGCGTCCGTCGGTGCCGCCCTGGCCGGCTCCGCGGCGGTGCTTGCCACCCTGGGCCTCGCCCTTGCCGCGTCGGCGCCCGACGTCGACGGCGTGCTGCCGGTCGCGCTCCGCCTGATCCCGGCCGTGTGGGTGCTGATCGGCGTGGTCACGCTGGCGTTCGGGTTCACGCCGCGGGCCACCGTCCCGGTGGCCTGGGTGGCGCTCACCGTCGGCGTCCTCGGGGAGATCCTGGTCAAGACCGGCCTGCCCGACGTGCTCTACCTCGTCACCTCGCCGTTCGCGCACGTCAGCCCCTACTACACGACGCCGTGGTCGCCGTTCGTGCTGCTCGGCCTCGCCGCGGCGCTGATCACGGCCGGGCTCGCGGGGGTGCGACGGCGCGACCTGCCGCGCTGACGGGGCCGGACGCGCGGTGGACGTCGGTGGCCCGGTGGATGTCGGTGACTCGGCATAACGTCGGCCACATGAGCAAGGCACACAGCGAACCACGACCGTTCACGGTGCACGTCCCGGACCAGGTGCTCACCGACCTGCGGGACCGGCTGGCGCGCAGCCGGATCCCGGACGACTCGCCCCGGCGTCCCGCCTCCGGCATGACCGCGGCGTACCTGCGCGAGCTGGTCGACGCCTGGATCGGCTGGAACTGGCGGGCGCGCGAGGCCTGGCTGAACGCGCACCCGCAGTTCCTCGCCGAGATCGGCGACGTGGACCTGCACTTCGCGTACCTGCGTTCCGAGCACGCGGACGCCCCGGCGCTCCTCGTGCTGCACGGCTGGCCGCACACGTTCGCCCTGCAGCTCGACTTCGCCGACCTGCTGCCCGACTTCCACGTGGTCGTGGCGAGCCTGCCCGGCTTCGGGTTCTCCACGCCGTACGCGGAGGGCGTGATGTCGGAGAAGCGGCTGGCCGCGACGATGCACTCGCTGATGACCGACGTGCTCGGCCACGAGCGGTACCTCACCTACGGCGAGGACGTCACGGCCAACGTCAGCGACCTCATCGCCGCCCGGTACCCCGAGCACGTCGCGGGCATCGTGGCCACGCACGCGCACTTTCCCACCAGCGAGGAGCGCACGGTGCTCACCGACCCGGCGGCGCGCGCGTTCTTCGACGAGCTCGCCGCGAAGCACACGGTCGACGGCGCCTACGGCCACGTGCAGGCCACGCGGCCCGACACTCTCGCGACGGCGCTCAACGACTCCCCCGCCGGCCTGCTCACCTGGCTCACCGAGAAGCTGGTCGAGTGGAGCGACACCCCGCCGGGCGACCCCCGGGCGGTGGAGCGGCGCATCTCGCGCGACCGCATCCTCACGGAGGCCACCATCTACTGGGCGACGCAGACCATCGGCTCGTCGTTCCGGCCGTACTACGAGGGTGCCGACCAGCCGGACCCGATCCCGCCCACCTCCGTACCCGCCGCGGTGCTGATCCAGCGCCATGAACGGTCGTACCCGGAGTCGCTCGCGCGCCGCCACTATCTCGATCTGCGCGTGTTCGACCGCCTCGAGGAGGGCGGGCACTTCACGGTCGGCGAGGTGCCCGCCGAGATGGCGGCACGCGTGCGGGAGTTCGCCCGCTCGCTCGGCTGACGACCCGGGTCAGCCCACGGGCTCGAGCCGGATGACCGGGAACTTGCGGTCGGTGTGGGTCTCGTACTCCTTGGCGTCGGGCCAGTACTCGGCCCAGATGCCGTAGAGCCGCTCCCACTCGGGCGACGTCGGGCGCACCACGGTGGTCTTCACCCGGATGGCCCTGTCCCCGATCTCGATGGTGGTCTCGCCGGGGCCGTCCTCGACGTTCGCAACCCACGCCGGGTCCTTGGGCGCGCCACCGAGCGAGCCCGTGATCACGTACGCGTCGCCGTCGGTCGCGGCCACCAGCGGCGTCACGTACTCCGTGCCGCTCACGCGCCCCACGTGGTGCAGCAGCACCAGCCGCTTGCCGGTGAAGTGCCCGCCCGCGACGTCGTCGCCCAGCACGCCCGCGTTCGCCCGGAACGCCTCGATGACCCCGGTGTTCATGTCTGCCATCTTGTCCTCCTGCTACCTGCCGTCGACCACCGTGGCCGATCTAACCGGACTTTACCCCGGTTATCCGGATCCCGATAGCATCCGGACATGAGCACACCGTTGACGTGGGGCGCACCGCCGCCCGAGCGGGCCGACGCGGCCCGCAACCGTCGGCTGCTGCTCGCCACCGCGCGCGAGCTGCTCGACGAGGCAGGGCCCGGCTGCCTCACCATGGACCGGCTCGCCGAACGCTCCGGGCTCGGCAAGGGCACCGTGTTCCGCCGGTTCGGCACGCGGGCGGGCATCTTCCAGGCCCTCCTGGACGACAGCGAGCGCACCTTGCAGCACAGGATCCTGTCCGGCCCCCCGCCGCTGGGCCCCGGCGCGCCGCCCGTCGACCGACTGATCGCCTACGGCTGCGCCCGCATCCGGTTCCTCGCGGAGAACCAGGAGGTGGCCCGGGCGGCGGTCGGCGGACGCGGGGCCGGCGGCCGCAGGCCTCCGCTGTCCGAGATCCACATCCGGGTCCTGCTCCGGGAGCTCGAGCTGCCCGGAGCCGACCTCGACCTGCTCCCCGCCCAGCTCGCGTCCGCGCTGGAGGGACCGCTCCTGCGGCAGCCCCTCGGCGATCCCGGAGCGGGCGGCCCGGCGGCCACCGAGCGCTTCGAGACGGGCTGGCGCTACCTGGTCGAGCGCGTCTGCGGCGACAACGGCGCTACGGCCCGCTGACCGCCGCGGTCGTCGTCACGCGTGCGTCGGCGCCTCGTGGCGCGCGTGCTCGGCCGGCTCGAGCTGGAAGGTCGAGTGCTCGACGGGTACGTCGAACTCGGTGGCGACGCACCGCTGCAGGGCGTCGAGGACCGGTGGAGCGTGCCCGTCGCGGAAGCAGGCGTCCCGGACCACCACGTGGGCACTGATGGTGGGCAGCCCCGTGGCGACCAGCGACGCGTGCAGGTCGTGCACCCCCTCGACGTTCTCCACCTCCAGGAGCCGGGCGCGCACCTGGTCGAGGTCGATCCCGGACGGCGTGGCCTCCAGCAGCACGTTCGTCGACACGGCCAGGAGCTTCGCCGCCCGCGGGAGGATCAGCACGGCGATGACGAGCCCCGCCACGGCGTCGGCCCGCTGCCAGCCGGTGGTCGCGATCACCACGGCGGCCACGATCACGGCCACCGAGCCGAGCGCGTCGTTCACCACCTCGAGGAAGGCGGCGCGCAGGTTGAGCGATGCCGACCTGCCGCCCGCCAGCACGAGCAGCGCCACGACGTTGCCGACCAGGCCCACGATGCCGAACACCAGGAGGCCCGGTCCGGGGGCGTGCGCCGGGCCGGCCAGGCGGCCGATGCCCTCGACCAGCGCATAGCCGCCGACGGCGAGCAGCACCGCGGACTGGGCCAGCGCCGCCAGCACCTCGGCCCGCCGGAAGCCCCACGTCCGGCGCGGGGACGGCGGTCGTAGCGCGAGCGACGCGGCGAACAGCGCGATGCCCAGGCCGGCGACGTCGGTGAGCATGTGCCCGGTGTCGACCAGCAGCGCGAGGCTGCCCGTCGCCACGGCACCCACCGCCTGCGCGACGAAGACCGCCGCCGTGATGCCGAACGCGACGGCCAGGCGCCGCCGGCCGCCCTGCCCGCCGGGCGGGCCGTGGTGCTGGTGGTCAGCCATCGGTGGTGGCCCTCTCATGGTCATGGTCATGGTCATGGTCATGGCCGTGGTCGTGCTCCAGCTCGCCCTCCCACGCCTCACGGCCCTCGTGGACGGCGAACGCCGCGATCACGAACCCGGCCACGGGGTCCACCCAGGCGGCTCCGGTCAGCGCGAAGATCACGAGACCCGCCAGCGTCGACACGGACAGCAGCACGCAGATCCGGGTCTCGGCGGCGTCGGCGAGGATGAGCGGGTCTGCCAGCGCGAGCCCGACGCGGCGCTTGGCCGCGGCCAGCAGCGGCATGACGACGAGCGACGCGACGAGGAGCCCGATCGCGAGCGGCGAGCTCTCCGGCGTCTCACCGACGACGAGGCTGCGGATGCCCTCGACCGTGACGTAACCCGCCAGGAGGAAGAAGGTGACCGCAACGAGCCGCAGCGTGATCCGCTCCTTGCGCTCGTCGGCCGCACCGTGCCGGAGCCGGGCCGCCAGCCGCAGCCCCACCAGCACGGCGGCGATGGACTCGATGCCGGAGTCGATGCCGAACCCGATCACGGAGACCAGGCCGGCCAGGATGCCCGCCGTGATCGCCACGGCACCCTCGACCACGTTGTAGGCGACGGTGAACTGGGCCAGGCGCAGGCCGCGCCGCGTGAGCCGCTCCGTCATCGGCTCCGGTGCCTCGACCTCCGGCCGCGAACTCATGAGGCCGCCCCGCTCCGCACGGTGGCGTGGGCGGCGGAGCCGTCGACCCCGTACACCGGGCACAGCGCCACGGCGTCACCGGTCAGGGCGAGCAGCCGCTCGGCGGACTCCAGCACCGCGAGCGTCGCCTCCGGGTGGGTCAGGGAGAACACCGAGGCCCGGCCCTCCGGGCGGGACTCGACCAGCCCGCAGTCCCGCAGGCACGCCAGATGCTTGGACACGGTCGACTGCGCCAGGCCGAGGTGCCCGGTCAGGTCCACCACCCGGTGCTCGCCGAGGGCCAGGTGCTGCAGGATCGCCAGTCGCGACGGGTCCGAGAACCCGTGGAACAGGCAGGCGGCCACCGCCATCGCCGCGGGGCCGTCCGGAGCGTGATCGCTCACTGCCTCTGTCATCGCCATACGGCGATGCTAGCAGCGGAGCGCGCTACGCCGCGACGCGGGCTCGCCAGGCCGGCGCGGTCGCGTCCAGGACCTGGGCCCACGGCGTGGGCCGCACGCCGAGCACGTTGCTGGTCTCCGACGCGTCGGCGACGAACGGCCGGTCGAACTGGTAGAGCACGCCCAGTGCCTCGCGGGCGAGCGGGATCGCGAGCCCGCCGGCGCGCAGCGCGAGGCGCGGCACGCGGCGCAGCCGCGGCTCGCCGGTGCCCGCCCGGGCACCGAGCTCGCGCAGCACCTCGCGGACCGTCGCGGGCGGGCTGGACGGGACGAGCCACGGCGAACCCCAGGCCCGGTCGTCGGCGCCGAGCGCGATGAGCGTCGAGACCACGTCGTCGACCGCCGTCCAGGTGTGCGGCTGGTCCGGGTCGGCGAGGACCGGCGCCGCCTTGCCGGCCAGCGTCGCCGCCGCATACACCGGCAGCACGCCGTGCGCGTCGGTCACGGTGGGCCCCACGTAGTCGGAGGCCCGCGCCTCCGTGACCCGTACGCGACCGGCCTCGTGCGCGGCGAGCGCCTCCTGCCAGACACGCACTCGCACCTCACCCAGGGGGCCCGACGGCGCGAGGGGGCTGTGCCGGGTCATCGGCCCGTCGACCGGCCCGTAGCCGTAGAGGTTCCCGAGGCTGACGAGCACCGCCCCGGACGCCTCGGCCGCGTGCAGCACCGATGCCGCCAGCGGCGGCCAGCCCCGCTCCCACTCGGGGTACGGCCCGGGGTTCGCGCAGTTGTACACCACGCCCGCACCCTGGGCGGCGGCCGCGAGCGCCGTCGCGTCGGTCGCGTCGAGCGCGAGCCGCTGGACCCGGGGCAGGGCGGGACCGGTGCCGGAGCGGATCACCACCCGGACGGTGCGACCGGCCTGGGACAGCCGGTACGCGAGGGCGGCACCAACCGGGCCGGCGCCGACGACGAGATGCGTGGTCATGCGCTCAGGGTGCCACCCATATTCGTCATACAGGTTCGCTATTTGTATGCTCACTTCTGAACCCGCCGCAAAGGAGCGCCATGACGTACCAGCCCGACGCCATCCGGACCGTGCAGCTCTCGACCGTCACGCTGCCGCTGGCCACCCCCATCTCCGACGCCAAGGTCTTCACGGGCCGCCAGCGGCCGATGACCGAGGTCGTGTTCCTGTTCGCCGAGATCACCACGGAGCAGGGGTTCGAGGGCCTCGGGTTCTCCTACTCCAAGCGCGCCGGCGGCCCCGCCCAGTACGCGCACGCGAAGGAGGTGGCGCAGACCGCCGTCGGCGAGGACCCCAACGACATCGCCAAGCTGTACTCGAAGCTGCTGTGGGCCGGTGCTTCGGTGGGCCGTTCGGGCGTGGCGACCCAGGCGCTGGCGGCCATCGACATCGCCCTGTACGACCTCAAGGCCAAGCGCGCCGGCCTGCCGCTGGCCAAGCTGCTCGGTGCGCACCGCGACTCGGTGCGCACCTACAACACCTCCGGCGGCTTCCTGAACGCGAGCATCGAGGAGGTCAAGGAGCGCGCGAGCCGGTCGATCGCCGAGGGCATCGGTGGCATCAAGATCAAGGTAGGCCTGCCGGACGGCAAGCAGGACCTGGCGCGGGTCGCGGCCGTGCGCGAGCACATCGGCCCGGACGTGCCCCTCATGGTCGACGCCAACCAGCAGTGGGACCGCACCACCGCACTGCGCATGGGCCGGCGTCTCGAACAGTTCGACCTGGACTGGATCGAGGAGCCCCTGGACGCCTACGACGCCGAGGGCCACGCCGCGCTCGCCGCCGCCCTGGACACCCCGGTCGCCACCGGCGAGATGCTCGCCTCGGTGGCGGAGCACGAGCGGCTGATCGCCACGCGCGCGTGCGACATCATCCAGCCGGACGCCCCGCGCGTCGGCGGGATCACGCAGTTCCTGCGCCTGCTCACGCTGGCCGACCAGGCCGGTCTCGACCTGGCACCGCACTTCGCGATGGAGATCCACCTCCATCTGGCAGCCACCTACCCGCGCGAGCCCTGGGTGGAGCACTTCGACTGGCTCGACCCGTTGTTCGACGAGCGCCTGGAGACGAGGGACGGCCGCATGCTCGTGCCCGACCGCCCTGGCCTCGGCGTGACGTTCAGCGAGCAGGCGCGCGCCTGGACCACCGACAGCGCGGTGTTCGGTCCGCGCTGAGCGCGCCCGAGATGGAAGCATGAGCCCATGGCCACGACCCTGAGCGGCACCCTGGTGGAATCGCTGCGGACCCGCATCGTGGGCGGCGACATCGCCCCGGGCGAAAAGCTCCCCAGCGAGCCGCGCCTGGCGGCCGAGCACCAGGTCAGTCGCACGGTCGTCCGCGAGGCGATCGCACGCCTGAACCTGGAGGGCCTGGTCCACACCCGGCGAGGCAGCGGCAGCTATGCGCTGACTCCCCCGGCGGACGGCGCCGACGGCGACCCGCCGCTCGCCCGCTCGCTCGACGACCGGCTCGCCCTCGTCGAGTACCGCCTGGCACTGGAGGTCGAGGCCGCGGCGCTCGCCGCCACCCGGCGCACGCCGGCCCAGCTAGCAGCGCTGGCCGACCGGCTCGACGCCCTGGCGTCGTCCGACGGGCACCCGGCGACGGCGATGCAGCACGACTTCGCCTTCCACCGGCTCGTGGCCGAGGCCGCGGCCAACCGGTTCCTGCTGGAGGCGCTGGACCGGCTCGGCCCCCAGATGATCGCCATGCCGCGCGGCCGGCTGGACCGGCATGAGGGTGACCAGCCTGACGCCGACCGCTTCGCCGCCGTTGTGCAGGAGCACCAGGCCGTCCTCGCGGCGCTGGAGTCGCAGGACCCGCTGGCCGCCGCCGCGGCGATGCGGGTCCACCTGGCAGGCTCACGCCGCCGACTCATCGAGGAGTCGGCGCCTCCCCGACGTCGAGCGTAGAGGGCTTGACCGCCAGGACCGGGTGGTCCGCCTGGAGGAGGATGCGCTGCGCCACGGAACCCATGATGAACTTCCCCACCGTGCTGCGGCGCCGCAGGCCGATCACGATCAGCGATGCGTCGTGCTTCTCGGCCAGGTCGAGAATCTCGTCGGTGAAGTCGTCGCGGTGCGTGCCGCGCACCACCTCGGCCCGCACCCCGGCGTCGTCGGCCTGCGTGAGGACCCGGGAGAGGTCCTCCGTCGTCGCGACGGTGGTCTCCACCACCGAACCCTCGCGCGCCGAGTTCACGATCAGCAGGTCCTCGTCCCGGAGCCGGGCCTCGGTGATCGCCGCCCGTACGGCGGCCTCCCCCGCGGGTGTGGGTACGTAGCCGACGACGATGCTCATACTGACTCTTCCTCTCGGTGCTGCACGGGTGTCTCGTCCGCCGGAGCGGCCCGCCTGTTGCGGACGGACCGGACCAGCGGCAGCAGGGCCACCACCACGAACAGGACCAGCAGCGTCGCGGAGATGGGTCGGGCGAGGAAGCCGGTCGCCGCCCCGTCGAACATCAGCAGCGAGCGCCGCAGGTTGGACTCCAGGAGGGAGCCCAGCACGAAGGCCAGCACGAGCGGCCCCGGCTCGAAGCCGAACTTCTTCATCAGGTAGCCGACGGCGCCGAACACCACGACCAGGAGCACGTCGAAGACCGAGTTGTTGATGGTGTAGGCGCCGATCATGGTGATCAGCGCCGTGACGGGGGCGAGGATCGCGGCCCGCACACGCAGGATCCGGACGAAGACGCCCACCAGCGGGATGGACATGATCAGGAGCAGCACGTTGCCGATGTACATGGAGTTCACGACGCCCCAGAACAGCTCGGGCTCCTCGGTGACGAGCTGCGGGCCCGGGGTGACGCCCTGGATGAGGAGCGCGCCGAACATGAGCGCCATGGTGGCGTTGGCGGGGATGCCGAGCGTGAGCAGCGGGATGAACGAGCTGGTGGCGGCGGCGTTGTTCGCCGTCTCCGGGCCGGCCACGCCCTCGATGGCGCCCTTGCCGAAGCGGCTCGGGTCCTTGGCGCGCTTCTTCTCGGCCGCGTAGGCGGCCATGGAGGAGATGGTGGCGCCGCCACCGGGGAGGACACCGAGGAAGAACCCGAGCACCGACCCGCGAGCCACGGCGCCGGACGACTCCTTGAGGTCGCTGCGGCTCGGCCAGACGTTCGTCACCTTGCCGGGCGCGGACACGGCGCGGTGCCGCTCCTCGAGGTTGTAGAGGATCTCCCCCAGGCCGAACAGCCCCATGGCGACGGGGACGAAGTCGATGCCGTCGGCCAGGCTCAGGCTCTCGAACGTGAAGCGTTCGGCGCCGGTGAAGGCGTCGCGCCCGATCGTGGCGAGCAGCAGCCCGACGGCGGCGGCGATCAGGGCCTTGACCTTGGCGCCGGAGGCGATGGTGGCGACCAGGAGGATCCCGACGAGGGCGAGAGCGGTGTACTCGGGCGGGCCGAAGTCGAGCGCGAAGCCCGCCACGAGCGGCGCGAGGAACGTGAGCCCGATGATCGCCACGGTGCCGCCGACGAACGAGCCGACGGCTGCGATGCCGAGCGCCGTGCCCGCCCGGCCCTGCTTGGCGAGCGCGTGCCCGTCGAGCACGGTGACCACGGAGCTGGCCTCGCCGGGCAGGCGGAGCAGCACCGAGGTGATGGTGCCGCCGTACTGGGCGCCGTAGAAGATCCCCGCGAGCATGATGATCGCGGTGACGGGCTCGACGCCGTAGGTGAGCGGCAGCAGGATGGCGATGGTGGCGGCCGGGCCGAGGCCGGGCAGCACTCCGATGAGCATCCCGATGACCACCCCCACCAGGCAGTACAGGAGGTTGGTGGGTTCGAGGACGACGGCGAAGCCGGCGGCCACGTTCTGCAGCGATTCCACGTGCGGTTCCCTCGCGTCAGCAGGTCAGAGGAGGTGGGGGACGTTGGTGCCGAGCGCCCCGACGAAGACCGCGTAGAGCACGCCCACGACGAGCGCCGAGTTCAGGAGGGCCGAGCGCCAGGACTCGCCGCCGAGGAACTTCATCCAGACGACGCTGAGCAGGAGGGACGGGACCTCGAAGCCGATCACCGGCAGCAGCGCCACGAGCCCGAGCAGGGTCGCGAGGCCGGCCAGCGGCAGCCAGGAGTACCGGGAGAACTTCTCCCCGTCGCCGCCCCGGCGCCCGACGAGGGTCTGGGCCAGGGACAGCACCACCACGGCGAGGCTGACGGCCAGCGGCCACAGGCCGGCGCCCGGCTGGGCGGGCGTGCCCAGGCCGAGCGCCACGGCCGCCACCGCCCCCGCGGCACCGACCGTGGCGGTGACCAGGCAGGCAGCCAGGTTCGCGAACCCTCCGGCGGGCGGCGGTGCGGCCTCGGCCTCCGTCGCCGCGTCCTTCGTTGCCGTTTCCACGGGGCCGCTCAGCCTTCCGCGAGGCTGATGTCGTACTCGTCGGTGAGCGCCCGGTACTTCTCGGCGAGCTCCGTCCACTCGGTGGTGACCTCGTCGCCGGAGATCTCGTGGGGCGTCAGCAGGTTGTTCTCGTTGAACGCCGTGTACGTCTCCGAGGCGATGGCCGCGTCGATCGACTCCACGAGCCGGGCCTTGACGTCCTCGGGCAGCCCCTTGGGGGCGGCGACGGCACGGAACTGGGAGACGGGCACGTCATAGCCCTCCTCGACGGCGGTCGGCACGTCCGGAAGGAACTGGTTGCGCTCCGCCGAGAACGCCAGGAGCGGCACCACGGTGCCGGCGTCGATCTGCGGCTTGGCCTCGCCGAGCTGCACGGTGGCCACCTGCACCTGGTCGCCGACGACGGCGGTGAGCGCGGGCGAGCCGGAGTCGAACGGGACGGCGGTGCCCTCGATCTCGGCCTGCGCGAACAGCGCCGCCTGCGCGAGCTGCGACCCGGTCCCCACGCCGGTGGTGCCGTACTTGACCCCACCGGACGCGTCCTGGAGGTCCGCGAGCTCCTCGAAGCCGGACTCCGCGCTGGCCAGCAGCACGTAGTCGTCCTGCGAGAGGCCCTTGAGCACGTCGAGGTCGCTCAGGTCGACCGCCTCGTCGTCCGACACCGCGAGCGGCGTGATCGTGATGAGCGACGCGTTCAGCAGCACCAGCTCGTGCCCGTCGGCGGGCTCGGCGGCGACCTCCTCGGTCGCGAGCGCACCGTTCGCGCCGGCCCGGTTGATGACCGGGACGGACACCCCGAGGTCGTCGGCCATGCCCTCGGCGACGGCCCGGGCGATCAGGTCGGTGGAGCCGCCGGCGTCCTGGCCCACGGTGATCGTCACGGGGCCGGCCGGGAAGTCGGCACCCGCGGCGTCGCCACCGCCCACGTTCCCGCCGCACGCCGCGAGGGTCAGGGCGGCACCGGCGGCGGTGGCGCCCAGGAGGGCCCGGCGGATGCGCGGGGCCGGGCGGGTCAGAGATGTCATCGCAGCTCTCCTCATTGAGATCTTGAACGGTCGGAGATGGTGGAGCGGGGCGGTACGGGGACCGCCCGCGACCGGAGGAAACTCATATCCCGGTCGGGCGTTGAGCATAGGAAGCCCATACGATGCCTGTCTAAGCCTCTTACTGCATTGCTTGATTCTCGGAAGGTATCGTGTACACCCTCGATCAGGTCCGCTGCTTCGTCGCCGTCGCCGAAGAGCTGCACTTCGGCCGTGCCGCCGAGCGGCTCACCATGACCCAGCCACCACTGAGCCGCCAGGTCCAGAAGCTGGAGCGCGCCGTCGGGGTCCCGCTCCTGGAGCGGGACAACCGGCACGTCGAGCTGACGACGGCCGGCGCCGTGTTCCTGGAGGAGGCCCGCCGCCTGCTGACCGCCGCCGACGCCGCCCCGGCGCTGGCCCGGAAGATCGCCGCCGGCCGCGCCGGTGTGCTGCGCCTCGGGTTCACCGCCGCGTCCGGGTTCAGCCTGCTGGGCACCCTGGTCCAGGAGATCGCCGAGTTCATGCCGGACGTCGACCTGGACCTCCAGGAGCTCGTCACGGTCGAGCAGATCGAGGCGATCCGGCGCGGCGAGCTCGACCTCGCGCTCGGCCGGCCGCCGTTCGACCAGGAGAGCTTCGACTCCCGTCTGCTGCTGTCGGAGGACCTCGTGCTCGCCGTACCCGGCGGCCACCCGCTGACCCGGCTGGACCGACCCGTCGCCGTCGGCGACCTGCGCGACCAGCCGGTGATCGGGCACCACCCGACCAAGGCTCGCTACTTCTACGACATGGTGGTGCGCTACATCGCCGTCGAGCACACGGGCGTCGTGCACGTCGTCAGCCAGATCCTGACCATGTGCTCGCTGGTCGCGGCCGGCCGCGGCGTGGCGTTCGTGCCGGAGTCGGCCCGCCTCCTCGGCCTGTCCGGGGTGACGTTCCTGGAGCTCGGCGACGTGCCGCACGGTGTCGTGGAGCTGCACGCCATCTGGGACCGCGGGGCCAAGAACCCGGCCCTGCACGAGTTCCTCCGCTTTCTCCACCCGGCCTGACGTCCCCGTTGGGGGGAACGATGCAGTTCCGGTATGGGCCGATGCAACCTTGGGCTTGGACAGGCATCGTTCGAGGTTCCTAGGTTGGCGCCAGCACGCCATCGCCGACGTCTGTCACAGGAGGGGCCACCGTGGCCACGTACGCACCCCAGGAGCTCGCCGCCGTCCTCAAGGACGGGCTGCTGTCGTTCCCCGCCACCCCCTTCACCGGGGACGGGCGGCTCGACGAAGCACGGTACCGCGAGCACATCGACTGGCAGTCGAGCTTCGACATCGGCGGCCTGTTCGCCGCCGGCGGCACGGGCGAGGGTTTCAGCCTCACTCCCGAGGAGTCGGCCCGCGTGGTGCGGCTCGCCGTCGAGACCGCCGCCGGGCGCACACCGGTGCTCGGCAGCGCCGGGGGAAACACCGCCCAGGCCGTCCAGAACGCGCAGGCCGCGGAGGCCGGCGGCGCGGAAGGACTCCTGCTGCTGCCGCCCTACCTCACCGAGTGCGACCAGTCGGGACTGCTGGAGCACGCCTCTGCCGTGTGCGCCTCGACGAGCCTCGGGGTGATCGTCTACAACCGGGGCAACGCCGTGTACTCGGCGCAGACCGTTGCCCGGCTCGCCGAGCGCCACCCCAACTTCATCGGGTTCAAGGACGCCATCGGCGACATCGAGCAGCTCACCCGCGTCTACACCGTCAACGGCGACCGGCTCTTCTACCTCGGCGGGCTGCCCACCGCGGAGACGTTCGCCCTGCCGCTCCTGCAGCTCGGCATGAGCACGTACTCCTCGGCCATGTACAACTTCGTGCCCGAGTTCGCGCTGGACTTCTACCGCGACGTGCGGGCCCAGGACCACGCGGCCGTCACCGAGAAGCTGGCCCGGTTCGTGCTGCCCTACCTCGACATCCGCGACCGCACCAAGGGCTACGGGGTCTCCATCGTGAAGGGCGGGCTGAAGGCCGTGGGCCGGGACATGGGCAGCGTCCGCCCACCCCTGCAGGACCTGAGCGCCCAGGACCTCGCGGACCTCGGCGCCCTGGTCGACGCCGCCGGCGTCCGGCCCGCCGGCGAGGCCGCGCTGGCCGGCTGACCGGTGCCCAGCGAGACGAACAGCGACCGCCAGAAGGAGACACCATGACCACGCAGCCGACCACACGGTCCAGCACGCGGCCCAGCACCGGGCTCACCGGCCACTCGATCGTCGCCGGCGCGCCCCTCGCGGGCACCGCGGGCACCCTCGCCGGGCAGAACCCGGCCACGGCCGAGGCCCTCGAACCCGCCTACACCCTGCTCGACGAGGCCCAGGTCGCCCAGGCCACCGCCGCCGCCCAGGAGGCGTTCCCCTCCTTCTCCACGCTCGAGCCCGAACCGCACGCTCGGTTCCTGGAACAGGTCGCGGACAACATCGACGCCCTGGGACCCGACCTCGTCGCGCGGGCCGCGCACGAGACCGGCCTGTCCACGGCCCGGCTCACGGGCGAGCTCGCCCGCACCACCGGCCAGCTGCGGCTGTTCGCAGGGGTGGTGCGCCAGGGTGACCACCACGGCGTGCGGATCGACCCCGCCCGGCCCGACCGCACTCCCCTGCCCCGCGCCGACATCCGGCAGCGCAAGGTGCCCCTCGGCCCGGTCGCCGTGTTCGGCGCGAGCAACTTCCCCCTCGCCTTCTCCACCGCCGGCGGCGACACGGCGTCGGCGCTCGCCGCGGGCTGCCCCGTGGTCGTCAAGGCGCACAACGCGCACCCGGGCACCGCCGAGCTCGTGGGCCGCGCCGTGGCCGACGCCGTCGCGGCGTGCGGCCTGCACCCCGGCGTCTTCTCCGTGGTCTACGGCCCGGGGAAGGTGGTCGGCCAGGCTCTCGTGACCGACCCGGCGATCCGGGCCGTCGGGTTCACCGGCTCCCGGTCGGGCGGCCTCGCACTGGTCGCGGCGGCCGCGGCCCGCCCCGTGCCGATCCCCGTGTACGCGGAGATGAGCTCGATCAACCCGACCATCCTGCTGGACGGCGCCCTGGCCGGCGACGTCGACGCGCTCGCCGCCGCCTACCTCACCTCGGTGACCGGCTCGTCGGGTCAGCTCTGCACCGCGCCCGGCCTCGTGCTCGTACCGGCCGGCCCCCGGGGCGACGCCTTCGTGGCGGCGGCCGGACGCGCCGCCGCCGCCTCCGCCGGGCAGACCATGCTCACCGGCGGCTTCGCCGAGGCGTGGCAGCAGGGCGTGGACACGCTGGCCGCGCAGGACGGCGTGAACCAGGTCGGCGCCGGCACCCCGGGTGACACCCACAACGCCCCCGCGCCCGCCGTGTTCGCGAGCGATGTGACCACTCTGCTCGACAACCCGGTGCTGCAGGCGGAGATCTTCGGCGCCGCGTCGCTCGTGGTCCGGTACGCGGACGCCGACGAGCTGCTGACCGCCGTCGGGCGGCTGGAGGGGCAGCTCACCGTGACGCTGCACCTGACCGAGGCCGACCGGGACACCGCGGCCCGGCTGCTGCCCGTCCTGGAGCGCACCGCCGGCCGCATCCTCGCGAACGGCTGGCCCACCGGCGTCGAGGTGGGGCACGCCATGGTGCACGGCGGACCCTTCCCCGCGACGTCGGACGGCCGTACCACCTCCGTGGGGACGCTCGCGATCGAGCGGTTCCTGCGTCCCGTCGCCTACCAGAACCTGCCCGAGTACCTGCTGCCCGAACCGGTGCGGCCGGGCAACCCGTGGCACCTGACGCGTCGGGTGGACGGCGTCTTCGACGTCGTCCTCGGCGCGAACGAGCCGAGCGGGGCCGCCGAGTGAGCGGCCACCCCACCGTCGCCCGGGTCGAGGTGGTGCCCGTCGCCGGGCACGACTCGATGCTGCTGAACCTGTCCGGCGCGCACGCGCCGTTCTTCACGCGGAACATCGCGATCGTCACCGACTCCGACGGCCGCACCGGCCTCGGCGAGGTACCCGGCGGGGAGAAGATCCGGGCGACGATCGAGGAGGCGGGCCGGCTCGTCGTCGGGCAGCCGGTCGCCCGGTACCGCAGCCTGCTGCGGTCCGTCTCCACCGCGTTCGCCGACCGCGACGCGGGCGGGCGCGGCCTGCAGACCTTCGACCTGCGCACCACCGTGCACGCCGTCACCGCGCTGGAGTCCGCGCTCCTGGACCTGCACGGCCAGGACCTGGGCGTGCCTGTGGCGGAGCTGCTCGGCGACGGCGTCCAGCGCGAGTCCGTGCCGATGCTCGGCTACCTCTTCTACGTGGGCGACCCGGACGCCACGGACCTGCCGTACCTGCGCAGGGACGACGAGTCCGACGCGTGGGGTCGGCTGCGCCGCGAGCAGGCCCTGACACCCGACGACGTCGTCCGGCTCGCCGAGGCCGCCCAGGAGCGGTACGGGTTCGGCGACTTCAAGCTCAAGGGCGGTGTGCAGGCCGGTGACCTGGAGGTCGACGCCGTCGTGGCGCTCAAGGAGCGGTTCCCCGACGCCCGCGTCACGCTCGACCCGAACGGCGGCTGGCCGCTGGCCGAGGCGATCCGGCTCGGCGACCGCATGCGCGGCGTCGTCGCGTACGCCGAGGACCCGTGCGGCGCCGAGGGCCGGTTCTCGGGCCGGGAGGTCATGGCGGAGTTCCGCCGCGCGACCGGCCTGCCGACCGCGACCAACATGATCGCCACCGACTGGCGCGAGCTGGCGCACGCCGTGCGCGCGGGCGCGGTGGACATCCCGCTGGCCGACCCCCACTTCTGGACCATGGCCGGCTCCGTGCGGGTGGCCCAGCTCTGCCACGAGTTCGGCCTGACCTGGGGGTCGCACTCCAACAACCACCTCGACGTCTCGCTGGCCATGTTCACGCACGTGGGCGCGGCGGCGCCCGGCACGATCACCGCCTTGGACACCCACTGGATCTGGCAGGACGGGCAGGGTCTGACGACGGCGCCGCCCCGGATCCGCGACGGCGCGATCCAGGTGCCGACCACGCCGGGGCTCGGCGTGGAGCTCGACCGCGCGCTCCTGGCCGCCGCGCACGAGCTCTACCTGCAGCACGGGCTCGGGGCGCGGGACGACGCGGCGGCGATGCAGTACCTGATCAAGGGCTGGAAGTTCGACCCGAAGCAGCCATGCCTGATCCGTTGAGTGCCGGCCGATGAGCGGTGTCCTGCTCGGTTTCGCGATCGTGCTGGTGCTGGTGGCCGTGGGGTTCGTGGCCGCCTGGCTGCTGCCGGGCGAGGCCCACGCGATGCAGCGCGGGATCTCGCCGCTCGTCTACTACATCACCAACCCGGCGCTGATGTTCCTGCTGCTGTCGAACGCGGACCTCGGCGCCGTGCTGCGCACCTATACGCCGATCGCGCTGATCACGGCGGCGGCCACCGGGCTGCTGTACGCCGTGGTCGCGGGCGGGCTGCTCCGGCGGCGCGCCGGGCCCGTGGCGGCGGGTGCGATGGCGAGCTCGTACGTGAACGCGGGCAACATCGGCGTGCCGATCGCGCTCTATGCCGTCGGCACCGCCGCCCCGGTGGTGTCGGTGCTGATCGCGCAGCTCCTGGTGATCGCGCCGGTGTACCTGTCGGTGTTCGCGTGGTGCCGGCACCGGGCGGACCGGGCCGCGGACAGCGCGGCCGCCGCAGCCAACGCGGACGGGCCGGACGGGGCGGACGGGACGACAGGCGGCGCGAGCGGGCTGGGCGTCACGCTCGGCCGGTCGCTCGCCAACCCCGTCACCGTCGCGACCGCGCTCGGGCTGCTGGCCGCGACCGTCTCCATGGACCTGCCCGCGGTGCTCTCGCAGCCGGTCGAGATGCTCGGCAACGCGTCGGTGCCGCTCCTCCTGCTGCTGTTCGGCCTGTCGCTGCGCGGCCAGCGGCCGATGGGCCGGGAGGCGCGGGCCGAGGTGGTGCTGGGCACTGCGCTCAAGGCCCTGGTGATGCCGGCGCTCGCCTGGGCGGTCGGCCGCTTCCTGTTCGGGCTCGACGGCATCGAGCTGCTGGGCGTCGTGCTGATGGCCGCGCTGCCGACCGCGCAGAACGTCTTCCTGTTCGCCGGCCACTTCCGCCTGGCGACCACGTCGGTGCGCGACATCACGCTGCTGAGCATGGTGCTGGCGCTGCCGGTGTCCCTGCTGGTCACGCTGCTGCTGACCTGAGCCGAACGTAGGAGTAGTCGCATCATGGGCGCCCAGACAGCGACGAACCCTACGTTCGGCGGGCGGCCGGGGGCCGCCGGCCCGGACTCAGCGGGTCAGCGCCTCCATCGCGACCGCCGTCGCCTCGGCCAGGAGGGCGTCGTCGGGCTCCGCGTCGGGGTCCTCGGTCCGGGTCAGGATCGCCAGCACGATCGGTTCGCCGTCGGGTGGCCAGAGCACGCCGATGTCGTTCCGTCCCCCGTTACCGGACGTGCCGGTCTTGTTCCCGACGTCCCAGCCGTCCGGCACCCCCGCGCGGATGGTCTCGTTCCCCGTCGCGCTGCCCTTGAGCGCCTCGACCAGGGTCTTCCGGCCCGCGTCGTCCAGGACGTCCCCGAGCGCGTAGGCCCGCAGGTCACCGGCGAGTGCCCTGGCGGTGCTGGTGTCCCGGTCGTCGCCGGGCGTGACGTCGTTGAGCTCCGGCTCGTAGCGGGCGGACACCGTCGTCTCGTCCCCGACCGCCCGCAGCGCGGCCTGGAGCCCGCTCGGTCCGTCGAGTGCGTCGAGCAGGAGGTTGCCGGCCGTGTTGTCGCTGACCTGGACCGCCGCGTCGATGATCTCGAGCATGGTCATGCCCGTCCCGACGTGCTGCTCGGTCACCGGCGAGTACTCCACCAGGTCGGTGGCGTCGTAGGTGACGACCCGGGCGAGCTCGTCGGCGCTGCTGCGTTCCAGGACCGCCCCGGCCGCCAGCGCCTTGAACGTCGAGGCGAACGCGAAGCGGTCGTCCGCACGGTGGGCCACCCGCGTCCCGTCGCCGGTGTCCATCGCGTAGAGGCCGACGACGGCGTGGTACTTCTCCTCGAGGCGGCCCAGCTCGTCGGCGACGTCGATGACCGGCGCGGGCGGGCTCGCCTGCTTGGTGGCGGTCGGGCCCGTCGTGGTCGGACCCGCCGCGGCCGGGCCGGCCGGGGCCTCCTCGGCGCTGCCGGGCGCGCAGGCGGACAGGACGAGTGCGGCCGAGGCGACCAAGGGCGCCAGCCGTCGCAGGTTCCGGTACATGCGACCCAGTGTGCTGTCCACGCCCGCGGGACGCCGTCCGAGACGAACAGACGGCGGTCCAGGCACCCCCAGAGTGCCTGGACCGCCGCCGGTCACGTCCGCGGTGCTCAGACCGCGGCCGGCTCGACCACCTTCTCCCGGGAGCCGTCGGTTCGCCCGCCGGCCACCTCGGCGGCGGTCTCGTCGGTGGCGCCGTGGGCGTCGTCCACCATGCTCTCGTCGAACGGGAGGCTGCCCGAGAGGACCTGCTCCACGCGCCCGCGGTCGATCTCGCGCGTCCAGGTGCCGATGACGACCGTCGCCACGGCGTTGCCGGTGAAGTTGGTCAGCGCCCGCGCCTCGGACATGAAGCGGTCGATGCCGACGATGATCCCGACACCGTCGACCAGGTCGGGGCGGTAGGTCTGCAGGCCGCCCGCGAGGGTCGCCAGGCCGGCGCCGGTGACGCCGGCGGCGCCCTTGGAGGCGATGATCATGAAGGCGAGCATGCCGATCTGCTCGGGGATCGACAGCGGCGTCCCCAGGGCGGACGCGATGAACAGCGACGCCATGGTCAGGTAGATCGCGGTGCCGTCCAGGTTGAACGAGTATCCGGTCGGCACGGTGATGCCAACCACGGGCTTCGAGACGCCCAGGTGCTCCATCTTGGAGATCAGGCGGGGCAGGGCGGCCTCGGACGACGACGTGCTGACGATCAGCAGGTACTCCCGGGCCAGGTACTTCATGAGCCGGAAGATGTTCACGCCGGACACGAGCCGCAGCACGGTGCCGAGCACGAGGACGATGAACAGGATGCAGGTCGCGTAGAACCCGGCCATCAGGGTGCCGAGCGCGACGACCGCGCCCCAGCCGGTCTCACCGACCACGCCGGCGATGGCACCGAAGGCGCCGACCGGCGCGACCCACAGGATCATCGTCAGGACGCGGAACACGATGCCCTGGATCAGCCGCACGGCGTCGAGCGCCGGCCGTCCGCGAGCGCCGAGCTGCTGGATCGCGAAGCCGACCAGGAGGGCGACGAACAGGGTCTGCAGCACGGAGTCGCCGGTGAGCGGCGAGACGAGGGTGGTGGGGATGATGCCGAGCACGAAGTCCACGAGCGACTCCGCCTCGCCCTCCGCCTCGTAGCTGGCGCCCGCGATGGACAGGCCCTCACCGGGGTGCAGCACGTTGCCCACGACCAGGCCGATCACGAGCGCGAACGTCGACATGACCAGGAAGTAGAGCAGGGCGAGGCCGCCTACGCGGCCCACGGTCGCGGCCTTGGCGATGGAGCCGATGCCCAGCACGATGGTGCAGAAGATGACGGGCGAGATCATCATCTTGATGAGGGCGACGAACCCGGTGCCGAGCGGCTTCAGCGCCGCTCCGGTGTCCGGGGAGGCCAGTCCGACGATGACGCCGGCCACGACGGCCACGATCACCGCGATGTACAGGTAGTGACTCTTGTCGAGCCGGCGGCGCGGGGTGGTCCCGGTGCCGGCGGGCTGCGTTACCGCCATGGTGTGTTCCTCTCACAACGCTGTGTGGTCAGCGACAAGAGTGCTGGCGGTGGCGGCGGATCCCACCATTGCGGCCATAGTGTTCTCAGCCCGTGTTCTCAGCCGGTCGGCGGCGCCGCGGGCGCGGGCCACAATGGTTCCGTGGCGCAACGGCGAGGTGCGAGTATCGCGAGGTGGTTCCTCGCCGTGCACACGGCGTTGCTGTTCGCGGGCGCCGTCGTCGTGTTCGGGCTGCTCGCGCTCGACGCCCGGTCGTCGGCGGAGACCCACGCGGCGCAGGAGAGCACCGACCTGGCCGCGACGGTGGCAGCCGAGTCGCTGGTGATCGACACGGTGGCCCGGGCGCACGCGGACGCGGGGACGGACCGTGCGGGTTCGGTCGCCGACGCGTCGCGCCGGCTGCAGCCGCACGCCGAGCGGGTGATGGCGGCGACCGGGATCGACTACCTGACCGTCATGGACACGGACCGGACCCGGTACACGCACCGCAACGACTGGCAGATCGGCCGGCCGTTCGTCGGCACCACGGCCCCCGCGCTGCGGGGAGAGACGTTCACGGAGGTCTACGACGGCACGCTCGGCCCGTCGGTGCGGGCGGTGGTCCCGGTCGTGGCGGCCGACGGCGAGGTGGTCGGCCTGGTCTCGGCGGGGGTGACGCTCGACCGGCTGTGGGACAGCATCGTGCCGCGCCTGGTCATCGTCGGGCTCGGCACGCTCCTGGCGTTCGTCACGGGTGCGGTGGCGGCGACGCTGCTCGCGCGGCGGCTGGACCGGATCACGGAGAGCAAGGGCCCGGACGAGCTGGCGCACCTGTTCACCGCGCACGAGGCGGTGCTGCACTCCGTCGAGGAGGGCATCCTGCTCGTCGAGGACGGCACGGTGGTGCTCGCCAACGACGAGGCGTTGCGTCTGCTCGGCGTACCCGAGCTGGCGGTGCCGTTCGCGGTGACCGACCAGCGGCTGTCCGTCGCGGTGCGTGACGTGCTGGGCGGCACTGCGCCTCAGGGGCCGGTCCGGGTCGGTGACCGGGTCCTGCTGGTGGGTCGGGACACGGCGGCGGCGTCCGGCCGGAACGTCGGCGAGGTCGTCTCCCTGCGGGACCGCACCGAGCTGCAGCGGGTCACCGGCGAGCTGTCGTCGGTGCGCACCATCTCCGAGGCGCTGCGCGCCCAGACCCACGACTTCAGCAACCGGCTGCACACCATCGCGACCCTCATCGAGCTGGGCCGCAGCGACGAGGCGCTGCGGTTCGTGGCCGGCGAGCGCGACCTGGGCCAGCGGCTCACCGACCGGGTGGTGCAGGCGATCGAGGAGCCGGTCATCGCGGCCCTCGTGCTCGGCAAGGCGGCGCAGGCGCGCGAACGGGCGGTGGAGATGCACTTCGAGACGCACCTGGCACCGGGCACGCACTGGCTGCAGCCCGTCGACGTGGTGACGGTCCTGGGCAACCTGATCGACAACGCTATCGACGCCGCGGCGGCGCGGGTCCTGACGGACGCCCCGGACGAGGCGTGGGTGGAGGTCTATCTGGCGAACGGCGACGACGGGTCGCTCGTGTTCCAGGTCTCCGACAGCGGGGCGGGCATCGCGCGGGCCGACAAGGACCACATCTTCGACCACGGCTGGAGCACCAAGGACTCGGCGGCCGGTGGGCGCGGCTACGGGCTGGCGCTCGTGCGGCAGGTGGTGGAGACCCTCGGCGGCGACATCGAGGTGTCCGACGGCGCAGGAGCGGTCTTCACGGTCACGCTCCCCCGCCCCGGCTCCGCCGTGGACGGCACGGCGACGCGTGCGGCGGCGCGGCCATGATCCGGGTCCTGGTGGTGGAGGACGACCACCGCACGGCCGCCGCGCACGGCGAGTACGTGCGACGGGTGGAGGGGTTCGAGCTGGCCGGCGTGGTGCACACGGCCGGCGAGACGGTCCGCGCGCTGCGGGCCGCCCGGGTGGCGGGCGCCGAGGTGCACCTGCTCCTGCTGGACATGAACCTGCCCGACCGGCACGGGCTGGTCCTGTGCCGTCAGCTGCGCGCGGCCGGCCTGGTGGTCGACGTGATCGCGGTGACGGCGGCCCGAGAGCTCGAGGTGGTCCGCGAGGCGGTGGCCATCGGGGTGGTGCAGTACCTGATCAAGCCCTTCGTCTTCGGGCTGTTCGCGGAGAAGCTGGGCGCCTACCGCCGGTACTTCGAGCAGATGCGCTCGCCCGTCTCCACGCTCAGCCAGCGTGAGGTGGACACGGCCTTCGCCGCCCTGCGCACGTCGAACGCCGCCGGGCTCCCGAAGGGGCTGTCCCAGGACACGCTGGACGCCGTGTCCGACCTGCTCGCCCGGCAGGCCGGCGCGCTCTCGGCGAGCGAGGTCGCCGACGAGCTCCACCTGGCGCGCATCACCGCCCGCCGCTACCTGGAGTTCCTGGCCGACCACGGGGTCGCGTCCCGGGCGCCGCGCTACGGGGCCCGTGGCCGGCCCGAGCTGGAGTACGAGCGGCAGCGCCCGGGGTAGGCGGCCCGTCAGCTCCCGACGGCAGCCGCGAGCCGGTCGATGTAGGCCTGCTCGCCCGCGCTGACGGCCACCCGCTTGCTGAAGATCCCGCCCTCCCGGGTGCTGGTGGACCGGACGACCTCGGTGGCGATCCGGACCAGCCACTCGCCGTACGCCGCCCGGTCGGCCGCGTCGGCGCGCTCCCGGAGCACCGCGATCGACGCCGCGGTCAGCTCGACCGCCCGGGCCGTCTCGCGCTCCGGGTCCGGACGCACCTGGTCGGACACGGCCACACCCTCGGGCGTGCCCACCTTCTCGGCCGGCGGCACCTCGGGCCTGTCCTGCCGGCCCTTGGTGCGGTCGCGCAGTGCGATCGCCACCGACTGGATGAAGCCGTTCTCGTGCTCCTGGGCCTCGCGGAACACCTTGGCGCCCGACGCGGCCTCCCGGAGGAACCTGACCGCCCCGGGCCGGCCGTCCGCGAGGGTGGCGCCCTTCAGCACGGCGCCCGGGGCGTCGAGGATCTGGTTGAGCTCGTCGTCGCTGAAGTCGGACAGATTCGTCATGCGCACGCTCTCTGTTCTGTGTGAGGAAGCCGGCGGGGGAACGCGCACAACCTACTGGGTGCCGGCCGTGCGCCGGGCCGCCGCTCCGTACCGGCCCGCGAGCGTACGGGTCGCCGCGACCAGCTCGGACGGGCCCACGACCTCGAACGGCACGTCGAACGCGCCGAACCGCCCCGCGAGGCCGCCCCACGACCAGGAGCCCAGCACCGCACGGCACCGGGGCGTCCCGTCGACGTCCGCGAGCGGCTCGCACAGGCCGTCGGCGCCGACCCAGGGGGCGACGTCGGCGGCGCGGGCATGGAGCACCGCCTCACCGCGCACCAGGGACGGCGAGCCGCTGATCCGGGAGCCGACGAACTCCGAGACGCTCCCGCCGGGCACCTCCCGGGGGGCGAACCGGGGACCGGTCCCGGTGCGCAGCGCCAGCCGGTCCACCCGGAACAGCCGCCAGTCCGCGCGGTCGAGGTCGAACGCGACGAGGTACCAGCGCCCCTCGGACGTCACGAGGTGGTGGGGCTCGGCCCGGCGCGGCGGGCGGAAGGCCGCGTCGCCCTCGCCGATGGCGGGCATGGTGCCACCGGCGTAGTCGAAGCGCACGACCTCGCGCGCCTGGCACGCCGAGCCCAGCGCCAGGAGCACGTCGGGCGGCACCGCCGGCTCGCCCGACCTGGTCCGACGCCGCACGGTGGTCACCTCCAGCGCGTCCAGCCGCGCCCGGAGCCGGGCGGGCATGACCTGGCGGATCGTGGCCAGCGCCCGCAGCGCGCCCTCCTCGGCACCCGGGATGGTGCCCGTGCGCAGTGCCACGGCCACCGCGACCGCCTGCTCGTCGTCGAAGAGCAGGGGCGGGAGCTCCGCGCCGGCGTCGAGGCGGTAGCCGCCGTCGGGCCCCTTCGTGGCATGGACGGGGTACCCGAGCTCCCGCAGGCGGTCGACGTCCCGCCGCACCGTGCGGGGACTCACGCCGAGCCGGTCGGCGAGGAGCGCGCCGGGCCAGTCCCGGCGGGCCTGGAGGAGCGACAGGAGGGCGAGGAGGCGTCCGGAGGTCTCGAGCACGAATTCAGCATCGCACGTGGTAGCGGCCAGGACCTGACCGCTACCACCGGCACAGTGGTGCCCGTAGCCAGACCCGGACCGCAAGAAGGAGACACCGTGATCCGTACCCAGGCGCTCACCAAGGACTTCGTGGTGAGCCGCACCCGCACCGTGCACGCCGTGCGCGGCATCTCGCTCGACGTCGAGCCCGGCGAGCTGGTGGCCGTGCTCGGCCCCAACGGCGCGGGCAAGACCACCACGCTGCGCATGCTGACCACCCTCATCCCGCCGACGTCGGGCACCGCCGAGGTCGCCGGGTACGACGTCGTCGCCCACCCCGACCGGGTCCGCGCCGCGATCGGGTACGTGGGCCAGGGCGGCGCCGGCGGCGCGGCCCAGCTCGTGCGCGACGAGCTCACCGCACAGGGCGAGATCTACGGCCTCGACCGGCGCACGGCCCGGCGTCGTGGCGACGAGCTGGTAGAGGCCCTGGACCTGACGGAACAGGCGGACCGCAAGGTCGAGAGCCTGTCGGGCGGCCAGAAGCGCCGCCTCGACGTGGCGGTCGGCCTGGTCCACGAGCCGTCGCTGCTGTTCCTCGACGAACCGTCGACCGGACTGGACCCGCACAACCGCGCCAACCTGTGGGAGCACATCCTGCGGATGCGGACCGCTGCAGCGGAGCCCATGACGATCGTGCTCACCACCCACTACCTCGACGAGGCGGACACGTTCGCCGAGCGGGTGATCGTGGTGGACAACGGTCAGGTCATCGCGGACGACACCGCCGACGCCCTGAAGGCCGAGCTGGCCGGCGACCTCGTCACCCTCCGGGTGGCGCCCGAGCACGCGGCAGGGCTGGCCGCCATCGCGGAGCACGCGCCGGGCGCCCACTCGGTGCACGTGACCACCGACCGCACGGAGAGCACCGTCCAGATCCGGATCGCGGACGGCCCCGGCGCGACGCCGGGCCTGCTCCGCGCCGCGGACGCCGCCGGCCTCCTGGTGCACCGCCTGGACGTCGCGCGGCCCACGCTCGACGACGTGTTCCTGGGGCTGACCGGCCGCAGCCTGCGCGAGAACGCGGTCGACGCGGTCGACGCCGTCGACGCCGGGGGGAGCCCGCCGGGCGGTGCCGAGCGGACCGCGGTCCCGGCCGGCTCGAGCGCGAACTCGAGCCCGAAGGAGGTGCTCGCATGAGCGCCGCGACCCTGACCCCGACCCGGCCGCTCCCCCGCCGCAGCTTCCTGCGCGACACCCGGATCGTGCTGGTCCGTGAGCTGCGTCCCGTGGCCCGCGACCCGTTCTCGCTGCTCTTCGGCCTGGTGCAGCCGCTGGTGTTCCTCGGGCTGTTCGGGCCGTTGCTCGCCGGGTCGGCGGGCGGCGCGCTCGGCGGCGACGTCTGGTTGTGGTTCGTGCCGGCCGTGCTGGCGATGACCACGCTCTTCGGCACGTCCGTCACGGGCTCCAACCTGCAGCTCGACCTCTCGTCCGGCGTGCACGAACGCATGCTCGTCACCCCGCTCTCCCGCCCCGCGCAGCTCGTGGGCCGCGCGCTCAAGGAGATGGTGCCGATCATCGCCCAGTCCGCCGTCGTGCTGCTCGTCATGCTGCCGTTCGGCCTGCGACCCGACCCCCTCGGCGCCCTGCTCACGCTCCTGCAGCTCGCGGTGCTCGGCATCGGCGTCGGCTCCCTGTCCTACGCGCTGGCGCTCGCCGTGCGCAGGCAGGAGTGGATGTTCTGGGTGGTGCAGCAGACCGTCCTGTTCCCGGTGATGCTGCTGTCGGGCATGCTCCTGCCCCTGGAGAACGGCCCGGCGTGGATGCGCGCCGTGTCGGCGGTGAACCCGCTGCGCTACGTCGTCGACTCTGGCCGTGCCGCCTTCGCCGGGGACGTGCTGTCCGCGACGGTGGCGTGGGGCTGGGTGGCGGCGCTGGTCACGGCCACCCTCGGACTCGTCGTGGGCGTGCGGGCGATGGTCCGCTCGGCGGACTGAGCGGCGGGGGGCATCCCCGGGCCGGCGACCCGCCGTCGCCGGCCCGGACCGTCACGGGACCAGGATCCGGACCTGCGGGGTCAGACCCGAGCACTACGCGGACAATGACCACCGTGACCAGGCCTCCCGCGTCCGGCGCCGGCGACCCGCATGCCGCCCGGCTGCGCCGCACCGTCCTGATCGTCGCGGCCCTCAACCTCACCTACTTCTTCGTCGAGCTCTCCGTGGCGCTCATGGCCGGGTCCGTCTCGCTCCTCGCCGACAGCGTGGACTTCCTCGAGGACACGGCCGTCAACCTCCTCATCCTCGTCGCCCTGAGCTGGCCGCTCGCCCGGCGGGCACGGATGGGCAAGGTGATGGCCCTGATCATCCTCGGCCCCGCGGCCGTCGCGGCCTGGGAGGCGGCACACCGGTTCGCCGCGCCGACGGCCCCCGACGTCGTCCCCGTGGTCCTGGCCTCGCTCGGAGCGATCGCCATCAACGGCACCAGCGCCTGGCTGCTCGCGCGGGCGCACCACCACGGCGGCTCCCTCGGCCGCGCGGCGTTCCTGTCCGCCCGCAACGACGTGCTCGTGAACGTCGCGATCATCGCCATGGGCCTGCTCACCGCGTGGACCCGGTCGGGCTGGCCCGACCTGATCCTCGGTTGCGCGATCATCCTCCTCGCGCTGCACGCGGCCCACGAGGTGTGGGAGGTCAGCGAGGAGGAGCGCCTGGCCGCGAAGGCGCTCGCGGGCGAGAAGCTCGACTGAGGTCCGTGCTGGCGGTCCCCGAGCGCTGAGCTGCGCGGCGGTGGCGCCGGACGATCCGAGCGGGTGTCACTACGGCAGACGGGCGTGGTTCGCGCGTTCTTACGCAGGGGGCAGAAGAACACGCGGATGTCAGTGACGCGGGATAGTGTCGAACACGCGTCCGCAGGAATGATGCGGTCAGCGGTGGCTATCGGATGGACGGGCTCAGAGGGGGTGCTGGTATGCGGGAGGGACTGCAGGATGACGGCATGACGGGCTCACCCCTGGCCGGCACGCACCAGCCGGACTGGCCACCGGACAGTGTCCCGGTGGTGCTGTGGCCGGAGGACGTCCTGCGGCAGGCCCTGGCGCAGGTGCGTGGCGTGCGCCTGGCACGGGTGGTCGCGGAGGCCGTCGACCTGGGCGGGGAGTCGGGCGCGCTGGGCGGGCTGTCGGATGACGCGCTCGGTGATCTGATGGTCGCGTGCGGGCGGTTGCAGTCCTGGGCCGCCGGCGTCCAGGCCCACGTGGTGGCCGAGCGGGCCGCCCGGGAGTCTCACGTGCTGGCGCACGGCTCCCTGATCGGGCAGGTCACGGGCGAGCTGGTGGTGACCGAGCCGGAGGCCACGGAGGTCGTGGTCCGGGCCGAGTCCGGCGCCCGCCACCCGAGCGTGATCACCGCGCTGACCACCGGGCAAATCGATGTCCGCAAGGCACACACGCTGCTGCGGTCCGCGACCCAGCTCACGGCCGCCGAACGGGCCGAGGCGATCACCCGGTACCTGCCCCAGGCACCCCGACGGACCTGGAAGTGGCTCCAGACCCGGATGCTCGCGTTCGCCAAGACGCGCCACGGCACCACCGAGACCACCAGGGCCGCAGCCCAGCACCGGTGCGTGCAGGTCGATCGGGCCGAGAACGACATGGGCTGGCTGACCGCCTACCTGCCCGCGACCGACGCAGCCGCCGTCTGGGGCGTGGTGGACGACATGGCACACCAGCTCCGCCACGCCACGGGCGACGACCGCACCCTGGGACAGCTCCGCGCGGACTCCTTGACCGGGATCATCACCGGCCGCCTCCTGCCCGCGGACCGTGACACCGACCCCGACCGCGACCCCGACACGCGCGACGGCGTCGACGGCAGCAGCGCAGACGCAGCCGTGTGCACCTGTGGTGGACGGGCACCGGTCCAGCAGGTGACCGTCCAGGAGATCGTGCGGCCGGTGCGGATCACACCGACCCGACCCGTCCTGCGCGTCACCGTCCCCGCCAGCACCCTCCTCGGCCTGGACGACGCCCCCGCCACCCTGGACGGATACGGCCCCGTCCCCGCGGACACCGCCCGCACCATCGCCCAGGACGCGACCTGGCAACGCCTGCTGACCGACCCCACCACCGGGATCCTGACCGACTACTCCACCACCACCTACCGACCCGGCAAAGTACTGCGTGCCGCGGTCCAGGCCAGGGACGCCACCTGCACCTTCCTGGGCTGCACCACCCCCGCCGACCACAGCGACCTCGACCACATCCGACCGTTCGACCACACCGCCAAGAACACCAACGGACGCACGGACCCACGGGGCCAGACCAACGCCCACAACCTCCATGCCCTGTGCCGCAAGCACCACCTCCTCAAGACCCACGCCGGCTGGGACGTCATCCGCGACCCCGACACCGGCCTCACCACCTGGACCACCCCCACGGGCCGCACCCACACCCGCACACCCACGGTGCTGGACACCCACGTCGAGCTCGACCAGATCGACCCCGGCACCAGCCACGACCTCACCCTGCACGCCTTGACCGGCCAGCACCTACCCCGCGCCTACGCCACCACCGAGCCCGGAGCGGTGCAGACCGAACCGAGCACACGGACCGACCCCGACCCACCACCCTTCTGAGTGCGTCAGCGCTCTCCGTGCCCCGGCTCCCCCAGATGCTCGGCGAAGAAGTCCAGCGTCCGCTCCCACGCGTCCGCCGACGCCTCCGGATCGTGCGACATGCCCTGGACGCGCATCAGCATCCCGAGCGGGCCGGTGTACTGGGCGAGGAACGAATGGGTCGCCTCCGGGTACACCTTGACGTCCGACGGGACGCCCGCGCGGTCCAGGCCGGTCCGCAGCTTGTCCACCTCGGCGACGTCGACCACCTTGTCCCGTGCTCCGAAGCTCGCCACGACCGGACACGGCGCCGAGAGCATCCGATCGAGCTCCGCCGGGTCCTGCCGCCCCTCGGGAAGCAGCCCGTAGTTCACGGCGGCGGCGTCGAACCCGCCACGGCCCGCGGCGACGAGGGCGAACCGCCCGCCCATGCAGAACCCCATGATGCCGACCCTGCCGGTGCAGCCGGGCCGGACCGCGAGCGCTGCCCGCTCGGACTCGAGCCGTTCGAAGGCCGGGCCCTCGTCGTGGACGAGTCCCCGGAAGACCTGTCGCAGGCAGCGTCCCCGCTGGTACATCGACGGGGCGTGCACGAGGTAGCCCTGGCCGGCGAGGTGGTCGCAGACCCGGCGCAGCTCCGCGGTCATGCCGTAGGCGTCGTGCACCACGACGACACCGGGGAAGGGGCCGGCACCGTCGGGGACGGCGGTGTATCCGGGATGCACGGGGGCCTCCTGTGGGCTGGGGATGATGTGCGCTGGGGGGATGATGTGCCCCATGTTTACCAGCACAGATGCCGGCATGGACCTGCGGGTCGCCGCCTACGCCCTCATCACCGACGACCAGGGCCGCATGCTCCTGCCGCACTGGAACGAGGGCGCGCACAGCGGCTGGACCATGCCGGGCGGCGGCATCGACCCGGGCGAGCACCCGGACGACGCCGCGGTGCGCGAGGTCCTTGAGGAGACGGGCTACCGCGTCGCGCTCGACGGCCTGCTGGGCGTGGACAGCGCCGTGGTCCCCGGGCCGGCGCGGGTGGACCCTTCCGCGCGTCCGATGCATGCGGTGCGGATCGTGTACCGGGCGCACGTCGTCGGCGGGGAGCTGCGCGTCGAGCAGGACGGCTCCACCGACGGCGTCGCGTGGCACACGCCCCAGGAGGTCGACACGCTGGAGCGGGTCGAGCTGGTGGACCTGTGCCGCCGCTGGGCGGGGCTCATCGGCTAGGCGCCCCGCTGGACGCCGAGGGTCGAGAGCAGGTCCTCGTGCAGCTCCATCCAGACCACGTGGCACGATCCGATGCCGGTGCCGGCCACCCACTCCCCCTGCCCGGACCGGGCGCGGCCGAGCGCGGCCGAGAACCGGGTGTCGTAGCCCGCGAACCGCTCGAGCGCCGAGCTCAGCTCGCCGACCAGCGGCGCGAGCTCGGCGTCCAGCGCCTCGAGCTCGTCGAGAACCTGCGCGTCCCAGTCCGGGTCGGTGTGGGTGTTCGGGCTGAGCCGGTCGCCGTCCTCCGGGCGGAGCTGCCAGTCGGTGCACGCCTGCAGCAGGCGGGCATTCAGCGGACCGAACGACTCGTGCACCTGCTCGACGACGGGCCGGGCACCCGCGTCGGCCAGCTCCTCGGCAAGCCGCCGGTCGTCCTCGGCGCGCCCGCGGTCGGTCAGGGACCAGCCGGCGGTGTCCGCGAACGCCGCCTGCCGGACCCAGCCGTACGCCTCGTCGTCGAGCAGGGTCTCGCGGGTCTCCGCCTGGTCGAGGCCGAACCGCTCGGCGACGGCGTCGTCGTCCGCCATGCCCTGGATCCGCACGGAGTGGAGGACGAGCAGCTCGGGGTCGGAGGATCGGCCGAGGTCCGGAATGTGCGTCATGTTTCGCACCGTGCATCCTGGTGCCGCCGGTGTCAACGCGGGTCGGTACGCCCAGGGAGAAGATCTGCCGAACGGCTCACGAGGTGAGCTGCAGCCTCCGCTGGAGCAGCGCCGAGACGGGCCGGTAGGAGGCGAGGCGCAACGGCAGGTCGCGCAGCCAGAGCCGGAACGGGTCCGCCGGTGCGTACAGGCCCTTGACCTGGCGTCCGAGCTTCTGCTTGCGCTCGGCCTCCGGTCGGATCTCGGCCTCCCACGCCTGCAGGGCCGTCGGTACGTCCGCGTGCCGCTCGAGCGCCGCGCCCAGCGCGTCGGCCCCGCCGACGGCCAGCGAGGAGCCGAAGCCGGCGAAGAGAGTGACGCACCACGCGGCGTCGCCCAGCAGCACCACGCGTCCCCTGCTCCAGCGGTCGACGACCATCTGGCTGATGGTGTCGAAGTACACCGACTCGGCTCCGCCCAGCTGCTCCAGGACCGTCGGCGCCACCCAGCCCATGTCCGCGTAGGCGCGGGGCAGCGCGACCTGCGGGCCGTCGGCGAGCTCGTCCATGGGCCGCTCGGTGCGGTACCCGAAGAACGCCACCGCACGCTCCCCGCCGAGGCTGACGATCGCCAGCGTGCGGCCGGTGTCGGTGAGCGAGGCCGTGACGCCGGGCTCGACGCCGTCGGGCAGCGTGTCGAGCGTGAACACGCCGGCCATGTGGTTCAGGTCCAGGCGCAGGTCGTCCTCGGCGCCGAACACGAGGCGCCGGGTCGCCGAGTGCAGGCCGTCCGCGCCGACGAGCAGGTCTGCACGCTCGACCGTGCCGTCGTCGAGCGTGACGTCCACACCGTCCGTGTCCTGCTCGATGCCCGCGACGGTGGTGCCGAACCGGATCTGCACCGTGTCCGCGCGGGACACCTCCTGGTACAGCACGTCCTCGATGTCGCCGCGCAGCAGGTTCAGCGACCGGTCCCCGACCATCGCCCGGACCGTCGGGCCCGGTACGGAGAACCTGGTGCGGCCGTCCGGCCGCACGTAGTCCATCCGGTCGGGAGTGATGTGCCGCTCCGTCAGCTCGGGCAGGATGCCCATCCGCTCGGCCGCGTCGTACCCCACGCCCGCGAAGGTCACGGCGTATCCGCCCGAGCGGCGCGACGGCGTCCGCTCGGCCACCACGACCTCCCAGCCGGCCTGGTGCAGCCGCAGCGCGGCACCCAGCCCGGCGATACCGGCTCCCACGACGACGGCGCGACGACGGCTTGCGGTCATGTCAGGTCTCCTTGATGAGGGGTGAGCGACCGGGTGGGCCGCTCTGGCTCTATAAAAACACACGAGTCGGTTTGTTTTCAAGGGCCGGCTCCTATCCTGGAGACTCCCGATCCGGAAGGCACGACATGACCTTCAGCCACCCCACCGGCACCCGCGGCGCCAAGCAGCCCGGCCGCATGTTCCGCTGGATGAACCGGCTGATGATGGGCCGCGCCCGGCGTGCCGACGGCACGACCATGGGGATGAACCTCCTGGTCCTGACCACCGTCGGACGCAAGAGCGGACAACCCCGCTCGACCCCGCTCGCCTGGTTCCCCGGCCCCGACGGCGACTGGCTGGTCGTCGCGTCCGCCGGGGGCGCGCCCGCCAACCCGGCGTGGTACCTCAACCTCGCCGCGCACCCGGACCAGGTGACCGTCGAGCAGGCGGGTCGCAAGGTCGCCGCGACCGCACGAGAGCTGCACGGGGACGAGCGCGCCGAGGCCTGGGAGCAGATCACCACCGCGGTGGGCCAGTTCCGCAAGTACGAGGAAGCGACCGACCGGAAGATACCCGTCATCCGGCTGACGCCCCGGTGAGTGTCGGTGCCCGTGGGTAGTGTCGGACGCATGACGCACGCCGCCACCACCTCGCCGGCCACCACAACCCTCCGGACCGCGGACTGGCGGCGGCGGGTCTTCGCGCTGTACGCGGGCGTCCGCGTCCGGGCTGCCGAGGACCCGGCCGCCGCGCACGCCTACTGGACCATGACCCGCGACGAGCTCTTCGCGACCCACCCCGCATCGCCCGTCCTGCCCGAGGACAAGGCGGGCTTCAGCGGCCTGTCCGTCGCACCGTACGACCCGGCCTGGCGCCTGACGGCACCCGTCGTGCCCGCCGAGCCCGGACCCGACGGCGCTCCCCGCCGCCTCGACGTCCCCACCGGGACCGACGGCGTCGTGCCGTTCGAGCTGCTCGGGAAAGTGGTCCTGGACGGGCTGGGCTCGCTCGACGTGTGGCGCCTGGCCTCGTACGGCGGAGGACTGTTCGTGCCGATCAAGGACGCGCTCGCCGGCACGCCCGGCGGCACGTACGGCGGCGGCCGCTACCTCCTGGACACGATCAAGGGCGCGTGGCTCGGCCACGCCGGCAGCACCGACGGCCACGCGGGCGGGTACGACGACGGCGTGGGCGAGCTGGTGCTCGACCTCAACTTCGCGTACAACCCCTCCTGCGCCTACGACCCGGCGTGGACCTGCCCGCTCGCGCAGCCGGGCAACACGCTGGACGTCCCGGTCCCGGTGGGCGAGCGCACCCCGCACTGAGCGCGACACCTGGTTGCATGGGGCCATGACCATCGAACCGTCCGAGCCGGGTCGCCCCGGCACCGGCCGCCCCGTCGTCGGCCATGCAGACGAACCGCACACCGAGGGACTCGCCGAGCGCCTGAACTGGCTGCGCGCCGGAGTGCTCGGCGCCAACGACGGGATCGTGTCGGTGGCGGCCGTCGCCGTCGGCGTGGCGGCCGCGACCGCGCGGACCGGACCGATCCTCACCGCCGGCCTCGCCGCCCTCGTGGGGGCGCGATCTCCATGGCACTGGGCGAGTACGTCTCGGTCTCCAGCCAGTCCGACAGCCAGAAGGCCCTCATCGCCAAGGAGAAGGCCGAGCTGGCCGAGATGCCCGAGGAGGAGCTCGCCGAGCTGGCCGAGCTCTACGAGGCGAAGGGCCTCTCCCCGGCACCGCCCGCCAGGTCGCCGTCGAGCTCACGGAGCACGACGCGCTCTCGGCGCACCTGGACGCCGAGCTGAACATCGACGAGGACGAGGTGGTCAGCCCGTGGAACGCCGCGCTCGCGTCCGCGGTGGCGTTCACCCTCGGCGCCCTGCTGCCGCTCGCCGCGGTGCTCCTGATCCCGGAGCCCTGGCGGGTCGCCGCTACGTTCGCGGTCGTGCTGGGAGCGCTCGCCGGGACCGGCTGGGTCGCCGCGTGGATCGGCGGCGCACCGCGGGTGCGCGCCACGGCGCGGGTGGTCACCGGCGGAGCGCTCGCCCTCGGCGCGACCTTCGCCGTGGGCTCCTTGCTCGGCACGACGGCGATGGGGTGAGTACCGTTAGCGCCCGATGAACACCATCGACATCACACCGCCCCCCGCCGACGCACCCTCGTCGGCCTATGGCGTGCACTCCGAGGTCGGCCGGCTCCGCAAGGTCCTGGTCTGCGCACCCGGCCTGGCACACCAGCGGCTCACCCCGTCCAACTCGGCCGGCCTCCTGTTCGACGACGTCCTGTGGGTGGAGCGCGCCCAGCAGGACCACGCCGACTTCGTGGCCGAGCTGCGCAGCCGCGACGTCGACGTCGTGGAGCTGCACGCCCTGCTCGCCGAGACCCTCCGCGTGGCCGGTGCGCGCGACTGGCTCCTCGACCGCAAGATCGTCCCGGAGATCGTGGGCAACGGCCTGGTGGAGGCGACGCGCGAGTACCTCGAGTCGCTGCCGGAGCACGAGCTCGCGCGGTACCTCATCGGCGGCCTCGCCGTGGCCGACGTGCCCGAGCTGCCACCGGGTTTCCGCGCCCTGGCGGACATGAGTCCCGACGCGCGCGAGTACCTGATGCCGCCGCTGCCGAACACCCTCTTCACGCGCGATACCACGTGCTGGATCTACGGCGGTCTCACGCTGAACCCGCTGTACTGGCAGGCGCGCCGGGACGAGACCCTGCTCATGAAGGCGGTCTACGCGTTCCACCCCGACTTCGTGGGCAGCCGCGTGTGGTGGGGCGACCCGGAGACCGGCCACGGCGAGGCCACGTTCGAGGGCGGCGACATCATGCCGATCGGCAACGGCACCGTGCTGATGGGCATGAGCGAGCGCACCTCGCGCCAGGCGATCACCCAGGTGGCGGCATCCCTGTTCGAGCAGGGCGCGGCCGAGCAGATCGTGGTGGCCGGCATGCCGCGGCTGCGCGCGGCCATGCACCTCGACACGATCATGACGTTCGTCGACGTCGACACCGTCACCGTGTACCCGCGCATCGTGGACCGCGTGCACCCGTTCGTGCTGCGTCCGGACTCCGGCCCGCTCGGGGTGTCGGTGACCGACGCCGGCGGGTCGTCCTTCCTCGACGTCGTCGGGCAGGCCTCCGGGCTGGGCGAGCTGCGGGTCATCGAGACCGGCGGCGACGTCTACGAGTCCGAGCGCCAGCAGTGGGACAGCGGCAACAACTCGGTCGCCGTGGAGCCGGGCGTGGTGTTCACCTACGACCGCAACACCACCACCAACGACCTGCTGCGCAAGGCCGGGGTCGAGGTGATCGAGATCGCGGGCGGCGAGCTGGGCCGCGGTCGTGGCGGCGGCCACTGCATGACCTGCCCCATCATCCGCGACCCCGTCAGCTGGTAGACGCTGGCCCTGCGACGGCGAGGGCCGCGCGAGGGCTACCCTGCATCCCGGACAAAACCCCTGAAAGGAGTCCGGATGTCGGTCGGAGGCGGGACGGTTCGCGAGCGCCTGCGCAGGCTGGTCGAGCACCGCTGGTTCCAGCGGACGGTGCTCGGCGTGATCATCGCCAACGCCGTGGTGCTGGGGCTGGAGACCTCGTTCGTGGCCGGTCCCGCCGACCAGGTGCTGCAGGTCCTCGACGACGCGATGCTCTGGTTCTTCGTGGCCGAGATCTCGCTGCGCCTGGTCGCGCACGGTCGGCGGTTCTTCCGGGATCCCTGGAGCGTCTTCGACCTGCTGGTGGTCGGCATCGCCCTGATCCCGGCCACGGGGCCGATGTCCGTGCTGCGTGCCCTGCGCATCCTGCGGGTGCTGCGCCTGGCCGACTCCGTGCCGTCGATGAAGCGGGTGGTCAACGGGCTGGTCGCCGCGGTCCCGGGGATGGGTTCGGTGGGCGCGCTGCTGGTGCTGGTCATGTACGTGTCGGTGGTCATCGCGACCAACCTGTACGGGGCCGTCGCCGAGGAGCACTTCGGGGACCTCGGGACCACGGCCTTCACGCTCTTCCAGGTGATGACCGGCGAGGCCTGGCCCGACATCGCCGCCGACGTCATGGTGGAGGAGCCCAGCGCCTGGCTCTTCTTCGTCGTCTTCATCCTGGTGGTCTCGTTCGCCGTGCTGAACCTCTTCATCGCGGTGGTCGTGAGCGGCATGGAGAGCATCGAGGACCTCGCCGAGCACGAGGAGCGGTCCGACGCGGAGGTCATGGACGAGCTGCGCGCCATCCGGGCGCAGCTCGCCACGCTGCAGGCCGAGCTCGCCACGTCCCGGTCCGGGGACGCGGAGCCGGAGGCCGAGCCCGCTGGGGCGACGGTGCCCGCCACCGCTCCGTGACCGGGTGGCGTGGCGCCACGCCGCAAACTTGATGCATTCTTGGGTTGCAGTTCCGGAAAAGCCATAGACGCTACCAAGTCCTCGTTGTACCTTTCTTCACACACGGACTCGCGCCGTGGCGGCAGGTGGTGCGTCCGTACTCCCTGCCGGAACGTCGATACGAGTCAGATCAGTACAGCCAGATCCGAACGAGAAGGGAGGGACGAGTCCACGATGCTCCGCACCGCCACCACGTCGTCCTTCCCGACCACCGCACAGCACCTGTGGGACGGCCGCGAGGCCATCCGGGGCGCCATACGCTCCTGATCCGGTTCTGCCGGACCAGTGAACGTGAGCCGCCTCGGGACATCTGTTCCCGGGCGGCTCTTGTCGTCCCGGGCACGGATGGCACCGCCGAGCAGCACCACCCGAAACGACCAGCGAAGAGACGAGAACGACAGACTCACCGGAAGGAGCAGGCCCGTGGCCGACGTCCTAGTCCTCAATGCCGGCTACGAGCCGCTGCACCGGGTATCGGTCCGGCATGCCATCCACATGCTCGTGCGCGAGGTCGCGGTCGTCGAGGAGGCGGTCGACGGCCGCTCCTTCGGACCGTTCCCGTTACCGCGCGTGCTCCGGCTGGTCCGGTACGTCACGATGCGGTGGCTCTACAAGTCGGGCGGGGCGCCCGCGTGCACCAAGCAGGGCGTCAAGCGGCGCGACGGGCTGTGCGCCTACTGCGGTGGCCCGGCCGAGACCGTCGACCACATCCTGCCGCGGTCCCGCGGAGGTCCATCGACGTGGATGAACCTCGTGGCGGCCTGCTACCCGTGCAACTCGCACAAGGCGGACCGCACGCCGGCGGAGGCGGGCATGGTGCTCCACGTGACGCCGCACGTCCCACGAGCCGAGTACGCGCGCGCCATCCGGCACCGGGCGGCCCGAGCGGCATAGCGCCGCCCGGGCCCGCCCGGGGTCACGCCCCGTTGCTACAGGGCACCCGCGAGGAGCTCGAGGGTCCGGGTCCGGCCAGGGGTCGCGTCGAGCGGCTCGTCGTCGCGCGAACCGGCGACGGGCACGAGCATGACCTCCTCGACGCCGTGCCGCTCGGCCAGCCCGCGCAGCTCGGCCGCCACCTCGGCGCCGTCGCCGATCAGCCAGCGCGCCCGCATCGCCTCGATGGACTGTGCGATCGCGCCGTCCGCCGGTTCGCCGGCCGTGGCGCGCACGGCTTCCTCGACGGTCTCGAGCGGGCCCAGCCGCATCCCGGACCGCAGCCGGGCCATCTGCCGCAGCTGCGGTAGCGCGCGGTCGTGCGCCTCGTCCGACGTCGGCGCGACCACCGCGTTGGCCGTGAGGAAGGTGCGCGGTTCCGGGTGCGCCTCGGAGGGGCGATAGCCGTCCCGGTACAGGGCGAGGATCTGGTCCATGCCCTGGCCGGAGAAGTGGTTGGCGAACACGTAGGGCAGGCCCAGCTCCGCCGCGAGACGCGCCGAGTAGTCGCTGGAGCCCAGCAGCCACACGGTCGGTACACCCGCGGCGGCGGGTGTGGCCCGCACGTCGTAGACGTCGCCGGAGGTGAGGCGCAGCCGGGCGCCGTCCGGTCCCATGAGGCTGAGGATGTCGGTGACGTGCTGCGGGAACCGGTCCACGTCCGCCGTCGGGCCGGTGGCCCGCAGCAGGGACGTGATCACCGGGTCGCTGCCCGGGGCCCGGCCGATGCCGAGGTCGATCCGGCCCGGTGCGACCGCCTCCAGCGCCGCGAACTGCTCGGCCACGACGAGCGGGGCGTGGTTGGGCAGCATCACGCCGCCCGAACCGACCCGGATGCGCGACGTCCGGCTGGCTGCGGCGGCGATCATGACCGGCGGCGACGACGCCGCGACGGCCGCCATGTTGTGGTGCTCAGCGAACCAGTAGCGCTCGAAGCCGAGGCGGTCGGCGAGCGCCACGAGGTCGAGCGAGGCCGTCAGGGCCTGAGCACTGGTCTGGCCCGAGCGGACGGGCACGAGGTCGAGGACGGACAAGCGTGGCGTGGTATTCATCGCCTCTGACAACCGTTCCGGGTCCGGCATGTTCCGGGCGTGGCGCGCGTTTATCACCTGAGGGATCGTCCTGGTATCGCCGGAGATCATGGCGCCCACCCCCATGGGCCTGACATGATCGCGAGGTGTCTCTTGACGTGCGCCCCGCGACCGACGATGACGTCGATGCCGTGGTCGACCTTTTCCGGCAGTACCTCAGGTTCTACGGCCAGGAGGTGCCCGACGCCGAGGCGCGCGCCTTTCTGACCGCCCGCCGCGACGCGGGCGACAGCGTGCTGCTGGTCGTGGTGCTGGAACCGGAGGGCAGCGAGCCGGAGGCCTCGGCCGCGGGCCGGGGGGTGGTCGGCTTCGCGCAGAGCTACCCGACCTGGTCCTCCGTGAGCCTGAGCCGGTCGTGGGTCCTGAACGACCTGTTCGTCTCGCCGGCCGCGCGTGGGACGGGCGCCGCGCGCGCCCTGGTGCAGGACACGTGCCGCCGCGCCAAGGAGGCCGGTGCGATCCGGGTCTCGCTGGCCACCGCGTGGGACAACGTCGCGGCGCAGGGGCTGTACGAGTCGGAGGGCTTCGTGCGCGAGGAGCACTTTCACCGCTACGCCTACGTGACGGGCGCCTGACCGCTCCGGCTCGTTGCCGGGAAGGTGCGTTCGGCCTGCTCAGGCCGCTGGGCGCGCCCTCCACACTGGTGTCGGTGGCCCGCGCTAGGGTTTCCTCCGGCCGGGGACGAACCCGGCCGAAAGGTCATGCCCGCCGCACGCCCGACATGCCGTCGGAGCGCCTCCGGCCGGGCCACGAACACGTCGGGGAACCCCGGGAACTGGAGCGCACACCACCATGATGGGAGGCCACCACGCCGCGACGGGAGCCGCGGCCTGGGTAGCAGTCACCGCGTCGACGCCGATCGCTTTCGGCTGGTACCCGGTGTCCGACGCGAGCGTGTTCACCGGTGCCCTCGTCTGCGCCGGGGCCGCGCTGCTGCCCGACGCCGACCATCACTCCGGCACCATCGCGAACTCGCTGAAGCCGGTCTCGAACGGCGTGGTGAAGGTCATCGAGACCCTGTCGGGCGGGCATCGCAAGGGCACCCACTCGATCCTCGGGGTCGCCGTCTTCACGGCCATCGCCTGGGCCCTCGGCTTCCTGAGCATCGACACGGGCGACGACCGGTTCGGGGCCATCCTGATCGGTCCGGGCATCATGTGCGTGCTGCTCGTCTCGTTCGCTCTCAAGGCCCTCAAGATCACACGGGACACCAAGGTGCTGCCCTGGACCATGTCCGTCACCCTGGCGGTCCTGATCGCGATCTTCGCGCCCGAGGAGTGGTACTGGATGCCCTTCAGCGTGGCCCTCGGCTGCATCGTGCACATCCTCGGCGACATGATCACCACCGCCGGCGTGCCGCTGCTGTGGCCGCTGAAGTTCCGGTCCCCGTACTGGATGCGCAACAAGCGCGGCATCGAGCTGGACATGTTCTGGCGGTCCGGCGGCAACATCGCCATCCCGATCCTGGGCAACGCCGGCTCCGTACGCGAGTGGATCTTCCTCGTGCCGGTGTCGCTGTACGCGATCGTCGGCATCGTGTGGGCGATCTTGAACGAGATGGGTTACGACACCATGGCGGTCTGGAACCAGGTCGTGGCACTCGTTCCCGCCTGACCTGCCCTCGCACGCCCCGCGCTCGGCGGGGCGTGCGAGCCGGTCAGAGGCCGCCGGCCACGGCCGCGCCAGCGGCGAGCCAGGCTCGCCGCGTGTCCGTACGGAGCGCGCCGTACCGCAGGTGCCCGTCCACCATCGCCGGGTCGAACGGGATGGTGACCACCTCACGGGCCAGCGACCGGTAGCCGTCGGCCACCTTCTCCAGCTCGCTCGCCGGCTCCTTCTGGTCGGCCTGGCTCACCACCACCACCGCCTGCTGCGCCAGGTACGCCGACCGGCCGTCGCGGGTCGCGAGCGCCTCCAGCAGCAGGGCGCCGGCCTCCGCGTGGTCGTCGCGCGTGGTGGTGGCCACCACGAGCTGGTCGGTCAGGTCGATCATCCGCTGCCACATCGGGTCGGACTCGTCGTTGCCGGAGTCGATGAGGATCATGCGGTAGTACTTCGACAGCACGGAGTGGATCGCGTCGACGTCCTGCGGCTCGATCCGCTGCTCGTTCGCCATGGCGATGGGCTTGGACCGCAGCACGTCGAACCGGTCGCGCGTCTGGTGGTGCACGTACCGCGCGAGGTCTGCGGCCTGCGCCGACGGGCCGAGGAGCCGGTCCGCCTGCGGCAGCAGGTCGAGCAGGGTGGCCTCGTGCGGTCCCTGCTCGGTGCGCCAGCCCAGCGTGCCGCGGGTCTGGTTGTTGTCCCACGTCACCACGCCCGCGCCGCCGAACTGCGCGAAGACGGCGGCCAGCAGCACGGTCGACGGGGTCTTGCCCGCGCCGCCCTTGCCGTTCACCACCGAGATGGTGCGCGGCCCGGGCCAGTGCTGGCTGACCGCGCGCTCGTCCGCCCGCTCGGCCCGCTCCGACTCGCTCGGCCCCACCCGGATGCCCATGCGCGTGAGCATGCCGCGCACGCCCCGCGTGGCCGGGTCCTCGTCCTGCTGGTGCGTGAGGAACGACTCGCGCGCCTCGCGCCGCGAGCGTGGAGCGTCCCCCTCGGTCACCGGGGTCGGAGCCGACGGCGGTGCCGACAGGCTGCCGCCCACGCTCCGGCGGCCGGTACCGCGTCCACCGGGCCGGACATGGGGCTCATCACGCTTCCCGTCGTGCTGCCCGTCATACCGCTGGGCAGACTGTCCGACGCGTCACCCGGTGAGCTGTCGGTGGCGTTCTCGCGCACCCAGTCGGCCACCCCGGGGCTCTTGGCGGCCTCGATCCCCGGGGAACGACGCACCGTGTCGTCCGGGTCCGGCGCGGGATCGCTCCGCGGCGGCAGGTCCGCGACCGGTGCTCCCTCGAACACCGGGCCCGGCGCCGAGGTCGGCGTCGGCTCCACCGCGGAGGCGGGCGGCACCTGCGGGGTCGGGGACGACGCCGGCACCTGCGGGGTCGGGGACGACGCCGGCGCGAGCTCGTCGTCCTCCGGCACCACCGTCCCGTCCGGGTGCACGATCAGGTTCCAGAGCCCTTCGGGACCGGTCGCGGACGCCCGGACGGGCCGGCCGACCTTGGCGGCGTTCTCCGTCACCCGGCGCAGCACCTCCACCCGCGCCTCCTCGAGGCTTCCCGTGGTGATGGGATGGAACGTCCCGTCGATCGTCACCTCACCGGAACCGTCTTCCCGGACGATCGCGTCGATCCGGGGCCAGCGGGGCACGGTGTCAGAGCTCATGCGTTTCCTCCGAAGTTCCTGGGTAGGCGGCTCGCGTGGTTCGCCCCCGAAGCAAGGGTCGGACATGTTGGCCCGCCTGGCCACCCCAACGGGGCAATCACCCCACCTGGTAGGTTCTCGCGCAAACAGGTGTCGAAACCGGGACCACAACCGAGGAGCCTCCGCGTGTCCGACGAGCCCACCCGCCGTTTTCCTCCGGTGGATGACCCCACGCAGATCCAGCGGCCCGACGCTCCGCCATCGTATGCCGCGACCCAGCGGATGGACCCGGTCCACGACGGCCAGGGCAGCGTGGGCTACGGCGACCAGACGCAGATGATGCCGCCGGCCGGGGCGCCTCAGGGCGGTGCCGGCTACGGCGAGCAGACCCAGGTCATGCCGCCGGCCGGAATGCCGTCCGGGATGCCGGCCGGCGGGGACCCGGGGCGCGACCACCGGGCCGCGACCCCGCCGCCGGCCCGGCCGTACCGCCCGTACGAGACCGCGCAGCCCACGCAGGTGCACGCGCCCGCCGCCTTCCCCGGCGGGCCACCGCAGGCCTATGACCAGGGCTATCCTCCGCAGGCGGCCGACCAGGGCTACCCCCCGCAGGCGCCCCGGCCGACACCGCCGGCGCCCCGCCGGGACCGGGACGACGACCCGCGCGGCGGCGGTTCGGCGGCGGGTGCCGTGCTGGCCTGGATCCCGCGGCTCCTGCTGGCGCTGAGCGTCTACCAGCTCGTCCGGCTCGTCCCCGGGTTCGACGTCATGCCGGACGTCTCGCAGTTCCCGCTGTTCCGCGGTATCGGCGACGGGGTGCTCAGCCTGCTCAACCTCGACCCCGCGTGGTCGGACCAGGCCGCCGACCTCACCATCCCGGTGCTCGGGATCGCGCTCGCCGGGCTGCTCAACACGATCCGCTCGCTCAGCACGTCGCTGGCGATCTGGCCGTACGCCCTCGCGATCATCGCCTGGATCGTGGTGTTCGCCGTGGGCGGCATCGTCGGCTACGCCCAGGACGCCACCGCCGACATGCAGGAGGACGTCCAGCAGTCGGTGGACGAGGGTATCGAGGATGCCAAGCAGGACGCCAAGGACTCCGTCGAGGAGCAGGTCGAGCAGGGGATCGAGGACGCCCTGCCCGGAGGTGGTGGCTGACGGGTCGCGGCGAGCACCTCGCTGAGCGGCGCGGCGGGTCGCTGATAGATTTTCTCTTCCAGCCGGTAGTCCCGGTGCGCTGCTGAGGAGACCTTGCTTGTCCGACCAGACCACCCGCACGACGGCCGCCGACCCCACCGGTCACCCGGTCCAGGCGGGCGACCACACCGCTGCCGTGCCGCCGCCACCGGCGCCCACGCGGGTCGTCGCGCCTCTTCCGGCGCGGACGGGGCCGCCGCCTACCGCCGCGACCGAGATCGTCCAGCCTTCCGGGGCCACACGAGGGCAGGCCGCGCGACAGGCGGCCACCTCTGGGCACCCGGTCGCCGGGCACCCCGCGGAGCAGGCCACGCTGCAGCGGATCCCGGCCACCGGCGAGACCCTCGGCCCCTACCAGCTCCTCGGCTCGCTGGGGCACGGCGGGTTCGCGCACGTCTACCGCGCCACGGGGCAGGGCGGCGAGGTCGCGCTGAAGGTGCTGACCAACGCCGAGCACGACTCGCTGGACCGGTTCGTCGGCGAGGCGGCGCTGCTGGAGCGGCTCGCCGGGCGCGGGTTCCCCCAGCTCGTCACGGCCGACCTGCGCTCCCCCACGCCATGGTTCGCCATGGAGCTCGTCCCGGGCCCCACCCTGGCCCAGCGCGTGGCGGCGGACGGCCCCCTGCCCTCGCACGAGGTGCTGCGCGTGGCCGACGACGTGCTCGACGCCCTCGCGGTGCTCCAGGAGGAGCACTTCCTGCACCGGGACGTGAAGCCGGCCAACATCATCGCCGCACCCGACCGGTACGTGCTCATCGACCTCGGGATCGCCAAGGGGCACGGCACCTCCACGTCGACGCACGCCGCGGGCACCATCTCGTACATGGCACCGGAGCTGTTCGTGCGCAAGCCGCACGCGCGCTCCGACGTGTACAGCCTGGGCCTGCTGCTGATCTTCCTGGCCACGGGCGTGCTCCCGGCCGACCTCAACTTCGCGGGGCGCGACCTGACGGCGGGCGACGTCGGACCGGTCGACCAGCGGCTGCTGCCGCTCGTCCTCGCCATGACCCGGCACCGCCCCGAGGACCGGCCGCCGCTGCACAACCTGTCGCGCACCGTGGCCCAGCTCACCAGCGACACCGCCGGGCTCGACCCGACGCTGCTCGCCGCCGCCGACGTCACCACCGTCGAGCGCGGGCTCGTCACCGAGGTCCTGACCGGGGCCGCCCCGGCCGCCGTCGCGCCGACCAGCGTGCTCGCGAGCAACCCGGTACGGCAGGGCGAGCCCGTCACCAACCTGGTCTACGACCAGCAGCTCATGGGCCGCCTGCACCAGCTGCACGGCGACGGGTTCGACGGCGCGGCGGAGGACGTCATCTCGACGTACCTGTCCGCCGTCGGGCCGCAGCGGGCGGGCGGACGCGCGCCGGCCGAGATCAAGGACTACCTGTGGGCCGCGATGCGCTGGGCCCCGGCGTTCAAGCCTGAGGGGTACGCCGACTCCTACGAGGGCTGGGTCGCCTACCGGCAGCGCCGCGGCCTGCCGGTCCCCGGCGTCCCGACGGCGACACCCCCGCCCCGGCGCCAGGCCGGGGACCCGACCCAGCGCAGGACTCCGGCCACGAACCAGCAGGCCACGCAGGTGGCACCCGCGTTCCGTCCGGGTCCGGTGCCGGGCACCCGCCCGGCGCAGGCTACGGCGCCTGTCCCGGCGCAGCGGCCCACGGCACCGGCCGGCACTCAGCCGAACGCCCCGGTCCAGCCGCCCGTCCCGCCGGCCGGACCGACGCCGCGCCGGGAGGACCGGGACGTCCGTGACGAGAAGCGCCGCGAGTCCGGCGGCCTCGGGGCGGTTGCGACGATCCTTGGCTGGGTGCCGCGCATCCTGCTCGCCCTCGCGGTCTACCAGCTGGTGCGTCTCGTCCCGGGCTTCGACGTGATGCCCAGCGCTGCCGGGCTGCCGCTCTTCGCGGCGCTCGGTGACCTCGCCGTGACGCTGCTGAACCTCGACGCGGTGTGGGCGCCCCGCATGGCGGAGCTGTCCATCCCGCTGCTCGGCATCGTGACGTCCGCCGTCGTGAACCTCTTCCGGGCCGTCCGCACACGCCGCGGCGGGCGCACGTGGCCGTTCTGGCTGGTCGTCGTCGTGTGGGTGATCGTGATCGCCGTGCAGGGCGTGGTCGGCTACGCGCAGCAGGCCACCGAGAACGCGCGCGAGTCCTTCGAGCAGCAGCGCGAGCAGATCCAGGACGACCTCGAGCAGGGCGTCCAGGACACCACGGAGGATGTTCGCGACTCCCTGTGGGAGTCGTTCGAGAACGCACTCCCCTGGAACTGAGCCTTCGCTGACCAGGCAGGGTCGGCAGGTCGCCCCACGGTCGGCAACTTGCCCCTGTGGCGTCGTGACTTTGCATCGAGATCGGTCCAGGCCTGAGCCGATCTCGATGCAAAGTCACGACGCCGTAGGAAGGTACCGACTTCCGGACCGCGCGCAGATAAACACGTGCGGTGCGGTGCACAGCCGTGCCATGCTCGTCGCACGGTCACCGAGCCTGCTCTCGAGGCGCTCGATGACCGGCCAACAGCAGACCCCGGACGGTGCGTCCGGGACCCGGCACTCGGAGAGTGCGGACAGGAAGGAGGCAGTCATGGACGACGTCGTTCGCGCAGCTGCCCTCGCGGCAGCAGACGCCACTGTCACCAGGAGCACCCGGCACTGACCCGGTCGTGCTCCAGCATCAAGGAGCACCGTCTTGCCCCGTTTTCCCGCAGCACCCAAGCGCGCCCTCGTCCGCGCCGTGAACACCGGCGGCCACGAGGACCTGGAAGGACCGCACCCGAGCACGCTCGAGGCCGACCCGGTCCCCGATCCCACCCAGCCCGGCCCCGGCCAGCGCTGGTCCACCTGGCGGTCCGTCGCCAAGGGACAGCGCGGCCCCGACCCCCACCCCGACTGGCTGGTCACCCTGGACGCCGCGTTCGACACCGAGCTCGGCATCCTCAAGACCGGCAAGGAGGCGGACGCCTTCCTGATCGAGCGCGCCGTCCCGCCCGGCGCCGGGCCGGCCGGTGCCACGGCGGAGCGCTGCCTCCTGGTGGCCAAGCGGTACCGCAGCCTGGAGCACGGACAGTTCCACCGCGGCACCGAGTACACCGAGGGCCGTCGGGTCCGCCGTACGCGCGACCAGCGCGCCATGGAGGACCGGAAGTCCGCATGGGGCCGCGCGGTCTCGGCCACGCAGTGGGCCGACGCCGAGTTCGTCGCCCTGCGCGACCTGTGGTCGGCGGGCGCCCCCGTGCCCTACCCGGTGCAGATCGACGGCACCGAGGTGCTCATGGAGTTCGTGGGCACCGAGGTGACCGACGAGGCGGGCCGCACGCAGGCCGTCGCCGCGCCACGGCTCACCCGGGAGCGACCCTCGGACGACCTGCTCGAGTCGTACTGGGAGCAGCTGACGCACGGCATGGCCGTGCTGGCCCGGCTCGGCTTCGCGCACGGCGACCTGTCGCCGTACAACATCCTGGCCGACGGCGAGCGGCTGGTCATCATCGACCTACCGCAGGTCGTGGACCTGGTGTCCAACCCGTTCGCGAGCGACGTGCTGCTGCGCGACTGCCGCACGGTGTGCGCCTGGTTCGCCGCGCGGGGCCTGGACGCCGACGCGGACGCGCTGTTCGCCGACCTGCTGGCGCAGGCCCTCTGAGGGTCACCGGCCCGGTCACCCCGGCGGGGTGACCGGGCCGCACGTCCAGGAGGAGAACACCAGGTCGGTCTGCACGCGCCCCACCTCACCGCGGGCCGTCAGGTCGAGCACCAGGCGCTGCAGCTCGTCGGTGTCGGCACAGGCCACGTGGATCAGGAAGTCGTCCGGGCCGGACACGTGGTGCACCGCTCGCGTCTGCGGGAGCCGCCGCACCCATTCGACGAACGGGCCCAGCAGCGGGCGGGAGTGCGTGGTGAGGCGCACCATCAGCATCGCCTGCAGGCCGCGTCCGACGGCGGCCGGGTCGATCTCGGCGTGGTACCCGCGGATCACCCCGGCGTTCTGCAGCCGCTGGGTGCGGGCCAGGCAGGTCGACGGCGCGACGCCGACCCGCTGGGCGAGCACCTTGTTGGAGAGCCGACCGTCCTTCTGCAGCTCGTCGATGAGCGCGCGGTCGACCGAATCGAGGATCACGTTCTGGGCCATGATCAGAATTTCTAGCATGTTCGACCCGTTTCCCTGTGACGAGTGCCGATAGTCCCCCATGACCACGCATTCAGGGAGCGCGCACTCCTGGAACACCCGCGCCGTGCACGCCGGCAAGGACGATCTTGCCGCCCTCGGGCTCCACGCCCCGCCGATCGACCTGTCCACCACCTACCCGTCGCACGACGTCGTCGCCGAGGCCGCGCGGCTGGACGACTTCGCCGCCGGGAACGACGACGGCGGGCCGCCCGTCTACGGCCGCGTCACCAACCCGACGGTGCGCCGTTTCGAGAACGCGCTCGCCGAGCTCGAGGGCGCCGAGGCCGCCGTCGCGTTCGCCAGCGGCATGGCCGCCCTGTCGGCCTGCCTGCTCGCCCAGGTCGCAGCGGGACGGCCGGAGATCATCGGCGTCCGGCCGCTCTACGGCACCACGGACCACCTGCTCGACTCCGGCCTGCTCGGCAACTCGGTGAGGTGGGTGGCGCCCGAGGAGGCGGCGTCCGCCATCACCGGGAGGACCGGCCTGGTGGTCGTCGAGAGCCCCGCGAACCCCACCCTGACCGAGGTGGACCTGCGTGCGCTGACCGATGCGTGCGCACCCGTCCCCGTCCTGGTGGACAACACGTTCGCGACGCCCGTGCTGCAGCGTCCGCTGGCCCTCGGCGCGACCATGGTGCTGCACAGCGCCACGAAGTACCTGGGCGGGCACGGCGACGTGATGGGCGGTGTCATCGCCTGTGACGAGGAGTTCGCCCGTTCGCTCCGGCAGATCCGGTTCGTGACCGGCGGCATGCTGCACCCGATCGCGGGCTACGAGCTCCTCCGGGGGCTGGCGACGCTCCCGGTGCGGGTCCGGGCGGCGTCGGCCACGGCGGCCGAGCTCGCGCGCCGCCTGGCCGAGCACCCCCGCGTCACCCAGGTGTACTACCCCCGCCTGGGCGGCGCGATGGTCTCGTTCGAGACGTCCGCCGACCCGATCGCCCTGGTCTCGGCCGTAGGGCTGATCACGCCGGCGGTCAGCCTGGGCAGCGTGGACAGCCTCATCCAGCACCCGGCGTCGCTGACCCACCGGATCATGGACGAGGTCGCGCGCAAGGACGCGGGCATCTCGCCGGACCTGGTGCGCCTGTCGGTGGGCCTCGAGGACGTGGAGGACCTCTGGACGGACCTGACCCAGGCCCTCGCCCAGGCCGTTCGTTGAGTGCTGGCGTGGTGGGGGTCCGCCCGTCCACCTAACGTGAGGGGATGACCGCTACCCCGTACGACCAGGACGACCTGCTCACGTTCCTCGTCGGCTACGGCGTCGCGCTCGGCTCGGGTGACCTGGAGACCGTGACGGATGCACTCGCCTACCCCTCGGTGGTGGTGGAGGCGGAACGGTCCCTCGTGGTGCCCGACGCCGAGGCGGCGCGCGACGCCCTCGGCTCCATGCTGACCGCCTACCGGGAGCAGGGGCTGGTCGCGGCCGTGCCCGACGTGCGCGCCGTCGAGCAGGTCGGCGACGCCCTGCTGTGGGTCGACGTGCGCTGGAGCTACAAGGACGAGAACGCGTCGGAGGAGACCGCGGAACGCGTACGCTACCTGCTCCGGCGCGGCCGGGACACGTTCGAGCTGTGCGTGGTCGTCCCGGTCGAGGAGTAGCCCTCAGGCCGGCGCGACCTCGCGTTGCATGTGCCAGCGGGTCAGGCGGCCGCTGGTGGCGGCGGTGGGCGCCACCTGGTCGAACCCGGCGCGCTCGAACATGCCGACGGTGCCGACGAACGCGGCACTGACGGGCACCCGGCGGCCGGGCTCCGGCTCGACGGGGAAGGCCTCGAGCCGCGTCGCGCCGTGGTCCGTGGCATAGTCGGCCCCGGCCTCGAGCAACGCCTGGGCGACGCCCTGCCGGCGGAAGCCGACCCGCACGGTCACGCACATGAACACCCACGTGGTGGACCAGGTCTCCGGTTCCCCGACCGGCAGCACGCGGGACCGCTGCAGCGACCTGACGTCCGACCGGCGGGAGAAGCCGAGCCAGCCCGCCACCTCGGGCTCCGCCCCGAGGTAGGCGAGCATCCCCGGCGCCGGCTCCTGCTGCGTCAGCTCGCACAGGCGGGCGGCGCGCGTCGTGGCCTCCTCCTTGGCGGGCGCGCGCCAGTGCATGCACCAGCACGCCTGCTCGCGGCCGTTCGGGTTGAGCACGCGGGCGATGTCGCCGAACCGGTCGGCGGTCGCGGGGAGCACGGCGATCTGGGCCATGTTGGGACCGTACTGCGCCTCACTGACACTCGTGCGGCGGCGGCCGCTTGGCACACTTTTTACGCCGCTTGCTTCCCGCCACGCGACATGGCCTAATATAAGTAGACACTTATTGAAGGAGACAGCATGCCTCTCACCATCGACCCTGCCACCACCGCCGGACTCGTGACCCGCGAGGTCCGGGACGGCAGCCGGGACGGCGTTCCCACCAAGGTCGCCGTCGCGCGGCGCACCTATGCCGCCGAGCGCGCCGACCTCTGGGACGCGCTCACCTCCGCCGACCGCCTCCCCCGCTGGTTCCTGCCGGTCAGCGGTGACCTGACGGTCGGCGGGCGGTATCAGCTCGAGGGCAACGCGGGCGGCGTCGTCGAGCGCTGCGCCGCGCCCGACGACTTCGCGGTCACCTGGGAGTTCGGCGACACCGTCTCCTGGCTCACGGTCTCCCTCACGCCCGCCGACGGCGGCACCACGCTCGAGCTGGTGCACGAGTCTCCCGTCGACCCGGACTTCGCGGCACAGTACGGGCCGGGCGCCGTCGGCGTCGGCTGGGACCTCGCCCTCGTCGGGCTGGGCCTGCACCTCGCCACCGGATCCGACAACGACGCCACCGAGTTCGAGCAGTGGACCCTCTCCCCGTCGGGGTCGAGTTCGTCCGGCTGGCGAGCACCGGCTGGGCCGATGCCGCCATCGCCTCCGGGGAGGACGCCGCCCAAGCCCGCGCCGCCGGTGACCGCACCCTGGCCTTCTACACCGTGCCGCCGGAGTCGTGAGTGCCGGCCCGGCCGAGAGCCACGGTGCCCCCGACTCCGCGCGGGCCGGCGTGTTCGAGGCGCTCGGTGACCCCGTGCGGCGTCGGCTGCTGGAGCTCCTGATCCCGGGCGAGCAGCCGGCCGGCGCCCTGGTCACCGCCCTGCAGGCGCGCGTGCCCATCACCCAGCCGGCAGTCTCGCAGCACCTCAGGGTCCTGCGCGAGGCGGAGCTGGTGCGGGTGCGCGCCGAGGGCACGCGCCGGCTCTACGCCGTGGACGACGCGGGGACGGCCGCCGCCCGGGCATGGCTCGCCCGCTTCGAGGACACGTTCGCCCAGCCGCTCGACGCCCTGGCGACGGAGCTCGCCCGCGGCCGCCGGGAACGCCGCAGGACGGAGCCCCGAGACGAGGCGGCGGGCTGAACCTCGCCGCGTGTGGTCGGTAGAACGTCAGGAGGTCGGCAACCCGAGGTACCGACCTCCTGACATTCTGCCGACCAGCCGTACGCCGGCCGGCCGCCCGGCCGGCTCAGTAGCGCTTCGGCAGCTTCAGGTGGCGCTCCGCCATGATCTCGCGGAGGAGGTCCGGGCGATCGGTGATGAGGCCGTCCACGCCGAGGTCCATCAGCGACTCGATGGTGGCGCGGTCGTCGATGGTCCACGGGATCACGGCCATCCCGGCGTCGTGCGCGGCGTCGACGAGCTCCGGCGTGGTGAAGGGGACGTAGCCCGGATCCTCGACGCCTCCGCCCTGGGGGTCGCCGTGCACGGGCGAGACGGCGTCCGCCCCGAACGACGCCGAGGCGGCGACGAACTTCTCCTGGATCGTGCCGGGGAAGTCGTCGATGTCGAGCCCGCCGAGCCACGGCGACGCGCCCTCCGCCCCGACCTGGAGGAACTGCTGGCCGTTCGTCAGCGCCACGAGCGGGAATCGCGGCTCCACCTCGCTCATCCGCATCAGCGAGCCCCAGTCGAAGCTCTGGATGGTGACCTGGTCCACGAGGTGCGCCGCGCGGACCTCGCGGACGACAGCCTGCACGAACTGCTCCCGCGGCGCCGTCTGCTCGGGGGCGCCGGCCTCGACCTTCGTCTCGATGTTGAGGGTCACCTGGCGTGCCCGGTGCCGGCCTACGAGGTCCAGCACCTCGGACAGCAGCGGCATGCGCTCGCCGGGGTGCAGCTCCTGGCCGGGGAACTGCGGCTGCCGCAGCGAGCCGCAGTCGATGGTGCGCACCTGCGCGAGCGTGAGGTCCTTGATGTACGTCCGGTCGGGCACGTACGGGAACTCCGGGTCGCCCGGGAACGCGGGGTCCGTGTCGACGCACTTGGCCGGGTTAGGGTCGCGGTCGTGGGTCACCACGGCGTACCCGTCCTGCGTGATCTGCACGTCGAGCTCGAGCGTGCTGACCCCGAGCGCCAGAGCGTTGTCGAAGGCCGGGAGCGTGTTCTCGACGGTGAGCGCGACGCCGCCGCGGTGGGCCTGGAGGTCGAAGGACCGGTGGTGCCCCTCGGGCAGGGCGGACGCCGGTGCGGCGCCCAGGGCCAGGGTGCCCACGAGGGTCGCGGCGAGTGCGGCGATGGTGCTGCGTTGCCGGGTGGCCCGCGGGGTCGTGGTCCTCAACAGTGTTCTCCTCAGTGGCATGGGTCTGACCCTGGTCGCGTCCCACGGCCGAGACATGGCCCTGCGCTGTCGCCCGGGCGACGCGCGCGTGAACGCGGTGCGATCCCGGACGCCGCTCTCGTCGTGGTCGAGGGCGCAAAGCGTCACGAATCGCCGCGCGGGAGTACGGTTCTCGGGTGGCTCATCTGGACTGGGAGATCAAGGCAAGTCTGCTGCTGTACGTGATGGGGGCGCCGGGCGGCCGCATCGTGCAGGACGACGCGGTAGGCGGCACCGGGGCGGCGTTCCACTTCCCGCTCGACCCGGAGCGCAGTCCGGACGTGTCGGCCGACTCGACCCGGTTCGCCTTCACGGGTTCGGTCGTCTTCATCGGCCACTTCGGCTCGTTCGTCGGCGAGATCGCCGACATCGAGGTCGACGCCCCCGCCGACGGTGGCCCCGACTGGACCATGTCCATCCGGGACCGCGACGCGGACCTGCGCACCACGGCGTTCCGCCTGGCCGGGGCACCGCTCCGGTCCGACGACGGCGCGCGCCTCACCTGGCAGCAGGTCGAGCTCACGGACGACGGCGCGAAGCTCTGGGGCGGCAACTATCCGGTGGGCACACCGTTTGAGCCGGTGACGATCGACCTGTCATGACCGGCCTGCCGCGCTACGGTTCGGGGATGCTGCCGCTCGGACTGTCCATGCTGTGGGAATCGGTGGAGCCGGAGGCCGCGCTCAAGGAACGGTTCGGGTTCGACGACTTCGCCGCCGTCTGCGGCTGGGTCACGAAGGCGCTGGACGCGACCTGGGCCATCACCGTCACCGCGTGCCCACGCATGGTGATCAGCGACCAGAACGCGATCTTCTGGGCGCAGAGCGACCGAGGCGACCTGGTGGTGAAGTGGTCGCGGGCCCGCCAGCGCTTCTCCAGCCTCGACGCCTCGACCCGGCTGCTGCGCTCGCTCGCCGGCCGGGGCATCCCGGTGGCGGCACCCCTCGCGACGTCGGACGGGCTCGACCGCGTCGTCCTGGACGGCCCCTCGGGCGAGCTGTCGGTCACGGTGCTGCCGGAGCTGTCGGGAGAGTGGCTGGACGTGACGGACCGCGCGGCGGTGCTGTCTGCGGGAGCAGCCCTGGCGGAGCTGCACCGGGCGCTGGGGGCGGACACGCGCACCTCGGCAGCGGAGCCGGTGCAGGGAGCCGCCGAGCTCGCACGGACGATCGATGACTGGCTCACGAACGGGGACCATCGGCTGGCGCCGGAGGCGTCGCGTCGGCTCCGGGGCCTGCTGTCCGAGGCCCCGGAGCTCGACGACGTGCCACAGCTGGTGCACAACGACTTCCGGGCCGCCAACATCCTGACGCGGAACTCGAAGGTTGTCGGCGTGCTCGACCTCGACGAGGCGCGGGTGGAGCACCGGGTGCACGACCTGGCCAAGGCCAGCGTCTACCTCGGCACGCGGTTCACCGCCTGGCGACCGACGTCGGACGCCGTACGGCAGGCCCTGCGCGTCGGGTACGAGTCGGTGCGGCCGTTCAGCACCGCCGAGGCGCGGTGGTTCGAGATCCTCGTGGTGTGGCAGGGCCTCCGCGCCATCCCCGGCGAGCACGACCCGGCCGGATGGGCGTCAGCCGTGTAGCTCCACGGCGTCTCGTGCCCGTGCTCAGGCCGACGGCGGGGTGACGTCCACCCCGTTCATCAGCTCCAGGAGCTCGGCCGGGAGCTCCAGCCCCATGGCCTCGACGGCGGCGTCGAGCTGGTGCACCTTGCTGCCGCCGAGCATCGGCCGGATCCCGCGGGCCGCGAGCCAGGCGAGCACCACCTGGCCGCGCGCCGCGCCGACCTGGGCCGCTACGTCGTCCAGCGCGGCCAGCCGCTGGGTGCTGCCCGGGTGGTCGAAGATCTCGGGGATCGGCTTGGCCGGGTTGTCGTACGCCCCGGCCAGCAGCGGCGTGTAGGCCCAGGTCTCCAGCCCTTCGACGGCGGCCAGGTCGACCAGCTCGTCGTCGAGCCAGCCGAACCGGTGGTCCCCTGTCAGCGTGCCCGGCCGGGGCTGGAGGTAGCTGTAGTGGTGCTGCACCACGCTGAACGGCTCCTTGCCCTGCGCGACGGCGTGCCGGCGTGCGCGCTCGACCCGCCACGCGGGGTGGTTGGACAGGCCGATGCGGCCCGCGACGCCGTCGGACACCAGGGCTGCGCAGGTGTCGGCGGTCTCCTCGACCGGGACCGAGCGGTCCTCCATGTGCCCCCACGCGAGGTCCACGTGATCGGTGCCGAGGCGGCGCAGACTGCCCGTGATCTGGGTCGTGATGGCCTCGGCGGACAGGCCGGTGCGAGAGGCGGGCCAGCTACCGGCGTCGCGCGGTTCGGCCCCGAACTTGGTGGCGAGCAGGATGCGGTCGCGGACGCCGGGCCGGGCGGCGAACCAGCGGCCGAGCACCTCCTCGCTCTGTCCCCCGTAGCCGGACTCGCTCGCCCAGAAGGCGTAGCAGTCGGCGGTGTCGATCCACCGGCCCCCGGCGTCGACGAACCGGTCGAGGACGGAGAACGACGTGGCCTCGTCCACCGCGGTGCCGAACATCATGGCGCCGAGCACGAGGCGTTCGGCAGGTGGGGTGTCGTGGGTGGCGGCGGGCTGGGTGGTGGTCTGGGTGGTCTGCGATGTGGTCATGAGATGAGCGAAAACCCTGGAGCGCGCTCCAGGTCAAGGGCAAGATCAGAACATGACCACCTATTCGCCCGCGCAGGCCGCCGAGGTCTCCGGCTTCAGCATCGACACCCTGCGGTACTACGAGCGCGAGGGCATCCTGCAACCCATCGCGCGGACGTCCGGCGGACACCGCGCCTACACCGAGGACGACCTGGGCTGGCTCGACCTGGTGCACTGTCTGCGCGACACCGGCATGCCGATCGCCGACCTCAAGCTGTACGCGGAGCTGTCGCTCGACGAGGCGACGCTGGCCGCACGGGTCGCGCTGCTCGAGGAGCACGACCGGCGGGTGCAGGAGTCGATCGACGCGCTGCGCCGCCAGCAGGAGCGGTTGCGGGAGAAGATCGCGTGGTACCGGGAGCAGGGGGTGTGACCCCGGGGTTCACGTTCAGCGCCAGGGTTCAAGTTCAGGTCGAGGTTGAGGTTCAAGTTCGGGTTGAAGGTTGGCCGGCCCCGCTCATGACCTGGGACTTTTCTGGGACCGGCGCGACCCCGCTGGTAGGTTGCCGGTATGACGTCACCAGCGCCAGGCGTCGGCGAGGTCGCGCCTGCGGCCGTCGGCCCCGGTCCGGTCCCGTTACCTGATCCCGAGCCCGCAGCCGCGGCGGCCCCAGCCCCAGCGCCCGCTCCCGAGCCCGAGGCGGAGCCGGCTCCCCCCGCCGCCCCCCTCCCCGTCCGCCGGGTCCGGCGCATCCCCGCCAGCGGCGAGCGCCTGGGCCGGTTCACCCTCGCGGAGTCGCTGGGTCACGGCGGTTTCGCGCACGTCTACCGAGCGCTGGACGACGACGGTGCCGAGGTCGCTCTCAAAGTTCTGACCGGGCTGCCCGAGGACGCGCGCGAACGCTTCGCGCAGGAGGCGGACCTCCTCGAACGTCTGGACGGCCGCGGGTTCCCGCGCTTCGTGGAGGCGGGCCTGGACGCGGACCAGCCGTGGTTCGCGATGGAGCTCGTGCCCGGCACCACGCTGCGGGACCGCGTACGTGAGGAGGGGCCGCTGTCGGGGCCCGAGGCGCTGCGCCTGGCGCAGCAGCTGGTCGACGCTCTGCTCGTGCTGCAGGAGGAGCGCTGCCTGCACCGTGACCTCAAGCCGGCGAACATCATGGTCGACGGCGACCGTGCGGTGCTCATCGACCTGGGCATCGCCAAGGTCTTCGACGCCGCGACGTCGACGCAGCCGGCCGGGACCGTCTCGTACATGGCGCCGGAGCTGTTCGGGCGCCGGGTGCACCCGCGGTCGGACGTGTACAGCCTGGGGCTGCTGCTCGTGTACGCGAGCACGGGGACGCTGCCGCTGGACCTGAACTTCCTGGGCCGGGACCTGACGGCCGCCGACCTCGTGGACGAGCTGCCGGCCGGACGAGCGGTCGGCGACGAGGCACCGCCCGAGCCGCCGGCGATCGACCGGCATCTCGAGTCGCTGGTCCTTGCCATGACGCGCTACCAGCCGAACCACCGCCCGCCGCTGGAGAACATCGCGAGCGTGGTGCGTGCCCGCCTCGCGAGCACCACGCCGGACCCGACCCTGATGCTCACCTCGCAGCTCCTCAGTGACGGGGTGACGGCCGCGGAGGTGGCCGCGCTCCCGGTGACGGACGTGCTGCCCGGCCGCGGTCACACCAAGCTGTTCCCGCCGAGCGTCGACCCGTCGGACGAGGCCACGCCCAGCACGCGCACCCCCGAGCCGTGGCACGCGCTCGTGTACGACCGCGCGCTCATGAGCGTCCTGGCCGAGGTGCACGCCGACGGCTTCGACGGGGCCGCCGAGCAGGTCGTGGCCGACCATGTCGCGGAGATCGGAGCGCACGTCGCCGACGGCCGCACCCCGGCGGAGATCAAGGACTGGATCTGGCAGGCGATGCGCTGGCGCGTCGCGTCTCCCCCGGACGGCCACGCGGACACGCTGCGCGGCTGGCGCGCTTTCCGCAGCCCCGAGCTTGCTCCGGCGCGTGACCGGTCCTCGGTGAGCAGCCGGCCGGGCTCCGTGCCGCCGTCGGTCCTGCCCGCGCCGGTCGCACCCCTGTCCGCCGCGGCGACCCAGGTCGTCCGCAAGCTGACCCCGGCGCCGCAGTCGTTCGAGCCGCGCAAGAGCCCGGTCAAGCACCTCGGCCCGGCCCCCCAGCAGGCGGGTCCGGCGCCGTCCGCGCACGCCACCCGCCCGATGCCGGCCGTGCAGGCGCCCACCGTCCAGCCGGCCACCGTCCAGCCGGCCTCCGTGCAGCCGGCCGCCGTGCAGCCCGGTGTACAGCACGGCGCCCGGCCCGGCACGCAGCCCACTCCTCCCGCCGCCACGCCCGCTGCGCCGCGCAAGAAGCCCTGGCCGCTGCGCCTGTTCGGCGCCCTGCTGCGCTGGGTTCCGCGGCTGCTGCTCCTGTGCGCCGGGTACGTCCTGGTGGTGCAGGACTCCCAGGCGGGCAACCCGTTCCTCGCCGCGCCGGCCCTCGCGGTCGCCGCGTTCGGGACGGCCGTGCTCCTGCGTGTCGCCGGGTACCGCATGCGGATCTGGTTCTACGTGATCGCGGCGGTGCTCGTGGGCGCGGGCTCGGCGGCGCTGTGGGCGTTCGACACGGGTCGGCTCTACCTGGGCTGACGCGGAAGGGCACAATTGGGGCCATCATGCGCAACAAGTCCTTCACCGCTCTCGTCACGTTCATCATCGTCGCGCTCACGACGGCCACCTGGTGGACCCTCGGCCGGGACACGACCCGTGAGGTCGACCCCGCTACCGGAGCCGTCACCGGACCCTACGAGGCAGACCAGGTGATCGCCTGCGTCGTCGTGCTCGTCGGGCTGGTGGTGATCGGCGCCCTGCTGCTCCCGGCGTGGCTCGCGGTGACCGGGGTCAGCCTGCCCTTCACCGCGGCCTGGACGATCCAGGCCTCGTCGACCGACGACTCCGGGCTCTGGGCGGTCGGGGCGGTGCTCGTCCTGGTCGGCACGCTCGTGGGCGGCGCGATCGTCACGGCGATCACGCGCGCCCTGGTGCGCAACCGGGACTGAGCACCTACCGGAAGTCCCGCGACTGCGCCGGGACCGTCAGCGACAGCGTCGCCAGATGCTCCGCCAGGAGGTTCACCGCGCCGTCGGCCGCCTCGATCCGGCCGCGCACCACCATGGCCTGTGCCGACCTCGCCACCTGGCGGAACCGCTGCCACAGCCCGACGGTGCAGATCACGTTGAGCAGCCCCGTCTCGTCCTCCAGGGACAGGAAGGTCACTCCCCCGGCGGTGCCCGGCCGCTGCCGGTGCGTCACCACCCCGCCGACGGCGATCCGGCGCCCCGGCTCGGTCGTCAGCGCCTGTGCGACGGTCAGCACGCCCGCCGCCTCCAGCCCTGGTCGCACGTGCTGCGTCGGGTACGAGTCCGGCGTGACGCCGGTGGCCCACGCGTCGGCCTGCGCCAGCTCGATCTCGCTCATCCCGGGCAGCATCGGGGCGTCGACGCCGACGCTGACGCCGGGCAGCGTCGTCGGCCCCTCCTGGCCGAGGGCACCCGCCGCCCACAGGCCCTCCCGCCGGTCGATGCCGAGCGACTCCAGCGCCCCGCCCGTCGCGAGCGCCTCGAGCTGCGCCGTCGACAGCTCGACGCGGCGCACGAGGTCCCGCAGGTGCTGGAAGCCGGTGGCCGACCCTGTCGAGCCCCGCGCCGCGACGACCTCCTCGGCCTTCTCCTTGCCGATGCCTCGTACGGACTCCAGACCCGTGCGGACCGCGAGCTGCTCGTCGACCCGCTCGACCGACGCGAGCACCCGCGACCGTGTCACCGAGGGCCGGAGCACGCGTACCCCGTGCCGGCGTGCGTCGGCGACCAGGGACTGGGGCGAGTAGAACCCCATGGGCTGTGCGGCGAGCAGCCCGGCGTAGAACGCGGCGGGGTGGTGCACCTTGAGCCACGAGCTCGCGTAGACGAGGTAGGCGAAGGAGTAGGCGTGCGACTCGGGGAAACCGAAGTCGGCGAAGGCTCTGAGCTTCTCGAAGATCTCCGCCTGCACGCCGGGCGGGATCTTGTTCTCGGTCATCCCCGCGTAGAGCCGTTCGCGCAGCGCCTCCATGCGCTCCTGCGACCGCTTGGAGCCCATGGCGCGCCGCAACTCGTCGGACTCCTTGGGCGTGAACCCGGCGACGTCGATCGCCATCTGCATGAGCTGCTCCTGGAACAGCGGTACGCCCTTGGTGCGGCTCAGGGAATTCTCCAGCAGCGGGTGCAGGTACGTCACGGGCTCGCGTCCGCGCGCCCGTTCGATGTAGGGGTGCACGGAGCCGCCCTGGATGGGGCCCGGGCGGATGAGCGCGACCTCCACGACGATGTCGTAGAACGTCCGTGGCCGCAGGCGTGGCAGGGTCGCCATCTGGGCGCGCGACTCCACCTGGAACACGCCCACGGTGTCGGCGGCGCACAGCAGGTCGTAGACGGCGGGGTCCTCGTCCGGCAGGCTGTGCAGCTCGAGCCGCTGACCGGTGTGCTCCTCGATGAACTCGAACGCGTACCGGATGGCGGTCAGCATGCCCAGGCCCAGCAGGTCGAACTTGACCAGCTGGGCGTCCGCGCAGTCCTCCTTGTCCCACTGCAGCACCGTGCGGTCCTCCATGCGGGCCCATTCCACCGGGACGACCTCGATCACCGGCCGGTCGCACATCACCATGCCGCCCGAGTGGATGCCCAGGTGCCGGGGCAGGCGGAGCATCCGGTCGGCGAGGTCGAGCACGTCGTCGGGGATCTCCCCCTCCTGCGCGGCCGACGGCGGGGTGTGGAACGGCACGACGTCGTGCGTGTCGTCGGCGGGGGCGGTGTCCGGCCCCGGTCCCCACAGCGCGGTGACGCGGGCGTCCTTGGCGGCGGTCTTGTTCTGCGACGGCGCCGGGGTCGCCGTGGGCTTCAGCGCCCCCCAGCGTTCGATGGACTTGGACCACGCGTCCTGCTGCCCGATGTCGTAGCCGAGCGCGCGGGCGGCGTCCCGCACCGCCGAGCGCGGCCGGTAGGAGATCACGTTCGCGACCTGCGCCGCGTGCGTGCGGCCGAACTTCTCGTAGACGTACTGGATCACCTCCTCGCGCCGCACCGACTCGATGTCGATGTCGATGTCCGGCGGGCCGTCCCGCTCCGGCGCGAGGAACCGCTCGAACAGCAGGCCGTGCCGCACCGCGTCCACGGCGGTGATGCCCAGGGCGTAGCAGACGGCCGAGTTGGCGGCGCTGCCGCGCCCCTGCGCGAGGATCCCGTTGCGGCGGCAGAACTCCACCAGGTCGTAGACCACCAGGAAGTACCCGGGGAACTCCAGGCCGGTGATGACCTTCAGCTCGTGGTCGATCTGGTCCCACGCCTTCCTGTTGCTCCCCCGAGGTCCGTAGCGCGCGGTCGCGCCCCGGTACGCGAGCTCGCGCAGCCAGGACGCCTCGTCGTGGCCGTCCGGGACGGGGTAGGGCGGCAGCTTCGGCGCGATGAGGTCCAGGTCGAACTCGCACTCGGCGCCCAGTGCGGCCGCCGTCGGCACGGCCTGCGGGTGCCTGCGGTGCAGGCGCGCCATCTCCGCCCCGCTGCGCAGGTGGGCGGTGGGCGCGCCGGGCAGCCAGCCGTCCAGGTCGTCCAGGCTCGACCGGGCCCGCACCGCCGCGAGCGCCCCGGCCAGGTCGGCGTCCTGGGGGCGCGCGTAGTGTGCGGCGGTCGTGGCGACCAGCGGCAGGCGGGCGTCGGCGGCCAGCAGGGCGAGCGCGTCGTGCAGGTCGGCGTCGCGCGGGTCGCCGGTGGCGGTGATCTCGACGGCGACGTTCTCCCGCCCGAAGGCGTCGACGAGCCGGTCGATCTCCCGCCGCGCCCGCCCGAACCGATCGCTCCGGTTCTCCCCACCCCGTTGAGTGCTGGGTATTTGCGCTGTCGAAACGTTTTGAGAGCGCAAATATCCCGCACTCAACGAAGGTTGGAGGGCTTGGCGGACGGCGCCCTTGCGGCAGCCCGTGAGGACCAGCCACTCGCCGGCCGACGCCTCGCCCAGGCCCTCCAGCGTGTAGTTCGCGGCGCCCTTGACCCCGGCGTCGAGGTGCGCGGTACCGATCACGCTCGACAGGTTGCGGTACCCCTGCGGGCCCCGGGCGAGCACGAGCAGGTGCGTGGCGCGCGGGTCGGGGGTCCCGGTGGGCGGGTCGAGCACGGGCGCGCCGCTCCCACCGGTCGAGCCTGTCGAGACCACCGGCAGGTGCAGCTCCGCCCCGAACGAGGTCTTCAGCCCGACCTTCTTCGCCGCCTGGGAGAACCGCACCACCCCGTACAGCCCGTCGTGGTCGGTGATCGCGAGCGACCTCAGCCCCAGGCGTGCACCCTCGGCCGCGAGCTCCTCGGGGTGGGAGGCGCCGTCGAGAAAGCTGAACGCGGAGTGCGCGTGCAGCTCGGCGTAGGGCGGCTTGGCGTGCTCAGCCATGAGGTCGGCACTCTCCTGCGACGTCGGCAGTCTGCATCGAGATCGGTCCAGCGCTGTGCCGATCTCGATGCAAAGTGCCGACCCCGGGGACCGGGCTCAGCAGACTGCCGACCACCCGACATGTCTTAGTCATAGAGCGCCTCCAGCGACCATTCCCCCGCCGACGACGACAACAGCAGGCCGAGCCCCTGCGCCCCCGCACCGTCGGTCACCACCTGCACGAAGACGCGCCGCCTGCCGGACGGCAACCACCACCGTTCCGCGACCGGCCACGGCCCGGCCCAGTTGACGACCACGGCGTCGAGGCCGCTCCATGTACCGCCTGCCGCGCCGCCGTCCGCCACGCCACCCCGCGCACCACCTGCACCACCACCGGCCGCGACGCCGCCACCTACGCTGTCACCCGGCACGACGACGCGCGCCGGGCCGCCGCTGACACCCAGCCGGACGTCGACGACGACGGGGCGCCCGGTGTCGTCGAGCACGTGCGCGGGGACGGGCTCCGGCAGCACCACCGACGGCGCCGGGGGCGGCAGGGCGCCGGGCCAGGGCCGGTCGGGGGCGCGCTCGGGCGGGACCTGCTCGCCGAAGGGGACGAGCTGGACGCGGTCGCGGGGGTCGCGGCCGCCCTGGAGCCGCACGGTGAGCACGGCATCGCCCCCGAGCAGGGCCTGTACGCGCTCGACGGCGCGACGCGCACGCAGGTCCTCGCCCGCGCCGGGCCCCCACAGGCGCGGCTGCAGGGCGCCGGCGGGTGCCACCTCCTCGGCGGCCAAGGTCAGGCCGGCGATCGGTGCGGGCGCGGTGCCCTTCCCCAGGGACGACGCCGTGAGCCAGCCCTCGAGCTGCCAGCGCACCCGGTCGGTGATCCGGGCGGCCGACAGCCCGCCGAGCGTGTCGTCGGTGCGCCACAGCCGTTCCAGGGTGCGGGCCTCGCCGGTGACCAGGTCGACGGCGCGCGCGGTGATCCGCAGCCGCCCGCAGGCCAGGCCGTGGCGGCTCAGGTCCTCGTGGAGCCGTTCGGCCAGGCGGCGGGCGGCGAAGGTCGCGACGTCGACCCGGTGCGCCGGCGGGTCCAGCTCCTCGGCGACGGTCAGGTCCTCCGCCAGCCGCCGGCGGGCCGGTGGCCGCACGTCCTGCCCGCGGGCGAGGCGCTGCGCCCAGACGCCGAGATCGCCGAAGCGGGCGGCGACGGCGGCGTCGGGCAGGGCGGCCAGATCGGCCAGCGTGCGCACGCCGAGGCGGCGCCACAGGTCGACCAGCTCGGTCAGGGCGCGGTCCCCCGGGCGGGCGTGCACGAGCACGGCCGCGGGACGGGCGGCGAGGTAGTCCCGTGCGGCGCCCGGCGGCACGACGGCGTCCTCGCGCGCCGCCAGCACCGCGGCCAGGAAACCGTCGGCCACCCCGACCTGGCACTCGTGGCCGGTACGGACGGCGACCTGCTCGGTCAGCTCGCGCGCCAGGTCCTGCTCGGAGCCGTGGTAGCGCGCCGCACCGCCCGACGGCAGCAGGAGCAGGCCGGGGCGGGCGATCTCCAGCCCGGAGACCACGGTCTCCGCGGCCACGGCGACGGGTTCGAACTCGCGGGCGTCCCGGGCGTCGTCGGCGGGCCAGAGCTGCAGGTCGGGGCAGCGGCCCTGGGCCTCGCGGCGGCGCATGCCGCGGCGCACCCCGGAGCTGCGGGCGGGCGCGGACACCGCCACGATCCGACCGCCCGGCCCGCCCGTGACGGCCGCCGGGGCCTCGGGACCCAGGCCGGCGACGACGAGGGCCGCGACGACCGGCCAGTCGGGCACCCAGAGGCAGGCGGTGCGGGTGGCCGCTCCCGTCGTCGTGGGGCCGGAGCGGTCGGTCATCCGACGAGCTCCAGCCGCGGACGGCTCTCCGAGCGCTCGCCCGGCGACCTCGTCCCACCGGTCCCGGAGCCCTGACCGCCCGAGAGCACCGGCACCTCGACGTCCAGGTGCAGAGGGCGTGCCGCGCTCCCCCGCCCGGTGCGCCGCACCCGCAGGGTCCGCCGACGTAGCCAGCCCGCCCCGTGGTCGATGCCCGCCCAGTCCCCGGCGGTCGCCTCGAGCACCACGTGCGCCCCGCTCCACTCCCTGCCCGAACCCTCGCCCGAAGAGACGGGGAGCGCCGAGACCAGGACGGTTCCTCGTTCACGGGCGCGCGCCGTCAGCCGACGGCGGTCCTGATCCAGCAGCGCGACCTCCGGCCCGACCACCACCACGTCCATGCCGTCGATGAGCGCGGCGAGCACGGCGGGGGCGTCCACGCCCGACCCTGCCGGCAGCGGCACCACCAGGGTGCGCGCGAGGTCGCACCCGGCGTCGGCCGCTGCGGCCATCCCGGCGGCCGGGTAGCCGACCAGCACGGTCCAGGCCCCGTCGCGGGACGCCTCGGCGAGCAGGGTGAGCAGGAGCGACGTCGAGCCCTGGACCACCACGGTGGTGCCGGTGCGCAGACCGCCGTCGGGCAGGAGGGAGGCGAGACGCGGGTCCACGGGCAGGACGCGCGCGCCCTCGTCCGGGCCGGGCGAACCCACCCGGCCGCCCGACGACGGAGCGGGTCGGGCCGCCGGCTGCTCGTGCGGGCGCACGGTCGACAGCTCCCGAACGGCTTGTTCGCCGAGCTCGTCGGCCTGGACCGCCTGGACCGCCTGGACGGTCCTCGCGGACACGACTTGCTTGCGCACCCCTGTGCGCACCTCGGCGGACCGCAGTGCCGCGAGCGCCCGGGCGTGCCGAGTGTCCGCGGTGGTGGCGGTGTCGACGTCAGCGCCGGGGCCGGTCTTCGAAGAGACTGTTACGACGGTCATGGCCCTCCAGCGATGGTGTCTGCCGGTGGTGACCGGATGGTCGAGCACCTCATCGAACGCCTGTTCGATAGAACACCAGTACACCTCTCACGAGGCGCGCCTGTCAAACCACCGACCTCACAACACTGCAGCGCCCCGGCGGCTGGTCCACCTCACCGACCGACAGCGGCGGGCCGAGCCCACGGCTCGTTCGAGAACGACCTGAGGCACCGGATCCGGGCCGGACCGGTGCCTCAGGTCGTTCTCGAACGGGCTCTCGTACGTCAGTGTCCCGAGCTCAGCAGCTCAGCCTTCCGGGACGTACAGCGACAGCGTGTGCGCCACCAGCGCCGGCTTCTCGGCGCCCTCGATCTCCACGGTGACCTTCGAGGCGAGCCGCACGCCGTTCGACGTGGGCTCGGCGGAGAGGATCTCGGTGACGGCCCGCACCCGCGAGCCGGCCGGCACCGGGGCGAGGAACCGCAGCCGGTCCAGGCCGTAGTTCATCACCATCGCGGCGCCGCCGACCGCGACGAGCGAGGACGCCAGCCGTGGCAGGAGCGACAGAGTGAGGTACCCGTGCGCGACCGTGGAGCCGAACGGCCCGGCGGCGGCCCGCTCGGCGTCGAGGTGGATCCACTGGTGGTCCTCGGTGGCGTCGGCGAACGCGGCGATCCGCTCCTGCGTGACCTCGAACCACTCGCCGGTGGCCGTCCGACCCACGGCGTCCGCGAGCGCAGCCGGCGAGTCGACGCGGATGACCTCGCCGGCGCCGGCGCTCACGCCTTCGGCCCGCCCGCCACGTACAGCACCTGGCCCGACACGAACCCGGACCGTTCCGCGCAGAAGAACGACACGGCGTTGGCGATGTCCTCGGGCTGGCCCACGCGGCCGACGGGGACGTCCTGGGCGGCCACGCCGAGGTAGTCGGCCAGTGGCATGCCGATGCGCTCGGCGGTCTCCCGGATCATGTCGGTCTCGATCACCCCGGGGGCGACGGCGTTGGCGGTGACGCCGAACTTGCCGAGCTCGATCGCCAGGGTCTTGGTGAAGCCCTGCATGCCCGCCTTGGCGGCCGAGTAGTTCACCTGGCCGCGGTTGCCCAGGGCGGAGGTCGAGGAGAGGTTCACGATGCGGCCGAACTTCGCCTCCACCATGTGTGCCTGCACGGCCCGGGTCATGAGGAACGCGCCGCGCAGGTGCACGCTCAGCACGGCGTCCCAGTCGCTGACGGGCATCTTGAACAGCAGGTTGTCGCGCAGGATGCCCGCGTTGTTCACCAGCACGGTGGGCGCGCCCAGCTCGGCCACGACCCGTTCGACGGCAGCGGCGACCGAGTCCTCGTCGGCGACGTCGGCGCCCACGGCGAGCGCGCGGCCGCCGTCGGCCACGATGGCCTCCGCCGTGGCCTTGGCCTGGTCCTCCAGGAGGTCGAGGACGGCTACGGCGTAGCCGTCCTGCGCGAGCCGGCGGGCGGTGGCGGCGCCGATGCCGCGGGCCGCTCCGGTGACGATGGCAGTACGAGTCATCAGGGGTTTCCTCTCGTTCTTGCGAATTCGCAATGTGCAGGATGAGCCAGGTCAGAACCTCACCTACATCGTCTCCAGACCGTACTGGCCCACCTCGCGCTCCATGAACTCCAGGGCAGCTCGAGTGCGAGCGCCATCGACCCTCCGGCCGTCGTTGATCTGGCTGGTCGGACCGGTGGTCAGCACCGACCGACCAGTCGATGTCCAGCATGCATCAATCGCGCACATGTTGCATCGTTCTCTTGTCGCCGGGCTACGCTGCGATTCAGCGACCCCGATCTCGAAGGAGAGACCTCTCGATGGGTTACCGGCACCCCTTCCCGCTGCGCTGGAACGACAACGACCAGTACGGGCACATGAACAACACCGTCTACTACGAGGCCATGGACACGGCCGTGAACCTGTGGCTCATGCGGCACACGGGCATGGATCCGGCCGGCGACGTGATCGGGCTCGCCCGGGCCTCCTCGTGCGAGTTCCTCGCCCCGGTGTCGTTCCCGGACGAGATCGAGGTGGACGTCGCCGTCGGGCGCCTCGGGCGGACGTCGCTCACCTGGGACCTGGCGATCCTGCGCGCGGGTGCACCCGACCGCACCGAGCCGTACGCCACGGGCAGCTTCACCCACGTGTTCGTGGACCAGGCCGCCCGCCGCCCGGTGCCGGTCCCGGACCAGGTCCGGAAGGCGGTCGAGGAGCACCTGGGCCACCCGGCGGCATGAGCGGCCTGGTCCAGCGCCGTGCATCTCCCGCAACCCAGTGATTTGGTCCGAAAACCACGTGTCTTCGGACCAAATCACTGGGTTGCCGCGTAGGACCGGCGGCACGATCATCGCCACGCGCGAGCCCGGGCCGATCCCGCGGGCCGTAGCACGCGGGACCCGCGCCGGGTAGAGTGCACGCTTCCGCAGATGCGCCAGCATGCATCGTTCTGCATATTGTTGCAACGGGCGGGTGGTAGGAGTTGGATAGCCGCCATGACAACGACGTCGATCGCGACCGTCGGCCTGGAGGCCGCGCCCAGCCGCCTCTCTGCTCGGCTGGGCACACGGCCTGAGGCGCAGCGGGTGCTCGACATCGCGCGCGACACGTTCATCGAGGGCTACCGCATCGACATGGGCCCCCTGGCCACACAGCTCGGCGTCGACCGGACGTCGGTGTTCCGCTGGGTCGGCAACCGGGACGCCCTGCTCAGCGAGGTGCTGTGGTCGCTCGCCGTCCCCACCCTCGTGCAGGCCGAACGCGCCACGGAGCACCTAACCGGCGCCGAACGACTCGCCGCCCTGCTGACCACGTTCGCGCGCGACCTCATCGTCGCCGACTACTTCCGTGCGTTCCTGCGCCGCGAGCCGGCCCGCTCCCTGCGCCTGCTCACCACCGCCGACAGCCCCATCCAGCAGCGCTTCGTCGCCACCGTCGAGTGGCTGGTGGTCCGCGACCTGGGCGAGAAGCCGTTCGACGGCACCATCACCCCCGAAGAACTTGCCTACCTGCTGGTACGGGTGTCGGAGTCGCTCACCTACGCGGACCTCATCACCGGAGACGAGCCGAGCCCGGAGCGAGCACGAACGGCGTTCCGCCACCTGCTCCGGGTGGACTGAGGTACCGAAGCGACGCTCCGGCACTGCTCGAGCGCTACGGGCAGCGCCTCGGCGCTGCTTCGAGGCAAGGGACCGAACTAGGCATCGCTTCGGCACAAGGGACCGGACTCGGCACTCGGCAAGCCGCCGAACCGCAAGCTCCGCCCACAGCCGCGCGTCGAACCGCAAGATACGTGTCACGTCCCGCGCTCAACCGCACGATGCACGCCACCCTCCAGGTCGAACCGCACCATGCGTGTCACCCCCGACGCCGAACCGCACGCCACGCGTCAATGAGTGCCCGGATTGACTCTCATCCTGCGGCTCGGCCCCACCAGCCACACGCAACCTGCGGCTCGGCCCCACCAGCCACACGCAACCTGCGGCTCGGCCCCACCGACCACACGTAGCCTGCGGCTCGGCGTCGGAGGTGACACGTATCTTGCGGCTCGGCGCTCGAGGAGCGACCCCAACACCAGCACCTTGCGGTTCGGCACGGCACAGCGCGCCTTGACCGCGTGCCGAGCACGGCCACCACGTCGGCCCGCCACAGCGGAACCACAGCGGAACCACAGCGGAGCCACTCGACCCCGATCTTCCGGCTGATCCGCCCGCCCGGATCCACCCAACTCAACCCCGACCCACCCAGCCGGGGCGCTGGCACCCGCATCGTCGATTCGGCAGAGTGGGGTCATGGACTTCACTCGCCCGTATCCGCCTGACCCGTACACGCTGCTGCCCGCTCCCGCGGCCTTCACGGTGACCAGCAGCAACCTCACCGACGGCGAGCGCATGCCGGACGCGCACGCCGCGCACGATCAGAACATCTCGCCGGCGCTCGAGTGGAGCGGCTTTCCCGAGGGGACCAAGTCGTTCGTCGTGACCTGCTACGACCCCGACGCGCCGACGCCGATGGGCTACCAGCACTGGACCGTCGTGGACCTGCCGGCCGACGTGACCTCGCTCGACACGGGTGCGGGCGCACCCGACGGATCGGGCCTGCCCGCCGGGGCGTTCCACACCTACAGCGACGGTCACACGCCGGGCTTCGAGGGTGCCGGTCCGCCGCCCGGCGACCACCCGCACCGGTACATCTTCGCCGTGCACGCCCTGGACGTGGAGCCCGGGGAGCTGGGGCTCGGCCCGGACAACACGAACGCACAGGTGGCGTTCAACGTGTACTTCCACCTGCTGGGGCGCGCCACCCTCACGGCGACGTACAGCCGATGAACGAGCACGCCACCCTGCCCACGCTGGGCGACCTCGCGTGGGCGCCGGCGGTGGAGCATCCCGAGCTTCTCGCGGACCCGGTGCTCGCGGCCCTGACCGCTTGGGCCGGCACGGATCCGCGGGTCACGAGCCAGGTCGCCGTCACCGAGATCGACCCGGAACATGCCGAGACGGCCACGCTCAACGAGCTGCACGACCTGCCGCCGGAGGCGTCCGCCAACTGCGTGCTCGTGGCCGGCAAGCGGGGCGAGGACGAGCGCGTCGCGGCGTGCGTCGTGCCGGCCAGCACGTTCGCCGACGTCAACAAGCGGGTGCGCAAGCTGCTCGACGTGCGCAAGGCGTCGTTCCTGCCGATGGACCGCGCCGTCGAGGAGTCGGGCATGGAGTACGGCGGCATCACGCCCGTCGGGCTGCCGGACGGCTACCGCGTCCTGGTCGACGCCCGGTTCGCCGAGGAGGGCACGATGGCGCTCATGGGTTCCGGGGTACGCCGGTCCAAGCTGCTCATGCCGGGTCCGGTGCTGTGCGCCATGCCGGGTGTCGAGGTGGTCGAGGACCTGGGCATCACGCGCTGACCCACCCGCGCACCACCAGGACCAGGGCCGTGCTCAGTTCTCGGCGCGGCCCTTGCGCCAGTAGCCCATGAACGCCACGGACTTGCGGTCCACCTGGCACTCGTTCACGAGATAACGGCGCAGCGTCTTGATGACACCGGCCTCGCCGGCCAGCCACGCGTACAGCACGGTCTCCTGCGCCAGGGGGCGCCCCGCCTCGTCGACCGGCACCTCCCAGAGGATCCCGGTGTCGATGTCGACGTCGTCCGCCTCGCCCGACAGGTCCACGCCGGCCGCGGTGAGTGCGGGCGCGCTGTCCGACGACGGCCGCACACCCATCGCGAGCAGCCGGTCGGCGGCATCCTGGACGGCGGGGACCAGCACCTCGCCGTGCTCGCGCCCGTCGCGTGCCAGCCAGTGCACGCGGACGCCGTCCGGCGCGCCGAGCTGCCAGCCGTCCTCCGGGTGCGGCACCTCAAGGAAGACCTCGCCCACCGCGTCGGCGGGCAGCGACTCGCAGATCGCGGCGATGGCGGGCACCGCCGTCTCGTCACCGGCCAGCAGCAGCGCGTGGCTCGACGACGGCGGGGCGAACTCGACGCCGCCGTGGATGCCGTCGTACTCGGCGTTGGGTCCCATGATGACCAGCGGGTCACCCGCGGCGGCGTTCAGGGCCCAGCGCGACGCCGGCCCGGTGTCACCGTGCATGACGACGTCGACGTCGACCTCGCGCAGGTCCTGACGCACCGTGCGGACCGTGTAGGTGCGCATGGGGTTGCGCTGCTCGTCCGGGAGCGAGCGCCACGCGGCATACCAGTTGGGGTCGTCCCGGCGCAGGCCGTCCCAGCCGCCACGGGGTGCCGGGAGGAGCAGCTTGATGCGCTGGTCGCGGCCGTTGTCCGCGAACTTGTCCAGGTCCGGTCCGCGGAACGTGAAGCGGACGAAGGACGGGCACAGGCGCGTCACGCGCGCTACCTCGACGTCGAACATGCGCGAGGGCTTGGCTTCGAGCCCCTCGGTCTTGGTGGTCACGACGGTGAGCCTAACCTAACTTTGTGCCCCCTGTGCCACCCCTTCCGCGCAGTGGTCGCACGGCTCGCGCTCCCGTCTTGCCCTCACTACCACAGTCACATAATCCGCGGGAAACAGGATCTCCAGGTTCCGAATAGATCACCCCATCCAGGGCAAAATTAACCCTGTACAAAGGGTGCAAGTTGTACCTTCACCCCCTTAACTTGGTAGGGATCGGCCTAGGCAACGACCTTGCCGCCCCCGCCGTCGCCGTTCGCCGTCCGCGGCTGGCCGCACGCCTACCTCGTACTCGCTGGAGAGCCTCCACCATGATTGACCACTTCGCGCTGGGCTGGGTCACGCCCATCATCTCGTTCCTGCTCTCGTGCGCCGGGTGCGCCGTCGGCCTGACCTGCACCGCCCGGGCGCGCGTCTCGCACGGGATCGCGAGCACCGGCTGGCTCGCCCTCGGCGCCGTCTCGATCGGCGGCACGGGCATCTGGGTCATGCACTTCGTCGCCATGCTCGGGTTCCACGTGCGGGGCACCGAGACCCGCTTCGACGTCCCGCTGACGATCGCCAGCGGCCTGCTCGCCATCGCCGTCGTGGGGCTCGGCCTCTTCATCGTCCGCGCCGCCGGCGTCGGTGCCTTCGCGCTCCTCGGCGGCGGCATCGTGACCGGCCTGGGCATCTCGGCCATGCACTACCTCGGCATGCGCGCCGTGCACGTGGGCGTCGAGATCACCTACGACCTGCCCACCGTGGTCCTCTCGGTGGTGGTCGGGATCGTCGCGGCGACCGCGGGCCTCTGGCTCTCCCCGAAGGTGCACAACTTCGCCGGTGGCGCCGGCGCCGTGCTCATCATGGGCGTCGCCGTCTCCGGCATGCACTACACGGGCATGGCCGCCATGCGCGCCGAGGTCGTCACCGGCACCGTGATCATCCCGGACGCGGGCGTGTCCGTCGCCGCCCTGCTCGGGCCGCTGATCATCGGCGTCACCATCAGCACGATCCTGCTGCTCCTGGTGGTCGGCCTGGCGCCCAGCGCGGCGGAGCTCGAGGCGCAGGAGAAGTTCCGGGGCTGGCAGGGACGCCAGGAGGAGATCGAGCGCGAGGCCGCCGAGCCCCGGCGCCGGTCCCAGCTGCTCTGACGGGCCGGGGTCGGGCGGACGGGGTCGGGCGGACAGGTCACCCGGGTGACCCGTCCGCCCGACCCGTTGCCGGCCAGCCCGGTCACTTCGAGGCGACGTCCGTGCAGACGACCTTCTTATCCGGCAGCCGGCCGGTGGTCAGGAACGCCACCGTCGCCTCGTCCACGCACGTCGAGCCCTGGCCGTAGACGTAGTGGCCGCCGTTCTCCGCACCCACGAAGGCCGCTCGCTTGCCGAGAACCTTGTACAGCCCGAGGCCGTCCTCCCACGGTGTGGCGTTGTCCCTGCGGTTCTGCAGAATCAGCGTGTTGCGCGGCCCCTTGCCGGTCACGCGGACGGGCTCTTCGACCGGCTCCGGCCAGAACGCGCACGCCCAGATGTTGGCGGGCATCCCCGCGGTGAGCGGCCAGGCCGCGCGGTCCTTGGCGGTGCGGCGGGCGTACTCGCCGACGTCGTCGGGCCATGGTGCGTCACCACAGGTCAGTGCCAGGAACATGGTGGCCTGGTTGTCGGCCGGCACGCCCGGGGTCGGCGGCGGCGCGGCGAACACCTGCTGCAGCACCTGGCCGTCCGCCTCGGTCAGCGTGCCGTCCACCAGCCCGACGGCGGCCTTCCAGAACTGCGCGAGCACAGGGAGGTTCTCGTTCTCCAGCAGGAGGCTGTAGGTGACGGTGCGCAGCAGCGAACCCGTCAGGGCGTGCGGCGTACCGGGGACGGGAGCGGGGGTGCGGTCGAGGTGGTCGGCGAGTGCGAGGTACTCCTGGGTCACCTCGTCGACGGTGCCGCCCAGCCCGAGGGTGGCGTGCTGCGCTGCGGCGACCCGTGCCGCGTCGGGGAAGCGCTCCGACATGGCCTTGCCCCAGTTGTCCTTCGCGTCGGCCCAGACCTTCGTGGGATCGACGTTGCCCTCGAGGACCACCCGGTCGGCGCGCTCCGGGAACAGCGACAGGTAGACGGTGCCGAGGTAGGTGCCGTAGGACTGGCCCCAGTAGGAGATCTTCTGCTCACCGAGCGCCGCGCGGATGCGGTCCATGTCGCGGGCCGTGTTGGCGGTGGTGAAGTACTTGAGCTTCGTGCCGGCGTTCGTCGCACACCGCTCGGCGTCGGCGCGGGCGTGGTCGACGTTCGCGGTGATCGAGCCGTCCGCGGCCGGGTACGGGAAGAGGCCGGCGAGGGACGGGTCGTCGAGACCGCAGCTCTGCGGGGTGCTGTGCGCGACCCCGCGGGGGTCGAAGCCGATCAGGTCGTAGGCCGCCAGCACCGACGGCGGCAGGGTCTGCGCCACGGCACCCGGTGTCTCCAGGCCGGGCAACGCCGGGCCGCCCGGGTTCAGCAGCAGCACACCGCGACGGTCGCTGGAGCTCGCGGCCGGCAGCTTCGAGACGGCCACCTCGATCTGCTCGCCACCGGGATTCCGGTAGTCGAGCGGAACCTGCACCGTTGCGCAGGTGAGGCGGGGGTCGCGATCGGCACCCTCGGGCAACGCCGGGCACTCGCCCCAGGTGATGGGCGGTGTGGCGGCCACCTCGGTGGCGGCCGGTGGTGCGGCCCCGCTCGGCGTGTCCACGTCCGGGGCGGCGACACAGGCCGCCAGCGTGGCCACGGTGAGCGCCGCCGCGATCAGCACCCGGGTGATCCTCCGGGGGATACCGGCTCCCGCTGACCGGTGCATCGTCCTCGACATCGTGTCCTCCAGCTCTCGGCGTGCCGCGGCGCACTCACGCCGCTGCCACAGAACCTATGGAAGACCGTCGCGCCGCGGGTCCCCGTGGTGCGGACACTTCTCCGTAGTCCGCACGGGGGACAGCCGCCCTCGACCGACCGACCCCGCTGCCCCGGGTGACCCGTCCCCAGGCGGCTCAGTCATCACCGGCCGGCACCCGCGTGGCCCACGCGGCGACCGCCACCGCCGACGCGACGTTCAGGGAGTCGACGCCCCCCGTCATCGGGATGCGGACGGTCATGTCGCACTCGGCGATCGTGCGGGGCTTCAGGCCGTCCCCCTCCGTGCCGAGCACCAGTGCGAGCTTCTCGGGCGGGTCGGCCACGAGGTCGTCGAGGCGGATCGAGTCGTCCTCGAGGGCGAGCGCCGCCACCTGGAAGCCGTGCTCGTGCAAGGCCTGGATGCCGCTGGGCCAGGGATCGATCCGCGTCCAGGGGACCTGGAACACGGTGCCCATGGAGACCCTGACGGCACGCCGGTACAGCGGGTCCGCGCAGCTCGGGGTGAACAGCACGACGTCGACACCGAGGGCGGCGCACGCACGCATGCCGGCACCCACGTTCGTGTGGTCGACGATGTCCTCGAGGATCACGACACGGCGCGCCCCCGCTCCCCCACGCGCGCTCGCGAGCAGCTCGTGCACGTCGGGCATCGGCGGCCGGTGCATCGCCGCCAGAGCACCCCGGTGCAGATGGAAGCCCGTGATCTCCTTGAGCAGCGGCTCCTCGGCGACGTAGACCGGCGCGCCGGTCGCCGCGATCAGGTCGCTCATCGAGTCCAGCCACTTCGGCGCCATGAGGAACGACCGCGGCCGGTGCCCGGCCGCCAGCGCCCGCCGGATCACGGTCGAGCTCTCGGCGATGTAGAGGCCCTTGGCCGGCTCGTGCTTGGAGCGGAGCACGACGTCGGTGAGGCTGTTGTAGTCGGCGAGGCGCTCGTCGGTGGGGTCGTCCACGCGGACGACGTCGAGGGTGGTCACCCGAGCATTCTCCCTGACCGGCACGTCGCCGCGGGCACGGCCGGGTCCGCCGGTCAGATCCGGCCGCGGACGGGCGTGCGCTCGATCGCGTCGCCACCGTCGGGCATGACCATCTCGGCGCGCACGCCGAGCAGGCGCACCTCACGTCGCGGCTCCATGCCCGCCGCGAGGGCGAGGACGGCGGTGGTCATCTCGCCGAGCGACCGTGTCGGCGCCGGGAGCTTCTTCGAGCAGCTCTGCGTGACGAAGGGTGCGTAGCGCACCTTGAGACCCATGCGGAAGACCGGCCGACCCTCGGCCTCGGTGTCGGCGTGCACCTGCGTGACGAGATCCCGCAGGGCCGCCTCCACCTGCTCGGGCGTGGTGAGGTTGCGCTGATAGGTGGTCTCGCGGCTGTGCCCGCGCGCCACCCAGGGCGCGTCGTCGACGACGGCGGAACCGTGCCCGCGGCCCAGGTCGCCGTACCAGGCAGCTCGGTGGCGGCGAGGACCGCCTCCTGGACCCGGTGGGCGACCGGTTCCGGGTCGTCGGCGTCGCAGCCCAGGAACGCCTCGTCCCAGCCGAGCACCTCCACCACCGTGCCGAGCCCACGGAGGGTGTCCATCACGTGCCCGGATGCCTCGAGGTAGGCCTCGTGGTCGACGGGCAGGATGATCGCGTCCGGGACCTTGCGGGCCGCGATGCGCAGCGGCATGCCCGACCCGACGCCGAACGCCCGCGCCTCGTAGGAGGCGGTCGAGACCACCGCCCGCTCGGTCGGGTCACCACGCCCGCCCACGATCACCGGCTTTCCGGCGAGCTCCGGGCGCCGCAGGACCTCGACCGCGACCAGGAACTGGTCGAGGTCGACGTGCAGCACCCAGCGAAACGCGCGCGGGCTCATGACACGAGTCTCGCGGGACGGCCCCGTGCTGTCACCTGGTCGGAACCGGTGTTGCGCGCGAAACCGCACGAGCGCGCCGTTATCGTCCCGTTATCTCTCACAGCGAAATCCTCCATGCTTCCTTCGGGCCCCAAGACTCCATATGCTCCGGGCAAGGAAAGTTCGTCCCGCTCGTGAGGAGAGTTGCGATGAGAACTACCCGAAATTCCCGGTCGTCGCGTGCACGGCGCACGAAGGAACACAGTCCGCACCCGGCGTTGCCCGAGTCCTACGCTGCGATGATCGAGCGCACGCCGTCGTTGGACGACGCGCAGCTCGAGTCGCTCCTTGAGCGGGCGGTCGCCGGAGCCGACGCCGCACGCACCCTCGACGCCACTGCGGTCTCCCCCAGCTTCCGTATGCAGCTCGAAGCGCGGGTCAAGGACGGGCAATACGCAAAGGAGCGTCTCGTCCTCGCCCACCTCCGCCTCGTCCCCGCCGTCGCGACCTCCTACTCCGGCCGGCTGCCGTTCATGGACCTCGTGCAGGAGGGCAACGTCGGCCTGGTCCGCGCCGCCGACTCGTACGACCCCGCGCACGGCACGTTCGCCGCCTATGCCACCCGCTGGGTGCGCCGCTCCATAGTCCGGGCGGTCGCCGCCGCCGAGCACGCCGTGACGGCGAGCCAGAGCGGCCCCACCCCCGAGCAGACGATGCTGCGCCGGCGCGTCCGGCAGGCCCTGCGCCACCTCGACGCCGTGGAGGCCCGCGTCCTGGAGATGCGCTTCGGGCTCCTGGACGGCACCACCCGCACCCTCGACGAGATCGGCCGCCGCCTCGGCGTGACCAAGGAGCGCGTGGCACAGATCCTCGAGCATGCGCTGGCCCGGCTGCGCGACGTCGTCAGCCCGGCTCCCCTCGCTGCGTGACCGCCGGCTGGGCACCCGACGGCCCAGCCGGCGTCAGCCTGCGGTTCACCTCCGCCGCAGCCGATCGATCACCTCGTCCAGCGCCGCGTGGTACGCCCACGACGACTGGTACCCGGAGTGGGTCGCCACGGCGAAGAGATAGGCCGACCGGTCCATCTCCTCCGCACCGCGATCCACCTCGTTGACCCCATAACCCACCACCGGGAAGCCCAGGAAGTCGGTGCGCCGCCACAGGTTCACCCACGCGGGCTTCGCACCGCAGGTCAGCAGCGACATCAGCGTGACCTGTTCCCCCGAGCCGGGCTCGGGGCGCTCCGGCGTCAACGGCGCCGCCGGGGTCGCTCCGGGCCCGGGACCACCCCTCGCCTGTCCGCCCCACGGGTCCGCCGACCAGGCCGGACCGGTGCACGGCGGCGTGCCGGTCGTCGTCGGGCCCAGGAGGTCCGAGAAGAACCGGCCGAAGAACGGCCGCAGCTGCACGCCGTAGGTCAGCAGGCCGAGGCGCCCGTCGGTGAGGTCCGGCACCGGGTTGCCCGCCCGGATCAGCACCACCGCCGCCGCCAGCACGCCGCCCATCGAGTGCGCGGACAGCACCACGCGCCGGGTGGGTGCCACGCGTTCGCGCTCCGCGTCGTCGGCGATGTCCGCGCCGGTGAGCCAGGCGTCGACCCGCGAACGCACCTCCGGCACGACCCGCTCGGCGTAGCTCGGCGGCCCGAACGGGTGCGCGCTGCGCGGCAGGAAGCACAACAGGTCCCACAGCAGGCCCCAGGGCCGCGACGGTCCGCCGCCGGTGCCACCCGCCAGGGCGCTGACCACCAGCGTCGCCGCGAGCACGCCGAGGGCCGGCACCGCGAGCCCGGACAGCCACGGCGGTACCTGGACGGTGCCGGCGTCGCTGTGCTGGGCGATCAGGGGGATGTGCGCCACCAGCGCCGCGACGTAGGCGGCGGCCGCCAGGGCACCCACGGCGAGCTCCGCCCGGTGCGACATCGCGGCGACCTGCCGGCCGCGCAGCACCCGCTCCAGCACCGGGTTGGGGCCGCCGTCGGGCTCGGGCGCGTCCGCGACCGCGCGCCAGGCCGGCGCCGCCGGGCCGTAGGGCGGTCCGAACGTGCGGGGCGCGCCGGGGATCCACAGCGCCCTCGAGCGGACCACGTCCATGACGTAGGGCCCGGCCAGCGCCACGACCAGCAGCAGCACGAAGACGAGCGCGATCACCACGGACGCCGTACCGAACTCGGTGTACACCGGTGGCACCCGCACGAGGTCGGCGTCCGGCACGCCGCGGGGGATGCCGACCAGGCCGTCCCCGAGGGGCGTGGGCGCGGCGTTCTCCCCGTTGCGCAGGAACCACTGCACGCCGAGCACCAGCAGGCTGGAGTACACGGCCGCCGCCGCGGCGGACACCAGCAGGAACACGCCCGGTCCGGCGCCGTTCCACCCCTCGTGGGCACGCCGCCGCAGCAGCATGGCCGCGAGCACCACCGCGGCCGGGCTCAGGACGGCGAGCACCGCCACCGCGACGAGCAGGTGTCGTAGCGGGGCGCCCGGCTCGGTGACCAGGACCAGCGCGACGCAGGCCGTGGCGATCACCGGCACCGCCGTCCAGGCCGCGACTCCCCCGGCCGTGCGCGCAGTGCGCCAGGCGAGACCGGTCGCCGCGATGCCGAACAGGCCCACGCCGAGCAGCGCGGGTACGAGGTCGAGCCCGATCAGCGCGGGCAGGTCCGTCGGCTGCGGTCCGGCGAGGCAGGCGTAGCAGGCCAGCAGCCAGACGACCAGGCCGGCCACGAACACCCCGAGCCCCGCCCGCCCCTTCCAGCGCGGGGCGACGGCCTGGACGCCGTCGTCGTCGGTGCGCAGGGCGACGAACGCGCACGCGCCCAGGATCACGACCAGGCCCGCCACGGGCAGGGCCGGCATCGGCAGGCCCGGGTCGGCGTACCGGGTCCAGCTGAGGAACTGCCCCGTCAGCCCGAGGGCGGCGCCCAGGTGCGCCCACAGCAGGCCGGAGCCGGACCGCTGGGACCAGAAGCCCGCCCGGTGCAGCGGCGGACCCGACGGCGGCACGGTGCGCCCGGCGCGCATCACCGAGAACTTGGACTCGAACCGGACCTGGCCGCTGTGCGCCACCGCCACCAGCACCGCGACCAGCAGCACCGGGGCGAGGGACAGGAGGGCCAGCCGGTCACCGACGTCCATCCGCGCGAGGCCGTACAGCAGGCCGGGCAGGCGCGCGCAGACCGGGACCACGGAATCGGGCCCCGCCGTCGCCAGGCCGATGCAGCGGGTGCCGATCACGGACAGCGAGACCGTCGCCACCGCCGACACGAACAGGAGGGTGAGGCCCAGCGCGAACACCCGGGCCAGGGCGGCGGTCGCCTCGGGCCGCACGCTGCCCGACGGCGGGCGGTGCGCGCCCGGGTCGGGCGCCGGGACACGGCGGGCCCAGTACGCGGCGTTCGCCAGCCCGAACGGGACCATCGCCGCCCACAGCAGGCGCACCGCGAACGTGCCCACGAGACCCAGCACGCCGCCGAACGGGAGACCACCGACCCGAGCCATCGCACCCCACGAGTACGCCTCCCGGCGTACGTCCGCCCGGATCGCGTGCACGTGCCCCGGTGGCAGCGCCCTGTCCCGCGCCTCGGCGTCGGGTGTCGGGGTCCAGAAGCTGCCGAGGCCGTCGCCGTCGGACCGGGTCACCTCCCCCCGCCCCAGGTCGAGGGTGCCGTGCGGCGGAGTGTTCGCGATGCCGTGGATCCGCAGCTCGAGAATGCTGGGCTGGGCGCTGTCCATAGCGCCCCAAAGTAGAGCCAGCCAGGGCGGACACGCCCGCCGCCACGCGCGGCGGGTCGCATCCTGCCGCGATCAGTACGATCACGTGCCCAGCGTCACCGCGACGACCGCCGCGGCCAGCAGCAGGTCGTAGACGATGCACGTCTCGGCGTACCAGCGCCACACCACCGCGTTCGCCCGGTGGTGGAACACGTCCCAGACCCCGTGCCCCACGAGGCCGGCCGCGAGCACGTAGGCCCCGGTGTCCTGCCCGACGAGGGCGCCGGCCAGCAGACTGATCCCCGCGAACACCACGAGCCCCGCCGCCTGGAGCAGCACCATCGACCGGCCGCGGATGCTGTTCCGGAGGATCCCGACCACCGGGTACACCAAGGCAACAGCCAGGACCAGCCACGTCGGCACGTCGGCGGCACCACCCGCGATCGTGCCGGCGAGCAGCGTCAGCCCGATCAGCACCGGCCACCGGCCGCGCAGCCAGGCCAGGTCGAACCCGTGGGCGTGCGCCGTGTACTCGGCGGGCCGCAGCAGCATCGCTGCCACCATCGCCGGCACCATCAGCACGTGGCCCCAGAGCGTCATGTCGTCCGCGGTCGCCGCACCCGCCCAGAACAGCACCAGCAGGACCGCGAACGGCGCCGCCATCGCCGCGTTCATCTCTCCGATCGCCGGCCAGCCGTGGCGCCGGACCCGCATCCACACCGTCATGGCGACCACCATGTCCAGCACCATCACCACGGCGGCGACGTCGGGCCGGACCAGCACGGCCTCCATCCCGAGGGCCGCACCCACCCAGTCCCACGCGGGCGCCAGGAGCATCATCCCGAGCAGCATCGCCACGACCATCTCGGCCAGGTGCGCGAAGAACCGCAGCGCCTTGGGCCCCGACGTCGTCGGCCCGGGGTGGGCCACCGGGTGCACGGCCTCGTCCGGGTACACCCTCTGTGCCGTCGTCTCTGTCATGTCTCCGTCTCCCTCGCTCTCGGACGGCGTCCCTCGCCGCGCCGTCTCCCACGCTGTCCGACGCCGGGGGCGCCCAGTAGTGCCGGACCGCACCGGAGCGCGAGCGTCTGTCACAACCTCGGATGACAGATGTCATGAAGGCGCGGCGGGCCGCCCCCGCGCCGCGTCGGCGCTGGCAGGATGGCGTCATGAGCTCCGCACGGACCGTCGTGGACGACGGCGGCAGCGGCCTCGCGAGCTTCCGGCGCAACGTCTGGTGGGGTCTCGCGGGGACGGTGGCGTGCGTGCTGGGCTTCGCCGTCGGCGACTGGGTGCTGGACCCGGCGGTCCCTGCCGGGCTGCGCGCGCTCACGGGCCTCGCGACGGCGACGACGATCGTGGCGTGCGGCGTGCTGCTGGCCCGGCGGATCCGCGACGAGGGCCCGTCGGCCGGCTGGCTCGTGACCGCCGTCTGCGCGGCGGTGCTCGCCGCCGCGGTGCCGCTCACCCTCGGCGAGTTCGGGATCTGGTCGATCGCGCCGGCCGCCACGGTCGCGGTACTGGTCATGTTCCTGCCCGCCCGCCGGGCGTGGGCGGTGCTCGGCGCCACGCTGGTCGTCCTGCCCGCGCTGGGCCTGGTCACGGCCCTGGCCCTGGCCGAACCCGACGTGGGGCACGCGGTCTGGATGCCCGCCCTGATGGTCCTGGCGTTCGGACCCGCGATGCTCGGGATGCTCCGCGGCTGGCAGGTCGCGGCGCGCCTCGACGATGCCCGGCGGCTCGCGGGGCAGCTCGCCGTGGCCGACGAGCGGCTCCGCTTCGCCGCCGACCTGCACGACATCCAGGGGCACCACCTGCAGGTGATCGCTCTGAAGAGCGAGCTCGCGGCGCGGCTGGCGGAGGCCGACCCCGACCGGGCCGCCGAGCAGATGCGCGAGGTGCAGCAGCTCGCCGGGGACGCGCTGCGCGAGACCCGCGCCCTCGTACAGGGCTACCGGCGCACCACCCTCGACGCGGAGATCGCCAACGCGTCCAAGGTCCTGTCGGCGGCGGGCGTGGCGGTCCGGGCCGACGTCGACGCCGACCTCGCAGCGTCGCTCCCCCAGGCGCCGCGCAGCCTGCTGGGCCTGGTGGTCCGCGAGGCGACCACCAACCTGCTGCGGCACAGCCGCGCCACGCGCGCCGCGTTCGTCCTGGTGCCCGACGGCGCCGGTGCCCGCCTGACGATCGACAACGACGGCGCGCGCGAGGGTGCCGGGCAGGACGACGGGGCCGGCCTGGCCACCGGGACTGCCGGGACTGGTGGCGCCGGCGACGGCACCGGACTCGTGTCCCTCGCGGAGCGGCTGCACACCGTGGGCGGGCACCTGACGTGGGCCGACGACGGCGACCGGTTCGTGGTCACGGCTACGGTGGCCGGATGATCCGCCTGCTGCTGGCCGACGACGAGGAGCTGCTGCGCGGAGCCCTCTGCTCGCTCCTCGATCTCGAGCACGACCTGCAGGTCGTCGCCCAGGCCGCGACCACCACGCACGCCGTGCAGCTCGCGGAGCAGCACCGCCCCGACGTCGCCGTGCTCGACCTCGAGATGCCGCCCACCGACGGGCTGCACGCGGCCGCGCAGATCCTGGCCCGCACCGACGGCACGCCACCCCGCGTCATCATCGTCACGCGGCATGCCCGGCCCGCCGTCCTGCGCCGCGCCCTTGCCGCCGGGGTGAGCGGGTTCGTGCCCAAGTCGACGCCTGCCGCCCGCCTCGCACAGATCGTGCGCGACGTCGCCGTGGGGCACCGCTACGTGGACCCGGAGATCGCCGCGTCGGCGCTCACGGAGAACGAGTGCCCGCTGACCGACCGTGAGCTGGAGGTGCTGCGGGAGGCGCGCGCCGGCGCACCGGTGTCCGAGATCGCGGCCGCCGTGCACCTCGCGCCCGGCACGGTGCGCAACTACCTGTCGTCGGCGATGGCCAAGCTCGGCGTCGCCACCCGCCACGCGGCGGCGCACCGTGCCTGGGAAGAGGGCTGGATCTGAGCCACCGGGCCGGCGGCGGTCCCCCGCTCGAGGGGCACGGTATGCCGTTGTGGTGGGTGCCACGCCCCGGGCTACCAGGCCACCGGCCGGGTCAGCGCCGCTCGGCCGCGACAAGAGCCGGGCGGAGGCCGACCTAACCGTCGTGCGCCTCCCGGTCGCCGTCGACGTAGTACCAGTGGCCGCCCTCGCGCACGAAGCGGCTGGTCTCGTGCAGGCTCCCGCGCACGCCGGTGTCCGGGTAGCGGTAGAAGGCGGTGAACTCGACGACGCCGACCGTGTCGAACGGGCCGCCCCGCTCCGTGCGGTGGATGTCGAGGCGGCGCCACTGCTCCTCGCCGGTCCCGACGGTGTCCGGCCGGGTCTGTGGCGCCCAGGTCGCCAGCAGGTATGCGGTGTCCCCGGTCGCGAACGCGGAGTACCGCGAGCGCATCAGCGCCTCGGCGGTCGGCGCGGGCGCGGCACCGGAGAGGTAGCGCCCGCAGCAGGCGCCGTAGGTGTCGCCGGAGAGGCAGGGGCAGCGTTCGTCGTCGTGCACGGGACGATCCTCGCACCCCGGCCGTGCTCCCGGGCGGGTCGCCGGGCCCGGCTTCGCGCCCGGAGGGCGTGCCCGAGCCCGGCTCCGCACCCGGGGCGTGCCCCGAGCCCCGCTATGCGAAGGACTCGTGCCCCAGCACGGCCAGCAGCCGGATCTTCTCCTCGGCCTCGCTGCCCGGCGCCGGGGTGAGCACCACGAGCGCCTGGGACTGGTCCTCGGTGAACAGCGCCTGGCAGTCCACGTCGATGCGCCCGAGCTCCGGGTGCACCAGCGTCTTGTGGTCCTCGAACCGGCGGGACACCTCGTGCCGCTCCCACACCCGCACGAACTCGGGGCTCTCCCGCAGCAGGACCCGCAGGATCTCGTCGGCGACCGAGCCGGGACCGGCCGCCGAGAGCGCGGCCCGGAGGGCAGCGACCTGACTCCGGCCGTGCCGCTCGTGGTCCTCCGGCGGGTACACGTTCCTGGACTCGGGCTGCATGAACCACCGGTACACCGAGCTGCGGCCCAGGCCGGTGGCCGGCGGCACGCCGAAGATCGCCTCGGCCAGCCGGTTCTGCGCGACCGCCTCGCCCAGGCCCGACAGGATCAGCGCCGGGGAGTCCTCGAGCCGGTCCAGCACCCGCAGCAGGGCGGGGGCCACGTGGGACTCGAGCGGCATACGCCGGGGCACGCCGTGCCCGGCGAGCCGGAACAGGTAGTCACGCTCCTCGACGGTCAGGCGCAGCGCGCGGGAGAGCGCGGCGAGCATCTGCTCCGACGGCTGCGGCCCGCGCTGCTGCTCCAGCCGCGCGTAGTAGTCCACGGACATCCCCGTCAGGGCTGCCACCTCCTCGCGGCGCAGCCCGGGTGCCCGACGGCGCGGCCCCGGCACCAGACCGACGTCGGACGGGCGCAGTGCCTCGCGGCGGCGGCGGAGAAAGTCGGCGAAGGCTGCGCGGTTCATGTCCCCATGGTGCGCCGGGCAGCGGCCGCGAGCCAGGGATCGCCGGTCCCTGGTTCACCGGGTCTCTCCCGCCGTCGATCCCGGGAACCCACGGTGGAGCCATGAACATCACCGGCAACACCATCTTCATCCCCGGCGGGACCCGCGGCATCGGCCTCGCGCTCGCGCTCCGGCTCCAGGCGAAGGGCAACACCGTGATCGTCGGCGGTCGGAACACGGAGGCGCTCGACGCCGCCGTCGTCGACCACGGCTTCGCCACCGTCCGGATCGACACGACCGACCCCGACTCGATCAGCACGGCCTCCGCCGACGTGATCGAGCGGTTCCCCGACGTCAACGTGCTGGTCCCGATGGCCGGGATCATGCGTGCCGAGAACTGGCGCAACCCCGACTTCCTCCAGGACGCCGAAGCCGTCGTCGCCACGAACGTGCTGGGCCCGATCCGGCTGATCGCCGCCTTCACCGAGCACCTGCAGTCGCGGCCGGACGCGACCATCCTCACCGTGTCCTCCGGCCTGGCGCACGCTCCGCTGCGCCCGACGCCGACCTACAACGCGAGCAAGGCCGCCGTCCACATGCTGTCGGAGACGATCCGGCTGCAGTTCGCGGGCACGAGCGTGGGAGTGACGGAGCTGGTGCCGCCGTCCGTGCAGACCGACATCATCCCCGGCCACGCCACGGACGAGCACGCGATGCCCCTGGACGAGTACGCCGACGAGGTGCTGGCGCTCCTGGAGGCCGAGCCGGACGCGCACGAGATCCAGGTCGAGCGGGTCAAGTTCCTGCGCTACGGCGAGGTGCGCGGCGACTACGACGACGTCGTGGCGACGCTCAACGCGACCGACCCCGCGGCGGCCACAGCCGCCCCGGCGAGGTAGGGCTACCTCGGCGAGAGGCTGGCGTTCCGGGCGGTCGCGCCCGGATCCGCCAGCGTCACCTCGGCGGCGCCGCCGCCGTCGGCCGGCTCGATCCGGTAGTCGCCCAGGAAGCCACTGAACCGCACCCGGCCCTCGGCGTCGGTGCGCAGCGGGGTCGGGGGCAGCCACCACTCGCCCTTGACCAGCTCGCGCAGGCGCGTGAACGCCGGCTTGGGAGAACCGTCCGCCCGGAGGAGCCCGCCGGGGGCGCCCAGCCACATTCCCCGGTCGGACAAGCCCCAGTACGTCATGGCCTCCACGCTCGGGTGGGACAGCAGCGTCCGATAGTGACGCTCGACCTCGTCCGCCTGACGCTCCTCCCCCTCGGGCGTGGACGGCCAGGACTCGACCTGCCAGTCGTTGAGGTCCACCACGTGCTGGGGCATCACGTCGCCCGACATCAGCGTGGTCTCCGTGAAGTGGATCGGGATGTTGTACCGGGAGAACCGGTCCAGGATCGCGAGCGTCTTCTCCTCGCCCCAGTAGCCCTGGTGCATGTGGCTCTGCAGGCCGAGCCGGTCGATCGGGATACCGGCCTCCAGCACCGCCTCGATCAGGCACTCGTACGCGGTCGACATGTCGAAATCGTTCAGCAGAAGCGTTGCGCCCGGGTTCTCGGCACGCGCCTCCTCGAACGCCATCCGGATCGTCTCGACGCGGCCCTTGCGGCGAGCCAGCGGCGTGATCGCGTTCTCCTCGGCGGTGAACACGGGCATGATCACCACCTCGTTGATCGCGTCCCACGTGTCGATCACGCCTCGGAACGCCGCGACGTCGCGCCGGATGCGCTCGCGCTGCAGCCGCTCCACCTCGGCGTCGGGCAGCCCCAGGAGCCAGCCCGGCTGGACGGTGTGCCACACCAGGGGGTGCCCCTTGACCACGGTGCCGCGCTCACCGAACCAGCGGGCCGCGCGGAGCAGGCGCTCGGTCTGCGGCGCCCCGCGCTCCGGCTCGAACGTGCCCCAGTAGAAGGGCAGCGTGGTCTGGTTGAACACGTCGAACCACGCCGCGGCGAGCCGGCCGTCGTACTCCGGGTCCTGCGAGGCGCCGTTCGCGAGGTCCACCAGGTCGAACCCGATGCAGCCGAACAGGAACTCGTGCCGCGTCTGCCGCACGACGACGTCACGGTCGGCCAGCGGCGCACCGTCCGGTCCGCGCAGGGTCACGGTGGCGTCGGCGCGCCGGTGCGCCAGGCCGGGGTCGGGTGTGCGTCCGCCGTCGGGCGCGGTGAAGAGAGAAGTCACGCGCCGACCCTAGCGGCCGCCTCACTCGGGCGGCACGACGACGAGCAGCTCGCCCACCTCGCACTGCAGCACGTCGCAGACCGCCGTCAGCGTGGAGAACCGGATCGCCCGGGCCCGGTCGTTCTTGAGCACCGACAGGTTCACCACCGTGACCCCGACCAGCTCGGCCAGCCGCGCCAGCGTCATACCGCGCTCCGCCAGCAGCTCGTCGAGGCGGCAGTGCACGCGACCGTCGTCCTCCGTCGGCATCAGACGAGGCCTTCGGTGTCCCGCTGCAGGCGAGCGCCGCGCTGGAACGCGTACCAGGCGGAGCCGAGCAGCAGACCCCCTGCGAACAGCACCCAGTCGGTCCCCATGCGCTGGCCGAAGTCGACGCCGACACTGGCCAGGGCACTGTTCGCGGCCATCACCTGCAGGGTCGGGATCACTACGGAGCCGAACACGAGCGTGATCGACGTGACCTTCATCGCCCGCAGGCCGGCCGGGGCGAAGAAGTCGCCGCTCGCGAACGACCGGCCGAGCACGGCGAAGCACGCGGCCACCATCATCAGCACCAGCGTCGGCAGCAGGGCCGCGGTCAGCACGGCCGCATACGGCACCGGACGCAGGTCGGAGACCCGGATCACCGCCTCCGTCGCCTGTGCGGCAGCGGTACCACCCAGCAGCACGTCGTGCGGCATCGTCGCGAGATCGACCGGGACCGGGACGTCCCGGTTGGGCACGATCCGCACCAGGTCACGGACGATGAACCCGAGCCCGGCGAGGATCCCCAGGCCGCCCGCGAGCGCCATCACCTCGAAGTTCTGTCGCTGTGCGTCGAGCCGCCTGCTCATGTCGCCACCCTTGGTCGTCACCATATCGTTTGTCGATACTATCGAAACACGATACGCCGGGACACGTCAACGCCCGCCGGCGGCCGCGCGACGCGACGACCATGCACCTGCTGCCAAGATCCGCATCGGACTGGCAGCAGGTGCATGGTCATCCGCTACGGCGCCGGCTCCTCCACGACCGGCGCCGCGAACTGGCTCGCGTACAGCCGCGCGTAGGCGCCGTCGGCCGCGAGCAGCTCGTCGTGCGAGCCCTGCTCCACGATGTCGCCGTGCTCCATCACGAGGATCACGTCCGCGTCGCGGATCGTGGACAGCCGGTGCGCGATGACGAACGACGTGCGGTCCTTGCGCAGCCGGTTCATGGCCTCCTGCACGAGCACCTCGGTGCGGGTGTCGACGGACGAGGTCGCCTCGTCGAGCACCAGGATCGCCGGGTCCGCGAGGAACGCCCGCGCGAGCGTGAGCAGCTGCTTCTCACCGGCCGAGACCGACGAGCCCTCCTCGTCCACGACGGTGTCGTAGCCGTCGGGCAGCGTCCGCACGAACGGGTCCACGTGGGTGGCCCGGGTGGCGGCGAGGAACTCCTCCTCGCCGACGGTCGCACCATCGGACACCCCGTACCGCAGGTTCTCCTCGATGGTGCCCTTGAAGAGCCAGGTGTCCTGCAGCACCATCCCGACCGACGAGCGCAGGTCGTCGCGCGACATGTCGCGCGTGTCGACGCCGTCGAGCGTGATGCGTCCGCCGTCCACCTCGTAGAACCGCATGAGGAGGTTGACCAGCGTCGTCTTGCCGGCGCCCGTGGGACCGACGATGGCGATGGTCTGTCCCGGCTCGGCGACCAGGTTCAGGCCGGTGATGAGCTGCTGGTCGGGCGTGTACGAGAACGTGACGTCCTCGAACGCGACCCGCCCGCGCACGGGCTCCACCTTCTGCGACGTCGCCGGGTCCGGCGACTGCTCGGGCGCGTCGAGCAGGTCGAACACCCGCTCCGCCGAGGCGACGCCTGACTGCAGCAGGTTCATCATCGAGGCCACCTGGGTGAGCGGCTGCGTGAACTGGCGCGAGTACTGGATGAACGCCTGCACGTCACCCAGCGACAGCGTGCCGGACGCCACGCGGAGCCCGCCGATCACCGCGACGAGCACGTAGTTCAGGTTGCCGAGGAACCCCATGGCGGGCTGGATCGTGCCCGAGATGAACTGCGCCTTGAAGCTCGACGAGTACAGTGCACGGTTCTCCGCGGCGAACACCTCGGCGGTCGATTCCTGGTGCCCGTAGACCTTCACGAGCGAGTGGCCGGTGAACGACTCCTCGATGTGCGCGTTGAGCCGCCCCGTGGCCGCCCACTGCTCCACGAACTGCGGCTGGCTGCGCTTCGCGATCTGCATGGTCACGATCACGGACAGCGGCACCGTCACCAGCGCCACGAGGGCGAGGACCGGCGAGATCCAGAACATCATGCCCAGCACGCCCACCACGGTGAGCAGGGCCGTCACGAGCTGCGCGAGCGTCTGGGTGGTCGTCTGGGCCACGTTGTCGATGTCGTTGGTGACCCGCGAGAGGATCTCCCCGCGCTGCTTGGCGTCCACGTACGACAACGGGATGCGGTGCAGCTTGGACTCCACCTCGTCGCGCAGGTTCCGCATGGTCCGCTGCACCACACCGGTGGTGATGCGCGACTGCAGCCAGCCGAACAGGAAGGCCCCGGTGTAGGCCGCCACGACCCAGCCGAGGGTCTGCATCAGCAGCGTGAAGTCGATGCCCTGGCCGGGCACGAGTCCCGGCATGCCGGAGATCAGGTCCGCCTGCTGGTCCTGGCCCTCGGCGCGCAGCCCCGCGATCGCCTGGTCGGTGGTCACGCCGGCGGGCAGCTGGGCACCCACGAAGCCGGCGAAGATCACGTTCGTCGCGTTGCCGAGCAGCTTGGGGCCGAGCACGGTGAGCGCCACCGCACCGATGCCGAGCGCCATGAGCACCGCGACGTTGAGCCGTTCGGGGCGCAGCGCGCCGGCGAACCGGCGCAGCGAACCCCTGAAGTCCAACGGCTTCTGCACGGGCATCCCCATGCTGCCCATCGGCCCGCCGGGGCCGCGCCCCGGGCCCGGACCCGCGGGACCGCGCGGGGGCGCCGTCGGCGCGGTGGCCGGACCGGCCGTACCCGCGGGCGCCGCACCGCCCGGCGCACCCGCCGTCGCGCCCTGGGGCTTGTCCTGCGCGCTCATGCGGCCTCCTCCAGTGCTCTGCGGGACACCCGCACCCGGTCGGCCCACACGATCAGGGCTCCGCCATCGTCGCTCACGCGGCCTCCTCCAGTGCTCTGCGGGACACCCGCACCCGGTCGGCCCACACGATCAGGGCTCCGCCATCGTCGATCATGCGGCCTCCTCCAGGCTCATCTGGGACGTCACGATCTCCTGGTACGTCCCGTTGTCGGCCAGCAGCTCGGTGTGCGTACCGCGGCCGACGATGCGGCCGTGGTCGAGCACCAGGATCTGCTCGGCATCGCGGATGGTCGCCACGCGCTGAGCGACGACGATCACCGTCGCGTCCCGGGTCTGCGGCCGCAGAGCCGCCCGGAGCCGCGCGTCGGTGGCGTAGTCGAGGGCGGAGAAGCTGTCGTCGAACAGGTAGATCCGCGGCTTGCGGATCACGGCCCGCGCGATGGCGAGCCGCTGGCGCTGCCCGCCGGAGAACGTGGCACCGCCCTGGGCGACGACCGACTCCAGGCCGTCCGGCAGTGCCTCGACGAAGTCGCGGGCCTGCGCCACCTCGAGCGCCGCCCACATCTCCTCCTCCGACGCGTCGGACTTGCCGTACCTGAGGTTGTCCGCGATGGTCCCGGTGAACAGGAACGCCTTCTGCGGCACCAGCCCCATCACCGAGCCGAGCTCGCTCTGCAGCACGTCGCGCACGTCGACGTCGTCGATCCGCACCGAGCCGCCCGTCGCGTCGAACAGGCGGGGCACGAGGTTGAGCAGCGTCGACTTGCCCGAGCCCGTCGAGCCGATGATCGCCGTGATCTGGCCGGGCTCCGCGCTGAACGTCAGGTCGTGCAGCACGGGTGCCTCGGCACCCGGGTAGCGGAACTCGACGTCCTCAAAGGTGACCCGCCCGCTCGGGCCACCACCGGCCGGCCGGGCCGCGAACGCCACCGGAGCGGCCGGGTCGACGACGGACGGCTCGGTCTCCAGGACCTCGCCGATGCGCTCCGCCGCCACGGCGGCACGCGGGATCATCATGAAGATCATCGTCGACATCATCACGGCCATCAGGATGTACATGAGGTAGCTCAGGAACGCCGTCAGGGAGCCGATCTGCATGCCCCCCGCCTCGACCTCGCGGGCACCGAACCAGAGCACCAGCACGGACGACATGTTCATGATCAGCATGACCACGGGGAACGTGAGCGCCATGAGGCGGCCGGCGCGCAGCGACGTGTCGAACAGCGCCTCGTTCACCTCGGCGAAGCGCTCCTTCTCCCGCTGCTCCCGCACGAACGCGCGGACCACCCGCAGGCCCGTGATCTGCTCGCGCAGCACCGCGTTGATCGCGTCGATGCGCTTCTGCATCCGGCGGAAGTGCGGCACCATGCGCCACACGATGAGGCCGGCCGTGATGCCGAGCACGGGCACGATGACGAGCAGGAGGCCCGACATGCTCACGTCCTCCGACAGCGCCATGATCACGCCGCCGACCAGCATGATGGGCGCCATCACCATGATGGTGAACGTCATGAGCACGGTCATCTGGACCTGCTGCACGTCGTTGGTGCCGCGGGTGATCAGGGTCGGCGCGCCGAACCGGGCCATCTCCCGCGCCGAGTAGGTCTGGACGGTGTGGAACAGGTCGCGGCGCACGTCCCGGCCGAAGGCCGTCGCGACCTGGGCGCCGAAGTAGACGGCGACGACCGAGGCGACGACCTGGCCCAGCGAGACGACGAGCATCCAGCCGCCCGTGGTCCAGATGTGGCCGATGTCGCCGGCCACCACGCCGTCGTCGATGATGTCCGCGTTCAGGCTGGGCAGATACAGCGCGCCGAGCGTCTGCACCAGCTGCAGGACGAGCACCGCTACCACCGCCCAGCGGTACGGACCCAGATACTTCCGGGCTAGCGTGACAAGCATTAAAGAGGGTTCCCTTCGGGGCTGGGGGCTGGAGAACCAGGGGCCGGGGCGCCCGGTGCGGCAGTACTGGAGGCTGCATCGTTCGACCCGTCAGGGCCAGACATTTTTCCGGGACCGGCCAGGCCGTTCACGAGGGCGTCGGCCAGGACGCCGGCAGGCACCGTCGGCAGCAGGTGGTCGACCCGCGAGTGCGTGCCCACGATGGCCGACTCGACCAGCGCGACCGCCACCTCGACCGGGACCCGGAGGCGGTGCAGGTCGGGCGCCAGGACGGCGGTGATGCCCTCGACCGTGGCGTCGTGCTGTCGGGCGCGCTGCTCCAGGAACGTCCGGCGATAGCTGAGCATGCGCTCGTGCTGGTCGGCGGCCGCACCCGGGCCGGGAACCGCGCCGGGCAGCCCGGGCGGCGGACCGGGAACGACCGTGCCCCGCGGCCCGCCGCGCACCGGCGGCGGCCCCGGCGAGACGCCCGGCACCACCGCGCCCGGTGGGGCACCCATGCCCGGTTGCGGTGCCATGCGACGCAGCACGGACATCCACCGCATCACCTCGGCCGTCCGGTGGCGGCCCAGCTCGATCACGAGCTCCAGCCGCCGTTCCAGCGGCAGCGTCAGGTCGATCCCGGTGAGCTCCGCGAGCGTGTCCTCGGGGCGGCCCGCGCGGGACAGGCCCTCGATGGCGACGGCGCCCACGAGCGCCGTCTTGTCGCCGAACGCGCGGAACAGCGTGCCCTCCGCGACCCCGGCGGCCTCGGCGAGCTCGCGGCTGGTGACGTCGAGGCCGCGCTCGGCGACCAGGGGCATGACCGCGTCCGCGATCGCAGCCCGTCGTTCGTCCGGGGTCATCGGCGAGGCTCGGCGTCGTGCGTTGTCCATGCGGGAAGGCTAATTGAGTGAGCACTCACTCCGCAACTGAGTTCTTCGCCACTCCCCCAGACGCGTCAGACCCCCAGGTCACCGGAGCGACCTGGGGGTCTGACAACTTCGCAGGAGGCGGCTCAGCCGGCCGGCGGTGCCGGCGGGGGCGGCGTCGTGCCGCCACCGGGCTGCTGGCCACGCTCGGTCCGCGGGTCGAACGGTTCGCCCGAACGCGTGCCCGCGCTCGTCGCGTCGGCCACGGCGGCCTCGGCCTGGCGCTGCGCCTCGGCGAGGGCCTCACCCGGGTCCTGCAGCAGCGGCTTGTCGAGGACGGACGTCCGCGGGCCGGTCGACGGGCTGTCGTCGCCGGAGGGGTCCGGGATGCCCGGTGTGCCGGGCGCGCCGCCGAAGCCCTTGGCGATGCTGCCCAGCGCAGCGGTGAACTCGGTGGGGATGACCCACGTCGTGTTCGAGTCGCCCTTCGCGATCTGCGGGAGCATCTGCAGGTACTGGTACGCGAGCAGCTTCGGGTCCGGGTCACCGCGGTGGATGGCCTCGAACACCTGGATGATCGCGCGGGACTCACCCTCGGCCCGGAGGATCTGCGACTGCGCGTCACCCTCGGCGGTCAGGATGGCCGACTGCTTCTCACCCTCGGCGGTCAGGATGGCCGACTGCTTGATGCCCTCCGCGGTCAGGATCGCCGCACGGCGGTCCCGCTCGGCGCGCATCTGCTGCTCCATCGCGCCCTGGATCGAGGGCGGCGGCTCGATCGACTTGAGCTCGACGCGGTTGACGCGGATGCCCCAGCGCCCGGTCGCCTCGTCGAGCACGCCACGGAGCTGGCCGTTGATCTGGTCACGGCTGGTGAGCGTCTGCTCCAGGTCCATCGAGCCGATGACGTTACGCAGCGTGGTGACCGTGAGCTGCTCGATCGCCGTGATGTAGTTCGCGATCTCGTAGACCGCGGACTTGGCGTCCGTCACCTGGAAGTAGATGACGGTGTCGATCTCGACCACCAGGTTGTCGCTGGTGATCACCGGCTGGGGCGGGAACGACACGACCTGCTCGCGCAGGTCCACGCCGGCGCGGACCCGGTCGACGAACGGCACCAGCACGTGCAGGCCGGGGTCGAGCGTCTTCGAGTACCGGCCCAGGCGCTCGACCACGAGCGCCACGGACTGGGGAACGATCCGCACGGCGCGGATCACCGCGACGACACCGACGATCACGACCAGGGCAATGATCAGATAGAGCAGGACTTGCCCGAATGACTCCACGACGTCTCCTTACGCGGGCGCCTAGGCCCGCACGGACGGTTTTCACGCTTCTGACTTTGAACAGCAAGCTTCTGACTGGACTTGTCTGGTTACTGCTTCACGCTGGTACTGCTGCAAGGATCACGCCCAGGAGCCAGGCGACTACGCCGACTCGACGACGGCGGTGGCGCCGTCGATCTGGACCACACGAACGCTAGTGCCGGCGGGCAGCAGAGGCGAGCCGGGTACGGCTCGTGCGCTCCACACCTCGCCGCTCAGCTTGATCAGTCCCGATGCGGTGCTGACCTCCTGGACCACCGACGCGGTGCGACCCACGTTCGCCTCCGCGTTGGTCGGCGCCTTGGGCGTGTTGTTGCGCAGGTGGCGGATCAGCGTGGGCCGCAGCGTCACCAGCAGCACCACCGATGCCACGACGAAGACGATGGCCTGCACCCACAGCTCGGCACCGGCGGCGTTCGCCGCGCCTGCGGCCAGCGCCCCGCCCGCGAACATGATGAAGACGAAGTCCAGCGACAAGAGTTCGATCAGCGCGAATACCAGCGCGGCTCCTACCCACCACAACCAGTCCATGGCTGCTCCCTCCGAGCGTCCACTCCGGTTGGCGACCGGTCGCCGACAGAACCTCTCCGCCGGCGGGTCCTCGCGGTGAATCTACCGCTACCTCGGACCTTTGCCCGGACTTTACCAAGGTCCACTGACACAGTGGTAGCAAAAACCGGTGTTTCGACGCGATTTCTTGAGAACGCCGCCCTTTTCGCCGGCGGAGGTTTTCCGCGGGCCCCGTGCGTGCGCTACGAACGCAGGTCAGCGGCGGAACGGGCGAGCCAGCGCCCGCCGCCGTGCGCCACGACGAGGGGCAGCCCGAACGCCTCCGAGAGGTTGTCCGCGGTGAGCACCTCCTCGATCGGGCCGGCAGCCTGGATGCCCGCCTTCTTCATGAGCAGCAGGTGCGTGAAGCCCGGCGGGATCTCCTCGACGTGGTGCGTCACGTGGACCAGGACCGGCGAGGCCGGGTCGTGCGCGAGCTCGGACAGCGCACCGACCAGCTCCTCACGGCCGCCCAGGTCGAGGCCCGCGCCGGGCTCGTCGAGCAGCAGCAGCTCCGGGTCGGTCATCAGGGCTCGGGCGATCTGCACACGCTTGCGCTCACCCTCCGACAGGGTGCCGTAGGTGCGGTCGGCGAGGTGGTCGACGTCGAACACCGCGAGCAGGTCCTTGGCCCGCTGCTCGTCGAGCTCGTCGTAGGTCTCGTGCCAGCGTCCGGTCACGCCGTAGGCGGCCGTCAGCACGACGTCGCGCACCGTCTCCGCGGTCGGCAGGCGCTCCGCGAGCGCCGCGCTGGAGATGCCGATCCGCGGGCGCAGCTCGAAGACGTCGACCTTGCCGAGGGTGGAGTCGAGGATCGTGGCCTCGCCCGATGTCGGGTGCAGGCGCGCTGCGACAATCTGGAGGAGAGTTGTCTTGCCCGCACCGTTCGGGCCGAGCACGATCCATCGTTCTCCTTCGTTCACCTGCCAGTCGACGGAATCGAGGATGGTCGAGGTGCCGCGACGGACGGTGACGCCCGCAAGGTGGAGAACCGAGCTCATGAGCACCGACCCTACCCGAGGAGGAGTCATTTACAGTTCTGCGGTGGACACCGATCAGGACCTCCCACGGAGCGTGCTGCTCGCCCTGTGGCTGCAGGGCGTAGGCGACACCTCGGACGCCGTGAAGTCCGTGGTGGGCGACGACGAGCCGCACACCGTGGAGGGGCTACCCGGCTTTGCCGACGGCACCGACCTCGACACCCTCTTCACGGCCTGGACCACCGGGCCCCGGGAGGTGTGCGCGCTGCTGCCCGCACCCGGCGATGCCGCGGGGGTCCCCGCGGCGGCCAATCACGAGGCGACCGACGCCGGGGAGTGCGTGGTGGTCACGACACCCACCGGGAGCTGGGCGGCGGTCCCCCGGGTCGAGGCGTTCGGCAGCCACATCGAGCCGGGGCACCTGGTGACGTGGCACGTGCTGGAGGTCCCCGCGTGGACCACGCTCGTGCACGCGGCGATCGGTTCGGTCGCCGACGCCGAGCGCGAGCTGCGCACGAGCCTGATGACCGCGACGGATGCCCTGGACCAGCTCGACGTCGCCCGGTGGCGCGACGACGCCGCGGACGCCATCGAGCGGATCCGGTCCGCGAGCACGTCGTCCTGGCCGGTGCCGCACCTGGACGGGCGGCGCGCCCGCGTGCTGGACCTCGCCAGCCGCCTGCGGGCGATCGTGGCGCTCGGCACGGTGGACGACGGCGGCGCGGTGAACGTCTTCCAGGTCGACCAGCGGTCCACGGCGCTGCGCGAGGTGGACCGCACGGCCCGCCACGCGATGAGCGCGGCGACGTACGGCGAGGTGCGCTGACCTGCTGACCGTCGTTCAGCAGGCTCGAGGCGACCATATCCCCGGGGGTTACGGCTCCCTGAAGCCTGCTGAACCCCGGTCAGTCCACTCACCCGCCCCGGGCGGACCAGACCTGCCAGGCGAGCTCTACCCGGTTGCGCACGCCGAGCCGGTCCATCGCCGAGCTGACGTACGCCTTCACGGTGCTCTCGCTGAGGTGCAGGTCCGTGGCGATCTCCGCGTTGGTGCGCCCCTGGGCGAGCAGGTCCGCCACGTCACGCTCCCGGGCGGTGAGGGCCCCGAGCCGGCCGGCGGCCCGCGCGGCGGCGGTGTGACCGGCGTGGCCCCGCCGCAGGTCGCGCGCCACCTGGTGGGCGACGGCCGGCGAGAGCCAGGTCTCCCCCGCCGCCGTGCCTCGCACGGCCCGCAGGAGGTCGTGGGGATCACCCGACTTGAGCAGGAACCCGTCGGCCCCGAGGCCGATCGCCCGGCGCACGTACTCGCTCTCACCGAAGCTGGTCAGCACGACGACACGCACCGGGAGCTGCTCCCGGCGGATCACCTCCAGCGCCCCGAGCCCGTCGAGCACGGGCATCCGCACGTCCAGCACCACGACGTCGAGCAGCCGCGAGCGGACCACCCCGAGCGCCTCCCGCCCGTCGGCAGCCTCGGCGACGACGTCGATGTCCGGGCAGGTGGCGAACGTACCGGCGAGGACCTCGCGTACTCGTGGGTCGTCGTCGGCCACGAGCACGCGGATCGGTGCACCGCGCGGGGCGGGCCGGACGTCCGGCGTCGGCGCGGTCACCACAGGGGTTCCCCGGAGAGCTCGGTGACGCGCGTGACCACGCGGCCGTCCGCGCACACCTCGACGGTCGCGGCGGCGAGCGGGAAGTTCCCGTCGGTGTAGGCACGGCACGTCGAGTCTGCCGGGGGCGGCAGGGGGCGGGCGAGGCGGACGGGCGCCTGCCGCGCGGGCACGAGCGCGTCCAGCTCGGCGGTGGACAGGCCGACGTCGAACCGCGCGAGGACCTCGGGTTCGGCCGTGCTGTCGTGGGACGCCCAGGTCCAGAACCCCAGGACGGCGGCGCACGCCACGGCCACCGGCACCGCCGTCTGGCGGACCAGCAAGCGCAGGGGTCGCGCGCCCGACGGCTCGACCCGGTCCAGGCTGGTGAGCACATCGCCCGCGGGCCGGGCGGGGAGGCGGGCCGTGAGGACGTGCGTCCCGCCGTCGTGCCGGACGTCCAGCCGCCCGCCGAGCGCCGCGACGCGGCGGCGCAGCGTGTCGAGCCCGTGCCCGCCGTCCCGGCCGGCACCGGGCCCATCCGCGCTGCCCACGGGGCCGGCCGTGCCCGACGGCGCCTCCGAGGTCGCCACCCGCACCTCGACCGCCTCGTCCTCCGGAGGCCCGGAGGACGACAGCACGACGGCGACGGGGCTGCCCGGGGCGTGCCGCGCCGCGTTGGTGAGTCCTTCCCGGACCACCGCGTGCACCGCCAGGCGGGTCGGGACCGCTGTCCGCCCCGCGCCTGGCTCCTCCCGGTCGAGGTTGCCGTGGAGCGTCACCCGCGCACCGGCCTGCCGCGCCCGGGCCACGAGGGCCTCGATGTCGTCGGTGACCGGCTCGTCGGGCGCGGTCCCGTGCAGCAAGGCGACGGTGTCGTGCAGGCTCGCCACGGCGCGCTCGGCCTGCGCCCGCAGCCGTCCGGCGAGCTCGGCGTCCGCGCCGGCGGAACGCAGCTCGAGCAGGCCCGCCTGCATGGCGATGAGGCTGAGCTCGTGACCCACGAGGTCGTGCACCTCGTCGGCGACCCGACGCCGTTCGGCCGCCCGGCGGGCCGCCTCGCGCTCCCGTGCGTACCGGCCGCGGAGCACCAGGTAGTGCGCCAGGAGCAGCAGGCCGGCGAACCCGGTGAGCGCCGCCAGCTCCGCCAGGGCGAGCAGCAGCCCGGAGCCCGCCCACCAGGCAAGACCCAGTACTCCCGCCTGGACCACCAGGAATGCCGGGACGGCCCATCGCAGCACCCGGTGCGTCCTCATCGGCCCGAGGCTAGGCATCCCGACGGGTCACCGTCCACACGGCCAGGCCGAGGGTCGCTGCGGCCCAGGCGCCCAGGACCGCGAGCGCGAGCGGCCGCGAGAGGTCCGCGGTGCCGTCGACGAACGCCGCGCCGGCGGGGCCCGGCAGCCACCGGCCGACGGCGCCCGGCGCCGCGAGCGTGACGACCAGCAGGACGAACGCCGCCGACAGGGCGCCCACGGCGCTACGGCACAGGAAGCCGAGCCCCACGGCGACCAGCGCGGCAGCGCCGAACACCCCGGCGGCTCCGGCCGAGGCCTCGACCAGCGGGACGGGGGCGCCGGCGTGGCGGCCCAGCACCATGTCGGCCAGCAGGACGGACACGGGACCAAGGACCGCACCGAGCGTCGCGGCGACGGCGCCCGCCACTGCCGTCTTGGCCGCGACGACCATCCACCGGCGCGGCGTGGCCAGGAACACCGGCCCGATGGATCCCGCCGCGTACTCGGGCGTCACCAGGTGCAGCGCGAACCCGGCCACCGCGATCTGCGCGAAGCTCACCACGGGACCCAGGACGTCCGAGACCGGCGTCCGGGTGCCCGGCGGGAGCTCACCCGACGAGACGGCATGGACCACGTCGTTGGCGAGCGTCATGGCCGTGAGGAGGGCGATCACGACAGCGATCCCCAGCCAGAGCACGGCGGAGGGGACCGACCACGCCTTGCCCCACTCGGAGCGGACGACGGCGGACAGCTCGCGGAGCGGCTCAGCGGCCATGCCGCACCTCCTGCAGGGTGGCATCGGACGCCGGACGCTCGGCGCCGGCTGGCCGCGCGGCGTCGGCCACGTACTCCGCGGAGCCCTCGACGAGGTTCAGGTACCCGGACTCGAGCGCCGACATCCCCTCCGCCAGGTGCTCCGGCGTGGCCCGTGCGGCGAGGTCCGCCGTGGGCAGGTCCGCGAGCAGCCGGCCCTTGCCGAGCACCAGCACGCGGTCGGCCACGAGCTGCACCTCGGACATGAGGTGGCTGGAGATCAGCACGGTGCGCCCGTCATCGGCCAGGCGGCGCAGCAGGCGACGGATCCACCGCACGCCGTCGGTGTCCAGGCCGTTCACCGGCTCGTCGAGGAGGACCGTGCCCGGGTCGCCGAGCAGCGCGGCGGCCAGCCCGAGCCGCTGGCCCATGCCGAGCGAGAAGCCGCCCGCCCGCCGTCGGGCCACGCCGCGCAGCCCGGTGAGGTCGAGCACCTCGTCCACCCGGGTGGCGGGGATGCGGTTGCTCCGCGCGAGCGCGAGCAGGTGCTGCCGGGCGGAGCGCTGCGGGTGCACCGCGAGCCCGCCCAGGTGCGCACCCGCGACGTGGAGCGGCCGGCGCAGCGTCGCGTACCTGCGGCCCGCCACCAGCGCGGTGCCCGACGTCGCGTGGTCCAGGCCCAGGACCACGCGCATCAGCGTCGACTTGCCCGCGCCGTTGGGGCCCAGCAGCCCCGTCACGCTCCCGGTCGCCACCTCGCAGGTCACGTCGTGCAGTGCCGTGGTGGTGCCGTATCTCTTGGTCAGGTGCTCGATCTGGATCATGCGGGAAGCCTCGCCCGCGGCGGCGGGCGGCCGGTACCGACGAAAGTACCGAGCGTCTCAGGACCCCGCGAGCACCTGCTCGTAGACCTCCATCGTCCGCTCGGCGATCGCCGACCACGTGAAGTGCTCCTCCGCCCGACGGCGGCCGGCGGCTCCCATCGCCGCGGCTACCTCGGGGTCGGTGGCGACGCGGCTCAGCGCCGCCGCGAGGTCGGCGACGAACCGGTCGGGGTCCAGCGGTGTGCCGGTCCCGTCGTCGGCCTGCTCGATGGGGACCAGCAGGCCGGTGACGCCGTCGTCGACCACCTCGGGGATGCCGCCCGTGGCCGTGCCGACCACGGGCAGGCCCACGGCCATGGCCTCGAGGTTCACGATGCCCAGCGGCTCGTAGACGCTCGGGCAGACGAAGACGGTGCAGGCCGACAGGACCGCCACGAGCTCCGGCCGCGGGAGCATCTCCTCGATCCAGACGACGCCGGTGCGGGACTCGCGCAGGCGCTCGGTGAGGGCCACGACCTCGGCCATGATCTCCGGCGTGTCCGGCACGCCCGCGCACAGCACGAGCTGGACCTCCGGCGGCAGCTCGGCCGCGGCCCGCAGGAGGTACGGCAGGCCCTTCTGCCGGGTGATCCGGCCCACGAACACGACGGCCGGGCGCTCCGGGTCGATCCCGTGCCTGCGCACGGTCGCCTCGGCGGCGGCCCGCGCCGCGACGTCGTCCGGGCCGGGGCGCCGCCAGCCGGCCAGGTCGATGCCGTTGTGCACCACGTGCACCCGCTCCGGGTCCAGCTCCGGGTAGACGCGCAGGATGTCGGCCCGCATGCCCGCGGAGACCGCGATGACCCCCGCGGCGCCCAGGTAGGCGGTGCGCTCGGCCCAGGACGAGAGCGCGTACCCGCCGCCGAGCTGCTCGGCCTTCCACGGCCGCAGCGGTTCGAGGGAGTGCGCCGTGACGACGTGCGGGACTCCGTGCAGCAGGCCGCCCAGGTGGCCGGCCATGTTGGCGTACCAGGTGTGGGAGTGGAGCAGGTCGGCGCCCGCGACGTCGTCGGCCATGACCAGGTCGGTGCCCAGGGTGGCCAGCGCCGCGTTCGCGCCTGCGAGCGCGGCCGGCGTGACGTAGCCCGTGATGCCCGATGCCTCGGTCACGGCGTCGCGCGGGCCGTCGAAGCAGCGCACGCGCACGTCCGCGTGCTGCGCCAGCACCCCGGCCAGCTCCGCCACGTGGACGCCCGCACCGCCGTAGACGTGGGGCGGGAACTCGCGGGTCAGCAGGTCCACACGGAGGCCGCCGCCGGACCCGCCGGCCTGGTCGGGAGCCGGGTCCGGGACCCGGGCGGGGCGAGGGGCAAAGCCGGGAGCGGCTGCGACGTCTGACACGGTGCCAACCTAGCGCGCGGACTGTCTCCGCGCGCCACCTGACGGACCAGCCCAAAAGGGCTTAATGTCACCCGTATGGCTTCCGCCCCCCGCGTCCTTGCGATCGTCCTCGCCGGCGGCGAGGGAAAGCGGCTGATGCCGCTGACTGCCGCCCGCGCCAAGCCCGCAGTACCTTTCGGCGGCATCTACCGTCTGGTGGACTTCGCCCTCTCCAACATCGTCAACTCGCGGTACCTGCACGTCGTCGTGCTGACGCAGTACAAGTCCCACTCCCTCGACCGGCACATCTCCAAGACGTGGCGCATGTCGCCGCTGCTCGGCAACTTCGTGGCCCCCGTCCCGGCACAGCAGCGGGTCGGCAAGCACTGGTATCTCGGCAGCGCCGACGCGATCTACCAGTGCCTCAACATCATCGACGACGAGCGGCCCGACATCGTGGTCGTCGTCGGCGCCGACCACGTCTACCGCATGGACTTCTCCCAGATGGTGGACGCTCACATCGAGTCCGGGGCGCGCGCGACGGTCGCCGCGATCCGGCAGCCGATCGGCATGGCCGACCAGTTCGGCGTCATCGACGTCGACCCGGGCGACCCGACGAAGATCCGCGAGTTCCTGGAGAAGCCCACCGACGTCGAGGGTCTGCCGGACTCCCCCGGCGAGATCCTCGCCTCGATGGGCAACTATGTGTTCGACGCCGACGCACTGATCGAGGCCGTCACCAAGGACGCCGCCAACCCCGACTCCCGGCACGACATGGGCGGCGACATCATCCCCGCGTTCGTGGCCGACGGCGAGGCCGGCGTCTACGACTTCATCCGCAACGACGTGCCCGGCTCCACCGAGCGGGACCGCGGCTACTGGCGCGACGTCGGGACGATCGACTCGTTCTACGACGCCCACACCGACCTCATCGCGGTGCACCCCATCTTCAACCTCTACAACTACGACTGGCCCCTGTACACGGGGTACACGGGGCTGCCGCCGGCCAAGTTCGTGCACGCCGGCCCGGGGCGGATGGGGCATGCCGCCGAGTCGATCGTCTCGCCGGGCGTGCTCATCTCGGGTGCGCAGGCCGCCGGGTCGGTGCTCTCCCCCGGCGTGCACCTGCACTCCTGGTCGAACGTGTCCAACTCCGTGCTGATGGACGACGTCCAGGTCCACCGGTACGCGCACGTGCACCGGGCGATCGTCGACAAGAACGTGATCATCAACGAGCGCGCCCGGATCGGCGTCGACCACGACGAGGACCGGGCACGCGGCTTCACGGTGACGGAGTCGGGCCTCACGGTGGTCCCGAAGGGCACCATCGTCGACTGACCGGGATGTCGGGACCCGTCCGGCTTGCGGTTCCCCCGCCGAACCGCAAGCTGGACGTCCTGACGCCGGGCGTGGCCGGCCGAACCGCAAGATCGACGTCCCGACCTGCGACGTGGGCCGCCGAACCGCAAGCTGCGCGTCCGCCAGGTGGCCGAACCGCAACGACACGCCGGTGAACTGTTTCGCCGTCGGCGTGTCTTGCGGCTCGGCGCACTGGCGGACGTTCAGGTTGCGGTTCGGCGCAGCACCGGCGGACGTCCAACGTGCGGCTCGGCGCACTGGCGGACGTTCAGGTTGCGGTTCGGCGCAGCACCGGCGGACCATCGCTCGCGGCTCGACCCACCGGCGAAGCATCAACTTGCGGCTCGGCACCCGCGCCGACGGACCACGGTCTTGCGGTCCGGCGCCGGGGCAGGCGGAGACGGAGGCATCCGGCACACTGGTCCCCGTGAAGCGACTCATCGTGACCGACGTGGACTCCACCTTCTTCCAGCAGGAAGTCATCGAGCTCATCGCCGAGCATGCCGGCACCCGGGACGAGGTGGCGGCCGTGACCGAGCGGGCGATGCGGGGCGAGCTGGACTTCGCGGCGTCGCTGCGGGAGCGCGTGGCGACCCTGGCCGGTGTGCCGGTCGCCGCCCTCGACACGGTGCGCGCCGCGGTGGAGCTGACACCGGGAGCGCGCGAGCTGGTGGCCGAGTGCCAGGCCCGCGGCTGGGCGTTCGGGCTGGTGTCCGGCGGGTTCGCGGAGATCGTGGAGCCGATCGCCCGGGAGCTCGGGATCGAGCTGCTGCGCGCCAACCGGCTGGAGGTGGCCGACGGCGTGCTGACCGGCCGCACCGTGGGCCCCGTCATCGACCGCGAGACCAAGGCGGCCACCCTGCGCGAGTGGGCAGCAGCCCTGGACATCCCGCTCGAGCACACGGTCGCGGTGGGCGACGGCGCCAACGACCTCGGCATGATCGAGATCGCCGGCATCGGTGTGGCGTTCAACGCCAAGCCGGTGGTGCGGCAACAGGCCCCCCACGCGATCGAGGGCCGTCTGGACGGGGTCCTCGCCCTCCTCTAGCACGTTGAGTGCGGGCTATTCGTGGGCCAGAGGCGTCTCCGGCAACAAATAGCCCGCACTCAGCGAGCCCGCACTCAACGAGGGGGTCAGGCGGGGCGGGTGACCTCTGTCAGGCGGGCCGTCTTGCGGTCCCAGTCCGCCCAGGCCAGATCGGCCTCCAGCACCGAGTAGGTGCCCGTCGGGACACCGACACGCACCTGCGCGAGCGCGCCGTCCTCCGACTCCGGACCCGCCAGCAGCTCGGCCGTGCCCGCCATGGCGGGCTCATGACCGATCACCAGCACGGTGCGCGTGCCGGGGTCCAGCTCGCGCACCATCGCGAGGACGCCGCGCGGCATCGCTCCCAGCAGGTCGTCGGTGAACGCCACCGGCGGCGTGCCGAGGTGCTTGCGCGCGAGGTCCCACGTCTGACGGGAACGCACTGCTCCGGAGACGAGGACGGCGTCGGGCACGAGGCCGGACGCGACCAGGGCCGCGCCGATCTTCACTGCCTGGTCGCGGCCACGCAAAGCGAGCGGCCGCTGCTCGTCGGGAAGTTCCGACGGCGGCTCCGCCTTCGCATGGCGGAGCAGCACCAGCCGCCGCGCGGGCGCCGTTGTGGGCTCCGTGCCCGACGCTCTGCCCATCAAAGCCTCCTGCCCATCTATTGAGCCAGGTCTATTGACCCATGGCGTGCACGCCGCCGTCGACGTGCACGATCTCACCGGTGGTCGCCGGGAACCAGTCCGACAGCAGCGCACACACGGCACGTGCCGCCGGCTCCGCGGTGGTCTGGTCCCAGCCGAGCGGGGCCCGGGTCGGCCAGGCGTCCTCCATCGTCGCGAAGCCCGGGATGGACTTGGCGGCGGTGGTCCGGATCGGCCCTGCCGACACGAGGTTGCAGCGGATTCCTTCAGGCCCGAGGTCGCGCGCCAGGTAGCGGTTCGCGGACTCCAGGCCCGCCTTGGCCACACCCATCCAGTCGTACACGGGCCAGGCGAACTGCGCGTCGAACGTCAGTCCAACGACGGCGCCGCCGTCGGTCATCAGGGACTGGGCCGCCACCGCGATCGACTTGTACGAGAACGTGGAGACGTGCAGCGCGGTGGCGACGTCCTCCCAGGTGCCCGTGAGGAAGTTGCCGCCCATGACGGACTGCGGGGCGAACCCGATCGAGTGCACCACACCGTCGAGCCGTTCGAAGCCCTCGGCACGCACGGCGTCGGCCAGCCCGTCGAGGTTCTCCTGGTTGGTCGCGTCCAGCTCGACCACCGGCGCCTCGACCGGCAGCCGCTTCGCGAAGGCCTGCGTCAGCTTCATCTGCCGCCCGAAGGACGAGAGCACGACCTCCGCGCCTTCCTCCTGAGCGAGCCGGGCGGCGTGGAATGCGATCGACGAGTCCGTCAGCACGCCCGTGACGAGCAGCTTCTTACCTTCGAGGAGACCCATGTTGTCCTTCCGATCGGGCGCAGGCGTGCCGAGGCGACCCCTGCGCTGGGTGCGAGCGTAATGCGGATTGCGGCGAGGAACGAAACTCCGCGCCGTGTCTCATGCCGAGAATGTTGGATATGTTCGGGCAAAACCGCAGGTAGCGGCGCCAGAGTACGGCTCAGTGCCCCATCCCGAGACCACCGTCGACCGGGATGACCGCGCCGGAGACGTAGCCGGCCGCGTCGGACGCGACGAACGACACCACGGCCGCCACCTCGTCGGGCGTGGCGAACCGCCCGGCCGGGATCGTCTTGAGGTAGTGGCCGCGCACGTCCTCGGACAGCGCGGCGGTCATGTCGGTCTCGACGTACCCGGGCGCGACGACGTTGGCCGTGATGCCCCGCGCACCGAGCTCACGGGTGATCGAGCGCACCATGCCCACCAGGGCGGACTTCGACGAGGAGTAGTTGACCTGGCCGGGGCCGCCGGACAGGCCGACGATCGAGCCGAGCAGCACGATGCGGCCCTTGCGGGCCCGGATCATGCCCTTGGACGCGCGGCGCACGCAGCGGAACGTGCCGGTGAGGTTCACGTCGACCACCGACTCGAACTCCTCGTCGCTCATGCGCATGAGGAGCTGGTCCTTGGTCACGCCGGCGTTGGCCACGAGCACCTCGACGGGCCCCATGTCCTTCTCGATGGCGGCGAACGCGGCGTCGACGGCCGCGGAATCGGTGACATCCGCCACATAGGCCTCGACGCCCTTGGGCAGGTCGCCGCCGCGGTAGATCGTGGCGACGCGGTCGCCGTCCGCCACGAAGCGCTCCGCGATAGCGCGGCCGATGCCGCGGGCGGCACCCGTCACGACGACTACTCGGCCGGTGGGACCTGCGGAAATGCTCTGTGTGGCGGGCATGGTGGTCACCTGAACTCCTCGATGCTGAAATGGCGCACGTTCGCATGGAGGCCGCACGTGGCTGGGGCAGCGGCCGGTACCTGGGTCGATCCGGGTCCGCTGCGACGCTACCCCGCGCGTCGCCCCCGCGCCGCGCGCGCCGGGCCACAGGGATGCACCGGTCCTTGTCGGTTTCCTACAATTCGCCCCGGGAACGACCCTCGCCCGGGCTCACGCCGCAGGGAGCCCGCGACCGACGGAGACCACACCGACGACGTGCTCGCCGGACTCCCGGCGGACGTAGACTGACAGGATGAGCGAGCCGGTCCACTCCATCACCTCGGCCCCCGAGCCGCTGGCCGTGGACCAGGCGCGCCGCACGCGCAGCTATCTCATCCAGATGTCCATCCGTGTGGTGTGCATCATCGGCGCGGTACTGGTGGACGGCTGGGTGCGGTGGGCGCTCGTCGCCGCCGCCGTGGTGCTCCCGTACTCGGCGGTGCTCATCGCGAACTCCGGCCGGGACCAGGTCGCGCACGACACCTCGCCCGTGACGCCTCCGGCCGCCCCCGCGCTGACCGAGCTGCCCGAACCCTCCCCCGACGTGCCGAGCACCCCGGACGCCACGAACCGCCCGGACGCACCCGGTACCCCGGGTACCCCCGGCACCGGTCGCGTCATCGACCACGTCGACGACTGAGAGAACTTCCGATGGACCTCCTCGGCCTCTCCGGCCCCGCACCCGACCCCGTGCCCGACGGCGAGCTGATCTGCAGCTCCAAGGGCTGCCGCGCCCAGGCGGCGTGGGGCCTGCTGTGGAACAACCCGAAGCTGCACACGCCCGACCGCCGCAAGGTGTGGCTCGCCTGCGACGAGCACCGTGAGCACCTGGAGCACTTCCTCGCGTCGCGGTCGTTCTGGAAGCAGACGGTGGCGGTGGCGGAACTGGACCGGGTGTCGTGAGCGAGGGCGCCAGCGCCCGGATCGGCGGCGGTGCCGGCGACGACGAGTCCCGCGGCCCGCGGACGACGCGGCAGTGGGTGATCCTGGCCGTGGCCGCCGTGGTCCTGGCCGCCCTCTGCCTCGTGGCGGGGCGCTGGCAGTGGGACCGGTCCGAGGCGCGCAACGCCGAGATCGACCTCGTCAACGCCAACTGGTCGGCGCCCGTCGTGCCCGTGCAGGAGATCCTGGACGGTCCGGGCGCGGTCGTGCCGGACTCGAAGATCTGGCAGCGCGTGGAGCTGGAGGGGCAGTACGTCACCGACGCGACCGTGGTGCTGCGCAACCGGCCCGTCTCCGGCCGCAACGGCTACCACGTGCTGGTCCCGTTCGAGGCCCGGCTCCCGGGGCAGGACATCGTGATCGTGGTCAACCGTGGCACCGTGCCGCTCGGGCGGGACGCGTCGGGACCCCGCGCCTTCCCCCCGCCGCCGTCGGGCACGGTGAACGTCGTCGTGTCGCTGCGGGCGGACGAACCGGTGTCGGACCGCGCCGCGCCTCCCGGGCAGGTGCAGGCGATCTCGACCGAGCAGGTGCTCGCCGCGGGGCCGGACGGCGCCGCGTGGGCCGAGGGCCGCACGGTCGGCGCGTACGGCGCGCTGCGCAGCGAGGACCCCGCGCCGGAGACCTCGCTCAGCACCCTCCCGAAGCCCGACACCGACCCGGGCTCGCACCTCTCGTACGCGTTCCAGTGGGGCATCTTCGCGGTCGGCGCGATCGGCGGATACGTCTTGCTGTGGCGCCGGGAGCGCGGCGCGCTGCGCGGGGAGTCGGTCTCGGCGGGCGACCTGCTCCTCGCCTCCGACGACCAGGCCGACGCCGACGGCGTACGGGCACGCAGACCGGCCCGCGACCGCCGTCCGACCGCAGAGGACGAGGAAGACGCGCTGATCGAGTCCCAGCTGCGCTGAACCGCCTGTCACGGGTCGAGCCTGCCGCGACCCACGCGTCCGGGGGCGACCACACGAATGCGGAGTCCGTTGCTCTACGTAGACATTGTCGACGCAGAGCAACGCACTCCGCATTGCTGGTGTTTCCCCCGGGCGGCGGTCAGGTCCCCGCCGTCAGGCGAGCGAGACCAGCTCCTGGTAGCTGTCGTTCCAGAGGTCCTCGTCGCCGTCGGGCAGCAGCAGGACGCGCTCGGGCTCGAGTGCTTCCACCGCGCCGTCGTCGTGCGTCACCATCACCACTGCGCCCTCGTACGTCTTGAGCGCACCGAGGATCTCGGCGCGCGACGCGGGGTCGAGGTTGTTGGTGGGCTCGTCGAGCAGCAGCACGTTCGCGCCGGACACCACGATCGTCGCCAGGGCCAGACGCGTCTTCTCGCCGCCGGACAGCACGTTCGTCGGCTTGTAGGCGTCGTCCCCGCTGAACAGGAACGAGCCGAGCACCGAGCGCACCTGGGTGTCCGTGAGGTCGGGCGCCGCGTGCCGCAGGTTCTCCACGACGGTCACGTTCATGTCGAGCGTGTCGTGCTCCTGCGCGTAGTAGCCGAGCTTGAGCCCGTGGCCGGGCTCCACCTCGCCGGTGTCGGGCGCCTCGACGCCCGCGAGGATGCGCAGCAGCGTCGTCTTGCCCGCACCGTTGAAGCCGAGGATCACGACGCGGGATCCGCGGTCGATCGCCAGGTCCACCCCGGCGAACACCTCCTGGGACCCGTACGCCTTCGACAGCCCGCTCGCGGTGAGCGGCGTGCGGCCGCAGGGGGCCGGCGTCGGGAAGCGCAGGTTGGCCACGCGGTCGGAGGTGCGCTCGGCCTCCAGGCCGGACATCATCTTCTCCGCGCGCTTGATCATGTTCTGCGCGGCGGTGGCCTTGGTCGCCTTGGCGCGCATCTTCTCGGCCTGGGCGAGCAGCGTGCCCGCCTTCTTCTCGGCGTTCGCCCGCTCCCGCCGACGACGCCGCTCGTCCGTCTCGCGCTGCTCCAGGTAGCCGTCCCAGCCCAGGTTGTACTGGTCGAGCTCGCCCCGGGTCGCGTCCAGGTGGAACACCTTGTTCACGGTGGCACGCAGCAGGTCGACGTCGTGGCTGATCACGATGAACCCGCCGCTGTACGCCCGCAGGTAGTCGCGCAGCCAGATGATGGAGTCGGCGTCGAGGTGGTTGGTGGGCTCGTCCAGGAGCAGCGTCTCGACGCCGCTGAACAGGATGCGCGCCAGCTCGATCCGGCGGCGCTGGCCACCGGAGAGCGTGCCGAGCGGCTGCGCCAGGACGCGCTCGTCCAGGCCCAGGTTCGCGGTGATGATCTGCGCCTCCGACTCGGCGGAGTACCCACCGGCGGACAGGAAGCGCGCCTCCAGCTTGGGGTAGCGCTCCATCGCCGCGTTCTGGGTGGCCTCGTCCAGCGACGCCATCTCGCCCTCGGCCTGGCGCATCTTGGCGATGACCTTGTCCAGGCCGCGCGCGGAGAGCACGCGGTCCATCGCGAGGACCTCGAGGTCGCCGGTCCGCGGGTCCTGCGGCAGGTAGCCGATGTCGGTACCACGCACGATCTGACCGCTCGACGGCTGGGTCTCGCCCGCGAGGGTCTTGGTCAGCGTGGTCTTGCCGGCACCGTTACGGCCCACGAGACCGATCCGGTCGCCCGAGGCGACCCGGAAGTTGGCCTCGCTCAGCAGCAGGCGCGCGCCGACGCGCAGCTCGACGCCATGGGCAGTGATCACGCAGATGGTCCTCACGGTTGGGGTGTGGTGGTTGATCGTTCGGCCCACAGCGGCGGGGGCCGGTCCAGTCTAGTGCCCAACGTCCAGGGATTACGGTGCGTTGCCTCACGTCACCGGCTGGGCGCGACGGGCCTGGACGGCATTGGTGTCGCGACGGTACCTTCACCACCTGGTACTACGTTGTACCTACGTCGTCGTCATGGTGCGCCGGTCACGTCATCGCGGACGTTGCCCGGCGTCCGAAGGGATGAGAGACCCATGCAGATCAGGTTTGTCGCCGTCCTCGCCTCGCTCGCGCTCGCCCTGGGCGCCAGCGCCCTGCCCGACGGCGGGGGTGCCGCACCAGCAGCGGCCGCCCCACCGCCGTCCGACAGCGAGAGCCCACCCGGAACCGTGCCCGGCCACGGCAGCCCGCCCGAAACCTTGCCCGGCCACGACACCTCACCCACCACCACGTTCACCAACCCGATCACCGAGCCGTTCGCCGACACCTACGCCGATCCCGCCGTGATCCGGGGCAAGGACGGCTGGTGGTACCTGTACGCGACGAGCGACCCGCTGGTCTCCGGCGGGCCGTTCGGCAACATGCACGTGGCCAAGTCCCGGGACCTGGAGACGTGGGAGTACGTGGACACGATCTTCGACGAGGAGAACCGGCCGGCCTGGGCCGCGAGCGCCTCGTACTTCTGGGCGCCGGACATCCGGTACGTGGACGGCCAGTACGTCATGTACTACACGGTGACGGACACGGCGGAGAACCCCGACCCCTGGGACTACACGATCGGTGTGGCCACGGCGCCGACGCCGACGGGGCCGTGGACCGACTCGGGCGGTCCGGTGCTCGACCCGCGCCCGGCGGGCGGCGGCGCGTACCTGAACACGATCGACCCCGCGCTGTTCGCGGACCACGACGGGTCGCGCTACCTGTACTTCGGCGGCTTCAACGGGGGTGTCTGGGTCACTGAGCTGGACGAGTCCGGGACCCGGGCGGTGGGTGCGCCCACGCGGGTGACGGTGGCCGACCGGTACGAGGGCGCGTTCGTGGTCAAGCGCGACGGCTGGTACTACCTGATGGGCTCGTCGGCCAACTGCTGTGCCGGCCCCGTGACGGGGTACAGCGTGTACACGGGCCGGTCGCGGTCGCCGCTGGGCCCGTTCACCGACCACGAGGGCGTGAGCCTGAACGAGTCCCGCGTGGGCGGCACGCAGGTGCTGGCGCAGAACGGGAACCGGTGGATCGGCGTAGGGCACCACGCGGTGCTGACGGACGTGTCGGGCCAGGACTGGATGCTCTACCACGCCATCGACAAGGACGAGGCGTGGCTGAACGAGCCGGGTGGCGTGAACCGGCGGCCGACGCTGATCGACCGGATGGACTGGATCGACGGGTGGCCGGTGGTCAACGCGGGTGCGGGTCCCAGCGAGGGGCCGCAGCCGGGGCCGGTGTCGGCGAGCGAGCTCGGCATCGTGAGCGCCGACCCGGTGTCCGGGCCGGGGCTCCGGCGGGTGGCGGGCACGCTCGTCCGGGGGTCCGACGGCGCGGGTGACGCGGGTGCGATCGCGCGCCTGGTGCCGGACCGCCGGGGCGCCGCCGTGGCACGGACGGCACCCGCCCCGCGGGACGTGCGGGTCGAGGCCGACGTGCGGCTGCCCGACGCCGACGGGGCGCTCACGGTCGCCGTCGGCGGTCACGGACCGGCCGGGGTGACGGTGCGGCTGGACGCCGGGGCGCGCGAGCTCGTCGTCGGGCAGGGGCGTGCGCAGCGGCGGGCGGAGGTGCCGGCGAACGTCGACCTGACGTCGTGGCACGTGCTGAGCGTCGAGGTGCGCGACGGCGTGCTCGACGCCCGGCTGTCCTCGAGCGGCCTGGGCGACGTGGACGCGGAGGTGCGGTTCGAGCCGCGCCGCGACCTGCCACGGCGGGCGCCCGTGCGCCTGGTGGCCGACGGCGGCGAGGCGCAGCTCGACAACCTGACCGTCGTGGCGGCGCACGACCCGGTGACCGAGCGCGTCGCCGAGCCGCGGGCCGGGGCCGTGACGTTCGCCGAGGAGTTCGACGGTGAGCTGGACGCGGGCTGGCGGTGGCTGCACGGCCCGGCCGACGTCGAGGTCGCGGACGGCGCGCTGTCGTGGCCGCTGACGGGGCACGACCTGGTGGGGGCCGCCAACGACGCGCCGGCGCTGCTCCGTGACGCGCCGGAGGGCGACTTCGTGCTGGAGGCGACCGTGACCCTGCCGCTGGGCGAGGACACCGTGCGCAACTACCAGCAGGCGGGCCTGCTGGTGCACGCGGGCGACGACGACTTCCTGCGGCTCGCGCCGGTGTCGATCTGGCAGACCCGCCAGGTCGAGTTCGGCAAGGAGCTCACCGCCGACGGGCGCACCTGGTTCGGCGGCCACGTCTCCGGGCCGGTCGCCGACCGCATGCACCTGCGCCTCTTCCACACCACCGACCCGACGACCGGCGAGCACGAGTACCGGGCCGCGTCGTCGCGCGACGGCGAGAGCTGGCGCTTCGGGGCCACCTGGACGCTCCCGGCGGGTACCGACCCGGAGGTGGGCATCTACGCCGGCGGCGGCGCAGCCCCGGCCACAACCGCCACCTTCGAGACGGTGCTCCTCCGCGAGCTCAACTGAGCCCGGCCGTTGAGTGCTGGGTATTCGTGCTGTCGGAACGTTTCGACAGCACAGATATCCAGCACTCAGCGGGGCCAGACCGGGTGTCAGGATGGGAGCATGTCCGCAGCGGAGCACGAAGCCACTTCCTGGCAGCCCGGGAGTGTGCGCGAGGCCGGGGGCGGACTGTTCGCGCTCGCGCTGGCCACGTTCGTCGCCATCACCACGGAGCTGGTGCCCGTGGGACTGCTGCCGCTGATCAGCGACGACCTCGCCGTCTCGGAGGGCGTCGCCGGGCTCCTCGTCACGGCGTACGCGTTCATGGTCGCGGTGCTGGCCGTGCCCCTGACGACCGCGACGCGCCGCCTGCCGCGCAAGACGGTGCTGCTCTCCGCCCTCGCGGTCTACACGGTGAGCAACGTGATCGTCGCCGTGGCGCCCACGTTCGCGCTCGTCGCCACGGCCCGGGCCCTGGGCGGGGCGTCGCACGCGGTCTTCTTCTCCGTGAGCATCGGGTACGCGTCGCGCCTGGTGCGCGCCCACCTCGCGGGGCGGGCGCTGGCGCTCGTCACCCTGGGCGCGTCGGCGGGCTTCGTGCTGGGCGTGCCGCTGTCGACCGCGCTCGGCACGGCAGTGGGCTGGCGCACCGCGTTCCTGGTCCTGGCCGGGGTGTGCGCGCTCGCCGGGGTGCTCACGGCGCTGCTGCTGCCGTCCGTCCCCGGGGGCGGCGCTCCCCCGGCCGACGCCGACCGCGGCGCCCGGCGCACCGCTCTCGCCCGGGTCACGACGGCGAACGCCCTGGCCTACCTCGGCCACTACACGGTCTACACCTACGTGTCGGTGCTGCTCCTGGCCGCGGGGCTCGCCACATCGGCGCTCGGGCCCGCGCTGCTGCTGATCGGCGCCCTCGGCCTCATCGGCGCCGCCTACGCCGCCGCCCGGCTCGACGTGCGCCCCCGGCAGACCACCGTGCTCACCCTGGTCGTCGTCGCCGGCGGGATCCTCGCACTCGGGCTCGCCTTCCCCGGCACGGCGGGCACGCTCACGGCCGCGGCCGTGTGGAGCGTCGGCTTCGGCGCGGTGGCCGCCGTCTTCCAGGCCGCGGCCATCCGCACCCGCGGGGCCTCCCCCGACGTCGTCGGCGCGCTGGTCAACTCCACGGCGAACATCGGGATCGGCGGCGGCGCCGCCCTGGGCGCGCTCGTGCTCGACGGCGCCGGGTTCGCCGCCGTGCCGTACACCGGCGCGGGGATCGTCGCGGCGGCGCTCGTCGTGGTGCTGGCGGCGCGCCGGGCCTTCCCGGCCACGCACGACGTCGGGGCTGACATCGCACACTAAATCCGACAAAGTGCGCCCTTCGCCCTGCTTTACTGCCAGAACGCGCGCAGGCGCCATCTCGGACGTACCGTCCGCTCATGGGCACTGACTCACCGAGCGTTCCCGTCACCCTCGCCGACGCACTGCCGAACCTGCGCACCGGCCGCCTGGCCCGTGCGGACGACCTGACCAACAACCGGCCGGCGAAACATCTGATCGCCCGCCGGCGCGCCTACCGGCGCCAGCACCTCGGCCCGCTGATCCGCGGGCGGCTGCGCGGCGGGTACGACCCGAAGCACCGCGCGCTGAGCCGCCGGATCGCCGGCGTGCGGGGTGTCGCCAACGAGCTCTGGGAGCTCGTGGCCCGGCGACCGATCTGGCGCGTCATCCAGTCGATCGAGGTGCCGTCGACCGGACCGGGGCGCCTGCGCGCGACCGGTTCGGTCCAGCACGACGACACCCTGGAGATCGACCAGCTCGTGATCGGGCCCTCCGGGGTCTACACGATCGAGTCCGTGTACCGGCCCGTCCAGGACGTCACTGCCGATGCCGCGCGGAACGCCGCGCGCCGCACCCAGGAGATCCTGGGCCGGGCCACGCGGGTGCCGATCACCGTGCAGGCGCTGATCGTCTTCGTCCGGACGGACCAGCCGCGCGTCGAGGGCCCGCGCGACGGCGTCGAGGTGCTCACGGCCGACGAGCTGGTGCCGTGGCTCGCGAGCCGGCGGGCGATGCTCACCGACCGCGAGCTGGAGATCGTGCACCTCGCGGCCCGCGACCGGCGCACCTGGACCGCCTGAGCGCCTCGCGGGAACGGTCGCCTCGCGGGAACGGTCGCCTCGCGGGAACGGACGCCACGCGGGAACGGGTAGGTACACCGCTGTCGCGGTAGCGTTGCCGCGTGACCTTCAGCGAGGGCGGGCAGTTCGAGGGTGGCCGGGTCCGCAAGGGCGGTGGCGGGCGCAGGGGCGCCGTCGTCGCGGGCGGCGGTGGTGGCGTGGCGATCGTCGTGGCGCTCCTCTACATGCTGGTGACCGGCAACAGCCCGGCCGACATCCTCGGCGGGACCACCTCCGGCGCCGGAGACACGGGCGAGCAGGCGTACGTGGGCGAGTGCACGGCGGAGCAGGCCAACACCGACCCGGAGTGCCGGCTCAGCGGCGCCGTCGACTCGCTGGACGTGTACTGGGCCGCGACGCTGCCCGAGCAGGCCGGGGTCGAGTACGAGCTGCCCGAGGTCGTCAGCTTCACCGGCGCCGTCGACACCGCCTGCGGTTCCGCGACGTCGGCCACCGGACCGTTCTACTGCCCCGCCGACACGACCGTGTACGAGGACCTCGCGTTCTACGACCAGCTGTCGAGCCAGTTCGGTGCCGAGGGTGGGCCCCTGGCGGAGATGTACGTGACGGCCCACGAGTTCGGGCACCACATCGAGAACCAGCTCGGCCTGTTCGAGCGGGCCGACCGGTCGGGCACGGGCCCGGACTCCGACTCCGTGCGCATCGAGCTGATGGCCGACTGCCTCGCGGGGATGTGGGCGGGCAACGCCGCGACCACCGAGGACCCGGACACCGGCGTGACGTTCCTGGAGCCGATCACGACGGACGAGCTGAACCAGGCGCTGTCCGCGGCCGCGGCCGTGGGCGACGACAACATCCAGCGCCGGTCCGGTGGTGACGTGAACCCCGAGGCGTTCTCGCACGGCAGCTCCGAGCAGCGCGTCCAGTGGTTCACGATCGGTTACAACGGTGGCACCATCCAGGACTGCAACGCGCTGGACGCGTCCTCCCTCTGACCGTATCGTGGGCGCCATGCACCTCAGCGCACGCACGACGACGCCGGACCCCTCCGGCGCGCGCTGACCCTGCAACTCAGCAACCCAGGCCCCGGAGCTCGCTCCGGGGCCTTTGTCATGTCCGGCACCGGGGCGGCTCCTCCACCGAAGGAGCAACCATGCACGACGACACCCTCCCTGCCCGGTCCGAACCCGTCGCCGACCACCGCGACCTCGGCCGCGACCTGCGGATCTTCGCCTCGAGCCCCCTGGTCGGACCCGGCCTGCCCCTGTGGCTGCCCGCCGGCGCCGCCGTACGGTACGAGCTGGAGCAGTACGCGCGCGAGGTCGCGCTGCGCACCGGGTGCGAGCCCGTGTACTCGCCGGTGCTCGGCAAGCGCTCGCTGTTCGAGCGGTCGGGCCACTGGGCCAAGTTCGCGGACGACATGTTCCCGCCCCTGTACGTCGAGGGGCCGGGCGCGGACCCTGGGCCGGGTGAGCCGAGTGAGGCGGGGCCCGACGGCGGGCCCGCGCCGGCCGGTGCCTCGCAGGTGGAGGCCGCCGACGTCGACCCGCTCGTGCTGCGGCCCGCCAACTGCCCGCACCACGCGCAGATCTACGCGTCGGAGCCGCGCTCCTACCGCGACCTGCCGGTGCGGTACTCGGAGCTCGCCCCGATGTTCCGCGCGGAGCGCTCCGGGGTGCTGTCGGGGCTGAGCCGGGTACGGCAGATCAACCTGGACGACGCGCACGTCTTCTGCCGCCCCGACCAGGTAGGGGTGGAGGTGCGCACCGCGCTGGACGCGATTCTCGAGGTGCTCGCGACCCTGGGGATCGAGGTGTCCTACCTGCGGCTGTCCGGCCGGGACGCCTCGGACAAGTGGCTCGGGGCGCCGGAGCGGTGGGCCGACGCCGAGCGGGTGCTGGCCGAGGTGCTGGATGCGGTCCTCGATGCGGCGCCTGACGCGGTGCCGACCGGGGCGCCCTGGCAGGCGGAGCCGGGCCAGGCCGCGTTCTACGGGCCCAAGATCGACGTGCAGGTGCTCGACGCCGGCGGCCACGAGGAGACCCTCGCGACCGTACAGCTCGACTTCAACCAGCCGGAGCGGTTCGACCTGACCTACGTGGCGGCGTCCGGCGAGCGGGAACGGGTGGTCATGATCCACCGCGGCACCGTCGGCGCGATGGAACGCATGGTCGCGTTCCTCCTGGAGCGGCACCGCGGGCGGCTGCCGTTCTGGCTCGCGCCCGTGCAGGTCTGCCTGCTCCCGGTGACCGGCCCTCGGCCCGGGGCCGACGGCGGCGGCGCGGACGGCGGCGAGCACGACGTCGACGGCGAGGTGGGCCGGCTGGCGGCCGCCCTGCGCTCCCGCGGTGTCCGCGTCCGCGTGGAGTGGGACGGGTCGCTGGGCAACCGGATCCGCCTGGCCCGACATCGGCGCGACGCCCTGCTCGGCGTGCTCGGCCCGCGCGAGGCCGAGGCGGGCGAGGTCGCGGTGACCGACCCGGGGTCGGGCGCCAAGGCGTCCGTGCCGCTCGCGGAGCTGGCGGACCGGCTCGCGGAGGCCGCGAAGAACCGGGTGCCGCGGGTCCCGCTGTGAGTAGCACGCCACCAGGACGCCCAGTGCTCGGTGGGCCGGGAGGTCCATGACCAGGGCGGCAGCGGGCGAACCAGTACGACCAGGGGATGACACCCCAGGCCAAGGATCAGGCCTCGGCCTGATGCCCCGGCCCTCGCCGAGTCCGTAGGTTCAGGACTGCCGGCCCGCTGGCCTGCCCACCTGCCGTCCCCGGCGGCAGATGGGCGGGTCAGCGGGCCGGACGACCGATTGAGCAGCGACCGATCCAGCAGCATCGACGACTCGAGGAGCAATCTCGTGGACACCACCGTGTACGTCCCGGCGGACCAGCCGGCCCCTGCGCCGGGCGACACGACAACCGGGGCCGGCGCCTGATGGCCGGCTCCTTCCCCGCCGCGCGACTCACCCTCGGTCAGATGCGCCGCAGCGCGGGGCGCCTCGCGTCAGCGGGCGTCGCCATCCTGATCAGCACGGCCTTCGTCACCGTGACGCTGCTCGCCGGGACCGTCATCCAGGAGACGACCCGCGACGTCGTCGCGGCGGGATACGCCGACTCCGACCTCGTCGTGTCGGCATCGGAGGAGTCCTCCGAGACGTCCGACAGCTCGTTCACCGGTGAGGACGTCGAGGCCGTCGGCTCGGTCGACGGCGTCACGGCCGTCCAGCCCGTCACCAGCTGGTCGGGCAACCTGCGCAACGGCGGCAAGGGCGGCTACCAGACGTTCACCCCCGTCCCCGAGGACCCCCGGCTCTCGCCGCTCGAGCTCACCGACGGAACCTGGCCGGCCGCCGACGACGAGGTGGCGCTGACCCCTCAGGTCGCCGAGCGGCTCGAGGTCGGCCTCGGCGACACGCTGGAGCTCTCCCGCACCCTGTACCCGGAGGGCTGGGCCGAGAGCCAGGCGGAGGATCCGGCGGCCGAGCTCGGCGAGCCGGAGCGGGTCGTCGAGACCCTGACCGTGACGGGCCTCGCCGCCGACCCCTACGGCGCCTACACGATCTCCGGCGGGGTCGCCGCGGTCCCGTCCGCCACGCTCAGCGCCTGGAACGCCGCGGATCCCTCCTCGACGTCGGTCAGCCAGCTGCTCGTCACGCTCGACACCCCGCCCACCGGCACCAGCGTCCCCGCGGCGCTGCGCACCGCGATCCAGGAGGTCGTCGGCACGGACGCCGCTCAGGTGTCCGTCGAGACCACCGAGGCGGCGGCGACGGCGAAGGCCTCCGGACTGACCGGTGGTGAGGACCTCATCTTCATCGTGTTCGTCATGGCGTTCGCCGCCATCGCACTGCTCATCGCCGCCATGGTCATCACGAACACGTTCCAGGTGCTCGTCGCCCAGCGGACCAGGACGCTCGCGCTCCTGCGGTGCATCGGAGCGGGGACCGGCCAGGTCTACCGCAGCGTCCTGCTGGAGGCCGCGATCCTCGGCCTCCTCGCGTCCGTGGTGGGCACCCTGACCGGCCTGCTGCTCGCCCAGGCCGCGCTGCTGACCGTACCGAGCTTCGACCTCGGGGTGCCGATCCCGACGACGATCACGCCGACCGTGCAATCGATAGTGCTGCCGCTCGCCGTCGGCACGGTCGTGACGGTCCTGGCCGCGCTCGCCCCCGCCCGCTCGGCGACCCGGGTCGCACCGCTGGCCGCGCTGCGGCCGTCCGACGCCCCGACGCTCCGCGCCCGCACCGGCCGGGTCCGGCTCGTGTTCGCGATCCTCTCCCTTCTCGGCGGCATCGCGCTGCTCGGCCTCGGCGTCGCCCTCGGCAGTGCGAGCTCCCTGGGAGCCGGTGTCGCCGCTGCGGTCGGCGGCATCGCCTTCACGTTCTTCGGCGTCGTGCTGAGCGCGGTGCTCTGGCTGCCGCGCGTCGCAGCGGCCCTCGGCGCCCTGGTGGCCCGCACGGGTCCCGCCTCCCGCCTGGCGGTCGCCAACACGCTGCGCAACCCGCGCCGCACGGCGGCGACCTCCACCGCGCTGCTCATCGGCGTCACCCTCGTCACCATGATGTCCACCGGCGCAGCCAGCGCCCGCGCGACCTCGGAGCGCGGCCTCGACGGGGCCTTCCCGTACGACGTGAGCGTGTCCACCACCGCACCCGAGTACGTCGAGGGCCTGCGCGACGCCGTCGCCGGAACCTCCGGCGTCTCCGACGTCGCGGTCGTCACCACGGCGACGGGCACGATCGCCGACGCCAAGGAGACGTGGCTGAACGCCGCGGACCCGGACGAGCTGGTCGCCGTGGTGAACGTACCGGAGGAGGCGGAACGGCTCGCGGAGGGCTCGATCCTGCTGACCCAGGACACGGCGGACTGGTTGTCCCTCGATGCGGGCGACAGCACCCCCGTCTCGGGCCCGAACGGCTCGGTCGACCTGACGGTCGTCATCACGGGCTCCAGGCAGCTCGACCGGACCGTCACGCCCGAGGACCTCGCCCGCGTCGCCGACGCCGAGCCCTGGACCGAGATCTGGGGGCACGTCTCGGGTGCCGACACCATGGCGGTGCTGACGGACGTCCAGGACGCCGCCGCGCAGGTCGACCTCGACGCCCAGGTCGTGGGCCCCGCGGCTCAGGCCGAGCAGTTCCGGCAGATCGTCGACATCATCCTCGGCATCATGGTGGGGCTGCTCGCCGTCGCGGTGGTGATCGCCCTGGTCGGCGTGACGAACACGCTGTCGCTCTCGGTCATCGAGCGCACCAGGGAGTCCGCGACCCTGCGGACCATCGGCCTCAGCACGGGCCAGCTGCGCGGCATGCTCGCCGTCGAGGGCGTCCTCATCGCCGGCGTCGGGGCGGTGGTCGGCATCGTCCTCGGGCTGATCTTCGGCTGGGCCGGCGCCGCCACCACGCTGTCCCTCATGGGCGACGTGCAGTACGCCGTCCCGTGGGCGGAGCTCGCGATGTGCCTCGGTGTCGCAATCGTCGCCGGACTCCTCGCGTCGGTCATGCCGGCGCGGACCGCGGCCCGCACCTCCCCGGTGGCGGCGCTCGGGGCGGAGTGAAGGCGCGCCGGGCCTGGTCCGCCGAGGTCAGGCCCGGCGCGCCCGGAACTCGTCGATCGGCCACGACGTCATGGCACCGACGCGGACGGCGGTGACGGCGCCGTCGGCGTCCCGTTCCACCTGGACGGGCTCGCCAACCGTGCTGAACCCGGCGACGGGCTCCTGCACCAGGCGGCCGCCGACCACGACGAGCCGCTGGGCCTGCTCGTCCGGCCGGGCGTAGCGCGGGTTGATCGAGTGCAGGATCCCGCCGAGGTCCACGACGTCGGCCACGCCCCACAGGTTGGCGAAGCGTCCCACGGGGGCGTCGTCGGGGACGGGCGGTACGGGCTCGCCCCCGGCGGCGGACGCCGCGACGTCGTCCGCCGCCGCGAGCGCCAGGTTGATCAGGTGGATCACACCGGTCGCGATCTGGTCGGCGATGCCGTCGACGGAGTTGGTGAGCGAGGAGACGACGAGCCCGTCGACGGGGTCGATCCAGGTGCGGGTGATGTGGCCGGGGTAGCCGCCGGAGTGGCCCACGACCTCGCGGTCGCCGATCGTGCCGAGCGCCATGCCGACGCCGTACCGGCCGCGTTCGGCTCCGCGGACCACCACGCGGGACTCCTCGCGCTGCACGAGGCGCTTGCTCTTGTCGCTGAGCAGCGTGGTGTCGCCGAGCACGTGCGTGGCGCCGTAGCGGACCATCTCCAGCGCGGTGGAGTACCAGCCGGTGGCGGCGGCCATGGCGCGGGTGTCCACGTGCGGGACGACGCGGCGGGTGTCGCCGTGCGCGATGCGGCCGGTGTGGCCGGCGGCGTACTCGGCGGCGCGGGCGGGATCCAGCTCGGTGCCGGTCCGGGTCAGGCCCAGGGGTTCGATGACGGCGACGCGTGCCATCTCGTCGTAGGTCTTGCCGGTGACCTCCTCGATGATGATGCCGAGCAGGCTGTAGCCGATGTTCGTGTACTTGAAGTGCTCGTTCGGCTCGAACACGACGCCCTCGCGGCGCACGCACTCCAGCACCTGTGCCCGGTCGAGGAACGGGCGGCGGTGCTGCCAGAAGTCGCCGTCCGACGAGTCGCGGACGAGGCCGGCCTGGTGGCCGAGCAGCTCGCGGACAGTGATGCCGGCGGCGGCCGACCCGTCGAGCTCGGGGACGAGCTCGCCCACGGCGTCGTCCAGGCGGAGCTTGCCGTGCTCGACGAGCCGCATCACGATGACGGTGGTGAACGTCTTGGAGTGGGACGCGACGCGGAACAGGTGGTCGCTGGTCAGGCTCTCCCCCGTCTCGAGGTTCGCCGTGCCCCAGGCCAGGTCGACGAAGACCTCGCCACGGCGGCCTACTGCGAGCTGCAGGCCGGGCATGCCGTGGTAGGCGGCCTGGAACGAGGCCCAGTCGGCCAGGTAGGGGGCGATGGAGCGGAGGGTCTTGGCGGTGCGGTCGTCGGTCACGGGGAGACTCTGTCAGGTCATCGGCCAGGACGTCACCGGGTTAGCCGACCGGGTGGCCCGCCCGAATGCCCGAGCCCGCTAGCCGAAGTAGATCGAGGAGTGGAGGGCGCAGCGCGGGTTGAACGCGGCCGCGCAGGCCGGGCAGCGCCCGGCGCCCTGGTACTCCGCGACGGTCAGCTCGGTCCAGCACGCGCCGCACAGCACCGCCCGCACGTCGCCCGCTCCGGCCGGCCACGGCCGCGACGGGTGGTCCGCGGTGCGGTCATGGCACAGGTGGCAGGGGTAGTAGCGGCCGCAGCAGGCGAACCGGACAGCGATGATGTCGAGCGGTGTCCGGTAGTGGATGCATCTCGTCTGCTCGTCGACCGTGGGGCCGAGCACCACCGGCCTCATCGCACGCCCCGTGCGGCGAGGGCCTCGCCGAGCTCGTCCGCGTGCTTGAGCGCCATGACCAGGAACGGCATGGCGAAGTGTCGCAGGCTGCGCCCGCCACCACGGGCCCGCTGTGCCTCGCGGACGGTGCGGGCCAGGCTCGCGAGCACGGGCAGCGTGCTCAGCGTGACGGTCAGGGTCAGCGCGGCCCGGCCGGGGTCGATACGCAGCCGCGCGAGCGGCTGCATCGCGCGCTCGACCGTCTCCAGCAGCTCGGTCGCCCGGGTGGTCAGCGCGAGGAGCCCGGCGAGCGCCACGGCCACGGCGACCCGGGAGGTGTTCGCCGCGGCGCTCTCCGGACCGAGGAAGATCAGCTGGCCGACGAGGGTCACGCCGACGATCCAGCGGGTCGCGACGAGCTGACGGCCCAGCTCGCGCATCCCGGCACCGGGTACGGCGTAGCACGCGAGGCAGACGCCGGCCATGACCCCGGCGGCCCACCAGGTCGCCGGGAGCAGGCAGATGCCGAGCACGACGAGCAGGAGGAGGGCCGTCTTGGGCCCTGCTCGCAGCCGGTGCCACGGACCGTCGCCGGGCCGGTACAGGGTCACCACGGGATACCTGCCTCGTACGTCTCGATCACGTGCGCGGGTGGTCCCACCTGGGTCACCGTCCCGTCCTGGACGAGCACCGCCGTGTCGCAGCGCTGCGCGAGCCGCAGGTCGTGCGTCACGAGGACCAGCCGGTGCGACGCGTCCGGGTGCGACGTGTCGGCGAACAGGTGGTCCGCGACCCGGCGGGCGTTGCGCGCGTCCAGGTAGGCGGTCGGCTCGTCCGCGACCACCAGGTCCGGGCGCCGGACGAAGGCGCCGCACAGGGCGAGCAGCTGCTTCTGGCCGCCGGACAGGTCGTGCGACGACCGGTCGGCGAGGTCGGCGAGGCCGAACCGGTCGAGCGCCGCCCCGACGCGCCGGGCCTTCTCGGCGCGTGGCAGCTTCTCGGCGCGGAGCGAGAACGCGACGTCCTCCGCCACCGTGGGCATGACGATCTGCGCGTCCGGGTTGCTGAAGATCACCGCGACGCGGCGGCGCAGCTCCGCGGCCTGCCGTACCGGGTCGAGGCCGAGGACCCGCACGGTGCCCTCGTTCGCGGCGACCAGTCCGCTGAGCAGGCGCGCGAGCGTCGACTTGCCCGAACCGTTCTCCCCGACGACGGCGATGGACCGCGCGTCCAGCGCGAGCGTGACGTCGCGCAGCACGTCCGTGTCGCCCAGGCGCACGTGCACGCCCTGGAGCTGGACGCCGCTCACCGGACCACCTCGAAGAGGGCCGCGACGCCCAGCCCGCCGCCCACGGACGCCGCCGCGACACCGAGCGTCCCGGCGGGGGCGCCCGCCCGGACGAGCCGCCCGAACAGGCGCACCACGCTGACCGCGCCGCTCGCGCCCCACGGGTGGCCCAGGGCCAGCGCTCCGCCGTCGGCGCACACGCGCGGGTCGTCGTCGTCGAGACCGAGGCGGCCGAGCACGGCCAGCGACTGGGCCGCGAACGCCTCGACGATCTCGAACGCGGCGACCTCGCGGACGTCGGCTCCGGCGGAGTCGAGGGCCGCGCGCACGGCCGGCGCGGCCCCGATCCCGGGCAGTGCGGGATCGCAGCCGACCACCGCGTGCGCCCGCAGCGCGAGCCCCGGCGCGGAGCCCGCCAGCCCGCGCGGCACGACGGCGACCGCCGCGGCCCCGTCGCTGATGCGCGTGGACGTCCCGGCGGTCAGGGTGCCGTCGTCGAACAGGACGGGCAGCCGGGACAGCACCCGCTCGGCGACCCCGACGGAATCGTCCGCGGTCAGCCCGGCCACCGGGACGAGCTCGGCCGCGAACCGTCCGGCATCGCGGGCGGCGAGCGCCCGGCGATGGCTGCGTGCGGCGTGCGCGTCCTGTCGTTCCCTGCTGAGGCCGTCGGTCGAGGCCAGGTCCTGCGCGGCCCGCACCATGTCCGGGTCGGGCCACCCCGCCGGGGTGAACGGGGCACGGTCGTACCGCACACCGTCGACCGACCGGGCCGGCGCCGTCGACGCGCTCTCGACCCCACCGGCGATCCGCGGACGGTCGTCCCCGGCGTGGATCGCCGTCGCGGCGTCGAGCACCGCGGCGAGTCCGCTGCCGCACTGCCGGTCCACGGTCGCGCCGGGGACCTCGACCCCCAGCCCCGCCGCGAGGGCGGCGACGCGCGCCGGGTTGCCGCCCGGGCCCATGCAGTTGCCCAGCACGACGTCGGCGACGGCGAGCCGGCGTCCGACGGCGCCCTCCGCATCGGCGCGCACGGCGCGCAGGACGGGTGCGGCGAGCTGCCCGACGTCCAGGGACGCCAGTGCCCGCCCGCGGGTACCGATCGGCGTCCGGCGGGCCGCGACGACCATCGCTTCATCCGGCAACCCTGCTCACCTCCCCGGCGAGCGCGCGGCGGACGACGTCGGCCCGGGCCGGCTTTCCCGAGGTGCTGCGCGGCAGCTCCCCGGTGAACCAGATCCGGGGCCGGTGCGCCGGTCCCAGCCGGTCGGACAGGACATCGCGCAGCGAGCCCGTGGTGATCGTGGGGTATCCGGGAGCGGGTTCCAGCATCGCGGCGACGAGCGCTCCGACACCGCCGGCGGGGACCCCGAAGACGACGGCGTCCGCGACACCGGGAACCTGCCGGAGCTCGGCCTCGACCTCCTCGGGGATCACGGTCGCCGAGGCGGTGATGATGGCGCCGTCGGCGCGGCCGCGCAGCCGCAGGGCGCCGGGGCCAGGGCCGGGGGCGGCGGGGCCGGCGTTCAGCTCGGCGAGGTCGCCGACCGTGGCCCAGGCCCCGTCGGTCCGCAGCGGTCCGCCGTCGCCGAGGTAGCCGAGGGCCGTGAAGGGCGACCGCACCCAGACCTCGCCGCCGCGCACGTCGACGTCCACCCCAGGGAAGGAACGCAGCCCGGTGCCGTCGTCGACCGCGACGAACGAGAGCTCCGCCGCGCCGTAGTAGGCGACCACCCGGATGCCCCTGGACTCGGCCTGCGCACGCAGGTCCTGGTCCAGGTGGGAACCGCCGACCAGTGCGGTCCGCAGCCGCGACAGCCTGCCGCCGTCGAGCAGCGTGCGCAGCGCGTGCGGTGTGCCATGGAACGACGTGGCCGCCGCGAGGCCCTCGTCGTCCCCCGGGAACACCGGGCGCGGGCCGCCGCTCAGGGCGTGCGCCACGGAGAACAGGGTGAGCGAGGACGCCGGCGGCGCGGGCAGGACGACCGCCCGCTCCGCCTCCGGCACGGCGGGGTCGGACAGGAGGTTTGAGACAGCCGGGAACGAGCGCTCCCAGGATGCGGCCGTGCGCAGCACGACGCGCGGCGTGCCGCTGCTCCCGGAGGTGAGCGACGCCCAGGCCGCGCCCCGCGGCGGGCGCGCGTCTCGAACGAGATCGTGCACGGCGGCGCGCTGCGCATCGGGCCAGCGGTCGTCGCCGACCAGCGGGACGTCACCCGCGGCGCGCACCTCCCGGATCCGGTCGACCAGGTCGTGCGCGACGCCGTGCAGCACGACGATGCGTGCGGTCATGGGGCCGACGGCGTCGGGGCGTCGGTCTCCTGGGTCTCCTGTCGGGCGCTCGGGCGCCAGGTCCGCCGGAACGCACGGGGATACGCGCGCAGGAGCGTCGAGACGGTGAGCGTCGCCAGCGCGGCCTTGACCAGGTCGCCGGGGAGGAACACCAGGCTGGTCAGCGCCGTCTCCGCGAGCGGCAGCCGTGTGACCAGGCTCTGCACCGGGATGCCGAAGGCGTAGACCACGAGGATGCCGCCGACCAGCATGGCGAGCGCCGTCCGCCACACCGCCGGCTTGCGGGCGGACGAGTGCACGATCAGCCCGATGACGAACGCCCCCGCGATCCAGCCGATCAGGTAGCCGGCGGACGGTCCGACGAACACGCTGATGCCGCCGCGGCCGCCGGCCAGCAGCGGGAGCCCCACGGCGGTGAGGGTGAGCAGTGCGATGATGGACAGCGCCCCGAGCCGCGGGCCGAGGATCGCGCCGGCGAGCATGACCCCGAAGGTCTGCGCCGTGATGGGCACACCGCCGAGGACGCTGAAGCTGCCCGGCAGGCCGAGGGCCGCAACCAGCGCGGCGAATACCGCGACGCGCGCCAGATCGGTCGTGTCGAGCACCCTGCGCCGTGGTCCGTGATCGTCTCGCACTCGCTTCTCCTTAACGGTGTTCACTTGAACAGCGTTCAGTACCATACTGTCGTGATGAGCGGATCACCAAGCGGACGCCGGCACACCCGCGACGACGTGTCCGAGGTGGCCCTGCGCCTCCTGGACGAGTACGGGCTGCCCGACCTGACGATGCGCCATATCGCCGCCGCTCTCGAGGTCCGGGCCAGTGCCCTCTACTGGCACTTTCCGAACAAGCAGGCGCTGCTCGCCGCGGTCAGCGCGCGGATCCTCCGGCCGATGGAGGACGTGCGCGTCGAGGAGATGTCCGTCTCCGAGACGGTCCGCCGGCTGGGCGCACGACTGCGCGAGTGCCTGCTCGCCTATCGCGACGCCGCCGAGCTGGTGTCGAGCTCGCTGGCGCTCGGGCTCGTCGACTCCCCCGTCCGCCCACAGCTCATGACGGTCACCCGCCGCGACGGCGTGCCGGACTCGCTGTCCCGGGTCGCCGCGGAGGCCGTCATGCACTTCGTCGTCGGGTACACGTTCCACGAGCAGCAGCGCCTGACCGCGGACTCGTTCGGGCTGCTGGCCGCGGACGCGTCGTCGCTGAACCCGGAGAACGCGACCGCGCGGCCGTCGGACGGCGGGGACTTCGAGGAGGCCCTGAAGATGATCGCCGACGGGCTCCAGGTGTCGGTGCGTCAGCACACGGAGACGTCGACGGGCTGATTGGGCGGCTGACCGGGCGCTGGTCCTCAGCGCTGACGCACGTGCCGTGGCGCGTCCTGGTCCGGCACGCCACGCGCGGAGCGGCGTCGCAGCGTGTGCACGAGCCACCAGGCCAGCAGCGCGACGACCACGACGACCACGACCTTCTGGAACACTCCGACGCCCTCCTCGACGAGGTGCCACTGCTCCCCCAGCAGGTAGCCGGCACCGACGAGCAGGGTGTTCCAGAGCGCGGAGCCGAGCGTCGTGAACGCGAGGAATCGGCCCAGTGGCATGCGCTCCACGCCCGCGGGTACGGAGATGAGGCTGCGCACGATGGGGATGAGCCGGCCGACCAGCACGGCCTTCTGCCCGTGCCGGGTGAACCAGTTCTCGGCTTTGTCCAGGTCCTCCAGCGAGACGAGCGGCATCCGGTCGACGATCGCGCGCAGCCGGTCGCGGCCGAGCCACGCTCCGAGGGCGTAGAGGATGATGGCGCCGGCCACGGACCCCGCCGTCGTCCACACGAGGACCTGCCAGAGCACGAGGCTGCCCTGCGCCGCGGTGAAGCCTGCCAGGGGCAGGATCACCTCGCTGGGCAGGGGCGGGAACAGGTTCTCCAGGGCGATCGCGACGCCCGCGCCCGGGGCCCCGAGGGTCTCCATGAGGCCGATCGCCCAGTCGGCGACGGTCGAGGTGAAGCTGTGTGTCGTCATGGCCAGGACGCTATGGATCTGGACGTGTCGGGCGCGCTGGGCCTGTCCGCACGGCTGGGCGGATTCGCCGCAGGGCGGGGTGTGGTTTACCGCAGTCCGCGCGGGCGGCGTCGTCCCTATCCTGGCGAGGTGGACCCCTCCCCCGCCGTCTGGCGCAGCACCCCTGCCCGCATGCTGTGGGGCGCGGCCCTTGGCACGGTGACATGGCCGGTGGACCTCGTCGGCGCAATGGCCGCCGTCGTGTCCGTGCGGCGGCGGACGCCGTTCGGGTGGGTGGGCGCGCTGGTCGCGTGGCACCGCCGTCGTTCGGTGCGGTTTCTCGGCTGGGCCGACGGCGGCGCCGCGCTCACCTCTCCGCGGGCCGCCCGGTATCTCGCGGCGCGGGTCGGGGTCGGCCTCGTGGGCACGCCGGTGCTCGGGCTGCTGGCGTACGGGCTGTTCGGGGTGGTCGCGAGCCTGGCGTCGTGGCTGTTCGACGTACGGTTCACTGTCGACCAGGCGTTCGAGAGCGGTCTGACGACGCCGGAGATGCTCGCCCTGGTGCCCCTGGGTGCGGTCCTGCTCTACCTGGACCTGATGGGGCTGATCGGGGTGGGGCTCCTGGACCGGTCGGCCGCCGCGCGGTGGCTGGCGCCGAGCCGCAGCGAACGGTTGGCGGCGCAGGTCGAGTCGCTGACGGTGAGCCGGGCCGAGCTGTTGTCCGCTCTGGATGCCGAGCGGGGGCGGATCGAGCGGGACCTGCACGACGGGGTGCAGCAGCGGGCCGTGGCGCTCGGGCTGCTGGTGAACCGGGCGCGGCGGGCCGTTGGTCCTGGGTCTGCTGGGGCTTCGTTGCTGGAGCACGCGGCGCTGGAGGCGGACCGGCTGGTGACTGACCTGCGAGAGGTCGCGTGGCGGGTGCGGCCCACCGCGCTGGACACGCACGGGCTGGCGCCGGTGCTGGCGGAGCTGGTGTCTCGTGCGGGGGTGCCGACGGAGCTGGAGTGGGACTCGCCGGAGCGGCTGCCGTCGGGCGTGGAGACGACGGTGTACTACGTGGTGGCGGAGGCGCTGACGAACGTGGCGAAGCATTCGGGGGCCCGGTCGGCGGGTGTTCTGGTGCGGGTTCGAGGTGGCACTGGTGCCGTTGACGATGGTGGGGCTCTGGATGGGCTCTCGGAGGATGGCGTCGTGGACGTGGTGATCAGAGACGACGGCGTCGGCGGTGCTGCCCTGTCGCCCGGACATGGGCTGGCCGGCCTGGGCGGGCGGGTGGCCGCCGCGGGCGGCACGCTGGCCGTGGACAGCCCGGCCGGCGGGCCGACCCGGATCGAGGTGACGCTGCCGTGCGCGTGATGCTCGCCGAGGACTCCGCCCTGCTGCGCGAGGGCATCCGCAGCCTCCTGACGGACGAGGGACACGACGTCGTCGCCGCCTACGGTTCCGCTGGGCCTTTGCTGGCGCGGTTGGCGGCGGAGCGGCCCGACGTCGTCGTGCTGGACGTGCGGATGCCGCCCACGCACACCGACGAGGGCGTGCGGGCGGCCGTGGAGATCCGGGAGCGCTGGCCGGAGGTGGGAATCCTCGTGCTGTCGCAGTACGTGGAACGCGAGTTCACGCAGGTGCTGCTCGGTGACGACGCGCGCGCCGTCGGATACCTGCTCAAGGACCGGGTGATGGGGGTGGACGACTTTCTCGACGCCCTGGAGCGGGTGCGCGTCGGGGGGCTGGTGCTGGATCCGGATGTGGTGCGGCAGCTGTTTCGGGACACGTCGCATGCGCTCGGGGTGCTGACGGAGCGGGAGCGGGAAGTGCTCTCGTTGATGGCCGAGGGGCGGACCAATGCGGGGATCGCTGCGGCGTTGTTCGTGTCGACGTCGGCGGTGGAGAAGCACTCGAATGCGATCTTCGACAAGCTGGGGTTGGTGGGTGAGGGCGGGTACAGCCGGCGGGTGTTGGCGGTGCTGCGGTATCTGGAGTCGTAGATCTGGGCCTGGTCTCTCGACCTCTGCCTCCGGAGGGAGTGTTACCGCGCGGACTGTGTTGCCCTCCGTAGACACCGTCTACTCTCCGTCTACTTCGGCAACACGGTCCGCTGGCAGATCACGTCAGGCAGCACGCCGCGACAAGGGGCTGAATGTCAGATGCTCCGTCTACGCTGCCGATCATGACGACGGAGATCCAGTTTCCTGGCCTTGTCTGGGTGAAGGACCCGGTGAACGCGACCACTGGCGACCTCACTGGCGAGCGCCCGCGGCGGCGGCACCATGAGGACTGTTGGCATTGGTACCGCGACGAGCAGGGTGGCCTTCTTGGCCCGCCGCCATACCCAGCGAGCGACGAGCAGATGCGGGAGCTGCCGCACTGCAAGACCTGTGCCGCCGACTTCACCGAGCGCACGGCGAGCACGAGCGTGGGGGCGGCCGTAGCCAGCAGTCGCACGGGAACCTGCGAGACGTGTGGGATGACGCGATCGGCGTCGGGGTCCTGCTACTGCGACGACTGATCCGCCACATACCCGTTTTCGCATGTGTCTGGTCTTTCAACGCCGCAGGCGCTCTGAGACGAGAAGCCACCCGGGTGAGGCTGTCACGTGTCCCGGGTGCCTGTCGTGTCATCGCCGCGTTGAAGTGCCGCCCGGCCACCGGCAATCGCGACCCCGGCAGCGACGACGATGCCTGCCACGGTGACGGTCTTGCCGAGCAGCCCGTCGAGGAACCGCTTGTTCTCGGAGTCCTTCTCGAACTCCTTTTGCGCCGTCTCCTTCGCGGCTTCGTGATAGTACCGCCGCTCCTCGGGGCTCAGGTCTTCCCTCTTGAGCTCTTCCTTGGCCATCTCCCGAACCTCGGCAAACCCATCATGAACACGGTCCTGGCTGTGCCGGTTCGATCCCAGCGTGGAGTCGTGAACGTTCCTCACGGATTCCATGACATCGAGACCGAGCCTGGTGTACACCGGAAGCTGCGCGACGATCGCCTGGGCGACATCCTTGTTCATGTCCGGCCGCATCGCAGCGAACTTGACCACGTTGTCTTTCGACAAGTTCCTCCACGACGTGATCCCGAGCGCCGCCTTGACCTCATCCTCGCTGTCAAACGCCATGCGGAGCCTCCATCGTCGTCAAGGCAAGTACCCGCGGAGCCGGTTGCAGGGGCGACCGCCCAGGGTCTGGCCCAGGCAACGGTGCGAGACCTAGCCAAACCCTTCCGGAATGCTACTCCTTCAGGCCCCGCGAGCAGTGGATCAGGCGTCCCGCGTCAAGCTGCTGTCAGGGTTTCGGTCCCGGGAAGCTGGGGAACCAGCGGAGCGGCGCAGCCGAGGTGGACGTCCAGTCCCAGTTCCAGGCGATGACCTCGCGCCCCGGCCCGGTAGGCGTCGGCGCTCGACCAGGGCCAAGACGACGATCTGGGATGTCACCGGCTGCTCGACCGTTGGTGCATTTGACCGCTACGGCTCGCCGGGCGAGCCGTAGACCAGGAGCCCGCTAAGACGCCTCACGAGAGTCCGGTGCCTCATCCGGTAGTTCACCCCGTGCAGCGTTCATGGCTATGACCTCTACCAACACCATCAGGTGGCCAGGACGTCACCGCTCTGGAGTGGATGCCGCTCGCCGCACTGAACGAAGAGGATGGGTGGACGATCCTCGGCGACCTCAACCAGCGCCGATCGGACCATACGCTCGCATCGTCGAGGCAGGTGGCCGCAGTCATCGAATACCCCCGCGTCGAGCCACGGCTCGAACGGGGCTATCGATCGACCCTCCCCATCCTGGAGTACGCGAAGGGGCTTCTGCCCAAGACGGAACGCGCACTCCTTGCTTTCCAGAATGACGGACCGGCCCCCGCGGCCACCCGCGCTGGGCGGGAGGACCTCGCCGCCACCGTGCGCAGTGAGGTCGATCGACTGTTGAGCGCCTACCCGGAGGGCACGGTCGCGGTGATCGACGTCGATTCTTCTCGTATCCGAGCACTGTTCCGGGGTGAAGGTTGGCGGGCGCGGCAGGGTGACCAACGCTTCTGGGAGAAGGCCGGACGGCAGGTCGTCGTCATGCAGCCCGACGAGGCTCGTGGTCTCGAGTTCGACGGCGTCGTAGTCAGCGAACCCGCTGACTTTCCGGAAAACTTTGGTCGCCTCGGGCCGCTGTACACGTCGCTGACGCGCCCCAACAGGAAGCTGGCCGTCGTGCACAGCAGGCCACTCCCGGAAGAACCTCGGCCGCGGAAGCGATAGCCGCTGATCACAGCCGGCCCGACGGATCCTGTTCGTCGGGCCAGCACACAGGGCCCCGGCGCTCGCGCGTCGTCAATCGCCGCACCGGCAACTCCAGCCCAAGAAGCCCTACCACGTCGGCACCTGTCACGACGGGCCACCTACGATCCGTCTGGCGGCCCTCCCGACCGTCACCGGAGAACCCAAAGCCGCATGACAAGCTAAGTGGCATTGTGCCCCGGCTCCGGCTGGACGCCACGGAAGAATCAGCGAACCGCGCTCTCACTGTAGTAAACCGACAACGGATGCATCGCCGTCTCAAACCACTCCCACGTCTCCTCGTCCGCGTCGGAGCTTGACCCCTCGCCGGAAGAGAACGTAGTGACATGCAGTAGCCAGTGCCATACCGCCGGAACGGAGTCCTCTTCCTCTCGCGCCTCCTTCGTCGCTCCTGCGACGGATTCGGCCGCCAACTCCTCGCACTCGTCACAGTCGCCGTTGGGTATCTCGCCATGCTCCGAGCACTCGACGTCCTCATCCTCGTCGTTCGGTTCCCAATACGAACCAGGCGTCCAGAGGTATCCCTCTGGCGGCCAAGCGATCTCGCAATGTTCATCTACTTCAAGATTGTCGACGTTGGCCGCGAGATAGTCATGGATCGCCTGTAAGTGCGCCCCTTCTGAGAGGAAGCCCATCTCCGGAGGGAGCGCGTGGTCCTCGGGAATCATGGGCGGCTCGACCCAGCCATTCCGGCTCTCCAAGGTGTCCCATGGCGATCCCACGCCCTGCTGCGGCTGGGGACGATTCGTCGGAAGGTCACGCGGCGGCCATTCGGCAGGCTGGTCGTATCTGTCAAGACTCTGGCGCAATGTCCGCGTGATCCGGGCGTCCGGCCAGACGAACTCCGTCCACGGACCAGCGGGTATCCCAAGGTCCCGTGCGCCCGCAATGACGACGTTCAGCATGGCGCCATCCTCGGGGCTCACCGTCAGAACCATCGGCGGCTTCCACGGCTGCCCCTGGGCGAGCGTCTCGCGCCGAGACCGCTCAGCTCGTCCGATGTCGCCCAACTGCATCCCAGCACGCGCGTAGGTGAGGACAAGCTCGACCGGCAAGCCAGTCTCGGCCCAGGCAACGGCCTCAGGCAGACCGACCTGGGCGCCCGTGGCCATCCGACGGAGCAAAAGGAACAGAAAAGCGATTGTGGATGACCACCCGGCATTGAGCAGGCGGCCGATGTCTCGAAGGTCGATCTCGAGATCACCGAACACATCCAGTTCGCCGAGCCACTCTCTTCCGAGGTCGGCATCGAGTTCAAGCGCACACCATTCACGCGCGAAGACCGGAACGTTGACATTCGCAGTGTGCCCGGCTGTGGCCTCGCACCATTTACCGGCTTCTGTCGGGGAGAATCCGCCGCCCCTCCAGAGCGCGGCCGACATGGGGAGCATCGACGCGTAGAGGCCCTCCGGATCGTCCTCGCGCACCTCGATCTGCATCGACCGCACGAGCGCCTCGCGCCACGCCACGATCTCGCTTCCCGTAAAGCCCCAGGTGTGCCACTCCCGCAGCTCAGCCGCCGTCGCCCGCGGCCAGACGCTGCCTCCCGCCAACGGATCCTGGCGCAACCAGTCCAGGCGTCCAATATCAACAGGGTCGGGGCTCAGCCATGTCACCGCGCAACGGTACCGAGCAATTCACGTCGAAGGTACCGGTTCTCTCTCGCAGGGTCCGATCCGCGTTCCGTCGAGTCCGGTAGCTCTGACGTCGCCGGAGAATTTTTCAACCGGACGTTTGACACAACGCTGCGGCAATCGATGCTCCATCCGTCACCGCGAGAGCCGGTGAGGCCACCCGGCCCCAGTCCGGGACACGCATCCAAACCGATATCCCGGGTTCTCAATGAGCGCCGTGACCGCACAGGCCGATCAGGCCGATGCTCCGTACATGAGCCTGCTGCCGCCTACCCCGCCCGAGGCCCCGCCTCAGCCCGCCGTGAACTCGTATGGATCCGACGATGGATCGGACAGCCCGGCTGGGCCAGACGTAGGTCCTGAAGTCCAGCCCGCCACGGTGTCATCCCCTCGACGTCACACCACCACGATCGCTGTCACGTCGGGGGCTTTCATTCTGGGAGTCGTCGTGGGTATCGCCCTACCTGCCGGTGGTTCCGGTTCCAGCAACGAAGCCGTCGAGCACTCGGCATCCCCGTCACCGACCGTGGCGTCGGGGATCCAGGACGCCTATGACGCCTGCGGTGCGGAGAGCGCCGGCGCCCTGATCGCGGACGAGGCATCCACGCTGATCGTCGACACGCAGGGAGACGACGACACCGACGGCGTCGACTACGAGACCGTCGGCTGCCTCCTGGCCGAGCTCGACACGCCGGAGCGCGTCACACAGACCATGAACTCGACGCGTGCCCTGGACGGACGAGTCACCGACTCGTGGGACTCCTTCACCGCGAGCTGGTCGTACCACCCCGACACCGGCCTCGACCTCGTCGTCTCGACCCCGTAGCACTGTGCCAAACCCCGGAGAACACACCATGCGCCATGACCTCACCTCGACCACTCCGACCAGCCCGAGCCGCGGATCGTTCGCCCGCCGGCACGGCGCCACGATCGGGCTCAGCATCCTGCTGGTCTGCGCCGTCGCGTACGGCGTCGACGGCAAGCAGGACAACGACACCTTGCACGCCGCGAACGACGCGCTCAGCGGCGACCTCACAACCGTCACCGATCAGAAGGACGACGCCGAGTCTCGCGTCACGACTCTGGAGCGTGAGGTGGAGACATACGGCGACCGGGAGACCGAGCTCGAGGAGCGTGAGGACGCAGTGGCCGAGCTCGAAGCGGATGTCGACGCCCGTGAAAAGGCAGTCACGAACGTCGAGAAGAAGATCGAGGCGTCGCAGGTCACCGACGGCACCTGGTCGGTGGGCTCCGACGTCCAGCCCGGCACCTACCGCACCAAGGAAGCCGTGTCGTCCAACTGCTATTGGGAGATCACGGCAGGCGGCAGCAACGGGTCGGACATCATCGAGAACGACATCCCCGGCGGCGGCTATCCCGTGGTGACGGTGCAGGACGGACAGGTCTTCACGTCGGCGAGGTGCGGGACCTGGGCCAAGCAGTAGGGATAGGGGTGGCCCGTGCGTCCACGCGGCCAACCCTTGGTAGCGGTCGAGGCCGCCAGGTCCCGATCGACCGAATCAATGAGAACCGAGGGAACCCGTGAACTTCAACATTGCCGCTGACACCTACCGTGCCGAGTTCGTCGTGGTCACGCCTGACCTCGCCGAGCAGTGGCTGACCAAGAACACCCACAACAGGAATTCTCGCCAGCGGGTCATCGACGGATACGCGACCGACATGATGGCAGGCAACTGGAAGGACAACGGAGCCGCCATCGTCTTCGCGAAGGACGGCACGCTACTGGATGGACAGCACCGCCTCTTTGCCATCCTCCAGGCTGAGGTGACGGTGCGGATGCTCGTGGTCCGCGGCGCAGAGAAGGACGCTCAGGACACGATCGACGGCGGCGCCAAGCGCAAGCTGTCAGACGTCCTGCACCTGCGCGGCGAGGCGCACTACACCGCTCTGGCAGCCGGCTTGCGGCGCATTACCGCCTACGAGCTGGTCGGTGACAACGCGGGTGGCTGGTCCTACACGCCGACGACTCAGCAGTCGCTCGGCACTCTGGAGAAGTACTCCTGGCTACGCGAGTTTGCGCCCCGCACAGGGCCCCTCTCGCGACGCGGCGTCCCGTCCTCAGTGGCCATCTACCTGTGGTTCCGGTTCTCGCAGATCGACGGTGACGACGCGGACTACTTCTTCAAGGTGATCGAAGACCGCGCCCCGCTCACCGACGGCGACCCGATCCACGTCCTGCTGCGGGCACTGGACAACTCGGTGAGCGTGCGTGGTGCACGCAACGCCCGGTGGATCACCGCGCTGTGCATCAAGGCGTGGAACAAGTACCGCGCCGGCGAGTCGGTCAAGAACCTGTCCTGGCGACCGGGCGGCGCTGCCGCTGAAGCCTTCCCCGAGCCGAAGTGACGTGCTCGACTAGCACCTTCCGCGCACACCACGGTCGGGGAGAGCCCCGAAGCGCCCTCCTGCACCAACGGCCGGCGGCAGAAGCCAGGCCCGAAACTTGGGCGGCCTCCGCACTAAGGTCGAGCCCGTGCAGCGACGATTTCGTGCTTACTGGCCCGACGAGGACGAGTGGCACTGGCTCGAACTCGACGACCAGGGCTATGCCGCCCGCCATGTGGTCCTGCGTTGTGGCGAACCGATTGTCGCGGCCCGCCTGGATGAAATGATCGCATTGCGGGATCGGGCCGGACTGCTCGGAGTTCAGCTCTACGAAGCCGTCTATGGCGTACCGGCTGAAGGCCTCGTGGAAGTCCCCGCGGGTGCGATCTTGGTCGAGGCCGACGAGTTCGACCACGTGTTCCGCAAGGCCATCAACCATCGGAAATTTGCCCCGACGACGACAGGCCCGTTCCCCGACGGATCTCTTGTCCAGGGGACATTCGGTTCCAACCCATGGCCGTCAGGTGTCACAGGCACCTACGTCGACATCTGGCATAACCGGGTCCATGGCTTCGTGGACGCCATGTGGTTCTTTCAGAACCAGGTGTCTTGGCCAGAGCCTGGCATCGAGGCTCAATTCCGAGTGGTCGGCATCCGTCCCCACACGCTCCAGCTCCGTCTCGAACCGAGTAGCACTCGCCACACTGGGTCGTCATGGCCTCAGCGCTTCGACTGGCCGCAGCGGGAATTCAGGCGCTAAGGGCCTGTTTTCATAACTCTGCTGGCGTCCGACTGCGTCACGTGGTCTGCGCCGTCGGTGTCGACGCGGTGCCGCACCACGACACCGAGGGCTCGGGCGTACCGGCGCACCGTTGACAGATGGGGGTCGTTGCCCGCCCGCTCGAACAGGCTGATCGCGGCCTGACTCACGCCCATGCGCTCCGCAACCGCTGATTGCGACAACCCGAGCGCACGACGCCGCATCACGAGCGTGTGCAGAAGATGCTGATCTTCCTGCGCGAGTGCCTCGGCGAGGACCGTCTCGGGAGATGCCAGAGAAGCATCGATCTCATCGGGAGTCATTGAGCCACCTCCTTGCACAAGGTTAACCTTGTAGGAATGGCGGCTGCGCTCTGCCACGACGCCTCGGTCAGCTACCGCCCGCGATCGTCAGGCTCTGCCGAAACTCGATGGCCTCTGGGATCTCCTCGAACGTCAGCACGTCCCCGGCCAGGTCGCGCAGGTGAACCAGAGCCTCGTTCGGCGTGGCGTAGAAGAACTCGCGACGGAGATTCACCCGGTTGACCCGCGTGTTGGCCAGTCGCCGGTGCATCTCCGCCTCGATGCCCACGGCGTCGTTCGCGAAGAACAGGGCGTGCACGTCGAAACCGAACGGCACGGAGGCGTCACCGAGCTCACGGATACGGTCGAGCGGTTCGAGACGCCGTGTGAGCCCCACCTTGATCATGTGCTCACCGAACGCCCCGAGGTTCGAGATCACATACACGTAGCCGGCTCTGTGGTTGGCGGCGCGGAAGTCGACCTGCTCCATCTGCTGGTCCACCTCGCTGATCTGCTCGGCGAGCCGGGCTGCACCCTCGACGTCGCCCTTCGCCAGCAGTGCCGCGTGAGCGTTCGCGTAATGGCTACGCTCCTTCTCAAGCTTCTCCTTCTCCCTGGCCAGTTCCTGCGCCACCTTGCGTTCCTCGCGCAGCCGGGCGCGCTCTTCCTTCTGTGCTTCCTTCTCCTCCGCCTGCTTCTGGAGGAAGTCAGCGGTGAGTTTGAGCTCCTCCACGCGCATGCGGTGAAATGACGGCGTGATCGCAATCTGCATGGACTTGCCGAGCTTGGCAATGGTCTCGCCGGACTTGTTCAGCCGGTCAACGCTCGCGTCCAACCGATAGGGCCGCATCCCCCGGACCAGTACGTCCGCCTCGCCGTTGTAGGCGCGCAGCATGAGCTTGGAAGTCTGCGCGACCATCCGCTTACCCTCAGCGGCCGACCCGTTCACGGTCCATCCGGACACTGCGGTGATCGCACCGCCGTCCTTCTTGGCCATGTCCTTGATCCGCGCGCGGAGCGCGTCGAGGCGGTCCCGATAGGCGTCTGCGTTCGCCAGAGGGTGCTGGTACTCATACAGCCCGACCTCCTGCAGCAGCTGCACCTCGTTCAGCTCGACCACCTGCTCACGCAACTGCCGCACAGCAGACGTCGCCTCGTCCCGGTCGGCCCTGAGCCGTGCTACCTCGGTCTCGAGCTGCCGAACGACTTCCGTCCGCCGCCCCTCGTGCTCGCGCATCTCCGCCTCGAACCGCTCGCGGGCTTCGGCGCGCTCCTGCTCGATCTGGCGCGCATCGAGCGCACCGACACGCTGGAGCTCTGCACGTAGCGCCTCAACCTCGGAGCCGAGCTCGCGAGCCTTCTTCCTCGCACCGAAGATCGGGACGGACCGTTCGGCAGGCTGCGCAATGGCCGCCGCGGGCACGGCGACAGCCAGCTGTGGGGCCGGTGGTGACTGCGGGGCAAGCGACGGCGGGGCCTTGGGCACCCAGAACACCCACCCTTCCGGGGCAGCGGGCCACGACGGATCAGGCTTCCAGCCTGTCGGAGGCCGCCAGTCCTCGGGAGCCGCTGGCCATCCTGGGGGTGCGTTGAACCGCAAGTCCTGCGACGTCATGCTCGCTCCTCGTTGAGTTGCCACAGCCAGTAGGTACGGGACACCACGGCGGCGGACTCTGGTCCGCCGTCGTGGTGGTCACCAGAGCGTGCCGTTTGCCCGCGCTTCGGGTCCGACGGCGCTGCCATCAACGGCGCTTTCGACTGTCGCCTCCGCGTCACGGACGGTGAGGCGGCCGGACATGAGGGCAGGCAGGAGGGCATCACGCATTACCGCCAACTTCCGCGCCTCCACCTCAGTTGCCGTTACTGTTTCAAGCAGTGGCGCGATGCATCCTTCGACATTCCTCAATACTTCGTCCGAAAATTTCGGAACGACGAGATCATCGAAGGTCTTCATGGTGATGGTGTCAAATACCGAGCCATGCGCATGTGCCCGTGCACTCTCCGACGCCTCACGAATCATGAAATAAAGCACTCCGGCGGGGATCTTTGTTGCCTCAAAACCATAGCAAGACTGATTAAACGAGGCAGCACGCCCGAGTCGCGCAACTGCACCAACAGTCCCTCGAGCGGTCAGAATTACCGACCCAGCCTGCAAGGGCTTTGCCTTTGTCGCCGCGACCGCAATGTCTGTGATCTTCTCGGCTGTATCGAGGATCACGCCCCTGCCGGCGCCGGTCACGTCCCTGGCAGAGATCCACAAGGCATCTCCATCCCAGTAATCTGCCCGGGAGCGCGCCGGCGTGCCTCCGAGGATCGGTGCGAGAACGGAACTCATCGATACCAGCGGCAGGCGGTTGACCGCTCGCCGGTAGATGGCAAGTGCCAACTCAAGCGCGGTGGTGGCGAGCTTGGTGTTGGCCGCGATCTTGTCGTCGAGGGCGCTCAGGACGTCGGCGATGGCGAACTGGCTTGCCGTATCCGGGATGCTTGCCTCGAACTCATAAATGCGCGAAGGACTCGTATGTTTAACGGTACTACCTGAGGCGGTCCCTACGACATGGTGGCGGTAACCCGGCAGGCGCAAGTAGTAGGAGAGAAACCGGGGTACACATTCTGGAACCTTCGGAACCACAAGACCGATCCGCTGATTATGCAGATAGGTTCGTCCCGAAGGGACCAATGCGGGCGACCCCAGTGTATCTGAACTCTTACTAAGATCCGTCAGGCTAAGTACCAGGGAACCGGGTTCGAGCACGTACTCGGGGTCAACTTCACCCGAGAAAGTCTTTGGACGACTCTGTTTGAATCCACCACCAATTGCGAAGTTCCCTGGGGTTGTGACCGTCGGATATGCAGGATCCTCGGAAAACTCGTCGCCTGGAAACGCAAATCCATGCTTGACTGAGAACAGGTCTCCGAGCCGAACTCGGCGCCTCATTCGACCTTCCCCAGCTGCTCCCGCACCACAGCCTCCAGCCGCGCCGACTCATCAAAAGCCTCGTACAGCTCGTTCGTCAGCCGCGCGATCTTCTCGTCCAGCAGCTCGCCGTCGTCCTCGACCTCGGCCGCACCCACGTACCGCCCAGGCGTCAGCGCGTACCCGGCCTCCTTGACCTCAGCGAGGGTCGCCGTCCGGCAGAGCCCGGCGACGTCCTCGTAAACGAGGCCCTTCGCGGCGGCCGAAGGCTTCCCCCGCCACGCGTGGTACGTGTCCGCGATCTTGGTGATGTCCTCGTCGGAGAGTGCCCGCTCCGCCCGGTCCACCATGTGCCCAAGATTCCGAGCATCGATGAACAGCACCTCACCCGCCCGAGCACCCTTGTCGCGCGAGAAGAACCACACGCACACCGGAATCCCGGTCGACCGGAAGAGCTGGGTCGGCAGCGCGACCATGCACGAGACGAGGTCCGCCTCGACGATCTGCGCCCGGATCTGGCCCTCTCCCCCGGAGTTGGACGACATCGACCCGTTCGCCATCACTACGCCGGCGGTACCCGTCGGGCCCAGCTTGGACAGGATGTGTTGGATCCACGCGTAATTCGCGTTGCCCGCCGGCGGCACGCCGTAGGCCCAGCGGGCGTCGTCCTCCGACCGTGCCCAGTCCTTGATGTTGAAGGGCGGGTTGGCCATGACGTAGTCCATCTTCGTGTCCGGGTGCAGGTCCCGGACGAAGGTGTCCTCCCACTTCGCACCCAGCTGGGCGGTCAGGCCGTGCACGGCCAAGTTCATCTTGGCCATGCGCCAGGTGCGCTCGTTGAGCTCCTGGCCGAACACGTAGATGTCCTGCGGGTTGGCACCGTGCCGCTCGAGGAACTTCTCGGCCTGCACGAACATGCCGCCCGAACCGCACGCCGGGTCGTACACGTTGCCCTGGTACGGCTCCAGCACCTCGACGAGCACGCGCACCACACCGGGCGGCGTATAGAACTCCCCGCCCCGCTTGCCCTCGGCAGCGGCGAACTTGCCCAGGAAGTACTCGTAGACCTCGCCGAGCACGTCGCGCGCCCGGCGCGCACCGTCTCCCCGGAAGCGCGCGGAGTTGAGCAGGTCGACCAGCTCGCCCAGGCGGCGCTGGTCCACCGACTCGCGGTTGAACAGCGTGGGCAGCGTGCCCTTGAGGGACGGGTTGGAGCCCATGATGTGCTCCATGGCCGCGTCGATCAGCTCGCCAACCGTCGCGGGGTCCACCGCCTCGCCGTCGGCTCCCGCGGGCCGGCCCTTGGCAAACCGCGCGAGATACGACCAGCGCGCGTGCCGCGGCACCCAGAAAACGCCGGCCGCGCGGTACTCGTTCGGGTCGTCGAGCAGCTCGGCGATCGTCGCCTCGTCCAGGCCTTCTGCCTCGAGCTCCACACGCACCGTCTCGCGCCGCTCGTCGAACGCGTCGGACACGTACTTGAGGAACACCAGCCCCAGCACCACGTCCTTGTACTGGCTCGCATCCATCGAGCCGCGGAGCTTGTCCGCGGCCTTCCAGAGCGTGTCCTTGAGTTCCTTCATCGTCGACGCCGCAGGCGCCGACACCTTCAACTTCGGAGGCACAGTGCCTTCCTCTCTCATCGACCGCGCTCATCCTCGCGCGGCACACTGACATTCTCGGTGCTCAGCCCGACCACCCCGGACGCGACACCGTCGAGGAGCCCTCCCCGGAGGTCGGTGAGCGTTTCCAGGCGAGCGCGGAGCGCACGTTCCTCCTCGCGCAGCACCGTCAGAGCCTCGGACAGGGCGGGGCCTTGGTCCAGCGGAACGAGCCGGACGGTCCAGCCCTCGGGATCCCGGGCCTCGGCGCCGGCCGCGTTGATGTCCGCGGCGAGCACCTCCGGCACGACTCTGCCGCGCGCCCGCCCTGGAACTCGGAAGATCCGCGCAGGCGTCTCGACCACACAGAACCCCTCCACGTCCACGACGGCCGCTGGTCGCGGGGCAGTCACATAGACGATGTCGCCGGGCTCCGTCAGCCGCCCGCTGCTGTACCGGGCCAGGAAGCCGAGCCGGTCGATCCGGCGATCGCCCCACGGGGCAGCTCCGGCGATCTCCGCGGGGCCTATCACCGGGACTGTACCCTCGGCAGCCCCCTGTACGACGTCGGCGGCGTGCAGGCGGTGACCGGACCGGCGATGGACGAAACCATGCCCGACCAGTCCCTCGATGGTGTACCGCCCACCCGGCTCTCCACCCGCCACTCCGCGGACCACCGGGAGCTCGCTGGGCCGGACAGGATCCGTCAGGTGTGCCATGAGCTCGTGCAGGTGCTGCTCAGCCCCGGCGGGGTCACGGAAGACCAGGTCGTGGGTCGCCTTCGCAGCCCCGAGCAAGCTCTGCCGGCGAGCGACGACAGCGCCTGAGTCGAGGAACCTGGCGAACCGGAAATGGTGCGCGTCGGCGTCACGCTCGGTCCCCTGGGCCGCGATGATGTCGGTCAGCAGGTCGTGGACCACGCCGCCGTCGAACTCGTCGCCGTCAGGTGCGTGCTCGCTGAGGTCGGCGACGACCAGGTGCTTCTTGCCGAACGATGCACTCGGCAGCACGGTGCCCAGCACCCAGACCGCCATCTTCTGTCTCGGGCGGGACACCACGAGGCCCGCAGGCAGCAGCACCACCGAGCGCAGCTTCCCCGATCTCATCAGGTAGTCACGGATCTTCTCCGCGGCAAGATCACGGAGCTCGTCGACGAGTGCCGACGCCGGCCCTACCACGATCGCCGCGCGGCCTATCGGCAGGCCTAGCACGGCGTCTTCGACCCGGCTCAGCACGTCGACAGGGTCGAGGTCAGGTTCGTCGAGCGCCGGCACCTGCGTCACGAGGTGCGCGTCCACGTCACCCGAGGACGCCCCGACCGGCCAAGAGTTCGCCGCGAGCCGACGGCGGGCGAGCCGCAGCACGCCGTCGTCCCCGGTGGGCACGTGGGCCAGCACCGGCTCGACCCGTTCGCTGCGGCCGAGCACCGCCGCCAGGAGGTCCCCGCAACCCGGCCTCGGATCAGTGACGACCAGCTCCTCGTCGTCCGGCGCAAGAGCGGCAAGCACGTCCGCGACCAGATTCAGGACCGGGGTACGCAACACCGTCCCGGTCAGCCGCGGGTCACCGGTGCGGTGCCGAGCCGCCAGCAGACGCTCGATGGCACTGGCCGGGTTGTAGGCGGCCGAAGCCACTGCCCCCGCGTGCCGGGCTGCACCAAGCAGGTGTGTCCCGAGACCGACGGTCTCGCGGTAGGCGAACCGGTCGTCCGGGTCCACCTCGTCCGCGAGGTCCACGAGCTCGTCCGGGTCGATCGTCGCGAGCGGTGCCGACGTGTACGGCGCGAGCGCCAGCAGCGCGGTCAGCGCGTCGAACCCCCGGGCGGGATCGCCGTCGTCGGTCAGGGCTGCCACGACCGCGGCATCCGCACGAAAGTCTGGGTTGTTGCCCTGACCGCGCTGCTCGACCCAGGCCGACACCTCAGCGGCGTGGAAGCGGGGCTGCTTCGTCTCTGCGTCGACCGGCGCGGGAAACGGGAGGGCGCCGTTCGCATACCGCCTGCGCCACATGGACACCACGGCTCGCTTCACCTGCGCGAGCTCCGCGATGTCAGGCATCGTGAGCGTGAGACCGCTCAGCGCCGGATCCGACTCCAGGCCGGGCGCGCCCTGATCCGGCGTCACGACGCCCATACCTGCCGGGTGACGACCGCCATCTGCTTGAGCACCAGCACCACGGCGTCCTGGCGCAGGTCGGCCGGGTAGCGGTGCTTGGCCAGGAGGCGGTTGACGGAGGTGAACAGCTTGGCCTTGACGTCGTCGCGCACCGTCCAGTCGGTCCGGGTGTCGCGGTTGACGATGCGGGTGAGCTCCTCCGCGACCTCGCGCAGCGCGCCGTCGTCCAGCACGTCGCCCACGCTGCCGGCCGCACGCAGCACGTCGTAGAACGCCACGGCCCGCACGGAGAGATCGAGCTCCGCCGCACGACCCTCCTCCTTGGCGAGGTCCTGCGCCAGCTCGAAGAGCGCCACGATCACCTCGGCCGAGGTGAGGTTGGTGTTCGTGTAGCGCAGCATCACCTTCTGCAGCCGTTCGGAGAACAGCTCGCGACGCACGATGTTGCCGTCGGTCAGACGCACGGTCTCCTGAGCCACGAGGTCGCGCAGTGCTTCCACGGCGAGCTGCTGGTTCTCCGACTTCTGTGCCCGCTCCAGGTAGGACCCGTCCAGCTGGTCGAGGCGCGGCGTCGCCAGACCGGCCTCCTCGTAGATGTCGACCACGGAGTCGGACTCGACCGAGGTCGCGACGAGCTGGCCGAGCAGGCGCAGCACCTCCTCAGGGATCGGTTGTCCGGTCGCCTGACGCTCGCGCGCGTCCTGCTTGCCGTTGCAGATCCGCAGCTCCTCGTAGAACCGCACGTCCTCGGCCACGTCTCGCAGCGCTGCGGCCCGACCAGCGAGCGCCCACGCCCGGTTCAGCATGGCGGCCCGGCGCCGGAACTGATCCAGGCGGGACTCGAACCCCTGGTCGCCACCGTCGGGTGCGGTCCCCGTGGGTGGGCGGTTCCCTGGTGTGTCCGGGCTGCGCAGCCAGCCGAGGGTCCGCAGCAAGGTGTCCGTCCAGGCGAGATGCGGTTTCTTCTGCCGGAGGTCCCGGAGGCGCGCCCGCCAGCCTGACGGGTCGACCAGATCGGCGATCTGTGCGATGAGCTCGCGGGCGAGCTTCTCCGCGTCCTCGACGGTTCGCCCGACGGGCTTCTCCCGGCGGTCGTCGTCGGTGTACTCCGCCAGGGCTTCGCGCAGGTTGTCAGCCACCGGGGCGTACCCGACGAGCAGGCCGGCGTCCTTGCCACGGAACGTGCGGTTCACCCGGGCGAGGGTCTGCATGAGCAGGGCGCCGCGCATCGGGCGGTCGAGGTAGAGCGTGTGCAGGGACGGCGAGTCGTAGCCGGTGAGCATCATGTCCTTGACGATGACGATCTCCAGCGGGTCCGTGGGGTCCTTGAGCCGCTGACGGATCGTCGCGTTCTCCTGGTCCCGCCGCACGTGGTCGCTGACCGGCGGCTCGTCCCGCGCGTCGCCGGAATAGACGACCTTGATCCGGCCCGCCGCCAGGTCCGGCGAGTGCCAGTCGGGGCGCAGCGCGACGATCTGGTCGTAGAGCCGTGCGCAGATCTCGCGGGTGGAGCACACCACCAGCGCCTTGCCGGGCGCCCCTGCCACGACCGCGTCGGTGGCCGCGGGGACGGTGTCACGAACGAGCTCGACCATCGCGTCGCGGCGTGCCTCCCAGTGGGTCACCAGGTCCTGGGCCAGTTCCTCCAGGCGCGCCGGGGCGCCGTAGATGGCGTTGATGGCGGCCACCGACTTCTGCAGGCGGTCGCGCTCGGCGTCGTCCAGGCCTGCGGTGACCTCGTCCGCTGTGGCGTCGATGGTCTCGGGATCGATCCCACCGTCGAGGCCGACCCGGATCATGCGCTGCTCGAAGTAGACCGGCACCGTGGCGCCGTCGCGCACGGCGCGGGTCAGGTCGTACACGTCGATGACGTCGCCGAAGACGGCCTTCGTGTCGCGGTCACGCTCGGAGATCGGGGTGCCGGTGAACGCGATGAGGGTGGCGTTCGGCAGAGCGTTCTTCAGGTGCCAGGCGTACCCGTCGAGGTCGTCGTAGTGGCTGCGGTGCGCCTCGTCGACGATCAGCACGATGTTGCGGCGCGCGGACAGGACGGGGTGCGCGTGCCCGGCCCGCTTCTCGTCCACCGTGAGGCTGAACTTCTGCAGGGTCGTGAAGTAGATCCCGCCCGACACGCGGTCGCCCAGCTCCTGCCGCAGCTCTGCGCGCCGCAGCACGCGGCGTGGGACCTCGGGGAGCAGCGCGGAGGACTCGAACGTCTGGTGCAGCTGGCCGTCGAGCTCGGACCGGTCGGTGACCACGACGATCGTCGGGTTCAGCAGCTCCGGGTGCCGCGCCACCTGGTTGGCGTACAGCTCCATCTCCATCGACTTGCCCGAGCCCTGGGTGTGCCAGACGACGCCGGCCCTGCCGTCGTCGCCGATCGCCTGCACGGTGGCGCCGACCGCCTTGGTGACCGCGAAGTACTGGTGCGGCTTGGCGATGCGCTTGACCAGGCCGTCGTCGCCGGTCGAGAAGGCGACGAACCCGTGCAGCAGCTGCCCGAACCGCTGCTGGTTGAACAGACCTTCCAGCGCCACCTCCAGCGCGGACAGCGGCTGGTCGTCGTCCACCACGCCCAGCCCGCCCGAGACCTGGCGCACCTGCACACCGAACGTGACCTCTGCGCCGTCGTCGTCCACGTTCCACGGCGAGAAGTGGTTCAGGGGCGTGAAGGGCGTGCCGTAGCGGGCGTCCACCCCGTCGGACACGAGCGTCAGCACGCAGAACCGGAACGCCAGCGGCAGCACACGTACGTACCCGGCGACCTGGGCGTGCGCGGTCGCGACGGTCGCGTGCTCGTCGCCGGCGTTCTTCAGTTCGATCACGACCACCGGCATGCCGTTCACGTAGAGCACCACGTCGAACCGGCGCTCCACGTCGCCGACGCGTACCGTCACCTGGTTGACCGCGAGGTACTCGTTCGCGGACACGTCGTCGGAGATCAGGCGGACCGACGGCGTGCGCTCGCGCCCGTCCTCGATGTACGTCAGCGGGTACCCGCTGGTCAGGATGTCGTGGATCCGCTTGTTCTCAGTGATCGCGTCCTGCGACGTCGGGCGGAGGATCTCCAGCAGGGCCTGGTCCAGGAACCGCGCGGGCACGCCGGGGTTGAGCCGCCCCATCGCAGCACGGAGCCGCGACGGGATCGCCACCTCGTCCCACGACTCACGCTGCGGCAGTGCAGCACCCGACGCCGCATACAGCGGGTGACCCTTCGTGGACGTGGCGCCCGGCGCGATCTCCGTGCCGTTCAAGCGCTCCCACATGAGGGAGGTGCCGAGGTACTCCAGTGCGCGGTGCTCCCACTCGGACTCCGTGCCGTGCATGGTGCCTCCCCTACGAAGGTGCTGGTCAGTGAGCCTAGTTGCGTACGTGCGGTGTGACTCGTCCAGAATGCTTCCGACGCCGCGCCCGACAGCAGCGAGACCTTGTGAACCCGGGTTATCAGCCTTCTCGGTCGACCGGGTCGGACGCGGTTCCGGCGTCCAGACCCAGGCCGTTCAACAGCTCGTCGCCACTCACGACCTCCGGCGCGACCACTGCGTCGGACAGGAAGGTCTTGTTCGCCAGCAGCCGGTCGAGGTTGACGTCGAACGAGTCCCGGTCCGGGTGGAGCGCCATCGGGAGGTAGACGTGCACGTCCCGCTTCTGTCCGATGCGGTAGATGCGGTCGGTCGCCTGTGCCTCCTTGGCCGGATTCCAGTGCCGCTCCAGATGGATGGCATGGTTGGCGCCCACGATCGTCAGTCCGACCCCGACGGCCAGCGGGGACATGATGATGACGTTGAAGCCGTCGGCCTGCTCGAAGCGGCGGATGACGCTCTTGCGGGTCGCGCCGCCGCCCGTCGAGGTCGCCGCGGTGTCACCGTTGACCACGCTGACGGCCAGGCCGTAGCGCTGCATCATCCAGCCGGACAGCGCCCGCTGGACCCCCTTGTCGATGACGAAGACGATCGCCTTCTCTCCGCGGTCCCGCACCTCGTCGAGGATCTCCGCCGTGGCATGTGTGCGGGCCGACAGCTGCAACGCGCTCTGGTCGCTGTCGAACGGACCTGGCGCCTGTGGATGCAGGCTCACCAGCCGCAGCCCGTGCAACGCCTTGAACGCAGCACCCTGGACACCGCGGCCGAACGTCCGGAAGCGGTGCAGCACCTCGTCGTACGCGTCGACCTGGATCTGCGGCATCGTGTGCCGAACTGTGTGCAGATGCTTGGCCGGCAGTTCCTTGAGGTGGTCCTCCTTGACCCGGCGGAGCATGAAGGGGCCGACCGCGGCGCGCAGGTCGCGACCGAGCTCACCCTTCTCGGCGCTGGATGCCGACTCCATCGGCTTGACCCACCGCGCCCGGAAGTCCGCGGATGTACCGAGCAGCCCCGGCTGGGCGGTGTCGACGAGGGACCAGAAGTCCCCCAGCTCGTTCTCCACCGGCGTGCCGGTCGCGAGCAGCTTGAACCGCGCTCTCAGGCCCTTGGCTGCTCGGGCGGCCAGGGTCTCGGGGTTCTTGATCTTCTGTGCCTCGTCCATGACGACGACGCCCCAGTCCACCCGGCTGAGCGAGATCTGGTAGCGCTGAAGCGTCTCGTAGGTGGTCAGCACCAGCCGGTTCGGCATGTCCAGGCGAGTCGCACCGTGCTCCGGCCCGATCCGCAGGCTCGTCCGCTGCGCGACGACGTCGTCGCGAACCATCCCGCGAGAGTCCAGGTCGTGCTCCCCCACCGCGGTCTCTCGTCGCGCACCGCGGATCCGGAACTGTTTGAGCCCTGGGCCCTGGAGCAGCACGACGTCGTCGAACGGCGACTCCGGAAAGACGCGGTCCAGCTCCTCGAGCCAGTTCTCCAGGAGCGCGACGGGCAGGACCGCGAGCGTCGGGCGGCCCTGACCGACACGGGCGTGGCGCTCGTCGTCCTGCTCCGCGCGGAGGTACTCACGCAGGGCGACCAGCGTCATGAACGTCTTGCCCAGGCCCATGTCGTCCGCGAGGATCGCCCCCTGGATGCGCGCCGGGGCCTTCCCGTCGGCGTCGAGGGTGCCGTGCATGAGACCGGTCATCCACTCGATGCCCTCACGCTGGTGCGGATACGGGTCCATGCGCAGGTCGTCGTAGGTGACGGCGCGCCGCGGCTGAGCGGCCCGCGCTGCGGCGCGTTGCTGCTCGGCGAGGTCAGTGGCATCGGCAACGATCACCCCGACCCGAACGGTGTCGCGCTGCTCCTGATCCGGACCGGAGAAGGCGCCGGCCAGGTCCGCACCGAGCTGTTCGAGCTGGGTCCGCGATGCTTCCAGCACCTCACGCACCCGACTGCGGTCGGCGATATCGACGAGCCCGTCGTCGAGCGTGACGACGTCACGGCCGGCCTGCCAGGCCTGGTCGACCTTCGTCTCGATCTCGGCGTGCTCCGGCAGGGAACGCGCCTTCGTGGCGAGCGCCTCCGGGCCCGCTACCCCGTCCCGGGCGAGCCAGGAGATGCCGCTCTCGCCGGCCTTGGCGAAAGTCATCGGCGCGATCCTGCCGATTCCCGTGACACGGAACCCGAATCCGAGCTCGACATCGACCAGATCGGGGTCGAAGAAGTCGCCGGGCGCCTGGATGAAGTCGTCGACCTGGTCCGCGGCGATGTGGGCGTTCTGCCGGACCTCGCTGACGGCCGCGCGCTCGTGCTCGTCCAGGAGCACCAGGTCGTCCTCGATGCGCAGCACGCCGCCGTCGGCGGCGTCAGAGTCCAGGTGGTGCCATCGGCGGGCAGTCTTGTCCGGGTCCACACCGACGCCGAGGTCCGGCTGGACGTCGAGGCCGCCGTCAGGCCGCTGCTCGACGATCAGGCCCACCCGGTCGGGCCGGACCACCCGGGTCTCGGCGAGCTGTCGCAGATCGATGTCCAGCGCTGGGGATTCGCGCTCGGACCCGTCCTGAGCGGCCCCGTCGAGCGCCTGCCGCAGCTCGGCGAGCAGCCGCACGTTGCGCGTTTCGGTGCGCTGCCCCATCGGAAGTGCGGAGTGCGCCTCGACGGCGCGGACGGCGTCGAGCACCGCTGGTGCCAGGCGGTAACGACGCGTACCCACGTCGACGAACGGGCCCGACCGGCGGACCGGCTGCGCGTACTTGCCCTCCATCACCTGCAGGTCGACCGCGAAGTGTTCGCCGGTGGTCACACCACGGACCTGCCCGGCGATCGTCCCGGGAACATCTCTGGGATCCCGAGGAAGGCGGCCTCATCGGTGTCGAGGTTCGCGACGACGTCGTCGGGTACCACGTAGCCGTCGGTGACCGGCAGGGCCACGCCCTGCTCGGCCAATGCTTCCAGTGCAAGCAGCTGCAGTCGTCGTCGCACCGGACCGGCGCCGGAGCGGAGCGCGGACAGATCGTCCGCCGTCGTGGTGAAGGCGACCATGCCGTCGCGCGGCGCGACGGCGAAGCCACTGTCCTCCGGCTCGGTCGCCGTGCTGCTTCCCCGCAGCAGGTTGCGTAGCTTCATCAGTTCCATCCCGTGCGGCGGTGGGTCGTGGTGTAGGTGGTGGCGCCGTACAGCTCACGCCGGCGCTGCTTCTCGAAGTCCCCGGCCGAGTACACGGCTCGGGGGTCGACGGTCACGCCGATGCCGCGGAGGAACTCGAGCGCCTTGGGCTGCCAGATCTCGTTGTGTCGGTACCGCGTCTGTCGGCCTTCGCCGTGGATCCCACGGTGACGCTCCGGAACTGTGTCCTTGAAGTCGGTCAGGGAGTAGACGCGCCGCCGAGGGTCGGTCAGCATCGGCAGGGGGTCACCCGCATACAGATAGATCTGGAAGTTGTGCGACCCCTCGACCACCGTGAAGCCCTCGCAGGTGAGCACCACGACGGCGGTCTCGGCCGCGTTCGCCCCGATGTAGCGCGCGGCGTCGATCGAGACACCGCGAGAGCGGCGCATGATGCCCCGGCGCACCTCGTCGCCAAGGATCAGTCGCACCTCGCGGACAAGACCACTCCGGTACAGGCCGCGGAGGAAGGTCGTGCGGGCCGGGAGCATCCGCCTCATGCTGTCCGTACCGTGATGGGTGGCGTAGTCGTCCAGCGCGTCGAAGTACACCTGAAGATCGGCGCCGACCATCCAGCGCGCGGCCCGCTCGGTGAGGTCGGGGCGGATTGCCGACCACCAGCGGCGCCAGTGCTCCTTCTCTCGCAGCCGCGGGTCTCCACCGATCCCCGTGATCGCCTCCAACCACTGCGTGGACGGGTCCACCGCCATCGGCTTGTCGCACAGGGCGGTGAGCAGCGCATGGCCGAACGAGAGGTCGTTCTCCGTCTCTGCGGCCTTGACCGCCTCCCGGGTGACGTCGGTCAGGAACGGGTGGCCGTCCAGGCTGTGGTCGGCTCGGGCGATCTCGGCGAGGTAGTACTCGCGGCGTGCGAGGATGCCGAACCGGCCCTCCATCCCGGCCACGCCGACGGCGCGCAGGTGATCGTCCATGCTCAGACCCGCGGTCACGAGGTCCGCCGCCAGGGTGGCCGGCGACTGGGCGGTGAGCCAGTGCCCCGGCGAACGGGCAATCGCACTGAGCGGGCCCGCCGTGTCCCCGTCGTCGGCCACTACCTGCTGTGCCACCTCGTACAACGTCCCCCCGACCGCGGCGAAGAGGCCCTGGCCCGCGGCTTCGAGCCGGTCGAAGACCTTCCAGAAAAGCGCTGCGAGGACGGTGCAGGTCAGCCGGCTCGGCCGTTCGAGCAGCTGGGTCCGAGCGGCCGGAAACAGCGTGGGCATCGACATCCAGGCGAGATCGTCTGCCGCCCACACGGTGAGCAGCGCACGCAGCACCCGCCGCTCGCCCAAACGGTCGGCGACGGCATCGAACGCTCCCTGCGCGAGCAGGCTCCGGATGTGCGCGACGAGATCGGCGAACCGAGCCCCCGAGGCCCCCATCCCCTGCCCGACGCCAGAGGCCTGCTGCGCGAGTCCTGACCAGCGGACCGCGTTGTCGGCGGGCCACTCCGGAGCGGCGAACCGCACTGCGCGCTGGAACATGTCGGCCATCAGCCCTGCGCCTCGCCCAGGTCTGCCTTGTGCTCGATGATCGCGGCCAGATCGTCGGCCGTGGGCCGCACCACCGTGAACCGCAGGTCGATGCGGCGGTTCTTCGCCCGAGCCGCCTCGGTGGTCTGGTCTGGTCCGGTCGGCCGGGTCTCGCCGTAGCCCGACACCGAGAACAGCGGTTCGTCGGCCACACTGCGCAGTTCCTTCAGTGTGCTCGCGCGGGCGTCCGACTCCCAGAGCCGCCACAGCGAGATCGCTCGGAACGTCGACAAGCCCCAGTTTCCCGTTCCTTCCAGGCCAGTGAACGGCGCATTGTCCGTGTGGCCCTCGACGAACACCGTGTCCAGTGCCTCGTAGCGGTCGTCCTGCGCGACGACCTCGGCCACGACCTGACCGATCGTGAGTGCGGTCTGCTGCTTGCCTTCCGCGATCTCGTACGAACCGGAGTCGAAGCCCAGCAGTGACGTAGGGATACTGAGGACCGACGATGACTCGTCGACCTCGACCGGGATACCGCGCTGGGCGAGCTGCTCCTGGATCTCGAGAAGCATCTGCGCACGGACGAGCTCTGACTCGCGGACCGAATCGATCTGCGCGGTGAACATCGCTTCCTGCTCCTGCACCGTCTTCTGCGCGACGACAAGGTCTTCCTGCTGATCCTGCAGGCGGATGATCACCACCATCAGGGTCAGGATGAACACGAACAGCAGTGCCGACATCAGGTCCGAGAACGAGATCCAGTAAGGGCTCTCGCCCGTCTGCTCCGCCCTACGCGGTCGTGACGTCCGACGGAACACCGGTCACCTCCCCTGCGTGTGCCACCTGCGTGTCTGCGGTGCGCGCCGCAGGTTCGGGGGCGATCCGGGTGATCGCGGTGCCCAGCGCGTCGGTATAGACACCCAGGCTTTCGTGGAGCCGGTCGAACTGGTTGCCGGAGCGGCTGGCCGACGACTCGAGCTCCTCCAACAGGTCCGCGAGCGCACGGGTGACGCGGGTCATCTGGTCGGAGTAGTCACGGGTGTGGGTGTTCCACTCGGACATGCGGGTCTCGACCTGCTTGCCGACCTCGCGCTCGTAGTCGTTCAGCCACTCGTTGACCGACGTCGTCAGTGCCTTGAGCCGGTCCTGGAGCTCGGTGAAGCCGCCGTTGACCTGCCCCGCGGCCTCGCCGATGAGCTCGGCCGCCGTGAGGGTGGTCGCCGAGAGCGACTCCAGCTGCTCACCGACCCGTGCGACGGTCGTCACGGCCGACGCCGTGCGGTCCCCCAGGTCATCGAGCTTCTCGACGCCGTCGGCGACGGCATCTCCGAGAGCACCTGCAGACCGGTCGAAGATGTCGGCCGTGGCACGGAGCTTCTCGGCTGCCGGCCCGAGACCGTCACTGACTTCCTGGATGCGCACGGCTGCGTGGTCCAGGTTCGTCACGACACGCGGCAGGTGCTCGTCGAGCAGCGCCACCTGGCGCGCGGTCGCCTCGGCCACGCCGTTGAGCGTGGTGGAAAGCTCGGTCGTGGCGTTCTCCAGCCGGGCAGCGAGGCTGGTGCCCATGGCCCGGAACTCCTCGGTGAACTTCTCGACGAGTACCTCGAAGACCTCGCTCGACTGCACGGCGGCCTGGGCGTACGTCTGGCCCACCACCTCTTGAAGCTTGTTGCCGATCTTCTCACCCATGTCATTGATCGCCGTGACCGACGCATCAGTGTGCTGCTGGATGCGGAGCAGCGACTCTTCGGGCGAGTGATTCTCGAACAGCCCGTCGATCGTCCGCTGCAGAGCATCGATTCTGCCGTCGGTGCGCTGCTCGATAATCCGATGGGTGATCGTGAGGATAACGCTGGCGAGCACACCCCACAGCGATGTGACAAAGGCTGCTCCGGCACCTTCGATCAGCACGTCGAGGCTCGACATCAGGTCATCCAGGGACGCCCGCGAAGACAGACCCATGTTTCCGAGTCCGTGCGCCAGCCCCGCAAAGGTACCGAGCACACCGAGTGCAGTGAGGATCGACGGTGACGCAGTGAGAAATCGGTTGTGATGGATCTCGGGCGCCAACTCCTGGGTCCCGAAGAACGTCTCGGCAGGCTGGGTGTTCCAGATTTGCCCGCCGTCGCTCGTTGCAACGAGTGTCTCGTCGAACTCGCGCCAGGCATCCCGGATGTGCTGGTCCGACGAACCGTTCGCAACCTCGGCAAGCTCACCACGCCGCCACACCAGATCGGCCTGCTCAAGGCCCGTGATCATCCGCCGCAACTCGGCAGTGCGGCTCTTTGCCTTCCGAGCACCGAGCCACATCATCACTGCCGCTCGCACGGCGATCGCTACGACCAGCAAACAGACGACGATGGAGATCGGTGACGTCGGGACAAACGCCATGAGGGACGAAGACATCGCGGTGTGGCACTCCTTTTGTGGACACGTCCGTACACGGATCTGCGGCGTGGTGGACCAATCCTCAGGTCTGGCTCGGGACGCTCGACCCGATATCGCCGCTGATGACGCAATGTCACCCGGGTGAATCGCGCGCCCGGCGACGAGTCCGCCGCGCCGGCCTTGGCCGGATCGGCGGACCACCAGCTCCAGTCGGTCGCGGGCGTCAGCCCAGCGTTACCTCGGCGCCGCCGGAGAAGGCCGAGTCGTGCAGCTCCAGCTTGCTCAGCTCGACGTCGGCAGGGACGTCGAAGACCACGACACCCTCCACCGAGTTCCCCGGGTTGATCTCGTTGAGGAAGGAGTTGGAGTCATCGAGGTAGATCGCTGCCTCGGTGTCGGCTGCGAACTCCCGGTTCTTCGCGTCGTACGCCGTGACGTTGTTGCCGTCGAAGTACTGCGACTCGTTGCCGATGTTCTCCACCGTGAGGTGTACGAGCACGAACTGCCCCTGCGCTTCCTGGCTGAGGAATTCGTCACCGATCTCGCGTACCCCAGGTTCGACCTTGGTGACGGTGAACTCGAACTTGCCGTCGCGGACGGCGTCGCCGACGCCGGGCAGCGCCGGTTCCGCCTCGGGTTCCTCTGCCGGCTCCGTTGGCTCTGTAGCTTGACCGTCGTCGGCCTTGTCGTCGTCGGTTTCCTGCTGCTGCACGACGGGGGCCGGTGCACCACCGGCCTCTGAGTCGTCACCACTCGTGAGCGCGCCGACGATCCCTATCCCCGTGAGCAGGCCGAGCGTGGACAGCACGATCCCGGCGATCGCCTTGCCTCTCCCGACCTGGGGCGTGAGCCGACGTGCCCGACCGATACCGACGATGCCGAGGATCAGACCGACGATCGCGGGGACGAACAGCAGACTCGTGACGATCGAGACGATGCCAAGGACCAGGCTCGCCGTCGCCGCTCCATTCGTCGGCTGCACGGGCGCGATCGGGTATGCCGGCGCCGGGTGGGTCGACGCGCGGTCGACTGACCACTGCGCGGGGGTCTGGCTGACGGGTTCCGGCCGTTGAGGATCGGATGCGGGTGGGACGGACATGGTGTCGCTCCTCTTGGGTGTGGTTCGAATCTTCGGTGTGGTTCGGACTCGCTCATCGAATCGACCCGCGCGACAGATGACGAGGCGTCGGTTGATAACCCCGGTTCTCCCGTCTATTCGCGCCAACCGCTGCACCCGCCGGTTCCATGAGCTCCATGAGCCGGCACCCGGTCGGCCCTGGGCAGGGAAGGCACCACCATGAGCGAACTCACCGAACTCGTCGGCCGCCGCCTCGACGAGGACCCCGGACTGGACGAATCCGTGCGCCTGAGCGTCCGCGGCGCCCTGGACGCCGTCGACAGCCCGGAGGGGGAACCACCGAACGACGTCTCCGCGCCGACAGGCGGTGATGCGGGCACAGATGCGACGGGTGGCGTCTACCTTGACCGGATCACCGTCCGGTCGTTCCGCGGCATCGGTCGTGAGACCCACCTCGAGATTCCCGCTGGTCCCGGCTTGACGGTGGTCTCGGGGCGCAACGGCTCGGGCAAGTCATCGTTCGCCGAGGCGCTGGAGGTGGCGCTCACCGGCACCACCTACCGGTGGCGGAACCGCAGCGCCCAGTGGCTCGGCCCATGGCGCAACCTGCACTGCGACGCTTCGCCACGGGTCGAGGTCCAGCTCCAGGTCGACGGCGGAGACAAGGCCCTGCTGGTCAACGAGTGGACCAGCGACGACTTCGACTCCCGGTCCACCGCCCTGACCGGCGACACCGATGTCGGCAACGCGCTCTGGGAGTCCGCGCTGGAGACCTTTCGTCCGCTGCTGACCTACGAGGAGCTCGGCCAGGTTCTCTCCGCCCGGCCGAGCGAGCTCTACGACGCGCTGTCCACCGTCCTGGGCCTAGGTCAGCTTGCAGACGCGATCAAGCACCTCGACTCCGAGCGCAAGAGGCTCGAGCAGCCGGCACGCGCGCTGAAGCAGTCTCGTGGCGACCTCCTCACCACACTGCGCGCTCACGACGACGGTACCGACCAGCGCATCACCCAGGCCGTCACCCTGCTGAGGCGCACCCTCCCCGACACCGCCGCCCTTCGGACCCTGGCGACCGGCACGGCGGCCACGCCGGGAACTGGCATCACCACTCTTCGTGCGCTCGCGAGCCTGAACAGCCTCGACGCCCCCGCGGCCGAGGCGGCCGCCGCCGAGCTGCGCGCCGCTGTCGCATCGTGCGCGCAGGTCGCCGACGAGGCCTCGGTCGCCCTGCAGCGCCGCCTCACGGTGATCCGCGCCGCACTCATGGCGCACCAGCATGACGGTGACATGGCATGCCCGGTGTGCGGGGTCGGAACACTCGACGCGGGCCAGGCCTCCGTTCTTCGCACCGAGGCCGACGATGCAGATGCCGCCCTCGGCAGGCTGGCCGCGGCGACATCACGTCTTGAACGGGCCCGTGCTGCGGCCCGAGCCGTGATCCACGGTGTGCCGGCCGCACTGTCCGCGGCAGCAGATTCCGCCGTCGAGCGCGTACGCGACACCACTCTCCGGGCCTGGCGTGCGTGGGCTGATGCCCCACCTGACGACCTGGAGCTGGCCGACCACATCACCACCCACCTGCCAGGCCTCGCTACGTCCGTCGCTCACGTACGCGCCGCGGCCGCATCGGCCCTGACCGCACGCGACGATTCCTGGGCACCTCTGGCCAGCAGGGTCGGGAGCCTTGCCGACCTGGCCGACGACGCAGCTGCTGCCAAGCCCGACGCCGACCATGTCAAGGCCGCGCTGAGCTGGCTCAAGGCGAACGACCAGACCCTCAAGAACGAACGACTCGCCCCCATCAGCGAACATGCCGCCCGTATCTGGGAGCTCCTGCGACAGGAGAGCAACGTCGAGATCGCCGGGCTGTCTCTGTCCGGCACCGCGACTCGTCGCCGAGTCACGATCGATGCCACCGTCGATGGCACGGATGCTTCCGGGATCGCGGTGCTCAGCCAGGGCGAGCTACACGCTCTGTCCTTGGCCCTCTTCCTTCCGCGCGCCACCATGGAAGCCAGCCCGTTCCGCTTCGTGGTGCTCGACGACCCCGTGCAGGCGATGGACCCCGCGAAGGTGGACGGGCTGGTCGAGGTCCTGGCCGAGATCGCCGAGACCCGACAGGTCGTCGTCTTCTCCCACGACGACCGGCTGGCAGCGGCCGTGCGCCGCTCGTCGGTCCGGGCGACGGTACTGGAGGTGACGCGTGGGACATCGTCGGCCATTGACGTGGTCAACACCTACACGCCGGCCAGACGGTTCCTCCAGGACGCCAGGGCTCTCTGCAAGGACCCGGGCCTGCCCGCGCCGACTCTGCGCAAGGTCTTGCCCGGAATGCTGCGGCTGGCGGTCGAGGCCGCTGCCCGCGACCGGTACTTTGCCGTTGCACTGGCCAACGGAGTTCCGCACCGCGTCGTCGAACGAGACTGGGAGGGCGCATACCGTACCCGGGAGCGTGTCGGGCTCGCCGTAGGCGGCGATGCGACGGCCTGGTCACGGGCACCGGGACACGGCTACCGCAGAGCAGCCCTCGGCGTGGCGGGTGCGGGAGTGCACGACGGCCTGCAGGGCCCTGCGGAAAGCGCGCTGGACGCTGTCCGCAAGACGATCGAGGACCTGGTTGGAGGCATCCGATGAGCCTGGGTCGGTGGGCGGCCGACCTTGAGCAGGCTGAGCGTCTGATGCAGGGCTCAGGCCCCGTGGGGCACCAGTCGCTGCGCATGGTGTGCTGGCTGCTGCGGTCCGTGCTGGAGCAGACGTACCGCGAACTGGTAGGTACTCAGGGCGCTGCGCTCGGCACTTCCACGAACAGGGTGGCTCTCATCTGCCTGCGAGCGTTGTACGAGGACACCGCGCCGGAGCTCGCAGGCGATGCGGAGTCAGCGTGGAACCGCCTGTCCCGGGCGGTGCACCAGCACGCTTATGAGCTCTCCCCCACTCTGAGTGAGGTGGAGGATCTGATGCGTCAGGTGAGCGACGTGGCGAAGTTCGCGGCGCGATAGGCACAGGAGAACCAGCCCACCGGAGGAGTTCACCTCCTGGCCCGCGGAAAGCTCCCTACCTGGGGCAGTTGCACGCTACCGTGACCGGCAATGCCCTGGTCGAGGCGCACGTCCTCACCAAAGGTGCGCACCTGTACAAGTTGTGGTACTGAAAGGACTTCGACCATGGCTCCATACCCAGAACCACCGGCACTTGCTCGTCTCCTCGACTCACGCCGTGGAGAGGAACAAGATCCGGTGGTCTTCAACCCCGACCGGTGGGTACACGAACTGCAGGACGTGCTCACTGAGGATTTCATTCGGCTGGCCCTAGAGAGCGACGACACCACGACACTGGTCGGGCTCGGCCAACGGTCCGTGACACGTCACACGATCAACTGGCTGGCCGACTCGACCGACCTGACTGACGACGACCAAGTCCTGTCCCTCTGGCTTCTCGTGCTCGCCTGGGGAAATGGTAAACAATCCCGATGGGGATTCCAGAACGCCGCAAAATCGCTGGCGCAGCCGGGCGCCCTGTTGGATAACTTGCGACAGACATCAGCGATCCTCCGCGCAGCAGCGAATACCAGCGAACTGGCCACGGCTTATCGCGCGTGGCGACCAGGTCTCTCCGTCGGCGAATCATTCTTCAGCAAGTGGTTCACTTTCGCCGGACGACAGGACGGGCGCAATTGGCAACCACTCATCCTGGACGAGAACATCTGGAACACGCTCAACCAAACGCTCGAACTGACCGTTTCAGAGCTGGCTGGCAGCAGGCAGCCCGCCGCGAAATACCAGGCGTACGTGGAAGCCGTCCACGAGTGGGCCGGGTCGCCCAGCCGTGCACAGTGGATTGAGTGGGTCTTGTTCTCCCGGGACGGCAAGTGAGCGCCCTCGACGTTGCCCACAGCGGGCTGGGCGTGGGCAACGCGAGATGCAAGCGCTCGAACGGTCAGCCTGACAGCACCTGGACCCACGCAGTGGCCAGTTCGTCATTCGAGGCGACCAGCCTGATGAGCGCGGGAAAGCGTCGATCGGCATGACCATCGATCGCGGCAACCATCACCGCTGCGGCGTCGGCGTACGGCATTCCGCCCGTCCCCGTACCCATTCCTGGGAACGCCACAGTCACGACCCCGTGCTCATCGCACTGGGCCAACGCCGCCTCCATCGCCCGACGGACATTCACCTCGGTCGCCTCGGCGACCGGGTTTCGCATGGTGGGCGCATGGATGACCGATTCAGCACGCAGGGTGCCGGCGGTAGTGAGGATCGCGCTACCGAGCGGAATCGGCGATCTGCGCACGGCTTCGGTCTCGATGTCGTTCCCGCCGGCACGTGTGATCGCCGCTGCAACGCCGCCGCCCATGGTCCCGTAGCTGTTCGCTGGGCAGACGATGGCGTCGGCGGCGATCTGAGTGAGGTCCCCGAGGATTACTTCGACACGGCGACCCGCTCGAGATCGCGTGTCCACGAGACCACGCGCTGCATCATTCATCGAACGTCACCGACTGCACCTCGATGGACGCGCTCGTCAGTTCGGACCGGAATGCCTCGATAGCCGCTGCGAGCCGGCCAGTGACGTCGTCCAGGTCGCTCCCTCGGCTCGAGATCGTCGCCTGCATCCGAACGTCCTTGCCGAAGCGCTTGGCCCTGGACTTGAGATAGATGTCCGGATCCCCGTGCTTCTCGTCGAACGCAGCGAGCGAGGCCGACAGCTCCGACTCGTCGTTCGTTGAGGTCACGATCGTCGCGGACCGGAAGAACCCAACACCCAGCACACGTTGGAGGTGTGGCCCGGCCTCATTGACGAAGATGTACTTCAGCTCGGACGGCACGCCCGGCAAGTTCAGGACCGCCAGGTCCTCCTTGGCTTCGAACCAGACGCCCGGGGCTGCCCCGACCTGATTGTCGAGAGCGACTGCGGCCTCCGGCAGGAGCGCCATCTTCCCCCGTGCCTGAAGCGCTGCCGGACTCGACGTGTCCCCTACCCGGCCCACCTCGGCGAGCGCCGCGTACCGCTCGCTGACGATCCGAGCGCCATCGGAGTGCTCGGCCAGCTGAACACCGAAATGGTCGGCGACCGCCCCCACCGTGAGGTCATCGCGTGTCGGGCCGAGTCCACCGAGGGTGATGAGCAAGCGCGGCTCGGCCTGCAGCAAGAAGTCCAGACCTTGACCGATCTCATGGGGGTCGTCAGGGACGACGGCGGTCCGTACGACGCTCGCCCCGCGGCCCGAGATCTGCCGGCACACCCACCCGCTGTTGCTGTCCGTCGTCGACCCGTCCAGGATCTCGTTTCCTACCACCAGCAGAGCGACCCTCATGTGTTCTGTCCTCTCACAGCGCTGTCATGATCGCGGCAACCGCGACGGCCAAGGAAGCAATGGCGAGCCCGAGCGACATCCACTGCATCATCTTCAGCTTTTCCTGAATCTTGATGTCGTACGAGAGGCTCGCGAGCTCAAGAATCGTCGTCGAGTGCTCGCCGATCTCGTCGACGCCCTCACGCATCGCACCGAGCGCGGTCTCCAACGGCCCGAGGTAGTAGTCGTCGAAATGGCGGTCCAGGTAGGAGTACAGACCGGCGTGGCGTGGGCTCGTGGCGGCTCCGCCCAAGGACGTGCGCCGAAAGTCGACAAGGATGCGCTTTCGAGCCTCGTTCCGCACCAGGTCGCGCCGCAACGAAGCAAGCCGATGCGTTCCCTCGAGTGCTTCGGAGAAGGTCAGCCGGTCGTCCGCACGACGGTCGAGCGAGCCGAGGTCCGCCAGTGCAGAGACCGCATTCGGCACCGTGTCGCGGACGTTCGCCAGTACATCCTGGGCGCCCATGCATGCGACCGAGTGCAGATAGAACTCGTCGATCGGGTTGTCGATGCCAGGACACCCCCCCGTCACGGCTGATCAGGACCGGCACGGCGCCGTCGTACAGAAAGAGACAGGGTGCCTCGCCACAGCTGGCAAGCTCTCGCACCTTGGAGTCACCGCCGGTGGCGACCATGGCCGACTCTGCATATCGGACTGCCGCACCCACAGGCTCAAGCCCCAGGTCGAGCACTTGTCCGCGGAAGTCCTGAATGAGCTCTTCGATGTGCTCGGGGTTGACCTCCGCCGACGGACTCTCGATACCGGCGACGAGGTCGAAATGGAGAGCGGACCCGTTGCGGATCGTGATGCGCGACCGTGCCGGGCCACTCCCCCGCACGACTGCTACGTCGGTGAGGTGCCGTCGTAGGCCGGCGGCGCGCTCGACGTCCAGGAAGTCGGTGTCCATCAACGTGGACCGGACTGAGCCATTGCTCTGTGTACCTGGTCTGAGCCGCCACTGGCTCGAGGCCTCCAACCTCTCGATCAGGTCCCGTGTGGTGTGTGAGCTGTTGAGCCTTCCCCAGATCCTGACCTGCTCGCGCAACCCGACCCCCGTCTCGGCAATGTACCCCGTTGGATCGTAGCGACTACGCAACGCCCCAGGTAGGAGGCGCGAGCAGGCTGATTGGATCCAGGACGGACGCCGCACCCGGCGCATACCCCACCCGGTTCGGCCCAGAGGGCAACAGCCGCCCGCACGTCACGATCGCGCTGGGCACGGCGGACGCCGCGACCTTCCCCAGGTGGTAGTCCTCGTCGAGGAGGCCGTCCGCACCATCCAAACGTTCCGCATGAGGTTCGGGCCGGCTGCACGAGAGGCCGTCGCCACCCAGCAGCGGTAGCGGCCGAGGGCCATGATCCGGACGGGCGGGGACCACGCCCCCGTGCAGCCCCCGCCCCTCATCCCCCTCAGCCGCTCAGCCGATCACCGAAACCTCACCGCCCCCCGATACTCCCGTCCCGCCGGTAGTCGGCCCCACCGACCAGCCCTTCCGGAGTCACCTGGATAACGCTCAGACCGCTGGTCTGCTCCGTCACCGTGACGGGATGTCCGCGAGCCTCGAGCGCGCCACGCAACGCCGCCACGTCGTAGTCCAGCGTCACGCCCGGGATCGGCGGCTCGAGCGCCGTCGAGCCGTTGTTGTTCTGGACGTGCGGCACGTTGTTCGCCTGCTGCGGGTCCAGCCCGAAGTCGATCACGTTGACGATCGACTGGGCGGTGTAGCCGATGATCCGGGAACCGCCCGGAGAGCCGGTGACCAGTTCCAGCGAACCCTCGGCGTCCCGCACGATCGTCGGGGACATCGAGCTGCGCGGACGCTTGCCCGGCTGCACGCGGTTGGCGATCGGCGTGCCCTCGGCGTCGGTCGCGGCGAACGAGAAGTCGGTCAGCTCGTTGTTGAGCAGGAACCCGCCGCCGTCCACCATGACACCGTTGCCGAAGCCGCTCTCGACGGTGGTGGTCATCGACAGGGCGTTGCCGTAGCGGTCGACGACCGAGACCTGGCTGGTGCCCGACTCGTTGGACTCGGTCTGCGGCGCCGTCGGGTCGAACTCCCCCGGTGGGATGCCGGCCTCGACGGTACCCATGTCCTCGTCGGTGATCAGCGCGGCCCGTTCGGCGAGGTAGTCCGGGTCGAGCATGCCCTCGGCCGGCACGGTCACGAAGTCGGTGTCGCCGACGTAGAGGTTGCGGTCGGCGAAGGCCAGCCGCCCGGCCTGGGTGAACAGGTGCACCGCCTCGGGGTCGAGCGGGTCGTCGCCGAGGTCGAAGTGCTCGAGGATGCCCAGCATCTGCCCGACCGCAAGCGCGCCGGAGGACGGCGGGCCCATGCCGCAGACCTCGTGGCCGCGGTAGTCGCTGCACACCGGCGACCGCTCGGCCACCTCGTAGCCGGCCAGGTCCTCCAGCGTCATGTCGCCGGGGAGGTGCGGGTCTTCCTGCACCGCCTCGACGACCGCCTCGGCCAGCCGGCCCGTGTAGAAGCCCTCTGCGCCCTCGTCGCGCAGCGTCTTGAGGGTGTCCGCGTAGTCGGGGTTGCGCATCCGGGTGCCGCCGGGCTTGGCGGCGCAGTCGGTCTCGGACCCGTTGGTGAAGTACTCGAACGCCACCGGGTCGCGGAAGAAGAGCCGGTCGCTGCAGCTGTCGTTCCTGTCGAGGTAGGCGTCGACCAGGGCGGCGGTCCGGTCGGTCATCTCGTAGCCACCCAGCGCCAGACGCATCCCCGGCGCGAACAACCGCTGCCAGGGCAGCTTGCCGTGCTGGGTATGGATCTCCTCCATCAGAGCGGGCGTGCCCGGCACGCCGGCCGACAGCCCGCTCTGCCAGGCGTCGGTGAACGACAGCCCGGCGAACCGGTCCTCGGTCGCGGCCAGCGGCGCCTTCTCCCGGCCGTCGTAGGTGGTGACCTCGCCGCTCGCGGCGTCGTGCCACACGACGAACGCGCCACCGCCCAGGCCGCTGGACTGCGGCTCGACCAGACCGAGCACCATCTGGGCCGCGACGGCCGCGTCGGCGGCGGTCCCGCCGTTGCGCAGCACCTGCTCCCCCGCCCTGGTCGCCAGCGGGTTGGCCGTGACCACCATCTCCTGAGTGGTGGTCACCGCTTCCGGAACGGTCTGCTGCTGCGCGGCCACCGGTGCCGCGGCCGTGGCGGCCAGAGCCACCGCCATGGTCAGCGCGCCCAGGCCTCTTCTCGATCGAACTCGCATGGGTTCCCCTCTCCAGCGGGTGGCGAGCTGATCACGAGGTGAGGGCCTCGGCTCTCCACGTTGGAGAAGAACCTAGATGCGGGGCGCCGACGAAAGATCCTCCCGGAAGGATGATGCGCCGGCGCGGTGCCGGTGTCGGGCGGCTCCTGCGCCGTGGGGTCGAGCTACTGGGTCAGCTCGACGAGCAGATCGCGCCGGGTGTCGACCCCGAGCTTGCGCAGGACGCTGCGCATATGGGTCTTGACCGTCGACACCTCGATCGTCAGACGTGCCGCGATCTCCGGGTTGGTGAGGCCGTCGACGACCAGACCGAGGATCTCCTCCTCGCGCTCGGTGAGCGGTTCCATCACGTCGAAGCTCGCCGCTACGGCCTGCGGCGTCGGGCTGGCTCCCACGAAGAGCGCCTGCCGACCGGCCGTCACCTGCTGGAGGGCACCGATGAAGACGTCGCTGGATGCGGTCTTGCTGATCAGTGCGTCGGCGCCGGCCAGCATCGCGACCTGGACGTCGACCGTTCTGGTGAACGACGTGAAGACCACCACCCGGGCGTCGCACACGCTCTTGATCGACCGGCAGAGCTCGATGCCGCTGCGGGTGCCCCCGAGCCGGACCGGCACGACCACCACGTCCGGCTGCAGCTCGCGAGCGCACTGCAGGGCCGCTGCCGCGGTCGCCGCCTCCCCCACCACGTCGATCGTGGGGTTGTCGGTGCAGATGGCACGCAGGCCGTGCAGTACCACGGGGTGATCTTCGACCAACAGGACCCGCATCCGAGCGTTCATATCCTGTGCCCTCTCTCTGGATCAGGCCCTCGTGCTGCTCGCCGGAGCATAGCCGCTGCACGGTTCTTTCGCGCTCGGGTCGTTCGCGCTCGAGTCCTTCGCGCCGAGTCTTTCGCGCACGAGTCCTTCGCACTCGAGCGGTGACCTGGCCGTGCGGCGAGGTCAGGTGGTGCTCAACGCTCGGTCGTATCCCGTCCGCCGGCCGTCGTACCGGTCCGGGCCCAGCCACGCGTCGTCGGCCGGCTCGGCGCCGTCGACGACGGCCTCGGTGATCATCCGGGCGGTGACCGGAGCCAGGACCATCCCCCACATGCCGTGCCCGGTGGCGACCGAGAGGTTCCCCACCTTCGTCGACCGGCCGATGACCGGCACGCCGTCCGGGGTGCACGGCCGCTCGCCGGCCCAGCGGTCGATGACGGCGGCTCCCTCGAGCCCTGGCAGGACCCGTGCGGCCACGGTCTTCAGGGCTTCCGCTCGACCCGGGTCCATCGGTCTGCGCTCGTCCCCGAACTCGATGGCCCCGCACACGCGGACCCGGTCCGCGAGTGGCGTCACGACGACGCGGTGCTCCTTGATGCGGACCGGCAGCGTCGGGGCGTGGTCACCAGCCGCGACGTCGATGACGTAGCCCCGCCCACCGCGCAGCGGCAGGTTCACACCGACCTGGGCCGCCAGTGTCGCCGACCCGAGCCCGGCCGCGAGGACCACGTGATCGGCGAGGAGGGTCATGCCCTCCGCGGCGACCCCGACGACGCGCCCGTGCTCCGTCAGCAACCGCTGCGCCGACGTGCCGAAGAAGACGTCGGCGCCCCGGCTGGATGCGTCGTCCAGCATGGCCTTGACGAAGCTGCGGCTCTCCAGCGTCCACTCCTCGGTGTCGTGGGCGCCCGCCGCGACCGGCGCCAACGACGGTTCGATGGCCTGCAGCCGTTCGAAGGAGAGCAGCTCGGCATGACGACGCCGCGGTGGCCGGAGGTAGACGTCGATGGCCCCCGTCTTGCGCAACGTCGGGCTGAGGCCCTCGTCGGCCAGCCCACAGTGGAGCCGGGTGCTCTCGGCCGCCAGCTTGCTCAACCGCTCCCCGGCCAGGTGGGCACGCCGCGGGGCGGCCGATGCCACCAGGCTCCCGGCCCACGGGACAAGGCTCGGGTCGGCCTGCATCCGCACGGCCGGCGGTCGACGCAGCATCTGGACCGGGGCCTCACGGAGCAGTGCCGGCGTCGCCAACGGCGTCACATGGTGGGGCGCCACGATCGCCGCGTTCGCGTACGAGCAGCCGCCGCCGATCCCGGGCGCGCTGTCGATCAGTGCGACCCGGACGCCGCGGCGGGCGAGCTGTTGCGTGATGGTCGCTCCCACCACACCTGCGCCGATCACGACACAGTCGACGCGATGGACGCCGTGGACGCGCGGCAGGGGACGGGGGGATTCCATGCTCCGACAGTAGACATCAGGTACCGGTCTGCACCTCCTCCCTCAGTGGGGAGATCGGGGCGCGACGATGACGAGCGGAACGGTCCCGACGAGGTCTGGATCGACCTCTACCCGCCGGGCTGACACCCCGCGACCCACGGGTGGTCCGCCGGTACCGTGAGGCCGGACGCACCGCCGAGCCCCCACCGAGCGACGGAGGCACATGCATTCCCATCTCCCTGGACCGGACCGCCGCACCCCCGTCAGCACCTACCGCCTCCAGCTCGGCCCCGACCTGACGTTCACGGACGCCGAGCAGGCCCTCCCCTACCTCGACGCCCTGGGCGTCACGGACCTCTACCTCTCCCCTGTCCTGCAGGCCGCACCGGGTTCCACGCACGGGTACGACGTCGTCGACCACACGCGGGTGAGCGACACGATCGGCGGCCGGGCGGGTCTCGAACGGCTCGCGGCCGCGGCGCACGCGCGCGGGATGGGCGTCGTGGTCGACGTCGTCCCGAACCACATGGCCGTCCCGACGCCGGCCTGGCACAACCGCGCCCTGTGGTCCGTGCTGAAGCACGGGCCGGAGTCGCCGTACGCGAACTGGTTCGACGTGGACCTCACCGAGGGCGAGGGCATGCTCATGCCGGTGCTGGGCGCGCGGATCGGCACGGTGCTCGCCGCGGGAGAGCTCGTCCTGGACCACGTCGTCGTGCCCGGCGACGGCGGCACCGACAGCCACACCCGGCAGCCCGTCCTGCGCTACTACGACCATCTCTTCCCCGTCCGGCCCGAGACCGAGGACCTGCCGCTGGCCGAGCTGGTGGGCCGCCAGCACTACCGGCTCGCGTACTGGCGCGTGGCCGACGAGGAGCTCAACTACCGCCGCTTCTTCGACGTCGGCACGCTCGCGGGCATCCGCGTGGAGGACGCGGAGGTCTTCGACGCCACGCACGCGCTGCTGCTCGACCTCTTCCACGCTGGCGTCATCGACGGGTTCCGCATCGACCACCCGGACGGCTTGGCCGACCCGCGCGGCTACCTGCGCCGGCTCCACGAGGCGACCGGCGGGGCGTGGGTGGCGGCCGAGAAGATCCTCGAGGAGGACGAGGCCCTGCCCAACGACTGGCCCGTCGCGGGAACCACCGGCTACGACACCGCGTGGCGGCTGCACGCGCTGCAGGTCGACGCCGACGGCGCGGCCCCACTCGCCGCCCTCATGCACGAGGTGACGGGCGAGCAGACCACCCTCGACGAGGTGGTCGAGCAGGCCAAGCGGCAGATCGTCGAGACGTCGCTGCACGCCGAGATCCACCTGCTGACCACGATGCTCGCCGACATCTGCCACGAGGACGTGCGGCTGCGCGACCACACGTTCCGGTCGCTGCAGGACTGCGTCGTCGAGCTCGTCGTCGCGTTCGGCCGGTACCGCGCGTACGTCGTGCCCGGGGAGGCGGCGCCGCCCGAGGCGGAGCGGGTCGTGCACGAGGCGGCCGACGTCGCCCGCTCGCGGCTGGACCCGGACCGGCACGACACGCTGGACCTCGTCGTCGACCTGGTGCTCGGGCGGGAGGCCGGCTCGGCGGGCCGCCAGGGCGAGGAGCGGCGCGCCGATCTCGTGGTCCGGTTCCCGCAGGTGTGCGGCGCCGTCATGGCCAAGGGCGTCGAGGACACCGCGTACTACCGCTGGACCCACCTGGTGAGCCTGTGCGAGGTGGGCGGGTCCCCGGACCGCTTCGGCGTCGGGCCCGACGAGCTCCACGAGCACGCCCGGCGCACGGCCGAGTCCTGGCCCGCGACCATGACCGCGGGCTCGACGCACGACACCAAGCGCGGCGAGGACGTGCGCTCCCGGATCGGGGCCGTCGCCGCGCACCCCGACGAGTGGGCCACGCTCGTGCGGCACCTGCGCGAGGCCACGGCCGGCCTGCGCCCCGCCGACCTCGACGGCCGCACCGAGAACCTGCTGTGGCAGACGCTCGCCGGCACCTGGACCGAGGCGGGACCGCTCGAGGCCGACCGTCTGGCCGCCTACCTGGTCAAGGCGTCGCGCGAGCAGAAGGCGTGGACCACCTGGACTGCACCCGACGAGACCCGCGAGAAGGGCCTGGTGCGCTACGCGACCGACCTGCTCGAACACCCCGACGTCGTCGCCGGGTTCATCCGCTGGGTCGATCTGGTGGCCCCCACCGTCCGACGCTCGGTGCTCGCGACCAAGCTGCTCCAGCTCACCGTGCCCGGAGTCGCCGACGTCTACCAGGGCACCGAGGTCACGGGCATCGCCCTGGTCGACCCCGACAACCGGCGGCCCGTCGACCTGGAGGCGCTCGCCACGACGCTCGCCGCGCTCGACACGGGCCGGACGCCGTCCGGCCTCGCCGAGGAGAAGCTGGCGGTGACGGCCGCGGCGCTCCGCGTCCGCCGGGAGCACCCCGGCGCGTTCGTCGGCGAGGACGCGGGCTACGAGCCGTTGCCCGTGACGACGGCCCGCGCCGTGGGCTTCGTCCGGTGCGACGCCGCAGGTCCGCGCGTCGCCGTCGTCGCGACCCGGCTCGGTGACACGCCGGGCCTGGCGGACGCGTCCGTCGTCCTGCCCGAACCGCTCCCGGACGAGGCCTGGCGGTCGGTGCTCACGGGCGCTTCCGCCGACGCCGGTGCCGCGCACCTCAGCGACCTCCTCGGCTCCTGGCCCGTCGCGCTGCTCGTGGCGGAGCCCACCGACCGGGCCGAGGCCGGCGGTCCCGCTGCACCGAGAGGCGGGACGACCGCATGACCCCACCTTTGCGCCTCTGGGCGCCGCACGCCGCCCGCGTCGACCTCGTGCTCCCGGCGACCGGCACCACGCAGCCCCTGACCGCCGACCCCGATGGCTGGTGGCGCACCGAACGCCGTCTCCCACCCGGCACCGACTACGCGTTCTCGCTCGACGGCGGCCCGCCACGCCCCGACCCGCGCAGCCCCTGGCAGCCCGCCGGCGTGCACGGCCCGTCCCGCACCTTCGACGCCGCCGCACACCCCTGGACCGACGCCGCCTGGCCCGGCCGCGGCGTGCTCGGCGCCGTCACCTACGAGCTGCACGTCGGCACGTTCACGCGAGAGGGCACGCTCGACGCCGCCGTCGAGCGTCTCGACCACCTCGTCGACCTGGGCATCGACGTCGTCGAGCTCATGCCGGTGGCCGCGTTCGGCGGACACCACGGCTGGGGCTACGACGGCGTCGCCCTCTGGGCGGTGCACGAGCCGTACGGCGGCCCGGCCGCGCTGCAGCGCTTCGTCGACGCCGCGCACGCCCGCGGGCTCGCCGTCTGCCTGGACGTCGTCGACAACCACCTGGGCCCGTCGGGCAACTACCTCGCCGAGTTCGGCCCCTACTTCACCGACCGGCACCACACGCCCTGGGGCGCGGCCGTGAATCTCGACGGCGACGGCGCCACCGAGGTACGCGCCTTCATCATCGAGAAGGCGCTGCGCTGGTTCCGCGACTTCCACATCGACGCCCTGCGCCTCGACGCCGTCCACGCGCTCGCTGACGACTCACCGCGGCACCTGCTCGCCGAGCTGTCCGACGCCGTCGCGGCGCTCGCCGCCGAGGTCGGGCGGCCGCTCTCGCTGGTCGCCGAGTCCGATGCCAACGACCCCCGCACCGTCACACCCACCGGGCAGGTGTTCCGGGGCCGCACCGGCTACGGCATGACGGCCCAGTGGGCCGATGACGTCCACCACGCCCTGCACGCCCTGCTCACCGGCGAGCGGCACGGCTACTACGTCGACTTCGGCGCACCCGAGACGCTCGCCAAGGCCCTCACCGAGGTCTTCGTGCACGACGGCGGCTGGTCCACCTTCCGCGACAGGCCCTGGGGGGCGCCGGTGCCGCCCGACCTGGACGGCCGCCGCTTCGTCGTCTGCTCCCAGAACCACGACCAGGTGGGCAACCGGGCGCTCGGCGACCGGCCGTCCCGCGTGCTGACGCCGGGTGGGCTCGCGGTCAGCGCAGCCGTCGTACTGCTCGGGCCCGGCACGCCCCTGCTGTTCATGGGCGAGGAGTGGGGCGCCACCACGCCGTTCCAGTACTTCTCCGACCACGAGGAACCGGAGCTCGCCCAGGCGGTCTCGCGCGGGCGCGCGCGAGAGTTCGGCGGGCACGGCTGGGCCGAGCTGTACGGGGCCGACGTCGAGGTACCCGACCCGCAGGCCCGCTCGACCTTCGACAGCTCTCGGCTGGACTGGGCGGAAGTCTCCTCCGACGGCGGACGCCGGATGCTCGCCCTGTACCGGGCGCTGATCCGGCTCCGACACACCGAGGCCGCGATCGCGTCCGGGGTCCGGCGGGCCGCGGTGGTCCGGGTCGAAGACGGGGTCATGGTGCTGACTCGGGGCGCTGTCGACGGCGGTGGCCGCATCGACGTCGTGCTGGCGCTGGAGGAGGGGCCCGTGTCGGTGGCGGTCTCGCACGACGATGAGGCGCCGGCGCTCGTGCTCGACTCCGGGGTGCTGCTCGGGGGCGACCCGGCGAAGGTGGAGAGCGGACCTGGCACGACCTCCGTGACGGTGGGCGGACCGGGGGTCGTGGTGCTGCGGGCAGGCGGCGCCGGCTGACCACGTTGCGTGGGTCTCCCGTCACCACGGCTCAGACCGGCCGAAGGTAATTTCATCGTCCTGGCGCCGTCGGATGAGTACCCTCGCAGCGTTGATGTCTTCGCTGGTCAGGGGTGGAATGCGGATGAGGCCGTCGGATTGGTCGCCGGTGGGGTTGGATGCGGATCCGACGCCGGGCGATCCGGTGCTGGTGCTGGCGGGTGGGCAGGAGTATCAGGAGGTTGCCCGCTCGATCGACAACGCCGCCTCCGCGATGAGTCGCCTGGATGTGGACGGGACGATCTCGCAGGCGGTGGACTCGTTGATGGCGGCGAAGGAAGACACCATCGGTGAGATCCGTAAGGCGCACTCGAGGTATGTCGCGGCGGGTGATGCGCTGGTCGGGTACGCGTCATCGTTGGAGCGGGTCCAGTCCGAGACGCTCACGGCGTTGGACCGGGCCCGGGAGGCGCAGGACGCGGCGCAGGCGGCTGCGGGGTCGAAGGACCGGTGGCAGGACCTGGCCGACGGCGCGACGGACGCGAGCGAGAAGGCCGAGTATCAGCAGAAGGCCCAGCAGGCCGGTGGGGATGCGGACCAGGCCGCCGGGGTGCTCTCCTCGGCACGCAGCACGGTGGAGTCGGCGGTCTCGGACCGGGACCGGGCCGCCGGGCATGCGATGGACCGGATCGAGGAGATCACCTCCTCGGATGATCTGAATGATGGGTGGTGGGACAACTGGGGTTCCAAGCTCGTCGCCGCGATCGCGGACATCGCCGACATGATCTCCACCATCGCGGGGATCCTCGCGATCATCGTCGCGTTCATCCCCGTCGTCGGCACCGCCCTGGCCGGGGTGCTCATCGTCATCGCCGCGGTCGCGGCGATCGTCAGTGCGGTCGCGAACATCACCCTGGCCGCCACCGGTGAACGGTCCTGGGCCGAGGCGGGTATCGCGATCGCGGGTGCGGCACTGTCCCTGATCGGGCTGGGTGCGGCGGCGAAGGCCGCGACCGGGATCGCCAAGGGCATCAGCAAGACGGCGGTCACGCAGGGCGTGCGGTCGGGGAAGAACTGCAAGCTCGGGTTCGGGGCCTGCTTCGTAGCCGGTACCCCCGTGCTGACCGCGGACGGCACCAAGCCGATCGAGGACATCGTGGTCGGCGACAAGGTCTGGACCCGCAACCTCGTCACGGGTCTGGACGAGCTGCAGCTGGTCGCCGAGACGTTCGTCCACCAGACCGTCGCCCTGCACCACCTGACCATCAGCGGTGCGACGGTCTCCACGACCGCGGAGCATCCGTTCATGGTCGAGGGCCGGGGCTGGCAGATGGCCGGCAACCTGCGCCCCGGTGACGTGCTGATCACCCCCGACGGCACCACCGTCCTGGAAGCGGTCGAGGTCGAGGAACGCGACCTCGCCGACATCGAGAACGTCTACAACTTCCACGTCGAGAACAACCTCAACTACTACGTCCACGCCGGCGACACCGCGGTGCTCGTCCACAACAACCACGGCGGCAAGGCCGTCAACTGGTCGTCCAAGAGCACTCCGACGTTTGGGCACACGTTCAGTAGGCACGGCGCCGGAAAGAAGATGACGGACAACCTGACTGGACGGGCCGCAACCGAAGGAAAGCCACAGGGACAGTGGGTCGACGACGACGTTGCGGCGGACTTGCTCCGCAAGGCCCACGATGACGGGGTCTGGTCCGAGGTGCCCCACCCGCCGAAGAAGGCGCAGACCCAGCAGGACGCCGTCAATATCGATATCCCGGAAGGGACAGGACACGTTATCCTTCCGGGCGGAGAGATCGTCCCCGCGACGAAGGCGGTCGTCGTACCGCGGTACAACGGAATGATCAAGGACGCCTACCCGATCCTGGAGACACCCTGATGGCCTTTCGTGTCGCGTACGACTCCGGTGCTCTCGAGAACACTGGCCGCTCGTTCGACCTGACCTATGACTACGAGAGCCTTGTCATCGAACTCTGCCAGGTCCTCGCAGAGGCTGAAGGCGCACGATTTACCCTGAGCGGTTTCGGCCGTGAACCCTGGCCGATGAGCGTCGACTACGACATGTCGGTGTTCCTGGAGCAGTTGCCGGACCTGCTTGAGAACCTTGAGTCAGGTGACCTCTTTAGGCTTGACATGTACTCCCAGGGCACCGAAGCCAAACTTGAGTTCTCGCCGAACGGCGACGATCTGACGATCACGTGCTCATCTCGAACCGCGTGGGTACCCGATCCGGCGACTGAGCGCATCGGCTACGGTCCCCTGCTCCAGATGCTCAGAAAGCTCGCGGCAGACTTCGCGCTCGGAGCACGAACGGTCGACCCAACCCTTGCTGCCATCGAGCCGTTCGATCAGTGGCTCACCTGGGCAGACACCGGAGCGGACCGAAAGCACTGACAGGTCCGGGGCCAATGCCAAGGCCAGCAACGCCAAGGGGAAGGTAGACGCCTCGATCTGGAGCCTGTGATTCCCTTCCTCGATGTGCTCCGGCAGCGTCACTCGAGGGTTCGCCGAGACTGCGCTCGGAGAGATCCAAATGTTCGCCGGCAGCCATCAGTGCCTCACCGATACGCGAGCGGTCCGGATGACTTACACCTTTGCGCGTGACCGATCCGAGTACGGCGCGTTCCTGACCCGCATGTGGCAGGTCATCGATCCCGGGACGCGGCTGCCCGCTGGGCCTTTCCGGTCGGAACTGGGGCAGGTTGATGTCTGCGAGTACAACGAGTTCTCCGACGACGACTTCGCCAAGGCACTCGAGGTGCTGGGCCGGGTACACGGTGACGAGAGCATCTCGCTGGTCGTCGTGGATCCCGACCCGGAGGAATACCACATCCGGGACCTCGGACATTTTCCCTGTTTCTCCGTTCCGACCGGCGACATCGGGAGCTCGTACTGGGAGGCGGTGTCCTACGAGCCGCAGGGCGACCCGGGTGGGGCGGTGCTGTACGCCGACACCTTCGCCATCTTCGGCGAATCGGGTAGCTGGGCGGTATGGGGGCAGCGGGACGGATTCGTCGCGCGGGTGAGTTAGCGCGCACCATCGGCACCGCCCCCGGGACAGGTCAAATTCACCCAGCAATCAACAGAAAGCCGGGTCCGGTTCACACGTGATCGCCAGAGTTGCGACCTGCCGGCCGTAGGGGTCGGCGACGCTACATCGAGGAGATCCCTGTGAATCCGGTGTCTGGATCACGCCCCCGCTCCCCACGTCCGGCGCGGCTGGGCGTCGGCGCACTGATCGTCACCCTCTCCGGCGCGCTGCTCGCACCGGTGGCCAGCAGTGCCGCACCCGCGAGCAGCACGGCCCCGGAGGCGTCGTCGGCCACGGAGGGCTGGGACGAGACCGCCTACCGCGGCGGCGTCGACGTCGTCGAGGGCACCGACGCGGACCGGAAGACCGTCACGGGAACGGTCTTCGTCGACCGGAACCGCAGCTCGGCGCAGGACCGGAACGAGCGCGGACTCGCCGACGTGACGGTGTCGAACGGTCGTGTGGTGACCACCACCGACAGCAAGGGCCGCTACGAGCTGCCGGTCGAGGACAACATGACCGTCTTCGTCACGCAGCCCCGTGGCTACCAGGTACCGGTCGACGACGACAACGTCGCCCAGTTCCACTACCACCACCTGCCTGCCGGCTCCCCGAAGCTGCGCTACGGCGGTCTGGAGCCCACCGGACCGGTGCCGGACGAGCTGAACTTCCCGCTCACGGCCAGCACGGAGACGCGCACACCCGAGCAGCACTGCGCGATCGGTGCCGACGTGCAGACCTACAACGCGAAGGAGGCCGAGTACGCCAGGGCAGGCGTCTTCGCCGACCTGGCCGAGCGGGACGACTACGCCGGCTGCGGCGCCCTCTTCATCGGCGACGTGGTGGGCGACAACCTGTCGCTGTTCGACGAGACCCGCGACCTGACGCGGACCCTCAACGGTCCGGCCCGGTTCCTCCCCGGCAACCACGACCTCGACTTCGACTCCCCGGCGCGGGACCACAACTTCGACACGTTCCGCGCCCAGCTCGGCCCGGAGTACTTCTCCTACGACGCCGGCAAGGCCCACGTCGTGGCACTGAGCACCATCGAGTACCCCGGCACGACGAGCCGGTACACCTACGGCCTCGGCGAGCGCCAGCTGGAGTGGCTGCGCAACGACATCGCGGCCGTGCCGGAGGACCGCGCCATCGTGCTGGCCGGGCACAGCCCGCTGCTGGAGTTCTGGTACAGCGACTCGCACCGCACCAAGCAGCTGCGGGAGATCTACGACATCCTCGAGGGTCGCGAGGTCATCTCGCTCGGTGGGCACACCCACATGTCGGAGAACCTGCGCGAGGGCGACCTGATGGCGGGGTGGAAGGACCTGCTGGGCGAGGACGGCCTCCCGTTCACGCACCTCACCGTCGGGGCGGTCTCGGGTCACTGGTACGCGGGCCGCCAGCTCGACGCCGGCTACCCCACCTCCGTGCAGCGGGACGGGACGCCTCCTGGCGTGCTGACCCTGGACATCAAGAACACGGAGATCACCGAGCGGTACACCGTCCGCGGTGATGACGGCGCTCACCAGCTGTCGCTCGGGCTCAACACGCCCCGGTACCGCGACTGGTTCACCGCGAACAGGAGCAACGTCGGTTCCGCGCCCGAGCTGGCCGAGCCGCTGTCCGTGTCCCGGGAGGAGCTCGCCGGGACCTGGCTGACCACGAACTTCTGGATGGGGTCGACCGGGTCGACCGTGCAGGTGCAGGTCGACGGCGGCAGCCCCGTCGAGGCGGAGCGCACCCAGCAGCTGCAGGGCGAGGGCGTGCGGATCGGCGCCGAGTGGTCCGACCCGACGGCCAACCTGGAGACGCTCCCCCACGGCGGCGGACTCGTGGAGCGGACCATGCACCTGTGGCGGCTGGAGCTGCCCGCCGACCTTGCTGTCGGCGAGCACACCGCCGAGGTGACCGCCACGGACGTGCACGGGCGGGAGTTCACCGAGTCGCTGACCTTCGAGGTCACCGAGTGACCGTCGCTTCCCGGTCGTAGCGCTTGGCAGCGCCGACGCCCCCTGGCCATCCGGGCCGGGGGGCGTCGTCGTTCAGGTGGCTCGTGATCCGCCGGCCACGCGGCCTTGGATGCCCCTTGACAGGCCGACGCCGACGGGGCAACATCACCACATGGTTATGAAACTAGATGGTTATGAGCACCGCGACCGCTGAGCGGCTCGACGCCACCTTCGCCGCCCTCGCTGACCCGACGCGCCGCGCCATCGTCGCCCGGCTCGCCGCGGGTGACGCGACGGTCACCGAGCTGGCCGCGCCGTTCGCCATCAGCCAGCCCGCCATCTCGAAGCACCTGAAGGTGCTCGAGCGAGCAGGCCTGGTCACCCGGACCCGGGAGGCGCAGCGCCGGCCGTGCCGCCTCGAAGCAGGGCCGCTGCGCGACGCCACCGCGTGGCTCGCGAACTACCGCGACTACTGGGACGAGAGCTATCGGCAGCTCGACGCGCTGCTCGCCGACCTCACGGCCGACGCGGCGGCCGACACCGGCCCCACGGCCACCGGGGACAGCACGGCCGACGGCAAGGCCACCACTCCCCCACCGGGTGGCGCGTCATGAGCACCGACCAGCGCCTGCAGGTCACCGCACCGGGCGACCGCGAGATCGTGATGTCGCGGCCGTTCGACGCGCCCGCCGGCCTCGTCTTCGACGCGCTGACCACACCGCACCTGCTGGCCCGCTGGTACGGCGCCCGGGGCTGGCGACTCGTCGACTGCACGGTCGACCTGCGCGTCGGCGGTCGCTGGCGGTTCGTCTCCCGCGGCACGGACGGCGCGGAGATGGCGCAGTCCGGCACATACCGCGAGGTCGAGCGAGCGTCGCGGCTCGTCTACACCGAGGTGTTCGACGACCAGTCCTATCCCGGCGAGACCCTGGTCGCACACAGCCTCACCGAGGCCGCCGGTACGACGACGCTGACGAGCCACCTGCTCTACCCGTCGCCGGAGGCGCGCGAGATCACGCTCCGGTACCCGATGACCCGAGGCGTCGGCCAGTCGTACGAGCGGCTCGACGCCGCACTCAGCGAGCTCACCCACTCCGGCGCCGACCAGCCCGGCGTCACCCACCCGCAGAAGGAGCAACCATGAAGTGGACACTCGAAGTCGTCGTCGTCCCGGTGTCCGACGTCGACCGCGCCAAGGAGTTCTACAGCGACAAGGTCGGCTTCCAGGTCGACCACGACACGAAGATCGGCGAGGGTCGGCGCATCGTCCAGCTGACGCCGCCCGGTTCGGGCTGCTCGATCGTGATCGGCGAAGGAGTAGTGCCGCCGATGCCGCCCGGCTCGCTCAAGGGTCTGCAGCTCGTCGTCAACGACGTCACGAAGGCTCAGGCTGAGCTGGCCGAACGCGGCGTCGAGGTGAGCGACGTCCAGGTTCTCGGCGAGAACCCGAACCCCACACCGGAGCCGCTCGACAACGTCGGGTTCTGCTACTTCAGCGATCCCGACGGCAACGCCTGGGCGGTCCAGCAGATCTCGGCGCGCCCCTGACCCGTGCCGGCCCTGCTCCACGCCGGCGTGGAGCAGGGCCGGCCCGACGTACGCACCGGCGCGACCGCCACAGGCGCCGCGACCGGCGTCGGCCGGGGGGACAGCCCTACTCGGCCGCGGCGGTGTGCACCATTCCGGGCCGAGCTGCCCGGAACCTACGTTCGAACCATGGAGATCAGAACGTCACGTCCGCTCCCGAGGCCGGCGCTCTACCTGGCCGGGGCGGCCCTCCTGACGCTGGTCTGCGTGCACGTCGCCCCCGGGTCGGGCGGCGTCCATCCGGTCCGCGACCTCATGTCCGAGTACCCCGTGCGCACCGTGGAGACCGGTGTGGCGTACACGCTGGCACTGCTGGGCGCGAACGTCGCCGTCGTCCTGCTGGGCGCGCACTGGGTGCGCGACGGGCTCCTGCGGTCCAGGCCCGCGGCGACGACGCTCCTCGCGCTGTGGTGCGTGAGTCTGCTCGGGCTGACCGTGTTCCTCAAGGACCCCGTCGGAAGCTCCGCCACCTGGTACGGCACCGTGCACCTGGTCTGCACGGTCGTGAACTTCGTGAGCCTCCCCGCACTCTGCGCGCTGCTGTGGTGGCGACACCGCGGCGATTCGCGCTGGCGGACGCACGCGACGACGGTCGGCGTCGTGGCCGGTCTCATCCTGGCCTGCGTGGTGCCGTTCGCGGTCGTCCTGCTGGCCCGCAGCGAATCAGGCGCACTCAGCGACGGTGCGCTCGGTCTGGTGGAGCGGTGCGTGGTGGTGCTCGACGTCGTGGCGATCGCGGCGCTGGCCCGGTGGTCCCGCGCCACACCGCCGGCCGGCGAGCGGCCCGCATCTCCTGGGAGCCCCCTCCTGACCTTGGTTCAGCAGGCTCCAGAGCACCGTAATGAGCCCAGTAACGGCCCCCTGAAGCCTGCTGAACCGGAGTCAGCTCCCGGGACCGCGTGAGCTCAGGCGAGCCGGAAGCGCACGAAGTCGACCACGTCGTCGTCGACGATGTCGGGGTAGTAGTAGCTCCGCAGGGCACCGCGCAGCTCGTCAGCCGTGCAGTCCTCGAGGGCGGCCTGCGCATCGGTGATGTCGGCGAACCGGACCTGCTCGACCGACTCGACGACGCCGGGCAGGGACCGGTACCGGTCGTCGAACTCGAACAGGAAGGTGGCCGGCCCCGGCGTGGCGGGGTCGTCGAAGCGGGTGGTGGCGGTCTTGACGCCGTCGACCACGTTCTCCCAGTGCCCCGGGGCGAACCGCAGCAGGCGCGGCGGGTCCGCGTCCGGGTGCTGGGACGGGTACGGAAGCAGCTCGCGGGCCGGGACGGAGGACGCACCCGCGCCGTCGGGCACGATGACGCGACAGTCCGGCTGCTGGTCGAGCAGCACCTGGCGGCACCTGCCGCACGGGGGCATGACGCCGCGGCCTTTGTCGCCCGCCGCGACGATCAGCGCGATGGGGCCGGCCCCTGCGGCCGCCGCCACCCCGAGCGTGACGAGCTCCGCGCAGGGACCGCCCGTGAAGTGGCCGACGTTCACGCCGGTGTAGATGTCACCGTGGATGTCCATGACGGCGGACGCGACCGTGTTCACGTAGCTGCCATCGGCCGGAAGACGGGAAGCGGTGTCCAGCGCCGCGTCGAGAAGGCGTTGCTCGGGAGCGATCAGCATGGCCCGACCTTGGCACGGCCGCCGCACCGAATCGAGGCTATTTCGCCCGGTCCGTCCTGAGCCCTTGACAGACATATGGTGTCAGACAAGACTCTTTTGTGCACCGCACGTCAAAAGTCGACGGTGCGGTGATCACGGGACAACGACGTCAGGAGCACAGATGCGGGACTCAATTGACCGCTCACGACACCACCGTCGACGGTTGCAAGCGACCACACTCGCCGCCACCATGGCCCTGGGGGCACTCGTGGCCGCACCAGCGGCGACTGCGTCAACACCCGAGGGGTCGGCGCCTGACTGCGGTACCGGGCGCGGTATCCCCGACTCCCAGATCTCCATCCAGCTGTTCACGCACGTCGGGGAGCTCGGGTTCGGCGAGCCGACCGCCGAGCAGCTGGACCGGGTGCTCGGCGAGGTGGCCGACGCCGGGTTCCGCAACGTCGAGCTGTACAACCAGCCGTACGACATGCCGGTCGAGGAGCTCAAGGGTCTCCTCGACGAGCACGGCCTGCATGCGGCATCGAGCCACGGCAGCACCGACTGGGACACCTGGCCGGAGACCGTGGCCTACGCGGCGGAGCTCGGCCAGCGTTACGTCGGCGCCGGCGGAATCCCGGGCAGCGTGGCGACCTACGAGGACACCCTCGAGACGGCGGCCTACCTCGACCAGCTCGGCGAGTACGCCCACCACAACGGTGTGCAGAAGGTGCTGCTGCACAACCACACCTCCGTCTTCGACGCGAAGTTCACGCACCCGGAGACGGGTGAGACGGTGACTGCCTGGGAGGTCCTGGAGGAGAACACGGACCCGCGGTACGTCACCTTCGAGCTGGACCTCGGCTGGGCCGCGGACGCGGGCATGGACGTCGCGGGCCTCGTCGAGGAGCACGGCGACCGCATGGAGCTCCTGCACGTCAAGGACGCCGTGAACATCGGCGCCCCGGAGGGGCTCACCCAGGTCGGGCTCGGTGACGGCGAGATGGACTTCGCCGAGATCTTCAGCGCCGCCAAGGGCGACGTCAAGTACTACACGTACGAGTGGGACTTCGCGCCCTCGTTCGAGTCGTCGGCGAAGTCGTTCGAGTTCCTGGACTGCTTCACCTTCTGACCCGTCGGAACCGCGCGTGCGGTGCCGGCAGCGCAGCCGACCTCGGCTGCGCTGCCGGCATTTTCTCTGTGCTGACCTGTCACCGCCCCGTGCCGCGCACCCCTCGGAACAGAGCGAACACCACGAACAAGCCACCCGCGCCGATCCGCACCCAGGCGGCCGGCCACCCCCCGACCGGCTCGGTGGCGCACGCCTCCGTCGCACCGCCCGCGCACCCGCCCGCCTGGAACACCAGCGAAAGGCCCACCGCGAGTGCCACGAGAGCGGCAGCGGCGATCCAGCCCCAGCGGACACCCGATCGCTCCATCCGATCACGTTAGCGAGCGCGGGGACCTCCGATCCAGCACATCGCTACGCCCCGGGCGAGGAGCCCGCCGCGTGCCTCGCTCGGGAAATCCGGGAGGAGCTCGCCTGGGACACCACCGTCGGCGATCCCTTTCACACCTGGGTCTACCGTGTCTTCCCGCACCGCCACGTCTTTGTCCTGACGTTCCTCGCGACGTACGGCGGCGACACGGTGCCCGTCCACAGCGAGGAGCACAAGGAACTCGCCCTCGTCGCACCGGACGAGGCCAGCGCACTCGACATGCCCGCGGGCTACAAGACGGCGATCCGCCAGGCCGTCGAACAGGGCCACTTCCGATAGCCACGCCCGGCATCACCGGGGAGCACACACTCCGCCTGACCGGGAGATCCCTCGGCTGCTCCGTCAGCCCTCTCGCCGATCCCGGTCCGACATGCACGGCATTCCCGATGAGTCAGGCGCGCCAAAAGCACTCATCCCGGACAAGCAAAATGCGCAGTCCAGGAGGGGCAGGCCAAGCAGGTGGCGCCCGGCGTCAAACCCCTGCGGACGTCATATACCTTGAGCCCCGTGCCCGACCTCATGATCGCCCCGCGCCGTACCGCCCACCTCGACCGGGTGGCAGAGGCACTGCGGCTGGTCCATGAGAACGACGGCTACCCGACGGTCTGGCCGGACGACCCGGCCGCCTGGCTCGCACCCGCCGGCGCACTCGACGGATGGGTGGCCCTGGCCGACGGCGAGATCGTCGGACACGTCATGCTCGTCGACGGCGGCAAGGTCGAGTTCGCCGCCGAGCTCGCCGAGGCCGCCGGCGTCCCCATGACCAACCTCGCGGGCGTGAGCCGCCTCTTCGTCACGCCCGCGGCCCGCGGCGCACGGGTGGCCGCCGCCCTCCTGGAGCGGGTCGAGGACACACCCGCCCGGCGCGGTCGCCGCCTCGTGCTCGACGTCGTGGACGACGGCGGCCCCGCCGTCCACCTGTACGAACGGCTCGGCTGGACGCGCGTGGTCGCGGGCCCGGCAAGCTGGACGCGGCCTGACGGGGTCCGCCCCCGCGCTGCCGCCTACCTCTGCCCCCGTTGACGAAGGATCAGACGGTGCGGGCGCCCAGCCAGGGGGCCAGGTGGTCCTCGCGCCACAGCCACTCGACGCCGGCGGCCGCCTCCTCGGGCGTGCACAGCGCCGCGTGGAACGCCTCGCGCAGCCGCTGCCGGTCGTCGGCCACGCCCACCACCACGATCCGGGTGTGCGGCGTGGTCCCCGCACAGACGTCCGGCCACGGCCCCAGGTCCGCGAAGGCCAGCTGACCGCCCGCACCGTCCCAGAGGCAGGCGAGCCCGGGCCGGTCGGCCACGTGGAACACGCCGCGCGCCCGCAGACCACCGGAGCTCAGCTCCTCGATACCGTCCAGCAGCCGCTCCGGGTGGAACGGCAGCGGCGAGCGCAGCTCGAGCGTCCAGCTCCGGTCGCCCGGCACACGGCCAGATCCGGTGACGACGGGTGCGCCCAGGGGGTGCGCCCGCCGTTCGGCGCGGGTGGGTGAGTGCGCGCCGTCGGCGAGCTCCCCCGTCGACAGCGCGTGCAGCCCGTCCACGCGGCGCGTCCCGGCACCGCGGAGCCGGTCCAGCAGGCCCGACGTCGTCGCGGACGCCGACTCCCCGCCGCTGGTCACCACGAGGTCCGCCTGCTCGATCTGCGCCGCGAGCGCCTCCCCGACCGAGCGTTCGTCGTCGGCGGTGAGCTCGAGGCCGCGTTCGACGAGGGTGTCGTCGCCGAAGAGGTCCTGCTGGAGGGTGTCGGCGTCGACGACGGTGAGCGAGGTGGCGACGCGGGTGTGGTCGAGGGTGCCGCCGGGTGCGGACTCGACGGCGAGGGCGCGGGCGGCGGGCAGGGGTTCGGCGCTGACGGGCAGGGCGAGCAGCACGTGGGTCCAGCGCCCGTCGTGGGCGAGGCGGGCGATGGTGGGCACGGCGTCCTCGCGGACGGCGCAGGAGAGGCAGGCGTGCTCGAGCGGCACGAGCACGTCCTCGATGACGCCGGTGGCGTCGAGGACGACGCGTCGCAGGTGGTCGGTGTGGATGTCGTGCCGCAGGGTCACGGCGCCGGGGCCGTCCATGAGGAGGCCGAAGACCGCGGAGTCGCGCAGCACGGGGTCGCTGCTGGCCAGGACGCTGACGGGGATGATTCCGCGGTTCTTTCCGGTTCGGTACATGGTGCCTCCTCGCCCCGGTCCAGCCGGGAATTATTGATAACCGTTCTCAGTTCTGGTTCACTGTAGCGCGAAATGAGAACGGTTCTCACTCACGGCGGTCAGCCCGTCGTCACAGGAGGTCATGTGTCAGCCAGATGCCAGGTGCTGGGCACCGTGCCGGGGTTCGGCCACACGGTCTCGCACTCCCACGTGCGGACCAAGCGCCGGTTCGACCCGAACATCCAGAAGAAGCGCTACTGGGTCCCGTCGCTCGGCCGCAACGTCACGCTGCGCGTGAGTGCCAAGGGCATCAAGACCATCGATCGCCGGGGCATCGACGTGGTCGTGGCCCAGATTCTCGCCCGAGGGGAGAAGGTCTGATGGCCAAGAAGTCCAAGATCGCCGCCGACGCCCGGCGCCGCGAGGTGGTCGCCCGGTACGCCGAGCGGCGCACCGAGCTGCGCGGCATCATCCGGAACCTGGAGCTGCACCCCACGGTGCGCGCCGCCGCCGTCAGCGAGCTGGCCAAGCAGCCGCGCGACGCGAGCCCAACACGGGTGCGCAACCGCGACGTCGTGGACGGGCGGCCCCGTGGGTACTCGCGCACGTTCGGCCTGTCCCGCATCCGGCTGCGCGAGATGGCGCACCGGGGCGAGCTGCCCGGGGTGACCAAGTCCAGCTGGTGAGCGCGCGCTGGCGAGCGTCCCGGCAGCAGGTTCAACATCGAAGGAGTGGCACATGAAGGTTCGCGCGTCCCTGCGGTCCCTGAAGAGCAAGCCCGGCGCGAAGGTCGTGCGCCGGCACGGCAAGACGTTCGTGATCAACAAGCTCAACCCGCGCTGGAAGGCGCGCCAGGGCTGAGCGAGAGGAGCCAGTCATGAAGGACATCCACCCCACCTACGGCCCCGTGGTCTTCCGGGACGCGAGCGCAGGATTCACGTTCCTCACGCGCTCCACGCTCGCGGCCGACACGGCCTCCGGCCCCGGGCGCCCGTCGGCCACCATCGAGTGGTCCGACGGCAACACCTACCCCGTGGTCGACGTCGAGATCAGCAGCGCGAGCCACCCGTTCTGGACCGGATCGGCCCGCGTGGTCGACACCGCCGGACGCGTCGAGAAGTTCCGGCAGCGCTACGCCAAGCACGGCAACGGCGGCAAGAACACCAACGACACCGACAGCAAGGGCGGTAACTGATGGCCTCGCGCGTAGACCTCCGACCGATCATCAAGCTCCGCTCGACCGCGGGCACCGGCTTCACCTACGTGACGCGGAAGAACCGGCGCAACGATCCCGACCGGCTCGTCCTACGCAAGTTCGACCCGGTCGCTCGCCAGCACGTGGACTTCCGCGAGGAGCGCTGACCTCAGCCCTCCTGACGGAGCGCCGACAGAGAGGAGGCCGCCATGGCGGTCCCCAAGAGAAAGATGTCCCGGTCACGCACCCGGTCCCGCCGCGCGCGGTGGACCGCCCAGGTGCCCGACCTCGTCCCGGCGACCACCGTCGACGGACGCCAGGTGCAGGTCCCGGCCCGGCTCGTTCCCGCCGTCCGGCGCGGTCTGGTCGTCCCGGACTGACGCCGCCGCACCCCACGTGCACGACGAACGCCCCGGCGCACACAGCGCCGGGGCGTTCGTCGTGCACGTGATCGGTACGGCTACGCGTGCGCCTCCGCCGCGACGGTCGCGCCCACCACCACGACGTCCAGGCTCGCGGCCAGCGCGTCGGCCCAGGCCTTCGCCTCCTGCCCGGTCGGGTCCGCGACCAGGACGTGCCCGATCCGCTCGTTGTTGTCACCCGGCCGCACCACGCGGCCGGCCGACGGCGTCTCGTGGCTGAGCACGCGGTCGTCGTCGGCCAGGCGCTCCGCGCCCCGGACCTCGTGCACGACGCCGTCGTGCGCCGGCAGCAGGAACGTGACCGCCGCACTCGCCGCGACCGCGGCCCCCGGCACCGGATCGCGGCCGAGCGCCAGGTCCACCAGGACCTGCAGCGGGTTGAAGCCGGTCACCAGACGCACCAGCTCGAAGATGTAGCCGCCGCCCTGGCGCGGGTTCAGCTCGATCAGCCGCGGTCCGCTCGCGGTGAGCCGCACCTCGGTGTGGCTGATCCCGTGCGAGAGTCCGACCGCGTCCAGCACCGTCACGACGTGCCGCTCCACCGCGGCTCGCTCGGCGGGCGCGAGCGCGGCGGGGAACAGGTGTCCCGACTCGACGAACCCGGAGCCGGCCTCGGCACCCGGCTCGGCCACCGACTTCGCGGTGATGCCCAGCACCCGCGTCACGCCGTCCCTGGTGACCGACTCCACGCTGTACTCGGGACCCTCCAGCACCCGCTCGAGCAGCGCGAGCCGTTCCAGCGGCTGGTCCCGGGTGTTGCGCTCGGGCGCGGTCGCCTCCGCGAAAGCCACGGCGAGCCCCGCCTCGTCCACCACCTTGCGTACGCCGGTACCGGAGTTCATGTCGACCGGCTTGACCACCAGCGGATAACCCAGGTCGGCGGCCGCCTTGTGCGCCTGGTCCCAGGTCGCCGCCACCGCGAACGGCACGTCCGGGACACCGGCGGCCGCCAGGGCTTGCCGCACCAGGTGCTTGCGGGTCGCGGTGCGCAGCACGTCGGCGGGCGCCCCGGGCAGACCCAGGTCCCCGGCGACCAGCGCGACGGCCGGCAGATAGTAGTCGCAGGTCGTCAGCACGCCGTCGATCCGCCGGCGCGCCGCTACCCCCCGAGCGGCCGCGAGCAGGGCGTCGTCGTCGTTGGTCTCGGCCACGACCACCTCCGCGGCGAGCGCCAGCACGGGATGCTGCACTCTGCCCGGCAGGCGGTACAGGTCGGGGTCGCGGGTCACGAGGACGTACCGGTGGCCGCCGTCGCGCAGCAGGGGCGGAAGCATGAGCCCGGTGGACTGGAGCCAGCTCTCGATCATCAGCAGGGTCGCCACGTCACCACGCCCCGCGAACGATAGTCGTTCTCAACATGGCGCACAGCCTGCCACGGATCGCGTGGAGGTTCTTGTCCACGCAGGATCATTGTGTGATGGAGGTGGCCCTGTCGAGCTGCGCCCGTCTCGGGTGACACCCGTGTCCGGGAGACGGTTGGTTCCCGACCTCTGTTGCCCGGAGTCGACAATGTCTACACACAGCAACACACTCCGAATCCGTGGTGTCTCCCCCGTGCCACCGAGCCGCCGGAGGGCGCACCACAGACCCGAGTCCGCGCTACAGCACCCCGTCCGGCAGCGAGGGGCGCTCGTCCTCGGCCAGCCTCGGCCGCGGGATGAGGAGCGCCAGGACCGTGCACACGACCGCCGCGAGCAGGCCGAGCAGCAGCGCCGTCCGGAACGCGTCGTCAGAGGGCACCGGCACGCCGTCCAGCTCGGCGCCGCCCGCGGCGAGCACTCCGCCCACGACGGCTGCGGCCGACGTCGTGCCGAGGGACCGCATCAGGGTGTTGAGCCCGTTCGCGGCGCCCGTCTCGCGCGCCGGAACGACCTGCATGATCAGCGCGGGCATGGCCGCGAACCCCAGGCCGATGCCGATACCGAGCACGGTGTTGACCACCAGGACGTGCCACACCTGCAGGTCGACGGCGACTGCGATCACGTAGGAGAGCGCGATGATGGCCGATCCCGACGCGAGCAGGGGCTTGGGGCCGAAGCGGTGCTCGAGCCGGCCCGCGACGGGCGACATGGCGAGCATCGCCAGGCCGGCCGGCATGAGGATCAGGCTCGACTGCATCAGGGTGAGCCCCAGCCCGCCGGCCCCGGCGGGCAGCTCGAGCAGCTGCGGGAACACGACCTGCGACGCGAACAGCGCGAAGCCCATCGCTATCGAGGCCAGGTTGGTGAACAGCACGGTGCCCCGCGCGGTGACCCGGAGGTCCACCAGCGGGGCCTCGACCCGCAGCTCGTACCAGCCCCACACGAGGAGCACGACCAGACCACCGAACAGGAGCCCGAGCGTGCGGGGCGAGCCCCAGCCCCAGTCGTTCCCGCGTGAGACGGCGAGCAGCACCCCCGTCAGACCGACGGCCAGGCCGATCACGCCGACGACGTCGAGCGTACCGCCGTCCCGCATCGTGCTGACCGGCACCACCCACGCCACCAGGCCGAGCGCGAGGAGCCCGATCACCGAGGCCACCCAGAACATCACGTGCCAGTCATAACGCTCGGTCACGAACGCGCTGATCGGCAGGCCGAGCGCGCCGCCGACGCCGAGCGTCGCGCTGACCATCGCGATGCCCGACCCGAGCCGCTCCCTGTGCAGCACGTCGCGCAGGATCGAGATGCCGAGCGGGATCACACCCATCCCCATCCCCTGCAGACCCCGGCCGGTGATGAGGAACGCGACGGACGGCGACAGGGCGGCGACGACCGAGCCCAGCACCAGCAGGCCGAGCAGCACGAGCGCCACCGTCTTCTTGCCGTACATGTCGCCGAGCCGCCCTGATATGGGCGTGCAGATCGCCGCGACCAGCAGGGTCACCGTGACGGCCCAGGCGGTCACGTCCCGCGACTCGTCCAGCAGGAGCGGGAGCTCCGACTGGATCGGCAGGAGGATCGTCTGCATGAACGACGCCCCCATGCCCGCGAACGCGAGCACGGCGATCACCAGGCCCGGCCTGGGCACGCGCGTGAGCCGGGAGCGATCCTGACCGCCGGGCGGAAAGCTGAATCTCATGGGTGGCAGACGTTCCTTCGATGAGGTGGTGCCCGTCGCGCGCGGAGGTCCGCAGCACGGGCACTGCCAGAGGTGGGGGATATCTGCACCCTACATAGTTGCCCCCGCGAACGATGTCACCGTGCCGAGCCGCGCGGCTCCAGCTCGCCCACCAGCTCGCCCACAAGGGCAGCCGCCGCAGCCGACAGCGGCCGGCTCGCGGAGTAGCCGAGCCGCGCCGTCCAGATCAGCGCCGGCTCGACGGCGAGCGCCACGAGCTGCGGGTCCGTCGACACGGCGGACGCCGGCACGCACATCACGCCGAGGCGCTCGCGCACCAGGGCCTGGCCCAGCACGAAGTCGGTGGTCTCGGTGTGCACGGTGCGCTGCAGGCCGGCCGCCGCGAAGGCGCCGTCGACCACTGTGCGGTTGCCCCACCCGACGGGCGAGTCGATGAACGCCTCGTCGGCTATCTGCTCGAGCCGGACCGCCTCTGCCCCGGCCAGGCCGTTGGACTCGTGGCACACGAACAGGATCGGCTCGCTGTCGAGGTAGTGCAGGTGCACGCCAGGGACGGTCTCGGTGGCCGTGGAGACGAGGGCCAGGTCGAGGTCCCCACGCCGGACAGCCTCGAGGCTGCCGCGTGACCCGGCCGCGGTCTGGCGCACCTGCACGACGACGTCGGGGTGCTTGCGCCGGAACGACGCGAGGAGCCCGGCCAGGTCGAACGCGGCGAGGTGGTTCATCATGCCGAGGGTCACGGTCCCCGTGACGACGCCGCGCGTGGCGGCGACGGCTGCCGTCGCGGCGTCCAGCGCTGCGAGCACGTCCCGGGCCCTCGGGAGCAATGCCTCCCCCTCCGGCGTGAGCGCGATCCGGCGCCCCCGGGTGAAGAGGGCGCAGCCCAGCTCTCGCTCGAGCTGGCGGACAGCGGTGGACGCGGCGGACTGCACCACCCGGGCGCGCTGTGCGCCGGCAGTGAAGCTGCCCGTCTCGGCGACCGCGACGAAGTACTGGAGCTGGTGGGGCTGCACCGGTCAACTATCGCTGATCGCGATACGAGAGTTCAACAGGATTCGTTGGACACGATGAGTCCCTGCGCCAACGATGGACGCGTGTCACTCTCCACAAACGTCGTGCCGCCCTCGGGCGCCCCCGCCCAGCCAGAGACTTCCGGCCTCGCCGCCCCAGCACGCCCACGGCGCCATGCGCGCGGGTTCTGGATCATCGGCTATCTCTTCGCCGTGACGATGGCGTTCGCCGGCGCACCGGCGCCGCTCTACGTGATCTACCAGCAGCGCGAGGGCTTCGGTGCCTTCGCGGTCGCGCTGGTCTTCGCCGCATACGCGCTCGGCGTCATCGTTGCGCTGTTCCTGGCCGGCCACATGTCCGACCGCTTCGGACGCCTCCGGCTCATCGCCCCCGCCGTGCTGCTGAACGTGCTCGCCGGGCTGGCCTTCCTTGCCTCGACGGACCTGGCTCCGCTGCTCGTCGCGCGCGTCCTGTCCGGCCTCGGCATCGGCCTGCTCACCGCCACGGCGACGGCGCACATGACGGAGCTGCACGCCGCCGGACGTGCCGCGGCGGGCAGGCCGGTCGGCCGGCGCGCCGAGGTGATCTCGACCGCCGCGAACCTCGGCGGCATCGGCGTCGGCCCGCTCGTCGCGGGCATCCTTGCCGACGTCGCGCCCGGCCCCCTGCGCACCCCGTACCTCGTGCTGCTTTTCGCCATGGTGCTCGGGCTGCTGCTGGTGACGCTCGTCCCCGAGACCGTCGACGGCGTGGACGAGCCCTGGCACTACCGGCCGCAGCGCGTCGTCGTCCCCGCCGGATCGCGCGGCCTGTACGCGGGAGCCCTCATGGCGGGCTTCGTCAGCTTCGCGATGTTCGGGCTGTTCACCTCGTTGGCGCCGGCGTTCATCGCCGACACGCTGCACGTCACGTCGCACGCCGTCGCCGGCCTCGTCACGTTCGCGGTGTTCGGTTCCGCCGCGCTCGCCCAGATCGTGACCGGCCAACGGAGCGCCCGGACGCAGCACGCGCTCGGCGTGACGGCCCTGACCGTCGGGCTCGTCCTGATGGTCGGAGCGATGCTGACGGGGTCCTTCCCGGTGTTCGTGGTCGGCGGCGCCATCACGGGCATCGGCGCGGGCACGCTGTTCAAGGCCGGGGTCGGCACCGTCGTGTCCGTCGCGGCCGGCCGCTCGCGCGCCGAGGCTCTCGCCGGCCTCTTCCTCGCCGCCTATGCCGGCATGTCGGTCCCCGTCGTCCTGCTCGGGATCCTCATGCGCACGATCCCCGCGCCCGCCGCCGTGCTCGCCTTCGGCGTGCTGATGCTCGTGCTGCTGGCCGGAGCGACCGCGCTCCTGCGGACGGGGCGACGCAGGGCCGTGACCGATTGACCCTGCTTCCATATATGCATAGTCTCATATCTGTGTTGTAGGATATGAAGCATGGCACTCGACGCACTGATCCTCGGCCTTCTCGACCTGAAGCCCATGACCGGCTATGACCTCAAGAAGACGTTCGACGGCACCGTCGCCCACTTCTGGTCCGCCGACCAGGCTCAGATCTACCGCACGCTGTCCCGGCTCGAACGCGACGGACTCGTCGACGTCCGTGTCATCCCGCAGCCCGGCAAGCCGGACCGCCGCGAGCACCGGCTCACCGACGAGGGCCGGGCCTCGCTCGCGGCCTGGCTCCGCTCCCCCCTGCCCGACGACCGGCCACGGGAGCCGTTCCTCGGCAGGCTCTTCCTCGTCGGCCGGGAGAACGACCCGGAGCTGGTCCGGGCGCTCCTCGCGGAGCGCCGAGCAGCCGCCCTGCGCCTGCTCGCCACGCTGGAGAGCATCCCGGTCGTGGACGGCGACCTGGCCGCCCGGCTCCGGTCGGCGACCCTGCGCAACGGCATTCGCGAAGTCAAGGCCGAGCTCACGTGGCTCGACGAGCTGGAGGACGTCCTGTGAGCCCTGCGACCAACCGCCCCACGAGCATCTCTCTTGCCGAGCAGCGTCCCGACGCCGACGAGTCGGTCCTGTTCCTGCACGGCGGCAACGTCGCCGGCTGGTCGTGGGCAGACCAGGCCGGGGCACTCCCCGACCACCACGCCCTCATCCCGGACCTGCCCGGGTTCGGCGCCTCGGCACAGCACCCGTGGACCGACCTCTCGACGACGGTCGACGAGCTGGCAGCCCTCGTCCGCGAGCGGGCCCACGGCGGGCGGACCCACGTGGTCGGGATGTCGTTAGGCGGCGTCGTGGGGACGGCCCTCGCGGCGCGCCACCCGGACGTCATCCGCAGCGTCTTCGTGACGGGGGCGATCTTGCGCGGCGTGCACGGGTTCACCCGCTGGGCGGGGCTGGCGCAGATCCGCCTCTTCGGCAGCCCCTGGTACTGGAGGACGACCGCCCGGATGTTTCGCCTGCCACCGGACGCGGTCGACCTGTTCGTCACGACAGGGCTCGGGATCGACCGCGGCTCGGTCCGCCGGATGGTCCCGCAGCTCTACGACGGCGTGCCTGCCCGCGACCTCGACGGACTCCGCCGGCTGACCGCGCCGATCCTCGCGATCGTCGGCGAGAAGGAGTCCCGCACCTTGCGCGACGCGCTGGACGAGGTGACCTCCCGCGTGCCCCACGCCGTGGCGCGGCTCGCACCAGGGATGCACCACGTCTGGGACGTCGAGGACCCGGAGCTGTTCCACACCACGCTCGCCCACTGGCTGACCACGGGTGAACCGTCCCCCGCCCTGCTCCCGGTCGGGACGCGGCGACGGGGCACGTCGGCGGCGTTCTGAAGCCCAGGAGCGTGGCCGCTTCGGGCTGACGAGCGCTGTTCTTACATTTCGAGGTGGCGGGCAGGATCCTCGCCGAGGTCGTGCAATGCCCGCTCAAGCCGCGCTCCCTGTCCTGTCCGCGCGTAGTGCGGCACGAAGGACACCGCCGCCCGAGTGTCGGCGATGCGGATGCCCGGCTGGATGTTGGTCCCGATCAGCACGCCGCGGACCTCGACGCGCATCCCGGCTCGCATGACTGCCCCGCGCGGCTCTCGGTCGCCCCGGACCCAGACCTCCACCCGGTCGTCCAGGACGGTGAGCGCCAACGTGGTGGTGAGGTACCACGCCAGGCCCGTGGCCATGGCACCGGCTTCGGTAGCTTCCTGTCGTAGACCGCCCGAGGCGTAGCAAGGAATCACCGTGGCACTGGGCCGGGCGTCGTTGACGAGATCAGCCAGACGAGCGCGGCGGTACGAGTACAGGAAAAACAGCAGGATCGTCATCACCGCAACGAGCACCAATGCGACACCCACGGCGCTCGCCTGGCCACCCTGGTCCTCCGGGGTGCTGAGGAGCGCGCTGGTGACCGAGCCGCCCACGACGATCGTCCCTAGTGGAACACCGAAGAACCACATGCGTCGGCGGTACCTTCCGAAGTCGAATCGAGCACCGGAGGTCGGCTGACACTGAGGCATCTCCCCACCGTAGGGCACGACAAAGGTCAGCTACGTCTCTGACGACGCACGCGTCAGACGTACAGGTCACCCACGTGACCTGTACGTCTGCCACCTGGCACATAGCATGTCGGGCATGGCCGCCGAGAAAGCGCTTACCTCCCCGATCCGCATCGACAGCTCCCGTCCCGCACGATCGATCCTCCGCCTGCTCGCCCGCCGGCCGGGGCGCATGTCGGTGGCGATCGGGGCGTTCACGCTCAAAGAGATCCCGATGTGGTTCCTGCCCGTCGTCACCGCCTCCGTCATCGACATCGTGGCAACGGGCGGGCCGGTGCGCGACGTGCTCGTCTGGTTCGCCGTGGCCGCCGCCCTGCTGCTGCAGAACTTTCCGAACCACCTGATCTACACGCGCAGCTTCATGACCGTGGTGCGCGACACCGGCGCCGGGCTGCGCAACGCGCTCGCCGCGCGCCTGCAGAGCCTGTCGATCGGATACCACACCCGGGCCAGCTCCTCGGTGGTGCAGACCAAGGTGGTGCGCGACGTCGAGAACATCGAGGTCATGCTCCAGCAGGTCACGCACCCGCTGCTGTCCTCGCTGATGGTGCTTGGTGGCGCCCTGACCATGACCGTGGTCAAGGTTCCCGAGTTCCTGCCCGTGTACGTGCTGGCCGTACCGCTCGCGCTCGGGATGCGCTGGGCCACGGCCCGCCGGTCCCGTGACCGCAACGAGCACTTCCGCCGCGAGGTCGAGGGCTTCGCCTCCCGCGTGGGCGAGATGGCGTCACTGATCCCGATCACCCGCGCCCACGGCCTGGAGCAGACGGCGGTGACGCGCCTCGCCGCCGGGGCCGACGGCGTGCGCCGCGCCGGCCTGCACCTCGACATGCTCAACGGGCGCGTCGCGTCACTGTCGTGGGTGACCATGCAGCTGCTCGGCGTCACGTGCCTCGCGCTTGCCGCGATCTTCTCCCTCACGGGCTTCCTGCCGGTCACGCCCGGCGAGGTGGTGCTGCTGTCCAGCTACTTCACGCTGCTCACGCAAGGGCTCACCCAGCTGCTCATGCTGATCCCGGTCACGGCACGCGGCATGGAGTCCGTGCGCTCGATCGCCGAGGTGCTCGAGGAGCCCGACCTCGAGGAGAACGCGGGCCGCCGCCCCGTCGACGCCGTCGCGGGCGAGCTCGCGCTCGATCACGTGCACCACCGCTACCCCGGCTCCGACGACGACGCGTTGCACGACGTCACGCTCACCGTCCCCGCGGGCCAGACCGTGGCGTTCGTCGGCTCGTCCGGGTCGGGCAAGTCGACGCTGCTCAACCTGGTGCTCGGCTTCATCCGCCCGACGTCGGGCCGGGTGCTCGTCGACGGGGCCGACGCGCAGGAGCTGGACCTGCGCACGGTGCGCCGCCATGTCTCGGTGGTGCCACAGGAGTCGGTGCTCTTCGAGGGCACCATCCGCGACAACGTCACCTACGGCCTGCCCGACGCGCCCGACGACGTGGTCCGCGCCGCGCTGCGCGACGCCAACGCGCTCGACTTCGTGGACGCCCAGCCCCAGGGGTGGGACACCGTCGTCGGCGAGCGTGGGGCGCGGCTCTCCGGCGGGCAGCGGCAGCGCATCGCGATCGCCCGCGCCCTGGTGCGAGACCCGCGCATCCTCCTGCTCGACGAGGCCACCAGCGCCCTGGACACCGAGTCGGAGACGCTCGTCAAGGAGGCGCTCGGCCGTCTGATGCGGGGGCGCACCACGCTCGTGGTCGCGCACCGGCTGTCGACGATCCGGCAGGCCGACCGCATCATCGTGCTGGAGCGCGGCCGGATCGTCGAGCAGGGTACGCACGACGTGCTGGTCGCACGCGGCGGCCGGTACGCGACCCTGCACGCGACCCAGGCCGGCTAGCCACGGTCGTGTCGGGGCCCGGCGGGTGTATCGCGAACGTATGCAGAACTGCATACGCCGCCGGAACAGGGCACCTGCTGCACTGAGGCCATGAACCACGACGCGTCACCGCCAGGACCGGCCGGGCCGCCCCGCACGACGCCGCTCGCCGGCCTGGCGGTCCTCGGCACGGTGATGTTCGGTGTGGCGATGCTCGGCGTGGCGGTCGCCGCGTTCCTCTCGTTCGGCATGTTCGTACGCATGCTGTCCGTGCCGTTGCGCACGCCGGACTGGCACGTCTGGGTCGGTACGTTCAACGGCATCGCGCTCATCACGCTGGCCGCACTGCCGGTCGCGGCGCTGACGGCGTGGGCGCTCGCCCGCCGTCGGCGCGCCCTCGGCACGACGGCGGCGTGGCAGAGGTCGTTCGCCGAGGTCGGCATCGCCTACGGGACCGTGCCGTGGGTGTGGATCACCATGATCCCGGGCAGCGGCGCGGGCGTCGTGCCCGGCCGGCTCAGCCTGGTCCCGCTGCAGGACCTGGCCACGATGGGGTCCGCCGGGATCATCGGCAACCTGCTGGTGCTCGCGGCCCTGGGGGCGCTCGCTCCGCTGCGGTTCGCCGCGCTGCGGTCGGTGCCACGGGTGCTGGCGCTCGCGGCGGCCTGCTCGGCCCTGATCGAGGTCGCGCAGCTCGTCCTGCGGCTGGACCGCGTCTCCTCGGTGGACGACGTGCTGCTCAACACCGCCGGCGCCGGGCTGGCCGCGCTGGTCTCGCGCCCGTGGTGGCGGTCGCTGCCCCGGACGGCAGGCACCCGCACGCCCGTGGCACCCGCGACCTAGGCTGCACGTATGCGCGTGCTGATCGTGGAGGACGAGCCCTATCTGGCCGAGGCCGTCCGGGACGGTCTCCGGCTGGAGGCGATCGCCGCCGACATCGCCGGCGACGGCGACTCGGCCCTGGAGCTGCTCGGCGTCAACTCCTACGACCTCGCGGTCCTCGACCGCGACATCCCCGGACCCTCCGGCGACGAGGTCGCCCGGCACATCGTCGCCTCCGGCAGCGGCATCCCGATCCTCATGCTCACGGCCGCCGACCGGATCGACGACAAGGCGTCCGGGTTCGAGCTCGGCGCCGACGACTACCTCACCAAGCCGTTCGAGCTCCGCGAGCTCGTCCTGCGGCTGCGGGCGCTCGACCGCAGGCGCGGGCGCACCCGGCCACCGGTCAGCGAGATCGCGGGGCTCCGGCTGGACCCCTTCCGCCGGGAGGTCTACCGGGACGGCCGCTACGTCGCGCTGACCAGGAAGCAGTTCGCCGTGCTCGAGGTGCTCGTCGCCGCGGAGGGCGGCGTCGTCAGCGCCGAGGAGCTGCTCGAACGGGCCTGGGACGAGAACGCGGACCCGTTCACCAACGCCGTGCGCATCACGGTCTCGGCCTTGCGCAAGCGACTCGGCGAACCCTGGATCATCGCCACGGTGCCCGGCGTCGGCTACCGCATCGACCCGGCACCCGGCGACGACCCGGCACGAGCCCTCGACGCCGAACCCGGACCCGGGCCTGGAGCCGGCCCCGGCCGTAGCCCCGAGCCCGAAAGACCGGAACGTGGATAGGCGGCCGGGCATGAGCGTCCGCCTCAAGCTCACGCTCAGCTACGCCGGGTTCCTCATGGTCGCCGGCGTCCTGCTCCTCGCGGTCGTGTGGGTCTTCCTGCTGCGGTACGTGCCCGACGCCGAGGTCATGGTCGGGCCTGGCGGCTTGTTCATCCCCAACCGCACCGACCTCACCCGCGCGTTCTTCCCGAGGGCGGCCGCGGCACTGGCCTTCCTGCTGGTGCTCGGGCTCCTCGGCGGGTGGCTCCTCGCCGGCCGCGTGCTCGGCCCGCTGGCTCGCATCACCGCCGCCACCCGCAGCGCGGCGCGCGGGTCGCTCTCGCACCGGATCCGGCTCCCCGGCCCGAGCGACGAGTTCCGCGAGCTCGCCGACGCCTTCGACGCCATGCTGGCCCGGCTGGAGGCCCACGTCGCCGAGCAGCAGCGGTTCGCGGCCAACGCCTCGCACGAGCTGCGCACTCCGCTGGCGATCACCCGGACGCTGCTCGACGTGGCCCGCAACGACCCTGACGCCGACACCCGTCAGCTCGTCGCGCGCCTGCACGCCGTCAACACCCGGGCCGTCGACCTGACCGAGGCGCTGCTGCTGCTCAGCCGCGCGGACCAGCGCTCCTTCACCCGGGAACCCGTCGACCTGTCCCTGGCCGCCGACGAGGCGACCGAGACGCTGATCCCCCTCGCCGAGGAGCGCGGTGTCACGCTGAGGACCTCCGGGGACGTCGCTCCGGCCAACGGGTCACCGGCGCTCCTGCTGCAGCTGACGACGAACCTCGTGCACAACGCCATCGTGCACAACCTGCCCGAGCACGGGACCGTGTGGGTCACCACGCGCGGCAGCCCCGGCGGGGCGGAGCTCACCGTCGAGAACACGGGCGCCCGGCTCAGCGCGCCGCTGGTCGCGACGCTCACCGAACCGTTCCGGCGCGGTGCCGAACGGCTCCGCAGCGACCACGCGGGCGTCGGCCTCGGTCTGGCGATCGTCAAGAGCATCACCCGGGCCCACGACGGGACCCTCGTGCTCGCGCCCCGGGCCGACGGCGGGCTACGGGTCACGGTGCGGCTCCCGGCCGGGCCCGACACGCCACACGCTGCCGGGGGGCACCTATCGGCGGCATATCGGAAAACGGAGACGTCCTGACAACGTCGTGCCCGCTGTGCTGGAGGCATGACTCGACAGGACCTCATCCAGCCCCCGGCCCACGTCAGCGCCCGCACGTCCCGGCGCACCGGCCGGCGCCCCGTGGCCGTCGGCCTCGTCGTGGCCTCCGTCGTGCTGGCCGCCGTCTTCGGCGCCTATCCCCTGCTCGACCGCGCCGACTCGCCCGTCGTCCAGGCCGTGGACGGCGTGCTGGACCCGGGCGCCGACCCGGCCGGGTCGACCGGCGTGGACGGCGGCGAGATCCCCGACGGCGCGGCGACGCTCGCCGACGACCTCCCGGCGGTCACCGGGCTCGACCCGGCGCTCACGGAGGCCGTCCGGCAGGCCGCCAGCGACGCCGCGACCGACGGGATCGACTTCTGGGTCACGAGCGGCTGGCGCAGCCCCGCCTTCCAGCAGCGGCTGCTCGACGAGGCGGTGCGCAAGCACGGGAGCCTGGAGAAGGCCCGCGAGCTGGTCAGCACGCCCGAGCTCTCCGAGCACGTCCACGGCAAGGCCGTCGACATCGGGCCGACCGAGGGCGCGTACTGGCTGGTCGAGCACGGCACCGACTACGGGCTGTGCCAGGTGTACTCGAACGAGATCTGGCACTTCGAGCTCCTGACCGAGCCGGGCGGCACGTGCCCGCCGATGCTCGACGGCGCGGCGGGCTGAGCGGCCGAACCACCGGTCCTGACTCCGGTTCAGCAGGCTGCCGGGGGCCGTAACCACCGGAGATATGGTCGCTGGCGGCCTGCTGAACGCAACTCAGCGCACGATCAGTTCGCCAGGACCGCCGACAGCGCGATCAGGACGTCGTCTTCCGGGATGCGTTCCTGCTCGATGCGCCGGAACTCGGCCGGTCCTGCGGTCGCCACAGTGTGGTAGGCCGCCGTCTCGCCCGAGGTCAGGCCGGCGAGGCGGGCGGATGATGGCGGGATCGGTCGACCGTCCGGGTCGGTACTTACGCCCAGGGCCGCGTACCGCTGTGCAGTCGGCCCGTCCATCAGGATCGAAGAGACGGCGCGGCCCGGTTCCCCGGCACGGCCTGGGGCGGCAAGCGCTCGCCGGAAATGAGCGAGGATGACGAACCCGTCCGCGTCGATGTCGCCCCAGTAGACGACGTTCTCCACCCGCCGGATCCACGGGATGTCGGAGAGGCGCGAGGCTGCCGCCTTCCCTCCCCCCTCCACGACGATCGTGCCGTCAACGGGCGGGAACCAGAGTCGACTGTCGCGGTTCTCCACGACGAGCACCGTCCTGGGTTCGTACGCAAGGTCGTGGACATCGCCCGTGGTCCACGCATCGTGCCGACGCCCGCCCGTGGCCAGGTACGTCGGATCCACATACGTCAGGTGCACGACGGCGAGCCGGGGCCGCACCTCCTCCAGCACGTCTCGTCCAGTGACCTCCCGCAGGAGCTGCGCGTTCGCCTCGAGCCACTTCGAGTGCATACCTGGCATCGGTAGCTGCCGGGCCGTCCAGCCGCTGAGGTCGGGGTGACCCGCCAGCCACGTGACGGCGTCGGCCAGCACTTCCACGTCGGCGTCCGACAGCTTGCACGCCCCCTTGAGCGTGCCAGGAGCCAGCCCCGCGCCCGCCGCGCGCAGCCGGCGCGCGACCGCGCGAGCACGATCGAGACCGACCATCGGCGTCGTTCCGCCGGCCTGCCGGACCGCCGCGAGAGCAGCATCCAGCCCCGTAGCGATGAGCTCGACGGGCGCGTCGACCGGGACCCGCTCCACCACCACGCGCTGAGCGACGATCTCGATCCCGGGCAGGTCGGCCACGCCGACCTCGCGCCAGGCCTCAGTCCAGTCGTACCAAACATCGAATCCGAGCCGCGCCACCGCAGCACCGGTGGAGACACCCGGCCGGAGCCGAATCGTCACGCGGTACGACTCCCCACCCTCGAGCTCGGCACACACGGCCGCTGCCCAGTCACGGGCGATCTTCCCGGCCAGCCGGGAACCCGCTTGCTGCGGCAGGACCAGCCGTTCGGTCACGACAGCTCGGCCGGCTCGGCGACCCCCGCGACCAGCTTCGTCCGCGAGCGCCCCGAGGCGTCCTTCAGCACCACGTACTTGGCCTCGACGTGCGGTTCGAGGGCGCTGAACTTGTCGTTCGGCGCGCCGATGACGAGCTGGAAGCCGAGCCCCCGCCAGGCGCCGATCGCACGTCCGGTGAACTGCGCGTCGGCCTTGATGAGGGCCTCGTCGAGGAACACCGGGGCGTAGCGTGGCCGGGTCTCGCCGGCGTCGCCGAGCTGGTAGCGCAGGGCGGCCCCGACGATGAAGGCGACCAGCTCCTGGGACTCGCCGCCTGACTTCTCGCCGATGCTGTCGTAGTGCGCCACGTGGTTGCCGTCGAGGTCGACCTTCTCGGCGCTGAGCCGTACGTGCCGCCGCACGTCGACAAGGTCGGCGAAGTCCGGTGCGGTGCGGCGGATGCGGTCGACCACCCTGGCCATGCGGAGGAAGCGCTTCTCGCGCTCGTCGTCGGTGGCCTCGCGGGTCATGATCTCGCGCAGGCCGCGCAGCTCCTTGCGGAACGAGGCGACGACGGCGGACTGGTTGTCGCTCGCGTCGATCCGCAGGCGGTGGTCGTCGTCGGCGAACGGCAGGTCGGCGAGGATGTCGTTGACCGGTCCGATCCGCTCCTTGATCTCGCGGACCGCTCCGGTCAGGGCGCTGTGCAGGTCGGTGAGGTCGTTCCCGGACAGGCGCAGCAGGCTGTTGCGCCAGTCCGCCTCGAGCTCGTGGATGCCGTTGGTCTCCAGGTCGGTCAGGATCCGGTCGTAGTCGCCGTAGGAGGCGTCCGGATCGGTGCCGAGGTTGGGGTCGTGCCAGCGTTCCTTGAAGTTCTCGAACGTGCGGCGCAGCGCTTCCCGGGCCGTGCCGAGGGTGGTCTGCGCGGTCTCGCGGTCGGCCTTGAGCCGCTCGGTCGCCTGCCGCAGCGTGTCGTCGAAGGCTGCGAGCGCGGCGTCCGGTGCGTCGGCGCCCGGCGCCGGGTCGGGGCCTGTCCCGTGGAGCAGCGCGTCCAGGTATTCCTGCTGTTCTGGGCGCACCACGACGGCCGCGTCCTCGGCGTCGTCGAGCGCCTGCTGTGCGGTGTCGACCTCGTCGGTGATCGCGGTCCAGCGTGCCTTGAGTTCGTCGGCGTGCGCCCGTGTCTGCCCGAGGCTCTGGTTGAGCTCGTCGATGCGCCGCTCCAGGGTGCCGGACTGCTCCTGGAGGCGGGCCACCTCGGGGTTGCCGGAGGTGACCTCGTCGATCACCGACGTCCACCGGGCCTGCTCGGCCGCGACGGCGTCGACGTCCACCTGCTCCCACGCCAGGGCACCGACCGTGCGGTACGCGGAGAGCTCCTCGTCGTACCGGTTCAGTGCGTCGTCGGCGGCCGCCACCTGGTCCTGCGTGGCCGCGAGCGCGGTGCGGGCGCGGTCGAGCTGGTCGTCCAGGTCGGCGAGCAGGCGGCCGTTGGTGAAGCCGAGGACGTTGGAGCGGAGGTTGCCGCCGTGGGCGCCCCTGGCCCCCTCGGACACCTGTCCCGACTGGGTGAGGGCCTGCGTGTGCTGGCCGAGCTGGCCGGGGGTCTCGACGCAGACGTAGGCGAAGCGCCGGGCCAGCTCGCTGGAGAGCCAGCCCGCGAACGGTCCCCGGCGGATGTCGAGCCGCCCGGGCAGGGTCCGCGAGTCGTGCTGCACGTCGTCGCGCATGCCGGTCGACACGGCCTCGAACCGCACGCGGGTGGAGGTCGGCACGCCGTCGATGGCCTTGCGGAACGCCGTGAGCCGGGCGGTGTCGATGAGCATCTTGGTGGCGAAGCCGCCCAGGGCGAGGTTGAAGGCACCACGCCAGGGTTCGAACTCGGTGCGGACCTCCAGGAGCTCGCCCACGAAGGGCAGGTCCTCCGGGGTCAGCCCGGCGGCGTCGGCCAGCGCGGCGCGGGCGCGGTGCAGGTGGTCGGGGATGTTACCGCGGCGTTCCGCGGCGAGGGTGCGCTGCTTCTCCAGCTCGGCCAGGTGGCTCCGCGCGGCGCTCTGCGCGGACATCGCCTCGCCGTACGCGGTGCGTGCGGCCTGCTTGGAGCCGACGTCGTCCAGGGCCGCTCGGGCGCGCGCGGCCAGGGCCGCGAACTCGGCCTCCGTGGTGGCGCGGGCATCAAGGACCCGCAGGGCGCCGTCGAGCCGCTCCCGGGCGCGGTCCACCTCGGTCCGCCGGGAGCCGACCGCCTTCAGCTCGCGCTGTGCGGTGGCCAGCCGGTCGCCGCCGGACGCGCGCAGCGTCTCCTGCACCGCGTCCGCCTCGGCCTTCGCCGCCGCGATCCGGGAGGTGGTCTCGGCGGCGAGCGTCAGGGCGTCCCGGTGGCCGGTCTGCAGGTCGTGCTCGACGGCGCGCAGGAGGTCGAGCCGGCGCCCGTGGCGCCACAGCGCGGCGGGCGACGTGTCGTCCGTGAAGGACCCGATCTGCTCGATCACCTGCAGACGCCGTGCCGCGCCGTCGATGGCGGCGTGGTGCTCTCGGATGGGCGAGAGTGCGTTGACCTGGCGCTTCGCGGTGATCATCTGCTCGCGGGTACCGGCGAGCTCGTCGAAGTGCTCGACCACCTCGTCCGCCTTGGCCAGCGTGTCCGGCTCCTCCAGGACCATGGCCTTGTACAGGGCGTCGACCGTGGTGATCTGCTGGCCGGCCTGGATCCGGCCCAGCAGCCCCACCGCCTTGTTGCCGTCGCCGGACGCGCCGATCCCGAGCGTCGAGTGCAGGCGTGCGGTGAACTCGCGGTCGGTGTCGAAGCAGGTCAGTCCGGCGGCGGTCACGGCAGGTCGCGAGAGCCGCTGTGCGGCCGCCGGCTCCAGGCCCGCCAGGTGGAAGGACCCGTCGCTGGTGGCCCGCAGCGCGGTCACCTCGTCGAGGCTGCGGGCGGCGGCCGGCACGTACCAGGCGCGCAGTGCGGTGAAGTGCGTCCCGGACTGGTCCACCCACGTCATCGCGATCGCGGACCAGGTGTCGCGTCCGTCGCCGCGCAGCACGCGCTGGCGGGTCCCGTCGTCCGTGCGGGACTCGTCGATCTTGCCGCGTGCGTAGGACAGGATGTTGCGCTGGTCCTTGCCTCGCGGCCGGCCGACGACGCCGCCGTTCGACGCCCCGTTGAACGGCGTGGTGTGCGGCATCAGCAGGGCGATGTAGGCGTCCATCAGTGTGGACTTGCCCGAGCCGGAGGCGCCGGACAGCAGCGACGCCGTCGACGCGAAACGCACCTGGTGGTGTCCGTCGTAGCCGCCCCAGTTGACCAGCTGGAGGTCGCGGGCGACCCACTGCTGCCCCGTCGAGGCGACCGGGATCATGCCGAACAGCGTGTCGATCATCGTCATCGCGGGTCCTCCTCGTCCGGACCGGCCGGCTGCGCCGCACCGGACTGCTCCACCACGGACGCCGCCTCGGGGCCGTGGGTCCGCTCGCGCAGCCAGTCGCGCAGCTCGACGAGCCGCTCGTTGCTGAGCACCACCTCGACCAGCGGCGTGACCCGGTAGCGACCCTCGGACTCCTCCTCGATGATCCCTTCCTTCTCCAGCCGCCGCACCGCGTTCCGGATCTCCGTCTGCCGCGCGGCCAGGTTCTTGTCCTCCGGGTCGAAGAAGGTCAGCACCATCTGCACGACCTCCTCGACGTCGACCCGCGCCGAGGTCTCCCCCGCTCCCCGCTCCCGCTGGAACACGGTGCGCAGGTGGACCAGCACCAGCGTCTCGGCCCGGCCGTACGGGTCGTCCTTCAGCAGGATCGGTACGTCCAGCTCGGCGGACCGGACCTGCTTCTTGTACGCGATGCCCCGGTCGTGGTCGACCACCAGGTGGACGAACAGGTCGTGCAACCGGGACTCGACGAGCTGCTGGTTCTCCAGCAGCGTGCGCCACTGCGCCCGGTTCTTGTCCGCCACGAGGAACCGGCGCTGCAGCAGGCGGACGAGCACGCGGCGCACCGCCACGTCCAGTGTTCCGGTGTCGCCGGCGAACGGCGCCTCCGGGTCCTCCTCCATCGAGACCGGCGTGATGAACCCGCCGGCCTCCTCGAGCGCTGCCTCAGTCATCCGTGTCTTCCTTCGTCCGTACCGTGACGCCACCGAACGCGAACCGCCTGCGGGACCCGTCGGGTCGCACCGCCTCGACGAACGCGACCTGATCGGTCTCTGTCATCCCGTTCCTGTGCGCGATCTCCAGCAGCCCGAGCAGGTCGACCGGGCGCCGGATCGGCGCGGGCGCACCGTTGAACACGGCGGCGAGATCCGCACCACCCATGCCTGCGGCGAACGACGACAGGTGGTCCATCAGCTCCGCGTAGTGCGGTCCGCCCCACTCGCGGGCACCGTCCTCCAGGCCGAGGTCCGGGTCGTCGTCCTGCACGCGCAGCGGCGCGGGCGGCTGCGGAGGGCTCAGGTCGCTCGTCGACTGCCGCAGGTGGGCGATCTCGGCCACGGGCAGCCGCCGCACCGGTGCCACGTCCTGGCCCCGGCGGGTGGTCGGCATCCACCGCTGGAACCCGATCATGACCTCGCGCAGCAGCTCGTCGACCTGCCGGTCCCGCAGCGGGTCGTGGTTGCGCACCTGGGTGGTGATCACGTGGGAGGCCTGGCGCTGCGCCTTGATGACCTCCGCGACACCCTGCTCGATCCGCCGGCCCACGTCGCGCAGCTCGGCACGCTGCTGCCCCGGCAGCCGCCCCGTGAACCGGTGCCGCAGCACGGTGTCGAGCTGGACGGAGAGCTCGTCGATCCGCTCCGGGTCGCCGATCAGCCGCATCGCGCCGGCGAACGCGCGACCCTCCGGCGTCGCGTTCATCACCTGCTCGCCCCGTTCCAGGTACTCGCGCAGGACGTCGCCCGACGGCCGCTCGTCCTGCCGCAGCGCGGTCACGACGTCGCGCTGCATGGCCCGGATCGACTCCGCGACGCGCGCGAAGTCCGCCGGGAGCTCGCGCACCAGGTGCAGCACGTTCTCCGCCTCCTCCAGCAGCACCTCGTCGTCGACCTCGTCGACCTCGCCCGTGCGCTGGATTCGCGTCAGCTCGTCCTGCAGCCTTCTGATCTGCGTGTCCAGCCGGGACATGCGCACCAGCACGTCCGGGTCCGAGTCCTGGGCGAGCCGCTCCACGGCGTCCAGCAGGGTCCGGACCCGCGACTCGGAGACGCGGGCCCGCGCTCCACCGGCCCGCCCGGCCACCTCCAGCGCCCCGACGGCGTGCGCGGAGAGCTGGTAGACCTCGACGTCGCCGTCGACGATCTGGCGCTTCAGCCAGCCCACGTCGGACCACTGGCGGCACAGCTCCCTGGCGCTGCCGAGCGGGATCGCCCGGGTGCCGTCGGCGTTGAGCTCGTACCCCTGCGCCCGCAGCTGGTCCAGCGCGTCACCGATCTCGGTGTGCGCCTCCGCGACGGGGACCGTCGAACGCTCGGGCGTGAACACGAGGGTCAGCAGCGAGACGACGAGCGGCGCGTACCTCCGGTGAAGGAGGTCCAGCATCGGCTCCTGGAAGGCCCGGAGCGCGCCCAGGTACGCACCCTCTGCACGAGTAATCATCGCCGGTCAGGGTACGTCGGACCGGCGACATTCACTGTCCCGTCCTCCACAGGCCTCTGCGAGTTCAGCCGGCTGAGCCTTCGGCGGTGGCGGGCAGGAGCTGGGCCGCGAGCGAACGGGCCGTTGCCGCCAGCGTCTCGACGTCCATCCCGCTCCGCCCCATGAAGGTCAGGCCCTGCTGCGCGGCGAGCAGTGCCCGTGCCCTGCCGACCGGGTCGGCGGAGGCCGGCAGGTCGCTCTCGGCCTGAGCCCGCGCCACGCACTCGGCCACGATCACCGTGATCCCCTCGTACGCCTGCCGTGCCTCCGCCGCGACGTCGGGATCGGCGGACGCCAGCTCGGTGGTGCTGTTGGCGAGCAGGCAGCCACGCCGGGCGGACACACCGTCGGGGTCGCCCACCGGCACCATCAGGAAGGACCACAGTGCGTCGACGGCGCGCGGCGCGGAGTCGACGGACCGGCGCAGCGCACCGTCGAGCGACGCCACGTACCGGCGCAGCACCCGGAGAAAGAGCTCGTGCTTGTCCCCGAAGGCGGCGTAGAGGCTGCCCTTGCCCAGGCCGGACACGGACATGAGGTCCTGCACCGAGGTGGCGGCGTAGCCCGTGTCCCAGAACTGGTCGCACACCGCGCGCAGCACCGTGTCCTCGTCGAACTGTCTCGGCCTCGCCATGCGCTCACGATAGCGATTCTTGACCGCTCGGTCCAGCAACCCTAATCTGGACCAGCCGGTCAAGAACCTGGGCGGGAGGCGTCCGCGGCCGGACGGACACCAGCCTCTGCGCACTCCATGCACCCACCACAGAGGAAGAATCGTCATGGGTCAGCTGACCAGCAAGACCGCCCTGGTGACCGGCGGAAGCTCGGGGATCGGGCTCGCCACGGCGAGGCGCTTCGTCGCCGAGGGCGCCCGCGTCTACCTCACCGGCCGGCGCAAGCCAGAGCTCGACGCGGCAGCCGAAGCGCTGGGCGACCAGGCCATCGCCATCCAGAACGACGTCTCCGACCTGGACGACCTCGACGGCCTGTTCCGGCGGATCGCCGACGACGGGGTCCGGCTCGATGTCCTCTTCGCGAACGCGGGCGGCGGAGAGACCGACCAGCCGCTGAACACCCTCACCCCGGAGAGCTTCGACCACACCTTCGGGATCAACGTGCGGGGTACCGTCTTCACGGTCCAGAAGGCGCTCCCGCTCCTGAACGACGGCGGCAGCGTCGTGCTCACGGGCTCCAGCTCGGCGAGCCGCGGCGTGGCGGGCTTCGGCGTCTACTCCGCCACCAAGGCCACCCTGCGCCAGTTCGCGCGGGTCTGGGCGGCCGAGCTCGCGCCCCGCCGGCTGCGCGTCAACACGGTGGTGCCCGGCCCCACCGACACCCCAGGACTCCGCGGTCTCGCCAAGGACCCGGGCCAGACCGCCGCGCTGCTCGACGGCATGGCCAGCAGCACGCCCATGGGTCGCGCCGCCGATCCGGCGGAGATCGCCAACGCCGTGCTGTTCCTCGCCTCCGACCAGTCGAGCTTCATGACGGGCAGCGAGCTCTTCGTGGACGGCGGCGAGGTGCAGGTCTACCCCTGACCCCCGCTCGGGCGGACCAGCCCGACCGGCGCCGGCCCGACCGCCCGGGCTCGGCCGTCGACGAGGACCTGCGCCAGCCGGCCGCGCAGGTCCTCGTCCGTGAGCGTCCCCACGTCGTCCACCCACTGCTCGATGCCCCCGCGGTGCGACAGCGCGCGCACCTGCGGGTCCGTGATCGCGCCGCGCAGCGTCCCGGCCACGCCGTCGCGCAGCCCCGTGAACGGCCGGTCGTAGAAGTCCTCGCAGGCCGGCCCGTCCAGCGTCGGCAGCCCGACGGCGCGCTGCCGCTCGTGCAGCGCCTCGCACGCCGCACGCAGGGCGGCGTCCCGCACCTGCCACGTGGGCGACGCGAGCGCGGCACCCACGTGCGGGTGGACCGCCGACGCCACGGGCAGCCGGCCGAAGAGCGTCCCCGCCCACGTGGGGTACGGGGGCCAGCGGCGCTCCAGCAGGAACCCGAGCCGGACCAGCGCCGTGACCAGGCGGGCGGCGATGAGCCGGGAACCGAGGTCGTCGCCCCGCTGCCCCGTGCGGCCCACGAACGGCAGCTCCTGCCCGACCCGCGTCCAGTCGGCGGCCAGGACGTGCAGCCACACGTCGTGCGGGTACCAGGCGAGCCGCTCGCGCAGCGCGGTGATCCTGCCGGCCGTGTCCTCGAACACCGGCCCGGCGGTGATCTCCAGCACGGACTGCCCCGTGAGCGACAGCCAGCCCGGCACGGTCGGACCGGCGCCGACGTCGAGCCCCGTGCGGGACCGGACGAAGCCGTCCGGCGTCGCGACCTCGATCCGGTGCCGCACCGCCGGGTCCCAGGTGAGCGGGAACGCCGTCGGCCGGCCCTGGTAGACCGCCGGGAGCGCCGCGGCCAGGAGCTCGTCGACCTCGCCCGTGCGGTCGGCCGGGACCAGCAGCGTGAGCCGGAGCCCCCAGTCGTGGTCCCGGGACGTGTAGTCGTCGAGCCCCAGCACGTCCGAGCCGGTGCCGAGCCGGCCGGCCGCCCGCGGCACGTCGGGCAGGTCGCGCTCCAGGATCGGGCGGACGACGTCGGCCCAGTACGCGCGGGCGAGCTCGGTTCCGGACATGCCGCCAACCTAGGAGCCGGGGCGGGGACGGTCCAGGTGAATCACGGAGCCGCTCGGCGCCCGGCTCACCGCACGTTCGCGGTCACGGCCCGCGCCGTGAAGCAGGTCGAGCCGCCCACGAAGATGCGGTCGCCGTCGGACAGCCAGCGCCGCTCCCCCGGTCGCAGCGGCTCCGCCGGGACGGCGTCGCCGCGCGCGGCGACGTAGGTGCCGTTGGCCGACCCGAGGTCGATGACGCTCCAGCCGCCCTCCACCCAGGCGATCTCGCAGTGCCTGCGCGAGACGCCGGAGTCGTCGCAGACGATGTCGGGCACCACGCCGCGGCTGCGCGACGCACGACCGACCACCAGGCGGGCGCCCGTCAGGGGCACCACGGCGTCGACCGACGACGTGATCAGGGTGTCCTCCGGGGCCTGGTCGGCCGACCAGGCGAAGTCCGACCGGATCTCAACCGCCCAGGCCGTGGGCTCCTGATCCGCCCGCATCGGCCGCACGTCGGGCAGCACCACGCGCGGCAGGGTGATCGAGTCGTCCGGCCGGGGTGCCGCACCGATCCGGACCGCCAGCAGGGGAACGTGCTCCCGGACGACGACCGGATGGGCGGCCAGCATCCTGGCCAGTCTCAGCGCGCCGTCGAGCGGGAGCCCGGCGCTGGGCTGCACCCGGACGTCGTCCCGCTTCTCCAGGAGGTGCTGGAGCACCATCGACCGGAACATCGGCGCGTGCATCAGGAGGTTGCCCGTGGTGACCGCCACCGGCTCGACCCCGGGATGGCGCAGCACGGCGCAGAGTCCGTCCGCCAGGGACCGGGCCGCCTCGTCGAGGATCTCCCGGCAGGCCAGGTCGCCGTTGCCCGCCGCCGTGATGACCTGCGGCGCGAACCCGGCGAACAGGGAGACGTCGGCGACCGCGGCCCACCGCTCGCGCCGCCCGAAGTGCCGCTCCGCGGCCTGCACCAGACTCGGTGACGCGCCCACCCGGCGGCCGTCCATCGACCGTGCCGCGGCGTCCAGCCCGCGCCTGCCGATCCACGCGCCGCCACCGTTGTCGCCCACGTGCGGCCCCATCCCGTCGGCGAGGTGCCACCGGCCGACGTCGTCGCACGCCACGGCCACGGCGCCGGTCCCGACGGCGAGCGTGGCGCCCGGACCGGAGCCGAGCGCGCCGAGGTGAGCCGTGACGGCGTCGCTCGAGACGGCGGTCGAGCTGGTACGCAGCTCCTCGGCGAGGATGTCGTGCACGAGGTTGGGGTCGAGGCTCCCCGCCTGCGTCTGCGACCGGAACCCGCGCATGCCGACGGCGGCGGCCGCCACCCGGGGACGCCCGCCGAACTCCGCGGCGAATCCGCGGCACAGGTTCCGCACCACGTCGGGCACCGTCGAGCGCCCGGCGACGACACCGGCGGGCGGCCCGGTGACCTCGTAGGACCGGCCGCCCGGCCCCGTGCTGACCCGCAGGCGCGAACCCGTGCCGCCGATGTCCACACCGGCTACCCCGGCGTCCGCCCCCGGGGCCCTCGCCCCGCCCTGCTGACCAGTCGCTATCGGCACCGGGCCATACTTACCCGAGATGTCGCAGTCCGCTATGCGTCGAGTGTCATATGCGCCCCGCGTAGCGAGCGGGCGGTGCCGGGGACAGGGTGGAGGCAAGGATCCCGAGGAGGTAGCCCGTGCCACGTGCCGGAACGACCCGGAGCAGGCCCGACCGTCCGGGCGCCCAGGAGTGGGTGCCCCCGCGGGCCGACGTCGAGGCCCTCACCCGGGCGGTCCACGACTGCCGCGGCTGCGAGCTGTGGCAGCCGGCGACCCAGGCCGTCTTCTCCGCCGGACCCGACGACGCGGCGGTGGCGCTGGTCGGCGAGCAGCCGGGCGACCAGGAGGACCGGGAAGGCGAGCCGTTCGTGGGCCCGGCGGGTCGCGTCCTGGCCGAGGCGCTGCAGGCGGCGGGCATGGACGCCGAGCAGGTGTACGTGACCAACGCGGTCAAGCACTTCCGGTTCACCGAGCGTGGCAAGCGGCGCCTGCACAAGAAGCCGGTCGTCGCGCACATCCGTGCGTGCGTGCCGTGGCTGGAGGCCGAGCTCACGGCCGTGCGGCCGCGGGTGGTGGTCGCCCTCGGCGCGACGGCCGCCCGGGCAGTGCTCGGGCACGAGGTCCGGATCGGCGCCGAGCGCGGGCACGTGCTCGACGGCGAGTCGCACGACGTGGTGATCACCACGCACCCGTCGGCGCTGCTCCGGCTACGGGACCGCGCGCGGTACGGCGAGGAGTTCGACGCGCTGGTCGCCGACCTGCGGACGGCGGCGGACGCGGCCGCAGGCTGACCACGCTCGCCCGCGTGCCGGAGCAGCTCCGGCGGACCGCCCCGGCCGTCCGGTCGCTCAGGCGGCCGGGTCCAGCACGACCTTCACGCAGCCGTCGTCCTTGCGCTGGAACATCGCGTACGCCTCGGCGGCGCGTTCGAGCGGCCAGCGATGGGTCCTCAGGTCGAGCACGCCGAGCGGGTCGGCGGGGTCGGCCGCGAGCCGCAGCAGGCCGTCGGTCCAGTGCCGCACGTTGGCCTGGCCCTGCCGGATGGTCACCTGCTTGTCGAACAGCCGCAGCATCGGCAACGGGTCCTTCGCGCCGCCGTAGACCCCCGCGAGCGAGAGCACACCACCGCGCCGCACCAGCTCGATCGCCGTCAGCAGGGCGGCCAGACGGTCGGTACCGGCCTGCTTGACCAGCGGCTTCCCCACCGCGTCGGGCAGCACGCTCGCCGCCTTCTGCATGGCCTCGGCGGCAGGTGAGCCGTGCGCCTCCATGCCGACCGCGTCGATCACGGCGTCCGGACCACGCCCCCCGGTGAGGTCGCGGACCGCTCCCACGAGGTCGTCGTGCCGCTCCGAGTCGAGCACGGTGGCGCCGTGCCGGGCCGCCATCGCCAGCCGTTCCGGCACCAGGTCCACCCCGATGACGAGCGCCGCCCCACGGTAGGCGGCCGCACGCACCGCCATCTGGCCGACCGGACCGAGGCCGAGCACGACCACGGACCCGCCGTCGGGCACCTGCGCGTACTCGACCGCCTGCCAGGCCGTGGGCAGCACGTCCGAGAGGTACAGGTACCGCTCGTCCGGCTGGCCGTCGTCCGGCACCACCACCGGGCCGTAGTGGGCCTGTGGCACCCGCAGGTACTCCGCCTGACCGCCCGGCACCTGCCCGTACAGCTTGGTGTAGCCGAACAGCGCCGCCCCGCTGCCCTGGTCGGTGACCTGGGTGGTCTCGCACTGCGACTGCAGACCGCGCCGGCACATCCAGCACCGTCCGCAGGCGATCCCGAACGGGACCACCACCCGGTCGCCGACCCGGAGGTCGCCGGCCTCCGGACCGACCTCCTCGACCACCCCCATGGCCTCGTGCCCGATCACGTCACCGGCGTCGAGGAACACGCCCAGCACGCCGTAGAGGTGCAGGTCGGACCCGCAGATCGCCGTGGACGTCACGCGCACGACCGCGTCGCTCGGCTCCTCGATGCGCGGGTCCGGGACCGTCTCGACACTGACGTTCTCCCGGCCCTGCCACGTGACTGCTCTCATCGTCCGCTCCTCGGGTGCCGTGTGGGATGCCGCCGACACGTCCACGCTGGCACCGCGGCCCCCCACCCGCATCTCTGCCGGACGGCGGGGCGGGCACGGTTCAGAGGGCGGACATCATGAGGGAGACGGCGAAGCCGACCGCCACCAGCGACCCGGTGGCGACCCCCTCGACGCGGTACGACTCGGGCAGCAGCGTGTTCGACACCATCGCGAGCAGCGCCCCGGCCGCGAACCCCTGGGCGAGCGCCCCCGTGCGGCCGCCGGCCGGATCCAGCAGCACATAGCCGAGGGCGGCGCTCACCGCGGCGACGAGCACCACGGCCGACCACATCCACAGCACCCGGGACCTGGTCCACCCGGCGGCGCGCAGCCCGCTCGACGAGGACAGCCCCTCCGGGAAGTTGCTGAGGACGACGCCGGCGAGCAGAGCGACACTGACATTGCCCTCGAGCACCGTCAGGCCCAGGACGAACGACTCGGGGATGCCGTCGAGCACGGACCCGAACACGATCGCGAGCGGGGCCCCGGCCGCCTGGGCCCCGCTCGCGTCCTTGCGCTCCGCGCCACCCCGTCGCCCCAGCCACCAGTCACCGGCGGTGAAGGTCGCGGCCCCCAGCAGGGTGAGGAGGCCGACGAGGCCCACCGAAGCGGTCTTGACCGCCTCGTCGACCAGCTCGAACGCGACCGACCCGATGAGCAGCCCGGCGCCGAGGGCCATGACCACCGCGATGAACCGCCGGCTCGGGGTACCCGCGTACGCGACCAGCGCGCCGACCAGCAGCGCCGCCGCGCCGACCGCGCCCCACAGGAATGCGACGAGCATGTGCGGGGCCCGTCAGGCCAGCGCCTTCGTCTTGAGCCGCTCGAACTCCCCCGGTGTGATGGTGCCGGTGTCCAGGAGCGACTTGGCGCTCGCGATCTGGTCGGCGGGTGACGGGTTGGCCACGTCGCGGATGTAGCTCTCGGTCTCGTGCCGCGCCTGGTCGACCAGCTCGGCCTGCCGCCGCGCCATGCCCCGGCCACGTGCGACGAGGTAGACGACGGCGGTGAGCACGGGCAGGAAGATGAGGAAGACCATCCACAGCGCCTTCCACCACCCCGGGAGCTCCCTGTCGCGGAACAGGTCTGCGATCACCTGGAAGAGCACCATGAGGTACGCCAGGAAGAAGAAGCTGTAGATCATCAGCCAGAAGAAGTCCCAGAAGTCCATGATCCGTCCTACTCTCGAGATCCTCCATGAGGCTCGGTCCTCGAGGTGCCCGTGAGCACGGACCGAGAGCTCGAAAGTAACCACGCACCGGACGGGCAACCTCGCACGAATCGGGTGACCCGACCCTGTCTACTCGTAGCGGAGAGACGAGATCGGGTCCTGCCGGGCCGCCCGCAACGCGGGCAGGGTGCCCGCGAGGAACGCGATGGCCAGGACGGCGAGCACGACCGTCGCGACCGTCACCGGGTCGAACGCGACGAGGGTCAGGCCGGGCAGGTCGGCCAGCAAAGCCCCGGAGAAGCCGTTCACGAGCTGCCCGGCACCGATCGCGCCGAGCACCCCAAGAGTGCTGCCGACCAGGCCGATGACGACCGCCTCGATGCTGAACAGCGAGAAGACGCGGCCGCTGGACAGCCCCATGGCCTTCATGAGCCCGACCTCGCGCGTGCGTTCCTGGACCGCCATGAAGAGCGTGTTGACGATGCCGATGCCGGCCGCGACCAGCGCGATCACCGCGAACCCGTTCAGGACGAGCACGATGCCGTCGATGACGGCGGTGAAGGTACCGAGCTGGTCCTCCAGCGTGCTGCCGAGGTAGCCGGCGTCCTCCAGCCGGTCCTGCAGCGCCTGGGCCTCGGTCGTCCCGGCCGTGGCGTCGAACCAGACGGACGCCTGCCCGTACCGGGTGGACGCCGCCTCCGGCCCGCCCGCGGTCTGCAGGTCGAAGAGGCTCTCCACGAGCACGTCGTTCGGGATGGCGCCGCCCATGCTGCTGATCACGCCCGGCTCGGCGACGCCGACGATCGTCGCCCGCGTGGTCACCTGGGTCCCGGTGCCGTCGGTGACCGCGAGCCGCACGGTCTGCCCGACGGCGTCCTGCGCACTGCCGAGGTCCAACGGCTCCAGGTGGCTCTCGGGCAGCACGAGCTGCGGCTCGTCGGCGTCGAGGTCGACCTGCCGGCCCGACGCCAGCTCGACCTCCATCCCCGGCACGATCTGCGAGACGGACAGCTGGTACTTCTCGCTGCCGTCGTGCTGGACGTAGTCGGTCGCCACCTGCTTGACCGGCTCGACGCGCTCCACGCCGTCGATGCCCGCGATGGTGTCGATGTCGTCGTCGGACAGGGCGACCGTCGTCGCCCCCGGCGGTCCGTCGGCCTCCACCTGGTCGGGGTCGTACTTCGCCGGACCCTCCGTGGGCGCCTCGTCGTCCGTCCTGGTCACCGTCATGACGTCCTCGACCCCCACGGAGGCGACCGTGTCGTCGAGGTACCGGTTGACCCCGGTGCCCAGGCCGTTGGTCAGCGACAGCGTGAAGGCGCCGATGAAGATGGCCAGCACGGTCAGGCTGGTGCGCAACCTCGACCGGAAGGCGTTGCGAAACGCCGTGGCGACGACGTCGACGGCCTTCATGCCGCCACCCCCTCGGGCACCGCGACGAGACCGTCGCGGATGAAGACGCTGCGGTCGCACCGGGCCGCGAGGTCCTCGTCGTGCGTGACGACGACCAGGTTGATGCCCTGACGCCGGTTGAGGTCGAAGAGGATGTCCTCGACCACACCGCCGGTGGCCGTGTCCAGGTTGCCGGTCGGCTCGTCGGCGAAGATCACGCGCGGCCGGTTGATCAGGGCGCGGGCGATGACCACGCGCTGCTTCTGCCCGCCCGACAGGTCGTTGGCCTTGTTGTCGGCCTTGTCGTCGAGCTCGAGCTGGGCGAGCGCCGCCAGCCCGCGGGTGGTGCGCTCGCGGCGGGCGACCCCGGCGATCTTCAGCGGGAGCGTCACGTTGTCGAGCACGCTGGCCTGGGCGTTGAGGAAGAACTGCTGGAAGACGAACCCGAAGGCGCTGTTCCGGGTCTGGTTGAGCTGCCGGGCCGAGAGCCGGGAGGTGTCCGTCCCGTCCAGGGTGATGGTCCCGGAGGTGGGCCGGTCGAGCAGCGCGAGCAGGTGCATCAGGGTCGACTTGCCCGACCCGCTCTTGCCGACGATCGCTATGGACTCGCCCTCGGCGATGTCCAGGTCCAGGCCTCTGAGCGCCTCGAAGGCGTTGGGGCCGGAGCCGTAGGTCTTGCGCAGGTTGCTGACAGAAAGCAGTGGGGATGCGGAGGGTAGTGGGGATGCGGAGCGCAGTGGGGATGCCACGTCGGCCGCCTCTCTCGTGGTGCCGGAGATGTTGACGTGGTCCAATCTCGCCGACGCCGGACAGACGCGAATCGGTCTGACGGTGACTCTCGTGTACCTCGCTGGTACCAGGCGACACCATGCCGACGTCACCACTGACACCATAGGGGTTGCAGTGACACCAGAGTGGTGTCATAGTTGCGTCATGGACCTGACGAGATATGTCGACGAGCTGCAGCGCCAGCTCTCCACCGCGGCCGCGGCGGGCGGGGACGACGCCCGCGTGCTCGCCGACCGCCTGACCGCCCCGCTCGACGCGGCAGCTCGCCTGGTCCTGCTCGAGGCACTGTCCGCGGCGGCCGGCGAGATCTCCGCCGAGCTCGCACCGGGCTCCGTCGACGTCCGGCTGCGGGGCGGCGAACCCGAGTTCGTCGTCGCCGCACCGGCCGCCGTCCTCTCCCCCGCGCCCGCCGCGGGCCCCGCACCCACGCCGACGGCGACCGCGCCCGCGAGCGCCGATGTCGACGCGGGCGCCACCACGCGCACCACCCTGCGCCTGCCCGACCACCTCAAGACCCAGGCCGAGGCGGCCGCCTCCCGCGAGGGCGTCTCGGTCAACACGTGGCTCGTCCGGGCGGTCGCCGCCGCGCTCGACCGGCCCACCGGACTGCCCGAGCCGCAGGCAGGTCCTGGGCGGTCGGCCACGAACCGCCTCACCGGCTGGGTGCGCTGACCTCGCACCGGCACCACGCGACACCACCCCGACACCGCACCCACCGCCACCACCGCCCTTCGCCCTCACCTGGAGCCGTCATGCCCACTTTTGCCACCACCACCCCCGTCCCGGTAGTCGTGGACGTGCCCTTCGGCAACCTGCACGTCGTGGCCACCGAACGGGACGACGTCGTCGTGACCGTGCTGCCCGCCGACCCGGCCAAGTCGGGGTCCGTGCGCGCCGCCGAGGAGACGCGGGTCCAGCGGGACGGCGACGCCGTGACGATCATCTACCCGGCCGCCTGGAAGCAGTACGTCCTACCGTTCGCCGCCGGCGGCGCGATCGTCAACATCGAGCTGCCCGTCGGGTCGGACCTCAGCGGCAAGGCCGGCTCGCTGTACGCCGAGGGACGGCTCGGCGCCGTCGACCTGAACCTCAACGGCGGCGACGCCCGGGTGGACGAGGCGGCCCGCCTCGACCTCAAGGTCTCCGCGGGATCCGTCATCGTCGGCCGCGCCACGGGCCCCACCACCGTGAAGGCGGGTGCGGGCTCCGTGCGGATCACGGAGTTCTCCGGCGAGGGCACGGTCCGCGCCAGCAACGGGACCACGACCGTCGGGTCCGTGACCGGCACGCTCGACGTCGTCGGCGCGCACGCGGAGATCGCCGTCGGCCGCGTGCACGGCACGCTGACCGTCAAGTCGGCGCATGCCGGCATCCGCGTCGACCGCGTGGAGTCCGGCAGCGTCACGCTCACCACGTCCTACGGCTCGATCGAGGTCGACGTGCCCGAGGGCACCGCGGCCTGGCTCGACGTCGCCTCCGAGCACGGCACCGTCCGCAACCAGCTGACCCCCACCGAGGGGCCGGTCGAGAACGAGGCCACCGCCGAGATCCACGCCAGCACGGGCTGGGGCGACATCATCGTCCGCCGCCCCTGACCACCGGCCAGGATCCCGGCTCGGCCTGAGCCCGACCCCCTCGACCTGAGACCACGGACCGGCGTCGCCGGCCCGGCCAGAACCACCGTCCTGGCTACCCCCTACCCAAAAACCGTTCCGAACCACCCCCAGAGAGGGAAAGAACATGAGCATGCACGCCGAGCAAGGTCGCGAGCCCGCGATCCGAGTGCAGAACATCGAGAAGTCGTACAAGGAGCTGCGCGTCCTGCAGGGCGTCGACCTCGAGGTCGCTCGCGGCAGCATCTTCGCGCTGCTGGGCTCCAACGGTGCGGGCAAGACCACGGTCGTCAAGATCCTGTCCACCCTGCTCCAGGCCGACGCCGGCAGCGCGAGCGTGCACGGCTACGACGTCGCGACGCAGGCCGCGAACGTGCGGGAGTCGATCAGCCTGACCGGGCAGTTCGCCGCCGTCGACGAGATCCTGACCGGCCGGGAGAACCTGATCCTGGTCGCCAGGCTGCGCCACCTCAAGAACCCCGGCAAGATCGCCGACGACCTCCTGGCCCGGTTCTCGTTGACCGAGGCCGGCGGGCGCAAGGCCGCCACCTACTCCGGCGGTATGCGCCGTCGCCTGGACATCTCGATGAGCCTGATCGGCAACCCGCCGGTCATCTTCCTCGACGAGCCCACGACCGGCCTCGATCCCCAGGCCCGGATCGAGGTGTGGGAGGCCGTCAAGGAGCTCGCCCGAGGCGGCACCACGGTGCTGCTGACCACGCAGTACCTGGACGAGGCGGAGCAGCTGGCCGACCGGATCGCGATCCTGCACGAGGGCCGCATCATCGTCAACGGCACCCTGGCCGAGCTCAAGGCCCTGCTTCCCCCGGCAAAGGTCGAGTACGTCGAGAAGCAGCCCTCCCTGGAGGACGTGTTCTTCGCCGTCATCGGCGACAACGGCACCGCCGGCAGGACCGGCGCCACGACCAGCAGCCCCGCCGGCACGGACAAGTGAGGAACGAGACCATGAGCAAGCACTTCTTCGGTGACACCGCCGTCCTGACGGGACGGTCCCTGAGCCACATCCTGCGCAGCCCGGACACGATCATCACCACGGCGGTCACGCCGATCGCCCTGATGCTGATGTTCGTCTACGTCTTCGGCGGCGCGATCGAGACCGGCACGGACAACTACGTCAACTACCTGCTGCCCGGCATCCTCCTCATCACCATCGCCTCCGGCATCGCCTACACCTCGTACCGGCTGTTCCTCGACATGCAGGGCGGCATCTTCGAGCGGTTCCAGTCGATGCCGATCGCCCGGTCGTCGGTGCTCTGGGGACACGTGCTGACCTCGCTGGTCGCCAACCTCGTCTCGGTGGTGATCGTCGTGCTCGTCGCCCTCCTGATGGGCTTCCGTTCCGGAGCCGGAGTGCTGGCCTGGCTCGGCGTCGCGGGCATCCTGATCATGTTCACCCTGGCCCTGACCTGGCTCGCGGTCATCGCCGGCCTGTCGGCCAAGACGGTGGACGGCGCGAGCGCGTTCTCCTACCCGCTGATCTTCCTGCCGTTCATCAGCTCGGCCTTCGTACCCACCGACACCATGCCCGGCCCGGTGCAGTGGTTCGCCGAGAACCAGCCCGTCACCTCCATCGTGAACACGGTCCGCGACCTGCTCGCCCAGCAGCCGGTCGGTACCGACATCTGGGTCGCCCTGGCCTGGTGCGTCGGCATCCTCGCGGTCGCCTACGGCTTCGCCACCGCCGCGTACCGCCGCAAGATCTCCTGACCCCGGCCAACCCGGTCGACCATCCGGTCGTCGGCGGCACACCGAGTGGTGTGCCGCCGCCGACCGGGTGGTCGGTTGGGTGTGATGGCTGCCGCGGGTCGGGCTGGCGGGCTGACGGGTCGATGGGTGGCGGGCTGGCGGGCTGGCGGGCTGGCGGGCTGGCGGGCTGGCCGACGACGACGGGCCGACAGTTAGCGGGCCGACGGGCCGAGGCCGACGGGCCGACGGGTTGGCAGTGTGCGATCTCGTGGTCCGCACCCCGGGACGGTCGAACCGCAACATCACGTGGCCACCGGCGCCGAACCGCAACTTGCTCTCATCACCGCCGCCGTCACCAACGCCGAACCGCAACTTGCTCTCATCACCGCCGCCGAACCGCACGGTGCGTGTCCACCACTGTCCGAATCGACCATCATCTTGCGGATCGACCCCTGCCAGGACCAACAACCTTCGGTTCGGCGCACCCTTCGGCCCCCGGGAGACCAACAGGTTGCGGCTCGGCAGCCCACAGGTCCCCGGAAGACCATCAACTTGCGGCTCGGCAACCCGTCAGACCGGCAAGTTGCGGCTCGACGGCCGACGAAGACCGGCAAGTTGCGGCTCGACGGCCGTCGAAAAACCGTCATCCTGCGGTTCGGCACCCGCCGAGCACCAGCCGCCCTCTACTCCCAGACGGCGATGCTGCGGCGCACGGGCACGGACCCATCGTCCGTGGCGAACAGCTCCGGGGAGCGCCTGCGCGTCTTCTCGATGTCGTCGAACACCGCGCGGAGGTGGGCCCGCAGGCAGTCGCGTGCGCTCGGGATGTCGCCGGCCACCACCGCGTCGAGAATGGTGTGGTGCTCGTCGACGAAGCGGCCCATGCCGTTCGTCTCGTGCAGGCCGAGACGGCGCGCACGGTCCAGGTGCCCCTTGGCGGCGACGACCGTCGACCAGGCCCGGCCGTGCCCGCTGAGGCGCAGGAGCCCGTGGTGGAACGACTCGTCGAGCTCGAAGAACTTCTCGAGGTCGAGCTCGGGGGCCCGCTGCTGCTCCAGGTTCGCGCGGAGCTCGGCGAGCAGGTCCGGGTCGAGGGTCTCCGGGATGTCGTCGAACGCGGCGAGCTCGACCGCCTCACGGAGGAATTGCGCGTCCGCCACGCGTTCGGCGTCGACGCGGGACACGAAGGAACCGACCTTCGGGAACACCCGGACCAGGCCCTCCTCGCCCAGGAGGATCAGGCTCTCGCGCACCGGGGTGCGGCTGACGCCCAGGGAGGCGGCGAGCTCGTTCTCCGACAGGGAGGCGCCCGGGGGCAGCTCCAGGGTGAGCACCTTGCGGCGCAGCGTCTCGTAGACGACTCGCCTGTTGGATCGGTTCGAGGCTTCCCTCATGGCTGGAGTCTAGGCGAGATGCCACCTCCTTCCACACCACGGACAGTTGACACCCGCTTGTCGACGCTGCTTACATACAAGACCTGCCACACATCGGTCGACGGGCATGCCCGACAGCGACGTCAGTCAAGCAAGGAGCACTCTTCCAATGGCGGAAACAGCAATGAACCCACCAGCGACCCCGCCGGGTAACGCCGTCACCCGGTCCACCAAGGACCTCACGCGGGCGGCCGTGTCGGGCTGGCTCGGCACCGCCATGGAGTTCATGGACTTCCAGCTCTACTCGCTGGCGGCGGCGATCGTCTTCAACCAGATCTTCTTCCCCGAAGTCAGCCCCGCGATCGCCCTGATCGCCGCGATGGCCACCTACGGCGTCGGCTACGTGGCCCGGCTCGCCGGCGCCATCTACTTCGGCCGCATGGGCGACCGCCTCGGCCGGCGCAAGGTCCTGTTCATCACCGTCGCGCTCATGGGCGTGTCCACGACCCTGATCGGCGTGCTGCCCACCTACCAGATGGTCGGCATCACCGCGCCGATCCTGCTGGTCGTGCTGCGGCTGGTCCAGGGCTTCGGCGCGGGCGCAGAGATCGCCGGCGCCACAGTGCTGCTCGCCGAGTACGCGCCCGTCCGACGTCGAGGCCTGGTCGCCTCGTTGGTCTCGCTCGGAACCAACTCCGGCACGCTGGCGGCGTCGGCCCTGTGGGCGCTGCTGCTGGCCGTGCTCAGCGAGGAGCAGCTGCTGAGCTGGGGCTGGCGGCTGCCGTTCCTGCTCAGCTTCGTGCTGATGATCTTCGCCGTCTGGATCCGCACCAACGTCAAGGAGAGCCCGGTCTTCGAGGCCCGCGCCGACGTCGTCGACGGCGTCGCCCTCTCCCGCGACGAGGTCAAGTCCTCCGGCGAGGAGCCGGTGCTCCAGGCGGCCCTCAAGCAGCGCAAGGGCAAGGCGTTCTTCCTGGCGCTCGCACTCCGGTTCGGCCAGGCAGGCAACTCCGGGCTCGTGCAGACCTTCCTGGTCGGCTACGTCGCCACGACCCTCGCTATGGACCGCGCCCTGGCCACCGAGGCGATCATGTGGGGCTCCATCATCGGCTTCGCCACCGTGCCCGTGATCGGCATGCTGGGCGACCGGTTCGGCCGACGCTCGATGTACACGGCGCTGTCCCTGATCACCATCGCGTTCGCCTTCCCGATGATGCTGCTCATCACCAGCGGCACCACCACGGGCCTGCTGCTCGGCATGATCGCCGGCCTGAACCTCGGCGTCCTGGGCCTGTTCGCGCTGGAGAGCGTCACCATGGCCGAGCTCTTCGGGGCCCGCACCCGGTTCACCCAGCTCGCCCTCTCCAAGGAGATCGGCGGCATCCTCGCCACCGCCATCGGCCCGGTCATCGCCGCGTCGCTCACCGCCGCCACCGGCAGCTGGTGGCCCATCGCCGCGATGCTCATCGTGTACTCCCTCATCACCCTGGTCGCCGCCCGGCTCGCGCCCGAGACCCGGGGCCGCGACCTCGTCCGGCTGGAGGACGCCGTATGAGGGCGGTCGTCGTGCACGGTGCCGGTGACCTGCGGGTCGAGGAGCGACCCGACCCGGTCGCCCGGCGCGGCGAGGTCGTCGTGGCCATGGAGTGGGGCGGCATCTGCGGATCCGACCTCGCCTACTGGAAGCACGGTACCTCCGGCACCGCCGTCCTGCGCGAACCGCTCGTGCTCGGCCACGAGGTGGCGGGCCGGGTGGTCGGGAGCGGGCCGGGGGTCACCGGCTGGGAGCCGGGCACTCCCGTCACCGTGCACCCGGCACAGGCCGCCGACGGATCGGTCCTGCCGCCCCGGCTGGCGGGTCGGTCCAACCTCCACTCGCAGGTGCGGTACTTCGGTTCGGCGGCCTTCCACCCGCACACCGACGGCGGCTTCAGCGAGCTGCGCGCCGTCCCGGCCCACCAGCTCCGGCGACTGCCGGACGGCGTCAGCACCGAGCAGGGCGCCCTCGCCGAGCCGCTGGCCGTGGCCATGCACGCCGTGCACCGCGCCGGCGACGTGCGGGGGCGCGACGTGCTGGTCAACGGCGCCGGGCCCATCGGCTGCCTCGTCGTGGCCGCCGCGAAGCACGCGGGCGCCGCGACGGTCACCGCCGCCGACCTCTCCGCCTCCTCGCTGGCCGTGGCCAAGGAGCTGGGCGCCGACCACGTGCTCGACCTCGGCGCCGGCGACCGCCTGCCCGACGACTGCGAGCTCGTGTTCGAGGCCTCCGGGGCTCCCGCCGCCCTCGGCGGCGTCCTGCGGGCCACCGCCCGCGGCGGCACCCTGGTCCAGGTCGGCAACCTGCCCGGCACGGCTGCCCCCGCGGCGCTGGGCGACCTCGTCACCCGCGAGATCACGTGGGTGGGCGCCTACCGGTTCGTCGAGGAGATCAGCGACGCGCTCGACGCCATGGGCGACGGGCTGGACGTCTCCGGCGTCGTCACGCACCGCTTCGGCATCGAGCAGGCCGGCGAGGCGCTCGCCACGGCAGCGGGGGCCGGCAGCAGCAAGGTGCTGATCCGCCTGACCGGCGACTGACCGGCGTCTGACCAGGTCGGGACGGCGACGGACGGCCCCGGCCGCCGCCGTCCACGTTCGTGCCGCCCGGCCATCGCCGTGCTCGCGCGCTGCGGCGGAGGAGCGCCCCAGGCGTATCGTGAGTTGATGTGCCGGGATGCCCGTGGCAGGGCACGGACGACGGTCTGAGGCGGTGACCTCATGCACACCTCCGTGGAGCTCGAGCAGGCTCGGGAGTCGTATTCGCGCCGTGCCTGGCGGGACGCGTACGACGAGCTGTCGGCCCTCGACGAGCGCAGGTCGCTCGACGCTGCCGACCTGCACCGGCTCGGGATGGCCGCGTACCTGATCGGCCGGGACGACGACGCCGTCGCCGGTCTCGAGCGTGCTCATCGTGCCTTCCAGGCCGACGGCGAGGTCGGCCGCGCGGTGCGGTGCGCGTTCTGGATCGGGATGACCCTGTTCCTGCGCGGCAGGCACGCCGAGGGCGGCGGCTGGCTGGGCCGGGCCCAGCACCTGCTCGAGGAGGATTCGCAGGCACGGGTCGAGTCCGGCTATCTGCTGCTCGCCGGTGCCCTGCAGACTCTCGAGGCGGGTGACCCGGGCGCTGCCTCCGAGATGTTCGGTGCGGTCTCGCAGATCGCGGACCGCTTCGACGACCCCGACCTCGTCGCGCTGAGCCGGCTGGGCCTCGGCCAGGCGATGGTCGCCCAGGGCGAGGTGCGCCGGGGGGTGGCGATGCTCGACGAGGCGATGCTCGCGGTGACGACCGGCGACGTGTCCCCGATCGCGGCCGGGATCGTCTACTGCGCGCTCGTCATCACGTGCCGCCGGATCTTCGACCTCCGCCGGGCCCAGGAGTGGACGGCCGCGCTGAGCCGCTGGTGCGCCACCCAGCAGGACCTCAAGCCCTACCGGGGCCAGTGCCTCGTGCACCGTTCGGAGCTCATGCAGCTGCGTGGCGAGTGGGCCGAGGCGATGGACGAGGCGCGGCAGGCCTGCGCGCACCTGGCCGACCCGCCGGGCGACCCGGTGCTGGGGATGGCGCACTACCAGAGCGCAGAGCTGTTGCGGCTGCGCGGCCAGTTCGCGCAGGCGGAGCAGGCCTATCGCAGGGCGGGCGACTCGGGTCACCCCGTGCAGCCGGGACTTGCCCTGCTGCGCCTTGCCCAAGGCCGGGTCGACGACGCCGAGGCGGCTGTCCGCCGGGTCGTGGCCGAGGCGGAGGACGACCGCTTGAAGCGCTCGCACGTGCTCGCCGCGTTCATCGAGATCGTGCTCGCCGCCGGGGACTCCGACGGCGCCCGGTCGGCTGCGGCCGAGCTGACGAGGCTCGCCACCGACTTCGGGGCTCCCTACCTGTGGGCGGTCGCCGCGTCCGCGCGCGGCCGCGTCGAGCTGGCCGACGGCGACGTGCGCACCGCGTACCAGTCGCTGCGGTCCGCGTGGACGGCCTGGCAGGAGATCAACGCTCCGTACGAGGCGGCACGGGTGCGGCTGCTGATGGCGGAGGCCTGCGACCGGCTCGCCGACCATGACTCGGCACGCGTGGAGCTGGACGCGGCCCGCCGGGTCTTCGAGCGGCTGGGCGCCGCCCCGGCCTTGATCCAGGCGGCCACACCGCCCGGCAGACCACCGCCGGGTGCACCGGGCGGGCTGACTCCGCGCGAGGTCGACGTGCTCCGCCTCGTCGCTACCGGGGCGACCAGCCGCGCGGTCGCCGACCGGCTGACCATCAGCGAGAAGACCGTGGCACGCCACCTGAGCAACATCTTCGCCAAGCTCGGTGTCACGTCACGGGCAGCTGCCACCGCCTTCGCCTACCAGCACGAGCTGGTGTAGCCGCCGCCCCGGATCGCCGGGGCGATGGCCCACGTCCCACCCACGGTCACAGGTCGCTACAGGGACTTACCCATGCGAGCGTCCACCGCGAGATGGGCAATTCGTTCGAAGCGTCGCGGGCCTCGCCGGCTGGACCCTGGTGCCCTGAGTCGAGCCGCAGTGACAAGGAGGCACCAGCGATGACTACCACGCACGTACCGACGACCGAGCAGATCCGAGAGGCATGGAACCGCCTCGCGACAGGATTCGATCAGTTCGTCACCCCCGAGACGACGACGTTGGCGCAGGAGACACTGCGCCACGTCGATCTCCGACCTGGTCGGCGGCTCCTGGACGTGGGCGCCGGCAGCGGGGCGCTGAGCATTCCCGCGGCCCGGTCCGGAGCGCAGGTCGTCGCCACGGATCTGGCCCCCACCATGATCGAGCGGCTCAACGAGCGGGCACGCTCCGAAGGGCTGGTCAACTTCGAGGGCAGGGCCATGGACGGTCAGGCCCTCGAGCTCGACGACGACACGTTCGACGTCGCCGTCTCGGTGAACGGCGTGTCCTTGTTCCCCGATCTCGCGCGGGGCCTGGCCGAGCTGGTGCGCGTCACCAGGGCAGGCGGACGCGTCGTCGTCGTCGCGTTCGGCCCGCCGCAGAAGGTCGAGTTCATCGCCTTCGTCATGGGTGCGATCAAGGCGACGGTGCCCGGGTTCGCCGCGTTGCCGACCGACCCGCCGCCGCTGCCGTTCCAGGTGGCCGACCCGGACGTGCTGCGCGCCAGGTTGTCGGAGGCAGGTCTGCGAGGTGTCGAGGTCCGCCCCCTCACGTGGGACATGCCGATCGACTCCGCGGACCACCTCTGGAACGTGTTCACCCACAGCAACCCGCTCGGCGCCCAGCTGGTCGCGGACCTCCCTGAGGAGGTGCGGACCGAGGTCAAGCAGGTCCTGCGCGGGATGCTGCGCGAACGCTCCGGCGGCGCGCCCGCCGCCGTGCTGCACGCCGAGCTCAACCTCGGCATCGGCACGGTGTGACCGAGCCGGCGGGACACGTCGTGGTCACCACAGACAGAAGAGGAGACACCACCATGACAACGACCAGGACACCAGGTGCCCGCTAGCCTCTGAGATCCGTGCCGAGCGCACGCCGGGGCGCCATGGCATCGTGTCCGTGGATGCCCAGGCACGGAAGGGGACGCATCGATGCGTGGTACGGACCTGCTCACGGACGCGTTCGGCCGGATCAAGGAGGCGGTGCACGGCTCGGTGCTGGGGCTGTCGGCCGACGAGCTCGCATACCGCGTCGACGAGGACTCGAACTCGATCGAGTGGCTCGTCTGGCACCTCACCCGGGTCCAGGACGACCACGTCGCCGACGCGGCCGGCACCAGCCAGGTCTGGTCGGACGACGGGTGGGACCGCCGGTTCGGCCTGCCCTTCCCGGCAGAGGAGACCGGGTACGGGCACGACGCCGACGAGGTGTCCGCCGTCCGCGTGCCGACCGCCGACCTGCTCACCGGCTACCACGACGCCGTGCACCAGCGCACCGTGCGGTACCTGACCACTCTGTCCGACGACGACCTCGACCGGGTGGTCGACGAGTCCTGGGACCCGCCGGTCACGCTCGGCGTCCGCCTGGTCAGCGTCGTCAACGACGACCTGCAGCACGCGGGCCAGGCGGCGTTCGTCCGCGGGGTCGTGCTACGACGGCGAGAGCGGTGACCACCGTCCGCAGCCAGTAGGAAACGCTGCTTACCGACGAATCGGTTGCGCTAACGCAAACCATGCGATTCATCGCGCGCCCTCCCGATCCCGGTGGAATTATCACCGATCGGGAGGAGGCCCCCAGGATGACGGCGGCACGCGCACTGCGGATTGACGACTGGGTCGTGCATCGTCCTAATGTCGTGCGGTCGGTCGCTGCTCGGGTGCCCGGGATCGATGCCGAGGAGGCCGCCAGCCGCGCGCTGGAGAAGATGGTCCGGATCGTGTCCACCGGCGGCACGATCGAGGACCCCGCCCCGTACTGGCGACGCGCCGCGGTCAACGAGGCGATCAGCATGACCCGCGAGGCCGGACGCACCCGCCCGGTCGAGGACGACACCCTGGACGGCCTGACGCCCCCGGTCGCCGGTGCCGAGCTGGACGCCGAACGTCAGGCCGACGTCAGCATGCTGCGCTCCGCGCTGTCCGACCTGGGCGACGACGACCGGCAGATCCTGCTGGAACGGCACGTGCACGACAAGGCCGTGACCGATATCGCGGGCGACCTGGGTGTGCGCCCGCACGCCGTCACGATGCGGCTGCGCCGCGCTGAGGAACGCCTGGCCGGCGCGTTCGCCGCCGCGCACGCCCAGGGCGTCAACGAGCCCGAGTGCCGCACCACCCGCGCCGCGATGCACGACTACCTCAAGGACCGGCTGCTGCCCCGCCGCCGCGCACGGTTCGAGACCCACATGGACGGCTGCGCCGAGTGCACCCGGGCGTTCGTGGACGTGCGGGAAGTGTCCTGGATGCTGCGCGACCTCGGTCAGCACGTCGTCGCCGGGGCGGTGGCCACCGGCGCCCTGGGCGCCGCGGTCGGTGCCGGAGCCGCCGCTGGCGGGGCGGCCGGTGCCGCCGGTGCCGGCACCGGAGCCGGGGCCGGGGCGCCGCGCTCGTTCGGCAAGAAGGAGGCAGCGATCGTCGCGGGCGTGCTGGCCGCCCTCGCGATCGGTGGTGGTGCGGCCGCCCTCGTCGCCCACCAGGCCGACGAGCCGCCCGCCGCCGAGTCCGGTCCCGCACCCGGCGCGGGCGGCGGAAGTGGTGGTGGGGGCGGCGGGGATGGAGGCACGGGCGAGGGCGCCGGTACGGGCGAGGGCGCCGGCACGGGCGAGGGCGCCGGCACGGGCGAGGGCGCCGGCACGGGTGGCGGTGGAGATGACGGCCCCGGCACAGGCGGCGGGGGCGGTGGGCCGGGCACCGCCGACGACACGAGCCCCGGCATCGCCGGGGACGTGGCCGACTGGCTCGCCCGGATCGGCATGGGGGACGACCCGTCCGCAGAGGACGGCGGGGCGGGCGAGGCCTCCGGCAGCGGAACCGACGGCGACGACGGCACCGGGGCGAACAACGGCACAGGAACCGACGGCACCGAAGCGAGTGGCGACGGCAGCGCCGATGGCGGCAGCGCGGACGGCGACGGGCCGCCGTCCGCGGACGGCGCGGAGCCTGGCATCGGTGCCGGGATGACAGGGTGGTTCGCCCAGCTCGGGGCCATCGGGATACCCGGCTTCCTGCTGATCCTCTTCCTCCTCTGGCTCTGGGAGCGCTGGTCCCGCGCCGAAGAGGACTAGTCCCCCGACCCGTGCGGTGAGTCCGTGCGGCGAGCGCCTCGGGTCCAGCGGCGGCCCTCCCCCGCGGACGGCGACGGCCCGCGATAGCCTGGCGAGATCGCCGCAGACACCACCACGCGTCCAGAGACCGCGGGCGAGCTGCTGAGCCTCGCGGTCGATGACCTGGTGCGCCGGATCCAGGGTCGTGTTCCGGCAGCTCTGGCCGACGAGCCCGACGCCGTGCACCGCCTGCGCACCTCCGTACGCCGCCTGCGCAACGTCCTCGCCGCCTTCCGCAGGCACCTCGACAAGGAGGCGACCGCCGAGCTCCGGTCCCTGCTCAAGGAGTGGGGCAGCGTCCTGGGGCAAGCCCGTGACCTCGAGGTGCGCACGCTGGAGGCCACCGCGGTCGCCGAGGCGGTCGGCCTCGGCGAGGCGGACGCGTCCGCGCTGCTCACCCCGCTGGAGGCGGATCGCATCCGGGCGCACGCCGATGCCGTCCGCTGGACCCGGTCGGCACGCGGGCAGGGTCTCGATCGGCTGCTCGCCGAGTGGGCCGCCGCACCGCGACTCGGCGACCGTGCGTCGCAGCCGGCCAAGAAGGCGGCTCGCCGCGCCGTCCGGCGGCAGGCCGAGCGCACCCTCGGTTCGGCCGGCGAGCTCACCGACCTGGAGAGCGCCCACGAGCTACGGAAGGCAGCACGTCGGCTGCGGCACACCTCCGAGGCCATCACCCGCAGACCCGTCGGCCTGCTCGGCCGCAGGACCAAGGACCTCGGGTCCGCCGGGCACCGCATCCAGTCCCTGCTCGGCGACCACCGGGACGCCCTGCTCCTCGCGGAGCACGTCCGCGCGCACGCGAACGGTTCCGCGGCGTACGACGCCGTCGTCGGCCGGTGCCAGGAACAGGCCGTCGCCGCGCTCGCGGACCTGCCTGCCGCGCTGGGCGAGCTGGAGGTCCGGGCGCGCGGGCTGCGCTAGCGGCGGGACCGGTGACGCCGGAGCGGCGTCGGCGAGGAGAAGACGGTGAACTTCTCGGCAGAAATCTGCGGATCAGGTGAGGGAGGTGCGTCGCGGGCCGCGGCACCCAGGTTCAGCGCATACCGTCGTCTGGTCCGACCGACGTTGCCGGCTGCCTACCGTTCCCGAAGGAGCCTCCGTGCCGCTTTTCGACCTGGTGCTTCTCGTGGTGCTGTTCCTCGCCCTCATGGCCGGGCTCAGCCGGGGCCTGCTCGCCACGCTCGGCGGCCTGATCGGCCTGGTCGTCGGCGGGGTCGCGGCCTTCTGGGCGGTCCCCGCCGTCAACGACATGCTGCCCACCTCCGAGTGGCGCGCTCCGGTGTCCATCGCCGTGGCGATCCTGCTGCCGCTCTTCTGCGCGTCCGTCGGCGCGGGACTGGGCCGGAACCTGCGCCAGGGCGTGGACCGCACCTCGCTCCGTCCGCTCGAACGGCTGCTCGGCGGGGTCGCGAACGTGGGCGTCGTCGCCCTGGCCCTCTCGTTCGTCGGTAACGCGGTCAGCGCCACGGGTGCGCCGGGTGTCGCCTCGGCGGTCTCGTCGTCCACCGTGCTGCGCACCATCGACGACCTGACGCCGCCCGCCGTCGGACGTCCGCTCGCCGAGATGCGCTCGATCGTGCTCGACGACGGCCTGCCGCGGCTGAACATCCTGATGGTGCCCCGGCAGACGCCGGTGGTGCCGGCCGTCGACCTGGAGAACGCCGAGCTGGAGGCGTCGGCCCAGTCCGTGGCCCGGATCTCGGGCATCGCGTACGCGTGCGGAAAGAGCTCGACCGGGTCGGGCTTCGTCGTCGCACCCGACCGGCTGGTGACCAACGCGCACGTCGTGGCCGGCGTGGACCGGCCCGTGATCGAGCTGCCCGGCGGCACGGTGCGCGAAGGCCGGGTCGTGTACTACGACCCGGTCGACGACCTCGCCGTGATCGCCGTCGACGACCTCGGTGCGGACCCGCTCGGCATCGCACCGACCCTCTCGGCCGGCGACCGCGCCGTCGTCCAGGGGTACCCCTACGGCGGCCCGTTCACCTCGGGCAGCGCGGGGGTGCTCAGCGTCAGCACCGCGCGCGTCCCGGACTCCTACGGCGCGGGCGGCGCCGACCGGGAGGTCTACTCCCTCGCGGCCGTGGTGCGCCCGGGCAACTCCGGCGGTCCGCTCCTGACCACCGGCGGCGACGTCACCGGCGTGATCTTCGCGCGCGACGACTCCGAGCGCGACATCGGCTACGCGATGACGACCGCCGAGCTGATGCCGGTGGCCGCTCAGGCCGCGGACCTGAGCACCGCCGTGACGACCGGGCAGTGCGCGAGCTGACGTCGTCAGGCGCTGACCCTGCCCTGCCCGCCCAGACCTTCCGTACCGGCGGGGTACAGGTGCAGCAGCTCGCCCAGCTCTCCGGCGTCGACGTCGGCACCGAACACCGGCGTACCGGGCTCCATGCGGACCCCGTCGGCGAGCGCCCCCGCGGCCACCGGGTCGAAGCCGAGCGCGTCCACGATGGCCGCCACCGCGGTGACGTCGGCGGGGTCGTCGCCGGCGATGCCGACCGCCTTGCGGCCCGGCGCCCCGGCCGGGCGGGCTTCGTCCTCGAGGTCGTGATAGCCCATGTGGTTGAACGCCTTCACGACGCGCACCCCGGGAAGCGCGGCCTGGACCAGCTCGCTGGTCGACTGCCCAGCGGGAAGAATCCCCTCGCGCGGCCCGTCGACCTCCCACCAGTGGTTCATGGCGTCGAGCACCAGCTTGCCGTCCAGCGCCGCGGTCGGGACGGTTCGGTACCTGCCCAGCGGCAGCGCGAGGACGACGGCGTCCGACTCCCGGGCCGCCGTCCCGGCGTCGACCGCACGTGCGCCCGGTGCGAGCACCTCCACGGTGAGCGCGATGCGAGCCGGGTCGCCGGAGCCTGCCACGAGCACACGGTAACCGGCCGCGACGGCGAGGCGGGCCAGCACCGTGCCGACCTTGCCGGCGCCGAGGATCCCGAGCGTGCGCACGGGGGCGTCTGCCATCAGGCCACCTCCACCTTCGCCGGCTGCTCGGCGAGCAGCTCGCGGACCATCGGGAGCACGCGCGTGCCGTACAGCTCGACCGCCCGCAGCCGGTCGCTGGCGCGCAGGGCCCCGCCGGCGGAGTAGATGAGGTCGAACCGGCCGACGTCCAGGGCGCCGATGGCCCGGGCCATCTTGCGCGCCACCGTCTCAGGGGAGCCGATGTAGAGCGAGCCCTGTGCGACGTCGGCCTCGAACTCTCCCCGGCGCAGGGGCGGCCAGCCGCGCAGCGCCCCGATACGGTCCCGGACCACCTTGTAGCCCGGGTAGAACAGCTCCATCGCTTCCTCGTCCGTCTCCGCGATGAAGCCGGGCGAGTGCATGCCGACGGGGTGGGCGGTGGTGCCGACCTCGGCGGCCGCCCGGCGGTAGAGGTCGACGTACGGCGCGAACCGCTCGGGTGGGCCGCCGATGATCGCGAGCATCAGCCGCAGCCCGTACGTGGCGGTACGGAGCACCGACTGCGGCGTGCCACCCACGCCGACCCAGGTGGTCAGGCGCCCGGACTCCGTCTTGGGAAAGACGTCGGCCTGCTCCAGCGACGGCCGCAGGGTGCCCTCCCAGGTGACGGGCTTCTCGTCGAGGAGCCGGACGAACAGGTTGATCTTCTCCTCGAAGAGCTCGTCGTAGTCGCGCAGGTCGTAGCCGAACAGCGGGAACGACTCGGTGAACGAGCCCCGCCCGAGGATGACCTCCGCGCGGCCGTTCGACAGCGCGTCGACGGTCGCGAACCGCTGGAAGACGCGCACCGGGTCGTCGGAGCTCAGGACGGTCACACCCGAGGCGAGCTTGATGTTCGAGGTCCTGGTCGCGATCCCGGCCAGCACGGTCTCCGGGGTCGAGATCGCGAACTCGGGCCGGTGGTGCTCGCCGACGGCGACGGCATCGATCCCGATCTGGTCGGCGAGCACCGCCTCGTCGACCGTGCGCCGGATCGCCTCCGCGTACGAGACGACCTCACCGCGGTCGTTCCGCGGCAGGTCGCCGAAAGTGTCGATGCCGAACTCGATGTCGCCCATGGGACTCCTCCTCGACTGCCCTACACATTTGATTGACGTGTCAATCATGCTCCCGATATGGTTGACACGTCAATCACTGGAGGTCGTCGTGACAGAGGGCACACCGCTCCGCCACCGGCAGTCGCCGACGCCGGACGAGCTGCGCACCTGGCGCGGATTCATCGAGACCGCGCAGGCGCTGAACGGGCGGCTGAGCAGCCGCCTGCACGAGGAGTCGGCACTGTCCCCCGGCGACTACGCGGTACTGCTCGCCCTGAGCGAGGCCGACGGGCGCCGGCTGCGCTCCTCCGAGCTCGCGGACGCCGTGGGCTGGGAACGCAGCCGCCTGTCCCACCACATCAGGCGCATGGAGGGACGCGGCCTCATCCGCCGCGACGACTGCGCCGTCGACTACCGCGGCGCCGAGGTGGTGCTCACGGACCAGGGTGCGCAGTCGTTCCGGAGCGCCTCGGTGCCACACCTCCGCGCGGTGCGCGAGCTGTTCGTCGACGCCCTGACCCCGGCCCAGCTGGAACAGGTCGACGAGATCACGAAAGCCCTCCGCCACCACCTGACGTCCGGTCGCTGAGTGCTGGGTATCTGTTGGATCGTGGGCCGGAATCCAACAGATACCCAGCACTCAATGACCGGGCGGGTGCCAGGTCGATCAGGCGGGGACCCGCAGGTCGACCGTCACGTCCGTCACGGTTCCGCGCTGCCCGGCCCACCACCGCTTGATCAGCTCGGGCTCGGTGAGCACCTTCCACACGAGGTGGCGCGGCGCGTTGAACTCCCGGGCGACCAGGATCTCGGTGTCGCTCGGCAGCGTCAGGACGGCGCTGCCCTCGGTCGAGCCTGGGGCGACGGAGCGAACCGCGCGGCGCCGTCCGAGGCGCGCTCCGGTCCTAGGTGTGCGGCTGGTTCGGGGCCGACGGCGCCTGTGCCGGCTGGGTGTGCGCGGTCCAGGTGGCGCCGTCGTACCAGCGGTAGTGGCGCTGGTCCGCGGTCAGGTACCACCCGGCGGCGATCGTCGGCTCCGACGGCGCGACGACGGGCGCCGGGTGCTGCGGCGCCTGCGACTGCTGGTCCGGCTGCGGCCGGCTCTGGGGGTGGTGGTGCTGCGGGTACGGCTGGTGGGGCTGGTGCGGGGACGGCTGGTGCGCGTGTGGCTGCGGCTGGTGCGACTGCTGCGGCTCGGCGCCGCCCTGCGCACCGCCGAGGAGCTCGCGCGCGAGCGCGCCCTTCGCGGTCAGCAGGCGGGTGATCGCTTGACGCGCCTCGGTGACGACGCCCGCGTCGTCGGCGGTCCTGGGGTTCTCCCGGATCATCTTGGAACCCGACCGCCACAGGGTGAGGCCGAACACGATCGAGGCCGCGCGCACCACTGCCGTGAACAGGCCACCGACCACGATCAGGACCCCGACTCCCCCGAAGACCCAGCCGACGATCCCGAGGATCGGTTCCGCGGTGGTGCTCTGGGACGGGTCGGCGGAGCTGTAGTGCACGGTGACCGGATCGCCCGGCGCGTGCGAGCAGTTTCCGGACGACGAACCCGTGGAACGGGCGGTGTAGGTGGTGCCGTCCACGACGAAGTCCGCCCTCATCGAGCAGGTGTCGGTGCCCTCCACGGCGACCACGTGACCCGTCGTCTCCGCGTCGGTGTCGGGGCCGAGCGTGGCCATGAAGACCGCGACGGCGATGAAGACGAGCCCGAACACGACGCTGATCAGGGCACCGGCGATGCCAGGCCGGGTCTTCTGGCCGTCGAGCGGGTTCTCCAGGCCGACGAGTCCGTCGGCCACGAGGACGCCCCCGACCGCCCGGCGCACCTGGCCGGCGGTGTGCGGGTTGCCCGACTCGTAGCGGGACAGCGTCTCCTTCGCCTTGTTCACCGTGCTCTTGGCCGTGGCGAGGATGCTCACCGGTAGTCCCTTTCGTATTTGCGAATAATGTCGGACACCCTAGTGGTCCGGCATCCACCTCCGGTTGCGAGCGGCTCCGGGCCGCAATTGCCTGGACAGATGCCACAGACGGATCGCATCGCGGAACCTTGGGGGACGCGGACCCCGTACGGCCCCGGAACCTCGTGGCCTGCGCGGACCGACACGTTCCTTGCCGACGGCGTCGCCCCCGAGGAGGTCGACCGCTGGGTCCAGTCCGCGACGATCCTGCACTCCAACGGCGACGCGCTCGACATCGCGGTGCGCGACGGGCAGATGGTTGGCGTCCGCGGCCGCGTCGAGGACCGGGTGAACCACGGCCGGCTCGGCCCCAAGGACCTCTACGGCTGGCAGGCCAACGCCGATCGCGACCGGCTCACGCGCCCGCTCGTCCGCAAGGACGGGGAACTGGTGGAGGCCACCTGGGACGAGGCGATGGAACGCGTGGTGAGCAACACCAAGCGGCTCATGGCGGAGCAGGGCGCCAGCGCGATCGGCTTCTACACGACGGGCCAGCTCTTCCTCGAGGAGTACTACACGCTCGGCCTGATCGCGCACGGGGGCCTCGGCACCAACCACGTCGACGGCAACACGCGGCTGTGCACGGCGACGGCTGCCGCGGCACTCAAGGAGTCGTTCGGCTCGGACGGACAGCCCGGCTCCTACACCGACATCGACCACGCCGACGTGATCGCGCTCTTCGGGCACAACATGGCCGAGACGCAGACCGTGCTGTGGTCCCGGGTCCTGGACCGGCTCGCCGGGCCGAATCCGCCCGCACTCGTCTGCGTCGACCCTCGGCTGACGCCGGTGGCGCGCGCCGCCACCGTCCACCTCGCGCCGCGCCCCGGGACCAACCTCGCGCTCATGAACGGCCTGCTGCACGAGATCATCGCCCAGGACTGGGTCGACCACGACTACATCGACCAGCACACCGTCGGCTTCGACGACCTCGTCCAGATGGTCGCGGACCATCCCGTGGAGCGGGTGGCCACGATCTGCGACGTCCCCGCGGCCGACCTGCGGAAGGCGGCCCGCATCCTGGGCACCGGCCGGCGCCTGCTGTCCACCGTGCTGCAGGGCTTCTACCAGTCCCACCAGGCCACCGCTGCCTCCGTGCAGGTCAACAACCTGCACCTGGTCCGGGGCATGCTGGGAAGGCCGGGGTGCGGGCTGCTGCAGATGAACGGTCAGCCCACGGCGCAGAACACCAGGGAGTGCGGGGCCGACGGCGACCTGCCGGGGTTCCGCAACTGGTCCAACGACGCGCACGTGCAGGACCTGGCCGCGGTGTGGAACGTGGACCCGATGCGCATCCCGCACTACTCGCCGCCGACCCACGTCATGCAGATGATGCGGTACGCCGAGGAGGGTTCGATCCGGATGCTCTGGGTCCAGGCGACAAACCCGGCGGTGTCCCTGCCGGAGCTCGCCCGCGTCCGCTCGATCCTGACGCAGGAGCGGCTGTTCCTCGTGGTGCAGGACATCTTCCTGTCAGAGACGGCGCAGCTCGCCGACGTCGTGCTCCCCGCCGCGACGTGGGGCGAGAAGACCGGCACGTTCACGAACGTCGACCGCACGGTGCACCTCTCCGAGAAGGCGGTCGAGCCACCCGGCGAGGCGCGGCCCGACCTCGACATCTTCCTCGACTTCGGGCAGCGCATGGGGCTACGGAACAAGGACGGCGCGCCGCTGGTCACGTGGCACGACGCCGAGTCGGCGTTCGAGGCGTGGAAGGAGTGCAGCCGTGGGCGCCCCTGCGACTACAGCGGGCTCACCTACGACATGCTGCGCGGTGGCAGCGGCATCCAGTGGCCCTGCAACGAGGACCATCCGGACGGCACCGAGCGCCTCTACGCCGACGGGAAGTTCTGGAGCAGCCCGGACTACTGCGAGAGCTACGGCCGCGACCTGGTCACCGGGGCGCCGGTCGAGCCGACCGAGTACGCCGCGCTCAACCCGGAGGGCCGGGCCGTCATCAAGGCGGCGCGCTACGTCGTGCCGCACGAGATCCCCAGCGAACAGTTCCCGCTCCAGCTCATCACGGGGCGCACGCTGTACCACTTCCACACCCGCACCAAGACCGGGCGAGCACGCCAGCTCCAGGCGGCCGCGCCCGAGGTCTGGGTAGAGGTCTCGGCGTACGACGCCGAGCTGCTGGGCCTCGTGGAGGGCGACCTCACCGAGGTGACCACGCCGCGGGGCCGGCTCCGGGCCAAGGCGCGCATCAGCGGCATCCGGCGGGGCGTCGCGTTCGTGCCGTTCCACTACGGGTACTGGGACACCGACGCCGGCCACGAGCCGGGCGGTCACGGACGCGCCGCGAACGAGCTGACGATGACGGACTGGGACCCGTGCTCCAAGCAGCCGCTCTTCAAGACCGCGGCGGCCGCCGTGCACAAGGTCGGCGACGGGGACGGCTCCCCCGCCCCCGCGCCGTCGACCGGCTCGGCCTCGGTCGCGCCCGGTGTTCCCGCGACCGCCGGCGGACCGGAGGCCGTCGCGGACGAGGACCTGTCGGCCACCCGCCCGGGAGGTGTGCGATGAAGATCGGTATCGTTCTGCGCGAGCTGCACAGGTCCGAGAACGAGCTGGCGATCGACCTCCTGCGCGCCTCGGAGCGGCACCAGGTGGACCACGAGATCTACCACGTGGCCCGGGACATCGCCGCCTGGTCCCAGCGGCACGTCCGCGACATCGCGGAGGTGGCCGCCGACTACGGCGCCGACCTCGACGCCGCACCGCACGAGGAGTTCGGCCTCGCCCGCACGGTGCGCGAGAAGAGCAGCGAGCTCGTCGGGCGGGCGCGGGCACCGGGGCTCCTGCTGCTCCGGGACCTGCGCGCGCTGTACCTCGACGCCGCGGGCGTTTCCGTGGACTGGGAGCTGCTCGCCCAGGCCGCACAAGGCGTCCAGCACACCGGCGTGCTCGCCCTGACCAAACGGTGCCATCCCGAGACACTGCGCCAGATGCGCTGGGCGAACGCCAAGCTGAAGGAGTCGTCGACCCAGGTGCTGATCAGCTGATCCTGACCAGCCCGTCACGCACACCAGGACGTGGAGCCGCCGCTATGGAGAACTACCTCATCCCCGTCACCTTCCCCGATCTGGACACGGCCAAGCGGGACGCCGGGTCGTTCGTCGACGCCCTGCGCGCCGCCGGCATGCAGGCCCGGATGATCGCCGACCCCGGCCTGGACTCCCCCGACGACTCCGGGCGACCCGACCCCGGACCGACCACCCGCGAGCTGCGCGTCCACGCCGGGAGCGCCGACGAGGCCCGCCGGCGCGTGCAGGAGGTGACGGACGGCCAGTTCCCACGGGGTCTGGTGCTGCTGGGCGAGCCGACGCCGCTCTGACGCGCGCCGGGGCGCGCGCCAGAGCGGCAACGCCCTGGGGCGGTAGCGTGGTGCCATGACGACGACCTCGGAGAACTCGCAGTATCTGCGGCTGCTGGGCGAACAGGTGGGGCACGAGCTGGCGGCGCACCTGCAGTACATGGCGATCGCTGTCTGGTTCGACAGCAACGACCTCCCGCAGCTCGCCGCGCACTTCTACCGGCAGGCGCTCGAGGAGCGCAACCACGGCATGATGATCGTCCAGTACCACCTGGACCGTTCGCTGCCCGTGAAGATCCCCGGCACCCCGGACGTGCGCAACGACTTCGACGACGTGATCGAGCCGCTGCAGCTCGCGCTCGACCAGGAGCAGCAGGTCACCCGGCAGATCGAGGCGATCTTCCGCGCGGCGCGCGAGGAGGGTGACGCCCTGGGCGAGCAGTTCCTGATGTGGTTCCTCGAGGAGCAGGTCGAGGAGGTCGCGGCGGCCACGACGCTCGTCGCCGTCGCCAAGCGCGCCGGGGACAATCTGTTCGACCTGGAGAACTACGTGGCGCGCGAGACGATCGGCGACGCCGGTCAGTCCGCTGCCGCACCGCGGGTGGCCGGCGGCGCTCTCTAGCCCGGCCTGCTGCCCTGAGCCGGCGGGTCGGCGGACTGTTCGGTCGACCGTGCGTACCGGCCGGCCAGCCGGCGCAGGTGCGCGACGAGCTCCGGCGGGCTCGTGACGTCGAACTCCGCGTCGAGCAGCCCGAGGTAGACGCCCAGCGTCTCCACGGTGTCTGCCCCGGTGTCCAGAACGCACGTGTGCTCGTCGACGGGTTCGACGACGCCTGCCGCCGGGCTGATGCGCTCGCCCACCACCTCGGCCGGGGCGTGCACGACGACCCGCGCCCGGTATCGCCAGGCCGCGGCCGACACCCGGCTCGACACGTACGCGGCGACGTCGTCGGGCAGCTCGCGCGGTGTGAACCGCGGACCCGTGGGGATGCGCGGCCGCATCCGGTCCGCGCGGAAGGTCCGCCAGCCGCCCCGGTCCAGGTCCCACGCGAAGAGGTACCAGCGGCGCCCCCAGCTGACCAGCCGGTACGGCTCGACCGCGCGGACGGTGGCCTCGCCCGTGTGGTCGGCGTAGTCGAACCGGAGCCGCTCGCGGTCACGGCAGACGGCGGCGAGCGTGGTCAGGATCTCCGGGTCGACGGTCGGTCCCTGGTCGTCCCGGGGCACGGGAACCGTATAGGCCTGCAGCGCGCCGACCCGACGTCGCAGCCGGGACGGCATCACCTGATCCAGCTTGACCAGCGCCCGGAGCGACGCCTCCTCGATCCCCGCCACTGCCCCGCCCGTCGCCGTGCGGAGCCCTACGGTGACCGCCACTGCTTCGTCGTCGTCGAGCAGCAGCGGCGGAAGGTCCGCCCCCGCGCCGAGGCGGTAGCCGCCGACGTTGCCGCGTGTCGCCGCCACCGGATAACCGAGCTCCCGCAGGCGCTGGACGTCGGTGCGTACGGTCCGCCCACTCACGCCGAGCCGCTCTGCCAGCTCCGGGCCGCTCCAGTCACGCGGGAGCTGCAGGAGGGAGAGCAGGCGCAGGAGGCGTGCCGAAGTTTCCAACATGACCCAAGGTTCGCAGCCCAAGAGGAAGCAAGTCTTCCTCATGGGTCGGCAGAGTTGAGCACATGGACATCAACGAGTACCGCATCGACGTCCCCCAGGCCGACCTCGACGACCTCGACCAGCGGCTCTCCCGCGTGCGCTGGACCAACGAGCTTCCCGACGGCGGCACCGAGTACGGCGTCTCGCTCGAGTACCTGCAGGACCTCGTCCGGCGCTGGCGCGAAGAGTACGACTGGCGCGCGTGGGAGACGAGGCTCAACCAGTACCCTCAGTTCACCACGACGATCGACGGGCAGAACGTGCACTTCATGCACGTCCGCTCCCCCGAACCGGACGCCACACCCCTGCTGCTCACGCACGGCTGGCCGACGACCGTGGTGGAGTACCTGGACGTGATCGACCGCCTGAGCGACCCGCGAGCGCACGGCGGCGACCCTGCCGACGCGTTCCACCTGGTGATCCCGTCGGTGCCCGGCTTCGGATTCTCCGGCCACACCACCGAGCGGGGCTGGAACCGGTACCGGACGGCGAAGGCGTGGGCCGAGCTGATGGGCCGTCTGGGCTACGAGCGGTACGGCGCCCACGGCAACGACGGCGGCTCCCTCATCTCACCGGAGGTCGGGCGCTGCGACCCCGAGCACGTGATCGGGGTGCACGTCACCCAGATCTTCTCGTTCCCGTCCGGCGATCCGGCCGAGCTCGAGGGCCTGTCGCCGGAGGACGCGAAGAACGTCGAGTTCCTGGGGTGGTGGCTGGAGAACGGCGGCGCGTACGACAAGCTCCAGTCCACCGCGCCGCAGACGCTCGCGCACGCCCTGGCCGACTCGCCGGTGGGGCAGCTCGGCTGGAACGCGCAGCTGCTCGGGCCGAACCTGGACCCCGACTACGTGCTGACCAACACGACGATCTACTGGCTGACCAACACGGCTGCGTCGTCGGCCCGGTTCTACTACGAGGACTTCCACGCGACGGACAAGCCGACCGAGCCCACCACCGTGCCTCTCGGGTTGGCGAACTTCGCCTGGGACTTCCACTCGATCCGCGCGTTCGCCGAGCGCGACCACAGGAACATCGTCTCGTGGAACGTCTACGACACGGGTTCTCACTTCGCGGCGCACGACGCGCCGGACGTGCTGATCGACGACCTCCGTGGGTTCTTCCGCCGGCTCCGCTGAGCTCACGGGATGCCTCACCACCGCGCCGCGTCACCACCGCCCGGTCTTCACCACCGAACCAGGAGCCTCCGCATCGCGGCCACCTCGGCCGGTATGGGCCGACGCCGCCGGAGTGCGGCGGGCGCCTCCCGCAGACCCTGGACCACGCCGGACCGGTGGCTCGGGCTCTGCGCCGCGACGTGCCGGATCTGTCCGACGGCGTCGCGCCACGGCAGGCGCATCAGCGCGGTGAGCGTCGCGGCGCGAGCGATCCCGTACTGCCGCTGGCTCGGCGGCTGTCGGCTCGGCGAGGGGTGGTGGTGCACCACGATGTCCTTGACGTAGGACATCGCCCAGCCGGCGGCCGCGAGGTCGAGCGCCAGCCGCTCCTCCTCACCGGGGAACCGCACCACGCGGTCGAACCCGCCTGCGGCGAGGAACGCGCTGCGGCGGACCATCGTGGCGCAGGCTACGAAGCCGAGAAGCGCCTCGCCGGGCGCGGTGAGGTCCTGGGGCAGGGGCGACGCGGCCATCAGCTCGCTCACCGGGTCGGTGCGCTCCTCCGGCCCGACGAGGATCTTGGCGCAGACAAGGCCGAGCCGAGGGTGACCGGCGAGCGTGGTGGCCGCCTCGCTCAGCGAGCCCGGCGCCCACCACGAGTCGTCGTCGGCGAAGGCGACGAACGGCGTGGTCGCGGCCCGGACCCCGACGGTCCGGGCCACGGCACCGACGTTCCGCGGCAGGCGGATGACCCGCACCTCGGGACAGGCCGCCGCGACGGCGTCGGCGCTGCCGTCGGTCGAGTCGTTGTCCACCAGGATCACCGGCGCCCGATGGGCCGGCAGGGAGGCTAGCAGGTCGTCCCGACGGTTCCGGCTCGCGACCACGACGGTGACACGGTCGTCCTCGGCAGCCATCGTCGCCCCTCCCAGCTTCGACGTCGTCGGGCCCTCCCAGCGTGAGGTCGGCCCGGCCCAGCCGCATCCTGGTAGGGGTCAGCTCAGCTCTCCGTGGCGAGCCGCTCCGCGACGGCACGGTAGCGCTCGAGGTACAGCGGCCAGCCGTCGCCCGTGTCGAGGTGGGTGAAGCCCTCCCAGCCCTCGCCGTGCCGGTCGAGATGACGGTGCTCCAGCACGACCCTGGTGCGCTCCGGGGCCTCGGCGATGAACCGCACCTCGACCTCACTGGCGCGGTCGGGGTCCGGCTCGACCTGCCACCGGGGGCTGATGTCCCACGTGATGACGAGCCGGTGGGGCGGCTCGTGCACGAGGACGCGAGCCCAGGTGCAGGTGCTGCCGTCCCGGCCGACGTCGTAGATGGTCCCGCCGGCACGTGGCTCCAGGACCGTGCGTTCGATCGGCACGGACAGGAGGTTGTGCTCACGGGGCTTGATCTCGTCGAAGTGTTCGGTGAACACACGGAAGGCGTGCTCCACCGGGACGTCGACGGAGATGTCGACCTGCAGCCGGGTCTGGTCCTGCGACGTGGTGCTCATCAAGATGTTCCTTCCGGGTCCGAGGCGGCCGGCTCATAGCTCTGCTCGGCCACGCTCTTGAAGGTGGACAGGGTGTGATTCCAGTAGGACTCCAGCTCCCGCCGGAGACCTTCCAGACCGCTGAGCCGAGGCTGGTAGAGCCGTTCGCGGCCCTGCTGCCGAACATCGACCAGCTCCGCGTCGAGCAGCACCCGGAGGTGCTGGGAGACGGCGGGCCGGCTGACCGGCAGGTCGCGCGCGATCTCGGTCACGGAGCACCGCCCGCGTGCGACGCGGGCAAAGACCTTGCGGCGCGTCGGATCGGCGAGCGCATGCCAGGGATCGGCGGTCGTAACTTCCATAACCCGTAAGTTACTACTTACGCGTTTCCCTGTCGACACATCGGCGAGATCTGCGGAGGCCCGGACGTATCACACCCGCGTTCCGCGACTCCTGATCCGTAGTGCAACCGTTACCCAGCGTGGGGATCACCGTGCGCAGAGAGGGACAGGTTCGCGTGACCAGCACGGGCTACCCGCAGGTCGGCGACCGGCGCGCCGCGCTCGACGCGGACCGCCTGACCGGCGTCGCCATGCTCCGTTCCGCCCTGTCCGGCCTGCCGACCCCGGGCGACCTGCCGACCTTGGACCGCCTACCGACCCCGGACGGCCCGAGCGTCGCTCCCGCCCCGCTCGCCCTCGCCGCCGCCGCCGCCGGCCGGAGTCTGCACGAACCCGAGTGCCGCACCACGCGCGCCGCCCTGCACGACTACCTCGCGCGTCGCCTGCTCCCCAGCCGGCGACGCCGCGTCGAGGCGCACCTGGACGGTTGCGGCGAGTGCACGCGCGCGTTCATCGACGTCCGCCAGGCGTCCTGGGCACTCCAGGACCACGGCCGCCGTCTGGCCGCCGACGGCCACCGAGGCGGGCGGCACCGGCGCGCACCTCGCCGGCGCGTCGTCGCAGCCAGGGTCTGACGCCGACATCCCGGGCGCTGTCACATCCCGTGCGCCGGTGTCGTCAGTTCATCGTGACCACGAGAACGACCCACGACCCAGGAGGGACGGCTGAGATGTCCACACCGAACGAGAGCGGTGCGGCCGACGTCCGGCAGCACGTCGAGACGCTGGTGCACCGGATCGAGGCCAAGGACCTGGCGGGCCTGCGGCAGCTCTACGCGGCCGACGTCGTCTCCTTCGACGTCGAACCGCCGCTGCAGCACGTCGGCCTGGAGGCGAAGCTGCGGAACTGGACGAACGTGTTCACGATCTTCCGTGACGTGCGCTACGAGCTGCGCGACCTGGCCTTCACGGTCGACCGGAGCGTCGCGTTCGCACACGGTTTCGGGCGGCTCAGCGGCACCCTGGCCACGGGGGCGGAGACGAACGGCATGTGGGTGCGTGCCACCCTCTGCTTCCGCCGGTTCGACGGGGCCTGGCTGATCACGCACGACCAGGTGTCCGTGCCGTTCGACCTTCACAGCGGCAGAGGAGTGTCCGACCTCCAGCCCTGACCCAAGGCGTCCCGGCTCACCGGACGCGCTTGCCCTCGTCCGGGATGAGCCGCCAGGCGACCACCGCGGCGAGCGCGGTGAGCACTGCCGCGACCACGCACGCCACCTGCAGGGAGGCGACGAACGCCTCCTGCGCGGCCGCCAGCACGTCCGCCCGGTCGCCGGCGACCGCCACTGCCGAGGCGAGCGAGTCCCCGGCCTGGGCCCGGACGTCCGCCGGTACGTCGGCGGGTACCGCGACGCGCGCCTGGTAGCCGAGCGTGACCAGCGAGCCGAGCACGGCGACACCGAGCGCGACGCCCAGCTCGTACGCCGTCTCCGAGATCGCGGACGCCCCGCCCGCCTTGGCGGGCGGCACGGCGGAGACGACGGCGTCCGTGGTCAGGGTCATCGCCAGCCCGACGCCCAGCCCGGCGGGGACCAGGGCGAGCGCGAGCCACACGTAGTGGTCGGCGCCCTCGGCCGCCGCGATGGCGACCATCCCGAAGGCGGTGACCGCGAGGCCGAGCGCGATCGCCGGGCCGCGCCCGAAGCGCGTGATGGACCAGCCGACCACCGCTACCACCACGATGGAGGCGATAGTGGCCGGAAGCTCGGCGATACCGGCGCGCAGCGGCGAGTACCCCCGCACGAGCTGCAGGTACTGCGAGAAGAAGAACAGCATGCCGGTGAGCGCGAAGATCGCGATCAGGTTGGCCGCCACCGCACCGCTGAACGCCGGGATCCGGAACAGCCCGATGTCGAGCAGCGGGCCCCGCCCGTCGGCGACCAGCCGGGCCTGGCGGCGCACGAAGCCGAGCCCGGCGAGCACTGCCAGCGCCAGCACGCCGACCGCGATCAGGTCCACCCCTTCCGACGCCGCATGCTTGATGGACCACACGAGCGGCATCACGGCGGCGAACGACAGCACCACCGACAGGACGTCCAGCCGCCCCGAGTCCGGGTCCTTCGCCTCGGGCAGCAGCACGGCGCCGGCAATGACCAGCACCACGACCACCGGGACGTTCACGAGGAACACCGAGCCCCACCAGAAGTGCTCGAGCAGCGCGCCGCCGACCAGCGGCCCCACTGCGGCACCACCACCGGCCGCCGCCGACCACACGGCGATGGCGCGGCTGCGCTCGCGCGCCTCCGGGAACAGCGTGCGGATGAGCGACAGCGTCGAGGGCATGATCGTCGCACCCGCCACACCGAGCAGCAGGCGGGCGGCGATGAGCACCTCGGCGCTCGGCGCGAACGCCGCCAGCGCGGAGGCCGCGCCGAACGCCGTCGACCCGATCAGCAGGAGCCGCTTGCGGCCGACCCGGTCGGCCAGCGTGCCCATCGCGACGAGGAGGCCGGCGATGGCCAGCGAGTAGATGTCCCCGATCCAGAGCACCTGGGTGGCCGTGGGCGCGAGGTCGCGGGTCAGCGACGGGACCGCCAGGTAGAGGACGGTTCCGTCGATCGCGAGCAGACCGACCGCGAGCACGAGGACGGCGAGCGCGGCCCACCGGCGGCGCGTGGAGAGGACAGGAGCAGTAGCGGTCACGCGACAACTGTACCGTCCAGCCGGTACAGTTTCATCTCTCGGGATCTATAGTGCGTGCGAAGGCAGAGGTGGTGTCGAGTGGGTCGAACGGCGGGCAGAGACCCGGAGCAGACGCGTGCTGCCCTCCTGGACGCGGCGGGCCAGCTCGTCCGGGAGCGTGGGATCTCGGCCACCCTCGACGACGTCGCGCGCCGTGCCGGAGTGTCCAAGGGCGGCCTGCTCTACCACTTCGCGAGCAAGCAGGAGCTGCTCCTGGCGATGGCACACGACTGGCTCGAGCAGTTCCGGGTGACAGTGCTCGCCGCCGTCGACCCGGACGACGACGCCCCCGGACGCCTCGTCCGTGCCTACGTCCGCACGTCGATCGACGGCGCGCTGGACGCCGCCGCGACACGCGACGCCCTGGTGGTGATCGCACACCTGTCGACCGTCGACGCGGTCACGGACCTCGCCCGCGCCGATGCGCTCCGCTGGCAGGAGGACCTGCGGGCGGACGGCCTCCCCGACGACATCCTGCTGCTCGTCCTCGCCGCGGCGGACGGCGCCAGCGCGCAGCCGGTGTGGGGCATGGAACCCGCACCGGAGGAGCTGGAGCGGCTCCGTGAACAGCTGCTCGCACTGACCGTCCGCGACGGGGCCGCGGCCCCGGACCGAGCCTGACGTTCGGGGCGGGTGAGGGTGGCGGGACGGGATGACGGGGCCGGGTGACCAGGCTGGCCGGTGACCGGGCTTGCGGGTGGTGGTGGTCAGGAGGCCGGCTGAGAGGGCCGAACCGCAACTTCCACGTCCGTCATCGCCCCGCACGGCCGCCGAACCGCACGTTGACCGTCCACCTCGCGCCGAGGCGCAATCTGCATGTCCAGATCGACCCAGATGAACTCGAAACCTGCGGCTCGGCACCGGTGACAAGAGTCAACGTGCGGTTCGGCGCTCGGCGACCACGATCAACGTGCGGTTCGACGCCTGGACCGAGCCGGACCAACGACCAGCGTGCGGTTCGGCATCGGAGCAGTCGTCCGGCTCACATCTGCGGTTCGGCAGTCAGGCCGGGTCCCGGCCCCCGGCCCCGGCCCCGGCCCCGGAATCAGGACTCAGGACTCAGGACTCAGGACTCAGGACTCAGGACTCAGGACTCAGGACTCAGGACTCAGGACTCAGGACTCAGGACTCAGGACTCACCGTCGTCGCCGATCCAGCGGTCCGCCAGTGCTTCCGAGCCGCGGGCGAGCAGCGCGACGTCGGCGCCCACGAGCACGAACGAAGCCCCTGCGTCCAGGTACTCCTGCGCCATCTCCGGGTCGAAGGCGTTGACGCCAACCGGCTTGCCGGCCGCCCGCACCGCCTCGAAGGTCCGGTGCACGGCGGCGACCACGTCCGGGTGGGTCTGTTGTCCGAGCACGCCCAGCGACGCCGCCAGGTCGGACGGCCCCACGAAGACGCCGTCCACACCATCGACCGCGGCGATCTCGGCGGCATTCTCGACGCCGGTGCCGGACTCGACCTGCACGAACACGGAGACGTACCGGTCGGCGTCCGCCATGTAGTTCTCGACGCGGTTCCAGCGCGCACCGCGGGACAGCGCGCTGCCCACCCCGCGGACGCCCCGCGGCGGGTAGCGCACTGCCCGCACGACGTCGGCGGCCTGCTCGGCCGTGTCGACCATGGGCACGAGCACGTTCTGTGCTCCCAGGTCGAGCAGCTGCTTGAGTACCACGGCGTCGTCCGACGGCGCCCGCACCAGCGGGGTGACCGGGTAGGGCGCCACCGCCTGCAGCAGTGCGGACGTGGTCTCCAGGCCGATCGGAGAGTGCTCGCCGTCGATCAGCAGCCAGTCCAGGCCGGCGCCCGCGCAGATCTCGGCTACCAGTGGGCTGCCGCTGCACACCCACATGCCCAGCTGCGGCCGGTCGGACCCGGTGATGCGGTCGCGGAACGTCGGCGGCAGGGTCAGACGAATCGGCACGATACGGTCCCCAGCTCTCGGTAGTCGGCCAGCACGCTGTCGCCCGGCTCCACCCACACGGGCCGGGTGAACGAGCCGGCCAGGATGATCTCGCCGGGCTCCAGCGCATCGTCGTGCTGGGCCAGCTTGTTCGCCAGCCAGGCGACGCCGGTGGCCGGGTGGTTCAGCACGGCGGCCGCGACGCCGGACTCCTCGATGGCCTCGTTGCGGTACAGGAGCGCGGAGACCCAGCGCAGGTCGGTCTCCCCGATCGCCACGGGGTTGCCGCCGTAGACCATTCCGCCCATCGCCGCGTTGTCGCTGATCGTGTCGACGATGGTGCGCCCCGCCATCTCGATGCGCGACGACAGGATCTCCAGGGCCGGCACCACGTACTCGGTGGCGCGCAGCACGTCGAACACGGTGACGTGCGGACCGGCGAGACGGTCGCGGAGCACGAACGCCAGCTCCACCTCGATCCGCACGTTCGAGAACCGCGAGTGCTCGATGACCGACCCGTTCTCGAAGACCATGTCCGCGAAGATCGCACCGTAGTCGGGCTCCGTGATGCCGGTAGCGGCCTGCATGACCTTCGAGGTGAGCCCGATCTTGCGGCCCACCGGACGGCGCCCGGCGTCGATCCCGCGCCGGCGCCAGGTGTTCTGCACGGCGTAGGAGTCCTCGACCGTCATTCCGGGGTACCGCGCCGTCAGGAGCGGCACCGTCGTCCGCTCCTCCTCCGCCCGGGCCAGCTCGTCGGCGATCGTCGTGATCGTCGCGTCGTCCAGCATGCGCTCCCCCATCAGAGCTGGTGTCCCAGCTTGTACTCGCCCTGCTTCCACGAGGGCAGCGCGTCGGCGTCGTCCTCGGGACGGGTGTAGGAGAACCCGTCCGCGCCGATGGTCACCGCCATCTCCGACGTCTCGGTGCGGGCGACGACGGGCTGCGGTTCGCCGTCCAGGTCCAGGACGAGCGACGCCTCGGTGTACCAGGACGGCACCACCGGGTTGCCCCACCAGTCGCGCCGCTGGTTGTCGTGCACGTCCCACGTCACCACCGGGTTGTCAGGGTCGCCGGTGTAGTAGTCCTGGGTGTAGATCTCCACCCGGTGCCCGTCCGGGTCACGCAGGTAGAGGTAGAAGGCGTTGGACACGCCGTGCCGCCCCGGACCGCGCTCGATGTGGTCCGACAGCCGCAGCGCGCCCAGCTTGTCGCAGATGGCGATGATGTTGTGCTTCTCGTGCGTCGCGAAAGCGACGTGGTGCATGCGAGGACCGTCGCCGCCCGTCATCGCCGTGTCGTGCACGGTCGGCTTGCGGCGCATCCACGCGGCGTAGGTAGTGCCCTCACCGTCCTGGATGTCCTCCGTGACGCGGAAGCCGAGGTCTTCCATGAACTGCACGGCGCGCGGCACGTCGGGCGTGACCTGGTTGAAGTGGTCCAACCGCACCAGCGCGCCAGGCGTGTGCAGGTCGTAACGCCATGCGAGCCGCTCGACGTGCTCGACGTCGTAGAAGAACTCGTACGGGAAGCCGAGCGGGTCGGTGACCCGCACCGAGTCGCCGATGCCGCGGGTGAAGCCGTCCGCACGACGCTCCACCCGGCAGCCGAGCTCCGTGTAGAACGCGACGGCCCGGTCCAGCTCCTCGGGGCTGCGCACCCGGTAGGAAAAGGCAGCCACGGCGGCCACCGGCCCCTTGCGCAGCACCAGGTTGTGGTGGATGAACTCCTCGAGGCTGCGGAGGTGGACGACGTTCTCGTCCTCCTCGGTGACCACGAGACCCAGCACGTCGACGTAGAAGTTCCGCGAGGCCGCCAGGTCGGTGACGACGAGCTCCATGTACGCGCACCGCAGGATGTCCGGCGGGGGCGCCACCGGCGTGGGGATCGGGTCAGCGGCGGTGATCGGCGCGTCGCTGGTCACGACAGGTCCGGTCGGGTCGGTCATCTTCAGGCTCCCTTGCCAAAAGTCGGGTTGTGGACCTTGCCGAGCGTGATGTGCACGGCCTGCTGGTCGGTGTAGAAGTCGATCGAGCGGTAGCCGCCCTCATGTCCCAGCCCGGATGCCTTGACCCCGCCGAACGGCGTGCGCAGGTCGCGCACGTTGTTCGAGTTGAGCCAGACCATGCCCGCCTCGATCGCCTGGGAGAAGTTGTGCGCGCGCCGCAGGTCGTTGGTCCACACGTAGGCGGCCAGGCCGTACCGGACACCGTTGGCCAGGGCGAGGGCCTCCTCCTCGGTGTCGAACGGCGTGATCGCCACCACCGGGCCGAAGATCTCCTCCTGGAAGATCCGGGCCGACGACGGCACGTCCGCGAAGACCGTCGGCGCCACGTAGTTGCCGGTCTCGAAGCCCTCGGGCCGCCCGCCGCCCGCCACGAGCCGCCCCTCGGTCTTGCCGATCTCGATGTACGAGACGACCTTGTCGTAGTGCTCGGGGTGCACCAGCGCGCCGACCTCGGTCCGGGGGTCCTGCGGGTCCCCAACCACCACGCGCTTGGCCTGCTCGGCGTACCGCTCCACGAACTCGTCGTACACGGCGCGCTCGACGAGGATGCGGCTGCCCGCCGTGCAGCGCTCGCCGTTGAGCGAGAAGACGCCGAAGATCGTCGCGTCGATGGCGGCGTCCAGGTCTGCGTCGGCGAAGACGACGGCCGGGGACTTGCCGCCCAGCTCCATCGAGAGCCCCTTGAGGTACGGGGCGGCGTTGGCGAAGATCAGCTGGCCGGTGCTGCTCTCGCCCGTGAACGAGATCAGCGGGACGTCGGGATGCTTGACCAGCGCGTCGCCCGCCTCCTCCCCCAGTCCGTTGACCAGGTTGAACACACCTTCGGGCAGGCCGGCCTCCTCGAAGATGCCCGCCCACAGCGACGCCGAGAGCGGGGTGAACTCGGCAGGCTTGAGCACCACCGTGTTGCCGGTCGCGAGCGCCGGTCCGAGCTTCCAGGACTCGAGCATGAACGGCGTGTTCCACGGCGTGATGAGTCCGGCGACGCCGATCGGCTTGCGGTTGACGTAGTTGATCTGGCGGCCGGGAACCTTGAAGGTGTCGTCCGACTGGGCCACGACCAGGTCGGCGAAGAACCGGAAGTTCTCCGCGGCGCGACGGGCCTGGCCGAGCGCCTGCGTGATCGGCAGGCCGGAGTCGAAGCTCTCCAGCTCGGCGAGCCGCGCGTCGCGGGACTCGACGAGGTCCGCGATCCGGTGCAGGATCCGCGAGCGTTCCCGCGGCAGCATCCGGGGCCATGGCCCGTTCACGAACGCGTCGCGCGCCGCTGCGACGGCGCGGTCGACGTCGGCCTTCTTCCCTGCTGCCGCCTGCAGGTAGACGTCGTTGGTCACCGGCTCGAGCACGTCGAACGTGGCGCCGTCGGCCGAGTCGACGAACGCGCCGCCGATGTAGTGCTGGATGCGGCCGGGCAGGTCGGCCGGCACGTGGCGGGTCGGCTGGTCGGTCATCGTGTCTCCCTGTGTGGTGTCGGGCGGAGCGGGCCTGCGTCGGCGCGAGCGTCCAGGAAGGCCCGCATGGTCGCCCAACGGTGGTTGCGTGCGGCGGTCTCGATCTCGAGCGGGTCGGCCTGGCGGGTGATCAGGTCGAGGATGTGGGCGTGCTCGGCCACGGAGTCATGCGCTCGGCCCGGGACGAACGCGAACGTGGAGTCCCGCAGGCCGGACAGCTGGGCCCAGCCCCGGTGGACCATGTCGAGCAGGAGCTGGTTGGGGCACGATTCGAACAGCACGGAGTGGAACTGCCGGTTCAGCGCGGTGAACGCGTGCGGGTCGAAGTGGTCGAGCAGGGAGCGCAGGTGGTCGTTCACCTCGGTCGCCCGCCGGAGGTCCGCGGGGGAGATGGCGCGCGCGGAGAGCCCGGTCGCGGCTCCCTCGACGACGCCGAGAGCCTGCATGGCGTCGACGTACCCGTTCTCGTCGACCATCGCGACCCGCGCGCCGACGTTGCGCTCGTAGGTGACCAGGCCTTCCGCCTCCAGGCGGCGGATCGCCTCGCGGACCGGCACGACGCTCATCGCGAGCTCGTCCGCGATGCTCTGGAGCACGAGGCGGTAGCCGGGGCTCAGCTCGTGGCGCGCGATGCGGTCACGCAGGTAGTCGTACGCGACCTGGGACTTGCTCAGGGCGCCGGCGAAGGCGACCTCGACGGCCGACACGGTCGCGTCTCCGGTCGTCATCGCGACTCCCTCTGTGTCTGGGACTTCGATGACTGGGACTTCCATGCCTCATAGCGCGCCAGCCACTCGGCGTTCGGGGGGAAGAGCCCGTCGACGGGGTGACCGGCGGCCACCTGCTGCGCCACCCAGGCGTCCTGCTCCTCCTGGGCGATGGTCGCGTCGGCGACCTCCTCGACGAGGTGCGGCGGCACGACGATCACGCCGTCCGCGTCGCCCACGACGACGTCGCCGGGCAGCACGGTCGCCCCGCCGCAGGCCACGGCGACGTCGGTGTCCCAGGGGACGTGCCGCCGGCCGAGCACCGCCGGGTGCGGACCGCCCGAGAAGACGGGGAGCCCCGTAGCGGCCACGGCCTCGAAGTCGCGCACGCCGCCGTCGGTGACGACGCCGGCCGCGCCGAGCACCTGCGCCCGCAGCGCGAGGACGTCACCGAGCGTGGCGGACCCGGTCTCGCCGCGGGCCTCGATGACGATGACCTCGCCGGTGCCGACCGCGTCGAACAGGCGCTTCTGCGCGTTGTAGCCGCCGCCGTGCGTGGCGAACAGGTCTTCCCGGTTGGGTACGAAGCGCAGCGTCCGCGCGCGACCGACGATCGTCGCGCCGGGCACGTTCGGGCGCACGCCCTCGATGAGCACGTTGTTCAGACCGCGCTTGCGCAGCTGGGCCGACAGTCCGGCGACCGGTGCGCGGCGCAGCTTGTCGGCGAGCTCGGCCGTGAGCACGAACGGCTCCGGCTCGGGCGGCAGGCCCGCCGCGGCGCGGCTGCCCCACGCCTCGGCGCGTTGGGTGTCGTCGATCTTCGGGCCGGAGCCGACGTCGCCGAACGGGACGTCGCCCTGCACCACCGTGGTCACCAGGCGGCCGGACGTCGGCGTGCCGGGCGCGGTCGGTACGTCCACCTCGACCTCGACGACGTCGCCCGGGACCACGACGCTCGATCCGGCGGGGGTACCCGTCAGGACGACGTCGCCCGTCTCGAGGGTGAGGTGCTGGGACAGGTCGGCCACGATCTGCGCGAGCGGGAACAGCAGCGCGTCGGGTCCGGTGGTGTCCTGCTGCACGAGCTCACCGTTGACCCAGGTGCGCACGCGCAGCGCGGCCGGGTCGACCGCGCGGGCGTCGAGAAGCTCCGGGCCGATCGGCGTGTAGCCGTCGCGGCCCTTGGAGCGCACGTTCGACCCCTTGTCCGCCCACCGCAGGTCGTAGACGCCGAGGTCGTTCGCGGCGGTCACGGCGGCGACGTGGTCCCATGCACGCTCGAGCGGCACGTGCCGGGCCGGCTCACCGATGACCAGCGCGACCTCGCCCTCGAACGCGAGCAGCTCCGTACCGGCGGGCCGTTCGACCACACCGCCCGTCGCGGCGAGCGAGCTGGCCGGCTTCAGGAAGTAGGAGGGTGCGGCGGGACGCCGGCCGCGCTGTTCGGCGCGGGAAGCGTACGCGAGGTGGACGGCGATGATCTTGCCCGGCCGTGCTGCGAGCGGCCCGTCCGGGGGCAGCTCCCGTGCCGTCGGGGCGTGCGCTTCGGTACCCATGAGCTCCCTTGCCCGTCGTTCCGCTGGTCTTCGACGACCTCTGGCATTTCGTATCTCAGATCGTATATGGTCGGTGGGAACACGGCAAGGTCACCCCGACCGAGCACACACGACGGGCCCTCCGACGAGGGTGGGCCCGGATGACAAGGGAGTCATGCGATGTCACGCCTCACCCCCGACGGGCCCACAGCGGCCCGCTCCCCCTCCGCGCGCGAACGGCGCCGCGTCGTCCTCGCCACCGTCGTGGGCACGACGGTCGAGTGGTACGACTTCTTCATCTACGCCGCCGCGGCCGGTCTGGTCTTCGGCCAGCTCTTCTTCGAGCCCGCCGGTGCGAGCCTCGGGACGCTGCTGGCGTTCGGCTCGGTGGGGGTCAGCTTCCTCTTCCGCCCGTTCGGCGCCTTCGTCGCCGGGCACCTCGGCGACAAGTACGGGCGGCGCGTCGTCCTCGTGCTCACCCTGGTCCTGATGGGCCTGGCGACCGCGCTCATCGGCGTGCTGCCCACGTACGGTCAGATCGGCGTGGCCGCGCCGATCATGCTGGTGCTCCTGCGGATCCTGCAGGGCATCTCGGCGGGCGGTGAGTGGGGCGGGGCCGTGCTCATGTCGTGCGAGCACGCGCCGGTCAAGCGCCGCGGCCTGTTCGGGGCGTCCCCCCAGATCGGCGTCCCGCTCGGCCTGCTGCTCGCGTCCGCCGTGCTGGGCATCATGAACGCCGTGGCGCCCGGCGAGGCGTTCCTCACGTGGGGCTGGCGCGTACCGTTCCTGCTGAGCGTCGTCCTCATCGGCATCGGCTACTGGGTGCGCCGCAGCGTCGAGGAGAGCCCGGTGTTCGTCGAGATCGCCGAGCGCGCCGAGACCACCCGCCAGCCGCTGCTGCAGCTGTTCCGCAAGCACACGCCGCTGGTCATCGTGGCGGCTCTCGTCTTCGCCGGTAACAACGCCGTGGGGTACATGACCACCGGCGGCTACATCCAGAGCTACGCGTCCGACCCGCAGGGCCCCGTCGGGCTGGACCGTGGGCCGGTGTTCTGGGCCGTGACCATCTCGGCCGTCGTCTGGCTCGCGTCGACCTGGTTCGCGGGCGCGCTCTCCGACCGGCTCGGCCGTCGCACCACCTACGCTGTCGGCTTCGTGGTGCAGCTCGCCGGGGTGCTCGCCCTGTTCCCGCTCGTCAACGGCGCGACGTTCGGCTCGCTGCTGCTCGGGCTGATCTTCCTGTCGGTCGGCCTCGGGTTCACCTACGGGCCGCAGGCCGCGCTCTACGCCGAGCTGTTCCCCGCGTCGATCCGTTTCTCCGGCGTCTCGATCTCCTACGCGATCGGGTCCATCCTGGGTGGCGCGTTCGCGCCCACCATCGCGACCGCCCTCGTCCAGGCGACCGGCACGACGGCGGCGGTCACCATGTACCTGGCGGGGATGACGGTGATCGGGTTGGCCGCGACGCTCATGCTGCGCGACCGTACGGGTATCCCGCTGGGTCCCGACCACGAGGAGCTGCAGGCCGCCAGCCCGATCTACGGCCTGGCCAAGGCCTGACCTTCCGCAGCAGCCAGCCCACCGAGCAGAACGGACGAACAATGCAGTTCCACCACCACGGCTACGTGTCCGGCGACCCGCGCGTCCGGCCGGCCGCGGGCTACGGTCTCGAACGGCCCACCGAGCTGCCGGACGAGGTCGACGTGCTCATCGTCGGCAGCGGGCCCGCCGGCATGATCGCGGCAGCCCAGCTCGCCCAGTTCCCCGACATCCGTACCCACGTGGTGGAGCAGCGGGCCGGGCGCCTCGAGATGGGCCAGGCGGACGGCATCCAGGCGCGCAGCGTCGAGACGTTCCAGGCGTTCGGGTTCGCCGAGCGGATCACCGCGGAGGCCTACCGGATCACGGAGATGGCGTTCTGGAAGCCCGACCCCGAGAACCCGCGGAACATCGTCCGTGGCGCCGTCCCGCCGGACGATGCCACCGGGATCAGCGAGTTCCCCCACCTGATCGTCAACCAGGCGCGCGTGCTCGACTACTTCGCCGAGGTGGCCGCCACCGGCCCCGCGCGGGTGACCCCGGACTACGGGCTGGAGGTCGTGGGGCTGACGGTCGCCGACGCGGTCACCACCCCGGCGGGCAACGCAGCGGCCGGCCCGCCTCCGGTCACCGTGACGCTGCGGCACACGACCGGCCCGCACGAGGGCACGGAACGCACCGTGCGGGCCGGATACGTCATCGGCTGCGACGGAGCGCACAGCGCCGTCCGGGAGTCGATCGGGCGCAAGGCCGTCGGCGACCGGGCCAACCACGCCTGGGGCGTGATGGACGTGCTCGCCGTGACCGACTTCCCCGACGTGCGCACCAAGTGCGCCATCCAGTCGCACGACGGCGGCTCCATCCTGCTCATCCCGCGCGAGGGCGGGTTCCTGGCCCGCTGGTACGTCGACCTCGGCGAGGTGCCGCCCGACGACGGCGGCCGCATCCGCGCGACCCCGCTGGAGCAGGTCATCGAGCAGGCCAACCGGATCATCCACCCCTACACGCTCGACGTGAAGGACGTGCCCTGGCACAGCGTGTACGAGGTGGGCCACCGGGTCACCGACGGCTTCGACGACGTTCCCGACCACCTCACGGGCAGCCGCACGCCGCGGGTGTTCCTCACCGGCGACGCCTGCCACACGCACAGCGCGAAGGCCGGCCAGGGCATGAACGTGTCCATGCAGGACGGCTGGAACATCGCCTGGAAGCTGGCGCACGTGCTCACGGGCCGGGCGCCGGAGTCGCTGCTGGCCACCTACTCGGCCGAGCGGCAGGTCGTGGCCCAGAACCTCATCGACTTCGACCGCGAGTGGTCGCGCCTCATGGCCACGCCGCCGGAGGACCTGCCCGACCCGACCTACCTCGAGGACTTCTACGTCAAGACCGCCGAGTTCCCGTGCGGGTTCATGACGCAGTACCAGCCGTCCATGATCGTGGCCGACCGCGCCCACCAGGAGCTCGCCACGGGATTCCCCGTCGGTAAGCGGTTCAAGTCGGCCCCGGTGGAGCGCGTGGCCGAGGGCAACCCCGCCCACCTGGGACACCACGCCCGCGCCGACGGCCGCTGGCGCATCTACGCGTTCGCCGACGCCCCGGCGCCGGGCGAGCCCTCGGCGCTGCGCGAGTGGGCGCAGTGGCTGGGCACCGCGGCCGACTCCCCGCTGCTGCGGCACACGCCCGCGGGCACCGACCCGGACTCCGTGCTCGACGTCAAGGTCATCTACCAGCAGGACCACTTCGGTGTCGAGTTCTCCGACGTGCCCGACGTCTTCGTGCCGCGCGTCGGCCCGTTCGGGCTCATCGACTACGAGAAGGTCTACGCGACCGACCCGGCCCAGGACATCTTCGAGCAGCGGGGCATCGACCGCGGCGGCGCCGTGGTCGTCGTCCGGCCGGACCAGTACGTGGCCACCGTCCTGCCGCTGAGCGCGACGGACGAGCTCCGGGAGTTCTTCGCCGGGGCGCTGCTGCCGCAGAAGGCGCCGCAGGACACGACGAACGACCCGACGAACCCCGAGGAGAACGCATGACCGACACCCGCGAGTCCGACCTGCTCGCCGCCGTCCCCGACGGGCTGCTCCTCGGTGGCCGGTGGCGTCCTGCCGCGTCGGGAGCCACTCTCACGGTCGAGGACCCGGCGACCGGCGAGACCATCAGGACCATCGCCGACGCCGGGCCGGAGGACGGCATGGCGGCGCTCGACGCCGCCGTCGCCGCGGCAGCCGAGTGGGCAGCGACCCCCGCCCGGACTCGCGGCGAGATCCTGCGCCGTGCGTTCGACCTGCTGCAGGAGCGCCGGAGGACGTCGCCCTGCTCATGACGCTCGAGATGGGCAAGCCGCTCGCGGAAGCGCGTGGCGAGGTGACATACGGCGGTGAGTTCCTGCGCTGGTTCTCCGAGGAGGCGGTACGCGCGACGGGCCGCTACGGGACCAGTCCCGAGGGCACCGGGCGCATGATCGTCACGCAGCACCCCGTGGGGCCCTGCTTCCTCATCACCCCGTGGAACTTCCCCCTGGCCATGGCGACCCGCAAGATCGCGCCCGCTCTGGCGGCGGGCTGCACGGTGGTCATCAAGCCGGCGGCGCTGACGCCGTTGACCACCCTGTACTTCGCACAGTTGCTCCAGGACGCCGGGCTGCCTGACGGCGTGGTCAACGTACTCACCACGTCGAGCTCCGGCGCCGTCTCCGGCCCGATCATCGCCGATCCGCGTCTGCGCAAGCTGTCCTTCACGGGGTCGACCCCCGTGGGCCAGAAGCTCCTGGAGCAGGCAGCCCCCGGCGTGCTGCGCACCTCGATGGAGCTGGGCGGCAACGCTCCGTTCGTGATCTTCGAGGACGCCGACCTGGACCAGGCGGTCAAGGGCGCACTGGCGGCGAAGTTCCGCAACATCGGGCAGGCGTGCACGGCAGCCAACCGCTTCATCGTGCACTCCTCGATCGCCGACGAGTTCGCCCGCCGGGTCACCGCCGCGGTGAACGACTTCGTGATCGGCCGCGGCACCGAGTCCGGCGTGACCATCGGCCCGCTGGTGGACGACAACGCCGTCGCGAAGGCGGAGGCGCTCGTCCAGGACGCGGTGACCCGGGGCGCCCGGCTCGCCACCGGCGGTTCCCGCATCGGCGGGCCGGGCAGCTTCTTCGAGCCGACGGTCCTGACCGGCGTCAGGCCGGGCAGCGACATCCTGCGGGAGGAGATCTTCGGCCCGGTGCTCGCGATCGCCACCTTCGACACCGATGACGAGGCGGTCGCACTCGCCAACGACACGGAGTACGGGCTCGTCAGCTACGTCTACACCGAGAGCCTGTCGCGTGGTCAGCGCATGATCGACCGGCTGGAGACGGGCATGATGGGCCTCAACGTCGGCGTCGTCTCCAACGCCGCCGCACCGTTCGGCGGCTGGAAGATGTCGGGTCTCGGGCGAGAGGGCGGCGCCGAGGGCATCCACGAGTACCTCCAGACGAAGTACACGCTGACACCCGCCTGACCGTTCTTCTGTCCCGGCGGCCGGACGGTCCAGCCGCCGGGACGTGGCCGCCGCCCTGCTGTGCGCCTCGTTGTGCGCCTCAGATCCTGGTTCACACACGACAACGCCAGCCCAGGTGCCGAATTCGGTCACTTGCACGATTCGCGGAATGACTTCGGTCGGATGGGATGAGTTCGGTCAGTCAACCGACCGATCTCATCCCATCCGACCGAACTCACTCCCGAGCAGGAGGCATCCGACCGAAGTCATTGCCTGGTGGAGCGCCTGGACCCACGTCGTGTCCCGGGTGGAGTGCGTTGGGACCGATGTTGTTCGCGGGCGGAGTGCATCCGACCGAAGTCGCTCGCGAGCAGGGTCCCGGAGGCGGTGAGCAGCCCCGGACAGCTGCCCACGTCGCGCCAGACGAACCCCTGACGGTGACCGACCATGAGAAGCACATCCTGGCCGCTCCGCCGGTTCACGACCAGAAGCAGCAGGGTCGGTCACTCCCTTAGGTGGACCGGAAGGACCAATGCTGCTTGCACCATGCCCGATTCGGTCACTTGCACGATTCGCGACGTGACTTCGGTCGGATGGGATGAGATCGGTCAGTCAACCGACCGAACTCATCCCATCCGACCGAACTCACTCCCGAGCAGGGGGCAGCCGACCGAAGTCACCACCGGGCGAGGTGCAGCCGACCGAACTCGCTCCCCCGTGGAGCGTGCACCAGAGCGGCGCCCCCATCTGACAGCCTGACACCACCCGGCCTCACACCAGCCAGGTCACACCAGCCAGGTCACACCACCCGGCCTCATCAATCCGCCCCTGAGCAGCAACGACATCGACGCCGCCGACAGGACCCACCCAGTGCCGGCAGGACAATGAACGCCGTCACCGGGCGCAAAACCGCGTCCGCGACGGCGTGGCCGGAGCGTTAGACTCGCTCACGTCAAGGCGGACAGCACCAACACCACCGCCTGCGCTCGAAAAAGGGGCGCGCGACGGGCCATGAGGCAGGCCCGCCCGGGACACATACGGACCGCACCACTACATCCGTCACTGTTTCCCCTGGAGGCCCCGTGCCCACCGTTTCCGCCCACGTCGCCCGTACCGTCGCCCGCCACGTCGACCACGTCTTCGGCGTGATGGGCAACGGCAACGCCTGGTTCCTCGACTCCCTCGAGCGTTCGACGACCGCGCGCTTCACCGCCGTCCGCCACGAGGCCGGCGGTGTGGTCGCCGCCGATGCCCACTTCCGCGCGTCGGGCCGCATCGCCGCCGCCACGGCCACCTACGGCGCGGGGTTCACCAACGCGCTCACCGCGCTCGCCGAGGCAGCGGCGGCCCGGGTCCCGCTCGTGCTCCTGGCGGGCGACGAGCCCACGTCGGGCCCGCGCCCGTGGGACGTCGACCAGATCGCACTCGCGGCCGCCGTCGGCGCCCGCACCTACACGGTCGGCCGCGCGGACGCCGCCGCCACGAGCGTCATCGCCATCGAGCACTCCCTGACGTATCGCGTGCCCGTGGTGCTGGCCATCCCCTACGACGTCGCGGCGCTGGAGGCGGGCCCGGTCCCGGACGCGCCGGAGCCCGCGCTGCCGAGCCCGATGGCCCCGGCCGGCCCCTTCGACGCCGCGGCCATCTCCGACCTCGCGGAGCGTCTCGCGGGCGCCGAGCGGCCGCTGCTGCTCGCGGGCCGTGGTGCCTGGCTCAGTGGCGCGAGCGCCGCGCTCGGCGAGCTCGCGGAGGCGACGGGTGCGCTGACCACGACGACCGCACTCGGTCGCGGTACGTTCCCCGACGGCCGGTACGACCTCGGCGTCGCGGGCGGCTTCGGCGCCGAGGGCGCGATGGAGCTGGTGCGCACGGCCGACGTCGCCGTCGTGCTGGGCGCGTCGCTCAACCAGTTCACCATGCGCTTCGGCGACCTGTTCGCGCCGGGCACGCGCGTGGTCCAGGTCGACACGGCTCCCGCCGCGACGCACCGGCACGTCGGCGGGTTCGTCCGGGGCGACGCCGACCTCGTGGCCCGCATCCTCGTGGACGAGCTGCACGCCCTGGGCGCCAAGCCGTCCGGCTGGCGCGAGACCGTCGACGTCGCCGCTGCCCGACGCTACGACACCGGGCCCGCCGACGGGATCGCCCCCGACGGGCGTCTGGACCCGCGCAGCGTCGCGCACCGCCTCGCGGGCATGCTGCCTGCCGACCGCGTGGTCGTCTCCGACGGCGGGCACTTCATCGGCTGGGCGAACATGTACTGGCCGGTCGCCTCCCCGACCGGATGGTCATGGTCGGCACCGCCTACCAGTCGATCGGCCTCGGTTTCCCCAGCGTCGCCGGCGCCGCCGCGGCCCGGCCCGACGACGCCGTCGTGCTCACCACCGGCGACGGCGGCGGGCTCATGGCCCTCGCCGACCTGGAGACCGCGGTGCGCACCGCCGGCGGGCGCGGCATCGCCGTCGTGTGGAACGACGCCGCGTACGGCGCGGAGGTGCACGTCTACGGACGGCAGGGCATCACGAAGGAGCCGATGCTCATCCCCGAGACGGACTTCGCGGCGCTCGCCGCAGCGGTCGGCGCGGAGGGAGTTGTCGTGCGCTCGCTGACCGACCTGGACCGCCTGGCCCGCTGGGCGTCCGAGCCCCAGACCGACCGCCGGTTCCTGCTGCTGGACTGCCGGGTCTCGGGTGACGTCGTGGCCCCGTACCAGGAGGAGATCCTGCGGGCGAACCGCACTCGGTAGCGTCGGGGCGGTGGCCTCGCTGGTCGCAGGGGCGGGCGCTCACGGAGCCGCTTGCGAGTGACGGGGGCGTTGTTAGCGTCGAATGGCCGGAAGGCCGACCGCCGCAACCCACCGTGAGGTGATCCAGTGACCGCTGAGGAGACCACGACCGACCAGCCGGACGGCGAGGTGGGCAAGGGGTCGGGACCGGCGGTGACCCGGCGCTCGGTGCTCAAGTCGTTGTCGGTGCTCGGTGGCGCGGGACTGGTCGGCGGAGCCGCGCTGGCCGGCTGCACGCCTGACGCCACCGGCCCGGCGGGGGCCACCGTCACGGACGACGGCGTGCACCAGCCCAAGCGTTCCCCGTTGCCGCCCGACGAGGTGCCCGACGCCCTGCGTTTCTTCACCGATCAGGAGGCGCGCCTGCTCGAGGCGATGCTCGCCCGCCTGGTGCCGGGCGACGCCAAGGACCCGGGCGCCGTCCAGATGGGCGTGGCCACGTACATCGACGGCAAGCTCGCCGACTCCACCCCGTACGCCGAACCGACCTACACGCAGGGTCCCTTCGCCGGCGCCTACGAGGAGAACCCGAGCGAGGTGGCGGAAGGAGCGGTGCCGGTCGCGGAGGCCCAGCTCTACCGGTACGGGCACCAGGGCAGCCGCCCGCCGCAGGAGACGTACCGGCTCGGCCTCGCTGCCCTCGACCGATATTCCCAGACCCGGTTCGGCCGGGTCTTCGCGGATCTGCGCCCCGAACGTCAGGACGAGATCATCGTCGTCCTGGACGACCATCAGCAGCGCAGCTCCTCCGCCGACCGGATCACGGGTGCGGGCTCCGACAGTGCCGCGGACGACGGCAGCGGCTCGACCACCGTCGCCACCAGCGACGACGTGCTGGACCAGGCCGAGGAGGTGTTCGGCGAGGTGTCCCCCGGCGGGTTCTTCTCGATGGTGCGCGCGGACACCATCGAGGGCATGTTCGCCGACCCCGCCTACGGCGGGAACCAGGACCTGGCGGGCTGGCGGCTCGTGGGGTGGCCGGGGGCGCAGCGCTCCTACTCCCCGGAGGAGATGCTCCAGGGCACCGACCGCCAGCCGCAGGCCATGCACGGGCTGCCCGTCATGAACCCCGACCGTCCCGGCGGCGGCAGACGCGCGCTGGAACGGCCGCACCCCGACGTCGGGGAGGGCTGACGATGCGCCGGCACGACCCGGTGGACATCGTCACCATCGGTGGCGGCATGTCCGCGTCGGTCCTCGCGTCCCAGGTGCTGCCGCCCACATCGCTCCGGATGGTCTCGCTGGAGCAGGGCCCAGCCCAGTGGACCTATCCCGACTTCGCCCACAACCACGACTCGCTGCGCTTCCGGAACCGCTACGCGATGATGCAGGACATCTCGCGCACCTCCTGGACGTGGCGCCCCGACGCCCGTTCGCCCTCGCTCCCCTACCGGCAGTTCGGCAGCTTCCACCCCGGTGAGGGCCTCGGCGGTTCGATGGTGCACTGGACGGCGCTGACCTGGCGGTTCCTGCCCGACGACTTCCGCTACCGCAGCGTCAACGAGGAGAGATACGGCAGCGACCGCATCCCGGACGAGATGACCGTGCAGGACTGGCCGATCGGCTACGACGACCTCGAGCCGTATTACGACCAGCTCGAGTACGACATGGGGGTCTCCGGCCGGGCCGGCAACCTCGGCGGGCAGCTCCTGCCCGGCGGCAACCCGTTCGAGGGGGAACGCCGGCGGCCGTACCCGAACCCGCCGCTCGCCCGCAGCAAGTTCGGCAGGCGGTTCACGGACGCGGCCGGTGACCTCGACCTGCATCCCTTCCCGACGCCGTCGGGCATCCTCTCCCAGGGCTACACCGACCCGTACGGCAACACCCGCGCCGGCTGCCTCTACTGCGGCTTCTGCACGCGGTACGGCTGCGAGGTCGGTGCCAAGACGAGCCCGCTGACCACCTGGTTTCCGCCGGCGCTCGAGACCGGGCGGTACGAGGTGCGCACGGGCTGCCGGGTGCTGCGCATCGAGACCGCCGACGACGGGCGCGCCACGGGCGTGCGCTACGTCGACTCCCGTGGTGAGGAGCACGTGCAGCCGGCCGAGGTGGTGGTCTGCTCCGCGTTCACCCTGGAGAACGTCCGGATGCTGCTGCTGTCCAAGGGCGGCGCACACCCGGACGGTATCGGCAACGACCGCGGCCAGGTCGGGCGCAACTACACCTACCAGCTCGTGAAGTCGCCGGCCAAGGGGCTGTGGGAGGACGAGAAGTTCAACTTCTTCATGGGCAACGGCTGCACCAACGCGCAGATCTACGACTACAACGCCGACAACTTCGACCATTCCGATCTCGACTTCCTCGGTGGCGCGGCCATCTCCGCCGCAGCCGGTCAGCGCGAACCGATCAGCTCGTCGGACGGACTCCTGGACGGCTTCGTGGACCGCCAGTGGGGCGCGGACTGGAAGACGATGCTCGGCCGCTACTGGGACCAGGTCGGCACGGTGAACATCGAGGGGGACAGCCCCGCCTACGCCGGCAACTTCCTCGACCTGGACCCGACCTACGAGGACGCGTGGGGGCTGCCGATGCTGCGCATCACCTTCGACTGGCGGGAGAACGAGCGGAACATGTACCGCTTCATCGCCGCCCGCTGCGAGGAGATCCTTCGTGCGATGAACCCCGACCGGGTCAGCGTCTCGGCCGAGCTGAGCCCGTACCGGATCGACCAGTACCAGAGCACACACCCCACGGGTGGCGCGATCATGGGCCGGGACCCCGGCGACAGCGTGACCAACAGCTACGGGCAGGTGTGGGACACGCCCAACGTGTTCGTGACCGGTGCCGCCCTGTATCCGCAGAACCCTGGTGCCAACCCGAGCGCCACGGTCGGTGCGCTGGCGCTGCGCACGGCCGAGGCCCTCCGGGACCGGTACTTCGCGCATCCCGGGGAGCTGCTGTGACCCCGGCCGGGACGTCGGCCCGGCTGCGGGCGTGCGCGGCGGCGACGCTGGTCGCGGTGGTCGCCGGCGTATCGGCGTGCGCGGCGGCCGACGCCCCGCCGCCCGCCGAGGTGCGCCTCACCACCGCCGGGTTCGATCCGGTGCGGCTCGAGACCCCCGCCGGTACCGAGGTCCGGTTCGTCAACCGCTCGGAACAGCCCCAGCGGGTCACGTCCCTCGGGCTCGACGACGGCGCGCCCGCCGTTCCCGCGGGAGCCGATCCCGTCGACTCGGGCCGGCTGGTGGCGGGCGCCACGCATGCGGAGCGGCTCGACGTGCCGGGCGAGTACGTGGTCGAGGCGCTCCTGGACGACGACGCCACCCGGGCGGTCGTCACCATCCAGGTGAAGGAGACGCCATGATCGCGGCGCGGGTCCCGCTGATGTTCCCGCCCGCCGGCGACGACGCCGGCCGGGTCGACAGCCACTGGCAGCTGATGCTGACCGTCGGGGCCGCGGTCTGGGTGATCGTCGTGACGGTGGCGCTCATCGCGGTGGTCCGGCGGCGGCGCAGCACCGAGCACACCGACGGCGACGTGCCCGCGGCGACGACGGGCAACGGTCACCTCGTCGTCGGGTTCCTGGGGGCGGTGGTCCCCGCGTTGATCATCATCGGGATCATGGCGGACTCCGTGCTGGTGCTGCGCGACACCGGCAGCACCCGGGACGCCGCCGACACGGCTGCGGTCATCGAGGTGGACGGCAAGCAGTTCTGGTGGGAGGTGCGGTACCCCGGGCACGACGTCGAGACGGCCAACGAGATCCACATCCCCACGGGCCAGGAGGTGCGCGTGGAGCTGACCAGCGCGGACGTGATCCACAGCTTCTGGGTGCCGCAGCTCAGCGGCAAGGTCGACCTGATCCCCGGGGAGACCAACGTGCTGACGCTCGACGCCGACGAGCCGGGCACCTACTGGGGCCAGTGCGCCGAGTACTGCGGCATCCAGCACGCGTGGATGCGGTTCGTCGTGGTCGCCCACGACCCGCCGGAGTACGAGGGCTGGCTGGAGGCCCAGGCACGCCCCGCCCAGGCCACCGACCGGACGGACGACGACCCCGGCGCCGACGAGCCGGCCGCCGACGCCGAACCGGTCTCGGACGTCGCCGCCGGCCGGCAGATCTTCATGTCGTCCTCCTGCGTCTACTGCCACACCGTGGCCGGCACCGAGGCGCAGGGCACCCTCGGGCCCGACCTGACGCACCTGGCGAGCCGGCAGATGATCGGCGCCGGGGTGCTGCCCAACGACCGCGAGAGCCTCGCCCGCTGGATCGAGCACCCCCAGGAGGTCAAGCCGGGCAACGTCATGCCGGGCACCGACCTCGACGACGACGAGCTCGACGAGCTGATCACCTACCTGGAGAGCTTGGAGTAGCGCGTGACGACCACGGACCAGGAGACCGGCCCGACCGCCGACGAGCGGTCGCGCTTCGCCGAGATCTGGGCCCGGCCCCGCGGGTGGCGCCGGACCGTCATGCCCGTGCAGCACAAGTCCGTGGGTACGCGCTACATGGTCACGGCGTTCGTCTTCTTCTTCGTCGGTGGCCTGCAGGCTCTGCTCATGCGCGTGCAGCTCGCCCAGCCTGAGCAGGACGTGCTCTCGGCACAGACCTACAACGAGCTGTTCACCATGCACGGCACGACCATGATGTTCCTCTTCGCCGTGCCGTTCCTCGAAGGGCTGGCGGCATACCTGCTGCCACTCATGCTCGGCGCCCGGGACATGCCGTTCGCGCGGTACAACACCTTCAACTACTGGTGCTACCTGCTGGCCGGGATCATCCTGTACAGCAGCTTCCTCGTCGGCATGGTGCCCGACGCCGGCTGGTTCGCCTACGTCCCGCTGTCCGGTCCCGAGTTCGCCGACAAGGCGATGGACATCTGGCTGTTCGGGCTGGCGCTCGCGGAGCTCGCCGCGATCGGGGCGGCGATCGAGATGGTCGTGGTCGTGCTCGCCATGCGGGCGCCCGGGATGTCGCTGGACCGGATGCCCATCTTCGCGTGGACCATGCTGTGCGTCGCGGCCATGATCATCCTGGCCTTCGTGCCGCTGCTCGTGGGCTCCCTGCTCCTGGAGCTCGACCGCAACGCCGGCACGGCGTTCTTCGACACGGACCGGGGCGGGGACCCGCTGCTGTGGCAGCACCTGTTCTGGATCTTCGGCCACCCCGAGGTCTACGTGATGTTCCTGCCGGGCGCGGCCATCATCAGCCAGGTGGTGCCGGTGCACTCCAGGCACCGGCTGGTGGGCTACCCCTTCGTCGTCGCCGCCGTGGTGGTCACCGCGATCATGAGCCTCGGCCTGTGGGTGCACCACATGTACACGACCGGGCTCCCGCCGGTGACGCTGTCGTTCTTCACGGCCGCGAGCATGTCGATCAGCGTGGCGTCCGGCGTGCAGGTGGTGGCGTGGATCGCGACCCTCTGGTCCGGCCGGCCACGGCTGACGGTCCCGATGCTGTTCTCGCTCGGCTTCCTGTTCACGTTCGTGGCGGGTGGCATCACGGGGGTCATGGTGGCGTCCGCCCCCTTCGACGCGCAGGCGCACGACACCTACTTCGTCGTGGCGCACTTCCACTACGTGCTGATCGGCGGCATGCTGTTCCCGGTCCTGGCCGGCCTGTTCCACTGGTGGCCCAAGTTCACGGGCCGGATGCCGTCGGCCAGGCTCGGCACGGTGAGCTTCTGGCTGGCGTTCGTCGGCTTCCACCTCACGTTCTTCCCCATGCACCTGACGGGGCTGTGGGGCATGCCGCGACGGGTGTTCACCTACGATGCCGGGCTGGGCGTCGGCGTGCTCAACCTGCTCTCGACCATCGGTGCGTTCGTCTTCGCGGCCGGTCTCGTGCTGACCGCGGTCACCCTGCTGGGCGCGCTCCGGCGCGGCGAACGCTCCGGCGCGAACCCGTGGGGCGCGGACACCCTGGAGTGGGTGGCCGACTCCCCGCCCGCGGCACCGAACTTCGGCAGGATCCCCGTCGTGGGCAGCCGCACACCGCTGTGGGACGAGCCACCGCACGACCCGGAGCTCGCGCGGATGGCCGCCGCGTTCGACCATGCCCCGCGGAACGTGCGCGCCACGCCCTTCACGACGGTGCTCAGCGCCCTGCCCAGCACCGCGGCGGTCCAGGCCCGGCCCACGGTCTGGCCGCTCGTGGCCGCTGCCGGGCTCGCCCTGGCAGCCGTGGGGCTGCTCCTGGAGAACGGCTGGTTCCTCGGTGGGAGCGTGGTCGTGATCGTGGCGGGCTTCGTGGCGTGGGAGCTCCAGAACGAGCGTGAGCTCGGCGCCGGCGAGTCCACGGAGCCGGTGGGTGGCGAGTACCTGGTCGAAGCGCCCGGGCCGCGCTCGCCCGGCTGGTGGGCAGCCACGGCGGCCGGGGTGGTGCTCGTCGTCGCCGTCACGACCGTCGCGTTCAGCATGCTCTTCCTCCAGGTCAACGCCCCGGTGTGGCCACAGGGGGGAACGCTCGGCCAGCCCTGGCTGTCCGCGGGGACCGGCCTGGCCCTGGCGCTGGCTGTCGCGGCCTCCTGGTGGGGAGCGCGCCAGGGCCCGCTCACGCACGACGCGACGCCGGTGGCCCGCGGCGCGCACCTCGCCGCCGTCGTGATCACCACGCTGGCCGGCGTCGCAGCCCTCGTCCTGGCGGTCGCCCAGTGGCCCGCAGGCGGCCTGGACCACACGGCGCACTCCTACGACTCCGGCGTCCTGATGCTCGTCGGAACGCTCGCGCTGGCGATCGTGCTCGGACTGGGGCTCACGGTCTGCGCGCTCGTGGCGCGCCTCACGCACGCGCGCGACATCCGTCCCCGGATCATGCTCCAGAACGCCGCCGTCCTGTGGGGCGGTGTCCTCGTCGTCTGGGCGGTCACCTGGGCCGCCACCGATCTCCTGCCACTGGTGGTGGTCTGACATGGCAGCACCGGAAGCCACGCGGTCGCGGTCGGCGGCCCTGTCCGTCGCCGCCGTGCTCGTGCCGCCCGTCGCGTGGGTGGGCGCCCTGGGACTGTCGTACGTCGTGCAGGACTTCGCCTGCACCGCCTACGCCAGCGCCGGCCACACCCCGCCCACCACGGTGATCGGCGCGGCCGTCATCGGGCTCGACGTGGTGCTGCTCCTGCTCACGCTGGCCGCCGGCGTCGTGGCGTGGCGCACCAACCGGGGTGCCCCGACCAGCGACAGCTCCCCCCTGTTCGGCTTCCTCGGCCGCCTGGGCCTGCTCCTCGCGCTCGGGTTCGGTGCCGGGATCGTCATGATCGCCGTCAACCCGCTCGTCCTGGAGGTCTGCGCATGAGAGAGAACCGCGACCGGGTCGCCGTCCTGCGCGGGCGCGGAGCCCTCGTGCTCGCGGCCACGGTCAGCACCGTCCTCGCGCTGGTCCTCGCCCTCGTCGTCGCGCCGCCCGACGCGGTGCAGGGAGAGGCGCAGCGCTGGATGTACCTGCACGTGCCGGCGGCTTGGTCGGCCTACCTGTGCTTCGCCGTGGTGCTGCTGGCCTGCCTGCCGGTGGCACTGCGCGGTGCCGTCCGGCCCCTGGCCGTGGCCCGCGCCGCCGCCGAGGCCGGGGTGGCGCTCACCGCAGTGACCCTCGCCACCGGCAGCGTCTGGGGCGCGCAGACCTGGGGGACCTGGTGGGTCTGGGACGCCCGGGTCACGACCACGGTGGCGATGGGCCTGGTCTACGTCGCCCTCCTCGCCGCTCTCGCCCTGGCGACGGGCCACCGTGGACGGCGTGCCGCCGGCACGGTCGGGGTGCTCGGGTTCGTCATGGTGCCCGTGGTGCACCTCTCCGTGGTGTGGTGGCGCACCCTCCACCAGCCGCCCACCGTGCTCGCACCGGGCACCGGTGCGCCGATCGCCCCGGTGATGGCCTGGACGCTGGGGGTCTCGGTCCTGGCGTGCACGCTGCTGACGGCGGTCGTGGTGCTCGCCCGTGCCCGCCGCGTCTCCGCGCAGGCCGCCCGGCGGTCCGGCGCCGTGCCGGACGCGGCGGCCCCGCGGCTCCCGGTGGCGCCATGAGTCCGGCCCTGCCCCGCGGTCGCGGGCGGGCCTGGGCCGTGCTGGTCGTCGCCGTGCTCGGCCTCGCCGGCCTGCTCGCCTCGGTGACGCAGGACGGGCTCACCTACTGGGGCACGCCCAGCGAGCTCCTGGCACAGGGACCTCAGGACCGCGACGTGCGGCTCGGCGGCCTCGTGGTGACCGGCAGCGTGACGCAGGACGCCGCGGGGGCCTCGTTCGTGCTGACGGACGGCGCCACCGACGTGACCGTGCGCTACGCCGGCGCGCTGCCCGCCGCCGTCCGCGAGGGTGAGGGCGCGGTCGTGGAGGGTGTGCTCGACGGGCAGGTGCTGCACGCCCGCTCCGTGCTGCTGCGGCACTCGAACGAGTACCGGCCGCCGGAGAGCACGCCATGACCACCGGAGCGATGGTGAGCGGCACCGTGCTGCTGGCCCTGGCCCTCGCGGCGGCGGTGGTCGCCGCGGTCGCGTGGGGCGCCGCCGCACGGTCGCCGGCGGATCCGGCGCACGCCCCCGACCGGACCACGAGCCGGGCCGGCCGCCTCGGCACGCGCGCCCTCGTCGGCAGCGCCGCGGCGGTCGCGGGCGCCGTCGGGCTCCTCCAGGTCGCCCTGCTGCGGCAGGACACCACGTGGCCGTACGTGGAACGCGTCACCGACCCGGGCATGTCCGCGTACTACCGCGTGACCGCGATGTGGTCGGCCCTCGAGGGGTCGCTGCTGCTGTGGCTGGCCGCGCTCGCGGCCGTGGCGGTCGTCGCGGTCGGCACGACGCGCCGGCTGGGGCCCGCGGACCGCGCCGTGGTGCTGGGCGTGCTGGCCGCCGTGGTCGCCCTGTTCGGCGTGGTGTCCCTGGTGGCGTCGCCGTTCACGGCGTCGGGCGGCGCCGGCGGGTCGCCGAGCCCGTTGCTGCGGGACCACGTGGCGATGGGCGTGCACCCGCCGTTGCTCTACGCCGGGTTCGCGGCGCTGGCCGTGCCCTACGCGCTCTCCGTGGCGGCGCTCGTCCGGCGCCGGCTGCCGGCGGGCTGGACCTCGGCCACCCGGGCGTGGAACGTCGGGGCGTGGACGCTGCTGACCGCCGGGGTCGGGCTCGGGGCCTGGTGGTCGTACGCCGTGCTCGGCTGGGGCGGGTACTGGGCGTGGGACCCGGTGGAGAACGCGTCCCTGCTCCCGTGGCTGGCGTCCACCGCGCTGCTGCACGCCGTCGGCCCCCGCACCCGCAGCGGACGGTGGCGCGCGTGGGCGGTCGTGCTGGCCGGGCTGGGGTTCGTGCTGGTGGTGCTGGCCCAGCTCGTCACGCGGTCCGGCGTCGTGGAGTCGGTCCACGCCTTCACGACGTCCGCGCTCGGTCCCGTCCTGGCGGCCGCGCTCGGTGCGGTGACCGTGCCCTGGCTGGTGCTGCTCGGGCGGGCCCGCTCCCCCGCCGACGTCCCGGGACCCGCCGGCGCCGCGCACCGCGGCGGAGTGCGTGGCGGCGGAGTGCGTGGCGGCGGAGTGCGTGGCGGGGTGCGCGGCGCCGCGCTGGACGGTCAGCGCACGCTGCTGACGGTCGTGCTCGTCGTGGTCGCGGTCGGCACCCTGCTGCCCACGGCGCTCCTGCTGCTGACCGGCGACCGGGTCTCTGTGGGGCCGCCCTGGTACGAGCGCACGCTGGCGCCGTTCGCCCTGCTGCTCCTCGTGCTCCTCGCCGCGGCACCCTGGCTCGCCCGGTCCCGGAGGCCACCGCACCCGCTCGTCCCGGGAACCGCCGGCGCGGTGGTGTGCGGCGTGGTCGGCGTCACCGTCCGTGACCCCGTGCTCGCCGTCGTCGCCGGGCTGGCGGCGTTCACCGTCACCGCCGGCGTACCCCTGCGCCGCCGACGCCCCGGCGCCCACGCCCGAACCGACCGGCACGCCGCCCGCGCCCGGACCGACCGGCACGCCGCCGGCTCCTGGCTCGTGCACACCGGCGTGGCGCTGGGTGCGGTCGCCGTCATCGCCGGCACCCACGGGACGGTGCAGGAGGCGGTGCTCCCCGTCGGCGGGACGCTGACCGCCCGGGACACCACGGTGACGCTCGTGCGGCTCGACCGGCACGACGGCACCGGGCGGCAGGTCGCCGAGGCCGAGCTCCTCGTCGGCCGGGACGGTCAGCTCGTCGGCACCGCCCGACCACAGCTGCGCTGGTATGCCGACGATGCCGCGATGCTCGCCGGGCCGGATATCCGCAGCAGGTTCCTCGACGACGTGTACGTCACGCTCCTGGACGCCGACCCGTCCTCCGGGACCGCCACCGTACGGCTCGCCGTGACACCGCTGGTCGGGTGGCTCTGGGCGGCGGTGGCGCTCGCCGTCGCGGGCGGCGTGGTCGCGGCCGTGCTCGGTCGGCGCCCCGGCGGCCGGGACCGGTTCGGCACCGGTCTCCGGCCGGGAGCCGGCTCGACGACGTCCGCCCGCCCGCCCACGCGGACCGCGGCCACCCGCCCGCGCGCGCGAACAACGACAGCCCGGGCGCTGACCGTCGCGGTGCTGCCGGTGCTCGTCCTCGGTCTGGCCGGGTGCGCTCCGGCCGAGGAAGGGCCGAGCCCGGCGCCACCCCTGGCAGGGGAGGGCCTCGACGGCGGGGAGCACGACGTCGCCGAGCTGCGCGGATCGGTCGTCCTGGTCACGGCCTGGGCGTCGTGGTGCGCCCCGTGCCGCGAGGAGATGCCGGTGCTCGTGGACGCCCACGACGAGCTCGCCGACGCCGGCCTGGAGGTGCTCGGCATCAACGTCCGCGACCTGCGCGAACCCGCGCGGCGCTTTGCCGCCGAGCACGGGCTGCCGTTCCCGAGCATCGTGGACGAGCGGGGCACGATGTCGGTCGCCTGGGGCCTGCGGGGCGTCCCGGCCACGTACCTCGTGGACCGCGAGGGCCGCCTCGTCGAGCAGCACCCCGGACCCGTGACCCAGGAATGGATCGACACGGTGGTGGAGCCGGAGGTGCGCCGATGAGCGGGCGGCTCCGGTCCTGGTCCGTGGCGGCGCTGGCCCTGGTCCTGACGCTGGTCGCGGTCGGGGGCACGGTCGTCGCCCTCACCGGCCGCACGGCGCCGACGCCGGCGGAACAGGTCCGGGAGGTGGCGAGCACCCTGCGCTGCCCGTCGTGCCTCGGCGAGCACGTGGCCGACTCGACGTCGCCCGTCGCCGAGTCGATGCGCCTGGTGGTGGCCGAACAGCTCGACGCGGGCCGCTCGCCGGACCAGGTGCGGGCCTGGTTCGCGGACGCCTACGGCGACGAGGTGCTGCTGGAGCCGCCGCGCCGCGGTGCGGGCTGGGCGCTCTGGGTGGTCCCGCTCGTGGTGGTCGGCGCGGCCACCGCGTGGTTCGTCCGGCGCCGGGGCGGGCACGTCCTCGGGACCGCGGCGGCCGTCGTCGGCGTCGTACTGCTCGGCGCGTGGTGGCTGGCGCCGGGCCTGCTGCCCGCGTCGCCCGCCGCCCCCTCGACCGGCGCCGCCCCGGCCACCGGCGCCTGGGCCGACCCGGACGGCGTGGCCGGCGACCGGGCGGATGCCGCCGTCGCCGTGCTCCGGGATGCCGTGGCCCACCAGCCCGGCCGGGTGGAGCTGCGCTCCGCGCTCGCCCACCGGCTCGACGAGGCGGGGCGCGCCGAGGCCGCGCTCCCCCACTGGGCCGCCGCCGTACGGCTCCGGCCGATGGATGCCGACCTGCGCTACCGCCAGGCCTTCGCGCTGGTGCGCACGGGGTCGCCCCGCGAGGCGGTCCCGCTGCTGGAGGAGACGCTCGCCCTCGACGCGCACCACGCGCCGACCCTCCTGCTCCTCGGCTCCACCCTCGAGGAGTCGGACCCCGAACGCTCGGCGGCGCTCCTGGAGCGGTACCGGGCGGCGCGCGCCGACGCCGAGGAGGAGCCATGAGGAGGTGGGGCCGGACCGGGCCGCGACGCGCCACCGGAGCGGTCGCACCCCTCCTCCTGACCGCGGCCCTCACCGCGGCCCTGGCCACGGGCTGCACCGCGCGCGACGACGGTACGCCCCCCGACGTGTCCGGGATCGTGACCTCGACGCTGCGCGTCGGACTCACCGAGTGGAGCATCGAGACGGGCGGCGCCGTACCCGCGTCCGGCGAGCTCGCGGTCCTGGTCACCAACACCGGCGCCATGGGGCACGACCTCGTCGTCGAGGGCGAGCGGGGGACCTGGCGGACGCCGGTGCTCGAACCGGGTGAGCAGCACGAGCTCACCGTCACCGCCGCCCCCGGGGAGACGCTCGACCTGATCTGCAGCGTCTCCGGGCACCACGCCGCGGGCATGAGCGCCGAGCTCGACGTCGCGGAGGACGGATGAACCGCCGGTCGTCGGCCGCCTCGCTGACGACGGTGGCCGGCGCCGCGCTCGTCGTCGCGGTGCTCGCCGCCGCCGGAGGCCTGCTGGTCGGCGGGATGAGCGACCCCGTGCTGCGCGACCCCGGTGTCCTCGTCCGGTGGGGACTCCCGCTCGCCGAGGTGGTCGCCCGGCTGGCCGCGACGGTGACGATCGGCGGGCTGGCGCTGGCGGCAGCGGTCCTGGCGCCGGCGGCGGCCGCTCCGGCCGTGCGAGCGGCCACGGTCGCCGCCGTGGTCTGGGCCGCCGCCCAGGCGGTCTGCCTACCCCTCACCGCACTCACCGTCGTCGGCTCCGCCACCGCCGACGACGGCACCCCCGCCGTCCGCGTGCTGCTCGGCACGACCCTGGGGCCGGCCCTCCTCTGGGCCGCGGCGCTGGCCGCGGCGGTCGCGGTCGTGCTGCTGCTGGTGCCCCGCCCCGGCCGCGTACCCGCCGGCCTCGCGGCCGCACTCCTCGCGCTGGTTCCGGTCGCCGCCGCCGGGCACGCCGGGCACGGGCCGGGGCACGGCGCAGCCTCCGCGCTGTGGCTCCACCTCGGGGCGGTGACGATCTGGGCCGGCGGGCTGCTGGTGCTGGTCGCGCTCGCGTACGGGCACGGGCACGGGCACGAGCACTGGGCAGCCGCGTCCCACGGTGCGGCCTCCCTCGCCCCGGTCCGTCGGTTCTCGCGGGTCGCGGGCTGGTGCTACGCCGTCGTCGCCGCCTCGGGCGTGCTCGCCGCGCTGGAGCTGTCCGCCTCGCCCGCCGCGCTCCTGACCACCGGGTGGGGCGGCCTGCTCCTGGCCAAGACGGTCCTGTTCGCCGGGCTCGGTGCCGCCGGGTGGGCCCACCGCCGGCGGGTGCTCGCGCGGGCCGCCCTGAGCGGAGCACGGCCCCTGGCCCGGCTCGCGCTCGGTGAGGTGGTGGTGGTGGGCGGCGGCCGTCGGGCTCGGCGTCGCGCTCGGGGCCACGGCGCCACCACCTGCCGCCGTGGACGCCGGTGCGCTGCCACCGCTCACCGTGTCGAGCGCCCTGACCCAGTGGCGCCCGGAGCCGGTGCTGGCGGTGGCCGCGATCGCCGGGCTGGTGACCTACGTGCGGTGGGTCGTCCGGCTGGCCCGCCGCGGCGACCGGTGGCCGAGCGGCCGGGTGGTCGCCTGGGTCGCCGCCATGGCCGTGCTGCTCTGGGTCACCAGCGGTGGTCCGGCGGCGTACGGCCACGTGCTGATCAGCGCCCACATGGTGCAGCACATGGTGCTGGTCACCGCACTACCGGTGCTCGCGGCCCTGGCGGCGCCCGTGACCCTCGCGCTGCGCGCGCTGCCGACCACGACGGACGGGCCGCGCGGACCACGGGACTGGCTGCTCGCGGTGCTCGGCAGCAGGATCGCCCACGTGCTCCTGCACCCGGTGGTGGCGACCGCCAACGTCGTCGTCAGCATGGCCGTCTTCTACGCGACACCGCTGTTCGAGCGGAGCCTGACCAACGGCGTCGTGCACCTGTGGGCGGTGCTGCACTTCAGTCTGGCGGGCTACGCGTTCACCACGATCCTCATCGGCACCGACCCCGTCCCGCACCGGCCGCCCTACCCGCTGCGGCTGCTCATGCTGGCACCCGCCATGGTGTTCCACACCGGGCTGGGGCTCGTGCTGGTCACCAGCTCGCAGCTGCTGCTCGCCGTGTCCGTGCTGGCGGAGTCGCGACCGGCCTGGCTCAGCGACCCGGTGACCGACCAGCAGGCCGCCGGAGCACTCGTGTGGGCGCTCGGTGAGGTCCCGGCGCTGGGGCTCGCCCTGCTGATCGCGGCCCGCTGGGCGGCGTCCGACGAACGCGACCAGCGGCGCGCCGCACGCCGGGCCACATCGGTCGCGCTCCCCTCGTAACGATCAATACCGATCACGCCGCGCCGGAACCCGCAAGAGTCGCACGAGCCGTGCGGACTGGCCGATCAGAGCCTTTCTGGCGCTGCGCGGCACCCTCGCCCGGAGGTCCGCCGGTTGACGCGTCTGACGCGTGGAATGAGCATCTGCTGTAGGCGCGGGAGCCTCGGCCGGTCCAACGGCCCGGACACCGCACCGAGACGTCGCCGTTTCACGCGGCCATCCACATCAGACAAGGGAGTCACCGTGCGCAGCAGCACCCGACCCACCCGCCGATTCCGCCGCACCGCCGCGGCGACGGCCGGCATCGCAACCCTCACCCTCGCCCTCACCGCCTGCGGTAGCTCCGACGAGGCATCCGGCGACGGCCCGATCACGCTCAGCGTCGCCACCTTCAACAACTTCGGGTACACCGACGAGCTCCTCGCGAGCTACACCGAGACCCACCCGGACATCACCGTGGAGCTGATCGACGCGGCCTCCGCCGAGGACGCGCGGACCAACCTGACCACCAAGCTGGCGGCCGGGGGCGCGGGGCTGGCCGACGTCGAGGCGATCGAGGTCGACTGGATCAGTGAGCTCGCGCAGTACCCGGAGCTGTTCACCGACCTGACCGACCCGGAGCTCGAGGGGCGCTGGATGGACTGGAAGGTGGCCCAGGCCACGACCCAGGACGGCAAGCTCATCGGCTACGGGACCGACATCGGCCCCGAGGCGGTCTGCTACCGCCAGGACCTGTTCGAGGACGCCGGACTGCCGTCGGAGCCCGACGAGGTCGCCGAGCTGCTCGGCGGCGACGACGCCACGTGGGACGAGTACTTCGCGGTCGGCGCGGACTTCGTCGAGAACTCGGAGGTCGCCTGGTACGACTCCGGCGTGGCCACCTATCAGGGCCTGGTCAACCAGGTCGACCACGCCTACGAGAACGAGGACGGCACACCCAAGCCCCTCACCACGAACACCGAGATCAAGGAGCTGTTCGACACGATCGTCGAGCAGGACCGCGCCGGGCTGTCGGCCGGGCTCGCGCAGTGGGGCGAGGACTGGGCGACCGGGTTCCAGAAGGACGCGTTCGCCACGATGCTGTGCCCGGCGTGGATGACCGGTTCCATCGAGTCGAACTCGGGTGGTGTCGACGGCTGGAACATCGCCGACGTGTTCCCCGGCGGGGGCGGCAACTGGGGCGGGTCGTTCCTGACCGTCCCGGCGTCGGGCTCGCACATCGAGGAGGCCAAGGAGCTCGCGGCCTGGCTGACCGCACCCGAGCAGCAGACGGCCGCCTTCGAGGAGGCAGGCAACTTCCCGTCCCAGGTCGAGGCGCAGCAGTCGGAGCAGGTCCAGTCGTACGTGAACGAGTTCATGAACGACGCCCCGGTCGGCGAGATCTTCTCGAACCGCGCCGAGGCGATCGAGGCCAACCCGTTCAAGGGGCCGAACTACTTCGCGATCCACCAGACGGTGCAGCAGGGGCTGGAACGGGTCGAGACCGCTGACGAGGATCCCGAGCGGTCGTGGGAGAAGTCGATCGAGGCGTTCGACGCCCTCAACCTCGAATAGGTCGCGCAGCTCTCCCCGCCACGATCCCCAGAGGAAGACGACATGGCCGCACTCGACATGGCGGAGCCCGCGACGGGCCTCGCAGCTCCTAGACCCCCGGCGCCCCGCAGGCTCGGCCTCTCGCAGAGGCTGGGCCGGTGGGACGTCAAGGTCTCCCCCTATCTCTACATCTCGCCGTTCTTCATCCTGTTCGGGCTGACCGGCCTCTTCCCGCTCGCGTACACGGCCGTGGTGTCGGTCTACGAGTGGAACCTGCTGGGCGGGCAGGGCGAGTTCGTGGGCTGGCAGAACTACGCCGACGTGCTCGGCCAGCCCACGTTCTGGAAGTCCCTCGGCAACACGTTGTCGATCTTCGTGCTGTCGGCGGTGCCCCAGGTGATCATCGCGATCACCCTGGCGGCCCTGCTGGACCAGAACATCCGGCACGCCACGTTCTGGCGGATGGGCGTGCTCGTGCCCTACGTGGTGGCGCCGATCGCGGTGTCGCTGATCTTCGGCCGCCTGTTCGCGGACCAGTTCGGGCTGATCAACGAGCTCCTCGGCAGCATCGGCATCGCCCCGATCGGCTGGCACCAGGACCGGCTGGCCAGCCATGTCGCTATCGCGACCATGGTGAACTACCGGTGGACCGGCTACAACGCCCTGATCTTCCTCGCGGCGATGCAGGCGGTGCCCCGTGACCTGTACGAGGCCGCGACGATCGACGGAGCGGGGCCGGTGCGCCAGTTCTTCTCCGTGACGGTGCCACAGATCCGCGCGACGATCATGTTCGTGATCATCACCGCGAGCATCGGCGGCCTGCAGGTCTTCGACGAGCCGCTGCTGTTCGACGCCGCAGGTCTCGGCGGCGCGGACCGCCAGTGGATGACGACGGTGCTGTACATGTACGACGTCGCCTGGGGCAACCAGCGCGACTTCGGACGTGCGGCCGCCGTGGCGTGGATGCTGTTCGTGCTCATCCTGGTGATCGGGTTCGGCAACTTCCTGCTCAGCCGGCGGATCGCGTCGTCGGCCCCGAGCACATCGAAGGTCAGCCGCTCGGTGACCCGCCGGATGCTCGCCGACGCGCGCTCCGCCGGCGGCACCGGCCTCCGTACGACCACGACGACCACGCACACGACGGACCGGAGGAACTCATGAGCTCGGTCGCGGCCACCGCGCAGGGCGCCGGCCGGGGAGCCGCCAGGGCGGCCGCCCGCAAGCAGCAGTACAGCCCCGGGTCGATGGTGCGCCGGCCGGGCCGGCTCACGTACGTGATCCTGGCCGGGGTGCTCCTGGTCTCGGCGTTCCCGCTGTACTACACGCTGCTGCTCGGCTCCTCGGACCAGGTGTCGATCTCCCAGCGTGCACTGCCCCAGCTGTGGCCGGACGCGAGCATCTTCGCGGGGTTCGCGGAGGTCATCTCGTCCAGCCAGATCAACTTCTGGCTCGCGCTGACGAACTCCACGATCATCGCCGTGGTGGTGTCCCTCGCGACCGTGCTGACCTCGACGCTGGCCGGGTTCTCGTTCGCGAAGCTGCGCTTCCCCGGGCGCAACGCGCTGCTGGTGTTCGTCATCGCGACCATGGCGGTGCCGACGCAGCTGGGCGTCATCCCGATGTACATCCTGATGTCGGAGCTGTCGTGGATCGGCAAGATCCAGGCGGTCATCGTCCCGGCGCTGGTCAGTGCCTTCGGTGTGTTCTGGATGACGCAGTACCTGGACTCGGCACTGCCGTTCGAGCTCGTCGAGGCGGCCCGGGTGGACGGCGCCTCGATGATCCGCACCTTCTGGAGCATCGCCCTGCCGGCTGCCCTGCCGGCGGCGTCGATGCTGGGTCTGTTCATCTTCGTGATGCAGTGGACCATGTTCTTCTGGCCCTCGATCGTCCTCGGGTCCCAGAATCCGACCTTGCCCATCGCCGTGCAGAACCTCACGGCGGGCTATCGCGACGACTACTCGCTGATCATGGCCGGTGCCTTCCTCGTCACGCTGCCGCTCCTGGTCGTGTTCGCGGTCGTCGGCCGCCAGCTCGTGGCCGGCATCATGCAGGGCGCCGTCAAGGGCTAGGACACAGGGGCTGAGCCGAAGAGCTAGGGGCGGCGGCCGAGGACCAGGGTGCGCACGGTGCCGGACGGCATCGTCACGCGGACCACGTCCTCGCCGCCGCCCGTCCGCTCGACGTGGACGGGCGGCACCTCGTCGAGCTCCAGGAGCGCCGCCGACCCCGCGAGGCCGACGAGGACAGCGTGCACGCTCCCGCCGGCGACGCCGCGCGTCGTGACGGACGGGACCAGTGCGAGCCCGCCCAGGGCGGTGCCACCGGGCACCTCCTGGACGACCGGGTCACCGGCCGGTCCGAGCAGCGGCACGAGCACGCTGGTGAGCCCGGAGCGACCGGTGACCCGGATCCCGTTACCCACCCGCTCGACCCTCGGCTCGACGTCGTCCGCGACGGCCCAGCCACTGTGCACCACCTCGCACTCCTCCCCCACCTCGACCCGGTGGACTCGCAGCTCCCACGGCCCCTCCAGCACGCTGACGGTCTCGATACGGGCGCCCGGCACCTCGGTGACCACACCGTCGTCCACCCGGGTGGGCACGTGCCAGGAGCTGCCTGCGCCGTCCTGCGCCGGCAGCCGGTGGATCCGCCCGCGGCGGGAGATCCGCCCGCCCGTGGCGAGCCCCACGTGGTTGTCCGGCACGACGGCGGCCGCGTCGCCGAGGACCGGGGCGGTCGCGGTCGAGTACGCCAGACGCGAGTAGAGCGCGTCGTCCGGCACCCCGGGGTGGTGGTTGTCCGTGCCGTGGTTCGCGACGCGGACGATCCCGTCCTCGACGGTCGACGAGAGCACGAGACCCGGCGCGGGCAGCGAGCGCGTGCGGCTCTCCGACGCGGCGGGCAGCGGCTCCTCGACGTCGGACCAGAACGGGTCGTCCGCGTCGATCAGGAGGCACACGAACGCCTTCGACAGCCAGAACGGGGAGGCAGGCGCCGAGTATCCCTGGATCATCGGTCGGTACGGGCCGAACCAGCCGCGGTGCGGTATGCCGTCCGTCCCGATGGCGCGGCCGTCCAGGAAGTAGCGCAGCATCGCGCTCGCGAGGTGCCTGCTGAGCCCGGACGAGCAGGGAGAGGTGCCGTCGAGCGCCGCGGCGAGCGGCGCGGCGGCGGCCGCCCAGCGGTAGGTGAGCGACCTGCCGAGGAAGAGCGGGGCGCCGTCGGCCCCCACGAGGTCCTGGTAGTCCTCCATGAAGCGCCCGAGCCGCACCCGATGGACGTCACGAGCGGCCACCGAGGCCTGGGCGGTGGGGGACGCCGGGTCGAGCGACTCGCACATGCGGTGCCACAGGACCGGGTAGAAGTGCATGGCCCAGCCCGCGTAGTGGTCGAACCGGTCCCCGTCCCCCGCTCCGTCGCGGTACCACCCGTCGCCCACGTAGAACTCCTCGATCCGCGTGAGGTCCGCGTCGACGACGTCGCGCTGGGCGTCGGTCAGCGGGTGGCCCGTCGACTCGACGAACGTGGCGACGACCACCCGGAACCAGTGCCAGTTGTTGTCGGGGACCTCCACCGTGAAGGCGCCGAGCAGCCAGTCGACCACAGCAGCACGCTGCTCGGCCGGGAGACCGGACCAGATCCAGCGCCGGGTCTGGTGCAGCGCCAGGGCGATCGAGGCGGCCTCGACGAGCGCCTGCTTGCAGCGGGGCGAGACCCGGGGCCACGCCTCGGGGTGCCCGGCGTCGGTGCCCGCGACGAGGCCCGAGGTGTACTGGTCGAGGAGCTCCGGAGCGATCTCGCCCGTGCCCGCGAGCCGCCACGCGAACAGCAGGAATGTGCGTGCGTACCCCTCCAGCGCGTCCGAGTCCGGCCCGTTCCACGACGGCTCGCCGTCCAGGACGATGCGGGCACCGCTCGCCGTCGCGTAGCGGGAGGCCGAACGCAGCAGGCCGTCGGCAGCCGCGGTCCAGTGCGCGCGGGTGTACCCGGTCGCGGGGCTGGTGGCCCGGTCGTCCGCCGGTGCGGGCCCCCACGCCCCTGGCCAGGCCGTCCCGTCGTGGGCGGATCGGTCAGCGGCGGGTCGGGGCGTCATCGTCATGGACCGATCCTTGCGGCGCCGACCGACCGAGTCCACCGGCAGTGATCGATTACGATCGGTTTGCTCGACACGGTCACCGATCGCCGTCCCGCACGCGGCAGAATGACCGATGCCCGACGGTGCGACCGCAGCGCTGTCCGACCCGGACGACAGGGGCCTCATGAACGTAGGTGAGCGGGACCTCGTCGCACGACGGCGTGCGGCGATCCTGACGGAGCTCGGGCTGCACGGCTCGGTACGCGTGCCCGAGATCGCCGAACGGTTCGGCGTCTCGCTGGTCACGGCCCGCCGCGACGTCGCGACACTCGCCCGCCAGGGCAAGCTCCAGCGCGTCCACGGGGGCGGTGTCCTGATTCCCACCGACGCCGACGACGGGCACCGCCTCGGGGTGGTCGGCATGGTCGTCCCCTCCGGGCACGGCTACTTCCAGGAGATCCTCGCCGGGGCCCGGCAGGGCGCGCGGGAGTCGGGTGTCCGGCTGGTCCTTGCCACGTCGTACTACGACGAGTCCGAGGAGAGCCGGATCGTCGAGCGGCTCCGGCGTGCGCGCGTGGACGCGCTCCTGATCGCGACGGCACGCCCTACGGACACCCGGCTGCCCTCCTGGTACGACACGATGGACAAGCCCGTGGTGCTCGTGGAGCGCAGCTGCAACACCCGGTCCGTCGACTACGTCCGGTCCGAGCACGAGGCCGGCGTGGACGTCGCGCTCGACCACCTCGCGCGGACGGGTCACGAACGGGTCGCGCTGGCCGTCCGGGCCACCACGCCGACGTCGACGCGTCTGGTCGACGGGTTCGAGAAGGCGCTCGACGCGCGAGGGCGGCTGCACGCTCCATTCCCCCCGGTGCGGTTCGTCGTGGAGGAACAGGACCTGTCGCAGCGCAACACGGCGCTCGGCTCGATCCTCGACCAGTGCCTGGCCACGGGCACCACCGCCGTGATCGTCCACTCCGACGACGACGCCGTCGCACTCCTCGGCCTCGCTCTCGAACGCGGGACGCGGGTGCCGGAGGACCTGTCGATCGTCGCCTACGACGACGTCCTCGCGTCCCTCGGCTCCGTGCCGCTCACCGCGGTCGCGCCGCCCAAGCACGACGTCGGCCGCCTCGCGGTCTCCATCGCCGCGCACCGCATGGTGGCGGGCAGCCGCCCCGCGATCCAACGGGTCCGCCTCGTCCCCCGCCTGGTGCTGCGCCGCTCGACCGCACCGCCCGCACGCTGAGGCCACCGCCGACCGCTTCGGTGAGCGGTCTTGATCGGTTCGCGGGCGTGCGGACGCCTGTCGCGCGATGCGGAGCGCATGATCGTCGCGACGACCCCCGACGACGAGGATGCCCATGTCGCGATCAACACCGTGGACGATCTCCTTCGCCATGCGGCCCGGCCTCAGGCCCCTGCTGTTCGGTGAGACGGCCATGCAACGGCTGTCGGCACTCGCCGACGTACACAGCGAGGTCATCGACGACCTCGGCTCTCCGGCGGCGCGCGAGCTGCTCCACGCCACCGACGTGCTGATCACCGGATGGGGCTGCCCGCTGATCACCCCCGGGAAGTCGACGACCGGCCGGCTCCAGGCCGTCGTCCACGCCGCCGGGACGGTGAAGAACCATCTGTCCGACGCGGTCTGGACGTCCGGGATCGCCGTGAGCTCGGCAGCGGACGCCAACGCCACTCCGGTCGCCGAGTACACGGTCGCCCAGATCCTCCTCGCGAACAAGCGGATGGACGAGATGCGTGCCGCCTACCGCGCGGAGCGTGCGGGCGCCGACTGGACCGAACGGTTCCCCGGCATCGGCAACTACCGGCGCACCGTCGGCATCGTCGGGGCATCACGGATCGGCCGGCGGGTCCTGAACCACCTCGCGGCCTTCGACCTCGACCTCCTGCTCCACGACCCCTACGTCGACGACGCGGGCGCGCAGGAGCTCGGCGCGCGCCGGGTCGATCTCGACGAGATCTTCCGCGCGTCCGACGTCGTCACCCTGCATGCTCCCGACCTGCCGGAGACCCGGCACCTGGCCGATGCCCGCCGGATCGCCCTGATGCGACCGGGCTCCGTACTGGTCAACACGGCACGCGGCAGGCTCGTCGACACCGACGCCCTCACGGAGGCCGTCGTGTCGGGCCGGGTCCGTGCGGTGCTCGACGTCACCGAGCCCGAGGTGCTGCCGGCGGGCTCGCCCTTGTACGACCACCCCGGCGTGGTCCTCACCCCGCACGTCGCCGGTTCGATCGGCGGGGAGCTCCGGCGCCTCGGCGACGCCGCGGTGGACGAGGTGGAGTCGTGGCTCCGTACCGGGAGGTTCCGTACACCCGTACGGCCCGAGACTCTTGCCATCACGGCCTGAGCCTCACGGCGGGGCTCGTCCGAGCCTCGCTGAGAAAGATGAGAAGGAGGACAACGTGGTCCGAACACGATGGCGCACCGTCGCGCCGTTTCTCGTAGTGCTGATGTCCGCTGGCGCCCTGCCTGCCGTGGGCGCGGCTCCACCGGAGCAGGAGGAGCTCCTGATCAACGGCACGTTCGACGCGGGCAGCAAACCCTGGTGGACCAATGCCGGGATGACGCCCGACGTGTCGACCGGTGAGCTGTGCGTCGACGTGCCCGACGTCGCGGACCCGTGGGGGGCGATCGCGGGACAGAACGACCTGGCGTTCCGCCCGGCGACCGAGTACACGCTCACCTTCACCGCGCGGGCCGACCGCGAGGTCACGATCAGACCGGTCGTGCAACCGACCGACGGTTCCGGCGGCGGCGCCTACCTGACCAGGAGCACGACGGTCGGGACCGCGGCCACGACGACGACCTACACGTTCGTCACGCCCGACCAGGAGCTCCCGGTCAACAACACCCTGCAGTTCCAGCTCGGGGGCGCAGGCGCGTACACGGCCTGCCTGGACGACATCAGCCTCACCGGTCCGCCCTACCAGCACGTGCCGGACACCGGCCCGGCCGTCAAGGTCAACCAGGCGGGCTACCTCCCCCGCGGCCCGAAGGCCGCGACGGTGGTCACCAGCGCGACGGAGCCGCAGAAGTGGAGCCTGCAGTCGGCAGCCGGCACGGTGCTCGGCCAGGGCACCACGACGCCGCGGGGAACCGACCCCTCGTCGGGCGAGCCGGTGCACGGCCTCGACTTCTCCTCCTACACCAAGCCGGCGCGGGACGTGCGCCTCGTGGTGGGCGACGCGTCCAGCCATCCGTTCGACATCGACGCGGACATCTATCAGGACCTGCGGTCGGACGCGATGAGGTTCTTCTACACGAACCGCTCGGGTACGGCCATCGACGGAGCCGTCGCCGGGCCCGAGTACGCGCGCCCCGCCGGCCACGTGGGCGTGGCCCCCAACCAGGGCGACCGCGCGGTGCCGTGCCAGGAGCCCGCACCGTGGATGGACGGCTGGACCTGCGACTACACGCTCGATGTCACCGGAGGCTGGTACGACGCGGGCGACCACGGCAAGTACGTGGTCAACGGCGGGATAGCGACCCACCAGCTGCTGTCCGCGTACGAGCGCACCCTGCACGCAGCCGTCGTCGACGACGGCGCGCTCACCGACTCGACCCTGAACGTTCCCGAACGGGACAACGGGGTGCCCGACATCCTCGACGAGGCGCGGTGGAACCTCGAGTTCATGCTCAAGATGCAGGTGCCCGAGGGGAAGCCCCTCGCGGGGATGGTCCACCACAAGGTGCACGACGTGGAGTGGACCGGGCTGCCGCTGCTCCCCTCCGCCGACCCGAAGGCCCGCGCCCTGCACCGGCCGTCCACCGCGGCGACGCTCAACCTCGCGGCGGTCGCCGCGACCGGAGCGCGGCTGTGGCGCGATCTCGACCCCTCGTTCGCGGACGAGCTGCTCGACGCGTCGACCACGGCCTATGCGGCGGCCGGGGCCCATCCCGCGCTGTTCGCACCACGTGCGGACGGTGAGTCCGGCGGCGGTCCGTACGCCGACTCGGACGTCGAGGACGAGTTCTACTGGGCCGCAGCGGAGCTCTACCTGACGACGGGCTCCGCCCCGTACCAGCGCGACGTGACCGACAGTCCGCTGCACCAGGCCGAGGTGTTCTCCCCGGACGGCTTCTACTGGGGCTCGGTCGCCGCACTGGCCCGCCTGGACCTCGCCACCGTGCCGTCGCGGCTGCCCGATCGCGACCGCGTACGGCGATCGGTCGTGGCGGGAGCCGACCTGCTGGTCACGCTCCAGGAGCGCGAGGCCTTCGGGCAGACCTACACGCCGTCCGACGGCCGCTACGCGTGGGGCTCCAACAGCTCGATGCTCAACAACCAGGTGGTGATCGCCACGGCATTCGACCTCACGGGTCACAAGAAATATGCACGGTCGGTCCTGGAGGGCCTCGACTACCTGCTGGGCCGCAACGTCCTCGGCATGTCCTACATCACGGGGTACGGCACCGTCTACGCCCACAACCAGCACAGTCGCTGGTACGCCCAGAGCCTCGACCCGGCGCTGCCGACCCCACCCCGCGGGACGGTCGCGGGCGGACCCAACTCGAGCATCCAGGACCCCGTGTCCGGCGCGTGGCTCGAGGGTTGTCTGCCCCAGTGGTGCTACGTCGACGACATCCGCGCGTGGGCCGTCAACGAGATCACGATCAACTGGAACTCGTCGCTCGCCTGGGTCGCGTCCTTCGCCGCCGACCTGGGTGACGGGTCGGCCTGCCGGAAGTCCGGTCCGCACAAGCAGCGGTAGCCGCACGACCAGCGGTAGCCGCGCGGGCCGGGTCAGGGACGCTCCTGACCCGGCCCGCTCAGCCCTTCGACCCCCGTACCGACCGCCCGGAGGCCCCCGCCAGGAACCCTCCCGGCCCGCCTGCCATGATGAGGGTGTGGCCACCTACGACCTGCACGTCACCGCCGCCGACCCGGCGCGGGTCGCCACGGTCCTGCCCGGTAGCGGCTACACCGCCATGGCACCGCTGCTCTGGTACGCCCGGGGCGCGTTGCACGACCTGGGCTGGACGATCCGCACCCTGGAGTGGACCACCGCACCCTCGTTCGACTCGGCACGCACCGCCTACGCGGAGGTGCTCGGCGAGGACGCACCCGGAGACGACACGCTGCACCTGGTGGTGGCCAAGTCGCTCGGCACGCTCGCGATGCCGCTGGCCGTGCGTCTGGGGCTGCCGGGCGTCTGGCTCACACCGCTGCTCACCAGCGAGCAGGCGCCCGACGTGCAGGAGACGGCCGCCGAGCTGGACGAGAACCACCTGCTCATCGGCGGCACGGCCGACCCCCTGTGGGACGGCGAGCTCGCCGACGGCTCGGACGCCGACGTCGTCGAGGTGGACAACGCCGACCACAGCCTCGAGGTGCCGAACGACCGGGCGGAGAACCTCGCGATCGTCGAAGAGGTGGTCTCGGCGATCGAGGAGTTCGCACTCTCCTTCGACGAGGACTGACGGCCGCCCGGCAGGACGGGGCGGCTCACGGCGCCGGCGCGGGCGCGATGTTCTGGTTCAGGTGGAACACGTTGTCCGGGTCGTAGACGGCCTTGACCGCGGCGAGCCGCGCCAGCTTCTCCGGCGGGTAGGCCCGCCGCACGCCGGCGGCCCCGTCGTCGCCCAGCACGTTGACGTACACCCCGCTGGCGAACGGCTCCAGCCGGGCCGCGCTCGCCCGCGCCGCAGCGATCCGGGCCTCGTCCTCGTCCGCGTCGGTCCAGCCGGTGGCCGCGACGTACTCGAACCGGGTACCTCGCTGGCTGAATGCGGCGTCCTCGTCCGGCACGTCGGCGATGGCGCCGCCGTAGGCCTGCAGGCCCGCACGCACGCCGGGTTCGATCGCCAGCAGCGCCTCGATCGCGCCGACCGACAGCTCGTGGAAGTAGTGGCCCTTCCAGTAGCGGCGCACGGCATGGCCGCGGGCACTGTCCTCGCGGGTCTGGAGCTCCAGGTAGGACAGCTCGTCGATCCGGCGGGCCACCGGGGTACCCAACGACTCCAGCCCCGCGGCGTGCGCCCGCCCGGCCCCGGGGTCGCCGACCCACACCAGACCGAGCGTCACCACGCCGTCGTGCACGCCGGCCGTGTAGGTCGCGGCGCGGGGAGCGTTCGCGGCGAGGTCACGCCAGCGGACGACGGCCGGCACCGCGGCGGCGACGGGAAAGTCGAGCTCGACGCTGAGCGCCCGGGTGCCGACGTCGTGCAGCCGGAACTCGAACCCGGTGACCACACCGAAGTTCCCGCCCCCGCCGCGCAGCGCCCAGAACAGGTCGGGCCGCTCGTCGGCAGCGGCGCGGACCACGTCACCGGCGGCCGTCACCACCTCGTAGGAGATGACGTTGTCGCAGGCGAGCCCGTGCTGCCGGGCCAGCCAGCCCATCCCGCCGCCCAGGGTGAGACCGCCGACGCCGGTGTGCGACACGTTGCCCGCCGTCGTCGCGAGACCGTGGGGCTGCGTGGCGGCGTCGAGCGCGCCCAGCAGCGCGCCGCCCTGCACCCACGCCCGCCTGCCCACCGGGTCGACCCGCACGGCACCCATCGGCGTGAGGTCGATCATCAGCCCGTTTTCGGGAACGCTGTGCCCGACCACGCTGTGGCCCCCGCAGCGGACGCCCACCTCCAGCCCGTCCTGCCGGGCCAGGGCCAGCGCCGCGACCACGTCACCGGCGTCGCGGCAGCGCACCACCAGCGCCGGCCGGTGGACCACTATCGCGTTCCACACCGCGCACGCCTGGTCGAACTCGGCGTCACCCGGGTGCCGGATGTCCAGCCCTGCTACGGCGGCGTCCTCGATGGTGTCCATGCGCCCCTCCTCGACGAGGGCCTCCTCGAACGGGGCCCGGTCCACCACAGACCGTCCGGGGCCGCAGGACTCATCGCGGCAGAGCGAACCGCAGGATCAGACGCCCGCCTTCTGCCGCACCATGGCCACGACCTTGCCCAGGTTCACGGTCCAGCCCACGCCGAACACCCGCGGTCCCACGACGCGCTCGGCGTCCGGGTTCCACAGCCGGTCCTTGGCGCGCTCCAGCGTCGGTACGCGCAGCTCGTACGGGACCACCGAGGCGACCTTGCCGTGCCAGGTGCGCTCCGCCTCCGGCGTGCGCAGCTCCTTCACGACGGCCGCGATCGTCAGTGCGACCGTGACGAGCGTGATCAGCCTCCTGAGGCCGCCCGCGCCCTTCGAGCGTCCGCCGTGGTCCTCGTGCTTCCGTGTCATCTCGGTGCCTCCCGTGCTCTCGGTGTCAGCCCCCGCGACCATCTTGGGCCATGCGGCGGCCGACGGCCCGGCCAACGCGCGGCCGGCTGCCCGCCCGTCCCGCTCAGCGGACCCGCACGGCACCCGGCTGCACGGTGACGGCCAGCCGGGTGGTCTCCCCCAGGTCCTCGCCGTCGATCTCGAACACGCGCGGCTCCAGCAGCTCCATGCTCAGGCTGCGCACGCGCAGATGCGTCGCGCTGTCGCTGCTCTCGGCCACGGCGCCGCCGGTGGCGAGCCGCTTGACGCCGTTGTCCCAGACCATGTTGCGCAGCGTGTCGGCCCAGCTCGCCGCGTCGTCCGCGCTCAGGACCAGCAGGTCCAGCTCACCGTCCCGGGGGTCGGCGTCGGGCAGGAGGTTGATCCCGCCCTGCAGGGTGCCGCAGTTGCCGATCAGCAGCGTGTGCACGTTCTCCGGGCCCAGCGGCTCGCCGTCTGCCGTGATCCGCACCTCGAGCGTGTCGCTGGCGGACAGCGCGCGTCCCATGGACTCGACGTAGGCCAGCCAGCCCACCTTGTCCTTGAGGTCGTCGTCGGTCTCGGTGATCATGTGGGCGTCGAGCCCGAACCCGGCCATGACGGCGAACGCGTGGCGCTCGGTGCCCCCGGCGAGCTCGATCTCGAGCCAGCCCAGGTCGATGGCGCGCGCCTCGCCGGTGAGCGCCCGGGCGAACGCTCCGGGTACGTCGCCGAGCGGTACCTGCAGGTTCCGCGCGAGGAGGTTTCCGGTACCGAGCGGCACGATCCCGAGCTCGATTGCGGTGTCCGCCGCACCGAGGTGCTCGGCGACGGCCCGGACCGTGCCGTCCCCGCCGGCCACCACGATCAGCTCCACGCCCGCCTCGATCGCGCGCTCGGTGGCCCCCTGGCCCGCGTCGTCGGTGCTCGTCTCGAACCACAGCGCCTCGGTATCGGGCCGCTGCGCGGCCGCGACCGCGTCGTCCAGCGCCGACCCGAGCTCGTCCTGCGTCGTCTTGGCGGGGTTCCAGATGATCCCGACACGTCGTACGGTCATGTCCGGCATGCTTCCACAGCAGGACGCCGGTCACCCGCCGGGAGTCAGGGATCCGACGGCCAGGGATCCGTGACAGCGGCGGCCAGCCGCTCCGCGAGCGCCCCGACCGCCGCCCGGAGCTCTGGGCCATCCTCCACCCGGAACGGGAACGGCACGCTCGCCAGCCATTCCTGCGCGTACATCTCCGGGTTCCTGGTGCTGCCCACCAGCACGCACCCGGTGCCCGCCGCTTCCAGCCGTCCCATCTGCGCACCCACCCACGGGGCGACGTCGGCGAGCGGGGCGTCGAAGACGACCCGCGTCGGGAACTGCCATCCGGTACCGAGGTGCTCCTCGAGCGCCGTCACGGGGTCGAGGCCTGCGGGCGGTTCGAAGCCGCGGTCGGTGTGCTCGACCGCGACGACCCGGTCGACGCGGTAGGTGCGGGTGGCGCCGGCCCGGTGGGAGTGGCACAGGAGGTACCACCGCCCGTAGCGCACGACGACGGCCCACGGGTCCACCTCGGCGACCCATTCGCTGCCGGACTCGCCGCGGTAGGTGACCAGCACGCGGCGTCGGGCCGCGGTCGCCGCGACCAGCTCGCTGGTGACGGCGCTGTCCGGGCGGGCCGCGAACCGGTCCGGCGCCGCGGACGCGTGCTCCCGCAGAGCGGACGCCTGCCGACCGACGTTCTCGGGCAGTGCCCGGATCACCTTGCCGAGCGCGGTGTCGACGAGGCGGTCGCCGTCGGCGTCGGGATGGCCGGCGAGCACCGCCATGACCAGGCCCAGCGCCTCGGCCTGCGTGAAGCTGACGGGCGGCAGCCGCGTCCCGCGCCCGAGCCGGTAGCCGCCGTGCGGGCCGCGGGTCGACGAGACGGGGATCCCGGCCTCGCGCAGGATCCCGACGTACCGGCGGGCCGCCCGCTCCGTGACGCCCAGCCGTTCGGCGAGCTCGGTCGCCGTGGTACCGGGGCGGGCCTGCAGGACCTCCAGGACGCGCAGGGCGCGTGCGGTGGGGCTGATCTCGGACGGCACCTCAGCAGGCTATGCCCCTCGACGAGCGAGTGGGCCGGGCCCAGGTCACGGTGGTGACACGTCAAGGAAAGGAGAGGCCCGTGGCCAGCATCACGAAGTCGATCGATGTGGAGGTCCCGGTGCGGACCGCCTACAACCAGTGGACGCAGTTCGAGGAGTTCCCCCGGTTCATGGAAGGCGTCGAGGAGATCCGTCAGCTCGACCCGACCCACACCCACTGGACGACGAAGGTGGGCGGGGTCGAGCGGGAGTTCGACGCCGAGATCACCGAGCAGCACCCGGACGAGCGGGTGGCGTGGGTGAGCAGGACCGGGCCGGACCAGGCCGGTGTCGTCACGTTCCACAAGCTCCAGGACGCCCGGACCCGGGTGACGGTGCAGATGGATTGGGAGCCCGGCAGCGCCACCGAGAAGGTGGGCAGCGCGCTGAACTTCGACGAGCGACGTGTCGAGGGTGACCTCGAGCGGTTCAAGAAGTTCATCGAGTCCCGCGGTGCCGAGACCGGCGCCTGGCGCGGCGACGTGGACTGACGGGGCCCGTCAGCGCACCACCTCGAAGACCTGCTTCTGCACCCCGTTCTTGTACGCCTCGTGCTCGACCAGCCGGAGCTTCTGGGCCGCCTTGTCGGTGTCGCTGAACAGCGGCTTGCCCTGGCCCAGCAGCACCGGGAACACCAGCAGGTGGTAGGCGTCGACCAGGCCGGCGTCGGCGAGCGACCGGGTGAGGGACACGCTCCCGTGCACCTGGATCTCGCCGACGTCGGTCTCCTTGAGCCGGGCGACGTCGTCCAGCGAGCGCAGGATGGTGATGTCGCCCCAGTTGTCGACCAGGTCATCCTCGGTGAGGGTCGTGGAGACGACGTACTTGGGCAGGGTGTTGTACCGCGGGAACTCGGCCATGTCGGGCCAGACGGGCGCGAACATCTGGTAGCTGGCCCGCCCGAGGAGCAGCGCACCCGCTTCCTCCTGCTCACGTCCCTTGAGCTCGTAGGACTCCGGTGCGGGGTCGACGGTCTTGAACGTCCACGCCGTGTCGTGCAGCGCGGGGTCTCCCCCGGTCGGGTCGACCTTGCCGTCGAGCGAGACGAAGTGGGTGGCGACGATGGTGCTCATACGAAGTTCTCCCTTGTCGTGGTGGCCCGTGGTGCGGAGGCCTCTGGCAGTTCAGACGAGCGGGTGCGAAAAACTCATCGCATCGGAAGTACCGCTTTGATCCGGAAGTAGAACGTCCGGAACTCGCTCTACCGTGGGACTCATCGGCATCCTGCCGCATCGACCACGGGGAGACACATCATGGACATCCTGCTCATCGGCGGCCTCTGGCTCGACGCGTCGGCCTGGGACGACGTGGTACCGGAGCTCGAGGCGCTCGGACACCGTGCCGTGCCGGTCGCGCTGCCCGGCCAGGGCGACGGCTCGGCGTCGGCGACCCTCGACGACCAGGTCGCGGCCGTGCTCGCGGCGGTCGACGCGGCGGACGGGACGCCGCTGGTCGTCGGGCACTCGGCGGCCTGCACCCTGGCCTGGCTCGCCGCCGACGCCCGCCCGGAGAAGGTGGGTGCCGTGGCGCTCGTCGGCGGCTTCCCCTGGGACGACGGCAAGCTCTACGCCGACCTGTTCGAGATCACGGACGGTGTCATGCCTTTCCCCGGCTGGGGCCCCTTCGAGGGGCCGGACTCCGCCGACCTCTCCGACGCGGCCCGGACGGCCTTCGCGGAGGCGGCGGTCCCCGTACCGGAGGCGGTGGCCCGTGGGGTGGTGCACCTCGTCGACGAGCGCCGGTTCGACGTGCCGGTCGTGGTCGTGTGCCCTGAGTTCACCGCCGACCAGGCCAAGCAGTGGATCGACGCCGGGGACGTGCCCGAGCTCTCGCGCGCCGAGCACGTCGACCTGGTCGACCTCGACTCGGGCCACTGGCCGATGTTCACGCGCCCGGCCGAGCTGGCACGGCTGCTCGCCGGTGCGATAACCCGATGACCCGACCGGCACCCGTCGTTATGGTGGCCCGATGGCAAAGGTCCAACATTTCCAGGTCACCTTCGACTGCGCCGAGCCGGAGCGGGTCGCCCGCTTCTGGTGCGAGGTGCTGGGGTACGTCGTACCGCCGCCTCCCGAGGAGTTCGCCTCGTGGGACGAGTACACCAGCTCGCTGGCGCCCGAGCAGCGGGACGCGGACTTCGCCTGTGTCGATCCGACGGGAGTCGGTCCGCGCCTGTACTTCCAGCGCGTGCCCGAGGGCAAGATCGTCAAGAACCGGGTGCACCTCGACGTGCGGGCCGGCGCCGGCCTCGTGGGCGACGAGCGCCTGGCCACCCTCGAGGCCGAGGCCGAACGCCTGATGGCGCTCGGTGCGACGCACGTGCTGACGCAGTACGCAGACGAGGAGAACGAGTCGTGCATCACCCTTCAGGACATCGAGGGCAACGAGTTCTGCCTGGACTGATCACTACCAAGTGCTGGGCCACGACGCCCGTTCTCGATGGGCGGATCCAGCACGGCCTTTAGTTCTCCTCGTTCCCCGCCCGGCAAACCGGCGCTTTTTCCTCCCCGCCCGCGTCCCCCAGGGACGGGTCGAACTGGTTGCCGTCGTGCTCGAGGGACGGGTCGAGCTGGACGCCGCCGTCCAGCCCCAGCTCCATCTCATAGAGTCGGCCGTCGGCGGTCGTCACGTGATATTTCTGCAGCGCGCTGAAGTCCGGCGGATCGACGAAGCGTTCATCGTCCGTCGTCCCCCTCGTGGCCGCCGGCTCTCCGCAGGTGGGCTCGGCGGCTTCCGCGCCGATCGAGTCCACCGCGCACCGAAGCTCTGCTTCGACGTTCGCCGCCACCTGGGTGGTCGCCACCATCAGCGCTCCCACGATCAGCACGACCAAGGTGAGCACGCCGAGGGAGTCGATCGCCGCCTGCCCCGCCTGCCCACATACCGGACAGCTCGCGCCGCGCAGCAGCGCGGAGCCGTGGCAGCTCCTTGCTCGCTCGTCGATTCTGAGAGACATGATGGGCGACATCCCTGGGGTCGGTGTACACGTGCTCCGGAAGGATTCGGGCTAACTGACCTGTTCGATGCTCGTGACTTCGATGAGCTCGTAGATCGGCTCGTACATGTTGTAGGCAAGGACTCTGCCGACAAGGAAGTCGCCCACGCTGAGGGAACCGTCCCCGTCGTTGTCGACAAAATCGGGCCTGCCGTCGCCGTCGATGTCGATATACGCCCCGGAGGCGTTGCCGCCGCCTCCCCCGCTCGGGGTCATCAAATCGCTCAGATCCCTGCCGATGTTTTCGGCGCCGGTGGGCGGTTCACCGTCGGCGCCGGTGGGCGGTTCGCAGGACTGCCCGCGGAGTCTGTTGATGACATTGTCGATTGCGGGGCCGATCTTTTCGCGGAGCAGATCGATCAGACGTTTGGCCCAGACGAACAGCTGTACTCCTATTGAGCCGAGCGACATGATAACCGTGTCGAGCACCTTCTTGAACCCGTCGACCATCGCCCCGATCGCGTTTTTAACCCTCGTGAGGAGAGCGGGTACCTCGCCCTGGATCAATTCGCCGATGCCGGCCCCCATCAGTCCCACCGCGAGTGAGACCGCCAGCGTACTTGCCCATGCATCTCGGTCTTGGAGTTTCCCGTCGAAAGCATTGTTGATCAGAACGATCGCGAAGGTGGACATGAACCCGGCGACGAATCCGCAGGCCCTCCTGAGGACAACCGGGCCGAAGCCTTCGAGAAGGAACATGCAGGCGCCGGCCGCGAGAACGCCTGCGATGGATCCGGCGATGCCTGCGATGAAGCTCTGCCACCAGTTCGCCTCGGTGTGCACGTAGTCGGCAGGGATCGTGACGTGGATCTTCGAGCCGTCGAGCTTGAAGTCCGCTTCGATGTCGGGGATCTCCGGCAGAGGACCGATCTCGTCGGAATGTATCTCCGCCTGCCGTTTGAGGTAGTCGCTGAGCTTGTCTTCCGCGTTGAGCGCGTCGAGCGCCTCCCTGACGGCGTCCATGTCCATCTCGGAGGTGTCCCCGAGATGGACCTCGTACGTGTAGTCCCCGCCCTCCTCCTCGTCTTCAGGCAACCCGGCTCTGGCGGTGAACCCGCTGAGGTTGGTGGCCACGAACCTGCTGAGATTCGTGCTCGACCGCTGGACGCCTGCCTCGGCTGCCTCGGCACCCGGGCTCAGGTGGACGCCGGTGACCAGCAGAGCGAGCGCGACGACGATCCCGATGAGTCCGGAATACAGCCCACGTCCACGTGGCGGGTCGACGACAACAGGATGCGAACGCATATGCAGAACTCCGTTCAAGGGTCATGCACCGCTGTGATGACAGCGTCGTGCGGACTGCGGGGCCGTGGCGACGACGTCGTCTATACGGACCGCGGTGGAATCGCGGTGAGTCAGCAAGATATGGCGCGGCAGGCGGCGGGCACCAGGGACTACGGGCCTCCCTGTGGGCCCATGGCGCCGCGTCATGTCTGGGTCCAGAGGACCAGACGTCCGCCTGTCCCACGGCGATCTTGGCAGTCAGTGGACCTTGGCAGTCAGTGGGCAAACGTCTGGGCGTGCAGCGCTGCACGCCCGACGAAGCCCAGCGCTCACCGCTTCAGGCCGAGGGCCCGCAGCTCGAGATCAGCCAGGCGGCGCACGACGGCGGGATCGCCGTCGCGCCACGCGCCGACCGGATCGTCCGAGACCCGGGTCAGGGTCCGCAACGGCTGGTTCGCGAGGGCGCGCAGGGCCAGCAGCTGCGGGTCGGCCCCGGCGAACCGCCGGGCAGCGCCCGCCCGGCGCACGAACCGGACCCGGAACGGCACGTAGAGCACGGCAACGAGCAGCACCGGGATCACAAACACCGCGACGCCGACCAGCAGCGCGATGTCGCCCACCGTCTCCGCCTGGGTCCGTCCCGCCGCGGCCAGGCTCTCCGCCGCGTCCGCCGCCCCCTTGAACGGCGCGGCCAGGTCGTCGCCCACACCCGGGAGGCCGCCGATCCGGCCTTCGACATCGTGGAACCGGCCCGCCATCTCGTCGGCCGCCGACGCGGTCGCCCGGCCCGGCCGCCCCAGCGTGAGCGTCAGGTCGTGGACCTCGCGCCCGGCCCAGGCCCAGGCCGTGATCCACGCGAGCAGCAGCAGGTCACCGAGGACCTGGCGAGCGCATCGGGCCGGTGCGGCCGCATACAACCTCATGGACTGGTCCTCCGGGCGTCGACGGGTGGCACGCCGCACCGTATCGGACAGGAGCCGACATTCGGGACGCCACCACACGAGCGTTCTGTGGTTGCATACTCCCCGACCTGATTCCCGGCACCGCGGAGGTAGACCCATGACGACCAACGACGAGCTCGCCCGCACCTTTGTCGAGTTCGACGGCGACGGCGACGGCCGCATCACCGCCGACGAGTTCCGCCAGGCCATGGCCACCCGCGGCGAGGAGACCACGGACAAGGACCTGGAGGAGATCTTCGGCAAGGCCGACCACGACCAGGACGGCCGCATCGACCTCGCCGAGTTCACGAAGGCCTGGGACGCCTGACCCCGGCCGCCTCACGGGGATCGGCACGACGGGTTTCGTCCTAGGGTTACCTGTCATCCGTTTCCCTGCCGAAAGGAGCCCGACGTGGCGTGGACGCCGCTCGTCCTGGACCTCCTGGGCGTCTTCTTCTTCGCCGTGTCGGGCTCGCTGCTCGCCGTCCGACGTCACTTCGACGTCGTCGGCTCGCTCCTGCTGGGCACCTGCGTGGGCCTCGGTGGCGGGATCCTGCGCGACGTGCTGCTCGCCACCGGGGTGCCGCGCGCCTTCGACTCGCCCGTCTACCTGGTCCCGCCCGTGCTCGCCGCGGTCATCGTGTACTTCTTCGCGCACGCCGTGCAGCGGTTCCACGACCTCCTGATCACATTCGACGCCGGCGGCATGGCGCTGTTCTCGGTCACCGGCACGCTGGTCGCCCTCGACGCGGGGATGAACCCGACGGCCGCTGCGATCCTCGGCGTGGTCACCGCCGTGGGCGGCGGAGTCATCCGGGACGTCGTCGCCAACGACGTGCCGCAGATATTCCGGGCCCGCGGTCTGTACGCCATCCCCGCGCTGCTGGGCGCCGGGCTGACCAGCCTGACCTCGTCGGTGGACTGGTACAACCTGGCCACCGGCTCGGCGATCGCCGCGGTCGTGTTCACGCTGCGCATGGTCTCCCTGCGTTACCACTGGGGAGCACCGCCCGCCGGCGGACACCACGACGCGCCGCACCCCACGCCGACGCCCTGAGACCTGACCGCGGCGACCGGCCCGCGATGCCATGTATGCCCGAGATGCGAGCAAACATGGACGGGGTCACCGTCGAAGGAGCAGGGCGCGCTCGCGCCGTGCGGAGGAAGGAGATCGACATGCCAACGTGGCTCATCCTCATCCTGATCGGCGTCGCGCTGGTGATTCTCGGCGTCGCCACCGAGATCGGCCAGTTCCTCATCTGGATCGGCGTGATCGTCCTCGTGGCCAGCCTGATCATCGGCCTCGTCGGGCGCAGCCGGACGTAGGCCGCACCGGACGGCCGGGAGCGGCGCCAGCACACCGGACCGTCAGCCGGCGACACCCGTTCGCTCGCGGTGCCGCCGGACGGCCGCCCGGTTGGCGCACCGCACGGAGCAGTACCGCTGCCGCCCGTTCCGGGTCACGTCGACGACCACCATGGTGCACGGCTCGGCCGCGCAACGCCCCAGCCGGTGCATCCCGCGGGTGACCAGGTGGAGCGACGTGCCCACGCTGATCACCGCCCGCAGGACCGAGGTCAGCACCTGGTCGTCGTCCCGGTAGTGCAGGTGCCACCCCTCGCCGTCGTGATCCGTCAGCCGCGGGTACGCCGCCGCCTCGGCCATCTGCGCGTTCAGGAGCATGGCGCGCCGTCCAGGGTCCCCCGCGTCCACGACGCGCAGCCAGTCGTCGATGACCCGTCGCGACCGGGCGTGGTCCTCCGGCCCCTCCTCGAAGTCCATCGTCATGCCGAAGTCACGCGTACGCGCCTCGATCCCCGCGCGGTCGGCGGGCCACTCGTTGGCCAGGGACGCCGCGAGCAGGACCGCGTACTCCCCGTAAGGGTTGAGATGCATAAGGCCATTACACCATCGTGTGGTCCATGGCCCTTCCGCAGACCCTTGCCACCGCCCCGACCAGTGCCCACGACGTGCACGAGCACGCGTGGACCACGGAGTCACGCCACGCGACCTCCGCGGGCTGGGTGCTCTACGTCCGGTGCACGTCGTGCGGCACCCGCCGGGTGGACCTGCAGGGTGGCCAGGACGGGCCGCCCGCACCCCTGAGCAGAGCCGTCGGGGACCGCGCCGCCCGTTGACGCCGCGCAGACCGGCGCCGGTCGGGCAGTCGGTACCGCCGGCCACCGCCAGATCGTGACGGTGGCCGGCGACGTCCGGGGTCAGCGCAGGCGGACCCGCTCCACCGCGCTCTCCGTCACGCCGTGCTGGTTGACCGCCACCACCGCGACGTCGTGCGTCCCCGCCTGGACACCGGTCACCTCGAGGGTGGCCTCCTGCTCCTCGGGGGTGTCGTCGACCAGCTCGACGGTCCGCACCACCTCACCGTCGACCACGAGCGACATGCGCTGTGCGTTGTCGCCGCGAGCGATGCGGGCCTCGACGCGGATGCGCCCGTCCTCGGCGTCCTCGACGTCGAGGGACACCCGGCCCGGCACACCCTCGGCCGGGCCGGGCACGCGCTCGACGTCCGTCGCCTCGCGGGTGTACGCCAGGCGTGGCGCCGCCGGGGAGGCCATGCCGTCACCGATGAAGTACGACGTGTGCGGAGGCTGGTTGTACCCGGTGTTCTGCCAGGCGACCGCGAGCCGGTACTGCGAGTCCGACATGAGGGTGCGCAGCCGGTGCTCGGTGGGGATCACCGTGGTCGCGACCCGCAGCGCGGTCGAGTCCTCGGTGCGCGTGATCAGCTCCTCGCGCCAGTCACCGAACAGGTCCGCCTGCAGGGCAGGGGTCCCCTTGGTGCTGTTGTTCGAGAGCGTGCCCTCGGCCCGGTAGAGCTCGACCTCGGTGTCGTTCTCGTGGTCCCACTTCGCGATCGTCGGCACGCCGGTCGAGGTGTCGGCGTCCCAGTCGTGGTTGCCGATCTCGGCCAGCAGGTCCCCGTCCCAGAAGGTCAGGAAGTTCGCCGCGGGGATGCGCTCGGAGACGACCTCCCCGGTCGAGGACGAGACGAGCTGCCCCACCGGCGAGTTCCACGCGGCGTCACCGCCGACGGCCCAGCCCTCGGCGCCGGCGTACCGCGGGTCGATGTCGCCCATGGCGGCCCGGCCCGTGTCCCGTTCGGCCGGGATCGACCAGAGGGTCTCCCCCGTCGCGGCGTCGCGGAACGTCGCCCCGACGTCGCCGGAGCGCCCCATGTCCTCGTGGGCCGCGAACTGCTCCAGCCCCGGACGCGCCGGGTCGAAGTCGGACACGTGCATGGCGTCGCCGTGCCCGAGCCCGGTGCCGACGAGCACCTGGCCGTCGTCGTCGATGGTCATCGAGCCGAAGACGATCTCGTCCTTCTGGTCGCCGTCCACGTCGGCGGTCTGCATGTCGTGGTTGCCCTGGCCCCGGTACTCGTCGCCCGCGACGTCGGTGTCGAACACCCAGCGCTGCGACAGCTCGGCGCCGTCCCAGTCGAAGGCCGCGATGACGGCCCGGGTGTAGTAGCCACGGCTGAACACCATCGACGGAGCCTCGCCGTCGAGGTAGGCGGTGGTGGCGAGGAACCGGTCGACCCGGTTGCCGTAGGTGTCACCCCACGCGCCGACGTCGCCGCGCGGCGGCACGTAGTCGATCGTGTCGAGCGCGGCACCGGTGGCGCCGTCGAACACCGTGAGGAACTCGGGTCCGGAGAGCACGTAGCCGCCCGAGGTGCGGAAGTCCGCCCGGGCGTCCCCGATGACCGTCCCCGCGCCGTCGGTCGTACCGTCGGCGGTCTTCATCGCCACCTCGGCCCGACCGTCGCCGTCGTAGTCGAACACCTGGAACTGGGTGTAGTGCGCGCCCGACCGGACGTTGTGGCCGAGGTCGATGCGCCACAGCCGGGTACCGTCGAGCTCGTACGCGTCCACGTAGGTGTTGCCGGTGTAGCCGCTGCGGGAGTTGTCCTTCGCGTTGGACGGGTACCACTTGACGACGTACTCGTACTCGCCGTCACCGTCGAGGTCCGCCACGGAGGCGTCGTTCGCGGCGTAGGTGTACGGCTGACCGTCCTTGGTGTAGGCGTCGGCCGGCTTGTCCAGCGGGATGTCCAGGGTCTGGCCGTCCCACGGCGTGAACTCGTCGGTGGCCCAGTGCTCGATGCCGTCGGCGACGGTCGCCACCCGGTAGGTGGCGTCGGTGGTGCCGTCCGCGTCGAGGAAGCCGGTCGAGCCCGTGACCGGCTCCTCGGTGAGCCGCCGGCCGTCCCGGTACAGGTGGAACACGACATCCTCCGGGTCGTCGCCCAGCATCCGCCAGCTCACGTGGACGCCGTCCGCCCCGCTCGCCGCCACGGGCTGCCGCCCGATGCGCTCGGCCTGCCGGGACAGCTTCGTCACGGCGTCGGACACGACGGCGTCCGAGAGCGCGGAGGCGCCACCGGCGTTCACCGTGGCCACGGCGTACGTGTACTCGACGGTGGTGAGCACGTCGGTGTCGACGTACGCGGCGTCGGTGGTGCGGTCCAGCAGCACCGGCTCACCCGACCGACCGGTCCGGTAGACCTGGTAGAACAGCGCGCCGTCCACCGGCTCCCACGACAGCGCGACCTCGTGCTTGGCCACGTCCGTCACGGTCAGGCCGGACGGCGCCGGCGCGGTCGGCACGTCGTCGTCCACCGTGGAGACCTCGAGCTCGTTCGACGCGACCGACTCGTCGCCCGCCGCGTCGAGCGCGACGACCGTGTAGGTGTAGCGCACCCCGATGTCGGCGCTCGTGTCCACGTACGACGCCTCGGTGACGTCGGCGACCGCGGCCGGCTCGGCCGCACCCTCCGCCCGGCGGTACACGCGATAGCCGGCGACGTCCCGGGCCGGTTCCCACGCGAGCGGCACGGAGACGTCCGAGCCGTCGATCGTCACGTCGCCCGCGGTCAGGGACGTCGGCGCGTACAGCAGCGACGTGATCTCCAGGCCGTTCAGCCAGCCCGCGGCCACGACGTCGATCGACCCGTCGGTGACCACCACGGGCTGGACCACCTTGCTCGACGTACCGCCGCGGCCGGCGTTCGAGGAGCCGTGGTCGACACCCTCGATCGTCACGCCGAGGCGTGCCGTGCCGATCAGGTCGCCCAGACCACCTCGACGGCATAGGTGCCGTTCGGCACGTCGAACCGCAGGGGCGTGGTGCTGCTCGGCAGCAGGAAGTCACGCTGCAGGTCGTCCAGGGCCCCGTCGCCGGTCCCCCGGTCACGACCGCCCGGGCCGGCGGCCGAGGTGAACCCGTAGCCCAGCTCCTGGGTGTAGAGCGTGTTCTGGTCGAGCGCCGTGTAGCCGCTCTTCGTGGGCCCCCCGGCGAGCTGGACGTCGAAGGCGAGCAGCGGCGCCTTCGTGGTGAGGGACACCACGTCCGACGGTTCGGACTCGCCACGGCGGTTGACCGCCACCACCCGCAGGTCGTACGCCGTGCCCTGGTCGAGGCCGGTGACGTCCGCCAGGGCGATCGTCGACGTGGTCACGAGGGCGAAGGCGCCCTCCGGGGCGTCCGAGGTCTTGGCGTACACGCGGTAGATGTCCGCGCCCTCCACCGCGGTCCAGCTCAGCGTGGCACCGGAGGCGCTGACCCCGCCGGCGACCACGCCGGCCGGCCGCAGCGGAACCTCGGCCGGCGGTGCGGTGTCGACGACCTCGTCCGCGAGCGGCACGTCCAGGCCCGCGGTGCCCCGCGCGACGAGGCGGGCCATCTGGATGGCCCCGTAGGCCTGGAAGTGGGTGTCGTCCGACGTGCCGTCGGGCCGGTTCGGGTAGACGCCGGCCGGGACGTGCAGGAAGACGGACCTGGCCTCCTCCGGGCCGATCTCGGTCAGGTACTGGCGGCTGGACGCCGAGAGGTCGACCAGGGGCACGCCCGTCTCCGCCGCGAGGGCGGTCGCCTGCTCGACGTACTGCGGGAAGGAGACGTTCGCCTGCCCCGAGGCGTCGAAGCTGCGCCGCGACACGGGGGTGACGAGGATCGGCGTGGCTCCGCGCTGCCGGGCGCCCTCGACATAGGCGCGCAGGTAGTTGCGGTAGTCGGCGGGTGCCGCGTACCGGTCGTCCACGCCGTACGAGTTGTCGTTGTGCCCGAACTGCACGTACAGGTAGTCGCCCGGCCTGATCTCGGTCAGGACCTCGTCGAGGCGGCCCTGGCTGATGAAGTTCTTCGACGACCGGCCACCGATCGCGTGGTTGTCGACCGCGATGTCGTCCGGGAGGAACCGGTCGAGCATCTGCCCCCAGCCGGCCTGCGGCGCCCAGTACTCGTCGTACGTCTGCACGGTCGAGTCACCCGTGACGTACACGGTGGGCCGGGACGCAGCCTCGCGGGGCGAGATCCGCGTGAGGGTCAGCGCGGCGAGGTTCGCCGCCGACCCGGAGAGCTCGAGGTTGAGCTGGCCGTCGACCAGCGCGATGTCGAACTCCATCTCGAGGTACTGGCCGGCCGGCTTCTCGGTCGCCTGGACCTTCGCCATCTGCTCGGCGGTGATGGCGATGTCGGTGGCGCCCTCGGAGTCGCCGGAGACCAGGCCGACGCGGTAGTCGCCGTTCGGCAGGTCGGCGACCAGCTCGGTGTCGCCGACGGTGACGAAGTCGGAGCGCAGCGCATCGGCGCCGCCGCGATCGGTGGCGGTGACCTCGCCGGGGTCGACGAACCCGATCCGCTCGTCGGCGCCGTACATCGTGCCGGCATCGATCGCTACCGCTCCCGCGGCCGTCGTACCGCTGCCCAGGTCGAGGGTGAGCACGCCGTCGTCGGGGAACGTCGGGTCGGGCACGCCGCCGCCCACCAGCGTGCCGACGGCGGCCGCCGACGGTGCGGACTCGCCGTCCGCGCCGATGGTGCGCACGCGGTAGTAGTTCACCGCCGACGTGTCGGCCTCGGCGTCGGTCGCGAAGACGGTCCGCTCGTCGGTACGGGCGATCTCGGTGTACTCGCCGTCGAGCGTGTCGCTCCGGGTCAGGACGTAGCCTGCGGCGTCCGGCACCGCGTTCCAGCGAAGGTGGAGCGCGCCGGGTTCGGCGTGCGCCACCCGGACCGCCGTCGGCGCCGCGGCCTCCGCCGCGGCAGCCACCGTCGCCACCAGCGGGAGCGCGAGCGCCGCGGCGGCCAGGCCGGCCACGACCGGTCGGGCGGCCCGGGCGGGCCGGGGCGCCCCGGGTCCGGACCGTGGCCGGTAAGCGCTTTCTATCCTGTCAGGAGCGCGCCCTGGAAAATTCTGCATGGGGATCACCTTGTCGTCTCGTCGTCGAGTCGGACCGGGCCGGGCCCCACCGTCGGAGCCCGAGCGGCGGGCATTAAATGGATTCAATCCCCGCCAGGGCAGCCATCCTGCCGCCTGCGTACGACGTTGTAAAGATCCGTACGACATTGTGAAGTGCCTGGTGCGAGCCCGTCGTCAGGCGGGCGGCGCGGTGCCGGCCGGGCTCGCCGAGGCCGTGGCCGTGGGAGAGACCGAGGGCTCCGGCTCCGGGTCGGGGCTCGGACTGGGCGTGGGATCGGCGCTCGGCTCCGGCGTCGGCTCCGTGGTCGGCGGCGTGGTGGCGGTCGGCGTCGGCGTGCTCCCGCCCGAGCTGCCGCTGTCATCCGTGCCGCCACCCTCGGAGTCGCCGCCGGTCTCCCCACCGCCCGGATCGCCGCTCCCCCCGCCGCCCTCGTCCGCGCCGTCCTCGTCGGGCGACGGGCCGGTCACCGACGTGCCCTCCGACCCGCTGCCCGGGGACGACCACGGCGTCGTCGAACCCGGTAGGGCCGGTCGGGCTGCCGTGATGTCGGCCGCCGCGTCGAGGATCGCCGAACGGCGCGCGTCGAGGGTCCCGAGGTAGTCGACGGTGCGCGGCTCAGGGCTCTCCCCGCCCGGCGGCTGTCGGTCCAGGGCCTGCGCGCCGGCGTCGAGCGCGTCGCGCAGGGCTTGCAGGGCCGACGACGACACCGCGCTCCGCGCGGCCGCCTGGGCGTGGACCGCCTCGCCCTCCTCGACCGCGTCGGCCAGCAGGGTGCGCGCCTCGGTCACGCGCGGGTCCAGGCCCGTGGCGCCGTCCGACGCCTGGTCGCCCGGGACGATCGCCGGCAGGTCCAGCACCTCGGTGACGGTCGTGGCGGCACCGGCCTCGCTCGGTTCGTCCCCCCGCAGCGCCAGCGCTCCGCCGACGCCCAGCGCGACCACGCCGAGCGTCACACCGCCCGCCACCAGGTACCGCAGCCGCGAGCGCCGCGGCTCCGTGTCGGCATCAGGGCCGACATCGGGGCCGGCATCGTCCGCCGGGGTTGGCGTGGCGTCACCGTCGGGCGTCGCCTCGTCCGGTGCGGTCCCGTCCGCCGCCCACGCCGAGGACCATCCGTGCGCGGCACCGGGTATCGGCACGCCGACCCGTTCCTGTTCGATGTGCTCCAGGTGGCGGGTCGGCCTCGGGTTCTCCCTCACGACAGGAACGATAGCGGTTATGGGTGAAATGTCGCGTACCCGGCCTCATCGCGCCGCGGTGCGCTCGGCCGCGTGTGCTCGCGCACGCCGGCCGCCGGCTCGCGCGGCTCCGTTGGACGCTCCGGCGTCCCAGGCCCGGGCGATGCCGAGGCGCCGCAGATGGTCGGCCGTCACGCTGACCCCGTCGGGCCCGATCCAGTGCTCCAGACCGAAGCGGTCGTCCGTCGCCGCGTCCCAGCGGCGCATGAAGGGCGTGCCGTTGTCGGCGATGACGACCGAACCGTAGGTGGTCGGGAGCGTCGCGGCGGGCACATGGATGAGGGTGTAGATCTCGGCGAGATCCCCCGGGCCCACGGAGGACACGCTGTACCAGTTGCCGTCGGCGTCCCGCTGGACCGCGTACCCGCTGGCGTCCAGCACGACGCTGAGACGGGGCAGGTCGGCGTCGAGAAGCTCCTGGCTGGTCTGGTAGACGGTGCCGACCTGGGCTGTCTGGGTCATCCTGGGATCTCCTTGACGTCGAAGGTGGTATCGACCCATCAAAGCGGATTGGTCAGGATTCGGGGGCCCGGCAGTGATGTCCGTTGTCGTCGGGGCGGTGGCACGGTCAGGCGGCGGGGGCATGGTGCGCGTCCTCCGCGGCCGTCAGGAACTTCAGCAGGGCGCGCTCGTCGGCGTCCATCCAGCGCGACGTCCGGACGGCGTTGGCGCGCGACCGTTCGATGAGGCGGTCGAGATCGTCGCGGTCGTCGGCGAGGATCGCGGGGTGGATGTAGCTCTTGCGGCACACCGCGGGCGTGTTGTGGAGGTGGGCCGCGGCGATCCGGACGGCCTCGGCACGGTGCGCCTCGTGCTCCCTCCGGCTTGCCGGTTCGAGGCGGCGCAGGTGGCCGAGCGCGACCGCGCTGGCTCCCCACGTGCGGAACGTCTTGGCGGTGTATTCGGCCGCGGTCACCCGGCCGAGGTAGTCGTTGACGTCGCGGGACCCGACGCTCCGGACCTCGTCGCCGTCCACGTACTGCAGCAGCTGCTGGCCGGGGAGCTCCCGGCAGCGGCGGACGATGTTGGCGACCCGCCGGTCCTGGACCACGACGTCGTGCGGCGTGCCGGACTTGCCCGGGAACCGGAACCGCACCTCGGCCCCGTCGACCGTGGCGTGCCGGTTTCGTAGCGTCGTCAGCCCGAACGACTCGCCGGACCGGACGTACTCGTCGTTGCCCACCCGGACCAGCGTCGCGTCGAGCAGCCAGACGACGGTCGCGACCACACGCTCCAGGCCGAGCCGCGGCGCGCGCCGGTCCGCGTCGACGCGCCGGCGCAGCGGCACGAGCCCCTCGCCGAACCCGAGCAGCTCCTGGAACTTGGCGGCGTCGCGGTGCTCGCGCCACCGGCGGTGGTACAGGTACTGCTTGCGGTTCTTCGCGTCCCGCCCCGTCGCCTGGACGTGGCCCGTGGCCTCGCGGCAGATCCACACGTCGGTCCACGCGGGCGGGACCGCGAGCGCACGGATCCGCGCGAGCACCTCCGGGTCGGTGACCCGGTCACCGCGGTGGTCCACGTAGGTGAACCCCCTGCCGTGCCGCCGGCGGTGGATGCCGCGGTCGGCGTCGCAGCTGTGGGTGAGCAGGTCCTCGACGTCCCGCATCGCCACCCCCTCCTGCCCGCCTGGCACTCCGGCCGGCCTCGCTCTCCAGCCACTATGGACCGACCGGCCCCCGCTGGCATCCGACGGAGCGGCGGTCGCACCCGGGAGCGAGGCGTGCCGGTTCGCCCTGTTTGCGTCTGAGAATGATTATCAGTACCGTTCCGTCCGTGCTGCTGAACCCGCCTGCGCAGGCGCCCCGCCCCGAGAGCGTCGAGGTCGGTTCGACCCCGCCCGGCCGCGCCCGTCGCCGCCTGGCCCGCCGCACGTGGCTGCTCTGTCTCGCGCTGGCCGTCGCCGCGTGCCTGCTGGTGGTGGTCTCGGGCGCGGTCGGCTCGGTGGCGGTGAGCCCGGCGCAGGCCGCGCAGATCGTGCTCGGGCACCTGCTGCCGGGCATGCCGTGGATGTCCGACGGGTCGCTCACGCCGCTCCAGGACCAGGCGGTCTGGCAGTTCCGCCTGCCCCGGGCGCTGCTGGCCGGCCTGGCCGGCGCCGGGCTCGCGCTGGCGGGCGCCCTGATGCAGGTCACGGTCCGCAACCCCCTGGCAGAGCCCTACATCCTCGGGGTCTCCTCCGGGGCGAGCGTGGGCGCGGTGCTGGTGATCGTGCTCGGCTCTGCCGCGCTGGGCGGGCTGTCCTTGAACGTCGCGGCCTTCGCCGGCGCGCTGGGCGCCTGCGCGTGCGTGGCCACGCTGGCGCGCAAGAACGGCAGCCTGTCCCCCACCCGGATGATCCTCGCGGGTGTGGCGCTGGGCACGCTGTTCAGCGCCGTCACGAGCTATCTGACCATCTCCACCAGCGCGCAGAACGTGGTGAGCGTGCTGTTCTTCCTGCTCGGGAGCGTCTCGGCGGCGACCATGGCCAGCCTCGTCGGCCCCGCGGTCGCGCTCGCTGTGGCCTGTGTGGCCGCCGCGCTGCTCTCGCGGTCGCTCAACGCGCTCATGACCGGCGACGAGTCGGCGGTCTCCCTGGGGGTGGACGCCGCCCGCCTGCGCGCGCTGCTGCTCGTGGTGGCGTCGCTGCTGACCGGCACGGTGGTGTCGGTCGCCGGCGGGATCGGGTTCGTCGGGCTCGTGATTCCGCACATCGCGCGCATCGCGGTGGGCGCGGACCACCGGCGGATGCTGCCGGTCACGGTGCTGGGCGGGGCCGTGTTCCTGACGGCGGCCGACCTGCTGGCCCGTACCGTGGCCGCCCCGACCGAGATCCCGTTGGGCATCCTCACCGCGTTCGTCGGTGCTCCGTTCTTCCTCTGGCTGATGCGCCGCGGCGACGCCGAGCGGGCGGGGTTCGGCCGATGAGGGTGAACTTCGACGACGTCACCGTGCGCCTCGGGGGCCGCGACGTCGTCCAGCGGGCGTCGCTGGCCGTCGAGCCCGGAACGGTGGTCGGTCTGGTCGGGCCGAACGGCAGCGGCAAGTCCTCGCTGCTCCGCACGCTCTACCGGGCGGTGCGGCCCACGCACGGCACCGTGCGGCTCGACGGGCAGGACGTCCAGCAGCTGACGGGACGCCGCGCGGCCCGGGCGGTGGCGGTGATGCTGCAGGACCCGCCCACCGACTTCGACCTCAGCGTCGAGGAGACGGTGCTGCTCGGCCGCGTCCCGCACCACGCGGCGTTCGGGCGGGACACCTCCACGGACCTCGACGTCGTCGCCGACGCCATGCGCCGCACCGGGACCACCGAGCTGGCCGACCGCATGGTCGCCACCCTCTCCGGCGGCCAGCGGCAGCGCGTCATGCTCGCCCGCGCCCTCGCCCAGGAGAGTCCCGTGCTGGTGCTCGACGAGCCGAGCAACCACCTGGACATCAGCCACCAGCACGAGCTGATGACGACCGTGCGCAGCCTCGGCCGCACCGTGCTCGCCGCGTTGCACGACCTGAACCTCGCGGTCCGGTACTGCGACCAGGTGGTGGTGCTCGACGGCGGCCGCCTCGTCGCCGCCGGACCGCCCGCTCGTGTGCTGACCCCGGAGCTGATCCGTACCACCTTCGACGTCGACGTCCGGGTGCACGGGGACACCGACGCACCGGTCTTCGCGTTCAGCCGGCTCACCACCGCCGCCGACGCCGCCGTCCCGACCCATGAACCCCTTCCAGAAAGCAGCGTTCCCGGATGACTCCCCCATCGCACGCACGTACCCGCCCCGCCGCAGCCGCCGCGCTCGCCGCCGGGGCCCTGCTCCTCGCCGGCTGCGGGTCGGCGGTCACCCCGGCCCCTGGCCAGACCGGCACGGGCCAGGCCGTGACCGTGGAGAACTGCGGTCGCGAGGTGACCGTGGAGGGCGCTCCCGAGGCGGCGGTCGGCATGCACCCGGCGCAGACCGAGCTGCTGCTGCGCCTCGGGCTGGCCGACCGTCTCGCGGGACAGGCCCAGGCGCAGCAGCAGGCCTTGCCCGACGACGTCGCCCCGCTCGCCGAGGAGGTCCCCGTCCTCGGTGGGGCCATGCCGCCCAGCCGGGAGGACCTTCTCGCGGTCGAGCCCGACTTCGTGTACTCGCCGACCACCTACGAGTTCACCGCCGAGCAGGGCTTCGCCGGCATCGACCAGCTCGAGCAGGCCGGTGCGGCCGTCTACGTCGCCACCGGCGGCTGTGCGGACCGGCGGATGACCGGCGAGGTCACGGACCTGTTCGACGACCTGGAGAACGTCGGGGAGATCTTCGGCGTCCGTGCCGAGGCGGAAGATCTCGTCACGGAGAGCGAGGCGACGCTGGACGAGGTCGCCGCCGCGGTCGCCGACGTCGAACCGCTCCGGGTGGCCCAGGTGTACGTCGAGGGCACCACCCTGCAGGCCATCGGCGCGGGCATCGAGCACGACATCCTGCGCCGCGCCGGAGCCGACAACGTCTACGGCCCCGACGACCCGGCGTTCGCCGAGTTCTTCGCCGCGACGATCACCCCGGAGTCCCTCGCCGCGGCCGAGCCCGACGCGCTCGTGTTCTCCGTCTACGACGAGGAGCACGAGGCCGCGACCCGCGACTACCTGACGACCACGTTCCCGGACATGCCCGCCGTACGGAAGGACCGCCTGATCGCCGTCTCGAGCGCGGACGTGTTCCCCGGCACCCTCGGCAACATCTCGATCGTCCGGGACATCGCCGAGCGGCTCTACCCCAGCGCGTTCTGAGGTGGTCCACCGCCGCCTGCTCCAGCTCGCCGGAGCCGTGCCGGGCGTGATCATCGCCCTGGCCGGTCTCGGCGTCGCCCTGTCCGCCCTGCACGTGGCGTTCGCGATCGCCGCGGGGTCGGTCATCGCGGTGCTCGTCCGGGGCGCGGGCGACCCGCTGCCCGCCGTGGCGGCGCTGGCCGGGATCACCCTGGTCCGGGGCGTGCTGACGGGGGCGCGCGAGCCCCTCGCGGCCCGCCTCGGGGCCGCCGTGCGCATCCGGCTCCGCCGGCGCCTGCTGACCCGGCTCGGCGGGGTGCCGGTCGCCGAACGGGACTCCGGGCAGGACACGGCGACGGTCCTCGACGGGGTGGACGGCCTGGACGCCTACTACACCCGCTACCTGCCGCAGCTGATCGTCGTGCTCGTCGTCCCCGCCGTCGTCGTCACGCTCGTCCTGGCGTACTCGGCCGGAGCCGGAGCCGTCCTCGCGGGCGCCGTCGCGCTCGCGGTGCTCGCACCGCGAGCATGGGACGCGCGGCTGCTGCGCACCGGACGGCGCCGGTGGGACCGGTTCACGCGGCTCTCCTCCGACTACGTCGAGGCGCTGCAGCACATCCCGCTGCTGCGCGCCTTCGGGGCGACCGGGCGGGTCGGCGCCCGGCTCGCCGCCGACGCGGACCAGCTGCGCGGCTCCACCATGGCCCAGCTGCGCCTCTCGCTCGTCGAGACCTTCGTGAGCGGCGTGGCCATGCACCTGGGCACCGTCCTCGCCGTGGTCGCCGCCCTGGCCGCGGTGCTCTCCGGTGACTTGCGCGGCCCGGCCGCCGTGACCGTGCTCCTGCTGGCCCGCGAGTGCTTCCGGCCCGTGCAGGACCTGGGCACCACCTGGCACGCCGGGTACCTCGGTCTGACCGCCGTCGACGGCCTCGACCGGCTCCTCTCGCGGCCCCCGGCCCTCGCCGACGACGGCACCCACGCGGTACCCGCCACCGCCGGCGCGGTCGAGCTCGACGACGTCACCTACCACTACCCCGGACGGGGACCGGGCTCGACGGCCTCAGCCTGCAGGTGCGGCCCGGCGAGCGCCTCGCCGTCGTCGGCCCGTCCGGGTCGGGCAAGAGCACGCTGGCGCGCCTGCTGGAACGCGAGATCGACCCCGGCACCGGGCGGCTGCAGGTCGACGACGTCGACCTGCGCGACTACACCCGGCGAGCCCGCAGCCGCAGCGTCGTCGTCGTGCCGCAGGACCCCACCCTGTTCGCGTGGACGGTGCGCGACAACCTGCGCCTCTACCGGCCCGAGGCCACCGACGCCGAGATCGAGCGCGCCTGCACGGTCGCCGACGTCCACGACGTGGTCCGCGCCCTGCCCGCCGGGTACGACACCGTGCTGGCCGAGAACGGGGAGCAGCTCTCCGGCGGGCAGCGGCAACGGCTCGCCATCGCCCGGGGGCTGCTGTCGCCCGCTCCCGTGCTGGTGCTCGACGAGGTCACCTCCGCGCTCGACCCGGACACCGAGCGGCGCGTCATGGATGCCGTCGCCGCCGCCTCACCCCACCGCACGACGGTCCTCATTGCCCACCGGGAGAGCGCCTGCGTCCACGCCGACCGGTGGGTGGCGCTCCGGGACGGGCGCGCCGTGGCGTACGGCGACGGGCCGCCCACGCTGCCGGCGCGCACCGCGAGCGGCGTCCGATGAGGGCGGTCCTGCGGCTGCTGCCCGTCATCGCCACCCGCCGCGGCCTGTTCGTCGAGACCGTGCTGTGGAGCGTCGTCAGCCAGACCGTCGTGCTCACGATCGCCCTCGGCCTCGCCGTCGCCGTCGGCCACGTCATGGCCGGCGAGCCCGTGGCCCTGCGGCTCCCCGCCCTCACGCTGACCGCCCTGGGCCTCATAGCCGCCGCGGCGGCCTGGCGCGAGTCCTGGGTGTCCCACGACCTGGCGTACCGGCTCATCGGCACGCTGCGCGGCCGGGTCTTCGACGCCCTGCGGCACGCGCTCCCGGCCCGCACCCGCGGGCGGCGCACCGGTGACCTCGTGACCACGATCGTCACCGACATCGAGACGCTCGAATGGCTCTACGCGCACACCGCCGCGCAGACCCTCAGCGCGCTGCTCGTCCTGTCGGTCAGCACCGCCGTCTCCGTCTCGCTCAGCCCGCTGCTGCTGCTCGTGTGGGTTCCCCTGCTCGTGGTCGGTGTCGCGGTACCCCTGGCGACCGCACGCCGGGCGCGCCGCGACAGCGCGGCGCTCGCGGCCGGCGCCGCCACGGTGCGGTCGGACCTGCTCGACACCGTCCGGGGGCTGCGTGAGCTCACGGGCGCCGACGCCCTCGACGCCCAGCTCGACCGCATCACCGAGGACACCCGCACTCTCGCCCGCACCCAGGCCAGGGAGGCCGCCCGCCTGGGCCTCGAGCGCGGCATCGCCGACGCGACCCTGGCCGCCGCGGCACTCGGCACGCTCGGCATCGTGCTGCTCGACCGCGGGGCGATCGCCCCCGCCGCCATCCCGCTCGCCGTCACGGTGGCCGTCGCCGGGCTCGGCCCGGCGGCACAGATCGCCGACCTGCTGCGCAGCGCCGGGACCCTGCGCGCCTCCGCGGAACGGATCACCGACGTGCTCGCCACCCGGCCCGCCGTCGACGAGCCCGCCGACGAGCCCGTCGGCGCGCCCGCCGGCGGGCCCTCTGCCGGACGGGCCGAGCCCGCGGTCGCCGACGAGGAAGGGCTCGTCCTGGACCAGGTCACGTTCACCTACGACGGGCACCGGCCCGTGCTCGACCGGTTCAGCCTGCACGTCCGGCCCGGCGAGATCGTCGCGCTCACCGGCCCGTCCGGTGCGGGCAAGACCACCGCCGCACGGCTCGCGCTGCGCCTCTGGGACCCCGACGCCGGAAGCGTGCGCATCGACGGGACCGACCTGCGCCGCCTGCCCGACGCGACGCTCCGCGACCTCGTCGCCGTCGTACCGCAGTCCTCACCGCTGCTGCGCGGCACCGTCCGCAGCAACATCACGCTCGGCGACCCGACCGCCACCGCGGACATGGTCGACGCCGCCGCCCGCGCCGCGGGGCTGCTCGACGCGTCGAGCGGGATCCCGCTCGGACTGGCCACGCCCGTCGGCGAGCACGGCACCGGTCTGTCCGGGGTCAGCGCGCCCGGGTGGCGATCGCCCGCGCCCTGCTGCGCGACCCGCGCGTCCTCGTCCTCGACGAGCCGACGGCGTCCCTGGACCCGGAGGCGGACGCCGTCATCATGGAGGTCCTCGGCCGGGCCGCCGACCGGGCCACGCTCCTCGTGGCACACCGCTCGGCCACCGTCGCCGCCGCCCACTCGGAGGTCGTCCTGCGTCCCGCGCACGAGCCGTGAGGACGTCACGCCGGGCGCGACCGCGAGCGCCGGATGTCAGGCTGGTGGGATGGCGAACCGTCTGGCGAGTGCGACGAGCCCCTACCTCCTGCAGCACGCGGACAATCCGGTCGACTGGCGGGAGTGGGGTGATGACGCGTTCGCCGAGGCCCGGCGGCGCGACGTCCCGGTCCTCCTGTCCGTCGGGTACGCGGCCTGTCACTGGTGCCACGTCATGGCGCACGAGTCGTTCGAGGACGCCGGCGTGGCCGCTGCCGTCAACGCTCGCTTCGTCGCCGTGAAGGTGGACCGGGAGGAGCGGCCGGACGTCGACGCCGTCTACATGGCCGCGACGACCGCGCTGACGGGTCAGGGCGGCTGGCCCATGACCTGCTTTCTCACGCCGGACGGCGAGCCGTTCTACTGCGGCACCTACTACCCGCGCGAACACTTCCTCGCGCTGCTCGACGGGGTCACGGAAGCCTGGACGGAGCGCCGGGACGCCGTCGAGCAGCAGGGCGCCGCGATCACCTCCGCCGTCGCGCGCACGTCCGCGCGGCTGACGCCCGAGGCGCTCGACGACGCCGCGCTCGACCGGGCCGTACGGCTCGTGGCCCGCGACGCCGACCCGGCACGTGGCGGATTCGGTGGTGCGCCCAAGTTCCCGCCGTCGATGACGCTCGAGCACCTCCTGCGCCACCACGCCCGCACCGCCGATCCCGACGCACTGCGCATCGTCGAGCGCACCTGCGCGGCGATGGCCCGCGGCGGCATCTACGACCAGCTGGCGGGCGGGTTCGCGCGCTACGCGGTGGACGACGCCTGGGTGGTGCCGCACTTCGAGAAGATGCTGTACGACAACGCCCAGCTCCTGCGCGTCTACCTGCACCTGTACCGCGCGACGGGATCACCGCTCGCGGAGCGGGTCGCCCGGGAGAGCGCCGAGTTCCTCCGCCGGGACCTGGGCACGCCCGAGGGCGGCTTCGCCTCCGCGCTCGACGCCGACACCGACGGCGTCGAAGGGCTCACCTACGTGTGGACCCCGGCACAGCTCACCGCCGTCCTCGGACCCGACGACGGGGCGCGCGCCGCGGCGGTGCTGTCCGTCACCGCCCAGGGCACGTTCGAGCAGGGCGCCTCGACCCTGCAGCGGCACGAGGACCCCGACCCGGACTGGTGGGCGGGAGCGCGGGCCCGGCTGGCCGACGCCCGTGCCGCCCGGCCCCAGCCCGCGCGCGACGACAAGGTCGTCACGGCATGGAACGGCCTGGCGATCGCCGCCCTCGCGGAGGCCGGGATCCTGCTCGGCGTGCCCGACCACGTCGAGGCCGCCCGGGCCTGCGCCGACCTCGTCCTGAGCCGTCATCTCGTCGACGGGCGCCTGCGGCGGGCGTCGCGCGGCGGGGTCGTCGGGAGCGCGCCGGGTGTCGCCGCCGACCATGGCGACCTCGCCGAGGGGCTCCTCGCGCTGCACCAGGCGACGGGCGAGGTCCGATGGCTGCGGGCCGCCGGCGACCTCCTGGACACCGCACTGGCCCGGTTCGGCGACGACGCAGGCGGGTTCTTCGACGTGGCCGACGACGCCGAGCGCCTCGTGAGCCGGCCCAAGGACCCCTCCGACGGCCCGGAGCCCTCGGGGCAGTCGGCGCTCGCCGGGGCCCTCGGCACCTACGCCGCGCTGACCGGGTCGCCACGACACCGGCGGGCCGCCGAGGCCGCGGTGGCCGCCGCGGGCGCCCTGGCCCGGCAGGCGCCACGGTTCGCGGGCTGGACGCTCGCCACGGCCGAGGCGCTCGCCGCCGGCCCGCTGCAGGTCGCCGTCGTGGGGCACGACGACGAGGCGCGGGCCGCGCTCGAGCACGTGGCGCGGCGGGCGGTGTCGCCCGGCCTGGTGGTCGCCGTCGGCGTACCGGACGCGCCGGACGTCCCCCTGCTGGCGGAGCGCCCCCTCGTCGACGGGCGGGCGGCCGCCTACGCGTGCCGGGGTTTCGTGTGCGACCGGCCGGTGACGACCCCCGAGGACCTCCGGCAGGCGCTGCGCGGCTGACCGCTCGTGGGCCGGTCCGCCACGGCCACGCGATCACGCAGTCCGTCAGTGCCGGACGCGCGCCCTGGACCGGGCGACGCTGGCGAGCGTGGCCCGGACGGGTGTGCCGAGATAGATCCCCAGCGAGGCGCCCGCCGCCAGCCCGACGCCGACGGAGGCCGCGAGGACGAGGGAGCCGGCCCCGCCTCCGGGTGCGGAGATCGGGTCGGCGTGCACCATGCCGAGCAGCCCGTAGAACACCGCGCCGCCGGGGACGAGGGGCACGATGGCCGCCGTCGTCACCGCGACCGACGGTACGTGCAGCTTGTGGGCGATCAGCACTCCGACGAAGCTGGCGAGCAGCGCCGCGACACCGCTCGCTGCCGCCTCGTGCAGGTTGGAGGCCACCCCGGCGGCGTGCCCGAGCGCAGTGACCGTGCCCAGCACGGCGCTGACGGCGATGATGCGGGCGCCGGCGCCGTTGAACAGCGCCACCGCGACCGCGATGATGATCGCGCCGGCGAGCTGGTTCGGGAGCGGGCCGAAGGGTGGCGGCCCGTCCGGCAGGGTCATCCGGTAGCCGAGCACGCTGCCGAGCTCCAGGCCGGCCAGGATGCCCACCACCAGGCCCAGCGTCTGGAGCGTGAGGTCGAGGACGCGTCCAGCGGCCGTGAGCGCGAACCCGTCGATCGCGTCCTGCGCCGCGCCCACGACCATGAGGCCGGAGAGCATGAGCACGATCCCGGACGCCACGATGATGGAGGGCAGCACCCCGGCGAACGGCTCGATGCCCGCCGCAGCGAGGGCCGACACGGCCACCGCGACCACCGTGGTGACGAAGGCGCCGGCGATCTGGCTGAAGAACGACGGGACCCGGAGCCGGGCGAGCCCCGACTGGGTCGCCGCGGCCGCGAGCGCCGCGACGAAGGTGAGCGCCACGACCACCGGTGAACCGCCGGAGAGGATACTCACGCCGACTGCCAGCAGGGCCCGTGCGGTCACGACGACCGGCGGCCGGTACCGGAACGGGACCCGGCGGATCGCCCGGAACGCGGTGCGGGCCTCGTCCAGGCTCTTGCCCTCGTCGATCTCGACCAGCAGCGCCTGCAGCCGCTGCAGCTTCGTGTGGTCGGGCGCCGCCACGCGCACGACCCGGAGCAGCGTGTGCGGCCACCCCTCGCCGCTGCGGTGGTACGAGAGGGTGATCGACGTGTAGGTCACGTCCACGTGCACACCGCGGAGCCCGTACGCGTCGGCCACACGGGTGATCGCCAGGGTCACCTCGTGGGCCGACGCCCCGACGGCGAACATCGACTCGCCGATGCGCATCGCCAGGTCCAGGGCCCGGAGCACCATGGCGTCGTCGACGGCGGGCTGCACCTCGGTGTCCGGGACCGTCGACGGGTCGGCGTGCAGCACTCGGCGCACCGACGAGTACAGGCTCCGGCGGGGTGGCTGGGTCATGCACCCCATTCTGCAGGTGTCGGCGCTCCGGCATCCGTCGGGATGACCCCGACCCCGGATGCGGGGACCCGCCGGACGGTGGAGCATCGAGAGCACCACCACCCTGGACGAGGAGGCACGGATGTCGACACCAGCCACCACACCGCCGAGGGACCCCACCTCGTCGGAGGCCACCGAGCGCCAGCTGCAGCTCGCCGCCGCCCAGGGCAAGGCCTATCGCGAAGCCCTCGACCACATGGTGCAGGACGTGGCCGACGCCGGGGGCACGCAGCGGGTCGGCGACTACCTGATCGGCTACGCCATCGAGAAGGCCGAGGGCATGTACCACCTGGAGGACGGCGAGCTGGTGTGGCACAACCCGGGTGACGCCAACGCGCACGTGGAGGTCGTCGTCTGCGACGGGGCCGACGGGCGCTTCGTCCCCGGCCTGAACGTGACCGCGACGCTCGTGACGCCCGACGGGCGGGAGCTCGGACCGTTCCCGCAGGAGCTGGTCTGGCACCCGATGCTCTACCACTACGCACGCAACTGGGACCTGCCGGAGGACGGCGAGTACACGCTGCGCGTGCACGTGGACCCGCCGACCTTCATGCGGCACGACGAGATCAACGGACGGCGGTTCGCGGACCCGGTCGACACCGAGTTCTCCGGGGTGCCCATCGAGCGCGGTGCCGAGCCGGTCGAGCCGCCGAGCTGACCCGGGACGGCCGTGGTCGCCGGCCGGCGACCCGGCGGAGACCCCCGGCAGAGGATCACGAGCACACACGCGAAGGAGGACGGACATGACCGATTTCGTCGGGCCCGAGGGGCCCATCCGGGAGGTCACCACGGGTATGACGGTGGTCGATGCCGCCGGCGAGGAGGTGGGCACCGTCGACGAGGTGCGCATGGCCGACGCCGGTGCGGTCACGGGCACCGGTCAGACGACCGAGACGTCGGGCAACTGGCTGACGTCGTTCGCCGACATCTTCAGTACCGACAGCGGCATGAGCGAGCAGGCGCAGGAGCGCCTGGTGCGCCTCGGTTTCATCCGGGTCGATGCCACCGGCGTCTTCTCCGGACACCGCTACGTCGAGGCGGACCAGATCGCCTCGGTCGCAGGCGACGAGGTGCGGCTGTCGGTCGCGGCGGACCAGCTGTTCAAGTGAGCGCCGACACGCCGCGGCACACCGTCACCGCGACGACCCATGTCGCCGAGCCGCCCGAACGGGTCTGGGCCGAGCTCATGCACCCTGGAGCGCGGTGGGTGCTCGGCGCCAACATCGAGACCGACTTCCGCCCGGGCAGCCCCATCACCTTCGAGGGCCACTTCTTCGGTCGTGTGGTCGCCGACAAGGGCCGGGTGATCGCGGTCGAACGTCCACGGCTGCTGCACTTCACCCACTTCGCGCCGCTGAACGGGCTCGAGGACGTTCCCGAGAACTACGACGAGATCCGCATCGTCCTCGAGCCCGACGACGGCGGCACGCTCGTCACCGTCGTCCAGGAGAACATCGACACGGAACGGCACGCGGCCGCCGCCGAGGGGCACTGGAAGGATGCGCTGGCCACCCTGGCGCACCGCGACGACGGAACGCGCACGTCGCACCGGTGAAGGGGGAAGCGCCGAGACCGCGCGTACCCGCGCCCGGCGGTCACCTTTCCCGTACTGTTCGGAGCACCAGTTCAGCAACTCGTTCTGGAAGGTGCTCATGAACTCTGCACAGGTTCCTGGTGAGGTCTCGCTCGGCAAGGTCGAGCAGGCACTCGACGGGGGCGACAGGCCACCCGTGGGTCGGTACCGGCTCGACCTGGCGACGGGCGAGTGGGCATGGTCGGACGAGGTGTACCTCATGCACGGCTTCGAGCCGGGTGAGGTCGTACCGACGACACCGCTGATGCTGTCGCACAAGCACCCGGACGACAAAGGGCACGTGGACGGCGTGCTGCGGCGCGCGGCCGAGACCGGCCAGACGTTCAGCTCGGTGCACCGCATCCTCGACGCCCAGGGCAGGACGCGGACGCTGGCAGTGACCGGCCAGGGCAAGCGGGATCCGGCGACCGGCCGGGTGACGGAGCTGTACGGCTACTTCATCGACGTCACCAACTCCCACCGTGCGGCCGCCGCGCGGGACGCGACCGCCTCGATCCAGGCGTCGGCGGAGCGGCGTGCGGTGATCGAACAGGCCAAGGGCGTGCTGATGGTGGTCCACGGCATCGACGACGCGGAGGCGTTCGGCATGTTGCGGGACGCGTCCAACCGGTCCAACGTCGCCGTCCGGGACATCGCCGACACGCTGGTGAACCTGTTCTCCGGCCCGGGGGTCACCGACCTGCCCACCCCCGAGGCGATCGACGCGCTGCTGGCCGACCCCCGCCCACGCGAGGACGCCTGACCGGAGGACGCCTGACCGGAGTGCGCCTGGTGTGATCGCCGGAGGCGGGCGCCCCGCTCAGCCGAGTGCGCTGGTGGCCCCCATGGCACGGTCCAGAAGGGTCGCGATCGGTTGCGGCCGAGCGCTCTGCGTCCAGGCCGCCAGAGCCGCCTCGACACACCCCAGCGCGGAAGCGATCACCGCGTGCGCACGAGGATCGGACACGTCGGCCGGGTCGGCGCCGATGCGCCGGGCGACCTCCGGCCGGAGGAGCTCCTGCCATCGAGCGTTCTTCTCGCGGTGCCGAGCGGCGAGCGCCGGGTTGCTCACGATGAGCCGGGTGAGCCGGCGGGTGCGCTCGTCATGGCCTTCGTACTGCTCGATCAACGCGTCGAGAGCATGCCGCAGGGCTGCCCATGGCGTCTCGCTCCCCGGTCGCGCCGTCAGCGCGTCCCGGAGGCGCTCACCGGCGTCGGCGGTCGTACCGAAGAGCGCGTCCTCCTTGGAGGGGAAGTACCGGAAGAACGTGCTGCGGGAGATCTCGGCGGACGCGCAGATGTCGTCCACCGTCGTCTCGTCGTAGCCCCGTTCGAGCACCAGGTCCTGGACCGCCAGAGCGACCTCGGCACGCATGGCCTCGCGCGCCCGCGCCCGCACACCCTGCCCGGCCTGGTTCGCAGTCATGACCTTGACGGTACTACACGCCATAAGTGGTACCGTGTCTCATGTTAGGAACACAGTCCCGCGAGACAGTCCCACGAGGGGTTCGAGAATCATGAGCGATAACAAGGTGGTCGTCATCACGGGCGCGAGCGACGGCATCGGGGCGGCGGCCGCACGCCGGCTCCATGCGGACGGGCACACCGTCGTCGTCGTGGGCCGCTCGCCCGAGAAGACCCGCACCGTGGCCACGGAGCTCGAGGTCGACGGCTACGTCGCGGACTTCACCCGCCTCGACGACGTGGAACGCCTCGCCGACCAGCTCCGCACCGCCTATCCGCGGATCGACGTGCTCGTCAACAACGCGGGCGGGGTCTTCGGGGACCGGACCAAGACCGTCGACGGGTTCGAGAAGACGTTCCAGGTGAACCACCTGGCGCCGTTCCTGCTCACGCGGCGGCTTCTCGACACGCTCGTCGCGTCGCGGGCGTCCGTGCTGCAGACCTCCAGCACGGTCCGGTTCACCCAGGAGATCCACCTGGACGACCTGGACCACGACCGCAACTACGACCCGGTGCGCGCCTACGGAGCCGCGAAGCTCGAGAACATCCTGTTCACCACCGAGCTCCACCGCCGCTACCACGCCAACGGCCTCTCGGCCGCTTCCTTCTACCCCGGCAACGTCGCGACGAACTTCGCCTCGGACACGACCAGTCCGATCATGCGCCTCATCCGTTTCCTCACCGCCAACCCGGCGATCCGTCGGGTCGTGCTGTCCACGCCCGAACAGGGTGCGGACCAGATCGTGTGGCTGGCCGGAGGGACGCCGGGGGCGGACTGGCAGTCAGGCTCCTACTACTACAAGCGCCGGGACAGCACCCCCCGGAACGCCCAGGCACTGGACGCCGATCTCGCGCGGCGGTTGTGGGAACGCTCCGAGGAGCTGCTCGCGGGCAGGCTCTCCGAACCCGTGTAGCCAGGGCGGCGTCGGGCGGCTCAGTGGACGGCGTTCACGACGCCACTGACCACGAGCGCGGTGAGCGTCGTCCACCCCACGATGGCGACCCCCTGCCAGAACAGGATCCGCGCCTTGCCGACGCCGGACGCGGCGAGCATCGTGGCCGTGAAGTGCGTGGGCAGCAGCAGGGGGCCGAGCAGGCTCACGCCCGGCACGCCGTAGCGCTCGTAGGCGCGCTGGAACTTCGCCTTGCGCGCGGCGCCACGCACCTCGTCGGGGCGGCGCTCGCCCGGCGGTACCTCCAGGGTGGATCCGCCGCCCACAGGAGCACCGGCCCGGGCACCGACCTTCGCGCGGTGGCGCGTCACCACGGCGTCGCGCGCACCGGAGCTGAGGACGACGAGCGCGGCCACGCAGAGGAAGTTGCCGATGACGGCCGCGACGGCGGCACCGACGGGGTGGATGCCGCCCAGCACACCGATCGCCACCGCACCTTCGCCCTCGATGAAGGGAATCGCGCCCGCGGCCGCGACGATGAGCGGCTGGACGGGGTCGGGCACCTGCGCGACGAGGTCCTGGAGGGTGTCGATGAGACTCATGGGTGTGCTCCTGTCGGTGTGGGCGCCGGGGTGTCCCCCGGGCTGGCTCCAGTCCACCGGTCGGGAGCCCTGACCAGAAGTGCCTGCGTGTCACCGCCTCCAGGGTCCTTCGCCCGGCGCACCCATGACATGTGTCATGGCCGTAGCCTGGGCCCATGAGCAGCCGGGCCGAACACGTCGCCAGCACATCGGCGGCAGCGGAGGCCCGCACCGCACTACGGCTCACCCGGAGCATCAGCGCGACCTGGTGGTACGTCGCGTCGGCGATCGTGCTCTTCGAGCCGGTCGTCGTCCTTCTCGTGGTCGGCGTCCTCGTCGAGGACGGGTTCGGCCGCCCCACGGCCTTGGCCATCGGCGCGGGCGGGCTGCTGTGGTGGCTCGCCACCCTGCCCCCGCTGTTCGCCTACCGGCGCCGGCCAGAGGGTGCACCCCTGGTGGTCTGGCGGCACCACCTCGTGCCGTTCCTCGTCGCGGCGGCCTACGGGATCGCCGCCGGGACCGTCACGGGGGCCTGGGTCGTGGGCGCGCTCCCGCTGGTCCAGGTGGTCATGCTGCTGAACTGGCCGCCCGGGGTACGCGCCCGCGTGGTGCTGGCCGGTACCGCACTGCTCGTGGCGCTGGCCGTGATCGACTTCCGCCTCACCGTCGAGCCGGACGGCAGCGGGAGCTGGATCCAGCTGATCATCCTGTCCACGCTCCTTCCGGTCATCACCGTCTCCTCGCTGTGGTGGTGGGACGTGCTCGTCGCGCTCGACCGAGCCCGCGCCTCGGAGGCGAAGCTCGCGGCGACGCAGGAGCGGCTGCGGCTCGCCACGGACGTGCACGATCTGCAGGGGCACCACCTCCAGGTCATCGCCCTGCAGCTGGAGCTCGCCGAGCGGCTCATGCCGCAGGACCCGGAAGCAGGCATGGAACAGCTGCGCGCCGCGCGCGCCAGCGTGGACGACGCGCGGCAGGGCACGCGAGACCTCGCCACCCGCTTCCGCTCCGTGCCGCTGAGCGACGAGCTCGCCAACGCGGTGGACCTCCTGCGCGCCGCGGGCACGGAGGCCGAGGCCGCCGTGGACCCGGAGGCGCCGCTGGCCCCGGCGTCCGCCCTCGGGCCCGTCATCCGGGAGACGACGACGAACGTGCTGCGGCACGGCGGTGGCCGGTGGGCGCGCCTGTCCCTCACGCGCTCGGACGGGTCGTGGCGCTACGAGATCGCCAACGACGTCGCCGTCGACGCACCCGAGAGCACCGGCGGTTCGGGCCTCGACGGGATCGCGCGGCGAGCCGCCGAGGCGGACGGCGACCTCGAGGTGCGCCGCGAGGGCGAGACGTTCACCGTCGTCGTCACGGTTCCCGCCGAGAACGGAGTCGCCGGATGATCCGCGTGCTGCTCGCCGACGACGAGGGGATGATCCGCTCCGCCCTGGCCGCGCTGCTGCGCCTGGAGCCGGACATCGAGGTCGTCGCGGAGTCCGCCGACGGCGCGGCAGCGGTCGCCGACGCCGAGCGGCTCAAGCCGGACGTCTGCCTGCTGGACCTCGAGATGCCCCGTCTCGACGGCGTGGAGGTCACCCAGCGGCTGCACCGCACGCTCGCCACCCGGTGCGTGATCGTCACCCGCCACGCACGACCCGGCGTCCTGCGCCGCGCGCTGGCGTCCGGCGCCGCCGGGTTCCTGCCCAAGTCACGTTCCGCCGACGAGGTCGCGTCCGTCATCCGCCGCGTGGCGGCCGGCGGCCGGTACGTCGATCCGGAGATCGCTGCCGACGCGCTGAGCGACGAACGTTCGCCGCTGACCGACCGCGAGCTCGACGTGCTGCGCGCCGGCCGGCGCGGCGAGACGACGGGCCAGATCGCGCGCGCCCTGTCGCTCGCACCCGGCACCGTGCGCAACCACGTCTCGGCGGTGCTGGGCAAGCTCGGCGTGGACTCGCGGCAGCAGGCCGTGCTCCTCGCGGAGGAGCACGGCTGGATCTGAGGCGCTCGGAGGTGCCGTGCGAGGTGCGCGCCGGCACCGCTTCCGCACTGCCGTACCGCGCCGGACCTCAGGCCGCGGTCTCCCGTCCCACCGCACGCAATGCGTCCAGCACGGTCCTGACCGCGAGCCGTTCGGCCCGGTCGGGTCGCAGGATCGCGACGATCCACCGCGCGGCGTCCATGCCGTGCACCGGTCGCAGGACGATTCCCGCGCCGGGCGTGGTGCTGTACCGAGGGAGCACCGCGACGCGGTCGCCCGCGGCGACGAGCGCCTCGATCAGCCGGTTGTCGCGCAGCCTCTGGACCACCCGGACCGGGGTGCCCACCGTCGCCTCGACGGCGATGCGCAGATCGTCGAACGGGTAGCCGAGCGGCACGCCGTACCACTCGTGGAGCGCCAGGTCCTGGGGCGTGACCCGGGCCTGGGCCGCGAGCGCGTGGTCGGTCCGCATGGCGATGTCGAGGGGTTCGCGGAGCAGGGCCACGGTCGCGAGGTGCCCCGCTCCCGCGGGTACGGTCCCGGTGAAGCTGTGTGCCACGACGATGTCGTGGTCGGCGACCATCCCGGAGTACTCCGGCTCGGCGATGTCGACGTCCGTGCACTCGAGGTGCACCTCCGTGCCGGCGAGCCGGTCCAGCACGCCGGGCAGCAGGATCGTCGCGGCGCTCGGCAGTGTCGCTAGGCGGACGGTCCCGGACGCGGAACCCAGATACGTGTCCCACCTGGCTTGGACCTGGGCGATGGTCCGTGCGAGGTCGCGGCCGCCGTCGGCCAGGAGCCTGCCCGCCTCGGTGAGCCGCACACCCCGCCCGGCGGGTTCGACGAGCGGGATGCCACCCACCTCGCGCTGTGCGGTGCGGAGCTGCTGCGACACGGCCGACGGCGTGCGCCGGGTCGCCTCGGCGACGGCCGTGACGGAACCGCGGTCGGCGAGCTCGCGGAGCAGGTCGAGGTGGCGAGGATCCATGCGGGACAGGTCGTGCCCGCGGCGTCGGGGTTCCGCGTTCATGTAGGTAGCCTACAGGGACGTGTAGAAACTTTCGCTTGTCCTTCACACTCCCGCACGCGCAGACTCGGGGTCATGCCGATCTCGCACCGCTTGCTCGCCGTGGCCGTCGCGGTCATGTGGGGACTGAACTTCATCGCCATCGACGCGTCGCTCGCGCAGTTCCCGCCGTTCCTGCTCGTGGCGCTGCGGTTCGCGATCATCGCCGTGCCGACGGTTCTGTTCGTGCCACGTCCGCGGGTGCCGGTGCGCTGGCTGCTGGGGTACGGCATCGGCTTCGGGACCCTGCAGTTCCTGTTCCTGTACTGGGGCATGGCCGTCGGCATGCCGGCAGGGCTGGCGTCGCTGGTGCTGCAGTCGTCGGCGCCGTTCACGGTGCTGCTCGGCGCGGTCGCGTTCCGGGACCGGGTGTCACCCCGGCAATTGGTCGGGCTGGGCGTGGCGACGCTGGGGCTGGCCCTGGTGGGCTGGTCGCAGGCACAGGCCGCAGCGCTGGCGCCGTTCCTGCTGGTTCTCGCCGGCGGGTTCGGCTGGGCGATCGGCAACGTGTCCAACGCGCGGGCCAAGGCGCCGAACCCCCTGCACCTCACGCTGTGGATGTCGGTGGTGCCGCCCCTGCCCATGGCTCTGCTGTCCGTGATCGTGGAGGGGCCGCACGCCATGGGCGCGGCGTTCGCCGCGGGACCACACCTGGTTCCGGCCCTGCTCGGCCTCGCCTACACGGTGCTGATCGGGACGCTCGCGGGGTCGGGCGTCTGGACGTGGCTGATGGCCCGGCACGCCGCCGGCGTCGTCGCGCCGTTCTCGATGCTGGTCCCCGTGGTGGGCCTCAGCGCCTCGGCGGTGCTGCTGGGCGAGCGCGTCGAGCCGCCGACCGTGCTCGGTGCCGCACTGGTGATCGGCGGCGTGCTCTGGGGCGCGCTGCGCAAGGCACGGCCTGGCGCGCCACGGCGCAGCGGGACCGACGGGAACCTTCCGGGACGAGACCGGGCCGCTGTCGTAGGAGCCGGTCCCTGAGACCGGGCGGGCACCGCTCGCGCGGTGCCCGCCGCAGAGATCAGCGGCGGGCCAGCCGATCGCCCAGCCCCGCCTCGTCGAAGGCGGCCACGGTGGTCGGGAGGTCCTGGGAGAAGTGGGCCCAGCTGTCGACGTGGGCGATGAGCACCCGCCGTGCGTCGAGCATCCGCGTCGCCTCCACCGCGCGCTCCGCGTCGAGGGTCAGCAGGTCGGGCTCGTCCCTGATCACCGGCATGCACACCGCGCCGGCGAACAGCACGGCCTCCTCGACGTCGAAGCGGTCGGCGACCTCTCGCACGACGTCGAGCGAGGCGTTGTCACCACTGACGTACACGACCGGAAGGTCGTCGCCCGTGAGCACGAACCCGATCACGTCGCCGACCACGGGCTCCGACCCGTCCGGTCCGTGCTGGGCGCGCGTGGCGGTGACGGTGATGCTCCCGCCGCCCGGACGCGGCAGGTCGACCGTCTCCCAGGGAGCCAGGCCCCGGGCGGTACCGCCCAGGCGCCCGGCACCGCTGAGCGTGGTCAGTGTCAGCGGGACCTCGGCGAGGAACGCCCGGCCGGCGTTGTCGAGGTTGTCGAAGTGCTCGTCGTGCGACAGGAGGACCGCGTCCACCGTGCCCACCTCGTCCGCGGTGACCGGCGAGTCGGCGGTGCGCACCAGGGGCCTCGCGCCGGGATAGGTACCCGCCCGGTCGAAGCCCGGATCGGTCAGCAGACGCAGTCCCCCGTACTCGATCACGACGGTGGGCCCACTGATCACCCGGGCATGGAACTTCTCGGACGCGGTCGACGCCACAGACATCTTGATCTCCCTCTCATGGAATTCTCGGCTCGTTGCCGTGATGACTCTACGCGATTCCTCACGGAAAAATACAGGGCGTAGCATGAGGAGGTGCCCAGTTCCTCGACACCCGACACCGAGCTGCCACCCCCTGCGCCGGGCGCCACCGAGCATCGCGCGCTCGACCTGGCGAACTCCGTCGTCCACATCCCCGGTGGCGGCACGGTGGACGCGCTGGCGACACCCGCGACGGCGACCGGGTGGCTGGTCGAGCGTCACCTCGCGCCGCCCGGAGCCCCCCTCCAGGAGTACTGCGCGTCCCGCCTGGCCGGGCTGCGAGCACGGACCCGTGACCTGTTCGACTCGGTCGCGGCCGGAACCGCGCCACCGGAGGAAGCCCTGGAAGCGATCAACGCCGCGCTCCGCCTGGTGCCCGCGACCGACGTGCTGCGCTGGGAGCCGGACCGTGGGCTCGTCCGGGAGGCCGTCCATCCGGTCACCCAGGTCGTCGAGCACGCGATGTCGGCCCTGGCGGCAGACGCGGTCGACCTCGTCACCGGCCCCGAGGCGGCATCGCTGACGGCCTGCACCGCCAGGCCGTGCAGCCGGTTCTTCCTGCGGACCCATGCCCGCCGCCACTGGTGCTCCACCCGGTGCGGCAACCGGGTGCGCGCCGCCCGCGCCTACGCACGCCGCATCCCGGCGGCACACTGACGGGTGCCGCCGACGACGGTTCTGTGCGCCGGCGCCGGTGCGGCCGGGGCGGCGAGGCTCAGGCCCCGGAGACCGCGTCCGCGAGCAGCTCGAGCACGTGGCGGTAGCCCTGACCGGTGGCGCGGGTCATGCCGATCTCGCACGTGCGGTTGCACGACGCGTGGGCGTCGGCGGCGATCTCGCGCACCTGCGCGGCCTCCGGCGCCGTCGCCGCGGCGGTGAGCTCGGGGTGCAGCATGCCGCGGTCCCCCGCGAACGCGCAGCAGCCCCAGTCGTCGGGTACGCGCACCTCGTGGGCGACGGCGGCGGCGACCCGCCCGAGGTCCCCGTCGATGCCCAGCTGGCGCGACGAGCAGGTGGGGTGCAGCACGAGCGTCGGGACGGACGGCGTCACGGTCAACCGGGGCAGGACCTCCCGGGCGGTGAAGGTCACGGCGTCCTCGACCCGCACGCCGCTCTCCCCGAGCAGCTTCGCGAATCCCTCGGTGCAGCTCGACGCGTCGCTGACGACGGGCAGCCCGCTCTCCCCCACCGCCGTCGAGATCCGTGCCACGGTGCGACGAGCGTTGACCGCGTAGCCGTCGGCATAGCCCTTGGACGACCACGGCGTACCGCAGCACACGTCCTCCACGCCGTCGGGCACGATCATCCGCAGCCCGGCGTGCTCCAGGAGCCGGACGAACGCGTCGGTGACACCCTCGCCCGCGTCCGGACCGAACATGCTGTTCACGCAGGCAGGCACGTAGACGCCGACCGGTTCGTCGTCGCCGCCGCCGACCAGGCGACCCAGCCGACGACGGGCCGCGCCACCCGCCGGCAGGTCACCCGTGTACCGCGGCACGGTGTCGTCGCCGAGCACGCGACGGGCGGCGTCGGTCGCGGTGCGCACCACCGGTGCGGGCAGGCTCTTGGCCACCGTGAGGGCCGCCGACCCCGCGCGGGTGACCGGCCCCCAGCCGGCAGCCGCGGCGCGCCAGCCCTGGGCGAGCACCGGGTCGGCGTCCTCCCGGCGCAGCCGCCGCACCAGGCTGCCGGTGTCGATCCCCACCGGACAGGCGGTCCGGCACATCCCGTCGACGGCGCACGTCTGCACGCCGTCGTACTCGTAGTCGTGCTCCAGCTCGGCCACCAGGGCGTCCTGGCCGTGCAGCCGGGCGGACTCGGCCGCACGCCGCACCACGATGCGCTGGCGCGGGGTGAGCGTCAGGTCGCGGCTCGGGCACACCGGCTCGCAGTAGCCGCACTCGACGCACCGGTCCACCTCCTGCTCCACTGGCGGCGACAGCTTGATGTCGCGCACGTGCGCCTCGGGGTCCTCGTCGATCAGCACGCCCGGGTTCATGATCCCCGCAGGGTCGCACAACCGCTTCAGCTCGCACATCACCTCGTACAGCTCGTCGCCGTACTGCCTGCGCACGTACGGCGCCATGGCCCGCCCCGTGCCGTGCTCGGCCTTGAGGTTGCCTCCGGCGTCCAGCACGAGCGAGACCATCTCCTCGGTGAACCCGAGATAGCGCGAGAGCGCAGCCTCGCCCTCGAACCGGTCGGTGAGCATGAAGTGGATGTTGCCGTCCTTGGCGTGCCCGAAGATCACGGAGTCGCTGTAGCCGTAGCGGGCGAACAGGTCCTGCAGCCCACCGCAGGCGTCGGCCAGGGCCGGCGTCGGCACCACGATGTCCTCCAGCAGTGCCGTGGTACCGCTCGGGCGAGCGCCGGCGACCGAGGCGTACAGCCCTTTGCGGAACGACCAGGCTCGCGCGCGGGTCGCGGCGTCCGTGTGGAATGTCGGCGGCCGGAGCAGCGGCGAGCCGCCGGGCGCGCCGGCGCCGAGCAGCTCGGCGCCGAGCAGCTGGGCGCCACGCGCCGCGGCGTCCGCCAGTTCTGCCTCGTCGTCGGCGCGGTACTCCACGAGGAGGGCCGCGTGGCCGTCCGGCTCGAAGCCGAGGATCTCGGCCGGCACGCCGGGCAGCTGCTGCCCCACCCGCAAGGACGTCGCGTCCATCAGCTCGAGGGTCGCGGCACCCGAGGCGACCAGGCCCGGCAGCGAGCGGGCGGCCGCGTCGAGCGTGGGGAACACCGCGAGCGCCGTCGACGCCAGCCGGCGAACCGCCACGGTGCGGAACGTCGCCTCGGCGACGAACGCCAGGGTGCCCTCCGACCCGACGACGAGATGCGCGAGGACGTCGACGGGCGAGTCGAAGTCGAGGAACGCGTTGACGCCGTAGCCCATCGTGTTCTTCATGGCGAACTGTCGCCGGACGAGCGCCACGGACGCGGGGTTCTCCCGGACCCGCCGACGCAGCCGCTCCAGCCCGGCGTACAGGTCCGGTTCGCGGGCGCGCAGCTCGGCGTCCGCGTCGGGTCGTGCCGTGTCGATCCGGGTGCCCGACGGCAGGACGAGCACCAGCGACTCGAGCGTGCGGTAGGTGTTCTGGTCGATGCCGCACGCCATGCCGGAGGAGTTGTTGGCGACGACGCCGCCGACGGTGCAGGCGGCCTCGCTGGCGGGGTCGGGCCCGAGGCGGCGGTCGTACCGGGCCAGCCGTGCGTTGACCTGGGCGACGGTGGCCCCGGGCTGCACCCGCACGCGATGCCCGTCGTCGAGCACGTCGATGCGCCGGAAGCGTTCGCGGACGTCGACGAGGATCCCCGATCCGGACGCCTGTCCCGACAGGCTGGTGCCCCCGGACCGGAACGTGACGGCCGAGCCGGCACGCGACGCCGCGCGCAGGATCCCCGCTACTTCCTCGGCCGACTCCGCCACGATCACGGCGTCGGGGGTGAGCAGGTAGTGCGATGCGTCGCTCGCGTACGCGACCCGGTCGATCGCCCGGGTCTTGATGCGCGCCGCCTCGGCGACCGCTCCGGCGACGAGGCGCGGTACCGCCGTGGCGGGGAGGTGGGTCTGCGGCGCGGTGTTCATGGTGCTCCTGTCCGTTCGCCGGGGCTCAGGCGGCCAGGGCGGTGCCGGGGATGGCTGCGAGCAGCTCACGGGTGTAGTCCTGCCGCGGCGCCGTGAAGATCTGCTCGGGCGTCCCGGACTCGACGATCCGACCACGCTGCATGACGTGCACCTCGTGGGAGACCATGTTGACGACCGCGAGGTCGTGGCTGATGAACAGGTAGCTCAGCCCCAGGCGACGCTGCAGGTCGACGAGCAGCTCCAGGATCTGCGCCTGTACCAGGACGTCCAGGGCCGATACGGCCTCGTCGAGGACCACCAGCTCCGGCTCCGGCGCGAGCGCCCGGGCGATGGCGACCCGCTGCCGCTGGCCGCCCGAGAGCTCGTGCGGGAGGCGTTCCGCGACCGCGGCGGGCAGCGCGACCTGCTCGAGCAGCTCGTGGACCCGCGCGGCCCTGGCGCGCCGGTCGCCGATCCGGTGCGCACGCAGCGGCTCGGCGATCGACTGGGCGATGGTGTAGCGCGGGTCGAGCGAGGCGTACGGGTTCTGGAACACCGGCTGGATCCGGCGCCGGACCGCGAGCAGATCGCGCCCGCGGAGCGTGGCCAGGTCCTGGTCACCGATCCGGATGGTCCCCTCGGTGGCCGTCTCGAGGCCCAGCAGCATCTTCGCGGTGGTCGACTTGCCCGAGCCGGACTCGCCCACGATCGACACGGTGCGTCCTCGCGAGAGGCTGAAGCTGACGTCGCGGGCCGCCCAGAACTCCTCGCCGCGTGCCGCACCGCGCATCCGGTAGCTGCGGCCGACGCCGTCCAGCCGCACGAACGCCTCCGGCTCGGGGGCACTGCGGGGCTCGGCGATGCTCTCGCCCGCCGGTCGCACGTCGATCAGGGAGGTCGTCGCCAGGCTGGGCGCAGCGGCCACGAGCCGCCGGGTGTACTCGTGCTCGGGCCGCTCCAGGATCTGCCGGGCGGGTCCGGCCTCGACGAGCTCGCCCCGGTACATGACGAGCACGCGGTCCGCCCGCTCGGCGGCCAGGGCCAGGTCGTGGGTGATCAGCACGACGGCGGTGCCCGAGCGCCCGGTCAGCTCGCCGAGCGTGTCGAGGATGCGCCGCTGCACCGTCACGTCCAGCGCGCTCGTCGGCTCGTCGGCGATCAGCAGGCGCGGTTCGCAGGCCAGCCCCGCCGCGATCAGCACGCGCTGCCGCATGCCGCCGGACAGCTCGTGCGGGTACTGGTCGTACCGCAGCTCCGGCTCCGGGATGCCGACCAGCTCCAGCAGCTCGACCGTCCTGCGCCGGCCGCTCGCACCGTTGCCGGTGCCGCCGACCCTGCCGTGCACCTCGAGCGCCTCGAGGATCTGGGCTCCCACCGTGTGCATCGGGTTGAGGTTCGACATCGGGTCCTGCGGCACCAGGCCGATGCCGGCGCCGCGGAGGGGGATCAGCTCGCGCTCGCTGAGCGTCGTCAGCTCGCGTCCCTCGAACCGGATGCTGCCGCCGGAGATGCGGCCGTTGTCGGCGAGCAGCCGGTGGATGCTCGCGGCGATGGTCGACTTGCCGGAGCCGGACTCGCCGACGATCGCGACCGTCTCGTCCTGCGCGACGTCGAGGCTCACCCCGCGCAACGCCTCGAACGGGCCCTCCGAGGTGTCGAAGGTGACGCGCAGGTCGCGCACGGACAGCAGAGGTTCGGTCACGGTCGTTCTCCCGTCATGGTGGGGTGGAGCGCGGCGTCGGCGTGCGCCATGGTCTCGAGCCAGAGCTGCTCCGTCGCCACGAGACGGTCGCGCCCCGGCGCGGGCCGGCCGTGCAGCCGGTTGGTGAGCAGCACGGCCAGGACCTCCGGTGCGGCGGAGGTCGCCGGTGCCGCGGCCACGAACGTGCCGGTGAACCCCGGGTGCCCCAGGAACACCCGGTCCTCGCCGCGCCAGCGCAGCCGGTACACGCGCACGCCCTGGCCCTGGCCCGGGTCGAGCGTCGTGGCCAGCGCGGACGCCGTCCGCTCGCCGAGCCCGAGACGCTCGGGACCCGCCAGGGCCCCGGCGACCCGGAGCAGCCCGTCGACGTCGGAGAACCAGCCGGCGTGCCCCGCCGCGCCGCCGAAGGCGTGGAAGGCGTTGCCGTCGGCCGCGACGCCGCGGACGGTCTCCGTGCGCCACGCGAAGGCATCGGCGTCGGCGTCCACGGGGTAGGGGTCGCCCGAGCGCACCATCTCGCGCTCGATCGCATCGCCGTCCGGCCCGGAGACCGTCGGCGTGCCCGGCGACGGTCGTCCCGGTGTCACGGTGGTCGCCCCGAGCGGATCGAGGACCAGCGTGCGCACGGCGTCGGCGAACGGCAGGGCGGTGGCCGCGGCGATCACGCCACCGAGCGCCTGCAGCCCCAGGTCCGAGTACGCGCGCACCGCACCGCGGGCGGAGTGCGCCGGCCGTGCCAGGGCGGTCGCCACCGGATCGTCGCGGAACCCCGGCACCAGGTACAGCGGCCACCACGGTGCCAGCCCGCCACGGTGCCGCAGCAGCTCGTCGAGGGTGACCTCGCCGTGCCGGCCCGCCCGGCTACCGAGCAGCCGAGCGAGCGGGTCCGACTCGGCCAGGGCACCGTCCGCGAACAGCCGCCGCAGGGCGAGCAGCGTGAGCGTCTTGCTGACCGACGCCACGTCGTGCGCGTGCCGGGCCGTCAGCGCCTCCCCCGTGTCGAGGTCCGCGACGCCGCGGGCGGCGACGTGACGAACGCCGCCCTCCTCGACCGCGACCGCCGCACCTGGAGGTGCGTGGGTGGTGGCGCGAGGTGCGACGACCGCCTCCGCGACCGGGCCCAGCACGTCGGCGGAGCTCACGCGGCGCCCGCTCCCCGGGCACGGGTCTCCCCGTCGATGCGCAGGAACCGCGGTGCGGGCCGGGGCTCCGGCAGCCGCAGCGGCCCCGCACCCGGCGTCAGGGTGCCCAGCAGCCGGGAACCCGTGGCGCCAGTGGCGCTGGGAACCGTCGCCGGGACCCCGTGCCACGAGAGCCAGCCGAGCAGGGCCATGAGCACCGCCTCCTTCTCGTCGACACCGAGTCCGAGCTCGTCGGTGGCACGCACGGCGACACCGGGCAGCGCGGCCGCGAGGCCCGCCATGAGCACCGGGTTGTGCACACCGCCGCCCGAGACGAACAGCTCGGTCAGGCTCTCGCCCCGCAGCACGTCGGCGACCGTGCGCACGGTCAGCTCGGTGAGCGTGGCCACGAGGTCCGCACCCTCGGCCGTGCTGCCCGCTCGGGTCAGCGCGGACCGGACGTGGTCGAGGTGGAACAGCTCCTTGCCGGTGCTCTTCGGCGGGCGCAGCGCATAGTAGGGCTCGCGCAGGAGCTCGGCGAGCAGGGCGTCGTCGACGGTGCCGCGTGCCGCGAGGGCGCCGTCGGCGTCGTAACCGGCCGGGTGCAGGCCCTGGTCGAGCACGACGGCGTCGATCAGCGCGTTGGCCGGGCCGATGTCCCAGGCACGCACGCCGTCGGCGCCGACGACGGTGACGTTGGAGATGCCCCCGAGGTTCAGGGCCGCCGGCCGGCCGGCACGGTCCGCCAGCACGAGGGCGTCGATGGTCGACGCGAAGGGCGCGCCCTGGCCGCCGGCGACGACGTCGCGGACGCGGACGTCGGACAGCACCGGCGTGCCCACCGCCTCGGCGATCCATGCGGGCTGGCCGATCTGCAGCGTGCCCAGCACCTGGGTGCCCCGCGTCCAGTGGTAGACGGTCTGCCCGTGGGACACGACGAGGTCGACGGGCCCCGCGTCGGCGAGGGCGGCCTCGGCGGCCCGCGCGAACGCCTGGCCGGTCAGCGTGTCGAGCTCGGCCACCTCGGCCAGCGTCGTCGAGGCCGGCGGCAGCGCGGCGACGAGCCGGGCCCGCAGCTCGGCGGGGTACGGCACCGAGCCGTGGGAGACGACGTGCGCGACCAGCCCGTCACCGTCGGGGGCGAAGTCCACGACGGCGCTGTCGATACCGTCGTGCGACGTGCCGGAGATGAGTCCGAGAACCTTCATGGTGCGGTCGCCTCGCTCTCCAGCGCGTCGCGCAGCCGTCCGCCCACCGCGGCGAGCGCCGCGCGGGCCCCGGCCACGTCCGTCCCGCGCCGCAGCACGACGACGGCGACCGGCACCGCGTAGTCGGCGGACTCCAGGGTCGCGCGCGCCACCTCGTGGGAGGCACCCGTCAGCTGCATCACCATCCGGGTCGCCCGCTCCCGCAGCTTCGAGTTCGAGGCGTTCACGTCGATCATGAGGTTGCCGTAGGTCTTGCCCAGCCGGACCATCGCGATCGTCGAGAACATGTTGAGCACCAGCTTCTGGGCGGTACCCGCCTTGAGGCGGGTGGAGCCGCTGACGAGCTCCGGCCCGACGATGACCTCGATCGGGTGCTCGGACGCCGCGGAGAGCGCCGTGCCGCTGTTGCACGAGAACCCGATGCCCAGGGCGCCCAGCTCGCGGGCCCGGCGCACGGCGGCGACCACGAACGGGGTGCGCCCGCTCGCCGCGACGCCGACGACGGAGTCGAGCGGGCCGACCCCGGCCTCGTCGATCGCCGCGGCGCCCGCCTCCTCGCTGTCCTCGATGCCCTCGACCGCGTCGACGATCGCCTTCTGGCCGCCCGCCATGATCCCGATCACGCGTCCGGTGGTGGAGAAGGTCGGCGGGACCTCGGACGCGTCCAGCACGCCGATGCGTCCCGGGGTCCCGGCCCCGACGTAGAACAACCGCCCACCGTGCCGCATCCGGTCGCTCACGCCCTCGATCGCCGGGACGATCTGGTCGAGCGCGTCACGCACGGCGAGCGGGACGCTCTGGTCCGTCTCGTTCATCAGGGCGGCCAGCTCGCCGACGCCGAGCGTGTCGACGAGGGCGAAGCGCGGGTCCGCGGCCTCTGTGGTCAGGGTGTCAAGGTTCACGGGTCAACGTCCTTTGCGGTGGGGGTCGAGGGCGTCGCGCAGTCCGTCGCCCAGCAGGTTGAGGCCGATGATGAGCAGGACCAGCACGGCGCCGGGCGCGAGCATCGTCCACGGCGCCGCGACGACCAGCGTCTGGGCGTCGAACACCATGGACCCGAGCGAGGCGGCGGGGGGCGGTGTGCCGAAGCCGAGGAAGCTCAGCGCCGCCTCCGTGAGTACCGCCCAGGAGAGCGACAGGGTGATCTGCACGATGAGGATGCCCGCGATGTTCGGCAGGATGTGCCGCGCCATGATGCTCGTCGGGCCGAGGCCGGTCGCCCGGGCCGCGCTGACGTAGTCGATCTCGCGCAGCGAGAGCACCGGGCCGCGCGTGACGCGCACGAAGATCGGTGTGTAGACCACGGCGATGGCCACGGCGACGGTGAACCAGTTGCGGGTGAACACCGAGGCCAGCGTCAGCGCCAGCAGCAGCGGCGGGAAGGCGAACAGGACGTTCGTGATCCCGCCGATGACGGTGTCCCCCACCCCGCGCAGGTAGCCGGCGACGACACCGCCGACCGTGCCGAGCAGCGCGGAGAAGGCGACCGCCACGAACGCGACGAGCGTCGAGTTGGCGACGCCGGAGGCGACGCGGGCGAACACGTCGCGACCGAACTGGTCGGTGCCGAACCAGTGCTCCGGCGACGGCGGCCGCAGCCGGGTCGCCGGGTCCTGCGCGCTCGGGTCGTACGGGAGCACCCCGAACGCCGAGGCGAGGGCGAGCAGGGTGAACAGCGCCACGACGATGCTGCCGACCAGCCCGCTGGGGCTGTGCAGCAGCGCGGGCAGCGTGCCGCCGCGGACGCGGTAGGAGGTACGGGGGGCGCCGGCGGGGGCCACGGTCTCGCTCATGCGGCCCGCACCCTCGGGTCGATCCGACGGTAGAGCAGGTCCGTCAGCAGGTTCACGATGACGAACAGCAGCGCGATGACCAGCACGGTGGACTGCACGACGGCGTACTCCTTCTGGTTGATGCCGAGCAGCACCTGACGTCCGATGCCGGGCAGGGAGAAGATCTGCTCCACCACCACGGCCCCGCCCAGCAGGTAGCCGAACTGCATGCCGGTCATGGTGACGATCGGCACGAGCGCGTTGCGCAGCACGTGATGCCTGCGCAGCCGGCGCGGTGGCACACCCTTGGCCCGGGCGGTGCGCACGAAGTCGAGGCCGCGCACCTCCAGGACGGCGGTGCGGGTGGTGCGCATGATGGGCGCCGCGATGCCGAAGCCGAGCACGAACGCCGGCATCAGCATCTGCTGCAGGTTGAGCAGCGGGTCCTCCCACAGCCGCGCGAAGCGCGCGCCGTTCGGGTTGAACCCGAACGACTGCGCCGCGATGGCCAGCAGCGTGGTCGCCAGCAGGAAGGCGGGGACACCGAGCCCGGCCAGCCCGACGCCCTGCCCGAACCAGTCCCGCACCGCGTTCGGGCGGGACGCCGACAGCATGCCGACGGGGATGCCGATGACGAGCGCCACCACGATGGCGAGCAGGGCCAGCTCCAGGGTCACCGGCAGCGCCTGGGCCGTCATCTCCAGCACCCCCTGCTGGGAACGGGCCGAGAAACCGAGGTTCCCCGTGAACACCGCACCCAGCCAGGTGAAGAACTGGACGACGAGCGGCTGGTCCAGGCCGTAGTAGGCCTCGAGCGCTGCGCGCTGCGCCGGGGAGAGCGCCGCCGCCTCCAGCCCGTAGGCGGAGGTGATCTGGTCGCCCGGCAGGGCGCGCAGCATCAGGAAGACGACGACCGCGACGCCGAACAGGGTCGCCAGGGCGCCGCCGACCCGGCGGAGAGCGGGCGAGCTGAGAAGTCGTTGCACGATGACCTTTCCTCGGCGCGGTCTACTCGACGGTCACGTCGCGCAGGCCCTGCAGGGACCCGTTCGGCAGCGGGGTGAAGCCGGTCACGCCCTCGGCCGTCGCGGTGTAGTTGTAGCTCGTGAACAGCCAGACCCAGGCGGCCTGGTCCTCGAGCTCCGCGGACACGTCCGCGTAGATCGCCTTGCGGGCCTCCGGATCGGTCTCGGCCTTGCCCTGGGCGAACAGCTCGTCCAGGCTCTTCGAGCTGTAGCCCGCGACGGAGTTGAGGTTCCCGGTGCTCGTGAAGTAGCGGCCGTACATGGCGTCCGGGTCGGGCTGCCCGCCGTTCAGCGCCACGGCCAGCTCGAAGTCCCCGGCGACCCAGCGGTCGACGTACGTGCCCGACTCGAGCGGCTCGATCTCCAGGGTGATGCCGACCTCGGCGAGCTGCGCCTGGATGTTCTCGGCCTCCGCGACGGCGGTCGAGTACCCGCCCTGCATGACGATGGCGTGCAGCGTCAGGCCGTCCTCGAACCCGGCAGCGGCGAGGTGCTTCTTGACGGCGTCGGCGTCGGCCTCGGGGCAGGGGCGGTCGGCCGGGTCGGAGCGGAAGGCCGGCGACGTGATCGGTCCGGTGACCTCGCCCCCGCCGAGCGCCGCGGTGTCGAGCACCTCCTGCCGGTCGATGGCGCAGGCGATCGCGAGGCGCACGTCGACGTCGTCGAGGGGCTTCTTGCGGGAGTTGATCTGGAGCGTGTGGTAGCTCAGCTGCGGGGTCTCGGTGACGGTGACGCTGCCGCCGATCGTGCTGGACACGAGCTGGTCGTCGAACACCGCCATCTGGACGCTGCCCGCCTGCAGGGCCGACACGATCGCCGACTGGTCGGGGATCACCCGGAACTCCAGCGCGGCGAGGTCGGGCTCGCCGCCCCAGTAGTCCGGGTTCGGCGCGAGCGTGATCGCCTCGTTCGGCGTCCGCTCCTCGAGCAGGAACGCTCCCGTGCCGTTGGGTGTCGACTCGAGCGACTCGACGTCCACCTCCGACGGCAGGATCGCCGTCGAGATCGGGGTGAGGTTCGAGAACAGCGCGGCGTCGGGAGCGCTCAGCGTCATCGTCACGGTCTGCTCGTCGGTCGCCTCGATCGTCTTGACCGAGGACAGGTTGGCCGCCGAGACGGCCGCGGTGTCCTCGTCCTTGATCGCGGTGTAGGAAGCCACGACGTCCTCGGCGTCGAAGGCGGACCCGTCGGCGAACGTGACGCCTTCGCGCAGGTGGAAGGTGACCGTCTTGCCGTCCTCGCTGGTCTCCCACGACTCGGCCAGGCCGGGCACGGCCTCGAGGTTCTCGTCGAGCTCGACGAGGGTGCCGTACAGGTTCTGCAGCACGTTGGCCGCCTGGAACTGCGTGACGGTCCACGGCACGAGGGTGTCGACGTCGGTGGTCACAGCCACGACGAGCGATCGCGCGGCGCCGTCGCCCGCGTCGGTCCCACCCCCGCCCGAGGCGCAGCCGGCCAGCCCGAGCGCGCCGGCGGTGGCGAACCCCAGCGCGCCGAGCAGGGCGCGCTTGCGTGTGTATCGGTTCATGTTCGTTCTCTCTCGGTCGTGCGGAACCGTTCGCGAGGCCTCGACGTGCGTCCTCGCACGGTGGCCCCGGAAGGCAGGGGACAGAATTTACCAAAAAGCGCTCCGACGCAGACAAACAATACATACCTGCGCGCTCGGGCACTAGGATCAGCACCATGCCGAGACGCGCGGGTGCATCGCAGCCGGATTCCCGAGCCGTGCTGGTGGCGGTCCGAGACGCCCTGCCGGGGCTGCGGCCGGCCGAGCGGCGTATCGCGACCGACCTGCTCGCGGACCCGGACCGCTTCGCCCGGCGCTCCATCAGCGAGACCGCCACGCACGCCGAGACCTCCACCACCACGGTCGTGCGCTTCTACCAGCGCATCGGCTACACCCGCTTCAAGGACCTGCGGCACGACCTCGCCCAGGAGTCGTACCGCGAACGGCTCGCGCACGCCGACCTGCCCGCCGAGGCCAGCGACATCGCGCGCGGGGACACCCTCGAACAGGTGGTCGCGAAGGTCGCGCGGGACGAGACCCTCTCGATCGGCGACACCGCGGACCTGCTCGACGTCGCGGTGCTGGCCGACGCCGTGCGCCTCGTGGCGGGCGCCCGCCGCGTGGACACCTTCGGGATCGGCGCCAGCGCCATCGCGGGGCTCGACCTCCAGCGCAAGCTCACCCGCATCGGCCGCACCGCGATCGACTGGGCCGAGTCGCACGTCGCCTGGACCAGTGCCGCCGTGCTCGGCCCGGAAGGCGTCGCGGTGGCCATCTCGCACTCCGGCGCGACCGCGGACACCATCGAGTTCCTGCGGCTCGCCCGCGCCTCCGGCGCCCGGACGATCGCGATCACGAACTTCGCCGGGTCGCCGCTGACCGAACAGGCCGACGTGGTGCTGCGCACGGCGGCTCGCGAGACGGAGTTCCGCTCGGGAGCGCTCGGCAGCCGCATCGCTCAGCTGATGATCGTGGACTGCCTTTTCGTCGGCGTGGTGCAGAGCACCTATGACGCCTCCATGGCGGCCATCCGCGCCACGTACGACGCCGTCCAGCCCCAGGGTTCCGCACGCCGCGTGCAGCGCTCCGCGCACCGCGCGCAGCGCTCCGCGCACTGAGCCGCGGTCCTCGGCCGGCTCACGGCCCGGGTCACCGCGCCGCGGGGATGCGCTAGGTTTCGGTGTCCTACCTGCCCCCTTTGTCGATGGAGCATGATGCGCCGCCTGATCACCACGTCCCTGGTCCTGCTGCTCGCGAGCGGGTGCGCGAGCACCGCGGACGGCGCTGCGGAACCGGCAGCGCCGGCGCCTCGGACGTCCGCACCGGCTTCCGCGTCACCGTCGGAGACAGCCAGCACAGCGCCGTCGGAACCGGCTCGTCTCGGGGGCGAGGAGGCCGCCGTCCGGTACCTGGAGATCGTCCGCCCGTACAACGAGGCGCTCGAGGCCCTCGAGACGGCGATCAACACGGGGCAGCCCGTCGAGGCCCAGCAGGAGCAGGCAGCAGCGACCTTGACCGAGCTCCGCGCGGAGATCAAGGCGCTGCGCGGGGAGCGGTGGCCGGCCAAGGTCGAGCCGCACGCCCGGAGCCTGGCCGACGCGGGCGAGCAGGCCGTTCCGTCCTGGGAAGCGGCCGTCGCCGCGGCGACGGCCGAGGACATGGTCGCGGCGGTGCTGGCCGCGCTGGAACATGACGACCAGGCCGCCGCGGACGCGATCCGCCGGCTGCTGGCCCTGGACCAGTACGACGAGGGCGACTACTCGTCGTAGGAGCGCACCGACACCCCAGCGACTCGGGTGGCGCAGGAGGAGACGTCGCGGGCGTGGGTTCGTCAGTCGGGTACCGCAGCCCGGGCGGCATCGCCGACATGACTACCCCGAGGGCTGCGCTGACCACCGAGATACTGCTCAAGCGTCTCGCGGCGAGCACGGATGCGCTGCTCCTGCTCCAGGAGACCGTCGCGGACCTGCTGCACCTGGGCGACCAGATCGACGCAGGCCTCTCGCGGATGGCCTCCGGCGACGCACGGCATGATCTGGCGCAGCACCGGGGAGGAAAGACCTGCCGCGAAGAGATCCTGGATGAACTCGACCTGCTCGACCACCTCCGGCCCGTAGTCCCGGTAGCCATTACTGAGACGCTCGCTTCGAATGAGCCCTTGCTCCTCGTAGTACCGCAGGGCCCGGGTGCTGGCCCCGGTCGCGTCGCTGAGCTCTCCGATGCGCACCAGCGCTCCACCTTCCCGATCGTTCGACTGGCTTGACCTTGACCTTGACCTTGACGTTGACGTCAATGTCTAACTTAACGCCCATGACGACGACAGCCCAGATGAAGAACCGCTACGCGCTCATCACCGGCGGCTCGACCGGAATCGGCGCGGCGATCGCCGGAGAACTCGCCAGGCACGGTGCGAACCTCGTCCTGGTGGCCCGCAGTCCGGAGACGCTGGAGAAGACCGCGAGCACGCTGCGCGAACGCCACGGCGCCGCAGTGCTGACGGTGCCGCTGAGTCTCGACGAGCACGATGCGCCCGGACAGCTGCTGCGGACCGTGCACGAGGCCGGGATCGAGGTGGAGACGCTGGTCAACAGCGTCGGGCTGAGCTCCCGCGGCATGGTGGCCGACAGCGACCCGAGGCTGCTGCGCCAGCTCGTCGACCTCAACGTCGGCGCCGTCACGGAGCTGACCACCATGCTGGTGACACGGATGGTCGACCGCGGGCACGGCTCGATCGTCAACATCGCCAGCACCGGCGCGTACGCCCCCGCACCGCAGGTCGCGGCCTACGCGGCGTCGAAGGCCTACGTCCTGTCCTTCACGCAGGCCCTGTGGGCCGAGACGAGACACACCGGTGTCCGTGTGGTGGCGGTGAGCCCGGGGCCGACGCAGACGCCGATGTCCTCCGGCCCGGGCAGGAACAAGCGACAGCCTGTCCAGGTCGCCCGCACCGCCCTCGCCGCGCTGGGAGCATCCGGACCCGCGGTGATCGACGGCAGCTCCAACAAGGTGACTGCCGCTGTGATCCGCCACCTCCCGACGAGGGCCATGGCGCCACTCGCAGCACGGTTCATGGCCCGCAGGGGCTGAACGGCGGTCGGCCAGCCAGATCCTCCGCCGAGCCGTCCAGGGGCAAGGCGGCCGCCCTCTCGAGATCGAGAGAGCGGCCGCTCGTCCGTGTCACGCAGAATCCGTGCTCACGCAGAACTGGTACGAGTATGCGCTGCGTGCGGTGCCCGGCACCCCGGATCTGTCAGCGCCGACGGCGCGGCAGCTCGTGCAGGTGCGAGCAGCCACGCCAGATGGTGTTCGCCGAACCAGCCGGGTTGAGGGCGAGATCGCCGGCGTCGTCGTGCTCCAGGAAGAAGCGGTGCCTGCCCCAGTTCCTGATCGGGGAGAGCACGTCCGCCCAGTCGACGTCGCCCTTGCCGACGTCCGTGAACCGGAAGTTCCGGCCCGCGTTGACCGTGCCGGCAGCGGCGGTGCGGTTACCAGCCGGGTCCCACTTGACGTCCTTGACGTGGAAGTACGGGATGCGGCTCTGATAGGTGTCGATGTACTTCTTCGGGTCCTGGCCCGACACTGCCACCCAACCGAGGTCCAGCTCGAAGAACACGTACTCGGGGTCGGTGTTCTCGAGGAAGAGGTCGAAGAGGGGCTTCCCCTGACCGTCCAGCGCGAACTCGCGGTCGTGGTTGTGGAAGAAGAACCCGGCCATCCCGTTCTGCTTCGCGTCCCTGCCCCACTGGTTGAAGAGGTCCGCCGCCCGCAGGTACTCGTCTCGGGTGTGGTTGTCCCGGGCGATGATTCCGCCCAGGCTGCCGGTCCCGACCAAGGGGAACCCCAACGCCTCGGCATCGCGGTAGATCGCAGACCGACCTTCCGGCGTCGCCCAGGGCAGCACCTCGCTCCCGCCGCGCGGGCCGAAGTGGTTGCTCGCGATCTTGATGTCGAACGACCGGAAGATCTGCCGCAGCTCCGCGGGCGACCGGTCGTAGAAGCTGCCGGCGAGCTCGGCCTGCTTCACGCCCGCGTCCGCGGCGATCTCCAGCGTGCCCTCGAGCCCCAGCGTCGAGCTGACCAGGCTCCGCATGGTGAAGATCTGCATCCCGACGGACTCCTCGGGGATGCCGAACCCGTTACCCCTGCCGCCAGACGCTCCAGCAGCTCCGCGCGGCTCCGCCGAGGCGGGGCCCATTGACGCCAGCACCCCTGCCGCGGCAGCGCCCGCTGTCAACAGCGAACGCCGGCTCAACTTCGATGTGTTCTCCACGTGTGCTCCTCTGCACGAGGCCAAACCTACGGCCACTCCGGTGAAACGAGCTGGACCTGAGGCGTCGTCACCTCGGCCAGCCCTCACCTCGACCGCCCGCGTGCTCCGGGGTGTGAGCCGATGGGGTCGAGGTACCCGGCACCTTACGAGGGGAGTGGACTTTTAACAAGCAGAGCACAAAAGATGGGACGTGGCCGCCTGAACCTCGGGTGCAGGGGCGGTTCTGGTGCAGGGGCGGATGGCGTGCCGCGGTCACGTTCAGCGACCCGCAGCCAGGACCGGCGTCACCGAGAGCTGCGGTGTATCCCCGCGCGGACGGCGTAGGCCGCTGCTTCGGCCCGGGAATGCAGGTCCAGCTTCCGCAGGACGCTGCTGACGTGGTGCCCGACCGTGCGCGGGCTGAGAAAGAGCCGGCCGGCGATGTCAGGGTTGGTCAGACCTTCGGCGAGCAGCGCGAGCACGTCGTGCTCGCGCGCGGTGAGCGCGTCGGCGCGTCGCGGACCGGGTGGTGGAGTCACGCCGAGGGACCGGAGCACGGCAGCGGCCTCCGCGGCGGCCTGCCGGGCTCCGAGCTGCTGGAGCCGGGTATGCGCCGACCGCGCGCGGCCGGCCGCCGCCTGGGGGTCAGCCGTGCGGAGCAGCCGGGCCAGGTCGAGCTCGGTCCGTGCGGCCTCGAAGGGCAGCTCCAGCTCGGTGAAGATGTCGAGTGCGTGGCCGAGCCGCTGACGTGCCCCGTCGGGGTCGCCGTTCGCCGCAGCGACGAGGCCTGCCGCACGGGCCACGAGGCCGCCGCCTCGCGGGTACGGCGGTGTGGACCAGGTGGGACGGTCCGGACGCAAGGCGTCCGCAGCCTCGGCGCGACGCCCGGCGGAGAGCTCCGCCTCGACCAGCGCCGCCACGAGCATCGGGTAGTCCGGTCCGGCGGGATCGTGCACCGCGAGCACCCCGCGTATCGCTGTCCGGGCCTCCGCGGCCTTGCCCAGGTCGAGCAGGCAGGCGGCCCGGACCACGATGCCGGCCGTGGTGGGATCCGCCGCATCCAGCAGCTCGAGGGCCACCTCGGGCCGGCCCTGGCGCTGACGGAGCTCCGCCAACGCTGTCAGCGCCTCGGTGCGTGGTCCGCGTCCGGTGTCGGCAGTCATGGACAGCGCCTGCCGCAGCTCGGCCTCCGCCTCGTCCCAGCGGCCCGCGGCGACCAGGACGCGTCCGTAGTGGGCGCGGCACCTGGCCTGGAGGAACGGGCAACCGTAGGTGTCCATGAACCGGTCGGCCGCCCGGCACCATTGCGTCGCGCGCGGCAGGTCGTCCACCAGGCTGCAGGCGGCAAGCATGTTGCAGCTGGACCACACGATGACCTCGAGCATCTGTCGTGGCGCCGCGAAGGTGGTGGCCATCGCCTCGTCCAGCAGGGCCATGCCGCGGTCGACGTCGCCGGAGGCCACATGCCACAGCCCCCGGTCGGCGAGCGCCATGGTGGCCAGGTCCGGGTCCGGGAGGGACTCCGCCGCGGCGGCCGCGGACTCGATCAGCCGCAGGCTCTCGGCCTGGTCGCGAGCGAGGTATCCGGAGACCAGCGTGACCCAGGCGGCGGCTGCGGGATCACTGCTTCGTCCCGCGAGACGGCCCGCACGCGAGAGCCAGCCGTGACCGGCGGCGGCGTTGTCGAAGTTGGTCAGGTACCAGATGCACAGGTGCACACCCACCATGGCCGCCTCTCGGTACCGCCCCTCCGCCTCGAACGCTGCGAACGCGCGCTCCGCGTGGTCGAGCGCGCGCCGGGCCTCTCCCAGCCACCAGGTGGCCCGGGCCAGGCCGAGGTACGCGTCGGCCGTGGGGTCCTGGGCGACCAGCGCGGCGTAGGTGTCCCGCGCCGCGGCCCACCGGCCGGCGTCGGCCAGGGCTGCGGCGTCCGTCAGGTCGGCAGAAAGCGCCACGCTCCCATCTTGGCGCCGTGCCGGCCCTTCGAATAGGTCAGTTGACGGATGTTTCCGCGCGGCCGGCTGGTGAGACTGGCGGGACAACCGGAGGTGGTACTGATGACCGAGACGTTCGACCTCAGCCTCGAGCAGGCACATGCCTACGAGGACTTCTTCGTGCCCGCGCTGTTCGCCCAGTGGGTGCCCACCTTGCTGCGCAGTGCCGGCGTCCGGACCGGGCAGCGCGTGCTCGACGTCGCGTGCGGCACCGGCGTCGTCGCGCGGCGAGCCCTGGAGGCCGTCGGCCCGACCGGCCAGGTGAGCGGCATCGACCTCAACCCGGCGATGATCGAGGTCGCCCGGGAGCGGACCCCGACCCTCGACTGGCGCGTCGGGGACGCCTGCGACCTGCCCTACGACGACGGCTCCTTCGATGTCGTCCTGTGCCAGTCCGCCCTGTTCTTCTTCCAGGACGCGGTGCGTGCGCTCGCGGAGATGGCACGGGTGCTCCGTGCCGGCGGCGTGGTCGCGCTCCAGACCTACGCGGGACTGGACGAGCAGCCGGCGTACGGCCCGTTCGTGGGCATCGTCGTCCGCCATGCGGGAGAGGACGCGCGGGCCTTCCTGGGGACCTATTGGTCCAAGGGTGACGTCGCCGAGCTGCGCTCGCTCCTGGACGCCGCGGGCCTGCGGCCCGGGAACGCGAGCAGCCAGCTCGGACAGGCCAGGTTTCCCTCGCTGGACGCCTTCGTGCGTACGGAGGTCCAGGCCACTCCCCTGGCGGCCCGGATCGACGATGCGACGTACCTGGCTCTCGCCCAGGAGACGCGCACGACCCTGCGCACGTACGAGCAGGCGGACGGCACCGTCGCCCTGCCCATCGGGGCTCGGTTCATCGCCGCGCACAAGCCGGCGTGACACGTCCGAGTGAACGCGCGGCCGATAGCGTCCGGGGTCGCCCGAACGTCAGCCGCCAGGACCGTCAGGAGACAACGGCGCCCCGTACTCGCCCACGGGCTCGGCCTCCACCGCGTCGAAGTAGGCCATGCAGGCGTCGAAGCCTTCCGTGCTGGCGTGCGAAGCAGCCGGGACCTCAATGATGTTCGCGTGGCTGAAGTACTTGTGAATCAGAGAGCCCGGCGTGACGCTGTCCGTGTCGCTCGAGGTCACGCACAGCCGGTGCTGCGCTATTTCCCAAGCCTGCTTCCACCCGGCAGCGGACTGCCCCGTGTCGGGCGCGGTGAACGACTGATCCGCCCGGTCGCACGTCGCGACGAGCGACCACAGGACGAACTCCACACCAGATGCTGCGGGCGCCTTGCCGGGCGAACCTCCCGCTCGGCACACTTCCTGCCATTGCGCGAGCATTCCCGGAGACAGTGAGTCGACGCCATAACGACCCCACAGCTCGTCCGAGAGGCCGCCCGCAAACGCAGCGGAATCTGTTCCAGCGATCCCGGACAGTGCAGAATCGAGCTCGTCGTCAGCAAGTTGATCCAGCTCGACCGCCGCCGACCAGTAGTCGAACGGTGCGACAGGAACGGACCTGCCGTCGACCTGCTCGGCCGTCTCGTTCCGAAGCACCTTGTCGACACGATCAGCGCCTGCCAGGACGGACGCACGCTCGGCATTCAGCTCGTCGAGGCCGGCGCCGTAGGGGAAGGGCCGCGTGACGACGGCCCAAGGAACGTCCACTCCCCACGAAACGAGGTAGGCGTACCGCACGGAGGCGAACGAATGCCCCACGAATCCGGTCAACGTGAAGTTGTTGTCCTCCAGAATCTGAAGCACCGCTCGCGCGTAGAGGTCAGGCGTGAACCCGAACCAGGCAGCGCAGTCCTCGGCGACCTCATCGGCATGCCCTCGCACGCCGCCGACGTCGCCGTCGCGGGCCGCGCGGTAGTACGACTCCGCTGAGGCCTTGCAGTCCGGCGCCACCTCGGCCGTCACCCACGGCTCTTCCAGAGTGATCAGGACGCCCCTCGCGTCGCCCCAGACATCATTCCGAGCGCCGGCGAGGCCGAAGTCCCCGCTCAGGACCGATGCGCCGGGACCACCCACGTCGTAGAGCACCGCACCGGCGGGCACCCGGCTCTCGGGGCGACCCTCGCCGTCGTCACCCCACTGCGGCGGGTAGGCGATCGAGTACCGCACGGTCACCGCATCGACGGCGACCGACCGGCACGCCTCCCTCCCGGCGAATGGCTCGCACCCAGGATCGGGGGCTGCGACTTCCGCCGCGGCCGGTGGTTGCGACTCTTGACCATCGGCACGGTCCGGTGCCAGCCAGATCACCGACGCGGCAACGGCCGCGACGACAGCGGCACCAGCTACCAGCCACCGTCGCGAGTACCGCGCGAGTGACGACGAAGCCCTCGTCACCAGTTCACTCCTCCATCGTCCATTCCATCGTCCACGTGGAAGTTGCCAAGGTAGGAGCCGAACCAATAGAAGGGTTCGTTCATTGATCGCTTGTTGTCGCGCCGGCGCCTCGCCACCCGAGAATCGTCGATTCCGTGCACGAGGGTACTCGTATCCCGCGCGCCACTCGCCGTTCACCTCGATGCGTTTACCTGGCTCGGACATGGAGCTGCGCCAGCTGGAGATCTTTCGCGCCATCGCCGAGGAGCTGCACTTCGGTCGAGCGGCGCAACGTCTGTTCCTCGCCCAGGCGTCGGTGAGCCAGCAGCTCCAGCGGCTGGAGGCGGACGTGGGCGTCCGGCTCGTGTACCGCAGCTCGCGGACCGTGCGGCTCACGCCCGCGGGCAAGGTGTTCCTGACCGAGGCGGAGCGGGTGCTGTCCGCAGCGGACCGCGCGGTGGACCGCGCCCGCCAGGTCGCCGCCGGGCGGCACGGAGCCCTGCGGATCGCGACCAACTACCCAGCGAGCCGTCTCCTGCTCCTGCCGCTCCTGGAAGACCTCAGGGCCCAGGACCCCGACCTGAGCACGATGCTGCGCGAGATGGGTTCACCGGACCAGCTGCGCGCGCTGCGCCGTGGGGACCTCGACCTCGCGCTGGTCTACGGACCCGTCGACGCGCCCGGTGTCTCCAGTACCCAGCTGCTGGACGTCCCCGTCGTCGCGATCGTGCGTCCGGGGCATCCGTTCGCCGGCCGCGAGCGCCTCCGGTTCGAGGAGCTGCTCGGCTACCCGGCGATGACGGGCTACGAGGGCGGAAGTCTCGTGATCGAGGACGCGATGGTCGCAGCGGCGGCCGCGCACGGGACCCGTCTGCCGCGGACGCCGAGCTCCACCGATCTGTCCGGCTACCTGCTGGAGCTGGAGACCAGCGACGCGATCGGGTTCTGCTCGCTGCCGCGCGCCGAGCAGAACCGGGCGAACGGGATGCGTGTGCTCCGGCTCGACCCGGTCGAACCGATCCTGCCGATCCACGTGGCCTGGAGCGACGCGGTCGATGAACCTCTGGTGAACAGCGTCGTGGCGCAGCTCGTGCGGCTGGCGGAGACGGTTCGGAAGGCCGCATAGTGCGGGCTTTCATCGATCGTCCTGGCCGATCGGTCGATCGCCAACTGGCCGTTGATGGCGCCGACGGCGGCGCGGAGCATGGGTGCCGAACGGCGCCGGACCGGGCGCCCCCGAACGAGAGCGGCCCATGGACCTGCACCCACTCGGCATCATGGCCGGCATGCCCGACGGCGGCCGCGCGAGCAGCGGCTACCTCGTGCGCGACGGCGGCAGCACGCTGCAGCTCGATGCCGGACCTGGCACGGCGCTACGCCTCGGCACGGTCGCGATGGGCGGCCTGCCGGACGCGGTAGCCGTCACGCACCTGCACTCCGACCACGTCTACGACCTGCTGCCGCTGGGCAAGCTGCTGCTCCGCCGTCACGTCCGGCGGGCCGACGAGAGCGCAGAGCTGGAGATCGACGAGTCCGTGCCGCGGACCCCGCTGTTCGTCCCGCGGGGGGCCGGCGTCGTGCTCAGGTCCCTCGCCGCCCTGTTCCCCGTCACGACCCACCCGCTGCTCGACCGCGCCTTCGACGTCGCCTTCGACGTGCACGAGTACGAGCCCGACGAGACGGTCGCCGTCGGCCACCTCACGCTGCGGTTCGAGCTGCTGCGCCACGCCGCGCCGAACTGCGGCATCCGCGTCGAGGCGCCGCATACGAGCCTCGTCTACACCGGTGACACCGGCGTCACCGACGCCCTGCCCGCGCTCGCCGACGGCGCGGGTCTGCTGCTCTGCGAGAGCACGCTGCGCGAGAGCGATCGCAGCGGGCACGGACACCTGAGCTCCCGCGAGGCAGGCCGCGCCGCTGCCGACGCCGGGGTCGCGGAGCTCGTGCTCACCCACTTCTCCTCCACCGACCCGCTCGACCTCGAGTGGCACCGCGAGCGTGCCGCGAGCGAGTTCGACGGTCCGGTCCGGATCGCCGATCCCGACCACCGCATCCCGGTCGTCCCGTCCCGAAAGGTCGCCTCATGATCCGCTCTCGTCCCGTGTACGCCGCCGCGCTGGCCGCCGGTGCCCTGCTCGGTCTCTCCGCCTGCTCGACTGCCGCGCCGTCGGGCACCGCCGACGGCGCGGCGGGCACCACCATCACCTTCAGCTCGTACAACTACGGCACGCAGGGCGCCGCGGGCACCGGTACCCAGAAGCTGCTGGACCGGTTCGCCGAGCTGCACCCGGACATCACCGTGCAGCCCCAGGCGGTCGCGACCGCCGACGTGCTGACCAAGACGAAGACCGCCGTCGCCGCCGGGGCTGCCCCCGACGTGGTGCAGATGGGGTACAGCAAGCTCGCCGAGGCGTTCGAGACCCTGCCCGTGCAGTCACTGGAGTCCATCGCCGGCGAGGAGTGGGAGCCCTCGGTCGAGGGGATCCAGCAGGCCTTCGTCACCACCGGGACATCCGACGGCGCGGTCCGCGCACTGCCCTACACCGTCTCGGTCCCGACTCTCTTCTACAACGCCGACCTGTTCAGGGACGCCGGCCTGGACCCGGAAGACCCGCCGACAACGATCGAGGAGGTCCGCTCGGACGCTCGGGCCATCGTCGATGCCGGCCACCACGGCGTCTACTTCGGCATCGTCGACTCGGCCAAGTCCGACTACGTGACCCAGTCGGTCATCAACTCGGCGGGCGGCACCCTCGTCACGCCCGACGGCGGCGTCGGCCTGGACTCCGACGAGGCCGTCGCCGGCCTGGAAGCCGTGCAGCAGCTGACGACCGACGGTCTGCAGCCCGCCGTCGGACTGGAGGACGCGCTGAGCGACTTCGCCGGCGGCAACCTCGGCATGTTCGTGGTCAGCACCTCGGTCTCCGGCCAGCTCGAGGCCGCGGCCGAGGACACCTTCGAGCTGCGCAGCGCCGGCTTCCCGGCCTTCGGAGCGGGCCCCGCACGCCCGACGTTCTCCGGTGCGGGCCTCGTGGTGCTGAGCGAGGACCCCGCCGAGCAGGCGGCGGCGTGGGAGCTGGTCAAGTTCCTCACCAGCAAGGAGGGGTACACGATGATCACGCAGGACATCGGCTACCTGCCGCTGCGTGCCGACATCGTGGACGACCCCGAGTATCTCGGCGGCTTCTTCGGCCGGGACGACCTCCTGGTCCCGCCGCTGGAGCAGCTCGACACGGTGAGCCCGTACCAGTCGTTCTCGGGGCCGCAGGCCAACCGGGCGGTCGTCCTGCTGCAGGACGAGGCGATCGAGCCGATCGTGCTGCGCGAGGCCGACGTGCGCTCCACGCTCGGTGCCACGGCCGACCGGCTCCGCGACCTGGTCGGAACCGAGTGACGGTCCCCACCACAGGACGGTGGGGCGTCCGCACGCGAGGCGCCCCACCGCCGCGTGCCCGCGGCTGGGTCTACCTGGCCCCGTTGCTCGCTGCTCTCGGCGTGTGGGTCTACGGTCCGGCGCTGGTCACCCTGGGGCTGAGCTTCGCCGACTGGCGGCTGACGGACACGCCGACATGGTCCGGGCTGGACAACCTGCGCACGCTGTTCGCCGACGGCGACTTCGTACGGTCGGCCGGCCAGACGGTGCTCTACGCGCTCGCGCTGCTGCCGTTCGCCACCGTCGTCCCGCTCGTGATCGCGACCATTCTGTGGATGCGCCCCGGTCGCGCAGCGACCGTCTACCGGTCCCTGCTGTTCCTGCCCGTCATGGTCGCCCCGGTGTCGGTGGCCGTGGCCTGGCGGTTCCTGCTCAACCCCCTGAACGGTCTGCTCGCACAGGGCCTGCAAGCCGTGGGGCTGCCCACCGTCGACCTGCTCGGTACCCCGTCCACCGCCCTGGTCACCGTCGTCCTGGTCACCGCTGCGCGCGTGACGGCGTTCAACATGCTGCTCTACGGCGCCGCCCTCTCCGGCCTCGACCGGCGCCTGCTGGAGGCGGCGCGCCTGGAGCGGGCCAGCGCCTGGGAGACCATGCGGTTCGTCGTGCTGCCGCAGCTCGTGCGACCCACGATCGTGCTCGCGCTCCTCAGCCTCGTGCTCGCCGGGCAGTGGACGTTCACGAACGTCGCGGTACTGACCCAGGGCGGGCCGGACAACGCCACCGACTCCGTGTACTACCGCATCTACACCCTTGGCTTCACGTTCTTCCAGATCGGTCCGACATCGGCCGCCGCCATGCTCGTGCTGGCCGCGCTCGCCGCTGTGGGCGCTGCCGTGGCACTCGTGCAGAGGAGGGCCCGGCCGTGAGCGGACCGTCCACGCGCCCCGGCACGGCCGCCGGCCTACGCCCACCACGCATCCGGCTCGCCGCGGCGGGCTGGCACCTGGCGCTCGCCATACTGTCCCTGCTGACGGCGTTCCCCCTGCTGTGGGCGGTGCTCACCTCGTTCAAACCGCCGAACGAGATATTCGACGCCGCACCCGTCAGCGCGCACCCGACCCTTGCGAACTACGCCGACGTGCTGACCCGTTGGCCGGCCGGTGAGCTCATCGGCCGCACGGCGGTCATGGCGACCGGCGTCGCCGTCGGGCAGCTCGTGATCGCCGTGCTCGCCGCCTTCGCCCTCGCCCACTTCCACCCACGGGCCCGGCCCGTCGTACTCGGGCTCACCGCGGTATCGCTCGCCATCCCACCGCAGGCACTCATCGTGCCGCAGTTCCTGCTCACCGCCCGGCTCGGCTGGCTCAACACGGAGGCCGGCCTCATCGTGCCCCAGCTCGGATCGTCGGCGCTCGCCGTGCTCGTGCTGCTGCAGCACGTCGAGGCGCTGCCACCCTCACTGGCCGCGGCCGCCCGGCTGGAGGGCGCTCGCCCCCTCGAGGTTCTCTGGCACGTGATCCTGCCCGGTCTGCGCCCGGCCATCGCGGCTCTCGGCGTTCTCGTGTTCATCACCACCTGGAACGAGTACCTCTGGCCCCTGCTGGTCACCCCTGACGCGATGCACACCACGGTTCAGGTCGGACTCGCCCAGTTCGAGACGGCCGAGGGCATCAACTACGGCGGACTGCTCGCGGCCGCCACCCTGACGAGCCTGCCGATCGTTGTCGTCTACCTAGCCGCCTCGCGCCGGATCACCGACGCCTTCCTCACCTCGGGACTGCGATGACACTCCTCCTCACCTCCGGCCGGCTCAGGCATCGGCACACGTCGAGCTCGCCGGTGTGACCCGTTCGTTCGGGGACTCGGTGGCGCTGGCGGGCGTCGACCTCACCATCCCCGCCGGCTCGCTCACCGTGGTCGTCGGTCCGTCGGGCTGCGGCAAGTCGACGATCCTGCGCATGATCGCCGGGCTCGACGCACCCGACGGCGGCACGCTCCGCATCGGGGACCACGACGTCACCGAGCGTGCCGCCGGCGAACGCGACGTGGCCATGGTGTTCCAGGACTACGCGCTGTTCCCCCATATGACCGTCGAGGGCAACATCTCGTTCGGGCTGCGCCTGCAGGCCCGGCACGACCGGCGGTCGGGGCCGAACCGCGACCAGATCCGCGCGCGAGTCCACGAGGTCTCGACGCTCCTCGCGCTCGACGACCTGCTGGACCGCCGCCCGGCCCAGCTCAGCGGCGGCCAACGCCAGCGCGTAGCGCTCGCTCGCGCCATCGTGCGCCGCCCTTCGCTCCTGCTGCTCGACGAGCCCCTGTCCGCCCTCGACCCGCAGCTGCGTGCCTCGGCACGTGCCGAGATCACGCGCTTGCACCGCGAGCTCGGCACGACCCTCGTGCTCGTCACGCACGACCAGCACGAGGCCTTGACGATGGCGACGCACCTCGTGGTCATGGAACGAGGCGCCGTGGCACAGAGCGGTAGCCCCGCCGAGCTCTACCGCCACCCGGCCAGCGAGTTCGTCGCCGCCTTCCTCGGCACCCCGGCCATGAACCTCCATGACCGGGACGACATCCGCATCGGGTGGCGCCCCGCCGACGGGCAGCTGGACCTGCGCCAGAGCGAGCGGGCTGACGGTGACTGGTTCGTCGACGGTGTCGTCGAGTCGTGCGAGTTCACCGGCGACGGGCAGCACGTCCGGTGCACCGGGCCGAACGGCACGTTCCTGCTCGTGCAACGCGAGGGCGAGCACTGGCTCACCCCTGGCGACGCCGCGCACGTCAGGGTCCCGACCGACCGTCTGCACCGGTTCGGGTCCGACGGGCAGCGGCTGCCGTGACCAGCGTGCGCGTGCCAGGGGAAGAGCCACCGGGGAAGGACGGCGTCGTGCCCGTCGGCGTGCTGTGGTGCGATTTCGGCGGTGTCCTGACACCACCGGTCCAGGAAGCCGCGGCGCGTGTCTCGGCGGCCAGCGGCGTGCCATGGCCGGAGCTGTACGCAGCCGCCGAACAGGTGGCCGCCGAGCTGGGTCTGCACAGCCTGGGACCGCTCGAGCTCCGGGTCCTCACCCAGCGCGAATGGGCCGACCGGCTCACCGCACGCCTCGTGACCGTCCCGGCTGTCGACCTGGGCCGCTGGGACGAGTACTGGTACGCGGACCGGATCCTGGACCGAACCCTCGCCGAGGAGCTCCGGCGCATCGCCGGACAGGGCGTCCGAGTGGGCCTGCTGACCAACAGCGTCGCCGAGTGGGAACGCCACCGCACGCGCATGCTCGGCGACGTGGACGTCTTCACGGCGACCGTGCGCTCGCACGAGATCGGGCTCGCCAAGCCTGACCCTGAGCTGTTCCGGCACGCCGACGCCGTCCTGCCCGCACCCGCCGGGACCCGTGCGCTGCTCATCGACGACCAGGCCGACAACTGCGCCGCGGCCGAGCGCAACGGATGGCTCGCCATCCGTCACCGCTCGACCGCAGCGACGGTCGCCCGGCTGAGGCAGGTCGTGCCCAGCACGCGGCCGCTGCCGTAGTATGTGCCGTGCGAGGGGAGTACTTCCCAAACATCGTCCGGTCATTACGGCGCACCAGCGACCTCGGGCGGCGACCCTGCTGTGCAGGGTGAAGGAGACCTCGGAGCCATCTACTACGGAGACTCCTTGCTCGCCACCATCACAGGTACTTCCTCTGCCCTGACCTCTGTCGCCACCCCCACCATGTGGCTCGTCACCATCCTCGCCGTCGTGGCCCTGCTGGCCGTCGACTTCCTCATCACCAGACGCCCGCACGAGGTGTCCATGCGTGAGGCGCTGGGCTGGAGCGCCTTCTACATCGCCCTCCCGCTCGCCTTCGGCGGATGGATCTGGGCCGCCTTCGGCTCGAGCACCGGCGTGCAGTACCTCACCGGGTACCTCGTCGAGAAGTCGTTGTCGGTCGACAACCTGTTCGTGTTCATGCTCCTGCTCACCGCCTTCGCGGTGCCGCCCGCGCTCCAGCAGCGCGTGCTCCTGCTCGGCATCGTCGGGGCGTTGGTGCTCCGTGGGGTCTTCATCGCCCTCGGCGCGGCCGTCCTGGCCAACCTCAGCTGGGCGTTCCTGCTGTTCGGCGCGATCCTCCTCGCGACAGCGGTCAAGATCCTGGTCGACCAGCTCCGCGGCGGCTCGCACGACGTCGACGTCTCCGAGCTGCGCTCGGTCCGGCTGATCCGCCGGTTCATGCCGGTCACCGAGGACTATCGCGGCCCCCGGCTCTCGGTCCGGGAGAACGGGCAGCGCATGCTCACCCCGCTGGCGGTCGTCGTGGTGGCCATCTTCGCCGCCGACGTCGTCTTCGCCGTCGACTCGGTCCCCGCCGTCTACGGCATCACGAGCGATCCGTACCTCGTGTTCGCGACCAACGCCTTCGCCCTGCTCGGTCTCCGCGCGCTGTACTTCGTGCTCCAGGGCGCGCTGAGCAAGCTGGTACACCTCGGGTACGGGCTCGCGACCATCCTGGCGTTCATCGGCGTCAAGCTGGTGCTGCACTGGGCCCACGGCATCTGGACGGGCGTCCCGGAGATCCCGACGCTCGCATCGCTCGGCGTCATCCTCGCCGTGCTCGCCATCGTCACGGCGACCAGTCTCTACGCCACGCGGGGGTCCGGGGACCCGCAAGCCTCCGCGCACGTCGCGGAGCCCGGTCGGCACCCGCACGACACCACGCCGAGCCAGGCCGACGTCGACGCGGCACCGAGCGTGTCCGAGCCGGACCGGCGGTGACACCGAGCAGCTGACGGTCTGCGCGACAGGAAGCGGCCGGTCGGCCATCGGAGCCGACCGGCCGTGCCCTGTCGCGCAGCACCCCGCCATGGGGTCGCCGGCGTCGGAGAGCTATGCGGTCCGGCCGTAGGTCTCCAGGAGCCGGAGCCAGATCTCGCTGATCGTCGGGTAGGCGGGGACGGCGTGCCAGAGCCGGTCGATGGGTACTTCGGCCGCGATGGCGATGGTGGCGGCGTGGAGCAGCTCGGCGACGTCCGGGCCGACGACGGTGAAGCCCACCAGCACCTTCCGGTCCTCGTCGACGATCATGCCCGCGCGACCGGTGTACCCGTCGGCGTGCAGGGCTGCACCCGCCACCGCACCCAGGTCGTACTCGACGGCTCGGACACGGATCCCCGCAGCCTCGGCGGAAGCGGCGGTGTGGCCGACGGTCGCGATCTCCGGGTCGGTGAAGATCACCTGCGGCACCGCATGTTCGTCGGCCGTGGCCGCGTGCCGGCCCCAGGGCGAGGTGTCGACGAGGGCCCCGCTCGCCCGGGCGACGATGGTCTCGCCCAGCGCGCGGGCCTGGTACTTGCCCTGGTGCGTCAGCGGGGCACGCCGGTTGACGTCACCCGCGGCGTAGAGCCAGCCGTCACCGACTGGCGTGCCGTCGGCGCCGAGCACCCGCAGGGACTCGTCCACGCGGAGCCAGTCCCCCGGGGTCAGTCCGATGTGGTCCAGCCCGACCGTGGCCGTGTTGGGCGTGCGGCCGGTGGCGACCAGCACCTCGTCGGCGGCGAGCGTCGTGCCGTCGACGAGGGTGAGCTGCACGGTCCTGGCCTCGTCGCGGCGGAAGCCCGTGGGCTCGGCGGCCAGGTGCAGCGTCACGCCGTGCGCCTTGAGCGTCTCGGCGACCAGGTCGCTCGCGAACGGCTCCACGGCGGGTAGCAGCCCGTCGCGAGCGATCAGCGTCACGTGTGACCCGAGGGCGGCGTAGGCGGTGGCCATCTCGGCGCCGACGACGCCGCCGCCGATGATCGCCAGCCGGCCGGGGACGGCCTGTGCGGAGGCGGCTTCTCGGCTGGTCCACGGTGCGGCGTCGGACAGGCCGGAGATGTGCGGGACGCGGGCACTGGTGCCGGTGGCGAGGACCACCGCCTGGCGCGCCTTCAGGACCGTGGTGTGCCCCACGGCGTCCGTCACCTCGACGGTGCGGGCGGCACTGATCCGCCCCACACCGCGGAACAGGGCGACCCCGGCGCCATCCAGCCAGGCGACCTGGCCGTCGTCGTGCCAGTGGGAGGCGAACGCGTCGCGGCGGGCCAGCACCGCGGCCGGGTCCAGCTCGCCGGTCACGGCGGAGTTCGCCCCGGGCAGGGCGCGTGCGGCGCGCAGCGCGGCGGCGTCACGCAGGAGCGCTTTGGTGGGCATGCAGGCCCAGTAGGAGCACTCCCCGCCGACCAGCTCGCTCTCCACGATCGCGACGCTGAGGCCGCCCTGGACGGCGCCGTCGGCGACGTTCTCGCCGACCGGTCCCGCACCGATGACCACGACGTCGAAGAGGTTCTCGTTCATGGTCAGCTGCCCTTCTTGGCGACGCGGTGCAGGCGCAGCGCCGAGACGAGGAAGAAGATGCCACCCAGGGTCGCGTACCCGCCCAGCGAAGTGAGCATCGCGTTCGGCCCGCCGGCCATCGCGAAGAACCCGGTGCCGGCGAAGACGGAGATACCGCCGCTGAGGATCATGGCCCACTGGCCGCCCAGCCGGTAACGGCGGATCGCGACGACGAGCTGCACGATGCCCGCCGTGATCGCCCAGACACCCCACACCCGCAGCACGGCGGGGATGCCCGAGGTCACGGCGACGGTCAGCCCGATCGCGGTGAGCAGGCTCAGCGCCATGTTGAGGTACAGGCCGACGGTGGGGCGCGCGGCCTTCGCGGACCGGAGGTCGACGACCGCCGCTGCGACGTCGAAGAGGGGGTAGAGCACGAGCAGTGCGATCGCGACCGGGCCCAGCTCCTTCCCGACGACGAACAGCACCGCCGCCCAGACGATCGCGAAACCGAACCGGACGAAGTAGAGGTTGCGGAGCGAGGTAGCCGTAGCTACTCCCGACGATTCCGCCGTGATGGACGCGGACATGGGAACTGCCTTTCGACGGTGGCCGACGCGACGGTGTCGCTCTACGGACCTGGGTGATGGCTAGGTAGAGTAACTAGTCACTCTACTTCCGGTGACAGTACAGACACCCTTCCCGTGCGCGCAACCGTCCGGGCCACCAGGTAGAGTTACTGGTCAGTTCACCGGGTGTACTCTCCGCCCTACGCCATCGAGAACGGGAGCACGTCAGCGAGATGAGCACTGCACCTTCGAGCGCGGCGACGACCAGCGCCGACGGCTCACGCAGACTGTCCACCCGGGAGCGCATCCTCGAGGCAGCGACCGAGCTGTTCTACGCGCACGGGATCCGCGCGGTCAGCGCGGACAAGATCATCGAGCGCGCCGGGATCACGAAGGTCACGTTCTACCGCCACTTCCGCGCCAAGGACGACCTCGTCGTCACCTACCTGGAGAGCCAGGCAGCCCGGGAGCGCGGCGCGCTCGACGCCGTCCGCGAGTCCGCCGACGGAGACGCCGAGGCGCTCCGCTCGTTCGCCAACCTGATCGGCACCGCGAGCTGCCAGCCGGGCTTCCGTGGGTGCGCGTTCATCAACGCCGCCGCCGAGTACTCCGACCCGGACAGCGCCGTGCGCAAGGTGGTCGCCGACCACCGCGCCTGGTACCGGGAGACGTTCGCCACGATGCTCGGCCGGATCGGCGTGATCGACACCGAGGACGCAGCCGACGAGCTGCTGATGCTGCGCGACGGCGCCATGGTGGCCGGCTACCTCGGCGAGGCGTCCCACGTCGGCCGGGCCCTGGCCGCGGCCATCTTCGCCGTAGCGACCACGCACGGAGCAGAGCTCACCAGGTAGCCCACGAGCCAGCGGCCCCGACCCCGAGCAGCTCTTCGCCGCCGGACCGAGGCGTCGTCAGGGCCGGCGAGCGGAGGACGCGAGGCGAACGGCGAGCGCCGCGACCAGATCGCGCAGCTCGTCCGGGCGCTCGACGACGAAGGGCAGATCGAGCGAGGCGAGCACCGGCGGCACCCAGTCGAGACGTTCCACCCGCAGCTCGACGCGCCACCAGCGCCTGCTCCGCTGGTTCTCGTCCGGCGCGGCCCCGTGGTCCGTCTCCGCGGCGGCCCCGTACTCGGTCAACGTCGCGACGCTCGCCGGGAGGCGAGCCCGGATCTGATCGGCCGTTCCGTGGACTCGCACGGTCACTTCGTGCCGGTATCCGGCCGTGGCGAACCCCGACAACATGCGCTGCGCCGGATCGGGACCTGTCGGCGCCTCGAACGATCCGGGCAGGATCCGTACGTCCGTGATGCGGTCGAGCCGGAGGGTGCGTTCCGCACCGATCCTGGTGTCCAGGCCGGTGACGTACCACCGGGCTGAGTGCGCGACGAGCCCGTAGGCGTGCAGCGTGCGCTCGCTGCGCCGTCCTTCGCGGTCGGTATATCGGACCGTCGCCGGCCGGCGATGGTGGACCGCGTCCGCGACGGCGAGCAGCACCGCGGCGTCCGGGCTCTCCTGCTCGGCGGGCCGGTCCGTGAAGGACAGGGACTCCAGGAGCGTGTCGAGACGCCGGGCGAGGCGAACGGGCAGCACCCGCCGGATCTTGGCCGCAGCAGTCTCGCTCGCCGCACGCTGGGAGCTTGCGAGCCCGCTCCGGCGCCCGGCGACCAGTCCGAGCAGCACCGCCATGGCCTCGTCGTCGCTGAGCATCAGCGGCGGCAGACGGTACCCGGGCCGTAGGCGGTATCCGCCGTATCGGCCGCGCACCGACTCCACGGGGATGTCCAGCTCGACCAGCCGGTCCACGTAGCGGCGCACGGTGCGCCCTTCGACGTCGAGCCGGTCGGCGAGCTCGGCCATCGTCCGGGTGCCGCCCGTCTGCAACAGCTCCAGGAGCATCAGCACGCGGCCAGTGGGTCGAGACACGATTTCAAGACTACGTGGATAAGTGGACCGATTCTGTCCACTTACGGTCATAGCGTCAGGCCTGCACCTTCCGCAGAGTCAAGGAGATCACCATGGAGTTCGCCTCGATCCGCATCATCACCGGCGACGTCGCCCGCCTCGTCGCCTTCTACGAGCGCGCCACGGGGCTGGAGGCGACCTGGGCCACGGAGGACTTCGCCGAGCTCAGGACCCCGGGTGCGACACTCGCGCTCGCCAGCACTCGAACCGTCCAGCTCTTCGCCCCGGGCTCGGCCCACCCCGGCGACAACCGCAGCGTGATCATCGAGTTCCGCGTCGACGACGTCGACCGCGTCCACGAGAACCTGACTGGCTTTGTCGGTGACTTCGTCAACGAGCCCACCACGATGCCGTGGGGCAACCGGTCACTGCTGTTCCGCGACCCCGACGGCAACCTCGTCAACTTCTTCACGCCGCTCGCCCGGTCCTGAGCCGCCATCGCCCTCGGCGCGACATGAATCGGTGGTGAACATCTACCGAATTCATGCGAATCGAGCCGCGCCCCCCAGACCTGTCACCAGCGCCTACGACAGAGTTGTCCTGGATTGTGCTGCCCACCGGCACCCGCCGGACGCCATCAACTCGGCGCCATCGACAACTGAGGATCTCGCGACTCGTGAAGCGTTTGCCCTGGCTCGTGTCGGCCCTGCTCACGGTCGCCACGGTGGCGACCATCTGGTACATCGTCCGGGAAGCCCAGGAGCCTTCGCGGGTCGCGGACCCGACAACGCTCGTGCTCGCTGCCGGGTCCGAGCTCGACGAGCTGCTCTGCGAGGACGGTGAGGCTGCCCCGGCAACCGACCCGGACGGCCATCTCGGCTGCGCCGAGGGCCCGAGCGAGTTCGCACAGGAGCTCACGGCCGCCACCGGCGTGACGCTCGAGCCCGACTTCGTCGGCACGCTCGAGGCCGCCGACGAGATCCTGGCTGACCGCTCGCGCTTCGACGCGGCCTGGTTCGCGTCCGACCACTACCTGCGCCTCGCGCTCGAGGACCACGACCACGCCGGGATCACGTCGTCGGACCCGGTCATGCGCTCCCCCGTCGTCCTCGGTGTCCAGGCGTCGGTCGCCGATGCCATCGGCTGGTCCGACGGCGAGGCCGTGCCGTGGTCCGAGATCGCCGACGTCGCCGACACCGACGACGCCGCTTCGCTCTCCTTCCTCATGACCAACCCGGCGGCGTCGAACTCCGGGCTCGCCACCCTCGTCGGCGTGGCGAGCGCGTTCGGGACCGACGGTGACCCGGCCTCCGCCGACCTGGCAGCCATGCAACGCTTCTTCGCCGGCCGCGCCGACCAGGCGCCCAGCTCCGGCTGGCTCTCGGACAAGTTCGTCGACAACGCCGGGGTCTACGGAGGCTTGTTCAACTATGAGTCGGAGCTGCTGGGGCTGCGCAGGAACGGCGCGAACCTCGCGATCATCTACCCGGAGGAGGGCGTCGTCGAGGCCACCTACCCGCTCACGGGTCTGGGGTCCACGGCCGAGCAGGACAAGACCGCGGCCTATGCCGTCGTCGCCGAGTACCTCCTGCGTACCGACGTGCAGGAAGAGCTCAGCGCGCTGACGTTGCGCCATCCCGGCACCGCGGACGCCGATCCGGCGCCCGAGCTCGAGAAGGAGCTGCAGACGGCGGCCACCGTCGAGAAGGTGCTGCTGCCGGACGACCTCGCCGCCCTCGAAGGCCTCCTCACCGCCTACTTCGACGACTACTCGCCCAAGGCCCGTACCGTCTTCCTGCTCGACGTGTCCGGGTCGATGGGCAGCGAGCCCGCCCGGCTCAAGAGCCTCAAGACGGCCTTCGGGGGCCTGACCGGCACCGACACCAGCATCAGCGGGCAGTTCATGCGGTTCCGGACGGGCGAGGAGCTCACCGTGTTCGCGTACGACAGCGCGGTGGACGAGCTCGCCGACCTCACCGTCGAGAGCCCCGAGGACCCCCAGCTCGACCTTCTCAACGAGAACGTCCAGGCCCTCGAGGCCGGCAGCGGCGACACCCACTACTACGACGCCCTCGACAGTGCTTACAGCACGCTCAAGGACGACGAGGTCGTGGAGGGCCGGCAGACGTCGGTGGTGATCGTGACCGACGGCTACTGGAACGGCGGCACCACGTTCGACGCGTTCCGCACGACCTACGACAGGGACTACGCGGCGCTCGGCGTGCCGACGCACGTGGTCCTCGTCGCCGATGCCGCCGAGTGCGGGGAGGTGGACAACGACGAGTGCACCACCGTCCACGAGCTGGAGTCGTTCGCCTTCGAGTCCGGCGGGTCGGTCGTCAGGTCGGCAAACCCTGCCGACCTGCAGAGACTCTTCAAGGAGATCCGTGCCTACCAGTGACGACATCGACCGCGACGCGTCCGGTGGCAGCCGCCTGCGGCGCGCATGGAGCACGACGAGCGCTTACCTCGGCGGCGCGATTGCGGCCACGTGCGCCGTCGCCGCCCATTTCGTGCCCGACGGTGTCGGCAACATCGTGCTCGGGGCCGCCGGAGCCGCCGTCCTGGGGGGCGCCGTCGGCGCGGTGATCCAGTCCGCTCCGGAACCCGGACCACGGTGGCCGCCCCCGCTCGGCATCTACCACTACCTCTGCCCATGGCGGGTGGCCGACCTGCACGCCCAGCTCTTCTACGGGGCGAACATCCAGCAGGTCGTCAGGACAGGGAGGCGGAGCGGCAAAAGAACCGGCACCACCATCAGGGTCGCCCGCTCGGAGGCCGCGGTCGGCCGGGAGTTCGAGACGTCGCAGGAGTACGAGAGCGCCTTCGACCTGAGCCTGGTCAACCAGCTGCAGGAGGCTCGGGAGGCTCTGTCGGACCGGGCCCTCCTGCACGACCTCGACGACGACGCCGAGCTGCGCTGGTACTCGCAGCCGACGAAGAGCTCCTCGAACGAGTTCGTCGAGCTGAGCGTGCCCGGCGCCGACATCGACCGCGCGTTCGAGCGCCATCCGGCCGAGACCTGCGACAAGCAGTCCTGTATCAGGCGGTCGCGGGAGTGCACCGTCGAGGTGTCGGTCCCCGTCGGCCCGCAGGGCACGGACCACACCGGGGCACAGCCGTGGACGGCGACGATCCAGCTCGGCGCGTGGGGCCGGAGCAAGATCGACTACGCGGGCATCGACCTGATGCCGAAGGTCACCGTCCTGGCGGCGGTGCGAGTCGTCGACCGGGATGCTCGGTCCCTCACGCTCCGCACTCTCGCCGTCTTCTCCTGAGCGGCAGGCAGGGTGCGGCCGACGGGACCGACCCGCCGACCACACCCTGCCTGCCGCCCCCGCGCCGCTATGCGTCGGCACCCTCCGCGAACAGTCGGGGAAGGAAGTCGATGAGCGACTTCTGCCACACGTCCCAGCTGTGCGGACCCGGGACGATGGGGGCGAACTCGTGGTTCACCCCGCGGCTCTCCATCGCGGCGACCAGCTGCAACGTCGCACCGTAGGTGAAGTCCTGCACGTCACCCGAGTAGACGCGCAGCAGCTCGGTGCCCTCGTTGATCGCTTCGACGTCCGCGTCGGCCGGCGGCGCACCGAACGCCGACATGGCACCGATGTAGCCGAACTCGCCCGGGTGCGCCCAGAGCGTGTTGAGCGTGTGTCCCGACCCCATCGAGAGGCCCGCCAGAGCGCGCTGGTCGCCCTGGGAGCTGATGTTGAACTGCTCCTCGGCGGACGGCGCGATGCGCGTCGTGATCTCCGCGGGGAAGTCCACGCCGTTCCCGTTGGCCATGACGACCACCATCGGCTCCATGGTGCCCCGCAGGTAGTGGTTGTCGAGGATGCGCTGGACGTACCCCACCTCGACCCAGTCGGTCCACGTCTGCCCGCCACCGTGCTGCAGGTAGAAGACCGGGTACTCCTCGGCACGGTCCGCGTCGTAGTCCGGGGGCGTCCACACGTTCGCCGAGCGCTGCTCGCCGCCGCCCGCGGTGCTCGGGTAGCTCATGACGCTGACCTCGCCGCGCGCCTCGGCCGGCACCTCTGCGGTGTACTGAGCGCGGATCGTGTCGCCCGCGGCCGTGAAGGTGCTCCACGTCGGCTCCGAGAGCACCGTCGTGGGGTTGCCGGCGTCCTTGTGGTCGACGCCGTCGACCACGAACTTGTAGTAGTAGGAGCCGCCCTCGAGCGCCAGCGAGAGCCGCCACGAACCGTCGGCCTGCTTGACCATGTGGGTGCGCGGCCAGCTTCCGGCCGGACCGAAGTTGCCCCAGACGGTGATGTTGTTCGCGTCGGCGAACTCGGGGCCGAGCTCGAAGGTGACGACGCTGTTCTCGTCGATCCACGGCGTCGGGGTCGTCCCCGCTGCCGGCAGCTCGTGTCGCACGAACGGCACGTGGCCCTCGCTCGGGCCCTCGTCGTCGACCTCCTGGAAGATGCGCCCCGCGAAGTCGTGCAGGTTCTTCTGCCACGTGTCCCACGTGCCGCCGGTCTCAGGATCCGACCCGTCCGACTGGAACTCCACGCCCGCGTTCGTCAGCGTGTCGGCCAGCGCGACCGTGTCGTTGTACGCGGGGTCGGTGACGTTGCCCGCGTACAGGCGAATCAGGTCGGTCGATTCGTTGATCTGCTTGGCCTTGCCCCGCGAGAGCACCTTGTCGTAGCCGCCCGAGAACGAGCCGACGCCTGTGAACTCTCGCGGCTCGGCGACCACGGCGTTCAGGGCCAGCTCCCCACCGCGGCCGATCCCGGCGACCGCGCGTCCGGCCCCCTCGTCGGAGACGTTGAACGCACGCTCGACGGCAGGCAGCAGGTCCTTCGTCAGGCCGGCGGGGCCCGGTACGCCGGAGTCTCCCATGACGACCACCATCGGCTCGGCGTCCCCGTCGAGCGTGAGGTTGTCCATGATCTGGCCGAGCCGCCCCAGCTCCACCCACTCGCGGTAGCTCTGCCCCTCGTCCTGCAGCAGGTACAGCACCGGGTACTGCTCCGCACGATCCGCGTCGTAGCCCGGGGGCGTCCACACGAGCGCTTCCTTTCCGCGCTCCGGCCCCTTGCCGTACTCGACCGTCACGAGCTCGCCACCGCCGGCCACGTCGTCGAGCCACTCCGCACCCGGTCCGGGGACGAACATGGTGCTGTAGGTGGGCTTCGACGTCACCTCCTGCGGCGCGTCGGGGTTGCGGAAGGCGACCGCGTCCTGGTTCACAGCGGGACGCGCGGCGTACTGGTAGTAGTACAGGCCGGGCTCGAGGGGCCCGAGCGTGGCGGTCAGGTTCGATCCGCTGGTCCCCATGTTGAGGTCGGTCCACGCCTTGCCCGGGCCGAAGTTCCCCTGCACCGCGACGGGTCCGTCCCCGATTCCGGTCGCCTCGGTCACCGCGGCGCGGGGCACCGTGAAGCGGTAGACATCCGAGACCGGGTTGTTCGGCACCTCACTCACCCACGGGTCAGCGCCTACCGCCTGCGCGGCAGCGGACGGCGCAACGAGCAACGCCCCCAGCACCACCGCGGTCGCGGCCGCAGCCCCGAGCCCTTGTCGCCCTCGTCGGACCGGGTGGGCGGGCTTTGCCTGAGATTCCATCCCCATTGACTTACCTCTCGTTCGGACTTCGTTGTCTTCGAACACGATCGACGAGGCCTGGCGCCTCCTCGTCGTCAGCTTGCCGGCCGCTGAACTTTATCGTTAAAGGTGAGACAGGACAAGGCCCCTCGTCGCCAGACGCGGCGGGACTCCACTCGCGAAGACCCGCGGCCCGCACCCGTTGACACGCTCGCCGATGGCCCCTACTTTATCGATACACATCGCAGGGCGACGCGTGACTCGAGGAAGAGAACCAGTGACCGACCGACAACTAGCCAGGCACGTGGGCGCGCGTCGACTCACGCACGACGATCCGTGCCGACATCACCGACTCCACCACGTCCCCGACGCCGGACGAGTCGGCCTCGACGCGGCGCAGGAGCAGGTCCATGATGCGTTCGGCCATCGTGTCGTTGTCGGGGTCCATGGTGGTCAGGCGCGGGACGAGGTACTCACCCTCCGCGTCGTTGTCGAAGCCGACCACCTGGACGTCGTCAGGGACGCGCAGGCCGATGTCGGCCAGCGCGCGCAGTGCACCCATCGCCGCCGCGTCCGTCAGGGCGAAGGCCCCGTCGAACCGGGCTCCGTCGCGGTGGAGCCGCATGACTGCCTCGTAGCCGTCCTTCGTGGTGAACGAGGCGGCGTCGACGACGAGCTGCTCGTCGACGGGCACCCCCGCCGTGGCGTGCGCCGCGCGGTAACCCCGGGTACGCAGCGTCGCCATGCTGTCGACGCCGTCGTCCGTGCGGCCGCCGATCAGAGCGATGCGCCGCGCACCACGCTCGAGCAGGTACGACGTCGCAAGCTCCGCGCCGCCGACGTTGTCCATCATCACGTGGTCGAAGTCGCCGGCCAGGCGCCGCTCACCGAGGAGGAGCACCGGCACCTCGACGCCGGCACGACGTACGTCCGCCGTGTCGATCTGCACGGGACTGAACACCACGCCGTCGTACGGGTGCACCCGCTCAGGAGAGATGGCGGCGAGCTCTCCCTCCCTGCTCGCGCCGGTGCGCTCGATGATGACGTGATAGCCCCGCGCCCGCGCCAGGGTGTCCAGGCGAGCCGCGAGGTGGGAGTAGTACGGCCCGTCCAGATGGGGAACCAGCAGGCCGATCGCACCGGTGCGGCCGGCCCGCAGCTGGCGCGCGGTCGCGTTCACCCGATAGCCCAGCCGAGCCACCGCCTCGAGCACGCGGGCACGGGTGTCATCACTCGCCCCGGCCGCCCGTTGATGACATTCGAGACCGTCATCTTCGAAACCCCGGCTTCTCGCGCCACATCACTCATCTTCGCCACGCCGCCCATCATGACACCCCGCGATCGACGGCCTCGTCCGCTCGCGCCGTCACCCCATGGCTCTGATCAAGGAGGATCCAGACCGCCGTGAAGCAGCTCCTCTACTCGAAAAAGCTCGCGCCCTATCTGTTCATCCTGCCGTTCCTCGTGACCCTCGCCGTCTTCTGGATCATCCCGCTGGGCCGCTCGGCCGTCATGAGTACCCAAGAGGTGCTCTACGGGCAGGCGACGTTCATCGGTCTCGACAACTACGAGCGGCTCTGGGGGGACCGCATCTTCTGGCAGGCGCTGTTCAACAGCCTGCGCTACATGGTGCTCACGCTCGTCCTGCTCATCCCGATCCCGCTCGCCCTGGCGGCGCTGGTCAACTCGAACATCGGTAGCGCCCGGATCAAGGGCTTCTTCAAGGCCTCCATGTTCGTCCCGGCGCTGACCTCCGTCGTGGTCGCGGGCATCGTCTTCCGCCTCATCTTCGCGGAGTCGGACTCGGCGATCATGAACCAGGTGGTGGAGTTCTTCGGGTTCGGCCCCGTCCGCTGGTTGCGCAGCGACCTCACCGGGCTCGTGGCGCTGCTGGCCATCGCACTCTGGCGGTGGGCAGGGGTGAACATGATGTATTTCCTCGCGGGAATGCAGGCGATCCCTACCGAGTACTACGAGGCGGCGTCGATCGACGGGGCGAGCAAGTTCCGGCAGTTCATCCACATCACGATCCCCAACATCAAGCCGACAGTCGTCTACGTCGTCACGATCAGCATCTACGGCGGCCTCTCGATGTTCCTCGAGAGCTTCATGCTCTACGCGGGCAACAACTCACCCAACAACCAGGGCCTCACGGTCGTCGGATATCTCTACCGCAAGGGCATCGAGGAGAACGACCTCGGCTTCGCCTCCGCGGTCGGCGTGGTGCTGCTCGTCGTCGTCATGACGCTGAACATCTCCTACCTCGTCGCCAGCGGCACCTTCAAGAAGGAGCCCGTCTGATGGCCGCTCAGCTGCCTGTCACCGGCCGCCGACGGTTCGCGCCGTCGACCCGCCGCCGCTTCGCACCGCCCACGGCGTCGTGGGTCCAGGGCGCCTTCCTCGTCGTGATCGCGCTGATCTCCCTGGTGCCGCTCCTCGCGATCTTCGTGGGCACGTTCCAGGACGGCAACGAGGTGATCCGCCGGGGCATGACGTTCGACGTCGACCTCGGCGCACTGAGCCTGGACAACTACGTCCTGCTCTTCACGGACTCCGGGCCCTACTTCCGGTGGTTCGCCAACACGCTGCTCCTGACGGTCGCCCAGGTCGCGGGCACGCTCCTGGTGAGCTCGTTCGTCGCCTACGGCTTCGCGATGTACGAGTTCAGGACCAAGACGCTGTGGTTCGTCATGGTGCTGCTGGTCATGACCGTGCCGTTCGAGATGCTCATGCTCCCGCTGTACGTCCAGGTGAACGACATGGGGCTCGCCGACACCTACACGGTGATCGTGCTCCCGTTCCTCGCGTCGGCCGTGACCATCTTCTTCTTCCGCCAGTACTTCCTCGGCATACCGAAGGAGATCATCGAGGCCGGCCGGGTCGACGGCGTGAGCGAGTTCGGGATCTTCTTCCGCCTCGTCCTGCCGATCACCAAACCGGCGATGGCCGCCATGGCGATCCTCAACGGGATGTTGTGCTGGAACAACTTTCTCTGGCCGCTGCTGGTGCTGCGCAGCCCGGAGAAGTTCACGCTCCCCATCGGCCTGAACACACTCCTGACGCCGTACGGGAACAACTACGAGCTGCTCATCATCGGGGCCTTCTTCTCGTTGATCCCCGTCCTCATCCTTTTCCTCGCATTCCAACGGTTCTTCATCGAAGGAATCACCGCGGGTGCGGTCAAAGGCTGACCGCACCCCAGATCGAACGGAGAAACTCATGACAAGGCTACGGACGACGGTGTCCACGCTGGTCGCGGCCCTCGCGGTCACGGCGCTCACCGCATGCGGGGGCGGCGGTCAGCCAGAAGCACCCGTCACGAACGCGGACGGCTCCACGACGCTGAACATGTGGACGTTCGCCGACGTGCACGCCGCGTACTACGAGGAGATGGCGGAGCGCTGGAACGAGGCCAATCCCGACCAGGAGATCCAGCTCGAGGTCACTGTCTACCCCTACGACGACATGCACAACAAGCTGCAGCTCGCGGTGAACTCCGGTGAGGGCCTGCCCGACGTCGTCGACATCGAGGTCAACAAGTTCGCCAACTTCGTCAAGGGCGACAACCCGCCCCTGGTCGACCTGACCGAGGCCGCGGCGCCGTACACGGACGACATCGTCCAGGCCCGCCTCGACCTGTACAGCAAGGACGGAAAGATCTACGGGTTCCCCACTCACGTGGGCGCCTTCACGACCTTCTACAACACGGAGGCGCTCGAGGGAGCCGGGATCGACTACACGACCATCGAGACCTGGGACGACTTCAAGGCGGCCGGCGTCACGTACAACGAGGAGACGGGCAAGGAGTTCGGCGTCGCCAGCACCAGCGTCATGTTCCTCGAGCCGCTCATCGCGGCGCAGCTCGGCGGGCAGTTCCTCGACGCCGACGGCAACGTCCAGGTGGACAGCCCCGAGGTCGTCGAGACCCTCTCGATGGTCAAGGACATGCAGGACGCCGGCGCGGTGTCGACGATCCCCGGTGGGAGCCCCGACTCCGAGGAGGCGTTCGGCGCCATCAACGACGGCGACTACGCCGCGATCGTCTACCCGGCCTGGTACACGTCCCGCTTCGTCGACTACATGCCCGACCTCGCCGGCAAGGTCGCCATCGCTCCGGCGCCGGTGCCCGACGACGCCGTCGTGCAGACCATCGGTGGCGGCGGCACCGGGGCGGCGGTCCCCGCCGTCTCGCCGAACAAGGACCTCGCCGCCGACTGGCTCGCGTTCGCGAAGCTCTCCCCCGAGGCGAACGTCGCCGTGTGGGAGGTGCTGGGCTTCGACCCGGTGAACATGGCCGTCTGGGAGGACGAAGAGGTCACCGACAACCCGGAGAACAAGTTCAACAAGTACTTCCAGAACAACCTGTTCGACGTCCTCGGCGAGATGCAGGGCGGCATCGGGCACTTCGAGTCGTTCAGCGACCCCAACTGGCCCACCGTGGACGACACGTTCCGCACGGTCACGCTCAACGAGATCTACGAGAACGGCACTCCGGTCCAGGAGGCGCTGGACCAGGCGCAGACCGACCTGCAGAACCAGCTCGGGCAGTAAGGCCCCGGCCCTCTGAACGCGCAGGCGGGGCGGCCGCCGTCGCCACGGCGGCCGCCCCGCCTGCGCGAAGCATGCCTCAAGCACCGACCACCGAGGAGTACATCCACTCATGCTGTCCGCATCCGTCACCATCGACCCGGCGTTCGTCGTCGGGCCGGTACGCCCCCGCACCTTCGGCTCGTTCGTCGAGCACCTGGGCCGCAGCGTGTACACGGGACTCCACGACCCCGGCCACCCGACGGCCGACGCCGACGGCTTCCGTGGCGACGTCGTCGAGCTCACGCGCGAGCTCGGGGTCTCCACAGTCCGCTATCCCGGCGGCAACTTCGTCTCGGGGTACCGCTGGGAGGACGGCATCGGACCGGTCGAGCAGCGCCCCCGGCGGCTCGACCTCGCATGGCACTCGACCGAGCCGAACCTGGTGGGCGTCGACGAGTTCATGCGGTGGTGCGCCAGGACCGGTGTCGAACCGATGATGGCGGTCAACCTGGGCACCCGCGGCGTGCAGGAGGCGCTGGACCTGCTCGAGTACTGCAACGTGCCGGGCGGCACCAAGTGGAGCGACCTGCGCAGGGCCAACGGTGCGGAGGACCCGTACCGGATCAAGATGTGGTGCCTCGGCAACGAGCTGGACGGCCCGTGGCAGATCGGCCACAAGACCGCGTACGAGTACGGGCGGCTCGCGGCCGAGACCGCGCGCGCGATGCGCATGGTCGACCCGGACCTGGAGCTCGTGGTGTGCGGCTCGTCAGGATCCCAGATCTCCACGTTCGGCGAGTGGGAGCACACCGTGCTCACCGAGGCGTACGAGCACGTCGACCACATCTCGGCGCACGCCTACTACTGGGAGGAGGACGGCGACCTCGCGTCGTTCCTGGCCTCCGCGGTCGACATGGACCACTTCGTCGACTCGGTGGCCGCGACCGCCGACGCCGTGCGCGCGGCGGGCAAGCACACCAAGCGGATCCACGTCTCGTTCGACGAGTGGAACGTCTGGTACCAGAAGCGCGCCGAGTCCCGGCCGCCGTCGGGCGACGACTGGCCGGTGGCGCCCGTGCTGCTGGAGGACCGCTACAACGTCGCCGACGCCGTCGTGGTCGGCAACCTGCTCATCTCGCTGCTGCGGCACACCGACCGCGTGCACGCGGCCTCGCTCGCGCAGCTCGTCAACGTCATCGCGCCGATCATGACCGAACCAGGCGGACGGTCCTGGCGGCAGACGACGTTCCATCCCTTCGCGCTCACCGCCCGGCACGCCGCCGGTGACGTGCTGCGTCTGGCCGTGGACGCGCCCGTGCAGGAGACGGCCAAGTTCGGCGCCGTCCCGGTGCTCGACGCCGTCGCGACGCACGACGCCGGGACGGGGGCCGTGGTGCTCCTCGCGGTGAACCGGTCGCTCACGGACGACGTGGCGCTCGACGTCGACCTGCGCGGATTCCCCGGGCTCCGGGTGGCCGAGGCGCTCACGCTGTCCAACCCCGACCACACGTGGTCGGCGACCGCGGACGACGCCACCTCCGTGCTGCCGCGGCCCAACACGACGGCGAAGGTCTCCGACGACCGTGCGCACGTGGACCTGCCGCCGGTCTCCTGGTCGATGATCCGGCTCGAGCGCATCTGACCTGACCGCCCGCCCTGGCCACCTGGTGACCGCGCCGAGATTCCTTGTGGAGCGGGGCGGGCCTTGGAATGCTGGCCGCCAGCAGGCTCGACGGCCGGCGAGACCCGGCGGGACCGATGGGAGCATCATGACCGTGAGCATCGCGGAAGAGGCGTGGGACAGCGCGGACGGCGTCCAGCTGCGTGACGACATGCGGTCGGAGCTGGCCGCCCGCTACAACATCCCCGACCAGGAGGTCGAGGCACCCACCGCCGAGACGGTGAACGTCTTCCTGGTCGCTCGTAGCCCCGAGGGTGTCGCGACGGGCTGCGGCGCCCTTCGGGTGCTGGACGACGGCACCGGCGAGGTCAAGCGGATGTACGTGACGCCGCAGGCGCGCGGAACGGGCGTGGCCATCGGCATCCTGCGTGCGCTGGAGGACCACGCCCGACAGCTCGGGGTGGCCACCCTCGTGCTGTCGACGGGCACGAAGCAGCCCGACGCGATCCGGTTCTACGAACGCGAGGGTTATCAGCACACCGATGGCTACGGGCCATACGTCGGCCAACCCATGGCGCGGTGCTTCACCCTCCAGCTCGGCTAGGTGTGGGAACGGCCGGAGCCGGCAGGACGTCGGCCCGGCCGTAGTCGCCGAGCTTCACGCTGCTGCCGTGAGGGGCCGGCGCTGATCCCCGCCGGCTTCTGGCTCAGGTGTGGGCCCGGAGCGCGAGGAGCTCCGGCGCCAGCACGCCGACTGTGCGACCGGTCAGCTCGACGAGGCCGTCGTGGCGCATCCCGGAGAGCGTACGGGTGACCGTCACGCGTGTCGTGCCCAGCAGGTCGGCGAGTTCCTGCTGGGTGCCCGGCAGCTCGACCTCCGATCCGGGGGCCGCCTCGGCCTGCTCCAGCAGCCAGGCAGCCAGCCGCGCCTCGACGGACCTCGTGGCTGTGTCGGCGAAGCGCTCCTGCTGCTGCCTGGCCTGCTGCGCGAGGAGGCGGAGCACATGGCGGCGGACGGCGGCCACGTCGTCGACGAGCTCCTCGAACTGGTCGCGTGGGAGATACCGGACAGAGCAGGGGGTGACGGCGGTGAGGGAGGACGGGTGGCCCCGGCCATCGATCACGGCGATCTTGTCCAGGGCGCTGGGCGCGGTCCACTCGCCGAAGCGGACGACGCGGCCGGTGGCCGTGGTGATCGTGGCCGACACCCGGCCGTGCAGCAGGAGCAGCAGGTACTCGGCCGGGTCGCCGACGCGGCGCAGCATCTCTCCGGCTTGGTGACGGCGGGGCACGGAGGCGGACCAGAGCCGGCGGAGCCGGTCATCGGGCAGCCCTGCCAGCAGCGGCATGGTGGCCAGCGTCTGCCATGTCGTGGATGTATCGGCCGATACCGAGCGCCCCATCGTCCGACCGTACCCTCGCCCGCATGCTGATTCTCGAGCTGACCTTCGCTGCGACTCCCGAACGCCTCTCCGCCCGTCCGGCGCACCGCGCCATCCTGGCGCGCCTGTACGACGACGGAACTCTGCTCGCGGCCGGTCCGTGGGCGGACGAATCGGGCGCCCTGCTGGTGTTCGACATCGGGCGCGCGGAGCTGGACCGACTCCTCGACGCCGACCCGTACTACCGCACGCCGGGTGTCGAGGTGGCCGGTATCCGTGAATGGCTGCCGGTGGTCGGTCCGCCGGGTGCACCACGCTGAGTCTGCCTCAGTCCAGTGACGCGGCAGCCGCCCGCAGCTCGGCCAGGGCGGTCAGCGCGTACTCGGCGAGGTCGTCCTCGGCGACGCCGTCGTCCTGGGACCATGCGGAGTACGCCCGCCCGAAGGCGAGGACGCCGAGCTCAGCCGCGAGGGCCGCCGTCGGCTCGGGGACGCCACGGTCGACGAGCGCTGCGGCCATGGCCGCGCCGAGGGTGGCGTTCTTCAGCGCGTTGCGCTCCTGGAGCTCGGCGCTGGCAGCGATGGCCGCCTTGAGGCGGGGGGCGAGCTCGCGTTTGTCGGGGCCCATCATGCCTGCCGCGCGCACGAGGCCCGCGGCCACCGCGTCGAGCGGGCTCGCACCCTCGGGAGCCTCGGCGATGCCCTCGGTCAGCAGCGTCGTGAGCGTTTCCTGGCCGGCGGTGAGCAGGTCGCGCTTGTCAGGGAAGTACCGGAAGAACGTGCTCTTGGTGACGCCGGCGCGCTCGGCGATCTGCGCGACCGTCGTCGCGTCGTACCCCTGCTCGGTGAACAGGTCGAGCGCCGCTACGACGAGGCGGTCGCGCGCCCCGGGTTCCCATCGAGCCATGGCCACATCCTACGTGATGGGACTCTTATCCCATCACGGTGCTACAGTGATGAGACAAGAGTCCCATCACTGTCAGGAGAGAACCCATGCACGTCTTCGTCACCGGTGGCACCGGTCAGATCGGCTCAGCCGTGGTCGCCGAGCTCTTCGACCACGGTCACACCGTCCTCGCCCTCGCGCGTTCCGACGCATCGGCACGTGCCGCACAACAGGCCGGCGCCGAACCGCTCCGGGGGTCGCTCACCGACCTGGCCGCCCTGCGCGACGGCGTCGCGCGGACCGACGGCGTCATCCACCTCGCCTTCGCGAACGACTTCAGCAGCGCCGAGGCGCTCGCGCGGTCCGTGACCGAGGAGAGCGAGGCGCTCGCGACCCTGGGCGCAGAGCTCATCGGCACCAGCCGCCCGCTGGTCACCGTCTCCGGCACGCCGGCCGTGCCGGGCCGCGCCTCCACCGAGGCCGACCCGCTGCCTACCGACGGACCTGTCGCCGGTCGCAGCCTCGCCGTGACCGCAGCCCTCGACCTGGCCGCACAGGGCGTCCGCACGTCGGCGATCCGCCTGCCACGGACCGTGCACAACAACGGCGCCGGCGGGTTCGCCGAGATGTTGACCGGCATCGCGCGGCAGACCGGGGTGTCGGGCTACCCGGGCGACGGCACCCAGCGCTGGCCCGCCGTGCACACGCTCGACGCGGCGGTGCTGCTCCGGCTCGCCCTGGAGAACGCCGAAGCCGGCACCGCCTGGCACGCCGTGGCGGACGAAGGCGACGCGGTCCGTGACATCGCGGAGGTCATCGGCAGGCGCCTCGGCCTCCCCGTCGCGTCGGTACCCGAGGAGACCTACGGCCCGATCGGTCCGGTCTTCGCCGCCGACCAGCCGTCCTCGAGCGCTCACACCCGGCAGGCACTCGGCTGGGAACCGACGCATCCCGCCCTCCTGGCGGACCTGGAGAACATTCAGCCCTGACGGCAGGCTCCCCGCGCCGGCACTCGGTGGCCGGCCACTCCCCTAGTCCGTAGCGGGAGCGTCGTTCGCCACGGTGGCCCAGCGGCGGCGGGCGAGCAGCAGGCCGGACCCGGCCATCAGCAGCAGAACCGCGGCAACGACGACCCCCAGCGGGTCCGCCCCGGTGGCCGCGAGTCCGCCTGCTGGGCCTGCGTCGGGCGTCACACCACCTGGCCCCGGCGAGCCCTGGGAGCCGGTGCCCGCTGGGTCCCCAGGCGTCGAGGAGACCTCCCCCGGCGTCGGGGAGAAGCTGGGGCTCGGGTCGGCACTCTGATGTGGCTCGGGAGCGCCAGGCCCGGAAGGTTCTGGATCGGGGCTATCGACCGGCGGTGTGCCGTCCTGGTCGGCGCAGGTCACCGCCAAGACATCGGCGTCCTGCTCAAAGCCGTCGCCGTCGGCCACGATCGTGAGGGTGTGCGTGGTGGAGACAGTTCCGTGCTCCTGGGTCGGGACCGACCACGTCGTCTCGACGCAGTACCTCCCGGGCTGCGTGACCGCCCATGAGGTGTTCGACGTGTCGGTCTGCGGCCACACGCTCACCGTGGTGATGCCCGCAGCAGTGTCGAACACGGTCCTCCGGGGCTTTTCTTGCTCCACCCAGAGATCACCCGGGCCGTCGACGCGGTCGATCGTCCAGGTGACGTCGCCCGTCACCTCGTCCTGAGGGACGGCCAGGGTGTTCCACCGCAGATAGGGCACCGCGTCGCGCGATCGGTAGGAGAACTTGCCGCCGTCGTGCCCGAACCAGTAGGCGCCGTCCTCGGCGAGGGAGCCGCGGAAGATCGCGTCCTCCAGGTCCAGTCGCTCCGGGAGGGCGTCACGGTAGCTGCTGGACCGCAGCAGGTCCGCACGGAGGTCGGAGTCGTCGAGGACGAGGGAGACGTCCCAGAACGAGCCTTCCACCAGGACCGGTCCGTCGGCAGGTTCGGCGGGCTCGGTGCTCGGCCGGCCGTCGACCGCCGGATAGCCTGCCGTCGTGCCGCACGGCTGCACGGTGGCGGGGTCGACGCTCTCGCCGACCACGTGGGTGAGCTGCTCGGAGGCGGTGTGCAGCGTGCCGTCCGCCAGCTCTGCGCCGACGGTGATCGCGATGCAGTAGACGCCTGGTTGGTCGAAGAACCAGTTGTAGTGGACGTGGGTGCCTACCGGGAGGAGGTACCCGGCCGGGAGGCCGCTCTTCGTGTTCGCGAGCAACCCGGCGCCGTTCTTCTCCGAGCCGTAATTGTGGGCCCGTCCCGTGTCGAGGGCGAGGTGGCCCGGGGCCGGCGTCCCGCCGGGTCCGGTGACCGCGTCGATGCGCACGCTGACGCTGGCGTCGTCCGCCGTGGCGGCCCGCAGGGTCGGTGACTGGGTGCTCATGCCCACCCAGGGCAGGCCTGGGACCTGGGAGTAGGGGCTGTTCCAGATCGTCTGCCCGGGCTCTCCGACGAAGGTCCAGTCGTTCGCGGGGGTGAACGACGCGGGGAGGGTAAGGCGTGCGGTGTCGTCCGAGTGCAGCACGAAGCGATCCCAGTCGAGCCGGCCGAGCATGTCGTGATGGGCGCCCAGGGCCAGCGTCGGGGCTCCCGACTCGTCGGTGTCGACCTCGGGTGCGATCGCGTCGATGTGGCCCTCGTCGATGACGCGCACTTCCGGGTCCGGGTCCGGCTCGGGATCGGGGCTGGGCTCCGGATCGGGGCTGGGCTCCGGATCGGGGTCCGGTCCGGGCGCCTCGCCCGGCACCTCTCCTGTCGCCGTGCCGCACGGCGCATCGACGGCGACGGTGTCGCCGACGGCGATCCGGATGGTCCCGACGGCGCCGGCGGGGCTGCCGTCGGCGAGCGTCGCGGTGAAGCCGAGGTCGAAGCAGTACATGCCGGAGGCACCGAACGACGCCCCGGTGTTGAAGATCCCGCGTGCCGGGAGGGCATAGGTCGCGTCGAGCCCCTGCGGTGAACCGTCCCGCTGCTCCCCCGTCCCCCAGCGGAACAGCTCGGTCGGCGCGTCGGGGCCCGTCGTTCCGTCCTCCCGGCTCTCCGGGAGGCCGTGCAGGGCGAACGATCCGGGCGCGACGACGTTCGACATCGAGAAGTAGAGGTTCGGGTCCTCGGCGGCGAGCATGGCCGGCCGCACGGACCGGGTACTGAGCCGGAGCGCGGCGACGTCCTGGGTCTGGTCGTAGTCCAGGAGCGAGACGGTGCTCCAGCGCATCTCGCCGGGTGGTCCGAGCCACGAGAACGACGGGTCCGCAGGGACCTCCCCGACCAACCGCGACGGCACCCGCAGCTGCAGGTCGGGAGCCGTACCGTTCGGCGATGCGCTCCCACGCACGGCCCCGGTACCGCCCGTGAGGTTCGCTGCGAGGTTGACGAGCTTCGACTCCGCCGTCGTGTCCGCGGCGACCGCGCCGGCAGGGACGAGCGCGGCGGCGACCGCCGCGACCGTGATGAGCATCGCCGGGTATCTCCGGCGCCGGGTGCCGGGGGCCCGCCGTCGAGCTGTCGCACTGTTCCGCACTGGTTCTTCTCTTCTCGTCCGCTGGTGGTTTCGACCGGTCTCGCGCCGGGGGCGGTCGCCGGCCGGCGACCGCCCCGGCACAGGTCAGCCGTTGATCACGAACTCGATGTCGCGGTCGGCGCCGTTCGTTCCCGGCGAGGCCTCGAGGACGTCGAAGTTCAGGACGAAGGCGTGGCTGCCGCCGCACGATCCCGCGTCGAACGCCCATGCGCCGTGCTGGTGCGTGCCGGAGCCGACCGTCAGGACCTGCCCGGAGGCAGTGTCGAGCTCCCCGGCCGAGGACGTGTACGTGACGTTCCCCGGACCGCTCACGAGCCCGAGGGTGAGCTCGTAGTCGCTGGCACTGTCGTTGTCGAAGCCGATGAAGGGGACGTCGCCCTCGATGTTGAAGTCGTTCGGCACCGTGTAGACGCCGTTCGAACAGGTCACGTCGGTTCCGGCGACATCGAACACCAGCCGGTAGTCGTCGCTGGAGTCCCAGGACGAGAAGCTGCCGCCGAACTGGTCGTAGATCGAGCCGACCTCGTGGGTGCTGCTGACCGCCACGACGTCGGCGTGGCCGGACGTCACGTCGGACGCGGCCTGTGCGGGTAGCGCCGCGCCGAGGGTGAGCAGCGCGGCGCCGCCCAGGGCGGCCCCCGCCCTGGCGACGCTCCGCAGCGTGCCGGTAGCGGGCGCGCCGCTAGCACCTTCGTGGTGGTGGATGAGAGTTGTGGACATCATTTCTCCTTCGTGCCGGTTCGATGGGGGTGGACTCAGCTGGAGACGAGTTCCCGCACGAGAGCAAGACAGACAGCTCGGACATGCGGGAGCAACAGAACATTCCCCTTATTGAGAATGATTCTCTTTATCTAAGCGCCCGCCGGAACCGGTGTCAACGATCTGACGAGAACGGTTCTCATCCAGGGTCGCTGCAGGGGCTGCCGACAAGGGCTTACTGAGAATGATTCTCAGTTCTGATAAGGTCTGCGCCGCGACCAAGGAACTACACGGCCGACCCGCAGCTGACACGACCTCATCTCCCACATCCCCGAGGAGCCACATGACGCCCGCCTGTGCCCGATCTTTGTCCACCGCGACCGCTGCACTGCTGGTCCTCACCACCACCGCGTGCTCACCCGTCGCACAGGACGACACGGTCGACGTCCTCACGTCGTTCTACCCACTGCAGTACGTCGCCGAGCAGGTCGGCGGCGAGCACGTGAACGTCACCAACCTGACGCCTGCCGCGGCTGACCCGCACAACGTCGAGCTCTCGCCGGCCCGGGTACGCGACATGGGCGAGGCTGATCTTGTCGTGTACCTCTCCGGGATGCAGCCCGCGACGGACGAGGCCCTGGAAGCCAACCCGCCCGGTCGTCTGCTCGACACCGCCGAAGCGGCGGGGCTGGAGGCCGGTCCCAACGGTGGCGCCGCAGCACCGTCGGGCTCCGCTGCGCTCGACCCCCACTTCTGGCAGGACCCCACCCGGCTGGCGGACGTCGCACAGGGCGTCGCCGCCGAGCTCTCCGACGCCGACCCAGCTCACGCGGCCGACTACGCCGCCAATGCCGAGGCTCTGGTCGCGCAGCTCCACGACCTGGACCAGGACTACCGCGATGGGCTCGCACAGTGCGCGGGAGCGACCTTGGTCGTGTCGCACGAGGCCTTCGGCTACCTCGCCGAGCGGTACGACCTCGTCCAGGTCGGCATCTCGGGCATCGACCCCGAAGCGGAACCCTCGCCCGCACGGCTACGCGCCGTGCGCTCCGTGGTCCAGGCCGACGACGTGCAGACGATCTTCTTCGAGGTGATCACGAGCCCCGAGGTCGCTCAGGCCCTCGCGGAGGACATCGGTATCGACTCCGCCAAGCTGGACCCCATCGAAGGGCGGGCGGACCCGGCCGCAGATTACCTGGACATCATGCGGGAGAACCTGGCGGCCTTGCAGGCCGGGCTCGTGTGTGAAGGGACTGCACATGGTGGACGACCCCAGTGATGCCATCGCACGAGCCGCAGCCGTGCTCGTGGGCGGCGTCGTGCTCAGCGCAGCACCACGGTGTGGATCGCCGCGATCAGCCCGTCCGTGATCAGCAGGCGGATCAGTGCCACCGGGTCGCCGTCCCGCGAGGCGACCACGGCCATCCCGTCGTCCAGGGCCAGCGGCGCCAGGACCCAGCCGGACCCTGGGCCCAGGTAGCGCAGTGATCCGGCGGCCACCTGCTCCGCGCCGGCGTCGAACCCGATGCGTTCGCCGCGCCGGGTCGCCCAGCCGGACACGTCGGGGTGCAGCACCCTGGCGAGGGCGTCGAGGTCTCCCCCGGCGCACGCCGCGATAAAGAAGTCCACCACCTCCTGCAGCTCCGGATCGGGGCCCGGTGCTTCCGGCGTCGGGCCGGACTCCCTGATCGCTCGCCGGGCCCGGCTGGCGAGCTGGCGACAGGCGCCGGGCGTCCTGCCGACCGTCTCGGCCACGCTCTCGAACGGGATCCCGAAGACGTCGTGCAGCAGGAAGGCCGCCCGCTCGCCGGGTGTGAGCTGTGCCAGCACGACCGCCAGCGCGCGGCGGATCTCGTCGTCCAGGGTGACCCGGTCGGCTGGATCCGGTGCGTCGGCGACGGCGTCGAAGCTCCACTCGGTGGGGTCGTGCGGCGCCGAGAGCCGCCCGTGTGCCGAGCCGATCCGGTCCAGGGCGAGGCGCCGTACCACCACGACCAACCAGCCGCGCAGATCCCGGATGTCGTTGACGTCCTGGACCGTGAGGCGCGCGAACGCGTCCTGGACCACGTCCTCTGCCTCGGTGGAGTCACCAAGGATCCGGTGCGCGACGGCGAGCAGGTAGGTCCGGTCGTCCCGCATCGCGGCCGCGACCCGTTCGGTCCCGGCACGGTCAGGCCCGCTGCGTTCGCTCTCGCTCATGCGCACAGGACGATCGTGCCCCCTGCAGTGTGACTGTCACACCTGGGCGCGGTGGTTCGTCCTGTCCCGGACCGCGGCCGACCCGGCGGCCGACGAACCCAAGGAGCATGATGCTGACCATCACGTTGTGGGCCGCGCAGGTGATCCTCGCCCTGTTCTTCCTCTTCGCGGGCCTGCCCAAGATCCTGGGCCGCGGCATCGACCGCTGGACAGGGTTCGACGACATCCCACGCCCCGTGACCCTCCTGACGGGGATAGCGGAGGTCGGGGCGTCGATCATGCTGGTCGTGCCGATGCTGGTGGGCAGCCTCGAATGGACCACGCCCGTGGCGGCGATCGGGCTGTCGACCGTCACGCTCCTGGCGAGCGGCTTCCACGTCCGCGCCGGGGAATGGCTCCCGGCGCTCGAGACGGTGTTGTGGGCGATGCTCGCCGGGGCGGTCGCCGTCGGCCGCTGGGACCTCATGGCCGTCGGACCGACCCTGTCGCCCGAGCTCCTCCTGCCCGTGATCCTGGTTCTCGTCGTGGCGCTCGTCGTCAACATCGTCGTGATCTTCCGCGGACCCTCGCGGCGGACGGCGTGCGAGTGAGAGCCCGGCCCGGCATCGTGTGGAGGCCAACGAGGAAAGTCACTGCCGGGACGACCGCAGGAGGACACCACAATGGCAACTGACTACGACACGCCACGTACGACGGATGAGGATGTCGAGCAGGATTCCATCCAGGAGCTGCAAGCAGGTCGATCCGACAAGCCGTCGGGTGTCGCGGACGTGGAGGTGGACGAGACTGAAGCGGCCGAGAGCTTCGAGCTCCCGGGTGCCGACCTGTCCGGCGAGGAGCTCGCGGTACGCGTGCTACCCCGGCAGGTCGACGAGTTCACGTGCTCCAGCTGCTTCCTCGTCCACCACCGCAGCCAGCTGGCCCACGAGAAGGCCGGTCAGATGACCTGCACGGAGTGCGCCGCCTGATCCAGGCTGCCGGCGCGCTCTCACTTCAGATGCCGGTCGAAGAACCGGTCCACGTCCTCCCGCTCGAACCACGGGGTACCGAGGTGTCCACCCAGGTTGGCGTGCAGCGTCTTCTCCGTGCTGGCGAGCGCGTCGAACAGATCGAGCGCCCGCTGCCGGAGGTTGCCCTCGTCGTCCCACTGCAGCAGGAGCAGCAGCGGGATAGCGACCTGCCCGGCCTCCTCTCGCTGGGCGCGGGCACGTAGCCCCCGGCGAAGAAGCCGGCGGCTTCGATGCGCGGCTCGACCGCCGCGAGCCGGATGCCAAGGGCAGTCCATCCCGAGAACCCGACCGGTCCCCAGACGTCGGGCAGCGCGAGGAGGGTGTCCAGGGTCGTGATCCAGTCCGGGACCGCGTTCTCGAACAGCGGGCCGATGAAGGACTCGAAGGCCTCGTCGGCCGGCTGGCCGGACTGCATCGCCCGACGGAAGTCGGCGCGAGCCTGCTCCTCGACGGCGGAGAGCGGCCGGTCACCGCAGCCACGGGCGTCGATGGAGGCGACCTCGTAGCCCGCCGCCGCAGTCAGCCGTGCCCGGCTCACCAACCGGGATGCGCTCTTGGGCAGGCCGTTGTTGTGGGCCATCAGGATCAGCGGGGCCAGTACCGCGGATCCGGGCATCCACAGTGTGCCGGGGATCTCGCCGAGGGTAAACTCGCGTTCGAGGACGGCGTCGTCGAGTCGCTGTTCGGAGGTGAATCGCATGGTCGTGCCTTTCGGGAGTGCTCGTGAGCGGCGCCCCCGGACGACCTATCGCCCGACCATGACCCCGGAGGGGAACGCCCATGTCGATACTGCGTTCACGGGTACCACCTCCTCGTTCTCCTGCACGGCCCCGCGAAGATCAACAGTGGTCGTCGCGATCCGGCTGTCGAAACGCCTCCAGACAGGCATGGTCGGCCTGAACTCTGGGCTGGTCTCCGACCCGGCAGCGCTGTTCGGTGGCATCAAGCACCCCGGGATGGGGCGGAGGGCGGGCCGAGCGGTGTCGACGACCACCTCGACAAGAAGTACATCGCACTCGCCGTCTGCACGACGTCCTATCGCGCACAGCCGTGCCCTTGACCACCGGTCGGTCGCCAAGGGCACGGCTGCCTCGGTGGGCTCAGCCCATCCGGAAGGGGTCCCGCACCGTTCCGGTGAGCTCGACGAAGACGGACTTGTTCTCGGTGTACTCGTTCAGCGCGTCGATGCCGTTCTCTCGGCCCAGCCCGCTGTCGTTGAACCCGCCGAACGGCATTCCTGGCCCGACCACGCGGTAGTCGTTGATCCATACGGTCCCCGCGCGAACGCGCGCGGCCACTCGATGCCCGCGGTGGATGTCCTTGGTCCAGACCGCGCCGGCAAGACCGTATCGGGAGTCGTTCGCGAGCCGCACCGCCTCCTCCTCGGTCGAGAACGAGTATGCCGACAGCACCGGGCCGAAGACCTCTTCGCGCACGATCGTCGACTCGGGACCGACGTCGGTGACCACAGTGGGCTGGACGAACAGCGCACCGCTGTCCGTGGCGGGGCCACCGCCGCAGGCGAACTGTCCGCCCTCGGCTGCGACACCCTCCAGGTAGCTGAGCACCTTCTCGTACTGGGGCCGGTTCGCGACGGGCCCCATCTCGGTGGCCGGGTCGGTCGGGTCTCCGAGCTTGATGGCACGGGCCCGCTCGGCTACCCGTTCGATCAGTTCGTCCTTGACAGATTCGTGCACGATCAGTCGCGATCCGGCCATGCAGGTCTGGCCTGTTGCCGCGAACACGCCTGAAACCAGGCCGTTGGCCGCCGCTTCCAGGTCAGCGTCCGCGAAGACGATCTGTGGGCTCTTTCCGCCGAGCTCGAGAGTCGCACGGTTCAGGTTCTCGGTCGCGGCGTGCGCCACTTTGATACCCGTCGCCGTCGAGCCGGTGAACGCGACCTTGTCGATTTCTCGATGGCTGGCGAGCGACTCGCCCGTCGACCGGCTCCAGCCGGAAACCGCGTTGAGCACACCAGCAGGCAAGCCGGCATCGTGCAACACCTGGGCGAAGGCAAGGGTCGAGGCCGGCGCGTGCTCCGAGGGCTTGACCACGCAGGTGTTTCCCGCAGCGAGGAGGGGGGCGAGCTTGAACGTGAGGAGTAGAAGGGGTGAGTTCCAAGGAGTGATCGCGCCGACCACGCCGATCGGCTCGCGTCGGGTGTAGCCGAGATACCGTTCGGGGTTCAGCTGCGGAACGGTGCGGCCCTCAAGCTTGTCGGCAAGCCCTGAGAAGTAGTAGTAGTACTGCGGCAGCACCTCCAGCTGACCGCGCATCTCGCGCAGCAGCTTTCCGTTGTCCTGTACCTCGAGCCGGGCGAGGCGCTCGGCGTTGAGGGCGATGTGGTCGCCGACGCGACGCAGGATTGCGGCCCGTTCGAACCCCGACATCTGCGCCCACTCACCCTCGAACGCGCGGCGAGCGGCGTCAACGGCGAGGTCGATGTCCTCGGGCGTACCGTCCGCCACGACGGCCCAAGGCTTGCCCGTATAGGGGTTGAGTGACTCGAAGGTCTTTCCGGACACCGAATCGACGGTCTTGCCGTCGATGAAGAGCTTGAACTGCTCGAGGTCGTCGGTCGAGTGCGGCATAGTGGTTCCTCTCTGTGGCACGTCAGGTCTGTGGCACGTCAGGTGCGATTGATCTCCGGGAGAGCAGTGCTCACGGCGTGTGCTGGGGCTCGGTCGAGTCGCCTCGATGGGCGTCGAGCTCCCGACCGCGGGTCTCGCCCAGCTTGGCGAGGCAGGCGAGGGCGACGGTGGCGTAGACGGCGAGCATTATGCCGACGGCAAGGCTTCCCCACCGTTCCAGGAGGACCGCCCCGATCAGTGGTGCACAGGCGGCGCCGACAACACCGCCGATGTTGTAGGCCAATCCGGCACCGGTGTAGCGGTACGTGGTCGCGAAGACCTCGGCGAGCTGAGCGCCGAGCGGCGCGTAAGCGAGTCCTGTCACGACGAAGGCGAGCACGAGACCGGCCGTGAATGCGGGCAAGGTCGCCAGGTCGAGGATCGGGAACAGCGCGACCGCCGTCAGGACGGCCAGCACGTGGCTTCCGACCAGCAGGGGCCTGCGGCCCACGCGGTCCGACCAGATCCCGCCCGCGATCGTCGCCGCAGCGAAGGCCAACCCACCGATGATCGCCGCGCCGAGCACCCACTGCCGGGGCAGGCCCAGCGTCACGCTGCCGTAACTGAGCAACATGGTGGCGCTGGTGCCGAAGAACGCCAGGACACCAAGAGTCGCGCCGGACGCCAGCGCGAGCTCGCGAGACTGGTTCCGCATGAGATCCATGAACGGGGCGCGGCTCCGCACCGACTCCTTGCGGAACACGGGCGTCTCCTCGAGCGACAGCCGAACCCACAGCCCAACCAGGACCAGAACGGCGCTCATAAGGAAGGGGACTCGCCAGCCCCAGCTCAGGAATGCCGCGTCGTCGAGCACGAGGGACGTGACAAGGAAGGTGCCGGTGGACAGGGAGAGACCGAGCGACGGTCCCAACTGCGGGAACATCGCGAAGGTCCCGCGCTGCTTGGCAGGTGCGTACTCCGTGGCCATGAGCAGAGCGCCCGCCCATTCGCCGCCGACCGCGATCCCCTGGGCCATGCGCAGCAGCACCAGCAGGACGGGTGCAGCCACGCCGATGCTGTCGGCACCGGGCAGGAGCCCGACGGCGACGGTAGCACCGCCCATCAGCAGCATCGACGTGACAAGTGTCTTCTTGCGCCCGATCCGATCACCGAAGTGCCCGAAGATGACAGAACCGAACGGTCGGGCCACGAAGGCCACACCGATGGTCGCCAACGCCGAGGCGCTGGCGGCGGCAGTGCCCAGCTCGGCGTAGAAGACCGACTGGAAAACGAGCACCGCGGCTGTGCTGAAGATGAAGAAGTCGTAGAACTCGACGACGGTGCCGACCGTGCTCGCCACGGCTACGCGCCGCATCTTGGGCGCGTCGGTCGCACCAGCCTGCGGGCTGAAGCTGCGCTCCGGCGGTTCCGTCTCGTGCTGTGTTGTCACCATTGACATGCCTTTCTTGGTCTCAGGACGCCCGACCCCACCTCGTCGAGGCGGCTCAAGTTGAACCAATAGCGGCCCAATCTTTCTACTGGATCGGATTGGTCCAAGGTACATCCGGACAAGGGCTGGTGCAACGACCCGGCTCTTGATATCTTGGTTCAAATTGGTGAGGAGTTGAGTCAGGGTGACAATGACCATTCCGGTCGTGGATCGTGTGCGGGAACTCCTGGTAGCCGGTCAGGAGTCGGGCGAACTGCGGGCCGGATCACGCCTTCCTACTGAGCGGACGCTTGCTGAGTCGATGGAGGTTTCGCGTGGCGCGGTGCGGCAGGCACTCAGTGCACTCGAACGTGAGGGCGTCATCACGCGGCACGTCGGACGAGGAACGTTCCTGGCGTCGCACAGCCCGGTCGGCGGTGCCCAGGATCTGATGACCAGCCCTGCCGAGATCATGGACACGCGGCTCATGACCGAGCCGGAGATCGCCGCGAACGCGGCCCGCAACGCGACGCCCAGTGACCTGGAGACGATCGAACGGTGCATGATCCGGGGGAATGCCTGCGAGGCATATGTCGACTTTGAGGCGTGGGACTCGTCGTTCCACCGTGCGATCGCCGCGTCCGTGCACAACGGTCTGCTCCTGCGGATGTTCGACACCATGAACGCCGCGCGCGACCTCCCCGTGTGGGGCAAGAGCAAACTGCGCTCGGCGACCCCCGAACGCCGCGCGGACTACGAGAAGCAGCACGCCGCCATAGTCGAGGCGCTGGTGGACCGTGACCCGAACGTCGCCCGCACTGCTATGCGCGAGCACCTCCAGTCTGTGCGGACCAACCTCCTCAATCCGCCCTCCTGACACGATATGCAGCTCCGTCTCAGCGACCGGACGCAAACTGGACCTCCGCGGCCTAGTCATCGCAGGTCCAGGTCGAGCAGGACCAGTCGAGCAGGACGGTCGAGCAGGGCCAGTTATGGAGACCTCGGGATGTCACTCTGGGGCTGCCCCGGCTTGGGTCGTTCGACCTGCTGGTGACAGCGCCGTAGCAACCGATACGCAACGCGTTGACGGAACGTTAACGCTGAGCCGGGAGACCTTGACGGGTCTCTAACGCTGCCTCGCCCTTGCCCGTATCGATAGCGGGCTACGGTGACGTGAGGCGTCAGGATCGGCGGGACGCCCGTTCGATCGACGACCAAAGGACGACGGTAGCCAGATGCGGTTCAGCAGCCGCCTACGTAGCGAGCGAAGTCGGGGGGTGACTCTCCAACGGCGACCCGGGCAGCTCGTGATTGCCGGTTTCCTCGGCGCTGTCGCGGTCGGCACGGCCCTTCTTCTGCTTCCGATCGCGGCGTCGGGTGAGTCGGCCTCGTTCATGCAGGCGCTGTTCACAGCGACGTCGGCGGTCTGCGTCACGGGCTTGATCGTCACGGACACACCGGTGTTCTGGTCCGGGTTCGGCGAGGCCGTGATCCTGGTACTGATCCAGATCGGCGGTCTGGGAGTCATGACCGTCGCGTCCTTGCTGGGCGTGCCGGTCTCGCGGCGCCTGGATCTCAGCTCCCGGCTGGTGGCGGCGGCGTCGACCCGCAGCGTGAGCCTCGGTGACGTACGTCGGATGCTGATCCGCGCCGTTGTCATCGCCGGAGTCGTCGAGGCGTCCGTCGCGATCGTCCTGACGGTGCGCTTCGTCGTCGGCTACGGCGAACCGCTCGGCCGAGCACTGTGGGACGGCGTGTTCCACGCGGTCTCCGGCTACAACAACGCGGGCTTCGCCCTGTTCTCGTCGTCGCTGATGGACTTCGTGTCCGACCCGTGGATCTGCCTGCCCATCGCGATCGCCACGATCCTGGGCGGGTTGGGCCTGCCGGTGATCCTGGAGGTGCTGCGGGAGCGCCGACATCCCGTGCGGTGGAGCCTGCACTCGAAGATCACACTCCTGATGACCGCGCTGCTGCTGGTCGGCGGTACCGGCTTCTTCCTCGTGACCGAATGGGACAACACCGCGACCATGGGCGCACTGAGCAACGCGGACCGCATACTGGCGTCCTTCATCCACGCGGTCAACGCGCGCACGGCGGGGTTCAACTCCGTGGACACCGGGGCGATGCATACCGAGTCCTGGCTCGGCACGATCATCTTGATGTTCATCGGCGTCGGATCGGGCAGCACGGGTGGCGGTATCAAGGTGACGACGTTCGCGGTGCTGGCCGTGGTGATCTGGTCCGAGCTGCGCGGCGAGCCCGACGCGAACCTCTTCGACCGCCGGATCTCCCAGGGCACGCAGCGGCAGGCACTCACCGTGGCCCTGCTCGCGGTGGCGATCGTAGTTCTGCCGACCCTGTGGATGACGGCCACCTCGCGGTTCCACGTGGACGAGATCCTGTTCGAGGTCACCTCGGCGTTCACCACCACCGGCCTGTCCACCGGGATCACCGGGTCGCTGGCGTGGTATCACCAGGTCGTGCTGTGTGCTCTGATGTTCATCGGTCGGCTCGGACCGATCACGCTCGGCACCGCACTGGCCCTGCGCGCCAACCGGCGTCTGTACCGCCTCCCGGAGAGCGCACCGATCATCGGCTGAACTGCGGTCGCCGGCCCCTGCGAAGCCCGGCCGGACGTTGGACTACTCCTTGGTCGGGGCGACACCGTCGGCGACGAACGTGGCATGCACGGCGATGATCTTCCACCCTGCTCGGTCGTCGTGCGTCCAGGTCCGGGTGTAGCGCATCCGGGCAGCCAGACGCTCACCGCCGAAGGTGCCTTCGAGCGTGCCGAGGAACAAGGTGACCCCGGCGTGGGCAGTCACCAGCACTTCGAGGTCCTCTTCCTCGACGCGACTCATCACCTGATAGCCGGATGCGTGCGCGTGCAGGTCGTCCCGCTTGGACAGGACGCTTCCGTCCGACGCGGTGAACAGAGCCATGTCGTCGATCAGGCCATCCAGGGCGTCGACGTCGGACGCGAGCTGGGCGGCCTGCAGCCGCCTCTCGGCCTGACGGAGGCTTTCAGCGTGGTCTGCGGTCATCATGGACACAGCGTGCCGAGCCGGCATGCCCCACACCAGGAGATCCGCTCACGGCAGATGCCTGGGTGGTCGCTGTCGGACTGCTCGCGCGCCTGACGGAGGGTCGGGAGACCCCGCCACTGCACGTCGAGCTCACCACCGAGCTGGTACGACGCCCGTCGACGGACCGGCCCTGCCCCCGTCAACGCCGGGTGACAGGCCGGCCCGGATGGTCGTCGCAGCCGCTGCGAGCGCCCGGGGCGTCAGGACGCCGTGGGCCGCATTCCTGCTGCCGCTTCTGCGGCGCGGGCGAGGCGTTCGACCCAGTCCTGGTGATAGCGGTAGAGCGCGCCCGGGTTCTTGCGTCCGAGCTCCTCGAGGAAGAACGGTCCCTGCTGTGTCTCCTCGGTCAGCACGTGGCAACCCTCGTCCGTGGGCGTGATGACCCAGCCGTGGTACGCGCTCGAACCGGTCTCGTCGCCGTCCACCACCGTCTGCCAGGAGAGCCTGCGGAACGGCTCGTACTCGGTCACGGTCAGGCTCATGGGGAATCCGACGGTCACCCGGCTGTATCTGGTCCCGGGTGCCAGCTCTGGCTCACCGCTCAGGATCTTGACCTGGTCCTCGGGAGGGAAATAGCTCGACCAGTTCTCGGCGTCGATCAACAGTCGCCACACCACGTCCGGTGGCGCCTGCACGTCGATGTCGTTGAGCGCGTAGATCGCCGAAGTTCGCGGGTCGTAGTGTTCGGGCCAGCTCACCTTGTCGTACATGTGCCGCTCCTTGTTTCGTGGAGGTCTTGGAGAATGGCTTGCGGGGGTCAGCCGATCTGGTCACCTCTCCAGTGGGGAAAGGCGTGGCGCCGTCCGGCCATCGTCACGATCACGGTGGGGATCATGATCGCGAGGGCCACCCACGGGATCGACGCGATGCCAAGGCCAGCGAGCAGGACTCCGCCGATGACGCCGCCCGCGGCGATGCTGAGGTTGAAGACGGTCACGAGGATCGACTGGACGTTGTCCGTGCCGGCCGCGCGGATTCCGGCGGTGACGAAGAGGGTCGCGGAGCCGCCGAACCCGAAGCCCCAGGCCGCCACCGCCAGGTAGAGCACCAGGGGGTTTGCCGCCAGTCCGAGGACCAGTGCGCTGGCAGCGAGCACCAGGGTGCTCCCGAGGATCAGGTACCGGTGGTGCGGGTCCACGAGCACGCCCGTGACCCAGATGCTCAGGAGCGCCGCGACTCCGAAGACCACGAGGACCCAGGTGAACTGGTCGCCGGCGCCCGCGGCGATCGCCAAGGGGGCGATGTAGGTGTAGAGGACGTTGTGGGCGACCATGAAGCCCGCGACGACCCAGAGGATCGGGAGCACACCACGCGTTCGCATGATCGTCGCGGACGGGACGTGGCCGCCGTCGGGTATCCCTGGGATGTTCGGCAGCGAGACGAGCACCCAGATGATGACCCCGAAGCTCACCGCTGCCATGACTCCGAAGGACGACTGCCATCCGGTCACGCCGGCCAGGAACGTCCCGGCCGGCAGCCCGAGGGACAGGGCGACGGGTGTTCCGGCCATCGCGATGGCGACCGCCCTGCCCTGGAGCCGCACCGGCACGATCCGTGCGGCGTATCCGCCCAGGTTGGACCAGATCAGCCCGGCCCCGACCCCAGCGACGAACCGTGCGACGAGGATCAGCACGAAGCTGCTCAGGAACGCCGTCACGAGGTTGGCGAGGCCGAAGGCGACGAGCGCCGTCAGGAGCACGGTGCGGCGCCCCAAGTGCTTCAGGGCCGTGTTCAGGGGGATGGCGGTCAGGGCGGTGGCGAGCGCATAGACGGTGATGGTCTGCCCGGCTACGGACTCGGACACACCGAGGCCACGGGCCATCTCGGGCAGCAGTCCGGCGGGGATCGTCTCGTTCACGATTCCGAGGAAGCCCGCTGTGAACAGGGCCAGAAGGCCTGCCATGGGGAGCTTGGCCCGCTCCCTGGGCGCGGTTCGTTCGCTCGTCGTCGACGACATGTCAAGCCTCTCGATTGATCTGCGGGCAGTTCAATCCGACTCAACATGAGGGATCTGAGGGGGATTCCGCTTTCGCCATTCGGTTCTTGGATGACGACCCTTCGGATCACGACGAGCGCCCCCGGCCGCGGTCACCTCACTCGGCCGAAGACGCCTCGGGCCGGCCAGCTCGCGGGACCGGAACGCCGCGCTCCCCGAGGTCGGCGATGAACCTGGCGGTCAGCTCGTCGGGCACGCCGGGAGTGAGCGCCACCAACGCCCTCGTCCACCGGGGCGTGAAGGACCGCACAGCGGCATCCAGGCCCGGGCTGACGGCACTGGCCGGGCACACCGCGACACCCAGACCCGCCGCGGCGAGCTGCGGCGCGGCCGTCGTGACCGACGTACGCATGACGGGCTCGACCCGCACCCCGGCGTCGACCAGGTGCCGGTCGAGCCAGACGCCGAGCCCGTTGTCAGGCGCGAAGTGCACCAGGCACACGCCGTCCAGGTCGTCCAGACCCACCGGGTCGAGCCCTGCCAGAGGGTGATCCGTCGGTGCTACCAGCACGATCTCCTCCTCGGCGACCACCGTCGACGTGAATCGGTCCGGGACGCTGCCCGGCATCAGCACCAGGTCGGCCTCGTCGGAGTCGATCAGACCGTGCAGCTCGTCCGCCGACGTGGACTCGCGCACCGAGAGGGCGACGTCGGGCCGCCTGCGGTGCCACTCCCCCAGCACGGGCGCCAGCACCGACACCAGGCTCTGCGCGCAGGCCAGCCGCAGCGATCCGCCGCCGGCCTCCCCCGCGGCACGCGCTGCGCGCACCGCGGAACCGGCTGCCTCCACGGCCTTCCTGGCGCCGACGACGGCGGCACGTCCGGCCGGGGTCAGCCGGACGCCACGGGCCTCGCGACGGATCAGGGCCGTCCCCGCCTCGCGTTCCAGGGCTGCGAGCTGGTGCGAGACGGCTGGCTGTGACGAGTAGAGCAGACGTGCCGCCTGGGTGATCGACCCGGAGTCCGCCACCGCGACGAGGCACTCCAGTGCCCGAAGAGAAGCCATCCACACATCTTATGGCAACCCTTCGAACTATAAGAACCCTGGAGGGAATCGCTGGGCGCGGCTGGGCGCTGAGCCCTATGGACCTCGTACCCGGAAAGGCGGGACGGAGGTCGTCGACCAAGGAGATTCAGATGGCGCAGGTATTCGTCACAGGCGGCTCAGGTTTCATCGGACGGGTGCTCGTACGGCGCCTGCTCGACGAGGGGCACTCGGTCAGGGCGCTGGTCCGCAGCGCCGCCTCGGCCGAGGCCGTCGCGGCGCTCGGCGCGGACCCCGTGCACGGCGAGCTGATCGACCCGACGACCTGGCAGGACGCCGTCGTCGGGAGCGCCGTGCTGTTCCACCTCGCTGCCGAGACCGACATCACCGCCGAACGGGCACGCCACGAACAGGTCACCGTGCAGGGCACGCGCGCCGTCGTCGCAGCAGCCCGCTTCGCGAAGGTGCCCCGCCTCGTGCACTGCGGGAGCGAGGCAGCGCTTCTCGCCGGGGACCCGCTCCTCGAGGTCGACGAGAGTGCCCCGCTGCGCCCGGACTCCGAGGCCGCCTACAGCGCCACCAAGGCCGTGGCGGAGCAGATCGTCCTGGACGCGAACGGACCCGGCCTGACCACCGTGGCGATCCGGCCCCGGCTCGTCTGGGGCGTCGGCAGCATCCTGGTCGAGGACCTGGTCGCCGCGGCCAGGGCCGGGCAGTTCGCCTGGATCGACGGCGGGCGCCACCTCACCGACGTGACCCACGTCGCCAACGCCGTCGAGGGCCTGATGCTCGGCTGGACCAAGGCCCGGCCCGGCCAGGTCTACTTCGTCACCGACCGGCACCGGGTGGTCCTGCGCGAGTTCCTCGAGGAGCAGTTCGCGATCTACGGGTTCGACGCGCCGCTCCCTGACCTGGACACCGAGACCGCGGCCGAGCAGGTCCCCGTACCGGCCCGCTGGTTCCTCGGCCAGCCGTGCCTCCTGCGCACCGACAAGGCCGCCGACGAGCTCGGGTACGAGCCCGTCGTCACCCAGCCGGCGGGGCTCGCCGAGCTCCGCACCTCCCTGGCCGCCCGCCAGGACTGAGCCCGCGGATCGCGGGCCCGACACACCACCCACATCGAAAGGAATCAGCGATGAAGATCGTCAGCATCGGACGAGGAACGATCGGCGGCGGCCTCGCCGCGCTCTGGCGCGAAGCCGGGCACGAGGTCACGCTGCTGGGACGCGAGGGCGGCGACGCCTCGGACGCCGACGCCGTGCTCGTCGCGGTCCCCGGCGCGAAGATCTCCGAGGCCCTCGGCCGGGTGACCGGCCTGAGCGGAAAGATCGCGATCGACGCGGCCAACATCATGCCCGCCCGCCACGGCGACTTCCCGTCCTACGCGCACGAGGTCCAGTCGTTCACCAGCGCCCCGGTGGCGAAGAGCTTCAACATGAACTTCGGCGGCCTGCTGGACCAGGTGCGTCAGCAGCGCGTGCGCCCGAGCAACTGGTACGTGGCCGACGACGGCGCGGTGGCTGTCACCGAGCAGCTCATCACCGACGCCGGCTACGACCCCGTCCGGGTCGGGGACCTTTCCCGGGCAAGGGACCTCGAGAACGCCGTGTGGCTGCTCATGGGCATCCAGCCCGTCGGCGGGGTGTTCTACCGGTTCGCCGAGCCCGGCAAGCTCTGACCCCAGAAGGCCCACACGACGAGCCCGGCGTTCCGGTCAGTGCTCGGCGAGCGCTTTCGTCAGCATGGCGTGCAGCTGCCGCTGCTCTGCATCGTCGAGCACTGCCAACGGTGACCGCGCCGCCACCAGGTCGAGCAGCTGCCGCCGCACTCCTGCCCCCGCCTCGGTGAGCACCAGGGTGCGGATCCGTCCATCGCGTGGGTGTGGCCGACGTTCGGCAAGCCCTCGGCCCTCCAGCTGGGTGCTGAGCAGGGTGATGTTGGACGGGTCGCAGTGCAGGCGCTCGGCGAGCCGACGCAGCGACACTGGTTCGAGGGCGGGGTCGAGGATCCACATCAGGTTGGCCAGCGGTTCGGTCAGGTCGAGCGCCGGCAGGTGGTCGCGCATGATCCCGGCCACCTGGCCGGACAGCCCCATCGTCTGGTCGAGGAGCGTCGCCGCCAGCTCGTTCGACGCCGTGCGGTCCACCATGTCGTGACTACCCCCGTGATTCGGCATGTCGACACCGCCACTCAGGGCAGCAGGACGATCTTGCCATGCGTGTGCCGTGCATTCAGTTCCTCGTAGGCCTCTCGCACACCGTCCAGCGGGTATGTCCGGGCGATCGGGATCTCGACCGCGCCATCGGCGACAAGCCGAACCATCGCGTCCAGGTCGGTCGTGTTGGCCGCCTCGGCGCTCCCGTTGAAGCCCACACCGTGCGCCCGGACCGCGGCGATATCGATGATCGTGTTGATCCGGTCGGGCTGGACGCCCAGATCGAGTGCCAACTCGACGTAGCCGCCACCGAACGTGTCGACGAAGGCGTCCAGCCTGCCGTCGGCGGCCTGTCGAATCCGGTCGGTCTGCCCGTCGCCGTACTCAACGGGGACAGCCCCCTGCGCCTTCAGCCAGTCGTGGTTGTCCGGGCCCGCCAGTCCGATGACCGTCGCTCCGGCCCGGCGCAGCAGCTGCACCGCCACCGATCCGACGCCGCCCGCGGCTGCCGACACCGCGACGACCTCGCCGGGCCGGGGTGCGACCGCCCGGACGCTGGCGAAGGCGGCCATCGGCGCGATGTACATCGAGCCCGCCACCTCCCAGGACAGGCTCTCCGGCTTGGCGACAAGGTGATCGGCGGGCACCGCGACCAGCTCGGCATGGCTGGCTCGCTCGTCCGTCCAGCCGAGCACCGGCATGCCGACCTCGAACCCATCGACCTCGCGCCCGACCGCCACTACTTCGCCGGACAGGTCGCTGCCCTGACCGGAGGGAAACGTGGTCGACCACATCGCCGCGGCCGCCCCGTTTCGGATGAAGTTCTCGCCAGGATTGACCGCAGCCGCTCGCACCCGCACCAGCACCCGGTCGGGCGCCATCACGGGATCGTCGGCCTCCCGAACTTCGAGAACATCAGGACCGCCGTACTCGTCGAACCGTACTGCTCGCACACAAGCCTCCAACGACCATCGATGCTTTACTATCTCAATGAGATACTCAAGCATCGCCCAGATGCCCGACGAGGTCAAGGAGTTCGGCCATGGCGAACGATGAGGCACCCGTCCCGACCGGACTGCCAAGGACAGTCACCAACCCGGCTATGGGGGCCACCGTCACCTTTCTCACCACCAGCGAAGAGACCGGAGGCGAGTACGTCGAGACCCAGGTCAGCATCCCGGCGGGCGAGCCAGGACCACCGATGCACTTCCACACCGACTTCGAGGAGACCTTCACGGCCTTAACAGGCAACCTCTTCCTCGACCACGCTGATCGCCGGCGGATCGTGCTCCGACCAGGCGAGCAGGTACACGTCGCCCGTAACGTGCATCACCGCTACTACAACGACAGCGACCAGGACGTCGTCTTCCACTTCGTCGCACGCCCCGGCACCGCCTACGAACGATCGATCCGGGCGTCGTTCGGCCTGGCCAACGACGGGCGCACGAACGCGAAGGGCGTGCCGCGCAACCCGGTCGAGCTGGCCCTGACGTTCGAGTTGGCCGGAAGCTACATCGCGGGTGTCCCGCTGTGGTTGCAGCGGGCAGTGACCCGCATGGGTGTGGCCCTCGCCCGACTGTTCGGCTATGACCCGGAGTTCTCCCGCTACACGAAGGCGAGGCCCGGATGACGATCACACCCGAGGCGGGCACCGTGACGAGCCGATCGCCGAGAAGGCTGGCCGAGGAGCGCGCCGAGCGACCAGCGGTCGCCATCGGGACGGACGCTCGAGGCGGCGGGCGTGAGACCGGTGAGGTGGCCAGGTCACGACGGTCGACTACCGCCGGCCGCTGAGGGTCGCAGTCCGTCCATCAGGAGGTCCAGCAGGCGACCCGCCATCGCCGTGTGCTCGGGTGAGCCGGCCACGGTGAAGATGCCGATGAGGGCGGCGGCGACGTCGGCGGCGGGGACGTCACCGCGGAGCTGCATGCTCGTGCGGCCGGCCTCGAGGATCTCGTCGATGGCCGCGAGCAGCTCGGTCCGGGTGTGGGCATGAGCGATCTCGCCCGACTCGATCATCGCGAGCAGCGTGTCGAGCATGCCGTTCTTGGTCGCGATCCATTCGCCGAAGAGGCTCATCCAGCGGCGCAGCGCATCGGGCGGGTCGAACTGGGCGAGCAGCTCACGCGCGCCGACGGTGAGCCGTGACACCTGATCGCGGTAGATCGCGTCGACGAGCGACTCGCGGGTGGGGAAGTGCCGGTAGAGGGTGGCGATGCCGACCCCGGCCTCGCCCGCGATCGCACGCATCGACGGCTCGGGCCCGGCGGAGGCGATCAGGCGGGTCGCTGCGGCGAGCAGCTGCTCGCGGTTGCGGGTCGCGTCCGCTCGGGGTCGTCGGGGTTCTTCGAGAGCCAAAACGGATCACGCTCCACTTATGCTAACGTCGGGTTCGTCAACCGGAGCATAGTCCGTTTACGTCGTTTCGCGAGGAGACAGGTGACCATGACAGAACCGAGCATCGACATGTCGACGACCACGAGCCGGGCGGCCCAGTTCGAGTCGTTCGGCGGCCCGGATGCCTTGAGCGTCCGCGAGGTACGCGTGCCGCAGGCCGGATCCGGTCAGATTCGCGTGCGGGTGACCGCGGCCGGGCTGAACCCGATGGACTGGTTCATGACGTCCGACGCGGAGACCGCCGCACGATTCGGTTTGACCCTGCCGTGCGGGTTCGGCACCGACTACGCGGGGATCGTCGATCAGATCGGCGACGGCGTGACCGGGTTCGCGGTCGACGAGCGGGTGTTCGGCGGCGCCATGTCCCGCGCGGTCGCCGACCACGTGATCGTGGACGTGACGGGGACGATCGCCGCAGGCGGCGAGGCCCTCCACACCCCCGATGGCGTCGACGACCGTACCGCGGCCACGCTGACGATCGCGGGCCGCACTGCGGCCGCTGCCCTCGCCGTGGTCGCCCCGGGCCCCGGCGACACGGTGCTCATCGGCGGCGCGGGAGGCGGGGTCGGCGTGTTCGCCGTCCAGCTCGCGCGCCTCGCGGGCACGCGGGTGATCGGGACGGGGTCCTCGACCTCTGCCGACGCCCTGCGCGCCCTGGGCGCCGAGCCCGTCACCTACGGCGACGGCCTGGTCGAGCGTGTACGCGCGCTGGCGCCCGCCGGCGTCACAGCAGCCCTGGACCTGCACGGGACGGACACGGCACAGGCGGCACGCGAGCTCGGCGTGCCGGACGAGCGCATCACCACCATCGCCACCGCGGTCGACGGGATCACACCGGCGAACGGGGCGAACGCACCGCAGAACGCCCTCGAGGAGATCGCCGGCCACGTGGCGGCCGACCGCCTGCGGGTACCGATCACGGCGACCTTCCCGATCGATCAGATCCGCGCCGCGGCCGAGCTGCAGTCCGGCCGGCACGTGCACGGCAAGGTCGTCATCGACCTGTAGAAATGGCCGGGAACTGGGGCACTCGTCGTCTCTCGGCGTTCACCCCCGTGGAGCCTCGGTTGCGAAGCGGCGGATGCCACCAGTGATGAGGCCGCACACCAGGAGCGCAGGCCCGGAAGAGAAGAAGGAGGTCGGGTGGCATCTCCCTGGTTCAGGGACCTGCCGCCCGACCTCCTCGATCCTCAGACGTCTGAGCCTGCGGTTCCGCTGCGAGCGCGTGCGTCGTTCCTCGGCCCGCACCCTGCGCTGCGACTCGCGACTAGACGTTGAACCCGAGCATCCGCAGCTGCTCCTTGCCGTCGTCCGTGATCTTCTCCGGACCCCACGGCGGCATCCAGACCCAGTTCACGCGGAACCCGTCCACGATGCCCTCGAGCGCCTGCGCGGTCTGGTCCTCGATCACGTCCGTCAGCGGGCAGGCCGCGGATGTCAGCGTCATGTCGATGGTCGTGTGGTTGTTCTGGTCCACCTGGATGCCGTACACCAGGCCCAGGTCGACGACGTTGATGCCCAGCTCGGGGTCGATCACGTCGCGCATCGCTTCCTCGACGTCCACCGCGGTGGTGGGCGAAGGGCCCACCCCGTCAGCGGGAGCGGCCGGGGCTTCCTGCCCGACCTCGGTGCTCGCCTCAGTCATCGGTCTCTCCTCACCTCGTTGCCAGCGCGCCACTGCGCGCCAGCGAGTCCTTGAGCGCTGCCCATCCGAGCAGCGCGCACTTGATTCGCGCGGGGTACTGCGACACACCGGTGAAGGCTGTCGCGTCGCCGAGGGCGTCTTCCGCCTCGTCGTCGTCGAGGCCCTTGCCGCGGGACGACATCAGGTCGTGGAACAGACCGTCGAGCCGCGCCACCTCGGCGAGGGGAACGCCCTCCACCAACGAGGTCATGACCGACACCGACGCCTGGGAGATGGAGCATCCCTGACCGTCCCACGAGACGCCGGCCACGGAGCCCTCCGGGGTGACGTCGACCCGGAGGGTCACCTCGTCACCGCACGTCGGGTTCACCTGGTGCGACTCCCCGGCGAGGTGCCCGTGGGCCGGCGACGCGACGTCGACGAGCCCGCGACCCACCGGGTGCTTCGCGTGGTCCAGGATGACCTGCTGGTACATCTGCTCGAGCGTGCTCACGACGCTGCCTTTCTCGATCTTGCGAAAGACCATCCGGACAACCGTCCGAACAGTCTCGCCGAAGTTCTCATTCTGCTCCGAAGAACGCTCGGACCCCCGCCAGCGCTTCCCGGAACGCCACGACCTCTTCGACCGTCGTGTAGACCGACGCCGACGCGCGTGCCGTGGCCGCCACGCCGAACCGGCGGTGCAGCGGCTGCGCGCAGTGGTGTCCCACCCGCACGGCGATCCCCTTGTCGTCGAGCACCTGTCCGACGTCGTGCGCGTGCACGCCGTCGACCACGAACGAGACCACGGCGAGGCGGTCGGCCGTATCGAGCGGACCGATCACGCGCACGCCCGGGATCTCGGCGATCTTCAGCATCTCCGCCGCGAGCTCGGTCTCGTGCCGGGCGACGCCGGCCATACCGAGCTCGTCGAGGTACTGGGCAGCGCAGCCCATGCCGACGGCCTGGGCGACCATCTGCGTGCCCGCCTCGAAGCGCTGCGGCGGCGGCGCGTAGGTGGTGCTCTCCATGGTCACCACCTCGACCATGGACCCGCCGGTGACGGTGGGCGGCATGGCCTCGAGCAGCTCGCGCCGCCCGTAGAGCGCGCCGACGCCGGTGGGACCGAGCATCTTGTGCCCGCTGAACGCGGCGAAGTCGACGCCGAGCTCGTGGAAGTCCACGGGCATGTTCGGCACGGACTGGCAGGCGTCGAGCACCGTGAGGGCGCCCACGCGCCGGGCCGCCGCCACGAGGGTCGCGACGGGTGCCACGGCACCGGTCACGTTCGAGACGTGCCCGAACGCCAGCACCTTGGTGCGCCCGGTGACGAGCGCGTCGAGGCCGGACAGGTCCAGCCGGCCGTCGTCGGTCACCGGGATCCAGCGCAGGGTGGCGCCCGTGCGGGCGCTCAGCTCCTGCCACGGGACCAGGTTGGCGTGGTGCTCGGCCTCGGTGACGAGGATCTCGTCACCCGGCACGAGGCGGAACCGCGCGGCCGCCTCTCCCCCACGACCGAGGGTCGCGTTGGAGAAGGCGTAGGCCACGACGTTGATCGCGGCCGTCGCACCCGGCTGCCAGACGATCTCGCCCTCGTCCGCACCGACGAACGCGGCGACCGCCGCACGCGCCTGCTCGAACGCCTCGGTGGCCTCCTCGGCGAGCTGGTGCGCGCCGCGGTGGACCGCCGCGTTGCGCTGCTCGTAGAAGTCCACCTCGGTGTCGAGCACCACCTGCGGCTTCTGGGACGTCGCGGCGGAGTCCAGGTACACCAGCGGCTTCCCACCCCGCACCGTGCGCTCGAGCAGCGGGAAGTCCGCCCGGACGGCGGCCAGCTCGGTCGTCGAGATCTCGACGGCGGTCGCGTCGCCCGGGGCGGTGTCGCCCGGACGCACGGTGGCGGTGGTGGTCATGGTGTCCCTTCGCGATACGTCAGCAGTGGATCGTCAGCAGTGGATCAGGCCGAGATCGACTTGTTCGCACCGAGGTACTTGTCGTAGCCCTCTTCCTCGAGGCGGTCGGCCAGCTCGGGGCCGCCCTCCTCGGCGATCTTGCCGTCGACGAAGACGTGCACGAAGTCGGGCTTGATGTACCGCAGGATGCGCGTGTAGTGCGTGATGAGGAGGATGCCGATGTCGGTCTCCTCCTTGGCGCGGTTCACGCCCTCGGACACGACGCGCAGCGCGTCGACGTCGAGGCCGGAGTCAGTCTCGTCGAGGATCGCGAAGCGGGGCTTGAAGAGCTCCATCTGCAGGATCTCGTGGCGCTTCTTCTCACCACCGGAGAAGCCCTCGTTCACGGAACGCTCGGCGAAGGCCGGGTCCATGCGGAGGTTCTCCATCGCACCCTTGACCTCCTTGCCCCAGGTACGGAGCTTCGGGGCCTCGCCGGAGATGGCGGTCTTGGCGGTGCGGAGGAAGTTGGCGACCGACACACCGGAGACCTCGACCGGGTACTGCATGGCGAGGAAGAGGCCGGCGCGGGCGCGCTCGTCGACGGTCATCGCCAGCAGGTCCTCGCCGTCCAGCGTGGCGGTACCCGAGGTGACCGTGTACTTGGGGTGGCCGGCGAGCGCCGACGCGAGGGTCGACTTGCCGGAGCCGTTGGGGCCCATGATGGCGTGGGTCTCACCGCTGGCGATGGTCAGGTCGACACCGCGCAGGATCGGCTTGGGGCCTTCCTTGGTCTCGACGCTGACGTGCAGGTCGCGGATCTCGAGGGTGGGCATATCGGTTACTCCAGGGTTAGCTTGCGAAGTCAATGGTTCAAGACACGGGCACGGTCACGTCGATGTCGACGAGCACCCGCTCGCCGTCGACGGTCACCGGGTAGACGGGCACGGGGCGCACCGCCGGTAGCTGGACGGGCTGGCCGGTCCGCAGGTCGAACTGGGAGCCGTGCAGCCAGCACTCCACGAGGCAGCCCTCCACCTCGCCGTCGGACAGCGAGACGGCGCCGTGGGAGCAGATGTCGGAGACGGCGTGGAAGTTGCCGTCCGCGTCGCGTGCCACGGCGACCGGGACCGGGGCGCCGTCGGCGCCGTCGAGCTCGACGAGCATCGCCTCTTCCGGTGCCAGGTCGCCCGTCATGCAGGCCAGCTGTGCGGTCATGCGGTCGGCGCTCCGGTGATCACGCTCATCGACTTCTCCAGCTCGGCCTCGATGGAGGCGAGCAGACGCTCCTCGACGGACGGGACGCCGATCTCCTGGATGAGCTCGGCGAAGAAGCCGCGCACGACGAGACGGCGGGCCTCGATCTCGGGGATGCCCCGGGCCTGGAGGTAGAAGAGCTGCTCGTCGTCGAACCGGCCGGTGGCGCTGGCATGGCCGGCGCCGGCGATCTCGCCGGTCTCGATCTCGAGGTTCGGCACGGAGTCCGCGCGCGCACCCTCGGTGAGCACGAGGTTCCGGTTGAGCTCGTAGGTGTCGGTGTTCTCGGCCGCGGCCCGGATCAGCACGTCGCCCACCCACACGGTGTGCGCGCCGGAGCCCTGCAGGGCGCCCTTGTAGGTCACGCGGGACTTGCAGTCCGGCACCGCGTGGTCCACGAAGAGGCGGTGCTCCTGGTGCTGGTCGGTGTCCGCGAAGTAGAGGCCGACCATCTCGACGTCACCGCCCTCGGCGGTGAACTCGGCGTCCGGCGTGATGCGGACGACGTCGCCGCCGAACGTCACCACGACGTGCTTGAGCTTCGCGTCGCGGCCCAGCCGGGCCCGGTGCGAGGAGGCGTGCACGGCGCCGTCGGCCCAGTCCTGGACGCTGACGACGGTGAGGTGCGCGCCGTCCTCGACGACGATCTCGACGGTCTCGGCGAGCGTGCCGGCGCCGTCGTGGTCCAGGACCACCACGGCCTCGGAGTGCCGCTCGGCACGGACCAGCACGTGAGCCGCGGTCGCGTCCTTCGACACGCCCGACAGGCGCACGGAGGTGACGTCGGAGGCCACGGCCTCCTTGGGGATCGTCACGATCGTGGCCTGCTCGAAGGCGTTCCACGCGGTGACGGCGGTGCGGTCGCCGGGCTTGCCGGCGGTGCCCAGGCGGGCGTCGTCGCGGGCGACGGTCTCCACCTGGACCTCGGGGGCCGCGGTCACCTGGACGGTGACGCCCGAGGTGCCGAGGTCGGCCTGGAACAGCGGCTGGAGCCGGTCGGCCGGCGAGAACCGCCACTCCTCCTCACGGCCGTTGGGGATGGGGATGTCCTCCAGGGAGAAGGAGGTGCGGCGCTCTGCTCGTGAGCCCTGGGGCTTGACGGCGCCGTGGGTGTGGGCGCCGTCGGCAACAGCGCGCGAGTGATCGGTCGTGAGAGTCATGTCAGCCGACGGACCCTTCCATCTGCAGCTCGATGAGGCGGTTGAGCTCGAGTGCGTACTCCATGGGCAGCTCACGCGCGATGGGCTCGACGAACCCGCGCACGATCATGGCCATGGCCTCGGTCTCTTCCATACCCCGGGACATGAGGTAGAACAGCTGGTCCTCGCTCACCCGCGAGACCGTGGCCTCGTGCCCCATGGACACGTCGTCCTCGCGGACGTCCACGTACGGGTAGGTGTCGCTGCGGGAGATCTGGTCCACCAGCAGCGCGTCGCAGAGGACGTTGGACGCGGAGTGGGAGGCGCCCTCGAGCACCTGGACCAGACCGCGGTAGGACGTGCGGCCGCCGCCGCGCGCCACGGACTTGCTCACGATCGACGACGAGGTGTTCGGCGCCGCGTGGACCATCTTGGCTCCGGCGTCCTGGTGCTGGCCCTCGCCGGCGAAGGCGATGGACAGCGTCTCGCCGCGGGCGTGCTCGCCCAGCAGGTAGATCGCCGGGTACTTCATGGTGACCTTGGAGCCGATGTTGCCGTCGACCCACTCCATCTGGGCACCCTCAGCGGCGGTGGCGCGCTTGGTGACCAGGTTGTACACGTTGTTCGACCAGTTCTGGATCGTCGTGTAGCGCACGCGGGCGTTCTTCTTCACGATGATCTCGACCACCGCGGAGTGCAGGGAGTCGGACGTGTAGATCGGCGCCGTGCAGCCCTCGACGTAGTGCACGTACGAGCCCTCGTCGGCGATGATCAGCGTGCGCTCGAACTGGCCCATGTTCTCGGTGTTGATCCGGAAGTAGGCCTGCAGCGGGATCTCCACGTGCACGCCCGGCGGCACGTAGACGAACGAGCCGCCCGACCACACGGCCGAGTTCAGCGCGGAGAACTTGTTGTCGCCCGCGGGGATGACCGTGCCGAAGTACTCCTGGAAGAGCTCCGGGTAGTCGCGCAGGCCGGTGTCGGTGTCGACGAAGATGACGCCCTGCTCCTCCAGGTCCTCACGGATCTGGTGGTAGACGACCTCGGACTCGTACTGGGCGGCGACACCCGCGACGAGGCGCTGCTTCTCGGCCTCGGGGATACCGAGCTTGTCGTACGTGTTCTTGATGTCGTCGGGCAGGTCCTCCCAGGAGGTGGCCTGCTTCTCCGTCGACCGCACGAAGTACTTGATCTTGTCGAAGTCGATGCCCGACAGGTCGGAGCCCCAGCTCGGCATGGGCTTCTTGCCGAAGAGACGCAGCGCCTTGAGACGCTGGTTCAGCATCCACTCGGGCTCGTTCTTCAGAGTCGAGATGTTGCGGACAACGTCCTCGCTCAGGCCGCGCTGCGCGGACATGCCAGCGGCATCGCTGTCGTGCCAGCCGTACTCGTAGGAGCCAATGGAGGAGATGATCTCCTCGTCGGTCTGCCGGTCGGAGCGCTGCTCTGGCGCTTGCGTTTCTGCGCTCATCACTTTCCTTCGGTCGTCGCGGGGATGTTCGTCGCGGGGGTGTGTAGAGGGAGGTTCACGGGGATGTTCGTGGTGCAGGCGTGTGCGCCGCCCGCGATGGTCGCGAGGCGCTGGACGTGCGAGCCCAGCAGCTCGCTGAACGCGCGAGCCTCCTGCTCGCACAGCTCGGGGAACTCCTCGGCCACGTGCTGGACCGGGCAGTGCCCCTGGCAGAGCTGGACCGCCCGGGCCACGGTGCCTGCCGTGGGGCCCGTCAGCGGAGCGGGGACGGGGCGGACGGAAGCGGCATAGCCGTCGGCGGACAGCAGCTGGACGAGCTGGGCTGCCCGGCCCTCGGCCGTGTCGGCGGTCAGGTGCGGTGCATAGCTGCGGGCGACGGCGTCGAACCGCTCCTTGGCGAAGCCCGCCACCGCGTCGCTGCCGCCCGTGTCACGCAGGAACCGCAGCACCTGCCGCGCGATCTCCTGGTATCCGCCGGCCAGCTCGGACTGGCCGCCGCTGGTGACGACGTACCGCCGGGCAGGCCGGCCGCGCCGGGGAGCACCCGACCGCGAGGCCTCGTGCACCGTGATCTTGCCGTCCTCCTCGAGGAGGGTCAGGTGCCTGCGCACGGCAGGCGCCGTCAGCTCGAGGACGGCGGCGAGGGCACCGGCGGTGACCGGGCCCCGGGACGCGACCAGCTCGAGTACTCGCCGGCGCGTCGTACCGTCGGTCTCGTGGCTCGCCACGTGGCCGACCGGCACCTGTGTCGGTGCGCTCATCCTGGTCACCTCCCTCACGTCCGTCCGGAGGCATGGTCCAGCCCCGGTTCTGCACGCCTTCCTAGACGCAATGCTTTTGAGAACATCCTTGTTCCCTAATTCGAGATGCGCAAGGAAGGCGAGCCTCAGTTCGGGCCGATCGCGACACATCTCACACCTGCGGTCCACAACCAGGTCACGTAGTGCGACGACGCCCCTCCGACCGCCGCCTACGATTGTCCGGTGCCCCCGTCCGACGCGCCCGCGATCGACTCCGCCCAGGCGGCCACCGCAGGCGCCGCGCCACATCGTCCTGCCGGTGCTGCCGCCGAGGTCGCCGTGGAGGTGCACGGGCTCGTCAAACGCTACGACGGCCGCGCGGTCGTCGACGGCCTCGACCTCGTCGCCCGCCCCGGCGCCGTCACCGCCGTCCTGGGACCGAACGGCGCGGGCAAGACCACCACCATCGAGTGCTGCGAAGGTCTGCGCTCCCCCGACGGCGGCACGGTCCGCGTGCTGGGCCTCGACCCCGTCGCCGACGCCCGCGCCCTCCGCCCTCGCGTCGGCGTCATGCTGCAGGACGGCGGCCTGCCCACCGGCGTGCGCGCGCTGGAGCTGCTGCGCCACGTCGCCGCCATGTACGCGACGCCCCGCCCCGTGGACGAGCTCGCCGAACGCCTGGGCCTGCACGGTTTCGCCCGCACCACGGTGCGCCGCCTGTCCGGCGGCCAGCGCCAGCGCGTCGCCCTCGCCGCGGCGGTCGTCGGGCGGCCCGACGTCGTCTTCCTCGACGAGCCCAGCGCCGGCATGGACCCCCAGAGCCGGCGCGCCGTCTGGGACCTCGTGCGCGAGCTGCGCGCCGACGGCGTCGCCATCGTCCTGACCACGCACCTGATGGACGAGGCCGCCGACCTCGCCGACCACGTCCACATCGTGGACCACGGCCGCCTGATCGCCTCCGGCAGCGTCCGCGAGCTGACCGACGGCGACGGCACCGGGCCGGGCTCGATCCGCATCGAGGCGACCCCCGGCCTGGACCTGACGGACCTCCTCACCACCCTCCCCCCTTCGCTGAGTGCTGGGCATTTGTCGGGTCAGCAGGCCGCGGACCAACAGATACCCAGCACTCAACGGAGCGCGGAGGGGTGGGTGGGCAGCGAGAGCGAGGCCGGCGTGTACACCGTGAACGGACCGGTCGACGCCGCGGCGCTCGCCGCCGTGACGGCCTGGCTCGCCGACCGCGGTGTGCTCGCCCGGTCGGTCACCACCGGTCGACGCACCCTCGAGGACGTCTTCCTCGACCTCACGGGGAGGAACCTGCGATGAGCGTCCAGACCACTCCGGCCGCCGCACCCGCCGCGCGCCGGATCGCGGCCCAGGCCTCGTTCGAGGCGCGGGCGATCCTGCGCAACGGCGAGCAGCTGCTCGTGACGATCGTGCTACCCGTCCTCGTACTCGTCGGCCTGGTCCGGACGTCGTTCATCGACCTCGACACGCAGGGGTACACGCGGATCGACTTCGTGACGCCCGGCGTGCTGGCGCTGGCCATCATGTCCACGGCGTTCACCTCGCAGGCGATCGCCACCGCCTTCGACCGGCGCAACGGCGTGCTGCGCCTGCTGGCCACGACCCCGCTGGGCCGCACCGGGCTGCTGGCCGGCAAGGTGCTGGGCGTGCTCGCCGTCGAGGTGGTGCAGGTGATCGTCATCGCCGCCGTCGCGCTCGGGCTCGGTTGGCGGCCGGAGCTGAGCGCGCTGCCCGCCGCCATCGGGGCGGGGCTGCTGGGCACCGCGGCGTTCACCGCGCTGGCCCTGCTGCTGGCCGGGACGCTGCGCGCCGAGGGCGTGCTCGCCGTGGCCAACCTCGTCCTCGTGCTGCTCACCGTGGGCGGCGGCGTGCTGCTGCCCGCCGCGCAGCTTGCCGGGCCGCTGGCGCACGTGGCGGTGCTGCTGCCGTCGGGCGCCCTGGGCGAGGCGATGCGGGGCGCCCTGCTGCACGGGTCCGTGCCGGCGTTCTCCGTGGTGATCCTGCTGGGCTGGACCGCAGCGCTCGGTGCGGGCGCCGCCCGCCTCTTCCGCTGGCACTGAGCTTCCGCTGGTGCTCGGCAAACCAGTGAGTTCGGTCGGTTGACCTGAGATCGGTCCTTCAATGGACCGATCTCAGGTCAACCGACCGAACTCATCCCCGGACCCGGGTCAGGCGAAGATGCCCGCCGTCCCGATCTCCACGCGGCGGCGCCCGGCCCGCTCGTCGTCCGCGAACCGGTCGACACCCCAGGACAGCGTCGTGGCCAGCTCGAACACCTCGTCCCGGGTGACGGCCTTCGCCGCGTCGCCCGACGCCTTGGCGGCGTCGAGCAGGTCGCCCGTCCGCACGAGCAGCGGGTTGCACGCGGAGTAAAGGGGCGACTCCGGGTCGTCGTACGCCGTGGCGACGCAGTACGGCAGGTCGTGCCAGATGCGGAGCTGCCACGTCAGCCGCACCAGCCACTCCACGAGCGCCTCCCGCGGGGAGTGCGAACGAGCCAGCTCGTCGGCCTCGGCGAGCGCCGTGCCGATGTAGTCCTCCATGACCGCGGCCAGCAGGTCGTCCCGGGTCGGGAAATGCCGGTAGAGCGTGGCGTTCCCCACCCCTGCCCGCAGGGCGATGCCGTCCAGCGACGCGAGCACGCCGTCCTCCGCGAAGGTCTCCCGCGCCGCACGCAGGACCGCGTCGCGATTGCGGCGCGCATCGGCCCGCAAGGGTCGCGGCGCCGGTGTGGCAGCACCTTGAGCAGCAGGCATGGCATCCCTCCTTGCATAACTGGGGACTCTCCCCACATACTGATCCGGGGAGACTCCCCACATGATCGAGGAGTATAGATGAACCAGACACTCGACGGCCGGACGGTGCTCGTGACGGGCGCCAACGGCGGCCTCGGAGCGCAGTTCGTGCAGCAGGCGCTCGACCGCGGGGCCCGCAAGGTCTATGCGGGGACCCGCTCCCCCGGCCGCTGGGCGGACCCCAGGATCCAGCAGCTGAGCCTCGACCTCACCGACCCGGACAACGCCACCCGGGCGGCTGCCACGGCCTCCGACGTCGACCTGCTGATCAACAACGCGGGCATCGCGCCGGCCGGTGACTCCGTCGCAGGGCCGGAGGACGAGCTACGTCGCACCTTCGAGACGAACTTCTTCGGCACGCTGCGCGTCGCGAACGCCTTCGCGCCGGTGCTCGCGGCCAACGGCGGCGGGACCCTCCTGAACAACCTGTCCGCGGCGGCCTGGAGCAACGTGCCGACCGGCTACGCCGCGTCGAAGGCGGCGATGTGGTCGGCCACCAACGGGCTGCGGCTCCAGCTGCGGGCCCAGGGCACGCACGTGATCGGCCTCCTCGTCGGCATGGTCGACACGCCGATGACCCAGCGGTGGGACGTTCCGAAGGTCACCGCCGAGAGCGTGGTCGCCCAGGCCTACGACGGCGTCGCGGACGGCGCGCTCGAGGTGCTGGCCGACGAACCGACTCGTGACCTGCGGTCCCGGATGGGCACCAGGGCCGAAGAGCTCTACCCGTGGCTCGACGAACAGCTCGCCGGGTTCGTGCCCTGACCCAGCAGGGCTGGCCCACCACGACAGACCCGGCAGGACAGACCGGCAGGAGGGGTCGGCCCGCATCCGGCCCGACCCCTCCGCGCCCGGGCGCAGATCACACCCGGTCCGGGCCGTGCACGGAGCACGACGCCGGCGCCGGCCGCTAGCGTTGGGCTGTGACCGCAACCGCCGCCCCCACGTCCCGGTTCGCCGCGTTCGCCGGCTGGATCGACCGCTACCGCCACTGGACGCGCGCCGTCCTCCTGGCCAACCTGATCGGCCAGATCGGCATCATCGGGACCGGCGGCGCCGTGCGCCTGACCGAGTCCGGGCTGGGCTGCTCCACGTGGCCGGAGTGCGAACCTGGCCAGTTCACCCCGCAGTTCCACGAGGCAACGACCCTGCACCCGTACATCGAGTTCGGGAACCGCACCCTCACCGGCGTGCTGGCGGTCATCGGCGTGCTGGTCGCCGTCGCGGTCTGCACCGACCTGAAGCGGTCGATGTCCTACCGCCTGCTCGGCCTGGTGCCGATCATCGGCGTGCTGGCGCAGGCCGTGATCGGCGGCATCGTCGTGCTGCTGGACCTGCACCCGGGCTGGGTCTCGCTCCACTTCGGCGTGTCGGCAGCCCTCGTGGCCGCGTCGCTCTACGTGCTGCACCGGCACGGCGAGGGCGACGACGCCCCGACCCGTGTGGTCGGGCCACGTGCCCACGCCCTCGCGTGGGCACTCGCGGCGCTGACCGCCGTCGTGGTCGTGCTCGGCGTGCTCACCACGGGTGCGGGCCCGCACAGCGGCGACGCCGAGGTGGGCTACCGGATCGCCGTCGACCCTGCGCTGCTGACCAAATGGCACGCCGCCGCCGTGTGGGCGTTCCTGGCTGTCCTGGTCGCCTATCTGGTCGCCGTGCGGGGCGGCCCTGCCCCCGTGCGTCGGGCGGCGTTGATCCTGCTCGCCATCACGCTGGCCCAGGGGCTGATCGGCTACGTGCAGTACTTCACCGACCTGCCCGCGCTGCTGGTGGGTCTGCACATGATCGGTGCGGCCGTGCTGATCGCGGGCAGCACCCGGGTCTGGCTGAGCAACCGCGTGCGCTGAGTCCGGCAACTCTGGCCCCGAAGTCGTGACTTCGCATCGAGGTCGGTCCAGGCCTGTGCCGATCTCGATGCAAGGTCACGACCTCGCGACAGAGCGCCAGCATCAGCGCACCGGCAGCACGGGCGGCGCCCACCGCGCGAACCGCTCCATGGCGCCGATCATGACGCCCGACGGGAGCGCGCGCAGCAGCGCGTTGCGCATGCCGACGAGCGCCGGGTTGGCCAGCTGCTCGCCGAACCGCGCGCTCGCCCAGGCCGAGCGCAGCACCCCGGCGGTCCGGGGACGCCGCACGCGGTCGTAGCCGGCGAGGCCCTCGACCACCGTGGCGGCGCCGGAGACCGATGCCGCCAGCACCACGGCGTCCTCGATCCCCTGGCCTCCCCCCTGGCCCACGTTCGGCGGCATCGCGTGCGCCGCGTCGCCCACCAGGGCGACCCGGCCTCGCGCCATGCGTGGGATCGGCTTCGGGAAGCCGTAGAGGTCGAGCTGCAGCAGCCGCTCCGGCGGTGTGGCCGCCAGGACCTGCGGGATGGGGTCGTGCCAGCCCGCGAAAGCTGCCCTGGCGGCGTCCAGGTTCGCGACCGGGTCGCCCGTCGGCCGGCCCGGCGGGCCCACCTGTGTCGCGTACCAGTAGAGCTGCCCGTCGGCCAGGGCGATCAGGCCGAACTCGCCACCCGGTCCCCAGGTCTGAGACATCTCGGTGATCCCGGGGTTGTCGAGCACGGCGAGCCAGGTCGTCGACCCGACGTACACGGGCTCCGTCGCGTCCGGTGCGACGGCGGTGCGCAGGTTCGACCGGACGCCGTCGGCGGCGACCACCAGGTCCGCGCTCAGCGTGGAGCCGTCCTCGAGGGTGACGGTGGCGGGTCGTGCCGTGTCGCCGGGCTCGACCGCGAGCGCCTCCGCGCCGTAGGTGACGCGGGCCTCGCCGAGGGCCTCCAGGAGGGCCGCCTGGAGGCGGGGCCGGTGGAAGGCGATGGCGATGGTGCCGAGCCGTGCGGCGATCCGCTCGGCCGACAGGTGGACCAGCGGCCGGCCCGAGCCGTCGCGGAGCATGCCCGGGGAGATCGGCCGGCCCGCCGGCCGCACCGCGCCGCCCACCCCTGCCGCGTCGAGGCCGCGCAGCGCGTTGGCCATCAGCACGATGCCGGCACCCGTGGTGCGCGGTTCGGGCGAACGCTCGAGCACCTGGACGTCCCAGCCACAGCGCAGCAGGGCGTTGGCCGTGGTCAGGCCCGCTATCCCCGCTCCGACAACTATCGCACTCCTGGCCATCACGCCTCCCGGCTGATCGGGATCTCGCTGGAGACCGCGTCGTCGTCCCTGCGTGACCGGTACCTGGCGATCTTCGATCTCGTGCTCGAGTCGCGGCGGCGCCCGGCGCTCGCTGCTGCCATGTCCCGCCTGGCCGGCGGTACTGCCGCCTTCACCGGTGACCAGCACGCGCTGCTGGGTCTCGACCTGCCGCCACGGGCCGCCCCGCTCCTCATCACGCTCTACGGCGCCGCGCTGTTCGCTCTGGTAACCACGCCGAGCGACGCCGGCGTCCCGTCGGCGCACGAGCTGGCGCGCGCACTCGTCGCGGGCACGCTGGCCACCACGACGGACGCCGAGTGTGAGAGCAAACTTCTACCCAGCGATTCCGCCCGAAACCACTGAGAGTTCCAGGCCGAATCGCTGGGTAGACACGGACCCGGGTCAGACCTCCGGGATCCAGAGGTCCTCGCCGTTCGGCGGCGTACCGATCGCCCCCGCGCTCACGGGCACGGGCACCGGCGCGGCCTCCGGCAGGTCGCCCAGCGCGCGCTGCGCCACGGCACCCGACGAGAAGTTCGCGTAGCACTCGGGGCAGTACCAGTCGGGCGTCGGCACCGGGGTGTCGAAGCCGCCGTACACGACGTCCGGCTCGAGCTTCATGTTGTCGTGGATGGCCTGACCCCACACGATGCGCTTGGTGGCGCCCCGCTGGCCGCACGACGGGCAGGACGGACGCATCTGCGCCCGCTGCGACAGCACCGGATGCGGGTGCAGCAGGGCGTGGCACGGCGCGCACACCAGGAACGTCTGCTCGATGAGCTCACCGAGGGGGCGCTCGCCGGTCTGGCCGGTGTGGGCACCGTCGTCGTGCGGCCGCATGTGCATGACGTCGACGAACCGCTCGCAGGAGGCGCACCGCTCCTCGCGGCGCAGGTCGGCGCCCGCCACCTGCTTGTGTCCGAGCAGCCGCAGCACGTGCAGGTTCGGCGACAGCTCGTCGGTCTCGCAGTTGCCGGCGTCGAGCGTGCCGGTGGCGCCGTGCTTGTACTGGTGGGCGATGCCGTCGAGCACCAGCCGGGCGTGCTCCTGGGGGAGCCAGCCGGACGACCGCGCGTAGGCGGCGGCGCCGTTGAAGAGGTCGTCCCAGACGACCGGCTTGTCGGGGCCGAACACCTCGTCGCTGACCCAGTCCTCACCTTGACTGGTGCCCATGAGCTCCACGGCGGCCACGATGCCGGGTTCGGAGCCCACGACGGTGACGACCACGTCGCCGCGCTGCGGTCCGTCCGCACCACCCGGCAGACGGTGCTCGTGGCTGCGGCTCGCGATGGCGACCGCCTCGCCCAGCCAGTCCTCGGACCAGTTGAGGTAGACGGACGGAACGAGCCACGCCGGAAGGGACGATACGTTGGGAAGCATGTCGGGTTCGCTGGTCACGCGGGGAGGATAGCGCAGCCCGATGATGTCGCTCTAACCACGACCGGTCACCGGGCTGCACTCCGGTCAGTTCTTGCGGTACTCCCACGGGCTGTCCACCGGGCGCAGCGTCTCCCAGTCGGACGCCCGGCCGATCGCCGCGGCGAGCACGCCTGCGATGGTCGCCGCGTTGTGCAGCTTGCCGGCGAGCGCCAGTGCGGCCGCCTCCTCCAGCGGAACCGGCACCACGACCATGTCGGCCTCCTCGGCCTCACGCGTGTGCAGCTCGTCGTCGGGCACCGGTGTCAGGTCGCGGGCCAGGTAGACCCGCACGGCCTCGTTGCTGCCGCCCGGCGTGGGCAGCAGGTCCAGGAGCACGTCCCACGTCCCCGCGGACATGTCGGCCTCTTCGGCCAGCTCACGGGCCGCCGCGACGTGCGGGTCCTCACCGTCCAGGTCGAGCAGACCGGCGGGCGCCTCCCAGAGGAACGCGCCGACGGGGTGCCGGTACTGGCGCAGGAGCAGCACGTCGCCGTCGTCGTTCAGCGCCACCACGACCACCGCGCCCGGGTGGTCGACGTACTCCCGGCGGACGATGCCACCGGCCTCGCCCAGGTCGACCTCGTCCGAGACCATGTCGACCACGAACCCCTGGAACGGGACGTCCAGCCGACGCGCCGGACGCGGGTCGATGACGTCGGTGACGTCCTCGGCGCTCATCCGGCCTGCTTCTCGAGCGCCGCTGCGATCAGCCCGGAGAACAGCGGGTGCGCACGCGTGGGTCGCGACTTGAACTCGGGGTGCGCCTGCGTGGACACGTAGTACGGGTGCATGTCGGCCCGGAGCTCGACGAACTCCACGAGCGACGAGTCGGGCGACGTGCCCGAGATGAGCAGGCCCGCGTCCTCCAGCTCGCCGCGGTAGGCGTTGTTCACCTCGTACCGGTGCCGGTGACGCTCGGTCGCGCGCTCGCTGCCGTACGCCTTCGCCACCACGGAGCCGGCGGTGAGCTGTGCCGGGTAGGCGCCGAGGCGCATGGTGCCGCCCATGTCGCCCTCGCCCTCCACGATCGCCTTCTGCTCTGCCATGGTCGCCACGACCGGGTGGCTGCTGCTCGGGTGGAACTCGGTGGACGACGCGTCGTCCCAGCCCAGCACGTTGCGGGCGTACTCGATGACCATCGACTGGAGCCCGAGGCAGATGCCGAGGGTCGGCACGAGGTTCTCGCGCGCCCAGCGCAGTGCTCCGACCTTGCCGTCGATGCCGCGCACGCCGAAGCCGCCCGGGACCAGCACCGCGTCGACACCCTCCAGCGACGCCGTGGCGCCCTCCGGCGTCTGGCAGTCGTCCGCGGCGACCCAGCGGATCCCGACCTTGGCGTCGTTCGCGAAGCCACCGGCGCGCAGCGCCTCGGTCACGGACAGGTACGCGTCGGGCAGGTCGATGTACTTGCCGACCAGCGCGACCTCGACGTTGTGCTCCGGCTCGTGCACCCGCTCCAGAAGGCGGCTCCAGCCGTCCCAGTCCACGTCGTGGAAGGGCATGCCGAGGCGGCGCACCACGTAGGCGTCCAGGCCCTCGGTGTGGATGACGCGCGGGATGTCGTAGATCGACGGGGCGTCGGCGCAGTTGATCACTGCTTCGTTGTCGACGTCGCACATGAGCGCGATCTTGCGCTTGATGCTCTCGGGCACCACGCGGTCGGAGCGCAGCACGATGGCGTCGGGCTGGATACCGATCGAGCGCAGCGCGGCCACGGAGTGCTGCGTCGGCTTGGTCTTGAGCTCGCCGGAGGGGCCGATGTACGGCACGAGCGACACGTGCAGGAAGAACACGTTGTCGCGTCCGAGCTCGTGCCGCACCTGGCGGGCGGACTCGAGGAAGGGCTGCGACTCGATGTCGCCGACGGTGCCACCGATCTCGGTGATGATCACGTCGACGGCCTCGGACGCCTGCTCGCGCATCCGGAACTTGATCTCGTCGGTGATGTGCGGGATGACCTGGACGGTGTCGCCCAGGTACTCGCCGCGGCGTTCCTTCGCGATGACGCGGGAGTACACCTGGCCGGTCGTCACGTTGGACGAGGCGGGGAGCTCGACGTCGAGGAAGCGCTCGTAGTGCCCGATGTCCAGGTCGGTCTCGGCGCCGTCCTCGGTGACGAAGACCTCACCGTGCTGGAACGGGTTCATCGTGCCGGGATCCACGTTGAGATAGGGATCCAGCTTCTGCATGGTGACGCTGAGCCCACGCGAGCGGAGAAGACGGCCGAGCGATGACGCCGTCAGCCCCTTGCCGAGAGAGGACGCCACACCACCGGTGACGAAGATGTGCTTGGTCGGCGTGGAGGCGCCGGACCGCTGACGGGACTGGAGACTGCTTCGGTGTTCGACCACGGAACTCCACCCTATCCGAGGTACAGCGTGCTCGTGGTGTAACTCCCAGCACACCCGCTGTTCACCTCGCGGACTGTCGGTTTGTTCCGATCGAGTCTGCCCCCGCGGAGCCCATCGCGCCCGCCGGATCAGGCCCTGCGGGAGAACTTCCTCCACAGCTTGCCGAGGCGCGGGCCGACGGCGGCGCGCAGACCGGGGTCGAGCAGCGCGGCGAGCACCACCGTGACGAGCGCGGCCAGCAGCCCGACGGCCAGCCCGAGGCCCAGAGCGGCGGCGAACCCGCCGACGTCGAACGACACCTCGCCGGACGGCGAGGACGCGAACCAGCCGAAGGAGAGCCGCTGCGGCGCGAGCCATGCGGGCACCAGCCAGCCGACGGCGGTCCCGGCGCCCGCGGCCACCACGAGCGCCCCGAGCGCCCGCCAGACGCCGCGCAGCGCGTCCGGGCCCAGGTGCCTGCGCACGGCCAGGAGCAGGCCCAGTCCGGCCACGATCATCCCGGCCGTGCCGACCGCCCCGAGGACCGCCATGACGTCGTTCCGCAGCGCGTACTCGGAGCAGGACGGCCCGGCGCAGCCTGGCCCCGGTGAGCGCCCCGCGAACAGCAGCGGGACGAGAGCGGCGCCGATCGCGGACACGCCCCACCCGCTCGCGGTCGCGATGACGGCGGCCCGGCCGTGGTCGACGGCGTACAGCGCTCGTGACAGGTGCAGGATCAGGGCGAAGCCGATCAGCCCCGGCGCCAGCCAGATGAGACCCGTGGCCATGCCGGGGGCGTCACCGCGCACGATGAGGTCGAAGACCCGCTCGACGAACGGCGCCGCGGCCATCAGCGCGGCGACGCCGGCGGCCGTCACGAGCAGCAGGGTCCGGGTGGTGCGGGCCACGAGCGCACGCAGCTCGTCGAGGCGTCCGGCCGACGCGTGCTCGGCGAAGTGCGGGAACGCGCTGGTCGCGATGGGGAAGGCCAGCACGGCGTACGGCAGGAGGTACACCTGCTGCGCGTACAGGTAGACCGACAGGGTGCCGTCGCCACCGGCCGCGTTGGCCGCGCGCAGCGTGAGGAACATCGACAGCTGCTGGACGACCAGGGCGCCCACGCCCGCGAAGGCCAGGCGCGCGGCCCGGGGGCCTTCCCCCGACGGGAACCGCAGCGTGGGCCGCAGCCGCAGCCCCGTGCGCCACACGGGCACCACGAGCGGCAGGGCGAGGAACAGCACGCCGATCGTGGTGCCCCAGGCCAGCCACTCCAGCGCCCGGGCGGACAGCGCGGCGACGTCCTGCTGGTCACCGTCCGCCAGCGCGCCGAAGACCGCGTAGACCACGATGACGACGAGGCTGGAGACGAGCGGCGCGAACGCCGGCCAGAAGAACCGCTTGTGCGCCTGGAGGATGCCACCCAGCACGACGGCCAGGCCGTAGAGCGGCACCTGCACGGCGAACACCCGCAGGAATCCGGTGGCCACGTCCACGTGCACCGGGTCGGTCAGTCCGGTCAGACCGATGATCGGACGCGCCAGGAGCGCCATCAGACCGGCCAGCGGCACCAGCACCACCAGCGTCCAGCCCAGCAGCGCCGAGGCGATCTTGGACGCCTGTTCCTTCGAGGCGGCAGTTCCGTCCGCGGTGAACGCGGCCCGGCTCAGCGGCCCGGCCAGCAGCGGCACGACGGCGCCGGCGAGCGCGCCGCCGGCCGCCACCTCGAAGAGCAGGTTGGGCAGCTGGTTGGCGGAGTTGAAGACCGTCCCGACGCCCTCTGCCCCGAGCCACCAGCCCTGTCCCAGCCATCGGCCGAAGCCGACCATCCGGCTGGCGAGCGTGACGACCGTGACGAGCAGCGCCGCGCTCGCCAGGGTTCTGGCGCGGCTCACGCGCCCGGGGAAGCCACAGGCTTGGTCTCGACGAGCTCGGCCACCGGCTCCTCGACCACGGGGCGCCGACCGAGCATGTCGACCTTGTTCAGCCACTCGTTGCCGGCGATGACCTTGGAGAAGCTGACCTTCTCTGCGGTCAGCATGAGCCCGACCACGCCGGCGAGCGCCGCCCACCGCACCGCGCGGGGCGCGCTGAACGCGATCTGGCTGCCGACGAGCGCGCCGAGCGCGTTGGCGCCGCCGTCGCCCAGCATGTCCTGCTCCCCCAGGTCTCCGGGGGCGGCCGCGGCGGCGGCGCCCAGGACGGCGCCGGTGGCGCCCGCGCCGCCGAGCATGAACGGGAGGCTGACGGCCGCCCCGGCCTTCAGCGCCCGGCCGGGACGCAGGTCGAAGAGGTTGATCAGGTTCGCGGTGCCCCCGATGAGCGCACCGTTGAGCCCGACGTCGACCAGGTGCCCGAACGCGCCGCCCGTGCGGCGGGTGCCCGCCGCGGCGGCGAGGAGCGCAGTGCCGGAGATGCCGAGCACCTTGAGCCCGCCGGTGGTCAGCCGCCCCTCCTTGAGGGCGCCGAGGTGGCCCCTGAGGCCCTTGGTGCGCACCGAGGTGTCCTCGGCGAGGTCGTCGACGAGGCCGAAGCCGGCTGCGGCGGCCGTGGCGAACGCCGTCGCGCCGGGTGCCTGGCCGCCGCCGACCGCCGCGCCCGCCACCAGGCCCGCGGCGACCGCGGGGCCCTCCAGCAGGCTGATCGGTTCGCCGCGGTGGTTGGTCCGCGTCCACAGGGCGGCGCCGCCGAGGCCGCCCTCGGCGACCTTCTCGTCCAGCTTGCGGCGCGCGAGCACCGTCGCGACGCCTGCGACGATGCCAGCGGCGATGAACCTGCCTGCACCCATGACTACCCCTCGGTCTGTGTCGGTCGTTCGGTTCCGTGCTTCGGGTCGAGCTCGCGTCGTCAGCCGACCGCGGGCGGTACGACCGCCGTCGCGTCGTCCTCCAGGCCGTACTGGCCGACGACGCCGCTCAGGCGCGCGGCGACGGCCAGCGGCACGTTGATGCGGCCGACGAGCCGGTCGATGCCGCTCACCGTGCTCACCTCGGCGGCGATCTCGTCGTCGTCCCGCACGGCCTGCACGACGTCGCCCGGGTCCTTGGTGGGACCGGCGAGCACTGCCGCGCCGGAGACCTGCTGCGCGGCCCGCGTGACGGACACCCACACCTCTTCCGCGCCCGGCTCCGGCTCCTGGGTGGCGCCGTCGACCGTCTCCTGCGGCTGGCCGACGGAGCCCACCAGCAGCACGAGCGCCTGGGCGGCCTCTGTCTGCTCGTCGCCCGGCTCCACGAAGCCGAACCGCTCCAGCTGTGCCTCGAGGTCCATGGCCTGGGAGCTGCGGTCGGTGCCGCCGTCGCTGCCGGTGAGCGCGAGGGCCAGCGCGGCGCCGAGCATGGCGTTCGGGTCGTCGTCCTCCGGAGCCGCCGCGCCGAGGTTGGCGCGCAGGCCCTCGGCGAGGGTCTCGCGGGACGACTCCTCGGCGGGGTCCGTCCACGCCTCCGTGAGCTCGGACTTGGACACCACCGTGGCGCCGGCCGTGTCGATCTGGTTCAGCACACCGTCGTGGACGTCCTGGGAGACCTCGCCGAGCTGCACCACCGCTACCCGGTTCGTCTCGAGGGAGCCGGTGACGAGCTGGGTACCCGCTGCCTCGATGAAGCGCTCGTCACCGTCGAGGGCGGTCTGGGTGGCGTCCAGCTCGGTGCGCAGGTCGGTGCGCTCGGCGCGCAGCGCGTCCACCTGTTCCGTCAGCTGCTCCCCGATGGGTCCCTGCAGCGGTCCGGCACCGAGGATGATGCCGACGGAGAGGGCGAGGAAGACGGAGATGAGCGAGACGAGGTGGTATCGGAAGTCGATCACGGTACGGAAGAGTCCTTAAGCATGTTCCGGGCGAGAGGCCCGGCATCAGGTCGGGGCGGCAGGGGGCGGTCCGGGAGCGTGCTCCGGACCGGTCAGCCGCCGAACAGGAGGCTGATCCAGGACACTACGTCGTCGAAGCGTGCCCCGATCAGCCCGAAGAAGGTCTGGCCTGCCGATGTGGCGGCCAGTGCCGCGAGCACCGCCGCGACGCCCGCTCCGGACAGCAGCGTGAGCTGGGTGTTCGAGATCCGCGTGCGGTACAGCCGCGAGACGCCCTTGGCATCCACGAGCTTGCCACCGACACGCAGCCGGGTGAGGAAGGTGGACGCCATGCCCGCGCGCCCCTTGTCGAGGAACTCGACCAGTGTGGCGTGCGTGCCGACGGCGACGATCAGCTCGGCGCCCTTGTCGTCGGCCAGGAGCATGGTGATGTCCTCGCTGGTACCCGTCGCGGGAAAGACCACCGGGTCCACGCCGAGCGCCTTGACGCGCTCCAGCCCGGGGGCCTTGCCGTCGCGGTAGGCGTGCACGACGATCTCCGCGCCGCAGGACAGTGCCCGGTCGGACACGGAGTCCATGTCGCCGACGATCATGTCGGGCTGCCAGCCGGCGTCGATGATCGCGTCCGCGCCACCGTCCACCCCGATCAGGACGGGCCGGTTCTCGCGGATGTAGGACCGCAGCAGCGCGAGGTCCTCCCGGTAGTGGTACCCGCGCACCACGATGAGCACGTGGCGGCCCTCGATGGAGGTGGTGATGTCGGGTACGCCCACCCCGTCGAGCAGGAGGTCCCGCTCGCGGCGCAGGTACGTCATGGTGTTCTCGGCGAACCGTTCGATCTCCGCCGACAGGCCTTCCCGGGCGGCGGCCTGGTCCGCGGCCACCGTCTCCGGCGTCTGGTGCGTGCCGGTGGCGACGACCGTGCCGTCGACGAGGACCTCGCCGCCCACGATCCGCACCTCGGCGCGCTCGTCGATCGCCATGACCGCCGGGCCGAGGTCGTCGACCAGAACGATGCCGGCGTCGACCAGGATGTCCGGGCCCGTGTTGGGGTACCGGCCCGAGGTGGAGCGGGCGGCGTTCAGCACCGCGACGGGACCGGCGGACACGAGGGCGTCGGCCGCGACCCGGTCGATGTCGACATGGTCGATCACGGCGACGTCGCCCTGGTGGAGCCGGGACGTGAGCTCCTTGGTGCGCGCCCCGATCCGGGCAGGTCCGTGTGCTGTGGCCTGCGGAAGGACCGCCCCATGGTCGGCGGCACTCTTCGCTGCGCCCTTGTCGGCGCGCTTCTCGGGTCGGGAGATCAGCTTCATCCGCTCTATCGTCCCACGACCGAGGACTCCAGGAGCTCCAGCGCGTGGTTGCGCGCCGTCTCCGAGTCGTCCTGGCCGGACAGCATGCGCGCCAGCTCCCGGACGCGGGCGTCCGCGGTGACTTCACGCACGCCCGTGACGGTGATCATCCCGTCGTCGGCGTCGGTCGATCCGGCGTCGCCGTCGGAGCTCTTGGTGACCACGAGGTGCGCGTCCGCGAACGCCGCGACCTGCGCGAGGTGCGTCACGACGACCACCTGGGTGCTGCGGCCGAGCTGCGCGAGGCGGCGGCCCACCTCCACGGCGGCCCGGCCACCCACGCCGGCGTCGACCTCGTCGAACACGAAGGTGCTGCGCGGGGTGTCGGCGGTGCGCGCCGCCGCCGCGCCGCCCGACGTCGACAGGGCGACCTCCAGCGCGAGCATCACGCGCGAGAGCTCACCGCCGGACGCTCCCTTGCCGAGCGGCCGCTCCGGCGCACCGGGGTGCGGCACGAGCAGGAACGTGACCTGGTCCGCGCCGAACGGGCCCGGCTGGTCGAGCGGGTCCACCGAGACCACGAGGTGGGCACCGCCCATCGCGAGACCGTGCAGCTCGTTGGTCACGGCCTCGGCGAGCTGCGACGCCCCGTGGGTGCGCTCTGCCGTGAGGAGCTCGGCCAGCCTGGCCAGCTCGTCGTCCAGCTCGGTCACCCGGTCCTGCATGGAGCTGAGGCGGTCGCCGCCGTCGTCCAGGTCGAGCAGGCGCAGGCCGGCGTCGCTGGCCCACTGCAGCACGTCGTCGATGGTCTCGCCGTAGGAGCGGGTCAGGCCGTTGAGCTCCGCCATGCGGTTGTGTGCCGTCTCCAGCCCGGCCGGGTCCGCCTGCAGGTCGTCGACGTAGGCGGCGACGTCGGTGGCGACGTCCGAGAGCAGGTAGCCCACCTCGGCGAACCGCGTGGCCAGCGCACCGAGCGCCTCGTCGGAGTGCGCGGCGGAGTCCAGTGCGCGGCGCGCCCGCTCCACGAGGGCTATCGCGTTCTCCCGGGCGCCGTCGGCGTCCTCACCGGCCACCGCCTCGTGCGCCTCGGTGGCCGCCGTGCGCAGCCCTTCCGCGTTGGACAGCCGCTCGATCAGGGCCTGGAGCTCGGCGTCCTCACCGGTCTGCGGGTCGACCCGCTCGATCTCCTCCAGGCCGATGCGCAGCAGCTCGACCTCTCGCGCCCGCTCGGCGCCGCGCGCCTCCAGGTCCGCGATCTCGGCGAGGAGCCCGCCGCGTTCGGTCCACGCGGTGCGGTAGGTGGCGAGCACCCGCTGGTGAGCCGGACCGACGAAGGTGTCCAGGGCGTCGCGCTGCTTGGCCGCCGTCCGCAGCCGCAGCTGGTCCGCCTGGCCGTGCACGGTGAACAGGTCCTCGGCGATCTCGGCGAGCACGCCCTGCGGTACGGTGCGGCCGCCCAGGTGCGCGCGCGACCGGCCGTCGGCGATGGTGCGCAGGATCACGACGGTGCCGTCGTCCTCCACCTCGCCGCCCGCGTCGGAGACGCGGCCCAGCACGCCGTCCCGCCCGGAGACGCGGACCCGGCCCTCGACCGCCGCCGACGACGCGCCCGGACGCACCGACTGCGGGTCCGCCTTCGCGCCCATCAGCAGGTTGAGGCCCGTGAGCACCATCGTCTTGCCCGCTCCGGTCTCGCCCGTGATGACCGTGAGGCCGTCGGACAGGGGTACCCGGGCCGAGCGGATGACGCCCAGGTTCTCGATAGCGATCTCCTCGAGCACCTGACTCCTTAATTCTCTGGTGTGGTGTCGGCTGGGTCAGAACGTACATCCCGCATCTCGGTGTGCCCCGACCCGACACGGTCCCGCCATCCCGACACGGGCAGGTTGAACTTCGACACGAGACGGTCCGTGAACGGTGCGTTGGACAGACGTGCGAGCCGCACCGTACCCCCCTGACGCACGACGACGCGAGAGCCGCGGGGCAGCCGGATCTCTCGTCGACCGTCGCAGGTGAGCACTCCCTCGACCGTGGACTGCGGCAGCACGTCGACCGTGTAACGCGACCGCGGGCCGATCACGAGCGGTCGCGCGAACAGGGCGTGCGCGGACAACGGCACCATGAGCACGGCATCGACGTCGGGCCAGATCACGGGACCACCGCCCGAGAAGGCGTGCGCCGTGGAGCCGGTGGCCGTGGACATCACCACACCGTCGCAGCCGAACGACAGCAGCGGCCGGCCGTCCACCCCGATCGCCACCTCGAGCATGCGGTCCCTGGTGGCCTTCTCGACAGTGGCCTCGTTCAGCGCCCAGCCCACCACGGGCTCGGCCGTGCCCGGCAGATGCACCTCCACCTCGACCGTCGCCCGCTCCTCGACCTCGTAGTCGCGGGCCGCGAGCCGCTGGACGGCGGCGCGCAGGTCCTCCCGCTCCGACTCCGCGAGGAAGCCCACGTGCCCGAGGTTCACGCCGAGCAGCGGCACGTCGGTGCCGCGAGTCAGTTCCGCCGCACGCAGGATGGTCCCGTCGCCGCCGAGCACCATCACCGCCTCGGACCGGTGCACGCCCTCGCGGACCCGGTTGGCCGCCATGTGGTCGCCGAACTCCTCCGCGAGCGCGTCGTCGTGCAGGGTGTACTCGAAGCCCGCCGCCTTCAGCTCCCGCAGCGCTTCGGCCAGAGCCGCGACCGCCCGGGGGCGCCCGCCATGGGTCACGATCAAGACGCGCCTGGTCACGGCTCCTGCTCCTTCTGCTCGTCGGCCTGCTGGGTGCTCTGTGCCGCGTCCGACCGTCCGCGCACGACGACGGCCGGCGGCTCGAGCGGATGGTCCGGTCGCTCCCCGGGCTCACCCGGCACCGGCAGCCAGGCCACCGCCGTCTCGACGGCGTCGGCCAGCGCGTGCTCGGAGGTCTCCGCGCCGTCGGCGTCGAACCCGAGCCACAGGAAGAACTCGCGGTTGCCGCTCGGACCGGGCAGCGGGCTCGGCACCACCGCGCGGGTACGCAGGCCGGCCTGCTCCGCGGCGCGCGCCACCGCACGCACCGTCTCGGCGTGCAGCGCGGGGTCGCGCACCACGCCACCGCTGCCCAGCCGCTCGCGCCCGACCTCGAACTGCGGCTTGACCATCAGCAGCACCTGCGCACCCGGCCGCAGCACGCTCGCCACCGCCGGCAGCACCACGGTCAGGGAGATGAACGAGAGATCCGCGACCAGGAGGTCCGGTGACCGCGGGAGGTCGGCCGGCGTCAGGTCCCGGACGTTGAGGCCCTCGACGACCGTCACCCGGTCATCGGCACGCAGGGCCGGGACGAGCTGGTCGTGTCCCACGTCGACGGCCACCACGTGTGCGGCACCCCTGCGCAGCAGCACGTCGGTGAACCCGCCGGTGGACGCGCCGAGATCGGCGCAGAACGCGCCCTCGACCTGCGGGCCGCCCGGCACCCGAGCCAGCGCGTCCAGCGCACCGGCCAGCTTCAGCGCGGCACGCGACGCGAAATCGTGCTCCGGGTCGTGGCCGGGCGCCACCGACACGTCCGTGCCCTGCGCCACCGCCGACGACGGCTTGACCACCACCCGGCCGCCGACCCGCACCCGACCGGACCCGACGAGCTCCGCGGCGTGCCGCCGAGAACGGGCCAGCCCACGGCGGACCAGCTCCACGTCCACGCGCGTGCTCCCTGTCATGGTCGCCACCGTCAGGCGTCACCGCTCAGGTGCGCCCGCAGCGCATCGTGCACGGCCTCGAACCGGGCGACATGATCGGCCGGCGGCAGGTCGTCGAGCCCGTCGAGCGCGTCGAGGGCGGTCCGGACACCCGCATCGGGATCGACCGGGCCGCTCGAAGGTTCCTCGGTCTCGTAGAACTCGTCCATCGTGCGTCAACGCTCCACTGTGCTCGTCCGTGCTCGTCGGGCCGGCCCCGGAACCCGAGCCGGCTGTCTGCTGCCTGACACGGTACCCGTCACCGCCCACAGAACCCGGGAGAAATCGGCCGGGTCCCACGACGAGCGACTGCAGACCTTGTTGCGGACAGCCACCCTGTATCCGCTACCAACTCTGCACTCACCGCATCGGGGCTCGACGCGCCGGCTCAGGCCGGCAGGTCCGGCACCGTTCCCGCGTCCACGGTCTCCCCCGCGTCGACGGCGGCCCACACCGCGGCGCACGCGGCACGCACCAGATCGATCCCCGAACCGTCAAGCCGCAGCCTGCCGTCGGAGACCTGAGCCGCCGCTCCACCGCACACGTACCAGTCATCGGCGCGGACGGGCGCCGCGTGCGGCTCCAGGAGCGCACGCAGGTCGGCCCCCAGGAAGGACGGCCGTTCGCCCGGCTCCGCGAGCACGGCGTCGCGCGCCGTCGAGACACCCGTCAGCACGTGCAGCCCCGGGTATCCCCCGGCACGCGCCCCGGCGAGATCCGTGTCGAGCCGGTCCCCGATCACCAGCGGCCGCCTCGCCTCCGCCCGCTCGACCGCGAGCCGGTACATGGTCGGCGACGGCTTGCCGGCACTGTCGGGCGGCACACCCGTCGCCGACACCACGGCGCCCACCAGGGCACCGTTCCCCGGCGCGAACCCGCGCGCCGTCGGGAGCGACAGGTCCAGGTTGCTCGCCACGTGCCACGCACCGCCGCCCACCGCGTAGGCCGCCTCGGCGAGCTGTGTCCAGCTCACCTCCGGCGCATAGCCCTGCGCGACGGCGTCCGGCTTGTCGTCCGCCGACTCCACCACGGCGAAACCCGCCGACCGCACCGCCGTCACCAGACCCTTGCCACCGACGACCAGCACCTTCGCACCCGGATCCAGACGAGTACCCAGCAACGCGGCACACGCCTGCGCGGCCGTCATCACCTCGTCCGGCTCCGTCGGGATCTCCAGACCAGTGAGCTGCCCCGCGACGTCCTCCGGCTCGCGCGACGCGTTGTTCGTCACGAAGAGCAGGCGCATCCCACCCGACCGTGCCGCGGCCAGGCTCGCCGACGCATGCTCGATCGGCAGGTGCCCCTTGTACGCCACACCATCCAGGTCGACGAGCGCGAGGTCGTACGCCGTCGCGAGCGGGGCGTCGCTCGCCAGCAGTCCGGCGCTCGCCGTCACTTCTTCTCCTGCCCGACGTCGGCCTGGTCGCCCTGGGCGACCGGCTCACCCTCCGTGTCGCTCGTCTCGGGCGAGCCCGCGTCGCCGGTTTCGGGCAGGTCGGCCGGGGAGTCGGCAGGTGCGCCGGCTGCCTCCGCCGGTTCCTCGGTGGGCTCGTCGGGCTCGTCGGACTCGTCGGACTCGCCGGCGGAATCGGCTGAGTCCGGGGAGTCGGCCGAGTCCGCAGAATCCGCTGAGTCGGCCGAGTCCGCGGAATCCGGCGAATCTGCGGAATCCGGGGAGTCCGGCGAGCCGGCAGGGTCCGCCGTCGCGTTCTCGTCGGCTGCGTCGGCCCCATCGGCCGCGTCGGCCTCCTCGGCCGCCTCCTGCTCGTCCCCGACGGGCCGCTCGTCCGGCTCGTCCTCGCCCGGGTCGGCAGGCTCCTGGGGCGCGTCTCCCTCGTCGTCGGCCATCTCCGCGGCGTACGCCTCGGGGTGGTCGGCGACGTACTCCTCCTCGGCGAGCGCCGCGTCCTCCTCGACGTCGAACACCGTGATGTCCTCGCCGGGCGCACCCGCGCCGATGGCCCGCTCGAGCGCCGCGCTGTCGACCGCCGCCAGCAGCGCCTCCGCCTCGTCCGGCCGGCCGGCGGCCTCGAGTGCCACGGCGCGCGCCTGCACGACCCGCAGCGCGAGGTCACCCGTGGCGTCGTCCGCCGCGACCTTGTCGAGCGCAGCCAGGGCGGCATCGTGCTCACCCAGGTCAGAGCGGGCGCCGCTCGCCACGATCGCGAGCTCGACGCGGCCGGTCGCGTCGAGCGACGCGGCCTCCTCCGACGCGGCGAGCGCCAGGGCACGCTCCGGCCGGCCGAGGCCGCGCTCGGCGTCCGCCATGATCGGCAGGTGCTCGGACGAGCCGTTCAGCCGGCGGACGGTGCGCAGCTCGCGGAGCGCCTCCGCGAACCGGTTGGTGTGGTAGGCCGCCAGGCCTGCGGCCTCGCGCACGATGTCGATCCGGCCCGCGCCGCGTACCGCGGCCTGGGTGTGCTCGTAGGCACGCTCCGGGTCGACGTCGAGCAGCCGGCCCGCCATCACCAGGTGCAGCCCGACGTACTCGGCATGGTCCTTGCTGAGCCCTCGGAGGCGCGAGCGCACGTCGCGATCCAGCTGGCTGAACGCGGCGTCCTCGGCGATCTCCGGCTCGGGAGGCCGCGGTGCGCGTTCCGCACGGTCCTCGCGGCCGCCCTGGCTCGGGCGGGCGTCGCGGTCGTTGAACGAACGGCGCGGACGGTCACCGCCACGGTCGTCGCGGCGCACCGGACGGTCACCCGTGCTCCCGCGGGACGGGCGGGTGCCCCGGTCGTCCCGCCCACGGGCGTCCCGGCTGCCCCGGTCGTCGCGGTCGCCGAACGAGCGACGCGGACGGTCGTCGTCGCGGCGTGCCGGACGGTCGCCGTCGTTGCGGCGGGGGCGTTCCCCGCCGCGATCGTCCTGACGCGGCCGGTCGTCCCGGCGCGGACGGTCGGCACCCCGGTCCTCGAACGAACGACGGGGACGGTCGTCACGGTCACCGAAGGACCGGCGCGGACGCTCGTCCTCCCGACGTGCCGGACGCTCGGCACCCCGGTCGTCCCGCCGCGGACGGTCCGTACCCCGGTCCTCGAACGAACGACGGGGACGGTCGTCCTCCCGACGTGCCGGACGGCTACCGCCACGGTCCTCGGGGCCACGCCGCGGGCGATCGTCGCGGTCGAAGCTCCGGCGCGGGCCGTCGTCACGCCGCGCGGGGCGGTCGTCGTCCCGGCGCAGCGGACGGTCGTGCTCGCGACGTACCGGACGCTCGCCGTCGCGGCGCACCGGACGGTCACCGCCACGGTCGTCCCGGTTCTCGTACGGCCTGCGCGGGCGGTCGCCGTCGTTCCCGCGGTACGGGCGGTCGGTGCGGGCGCGGTCGTCGCGGCCACCCCGGTAGCCCGAGGAGCCGCCCCGGTCGTCCCGGTCCCCGAAGGAACGGCGGGGACGGTCGTCGTCGTTGCGGCGGGGCGCGCGGTCGCCGGAGCCCCGGTCGTCCTGGCGCGGCCGGTCGGAGCCCCGATCGTCGCGGCGCGGGCGGTCGGCGCCGCGGTTCTCGTACGGTCGGCGCGGGCGGTCGGCGCCGCGGTTCTCGTACGGTCGGCGCGGGCGGTCGGCGCCGCGGTCGTCACGCCGAGGGCTGTCACCGCCACGGGCGCCGTCATACCGGCGGCCCCGGTCACCACCGCGGTCTTCGCGACGCGGCCCCTGGCCGTCGTTGCGACTGCCGCCCTTGCGCTCGCCGCGGCGGTCGCCCTCGCGGTCGTTCCCCTGGTCACGGGGCGTTTCGTTCACGGTGTTCCCTTCGATGACAGATGCCCGCACATTCTCCCATGCGGGCAGCCGTCTCCTGGGGTCGAACGGCTGTGACGTGCCTTGCCACGTGTCGGGCCCTCAGGTCACCCGGGTGACCTGAGGGCCTGACAGCGTGGGGGCAAGCGAGCGAGCTCGCACCGGTCACACCCGCATCATCCGCATCACACCCGCAGCGGCACGACCTCCGGGTTGAGGGCGTCGGACTTGCGCATCATGCGGGTGGCCGTCAGCGCCAACGCCGCCACCACGATCAGCAGCACCACCGTCCCGGCGTTGAGGCCGAACCCGAAGATCCACAGGTATCCGATACCGCCCGCGGTGAGGCAGTAGTAGGTCATCGGCAGGACGGTCTTGCGGATCAGGTCCCCCTCGCGCCCGAGCAGGCCCACCGTCGCGGCGGCGGCGACCACGTTGTGCACGGCCACCATGTTGCCCGCCGCGCCGCCCACGGCCTGCAGGGCGGCCACCGTCTCCGGCGAGGACGCGCCGATACCGAGCCCGGTGTTGAACTGGAACAGCGAGAACATCATGTTGGACACGGTGTTCGAGCCGGCCACGAACGCGCCGAGCGCTCCGATGAACGGGGACACGACCGGCCAGCCCTGACCGGCCAGGTCGGCGGCGGCCTGTGCCACGGTGACCGGCATCGAGTCGATGCCGGCGCCGTTGAAGTCAGGACCGGAGTTGATGAAGATCCGCACCAGCGGCACCGCGCACAGGAGTGCGAACGCCGCCCCGCCGAGCTGGCCGCCCGCCACCCTCCACGATGCCTTGATCTGCTCGCCCCGCATGCCGTGCAGCACGTAGGTGACGAGGCAGGCGAGCAGGAAGATCGCGCCCGGCGAGTACAGGAGGTCCATGTTCTGGTTGATGCCGGTACCGAAGATGTTCGACACCTCGAGCACCGCCGGCCCGGTCAGGAACTCCTTGATCGCCGGGACGTTCCGGGTGACGAGCAGCAGACCCGCGACGATGAGATACGGCGACCAGGCCCGGACCATCGACATCTTGCGGGTGAGCGTGGCCGCCTCCTTGGTGGGGTCGACGGTGCCCATCCAGCGGTCGCTCCAGCGCTCGCGCGGCGGGAAGTCCCACACGTCCTTGGGCATGAGGAAGCCCCTCGAGGACGTGAACATCACCAGGACCAGCCCGATGAACCCGCCGAGCATCGCGGGGAACTCCGGCCCGAGCACGTAGGCGACCGTCACGTAGGGCACGATCATCGCGAGCGCCGCGTAGATCGCGAACGGGGCCACGGCGAGGCCGGAGCGGAACGACCGCTTCTCCCCGTAGAACCCGCACATGAGGGTGACCAGGATGAGCGGCACCAGGATGCCGACGATCGCGTGGATGGTCGCCACCTGGGTAGCGGTGTGGGCGACGAAGCCCAGGTGGTCCAGCCCGAGCACGTCGGCGCGTGCCTGCACCTCCGGTGCCAGTGCGCCGGAGGTGTCGGCCAGTCCGGTCCCGAGCCCGGTCAGCATCGGCGTGCCGACGGCGCCGAAGCTCACCGGGGTGGACTGGATGATGAGGCCCGCCATGACGGCCGCCGCCGCGGGGAAGCCGAGCGCCAGCAGCAGCGGCGCGACGACGGCGGCGGGCGTACCGAATCCGGCGGCGCCCTCGATGAACGATCCGAACAGCCAGGCGACGATGATCACCTGCACCCGCCGGTCCGGGCTGATGGTCGTGAAGCCGGCCCGGATGGTCTGGAGGGCGCCGCTCTTGGTGAGGGTCTCCAGCATGAGCAGCGCGCCGAAGATGATCCAGAGCAGGCCGATCGCGATCAGCAGACCCTGCACGATGGACGCGCTGACGGCGACCACCGACATCTTCCACGCGAAGAGCGCGACGACCACGACCACCGCGAGGCCGACGGGCATCGCCGTCCGGGCGGGCCAGCGGAACCCGAGCAACAGGGTTCCCACGACAAGGATGGGGAGGAGGGCGAGCAGGGCAAGGACGCCGAGGTTGTCCATGGTGACTCCAGGTCCGGCCACGTTGCCGGGTAGGGTGCCTAATTTCGCATGTCGGAACTATCACTCCACTGTCCGACAAACGTAGCAGTTACCCCAGGTCCACCGGGAGTACCCGGATCAGGTCAAAAGCTCCGCCGGCCCGACACCCCGCAGCGACGCGTCCAGCACCAGCACCATGTGCGCGGTCGGCATCGTGCGCCCTTGCCGACGCAGGGCGTCGGTGACCTGCAGCAGGCAACCCGGGTTGGACGTGACCAGCAGCTCCGCGCCGGTCGCCGCCACGTTCGCCGCCTTCCGGTCCCCCAGCTCCCGCGCGGGCTCCGGGTTGGTCAGGTTGTAGATTCCGGCGGACCCGCAGCACATGTCGCCCTCGGCGATCTCCTTGACCACCAGGCCCGGGATCGTCGCGAGCACCGCACGCGGCTGTGCCCGCACGCCCTGCGCGTGCCGCAGGTGACAGGCATCGTGGTATGCGATGGTCATCGGCAGCGGATGCCGCGGTGCGACGGGCTCCAGCTCCGCCAGCACCTCCGAGATGTCCCGGGTCCGTGCGGCGAACGCGGCGGCCCGCTCCGCGTACCGCGGGTCGTCCGCCAGCAGGTCCGCGTAGTCCTTCATGGTCGATCCGCACCCGGCCGAGTTGGCGACGATCCGTTCGACGCCCGCCCCGGAGAACGCGTCGATGAGCGCCCGTGCGTAGTCGAGGCCCTCGTTCTCGCGCCCGGCGTGCACGGACAGCGCGCCGCAGCAGCCCTGGTCCGGCGGCACGACGACCTCGCACCCCTCCGCGGCCAGCACCCGCGCCGTCGCGGCGTTGACCCCGGGGTAGAACTCCCGCTGCACGCAGCCGAGCAGCAGCCCGACGGTCATCCGTCGCGCACCGACGGCGGGAACGAGCGCCGGCACCGGGACGCGAGGACCCACGGGCGGCGCGATGGCCTCCATCGTCGCCAGCGTCGGCGACAGCCGGGCCAGCACCGGGCGCACCACCCGCGACAGACCCGTGCGCTGGTACAGCGCGAGGAACGGCCGGACGAGCCGCAGCCGTTCGGGCCGGGGGAACAGCGCGAAGATCGCCGAACGCAGCAGCCGCTGCCCGCGCGTCCGGTGCTCGGCGCCGCGACGTTCGACCTGCTGCCGCGTCGCCTCGACCAGCTTGTCGTACTGCACGCCGGACGGGCACGCCGTCACGCACGCCATGCAGCCGAGGCACGCGTCGACGTGCTGCACCAGCGACGGCGACATCGGCTCGCCCTCCAGCCCTTGCTTCATGAGGTGGATCCGCCCGCGCGGCGAGTCCATCTCCTCACCCCAGAGCGAGTAGGTGGGACAGGCCGGCAGACAGAACCCGCAGTGCACGCAGTCGTCCACCAGCTCGCGGGCCGGCGGGTGATGCTCGTCGAAGGCCCCGTCCCGACCGAAGGAGCCCAGCAGGTCCGGTTTCGCCTCGGTCATCAGATGCCTCCCACGAATCGGCCGGGCGCGAGGTTGCGCCCGGGATCGAGCTGTCCCTTGATCGCGCGCATCAGGTCGAGCCCGCCCACGGGCCCCCACGCATCGAGCGCCGCACGCACGGCGCCCGGCGCCCGCAGCACGGTCACGGTGCCCTCCCGCGGGCTGGGCGCGGCTGCCCGCAGGTGCCCGACGGCGGACGCGGTCGCCTCGGGCGTTCCCGTCACCACCGTGTGCAGCACCCCGGCGGCGGTCCCGCGCAGCGCCACGCCGACGCCGTACCGCTGTTCCGCTTCGCGCGCCGCCACCAGCAGGCCAGCCACTCCGGTGACGGTCGCGGTCGCCTTGGCGAGGGTTCCGTTGCCGCCCCCGCCGGCCGAACCGGCCGCCGCTCGCGAGCCGGGCAGCGCCGCCCACCATCCGGGCGCTTCGCTCTGCACCCGTCCGCGCAGCAGCGCCGCCGCGGCCGCTGCGCGCTGCCCGACGCCGCCCCCCGTCCCCTCCAGCAGCACCGCCACCTCGGCGACGTCGCTCCCCGCGGGCCGGTCGATCTCGACCGCGGCGGGCGCGAGCTGCGAGGCGACGACGTCACGTGCCCGCGCCGCGACGTCGGCCAGCGGGCCGGTGGCGACGACGAACGCCCGGTCGGGTCGGAGCGGGTGCAACCGGAACGCTGCCCGGACCACGACACCGAGGGTGCCGTACGCACCGGTCAGCAGCTTGGCCAGGTCGTACCCGGCGACGTTCTTGACGACCTTGCCGCCGGACGAGGCGGTGGTGCCGTCCGCGAGCACCACCGTGGCTCCCAGCACCAGGTCGCGGATCCCGCCGCGCTGCAGACGACGCGGCCCGGACGCCCCTGTCGACAGCGCCCCGCCCACCGTGGAACCGCCGGCGAGCCGTTCCGGCGACAGGTCCACCACCAGCTCCTGCGCGGCGGCCCGGACGGTCGCCGCCAGGGTCGCCACCGGCAATCCCGCTTCGGCCACCACCACGAGGTCGCCCGCCCCGTGCTCCACGAGCCGGTCGAGACCCGTGGTGTCCAGGATCAGGTCGACCCGCTCGGGCGGCGCGCCCCAGTCCAGGGCGGTCGCGGCCCCGCGCGCCACGGTGACCAGTCCCTGAGCGGTCGCCTCGCGCAGCACCGCCGACACCCCGACCGCCGACGCCGGCCGCGCGACCGCCGTCGCCGGCACCCCGTCGACAGCGTCTTCCGGCCCCGCGTCCGTGACCTGGCCGCCGTCCTGCTTCAGCGCGTCCTCGAGCCGCTGCAGGTCGGCCATCAGAAGACCTCCGCCACGCCGGACTCCGCCAGCGGATGAGCCCCCTGGTGCCGTCCCGGCTGCTCCCCGCACAGCCGGGGTGTCGGGAACACCTTGCCCGGGTTGGCGATCCCGTCCGGGTCGAAGGCGCACCGCACCGCCTGCATGGTCTCCAGGTCGTCGGCGGTGAACATGCGCGGCATGTGCTTGGCCTTGTCCGCGCCCACCCCGTGCTCACCCGTGATGGACCCGCCGTGCTCGAGGCACAGGTCGAGGATCCCGCCGGCCACCTCCTCCGCGCGGTCGACGGCGCCCTCGATCGCGCCGTCGAACAGCACGAGCGGGTGCAGGTTGCCGTCCCCGGCGTGGAACACGTTCGCCACCCGCACGCCGGCGCTCTCGCCGAGCGCGGCGATCTGCCGCAGCACCAGGGGCAGCGCGGTCCGCGGGATCACGCCGTCCTGGACGATGTAGTCGGGGCTGATCCGGCCCACCGCGGCGAATGCCGACTTGCGGCCCTTCCAGATCAGCGCGCGCTCGTCGTCGTCGGCCGCGACCCGCACCTCGAACGATCCCGCCTCCTCGCACAGCCGCACCACGTCGTCGAACTCCCCCGCGACGTCGGGCGACGGCCCGTCCAGCTCGACCACGAGCACCGCGCCCGCCCCCGCCGGGTAGTCGCAGTGCACCGCCGCCTCGGCGGCCTCGATCGCCAGCGCGTCCATCATCTCGATGGCGGCGGGGATCACCCCGGCGGCGATGATCGCGGAGGTGGCGGCCCCGGCGTCGTCCATGGTGCGGAAGGCGGCCAGCAGCGTCCGCACCTCCTGGGGCAGCCGCGTCAGGCGCACCGTGGCCGCCGTGACGATGCCGAGCGTGCCCTCGCTGCCCACCAGCGCACCGAGCAGGTCGTACCCGGGCGGGTCAGGTGCCTTGCCCCCGATCTCGACCTGTTCACCGGCGGGCGTGACCAGGTCCACGCCGGTGACGTGGTTGGTGGTGAAGCCGTACTTGAGACAGTGCGCGCCACCCGAGTTCTCGGCCACGTTCCCGCCGATCGAGCACACCGACTGGCTGGAGGGGTCGGGTGCGAAGTAGTACCCCTCCGGGCTGGTCGCCGCGGTGAGCTGCAGGTTGATCACCCCGGGGTCGACGACGGCGCGCTGGTTGCCGATGTCGGCGTCCCGGATGGTCCGCAGCTGCGACATCACGACGAGCACACCCTCGGAGTGCGGCAGCGCCCCGCCCGACAGACCCGTGCCCGACCCGCGGGCGACGAACGGCACCGCGTGCCGCGCACAGGTCCGCACGGTCGCCGCGACGTCGTCGGCGTCCTGCGCCAGCACCACGACTCCGGGAACCACCCGGTACGCGGCCAGCCCGTCGCACTCGTACGTACGACGCCGCTGCCGGTCGGTGATCACCCGCTCCGGGCCGAGCTCGCCGATCAGCTCGGCAATGACGACGTCCAGCGACGCCGGTGTACTAGCGGGCACGGGCAACCTCCTTGTTGCAAGCCACTACGTCTCCGTCGAGTGCTGGGTATTTGCGCTCCGGAGGTGCTCCGAAGCGCAGATATCCAGCACTCAACGGGCTCTGGGTCAGGGCATTCTGGCGTAGGCCGGGAGCGTCAGGAAGTCCGCGTAGTCGTCCGCCACCGCCACCTCGAGGAACGTCTGCTTCGCCTCCGTGTAGTCTTCCGGCTCGCCCGGCAGCTTGGCGATCTCCTCCTCGACGATCTGGTCGATGAGCTCACGCGTGACCCGGTGGCCGGTGTCGGCGAGCGTCACGTCGTTGTGCAGCCACTGCCACACCTGGGAGCGGGAGATCTCGGCGGTCGCCGCGTCCTCCATGAGGTTGAAGATCGCCACGGCGCCGAGGCCACCGAGCCACGCCTTGAGGTACTGGATGCCCACCGAGATGTTGTTCCGCAGGCCGGCCTCGGTGACGTCCCCGGGAGTGGCGGCGACGTCGAGCAGCTGGGCCGCGGTGACCTGGACCTCGTCTCGGGTGCGGTCGATCTGGTTCGGCTTGTCGCCCAGCACCGACGTGAACACCTCCTTGCACAGCTCCACCATGCCGGGGTGCGCCACCCACGACCCGTCGAACCCGTCGTTCGCCTCGCGCGTCTTGTCGTCACGGACCTTCGCGAACGCGGCCTCGTTCACCGCCTCGTCGCGGCTCGGGATGAACGCGGCCATACCGCCGATGGCGTGTGCGCCGCGGGTGTGGCAGGTCTTGACCAGCAGCTCCGTGTAGGCGCGCATGAACGGCACCGTCATGGTGACGGCGTTGCGGTCGGGCAGCATGAACTCCGTGCCCCGGGTCCGGAACGACTTGATCACGGAGAACATGAAGTCCCAGCGCCCGGCGTTCAGGCCCGAGCTGTGCTCCCGCAGCTCGTAGAGGATCTCCTCCATCTCGAACGCCGCGGGATAGGTCTCGATGAGCACGGTGGCCCGGATGGTGCCCTGCGGGATGCCGAGGAAGTCCTGGGCCAGCACGAACGCGTCGTTCCAGAGCCGTGCCTCCAGGTGGGACTCCATCTTCGGCAGGTAGAAGTAGGGCCCCTGGCCCTTCTCGATCTGCCGCAGACCGGCAGTCGCGACGTAGAGCGCGAAGTCCACCAGGCCGCCCGACACCGGGCGGCCGTCCACCAGGATGTGCTTCTCCGGCAGGTGCCAGCCCCGCGGGCGCACGATGATCGTGGCCAGCTCCTCGTCCGGCTTGAGCGCGTAGTGCTTCCCGTTCTCACCCGTGAAGTCGATGGTGCGGTTGATGGCGTCGAGCAGGTTGAGCTGCCCGCCCACGACGGCGCTCCACTGCGGGGTGTTCGCGTCCTCGTGGTCCGCGAGCCACGCCTTGGCACCGGAGTTCAGCGCGTTGATGGTCATCTTGCGGTCGGTGGGTCCCGTGATCTCGCACCGGCGGTCCTCGATACCGGGCGCCGGCGGCGCGACACGCCACGTCGGGTCCTCGCGGATGTGCCGGGTCTCGGGCAGAAAGTCCAGCGTGCCACCCGCGGCCAGGTCCTCGACCCGCCGTTGCCGGGCTTCGAGCAGCTCGAGCCGGCGGTCGTCGAGTGCCCGGTGCAGGGCGGCGATCAGCCCGAGCGCCTGGGGAGTGAGCACCTCCTGAGCGCGCGCAGCGATGTCACCAGTGATCGTGAGGCCGTCCGGAGTTTCCACGTGTCTTCCCTCGGTCGAGTGGCTTGGTCCGGATGCACGAATTCCACGATCCGGAAACCAAATACTTCCTGGTGAAAACAGTATGCGGCCGGGGACCCGGGGTCAACGGGACTTTCAGCCCTGAGACAGCTCCGCCGCCACATCGCGCGCCACCTCGTGCAGCACCGGCACGGCACGCTCCCCGAACTCGTACGACACGCGCGCCGCCGGACCGGAGACCGACAGGGCCGTCGGCACCGGCGCCCCGGGCACGACGACGGCGAAGCAGCGCACGCCGATCTCCTGTTCACCGTCGTCCACGGCATAGCCCCGCTCCCGGATCTCCGCCATCGCCGCCAGGAGCGCATCCACGTCGGTGATGGTCCGGTCCGTGGCGGGCGCAAGCCCTGCCCGTGCCGCGATGTCACGGACCGCTGCGTCGGGGAGCTCGCCCAGGAGCGCCTTGCCGACGCCCGTGCTGTGCAGATGGACCCGCCGACCCACCTCGGTGAACATCCGCATCGAGTGCGAGGACGCCGCCTGCGCGACGTAGACGGCCATCTCCCCGTCGAGCATGGCAAGGTTGGCGGTCTCCCCGAGCTCCCGCGCCACTCGCGCCAGATGCCGGCGCGCGCCGGCACCGAGCTGGCGCCCGGCCGACTCGCCGAGGCGGATCATCCGTGCGCCGAGCGCATAGCGGCGCGAGGGCAGCCGGCGGGCGTACCCGCGGGCGACCAGGGTGCGCATCAACCGGTGGATGGTCGGCAGTGGTAGTCCCGACTGCTCCGAGAGCTCGCTCAGGCCGGCATCACCGCCGACCTCTGCGAGGATCTCGAGCAGGTCGAGCGCTCGCTCGACCGACTGCACACCAGGTTCTGCCACGTCACCCTCCCCGTCGACCACACCGGCATCTACCGGCGGACGGAAACAGCATTCCACAACGCGGAAGCAGGGGTGGCCCGGGGGTTCTTCGGCGGGAAATGCAGAAGGGGGTGGAACCCCACCCGGCCCGAAATTCGGGCTAGGTATGGGTTCCACCCCCTGCTGGGAATGGTTGTCCGGCGGCGTCCTACTCTCCCACCCCGTCTCCAGGGCAGTACCATCGGCGCTGTGAGGCTAAGCTTCCGGGTTCGGAATGGGACCGGGCGTTTCCCCCACGCTATGACCACCGTAACACTATCGAGAAGGCAAACCCTCTCCGTCACTACCAACCCACAAACCCCCTACAAGGGTGGTGTGCTGGTCGTGTGTCGGGGGTTGGTGCCCGTGACTCGGGAACCGCATAGTGGACGCGTAACAAAACCTTGAGCATTATTAACAGCGTTGAGGTGTTATGAAGTTATCGGCAGTTAGTACCGGTCAGCTCCGACAGTCGTTAGTCCTGTCTTCCACATCCGGCCTATCAACCCAGTGGTCTGCTGGGTGCCTCTCACACCGAAGTGTGTGGAAACCTCATCTCGAAGCAGGCTTCCCGCTTAGATGCTTTCAGCGGTTATCCCTTCCGAACGTAGCCAACCAGCCGTGCTCCTGGCGGAACAACTGGCACACCAGAGGTTCGTCCGTCCCGGTCCTCTCGTACTAGGGACAGCCCTTCTCAAGTTTCCTGCGCGCGCAGCGGATAGGGACCGAACTGTCTCACGACGTTCTAAACCCAGCTCGCGTACCGCTTTAATGGGCGAACAGCCCAACCCTTGGGACCTACTCCAGCCCCAGGATGCGACGAGCCGACATCGAGGTGCCAAACCATGCCGTCGATATGGACTCTTGGGCAAGATCAGCCTGTTATCCCCGGGGTACCTTTTATCCGTTGAGCGACGGCGCTTCCACAAGCCACCGCCGGATCACTAGTTCCGACTTTCGTCCCTGCTCGACCTGTCGGTCTCACAGTCAAGCTCCCTTGTGCACTTGCACTCGACACCTGATTGCCAACCAGGCTGAGGGAACCTTTGAGCGCCTCCGTTACATTTTAGGAGGCAACCGCCCCAGTTAAACTACCCACCAGGCACTGTCCCTGATCCGGATCACGGACCGAGGTTAGACATCCGAAGCGATCAGAGTGGTATTTCAACAATGACTCCACCCGAGCTGGCGCCCTGGCTTCACAGTCTCCCACCTATCCTACACAAACCGCACCGAACACCAATACCAAGCTATAGTAAAGGTCCCGGGTCTTTCCGTCCTGCTGCGCGTAACGAGCATCTTTACTCGTAGTGCAATTTCGCCGAGTTCGCGGTTGAGACAGCGGAGAAGTCGTTACGCCATTCGTGCAGGTCGGAACTTACCCGACAAGGAATTTCGCTACCTTAGGATGGTTATAGTTACCACCGCCGTTTACTGGGGCTTAAATTCTGGGCTTCGCCTTACGGCTAACCCGTCCTCTTAACCTTCCAGCACCGGGCAGGCGTCAGTCCGTATACATCGTCTTGCGACTTCGCACGGACCTGTGTTTTTAGTAAACAGTCGCTTCTCCCTGGTCTCTGCGGCCCTCCCCGCGTCCCCCAGCAAGTGGGTTAACGGTTCAGGCCCCCCTTCTCCCGAAGTTACGGGGGCATTTTGCCGAGTTCCTTAACCACGATTCTCTCGATCGCCTTAGTATTCTCTACCTGACCACCTGAGTCGGTTTAGGGTACGGGCGGCTAGTCCCTCGCGTCGAGGCTTTTCTAGGCAGCATAGGATCACCAGTTTCCCGCGTAAGCGGTCACTATCAGCTCTCACCCTCATGCCCCACGGATTTGCCTATGGGACGGGCTACAACCTTGGACGTGGACAACCATCGCCACGCCTGGCTACCTTCCTGCGTCACCCCTGTTAACACGCTTACCTACTACCGGATCAGGTCCCACGCCTCGCCCACGATGACACCCGAAGGTGCCGGTGTGGGTCCGGGGTGGTTAGTATCACCGGGCTCGGTATGGGCGGTACTTCGCCGGTAGGAGAATATCAACTCCTTGTCCATCGACTACGCCTGTCGGCCTCGCCTTAGGTCCCGACTTACCCAGGGCGGATGAACCTGGCCCTGGAACCCTTGGTCATTCGGCGGACGGGATTCACACCCGTCATTCGCTACTCATGCCTGCATTCTCACTCGTGTAGGCTCCACCGCTAGGTCACCCTGCGACTTCACTGCCCACACGACGCTCCCCTACCCACCCACACACCTGAACACACAGAACAAGTCTGGTGCTGGGCTAACGTGTGAGTGCCACGGCTTCGGCGGTGTGCTTGAGCCCCGCTACATTGTCGGCGCGGAATCACTTGACCAGTGAGCTATTACGCACTCTTTCAAGGGTGGCTGCTTCTAAGCCAACCTCCTGGTTGTCTGTGCAACTCCACATCCTTTCCCACTGAGCACACGCTTAGGGGCCTTAGCCGGTGATCTGGGCTGTTTCCCTCTCGACCACGGAGCTTATCCCCCGCAGTCTCACTGCCGCGCTTGCACTTACCGGCATTCGGAGTTTGGCTGACGTCAGTAACCTGGTGAGGCCCATTAGCCATCCAGTAGCTCTACCTCCGGTAAGAAACACGCGACGCTGCACCTAAATGCATTTCGGGGAGAACCAGCTATCACGAAGTTTGATTGGCCTTTCACCCCTAACCACAGGTCATCCCCCAGGTTTTCAACCCTGGTGGGTTCGGTCCTCCACGCCGTCTTACCGGCGCTTCAACCTGCCCATGGCTAGATCACTTCGCTTCGGGTCTAGACCCGGCGACTCAATCGCCCTATTCGGACTCGCTTTCGCTACGGATACCCCACACGGGTTAACCTCGCCACCGAGCACTAACTCGCAGGCTCATTCTTCAAAAGGCACGCCGTCACCCCTACTAGGGAGGCTCCGACGGATTGTAGGCACACGGTTTCAGGTACTATTTCACTCCCCTCCCGGGTACTTTTCACCTTTCCCTCACGGTACTTGTCCGCTATCGGTCACTAGGTAGTATTTAGGCTTAGCAAGTGGTCTTGCCAGATTCACACGAGATTTCACGGGCCCCGTGCTACTTGGGATCCCCTCCACCAGGCCATGCCATTTCGTCTACGGGACTCCCACCCACTACGGTCCGGTATTCAACCCGGTTCGACTATGACACGACTTTCTTACTGGTCCGGAGACTGTCAGATCTCCACAGAAGGTCCCACAACCCCGCACACGCAACGCCTGACAGCTTGACACGCATACGGTTTGGCCTCATCCGCTTTCGCTCGCCACTACTCACGGAATATCTCTTCCTGTCGGTACTGAGATGTTTCACTTCCCGACGTTCCCTCCACACGCCCTATACATTCAGGCGCGGGTAACCGAACATGACTTCGGCTGGGTTCCCCCATTCGGAGACCCTCGGATCACAGCTCGTCTGCCAACTCCCCGAGGATTATCGCAGGCTACAACGTCCTTCTTCGGCTCCTAGTGCCAAGGCATCCACCAATGTGCCCTAAAAAACTTCAACAACACTACAATCACAGAAACCAAGATGACCGATAAAACAACAAGACCACACACCCGAAGGTACACAGCCCCATCATCTCACGATCGCAATCTTGGAAAATTTCAAAGATGCTCGCGTCCACTATGCAGTTCTCAAGCAACGGACGAACCCACCAGGCAAACCCGCACCACCACACCCAACAACCAACCAGCTCCAAAGAACCAGTCAGCGTGAGCGGGTATGACACGAACCTCGTGACCCGTACTCGAACCAGAAACCCCCGACACATGGCCGGTTGTCTCAGGACCCAACAGTGTGCTCGGCGAACCACCCCCACCCGGCAGACCGCGTTCCAACCCGTGACAAGCACCGGCGTACTAGCAGCCAACCCGGACAGCAGGCGACTCTTCGTCAATGTTCCACCCATGAGCAACCACCCCAGACACGTACGGCCTGGGCCTGGCCTCTGCCACCAGCACCAACCACGCTACGCAGCACCCGCTCCGAAGAACGACCACTGCCGGCAGACGGCGACCCCACTGTGTGGGGGCTGATGGAGATGAGCTCCTTAGAAAGGAGGTGATCCAGCCGCACCTTCCGGTACGGCTACCTTGTTACGACTTAGTCCCAATCGCCAGTCCCACCTTCGACCACTCCCTCCCACAAGGGGTTGGGCCGTGAGCTTCGGGTGTTACCAACTTTCGTGACTTGACGGGCGGTGTGTACAAGGCCCGGGAACGTATTCACCGCAGCGTTGCTGATCTGCGATTACTAGCGACTCCGACTTCACGGGGTCGAGTTGCAGACCCCGATCCGAACTGAGACCGGCTTTTTGGGATTCGCTCCACCTCACGGTATCGCAGCCCTCTGTACCGGCCATTGTAGCATGCGTGAAGCCCAAGACATAAGGGGCATGATGATTTGACGTCATCCCCACCTTCCTCCGAGTTGACCCCGGCAGTCTCCCATGAGTCCCCGGCATAACCCGCTGGCAACATAGGATAAGGGTTGCGCTCGTTGCGGGACTTAACCCAACATCTCACGACACGAGCTGACGACAACCATGCACCACCTGTGTACGAGTGTCCAAAGAGAACCCCATCTCTGGGGCGTTCTCGTACATGTCAAGCCTTGGTAAGGTTCTTCGCGTTGCATCGAATTAATCCGCATGCTCCGCCGCTTGTGCGGGCCCCCGTCAATTCCTTTGAGTTTTAGCCTTGCGGCCGTACTCCCCAGGCGGGGCACTTAATGCGTTAGCTACGGCACAGAACCAGTGGAACTGGCCCCACACCTAGTGCCCAACGTTTACGGCATGGACTACCAGGGTATCTAATCCTGTTCGCTCCCCATGCTTTCGCTCCTCAGCGTCAGTAACTGCCCAGAGACCTGCCTTCGCCATCGGTGTTCCTCCTGATATCTGCGCATTCCACCGCTACACCAGGAATTCCAGTCTCCCCTACAGTACTCTAGTCTGCCCGTACCCGATGCAAGCCCACAGTTGAGCCATGGGATTTCACACCAGACGCGACAGACCGCCTACGAGCTCTTTACGCCCAATAATTCCGGACAACGCTTGCGCCCTACGTATTACCGCGGCTGCTGGCACGTAGTTAGCCGGCGCTTCTTCTGCAGGTACCGTCACTCTCGCTTCTTCCCTGCTGAAAGAGGTTTACAACCCGAAGGCCGTCATCCCTCACGTGGCGTCGCTGCATCAGGCTTTCGCCCATTGTGCAATATTCCCCACTGCTGCCTCCCGTAGGAGTCTGGGCCGTGTCTCAGTCCCAGTGTGGCCGGTCGCCCTCTCAGGCCGGCTACCCGTCGACGCCTTGGTAGGCCATTACCCCACCAACAAGCTGATAGGCCGCGAGCCCATCCCCCACCGAAAAACTTTCCAACACCCACCATGCGGCAAGCGTTCATATCCGGTATTAGACCTCGTTTCCAAGGCTTATCCCGAAGTAGGGGGCAGGTTGCTCACGTGTTACTCACCCGTTCGCCACTGATCCACCCAGCAAGCTGAGCTTCACCGTTCGACTTGCATGTGTTAAGCACGCCACCAGCGTTCGTCCTGAGCCAGGATCAAACTCTCCGTAAAAGAGAAACATCCACACCCACCCCCCGAAAGAGGCAGGCACGAACAAATGATACCGGCCAGATACAAATCTGATGATTTGTGTCCGTCCAAAAAACCCCACAAGACCTGCAACCCACCAACCAGACAGCTGGCACGCCACACCCTCACGAGGATAAAACATTGGCATTGACTATCAAGCACACTGTTGAGTTCTCAAACAACCGACGCACACCGTCAAAGTCGCAATCTTTCCGATCGCTTCCCTGTCCGGGGCAGTTCCTCTAACTTACCAGGCCCTTTCGGACTTTTCCAAATCCCCGCCGGCCAGCTGGCCGGCGGGAATTCTTCGAATCATCCGAAGGAATTCCGGTACCCATTTTAGCCGTCGTCAAAAGCCGAAGCTTCAACGAATTGGCGAGGTAGGGACGCCTCCCAGCAGACCGCGGCGCTAGCCGCTTGCCCGGCGATCGGAGGCAACCTCTGTAACTTACCCTATCACGTTCTCCGGCGCAAGGATCCTGATCAGGTTCCTTGGTTGGGGAGGCGATCTGACAAGCCCCCACCCAGTTCCGGAGCGCACTAGGCTACTACGAGATCTGGGTTGGTTTCCACCCCGGGACCGGCCAGTCGCGCTTCTCGCGCTTCCTGTCCGTACCTCCCTGTCGGGCGAACAACCGGAACATTACACAGCGGGAGGCCCACACGCCAAATCCGCTTGCCAGCGGGCCTTCCGAGGGGCCTGCCGGGGCGGGGCCGTCGGGCAGGGTCCCTCCCGACGGCCACGCGGTCACTCCACCGTGACGGACTTGGCCAGGTTTCGCGGCTTGTCGACGTCGTGCCCGAGCGCGAGCGCCGCGTGGAATGCAAGGAGCTGCATCGGCACCGTCAGGAGCAGCGGATCGAGCTCCCGTTCGTTGCGCGGCACATCGATCCGTTCCGCCTGCAGCTCCCCCAGATCCACGCCGGCGTGCGTGACGACGACCAGCGGCCCGCCTCGCGCGGCGATCTCGTGGAGGGCCGCCACGTTGCGATCGGTCAGTTCGTCGTCCGGCACCACCGCGACGGTCGGTACCTCCGGCGAGATGAGGGCGAGCGGGCCGTGCTTCAGCTCCGACATCTGGTAGGCCTCGGCATGCCGGTAGCTGATCTCCTTGAACTTCTGTGCTCCCTCGCGGGCGACCGGGAAGCCGCGGACCCGACCCACGAAGAACAGGCTCTCTGCTTCGGCGAGCGCCGTGGCGACCTGCGCGATCCGGTCCTCGGTGCTCAGCACCTGCTCGATCTGGGCCGGGAGGTTCTGCAGCCCGGCCACGAGCCGGCGTCCGTCGGCGACGGAGAGGTCGCGCACGCGTCCGAGCTGGAGGGCCAGCAGAGCGAAGCCCACGAACATGGTGGTGAGCGCCTTGGTCGAGGCGACCGCGATCTCGGGACCGGCATGGAGGTAGATGCCGCCGTCGCAGGCGCGGGCTATCGCGGAACCGACCACGTTGACCAGACCGATGACCCGGCCGCCCTTGCGGCGGATCTCCTCTACCGCCAGCAGCGTGTCGATGGTCTCGCCGGACTGGCTCACCGCCACGTACAGGGTGTCCGGCTCGATCACCGGGCTGCGATAGCGGAACTCGCTCGCCGGCTCCGCGTCGGCGGGCACGCGGGCGAGCTCCTCGATGAGGGACGCGCCCATCTGCCCCACGTAGTAGGCGGAGCCGCAGCCCAGGATCTTGACGCGCCGGACCGCGCGCAGCTCGCGGGCATCCATCTCGAGCCCGCCCAGGTGCGCCGTGGCGAACCGTTCGTCAAGGCGGCCCCGCAGTGCGCGCTCCACGCTCGCGGGTTGCTCGAGCATCTCCGTGTACATGCGCGGACGGCCGTCGACCAGACCGTGCTCGTAGGCGCTGGGGTCCACGTCGACCTCGCGCGCCTCGGTCTGCGTACGAGTCAGGTCCCGGCGGAACGTCGTGAACCCGGACGCCGTGACGGTCGCCAGCTCGCCGTCGGCCAGGTGCGCCACCGTGGTGGTGTGGCGCACGAGTGCCGCGAGGTCGGAGGCCACGAACATCTCCTTGTCCCCCACCCCGACGAGGAGAGGGCTGCCGTTGCGGGCCACCACCACCCGGTCCGGGAAGTCGGCGTGCACCACTGCCAGCCCGTAGGTTCCCTCGACGGCGTCGAGCGCGTCGACGACCTTGCCCTCCAGCGAGTCCGCGGTGGAGCGGGCCACGAGATGAGCGAACACCTCGGAGTCGGTGTCGCTGGCGAGCACGACGCCCTGGTCCGTGAGCCGCGCACGGAGTGCGGCGGCGTTGTCGACGATGCCGTTGTGCACCACTGCCACCGCACCGCTCGCGTCCGTGTGCGGGTGGGCGTTGAGGTCGGTCGCAGGGCCGTGCGTCGCCCAGCGGGTGTGGCCGATGCCCACCTGTCCGGACATGCGCTTGGGCAGGACCTCGGCGAGGTCGCGGACGCGTCCGGCCCGCTTCGTCACCCGGGTCCTGGAGCCGACGACGGCGACACCCGCCGAATCGTATCCCCGGTGTTCGAGCCGCCCGAGCGCCTCCACGAGCAACGGGGCGGCGTTCTGGCCGCCGACGTAACCAACGATTCCACACATGTTTGATGCTCCTTCAGGGAACGGAACAGGACCGGGCGCGGTCAGCCGTAGATCATCCGGCGCAGCTGTCGCTCGCTGAGCTGCGGAGCCGCGACGACCTGGTGCTCCAGCTCGGCGGCGATGCGTTCGAAGATCTCCGGGTTCTTGGCGCCGCGGGTCTTCAGCTCGGCGTGCCGCCGTCGGACGACGTCCTCGACCGGAGTGGCGAAGTACGCCACCACGTCGCCGATCACCCGCGCCGCCTCCGCGGGCGAGAGCCCTGTGGTGGCCGCCACGTGGGCGACCAGGTCGGAAGACGTCCTCATGGCGAAGAGACTGGACCCCTCGACAGCGAAGAGCAATTTCTTGCCCGAATTCGGGCAAGATGGGGAGGAGCGAGGGTGTGCGGGCACGAAAACGGCGGCCGCCCGCTTCTCAGCGAGCGACCGCCGTCGCGTTCCGGCGCGGCCGGTCAGGGCGACGTCACTCCGACGTCGCCACCGCCAGCGTCTTCTTGCCCCGGCGCAGCACCGCGAACCGGCCGTGCAGCAGGTCCTCGGAGGCGAGTGCGGCGTCGTCGGACGTCACCTTGACGTTGTTCACGTAGGCACCGCCCTCGGCGATGGCCCGGCGTGCGGCGCCCTTCGACGCCACGAGCCCCGAACCGACCAGGAGGTCGGCGACCGGGTCCCCCGCCTTGGCCGTGACCCGCGGCAGCTCCGAGACCGCTCCGGCGAGCGTCCGGGCGTCGAGCTCGTCGAGCGAGCCACGACCGAACAACGCCTGGCTCGCCGCGATGACCGCCTCCGTGGCGCCGGCGCCGTGGACCAGCGTGGTGACGTCGCCCGCGAGCGCCTTCTGCGCCTCGCGCGCGAAGGGCCGTTCGGCCACCTCGCGCTCGAGCTCAGCGATCTCTTCCTGACTGCGGAACGTGAACACCTTGAGGTAGTTCACGACGTCGGCGTCGGCCTGGTTGAGCCAGAACTGGTAGAAGGCGTACGGGCTCGTCATGTCCGGGTCGAGCCAGACGGCGCCGCCCTCGGACTTGCCGAACTTGGTGCCGTCGGCCTTGGTGATCAGCGGTGTGGTGAGCGCGTGCGCGCTCACGCCCTCGGCCTTGCGGAGCAGCTCGACACCGGCCAGCAGGTTGCCCCACTGGTCGTTACCGCCCAGCTGGAGCGTGATGCCGTGCCGCTTGTACAGCTCGCGGTAGTCCATGCCCTGCAGCACCTGGTAGCTGAACTCGGTGAAGCTGAGGCCGTCCTCCGAGCTGAGCCTGCGCGCGACGATGTCCTTCGACAGCATGGTCCCGAGGCGGAAGTGCTTGCCGATGTCGCGCAGGAACTCGATGGCCGACATCGGACCGGTCCAGTCCAGGTTGTTCACCATCTGCGCCGCGTTCTCGCCGTCGAACGACAGGTGCGGCTCGATCTGCGCGCGGATGCGCTCCACCCAGGCGGCGACGGTCTCGGGCGAGTTGAGGATGCGCTCGCCCGAGTCGCGCGGGTCGCCGATAAGACCCGTCGCACCGCCGACCAGCAGGTACGGCCGGTGACCGGCGTCCTGCAGCCGGCGCGCGGTCAGGACCTGCACCAGGTTGCCGATGTGCAGCGACGGGGCCGTGGGGTCGAAGCCCACGTAATAGTCCACGGTGCCCTCCGACAGTGCAGAACGCAGCGCGGCCTCGTCGGTGGACTGTGCCACCAGGCCTCGCCATTGCAGCTCGTCGAGGATGTCGGTCACCGTGGTTGCTCCTTGTTCCGTGGGTGCGGGCCCGTCCGGGCCGCGCGGCGAGCCGGTAGCCGGCCCGCTGGTCATAGTCTGCCCGACGGCGGGGCGTGGACGCGCACCGGTCTCGCACCCTTGACCTCAACCAAAGTTGAGGAAGAAGAGTGGAGGCATGAGAACACGCTCTCCCCGGCATGCCCGGGTTCCACGTCGCCCGATGACTTCTGGCGCGTCCCGCCGTCGAACGTTCCATGGATACAGAAAAGGCTCCGCGTTCCGCCGCACCCTCGGGCAGGGTTGAGCCATGAGCAACGTCGAGATGCCCGGCTGGAAGCGGAACGTCGGGCTGTTCCTGACCGGGCAGACCATCTCTCTGCTCGGCTCGATGCTGGTGATGTTCGCCGTCATGTGGCACCTCACCATCGAGACCCGATCAGGGTCGGTACTCATGCTGAGCATCGTGTTCGGCATGCTGCCGCAGGCGTTCATGTCGATCTTCGGCGGCGTGTGGGCCGACCGGCATTCCCGCAAGCTCCTGATCATGGGAGCCGACACGACGATCGCGGTGGTGACGCTCGGGCTGGCCCTCCTCATGGCGAGCGGCGTCGACGACCTCTGGGTCATCTACCTGGCGCTGGCCGTCCGGTCGGTGTTCGCGGGGATCCAGACGCCCGCCGTGAGCGCGATGATCCCCCAGATCGCGCCGGCCGATCAGCTGATGCGGGTCAACGGGATGTTCCAGTCGATCCAGTCGGGGATGATGCTCCTCGCCCCGGCCCTGGCCGCCGTGGTCTATGCGTCGTTCGACATCGTCGCCGTGTTCTTCGTGGACGCGGCGACCGCGCTGATCGGTGTGGGCATGCTCGCGATGGTCCGGGTGCCACGGCTGATCCGGTCCGACGCCGCGAACGGCCCGGTCAGCTATTTCGGCGACCTTGCGGCCGGCGTGCGGTACATCGGCTCGAACGCCCCCGTGAAGTGGCTGGTGTCGCTCTTCGCCCTCGTGATGTTCCTGGTCGGCGCGCCGAGCTACCTCACACCGCTGATGGTCACCCGCACCTTCGGGGACGAGGTGTGGAAGCTGACGGCCAACGAGCTGTTCTGGGGCGGCGGCATGCTGCTCGGCGGACTGCTCATGGCGAGCTTCGGGCCCCGGATCAAGCGCCGGGTGCGGCTCATGGTGGGCTCGGTGCTGCTGACGGGTGTGCTCGTCGCCGGGCTCGGCGTGTCGACGAACATGTGGGTGTTCTTCGTGCTCGGACTGCTGATCGGCATCACGTTCGCCACCCTCAACACGCCGGCGTTCACGATCATCCAGGAGCGCGTGGAACCCGAGATGCAAGGCCGGGTGTTCGGCTTCGTCGGCATCGTCATGACCGTCGCGATGCCGCTGTCCATGGTGGTGTTCGGCCCGCTGGCCGACCAGTTCTCCGTGCAGTCGCTCCTCGTCCTGGCCGGTGTGCTGCTGGTCGTCGTGCTGGGCACGATCCTCGCCGTCCCCGCGGCACGACGGTCGCTCGCCCAGGTCGACACGGCGCCGGAGCCGGTCGCCGACCCGCTCGGCGAACCGGTAGCCGAACCGGTAGGGGGACCAGTCGGCGAACCGGCCGCCGAACCGGTCGATGCGGCCGCGGTGGTTCCGGCCGACCACTCGTAGCCGAATCTGGACGGAGGCCGGTCCCGGACGCCCCGGGGCCGGCCTCCTCCGCTGCCCGCCGCACGCCCTGTGCCGCACGACACAGCCGTCCGCCGCGGACCGCGTGCCAGTATTGACGTGTTCCATCGACGGCAGATGTGCGTTCGGAAGGTCCCTGTGAGCACCCCCAAGATCTATGCCCTGCACGAGAACCCCGAATGGTTCCCCCCGTTCGCCGAAGCCTTCGCGGCCGAGGGCGTCGAGTACGTGGAGTGGGTGCTGACCGACGGTGTGCTCGACCTCGACGAGGCTCCGCCCGAGGGCATCTTCTGGTCCCGCATCTCGGCGAGCAGCCACACGCGCGACCACGGGCTGACCAAGGACTACTCCCGCGCCGTGCTGTCCTGGCTCGAGGCCTACGGCCGCCGCACGGTCAACGGCCGCCGGGTGCTCGAGCTGGAGGTCAGCAAGGTGGACCAGCTCACGGCGCTCCGCGCCGCGGGGATCGACACGCCGCGCACGGTGGCCGCCGTCGGACGGGACCAGGTACTGAAGGCCGCGCAGGGGTTCCCCACCCCGTTCGTCACCAAGCACAACCAGGGCGGCAAGGGCCTGGGCGTGCGCAAGTTCGACTCGTTCGAGGACCTGACCGACTACGTCGGGTCCGACGAGTACGAGGAGCCCGTCGACGGCATCACGCTCGTCCAGGAGTACGTGGTCGCTGCCGACGGCGGCATCACCCGGGTGGAGATCGTGGGCGGCGAGATGATCTACGCCGTCCGGGGAGACACCGAGCGTGGCGGGTTCCAGCTGTGCCCCGCCGACGCCTGCGTCATCGACCCGGAGACCGGCCGCCCGGTCCCGCCGGTCGGCGCGACCATCTCCATGGCGCCCGACGAGGAGTGGGGCCTGTTCTCCGAGCGCGAGGGCTACGACGACCCGGTGGTGGCCAAGTACCTCGAGTTCACGAAGCGGCACGGCATCGAGGTCGCCGGCATCGAGAACATCCGGACCGCCGACGGCCGGGTGCTCACGTACGACGTGAACACCAACACGAACTACAACAGCGACGTCGAGCGGGACACCACGAAGTCGGGTCCGCGCGAGATCGTGCGCCATCTGGCCCGCGTGCTCCGAGAGACCTACCCGGCCTCGACCGAACTCATCAACTTCGGTCACTTGGGATGAGATCGGTCGGTTGACTGACCGATCTCATCCCATGCGACCGAACTCAGCGGCCTGCGGAGGGCAAGCGACCGAACTCAGCGGCCTGCGGAGGACATCTGACCGAGGTCAGGTGCGTGCGGGGGCCGCGCGGTAGGCCGAGACGGTCGGCTCGGCATCCAGCCAGAAGCGCCAGGGGAACAGGTCGGCACGGCCTCCCTCGCCGCTCACGCCGACGCGCGGCCCGGTGCGCAGCACGGCAGGGGAACTCGCAGCTCCGGCCGACGGAACGGGCTCGGCCGGAGGGCGGCTCAGCAGCACGGCGCCGTCCGGGTCGGTGACGTCGGCGCCGTCGTCGGACAGGTCGAGGCCCAGGGCGACCGCCAGGCGGGCCGGGCCGCGCGCAAGGTCACGGTCGGACCGGGCCACGCCCGAGGCGAGGCGCCGGGCGCGGGCGAGGTCTGCGCCGTCGACCACCTCCCCCGCCCGGACCAGCACCGCCGACGCCTCCCCCTCCGGGCCGCACACCACGTTCACGCAGTGGTGCAGACCCAGGTGCCGGTACACGTACAACCGCCCGGGCTCACCGAACATCGTCGCGTTCCGCCGGGTGCGTCCGCGATAGGCGTGCGAGCCCGGGTCGGTCGGCCCGTCGTACGCCTCGACCTCCGTGAGGCGCAGGGAGACGACGCCGTCGGCGGTGCGCCGGGTCAGAACGGCCCCCAACAGGTCTCGGGCGACCTCGAGCACCGGCCGTGCGTACCAGTCCCTGCCAGGGACGCTGGCAGGAACGCCGCCGGGAACGCTGGCGGGAACGTCGCCGAGACCACCGCCCGGGCCACCGCTGCGACCACCGCCGGGAGAACTCATGCCCCGATCATGCACGGCGCCGCTACGCGAACGCGAAAGCCGGCGGGAAGATCACGACCACGATCGCCGCCCACCCGGCGTAGGCGGGCAGGTACCGGGTCTGCCACCGCTCGATGGGTCCGAACGGGCGCGTCCCGCGGAGGAACCCGACCGACAGCCAGGCCGACCAGAGCAGGTGCACCAGCAGCACGAGGTTCAGGCCCAGGGCCGCCACCTTGTTGGCGCTGAACCCGAACTCGGCGATGCGGCTCAGCATCGCGGTGAGCGCCACCGCGTCGACCGCGAGCGCCGCGACCACGAGGACGAGCTGGAGCACGTCGAACAGGCCGGGCGGTGCGAGCGTGTCGCGCGCGGAGATCGAGTAGAGCAGCAGGCACAGGACCAGCACGAGCACCATGTCCATGAGGATGAGCAGCTCGCGCTCGGCTCCGAGGGGCCCGCCGGCGGTCGCGAAGACGCCCAGGAAGACCAGCAGCATCGCGATCGTCAGCGGGGTGAAGACGCGCGTGAGGACGGGCGCGATGTTCTCCACGACGTTCTGCTTGGCCTCGACCAGCCAGGCCGCGACGATGAGCGCGCCGGGGACGCAGAACGGGAGGATCCAGGACTCGAGGGCGGGTTCGAAGTCGACGCCGGCCAGCCCGAGAGTGCCCAGCGTGAGGCCGATCAGCACGCCCCCGCCCAGGGCGAGCAGGACGTAGTAGATGGCGAGCTCGCCGGTGAAGCGGACGTAGTCCATGCGGCGGGCGTCGGACCGCCATCGTCCGCCCGCGTAGGCGACCGAGATCAGCGCCCACAGGGCGACTAGCGAGTGGCTGGCCGCGAGGAACAGGGTCGAGCCGTCCGGCTCGAACGGGTAGACGTTCAGCACTACCGCGAGCAGGGCGAACGGGATCAGGAGCGCCACCGCGACCTGCCAGGTCAGCTTCCGCTTCCAGGCGAAGTACCCGGCGAGGAACGGCAGCACGAGCAGGCCGATGTTGCGCATGACGGCCATCTCGTCGCCGATCAGCTCGATCCCGGCCTTGACCGCGATGCCGGCCCCGATCGCGAGCGCCAGCACGACGCCGAGCTCGCGCCAGGGATGCGTGCGGCCGTCTGGCGCGTCGGGGAGCAGGACGAGCTGCTTCCAGAGCCGGTCGGAATGCTCGCGGGCGAACTCGCGGGAGACGTCGTCGAGGTTGCCCATGCGCTTGACCGAGACGAGGAAGGCCTCGTCGTCGTCGAGTCCGGTGCGGGTCAGGTCGGTCACCTGCTCGCGCAGGTGGTCCTCCATCTCCTCGACGTCGCCGGCGGAGATGGCCCGACGGCGCTGGACGTAGCCGCGCCACTGGTCGATCTGCGCCTCGAGCTGCGGGTGGTCGGTCATCAGGCCCACCCTTCTGCCACGGTGGGAGGCTGCTGGACGTCCTGCCACACCTGCTTCAGGGCGTCGGCGACGACGGACCACTGCTGCTGACGGTCGGCGAGGGCGTCGCGGCCCGCTCCCGTGATCGCGTAGTGCTTGCGACGGCGTCCGGCCTCGGACGTGCCCCAGGTGGCCTGCACGTACCCGAGCCGTTCGAGCCGGTGGAGCAGGGGGTAGAGCATGCCGTCGGTCCACTGCATGCGTCCGCCGGAGAGCTCGTTGACGCGCTTGACGATCGCATAGCCGTACGACTCGCCGTCGGCCAGGATGCCGAGGACGAGCGGCGTGGCCGAGGCCGCGACGAGGTCTTTGTCGATGTGCACCCGCACTCCAATGCCTAGTGCTGCTAGGGATAGGAACCCTAGCAGCACTAGGCCTAGCAGATCTAGGTGTTGGCTCTACGTCTCCTCGGCCGGCGTGCCGAACCCGTCCAGCCGCACGTCAGCGCGTTCCCGCGTGCGCTCACGCTCGTAGTGCGCCGCCTCGTCGGCCATCCAGGCGATCCAGTGGTCGCGCGCTTCGGCGCCGTCGCGCTCCAGGCCCCGGCGCAGGCGTTCGGCGTCGTCGGCCTCCACCCAGATGCGGTACGCGCCCAGCGCGTCCACCTGGCGCGCCGCCGCGCCACAGCCCTCCACCACGAGATGGGCCGACGGCGGGACGGCGTGCCACTCGGCCCAGTCGCCGTCGACCCAGTCGTAGCGCCGGTAGCGGACCTGCTCCCCGGCCACCAGCGGGTCCAGGACCCACCGGCGGAGGTTCGCCGCGCCGCCGTCCGGCCCGCCGGACCAGCCCTCGTAGAGGTCGTCCATATGGATGACCGGTGCCTCCAGCGCGTCGGCCAGCTGGGCACCCAGGGTCGTCTTGCCGGAGCCGGCCGGCCCGTCGACGCACACGAGACGCGCGTCGGCGACCCGGATGCGGTCGAGCAGCTCACCCAGCACGGATGGCGGGACGGTCACGCGGCATCACTCCTCAGAGAACTCGCCGGCCCAGCGATTGCGCCCAGAGCTCACGCGAATCCTGGGCGCAATCGCTGGGCCGGCGACGGATCAGGACAGACCTACTCCGGCTCGGCCCAGAAGCGGTACTCCGTCGAACGTTCCTTCGCCAGCTCGATCTGTTCCCGGACCCGGGCCGGGGCGGTGCCGCCGACCGCGTCGCGCGAGGCGAGCGAGCCCTCGACGGACAGCACGCCCCGCACCTCCGGTGTGAGGTGCTCCGAGATCTTGGCGAGGTCGTCGTCGGACAGGTCCCAGAGCTCGATGCCGCGCGCCTCGCACTCCTGCACGCAGGAGCCGGCCACCTCGTGCGCCACCCGGAACGGGACGCCCTGCCGCACGAGCCACTCCGCGATGTCCGTGGCGAGCGAGAAGCCCTGCGGGGCGAGCTCGGCCATCCGGTCCGTGTCGAAGACCATGGTGCGCACCATGCCCGAGAACGCGGGCAGGACCGTCGTGAGCGTCGCCACCTGGTCGAACACCGGCTCCTTGTCCTCCTGCAGGTCGCGGTTGTACGCGAGCGGGAGGCCCTTGAGCGTGGTGAGCAGCCCCACCAGGTCGCCGATCACGCGACCCGCTTTGCCGCGCGCGAGCTCGGCGATGTCCGGGTTCTTCTTCTGCGGCATGATCGACGAACCCGTTGAGTAGGCGTCGTCCAGCCGGACGAAGCCGAACTCCTTGGTGTTCCAGAGGATGACCTCCTCCGCGATCCGCGACAGGTCCACCGCGATCATCGCCGCGACGAACGCGAACTCCGCCGCCACGTCACGTGACGCCGTGCCGTCGATCGAGTTCTCGACCGGACCGCCCTCCAGCCCCAGGTCGGTGGCCACCGCCGCCGGGTCCAGACCGAGGGACGAGCCCGCGAGCGCGCCGGACCCGTAGGGCGACTTCGACGCCCGCACGTCCCAGTCGAGGAGTCGGTCGACGTCACGCAGCAGCGGCCAGGCGTGCGCCAGCAGATGATGCGCGAGCAGGACCGGCTGGGCGTGCTGCAGGTGCGTGCGCCCCGGCATGGGGGCGTCGCCCGCGGCGATCGCCTGGGTGATCAGCTCGTCCACGAGGTCGAGGACCTGTGCGCCGATGGTCCTGGCCCGGTCCCGCAGGTAGAGGCGCACCAGGGTGGCGATCTGGTCGTTCCGGGACCGGCCGGCGCGGAGCTTGCCGCCCAGCTCCTCCCCCGCCCGCTCCAGCAGCCCGCGTTCGAGGGCGGTGTGCACGTCCTCGTCGTCCAGCACCGGGAGGAACGCGCCGGAGGCGACGTCCTGCTCCAGCACGTCCAGGGCGTCGATCATCCGGGCGAGCTCCGGCTCGGCGAGCAGGCCCGCGCCCGCCAGCACGCGTGCGTGCGCCTTCGAGCCGGCGATGTCGTAGGGCGCGAGCTGCCAGTCGAAGTGCGTCGACTGGGAGAGCGCGGCCAGCTCCGGCGCCGGTCCCCCGGCGAACCGGCCGCCCCAGAGGGCTACCTTCTCGCCCGAGGGCGCACCGACGGTGCCGGAGGCCGGCCGCTCGACTCCCGTCGCCGCGGCGTCCGGACCCGTGCTGTCATGACCTGTGCCGTCGTGCTCCGTCACAGTGTCCCGACCCCCAGGTCCACGCCGTTGCCGAACTTCTCGTCGCGCGCGGCGGCGAGCTTGGCCGTGAGGCCGTAGATCTCGATGAAGCCACGGGCCTGCGACTGGTCGAACGCGTCGCCCTCGTCGTAGGTGGCGAGGTTGAAGTCGTAGAGCGACTGCTCCGAGCGGCGCCCGGTCACGGTGGCGCGGCCACCGTGCAGCACCATGCGGATCTCGCCGGAGACGTACCGCTGGGTGTCGTCGACGAAGACGTCGAGCGACTTCTTCAGCGGCGAGAACCACATGCCGTCGTACACGAGCTCGCTCCAGCGCTGCTCCACCTGCCGCTTGAACCGGGCCTGCTCCCGCTCGAGCGTGACGTTCTCCAGCTCCTGGTGCGCGGCGATGAGCGCGATCGCACCGGGGGCCTCGTAGATCTCGCGGGACTTGATGCCCACGAGGCGGTCCTCGACGATGTCGATGCGGCCGACACCCTGCGCTCCGGCGCGGCGGTTCATCTCCTGGATGGCCTGCAGCGGGGTGACGGCGACGCCGTCGATCGCGACCGGGACGCCCTGCTCGAAGGTGATCAGCACCTCGTCGGCGACCGGCGGGAACGTCGGGTCGTCGGTGTAGGAGTAGACGTCCTTGGTGGGCTCGTTCCAGATGTCCTCGAGGAAGCCCGTCTCGACGGCACGGCCCCACACGTTCTGGTCGATCGAGAACGGGTTGTTCTTCGTGGTCGCGATCGGCAGGTCGTGCTTCTCCGCGTAGTCGATGGCCTTCTCACGGGTCAGCGCGAGGTCACGCACGGGCGCGATCGACTTCAGGTCGGGTGCCAGCGACGTCGTGGCCACCTCGAAGCGGACCTGGTCGTTGCCCTTGCCGGTGCAGCCGTGCGCCACGGTCGAGGCGCCGAACTGGCGGGCCGCGCGCACCATGTGCTTGACGATCACGGGCCGGGAGATGGCGGAGACCAGCGGGTAACGATCGAGGTACATGCCGTTGGCCCGCAGGGCGGGCATGCAGTACTCCGCGGCGAACTCGTCGCGCGCGTCGGCGACGTACGCCTCGACGGCGCCGCAGTCCAGCGCGCGCTTGCGGATGACGTTCATGTCCTCGCCGCCCTGGCCGACGTCAACGGCCACGGCGACCACCTCGGCCCCGGTGGCCTCGGCGATCCAGCCGATGGCGACGGAGGTGTCCAGGCCGCCCGAGTAGGCGAGCACGACGCGTTCAGTCATGATTGACGATCTCTTTCCGGTGGTGGTGTCTGGTGCGATTGTGGTGTGTTCTCAGGCGCTGAGCGCGAGGAAGCGCCCGGCCAGCGCGGCGCCGTCGGCGTCGCGTGCGATCACGAGGATCGTGTCGTCCCCCGCGATGGTGCCGAGCATCCCGGGAAACACGGAGTGGTCGATCGCCGAGGCCAGCAGGTTGGCCGCCCCCGGCGGGGTGCGGAGCACGACGAGGTTGCCCGACGACTCCGCGGAGACCAGCAGCTCCTTGGCGAGCCGGGTCAGCCGCGCGGACAGGTACTCCTCGCTCGCGTCCGACTGTGCGCTGCGGTCCCCGCCCTCACCAGGGACCGCGTAGACCAGGGTGCCGTCCGAGCCCCGCACCTTCTCGGCCTGCAGCTCGATGAGGTCGCGCGAGAGCGTGCCCTGCGTGACGATCACGCCGTCGGCCGCGAGCGCGTCGGCCAGCTCCGCCTGCGAGTGGATGGCGTTGCGGAGCACGATCTCGGTGATCCGGGCGTGCCGGGCCGCCTTGGTCGTGGCGGTCGTCGCCGTCTGCTTGGTGACCATCAGCCCTGCTCCAGCAGCCAGGCCAGCAGCGCCTTCTGCGCGTGCAGGCGGTTCTCGGCCTCGTCCCAGACCACGGACTGCGGCCCGTCGATCACCTCGGCCGTGATCTCCCTGCCACGGTAGGCAGGGAGGCAGTGCAGCACCAGCGCGTCGGGAGCGGCGGCCTGGAGCAGCTCCTGGCCGAGCTGGAAGTCCCAGAACGGCTTGGCCCGTTCCGCGGCCTCGACCTCGTCGCCCATCGACACCCAGGTGTCGGTGGCCACGACGTCGGCGCCCGCGACGGCCTCCTTGGCGGAGGTCGTCACGGTCACCGAGCCGCCCGTCGCACCGGCGATCTCACGTGCCCGGGCAACCACGGCGGCGTCGGGCAGGAAGCCCTCCGGCCCCGCGACCCGCACGTGCATCCCCGCCGTGGTCCCACCCAGCAGGTACGAGCACGCCATGTTGTTCGCGGCGTCGCCGACGTACGCGAACGTGGTGCCCGGCACGGCGTCGAGGCCCCGGTGCTGGGCCACCGTGAGCAGGTCGGCGAGGATCTGGCACGGGTGGAACTGGTCGGTCAGCGCGTTGACGACCGGCACGCGCGAGACGGCGGCCATCTCCTCGATGCGCTCCTGACCGAAGGTGCGCCACACGATGGCGGAGACCTGCCGGTCCAGGACGCGTGTGGTGTCCGCGATGGACTCGCGCACGCCGATCTTGGCGAGGTTGCCGTCCACCAGGAGGGGGAAGCCGCCGAGCTCGGCGATGCCCGTGGCGAACGAGACCTGGGTACGCAGCGTCGGCTTGTCGGTGATGAACGCGACGGCGTGCGGCCCCTCCAGCGGGCGGCGGGCGAACCGGTCCTCGCGCAGGGCGAGGCCCAGCTCCAGGACGGCCCTCTGCTCGGCCGGCGCGAGGTCGTCGTCACGCAGGAAATGGCGGGTCACATGTCCTCCTTGGACTCGTCAGGCAGCGAGAGCGTCGCGAAGAAGCGGGCGGCGTCCATGGCCTGCTCCGCGGTCAGGATCAGGGGCGGGGCGAGCCGGACCGCGTCGGGCGCCACCGCGTTCACGATGAACCCGGCCCGGAGCGCCGCGGCGGCCACCTGCGCCGCCACGGGCTCGTTCAGCACGACGGCGAGCAGCAGGCCGCGGCCACGGACCTCCTTGACGAGCGGGCTGCCGCACATCTCGATCTCCTGGCGCAGCAGCGCCCCGACCTCGCGGACGTTCGCCAGCAGCCCGTCGCGCTCGATCACGCCGATCGTCGCGAGCGCCGCCGCGGCGGCGACAGGGTTGCCGCCGAAGGTGCTGCCGTGCTGTCCACGGCCCAGCAGGTTCGCGGCCGCGCCGTACGCGATCACCGCGCCGACGGGGAAGCCGCCACCGAGGCCCTTGGCGGCCAGGACGACGTCGGGCACGATGCCGCCGCCGATCTCCGGCTGCTGGTAGGCGAACCAGGAACCGCACCGGCCCACGCCCGTCTGGACCTCGTCCAGGACGAGCAGCGCACCGTGCGCCGTGGTCAGGCGGCGGGCCGCTGCGAGGTAGCCGGGCGGGAGGGGCCGCACCCCGGCCTCGCCCTGCACCGGCTCGACCACCAGCGCCGCCACCTCGCCGTGCTCGGCGACCGACGCCGGTGCGAACGCGGCCTCCAGAGCGGCGAGGTCACCGAACGGCAGGTGCTCGACACCACCGGGCAGCGGCTCGAACGGCTCCCGGTAGGCGGTCTTCGCCGTCAGCGCGAGGGCACCCATCGACCGGCCGTGGAAGGCCCCCTCGAGGGCGAGCACGCGGGTGCGGGTGCCTACGCCGGACGACGAGGCGACCCGGCGCGTCATCTTGAACGCCGCCTCGACCGCCTCGGTGCCCGAGTTGGTCAGGAACACACGCGACCCGTCCGGGGCCTGCGCCGTGCGCAGCAGCGTCTCGGCCAGCGCGATCTGGGCGGGCGTGCCGAAGAAGTTCGACACGTGCCCCAGCGTGCCGAGCTGTGCGCTGATGGCCGCGGTGAGGGTCGGATGGGCGTGGCCCAGCGAGTTCACCGCGATGCCGCCGAGCAGATCGAGGTACCGCTCGCCGTCCGCGTCCCACACGTACGCGCCCTCACCACGCACCAGCACCTGCTGCGGCGGGCCGAACGTGTCCATCACCGCGCCCGAGTACCGCTGCGTCCACCCCTCGACCGATCCGTCGGCCGACAGTGCCGAGCCTTCTACGGGGATCACCGTGCTCATGCGCCGGCACCTTCCTCTGCGGGGACGACCATCGTGCCGTTGCCCCGGGTGGTGAAGACCTCCAGGAGCGCGCTGTGCGGCTGGCGCCCGTCGATGACCGTCGCGGCGGCCACCCCGCCCTCGACCGCGCGCAGGCACGCCTCCATCTTGGGCACCATGCCGGACTCCAGGCTCGGCAGGAGCTGGGAGAGCTCCGGCGCCGTGATGCGCTCCACCAGCGAGGTCCGGTCGGGCCACGCCGTGTACAGGCCCTCGACGTCCGTCAGGACGATGAGCTTCTTGGCGCCCAGGGCCACCGCGAGCGCCGACGCCGCGGTGTCCGCGTTGACGTTGAGCACCTGGGTGGGGTCGTCCTTGTCGGGTGCGATCGTGGACACCACGGGGATGCGGCCGGCCTGCAGCAGGTCCTCGACGGCACGGGGGTCCACCTGCACGACGTCGCCCACGAGCCCGACGTCGACGGGTTCGCCGTGCACCACGGCGTGCCGGCGTTCGGCGCCGAGCAGGCCGCCGTCCTCCCCCGACAGGCCGACGGCGACCGGGCCGTGCGCGTTGATCAGGCCGACCAGCTCGCGGCTGACCTGCCCGGTCAGGACCATGCGCACCACCTCCATCGCCTCGGGCGTGGTGACACGCAGGCCACCCTTGAACTCCGAGGCGATGCCGAGGCGGTCCAGCATCGCGTTGATCTGCGGTCCCCCGCCGTGCACGACGACCGGCCGCAGGCCCACCTGGCGCAGGAACACCATGTCCTGGGCGAACGCGGCCTTGAGGCCGGCGTCGATCATCGCGTTGCCGCCGTACTTGACGACGACGAGCGCGCCGGAGAACTCCTGCAGCCAGGGCAGGGCCTCGATGAGCACCTCCGCCTTCTGGTCGGGGCGCAGCCCGTTGACGATGTCGCTGCTCATGAGCTGTACGCGCTGTTCTCGTGGACGTAGTCGTGCGTGAGGTCGTTGGTCCAGAGCGTGATCTCGGCGTCGCCGGCGTGCAGGTCGATGGTGAAGGTGACGTCCCGCGCCGCCGCCATGTCGACCTTCTCCGGCGGCTCGAAGGCACCGCCCGCCTTGCAGACGAGCACCCCGTTGACGCTGACGTCGAGCTCGGCCGGGTCGAACGGGGCGACCTCCTCCGGCACGGTGCCGACCTGCGACAGGATGCGGCCCCAGTTGGGGTCGTTGCCGAAGACCGCGGCCTTGACGAGGTTGGACCGGCTCACGGCCCGCGCGACCGCGAGCGCCGCGTCCTCGGTGGTGGCGTTCGTGACGGTGATGGCGATGTCGTGGGACGCACCCTCGGCGTCGGCCACGAGCTGGCGGGCGAGGTCCGCGCACACGGCCGTGACCGCCTCGGTGAGCACGTCGGGGTCGGGCGTGACCTCCGCCGCGCCCGAGGCCATCAGCACCACGGTGTCCGAGGTGGACATGGCGCCGTCCGAGTCGACGCGGTCGAAGGTGACGCGGGTGGCGGCCCGCAGGGCGGCGTCGGCGTCGACCGTGTGGACCACGGCGTCGGTGGTCACCACGCACAGCATCGTGGCCAGGGCGGGCGCGAGCATGCCCGCGCCCTTGGCCATGCCACCGACCGTGAAGGTGCCCTGCGGGGTCTCGACCGTGCGCACCGCCGTCTTGGCGACGGTGTCGGTGGTCATGATGGCGGTGGCCGCGGCCTGTCCGGCCGCCGCGTCGGCCGCGAGCGCGCCGACCGCGACGGGGACGCCCGCCAGGAGCTTGTCCGCGGCGAGCCGGACGCCGATCAGGCCGGTCGAGCCGACCAGCACGTCGATCGCGCCGATGCCCAGCTCGGCGGCGACCTTCTCGGCGGTGGCGTGCGCGTCCTGGAAACCGCCCGGACCGGTGCACACGTTGGCGCCGCCGGAGTTGAGGACGACGGCGCGGGCGACACCGTCCTTGACCGCCTGGCGCGACCACATCACGGGTGCGCCGACCACCCGGTTGCTCGTGAAGACGGCGGACGCGGTGTGCTCGGGTCCGTCGTTGACGACGAGTGCCAGGTCCGGCGTACCGGACGCCTTGAGGCCGGCCGTGATGCCGGCCGCCCGGAAGCCTTGTGCCGCGGTGACGCTCACTGTGCTCCCCCGGTCCGGACTGCCTGGGACAGAACTACCTGGGACAGAACTACCTCGGTCAGGGCTCCCCGGGTCATGGTGCGACTCCTTCGGTGATGAGGCCCGCGGTCTCCCGCAGACCGAGGGCGAGGTTCATGGACTGGATCGCCGCGCCCGCGGTCCCCTTGACGAGGTTGTCGATGGCGGTGACCGTGACGACCCGGCGCGCCGCGGCGTCGACCGCGACCTGCACGCAGGCGGTGTTGGCGCCCAGGGTCATCGCGGTGCTGGGCCACTGCCCCTCCGGCAGGAGGTGCACGAACGGCTCGTCGGCGTAGGCGGCCTCCCACACGGCCCGGACCTGCTCCGGGTCGACGCCCGGGACCAGCGGAGCGGTGGCCGTCGCGAGGATGCCGCGAGCCATCGGTACGAGGGTGGGCGTGAAGCTGATGCTCACCTCGGGCGCCCCTGCGGCCCGCAGGTTCTGCTGGATCTCCGGGATGTGCCGGTGCGTGCCACCCACCCCGTACGGCTGCGCCGACCCGAGGGCCTCGCTCGCCAGGAGGTGCGGCTTGAGGGCCTTGCCCGCGCCCGAGTACCCGTTGGCCAGGACGGCCACGATGTCGGTGGGCGCCACCACGCCGGCCGCGACGCCCGGCTGCAGGCCGAGGGTCACCGCCGTGACGTTGCAGCCGGGTACGGCGATCCGGCGCGCGCCGGCCAGCTTGTCGCGCTGGCGGGCCGCGGAGGCGACGTCGGCGCCCGGCGCCTCGGCGTGGATCAGCTCGGGCAGCCCGTAGGGCCAGGACCCGGCGTGCGTCGAGCCGTAGAACTGCTCCCAGTCGCTCGCCGACTCCAGCCGGTGGTCGGCCCCGAGGTCCACGACGAGGACGTCGTCCGGGAGCTGCGCCGCCACCTGGGCCGACGCCCCGTGCGGCAGCCCGAGCAGCACCACGTCGTGGCCCAGCAGGGTGTCGGGGGTGGTGGGCTCCAGGATGCGGTGCGCGAGGCCGCGCAGGTGCGGCTGCACCTCGCCGAGGCTCGAACCGGCGTTGGTGTGCGCGGTGAGCGTGCCGATCTCGACGAACGGATGGGCGGCCAGGAGGCGGAGGGCCTCCCCGCCCGCATAACCGGACGCGCCGGCGACGGCGACGCGGATGAGCTGGCTGCTGGACATATTCCGCAGCATACATAAATATGCAGCGCGGCGAAACCCGGCACGCGGCGGCGTGGCCGGCACGCGGCATAGGCTCGGTCCATGCACGCAGTCGTAGCCCGTCAGGCGGGCGGCCCCGAGGTCCTTTCGTACACCGAGCTCCCCGACCCGACGCCGGGTCCCGGCCAGCTCCTGGTCCGCGTCGCGGCAGCGGGCGTGAACTTCATCGACACCTATCGCCGCGGTGGCGTCTACCCCATGGACTACCCGCACGTGGTGGGGGTCGAGGGGGCAGGCACCGTGGAGGCGCTCGGCGACGGTGTCGCCAGCTTCGCGGTCGGCGACCGCGTGGCCTGGCACGAGGGGCACGGATCGTACGCGGAGCTCGTGGCGGTGGACGCCGCCGGCGTCGTGCCGGTACCCGACGGGCTGGAGCTCACCACCGCCGCCGCCCTGCCGCTGCAGGGCATCACCGCGCACTACCTCGTCCGGTCCACGTTCGAGGTGCAGCCGGGGCACGACGTGCTGCTGACCGCGGGCGCAGGCGGCGTCGGCCTGCTGGCCACCCAGCTCGCAGTAGCGAACGGGGGCCGGGTCCTCACCACGGTCTCGACGCCCGAGAAGGCGGAGCTCTCTTCAGCGGCCGGGGCGGCGCACACCATCGACTACGCGGCGATGTCCGACCTCACGAGCGAGCTGCCGGCGGCCGTGCGCGAGCTCACCGACGGCAAGGGCGTGCACGTCGTGTACGACGGCGTCGGCAAGGCCACCTTCGAGGCATCCCTCGCCTCCCTGCGTCCGCGCGGGATGCTGGTGCTGTTCGGCGGGGCGTCGGGCCAGGTGCCGCCGCTCGACCCGCAGCGGCTCAACAAGGGCGGCTCGCTGTTCCTCACGCGGCCGACGATCACGCACTACACGCTCAGCCGGGACGAGCTCGAGTGGCGCACCTCCGAGGTGCTCGGAGCCGCGGCGTCGGGCGACCTGGACGTCCACATCGGGTCCACCTTCCCGCTGGCCGACGCCAGGGCCGCGCACGAGGCGCTGGAGGGCCGGGCCACGACCGGCAAGGTGCTGCTCGTCCCCTGAGGATCGCGCCCTCCCGTCCACCGACGCGAGTTCGGTCGGTTGCCTCCCGCGAACGCCGCGGCCCCGTGATTGCGCCCGGATCAACCCCGTGTTCGGGCGTAATCGCGGGGCTGCGGCGCGCGGGCCCGCGGACGGTGTATCTTGATGTCGAGATACTCGACGTCAAGGAGTGGCCGTGGTCGACTGGAACCCCAGCGCATACCTGCAGTACACGGACGAGCGGTCCCGCCCGTTCACGGAGCTGGTCGCGCGGGTGCCCGGGACACCCGCCTCCGTCGTCGACCTCGGGTGCGGCCCCGGCCATCTCACCGCCGTGCTCCGGGCGCGCTGGCCGGGGGCTCACGTCACCGGTGTCGATGCCTCCCCCGCGATGATCGAGCAGGCGCGTGCCGCCGACCCGGGCACCGAGTACGTCCTGGCCGACCTCGCCAGCGACGACCACACCGCCGACCTCGTCATCAGCAACGCGGCGCTCCAATGGGTGCCCGGCCACCGCGAGCTGCTCACCACGCTCGCCGACCGGGCCGCGCAGACGTTCGCGTTCCAGGTTCCGGGCAACCATGATGCGCCGAGCCACCTCCTGCTGCGCGAGGTCGCCGCACGGGAGCCCTACGCCGACGTGCTCGGGCCGGTCGAACGGCGCGCCACCGCCGACCCGGCCGAGTACCTGGACCTGCTGGCCCGGCCGGGCTGGTCCGTCGACGCGTGGGAGACCACGTACACGCACCTGCTGCACGGACCGGACCCGGTGCTGCGCTGGATCTCGGCGACGGGAGCCCAGCCCACGCTCCAGGCCCTGGAGGCCGAGGACCCCGCGCTGCGCACCCGGTTCGAGGAGGAGTTCGGCGCGGCGCTGCGAACCGCCTACCCGGAGCGTTCCTACGGCACGCCGCTGGCGTTCCGTCGGGTGTTCGTGGTGGCGACGCGGGCCTGAGCCCGCAGTAGGCGCTGCGCCTGCGCTCAGCCCTCCGCCGCCACCCGGGCCCGCAGGCTCCTCAGCTCCGTGTCGACGTACTGCCGTGTACGCCCCTTGGTCAGCCCGCCCAGCAGCCACGCCAGGCCACCGGTCTGGGTGATCGCGAGCGTGACGCGGGACCGGCCGTCGGGCAGGCGTTCCACCAGGTGCTCGGCCTGTGTGGTGACTCCGGGGGCCTCGCTGATCCACGCGAAGTGCCGCGGCGGGTCCCACTCGTCGACGAGCCAGATCGCGAGGGGTAGCTTGGGCTGCTCGATCCGCACCTGCGTGCCGACGTCCGGCGGGTTCGGTCCGTCGATGATCGACACGGAGGTCATGGAGGCCGTCCAGTCCGGCATCCGCTCGATGTCGGACAGGACGGCCCAGACCTCCTCCGGCGAGGCGTCGATCTCCGCGGACGTGCTGTAGTTCGGCATGGTTGCTCCTGCTCGTCTCCGGTGGTCGCCGACCGGCGGCACCCCCATAGTCTCGACCCACGGCATCCCGTGCGACGTGACGACACACGTCCGGGACGCCCGGTCGGGCGAGTGCGACACCTGCGGAGCCCTTCTACGCTTCCGGCATGACTGATCTGACTGATCGCCCCGTTCGGATAGGGCTGCAGCTGCAGCCGGAGCACGCCGACTACTCCGCCCTCCGCGACGCGGTGCTCCGCGCCGAGGACCTGGGCGTCGACATCCTGTTCAACTGGGACCACTTCTTCCCGCTCCACGGTGATCCGGACGGCAAGCACTTCGAGTCCTGGACGATGCTCGGCGCCTGGGCCGAGCAGACCGAGCGCGTCGAGATCGGCGCGCTGGTGACCGGCAACGGCTACCGGAATCCGGACCTGCTGGCAGACATGGCCCGCACCGTGGACCACATCTCGGGCGGGCGTCTCGTCCTCGGCCTCGGCGCCGGCTGGTTCGAAAAGGACTACGACCAGTTCGGCTACGAGTTCGGCACGGCCGGGTCCCGCATCGCGAGCCTCGCGGACGCCATGCCCCGGATCAAGGCTCGGCTCGCCGCGGGCAACCCTGCGCCCACGCGCGAGATCCCGATCCTGATCGGTGGCGGCGGCGTGAAGAAGACGCTGCGCATCGTCGCCGAGCACGCGGACATCTGGCACAGCTTCGGCGACGTGGACGTCCTGACGATCAAGTCGGCCATCCTCGACGAGCACGGCGCCGCCGTCGGGCGCGACACCGCCAGGCTCGTGGAACGGTCCGTGGAGGTCAACGGCACACCGGAGGCGAAGGGTGACGCGCTGCTCGCCGCCGGGGCGACGCTCCTCACGATGAGCAGCACCGGGCCGGAGTACGACCTGAGCGAGGTCAGGGCCTGGGTCGAGTGGCGCGACGAGCGCCGCTGAGCCTCACAGCTCCAGCACCGTCTTGATCCCGCCGGGTTCGCTCGCGAACGCCTCGACGGCGTCCTCGAGCGGCACCCGGTGGGTCACGAGGCGGCTCAGCCAGCCGGCGTCGGCCCGCGCCAGGGCGTCGGCACCGGCCCGGTAGTGCGTCAGGTTGGCGTTCACCGAGCCGATCACCGCGTCGTTCTCCAGCACGATCCGCCGGTTGAGCGCGCCGGCGTCGAACTCGATCGTGCGCCCCGCCGACGTGACGCCCGTGAGGCAGGTGACGCCGTAGCGGCCGCTCGCGGACAGGACGTCGACCACCACCTGGGTCGCGCCGGTAGCCTCGATCACGATGTCGGGGCCGAGCGCGGTCGCGACGTCGGCCACGGGCTCGGTGTGGTACTCGGCGCCGAGCTGCGCGACGAGCTCCGGCTTGGGCCCGTCGGTGACGCGGTCGAGCACGTGCACCTCGAGTCCGCGCTGGACGCCGAGCAGCGCGGCGAGCAGGCCGATCGGGCCCGCACCGGTCACGAGGACCACCTTCGGCTCGAACCACGCGCGCTGCCCGACCAGCTCGATCTGCTCCCAGGCCTTGGCGACGACGGTGGTCGGCTCGAGCAGCATCCCGACATCGGCGAGCGCCGGGTCGAGCCGGACCGCGTAGTCGGCCTCGACGGTCCACCGCTCGGAGGCGAACCCGTCGATCGCCTTGATCCCCCGTTCGGTGTACCTGCCGTTGCGGCACATGTCGAACTGGCCCCGGGCGCACGCCCCGCACGGTTCCGGGTCCGGACGGCGGACCACGCCCACCACGAGGTCGCCGACCGCGAAGCCCGAGCCGTCCGGCGCCGAACGCACGCGGCCGAGCGACTCGTGCCCGAGCACCAGGCGCTCCCGACCGGGCGGGGCCCAGCCGTACTCGCCCGCGGCGATCTCCCGGTCCGTGGCGCACACACCGACGGCGAGGCCGTCGACCAGGAGCTCTCCCGGACCGGCTGCCGGCTCGTCGACGTCGGTGACGGCCAGGGTGCCCGGGGCCTGCGGGACGACGGTCAGGGCGCGCATCAGGCGATCTCCTCCGTGGACGGACGGGCAGCCGGCGCACCGGGGCGCGGAGCGGCGGCGGGCACGGCCACGCGGTCGGCCGCACCGGACTCCACGCCCGACTCCACGTCGCGCTCCGTGACCCCACGGCTGAGCCGGAGTGCGCTGTTGACCAGGCCGAGGTGGCTGAACGCCTGGGGCGTGTTGCCGAGGTGTCGCCTCGAGCGCACGTCGTACTCCTCGCTGAGCAGCCCGAGGTCGTTGCGCAGCGTGAGCAGGCGCTCGAACAGCGCCACGGCCTCGTCCATGCGGCCGATCCCGTGCAGGGCGTCGACCAGCCAGTAGCTGCACACCAGGAACGTGGCCTCCTCACCCGGCAGGCCGTCCACCCGGTTGTCGGCATGGGTGTGGTAGCGCAGCAGCAGCCCGTCCTGGCTGAGCTCGCGCTGGACCGCGTCCACGGTGCCGATGACGCGCGGGTCGTCCCAGGGCAGGAACCCGACCTGCCCGATCAGCAGCAGGGCGGCGTCCAGGCCCTCCGAACCGTAGAACTGCGTGAACGTGTTGCGCTCGGCGTCGAAGCCGTGCGTGCACACGTCGGCGTGGATACGGTCGCGCACGGCCCGCCACCGCTCGACGGGCCCGTCCAGCCCGTGCTCCTCGACGGCGCGCACCGCCCGGTCGAACCCGGCCCACGCCATGACCCGGGAGTGCACGAACGCACGCCGCGGGCCGCGCACCTCCCAGAGCCCGTTGTCGAGATCGGCCCAGTGCTCCTCGAGGTACTCCAGGAGCGCCTTCTGCAGGGCCCATGCCTCCTCGTCGCTCGCGAGCCCCGCCTCGCGCGCGAGGTGCAGCGCATCGAGGGTCTCGCCCCAGACGTCGATCTGGAGCTGTCCGGCCGCTCCGTTGCCGATCCGGACCGGGCCCGAGTCCTCGAACCCGGGCAGCCAGTCGATCGTGTACTCGGGCAGCCGCCGCCGTCCGTCGAGCCCGTACATGATCTGCAGGTCTGCCGGGTCCCCGGCCACCGCGCGCAGGAGCCACGCCCGCCACGCGCCTGCCTCCTCGATGAACCCGGTTCCGAGGAGGGCCTGCAACGTGAACGCCGCGTCTCGCAACCAGCAGAACCGGTAGTCCCAGTTCCGCGAACCGCCGATCTCCTCGGGGAGCGACGTCGTGGCCGCCGCCGCGATCGCACCGGTCGGGGCGTAGGTCAGCGCCTTGAGGGTGATCAGGGACCGGTGCACGGCGTCGGCCCACGGGCCGGCGTAGGTGGACTTCGCGAGCCACGACCGCCAGAACTCCTCGGTCTCCCGCAGTGCCGACTCCGCCTCGACGGGTGGCTTGGTCGGCAGGTGGGACGCGTGGTACGTCAGCACGAACGGCACCCGGTCGCCCGGCCCGACGGTGAAGCGAGCGCTCAGCACCGAGCCGTCGGCGACGCCCTCGTGCGCCACCTCCACGGGCGTGTCGAGGCGCACCGAGTCGGGACCGGCCACCGCCCGCAGCCCGTCGCCCTCGGTCGTGACCCACGGCACGACGTGCCCGTAGTCGAACCGCAGCCGCAACGTCGTCGTCATCGGGACCTCGCCGCTGATCCCCTCGACGATCCGGACGAGGTCGGCCTGGTCGCTGCGCGGCGGCATCAGGTCGATCACCCGGACCCGGCCCTCCGGCAGGTCCCACTCCGTCTCGAGGACGAGGGTGCCGTCCCGATAGCTCCGGCTGGTGCACTCACCGCCCGACTCCGGCCCGAGACGCCACGAACCGTGCTGCTCCTCCCCAAGGAGCGCGGCGAAGCAGGCCGGGGAGTCGAACTGGGGCAGGCACATCCAGTCGACCGCGCCGTCGCGGCCGATCAGTGCTGCGGTCTGCAGATCTCCGACAATTCCGTAATCTTCAATTCGGCTCGTCATCGCTCTCAGACTATGTGCGAGGTGCGCGGGCGACCAGATGAGGACAGCAACCCGATGCCCCCACCCGGACGGATCAGAACGACGAGGCGTCCGCCGCGTACACCCACCGGTAGCCCGGATACTCACCGAGCGACCACAGATAGTCGCGCGTGGGGTCGTAGGACAGGTCCTCCGCTCCCACGGTCAGCGCGTTGCCGTGCCGCACCAGCGCGCCCGACGGCGCGGCGAACGTGTGCAGGTCGCCGTCCGAGTTCGGGTTGGAGTGGTCCGAGCCGTCGCTCTGCGAGAAGAAGAACTCGCCATCGACGGCCGTCGAGCCCTGCACGCTCTCGAGGTCGGTCCGGTACGCCTCCGTCGCCTTGACGATGCCGTCCGACGCCGGCTTGAGATACCGGTCCCGGTAGTCGATCGGCACCCGGACGGTACGCACCTGAGCACCCGCGTCGACGTCCGACGGACTCCGGTACTCGCTCACGATCACCGAGTCCGGCGTGCTCGTCCGGTCCAACGAGACCGACGAGTGCCGCAGCTGCGCGTACCCGCCGACCGTCGAGTCCGTGAACCTCGCGGTCTGCGGTAACACGTACTTGTAGTTGAACGCGTGGTACGAGCCGTCACGCTGCCGGCCCACCGCCGAGGAGTCCCCGGTCGAGACCCGCCACAGATGGTCCAGGTCGAACACGCGGAACCCACCGCTCGTGTCCGGCACGTACAACAGGTTGCCGTACCACATGATGCCGCCGGCATGGATGTCGACCGGCTCGTACGACGGCGAGCCCGTGGTGCCGCTGGGCTCCACCAGCAGGATGTGCCGGTACGGCGGGGCCGCGGCGCTCGCCGACAGGTTCGACACGCTGATCCGGACACCCTTGTCGATGCCGTCGTCGGCATGGTCGTACCAGCTCACCAGGTTGATGCGCTTGCCCTCGTAGGTGCCCGAGCCGTACGCGTCCGAGCTGGTCGTGATGCCCTGGGGGTACCAGGCACTGGTGCCCTGGTCGCCCGAGTTCCAGCAGTAGTAGGCGGTGCGGTGCGTGACCGACGGCGCGCTGCCACAGCTCGGGGTTCGGTTGCCGTCGTCGGCCACCGTGCTCATCGAGACGTTCGGCAGCGCCGCGTCGAGTGCACTGACGAGGGACGACGGCGTCTCGGACAGCGTGTAGCGGAAGTTGCTCGCGGTGAGCGGTGTCACGGCCGCCGCGGCCGCTCCGGCCGAAGGTTCCGTAGCCGCTCCGCCCGAAGGTTCCGCGGCGACCGCCAGGCCGGCGGAGGCGAGCAGGGCACACAGTCCCAGGCTCGCGACGGCGAGCACGGGTCGACGACGATGGCGCATGGTGGTCTCCTTGGCGTGAAGGGACGGCTGCGTGCACACCGTACGGAGCAGCCGTGCGTTCGCGCCAGCATCGTGGACCCAGCCCTCTGAGCCGTTGACAGCCGGGTGCTCGGACCTTAGGTTCCATCTGGCGCGACACCCTGCCGTCACGCCACGTACGCGATCGACGAAGACTCGAGCAGCGAAACGGGTGGACCGATGACGTTCCGTAAACTCGCACGTGCCCTGATCACCCTCATCGTCGCGCTCGGCGCCACCGCCGGCGGGACCGCCGCGGCCAAGGTGAGCGCGCCGGACGACGACTGGTCGACCTCCTGGACCCAGTCCCAGCAGCGCAGCTCAGGGCTGAGCCCCGAGACGTTCGAGAACCGGTCGGTGCGCATCATCACCCGGCTCACCCAGGGCGGATCGTCCCTGCGTGTCCGGCTGCAGAACCAGTTCGGCACCGAGCCGCTGGTCGTCGACGCCACCACGACAGGCCTGAGCGCGGGAGGCGCCGCCATCCGGCCGGAGACGCTGCGTACCGTGACCTTCGGTGGCTCGGAGTCCGTGTCGATCCCGGCCGGTGGCGACGTCTGGAGCGACCCGGTAGACCTTGCCACCACGGCCATGGACGACCTGGTGGTGAGCTTCTACCTGGCGAACCCGACGCGGATGATGCTCCACGACCTGGCCGGACGCACCAACTACTTCTCGCCGGAAGGCGCGGGGAACGCGACCACCGACACCTCGGGCGCCGGTTTTCCCGAGGCGCACGGCTGGACCTACCTGGTCAGCGCGGTGGACGTCTACGATCCCGAGCTCTCCGGGACGGTCGTCGCCTACGGCAGCTCCGTGGTCGACGGGGTCGGCGCGAACAACTGCGGGACCGGCTGCCCGCCGCCCGCCGTGTTCCAGCGCTGGACCGACACCCTCGCACAGCGGGTCATCGACAAGCGGCCGGACAAGCGCCAGGTCGCCGTCGTCAACGAAGGCATCTCCGGGACCACGGCATCGCCCGTGTGCGGGGGCGGCGGCCTGGACGGGTCTCGCGCCTCGACCGAGACGTGCTCGCCCTGCACGACGTGAAGTCGGTCATCTACTACTACGGCACCAACGACATCGGCAACAACTGCAGCGCCGATGCGATCGTGGCGGCCTATCGCGACACGTTCGCCCGGCTGCACGCGGCCGGGATCAAGGTGTTCGTCACCCCGATCACCCCGCGGCCCGGATACACGGCCGAACAGAACGTGCAGCGCGCCGCGGTGAACGAGTTCGTGCGGGCGGGCGACAACTGCTCCGGTACCTGCGACGGCGTCTTCGACTTCGACCGGGTGCTGCGCGACCCCGACAACCCGAACTCCATCCGGCCCGCCTACGACAGCGGCGACGGTGTGCACGCCAACATCGCGGGACAGACGGCGATCGCCCGGTCCATCCCCCTGGGTCGCCTCTGACCGGACGTACTCCCCGCAGACCGGCGGCCCCGCTGACGACGCGCTCGCGCGTCGCCGGCGGGGCCGCCGGTGGGGGTTCTGGATCCGGAGGTTCCGGGTTCCCGGCTCTGGTCGGCGCTGGGTCAGCGCTGAGTCAGGGCGTCCGCCAGCGGGTCGTCGCTCCCCGCGGGGAGCACCCGCAACCGCCGCGCGGTTCGTGCGGTCCCCTCGGCGGCGACCTGCTCGGCACAGGCCCTGAGCGACGCCGGGGTGTCGTGGGAGACACGCAGGAACCAGCCCGAGCACATGTCGAGCTCCCCGGCTGCTATCGCGTTCACGACGTCGGTGACCCGCTCGGCCGGCGTCCAGTCGGTGCGCCCCTCGTGCAGCGACATGCTGGTCGACATGTCCGTCTTGACGACCCCTGGTGCGAGCTCGAAGACGCGGATCCCGTGCTCGAAGCCTTCGTCGTGCAGCTTGGCGCCCATCCGGGCGAGGGCTGTCTTGCTCGCGTTGTACGCCGAGCTGTCGCTCACCATCTCGTGCGAGCTCGCCCCGGAGGCCAGATCGATGACCCGGCCCCCGCCACGCTCGATCATGCCGGGCACCGCATAGCGGTTGAACAGGAACGGCGCCCGCACATTGGTCTCGAACACCGACCACCACTCGTCGGGATCGGCCTCCCACAGGGGGTGCTCCGACTCCAGCGCGCCCGCGTTGTTGACGAGCAGGTCGATCGAGCCGAGCGTGTCCTCGCACTGCCTGACGGCGGCGCGCACCGCCGCCGGGTCGGACACGTCCGTGGCGAGGACGACCGCGGTCGATCCCGTGGCGCGGACCTCCTCGGCCACGGTCTCGAGCCGCGCCGCGTCCCGCGCCAGCAGGGCCACGTCCACACCGAGCCGCGCCAGGCTCAGCGCGATCTCTCGCCCGATACCGCGCGAGGCGCCCGTCACGAGCGCGGTGCGAGCCGGCGGGGGTGCGGCGGGCAGCACCGGGGCGCCGCCGGCTGCACCCGCCGGAGGTACGTCAGCCACGGAGCACCGCTCCGACCTTGTCGGCGGCGGAACCCACCACGGCGTCGCGCACCGCACGGACCTCCTTGGCCGACAGGGTCCGGTCCGCCGCGCGCAGGCGGACCGAGTACGCGAGCGACTTCTTGCCCTCGCCCACCTGCTCACCCGTGAAGACGTCGAACAGCGCCAGGTCCTCGAGCAGCTCGCCCGCACCGGCGACGATCGCCGAGCGCACCGCTGCGGCGGGCACGTCGCCGTCGACCACGAAGGCGAAGTCCTCCTTGGCTGCGGGGAACGCCGACACGGATGCTGCGACGACCGGCTCGCCCGACGCCGCGGCGACCAGGGCGCTCAGGTCCATCTCGAAGGCCGCCGCACGAGCAGGCAGGCCCAGGGACTCGACGACCTTGGGGTGCAGCTCCCCGGCGTGGCCGACCAGCGTGCCGTCCGTGAGCTCGAGACGGGCGCAACGGCCCGGGTGCCACGGCATGTGGTCGCGGTCAGCGGAGACGACGACGTCGACACCGGCACGCTCCGCCACCAGGCGGGCAGCTGCGAGGGCGTCCGCCCAGCCCGCGGCGCGACCGTTGCCCCACCAGCCGGCGAGCTCGCGCTTGCCGGTCAGGACACCGGCGACGCGACGCGGCTGGTCCGGGACCGCCGCGGCCAGCGCCGCGAGCTGCTCCGGGGTAGGTCGCACGCCACCGGGCAGGGTGGGCGCGGCCGGAGCGTCCGCGGCCGGACGGGTCACCAGCCCGATCTCGTACACCGCGAGATCCGTGATCCCGCGCGACACGTTGCGTCGCACGGTGTCCAGCAGCGTGACCAGCAGGTTCGACCGCATCAGCGGCTTGTCGTCGGCCATCGGGTTGACGAGGCGGAGCGAGCGGCGCCGCGGGTCGTCGTCGGGCAGACCGAGGGCGTCGTACTCGGCCGCACCGACGAACGGGTAGCTGAGCGTCTCGACGAATCCGGTCTCGGCCAGCGCACGCGCGACGGAGCGACGCGTCCGCTGCTCTGCCGTGAGCCCGCGGCCACCCGGCGCGGACGGGAGCACCGACGGCACCTGGTCGTACCCCTGGATGCGTACGACCTCCTCGACGAGGTCGGCCGGATCGGTGAGATCCGGGCGCCAGGTCGGCGGAGTGACGGTGAGGACCTCGACGGGCTCGACCACCGAGGTGGCCTCGACCGTCGCGCCGATCTCCTCGAGCGTGCTGCGCACCTGCTCGGGGGTGTACTCGACGCCGGAGAGCCGGGTGGGCTCGGTGACCTTGAGCTGGATCGGCTTCTGCTGGGCCGTCTCTGCGGTGGTGTCGAGGTCGCTCACCGCGGTGTCGGCGGTTCCGCCGCCCAGCTCCACGAGGAGGTCGACCACGCGCTGTGCCGCGACGGGGGGCAGGAGCGGGTCGACGCCGCGCTCGAACCGCTTGGCGGCCTCGCTCGACAGCCTGTGCCGCCGGGACGTGCGGGCCACGGTGATCTGGTCGAAGTGCGCCGCCTCGACGAGCACGTCGGTCGTGGTGCCGCCGACCTCCGAGGAAGCACCGCCCATCACACCGGCGAGGCCGAGCACGCGGCTGCCTGCGCCGTCGGGCGAGTCGGTGATCAGCAGGTCCTCGGCGTCGAGCACCCGGTTCGTGTCGTCCAGCGTGGTGAGGTGCTCGCCGGGCACCGCACGGCGCACCACGATCGGGGCCGAGACCTTGGCGAGGTCGTAGGCGTGCAACGGCTGCCCCAGGTCGAGCATCACGTAGTTCGTGATGTCGACGGCCAGGGAGATGGACCGCATGCCGGAGCCCTCGAGCCGATGCCGCATCCACGCGGGCGTGGGGGCGGAGGGGTCGATGCCGCGCACGACGCGGGTCACGAACCGGTCGCAGCCGACGACGCCGTTGACCGGCGCGTCGTCCTGCACCCGCACCTCGAAGCCGTCAGCGGTCGGAGCCGGCTCCGCCCCCGTGGCCAGGCCGTGGTCCGTGAACTTCGCTCCCGTGGAATGGGCGTACTCGCGGGCCACGCCGCGGTAGCTGAAGGCGTACCCGCGGTCCGGGGTCACGTTGATCTCGAGGACCTCCTCGCCGAGGCCGAGGAGCGCGACGGCGTCCTGACCGGGGGTGAGGTCCTCCTCGGCGAAACCGTGCCGCGTCAGCACCATGATCCCGTCGTGGTCGTCGCCGATCTCGAGCTCCCGGACGGAACAGATCATGCCGTCGGAGACGTGCCCGTAGGTCTTGCGGGCGGCGATCGGGAACGGTCCGGGCAGCACAGTGCCGGGCAACGCGACGGCCACCAGGTCGCCGGGCGCGAAGTTGTGGGCGCCGCAGACGATGCCACGGGATCCGTCGATGTTGTGCTCCGGGCCGACGTCGACCTGGCACCAGTTGATCGTCTTGCCGTTCTTCTGCGGCTCAGGGTGCATCTCGAGCACACGGCCCACGACGAGCGGGCCGGTGACGGCCGCGCCGTGGATCGCCTCTTCTTCCAGGCCGACCTTGACCAGGTCGGCGGCGAGCTGCTCTGCGGTGAGGTCCGCGGGCACCTCGACGTGGTCCGCGAGCCAGTCCTTCACGATGAGGGGCACTTCAGATCTCCGTCCCGAACTGGGTGGAGAAGCGCACGTCGCCCTCCACGATGTCATGCATGTCCGCGATCGAGTGGCGCAGCATGAGCGTGCGCTCGATACCCATGCCGAACGCGAAGCCCGTGTACTCCTCGGGGTCGATCCCGGCGGCGCGCAGGACGTTCGGGTTGACCATGCCGCAGCCGCCCCACTCGATCCAGCCGGCGCCGCCCTTCTTCTGCGGGAACCACAGGTCCATCTCGGCGGACGGCTCCGTGAACGGGAAGAACGCCGGACGCAGGCGCGTCCTCGCCTCGGGACCGAACATCGCACGGGCGAACGCGTCCAGCGTGCCCACCAGGTTCGCCATGGTCAGGCCCTTGTCGACCGCGAGGCCCTCGACCTGGTGGAACACCGGTGTGTGGGTCTGGTCGAGCGCGTCCGTACGGAACGTGCGGCCCGGGCACGCGATGTACAGGGGCACGCCACGCTCCAGCAGGGAACGGGCCTGGACCGGCGACGTGTGGGTACGCAGCACGAGGTTGGAGTCGTCGTCACCGTCGCCGGCGACATAGAACGTGTCCTGCATCTGGCGCGCGGGGTGGTCCGGGCCGAAGTTCAGCGCGTCGAAGTTGAACCACTCGGCCTCCACCTCGGGGCCGTCCGCGATCTCCCAGCCGAGGCCGACGAAGAAGTCGGCGATGCGCTCCTGGACCAGCTCGATCGGGTGCCGGGCACCGGGCGTCGTGCGCTGGACCGGGAGGGTGACGTCCACCGTCTCCTCCGCCAGCACGCGTGCGTCGCGCTCGGCCTCGAGCTCGGTCTGCCGGGCGGCGATCGCCTGGTTGAGCTGCCCGCGACGCGGACCGACGAGCTTGCCGGCCCTCGCCTTGTCCGGGCCGGGCAGCGCGCCGATCCCCCGTTGGCGAGAGCCAGCGAGCTGCGGTCCCCCGTGTGCTGGGTGCGGACGGCCTTCAGCGCGTCGAGGTCGCCGGCCTTGGCGATGTCGTCGAGGGCGGCCTTGACCGCGGCGTCGAGCGCCGCCTCGTCGAGCGGATCGATGGGTGCCTTCTCATCGGGCGTGGACATGCTTGCCTTCCTGGCGGATTCGGGAGCCGACCCGGCCCCCTGCCTGGGGGCCTGTGCCGGCAGATGAAGTCTAGGTGCCCGCCAGGGCTCAGGACGCGTTGTCCACAGGGCAGCTCAGTGCCCGTACGCAGCGCTCGCCGCACGGCCCGTGGCGGGCCGCATAAATCGGCGGGTCAGTAGCTGCATGCGGCCATCATTCCATGCTCCGACACGGACCGGCAACGTGGATTCGCCGCGTTCGATGGCGTGCGCTTGGCACACTTTTTCGAGTGTCAGCGGGTCGGCGTACCGTCTGCGTTGTCTCCACGGCCGGGGCGGCCCTGGCCCCGGCCGTGGAGACAACGCCCCAGCCGCTCAGCCTTCGAGCGCCCAGGCCTCCACGACCGTGTACCGCGGGCCGCCCTGCGCCCCCTCGCCGGGGCGGGACTCGACGAGGGCGAACGAGTCCGCCGTCCAGTCGGGTCCCGCGTACACGGACAGCGCCTGGGCGGCGGGCTCCAGCGCCGACCTCGGCTCGCTCCCCGCGCGCTTGCCCCACCGGTCCCGCCCACGCGGGGGCCTGACCTGGCCGGCACGCGCGTGCGCGACGGTGACGTGCGCACGGTGCGGTTTGACATCGTCCGGCACCTCACGGGGCGAGACGGCCAGACAGTCGGTCGCCAGGTCATGCAGGGCGCGCGTCCCCCCGTCGACGCCGATCCAGAGGACGCGGGCACCGTACGAGCCGGCACCCCGGAGGCGCAGGTCGATGGGCGCGTGCTTCCGGGCGACGTCGGCCAGCTCCTCGCGCAGCTCCGGGACCGTACCCTCCGGGAGGTCGGCGTAGAACGCGAGGGTGATGTGCAGGTTCTCCCGTGGGACCCAGCGAGGCGAGGCGGGTACGCCGTCGATGGCGAGCCCGAGATGGTCCTTGACGCTGGTGGGCGGGATGACCGCCGTGAACAACCGCACGTCACGATCCTAGGCGCGGGGCTCTCGTGGCGGGCGCCGGTCCCGTCGCGAGCCGCGCCGGTCAGGCTCGGACGGCCGCGACGGCCTCGTCGAACAGCTGCACCAGGTCGGCCGTACCGCCCGACGCACGCCAGGCCTCGACGGCCGTGTCGAGGCACGCGAGCGCGGCGGCGATGACGGCACGGGCGCGATGGTCTGCCGTGGGCCCGGGGGTGATGCCCAGACGCCGCTCGATGTCGGGGGCGAGCAGCTCCTGCCAGCGGAGATGCTTCTCGAGGTGCCGCGCGCGGAGCGAGGGCGCGTCGGCGTACATGCCGGCGATCTGCAGCTCGGAGGCAGCGTCGGTGTCGGGACCCTGCAGGCTCTTGAACGCCTCGCGCAGCGCCTCCCACGACGTCTCGGCCGCCGGGCGCGCCTCGAGCGCCTCGCGCACCCGGAGCCCGAGCGCCTCGAGGTCACCCAGGACCACGTCTTCCTTGCTGCCGAAGTAGTGGAAGAAGGATCTCCGCGAGATCCCGGCAGCAGCCGCGATCTGATCGACGGTGGTCGCGTCGAAGCCCTGCTCCGCGAACAGGCGGAGAGCCGTGTCCGTGATCTCGGCACGGACCGCGCGGCGAGTCCGCTCACGCAGCGTCGGAGCATCAGGCGTCGCATCCATGCCTCGATCCTACCTGCGGTGCCAGTGCTTGCACTGAGTGCACAGTACTGCCTACAGTGCAGCATGGCCGACATAGACTTCACCGCTCAGAGCACCATCGTCACCGGCGCCAGCTCGGGAATCGGCGCCGCCTTCGCACGGGCCCTCGCGAAGCGCGGCTCCGACGTGATCCTGGTCGCCCGCCGCCTCGACCGCCTGCAGGACCTCGCGAGCGAGCTCGAGCGCGACCACGGCGTACGCGCCACCCCGATCGCCCTCGACCTCAGCAGACCCGGCGCCGGACCGGCGCTCGCCGGTGAGGTCGCGGCGCGCGGCCTCACCGTGACGGGGCTCGTCAACAACGCCGGCTTCGGCACCGACGGCCCGTTCCACGAGGAGGACCCGGATCGCCTGCGCGACGAGATCGCCGTCGACGTGGCGAATCTCGTCGACATCTCACGGGCGTTCATCGAGCCGCTCCGGCAGGCAGGGTGCGGCATCCTGGTCAACGTCGCGAGCCTCGCGGCCTACGCGCCAGGGCCCGACATGGCCGTCTACTCGGCCTGCAAGGCCTTCGTCCTCAGCTTCACCGAGGCGCTCTGGTTCGAGTCCCGGTCGAGCGGTCTCCGGGTGCTGTCCCTCGCGCCCGGACTCACCCGCACCGAGTTCTTCGACGACCTCGCGGGCGGCGCGTACGCCGGGAGCTACCAGACGCCCGAACAGGTCGTCGAGGCGGGCCTGCGGTCGCTGGACCGGGGCAACCGCCGACCCAGCCTCGTCTCCGGCCGGCGCAACGCGCTGGCCGCAGGACTCGGGCGCTTCTTCACGCGACGCCGCGCCGTGCTGCTCTCCGGCATGATCAGCGCCCGCTCACGCAACACGTCCGCGACCCCAGCCGCTCCGGCACACCCCTGACGGGCGCCGTCAGCGCTGGGCCCGGCTGCTCGCGTACAGGCAGACGGTCGCTGCGGTCGCCAGGTTGAGGGACTCCGCCTTGCCCCGGATGGGTACCCGGACGACGGCGTCGGCCAGCGCACGGTCCGCCTCGGGCAGGCCCCAGGCCTCGTTGCCGAACACCCAGGCGGTGGGACCGGCGAGGTCCGGGACGGCGCCGCTCCCGGCGTCGTCCAGGAGCTCGTCCAGGTCGAGCGGGCCCGTGCCGTCGGCGGCGAGGACGTGGCACCCGGCCGCGCGCAGCTGCGTCAGCGCGGTGTCGAGCGCGAGCCCGGTGACGACGGGCAGGTGGAACAGCGACCCGGCGGTGGAGCGCACCACCTTGGGGTTGTGCACGTCCACGCTCTCCCCAGCGAGGACCACCAGGTCGGCGCCCGCGGCGTCGGCGGCTCGGATGACGGTGCCGGCGTTTCCGGGGTCGCGAACGGTGGCGAGCACGGCGGCCAGCAGTGGCCGGCCCGCTCGCGCGGGATCCCGGGCGGCCAGTGCCTCGCTCAGCGTCGGCGTCGTGGACCGCACGACGGCGAGCACGCCCTGGGCGTCGGCGCTCATCGCCTCGAGCACCTCGGGTGTGCCGAGGTGCAGGAACAGTCCGGCGGACCGCGCGTCGTCGACGATCTCGGCGTACCGCTCCGCGGCGGCGCGCGTCAGGTAGACGTCGCGCACCGACCGCCCCGCATGCCGCACGGCTTCTCGCACGCCCTGCGGCCCTTCGACCAGGTAGAGGTCGTGCCGGGAGCGCGCCGAACGCCCGGCCAGTGCCCGTACCTGCTTGATGCGGTCGGCTCGCGGATTCACGAGCGTCACATCAAGCACTGACGGGGCCTCCGTAGAGGAATCTGGCCGGGCGTCCGGTGAACTGCTCAACCTCAGGCAGCGGCCGGGGCGTTGACATCCGCCGGCAGCGCGTCCTTGGCGACCTGGACGAGGGCGTTGAACGCCGCGACGTCGTTGACCGCAAGCTCCGCGAGCATGCGACGGTCGACCTCGACACCAGCGGCCTTCAGGCCCTGGATGAGGCGGTTGTAGGTCAGACCCTGCGCGCGGGAGGCAGCGTTGATGCGCTGGATCCACAGCTTGCGGAAGTCGCCCTTGCGCGCCTTCCGGTCACGGTACGCGTAGACGAGCGAGTGGGTGACCTGCTCCTTCGCCTTGCGGTAGAGGCGCGAGCGCTGGCCGCGGTAACCGGCGGCGCGCTCGAGGGTTGTACGGCGCTTCTTCTGGGCATTTACTGCCCGCTTCACGCGTGCCACGTGAGACTCCTTGTACTTCGGGGCTGGAAGGGTTCTTGGCGACGCCCGTCAGGCGCACGCCATAAAGGTCACTTACCGAGCAGCTTCTTGACCTTCTTGACGTCGGCCGGTGCAACGGCCTGGTCCATGGCCAGACGACGCGTGCGACGGCTGGACTTGTGCTCGAGGTAGTGGCGCGCGTTGGTCTGCTCACGCATGATCTTGCCGCTACCCGTGACCTTGAACCGCTTCTTCGAGCCGGAGTGCGTCTTGTTCTTCGGCATGACTGCCGTCTCTCCTCATGTCGGTCGACCGCTGCTGGAGCGGCGACGTTGTACCTGGGTCGGTAGGCCGACCCGGTGTCGTAGTGGTCTTGGTGACCGTGGCCTCAGGCCTTGCGCGGTGCACGCGGCTTGGGAGCCACGGGCTTCGGCGTCGGCTTGGGTGCCGGTACGGGCTTGGGATCCGCCTTGGCCGCCGGCTTCGCTGCCGGCTTCGAGGCAGCCTTGGCCGCAGGCTTGGTGGCCGGCTTCGGCTCCGGGGCCGGCGTCTCGACGACGGGCTCCGGCTCCGCTTCCGCAGCGGGCTCGGGCTCGGGCTCGGGCTCGACGGCAGCCTCCGGCTCGGCGACCGGCTCGGCCTCCGCGACGGGCTCCTCGACGACGGACTCGGGGGCCGGCGCTGCGGCAGGCTCCTCGACCGGGGTCTCGGCCGCCTCGTCCACCTGGTCCTCGACCGGCTCCGAGCTCTCGGGCTCGTCGGCCGCACGCGCCCGCGCCTTGGCCTCCGACTTGGTCATCCGACCAGCGTTGACCTCATCGGCGCGCTTGCGCTGCTCGACCTTGGCGTCTGCCTTCCGCTTGACCGGCCCGAGCACCATGGTCATGTTGCGACCGTCCTGCTTGGGCATGGACTCGACGAAACCGAGGTCCGAGACGTCCTCCGCCAGACGCTCCAGCAGGCGACGACCCATCTCCGGGCGCGACTGCTCACGGCCACGGAACATGATCATGACCTTGACCTTGTCACCGGCCGACAGGAAGCGAACGACGTGGCCCTTCTTGGTGCCGTAGTCGTGCGGGTCGATCTTGAGACGGAACCGGATCTCCTTGAGGACCGTGTTCGCCTGGTTGCGCCGTGCCTCTCGTGCCTTCATGTCGGACTCGTACTTGAACTTGCCGAAGTCCATGAGCTTGGCGACGGGCGGGCGGGCGTCCGGCGCAACCTCGACGAGGTCGAGGTCAGCGTCCTGGGCGAGCTTCAGGGCGACCGCCGTGGCAACCACGCCGACCTGCTCCCCGCCAGGCCCGATGAGACGGACCTCGGGGACACGGATCCGGTCGTTGATGCGAGGCTCGGTGATGGTGATGCTCCTTGGAAGTCGTTGATTGACCACCAGGAACGAGAAATGGCTCCCGCCCTGAACACAGGTGGAAGCCATCGCAAGGAAAGGGTGCGGGGGTTCAGCCAGAACAACGCCGAACCTCTGCACCCGACCTAGGACCCGGACTCTGTCGGCACCTGCTCGGCGCTCGGTCGTGACTCGGGTGGGATGGTGATCCACTTTGTGTACCCGGCTCGCACCGGGTCGGTCGTGGCTCAACGATAGCAGCACGACGACGGCCCCCGCCATCCCGGCTGGTGTGAGGTCGGCCGCCACTCGCGCGGGGCGCGGGACACGACACGACCCACAACTGGAATCATTCCAGTTTAGGGTCTAGGCTCCGAGGCATGCCGTCCACCGCCCCTGCTCCCACGATGCCCGAGGATCTCCTCCGTGGCGCCGGTCTCCGCGTGACGGCCGCCCGCGTCGCGGCACTGCGCGCAGTGGGCGAGCAGCAGCACGCCACGGCGGACGACGTGCTGAGCTCGGTCCGGGAAGAACTCGGCACCGTGTCCGTACAGGCGGTCTACGACGTGCTGCACGCGCTCACCGACGCGGATCTCCTGCGCCGGATCGAGCCGGCCGGACACCCGGCGCGCTACGAGCGCCGGACCGGCGACAACCACCACCACGTCGTCTGCCGCCGGTGCGGCGCCATCGGCGACGTGGACTGCACCGTCGGCCACGCGCCGTGCCTGACCCCGAGCGACGACCACGGGTTCGTGGTCGAGACCGCCGAGGTCACCTACTGGGGCCTGTGCCCGGACTGCAGCGCCTGAGGCCGCGCCGCAGCGAGCCGGGGCGCCGGGCCGGGCGCCCAACCAGGAACCGAGCCCTCGTCGACCACGCCGAACCCGCAAGAACCCCCGCAAGCAGGAGCAAAGGAAGGCATGTCTGAGATGACTACCCCTTACACCACCACGCAGACCGGTACCCCGGTCGCCAGCGACGCACGCTCGTTGAGCGTCGGCGCGGACGGCGCGACCGTCCTGCACGACCGTTACCTGGTCGAGAAGCTCGCCTCGTTCAACCGTGAGCGCGTGCCGGAGCGCAACCCCCACGCCAAGGGCGGCGGGGCGTTCGGCGAGTTCGTCGTGACCGAGGACGTCTCGCAGTACACGCGTGCCGCGGTGTTCCAGAAGGGTGCGACGAGCGAGACGCTGCTGCGCTTCTCCTCCGTCGCCGGCGAGCAGGGCTCGCCCGACACGTGGCGCGACGTGCGGGGCTTCTCCCTGCGCTTCTACACCACCGAGGGCAACCTCGACGTCGTCGGCAACAACACGCCGGTCTTCTTCCTCCGCGACGCGATGAAGTTCCCGGACTTCATCCACTCCCAGAAGCGCCTCGGCGCCTCGGGCCTGCGCGACGCCGACATGCAGTGGGACTTCTGGACGCTGTCGCCCGAGTCGGCGCACCAGGTCACCTACGTCATGGGTGACCGTGGCCTGTCGAAGTCGTGGCGCCACCTCAACGGCTACGGCTCGCACACGTACCAGTGGGTCAACGCCGAGGGCGAGCGGTTCTGGGTGCAGTACCACTTCATCTCGCAGCAGGGCGTGGAGAACATGTCGAGCGCCGAGGCGGAGCGGATCGCCGGCGAGGACGCCGACTACTACCGCCGCGACCTGTACGAGTCGATCGACCGCGGCGAGTACCCCTCGTGGGACGTCAAGGTCCAGGTCATGCCGTACGAGGACGCCAAGAACTACCGGTTCAACCCCTTCGACATGACGAAGGTGTGGCCGCACGCCGACTACCCCCTGATCAAGGTCGGCACGTTCACGCTGAACCGCAACCCGCGCAACTTCTTCGCCGAGATCGAGCAGGCCGCGTTCTCGCCGGGCAACCAGGTGCCGGGCACGGGCATCTCCCCCGACAAGATGCTCATGGCCCGCGTCTTCGCGTACAACGACGCGCACCGGCACCGCATCGGCGCCAACTTCAACCAGCTGCCGGTCAACCAGCCGCACGCCGCCCCCGTGGCCAACTACATGCACGAGGGCTCGATGCAGTACCACTTCAACGGCCCCGAGCACCGGGTGTACACGCCGAACTCCTTCGGGGAGCAGGGCGGCCCTGTGGCCGACCCGGCGCGCGGTGTCGAGTCGGCGTGGGAGTCGGACGGCGAGCTCGTGCGGTCCGCCCAGACGCTGCACGCCGAGGACGACGACTTCGGCCAGGCCGGCACGCTGTACCGCGAGGTCTTCGACGACGGCGCCAAGGCGCGCTTCCTGGAGACCCTGACCGGGCAGGGCCGGTCCATCACGATCGACGAGATCCGGGAGCGGTTCTTCCAGTACTGGACGAACGTCGACGCGGAGCTGGGCGCCAAGCTGCGCGCGGCCGTCGCTGCCTGATCGCAGCACAGCGGTAGAAGGCCGGGTCCCGTCGGGGGCCCGGCCTTCGTGCTGCCCGGAGCTCCGGGCAGCCGCCGAACGTGCCTAGCCTCCGAGCAGCTCCACCTGAGCGAGGGCCCGCCCGTCGCTCAGCTCCAGCCGGAGCCCGGTCACCGGCACGGCGCCGGCCAGCGGTACGGGCTCGTCCAGCACGAACGGCCGCAGCTGGCCCGGCCAGCGCCACTCCTGGCCGGACCGCTCGTCCAGCACCCGCCCGTCGTCCGCGACCAGCCGCCAGGCCGACGGCGGCGTGCCGTCGCCGACTGCCGGCGCAGGACCGCAGGTGAGCGTGTACGCACGCAGCACCGCTTCGTGCGGAATCTCCGAGGTGGGCTGCCACTCGAGCGTCCCGGCCAGCTCCGTCGACGTGGTCAGGTCGCCGTCCGTCAGCCGGGGAAGCGCCCCGCCGGGGCCGTGCCAGCTGCCGCCGAGCCGCTGCCACGCCCCGGTCGAGGCCACGGCCTCGGCCCTGGCGTCCGACGGCATCGGCACGCCCCAGCGCGTCGGCGTCGCCGACAGGTCGAACCGTAGGGTCGCTCCGCCGGCCAGGTCGTCGTGCTCGACAGCGGGCGACGTGACCGCCCTCGCCGTGCCCGCACGGTCGGTCAGCTCCAGGCCGGCCACGTACCAGCGGTCGGCCGCGTCCGGCGCCTCGACCACCAGGTCGCCGTCCGGCCGGTGCACCACCGCACGCTCGAAGAGCGGCGACGTGACCGCCCAGCGCGACGAACCGATCTCCAGGGGGTACAGCCCCAGGGCAGAGAGCACGTACCAGGCGGACATCTCACCGTTGTCCTCGTCGCCGTGGTAGCCCTGCCCGATGTCGTTGCCGGTCCACAGCCGGGCCAGGATCTCGCGGACCGTCTCCTGCGTACGGTCCGGCCGCCCCGCGAACAGCCACGTGTACGGGATGTGGTGCGACACCTGGTTGGACTGACCCAGCTGGCCCAGGCGCACGTCGCGGGCCTCGACCATCTCGTGGATCACGAACCCGTAGGACCCGGGCTTGTCCGCCCGCTCCGGCGTGGTGAAGAACCGCTCCAGCAACCGCTCGAGCCCGTCCGTGCCGCCGTGCAGGCCGGCCAGGCCGGCGCCGTCGTGCACCGGGTGGAACAGGAAGTTCCAGGCGTCGGACTCCGTGTAGTCCCCGCCCCACTCCCCCGGGTCGAACGGTCCTGCGCCGAACGAGCCGTCCCGGCCGCGTCCCCGGAAGAACCCGGTCGCCGGGTCGAAGAGGTGCACGTACCCGAGCGAGCTCTGCCGCAGGTACGCGGCATCGTCGCGCAGCGCACGGCGGCGGCCCTCCGGTGTCCCGGGCGCGTCCGCGAGCGCCTCGGCCATGCGGGCCAGGCCGGCGTCGTTGATGTAGCCCTCGAGGCTCCAGGACACCGACTCGTCGACGGAGCGCGGCACCCAGCCGTGGGTGAGCGCGAAGTCCTGGCCCTTGCGCCCTACGCCGGACCGGGTCGGCAGGGCGGTCGCATTGCGCAGGCCTGCGTCGTAGGTGGCGAGGGGGTCGGGCAGCGGGACGCCGCGCAGGTACAGGTCGGCGAACGCGACGTCGGAGGAGGTGCCGGTCATCAGGTCCGCGTAGCCCGGCGACGACCACCGCGCCACCCAGCCGCCCTCGCGGTACTGCTGGACGAAGCCGTCGGCGAGCCGGGCCGCCAGGTCCGGGTACAGCAGCGCGTAGGCGGGCCAGCAGGTGCGGTAGGTGTCCCAGAACCCGTGGTTGACGAACATCTCGCCGGGTACGGCCGGGGCGCCGTCGAGCACCGGCGAGGCGTGCACGGGCGCGCCGTCGGCCCCAGTCTCGGTGTACGAGGACGGGTAGAGGTTCAGCCGGTACAGGTTCGAGTAGAGGGTGACCCGCTGCTCCCGGGTGGCGCCCTCGACGTCGAGCACCCCGAGGCGGTCGTCCCACTGTGCCCGCGCGTGCGCGGCGACGTCGGCGAAGGAGCCGCTCACCTCACGCTCCAGGGCGTGCCAGGCGAGGTCCTCGCTGATGTAGGAGGTTGCCACCCGCACCTCGACCGTGCGCCCCGCCACCGGGTCGGCTCCGGTGCCGGGGCCGGTCGGGGGGTCCAGCGCGACGGTCGCGTAGGTCGCGTGGTCCCGGCCGCGGGCGCGCCCGGTGCGCAGCACCGGCCGGGAGATCCGGCCCACCACGTACATGCGGCTGCGTCCCACCGAGAGCACGCTGCCGTGGTCGCTCCACCCGGTGAGGGTGCCGTCGTCGTGCACCGTCACGGCCACGGGCGGCCCGTCCGCACCTGCGTCGCTCACGGCGTCGATGACCAGGTGCCCGGTGGTGGCACCGGGCGGGAACGTGAACCGGAGCACGCCGCCGTGGTCGGACGCCGCGACGGCCACGCGGGCGCCGTCGTCCAGTTCGACGGCGTACCGGTGCGGGCGGGCCGTCTCGGCGTCGTGCGAGAAACCGACGGCGCGGGACTCCAGACCCGCGTCCGGGACCCCTTGGTCGCCGGGGCGCGCCGGGACCAGGTGGAACGCGAGCTGGTCGCGGTCCCCCATCCACGGGCTCGGTTCGTGCGAGATGCCGACGCCCTGCAGGCGTGGCCGGTTTCCGGGGCCGTTGTGCGCCGCCCACGAGTAGAGCCAGCTCGCCGACGACGCGTCGGTCAGCGGGACCCACATCGTGAAGCCGTTCGGCACCGCTGCCGCCGGCAGGGTGTTGCCGCGCGAGTACGCGCCTGACGAGTGGGTGCCCCGCCGGGTGTCGACGAGGTCCGTGCGGCTGGTCACCGCGGGTTCTGCGTACGGTCCGACCGTGACCGCGTCGAGCCAGACCACACAGTCGCCGCCGTCGGGCGGCGCGGTCACCACGGCGGCCGCACGCACGCGCCGTCCGACCACCTCGTCGGCCGCGCGGCCGACATCGACGTGGACCGAGTTCCAGTGGTCGGGCACCAGGATCCGCGCGTCGCCCTGCCCGACGGCGGTCGCCGGCATGCCGTGCTGGTCGGTGAGCGTGCGCCCGGCCTCCGTCCGGGAGAGCCACGTGCCGTCGTCGAGCAGCAGGTCGACGGCGGCGTAGGTCGAGCGGTACGTGAGGTCGCGGTCGAGCACCGGCAGGAGGACGTAGCGCAGGGCGAGACCGGCCTCGAGCGGGACGTCGAGGCCGTCGAGCACCACTGTGCGGTTCTCGCCCGCCGTGCGGTCCTCGCCCACCGTGCCGTCCTCGCGGCGGTGGCCGATCAGCCGGGCGTGCTCGCCCGTCAGGCCGACCCCGGGCCGGCCTGCCGGGACGTGTTCCGGCCCGGTCATGCCGCCCCCTCCTGGAGCCGGTCCGTCAGGGTGCCGTCCGCGAGCGCGGCGGAGTCGCAGTCGTGAGCGATGGCAGTGGCCTTTCGTCGCGGGCGAGGAACGCCCGGGTGGCTGCCGCGGCCTCGTCCTGCGGGAGGTCCGTCGGCACTGTCGTGCGGCGCGGACCGGGGTGTGCCCCGGCGTCGCGCGCGTCGGTCACAGGTCTGCGAGCAGCATGTTGCACTCGTCGACCGCCGCGTCGAGCGCTTGCCGCGAGGTCCTCTCCCCCGCGATGGCCGCCGCGAACTCCTGGTTGACGACCGCCGTCATCGCGTCGTCCACCTCGACCGGCTGGAGCACCTCGGCCGTGGTGAGGCCGCTGAACGCGATCTCCTTGGCGTCACCCTGCGGGGTGCCGTCGCTCCGGGCGAGATCGGGGTCGCCCTGCGAGGCGGTGGTGGACGGGAAGACGCCGGGCACCTCCGCCGCGAACGCCTCCTGGTTGGCGGCGTTCGTCACGAACTTCGCCAGCGCGACCGCTGCCGGCCGGTTCGCCGACTCGTCCGAGACCGACAGCCCCTGCACGTACAACGGAGTGGCGCCCAGGTACGGCGACGAGGCGATCTTGCCCTCCAGCGACGGGTTCTCCTGGAGCACCCGGTTGATGAAGTTGCCCCCACCGGTCGACCACGCCACCCGGCCCTCGACGAACAGCCGGCTGTTGCCGAGGTAGGCGTCGGTGAGCACGTCGTCGGGCAGCAGCCCGTCGGCGTACGCCGCGCGGTAGACGTCGAGGAGCTCGGCCGCCTCGGGCGTGTTGAACGTGAACTCGGTGCCGTCGTCGGACAGCACGGGCAGACCCGCGGCCGCGAAGTCACCCAGCCCCGGTGTGCGGCTCATCAGGTAGTCGCCGGTGGTGTCCATCATGGTGCGCGCCTGCTCGACGAGCTCGTCCAGGGTGGTCGGCGGCGTCGCCGGGTCCAGACCCGCGTTCTCGAACATCTCGGTGTTCCAGTAGTTCAGATCCGTGGTCAGGTACCAGGGGTATCCGTAGGTGCCCTCGAGCCTCGCGTACCGGTAGGCGGCCAGCGCGCCGGGCACGTAGGTGTCCGCGAGGGTCTCGTCGGCCCCGGCGATGTCGGTCAGCAGACCCTCGCGTGCCAGCAGGAGCGCGAAGTCCGGCGGCAGGTTCGTGACGTCGGGCAGCTCGCCCGCGGCGGCCTGCGCGAGCACCTTCGCCGAGTACCCCTCACCCGGCTGGTCGATCCAGGTCACCGTCGTACCGGGGTGCTCCCGCTCGAAGTCGGCGATGACGCCCTCGATGTACGGGGCGAAGCCGGGTTCGAGTGCCCAGGTCTGCAGGGTGACCTCACCGGTCACTCCGCTCACGGGCCGCAGCCCGGAGGCCGCCTCCGTGCCGCCGCTGCCACGGTCCGCAGCGCTGAAGGAGCAGCCGCCGAGGGCGGCCAGCACGGTCAGGGCCGCTCCTGCCGCCCCGATCCTCCTGATCTTCATGACAGCTCCTTCCAGCAGATGCCTCGTCGCGTCCTGGAGTACGTGCCCGGTGCTGCCTCGGTCGCCACGCCGAGGCGATCTGGGCCGGAAGCGTGGCGCGTGCCCCCGATGGTGTCAAGAGGAGCCCGTCCTGGCGTGCCGGGGCGACAGGTCACGGGGGTGAACTGTCGCCCCGGCACGCCGGGAGCCGGTCTCAGTCCCGGGCGAAGCGCAGCGTGCGGACCTCGAACGGGCCCAGCTCGACGGCGAGGCCCTGCTCCGTCAGGTCCACCGCGCCACCGTCCAGGTCGTCCTCGATCAGGCTCACGGTGCGGGCGCCGGCGACGGGCGCCGCCACCGTGACGGTGCCCGACGCACGACGGCCCAGCGCCTCGTAGACGCGCACCACGAGGTCACCCGACCGGTCGTCGGCGAGCTTGACCGCCGAGAGCGTCACGCCGCCCGACACGCTGACCAGGGGATCGACGTCGGACGCCCCACGCAGCTCGCGCGGACGGGCGCCGAACGTGGCTCCCGCCTCGGTCGCCCCGGCGGTGTCCACGCCCACGACCAGGCCGTACCGGTGGGTCTGCACCCCTGGTCGGTCTCCGGGTCCGGGAAGCGCGGCGCCCGCAGCAGCGACAGGCGCACGGTGGTCGTCACCGCGGGCGAACCCGGTGCCGGCGCCACGCCGTCGTCGGACACCTCGCGGGTCATGTCGTACCCGTACACGGAGTCGTTGACCAGGCCGACACCGAAGCCGGGCTCCTGCGCGAGCACCCACCGGTGCATGGAGGTCTCGAACTTCGCCGACTCCCAGCTCGTGTTGGTGTGCGTGACCCGCTGGTGGAAGCCGAACTGGGTCTCCGCCGCGATGTGCTCGGCGCGCACGTCGAGCGGGAACGCGACCTTGAGGAACTTCTCGGCCTCGTGCCAGTCGGTCCGCATCGAGACCTCGAGGGTCCGGCTGCCGGGCGCGAGCGTGATGACCTGGTCGAGGCTGGACGCGGAGAAGGTGCGGTGCACCGTCACGACTGCCACACCGTTCTCCACGGCGGCGGTCACGCGCTCCGCCGCGCGCAGGTCGGTCACCGCGTTGCGGTAGAACCGGTCCACGTCCCAGGCGTCCCACTTGTTCGGGAAGTCCTGGTGCAGCTGCAGCACGTTCGCCTGCCGCCCGGGCGCCACCGCTTCGCGGCCCGTGGCCAGGTCGATCGCGGAAGTCACGTGGCCCGCCCCGTCCAGGGTGACCTGGACCAGGTCGTTCGCCAGGACGTACCCGCCGTCGGGCAGCTCGGTCAGCGTGCTCGGCGCGGCCGTCGGACCCGTCGCGGTGCCGACGCCGAGCGCGGGCACGCCCGCCTGGGCGAACGCGGCCGGGTTGGCGCGCAGGACGGTGTCCCCCTCGCCGACCAGGGTGCGCAGGGAGCGGTCGATGATCGCCTGCGCGCCCGCGGTGATCGCCGCGTGCTGCGCCACGGTCTCGCGGTGCACCCAGGCGATCGACGTGCCGGGCAGGATGTCGTGGAACTGCAGCAGGAGCACCTGCTGCCACAGCGCGTCCAGCTCGTCGTACGGGTAGTCCGCCCCGGTGCGGGCCGACGCCGTCGCCGCCCATGCCTCGGCCTCGACCAGCAGCTGCTCGTTGCGCCGGTTGCCCTGCTTGGTCCTGTGCTGCGACGTCAGCGTGGCCCGGTGCAGCTCCAGGTAGAGCTCGCCGACCCAGACAGCGCTGTCACCGTGCCCCGATGCGACCAGCTCGGTGCGAGCCCGCTCGAAGAACGCGTCGGGGTGCTCCCAGCGGACCTTCGCGCTGCCCTCGAGATCCGCCAGGCGAGCGGCCTTGCCGGTCATCTCGCGGGTGGTGCCGCCGCCACCGTCGCCCCAGCCGACCGGGGCGATGGAGCCGGACGCGTACCGCGACTCGCGGAACTGGTGCGCCGCCTTGGCGACCTCCTCGCCCGAGAGCTGCGAGTTGTAGGTGTCCATGGGCGGGAAGTGGGTCAGCACGCGGGAGCCGTCGATGCCCTCCCACCAGAACGTGTGGTGCGGAAACTTGTTGACCTGGTTCCAGGAGATCTTCTGCGTGAAGAACCAGTCGAACCCGGCGCGGCGCACGAGCTGCGGCAGGGCCGGGGAGTAGCCGAACGAGTCGGGCAGCCAGACGCCGCGGGTGCGCACGCCGAGCTCACGCTCGAAGAACCGCTGCCCCTGGGAGAACTGGCGGGCGAGCGCCTCACCCGACGGCATCACGGTGTCGGACTCGACCCACATGCCACCCAGCGGCAGGAAGCGCCCCGATGCCACGGCGTCCTTGATCCGGGTCCACACCTCGGGCCGGTGCTCCTTGACCCACGCGTACTGCTGGGCCGAGGACATGCCGTACACGAAGTCGTCGGTACGGTCGATGAGGTCCGCCATGGACGACGTGGTGCGCGCGACCTTGCGGATCGTCTCCCGCACCGGCCACAACCACGCCGAGTCGATGTGCGCGTGCCCGACTGCGGAGATCTCGTGGGCGCTCGGCTCGGCCGGGCTGGCGAGCACGTCCGCGAGCGCCGCCCGGGCCGCGGCGGCTGTCTCGGGGATGCGCTGCAGGTCGAGCGCGTCGAGGGCGTCGTCGAGGGCCTGCAGGATCCGCATGCGGCGCGGGCCGGTGGGCAGCTCGGCCTGCAGCTCGAGGAGCACTTCGACGTCGAGCGCGAGGTCGTGCACCTCGGCCTCGAAGACCGCGAGGTCCATGCGCCGGGTCGTGTACAGGGGCCGCGGCGAGGATGTCCTGGTGTCGCCCTCCTGGGTCTGCTGGAACAGGTCGTGCCCCAGCAGCACGGGGTTGGAGGCACCCTCCAGGTACAGCTCGACCTGTTCGCCGCCGGCCGCGGCGTCGGACACCGGGACGTGCTGGTTGCGAGGGTTGATCGACTTCACCGGGCTGCCGTCCGGGCGGTACACCAGCGCCTCGGACTGGAAGCCGGGCATGTTCGTGTCGAAGCCCAGGTCGACCACGACCTCCACCGCCCGCCCCGCCCACTCGGCCGGGACCGTGCCCGTCAGGCGGAACCACGTGGTGCCCCAGGCCCGGCCCCACGGTGTGCCCACCTCGTACGGCTCCATCGTCAGGGCCAGCCCCTCCTGCGGGGAGACCGGCTCCCCCGGCAGCACGTGCCACTCGACGTCGAGCGGTACGGACGTCCCGTGGACCGCCGGCCAGATGCGCTCCGTCAGCACGCGTCGCGCGCGCCCGGTGGTCAGTGTGATGTCGTCGTGCATCGAAGGGCCTCCCCCTGTGTCACCTTTGAACGCACGCAGGCTACCCGCCCGGACGAGATGTTCACCCGCACCCTCGCCGGGATGGAAAGATGGTGCCCATGAGCTCCACCGATGAGACCCCCGCCGGCATCGACGCTCCGGTCGGCACCGATCAGGCCACCCGTGACATCGCCCAGGTCGCGGCCGTCGAGGTCATCACGACCGCCGCCGTACACCTCATGAGCGCCGCCGCCGTGAAGTGCGGGCTGGCCGAGGGCGATGACGCCGAGGAGCTCAAGGACCTCGACGAGGCCCGCAAGCTGATCACCGCGCTGGCCGCGCTGGTGGTCGCGAGCGCGCCGGACATCGGCAACCAGCACGCCCGCTCGCTGCGGGACGGCCTGCGCAGCCTCCAGCTCGCGTTCCGCGAGGCGTCGGTGATCCCCGACGCGGCGGGCGAGGGGCCGGGCGAGAAGTACACGGGTTCCGTCGTCTGATGACCGAAGCTCCCCTCGTAGCGGCACCCGGCCCAGCTCCGGAACCGGGTCCGCGCCGTGGCCGCGGCTCTCGTGTGCTCGCCGTCCTGCTGGTCGCCACCATCGCCGTCGGCGCCTACCTGTGGCTGACGACCGTCCGCTGGCAGCGCAGCTCCGCCGAGTGGGAGGAGAAGGCGCACGGGTACGCCGAGGAGGTGGCGTCCTTGCAGCTGCAGCTCGACGGTGCCAACTCGGAGCTCAAGGCCGCCCGCGACCAGCTCTCCACCGCGACGGCGCGCATCACGGACCTGGCGAACGAGAAGGCCCAGCTCGGTGACGAGAACGTCGCCTCGCAGCAGTACCTCGACTACCAGACCCAGGTCAGCGCCGCTGCCGCCACGGTCGCCTCGGCGCTGGGGCAGTGCGTGTCGGGCCAGGAGCAGCTCGTCGGCTACCTCAAGGACGCCGACCAGTACGAGGCCGCGGACCTGAACCGCTACGAGCGGCAGGTCAACGAGCTCTGCGCGGATGCCGAGCAGGCCAACGAGTCGCTGCAGCAGGAGCTGCGACCGTGAGGTGGGGAGGGCGCTCGCGCGCGGGCCGGGCCCTCGCCGCCGGAGCCCTCTTCGTGGCCGGGTCGCTGTCACTGGGCGGCTGCGGTGTGCTGCCGCCCCTGCCGGAACCGGTGCCGAGCGACATTGTGCCGTCCACACCGGTGGACCTGTCCCCCGCGGCCGGCAGTGACACCCTGAGCCCCGACGGGTTCGACGCCGTGGAGCGCATGGCGGTCCGGATCCGGAACGTCGGCTGCGAGGAGCTGTCGACGGGTTCGGGGTTCGCCATCGACGACCACACGCTGATCACCAACAAGCACGTCGTCGCAGACTCGGAGGAGCTCGAGGTCAGCACGTACGACGGGCATGACATCACCGTCGGCGCGACGGCGACGGCGGGGCTCGCGGACCTGGCCGTCGTCCGGACCACCGACCCGCTGCCGTCGTTCCCGGAGCTGGCGAAGACCGACCCGAAGCCGGGCGATCCCGTCACCGTGGTGGGCTACCCGGCGGGCGGGGAGCTCACCGTGACGGAGGGCGAGGTCATGGGCACGACGCGCGACCCGCTGAACGCGAACCTCGGCGAGGTGCTGCTCACGGACGCCCCGGTCGAGCCCGGCTCGTCCGGGTCGGCAGCGCTGGACGACAAGGGTCGGGTGATCGGCGTCGTCTACGCGAAGACCGCGGACGACAACAGCCTGCTCGTGCCCCTGTCGACGCTGCAGGACATGCTGGCCGACGACACGGCGTTCACCCCGGCAACGGGTTGTTGACCATGCACCTGCTGCCAGAACGGAGCCCGTTCTGGCAGCAGGTGCATGGTCATCTCGCGCTGTGCAGCGGCTCGCCGCTGTCAGCGCGCCGCGCCGATCCGCAGCTCCAGCGAGTCCACCCGGGCCGAGATCACCTGTGACGCCGCGAGCCGGGCGTTGACCTGGCCCAGCACCGTGTCGAGCCCGGCGCGGTCCAGCCCCGGGTCGAGCCCGAGCACCACTGCGACCTCGGCCTTGCGCCCGGGCTCGGCGTGCGCCCGCACCACGTGCTGCACGGGCGCGGCCGCGACCGCGATCTCCGACGCGATCTCGGGGTCCACGGCCAACCCGTCCTCGTGCGGGACGAGGGCCGGCCGCCACTCCTCGCCCTGCGCGAGCGCCCAGACGGCAGGTCGCGGGACGAGCGCCGTCGCGGGCCCGGCGGGGTCCACGACAATGAGGGCCCAGTTCTCGTTCACCGCGGACAGGGCGGCGCGCGTGGCCTCGACGGGTACCGGGCGCGCGTCGGGTCGCCAGGTCTGCATGGCTGCGACCGACGTGAAGACGGGCAGCGCTCGGCGCCCGTCCGGTGCTTCGAGCGCCACGACTCCCGAGGACGCCTCCTTGTCGACGGGCAACCCGTCCGGGTTCTGCTCCGCGACACCGAGCTCGGCCAGCACCGGGACCAGCACCCGGGTCTCGGCCAGCCGGGCGACGACGTCGCGCAGCTGGACCGTCCCGGTCGTGTAGCCGGCCAGCAGGCTGGTCAGCTCGTCGTCGGCCGAGCCGTCGTCGTCCGCGAACTGGCTGGAGGGCTGGATCGACTTCACTCCGGCGCCTCGTCGCTCGTGCGCCCGGCTGCCCCGGCAGCCGGGCGGCCGGCGACGTCGAGCGCCTCGGGCAGCGTGAACGCGCCCGCGTACAGCGCCTTGCCGACCACGGCGCCCTCGATGGTGCCCAGCGAGCGGAGCGCGCTGAGGTCGTCGAGCGACGAGATGCCGCCCGAGGCGACGACGTGCGCGGAGGTGCGCGCGGCGACGTCGGACAGCAGGTCGAGGTTGGGGCCGCGCAGCGTGCCGTCCTTGGTGACGTCCGTGACCACGTAGCGGGCGCAGCCGGCCGCGTCCAGCCGGTCGAGGACCTCCCAGAGGTCGCCGCCCTCCTTGGTCCAGCCGCGTGCGGCGAGCGTGGTGCCGCGCACGTCGAGCCCCACGGCGACGCGGTCGCCGTGCTCGCCGATCACCTTGGCCGTCCAGGCCGGGTCCTCCAGCGCGGCGGTGCCCAGGTTGATACGCCGGGCGCCGGTCGCGAGCGCACGCTTCAGCGACTCGTCGTCGCGGATCCCGCCCGACAGCTCCACCTGCACGTCGAGCTCACCCACCACCCGGGCCAGCAGCTCGGCGTTGGAACCGCGCCCGAAGGCGGCGTCCAGGTCCACGAGGTGGACCCACTCGGCGCCACCGGACTGCCAGTCCAGGGCGGCCGTGAGCGGGTCGCCGTACGAGGTCTCGGATCCGGCCTCCCCTTGGACGAGGCGGACGGCCTGGCCGTCGGCGACGTCGACGGCGGGCAGGAGCACGAGGCGGTCGGACATATCTCTCCAAAGTCAGTCTGAGTCTGAGCTGAGTGCTGGGTATTTGTCGTATCGACCCCTGCCGGACGACAAATATCCAGCACTCAACGGGTCGTGGGTGGGGGTTAGGCGAGCGAGCGGACCCAGTTCTCCAGGAGGCTCGCGCCCGCGTCGCCCGACTTCTCCGGGTGGAACTGGGTCGCCGCCAAGGGGCCGTCCTCCACGGCCGCGACGAAGCGGCCGCCGTGGTCGGCCCAGGTGACCTTCGGCGGGGAGAAGATCCCCACGGCGTTCTCGTCGTACCCCTTGGTGAAGGCCTGGGCGGCGTACGAGTGCACGAAGTAGAACCGCTCGTCGGCGATCCCGTCGAAGAGGACCGACCCGTCGGGCACGTCGACCGGCGACCAGCCCATGTGCGGCACGACCTCGGCCTGCAGCCGCTCGACGACACCGGGCCACTCGCCGATGCCGTCGGCGCGCTCACCGTGCTCCACCCCGGCGTCGAACATGACCTGCATACCCACGCAGATGCCGAGGACCGGACGGTTGCCGGCGAGCCTGCGGCCCACCACCTCGTGCCCGCGGACCGCCTTCAGCCCCGCCATGCAGGCGGCGAACGCACCGACCCCCGGCACCACGAGGCCGTCGGCCTCCTGCGCGGTGGCGCGGTCGGCGGTCAGCGTCACGTCCGCACCGACCCGTTCCAGCGAGCGGACGGCGGACCGCACGTTGCCGAAACCGTAGTCGAGTACGACGACCCTCGTGCCCACGCTCAGGCCCCGTCCGTGCTGTCCGGGCCGGGCTCGCCCTTGCCCATGCCCTTGCGTGCCTTGCGCGCCGCGGACGTCAGCATCCGCACCGCCTTGAACTTGCTGATCGAGGTCGAGCCCACGACGCCGTCGAAGTCGTCCACGGAGGTGGCGCCCGTCAGCAGGTCGACCACGTCCTCGGGAGCGCCGCCGAGCACGAGACCCGGGGCGAGCTCGTCGCCGCGGGCCCCGTCGGAGAACCGGACCGCCGTCATCTGCTCGCCGGTGCGCGTCACCAGGACGAGCGGGACTCCCCGGACGAGCTGGGAGACCGCCGCCGCGGCCTGTTCGGGCGCGTCGCCCGCAAGATCGCGGAGCACGCCGACGGCCCCGACGGCGGTGGGTACGGCGTCGAGGTCGAGCTGCGCCAGGGAGCTGGCCGCGGCGAGCGGCTCGGCGCCGGCGATCTGCGTGATGAGCGCAGCGAACTCCGGCTCGCCGCTGCCGGTCAGGGACGACAGGTCGTCCGGGATCTCGAGGTTGTCGAGATCGAAGTCGGGCAGGTCGTCGCCGGTCGGCGTGTTGCTGCTGGACCCGTCGTTCTCGGGCCTGGTGCTGTCGGTGCTGTCGGACATGGCGGCTAGAGCGCACCCTTCGTGGACGGGATGCCGTCGACCCGGGGGTCGACGGCGACGGCGGCGCGCAGCGCACGCGCCAGCGCCTTGAACTGAGCTTCGACGATGTGGTGCGGGTCCCTGCCGGCGAGCACCCGTACGTGCAGGCAGATGCCCGCGTGGTGGGCGATCGACTCCAGCACGTGCCGGGTCAGCGAACCGGTGAAGTGGCCGCCGATGAGGTGGTACTCCTGGCCGGCCGGCTCACCCTCGTGCACCAGGTAGGGCCTGCCCGACACGTCGACCACCGCTTGCGCGAGCGCCTCGTCGAGCGGCACGAGCGCGTCGCCGAACCGGGAGATGCCGGCCTTGTCGCCGAGGGCCTGACGCAACGCCTCGCCGAGGCTGATCGCCACGTCCTCGACCGTGTGGTGGGCGTCGATGTGGGTGTCGCCGGTCGCCTGCACCGTGAGGTCGATCAGCGAGTGCTTGCCGAGCGCGGTGAGCATGTGGTCGTAGAACGGCACGCTCGTGCTGATCTCGGTACGTCCCGTGCCGTCGAGGTCGAGCTCGACCAGCACCTTCGACTCGGACGTGGCGCGCTCGACGCGTGCTGTCCTGCTCATGACCGTTCCTCTCCCTGCTGACCCAGAACCTCGGTGAGCGCCGCGCGGAACGCGGCCATCTCTGCGGGCGTGCCGATCGACACGCGCAGCCAGCCGTCGGGGCCGGTCTCGCGGATCAGCACGCCGCGATCCAGCAGACCCTGCCACACCGCGTGCCGATCGCTGAACGTGCCGAACAGCACGAAGTTGGCGTCCGTCTCGGCCACCTCGAACGGGAGACCGCTCGGCAGCCGCTGCGCACGCAGCCAGGCGACGCAGTCGTCGCGCTCGGCGCGCAGCGTGGCGACCTGCGCCATGAGCGACTCCCGGTGCCGCAGCGCGGCACCCGCCGCTGCCTGCGTGATCGCGCTCAGGTGGTACGGGAGGCGCACGATCCGCAGTGCGTCCACGAAGTCGCCCGAGGCGACCAGGTAGCCGAGCCGCGCACCGGCCGCAGCGAACGCCTTGGACATGGTGCGGGTGACCGCCAGGTTCGGATACCGCTCCAGCAGCGCTACCGCCGACGGGGTGCCGGGACGCCGGAACTCCGCGTACGCCTCGTCCACCACGACGACGGGATGCGCACCGTCGACGTCGACGGTCAGGGCGGCGTCGCAGACCGCCTCGACGGTGGCCGTCGGCAGCGCCGTGCCGGTCGGGTTGTTCGGGCTGGCCAGCAGGATCACCGACGGCGCCACCTCGCGGATGGTCTCGGCGGCATAGGCGGGGTCGAGCGTGAAGTCGCTCTCCCGGCGGCCGACCGACCAGGCCGTGTGCGTGTCGCGCGCGTACTCCGGGTACATGGAGTAGGTCGGGGCGAACGACAGGGCCGTGCGGCCCGGGCCGCCGAAGGCCTGCAGCACGTGCAGCATCACCTCGTTGGACCCGTTCGCGGCCCACACGTCGAGGTGCTCCAGGCTGACGCCCGTCTCGACCTCGAGGTAGTCCGCCAGGTCCCGGCGCAGCCCGGTCGCGTCGCGGTCCGGATAGCGGTTCATCCCGCGGGCGGCGCGCGCCACCTCCTCGGCGATGGTCGCAACCACCTCCTCGCCGGGCGGATACGGGTTCTCGTTGACGTTCAGCAGCACCGGGACGTCGAGCTGGGGCGCGCCATAGGGTTTCTCGTCCGCGAGCTCGGGGCGCAACGGCAGCCGCACCGAGGGCGCGCTGTCCTCCGCACTGTGCTGGTCGACGGCGTGGGTCATCACCCGACCAGTCTACGAACCGTGCGGCGCCGACCTGGTATGAGTCCGCCCACCGGGCGAGTGGGCATGATCACCGCACGGTCACCGCACGCCCAGCACGAACGGGTACACGGCGCCCGCGCCGGCCTGGCGGAGCAGCCGGGCGGCGACCGTGAGCGTCCAGCCCGAGTCGGTGTAGTCGTCCACGAGCAGCACCGTGCGACCCGGCAGACCCCGGAGCGCACCCTCGCCGAGCTGCAGCTGCAGCCGGCGCGCCACCCCGGCGAGCCGCATGGCGGAGTTCACGTCGTGCCGCCCGGGCTCCTCCTGCCCGGCGACGGGACCGATCGCGCCGATCATCGGCACGCCGAGGTACTTCGCCAGCCCGGTGGCCAGGTGGTACGACAGCTGCGGCCGCTTGATCGACCGGACCGCCACGACGGCCTCGATCACGAGCGGGCCGGGCTCCGCGGCACCTGCCTCCCCGTCGTCCGCCTCGGCGGGCGCGACGGCGGGGCGCAGCGCGCTCCACTCGTCCAGCACCCGCGCGGCGGCACGGCGCAGCGGCACCGGGAGCTCACCGTCGCCGGCGGTCGGGGCGAGCAGGTCGCGCAGCGGTCCGGACCAGCCCAGGCCGTCGAGCCGGGCGACGGCCCGACCGGGTTCGGCCAGCTCGGCCGGCAGGATCTTGCCCTTGAGGTCCAGGCCGATCGACGCCAGGCCCGTCGGCCACATCTTGCGGGTCTCGACCTCGACGCCCGGGCGGTCCATCTCGGCCCGCGCCGCGGCGACCGCCTCGGCGTCGGGCGCCTCGGGCAGGTCCATCGCACCGCACCGGTCACAGCGCCCGCACTGCCAGCCCGGGGTCAGCTCCGGGTCGTCGAGCTGGGCGCGCAGGTACGCCATGCGGCAGCCCTGGGTGGCGACGTAGTCGACCATGGCCTGCTGCTCCGCGGCCCGGTTGGCGGCGACGCGGGCGTATCGCTCGGCGTCGTACGACCACGCCTGGCCCGTCGACTCCCAGCCGCCGCGCACCCGGCGGACCGCGCCGTCGACGTCGAGCACCTTGAGCATGGTCTCCAGGCGGGACCGGCGCAGGTCCACCTGGGTCTCCAGCACCGCCGTCGACATGGTGCCGCCGTCACGCAGCGCGTCGAGCGTGGCCCGTACCTGACCCTCGGCGGGGAACGCCTGCTCGCCGAACCAGTCCCAGATCGCCTTGTCCTCGACCCCCGGGAGCAGCACCACCAGCGCCTGGTCGACGCCACGGCCGGCACGTCCCACCTGCTGGTAGTAGGCGATCGGCGAGGACGGCGCGCCCAGGTGCACGACGAACGCCAGGTCGGGCTTGTCGAAGCCCATGCCCAGCGCCGAGGTCGCGACGAGCGCCTTGACCTCGTTGTTCTTGAGGTCCGCCTCCAGCTGCTCGCGCTGCGCGGGCTCGGTGCGGCCGGTGTACGCGGCGACCCCGAGGCCGTAGCCACGCAGCTGTTCGGCGACCTGCTCGGCCGCCGACACCGTGAGGCAGTAGACGATGCCGGACCCCTCGATGTCCTGCAGCGCCTCGGCCAGCCACGCCACCCGCGTGGGCTGGTCGCCGAGCTCCAGCACGGCCAGGTGCAGCGACTCACGGTCGAGGCCGCCGCGGAGCACCAGCACGGGCTCGTCGCTCGCGCCGTCCGCGTGCACGGCGAGCTGCTCGGCCACGTCCTGGGTGACGCGCTCGTTCGCCGTGGCGGTCGTGGCGAGCACGGGGATGCCCGTGGGCAGGTCGGCCAGGAGCGTGCGGATGCGCCGGTAGTCGGGGCGGAAGTCGTGCCCCCAGTCCGAGATGCAGTGCGCCTCGTCGATGACCACGAGGCCTGCGTCGGCCGCCAGGCGCGGGAGCACCTCGTCGCGGAACGCGGGGTTGTTCAACCGTTCCGGCGAGCAGAGCAGCACGTCCACCTCGCCGCGCGCGATCGACGCGTGCACCTCGTCCCACTCGGTCATGTTGGCCGAGTTGATGGTCACCGCGCGGATCCCCGCTCGGGCGGCCGCCGAGATCTGGTCGCGCATGAGCGCCAGCAGCGGCGACACGATCACCGTGGGACCGGCGCCGCGCGCCCGCAGCAGGCGGGTGGCGACGAAGTACACGGCCGACTTGCCCCACCCGGTGCGCTGCACCACGAGCGCCCGGCGACGGAAGGCGGCCAGCGCCTCGATGGCGGTCCACTGGTCGTCCCGCAGCCGCGCGTCGTCGCGGCCGACCAGCTCGCGCAGCGCAGCCTCGGCCTCCGCACGCAACGAGGCGCCCGGCGTGGCGGTGGTGACCGGTGACACGGCCGGCTCGACCGGCTCGACCGGCTCGGGCGGCGCGTCCGGCGCGTCGGGCACAGGGTCCGGTACGGGACCGGACGCCGTGGCCGGCGGCGGTGGCGCGGCAGCGGCCGTCGCGGCGGCGGCCGCCGCTCCCTCGTCCAGCAGACCGCGCAGCATCTGGAGCTTGGCGGCCTGCGCCTCAGGCGTGTTCCGGGCGGAGGGCGGCGGCGCCGGATCACCGACCTCGGTCAGGAACGCTGCGTCGTCCGGCGGCTCCTCCACGTTGAAGGGCAGATCTGCGAAGGGGTCCTTGGTCACGTCACGATCCTAGGAGCAGCCACCGACACCGCGTGCGGGTCGTCCACAGGTTCCGGCCCGGAGATCCGTAGAATCACCGCCCGTGACCTCCACCACGGACGTGCCCGACCCGCAGGCGGACCGGGAGGTGCGCCACGCGAACTTCCGGGCGTACTACGACGCCGAGGCCGCTGACCGGGCCCACCGGCCGATCCCGCCGTGGCGCACGGCCGCACAGGAGGAGTTCCTCGTCCTGCTCGCCACCGAGCGACGCCGCACCGTGCTGGAGATCGGCTGCGGCCCGGGGATCGACGGGGCGGCGATCGAGGCGGCAGGGTTCGAGTACACGGGGACGGACCTCTCCCCCGGCATGGTCGAGGTCGCCCGGGCGGCCGGCCTGGACGCCCGGGTCGCGTCGGCGACCGAGCTCCCGTTCGGCGACGATGCCTTCGACGCCGCCTGGTCGATGAGCACGCTGATGCATCTCGACGACGCCGAGCTGGACGCCGCGCTGGGCGAGATCACGCGCGTGCTCGTCCCCGGCGGGCTGTTCGCGGTGGGCATGTGGGGCGCCCAGGAGCTGACCGTCGGCCCGCTGGCCGCACCCGACGAGGGCTACGGACCACCGCGCTACTTTCACCGCCGCACCGACCAGACGGTGCATGAGCGTCTCGGCGAGCACGGCACGGTCGAGTCCTGGTGGACGCGGCCGAGCCGCCCGGGCAGCAGCCACCGCTACCAGTACGCCGTGGTCCGCACGGTCGGCGCCGACGACTGACGCCGGCCGGTCACGTACGCTGCCGGGCGATCACCTCCAGCGCCCGGACCGCCGTATCGACGCCGTCCTCGGCCCGGACCTGTTCGCCGATGCGCCGCGCCGCGCGGGACATGGCCGGGCTGCCGACCAGCTCCGTCAGGGCGGCCGCGAGCGCCGCCGGTTCGAGCTTCTTCTGCGGCTGCGGCGCCGGGCCCACGCCGAGCCGCTGCACGAGGCGGCCCCAGAACGGCTGGTCGGCCACGAACGGGCAGACGAGCTGTGGCCGGCCGGCGGCGAACGCGACGCCGGTGGTGCCGGCACCGCCGTGATGTACCACGGCGGCCATGTGCGGGAACAGGGCGCGGTAGTCGACGTCCGTCACCGCGAACACGTCGCCGGGGAGGTCGCTGACGTCCAGGCCGCCCCAGCCCGCGCCGACCACGAGGCGGCACCCGGACCGCCGGACCGCCTCCAGCACCGTGCGGGTGGTCCGCGCGGGGTCGGCGCCGGCCATCGAGCCGAAGCCGACGAAGACGGGTGGGGTGCCGTCCGCGACGAAGCGGAGCAGGTCCTCCGGCAGGGGGCTCGGCTCGCCGGCCAGCTCCCAGTACCCGGTGGTCCTGGCCTCCGGAGGCCAGTCGGCGGGCCGCGGCAGCACCGAGGGGCTGTACGCGTGCAGCACGGGGGCGTGCCCGCCGTCGGGCCGCCGCATCGGGTCGTGCCGCCCGCGCCGGCGTGGCAGGCCCAGGGCGTCGCGGCGCCAGCGGTCGATGCCGCCGCTGAACATCAGCGCCGTGCTCTTCATGCCGGCGAACGTCGCGCGGTTCAGGGTGGCGGGCAGCCGGGCCGGCAGCTCCACGCCCGGCCAGGGAAACTCGCGGGTCGGCACGTACATCGGGATGGGCAGCGCGAGCACGGCGGGCACGCCCAGCGCCTCGGCGACGTGCTGGCCGGCGACGATCTGGCCGTTGTGGACCACCACGTCGGCTCCGGAGCCGCGCGCGACCGACCAGCAGTCCTCCAGCACCCGCGTGAACATCGCCGGCAGGGTGCGCATCAGGTTCAGCCGGGCACCGATGCCGCCCTCGAGCAGCGCGCCGGCGTTCTCGCCGTCCAGGAGCGCCACGGGTCCGTCGTCGACCCCCGCGAAGGCGACGCCGTGCGCGGCGGCGAAGTCCGCGAACCGGTGGGGCGCGACGACGACCGCTTCGTGCCCGGCCGCCTGCAGACCCTGTGCCAGCGCGAGGAACGGCTGTACGTCGCCGCGCGTCCCCAGCGTCATGAGCAGCGCCCTCATCAGGCGGTCTCGGTGCGGGCGCCGGTGCTCATGCCGGGTCCCCTCGTCGCGTGGTCAGCCCGGTCGCGACGAGGTCGGCGACCAGGTCGAACGTCGGGCGGTAGGCGCCGGGGTAGGCGAGGTACTGGGTGTTCAGCGGGATCAGCAGGACCGCCTGCAGGGCCCCGACCGCGACGGCGGGGTCGTCGCCGACCACGTCTCCATGCGCCTGCCGGTCCCGGACGTAGTCCAGCAGGGCCGTGGAGGGGTTGGTGTCCCCCATCGCCGCCATGTGCTCCGGGCCGAGGCGCGCCGCGACCGCTGCCATCTCCTCGGGGTGGGTGACGAGGCGCCGCCACAGAGCGTTGTTCTCCAGCACGTCGAGGGTGGCGTGCAGGAATCGGAGCAGTCCCTCGCGCACCTCGTCGGTGGACAGCAGCGCACGGTCGATGACCTGCGTCTTGACCTCGCCCGCCTCCTCCACCATGAGCTGGAGGTACAGCGCTTCCTTCGAGTCGAAGAACTGGTAGAACGTGCTCTTCACGATGCCGGCCGGTGCGACGAGCTCCTCCAGCGCGGTCTTGCGCAGACCCTGCGTGGTGAACAGGTCCCGGCCGGCGGCGAGCAGCGCCCGGCTGATGCGGTCCCGCTCCTGGGCGGTGAACCCTCGTGGCATGGTGAGCCTCCTTCGGAGGCCATAAAAACAGATCAGTCACATGTTCTCAACTGCCGACGTCGCCACGCTGCCCGACGGCGAACGCCCGTGCGTCCGCCGTCGGGCAGCGGCTACCGGCCCTGCAGCGCCTTCACGTTGTCGCCGAAGGTCCAGCCACGCGAGCCGTCCCAGTTGATCGACCAGGTCATGAGTCCCTTGAGCGCCCCGCCGTACGACCCGTACGCCTGCGACACGAGCGCCGGTTCCAGGTACCCGCCACCCGCGCCCACCTGGGCAGGCAGGCCCGGCACCTGCTTCTCGTACGGCACCCGGATCGTGGTGCCCTGGATGACGAGCCCGTCGTCCAGGCAGTCGGTCTGCGCCCGGAACCCCTCGACCGTGCCCGCCGCATAGGAGTTTCCGGAGCAGTCGTACATGCTGCCGTTGTAGTACTGCATGTTGAGCCACCAGAGCCGGCCGTTGTCGGCGTACTTCTTGATGATGGGCAGGTACGAGCCCCAGATCGAGCCGTAGACGACGCTGCCGCCGGTCACGTAGGCCGTCTCCGGCGCCATCGTCAGCCCGAACCCGTCCGGCATCCCGGCGAGCACACCGTCGATGATCCGCATCAGGTTGGCCTGCGAGGTCGACAGCTGCGTGATCGAGCCGCTGCCCGTCAGGCCGGTCTCGATGTCGATGTCGATCCCGTCGAAGTTGTACTCCCGCAGGATCGGCACGATCGTCTCGACGAACCGGTCCGCGACGGCCTGCGACGAGAGGTCGATCCCGGCGGTGGCACCGCCGATCGACATCAGGATCGTGAGGCCGCTCTCCTTCGCCGCGCACATCTCCTCCGGCGACGGCACCCGCACGCCGGAGTCCATGCCGTCCTCCCACCGGACCGTGCCGTCCGGCAGGATCACGGGGAACGCCAGCGTCGCCACGTTGTACCCGTGCTGTGTGATGCGGGTGTCCGTCACCGGGATCCAGCCCATCCCGGGATGCACGCCGTTGCTCGCGCCGTCCCAGTTCTCCCAGTAGCCCTGCAGCACCTTGCCCGACGGGCGCGGCCGCTGGCTGCAGTCGGTCGGCGTGGGCTCGGGGTCCGGCGTCGGGTCGGTGGGGTCCGGCTCGGGGTCCGGCGTCGGATCGGTGGGGTCCGGGTCCGGCTCGGTGGCGCACGCGCCGTCGTCGGTCCACAGGCTCGGCGTGGCGTCCGGCGTCCAGCCGGCACCGACGTGCGCGGTGTGGCCGACGAGCGCGGTGTAGCCGCGGCCGAGGTGGACCACGTGGTCGCCGGCGGCATACGCGCTGCCCTCGGCCCAGGTCGGCGCGGTGCAGTTCGCGGCAGCAGCCAGGGCCACCGGCCCGGTGTACGCGACCACGGCCGGTATCGACAGTCCGGTGACGAGCAGGGCGGCGACTCCTGCCGCCACGAACGATGTACGGCGTCTCATGGCCACTCCTTCGGGGCAACGGGCATTTGTCAGGACGCTAGCCAAATACCGCGCGGCGGGGAATACGGGGAACCCACACCTAGACTCGCGTGGTGATCCGACTCAACCCTGAGCAGCTCGTCTTCGTCACCGAGCGCCACCTCGCGACCCTCACCACCCTGCGCCCCGACGGATCCCCGCACGTGGTCCCCGTCGCCTTCACCTGGGACGCCGACGCCGGAGTCGCGCGGATCACGACGAACCGCACGTCGTTCAAGGCCCGCAACGCGGGCCCGCTGCCCGACGGCGGTGCCCCGCGCGCCGCGATCTGCCAGGTGGCGGGCGGCCGCTGGATCACGCTGGAGGGCACCATCGCCGTCAGCTCGGACGAGGCAGAGATCGCCGAGGCCGTCGCGCGGTACGCGCGCCGCTACCGGCAGCTGGAGCCGAACCCGGAGCGCGTGGTGCTGCGCGTGACGGTCGACAAGGTGATGGCCTCGACCTACATGGCGTCCTGACCCTCCACCACCCGACCGCCGCGGCGGCGGTCAGCCCACCTGGGCGGACGCCTCGCCCGTCGGGACCGAGACGCTCACCACGTCGCCACGGACGAGCTGACGGCCGCGGCGGGTCTCGACGTCGCCGTTGACCCGCACCTCACCGTCGGCGATGAGGTCACGGGCCTGCGCACCGTCCTCGGCGAGGTCGGCGAGCTTGAGGAACTGGCCCAGCCGGATGACGTCGTCCCGGATCGGGACCTCGGGTACGGAGTCGGATTCGAAAGCAGAGTTGGACACCACAGCATTGTCCCTCGCCCGCCGCCATAGACTGGCAACGTGATCCAACGCATCGATCTGCGCGGCCAAGCCCTCGGCCGCCGCGCGCTCCTCGACGTCCTACCCCGTGCCGAGGTCGGAGTGGACGAGGCCGTCCATGCGGTCGAGCCGCTCCTGCGCCAGGTCCGCGAGGGCGGCGCCGCCGCGCTGCGCGAGATCGCGCTGCGGTTCGACGGGGTAGCGCCCGAGCACCTGCGAGTCCCTGCCGCCGCGCTGACCGACGCGCTGGACAGCCTCACCCCGCTCGTCCGCCGCGGCCTGGAGGAGTCGATCCGCCGGGTCCGCCGCGTGCACGCCGAGCAGCTCCCCGCCGACCACGTGACCGACCTCGCGCCGGGCGCCGTCGTGCGCCAGCGCTGGATCCCCGTCCAGCGGGTCGGCCTGTACGCGCCCGGCGGGCTGGCGGTATACCCGTCGTCGGTGGTCATGAACGTCGTCGCGGCGCAGGAGGCGGGGGTGCCCGGTCTCGCCGTCGCCTCGCCGCCGCAGAAGGACAACGGCGGACTGCCGCACCCGACCATCCTCGCCGCGTGCGCGCTGCTCGGTGTGGACGAGGTCTACGCCGTCGGCGGCGCGCAGGCCGTGGCGATGTTCGCCTACGGGGCAGCCGGCAGCCAGGAGCAGGACGGCGACACCCTGTGCGAGCCGGTCGACGTCATCACCGGCCCCGGCAACGTGTACGTCGCCGCGGCGAAGCGGCTGGTGCGCGGCATCGTCGGCATCGACGCGGAGGCCGGGCCCACCGAGATCGCCGTCCTGGCCGACGCCACCGCCGACGCGGGGCACGTGGCCCTCGACCTGATCAGCCAGGCGGAGCACGACCCGATGGCCGCGTCGGTGCTGGTCACCGACTCGGCCGAGCTGGCGTCCGCGGTCGAGGCCCGCGTGCAGGACCTCGCGTCCGCGACCAAGCACTCCACGCGGGTGGCCCGCGCCCTGGAGGGTCCGCAGTCCGCGATCGTCCTGGTGGACGACGTGGCCGCCGGCGTGGCGGTCGTCAACGCCTACGGCGCGGAGCACCTCGAGGTCCAGACGGCCGACGCCGCCCGGGTCGCCTCCCGCGTGCACAGCGCGGGCGCGATCTTCGTCGGGCCGTGGTCGCCGGTGTCGCTGGGCGACTACATGGCCGGGTCCAACCACGTGCTGCCCACCGGGGGCACCGCGCACTTCGCGAGCGGCCTGGGTGTGCACAGCTTCCTGAAGTCGGTGCAGCAGGTCGAGTACACGCGCGACGCCCTCGAGGAGCTGGCCGACCGCATCGTCGCGGTGGCCAACGACGAGGACCTCCCGGCGCACGGTGAGGCGGTACGGGGCCGCTTCCACTGACCCCTGCTTCCACTTGACCTCTGCTTCCACTGATCTCTGCTGTCCCGGCAGCTCCGATCTCCTTCGAGGCCTAAGTTACTTCGCTCTGGGACCCGTCAAAGCGAAGCAGCTTAGGCCTCGAAGGGGGTCGGCGGCCGGCAGACGGCGGAGCGCCGGCTCCAGGGCGGATCGGTCACGGCGGCGGATCCACGGCGGCGGATCCCATATCGGGTGAATCCTGGACGAAATCATTGACACAGCCTCCTGACGTGCGCGAGGAATAGCGAGCACCTGCTCGAGTTCGTTCCATCGCTGCCGTATCGAGGGAGCCGTCGATGTCTCACCGGTCCAGAACGTCCATGCTCGTCATAGCGGCCGTCACGGCATTAGCGGCAGTAGCCGCGCCGGCGGCCGTCGCCGTGCCCGCCGCCCCACCCGCAGCGGACAAGGTCGAACCGCGGGACGTCCTCGCCGAGAACCTCGTGCCGGCCGAGACCACGCCGGAGCCAGGCGTCGAGCGCACGCCGGCCATGCAGAAGCTGGCGTTGGGGCGCGGGAAGGCAGAACGCACCTACCTGATCCGGCTGTCCGACGCCGCGGTGCCCACCTACGACGGCGGTGTCGACGACCTGGACGCGACGGCCCCCCGGTCCGGCCGCACGCTCGACCCGTCGACGCCGCGCGTGCGTGAGTACACCGAGTTCCTCGAGGCGGAGCAGGACGGCTTCGTCACTCGCATGGAGCGCACGGTGGGGCACGACGTCGAGGTGCCGTTCACGTACCAGTACGCGGTCAACGGTGTCTCCGCCGTCCTCACACCCCAGGAGGCCGCGGAGATCGCCAAGGACCCGGCCGTCGAGCACATCGCGCTCGACAAGGAGCACGAGCTGCACACGGACTCCGGCCCGGCCTGGAGCAACGCGGACGCCCTGTGGAACGCCGTCGAGGAGCTCGGCCTGCCGGAGGACTACCAGGGCGAGGGCGTCGTCATCGGCACCATCGACACCGGCATCCACCCGAGCAGCCCGTCGTTCGCCGAGACCGGCGACGACGGCTACACGCACACCAACCCGCTCGGCGCGGGCAACTACCTGGGCGCGTGCGACCCGGCGAACACCGACCAGTACGACCCGGACTTCCCGTGCAACGGCAAGCTGATCGGCGCCTACGGGTTCCTGACCGCCGACGACCGGAGCGCCCTGGACGAGGACGGCCACGGCTCGCACACGGCCTCGACGTCGGGCGGCGGTGTGGTCCACGACGTGACCCCGAGCGCCCCCGAGGGCACGAACCCGCCGACGTTCGACATCTCCGGTGTGGCCCCGCACGCGAACGTGATCAGCTACCGCGGCTGCTGCACCACCGCCGGCCTGACCGCGTCGATCGACCAGGCCATCGCCGACGGTGTCGACGTGATCAACTACTCGATCGGCTCGTCCTCCCCGTCGGATCTGTGGAACGACTTCGACGCCCTCGGCTTCCTCAACGCGCGCGCGGCGGGCATCTTCGTCGCGACGTCCAACGGCAACGACGGCCCCGGGTTCGCCACCACCGGCTCCCCCGCCGACGCGCCCTGGCTCACGTCGGTCGGCGCCTCGACGCACAACCGGCACGCCTTCAACACCCTCACCGGGCTGACCAGCAGCGCGGGCGACCTCGGCGACCTCACCGGCAAGTCCCTGACCGGCCCGCTGCCCGCCACCGAGATCGTCTACGCGGGCTCCGTCGACGATCCCGAGTGCCTCGCGGCGTCGGGCCACGAGACGGCGTTCGCCGACAAGATCGTGATCTGTGACCGCGGAGGCAACGGCCGTGTCGCGAAGTCGGAGAACGTCGCGGCGCAGGGCGCCGCCGGCTTCGTCCTGGCGAACGACGACGTCAACGGCGACTCCGTGCTCGGCGACGCGTTCGCCGTCCCCGGCGTGTTCCTCTCGTACGACGACGGCGAGACGCTGAAGAACTGGCTGGCCGAGGGCTCCGCCCACACCGCCGCCATCACGGGCACCACGTTCACGCAGGACGACGCCCTCGGCGACACCATGTCCAGCTTCTCGTCGCGCGGCCCCAACCGGGCGGTCGACACGATCGTGCCGTCCATCACCGCGCCCGGCGTCGACATCCTCGCCGCCTACGGCGTGGCCGACGGCGCGTACGACCACGTCGAGTACGGCATCATCTCGGGCACCTCGATGTCGAGCCCGCACGTGGCCGGCGCGGGGGCCCTGCTCACACAGGCCCGTCCCGACTGGAGCCCCGCGCAGCAGCAGTCGGCGCTCATGACCACGGCGCGCACCAGCGTGGTGGACTTCGACGGCTCCCCCGCCACCCCGTACGAGCAGGGCAGCGGCCACATGGACATCGGGCTCGCCGCGCAGGCGGGCCTGCTGTTCGACGAGACCCACGCCAACTACCTGGCCGCCGACCCGGAGGCGGGCGGCGACCCCAAGACGCTCAACCTGCCGTCCTTCGCGGACAGCCAGTGCCTGGCCACGTGCTCGTGGGAGCGCACGGCGCAGGTTCCGCCGTCCGCCCCCGCGGACGTCACCTGGACCGCTTCGGTGGAGTCCGACGAGGGCCTGACGGTGTCGGTGGACATGGCCGAGACCGCCGTGTCGCCGGGTGACTCGCTCGACCTCGCCGTCTCGGCCGACGTCGTGGCCGCCCCCGAGGGCGAGACGCTGTTCGGGCGTGTCACGCTCACCCCGAGCAACCCGGACGTTCCCGTCGTGACCCTGCCGGTCGCCGTCGTCCCGGCCGTCGCGATCCTGCCCGCCGAGGTGGACATCACCACCCGCCGCGACGCCGGCTCGCAGGCCGTGACCGACCTCAGCTCCATCGAGGTCACCGACTTCACTGGATCGGTCCGCGGCCTGGTCGAGGCCGACCTGCACGAGGGCTCGCTCAGCCAGGACCCGACCAACGACACGCCGTACGACGACCTGAGCCAGGTCGACGTCACCACGCTGGAGGTGCCCGACGGCGCGGCGCGGCTCGTCGCCGAGATCACCGACGCCGAGGCGCCCGACCTCGACATGTTCGTGGGCACCGGGGACACGCCGAGCGCGGCGACCCAGGTCTGTGCCTCCACCACGTCGGCCTCGGCAGAGGCCTGCGACATCCCCGACCCGGACGCCGGGACCTGGTGGGTGCTGATCCAGAACTGGGGCGGCAGCGAGGACCAGCCGGACGAGCACGTGCTGGCGACCGCCGTCGTCCCGGCCGAGGACCTCGGCAACGCGGGCGTGGCCGGTCCGGAGGGCTCCGTGCCCGCCGGCGAGCCGTACGACGTGCGCGTGCACTGGGACCTGCCCGACGCCGCCGAGGGTGACCTGTACTTCGGCACCGCGGTGCTCGGCACCTCGCCGGACAGCCCTGGCGACATCGGGGAGATCCCGGTCCGCCTGTCCCGCGTGGCCGACGACGTAACCAAGACCGCGTCCACGGACGCCGCGGGGATCGGCGACACCATCGGGTACGACCTGACCGTCGAGCCCAACGTGACGCCGGAGGACCTGACCTACACGATCACCGACACGGTGCCCGACGGGCTGAGCATCGACCCCGAGTCGGTGACCGGCGGCGGCGTGGTCGACGGGCAGACCATCACGTGGGAGGTCGACCTGCCCACCCCGGTGGGCGTGGCGGGTGCCTACGAGGCGTCGACGCCGGAGACGGACCCGCAGTGCGCGGCATGGTCCGGGTTCCTCGACCTGGGCGAGGCCGGCGTCGGCTTCAGCTCGCTCGACGGGGACAGCGCCGCCGTCAACGCGTTCCCGAACATTGGGCCGTTCCCGCACTACGGCGAGCAGTCGCCGCACCTCACCGTCTCCGAGGACGGCCTGATCACCGTCGCCGGTGGCTACACCGGCAGCCCCTGGGTGCCCCAGGAGGTCCCGGCCACCGCCGGACCGAACGGTGTCATCGCGCCGCTGTGGTCCGACCTGGAGCTGTCGCTGGCCAACGACCGCGGCGTGCGGCTGGCGACCTCCGGCGGCGAGGTCGCCGTGGTCCAGTGGGACGACCCGTTCGAGTTCGGGGCTGACCCGACCGACCCGTCCAACTCCGTGGGCACGTTCCAGACGTGGATCTACAACTCGGTGTCGGACGACCGGCCGGAGATCACCTTCGAGTACGGCACCGTCGGCACCCTGCCGGCCTCGGCCACCATCGGGATCGAGAACCTCGCGGGCACGCTCGGCACCGCCGTCGTGAACGCGGGCGACCCGACCGAGGCGCTGGCCGACGGCGGCAGCATCTGCCTCGACTACGCCGGGCCGAGCCTCGACCCGGTCGAGCTCTCGTACGACGTCACGGTGGATCAGGACGCCACCACCGGCACGTACACCAACTCCGCCGAGCACATCACGTCCGACCCGTACGCGGCGCCCGTCGTCGTGTCGGCCGACGTCACCGTCACCGGCGTGGCAGCGCCCGCGTGGGAGGCACGGACCACCTACCGGGCCGGCGACTCGGTGTCGTACGACGGCGCGGTCTACGTGGCCCAGTGGTGGAGCAAGGGCGATCGCCCGGGTGCCTCGCCATGGGGCCCGTGGGCCGAGGTCGGCGCCGAGGTCGTCTGCGAGTCGGACACCTACCAGGCCTGGACCAGCTCGTGGATCTACACGGGTGGCGAGACGGTAGTCCACGACGGCCGCCTCTGGCAGGCGCAGTGGTGGACCCGCAACCAGGAACCGGGCGCCGCATGGGGTCCGTGGCAGGACGCGGGCGCCTGCTGACCTGACGGCCCACGCAGGAGGGCGCCTGCCGGAACTCGGCAGGCGCCCTCCTTCCTGTCTCTCCTGGGGGACCCATGAACGACCGAGTCACCGCACGTGGGCTCACGGTGGCCCTCTGGGCCGTCACCACGGGGACGATCGCTGCCGCGCTCGTACTCGCGGCCGTCGACCGTCTCCTGATCGCGTCGGCCGTGTGCTTCCTCGGCTGCCTTCCGATCGCCCTCATCGCCTGGGGGCTGGACCGTCGGACGCCGCCACGCAGCAGCGCCGAGAAGCGTGCCACGGGGTTGCGGCTGGGGCTCAGGATCGCTGCCGGCGGCGGTACCGCGACAACGGCCGCTGCTGTCCTGCTGATCGTCGCCCCCCACTCCGTGGGACACCTTCCAGAACTAATGTTGTGGACGGGTGCGACGTTCCTGCTCAGCGGGGTCACCGCCCGCCGGAACGTGCGCTCGCCCGACGGGACCCTGGCCGAGGAAGAGGGCAGCACCGAACGGGCGAGCGCTGCTCACGCCGGGCGCGGCGTAGCATTCCTGCTCGTCCGGAAGAACCGCTACGGAGTCGCCCTGTGGATCGCCGCGATGAGCGTGCTCGCAGCAGGGCCGGCACTCTTCAGCGGGGTCCCCCGACCGCTCGTCGGAGCCCTGGTGCTGCTCCTCGGAGGCCTGCCCCTGGCGGCACTCGCGCTCACCTCCCGGCAGGCGCGGGACCACGCACCGGATCAGGAGGGCGCTCCGTGATGGGGCCGGGCGCCCACCCCCGTACCGGACGTCAGCCCGCCGTGCCGACGAGACCGTTCTGGTAGGCCCAGATCACCACCTGCACCCGGTCGCGCAGCCCGAGCTTGGTCAGGACCCGGCCGACGTGGGTCTTGACCGTCGCCTCGGCCAGAAAGACCTCGCCGCCGATCTCCGCGTTGCTCAGGCCCTGCGCCACGAGCCGCACGATCTGGACCTCGCGGTCCGTGAGGGCGGCCTCGGCGGCGGCTCGCCTCCCCGGGTCGGGGACCGCCGGGAGCATGAGCTCGACCAGACGGCTGGTGGTCGACGGCGACAGGACCGAGTCTCCCCGGTGCACCACGCGGATCGCCGCGGCGAGCTCGTCGACCGAGGAGTCCTTGAGCAGGAACCCGGACGCCCCGGCACGGAGCGCGGCGAAGACGTACTCGTCGATGTCGAACGTGGTGAGCGCCAGAACCCTGGTGCCGGGATGCCGGCCGAGGATCTGGCGGGTGGCATCGATGCCGTCGACCTGCGGCATCCGGATGTCCATGAGCACCACGTCGGGCACGTGGAGCAGCGCCTCGTGCACGGCTTCGACGCCGGTGGCGGCCTCGCCGACGACCTCCATGTCCGGCTGCGCCCCGACGCTCGCCACGGCGCCCGCCCGCACCAGATCCTGGTCGTCGACCACGAGCACCCGGATCATGCCGCCGACTCCGCCCGCGCGGGAACCGTCGCGGTCACGACGAACCGCCCGCCACCGAAGCTCTCGGGGTCGGTCGTGACCAGGGTGCCGCCGACCGCCAGCAGCCGTTCCCGCATGCCGGTCAGACCCATCCCCGCGTCGGCCTCGGCCCGCGTCCGGACCCGGTCGTTCGCGACCGTCACCGTGAGGTGGTCGCCGCCCCACCGCAGGGCCAGGTCCACTGCCGCTCCGGGACATGCGTGCTTGGTCACGTTGGTGATCGCCTCCTGGACGAGTCGGTAGACGGCCACCTGGGCGGCGCCGCTCACGGACAGCGGCGCACCGTCCGTCGTCTCGGTGACAGCGCAGCCGAGCGATCGTGCGCGGTCGACGAGCTCCGGGAGGTCGGCGAGGCCGGGCTGTGGCCGGGGATCCGCATCACCGTCCCGGAGCAGCCGCAGGATGCCCCGGATCTCGTGGAGCGACTCGCGCGCGGTCTCCTCGATCGTCGCGAGCGCCGGCGCGGTCCGGGACTCGTCGAACCGCGCCACCCTGGCCTGCCCGATGATGGCCGACAGCGAGTGGGCGAGGACGTCGTGCATGTCACGGGAGATGCGGCCACGTTCCTGTGCTGCGGCGAGCTCCTCGCGCCGCGCCCGGTCGCGGCGCTCGGCGTCAGCACGCTCCTCGGCGAGCCGGGTAGCGACGAGCTGCGCACGACGCAGGCGACCCATCGTCCACGAGCAGGTCACCACTGCTGCGAACAGGAGAAAGAGCAGCCACGACGTCGGCCCGAACCCCGAGACGACGACGCTCGGGTCGACCGCGTGCCGTACGGCCGCGAGCGCCGAGCCGACGAGACCCAGTGCGAGGGGCAGCCACCGCCCGGCGTAGGCCGCGGCGGCGTAGAGGCTCATCGGGAGCACCAGCGTGGAGGGCAGCAGGTAGAACAGTCCCGTGACCGCGACCTGACCGCCGACCGCCGCACCGACGAGGAGCATCGAGGCCAGCGGCCGGGAGCGGCGCCACGCGAGGGCACCGTGCGCGACGAGCGCGAGCGCCGACACGATCCATGCCTGCGGTCCCGGGAGCGAGGTGACCACCACCAGCACGGTGAGGGGGAACAGGACGACTGCGGCGACGCCGGCGATCAGCACGTCCCCGCCCGTCGGTCTGGTGTTCACACTGCCCTCCTGCGCCGGTCCATCAGCTGGAGCGTCGCGACGAGCACGACCACCCCGAGCATGAGCCAGGTCCCGTAGACGCACAACACCATCAGGGTCGCCGGGTCCGAGGAGAAGGGCACCACGCCCTCCGCGAGGCCGGTCAGCTGCGCGAACATACCGAAGACCATGAGGAAGCCCATGCTGAGCAGGGCCATCGAAGCCCCCCAGCCGCCGATCACGAGTGCCCGGCCGAGCACGGGTGGTGTGCGCGACGAGAGCATCAGGAGCACGAGGAGCAACGCCGACCCGAAGGCGGCCAGCTCCATCGCGGGAAAGATGCCCTGTTCGGCGGGGGTCGGGCTCGCGAGCGCCTGCGCCCACCACACGAGCTTCAGCAACGGGTACGGGACGACGAGGACCGTGGCCGCCCCGGCCAGCACGGCCCGGGTCCGGGAGCTCGTCTCCGTCGAACGCACCCGCAGGCCGGCGCGGCGCCACGTGTGGTGGACGGTGACGAGAGCGGCGGCCAGGCTCATGGCCCGGGCGACGGCTCCCGGCCAGTCGACACGGGAGAAGTCGCCTGCCGGTATGCCGGTCGCCCAGAAGAACGCGCGGAACGCCTCGAGGACGACGCCGCCGGAACCGCCGAGGAAGAAGACGGCGGCCGCCCACCCGAGCACCGCCTCGGCACGGCCGCCAGGAGCGGAGCGGGCGGCGAGCAGCGAGGCGAGCAGGAGCACGACGGCGACCAGCGTGGTCCAGGGTGGCGGGAAGATCAGCGCGTAGTCCTCGGCCGGGCCGAGCAGCAGTGCCGTGCTGGAAGCGGCGACGGCCACGGCGGCCGTACCTGCGACGGCGACGCCGGGGCGCCCCCGTCGCGCTGTCGGAGGGAGAGGAGAGAGAGGAGTGCGGGAGGTCGACGTCATGGCTCCAGCGTCGTGCGCCAAGGTCGTCGCCCACATCCACCGCAGGTCGTGCCGTACCGGGACCTCGGTCGCGCGCGTGGTCAGAACCCGAGGGTCAGGAGACGCGGCATCTCGGTGCCGTGCCGCCCGGCATCGTGCACGGCACCCAGCACCACCGCCTCGTGCGGGACCAACGGTTCCGGGAGCCCGACGAACGGGAACCAGGCCAGCTCCGCGGCCTTCTCGGGCTCCTGGATCGTCGGCGTACCGGTCCAGCGGGTGACCTCGAACATGAAGTCCACGCGCTGCTCGATCGCGGGCCCGCCCGGCTCCCCCCGGTGCAGCACCGTCAGCGGCCGCACGTCGTCGGGCGCCACGACCACGCCGAGCTCCTCGTGGGCCTCCCGCACGGCGGCGTCGATCACCGACTCGCCCTCTTCGACGTGCCCGGCCGCGGCGCACGCCCAGAAGCCGTCGCGGTAGCCGGTGCCCTGCCGCAGCTGGAGCAGCACCTGCCCCTCCCGCCGGAAGTAGAGATACGCGGCAGGCACGAGCGAGAAGCGGTCGTGATCCCCCTCGCTGTACCTGTCGGTCTCGGTACCTACCGCTTCACTCACGACAGGCAGCCTTGGCCGAGCAGCGCCTTGAGGTCACCGAACAACGCGGGCGACTTCTCCACCCGGAGACTGTCCGAGGCACGCACCATGGTCTTCTTTCCCGGCTCGGCCACGACGACGTGCACCTCCGCCGACCCGGGGTGGGTCGCGAGCACCTCCCGCAGCTTCACGATGACGGGCTCGACGGCCCGGCTGTGCGGCACGGTCACGGCCAGCGGCGAGTCGGAGCCCACGGTGATGTCGGGCAGCGCCACCTCCATGGCCTGCAGCTGCATCGACTCGTCCCGGCGGCGCACCTTGCCGCGCAGCACCACCACCTGGTCCTCCGCGAGCATCGTCGAGTACGCGAGGTACGTCTCGCCGAAGAACATGACCTCGACGGCACCCTCCAGGTCCTCGACGGTCACGGCGGCCCACGGGTTGCCGTTCTTGCTCATCTTGCGCTGCACCGACGTCAGCAGGCCGGCCACCGTCACCACGGAGTTGTCCGGCCGGTGCTCGTCGGCGATCAGGGAGGCGATCGACGTGTCGGCGGCCCGCTGCAGCACGTGCTCCAGCCCGGACAGCGGGTGGTCGCTCACGTAGAGCCCGAGCATCTCGCGCTCGAACTGGAGCTTCTGCTTCTTCTCCCAGTCCGGCAGGTCCGGAACCTCGACCGAGAAGCCCATGCCCGCCTCGTCGTCACCCGCTCCGCCGAAGTCCGCGAACAGGTCGAACTGGCCCTCGGCCTCCTTGCGCTTCACGCTGATCACGGAGTCGACGGCCTGCTCGTGGACCACGAGCAGCGAGCGCCGCGTGTGCCCGAGCGAGTCGAACGCCCCCGCCTTGATGAGCGACTCGATGGTGCGCTTGTTGCACACGGGCGCGGGGACCTTGTCGAGGAAGTCCTGGAACGACGTGTAGACGCCGTTCTCCTCACGGGCCGCCACGATCGCGTCGACGACGTTGCGGCCCACGTTCCGCACACCGGTGAGGCCGAAGCGGATGTCTCCCCCGACGGCCGTGAACTTCGCCGACGAGTCGTTGACGTCCGGCGGGAGCACCGTGATGCCCATGCGACGGCACTCGTTGAGGTAGAGCGCCATCTTGTCCTTGTTGTCACCCACGGACTGGAGGAGCCCCGCCATGTACTCGGCCGGGTAGTTCGCCTTGAGGTAGGCGGTCCAGTACGCGACGAGGCCGTAGCCGGCGGAGTGCGCCTTGTTGAAGGCGTACCCGGCGAACGGGACCAGGGTGTCCCAGACCGCCTTGATCGCGGCGTTGCTGTACCCCTTGTCCTTGGCACCCTTCTCGAAGTTGACGAACTCCTTGGCCAGCACCTCGGGCTTCTTCTTGCCCATGGCCCGGCGCAGCAGGTCGGCCTGACCGAGCGAGTAGCCGGCCATGATCTGGGCGGCGCGCTGCACCTGCTCCTGGTAGACGATCAGGCCGTACGTCTCGTCCAGGATCTCCGCGAACGGCTCGACGACCTCGGGGTGGATTGCCTCGATCTTCTGCTGCCCGTTCTTGCGCAGGGCGTAGTTGATGTGCGAGTTCATGCCCATCGGCCCGGGCCGGTACAGGGCGATGACGGCGGACACGTCCTCGAAGCTGTCGGGCCGCATCTGGCGCAGCAGGGAGCGCATGGCGCCGCCGTCGAGCTGGAACACGCCGAGGGTGTTGCCGCTGGCGAGCAGGTCGTAGGTGGCCTTGTCGTCGAGCTCCACGTGCTCGATGTCGACCGGGTCCTTGCCGTTCATCACGATGTTCTCGAGCGCGTCGTCGAGGATCGTGAGGTTACGCAGCCCCAGGAAGTCCATCTTGATCAGGCCGAGGCCCTCGGACGTCGGGTAGTCGAACTGCGTGATGATCGCGCCGTCCTGCGGGCGCTTCATGATCGGGATGATGTCGATCAGCGGGTCGCTCGACATGATGACGCCGGCCGCGTGCACGCCCCACTGCCGCTTCAGGCCCTCGATGCCGCGCGCGAGCTCGACGACGCGCTGCGCCTCGGGGTCGGTGTCGTGCACCTGGCGGAACTCCGACGCCTCCGAGTACCGCTCGTGCTTCGGGTCGAAGATGCCCGACAGCGGGATGTCCTTGCCCATGACGGCGGGCGGCATCGCCTTGGTGAGCTTCTCCCCCATCGCGAAGGGGAAGCCGAGCAGCCGCGCGGAGTCCTTGACGGCCTGCTTGGCCTTGATGGTGCCGTAGGTGACGATCATCGCCACGCGGTCGTCGCCGTACTTCTCCGTGACGTACTTGATGGCCTCACCGCGCCGGCGCTCGTCGAAGTCCACGTCGACGTCGGGCATGGAGACGCGCTCCGGGTTGAGGAAGCGCTCGAAGATGAGGCCGTGCTCCAGTGGGTCCAGCTCGGTGATGCCCATCAGGTAGGACACCATCGACCCGGCGGCCGACCCGCGCCCCGGGCCCACCCGGATGCCCTGCTGCTTGGACCAGTTGATGAAGTCGGCGACCACGAGGAAGTACCCCGGGAAGCCCATCTGGATGATGATCTCGACCTCGTAGTCGGCCTGCTTGCGCACGTCGTCGGAGTACCCGTTCGGGTAGCGCCGGCGCAGCCCCGCCTCGACCTCCTTGATGAACCACGAGATCTCGTCCTCCCCCTCCGGCACGGGGAAGCGCGGCATGTAGTTCGCCTGGTCGTTGAACGAGACCTCGCACTGCTCGGCGATGAGCAGCGTGTTGTCGCACGCCTCGGGGAACTCCTTGAAGATCTGCCGCATCTCGGCGGCCGACTTCACGTAGTAGCCCGTGCCGCCGAACCGGAAACGGTTCGGGTCGTCCAGGGTGGACCCGGAGTTGATCGCGAGCAGCGCCTCCTGGCTGGTCGCGTCCTCCTCCCGCACGTAGTGCAGGTCGTTGGTGGCCACCAGCGGAGCGCCGATCGTCTTGCTCAGCTCGATGAGCTGCTTGGTCACGCGCGTCTCGATGTCGAGCCCGTGGTCCATGAGCTCGACGAAGTAGTTCTCCTTGCCGAAGATCTCCTGCAGCTCGCCCGCCTGCCGGACCGCCTCGTCCCACTGGCCCAGGCGCAGCCGCACCTGGATCTCGCTGGAGGGGCAGCCGGTGGTCCCGATGAGGCCGTCGGAGTACTTCTCGAGCAGGTCCCTGTCCATGCGGGGCCACTTGCCCATCTGGCCTTCGAGGGAGGCGAGGGACGACGCCCGGAACAGGTTGTGCATGCCGGTGTTGTTCTTGCTCAGCAGCGTCATGTGGGTGTACGCACCACGCGCCGAGACGTCGTCGGACTCCTGGCCTGCCTCGCCGTACCGCACGCGCGTCTGGTCGAACCGGCTGGTGCCCGGCGTGACGTAGGCCTCGACGCCGATGATCGGCTTGATGCCCGCCTTCTGCGCCTGCGCCCAGAACTCGTGCGCCCCGAACAGATACCCGTGGTCGGTCGTCGCGATGGCCTTCTGTCCCTGCCGCCCGACCTCCTCCATGAGGTCGCCGATCCTCGCCGCGCCGTCCAGCATCGAGAACTCGGTGTGGACGTGGAGGTGGACGAAGTCGTCGCTCTTCGAAGCGGTGGCGGTGGGCATGCGGCGAGTTTAGATCGAGCCACCGACACTCTCGCCCAGCAACGCCGAGCGGAACCTCACATCAGCGGTACGCGCCGCGCACGACCTCGAGGGCCGCCGCGAGATCGTCGGGATAGTCCGACTCGACCTCGACCCGACGCCCCGTCGTGGGGTGCTCGAAACCCAGCCGGTGCGCATGCAGCCACTGCCGGGTCAGACCCACCTTGCTGGCCAGCACGGGGTCGGCCCCGTAGGTCAGGTCACCCACGAGCGGGTGCCGCAGCGCGGCGAGGTGGACCCGGATCTGATGGGTCCGCCCGGTCTCGAGGTGCACCTCCAGCAGCGACGCGGCCGACAGCATCTCGAGCGTCTCGTAGTGCGTCACCGACGGCTTGCCGTCCGCGGTCACGGCGAACTTCCAGTCCGAGCTCGGATGCCTGCCGATGGGTGCGTCGACGGTGCCCGACGTCGGGTCGGGGTGGCCCTGCGCGAGCGCGTGGTAGATCTTGTCGACGGTGCGCTCCTTGAACGCGCGCTTGAGGCCGGTGTACGCGAGCTCCGACTTCGCGACGACCATCAGGCCGGAGGTCCCGACGTCGAGCCGGTGCACGATGCCCTGGCGCTCGGCGGCACCCGACGTCGACACGCGGTAGCCCGCCGCGACCAGCGCGCCCACCACGGTCGGGCCGGTCCAGCCCGGTGAGGGGTGCGCCGCCACGCCGACGGGCTTGTCGATCACGACCAGGTCGTCGTCGTCGTACACGATGCCCATGCCGGGCACCGGCTCCGCCACCACCTCGACCGCCGGCCGCTCCTGCGGCATGTCCACCTCGACCCAGCTTCCGGGAAGCACCCGGTCCGACTTGCCCACCTGGCGCCCGTCCAGGCGTACGGCGCCCGCTTCGGCGAGCTCCGCCGCGCGGGTCCGGGAGAAGCCGAGCATCCGGGCGAGCGCGGCGTCGACACGGTCGCCCGCGAGCCCGTCCGGGACGGGCAGCGTCCGCAGCGCCATCAGGCGGGGTCGCTCTGATCGTCACGCGCCGAGTCGTCCGGCGTGGCGGCCGGCTCCTCGTCCGTGTGCCGCTTGCCGTCCAGGCCGATCCCCCGCAACGACAGCAGCGCGATCAGCACGGCGGCAGAGACGACGGCGATGTCCGCGACGTTGCCGACGAAGAAGCCCGCGTAGTCGATGAAGTCCACGACATGGCCGCGCGCGAAGCCCGGCTCGCGCGCCAGCCGGTCCACCAGGTTGCCGAGGGCCCCGCCCAGCAGCAGGCCGAGCGCCACGGCCCACCCGCGCGAACCGAGCCGTCCGATCGCGCGGACGATGAACACCACGACGACCGTCACGACGATGGTCAGGATCCACGTGTAGCCCGAGGCGATCGACAGCGCCGCACCCGGGTTGTAGATCAGGCGGATCCCGAGCAGGTCGCCCACGACCTGGATGGTGGGCGCGTTCACCTCCAGCGCGGACTCGGCCCACCACTTGGTGAGCTGGTCGGCGGCCAGGACGAAGGCCGCGAGCACGGCTGTCCACACGACGAGGACTCGACTGCCCGACGCCGGCGGCGTGGTGGTGGGAGCCGTCTCGTCGTCGGCCACGGCGGGAGGTTCAGCGGGAGTAGACATCAGGCAAAGTCTCCCATGCCGCCGGTGGTACGCGGCCCCGCGCGGCGCGCGTCGTCCCCACGCGGCTGTGACGACATGCCACGGGCACGACCCGGCAGAGCAGTGGGGCCCTTTCCCGAATACCCGGGAAAGGGCCCCACTGATTGTCTGCTGCAGCACTACCCTCGCGTCACCGCACGACGGCAGTCAATTGACGACTCGCGTCAGTTGCAGGCCGCGTACTTGGTGAAGTTGCCGGTGTTGAACAGGTTCAGCGGGCCGTCCCAGTGCCACGGAGCGACACACACGTTGTTCAGGACGTTGACCGAACCGTCGCCACCGAGCTGCGTCTCGCCGTCGTTGCAGGCCTGGTAGTCCGTGACGTTGGCGGTGCTACCGACGTTGCCGGGGCCCTCCCAGTACCAGGGAGCGACGCACACGTCGTTCAGCGCGTTGAAGCTGCCGTCGCTCTCGACGGCGACGACGTCACCGGCGGTCGCGACGTCCTCAGGGACCATCGCACCGTCGACGCCCGCGGGGGCCTCCGAGGTGCCGTAGCCCTCGAGCATGTCCAGCGCACCGTCTGCGCCGACGACGCCCAGCGGGCTCGTCGTACCGAGCACGTCGGCCGCGGCAGCAGCACCGTCGGCCACCTCCGTCGCGCTGCCGGCAGAGGGTGCGCCGATCAGCTCGGGCGCGTCGCCCGCAACCATCGCGCTCGCACCCGATGCCGCGGCGACGACCAGACCGGCCGACATGACCACGGCTGCCCCTGCACGGCAGGTCGCACGGAATCCTCGGATCATTTGTGTCTCCCCCTCGAATAGCTCACTCGGAATTGCGATGAAGCACACGTGTGTGATTCACCGGGACGAGCATCCGGCGGAAATTTCACCCTGTCAATTGGAACGTGACGGGGCGCACAAGGTCGAGAATGCGACATTACAGGACCGAACCCCGCGGCATTGCGCCAGGAACACCCTTAACCCGGACATCACAGTGTTGATATCGAATAGTCGAGGTCGCACCGGGGAAGCCGGTCCAGGGCGTTGTTCAGACCGACCGGTCGAGGCGGGCGGGCGGCACCGTCGGCCGTCGAGCCGCACGTCGCGTGTCGGTCAGACCCGTGTGGTCGCTGCCGAACCGCACGATCATCGTGGCCGCGCCCGCCGAACCGCACGATGAACGTGGTCCTGCACGCCGAGCCGCACGAAACACGTCGCTCAGAGCCCGGATCGACACGTGGCCTGCGGTTCGGCGAGCACATGGAGTGTCCGAGCACATGGAGTGTCAGGGACGGAGCAGGGGGAGACGGAGCAGGGGGATACGAACGATGACGCGGGACATCAACGATGTCCCGCGTCATCACACTCGCGCGCCCGTGGGTCCGGGCCGTCCACTCAGGCGCCGCGCCGCTCCTCGCGCGCCTTGGCCTCGACCGACAGCGTCGCCCGCGGGAAGGCCTGGAGCCGCGCCTTGCCGATCGGCAGGTCCGTGACCTCGCAGGTGGCGTACGTGCCCTTCCGGATGCGGTCGAGCGCGTGGTTCGTCTGGTCCAGGAGGTCCCGCATGTTGTTGACGAGGGTGAGCTCCTGCTCACGCTCCAGAGCACTCGACCCGTAGTCGGCCTGGTCGTCGCCCGCGCCGTCACCGGAGTTGCGCAACAGGTCGGACAGCTCACGGTCGGCCGACTCCAGCTCGCGCTCCAGCCGCTCCTTGTCCTCGAGGAGAAGTGCGGCCAGCTCCTCGGCCTCGCGCACGGTCCAGGGTTCTTCGCCGTCACGGACGGGGAACTTCTTCACGTCTCGTGTCAGGTTCGGGAACTCTTGCTTGATCGCCGCTCGCGTTGCGGTCGAGATCTTGGTCATGGGTTCCCCTTCGCGGTCGCCCCCGGTGGTCAAGTCCACGAAGCGTAAGCACAAGCGGCCGGACGCACAACGGGGCACGCCGATGTGGCGTGCCCCCATCATGGGTGCGTCTGGCGTATCGCGCGCGACGGCCGGGCGTGAGGTGGGGACGCCCGGCCGCCGTGCTCGACGAGTGCTGCTGTCAGATGCCCTGCGCCATCTCGGCCGGGCGGCCGGACTGCTGGTTGTTGCGCGGCGGCAGCGCCGAGCCACGCGCGTCGAGGTCACCGAGCAGGTTCTGCAGGAAGCTCTTCAGACGCGTGCGGTAGTCGCGCTCGAAGACGCGCAGCTCGTCGATCTTGCGCTCCAGGAGCGAACGCTCCTGCTCGAGCTGGGAGAGCGTGCGGTGCGAGGTCTCCTCGGCGTCGCGCACGATGCGCGCACCCTCGGTCTTGGCCTCCGTGATGAGGCGGTCGCCCTCTTCCTGGCCGGAGCGCACGTAGTCGTCGTGCAGCTTCTGCGCCAGCTGGAGCATCCCCGTCGCGGACTCCGGCTCCGGACCGTTGCCCTTGAGGCCGGCGGCAGGGCCGGTCGGCATGACGGGCGCGGCGACGGGTGCCGCCTGGGGACGAGCAGGACCGGCCGCGTCGTTCCGCGAGAGCTCGGCGATCCGCCGCTCGGCGGCCGCGACCTTCTGCCGGAGCCCCTCGTTCTCCTCCTGGACGTTGGTCAGGGTCCGCACGACCTCGTCGAGGAAGTCGTCGACCTCCTCGACGTCGTAGCCCTCGCGGAACTTCGTCGCGGAGAACTTCTTGTTGAGGATGTCCTCTGCAGTGAGCAGTGCCATCGTGTCACCTCGAAAGTTAGAACGTAGGAACGCAGAACACGGACGTCGGCGCTGCCAAGCCGCGCGCCCTCCGCCGAAGCCCACGGTAGCGGACGACATCGGCGCGGGACACCGGGAGCACACCCGGGCACGATTTCCTCACAGAGTGTGCCGTGTCACCCCAGGCCGCATCCATGCACCGGTCAACGTTTCCGCGGGCACCGCCACCTGGGCCCGACGGGGCCCGCATCGAACCAGCACAGATTCACCACGAGGCCGACTCGCCTACCCGATGCCTCCGACCAGCGACGAGAGCAGCGAAACGCCGAAGAACAGGACGATGAACGCCAGGTCCAGCTGGACCTGGCCCAGCCGCAAGGGTGGGATCAGGCGGCGCAGGAACCGCAGGGGCGGGTCGGTGACGGTGTAGATCGCCTCGGCGATCACGAGCAGCACGCCACGGGGCCGCCAGTCCCGGGCAAAGAACTGCACCCAGTCGAAGATGAGCCGTCCGATGAGGAACAGCAGGAAGAGCCACAGCACGAAGCCGATGAAGTCCCAGATCACAAGGGACAACCTAACCTGTCCCAGCGGGGTACAGGGGCAGATGCCCGGTGTGGGTGCCGCGCGAGTCCGGTCAAGATCAGGCGGACGTGCACGAACGGCCGGGTACGCGTGAGGGGCGGACGCCGCGGCGACCGCCCCTCACACCTGCTCCTGCTGGGTCGAGCTCAGCTCTGGTTGTAGAAGCCGCCGCGTCCGTTCGGCTTCTCGGTGGCGACCTGCTCCTCGGCGGCGATCTCCACGTGCTCGGGCGAGAGCAGGAAGACCTTGTTGGTCACCCGCTCGATCGAGCCGTGCAGACCGAAGATGAGGCCGGCGGAGAAATCGACCAGGCGCTTGGCGTCGGCGTCGTCCATGTCGGAGAGGTTCATGATCACAGGGGTCCCGCCGCGGAAGGCCTCGCCGATGCTCCGCGCGTCGTTGTAGGACCGCGGGTGCACCGTCGTGATGCGGCGCAGGTCCGACGAGGACAGTGCCTCACGGGGTACGCCGTCGCGGTGCAGCGGCGTGACCTGTGCGTGCCGGTGATCCTCCACGTTTTCCTCCAGGCCCTCGTCGTACTCGTCGAGGTACTCCTGCTCGCCCTGATCGTCGGCGAGGCCCAGATACAGCATGGTCTTACGAAGTGCTCCGGCCATCGCTCTTTCTCCGTTCGTCGCCTGCTGCGCGTCCTTCTGTCTCGGTGTCCAGCGGGCCCGTACAACAGGTCCGACCTTGACCCCTGATCGAGGTCGCCTTGACAAAAGTAGCCCGGCGCAATCCGACCCGGAAGCGCGACACGCCGTGCCACGAACAACTTTGCCAAAGTTGTTCAGCGATTGCTCGCTAAAAACGACATCCGTGTGATTTTGCAGGTCAGAGCGGTGTTATCGGCGTGTCGCGACTCCAGCAACAGGGCAGATGACGGTCAAATGAGCGCGATGATGCCTGCCTGCCGTCCGGTTGTGGTACCGGTCGCGCTGGCCCTCCGGTGCGAGAAGAGGTCCGGATCCTCGAGCGTGCAACGCTTCACCCGTGTCGCCTCGACCCCACGGGCGGCGAGCTGGGCGACCACCCCGGCCGGCAGGTCAAGTCCTGGTGTGCCCTCGTTCGTCGTGGCGTAGGTCGCGGGCTCGGCCGCCGCCACCTCGTCGCGCATCGCGGCGGGCACCTCGTAGCACTTTCCGCAGACCGCCGGTCCGATGGCGGCGCGCACGCGCGCAGGGTCGGCACCCCGGGCGACGAGCGTGTCGAGTGCGCGGTGCACCACACCGGCCAGCACGCCGTTGCGCCCCGCGTGCGCCACCCCGACCACGCGCGCCACCGGATCGGCCAGGAGCACCGGCACGCAGTCGGCCACCAGGATGCCGAGGCCGAGGCCTCGCTCCGCGGTGACCAGCGCGTCGGCCTCCCCCGCCGACGCCGGCGGCCGGTGGGCGGCCCACCGGGTGCGCTCGGCCGGGCCGAGCTCCAGCACCCGGTCGCCGTGCACCTGGGTGGCGAAGGCCACGGGCGCGCCGAGCCGTTCTGCGGCCAGGGACCGGTTGACGGCCACCCGGTCGGCGTCGTCGGACACGTTCAGGCCGAGGTTCAGACCGCCGCCGGCCGGTGTCGCCCACGGGTCCGGCGACACGCCGCCCCCGCCGGTCGTGAAAAAGGCGTGCACCCCGTCGCCAAGATCGACGGGGTGCACGCCTGCAGGAGTACGGGTATCGCTCACGGTTGCGAGGGTACCCGTCAGATCACTTCAGGAAGTCGGGGACGTCCAGGTCCTCGGAGGACCGGCGCGGGTTCTCGTCATACAGCGGCGGCACCTCCACACGCTCGCCCTGCTCGCGCGTGACCTCCTGCCGGTTGAACGAGCCCTGCACCACGACGGCCGGCTCGTCCAGCGTGCGCGGCACGTCGTCCGACCCCTCGTCGTCGATCACACGGGGCAGTGTCGACACGGGCGACGGCTGCTGGACCGGCGGGACCGACGGCGGCATGCCGTGCGCGCCGTGCTGCTCGGGTGCGCGGCGGGCCGCGTCCGACACGTCGGGCAGCGGAACCGGTGCCGTGGCAGGGCTCCGTGTCGCCGCGGTGGCCGGCGCGGCGACCGCTCCGGCCACCTGACCGAGCGCGCGGTTGTCCTTGCGCTCCTTGGGAAGGCCGCCGTCGAAGCCCGCGGCGATCACCGTGACGCGCACCTCGTCGCCCAGGGCGTCGTCGATGACCGTGCCGAAGATGATGTTCGCCTCCGGGTGCGCGGCCTCCTGCACCAGCCGCGCCGCCTCGTGCACCTCGAAGAGGCCCAGGTCGCTGCCGCCCTGGATCGAGAGCAGCACGCCGTGCGCACCGTCGATCGAGGCCTCGAGCAGCGGCGACGAGATCGCCAGCTCGGCGGCCTGCACGGCACGGTCCTCGCCCCGGGCGGAACCGATGCCCATGAGCGCGGACCCCGCACCCTGCATGACCGACTTCACGTCCGCGAAGTCCAGGTTGATCAGGCCGGGCGTGGTGATGAGGTCCGTGATGCCCTGCACGCCGGAGTGCAGGACCTGGTCGGCCGAGTGGAACGCCGCGATCGCCGACACGTTCCGGTCCGACATCGACAGGAGCCGGTCGTTCGGGATCACGATCAGCGTGTCGACCTCGTCGCGCAGGTTCTCGATGCCGCTCTCCGCCTGCACGGCGCGGCGGCGGCCCTCGAACGTGAACGGACGGGTCACGACCCCGACCGTCAGCGCGCCGAGCGAGCGCGCGATACGCGCCACGACGGGAGCACCGCCCGTACCGGTGCCGCCACCCTCGCCCGCCGTGACGAAGACCATGTCGGCGCCGCGCAGGACGTCCTCGATCTCCTCGGCATGGTCCTCGGCGGCCTTCTTGCCGACCTCCGGGTCCGCGCCGGCGCCGAGGCCGCGCGTGAGCTCACGTCCCACGTCGAGCTTGACGTCGGCGTCGGACATCAGGAGTGCCTGTGCGTCTGTGTTGATCGCGATGAACTCGACGCCCTTGAGGCCGACCTCGATCATGCGGTTGACGGCGTTCACACCACCGCCGCCGATACCGACCACCTTGATTACTGCCAGGTAGTTCTGCGGAGTTGCCACGTCGTCGCCTTTCGATTCGGGTCCCGAGTCCCGACTCTCATCCCTAAAACTCTCAGGTTGAGGTAGAGGGTTAGAGTTATGTCAGGTTGCTGCTGAGTTCGACGGTAGGTGTGCCGCCCTGGTGTGTCGAAGACATCGTTGCGCGTGTCGCGCAACGATGCACGCGAGAAAGCACACCGATGTCATTTTCCGCCCGAAGGGCCCGGACGAGGGTTCGACCGACGCGCCGGCCGCCGCCGTCAGTTCGTGACCGGCAGGTCGGGCGACGACACGTCGATGGTCCGCGCCGACGGCTCGGCGCGCAGCAGCGTCTGCGCCACCTTGGTCTTGAGCTCGACCTGCGCTCCGCTCCCCCACCGGATCACCCGGCCGTCGGACAGGGTGGTGCGCACGTCGTCCTGCGTCGCCGCGCTCACCGTCTTGATGTCGGCGGCCAGCCGGGGCGGCAGGGCGCCGAGCACCGCGAGGGCAGCGTCCATGGCGCGGCGGCCGGCCGCGCCGTCGGCGAGCGAGACCACGATCGACGGCAGGTCGTCGGGGACGTCCTCGGCGGTGCCCACCCGCACGCCCTCCGCGTCCATCAGGGCGTACACGTCGCCCGCCTGCGGTACCGCGGCCACCGGCTCCCGCGAGGTGAGCGCCACCGCCAGGCCGTCCGGCCAGGCCCGCGTGATCGTCACGTCCTTGACCGCGTTGAGCGCGAGGATCTCCTCCCGCAGACGCACCGTGTCGATCCGGGGCAGGGGCACGCCGGACTCGTCCGTCACGGTCTCGCGCACCTGCCCGACGTTCACCGTCGTGCCCTGCCCGGACACCCGCACCTGCTCCGGGTCGAGTGCGAGCAGCGGCGAGAAGAACGCCGCCCACACCAGGCCCGCGACGACGACGGCGGCCACTGACGTCCAGCCGATGCGGCGCCACACGCGGTAGCGGGCCATCGCCGTGCGCTCGGCGAGCCGGTCGGCCAGCTGGTCGGAGACCACGTCGTCCCGGGGTCCCGACGGTGCGGGGCGGCCGGCGCCGGGGCGGTTCGCCGGGCGTTCTGCCGGAGCCGGCTGCCGCGCCGCGCCCTCGGCCCGGGGGCGCGGGGCCGGTTCCCTCGCCCCGGCCGCACGGCCGGGGCGAGCCGGCGCAGAAGACCGCTGGGCGGACTCCTGCGCCGGACCCTGGACCGTGGCCCCCCGGGCCGCCGAACCCTGCGGCTCCCGGTTCTGCTTTCCATGCTGTGCCGAACCCTCGCCTGCGGGGCGCGGCCGTGCCGTGCCCGCGGCGCGAGGACGCGCGGGCGGTCGCATCAGTCCTCGCCCGGCCCCGCGGTCGCGGCACCGGTGGCCGAGCCCCCGGCGACCAGGCCGGCCACCCGGCCGGTCAGGCGGGCCAGGACGGCCGGACCGAGCTGCGTGACGTCGCCGGCGCCGACCGTGAGCACCACATCGCCCGGCCGCGCGAGGTCGGCGATCGCGTGCGCGGCGTCCAGCCGGTCCGGCACCGCGTAGACGGCGCCGTGGTCGGTCATCAGGTCGACGATCGTGCTCGCCGAGACCGACGGGTCCGGCTCCTCGCGCGCCCCGTAGACGTCCGTGACGACCACCTCGTCGGCGGCGGACAGCTCGTGGGCGAACCGGTCGGCGAACGTCTTCGTGCGCGAGTACAGGTGGGGCTGGAACAGGACCAGCACCCGCCCGCCGTCGGCGATCTCGCGCGCGGCCGTCAGGACCGCACGGACCTCCGTCGGGTGGTGGGCGTAGTCGTCGACGACGCGCACGCCGTCGGCCATCCCCTTCTCCTCGAAGCGGCGACCCGTGCCGACGAACGCCTCGACGCCGGCGACCGCCTGCTCGGGCGCCACGCCCAGCTTCACGGCGGCGATCACGGCGGCGGTCGCGTTCAGCACGTTGTGCTTGCCGGGGACCGAGAGACGCATCGGGATGCCCGGGACGGTGCCGGACACGCCCGCGCCGTCGGCCACCTGCTCGTTGGTGCCGAGGATGTCGCCGCGCAGCACGGCCGTGGTGCCCTCCGGCGTGGTCGAGATGTCCGTGACGCGCACGCGTGCGGTGTCGCTGGTGCCGTAGGTGATGACGTGGCCGCCCGTGGCGCAGATCGTGGCGCCCACCGACAGCGAGCCGTCGTCGTCGGCGCACGCGATGAGCCAGCCGTCGGGCACCAGACGGCGCGCGAACCGGATGAACGCCCCGTTGAACGCCTCCGGGGTCCCGTAGTGGTCCAGGTGGTCCGCCTCGACGTTCGTGACCACCGCGATCGTGGGCGTGTAGTTGAGGAACGAGCCGTCCGACTCGTCCGCCTCGGCCACGAGCACGTCGGACGCGCCGAGGTGGCCGCCCGGCGTGGACCCGTTCGCGCTGCGTACGGTGCTGCCGATCGCGTACGACGGGTCGAGACCCGCCTCGCGCAGGATCGTCGCGATCATCGCCGACGTCGTCGTCTTGCCGTGGGCGCCGGCGACGGCGACCCCTCGCGACCCTTCCATGAGGGCGGCCAGCGCCTGCGAGCGGTGCAGCACGTTCAGGCGGCGCGCACGTGCGGCGGCAAGCTCCGGGTTGTCCTCGTGGACGGCGCTGGAGATCACCACGGAGTCCACCCCCGTGAGATGGGCCGGATCATGGCCGACCCACACCTGGACGCCCTCGGCCCGCAGGGCCTCCAGCGTCTCCGACTCGGCGGCGTCCGAGCCCTGCACGGACACGCCCCGTCCTGCGAGCAGACGGGCGACGACGGACATCCCCGCCCCGCCTATGCCGATCATGTGAACGCGCCCGAGCTTGGCGACCTGACCCGTCATCTGATCCGTGACCGTGGTGCTCATGACCTGACCTCCGTGGTGTCGGTACCTGCTGACCGTACGGCTTGCTCGACGAGATCGACGACGCGTGCCGCGCCGTCGCTGGTGCCGGCCGACCGTGCGGCCTTCGCCATGACACCGAGCCGCTCGCGGTCCGCGAGCAGCGTAGGAACGTTCCTGGACACCCAGTCGGGTGTGAGGTCTGCGTCGTCCACCAGCAGACCACCGCCCGCCTCCACCAGCGGGAGCGCGTTGAGTCGCTGCTCGCCGTTGCCGATGGGCAGCGGGACGTAGACGGCGGGGATGCCGAGCGCCGCCTGCTCGGCCACCGAGCCCGCGCCGGAGCGGCAGACCACCAGGTCGGCCAGCGCATAGGCGAGCTCCATCTGCTCGAGGTACTCGCGGACCTGGTAGCGCCGGTCGTCGAGGGCGGGGACCGCCGCGAGAGTCTGGCGCACGTCGTCGATCTTGCCCTTGCCCGTCAGGTGCAGCACCTGCGCGCCCGTGGCGAGGATCTGGTCGGCGGCGCCCGACACCGCGCGGTTCAGGTTCAGCGCACCCAGGGAACCCCCCGTGACGACGAGGGTCGGCAGCGCGGGGTCCAGACCCAGCTCGGCGGCGGCGCGGGCACGCACGCCCGCGGCGTCGGCCTCCCGCTCGTGGACGAGGGCCGCGATGGCCTGGCGCAGCGGCAGGCCCGTGAGGACGCCGCCACGCAGCGGCGTACCGGCGAAGGTGAGGCCCACGCGGGCCGCCCACCGCGCGCCGAGCCGGTTGGCCAGGCCCGGCCGCGCGTTCTGCTCGTGGATCACGATCGGTACGTCCTTGCGCTTGGCCGCGAGGTACGCCGGAGTGGCCACGTACCCGCCGAAGCCGATCACCGCCTGCGCGCCGATCTCGTCGATCGCGTCCTCGGCAACCCGCACCGCGGCGGCCAGCCGGCCCGGCAGCCGCAGCAGGTCGGGGCTGGGCCGCCGCGGCATCGGCACCCGCGGGACCGGCCGCAGCTCGTAGCCCCGGGCCGGTACCAGCTCGGCCTCCAGGCCGGTCGTGGTACCGAGCGCGAGCACGCGCGCGCCGGGCTCCCGGCGCCGCACCTCGTCGGCCACCGCGAGCAAGGGGTTCACGTGTCCTGCGCTACCGCCACCGGCGAGCACCACCGACACAACTGCTGAGCTCATCATCACCTTCTCGTCGTCGCCCGGTCGTACGTCCCGGGCGGATCGGTGCGCGGGGCCCCGCCGCGCGAGATCCGATGTGCCGGAACTCGTTCACAGATGGAGCCACCGTGCACATTTCTACCGTCTACGGACCGCGCCGCCCAGCACAGCCAGTGACTTGCGGACGACGCTACCGCGTGCAGCCAGTGCCTTGGCAGCCCCCGGCTCCGTCCGCGCGAAAGAGATCACCATGCCGAGGGCGGCCATCGTGGTGATCAGCGCGGAGCCACCGGCGGACACCAGCGGGAGCGGTACACCGATCACCGGCAGGACGCCGATCACCACGCCGATGTTGACGAACGCCTGGCCCACGATCCAGCAGGCGACGGCGGCCGTGGCGACCTTGACGAAGGGGTCGGTGTGCCGCTGGATCACCCGGCTCATCGCGAGCCCCAGCACCGCGAACAGCGCAAGGACCAGGACCGTGCCGAACAGGCCGAGCTCCTCGCCGACCACCGCGAAGATGAAGTCGTTGTGCGCCTCGGGCAGATAGCTCCACTTCTCGCGGCTGCCGCCCAGGCCGACCCCCCACAGCCCACCGGTACCCAGCCCGAACAGGCCGTGCAGGGACTGGTAGCACTCCGACGAGGTGTCGCACTCGGCGCCGTAGGTGGCGATGATGCGCTGCAGGCGGTCGCCACCCTCCTGCTGCACGATGAACACGTACCCGACGACGAGCGCGGCCAGCGTGGTACCGAGGCCCAGCAGGGACAGCGGCACGCCCGCCACGAAGAAGGCACCCGCCACCAGCAGACCGATCACGAGCGCCGTACCGAGGTCTCCCCCGCCGAGCACGAGCCCGACCACCACGACGGCGCCCGGCGCCGCCGGCATGATCGCGTGCGACCACCGGCCGAGCAGCGGCTGCTTGCGGCCCAGCACGGTACCGAGCCAGATCGCGAGGGCGAGCTTGGCGAGCTCCGACGGCTGGAACCGCACCGGCCCGAACGACAGCCAGTTCTGCTGCCCGTTGGTGATCTCTCCCATGAAGATCACCGCGACGAGCAGCACCACGGCGGCGAGGAGCCCGGGCAGCGCCAGTCGCTTGTACCAGCGGACGGGCAGGTGCGCGGCAACGAGGAGCACCGGCAGGCCCATCAGCGCGTACTGCGCCTGGACCAGGAACGCCGCGTACGGCGAGCCTCCACCGGCGATCGACGTCACCGTCGAGCTGGACAGCACCATCATCAGGCCGATCACGGTGAGCAGTCCCGTGGCGCCGACCAGGAGGTAGTAGCTGGACACGTTGGAGTTCCACTGGCCCAGCCAGGAACGGTCGGTGGCGCTACGGCTCGTTCCCGTCGTGGCCATCCCCTGTCCCTCCCGCGCCTCAGTGCGTGGTGGTGAGCTCACGCACCACGCGTGCGAACTCCTCGCCGCGCCGGGCGTACGAGGCGAACTGGTCCTGCGACGCGCCCGCCGGGGCCAGCAGCACGGTGTCACCTGGCTGCGCCAGGTCCCGCGCCGCGGCGACCGCCCGGCGCATCACGGTCCCAGTGTCACCGGGATCGACCACCACGACCGGGATCTGCGGCGCGTGTCGGGCCAGCGTGTCGGCCAGGGGGCCGGGGTCGGCGCCGATGACGACCGCCGCGCGCAGGCGGTCGGCACGGGACGCCACCAGGTCGTCGAACGTGGCTCCCTTGGCCAGTCCACCGGCGATCCAGACCACCGTGCCGTGGGCGAAGCCCGCCAGGGAGGCTGCCGCCGCGTGGGAGTTCGTCGCCTTCGAGTCGTTCACGTACGTGACGCCGCCCGCGTCGGCCACCCGCTGGATCCGGTGCTCGCTCGGGCCGAACGACCGCAGACCGTCGCGGACGGCGGCGGCGGGCACGCCGTGCGCCCGGGCCAGCGCGGCGGCGGCCAGGGCGTCCGCCACGATGTGGGTCGGCACGACGCCGGCCAGGTCGCCGAGCTGCTCGAGGTCGGCGAGGGTACCGAGCTCCGCGGCGCTCCTGCGGCGGTCGGGGTCGTCGTCCGCGGCGTGGAACACACGGTCCACGAGCACGTCGTCGACCAGCCCCAGGTCGCCGGGGCGGGGGGCGCCGGCCGCGAAGCCGACGGCCCGTGCGCCCTCGACCACGTCGGCCTCGCGCACCAGCTCCTCGGTGGTCCGGTCGGCGACGTTGTAGACGCACGCCACTCGCACGCGCTCGTAGATGCGGCCCTTGTCACGCGTGTACGCGTCGACCGAGCCGTGCCAGTCGAGGTGGTCCGGCGAGACGTTGAGGACCGCGCCGGCCTCCAGCGACATCGTGTGGGTGAAGTGGAGCTGGAAGCTCGACAGCTCCACGGCCAGGACGTCGAGGGTGGGGTCGAGGGCCGCCTCGACGAGGGACCGGCCGACGTTCCCCACCGCGGCCGTACGCAGGCCCGCCGCGCGCAGGATGGCGGCCAGCATCTCGACGGTCGTCGTCTTGCCGTTGGACCCGGTGATGCCGAGCCACCGGGCCGGCTCGGCGGAGCCCAGGCGGTCGACCCGCAGGCGCCACGCGAGCTCGACCTCGCTCCACACGGGCACGCCGGCGGCCAGCGCCGCCGCGACGACGGGGTGGTGCGGCGCGAAGCCCGGCGAGGCGACCAGCAGGTCGGCCCGCGCCAGCACCCCGGCCGCGGCGGTGGTGTCCAGGCCGGAGTGGTCGGCGTCGTCGGCCTGGTCGTCGACGGTGACCAACGACGCGACGCGTGGCGCCAGGACCCGCTGCAGCGACCGCCCGGTGACGCCGAGCCCCGCCAGGACGACGCGGGCGTCGGCCAGGGGAACGCGTGGCTCGACCGCCCCGTAGGTGTCAGCGGCCGGGCCGGAGGCCTCGGTCACTGGGCGACCCACTCGGCGTAGAAGATGCCCATGCCCAGGCCGGCGAGCAGACCCGCGATGAGCCAGAACCGGATGACGATCGTGACCTCGCCCCACCCGGACAGCTCGAAGTGGTGCTGCAGGGGCGCCATCTTGAACACCCGCTTGCCCGTCATCTTGAAGTATCCGACCTGGATCACGACCGAGGAGACGATGAGCACGAACAGGCCACCGATGATCACCGCGAGGAGCTCGGTCCGCGACAGGATCGACAGGCCGGCCAGGGCACCGCCCAGGGCGAGCGAGCCGGTGTCGCCCATGAAGATCTTCGCGGGATTGGCGTTCCACCACAGGAACCCGACGCAGGCGCCCGTGACCGCTGCGGCGACGACCGCGAGGTCCTGCGGGTCGCGCACCTCGTAGCAGCGGGGCCCGGCAGTGGCCAGGAACTGGCACGACTGGTTGAGCTGCCAGATGCCGACCAGCACGTAGGCGCCGAACGTGATGATCGAGACGCCGGTGGCCAGGCCGTCCAGGCCGTCGGTCACGTTCACCGCGTTGGACCACGCGGACACCAGCAGGTTGGCCCAGATCACGAAGAGGATGAGGCCGACGGTAGCGCCGGCGAACGCCAGGTCGATCTCGGTGTCGCGCAGGAACGAGATCTTGGTCGACGCGGGGGTGCGCGAGTTCTCGTTGGGGAACTGCAGCGCGAGCACGGCGAACGAGACGCCGACGACGCCCTGCCCGATCAGCTTGGCGCGCGGGGTCAGGCCGAGGGAGCGCTGCTTGCGGATCTTGGTGAAGTCGTCGAGGAACCCGATCAGGCCGAGGCCCGCCATCAGGTAGAGCGCCAGCAGCGCCGACACGCTCGGCAGCCGCTGCGACACCAGCATCGAGGCCGCGACCCCGATCACGGTGGCGGCGATGATGACGACGCCGCCCATCTGGGGCGTACCACGCTTGGTGAAGTGCCCGGTGGGGCCGTCCTCGCGGACGAACTGCCCGTAGTTCTTGTGGACCAGGAACCGGATGAAGACCGGTGTGCCCAGCAGGGCGACGAGCAGCGCCACTGCGGCGCTGACCAGGATCGCGATCACTTGTTGTTGTCCTTAGTGGTCAGAGCCGTCGACAGGTGGTCCCCGAGCTCGGCCAGCCCGGCGCCGAGGGACGACTTCACGAGCACGACGTCGCCGGGCTCCAGCGACTCGTCCAGCATCGAGCGGGCAGCCGCCAGGTCGGGCACGAAGATCGACTCCGATCCCCAGGACCCTTCCTGCATGGCGCCCTCGTGGATGTGATAGGCGCCTTCGCCGACCACGATCAGCTGCTTGATGTTCAGCCGTACCACGAGGCGGCCGATCTCGTCGTGCGCGGCGCGCGCGCCGTCGCCGAGCTCGAGCATCTCGCCGAGCACCGCGACGGAGCGCCGGGTGCGCCCCGACATGACGGCGAGCGTGCGCAGTGCGGCTTTCATGGAGTCGGGGTTCGCGTTGTACGCGTCGTCGACCACGGTGACGCCGTCGGGCCGTTCGGTGACGGCCATGCGGTGCGGGCTGAGGGCCGTGGCGCCGGAGAGCCGCTGCGCGACGTCGGCGACGGGCACGCCGAGCCGCAGCGCGACCGTCGCCGCCGCGAGCGCGTTGCCCACGTGGTGCGCGCCCACGAGCTGCAGCGCCACGTCGGCACGCTGCTCGTCGGTCCCGCCCGCAGCCGCCACCCGGAGCGTGAAGCTCGCGCGGCCCGCGGTGTCCACGGTGACGTCCTCGGCGCGGACGTCGGCGGACGGGATGGTGCCGAACGTCTGCACGGTGGTGCCCGGAGCGGCCCGGTCCGCCATCGCGACGACCCGCAGGTCGTCGGCGTTGAGCACTACCGAGCCCCCCTCGACGACGCCCTCGACCATCTCGCCCTTGGTCTGCGCGATGGCCTCGACGCTGCCGAAGTGGCCGACGTGCGCGACACCGACCGCGAGCACGACGCCGACGTCGGGCGGCGCGATGCGCGTCAGGTAGGCGATGTTGCCGACGCGGTCGGCACCCATCTCGAGCACCAGGTAGCGCGTGTCGGTGGTGACCCGCAGGACCGTCAGGGGCAGGCCGATCTCGTTGTTGAACGAGCCCTTCGGCACGATGATGGTGCCCTCCGGGGCCAGGAGCTGGCCGAGCAGGTCCTTGGTGGTGGTCTTGCCGACCGAGCCGGTCACGGCCACGACCTGGGGCACCGGTCCGCCGTCGGACCGGTCGCGCACCGTCGCCAGGACGTGCCGGGCGAGATCGCCGAGGGCCGCCTGGGGGTCGTCCACCACGACGGTCGGCAGGCCGTCCAGCTCACGGGCGGCCAGCACCAGTGCGGCACCCGCCGCCACCGCGGTGGCCGCGAAGTCGTGTCCGTCCACCCGCTCGCCCGGCAGCGCCACGAACAGCGCACCGGGGGCCGCGTCGCGCGAGTCGGTGATCACCGCCCCGGTGACCGCCACGTCGGGGTCGGCGTGCAGCCGCCCGCCGGTGGCTGCGGCGACCTGCGCCGCAGTCAGCTCGATCATGCCTGTGATGTCCTCTCCTGCATGGGGTACTGCTCGGGTTGCACGTTCCGCCGCTCGGGCTAGACGTCCTGCTGAGGTCGCACCTTCCGGGCTGCCAGTGCCGCGCGCGCCTCGACCCGGTCGTCGAGCAGATGGTCCACGCCCGCGATCTCCTGGACGGTCTCGTGCCCGCGGCCGGCGACCAGCACCGTGTCCTCCGGGTCGGCGGCGACGATCGCGGCGCGGATCGCGTCCGCGCGCGGGGCGACCTCGTGGACCTCAACCGTACGCGAGCCGCTGCCGTCCGCCGCATCGACGTCCTGGTCCGGCGCGCCGTCGGGGCCGGTGCCCGCGAGCACCTCGGCCCGCACCTTCGCGGGGTCCTCGTCGTGGGGGTCGTCGTCCGTCACGTAGACCACGTCGGCGCCGCGGACGGCAGCCGCGCCCATGAACGGCCGCTTGCCGGGGTCGCGGTCGCCCGTGGCGCCGAACACCACGGCCAACCGGCCGCTGGTCGTCGGCCGCAGGGCGGCGAGGCTGAGCTCGAGCGCCTCCGTGTTGTGCGCGAAGTCCACGACCACGCGCGGCGCGGTGGCGAGCACCTCCATGCGCCCGGGCACCGTGGCGCTCAGGCCGTGGCCGGCGGCCAGCGCCTCGGTCACGTCCCGGATGTCGCAGCCGCCCTCCAGCACCATCGTCACCGCGAGCGCCGCGTTGGCCACGTTGTAGCCGCCGGGCAGCGAGGTGGAGGTGCGCAGGGTGCGCCCGTCGCGGTGGGTGAGGGTGAAGGCGGACCCGGTGCCGGACGGCGCGACGTCGGTCACCTGCCAGTCGGCGTCCCGGTCCGGCCGCGTGGTGAGCGTCGCGACGGGGACCTGCACGGCCTCGGCCATGCGCTCGCCCCAGGTGTCGTCGACGGTGACGACGCCGCGGCGGGCGCGGGCGGGCGTGAACAGGTCGGCCTTGGTGGCGAAGTACGACTCGAAGTCGCCGTGGAAGTCGAGGTGGTCCTGGGTCAGGTTGGTGAACCCGGCCACGCCGAACACGATGCCGTCGACCCGGTGCTGCGCGAGCGCATGGGAGGAGACCTCCATGGCGAGCGTGCGCACGTGGTCCTCGCGCATGGCGGCGAGCAGGGCCTGCAGGTCCGCGGCCTCCGGGGTCGTCAGGACGCTCGGGATGACGCGGTCGCCGGAGCGGGTCTCGACGGTGCCGATCAGGCCGCCCTTCCAGCCGAGGGCCCGCAACAGGTGGTCGAGCTGGTAGGTCGTGGTGGTCTTGCCGTTGGTGCCCGTGACGCCGAACGTCATCAGGCCCTCGGCGGGGTTGCCCAGCACCCAGGCGGCGACCTGGCCGAGAATGGCGCGAGGATCCTCGTCGGCGACGAGCACGGGCACCGTGCCGTCGGGGCCGATCAGCTCGGCTCCGCGAGCGTCCGTGAGGATGGCGGCGGCGCCACGTGCGACGGCGTCGGCGGCGAACTGCGCGCCGTGCGCGCGGGCACCGGGGACTGCCACGAAGAGGTCTCCCGGCCTGGCGACCCGGTTGTCCGACGCCACGCACGTGACCGCGGCGTCGGCGGGATGACCTGGGGCGATGGTGAGGCCGAACGCGATGGCGAGGTCGGAGACCTTGCGCGCGGTCATGGCCGCCGGACGGATCCGGTCGAACGGGGATGTCACGGAGTAGAACCTACCGCTTCCGAGGGGAGGGTCCTGTCCCGTCTGTGCGACTCACGTGGCGGTTGTGGGGCGGTCCGGGTCAACGGGCCGACGAGACGAGCGGCAAGGGCGCCAGGACAGGGCCCACGCGAGCGGAGTGTGTTGCCATCAGTAGACCTTGTCTGCTCATGGCAACACACTCCGTGGAGCAACGGTCTCCCCTGGACCGGTCGAGCCGAGGGAGCCGGCCAACCCCGCCCTACCGCGCCAGGAGCTCCGGCAGCGCTCCGTCCGTGAGCCCTGGGGTGTGCAGGTGGCACGCGACCCGACGTCCCGGCTCACCCTGCGCCGTCGGCCCGAGCAGAGGCAGCTCGGTGCGGCACACGTCCAGGGCGTGCGGGCACCGCGGGGCGAACGGGCACCCCGGGGGCCGCTTCGAGAGGTCGGGCGGTGCACCGGGAATCCCGGTGAGCTCCCGCCGCGGCCCGTGCAGCGGGGGGAACGAGCCGAGCAGGCCGGCCGAGTACGGGTGGCGGGGCCGCGTGTACACGTCGCGGGCCACTGCCGTCTCCACGATCTCGCCCGCGTACATGACGGCGATGCGGTCGGCCACCTCGACCAGGAGGGACACGTCGTGCGTGATGAGCACCACGGAGAAGCCGAGCCGCTCGCGCAGCTCCATCACCTGCTCCAGGATCTGGCGCTGCATCACGACGTCGAGCGCCGTGGTGGGCTCGTCCATGATGAGCACCTGCGGCTCCAGGGCGAGCGCCATGGCGATCATGACGCGCTGCCGCATGCCGCCGGAGAGCTGGTGCGGGTAGGACCGCAGCCGGTCGGCCGAGATGCCGACGAGCCGCAGCAGCTCGGCCGCGCGCTCCCGGGCCTCGCTGCGGCGTATCCCTGGCCGGTGGGCCAGGATGCCGTCGACGAGCTGGCGTTCGACCCGGTACACCGGGTTCAGGGAGCTCATCGCGCCCTGGAACACGATGGCGATGTCGCGCCAGCGTGCGGCCCGCAGCTCGGCGTCGGACAGGGCGAGCAGGTCCGCGCGCCTGCCGTCCCGACCGGTGAGCCACACTTCGCCGCCCGTGATGAGGCCCGGGGGTGGCAGGAGCCGCGTCGCCGCGTAGGCCAGGGTCGACTTGCCGCAGCCCGACTCCCCTGCCAGCCCCAGGACCTCGCCGCGCGCCAGCGTGAGCGACACCTCCCGCAGCACGTGCGTCGGGTCGCCGCCGAACCCGTAGTCGACGCTGAGGTCCCGGATCTCCAGCACCGGGTCCGACGGCGTCGGCGCCGGTGCTCGTGTGTCGTGCTGCGTGCTCGTGTCCGTCTGGCTCATGTCCGTGCCTCCCGCACCACCGGTGTGAATCCCACGCGTGGCCGGATGCCCCGACGGCGCAGCGAACGCGCGTGCAGGCCGGTGGACCGCAGGCGGGGGTTGACGATCTCGTCGATACCGAAGTTGACCAGCGTCAGGGCCATGCCGAGCAGGGCGATGCAGGCACCCGCCGGCACGAACCACCACCACGCGCCACGCTGCAGTGCGAGGTTGTTCTGGGCCCAGAACAGGATGGTGCCCCAGTTCCACTCGCTGACCGGCGTGATGCCGATGAACGACAGGGTGACCTGGGACAGCACGGCGAACGTCACCGTGCCCACGAACCCGGAGGCGATCACGGCCGTCAGGTTGGGCAGCACCTCGACGAGCACCAGGCGCCACGTGCGCTCCCCGTTGGCCCGCGCCGCCTCGACGAAGTCACGCTTGCGCAGCGACAGCGTCTGTGCGCGGAGCACGCGGGCGCCCCAGGCCCAGCCGGTGGCGCCGATGACCAGGGCGACGGTGAGCCCGCCGGCCGAGGGCAGCTGCGCGGCGATCAGGATGATCAGCGGCAGCTGCGGGATCACCAGGAACATGTTGGACAGCGCGGACAGCGACTCGTCCCCCACCCCGCCGACGAATCCGGCGGTCACGCCGACGAGCACGCCCACGACGGTGGCGCTCACCCCGGCGACCAGGCCGACGACGAGCACGCCCCGGGTGCCGACCACGAGCTGCGACAGGATGTCGCGGCCGGTGTGGTCGGTGCCCAGCCAGTGCGCCGCCGAGGGCGGGCTGAGCAGCGCGTCGCTCACCTGGTTCGGGTCGTAGGGCGCGATCCACGGGCCCAGCAGCGCCAGCAGCGTGAAGAAGCCGAGGATGACCAGGCCGCTGATCACCTTGCCGTTGCGCAGGAACATCAGCCGGTTGTTCATCGGTCCTCCGTCCGGGTGCGGGGGTCGAGCAGGGCATAGGCGAGGTCGGCCACCATGTTCGCGACGAGGACGGACAGCGTGATGACCAGGAAGCAGCCCTGCATGAGGGGGTAGTCGTGCGTGGAGACCGCCTGGTAGAGCGTGTAGCCGATGCCCTGGTACGAGAAGACCATCTCCATGATGAGCGTGCCGCCGACCACGAAGCCGAGCGACAGCGCGAAGCTGGAGACCTGCGGCAGCACGGCGTTGCGGGCGGCGTAACCGAGCATCACCTGGCGCTCCGGCAGGCCCTTGGCGTGCGCCACCGTGACGTAGTCCTCCGACGAGACCGTCACCATCATGTTGCGCATGCCCAGCACCCAGCCGGCCACGGACGACAGCACCACCGTGAGGGCGGGCAGGAAGCCGTAGTAGATGACCGAGCCGATGAACTCGCCGGTGAAGGCCGGCATCAGGCCACGGTCGTAGCTGCCGCTCGACGGGAACCAGCCCAGGTTGACCGAGAGCACCGCGATGGTGATCAGACCCAGCCAGAAGTACGGAACGGCCTGGAAGAACGTCGCCACCGGCAGCAGCCCGTCCGCCCACGACCCGCGGCGCCAGCCCAGGAAGGACCCGGCCAGCGTGCCGAGCAGGAACGCGATGATCGTCGCGACGCCGACCAGGCCGACGGTCCAGGGCAGCGACTGGCTCACGATGTCGGCCACCGGCGTCGGGAAGTGGGTGAAGGACAGGCCGAGGTCGCCGGTCAGCAGCAGGCGCCAGTACTCGACGTACTGCTGCCACAGGCTCAGGTCCTGGTCGAGCCCGAACAGGACGCGGAGCGACTGCTCCGCGTCGGAGTCGATGCGCCCCTGCATCCGGCCCATGAGGGCCGTCACCGGGTCTCCGGGCAGCATCCGGGGGATGAAGAAGTTGATGGTGATCGCGGCCCACGCCGTCAGCGCGTAGAAGGCGACCCTGCGCAGCAGGAACCTCATGCGGTCACCTCCGGGCGTGCGGCCGGGCGGCCGACGTCGGGCCGGTCGTCCCGGTCGGAGTACCCCCAGCACGCCGCCGCCCGCTCGGGCGACACCGCGACCAGCTCCGGCGTCTCGCTCCGGCACAGGTCGGTCGCGTACGGGCAGCGCGGCGCGAACCGGCAGCCGGGTGGCGGGTCCACGAGGCTCGGCGGCTCACCACCGGTGCCCTGGTCCCGCACCGCCGCCGCGCCGGCACCCGCCAGGTCGTCCGGATCAGGTGCGGACGCCACGAGCAGCCGCGTGTACGGGTGCAGCGGCTCCTGGGTGACCGACTCGCTGTCCCCGGTCTCCATGACCCGGCCCGCGTACAGCACCGTCGTCCGGTCGGCGAAGTAGCGCGCCGACGCGATGTCGTGCGTGATGTACAGGACGGCGATGCCGAGCCGGTCACGCAGGTCCGCCAGCAGGTTGAGGATGCCGAGCCGGATCGAGACGTCGAGCATCGAGACCGGCTCGTCCGCGAGCAGCACCTCCGGCTCGGCGGCGAGCGCCCGCGCGATGGCGATGCGCTGCCGCTGCCCGCCGGACAGCTCGTGGGGGTAGGAGTCGACGTACCGCACGGCCGGCGTGAGGTGCACCCGCTCCAGCAGCTCGGTCAGCGCCGCCTCGAGCTCGTCGCCGCGCAGCGTGCCGCCGGTGGACTGCCGCCGGTGCAGGCGCAGTGCCCTGGTCAGGGTGTGCCGTACGGGGTGCACGGGGTTCAGGGAGGCGAACGGGTCCTGGAAGATCATCTGCACGCGTCGCACGTACGCGCGGAAGGCCCGCCGGCCGCGCACCCGCGCGTCGGCGCCGTCCAGGAGCACCTGCCCGCCGGTGAGCGGGATCAGCTGGGCCAGCAGGCGGGCGACGGTGGACTTGCCCGACCCCGACTCCCCCACCACGGCCAGCACCTGGCCGCGGTGGAGCTCGAGGTCCACGCCGTCCACGGCGTGGATCGCCCGGGCGGGCGGACGTCCGTTCACGCGGCGTCCGCCCGCCCGAAAGTGTTTGGTGAGGCCGTGCGCGGCCAGCACCGGTGAGCTCGTACCCATCAGCCGTCCGCGGGCTCGAGGTTCATCACGATCTGGGCAGCCTGCACACCGGTGGGCTGCGGCTGGTTGTAGGGGTCCTCCGCGGAGGGCCAGCCCACGTAGTTCTGCGTCGAGTACTGCGCGGTGGCGGGGCGGGTCCAGATGGCGATGCCCGGCACCTCCTCGACGAAGACCTGCTGGACGGTGGCGAGCGCCTCGGTGCGCGTGGCGTCGTCGGTCGCCGCGGCATAGTCGGCGAGGGCCTGGGTGGCGTCCTCGTTCTGGAAGCGGCCGAAGTTCCAGGTGGCCGGCTCGCCGAGCTTCTTGTATTGGGCGCCGTCCATGATGTCGGCGTACATGTCCCATGGGGTGGCGCCGCCGTCGGTCCAGTGCAGGGTGGCCTGGAAGTCGCCCGGCGGGATGATGTCGGCGAACCAGCCGTCCTGGTTGACGGGGTTGACCGTCGCGGTCGCGCCGAGCTCGGCGGCCGAGTTCTTGATGAGGTCCAGCGCGGTCAGGTAGTCGTTCCAGCCGGCCGGGTTCACGAGCTCGAAGGTGACCTCCTCGCCGTCGGGGTCGACGAGCGTGTCGCCCTCCCAGGTGTAGCCGGCGTCCTCGAGGAGGGCGCGCGCACCCTCGACGTCGATCGCGTGCTCCTGGCCGGCGTAGTCGGCGGCGAGGAACTCCTCGCCGGCGGGCAGGGGCAGGCCGGTGACGCTGGTCAGCGCCGGGTTCACGCCGGACGTCGCGACGTCGACGAGCTCCTGGCGGTCGATCACCATGTTGAGCGCCTGCCGGAACGCCTTGTCGTCGAACGGCTTGGTCTCGTTGTTCAGGTAGAGCACGTCGATCCCGAGCCCGCCCGCGGAGTACTGGTTGTGGTGCTCCGGGTCCTGGGCGATGTAGACGTTCTCGAAGTCTGCGATGAACGTCCAGCCCCACTGCGCCTCACCGGTGGTCAGGGCCGTGGTCAGGGCGTTGTTGTCGTTGTACGACGAGTAGCGGATCTCCGGCACGGCGGGCTCGCCGCCCCAGTAGTCGTCGCGGGCCACGACGGTGGCGGCCTGCGGCGTCCACGACTCGAGCGTGTACGGTCCGGTGCCCACCGGGTCGGGGTTGGTGTCCGTGGTCGGGTCCTCGACCTCGGCCCAGACGTGCTCCGGCACCATGACCAGGTCGTACAGCTTGGACTGGTTGACGTACTGCCCGGCCGTGAACGACACGGTGACTGCCGTGCCGTCGGTCTCGACGGTGTCGTAGGGCAGGGCGGCGGTGTTCAGCGCCTCGAAGTCCTTGCGGAGCTGGATCGAGAACGCGACGTCGTCGGCCGTGAACTCCTCGCCGTCCGACCAGGTGACGCCCTCGCGGGGCGTGATGACCGCCTCGGTGTAGTCCGCGTTCCACTCGACGCTCTCCGCGAGCCAGGGCTGCGGCTCCTCGGAGGGGCGGGCCTGGTTGCGCATCATCAGCGGTTCGTAGATGACGAACGCGTAGCCGAGCGACAGCGCGGACGAGCCCGTGGCGAACGGGCTGTGGTTCTCGGTCTGGACGCCGTTCGGCATGCCGACCGTCAGGGTCTCGCCGCCGCCGGCCTGGGTGGTGCCTCCACCACCGCCGCCGCTGCAGGCCGTGGCCAGCAGTGCGATGGCCGCCGTGGCCGCGAGCGCGGCGACGTGCTTGTGAATCCTCACTGTGTGCCTCCTTGCACTCCTCCCGCGTGTGCGGGACGGATGGTGTGTGATCACTGGGCGCCGGCGCCGGGACGGTCCCCGGGCCGGATGGTCAGCTCGTTGGTCAGTCGCAGGTCCGCCACGGACCTGCCGGTGCGCAGCCGGTAGGTGCCCGGCGGCGTGGTCCAGTCCTGCGCCTGCGGGTCCCAGACCTGCAGGACCCGGGCCGGGACGGGTACGCGGACGGTGGCGCTGCCCATGGCGGGGACGTCCGCCACCGCGAAGCCGCCGAGCCACCGCACCGGGCGGCTCGGGCCGCCGTCGGGCGCCTCGACGTAGACCTGGACCACCTCGCGGCCCGCGCGCCGCCCGGTGTTCCGGACGGTCGCGTAGACGGTCAGGGTGGCGGGGGCGTCGTGCGCCTCGCCCCACGCCAGGACGGCGTCCTCGTACTCCCAGGTGGTCCAGCCCAGGCCGTGCCCGAACGGCGCGGCCGGCGCCGGGGCGTCCGGCACGGTGCCGTCGGGCCCGGCCTCCAGCCGCCGCTCCCAGGCCCGGTACCCGATGTCGGTCCCCTCGGCATAGTCGACGACGCCGTCCACCGGCCGCGCGTGCGGCACCGGGACGTCCTCGAACCGGGCGGGAAGCGTCCAGGGCAGACGCCCGGACGGCTCGGTGACGCCGGTCAGCACGTCGGCGAGCGCGCTGCCCGCCTCCTGGCCGGGCAGCCAGCCCCACAGGACGGTGGGGACCTCGTCGAGCCACGGCAGCAGCACGGGCGCGCCGGCGTTGACGACCACGACGGTGCGCGGGTTGGCGGCGGCCACGCGTCGCACGAGCTCGTCCTGGTTCCCGGGCAGGTCCAGGTCGGGACGGTCGTAACCCTCGGACTCGACCTCCGCCGTGGTGCCGACCAGCACCACGGCGACGTCGGCGGCCGCGGCGGTGGCGACGGCGGCCGCCAGCTCGTCCTCGGGCGACGGACCCGGCAGCCGGTGCACGAGCGCGGCGCGCACGAAGTGCCCGTAGCCGACGGCGTGCACGACCTGGAGCGTCGCGTCGAGGGCGGCCGTGCCGCTCGCCGTCGCGAGCGCGGCGATCGGGTGGTTGTGGCCGGAGGACAGCACGACGTCCTCGTCCACGCGCGTGCTGCCCGCGGCGACCTGGGCGCCGTCGATGCGCACCCCGTGCACGCCGACGGTGCCGACACCCAGCTCGTGCTTGCCCGGCTCGTCGAGGCGGACCTCGGTGCGGAGCCGCACGGCGTCCGCGTCGGGGCGTACGTCGTGGAGCCAGCCGGTCCACTCGTGCGCCGTGTACTCCTCCAGCGTGCTGCCGTCGGCGGCGAGCAGCTCCACGTGCAGCCCGGGGGTTCCGGCGACCTGGTCGGTGCACCGCTCGACGTCGAGCTCCGGCGGGTTGTGCAGCGCGCGGGCGCCGGCCAGCAGCGTCACCTCGGAGCCGTGCGGCAGCGCGGCACGCAGCTCCTCGGCGGGGTAGGTGAGGCGGTCGGGGTGCACGAACGACGACCCGCCGCCCTGGAAGAAGGGCTCGACCGCCGCGGGGCCCAGCAGCGCCACGCGCACCGGGCGGGCGCCGTCCTGCACGAGCGGCACGAGCCCGGCGTCGTCCTTGAGCACGACGACGGAGCGGGCGACGAGCTCGCGCAGGAGGCGCTCGGCCGGAGGCTCGGGGACGGTCGCGGCCGCGTGGTCGATCGCGGCGTGCACACCGGCCGCCACCGCACCCGTGCCCTGCCCCACCCCGTCGCCGGGCAGCGTCAGCCGGCCCGTTCGGCGGGCGAGCCGCAGCAGGCGCAGCACCTTGTCGTCGAGCTCCGGCTCGGCGACCTCACCGGAGCGGACGGCGTCGAGCAGGCCGTCACCCCACGCGCCGTCGGGCCCCGGCATCTGGAGGTCGAGTCCCCCGCGGACGGCGGGGAGCACCGACTGGGTGGCCACCCAGTCGCTGACGAACAGGCCGTCGTAGCCCCACTCCTCCTTGAGGAGGTCGACCACGAGCGGCCGGTGCTCCAGGAGCGGGGCGGAGACGCCGCCGGTGTCGGCGCCGTTGTACGCACCCATCACCGACCACGGGACGACGTCCTGGACCAGCCGCTCGAAGGGTGCCAGGTAGGCCTCGCGGAGCGTCCGCTCGTCGAGGCGTGCCAGGTAGCGCGTGCGCTCCGTCTCGGAGTCGTTGGCGACGTAGTGCTTGACGCACATCCCGACGCCCTGCTCCTGCGCGGCGCCGACGAGTGCCACGGCTATCTCGGCCGTGAGGTGCGGGTCCTCGGAATAGCACTCGAAGTGCCGGCCACCGACGGGCGTGCGCTGCAGGTTCACCTGGGGGGCGAGCACGACGTCCACGCCGTGCCGCTTGGCCTCGGCGGCGAACAGGGCCCCCGACCGGCGCGCGAGGTCAAGGTCCCAGGTGGCCGCCAGCGCGGAGGGGGCGGGGAACATCGCCGAGGTCCCGCCGTCCGGCCCGCGCACGCCGACCGGGCCGTCGGACATCACCACCGGCTCCAGCCCGAGCCGGGGCACCGCGGTGGTCGCCCACATGGAGGCGCCCACGACGAGCGACACCTTCTCCTCGGTGGACAGCTCGTCGAGGAGGCGGAGCAGCTCGGGCTCGGGGGCGATGGCCCGCGAGGCGATGGCCCGCGGAGTGATGGCCTGTGGAGTGATGGCCTGTGGAGTGATGGCCTGCGATGACAACGTGTTCTCCGTTCAGCGTCGGACGGCTGCCCCGCATTCAACCACACTTACTTACTGGTTAGTAAGCCTGTTCACCCCGTATCGTTGGGGCATGTCCGAAGCGACCGAGCAGGCTGCCCCGAAGGCCAAGCGACCGACCCGTGCCCACCGGCGGGAGGAGATCCTCGCCGCGGCCACGCGGGTGTTCGGCTCGAAGGGCTATCACCAGGGCTCGTTGGTCGACGTCGCCGCACAGGTCGGCATCACCCATGCCGGGGTGCTGCACCACTTCGGCACCAAGGACAAGCTGCTGTGGGAGGTGCTGGAGTACCGCGACCGCGTGGACGTGCAGCACCTCGAGGGCAAGCACATCCCGGGCGGCATGGACCTGTTCCGGCACCTGGTCACCACGGCGCGCCTGAACGCCGACCGGCGCGGCATCGTCCAGGCGTACGCGGTGCTCACCGGGGAGTCCGTCACCGACGGCCACCCGGCGTCGAGCTGGGTGGCACGCCGGTTCTCGGTGCTGCGGGGCGAGATCTCGCAGGCGGTGCGCGACCTGGCCACCGAGCGGGACGTGCGGCTGCCCGACGGCGAGGCCGAGCGCGCCGCGAACGCCGTCATCGCCGTCATGGACGGGCTTCAGCTGCAGTGGCTCCTCGACCCGGAGGCCGTCGACCTCGCCGAGGCCACCCGCTTCGCCATCGAGTCGATCCTGACCGCCACGCTGGGCAGCACGGTGCAGATCGTCAGCACCTGACCACCGAGGGGCTCACCACTCGGCCTCACCACTCGGTCTTGAGCCGCCGGTCGTCGTTCTTGCTGGGCGGCACGTCCATCTTCTGCAGCGTGAACCCCATGATGTCGCTGAACACCGGGGCCGCGACGTCACCGCCGAAGATCGAGCTGCTCGGGCTCTTGAGGAACACGGAGACCGTGTACCGGGGGTCGTCCGCCGGCGCGACCCCGATGAACGACGCCATGTAGGTCCACCCGTTGCCCGCGGGCATCTGCGCCGTACCGGTCTTGCCCGCCACCCGGTAGCCGGGCACGGCGGCGTTGGTGCCCGTGCCGCCGTCCTCGGTCACGGCCTCCATCATCTCCACGACGGTGTCGGCAGTCTCCTCCGAGACCACCCGCTCCCCCGGCTCCCGCTCGGCCGGGATCACCGTGCCGTCCGGGCTCGTGGTGCCCTCGAACAGCGTCGGCGTCATCCGCACACCACCGTTCGCCACCGTCGAGAACACGCTGGTGGCCTGCATCGCGTTGACGGACAGGCCCTGCCCGAACAGCACCGTGTACTGCGTGCGGCCGTCCCAGTCCGCGACGTCGTCCGGCGGCATCAGGCCTACCGACTCGCCCGGCAGGCCGAGCCCGGTCGGCTCGCCGAACCCGAACTCCTGCAGGTAATCCTGCCGCTCCGCCAGCGGGATCTCCTCGCCCACCATGACGGTCCCCGTGTTCGAGGACTGCGCCAGGACACCGGTCAGGGTGAGCCGCTGCACCGGGTGGTCGTGGGAGTCGTGGAACGTCTGGCCGTTCGGCGTCGTGTATGTGTCGGGCACGGTGAACCGGCTGTTCGGCTTCCAGTAGCCGCCCTCCAGGGCGGCGGCCATGGTGATCACCTTGCCCGTCGACCCGGGGTCGAACACGTCCTTCACCGCACGCGACCCGCCCGCGACCGCCGCGGTGGACCGATCGTTCGGATCCACCGCCCCGGAGTCGGCGAGCGCGACGATCTCGCCCGTGCGCGTGTCCTGGACGATCGCTATGCCGTACTCCGAACCGGACGTGCGCTTCGCCTCGTCGATCGCGTCCTGCGCCTTCCACTGGATGTCGTGCACCAGGGTGAGGCGGACGTCGTCGCCCGGCACGGCCGGGACCGACTCCTGCCCTGCCGCGGGGATACGCAGGCCGTCGAGGCTGCGCTCGTACGTGTCCGAGCCGGCGGTACCGGACAGGATGTCGTCGTAGGCGGCCTCGATACCGCCCCGGCCGGTCTGCTCGTGGTCCACGAAGCCGACCAGGGAGCCCGCCACGGTGCGCGACGGGTAGGTGCGCCGGGAGGTGAGGTCGGTCCGGATGTACGCCCGGATCTCAAGGCCCGCGATGGCACGCTGCACCTGCGGCACCACGTTCTTGGCGAGCACCTCGTAGCGCGAGTCGCCCACGAGCTGAGCCGCCAGCTCGTTCTTCGGCACGTCGAGGATCGGTGCGAGCAGCTGGGCGATGCCCAGCGCCCCGTCCTCCACCTGCTTTCCGTCGACGTGCGGACGGCCGGCGCCGCTGAAGTCCTTGATGGCCACAGGATCGGCGATCACCGTGTAGCGGTCCACCGACGTCGCGAGCGTCACACCGTTCGCGTCGGTGATGTCGCCACGGTGCGCGGGGGTCACCGCGGTGGCCGTACGCGCCGCCTCCGCCTTCGCGGCGAGGCTCGGCCCCTCGATGAGCTGCACGTGGACGAGGCGCACCAGGAACACGAGCACCACCATCGCGGCGAGTCCGACCAGCCAGCGCTGCCGCACCTCGGGGCGACCCGGCCGGGGTGGCAGGGGACGCGCCACCCGGGAGCGGGCGGGACGCGCCGGCCCCCGCCCGCCGCCCGCGGGCGCCTGAGCGCCCAGCCGCGTGCTGGTCGCACGCGGCTCGGTCTTCCGGGGCCGGGGCGCCGCGAACTGAGTCTGCTTGGGCCGCGCCTGCCTGGACCGATCCTTCGTGGGCTGAGCCTGCTTGGGCTGGGGCTTCTGCTTCGCCCCGGCCTGGGGTTTCCTGGCCGGGTCGCCGCCCTGCTTGCGCTGCGGGACCGCGCCCTGCCGCGGCTTGCTCTCGCCCCGGCCGGGCTGGGCCGAGCGCGGCTGAGCGGAGCGCGGCCCGGCACCGCGCCCCGACGGGGTGCGCTGCCGGCCCGAGCCCGACGTCGGCCGGGTCACCGGTCCGTCCCCTTCACCACCTTGCCGGTACGGAGACTGACCATGGTCGGGTTCTCCGCCGGAACCATGCCGAGGCTGCGCGCCTTCTCCGGCAGGCTCGTCTCGGCAGCGCTGAGGTCCTCCTGCAGCACCTGCACGTCCTGGGCGGTCTGCGCGACCTCGCCCTGCAGCTCCGACATCTCGTAGGAGCCACGGGCCAGCGTGGTGTTCAGCACCAGGACCGCGACCAACGAGACGACCATCAAGGTGGCGCACAGCACGAGGAACGGCATCCGGCTCTTCGAGTGCAGCGGCGCGCGGACGACGTCCAGTCGGCCGCGCTGGGCGGCACCCCCGGAGATGGCGGTCAGCGGAGCCCGGCGCGTGCGCGGCAGCTCGGCGGGTCGGGCGGCGCGGGCCGTCGCAGCAGTGGAAGCACTCATCGGCGGTCCTCCTTCGCGGTGTGGTGCTTGGTGGTGCGGTTCAGCAGGTGGTCGGGCGTGGGGCGCAAACGCCGGGCGGCACGCAGCCGGACGGACGCCGAGCGCGGGTTGCGCTCGAGCTCTTCGGCGTCGGCCTCCTCCGCACCCCGGGTCAGCGCCTCGAGATAGGGCCGGTGGGTCTCCGGCTCGACGGGCAGCCCTGCTGGTGCCGAGGACGTCGTGCCCTGCGCGATGGCGCGCTTGACGATCCGGTCCTCCAGCGACTGGTACGACTCCACGACGATGCGGCCCCCCACGGCGAGCGCCTCGATCGCGGCGGGTACGGCGCGCTCGAGCACCTCGAGCTCCCCGTTCACCTCGATCCGCAGCGCCTGGAAGGTGCGCTTGGCCGGATGCCCCCCGGTCTTGCGGGTCGCAGCGGGGATACAGGCCCGCAACAGGTCGACGAGCTCGCCGCTGCGGTCCCACTCCCGCTCGGCCCGACGCCGGACGACGGCCCGCGCGATCCTGCTCGCGAACCGCTCCTCGCCGTACTCCCGGAGGATCCGCGCGAGGGCGCGCTCGTCGTACGTGTTGAGCACGTCCGCCGCCGTCAGGCCCTGGGTGGAGTCCATCCGCATGTCGAGCGGCGCGTCCTGGGCGTACGCGAAGCCCCGCTCGGTCTCGTCGAGCTGTAGCGACGACACCCCGAGGTCCATGAGCACACCCTGGGCGGCCCCGCCGGCGTGCTCGTCCACGACGTCGACGATCTCGTCGTACACCGCGTGCACCGGGGTGAAGCGGTCACCGAACCGGGCCAGCCGCTCGCCCGCCAGTGCCAGCGCCTGCGGGTCGCGGTCGATGCCGATCACACGGGCCGACGGGATCTGCTCCAGGACGGCCTCGGTGTGGCCGCCCATGCCGAGCGTGCAGTCGACCAGGACGGAGCCGGGCTCGGCGAGCGCCGGAGCGAGCAGGTCGACGCAGCGCTGGAGCAGCACCGGGAGGTGACGGTCCGCAGCGTCGCTGCTGCCGGGACGGTTGTCGGTCGCGTTCATCGGTGTCTCCTCTCGTGCGTCGTGCCCTGCCGTACTGCTGAAGCCGCCGGGCCGGCCGGCGAGCGGGCCGTCCGGTCAGGTCTCCCTCCGCATGGTTCCGGCGGCGGGGAAGTGCGCCGGATCCTGCGGGAGGAGGCCTGGCCGTACGGCCGGCCGCCTCGCCTGCCTAGAAGCTCAGTCCGGGGAAGATCTCCTCGGCCTGATCGATGTAGTCGGGTTCGGTCTGTTCCTGATAGGCGGACCAGGCTGCTGCGTCCCACACCTCCACGCGGGTGCCGACCCCGATCACGACCACCTCGCGGTCCAGGCCGGCGTACTCGCGCAGGTGCGTCGGGATGGAGACCCGGCCCTGCTTGTCCGGTACTTCGTCGCTAGCTCCCGCCAGGAAGTTTCGCGTGTAGTCCCGTGCAGCCTTGCTCGTCACCGGCGCCTGCCGGATCTGGGTGTAGATCTGCTGAAACTCATCCATCGGGAGAAGAAAGAGGCACCGCTCCTGCCCTTTGGTCATGACCAGACCGCTGGACAGGCGCCCCCGAAACTTGGCGGGAAGGATCAGACGGCCCTTCTCGTCCAGCTTCGGGGTGTACGTCCCGAGAAGCAGGCCCAACCCCGCGAAACCTTCTGCCATCGCAGTCATGGGCCAACACCTCCTCTCGCTCCCGCACACTCCACGCTACTCCACTTTCCACCACCGCACTCGGAAAAACGATGGGGAGAACTACCCACCGACCCTCAATGCGCAGGTCAAAGAGGTAAAGAGCGAGTGGAGGAAAATCATGTCCGGCGTGGCGTGGAATGTCGGACTAGCGCGCACCCGGCCGCGCCCTCGTCAGCGTCCTCAGACCTGACCGGAAGCCGTTTCGCCAGGGCAAAACCAGTTCTGGGATCTGTGAAGACCGCGTGACGCATACAACAGAGTGCTTTACATCTCTACTAGGCTGGACCGGCCGGTGCGGCTTCAGCCGCACCGGTACCAGTCCGGTGCGTCCACGCGCCAGAATCAGAGAACCGGCCTGTCGACTCGGCCCTGATGGAGGTCTCCCCCTGTGCACACGGAACCCGTCCCGCCCGGCCTCGCGGACACTCACTACAGCGGCGGGGCCGCCCCACAGGCCGCGGGTGCGCTCGACGAGCTGGTCGAAACCATGGCCCGCGTCCGCGGAGCCGTCGAGTCCGTCGTGACCGGTCGGCCAGGACTGGCCGACATCACCCTCGCGGTCCTGCTGGCCGAGGGCCACCTCCTGGTCGAGGACGTACCGGGCGTCGGCAAGACGACGCTCGCCAAGGCGATCGCCCGGAGCATCGACTGCCACGTGGGCCGCATCCAGTTCACGCCCGACCTGCTGCCCAGCGACCTGACCGGCGTCAACATCTTCCGAACCGGCAGCCACGAGTTCGAGTTCCGCCCCGGTCCGGTGTTCAGCAACATCGTGATCGGCGACGAGATCAACCGGGCCTCCCCCAAGACGCAGTCGGCACTGCTGGAGTGCATGGAGGAGGGCCAGACCACGGTGGACGGCACCACCCACCAGCTCCCCCGGCCGTTCCTCGTGGTCGCCACGCAGAACCCGGTGGAGATGGAGGGCACGTACCCGCTCCCCGAGGCACAGCGCGACCGCTTCATGGCGCGCATCACGGTGGGCTACCCGGACGCCGACGCCGAGATCCTCATGCTCGACCGGCAGGAGGCCAGCACCCCCCTGGCCCACCTGCAGGCCGTCACCGACGGTCGCGCGATGCTGCGGTTCTCCCAGGTCGTGCGGTCTCTCTACGCGTCGCCGTCGGTCAAGCGGTACGTCGTGGCGCTCGTGGGGGCGACCCGCGAGCACCCGGGCCTCCGGCTCGGCGCCTCGCCTCGCGCGTCGCTGCAGCTCCTACGGGCGGCCAAGGCGATCGCGGCGATGGCGGGCCGCGACCACGTGCTGCCAGACGACGTCCAGCGGCTCGCCCGGCCCGTCCTGGCTCACCGTCTCATCCTGACCACGGAGGCCCGCCTGAGCGGCGTGACCCCCGAGACGCTCGTCGACGAGCTGGTGCAGCGCACGCCCGTGCCCGCGCTCGAGCCCGCCGACCGGCGTCAGTTCTGAGCGGCCAGGGCGACAAGCACATGAGATGGCGTGACACGCTCGCACGGATCAGCCGGGTCCGGCTGACGCCCCGTGGCATCGGAGCGGCCTGCCTGGGTGGGGTGCTGGTGCCCCTCGGGCTGGTGCTGACCCTGCCCGATGTCGTCGGGCTCGGCGGAGCCGCGCTGCTCGTCGTGGCGGTGGCCTGGGTGGGCATCGGCACCCAGCGGCTCGAGTCCGGGCGCGGTGCCCTCCACGTCACACGCGCCGTGACCCCGAATCCCGTGGTGCGCGACCGGACGGCGGACGTCAGCCTGCTCGTCGCCGCGCACCAGGCCAGCGGCGCGGCGTACGAGCGGCTCTCCCGGCTGCGGCTCTCCGAGCAGGCCGCGCACGAGCTCGCGGGCCACCAGGGGATCCACGCGCGCGTGTCGGCACGGGCCGACCGGATCACCGTGCACTACTCGCTGACCCCCGCACGGCGGGGCCGCTGGTCGCTCGGCCCGCTGCTGACCACCCGGACCGACGTGTTCGGCCTGGTCCGAGCCACCCAGCCGCTCGGCAGCGCGACCCACGTACCGGTGTGGCCGCGCACCGTCGAGCTCGCCGTGCGCACGCGGTCGGTGGGCGACGTCGACCACTCGGCCACGGGCGCTCGGCTGCAGTCGAGCGACGACTCCGTGCTGCGCGAGTACGTGGCCGGCGACGACCCGCGCCGCGTCCACTGGGCGAGCGCCGCCCGCCGGGGCCAGCTCATGGTCCGCGCCGACGAGAGCGCCGGGGTGCGCCCCGTGACCGTCGTGCTCGACCGCTCGCTGCTGCCGCACTGGCAGGAGTCCGGCAGCGGCCTGCGCCGCCCCGCCGCGGTGGACGACGGGGAGTGGGCGGTCGAGCTCGCGGCCTCGATCGCCACGTCGTTCCTGGACGCCGGCCACCCGACCCGGCTGCTGCCCACCGCGGTGACACCCCACCTCGAGGGCCTGCGGTTCGCGACCACCCGGGCCAGCCGGTCGGCCCTGCTCGATGCCTGCGTGGACATCCGCGGGCACCGCGGTGCCGCGGAGGGACACCAGGCGACGGGTACCACCGCGCGGGCGCTCCGGCTCGGCCGGACGGCCGGCGAGATCGTCATAGCGGTGCTCGGCCCGCACGACCCCGACGCCCGCCACGACCTCGCGGCGCTGGGCGTGGAGGGCACGTGCTGGGCGCTCCTGGTCTCCCCGCGGGGCGCCGGGTTCCAGCACGAGCTGGACGAGACGGCCGCCGAGCTCCGCGCGTCCGGCTGGCACGTCAGCATCTCGGACGCCCGAACCGACCCGGAACGTGCCTGGGCCCTGCTCGCGGAGCGTGCACTGTGATCCCCGCCCATCGCGGACCGCTGGTCCGCACCGTCGCCTCCGGCGTCCTCGTCGCCATCGCCGTCATCACGTCCATGCACGCGCTCACCCTCGTGATCGACCCGGGGCCGTGGCTCACCGCCGGCATCACCGGCGTCGTCCTCGTGTCCACGACCAGCTGCGTGGTGCGGTACTTCCTGATCCGGGCGGCTGTCGACCGGGCGGCCGTCCGCCGGGCTGCCGGCCAAGGACCGAGCGCGGACCGGGCCGCCGACCGCGCGTCGGGCAGTGCGTCGTTCGTCGCGACGGCGGCCGGGGTGGTGGTCGCGTTCTGGTTCGTGCTCGCCCGCTACGGCGGTCCCGGCCAGCGTTTCGAGCCCTTCGTGGGCCCGGACTCCCTGGACCAGGTGATCGAGCGGTTCCGGCAGGCCACCGAGACCATGAGCACGCAGGTCGCGCCCGTGGGGCCCGGGGAGGCCATCAGCATGGTCGCCGTGGGCGGCACGCTGCTGGTGCTGCTCGTGATGGACTCGCTCGCCGGCGCCCGCATGCCCGGCTTCGCCGGGGTGCCCCTGCTGCTCCTGTGGACCCCGTCGCTCACGCTGATCGGCGAGGTCCAGTGGCCGGTCTTCGTCATCAGCGTGACCGCGATGCTCCTGCTGCTCACGGTCGACCCGGTGGGCGTGACCCCGGGCCGGCACACCGAGTCCGACTCCGCGGCGGTACGCCGCGCGCAGCGGTTCCGCTCGTGGATCACGGCACTGACGTCGGTGGCGGTCGCCGCCGCGTCACTCGGCATCGCGACCGGCATGGCCTCCCTGCCCGCTCTGGCCGGGACCTGGAACCAGCTCATCTCCACGCCGTCCGACACCGTCGAGCTGTCGTCGGAGCTCGACATGCGCCAGCCCTTGAGCGCCCGCTCCACCAACACCGTGCTCACGTACACGACGGGTGAGGACGACACCGTCGGCCCGTTGCGCGTCATGACCCTGACAGCGTTCGACGGGGTCCAGACCCACCGCGCGGTGCCCGACGGCGGCCTTGCCGAGTTCGACTCGTCCACCCTCCTCGCACCGGAGGGCGAGGGCGCGACCGGCGAGGGCCGGCGGATGACCGTCGAGATCGGGCAGCTCACCGGCGGCGAGCTGCCGCTGCCGCTCGAGCCCCGGTCCATCGACGTCGGTGGCGACTGGGCGTACGACGCGATCCGTGACGAGGTGCGCGGCTCCGATGGCACCGAACCCGGCGACGAGTACAGCATCGACATCATCGACCGCCGGCTGACGCCCGAGACGCTCCGCGCCGCGCCGACGTCCGGGGACCCGCGGCCGGCCGGCTACACCGAGGTGCCCGATACCGAGCACCAGGCCGAGATCGCCGCCTACGCCCAGGATGTCGCGGGGGACGCGCCCACCAGGTTCGACGCGGCGGTCGCGCTGCAGAACCACCTGCGGTCCGGCGCGGGGTTCGTGTACAACCCGGACGCCGACTACCGGGGCTCGTCCGACACCGTCTGGGACTTCCTGCAGAACAAGGAGGGGTACTGCACCCAGTACGCGCTCTCCATGATGGTCATGGCCCGCAGCCTCGACATGCCCTCCCGGATCGGCATCGGCTGGCTGCCCGGCCAGGCGGACGGCCAGGGTGGCTACCGGGTCACCGGCCAGGACTCGCACGCCTGGCCCGAGATCTACTTCCCGACGGTCGGCTGGGTCCGGTTCGAGCCGACGCCCCAGGTCCAGACGGGGCCGCTGCCCTCGTACGCGAACCCGAGCGTCGGCAGCTTCCCCACCGCAGCCCCGGCGCCCACCCGGGCGAACGAGGTGCCCACGCAGCAGCCGACCCAGCGGGCCGAGCAGACGGACCCTGCCGCCTCGGCAGGGGGTTCGGCCGCCGGCGGCGACACCTCCGACCGGACGCTGCCCGGGTGGGCCTGGGTGGTGGCGGTGATCGTCGCGCTCGGCGTGCTGGCTGCGGCCGCGTGGCTGCTGCTGCGCCGGCGCACCGAGGCAGAGGTGCTCGACCCGGAGCGGGCCTGGTCCCGCGTCCTGGCGCTGCTCGCGGAGCAGGACGTACGCCTCGGCCCGTCGGTCACCCTGCGCAGGGCTCCGGCCCTCATCTCCGAGGAGGTGCGCACCCGCACGGGCTCGCCCCTGCCCGACGACGTCACGGAACGCCTCACCGCGCTCGCCGACGCCGCCGAGGAGGAACGGTACGCCCGCCACGCGACGCCGCCGGCCGTCGCCGAGCTCGAAGAGCTCACCACGGCCGTGACCACGGACCTGACGGAGGCGCTGGCCCGCAAGGCCTGACAGGTGGCGCACGAAAGGAGCCGGGCCCCGCAGGGCCCGGCTCCATTTTCATGTGGCTGTGTCAGTCACATCATGCTGTGCCTGTCACGCACATGGGCCGGTGGTCCGTTCGGGCCACCGACGTCGGTCCCTCGGCTGGTGCCTAGTGACCGCCCTGATTGCGCCGGTTCTCCCAGCGCTCCTCGAGACGGGCGAGGAAGCCGCCGGAACGGCCACCACCCTGCCGCTTTCGGGGCTTACGTGCTTTCCCCTCCGGCGGCTGGACCGTGCCGTCTTCGCCGACGACGCCGACCGGACCGTCCTGCTGCTTCTTGCGCGGTCCGAGGAACGCGAAGACCACACCCGCGAACATCAGCACGAAGCCGATGGCACCGAGCCAGGTCTGTGACGTCGCAGCACCGACGACAAGAAGTAGCAGACCGACGACAACGCCGGCCCCGGACAGCACATAGCGCAGCGCGTTACCCCGACCTGTGGACTGAAGCGTATTAGCAAGCCGCGGGTCGTCTGACGTCAGAGCACGCTCCATCTGCTCCAGCACCCGCTGCTCGTACTCGGACAGAGGCATCGAGACCCCCGGATCTCGCAAAGGAACAGTGTCCCTTCCAGGATAGGACGACCCGGCCGTCGTTGGTAGTCGACATCCCGGGCATACCCGCGACTATAGGGGCAGATCAGTAAAGATGCGTGCCGTTCTTGTGCTGTACACCCAGGTCGATCGCCGTTTTCCCGAACTTCTCGCGCACCGCGTCGAGCGCGAGCTCCGCTTCGCGCTGTGCTCCGGAGCGCGGATCCACCGACTCTTCGAGCGTCAGCTGCTGCGTAGATCCTTCTCGTTGCTGGAGATTCTCGCCCCGCACACCGACCAGCCGGACCGGCAGCCCACCCAGGTCCACCCCGGCGACGAGCTCCCGAGCCACCCGATAGATGTCCCGCGCGACGTCCGTGGGGTCGTCCAGTGTTCGCGATCGGGTGAATGTGGCGAAGTCGCTCGAACGGACCTTCACGGACACGGTACGTGCCACGACACCCTGGTGCCGCAGCCGCGCGGCGACCCGGTCGGACAGCTCCAGCACCCGCCGGCTCACCGCCGCCGTGTCGTCCTGGTCGGTGCCGAAGGTGGTCTCGGCGCCGATGCTGTGCTCGCGGTGCTCCGGCACCACCGGACGCGGGTCACGCCCCCACGAGAGGTCGTGCAGGTGGGCCCCGCTGACCCGGCCGACGGCCGTCTGCAGGCTCGCCAGGTCCGTGTGCGCCAGCTCCGCGACGGTGGTGATGCCCCACGCGGCGAGAGACTTCTCCGTCTTCTCCCCCACGCCCCACAACGCACCGACCGGCAGGGTGTGCAGAAAGTCGATGGTCGACCCGACGGGCACGAGCATCAGCCCGTCCGGCTTGGAATGGGTGGAGGCCAGCTTCGCCACGAACTTGTTCCGCGCGATGCCCACCGACGCCGTCACGCCGTGCTCAGCCTGGATGCGTCGGCGCAGCGCGGCCCCGATCGCCGTGGGCGGGCCCAGCCGCCGTCGGGCCCCGCTCACGTCGAGGAAGGCCTCGTCCACGCTGATCTGCTCCACCAGCGGCGTGACCTCGTGGAGCATGCCCATGACGGAGCTGGACACGTCCCGATACAGCCCGTGGTCGGGCCGGATCACGGTGGCCTGCGGGCACAGCAGGCGCGCACGCGTCATCGGCATCGCGGACCGCACACCGAACGCACGCGCCTCGTAGGTGGCTGCCAGCACCACTCCGCGCTCCTGCCCGCCGACGATCACCGGCAGGCCACGCAGCTCGGGCCGCCGGGCCAGCTCGCAGGACGCGAAGAACGCGTCCATGTCCAGGTGCAGCACCGAGCAGCCGGACTCGTCCGAACCCCAGTCTCGTCTTGCCGCCGCTGACCGCGGCCCCTTGCTCACGAACGTGCTCCGTCCTTGCCGTTGCTCAGTGCTCCGCGCCGCACGCCCGGGAAGCCCTCTCCCGTGCCGCCGGCGCGCCGCCTACGACGCCTTGGGCACCAGGGTCAGGCGCTGCGCCGAGAACCCCGCCTGGGGGTCCACGAGCATCGCCACCTCGTCCCGGAAGTCCTCGGCGCAGGCGAGCAGCTCGTCCGCTCGCGCGGCCTCGACCTGCTCCGGCCGGCCCGCGTCGACCGCCGCCCGCAGCGGCGCCCCGGCCGCGAAGTAGCCCGACCAGCCTGCCAGATCCGGCTCGGCGTGCGCGAGCATGTCCCACACCGTCCGCGCGCCGGAACGCGCCGACGGACGCCCGCGGAGCGCCACGACGGCCGCCGCCGAGCGGATCGCCGCGAGGTGCGCATGGACGAACCGGTCCCCCGGGTCTGCCGAACGCGCCGCCTCGGCCAGCTCCGCGTCCGCCTTGCGCAGCAGTGCGCTGACGCCCGGCGGAACGGCGCGCGGCACGAGCATGCGCGCAGAGACGACGTCCCTCGCGCCCTGAGAGTGCATGGTGCCCATCTCGAACCTCCGATCGAACCCTTGTGCGCCACTATCGAACATACGTTCTATCCTGTCAAGCGCCCCGCTGGGCCGGGAGACACTGTCCTCATGGCCCGCCGCTCCGCCCGACGCCGCCCATCCTCCTCCGCACCACTGACACTCCCCGCCGAGCTGCCCGTCGGCCCGGTGCCGATCAGCACCGGCACCGCTGAGGTCGTGCGCGACCCCGATTTCCCGCAGCGCGTGACGCTGCACGTCAACGGCGTGCCGAGCTCCAGCCTCGACCTCGCGGACCCGGGTTTTCTCGACTTCGAGTACATGCAGCAGATGGCCGCCTTCGTGGCCCTCCTGCCGTCCGGACCGCTCCGCGTGCTGCACCTCGGCGCCGCGGGCAGCGCGTTCGCCCGGCACGTCGAGCACGAGCGCCCCGGATCCCGCCAGCTGGGCGTCGACCTCGATGCCCGGCTCCTCGAGCTGGTCCGCGAGTGGTTCGCCCTGCCGCGCTCGCCCCTGCTCCGCCTGCGCGCCGACGACGCCGGGCACACGCTCACGTCCGCGCGGGACGAGTCCTACGACGTGGTGGTGCGCGACGTCTTCGCGGGGGACCGCACGCCCGCGCACCTCGTGGGCACCGGGTTCGCCGCGGCGGCTCGGCGCGTACTGCGCCCCGGCGGCGTGCTGCTGGTGAACTGCGCCGACAAGCCGCCCCTGACCACCGCCCGCCGGGAGGTCGCCAGCCTCGCCCAGGCCTTCGGACCCGACGCGGCCGTCTCCGGCAGGCTCGCCGCCGTCGCCGAGCCCGCGATCCTCAAGGGGCGGCGCTACGGCAACCTGGTGCTCGCGGCGGTCCGTGAGCTGCCCGACCGCCCTCCGCCGGGCGTCGGGGGCGGGGAGCAGCCGGGCGGCCCGCAGGACGGCGCGCAGGCCCCAGGAGAGCCGCAGGGCGAGCCGGTGCGGCCCGACCTGCGTGACCCCCGGCTGGGCCGCACCCTGCGCACGCTCGCCGTGCCCGCCACGCTCCTCGCCGGTGACGACGCGGCGGCGTTCGCCGGCACCGCGGCGCCGCTGGAGACCGCCGAGCCCTGACGGGCGCGAAAAAGGCCGCCCTCCCGAGGGAGGGCGGCCTTCTCACGAGCACATCAGAGCGGGACGACTGCTTCCGCCTGCGGACCCTTGGGGCCCTGCGTGATCTCGAACTCGACCCGCTGGGCCTCCTCGAGAGACCGGTACCCGTTGGACTGGATCGCGGAGTAGTGCACGAAGACGTCGGCGCCGCCGCCGTCCTGGGCGATGAACCCGTACCCCTTCTCCGCGTTGAACCACTTCACAGAACCCTGCGCCATGCTGTCCTTCGACCTTCCGTCCGGGATCCGGCGGCGGGCCCGTTGCCCACCCCCGTGCCGCAATGCTTTCCCCGCTTGCTCACGACACGGCGGACGTGGCCTTGGTAACTCACTGCAACGTGCGACAGTGTGGCATGGACCACTCAGATGTGCCACGGAACACGCACATTTCTGCCGCAGATATGACACATCGGTCCTTGGATGCCCGATTCAAGCCGGAGCCGGTGTACGTCTCCGCCTCCTGCTCGGCCCGGAACCGTGCGGTCGGGCCCGCGATCCCACCCTCGCCTCAGTCGCCGTTCTGCTGAGCGAGGAACCGCTCGAACTCCGCGCCGAGCTCCTCCGCGCTGGGGATCGCGGTGGTCTCGGCAAGCAGGCTCGGGCGCCCCACGGAACGCGCGAAGGCGTCGTACTGCTCTTCCAGCGCCTGCACGACGGCCGCGATCTCGGCCGACTCGGCAACCTGCTTCTCGACCTCGATCTTGGCGTCGGTGGCCGCCTCCTCGAGGGCGGGGACCGACAGGTCGAGGCCCGTGGCGCGCTCCGTGTGGTGCAGCGCGACCACCGTGGCCGGCGGGTACTGCGACTGCGAGAGGTAGTGCGGCACGTGGACCGTGAAGCCCATCGCGTCGTGCCCTGCCTCGCCCAGCCGGTACTCGAGCAGCGCGGCCAGCGAGCCCGGCACCTTCACGCTGCCGAACCACGACGTGTAGTCGTCGACCAGGCCGGGCCGGGTGGCGTGCGCGGTCAGGGACAGCGGCCGGGTGTGGGGCAGGCCCATGGGGATGCCCTGGACCCCGACGACGAGGCTCACGCCGAATCGTTCGACCAGCTGGATCACGCCCGCCACCACACGTTCCCACTGCAGGTCCGGCTCGGCGCCGTGCAGCAGGAGGAACCCGGTGCCCTCCGCGTCGGTCACGTGGTCGACCGCGAGGTAGGGCGCCTGGTAGTCGGCCCACCGGTCGGAGTCGAAAGTCATGGTCGCCCGCTTGGAGCGGTAGTCGAGCAGCTGGTCGACGTCGAACGTCACGAGCCGCTCGACGCGGAACTGGTCGATCAGGTGCTCGACGGCGAGATCGCCCGCGCTGCCTGCGTCCACGAATCCGCGGACGGCATGCAGCAGGACTGGTCCGTCGGCGCTTCCCGGCACGCTGCGACCCAGCGTGCGCTCAACCGCTGCTTCGTCGACGTCGTAGATGCCCTGGGGGTCAAGCACGTGCGCTCCCTCGCTCGTCGGAGTGGTTCGGCGATCACCCGGCTGACCGGGTGCTCTGCTCAGGTCCAACGCCACGACGGCCGAGTGTCTTCCCGTTACGCCCTGAGCGTCGTCGCGGGGCTCACCACACGGCCCGACCGCCCGGTCACCTACCGGGCAGGCGTACCACGGAGACGAAGAAGTCGTCGATCTGGCGGACCACGTCGATGAACCGGTCGAAGTCCACGGGCTTGGTGACGTACGCGTTGGCGTGCAACGAGTACGAGCCCACGACGTCCTCCTGCGCGTCCGACGTGGTCAGCACCACGACCGGGATGTGCCGCAGCATCGGGTCGCCCTTCGCGACGGCGAGCACCTCCATGCCGTCCATCTTCGGCAGGTTGAGGTCCAGCAGCACCAGGTCCGGCGTGGGGACCTTCGCGAACCGCCCCTGCTTGCGCAGGAACTCCAGCGCACTGACGCCGTCGCCGACGACCGACACGTTGTTCGGCACACGGTGGTCCTCGAACGCCTCCCGAGTCATCAGGACATCGCCCGGGTCGTCCTCCACGAGGAGGATCTCCATCACCTTGTGACCGCTCACGCCCGTACCTGTCCCCTGGTTTCGGCAGCGGCGGGACCCTTCGTCGCGCCCCGCCGTCGGCCCTGGTCAGGCCGCCTCATCCGAGCGTAGTCGGCTGCGCACGTTCGGTCGAAAGGCGCCCGCCGGCCGGCTGGCCCTGCCGCCGGGCGAGCGTGAACCGCACGATGGTGCCGCCGCCCGCCGCGGGCTCGATCCAGATGCGCCCCTTGTGGTACTCCACGATGCGTTTCACCAGCGAGAGGCCGATGCCGGTACCCGCGTACTGCTCGCGCGGGTGGAGCCGCTGGAAGATGACGAAAACCCGCTCCGCGTACTGGGCGTCGATGCCGATGCCGTTGTCGACCACCGAGATCTCCCAGTGCGCGCGCATGCTCCGCACCTCGATCTGCACCTGGGGCGGCCGCTCCGGGTCGCGGAACTTCAGCGAGTTGCCCACCAGGTTCACGAACAGCTGCTGCAGCAGGGCCCGCTCGCCGTGCACCACCGGCATCGGGTCGTGCACGATCTCGGCGCCCGTCTCCTCGGCGCGTTCGGAGAGCTCGAACAGGGCGGCCGCCAGGACGCTCTCGAGATCCACGTCCTCGCGCGCCACACCCGTCCGGCCCACCCGGGAGAAGCTCAGCAGGTCCTGGATGAGCCGCTGCATGCGCTTGGCACCGTCGACGGCGAACTCGATGTACTGGTCGGCGCGTTCGTCGAGCGAGTCGCCGTACCGCTTCTGCAGGAGCTGCGTGAAGCTCGCGACCTTGCGCAGCGGCTCCTGGAGGTCGTGCGAGGCCACATAGGCGAACTGCTCCAGGTCGCGGTTGGACCGCTCGAGCTCCCGCGTCTTCTCGCTGAGCAGGCCGTGCGCGTTCTCGACCTCCTGGTGCGACAGCCGGATCTCCTCGACCTGGTGCACGAGGTCCCGGCGCATCGTCTCCACGTGCATGGCGAGGAGGGCCACCTCTCCCGCGCCGACGGGGGTGATCTCGCGCCGGAGCTCACCGCTGCTCACCACCCGCACCGCGGCGGTCAGCTCCGTCAGCGGGCGGATCACCCAGGACTCCAGCGCGAGCCACATCATCGTGCCCATGAGCACGACGACGAACACCAGCGTGATCACCGCGCCCAGCAACAGCTGTTCCCAGACCGCCCGGGTCGCCACGATCTCGTCCCGCTGTGCGCTCAGCTCGGCCAGGTACTGCACGACGGCGGTGCGCGCACTCTCGTAGAGGGCGTCACCCTCCGCCGGGGCCGGGGCGGTGCCGAGCAGCTCCATCCGGCACGCCATCTGACCGGCTGGCGCCGCCTCCACGGCCGCCACCACGGGCTCCGCGTACCCCTCGAACCACGCGTCCGTACGACGCACGGCCTCCTCGTACGCCAGCGCGACCTCGGCGTCGGACTCGAGCGCGCGCCGTTCGACGTCGGCCAGCAGCATGATGCGGCCGCTCGACCCGACGGCGCGTTCCCAGGGTTCCAGCGCGGCCTCGTCGCACGTCGCCCGGTAGGCGCGCAACGACGCCTCGGCGTCGCCCAGCGCGAGCGACGCGCGCTCCCCGTCGACCAGCGCCCGGTAGTAGGGCCCGTCGGCCCGGGCGTCGAGGCCGCGCGACTGGACCAGCGCGAGCACCGCCACGGCGAGGGCGATCACGAGCATGGCCGCCACCGCTCCCAGCAGCCGGGCGAGCCGGCTGCGCATGGACACACCGGTGAACCGGTGCTCGTCGGGCACCAGCGTCATGCCCGCGACCACTCCACCGAGTCGGCCAGCGTCGAGGTCCGTTCGGCCGGGCCCGTCGCACCGGCACCGGCCCAGCCGACGAAGAGGAGCGCCGCGTCGTCGACCAGGGGGCCGCCGTGCAGCTCGCGCACGCGGCGCAGCACGCGGGTGACCACCTCGTCGGTGCCCTGGTCCATCTCGTGCTCCACGACGCTGCGCAGCCCGTGCGCGCCGAGCCGTGGCATGCGCCCGTGGGCACTGGGTGGCAGCACCGGCGTGCCCTTCGGGTCGGCGCCGACCGCCGCCTCCACGAGCCCGTCCGTGTAGAGCACGGCGGTCCACACCTCGGGCAGCTCGACGGTGTGCGGCGACCAGCCGCCGTCCACCGGGATGCCCAGGGCGCGTCCCCGCCGTGCCGACGACAGCTCCTCGCAGTGGTGCGTGACCTGCGTGGCGTCCGTCACGGCCCGGGGCACGACGAGCAGCGGCGGCAGGTGCCCGGCGAGGTAGACGTCCATCCGGCCCCGGTCGGGTGTGATCACGACCTGGCAGATCGTGACGAACACCTCGGGTCGGCCGCGCTCGGCCAGGAGCACCCGTTCCAGCAGCGGCAGGACGTCGCCGGCGGGGGTGTCCGCCAGCACGAGGGTGCGCCACGCCGTCCGCATGGCCGCGCCCAGCGCCGCCTCGTCGGGGCCGTGCCCCGCGACGTCGCCGATGACCGTGACGAGCGTGCCGTCGGGGCGCTCCACCGTGTCGAAGAAGTCACCGCCGAGCAGGCCGTTGCCGCCGGGGAGGTACCCGACCATGACGGAGACCTTCTCGTCCGTGACCAGCTCCTTCGGCAGCAGCGCACGCTCCAGCCGGTTGGTCTCCGCTGCACGCACCTCGCTCCGGAAGAGCGCTATTTGCTGGGCGGCGGACCGGCGGCGCAGCGTCGCGTACCGGAGGCAGCGGGCGAGCGCGTCGCCGTCCACGTCGCCCTTGACCAGGTAGTCGTCGGCCCCGTTCGCGACCGCGGACGCACCCAGGTCGTGCGCCGTGTTGCCCGTCAGGACGACGACGGCGGGCTGGACGGGCAGCACGTCGATGCCGTCGATGATGCGGCGCAGGGCTCCGAGGCCTTCGGCGTCGGGCAGGCCCAGGTCGAGCAGCAGACAGTCCACCGCCACCATCGAGAGGACCCCCAGGGCCTCGTCGACGGACCGGGCCCGGTGCAGGTCGGCTCGGAGATCGGCCTCCACGTCGGCATCCGCCAGCAGCTCGCCCACGAGGAACGCGTCGGCGTCGTCGTCCTCGACCAGGAGCACCGAGATGGGCCCGTCGATCCCGGACGGGCGCGCTTCGGGTCCGGGCCCTCTTCCGGGCCCCGCAGTTCCTGCCCCGCCCAGTGCCATGGCGGCGATCCTATCCAGCGAGATGACGCTGTGTCAGCGGACAGGCCGACAGGTGCGCGATAATGGTCGGCCGGTTGATTGCGACCGAGGCTTTTTCGCTGGTGAACCACGGAGGTATGGCGTGACGGGAATCGCGGGCGAGCTCGCCCACGAGCAGGCAGTCGTCGACACGATGTACGTCCGGTTGGACACCCTTCGCGGCACCACGGCGGACCGTCTGCGGGACGTTCGCCTGTCGGGTGCCACCGGAACGCACCAGAACCGCAGCGAGCGGGACGCGTTCGCGACCCTCTACGAGGACCGCGCCGCCCAGCTCGACGCCGTCGAGGACCGGCTGGTCTTCGGCCGCCTCGACCTGTCCGACGGCGCCACCCGGTACGTCGGGCGGATCGGCCTGACCGACGCGGAGCACCGCTCGATGCTGACCGACTGGCGCGCCCCGGCGGCCGAGGCGTTCTACCGCGCCACGGCGCTGCACCCGGGTGACGTGCACCGGCGTCGGCATCTCGTGACGAAGGGCCGGTCGGTGACCGGCCTGGAGGACGAGGTGCTCGACCTCGACGCCGAGATCGACCCGGACGCACTGTCCGGCGAGGGCGCGCTGCTCGCGGCGATGGCGCAGGGCCGGACCGGCCGGATGTCGGACATCGTCGCGACCATCCAGGCCGAGCAGGACCGCATCATCCGCTCCGACCTGTCCGGCGCGCTCGTGGTCCAGGGTGGCCCGGGCACGGGCAAGACGGCGGTGGCGCTGCACCGGGCCGCCTACCTCCTGTACGCGCACCGGCGCCTGCTGGAGCGCTCGGGCGTGCTCGTGGTGGGCCCGTCCAGCGCGTTCCTGCGCTACATCGACCAGGTGCTGCCCTCGCTGGGCGAGACCGGTGTGGTCTCCACCACGGTCGGCGACCTCATCCCCGGGATCCGCGCGACCGCGGTCGACGAGGGGCAGGTGGCCCGGCTCAAGGGGCTGCTCCTGTGGCGCAAGATCATCCGCCGGGCGGTGCGGGCCCGGGAGCGGGTGCCGGAGCGGGAGGTCACGGTGCGGATCGAGGGGCACGACTTCGTGATCCGGCCTCGGGACATCAGGGACGCGATCGCCCGCGCCCGCCGCACGCACAAGCCCCACAACCTGGCACGTGGCGCCTTCGTGCGCGACATGCTCGACCGCCTCACCGACCAGTACCGCGACTTCACGGACGCGCCGCTGTCGGGCGAGGACCGCGCGTCGGTGTTCGAGGACCTCCGGTCCGACCGGGACGTCCGCGTGGCCCTGAACATCGCGTGGCTGCCCATCACGCCCGAGAAGCTGGTCACCGACCTCTACACCAAGCCGCACCGGCTGGCCGAGGCCGCACCGGAGCTCACCGCGCGGGAGCGGCGCCTCCTGCAACGGGAGGCCGGCGCGCCCTGGACGGAGTCCGACGTGCCGATCCTCGACGAGGCGTACGAGCTGCTCGGCGAGGACGACTCGGTGGCGCTGGCCGAGGCCCGCCACCGCGAGGCCGAGCAGGCCCGGGAGGTCGAGTACGCGCGTAGCGTGCTCTCCTCGACGGGCGCCGGCGACGGCCTGGTCGACGCCGAGACGCTGGCCTCCCGGTTCGCCGCGACCGGCCCGTCCCTGACGACCGCCGAGCGCGCCGCGAGCGACCGCGCCTGGACCTACGGCCACGTGGTGGTCGACGAGGCCCAGGAGCTGTCCCCCATGGCCTGGCGGTCGCTGGTGCGCCGGGTGCCGACCCGGTCGATGACCATCGTCGGCGACGTGGCGCAGACGTCGTCGGCGGCGGGCGCCCGCGACTGGGACCGGATGCTCACCCCGCTGCTGCGCGACGGGTGGCGGCTGGCCGAGCTGACCGTCTCCTACCGCACACCGGCCACCGTCGCGGACACCGCCCAGCGGGTCGCGCGGGCCGCGGGGCTGCCCGTCTCCGACCTGCGCGCGGCGCGCGACGTCGAGGGCTCTCTCACGGCGGTGCGCACCGCGGCGGGTTCCGACGGCCTGCCGGACGAGGACACCGTGGTCGCCGAGGCGCTCGGCCTCGTCAAGGAGCTCGTGGGGCCCGACGCCGGCCGGGTGGCCGTCGTGGCCCCCGGGTCCGGCGCCGCACGGCTGGCCGAGGCCGTCGCGGAGGCGCTGCCGGGGGTGGTCGGCACCGCGGAGGCCGCCCGTCTCGGGGCACAGCGCCCCGAGGACGCGCAGGTGACCGTGCTCGAGCCGCGCCAGACCAAGGGCCTGGAGTTCGACGCCGTGGTGCTGGTCGAGCCGGCCGCGATCGCCGAGGGCGCCGGCGGGACCAGCGACCTCTACGTCGCGATGACCCGGCCGACGCAGCGCCTCGTCGTCGTGCACGCCCGGGACCTGCCCGAGGGCTTCTGACGCGGCCACACGGCGTGCCGGGCGCGGGCGGGACGTGTCCCAGCAGGCGGGACGTGTCCCAGCAGGCGGGACGTGTTGTTGCATCCGCCCCGCCTGGCGCACCATGGGTCCGTGCAGAGAGCCCTTCTCCTCGAGAACGTCCACCCCACCTCCGTCCCGATCCTGGAATCGGCCGGGTACGAGGTCGACTACCGCAAGGGAGCCCTCGACGAGGACGAGCTGATCGCCGCGCTCGACGGCGTCCAGCTGCTGGGCCTCCGGTCCAAGACCGAGGTGACGGCGCGCGTGCTGTCCGAGGCGACGAGCCTCGTGGGCGTCGGTGCCTTCAGCATCGGCACCAACCAGATCAACCTGACCGCCGCGGCCCACCGGGGCATCGCCGTGTTCAACGCGCCGTTCTCCAACACCCGCTCCGTGGTGGAGCTGGCGATCGCGGAGATCATCTCGCTGACGCGCCGGATGACCGAGCGCGACCGCGCCCTGCACTCGGGCGTGTGGGACAAGTCCGCGGAGGGTTCGCACGAGGTGCGCGGCCGCACGCTCGGAATCGTCGGCTACGGCAACATCGGCTCGCAGCTCTCCGTGCTCGCCGAGAACCTCGGCCTGTCGGTCATCTTCTACGACACCGCCGAGAAGCTGGCGCTCGGCAACGCCCGCCGCGTCGAGACGCTCGACGAGCTCCTCGAGACCGCCGACATCGTGACGCTGCACGTCGACGGTCGCTCCGGGAACGCCGGCCTGTTCGGCGCGAAGCAGTTCGCCCGCATGAAGCAGGGCGCGATCTTCCTCAACCTGTGCCGCGGGTTCGTGGTCGACGTCGACTCGCTGGCCGAGCACATCACGTCCGGGCACCTCTCGGGTGCCGCCGTCGACGTCTTCCCCGCCGAGCCCAAGAAGCGTGGGGACAGCTTCGAGTCGGTGCTGCGCGGTCTGCCCAACGTGATCCTCACGCCCCACGTGGGTGGCTCCACCGAGGAGGCGCAGGAGTCGATCGGCCAGTTCGTGGCCAAGAAGCTCAGCGACTACGTGACCACCGGCTCGACGATGCTCAGCGTCAACCTGCCGAACCTCCAGCTCGAGCACACGGGCGTCGGCCGCATCAAGCTGCTGCACCGCAACGTGCCGGGCGTGCTGGCCACCGTGAACCAGATCTTCGCCGACCACGGCGCCAACATCGAGGGTCAGATGCTCGCCACACGCGGAGACATCGGCTACGTGGTCACGGACATCTCCGACGTGACGGAGCGGGGCGCCTCGAAGAAGCTCCAGGCGCTGGACACGACGATCCGCCTCCGCATCCGCGATGCCTTCGACCGTCCGGAGTTCCCCCCGGGCCCTGCCGCCCGCTGACGACCTGTTGAGTGCGTGGTATTTGCGCCGCTGACCGGTTCAGCGGCGCAAATACCACGCACTCAACGACGGGTCCAGGTCAGCCGAGGACCGAGGCCGGGACCTTGTAGGCGCTGAACGCGTCGGCCACCTGGGCGTCGTCCAGGCCGTAGCGCTCCAGCGTGTAGGCGTGCGGGCGGTGGCCGGTCCGGTCGAGGGCGGCGGCGAGGTTGGCGTCGTCCGCCTCGCCCCAGGTCAGGTCCAGCCGGTCGAAGACCCCGCGCATGACCGTCCCCGGATCGGCGAGCAGGTCGTCGTAGGCCACGTCGACCACCGCGTCGTCGGGGAGCTCGGCACGCAGCTCGAGCGCCCGCTCGACGCCGCGGGCGGAGATCTCCAGCCACTCCCGGCCGATCCGGTCGAGGTCGATGCGGCCGGGCCTGGTGTACAGCACGTGCGTCGCCTCGGCCATGGAGCTGCCCGAGGCGACCGCGGCAGCCGGTGCGCGGTGCGTCCACACGAACCGCGCGTCCGGGAACGCACGCCGGATCTCCGGCATCCGCCACAGGTTCATCGGGTGCTTGACCACCCAGCGCTCCGGCGCCTCGCCGGCCGCCATGACCTGCAGCGCGTCGCGCAGGAAGAGGTAGTCGTCCGTGAGGTCCGCGCGCGCCACGTGGTCGAGGTAACGCGGCAGGGGACCCCACGTCGCGTACATCTCGGTGTGGGCGCGCAGCATGAAGTCCTCCTCCTCGCTGTCGGCGACCAGCGGGTGCAGGTGCGCCCACGCGGGGCTGAGCTTCGCCACGGTCGCGAACCGCTTGCGGGCCTGCGCGATCAGCCGTTCGCGCTCGGCCTCCGGCCGCGGAAGTCCCAGGTTGGTCATCTCCCAGAGCTTCGGCCCGCGGTGACCGGGGTGCCGTGCGATCAGGTTGTAGGTCAGGGTGGTCCCGGTACGCGGCAGGCCGACGACGAACACCGGCGCGGTCACCGGCTCGTCCCGGACCTCGGGCCGGCTCGCCTGGGCGTCGCGCACGACGACGCGGTTGCGCAGCCGGTCCCGGACCTGGTCCTGGGTGCTCGACCACCCCATGGGGCTCAGCTCCGGATACGCGGCGAGGTCGCTCAGGAGCAGCCGGAGGCCGTCCACCGCCGCGAGGTCGTCGGCGCCGAGCGGGACGTGCCCGCGCTGCACCTCCTGGAGCAGGCGTTCGAAGACGGCGTCGGGGTCCTTGCGGGTGCGCATACCGGGGGCGAGCAGCACGTTGAGGAGCCGGAGCAGGGGCGTGGCCTGGGACATGGCGCTCATCCTGCCCAGACCGCCGCTCGGCGACAAGCGGCGCGGGGCGTCTGACCTGGATCGTGATCCAACTGGTGGCGCCGCCCGGCCGTTCGTCCGTTAGCATCCCGAGCGAGGGCTTGTACCCGGCGTCACTTGATCCGGTCCACGTCACCGACGAGAGGGGAACCGTGAGTGCACGACCGCCGTCGGAACCGCAGGTGCGGCTACGCGACGTCACCGACCGCACGCTCCTCGTGGAGACGACCACGGCTGCCGACACGAACACGGTGTACGAGGGCCTGCGAGAGCGATGGGGCTCCGTCGCCCCGGTGGAGCTCGAGCCGGGCGTGCCGGCGTGGCTGGTGCTCGGCCACAACGAGGCGGTCGGCGTGCTGCGGGACGACCGCACCTTCATCAAGGACCCGTCGATCTGGCGCGGGCACGAGGAGGGCCTGCTCGGCCCGCAGTCGGCACTGCATCTCGTGCTGCCCCGCGCCCCGAAGCCCACGCTCGCCGACGCCGACGGCGCCAAGCACGCGCGGATGCGGCCACCGGTCGACGACGCGCTGGGACAGGTCGACGAAGCCCGCGCGGCGGCGATCACCCGCCGGCTGTGCGGGATGCTCATCGACCGGTTCGAGGATCGCGGTCGGGCCGACCTCGTCGCCGAGTACGCGGCAGTGGTCCCGTTCCTCGTGCTGTCCGAGCTGGACGGGCTGGACCCCGCCCAGGCGCAGCGGCTGCAGGAGATCACGCGGGCGATCTTCGAGTCCGGCGCCGCCGCCCGGGAGCGCACCGTCGAGCTCCTGGAGATCGTCACCGGGCACATCGCCCACAGCCGGAGGCTCGGTACCCGGGACATCGCCGGGGTCCTGGCGGTGCACGACAACTTCGAGAGCGACCTGGAGCGCGCCCAGACCCTCACCGCGATCACGCTGGCGGCCAACGAGGCGCTGCTGGCCTGGATCGCGCAGACGTTCGCGCTGGTCCTGAGCGACCCGCGCTTCTCGAACCGGGTCTCCGGGGGGCGGCTGCACATCGACGACGCGCTCGACGAGGTGCTCTGGCGCTCGACGACCAACCCGAACCTCATGCCACGGTTCGCCACGCGCGAGGTGGTGATCGGCGACAAGCTGGTCGAGCGCGGCGAGGCGGTGATCGTCGCGGTGCACGCGGCCAACCACGACCCGCTGGTCCAGTCCGCCGATCCGTGGGACACCGTGGGGAACCGCGCATACCTGTCGTTCGGTGCGGGACCCCACCGGTGCCCCGCGCCCCGGCTCGGTCGCGTCATCGCGCGCATCGCGGTCGCGGAGCTGCTGCAGCGCCTGCAGGTGACGCTCGTCGGTGACCCCGACAAGGTCGAGTGGGCGACGAGCCCGTGGATGCGCTTCCCGGCCCGGCTCCCGGTCACGTTCCCGCCCCCGGCCAGCCAGCCCGCTCCCGGCGCCTGGCCCCCGGGGCCGGCGGAGTTCGCGTCCTAGAGCAGTTCGTTTCCGGGAGCGGCCCGGCCCGTCACGCCGCGCGGACCGCGGCGAGACTGTCCGCGACCACCTCGTCGACGGTCCGGGTGTCGTCGATGACGGCTCCCGACTCGTCGGGCTCCAGCGGTTCCAGGGTGTCGAGCTGGGACTGCAGCAGCGACGGCGGCATGAAGTGGGTCCGGCGCTTCATGCGGTCGAGCAGGACCTCGAACGTCGAGTCGAGGTGCACGAAGAAGAGCCCGGCGTGGCCCTCGCGCAGCCAGTCACGATACGGCCGGCGCAACGCCGAGCAGGCGGTCACCGAGCGCTCGCCCGCCGCATCGAGCCGGGCGATCTCCTCGGCCAGTGCCCGGAGCCAGGGACGCCGGTCGTCGTCGTCGAGCGGGATACCGGCCGACATCTTCTCGATGTTCGCCGGCGGGTGGAACGTGTCGCCCTCCACGAAGACGCCGTCGAGCGCCACTGCGAGCGCACGGCCGACGGTGGTCTTGCCCGTCGCGGTCACGCCCATGACGACGAGGTGGCGCGGCGCGCTCATCCGGTGACGAGCCAGAGCAGCGCGGCGAGCAGGAAGATGGCGAGGCCCAGGGTGGTCTCCAGCACCGTCCAGGTCTTGAGCGTCGTCTTGACGTCCATGCCGAAGAACCTGCTCACGAGCCAGAACCCGGAGTCGTTCACGTGGGACAGGACCGTCGCGCCCGCGGCCACCGCGAAGACCAGCAGCGTGATCTTCACGTCACTGAGTCCCTCGGCGGCCACCTGCGCCGAGATCAGCCCGGCCGTCGTCGTCAGGGCCACGGTCGCGGAGCCCTGCGCCACCCGCAGCACCGTCGCGATGAAGAAGGCCTGCAGGAGGATCGGCAGGCCCAGGTCGGACAGCGCGCCGGTGAGCGCCGTGCCGATGCCGCTGGCGCGGAGCACGCCACCGAACATCCCACCGGCCCCGGTGATGAGGATGATCGAGCAGATCGGCCCGAGCGCGTCGTCCAGGAGGCTGGTGGCCTGCCCCATCGAGAACCGCCCGCGGGACAGCACCGCGAGCGCCACGAGCACGGTGATGAGCAGCGCGATGGGGGTCTGCCCGATCAGTATCAGGGTGCTCGCCCAGTCCGCCTCCTCGGCGATCGTGCCGGCCTGGATCAGGGTGTCCACGACCGTGTTGAGCGAGATCAGCACCAGCGGCAGGAGCAGGATGAACAGGACGGTGCCGAAGCGCGGCGGCGCCTGGGTGGCCGTGGCGGTCGTCCCGCCTCCCGCGGAGCCGCCCTCCGCGCTCTGGTCACGCCCGCCGTTCATGCGGCCGAAGACGGCGTCGGTGGCGTCGATGCGGTAGCGGTTGCCCAGGTAGCGGGCCACGTAGTAGACGCCGAGGAACCAGGCGGCGACCGCGACGGGGATGCCCATCAGGAGCGTGAGGCCGATGTTTCCGTCCATCAGGTTCGCGGCGGCCACGGGCCCGGGGTGCGGTGGCACGACGGCGTGCATGACCGCGAACGCGCCCGCGGTGGGCAGGCCGTAGCGCAGGATGCCGCCACCGAACCGTCGCGCGACGGTGAAGATGATCGGCAGGAACACCACGAGGCCCGCGTCGAAGAAGATCGGGAAGCCGAAGATGAGCGCGGCGACGCCGAGTGCGAGCGGCGCGTGCTTCTCGCCGAACCGGGCGATGAGCGTGTCGGCCAGGACCTGCGCGCCACCGGTGGTCTCGAGCAGTCTGCCGACCATGACGCCGAACCCGACGAGCAGCGCCACCGAACCCAGCGTGCCGCTGAAGCCGGTCATCAGCGCATCGGGGATGTCCGCCACCGGGATCCCGGCTGCGACCGCGGTGAGCAGGCTGACCAGCACGAGCGCGGGAAAGGCATGCAGCTTGAGCCGGATGATGAGGAACAGGAGCACAGCGACGGCCGCCGCTGCGATCAGGAGCAGGGTGCCAGCCCCGTAGACCGGCTCGATCTCGGTCATCACCGCCTCCTCGCGGTCCGTCCTGTGCTGCTGGATCGTCTCGACAGTAGCAGCACGGATCGATGCGATGGTGCAGTGCGGCAGAGTGTCGTGCCAGGTCGTTGCCGTGGGCGCCCCGAGATGCGGTAGGCGGCGACGGTGTCAGCGGGCCGACGCCATGGCCTCCGCACGCCCCTCGGCCCGTGCCCGGTCGAGCAGGCGGTCGAGCCGCGTGCGGCGTGCGCGCAGCGTCCGGCGCACCGCCCAGCCGACGAGAACCAGAGCGAGCAGTGCCAGCAGGTGCGGCAGCGGGAGCGCCCAGACGGTGTCGGTGAGGGTCACGTCGGCCGGGACGGGCACGTCCGGACCGTCCTCCGCCACGGCGGCGCCGACCACCGCCTCGACGCCGAACGGCCCGACCGGCCACGCCCGGGGCACCGTGACCGTCACCTCGCGCCGGCCGCCGGGCAGCACCTCGAGCGCCTCGCCCGCTGGTGCGGTCACGGCGGGACCGCCGAACCTGCTCTCCGCCCGCACCTGCGACGTGGTGTGCAACGCCACCGTGCCGTCGTTGACCACGGCATACCGCAGCACCAGCTCGCCGGGTTCCAGCAGGCCGGCCCCCTGCGTGAAGGACGTGCCGAGCAGCTCGGCCTTCATCGAGGCGACCACCTCGCCCGGCGTGCGCAGGTTCACGCGGACCCCGACCCGCGACTCGACCTGCAGCTCGCCGCCCGAGCGCACCGAGGCGGCGACGCCGGCCGGGTGGTCGCCGGGCACGGCGTCGGCGGGTGCCACGACCTCGAACGGCACCACCTCGGTCTCCCCCGGTCCGACGACCACGTCGTCGGGCACGGTGATCCACGACCCGCCGTCCTCGGCCGGGACGGACGACGGCCGCATGTCGAAGCTGCCCCGGTCGGTCAGGTACCCGTCGTTGGCCGACAGGGCGAACGTCGCCTCGCGCGCCGAGTGGTTGCGCACGGCCACGCGTTCCGTGGCTCGCTCGCCGGGCTGGAGCTCCAGGTCGATCACGTGGCGCCCGTCCGGGCCCGACGCGTCGGCCGGTACGACCGACCAGGTGATGCGCTCGTCGGCGGCCGCTCCGGCCGAGGTGGACCCCGTCGCGGCGGCCGGCGCCCCGATCACCAGTGCCGGGGCGACCAGTGCCGCGGCGACCAGCCCCACGACGCCCCGGACCACGCTGCGGACATGCATACGAAACCCTCCGGAGAACGTCGTCGAGTGCTGGATGACCGCGCTCCGCCGAACCGGTCGGGAGCGAGTATCCAGCACTCGACGAGGTGGTTGGTCAGCCCTCGAAGAGCGAGAGGGTCAGAACCGAGGAGTACTCGCCCGGGGACACGTCGGCGGGCGTGCGCAGCGTCAGGTCCGCCGTCACGTCCCAGGGGCCGGCCTCGGCGCCGGCCGCCCAGGTGGACAGCAGCAGCTCCTGGCCCCCGAGGCCGACGGCGGCGCCGCCCGAACCGTCGGGGAGCACGCTGGAGACGGGCTCGCCCGCCGCGACGTCGCCCGACGGCGACGGCGTCAGCAGGCGCGGTGCCCAGCCGAGGTACTCGGCGCCGATCGGCTCCTGGCCCTCGGCGGTGAACTCGCTCGCCTGGCCGACGACCGCCCAGTACGAGCCCTCCGGCACGTTCGCGGCGTCGCGGGTGTCCTCGACCGTGACCGTGGGCAGGCTGCCCACGAACTGCCGGGCCTCGGCGTCGGAGCCCTCCTCGGCGAGGGCGACGCCGTCGTTCGGCGCGACCGACATGCTCAGTGCGCCCGGCGTGTTGTCCTCGATCGTCACGGACAGGTCGACTCCGGTGTCGTCACCGTCGGCGGCCGCGGCCGAGGTGGCGAGGCCACCGACCGTCGCGACGGCCAGACCGGCCGCCGCCGCGGCGATCCGCTGGGTGGTGTGGCGGTTCATCATGGTGTCTCTTCTCTTCGTGCTGGTACGGGTGGTGGTGCGAGCGGCGCGGCCGGATGGCCGGGCCGGAGCCGTCGACGTGGTCTCACCCACAGGACAGGGCGGCGAGCGCCATCTCGTGCCGGACGGTGACGTCCTCGCCGTCGACCGTGCCGGTGGCGGTCACCGAGGCGGTGCCCTCCGGTACCGCCGCGGCGCGGGTCGCGAACGACTGGTACGCGCCGGCTCCCGGCTCGACGCCGGTCACCTCGCGGGAGCCGTGCTCGGTGGCCAGCACGACGTCCACGGGCACGTCCGCCCCGTTGACCGCTCGCACGGCGACGTGCACGGTGCCCGCCACGCAGCGGGCGGAGGCCTCGGCGGTGACGGGCAGGTCCGCCTCGGCCGCGGGCAGGGTCAGCGACCTGCGCTCCTCGGGGTTGCCCGCGGCGTCGGTGGCCGCGAACTCGATGACCTGCTCCGCGTCGGTGAGCGTGCGGGTGAACGGTCCGGTGTAGGTGCCCCAGAACGTCCCCGGCCCCTCCCACTGGATCCGGTCGACGCCGGACCCGTCGCCGTCCGTGGCCTCGAGCGTGATCTCGACGCTCGAACCGAGGTTCTCGACGCTCGCGGTGGTCACGGGTGCCGTGGTGTCCACCCGCAGGTCCCGCTGCGCCTCGCCGACGTTCCCTGCCGCGTCCGTCGCCAGCACGTGCACCGTGTGCGTGCCGTCACCGTCCAGGGTGAACGGTCCCGTGTACGGGGCCGGCTCCGCACCGTCGACCGCCACCTCGACCCGTGGCTCCGGGTCCCGGTTGTCGCTCACCCGCACGGTGACCGTGACGGGCTGCACGTACCAGCCGGACGGCGCGGCGACCGGCTCGGCGGTCAGGGTGACCGACGGCGCGGTGGTGTCCCCCGCCGTGTCCGGCTCGAGCACGAACACCACGGCCTCCGCGGGCACGTCCGTACCCTCGGCCAGGCCCGCGACGAAGAACATGCCGCCGGCCGTCGCGTAGTCGCTCGCGTCGACGTCGTCCCAGGCGACCGGGATCCGGCTGTCCCGGGACCCGTCCTCGTACTCGGCGGTCACGGCCGGCGGGAGCACGGGCGCGGTGCCCGCGAGGGTGACCACCGCGACGTTGTCGACCGCGACGACCGGCCCGGGGTCGCCGTCCCGCACGTACACCGTGCCGCCGACCGGCTCCACCAGGTCGGGAGACGTGCCGGTGACCGCGAAGGACCCGGCCGCGGCGACGTCGTCCGCCGCGACGTCGGCCCAGGTGACCGCGACCTGCTCGACCCGCCCGTCCTCGTAGACGACGTCGAGCTGCGCCGGCAGCTCGGGCAGCACCCCCACCTGCGTCGGGACGTGCACCGGCGTGTGGTCGATCGGGCCGAACGGGTCCTCGGGCTCGGGCTCGACGACGCCGCCGGTGCCCCAGACCTCCCACTCGGACACCCCGACCGCGGAGTAGGTCTCGTCCGGGCCTCCCGCGAGCGCCTGGAACGTGGCCCGCAGCCGGGTGGTCGTGACGGGCTCGAAGCTGGTCTCGTTCAGCTCGAGGCGGTCGGTGGGGAAGCCGCTCGGCGCCGGCAGGTCGGCGAACGCCTCGGCGTCCGCGTCCCAGTACTGGATCGTCCAGGACGTGGGCACGCGCACGTTGTCGCCGTTAGCCTCCGTCCCGTCGGACCAGAAGCGCACGACCGACCGGTCGACCCGGACCGGTGCCTCCCACGTGTACTCGAGCCACTGGCTCGCCGGGCGCGGGTCCTCGCCCCAGGTGGCCCAGGTGTCCTCGTGCGAGCCGCCGGTGCTGACGCCCTCGCCGTCGTTCACGGCGGCGACGCGGTTCCAGGAGGCGGTGTAGCTGGCGCTCGGCGTGGCCAAGGATGCGACGTTGCCGGGCTCCGCGGCCATCGCGTCGGCGCCGGCCGGCGGTGCCGCCACGGCAGAGCTCAGGCTGGTCAGGGCGAGGACGAGCGCGCCGAGGACGGCGGTCGCGCGGCGCCCGGCGACTCCGTGTGGTGTGCTCATGCCATCCTCGCCTTGCCCGCGGTCAGCAGGACGCGCTGGGCGTCCCGCCGGCTGATCAGGCCCTCGTCGGTGAACTGGTCGGTGATGCTCTGCACGCGAGCGAGGAACTCGCCGCGCGTGGCGAACCCGCCGTCTGCCCAGACGGCGTCGAGCAGGGTGGTGCCGTCGGGGCGGGCGGCGTTCACCACCCCGCTGTCCAGGCCGGCGAAGACGACGCGCGGCTCGGCTCGGCGCACGTACATGTGGTACGTCGTGTGGTCACCGGACCACGCGGGCTCGAGAACGCGGTCGCCGAGCCGGAAGTAGCCGTCCCCGGTGGCCTCGAACGCACTGTCGAGGGTGCCGTCGAGGCCCATGTGGCCGTAGAGGGAGATGTCGAGGTAGCTGGTGGCGGGGTCGCGCACGAGCAGCACGGTGGGGCCCCACTCGATGCTCTGGACCGCCGGGTCGTCCACGGTGGGTACGGCCCGGACGCTGAACGGCATGTCCACGTCGACCACGTCGCCGGACGCCCAGGTGCGCACGATGGACACGTACGCGCCGGGGACGGCGTCCAGCTCCTGCACCACGTCGTTGACGCGGACGGTGAAGCCCTTGCGCACCCAGCCCGGCACGCGCAGCCGCAGGTCGAGCTCGCCCGACCCCTCGAACGTCAGGCGGGTCGAGCCGGCCTTCGGGTACTCCGTCTCCTGGACCACGCGCAGCCCGCGCTCCGGCCAGTCCAGGGTCGAGGCGAGATAGAGGTTCACGTGCAGCGCGGTGCCGTCGGCGGACCGCAGGTAGACCGTGTCGGCGTACTTGACGTGGTTCTCCAGCCCGGTGCCGCCGCAGCAGGTGCCGGTGTTGCCGTACTCACGGCGGGTGCCGGGGTTGACGCCGTACATGTAGGTGACGTCGGGGCTCGTATCGGACTGCGTGTTCCGCTTGGACCCGACGATGTGGTTGAGCAGGCCGCGCTCGTAGTACTCCATGTACGCCGGGTCGAGCGTGTGCAGGTACAGCAGGCGGGACAGCTTGAGCATGTTGTACGTGCCGCAGGTCTCGGCATTCCGGGCGCCGATGTCGCCGGCGACGGTGTCGGGCGGACCGAACAGCTCCCCCTCACCGTGGCCGCCGTGCGCGTAGGTACGGCCCGGAACGACCATGCCCCAGAACCCCGTGACGGCGTCGAGGTAGCGCTCCTCCCCCGTGTGCTCGTAGGCCTTGAGGTAGCCGGGGAACTGCGGGATGTGCTGGTTGGCGTGCTTGCCGTTCAGGGTGTCGGTGCCCCCGGCGCAGGCGTCGACCAGCGGGGTCAGGTCGAACTTGCCGGCGGTGGCGACGTACTTGTCCTCGCCCGTGATCGCGGCGAGGTCGCAGAGCACCTCGTTCATGCCCCCGTACTCGCCGGCGATGTAGATGCCCCACATCCGCGTGAGCTGGTCGGCGGGCAGCGGGTCGAGCCGGCCGGAGACCCAGTCCGCCATCGGCGTGAGGATCTCCAGCGCCTGGTCGCTGTCGGCGACCTGGTAGGCGTCCCGCAGGCCCGCCATGATCTTGTGGCACGTGTAGTACGGCGCCCAGATCTCGCCGTACGGCGCGTACTTCTCGAGCTGGCTGAACTGCCACTCGCCGTACGCGGCGAGGAAGCCGGGGTGGGTGAACCGGCCCGTCGCCGCGAGCGCCGCCTGGACCTCGCCCAGCCCGGCGACCACCTCGTCCACCTTGTCCTTGAACACCTGCTCGCCGGTGGACGCCCACGCGAGCGCGAGGGCGGACAGGAAGTGCCCGCCGTAGTGCCCGCGCAGGAGGTTGGCGGTCTGGACGTTGGCCCGGCCCGGGTAGTCGTCCGGCCCCCAGGGCTCCTCGTTCGCGTGGCCGAAGCCCTCCCAGCCGCCCGGCGGGTTGGCGCCCCGCGTGTCGAGGCCGGCGTTGCGGCGGAAGACCGCGAGGACCCGGTCCACCGGGTAGACCCGGAGCAGGTGCAGGAGCTGGTCCTGCGACCGGGTGGCGACGCTCGGCGCGAGGGACACGTCGGCGAGCGGGAACGGCGTGGCCAGCCACCGGCTGGACACCGGGGACCGGTCGAGCAGGCGCAGGTAGCGGCGCGGCAGACGTGCGGCTACCTGCTGGGCGGCGAGCGGCGGGGCGGCCGAGGCCACCCCACCGGCGAGGCCGAGGGCGGCGGCGCCCCCGGCGAGGCCGGCTGCTCCGATCCGGAGCAGCGACCGGCGGGAGACCCCTGGGGTCTCGGGTGCACTGTGCATGGTGGTCCCTTCCGTCAGCCGCACGTGAGTGCGGGGTGCTCGACGCTGGTCTCGGAGGTGCGGCCGGCACCGTCCTGGGCCGTCACGGTCGCTGTTCCGGCCTCGATCGAACCGGCGCGGGTGGCGAACGACTGGTAGGCCGCCGCGCCGGGTTCGACGCCGGAGACCTCCTTGGTGCCGAAGGCGGTGGCGAGCGTGACGTCGAGGGGTCCGTCCTCGTCGTTCACCGCTCGGACCGCGAGCGTCACCTTGCCGGCCAGGCACCGGGGTTCGGCGGTCGCGGTGACCGCCGGCCCCCCGGCCGCGTCGCCCAGCACGGTGAGCGTGAGCGTGGTCTGCGTGGTCCCCGCCTCGCTCACGTAGTCGGGCAGGACGAGCTGACCGGTGACGACGTGCACGCCCGGCTGCTGGACCAGCGACTCGTCGAAGTCCCACACGACGCCGATCGCCTGGTTGTCGCGTGACCCGTCGTTGTACGACACGGCCACCCGGGTGGGCAGGTGGGGCAGCTCGCCCACCTGGACCTCGCGCTCGAACTTCTCGGCGCCCTGGATGGCGATGCCGTCCTGCGCCGTCTCGGGCCGCACGTACACCCGCGCCTCGGCCAGCAGCCCGTACTCGGCGTTGGTGCCGTGGACCACGAACGGCTCGACGTTGGTCTCGGCGACCATCGCCGGCGTGATCTCCTGCCAGGTGAACGGCAGCGTGCCGCGGGTGCCGCCCGAGTAGACGACGTCGAGCTGCGCGGGCAGCTCCGGGACGACGCCGGTGGTGGTCCGCATGACCACCGGGCTCGCCACCGAGTCCACCGTGTCGCCGTTGACGCGCCAGCGCAGGACGCCGGTCCCGGCGCCGCCGGTCTGCACGCCCCAGATCCGGATGCGCAGCGCGCTCGCCTCCACCGGCTCGAAGTCGAGGTGGTTGTAGCCGTTCCGGGCGAGCGCGTCGCCGTACGTGGACCCGTCCGTGAGCGTGACGGGGTCCCAGGTCTCGCCGTCGGTCGTGTACTCGACGGCGTACGTGTCGGCGCGCGGCGTCCTGGTGCCGCCCGTGTCGTCGTACCAGTAGATGTCCGTCGAGCTCACCTGGACCGGCGCGTCCCACGCGTACCGGATCCAGGCCTCCTGCTCCTGGCTGGTGCCGTTCTGGGCCTGGCCCCAGGTGCCCCAGCCGTTGCCCGCACCCGGGCTCGAGCTCGCCGGCGTCGACTCAGCGTTGACCCGCTGCGGGTCCTCCCACGGCGAGGCCCCGCTCGTCGTGATCGTGGCGAGCCGCCCGAACTCGGCGGTCGTCTCACGTTCCGCGAGCATCACCGTGACGTCCCGGGTGGTGGTGAGCTCCCCGTCCGTCGCGCGGAAGCGGAACACGTACTCGCCGGCGGCGGTGCCGGTCACCCGAGTGGTGAGCGCGGTGTCGTCGGCGAAGATCACGCCCGCGCCGTCAGGCGCCGAGACGGTCTCCCAGCCGTAGGTCAGCTCGCCGTCGTCCGGGAGCCCGTCGTCGGTGGCGGTGGCCACGAGCTGCGTGGACAGGTTGCCGTCCGCGCTGTCGTCGAACGTCGCGCTGACCGACGGCGGGTCGTTCACCACCGGAGGCACCGGCCGGCCGGAGTCGAACGCCTGGATCTCGGAGATCGCCGTCCAGTGGCCGGGCGCGTTCGTGAAGGCCACCCGGACCCGGTCGGTCGTGGTGGTCGGGAACAGCGCCTCGTTCAGCTTGGGTCCGGGCACCTTCGGTGCCTTGGCCTGCTCGGGGACGGCGGTCCAGCCGCCCTGCCCGTCGGGCACCTGGATCGAGTAGCGCTGCGGCTGGGCGTACCCGCCCTCCTGGCGGTCGCTGACGAACCAGACCTTGACGTTGTCGACGGGCACCGGCTCGCCGAGGTCGAGCTCCACGTAGCCGGTGTCGCCGTCGGTCCCGTGGTTGCCCCAGTAGGGCTCGTTCGCCGTCACGCCGTCGGTCACCGCGTCCAGCGACACGGACCGCTCGGTGGCCGCGACGGCCCCCGGCGTGTAGTTCATCGAGCTGCTGGAGAACCCGGGCGTGTGGAAGTTCCGCCACGGGGCCGGACGGGTGCCGACCTGCGTGGCGGACGAGCCGAGCGTCGCCCCCTCCGCGAGGTTGTCTGCGTCCTCGGTGAGATCGATGCCCGCCGTCTTCAGGTACGACACGACGCGCTCGTCCTCGATCGGCGTGTCGACCGCCGCGGGCAGGTCGGTGCCCTGGTCGGCGACGACGACGGCGCCGATGCCGTCGTCGGCCTCGACCACCTCGTTGGCCGCCGGGTCGTACACGAACCGGCCGATGCTGTCGGCGGACGCCTTGCGCTCGCCGTCGACGAACAGCGAGTAGCCGGCGCCGAGACCGTAGTGCGTGCCGTCCGGGTCCCAGACGACCGACACGTCGTGACCGTGGTATCGCAGGTTGTTCACCATGAAGTGCTCGTAGCCGAGGTCGATCGGCGAGAGCTCGATCAGGTCGTCCGAACGCGGCTGGATGCCGCCCATGTCCTCGACGAAGATGTAGCTCATGTTGCCGAGCATCACGTGGTTGGGGTTGTTGCGGTTGTAGGTCTTGGTCTCCGCGTCCCAGCCCGAGTAGTACTCGGCCTGGTTGGCCACGCGCGCGTCACCGTTCGGGTAGATGCTCCACGCCATCCAGTCGAGCAGCTTGGCCGCGTACTCCGGGGTGATGTACCGCTGCTCGGGGTCGTAGTGGCGCAGCGCGGAGCGCACGCCGCGGTACTGGACCGTGAAGTTGATGTTCGAGAAGTTGTTGGAGCCGCCGATGTCGAACTTCGACCGGTCGTACTGGTTGGCCGTGTAGAACGGGAAGATCGGGAAGTTGTCGCCGTAGCGCAGGAACCGGAACCCGTCGACGTACTTCTCCCACTCGCCCGCAGGGATGAGGTCCTGCGCGTAGACGTCGTACAGGTTGGACTCCTTGGCCGGGATCAGGTCCCGCTCCGCCTCGGGCAGCGGATTGGTGCCGCCGCCCGACGACGCCGCCGACGTCGCCCCGTGCGAGGTGCCCGCGAGGAACATCCGCGTCTCGTCGCTCCAGAGCCGGTCCAGGACCGCCTGCTGGATGCGGTCGGCCTCGGCGGCCGTGCCGGACACCTTGGCGGGGTCCGCGCCGGCGATCTCGTAGAGCTTGCTGGCGGCGTCGAACGCGCCCCACACGTACGCCGACTCGGGCCGCTCGATCGTCCGCGCGCCGGGCGCGCCCGCATTCACCTTCGGGTAGCCGAAGGTGATCGCGTCGGAGTCGTTGCCCGGCATGTAGTTGGTGTCGTACGCGATCAGGCCGTCGTCGTTCCCGTCGTAGTGCTCGAGCTGGCCCACGCCGTCCTGCTCGAAGTAGTGGGCGAACCGCTCGGCGACGGCGGGGCCGCCACCGTGCACGTTGTACGCCTCCAGCCCGGCCGTGCCGAGGTACTGGGAGTAGTGGTTGTTCCAGCTGGTGTGTCCCGGGCTGTCGAGGAAGGCCGACGACCCGGAGAGCTCACCGACGTTCAGCACCTGGCCGTACGCGAGGTACGGGTTACGGATCCACTTGGTGTCCTGCAGATGCATCGGCTGCGTGAGCACCACCGAGTTCTGGTAGAGGTGCACGCCCTCGATGGTCGTCGGATACTGGTACACGTAGCCAGGCTCGTTCGCGTCCAGGCTGTTGTACCGCTCGCCCCACCAGCGGTACACGATCGCCTTCTCGATGGCGGGGTCCGGCACGTCGATGTACGGGATGTCCGCGGCCCACCGCTCGTTGAACGCGGTCACGCCGGCCCGGAACGCCGCCCCGGGAGCCATGGCCGCGTAGTCGCGCAGCTGCGTCTCGCCCTCGGGCAGGGCGTCGGAGTAGAGCGCGCCGACCACCGACAGGTCGATCGAGCCGCCGGCCGGGACCGTCACCTCGCGGTCGAGAGTGGTGCCGCTGCGCGTGAAGCCCTCGGCCTTCAGCCCGACGGTCACGGACGACCACGGCGTGTCGACCAGCCCGTTGTTCGCGCCGCTGGTCAGGGTGCGCGTGCCGGTCAGCTCGTCGGCCGCGTCGCCGGCCACCCGGGCGACCGGCGACTGCGCGCGCACGGTGAAGGTGACGTCGTCGGCGCCGGGGTTGGTGAAGGTGAGCGCGGACAGCGCCGTGTTGTCGTGGGTGATGAGCTTGCGCAGGTCGGCCGTGACCCCCGTCGAGCCGATCGAGTAGCGGGCCTTGGCGTGGCTGGGCGCGTTGAACCTGGCGCTGCCCTCCTCGCTGACGGCCTGCCCCGGCACCGTGATCGTGTACAGGTCCCCGAGGTTGTTCGGCCCGCCGGCGAAGGCGTTCCCCGCGAAGCCCATGGTGTTCCAGCTCGACGCGCCGCGCAGGTAGAGCGTGCGGCCACGGGTCTGCAGCACGGAGTTGCCCGCCGTGCCGCTCACCCCGAGGACGCGGTCGAGGTAGAAGTCCGTGCCGCCCGCAGCGACGTCGGCGTCGAAGATCGACCGGTACATGCTGTCGGCGGTGTACGGGACACCGGGGTCGAGCGCGGCCTCGACCTCGTCCAGGTTGCGGTACACCGGGTCCCCGATGTCCAGCGAGTCGGTGAGCCCGTCGGTGTAGACGCCGACGTCGGCGTCGTTCCCCGGCAGCACCGGCGACGCCGCATAGGCCGCCGGCGGCAGCAGCGCCACGCTTCCGCAGGCGACCAGCGCCGCCACCGCGGTGGCGGCGACCGCACCTCTTCGTGTTCGTGCCGACATCACATGTCCTCTCCGTCGACGGCCAGGCAGTCGGACGGACGGCGCGCCGCTCGGGCGGAGGTCGCGCATCGCTGCGCTCCCCACCCCGGCTCGCGTCGTGTCCGCCAGGTGGTTCCCGCCGGCTCGCTCGCCCTCGAGGAGCCCGGCGCCGACCAGTGAAGCACCACCCAGCGGCTACGGCAATGGTTTTCGGTGTTTTCGGCCAACGATCACCCCTGCGGCCCACAGGCACGCCGAAAAGCACCGAAACCCATTGTTGGCGGCAGCAGGCTGTGACAAGGTCGGCGCGTCACTGCGGCAGTGCCACGACGAAGTGCCACGACAGGAGAACACGCATGAGACAGATCCGAGCAGGAAGACCTGCCACGGCGGGCGCCCTCGCGGCGGTCCTCGCCACCGGGCTCGCCGTCAGCGCCGTGCCGACGGTGGCGCGGGCGGCCGACCCCGTCGGCTTCACCAGCACGGAGAACCCGATCCTGGCCGACGGGAGCTACTACTCGGCGGACCCGGCACCGCTGGTGGTCCCCGCCGGAGCGCCCGGCAACGGCACCGGGACGGACCAGCTCTACGTCTACATGGGCCACGACGAGGCGGGCCCGACGCGCAACGACTTCGTCATGAACGAGTGGGGCGCGCTCGTGACGTCGGACGTCGACGCCGGCGAGTGGACGCACCACCCGTCGCTGATGCGCCCCGAGGACGTCTTCTCGTGGGCGACACCGGGGCGTGCCTACGCGGGCGAGGTGCAGCAGGGCGTGGACGGGCGGTACTACTGGTACGTCCCCGTGCACGAGGCGGCCAGCGGCGCGAACGACAAGTTCGGCATCGGCGTCGCCGTGTCGGACTCCCCCACCGGGCCCTGGACCGACCACGCGGGCGGGCCCATCGTCTCCCAGCGGCTCCCCGCGCCCAACACGATCCACAACATCGACCCCACGGTGCTGGTCGACGGCACCGGCGACGACCGCAGGGTGTTCATGTACTGGGGCAGCTTCGGCAACCTGCGCCAGATCGAGCTGGGGCCGGACATGAAGACCCCCGTCGGCGACACCCGGTCCGTCACCGGCCTCACCGGGTTCTTCGAGGCGCCCTGGCTCTTCGAGCGCGACGGCACCTACTACCTCGCGTACGCCGGGAACAACGCCGGCCCCGACAGCCCGTGCACCCCCGCGAACTATCACGCGTGCATCGCGTACGCGACGGCGCCCTCGGCCGAGGGTCCGTGGACGTACCGGGGCACGATCCTCCCGCCCGTCTCGTCGACCACGAGCCATCCCGGCATCGTCGAGCTGAACGGGCAGTGGTGGATCGCCTATCACACGGCCGACGCCGAGGGCGGCAACCACTTCCGGCGCTCGGTGGCGATCGACCGCGTCGAGTGGGACGACACGCAGAACCCGCCGCGCATGCTCCCGGTGACGACCACGCCGCCGCAGCAGCCGGACCGCACGCCGCGGGCGAACATCGCGCAGGAGGCTCGCGTCACGGTCTCGAACGATCCCGTCCCGACGCAGTACTGGGTCAAGGCCCTCAACGACGAGATCGTGCGACCCAACCCGCTGCCGCCGGACATGTGGGGCACCTGGACCGGGAACAACCCGCCGCAGCAGTGGGTCCAGTACACCTGGGACCAGCCCGTGCGCGTGTCCGGCTCCCGGATCGAGTTCTGGAACGACCAGCCGCAGGGCTCCGGGGTCGGGGTGGCGGCCCCGGACGCCTGGCGTATCCAGTACTGGGACGGCGGCACCTGGACCGACGTGCCGGGGGCCGACGGCTACCCGACCAGCACGTCCGGCTTCCAGCCGACGTCGTTCGACGCCGTGACCACCACGCAGCTCCGGGTGGTCTTCGACGCGTCGACCAACGGCTCCACCTACTCCGGCATCGCCGTCGAGGAGTGGGAGGTCCTCGCCGAGCAGGCCGAGACCGTGACACCCGGACGGATGACCGTCGAGGTGGGCGAGACGGAGCTGCCGGGCACCGTCACGGCGACCTACCCTGGCGGGCACACCCTCCGGGTACCCGCCTACTGGGACGCGCTCGCCGCCGAGGACGTGGCCGCGCCGGGCGAGATCACCGTGGAGGGTTCGGTGCTCGGCCACGCCGCGGGCCGCGTGACCACCACCGTGACCGTGGTCGACCCGGCGGACACCGTGGGAGACGAGACGCCGCCGGAGGTGACCCTCACCCCGATCGGCAGCGCCGGGAGCGACGGGTGGTTCCGGTCCGCTGTGCGCACCCGCGTCGCGGGCACCGACGACGGCGGTGGCCGGGTGGTCCTCACCACGTCGGTCGACGGCGGTGACCCGGTCGTCACCGATCACGTCCGGTACACCGACGTCGAGCTCTCCGGTGACGGCGAGCACACGGTCGCCGCGACGGCCACCGACCGCGCCGGCAACGTGTCACCGCGGGCCACGCTGGACGTCCGCATCGACGCCACGGCTCCGCGCAGCACGGCGAGCGTCGACGACGCGGCCCGTACCGTCTCTGTCACCGCCTCGGACGCCACCTCCGGCGTCGGACGCATCGAGGTGGCGGTGGACGGCGGCGCGTTCGAACCGTACGACGGCCCCGTCACCGCCGGGGACCCGGACCGCCACGACGTGCGCTACCGGGCCGTGGACCGGGCAGGCAACGCGGAGCCCGCCCGGACGGTCACGATCCCCGCCGATCTCAGCGGCCCGCTGACCGGCAACGTCGCACCGCTGGCCACGCCGACGGCGTCGTACACCGCCGGCTGGAACTCCGTGCACGCGCTCAACGACGAGCTGGACCCGGCGAGCCCGCCGCAGGCACAGCTCTGGGGCACGTGGTCCGGCGACCACCCGGCGTCCCAGTGGGCCCAGTACTCCTGGCCTCGGCCGATCCGGCTGACCGCCGCCGAGATCAAGTTCTGGGCCGACCAGCCGCAGGGCACCGGCGCGGGCGTGGCCCCGCCGGACTCCTGGGAGCTGTCGTACTGGGACGAGACCGCGCAGGAGTGGGCGACCGTGCCCGAACCGTCGCCCTCCGGCACGAGCACGGACCAGTTCAACCGCATGACGTTCGAGCCCGTCACGACCTCGCGCCTGCGCGCGACGATCCACGCGAACGGCGACGGTGCCAGCTTCTCCGCCGTCGCCGCGACCGAGTGGCGGGTGCTCGCCGACGACCCGGGTGCGGACGGGCCCGCCGAGCCGGCGGTGACCGTCACCGCCGAGGCACGCTGCCTGGCGGGCAGCGCCACCCTGGCCGTGCGCGCCGTGAACGACCACGACGGCCCGGTGGACCTCACGCTGACCACCCCGTACGGCACGCGCGAGGTCACCGGTGTGGCCCCGGGGCAGAGCGCCTACCAGTCCTTCGCCACCCGGACGGCGCAGGTCGACGACGGGACCGCGACCGTGGAGGTCAGCGGACCCGTCGCCGGCGAGCCGGTGACCCGCGAGGTCACGGCCCCCTACGCGGGGGTGAGCTGCGGACCCTGACCGCCGACTGGGCCGCCTGCGGGCGCGCCGCTGAGTTCGGTCGGTTGCGACGGCGCTCGCATGAGTTCGGTCGGTTGCCACGAGTTCGGTCGTTTGACTGACCGATCTCACGGCAACCGACCGAACTCAGCACGCAGCCGCCCAATCACCGCGCCAGCCCAGCGATTCCGCCCGAACTCCAGTCGAGTTCGGGCAGAATCACTGGGCTGGCGCAGCAGGTGGGGCCCCTGCGGGCCAGCGCGGGCGAGCTGCCGCCGGTCGTCAGAGCACCGGGAGCCAGACTCGCATCGTGGCTGGGCCGCGGTTCGCCCAGTCGTGGTACGGAACCAGCGGGACGTCACGCAGCTCGGGCCGGGCCCGCGGCGCGACGTCGTCCGTGGCGGCGTACGGCCATGCGACCTCGACGGCGTCGCCCCCGCGCAGCGTCCCGGCCCGGACGTACACCGTGCCGTCCACCTCCCACGGCGGGACCGAGGCGTCCACCACGACGTCGTCCACGCCGTCGCCCGTGTCCAGGTCGACCGACTCGAGGCACAGCACCTCCGGACCGCGCTGCACCGCCACGCAGCCGCGGACCGCGTCGATGTGCAGGTCGGGTGCGACGAACCGCGGGGCGGCATCGAGGTCCAGCGCCACGACGCCGCCGGACCGGGGGCCGGGCACCTCTACCGTGCCGGGGCCCACCTCGCGGGCGGGCCCGTCGTCCACCCTGATCCGGGCCGACGGCGACCAGGACGGCACGCGCAGAGTGAGCGTCCAGTCGCGCGGCGCCTCGACCACGTGCACCTCGACCCGGCCGTCGTCCGGGTAGCGGGTCACGACGTCGAGCGCCACCGGCTCACCGGACGGGAGCGCGGCCCGGATCTCGGCCGGCACGTACTGGTGGAGCTGGACACCGCCCTCGTCGACCGTCGCGACGTAGGCGGCGACGCTCGCGAACGTCCGCGCCACGTTGGGCGGGCAGCAGGCGACCTCGAACCACGGTGCGCGCAGCGAAGCCTCGGCACGCTTGCTCACCTCGTCCGTGGCCACGTGCTCGGCCGGGACCCGCTGGTGCAAGGTGTTCGCGTAGAAGAACGAGCGTCCGTCGGCGGCCGGCGAGGTGGCGACCACGTTGGTCAGCGCACGTTCGATCGCGTCGGCGTACTGGACACCGCCACGGGCCAGCAGGAGGCGCCACGACACCATGACGGAGCCGACGCTCGCGCACGTCTCGGAGTACGCGCGGTCCGGGGGTAGCACCCAGTCGTCGCCGAACGCCTCGTCCTGGTGGTGCGAGCCCTGCCCGCCGGTCAGGTAGGTCCGGCGGGCCTGGGTGCGCGCCCACTGTCCGGCCACGGCGTCGAGGAGCTTCTCGTCGCCGGTCTCGACCGCCACGTCGACCGCGCCGGCCGCCAGGTAGTTCGCGCGGACCGAGTGGCCGCGGAACACCTCGGCGTCGCGCACCGGGACGTCGTCCTGGTAGTACGAGCGGCCGAACTCGATGTCAGCCAGGACGCCGTGCCCGCGCCGGTCGACGAACAGCCCGGCCTGCTCCAGGTAGCGCGGCTCGCCGAGCGCACGCCCGAGCTCGGCCAGGCCGACCTCCACCTCCGCGTGGCCGCAGACCCCCTGGTTGCCGTCCGGACCGAACGTCGCGCACACGTGGTCGGCGCTGCGCCGGGCGACCTCGACCAGGAGGTCGCCCGGGTGTCCCGTGCGGGCTCGCGCGGCGGCCGCCTGGTAGAGGTGCCCCTGGCAGTAGAGCTCGTGGCCCCACTCCAGGTCGGAGTAGCGCGGCTGCTGACCCGGCCGGCCGAACCGGGTGCCGACATATCCGTCCCGTTCCTGCGCGGCGGCGACCCGGCGCACGATGGCGCCGAACCGGTGCTCCAGGTCCGCGTCGGGCCGCCGGCCGAGCTCCCAGGCCATGGCTTCCAGGAGCTTGTACACCTCCGAGTCGCTGAACTCCCGGCCGCGCCGGCCTGCCGGGAGTTCACCGGCGGCCGCCAGGTCGAAGTTCCCCAGCCAGCCCTCGCGTTCGAGCCAGTGCTCGATGTGCGCGAGGGTGGCCGCGGCATTGACCTCCTGGCGGCGCGCCCAGGGCCCACCGGTGATGCGTACCTGGTCGAGGCCGAGTGGCTGGAAGCGCCCGGTCGAGGGCACGACGGGCGCGGGTGTGGCCGCGCCACGGTGCCCGGTCGGAAAGAGCATGCGGAGACCTCCGAGAAGGGTGGAAGACGAGGAGAGGGGTGCTGGACGGTCAGCCCTTGAGCGCCCCGGACATGAATCCGCGGACGTAGTGCCGCTGGAGGAGGAGGAACAGCACGACGCACGGCAGGGCCATCACGACGACGCCCGCCTCGGTGGCGCCGTAGTCGACGATGCCCATCACCTGTGCCCGGAGGTTGGCCACGGCCAGCGGGAGCGGGATCTTGTCGGAGTCCGAGATGAGGATCAGTGGTGCGACGAAGTCGTTCCAGGCGGCGAGAAAGGCGAACAGGCCCACGGTGATGACCCCGGGCTTGACCGCGGGCAGCAGCACGGTGCGCAGGGCGCGGAACGACGAGCAGCCGTCGACGAGCGCTGCCTCGTCGAGCTCGCGCGGCACCGCGTCGAAGGAGATCCGCATCATGAACGTCGCGAACGGCAGCTGGAACACCGTGAGCACGAGCGCCAGACCGACCAGCGTGTTCTGCAGCCCCACGGCGTTGAGCATCACGTAGAGCGGGATGAGCAGGGTCGCGTACGGCACCATGAGGATCGCGAGCGTGAGCAGGAACAGCACGTCCCGGCCCGGGAACCGGAAGCGGGAGAACGCGTAGCCGCCGAGGACCGACGCGGTCAGCGTGAACAGCACGGTCATACCGGACACGAGCGTGGAGTTGAGCAGGTACTGGGGCAGCCCGGCCTGGTACTCCATGAGGGTGGCGTAGTTGCCGAAGCCCCAGCCGTCGACCTGGCTGCTGCCCGGCTGCGGCGCCACGGACGCGACCCCGGCCCAGACCAGCGGGAAGACGAAGACGAGGGCGAGCGCGCCGGTCAGGACCCAGTACGGGGTGCGCAGCGCGATCCCGGCGAGCCGGGTCCGCGGGGCGAGCGGCCGCCGCCGGTGCTGCGTGCGGGCCGACGTCGGTGCGGGTGCGGGTGCGGTCATGGTCATGTCAGTCCTCCCGGCCGGTGCGCATGGCGCGCAGCTGGGCCACGTTCACGACGACGAGCACGACCAGGACGACTATCGACAGCGCGGCGGCGACGCCGAGGTCGTTCTGGCCCTGGAAGGCCACGTTGTAGATGAGCTGGACGACCGTGAGCGTGCTGTTGTCCGGCCCGCCCTTGGTCAGGATGTAGAACTGGTCGAACGCCAGGAGCGAACCCGTGACGCACAGGACCGTGCACAGGGCCAGCGACGGGCGCAGCAGGGGCAGGGTGACGCTCACGAAGGTCTGCCAGCGGTTCGCGCCGTCCATCCGGGCGGCCTCGAGCACCTCGTGCGGGATGCCCTGGAGCCCGACCATGAGCAGCAGCATGTAGAACCCGGCGAACCGCCAGACCACGAGGAACACGGTCGACCAGAGTGCGCTGTCGGGCGTGCCCAGGAAGGTCACGGGACCGTCGGCGAGGCCGAGGGCCTGCAGGAGCGGGGAGAGCGGGCCGACCTGCGGCGAGTAGAGCGCGTAGAAGAGCAGCGAGGCGGACGCGAGCCCGAGGGCGCTGGGCACCAGGATCGACGTGCGCAGCACGGCGGTCCAGCGGCTCGACTCCTGCACGAGCAGGGCGAATCCCAGGCCGAGGCCGATGAGCAGCACGGTGGCGATCACCGTGTACTTCACGGTGAAGACCACCGAGTCCCAGAAGTACCGGTGCCCGACGGCGTCGACGTAGTTCTGCGGTGCGTTGACGCCCTGGTTGCCGGACAGCAGCGGCCAGTCGGAGAACGACATCTGGCCGACGAGCAGGACGGGCAGGACAAAGAGGCCGATCACGAGCAGGGCGGTCGGTGCGGCGTAGGCCCAGCCGTGCAGCGCCCGGCGCCGCGCGACGGCGGCGAGGGCGGGTCTGGTGGTCCTCACGGGTCTGGCGGGCGGGCGGACGGAAAGGTTCGCGGGCACGGGGTGGCTCCTCGTTCACTTCGGCGCGTGGTCCCGCCGCCCTCTCCGGCGGCGGGACCACGCAGACGGGCGTCTGCGGGCGGCTACTGCGCCAGCACCGCGGTGATCTCCTCGTTGTCCGTCTCCACGGCTCCGCCCTCGCCGAACACCTCGTTGCGGACCATGGTCACCCAGGGGCTGCCGGGAGCGTTGAACGCCTGCTGGAAGTTGATCGCCAGGGGCGTGCGACCCTGCGCGGCGACCTCGTTGACCGCGAGGACCCTCGGGTCCTTGGTGGAGTACTCGTTCTCGGCCAGGTCAGCACGCGAGACGACGTCGCCGTTCTTGGCGAGCACCTCGACCTGCGCCTCCTCCGACATGAGCCAGGACATGAAGTTCCAGGCCTGGTCGGCGCTCTCGGAGTCCTTCGAGATACCGATGCCGTCGCCGCCCACGAAGGTGGACGCGCCGCCGTCGGGCCCCGGGATGGGCGCGACGCCCACCTCGCCGAGCGCCTCGTCCGCCGTGGCGAGCATCGTCGCGGGGAAGGGCATCACACCGACCTCACCCTCGAGGAACGGGCCGGTCCACGTGGCACCGGTCTCCTCCTTGGACCCTTCGCCGACGGCGCCGGACTGCACCAGGTCCTGCCAGACGCCGTACACCTCCTGGGCCGTGTCGCCCGCGAGCAGCGACTCCGTGCCCTCGGGGTTCATCACGTCCTCTCCCCCGGCCCAGATCTGGGGGAACCAGGTGAAGACGAGGCAGCCGCCGCAGTTGCCACCGAAGTAGGTACCGGAGACGTCACCGCCGAGGTCGTCGACCGCCTTCGCCTGGTCGGCGAACTCGGTCAGCGTGGCCGGGCCCTGCTCGGGGTCGAGGCCGGCCTGCTCGTACAGGTCCTTGTTGTAGAACATGACAGATACGTCCAGGACGAACGGCAGCACGTGCTGCCGGCCCTCCAGGGTGCCGCCGTCGAGGTGGCCCTTGTTGATCTGGTCGGCGTGCTCCAGCTCGCCGACCGCGTCGGTGACGTCGGCGAAGAGGCCCTGCTGCACCCAGTTGGGCACGTACACGATGTCGGCGGCGAAGAGGTCCGGCAGGCTGTCGCTGCCCGCGGCGGCGCCCACCTTCGCCACGTAGTCGTCGTTCGGCACGACCGTGAGCTCGACCTGGTTCTCGTGGGACGCGTTGTACGCCTCGACGAGCAGGTTCGCCTGCTGCTCCAGCGGTGCGCGGGTCCAGAGCGTGAGCTCCGTGCCGTCGTCCACGCCCTCGGCCGAGACCTCCGCCTCCTGCGTGCCGCCGGTCCCGTCCGACGTGCCGCAGGCGGCGAGCACCGTGCCCGCGAGCCCTGCTGCGAGGAAGGAGGCAACCAGCCTCGCGCTCGCCCTGCGATGGGTAGCCATCATCCGTCTCCTTGACTTCGTCGTCAGTCGGGCGGCTGGTGAGCGAGGGGAGCTCCATTGCCGAAACCGTCCGAAAAGGCTTTCTGTGACAGTAGACTGGGCGCCACACCACGTCAAGGACGAACCGTCGTCACGGTTGTGTTACACCTTTTCGGTAAGGTTCGGCATCGACTTTCCAGGAGGAAGCCATGGCCTCGGCCGAGACCCCGCGCACCGCCACCCTGACCGACGTCGCCCGCCTCGCGGGCGTCTCGATCGCCACTGCCTCCAAGGCCATCAACGGTCGCGCCCAGGTCCGCGCCGAGACCCGCACCCGGGTGCTGGAGGCGGCCGAGCAGCTCTCCTTCGCGCCGAACGCGGTGGCGCGCGGGCTGCTCCAGGGCCGCACCGGCACCGTCGGGCTGCTCACGTCCGACCTGGAGGGCCGTTTCTCGATCCCCGTGCTCATGGGGGCGGAGGACGCCTTCGGCGCCGGCCAGGTGTCCGTGTTCCTGTGCGATGCCCGGGGTGACGCGATCCGCGAGCAGCACCACATCCGCGCCCTGCTCTCGCGCCGTGTCGAGGGCCTGATCGTCGTGGGGTCCCGGACCGACCCGCGGCCACCCCTGACGGGCGAGCTGCCCGTGCCCGTCGTCTACGCGTACGCACCCTCCGAGAACCCGGCGGACATCTCCATCACGGCCAACAACGTCGAGGCGGGCGGCCTCGCGATCGACCATCTGGTGGCGTGCGGACGCCGGCGGATCGCCCACGTCACGGGCGACGCCTCGTACCAGGCCGCGCAGGACCGGTCCCGCGGGGCGGAACGAGCCATGCGGGAGGCCGGGCTGGAGCTCGTGGGCGGCCGCACGTTCTTCGGGTCGTGGAGCGAGGGCTGGGGCCGTGGGGTGGCCAGCATGATCCTCGACCAGTACCCGGACGTGGACGGCTTCTTCTGCGGCAGCGACCAGATCGCCCGCGGCGTGCTGGACTCCCTGCGCGAGTCCGGCCGGGACGTCCCGCGTGACATCTCGGTCATCGGGTTCGACAACTGGGCGGTGCTGACCACGAACACCCGGCCCCAGCTCACCAGCGTCGACATGAACCTGGAGCAGGTGGGGCGCATCGCCGCGCGGCGGCTGTTCGAGGCGATCGAGGGCCGCGCCGCCTCCGGGATCGAGGAGCTGCCCTGCCGGATCGTCACGCGGGAGTCGTCGGTCCCGGTGCCGTGAGCGACGGCGCGACGCCCGACGCCGCCCGCCTCAGTCCGACCCGGCACCGAGAGTGAGGAGGCGCCGGTTGCGCTCAGGGATCTCCGCCGGGAGCGACTCGATGAGCTCGGCCACGCTCACGGACCGCAGGCTGCCCTGCCAGGCGGCGTGCGCGGCATCCATGGCTACGGCCAGTGCGCACCGTTCGCTGCATTCCTGCGGCGGGAGCGCACCGCGCCCTTGCCGGCGGATCTCGCGGCACTGGTACGGGTTTCCAGGGCCGTCGATCGCCTCGACGACGTCGAGCACGGTGATCTGCGCCGGTGGACGTCCGAGGCGGAACCCGCCGCGCGGGCCGGTCGTGCCCGAGAGAACTCCTGCCCGGACGAGCCGCGCCAGCTGCTTCGCGAGATACGCCGGTGGCAGATCGAAGTGCTGGGCGAGCTGCGCCGTGCACGCCGTCATCGATGTCACGAACTGCACCGCACGCCTGGAGTCCGAGAACGTCCGCTTCTTCACCACGGTGACGAAGAACCTCCTTGAGCAGGAACGCCGGGCCGGCGTCGGGCACCACGTCACGCTGTCGATCGCCGGGGTCCAGAAGGTCCGCGGCAATCCGCACTACGCGGGCAAGCGCGCGCAGGAGGCGGCGGTCGAGGCCGGCGACGTCCCTTACACGATCGTGCCGGCCACCCAGTTCTACGACTTCGCCGCGATGGTGGCCTCCTGGTCCGAGCACGACGGCACAGCCGAGATCGCCCCGCTCCTGGTCCAGCCGGTCGCACCCGCCGACGTGGCTGCCGTGCTCGCCGAGGTCGCGACGGGCAGGCCGCAGGGTCGGCACGTCGACGTCGCCGGGCCGGATCCGCACGACCTCGTCGACATGGCCCGCCGCACCTACGCCGCGCGCGGGCGGCCCATCCGCCTGGTGCCGACGTGGAGCGGCGGCATCTTCGATGCGACCATGGCGGGCGACGTGCTGCTCCCCGGTGCTGGCGCGAGGATCACCTCGACGCCGTTCGACGGCTGGCTTGCCGAGGAGCGCGCGGGGCAAGGTCAGACGGACTGACGCCCCTGGCCCGGGGGTAGTGCCGACGGCACCCTCCTCGCTCCCGGATCACAGGACGACGGCTGCGAGGAGCCGGTCGAGGACCCGGTGCGCCGCGTCCCGGGCAGCACCCGCCGTCGGCTGCTGCGCGATCCAGAGGGCCGCCTCGTTCATGGCACCGGAGAGCTGGGCCGTCGTCGCGTCGAGCAGGCGCTCGTCGACCCCGACGTCGGCGAGCGCCTCGCGCAGGTGCACCACCGAGTTCTCCGCGTCGAGCTGTCGCCACTGCTCCCAGCCGAAGACGGCGGGGGCGTCGACGAGCAGCACGCGCACGGCGGGCGCGGCGGTGATCGCGTCGAGGAACGCGTGACAACCGGCGCGCAGCGCCGCCCGCGCGTCGGTGCCGGCGCACTGGGCGGCCGTGGCGACGGTCTCGGCGACGTCCGACTGGAGCTGAGCGGCGACGGCGCGGAAGAGCCCCGCCTTGCTCCCGTAGTGGTGGTACACCGCGCCGCGCGTCACGCCCGCCGCCCGGGCGACGTCGTCGAGCGAGACCTGGGCGAAGCCGCGTGCGGCGAGCAGGTCGGTGGCCGAGGCGAGGATCTCGCGGGCGGTCCGGGCGGCGTCGGCCGCGGAGGCACGGGGCACGAGCACTTCCTTTACGTACGGACTGTATGTAACCTGACGCCTTACATACACACTGTATCCAAAGGGGTCCCTCATGACCGTCACCAGCTTCTACCCGGTCCTCATGTCGCGGGACGTCGCCGCTGCGGCCGCGTTCTACCGCGAAGGCCTCGGCTTCGAGACCACCTACGACTCCGACTGGTACGTGAGCCTGCGGCTCGGCGCCTTCGAGCTCGCGCTCCTCGCCCACGACCACGCCACGATCCCGGAGGGATACGGCGCGCTGCCGCGAGGTGTCGTCGTGAACCTGGAGGTCGACGACGTCGACGAGGTCCATGCCCGCCTGACCGGACGGGACGGGATCGTCCCGCTGCTCCCCCTCCGGGACGAGGACTTCGGACAGCGGCACTTCATCGTCGCCGCACCCGACGGTGTCCTGCTCGACGTCATCCAGCCGATCCCGCCCACGGCCGAGTTCGCGGAGGCCTACGCCGTCCGTGAGTTCGGTCGGTTGGGATGAGATCGGTCGTTTAATGGACCGATCTCATCCCAACCGACCGAATTTACCGGCCCTGCTCGTTGGTCACCCCACCTCCACCTCGGTTCACCCTCCCCGGAGCAGGCAGGACGCCCGGCGGGCTGGAACGATTGCCCGGTTCTGCACGCCGCTGTGAGGGGAGACGCACGTGACCGGGTACGCCGTCGTGGACGTGGAGACCACCGGGCTGTTCCCCGGCGGACAGGACCGGATCGCGGAGATCGCGATCGTCCAGGTCGACTCCGACGGCCGGGTCGAGAACACCTGGGCCACGCTCGTCAACCCGGGACGAGATCTCGGTCCTCAGCTGATCCACGGCATCAGCGCCGCCGACGCACGCCACGCGCCGACGTTCCACGACGTCGCCGGGGTGGTGGCCGAGCTGCTGCGCGGCCGCACGTTCGTGGCGCACAACGCCCAGTTCGACCGTCGGTTCGTCTGGCACGCGTTCGCCACGACCGGGTACGACGTCCCGCTCATCGCACCCACCACACTGTGCACGATGCGCACGGGCGCACAGCTCTACCCCACGGCTCCGCGCTCCCTGGCCGGCGCCTGCTTCCACCACGGGGTCACCCTCGGCTCGGCGCACGAGGCTCTCTCCGACGCCCGCGCCGCCGCAGACCTGTTGCGGATCTACCTGGCCGGGGTCGCCTTCACCGGAGCGATGGACGAGCCGCGCGACGTGTGGGAACGCCGGGCCGGTGCGGCCGGGCTCGTCGCTCACCCGGCCGTGACGAAGAAGGTACGCCTGGTGGTCGCCGCCGACCCGGACTCGATGTCCGGCAAGGCTCGCAAGGCCGAGTCCTACGGCATCCCCGTCGTCAGCGAGTCCGGGTTCCAACGCGTCCTTGACGATCTCGCCCGTTCCACGGCAGCGGACACCAGAGCTGCCCGATAGCTGCGCCGCGGCGAGAGAGTTCGACGCGACCAGGCATGCTGTACCCATGCCGAAGATCTTGCCCTCGAGCCCCACCGTGATCGACGACGACAGCGAGGTGCGCTTCGTCGCCGGCGGCGACCAGTTCGCGATCCGTCTCAAGGACGGGCACCTGCACGTGCGCGCCATCGACACGAGCGGCAGCGGGGCACAGCTCGCTGTGATCCCGACGTCGCGCAGCACCCTCAACCTGCAGATCGAGCACCCGGTCGCGCCCGGGCCCGTGGATGTGGAGGGCCCGACGTTGCGCTGAATCAGTCGCTCGGTGGTCCGGCGCCGAAGATGGCGCGGAGCGGTAGGTCGATGGGTGAGTCGGTGAGCGGTGTACTGAGGGCTACCGCGCTGCGCGGGTAGGCCGAGAGCTCGTCGTCGGTCAACGGCGTCCGGCCCGCCTCGGCCGAGTCCGGTCCCGCTGGATCCGACGCCGCCAGAAGAAGGTGGCCGTGCACCCATTCGGTGAGGAACAGCGTGGCCCTGGCCGATCGGCTCGTGTCCCAGCCGAGGGAATCGGCGAAGAAGGTGAGCAGCGCCTCGTGGAGCGCGAGGGATCCCGGACCGATCACTGGCTGGCCGGCCAGGAGCTCGACGTGCCGCGGGGAGTCGCCGAACGTGCGCAGTAGGTGCCGGAGGAACTCGCCCAGGGCGGTTCGCGGATCGTCGCCCTGGAGAAGGCCGAGGTCGAGCCGCGTGAGGAAGCCGTCGCCGAGAGCATTGCGCAGCTCCGCCATGGTCGGCACGTAGGTGTAGATCGCGTTCGGCGCGACGCCCGCCTCCTGCGCGACGGCGCGCAGGGAGAGCCCGGCGATTCCCTTGCTGCGCAGCACCTGGTCGGCGGCCTCCAGGATGCGAGCGCGGGTCAGGTCGCCCCGTGGCCCGCGACGTCGTTGCTGTGACATCTCCCGATGCTACAGTGCCGAATTGTGCAGCGAACAAACAATGCCCCGGCGCGCGTGGCTCTGGTCTTCACGGCGCTCACCCTTCTCGTCGTCACCGTCCTGTGCGGTGTGTTCCTGGCCGCCGGATGGACCCTGCCCGACTGGATCGTCGTGGTCGGGCGCTGGATTCCCGCCCTGGTCTCGCTCGTGGTCATGCGGCTGTATCCGCTGCCCGGCGGTCTCGCGACGTGGTGGGCGCTGCGGCCCGGCGGATGGCGGCGCCTCCTGCTCGGCAGCGGGGTCGCCGTGGCCGTGCTGCTGGCGGCCTACGGCGCGACGGCCCTGCTCGGTAGCGTGCTGGGGATCGTCGCTCCCCTGCCCTGGGCGGACCTCTCGTCGATCCTGCTGTTCGTGGTGCCGTTCGTCCTCGTCTACTCGCTGAGCACCTTCGGCGAGGAGGTTGCGTGGCGTGGCTACCTGCAACGCCTGCTCTCGGGATGGGGCTTCTGGCGCTCGTCCGCGGCCATCGCGGCCGTGTGGGTGCTCTTCCACGTGCCCCTGCACGGCACCCTGGCCCTGCAGGGCACCCTGCCATGGCAGGCACTGCTGGGCAGCACGCTCCTGCTGTTCCCCCTCGGCCTGCTGCTCAGCGCAGCGGTCTGCCGGTTCGGCAGCGTCTGGCCCGCTGTCTTCGCTCACGCACTGCCGATGTCGGCCCTCAACCTGGTACGCGACCCGGGCGCTCTCACCTCCGGACCGTTCTGGTCGTTCACGGCCATCAGCGCCGTCGTCCTCACCGCCGCAGCCGTCCTGCTCGCCCCCCGTCGCGCCGCAGAACCAGTCCAGTAGGCCCGTGCACCGTCGCCGGCGTGGCGCGGATCTCCCCCGCCCGGGGGAGCGAGGTCACCTCAGACAGTGAGGGAAAGGGGTGCCCGTGGGTGGAAACGTAACGCCCATGAACGTGAACCCGATCAGGCCCGAGCCCCGCACCGGACCTCACCGTCGCCTCGACCTCGCCACCCGGTGGCTGGCGCCATCGTCCCTGGTGGCCTGCCTGGCCGCCGGCGTGCTGGCAATGGTCCACCAGCCCTACGACTCCGTGGCGCGGATGAGCCCGGCGTGGTTCGTCCTCGCCGGTGATCCCTGGTGTATCCGGCACTCAAGGTCTCCTGGGCCCTCGGCAGCTCCTGGGCGGCACCGCCCGGCGCGGTGGGCGTCGTCGACGCCACCTTCGTGGTCACGATCGCGCTCAGCATCGCGGCTGTTCCTGCACTGGCGGTCGCGCTGCGCTGGTGGGACCGGCCCGCCCCACGCTGGGCACGACCGGCGGCGCTCCTCGGTGGCATGGTCCTCACCTCGATCGGAGCGTCGGGCTTGTGGACCACCTGGACCGACTTCTTCGCCGGTCGGCTCGGCCCGGGGGACGAGCTCGTGGGCCTGCTCGTCTACGGCGGATGGCTGGTGTGGGGGTTGTCCACGATCACGGTGTCGCGTCGCCTTCAGGCATGAGCACATCGACGAAACTTTCAGCACTCAGAGTCAGGAGCAAGGATGAGGCTTGACCACGCAGCAATCTTCGAGCAGGCCTGGGACGCCCCTGGCACCACGTCGGTAGAGCTGCCACCGGTGGCGGTGAACGACGTGCTGCGCGACCGGTACGACGTCCGGCCACCATTCAGGTATACCGGCTCGCAGCTGTGGGACATGGAAAGACGCAAGGCCACGGCGCCGGACAAGTACATCCCGACGGTCGTGCGCCCGGGCAGCGCCGATACGTTCGAAAGCGTGCACCATGGCGAGCTCGAGGACTTTACCCGCGTCTCGGATCAGCGGCTGTGGACCGACCCGGAGCGCTACGCGACGGTGATCGAGCACGTCCGCCTCGATCACGAGAACCGGCGTGCGTTCTTCCTCGGCACCAACAGCTTTCGCGCACCCGACGGCCGCCTCCTGACGGCCGGCGCCGGGCAACCGCTCTTCCACGTCGAGCACTCCGTCGGCGGGAACGAGGAGGCCCCGCTCAACCTCTGGCGCATCGTCCACCTGACCGACACGCCCGACCCGGCGCTGGTCGCCGCCTTCGACCAGCTCGCGAACGAGCAGTACCTGCGCGTGTTCCTAGAGGTCCACCTGCGGGAAGACCTCGGACGCCGGCTGGTCCGGCGGTGACCTGCGTGTTCTCCCGTGCCCTCATCGTGACGTTCTCATCACACCAGCTTCCTCCCGGTGCGACATGAGGTACGACGAAGGCCGCTGATCTGGTCGTTCACCAGGTCAGCGGCCTCCACCACCGAGGATCAGCCGGACTTGCGGCGGAACATCTTCTGCACGGGACCGGTCGTCTCCGAACCGTGTACCGCACCGGTGTTCACGTCGCCGGCGGCGGTCCGGTGCTGTGCCGCGTTCTTGCGGTCCAGCGCCTCCTTGAACCGTGCCTTCGCGTCCTTGCTCGGCGCCGTCGCGACCTTGGGCTCCTCAGCGCCCTGGGTCTCGACCTCTGCCTCCTCGGCATTGGGCTTCTCGTCCGTCACACCGATCACCTCCTCTTGTTCCGGGGGTCCCTCGATCGGGTCCGTCGTCCGCCCAGCCTGCACCACGGCACACCTGGGTGCCAACATTTTTCACGGGTGCCCGGGCCGGGGGGAGAGCCGCGTGACGGCCTGCCTCAGGCCTGCTGGGCGGCGGCCCGCTCCGCGCGCTCGGCACGGAGCGAGGTGATGGCGCTCTCGAAGTCCTCGAGCGAGTCGAACGACTGGTAGACGCTGGCGAACCGGAGGTAGGCCACCTCGTCGAGCTCACGGAGCGGGCCCAGGATCGCGAGCCCTACCTCGTAGGCGTCGATCTCCGCGCTGCCGTTGCTCCGCAGGGTCTCCTCGACGCGTTGGGCCAGGATCGCCAGGTCGTCGTCACTGACGGGACGTCCCTGGCATGCCTTGCGCACGCCCGCGGCGACCTTGTCACGACTGAAGGGCTCGGTGGCCCCGGAACGCTTGACCACGGACAGGCTGGCGGTCTCCACGGTGGTGAACCGTCGGTTGCAGTTGGGGCACTGCCGGCGGCGCCGGATCGACAGGCCGTCGTCGGCGGTCCGCGAGTCCACCACGCGCGAGTCGGCGTGGCGACAGAACGGGCAGTGCATGCTCACTCCTGCGGGGTCGTCCACCGACCGGAGGCCTCCGGTCGCGTCCCGACGGTAAGCGGGCAAACCACCCCCATGCAACATCGCCACACCATTTGACGATGATTCGACGCCCCTGGTCACTCCTTGGGAAGGAGCAGCAGCTCCCCGACCCGTAGCGCACCCGAGGACATCTGGTTCAGCTCCTGGAGCCGCGCGACGGCGTGCCGGACATCCTCGCCGGGCTCCGCGATCTCCTGGGCGAAGCCCCAGAGCGACTCCCCCGGCTGCACGGCGTGCACCCGGACCTCCGTCGGTTCACCCGGTGCGCTGGCGACCGCCGTCGCACCCCAGGTCACCATCGGCGCGAGCAGGAGCATGGCCAGCAGCACGAGCGCCACCCGGCCACGTCGGGTGAGCCGCAGGCCGGCCAGCCCGAGCCGGTCGGCCACCGTGCGCGACCGGGCCGGCGAGAACGTCGGCACCGCGGTCGGCCCGGACGCCGGTGCGTACGACCGGCCGTACGCCGGTGCATACCTCTGCCCATACGCCGGGGTGTACTGCCGCAGCGGGATCACGTCCCCCATGGCCCCTCCTCGAAGAGTGACTGAGCTCTTGTCGTTCATACAAGCGTTCGTCGAACGCCCGTACCATTGTGTAGCACGGGACACCGCCGATGTCGAGACACGCTCGAACATTCGTTTGAGCCGAGCGAGTTTGTGATCTAGAGTGGGTGACGTAGGGAGAACATTTGTCGGAACGGGAGGGGCACGGGCATGACGGGACGGGACGGGACCAGCGACACGAGAGCCGTCGACACGGCACCAGCTGTCGACATGACACTCCCTGGCGTCGCCACGCTGGACGCGCCAAGCGACAAGGCGGTCGCTGACGTGCACACGATCTCGCCGACAGACCGCCTCACCGAACGGCAGCGCCTCGTGCTGGACACGATCCGGCAGTCGTTCGAGACGCGGGGCTACCCGCCGTCGATGCGTGAGATCGGCGAGGCCGTCGGGCTGGCCAGCCCGTCGAGCGTCAAGCACCAGCTCCAGATGCTCGAGAAGAAGGGCTTCCTGCGCCGCGACCCGAACCGGCCGCGCGCGATGGAGCTCGTGGAGCCCCTGGCCGAGCAGGTCGACAAGCCGACACGCGGCGAGATCCACTGGCCCGAGCCGCGGCGCAGCGGCCAGGTCCACTGGGGCAGCTCGGTGCCCGACGACGCCAGCACCCCGCCGCCGTCGTACGTTCCGCTGGTCGGTCGGATCGCCGCCGGTGGCCCGATCCTGGCGGAGCAGGTCGTCGAGGACGTCTTCCCGCTCCCCCGCCAGCTGGTCGGTGACGGTGAGCTGTTCCTCCTCAAGGTCGCGGGCGACTCGATGGTCGACGCCGCGATCTGCGACGGGGACTGGGTAGTGGTGCGGCGGCAGAACGTCGCCGAGCAGGGCGAGATCGTCGCGGCGATGATCGACGGCGAGGCCACGGTGAAGACGTTCAAGCAGGCGGACGGCCACGTGCTCCTGCTGCCGCAGAACCCGGCCTACGAGCCGATCCCGGGTGATGAGGCACAGATCCTGGGCCGCGTGGTGGCCGTCCTGCGCAGCCTGTAGGGCTTCACGACAGAGAGGTCCCGACAGCTCCGACCAGCGGAACGGCCCGCCGGTCGGAGCAGTCGGGACCTCTTGCGTCGCTCGGCGGCCGAGGCCGTCGCTCAGAAACCGAACCGCTTCTGGACCGCCCGCACGCCGGCCGCCGAGGCACGCAGCCCCGTCAGCTCGTCGTCGGACATCGGGACCCGTACGGAGTCCGTGACGCCGCGACGGTCGACGAGCGACGGCACGGACAGGCACACGTCGCTGATGCCGTGGTAGTCGTCCAACAGCGAGGACACGGGCATGATCCGGCGCTCGTCGTTGAGGACGGCCTCGACGATGCGGGCACCGGCCAGACCGACGGCGTAGTTGGTCGCCCCCTTGCCCGCGATGATCCGGTACGCGGAATCGACCACCTCGTGGTGCACCTCCGAGCGTACGGCGGCATCGATCGGCGGGTGTCCGCCCAGCGGCACCCAGTCCAGCAGCGGCACGCCACCGATCGTGGCGGAGCTCCAGAGTGCGATCTCCGAGTCGCCGTGCTCCCCGGCGATGTACGCGTGCACGTTCCCGACGGCTACGCCGCACCGGTCGGCGAGCACCACGCGCAGCCGCGACGAGTCCAGGACGGTACCGCTGCCGAACAGCTGCTGCCGGGGCAGGCCGGAGATCTTGAGCGCCGCGTAGGTCACCACGTCCACGGGGTTGGTCACCATCAGGTACGTCGCGTCCGGGGCGACCTCCACCAGTCCGGGCAGGATCTGGTGCATCAGTCCGATGGTCGCCTCCGCGAGGTCGATCCGGGTCTGCCCGGGCTTCTGCTTCGCGCCGGCGGTCACGACCACGACGTCCGCCCCCGCGCAGACGCCCACGTCGTCCGAGCCGACCACCTGTGCCTGGGACGTGAACATCAGACCGTGCTGCAGGTCGAGCACCTCGGCCTCCACCTTGGCCCGGTTCACGTCGTGCAGGGCGATGGTGCGAGCCGAACCCCGGGTGAGCGCGGCGAAAGCGAGGGTCGAGCCGACCGCCCCGGCTCCCACCACCGCCAGCTTGGTGGTGCGTGAGCCGGACGGCTGCGCGCCCTGGACGTCCGACGGGGCTGTCATGTCCCCAGGCTAGGTGTCGAGCCGCGCCAGCGCGGCGCGGACCAGCGCGGAGTCGGTCGTGGGCCAGAACCCGGGCATCGACCGGGTGAGGAACGACGCGTACCGTGCGGTCGCGAGCCGGGGGTCGAGGACCGCCACGACTCCGCGGTCGTCCATGCTCCGCACGAGGCGTCCGGCGCCCTGCGCGAGCAGCAGGGCGGCATGCTGCGCCGATACCGCCATGAACCCGTTGCCGCCCGCCTGCTCGACGGCCCTGGCGCGTGCGGCCTTGACCGGATCGTCCGGCCGCGGGAACGGAATGCGGTCGATGAGCACGAGCTGGCACGACGGCCCCGGCACGTCGACGCCCTGCCACAGGGACAGGGTGCCGAACAGGCAGGCGGTCGGGTCGTCCGCGAACTGGCGCACCAGCGTGGGTAGCTGGTCGTCGCCCTGCGCCAGGATCGGGAAGTCCAGCCGCTCACGCATCGCCTCCGCCGCCGCGTTCGCGGCGCGCCGGGACGAGAACAGGCCGAGCGTGCGACCACCGGCGGCCGTGATGAGCTCCGCGATCTCGTCGAGCTGCGCCTCCGTCGTCGGCTCCCGGCCCGGCGCCGGGAGGTGCCGCGCCACGTAGAGGATGCCCTGGCGCGGGTAGTCGAACGGACTGCCGGCGTCCAGACCCTGCCAGGGCGGGGCGTCCTCGCCCTTCAGGCCCAGCGTTCCGGCCACCGGCTCGAACGTGCCGCCCAGTGCCAGGGTGGCCGAGGTGAAGACCCCGGTCGCCTCGCCCAGCAGGTGCGTGCGGATCAGGCCCGCGACGTGGAGCGGCGCCGCGTGCAGGCGGGTCACGTTGTCACCGAACCCGCCCCAGCCGTTGTCGGGGCGCGAACACCACAGCACGTCGGCGGTCGTGTCCTGGAACGCCATGCGTTCCGCCGTCTCGAACAGCTGCAGCATCGCACCCTGCGCCATCTTGAGCCCGGGCTCGGGCTGGCCGGGTGGCTGCCCCTTGCCGCCGTTGGTGTCGGGCTTCAACGTGCTCAGCACCTCGCGCGCGGCGTCCCGTACCGCACCGACCGCCGTGCGCAGATCGTCCGGCAGACCGTTCGGGAACCGCTCGGCGGTCGCCGTGACGAGCAGGGTCCCGAGGGCCTGCGCCGCCTGGTCGAGGGTGTCGGTGTTCGTGCCGGCGTGCCGGCGGGCCAGCCGCGCGGCGTTCTCCACCGAGGCCATGGACAGGTCCACCGTGGCCGACGACGTGACGCGGTCGGTGAGCTCGTGCGCCTCGTCCACCACCACCACGTCGTGCTCCGGGAGGACGCCGGGACTTCCCGTGGCCGCGATACCGAGCATCGCGTGGTTGGTGACCACCACGTCCGCGTCCCGGGAGATGGCGCGCGCCTTGTCCGGGAAGCACTCCGCCAGCATGGGGCACTTGCCGCCCAGGCACTCCATGGCGGTCACCGAAACCTGCCGCCACGCGCGGTCCGGCACACCGGGCACCAGGTCGTCACGGTCGCCCGACTCCGTCTCCCCTGCCCACTCGTGCAGGCGGCGCACGTGGTCGGCGAGCGTGGCCCCGTCGTCCTTGCGCCGACCGCGCGCACCTCCGGACGCGGCGGGCTCCTCGGTACGCGGGTGGTCCTCACCGCCGGGGAGGTCGAACAGCGTCGGCTCGTCGGCGGGGTATCCGCCCCCGACCTTGTGGACGCACAGGTAGTTGTGCCAGCCCTTGAGCAGCGCGATGCGGGGCTCGCGCGGGAGCTGCGGCGCCACCGCCTTCGCCACCAGCGGCAGGTCGCGCGTGATGACCTGCCGCTGGAGGGCGAGGGTGGCGGTCGAGATGATCACCTTGCTCTCGGCCGCCACCGCGTGCCGGACGGCAGGCACGAGGTACCCGAGCGACTTGCCGGTACCGGTGCCCGCCTGGACGAGCAGGTGCTCGCCCTTCTCGATGGCATCCCCGACCGCCACGGCCATGCGGTGCTGGCCGTCCCGCCGCCCGCCACCGAGCTCACCGACCGCGAGGTCGAGCAGCTCCTCGACGTCGGGGATCCCCGTGGGGGCGGCGGTGGCTGCGGGTGCGTCGGGAAGGCTGGTCACACGTTCGATCCTAAGCCGGGCCACCGACACGCACCCCACGTCGTCCACAGCGACCGGCGGCCACCCTCGGCCACCCCTTGACGCTACCCCTTGACCGCCCCGCCCAGTCCCGCCCCGCTGAGGAACAGACGCTGGAACGCCAGGAACAGGGCGATCGGCAGCACGGTCGAGATCGCGAGCGCCGCGAGGAACACGTCGAGCTCCAGGTAGGGGGCGATGGCGGGCAGCCGGACGGACAGCGGCTGGTTGGCCGGGTCGGGCAGCACCAGCATGGGCCAGAGGTAGTCCTTCCAGGCGGCGATGACGGCGAAGACGGAGACGACGCCGAGGATGGGCTTGGACATCGGCAGCACGATGCTCCACAAGAGCCGGAAGGGTCCGGCGCCGTCGACGCGGGCGGCCTCGAATATCTCCCGGGGCAGACCGTCGAAGAACCGTTTGACCAGCAGCACGTTGAACGCGCTGGCGCCCATGGGCAGCCAGACCGCCCAGAAGGTGTTGAGCAGGCTGACGTGCACGATCGGCACGTCGAGGATCGTCAGGTACAGGGGCACGAGGAGCACGACGGACGGCACGAACAGCGTGGCCAGCACGAGTGCGAAGATCACGTTGCCGTACCGCGGCCGCAGCACGGAGAGCACGTAGCCGCCGGTGGTGGCGACCAGGATCTGGAAGAACCAGGCGCCCGCCGCGACGATCAGGGTGTTGACGAAGTAGTGGTCGATCTCGGCGCGGGTCCACGCGGTGGCGAGGTTGGCCCAGTCGATCCCGGTGGGAAAGAGACCCAGGGGCTGGCGCAGGGTCTCCTGGGTGGGGGTGACGGCGGCCTTCGCGAGCCAGAGGATCGGCCCGAGCCCGACGACGACCAGGGCGATCAGCAGGCCGCCCTGCAGCGCACCGAGGGAGCCGCGCACGCTGGGCCGGCGCCGGTCGTGGGACGACACGATGCCGCGTTCCGCGGGTTGCGGGGCACGGGGGCGGGTCGGCGTCCGGTTGTTGGCTGCCATGTCAGCTGCTCCAGGGTCGGGTCACGCGGAAGTACACCGCGGAGAGGACGGCCAGGACGCCGGCGAGCATCAGGCTGAGGGCGGTCGCCGCCCCGTAGTTGCCACCGAGGCTGCTCCCGAAGGCGTAGTCGTAGATCAGCATGAGGATCGTGAGGGTCGCGTTGTTGGGACCGCCGCCGGTGAAGAGGAACGGTTCGAGGAACACCTGCGCGGTGCCGATGATCTGCAGGATCAGGGTGATGAAGAGGACGCCGCGGAGCTGGGGCAGCGTGACGTGCCAGATCTTGCGCCACACGCCTGCCCCGTCCACCTCGGCGGCCTCGTAGAGCTCGGTGCGCACCCCGACGAGCGCGGCGAGGTAGATGATGACGGTCCCACCGGCCGCGGCCCAGGTCGCCTCGAGCACCAGGGACGGCATGGCGCTGGTGGCGTTCTGGAGCCAGGGGTACGGGCCGAGCCCCACCCAGCCGGCGATCGTGTTGAACACGCCGGTGTCGGACGCGTCGTAGAAGAACTTCCACAGCAGGACGGCCACGACCGGCGGCACGACGACCGGCAGGTACGCCAGCGCCGAGAACAGGCCCCGCATCCGCCGGACCTCGCTCATCAGGACCGCGGCGGCCAGCGGCAGCGGATATCCGAACACCAGCGCGAGCAGGGCGAACCACAGGGTGTTCTTGACGGCCTTGCCCAGGAGCGGGTCCTGCAGCACGAACACGAAGTTGTCGAGCCCCACGAACACGGGCGCGGTGACGAGGTTGGTCTCCTGGACGCTCATCACGAGCGCCCGTCCGATCGGGAACCAGGAGAACACGCCGAACACCAGGATCATCGGCAGCGCGATGATCAGGGTGCTCAGGCCGCCGTCGCGCAGCCATTCCCGGGGCGCGCGGCGGCCGCGCCTGCGGGGCCCGGACGACGACGGCGGGGTCGCCGCCGTCGTCGTCCGGGGCGGGCTGGACAGAGTGGTCATCGGTTGGTCAGCTGCGGTCGAGCAGGCCCTGGACCTGGGTCTGCGCGTCGGCGAGCAGTGCGTCGATGTCCGCGTCCTCGTCGGTCAGCACCGCCTGGACCACGGGGTCGAGCGCCGCGTACACGTCCTGGGTGGCGACGGCGGGCTCGGGGATGACCGGCTGGTCGAACATCTGCTCGGTCATGGGCGCGAAGTTCTCCAGCGGGACGTTGACGAGGTCCTTGATCCAGTCCTGCTGCTCCTCGTAGGTGCTCTGGTCGAAGATCGGCAGGGCGGGTGCGCCGACGGGCTGGTCGGTCTTGGCGGCGACCTCGGCCTCGGCCACGGCGGCCTCCTGGTCGGTCAGCTTGGAGATGTAGTAGAAGTCGATCCACTTCACCGCTGCCGCCTGCTCGGCCTCGGACGCCGCCGAGCTCACCGCGGCGAGCGTCCCGCCGCCGAGGGTGCCGGCATCGTCGCCCTCCAGCGGGAGCACCGTCACGCCGTACTCGTCGGGGTTCATCTGGTTCTGGGTGAACAGGTTCGGGTAGTTCGCGCCGCCCGAGACGTACATGCCGATCTTCCCGGCGGCGAAGTCCTGGTTGATGGTGCCCCAGTCGTACAGGAAGCTGGCGCCCATGGAGTCGTCCTCCCAGCGCATCTCCCGCAGCATCTCGAGCGCCTGGACCGTGGCGGCGTTGTCCACGGTGGCGGTCGCCTCCTCGCCCTCACCCTCGACGATGCGGCCGCCGAGCGCGTAGGTCTCGGTGGTGAGGATCCAGCCGCCCGTGTTGCTCTGCGTCATGTGGGCGTACCCGGCCTGGCCGGTCTCGTCCGCGATGGCCTTGGCCGCCTCGCGCACCTCGTCCCACGTCGCGGGCGGGTCGTCCGGGTCGAGCCCGGCCTTCTCGAAGAGCGCGCGGTTGTAGTGCAGGCCCTGGTTGTAGGCAGAGATCGGGACCGCCCACATGCCGCCGTCGGCGTCCTGGCCGGCCTCGGCGATGGTGGGGTTGAACTGGTCCGCGTAGGGCAGCTCGGCCACCAGGTCGCTGACGTCGGCGATCTGCTCGCGTTCGATGAGGGCCCGGCCGTCCGTGAACGGGATCGGGAAGACGTCGGGCAGCGTGCCGCCCGCGAGCTCGGCCGCGAACGTGGTGCCGGACCAGGTGAACTCCTTGGTCGCCACCTGGATGTCCGGGTTGGCCTCCTCGAACTGCGAGATGCGCTCGTCGAACGCGTCGATCGCCTCCTGCTCCAGACCGGCGTCGATGGCGACCTCGATGGTCACCGGTCCGGTGGGCTCGGCGGCAGGGTCCTCGGACGAGCCGCAGGCCGTGAGGGTTCCCGCGACGGACAGGACGCCCACCAGGGCGAACGCCGTGCGCTTCTGTGCTGACTTCATTGTCACTCCTTGGGTTGTGTGCCGCTGGCGCGGCTCATCAGGGGAAGTACGTTCCGGACTGGCACAGCAGGAGGTCAGGACGGCAGGTCGAGCCAGACGGCGGTGTCCGGGCCGACGGTGCCGTCGACGGGTCCGCTCGCCAGGAGCACCGTGGCCCCGGCTGGCAGCGGGACGGGAGCCGTCCCGAGGTTGACGACGCAGGCGAAGCCGGCGCCGCGAGCGAACGCGAGGACGCCGTCGCCCTCGCCGCCCAGCTCGAGCCAGGCGAGGTCCTCGGTGTGCAGGTCGGGTAGCTCGCGGCGCAGGTGCAGCGCCCGGCGGTAGAGGCTCAGCATCGAGCCGGGGTCGCCGTCCTGCGCCTGGACCGAGTAGTCACGCCAGGTGGCGGGCTGAGGCAGCCAGGGCGCGGCGCCGCCGTCGGGCCCGAAGCCGAGGCTCGTGCCCGTGCGGGTCCACGGCAGGGGAACGCGGCAACCGTCCCGGCCGGGGTCGACGCCCTCGGACCGGAAGTGCATCGGGTCCTGGATGGCCGATCGTGGCACGTCCGCCTCGGGCAGGCCGAGCTCGTCGCCCTGGTAGACGTACAGCGCACCGGGCAGCGCGGCGACCAGCAGGGCGGCGGCTCGCGCCCGGCGGGTGCCCAGCGCCAGGTCGAACGGCGTGCCGAACCGCTTGGCGGTGAAGTCGAAGGACGAGTCCTCGCGGCCGTACCGGGTCACCGGGCGCGTGATGTCGTGGTTCGACAGCACCCAGGTGGCGGGCGCTCCGACCGGGGCGTGCGCCTCCAGCGTCATCCGGATCGACTCGCGCAGCTCCTTCGCGTCCCACGGGCGCGCCATGAAGTCGAAGTTGAACGCGGTGTGCATCTCGTCGGGGCGCAGGTACTGGGCGAACCGCTCGTGGTCCGCGAGCCACACCTCGCCCACGAGCACGCGTGGCTCGGCGTAGGAGTCCGCGACGTGCCGCCAGCCGCGGTAGATGTCGTGGATCTCGTCGCGGTCCAGGTGGGGGTGCTCCCCCGGGCCCGGCGCCTCGGGGACCTCCGGCAGGGTCGGGTCCTTGACGATGAGCGCCGCCGAGTCGATGCGGATCCCGGCCGCGCCACGGTCGAACCAGAACCGCAGGACGTCCTCGTGCTCCTGGCGGACGTCGGGGTGGTTCCAGTTCAGGTCCGGCTGCTCGGGGGTGAACAGGTGCAGGTACCACTGCCCGGGGCTGCCGTCGGGGTTCGTGGTGCGCGTCCAGGTCTGCCCCTGGAAGCTCGATACCCAGCCGGTCGGGATCCGCGCCCCGTCGGTGCCCCTGCCGTCGTGGAACCAGAACCGCTCGCGCTCCGGCGAGCCCGGGCCCGCCGCCAGCGCCGCGCGGAACCACTCGTGCTCCGCCGAGACGTGGTTGGGGACCACGTCGACGACGGTCCGGATGCCCAGCTCGCGCGCCTCGGCGATGAGGGCCTCGGCGTCCTCCAGGCTGCCGAACGCCGGGTCGATCCGGCGGTAGTCCCGCACGTCGTAGCCACCGTCCGCCAGCGGCGAGGCGTACCAGGGCGTATACCAGATGGCGTCCACGCCCAGGTCGCGCAGATAGCCCAGCCGGGAACGGACGCCGGCGAGGTCACCGGTGCCGTCCCCGTTCCCGTCCGCGAAGCTGCGGGGGTAGATCTGATAGATCACGGCGTTGCGCCACCACTCGGGCGCGGGTGGTTGCGGCTCCACTGCAAGCTCGGACGTCGTCGTCATGCAGGGAACCGTAAGTCACATGACAACTACCGCGCAAGAACTCGACAGGAACCTTATCGATTTGTGACAGTCGCCGCCTCGGGCTGTACGGCAGCCGTGGAGGCCCGGACCACGAGCTCCGGCTCGAAGAGGAGCTCGTCGCGCGGCACGTCGCTGCCGTCGATGAGCGCCGCGAGCAGGTCGACGGCGGCGCGACCCATCGGCTCGATCGGCTGGCGCACGGTCGTCAGCGCCGGGTCGGTGGAGTTCATCAGCGCGGAGTCGTCGAAGCCGACCACCGAGACGTCCGCGGGGCACGCCAGCCCGACGCGCCGCACCGCCCGGATCGCACCCAGGGCCAACGGGTCGCTGGCGCAGACGATCGCGGTGGCCCCTCGCTCGATCAGGCGGTTCGCTGCGGCCTGACCACTCTCCAGGGAGTACTGCGAGTGCACCACCAGGTCGCCGTCGAGCGCCAGGCCGTGCCGCTGCGCGAACCGGCGGGCGGCCGCGAGCTTGCGCTCCGACGGCACGTGGTCCGCCGGGCCCAGGAGCAGGCCGATCCGCTGGTGACCCAGCGACGCCACGTGGCCCATCGCCTGTTCGATCGCGACGAGGTCGTCGGTGGCCACCCGCGGGAAGCCGAGGTCCTCGATCGACGCGTTCATGAGCACGACCGGCAGACCGAGGTCCTCCAGCCGGCGGTAGTGGGCGTGGTCGGCCTCCCGCTCGGCGTAGAAACCACCGGCGAAGATCACGCCGGAGACCTGCTGCTGCAGCAGGAGGTCGATGTACTCGGACTCGGTGACACCGCCGGCCGTGCGCGTACACAGCACCGGCGTGTAGCCCTGCTGGGCCAGCGCGCCGCCGATCACCTCGGCGAACGCCGGAAAGATCGGGTTCACCAGCTCGGGCAGGACCAGACCGACGAGCTTGCCGCGACTGCCCCTCAGCTTGGTGGGTCGCTCGTAACCCAGCACGTCCAGGGCCGTCAGCACGGCGTCCCGGGTGCCCTGGGACACCCCGGGCTTCCCGTTCAGGACACGACTGACCGTCGCCTCGCTGACCCCTACCTTCTTCGCCACATCCGCTAACCGTCTCGACATGACGTCGATCCTAGTGGCGGACAACGCAAACCGCTTGCAGGAATTGCACACTCCTGCAAGCGGTTTGCGAGGTCAGGACGCGGCGGCGACCCGCTGCAGCTCGGTCGCCAGCTGCTCGTCGACGCGGCCCCGCAGGTGCGTGCCCGCCGCGACGTGCTCGGTGAGCTCGATGTCGCCGTGCTCGTGCACCCGGTGCACCAGGTCGCCCCGGTCGTACGGGACCACGAGGTCGATCTGGATGCCCGGCCGCGGCAGCTCGGCCGCGATCCGGGCACGCAGCTCGGCGATGCCCTCGCCGGAGTGCGCCGAGACCACGGCGGTGTGCCGCTCCCGCCGCTGGATGCGGCCCACGACCGTCGGGTCGGCGATGTCGGCCTTGTTCAGCACCACGATCTCGTGGACGTCGTCGAAGGCCGGGACCTCGGACAGGACCTCGCGCACCGCGGCGATCTGCCCCTCGGGGTCCGGGTGGGACGCGTCGACCACGTGCAGCAGGATGTCGGCGTCGCCGACCTCCTCCAGCGTGGACCGGAACGCCTCGACGAGCTGGTGCGGCAGGTGCCGCACGAACCCGACCGTGTCCGTGAAGGTGTAGACACGGCCGTCCTCGGTCCTGGTGCGGCGGACCGTCGGGTCCAGCGTGGCGAACAGCGCGTTCTCGACGAGCACACCGGCGCCGGTCAGTGCGTTCAGCAGCGAGGACTTGCCCGCGTTCGTGTAACCGGCGATGGCGACCGCCGGGATGGCATTGCGCTTGCGGCTCAGCCGCTTGGTCTCACGTGCCGGCTTCATCGCGACGATCTCGCGCCGCAGCTTGGCCATCCGGTTACGGATGCGCCGCCGGTCCAGCTCGATCTTGGTCTCACCGGGGCCGCGCGAGCCCATGCCGGCACCCGCGCCGCCCACCTGGCCACCGGCCTGGCGGGACATCGAGTCACCCCAGCCGCGCAGGCGCGGCAGGAGGTACTCCAGCTGGGCGAGCTCGACCTGGGCCTTGCCCTCACGGGACTTCGCGTGCTGCGCGAAGATGTCCAGGATCAGGGCCGTACGGTCGACGACCTTGACCTTCACCACGTCCTCCAGCGCACGGCGCTGGGACGGGGCGAGCTCGCCGTCGACGATCACGGTGTCGGCGCCCGAAGCCAGGACGACCTGCGCGAGCTCCAGCGCCTTGCCGGAACCCAGGTACGTACCCGGGTCGGGCTTCTGCCGACGCTGCAGCAGACCGTCCAGCACCTGGGAGCCTGCGGTCTCGGCGAGTGCGGCGAGCTCGCGCAGCGAGATCTCCGCGTCCCGCGCGGCGTGCTCGCCGCCCGTGAACAGGCCGACGAGCACCACCTTCTCCAGGCGCAGCTGCCGGTACTCGACCTCGGTGACGTCCTCGAGCTCGGTCGACAGCCCGGCCACACGGCGCAGCGCGGTGCGCTCCTCGAGGTCGAGCTGGTCGCCGTCGGCCACGGTGTGCACCGTGGCGCCGTCGGCACGTGCGGTCCCCGCCCGAGCGAGAACCCGTGCCACGACATCGTTCGCGATCGCCTGGGCATCTGCCTGGACTGCGCGGAGTTCGGGCGTCTCCTCAGCGGGGAGCTCGGGCTCTGTCGGGGTGTGGGTCATGTACTACCTAACTCTCGAGTGTTCTTGCTCCGTAGAACAAGGATCCCACGCCCGAAAGTCCCACGGCTATGTCTTTCCCGCACCAACAGCCGCGCCTCCTTCAGGGATTCACCCGCCGCCCCCTAGTCCATTAGTCGGGTAATGGACTACGGTGGCAACGTGTTCGTAGACGAGGGTCCGGCCTTTCAGCGGCTCGCCGCCAAGATCGCGGACGAGATCGTTGCCGGTACGTACCCCGAGGGGACGGCGGTGCCGTCGGCGACCGATTTCGCCGTCTTCCACCAGATGAACCCGGCCACGGCGAGCAAGGGCGTCAACCTGCTCGTCGAGCTGGGGGCGTTGTACAAGAAGCGCGGGATCGGGATGTTCGTCGCCGACGGCGCCCGCGACCTCCTCCGTTCCCGGCGGCGGGAGGAGTTCCGCGAGCGGTACCTGAAGCCGCTCCTCCGCGAGGCGCGATACCTCGACATCGACGACGCGGAGCTCCATCACATGATCGACGAGAAGCAGGAGGACGAATCATGACGAACGCCATCGACGTGCACTCGGCGACCAGAACGTTCGGGCGCACCAACGCGCTCGACGGGGTGAGCTTCGCCGTACCGGAGGGCTCGATCTGCGGGCTGCTCGGACGCAACGGAGCAGGCAAGACGACCATCATGTCGATCATCGCCGGGCAGGACAGACCCACCTCGGGATGGGTGGAGGTGCTGGGGCAGCGGCCGTTCGAGAACGAGTCCGTGCTCTCCCGGATCAGCTTCGTCCGCGACAACCAGCGCTACCCGGACAGCTACCGGCTCCGGCACGTGCTCCGGATCGCGCCCGAGTTCGCGCCGAACTGGAACGAGGACGTCGCGGGCGAGCTCGCCGAGGCGTTTCGCATCCCGACGAGGACCGAGATCAAGAAGTTCTCCAGGGGCCAGCTGTCCTCGGTCGCGATCATCCTCGGCCTGGCGTCCCGCGCCGCGGTGACGCTCCTGGACGAGCCGTACCTGGGCCTCGACGTCACCGCACGGGCCGCGTTCCACGACATGCTGCTGCGCGACTACGCGGCGCACCCTCGCACCGTGCTCCTGTCCACCCACCTCATCGAGGAGTCGGAGAAGCTCTTCGACCGCGTCGTGGTCGTCGACCGCGGCCGGGTGCGCGTGGACAGCGACGTCGACGACGCCAGGGACCTGGCCTTCACCCTGAGCGGGACGACGGCCGCCGTCGACAAGCTGGCCCAGCGGCACACGGTCCTGCGCTCCCACACGGTCTCGGGGCTGAAGTCGGTCACGGTGCTGGGCACGGCGGACGACGCCGTCCGGGCGGACGCCGAGGGCCTCGGCGCCCGCCTGGCCCCGGCGTCCCTGCAAGACCTCGTCGCCGCGTACGGCGAAGAGGGATCCGCACCCATCGAGGAAGGGACCCGAGCATGAGCGCCGTCGTCTCCACGGTCAGGCTGCACCTCAACCAGCGGACCAGCACGTTCGCCGTCCCGCTGTACATCGCGGGGACCGTCGCCGCGTTCTCCGTGCTGGTCTCCCTGCTGTTCTGGCGCTCGGGGAGCCTGCCGGGCACCGAGGGCTGGATCCAGGGGTCACAGAGCAATCCGGGCATCGCGTACGGGCTCCTCGGCTTCCTGGTCTACTTCGGGGTCGCCTCGGTCGCCACGACGTTTCCCTTCGCGCTGACGCTCGGCGCGACGCGACGGTCCTTCGTCACGGGCACGCTCCTGTGGTACGCCATCACCGCCGCCTACATCACCGTGGTGCTCGCCCTGCTCACCGCGATCGAGCTGGCGACCGACCACTGGTTCGCCGGCTTCTACATCTTCGACGTCTACGTCCTCGGCGCCGGAGACCTGTTCCGGCTGGTTCCGATCGTGTTCCTCGGGGTGCTCACCGCGCTCACGGTCGGCGGCGTCTTCGCGGCGTCCTGGGTCCGCTTCGCCGCCCGTGGACCGCAGCTCATCGCGGCCGGCGTGGTGCTCGTGATCGTGACCGCCCTGATCGTCGTCATCCCCGCCATGAGCGAGATCGCCGCGGCGTTCCAGCCGTGGTGGCTCGCGGCGGCCTCCGGGGTCGTGATCGTGCTCTCCTCCGTGGGCAGCTGGCTGCTCCTCCGGCCGGCGATCGTGCGCTGACGGCGGCGGTCAGCGCGGTCGGGCGGGCAGCGGAGCTGCGGCTCGGGCCGGATCAGAAGTCCAGCCGCTGCCGGGGAGTGAAAGCAGACTTGGTCGCACTGGTGATCCGCGAGTGCAGAGTTGGTCGCGGATACAGGGCCGCTGTCCGCAACGAGGTCTGCAGTCGCTGACCAAGACCGCGACAAAGTCTGCTGACCAACGGTCGGTCCGCCCGCCGGTCCGCACCCGCCTCGCCGCCCGGCAAGCAATACGATGACGCCGTGTCCACCGACCACTACTTCACCGCGCAGCCCGCCTCGGACGACGAGCGCCGCACCCGCACCGTCCACCTCGCCGGCCGTGAGCTGGAGGTCGAGGTGGCACCGGGGGTCTTCTCCCCCGGCGGCCTCGACAAGGGCACGGCGGTGCTGCTGAACGGGGTGCCGGCGCCTCCGCCGTCGGGCAACCTGCTCGACCTGGGCTGCGGCTGGGGACCCATCACGATCTCCCTCGCGCTGGAGGCGCCGCACGCCACCGTGTGGGCGGTCGACGTCAACGAGCGGGCCCTCGACCTGGTGCGCCGCAACGCCGAGCGGCTCGGGCTCGGCAACGTCCGGGCGGTTCTGCCCGACGACGTGCCGGACGGCCTCGAGTTCGACCTGTGCTGGTCCAACCCGCCGATCCGCGTCGGCAAGCAGGCGCTGCACGATCTGCTGACGCGCTGGCTGCCCCGGCTCGCCGACGGCGCGGAGGCGTGGCTCGTGGTGCAGAAGAACCTCGGGTCCGACTCGCTCGCGCGCTGGATCACCGACGCGCTCGGCTTGGCGGTCGCCCGCGAGGCGTCGTCCAAGGGGTTCCGGATCCTGCGCGTGGCGGCCTGACCTGTCAGGGCACAGCGCTAGCGGGTGAACTGCCCGGAGTAGACCAGCTCTGCGGGACCGGCGAGCTCGACCGTGCCGCCCGGGAGCACCCGGACCCGCACCTCGCCGCCCGGCACCTCGACGACCCACGTGTCGGGAGCCCCGTCCCCGGACGCGCCCCCCTGCCAGGTGCGGACCGCGAGCGCCGCGGCGCAGGCGCCGGTACCGCACGAGGGCGTCTCGCCCACGCCGCGCTCGTGCACCCGCATGCGGAGGCGGCCGACGACGCCGTCCGGGCCCTCCTCCTCGCCGAGCGGCACCACCAGCTCGACGTTGGTGCCGTGCGGGGGTACGGGCGCGACCTCGGGGGCGGAGTAGAGCTCGAGCCCTTCGAGCTCTTCGAGGCTCGCCAGGGCGACCACGGTGTGCGGGTTGCCGAGGTCGACGCTCAGGGCGGGACGAGGCGCCGTCCAGCCGCGGACCGCGACAGCGGCGTCGTACCCGTCGGCCACGGCCGTCTCTCCGCCGGGCAGCGACCAGGGCCCCATGTCGACGGCGTACCAGCCGCTCGGCTCCTTGGTCACGTGCTTGACGCCGCCGCGCGTGCCGAGGCTGAGCGGGCCAGCGGACAGGTCGGCGAGTCCCTGGCGCTCGGCGAACGCCGCGAAGACGCGCACGCCGTTGCCGCACATCTCGGCGATCGAGCCGTCGGCGTTGCGGTAGTCCATGAACCACTCGGCCGTGGGGTCGTGCGCGAGGGCGTCCTGGGCTGCCTGGTCGCCGGCGCGGGCGAGGGCCGCGGTCGGGGCGAGCCGGATCACGCCGTCACCGCCGATGCCGCCGCGGCGGTCGGTGAGCCTGCGCACCTCGTCCGCGCCGAGCTCGAGAACACCCTCGGGGTCCGCGATCAGCACGAAGTCGTTCTGGGTGCCGTGGCCCTTCGTGAAGGCAAGGGTGCCCGGGGTCGGGGCGGAGGGCACAGGACTGGTCGCGGGCTGCGTCATGAACCCAGGCTACGGCGCACGGGCTCGGTGCCGGCAACCGGCAAGGTCCCGGCGTCGGCGGCCGCGACGATCGCGCGGGCCTCGTCGAGCAGGTCGGGCGAGGCGGCGTCCAGCCAGTGCACGCGCGGGTCGCGCCCGAACCAGCCCATCTGCTTGCGGGCGAGGCGCCGGGTGTTCGCGGTGACGGCTTCGCGGGCCTCGGCCTCGGTGAGCTCGCCGCGCCACCAGGCGAGCACCTCCGCGTAGCCGACGGCGCGCGCCGCGGTGACGCCCAGGCCGGATCCGGTGCCACCCTGCGCCGGGCTCGCGAGAGCGCGCACCTCGTCGACGAGACCGGCCGCCCACATGCGGTCCACGCGCGATGCGACGCGCGCGTCCAGCACCTCGCGGGAGCAGTCGAGGCCGATCTGCACGGCGGGCCGCACGTACTCCTGCCGGGGCAGGTTGGCGGTGTACGGCCGGCCGGTGATCTCGATGACCTCCAGCGCGCGGACGATGCGGCGGGTGTTGTGGGGCCCGATGCTCTCGGCGGCCTGAGGGTCGAGCCGGGCGAGCTCCGTGTGCAGGGCGCGGCGCCCCTCGGCCTCCGCACGGGCCTCGAGCCGGGACCGGACGTCCGGGTCGGTACCCGGGAAGTCCATGGCGTCGAGCAGTGCCCGCACGTACAGCCCCGAACCGCCGACGACGACGGCGCGCCCGCCTCGTCCGCCGATCGCGTCCAGGTCGGCGCGCCCCGCCTCCTGGTAGTGGGCCACCGAGGCGTCCTGCGTGGGGTCCAGCACGTCGAGCTGGTGGTGCGGGATCCCCCGCCGCTCGGCGGGCGGCACCTTGGCCGTGCCGACATCCATGCCGCGGTAGAGCTGGAAGGCGTCGGCGTTGACGATCTCGGCGTCGCCCAGCGCCTGTGCCAGGTCGAGCGCGAGGTCCGACTTTCCGGTGGCGGTGGGCCCCACGACGGCGACGACTATCACCCGGCGATCCTAAGGCGCCGCCAGGGTGGTCACCCGGTATTCCGGCGGCAGGTGGTCGTGCGCCTGCTCGAAGACCTGGACGTCCGCGGTCCACGCGTCGGCGCCGGCCGCACGCAGCGCCGCGCGGATCCCGTCCGTGAGCGCGTCGGGGCCGCTGTCCTGCCCGCCGGGCACTCCCCCGCCGGCGACGACCAGGCCGGCCGCATGGCGCAGCAGATCGAGGGGGCCGCCGTCCAGCGCGACCGTGCCCGGCGGCACCTCCAACGTCTCGATGTCCGCGGCCCGTGCGCCCAGCACGCCGGCGAGCGCCAGCAGTGCTACGGACGCGCCGGTGCCGGCGGCAGGGCGTGCGCCGCCACCCCAGGCGGCCTGGGCACCGGTGGGACGAGCCGGTCCGGTCGGTGGCCAGGGAAGCCACCGGTCACCGATGCCGGACCCTGCGAGCGACGGACGCATGCGCCCGTACCGGAGCCTCGGGCCGTGCGCCAGGACCACGGGCAGCCGGCCGCCCTCCGTGAGGTCGGACAGGGCGCGGGCCACCGCCTCGCGCACGCCCGCGAGCGGGTCGGCCCCCAGGCCAGGGGCGACCCCGGGGAGGAGCAAGGGGGTCGCTGGCAGGATCACGGCGCGCACGATCCCTGAAAGTAGCACCAGGCCCGGCCTCTAGCCGTTCCGGGCACATTCCACCCCCTTTCTCCCGTGCTCGACGCAGCGGGGGGTGGCGTCTGGCGGGTACTGTGGACTGGTGAGGTTCTTCGGGTCACGACGCCGGAACACGGCGGGCGACGGCGACCGTGCGGCCACCGGCCCGCAGCAGCCCGAGCCCAAGGAACTCGACGACGACGAGCTCCGCGCTCAGGTCGAGGGCGTTCTGCTCCGGGAGCTGACGGGCGGTCTCGACGATCCCTCCTCCCTTCCTGTGCCGCTGACGCGCGACCGTGTCGTCGAGTGGCTGGGCGAGAACGGGTTCAGCTACTTCGTCGACTCCGAGGGCGACGTCGGCGGGCTGTGGCACGGCTGGCTGTTCTACTTCCTGATGGTCGGCGAGAGCTCCGAGGTGCTCCAGGTGCGCGGGCAGTGGCACCGCGACCTGACCATCGAGCGGCTCGAGGAGATCCTCGAGCTCTGCAACGAGTGGAACGCCGAGCGCATCTGGCCCAAGACGTACGTCCGGGTCCGGGACAACGGGGCGGTGCTCGTCTACACCGAGGTCACGGTCGACCTGGAGCACGGCGTCACGGAGGACCAGCTGGACCAGCTCCTGCAGTGCGGGCTGACGACGGGCTCCATGTTCTTCGAGCACCTGGACGAGACGTTCCCCGATCCGCTGAGGTCCGCGCCATGAGCGGGGCACGGAGCGGCGGCGCCGGCCGCTGGCTCGCGCGACTGCTGAACCCGCGCCCGCCGGCCGCGCGGCGCTCCTCGGGCACGCAGACCCGCACGATCGCGAACGTCCAGGTCGAGAAGCCTCGGCCGCTGAGCACCCAGCGCGTGGGCGACGACCTCTCGCGCCGCGGCTACCGGTTCCGCATCGACGACGACGGCGACGTGACCGGCACCTGGGACGGCAACCGGTTCTGGTTCCTGCTGCTCGGCGAGCACGACGAGATCCTGCAGGTACGCGGCCGCTGGGCGGGTACGCTGCCCGCCGGCGCGCGCCTTGCGGTGCTGCAGGCAGCCAACGACTGGAACCGCGAGCGCATCTGGCCCAAGGTCTACACGCGCGAGGAGGCCGCGGGGCTCGCCCTGTACGCGGAGGTCTCGGTCGACTTCGAGCACGGAGCCACCGAGGACCAGCTCGCCCAGACCGTGTCGTGCGGCCTCGTCACGGCCAGCCAGTTCTTCTCCACGGTGGCGTCCCTCGCTCCGCCGTCGGACACCGAGCCGGACGCCGGTCCGGACGGCCCCACGAAGTAGCGCGGCCCGGGGCCCGGCGGGGTACCGCCGCGGCGCTACCTCGCGCGCAGGGTCGGCAGGCCCAGCGAGACCGGGCCCGACGGCGCAGGCGTGCCGTGGGAGTGGGTGTCCTCCCCGCCGCCGAGGCGCACCTTCTCCCGCTCGGCCCACGCGTCCCCCGAGCGGGTGTGCCGCACCACGAGAGGCTCGGCGGAGACGGGGTCGGCGATCAGGTGGTGCGGGGCGGCTCTGGTCACGGTGGTGGTCACCACGTCGCCGGGTCGCGGCAGGCCCTCGGGCACGGCGGCGGACAGGCGCGGGTCGTCGAGGCTCACCGGGGCGCCCGTGAGGTCGAGCGCCTCGCCGCCCGGACCTGAGCCGTCGGAGGCGCGGGGCAGCCCGAAATGCTGGGGCAGCCCGAAATGCACCAGGCGGTTGTCCTCGGCGCGGCCCGACAGGCGGTGCATGGCACCGTCCTTCCGGCCGGACCCCTCGGCCACGAGGACCTGGAGCGTGCGCCCCACCTGCTTGTCGGCCTCCTCCGCGCCGATCCGCTCCTGGAGGGCCAGCAGCCGCTCGAAGCGCTCCTGGACCACCGCCTTGGGCAGCTGGTCGGCCATCGTCGCGGCGGGCGTGCCCGGGCGCGGCGAGTACTGGAAGCTGAACGCCGAGCCGAACCGCGAAGCCTCGACGACGCGCAAGGTCTCGGCGAAGTCCTCCTCGGTCTCACCAGGGAAGCCGACGATGATGTCGGTGGTGATCGAGGCGTCGGGCATCGCGGCCCGCACACGGTCGAGGATCCCCAGGAACTTCTCGGAACGGTAGGAGCGGCGCATCGCACGCAGGATCCGGTCGGAGCCGGACTGCAGCGGCATGTGCAGCTGCGGCATCACGTTCGGGGTCTCGGCCATGGCGGCGATGACGTCGTCGGTGAACGCGGCGGGGTGCGGGGACGTGAACCGCACCCGCTCCAGGCCCTCGATGCGGCCGCACGCGCGCAGGAGCTTGGCGAACGCACCGCGGTCGCCGAACTCCACGCCGTAGCTGTTCACGTTCTGCCCGAGCAGCGTCACCTCGATGGCCCCGGCGGCGACCAGCGCCTCCACCTCGGCGAGGATCTCGCCCGGACGGCGGTCGCGTTCCTTGCCGCGCAGGTGCGGCACGATGCAGAAGGTGCAGGTGTTGTTGCAGCCCACCGAGATACTGACCCAGCCGGCGTAGACGGACTCACGCTTGGTCGGCAGGGTCGACGGGAAGACCTGGAGGGACTCCGCGATCTCCACCTGTGCCGCCTCGTTGTGCCGGGCGCGCTCCAGGAGCACCGGCAGAGCGTCGAGGTTGTGCGTGCCGAACACGACGTCGACCCACGGCGCCTTGGCCACGATGTCGCCCCGGTCCTTCTGGGCCAGACAGCCCCCGACGGCGATCTGCATACCGGGCCGCGCGGCCTTGATGCTGGCGAGCTGGCCCAGGTTCCCGTACAGCTTGTTGGCGGCGTTCTCGCGCACGGCGCACGTGTTGATCACCACGACGTCGGCGGCGTTGGCCGCCTCGTCCTGGGTGGACGCCCGCTGGTACCCGGCCTCCTCCAGCATTCCCGCCATGTGCTCGGAGTCGTGCACGTTCATCTGGCAGCCCAGGGTGCGCACCAGGTAGGTGCGCGGTGGCTGCTCCGGCGCCTCGTCGCTGACGGCTGGACCCGTCGAGGGGTCGGTCGCGGCGGCGGAGGGCAGGGCTGGGGTGACGGCGGTCGTGGACATCGAGTCGATTTTACGACCCCTGTCGAGCGGTGCCGAACAGTGCAGGATCCGGCCGATTGCGGGCATCTGTTACCGAACTGTTGTCTCGGGATGACCCGTCGGCTTGGTCCTTGAAACATCGGATCGTTAGGTTCAAGGGATGGACCAGAGCACCCCGACCACCGGCCAACCGGCGGCCGACGAGACCGTGGACGCTCCGACGTCGGACCGCGTCCTCGGGGCGCCCCTCGTAGAGCTGAAGCACGTGAACAAGCACTTCGGTGCGCTGCACGTCTTGCAGGACATCGACCTCACCGTGCACAAGGGCGAGGTGCTGGTCGTGATCGGCCCGTCCGGCTCCGGCAAGTCGACGTTGTGCCGAGCGATCAACCGCCTTGAGACCATCGACGACGGCAGCATCGCCGTCGACGGCGAGACCCTGCCGCAGGAGGGGAGGGCCCTCGCGAAGCTGCGGGCCGACGTCGGCATGGTCTTCCAGTCGTTCAACCTGTTCGCGCACAAGACCGTGCTCGACAACGTGACCCTCGGACCGCGCAAGGTCCGGGGCATGAGCAAGAAGGACGCCGAGGAGCAGGCCCATGCCCTGCTCGAGCGGGTGGGTGTCGACAACCAGGCGGGCAAGATGCCCGCGCAGCTGTCGGGCGGCCAGCAGCAGCGCGTCGCCATCGCGCGCGCCCTCGCCATGCAGCCCAAGGTGATGCTCTTCGACGAGCCGACGTCGGCTCTCGACCCCGAGATGATCAACGAGGTGCTCGACGCCATGGTGGCCCTCGCGGAGGAGGGCATGACGATGATCGTCGTCACGCACGAGATGGGCTTCGCCCGCAAGGCCGCCCACCGCGTCGTCTTCATGGCGGACGGTCAGATCGTCGAAGAGGCTCCCCCCGAGGAGTTCTTCACGGCGCCCAAGAGTGATCGGGCCCGCGACTTCCTCTCCAAGATCCTGACCCACTGATCTTTCACCCAGCCAAGGGTTCCGCAACGGATCCCGAACTACCGAAGGGGAATCATGCGTAAGCACACCATGGGCCTGCTGGCAATGGCGGCGGCATCCACCCTCGCTCTGTCCGCATGTGGCAGCGCAGAGGTCGGCGAGCCGACCGGCGACGACACCGCCGCTGCCGGCGGCGAGACCATCCGGATCGGCATCAAGTACGACCAGCCGGGCCTGGGTCTCAAGGAAGGCTCCGAGTTCACGGGCTTCGACACCGACGTTGCTCGCTACGTGGCCGACAAGCTCGGCTACTCCGAGGACCAGATCGAGTGGGCCGAGACCATCTCGGCCAACCGCGAGACGGCGCTGCAGAACGACGAGGTGGACATGATCTTCGCCACCTACTCGATCACCGACGAGCGCAAGGGGCTCGTCGACTTCGCCGGCCCGTACTTCGTCGCCGGTCAGGACCTGCTCGTCGCGGCCGACAACACCGACATCATGGGCCCGGAGGACCTGGAGGGTAAGAACCTCTGCTCGGTCTCCGGCTCGACGTCGGCGGAGAACATCAAGAACGACCACGCCGAGGGCGTGCAGCTCGTGGAGCGCCCTGGCTACGCGGACTGCGTCACGGCCCTCGCCTCCGGCGCCGTCGACGCCGTGACCACGGACGACATCATCCTCGCCGGCCTGGCCGCGACCGAGCAGAACGCCGGCAAGTTCAAGGTCGTCGGCGCGCCCTTCTCGGAGGAGCGCTACGGCGTCGGCCTGCCGGACGGCAGCACGGACACCTGCGAAGAGGTCAACACCGCGATCACCGAGATGATCGAGGACGGCACGTGGGAAGAGCTCGTGGCCAAGCACACCGAGGGCGCCGACTACAGCCCGAACGAGGAGCTCAACCCGCCGGAGCCGGACGCCTGCGAGTGACCTCCTGAACCATCCTTGATCTGCGCGCCCGACGCCGGACCACCCGCCTTCCCGGGCGGTCACCGGTCCGGCGTCGGGGCGCGTCCGGCGTCGCCGGCTCGTGCCGCGACGCTCCCGACCATCCATCCTGAAAGGTGACCGTGGACGACCTCTTCGCCGGGTTCGCCGAGCTCTTCGCGCAGTACGACGTCCTGGGCGCGTTCTGGGTCAACATCCAGCTGACGTTCTGGGCCGCAATTCTGTCCCTGGTCCTCGGCACCGTGCTCGCACTGATGCGCATATCACCGATCGCGTCGCTCCAGTGGGTAGGCACCGCCTACGTGACGATCTTCCGGAACACACCGCTGACGATCATCCTCACGTTCACGTACCTGGTGCTGTTCTCGCAGCTCGCGATCTCGCTCTCGGACGACCTCAACACCACGTTCTTCTGGTTCGCGGTGATCGGCCTGGCCGTCTATCACGCGGCCTTCGTCTGCGAGGCCATCCGCTCCGGCGTGAACACGGTGCCCGTGGGCCAGGCCGAGGCCGCGCGTGCGATCGGGCTCTCGTTCCTGCCCGCGGCGACCATGATCATCCTGCCGCAGGCGTTCCGCGGGGCCATCGCACCGCTCGGCAACACGCTCATCGCGTTGCTGAAGAACTCGACCGTCGCCATCGCCGCCTCGGTCGCGAACGAGACGTCTTCACTGATGAGGACCATGATCGAGTTCCGCCCGGACCTCATGGTCGCGATCTTCCTCCTGTTCGCGATCGGCTACGTCATCCTGGTGATCCCCATCGGCCTGACCACCACCTGGCTGTCCACCCGATTGGCGGTGAAGCGATGACCGCGTCCGTCCTGTTCGACGCTCAGGGACCTCGTGCACGGGCCCTGTCCACGGTCGGCAACATCGTCTCCGCGGTGCTGGTGCTCGCCGGGCTCGCCTGGCTGGCGTCCGTGCTGTACGACAAGGGCCAGTTCGAGTCGTCGCTCTGGCAGAACGCCGTGTCCGCTGAGGCCTGGCAGTCCTACTACCTGCCGGGCCTGCAGAACACGCTGCGCTCGGCACTGTTCGCCACGGTGGGCTCGGTGGCCTTCGGCATCCTCTTCGGTGTCGGACGGCTGTCGCACATTCGCCCGATCCGGTGGTTCTCGGGCGTGGTCGTGGAGTTCTTCCGCGCGGTGCCGGTCCTGCTGATGATGATCTTCTTCTACATGTTCTTCTCGGCGCAGGCGCAGTGGATCGCCGACCGGCCTTTCGCCGCCGTGGTCCTGGCCCTCGTCCTGTACAACGGCTCCGTCATCGCGGAGCTGGTCCGGTCCGGCGTCGGGAACCTTCCGAAGGGGCAGGGCGAGGCAGGGCTGGCCGTCGGACTGACTCTTGGGCAGACGCTCCGCTCGGTCCAGCTCCCGCAGGCTCTCGTCGCCATGCTGCCCGCGATGATCTCGCAGCTCGTGGTAGTGCTGAAGGACTCGGCGCTCGGCCAGCTCATCCTGTACCCCGAGCTGCTCCGGTCCGCGCAGGTGCTCTCCTCCAACGCGCAGAACCCGCTGCAGGCGCTGGTCGTCGTGGCCGTCGTGTTCATCGTGATCAACTACCTGCTCACCGTCGTGGCCCACCGGCTCGCGAGGCTGCTGTCCAGCCGGACGGCAGGTGCCACGGTCGAGGGTGCCGGGATCGGCAACCCGACGGCCGCAGCGGGCGGGCCGGGTGCGGGAGCTGCCTGACCGGTTCCACACTGCGCCGGCGGTTCCACACTGCGCCGGCTGGGTCGGGTTCACGGTGGCACGACCGGATCTGCGCGGCAGCTGACAGGTTCTGCTGTGGGTCCACCCCCAGGATGAGCGCACCCCGCACCAGGGGATGTCGCGACAGGACAACGAAGCGGCCGCCTCCGCCGGGTAGCGGAGGCGGCCCCTGACGTGTGAACGGCTTGCGTCAGTCCTCGACGTAGTCGAGGTCGCCCGTCTCCTCGCCCTCCGCGGTGAGCGCGTCGCGGACCAGTTCGAAGGCCAGACCGGGTGCGTAGCCCTTCCGGGCGAGCGAGCCGACGGCGCGGCGCACCCGCACCTGGCGGTCGAGGCTGCGTGTGCGGGTGATGAGCTTGGTGGCCAGCTTCGCGCCCGCGACCCGCTCGTCGTCCGGGTCGAGCTGGTCCAGGGCCTCGACGGCCGTGTTCTCGTCGATCCCCCGCCGACGCAGCTCTGCCGCGATGCCACGCCGGGCCAGGCCGCGCTCGGCGTGCCGGGTGCGGACGATGGTCTCGGCATAGGTCGCGTCGTCCACCAGGCCCACCTCGTCGAACCGGTCGAGCACCTGCACGACGACGTCCTCCGGGTAGCCCTTCCGGGCCAGCGACTGCTCGAGCTCACGGCGGGACTTCTGCGCTGCCGTCAGGATTCGCAGGACTACCTCGCGGGCCTTCTCGACGGCCTCGTCCCGGCTGATGTCGCCGGCCTCCAGCCGCTCCGCGACGGTCTGCCGGGGCGCCCGGTCGGTGCTGCCACGACGTCCACGGCTGCTCGTCCAGCCACCCTCCCGAGCAGCCGGACGGCCCCGACGCTTCCCCACGCCGGGACCATCCGCTGGATTACCGTACTCCACGTCAGAACGGCGCCTTCTCGGCCGCCGCCTCCGCCTTCTCCGCGGTCTTCGAGGCCGCCGGCTTGGCAGCCTTGGCACGCGCACCGGCGGCCTTCGTGGCCTTCGCCGTGGCGGTCGTCCGGGAGGACGAGCTCGCCGCCGCGACGGTGCCCGCGGCCGGTGCGCTGTCGGTGGTGGCAGCGGCCGTTCCGGCCGCCTCCCCGTCCGCCGGTGCGTCGACCTTCGGGCCCACGCCCAGCTTCTCCTTGACGCGCTTCTCGATGTCGTTGGCGAGGTCGGGGTTGTCCCGCAGGAACGCCCGCGCGTTCTCCTTGCCCTGACCGAGCTGGTCGCCCTCGTAGGTGAACCACGAGCCCGACTTGCGCACGAAGCCGTGCTCCACGCCCATGTCGATCAGGCCGCCCTCGCGAGAGATGCCCTGGCCGTACAGGATGTCGAACTCCGCCTGCTTGAACGGCGGGGCCATCTTGTTCTTGACGACCTTCACCCGGGTCCGGTTACCGACCGCGTCCGTGCCCTCCTTGAGGGTCTCGATGCGACGGATGTCGAGGCGGATCGACGCGTAGAACTTCAGCGCCTTGCCACCGGTGGTGGTCTCGGGCGAGCCGAAGAACACACCGATCTTCTCGCGCAGCTGGTTGATGAAGATGGCGGTGGTGCCGGACGAGCTGAGCGCGCCCGTGATCTTGCGCAGGGCCTGCGACATGAGGCGAGCCTGCAGACCGACGTGGCTGTCGCCCATCTCGCCCTCGATCTCGGCCTTGGGCGTCAGCGCGGCGACGGAGTCGATCACGATGATGTCGAGCGCGCCGGAGCGGATCAGCATGTCCGTGATCTCCAGCGCCTGCTCGCCGGTGTCCGGCTGCGAGACCAGGAGGGCGTCCGTGTCGACGCCGAGCTTCTTGGCGTAGTCCGGGTCCAGCGCGTGCTCGGCGTCGATGAACGCCGCGATGCCACCCTGACGCTGCGCACTGGCCACCGCGTGCAGCGCGATGGTCGTCTTGCCCGAGGACTCGGGACCGTACACCTCGACCACACGGCCACGGGGCAGGCCGCCGATGCCGAGCGCCACGTCGAGGGCGATCGCACCGGTCGGGATCACCTCGATGGGCGCGCGGGTCTCGTCGCCGAGGCGCATGACCGAGCCCTTGCCAAAGCTGCGGTCGATCTGGGCGAGGGCCGCTTCGAGGGCCTTGTCGCGATCTGCTGGTGCGGGCATGTGCAACACCTTCGGTTTCGGGGCGCTCTGTGCGCCGGCGTGGATGGCTCTGTACGTCGTTGCCGACCGTACGCGGAGCCACTGACACGAACGCCTTCTCCGGCCGCCGCCTGTGGACGACGTTCCGAAATCCGTGCCTGTGGTCGAAGTCTAGCCGAACGCCTGTTCGAGGCAAGGCACGCGCACCGGCGTGTCGCAGGGCGTCTCGCAGGGCGTCTCGCGGGATCGGACGCCCGGCGCACTCCGGGCCGTCGAGCCCGACGGTTCAGCGGCGCGGCGGCGCCTGTCGGTACTTGTCGTTGCCCCACCGTTCGGCGTCGGGCACGTCCAGCGCGTCGCACAGCGCGTGCCACACGTCACGCGGCTCGTCGCCGTCGTCCAGGGCGACCGCCGGGGTCCGGCCGTCCAGCGCGGGCAGCACCTGCTCGCGTGCGAGGGCGCGCCCGTAGGCGGGACCGAAGACCTCGTCGATCAGCTGCCAGAAATCCCGTTCGCGCACCCGGCAACCCTACGTCTCCTCGAGCGGGCCCCGGCAACCGGCCGCTGTCAGTGGTCGGGGACAGAATGGGTCCATGCCCACGCCCGACGACCCGCTCTCCCGGTTCGGACCCGCCACCCGCACGTGGTTCACCGGGGCGTTCGCCCAGCCCACCGCCGCCCAGGCCGGCGCGTGGGACGCCGTGGCGCGCGACCAGCACGCGCTCGTGGTCGCGCCGACCGGGTCCGGCAAGACGCTCGCGGCGTTCCTCTGGTCGATCGACCGCCTCATGTCCGCTCCCCCGCCCGAGGAACGGACCCGTCGCTGCCGGGTGCTGTACGTCTCACCGCTCAAGGCCCTCGCCGCGGACGTGCAGCGCAACCTGCGCTCCCCGCTCACCGGTATCCGCCAGGCCGCGGCCCGGGACGGCATCGAGGTGCCCGACGTCGCCGTCGGCATGCGTACGGGTGACACGCCCGCGAACGAGCGGCGCTCGTTCGCCACCCGCCCCCCGGACATCCTCGTCACGACGCCGGAGTCGCTCTTCCTCATCCTCACCTCGTCGGCCCGCGCCGGGCTCGCCGGCGTCGAGACCGTGGTGCTCGACGAGATCCATGCCGTGGCGGGCACCAAGCGCGGCGCCCATCTCGCCCTCAGCCTGGAGCGGCTCGACGAGCTGCTCGGCCGGCCGGCGCAACGCATCGGCCTGTCGGCGACGGTGCGCCCGGTCGAGGCAGTCGCCCGGTTCCTCGGCGGCGGCCGCGACGACAGCGCGGCCCGCGAGGTCGCCGTCGTGCAGCCGCCGTCGCACAAGGAGTGGGCCATCGACGTCGTCGTGCCGGTCCCGGACCTCGCGGACCTCGACAGCGCGCCCGCCACCGGACCGACCGACGCCGCCGCACCGGCGGAGGGCGCCCCCACGGCTGGTGCCGCCGGGCCCGGCAGCACCGAGACGGACGCTCCGGGCACCGGCGACGACGAGATCGACCTCTCGGGCGAGGCCACGCGGCCCCTGCGCCGGGCCTCGGTCTGGCCGCACGTCGAGGAGCGGGTGGTCGACCTCGTGGCGGACCACACCTCCACCATCGTCTTCACGAACAACCGGCGGGGCGCCGAACGCCTGACTGCCCGCATGAACGAGGTCTGGGCCCAGCGCCAGGGTCTGGAGCTCGCCGACCCCGCCAGCACGTGGGCCGCCCTCGTGCCGGGGCAGTCGGGCACCAGTGCCGGTATCCCGCGGCCCACTCCTGGACAGCCCGGGCAGCCCGGCCCTTCCGGCCTGCCCGAGGCGGTACCCGGCCAGGGCGAGACCCTCCTGGCGCGGGCCCACCACGGGTCGATGAGTCGCGCGGAGCGCACCCGCACCGAGACAGCGCTCAAGGAGGGCCGGCTGCCTGCCGTGGTCGCCACGTCGTCGCTGGAGCTCGGCATCGACATGGGCGCGGTGGATCTCGTGGTCCAGGTCGGGGCGCCGCCGTCCGTCGCGAGCGGCCTCCAGCGCATCGGCCGGGCCGGCCACCAGGTGGGCGCGGTGTCCAAGGGCGTGGTCTTCCCGATGTTCCGCGGCGACCTCGTGCCGGCCACGGTCATCGCACAGCGGATGCGCGCCGGCGAGATCGAGCACATGCACGTCCCGGCCAACCCGCTCGACGTCCTCGCGCAGCAGGTCGTGGCGGCCCTCGCCGTCGACGACTGGGCCGAGGACGAGCTGCTCGCCCTCGTCCGGCGCGCCGCGCCGTTCGCGCACCTCGGCGACGCGACGTGGCGCGCCGTGCTCGACATGCTCGCCGGCCGGTATCCCAGCGAGGATTTCGCAGAGCTGCGCGCCCGCATCACCTGGGACCGCGCGACGGGCATGCTCCGGGGCCGGCCCGGCGCGCTGCGGCTGGCCGCCACGAGCGGCGGCACCATCCCGGACAAGGGTGCCTACGGCGTCTTCCTCGCCACCGACGCGCCGACCGGCGGCGCACCGGGCGACGTGCTCACAGACGCCGTGACCGGTGGTGCCGCCCGCCCACGCGGTGGCAAGCGGGTCGGCGAGCTGGACGAGGAGATGGTCTACGAGTCACGCGTGGGCGACACCTTCACGCTCGGGTCGAGCACCTGGCGCATCGAAGAGATCACCACCGACCGCGTGCTGGTCACCCCGGCACCCGGTCTGCCGGGCCGCCTGCCCTTCTGGAAGGGTGACGCCCCCGGCCGACCGGCCGAGCTCGGACGTGCGGTCGGCGCGTTCGTCCGGGAGGCCGACGCCGCACTGGCGGCCGACCCGGACGCCGGCCGCAAGCACCTGCGCGAGGGCGGGCTCGATGCCTGGGCGGCGGACAACCTCGCCGCCTATCTGACCGAGCAGCGGCTGGGCACCGGACGCGTACCCGACGACCGGACGGTGGTCGTGGAGCGGTTCCGCGACGAGCTCGGCGACTGGCGGGTGGTGATCCACTCACCGCTCGGTGCGCGGGTGCACGCCCCGTGGGCCCTCGTGATCGCCGCCCGCCTCCGGGCCCGCTTCGGCCTCGACGTCGCCGCCATGCACTCGGACGACGGCATCGTGCTGCGGCTGCCCGACTCCGGCGGGGGCTGGGAGGGCGACCCGTGGGACGCAGGGACGGCCCAGGACGCCGACGCCGGCCCGCCGGCCCAGCACGCCCCGGGGCAGGTAGCTCTCGACGACCTCCTCCTGGACCCGGACGAGGTGCTCGGGGCGGTCCGCGACGAGCTCGGCTCGTCGGTGATGTTCGCCGCGCGGTTCCGGGAAGCAGCGGCGCGCGCGCTTCTGCTCCCGCGGCGGCGGCCCGACAAGCGGCAGCCCCTGTGGCAGCAGCGGCAGCGGTCCGCCCAGCTGCTGGAGGTGGCCAGCCAGTTCCCCGACTTCCCCATCGTGCTCGAGGCCGCCCGCGAGTGTCTGCAGGACGACTTTGACGTCGACGCCCTGGCCGACCTCATGCGCGACATCGCCGGTGGTGGCGTGCGGGTCGTCGAGGTCACGACCGCGACGCCGTCGCCGTTCGCACAGTCGCTCCTGTTCGGCTACACGGCGCAGTTCCTGTACGACGGCGACGCCCCGCTGGCCGAGCGGCGCGCGGCCGCCCTGTCGCTCGACCCGGAGCTGCTCGCCGAACTCCTCGGTGACCAGGGGTCGGCCGATCTGGCGGATCTCCTCGACCCGGGTGCCGTCGAACGCACCGAGGCGGAGCTGGCCGGCCTCGCGCAGGACCGCCAGGCCCGGGACGCCGAGGGCCTGTGGGACCTGCTCTCTCGCACCGGGCCGCACCCGCTCGACGCCCTGGAGGCACGCACCCGCGAGGAGGCGCGCCACGCCGTGGCGCACTGGCTGGACGAGCTGGAGGCCACCCGTCGTGTCATCCGCGTCCGGATCGCCGGCACGGAGCAGTGGGCGGTCGCCGAGGACGCCGGCCGGTTGCGCGACGCGCTGGGCGTCGCCCTCCCGGTGGGCATCCCGGAGACGTTCACGGAGCCCGTGCCGGACCCCCTCGGTGACCTGCTGCGCCGGCATGCCCGCACCCACGGGCCGTTCGGCGCGGGCTCGGCAGCGCAGCGGTTCGGGCTGGGCGTCGCGGTCGTCGCGCACGGACTGGCCCGTCTCGAGGCCGACGGCGTGCTCGCACGCGGCAGCCTGCGACCCGGCTCGCTCGGCGGCACGGGCGACGAGTGGTGCGACCCGGGCGTGCTGCGCCTGCTACGGCGGCGTTCGCTGGCCGTGCTGCGGGCCGAGGTCGAGCCGGTGGAACAGGAGGCCCTCGGTGTCTTCCTGCCGCGCTGGCAGAACGTCTCCACGGGCCTCCTGCGGGCCGCGGACGGGCTCGTCCAGGCGATCGAGCAGCTCGCGGGCGCGGCGGTCCCGGCGTCGGCCCTGGAGACCCTGGTGCTGCCCGCACGCGTGACCGACTACTCCCCGGCCCTGCTCGACGAGCTGACGGTCGCCGGTGAGGTCCTGTGGGCGGGCCACTCCCGGCTGCCCGGTTCGGGCGGCGGGGACGGCCTGGTCTCGCTCCACCTGGCCGACGGAGCCCCGCTCACCCTCCCCGAGCTGGAACCGGTCCAGGAGGAGAGCCCGCTCGACTCCGAGCTGCACCGCGCCGTGCTGGACCTGCTGACCGGTTCCGGGGGCTTCTTCCTGTCGCGGGTCGCCGAGCTCACCGGCGCAGAACCGGACGCCGTGCTCGAGGTGCTGTGGGACCTCGTCTGGGCCGGCCAGGTCACGAACGACGGGCTGGGGGCCCTGCGGGAGCGGGTCAGCGGCGCCGGTGCTCACCGGGCACCCCGCACCGCGGTCCGCGCCCGACCGGTGCGACGCTCGCGGTTCGCCGTCTCACCGGGGCGGCCGACCTCGGCGCTGCGGCCCAGCGCGTCGGTCCCCGGGGGCGGTGGCCGCTGGGCCGCCCTCCCCCCGCGCGAGGCCGACCCTACCGTGCGAGCCCATGCGCTGACGCAGGTGCTGCTCGAGCGGCACGGTGTGCTCACCCGCTCCGGCGCGGCGGCCGAGGGCGTCGGTGCGGGCTACCGGGACGTGTATCGCGTGCTGTCCGGCCTGGAGGAACGCGGTGCGGTGCGTCGGGGGTACTTCGTCGAGCACCTGGGCGGCTCACAGTTCGCGCTGCCCGGCGCCGTCGACCGGCTGCGGGTCGACGCGCAGGACCGTGCCCGGATCGTCGAGGCCGAGCTGGAGGTCGCCGAGCGCACGGCGGCCGTGGCGACCGGCACGGGCGCGAGCAGTACGAGCGGCGCCGTCGTGCTCGCCTCGATGGACCCCGCCAACCCGTACGGCGCGGCCCTCGCCTGGCCGGCGAGCGGGGCACCGGGCCGCGACGGCACCCCGGGCTCCGTCGACCGCGCGCCTGGGTCCGCAGGGGCCGGCCCGGCGCAGGACACGGCAGCGGCGGCGAGCAGGAGCGCCGAGAGCCGGCCCGCCACGGCGCACCGGCCCGGCCGCAAGGCCGGAGCCGTCGTGGTGCTCACGCACGGTGACCTCGCACTGTTCGTGGAGCGAGGTGGACGGACGATCCTGTCGTTCACCCAGAACCCGGCGCGGCTCGCGGTCGCCGCCGCGGCGCTGGCCCGGACGGTCCGTGACGGCCGCCTGGGCCGCCTGGTGGTGCAGCGGGTCGATGGCGTGCCCGCCCTGGAGGCCGCGCGGCACCATCCGGTGGCGCGGGCGCTCGTGGAGGCGGGCTTCGCGGTCACCCCACGAGGTCTGCGGATCTCGATCCGCTGAGCACCAGAGCGTGCGCCGGCGCCTCGGGGCCCTGGTGCGCCGTCGCCGTCTCCGACCGGGCGATCAGGACCCGGGGCGCTTCCGACCGGATCAGCTCGGGACGGGTCAGCTCGGGACGGGTGAGCTCCGGCCGGGCCGGCTCGATCGCCAGGCGCCGCCCGGCGCCGAGTGCCTCGAGCTCGGCGGTCTCGATCGCCTCGTACCGGGCGCTCCCGATCGTCTCGGGCTGCCGGGTCAGATCCTCACGGTCGATGGTGGCCGCGAGAAGGAACAGGTAGGCGATCATGATCACGAAGCCGACACGTTCGATCAGGCCGAAGGCCACGATCCCGGAGCTGGCGAAGAAGACCAGCGAGAGGTGCACCACGAGGAACAGCGTGACGACCACGCCCAGGGCGGTGGCGGCCGTCCGCAGGCCTCGGGGAAGCGCGGACCGGGGAGCCCGGATCGACCGCTCGAGGCTCAGGCCCACCACAGGGAGCACGCAGAACGCCGCTGCCGCGCTGACCCGATGGATCGTGGCCGAGAGCGAGGCCTCCGTACCCGGTGGGTCGGTCGGGAACGCGCCCACCAGCACCATCGCCACGGCGAAGAGGATCATCGCGGCGGCGGGCACCGGGCCGACCGCCAGCCCGGCGCGATACATCCGGACCGTGAGGATCAGCCCGAGCACCGCAAGGACCAGGCCGCCGGCCAGGATGAGCTCGCCACCGCCGGGCACGAAGGCATACCAGCTGATCGGGTCGAGCACCGGGTCGACGACGGACGCTCCCACCACGTGCGCGGCGACCATCGGAAGCAGTGCCGTCGCTCCGAACCAACCGACGGTGCGCGTGCTGCGCGGGTCTACGGGTGCGGACGGCTGGTCAGGGAGTCTTCCCAGGTCAACGGCTGCGGCGGTCATACGACAAGGGTCCTGGAGCGGGCGCTCGGAAACCATCAGTTTTACCCCTGATCGCGCCCTGATCTTTCTGCGGGCGATCCCTGATACGTCACGGACGGCCGTCCGGGCGGGGGCCGGATCCAGACCGTGTCGAGGTGGGTGATATGCCGGTTCTCCAGCCTTCCTCGGCTCGGCGCACACTACGCTGAAGCCCCACGACGAGGGGAGCATACGTGCCAGAGGGCGATGTACTGCGACTCACCGCCGAACGCCTCACCGCGGCACTGCGGGGCCTGCCGCTCGTTCGTGCGGAGCTGCGCTGGCCCAGTGCCGGGGCGGCGGACCTGACGGGCGCAACCGTGCTCGAGACCAGCGCCTACGGCAAGCACCTGCTGACGCGGCTCGACGACGGACGCACCCTCCATACGCACCTGCGCATGGAGGGTCTCTGGAAGGTCCACCGCACGGGATCGCGTGACGCCTCGGCCCGGCATCCCGCGATCCGCGCCGTGCTGGCCACGGACGCGTGGACCGCCACCGGATGGCACCTCGGCATGCTCGACCTGCTGCGCACGCACGACGAGCAGCGCGTCCTCGGCGGGCTGGGTCCGGATGTGCTGGGCGCCGACTTCCCCACCACCGGCCTGCCCGACGCCGCGGCGCGGCTCGCCCGGCAGCCCGACCGCCCGTTGTGCGCCGCCCTGCTGGACCAACGCACCGTCGCGGGTATCGGGACCATCTGGATGGCCGAGTCACTGTTCGCCCGAAAGCTGTTCCCGTGGACGCCGACCGGGGCGCTGGCCGACGAGGAGTGCCACGACCTGCTCCGCACCGCCCGTCGCCTGATGGAGCGCAGCGTCGCCGTCGGGCGGGCCCGCGGCCTCGGCGCCGTCGAGATGCACGCGCACGGGCGAGCGGGCCGGCCGTGCCACCGGTGCGGCACACCGATCAGCGTGGGCTCGGCGAACGAGAAGCCCTACGAACGACCCGTGTTCTGGTGCAGCACCTGCCAGGCGTCCAGCTCGGCCTGACACTGCCGCCAGACAGAACCAGGGCGGGACCCCGCGATACGTGGGGTCCCGCCCTGGTTCTGTCTGGCTGTGGTGCTTGGCTGAGCCTGCCGGCTGCTAGCCGACCGGTGCCAGGTCGGACTGCGCGACCTCGCGCCGCGCTGCGGTCCGGTCGCCTCCCCTGGCCAGGAGGCCCGCGACGAAGTCCGCCGGGATCGTGTCCGGAATCTGGAATCCTTCGGCCACCGCCACGCGGTCGCTCACCTCACGCAGGACCAAGGACAGCGGCACGTCGAGCGCCTCGCAGATGGAGCCAAGAAGCTCGGACGACGCCTCCTTCTGCCCTCGCTCCACCTCACTGAGATACCCCAGCGACACTCGCGCCGCCGACGAAACCTCGCGCAGGGTGCGCCCCTGACGCTGCCGCGTGTCACGCAGCACGTCTCCGATTTCTCGCCGTAGTACGACCATCTCGCGCCCCCTTTCAGTGCCTGTCCCTGAACTCACGCCCTGCCCTGCCTGGACCGGACGTGCCTTACGTGCGGTGCGTGCTCCGGGCGTGGAGTTCGTTCTACCGTACCCCGCACTCGGAGACTTCTTGCGCCGGCTCCGGGTGGTCGGCCTGTTCATGATCACACCGGGACCAACGTCGTGGCTCTGAGCCTTGTTCCCGGAGACCACCCCCGTCAAGCCCAGTGCAAGATTAAGCCAAGAAGTTTCACTTGTCTGTAACTTCAGGAAATACGGCGGGCGGTGTGTCGCAGTTTTCACCCACAGCATCGCTGACGAGGGTCAATGCTAGTGCGAGCACACCCCGCGCGGCGTCGCCGATCACCTGGGACCGGTCGCCGTCGAGGTCCAGCCGGTGCACCTCGGACGCCACCGGGGTGCTCACTGCGACGAAGACCACACCCGGCGCGTGACCGTCCTGGGCGTCCGGCCCCGCGACGCCGGTCGTGGCGAGCCCCACGTCAGCCCCCGTCGCCTGCCGCACGCCCGCCGCCATCTGAGCGGCGACCGCCTCGTCGACCGCGCCCCGCTCGGCGAGCAGGTCGGGGTCCACACCCAGCAGCTCCGCCTTCAGGTCCGTGGCATAGGCGACGACACCGCCGCGGAGCACGCTCGACGCACCGGGTACCGAGACGAGGGATGCCGTGACGAGCCCGCCGGTGAGCGACTCGGCCACGCCGATGGTCCACCCCCGCACGGCCGCCTCGGCGAGGAGACGGGACGCGGTCATGGGTTGGAGGCCCCGGCCCGTGCGTCGCGACGGATCTTCCAGCCCTGATAGGCGTACTCGAGGCCCGTCACCACGGTCACCACGAAGGCCGCCAGCAGGACGATCCACGCGATCACGGTGAGCCAGTCCAGACCCTCCCGCGGCAGCAGGAAGAGCGAGATCGCCACGGCCTGCAGCACCGTCTTCAGCTTGCCACCGCGCGACGCCGGCATCACCTCGTACTTGAGCATGCCCATGCGCATGAACGTGATGCCGAGCTCCCGCACCAGGATCACCACCGGGATCCACCACGGCAGCTCGCCGAGCGGAATCCAGAGCAGGATCAGCGCCGCGCCGATGAGGAGCTTGTCCGCGATCGGGTCGAGCAGCTTGCCCAGGTCGGTGATGAGCCCGCGCGACCGGGCAAGATAGCCGTCCACCTTGTCCGATATCGCAGCGACCACGAAGATCGCCGTGGCCACGAGCCGCCACGTGGTGTCGTCCCCGCCCTCGACGAGGAGTGCCCAGGCGAAGAACGGGACCATGGCGATGCGAATCATCGTGACGATGTTCGCAATGTTCCAGGGCGACGGAGCGTCGTTGACCATTGCTCCAGCCTAACTGCGGTTCACCCGCGTCCGGACCGATCGGCGAGCCGTGCGGCTCGCCGCAGCGGCCGACCCGCACTAGCATCCGGAGGTGAGCACCGCCCGCACCCTGCGGATCGTCCTGTCAGCTGCGCTGACCAGCGCACTCGTCGCCGTGCCGGCGAGCTGCGTCGTCGCCTCCGGACCCGTTCCGGCGCCGACGCCTAGCAGCACCGAGAACGGGACCACGTCCCCCTCGCCGAGGCAGTCGGCGCAGGCCTCCCCGGAGACCCGACCTCGGGACGTGGAGCTGACGCTGCTCGCCGCCGGGGACGTGCTGCCCCACGGGCCTGTCAACGACTCCGCCTCCGGACCGGCGGGGATCGACTACTCGCCGCTGCTGTCCGGCATCGACCCCTGGGTGGCCCGCGCGGACCTCGCCCTGTGCCATCTCGAGTCCCCGGTCGCGCCGCGGGGCACGCCGCCGTCGGGCTACCCGGTGTTCGCCGCGCCCCGGGAGCTGGTCCGGGACCTGGACGAGCAGGGCTGGGACGGCTGCTCGACGGCGTCGAACCACGCGGCCGACGCCGGATACGCCGGCATCGCCGCCACGCTGCGGGCGCTCGACCGTGCCGGGATGGGTCATGTCGGCACGGCCCGCGACCGGCACGAGTCGCGCAGCGCCCAGCACTACGAGCTGCGCAGGGACGGCCGCACCGTCACGGTCGCCCACCTGGCGGCGACCTACGACCTGAACGGGTACACCGCACCGGGTGGTGACTGGTCCATCGACCTGATCGACACCGGACGGATCGTTCGGCAGGCCGAGACCGCGCGAGCCGAGGGCGCGGACCTCGTGGTCGTCAGCCTGCACGACGGCCACGAGTACGTCACGGAGCCCACCCGGGACCAGCGCGAGACGACACGGGCCCTGGCCCGATCGGGGCAGGTGGACCTCGTCATCGGGCACCACGCCCACGTCCCGCAGCCGATCGAGCAGCTGCGCGGCGGCCCGGGTGGCGAGGGGATGTGGGTGGCGTACGGGCTGGGCAACCTCATCTCGAACCAGGGGCTGGACTGCTGCGGGACCTGGGCCTCGGCCGTCGGGCTCCTGCTCGTCGCGGACGTCGTGAGTCCGCCGCGCGGCGCCGCACGGGTCGAGGAGGTGCGCTGGGCAGCGACCACCGTCGACCTCGCGGCCGGGCACAGGCTGCGCGGCACCCGCGACGCGCTCGCCCACCCGGGCCGCGGGCAGCTCACCGTCCCGGAGCTCCGAGAGCGTCTGCGCCTCGCACGAGACGGGGCCGGGACCATCGCCGGCGAGCAGCGCAGACCACCGGAACCTGGTGACGACCCGCCCCCGCGCGTGCTCCCCGGACCCAGTGATCCCCTGACGGGTCAGCGCAGCGCCTCGGCGTCGTCGTGGTAGTCCGTGGCGACCGGCGGCATGTGGCCGTCCGTCCCGTCGGCGTACTGGTCGCCGGTGGCGCTGCCGGCTCCGTGCTCCGGCTCCGCCTGGTCGAAGACCTGGGGCGGCTGCTCACCACGGATGAGGGCGAGCGCCGCCGGCAGCTCGTCCGCCAGGACGAGCACGTCGCGCGCCTTGGAGCCCTCGGAGGGGCCCACGATCTCGCGCGACTCCAGCAGGTCCATGAGACGCCCCGCCTTGGCGAAGCCCACCCGGAGCTTGCGCTGCAGCATGGACGTGGAGCCGAACTGGGTGGTGACCACGAGCTCCGTGGCCTGCAGCAGCAGGTCGAGATCGTCGCCGATGTCCTCGTCGACCTGCTTCTTCGCGGCGGCAGGCGCTGCGACGTCCTCGCGGTACACGGGCTTGAGCTGGCTCTTGACGTGCTCGACGACCTCGTGCACCTCGGACTCGGTGACCCAGGCGCCCTGGACCCGCATGGGCTTGGCGGCGCCCATGGGCAGGAAGAGCGCGTCGCCCTGGCCGATGAGCTTCTCGGCGCCCGGCTGGTCGAGCACCACGCGGGAGTCCGTGACCGACGACGTCGCGAAGGCGAGCCGCGAGGGCACGTTCGCCTTGATGAGCCCCGTGACGACGTCGACGGACGGGCGCTGGGTCGCCAGCACCAGGTGGATGCCCGCGGCGCGCGCGAGCTGCGTGATGCGCTGGATCGATGCCTCGACGTCGCGGGGGGCGACCATCATGAGGTCCGCGAGCTCGTCGACGACCACGAGGAGGTACGGGTAGGGCGCGATCTTCCGCTCGGAGCCCGCCGGCGGCTTGACCTTGCCGGCGCGGACGGCCGTGTTGAAGTCGTCGATGTGCTTGAAGCCGAACGTCGCCAGGTCGTCGTACCGCGAGTCCATCTCGCGCACCACCCAGTCGAGTGCCTCCGCGGCCTTCTTGGGGCTGGTGATGATCGGGGTGATGAGGTGCGGGATGCCCTCGTAGATCGTGAGCTCCACGCGCTTGGGGTCCACCAGGATGAGGCGCACCTGCTCGGGCGTGGCACGCATCAGGATGGAGGTGATCATCGAGTTGATGAAGCTCGACTTACCGGCGCCGGTGGCGCCCGCCACCAGGATGTGCGGCATCTTCGCGAGGTTCGCCACCACGTAGCCGCCCTCGACGTCCTTGCCCACGCCCATCACCATCGAGTGCTCGGTCCGCCGCGCGGCGCCCGAGCGGAGCACGTCGCCCAGCACGACGGTCTCGCGGTCGGTGTTCGGGATCTCGATACCGATCGCGGACTTGCCCGGGATGGGCGACAGGATGCGCACGTCCGCGCTCGCCACCGCGTACGCGATGTTGTTGGACAGGGACGTGATGCGCTCGACCTTCGTCTTCGCGCCCACCTCGACCTCGTAGCGGGTGACCGTCGGGCCACGGCTGAAGCCGGTGACCTTCGCGTCGACGCCGAACTGCTCGAACACACCGGTGAGCGACTCGACCACACGGTCGTTGGCGGCCGACCGGGCCTTGTGCGGCGGTCCCTGCACCAGCAGCTCCTCGTCCGGCAGCAGGTAGACCGTGTCACCCTCGAGCATGGGCTGCACGCCACGCGGCATCGGCTCGCCGGCCTGGGGCGGCTTCGGCCCGTCCGTCGCGCCGTCCGACCGGAGCACCCCGGGCCCGATGGCGGGGGCGCCCGTGACCTTGCCTGCCGACTCGCTGGTGGGGATGCGCTGCGTCGTGAGCTTGCCCGCCTTGGCGGCCCGCTCCGCTGCCTCCACCTCGGCCGCCTTCTCGAAGGCTTCGTCGCCCACGAAACCGGCCAGTCGTTCCTTCTCCGCGGCGATCTCCTGCTTGGTACGCCGCTTGCGCCGCTTCGGGCCGGCGGCGGTGCCGTCGTGCGCCGACACGCCATCGGCCAGCGCGAGCCCGTCCTTGTCCGTGGCCACCGGCTCGCTGTGGTTCCCCGTGAGCCGGTCGTACAGGCCGCGCAGCCGTGCGGGAATGCGGTGCACCGGCGTCGCCGTCACGATGAGGACACCGAAGAACCCGGCCAGGACGTACAGCGGGATGGCGAACCACTGCGTCAGGCCGGTCACGACGGGAGTCGCGAAGAGGAACCCGATCACCCCGCCGGCGTCCTGCACCGGGACGAAACCGTCGGCGGGTGAGGGCAGGTCGGCGCTGATGTGCACCAGGGAGCACGTGGCGACCACCAGGAAGCTGAGCCCGATCGCCACCCGGCCGTTCTGCTGGGCGCGCTCGGGATGGCGCATGACGCGAAAGGCGAGCCACACGAGCAGCACGGGCAGCGCGACGCCAGCCACGCCGAACGTGCCGGCGACCACCGCGTGCACGCCGTCGCCGAAGGCACCGTCGATGCCCCACCACTCGCGTGCCGCGACGATCACCGCCACGGCGAGCAGCGCGAAGCCGACGCCGTCGCGCCGGTGGTCCGGTTCCAGTTCCTGTCCTCCCTGCTGCTCCGTGTCCCGCGCGCCGCCGTCCGGTCCGTCCTGTGCGGACCGCGGCCCGGCGGCACGGGTGGCCCCGCCCACGGCGTGCGCCATGCCCATCCACAGTCCCCGTAGTGCACGCACCGGCCACGGCGGGCGGGACGGCGCGGACGCGCTCTTGGCCGCCGGGCGGGTGGTCCCCCGGCGCTGAGTCGATCGTCTCGACGCTGCGGCCTTGGGCTTGGGACGCTTCGCGCCCTGCCCGGATCCCTTCCCGGAGCTTCGCCGGGCCGACGTACGGGTCGCCATGATGTTGCCACCGTAACTGCGGACGACGGCCCGGCCCAGGACCCCCTCACGGTGTGTCCCCGACCGGGCCGTCGCCCGATTTGTCGCGCTCGCGTGATCCGACCGCAGCCGCCCGACCTCAGCCCAGGAGCAGCCCGATCGCCAGCATCACCACCCCGGCGCCCAGGAACACGGCGCCGACCGGGATGAGAACGACCGCCCGGTTGGGGGCCGTCCGCCCCGCCCCCATCGCGGAGAAGAAGAACCCCGCGGGCATGAGGATCGCCGCGCACAGCACGCCGGTGGCGGCCAGCCAGTGCGCGAAGCCGGTCAGGGCGGTCGCCTCCGTCAGGAGCACGCAGAGCAGGCCGAGGATCACGAGCACCCCCGCGTGCGCGTGGCCCGCCCGGTAGAAGCTCTTCTGCAGGTCGGTGGTGACCAGCTTGCCGCCGAATACCTTGAGCAGGAAGAACCCGCCCGACTCGATGCCGACGACGGTCAGCAGCACGATGCCCGCTGTGATGCGGGCCGGGTCCGAGAGCTCGAGCACGACTTCCTCCTGGGCTGTGGGTCACCGACCGTGTTCCGTAACACTGTTATCAAACAACGTTCGCAAACTCCCGTCAAGACTTCTAGACTCACGGCATGGCTCGACCACGACTGCACGACGACGCGCTGCGCACCCGGCTCCTCGAGGTCACCTCGCAGGTGCTCTCGTCCGACGGCGAGAGCGCCGTCACCGTGCGCAAGGTCGCTGCGGCCGCAGGGACCAGCGCGTCCGCGGTCTACGCGCTTTTCGGCTCCCGCGAGGCGTTGGTCGAGGCCGTCAGCGGCGAGGGGTTCCGGCGCTTCGCCGAGTACCTGGGCGCCGTGGGGCAGAGCGACGACCCCGCGACGGACCTCCGGGCCCTCGGGGGCGCCTACCGGCGGTTCGCCCTGGCGGACCCGCACTTCTACCGCGTCATGTTCTACCGCGCCGTGTCGCCCGGCGACAGCGGCCCGACGTCCGCGATCGACCGCCCCACCTTCCGGGTGCTGCACGACGCCGTAGCCCGGGTCGCCGTCGGCGCACCGCCCGAGCACGTCCTGAACGCCGCCGTCGGCCTCTGGGGCCTGGTGCACGGCCTGGTGTCGCTCGAGCTCGCGGGCCTGCTGACCGGCGACGAGCCCGAGCGCGAGGCCGCCTTCGACCGTGGTGCCGCAACCGTGGCGTCGGCGCTGCTCGGCGGCTGACACCTGTCGGCCGCGGACCCGCCGGCGCCGAGGGCGGGTCAGCCGCCGGCCGTACGCCAGGCCTCCACCTCGGCCAGATAGGCGTCCACCCGGGCCGGCGCAAGGAAGGACCCGCGGAACGACGCCGCCGCGAGCGCCGCTCGCTGGTCCCGGGTAAGCCCGTAGGCCGCCGTGACGGCGTCGTCGACCTCGTCGACGTAGGCGCCGAAGTACGGCGGGTCGTCGGAGTGGATGCTCACGAGCATGCCCGCCTCCATCATCGCGGGCAGCGGATGCTCGGCGAGGCTGGGGACGGCACGCAGCCGCACGTTGGACACGGGGCACACCGTGAACGGAATCTGCTGCGCCACGACCCGCGCGACGAGATCCGGGTCCTGGACGACGGACAGGCCGTGGTCGATCCGTTCCGCGTGCAGCACGTCGAGCGCCTCCCGGACGTACGCGGCGGGCCCCTCCTCCCCCGCGTGCGCGGTCAGTCGCAGGCCGGCCCGCGCCGCCCGCGCATAGACGGCCTCGAAGAGGCCGGGCGGGTGTCCGGCCTCCGCGTTGTCCAGGCCCACGCCGACGATCGGCGCGGCCATCGCGAGCAGACGCTCCAGGACGTCGAGCGCGTCCGCGCTGTCCCGGTCGCGGTGGAAGGCGGCGATGAGCAGGGTCGAGATGCCGAGGTCGGCCTCGCTGCGCTCCAGGACGCCCGCGATACCGCCCACCACGGCTTCCAGGGGCACGCCCCGCGCGAGGTGCGCCTGGGGGTCGAAGCTGATCTCGGCGTGCCGCACTCCCGCCCGGACCGCCCGCACCAGGTAGGCACGGGTCAGCTCGGCGAAGTCGGCCTCGGTGCGCAGCGCCGACATGCCCGCCGTGTACAGGTCGAGGAACGACTGCAGGTCCTCGAACTCGTAGGCGGCACGCAGGCGCTCCGGGCCGGAGTAGGGCAGCGTGACGCCGTTGCGGGCAGCCAGCCCGAACGCCAGGTCCGGTTCCAGCGTGCCCTCGAGGTGCACGTGCAGCTCGGCGCGGGGTGGGCGGGACGTCGGTACGGGGTCGGCCATACGGGCAGGCTAACGTCCTCCCACCCCGCCGCTCAGGCGAATCCGGCAGCCTTCTCCTGAGCCCTGGTGATCTCGCGGATGATCCGGATCCAGTGGACGAACGCGATGGTCAGGGCAGCGGCGGCGACGGACCGGACGACGACCTCCACGTCCTGGGCGGACGGCGTGAACACCCGCAGGCTCGCCAGGAGCCAGAAGGGCCACCACAGGCCCAGGGCGACGCGGCGCGCGCCGTCGGCGACGAGGGCGCGGCGGACGTCACGGACCACCACGAAGGGGATCCAGAGAAAGGCGACGGGGACCAGCCAGCCGAACCACGTCCAGCCCCGGCCGTGGGTGAACCGCGCGGTGGGGTTCGCCGCCTCGGCGAACCTGCGGCCGGCCTGCAGCCAGAGGCAGGCGGCGACGTACGCGGCCAGCCCGAACAGGAGGGTCACGGTGCCGCCGTTCGGGTCGATCCGGACGCCCAGGCCGAGCTCGAGGCCGGCGGCGGCCTCGGCACGGCCCCCGGTGACGAGCAGGATCGCCAGCTCGGCCAGCTCGACGAAGAGCAGGCAGCATGCGGCGACGATCGCCCCGACGGCCAACCCCGCCGGAGGCTCGGGCAGGGGCTTGTTCGGTGGGCGGCGCCGCGCGGGCGGGTAGGCCTCGTCGACGGGCACTCGGCGCTGCCCGGCGGTGACCGCACGCTGGTCGGTCGCCGCGGCGTACTGGCCGGTGTGGTGCTCGGGGTGCGACGGTTCGACGTACGGGGACTGCGGGTGCGCCGGGCTGCCCAGCGGTTCCGGATAGGACGGCCGGTCCGGCTGACCGGGCCCCGCCCAGGGGGCAGCACCGTTCTGGTAGGGAATACGCGGATCGGACATCAATGGCCTCCGGTGTGTTCCCGACACCGTACTCATACCGCTATGTCCGTTAGCCACCGATTGCCGGGTGAACCCGCGACGCTCGGCAGAGATCCCGTGCCCGGACCACACTTTCCTGGGGACTGTCGGTGTGCGCCACTAGCATTTCGCGCACCATGACGACGCAAGAGACCTCGGCGGAAGCCCCGCACACTTTCCAGGTCGACCTCCGTGGGCTGGTCGACCTGTTGTCCCAGCACCTGTACGCCAGTCCGCGTGTCTACGTGCGCGAGCTGCTGCAGAACGGCGTCGACGCCATCACGGCGCGGCGTGCCCTCGACCCCGACGCACCCGGCACGGTACGCATCGAGGCGACCGGCTCGGCGCTGCGCGTCACCGACTCCGGTGTCGGGCTCAGCGAGCCCGAGGTGCACCAGCTGCTCGCCACGATCGGGCGCAGCTCGAAGCGGGACGGCCTCCAGGAGGCGCGCAAGGAGTTCCTCGGCCAGTTCGGCATCGGCCTGCTGGCCTGCTTCGTCGTGGCGGAGACCATCCGGGTCGTCAGCCGCTCGGCGCGCACGCCCGACGCGCTGCCCGTCGAGTGGGTGGCCCGCGGCGACGGCTCGTACACGGTGCGCACCCTGGCCGCCACCGAACACCCCGAGCCCGGTACGACGGTGCACCTCCAGGCCCGCCACGGCAGCGAGCAGTGGTTCGACGCCTCCACCGTTGCCGACCTCGCCGCGGACTTCGGAGCGCTCCTGCCCTACGACGTCCGGGTGGGCGACGAGCCGATCACCGGCCGGCGACCACCGTGGGAGACCGAGCACCCCGGCCCCACGGCACGGACCACCGCGCTCTCGGCGTACTGCCAGGACACGTTCGGCTTCGCACCGCTGGACTCGATCGAGCTCGATCTGCCGCTGGTCGGTATCCGAGGCGTCGCGTACGTGCTGCCCGGCGTGGTCAGCCCGGCGCAGCGCGGTGGCCATCGCGTGCACCTCAAGGGCATGCTGCTCACCGACCGCGCGGAGACCCTGCTGCCCGACTGGGCGTTCTTCGTGCGGTGCGTGCTCGACACCGACTCCCTGCGGCCCACGGCCAGCCGCGAGCAGCTGTACGAGGACGAGACCCTCGCCGCGGTGCGCGACGCACTCGGCGACCGCGTCCGCGACTGGCTCGCGCAGCTCGCGACCACCTCGCCGGAGCGCCTGCGGCGCTTCCTCGCCGTGCACCACCTGGGCGTCAAGGCGCTGGCGCTCCATGACGACGGCGTGCTGCGCACCATGCTCCCGTGGCTGCCCTTCGAGACGTCGGAGGGGGAGCTCACGCTCGACGACCTCGCACGCCGGCACCGGACCGTGCACTTCACGCGCACGGTCGACGAGTTCCGCCAGGTCTCCGCCATCGCGGCGGCGCAGGGCATGGCCGTGGTCAACGGTGGATACACCTACGACGCGGCGCTCGTCGAGGCCCTGCCGCTCGCCCGTCCCGGCGTCGCCGTGGAGGAGCTTGACGCGTCGGTGGTGACAGCACACCTGGACCACCTCGACCCCGCCGCCGAGCTCGCGCTCGCACCGTTCCTCGCCACCGCCCGCGCCCGGCTCGACCCCTTGGACTGCGACGTCGTCGTGCGTGCGTTCCATCCGGCCGCCCTCGCCGCGGTGCACCTCGACGACCGGTCCGCACGCCACGAGCGCGCCCGCGCCGACGCCGAGGGCCAGGCGGACGACCTCTGGGCCGGGATCCTCGGCTCCCTGCGCGACGAGGCACCACGTGCCCGGCTCGTGCTCAACCACCTCAACCCGCTGGTGCGGCGCATCGCCGCGCTGCCCGACACCGACCTCACCGGCGTCGCGACCGAAGCCCTGTACGGGCAGTCGCTGCTGCAGGCCAGACGTCCCCTGCGGCCCGTCGACCAGGCGCTCGTCAACCGTGCGTTCGGCGAGCTGCTGGAGTGGGCGACGCCGACCACGCGCGACGACCGGCCCGACCACCCCCAGGAGACGAACCGATGACCGAGATCACCGACCTGGCGACCCTGCGGGCAGCCATCTGGGAGAACGGGCAGCGTCCCCACGGGACGTCGCAGGCGGCGGCCGCCGAGAAGATCCTCGACCAGGCCACCCAGCTCGGCACCGAGGCGGAGATCAACGCACTCTTCCACCTGATCAACGCCTACGAGTTCAGCGCGGACCGGCCCAAGGCCCTCGTCCCCTTCGCCCGTGCGCTGCGGCTCTGGGACCAGGACCCCAGCCGCTTCGACCACTCCAGCACGCGCTCCCTGTTCTGGGACTTCAAATGGATGACCACCGGCATGCTCTCTCTGCCGCAGGTGCCCCTGACGGCCATCGAGAACTGGCTCGCGGAGATGGACCACCGGTACCGCCTCGCCGGGCACACCGAGCGGGCCGTGCGGATGTGCGAGTTCTACGTCGCGGACCACCTGGGCGACACCGGCCGCGCCCAGCGTGCCTTCGACCGCTGGCTCGCCGCCGACCGCGGCGAGCTGGCCGACTGCCACGCCTGCGAGACGGCGCGGCAGGGTGACTTCTACGCCGACACCGGCGGGGACGAGAAGGCGTTGCAGCACTGGGAGCCCGTGCTGGCCGGCCGGCTGACGTGTGCCGAGGAGCCGCACCGTGCGCTGTCCCACTCGCTCCTGCCGCTGGCACGCCTCGGCCGCCTCGACGATGCCCGGGCGAACCACCTGCGCGGCTATCCGATGGTCAAGGGTTCGGAGAGCCTGATGCCGTCGGTGGCCCGGCACATCGAGTTCTGCGCACTCACCGGGAACGAGGCGCGTGGTCTCGAGCTGCTGGCCGACACCCCCGGCTACTTCGACACCGGCCGCGAGCCGGAACCTCGGATGCACTACCTCGCGGTGACGGCTCTCCTCACGAACCGGCTGATCGTGCTCGGGCGTGGTGACCTCCAGGTCACCGGTCCGGCGGGCCGCAGCTGGACCGCCGCCGAGCTGGCCCCCCACGCGCGGACGGAGGCGCTCGCGCTGGCCGCCCGGTTCGACGAGCGCAACGGCACGACCGCGGTGAGCGAGCGGGTCCGGGCACGCCTGGACGCCGAGCCGCTGCTGAACCGGCTGCCGCTCGGCCTGCGCGCAGTCCTGCCGACGGCGCTCCCGCCGGTACCGGACTCGCCCACCCCGGACTCCCCCGCCCCGGACCAGGACCCGGCCGGCGACAGCCAGGATGCCGAGGCGGAGGTGGCAGCCATGCCCGCCGGCGTCCGCGAGGCCATCGACCGGTACGACGTGGCCTGCGAGACCCAGGACCTCACCGGAATGCGGTCGGGCATGGCGGACGCGATCGACCGGGCCGGTGATGCCGCCGCACCCGAGTGGCTCCTCGCCGCACACCTGCAGCTCGCCGAGGTGCTCGCCGCTGACGACGACCTGGCCGGCGCCGTGCACCACGGGCTGGAGGCAGCCGCCTGGGCGGACCTGGTCGACCGGCCCACCGCCGTCGTCGCCCGGGCCCGGCTGGGCGGGTACCTGATGTCCGGTGGCCGCCTGGCCGAGGCGGCGCCGGTGCTGGAGCAGGCTCTCGCCGACCTGGACCCCACCCCCGAGGTGCACGGCGACGGCATGCTGGTGCAGGTCCGTTGGTGGCTCGGGGACTGTGCCATGACCAGGCACGACCCCGCCGAGGCGGCCAAGCACTGGCTCGCCGCCGCACAGGTCGCGCAGCACTGGCCGGACCAGACCGACCATGCGGTGCTGGCCAACCTCGCCGCGGAGGCGCTGGGCAGGGCCGGCGAGTCGATGTCGGCAGAGCTGGCCTACGAGCGGGCAGCCGACCTCTGGGCAGAGGTCGGGGACGCGATGCGCCAGATCCGGGCGACCCGGGCGTGGGCCTGGACGGTTCGCGACCGCGACGTCGCCGAGGCGAGCCGCATCATGACCGGGGCGACGCGCGTGTGCGAGGCGGCGCTCGCCGACGCCACCGACCCGGACGAGCTGGCCGAGCTGCGGGTGGAGCTGCCCGAGACCCTCGAACAGCATGCCCGGGTGATCGCCGACGAGGACGAGGAGACCTCTCGCTTCGGCGGCCTCTACGAGGGCGCGCTGCACGAGGCGGCGGAGCTGGCGACCCGGGCCGAGTCGCTCCTACGGGACTCCGACGACATCGCACGCTGGTGTCGCAGTGCGCTCCTGGCAGCGGAGCTGGCGGTCGAGAACGGTGAGGCCGTCCGCGGCCTGGAGCTCGTCGCGGAGGTGGAGGCGAGGATCCAGGCCGACGACGAGCTCAGCGGCTTCGGCGGCCACGCCGGCTGGATCCGCGACCAGATCACCGCCTGACCGGAGGCGCACCGCACGGGGCAGGATCCCGGTCCGTGCGGTGCCTCGTCCGGTCAGCGGCGCGCCACCTCCGGATGGGGCACCGCCCGGTAGAGGCGCAGCGACGCGAGCAGCAGCCAGAGGAAGCCGACGACCACGGCCAGCCACAGTCCGCCCATCCCGGCAGGGCCGAGCGCGGCCCCACCGACGAAGCCCACCAGGATCACGACACCGGCAGCCCTCGACCAGACCGCGCCGCCGCGCTCACCGTGCCGCGCGAGCCACCCGCCGAGCAGGAAGGCCGCCACGGCGAGCGCCGTGAACCCGATGCCGCCGAACGCGAAGTGCAGCAGACCGGAGACGCTGATCGTCGTGGCGCCGTCCTGCCCCGGCGGGAATCCGGGCATCGGGTCCGGCGGAAAGATCGCGCTCGCGACCATCGCCGCGCCGTAGACGCCTACTGCGATCCCCGTGCCGCGAGCGCCCGCCCGGGCCGCCCCGATCCCTGCGACGAGCACCATCGCACCGCTCAGGGCCAGGTTGGTGACCTGCATCCAGCCGCCGTCGCCCAGCATGAGCACGCTCAGCGGGTGCTGTGCGAAGTCGAACCCTTCTCGGGTGAGGGCCAGGACCAGCCCGACGAGCAGGTAGAACGGCCCTGCGACCACACCCCACCCGAGCATCGACCGCGTCACCGCGGCCGCCGTGTCGAACTCGGTGTCCTGTTCCATCTCGTCCTCCGAAGGCGTCACGCCGGCCCGCTGCCGGCATCTTCCTCGATAGACGACGGCCGCACCGGGAACTGAGCGACGCAGCGTGCACCGAGCCCGGGGCAGGGCTTCGGACACGGCGAGGCGTGCGGATCAGTTCGGCCGGGCGGCGCGTCCCAGCAGAGCGGTGAGCTGCCGCAGCTCGTCGGCCGACAGCACCGCCAGCGGCGTCTTCTCCAGCACGGTCCGGACCAGCTCGTCCCGGACCTCTCGGCCCTTGGCGGTCAGCACGAGCACGCGGGAGCGGCGGTCGTCCGGGTCCACCGCACGCTCCGCCAGCCCTCGGTCGACGAGCTGGTTGCTGATGAAGGTCAGGTTCGGCGCGTTGCAGTACAGGCGCTCGGCCATCACCTTCATCGAGGGCGGCGGCTCGTCCGGGTCGATGACCCACAGCGCCTGGAACGTCGCCGGAGTCATCTGGTGCTGGGCCAACGACTCCCCGATCAGATCGTTCGTCCGCATCCAGATGTCGTGGGTCGCCGCGACCACCGCGGTGAGCTCGGGCGTGGTCATTGCCGCATCCTACCGATAGTTCGAGCCTCGAAGTACCGTGCTATGTTCTGGCGCAATACTTCGAGACTCGAAACAATAGGAGAATCTGTGCGCCATGCCTTCACCGACGTCGCCGTGCTGGTCACCGGTGCATCCAAGGGGCTGGGCCGGGCCTACGCCCTGGAGCTGGCTCGCCGGGGAGCCCGGCTGATCCTGCTGTCCCGCTCGGAAGAACCCCTGCGGGAGCTCGTCGCCGAGATCCGGGAACGGCACGGCGGCCCGGACGCCGAGGTCGTCGTCGGCGACCTCGCCGCCCCTGACGGCCCCGGGCAGATCCTGCGCGAGCTGCGTGACCGCCGTCTGACCGTCGACCTGCTGCTCAACAACGCGGGCGCGGGCAGTGTGGGCCCGTTCCTCCGCCGCCCGCTCGGCGCGCAGCTGGGCACGGTCGGCCTCAACATCAGCGGGCTCCTCGCCCTGACGCATGCGATCGGGGGCGAGCTGGTCGCGCGCGGGTCGGGCGGCATCATCAACGTCTCGTCCACCGCCGCGTTCCAGCCCATGCCCTACCAGGCCAGCTACGCGGCGACCAAGGCGTTCGTGCTCTCCTTCACGGAGGCGCTGGCCGAGGAGCTGCGGGGAACCGGGGTGCACGTCATGGCCGCGCACCCCGGCGCGATCGCCACCGGCTTCTTCGACGGCACCACGGCCATGATCGACCCCCGCGCGGCCGACACACCGGAACGGGTCGCGGCCCACACGCTGGACGACTACGCCCGGCGGCGCGCCGTCTCCTACCCAGGCCGGGCGGTGAACCGTTCGATGACCTGGCCGGCGCGGCTCCTGCCGCGCACCGCTGTCGTGCGGATCGCCGGGGCGCTCAATCGCAGGCTGCGCCTGGACGAGGTCGTCGACGCGACCTCATGACCGTGGCGCCTACCCTCACGAGAACGGGGTTCTGCGTCTAATCGGCCCGATCAGACACACAACCCCGTTCTCAACGACCCCGGCCGGGGCCGGACCGGTCAGGCCTCGACGACCACCGGGACGATCATCGGCTTGCGACGCAGACGCGTCGCCACATACCGGCCGATGGTGCGGCGCATGATCTGCTGCAGCTGGTGCGTGTCGGTCGCTCCGCCCGCGATCGCGTTCTCGAGCGCCGCGGTGACCTCGGGCATGACCTTGTCGAACACCGAGGCGTCCTCGGCCATGCCGCGGGCCAGCACCTGCGGCGGCGCGAGCACCTTGCCCGTGGCCGTGTCGATGACGGCGAAGACGGACACGAAGCCCTCCTGGCCCAGGACCACGCGGTCCTTGAGCTCGGCCTCGGTGATCTCACCGACCGACGAGCCGTCGACGTAGACGTACCCGCAGGGCACGGCACCGACGACGGACGCCTTGCCGTCCACGAGGTCGACCACCACGCCGTCCTCCGCGAGCACCACCCGGTCGGCCGGCACGCCCGTGCGGACCGCGATCGCGCCGTTGGCCACGAGGTGACGCACCTCGCCGTGCACCGGCATCACGTTCTTGGGCCGAAGGATGTTGTAGCAGTACATCAGCTCGCCGGCCGAGGCGTGCCCGGAGACGTGCACCTTGGCGTTGCCGCCGTGCACGACGCGCGCGCCGAGCCGGGTGAGGCCGTTGATGATGCGGAACACCGCGTTCTCGTTGCCGGGGATGAGCGACGACGCCAGGATCACGGTGTCGCCGAACTCCACCTGCACCTTGTGGTCACCGTTGGCCATGCGCGACAGCGCCGCCATCGGCTCACCCTGCGACCCGGTGGACATGTAGACGATCTGGTCGTCGGGCAGCGAGTCGGCCTTCTTCAGGTCGATGAGCACGCCCGGCGGCACGTCGAGGTAGCCGAGGTCGGCGGCGATGCCCATGTTGCGCACCATCGAACGGCCCACGAGGGCCACGCGCCGGCCGTGCGCGTGCGCGGCACGCAGCACCTGCTGCACCCGGTGCACGTGCGAGGAGAACGACGCGACGATGATGCGCTTCTCCGCGCGTGCGAACACGTCGTCCAGCACCGGCCCGATCTCGGCCTCCGGCGTCACGAAGCCCGGCACCTCCGCGTTGGTGGAGTCCACCATGAAGAGGTCCACGCCCTTCTCGCCGAGGCGGGCGAAGGCGCGCAGGTCCGTGATGCGGCCGTCGAGCGGCAGCTGGTCCATCTTGAAGTCACCGGTGTGCAGCACCGTGCCCGCGGCGGTGGTGACCGCCACGGCGAGCGCGTCCGGGATGGAGTGGTTGACCGCGACGAACTCGCAGTCGAAGACGCCGAGCTTCTCGCGCTGCCCTTCCTTCACCTCGAGGGTGTAGGGCTTGATGCGGTGCTCCTTGAGCTTCGCCTCGATGAACGCGAGCGTGAGCCGCGAGCCGACCAGCGGGATGTCCTTGCGGAGCCGCAGCAGGTACGGCACCGCACCGATGTGGTCCTCGTGGCCGTGCGTCAGCACGATCGCCTCGATGTCGTCGAGGCGATCCTTGATGTAGTCGAAGTCCGGCAGGATCAGGTCCACGCCGGGCTGGTTGTCCTCGGGGAAGAGCACACCGCAGTCGATGATGAGCAGCTTGCCGGCATGCTCCAGGACCGCCATGTTGCGTCCCACCTCGCCCAGGCCGCCGAGGGCGACCACCCGCAGGCCGCCCTCAGGCAGTGCGGGGGGCAGGGACAGTTCGGGGTGAGGGTGACTCACTTGGCCTCCAAGGCCTCGTTACTGACAGAGAAAGTTCTTAATGGGGGGTGGCGATCGCCGGGTGCCCGATGACGGCCGAGGCGTCCTCGGGGAGCTCCGGCGGCGACATGGGATGCGCGCTCGCGGGGATCACGCCGCTCGCGACGAGGATGGCGCGCAGGTGGGCCACCTCGTGGTCGCTGGCGGCGACGTTCGGCAGCCGCAGGGTCCGGTGCTCCAGGACGCCCTGCGCCTGCAGCGCGGCCTTCGCCATCACGGCCTGCGCGCCGGCTCCGTTGAGGGCGTTGATGACCGGCACCGTCGTCCGGAACACCCGCAGCGCGGCGGTGTGGTCCCCGGCGTCCCACAGTCGAACGACCTCGGCGAACTTCTTCCCGACCAGGTGCGCGGACACCGACACGATGCCGGCTCCACCCACGCTCAGGGAGGGCAGCAGCAGCCCGTCGTCGCCGGAGTACCAGGCGAGACCGGTGGCCTCGATGAGCTGCTCCGCCGACCAGACGTCGCCCGTGGCGTCCTTGTTGGCCACGACCAGGGGGTGCTCGGCGATCCGCGCGAATGTCTCGGGCGCGATGCGCACCCCCGACCTGCCGGGGATGTCGTACAGCATGACGGGCAGCCCGGTGGAGTCGGCCACGGCCGCGAAGTGCTGGTACAGCCCTTCCTGCGTGGGCCGCGAGTAGTACGGCGACACGACCAGCAGCCCGTCGGCGCCGGCGTCCGCGGCCTGCGTGGCCATCCGGATCGCGTGCGCCGTGTCGTTGGACCCGGCACCGGCCAGGACCGCCGCGCGGTCGCCCACCGCCTCGACGACGGCGGCGACGAGGTCCACCTTCTCGGGGGTGTGCGTCACCGGGGACTCACCGGTCGTGCCGGACAGGACGAGGCCGTCGTTCCCGTCGTCGATCAGCTTCTTCGCCAGCTTGGCCGCCGCTTTCAGGTCGATGGCGCCGTCGGGCGTCATCGGGGTGACCATCGCGGTCAGGACCGCGCCGAACGGGCGCGCGGAGTCAGCGGGAAGAACCATAGGCATACCGTACCGTTTACCGCCCCGTCACCGGGCTCGCGCGCTCGTCGACCCGCCGGGCTGCTCGGACGGTTCTCGCGCCGGTCCGAGGAGCTCCTCCAGGCCCTCGACGGCCCGCACGACGACGCCGTCGTTGGCCGGCCGGAGCACGCCGGGCCGCCGGACCACGTCGCGCAGCCCCGTGGCATAGGCGGCGAGCGCCGCCACGAGCTGGGGCACCAGCCGCGGCTGAGTCATCGTTCGACCAGCACGCCGTCCTGGTCCGCGTACACCATCGCGCCCGGACGGAACACGACGCCGCCGATCTCCACCGCCTCGTCCACCACGCCGGCGCCCGCCTTCGACGACGTGCGCGGGTTGGTGCCGAGCGCCTTCACCCCGAGCCGCAGCTCGCCGATGGCCGCCGAGTCGCGCACCGCACCGTAGATGATCGCGCCGGCCCAGCCGTTCTCGACCGCAGCGGCCGCGATGCGGTCCCCCATGAGGGCGCTGCGGAGCGAGCCACCGCCGTCGACCACCAGGACCGCACCCTCCCCCGGCGTCTGCGTCAGCGCCTTGACCAGGCCGTTGTCCTCGTGGCACCGCACCGTCCGCACCGGCCCGGAGAACACGCGGATCCCACCGAGGTCGCGCAGCTGCAGGGCGAGGGAGGCGAGCGCCGCACCGTGCTCGTCGTACAGGTCGGCCGTCGCGGTCATGGATGATCCCCCGTCTCGTCGGTGTGCTCGTCGGCGTGCGGCAGACGATACTCGGTTTCCGACGCTCCCCCCGGTGCGGTTGCGCGGGCGTGGATACTCGGAATATGACGGCGACGACGCTCTCTCCCGCACTCGTGGCACACCTGCCCACCGGCCTCCTCGTCGACGGGCACTGGGGCCCGGCGGCGGGCGGCGCCACGTTCGAGGTCACCGACCCCGCGACGGCCGAGCCCATCTTCGACGTCGCCGACGCCACCCCTGCCGACGCCGTGCGGGCCCTGGACGCCGCGCACGCCGCCGCCCCGGCCTGGCGCGCCGTGCCGCCCCGCGAGCGCTCCGCCCTGCTGCACGCCGTCTTCGACCGCCTGACGGCGCGCGCGGACGACATCGCCGCGCTCATCACGGCCGAGGCGGGGAAGCCGCTGGCCGAGGCGCGTGCCGAGGTGGTCTACGGCGCCGAGTTCCTGCGCTGGTTCGCCGAGCAGGCCGTGCGCGCCGACGGCCTGGTGCGCACCGCGCCGTCGGGCACCAACAAGCAGTACGTGAGCCGCCGGCCGGTGGGCCCCACCCTGCTGATCACGCCCTGGAACTTCCCCATCGCCATGGCGACCCGCAAGATCGCCCCGGCGCTGGCCGCCGGGTGCACCGTGGTGATCAAGCCGGCCGCCCTCACGCCCATGACCACTCTTCTCGTCGCGGAGATCATCCGCTCCGAGGCGGAGGCGCGCGGCCTGCCGACCGGCATCGTCAACGTGGTCCCGACCACGCAGGCGGGTCCGGTCACCGGGCCGCTGTTCGAGGACCCCCGGCTGCGCAAGGTCTCGTTCACCGGCTCCACCCGGGTGGGCTCCGCCCTGCTCGAACAGGCCGCGAAGAACGTGCTCCGCAGCTCGATGGAGCTGGGCGGCAACGCACCGTTCATCGTGTTCGAGGACGCCGACATCGACGCCGCCGTCGAGGGCGCGCTGATCGCGAAGCTGCGCAACTCCGGCCAGTCGTGCGTGGCCGCCAACCGCTTCCTCGTGCACGACGCGGTGGTGCACACCTTCGCGGAGAAGCTCGCCACGGCCGTGGGGGCCAAGGTGACCGCACCGGGCACGCAGCCCGGCGCCGAGGTGGGCCCCCTCATCAACGAGGCGGCGGTGGAGAAGGTCACCGGCCTGGTCGACGACGCCGTCACGCACGGCGCCCAGGTCCTGACGGGTGGCGCACGCCTCGACCGCCCGGGCCACTTCTTCGAACCCACGGTGCTCACCGGCATCGGCGCCGACGAGCGGATCGTGACGGAGGAGATCTTCGGGCCGGTCGCCCCGATCGTCGCCTTCGGGTCCGACGACGAGGCGTACGAGCTGGCCAACGGCACCCCGTTCGGCCTGGCGGCGTACGCCTACACGACGTCGCTGGCCCGGGCGCAGCGCGCCATGGACGAGATCGAGGCCGGGATGATCGGCATCAACCGGGGCCTGGTGTCCGACGCGAGCGCACCGTTCGGCGGCGTCAAGGCCTCGGGGCTGGGCCGCGAGGGCGGGGAGGCCGGCATGGAGGAGTACCAGGAGACGGTGTACGTCGCCCTGTAGCCCCCGTCCGGACGGCGGGCACGGCTGCCGTACCGCACCGCGGACGACGTAGCCTCACGACGTGAACGTCCTTCCCACCAACCCGGCGGCCCGCGCCGCCGTCCGCCAGGGTGTGAGCGTCTCGGTGGCGACCGGTCTGTACGGCATCTCGTTCGGCGCCCTGTCGGTCGCGGCCGGCGTCGGTCTCGGCCCGACGATGGCCCTGAGCCTGCTCCTGTTCTCCGGCGGCTCGCAGTTCGCCCTCGTCGGCGTCATCGGCGCGGCAGGTACCCCCGTCGCCGCTGTCGCCACCGCCACCCTGCTCGGCCTGCGCAACACCCTGTACGGCGCGGTGGTCTCGCCCCTGCTCGAGGTGCGCGGCTGGCGCCGGCTCGCCGCCGCCCACCTCACCATCGACGAGTCGACGGCGGTCGCCGTGGCCCAGCCCGAACGGACCGCGTCCCGGATCGGGTTCTGGGTCACGGGCGTCGGCGTCTTCGTGCTCTGGAACACGTTCGTGCTCCTCGGCGCGCTCGCCGGCGACGCGCTCGGCGACCCGCGTGCCTGGGGGCTCGACGCCGCCGCGGCCGCCGCGTTCCTCGCCCTCGTGTGGCCGCGGCTCGCACCGCGCCGCGCCCAGCTGGTGGCGGGGCTCGCCGTCATGGCCACCGCCGCACTGATCCCGTTCGTGCCACCAGGCATCCCGGTGCTCGCCGCGGCCGCGGTGGCCGTCGTCGTCGGGCTGGTCACGCCGACCGCCGTGCCCGAGCCCGACTCCGAGCCCGAGTCCGAGTCCGAGAAGGAGTCCGTCCGATGACCACCACCGCGATCTGGGTCACCGTGCTGGTCGCGTCCCTGGCCTGCTACGCCCTCAAGCTCGGCGGGCACCTCATCCCCCGGTCCTGGCTAGCGTCCGAGCGCGTCGCCCGCATCACCACGCTCGTGACCGTGGCGCTCCTCGTGTCGCTGGTCGTCGTCCAGGGCTTCGCCGACGGACGCGCCCTGACCGTGGACGCGCGCGTCCCCGCGTTGGCGGTCGCCGCACTGGCGCTCGCGCTGCGAGCCCCGTTCATCCTGGTGGTGGTGCTCGCCGCGGGCACGGCCGCCGGCTTGCGCGCGCTCGGCTGGGGGTGAGCCGCCCCGGCGGCCGGTCGCCGGCGGGCAGCCGCACCGGCGGCATCGGCCGCACCGGCAGCTAGGGTGGCCAGGTGGCCCTGTTTCGTGAGACTGCCGACGTATCCGTCCGCCCAGCCGTCGCCGGCGACGAGGGCCCCGTGACCGAGGTCCAGGTGGCCGCCTGGCGCTCCACCGGGGTGCTCGGCGAAGGCGTCATGGAGGCGCTCGACGTCCCGGCCATGCGGGAGCGCTGGTCGTCGGCGATCAGCTCGCCGCCGGGGCCCGGGTTCGCGGTCTTCGTAGCGCTCGACGGGCCGGACGTGGTGGGTTTCGCCGCCGTCTCCCCCGGACAGGTGCTGTCGCTCGAGGTACTGCCCGAGGCGCAGCGGGCCGGGCACGGCTCCCGCCTGCTGGCAGCCGCCGTCGACCGCCTCCGCGCGGACGGTGCCGAGACCGTGACCACCTGGTCTCTCGTGGACGACACCGCACGCGCCGCCTTCCTCGAGGCGAGCGGACTCGGCGAGGACGGCCGCAGCCGCACGCTCGCGACGGGCGCCCGCGAGATCGTCGAGCACCGCTGGTCCGCCCAGATCTGACCTCGGCGCGGCGCGGCTGCCGCGCGCACGGCGAACTCAAGGTTTCACGCCCGCGTGACAGTCCCGTGACACGGCCTTGCGACCATCAGCAGCATGGGAATACGCACGGAGTACTTCGCCGCACCGACCGATGAGGTGGCGGCGACGGCGCTCCACACGTCCGGCGGGCCGACCGAACCCGACCAGACCACCGGACAACCACCCTTCGACGCCGTGGCGGTGCCGTCGATGGACCCGTTCGTCACGCTCGGCGGGCTCGCCGGCGTGCTGTCCGGGCGACCGTACGGTGAGGTCACGGCGCACCCACGGCATGGAACGCTCGTCGGCAGCGGAGGCGACGAGGGCCCGTGGATCGTGACCGTCGCGCAGGATCTCGCCGACGACCTCGCCTCCGCCGGTCCCGCCCGTCTGGCCGAGGCGGCCCGCGTGTGGTCCACCACCGCGATGCCGCCCGTCCCCCGGCAGCACCTCGCCGCGCTGCTGCCCCTCGCAGCCCTCGCCGCCCGCGCGGCCGACCTGGGACACGGGCTGTACTGCTGGACGAGCCTCGGCGACTGACGGTCTCGACCAGGGCTGCGGAGGTGCTTCACTAGCCCGGTGAACCGCACCCGCAACCCGCTCTGGCGGACCCTGGTCGAGCTCCGCGGCAACCCTCGCGCCTGCGTGTGGACCGAGCCGCTGTGGGGGCTGTCCATGGCCCTGGTGCTGCCGTACGCGTCCGTGTTCATGCTGGCGCTGGGCCTGCACGACGCGCAGATCGGCTTCCTCGCGACCGTCGCCATGCTCTCCCAGGTCGTCTTCGGTCTGGCCGGCGGCATCATCACCGACCGGCTCGGCCGGCGCGCCACGACGGCCTGGTTCGACGTGATCGCCTGGGTGATCCCGTGCCTGCTGTGGGCGTTCGCGGAGAACTTCTGGTTCTTCCTGGCGGCGTCGCTCGTGAACGGCGCCCTGCAGGTCACGCAGAACTCGTGGGACTGCCTCATGGTCGAGGACGCCGAGCGGGGCCAGCTCACCCGGATCTACTCGCTGGTGAAGGTCGCGGCCGACTGCTCGGCCCTGTTCGCGCCGCTGGCGGCCGTCCTGGTCGCCCAGCTGGGGCTCGAGCCGGCAGTCCGCATCCTGTACGTCAACGCGGCGGTCGTGATGACCGCGAAGATCGTCTGGCTCTACCTGTGGTCGAGGGAGACCCGCCAGGGCGCCGTCCGTATGGCCGCCACCCGGCGGCAGAGCGTGTGGCGCCTGCTGGCCGGGTACCGCGGCGTCCTCGGGCTGCTGCTGCGCTCGCGCGGGTCGCTGCTCGCGCTGGCCGTGGCCGCGCTGGTCGCCTCGGTCACGCTGGTCAACGGCACGTTCTGGCAGGTGGTGGCCAGCCAGCACCTGCACGTACCGGACGCGCTGCTGCCCTTCTTCCCGATGGTCCGCTCGGTGCTGTCGGTGGTCTTCTTCTTCACGCTCATCCCGCTCCTGACCACCGCCGTCGACCTCAGGCGCGCCACGGTGTGGGGATTCGGGGTCCACCTCGCCGGGCAGCTCGTGCTGGTCACGATCCCTGCGTCCGACGGCGCCGCGACACCATCGACGTATGCGTTCCTCGGCCTGTGCCTGCTGCTGGACAGCTTCGGTGCGGGCATGCTGTTCATGCTCTCGGAGTCGCTCGTCGCGCTGCACGTGGACCAGGCCGAGCGCTCGCGCGTGATGGCACTCCAGCGCACGTGCATCATGCTCGCCGCTGCGCCGTTCGGCTGGATCTCGGGCTGGCTGTCCGGGATCGACCGCACCTATCCGTTCATGCTGACGTCGGCGCTGCTCATCATCGGGCTCGTGCTGGTGCTGGTGCGCTGGGTGCCGACGCACCCGGACGCAGAGGCACCGGCCTGACGGTCGACCCCGCCTGACGCCGGGCCGTGCGGACCCGCTCACGGACCGCGCCCGCCACGATGACGGCCAGGACGAAGAGCCCACCCGCCACGAGAGCGCCCCGCACGCCGATCAGCTCCATCAGCAGACCGAGGAGCGGCGGACCGGCCAGGCCCCAGGCGGTGCTCGCGCTGCGCCAGACGCCCAGCACCCGGCCACGCATGGCGGCGGGCGGGTCGGTCTGCAGCACCGTCGCCCCGGCGGTGTCCGAGAGCGACTCCAGCACCGCCATGGGTGCGACGACCACCAGCAGCAGGGCGAAGGTGGGCGAGAGTCCGGCGAGCACCTGGAGCAGCGCACCGCCCGCCGCGAGGACCGCCACGATCCGCACCGACGGCTTGCGCAGGCGGCCGGCGAAGAACGCCCCGACGATGCCGCCGACCGCCAGCACCGCTGCGACGGTCGCGAAGTCCTGGGTGGTGCCGGCGAGCGCACCGGTGACGAGCACGGCGAGCGTGAGCGAGTAGTTGCGCCCGAACACCGCGCTCACCGCCGTGACCGCCAGCAGGGCGACCAGGCGCGGGCGGCTCAGGAAGTACCTGACGCCGTCCAGCGAGCCCGCCCGGGGCTCAGCCTCGGCCTCGGCCACGGCCTCGGCCACGGCCTGGGCCTCGGCGGGCGGCGCCGCCGACTCGGGCGGCGCCGGCTCGGCCGCCACGGGCAGGGCGTCCTCGAGACTCCGCCAGTACAGCCGCAGGAACGGCACCAGTGCGGCGACCGCCAGGAACGAGACACCGTTGATCAGGTACGCGGCAGCGGGCCCCGTGAAGGCGAGCAGGCCACCGGCCACGCCGACACCGGCCAGCCGGCCCACGCTGTTCGTCACGGAGCCGAGTCCGATGGCGGAGGGCACGTCGTCGGGTGCGACCAGGTCGTTGCCGAGCAGCGAGGTCGCGGGGCCGTCCACCGCGGCCACGAGGCCGGTGACGGCCGAGAGCGCCAGGAGGAGCGGCAGGTTGAGCACGTCGAGGCCGACGAGGAGCGCGGTCGTGAGGGCGATCAGGCCGAGCACGGCCTGGCTCACGGCCACGACCAGCTTGCGGGGCCACCGGTCCACGACCGCGCCACCGGCGACGCCGAAGAGCAGGCCGGGCGCGGCCTGGACCGCCAGCGAGAGCCCGGTCGCAGCGGGAGAGCCCGTGATCTGCAGGACGAGGAGGTTCTGGACGGTCATCTGCATCCACGTGCCGGCGCTCGAGACGAGGTTGGCACCGGTCCAGAGACGCATCGCGGGATGGCGCAGTGCACGCCACGGGGAAGGGCGGGAAGCAGGGTCAGCAGCTACGGGCTTCACACGCAGCGCGCGGAGCCGCGCGCTGACAAAGGCAGGGAGGAGCACAAGAACTTTCAAGTCAGGGAGATCGCTGCGGCCGTACCCCGGTCGCAGCGGCGACAATTCAAACAACCGGCTCCGGGTGCGCTCTACCCTCAGCGGTCGATCGTGACCAAGGTCGCAGGTGACGGCCCTCTCGCGGCCGCGGGGCACCGTGGACCGCGCCCTTTCCTGCGGTGCCGCGGGACGGTCCGGCGGACCTCCGTCAGAGCTCCGGCTCGTAGCAGGTGTAGCCGGCGCGGAGCACCACGACGGCGTCCCGCTCCGGCGTGATGCCGTCCTCGGGGACCGGCACCCGTGCGACGTCGGGCCAGTGCACCAGGAAGGTCCCCCGGTGCCACCACCGCATGAGCGGAGCGATCGGCCACGGGTGCCGCACCCGCGACCGTTCGAAGCCCATGAACGACGTCCGCGTGCGCGGGGACACCACGAGCCCGTGCAGCCGGGCGTGGGCGAGGAACGTGTCGGGGTTGCCGTCGAGCACGAACCGCAGGTCGACCACCCAGCCGAGGCGCGTACCGGAGGCGTCGTGCACGGGAACGTCGAGCAGGTCGGAGGCGATCACCGTGGTCTCCTCATCCTGAGCTCTCCGGGTCGCGGTTGCCGCCCGGGATGCGGCCGACGATGTGGTTGCGCGTCCAGCGCTCGACCCAGGTCGCGTCGAACCGGGACCCGCTGACACCGAGGTGCACCGCCGAGCCGATCTCCGTCACGTAGGACCACGCCAGGCGGTGCCACCGGGACACCGGCGGACGACCACCGAAAACCCGCGTACCGAGCACGGGCCCGGTGAGCAGCGCGGTGATGACCACGGGGACGTCGCCGTCGAGCGCGTCCAGCTCGAGGTCGTCGAGCGTGCACACCGGCATGCCATCGACGTCGAGCACCTGCCGGTCCAGCAGGTGCAGGCGCGCGTCGAGGACCCGCCCGGGCTGCGGTGGCTCGGGCACGCGGGCCAGGTCGCGCGGACCGGGTCGGGCCCGGCTCATCCGCCGGCCTCCGTCACGATCATCAGGGGGATCGCCGCGACCGCGGCCACGACCAGGATGACCAGGTACACCGCACCCAGCACGTTCATCACCCGCCCGTTGACGTGCTCGCCCATGTACTCGGGATCGTTGGCGACCACCAGGATGGGCAGGTAGGTCAGGGGCAGGGCCACCGCAGCGAAGACGACCGAGAACTCGGTGACGGCGATCGGGTCCACGTTGGTCAGCAGCACACCGACCGCGACGACCAGCGCCAGGATCATCGCCAGGTGGAAACGAGGAGCCCGTGCGGGGCGCCGGAACTTGCCCCACGACCAGCCGAAGTACTGCGAGGCCGTGTACCCGGTGGCCAGCGCCGTCTCGAGCGCCGCGCCGAAGGTGGCTGCCACCACACCGACGATCACCACCGCGACGAGCAGCGTGCCGCCCGCCTCCGCGGCCGGCAGGGTGAGCTGGGACATCGAGCTCACCTCGATGCCGGCGGGCAGCAGCACGATCGCCGCTCCCGCGGCGATGGAGATCGACAGCAGCCCACCCAGCGGGAACCCCACCAGCACGTTCAGGCGCGACGTGGCCAGGTCCTTGACGGTCCACGAGTCCTCGACGCCGCCCGACGAGAAGAAGAACACCTCGTACGGCGTCATGGCCGCTCCGAACAGCGCCACGGCGAAGTACCAGTACGTGCCCGCGCTCTCCTGCGCGGGAACGTCCGGGACGAGCTGCGCACCGAGCTCGCCCCAGTCCGGACCGAGCAGGAAGACCGCCACCGCGAAGCCGACGAGCGTGAGGCCCACCAGCCCTGTGACGTTCTCCATGAGGTTGAACTTCACGCGCCACAGGACGAGCCACACGGCCAGTACCGCCACCGGGACCCAGAGGCGGTGGTCCACGCTGCTCGCGAGCTGCAGCGCGAGGGCGATGCCGCCCACCTCGGCGACGAGCGTCAGCACCGTGACCGCGAGGCTGGCCACCAGGTTCAGCCCGGCGGTCCTGGGCCCGAGCCGTTCCCGGATGATCTCGAACGTCGCGCGGCCGGACACGGCGGCCACCTTGCCGGACATGTGCGCGAAGACGCAGATCCCCACGACGCCAACCACGACCACCCATGCCAGCGACAGCCCGAACCGCGACCCCACCACGGCGTTGGTGACCAGGTCCCCGGCATCGAGGAAGCCGCCGATGGCGGTGAGGATCCCCAGGGCGACCGTCAGCAGGCGGCTCTTCATGGCGCCGTCCGGGCCCACAGGACGTGCCGCACCGCGCCGTTCGCCTCGTCGAGCGCGGCAGCCGCGTCGTCGAGCGCCCGCAGCACCTCGTCGGCCGACGACGACGGCCGGCCCAGCCAGGTGCGCGCCGCCGCGACCGGGCCGACGGCGGCCGACGCGGCGTCGAGCGCGTCATCCCGCACCTGCGCGGCGTCGGCGGAGGAGAGCACGACGGTCCCGATGCCGTGGACGGCGCCGGTCGCCGTCTCGGCGGCGTCCCCGACGGCCACGTCCGCGGTCACGGCGGGGAGCCGCCCGGCGGCGCTGGACCGTACGGCGAGCTGCGCCGTCGCCACCGCGGAGCTCGAGTCGTCGAGGTGGTCGGAGACGCTGCCGAGCGCGTTCGCGTCGTCCGACCGGTTGGCCGCCGGGCCGCAGCCGGCGAGCAGGCCGGCCAGCAGCACCACCAGTACCGCCGCGACCCGCGGCTGGACCGGCGGGCGATCAGGGCGGTGCGTCACGCTCGAAATACTTGCGCGGATCGGCGACCTTCGCATGCCGGGTGAATCCGCGACCGGGCAACGCCAGGGCCGAGCGGCGAGCGACCACCACCGTGCCTATCGTCGTGCACAGAGCCTGGAAGGAGGCGCCATGCGCATCGGGTACACCCTCATGACCGAGCAGAGCGGACCGCGCGAGCTGCTGCAGTATGCCGTCGCCGCAGAGGAGGCCGGCTTCGACTTCGAGCTGTCGAGCGATCACTACTCCCCCTGGCTGCCGGAACAGGGGCACGCTCCCAACGCGTGGGTGCTCCTCGGGGCGGTCGCGCAGGCGACGCGACGGGTCGAGCTGATGACCTTCGTGACCTGCCCGACGATGCGCTACCACCCGGCCGTGGTGGCTCAGCAGGCGGCGACCCTCCAGCTCCTGGCCGACGGCCGCTTCGTGCTCGGGCTCGGTGCCGGTGAGAACCTCAACGAGCACGTGATCGGTGACGGCTGGCCCAGCATCGCGGTGCGGCACGACCTCCTCGAGGAGGCGGTCCACATCATCCGGGAGCTCCTGACGGGCGAGCTCGTCACGTGGGAGGGCCAGCACTTCCGCGTGGACTCGGCGCGGCTCTGGGACGTGCCGGACGCCGGGGTCCAGCTCGGCATCGCGGTGTCCGGCGCGCACGGCGTCGAACGGTTCGCCCCGCTCGGGGACCACCTGGTCCAGGCGACGCCCGACGCCGACGTGGTCACGGGCTGGACCGACAAGCATCCGGGCAGCTCGCGCGTGTTCGGGCAGCTGCCGGTCTGCTGGGACCCGGACGAGCAGCGGGCGGTCGAACGTGCCCATGCCGAGTTCCGGTGGTTCGGCGGAGGGTGGTCCGTGAACGCGGACCTACCGACGCCCGCCGGGTTCACGGGTGCCACGCAGTTCGTGCGGCCGGAGGACGTGGCGTCGTCGATCGCCTGCGGGCCGGACCTGGACAAGCTGGCCGAGAGCGCCCGGCCGTTCCTGGACGCCGGGTTCACCGACCTCTCGATCGTGCAGGTGGGCGACCACAACCAGGACCGGTTCCTCGCCGAGGCCGCCGGGCCGCTGCTGGAACGCCTGCGCGCGCTCTAGGGTACGGCTGCCGATCGCACGCGAACGAATCCACCCGGCCGTCGGGGCGCCGGTCAGCCGAGGAACGTCACCTCGACCAGTCGGGTGCGGCGCACCCAGTCCTCCAGGTCGACCGGCTGGGGCAGGTGGCCCGGGTTGGCGGGCTGGTTCAGGTCGGCAACGATCTCGGACAGCACCGCGCGCCGCTCCGGCTCCTCGGTGACCGGCCGTGCCGTGGCACGCAGGTCCGCCCGCACGCCGTGCTTGAGGTGGAAGGTGAGGGCCGGTTCGGCGACCAGGTTGACGTACCAGCTCGGCCGGTCGACCGTGCCGCTGCACAGGTACGTGCGCCCGGCCACGTGGTAGAAGAAGATCTCGATCCGGCGGGGCAGGCCGGTACGCCGGCCCGTCGTGGTGATGTCGATGATCCGCTGCCGGGTCGAGGCGGCCGGGGTGATCTCGACGGCCCGCCGCACGGCGTCGTCCATCACGCGGCCTCGATCGTGGTCTCGTTCGACGTTTCGGTCGCGGTGTCGTAGCGCAGAGCCGGCCCGAGCAGCAGGCCGCCGTCGAGCACGAACTCCGAACCCGTGGCGAACGTGGCATCCGCCGAGGTCAGGAACAGCACGAGCTGTGCGAGCTCGGTCGGCTCCCCCAGCCGCGGCACGGCGAACGGCTCGGGCGAGTAGAGGTCCGCGATGGGACGCTCGCCCTCGGCGACCGGGGAGGTGATCAGCGGCGTGGAGACGACGCCAGGGTGCACCGAGTTGACCCGGATCCCGTCGCGGCCCAGCTCCAGCGCGGCCGACCGGGTCAGGCCGCGCACCGCCCACTTGCTGGCCGTGTAGGCCGCGTAGTACGCCGTGCCGACGTTGCCCATGGTCGAGGAGATGTTGACGACGGCGCCCCCGCCCCCGCGCCGCATGGACGGCGTGACCGCGCGGATGCCCAGGAACTGGCCGGTCACGTTGACCTCCAGCGTGCGCCGGAACGCCTCGACGTCCTGGTGCTCGATCAGCGCCGCCGACTGCTGCACCCCCGCGTTGTTCACCAGGACGGAGACGGGACCGAACCGTTCCTCGGCGGTCGCGACGGCTGCCGTCCACTGCGACTCGCTGGTGATGTCCAGCGCCACGTGCACGGCCCGCTCCCCCAGCTCGGTGGCGAGCGCGGCGCCCCGCTCGGTGTCGCGGTCGGCGATCACCACGTTGGCGCCCTCCGCGTGGTAGGCGCGCACGTGGCTGACGCCCATGCCGCCCCCGGCGCCGGTGACGACGACTGTCTTGTTCTCGAATCGCTGCACGGCTCGACCCTTCGCTAGTTGTGAGTCGACTAACTCACCTCTCGATCAGGGTAGGCGCGCCGCAGAGGTGAGTCAAGCGACTCACCTCACAGCCTGAGGCATGATGGACCCATGGCGACCGGCACGGGGACGTACCACCAGCAGCTCGCGGAGCAGAAGCGCGCGGCGATCATCGCCGCCGCCACCAGCCTCTTCCTGGTCAACGGCTACGCCGGCACGTCGCTGGCCCGGGTGGCCGAGGCCGCTGAGGTCTCCAAGGCCACGCTGTTCAAGCAGTTCCCCACCAAGGCTCGCCTGTTCGAGTCGATGGTCAAGGAGCACTGGAACCCCGACGGCGACGAGCGACCCGAGCCGGAGTCCGGCGACCTCGCCAGCGGGCTGGCCGAGTACGGGCGCAGGTACGCCGCCCTGATGTCCCGGCCCGAGATGGTGGGCCTGTACCGCATCGTCATCGCCGAGATGCCGCGCTTCCCGGACCTCGCCGAGACCCACTTCGACGTCGGCAAGATGCCGTTCTTCGACTCGGTGCGGCGGTATCTCGCCGCCGAGCACAACGCCGGGGCCGCGCGCGTCGAGGACCCGGTGGCCGCCACCACACAGTTCATGGGGATGATCTCGAACTTCACGTTCTGGCCCCGCCTGACCGTGGTCGGCTGGAACCCCACCGACGCCGAGACGGCCTGCGTCGTCGACGACGCGGTCGCCACGATGGTCGCGCGCTACAGCACCCGCTAGGACGCAGGCGTGGCGCGGTAGAACCCGGAGGCCTTGCGCAGCGACTCCCGCGCCCGGCGGCGGTCGCCCGCCGCGTCGTAGGCGAACGCCAGGTGGTACCAGGCGCGCCAGTCCTCGGGAGCGGCCTCGACCGCCGCCCGGCGCGGCTCGAACGCTTCGTCGGCCGCCGCCCGGTCGATGCGGCCACCGGGCGACCGGGGCAGGTCGTCCACAGGCAGGTCGCCCTCGGCGAACAGCGTGTCGGCCATGGTCTGCACCGTCGCGGCCAGCCGGTACTCACGCACGATCAGTCCGATGACCAGCAGCGGGATGATCAGCACGGCCAGCCCGATGGCGATCAGCACCGGCTCGCCGGTGCGCACCATCGCGATGCCGCGGCCTGCGATCTGCCACACGTACAGCGCGAGGAGGGCGGTGACGGCCAGCGTGCCGGCCAGGCCCTTGGGCAGCCGGCGACCCGACGTCGGACGCGCGCCCGACTGCTCGCCCCGGGCCTCGCTCACGACAGGTCCAGCACGTGCTCGAGGCCCACGGTCAGCCCCGGCCGCGAGACCACGGACCGGATCGCGAGCAGCACGCCGGGCATGAACGAGGCCCGGTCGAACGAGTCCTGCCGGATGACGAGCTGCTCCCCCTCGTTGCCGAAGAGGATCTCCTCGTGCGCCACGAGCCCACGCAGCCGCACGGCGTGCACACGCACCCCGTCGACGTCTGCCCCGCGGGCCTCCCAGCCCACCTCGGTCGCGTCGGGCGACGTGCCGAGGCCTGCCTCGGCACGGGCCGTGGCGATCGCGGCGGCCGTGTGCCGGGCAGTGCCCGACGGTGCGTCCACCTTGTTCGGATGGTGCAGCTCGACGACCTCGGCGGACTCGAAGTAGCGCGCGGCCTTCGCGGCGAACGTCATCGCGAGCACCGCCGAGAGCCCGAAGTTGGGCGCGATGAGTACGCCGAGCGCCCCCTGGCCGCCGGTCCCCCGGGGGGACAGCTCGGCCAGGTGCGCCGTCACCCGGGCACGCGACTCGTCGTCCCAGCCGGTGGTGCCCACCACCGCGTGCACGCCCGCGTCGAGCACTGCGTGCACGTTGGCCTCGGTGACGCTCGGTACGGTGAAGTCGACGGCCACGTCGGCACCGGCGAGCGTGTCCCGGGAGACCGGGTCGCCGTGGTCCAGCCGCGCGACGAGCTCGAGGCCCTCCGCGGCCTCGACCGCCGCACACGTCTGCGTACCCATGCGCCCGGCCGCACCGAGCACGGCCACCTTGATGTCAGTCACGATCTACCACCCTTGTTCTTCGTCGAGTGCTGGGTATGTGTCGGATCGAAGGGGCCGACTCGACACATACCCAGCACTCGACGGGAGGTTCAGTTGTCGAACGGGCCCACTCGGATGACCGACCTCGGGCGGGCGGCCAGGTCCTGGGCCAGCTCCTGGACGTCTGCCGCCGTCACCGACTGGATGCGCTCGAGCGACTCCTCCAGCGACAGCAGGTCGCCGTACACCAGCTCGGCCTTGCCCAGCCGGCTCATGCGCGAACCGGAGTCCTCCAGCCCGAGCACGGTACCGCCGGAGAGCTGTCCCACGGACCGCTTCAGCTCGCCCACGGTGATCCCGTCGTTCGCGAGCTTCTCGAGCTCCTCGACGAGCAGGTCGGTGACCTGGTCCACCTTGGCGGCAGCGCAGCCGGCGTACAGGCCGAACGTGCCGAGCCCGCCGTGGGCGGAGGCGAACGAGTAGGTCGAGTACGCCAGGCCCCGCTTCTCGCGGATCTCCTGGAAGAGCCGGGACGACATGCCGCCGCCCAGCACGGCGTTCAGCACGGACAGCGCGAAGCGCCGGTCGTCCGTCGCCGCGATCCCCGTGGAGCCCACGATGATGTTGGCCTGCTCGACCTGCCGCGTGATGGTCAGCTCCGCACCGGCCTCCGGCACACCGGTGCGGTCCTCGGTCGAGACGCGGCGGTCGCACGGCGCGGTGGCCGGGTCGAGCTCCCACCCGCCGTCGGACAGTGCCTGGGTGACCTGCTGCACGACCTTGTCGTGCTCGATCCCGCCCGCGGCCGTGACCACGAGGGTCTCTGGCCGGTAGTTCCAGCGGTAGTGGTCCCAGACGGCGTCCCGCGGGACGGCGTTGATCGTCTCGGGAGTGCCCCCGATGGGGCGGCCGAGCGCGTGGTCGCCCAGGACGACGGCGGAGAACTGCTCGTGCGCGACGTCGGTCGGGTCGTCGTCGTCCATGGCGAGCTCTTCAAGGATCACGCCGCGCTCGGTCTCGAGCTCGTCGGCGTCCAGCCGCGCGGAGGTCAGCATGTCGGAGATGACGTCGACCGCCATCGGCAGGTCGGAGTCCAGCACCCGCGCGTAGTAGCAGGTGTGCTCCTTGCCGGTGGCCGCGTTCGCCTCACCGCCGACGGCGTCGAACGCCTCGGCAATGTCCATCGCGGACCGCCGGGCGGTCCCCTTGAAGAGCAGGTGCTCCAGGAAGTGCGTCGAGCCGAAGTGGCCGTCGGTCTCGTCCCGCGAGCCGACGCCGATCCAGGCGCCCATCGTCGCCGAGCGCTGGCCCGGCATGTTCTCGGTGAGCACACGGACACCGCCGGGCAGGATGGAACGACGAATGGTCGCTCCGTCCTGCCCGGCGGTCAGCTCGGCACCGGGCTCGCCCGCGGGGACGAGCGGCAGGTGCCACGTCATGTCAGGCGTCCAGGTCAGCCGGCACAGATGCGGTGTCGTCCGCCTTCGCGGCGTCGGCGGGAGCTGCCTCGTCCTCGTCGGTCACGGCGACCAGCGAGAGCTTGCCGCGCGGGTCGATCTCACCGATCTCGACCTGGACCTTCTGGCCGATGGAGAGCACGTCGTCCACGTTCTCGACGCGCTTGCCACCCACGAGCTTGCGGATCTGGCTGATGTGCAGCAGACCGTCCTTGCCCGGGGACAGCGAGATGAAGGCGCCGAACGACGTCGTCTTGACGACCGTGCCGACGAACCGCTCGCCCACCTCGGGGACGTGCGGGTTGGCGATCGCGTTGATCGCCGCGCGGGCGGCCTCGGCCGACGGGCCGTCGGTGGCACCGATGTACACGGTGCCGTCGTCCTCGATGGAGATGTCCGCGCCCGTCTCCTCCTGGATCTGGTTGATCATCTTGCCCTTCGGGCCGATGACCTCGCCGATCTTGTCGACGGGGACCTTCACCGTGATGACGCGCGGGGCGTTCGGGGACATCTCGTCCGGCGTGTCGATCGCCTCGTCGAGCACCTCGAGGATCGTCAGGCGCGCGTCGCGTGCCTGACCCAGCGCCGCACCCAGCACCGTGGCGGGGATGCCATCGAGCTTGGTGTCGAGCTGGATCGCCGTGACGAACTCCTTGGTACCGGCGACCTTGAAGTCCATGTCGCCGAACGCGTCCTCGGCACCCAGGATGTCCGTCATCGCGGCGTAGCGGGTCTCGCCGTCCACCGTGTCGGACACGAGGCCCATCGCGATACCCGCGACCGCTGCGCGCAGCGGCACACCGGCGTTGAGGAGCGACAGCGTGCTCGCGCACACGGAGCCCATGGACGTCGAACCGTTGGAGCCGAGAGCCTCGGACACCTGGCGGATCGCGTAGGGGAACTCCTCGCGGCTCGGCAGGACCGGCACCAGGGCACGCTCGGCGAGCGCACCGTGGCCGATCTCGCGGCGCTTCGGGCTGCCCACGCGGCCCGTCTCACCGGTCGAGTACGGCGGGAAGTTGTAGTTGTGCATGTAGCGCTTGCGCGTCTCCGGACCGAGCGAGTCGATCTGCTGCTCCATCCGGAGCATGTTCAGCGTGGTGACACCCAGGATCTGGGTCTCGCCGCGCTCGAAGATCGCCGAGCCGTGCACGCGGGGCAGCACCTCGACCTCGGCCGAGAGGGTGCGGATGTCCGCGAGCCCACGACCGTCGATGCGGACGCCCTCGGTGAGCACGCGCTGGCGCACGAGCTTCTTCTGCAGCGACCGGTACGCGGCCGACAGCTCCTTCTCGCGACCGTCGAAGCCCGCCTGCAGCTCACCGAGCATGCGGTCCTTGATCTCGTCGAGCGTGTTCTCGCGCTCCTGCTTGTCCGCGACGGCCAGGGCTGCACGCAGCGGCTCGGTCACGGCTGCCTCGACAGCGGCGAACGCGTCGTCCTGGTAGTCCGGGAACAGCGGGAACGACTTGGTCTCCTTGGCCGACTGCGCGGCAAGGGCGGCCTGCGCGTCGCACAGGGCCTTGATGAACGGCTTGGCCGCATCGATGCCCTCGGCGACGACGTCCTCGGTGGGGGCGGCGACGCCCTCGTTCTTGATGAGGTTCCACGCGTTGTCGGTGGCCTCGGCCTCGATCATGGCGATCGCCACGTCGACCGAACCGTCGGCAGCCGTCACGGTGCGTCCGGCGACGACCATGTCGAAGACGGCGCGCTCCTTGTCGGAGTACTTGGGGAACGCGACCCACTGGCCGTCGACCAGCGCGATACGGACCGCGCCGACCGGGCCGTCGAACGGCAGGCCGGAGATCTGGGTCGACGCCGAGGCGGCGTTGATCGCCAGCGTGTCGTACGCGTCGTCGGGGTGCAGCGCCATGACGGTGATGACGACCTGGACCTCGTTGCGCAGGCCCTTGACGAACAGGGGGCGCAGCGGGCGGTCGGTCAGGCGGCAGGTCAGGATCGCGTCGGTCGACGGACGACCCTCACGACGGAAGAACGAGCCGGGGATGCGCCCGGCGGCGTACATCCGCTCCTCGACGTCCACCGTCAGGGGGAAGAAGTCGAACTGCTCCTTGGGGTGCTTGCCGGCAGCGGTGGTCGACAGCAGCATGGTCTCGCCGTCGAGGTACGCGGCGACTGCGCCGGCGGCCTGCTTGGCGAGCCGTCCGGTCTCGAACCGGACGGTACGGGTGCCGAAGCGACCGTTGTCGATAACGGCCTCGGCGAACTGGATCTCGGGACCCTCCACGGGTGCCCTCCTTCTGTTGGTGTTCTCTCGGAACGCCCCCGTACCCGACGGTCATCGATCGAGGCCTACCGAACGGCCGCTCGCCTCAGCGAGGGGGTCGGGAAGCCACTACCGAGGACCGGACGAGGTCACGGGCGGCGCTGTTGTGTCGTACTACAGCATCTCACCAGACCAGCCCGGCCCCCGCAGCGGGGGCCGGGCTGGTGGGCGTCAGGTCAGCGGCGCAGGCCGAGCTTGTCGACGAGGGCGCGGTAGCGCTCGATGTCGATCCCCTTGAGGTAACCCTGGAGACGACGGCGCTGGCCCACGAGGAGCAGCAGACCACGACGGCTGTGGTGGTCGTGCTTGTGCTCCTTGAGGTGCTCGGTGAGGTCCTTGATGCGCTGCGTGAGGAGCGCGATCTGCACCTCCGGCGAGCCCGAGTCGCCCGGCTTGGTTCCGTACTCGGAAATGATCTGCTGCTTCGTGGCAGTGTCGAGCGGCATGGCTCTCCTTCAGTGTCGTTGCGCGGTGCTCCGGGACTTGTTCACCGGGGCGCTCTCGATCCGCGGCCGTTCAGACGGCGATCCAACATTACCAGTGCTGCGGCGACCTGCCCGACCGCGCGGGCCGCGCCACCTGTGAGATCGAGCGCCGTGTCCGCTCCTGGCGAACCAAGATTTGCCCGCAGAGATCCGGCACTAGCGTGCAGATGTGGCCGAGCAGAATCCCTCCGTCAGCACCTCCCACGAGCTCCGCGCCGTCGCCGAGTCGTTCGGCGCCGACGCCGAACGCTACGACCGCTCCAGACCGGCGTACCCCGAGGCGCTGGTTCGGGCGATCGTCCAGCGCGCGCCCGGCGGCGCGGTGCTGGACGCGGGGACCGGCACCGGGATCGTCGCACGCCAGCTGCGCGACGCCGGGTGCACGGTCACCGGGGTCGAGGCCGACTCCCGGATGGCCGACGTGGCACGGCGGCACGGCTTCACCGTCGACGAGGGCCGGTTCGAGGAGTGGGACCAGCGGGACCGCCTGTACGACGCCGTCGTCGCCGGCCAGGCGTGGCACTGGATCGACCCGGTCGCCGGCGCCGACATCGCGGCCAGGGCGCTCCGACCGGGCGGGCTGCTGGCGGTCTTCTGGAACGTCGCCTGCCCCGCGCCCGACCTCGCCGCCGCCTTCGCCGCCGTCTACCACCGGGTGGTCCCGGACCTGCCGTTCCGGCCCTGGGCACCGAACATGGTGGACGCCTACGACGAGATGTGCCTCAAGGCGGCGGCCGGCATGCGGGAGTCCGACGACCTCGCGGAGCCGGAGCACTGGCTGTTCGACTGGGCGCGGACCTACACGCGTGCCGAGTGGCTGGACCTGGTACCGACCGCTGGCGGGCACGCTCGCCTCCCGCAGCCCGTGCTCGCCGAGCTCCTGGCCGGCCTCGGCGACGTGGTCGACGAGGCCGGTGGCACGGTGACGATGCCCTATCGGTCGGTGGCGGTGGCGGCGCACCGCCACTGAGGCATCAGACGGTGCGCTTGACGTGCACCGCCCACAGCACCGCACCGCCCGCGAACGCGGCCTGGAGCGCGATCATCGACGGCAGCACCGTCCCGGAGACCACGACCCACGCGAGCGGCAGCGTGCCCAGCACGGCCAGGTCGAGGCCCTTCAGCTGGTGCAGCACGAGCCCTGTCGGCACGCCGCCCGCCGGTGTGGCGATCATCGGCACGTCCCAGGGCACGGGCCCGCGATAGGCGGTCCGGACGGCGGCGGCGCCGAGCACGACCGCCACGAGCACCGACATCGCCAGCCACTGCCCGCCGCCGAGGACGGCGGCGACCGCCAGCAGCACGGCCGCCGAGGTCAGGGCCGGCCACACCGTTCGGACGGCCCGGGTGGTCCGGGCATCCAGCGGCACCAGCGAGTCCAGCCGCGGGTTCTCCCCCGCCGACCGTGGGCCGACGGCACCCGCCACCGCACCCGCGTAACCGGCACCGGCGAGCACCACCCAGAGGCCGATACCACCGGCCAGCGCGGGGACCTGCACCAGGAAGGCGCCGGTCGCAGCGAGCGCGATCAGCCCTGCGAGCGCGGACGGCGAGCGTGCCAGGAGCGTGGCGTCGGCAGCGAGCAGCGCACCGGCCGGCCCGCGTGCCGTCCCGGGCAGCCAGGGCAGCACGCGCGACGCCGTCGGACCGCCGCTGAGCGCGCGGCTCATGCCGCCGCTGTCGAGCGAGAGCACGGCCGCCGACATCTGCATCGCCGCGGAGGCGCGAGCCCGCAGCTCCCCGGCCCGGAGGCGGTCCAGGCGGGTGGTCCAGAACACGAGCGCCGCGCCGCCCAGGACCGCCACGCCGACGGGGACGGGCCACGGCACCGCCCACGCGGTCCACTCGGGTGCCCAGAGCGCCACGCCGAGCCCGAGTGCCGGGACCCCGGCGAGCAGGACGTTGAGCACCCGTCCCGGCAGCGCGCTCGACGCCGCCCCGGTCACCTGCAGCACACCGGTCCCGGCGACGACGAGGAGCCCGAGCGCTCCACCCAGCGCGGCGTCGGCGAGGATGCCGGCGAGGCCGACCCCCACGAACGCCGCGGGAACACCGCCCACGACCAGGCCCGCGCCGATCCCGGCGAGGACCGTGCGCACCACCGAGGGCGATGCCAGGCCGGCCCGGTCGGCCGGGGTCGGCACCCACCAGCGCACCCCGGCGGCGGGGAGACCCGCCGGGCCGAGGCGGAGCGCGAGGACGGTGCCCGCGATGGCGGCCAGCGCGAGGACGAGCGCCTGGACCAGTCCGGGTCCGAGCCCGAACCGGGTGGCGTCGGAGACGAACAGCTCCCGCGCGGGAGCGCCGAACCCCCAGACGTACAGCGCGATGATGGCGAGCGAGACCACCACCTCGCCGACGTCCATGGCGACGCGGCCCGGCTCGGCGGGCAGGTTGTGGGCACGGACGCGTGCGGTCAGCCGGCGCAGCTCGGCACCCGTGAGGCGCTCGTCCTCCACCCCGGCGAGCCGCGGGAGCACGGGACCGGCGGCCGCCGCGGTCTGCTCGCCCGTCACCGGAAGCCCGCCAGCACGCCCGGTGCGTCGTCCGGCCGGAGCAGCACGGCGCCGTCGTCGGACAGGTGCAGGGCGCTCGCGCCCGTGCCGGCCAGGAGCCGGTCGTCGTGCGTGGCGAACAGGACCGCGGTGCCGGCGTCGGCCTCGGCACGTAGCAGATCGGCGAGCCGGGCACGCATGGCGGTGTCGAGGCGCTGCTCCGGCTCGTCGAGCACGAGCAGGTCGCGCGGCCGCACCAGCGCGCTCGCCAGCAGGAACCGGCGGCGCTGGCCCGACGACAGGGTGTGCGGCATGGCGCCACCGTGCCCGGTGATGCCCACGTGGTCGAGCACCTGGTCGGTGACCACGCCGGCGTCAGGCACGCCGTGGCCCCGTGCGGTGAGCACGAGGTGCTCGCGGACGGTCACACCGGGAAAGAACGCGTCGTCGTCCAGCACGCTCGCCACCCGGGCGCGGAATCCCCGCTCCCGCTCGTCCACGGCGCGGCCGAACGCGCTGACCGTGCCGGACAGTGGCTCCTGCAGCCCGAGCACGGTGCGCAGCAGGGTGGACTTGCCGGTGCCGTTGGTACCGATCACGGCGACCACCTCACCGGGGGCCAGCGTGAGCGAGACCGGCGGGCAGACGGCGTTCCCGCCGTACCCGACGAGCAGGTCGGACAGTTCGAGAGAGCTCATGCCCACCTCAACGCACGAACCGGGCGCGGTTCTCCCGGCGCGGCGTCCGTTTCCCCCGCCGAAGCCTCACGGCCGCAGGATCTTGCGGGCACGCGCGACGTCGTCGTTCATCTGGACGACGAGCGGTTCGATGCCGTCGAACCGCAGCGTGGGCCGCAGGTGGGCCACGAACTCGAGCGCCACCGTCTGGTCGTACAGGTCGAGGTCGGTGCGGTCGAGCACGTACGCCTCCACGCGACGCTCCACGCCGTCGAACGTCGGGTTGGTACCGACCGAGATCGCGGCGGGCAGGATCTCCTCCTGCCCCAGGCCGGTTCCTGCCAGCGCCCTCCGGTCCCCCTCGGGCCCGGCGAGGCTCGCGCACGTGGCGGCCGTGCCCCGGCGCAGCCAGCCGGCGTAGACGCCGTCGGCCGGGACGAGGCCCGTGAGGTCGCCCAGGTTCGCGGTCGGGAAGCCCAGCTCACGACCCCTGGCGTCGCCGTGCACCACGATGCCGCGCACGAGGTGCGGCCGGCCGAGCACGTCGGCGGCCTGGTCGACGTCGCCCTCCGCGAGCAGCGCGCGCACCGCCGTCGACGACCACCGCTGGTGCCCGTCACCCTCGGGCGGCGGAAAGTCGCCCACGTCGTCGATGGCGACCACCTCGAACCCGTGCTGCCCCCCGAGCTCGACCATCGTGGCCAACGTACCGGCGTTCTGCTTGCCGAACCGCACATCGTGGCCCACGACCACCGTGCGGGCGCCCAGGTTGTCCACCAGGTACCGAGCGACGAACTCCTCAGGCGTCTGGGCGGCGAAGTCGAGGGTGTAGGGCACCAGCAACGTCGCGTCGAGACCCGTGCGCTCCATCAGCGCCAGCCGGTCGTCGAGCCCGGTGATCAGCTCAGGGGCCGACTCCGGCCGGTGCACCGCTGCCGGGTGCGGGTGGAACGTCACGGCGACGGCGCTGGCGCCGTCCCCCCGGGCGAGCCGGAGGATACGGTCGAGCACCGCCTGGTGGCCGCGGTGGACGCCGTCGAAGTTGCCGATCGTCACCACTGATGGCCCGAATCCCGGGGGAACCTGTTCCAGGTCCGTCCACAGCTGCACGCGGGTTGCTCCTCATGAATCGGGTGGCGCTGGTGCGTACCGCTCGCGCGGCCCGCACCGATCCAGAAAAGCGTAGCCCGAGCCGAGCGATGCCCGGTGACCGGCGCGCATCGTCGGCCCGCGGTCAGTGCGGCAGGACGCGGTCAGTGCGGCAGGATCCGGCGCACCCCGTCCAGATACGCCTGAGCGTCGAACTCGTCGAACATGACCGACTGCAGGATGAAGCCCTGCCCCATGCCCATGAGCACGGGCAGCAGCCGCGCCACAGCCAGGTCGACGCCGTCGGGCGCATGCTCCGGGTGTGCGTCGAACCAGCGCCCCAGTGCGGCGGTGAAGGCAGCCCTGAGCACGCCGACCCCGGTGTTGAAGACCTCACGCATCTCCGGGTCCACCGTGGCCTCGCCCCAGAGCTGGACCAGGAGCCGTGGGTCGAAGTCCTCGGACAGCACGCCGCTGAGCACGATCTCCAGCACGTCGGGCGGGGCCGGCGGGTCGCCGTCCGCCGCGGCCTCGACGAGGTCCGCGTTCCGGCGGCCGAGCACGTACCGGGCCACCGCCGCGAACAGCTCGCGCTTGCCCTCGAAGTGTCCGTAGACGGCACCGGTCGACAACCCTGCCTCGGCGATGACATCCGCCATCGAGGTGTGCTGATAGCCCTTGGCCGTGAAAGCACGCTGGGCGGCGGCGACTATCTCGTTGCGGCGGGCATCACGACGAGCGTCGCTGATCTTCGGCACCGGCCACCTCCCCTGTCGTCCTCCCCGGACCGGCCCGGGACGATTGACAAGCATACGGTCGCGGGAGCATGGTTGCCATACAAAACGAACGCTCGTTTTTTTTAGACACGGAGCAACCATGGCACAGGACACACCAGCACCCCGTACCCCGGCAGGCCGCGTCATCGGCATCGCGACGGCACTCACCCTCGTGCTCACCGTGCTGGTGCTCGCCTTCTCGTGGCCGGCGATCACGGCCGAACCGCGGGACCTCCCCGTCGCCGTCGTCGGGTCCGACGACAGCGTCAGCACCTTCCGCGACACCCTGCAGGAGGCGCAGCCCGGCGCCATCGACCTGATCGAGGTCGACGACCGGTCCGCCGTCGTCGAGGCCATCGAGACCCGCGAGGTCTACGGCGGCGTCGTGCTCGGCGACCCGGCCGCCGGCGAGGCGCCCGAAGTGCTCACTGCGTCCGCGGCGGGCGGCGCCACGCACCAGCTCATGACCCAGATCGCCACCCAGATGCAGCAGGGCATCCAGGAGCGGGCCAACGCGGCGACCACCGAGGCGCTCGCCGCGGCGCAGGCCCAGGCCGCCGAGGCGGTCGAGACCGCGGTCCAGCAGGCGCTCGAGGCTGCGGCGCAGGGCGAGCAGCCACAGGCGCCGCCATCCGGCGCGACCGAGGCGCCCGAGCTCCCGGAGGTCCCGAAGGTGGCGGTCACCGACGTGGTCCCGCTGTCCGACGACGATCCCCGCGGGACCGGCTTCACCGCAGCCCTGTTCCCGATCCTCCTGGGCGGGATGATCGGCGGCATCGGCATCTCGATCGCCGTGACCGGCGCGATGCGCCGAGTGCTCGCCGTCACCGTCTACTCGGTGGTCGGCGGCGGGATCCTCCTGGGCATCCTGCACTTCTGGTTCGGCACCATCCAGGGTGACTGGCTGCTCGAGGGCGGCACGCTTGCCCTCTCCATCGCTGCCATCGCCGCCCCCATCACCGGGTTCGTGGCGGTGCTGGGTCGCGCCGGGATCGCGCTGGGCCCGGTGCTCATGATGCTGGTCGGCAACCCGATCTCGGGCGCGGCGCTGCCGGGCGAGTTCCTGCCGTGGAACTGGGGCGAGATCGGTCAGTGGCTGCCGCCGGGCGCGAGCGCGACGCTGCTGCGCGACGTCTCCTACTTCCCCGACGCCGACCCCTCGGCAGCCTGGCTGGCGCTGGGAATCTGGGCCGCGGCGGGCGTGCTGCTCTCGATCGTGGGCCACACCCGGGCGACCGGCGCGGCCCGCCGGGCCGCGCCCGTGGCCGTTCGGGCCTGAGCCCTCGGTGCTCGCGTCCGGTTCCGCCGCGGCTGAGCTGTGTTTCGCTCCGGCTCAGCCGACGGCCGGCGCGAGCACCAGTACCGGCTTGGCGAGGTTTTCGCCCCGCCGGCGGGTGTCCTCCAGCAGCGCCACCAGGGTGCCCGACGGCGACAGCGCCGCCACCACCTCCGGGCGGCCCGACGGCTGCACCCACTGGCCGTAGCCGAGCGCGCGCGCCTCGTCGTCGTCGAGCTCACGCACGGGGAAGGTGGCCCGGGCGGCGTCGGCCAGCGGGAGGGTGGCCAGCGTGCCGTCGGCGTCGGCCTGCGCCTCCAGCCGTTCCAGCGTGCGGGCGCCGGCCAGCTCGTAGCCGCCCACGCGGGTCCGGCGCAGCGCCGTCAGGTGGCCACCGGTGCCGAGCGCGGCGCCCAGGTCGCGCGCCAGGGCGCGCACGTAGGTCCCGGAGGAGACGGTGACGCGCACGTCGACGTCGACCACGGGCACGTCGCGCGTCGGGCCGTCGCCCGGTTCGGCGGCGGTCGGCGCCACGCCCGGCCGTGCGCCGGGATCGAGGCCGGCGGGATCCTCCACGGGGGTCTCGTTCGCCGCGACCTCGGGCACGGTGGCCGTCGCCGCCCGGACGTCCAGGACGTCGAACCGGGACACGGTGACGGGCCGCGCCTGGAGCTCGACGTCCTGCCCCGCCCGGACCAGCGCGTACGCACGCCTGCCGTCCACCTTGATCGCGGACACCGACGTGGGGACCTGCTGGATGTCGCCCGTCAGGTCGGCGATCGCGGTGTCCAGCGCGCCCCGGCCCACCCGTTCGACAGCGCTCGGGTCACCCAGCGCGGCGACGGAGCCCTCCGCGTCGTCGGTGGTGGTCGCCACCCCCAGCCGGATCGTGGCGTCATAGTCCTTGTCGGCGCCCACCACGTAGGTGAGCAGCCGGGTCGCCTTGCCGATGCCCAGCACCAGCACGCCCGTCGCCATGGGGTCCAGCGTCCCGGCGTGGCCCACCTTGCGGGTGCCGGCGAGCCGTCGCAGGCGCCCGACGACGTCGTGGCTGGTCCAGCCCTGCGGCTTGTCGACGACGACGAACCCGTCGGCGGCCGTCGGGCGGCGCACGGGCGCCTGAGGGGTCGGGGAGGTCATGAGGTCCAGTCTCTCGCGGGTGCGGGGTACGGCGCGGCGTCGGGAGACGACGACACCACCCGCCGTCGGGCCGGAACATGGTGGTTCCGGCCCGACGTCGGGTGGCGTCGGCGTGCCCCGCGCGGGACGGTCGAGGTCACTCGGCCTCGGCGTCGTCCTCGCGCGGCTTCTTGTAGGGGTCCTCGTCGCCCGCGTACCGGGCCCCGGCGCGCAGCGCCTCGAGCTCGGCGTCGCGCTTGCGCGCCTCGATCAGCGCGGCGTCGAGATTGGCGGCCGTGTCGGGGACGGAGTCCAGGTGGAACTCGACGGTCGGGGTCAGCCGGATGCCCGTCTGCTTGCCCACCTCCGAGCGGATCAGGCCCGTGGCACTCTTCAGCGCCGCGGCCGTTCCCTCGCGATCCTCGTCCGAACCGTAGACCGTGTAGAACACCGAGGCGTTCTGCAGGTCACCGGTCACCCGGACGTCCGTGATCGTCACGAAACCGAGCCGCGGATCCTTGATCCGTGAATCGATCATCTGCGCGACGATCACCTTGATGCGGTCGGCGAGCTTACGAGCCCGCGGATTGTCGACCATGAACTGTCCTTTCGAATGCGCCGGGTCAGAGTCGTGTGCACCCGCCAGAAGCCCCGGACGTGCCAGACGTACAGGTCACTCGCGTGACCTGTACGTCTGGCACGTGCATCAGGTTCTGACTCGGCGACAGACGCGTCAGACGCGCGGCTTCTCGCGCATCTCGAACGTCTCGATGGTGTCGCCCTCGGTGACGTCGTTGAACGACCCGAGACCGATACCGCACTCGAAGCCCTCGCGGACCTCGGTGACGTCGTCCTTCTCGCGACGCAGCGACTCGATGGTGAGGTTGTCCCCCACGACCGTCCCGTTGCGGAGCACACGCGCCTTCGAGTTGCGGCGAATGCTGCCCGAGCGGACCACCGAACCGGCGATGTTGCCGAACTTCGAGGAACGGAACACCTGGCGGATCTCCGCGGAGCCGAGCTGGACCTCCTCGTACTCCGGCTTGAGCATGCCCTTGAGGGCCGCCTCGACGTCCTCGATCGCCTGGTAGATGACCGAGTAGAACTTGACGTCGACGCCCTCGCGCTCCGCCAGCTCCTCGACGCGCTCGCCGTACTTCACGTTGAAGCCGATGATCACGGCGCTGTCGACCGTGGCGAGGTTGACGTCGTTCTGCGTGATGGCACCCACACCGCGGTGGATGACGCGCAGCTCGACCTCGTCGCCCACGTCGATCTTGAGCAGCGCGTCCTCCAGTGCCTCGACGGCACCGGACACGTCGCCCTTGAGGATGAGGTTGAGGCTCTCGACCTTGCCCTTCTTGAGCTCGACGTCGAAGTCCTCGAGGCTGATGCGCTTGCGGCGCTTGGCCAGCGTCGCTGCACGCTCCGCCGCCTGGCGCTTCTCGGCGATCTGGCGGGCGGTCCGGTCGTCCGGCGCCACGAGGAACGTGTCGCCGGCGCCCGGGACGCTGGTCAGACCCAGCACCTGGACCGGACGGGCCGGGGTGGCCGCCTGGACCGCGTTGCCGTGCTCGTCGAACATCGCACGGACGCGGCCGTAGGCCGTACCCGCGACGATCGCGTCGCCGACGTGCAGCGTGCCGGCCTGGACCAGCACCGTCGCCACCGAACCGCGACCCTTGTCGAGGTTCGCCTCGATGGCCACGCCGCGTGCGTCCTTGGTCGGGTTCGCCCGCAGGTCGAGCGCCGCGTCCGCGGTCAGCAGGACGGCCTCGACCAGGCCGTCGATACCGATGCCCGGCTTCGCCGCGACGTCGACGAACATCGTGTCGCCGCCGTACTCCTCGGCCACCAGGTTGTACTCGGTGAGCTGCTGACGCACCTTCGCCGGGTTGGCACCCTCGACGTCGATCTTGTTGACGGCGACCACGATCGGCACACCTGCTGCCTGCGCGTGGTTCACCGCCTCGATCGTCTGCGGCATCACGCCGTCGTCGGCCGCGACCACGAGAATCGCGATGTCGGTGACCTGCGCACCACGGGCACGCATAGCGGTGAAGGCCTCGTGACCCGGGGTGTCGATGAACGTGATCGCACGCTCGGCACCCTCGTGCTCGTGCGTGATCTGGTACGCACCGATGTGCTGCGTGATCCCGCCGTGCTCGCCTGCCACCACGTCCGACTTGCGGATCGCGTCCAGCAGCTTGGTCTTACCGTGGTCGACGTGACCCATGACGGTCACGACCGGCGGGCGTGCGGACAGGTCCTCGTCGGACTCGTCGGCCGCCTCGGCCGCGAGGTCGATGTCGAAGGCCCCGAGCAGCTCGCGGTCCTCCTCCTCGGCCGAGACCATCTCGATCTGGTAGCCGAGCTCGGTGGCCAGCGTGCCGAACGTGTCCTCGTCGAGCGACTGCGTGGCCGTGGCCATCTCGCCCAGGTGGAACAGCACGGTCACGAGCGCCGCGGGGTTCGCGTCGATCTTGTCCGCGAAGTCGTTCAGCGACGCACCGTGGCGCAGCCGGACGACGGTGGTGCCGTTGCCGCGCGGGACCTGCACGCCACCGAGCGACGGGGCCTGCATGGCCTCGAACTCCTGGCGCTTCGCCCGCCTCGACTTACGTCCGCGGACCGGCTTGCCGCCGGCGCGTCCGAAGGCACCCTGCGTCGCTCCACGACCGCCGGCACCGCGACGCGGGCCGCCGAAGCCACCGCCGCCGGGACGACCCGGAGCACCGGCACCGGCGCCACCGGCACCGGGACGGCCACCGCCGCCACCGGGACGGCCACGACCGCCACCCGGGGCCGGGCGGTCGCCCGGACGCGGCATGGAGGTCTTGCCCGGCATCATGCCGGGGTTGGGGCGCGGACCGCCGCCACCGGCACCGCCGGGACGGGGAGCCGAAGGACGCGGGCCACCCGGGCGGGGACCGCCCGAGCGCTCGCCGGTCGCCTCGGTGCGCTCGGGGCGCTGCCCCGGACGGGGCATCCCCTGGCTGGTCGCGAACGGGTTGTTGCCCGGACGCGGGTTACCGCCGGCCGGACGATCGCTCGTGCCGGTCCCGGCACCTGCGCCCGCACCCGGGCGGCCACCACGGCTACCCGGACGGGGCATGCCCTGGCTGGTCGCGAACGGGTTGTTGCCCGGACGCGGGTTACCGCCACCGGGGCGACCGCCGCGGCCACCGTCCCGACCCGGACGCGCGCCGGACGGCGCTGCGGGCGGCTTGGGTGCACCGGGCTTGGGTGCTGCGGCCGGCTTGGGCGCACCAGGCTTGGGTGCCGCAGCCGGCTTGGCGGACGCCGCGGGCGCCGCCGAGGACTCGTCCGCCGGAGCCGGGGCCGGGGCGGGTGCCTCCGGCGCAGGGCTCGGGGCCGGAGCCGGAGTGGGGGTCGGGGTAGGCGCCGGGGCAGGCTTGGCCTCGGCCTCGGGCTTGCTCGGTGCCGGCGCGGGGGCCGGAGCCGGAGTCGGGGTCGACTCGGCCGGCTTCTGAGCCGCGGGCTTCGCGCCCGGCTTGGGTGCGCTCTTCGCGGGCTTCGCCGCGCCGCCCTTGTCGGACGGGCCGGCAGCGCCACCGGCAGGGAACTTGTCGCGCATGCGCCGCACGACGGGCGGCTCGAGCGTCGACGACGCCGAGCGGACGTATTCGCCTGCCGACTTCAACTCGGCCAGCAGGGTCTTGCTTTCCACTCCGAGCTCCTTAGCGAGCTCGTAGACGCGGACCTTTGCCACAACTCTCCTGTCTCGGTCCGTCCCAAGACAGGGAGGACCACCGTTAGTACTGAGTACTCATCGCTGGGGACTCATCGGGTGCCCATCGGCTTCTGACCCGCTTCCTTGTCGACGAATCGCATAGTTCGGCCGGACGCATGGTTGCGTCCGGTCGGGACAGTCCTGCGGCCCTTGCACTCACTGGCCGAGGTGTGCTCGTACCTCACCGAGGTCGAGGGGCCCGTCGACGCGCAGTGCGCGCGGTACGGCCCTGCGACGCTCAGCGAGCTCCAGGCACCGCGGCTCCGGGTGAACCCAGGCACCGCGACCCGGCAGGCAGGCACGAACGTCGACGACGATGCGCCGTGCACCTGCCACGGAGTCACCATGCATCGAGGCGTCCAGCACCAGACGCAGGAGTGCAGTCCGCTGGTCGCGCCCCCGACACCCGACACACGTGCGTACCGGGCCCTTGACGGGCGGAACGGGGTATGTCGAAAGACGGGCGCGTGGCCCAGACTCGGACAGTCTACCGCGCCGACCCACTGGGCGTTACCGGCCGCTCGGTGCGTCGGCAGCGGCGCCACCTGCGTCGGCGTCGGCGGCCTCGTCAGAACGGATGTCGATGCGCCATCCGGTCAGCTTCGCGGCGAGACGGGCGTTCTGCCCTTCTTTACCGATCGCGAGGGACAGCTGGTAGTCCGGCACGACGGCCCGTGCGGCCCGCGCATCGGCGTCGACCACTGTGACCGAAGACACACGTGCGGGCGACAGGGCACTCGACACGAACGCGGCAGGGTCGTCGCTGTGGTCGACGATGTCGATCTTCTCGCCGTGCAGCTCGGCCATGACCGCGCGCACCCGGGCACCCATCGGGCCGATGCAGGCACCCTTGGCGTTGAGCCCGGCGACCCGCGTGCGGACCGCCATCTTGGTGCGGTGCCCCGCCTCGCGGGCGATGGCGGTGATCTCCACCGACCCGTCCGCGATCTCCGGGACCTCGAGCTCGAAGAGCTTGCGCACCAGGTTCGGGTGCGTACGGCTCAACGTGATCTGGGGGCCCTTCATTCCACGGCTGACCTCGACCACGTAGGCACGCAGCCGCTCGCCGTGCACGTACTCCTCGGTGGGCACCTGCTCGTGCGGCGGCAGCACCGCCTCGGTGCCACCCACGTCGACCAGCACCATGCGGGGGTCGCGGCCCTGCTGGATGACGCCCGCGAGGACCTCACCCTCCTTGCCGCGGAACGTGCCCAGCACCTGGTCGTCCTCGGCGTCGCGCAGCCGCTGCACGATCACCTGGCGGGCCGTGGCGGTCGCGATGCGGCCGAAGTCCTGCGGCGTGTGATCGAACTCGGGTCCGAGCTCCACGGTGGGGCGGGCCTCCGGGTCCGCCGGGTCCAGCGGTGCCGGCAGCTCCTCGCGTGCCCACACCGTGACGTGGCCCGACGAGCGGTCCACCTCGACGCGGGCCCGGTGATAAGCGTCCGGGGTCCGGTGGTAGGCCGAGAGGAGCGCCTGCTCGATGGCCGCGACGAGGACGTCCAGGCTGAGATCCCTCTCGCGCTCCAGCATCCGCAGGGTGGTCATGTCGATGTCCATGTCAGCCTTCCTCGTTGCGGCCGGGGTGACCCTCGGTCGCGTTGTCCGAACCAGCACCGTCCGAGTCGTCGTCGGTGTCTTCACCTGCACTCTCGCCCAGTTCACCAGCCTCGGCATCCTGGGCGTCGTCGAGTCGTTTCAGCTCTACCTCGACCTTGCCACGGCGGACGTCGTCCACCGGGATCCGCCTGTCGACGTCGAGCACCAGGACGTCGCCGTCGCCGTCCGTGAGCACGTCGGTCAGCCGGCCCTCGACACGGCTGCCGTCCATCATCTTCAGCGCCACGAGCCGGGTCCGGGCGCGCCGGAAGTGGCGCAGCTCGGTCAACGGCCGGGACGTACCCGGCGTCGAGATCTCCAGCGTGTAGGCGCCCGCGACGACGTCGTCCACGTCGAGCGCCGCGGAGATCGCGCGCGACACGTCGCCGAGCGCATCGGAGTCCAGGCTGCCCACGGCGTCGTCCGACAGGTCGATGGTGATCCGCACCACCGACTTGTTGCCCGCCTGGGAGATGCCGACCGCCTCGAGGTACAGCCCTGCTGCCTCGACCACCGGTCCCACCACCTCGCGGACCGCGTCCACCTGCTGTGTCATCGTCTGCCTCCCGTCGGCTCCCCCACGTGCGGGGGCACGGTTCGAGCCGGAACGGTTCGACCGATGTGCTGTTGTTGTCGCACGGCTAGCGTAACGAAGCGCCGGACCTCGGCACTTCGCGTAGAACGTGATGTCCGCGACCTGACCGATACCGGCCGGGGCACGAATCGGCTCCCGGAACATGGCATCATCGGCCACGATGAACCCCAACGGCCCGAGGCCCCGCACCCGAAGCCGGTCAGCCCTGACCGCTCTGGCCCTGACCTGCGCGATCATTCTCTCAGGTTGTGGCGTGCGACTCGAGACGCCGCCACCCACCGAGCCGGTCCCCGACGCGGCCGAGGTCATCCGACGCACGGCCGTCGCCGATGCGCTGCTCGTCGCCGACCAGGCCGACGCCGCCGCAGCTGCCGACGGGGTCCGGTCGGACGTGGCCGACGAGCTCGTGCTGATCGCCGAGGCCACGGCGCTGCAGGCCCAGCAGCTCGGCGGCGAGTACGACTCCGGCCTCGGCGACATCGTGGCCGACGACGCCGGTGCCTCGCCGTCCGCGACCAGCCCCGAGGAGACGCCCCGGGCGGTCGTCCGGTCCTTGCGTGACGCCGCCACCCGCACCCGGGCCGCCGCCAACCAGGCCCAGGCCGGACCCCTCGGCCGCCTGCTCGGCTCCGTCTCCGCGGCGCAGACCCAGTACGCCCGCGACCTCGCACGGCTGACGGGCGCGCGCGGTCCGGCGCTGCCCCCGACCGAGATCCCCGAACCCACCGAGACCGGAGCCGAGCCGAGCGACGCCGAGGAGGCCTCGGCGGCCCCGGCGTCGGCCGCGACCGGTCCCCCCTCCGCACCCACGGGCCTGTCTGCGGAGGAGCTCGACGTCCTGGTGGTGGCCGAGGACTCGGCCGCCTACGCGCTCGAGGTCCGGGCGGCGCAGGCGGACGGCGAGGTCCGCGACCGGGCCCACGACCGGGCCAGGCTGCACCGTGCCCGGGCCCAGGGCTGGGCCGTCATGGCGGGCACCGACGGGACCGACCAGGACCCGCGCAGCGTCGCCTACGCACTGCCCGACCCGGACGCGGGGACGCCGGACCTGGCCCGCGCGCTCGAGGACGGCCTCGCGCAGAACTACGCGACGCTGGTCGGCGTCGCAGAGCCAGGTACCCGCGCCATCCTGGTGGCGATGCTGACCGACACCACGCTGGCCGGCGCCCAGTGGGGCTCCCCCGCGGTGCCGTTCCCCGGCCTGCCCGAACGCGCCTGACGGTCCCGGATCGGGGGTGCGGGCGGTGCCTCGGCGAGGTGGTCGGAACCGCGGTGAGGCGACCGGTGCCCCGGCGTGGAGGCACACGGTCACCACGACCGCCCGAAGTCAGCCCAGGAGGGCGTGGACCCGGTCGGTGACCGCGTCCACGACGTCGGCCACGGGGAACTGCTCCGCCTCGCCGGCACGCGGCCGGACCTCGACGACACCGTCGGCGAGACCCTTGCCGACCACGACCACGAGCGGGGCGCCGAGCAGCTCGGCGTCCTTGAACTTCACGCCGGGCGACACCTTGGTGGGCCGGTCGTCGTAGAGCACCTCGACGCCGCGGGCCGCGAGGTCCGTGGCGATGGACTCGGCGGCCTCGTACACCTCGGTGCCCTTGCCCGTCGCGACCAGGTGGACCTGGACCGGGGCGATCTGAGCCGGCCAGGCGAGGCCTCGCTCGTCGTGGTTGGCCTCCGCGAGGGCCGCGAGCGCGCGCGTGACGCCGACACCGTAGGACCCCATGGTGACGACCGCCTGCTTGCCGTTCTCGTCGAGGACCACCAGGCCGAGCGCCTCGGCGTACTTGCGGCCGAGCTGGAAGATGTGGCCCATCTCGATGCCGCGGGCGAGCTCCAGCGGGCCGGAACCGTCGGGCGCCGGGTCGCCGGCCCGCACCTCGGCGGCCTCGATGGTGCCGTCCGCGGTGAAGTCACGGCCGGCGACGAGGTCGAACACGTGCTTGCCGGGCTCGTTGGCGCCGGTGATCCACCGGGTCCCGGACACCACGCGGGGGTCCAGGAGGTAGCGGATCGCGGGCACCTTCTCGCCGTCGGCGCCCTCGATCTGCTCGCCCTGCGGGCCGAGCGCCTGCGGGCCGATGTAGCCCTTGACCAGCTGGGGGAACTTCTTGAAGTCCTCCTCCGTGGCAGCCTCCGGCTCGGCGGGGCTGAGCGCGGCCTCGATGCGCTTGAGGTCGACCTCGCGGTCGCCGGGCAGGCCGACCACCACGAGCTCACGGGTGCCGTCGGGCTGGACCAGGGTGAGCACCACGTTCTTCAGGGTGTCCGCGGCGGTCCAGGACCGGTCGGGTCGGGGGAACTTCTCGTTGGCGACGGCCACCAGGGTGCCGATGGTGGGCGTGTCGGGCGTGTCCTCGACATGGGCCGCGGGAGCGTCGTCGTACGGGATGGCCTCGGGCACGGGTGTGACCACGGCCTCCACGTTGGCGGCGTAGCCGCCGGGCGAGCGCACGTAGGTGTCCTCGCCGATCGCGGAGGGGCTCAGGAACTCCTCGGAGCGCGAGCCGCCCATGGCGCCCGACATCGCGGAGACGATCACGTACTCCAGGCCGAGACGCTGGAAGATCTTCTCGTACGCGTCGCGGTGCTTCTGGTAGCTGACCTCGAGGCCCTCGTCCTTGACGTCGAACGAGTACGAGTCCTTCATGATGAACTCGCGCCCACGGATCAGGCCGGCGCGGGGGCGCGCCTCGTCGCGGTACTTGGTCTGGATCTGGAACAGCGTGAGGGGCAGGTCCTTGTAGGACGAGTACAGGTCCTTGACCAGGAGCGCGAACATCTCCTCGTGCGTGGGCGCCAGGAGGTAGTCGCCCCCCTTGCGGTCCTTCAGGCGGAACAGGCCGGCGCCGTACTCCTCCCACCGACCGGTGGCCTCGTAGGGCTCCCGCGGCAGCAGCGCCGGGAAGTGCACCTCCTGGCCGCCGATGGCGACCATCTCCTCGCGGACGATCGCCTCGATCTTGGCCAGCACCCGCAGACCGAGCGGCAACCACGAGTAGATGCCCGGGGCGGCGCGGCGGATGTACCCGGCCCGCACGAGGAGCTTGTGGCTGGCGACCTCGGCTTCGGCCGGGTCCTCGCGCAGGGTGCGGACGAAGAGGGACGACATGCGAAGCACGTCGCCCTGGATGAGGCGTGCGGAAGACATGGAGCACAGCCTATCCGCGGGGGCCGCTACGGCTCGCCGGAATTCGCCGAACCGCACGATCCGCGTGGGGATGCGGGCTCCACGAGGGTGCCGAACCGCAAGATGTGCGTCCACCTCGGTCGGGGCCGGGGCCGGGGTCGGGATCGGGGTCGGGGTCGGTCGGAGTCTGGGTCGGGATCGGTCAGGGTCGGCTGAGGCGCCGAACCGCAAGGTGGACGTCCATCCGGCGCCGAGCCGCAACATGTTGGTCCATCGAGCCCCGATAGACCAACAACCTGCGGATCGACGACCAGCACGACGTGGAACCTGCGGCTCGGCCCCCACACCGACGACCGGAACAACCAACAACTTGCGGCTCGGCCGGCACACCGACGACACGGAACTCACAAGTTGCGGCTCGGCGTCCACGAGGGTGTCGAACCGCAGGATCCGCGTCCATTTCCACAACGACAGCACCGTCGGAGTCGACAGAGGTGCCGAACCGCACGGTGGACGTCCATCCGGCGCCGAGCCGCAACATACGAGTCCATCGAGCCCCCGATAGACCAACAACCTGCGGATCGACGACCAGATCGACGTGGAACCTGCGGTTCGGTGCGGTAGGTCTTGCCCCACCTCGGGAAGTCTCGCAGGATGAGGCCATGCCGGAGCTGCCCGAGGTCGCCGCGCTCGCCGACTTCCTGCGCGCACGGACCTCTGGGCGCACGGTCGCCGCCGTCGAGGTCGGTTCGATCGCCGCGCTCAAGACGTTCTCCCCGCCGACCGACGCCCTCACCGGAGGTGCGGTGACCGACGTCGCCCGGCACGGCAAGTGGCTTGACCTCGTGGTCGCACCCGGAGTCGAAGGCGCGACGCCCGGTTCCCCGGATCCCTCCGGCACCCCGCGCCGCGGCAAGGACGCCGCTGGGGGCAAGGACACCACGGGGGGCAAGGACGCCGCGGAGTCGGACGGCGCCCCGCTCCACCTGGTCTTCCATCTTTCCCGGGGCGGATGGGTGCGCTGGTCGGACGCACTGTCGACCAAGCCGGTGCGTCCGTCCCTCGGCGGTTCCGCCCGGGGTGCCGTCCTCGCACTGCGGGTGCGGCTCGACGACGGCTCCGGGTTCGACCTCACCGAGGCGGGGACCCGCAAGCGGCTGGCGGTCCACGTGGTCCACGACCCGGCCGAGATCGAGATGGTGGCCTCGCTGGGCGTGGAGCCGCTCGTGCCGGAATTCACGGTCGACGTCCTGGCCGGTCTGCTGTCCGCGAAGAACCAGCAGGTCAAGGGCCTGCTCCGGGACCAGCGCGCCATCGCGGGCATCGGCAACGCGTACAGCGACGAGATCCTGCACGCGGGCCGGTTCAGCCCCTACAAGCTGACCAGGTCGTTCACGCCGGAGGAGACCGCCCGGCTGCATACCGCCATCGGCGAGGTGCTCACCGGGGCGATCACTGCAGCGTCGGGTAAGCCGGCCAAGGAGCTCAAGGATGCCAAGCGCGCCGGGATGCGCGTGCACGGCCGTGCCGGCCTGCCCTGCCCGGGGTGGAACGGGATTCCGTGCGGCGACGTGGTGCACGAGGTGTCTTTCGCCGACCGGTCCATGCAGTACTGCCCCACCTGTCAGACGGGCGGCAAACCGCTGGCGGACCGCCGGATGTCGAAGCTGCTGCGGTGAGCACCGTCCTCTACTGGCGACGGACCGACGTTGTCGGCCTGGAACGTCTGGAGCTGACCCGAGGACCCCAGGGAGTGACGGCATCCGGAACCGTCGTCTGCCTGGAGGACGGCGGCTTCCGCCTCGACCACACGTGGTCGCTGGACGCCGACTGGCACGCGCGCCGGGTGGAGGTCGAGGTGCGGGCGCGGCATACCGCAGGAGTGCTGCGGCTGGACCGGGCCGGGGACGGCTGGCTGGTCGACGGCGTGCCACGGCCCGACCTGGACGGTGCGCAGGAGCCCGACCTGTCGGTCACCCCCTTCTGCAACACCTTTCCGATCCGGCGCCTGCGCGGTGCGGCGAGCCTGACCCTGGACACCGCGTTCATCGACGGGCCGGCGCTCACGGTCGCTCGGTCCCGGCAGCGCTACGAACCGCTGGCCCCTGGCCGGGTACGCTACGTCGACCTCGGGCTGTCGCAGGGGTTCGAGGCAGATCTGACCGTCGACGACGCCGGCCTGGTCGTCCGCTACGAGCACCTGTTCGAGCGGGTGGATCCGGCGTGACGCCGCGCACCAGCCGCATCCAGCGCCGGGCAGGCGCCCGCATCACCGCCGGGCAGGCGCCCTCGTCAGAACAGCACGGTAGCGAACGTGCCCACCTGTTCGAACCCCACCCGGCGGTACGCGGCGACGGCCCGCTCGTTGTAGGCGTTCACGTACAGCGACACGACCGGCGCGATGGACGCGCGCGTCGCGCTGACGACGGCGGCCATGCCCGACTCCGACCAGCCGCGGCCGCGGAACGCCGGCTCCACCCAGACGCCCTGGACCTGGGCGACGCCGCCGGCCACCGCACCGAGCTCGGCCTTGAACGCGACGGCGGGCCGGCCGCCGGCGTCGGGCACCACGCGGACGAACGAGCGGCCTTCCGTGATGAGGGACCGCACCCGCTCCGCATAGGCCGACCCGCCGGTCGCGACCGGTGAGTAGCCGACCTCCTCGGTGAACATGCGCACGCACGCCGGCAGCACGAGGCCCAGCTCGGCGGGCACGGAGCGGCGCACGGTGGGATCCGGAGCCAGCGAGGGCGCCGTACCGATGGCCATGGACGGCTGGTCGGCGCGCACGTCGCGCGCTGGCGGCCAGTGCGGCGACAGGTGCTCCCAGAGCGCCAGGGCCGCCCACTGCTCCCCCACGATCGACGACGACCGCCGCCCGTGCACCCGGGCCACCTCGGCGAACGCCGCGACGGCCTGGGCGCGGCGGTCGGGGTCGGCCAGCGGAATCACGGGCACCAGGTTGGCACCGGCCCAGCACACCGCCTCGAGCCGGCCGACGGCGGGAAAGCCCCAGGCCTGACCCGCGGCGGCACCGAAGCCGGCGCGCGCCGCGACCTCCAGGCGGGCGGTGGCAAGCACGGATGAGACCGGGTCGACGGCGCAGACCGCGAGGGCCTGCGCCAGGTCCGCGCGGGTCAGCAGCCGCGCCGCATCGACTCGCTGCTCATCCTGCACCCGAATGTCCTGTTCGCCCGGTTGCGTCGGCCCGTCGGGGCGCGCTCCGGCCGGTACCGGGATGCGCCAGCGGGCCATGCTCTGCTCCGTTCGAGTCAGACTCTTCAGTCGTTCCTGAGCCTGCTTCCGCTCCGGCTCAGCTCACCGAGACGACCGGCGGACCGGCCTGCACATCATTCTCCGGCGTCGGCATCTCATCCGCGATCCGCATGGCTTCCTCGATGAGGGTCTCGACGATCATCGCCTCGGGGACGGTCTTGATGACCTCACCCTTGACGAAGATCTGGCCCTTGCCGTTGCCGGAGGCCACACCCAGGTCGGCCTCACGAGCCTCGCCGGGGCCGTTGACGACGCAGCCCATGACGGCGACGCGCAGCGGCACGGTCATGCCCTCGAGACCGGCCGTGACCTTCTCGGCCAGCGTGTACACGTCCACCTGGGCGCGACCGCAGGACGGGCACGAGACGATCTCGAGCTTGCGGGGGCGCAGGTTGAGGGCCTGCAAGATCTGGTTGCCGACCTTGACCTCCTCGACCGGCGGGGCCGAGAGGGAGACGCGGATCGTGTCGCCGATGCCCCTGCTGAGCAGCGCGCCGAACGCGGTGGCCGACTTGATGGTGCCCTGGAAGGCCGGGCCTGCCTCGGTGACACCCAGGTGCAGCGGCCAGTCGCCGCGCTCGGAGAGCAGCTCGTAGGCGCGCACCATCACGACCGGGTCGTTGTGCTTGACCGAGATCTTGAAGTCGTGGAAGTCGTGCTCCTCGAAGAGGCTCGCCTCCCACACCGCGGACTCGACCAGGGCCTCCGGGGTCGCCTTGCCGTACTTCTCGAGGATGCGCTTGTCGAGCGAGCCGGCATTGACGCCGATGCGGAGCGAGATCCCGGCGTCCTTCGCGGCGCGGGAGATCTCCTTGACCTGGTCGTCGAACTTGCGGATGTTGCCCGGGTTCACACGGACGGCGGCGCAGCCGGCGTCGATCGCGGCGAAGACGTACTTCGGCTGGAAGTGGATGTCCGCGATCACGGGGATCTGGGACTTCTTCGCGATGATCGGCAGCGCCTCGGCGTCGTCGGAGGTCGGGACGGCGACGCGCACGATGTCGCAGCCTGCCGTGGTGAGCTCCGCGATCTGCTGGAGGGTCGCGTTGATGTCGGTGGTGGGCGTGGTGGTCATGGACTGCACGCTCACGGGTGCGTCACCACCCACCTCCACCTTGCCGACCTTGATCTTGCGAGTCTTGCGGCGGGGGGCGAGAACGGGCGGGGGTGCTGCCGGCATGCCGAGGCTGATTGCGCTCACGAGTTCAGTATCCCTGCTTCAGGAGGTGCCAGATGTACATCGTGTCGGGCATCACGTGATCCGCACCGGATCCACCAGGTCCGCCACGATCAGGACGCCACCCACCCCGAGCAGGATGAGGAAGACCACATAGGCCACGGGCGTCATGCGGGCGACGTCGGCCGGGCCGGGCAGCACTGCTGCCCCGCGCACCCGGGCGAGCGTGCGCTTGCCGCCCTCGTAGAGGGCGTTGACCAGGTGCCCGCCGTCGAGCGGCAGGAGCGGGATCAGGTTGAAGGCGAACAGCGCGATGTTGAGGCTCGCGAGGAGGCTCAGGAAGAACATGATGCGGTCGAGGATCGCCTCGTCCAGGGCCATGATCTCGCCGCTGATCCGCGCGACGCCCACCATGGACTGCACGGAGTCCTGCGCGCGCTCCTCCGCGGTGAAGGCCTGGGTGGCGGCCTCGGCCACGCGGACCGGGAGGGTCGCCACCATGGTCAAGGTGAGCCAGGTCTGGTCGCCCACGGCGGGCAGGACCGTGGCGACCGGCTGCGGCTCCCGCACCTGGAGCGGGGAGAAGCCGACGAACCCGCCCTGCTCGACGAGCGGCTGACCGTCGGCGCCGAGCACCGGTGCGCCCTGCTCGTCCACGACGGGCCGGTCGGCCGGTGCCGGGGTGACCTCGAGGGTCGCGCGCTCGCCGTCGCGCAGCACCACCACCTCGGACTCGCGGCCGGCGGAATCGTTGATGAGGCCCACGAGCTGCTGCCAGCCGGTCACCTCCGTACCGCCGAACGCGATGATCTCGTCGCCCGGCTCCAGCCCTGCGGCCGCGGCGGGTGCGGCGGGCTGCCCCTCGCAGTCGTCGCCGGAGGCCGCCGAGGTGACGGACGCCGGCACGCACTCCGAGAGCTGGGCGACCGTGGTGGAGACCGTCATCGCCCCGTACCCGACCAGGATCACGCCGATCAGCACGGTGGCGATCACGAGGTTCATGAACGGCCCACCGAACATCACGATGAGCTTCTTGGGCGTCGAGAGGTTGTAGAAGGCGCGGTGCTCCTCGCCGGGCCGCACCTCCGCGACGGACGCGTCACGGGCGTCGCTGACGAGCTCGCTCCAGAAGCCGGTGCCGCGCCGCGCACCGGCGGGCGCCGGCGGCATCATGCCGACGAGCCGCACGAACCCGCCGAGCGGGATCGCCTTGATGCCGTACTCCGTCTCCCCCTTGGTCCTCGACCAGAGGGTGGGCCCGAAGCCGACGAAGTACTGGCTCACGCGCACGCCGAACTTCTTGGCGGGGATCATGTGCCCCAGCTCGTGCAGGCCGACGGAGACGATGACGCCCAGCAGGAGGACGAGCACACCAACAATGTGCGGAACGATGCTCACGGCACCGAGACTACGGCACCTCTGGGCGCCCTCGGTAGGCAGCGCACGGCTCCCCCGCGACGCCCACCCGACGTTCACTTCCTTTCGATCTCATGGTGATTCGTTGAACCAACGGTTACTGACCATTAACCTAACGCCATGTCGGTTTCGTCCATCCCTGAGTCCCAGGAGCTGCACACCCACGGACCCGCCTCCCTCACGGAGAGCCTCACGTCGATGTTCCAGACCGAGGCCTGGCCTGCGGCCGACGGCGACTCCCGGGTCGCCCGGCAGCTCCGCGAGATCGGCGTCGACGTCAGTGCGGTCTGGGCGGCGTCCCGCTGGAACATGGGCGAGGACGGCGAGGCGCCGAACCGCCGCCACCCGCTGCCCGGGGACCCCAGGGGGCCGCAGACCGCCGCCGCACTGACCGCCGTCGTGACCCAGCCCCGCGCCGCCGCCCTGCTCGGCGTCTACCTCTGGTCACAGGCGAGCGACGCCCTGCAGTACACCTTCCGGCACGGACGGATCATCGTCCCCCTCCGCGCCTTCGTCGAGACCTGGGCGGCCTGCCGCGACCGCGCGCCGGACGACGTCTGCCGGGCCGAGGGCGACGCCGTCGCCGTGCTGCTGCGCACCCTGATCACCCAGATGCACACCTCGGCCGCCCGCAGCGCGGGCAACCTCGCCCGCGTGGCCGACGCCGCGACACAGGCCGGCGAACGGTGCACCGACCTGCTCCGGGCCGCCCGCGCCATCCCCGACCTGGCCTCCCCGTTCCGCCTCGCCCTCGTGCCACAGGCCGTGACCCGCATCCGCTACTTCCGCGCCCTGGCCGACGCCGCCCGGGCGGCCGACGACGCGATGACCGGCGACCCGGTGCGCCTCGGTCCGGCGCTGGAAGGCCTGCGCGCCGCCGAGACCGACCGGCACCTCAACTACATCCTGGCCAGCGAGCTGCGCTCCTACCGGATGCACCTGACGGAGCTCCACCGCAACCTCGACGCCACCTGGCTCACGCTCGACCGGCTACGGACCGTCTACATCTACCCGTTCGGCCTGCGGGACATCCGGCCGTCCGCCGCGGTGGCAGCGATCCGCACCCTCGCCGACCGCGACGAGCGGCCCCGGCTGCTCGGCGTCCAGGCGCTCGCGGTACGTGGCCGGCTCAAGATGGACGATGTGTGGGCGAGCGTCGACCGGGCCGCGCGCCCCTACGGCGGCGTGTCCATGTCGATGCCGAACGTGCGCCTGGAGCAGCCCGACGGGTCGTTCATCGCCGAGCTGTCCTGCGATGTGCGGTTCACCGAGTTCGGCAACCACTACGTCCGCTTCCGGTACTCCGCACAGGACCAGTCCCCGCAGCAGGTCCGGGACGCCCGGTTCCGGCTGTCCAACCTCCACGCCGACATCCGGGTGCGGTGGATGACTCCGGACGGAGCGCCCGTCGACGTCGACCACGGTGACGGACCGCCGCCGGAGCGGCTGTTCGACCTGGCCGACCTGCTCCAGCGCGCGACGACCGACCTGGTCCGTGCGGGCACCGAGATCGCCCAGGGCCGGGCGCACGTGGTCACCACCGTCTACGAGGCGAGCCGGGGCCGTGGGCCGGCCGCCGCCCCGGCGGAGCGCACCCCGGTCAACATGGGCGACGAGCTGCTGGCCGCGTTCGGCTCCCAGGTGCTGCTCCAGCCCGTCTCCTACGGCACCGCCACGCTGTGCGACTGGACCCTGCGCCAGCGCAACCCCGTCCTGCTGGAGGGCGTGCGCCATCTGGGCGACGTCGTGGCCGTGGCCACCAACTCGACGACCGTCGCGCTGGTGGGCACCGCGCACTTCAAGATCTCCCAGTACGGCTCGCTCGCGGAGTTCGTCGCCAGCCTCAACGGGCTGTTCAGCGCGTGGAACGCGACGCTCGCGGATCACCTGCGGCTCGTCGCCACCATGCTCGCCGACCACGACGTGAACAACGGCGCCGACCTCGCGGAGCGCAAGGAACGCCTGACGCGCGAACAGCTGCGCCTGCACGAGTTCGCCTCGGAGGTGCGCACCACGCTGACCACCATCACGTCACCCACGTTCCTCGCCTCCGCCCTGGAGTCCAGGATGCTGAACCAGCTGCTGCAGGCGTCGCACTTCGAGCAGCAGGCCGCCGTGGTCACCGAGCGGCTACGCGAGCTGCTGCAGGAGCCCATCGCCGCGCGCCTGGCCGCCCTGGAGCGCCTGCACGGGGACCGGGAGCGGGCCGCCGAGGCGAAGCGCGAGCGCGGACGCCGTCGGCTGATGGACGGCACGCTCTCGGCCATCACCGTGTTCGCCGGGGTCTACGCCCTGATCGGCACCGTCCAGGTCGCCCTGGACGCCGCGCTGATCGACGGCGTCCAGGCGGTCGCCGCCACGGCCCTGGTCACGGTGGGCGCCCTGGTGACGGGCATCGCGGTGTTCAACTGGACGCGGGGCCGCTGAGCCGGCGGCGCGCCTACCCAGCGATTCGGCCCGAAACCTCGGAGATTTCCGGCCCAATCACTGGGTAGCGCGCACTGGGTAGCACGGATCTGGCCCAGATCCACTAGCCCGCCAGGAGGCGCTCAGTCAGGGTCCACAGGCGCCGCGCCGACTCCGGGTCGACCGAGTGGGACACGACGTCGGCCGTGATCTCCTGCGCCGTGGGCGGCGGCTGGTCGTCGTCGAGCTGCGAGACGTCGCTGTTGTTCAGGTAGAGGCCCCCGATTCCCACCAGCAATGGGCTGGTGGCGCCGAACACGATGGTCGCGGCGCCCTGGGCCTCCGTCTTCTTGCCGCGTTCGGGGTCGATCACCGGCCGGCCGGCGTCGTCGATGAGGCCCTGGGCACGCTGCGCCTCGACACCCACCGCGCTGTTGAACGACGTCGTGGCGATGACGCCGGGGTGCGGCGCGAAGGCGCGGATGCCGTCGCCGGACCAGCGCCGGTCCAGCTCGACCGTGAACAGCACGTTGGCCGTCTTGGACTGGGCGTAGGCAAGGCCCGGGTCGTAGCCGCCGCGCGTGAAGTTCGGGTCGTCCCACAGGATGTCCGACATCCGCTGCGCGCCCGACGTCGTGGTGACGACCCGAGCACCGCCGGCGGCGCGCAATGCGGGGTGCAGCCCCAGGCTGAGCTGGAAATGACCGAGGTGATTGGTCGCGAACTGCGCCTCGTAGCCGCGTCCGTCCCGCACGATCTCCGCGGGCGCCGGATAGCCGGCGTTGTTGATCAGGATGTGCAGGGGGCGCCCCGACCCGAGGTAGCGCGCGACGAACACGTCGATGGACGCCGGGTCCATGAGGTCGAGCCGGCTGACCTCGACCCGGTCGATGCCGGCGACGGCTGCCGCCGCGCGGTCCGTGTCGCGTGAGCCGACGGTGACCGAGGCGCCGGCCCCGGCCAGCGCCCGGGTGGCGACCAGGCCGAGTCCCGAGTGCCCCCCGGTGACGATGACGTTCTTGCCGGTCAGATCGAGGCCGGCCAGCACGTCGTCGACCGTCGAGGCCGCTGTGAACCCTGTCCCGATGGGTTGTTGCTGGTGCGTCATGACAGTTCCTCTCGCGTGGGACGCCGTGCGGCCCGGCCGTGCACGGTCAGGCCGCCGCCCGCTGGTCGGCGGGCCGACGGCGCAGGGGCGCCTGCTGGAGGGCCGGCGGGTCGTAGGCCATGTCGAGGCGGCCGACGTCGGTGCCCGGCGGGACGATGGCGTCGATCCGGTCGAGGAGCTCGTCGCTCAGGGCCACCTCGACGCCCGCGAGCGCGCTGTCGAGGTGCTCCATGGTGCGCGGGCCGATGATCGCGGAGGTGACGCCGGGGTGGGCGATGGCGAACGCCATGGCAAGGTGGTTCAGGGGCACTCCGGCCTCCTGGGCGACCGGGATGAGCTGTTCCACGACGTCGAGGCGGTGCTCGTCGCGCAGGTGCTCGAACCCGTACTGCGCGCGGTGCGTGTCGTTGGCCTGACCCCTGCGGTACCGACCGGTGAGCAGCCCGCCGGCCAGCGGGCTCCAGACCAGGGCGCCCATGCCGTACTGCTGGGCGACGGGCAGCACGTCCCGCTCGATGCCGCGGTTCAGGATGGAGTACGGCGGCTGCTCCGAGCGGAAGCGCTCCAGCCCGCGCCGCTCGGCCACCCACTGCGCCTCGACGATGTCGGCGGCCGGCATGGTGGACGAGCCGATGGCCCGCACCTTGCCGGAGTTGATGAGGTAGGTCAGCGCCGCCAGCGTGTCCTCGACGTCGGTCTCGGGGTCGGGCCGGTGGATCTGGTAGAGGTCGATGTGGTCGGTGCCCAGGCGGCGCAAGGAGTTCTCGACCTCGGCAATGATCCAGCGGCGGGAGTTGCCGCGGTGGTTGGGGTCGTCGCTCATGGGCAGGTGCACCTTCGTGGCCAGCACCACGTCGTCGCGCCGGCCCTTGAGCGCCTTGCCCACGATCTCCTCGGACTCGCCGTGCGAGTAGGCGTCGGCCGTGTCGATGACGTTGATCCCGGCGTCGAGGGCCTTGTGGATGATCTTGATCGAGGCGTCGTGGTCGGTGTTGCCCACGGCGCCGAACATCATCGCGCCGAGCGCGTAGGGGCTGACCTTGATTCCGGTGCGCCCGAGGTTGCGGTACTGCATGGAGTCCTCCTGGGGTTCGAGGTCTGGTGAGCGCATGCGCGATGTCGTAGACTCGACCTAAGCGGAACGCTCTTCCAGAAACTATATGGAAAGCCTTTCCGGATAGCAAGGGATCGGAGCGAAGTGACCCAGAACACAGCGCCGCGGCCGCGGCGCGCCGACGCGCGGCGCAACGTCGACGCACTGCTGGACGCGGCCAAGGCCGCCTTCGGCACGTCCGGCGTGGACGCGCCGGCCAAGGAGATCGCCGACCTGGCGGGCGTCGGGGTGGGCACGCTGTACCGGCACTTCCCCAAGCGCTCCGACCTGGTCAAGGCCGTGTTCCAGCACGAGGTCGACGCCTGCGCGGACGCCGCCCCGGCCCTCGCCGAGGTGCACGAGCCGGTCGAGGCGCTCGAGAAGTGGCTGCACCGGTACACGGAGTTCCTGGTCACCAAGCGCGGGCTCGCGTCGTCCCTGCACTCGGGCGACCCCGCGTTCGACGCCCTTCCCGCCTACTTCCTCGGGCGGCTGGGCCCGGCGCTCGGCTCGCTGCTCGACGCCGCGACGAAGTCCGGCGAGATCCGCGCCGTGGCCAGCCCTAAGGACCTCCTGTACGCGGTCTCGAAGCTGTCCCTGCCCATGGAGGACGAGGAGCCGGGCCACGGCCGGCGCATGCTCGATCTACTGGTCGACGGGCTGCAGCACGGTGCGGGCTCGAGCCCGTCCGGCTCCTGAACGGCGGACTGCGGCTGAACGGCGGACTGCGGCTGAACGGCGGACTGCGGCTGAACGGCGGACTGCGGCCCTGACTCGCCGTACCGAGTACCGCGAGTCAGGGCCGCAGTCCCCGTGCCCTACCGCCCCCTCGACCCGGACACGTTCCGCACACCACCGTCCCGGCCCTAGGGTGGGTCCGTTGGCGCGGGGCGCCGGGCGACAGCCTGGCTGAGAAGCACCCGTGGAACCTGATCTAGGTAGTGCTAGCGAAGGGACGCCTCATGGGCTCTGCTCTGCCCCACGCCGTCGTACGGACCCGCCCGCCCGGTCATCCGGTCGTGGCGCTGACGATCGCCGGTTCCGACCCCTCCGGCGGGGCCGGGATCCAGGCCGACCTGAAGACCTTCGCGGCACTCGGCGGCTACGGCTGTGCGGTGCTCACGGGCCTGACGGCGCAGTCCACGACCGGGGTGGCACGCGTCATGCCCGTGCCCGGCGACATGGTGACCGCGCAGCTGGCGACCCTGTTCGCCGACGTGGCGGTGGACGCGGTGAAGATCGGCATGACGACGGACGCCGTGGTGGCCCGGGCGATCGCGGCGGCCCTGCGCGAGCTGCGGTCCGCCGGGCCCGCGCCGTACGTGGTGCTCGACCCGGTGATGGTCTCGACGTCGGGCCACCGGCTCCTCGCGCCCGACGCCGAGGCGGTGCTGCGCGACGAGCTGCTCCCCCTGGCCGACCTGGTCACGCCCAACCTGCCCGAGGCAGCCGTGCTGCTCGGCGTCGAGCAGGCGAGGGACGCCACGGAGGCCGCCGACCAGGCACGCACGCTGCTCAAGCTCGGGGCCCGGCTCGCCCTGGTGAAGGGTGGGCACTTCGGCTCCGCCGAGTCGGTGGACCACCTCGCGGCGCCGGACGGCGTCGTCGCCCTGGCCGCGCCCCGGATCGCCACCAGGAACACCCACGGCACCGGCTGCACGCTCAGCTCGGCGTGCGCCGTCCTGCGGCCGCGGTACGACACGTGGGAACCCGCGGTACGCGCCGCGAAGGACTACCTGACCGGGGCCCTCCGTGCCGCCGACGACCTGGTCATCGGCGGTACCGGCACGGCGCCGGGCCCGTGGGACGGGCACGGCCCGGTCAACCACTCCCACGCCGCCCGGTGAGTACCGGACTCAGCGGGCGGCGCTGAGGACCTCCTGCGCACGGCGACGCGCCCAGGCGTCGGCCTCCAGCACTCCCTCGACCGACGAGGCGTCGCCCGCTCCGGTCGACGCGTGCTCCTCCACGACGGCGGCCACGGTGTCGACGATGTCGAGGAACCCGATGGCACCGTCGTGGAACGCGTCCACGCACACCTCGTTCGCCGCGTTGTAGACGGCCGGGTGGGTGCCGCCCGCCGCACCCACCTGCCGGGCCAGACGGACGGCCGGAAAGGCCTCGTCGTCCAGGGGGGTGAACTCCCAGGTGGCGGCCTTGGTCCAGTCGATCGCCACGTCGACGTCCGGCAGCCGGTCCGGCCAGGACAGGCCGAGCGCGATCGGCACCAGCATCCGCGGCGGCCCCGCCTGCGCGATGGTGGAGCCGTCGGCGAACTCGACCATCGAGTGGATCATCTGCTGCGGGTGCACCACGACGTCGATCGCGCTGAACGGCAGGTCGAACAGCAGGTGCGCCTCGATCACCTCGAGCCCTTTGTTCACCAGGGTCGCCGAGTTGGTGGTGACCACGCGCCCCATCGAGAAGTTGGGGTGCCGCAGGGCCTGGTCCGGCGTCACGTCCCGCAGCTCGGCCCGCGTACGCCCCCGGAACGGGCCGCCGCTCGCGGTCACGACCAGCTTGCGCACCTCGGCGGCGGACCCCGAGCGGAGCGACTGCGCGATCGCCGAGTGCTCCGAGTCCACCGGCACGATCTGCCCCTCGTGCCGGACCGCGGCCTTGACCAGGGCGCCGCCGACCACGAGCGACTCCTTGTTCGCGAGCGCCAGGCTGGAACCGGCAGCGAGCGCGGCGAGCGTGGGGCGCAGACCGACCGACCCGGTGATGCCGTTGAGCACCACGTCGCTCCCCCGGCCCGCCACGTCCGACGCGGCGTCGGGTCCGGCGAGCACCTCGACGCCGTCCGCCCCCGCCTCGCGGAGCAGGATGGTCAGGGCGGACCGCGCGGCGGCGTCGGCCACGGCGACGGCGCGGACGCCCAGGGCGGCTGCCTGCCGGGCGAGCGCCGGCAGGTCCGAGCCGCCCGCGGACAGCGCGTCCACGCGGAACCGGTCCGGGTTGCGCTGGATGACGTCGATCGCCTGTGTGCCGATGGACCCCGTGGAGCCGAGAAGGGTGACGCTTCGCATGGGCCCCATCCTGTCAGCCCTCGCTCGGCTGCTCGGCACGGCCCCGGCCGAACATCCGCCAGCCGCGGACCACCCCGCGCGGGTCGGGGACGGGCTCGTCCGCGGCCTCGAAGCCCGCGTCGTCGTCGAGGGCGACGACGTGCAGGCCGAAGTCCGCCAGGATGACCGGGATGGCACGGATCGCCGCACGGTCCTTCTCCCGGTCGTGCTCCGACAGGTCCTCCCACGGACGCAGGTCCGGGTGCAGGCGGCGGACGTCGTCCCGCTCGGGTCCGTAGGACCAGCCGGCGGCCACCTTGTCCGCCATCCACCGTGCGTGCTCGTCCACGGCCCGCGCGTCCACCACGGGCTCGGGGATCCGGCCGGGGTCGTTGTCGCCGGCGGGCGCGACGGTGCAGCCCATCTGCCGCAGCCGGTCGGGGATGGCGCGCACCTGCGCGCGGTTGGCGGCTCGCAGGTCGTCGGAGAGGTCGGCCCACGAGACCATCGCGGGGGTGCTCTGCCAGGCGACGCCGCGCGCCCGCTGGTTGCGGAGGTAGGTGAGGTGGGCGGACACGGCCATCAGGTCGTAGACGTCGTCGTGCACCAGCACGCCGGGTGCTGTCGCCTTGCGCAGCAGGGTGCCGGGCTCGACGACGTCGAGCCGCCCGCCGAGGTCGTCCAGGATCGCGTCGTCGTGGGTGCCGAACAGCCCGCCCAGGCCCGCGAGCCGGTTGAGCCGGAGCACCACGGCCCCGTCGCCGGCGCGCCAGAGGTCGCTGTCCCGCAGCGCGCTGCGGAGCGCGTCGCCGTCGTCGTCGTGGCACACGTAGACCCGCCCCGGCGTGCCGACCGCCCGCACCTCGGCGAACGTCTCCACCGGCACGAGGCGGCACGCCGCCCGCACACTGGGCCAGCGCGCCCGCAGCGCCCGGGCCGCCTCCCGGGCGCCCGGCCCCACCAGCGTCACCGTGAGGGGCTCACCGTCGGGCGCGATCTCGACGCTCCGCAGGCGCGCGAACGCGACGACGAGCGCCCGGCCGAACGTGCCGTGGCCGACCACCGAGATGTGCGGGGCGTCGCCGCGAGCGGCGGTCTGGTCCCGCCGGGCCAGGGAGCGGGCCACCAGCTCGCCCAGCGTGAAGAAGTCCACGCCCGGCTGCGGATGGCTCAGGTGGCGGGCCTGCAGGGCGAGCGCGAGGTCGGGGTCGCTGACGTGCGCGTTCAGGCGGATCCCCGGCAGGTCGGGATCCCGGTCCGCGCGGTGGGCCACCGCCACCGTGAGCACGTTGACACCGGGCTCGAGGTCGTCGGCCTCGCAGGCGTAGAGCACGGCGGCACCGGACACCCCGGCGTTGCGCAACGACTCGGCGTCCCCCGCTGCGGTCCGCGCGACGAGCGCGCCCCGTGCCGCGAGCGCCTCGGCGATGACCCCGGCGGCGGGCGTGCGGCCGACGACGATCGCGTGCCCGCGCATCCGGCGCGTGCGCATCAGCACGAACTGGTCGGCGAACAGCGAGCGCACCGCCTCGAAGACGGCGTAGCCGGTGGCGACGGGGGCGAGGAAGCGTGCTGCCTGGAGCTGCCAGGGCAGGTCGCCACCCTCGTTCGTCGCCTCGGCGCCGAGCACGAACAGCTGGACGGAGTAGTAGACGACGTCCCACGCGGTGGTGCCCCAGGCGAAGTCCGGGGACGCCCGGTAGACCCAGAAACCCCACAGCCCCAGGGCAAAGGCGACACCGAACAGGACGGCGAACGCCACGCGCACCCACGACCGGCGCACCCGTGGCCGTCGCGCGTCCCCCCGGGGGACCATCAGCTCCGGTGCCATCTCGTGCCTTCCTCGTCCGAGCCGCGATATCCGGCCACACCCGCGCCTAACCGTGCAATTCACCTTAAAGGTGGTTAGCGTCATGACCTGCGGCGACACGACCCACCGGGACGGTACGTTTCTCGGTCCACCACCTTCGCCGAGGAAGGGCTGCGGGAACGAGGATGACCGACCGGACAGGACGTTCCCTACGCCCTGTCGGCAGAGCGCGCCGTGAGCCGCGCGCCTTCCGGTACGACGCCTTCCTGTCCTACAGCCGCGACTCCGACGGTGAGTTCGCGCCGGAGTTCCACCAGCAGCTGCTCGACTTCGACAAGCGCGACGACGTCCCCGACCTCAACATCTTTCTCGACCGGACCGGGCTGGCGAACAACTCCAGCCTGTGGGACGCGATCGAACGCAACCTGGAGCGCTCCGAGTACTTCATCCTGTTCGCCTCCGAAGGCGCCGCCAGCTCCAAGTACGTGGCCAAGGAGGTGGAGTGGTGGCTGGAGCACCGCAGCATCGACACCCTCCTGATCGCGATGACCAGCGGCAGGATCGTCTGGGACCAGACGGCGAACGAGATCGACACGATCAGCAGCACCGCGCTCCCCGCACCGCTCGCCGAGGTGCTCGACCACGAGCCCAAGTGGACCGACCTCACGCGGCTGCGCCAGCGCCGGTTCTGGCGGCACCACCCGGACCGGCCGACGGCGCTCGCCGAGCTCGTCGCTCCGCTGCGCGGCCAGGTCAGCACCGAGGAGGTCCTCAGCGCGCACATCGCCCGCCAGAGCTCGGCGAGCGTGCGGGGCCGCCTCGTCAACCTCGCGCTCGGGGTGATGCTGGCACTGTCGATCGGCGCGTTCGCGTTCGCCGAACGCGAGGCGGACCGCGCGAACGACGCGGTGAACGCCAATGCGGCGCACCTGCTCGGTGCGACGTCCCACGTGGTGCACCAGGACGATCCCGCGACGGCGCAGCTGCTGGCCGTCGAGGCGGTCCGGCGGCTCCGGGACGGGCAGACCCGCACCGCCCTGTTCAACGCGGTGACGGCGAACGACCCGGCGGACCCGTACCTGCTGCGCACGGTGGACCTGCCGGGCGACGCCGAGCTCGCCGACGTCGCGGCGACCACCACCGGGATCGTCGGCCGCACGAGCACCGGTGACCTCGTGCGGTGGAACCCCGACGACGGTGCGCCGACCGTGCTGCACGGGGACCGCACCCCGTTCTCCCGGGTGGCGGCACGTGCGAAGGGGTCCGCACAGGGCGGGACGGTCGTGGCCGGGAGCGCGGACGGCTCGGTGGTCGCCGCGGTGGACGATCTCGGGGTGACGGTCGGCCGGTTCGGGCCGCTGCCCGATGGCAGCACCAGCCGGCAGACGCACCTCGACCTGGCGGGCACGACGGCGGTCGCGATCACCCCCGACGGCGGCCTGCTGATCGTCGCCTGGCACGACGCCGACACCGGGCGGAACCGGATCGGCAGCATCACGCTCGCCGACCGGGACCTCGCCGTGCTGGAGTCGGAAGGGGACCCGCACCGGCCGGACGAGCAGCACCTGGCGTTCTACGGGCTGGCGAACACCCGGCTCGCGGTCACGTCGCTCGCCGTCGGCTCCAGTCGCACCCTGGCGGCCGCGGACACGGCGGCGGGCGCACTCGAGGTGCGCAGCCTGGACTCCCTCGCGCTGAGCGAGGCCGGGTCGGTGGACCTCCCGGCGGGGGCCGTCCCCTCGCCCTCCCTGCGGGACTGGGCGACCCTGGACACCGAGGGCGACGGCACCACCGTGACGGTGCACCACTCGGCCGACGGGTCGACACGCTCGGCGAGCTGTCCCGTCCCCCGTGCCTGGGCGGACCCGAAGATGGTGGCGGTCGACGACGACACGACCCGCGCCCTGATCTCGACCGACAAGGGCCTGGTCGCGTGCGAGATCCACGGCGGCATCGGGGAGCACCGCACCTGGCACCTGTCCGGCGTGCGCCGGCCCGGCCCGCCGGTGCTGGTCGGGGTGGAGCGCGTGGTGGCGGCGTCGGGCGGGCGGATCGCGTTGTGGAGCACCGCCGGCACCCACGGCGACGCGCCCCTGCCGGCCGCGGCGGGGACCGCGGCGGCCGCGGGATCGGCCGGGCCGACGCCGGTCCTGGCCACCCACCGGGACGAGTCGACCGAACCGGCGCGCGTCGCCATGTCGTGGTCGGACGGCACCGTCATGATCCACGGCCTCGGCACCGTGACCCTTCCGGAGGACAGCACCGACGTGGACAGGCCGCTGCTCCCGGTCTGGCTGGACCGGAACCGCCTCCTGCTCATCACCCCGGAGGGCAACGCCTACCGGACCCAGGGGGGAACCGTCGCCGGGCACGAGCCCGGCTTCCGGGGCCTGGTCGTGCCCGCTCTCGACGGGCGCGACCCCGACTGCGCCACGTTCGTCAGCGCCCAGCGGACCGAGGCGCACATCCTGCTGGTCGACGCCTGCTCGGGCCTCTACCTGATCGACGCGAAGCTCGAGAGCAAGGCCCTCTACGTCCCCGGCCCGCTGGGCGACCGGCCACGGCTCGCCAGCGAGTGGGAGGAGCCCGGACGAGTCGCCGTCACCGCCGACGCCACCCGCGTCGCCGTCGCGCCCCGCGACTTCGCGCTCCGCGTCGCCGACCTGGACACGGCGGCGCAGGGCGGTACGCAGGTCTGGAGCGTGCGCGGCAGCAGCGTGACGCAGGTGCACCTGATCGAACCGCAGCAGACCGAGGTCACGCCCCGACCGGTCCGGCTCGTCACGCTCGGCGTGGACTCCGCGGTGCGTCTGCGCAGCCTGGACGGGCCGGACGACACCGTACGGCTGGGGCTCAAGGGCAGCTTCGGCGACGTCCTGGCGGTGCTGCCGGGGCCGGACCTCGTGGCCCGCAACCAGGGCCCCGAGCTGGTGTTCTTCGACATCCACACGGGCCAACGGGTGGGCAGGCTGGCGACCCGCCTCTACAGCCCCGGCGGCAGGGCCGCACCGACCGGCGTCTACGCCGACGACGGGCAGCTCATCGTGGTGCAGGACCACGGCGTCACCACCGAGTGGACCTTCTCGGACGAGCAGATGATCGCCAGGGCGTGTGCGATGGCGGGGCGGGAGCCGACCGTCGCCGATCTACCGGCCGATGTCGACCTGAGGGACGAGCCCACCTGCGGGTCCGCCCTGCTGCCGGGCGGCACGGTGGGCGCCGGCCGGAACGCGGGCTGACGCTCGCGCTCCGGCCGGGGCTCGAGACTCAGGACTCGAGGCGCTTGGCCTCGTTCTCCGTCTCGTCCGCCTCCTCGTCGCGGCCCTCCTTGCGCAGCACGCTGGAGAGCGAGCGCATCGAGACGGCGGCGTCCGTCTTCGCGAGGTCGGACGACGTCCCGCGCAGCTTGGCCCAGAGGCCCATCGCCTCCTCGGCGACCTCGAGCACCTGCGAGCGCTCCTTGCCACCGACCACGGAGGTCGTGAAGTTCTCCAGCGCGTGCTCGAGCACCGCACGCTGCTTGGTCGGGTCGTCGTCGTCCAGGCTGCGGTACAGCTCGACGGCCTCCCCGAACAGCTTGGTGGTGGGCTTGTCCTGGTCCTTCGACGCGGCCTGGCTGCCGAACGACAGCATCGCCACGGCGAGCCTCGACACCGTGCTGCCGGCCTCGCCGGGCAGCTTCTCGGCGCCCGAGGCCACCAGCTGGTGCAGCCGGGCGACCGTGCGCGTCTCGAGGTTCTCCTCGCGCTCCGAAGACTCCTGCTCCGGGGCCGCCTGCTGCTCCGGGCTCGTCTGCTCCGGGCTCGCCGTCTGTTCCGGGCTCGTCGTCTGCTCGGGACCCGCGTCCCGCTCGACGACGTCCAGCGCCGCCTGCGGCGTCGCCTCGAGCGTCGTCTCCCCTGCTGCGGTCACCTGCGCCGCCTGTGCCTGCTGAGGCAGTGCGTCCGTGCTCACTCGTTCCTCCTGTCCACGGTGCGACGAAACTACCAGAACGGGCGTTCAGTCCGGTATGCACCACGAGCCGGACGACGACGGGTGCGGAGTACCCCGGCACGGCTCCGACCCAGTACCGTCAGCGGCCATGGAGACCTGGTCCCGCGCAACTGCCCGCGAGCTCCTCCGGGAGGCACGCACCCGGCATACCCTGGGCACGAACGCACTGACCGAGCGCGGCGCGGCACCGGAACGGGTACGGACGGCGTACCGCGCGGTCCGCGACGCCCGGGTGCTGGCAGAGCTCGCCGAGGTGCCCGTCGACCGGGTCCGCGAGGTCAGCACGGGGCGCGTGCGCGTGGGGCCGGTCGAGGCCGCCGGATACCGCACGGTCGCCCACGTGCTGGGCGCCGGCACGCGGGAGCTCGACGCGATCGACGGCGTCGGACCCAAGACCGCCCGCCTGCTGCGCGAGGCCGCACAGCAGATCTTCGACGCCGTCGACGAAGCGCTCACCTTCCGGATCGAGGCCGACCCGGCCGACCCCCTCGTCACCGACCTGGTGCGTGCGCTGCACACCCACGAGCAGGTCGCCCGGTTCTTCGACGCCTGGGGCGAGCGGCTCGACGTCGACGTACCGCGGCTGGCCCGCCTGGCCGAGGTGGGCGCCCTGCGCGGCACCCTCGTCAAGCGGCTCTTCGCCGGCCGCGAGCGCACGGCGGCGGCGGACACCGCCCTGACCGGTCTCCGGGCCGCCGTCGACGACCTGGACGCGTCGGGCGTCACCGATGCCCTGCGGCGACTGGACGGCACGCCGGCCGGGACGTCGGACGCGGAGGTGTGGCAGGACTACGAGGCTCGTGCCGCCGCCTACTACACGGCGCTGGGCGAGCTCGTCGACCTCGGCGTCGACGTGGAGGCCGCGGAGGGCTACCTGCCCGAGGAGGTCGTGGACCAGGTCACGGCCCAGGACCTCGACACCTCGCTCCTGACCGTCTCCCTGCGCGGGTACCAGGCGTTCGGCGCCCGCTACGCGCTCGTGCAGCGCCGCACGATCCTGGGCGACGAGATGGGGCTCGGCAAGACCGTCCAGGCCATCGCCGCGATGGCACACCTGGCCGCCCGTGGCCGGCGCCACTTCCTGGTGGTCTGTCCCGCGAGCGTCGCCGCGAACTGGGCCCGTGAGGTCGCCGCGCACTCGCGGCTGACGGTCCGTGTGCTGCACGGCGACGACCGCGACGCGGGCATCCGCGCCTGGGTGGCCGACGGCGGCGTCGGCATCGTCACGTTCCCGCAGCTCGGCCACCTGCGCGCCGACGGGATGCCGCGGCCCGCCCTGCTCGTGGTGGACGAGGCGCACTACGTGAAGAACCCGCGGGCGCAGCGCTCGGAGCGCACCGCCGACTGGGCCCGCACCGCCGAGCGGGTGCTGTTCATGTCGGGCACGCCCATGGAGAACACCGTGGACGAGTTCCGCAACCTGGTGCACTACCTCAAACCCGACGTCGCCGACTCGATCGATCCCGCGGCCGGCCTGGCGGGCGCCGCGGCGTTCCGCCGGTCCGTGGCGACGGTGTACCTGCGGCGCAACCAGGAGGACGTGCTCACCGAGCTGCCCGAGCTGGTCCAGGTGGACGAGTGGGAGCGGTTCGGCAAGCACGACGGCGCCGCCTACCGGAGGGCGGTGCTCAAGCGGTCGTTCGCCGACATGCGCCGCGCGGCGTTCGTCCAGGCTCCGGCGCCGACGGCCAAGCTGGTGCGGCTGCGCGAGATCGTGGCCGAGGCGATGGACAACAACCGCAAGGTCGTCGTCTTCTCGTTCTTCCGCGACGTGATCGAGACGGTGCTGGCCGAGCTCGGTCCGCTCGCCGTCGGGCCCATCACCGGTTCGGTCCCCGCCCGACGGCGGCAGGAGCTGGTCGACGAGTTCACGCGGGCGCCGGAGCCGAAGGTGCTGGTGAGCCAGATCGAGGCCGGCGGCGTCGGGCTGAACATCCAGGCCGCCTCCGTGGTGATCCTGTGCGAGCCGCAGGTCAAGCCGACCGTCGAGGCGCAGGCGATCGCGCGTGCGCACCGGATGGGCCAGGTCCGCACCGTGCAGGTGCACCGGCTGCTCGTCGAGAACAGCGTGGACGAACGGCTCCTGGAGATCCTCGGCACCAAGGCGGAGCTGTTCGCCGAGTACGCCGGACGCTCCACGGTGGCGGTGGCGCCCGGCGCCACCGACGTGGCCGACGCCGAGCTCGCGCGGCGCATCGTCGAGGAGGAGCGGGCCCGGCTGGCCGAGCAGGCCGCGTAGGCCTCCGGATCTCTGCCCTTTCCTCGCGGTGGGCCCCGCTGCCTGCTGAGATGTACCCATGCCCAGCACAGCACTGACCAGGGGACCCACCCAGGCCTCCGAGCGTTCGCCCGCGCCCGACCTGGCACGCGGCTTCATGCTCCTGCTGATCGCCATCGCGAACACGCCGTACTACCTGTGGGGCCGGGAGATGAGCCCCGGGGCGTCGCACCCGGTCGACGGCTCGACCGTCGACCAGGTGGTCGACTTCCTCATCATCACCATGGTGGACCTGCGGACCTACCCGATGTTCGCGTTCCTCTTCGGCTACGGCATGATGCAGCTCTACAACCGCCAGGTGTCCTCGGGCACCTCCGAGGCCGCGGCCCGTCGGCTCCTGCAGAAGCGGAACGCCTGGCTGCTCGTCTTCGGGCTGGTGCACGCCGCGCTGCTCTGGATGGGCGACGTGCTCGGCGCGTACGGCGTCGCCGGTCTGCTCATGGTGTGGCTGTTCTTCCAGGCCAAGGACGTCACGCTCATCGTGTGGACGTGGGTGTTCGGCGGCCTGCTGACCATCGGCACGGCGTTCAGCGTGGTCGGGGCGTGGTTCACGGCCCAGCTGCCCGAGGACGACCCGAGGGCACAGAGCATCGCTGCCAGTATCGCTCCCGACGCCGAGTCCATGGCGCAGGCGTCCTATCTCGACTCGATCGTCGAGCGCCTGGGCTACTGGACCCTCGGCACGATGCTCCAGGGCCTGCTCGTCATGGTGGTCCCGATGATGCTGCTGCTCGCGTTCTGGGCGGGCCGGCGCCGCATCCTGGAGAACCCCGGCGAGCACCTGCCGCTGCTGCGGTGGGTGGCGGGCGTCGGCATCACGCTCGGCTGGCTGGGACCGCTACCGTCCGCGCTCGACCACGTCGGCGTCCTCGCCGTGCCGGACCACGCCGCCTTCGTGTTCTACCCGGTGCAGTTCCTGACCGGGTTCTTCGGCGGGCTCGGCTACGTCGCCCTGTTCGGCCTGCTGGGCCACTGGCTCGCCCAGCGCCGCACGGGGGTGCCGTCGAACAACCTGCTCCTGACCGACGGCCCGTTCGCGGGGGCGGTCCAGGCGGTCGGCAAGCGGTCGCTGACCTCCTACCTGATGCAGTCGGTGCTGTGCGCCCCGATCCTCGCCGCCTGGGGGCTCGGGCTCGGCCAGCACCTGACGTCGTCGACCATGCTGCTCTACGCCGTGGGCGTCTGGGCGCTCACCGTGGCGTTCTCCGTCTGGCAGGAGCGCACGGGGCGGCGCGGGCCGGCCGAGGTGGCGCTACGCCGTCTGGCCTACGGCCGGCCGGCGCAGGCGCCCGTACGGGTCCAGCCAGGGGCCTGAGCCGCGGGCCGGACGGCAGGCCTCAGGCCGGGAACGAGTCCACGGCGTCGTCCTCGCCGTCGCCGTCGGTGTCCACGGAGATCGTCCGGGTCCCGCCGGCGGTCTCCACGACGACGTCGGGCCGCCCGTCACCGTCGGTGTCGTGCAGCTCGACGTCGGGGACACCGTCCGCGTCGTAGTCCTCGAACTGGGCGTCCACCACGCCGTCACCGTCGGTGTCGGCCACCTCGACGTCGGGGATGCCGTCGCCGTCGAGGTCGTACTTGCCGGGCTTGTCGGCCAGGAACTCGGACACGTGGTTCTCCTTGCTCGTCATCGCTGCTGGGGGCTCCCCGGTCCTCTGGGGCGCTCCCCCGATCATGCACCACCCGGGGGACCGACCGGGCGGCAACGGCTGCCGCGCGACCTCCGTTCCGCTCGCGGGTGAAACAGACCGACGCATACATTCAGCACATGCTGATCCAGGTAGGCCGGGCCCGCCGCGGCGCCATGCTCCTCACCGCCACGACCTGCGCCCTCGCCATCGCGTCCGGGACCGCCGCCGCGGACCCGGCACCGGGCACCGGTTCCGGTCCCGGCGGTTCGGCGGCTGCCTGGTCCGTCGACCTCACCGTCCTCGACGCGGACGACGCCGGGGTGCGTCACGAGGCCGGGACGCTACGCCTCGACCCCACCGCCGGCCGGGCCGGCTCCGGTACGCCGGCGGTGTCGGGCCAGCTCGTCGCCGAGCCGACGTCCCTCGCTTCACCCACGAGCGTCGTCGCCGCGGACGTCGACGCCGCCGCACCGGCCGGCACGTCCGTGCTGGTCGACGTGCGCGGCCGGCTCCCCGGCCAGGGCCCCGGCTCCTGGACGGAGTGGATCCCTGCCGGATCCCCGCTCCCGGAACCGTCCGGGACCGTCCAGGTCCGCGTCACGCTCGTCGGCGAGGCTGGCGTCAGCCCGGCCGTGCGGACGGTGACGCTCACGCCCGGCCCGCGCCGGTCGCGGTCGCTGCAGGAAGCGGAGGCGGAGGCCGCGCCGACGTCCGGTGCGGCCTCCTACCGCGTGTTCGCGACCCGGGAGGGTCTGGTGGGCGGAACCACGGCGAACGGGCACGTCATCACGCCCAGAGACCACTTCGTCGCGCTGCCGTCACGGCGCGGGCTGTCGTCGAACGGCTCGGGGAGCTATTCGGTGCGGGTCTGCGCGCCGAGCACCGGGCGCTGCGCGTACGCCCCGGTCTGGGACGTGGGCCCGTGGAACACCACCGACGACCACTGGAACCCGCCCGGCGCCCGCCAGTCCTGGGCGGACCTGCCGCAGGGCCGGCCACAGGCACAGGCCGCCCACCAGGACGGCTACAACGGCGGGCTCGACGGGTTCGGCCGCCGGGTGGCCAACCCGGCGGGGATCGACCTCGGCGACGGCACGTTCTGGGACGGCGTCGGACTGACCGGCAACGCCTGGACCACCGTGACCTACCTCTGGACCGGCTCCGGGCCCCGGGGGATCGTCCGCACGAGCGGCGCGCCGCTCACCGTGCGTTCCGGTCCCGGCACCGGCCGCGCCGCCGTCGGCCAGGCGGGCAACCACGCCAACGTCGTCGTCGAGTGCACCGCACGTGGCACCACCGTCACGGGAACCTTCGGCACCAGCAGCGTGTGGAACCGGATCGGGCCGGGCAACTGGGTCGCGGACGCGTACGTCGACACGGGCTCGTCCGCCCCGGTGGCCCCTGCCTGCTGACGTCGCTGCCGCGACGAGAACGGGGTTGTGACTGCCACGCGCGTTCCGGCGAACACAACTCCGTTCTCGTCACGCCCGGCGACGCAGCGTCAGGGCCAGGCCCACCGCAGCCACTGCTACGACCGTTGCGGCGAGGAGCGGCACCGCCGCCACACCCGAGGCGGCCACGACCGCCGACGCGAGCCCCGCCCCGACGGCGATGCCGCCGTTGAACAGCACCGGGATCAGGGCACCGGCGAACGAGCGCCGGTCCGGTCCGGCGAGCCGCAGGATCAGGGTCTGGGCGAAGGGCGGCATGCCGCCCGACACGACTCCCCACGCCACGACCACGGCGATGCCGACCGCCACGTGCACGTCGACGGCGCCGAGGGCCAGCACGGTGAGTGCGGTAGCGGCCACGCTCACCACCAGCGCCGGTCCGCTCCGATCGCCGAACCGACCCGCCAGCGCGACCCCGGCCGCCGACGCGAGCCCGAACACGAGCAGGAGCGCGCTCATCCCACCCGGCAGCGCCTCCGCCGGCGCTTCCGTCAGGCGGGTGATGTACGTGTAGGCGCCGTAGTGCCCCACGAGCACCAGGGCCACGAGCGCGGTCACCGCCAGGAGGGGCGCCAGGCCGCGTCGTGGCGCACCGGCCGGGCCTGCAGCGCCGGGCGGGACGCCGTCCGCACCGGGGGCCGGCTGGGTCGGGCGCGGGGCAGAGCGCGCGACGACCAGCCGGACCGCGACGGCGCCCAGCAGGCCGAGCACCGCCAGCGCCCAGAAGGCGGCCCGCCAGCCGGCGGCGTCGGCGACGAGCCGGGCCAGCGGTGTGCCTACCACCATCCCGAGCGTCGCCCCGCCGAGCACCACGGCCACCGCGCGCCCGAGCAGGCGGTCGGAGACCAGGTCGGCGACGTGTGCGTTGGTGGTGGCCCACAGCAGCCCGACGGCGGACGCCCCCAGGATGCGCGCGCCCACCGCCAGCTGGAACGTCGGGGCGAGCGCCGTGAGAGCGGACGAGACGGCGAGAACGGCCAGCCCCCCGGCTATCACGGCTCGGCGGTCGCGGCCACGCGTCAGCCGGACGAGCGGAAAGCTGAGGACCACCACGACCGCCGCCCACACCGAGACCAGCAGGCCGGTGCTCGACTCGGCGACGCCCAGCCCGGTGCTCATCTGTTCGAGGACGGCGGTCGGCAGCATCTCGGCGGTGACCATGAGGAGCGTCCCGCTCCCCAGCACCAGCAGGGATGGCCAGGGCAGGACGTCGGAGGACGTCGAGGGGACGCCGCTCGGCGATGTGCCCGCAGCGACCGGCCGGGCCGGGGTAGCACCTGTTGTCTTCATGCCGGCAACGCTAAAGTTTGACACTGATGTCAATGTCAAGCCCTGCCGGAGGCAACCCATGAGGCAACCCATGAAGATCGGTGAGCTCGCCGCACGAACGGGCGTGACGACCCGTCTCGTCCGGTACTACGAGCAGCAGGGCCTGCTCGAGGCAGACCGTGCGCCCAACGGGTACCGCACCTACACCGAGGACCACGTGGAGCGCGTGTCCCGCGTGGCGGGCCTGGTCCAGGCCGGCATCCCGACGCGGCTGGTCAAGGTACTTCTCGACGCCGAGAGTGCCGCTGCCAGGAACGATCCGACCTGCCCGCGCGAGGTGGCCGAGCAGCTCGCCACGGAGCTGGTCGGGGTCCAGGCGCGGATCGACTGCCTCACCCGCAGCCGGGACTCGATCCGCTCGTTCCTGAAGGCCACCCAGAACGAGGTGCTGCTCCGTGCAGCAGAAGAGCCCGCGGCCACCGTCTGACCTACAGGCAGGCAGACCGCGACCGCGGGCTTCTCGGAACCGGAGGGATCACTCCACCCCGAGCAGGACCTCCACCGCACGGCTCAGGAACGCGTCCACCGAGGCCTCGTCGTAGGCGTCCGCGCCGCGCGCACGCCCGAACGTGGCCGACCGGATGTCGCCGGCCGTCAGCGGCTCCTGCCGGTCGAAGTACCCGATGAGGCGGTCGCACAGGTCGTCGACGTCGTCCTTGTCGTAGCCCTGCGAACCGCGGTCGGCGGGCGCGAACTTCTCCCCGTCGGGCCGGCCGAGACGCCCGTACAGGGAGCGCGCACGCTCGGCGAGCGCGTTCATCCACGCCTGCTGCCCGTGCGCCGCCGCGTACTCCGCGCGCTGCCGGGCGATGAACGCCGCCTCGAGCCGGTCGAGCGCCGCGTCGACCTCGTGGGTGTTGTACCCACCGCGGGTCAGGTCGAACGTGGACGCCTGGATATCGGCGCTCGTCAGCCGGTCCATGGTCCGTCCCTCGTACGCCTGTCGCGCGTGCTCGAAGAACTCGTCGACCTCGTCCTTGTCGTACCCGGTGCGCATCGCGGGAACGCTGTTGAACATCCCACTCACTCGTCGTCCTCCTCAGCCGCAAGCTGCCCGCAGGCCCCGTCGATATCGCTCCCGCGGGTATCACGGATCGTGGTCGGGATCCCGTGACCGCGCAATCGTGCCACAAACTCGTCCTCGACCTCACGGTCGCTCGCGGTCCAGATCGACCCCGGCGTGGGGTTGAGCGGGATCGGGTTCACGTGCACCCAGCCACGGCCGCGCGCGTTGAGCTTCTCGCCCAGCAGGTCCGCCCGCCAGCCGTGGTCGTTCATGTCCTTGATCAGCGCGTACTCGATGGACACGCGGCGCCCGGTCACCTCGAAGTAGTTCCGTGCGGTGTCCAGCGTCTCGTCCACGCTCCAGCGCGTGTTGATCGGCACCAGCTCGGAACGCAGGTCGTCGTCGGGCGCGTGCAGCGACAGCGCGAGGGTCACCGGGATGCCCTCCTTGGTGAGCTTCTGCATCGCCGGGACCAGGCCCACCGTGGAGACCGTGATGTTGCGGGCCGACATGCCGAAGCCCTCCGGCTGCGGCGCCACCAGGGCCCGCACCGTCTCGATCACTGCCTTGTAGTTCGCCAGCGGCTCGCCCATGCCCATGAACACGAGGTTGTTGAGGCGGGTGACGCCGCCCGGGATCTCGCCGTCGGCCAGCGAGCGGAACGCCGCGCGGACCTGCTCCAGGATCTCCGCCGTCGAGAGGTTCCGGGTCAGGCCGAGCTGACCCGTGGCACAGAACGGGCAGGCCATGCCGCAGCCCGCCTGGCTGGAGACGCACAGCGTGGTGCGCTGCGGGTAGCGCATGAGGACGGACTCGACCTTGGCCTCGTCGAAGAGGTGCCACAGCGTCTTGACCGTGGTGCCGCCGTCGGCCTTGAGCTGGCGCGTCGGCCGCATCAGCTCGGGGAACATGGTGGTCGCGAGCGCTTCCCGGGACTTCGCCGGGAGGTCCGTCATCTTCGTCGCGTCGCTCGTGTAGTGCGTGAAGTAGTGCGTGGCGAGCTGCTTGGCGCGGAACGCCGGCTCTCCCGCCTCGACGACGGAGGCGACCCGCTCCTCCGGAGTCAGGTCGGCGAAGTGCTTCGGCGGCTTGCCGCGGCGCTTCGGTGCCATCTGCAGCGGGATGGCAGGGGTCTCGTCCGAGGGACGGACGACCGGCTGGGCAAGGGGAGTTTTCATCAGGCAACCACCGAGAGCACAAGATAGACGAAGGGCGCTGTGATAATCATCGAGTCGAGGCGATCCAGCACGCCCCCGTGCCCCGGGAGCAATGAGCCCATGTCCTTCAATTCTAGGTCACGCTTGAGCAGCGACTCCGCGAGATCGCCCACAGTCGCAGTGATGGCGGTCATGACACCGAGGGCGATGCCGAGCATCGGGCTCTCGCCCAGCCCGTACACCGCGCCGAGCGCACCCACCGCCGTGGCCAGCACGATGGAGCCCGCCAGCCCTTCCCACGACTTCTTGGGGCTCACGGTCGGCGCCAGCGGATGCCGACCCAGCATGACGCCGGCGATGTAGCCGCCTGTGTCGTTGGCCACCGCCAGGAGAATGAACAGCACGACGCGGATCTCGCCGTCGGGCTGCGCCAGCATGAGCACCACGAAGCCGGCCAGGAACGGGAGGTAGGCGGCGGCGAAGACAGCCGCCGCCGAGTCCCGCACGGCACCGAGACCGGAACCGTCGAGCGCCCGCCAGACCACCATCGCCGCCACCGTCAGCACGAACGCGACGAACAAGGCCTCCGGACCGCCCCGATAGGCGGAGACGATCATGCCGGCGGTGCCCACGAACAGCGGCACCATCGGCAGGCGCAGGTTGCGGCGGGCGAAAGCCTGCCGCAGCTCCCAGAGCCCCGCCCACATCAGGAGCACGACGAGGAGGACGAACGGCTCTGGTCGCCAGTACAGCGACGCACCGACGATGCCGAGCAGGCCGACGCCGACGAGGATCGCGGCCGGCAGGTTACGGCCGGCGCGGGACTGCTTCGGGGCGGGTGCGGGCTCGGGTTCGGGGCTCACGTCGATGTGCGCAATGTCTCGCTCTGTTCTGTCTCGAGGCGGTGCGGACATCAGACCTCGAGCAGCTCGCTCTCCTTGCTGGAGAGCAGCTGGTCGATCATGTCGACGTGGCTCTTGGTGAGCTTGTCCAGCTCCTTCTCCGCACGCGCGACCTCGTCCTCGCCGGCCTCGCCCTCCTTGACGATGCGGTCCAGCTCTTCCTTGGCCTTGCGCCGGATGTTGCGCACGGAGACGCGCGACTCCTCGGCCTTCGCCTTGGCGAGCTTCACGTAGTCGCGGCGGCGCTCCTCGGTGAGGGAGGGCAGCACCACGCGGACGACGTTGCCGTCGGTGGCGGGGTTGACGCCCAGGTCCGAGTCGCGCAGCGCCTTCTCGACGGCGGGCAGCGAGCTCTTGTCGAACGGGGCGACCATCACGGTACGGGCGTCCGGGATGTTGAACGACGCCAGCTGCTGCAGCGGCGTCGGCGCACCGTAGTAGTCGACGGTGATCTTGCTGAACATCCCCGCGTTGGCGCGACCGGTGCGGATACCCGCGAAGTCCTCCTTGGCGACCTCGATCGCCTTCTCCATCTTTTCCTCGGCCTCGAGGAGGGTTTCGTCGATCACCACTGCTCCTGTCATTCGTCTACGGGTGGTGCCGGGGCCACTCTACGGACACTTTGCCCGGCTACCGAAAGGACCGCACGATTCCCGGCCGGTGGCGGGTCGCGCGAGTGAACTCAGCGTGCGGTGATCAGCGTGCCGATGGGCTCGCCGGCCAGTGCACGGGTGACGTTGCCCTCGCCCTCCATGCCGAACACTCGCATCTGCACGTCGTTGTCGCGGCACATGGCCAGCGCCGTGTCGTCCATGACCCCGAGCCGGTTGACGAGGGCGTCGGTGTACGTGAGGTGGTCGAGCTTCTTCGCGTCGGGGTTGCGGCGGGGGTCGGAGTCGTACACGCCGTCGACCCCGTTCTTGCCCATGACCACCTGCTCGCAGTGCGTCTCCAGCGCGCGCTGCACCGCGACGGTGTCGGTGGAGAAGTACGGCATGCCGGCACCGGCGCCGAAGATGACCACGCGCCCCTTCTCCATGTGCCGGATGGCGCGCAGCGGGATGTACGGCTCGGCGACCTGGCCCATGGTGATGGCGGTCTGCACGCGGGTCTTGACGCCGGCCTGCTCCAGGAAGTCCTGGAGGGCCAGGCAGTTCATGACCGTGCCGAGCATGCCCATGTAGTCGGCACGGGCGCGGTCCATGCCGGCCACGCTCAGCTCGGCGCCGCGGAAGAAGTTGCCGCCGCCGACGACGATGGCGACCTGCACGCCGTCACGCACGGCCACGCCGATCTCCTTCGCGATGCGCCGGACCACGTCGGCATCGAGCCCTACGCTGCCGCCGCCGAACGCCTCGCCCGACAACTTCAGGAGCACACGCCGAGCAGGCTTGCCCTCCACGTCCACCGCGAAGTCCTGGGTCGCCTCGTCGCTCACTGGTCCGTCACCCTTCGGTCGTCACTACCGGGACACTGGCTCTTCCGGAATACTGCCCGACTTGCGGGCAACGCACCTCTGCACAGGGCAGAAGCGTCCGTCGACCTCGAGACCCCAGGTGCGCGGTGGAGCCGAACCAGCTCTGCCCCGCACCGAAAGTATCGAAGTCGCGCCGCGCTCCTCAGGAGCCCGGCGCGCGGTCCGGCCCCACGAGGGGACCGGCCCGCGTATGCGTCGGCCCGGCCCGCGCCGAAGCGCGGACCGGGCCGACCAAGCTGCGTCAGGAACCGACGCGGAAACGCACGAACGCGGTCAGGGAGCCGTTCGCGGCGGCGACGTGCTTGCCCACCGTGGTCTTCGGGTCCTTGGCCAGCGGCTGGTCGACGAGCACGACCTCCTTGAAGAAGCCGTTCAGACGACCCTCGACGATCTTGGGCAGCGCCGCCTCCGGCTTGCCCTCGTTCTTCGAGGTCTCCAGAGCGATAGCCCGCTCCTTCTCGACGACGTCCGCCGGGACGTCCTCACGCGTGAGGTACTTCGGGGCCATCGCGGCGACGTGCTGCGCGACGTCCTTGGCCACCGTGGCGCCGGCCTCGTCGGTGACGACGAGAACACCGATCGACGGCGGCAGGTCCTTGGCCGTCTTGTGCAGGTAGGTCGTGACCTTGGGACCCTCGACCCGCACGACGCGGCGCAGGACGACCTTCTCGCCCATGGTCGCGCCCTGGGCGGCGATCAGGTCGGCGACGGTGCCCTCGGTCGACGGCGCGGCGGCTGCCGCGACCTCGTCGGTGGCACCGGCGGCGGCGACGGCCTCGAGGACGGCGTCGGCGAGCGCGATGAACTTCTCGTTCTTGACGACGAAGTCCGTCTCGGCGTTCAGCTCGATCATGGTGGCCACCTGACCGGCCGCGGTGTCCTCGACCTTGACGGCGACGAGGCCCTCGGAGGCGGTGTTGCCCTCACGCTTGGCGGCGCGGGCGAGGCCCTTGGTGCGGATGATCTCGATGGCCTTCTCGGCGTTGCCGTCGGCCTCGTCCAGAGCCTTCTTCACGTCGAGCATGCCGGCGCCGGTCCGCTCACGCAGCGCCTTGATGTCAGCGGCGGTGTAGTTCGCCATTGTTCTGGTCCTCCGTGCAGTCGTGTTGTTCGTGGGAGGTCTAGCGACCCGAGGAGCGATGCGCTGACCGGGTCCGGACGAGCCGGACCCGGTCAGCGCAGCACGTCACTTCTCGGTCTCGGCCTCGGCGGTCTCGGCGGTCTCGGCCTCGGCGGTCTCCGGAGCGACCGCGGCGACGGCCTCGGTGGCCTCGGGGGCGGCGGCCGGAGCGACCTCGACGGGCTCGGTGACCTCGGGAGCCGGAGCCGGGGCGACCTCAGCGGCCTCCGCAGCCTCGACGACCTCGGCGGGAGCGGCCGGGGTGGCGGCCTCAGCAGCCTCGGCGGACGCCGCGGCGACGGTGCCCTCGGTGGTCTCGGCCGGAGCCTCGACGGTGCCCTCGGTACCGGCGAGGAGCTCGCGCTCCCACTCGGCCAGCGGCTCGGCGGCGGCCTCGGCCTCGGCACCCGTCTTGCTGCCACCCGAGTGGCGCTGCATGAGCCCCTCGGCGGCGGCGTCCGCGATCACGCGGGTGAGCAGCGTGACGGAGCGGATCGCGTCGTCGTTGCCCGGGATCGCGTAGTCGACCATGTCGGGGTCGCAGTTGGTGTCGAGGATCGCGACGACGGGGATGCCCAGCTTGCGGGCCTCGTCCACCGCGAGGTGCTCCTTGTTCGTGTCGACGATCCACACGGCCGAGGGAACCTTGGCCATGTCACGGATACCGCCGAGCGTGCGCGTGAGCTTGTCCTTCTCACGGCGCAGGACCAGGAGCTCCTTCTTCGTGAGGCCGGAGCCGGCCACGTCGTCGAAGTCGATCTCCTCGAGCTCCTTCATCCGCTGAAGGCGCTTGTGCACGGTGGTGAAGTTGGTGAGCATGCCACCGAGCCAGCGGTGGTTCACGTACGGCATCCCGACGCGGGCGGCCTGCTCGGCCACCGGCTCCTGTGCCTGCTTCTTGGTGCCGACGAAGAGGATGGAGCCGCCGTGGGCGACCGTCTCCTTGACGAAGTCGTAGGCGTTGTCGATGAACTGCAGCGACTGCTGGAGGTCGACGATGTAGATGCCGTTGCGCTCCGTGAAGATGAAGCGCTTCATCTTCGGGTTCCAACGGCGGGTCTGGTGTCCGAAGTGGACACCGCTCTCGAGGAGCTGGCGCATGGACACGACGGCCATGACACGTCCTTTCGGTGCGGTCCGAGATCGACTCGGGTCCTCCGCACGCATTTCAGGCGGCGCCGGAACTGACAGCCCCGGGCCGCGGTTGGGTTGGATCGGCACCGCTGCTATCTCGGTGCCCCTGGCGCCACGTCGTGCCCGACGCCGACCCTGAGGGGCCGGACCGCTGCCGGATGCGACTTGATGTGACGCGCGTTGTCGATCGGTTGCTCTCCCTGCCGGGCGGACTGTCAGCGAAACTGTCCGTCTGCCCGACGGGCGTGCATGCCGGTCGCGGGTGGAAGTCTACCCGACCAGCCCTTGCACCGAGGACCCGAGCACCATGCGGCGGCTGTGACGTCGCACGGCCGCGGCTGTGACGTTGCACGCGGCACCCGCGGGACCCGTCGGAGTCTGCTCCACGGCGCTCTGCAACACGTTCGCCGCAGCAACGGGAAGCCCCGCGCGACGGCGGCAGTAGGCGGCGAGCACGACCACAGGAGGGACTCGAGCCTCTCTGTGCACAGGCGCCCGCCGCGGGCCTTCCGGGGCGCCCCCCGCCGGGCGATGCTCGCGGCATGACATCTCGTGCCAGCCATGCTCACGACCAGGTTCTCGGCCGGTCGCGCATCGCCATCCTGATCGCGCTGCTCGCTGTCGCCCTCGTCGCGCTCCCCGCGACGGTGCCGGCCGCTGCGATGCGCTCCGGGCCCGACGTCGCGATCCGCGCCGGCGTCGACATCGGGCCGGGCTCCCGCTGGACCGGTTCTTCACCGGGTGGATCGGGTTCGGGTGGATCGGGTTCGGGTGGATCGGATTCTGGCGGGGACGTAGGTGCCGACGCCCGTGCCGGCTCGACCGGTTACGTTCCGCCCGTCGCCGGCGTGGACCCGCCGTCCGGCGTGGAGCGCGGGTTCGACCCGCCCGAGGAGATCTGGGGAGCCGGACACCGCGGCGTCGACCTGACCGCACCGCGTGGATCGAGCGTGCTGTCCCCCGGACCTGGGATCGTGACCTTCGCCGGGCAGGTCGCCCGACGTGGTGTCGTCGTGGTCACCCACCCGGACGGGCTACGCACCAGCCTGGAACCGGTCGCCGCGACGGTGCCGGTCGGCACAGCCGTCGCCGCCGGTACCGCCATCGGCGTCGTGGAGGGCGGCGACGTGGAGGCCGTCGGCGTGGGTGGTGGGAGTGGCGGTGATGGGAGCAGCGATGGTGGGCGTAGCGGCGGGACAGGTGGTGGCGATGGGTCGGACCACGACGGGTCCGGACACGAACGTGAGGGCGGCGGCACGACGGCGAGCCACTGCGCACCCCGGTCCTGTCTGCACTGGGGTGTGCGACGGGGCGAGCGCTACATCGATCCGCTCTCCCTGCTGTACCGCCCGCCGATCGTGCTCCTGCCGGACCACTGACCTGGGTCCTGCTGACCCGCCAGCAACGGGTCGAGGCAGCAAGGGCCGAGGCAAAGGGTCGCAGGCGCTTCGCCATCCTGATTCGCACCAACCATCGGCCGGCAAAACAAGCGAGCCCCCGACTCGAGGCCGCCGACCCGCAAGTTACGCGTCCACGGCGGGGCCCCTGAGCCGCGAGCTGCTCGGCCACCAGGCACTCGTCCACGACCGGCCGCCGAACCGCAAGTTCCCCAGCGGCAGCCCCGTGTCCGTGGGCGGCTGCCGAACCGCAAGCCGCACGTCCACGGGCGGTCGCCGAACCGCAACCTAAAGGTCCACCGGGCGGCCAACCGCAACTCACGTGTCCATCGACGCCCGGATGTACGTGCCCACTGCGGTTCGGCAACCCAACTCACGCGCAACGTGCGGCTCGGCACTCAGGTTCACGCGCAACGTGCGGCTCGGCAACCCAACCCCGCAACCTGCGGCTCAGCCCCAGCAGCTCACTCACAACCTGCGGTTCGGCAGGTCGCGGCCCACCGCAAGCACAACGCAAGCACACCGCCGGCCCAGCACACCGCCGAGCAGCCGCCGTCAGGCGCGCGGGAAAGCCTGGGCGTAGACGCTGCGCAACCGCTCGGCGTCCACGTGGGTGTAGCGCTGCGTGGTCGCGAGGTTGGCGTGGCCCAACACCTCCTGCACCGCGCGCAGGTCCGACCCGCCCTGCAGCAGGTGGGTGGCCGCGGAGTGTCGGAGCGCGTGCGGAGCGACGTCGTCGACCCCGGCCTGGGCCGCGAGCCGGTGCACTGCCTCGCGCACCTGGCGCTGACCCCAGCGCCCACCGCGCTCCCCGACCAGCAGCGCATCGCCCGTCACGGCCGTTGCCAGCGCAGGCCGGCCGTCGGTGAGCCAGGCTTCCACGGCACGGGCCGCCGGGATGCCGAACGGGACCACCCGCTCCTTGCCCCCCTTGCCGAGCACGCGCACGAGCCGGTCGCGCGAGTCCACGTGCCCGACATCGACCGACACCAGCTCGCCCACGCGGATCCCCGCCCCGTACAGCAGCTCCGCGGCGACCCACGAACGCAGGGCGATCGGCCGCGCAGCCTCGTCGGCGTCCTCCGCTGCGGCCCGGGCGCCGTCGAGCAGGCTGCTGGCCGCGTCGACGTCGAGCACGGTGGGCAGCGTGCGCGGCACCTTGGGGCTCGCCAGACGCGCCGAGGGGTCGACGGGAACCAGCTCCGAGCGGTGCGCCCAGCGCAGGAACGCGCGGGCCGAGGCGCCACGACGGGCGAGCGTGGATCGGGCGAGCCCCCGGTCGGACTGGGACGCGAGCCAGCTCCGCAGCAACGTGAGGTCGATCGCGTCGAGCCGCGTGGTGCCGTGCCGCATCGCGTACCGCAGGAGATCGGTCACGTCCGCCACATAGGCACGCCGCGTGTGAGCGGAGTGCCCGCGCTGCGCATCGAGATACCGGGCGAACCGCGACACGGCGTCGGACAGCTGCTCGGGCAGCCGCGGCAAGCCGGACAGGTCGGTAAGGTCCACGTTTGCCAGTGTGCAGCTCAACTGCCGCGCGACAAAGAAGGCGCGCCGCCACTTTTCGCCCGTGACGAGACCCACCGGGTCGAAACCCGTACCCGACGCCGGAATCCTGGCCGGCGCGCCCTTCTCACCGCCTGCGCCAGCCTCCGTCCTTCTGCTCGGCCAGCCCCATCAGCTCCAGCAGGCCGAGCGCACCCGTCGTATCGCCGAGCGCGTGCCCTGCCGTACGGGCGATCGAGCGCTCGTGCGCCGCCTTGCGTACGGGCAACGCGTCCAGCACCGCCTTGCCCACGTCGTCGAGATCGTCGCCCGGCCGCGTCTCCCGACGGCGTTCCGGCGCGCTCTCGCCCAGGTCCCCGACCAGCTCGGCGGCCTCTGCCGCGTCGGTCACGCACACGGCGGCGCCACGGCGCAGCAGCTCGTGGCACCCTGCGGAAGCCATGGACGTGACCGGGCCGGGCACCGCGCCCAGCGGCCGTAGCAGCGCCGCGGCGTGGTTGGCCGTGGACAGCGCGCCGGACCGCACCGACGCCTCCACCACCACCGTGCCCGACGTGAGCGACGCGATCAGCCGGTTGCGCTTGAGGAACCGCTGCTTGCCCGGCACCGATCCCGGTGGCACCTCGCTCACCACCGCGCCGTGCTCCATGGTTCGCAGCAGCAGGTCGGTGTTGCTCGCTGGATAGAGCCGGTCCACACCTCCCGCGAGGAACGCCACGGTCGGTGCCCCTGACACGAGCGCACCGCGGTGGGCCTCCGCGTCGATGCCGTGGGCACCGCCGGAGACCACCGTGAATCCCCGGTCGGCCAGCCCGCAGGCGAGGGCCCGCGTCACACGGACGCCGTAGTCGGTGCAGGCACGGGAGCCGACCAGCGACACCGACCGCGCCCCCAGCCGCGTGAGGTCCGGGTCGCCCCGGATCCACAGCGCCAGCGGGGCGCCCGCACCGAGCCCGGTGAATCCGGCCGGCCAGCGGGGGTCGTCCGGCACCAGGAACGTGCCCCCGTACCGGCCGAGCACCCTGAGCTCTCCCGCGGGGTCGAGCCGCTCGAGCCGCGGCGCCCAGCGCCGGACGGCGGCGAGCAGCAGCCCTGCCGCACGGGCACCAGACGTGGGCGGCCCGGCGGCCGGCCCCTCGGCGACCGGCCCGACGAGACGGCCGGGAGCATCGGTCCGGCTGCCCGGGTGCGCGGCAGGCCCGCGGCCCGGCACGGCGTCCAGCACCCCAGCACCGATCCGCCGGAGCGCGGCACCGGCCGTCTCGGGCGCCCGGGCCGCGTCCAGCAGCCAGTCGAGTGCGCCGACCGGTCCCAGGCTGCCCACCAGAGCACCGGCCACCGGGTCCCCCGGTTCCGCGATCCGGCTCCACGCGGCCCGCGCGAGCAGCGGATCGTCCGCGTCGAACCCGAGCCCCGAGCGAGGCAGGTCGAAGAGCGGCTCACCCATGGTCGCCCCCGGTCCGCAGCAGCAGCGCGTTCCCGACGTCGGGCACCGTGGGCGCACCACGTCCCGCGAGGTCGGCGATCGTCCACGCCATCCGGAGCACGCGGTCGACACCCCGCAGGCTGAGCTGCCCGTCGGTCATCGCCCGCTCGATCGGACCGAGCAGACCCGCGTGCGGCCGGAGCAGGTCGCGCAGGAACCGCCCCGGCATCTCGGCGTTGGTCGACCAGGGTGTGTCGGCCAGCCGGGCCCGTGCGGCCTCGCGCGCGGCGAGCACCCGGGCGGCCACCGCCGCCGTCGGCTCGGCGCCGCCCTCCGCGCGCTCCACCCGGTCGACGGGCTGCACCTCGACCTGCACGTCGACCCGGTCCAGCAGAGGGCCGGACAGCCGTGCGAAGTACCGGCGCCGTACCGTGGGCGAGCAGGTGCACTCCAAGCCCTTGCCCACCGCCAGGCCGCACGGACACGGGTTGGCCGCCAGCACGAGCTGGAACCGTGCCGGGTACCGCGCCGCGCCGCCCGACCGGTGAATGACGAGCTCGCCCTGCTCCAGCGGCTGCCGGAGCGTCTCCAGCACCTTGGCCCCGAACTCCGGGGCCTCGTCCAGGAACAGGACGCCGCGGTGCGCGCGGGACACCGCACCCGGCCGCGGGATCCCGGACCCGCCACCCACCACGGCGGCCTGGGTCGCCGTGTGGTGCGGATCCTCGAACGGCGGCCGGCGGATCAGCCCGCCGCCCGGGTCGAACGTGCCCGCCACGGAGTGCACGGCGGTAACCTCGACGGCCTCCCGGTCGGTGAGGTCCGGGAGGATCCCCGGCAGACGCGAGGCCAGCATCGTCTTGCCGGCTCCCGGCGGACCCACGAGCAGCAGGTGGTGCCCGCCGGCGGCCGCCACCTCGAGGGCCGCGCGCGGGCGCGCCTGCCCCAGGACGTCGGCCAGGTCGCCCGGCAGCCGTGCGGACAGCGCGGTGCGGGTCGGCCGCACGGTCACCACGTCGCGCACCAGCTCCGGCGGGCCGCCGTGCAGCGCGACCACCTCGGCGAGACTGGCGGCCCCCACGACCCGCGCACCCGGCACGAGCCGCGCCTCGTCGAGGTCGCCGGCCGCCACCACGACGTCCGGGTAGCCCGCGTCGACGGCAGCCGCGACCGCGGGCAGCACTCCGCGGACCGGCTGGAGACGCCCGTCGAGACCGAGCTCGCCCAGGTGCACCACCCGGTCGAGTCCCGTCCGACGCAGCCCCGCGGACGAGGGCCCCTCGGCACCCGCCAGCACCGCCACGGCGATCGCCAGGTCGTAGGCGCTGCCCTGCTTGCGCAGCGACGCCGGCGACAGGTTGACCGTGATCTTCTTGACGGGCCACGACAGGCCCGTGCTGGTCACCGCTGCCCGCACCCGGTCGCGTGACTCGCTCAGCGCCGTGTCCGGCAGGCCCACCAGCGTGAACCCGGGGACCGACGCCGCGAGGTGTGCCTGCACCTCCACCACGTGCCCCTGCATCCCGACGAGCGACACGGCCCGCGTGGTCGCGGTGCCCATCAGGCCACCGACTCGAGGTGCTCGACGACAGGACGCCCCTGGGCCTGCAGCGTCACCGCCACCACGTCGATCCGGACGGCGCCGAAGCGCGTGCGCACGTCCGGCAGCACGGGCACGGCACTGCCCGGGACCGCCTCTTCCAGCATCCGGTCCGCGGCGAGCCGCTCGCGGAACACGGTGAGCCACTGCCCCGTCAACCGCTTGATGCGGGCCAGCTTGCGTGGCGTGACCGCCTCCGCGGGATGCCCGAATCCGTGGCCCGACCGGGTCTTGACCTCGATCACCACGAGCACGTCGTCGTCGAGCGCGACGATGTCGAGCTCTCCGTCCGTGCCGCGCCAGTTGGTGTCGAGCACCTGCCAGCCGCGCGCCTCCACGTGCCGCAGCGCCACGCGCTCGCCGTACCGGCCCACGCCGTCCTTCTTCGCCATCGCGTCCACCTCCGTGACCAGCCTTGGTCACGGAGGGGCCGTCCGACGGCGGCGCCGGCTCACCTGTGCACAGCTCGACGATCCACAGGGTCGAGGTAGCGCACGAACCGTTGGGGCGCCGTCACGAGGGTCGGTAGCGGCGTACTACGGGTTGGGTCCACCCCTCAGAGCGCTAACTCCGCCTTCGCCAGCTCCTCGACGTTCACGTCCTTGAACGTGACGACGCGCACCGACTTGACGAAGCGTGCGGAGCGATAGACGTCCCACACCCAGGCGTCACCGAGCCGCAGTTCGAAGTACACCTCGCCCGCGGCGGAACGCACCTGGAGGTCCACCTGGTTGGCCAGGTAGAACCGGCGTTCGGTCTCCACCACATAGGCGAACAGGCCCACCACATCGCGGTACTCGCGATAGAGCGCGAGCTCCATCTCCGTCTCGTAGTTCTCGAGGTCTTCGGCGCTCACGACGACATCATCCCACCGACGCCGCGGTTCCGGGCAGGTTCCAGGATCTGCGGTGCTGTGGCGTCGGCCCGTGCAGCCCGAGGGCGTCCATGTGGGCCTTCGCGCTGTAGCCCTTGTTCTGGTCCCACGCGTACTCCGGGTGCCGCTGCGCCAGCTCGACCAGGATCGCGTCGCGCTCCACCTTCGCCAGCACGCTGGCGGCCGCCACCGACGTGCAGGTCATGTCGGCCTTGATCAGCGTGCGCACCGCGGGGTCGGGGGCACCGTCGTCCGGCGCGTCCGCTGCCGCGAACAGGTCGAGCGACGGGGTCGAGAGCCAGTCGTGCTTGCCGTCCAGGACGACGACGTCGACGTCGCCACAGAGCAGCCGCACCTGTGCGAGCGCGCGCCGGCCGGCCACCCGGAGGGCCGCGATGATCCCGATCTCGTCGATCTCGGCCGGCCCCGCATGGCCCACGCCCCACGCCACCGCCCAGCTCCGCACGGCCGGCGCGATGGCCTCGCGTGCGGCCGGCGTCAGCAGCTTCGAGTCGGCGACTCCCTTGGGACCGGTACGCGTGGCGGAGTCGACCACCACCACGCCCACGCTGACCGGGCCCGCGAGCGCACCGCGCCCCACCTCGTCCATGCCCGCCACCAGGCGTGCGCCCGAGGCGAGGAGCGCCCGTTCCTGCCGCAAGGTAGGCACCGCGCGCACCACCTACTTCTCCGCGGGAGGCGCGTCCGGGACGCCGTCGAAGACGTCGCTCGGATGGTTGTGCCAGTTCAGGCGGTCGAGCGGCCACACCGTGGCGAAGGCAGTGCCCACGACGTTGTCGACCGGCACGAAACCGCCCCCCGGCTTGCCCCGGTTGTACCGCGAGTCCTGCGAGTCCTGGCGGTTGTCACCCATGACCCAGAGCATGCCGTCCGGGACCGTGACCTCGAACGGGTCCTGGCTGGGGACGGAGCCGGGCTTGATGTACGTCTCGTCGATGGGGGTGCCGTTCACCGACACCCGCCCCTCGGCGTCGCAGCACACGACCTCGTCGCCGGGCAGGCCGATCAGGCGCTTGATGAGGTGGTCACCGGTGTCCTGGGGCAGCAGGCCCACGGTGGTCAGGAACGAGGTGGCCGCGTTGCCGATCGGGCCGCGGTCCGGCGCCGGGTACGGCGGCAGCCAGTCCCCCGGGTCCACGAAGACGACGATGTCTCCGTGCTTCAGGTCGAACGGGCCAGGCGTCAACCGGGATGCCATCACCCGGTCGCCCTCGGTCAGGGTGTCCTCCATGGAGGCGCTGGGGATGTAGAACGGCTGCACCAGCAACGTCTTGATGAGCCACGACAGGATCAGCGCGCTCACCACGATGATCCCGATCTCCTTGAGCATCGCGACGAAGCTCGACTGCTGCTTCCTCGGCTCACGACCGTGGGCAGCCCCGCCTCGACGATGAGCCCCGCTGTTCTCCCACGGATCTGCTGCGCTCAAGGGCGTCCCATCGATAGGGGTGGGCGGCGCCACCCGGTCGAAACTCGTCACGAGGGTAACTCTGTCACCTCGGAGCGTCCGCGGCGAAATGGTCGCGCGGTCGTGCACGGGTCCGGCGAATGACCCGCACACCAGGGTCGTTACGAGACCGGCCGGCACCCTCGGGCTGAGGGTGCCGGCCGACGTCGTTGGTGCTGGAGCGCTCGGGCGCGTCAGCTCTCGCGCTTCTCGCGGATCTTCGCCTTCTTGCCGCGCAGCTCGCGCAGGTAGTAGAGCTTGGCGCGACGCACGATGCCGCGGCTGACGACCTCGATGGACTCGATCGACGGCGCGTGCAGCGGGAACTTGCGCTCCACGCCCACACCGAAGCTCACCTTGCGGACAGCGAACGTCTCGCCGATCCCGCCGCCGTGGCGGGAGATGACGACGCCCTGGAACGCCTGGACACGAGAGCGGTTGCCCTCGACGACCTTGACGTTGACCTTGACGGTGTCGCCGGCGCGGAACTCCGGGATGTCGGACCGCAGCGAGGCTGCGTCGATCATGTCGAGCTTCTGCATTGTTCTCTCCGGGCCTGCCACAGGTCAGGCGCGAATATCGTGGGCCCTGCCACGGCCTGCTGGCCGTGCGGGTCCCGGAAGGGTGTGGATGCTGGTGCGGCTTCACCCGGTCAGGGGCGGTTGCCCGCCCCGGTCGTCCCCTGTGGCAGAGACCTGACCGGCGACGCACCGACGGCTCATTCTGCCATACCGGCTCCCCGGTCGACGTCCCGAGCAGGTGTGACGTCGCTCGTGCGGCGTCAGGACCGGACGAGCCCGCCGTCGCCGTCGGTACCGGGCACCCAGCCCAGCTCGGCGAGCAGCGCCAGGTCATGCTTGTCCAGGCTCGCCACGTCGAGCGCCGCGATCATGTCCGGACGCAGCCGCGCCGTCCGCTCCAGCGCACGGTCCCGGCGCCAGCGCTCGATCCTCGCGTGGTGCCCGGACAGGAGCACCTCCGGGATCTCGAGGTCCGCCCACGACGGCGGCTTGGTGTACACGGGGTACTCCAGCAGGCCCGCCGCCCCGTGCGACTCCTCGACCAACGAGTCCGGGTTGCCGACCATGCCGGGGATCAGCCGTGCCACTGCCTCGATCATGACGAGCGACGCGACCTCACCACCGTTGAGCACGTAGTCGCCGATCGACAGCTCGTGCACCGTGACGCCACTGTCCCGGTAGTGCTGGGCCACGCGCGCGTCGATGCCCTCGTACCGTCCGCAGGCGAACACGAGCTGCTCGGCCGACGCCAGGCTCTCGGCGTGCCGCTGCGTGAACACCTCGCCCGACGGCGTCGGGACGATCAGGTGGGTGTCCGCCGCGCCGGCGTCCAGGACCTCGTCGAGCGCGACGCCCCACACGTCGGGACGCATGACCATGCCCGCTCCCCCGCCGAACGGGGTGTCGTCCACCGTGCGGTGCCGGTCGGTGGTCCAGTCGCGCAGATCGTGCACGCGCAGGTCCAGCAGACCGCGCTGGCGCGCCTTGCCCACGAGCGACAGGTCGAGCGCCGCCAGGTAGTCGGGGAAGATCGAGATGACGTCGACGCGCACGTCAGCCGTCTTCACGGTCGACTTCGTCGACATCATCAGCACGGTCGACCGCGTCGACATCATCAGCACGGTCGACGATCGCCGCGTCGGCGTCCCGTGCCAGCAGCCCGCCGGGCGGGTCCAGCACGACACGACCGCCTGCGACGTCGACCACCGGAACGATCGCCATGACGAACGGGACGAGGGTACGGGCCGTGCCACCGCCGGGGAGGGTCTCCTCGACGAGCAGCGCCTCGTGCGCCGGTTGGTACTCCAGGGAGACGACCTTGCCGATCGCCGTGCCGTCCGTGAGCTCGACGCGCAGGCCCGCGAGCTCGTGCGGGTACCAGGCGTCCTCCTCGTCGGAGGCGTCCACCTCGACGACGAGCTCCGTCCCCCGCAGTTCCTCCGCCGCGTCCCGGCCGGAGACCTCGGCGAACGTGACGAGCCACCGGCCCTGGTGCTCGCGTGCGTGCGTGACCGTCAGCGGACCGGCGTCGGCCGGCACGGTCTCGAGCCGCTCGCCGACCGCGAGCCGGGCCTCCGGATCGTCCGTACGCAGGTCGAGGGCCACCTCGCCCTTGAGCCCGTGCGCCTTACTGACGCGGGCGACGGTCAGCTGCATGTCTCTCCTCGAAGATGAAGTGTGGGGGATATCGCCGAGCTCGGCCGCCGGTGCTGAGCGGCCGCCGGCCGCTCGGGAACGAGCAAGGCCCGGTCCGCGTTCGGACCGGGCCTCGTCGTCGTACAGCACGGGTCTCCCCGCAGCGCGATGCTGATCAGCGCCGGTCGACGTCCACGACGTCGACCCGCACCGGGCCCTCGGTGGCAAGCGCACCGATCACGGTGCGCAGTGCGCGAGCCGTGCGACCTCCCCGGCCGATCACTCGGCCGAGGTCGTCGGGATGCACGCGGACCTCAAGCAGGTCACCACGGCGCAGCGTCTTCGCGGAGACGCGAACGTCCTCCGGGTTGTCCACGATGCCGCGCACCAGGTGCTCGAGGGCCTCCGAGAGCATCAGGCCTCGTCGCCCTCGGCCGGCGCAGCCGGAGCCTCGGCGGCGGCAGCAGCAGCCTTCTCAGCGGCCTTGGCCTTGGCCTTCTCGGCGTCGGCGTTCACTGCCTCGATGGCGGCGGTCGCGTCGGCCTTGTCGCCCTTGGCCCGGAGGGTGCCCTCGGTACCGGGCAGGCCCTTGAACTTCTGCCAGTCACCGGTGATCTTGAGCAGAGCGGCGACCTGCTCGGACGGCTGTGCGCCGACCCCGAGCCAGTACTGCGCACGCTCCGACTTGATCTCGATGAGCGACGGCTCCTCGGTCGGGTGGTACTTGCCGATCTCCTCGATCGCACGGCCGTCACGCTTGGTGCGCGAGTCCATGACGACGACGCGGTAGTACGGTGCCCGGATCTTGCCGAGGCGCTTGAGACGAATCTTGACAGCCACGAAGTGGTCTCTCCTGGTTTCTGATGGGGTGGTCCGCGCACCGCGACGTGGGGTGAAGCAGTGTGTGAGACCGGGACACGGCATGACCAGGTGAGAGGGGTCCGGGCACGCCGAGTACCTGCATATTGTGCCAGACGGCGGGAGCGCCCACCAACCGCGTGTGCGTCACACGCTCCCCGGCGTGTCAGACGCACGGGACACCCGCGTGGCCGGGGTTTCTGACACGTCAGTGGGGGGTCGGGTAGACAGTGCCGCGCAGCACGACCGCCGTGGGGTGGCGCAGCACCTCGATGTCCTCGCGCGGGTCCGCCGGGTACACGACGAGGTCGGCGCTGGACCCCTCGACGACCGCCCCGAAGCCCAGGTAGTCCCGGGCCCGCCAGGACGCCATCGCCACGACCTCCGCTGCCGGGAGGCCTGCGGCGACCAGCTCGGCGCACTCGTCGGCGATGCGGCCGTGCGAGATGGTCCCGCCGGCGTCCGTGCCGACCAGGAGCTGCACGCCCGCCGCGTGCAGGTCCCGCACCTGCTGGTAACGGTTCGCGTACATGGCGCGCATCCGCTCCGCATACACGGGGTACTTGCCGTCGGCCTGCGCCGCGATGTTCTCGAACTGCCCGACCTGCAGCAACGTGGGGGTGACGGCGATCCCGCGCTCCGCCGCGACCGCCATGTGCTCGGCGGTCATCCCGGTGCCGTGCTCGATGCAGTCCACACCGGCGGCCAGCAGCCCGTCGATGGTCTCGGTGGCGAAGGCGTGCACCGTCACCCGCGCCGCCTCGGCGTGCGCCACGGCTACCGCTTCCGCGAGCAGGTCGTCGGTCCACAGCGGGCGCAGGTCGCCGTCGGCTCCCAGCGTGCGGTCGATCCAGTCGCCCACGAGCTTGACCCAGCCGTCGCCACGGCGTGCCTGCGTACGCACGGCCTCGGGCAGCAGCTCCGGGGACTCGAGCTCGAGCCCGTAGTTGCGCAGGTACCGCTTGGGCAGCGCCAGGTGCGACCCGGACCGCAGCAGGTGCGGCAGGTCGCTGCGATCGTGCACCCAGGCGGTGTCCAGGGGCGAGCCGGCGTCGCGGATGAGCAGCACCCCGGCGTCACGGTCCGCCACCGCCTGCTTCTCGGCCTCCTCGGGGGGCACGGCGCCGTCGGCCGCCAACCCGATGTGGCAGTGCACGTCCACCAGGCCCGGCACCGCCCAGCCCTCCAGGACCTGCATGTTCGTGCCCTGCGCCGAGGGACGGGTCAGGCTGACGCGGCCCCCGCGGACCCAGATCTCCTCGGCCTCGCGGTCGTCACCCAGCAGGATGCGTCCGCGGATCGCCGCGGTCGGACCTTCCAGCGCAGACATCCGGCTCCTTCGCTCTCCCCGATTCACCCTGTGGACACGCCCTGCCCTCGTACGACCAGCGGCCTACCGCACCAGCGGGGCCACGGCCCTCCCGCCGGAACCGCCGGCGGAGGTCACCGACCCAGAAACTTCTCCAGGCCCGGAGGCAGCTCGATGCTGCTCAGGTCCGGCGCCTCGTCCTTCTTCTGGGGAGCGACACCGAAGGCCGAGCCCGCGGGCGCCGACGGGGTGCTGGCGGGGCCACCGCCGAGTGCGCGCTCCATGGCCTCCTTCTCCTGCTGGGCGCGCTTGGCCGGGTTCCCGGACTTGCCCTTCTTGCCCTTCTTCGGCGGCTGCGTCTTGCCACGGGACTTCTTGCCCATGCCCATGCCGGGGCCGCCCGGCATCGCCGGCACGCCGCCGGGTCCCATGCCGCCGCCCTTGGACATCTGCCGCATCATCTTCTGGGCGTTGTCGAACCGCTCCAGGAGCTGGTTGATGGCCGTGGTCGTGGTGCCGGAACCCTTGGCGATGCGGGCGCGGCGCGAACCGTTGATGATCTTCGGGTTGTCGCGCTCGGCCGGCGTCATCGAGTGGATGATCGCCTCGATGCGACCCACCTCGCGCTCGTCGAACTGGTCGAGCTGCTCGCGCATCTGGCCCATGCCCGGCATCATCCCGAGCATCTTCTTCATCGAGCCCATGTTCTTGAGCTGCTGCATCTGCACCAGGAAGTCGGCAAGCGTGAAGTCCTGGCCGGTGGCCAGCTTCTCTGCCATCTTCTCGGCCTCGCCGGCGTCGAACGCCTTCTCGGCCTGCTCGATCAGGGTGAGCACGTCACCCATGTCGAGGATGCGGCTCGCCATGCGGTCGGGGTGGAAGACCTCGAAGTCCGTGAGCTTCTCGCCCGTGGACGCGAACATGATGGGCCGGCCGGTCACCTTGGCGACCGACAGCGCGGCACCACCGCGGGCGTCGCCGTCGAGCTTCGAGAGCACCACACCCGTGAAGTCGACGCCGTCGGCGAAGGCCTTCGCGGTGTTCACCGCGTCCTGACCGATCATCGCGTCGATGACGAAGAGGACCTCGTCCGGGTTCACGGCGGCACGGATGTCCGAGGCCTGCTGCATCAGCACCTCGTCGATGCCGAGGCGACCGGCGGTGTCCACGATCACGACGTCGTGCTGGCGTTCCTCCGCATACGCGACGCCGTCCCGCGCGACACCGACCGGGTCGCCGATCAGGGGTGCGTCTGCCGCGGGGTCGTCGGCCTCGCTGGTGTTGCCCGGGTGCGGTGCGAACACCGGGACACCGGCGCGCTCGGCCACCACGGAGAGCTGGGTCACCGCGTTGGGGCGCTGGAGGTCCGCGGCGACCAGCACCGGCGTGTGGCCCTGACCCTTCAGCGCGTGCGCCAACTTGCCGGCGAGGGTGGTCTTACCGGCGCCCTGGAGACCCGCGAGCATGATGACGGTGGGCGGCGTCTTGGCCAGCGTCAGCGGGCGCGTCGCCCCGCCGAGGATGTCGACGAGCTCCTCGTTGACGATCTTGACGACCTGCTGGGCCGGGTTCAGCGCACCGGACACCTCGGACGACAGCGCGCGCTCGCGCACCGCGGCGGTGAACTCGCGGACCACGGGCACCGCGACGTCGGCGTCGAGGAGGGCGCGGCGGATCTCCCGCACGGTCGCGTCGATGTCCGCCTCGGAGAGACGGCCCCGCGTGCGCAGGTTCTTGAACGTCGAGGTAAGCCGGTCGGACAGGGAATTGAACACGGACACAGCCTAATCCAGTCCGCTCCGCCCGCGTTCATCGGCGAGCTGGGCGAGCGCCCGCTCGGTGAGCCCGTTCACCAGCTGCGCGCGCCAGTCCGTCCAGGCCTTCGGTCCGAGGGAGGTGGTGTCCGCCTCCGTCAGCGCCCGCAGCACCCGCAGCAGGTCGCTCCGGTGGTCCACCGCCTCGAGCAGCTCCGCGACCGTGGCCGGGTCGTCGGGATCGGCTCGGACGGCCAGGTCCGCCAGCGTGAGGTGGTGTCGCACGAGCCGCGTGACGTCGTCGACCACGTGGTGCGGGAACCCCGCACGCCCCAGGATGCGAGGTACCCGCACCGCCCCCTCCGCCGAGTGGTCCGGCACGTCGCGGACCTTGCCGATGTCGTGCAGCAGCGCAGACAGCAGCAGGAGGTCGCCGGCGGCCGCACTCCGGCGCTGCCCGGACCCCTTCGAGGATCCGGTCAGCCCCCGGCGCAGCCGGGCGGCCTCGGCCGCGGTCTCCACGAGGTGCCGGTCCACGGTGTGCCGGTGGATCGCGGCCCGCTGCGGCCGGTTGCGGATGTCGCCCCACTCCGGGATCCAGGTGGTGACGACCCCGGCGAGGTCCAGCACCTCCCACACCGGCACCTGGGCCTGCCCCGCCGCCAGCAGCGAGAGCAGGCTCTTGCGTGCGGGCGGCGGCCACGGCTCGGGCAGAGGCGGGCACTGCTCCAGGCTCCCGATCGTCACGGGCGACAGCACGAGCCCCGTCCGGGCCGCCGTCGCCGCGGCCCGCAGGGGCAGGAGCGGGTCCGACGCCGGCCGGGCGCCGACGGCGAGCACCAGCTCGCCGTCGTGCTCGACCAGGCCCTCGCCCACGACCCGCAGCCGGGGCGGCGTGCGGCGGCCGCGCACCATCAGCGGCTTGCCGACCCCCACCGGGCGCGTCAGGGCCTGCCGCGCCCGCCGGACGGTCAGGTCGAGCGCGTACGAGATGGTGCGGCCCGACTCGGCCAGGCCGGCCAGGAGGTCGTCGCCGTCGTCGTAGCCCGTGTGCTCGGCGACCTCCTCGAGGTCGGCCAGGAGCAGGCGGCTGGTACGTCGCCGGGTGACCACCTGCAGGGCGTCGCGCACGTCGAGCAGGTGGGTCGCCGCGGCGTCGACCGCACCGTGCGGACGGTCCGTGAGCCAGGTCGCGGCCAGCGCGGACAGCAGCACCGCGTCCCGGATGCCGCCGCGCGCCTCCTTGAGGTCCGGTTCGATGAGGTAGGCGAGCTCGCCCGCCCGCTGCGCGCGCTCCCTGGTGGACGTGATGAGCTCGGGCAGTCGGCGCCGGGCCGCGGAGCGCCAGTCCTTCAGCACCACCGAGGCCGCCCGGTGCACCACCGTGGCGTCGCCCGCCACCGCACGCACGCTGAGCCAGCCGATCACCGCGGGCAGGTCGCTGGCCGCCACCTGACGGCACTGGTGCAGGGACCGCACGGCGTGGTCGAGGTCCACGCCCGAGTCCCACAGCGGGTACCAGAGCCGCTCGGCCACCCGTTGCAGCTCCTCCGGGCCGTGCGAGCGACCGTCGTGCACGAGCACCAGGTCCAGGTCGCTCAGCGGACCGAGCTCGTCGCGCCCGAGACTTCCGACCGCGGCGAGAGCGATACCCGTCGGCACCACGTCGCGCGTCGCCTCGGCGAAGAGGACGGCGAGCCGGTCGGTGACCCGCCGGCCGACGGCGGACCGCCGGGCCTGGCCCGACCGGCCCGGCCCGGTGAGGTCGGCCGCGATCGTGAGGAGCTGCTCGCGCAGGCCCCGCACCCCGTCCGCGGGGTGCGGAGCCTGCGCCGGCTCCCTGGCGTCCTCGGACACCGGGTCACGTGTCATGCGTCGTCGATCGCCCCCGGTCAGAGTGCCGCGTCGCCGTGCTCGCCGGTGCGCACGCGTGCCACGTCGTCGACCGACACGACCCAGACCTTGCCGTCGCCGATCTTGCCGGTCTGGGCGGCGCTCACCATCGCGTCGGTGACGGCCGCGACGTCCGCGTCGGCCACCAGGACCTCCACGCGGACCTTGGGCACGAGGTCGACGGTGTACTCGGCACCGCGATAGACCTCGGTGTGCCCCTTCTGCCGGCCGTAGCCGCTGGCCTCGCTCACCGTCATCCCGCGGACACCGGCACTCTCCAACGCCGTCTTGACGTCGTCGAGCCGGTGGGGCTGGACGATCCCCGTGACGAGCTTCATGCGCGTACCTCCCTAGCAGTCGGACGCTGCACCGTGGTCACGGTCAGCGCACCTCGGTGATGGTGGAACCCGAGTTCTCGTAGGCCGTCTCGCCGTGGACGGCGAGGTCGATGCCGCTGACCTCCGCCTCCTCGGAGACGCGCCAGCCGAACGGCCTGATCGCGAGGGCCAGGACCAGTGTGATCACGGCGGAGAAGAGCACGGCGATCACGGCGATGATGACCTGGACGGCGAGCTGGCTGGCGCCGCCGCCGTAGAACAGGCCGCTCTCTGTGGCGAAGAAGCCGATGGCGACGGTGCCCCAGAGGCCCGCCACGAGGTGCACGCCGACGACGTCGAGCGAGTCGTCGAACCCGAACCGGTACTTGAGGCTGACCGCGAAGGCGCAGAGCGCGCCAGCGATCGCGCCGACGACGACCGAGCCGACCGGGCTCAGCGCACCGGCGGCCGGCGTGATGGCGACCAGGCCGGCGACCACGCCGGACGCGGCACCGAGGGAGGTGGCGGAGCCGTCACGCAGCTTCTCGACGACCAGCCAGCCGAGGATGGCGGCACAGGTCGCGGCGGTGGTGTTGACCCAGGCGAGGCCGGCGAACCCGTCGGCCGTGAAGGCGGAGCCACCGTTGAACCCGAACCAGCCGAACCACAGGAGCGCGGCGCCCAGCATGACGAGCGGCAGGTTGTGGGGGCGCATGGGCTCCGACCCGAAGCCCTTCCGCTTGCCGATGACCAGCGCGAGCACGAGTGCCGCAGCACCCGCGTTGATGTGGACGACCGTGCCGCCGGCGAAGTCGATCGGCGTCGCGATGCTCGCGAACGGGCCGTCGGGCGAGAGCAGGCCACCGCCCCAGACCATGTGCGCCATCGGGAAGTACGCGAGCGTGACCCACAGGCCGACGAACACGAGCCAGGAGCCGAACCGCACGCGGTCCGCGATCGCACCCGAGATCAGGGCGACGGTGATGATGGCGAACGTCGCCTGGAACCCGACACCGACGATCGCGGGCACGCCGAAGTCGTCGATGATGAACTCACCGGCGTCGTCGTAGATCGCACCGGCGAGACCGAACTGGTCCAGCGGGTTGCCGAAGATGCCCGCCACGTCGGCGCCGTACGACATCGACCAGCCCCACAGCACATAGACGACACCGGTCACGGCGATGGCACCGAACGACATCATCATCATGTTCAGCACGGACTTCCCCCGGACCATCCCGCCGTAGAAGAGGGCGAGACCGGGAGTCATCAGGAGCACGAGTGACGCTGACATCAGCATCCACGCTGTGGCTCCGGTGTCCAGTTCCATATGACGATCCTCTCTTGGCCAGCTCGGAGTGCTGGGCTCGCAACACAGTCGCGAAGGGCCGTTTCACCGGACACACCTTGGAGTTACGGGCGCGTGAAGCAGGCCGGAGGAGGGTAAACGTCTCGTTTCACACCGGGGGTCGCAGGCTCACGCTCTACCTGTGTCGGGTGAGCCTGCGACTCCGCTCCGGGCGCGTGCCTCGTACCTCGGCCCACACCCTGCGCTGCGTCTCCGGCTCACCCGAGGATGCCGTCGACGAACTCGTCGACGTCGAACGGCGCCAGGTCGTCCGGGCCCTCGCCGAGGCCGATGAGCTTGACGGGGACGCCGAGCTCCCGCTGCACCTGCACGACGATCCCGCCCTTGGCGGTTCCGTCCAGCTTGGTCAGCACGATGCCCGTGACGCCCGCGACCTCGGCGAACACCCGTGCCTGCGAGAGGCCGTTCTGCCCGGTCGTCGCGTCGAGCACCAGCAGCACCTCGCTCGGCGCGGCCACCTTGCTCGACACCCGCACGATCTTGCCGAGCTCGTCCATGAGGCCCGCCTTGTTCTGCAGGCGGCCCGCGGTATCCACCAGCACGACGTCGATCTTCTCGTCGCGGCCGCGCGCCACCGCCTCGAACGCGACCGACGCGGGGTCGGCGCCCTCTCGGTCCGAGCGCACCGTCGGCACGCCCACGCGGTTGCCCCACGTGGTGAGCTGGTCGGCGGCAGCCGCGCGGAAGGTGTCGGCGGCGCCGAGCACGACGCTGCGGCCGTCGGCCACCAGCACGCGGGCGAGCTTGCCGACCGTCGTCGTCTTGCCCGTGCCGTTCACCCCCACGACGAGGGTCACGGCGGGCAGGTGCGTGCCGTCCTCCGCGGTGGTCGGCTCGGTCCGCAGCGTCCGGTCCAGCGCCGGGTCCAGGAGCGCGACGAGCTCGGAGCGCAGCAGGTCACGCACCGCGCCGGGCTCGCGGACACCCAGCACACGGACCTTGGTGCGCAGCGACTCCAGCAGCTCGGTGGTGGGGCCGGCGCCCACGTCCGCGAGGAGCAGCTCCTCCTCGATCTCGTCCCAGTCGTCCTCGGTGAGCGAGTCGCGGGACAGGACGGACAGCAGCCGGGCGCCGAGCGGCGAGCCCGAGCGCGCGAGCCGGTCGCGCAGGCGCACCAGACGGCCGGCCGTGGGCGCGGGCTTCTCGAGCACATCGCGGGCAGGCTCCCGGGTCGGGGCAGCAGCTCCCGGCTCGGCGGCGGTCCCTGGCTCGGCCGCCTCCTCCGGCTTCGCCGTCGGCTCGCGCTCGACGGTCGCCTGACCGCCACCCTGGTCCTGGGTGCGCCTCCGGCGCCGGGCGACGACGAGGCCGGCGATGCCGCCACCACCCACGAGGACGGCGACGGCGGAGATGATCTCGATCCAGGGAAGCTCGTTCACGCCCCAGATTCTTTCATCCCGCGGGCGACGGTGCGGGCGCCCCGGTCCGGCGTCGCGCCGGCTCGGTCAGGACACCTGGCTGGACGCCGTCGTCAGGGCCGGTTCGGGTCGGCGTGCACCACCATGAAGAACGACCAGGCGGGCGCGGTCGGGTCGTCCGGGCGGGCGGCGAACTCTTCCAGTAGATCCTTGATCCGGGTGCGGAACTCCTCCATCTGCGGCGGTGGCAGGCGTAGCGCCATCCTGGTGCCCTCGGCCTCGGTCGCGGGGACGAGGGCGAGCTCCTCCAGGAACGCGTCGAGCATCGACCGGTCCAGCGCGGGCGTTTCGAGGTGCCAGCTCTTGCGCGTCGCCAGGTACGGGATCTCTCGTGCGCCGCGCGCGCCGCGCCGTTCTTCCTGCGCCTCCAGGAACCCGGTGCGGACCAGCGTTCTGATGTGGTGCAGCACGCTGGCCGGGTCTCGACCGAGGATCGCCGCGATCTCCTTGTTCGTGTGCGGCTCCCGCACGCAGATGCGCAGGATGCGCAGGCGCAGAGCAGAGGCGAGTGCCTTCGCCTCCGCGTCGGTCGCCTGCCGGCGTTCGGTCATGACCAGCAGCCTACTGAAGAGCGGGCAGCCCGTTGACGGGCCGGACCAAAGTGATTGACAAACCTCAATCACTCGTCCAGGGTGCTGCTGTGCGCTTCATCGCCTGGGGATCCGCGGATCTCCCGCCACGCCCGCCGGGGCCCGAACAATCGAGGTCGACCATGCCTGACCGTCCCGTAACGACCGGCGGTACCGCCGCTCCCGCGAGCCCCGAAGAACAGGCGGATGCCCCGCCGAACCGGCGGACGGTGTCCTGGGTCAGTCCTGTCGAGGCTCCCCCGGAGCCCGGGGAGAGGTTGAGGGTGAACGACTACGACAGCTTCGCCGAGGCGTACGCGGCCGAGAACGAGACCAGCCTCCTCAACGCCTACTATGCGCGCCCCGCGATCGTGGACCTGGCCGGTGACGTGGCGGGCCGCCGGATCCTCGACGCCGGCTGCGGCGCCGGGCCCGTGGCCGAGGCCCTGCGCGAGCGGGGCGCCGTCGTCGCCGGCTTCGACTCCAGCGCCGGGATGCTGGCGCTCGCCCGGCGGCGGCTCGGCGACGGCGTGGTGCTGGAACGCGCCGAACTGGGCGGCCCGCTGCCCTTCGCCGACGCCGGGTTCGACGACGTCGTCGCTTCCCTGGTCCTGCATTATCTGGAGGACTGGACGACGGCCCTGGCCGAGCTGCGACGCGTGCTGAAGCCCGGCGGCCGCCTCATCGGGTCCGTCCACCACCCCTTCGTCAGCCACATGACGGCACCGCCCGGAACCGACTACTTCGCGACCCGCTCCACCTCCCAGTGGTGGGAACTCGGCGGCGCCAAGAACCTGATGACCTTCTGGGACCGGCCGCTGCACGCGATCACCGACGCGTTCACCGCGGCCGGCTTCCGGATCGACGTCATCAGCGAACCGGCCCCGGGACCCGGCGCCCGCGAACGGTTCCCGGAGGTCTTCGCGCAGAAGGAGTCGGGCCAGTTCCTGTGCTTCCTGTTCTTCGTCCTCACGAAGGCATGATCTCCACCCGTAGGTGCAGGCCGTCGGCTCAGGAGCAGGTCACAGACCAGCGCCGAAACACGCGCACTAGCTCGCGGCCTGGGCCGGGCCCTCGTCGACGGCGGGCTCCGGCGTCACGTTCTGCACCGGCCGCACGGCCCGGAGCTGCCCGGGCACCAGGTTCGTCGACTTGAGCGGCACCGTACCGAGCGGCACGTGCAGGGTCTTCTGCGCCTGGTCACGCGCCCGGTTCAGCACGTCGGTCAGCTCTTCGGCGTCGACGTAGCCCGGCTTGGACTCGATGGTCGCCGCGAAGAACTCGGACATGCCCATGTCGACGGGAGAGGTGTCCGGCTTGACCACCGGCGGCTTGCCGACCCACACGGACGGGGCACCCACCGCGTGCGTCGCGACGGCGGACGCCCCGAGGCGCCGACCGTCCCGGCGGCGCTTGGCGTCGCCGCGCAGATGTGCGATGCCGGACCAGAACCACTGGAGGAACGAGACCTGCTCGGTCTTGTTCGAGGGCGCGTCCATCTGGCTGGCGACGACGAAGACGCCGACCGCCAGGACCAGGCACACCACGAGCAGAATGACCGACCACCACATGGGCCTATTGTGTCGTGTCTTGTCCGGTCCTGCCGTGCAGACGGCCGCGACACGCCGCGCAACACGCACGTAGAACGCCGGAGAATTCGCTCACACCTGAAAATTTCCGGCTCTGGTGCGTGGCATTTCACCCGGTGCGCCCTGATTCGACCCTTCTGCAACGGCGGCCCTCAGGCCGTGACCGTCTCCCGGTCGCCCATGCGCTGGCTGATCAGCGTCGTGACCCCGTCGCCCCGCATCGTCACGCCGTAGAGGGCGTCCGCGACCTCCATCGTGCGCTTCTGGTGCGTGATGACGATGAGCTGGCTGTCCTTCTGCAGCTCCTTGAAGATCTCGATGAGGCGGCCGAGGTTGACGTCGTCGAGCGCCGCCTCGACCTCGTCCATGATGTAGAACGGGCTGGGCCGGGCCTTGAAGATCGCCACGAGAAACGCCACCGCGGCCAGCGAGCGCTCGCCGCCGGAGAGCAGCGACAGCCGCTTGACCTTCTTACCCGCAGGACGCGCCTCGACCTCGATGCCCGTGGTGAGCAGGTTCTCCGGCTCCGTGAGCGTCAGCCGGCCCTCGCCGCCGGGGAAGAGCCGGGGGAAGATCTCCAGGAACTTCGCGGCCGTGTCCTGGAAGGCCTCCGCGAACACCTGCTGCACCCGCTCGTCGATGTCGTCGACGATCTGCAGCAGGTCCTCGCGCGACTTCTTCAGGTCCGCGAGCTGGTCCACCAGGAACTGGTGCCGCTCCTCCAGGGCCGCAAACTCCTCCAGCGCCAGAGGGTTCACCGCGCCGATCCGCGACAGGGCCCGCTCGGCCTTCGCCAGCCGCGTCTCCTGCTCCTCGCGGACGTACGGGACCAGCCGGTCGGGCTGCGGCTCACCAGGCGCCTGGTCCTCGCCGGCCGCGGCCTCGCCGTCGGCGGGGCCCTCCTCGGGCTCGGCACCTGCTGCCGCGACGACCACCGCGGTCGCGGCAGGGTCGTCCGGCCGCATACCCGCCTCGTGCAGGGCGCGGGTGCGCGCGATGAGCGCGTCCTCCCGCGCCGCGGCACCGCGCGGCAGCGGCGGGTCGCCCTCGTACCTGATCGGGTTGCCCTCGTCGTCGCGCTCCACCACTGCGCGGCGCCGCCGCCCGCGGACGGCCGCGTCGCCCTCGTAGACCGGGACCATCTGGTGCGGGCCGAACTCCTCCATGAGCACGTCCGGGTCCATACCCAGCTCCTCGGAGGCCCGCGCCTGGAGCTGCTCCAGGCGCAGCATCTGCTGGGCTCGGGCCACCTCGTCCCGGTGTGCGACGTCGGTCAGCTCGCGCAGCTCGCCCGTCAGCGACTCCACGCTCCCCCGGACCGCGAGCAGCTGCTCGGAGCCCGCCGCGCGCGCCTCCTCGGCGGCCGCCTTGTCGGCGGCGGCCCGGTCGAGCGACCGGGAGATCGCCTCGAGGGCCACCGAGACCGCCTGCTGCACCGACGTCGCCCGCGACGCGTCGCGCCGCCGCAGCTCCTCGCGCTCGGCGGCACGGGCCCGGGCCGTACGTTCCTGCTCAGCGGCTGCGGCCAGCGACTGCGCACGGCCGGACACCGCGCGCGCCCGCTCCTCGGCGGTCCGCAGGGCCAGCCGGGCCTCGGTCTCCCGGGCCCGCGCAGCCGTCGCGGCAGCGGCAGCCGTGTCCCGCTCGGCCTGCACCGCGTCGATCGAGCCCTCACCGTCGGAGGGCTCCTCCTCGGCGATCGTCATGCGCTCGACGAGCGCCTCGAGCTCGATCTCGTCCTCCTCGCGGCGCGACCGTGCCTGCTCCAGCGCGGCCCGGTGGCGGTCCGCCTCGGCCTGTGCGGCACGCGCAGCCGCGCCCAGCGAGCCGAGCTGCTCGGCGGCCGCGGCACGCGCGGCGTCCGCCTCCCCCAGCCGGGCGAGCGTCTCGTCGTACCGCTCCTGCGCCGCGGCACGCTCGGCACGCGCACGCTCCAGGTGGGCCGACCCGTCCGTCTCCCGGGCCGCTGCCTCGTCGCGGGCCGCCTTCGCCTCGTCCAGCGCCGACTGGAGGTGCAGCACGCTGGGCGCGGCCGCGGAGCCGCCCCAGGCACGCGTGGCGCCCAGCAGGTCACCGGCCCGGGTCACCGCGACCACGGGCTGGTCGCGCACGAGGGCGCGGGCCCGCGCCAGGTCGTCCACGACGACGACGTCACGCAGGATCGTCAGCAGCGCGGCCGACGCGGGGCCTGCCACCTGCACCACCTCGGTGGCCCACCGGGCTCCGGCCGGCAGGTCGACGGCCGGACGGTCGCCGTCGTGCGACGCGACACGGTCCGAGCCCACGACCAGACTGGCGCGGCCCGCGTCCTCGTCCCGGAGCAGCCGCAGCGCGTCGACGGCTTCATCGACGCCCGCGACGGCGACGGCGTCCGCCACCGGGCCGAGCGCGGCGGCCACCGCGTCCTCGAATCCGGCCTCGATACCCAGCAGCGCGGCCACCGAGCCGAGCACCCCCGCCTGGTCGGCGGCCAGGAGGGTGCCCGCGCCGTCCTTGCGGTCCAGGCTCAGTTCCAGGGCCTCGACCTTGGCTGCCGCGGAGCTACGGTCGCGCTGCGCGGTCGTCACCTGCTCCTGGAGGTGCCGCACCTCGGCCTTCGCCAGCTCGAGCACCTCCGAGGCGGCCTCGTGCGCGACGTCGAGTCCCTCCGCGCCGTCCTCGCCGACCTCCGACTCCAGCGCCCCTAGCTCGCGGGTCGTGCTCTCCACGCGCTCCTCCGCCTCGAGCAGGGCGTCGCGCAGCCGGTCGAGCTCCGACTCGGCCGCCTCGACCCGGCTGCGGCGGGCTGCGACCTGTCCGGCGAGGCGCGCGAGGCCCTCCCGGCGGTCCGCGGCGGCGCGCAGCAGCGCGGCGTGGGAGCGTTCGGCGGTCTGCGCGGCGGCCTCGGCCTCGGCCCGCGCGTCCACGGCGGTCTCCACCACCTCGTGGGCGAGCTCGACCTCGGTGACGAGCTCCTCCTCGCTCGCGCGGGCCCGGGCCGCCTGCGCCTCGAGGTCGTCCGGGTCCTGGCCCTGGTGAGCCGGTTCGGCGGTCCCGAGGAGCCGGGCCCGCTCACCGGCCAGGGACTGCAGGCTGCGCAGGCGCTCCCGCATCTGGGACAGCGCGAAGACGGTGTCGCCGGCCTGGCTGACCTGCTGCGACTCGGCCGACATCGCTGCCTCCAGGCGGGCCAGCCGGCCGCGCGCCTCGGTCAGCGCCGCCTCGGTCTCGGCCTGGCGCTCCTTGAGGGAGCGTTCGTCGGCGCGCTCCTGCTCGAGCTGAGCGGTGAGCTGCGCGAGGTCGTCGGCGAGCAGGCGCGACCTCGCGTCGCGCAGGTCCCGCTGCACCGTCTGGGCCTTGCGGGCCGCCTCGGCCTGGCGGCCGAGCGGGCCGAGCTGACGGCGCAGCTCCGCGGTCAGGTCACCCAGCCGCGCCAGGTTGCCCTGCATCGCGTCGAGCTTGCGGAGCGCCTTCTCCTTGCGCTTGCGGTGCTTGAGGACGCCCGCGGCCTCCTCGATGAAGCCGCGCCGTTCCTCCGGCGTCGCGCGCAGCACGGCGTCGAGCTGGCCCTGGCCCACCACGACGTGCATCTCGCGGCCGATGCCGGAGTCGCTCAGGAGCTCCTGGATGTCCAGCAGCCGGCAGCCGTTGCCGTTGATCGCGTACTCGGAACCGCCGCTGCGGAACAGCGTGCGGGAGATCGTGACCTCCGTGTAGTCGATCGGCAGCGCGCCGTCGGTGTTGTCGATGGTCAGGGACACCTCGGCGCGACCGAGCGGGGCCCGACCCGACGTGCCGGCGAAGATGACGTCGTCCATCTTGCCGCCGCGCAACGACTTGGCGCCCTGCTCGCCCATGACCCAGGAGAGCGCGTCGACCACGTTGGACTTGCCGGAGCCGTTGGGGCCCACCACGCAGGTGATGCCCGGCTCCAGCTCGAGGGTGGTCGCCGACGCGAAGGACTTGAACCCCCGGAGCGTGAGCGTCTTGAGATGCACGTTCCCGACCCTAACTCTGAACACGACATGAACGCGGGACATCTGACCACGCCTACCCAGCGATCTGGCCCAGAACCCGCCGCGGGCGGGTTCTGGGCCAGATCGCTGGGTAGGCGTGAGTCAGGGTGTCAGCGCAGGTTCGGGAACCAGAGCGCTATCTCGCGCGCCGCGGAGTCCATCGAGTCCGAGCCGTGGACCAGGTTCTGCTGGACCTTGGTGCCCCAGTCCCGGCCCAGGTCGCCGCGGATGGTGCCGGGGGCGGCGTCGGTCGGGTTGGTGGCGCCCGCCAGCGAGCGGAAGCCGGGGATGACGCCCTCGCCCTCGGCCACGACGGCCAGGACCGGGCCCGACATCATGAACTCGACCAGGGGCCCGTAGAACGGCTTGCCCTCGTGCTCGGCGTAGTGGGCGGCGAGCAGCTCCGTGGTGGCGTTCTTCAGCTCCACCGCCCGGAGCGTGTAGCCCTTGGTCTCGATGCGGCGCAAGATCTCGCCGGACAGGCCGCGGCGGACGCCGTCCGGCTTGACGAGGACGAGGGTGCGCTCGGCCACGGGCTGCGTCGAGGCCTCCGTGGGCAGGGTCTTCTCTGCGACGTCGGTCATGACGCAACCCTATCCGGGCGCAGGACGTGCGCCGCCCCGAACGGGTCAGACCCTCAGGTCACCGGAGTGACCTGAGGGTCTGACACGTCCGATCACTGGGCGTTGGGGGCGGTCTCGGGGTGCTCCGCGTCGTACGCGGCCCGTTCCCGGTCCACGCGGGCGCCGAGCCGCAGCGCGTAGATCCACAGCACCACGAAGATGCCGCCGACCAGGTACATCATCGGCACCAGCAGACCCATCGCAAGCACCGGGATCTGGGCCACGGAACCGGCCGCCCGGCCGGCGGCCGAGCCCTGGACCCGCGACAGGATCACGAGCACCAGGGCCAGCAGCCCGCCCAGCGCCCAGATGGCCGCGCCCGACCCGATATGGAGCGGGCCGCGCCCGAAGTCCGAGTCGCGCAGGGCCCACACCGCCATCGTCGCGAACAGCACGAGGAACACCTCGAGCAGCAGCGTGGTGGACGTGAACTGCACCAGGGCGGACTTCTTGGGCTTGATGCGGTCGCCAGGGGCGGGTTGGTCCTTGCTCACCGGTCCAGGATATCCGTCTCCTTGCCCTCCATGACCGCCTCGCCGCGCGCCACCATCCCTGCCTCGCCCGAGAGCTTGATCTCCTTGAGGAAGAGCGCCAGCACGAGGCCGACGGCGACCAGCGGCACGAGGTACCAGAACGCCGGTGCGAGCGACTCCGCGAACGCGTCGATCACTCCGCTGCGCAGCGGCTCGGGCAGCTGGTCCACGATGGCGGGCGTGAGGCCGGAACCGCCTCCGGCGGGCGCCGCGCCCTCCGGGAGCCCGCCGAAGACGCCCTCCAGGTTGTCCGAGAGGCGGGAGGTGAACACCGTGGTGAACGCCGCTGTACCGACCGCGGCCCCGATCTCACGGAAGAAGTTGTTCGACGACGTAGCCGTGCCCAGCTCGTGCGGGTCCACCGAGTTCTGCACCGCGAGCACGATGGTCTGCATGATGAGGCCCATCCCGGCGCCGAGCACGAAGATCATCGCGCCGAACAGCCACAGGGACATGCCGCCCTCGAGGCGGGTCAGCCAGATCATGCCCGCGATCGTGATGACCAGCCCCACCACGGGGTACATCTTGTAGCGGCCGGTCTTCGAGATCGCGAAGCCGGAGGCGATGGAGGTCAGCATCACGCCGGCCATCATCGGCAGCATCAGCAGACCGGACTCGGTGACCCCCGTGCCCGCCGACATCTGCAGGAACGTGGGCAGCATCGCCATGGCCGAGAACATGCCCATGCCGAGCACCAGGCCGATGAGCGTGGTGATCGTGAAGGTGGGGTTCTTGAACAGCCGCAGCGGGATCAGCGGCTCGGACACGCGGTTCTCGATGAACACGAAGAGGCCGACCATGACCGCGGTGCCGACCAGGAGGCCGAGGAGCATCGGGTCGGACCAGTCGTAGCCGTCGTTGCCGAGCGACTCCCAGCTCGTCAGCAGCACGATGCCGGTGGTGCCCAGCGCCATCGTCAGGATCCCGCCCCAGTCGGTGGGCCGGGTGGTGCGGTGCGAGGGCAGCTTGAGCGCGAAGTAGGCGATGAACCACGCGGCGATACCGATCGGCACGTTGATCCAGAACGTCCAGCGCCAGCCCGGACCCTCGGTGAGCCAGCCGCCGAGGAGCGGTCCGGCGACGGCGGAGATGCCGAACAGGGCGCCCATGGGGCCCATGTACTTGCCGCGGTCGGACGCGGGGATGATGTCGGCGATGATCGCCTGCGACAGGATCATCAGGCCACCGCCACCGAGGCCCTGCACGGCACGCCAGGCCACGAGCGACTCGAACGTCTGCGCCATGCCACCACCGACGGACGCGACGACGAACAGCCCGACCGCCACGAGGAACGGCCAGCGCCGCCCGTAGAGGTCGCCGAACTTGCCGTAGAGCGGCATCGCGATGGCGATCGCGAGGATGTAGGCGGTGATGACCCAGCCCTGGTGCTCCACGCCGTTCAGCTCGCCCACGATGGTGGGCATGGCCGTACCGACGATGGTCTGGTCCAGGGAGGACAGGAACATCGAGGCCATCAGGGCCCCGAAGATCAACCAGATCGTGCGCTGGTTGAGGACGACCAGCGGCTTGTCCGGCGCCGCGGTGACGGCATGGCTCATGAAGGGTGCCTTTCTGGGGAGCAGGCGAGCTGAGGTTCGGTGGGGTGGGAGCGGGTCAGGAGTCGAGGTCGCCGGCGACGAGATCGACGAGCTGTGCGACGGCGGACGGCAGGTGGTCGGCCGGGCCGCCGGTGTATTCGGTGTGCTCCCAGGCGACGAGGGCCGTGCGCATCAGGGTCAGGACGAGCATGGTGAGCAGCTCGTTGTCGGTGCTGAACGGCTTGCTCGCCCGCCGGGCCTCGAAGAGCTCGACGAGCTGGTTCTTGTGCCGGTCCATCCAGACCATGTGCCGTTGCAGGAGGCGCGGCTCCTGCTGCAGGAGGTCCATCGCCCGCATGGCTCGGTCGTGGACCTCGGCGTGCGGGGTGAGCAGCGACGTGACCATGACCTGCAGGTCGGACAGCAGACGGCCCGTCGGACCGCCGTCGACGAACGTCCGGATGTCGTCCTCGGACAGGCTGAACTCCTCGGCGCCGAGCACCGCGTCGTCCTTGGTCTCGAAGTAGTTGAAGAAGGTGCGCGCCGAGACACCTGCCTCGGCGCTGATCATCTCGACCGTCACGGCGTCCAGACCGTGCGCCGCGACCAGCTGCTGCGCCGCGTCGATCAGCGCGGCGCGCCGGGCCCGCTTCTTGCGTTCCCGCAGCCCCTGCTCGGCCGGTGTTCCTTCGAGCGCGGCGGCGAGCTCACGCAGGCCGGGACGCGGCTCGGCCTCGGCCGGTGCGGCAGGCTCGCGAGAGGAGGTGGGGACCATGGCCCCAATTCTTGCACTGCACGCAAAATTTCATCAACTGCAAAAAGCTGAGACGGCGGTCACACCTCGCCGAAGCCGCCGTGGATCATCTCCACGACGGTCGTCACCGCCTCCGCGGCCCGGTCCCCGGTCGCCTCGACGCGCAGCTCGCGCCCTTGTGTGGCGCCGAGAGCCATGAGCTGCAGCACGCTGGAGGCGTCCACGCCGTCGATCGTCACGGAGGCGCCCAGCTCGGCCACCTTGCGGGACACCAACGCCGCGGGGCGTGCGTGCAGGCCGAGGGGGTTGCGGACGGTCACGGTGCGCGAGTTCTGCGCCTCCCCGGACGTCGTCCCGACCGCATCCGGCGCCGACGCCTGCACCGCCTCGGCGTGGGCGAACATGCGGATCGACGCGTTCGCCGACTCCAGCACCGTGCCCAGGTCCGCACCGCCGTGCGCCGTCACCGCTGCGGCGACCGCGCCCTCGACGAACGGCGCACGCGCCAGCACCACCCGCTCGGTCAGGGACTCGTCCAGCTCCAGCACGGCCTCGACCGTGAGCACCGACGACCCGAGATCCCCGAGCACCACGACGCCGCCACCACCCGCGCCGTCACCACCGGCCGCGTCGTCCGACAGCGCCGCCAGCACCTCCGCGAGGGTCTTCTCGACGGCGTCGAGCGAGGTGCCGAGCCCGCCGTCGGGCCCACCCCCGACGCCACGGATCAGCACGTCCGGCGCCATCTGCTCCGCGAGCTCCGCCACCCCGTGTGCCAGCTGGACCGAGTGGGAGACGAGGACCAGCGCCACCCGCGCCGTCATGCCGCGCCGCTGGGGTCGGCCGACGTCGGACCCGCCAGGGCCGCGGCCAGCGCCGCGCCCACGACCAGTGCGGTGGACCGCGCGCCGGGATCCTCGTGCCCCGCGCTGCGTTCCCCGAGGTAGGAGGCGCGGCCCTTGGTCGCGACCAGGGGGATGGTGGCCGTCGCCGCCGTGTCGGCAGCCTCGGCGGCCGCACGCAGGACGTCCACCTCGGAACCACCGTCGCCCGCCGCGGCCTCGGCGGCCTCGACGGCCGCGTGCCACGCGTCGACCATCGTCTTCTCCCCCACCGTCGCCTTGCCGCGCGAGGACACACCCTCCAGCGCCGCCTCCAGCACCGCGACGACGGCGGGCGGGTCGATCCGCGGGCGTCCGGACACCTTGGCCGCCCGCAGGTATGCCGTGCCGTACAACGGTCCCGACGCGCCGCCCACCGTGGACATCAGGGTGGTCGCCACCAGCTTCAGAACGTCCCCGACCGTGCGCTCGTCGGCGGCTCCTGGATCGGCCGCCACGTCATCGAGCCGGGCCACCACGGCCTTGAAGCCACGGTCCAGGTTCTCGCCGTGGTCGCCGTCGCCGATCTGCCGGTCGAGCTCGGTGAGCTCGCCCTTCGCGTCCGCGATCGCATCCGCCGTCCGGCGAACCCATCGCTCCGCCCAGTCCGCGTCCAACGCCATGTCCGGAACCCTTCTCGTCTTATCGCCGGCGAGCTACCACCGGAGTGCCGCAGTGTTCACCGGCGCGTCCCAGAGAGCTTCTAGCTCGTCGTCCAGCCGAAGGACGGTGACCGATGCCCCCTGCATCTCGAGGGACGTCACGTAGTTGCCCACCAGCGAACGGGCGACCGTCACGCCGCGCTCCTCGAGAAGGCGCCGCGCTCGACCATAGACCACGTAGAGCTCGGACAGCGGAGTGCCGCCCATACCGTTGACGAACAGCAACACTCGCTCACCGCGGGCCAGGTCCAGGTCGTCGGCGACCGGTGCCAGAAGCATCTCGGTGACCGCGTCGGCGTCGGCCGCGGGCACCCGGTGGCGGCCCGGCTCGCCATGAATCCCGATCCCCACCTCGATCTCGTCCTCGCCCAGGTCGAAGCTGGGACCGCCCACGTGCGGCACCACCGGTGCCGCCAGCGCCACGCCCATGGACCGCACGTTGGCGATGACCCGCTCGGCGACGGCGGCCACCCCGGCCAGGTCGGCGCCCCGGTATGCGGCGGCTCCCGCGATCTTCTCGACCGCGACCGTGCCAGCGACCCCGCGTCGGCCGGCGGTGTAGAGCGAGTCCTCGACGGCGACGTCGTCGTTGACGAGCACCGAGGCGACCTCGATGTCCTCCTCCACGGCGAGCTCGACGGCGGTCTCGAAGTTGAGCACGTCGCCCGTGTAATTCTTGACGATCGTCAGCACGCCGGCCCCGCCGTCGGCCGCCTGGATCGCGGGCAGGATCTGGTCGGGCGTCGGGGAGGTGAACACGGCACCCGGGACGGCGGCGTCGAGCATGCCGTCACCCACGAATCCCGCGTGCAGCGGCTCGTGCCCCGAACCCCCACCGCTGACCAGGCCCACCTTGCCCGTCACCGCACCTCCGGCGCGGCTGACGAACACCGGCGCCGGACTGAGCCGGACCAGGTCGGGGTGAGCGAGCGCGAAGCCGGCCAAGGAGTCGGCGACGGCATCGGCGGGATCGTTCAGCAGCTTCTTCACTTCCGGCCTCCTCGCGGGGCTGTTCGACCCGGCGACGGCGCCGACCCGCATACGAGCCCCTTGGCATTCATGTAACACCACGGCGCCACCGGACGTACAGCACCCCGACCGATCGTGTCAGCCGCACGGGTCACCCGAGTGACCCGTGCGTCGGACAACCGTCAGCCGCGGCCGACCAGGATGCGGGTGTCCGCGACCGTGACGACCGACCCGGTGACCAGCACGCCGGTGCCCACGCCGCCCCCGTGCTTGTCGTTGGCCTCGACCAGGTCCCCGGCGAGCTGCAGCGCCTCGTCGAGGCGGCCGGCCAGGTGCACCCGCTCCTCCCCGAACACCTCGCGGGCCACCTCGGCGAGCGTCTCCGGGTCGGCCGAGCGCTCCGAGGAGTTCCGGGTCACCACGATCTCCGCGACGGTCGGCTCCAGCACGGACAGGAGTCCTTCGGCGTCCTTGTCCGCCATCACGGCGACGACGGCCACGATGTGCTCCAGGTTGAACGACTCCTCCAGCGCGTCCACCACGGCTTCCGCACCGGCCGGGTTGTGCGCGACGTCGACCACCACCGTGGGGCTCGTCCGCACCACCTCCAGGCGGCCCGGCGCGTCGACGTCGCCGAACGCCGCCTCCACGATCTCGGCACCCAGCGCCCGCCCGCCGCTGAGCAGGGCCTCGGTGGCAGCGAGCGCCAGCAGGGCGTTGTGCGCCTGGTGCCCGCCGTGCAGCGGCACGAAGATCTCGGTGTAGACGCCGGCCGGCGTGCGCAGGTCGACGAGCTGCCCGCCGACGGCGACCCGCCGGTCCACGACCTCGAGATCGACGCCCTCGCGGATCAGGTGCGCGTTGACGCTCTGGGCCCGCGCGAGGATGGGCTCGAACGCGGCGTTGCTCTGCTCCGCGATGACCGCGACGGCGCCGTCCTTGATGATCCCGGACTTCTCCGTGGCGATCTCGTCGATGGTGGAGCCGAGCCAGCGCTCGTGGTCCATGGCGATGGGGGTGATGACGGCAACCTCGCCGTCGACCACGTTGGTGGAGTCCCACGTTCCGCCCATGCCGACCTCGATGATCGCGACGTCGACGGGCGCGTCCGCGAAGGCGGCGAAGGCCATGACAGTGAGCACCTCGAAGAAGCTCAGCTGCGGGCCACCGCGCTCCTGGGACTCCCGGTCGGCGACGCCGATATAGGGCGCGACGTCCTCGAACACCTCGACGAACCGCTCCTGGCTGAGTGGTTCGCCGTCCACAGCGATGCGCTCGGTGACGCTCGTGAGGTGCGGGGACGTGAACCGGCCGGTACGCAGGCCGTGCTCGCGCACCAGGCGCTCGACCATGCGCGCGGTGGAGGACTTGCCGTTGGTGCCCGTGACGTGGACCGTCCGGTAGGCCTTTTGCGGGTCGCCGAGCAGCTCCAGGACGCGCTCCACGCGGGCCATGGTGGGGTCGATGTCGAATTCAGGGGCTCGCGCCGCGATCTCGCGGCGTACTGCTTCAAAGGCTTCGTCCACGTGACGAGGATAGGGTTCCGGAATCAACGTTGCCGATCTCGTGCGGGGGCTCAGCAGGTGTCGGACGAGCAGCAGACGTCGAAGACCTCGGACGACCTGACGGCCCGTTGGCTGGGCTTCGAGCGGATCTTCAGCCAGAACGAGTACGCCGGCGGGCCCTCGCCCTGGCCTGTGCCAGCCGCTGGGAGTGTGTCTGAGCCGACACCTGGCCTGCTTGAGATCAGCGGCTCCGCGCATCCGCAGATCGTGGTCACCGCCGCGCATGCGACGAATCACGAGCGGGACGATGCTGGAAAGGTCGCAGATCGGGGTACGGGCGGTCTGGCTGTCCTGCTCGCCCAGGTGACCGGCTGCACGGCGCTCATCGCGTTGGGCACGCCGGGGGATGCGAACTACGACCAGGCTCATCCACTGAAGGAACGGCTGGCCGAGGTCCGACCCATGGTGGTCATCGACCTCCACGGAATGCGGAGCCGTGCTGAGTCCGATGTCGACCTGGGTACGGGCACGGGCACGGCTCCACCGGCGGTGGTCTCCGCGCTGGACGACAGCAACCTTCGGGTCACGACCAACCAGATCTTCGACGCCATGCGCCCGACGACGGTGACGTCCTTCGCACAGTCACTCGGCATCTCAGCGGTGCAGGTGGAGATCGGAGCACACCTGCGACCGCCGATGGGAGAAGCCCCGGCGCTCGCTCGTCTTGTCACCGCGTTGGTCGCCGCCATCGAACAGACCGCTTCCCTGACACCGTCCGGGCTGTCGACGGTTCCAGTCAAGATCGCCTCCGGGCTGCCGACGGCCGTCGTGCACCCCGACCAGCTCTCCGGGGCAGCCGGTCCGGTGCCCGTCACGGTCACCGCCGGGGGTCGTGACGAGGTGGCGTGGGCATGGAGCACGACGGCGGACGGGATCCCCGAGTCGGCCCGCGCACTGGCCCCCGGCGAGATCGGAGTGAGCCGTCGGCTGCGTGCCGCCCTTGACGATGCCCCCACGGTCTCGGTGCGGGTACCGCCGGTCGTCCCGCTGCGGACCTATTCCGCCCTCGTCGACGACATGCCGGGCGCGGACGAGGTGCAGGTCAACCCGTCGGACGTCGAGCCGGGCACCTATCTCTTGGTACAGGGCGGGGCCACGGCCTGGGTGCACGCGATACCGCGGGATCATGTCCGGGCGGGCACCGTCCGGCTCGCCTACCAGCTACGCCTCCTCACTGCCTCGGACGGCGCGACGGACAACACCCTCGTCGCCCTCGTCGCCGCAGAGCCGGCAGTGATCAGGCATCACCTGCCGGCCAAGCGTGTCCAGCAGGTGAGCGAAGCCGTCGACCGCACCATGGAACGGCTGTGGCGTGCGCTCTTCCGCGCGCCAGAGTTCTCGGCCCGGGTGGTCCAGGCACACGCCGGCGACGACGGGGCACCGATCGTCACGCTGCATCCGGCCGTCTTCGACCGCATCGGCATCGAGTCCGGCCAGCAAGTGCTCGTCCGATGGGGAGGGCGCGAGGTGGTCGCGCTTGCCGTCGCGGACCATGACCCGCCGACGTCCGGTTCGCCCACCGAGTCGATGAAGAAGGTACAGCGGGTCAACAGGCTCTGGCCGGACCTGCCGGAAGGGATATCGCCGCACGTCACGGTCCGCATGTCGACACGCCTGCGCGACCAGCTGGGCGCACCGGTCGCCACGGTCGTCACGGTCCGCCGACGGATGCGGCCGGTGCTGGTGCAGAACCTCAACTCGCTCGTCATCCCGTTGGCGAGCCTGGTGCTCGCCGGTGCCGCCCTGCCTGAACCGCACTGGCCCGTCCTGGGCCTCGGCACGGCCCTGATGTCCGTGTTCGCGCTTGCCCGCCTACGCATCCCGCAACCGCGGAACAGGGCACGAGTGGACGAGAGCTGGGTGGCGCAGATGCCTGGCGCGATCGAGGCACCCGGTGCGGACACCCGTCGGGGCGGTGAGAAGGTAGGCGGGTGACCGCCCAGCACCTTCCCGGAGACGCAGCCTTCTTCGAGGAGTGGAACAGCCGGCTGCCCGGCACACGCCGCTCCCTGCCACGCGCGCGGGCCATCGGTCAGGCGCTCGGCACATGGAGCAGCACGCCGCCAGTGCTCGTCGTCGTGGGGTCCAAGGGCAAGGGGACGACGGCGGTCCACGCAGCAGCGACTCTGTCGGCGGCTCTGGTCGAGGACGGCCGCCAGGCTCATGTCGGCCTGGTCACCTCGCCTGGCTTGCGAACCAACCGGGAACGGATGAGGTTCGACGGCCATGCCATCGCGGACGAGGAGTACGAGCAGGTCGCACGAGATCTTGCCGGTGCCCGAGCGTCAGTCGCATCTGTGGACAGCGGGTATCTGTCGCCAACTGGTGCATTCACGATCGCAGGTGCTACCTGGGCCGCAGCCCGGGCGCCGACGTCCTCGTGCTCGAGGAAGGACTCGGCGGGAGATCTGACGAGGTGAGCTTGTTCGAGCCCAACGTGGTTGCGGTGACGAAGGTGTTCTACGAGCACGGCGAACAGCTCGGCCCCACCCTGGACGATGTCGCGCGCGATCTGCTCGGCGTCGTCGGCCCTGCTACCCAGACGATCCTCACGGTGCCGCAGGCCGCCGAGGTCACCACGATCATCGAGGCGACAGCGGCGAGGTTCGGTACGGAGCTGGTGACCGTGACGGAAGATCGGCCCACCTTGGTTCCGGGAGACCTTGCGCAGGTCACTCGGCTGAACGCAGCGGCCGGGGAATCGGCGGGTCGAGCCATGGCTTCGGCTCTCGGGTGGGGTGTCGACGATGACCGGGCGGGCGCCGCACTGGCGAGTGTGCACATCCCGGGGCGGTTGAGCCGGCACACGCTGGGTGATGTCCCTGTGATGGTCGACGGCGCGATCTCACCCGAGGGCGTCGCCACGACCGTGGCCGAGTATCGCCGGTGGCACGGGCGCCTGGACACCGTGGTGGCCAGCTTTCCTGACACCAAGGATGTCGAGGGGTGCTTGGCCGAGCTCCGCGAGTTCGAGCGGGTGATTCCAGCACGAGCGGACGACTACCTGACGTTCACCAAGGTGGCGGCACTCGGAAGCGAGGTGTTGGACGCACGGACCGCGCTCGCACTGGGTGTCGAGTCGGCCCGCAGCGAGGGTGGCGGGTGCCTGATCATCGGGACCCAGTCGTACGTGGGGATCGCGATGGATGTCCTGAACGTGGAGACCCAGACGGCATTCGTGCCGTCATCGGTCTGATGACTTCCATGGGCAGAACACCCGAACGCCCAGCGGCGTGAAGTGGCGGAGGTTACGGGTCGCCACGGTCATCCCGTGGGCCTCGGCGACGGCCGCGATCTGGGCGTCGTCGTAGGGGGCGTGCTCGGGGACTGGGTAGCGGGCGAGGATGCGCGCGGCGGGCAGATCGAACGGGAGGACTCGGTCGGCGAAACCGGGCAGCACGCGCTCTGCGAGCCATCGCCGCAGGATCGCACCCTGGGCGGGATCCGTCTGCTCCTTGCGGATGACGCCGCGCTCGATCTCGGCGACGGTCAATGCGGTGACGTACTGGTCGACGAGCGGGACGGCGCGCGCCCAGCCCGCGACCACAGGTTCACGCTCGGGTCGGCGCAGGGCGGAGACGACGTTGGTGTCCAGGACGTACATCAGAGTTCAGCGGTGCGGGCGGTCAGGCCCAGGCGCTCGGGCTCGAAGTCGATGTCTTCGCTCTCCGGCATTGCGAGGTAGTCCACGATGCTCGTCGGCTCACTGATGAGGGCTTGTTCCATGATGGCGCGGGCCTCGGCCTCCATCGACCGGTGGTGCCGGGCAGCACGCTCAGTCAGGACCGCCTTGGTCCCGGGGGGAGATTGCGGATGAGGATCTGCTCCATGATGGCCACCTCCTAACGATATCAAGCTCATGATATCGTGCACGTCAAGCACGCTGACGGCACTGCCGGTACTCCGCCAGCGGCTCACGCCGGTTGAGTGGAACGTCACTGGCGTGGCGGACTGGATCAACGGCGAGTGGGCACCACGCCGCCCTGAGCGGCCGTCCTCAACTGTCCCCGCGCACATCACAGGACGTGTTGCGGGATTTCACCCCCTGCAGAACGATGACACCGCAGCGTCAGAAGGCGATGCTCCGGGTTTGTCATGGGAAGCGGCAGCATGAGGCGAAACAGCATGGTCCAGCGCGCGATCGTCGTCGGAACCATGGCTCTGACCGCGGCGCTCACCGTTCCTGCGGCAGCAGGCACCACCGCCGTCGGGCAGCCTGAGACGAACAAGACCGAGCAGGACCCTGCGAACTTCCGCACAGCGGCCCGAGCCACCACCGTCGACCGGTCGGCCATCGACCGTGCCGCCGGTAACGCCACGGCGCTCGCCGAGGTTCCCGGCTACGCCGGGGTGGCCGTCGACTACGGGACGGCGACGGTGACCGTCTCCTGGAAGGGCACGGCGCCCCCCGCCGTCGATGCCCTGGCGGAGCGCGTCGCCGACGGCGTGACGGTCGACGTCCGGCGGACGGCCCTCAGCGGATCCGACCTGCACGATGCGAGCGCCCGCCTTCTGGACAGCCAGCGCACGGCGCCGACAGACCTGACCGTGCTCACCGCCCTGCCGGCGGAGGACTACGCGGGCCTGGTCGTCGAGGTCGGCGGGATCGCGGCCGGCGCGGGAGCAGAGAGACTGGGCCAGCGCCTGGAGCGCGTGGCGGGTGTGCCGGTGCGGATCCAGATGATCCATCACCACGTCGAGTCCACCGCCGGGGGCCGGCGCGACGACGCGCCGCCGTGGCACGCCGGCGGGGCGATCGCGACCAAGGACGGGACCGACTACTGCACGACCGGTTTCCCGATCGTCACCGGGGCGGGCGAGCACCGCATCGTCACGGCCGCGCACTGCAACAAGCGCGTGGGTGCCCTGGTCCGCGACGGCGCCGGGCAGCGGCTGGGCACGGTCACGCACCGCGCCCCGGAGGTCGATGCCCAGCTCATCGACCCGGTCGGCGAGCACGGGACGGCGGGCGCCGTCCTGGGCGGCCCGTGGGACGCGACCTGGGACCACGAGCGTTACCGGTTCCCGGTCGCCGCCGTGCAGCGGCCGGCGGTCGGGCAGCGCATCTGCAGCTCGGGCGCGGTTACCGGGGAGCACTGCGCCACGATCCGCGCCACGGGCATCGCGTGGAGCTGCGGAGAGCAGACCTGCCACGGGTTCCGCGCGAGCCGCGACGACGGCGGCGTCGTGGTGGGCGGAGGCGACAGTGGCGGGCCGATGTACACGGTCATCGACGGCAAGGCGTACGCCCGCGGGATGGTCGACGGCGGATCGAACCGCCGCAGCTGCGGCAGCACGTCCGTGTCGACCCAGTGCTTCTCCTACGTCTACGGCATCCCGATGGTCGACATCCTGAACCAGTGGGACGCCCGCATCGGCAGCTGACAGGCGGCGACCGTGTTGAGTGCTGGCTATTTGTTGGGTGATCCCAGTTCGGGCAACAAATAGCCAGCACTCAACGGAGACGGCAGGTCAGGCCTTCGCCACCGACACCTTGCGGTCGGCGCCGTCCGCACCGGCGGTCACGGTGAGCTCGGTCGCCAGGGTCTCGCGCGACACCAGCTCGCGGTGCTCCTCGACGGCGGCGACCCACTCGGCCGGCACCGTCAGGTCGAGCGCGATGCGGTCGGCGACCTGCAGGCCCGCGGCCTTGCGTGCGTCCTGCACGTCGCGGACGACGTCGCGGGCGTAACCCTCGGCGCGCAGCGCGTCGTCGAGCGCGAGGTCGAGCACCACGAAGCCGCCGCCGGCCAGCACCGCGGCCGCGACGTCGGCCGACTCCGCCGAATCACCGCCCACCACCGTGGTCAGCTCGTACTCGGTCTCGAGCAGCTCGACGTCACCGCCGTCGGTCGCGACCACCACCGCGCCGGCGGGAGTCTTGGACCAGGCACCCGACTTCGCGGCCTTGATCACCGCCTGCACCCCGCGGCCGAGCCGCGGGCCGGCGGCTCGCGCGTTGACCGCGAGCCGCTCCATGATGCCGAACTCGGCGGCCACCTCGGGCGAGAACGCCACGAGACGGACCTCCTTGACGTTCAGCTCGGTCTCCAGCAGCCCGGTGAACGGCGCGACGCCGTCCGGGTCCGCCACCGCCACGACGAGCGACCGCAGCGGCTGCCGCACACGGAGCTTGTTCGCCTTGCGCAGCGCCAGCGTCTGCGACACCACCGCCCGAGCGGACTCGACGGCGGCCACGAGCGCGTCGTCGGACACGAGGGTCTCGCCCACGTACCCCGGGTCCCCGGCCGACCCGGCCAGCGACGGCCAGTCCGCGAGGTGCACCGAGCGCTCACCGGTCAGGCCGCGCCAGACCTCCTCCGTGAGCAGCGGCGCCAGCGGCGCCATGACCCGGCACAGCACCTCGAGCGCCGCCGACAGCGTGTCGAAGGCGTCGGCGTCCTCCGCCCAGAAGCGGTCCCGCTGCGTGCGCACGTACCAGTTGGTCAGTGCGTCGAGGTACTGGCGCACGGTGTCGCACGCGCCCGCGATGTCATAGGTGTCGAGCTGCTGGGTCACGTCCTCGACCAGCCCGCGCGTGCGCGCCAGCAGGTAGCGGTCCATGACGGGCAGCCCGGCCACCCGCTCGGCGGTCAGGGGCTGTGCCGCGTACCCCGAACCTCCGGCCGCGGCGTTGGCGTACAGCGTGAAGAAGTAGTACGTGCTCCACAGCGGCAGCAGCACCTGGCGCACCGCGTCGCGGATGCCCTCCTCCGTGACCACGAGGTTGCCGCCACGCAGGATCGGCGACGCCATGAGGAACCAGCGCATCGCGTCGGACCCGTCCCGGTCGAAGACCTCGTTCACGTCCGGGTAGTTCTTCAGCGACTTGCTCATCTTGCGCCCGTCGGAGCCCAGGACGATGCCGTGCGAGACGGCTGCCTTGAACGCCGGCCGGTCGAACAGGGCCGTGGACAGCACGTGCATCATGTAGAACCAGCCGCGCGTCTGGCCGATGTACTCCACGATGAAGTCGCCAGGGAAGTGGTGCTCGAACCAGTCCGAGTTCTCGAACGGGTAGTGCACCTGGCCGTACGGCATGGAGCCGGAGTCGAACCAGACGTCCAGCACGTCCTCGACCCGGCGCATCGTGGACCGTCCGGTCGGGTCGTCGGGGTTGGGCCGCGTGAGGTCGTCCACGAACGGGCGGTGCAGGTTCGGCTTGCCGTCCTTGTCGAGCGGCAGGCGGCCGAAGTCCCGCTCCATCTCGGCGAACGACCCGTAGACGTCGATGCGCGGGTACTCCGGGTCGTCGCTCTTCCAGACCGGTACGGGCGAGCCCCAGAACCGGTTGCGCGTGATGGACCAGTCGCGCGCGTTCTCCAGCCACTTGCCGAACTGGCCGTCCTTGATGTGGTCGGGCACCCAGGTGATCTCCTGGTTCAGCTCGCCCATGCGGTCCTTGATCTTGGTGACCTCGACGAACCACGAGGACACACCCATGTAGATCAGCGGCTGCCTGCAGCGCCAGCAGTGCGGGTAGGAGTGCGCGTACTGCTCGCGGCGCAGCAGCACCGTGCCCGACGACGTCCGCCCCGCCTCGTCGTCGGCCATCCCGCGGGTGCGGGCCTTGAGGTGGTCGATGATCGGCGCGTTCGCGTCGAACACCTGCAGCCCCGCGTACTCCTCGACGGGGAAGGTGAAGCGGCCGTCCGCCCCCACGGGGATGACGGGCTCCACGCCCTCGCGGTCGCTGACCTGCTTGTCCTCCTCACCGAAGGCGCCGGCGTTGTGCACGAGGCCCGTACCGTCGGTGGTGGTGACGAAGTCGGCCTCGACCACGCGGTGCGCGCCCGTGTGCCCGGCGAAGTAGGCGAACGGCGGGGCGTAGGCGGCACCCAGCAGGTCGCTCCCCTTGAGCCGTCCGACGACGTTCGGCGCCAGCCGCTCACCGTCAGGGCCCTCGTCGCCAAGTTCCCGCGCGTAGGAGTCCACGCGGGCCTCGGCGAGCACGTACCGCTGCGGGGTACCGGTGAACGAGGACTCGACGATCGCGTAGTCCACGTCCGGCCCCACCATGACGAGCAGGTTGGACGGCAGCGTCCACGGTGTGGTGGTCCAGATCAGCAGGTGGTCGCCCGTCCGGAGCGTGTCCGCACCCTCTGGGACCTCGGTCACGGCGAAGCCGACCGTCACCGCCGGGTCCTGGCGCTGCTGGTAGACGTCGTCGTCCATGCGCAGCTCGTGGTTGCTCAGCGGGGTCTGGTCGTTCCAGCAGTAGGGCAGCACGCGGAAGCCCTCGTAGATGAGGCCCTTGTCGAACAGCGACTTGAAGGCCCAGACCACGCTCTCCATGAACGTGGGGTCGAGGGTCTTGTAGTCGCCCTCGAAGTCCACCCACCGGGCCTGACGCGTCACGTACGCGCGCCACTCGTCGGTGTACTTGAGCACGCTCGAGCGGCACGCCTCGTTGAACTTGTCGATGCCGAGCTCGACGATCTCGTCCTTGGTCTTGATACCGAGCTGGCTCATGGCCTCCAGCTCGGCGGGCAGGCCGTGCGTGTCCCAGCCGAAGCGGCGCTCGACGCGCTGGCCACGCATCGTCCGGTAGCGCGGCACCACGTCCTTGGCGTACCCGGTCAGCAGGTGGCCGTAGTGCGGCAGCCCGTTGGCGAACGGCGGGCCGTCGTAGAAGACGAACTCGTTGCTGCCGTTCTCGCCGGCGGGACGAGCCTCGACGGACGCGCGGAAGGTGTCGTCCTGCTCCCAGTACGCGAGGATGTCGCGCTCGAGGTCGGGCAGGCTGGGCGACGCGGGCACGGGGTCGGCGGCGTCACTGGGACGGTGCAGCGGATAGGCCATGGTTCTTCTGGCTCCTGGCGGTTCAGCGTTCGGCAGCAGGTGGACATCTGTGGTGCTTCTGCTGCGAGGACGCCACACCTGGGTGCGCCGCGGTACCACCCCGCTTGCCGCACGCTTCTGCGCGCGGCCGCTCGTTGACGGCTGTGACGGGCCTACCCGTCCGGTTCTACTGGGGTATCCCCTTGCCCGACGGCGGTGGGGTGACCTGTTCTTCCGGAGGCTCACCGGTGATGGCCGGGTCGATGCCTGTGGGGCAATCGTACCGGGCGACGGCAACCGGAAAAGTGCATCGTGCAACCCGATCGCGCCCCGCGTGCGTCCTGGAGTCATGAACGCAATCAGCCAAGCGACCGGCCCACCGGCCGGCGCGGCGGTCGACCGGTCCTGGCGGGCCGATCCCGTGCCAAGCCCCGTCGGTGCTCCTGCCGCCGGGCGGACCGGCGGAGCCTCCGCCGGATCTGCCCGCGAGCCCGAGTTCTCCGTGGTCCGCACCGGGATGTCCGCGGAGGAGCAGTTCCGGCTCTTCGCCGTGGAGAGCACCGCGGCCCTGCACCGCATCGCCTACCTGCTGTGCGGCGACGACCATCGCGCGCACGACCTCACCCAGATCGCGTTGGAGCGGACCTACCGGCACTGGTCCCGGCTCAAGGACGGCAACCCGTTCGCGTACGCCCGGCGCGTGCTGGCCACCGCACGGATCGACGGCTGGCGCCGCACGCGTCGCGAGGTCCTGCAACCCCCCGAGGACGTGGCTGTCACGCAGGAGGCGAATCGCTCACCGGCCGTCGACAGCGGGACGCAGGTCGCCGACCGGGAGCGCCTCGTGCGCGCGCTGCGGCAGCTCGGTCCCGGCCAGCGCCGCGTGGTGGTGCTGCGCCATCTTCTCGACCGGTCGGAGGCCGATGTCGCCGAGGAGCTCGGCGTCAGCATCGGCACCGTGAAGTCACAAGGCGCACGCGGGCTCGCCCGCCTGCGCGAACTGCTCTCGGAAGGACAGGACGCATGACCAGGAACAGTCGCTCCACCCTCGAGCCCGTCGACGAGAGCTGGGTGGCGCACCTGCGTGACCTCAGCTCCGACGTCGCGCCGCCCACCTCCGCCAACCCGCACGCCATGTCCCGTGTGGCGATCCGCCGCACGCGGAACCGCCGCGCCGTCCTGACCACGGGCGGCGGCGTGCTGACGGTGGCCGCCGTCGCAGGTGCCGCCTTCGCCCTCAACGGTCCGACGCCGCCGGGCGCGCTGCTTCCGGGCGGGTCGGCGTCAGTATCGACGTCGGCGTCGAAGGACTCGAAGCCGGCCGCTGCGGAAGAGCTCCAGGGCTCGGCGCCGGGGTCGGTGCCCGACGGCTGGAACGTGCACGAGCTGGAGGGCCTCACCTACGCCCTGCCGTCCGAGATCGTGGCCAACGGCCCGGTGCAGGACGAGCCCGGCGAGACCTCCGACATGTGGCACAGCCGCGAGGATCCGGACTCACCTCCGTTCCTCCGGATCGCCTATGTCACCCCGGACAACGAGTTCTACGACTCGAAGGCCGGCGGCCTCACCCAGACCCCAGGCCCGGGGGCCACGTCGTTCGACCTGCCCGGATCGAGCCTGGCCTCCGTCGAAGAGGGGACGGATGCGCTCTTCGAGGCAGCGGGCGGCGACCCGGACGCCAAGTCGTCGGCGACTCCCGTCCGGATCCTCGTCCACCGCGCCGACGGTCCCGGCCGGTACGTCATCACGATGAACCTGCCGGCGAAGGACTCGGACCTCGTGGACACCTTCATCGACACGCTGACCGTGGACTGACGGCCGCGCCGAGGCGCGCCGAGCCGCGCCGCACCGCGCCGCGCACGATGACCATGCACCTGCTGCCAGAACGGGCCTGTTCCTGGCAGCAGGTGCATGGTCATCTACGAGCCTGTGGATGACAACGAACGGCTTCAGGCATCATCAACCATGATCAGGAGCGTGCCGAGAAAAGCGCCGCTCCCGCAATCGCTCCTGAACCGCGCGCGGCGACAGGCCGGCCTCGTGTCCTCCTGGCAGTGCGACGCCGTCGGCGTCGGCCCGTCGCAGCGCCGCAACCTGGTGACCGGAGGCTCCTGGCAGCGCCTGACGCGCGGAGTCTTCGACACGGGCACCGTCCCGAACGGCCTGCACCCCTTCGACGTGGACCGGCTGCGCGCTGCCTGGTCCGCCTTGCTGGCCAACCGGCGCGCGATCGCGGTCGGATCGTGCGCGCTGGTGCTGCACGGGGTCAAGGGCCTCCCCCGCCGGGTCGTCCCGGAGGCGACCTTTCCGCACGGTACGGCGCGTAGGGCACGGGACGGCATCGCGTTCCGGCAGTACGCGGCTGGACTGGAGACGGTAGAGATCACCGGCCGCACCGTGGCCACGGTGCGGTGCGCCCTGTTCCAGGCGCTCCCGACGCTCTCCCGCGACCACGCGGTCGCATGCCTGGACAACGCCCTGAACCAGGGCCTGATCCAGGTCGCCGACATCGCGGTGATCCGGCGTGGCCTCGCGAACCGCAGGGGGTCGGTGCAGGCGATCGCCTGTCTGTCACTGACGGACGGCCGGGCCGAGTCGCCACCGGAGAGCCACGCCCGCCTGCGGCTGCTCGACGCCGGCATCGCCCCCGATGACCTGCAGCGTGACTTCTTCGACGCGCGGGGCCGATTTCTGGGCCGGGCCGATCTGGCCTGGCACCTCGGCGACGACCGGTGGCTGATCGTCGAGATCGACTCGCAGGAGTTCCACGGCTCCGAACGCCAGGTCCGGCGCGACGCGACCCGACAGAACGGTCTCGTCGGCGAGGGGCGGAACATCATCATGCGGTTCTTCCCGTCGCACGTGACCGGCGGCCATCTGGTCGGCGAGGTCGCTCAGGTCCTCGCCCGGGAGGCCTGGCAACCTGGCCGAACGCTGCCACCCGCAGCGCGCAGACGATGACCATGCACCTGCTGCCAGAACGGGCCCGTTCCTGGCAGCAGGTGCATGGTCATCCTGCGGTCAGGACGGCCGGCCGCTGCGGTCAGGACGACCGGCCGGCCACGGCCCGCAGGGCGAGCTGGGTGCGGTCGCGTAGCCCGAGCTTGCGCAGGACGCTCGAGACGTGGTTCTTCACCGTGCCCTCGGTGATGTAGAGCAGGCCAGCGATCTCCCGGTTGGTCCGTCCCTCCCCGACCAGGGCGGCGACGTCGCGCTCCCGCCCCGTCAGGAGCGCGACGCCCGGGAACTCCGAGAGGGCGGCCGGCTCCTGAGCAGTCGGGGTGATCCCGGGCTCGGCGACGGACTGCGCTTTCGCGGCCGCCGGCACCTCCACGACCGGGCTCGCACCGGCGACGGCCTGCGACGCCACCACAGCTGCCGGCGCCTCCACGACGGCTGGCGCCTCCGCGACGACCGGCACCTCAGCGACGACCGGCACCTCAGCGACGGCCGGCGCCTCCACCGCGGCCGGCGGCAGAACGACCGGCTGCGGGCCGAGATCGCGATCGGGCTGCCGGCCGGGGCCGGCTCCCCGATCGGCGGACCCGACGGCGTCGGGGTGGGCGGGGCCGACCAGGCCCAGCCCGATCGCGGCGGTGAGGGCCACGAAGGCCATCTCCGTGAGCGCCCGCCGTGGCTCGTCGGGCGTGAACGCCATCTGCACGGCGCCGAGCGTGACCACGAATCCCGCGACGATCCATACGGCGACGGACGGCCGGTAGCCCCTGCCCAACGCCGCGACCGCCACCATGAGCAGGGGGAAGTGCCAGCCCGACGTCACGGTGAAACCGAGCATCGTGACCGCGACCAGGAACGCAGGCGCGACCCAGCGGTGCCGGCCGGCAGTGTCCCAGGGCAGCCACGCCCAGAGGACCACCATGGCAGCGAGGTTCACGGCCACCCCGACCAGACGCCCCGTCCCCGCAGCGGGCGCCTCGAGAATGCTGCCGACCACGAGGGCACCGACGATCACCCAGAACACCACCGTGAAGGCGACCGGCCGGTTCGGGGCACGGAGCAGGCGTGACCAAGGAGGCATGCCGCCAACTCTGCCAGGCGTGCCGGAGCCGTTCCACGACACATGACCATGGTCATGTGTCCCGAGGTGGATGTGCCGGGCCAGGCCCCGGACCTAGCGTCCCGGCCATGTGGACCGCACGCCCTGTCTGGGCCATCCTGCTCACCGTCGTCGCGACGCTCGTCGCCGCCTACAGCTCCGCAGTCGCACTCGTCGTGCCGACCTCGCTCCCCCTGTGGCAGAGAGCCGTCGCCGGGTGCGTCACCAGCCTCGTCGCCGTCGGCCTGGTGGTGCTCTGGCGGCGGCGCCTCGTCCACCGGCCGTGGTCCGGCGTCGCCCTGTCCTGGTCCTGGCGGGCGCTCGGCCACGGCCTGCTCGGCCTCGGGATCGCCGCGGCGGCCATCCTCACCGCGCAGGCGACGTGCGTCGCGGCCGATGCCTGCGAGTGGGTCCCACTCAGCGGCGTGGGCATCCCGCTCGGGGAGGTCGTGGTCAGCACGTTCATCAGTGCCGTCCTGGTCCAGGGATTCCCCGAGGAGCTGCTCTGGCGGGGCAACCTGACCGACCTGCTCGGCCGGCGGTGGGGACCGGGCGTGGTGCTGCTCATCACCTCCGTGGCCTTCGGCATGCTGCACCTGGTGTCCAGCGGTCCCCAGGACGGCGTCGGCGAGCACGTGCTCTACGTGGTCATGGCCACGGCGCTCGGGTTCGCGTGCGGTGCCGCACGGCTGCGCACCGGGTCGACGTGGGCCGCCGTCGGCGTGCACGGCGGCTTCCACCTCGCAAAAGGCTTGGTCCCGGCGCAACCCGAGGAGCTCGCGGCCCTCCTGGCAGCCTGGACCGTCGCCCTCACCGTGGCCGGGCTCGCACTCCTCCTCCGCCGTCCGGCCAGGCTCCGGAGCCACGCTGCCGCCGAACGGCCGTGAGCCAACCCGGGGTCGGTGTGACTCAGATCATAGGCGACTCGGAAATACTATGTGAACCACAAATGATTGACGCTGGAGGCCCTTTGGCCACACCCGAGAGACCTCCAGGAGGACCCGACCATGGCAAGGCTGCTACACATCGACGCGAGCATCCAGGGCGAGAGCTCGGTCAGCCGACAGCTCACCGCGCGCGCCGTGCGCACGTGGCGCGCCCAGCACCCCGACGGCGCCGTGACCTATCGCGACCTCGGCGCCGAGCCGGTGCCGCACTTCGACAGCTCGGCGAACCTCTGCCGTGCCCTTCCGCCCGACCAGCACACGCCGGAACAGGCGGCGTCGTGGGATCTCATCAAGGAGCTCGTGGGCGAGATCGCAGCGGCTGACGTCGTGGTGCTCGGCCTGCCGATCTACAACTACGGTGCGCCCAGCGCCGTGAAGGCGTGGGTCGACCACCTGATCGCCCCGGGGCTGTCCTTCGACCCCGAGAGCCGGGAGGGCCTGCTGGGCGGCCGCGACTTCGTGGTGATCGTCTCGCGCGGCGGAGGCTACGCGGAGGGCACCCCGCGGCACGGCTGGGACCACGGGACGGCCTGGCTCCCGCACGGTCTGGCGATGACCGGGATCGAGCCCCGCTTCGTCACCACCGAGCTCACGCTCGCCCCGGTGAACCCCGCCATGGCCGAGCTGGTGCCGCTGTACGAGGAGAGCCGGCGCCAGGCCGAGGCCACCATCGACGGGCTCTGGGAGCCCGCTGTGGCGAACGCCTGAACAACTGCTCACCGCGCAATTTCGCACGTCACGGCCCCGCCCGCCCGTAGAGTGGTGGCGCGGGGCCGAGACGACGAAGGAGATGCCGTGGACGAGCTGCCGGTCCTGGACCAGCCTGCGCGCCGGTCGGGCGCGCTCATCGACTATCTCGCGCGCCACCTCAGCCGGCGGTCCGAGTCGGCGCTCGCCCCGCTCGGCCTGCGCACCCGGCATCTGGTGGCGCTGACGGTGCTCCGCGCCCGGGGCGACATCACCCAGCGCGACCTCGCCTCCGCCCTGGTCCTGGACGGCACCAACGTCGTCGGCCTGCTCAACGAGCTGGAGGGCCGGGGCCTCGTCGAGCGGCGCCGCTCGCCGGAGGACCGGCGGCGGCACGTCGTCTCCGTGACGGACGACGGCGTCAGCCTGCTCTGCGCGGCGGAGACCGCGTTGACCGCCGTCGAGGACGAGGTCTTCCAGACGCTCACGGCCGAGCAGCGCTCCCAGCTCCACGAGCTGCTCGTAGCCGCCACCTCGTCCGCGTCGGCGCGGTACTGCTGACCGGTCACGGTCGCGGTACAGCCGCAAGAGCCGACTGCCCCAGCCACACCGGCAGCTCCCTGCGCGCCTCCGCCGGTCCGTCCAGCGTCACGTCCTGCCCGCGCAGCGCGCCCTGCCACGACAGGTCTCCCCGCCACACGCGCACCAGGGTGCGCAGTGCGGCCGACACCGTCACCGTCGTCTCGAAACCGGGGTCGTAGTCGCAGACGTCGACCTCGCCGTCGCGCACCACGAGCCACCAGCGCGCGACCGGCGCGGGGACGCCGTCGAGCCGGAACGCGACGACCGTTCGCTCACGCGGCCAGGCCGCCACGGGCACGGTGCGCCGCATGTCCCACATCAGCAGGTGCGGGTCCAGGTCGGCCTCCCCGAGCCCGCCGACCCACCGCGTGCCCCAGCTGCCCAGGTTCTCCACGAGCGGGCGCAGCTCCTCACCGGCCTGCGTGAGCCGGTACCCGGGGTGGCCGTCGGTCTCGTAGCGCCGCACCACGCCGGCGCGCTCCAGCGAGCGCAGGCGCTTGGCGAGCAGGGCCGGCGACATCCTCGGGTTGCCGCGCCGCAGCTCGTTGAACCGGGTGCTGCCCGCCAGCAGCTCGCGGACCACCAGGAGGGTCCACCGCTCGTCGAGCACCTCCATGGCCTTGGCCACAGGACAGAACTGGCCGTACGTCGTCATGACGCCTCCTCGCCGGGCCCCCGCAGACTCAAGTCAACGCTCCGCCGGGCCCGCGCACCAGTACAGATCGCGAACCTCACCCGGTACAGAGACGGCACTGGAGGAGATGTCGCACGCGGGCGGACAGTGAGACTCCAAGCCAGTCCGGACAAGGAGCAGTCCCATGACCGACACCGCCGTCGTCCCGCCCGACGTCCTCACCGCCGTCCGTACCAAGCACCGGGCGCTGTGGGCGCTCGGCGACTACCCGGCAGTCGCCTCCGAGGTGATCCCCGGCCTCGGCGCCGTCCTGGTCGAGGCCGCAGGCGTGCGGCCGGGCGACCGCGTGCTCGACGTCGCGGCGGGCTCAGGTAACGCCGCGATCCCGGCCGCCCTCGCCGGCGCCCACGTCATCGCATCGGACCTCACACCCGAGCTGTTCGATGCCGGACGTGCGGCGGCTGCGGCCGCCGGCGCCGAGCTCACGTGGGCAGAGGCCGACGCCCATGCCCTGCCCTACGCAGACGCGGAGTTCGACACGGTGCTGTCCTGCGTCGGCGTCATGTTCGCCCCGTTCCACCACGTCGCCGCCGACGAGCTGCTCCGCGTGACGCGTCCCGGCGGGACGATCGGGCTCATCGCCTGGACGCCGCCCGGGTTCATCGGCCAGATGTTCACCGCGATGAAGCCGTTCGCGCCCGCCCCGCCGCCCGGCGCGGAACCGCCGCCCCTGTGGGGCGACGAGGCCCACGTGCGCGCGCTGCTCGGCGACGGCGTCACCGCCGTGCACACGGAGGTGCGTTCACTACCCGTCTCACGGTTCGCGTCCGGCGCGGAGTTCCGCGACTTCTTCAAGTCCGTGTACGGCCCGACCATCGCGGTGTACCGCAACGTGGCCGACGACGCTGCGCGCACTGCCGCTCTCGACGAGGCGCTGCTGGGCCTCGCCGCCCGGTTCCAGGACACCGACGGCGCCATGGGCTGGGACTACCTGCTGCTCACCGCCACCCGCGGCTGAGAGCTCAGCCCACCGACACGTTCACGGTATGCCAGCCGGTGGCCCCGTTCGGAGCGGGCGGGGCCTCCGCGTCGGTCTGGACCAGCCCGTCGGCGTCGGTGGCGCGCACCGCGACGGTGTGGTCCCCGGCGTCGAGCTCCAGCGACACCCGCCACTGGCGCCACGTGTCGGATCCGACCGTCTCGGCGAGTTCTGCGGGGACCCAGTCGCCGTCGTCCGCCCGGACCTCCACCGCGCTGATGCCCGTGTGGGGCGCCCACGCGACGCCGGCCACCGTCACCGCGCCCGGCGCCACGGACCCGCGCGGCACCTCGATGCGCGACTGCACCTTGACCGGCCCCAGCGCCGACCAGCCGCGCGGCGTCCAGTAGCCCTGGTCGGCGTCGAAGGTCGTGACCTTGAGCGACGTGACCCACTTGGTGGCCGACACGTACCCGTACAGGCCGGGCACCACGAGCCGGGCGGGGAAGCCGTGGTCCACGGGGAGCGGCTCACCGTTCATGCCGACCGCGAGCAGGTTGGCGCGGTCCGGGTCCTGGAGCACGTCCAGCGGCGTCCCGGCGGTGAAGCCGTCGACACTGCGTGACAGCACCATGTCGGCACCCGCCTGGGGCTTGGCGCGCTCGAGCAGCGCCCGGACCGGGTAGCCGAGCCACAGGGCGTTACCGATGAGGTCGCCGCCCACGGGGTTGCTCACGCAGGAGAGGGTCACATGATGCTCCTCGAGCGGCAGCGCGAGCAGCTCGTCCCAGGTGATCGTGAACGGCTCGTCCACCATGCCGTGCACCTCCAGCGACCATTCCGCCGGCTCCAGCTGCGGCACCCGCAGGGCCGTGTCGATGCGGTAGAACTCCGGGTTCGGGGTGATGTACGGGGCCAGGCCGTCGAGCTCGAGGTCCGCACCGGCGGGCACCGCCGGCGCGGTCGTGCGCGCGGCAGGCAGGCGGATCTTCTCGCGCACGACGTTCACAGCCGCTGCCCCCGCCGAGACGACGCGCGAGCCCGCCAGGGCCAGCACGGCCACGCCCGCCGCGATCCCGGTGACGACCAGGAACCCGCGCCGGTCGACGGCGCTCCCCGAGTCGGCCCGCAGGTCAGCGGCCGGCCGCAGCCGTGCCATGGCCTGCCGCAGCAGGATCACCGCGCCACCGATCCCGACGATGCTGGGCAGCGCCCACAGCGGCGTCGCGTCCGGTCGCAGCACCGCCACGATCGCCCCGACCACGCCGACGGCAGCGATCAACAGCGCGCCCGACGGCGGGCGACGCAGCTCGAGCGCTCCCGCGAGCGCCGCGCCGAGGGCCAGGACCACGCCCATCGACGCGAGCAGGACCGCCTTGTCGTTGGTGCCGAACGCCTGCACGGCGAAGTCCTTGAGCCAGGGCGGTACGGCGTCGACGACGGCCGCGCCGCCCGCGAACAGGGTGCTCGCGCCGGGTGCGACGAGTGCCGCGACGAGCTCCGCGACGGCCAGACCCGCCGCGCCCGCGAGGACGCCGGCCAGCGCGGCCCACCAGGTGTCGTGCGGGGAGCGGCCGGCCTGCGGTGCCGTGGGGCTCTCGGTTGCCTGGGTCATACGCTCAGCCTGGCACGCGGAGGTGGGTTCGACGGGGTCCGGGCGTGCACCGTCATGAGCCTGTAAGGACTTGAACTGCGACTTCGGTCGGCTACACACGGCCCAGACGTGAGTTCGGTCGGTTGCACACGGCCCAGAAGTTAGTTCGGTCGGTTGGGATGAGATCGGTCGGTTAACTGACCGATCTCATCCCAACCGACCGAACTCAACCAGCGCAGCCCACTCAGACTCCCGTGCCGCGCACGATCTTCGAGTTGTGCGCCTGCGCGCGCGGCCGGATCGTCACCAGGTCGATGTTGACGTGGTCCGGGCGGGACAGGGTCCAGGCGATGGTGTCGGCGATGTCGTCGGCGGTCAGGGGCGTGTATCCCTCGTAGACGGCGGCGGCCTTCTCGGCGTCGCCGCCGAACCGCACGAGTGAGAACTCCTCCGTCGCCACGGCACCCGGCGCGACCTCGATGACCCGCACGGGCTCGCCCGCGATCTCCCAGCGCAGTGTCTGGGACAGCATGTGCTCCGCGTGCTTGGCACCGGTGTAGCCGGCGCCGCCCTCGTAGGCGCCCTGGGCGGCGGTGGAGGTCACGTTCACGACATCGGCGACGCCCTTGGTGGTACCCGCCTCGCGCAGCAATGGCAGTACGGCCTGCGTGACGCGCAGCGTGCCCAGTACGTTGATCTCGTACATGCGGCGCCAGCCGTCGATGTCGGCGTCCTCCACCCGGTCCAGGCCGAACGCGCCGCCCGCGTTGTTCACCACGGCGTCGAGTCCACCGGTGGCGGTGAGGTGCGCGGCGAGGGCGGCCACGGCGTCGTCGTCCGTCAGGTCGGCGACGTACGCCTCGCAGCCCGTCTCGGCGGCGAGCGCGTCCAGGCGGTCGGCGCGACGGGCGGCGGCCACGACGTCCCAGCCGTCGGCGCGCAGCCGGCGCACGGTGGCGGCGCCGATGCCCGACGACGCTCCGGTCACCAGGGCACGGCGGTTCGCGGGACGGGTCTCGGGGGCGGTGCTGTCGCTCATGGCCGCACTGTAGTGCTTCCCCCGTCAGCGGAGCAGGCCGGCGGCATAGCCACCGAAGAGGGCGACGACCAGCCCGGCGACCACGAGGATCGCGACGATCCACACCCACGGCGCCCAACGCGGCGGACCGTGCTCCTCGTGTCCCTGGGGCGCGCTCACCTGGTCGGATTCGGGTGGGGTCTCGCCCGGCTGGAGGTTGCCGCTGAGGGGCATCGTGCGGCCGTCCGGCTCGGGGTCCGGGTTGTGTGCTGCCTGGTTCTCCGGCTCGTTCGTCATCGTGGATCTCCCTGCCCTGTCCCCTGGCCTGGGGTCGCCTCCACCGTAGGCACGCCGGGTGCCAGTCGCGCGGCGGGTGCCTCCGCCCGGCACCGCCGACGGTGCGGAGCCCGGCACCACCGACGGTCCGGAACCCGGCACCACCGACGGTCCGGAACCCGGCACCACCGACGGTCCGGAACCCGGCACCACCGACGGTCCGGAACCCGGCACCACCGACGGTCCGGAACCCGGCACCAGCAAACGGCATGAAGCACGGCTCGGGCGGCGACGCCGAGAGCGAAATCCTCCGGAGACGCCCGCACGCGCCGGTGTATCGTGACGACCGGGTCGCGGGCCCTGCTTTGGCCCGCTGATGCGGCTCTCACTGTGAGCCGCTTCCCGCCTGGACGCGAGATGGCGCGTCGCTGCTCACCCCATGGCCGTTCCTGGCCGTGGGCTGTTCGTCGACCCCTGGAGCCCTCGCGTGCACCCCCACCGCGTCCGTCCTGCCCGTGCGTTCGCCCTGCCCGCCGTCGCCGTCGTCGCGGCCTTCGCTCTCGCCGCCTGCTCGGCCACCGCCTCCGGTGAGACCGCCTCCGGCCAGTCCGACGACGGCGCAACGCCGGCGTCGGGCAGCTTTCCCCTCAGCCTCGACAACTGCGGGTTCGCGACCGAGATCGAGGCGCCCCCGGAGCGCGTGGTGACCATCAAGTCGTCCACCACGGAGATGCTGCTGGCGCTGGGCCTGGGCGACCGGATCGTCGGCTCGGCGTTCCTCGACGGGCCCGTGCCCGACTCGTTGGAGACGGTGCCCGCCGTCGAGGAGCCGTTCGCGGCGGAGGCACCCGGCTCCGAGGCCACGCTCGAGCTGGAGCCCGACCTGGTCTATGCGGGCTGGGAGTCCAACCTGACGGCGCAGACCGCGGGTGACCGCGAGACCCTCGCCCGGCTCGGCGTCGCCACCTACGTCTCCCCCGCCGCCTGCAAGGAGGACGGGTACATGCCGGACCCGCTCACCTTCGAGACCGTGTTCGACGAGATCGAGGAGGTCGGCGCCCTGTTCGACGCGAAGGACGCCGCGACCCGGCTCGTGGACGACCAGCGTGCGGCGCTCGATGCCATCGAGGCCGACGAACGCGGTCTGACGGCCCTGTGGTGGTCCTCCGGCGACGACACGCCGTACGTGGGCGCCGGTATCGGCGCGCCGCAGATGATCATGGAGGCGGCCGGGCTGACCAACGTCGCGGCCGACGTCCACGACACCTGGACGTCGCTGGGCTGGGAGAACGTCGTCGAGGCCGACCCGGACGTCATCGTGCTGGTCGACGCCGCGTGGAACCCCGCGGACGCGAAGATGGAGACGTTGCGGTCGAACCCCGCCACCCGGGAGATGACGGCGGTCAAGGAGGAGCGCTACGTCGTGGTGCCGTTCCCGGCCACCGAGGCCGGCGTGCGCAACGTCGACGCCGTCGCCTCCGTGGTGGACCAGCTGGCGGACCTGAACCCGTGAGCACGCCGGGCGTGGCCGTGCGGACGTCGAGGCTCCCCGCCCGCGGGGCACGCCGGTCGAGACCGTGGCTCGCCCTGCCCGTCGCGGCGCTCGTGCTGGTCCTCAGCATCGGCGTCGCGGTGACCATCGGACCGGCGGACCTGACGCTGTCCGAGGTCGGCCGGTCGGTCGCCACCCACCTCGGGCTCGGTGACGCGCTCGGCCTGCAGCCGCTGGCGACCCTGCGCGACGGGATGGTGTGGCAGCTGCGGATGCCCCGCATCCTCACGGCCGCCGCCGTCGGCGCGGGCCTCGCGCTGTGCGGCGCCGTGATGCAGTCACTCACCCGCAACCCGCTCGCCGACCCCTACCTCCTGGGGCTGTCGTCGGGCGCCTCGCTCGGCGCGGTGCTCGTGCTGCTCGCCGGGCTGCCGCTGCTGCTTCCGGTCGCGGCGTTCGTGGGGGCCGTCGGGGCGCTCGCCCTCGCGCTCTCGCTGGCCGGTGCGCTCGGCACGATCACACCTACCCGCACGGTGCTGGCGGGCCTCGCGATCAGCCAGCTCTGCGCCGCGGCGGTGTCGTTCGTGATCTTCTGGTCGGCCAAGGGCGACGCCTTCCGCGAGGTGCTGTCGTGGCTCATGGGCTCGGTCGCCGCGGCGACGTGGACGTCGGTGGCGGTCGCCGGGGGCGCGGTCCTGGTGCTCGGCACCCTGCTGGCGCTCACCGGGTCCGTGCTGGACGCGTTCACGTTCGGGGACACGGCGGCCGCAGCGCTCGGCGTACCTGTGCACCGGGCGCGCTGGATCCTGCTGATCGGCGTCGCGCTGCTGACCGGGGCGCTCGTGTCGCAGAGCGGCTCCATCGGGTTCGTCGGGCTCATCCTGCCGCACGCCGTGCGGCTGTTCACCGGCGCGCGGCACCGGCTGCTGCTGCCGCTGTCGGCGCTGGCCGGTGGCTCGTTCCTGGTCTGGGCCGACACCTTGGCCCGCACGGTGTTCGAGCCCCGCGAGCTGCCCGTCGGCATCGTCACGGCCGCGATCGGCGCGCCCGTGTTCGCGTTCCTGCTCTGGAGAGGAAACCAGCGGTGAGCACCGGGTACTCATGGGCGACGTCCACCCGCACGGAGGAGCTGCCCGGCAGCCGGCAGACCGTCGCGGCACGCGCAGGACTGACGGCGGAACGGGTCTCCTGGACCATCGACGGCCGGCCGATCCTGGACGACGTCGGGGTGCTCGCCCCGGCCGGCGCCGTCACCGGGCTGCTCGGCCCGAACGGCTCGGGCAAGTCCACGCTGCTGCGGATCCTGGCCGGGGTGCAGCAGGCGGGGCACGCACCGCCGTCGGGCACCGCCACGTCGACGGCGTTCGACGGCGTCGACCTGGGCGGCGTGCCCCGGCGGGAACGCGCCCGGGTGCTCGCGCTCGTGGAGCAGGACGCCGGCACCGACCTCCCGCTGTCCGTGCTGGACGCCGTGCTGCTGGGGCGCATCCCGCACCGTTCCTTGCTGGCCGGCGACTCGGACGCCGACCGGGCCGCCGCGCACGCCGCCCTGCTCGCCGCCGGCGCGGAGGAGCTCGCCGACCGTGCGGTCGGCACCCTCTCGGGCGGCGAGCGCCAGCGCGTGCACATGGCCCGCGCCCTGGCCCAGGAACCGCGCCTGATCCTGCTCGACGAGCCGACCAACCACCTCGACATCGCCGCCCAGCTGGATGCCATGCGGGTGCTGCGGGACCTCGCGGCGGACGGCGTGACCGTGGTCGCCGCCCTGCACGACCTGAACCTCGCCGCCTCGACGTGCGACCACCTGGTCCTGCTGGACCAGGGCCGGGTGGTCGCGGCCGGACCGGTCGGCGAGGTACTCGTCCCGGAGGTGCTGGAACCGGTGTACGGGGTGCGGGTCGACGTTCTGACGCACCCGCGCACCGGACGCCCGGTGCTCTCCTTCGAGCGGGGCTGAGCGCCCCGACGGCCGCCGGTCGCGGCCCGTGGCGCCGCCCGGGCTGACGGATCCGCGCACCTGAACCATGATGGGGGTCATGGCCGCTCCCGATCTCGTCGTCAAAGCAGGCAAAGTTCTCAACCCGTGGGTGCTCCGCGTTGCGGGGCGGTTGCCGCCCTGGGTGGTGCTGCACCACGTGGGACGCAAGTCCGGCAAGGACTACACCACGCCGCTCGTCGCGTTCGCGGCCCGCCCGGAGGAGGAGATCCTCGCCGTGCTGCCGTTGCCGTGGGGATCGGGAACCGACTGGGCCCGCAACACGATGAGCTCCGGCACGGTCCGGCTGACGCGGGCCGGCGCCGAGTTCGTCGTCAAGGACGTGCGGCTGGTTCCCGCCTACGAGGCCGCCGGGTGGCTCGCCGCCGTTCCGTCGACCCTGCTCTCCGCGGCCGGTGTCGAGGAATGCCTGGTCGGGACGCTGCACCCGGCCTGACCCGCGCCGTCGGGCGGGTGTCATCGGAGGTGCCCGCGCGGGAGTATGTTTCGCGTCGTGAACCTGCGCACAGCCACACCGTCTGATGCCGCCGCGGTCGCCCGGGTGCACCACACGACCTGGGTATCGACCTACGGGGAGATCCTCCCGCCCGAGTTCTGGGCGACGGCCACGCTCGAACGCCGCACCTCGACATGGGAGCGATGGCTGGCGAACGGCGCGACGCCCCTCGTCGCCGAGGTCGACGGCGAGGTGGTCGGCATCGCGATGTCGGGCGACGCCGTGGAGCAGGACGACGTGCTGCCGGTGCGCGCCCGGCAGCTGTACCTCCTGTACGTCCTGGAGGCGCACCACGGGACGGGCGTCGGCCAGGCGCTGTTCGACGCCGTCGTGCCGCCCGGCACCGGCGCACAGCTGTGGGTGGCGGAGGACAACCCCCGCGCCCGGCGCTTCTACGAGCGCAACGGGTTCGTCACCGAGGGCACGCGGATCGTCGACGCCAGCACCGCTGACCTCGCCGAGGTTCGCATGGTCAGGTAGTCGGGTTACCGTTCCCCTCATGTCTGACTTCCACATCCGCGCCTCGACACCGGACGACGCCGTCGGCGTCGCCGCGGTGCACTGGACCACCCGGCGCGCGGCCTTCGGCGAGCTCCTGCCGCCCGAACACTGGGAAACCGAGACGCTCGGCACCCGCACCGAGGGCTGGATGCGCATCCTCGCCGCCGGCAACAAGGCGCTCGTCGCCGAGGTCGGCGACAAGATCGTGGGGTTCGCGATGAAGAACCCGTCCGGACCGCACCTGGGCCACGCCCCCGTACGGCCCACCGAGCTGCACGAGCTGTACGTCGACCCGAACTTCCACGGCACCAACGTGGGCCACGCCCTCCTGGAGAACATCCTCCCGCCCGGCACACCGGCCCAGCTCTGGACGTTCGCGTCCAACCCGCGCGCCCGAAAGTTCTTCCAGCGCGCCGGCTTCCTGCCCGACGGCGTCACGGCCACCGACCCGGACACCCACGTGCTCGAGGTCCGCCTGGTGCGCTGACGCTCCGGGGCGGGTGCTGCGGCCTCGGGGGTGGGTGCTGTGACCTCGGGGCGGGTGCTGTGACCTCGGGGCGGGTGCTGTGACCTCGGGGCGGGTGCCGAACCGCACCTTGGCCGGACGCCCGGGCGTCGAACCGCACGCTGACCACGTACCCGGGTGCCGAACTGCACGTTGACGGGTCTCCTCGCGCCGAACCGCACGTTGACGGGACATCCCGGTGCCGAACCGCACGCCAACCCCGTACCCGGGTGCCGAACCGCACGGTGACCACGTACCCGGGTGCCGAACCGCACGCTGATGGTCCATTCGGTGGCCGGAGCACGCACAAGGTTCGGTTGGGCCACACCGGCCACGCGCAACTTGCGGATCGACGGGCTTCGTCGAACCCGCGGACGAGCAACATGCGGTTCGACCCCCACGACCGGAACCTCCCACGCACAACCTGCGGTTCGGCACCCGCGACCGGAACCTCCGACGCACAACCTGCGGTTCGGCGTCGTCAGCTCGGCCAGCAGCGACCGTCCACCACTCCCCCTCTGCGGGTATCCCCTCGATCGAGCGAACGGGCCGTGCCAGTATCTCGACATGACCGCACACACCGTCGAGCTCTTCGAGGATCCGGCGGCCGCGCTCGCCGTGGCGGGCGACCTGCTGGCCGACGATCCGGTGGTCTGGAGCGTCGTGGCCTCGGTGACGCACCACGCGGCACGGTCGTTCGCCCCTGGCGGTCCCCGTCCCGAGCACCCGATGTGGTGGGCGGTGGTCCGCGACCCGGCCGGCGTCGTCGTCGCGGTGTCGATGCGCACCATGCCGCACCCGCCGCACACCCTCTGGGTGCCCGCGCTGCCCGACGACGCCGCCCGGGTGCTGGCCCGGGCCGCCCTCGACCGGACCGCGCGAGCTGGTGACCCGCCACTGACGTCGGCGAACGGTCCGGTCCCCGCCGTCCGGGCCTTCACCGACGAGGTGTTGCGGTCCATGGACGGGACCAGCCGGGAGGAAAGGCTCGAACGACTCTGGGAGGCGGTGCGCATCACGGCCCCCGAACCTGCGCCGTCGGGCCGCGCGCGCCGCGCCACGCTCGCCGACCTCGACCTGGTCACCGCGTGGTTCGACGTGTTCCATGCGGAGGCCGACGCCCAGGCGGGCCGTGCTCCCGAGGCCGAACCCCTCCGCATCGAGGGTGCCCGGCGCTGGATCGACGAGGGCGGTGTCTGGCTCTGGGAGGTCGACGGCGAAGTGGTGCACCTGACCGGGGCACGACCTCCGGCGTTCGGCGTGGTCCGGATCGGTCCCGTGTTCACGCCGGCCGAGCACCGTGGACACGGCTACGCCCGTGCTCTCGTCGCCGAGGTGGCGCGCCGGGTGCTCGACGCCGGACACCGGGTCTGCCTGTACACCGACCGGGACAACCCGGTCTCGAACCACGTGTACGAGTCGATCGGGTTCGCGCCGGTGCTCGACCAGCTCAATCTGGTTGTGGAACCTGCGCCGGTCCGTGCGTCCGCCTCTGGGAATGACGACTGATGGGCCGCAACGCGATCATCTTCCACGGCACGCACGCCGAGCCCGACTGGATCTGGTACCCGTGGCTCGCGGAACGGCTGCGCGAGCGGGGATACGACGTCGACCTGCCGCACCATCCCGGGACCGACACCGACCCGATCGCGACGTTCCTGCCCACGGTGCTCGCCGCGCACACCTTCGACGAGGACACCGTCCTGGTGGGGCACTCGGGCGGGGCCGCCCTGCTGCTCGCTCTCCTGGAGCACCTCGACGTGACCGTGGCACAGGCGGTGCTGGTGGCCGGCTACTCGACGCCCCCGAACGACGCACCCGAGCCCGTGCTGCAGGACGGCTACGACTGGGCCGCCATCCGGTCGCACGCCCGGCAGCTGGTGTTCGTCAACTCCGTGACCGACGAGTTCGGCTGCGACGCCGACCAGGGCCGCGCCATGTTCGACCACCTGGGCGGGACGCTGGTGGTGCGCGACGACGGGCACTTCGTCACTGAGACGCTGGAGCTCGTGGACCGGCTGATTCCCTGAGTGCGCGTCGGCGCACGTGGGTCACAATGGGCTCATGGCCACCCAGCTCTGGATCACCGGCGACCCCGACACGGACCGACTGCTGAGCGAGGACCCGTTCGCCCTCCTGGTCGGCATGCTCCTCGACCAGAACATCCGCTAGCCACTAACAGCGTCTATCGGTCGGATCGTTGTGCGGTCCATTACATGGTCGACGAGACGGACACAGCACGCCAGGCCTGCGATTCAGGCGTCCAGGTGAGTTCTGCCGTGCCTTCCAGCGCTGGGTCGGCGAAGCGAATGACCTGGTCCAGGAGCTCCTGGAACTGCTCCGGGGTGCTGTCGTCGAGTCGCTGTTTGCGGCGCCAGTTCACCCACTTGGCCTGCGCGAGTGACGCCATGCCGTCAAGGACCTCATCAAGGGGTCGCAGGCTGGCCTCACGGTAGGCCGCTACGGTCCGGATCGCCTCGGCCATGTCAGACATGCGGATGGTCCGGGTCTGGCTGAGCGCGACGATGTCGACGAAATCGCGCCATCGGGTGTTCGCGGTGCCACGCTCGACGGCGGTCACGATCTTCTCCGCGAGGACCATGTGGTCGGGGTAACCCTTGAGCCGGACGCTACCGCCGAGCAACCGGGGAACTTCTGCCTGGGTCGGGGCGGGCCAGATGGGATCACCGAAGTTGACGTCCACGTGCAACGCGATCCGAGCGGTGGCGAGACTTGCGGCCACCTTGACGCGGACTCCGGTGTAGTCGGCCTCGTCGCGGATCGGCACCCCGGCCACTGATGCCGGGTCGAACATCAGCCCGTCGCCGGCATCGAATCGGATAATGCCACCGACCCGCATCACGACCTCGTCCACGTCGTTCGGGAAGCCCGATGCAGCCAGGTCGATGTCCCTGGTCGGGCGGCGAGCGGCGAACGCAGCCATGAGTACGCCGCCCTTGAGGACGAAGTCGTCAGCATGGGGCGATGCCGCGAGTCGGGCGAGGAATCCCTCGAGAGCGTAGAGCGTGAGGTACTCGGCGACGTCACGTCCGTCGCGGCGAGCCAGGTTGCGAACGTCCTGGTAGGCCCGGCCATCTGGTGTGTCGCGGGTTGGTCTGGTCACAGGAGGACCTCCAATGCCTGTCGGACCCGCGGCACCGAACGCGGGAATGCCGCTGCCACGCGTAGCAGGTCGGCCGGGGTACTCCCTCGCCGTTGCACCCAGCGACGCAGCGCGGTGTGTCCGATATCTGGGCCTTCAAGATGGGCGAGACGAAAGCAGTCCACGATCGTGCGCTCGGCGGAGTACACCCACATCTGCAATGCGCCCTCTGCCTTGAGTGGCGTCCGTCCAATGTCGAATGTCGCCGGATCGAACGAGTGCCAGGCCACGTGGTCGAACCCGGCCGGACGACGGACTCCCCGAGGCAGCGCTATGTCCGTTTCGTGCGGAATCGCGTCACTCAGGTCGTGATGTACCAGCGCACTGGTCAGGCACATCGTGGCCCTGACTTGTAGCGCAGTCGCCGCAGCAAGGGACGCCATGGCGGGATCGATCCGGTCCGGACGCACGTAGACACCCCTGCCGACTCGTTCCAGCTCGCCCGTCTCGATCATCCGGTAGACCTGATCCTTGCTCAGACCTCCCGCCCGTGCGTCGCCGAGAGTCAGCACCGCCTCCGAAAACACCATCGTCCGACCTCCTAACCGTATACAGGATGACCCTACCTGTAGACAGTTAGGAGTGCGCGCCGACACAATCGCCCGGAGCCCGCTCAAGCGGGTAAGAGCACTCCCCGGTCACGGGGGGTGCGGAGGGAGGAGTACCCGTAGAGCCGGTCGACCGATCTGCGGTCGGTAGAGTCCGGGCCGTGCAATCCGAAGACTAGAGTGCGCGGCCTCCAGATTCCCTGCCACCCGCCCTCCGCTGGCCGGCCCTGGGCACTACGGGCCGACTCGGTGGGCGGATCGAGTACCGACTGAAGGGTGATCGCGTGTACGTGGTTCCGTTGCATCCGACGGCCGAGGCCGCCTTGTCCCGCCTGGAGGTCGCCGATCCGACCCTGCATGACTTGGTGAAAGCCGTTGCCAGTGAGCCCGGGTGGGTGGTCGGCGATCTTCTGGCCGCTCTGGAGACCGACAACAGCGACGGCCGGACTCAGCTCGGGCGGGCGGAGGTGCTGACGGCGGCTGGGCGCGAAGCAGAGGCCTTCGGTGACAGCCACGTGCGCTGCGAGTACCTGCTGCTGGGTGCGCTCAGTGTGCTGGGCAACCGCGACCGATTGACGCGTGCCCGCACGGACTTCCAGGCACTGATGGGGACTCGGGCGTTCGCCGAGTACCAGAACCTCGCGCCACGGTCTCGACCAGCGGGTGCAGCGCGCCCGCCTTTGGTGCTCCTGGCCGGGTTACCCGGCACCGGCAAGTCGACGCTGGCGGAGTCGTTGGCGTCCGCGCTGCCGGCACCGGTCTTCTCGATGGACTGGCAACTCGGCGCCCTGGTGCCGTTCGGCGTGCTTCGCCCGGACAACACGGGGCCACTGGCCGACCTGACGCTCATCGCGGCGGCAGCACGACAGCTCCAGCTGGGACTCGGTGCAGTCATCGATGCCACCGGCCACACTCGCGAGTTCCGCGCACGGCTCGAGTCCCTTGCGGACAGTCTCGACGCAAGATACGTCGGTGTGGAGTGTGTGTGCTCGGACGAAACAGCCCACCGAAGCCGGGTCGAGGGCCGTGACCGTGGCATTCCCGGCTGGCCGGCGACCGTTGCCTGGTCGCACGTGAAGCGGATGAAGGAACACTGGGAGGACTGGCACCAACCGCACCTGATCATGGACACAGCCGTGGTGTCCCCTGAGACCGCCCTACGAAGGGCCCTCGATCTCATCGCGCCCACCGACGCGCAGGAGGGCGGCCGGACTCACTGAACCGCTCGCCTGTACCGAGCGCCGCCAAGCCACTCGTGCAGAATGGATCCATGGCTACCGATCTGTGGATCACTGGCGACGCCGATACCGACGCACTCCTGTCCCATGACCCATTTGCGCTTTTGGTCGGCATGCTCCTCGACCAGCAGTACCCGATGGAACACGCCTTCGCGGGCCCGCGCAAGATCCGTGACCGCATGGGCTCGTTCGACGTGCATGCCATCGCCGAGGCCGACCCGGACGAGTTCGTGACCATGGCGACCACTCCCCCGGCGATCCACCGCTACGGACGCTCCATGGCGGGCCGCGTCCAGGACCTGGCACGCACCGTCGTCGACGAGTACGACGGCGACGCAGCGAAGGTCTGGACCGCACCCGGCGCCGACGGCGGTGCCCCGACCGGCCGCGAGGTGCTGAAGAGGCTCAACTCCCTGCCCGGCTACGGCGAGCGCAAGGCCAAGATCTTTCTCGCCCTGCTCGGCAAGCAGCGCGACGTCCGGCCGGAGGGCTGGCGCGAGGCGGCCGGTGAGTTCGGCGAGGAGGGCTCGCACCGTTCGATCGCTGACGTCACCAGTGCTGAGACGCTGCTCGAGGTCCGCGCGTTCAAGAAGGCCCAGAAGGCCGCGGCCAAGAACGCCGGCTGACCTCCGGGCAGCCCACCTGCCCCGCTGGCCCGACGTGCACCGGCAGGCCAGCGGGGCACCCGGTCAGCCGGTCGTGTAGAGAGCGTCCGAGGGGGCAGACGACGACGGGGCCGACGACCGCTCATGGGGAACGGTCGGCTCCGGCGACGGCTCCCCGGCAGGCGCCGGAGCGGGCGCGGACTCGGCGGAATCGCTGGGCACCGGCGTCGGCTCGGCAGGGGCGGACGACGGCTTGCCCGACGTGGACGGCTCGGCAGGGGCGGACGACGGCTTGCCGGTGTCGGACGACGCGGACTGCTCTGCGGGAACGCTGGGCACCGGGGTCGCGTCCGCGACTGCCGACGGCGCGACTGACGGCTCCCCTGACTCCGAGGCGCTGGCCGTCGTACAGGCGGTGGCCAGCAGTGCCACGGCGAGGGCGCTGCCCGCCACGGCGGCGCCCCGTGCCATGGCACCCCAGGCTGGTGCCCTGGCACCCCAGGAGAGCCGACGGCGAACCGGGTTGCTGGAAGCGAGAGAATTCGATCGATAGAGAGTCACATGCCGGTCAGTGTGCGACGGGACGACCCGCATGACAGCGCCGGGATGTGACGTGACCGACGCCCTCGGGGTGTCATGCCCGTCCTGGTGCCGGACACAGACCGTTGCGCAGGCCCACGCCCATCCCCGCCCCCTGGAGACCGCACTGTCCGCCCACACCGAGCCACGCGACCTCGAGGCAGGCACGCTCACACCGGCGCAGACCGAGTCGCTGTTCGCCGACCATGCCCGTGCGGTGCACCGGTACGCGCGAACCCGGCTCACCGCGGCCGAGGCGGAAGACGTCGTGGCGGAGGTGTTCGCGATCGCCTGGCGCAAGGGCGAGGTGCCCGACGAACCGCGGGCCTGGCTGTTCGCCATCGCCCGGCGCGTCCTGGCCAACCAGGTCCGCGCAGAGCGGCGGCGCACGGCACTGGCGGAGCGGGCGCTGCGCCACCCGGCGGCACCGGGTCCGGACGACGCCCGCCTCGTGGAGGAGCTCGACGTGCTGCGCCGGGCCCTGACGCTCCTGCGGCCCGCTGACCGGGAGGTGGTCGAGCTGCTGGCGGCCGCCGAGCTGAGCACCGCGGAGGTGGCCGGCGTGCTCGGCTGCACCACGGCATCGGCCGCTACCCGCGTCTACCGGGCGCGGCGCCGGCTGCGTGCCGCCTACCGCACCGTGACCGAAGGTCAGGAGACCTGACATGCGAAGGAAGAACGACGCCCTGACCCGCGCCCGGCAGGCCCTCAGCCAGGTCGATGCCGAGCTGGACCTCGGTCAGGCCCGCTCGGCCGCGCTGACACGCGCCGGCTCCGGGCCGGGCGCCCAACCGGAAGCGGACGACGCGACAGGGTCCGACGACACGGCACGGTCCGACGACGCGACGGGATCCGGCGTGGAGATCCTCCCCCACGGGCAGCGGCCGGCGCTCCCCCGCAGCCGCGCGGGGGCGTGGGCGCTGGTCGCCACGGTGGCGCTGCTCGGTGGCGCCGGACTGGGGGCCGCCGTGCTGTGGCCGACGCCGGGCGAGACCGTCCCCGGTGCGCCCTCGCCCGCCTCACCGATGCCTGGGCCTAGCCTGTCGACCGCCACCCCCGACACCAGGCCGACCGACAGCCCGCGGGAGTGCGCGTCGATACCGCCGATACCGGGCTCCCGGCCGACCCCGCGGCCCGCCGGGCAGCCGTCCAGTGCGCCGCTGCCGGTGCGGGAATGCGACACCGAGCCGTCGCCCGCGCCGTCGGACGGTCCGACCGCGGGCCCGGACGACCTCGATCCGTAGCCGGCACGAGCAAGCCTCACACCGCTGTCCCTTGACTGCCTGGAGCCGACGCGCAACACTGTGACAGATATCGTCACAGTGTCACACGGAGGAACCATGGTCGACGGCGAGAGGCGCCGGGACGCCCTGCTCGATGCCGCGGTCGGGCTGCTCATGAGCCGCGGTTACGACAAGCTCACCATGGTCGACGTCGCCGAGGCGGCCGACCTGAGCCGGACGATCGTCTACCGCCACTTCGCCTCGAAGCGCGAGCTCGTCGACGCCGTCGCGGCGCGCGCGCTGAGCGCCTACGCCGTCCGCTGGCGCAAGGAGCTGGGTGACGATCCAGCGCCCGGGACGGTGGCGAGCATCTTCGGTGCCGCCTTCCGCGTCGTGGCCGACGATCGGCTGCTCGCCGCGATCGCCACCCGGGACCGGGACGTTTTCGGGCGGTACCTACGAGACCCCGACGCGACCATGCCAGGTCCGGCCGGGCTCGGTCTGCTCGGGCAGTTCCTCGGCACCCTGCAGCAGGCGGGAGCGGTTCGGCAGGGCGTCGATCTCGCGTCCGTCGCCGTCGTGCTGGACGCCCTCACCGTGGCGGTGCTGCACGCCATCCAGGAACACCAGGGCGAGCCCGACGGCCCGTCGCCCGAAGCCCTGATCGGCACCGTCACCGAGATGATCGACCGGATGCTGACGCCGGAGGCTCCGGACACCGATGCGGTCCTCGCCCTCATCGACCAGCGGCTCGACCGGACGACCTGACACTCCGAGGAAGGACACCCATGCAGATCACGATCCTCACCGCGGGTTCACGCGGCGACGTCGAGCCACTGCTCGGCCTGGCCGGCATGCTGCGCGAGCTGGGCCACCACCCGACGGTCGTCGGGCCGCCGAACTTCGCCGAGCTCGCCGCGTCGTACGGCACCGAGTTCGAGCCGATCGGCCCGTCCCTGCCGTCGTACGCGGACGACCCCGAGCTGGTCGAACTGATCGAGTCGGGCAACATGGTCCGGTTCATGGCCTACGCCGCCAAGTCGCGCAAGCGGATCCTGCCGCAGATCATCGACGACATCTGGCGTGCGGCCAGGCACAGCGAGGCCGTCCTCTACAAGGGCCCGACGGCGCTGTACGGGTACAACGTGGCCGAGAAGCTCGGTGTGCCGTGCGCGGACCTCCAGTTCTTCCCCGTCACGCCCACCCGGGAGTTCCCGACGTTCCTCCTCGGCAACGGGAGCAGCCGCGGCGCGGTGCTGGACCGTGCCGGCTGGTGGAGCACCGACCAGCTGATCTGGCGCACGATGCAGCGTCCTGGCGTGAACCGGCAGCGGCGCGAGATCCTCGACCTCCCGCCGCTGCGGACGAACGCGCGGGTGCTCCAGGACCGGCAGGGCATGCCGCTGTACTACGCGTACAGCCCGCTCGTCGTGCCGCGCCCTGCCGACTGGCACCCGCGCATCCATGTCACGGGCTACCTGCCCACCCACGCTCCGGCCGACTGGGAGCCACCGGCGGAACTCGCCCGGTTCCTCGACGCGGGCGAGCCGCCCGTGTCGTTCGGCCTGGGCAGTGTCCCGGTCGCGAACCCCGGCCGGCTGGTCGCCGCGTACCTGGAGGCGCTCGACCGCACCGGGCGGCGTGGCCTCCTGATCGGCGGCTGGGCCAACCTCGGTCAGGACCGTGATCTCCCGGACCACGTGCTGCAGATCGACTCCGCCCCGTACGACTGGTTGTTCCCCCGGCTCGCGGCGGCGGTCCACCACGGCGGCGCCGGCACGACGGCCGCGAGCCTGCGCGCGGGGATCCCCACGATCATCACATCGGTCGCGGCGGACCAGCACTCCTGGGGACGCCGGGTGGCCGGCCTCGGCGTCGGGCCGGAGCCCATCAAGGTCAAGCAGGTGGACGCCGACCGGCTCACGGCGGCGATCAGGCAGGCGACCACCGATGAGGCGCTGCGCGAGCGCGCCGCCGACCTGGGGACCCGACTACGCCAGGAGGACGGCATCGGCCGGACGGCGGAGCTGTTCACGGAGTACCTGAGTACGGCCGGGTCTCGGGTGGCGCGCTGAGCGGAACCCGTGGTCGCCGCCACCATGGAATCGCGCACGAAGGGCTCTGGTCCGGCCTCCCTGAACTCGAATCACGCAGTCGACCGGCGCTGTAGCCGATCTCCGCGGTGACTTCCTCCAGTCGTAGAGCCTTGGCCGCGCGCCGCACCCGAGCATCACGCGCGGTGCCGTCGGTGACCTCTGCGAGCGTCACAGCGGACGCATGAAGTGTCGAATCCGCGCGACGGGCGACGGTTGCCCAGGCTTGCATCTGCCGTCCGTCGTCGGCCCGCGCGGAGAGTGCCTCGGAGTCCAGGAGGAAACAGAACGTCAGCAACGATCACCGTCTCCGGTAGGCCGTCACCAGCACCGACACCGTCACCGCTTCGGGCAGCTCACCGTCGTCCGACAGCTCCGACTCGGTGACGTGGCGTGCGCTGGGCGTCATCAGCACCAGGTCGACCGCCTCCTGGCGGCTCAGCGGCGTCGTGTACTCGACCCGCTCCGTACGCACCGTCTCGAAGTACGGGTCGAGGGCCTGGTGCAGCCGCTGCTCCTTGTCCGGGTCCACGGTCACCATCTGCGTGACGTGGCGGCGCAGCTCGGCCAGGTGCCCGCCGAAGGGCCGCACCACGACCAGGCGGCCGCCCGGGCGCAGCACGCGGTGGAACTCGGCCGGGTTGCGGGGGGCGAACACGTCGAGCACCACGTCCACCTGCTCGGACTCGATCGGGAACGGCCGGAACACGTCCCACGTCGCGGCAGCGGCACGCGTGTGCGCCTTGGCCGCCACGCGCAGCGCGTGCGCCGAGGTGTCCAGACCGAGTCCGACGGCGTCCGGCAGCGCGTCGAGCACCCCGGCGAGGTAGTAGCCGGTGCCGCAGCCGACGTCGACCACCGTGGCGGGACGCCCCGAGCGGCCGGCCGGGTCCGCCTCGGCCGCGAGCTCGGCGACGGCGGCGCGGATCGGCGCGTAGCGCCCGGCAGCCAGGAACTCCCGCCGGGCCCGCGCCATGGGGCCGTCGTCCCCGCTGGTCGCCCGGGCACCGGTCAGCAGGCCGACATACCCGTGCCGCGCGACGTCGAAGCTGTGGCGGCGCGGGCAGCGCAGCACACCGTCGCCCGACGCCAGATCCGCACCGCAGGACGGGCAGCGCAGCAGCGGCAGGATCGGGTCGAGGGCGGCGGGAAGAGAGACGGGCACGAGCACACTCCTGGCAGCGATGGTTGGGCGAACGTCAGACCCGGTCCTCCGGGACCGGGTTCGCCGCCCGGCCCTCGGTGGACAGGAGCAGCACCACGGCGTCGGGCCGCAGACCGATCGCCTCCCGCCAGCCCGACTGCCCCAGCACCAGTCGGGCTGCCGCGAGGGTTGCCGCACCGCAGGGTCCGGAGTCGACACCGAGCCGGGCCAGGTCCTCGACGGCGGCTGCGGCCTGGTCGTCGGAGACCGTGACCGCACCGTCCAGCCCGTCCCGCAGCACGGGCCACGCGAGCGCGGACACGGTGCCGCAGGTGAGCCCCGTCATGATCGTGTCACCCGTGGGTACCGTGACGGGAGCACCCGCGCGCAACGACGCGACCAGCGCGGCGGCGCGGTCGGGCTCGACGGCGAGCAGGGTGGCGCCGTCCGCCCCGGCACCGCGGTAGTGGGTCACCACCGCCTGCGCGAACGAGCCCACGCCGACCGGCACGACCACCAGGTCCGGTGCGGCGACGCCCAGGGCGGCCAGCTGGTCGTCGGTCTCGAGGCAGAGCGTGGAGTAGCCGTCGACGATCCACTGCGGGATGTCCGTGTACCCGGGCCAGGACGTGTCCTGCACCAGGACCGACGCCGGGTCGGCGGCCGCCTCCGCCGCCGCACGCGCCACCACGTCGTCGTAGGTGCCGTCGACCTCGACGACCTGGGCACCCTCGGTGGCTATCGCCTTCTTCGCGGCCTCGGTGATGTCCTGCGGGTGGTAGATCGTCGCGGTGGCGCCGATCAGGGCGGCCATGTGGGCGACCGCCCGACCGTGGTTCCCGTCCGTCGCCGCGTACAGCCGCACGGCGCGGCCCAGGACTGCTTCGCGCACCGCGTCCAGGGTGGTCTCGGCGAGGCCGAGCCGCTCCCCGAGGACGCGTGCCGTCGCGTACGACGCGCCGAGGATCTTGAAGGCGGGCAGCCCGAGCCGGCTCGACTCCTCCTTGACCAGCACCCGTCCGACGCCGAGCTCCGCCGCGAGCCGGGGCACGTCCCGTAACGGCGTCGGCTGGTATCCGGGCAGGGTGCGGTGAAAGTCGATCGGGGGCATGGGGTCGATTGTCCCCGACCGGGCCGCCGGGGGCCGACCGGTCAGAGCAGACCGACCGCCGCGAGCGTCGTCGCCACGACGCCGGCGACCGTGCGCACGTGGTTCCACGCGGTCCAGGGGCGCCAGTACGCGCGCCATCCGGCGCCCTTGTCGTGGGCGGCGAGCAGGCGGTTGTTGAGCGGCACGTTCAGGGCCGCGGTCACACCGAACGTGCCGATCAGGTACACGGCCGCGGCCCCGAGGACCCACGCCCCGCCGTCCCGGCCGTCGACGAGACCCCAGATGCCGGTGACCGCCGGCACGAGGAGCGCCCCGAAGAAGACGGACATGAAGGCGGGCAGGGGCGCCGTCTCGTTGATCCCGCTCATCGCGGCGCCGGCGGCATCGTCAGAGGCGCGGGCGAGGCCGCTCATGACGAACGACGAGAACCCGAAGAACACCCCCGCCGACAACCCCAGCAGCACCACCGATGCCACGGCGAAGATCGTCCAGACCATCAGAACCTCCCGGTCGGCCCACCGGCGCGGCGGACCTGAGCAACTCTTCCACGAGTGGCGCACCGGTTCCAGGCGATACGCACGGGCTCGCGGGGGCCGCTCGGCCGGACCGTGCGGCGGTTGGTCGCACTCCGGTAACAGATCGGGCACACCGGACACTTTCGCCCCACGGAGTGTCAGTGTGCCGTGGAACACTTCTGGCCATGCTCGAACTTGCCACCGGAACCGGACTCGCCTTGTCAGCGGGCCTCAACGCATGGATCCCGCTCATCTTCCTGGGCGTGCTCTCCCGCTTCACGGACCTCGTGACGCTGCCGCCCACCTGGGCCTGGCTGGAGAACGGCTGGGTCCTGGCGATCCTGACCGTGCTCCTGGTCCTCGAGTTCGCGGCGGACAAGATTCCGGTGCTCGACTCCATCAACGACGTGGTGCAGACCGTCATCCGACCCACCGCCGGTGGCATCGCGTTCGGTGCCGGGTCCATGTCGGAGACGACGACGGTCACCGACCCGAGCACGTTCGTCCAGTCCGGCCAGTGGATCCCCATCGTCGCGGGCATCGTCCTCGCGCTCGGCACGCACGCCGCGAAGGCCGGCGGTCGCGTGGTCGCCAACACCGTCTCGGGCGGCACCGCGGCCCCCGCCGTCAGCGCGGCGGAGGACGTCACGAGCATCGGTCTGGGCTTCCTGTCCGTCCTCGCCCCGCTCGCGATCATCCCGGTGCTGATCCTGTTCGTGATCGGGGTGATCATGCTGATCCGGAGCCTGCTGAAGCATCGCCGCGCCCGGGCGGCGGGGCATGCCGGTGGAGAGGGAGATGCCTACTACGTCTGACGTGCGCGCCCTCCAGCGCTCCCGGCTCACCGCGGTGGGCCTGGGCACGCTGCGCGCGGCCGATGCCGGAGGCGTACCCGCCGTCGTCGCCCGGCTGGGGGCCGTCCAGGCGCAGGAGCCGCACTCGTCCGCCTGGGGCGTGGCACAGCGCCTGGCGCGGCCCGCCACGCTCGAGGAGGTCCAGGCCGCTCTGGCGGACGCGACGATCCTGCGCACGCACGTCCTACGTCCCACCTGGCACTACGTAGCACCCGACGACCTGGCGCCGCTCATGACCGCCACCGCACCCCGTATCCGGCGCGCGATCCTCTCGGCGGAGAAGCCGCGCGGGTTCGACCACTCGCTGCTCCCCCGGCGGCACGCGGTGGTCGCCGAGGCGCTGGCCCGAGGACCGCTGACCCGCAAGGAGCTCGGTGCGGTCCTCGCCGCGGCGGAGGGTGCCCCGCTGGACACCTGGCACCTCGGCCAGGTGATGATGCACGCCGAGCTCGACCTGCTCGTGGCGAGCGGTCCGGTGCGGGGCAAGCAGGCCACCTACCGACTGCTTCCCGCACGGCGGGCCTGGGACGAGCACGAGGCGCTCGTCCACCTGACCCGCGCCTACGTACGCGGGCACGGCCCGTGCCGCGCGGAGGACGTCGCCTGGTGGGGCGGCCTCACCAAGACGGCGGCACGCGCGGCCGTGGCCGACGCCGGGCTCACGCGTCACGAGCTGGCCGGCCTGACGCTCTGGACCGACGGCGACCTGCCCGAGCCCGCACCGGCCGGCACCGTGCGCCTGCTGTCGGTGTTCGACGAGCTCTTCTGCCACGATCTGAAAGGGTGGCCCACCCCGACCCGCGACGGCACGCCGGACCGCTGGTCGTTCGCCGGCATCGTGGCCGTGGACGGGCTGATCGCCGGGGCCTGGTCCCGCGCCCTGAAGGCGCGGAGCGTGGAGATCACGGTGGAGCTCCCCGAGGAGCCGAGCCGCAGGCTCTGGGCGGCGATCGAGGCGGAGGCCGCGCGCTACGGGGAGTTCTGCGGCCTGGAACCGGTCCTGACGCGCGGCCAGGTGGCCAAGGGCACGATCGGCTGACGCGCGGAAGATCGCTCCTACCCAGCGATCGGGACCATATCTCCGCACGTTCCGGACCCGATCGCTGGGTAGAGGGATCGCGAGCCAGGTGGGGTGGCGTGGACGGTCGCGGAGTCGGCAGACTCCGCGTATGACTCGCATCGCCGTCGAAGGCCAGGCCAAGCGCACCCACCCCGCGGAGCGAGGCACCGTGCACCTGCACGTCGCGTTCTCGGGCACCCTCCGCAACGACGTCGTGGCACAGGTGGCCGCCACCCACACGATCCTGGTGGAGCAGGCCAAGGAGCACGTCGCCGGGGGCGCCGCGGAACGCTGGGACGCGGAGTCGGTGCACTCGTACGTCTACGACGACCGGATCAAGAGCTCCCAGGCGGGCGGCAAGCAGCGCGTCCGGCGGTTCCGGGCGTCGGCACGCCTGTCGGTCACGTTCCGCGACTTCGAGGCGCTCTCGACATGGCTGGCCGACATCATGGACGTCGACGGCGTAGAGATCGACCGGCTCGCCTGGACCCTGACCGACGAGACGCGCCGGACCCTCCAGGCCGAGGCCCGGATCGAGGCCGCCGAGGAGACGATGGTGCGCGCACAGTCGTACGCGGACGCGCTGGGCCTCGGGCCGGTCGCGCCCGTCGCGATCTACGAGGCGGGCCTGCGTGGCGGCGGCAACGGTGGCGGCAACGCCCCGATGTACGCGATGCGCGCGGGGGCCATGGCCGATCCGGGCGGTGGTGCGCACGTCGAGCTCCAGCCCCGGGACATCGACGTCGACATCACCCTCTCCGCGGACTACGAGGCGGGCGCGCCCGCCGAGGGCTGAGGCAGGATCCCGGCGGCGGCCAGGCGGCGCAGCACCAGGTCGTGCGGTACGGCGAGCGCCGTACCACGATGCCCCACGGTGGTCGTGGCCGTCAGCACGGAGTTGAGCAGGGCCTCCTCCACCGCATCCATGGTCGCGGTGAAGAGGGGGTCCAGGTCGCGCTCGTCCACGCTGCCGTCGACCGCGCAGCCCTCGTCCACGCCCTCCGGGCCGGCCGACGGCGGCGCGCCCGGCGTGCTGAACGCCAGCGCGTAGTCACCGCTGCCGCCCGCGAAGTCCGAGCCCACCCGCGCCATCGCGAACACGGCCCGGCGGGCGATCCGGCCCAGCTGCCGGGCGTCCAGCGGCGCGTCGGTGGCGACCACGATCATGCAGGAGTTGCCCTCGGGCTCCCCCGCGGGCTCCGGCGCCGTGTCGGCGGCGGCCCGGACCGGTACGCCACGCACGGTCAGCGTGCCGGAGAAGTTGGACTGCACCAGGGCGCCCACCGTCCAGCCGTGCACCCGTCGGGACGACGTGCCGATGCCGCCCTTGAACCCGAGTGCCATGGTCCCGGCCCCAGCCCCGACGCAGCCCTCCTCAGGCGGGCCGGACGCGGCCCCGTCGAGCGCCGCGAGCACGTGCGACTCCGCGATGGGGCGGGCGCGGATGTCGCTGAGGCGGCCGTCGTTGGTCTCTCCCACGACGGGGTTGAGGGTGCGGGTCTCCTCGTGACCTGGGCTCGCGAGCACATGTGTGACCAGGGCGTCCGCGGCACTGAACGCGCTGAGGGTCGCGGTCAGCAGGATCGGTGTCTCGAGGGCGCCGAGCTCGGCGACCTGTGTCGCGCCGACCAGCTTGCCGAACCCGTTGCCGACGAACAGCCCGCACGGCAGGCTGCGCCGGTCGGGGCCGAGGGCGTCCGGGACGATCGCCGTGACTCCGGTGTGGAGCCGGGGCGGGTCCACGATGGTGGTGTGCCCCACGCGTACGCCGGGGACGTCGGTGAGGGCGTTGTGCCGTCCGGTGGGCAGCGCGCCCACGACGATGCCGAGGTCGCGTGCCCGTCGGGGACGTTGGTTGTCGCTCATGCGTCCCAGCATCGGTGATCGGGCAGCTCTCGGCTCGGCCCGCCCGGCTCGGTCCAGCCGGATCAGCCCGCCCGGCTCAGCCCGCTCCCCGGCCGTCGGAGCGGCGATGCCGCGTGCGCACTCGCACAATGGCACGGTGCGCCTCGATGCCGATGTCTGCCGCTCCCGCTTCGCCGACGCGCGGCACGCCTACCTCGCCACGGCCGACGCCGGCGGTGCCCCGCACCTCGTCCCGGTGACGTTCGCCCTGCTCGAGGCCGTGCGCGACCCACCACGCGGTGCCGCGGCCGACGCGCCCGCGGGTGCCGAGATCGTGGTCGTCGTCGACCACAAGCCCAAGACCACGCACGGCCTGAGGCGGCTGCGCAACCTCGCGGAGAACCCGCGGGTCGCGTTCCTCGTGGACCGGTACGACGACGAGTGGGCGCAGCTCTGGTGGGTGCGCGCCGACGGCGTCGCGACCCTTGAGCAGGGGGGCGAGGGGCAGGAGGGTGAGCCCCGCGCGGCGGCGCTGGACGCGCTCGCCGCGCGGTACCCGCAGTACCGCGAGCGCCGGCCGGAGGGGCCGTTGATCAGAGTGCGGGTGACCCGGTGGTCGGGCTGGGCCCACGGATAGTGCTGGGACCTCACACCCAGTGGACGAGCTGCCAGACGATGCCGTTGGGGTCGGCGAACTGGCAGTAGCGCTCGCCCCACGGCTCCGTCTCGGGTGGGGTCACGACTTCCGCCCCGGCGGCGGAGATGCGGGCGAACTCGGTGTCGACGTCGTCCACGACGAACGCGACGAGCAGACCTTGTCCGGCCGGCCCGGCGATGCGCTCGGGCTTGAAGGTGCCGAGGCCGACGCGCAGGAACACGATGCTGAGGCCGGCCGTGGGGTGGGAGAGCGCCACGAAGCCGTCCGCGGACATGGTCTCGGTGAATCCGAAGTGCTGCTGCGCGAAGCGTGCGGAGGCGGCGACGTCGGGCACGTTGAGGGACAGGGCGGTCTCGGTGATCTTCAAGCGGGCTCCTCGGGTCGAATCCATAACCTTGTACGGCGTACAACGTAGGATGGTTGCAGAATGTTCCCGGCCTGTCACCCCGATCCTGGAGACCCATGCCCCGTGAGCTGATCGACCTGCTCTGGCGCGACCACCCGTCCGCCCCGCAGGGCGGCGCGCGCGGCCCGAGGGCACGCGTCACGACGGGGGCGGTGGTCGACGCGGCCTTCGCACTGGCCGACGCCGAGGGCCTCGACGCCGTGACGGTCCGGCGTCTCGGCGACGCGCTCGGCATCTCGACCATGTCCGTCTACACGCACGTGAACGGCCGGGACGATCTGCTCGTGCTGCTGGCCGACTCCGCCCATGCGCGGATGCCGCTGCCCGCCTACGGAAGATCGGGCTGGCGCACGCGCGTGCGCCGCATCGCCGACGCCAACCTCGCCCTGCACCTCGACCATCCCTGGCTGCTGGAGATCGAGGACGACCGCACGGCGTTCGGCCCCGGCACCATCGCCAAGTACGACCACGAGCTGCACGCCCTGGACGGGCTGTCCCTGGACGACGTCGCCCGCGACGCCGCGCTCACCTTCGTGCTCGACTTCGTCCGCTCCGCTGCCCGCGCACGGCGCCGGGATCAGCGGGCCGACGAGATGCCCGACACCTGGGCGCGGTGGGCGGGGCGGCTCGCGGAGTATCTCGGCGACGACTGTCCGGTCGCCCGACGCGTGGGCGCCGCCGCGGGCGAGGAGATGAACGCGGCGTCGAGCCCGGCCCACGCCTGGGAGTTCGGCCTGGCACGCGTGCTCGACTCGCTCGCGCCGACAGACGACGGACCGGGTGCGTAAGAAGCCGGTAAGCAGCCCGTAAGGGTTGTTCGCCGCAGCACGCGCCTAGCGTCGACCACATGAGAACACTGCACCGCGGCACCCTCGCCGCCATAGCCCTGACCTGCGCTTTCACTCTTGCAGCATGCGGCTCCGCCGAGGAGCCGGGCAGCGCCGAGATGTCCGAGGACACGATGTCGGAGTCCCCCATGGACGAGATGTCGGAGTCCCCCATGGACGACGAGATGGCCGAGGACGAGATGATGTCCGACGCGCTCGACTTCACCGCCACCACGGTGAGCGGCGACACCTTCGAGGGCACCGAGCTGGCGGGCAGCCCCGCCGTCGTCCTCTTCTGGTCCGAGATGTGTGACACGTGCGCCGACACGGCCGCCGCCCTCGCCGACGTCGAAGGGGTCGAGATGCTCTCGGTCGCCGGCGACGGCAGCGACCCCATGGACGACCCGATGGCGAGCGTCGGCGGCGTCACGCAGCTCGAGGACGGCATGGGCGACCTCGCCTCGCACTTCGGCGTGATGGCCGACGGCGACATCGTGCTCATCGACGACGAGGGCACGGTCACCCACCACGGCCCGATGGACCCGATGGAGCTCCCGGACGAGGTCGCTTCGCTCACCATGTGAGCAGTTGAGTGCTGGGTATTTGTCGACGTACCGGACAGGAATCGACAAATACCCAGCACTCAGCTGGGCTGGTCCTCCGAGCGGAGGCGCGGCTCCACCCGGTTGGTCGGGTTGACGCCGGACTTGTCCGCGTAGAAGGCCCGGATCACGTCCATGTCGGCGCCGACGTCGCCGGTGAGCCGGATGCTGGGCCCGAGACCGGCGACCTTGGCCACGCCGTCCACGTATCCGAGCGTCACCGGGAAGCCGGACGTGAGCGCGATGCGGTAGAAGCCGGACTTCCAGTAGCCCGAACCCGCGCCCCGGGTGCCCTCCGGCGTGACGACCAGGTGGAACTCCTCGCCCCGTTCGACGGCCGCGAGGATCTCCTCGACGATGCTCGCCGGGTCGTTCCGGTCGACGGGGATTCCGCCCAGGGACCGCATGAGACCGGCCAGGGGCCCCTTGAACCAGGAGTCCTTGATGAGGAACCGGACCTTGAGGTCCAGGTCGAACGCGATGGCCAGCATCAGGAAGAAGTCCGTGTTGGACGTGTGCGGCGCACCGATGAACACCGTGGGCCGGGTCGGGGCCGGCTCCGAGCGCATCCGGTAGCCGGTGACGGTCCAGATCAGTCGTGCGACGGCCCGGCGGATGGAGCGTGACATCGTCGTCCTCGAGTAAGGGCGGAAAGGGTGAACCCCGGACGGAAGTTCGCGGGAGCGCAATTCTGACAGATCCCGTGGCGGCTCAGCGCCCGGTTCCCACGGGCAGCCGCAGCAGCGGACGCAGGCTGCTGGCCGCCAGGTGCAGCAGCCCTCGCGATCCGGCGGACTGCTCGTCGAAGAGCATGAGCGCCACGTGCGCCATCGCGGTGTCGGAGGCCGCGACCGCCCGGGTGGCAGCGCCCGCCCAGAGCTTGGAGCGCATGAGCTGCTGCGCCAGGTAGCACTCCCGGTAGTGCCGCCCGAAACGGCGCCGGTGCGCCTGCTCGAACCCGGTCAGCGTGGCGGCGAGGTCCGCTCCCTGCCAGGAGGCGCCCGATCGTTCCAGCGCCCCGAGGTGTTCCGCGAGCTGCACGCCGGCGGCCATCCCGTAGAAGATGCCCTCGCCGCTGAGCGGGTTGATCGTCGCGGCAGCGTCGCCCAGCAGCACCGCGGAGCGCCCGCGGACCGTCATCGGGGTACGGGCCGCGGCGTGCGGCAGCTGGTGCGCGGCGACCCGCTCGACCCCGGACACCACGAAACCGCGCCGTTCCAGGTCCTCGACGTACAGGTCGAAGAGGTCGCGCAGGGTGCGGCCGTGCCGCTGGGTCTGCCGCTTGAGATGGTTCACCGGGATCCCGACGCCGAGGTTGGCGCCGTCGTCGGGCAGGGGAAAGACCCAGCCGTAGACCGGCAGGAGCGTCTCCAGGAAGTCGAAGCGGAGGGTGTCGCTCACGGGCTTGTCCGGATGGGTCACCCGCCCGTACGCGCGCATGGCGATGTGGGAGTGCCGCATCGAAGGGCGCTCGACCCCCATGGCCCGCCGTACCCCGGAGTACGTGCCGTCCGCGCCGACCACCAGGTCGAACGTGGCCTCGCCGCTGGACAGGGTGACCCGTTCACCGCGCAGTCCGCCCGGCGCGGCGGGCTCCGGCCCGGAAGGCGCCATGCCCTTGAAGGACACGCCTTCGCGGACGTCGGCCCCGGCCTCCCGCGCCGCCTCGAGGAGCAGGTCGTCGAGCGCCAGCCGCGGCGTGACGTACCCGGCGAGGTCGCGGCCCTCCATGAGCGGGCCGCGTGCGACGGCCTCGACGCCGCCCGGGCCGCTGATCGCCACCGACATCGGCATGTGGAACTGCTCGAGCCGCTCCGACAGACCGAGGCCGTCGAGCACCCTCCTGGCACCCGGGCCCAGCCCGTCGCCGCACGTCTTGTCGCGGGGGAACGTGGCCTTGTCGACCAGCGTGACGCGCGCGTCCGGCACCTCGCGTCGCAGTGCGATCGCCGTGGCAGCACCGGTGGGACCACCGCCCACGACGAGGATCCGAGGTGCGTTGTCGCCAGCCACGCCATCGACCCTAGACCGGCTCCAACGGGCCGGCCAAAGGGAGGCGGCGAGTCAGCGCCGGGGCTTGCGGCCCGGCGTCACGTCCTCGGCAGTACCCGGGATCGTCCTGCCCGTCGCGTAACCGCCCGGCGGGGTGCTGGACGACGGGCTCCCCTGTGCCCCGCCGCCCGACGTCGACGTGCCGGTGTCCGAGGACCCCGTCCCGGCGCCGCCCGACGTCGTGCCGTCAGAGGTACCTGGCACCGGCCGGTGCTTCCGGAACCGCTGCACCGCCTTGTACAGGGTGACGCCGGCGATGATGATCGCTATCGCGTCGTCCCCGAGGCCGAGCGGCCCCAGCACGCCCTCCGACAGGAGGTCGATCGGGCTCGCCACGTATCCGGCGCCCGCGATGAACGTCAAGATCTCCTGCCAGGTGAACTTCCTGGGATCCTTGCCCCGCTTGCTTTCCTCGCCCATGCCCGGAACGTAACGGAGAACCAGGCGACTCGCCAGGGATGTACGAGTCGTCCGATTCGTGACATCCGCCTCAGACCGGCACCATCGACCACAGTGGAGCAGACGTCGGTCAGACGTCGATCGGGCGGCGGTCCTCCACGAGCCTCGACGTGTAGCCCGCGGCCACGAGCCGGTCGAACGCACCGACCACCGCGTCGGGCACGTCCTCCTCGTGGGCGATGAAGCCGAGGTCGGCGTACAGCGTGAGGCGCTGGGTCTCGCCGACGAGCATGTCGACCACCCGGTCGGCGTCGCCGATCGTCCGGAGGTAGTCGTCGAGCGGCAAGGGCCGGGACACGCACAGCACGTCGACGTCCGGCCATACGACCCGGCACGTCGCGAACGCGCGGCGCTGCTGGTAGGGGTGCGAGACCAGCAGCACGGAGGACGGCTCCACCTGACGCTCGGCGAGCAGCTTGCGGCTGTACTCCAGGTTCTCGCTGGTGTTCGTCGCGGCCGGCTCGACCAGCACGGCGTCGGCAGGCACGCCACGAGCGATGGCGTGGTCGCGATAACCGAAGGCCTCGCCCTCGGGAAAGGCGTCGACGGTGGTGGGTGCGTTGGCACCCGTGAAGACGATCTGCCGGAACAGCCCCTCCAGGTAGAGATCGGCCGTGTAGTCGGCCACGCCCAGGTCGTGACCCCCCAGGCCGATGCACACGTCGACCGGTCGCGGCTCGTGCTGCAGGTCGTGGAACGCCCACAGTGTCTCTACGTCCTCCCGCACTTCGGCGGGGATCATGACGTTCGGCATATGACGACCATATTGCTCAGAGGAATGGCGGGCACAACCTGAACGCGGGTCCCCGCCCGAATTCGGCGGTATTCAGGCCCAATGTCACAGCGGACGAACCCGGATCGTCGCGGTATGACCCTACGCGCCGCCCGCCGTGCCGGGCCGTTCGGCGGAGCGTGCCCCGACGACATGGTCCTCGAGCTTGCCCGAGAACAGGTCGTAGTACTGCAGGTGCAGGTGGTAGCCGGCGCCGAGCGCGATGCGGCGGATCATGCCGAGCGTCGGCTCGACCTGTCCGGACTCGATCCGGCTGATCGTCGACGTGGGCACGCCGGCCAGCACTGCCAGTGAACTCATGCTGAGCTCTCGCTCGGCTCGGATCCTGACAACGATCTGGGCTGCTGTCGTGAGCAAGGCGCCCTCCCGTCGACGCTCGGCCATCGAAAACGTGCCATGACGCACGACAGGGCCTGCCGGAAAGTAGAGATCTATTTTCCGGCAAGCCCTGTGAGACCAGACTCTATACGTCTATGCCCGTCGCGGCTCATCGACAGGGCGGGTGTCGCATGTTTCCTCCGGGGGTGCCGCACCGACACGTTGGCCTACTACCCTCAGCGCTCATGGGTACTGCGAGCTCACCGGGTGACGCTGCCGGGCCCCGGCAGGCCGCCGGGCACGGGTCGGCTCGTCGCGGCCATGCGGCGCGCGGCGTGCGCGCCCTGCTCCAGGAGCATCCCGCCTGGGTGCTGCTGCGGTCGCGGAACGCGGCGGCCGCCGTCGTGCTGCTGGACCGCAACCTCGGCGGCTCCCGCCGCCGGCTGCCCGTCGAGCAGCTCGCCGACCGGATCGACGACGACCTGCCCGAGCTGCGCCGGGCGGGCTTCGAGCTGCCCTACTCGGGCTACTTCTACGTCTCCGAGTGGATCGACGAGGGTGTCCTCGTGCGGCGCCGCACCACGCAGACCCCGGGCGAGGCCGGCACCGAGACCCTTGAGCTGTCCGACGGCGCCCTGCTCGCCATCCGCTTCGTCTCCCGGCTGAGCAAGCCCCACCCCGCCGTCACCCCGTCCCGGCTCGGCGCCGTGCTCGACGGGCTGCACACGCTGGCCGCCGACGCCGACCCGGATCCGGAGGCCCGCCTGGCCGCCCTGCTGGAGCAGCGCGCCGCCCTCGACGCCAGGATCGAGCGCGCCCGCCGCGGCGACGACGAGGCCCTGCCGGCCGATGCCGCCGCCGAGCGCGCCCGCGAGATCCTGGCCCTGGCCGGCGACATCCCCGCCGACCTCGCCAGGGTGCGCACCGAGCTGGAGCGCACCGATCGCGAGCTGCGCCGCCGGCTCCTGGAGTCCGACGGCTCGCGCGACACGTTCCTCGACGACATCTACCGGGGCGTGGACCACCTCGCCGAGTCCGATGCCGGGCGCGGCCTGGTCGCGTTCCGGGAACTGCTGCGGCAGGCGGAGCACGCGGCGCAGGACGACGTGGGCCGTGTGCTCGACACCGTCCACCTGGCGCCCGCCGAGGCCTCCACGCTGCGCCGGCTGCTCCCCACGCTGCAGGACGCCGCCGACGAGCTCACCGACACCATGACCGTGCTGCGCCGCGCGCTGCAGCGCATGGTCAGGTCCGGCGAGCTCCCGGCCGAGCGGGCGCTGCGCCGGCTGCTCGGCCAGGCGCAGGACGCCGCCCTCGCGGCCGCCCCCGAGGTCACACCCGGCACCGAGATGCGGCTGACGCTGCCGCTCGGCGCCGTCACGCCCCGGTCGGTGGGCGGCTTCCAGCCGCACAACCCGGGTGGAGAGGACGCCGAGGCGCCACCGGCCGCGCCCGCCCTGCCGCCCCGTGCCGTCTCCCTCACGGCGCTGCGGGCTCTCGCCCGCGACTCCGAGATCGACGTGGACGAGCTGCGCGGCCACGTGAACGCGCAGGTCGAGGCCGACGGCCGTGCCACGGTCGCCTCCGTGCTCGACGCCCACCCCGCCACCCAGGGCGCCGCGAGCGTCGTGGGCCTACTGACGCTCGCGGAACGACACGGGGTGGCCACCGGTACCAGCGAAGACGTGAACTGGCGGTCCTCGCGCGGCGTCGCGCGGCGGGCCGTACTCCCCCAGCACCAGTTCGAGGAGCATGTCCCGTGACCGAACCCAACGCGACAGGACCCGGCCCGGCCGGCCCGGGCTCGACCGACCTCCGCAGCGCCCGCCCCGGACGCCCGGCCGGGGGTGCGGCGTCGACGGGCAGCGCGGCGTCGGCGGGCGCCGGGGGCGGTGCCGCCCACGGCACCGGCGACGACGCGGGCACGGGCGTCCGCCTCTGGCCCGGTGACCAGGGCACGCTGCCCGCTCCGGCACGGCTCGCCCTGGCCCGGCTCGTGCGCGGCCCGTACCTGGCCGCCGAGTCCGACCCGGACACCTGGCGTGCGCTCCTGACGAACGAGGGCGTCGTCCGCGAGCGCCTCGCCGACCAGTACCTCGACCTGGTGGTCGACGCCGACGCGCAGGTCGCGTTCGTGCGCGACGTACCGGGCCCGGACGCGCCCCAGGTGGTGCGGGAGCTGACGCTGACGTTCCTGGACACCGCGCTCCTGCTGCACCTGCGGGCCCTGCTGCTGGACTCGGCGGACGGGCGCGTGGCGATCAGCCGCGACGAGGCGTCCGACCATCTCGGGATGTACCGGCGGCGCGGCGGAGGTTCGCCCATGGACTTCACCCGGCAGCTGGACGCGACGTGGGCCCGGCTGATCGAGTCGGGCATGCTGGAGCCGCTCAGCGGGGACCGGTGCGTGGTCTCGCCGGTGCTGCGCACGGTGTTCGGCGCGGACCAGGTAGCGGCGCTGAGCGCCGAGTACGCACGGCTGGCGAAGGAGAGCGCATGAACCCCGCCCATCCCGGACAGTGGCGCCTCGCGCGCATCGAGCTGGTCAACTGGGGCACGTTCGCCGGGCACCACGTGGTGCCCGTGCCACGCGAGGGCTTCCTCCTCACCGGCCACTCGGGTTCGGGCAAGTCGTCGCTCGTCGACGCCGTCGCGGCGGTCCTGACCCCGCCGGAGCAGCTGCGGTTCAACGTGGCGGCCGCGGGCACGGGTGCCACCGAGCGTGAGGCGGGCGACCGGGACGTGGTCTCGTACGTGCGCGGCGCGTGGCGGCACCGCACCGACGAGAGCACGGGCGAGGTGGTGGCCGACCATCTGCGCCCGGGCGCCACCTGGTCGGGTGTGCTGCTGCAGTACTCGAACGGTACGGACGCCCCGGACGGCACCGTGACGCTGGTGCGGCTGTTCCACCTCACGCGGGGCTCGTCGAACCCGTCGACGCTGCACGTCGTGGTGCCGTCCGACACGGGCCTGCTGGACTTCGAGCGGTACGTCCGCTCGGGGCCCGACGTCGCAGGGGTGACCGCCGCCTGGCCCACCGCGACGGTCAGCGAACGGCACGGGCCGTTCGCCGCCGCGTTCACCCAGGCACTGGGGATCGGCTCGGAGCAGGCGCTGGTGCTGCTGCACCGCACGCAGTCGGCGAAGAACCTGGGCAGCCTGGACGACCTGTTCCGCGGGCACATGCTGGACGAGCCGAGCACGTTCGAGCTGGCGGCCCAGGCGGTGGACCAGTTCGCGGACGTGGCACGCGCCTACGCCGACATCGAGACCTCGCGTCGGCAGATCGAGCACCTGAGCCGCCTCGCGACCCTGACCAAGGCGTACGACGAGGGCTCGGCGGCCGGAGTCCGGGCCGCGACCCTGCGCGGGTCCTTGGAGACGTTCAAGGACGCGTGGAAGCTCGACCTCGCCCACGGCGCGCTCGCGGAGGCGCGAGCCGCCGAGGAGCGCGCGCAGCACCACCGGCAGGCGGCCGACACAGAGGTCGACGTCGCGGCGAACACGCACCAGCAGGCCGTGAACGTGCTCGGCGCGCGGGGCGGGCAGGCGCTCGCCACGCAGGCCGACCGCCTCCAGCGGGCCGGCGAGATCGCCGCGCTGGCGCGCACGCGCCGTGGCGAGCTCGCGACGGACCTGCAGTCGGTCGGCATGAGCATGCCCGAGACGTTCGGGGAGTTCGCGGCGCTCAAGGAGAAGGCGCGCTGGGAGCTCGGCGGCGCGAAGCCGCTGACCACCGGCGCGGTCCCGACCCTGACGGGGGCCGTACCCGCCGTCGTGACGGAGCAGGTGCCCGCGGTCTCGACGGGTGCGGTCCCCGCGGTGGCCGCCGGGACGCCGACCGGTGCCCTGCCGTCGGTCGCCACGGGTGCCGTGTCCACCGTCGGCCGTTCGCGGGCGCCCGAGGCGCTCGACGCGAACATCCGGGAGGCCCTGGCCACGCGCTCCGCCGTCGGGCAGCGGCACGAGGCCGTGGCCGCACGGATCCAGGCGGTGCGGCAGACCCGGACGAACGTGCCGGCCGAGCTGGCCGCGGCACGCCGGGCCGTCGCGGAGGCCGCGGGTCTCGACGTCTCGGTGCTGCCTTTCGCGGCCGAGCTGCTGCGCGTCCGCGAGGAGGACGCCGACTGGCGTCCCGTGCTCGAGGGCGTCCTGCGACCGCTGGCCACGCTCGTGCTCGTCGCGCCGACGCACCGCGCGGCCGTCGCCGGGGCGATCGGGGCCGGGCCCGGGCTGCGCTACCGGGTGGTCGGCGTGCGCAACGACGCGCCCCGGTCCACCGACGCCGCCTCCCTGGTGCACAAGGTCGAGGTCATGGACGGCCCGATGTCGGGGTGGCTGCACCGGCGCCTGTCCGACCAGTACGACTACCTGTGCGTCGACGACCCGTCGGGGCTGGACCGGCACGAGCGGGCGGTGACCCGCGAAGGGCTGGTCAAGCACGGACCGGAGGAGATCGAGCAGCCCCTGCTGCCCGGTGTCGAGGACTGGGCGCTCGGCTGGGACGCCGACGACCGTCTCGACCAGCTCCTGGAGCTGGCGCGCGAGACACAGGCGCAGCTCGTGAACGCCGACGCCGCAGTGGCCGACGCCGTGGCCGAACAGCGGGAGGCCGTGCGCCGCCAGCTCACCCTGCGGCAGGTGGCGCGCCGGGAGTGGCGCGAGGTGGACATCGAGACCGCCGAGGCCGACCTCACCGACGCGCAGGCCTCGTTCGACCGGCTGCTCGACGGCACGATGGACCTGCTGCAGGCGTCCCAGGACGTCGCGGCGGCCGAGAACCGCCTCGACCAGGCCCGGACCGCCGCCGCCGAGGCGGCCGACACGCTCGCCGAGGCCCGCGCCCACCGGCGCTCGCTGGAGCGCGTCGTCGCGGAGCTCGGCGACGCCCCGACCAGCGCGATCCCGCTCGCGCACCGCGAAGAGCTGGAGAAGCGATACGCGGCCGTCCGCAAGACGGTGACGCACGAGGTGATCGACGACGTCTCGCTCACCGTGTCCCGCACGCTCGACGCGGAGCGGGAGGCCGGGCTGCGCACCTCTGGCGCCGCCGAGCGGGAGATCGTCGGGCTGCTGGCCGAGTTCCGCCGCCGCTGGCCCGCCATCACCCGCGACCTCACGGCCCAGGTCGGTGACCGGTCGCGGTACCTCGAGGTGCTGGAGCGCATCCGCACGTCCCGCCTGCCGGAGCAGGAGGCCCGGTTCTCCGACCTCCTCACCGACCAGGCGCGACGCGCCCTGCGGAAGCTCGCCGCCGAGATCCGGCAGGCACCGGCGGCGATCCGCGAGCGGATCGTCGGGGTCAACACCTCCCTGCGCCGCTCCCCCTTCGACACCGACCGGTTCCTGGAGATCCGTGTCAAGGAACGCCGCCCCGCAGCCGTCGAGCAGTTCCTGGCGACGCTCGACGCGCTCACGGGAGACACGGAGCCGGAGTACGAGGTGCTGGAGCGGCTGGTCCGGCGGCTCGGGTCGAGCGACCCCGCCGACCGTGCCTGGCGTGCCCTGTGCCTGGACACCCGCCGGCACGTGCACTTCACCGGCGTGGAGGTCACCGCCGGTGGCATCTCGCTCGCCGTGCACGACTCCTCCGCCGGACTCTCCGGCGGCCAACGGCAGAAGCTCGTCGTGTTCTGCCTGGCCGCAGCCCTGCGCTACCAGCTCGCCGGGACGTCGGACTCCGCCACGCCCGCCTACGGCTCGATCCTGCTGGACGAGGCCTTCGACAAGGCCGACACCGCGTTCACCCGCACGGCCATGGACACGTTCGCGGCGTTCGGCTTCCACATGATCCTGGCCACGCCGCTCAAGCTGCTGCAGACGCTCGAGGACTACGTGGGCGGCATCGGCCTGGCGACCTGCCGGGAGATGCGGGAGTCGCGCGTGGACGTGGTCCTGCTCGAGTCCCCGCTGCCCGACGTCGACCCGGTCCCCTCGACGACCCGGGGCGGTACCGGCGGAGGTGCGCCGGGGGGCGGTGTGTCGGCAGGCACTGGGCCAGCGAGGGGTGCGTCGGGAGGCGGTGCGCCGGCGGGCGGAGCGCGGGCCGGGGGTGGAGGTGTCGCAGCGGGGATGGACCAGGCCGGTGCGGCGCAGACAAGCACGAGCCCGGCTGGCGCGATGCAGCCGGCGTCGAGGACGGCCGTGCCGGCAACATCGGGGGCGGCTTCGGCAGGTGCTGCACCGGAGGGGGCGGTTGGTTCGGCTCCGGCAGGTACGGATCCGGCGGGTGCGGTTGGTTCGGCACCGGCGGGTTCGGTGGGGTCGGGTTCGTCCGGGGCACTTCGCTCCCCGACCCCCGCGTCCTCTGCTCCGCCCGCCGGTAGCGGCACGAGCACACCGCCGCACGGGCTTCCGGCGGTGCTTCCTCCCCCGCCGCCTCCTCCCCCGCCGTCGCGGGCCGCCATCGCGCCCGCCGGCGCCACATCCGCCGGCGCCGAGACGCTCCGCGCCACGCCGGCCAACGCGGCAGCCCAACCGGCGGCCGCCGGCATCCCGGCTGCCGGCGCCGCGGCGTCCGGTGCTGCGGTCGGCGGCACGACAGCCGGTAGCGCGACAACTGGCAACGCGACGACCGGCAGCGCCGCAGTTGGCGTGACAGCCGGCAGCGCCACAGCCGACGCGACAACCGGCGCGACAGTCGGCAGCGCCGCACCTGGCAACGCAACAACCGGCAGCACTGCAACGTCCGAGACCGCGTCCGGCGGCACGGCGTCGGACAGCGCCCCTGCCGGTGCACCCGAGGCGGAACCGGCGTCGCCGTCGGACACCGTGAGCGACAGTGCACCGGAACCGGACTGGTCGGTGACCGTGACCCAGGAGCGCGGTGAGGTGTCGCCGGTAGCGCGGATGACGTCGCGCCGCCCGTCGCTCTAGGCGTGCTCACGGTTCGCAAGAAGTCGAAAAGCCCTGGGCAGGTTCGACAGCTACGGCGCCTGAGGACCACGAGTTCGGTCCCATGTCATCGCGACCACATGAGTTCGGTCGCTTGTCGTGAGATCGGTCGGTTGACTGACCGATCTCACGACAAGGGACCGAACTCGCTGGATTCGGTCGGACGTCCGACCGAACTCGCCGACCCTGGTCAACCGTCCGACCGAACTCGCCGACTTCGGTCAATCCGCCGGACCGAGCTTCGCTGGATTCGGTCAGACGTCCGACCGGCCAGCCGCGAACCCACGGGCGTAGGCCTCCGCGGAGCCCTCGCGGAACAGGTCGTCGGCACTGGCACGCACCAGGACGCGGGCACCCGGCCCGTCGTCCGCCATGACGTGCTGGCCCATGCCGCGCACGACGGCGACCGCGCGACCGCTCGACTTGCCCCGGACCAGCTCGGACGCCGCGGCGATCTCGTCGACGACGGCGGTGACCGTCACGTTCAGCGCGCGACCGTGGGCGTCCACGCTGCCGCGGAGATCGTCGGTCGGGGCGACTCCCGCGCAGCCGATCGCGATGTCGACCAGGGCGTCGCGCCAGGGGCGGCCGGCCGTGTCGGTGACCACCACGCCGATCCGGCGCAGTCCCAGCCGCTGGGTGAGGGCGGCGCGGATCGTCCGGGCCGAGGCGTCCGGGTCCACGGGCAGCAGCAGGACCGTGCCCTCCGGAGTGTTGCTCGCGTCCACGCCCGCGGCGGCCATCACCAGGCCGAGCTTGTTCTCGACGATGCGCAGGGGCGGTAGGCCCGGGCGTTCTCGCCGGGCGACCACGCGGACGGTCTCGTCGGTGATGGCCTGCTCCCGATCGGCAGCCGCTATCACCCGCCCCTCCGCCTTGGACACGATCTTCGAGGTCACGACGACGACGTCGCCGTCACGCGGCCGGTCCTGCTCGTCCTGACCTGTCAGGAGGTCGGCGACGAGCACGCCGAGGTCGTCGCCGGGGGTGATCTCGGGCAGCCCGTCGGGGGCCCAGATGCTGAGTCTCTCCACGGGACCATCCTCACACCGAGACGGTTCACCCAGGTGCGGTAATCTGCCACGCGGCTACGCCACATATGCCAGGTTCGTGCGGTGATCGACAGGGGGAAGCTTTCCGGTGTTGCACGACCCACCCGCCCGGCGGACGGTGTCCGTACCGGAACCGGCGGCCCTCCGGCCCGGCGAGCCCCGCACCATCGGCCCGTTCCGCGTCCGGAGCAGGCTGGGCAGCGGTGGCATGGGCGACGTCTACCTCGGGACCGGGCGCCGCGGGCAGCAGGTGGCCATCAAGCTGATCCGGGGCGCCCAGCTCGACGACGACGAGTTCCGCGCGCGCTTCCGCCGCGAGGTGCGTGCCGCCGCCAAGGTCCGCAACCGGTTCATCGCGAACCTGATCGACGCCGATCCCGACGCGGAGCTCCCCTGGCTCGCCACGGAGTACGTGGCCGGGCCCACCCTCTCCCAAGCGCTGGCCGCACGGGGACCGCTGTCCAGGGACGACGTGCTGGACCTCGTCCTGGGTGTCGCCGAGGCGCTGCGCGGGATCCATCGCGCCGGGCTGGTGCACCGCGACGTCAAGCCCGCCAACGTGATCCTCGGGCCGGACGGGCCACGCCTGATCGACCTCGGCGTGGTCGCCTCGCTCGATGCGACCCGGCTGACCCTGACGGGGCAGCCGGTCGGCACGCCGATGTACATGGCTCCGGAGCAGGCCGCGGGAAGCCGGGCGACGTCGGCCGCCGATGTCTGGGCGCTGGGCGCACTGGCGTACTACGCCGCCACCGGTAACCACCTCTTCGAGGGCGACCACCCCGCAGTGGTGCTGTACCGGGTCTCGGCGGAGCAGCCCACCTACGGCGACTGTCCCGAGTACCTGCGACCCTTCCTCGACGCCTGCCTGGTCCGTAGCCCGGACGAGCGGCCTTCCCTCGACGCGATCCTGCGGTCGCTCGGGGCGTCCGACCCGGCCGGTGCGACCCTCCTCACGGGACCGCCGGGCCTGACGCCGAGCCTGACACCGAGCAGCCCTCCGAGCAGCCCGCCGAGCAGGACGCCGCGCATCGCCCCGGGCGTCGGGCGCGGCGGCCCACGCCGCGGTCGACGCCGGCCCGTGGTCTTCCTCGGCGCGGTGGCTGCCGCGACGGCGGTCCTGACCGCGGCCGCGTTCGGCGCCTGGACGGTGCTGACCGAGAGCGACGGGGAGCGCGACGCAGCCGGGCAGACACAGACCACGGCCCCGGCCGCACCACAGGATTCGGGGCAGCCCGCAGGGCCGAGCGACGGTCCCGGGCCGGACCGGTCGTCCCCGGCCGGGGACGGGAGCCAGGGCAGCCCGTGGGCGCCGGGAACCGAACAGCGGCTGGCCGACGATTCGTGCTGGCTCGTCAGCGTCGACCAGGTGCAGGGCCGGCAGGCCACGCTGACGCTCTCCTGCGACCAGGTCGGGACGACCACCTACCAGTACCCGACGCCGAGCCGGTGGCTCCAGGTCTACGCCGTCGGGCAGGACGGGACCGTCGAGCGCAGCGTGCCCGAGGACGCCGCCGCGCGGGACACGTTCTGGACCCTGGGCAACCTCGCCGACCGTACGCCCGTGACCACCACCGTGACCCTGCCGGACGTCGGGCCGCTGGCCGCCGTGGCCGTGCGGAACACGCAGGGTTCCGGCTGGTACTGGGCGACCACCGGTTGACGCACGGGTCGGCCGCCGGTCAGCGCACCAGCTTCGGCAGCACCTCTCGGCCGAACGTCTCGATCCACTCGCGCTGGTTGCGGCCCACGTTGTGCAGGTAGACGCGGTCGAAACCGAGGTCCAGGTACCGCTGGATCGACGCCCGGTGCTCGTCGGGGTCGGCGGAGATGAGCACCCGCCCCTCGAAGTCCTCCGGACGCACCATGCGCGCCAGCTGCGCGAAGTCGTGCGGCGAGCGGATGTCCGACCGCGGGAACCGCATGCCGCCCACCGGCCACTCGGTCAGGGCGTTGGTGACCGCCTCGTCGTGCGTGGGCGCCCAGGAGAGGTGGAGCTGGAGCGCCTTCGGCAGGTGCCCCGGGTCGCGCCCGGACTCGCGAGCGCCGTCGGCGAACCTGGTCAGGAGCGACGCCATGCGGTCGAAGGGCGCCGCCTGCGTGATGAGCCCGTCCGCCGTCCGCCCGGCGCGGCGGGCGGTGACCGGGCCAGCCGTCGCGACCAGGATCTCGGGCGCCACCTCCGGCATCGTCCACAGGCGGGTCGACTCCAGCTTGAAGTAGGTGCCGGAGTGCTTGACGTCCCGTCCGGCGAGCGACCCGGCGAACAGTTTCTTGATGATCTCGACGGCCTCGAACATGCGATTGATCCGCTCGGCGGCCTCCGGCCAGTAGGCGCCCACCACGTGCTCGTTGAGGGCCTCCCCCGAGCCGACACCCAACCAGTGCCGGCCCGGGTTCATCGCGGCGAGCGTCGCCGACGCCTGGGCGACGACAGCGGGGTGCCACCGGAACGTGGGCGCCGTCACCGGTCCGAGGTCGCCCGTGGTGTGCTCCGCCGCCGCGGCGAGCACGTTCCACACGAAGCCGGCCTCGCCCTGGTGCGGGGTCCAGGGTTGGAAATGGTCGGCGGCCATGACGCCGGAGAAGCCGTGCGCCTCTGCAAGGGCCGCCAGCTCCACCGCCGTCCGGGGCGCGAACTGTTCGAGCATCGCGGCATAGCCGATGGTCACCACGCGGACAGCCTAGACGGCGAGCTCGCCGGGCAGCCCGGCCAGTCGCCCGTGCAGCCGGAGTGTCCGTAGCGCATCCAGGGTGACGATGCCGCGCCACTCCACGGTCTGCCCCGGCGACCAGTGCTCGAAGTCGAAGTCCCACCCGCCGTCCTCCAGCTGCTGCCCCTCCAGCCGGTCCAGGTCCGCCGAGATCTGCGCCTCGGAGAACAGCGCCCGGCTCGGCGCACCGGGCCGCGCGGAGAGCTGCAGGGGCGTGAGCTGTTCGTCCTCGATCCCGCCCGCGACGGCGATGGTGCCGTCGTCACGCAGGGCCGGCCGCAGGCGTTCGACGGCGTCGGCCACCCGGTCCGGCTCGGGTACCGCGTCGAGGAAGCCGAGCGCGAACAGGACGGTGTACCCGTCCAGGGGTGCCTCATCCTCCAGCTGGCCCCAGCACCACGCGGTCGCGGCGTCGAGCCACGGGTGCCGCAGGCCCAGCTCCCACAGCCGGGCGGCCGTGGCGAACGTCAGGAACCCGGTGTCGTTCGGCTGCATCCACGGCGCCGCCGGATAGTCGGCAGCGGTCGGCAGCACCTGCGGTACGCGGCCGTCCGGCAGGGTGACCGACGCCAGCCAGTCGGCCGTCTCCGTGGCCAGCCGCCGCACCGCCGGATCGGCCCCGGTGCCGAGCTCCGCGAGCACCTCGAGCGCGGACAACGCGCCCGAGACCTGGCTGTCCGGCCCCCGCAGGTCGGGCTCCAGGGCGTGGCCCCATCCACCGTCACCGTTCCGGTAGGGACGCAGGGCTTCCAGGACCCGGCTGCCCGGTGCGCCGCGGAAGAGCACCGCGAGGCGATGCCGCTCCAGCAGGCGGGCGTCGTCGTAGATGAACCGCTCCGCGGCTCCGGCATCGATACTCGTCGTCGTGGTCATGACTCCGACGCTATGCGGCGGTCAGGGCCGCGTCTTCCAGAAAACGGACGGGAGTGCGGCCGGTGAGCCGGCGCACCTCGTCGGACATGTGCGCCTGGCTCGCGTACCCGGCTCGGGCCGCGCGCTCCGAGAGGGGGGACGGCGCACCGGAGGAGAGCCCGATCAGCCGCCGCAGGCGGGCCACCCGCCCGAGCATCTTGGGCCCGTACCCGACGGCGGCGACGGTGCGGCGGTGCAGGTGCCGCTCGCTCACCCCCAGGTCCTCGGCGACACCCGCAATTCGCGACCCCGGTGTGCCGAGCCGACGAGCGGCCGCCGCGACGAGCCCGTCCCGTTCCGCCTCGCGGTGCAGCACCGTGCGCGCCAGGAGGTCCAGCCGCCCCGACGGGTCGGCCAGGTCGAGCGCCTCGGCGAGCGCCGGACCGGCGTCGGGCCACACGTCGGCCAGTGGCACCCGCTGGTCGCGCACCTCCGACGCCGGGAGGCCGAGGACGGCGCCCGCGGCTCCGGGCCGCAGCCGGATCCCGCTGGTACACGACGTGGACGCCGCACGTGGTGGGACGACGACGGGGCCGGTGTCGGCGCCCACCACCACCAGCTCGCCGTCGAGCCGGACCAGGTCCACGCAGCCGTCGGGGATGATCCGCTGCTCGTGGCCGGGTGGTGCGTCGTGCTCCCACAGGCAGGCCACCACCGGCAGCAGGCCGGTGGGCGGAGCGAGCTCGCGGTAGGTCACGAGAACGACGCTACGCCGAGCCCCTGACACCCCACGTGTGGGGGTCGTGAGTGGGGCAGGTCGCGTGTCAGTGTCCGGTGGCAGAGTCGTGGCGTGCCCCACGTACCGGCTCGCCCGAGCCGCAGAACCGGCCTGTCCCGCGACCAGCCTGGGACCTCGTGGCGCCGCCGCGCCCTGCGGGTGGCCGCCGTCGCGGTCCCGGCGGCGCTGCTGGCGGCCGCGGCGTCGTCGTACGCGGCAGTGGTCACCGGCCGGATGGCCGCGCAGCCGACCCGGGACACGCTGATCGCGCTCGCTGCGGCGAGCGCGGCGGTCATCGTGCTGGACGCGGTCACGTGGCTCGTCGTGCAGCGTGCCGTCGCCCGCGCGGAGGCCAGGCTGCGCTCCGAGCTGGCCGCCGCGGCGCTCGGCCAGCCCCTGCCCGCGCTCGAGGAGCAGGCGGTGGGCGAGCTGCTGGACCGGGTCGACGGCGACCCGGCGCGGCTCACACGGGCGATCAGCGGCATCGGCATCACCCTGGGGCAGGCAGCGATCAGCCTGGTGGTCGGCTGGATCGCCGCAGGTCTGGTGTGGTGGCCGGCCTGGGTGGCGTTCCCGGTGGTCGCCGCCGTGGTGCTGCTGTTCGCCCGCCGGGCGGCACGCCCGCTGCGCGACCTGAGCCGGCGCAGCTCGGAAGCCGTCTCGGACCACATGGCGCAGCTCGAGGAGGCGGTCGCCGCCCGGGACGACCTGCGCACCGCCCAGGGGCAGCGGTACGTCCTGCGCCGGTACGCCGAGCTGGCCGCACGCCAGATCCGGCTCCGGGAGGAGTGGTCGGTGGCGTTCTCCCGGGTGCGTCTGCGCACGGAGCTGCCGCTGGACGCCCTGGTCGGCGCGGTCCTGGTCGGCGGGGTGTGGGCCGTCACGGGCGGCACGCTCGACGTCGCACGGCTCGTGACCCTGTGGCTGCTCGTCACGGGGTTCGTCGGGCGGGTGGACGTGCTGGGGCGCCTCCTGCCGCGGGTCGAGGAGGCGATCGGCACGTTTCACCGGGTGCGCGACCTGCTGGGCAGGCCGCAGGAACCCGTCGGCGGCGCGCCGTTCCCCGGCCGCGCGGGCGGCCACCCGGACGACGCGGCGGCTCCCGGTCCCGGTGCCCCCGCCCGGTCCACCGCCGTGGACGTCGAGCTGCGCGGGCTCACGTTCACGTACGGCGACGGGTTCACGCTGGGCCCGATCTCCCTGACCGTCCCCGCGGGCGGTACGTGTGCGCTGGTCGGACGGACCGGCTCGGGCAAGACGACGCTGACCAAGGTGCTGTCGCGTGCGGTCGACCCGCCCGTGGGGAGCGTGCTCCTGGGTGGCCGGGACATCACCGGCCTGGACGTGCACGACCTGCGCGCGCACGTCGGCGTCGTAGGACAGCGCACCGAGATCCTGGCCGCGTCGCTCGCCGACAACATCACGCTCTGGGCGCCCGTTCCGGCCGCGCGGGTCGAGCAGGCGGTGGACGCGCTCGGTCTGCGGGCCTGGGTACGGTCGCTGCCGCACGGGCTCGACACGCGCCTCGGCCCCGACGGAGTCACCCTGTCCGCCGGCGAGGAACAGCTGGTCGCCTTCGCGCGGCTCCTGGTGCGCGACGTCGCGGTGGTCGTGCTCGACGAGGCGACCGCCCGGATGGATCCGGCGACGGCGGAGCGCGTCACCCTGGCCGCACGAGCTCTCCTGGCGGGCCGGACGGCGGTGGTCGTCGCGCACCGGCTGTCCACCGCACGGCATGCCGACACGGTGGCCGTGCTCGACGGTGGCCGCCTCGTGGAGCACGGACCCTGGGAGAACCTGGCGGCGTCGGACGGGCACTTCGCCAGGCTGGTCGCCGCCGCGGGTCCCGACGGTAGTGCCCAGCACGAGCCCGACCACGAGCCCGGCGCAGCGGCGCACGACCCGTCCGCCGTCGCCGCCCGTGCCCCGGCCGACAGCCGCCCCGACGCGGCCGGAGCCGGCCCGGCCCCTGCCCCGCCGGCACGCACGTCGATGGTGCGCGCCGTGTGGAGCACGCTGCGCGCCCGGCCCCTCGGCCTGCTGCTCCCCGCCCTCGTGTGGGAGCTCACGGACTACCTGACCTCGACCGGCCTCGTCGTCGGCTGGCTGTGGGCGTCACTCGTCGTGGACCTGGAGCGGGGCTCCGCGCCGTGGTTGCTGGCGTGCGCCATCCTGGCGGCCGTGGTGGCCAACACGCTGCTGCCGTTCACGGTGCGTCTGACGAGCGCACGCTGGTGGGCCGACTCGCGCCTGCGGCTGCGCCTCGCCATCCTGCGCGGGCAGACCGCGCAGCGCAGGACCGTCCGCGACACTCCCGGCGAGATCGCCGCACGGGCCCAGGAGGAGTACCGGCTCACCAGCCACACGCAGGCCTGGCGCGAGCTGGTCACCGCACCGTTCACGCTCGCGCTGCTCGTGGTCCTGAGCGACAGTCTGCTGGCCGGCGCGATCGGACTGGCCATGGCAGCCGTGATGTGCGCGGCGCAGGTGCTGGGCAGCCGGTCCGTCGCCACCGTCGCGCGGCGGGCCGGCGATGCGGCTGCCGAGCTGGGGCGCCTGCTCGGGTCCGCCCTGGACTCCGTGCGCACCGTCAAGCTCGCCGCGGCGACCGGTGGCGTGCTCAACCAGGTCGCCCGGGTGGACGGACGCCGGGTGCAGGCGTCGCTCCGGGAGGAGCAGATCGACTTCCTGGTCGGTCTCGCCCCCTCCGTGCTCAGCCGGGCCGCGGCCGTCCTGGCGTGGACGCTGCACCTGAACGGCACCTGGTCGCTGGCCACCACGCTGCTGGTCAGCACGTCGATCGGCACCTTCAGCTGGATCGGCTACGGTCTCGGCCACCTCGTCACGAGCGCCGCGTCGGCGCGTCGCTGGGTCGAGGTCACCTCGCGGTACGCCGGCACGGAACGCCTCGCCGACGTGCCGAGCGACATCGACCTGTTCACGGGCGCGGCGGTCCCGGCACGTGGCACCGCACCGAACGGCACCGCACCGGAAGGCACCGCACCGAGCGGCACCCCGGCGAGCGGCCCTGCGACGACCGCTGCATCCGCCCCCACCTCGGACGGCCTGCACGTGCTGCGCCTGGACGGCCTGAGCGCGACGCACGACGACGGCACGGTGGGCGTCGCGGGCGTGGACCTCACCGTGCGGCGCGGCGAGCTGGTGCTCGTGGTGGGGCGCGTCGGGTCCGGCAAGTCGTCCCTGCTCGGAGCCCTGTCCGGTCTCGTCGACGCCGGCGGGCGGCTGACCTGGAACGGCACCGCCGTCACCGATCCCGAGACGTTCCTGCGCCCGCCCCGCGTCGCCCACGTCGCCCAGGTGCCGCACGTCGTGTCCGGCACCCTCGCCGACAACGTGCGCCTCGACCACGACCGCCCCGTGGCGGGCCCCGTCCGGGCGGCGGGGCTCGACCGCGACGTGGTTGAGGCGGGCGGGACCGCCACCCTCGTGGGGCACCGCGGCCTGCGGCTCTCCGGCGGGCAGGTCCAGCGGCTCGGGCTGGCCCGCGCACTGGCCACCGGCTCCGACCTGCTCCTCGTGGACGACGTCTCCTCGGCCCTCGACGCCGTCACCGAGGCGGAGGTCTGGTCGGCGCTCCGGTCCGCCGGCACCACGGTGGTGGGCACGACGTCGCGCGCCGCGACCCTGGCAGCGGCCGACCGGGTAGTGGTGCTCGACGGCGGGCGCATGGCCGCCGTCGGGCGGTGGCGAGAGCTGGAGCCGCGCTGGTCGCACCTCGCCGGCTGACAGGCCGGGCACGGGCCCGAAGAAGGCCCCGACACCTGTGGAAAACGTGCACCTCGGCTTGCTCGAATCTGGGACACTGGTGCGCATGAGCACTCCTGCCTCCTCCGGGCCGACGGACCCGGCCGCGACCACACCCGCCCTCGACACCTCGACCGCCTCGGTAGCCGGCGCCGACGTCGTACGCGCGGTGGTCAAGGAGGTACCGGACAAGGTCAGCGCGGACGGCCTCGAGGCCAAGTTCGACGAGCGCTGGACCGCCGAGAAGACCTTCGCGTTCGACCGCACCAGGACGCGGGACCAGATCTACTCGATCGACACCCCGCCGCCCACCGTCTCGGGCTCCCTGCACGTGGGGCACGTGTTCAGCTACACGCACACGGACATCGTCGCGCGCTTCAAGCGCATGCGTGGCCTCGAGGTCTTCTACCCGATGGGCTGGGACGACAACGGGCTGCCCACCGAGCGCCGCGTCCAGAACTACTACGGCGTGCGGGTCGACCTGTCGCTGCCCTACGACCCGGACTTCACCCCGCCGTTCGAGGGCACCGGCAAGAGCGTCAAGGCCGCCGACCAGGTGCCGATCAGCCGCCGCAACTTCATCGAGCTGTGCGAGCGTCTGACCGCCGACGACGAGAAGCAGTTCGAGGAGCTGTGGCGCCGCCTCGGCATCTCGGTGGACTGGGCCCAGACGTACCAGACCATCGGCGACAGCTCGCGGGCCACCGCGCAGCGCGCCTTCGTGCGCAACCTGCAGCGCGGCGAGGCCTACCAGGCCGAGGCCCCGGGCCTGTGGGACGTCACGTTCCAGACCGCCGTGGCCCAGGCCGAGCTGGAGGCCCGGAACTACCCCGGCCACTTCCACAAGATCGCCTTCCACCAGGCCGGCGGCGAGCCCGTCTACATCGAGACCACCCGGCCGGAGCTGATCCCCGCCGTCGTCGCGCTCATCGCGCACCCCGACGACGAGCGCTACCAGCACCTGTTCGGCACGACCGTGAAGTCGCCGCTGTTCGGGGTCGAGGTCCCCGTGCTCGCCCACCACCTGGCCGAGCCGGACAAGGGCGCGGGTATCGCGATGTGCTGCACCTTCGGTGACCTCACCGACGTGCAGTGGTGGCGCGAGCTGCAGCTGCCGACCCGGTCGATCATCAACCGCGACGGCCGCATCACGCGCGAGGTGCCGGAGTGGCTCCCGGCGGGTCCCGGCGCCGAGCTGTTCGAGGCCGAGGTCGCGGGCAAGACGACGTTCAGCGCCCGCAAGGCGATCGTCGAGGCGCTGGTCGCGTCCGGCGACATGCCGACCGAGCCGGTGGCCACGCAGCGCAAGGCCAACTTCTTCGAGAAGGGTGACAAGCCCCTCGAGATCGTGACGTCGCGCCAGTGGTACATCCGCAACGGCGGACGGGACAAGGAGCTGCGCGAGGAGCTGCTGGCCCGCGGCAAGGAGCTCGACTTCCACCCCGACTTCATGCGGGTGCGGTACGAGAACTGGGTCAACGGCCTCAACGGCGACTGGCTCGTGAGCCGCCAGCGCTTCTTCGGTGTCGCGATCCCGCTGTGGTACCCGGTCGACGCGAACGGCGAGGTCGACTACGACCACCCGATCGTGCCTGCCGAGGAGTCGCTGCCGATCGACCCGACCTCGCAGGCGCCCGCCGGCTTCACGGAGGACCAGCGCGGCCAGGCCGGTGGCTTCATCGGTGACGCCGACGTCATGGACACCTGGGCGACGTCGTCCCTGACTCCCCAGATCGTGAGCGGCTGGGAGCGGGACCAGGACCTGTTCGACCGCGTGTACCCGATGGACCTGCGCCCCCAGGGCCAGGACATCATCCGCACGTGGCTGTTCTCCACGGTGGTGCGCTCGCACCTGGAGAACAAGGTGCTGCCCTGGAAGAACGCGACGATCAGCGGCTGGATCCTCGACCCGGACCGCAAGAAGATGTCGAAGTCCAAGGGCAACGTCGTCACGCCCGCGGACCTGCTCGTGGAGCACGGCTCGGACGCGGTGCGGTACTGGGCGGCGTCGGCTCGCCTGGGCACGGACGCGGCGTTCGAGGTGGGGCAGATGAAGATCGGTCGCCGCCTGGCGATCAAGGTCCTCAACGCCTCCAAGTTCGCGCTGTCGTTCGGCGGCGGTGCGGGCAGCGAGATCGCGCTCGACCCGGCGGCCGTGACGGTCGCCCTCGACCGGTCCATGCTGGCCGGTCTGGCCGACGTGGTCGAGCAGGCCACCGCCGCGCTCGAGACCTACGACCACACGCGTGCGCTCGAGCTCACCGAGACGTTCTTCTGGGCGTTCTGCGACGACTACCTCGAGCTCGTCAAGGACCGCGCCTACGGCGCAGGCGCCGATGCGGCGAACCTGACCCCGGAGACGACGTCGGCCCGCACCGCCCTGGCGATCGCGCTCGACACCATGCTGCGGCTCCTGGCGCCCTACCTCCCGTTCGCCACGGAAGAGGTCTGGTCCTGGTGGCGCGAGGGCTCGGTGCACCGTGCGGAGTGGCCCGTCGCGGAGCCGCTGCGCGCGGCGTCCGGTACCGCGGACCCCACGCACCTGGCAGCGGCCGGCCACGCCCTGGCGGCGCTGCGCAAGGTGAAGTCGGAGGCGAAGGCGTCGATGCGTACGCCCATCCTGGCCGCGTCGCTGGCCGTACCGGCCGGATCGCTCACCGCTGTCGAGACCGCGGTCGAGGACGTCAAGGCCGCAGGCCGCGTCACCGGCGTGCTCGACCTGGTGACCGCCGGCGAGGGCCAGGGCGACCAGGCCGTCCAGGGCGGCATCGTCGTGACGTCCAGCGAGCTGGGCGAGGCCCCGCCCCGCAACAAGGGCTGACCCTTCCAGCCACGGTAGAACCGTGGTGAGCTGGATCTGTGGCGAGATAGAACGGGGGCGGTGGCGCTGATCAGCGCCATCGCCCCGGTGCTATCTCGCCACGGTTCTACCCCGGCACGTCAGTTGAGCATCAGAACCACTGCGTCGCCCGCCTCGGCAGCCGCGCCGTAGAACGCCGCAAGCTCCCCGTAGGCGTGCGCGAGACGCTCGGCGTCGGTCTCGCCGGCGTGCTCGGCCGGGTCCGGGCAGACCTCCTCGTCGCACACGTGGGCGGCGTCGGCGAGCGGTGCCAGAGCGTCGAACGATGTGCCCACCAGGAACGCCGCTGCCTTCTCGACGTCCTCCGGCCCCAGGTAGCGCACCGGTACGATCCCGTCAGCGGGGCCCAGCTCGGCACCGCCCTGCACCGGGTCCACGGGCATCTCGCCGTGCACCCGGAGCACGGTGTGCAGCGGACCCCAGACGGTGCCGATGCTGAAGTACTTCGCCTCCTTTGCCGGAAGGTCCATCTGTACCCATTCGCCGGCAAGCTCGTCGATGTGCTCCAGCGCCCAGGTCAGATCGGTCCGTGCCTTGTCGAAGTCGTCGGCGGCAAGCCGCGCGTACTCACAATGAATCATCCCCATGGCCCGTGACCGTACCGATAATGCGTTTCCGTGTGTATGGGCAAAACGGACACATTCCCGAGGAGCATTGGCTCATACGCGGTAAATCGGAAATTCCATACGCACCGCTGCCCGTTCTGGGGTATTAGTCGCCGGGAACTGGCCGAGAGTTCACACCGAATTCACGCGCGGAATCCGTGCGAACCCGGCCCGGGGTCAGTGCAGCCGTCGCTCGTCTCCCGACATGCTCGCGAGTGCCTCGTTGGGCGTGCCGTCGTCGCGCCAGCGCAGCGTGGCCGCGACACCGTCCATGAGCTCGACCGAACCCTCCGGCGCGAACGTCAGACCGGCGTCCTGTCCCACCGCCGCACGGACGAGCGCCACGGAAGCAGGCAGCTCCTCGACCCGCTCGGTCACGCCGAGGGACTCGAGGTCCGACCGGGACCCGGCGATGTGCATCGGATCCGGCCCGATCCAGAGCTTGCGGCCGTTCATCGGCGAGCCACCCGTTCCGTACTCCTCGGCCAGGACGAGCTCCTTGACCTGGCCCCGGGCGAGCACCGCCACGACGTCGTCCACCGAGGTCACGGCGTTCGACTCCCGCCCCAGCTCCTGTCGCAGCTCGGCCAGGACGCGTTCGCGCCGTCGCTCACGGTACGAGTCGAGCGCCTCGCCGACCCGCTCGGCGAACGCGGCCTCGTGCACGCCGCCGCCACTGCGCCCGCCGCCGGGCACCTCGACGACCTTCTCCTCCGTCGGCGTCGTCAGCGCCGCACGCGCGAGCGGCACCGCCCGCTTGTCCCCGGTCAGCAGCACCAGCTCGGGCCGCGTCTCGGCCACCCGGCGTTCGATCTCGGCCGCGACGGCGGCCGCGTTGCGCTCCCAGGAGTCCTCGGCACGAGACTCGATGCGCGCACGCTTGACCTCGTTGGAGCCGGACTTCTCGATCTCGTCGTGCGGAGCCTGGAACGTGCTGTGCGCCTTGCCGTCCTGCCCCGCACGGAGGAAGTCGGCGCCCTGCCGGTCGATGGCGACCTTGAGCAGCTCCACGGACTCGTCGGCGGCGAGCGCCGCCTGCAGCATCTCCGGCACCGGTGCCCACGAGCTCGTGGTCGCGGTCGGCGGGTTGTTCACCACGCGGTCCACCAGCACACCGGTGTCGTCGGCGATGACGACCCGTCCGTGCGGCCCGGGGACCCTGGTGGGCCGCGACACCACCTCTTCGATCATGTCGAGCACGCCGTGCGGCGCTCCCTGTTGCGCCAGCTCCTTGCGTGCCGCGTTCCAGCGGCCTTCGACGTCACGTTCGGCGGCCTGCTCGGACGGCGTCGCGTCCAGGTGCAGGGTCGCGAAAGGGCCCTGGTGGCCGAGGAGGGGTTTGAGCCAGTCGATCTTCATTCGAACCTCCGCGTCTCCCGCCGAGGTCGAAGGGATGCCGTACCGCACGACCTCGCCCCGGCGTTCCCTCCAGGAAACGACGAATTGCGGGCGCGCGCCACCCCCACGCCGGAATTACCGGTGACCTGCACACCAACGACACGCCACCTGAAGTCGACCTCTCCCCCAAGCAGGGTAAAGCCGCGTCAAGTGGTGGTCACCTTCAAGCGTATGTGTCGACCTCAGGGAGGTTGTCGCCCTTGTGCCGCGCGGCGATCAGCTCGTGGTGGCGAATCACTTCGCTCACGATGAACTGGCGGAACTGCACGGCGAACTCCGGGTCGAGTCCGGACTCCTCCGCGATCGCGGTGAGCCGGGCGATCTGCTGCTGGTCGCGCGACGGGTCCGCCGGGGGCAGGCCGCCCACGGCCTTGAGCTCGCCGACCCGCCGGGTCATCTTGAACCGCTCAGCAAGCAGATGCACGAGAGCAGCGTCGATGTTGTCGATGCTCCCGCGGAGCCGGATGATCTCGGACGGCACCGGAGCGCTGGTCGGTTCGTTGTCAGACACAGGAAGAGGCTAACCGCCCGGGACCACCACCGGCGAAGGCCACGGACGAAGACTGTTCCGACCTGCAATGTAGATCGGCTACAGTCTGCCGAGCAGGCACGCAACTTGGTGAAGGCCCAGAACTGTGGCTTCACCTCTTCAAGACTTCAACGGAGAGCAGAAGATGACACTCGCCACGTCGCCGGCCTTGGTGGAGGTGCCAGAGGGCACCAGCATCAACACGATCCTTGCGGACCGCGTGGCCCGCTCCGGGGACGAGGCACTCATCGAGCGGCGTGCCGCCCCGGACGGCCCGTGGACCGCGGTGTCGGCGCGCCAGTTCGAGGACGAGGTCCTCGCCGTCGCGCGTGGTCTCGCGGCCCGCGGCATCGAGGCCGGCGACCGGGTCGCGATCATGTCGCGCACCCGGTACGAGTGGACGCTGCTCGACTTCGCCATCTGGGCCGCCGGTGCCGTGGCCGTGCCGGTCTACGAGACCTCGTCGCCCGAACAGGTCCAGTGGATCCTGTCGGACGCCGACGTGAGCCTCGTCGTCGTCGAGTCCCGCGCGCACGCCGACACGGTGGCCGGCGTGCGCACCAGCCTGCCCCGGCTCGAGGACATCCTCCTGATCGACGACGGGGCCGTGCTCGACCTGCGCAAGGCAGGCACCAACCTCTCCGCGGGCATCGTCGCCGAACGTCGGGACGCCGTACGACGCGACGACCTGGCGACCATCATCTACACCTCGGGCTCCACCGGCCGCCCCAAGGGTGTCGAGCTCACGCACGGCAACTTCGCGCACCTGACCATGAACGCCGCCGTCGGCATCCCCGAGCTGCTGCAGGCGGAGAACGCCCGCACGCTCCTGTTCCTGCCGCTCGCGCACGTGTTCGCGCGCTTCGTCGAGGTCGCGACGATCGCCGGCAACGCCGTGCTGGGCCACGCCCCCGACATCAAGAACCTCGTCGGCGACCTGGGCTCGTTCCGCCCCACCTATCTCCTGGCCGTGCCGCGCGTGTTCGAGAAGGTCTACAACAGCGCGGAGCAGAAGGCGTCGTCGGGCATCAAGGCCAAGATCTTCAACTGGTCGGCCAGGGTCGCCGAGGACTACTCGCGGGCCATGGACCTGCCCGACGGTCCCGGCGGCGCGCTCAAGGCGCGGCACGCCATCGCCGACAAGCTCGTCTTCAGCAAGCTCAAGGCCACCATGGGCGGCCAGCTCAGGTGGGCAGTCTCCGGCGGCGCTCCGCTGGGCGAACGGCTCGGCCACTTCTTCCGGGGTGCGTGCGTCACCATCCTCGAGGGCTACGGCCTGACGGAGTCCACCGCCCCGACCACCGTCAACCGGCCCGGCCAGATCGTGATCGGGTCGGTGGGACCGGCATTCTTCGGCACGGACATCCGCATCGCCGACGACGGCGAGGTGCTCCTGCGCGGACCGCACATCTTCCGTGGCTACCGCAACCAGCCGGAGCTGACCGCCGAGGCGTTCTCCGACGGCTGGTTCCGCACCGGCGACCTCGGGCAGCTCGATGAGCACGACCACCTGCACATCACGGGGCGCAAGAAGGAGATCATCGTGACCGCCGGCGGCAAGAACGTCGCCCCGGCAGTGCTCGAGGACCGCCTGCGGGCCCATCCGATCGTCAGCCAGGTCGTGGCCGTCGGCGACCAGCGCCCGTTCATCGGCGCCATCGTCACGCTCGACGCCGAGATGCTGCCCGGCTGGTGCTCGGCGAACGGGCTGCCCCAGCTGTCGGTGGACCAGGCTCGCGTGCACAAGCGAGTCCTGGCCGAGCTGGACAAGGCGGTCGCCTACGCGAACGAGGCGGTCTCCCAGGCGGAGTCGATCCGGAAGATCACGGTGCTCGACATCGACTTCACCGAGGCGAACGGCTATCTCACGCCGTCGATCAAGGTGAAGCGCTCGAAGGTGCTCGAGGATTTCGCCGAGATCATCGACGCCATGTACAGCACCAGGTCGCGGAGGGACCACGTGACCCCGGCGCCCTGACCGCCCAGGGCGACCACGGTCGGTAAAAGGTCAGGTGGTCGGTACCCCGGGGTACCGACCACCTGACCTTCTACCGACCACCCAGGAGAGCCCGGGGACGTGCGGCTACGCGCTCTTCTCGCGCGGCTGACGGCCACGCACCGGGCTCTTGCGCGGCACCACCGTGGGGTTCACGTTGTCGAGCACCACGTCGCGGGTGATGACCACCCGCTCGACGTCGTCGCGGCTCGGCACGTCGAACATGACCTGCTGGAGCACCTCTTCGAGGATGGCCCGCAGCCCGCGTGCGCCGGTTCCGCGGAGCAGGGCCTGCTCGGCGATGGCGCCGACGGCGGGCTCGTCGAACTCGAGCTCCACGCCGTCGATCTCGAACATGCGCTTGTACTGCTTCACGAGCGCGTTCTTCGGTTCGGTGAGGATCCGGACCAACGCGTCGCGGTCCAGCGGCGAGACCGACGCGATGACGGGCAGCCGGCCGATGAACTCGGGGATCAGCCCGTACTTCTGCAGGTCCTCGGGTCGCACCTCGGCGAAGAGGTCCTCGTCCCCCGCGATGGACTCCATGGGGGCACTGAACCCGATGCCGCGCTTGCGGGACCGGGCGGCCACGATGTCGTCCAGGCCCGCGAACGCACCCGCCACGATGAACAGCACGTTCGTGGTGTCGATCTGGATGAACTCCTGGTGCGGGTGCTTGCGCCCGCCCTGCGGGGGTACCGAGGCGGTGGTGCCCTCGATGATCTTCAGGAGCGCCTGCTGCACGCCCTCGCCGGACACGTCGCGCGTGATCGACGGGTTCTCCGCCTTGCGGGCCACCTTGTCGACCTCGTCGATGTAGATGATGCCCGTCTCGGCCTTCTTGACGTCGTAGTCCGCCGCCTGGATGAGCTTGAGCAGGATGTTCTCGACGTCCTCGCCCACGTAGCCGGCCTCGGTGAGGGCGGTCGCGTCGGCGATGGCGAACGGGACGTTCAGCATCTTCGCGAGCGTCTGCGCCAGGTAGGTCTTGCCCGTGCCCGTGGGGCCGATGAGCAGGATGTTGGACTTCGCGATCTCGACGGGGTCCTGGTCGTCCGGGCTGATGGACCGACCGGCCTCGCCCGCCTGGATGCGCTTGTAGTGGTTGTAGACGGCGACGGCCAGGGCGCGCTTGGCGGGATCCTGGCCGATGATGTACTGCTCGAGGAAGTCGAAGATCTCGCGCGGCTTAGGCAGCTCCGTCAGGCCGAGCTCCGCCGCCTCACCGAGCTCTTCCTCGATGATCTCGTTGCACAGCTCGATGCACTCGTCACAGATGTACACGCCCGGCCCGGCGATCAGCTTCTTTACCTGCTTCTGCGACTTGCCGCAGAAGTTGCACTTCAGCAGTTCCGCGCCGTCACCGATTCGCACCACTACCTGTCTCCTCGCCTTGTGCACCCTCACGGAGTCCCGCACAGGCCGGTTGACCCAGCAGATCCGCAACGTCGAGCGGTCTCAGATCCATTCCACACCACAGGTGGCCTGTTGTCAGCCCGGCGGCCCGGCGGGTCGCACGACCGACTTTCACCACTTCATGACAATTTTGTCATCTTCTACGCAGCGTGTCCCACCATGCCCGACGCCGGGGCCCGTCGTCCACCGGTATTGGTGGCGTGCCCCGGCGTCGGGATGCGGCCTCGACCGAACCGACCGGAGAGGTCAGTTGGTCACGACCGCGACGGGCTTGCGCGACTCCAGCACCTCGTCGATCAGGCCGTAGTCCTTGGCCTGGGCCGCGGTGAGGATCTTGTCGCGCTCGATGTCGTCACGCACCTGCTCCTGCGACTTGCCGGAGTGCGTCGAGAGCGTCAGCTCGAGCCACTCCCGCATGCGGATGAGCTCATTCGCGTGGATCTCGATGTCCGAGGCCTGCGCGTAGCCGCCACCCTCCATCGCGGGCTGGTGGATCAGCACGCGCGAGTTCGGCAGCGCGAGGCGCTTGCCGGGCTGACCGGCGGCGAGCAGGACCGCGGCGGCCGACGCCGCCTGCCCCAGGCACACGGTCTGGATCTGCGGCTTGATGAACTGCATGGTGTCGTACAGCGCCGTCATGGCCGTGAACGAGCCACCGGGCGAGTTGATGTACATCATCACGTCGCGGTCCGGGTCCTGGGTCTCCAGGACCAGCAGCTGCGCCATGACGTCGTCGGCGGACGCGTCGTCGACCTGGACACCCAGGAAGATGATGCGGTCCTCGAACAGCTTGGTGTACGGGTCCTGGCGCTTGAAGCCGTACGGGGTGCGCTCCTCGAACTGAGGGAGCACGTAGCGTGCGGACGGCATGGCACCGGCGGTAGCGAAAGGCAGCCCCGCGCCCGAACGGGCGCGTGCGCCGGCAAGGCGCTCTGCGGCTGCGACGAACTGGGCTTCAGGACTCACGATGGTCTCCTCGTCGATCAGGTCTTGATGAGTTTCCGGGCGGTCAGCTGGCCATGCCGCCGCCGCCGGCCAGCGCGGCACTCTCCACGACGTGGTCGACGAAGCCGTACTCCAGCGCCTCGGAGGCCGTGAACCAGTTGTCGCGGTCGTTGTCCTTGATGATCTTCTCGATCGGCTGCCCGGTCTGCTCGGACGTCAGCTCGGCCAGCACCTTCTTCATGTGCATGATGAGCTGCGCGCCGATCCGCACGTCGGTGGCGGTACCGCCGACACCGCCCGACGGCTGGTGCATCAGCACGCGGGCGTGCGGCGTGATGTAGCGCTTGCCCTTCGTGCCGGAGGACAGCAGGAACTGTCCCATGGAGGCGGCCATTCCCATCGCGACGGTCGCCACGTCCGGCTTGATGAACTGCATGGTGTCGTAGATCGCCATGCCGGCCGTGATGGAGCCGCCAGGCGAGTTGATGTACAGCCAGATGTCCTTGTCGGGGTCCTCGGCCGCGAGAAGCATCATCTGCGCGCTGATCGCGTTCGCGTTCTCGTCGCGCACCTCCGACCCCAGCCAGATGATGCGCTCCTTGAGCAGCCGGTTGTAGATGGAGTCGTTGAGCCCGAAGCCAGCACCCTCCGTCCGCGCTACCGGCCCAGCATCCATCCGCAGCAGATCGTTCACGTCCATCTCCTCGGTTCTGACTCTCGTCTTTGGACCACGTCCTACGACGTCGTGTCGCTCGACCCTAACGTGCCCCCGCCCACCGGAACTCCTGATTCGGAGCCCGTTTCGCCTACAGCGCATCGGTGCTGCCCAGAGCGAAGTCGGGGGGAACGCGGACGGCGGTCCGCACCCTCTGCGCGAGGGCACGGACCGCCGTCCGGCGTCATGCTTCGGCCCTGCCGGGCCGGGGGGACGTCAGGCCTTCGCGGGCTCCGACGACTCCGGTGCGGAGCCCTCGGCGTCCTCGGTGACCTCGGCGTCCGTGGCGGCCTCCTGGGCCTGCGCCATGGCGTCGTTGAGCGCGGCCTGGGCGTCGTCGGCCTCTTCCGAGCCGATGAACTCGCTCAGGTCGACGACGTTGCCGTCGGCGTCCTTGACCTCGATCTGGCGCAGCGCGACGGCGAGGGCCTTCGAGCGGGCGACCTCGCCCACCATCGCGGGGATCTGGCCACCCTGCTCGAGGGTCTGGATGAACTCGCTCGGCTCCATGCCGTACTGCTGCGAGGCGCTCACCAGGTACTCGACGAGCTCGCCCTGGCTCACCTGCACCTCGAGCTTCTCGGCGAGGGTGTCGAGCAGGATCTGGTTCTTGATCGCCTTGGTGGCGTCCTCGGTGACCTCTGCGCGGTGCTCGTCGTCCTCCAGGCGGCTCTCGGACTCGAGGTGGCGGTGCACCTCGGCCTGGACCACACCGGTGGGCACGGGGACCTCGACGGTCTCCAGGAGCTTCTCCATGAGGGCGTCCCGGGCGGTGACGGCCTGGTTGGAGGTCTTGATGCCGGCGACCTGGGTCTTCAGGTCGTCCTTGAGCTCGTCGAGCGTGTCGAACTCGGAGGCGAGCTGGGCGAAGTCGTCGTCCACCTCGGGCAGGTCGCGCTGCTTGACCGAGGTGGCGGTGACGGTCACGTCCGCCTCCTTGCCCTCGTGGTCGCCGCCCGCGAGCGGCGCCTTGAAGGTGGTGGTCTCGCCGGCGGACAGGCCGGTCAGGGCCTCGTCCAGGCCCTCGAGCATGTTGCCGGAGCCGATCTGGTACGAGACGCCCGACACGGAGTCGACCTCTTCGTCACCGATGAGGGCCTTGAGGTCGATGACGATGTAGTCGCCCTCGACGGCCGGGCGGTCCACGCCCACGAGGGTGCCGAAGCGCTCGCGCAGAGCGTCCATGCGCTCCGTGACGTCCTCGTCGGTGACCTCCGTGGACTCGACGGTCAGGTCGACGTCGGACAGGTCGGGCAGCTCGATCTCGGGCCGCACCTCGACCTCGGCCGTGAACTTCAGCTGGCCCTCGCCGGCCTTGGCCGGGACGTCGGTGACATCGATCTCGGGCTGGGCGAGCGGACGCAGGTCGGTCTCGCCGAGCGCGTCACGGTAGAAACCGGAGAGGCCGTCGTTCACGGCGTGCTCGATCACGGCGCCCCAGCCGACCCGCTGGTCGATGATGCGCGGGGGCACCTTTCCCTTGCGGAACCCGGGGATGTTCACCTGCTCCGCGATGTGCTCGTAGGCGTGATCGATGCTCGGCTTGAGCTCGTCGTAGTCCACCTCGACGGTCAGCTTGACCTTGGTGGGCTCCAAGGTCTCGACGGCGCTCTTCACTTCGATGGTCTCCAGAATGTCGGGGGTGCGCGCACGCCGGCGTACTGCGTCCCGGGGTGGCGCGGGGATGCTTCAACTCAGTTGCGGCTGCTCGCGAGAAGCGATGTGCGCCAGGCGCACGGGCAACCCGTCAATGGTACGCCCCACGACCACAGGTGCCGAATGCGGGCCGGTGGTGTGCCGCACACCCAGCCTCCCACGCCCGTGGGCGTTGCGCGTCCGTCAGCGCCCCATCCCTGCGGTGAGCCCCGCGACGATCTGCCGGGTCGCGACCAGGAAGAGGAGCACGAGCGGCAGCGTCGCGATGACGAGGCCCGCGAACAGCGTGGACCACGACGTCTGGTACTCGCCGAAGAACGTGGTCAGTCCCACGGGCAGCGTGTACAGGTCGCGGTCGCGCACCAGGATGAGGGGGTAGAAGAAGTCGTTCCAGATGGGCACGAAACGGAACACCACCACCGTGGCGACCGCCGGCCGCACGAGCGGCAGCAGGACCGACCAGAAGGTGCGCAGCGGACCGGCCCCGTCGATGCGGGCGGCGTCCTCCAGCTCGACCGGCAGCTGCCGCAGGAACGTGGCCAGCACGAACACGGAGAACGGGATCGACACCGCCGAGTAGACCAGGATCAGCCCGGTGCGGGTCGACGCGAGCCCGATCGTGTCCAGCAGGTAGAAGATCGGCACGATCATGAGGAACACGGGCATCATCAGGCCCGACACGAAGACCTGCTCGATCACGCCCATGAGGCGCGAGCGGGACCGCGCCAGCGCGTACGCCGCCAGCAGGGACACCGCGGTGGACAGGACCACCGACGCCGTGGTGACCAGCACCGAGTTGAGGAAGTACGTGGAGAACGACGCCTCGACCCAGGCCTCGCGGTAGGCGTCGAACGACGGGCTCTGCGGCAGCCCGAGCGGCTCCGCCACCAGCTCCTGGTCCGACCGGAACGAGTTCCACACCATGACCAGCAGGGGCAGCAGCGCGACGACGGCGTAGCCCCACAGCACGACGTGCACGCCCGCCCGTCTCACGTCAGCCCCCGCTCGACGCGGCGGAACCACCGGGTGAACGCCACCGACACCCCGACGATCACGACGAACAGCACGATCGCGACCGCTGACGAGATGCCGATGGCGTTCGAGGCCCCCGAGTTGAACGCCGTGCGGTAGAAGAGCAGCGACATGACGTCGGTCGCGCCCGCCGGGCTGCCGCTCGACCCGCCCAGCGCGTACGGGATGGGGAACGCCTCCATGGAGAAGATGAACGTCAGCACGCTGACCGTGCCGATCACGGGCAGCAGCATGGGCAGGGTGACGTACCAGAACCGCTGGCGCGAGGTCGCGCCGTCGAGCATCGCGGCCTCCTCCATCGTGGGGTCCAGCGACCCGAGCGCGGCGCCGTAGATGAGGAGCGGGAAGCCGACCCACTGCCACGCGGTCACCAGCACCACCACCCACAGGGCGGTGTCGGGGTCGCCCAGCCAGGGCTGGGCCGCCGCCTCGAGGCCCACCGCGCGCAGCACCGCGTTCACCGGGCCGAACAGCGGCGACAGGAGCAGCGACCACAGGTAGCCGACGACCAGCGGCGAGACCAGGTAGGGCATCGTGTACAGCACCTGGAACAGGCGGCGCAGGCGGTCCCGCTTGTGCAGCGCGTACGCCAGCAGCAGACCCACCGAGTTCTGCACGACCATCGCGCCGGCGAACAGGAGCGCGTTGTGCGCGAACGCCCGCGGCAGCTGCGTGCGGTACGGCTCGGTGGTCAGCAGCGCGACGAAGTTGTCCAGCCCGACGAACGCCTCCTGCGCGGTCCCGCGCCAGGAGAACAGGGAGTACGTCAGTGCCGTCGCCATCGGGTACAGCACGAAGACGGCGAACAGGACCGCGGCCGGCAGCAGGAACAGCAGTGCGACAGGCGTGGGCAGCGCCGCTGTGCGACGGCGGGTCACTCGCCCGGCGTCCACCAGGCCGACAGGCCGTCCTGGATGATCTTCGCCGCGCCCTTCGCATCGGTGTCCCCGAGGAACAACTTCTGCCCGGCCTCACCCATGAGGTCGGTGCCGACGGGGTCGCCGTAGCGGTAGTCCACGAGCAGCAGGTAGGGCGCGGGGTTCTCCTGGTACAGGTCCCACATCTCCTGCTGGAGCGGGTCCGAGAACTCGACGCCGGGGATCGGCGAGAACTGCTTGAGCTCGTCGGCGACCAGCTGCCCGAACTCCGGCGTGGCCAGCCAGTTCAGGAGCGTCTGCGCCTGCTCGGGGTGCTCGGTGGTGGCCGAGAGGCCCCAGCTGCCGTCCGCGTACCCGGCGGTGACGGGGTGGTCCAGGGCCGACCCGGGCGGCGGCGGCACCTGGAAGACGCCGAGGTCGAGGTCCGGGTTGGCCTCCTGGAAGACCGCCTGCTCGTACGAGCCGCCCGCGAACATCGCGGCCTGCTCGGAGGTGAACAGCACCTGGGCGTCCGTGTACGCCACGCCGGTCACGTCGTCGGGCATGTACTTCTGCAGGTCCTTCAGCGTCTGGATCGAGTCCGCGTACGCCGGGTCGGTGAAGTCGGTGTCGCCGTCGCGCAGCGCCTGTTGGAAGTCCGCGCCGCCGTACTGGGCGGCGGTCAGGGCGTCGTGCACGGTGGGGACGAACCACCCGTCGCGCGCACCGACGGCCAGCGGCGTCACGTCCTGCTCCAGGAGCGTGTCGTTGAGCGCGATGAAGTCCGCCCAGGTCTCCGGCTCCGTGAGGCCGTGCTCCTCGAAGATCGCCGTGTTGTAGTAGACCTGGATGGTCTGGGAGGCCAGCGGCACGCCGTAGACCGCACCGTCCTCGCGTCCGCGAGAGCCGTCGAGGACCGCGTCGTCGAAGTCGCCGAGCGCGGGGACTAGGTCCTCCAGCGGCTCCAGGTTGCCGCCCTCGACGAGCGGCTGGAGCAGGCCGTAGGACCGCACCTGGGCGATGTCCGGCCCGTCCGACCCGGTCAGGCCGGTACGCAGGATCTGGTCGTACTCGGTGTTGAGATGGGCCTGGAAGCCCACCGTGATGCACGGGTTGGCCTCCTCGAAGACGTCGAAGATCTGCTCGTACGTCTTGACGTCCTCGGTGCGCCAGGACCACACGTCGAGGGCCACCGCCTCGCCGTCGCACCCCTCCCCCGCGGCGGCTCCGGGCTCCGGGCTGCCCGACGACGGCGCGCAGGCCGCGAGCGTCAGCGCCACGACGGCTGTGGTCACTCCTGCGAGGGTGGTTCGGCGGTTCATGCGCCGGACGTTTCCGCGCCGTCGTCGGGGTGTCAAGCACCGCGACCGAATCGAGACGTCGTGTCCCGGAGGCAAATGGGTGTGATCGGAGGCACATCCGTGCCAGAATTTCCCCCGCTACCGGCTTGTTTCGACCATCTCTTCCACAGCATTGACGACGTCGTCAAACCACCTGGAGACCTGCATGTCGCACCGTGCTCGCGCGTTTCTCGCTGCCACCGCCGTGACCGTCACGCTCGCCGCCTGTACGTCGGGGGGTTCCGCCGACGGCGGCGGCAGCCTCGTCGGTGAGGGCACCGGCGAGGACTGCACCATCGGGTCGCCCGTGCCGGTGGGCGCGGCGCTGAGCCTGACGGGCGGGGCCGCCAGCTACGGCGAGTCGCAGCAGAAGGGCCTCGAGCTCGCCGCGGAGCAGCTGAACGCGCAGGGCGGCGTCGAGTACGCGCTGACGGTCGAGGACGACCAGACGGACCCGCGGCAGGGCATCGCGGTCTTCGAGCAGCTGACGGCCGACGACGGCGCGAGCGTGATCATCGGTCCGACCCTCTCGAACGGTGGCTTCCAGGCGCAGCCGATCGCGCAGGAGGAGGGCGTTCCGGTGCTCGCCATCTCGAACACGGCGGACGGCATCACCGAGCAGGGCGACTACATCTTCCGGGACTCGCTGACGGAGGCCCAGGTGATCCCGCAGACGGTCGCCAAAGCCAAGGAGGTCTACGGGGCCGAGAGCGCCGTGGTGATGTACAGCAACGACGACGCCTTCACCGAGGCGGGGTACGAGGTGTTCGCCGAGGCGCTGGACGCCGAGGGGATCGAGGTGGCCGAGACGCTCGAGTTCTCCGTGTCGGACACCGACTTCCGCGCCCTGCTCACCGAGGCGAAGGTCGCGGACGCGGACCTGCTGGTGGTCTCCGCCCTCATCGAGGCGGCGATCCCGCTGGTCACCCAGGCCCGCGAGCTCGGCATCGACGTCCCGATCGTCGGCGGGAACGGCTTCAACAACCCGCAGCTGATGGCCGACGCCGGGGACGCCGCGGAGGGCGTCGTCGTCGGCGCCGCGTGGAACTCGGCGTCCGACAACCCGGAGAACACGGCGTTCCTCGACGACTTCGAGGAGAAGTACGGGACGCCGCCCGACCAGTTCGCGGCTCAGGCGTTCACGGGCCTCATGCTGGTCGACACGGCCGTGCGGTCCTCGTGCTCGGGCGAGCGCGACGCGATCAAGGAGGGCCTCGGGACCATCGACGGGGTGCCGACGGTGCTGGGCGACCTGACGATCAACGAGGCGCGGGACGCGGAGCACGAGGCAGTGGTGCAGATCGTCGAAGACGGCACCTTCGCCGTGCTCGACTGAGCGCACCTCCATGCAACAGCTGCTCAACGGGCTCTTCATCGGCTCGATCTACGCACTCTTCGCCGTGGGCTTCGCGCTCGTGTTCGGCATCCTGGACCGGCTGAACCTGGCCCATCCGGCGGTGTTCGCGGCGTCGGCCTTCATCGGTATCGAGCTGGTGACCGTGGGCGGGATGCCCTTCTGGGCCGCCCTGCCCGCGGTCGCCGTGGTGGGCGCGCTCCTCGGGCTGATCGTGGAACGGGTGGCGTTCCGGCCGCTCAAGGGCCGCGCGGACGCGCACTTCGCCGGACTGATCTCCTCGATCGCGGTGGCGGGCATGCTGATCGCGCTGCTCCAGTGGCGCTACGGCGCGGAGACCCGGCGCTTTCCCGTCGACACGTTCCCGGCCACGCGGTTCGACGTGCTCGGCGCCCAGGTCACGCTGCTGCAGGTGGTCATCGTCGCCATCTGCGTGACGCTCGTGGTCGGGCTCACCCTGCTGGTGTCCCGCAGCCGGCTCGGCCGCGGCATGCGCGCCGTGGCGGAGAACCCGACGGCGGCGCGCGTGCTCGGCGTGAACGTGGACCGCGTGACGGCGACGACGTTCGCGATCTCGGCGGCCCTGGGCGCCGTCGCGGGGGCCCTGTTCGCGATGAACGTGAACTCCGCCCAGCTCGGCATGGGGTCGGCGATCGAGCTCAAGGGGCTCGCGGTGATCGTCGTGGGCGGTATGGGCTCGCTGCCCGGCGCGCTCGTGGGCGGGATCCTCCTCGGGGTGGCCGAGGTGTTCGCGGTGCAGTACCTGGGCTCCGCGTGGCGCGATCTCATCGCGTTCGCCCTGCTGTTCGGGATCCTGCTGCTGCGCCCACAGGGGCTGTTCGGCGGACGTCGGGCGCGGCAGGTCTGATGCTCACCGAATCGACGGTCACGTTCATCGCGCTCGGCGCGATCTTCGCCTTCTCGTTCTATGCCGTGCTGAACGCGGGGCAGCTCAGCCTGGGCCAGGCCGGCTTCGCGTCGGTCGCCGCCTACACCTCGGTGCTCCTGGCCCCGGACCCCGACGTCGTGGGCGACCTGCCCGCGCTCCTGGCAGCCCTGGCCATCGGCATGACGGCGGGCATGGTGGCCTCCGTCGTGCTGGGGCTGCCGACCATGCACCTACGGGGCGTGTTCCTCGCCATCGCCACGCTCGGGTTCGCCGAGGCGGTGCGCATCTTCCTGCTCAACGCCGAATGGACCGGCGGCGCCCAGGGCCTGTCCGTGCCCAAGATCGTCACGCCCGCCATCGCCTGGGTGGTGCTGGCGCTGGTCGCCTACTGGTTCTGGCGGTCCGGCCCCACCCGGTACGGCCGGGCGCTGGAGGCCATCCGCGAGGACGAGCTCGCCGCCGGCGCCATGGGGATCGACGTCGGCAGGCACCGGCTCGGGGCGTTCGCGACGGCCGGTGCCGTCGCCGGCCTCTACGGCGTGCTGTGGGCCTACACCGTCCGGCTGGTCGCACCCGCCGACTTCGGCTTCACGGCCGCCATCGACGGCCTCGTCACCGCCATGGTGGGCGGCACCACGATGTTCGTCGGGCCCGTGGTGGGCAGCGCGTTCCTCACGACGATCCCGGAGATCCAGCGCGCCCTCGGTGTCGAGGCCGGCTGGATCCGGCCGTTCGTGGCGGGCCTGCTGCTGCTCGTCGTCATCCTGTTCCTGCCCGGCGGGCTCGCCGGCCGGATCCCGCGGCGGATCCGGGTGCCCGACCTCGACGCGCACGACGCCGACGACACCGAGCTGCGCACGCGCGAGCACGCCCCGCGCGGCGACGTCGTGGCCCGGCTCACCGGGCTCGGCAAGGACTACGGCGGTGTGCACGCGGTGCGCGACGTCGACCTGGAGATCCGCAGCGGCGAGCTGCTCGGCCTGATCGGCCCCAACGGCGCGGGCAAGACGACGCTCGTGAACATGATCAGCGGGCTCGTCGCGCCGTCGTCGGGCGAGGCGAGCGTGCTGGGCGTGACCGCGGGACGCGCCCCCGTGCACCGCGTCGCGGCCGCTGGCGTGAGCCGCACGTTCCAGCACTCCAAGCTCTTCGGGCGGCTCTCCGCGCTGGAGAACGTGCTGGTGGGCGGGCACCTCGTGACCCGGCCGACGCTGGTGCGGCGGCTGCTCTGGCTGCCGTCGGCGCGACGCGACGAAAAGGCTGCGCTCACCCATGCCGCCCGGTGCCTGCGCCGCGTCGGCATGCTGGACGTGGCCGCCACCAGGGCGGGCGCGCTCTCGTACGGCGACCAGCGACGGCTCGAGATCGCCCGGGCGCTCGCCGCCGACCCGAGCCTGCTCATCCTCGACGAGCCGGCCGCCGGCATGAACCAGGTGGAGGCCGGCGAGCTCGCCCACCTCATCCGCTCGCTGGCCGACGACGGCCTGGCCGTGCTACTGATCGAGCACAACGTCGGGCTCGTGCGGCAGATCTGCGACCGGGTGGTGGTGCTCAACTTCGGCGAGGTCATCGCGGCCGGCGCACCGTCGGAGGTCGCCGCCGACCCCCAAGTGGTCGAGGCCTATCTCGGGACGGAGGCCTGACATGACCGAACCAGTGCTCGAGGTCGAGAATCTCTCGGTCCGCTACGGCCGCGTCGAGGCGGTGCGCGACGTGTCGTTCAGTGTCGCGGAGGGGTCCCTGGTGACCCTTGTCGGCGCGAACGGCGCCGGGAAGTCGACGATCATCAACGCGGTGTCCGGCATCGTGCGGCCGCACGGCGGCCGCGTGCGGTTCCGCGGCGCCGACATCACGCGCGCACCCGCCCACAAACTCGTGGCGCGGGGTCTGGTCCAGGTGCCCGAGGGCCGGCAGATCCTCGCGTCCCTGACGGTGGCCGAGAACCTCGCGATGGGTGGCTGGCACCGCGGCCGGGGTGCAGTCCGCACCATCGACGAGATGTACCAGCGGTTCGGGGTGCTGTCCGAGCGGCGCGACCTGCCCGCCGGCACGCTGTCGGGCGGTGAGCAGCAGATGCTCGCCATCGCCCGGGCACTGGTCGCGGAGCCGGTGCTGCTGCTCCTGGACGAGCCGTCCATGGGCCTGGCGCCGCTCGTGGTGAACGAGGTGTTCAGCGTCGTGGAGGAGATCCGTGCGACCGGCACCACCGTGGTGCTCGTGGAGCAGAACGCCCGACGTGCGCTGCGCGCGGCCGACCACGGCTACGTGCTGCGCACGGGCGAGGTGGTCCGGTCGGGTCCGGCGGCCGAGCTGCTCGCGGACGACGACGTGGTGCAGGCCTACCTCGGCACGGCCTGAACCGGATGCCAGCCCCGTTCTGGAGGGAGGTCGGGCACCTCGTCCTGCTGATCACCGGGCTCCCGCTGACTGTGCTCGCCGGAGGTATGGGGGTGGCCCTGCTTGCCGAAGTGCCCGGTTCAGCTGGGCACGCCCCGCTGTTGGCCGACACGCGTGCCCTCGGATTTCCCGTCATCGCATCTGCTGTCGTCGTCACGTCGCAGTTGATCGCTCCCGGACTGCGGCTCGACACGGCGTCTGCGCCGAGCATGCACCGCTCACGGCAGCCGCTTGCCGGCTGGACGCTGATGATCTCGGCCGTGTCGACGTCATGGATCTTCTCTGCGATGTCCCAGACCGGGATCAGTGACGAACGTCAGGCCAACGGGATGGTGTTCGAGGAGTTGCTGCTCGACTGTTGGCCGCTGCTGTTCTCAGCAGCCGCGATGGTTCTCTGCGGCGTGCTGTTCCGACTGACCGTCGTCGCCAGGATCGTTCCGGTCGCCTTGTTCGTGGTTGCCGTCACCGTCCAGCGAGGACTGTGGTAGCGGCCTCCGAGTCACCGACGGTGCCGAACCGCACGTCACGAGTCACCGACGGTGCCGAACCGCATGCAACCCGTGCATCGACCCCCGAATGGACTCGTAGCCTTCGGCTGGCACCCCGCGAGGACACACAGGTTGCGGCTCGACACCTTGAGCCGCCCACCAAGACATACAACGTGCGGCTCGGCCCTCCCGGGCCCCACCGAGACACACAACTTGCGGCTCGACACCGCGCAGCGCCGCCGAACCGCACGTCACGAGTCACCGACGGCGCCGAGCCGCAAGCAACGCGTCCACCGGCCCCCGAATGGACTCGTAACCTTCGGCTGGCACCCCGCGAGGACACACAACTTGCGGCTCGGCACCTCGAGCCGCCCACCAGGACACACAACTTGCGGTTCGGCGCGCGCCGCGGCCGGCACTCGACCACGCCTGGAAGCACCTAGAAGTCGTCCGGCGTCCGGATCCGGTCACGGATCCACGCCCCCGCCTCCTTGAGCCGGTCAACCCCGAACGAGCCGCCCGAGCAGGTCCCCTCGGTGAAGACCGCGCCGGACCGGTGGTCGTCCGAGAAGTTCCAGTTCACCCAGCTGATCTTCTTCGACTCCGCCAGGTCGAGGTACCGCTGGGTCATCGCGAAGTCGTTGGCGCCCTCACCCGCGCTGTTCTGCGACCCGAACTCCGTGATGAACATGGGGATCCGGTCCGCGGCCCGGGAGAGCGTGTCCAGGTACTCCTGGTCGTGCGTCGCGGCGTAGAAGTGGAACGTGTACATCACGTTCGAGGCGGCGACCGGGTTGTTCACCACCTCGGACTCGTTCGACCCCTCCGACTCTCCGAGCGAGGACCACGCGCGAGTGCCCAGCAGGACGACGGCGTTCGGGTCCTGCGCGCGGATCACGGGGACGATCTGCTCGTGGTAGCTCTTGATGGCCTGCCACGACACCCCGTTGGGCTCGTTCGCGACCTCGTAGATGATGTTGTTCTTGCCGCTGTTCCGCTCGGCGACGGCGGTGAAGAACGTCTTGGCACGTTCCAGGTTGTAGTTGGGGTCGCCCGGGTCGAGCATGTGCCAGTCGACGATGGCGTACATCCCGCGCGCCGTGAGCATGTCGATGTAGTCGTTCACCAGGGCTGTGAACCGCGCCGGGTCGGTCTCGTAGCCGCCCTCCTGAACGTAGGTGGAGATACGCATGGCGTCGGCGTTCCAGTCGTACGCGAGGGTGTCGAGCGAGGCATCGGTGACGCACTGGGAGAACCACTGGGTACCGTGCGTGCTCATGCCGCGCAGCTGGATCGGTGCACCACGCTCGTTGCACAGGTGGACGCCGCAGACGCTGAGCTGACCGTTGGCCGCGACCGGCGTGCCCGCTCCCGGCTCCGGCTCCGGCTCGGGCTCCGGCTCGGGTTCCGGCTCCGGGTCGGGAGCCGGCCCGCCGTCGCACGTCCCGTCGTGGGTCCAGAGGGCCGGCGTCGACTCCGGGTCCCAGCCCGCGCCCGGGTGCGCGGTGTGCGCCATCGTCGCGGTGTAGGTGCTTCCCTCGTAGGTGACCTGCTGTCCTGCGGCGTAACTCGTGCCTTCGGCCCATGCCGGTGCGGAGCACGTGCTGGCCACGGCGGTGGCCGGCAGCAGGGGAACGACGGCCGTTCCTAGCGCCAGCATCGCGGCCGTGGCGACGGCGACGACGATCGGTGCGCGGCGAGAGACCATGTTCGGACCACCTCAGTTCCTCGTTGAGCCGGGGCAGGTGGCGGCGGCACTGCCGGCCTGCTGGTCGCCATGACGCTAGCAACAGCCGAGGTCGGGTGATATCGGGGATTCCCACACGGTGGGTCAGCCCTGCTCGCGCCAGCCGCGCTGGAGCTCGGTCACCTCGCGCAGCACCCGCCGGAACTCCGCGTACGTGTCGTGACCCACCGTCTCGGCGTGCCTTCGCTCGAGCTCCTCGACCACGGCGTCCGACCGGACCATCTGGTCCAGGCCCCGGGCCGTGGGCACGACGAGCTTGGCCCGGCGGTCGTGCGGGTCCGGCCGACGCTCGACGTAGCCGAGCGCCTCGAGCTCGTCGACCACCTTGCCCACCACCTGCTTGTGCTGGCCCGAGCGCTGTGCGAGGTCGGTGGCGCGGCTGCCCTCGGGGTCGAGGTAGCCGAGCACGGCCCCGTGCTGGGGCCGCAGGCCCGGGTGACCCTCCTCCGCGAGGCGGGCGAACAGCTCGTCCTGCACCGCGAAGAGCAGGCGACCCAGGAGGAACGATGAGCACGTCCGTGGAACTGACCCGGTTCCGGGTCACTCCCGAGAACACCGACGCGATGCTGGCGGCCCGGCCTGCCATGCTCGCCGACTTCCACGCCGACCGGTCCGGGTTCCTCGGGGCACGGCTCGTGCGCCTGCCCGACGACGAGTGGCTCGACGTCGTCGAGTGGCGCACGGCCGAGGACTTCGCCGCGTCCCGCGCCAAGGGCGCGAACCGGCCGGGCATCGCCACGTTCTTCGCGACGATCGACGCGCTCGTGAGCGCCGAGGAAGGGGTACTGGCCGATGGTGAATGACCTGCAGGGCTTCGTCGCCGGACGGCTACGACACCGTGAAGCCGGTCCGCGGATGACTGCTCCGCGAATGACATAGTGTCGGCCCGTCCCCTCCGGACCATCCCGATCCGGTTCCTGCACCCGAGGTGGGCCCATGACCGTTCCTCTCACCCTGCGCACACCCTCGCGTGGCGCCGTCCAGCCGCCTCCGGACCGTCCGGTCCTGGAGGCGGCCCTCGACCGGCTGGAGGACGCCGGCGGCGGCACCCCCGACCGCGCCGACGCCGAGGTGCTGCTGCACGCCCGCGGCGCGGACCTGGACCGGCTCCTCGCGGTCGCGGGCACCCTGCGCGACACGGGCCTGGTGGAGGCGGGCCGGCCCGGCGTCCTCACGTACTCCCGCAAGGTGTTCGTCCCCCTGACGCACCTGTGCCAGGACCGGTGCCACTACTGCATCTTCGTGCAGTCGCCCGGCAAGCTGGCCAAGGCCGGCATCTCCCCGTACATGGAGGCCGACGCCGTCCTGGAGGTCGCCGCCCAGGGTGCGGCGCTGGGCTGCAAGGAGGCCCTGCTCACCCTGGGCGACCGCCCGGAGAACCGCTGGCCGGTGGCCCGGCAGTGGCTCGACGACCACGGCTACGCGTCGACTCTCGACTACGTGGGCGACATGGCCCGGCTCATCCTGGACGAGACGGGACTCCTGCCTCATCTCAACCCCGGCGTCATGTCGTGGGCCGAGCTGCAGCGGCTCAAGCCGGTGGGCCCGTCGATGGGCATGATGCTCGAGACCACGTCCTCCCGGCTGTGGACCGAGAAGGGCGAGGCGCACTTCGGCTCCCCCGACAAGGACCCGGCGCTGCGGCTGCGCGTGATCGAGGACGCCGGACGGTCCCGTATCCCGTTCACCACGGGGGTGCTGCTCGGCATCGGCGAGAACTACGCCGAACGCGTGGACTCGATCCTCGCGCTGCGCGACGCGCACGCCCGGCACGGTCACCTGCAGGAGGTGATCGTGCAGAACTTCCGCGCCAAGTCGGCCACGGCCATGATGGGCGCCGCGGACCTGGAGACCCAGGAGTACGCGGCCGCCGTCGCCGTGACCCGGGTGCTGCTCGGCCCCGGCATGCGCGTGCAGGCGCCGCCCAACCTGACCGACGCCGCCGAGCTCCAGCTCCTGGTCCGCGCAGGCATCGACGACTGGGGCGGCGTCAGCCCGCTCACCCCTGACCACGTCAATCCCGAACGGCCGTGGCCGCAGATCGAGGACCTGGCGCGGCTGACCGGCGAGGGCGGCTATGCCCTGCGCGAGCGCCTCACCGCCCACCCGCACTACCTGCGCGAGGCGCGGGACGGCGCCGACTGGCTCGACGACCGCCTCCGCCCGCGCGTCCTCGCCCTGGCCGACGACTACGGCCTGGCCCGCCACGACGCCCTGCTGGGCGAGTTCCCGGCCTCCACCTCGTTGAGTGCTGGGTATTTGCGCGCCCCGAGCCCGGAAGCGCGCACATACCCAGCACTCAACGGCCAGGGCAGAGGCAGAGGCGGCGGCGGGGCCGGGCAGGCAAGGCGGCTGACGCGGTTGATCGCGGACGCCGCCGCGGATCCGGCAGGGGCCGACGACGCCGCGTGGGTCGAGCTGCTGGGAGCCGACGGCGCCGATCTCGAAGAGCTCGCCGCCCTCGCGGACCAGGTGCGGCGCGAGCGGGTCGGCGACACCGTGACGTACGCGGTGAACCGGAACCTCGACGCGTCGCTGGGCCTGCCACCCGACCGGGTCGCGGAGCTGGCGGCCGAGGCCGTGTCGCTGGGTGCCACCGAGGTGTGCGCGCAGGGCGTGCCACCGACCGCCTCGGGCCCGGACGGCTACCTCGGCCTCGCCCGGGCCGTGAAGCAGGGCGCACCGGGCCTGCACCTGCACGCCTTCCGACCGGCCGAGCTGGCCGACGGCGCCGCCCGCGCCGGGCTCCCGCTCGCGGACTGGCTGACGGCGCTGCGCGAAGCCGGCGTCGACACCGTACCCGGCACCGGCGCACGGATCCTGGACGACCAGATCCGGGACCTGCTCACGGGCGGTACCGACATCCCGGCCGAACGCTGGGTCGAGCTCGTCACCGCCGCCCACACGGCAGGTCTGCGGTCCACCGCGACCATCGCGTACGGCCACGTCGAGTCCGCGCGCGACCAGGTGCGGCACCTGCGCACGCTGGCACGGGTGCAGGACGCGACCGGCGGGTTCACCGAGCTGATCCCCATGCCGTGGGTGCCGTCGGAGTCGCCGGTGGCCGTTCCCGGCGCCCGCGTCGCGACCCTCCGGGAGAGCCGCGCCCTGCACGCGGTGGCGCGCCTGATGCTGGCCGGGCGGATCGACCACGTGCAGGCGGCATGGACCAAGCTGGGGATGCGCGGGGCGCAGCGGGTGCTCGCCGGCGGCGCGGACGACCTGGGCGGCGTGCTGCTCGACGGTCTCCTGGACCCGGAGGCCGGGCCCGAGCAGGGCCGGGAGCTGACGGTTGCCGACGTGTCGCGGCTCGCCGGCGAGCTGGGCCGTCCGGTCCGGCAGCGCACGACCACCTACGGGCAGGTGGGGTGACGGGAACGCACCAGGCCGCACGCCCGGACTCCGGCAGCAGGACGGTGCCGGGACCGGGCACAGCCGTGGACGTGGCGGTGGTGGGCGCGGGGCTCGCCGGGGTCGGGCTCGGCGCGCGGCTCCGGCGCGCCGGGCGCACCGGCTTCACGGTCCTGGAGCGCGCCGACGACGTGGGCGGGACATGGCGCGACAACGTGTACCCGGGTGTCGCGTGCGACATCCCGAGCGCCCTGTACTCCTACTCCTTTCTGCCCCAGCCCGCCTGGTCGCGGGTGTTCGCGCCGGGCGCCGAGATCCACCGGTACGTCCAGGACGTCGCACGGAGCGAAGGACTCGCCCCGCACCTGCGCCTCGGCACCGCGCTCACCGGCGCACGCTGGCACGACGACGAGGCGGCGTGGCACCTGACGACCTCCCGCGGCCCCCTGATCGCCCGGGTGCTCGTGACGGCGGTCGGCCGGCTCAGCGAGCCCCGCGTGCCCGACCTCCCCGGACTGGGCACGTTCCCCGGGCGGGTGTTCCACTCCGCGCGCTGGGACCGCGACCTGCCGGCCGGGTTGCGGGTCGGCGTGGTCGGCACCGGCGCCAGTGCCGTACAGCTCGTGCCCGAGCTGGCCCGCCGGGCGGCCTCCGTCGTCGTGCTGCAGCGCACCCCACCGTGGGTGCTGCCCCGGGGCGACCGGGCCTACGCACCCGGCGAGCCCCGGCCGGACCGGGCGGCGCTCGCGGCCGAGGCCGACCGGCTGTTCGACGCGCGGAGGGCGGGCAGTGCGGCGGAGGCCGAGCTGCGCGAGCGCGCGGAGGCACATCTGCGCGCCCAGGTACCGGACCCGGCGCTGCGCGCGCTGCTCACACCCGACTACGCGGTGGGCTGCAAGCGCGCGCTGTTCAGCGACGACTGGTACCCGGCCCTGCAGCAGCCCCACGTCACACTGGAGCCGAGCGCGCCGGTCTCGGTCGAGGGCTCCACGCTGGTCGCGGCGTCCGGGGCGCGGTACGAGGTGGACGTGCTGGTGCTCGCCACGGGGTTCGAGACCACGCGGCCGCCCTTCGCGCACCTGGTGGCGGGCCGTGGCGGGCAGACGCTCGCCGAGCACTGGGCCGACGGCATGACCAGCCACGCGTCGACGGTGGTGCACGGGTTTCCCAACCTGTTCGTGCTGGACGGCCCCAACGCGGGGCTCGGCCACCACTCCGCCCTCGAGGTGATCGAGGCCCAGATCGGCTACGTGCTCGGCGCGCTCGACCACCTGGACCGGGCGGACGGCCCGCTGGACGTGTCCGCGGCGGCCGAGGCCGCGTACACCCGGGAGATCGACCGGCGCGCTGCCGAGACCGTGTGGCTGCGCGGCGGATGCCGCAGCTGGTACGTGGACGAGCGCTCCGGGCGCCTCACGCTCCTGTGGCCCGGCCGGGCGGCGGAGTACCGCGACCGTTTCGCCCGTTTCGACCCGGCCCCGTTCGGCGTCACGGATGACCATGCAGCTGCTGCCGAACGAGTGCCGATCCTGGCAGCAGATGCATGGTCATCCATCGAGACCCCTCAGCCCGGCGCCAGGCCGTTCTGGTAGGCCCACACGACCGTCTGGAGGCGGTCGCGGGTGCCCACCTTGGCCATCGCTCGGCCGAGGTGGGACTTCACGGTGCTCGTCTCCACGACGAGCTCCTGCGCGATCTCCGCGTTCGACAGCCCGCGGGCGAGCTGTCGGACGATCTCGGCCTCGCGTGCCGTGAGCTGCGCCGCGACGTCGGCCTGCGGCTCCGGCGGAGCCTTGCGACGCGCGAACTCGGTGATCACCCGGTGCGTCACCGCCTGGTCGATGAGGCCGTGCCCGTCGGCGAGCCGCCGCACGGCGTCGATCAGCTCCTCGGGCTCGCAGTCCTTGAGGATGAACCCGCCGGCCCCGGCCTCCAGGGCGCCGAAGACGTACTCGTCGAGGTCGAACGTGGTCACCACCAGCACCGCCGGCGCCGTCGTGCCGAACGCGACGATCTCGCGCGTCGCGGCCAGGCCGTCGCCGCCGGGCATGCGCACGTCCATGCAGACGACGTCGGGGCCGTGCCGGCGGGCGAGCTCGACCGCCGTCGAGCCGTTCGAGGCCTCGGCGACCACCTCGATGTCGTCGGCCTGCTCCAGGAGGAACCGGAAGCCCGCCCGGACCACCGCCTGGTCGTCGACGAGCATGACCCTGATCATCCCTGTCCCCCTTCGGTGAGTGCGGCGGCCGCGTCCGCCTGCGACACGGTACTCGCGGGCTCGTGGTGCAGCGGCAGTGTCAGCAGCACCCGCCATCCGCCGGCCGGGGTGGCGCCGGTCGTGAGCGTCGCGCCCACCAGCTGGGCGCGCTCCCCCATCCCGATCATGCCCATGCCCTGGCGCGTCGAGCCGGTGGGCGGGCCGCCGTCGGCCGGCTCGTTGAGCACCTCGAGCGATACCGCGCGCTCGCCGAACCGCACCGTGATCCGCACCGCCGCACCAGGGGCGTGCTGCCGGGCGTTCGAGAGCGACTCCTGGGCGACCCGGTAGAACGCGGCGTCCGCGATGGGGGCGAGCTCGCGCGGCCGGCCGGCCCGGACCAGGTCGACCGTGCTGCCCAGCGCGCGCGCCGTCCGCACCAGTCCGTCGAGCGCGGCGAGCCCTGGCGGTGGCGCGTCGTGCGCGTCGTCGCCCACGCTCGGGCGCTCCCGTAGGACTCCCACGATCAGGCGCAGGCTGTCGAGCGTCTCCTTGCCCTGCCCCCGGATCCATGCGGTGCCCTTCTTTGCCGCTGCCGGGTCGCTGTCGATCTGCCGCTCGACGGCGGCCGCCTGCACGACGAGCCCGGACAGGTGGTGGGCCGCGACGTCGTGCAGCTCCCGGGCCATCCGGGACCGCTCCGCGACGATGGCCGCGTGCGTGGTCGCCTGCTGCGTCCGCACCAGCTCGGCCGCGCGCAGCCGGAGCAGGTCGACGTAGCGGCGGCGGGTCGCCACCGCACCGCCGACCAGCGCGCTGACCACGTACGTGACCAGGCCGGAGAAGAAGTGGTTGGCGGCCGACACCAGCGCGCCGTTCCCCGCGAGCAGAGCCGTCGCCGTCGCCGCGAGCACTCCGACCGGCACCGCGGCACCCGTGACGAGTAGCGCCCGGCGGGTGGGCAGCAGGGTGCCGACGGTGTAGCCGGCGATGATCTGCGGCACGCCGCCGACGGAGAGGTCGGGCGGCGACGACGCGATGATGACCACCTGGCAGGCCACGACGAGCCCCAGGCAGAGGACCGGGCGGACCCGGCGCAGGACGAGCGGCGCCGCCTGGAGGCTCGCGGCGGCGATGAGCACCGCACCCTGCTGCGTGCTCACCGTGAAACCCTCCGCGCGGAGCACCAGCTCGAACAGCGCCACCAGGGTCGCGAGCGTGAGCAGCATGACCAGCACGGCCAGCACGGTGTCCTGTGCGAGCCGCCCGGTCACACCGACCCGGGCGAGGGCCGCGTCCAGCCGGCCCGCGCTCGGCGGAACGGGCACGTCGTCGAGCACGGTGGATCCGTCCGTCGTGGGCACCGTCAGTACGATACCGACGGCGCGAGCAGGCGGAACTCGAACGCGAACCAGGCAGTACCGGCCAGGGCCAGCACCACGAGCACCAGGCCGAGCACCCGGCGCCAACCGTGCCGGTTCCGGACGGCGCCCACGAGCTGCAGCACTGCCGGGACCAGACCGAGCACCCCGATGCCCTGCACCACCTGGAGCTGGCGCAGCGAGAACTCGGAGACGTCCTCCAGACCCATCACGGTCATGACCGTCAGGGCCCAGCCGGCCAGCGCCAGCACCGCGGAGACCACGCCGATCTTGGCCAGGATCCGGGAGAGCCGCCCGGTCCCCTCGGGGAGCGACCGGTGCCGCACCCGCCGGACGATGGCCCCGACGGGCCAGGCGACGGCCGTCACGAGGAGGACCAGCGCGGACGCGCCGAGCGCCGGGAGCACCACGGACGGCACCCGCTCGGGCTGGGACGGCAGCAGGGCGAAGGCGCCCTCGAACCCGATCGCCTCGACCGCGCCGTCGGCGACCCGCATGGCGATGGTGCGCTGGCCGCCGACCTCGCGCCAGACCCAGGGCTCCACCTCCTCGTACAGCGCGGGTGCCGCACTGCCGGGGCCAGGGGTGATCAGCACCCGGCCGTCGTCCCGTGCGGTCACCTGGGTGACGCTGAACCCTTCCAGCGCGGCGAGAAAGGTGCTCTGCATCCCGCGGGAGGCGACGTAGCTGCCCTCGGCGAGCGCCGCGTGCTCCGCGGTCGTCGCGGGGTCGACGGTGCTGGGCGCCGGGGCGGAGTCCGCCGGGAAGTAGCGGTCGGCGAAGCCGTCCAGCACAGCCCTGCGCAGGTCGAGCGTGGCGTAGCCCGTGGTGCCGGTGCTGTTGAACGAGACGAAGATCCCCGCGCGCTCCTCCGGGTAGATCTGCAGGTGCGAGTGGAAGTAGTTGGTGTCGCCGCCGTGGCCGACGATCCGGTGCCCGTTACGGCTCTCGTCGAAGAACCCGAGCGCCATCCGGGGTGCGGCCGCGAGGTTGCCCAGGGAGCCCTCGTCGAGCGCCGGGGCGTGCATCAGCTCGAGCGTCTCGGGCTCCAGGATCGAACCGGTGCCGGGCTCGCCGAGCTGGGCCAGCATGAAGCGCGCCATGTCGGGCGCCGACGCGGTCAGCGCACCGGCGGGGGGCGTGCCGACGATCTCGAACGGTCCGGGGGCGTCGGCCGACGTGGCGTAGCCCTGGGACATCCGCTCGCGCAGCGCGTCGGGCAGCGGCTGCTCGAACGTCGACGACGTCATGCCGGCGGGCGTGAGGATGTTGCGCTCGACGTACTCCTCGAACGGCACACCGCTGACGTGCTCGACGATGTAGCCGACCAGGGAGTTGCCGTAGTTCGAGTAGGCGGGGACGGTGCCCGGCTCGTAGATCTGCTCGGGCGGGTCCTGCGCCAGCTCGTCGCGGAGCACCGGCGACACGTCGCCGGAGCCGATCAGGCCCCCGATCCGCTCCTCGAAGCCGGCGGTGTGGGTCAGCAGGTGGCGGAGCGTGATCGGTCCGTCGAACGCCCGCGGGACCTCGAAGTCGAGGTACTCGCCGATGTCGGTGTCGAGGTCGACGTCGCCGCTCTCGACGAGCTGCATCGCGGCCGTCGCGGTGAACAGCTTGGACACGGAGCCGGGCCGAAAACAGGGTCTGCTCGGCGTCGACCGGCACGGGCTCGCCGCCCGCACCGGTGTCGGCGTGTCCGTAGCCGCGGGTCGTGACCACCGTGCCGTCGTCGACGACGGTGACGACGGCGCCCGCGATGCCGGCGCTCTCCAGGGCGGCGGGCAGCATGCCGTCGAGCCAGGCGTCGACGTCCAGCTGCTCGAGGGTGTGCTCGCCCGCCGGTGCATGGATGGCTGGGGGCGGTGTCGGACCGTCGGCGCCCGACCCGGCGGCGGCGCCCGACCCGGCGGCGGCGGCGCTCGGGGCCCCGACCGCGGCGGTCAGGGCGAGCAGGCCGAGCGTCGCGAGCCCTGCGAGGCCCCGGCCGCGCTGCTTCCGGCGGCTCGGAGAGCGGCGCTCCGGCCGTTCGGTGGGTGTGTGGTCGTGGGACGAGTACATCGTCGCGCTCCTCGCGCTCGGCAGGTGTTCGGGCTGGTCCGGGGGCTTTCCTCCGGACGACCCCAGCCTGTCGGGAGGCCCGCCCCGCCACATCGCCCGCGAGCACGCACTTCACCTACGACCTTTGGCGGAGGCGTCTCCGCCCCGCGGGACGACCATGCACCTGCTGCCAGCCGGGGCCGGTTTCTGGCAGCAGGTGCATGGTCATCACTCAGTGGGCCGAGTAGCCGCCGTCGACCAGGTGATAGCTGCCGGAGATGAAGGACGCCTCGTCGCTGAGGAGGAAGAGCGTCAGCGCCGCGACCTCCTTGTCCGTGCCGAGCCGCTTGGCGGCGTGCTCGTTCTCGAGCGCGGCCAGCGCCTCCTCGCTCAGCGACGACCGCACGAGCGGGGTGTCGATGAAGCCCGGGCCCACGGCGTTGGTCCGCACGCCCTGCTCCGTGTACTCGAGCGCGGCCACCTTGGTGAGCCCGACCAGCGCGTGCTTGCTGGTCACGTAGGCCGCGTTCTCCGCGATACCCACCGCGCCCAGCACGGAGGCCATGTTCACGATGGCACCGCCACCCGCTGCCACCATGGCGGGCAGCTGGTAGCGCAGGCCGTAGAAGACGCCGTCGAGGTCGACCGCACGGACGCGGTCCCAGGCGTCGATCTCGTAGTCGCCGATCTTGGCCGGCGGCGCACCGATGCCGGCGTTGTTCACCGCGAGGTGCAGCGCGCCGTACTCCCCGACGGCGAAGTCGACCGCGGCACGCGACTGGTCGGCGTCCGTGGTGTCCTGCTCGAAGGGCAGCGCCGTGCCGCCTGCGCCCGTGATCTCGTCGACCACCTGTCGTGCGCCGTCCAGCTTGATGTCGGTGACCACGACGGAGGCGCCCTCGGCGGCGAGCTGCCGGGAGATCTCCGCCCCGATCCCGCTGCCTCCGCCCGTGACGATCGCTACCTTGCCCTGGAACCTGTTCTCCGTCGGCATGCTGCTCACTCCTCACGCTCCGGTGCGACGGCGCCTGCCGTCCCCCCCAGTTCTAACCCGCAACGAGGCCGGTCACCCGCCGGGCGGCAGCGCGGTGGCGCCCGGCCCGGCACATGGACGACAGCGACCCCGTACCCCAGGATGGCGGCGTGACCACCCAGACCATCGCCACCACCGACTACCACACGGCGGGCGAGCCGTTCCGCATCGTGGCGGAGCCGCCCGTGCCGCTGCCGGGCGACTCGGTCGCCGACCGGCGGACCCGCGCCCTGACGAGCCCGGCCGCACAGGAGCTGCGCCGGATCCTCTGCTCCGAGCCCCGCGGGCACGCGGACATGTACGGCGGGTTCATCGTGCCCCCGGACGACGACGGCGCCCACCTCGGCGTGCTGTTCTGGCACAAGGACGGGTTCTCGACGGCCTGTGGCCACGGCACGATCGCGCTGGGCGCCTGGGCCGTGGACAGCGGCCTGGTCCCGGCGCCCGACGACGGCGCGGTCGACGTGGTGGTCGACGTCCCCTCGGGCCGGGTCGCCGCGCGGGTGCACCGGGCCGGGGGCCGCACCGTCGGCGTGGACTTCGTGAACGTGCCCGGCTACGTGCTCGCCCGCGACCTGGCGGTACCCACATCGCGCGGCGTCGCCTCCGTCACGCTGGCGTACGGCGGTGCGATCTACGCGAGCGTGGACGGGCCGAGCCTCGGCCTGTCGGTGGACCCGGCGAGCTACGCGGACCTCATCGGGGTGGGGCGCGAGATCAAGCGTGCGCTGGACGCGGACGGGCACGCCGTCCACCCGACGGACCCGCGCCTGAGCGGCGTGTACGGGACCATCCTGTACGAGGAGCTCGGCGACGCGGACGCTGGAGCCGGTGGACCGGAAGCGCCCGGCGATGCCGGCGCCGTGGTGCGCCAGCGCAACGTCACGGTGTTCGCCGACGGGCAGGTCGACCGTTCCCCCTGCGGCTCCGGGACGTGCGCCCGGCTCGCCGTGCTGGCCGACGACGGGCGGGTCGCCGTGGACGGCGCGACGCTGCTGCACGAGTCGATCGTCGGTTCGACGTTCACGGGCACGGTCGTCGGCACCACCGTGGCCGGTGGCCGGCCCGCCGTGCTCCCCATGGTCACCGGGATGGCGTACCGCACGGGTGAGCACCGGTTCGTGGTGGACGGCGCCGACCCGCTCGTTCCCGGGTTCGTGCTGCGATGAGCGCGCCCCTCGTCCTGGACGCCGCGACCGTCGCGGCCGCCTGCCCGCCCGCCGACGCGGTCGCCGCCATCACAGCGGCGCTGGAGCGGGGGCTCGACCCCGCCGTCGACCTGCCCCGCCAGGCCGTGCCGTTGGCGGCCGGCCAGTTCCTGCTCATGCCGTCGGACGGCGGAGGCGGCCTGACGCACGTCGGCATCAAGGTCGCCACGGTGGCGCCCGCCAACCCCGCGCGGGGCCTGCCCCGCATCCAGGGCTCGTACCTGCTGCTCGACGCGGCGACGCTCGGCGTGGTCGCCGTGCTGGACGGCACGGCGCTGACGACGCTGCGCACACCGGCAGTGTCCGTGGCCGGGGTGCTGGGCCGGCTCCTGGCGGGTTCGGCCCCGCTGCGTGTCGCCGTGCTCGGCTCCGGACCGCAGGCGCACGGCCACGTCGCCACGCTCGCCGGCGCCCTGGCAGGTCGCCGGGAGATCGCCTCCGTCGCCCAGCTCGTGCGCGACCCGGCCCGGGCCGCGGCGATCGGCGGCGCCGCGGTGGTGCGGCTCGGCACCCCGGCGGCGGACGACGCGTTGCGGGCCGCCGACGTCGTCGTCTGCGCGACGTCGGCGAGGGAGCCGCTGTTCGACGCCCGCCTGATCGCCGACACGGCGGTGGTCGTGGCGGTGGGTTCGCACGAGCCGGATGCCCGGGAGCTGCCCGCGGAGCTCTGTGCCCGGGCGACGGTCGTGGTCGAGGACCGCGGTGCCGCGCTGCGGGAGGCGGGCGACGTGGTCCTGGCGATCGCCGACGGCGCGCTCCGCGAGCAGGACCTGGTCCCGCTGCGCGACGTCGTCACCGGTGCCGTCCGGCCCGACCCCGCGCGACCGCTGGTTCTCAAGACGACCGGCATGTCGTGGGAGGACCTGGTGGTGGCCGAGGCGGTGCTGGCGCGTGCGCGCTGATCGGTTGCGCCCACCGCGGAGCCCTCGAGCGCCTATCCTCCGGACATGAGCCGGCGGCCACGCGCGAGCCTCGGCAGGGTGCTCGACGACCTGGGAGCCACCCTGCTCGACGTCGTGCGCGACGGACCCGACGCCGAGCGCGAGGTGGGCGGGCTGGTGATCCACGACCCGCTCGACGAGGCGGCGTACCCGCCGCACGCGCTCGTCCTCGGCGTGGGCCTGGCCGCTCCGGACGACGTCGTGGCGCTGCTGCGCCGGCTGGGCGAGCACGGTGCGACCGGACTGGTCGTGCGGGAGCCGGTCCCGGCGGTGGACGCCGTGCTGGACGCCGCCGACGCGAGCGGCGTCGCGCTGCTGGGCCTGAGCCGCGGTGCGACGTGGGCCCAGCTCGCGGCCCTGCTGCGGACCGTCCTGGCCGAGGGCGACGTGGGCGTGGACGACGCCGAGTCCCTGGGCGGGCTGCCGTCGGGCGACCTGTTCGCCGTGGCGAACGCCGTCGCGGCGCTGCTGGACGCGCCGGTGACCATCGAGGACCGCAGCTCGCGCGTGCTCGCGTTCTCGGTGCGCCAGGACGAGGCCGACGACTCGCGGGTCGAGACCGTCCTGGGCCGGCGGGTGCCCGAGCGCTACGCGCGGATGCTCACCGAGCGGGGCGTGTTCCGCGACCTGTACCGCAGCTCGGACCCCGTCCGGGTGGACCCGCTGCCCATCGGGTACGCGGGCCTGACGATGCCCCGTGTGGCGATCGCGGTGCGCGCGGGCGACGAGGTGCTCGGGTCCATCTGGGCCGCCATGGAGGCCCCGCTCGACGACCGGCGCATCGCCTCGCTCCGCGACGCCGCGAAGCTGACGGCGCTGCACCTCCTGCGGGTGCGCGCGGGTTCCGACGTGCGGCGGCGGATCCGCACCGATCTGCTGAGCACCGCGCTGGAGGGCGGTTCCGGTGCCCGCGAGGCGCTCGAACGGCTCGGGCTGGGCAGCCAGGCGGTGGTCGTGCTCGGGGTCACGGCCCGGCCCGACGACGGCGAGCGTTCCGTCGCCGGTGACGTCGTCGAGGCGAGCGAGCGCGAGCGACTGTCCGACGCGTTCGCGCTGCACCTGCAGTCCGCGCACCCGGCGTCCGCGGTGGCACTGATCGGCGACGTCGCCTACGGGCTGCTGCCGTCCGGCTCCGACGGTGAGGAACGGGCCGAACGTATAGCGCGGGCGTTCGTCGAGAAGGTGGGCCGGCGGACCGCCGCCGTGGCAGCCGTGGGGCCCGTCGCACCGAGCGCCGGCGGTGTGGCTCGATCCCGGGAGGTGGTCGACCGGGTGCTGCGGGTGCTGCGCTCGGGTGCCCCGCGGGAGACCGACGCGCCCCAGGTGGCCCGGGTCGCCCGGGTGGCTCGGTTCGCCGACGTCCAGGCGGCGTCGCTGGTCCTGGAGCTACGCGATGTCGTCGCGGCCCGCGGGGACACGATCGCGGGGCCGCTGGCCAGGCTCGTCGACTACGACGCCGAGCACGGCGCCGGGCTGGTCGCGACCTTGCGGGCCTGGCTGGACGCCTTCGGGGACGTCACGGCGGCGGCCGCGGCGGAGTTCGTGCACCCCAACACGTTCCGCTACCGGTTGCGCCGGGTGGCCCAGGTCGGTGGGATCGACCTCGACGATCCGGAGGCCCGGTTCGGTGCGATGCTCCAGCTCCGGGTGATGGCGCCCGGCGACGGCTCCGGATGCTGATCCCCGGCGCTGGGTGACGGTGCTGGATGGCGGTGCTGAGTGGCGGTGCTGGAGTCGTCCGGGTCACCCACTGAGATCTCCGGCGCCGAACCGCACGCTGCACGTCCACCGCCAGCAGTCCCCCCGCCGAACCGCACGCTGCACGTCCACCGCTGGCAGACCGCGGCGCCGAACCGCACGCTGCACGTCCACCGCCAGCAGTCCCCCCGCCGAACCGCACGCTGCACGTCGTCGACGACCTCGAACGGAAAGTTGTTAGTCCATCGAGCCCGTCATTGACTAATAACGTTCGGCTCGGCGTCCGCCTGGACCCGTAACTCGCGGTTCGGCGACCGCTTGGACCCGTAGCCTGCGGTTCGGCATGCCGCCATGCCAACCCAGACACGCAGCTTGCGGTTCGGCGCCCGACGACAGCAGCCCAGACACGCAAGTTGCGATTCGGCACCCCAGGCACACCAACCCAGACACGCAACTTGCGGTTCGGCACTCGGACCGCCGGCCCCTGACCGCAACGGCCCGCCCCGGACCGCCCGCCCCGAACCGCGGGCCGACCCCGCCCGCCGTCCATCGCGACTATCCCAGCGGCAGCCATTCCGTCGCGGTGGTGCGCTCGTCGAGCAGCTCGGGGAGCGGCGTCACGCCGAGGCCCGGGCCTGCCGGCACGGCGATGTGGCCGTCGTCGAGCACGAACGGCTCGGTGATGTCGGTGCGGTAGAACCGGCCGGACCCCGAGATGTCGCCCGGCAGCGTGAACCCCGGCAGGGCCGCGAGCGCCGCGTTGGCCGCCCGGCCGAGCCCGGTCTCCAGCATGCCGCCGCACCAGACGGCGATGCCGTGCGCGACGGCGAGATCGTGGATGCGCCGGGCCTCCAGGTACCCGCCGACGCGGCCGGGCTTGATGTTGATGATGGAGCAGGCGCCCAGCGTGATCGCGGCGGCGGCGGTCTGCGCCGAGACGATCGACTCGTCCAGGCACACCGGTGTCGTGATGCGTCGGGCGAGCTCGGCGTGGCCCAGCACGTCCTCCTCCTCGAGCGGCTGCTCGATCAGCAGCAGGTCGAACGGGTCCAGCCGCGCGAGGTGGCGGGCGTCGCCCAGGGTGTAGGCAGTGTTGGCGTCGACCTGCAGCAGCACGTCGTCGCCGAACCGCTCCCGCACGGCCCGGACGGGCTCGATGTCCCAGCCGGGCTCGATCTTCAGCTTGATCCGCACGTACCCCTCGGTGAGGTAGCCGTCGACGGCGTCGAGCAGCGCGGGGACCGTGTCGTGGATGCCCACGGACACGCCGCTGGGCACCCGCTCGGCGACGGCGCCCAGCTCGCTCGCGAACGACCGGCCCAGGGTGCGCAGCTCGGCGTCGAGCACCGCCATCTCCAGTGCTGCCTTGGCCATGCGGTGCCCCTTGATCGGCGCGAGCGCATGTCCGACGTCGGACGCGGTGATGCCCACCGTGCCGCCCGGCCCGCGGGCGGACTCCTGGTGCCGGGCCAGGGCCGGCAGCAGGAACCGGCGCAGCACGTCGGCGGCGCCGTCCACGTACTCCGAGGAGTACCGCGGTGCGGCCATCGCGACGCACTCGCCCCAGCCGTCTGCACCGTCGGTCACGGCGCGCAGCAGGAGGATGTCGCGCTCGTGCTCCGTGCCGAACGACGTGCGGAACGGTGCCACGAGCGGCATGGTGATCCTGCGCAGCTCGATTCCCTGCAGCTTCACGGGCGGTCTCCTTCGGTCGGGGTGTGCGGCACGGTTCGGGCCGGGGTGTGGATCAGGTAGCCGTGCGCTCGGTCGTAGCCGACGGCGGACCCGCCGGCCAGGTACGGTCCCAGGCTCTCGCGGACACGCAGCCGCCACTCGTGGGCGGCTGCCGGGTCCGCGGCGCGCAGCCGTTCGATGTCGAGGGGCACCGGCACGACGGCGTCCGGCGCACCGGACCGACCGGACCGACCGGGCCGACCGGACCGGCACGCCGCGGCGACCGCCGGCGACCGCAGGTCCCACCGGACCAGCACCCGGTCGGTGTCCTCGTCGCCGTTGATGGCGTCGGACATGGGCCCGTAGAAGTTGGGCAGGTACTCGGCGGGCCGGCCCGCGAGCTTGTTGATGTTGAAGTGCGCGTTGCGTGCCACGAGCGGGTCGTACGTCCAGGCGATCTCGTCCACGCCCAGGGCGAGCGCCCACGCGCGCTGGTGCACCTTGAGCGCGAAGCCGACGCCCCGGCCACCGGTCCCCGGTGTCACCCCGGCGATGTGGCTGTGCAGGGAGCGCTGCGCCGGCGCCGCGTGGAACGCCACACACGCGCCGACCAGCACGCCGTCGCGGAACGCACCGCCCACATAGCTCTGGGTCTTGCTGAACGCCCGCAGCAGCTCCGTCGAGACCGACGGCTTGCCCCAGATCGTCGTGAACAGGTCGCCGACGGCGGCCAGCCCGGGCAGGTCCGACACCTCACGGACCGTGACGTCCGCCGCCCGGGCCGCCGCCTCGGCGTCCTCGGTCGCCTGCACGGTGAACGGGTCGCTCACCGCGCGGCCCCCGGCACGGCCGCCGGCTCGACCTCCGGCACAGCGCCCGGCGCAGCGCCCGGCACAGCACCCGGCACAGAGTCGGGCCCCGCATCCGGCTCGACCTCCGCGACGGCTGCGGGCGCAGCCGCCTCCGGGACCGGCTCCGCCACGGCCACCTTGGGCGTGGCCCGGACGCCGAAGTGGACGTACTCCTCGCCGGTCGGCAGGGAGTAGAACGTGACCGGTGCCCAGGTCTGCATCCCCTCCGGACGCACCACGTAGAGCCCGTCCGAGACCGCCACCAGCGGGTACTCCTCGACCGGCTCCTCCTGCAGCTCGGCCAGCGGTCCGAGCAGCTCGGTGCGCAGCCGCGGACCGGTGTCGCCGTCGAGCACGTCCATGCGCACCGACTCCCGGCGGTAGGTGCCGAGGTACGGCGTGATGTCCGTGGTGACGGGTACCGCGGGCGGCGCGAGCGGTCGCGGCATCTCGACGTCCGCCAGCGCGGCGAAGATCTCCCGGTAGAGCTCCTCGTACAGGTCGCGCGTGTTGCCACCGTTGGTGAGCAGCGTGACGGCGAGCCCGTCGTCCGGCAGCAGCCGCAGGAAGGCCGCCTGCCCGATCGTGTTGCCGTCGTGCCCGATCAGCCGGCGATCGTCCCAGCCGAACCGGATCCAGCCCAGGCCCCAGGAGTCCCCGAGCGAGTACTTGTCGGGCAGGTCGGCGTGCAGCTCCGCCATGTCCACCGTGCTCTGCGCGGACAGCAGGCGGGTGCCGTCCGCCGTCACGCCGCCGGTCAGGTGCAGGCGCGCGAACGCCAGGACGTCGGCGACCGGCGCCGTGATGAGCCCCGCCGGACCCATCGGCCGCGGCAGGCCCCACACGGGTGCGACGTGCTGCGTACCGCCCACCTCCACGTGCCCCACGGCGGCGCCGTGCAGCAGCGCCTCCTCCGGCAGCGTGACGGTGCGCGGCAGCCCGAGCGGGCCGAACAGCTTCTCGCGCATCGCCGCGTCCCACGTCGTGCCGGTGACCTGCTCGATGATCCGGCCCAGCACCGAGAACCCGGAGTTGCAGTAGGACCAGGTGGCACCGAGCGGGTGGTTCTGCGGGGCGTCGGCCAGGAGCGCCACGTACTTCTCGATGGCGTCGTCGCCGCGGCCGGTGTCCGTGAAGATGTCGCCGTCGATGCCGCTGGTGTGCGTGAGCAGGTGCCGCACCGTCACCTGGGCCGCCACCTCCGGGTTCGACAGCTCGAAGCCCGGCAGGATCGCGGCCACGGGGGTGTCCAGGGTGAACGCTCCCTCGTCCACCAGGAGCATCACCACCGTCGCGGTCCACACCTTGCTGATGGACCCGATCTGGAAGACCGAGTCCGTGCGTGCGGGCTGCCCCGTGGCCACGTTCAGCACTCCGGTCGCCGCGCGGACCAGCTCGTCCGGGCGCCCGCCCACGCCCACGCGGAGGATCCCGAGCTGCGCGCCCGGCACGCCGTGCTTCTCGGCGAGCGCGGCCAGGCGCCGTTCCCAGTGCGCGACGTCGATCGCCGGGCGTGCGCGGTCGCCGTCGAGCACGTGCTGGTCGAGCCAGGCGACGATCCGGCGGCCGAAGTCCAGGCGGTGCGACGGGCGGCCCGCGAGCGGGAAGATGTGGCTGGCGCCCGGGTAGAGCACGAGCTGCGTGGGCACCCCGCGCTCGCGCAGGGCGGTGTGCCACTGCTGTGCCTGGCCCACCGGGCAGCGCAGGTCGTCGCCGCCGTGCAGCACGAGGGTCGGGGTGGACACCTGGTCCACGCGCGTGAACGGCGACATCTCGGCCAGGCGGGCGGCGTCGGCGCCCCAGGGGTATGCCCCCAGCTCGTGCTCGCTCATGAGGTGCGCCTCGTCCGACGTGCCGCCCATGCTGGACAGGTCGGCGACCACACCGCCCGCCACCGCCGCGGCGAACCGGTCGTCGTGGGCGGTGAGGTAACAGGTCATGAACCCGCCGTAGCTGTAGCCGCCGACGGCGAGCCGGTGCGGGTCGGCGAACCCCTCGGCCACCAGGGCGTCGACCGGCTCGAGGAAGTCCTTGGCGTCCGCGGTGCCCCAGCCGCCGAACACGGCGTCGTAGAACGCGGCGCCGTAGCCGTCGCTGCCCCGCGGGTTGACGAGCAGCACGCCCCAGCCGCGGGCCACCAGGTCGTGGTGGTACAGGTGCATCTCGTCGGCCGCGCCGTTCCAGGCGTTGTGCGGGCCGCCGTGGATGTCCACGTACAGCGGGCGGGGGCCCGGCTCGGCCTCGTCGCCGTCCTGCGCGGCGTGGCAGAGCCACGCCTGCACCCGGGTGCCGTCCGAGATCTCGAACCAGCGTTCCTCACGCACGTACCCGACGGCGGCGCCGAGCGAGGTCCCGAGGCTCGTCACGGTGGTCGCCCGGTCACCGCCGCCCTCCCCCAGCGCGACGGTCACCACCTCACCGAACGAGTCGGGCGTGGTGAGCACGACCGCGGCCGTGCCGTCGGCGACGGAGAGCCCGGAGACCACCTGGCCCGCGCCGCCCAGCACGAGCCGCGGGGCCGCGCCGCCCGTGAGCGGCACCGAGTACAGGTGGGTGCAGCCGTGGTCGCGCACGCAGAACAGCACGTCGTCGCCCACCACCACCGGTGCGGCGCCCGGGTAGGCGGGCGCGCCCGCCATCACGTTGCGGTCGAGCGGAGCCGCCAGGTCGACGGGCGCACCGGCGGCCCGGCCGTCGTCGCCCAGGGGCACCCGCAGGAGGCCCGCGTGGCCGCGCGGCTCGCCCGGGTGGCCCACCACCAGGAGGTGCTTGCCGTCCGGGGTGAACGAGACGCTGCCGGCCAGGCCGTCGGCGAGCGCGACCAGGACGGCCACCGCCTGGGGATCGGTGACGTCGATCGCGTGCACGGCGGTGGCCGCGTCCAGGTCTGATGCTCCGGCGGGGCGCGCCGTGAACGCGAGGGTCACGCCGTCCGGGTGCCAGCCGACGGCGCCCACGTGGACGGCGCCGGACGTGACCTGCCGGACCGGAGCCGGACCGGCCGAGACCGCCGAGACCTCCACCACGTGCGCCTGCATCCGCAGGGTCGGCAGCAGCCCGGCGCCGTCGACGGCGTAGCCGAGCCCGTCCGCGACCAGCGGGCGGGTCGGGTCCGACCCCGCCGGGTCGACCGGCGCCACGAACGCGATCCGCGTGCCGTCCGGGCTCCACACGGGCGCTCCCGCGCCGAGCGGCAGGTCGGTGACGGCGGTGGCCTCGCCGCCCGCCGCGGGCAGCGTCCACAGCTGGCCCGGACCGTCGGGGTCGGTACCCGCCCGCAGGAAGGCCAGCGTCCCGCCGTCGGGCGACCAGGCGGGTGACGTGTCGGCGCGGCCACGGGTGAGCCGGCGGGGCGCGGCGCCGCCCGCGTCCACGAGCCAGAGGTCGTGCACGGCGGTGTCCGCCTCCGTGTCCAGGGTGCGCACCACGTACGCGAGCGCACCGCCCGGCGCGAGCGCCGGCTGGGACGGGACGGCGATGGAGGGCAGGTCCTCGAGGGTGAGGTGACGGGTCACGTCGTTCTCCTTGTGGTCCGGGTGGGGTCGGTGGCGCTTGCGGCCAGGGGGCCGGCCGGGCCGGTCAGGGCGCCGGTCAGCGGGTGGGGCACGGCCGCCAGCAGGCTGCGCGTGTAGTCGTGCCGCGGGTCGCTGAGCACCTGGGCGGTGCTGCCCTGCTCGACGATGCGGCCGCGGTGCAGCACCGCCACCTGGGTGGCGACGTACCGCACGACGGCGAGGTCGTGGGAGACGAAGAGGAGGGACAGGCCGAGGTCGCGCTGGAGCTCGCGGACCAGGTTGAGCACCGCCCCCTGGATGGAGACGTCGAGGGCGGAGGTGATCTCGTCGGCGATGACGACGCGCGGTCGCGCTGCCAGGGCGCGGGCGATCGCCACCCGCTGCCGCTGACCGCCGGAGAGCTGCCCGGGACGGGCCCCGGCGTGGTCGGGGTCCAGATGCACCAGCGCGAGCAGCCGCTCGACCTCGGCTCGGACCGCCTCGGGCCGCCGGGCCGTGCCGCGCGCGCGAGGGACCGCCTCCGCGATGCTCTCGCCCACGGTCATGCGGGGGTCCAGGGAGGAGGCCGGGTCCTGGAAGACCAGCTGCACCGGGCTCGGGCCGGTGGTCCGACGGCGCCCGGCCAGCAGCTCGCCGTCGAGCAGCACCTGGCCGCCCTGCACGGGGACCAGGCCGACGGCGGCGCGCGCGAGCGTCGACTTGCCCGAGCCGGACTCGCCGACGAGCCCGACGATCTCGCCGGACGGCACCACCAGGCGCACCCCGTCCACGGCCGTCATGGCCCGGCGGCCGGTGCCGTAGCGGACCGTCACGTCGTCGAAGCGCAGCTCGCTCATGCGGTCGCCTCCTGGGGGACCGCGGCCGGCCGGTCCTCGCCCGGGTGCCAGCAGGCCACGCCGTCGACCAGCTCGGGGTCCTCGGCGCGGCAGCGGGCGTCGGCAAAGGGGCAGCGGGGCGCGAACGGGCATCCGGCGGGCAGGTCGGCGGGGTCCACGGGCCGCCCGGGGATCACGGCGAGCGGCCGGTCCAGGTCCGTCTCCAGGTGGGGCACGGCGGCGACGAGTGCCCGGGTGTAGGGATGGCGGGCGTTCGTCGCCAGCTCCCCGGCCGGCAGGTCCTCGACCACCCGCCCCGCGTACATCACCAGGACGCGGTCGCAGACGTCGGCCACCACCGACACGTCGTGGCTGATCAGCAGCAGCGCGACGGCGTCGCGCTCGCGCACCTCGGCCAGCAGGTCGAGCACCTGGCGCTGCACGGTGACGTCCAGGGCCGTGGTGGGCTCGTCCGCGATGATCAGCGCGGGGTCGCCCATCAGCCCCAGCCCGATCATGGCCCGCTGGCGCATCCCGCCGGAGAACTCGTGCGGGTACTGGCCGGCCCGCCGCTCGGGGTCACCGATCCGCACGGAGCGCAGCCGGTCGACGGCGCGGTCCCGCGCCTGCCGCCTGCCGAGTCCGAGGTGGTGGCGTGCGCCCTCGGCGAGCTGGCCGCCCATGCGGCGCACCGGGTTGAACGACGACATGGGGTCCTGGAAGACCATCGCCAGCTCGGTGCCCAGGAGGGTGCGGTGGTCGCCGGCCAGCAGGTCCCTGCCCTGGAACGACAAGCGCCGCGCCGTCACGGTCGTCGGCGGCTCGAGGAGCTGGGCGACGGCGAGTGCCGTGAGCGTCTTGCCCGACCCGGACTCCCCCACCACGCCGACCGCCTCGCCCCGCGCCACCTGGAGCGTCACGCCGCGCACCGGCCGCGCCCGGCCGTCCGGGGTCGGCACGGTGACGACCAGGTCGGCGACGTCGAGCACGACGTCGGGTGCGGCCTCGGGCAGGACGGCGGCGGACGGCGTGGCGTCCTGCCCAGCCGCGCGCCCGGCGTCGGGCCGCCGCCGGGTGCGCAGGGCGCCGCCGGCCAGGAGGGAGACGCCGCTGATGGAGTCGATGCTGAACGTGCGCGCCACGGCCTCGCCGGTGAGGTTGAACGCGAGACCCGCGACGACGACGGCGATCCCGGGCAGGAGCGCGGCGAGCGGGTCGAGGTAGATGCGGTCGAGGCCGTCCTGCATGAGCCGGCCCCAGTCGTAGGCGGGGGCCTGGACCCCGAGCCCGAGGAAGGAGAGGCCGGCGAACGAGAGGAGGGCACCGCCGGCGCCGATGGTCGCGTTGACCACGAGCGGCCCGCCGACGTTGGGCAGCACGTGCCGCAGCAGGATCCGGAGCCGCCCGACGCCCGCGAGCCGCGCGGCGGCGACGTAGTCACGCGTCGCGACCCCGGCGACGAGGGTCTGGCACAGGCGCGCGAAGGCCGGCGCGCCGGCGAACCCGATGGCGAGCACGGACCCGACCTGCCCGACGCCGAAGATCACGGCGAAGAAGAGGGCGAGCAGCAGGCCGGGGAAGGCGACGGCGATGTTCACCCCGGCGGTGAGGAGGCGGCCCGCGCGCGGCCCGAGCAGCAGGGAGGACGTGCCGAGGAGCAGACCGACGGAGACGGCGAGCGCCGTGGCCGCGAGCGCGAGCACCACCGACAGGCGGGTGGCCACCAGCGTGCGGAACAGCAGGTCGCGGCCCAGGTTGTCGGTTCCGGTCCAGTGGTCGGCGGACGGCCCCTGGAGCATGGCGGCGGTGTCGACGGCCTCGGCGGCGTCGCCCCACAGGAGCGGCGCCAGCACGGCAGTCGCGAGGACGAGCGCGAGCAGGCCGGTGCCGGTCACGCCGAGCGGGGTGCGCAGGGTGGCCGGGAGGCGGGAGGACGCCGGGCGCCGGGCAGGCGTGGGCAGCTGGGCGGGCATCAGCTCTCCCCGATGGTCGAGCGGGGGTCGAGGACGGCGAGCGCCACGTCGACCAGGGTGTTCACGATCAGTACGCCGATGCCGTAGACCAGCACCGTGCCCTGGACCAGTGGATAGTCCTTGGCGAGGATGGACTCGACGATGGTGCTGCCCAGTCCTGGCCAGGCGAAGACGCTCTCGACCAGGACGGTGCCGGCCACGAGCTGGCCGAGGAGCAGACCGCCCAGCGTGAGGCTCGCGGTGACGGCGTTCGGCAGCGCGTGGCCCAGGTGGACCGCCGCCGGGGGCAGTCGCTTGGCGCGTGCGGTGCGGACGTAGTCGGTCTCGAGCACCGCGAGCATCTCGACGCGCACGATGCGGGCCAGGACCGCGGCGGGTCCCACGGCGAGGGCCAGCACGGGCAGCACGAACGAGGCCGCTCCGTCCTGCCCGGCGATGGGCAGCCAGCCCAGGGTGACGCCGAAGACCCACACGAGGGCGACGGCGAGCAGGAAGTCGGGGATGGTCGCGAGGAACACGCTGGTGCTCGCGAAGCCGAGCTCCGTGCGCGGCGCCCGGCCGCGCCGGGTGGCCACGGCGACGGCCACCCCGACCGGGACGGCGACCAGCACGGCGGTCAGGAAGGCGAGCAGGGCGAGGGTCGCCGTGGCGGGCAGGCGCTGCGCGATGGTGTCCGCGACGGGCAGCTGAGAGCCGAAGGAGGTGCCGAGGTCACCGGTCAGCAGGTCGCGCAGGTAGGTGACGTACTGCGCCCACAGCGGCTGGTCCAGGCCGAGCGACTCGCGCCGCGCCGCCACCAGCTCCGCCGACGCGGTGGGGCCGAGGGAGGCGCGCACGGGATCGCCGGGCACCAGGTGGATCATCAGGAAGGCGGCGGTGACGAGCACCCACAGGGACATCAGCAGCCGCCCCGACCGGCGTACGGCGAAGCGTGTCCAGCGGTGGTGGGCGAGCCCGACCAGCGTGCCGGGCCGGGCGAGCCCGGCGCGCTGGTCGGGCTGGGCGGGCCGGGTGTCGGCCGGGGGCCGGGTTGTCATCGGCGGCTCGCCGTCAGCTCAGGACGCGGATGCTGGTGGGCACGATGGACCCGGTGCTGAGGAACTCCGCGCCGTTGCCGTAGATCTTGACGAGGCTGTTGGCGAACGGCGTGACGTCGGTCGCCTCGACCAGCGCGGTCTCCCCCGTGAGCCAGGTGTCGCAGCCTTCCGCCCCCTGCATGGTCGTCGCCTCGCCGACGGCGGCCGTGTAGTCCGCGTTGTCGATGGCGGCGAAGTTGTTGCCGCCGTCCGCGACGGCCGGCCCGGACAGGAAGCCGACGAGCTGGTCCGGGTTGCTGACGTTGATGGGCTCCCAGGCCACGTCCCACGCGCCGGTGCCGAACAGGATCTCGGACAGCTCGGTGGTGTTCTTGCCCGTCGCCTCGACGTCGACGCCCAGGTCGGTCCACGCCGCCGTGGCCAGCTCGGCGGCGGACGCGCCGCCCGCGCCGAGTGCGGTGTCGTGCAGGAAGGCGATGGTCAGCGGCTTTCCGTCCTTGGCCCGCACGCCGTCGTCGCCCAGGGTCCAGCCGGCGTCGTCGAGGGTGGCGGCCGCCGCCACCGGGTCGTGCTCGGGCAGGGCACCGGTGATCGAGTCGCCGGTGCACGCGGCCGGGCTCACGGTGGCGAGCGTGGTCGGGGGGCTGCCCTTGCCCGAGGTGAGCACCTGCCGCAGTTCCGCCAGGTCGAGTGCCTGGGCCAGGGCGGCGCGCACGGCCGGGTCGGCCGTGACGTGGCCCTCCGCGTGGTTGTACCACTGCTCCCCGAGCAGCCCCGCGGACTCGGTCGAGTAGAGGCCGGCCGCCTCGATCCGCTCGGTGTCCGGGCCGATCACCTGCACCGCGTTGACCTCGCCCGAGAGCAGCAGGTTGGCCGACGTCGTCTCGTTGGCGATGATCCGCACGTTCACCGTGGCCGGCGTGCCCGGTTCCGTCGTGGCGGCGCCGTCCGGGCCCCACGCGTAGTCGTCGCGGACCGAGTACGTGTAGTGGTCGTCGGGCGCTGCCTCGTCGAGCACGAACGGTCCGGTGCCCGCCGTGCCCGCGGCGAGCGTGTCGCGGTCCGCGAGGCCGGAGTCGCAGACCATGGCCAGGCCCGCGAGGCCCTCCAGCAGGAACGGTGCGGGTCCGGCGAGCTCGAGGGTGAGCGTGTCGCCGTCGGCCGACGCCGTGACGCCCGCGGGGAGGAACGCGCCCAGGTACGGGCTCTCGTTGGCCGGGTCAGCCACGTGCTCGATGTTCGCCGCCGCCGTCTCGGCCGTGAACCCGGAACCGTCGGCGCAGGTGACGTCGTCCCGCAGGGTGAACGTCGCGGTGCTGCCGTCCACCGACCACTCGGTGGCCAGCGACGGCACCACCTCCGTGGACTCGGGGTCCACGGCGACAATCGTGTCGTACGCGAGCCGGCTCATGCCGATCACGGAGCTGGTGGCGGACGCGTGCGGGTCCAGGTTGCCCGGGTCGGTCGCCAGGGCGAGCGTGAACGTCCCCGCGGTGGCGTAGCCGCCGTCGGACGCGGTGTCGTCGCCGCCCCCGGAGCAGGCGGCGAGGGCGGTGGAGGTCAGGGTGAGCGCGAGCAGCAGCGCCACGGGGCGCACGGCCCGTCCGGGCGGGGCGGTCAGCAGGTTCACGGGGGTCCCTCTCGTCGGGTCGGCCCTGCGGCGTCGGTGCCGTCGGTGCCGGATCAGCTCGGTGCCGGGGTCGGCTCGGTGCCGGGTCAGCTCGGTGCCCGGGTCAGCCCACCGCCCGCGCGACCGCGCGGCCGTAGTGGATGAACGCGGCCCGGCCGGTGCCGTCGTCGCCCAGGAAGGCGTAGACGGTGTGCACCCCGTTCACGGCGTCGACGGCGATCAGGGCGTCGTCGGCGTACCGCACCAGCTCCGTGCGGAACGGCTGCTCGCCGATCTCGGCGAGCACGTCCTTGGGGGTGCGGTCGAGCCAGACACGGCCGGCGGCGTCCCGGCTGACCACCAGGTCGTAGATGGTGTCGGAGTACGTGCCGGCGCACCGGCTGTCGTCCACGGCGCCCGGCTCGGCCGGCGGGACGGGGCGGTCCGCGAGGGTGACGCCGGCGAGCTCGCTCGTGAGGTACTGCACCACGTCCCGGTAGAGCCCGAAGACGTCCCCGCCGTTGGTCAGCAGCGCCACCGCGACGTTCGCGCCGGGCACCACCCGCAGGAACGCCGCCTGCCCGATCGTCCCGCCGTCGTGCGAGACGACGGTGCCGCCGGCGGCCCGGGAGATGGTCCACCCCAGGCCCCACGCGTCGCCCATCGCGCCGATGTCCGGCACCGGCACCTGCTGCGTCTGCATGGCGGCCACGCTCTGCTCGCTCAGCACCCGCGTGCCGTCCGGGGCCAGGCCACCGGCCAGGTGCATGCCCGCGAACGCGACCAGGTCGCGCGAACGCATCGCGAGCATCGACCCCGCCGCGACGTTGGACCGGGCCAGCGCCCAGACCGGCGCCGCCGTCCAGCCGCCATCCGGGTCCTGGACGTGCCCCACCGCCGCCCGGTGCAGGATCGCCTCGTACGGGCTCGGCGCCACGTGGGTCAGGCCCAGCGGCTCCGCCAGGAGCCCGGTCAGGGCCCGGTCGTACGACATCCCGTGCAGCACCTCGACCAGGCGTCCCAGCAGCGCGAAGCCCACGTTGTTGTAGGAGAACATCGCGCCGGGCGCGAAAAGCTGCGGCAGGCCGTGCAGCTCCGCCAGGTACTTCTCGATCGCGTCGTCACCGCGGCCCGTGTCCGTGAAGACGTCGCCCTCGAACCCGGCCGTGTGGCACAACAGCTGGCGGGTCGTGATGCTGGCGCTTGCCCCTTCGTCCGCCACCCGGAACTCCGGGAGGTACGTGCGCAGCGGGACGTCGAGGTCGAGCGTGCCGTCGTCCACCGCCCGCATCAGCAGGGACGTGGTCCAGAGCTTGGTGACGGAACCGATCTGGAACACGGAGTCGGTGGTCGCCTCGACCCCGGTCGCCGTGCTGAGCACGCCCGACGCCGCGTCGACGATCTTGCCGTCGACCAGCACCGCGACGCTCGCGCCCGGCACCTGGTGGCGCCCGACGAGCTCGGCAAAGTGATCGTCAAGCCAGGTCGAGAGCGAGTCGGGAGATGTCATGGCGTCAGGCTAGGGAAAGCCCCGCGCGCAGTGTTCGTCCGGCCGGACAAGGAGGCGAGGGGCCAGTTGTGCGGGCCGACGAACCGCGTCGTCGCCAGACCGGGATCGGTGGTCGGCGACGCAGGTGTGGTGCGGGTCACCCGGCCCGCTGTCACACTCACCCGGTCCCCGGCGTCTCTTGTGGGTCCGGTGCCTCGCGCACCAGTCCCCTGCAGGAGGTACGTCATGACCCCAGAGCTGGAGACCCTTCGCCGTGACTTCGCCGGCGACATCATCGTGCCGGGCGGCGCCGGGTACGAGGCGGCGAGCCGGACCAGGCTCGTCGCCGGCAGCCCGGCCGCCGTGCTGCGCCCCAGGACCGTCGGCGACGTGCAGGCGGCCGTCCGGTTCGCGGCCGGCGCCGGCGTCCCGCTCGCCGTACGCGGCGGGGGCCACAGCTTCCCCGGCTTCGGCACCAACGACGGCGGCACCGTGATCGACCTCGGCGCGCTCGCCGACGTCGAGCTCGTCGACGAGGACCGCCGCCTCGTGCGCATCGGCGGCGGCGCGACCTGGGGCCGGGTGGCCGACGTGCTGGACCCGTACGGCCTCGCGATCTCCTCGGGCGATACCAGGAGCGTCGGCGTGGGCGGTCTGACCCTGAGCGGCGGCATCGGCTGGATGGTGCGCAAGCACGGCCTGACGCTGGACAACCTGGTCGCCGTGGAGCTGGTCACCGCCGACGGGTCGGTGGTGACCGCGAGCGCGCAGGAGCACCCGGAGCTGTTCTGGGCGGTCCGCGGGGGTGGCGGCAATCTCGGGATCGTGACCGCCTTCGAGCTCGTGGCCCACCCGACCACGGAGATCTTCTTCGGCAAGATCACCTTCCCGGCGGCGGAGGCCGCTGCCGTGCTCCAGGGCTGGGCCGGCCACCTGCGCACGGCGCCCGAGGAGCTGACCTCCCTCGTGAACCTGGCCAACCCGTTCGCCGGCGGCCACGCGGCGCCGGTCGAGCTCCACGTCGCGTTCGACGGCAACGACGCGGACCTCGCGGCACGGGCGGTCGACCCGCTCCGCCGGCTCGGCACGGTCCTGGAGGACGACGTCGCGCCGCGCGCCTATGCCGACGTCCTGGTCGACGGCGGCGAGCTGCCGCCGGGTCTCCGGCTGGTCGGCCACGACGGGTTCGTCGACCGGGAGTCGGCGCCGGAGGCCCTGCAGATCCTTGCCGAGGTGGGGACGTCACCCGGATCGCCGTCGATCGCCGTCCGGAGCCTGGGCGGCGCCGTCTCGCGGGTCGCCGACGACGCCACCGCCTACGCGCACCGCCGGGCGGAGCTGCTGGTCGCCACCATCGTCGGCGGCCCGGAGCCCGTCGTCGAGGCCGCACGTCCGGGCCTGGACGCCCTCTGGGACAAGCTCGCGCCGCACCTCAGCGGCGCGTACGCGAACTTTCTCGGGTCGACGACCGACGAGGACGTGGCCGCCGTCTACCCCGCCCGGACCTCCGCGCGGCTCGCGGCGGTCAAGCGGCAGTACGACCCGAACAACCTGTTTGCGGCCAATCACAACGTGCGGCCGGAGATAGCCGAGTGACGTATCTCATGTCGGACAATCCGGTCAAGGCGAACACTGACCGTCTCGACAGCCGTAATGCGATTGTGACTTTGGGGCCGATCGGGGTTACCGTCGCTCCGGTTCGCGGGAAGGCCGCGACCACTCGAGGCGGACGCCGAGCCCTGTCACCGCCGCGGGATCTGCACTGACCGGATGACAGGGACGGGGGAACCACGTAAGTGGGCACCATCGGTGTCCTTGGGGTGAAGCCGCACAGGTAGTACCGCGGCCGGGTCATTCTCCGATCCGAATCCGACAGCTCACCTCGTAGGCGTCAGGAGAACCACGTGACTACTCGCACGCCTGGGCGCCATCGTGCTGCTCGGAAACCCATCACCCCGCTGACCCCCCTGACCCGTGCCGCGGCGCGGGGCATCTCCGGTGCCGCACGTCGGGGCGCCGTCGTCGCCGCCGGCTCCGGCCTGGTCGTCACCCTGCTCAGCGTCCCCGCCGACGCCGCACCGGTGGCCGACCACAGCACGGCGACGGTCGACGTCGACGCGCTGACGCAGACCTCGCAGACCTCGGTCACCCAGGCCGCGGCCGCGGAGGCCGTGACCACGGCACCGGCCGTGCAGGTGGCCGCCGACAGCAAGTTCACGCTCGAGACCGGCACCATCAAGGTGACGCCGGCCCCCGAGCCGGAGCCCGTACCGGAGCCCGAGCCGGTCGTCGAGGAGGTCGTCGAGGAGGCCGAGCCCGTCGAGGAGCCTGCCCCCGAGCCCGTGGAGAAGGTCGTCGAGGAGGCCGTACCGGCCGCCGCCACCGACGTCGTCTCCATCGCCCGGCAGTACATCGGCGTGCCGTACGTCTGGGCCGGCAACACCCCGGCCGGGTTCGACTGCTCCGGCTTCACCTCCTACGTGTTCGCACAGGTCGGCATCGACCTGCCGCGCACCTCCTCGGAGCAGCGCTACGCGGGCACCGTGGTCTCGGCTGCCGAGGCGCAGCCGGGCGACCTCATCTGGAGCCCCGGCCACATCGCCATCTACGCGGGCGGCGACATGCAGATCGAGGCGCCGGTGCCCGGCCAGACGGTGCACGAGTCGCAGATCTGGCAGGACAGCCCGACCTTCATCCGCGTCGGCTGAGCCGGAGGCGCAGCGCAGGGTGCGGGCCGAGGAACGAGGCACGCGCCCGGAGCGGAGCCGCAGGCTCAGCCGAAATCAACAGAGGCTGAGCCGGAGGCGCAGCGCAGGCTCAGCCGACATGAACTGAGGCTGAGCCGGACGCCCCGCTCGACCAGCAAGACCACGAGGGCCCGCACCGGCACGGTGCGGGCCCTCGTGCGTACCCCGGGCCGGATGGCATGATCACCGCCATGAGCGTCCCCACGGCGGTCGAGACCAACGCCCTGAACACCATCGACGAGTCCGAGCGCCGCGGGTCACCGCGCAGCCTGTTCTGGCCCTGGTTCGCGGCCAACGTGTCCGTGCTCGGGCTGGGCTACGGCTCCTACCTGCTCGGGTTCGGGGTCTCGTTCTGGCAGGCGGTGGTCATCGGCATCGTCGGCATCGTGGCGTCGTTCCTCTTCTGCGGCTTCATCTCGCTGGCCGGAAAACGCGGCTCGGCGCCCACCATGGTGCTGTCCCGGGCGGCGTTCGGCGTGCGCGGCAACAAGCTCCCCTCCCTGCTGTCCTGGATCCTCACCGTGGGCTGGGAGACGGTGCTGGTGGCGCTGGCGACCCTCGCGACGTCGACGGTGCTCGGTGCCCTCGGCTGGGGCGGCGGGACCGTCACCAAGGTCGTCGCCCTCGTGGTCGTGGCGGGCATCGTGGTGGCAGCGGGCGTCTTCGGGTTCGACCTCGTGATGCGGCTGCAGGTGATCATCACCGTGCTCACGGCCGTGCTCACCGTCGTCTACATCATCCTGGTGGCCGACCACGTCGACTGGGCGACCGTCGCCGCGATCCCCGCCGGCGGCGCACCACAGGTCATCGGCGGGCTCGTGTTCATGATGACCGGGTTCGGCCTGGGCTGGGTCAACATGGCCGCCGACTACTCCCGCTACCTGCCCCGCTCCGCCTCCGGCCCCCGCATCGTCGGCTGGACCACCCTCGGCGCGTCGCTCGCCCCCGTGGTGCTGCTCGTGTTCGGCCTGCTGCTCGCCGGCTCGGACCCCGACCTGAACGAGGCGATCGGCGCCGACCCGATCGGGGCCCTCTCCACGCTCCTGCCCACCTGGTTCCTCATCCCGTTCGTCGTGGTGGCCCTGGCCGGCCTGATCGGCGGCGCGGCGCTCGACATCTACTCCTCCGGACTCGCGCTGCTCTCTCTCGGGCTGCCCGCACCGCGCTGGGTGGCGGCCGCGATCGACGGCGGGCTCATGATCGTCGGCGCCGTCTACGTCGTGTTCGTCGCCGACTCGTTCATCGGCCCCTTCCAGGGCTTCCTCATCACGCTCGGGGTACCGGTCGCCGCCTGGTGCGGCGTGCTGCTCGCCGACATCCTGCTGCGGCGCCGCGACTACGCCGACGCCGACCTCTACGACGCCGCCGGCCGGTACGGGTCGGTGAACTGGCCCGCCGTCTTCCTGGTGCTGGCCGGCACCGCCGTCGGCTGGGGCCTGGTGACCAACACCTACGCGCCGTGGCTGGCGTGGCAGGGCTACCTGCTGGGTCCGCTCGGCGGGGTCGACGGGAACTGGGGATGGGCCAACCTCGGCGTGCTGGTCGCCCTGGCCATCGGCTTTGCCGGCACGCTCCTGCTCAGCGCCCGCGTCGTACGCCGCCAGGAGGAGCGATGACGGTGCCCGACGCCGTCGTGGTGCCGCCCGGGCCGGACGCTGCGCTGGTCGTGATCGACATGCAGGACGTCTTCGCCCGCCCGCCCAGCCCGTGGGCCTCCCCCGACTACCCCACCGCCCTCGCGGGGACCCGCCGCCTGCTCCCCGCCTTCGCGGACCGCACGGTCCTCACGCGGTACGTCGCCCCCACCGCGCCCGACGGCGCCTGGCGCGCCTACTTCGACCAGTGGCCGTTCGCGCTCGTGCCCGCCGACGACCCGCTGTACGAGATCACCGACCTGGCCGACGTCGCCGCCGCCGGGGCGCCCGTGGTCACCCGCACCACGTTCGGCAAGTGGGGACCCGAGCTGGACGCCGCCACCCGCTCCGCCGGCGAGCTCGTGCTGACCGGCGTCGCCACGGACTGCTGCGTCATCTCGACGGCGCTCGCCGCCGCCGACGCGGGCCGCCGGGTGCTGGTCGTCGCGGACGCCTGCGCCGGGTCGACACCGGAGGACCACGAGCGGGCGCTGGACGTCATGCGGCTGTACGCGCCGCTGATCGAGGTCACGACGGTCGCCGCGCTCCTCGCCGCCGACTGACGGGGTCGACCGGCCGGCCGGCCCGCGACGACCATGCGGTTGCTGCCAGGAACGCCGTTGTTCTGGCAGCAACCGCATGGTGGTCCGGCTCAGTGCTCGGTAAGTTGCGGTTCGGCCTCGACCGTCTCCACCACGACCCCCGCGCCCCGGTACCGCCGCAGCACCTCCTCGTCCCGTCCGTCCGTGACGAGGGTCCAGCCGGCCGGCAGCGGCGCCCACGCGGGCACCGCGCCCCGGTCGAGCTTGGTGGAGTCGGCCAGCACGACGGTCCGGCGGGCCCGCCGGGCGGCGACCTCCTTGACCTGCGCCTCCAGCGCGGTGGCCTCCCCCACGCCGTCCAGCGGGTCGACGGCGTCGACGCCGAGGAACGCGACGTCGACCATGAACCGTTCGAGGGCCCCCGTGGTCAGCGGCCCGACCAGACCGTGGCTCTTGGTGGTCACGCTGCCGCCGACCACCACGACGTCGAGACCCGGCGAGCCCGCGAGCAGCAGAGCGACCTCGAGCCCCCGGGTCAGCACGGTCAGCCCGTCCCGTCCGCGCAGGTTCTCCGCGAGCTGACCCGTCGTCGAGCCCGCGTCGACGAAGATCGTTCCCTCGTCGGGCACGAGCTCGGCCGCCCGCCGGCCGATCGCCACCTTGGCGGGCAGCTGGACCCGCATCCGCTCGGCCAGCGCCCGCTCGTGGAAGCTCGACTCCGAGGTCGCGCCACCGTAGGTGCGGGTGACGAGGCCCTCGGCGCCCAGCCGGGCGAGGTCGCGGCGCACCGTCGACTCGGAGATCGCGAGCGCCTCCGCCAGGTCCTCCACCCGGGTGGTGCCGCTGCGGATGAGCGACAGCAGCTCGTCGTGGCGGTCGCGGGTGCTCTGGCGCATCGACTCGGAACCTGCGGGCACGCTCACGCGTCGGCCGGCCGGTACGCGGCGCGGATGCCGTCGACGAACGGCGCGTACTCGACGGCGGCGAGGTAGGCGGAGCGCATGGTGCCCGCGTCGGCGAGGCCCTGGCCCGCGATGTCGAAGGCGGTGCCGTGGTCCACCGACGTGCGCAGGATGGGCAGGCCGACCGTGACGGAGATGGTCCCGTCGAAGTCGAACGTCTTGGCCGCGATGTGCCCCTGGTCGTGGTACTGCGACAGGACGCCGTCGTACCGGCCGGTGAGGCCGTGGTGGAACACCGAGTCGGCGGGGATGGGGCCGGCCACGTCCAGCCCGAGCGCCTGCGCGTCGGTCACGGCGGGCGCGAGGTGGACGATCTCCTCGTCGCCGAAAGCGCCGTTCTCCCCGCCGTGCGGGTTGATCGCGGCCACGGCGAGCCGTGGCGCGGGCACACCGAAGATCTCGAGCGCCTGTGCGGCCCGCCGGATCGAGCCGAGCTGCGTCTCACGCGTGATCTTGTCGAGCGCCTTGCGCAGCGACAGGTGCCGGGTGGCGAAGAAGATGCGCAGGTGGTGGTCGGGCTGGTGCGTGTTGCGCACCACGAACATGGTGTCCTGCTCGGTGACGCCGGTGAGGGCGCCGAGCATCTCGGTGTGCCCGAGGTGCTCGCTGCCCGCCGCCCAGATGGCCTCCTTGTTGATGGGTCCGGTGACCACGCCGCTGATCGCGCCGTCCAGCGCGGCCCGGGTCGCCGCCTCGATGGCGACCACGGCGGCACGGCCGGCGCGGGCGTCCACCTGTCCCCAGGCGGGCACGTCGGTGCCGAGCACCCCGATGTCGAAGACGTCGACGACGCCGGCACCCGCCGGCTCCGTGTCCCACGAGCTCACGGCCCGCAGCTCGACGTCGAGACCCAGCGCGGTACGTGCCCGGTCGAGCACGGCCAGGTCGCCGACGGCGATGCCGTGGTGCGCCGGGTCGCCGGCGTGCTCGGCCAGCGTGGCGAGCGTGATCTCGGGGCCGATGCCGACGGGGTCGCCGACGGTGAGTGCGAGCACGGGTCGTGTCATGGCGTTCTCTCCTAGCGTGTTCATCAGATCTTGCTCTGGGGCACGGCGGTCCGTACCCAGCGTGCCCGCTGGGCGGCGGCCCGGGCGAGGTGGTCGAGACAGCGCACGGCGGCCTCCGGGCCGCCGACGAGCCCGCCCTTGGTGGCGATCGGCAGCCCGTCCCACGGTCCGCCGACCACCTCACCGGCCACGGCCAGCGGGACCACCTCGTCCTCGACCGCGATGCCGCGGCCGCCGAGGGCGGCGAGCACCGCAGCGGTGATGTCGCCCCCGGTCGTGTAGAGCCCGTTGACGGCGCGTGACTCGAGCGCACGGCGTGCGATCCGGCCGAGCGCGGTGGCCAGCGCGGCCGACTCGGCGGGGCTGAGCCGCACCACGTCGTGGTCGGCGAGCGCCGTGGCGAGCAGCACTGTCGTGCCTGTCCCCGCGTCCGCCAGCGCTTCGACGAGGTGGCGTGCCGTGGCGTCGACGTCCGGCACCGGGCCGCCCTCGGGGCGCACCACGACGACGTTCCGTTCGGTGACCAGGCGCTGCAGCTGCGTCCGGGTCAGGTCGGTGGCCGAACCGGAGACGGCCAGCAGGGGTGCGCCGGCGACCGCCCCGACGGGCAGCAGGGCCCGGGCGAGCGCGAGCGATCCGGGTCCGGGGTCGACACCGACCCACAGGAGGTCGGGGTCGGTGGCGGCCACCGCGGCGGCGGCCCGCGCCACCCGGTCCAGGTGATCGGTGGTGAGGGCGTCCCCGATCACGACGTCGGCGTCCGCGGCGGCGCGTACCGCCGCCTCGAGCCGTTCCTCGGTGCCGGTCACCACGGACAGCGGGACCAGCGCCGTCGTCAGGCCGGTACCGCGCCGCAGGGCGTCGGCGACGGACGACGAGCGCACCGGCGAGCGGACGTCGCGCGCGAGCTCCGTCTCCTCCAGCCGCACGCCGTCGAGGAGCTGGTTGCCCTCGACGGTGTGCCGGCCGGCCGCCGGGTGCGCGGGCAGGCAGAGGCCGACGACGCGGCGGCCGGACAATTCACGGGTGGTCGCGAGCACGGCGTCGGTGGCCGGGCCGACGTTGCCCCGCAGGGTGGTGTCGATGCGTGAGCTGACCAGCCGTACCGGCCACCCGGCTCGCACCACCCGGGCGGCGACGTCGGCCGCCTCGCGCGGGGGTGCGTGCCGGGTGTCCGTCGTCGCGACGAGCACGTCGAACCGGCTGTGGAACTCGGCGACGGCCTCCCAGTGCTCGGACCGGCTGACCGTCACGGCCCGCCGCCCGGCGCGGGCGAAACCGGCCGCGGCGGCGTTGGCGCCGGTCAGGTCGTCGGCGACGACGAGGATGTCCGCCATCCTCAGCCGACGACCAGGCTCAGGATGGCCAGCAGCGGGATCGAGCCCAGCCAGACGGCGGTGGTGATGCCCGACCAGCCCTTCAGGGCGGCCGTACCCTCCAGACCGGTGAAGCGGGTGACGACCCAGAAGTAGGAGTCGTTGAAGTAGCTGAACACCATGGAACCGGCGGTGCAGGCCATCGCGGCGAGCAGCGGGTCGATCCCGAGGGGCTCCAGCAGCGGCGCGGTGACCGACGCGGCCGTGACCATGGCGACCGTGCCCGACCCCTGTGCGACGCGCACCAGCGTGGCGATGAGGAACGGGACGAGGAAGACCGGCAGGCTCAGGGACGCGATGGCCTCCGCCAGGGCGTCGCCCACGCCGGAGTCGCGCAGCACCAGGCCGAAGCCGCCGCCCGCACCGGTGATGAGCAGGATGAGCCCCGCCGACGCGGCCGCCTCCGAGAGCCACGTGTGCACCCGTGTGCGCGGCGTCCAGCGCGGCAGCAGCACGTAGACGGCGAGCAGGATGCCGATGACCAGGGCGATCACGGGGTTGCCGACGAACGCGAACGGGACGGTCCACGACGACACCTCGTAGTCGCCGCTCAGCACACCCTGCTGGTTGCGGTCGATGGCCGCCGTGACGGTGTTCGCGACGATGAGCAGCAGCGGGATCAGGAGCGGCAGCGAACCGACGAACGCACCGACCTGGTGGGGCGGCTGCCCGGCCGGCGGCTCGCCGAGGGCGTTCGGGCGGTCCTCGAGCCCGGCCGGACCGGTCGGATCCCCGGGCCCGGGGTCGGTGCTCGCAGCGGTGGCGTCGATGCCCGCACCGGTGCTGCCGGTGGCCGGCGGGCCTGCTGCGCCAGGACCGTCGCCGGTGAGGACCGTCGTGCGGCCGTAGACGGCCTCCCGGACGGCGGGCACCAGGCGGTCCTCGAGCTGCGGCCCGACCCAGCGTGCGTACAGGATCACGACGGGCAGCAGGATCACGGTGAAGATCAGGCCGGTGAGGATCACCAGGCCCAGGTCGGCGCCGAGCAGACCCGAGACGGCGAGCGGCCCCGGCGTCGGCGGGACCATGTGGTGGGTGAGCGTCATGCCGCAGCCGAGTGCGAGCGCGAGGGCGACGTAGCCGCCCCGCTTGACCCGGGCGATGGAACGGGCGAGCGGGTTCATGATGACGTAGCCCGAGTCGCAGAACACGGGGATGGAAACGAGGGCCCCGACGCTGCCCATCGCCCACTCCTCGCGCCCCTTGCCGAAGGCTCGGAGGAACGCGCGGGCCAGGCTGTCGGCGGCGCCCGAGACCTCGAGGATCTTGCCGATCCCGACGCCGAGGCCGATGACCAGGCCGATCGAGGCGAGCGTGTTGCCGAATCCGGTGGTGATCGAGCTGATCGTGTCGAGCAGCGGCTGCCCGGCGACGGCCCCCGTGACGACGGAGGCAAGGATGAGTGCGACGAACGCGTCCAGGCGAGTACGCAGCACCACCACGATGATCGTGGCGATGCCGAGCAGGAGCGCGAGCAAGAGTTGGAGATCCACGACAGTCCTTCCTTGGACCGAGGACGGCGTCGTCGTTGACGCCGCGATGTGATCGAACAACGCGAGTATGCTCCCGCTTGCTGCGCGAATCAAGCATCTCAGTTGCACAGATAACGCAACACTGCAGCAGGCATGATGTCCATGTCGCGTCCGCGGGGGACGGCGAACCCGAGCTCCAGGGAGTCTGACCATGAGCATCACCAGGATCCGCGCCCAGTGGGAGCGGCACGACGAGCGCTTCGCGGCGGTCAACGGGGACGAGCACGTCAAGGTGCTCTTCGACGAGGGCAGCTGGCTCGAGGGACCCGCCTACTCGCCCGCCTGGCGCACCCTGCTGTTCAGCGACATCCCCGACGACCGGGTGCTGGCGCTGGACGAGGCGACCGGCCGGATCGGCGTCTGGCGCAGCCCGGGCGGCTACTCCAACGGCCGCACCGTCGACCGGGCGGGCCGCATGATCCAGTGCGAACAGGGCACGCGCGCGGTCACGCGCACCGAGCCGGACGGATCCGTGACCGTGCTCGCCGACCGGTGGCAGGGCAAGCGGTTCAACAGCCCCAACGACGTCGTCGAACGCAGCGACGGGACGGTGTGGTTCACCGATCCGCCCTACGGGATCCTCAACGACTACGAGGGGCACCGTGCCACGCCGGAGATCGACGGCTGCCACGTCTACCGCCGCGACCTGGACGGTTCGGTCACCCGGGTCGCGGACGACTTCGAGCGCCCCAACGGCCTCGCCTTCTCCGCCGACGAGCAGACGCTCTACATCGTCGACACCCGCCACCAGCACCTGCGCCGCTTCGACGTCGGACCCGACCTGTCACTCTCCGGCGGCGAGGTGCTCGGCACGTCCGACGCCGGCGGCTACGACGGCGTCCGGGTCGACGACGGCGGCAGGCTCTGGGTGGCCGCCCACGACGGCCTGCACTGCTTCGACCCGGACGGCACGCTGCTCGGCAAGCTGCTGCTGCCCGAGGTGTGCTCGAACCTGACGTTCGGTGGGCCCAAGCGAAACGTGCTGTACGTGACGGCGACGAACCTGCTGCTGTCGATCCGCCTCACCGTGGCCGGGCTTCGCTAGGACGCGTCGCCGGCTGCGCGGGCCCTCGGGGAAACAGGTACTCCGCGGGGTGTGTTGCTGCGCGTAGACAACGTCCACTCGCAGCAACACACCCTGCCGACGTGGGCCCCCCGAGTTGCCGGCCGATGATCAGACCGCCGGCTCCACCGCCGTCGGCGTCCCGCCGGTGATGCGGACCAGCTCGTCGAACGTCGTCGAGAAGACCGTCCTGGCGTGGCCCGCCGCCGCCCACACCTCGGTGTAGGTGGCGAGCGCCGTGTCGACGTAGGTCGGCACGGGCGCCGGGTGCCCCACCGGGGCGACGCCGCCGATGACCTGACCTGTCGCCTCCTTGACCTGTTCCTTCGATGCGCGGGTGATCGTGACGCCCACCCGCTCCCCCAGCCACGCCGTGTCCACGCGGTGCGCGCCGGAGGTCAGCACGAGGGTGGGCACGCCGTCGAACAGGAAGACGAGCGAGTTCGCGATCTGGCCCACATCGATGCCGAGGTGCTCGGCGGCCAGCGCCGCGGTGGTCGCGGCGTCGTCCAGCCAGCGGACCTGGCCGGTGGCGCCGGCCGCGGCGAGCGCGGCGGCGACCTTCTCGACGGCGGGGTGGGTCACGGAGGGAACCTGGTTCGACATGCGGTGATCCTAGGCAGTCGCACACTCCCGCGTCAGGGCGATTCGCGCCGTGCGGGCTGGGACGCGGGTCCGCACACTCCGGGAACCGGGTGCCGCCGAACCGCAACCTACGCGTCCAGGCGCCAACCCAGCAGCGCCGAACCGCAACCCACACGTCCAGACACCAACCCCGCAGCATCGAACCGCGACCCACACGTCCCGGCACGAACCCAGCGGCGCCGAACCGCAACCTACGCGTCCAGACACCAACCCAGCGGCGCCGAACCGCAACCCACACGTCCAGACACCAACCCAGCGGCGCCGAACCGCAACCCACACGTCCAGACACCAACCCAGCGGCGCCGAACCGCAACCCACACGTCCAGACACCAACCCAGCGGCGCCGAACCGCAACCTACGCGTCCAGACACCAACCCAGCGGCGCCGAACCGCAACCCACACGTCCAGACACCAACCCAGCGGCGCCGAACCGCAACCTACGCGTCCAGACACCAACCCAGCGGCGCCGAACCGCAACCTACGCGTCCAGATGAGCGCGAGCCGAAGGTTACGAGTCAATACAGAGCGTGGTGCACATGTTCCTTGCGGCTCGGCGCCGTCAGCGACTCGTACCATGCGGTTCGGCGCCTCAGAGGCGGCGCTCGGACACGGATGTTGCGGTTCGGCGCCCGAGAGGCGGAGGGCGGACACGGACGTTGCGGTTCGGCGTCCCGGGGGCGACACGGATGTTGCGGTTCGGCGTCCCCGGTCGCACGCGGACGCACAAGTTGCGGTTCGGGGGCATCAGGCGACCGCGGCGGCCTCCCCACCTCCGGCTCAGCGTGAGCACCGGGTGCGGCGGACTCATTACTGGCGATCCGACGCCACACTTACCAGCTCTGGCGCCGGGCCGACCTCGCCCGAACCAGCCCCCACCGACTGATACCGACCGATACCGGAATCGACCCCGGCGCACCCGGCCCCAGCCGGAGCAGCCGTCCCCAGCCGTCCCCAGCCGGAGCAGCCGGAGCACCCCGAGCACCCCGAGCACCCCGAGCAGCCGGAGCAGCCGGAGCAGCCGGAGCACCCGTCCCCAACCGGGGCAGCCAGAGCAGCCAGGAACAATCTCCCCGGACACCGCCAGGTCAGTACACCTAGCCCGTGGTCGCACCCTCGACCGGCGGCCCTGCGACCGGCACGCGCGCAAGGTGCCGGGAGCCGCCGCGTAGCGCTTCCGCCAAGGTCGAACCCTGACCGATCTTCCCGTCGACGATGTCCTGGACGTGTGACCGGAAGTTCGGGCACGCGGTGATGTCGTGGGCGCGGCATTCGAGAGCGTGGCGCGCCATCTCGCGGGACAGCTCCATCTCGGCCATGCGCTGCTCCAGCTCCGCGATGTGCGCCTCGAGGATCACGTGCCGGTCGTAGGCGCCGCCGTCGAGCAGCACCCGGATCTGCTCCAGGCTCATACCTGCGGCCTTGCTGCGCATGATCGTCGCAACCCGGAAGGCGTCGTCGGCGTCGTACCGGCGGCGGCCGGCCCCGTCGCGGGCAGGGCTCAGCAGACCCATGTCCTCCCAGTGGCGCAGCACATGGGTCTCCAGACCGAACCGCGCGGCGAGGTCGCCGACGGTCCAGATCTGCCGTTCTCCGGACGCGGGGGTTGACTTCATGTTGACATGAAGTCACAGGCTGGGCGTCGCCCGCAAGTCACTGCGGGCGACGACACTCGGAGGCCCTCTGTGCACACTGCTCTTTCCGGCATGACAGCCCTGGTCACCGGCGCCTTCGCCGGTAAGGGACGGAGAACCGGCAGAGCGCTCGCGTCGCTCGGTCCACGACGCCGGACGGCGGCCCTGACCACCACGCTCGCCCTGCTCGTGACCGGGCTCGCTGCCTGCGGCTCGCAGACATCTGACGGCCGGCAGCCGGACGCCCCGCCGGCCGCCGCCGCACAGTCCGACACCCCGCCGGCCGCCGAGGCCACCGCCGAGGCCACCACCCACGCCGCCGCCACCCGGGACGACCCCGCGTTCGAAGAGACGTTCCGGCACGAGTTCGCCTCGGTGGACGGCGTGCGGATGCACTACGTGACCGGCGGGAGCGGCACCCCCGTGGTCCTGCTCCACGGCTGGCCGCAGACGTGGTTCGGCTGGTGGTCGATCATGCCGGAGCTCGCCGAGCGGCACACCGTCTACGCCGTCGACCTGCCGGGGCTGGGTGACAGCACCGGCACGCCTACCGGGTACGACAAGGCCACCCTCGCGCGGTACGTGCACACCCTCGTCGCGGACCGGCTCGGGGTGCGCGACGCCCACGTGGTCGGGCACGACCTGGGTGCCGCGGTGGCGTACCAGTACGCCGCCCAGTTCCCGGCCGACACCGCGGGCCTCGGGTATCTCGACCTACCGCTGCCCGGCCCCGCCCTGGACGCCGCCACCTACCGCACGATGAGCTGGCACATCGCCTTCCACTCCCAGCCGGAGGTTCCCGAGAACCTCGTCGACGACGACGTCCGCGAGTACCTGGCGATGTTCTACCCGCAGGTCGCGTTCGAGGGAGCGGCGTTCGGCGGCACGTCGGACCGCTCCCCGTTCACCGAGGCCGAGATCGACGAGTACGCGCGAACCTACGGCCGTCCCGAGGTCCTCACGGGCGGCTTCGAGCTCTACCGCTCGCTCGACCAGGACGTCCGCGACACCACGGCAGCCGACCCGGTGGACACGCCCACGCTGCTCCTGACCGCACAGGGGCAGCTCGACCCGGTCCGGGCCACCACGGCCGGGCGCCTGACCAACATCGTGCGGGCGGCGGACGTGCCGGACGCCGGCCACTGGCTCGTCGAGGAGAATCCTGAATTCGTCACCGCTGAGCTGCTGCAATTCCTCGAGGAATGACGCGGCAGACGTCGGGTAGGCCGGAACACTCACGACGGACTACCACGGGCCGCGGACGCTCTCCAATCTCCGCTCCGGGGAGTGCCGAGCGCGCATTCCGTATGCTAGGGCCGTTGGGATCGGGCGGAACTCCGCAATACTCGGGCCATTCCGGGCATATCTTGCAGAGACTCCGAATAGCCATATTCGGCCCGTATCCCCCACCAGCGCGGCTCCCCTCGAACTGCGCACTCCGGCATTTTCACGAGCGAACAGCTCTGCGTAGAACGGGAGGGTCGCGTGACCGCCACCGGTGGCCTGCGAGTCGACGACTGGGTCGTGCATCGTCCTAATGTCGTGCGTTCGGTCGCTGCTCGGGTGCCCGGGATCGATGCCGAGGAGGCCGCCAGCCGCGCGCTGGAGAAGATGGTCCGGATCGTGTCCACCGGCGGCACGATCGAGGACCCCGCCCCGTACTGGCGACGCGCCGCGGTCAACGAGGCGATCAGCATGACCCGCGAGGCCGGACGCACCCGCCCGGTCGAGGACGACACCCTGGACGGCCTGACGCCCCCGGTCGCCGGTGCCGAGCTGGACGCGGAACGTCAGGCCGACGTCAGCATGCTGCGCTCCGCGCTGTCCGACCTGGGCGACGACGACCGGCAGATCCTGCTGGAACGGCACGTGCACGACAAGGCCGTGACCGATATCGCGGGCGACCTGGGTGTCCGCCCGCACGCCGTCACGATGCGGCTGCGCCGCGCCGAGGAACGCCTGGCCGGCGCGTTCGCCGCCGCGCACGCCCAGGGCGTCAACGAGCCCGAGTGCCGCACCACCCGCGCCGCGATGCACGACTACCTCAAGGGACGCCTCCTGCCGCGGCGGCAGCGGCGTCTGGAGGTCCACATGGACGGGTGCGGGGAATGTACCCGGGCGTTCATCGATGTGCGGGAAGTGTCCTGGATGCTGCGTGACCTCGGTCAGCATCTCGTGGCCGGCGGGCTGGTCACCGGTGCGGCCGGTGCCGGCCTCGCTGGCGTGGGTGCTGCGGGGACCCGGCCACGGTCGTTCGGCCCGAAGGAGACCGTCGTCGCCGCCGGCGTGCTGGCCGCCCTCGCGATCGGCGGCGGCGCGGCCGCCCTGATCGCCAACCAGAACGACGAAGCCCCCGCCCAGGCCATCCACGACCTCGGGCCCGCTGCCGAGCCGCCCGCTGCGCCGGACCGGCCGGAGCCGAAGCAGCAGGACAAGCCGCCGTCGATCCCGCCCCCCGACCCCCGGCCGCGCCCAGCGACCACGCCCAAGGAAGACGCCGCTCCGGCCCCGGAACCCGAGGCACCGCCGGAGCGTGAGGTGCCGGCGCCCGCACCCGAGCCGGAGCCCGAACCGGAGGCGGCACCCGCACCCCGCAGCGCCCCCGCGCCGGCACCGGTCGCCGAACGCCCGGCGCCGCAGGCCCCCGCCCCGGAACCGGCAGCGCCCGCTCCCGAACCGGAACCCGAACCGGAACCTGAGCCCGAGCCCGAGCCCGAGCCCGAACCGGAACCAGAACCACCGCCCGCCGCGACACCGCCGCCGCCCAGCCCTGGCGGCCCGCCCGGCAACCCGGACAACGCCAACGGTCGCGGCCCCACGAAGGACAACGGTCAGGGTCCGGGCAGCAACAACGGCAAGGGTCCCGGCAACAGCAACGGGAAGGGCAGCGAGAACGGACGCGGGCCGGACTCCGGCAAGCAGGCCACGAGCTGGTTCTCCGTGCCGGGCATCGCGGGCGTTCCGGGGGCGCTGCTCAGTGGCGTGGCGCTGAAACGCCGGCGCCGGCGCGGCCGGTCCGGCACCTCGGCCTAGTCCCCGGCCGCCGGCACGCCCGGCTCCAGGCCCAGGCCCGGCTCCAGGCCCGGGCGAGCACGCCCAACCCGCGGGATCAGCCCACCAGCACCACGGCGCTGGAGTAGCCATCGACCTCCGGCGGTGTCCACGCCGGTTCTTCCTCGACGTCGCCGTCACCGTCGCCGTCACCGTCGCCGCCACCATCACCGCCATCACCATCACCACCGCCAGAACCTTCGTCCCCCGAGCCGCCGCCGTCCGACCCCTCGTCTGCCGACCCCTCGCCCACCGAACCGTCCCTCACACCCGGGTCAACAGGATCGGGCTCGGTCGCGCACAGCCCGTCGATCAGCCACCCCAGGCCGTCGGTGGCCACGCACAGCCCACCGCGCAGCGTGATGCCCGCGGTGGCCGACGCCTTGGAGCGGACGTCGGTGCCCGGCACCAGCTCGTCGTGCTCCACCTCGACGGTTACCTGGAGTCTGTCGGGGTCGACCTCGATGGAGGTCAGCTCCGCCCCGTTGCGCTCGGCGAACACCTGGGCCGCCTCGGTCATCTCCTCCTTGAGCTCCGGGCCGACCAGCGCCTCCTCGGCGAGGCCCCAGAACGCCGCGGGCTCGGACACCCCGAGGCGCAGTCCGTGCAGGAGGCCCAGGTGCTGGTCCCACTCCTGGGCCGCGGCGAGCGCGGCGGCGTCGGCGGCCGTGCCCACCTCGCGGCGGTCGTTCGTCGCCGAGCCCACCATCACGATCACCAGCACCGCCGCGCTCAGCAGGCCGACGGCGACGGGGATCGTCATCACGTGCATGGACCCGCGTTCGCGGTCGTCCGACGTCGTGCGTGCCACGGTCAGTCTCCTGCCGGCGGATCGGTCACCGGCACGTCGGTGATCCGGAAGCGGTCGGGGCCGTCCACGGTCACGGTGTCCTGGCCGGTGTCCGGCCAGACGACGGTGACCAGCGCCAGCTCCCCGAGGTCGAGCGGGGTGATGTCCTCGTCGCCGAGCAGCCGGCGCAGCAGGAATCCGCCGGTCCGTTCCTCCACGACGTAGTCGAAGGGCAGCACCCGTTCCTGGGCGCCGAGCAGGGACAGGTTGTGGGGCCCAGCGGCCTCGGCCAAGGCGCCGAACATGCGGTCGCCCACGACGTGCACGTTGGCGGGCAGGAACCAGGCGGGGTCGACCGACTCGCCCTCGACGCGCTCGGCGGCGAGGGTGCCGACGAGCGCCCCTGGCCTGCGCTCCACCGACCGGACCTCGACGGTGTACTCGCCGCTGTTCGTCGCGAAGGTCACGGGGGCGTTCTTCGCCGTCGGCGCGTCCGTGGTCGGCACGTCGCTCGCGGTGTCGCTCTCCACGACCAGGCGCCCCTGGAAGTGGATCTCGACGCGCCGGTTGGCGGCGCGAGCCTCCGGGCTCATGCCGTCGACGACCGGCTCGCTCTCGCCGCGGCCCTCCTCGGTCACGGCGTAGTCGCCGCTGAGCTGGGCACCCAGGCGTTCCGCGACGGAGCGTGCCCGGCGTTCGGAGAGGTTCTGGTTGTAGGCGTCGGTGTCGACATCGTCGGTGTGCCCGACGACGTGCACGTCGCCGTCGTCCGCCTGCTCGGTGACGGAGGCTGCGGCGCGGTCCACGACCCGGCGGGCGGCCGGGGACAGCGTGTGGTCGTCGGAGGCGAAGAGGACGTCGGAGGACAGCGTGACCGTGACGTCGCCGTCCTCGGCCGACGTCGTGGACTCGGCGTCATAGGCGTGCGCGTAGGCCCGCAGCTTCGTGGTCCACGCCTCGCCGGCGCCGCCCACCTGGTCGACGGCGTCATCGAAGCCCTCGCCTGCCGGGACCACGGGAACGTGCACGGTGCCGAACCCGGGGAACAGGACGTCCACCGACTCGTTCTCCGGGGCGGCGAACACCGCGGTCGCCGCACCGCGCACGGCGGCGTCGTCGTCGACCTCGTCGTCCAGCGGTTCGATCGCCGTCGCCGGGGAGCCGTCGGGCGTCAGTGCCACGGGATGGACCACTCCGGCCGTGGTATCGAAGAGCCGCACGCCACGGCCGTCGGTGACGGAGTTACCGAGCCCGCCGAACGCGAGCAGGATGGTGGACGAGAGCAGCGGCCGCTCGGGGTCGACCGGGGTAGCGGTGAAGTCGTATCGCAGGACCGCCAGGTCGCCGTCCACCTCGACGGGACGTACCTCGAGATGCATCAACGCGTCGTGCCACTCCCGGTCGACGGCGACAGCCTCGCCGGGAGACGTGGTGTCTCCCGGCGAGGCCGTGGGTACCGGTGCGCCGGACGGGGGCTCGGTCGGCCCGCTCGGCCCTGGGTCGACCAGCCCGCAACCGGGCAGGACTCCTACCAGGCCGACCGCGAGCGCGGTGAGCATCATCCGGCGCATCAGTACCCCCGTCGTTGTTCTCAGGCCTAGTCGTCGGCGCCGTCGCCGCCACCGCCGCCCTCGCCGCCGCCGCCACCCTCGCCGCCGCCGGCACCGCCGATGTCGGTGACTGCCTCGGTGAGCTGATTGACGATCGATTCGCCGACCTTCGTGCTCGCGGCGATGACGATGCCGACGATCGCCACGACCAGCAGGACGGCTCCGACGTACTCCACGGTGCCCTGGCCGCGCTCGTCGTCGTGCGCGCGGTCCACCGCGCGCGCCACGTAACCCTGCAGGGCCACCGTGGCGGCGACTGTCTTCTCGGTCAACTTGTTCATGGGGTCCTCCACACGTTGAAGTCCGGTAGTCGGCCGTGGCTCTGGGCTGCGGCCACACCAGCAAATCTATGGAGCGACGGTCCGGGCGCCCAGGGTGCCCGGCCCTACGTGGGGGCCCGTTCTGTCTGGGCCCATGGCACTACCGGCGTCGGTGCCGGACTGCAGCCAGCGCACGATCGCCTGGCTCCGGGTGGTGACGCCGAGCTTGGCGAAGAGACTGTTCACGTGGTTCTTCACCGTCTTCTCGGAGATGAACAGGAGCGCCGCGACCTCGCCGTTCGACAGCCCGTCCGCGACCAGGTCCATCACCTCGGCCTCGCGCCGCGACAGCAGGCCGCGCACGGCCGGTGACGTGCCGGGGGCGGTCAGGCCGGCCGAGACGCCGGAGACCACCTGGCTCCCGTTCCGGCACAGCCGGATGGCGTCCACCATCGCCCCGGGCTCCAGCGCTCCGTGCACCACGTAGCCCGCCGCGCCGGCGGCGAGCGCCTCGGACACGGTCGACGGGTCGTCGGTGTGGGTCAGCATCACCACCGTCGCGCCGGAGAGCTGCGGCAGCAGCTCCAGCCCGCTCACCCGCGGCATCCGGACGTCCAGGAGCACGACGTCGACGTGGCCGCCGCGCACCAGGGCCACCGCCTCGTCGGGGTCGCCGGTGTCGACCACGGAGGTCACGCCCTCGGTTCCGTCCAGGAGGGTCCGTAGGCCCATCCGGATGATCGGGTTGTCGTCCACGGCGAGTATCCGCATCAAGCCACCTCCGCTGTCCAAGGGCGTCCGGTAGGTGCCCGGCCCGCTCGACCCGGCCCGACGGCGATCGTGCCGCCCGGTCCGGCGCCCGCTGCGCCGGGTGGTTCCGCCGCCAGCACCACCCGGACGGCGGTCCCGCCATCCGGCCCGGGGTGCCACGTGGCGTCGCCGCGGCACAGCTGCGCCCGTTCCCGGACGCCGCGCATCCCGTACCGGCGGCCGGGCGGCGTCCCGCTGGTGAGGCCTACGCCGTCGTCCGACACGAGCACCTCCAGCGTGCCGTCCGTCACGGTCAGGGTGATCTCCACGCGGGAGGCGGCCGCATGCTTGCGCACGTTCTCGAGCAGCTCGGTCACGACCGCGCGGGCGTGCTGTGCGCGGCCGGCACCGACCTCGTCCACGCCGGGCCCGACGACCACCGCGGCGGGTACCCCGGTCCGGTCCGTCCAGCGCCGGGCGACCTCGGCCACGGGGCCGGCCGTACCGTCGCGTTCGTCGCGCAGCTCGCCGAGCGCGCGCCGGGTGTGCTGGTGCGCCGTCGCGACGGCGCCGCTGAGCCCGCGCGCCACCTCGACGGTGCCCGGGCGCACGCCTTCCCGGTCGAGCCGGTCGGCAAGCCCGCGGGCGGTCAGGGCGAGCCCGGCGAGGTCGCCCGCCACCGTGTCGTGCAGGTCGCGGGCCAGGCGCAGCCGTTCCGCCAGGGCCGCCTGCTCCTCGCGTGCCGCCGCGAGCTTCGCCGACAGGAGCGACTGTCGGCGCAGCCGCCGGCCCAGGTGGGTCCCGGTCCAGGTCATGACCACGGTCAGCGCTGCGCCGGCGACACCGGTGATCAAGCCGCGCCAGCCGTCCTGGTAGGCGGTGACCTGGTACAGGCACAGGGGTGCTGCCATGATCAGGGAGAGCCGCAGCCCGGCGAAGAGCCCCCACAGGGCCGCGGTCGCCGCCGCATAGACCGCCATCAGCGGGGACCCGGCCAGCGGTAGCAGCGCGACGACCGCGACGGCGGTGTCGCCGGCCAGCAGTATCCCGTTGCGTGCGTACACCCGGCCCCGGGTGTCCCAGTTCAGCGCGGGCACGAACGAGAAGGGCGCCGCGAGCACCACGAGGAACACCCCGAGCCATCCCATGCCGTCGAGCAGTGCCAGCACCATGGCGAACACCAGGACCGCCAGCCGCACCTGGCACAGCAGCCGCACCGCGGGGCCGATGGCCCGCTGGGTCGCCGCGTCCATGGCCTGCGCCGGGCTCAGGCGCTCAGAGAAATTCACCGAGCACCCCCGCGTTCGCGATCAGTACCGCCGAAACGATCAGGATGAGCGCGCCGGGCAGGATCGTCGCCGTCACGGCCAGCGACACCATGGGCGCAGCGCGTGCCGCCTGCTGGCGGATGTTCTCCGCGTGCTCGCGTCGCACGTCGGACGCGATGCTCGTGAGCGCGTCGGCCAGCGGCACGCCCAGCTCCTCGGCCTGCAGCAGCGCGGTCACGAACGTGCCGACGGCGGCCGACCGGTTGCGTTCGCGCAAGGCAACGAAGGTCTGCCTCCGGGACACGCCCACGTTCATCTCCTGCAGCGCGGTGCGCATCTCGGCGGCCAGGGCGCCGCCGTGGAACTCGCACACCCGCTCCAGGGCCTGCCGGAAGCCCAGTCCGGCGGTCACGGTCACGCTCAGCACGTCCAGGAAGTCGGGCAGCTCGGTGTCGATCTGCTGCCGCCGGTTGTTCGCCTCCCCGAACAGCCACAGCCGCATCCAGGCGCTCAGCGCCAGCGCGAGCGGCACGCCGATGAACCACAGCCCCTGGAGCGTGAACGCGAGACCGAACAGGAGCCCCAGCACCACGAGCGCTGCCTCGCGGCGCACGAACATCGTCAGCGTGACGCCTTCCGGACGGCCGGCCCGACGGATCGAGGTGTCGAGCTGCTGCAGCCGCTGCCGCCCGTGCAGCCGTACGGCGACGGGCAGCACCGGCGCGCCGATCACGTCCAGCACCGCGGCGAACCCGCGCAGCCGCGGCGCCACCTCCGGTGCGTACTCGGCCTCGATGTCCTCCAGCCCGGTGGTGGTCAGGAGTCGGCCCGCGACCATCGCGAGCACTACCAGCAGCGCGGCGGCCGTCGCGATCAGGAGCTCCGGCACGTCACACCTCCACCCGTGCGAGCCGGCGGACCAGCACGTAGCCGACGACGAACAGGCCGGTCGCTACCAGCAGCACCACCTGGCCGGCCAGATTGGTGAGCATCTGGTCCACCACCCCAGGGCTGAAGGCGTTCATGAGCGCCACCGCACCGAACGCCATGACGATCACCGTGTACCCGGAGAACTGCGCCCCCATCGTGGCGGTCACCACCTCGCGGCGTAGCCGGCGACGCTCCTCCAGCGTCTGCCCGATCCCCGACAGGGCGGTCACCAGCTCGCCGCCCGAACGGCCCTGGATCGTCAGCGTCTGCACCAGCACCGAGAGCTCGCGGGACGGCAGCCGCTCGCTCAGCCCGGCGAGGGCGTCCTGCATGGACCGGCCGACCGCCATCTCGGCGCCGACCTGTTCCACCTCGGACGCCGCGGGCTCGGTCATCTCCGCCGCCGCGAGCTCGAGCGACCGGCGCACCGCCAGCCCGGCTGACGCGCCGTTCGCCAGCAACCGCGCAAGCTCCGGCAGCTGCGCCACGAACCGGTCCACGCGCTGCTTGCGCCGCCGGTCCAGCCAGCGCCGGACACCCACCACCACCACTGCCACCGCGAGCGCTGCCGTGGCCCAGCCGAACAACGGCAGGACGATCAGGCCCACCACCAGCGCCGCGGCCCCCGCTGCCGTGAGGAACAGGGACGGTGACCAGGTCGGCAGGCCTGCCCCGGCCAGGAGCGCCACCAGCCGCTGTCCCCACCGGGCCCGGACCAGCCGCACGTCCAGCCGGGCGAAGAGGGGGACACCGGACAGCTGGTCGAGGTCGGCGGTCTCCACCATGCGCCGCTCGGTCTCGGCATTGCTCACGAGCGTCGCCACGGTCGCTGACGCCATCACCAGCGTTGCCACCAGCCCCAGGGCAATGGACAGGAACGTCATCAGGCACCACCGCCATCGGTCTCGACCGGCTCGATCGCCGCGGGAGGCACCACCAACGCCGCACGTGGCGGCGCCGGTATGGTCTCGCCGGCCCGCTGCAGCCGTTCGACCAGCTCCGGAGGCGCAGCGGCGGGCACGAAGGTGCCGACCACCAAGCGGTCGGGGCCGATCGGGTCGGCGACGAATCGCATCAGCGGCGTGAGCGTGTACTCCTCGCGCCGCTGCGAGGTGACCGCCTGCACCTCTGTGACGCGGCGGGACCCGTCCTGGGCCCGTTCCAGGTGTACTACCAGGTCGATCGCCGAGTTGATCTGATCCCGCAGGGTCGCGGCCGGGAGGTCGAGCTCGCTCATCGACGCGAGCGTCTCCAGACGGCCCAGCGCGTCCCTGGCGGTGTTCGCGTGCACGGTGGCCACCGAGCCGTCGTGCCCCGTGTTCATCGCCTGCAGCATGTCCAGGGTCTCTCCGCCGCGGACCTCACCCACGATGATCCGGTCCGGCCGCATCCGCAGTGCGTTGCGCACCAGGTCGCGGATCGCCACCTCGCCGCGCCCCTCGACGTTCGCCGGCCGGGACTCGAGCCGCACCACGTGCCCCTGCTGGAGGGACAGCTCGGCGGCGTCCTCGATGGTGACGATGCGCTCGTGGTCCGGGATCAGGCCGGACAGGGCATTCAGGAACGTTGTCTTGCCTGAACCCGTACCGCCCGAGACGACGATGTTCAGCCGCGCTCGCACGCACGTGCCCAGCAGGCTCGCCGTGGTCAGGTCCAGGGTGCCCCGGTCCACGAGCTCGCCCATCCGGAACGGCGTCGGGAACCGGCGGATCGTCAGGGTGGGCCCGTCCAGCGCCAGCGGCGGGATGATCACGTTCACGCGCTCACCGCTGGGCAGCCGCGCGTCCACCATCGGCGACGACTCGTCCACGCGCCGGTTCACCTGCGACACGATGCGGTCGATCGTCTGGTACAGCTGCTCCTCCGACGCGAACCGGGCGGGTACCCGCTCCACCTTGCCGTACCGCTCCACGAACACGTCCTGCGGTCCGTTCACCATGATCTCGGTGATGGACTCGTCCGCCAGCAGCGGCTCCAGCACACCCAGCCCGAGCGCCTCGTCGGTGATCCGCTGGACCAGGGCGCTGCGCTCGCGCGCCGACAGCACCGGCCCGTCGACCGACAGGAGGCGGGACAGAACCCTCTCGAGCCGCACCCGCCGCTGCGCTGACGAGAGCCGGGCCAGCTCGTCGACGTCGATCTCCTCGAGGAGCCGCTCGCGGTACACCTTCGCGAGGTCGTTGTCCTCGTCGTGCCGTTCGTCGGCGGCCAGCCGGTCACGTAGCGCCATGTCGGTCCTCCCGTCTCATGCGTCGGCTTCCTCGTGTTCCGTTACCGGCGCATGCCTCGTTCCTCGCCCCACGCCGTCCGCTGCACACGTCGTCAGCCCTCCACCGGGAACGCAGCGGTTCGGGTCAGGGAGACGTCGATGATCTCCATGCCCGCCACGCCGAGCGGCGCGGAGACCTCCACCCAGACCCGGGCGGTCCCGTCGGCGACCTCGGCCCCCCGGTCCCGGAGGTCGAGCCCGTCGGGGACCGCCCGCTCCACGACGGCCTCCCAGCTCTGGCCAAGGCTGAGGGCGCGCGCGCCGTTGCGCGCCGCCTCCTGCGCGATCGACGCCGTCTGAGCCACGGTGATCCCCTGGATCGCCAGGAGTGCCACCAGCAGCATGGCGATCACCAGGCCGATGAGCTCGACCGTCGCCTGGCCGCGTTCGCGGCGCGTCTTCGCGGCCATCGGTCAGCCCTCCCGGAAGACGGTGGCCGAGGACGACGCCGACAGGTCCACACCGGGCAGGATCGTCGAGACCGTCACGTCGACGCTGACCGTGTCGGGCAGCACCTCGATGTCGGAGTCGGCAACGGCCTCGCGCAGCGCGTCCGGCAGCCGGTCGCGTACGTCGTCCCTGACCTGTTCGACGACCTCCTCGCGCGGGTCACCGTCTGCGTCGTAGTAGCCGAGCACGCCGACGGTCCGCGCGCCCTCCTGCGCGGCGGCCTGCGCGGCCAGCAGGCCTGAGGCCCAACCGATGCCCTGCACGCACAGCAGGATCACCATGAGCGCCACCAGGATCACCACCGGCAGCTCGACCGTGGACTGGCCGGCCTCCGGGTCCGCGCCCGCGCGGTCGGCACGCTCCGCCCCCGCACGCCGGCGGGCGGCGGCCTTGTCCCGGCCAGGCCGGCGAGCCGATTCGGTGACCAGGGCCTCCACCTCCGTGGGGCCGTCGGAGGCGCCCTCCTGCGCCGGGGCCTCCTCCCGCCGGATCGCCGCGGCGCCGGCCTTGGCGACCGCGGTGTGCACGGGCGTCGGCGTCTCCAGCAGCGTCGCGGTGTTGACCGCACCGGAGAACGCTGTGCCGCCGTCGGGCACGGTGAACGCGACGGGGCGTTCCACGATCCGCTCCACGAGCGCCGGGGTCACCTCGTCCCGCGGGGTGCGCCGGTTGAGCACCAGCTCCACCGCGGCGGGCCGCCGGATCGCCAGCCGGTCCCACTGCGCGAGGCTGCGCCGAGCGGCCCGCAGCGCCGGGAGGTCCGGCGTGGTGACCAGCAGCACCCGGTCGGCGAACTCGAGAGCCGTGGCGCGTGGCTCGTCCAGGTGGGTGCCCACGTCGATCACCGCGAGGCCGGACTCGAAGCGCAGTGCGCTCACGATCGACCGGGTCGCCACAGACGTCATGTCCTCGCCCCGTTCGCCCTCGCTCGGGGCGGGGAGGATCCGCAGCCCGCCCTGCACCTCGTACGTCGTCTCGCGGAGCATGCGCCCGGTGACGTCGCCCTCGACGGCAGCGAGGTCCACGATCGAGCGTCGGGTGCGCACCCCCGTGTAGGCGGTCAGGTCGCCGGCCCCGAGGTCGAGGTCGACGAGGGTGGTGTCGCCTGAACGCCCCGCACGGGCGAGCAGCAGGGCCAGCACGGACGTGCCGACGCCGCCCTTCGCCCCGGCGATCGCCACGACCTGGCCCGCCCGGCCGCCGTTCCGCTCCGCGGCGATCGACGCCCTGGCCATGGTCGACCACGACGCCACGGCCTCGAGCCGGGTCAGCACCTCCTCGAGGCCGGCGTTGCGCGCGATCACCGACCGCGCGCCCACCTCCATCGCGGCGGCCATCGCCCGGCTCATCTCGGCCGGGCCGTGAGCGTCCACGACCATCACGATGCCCGTCAGAGGCGTGGCGAGCCCGACGCTGCGGGCCACGGCGTGCCCCCGGCCGTCGTCGGCGGCCTCGTCGACCACCACGATCTCGACGTCCGGCTGCCGGTCGAGCGCCGTCAGCACGCCGGCGCCGTCGGACACCGCGGCAGCCAGCTCGAACCCGTCCGACTCCGCGAACACGTGGCCCAGGTGGTCCCTGACCTCGTGCGACGGTGTCGCGAGCAGCACCTTGGTCACCATGGTCACTCCTCACCCAGCGGCGCGGCACCGTCATAGACGCGCTGCTCCGCCGGGAGCATGTCCTCGTCGCCCGCGCCGCGCAGGGCGAGGCGCATCTTCACGGAGAAGGACTCGACGTACGCGAGCGTCAGGGCGTCCTCGGTGCTCAGCGCGAAGGTCACGGGCAGGCCGCTGCCGGTGGACAGGCCGTCGGCGTCCTCCACGGACTGCGGCAGGCCCACCTCGAGCACCAGCACGTTCGAGACCCACACCCGGGACACGGGCCGCGCGCCGCCGCTGCCGCCCATGGTCGCGATGATGTCCACATGGTCGCCCGGCTCCACCTTGCCGGCCACGCCGGTCTCGGCGTCCACGAGGATCGCCACCTCGCGGAACCCCGGCTGCACGCCGGGCCGCTCGATCAGCATGCCGCCCTGGAGCATGGAGCCCTCCTCGTACGCGGTGGCGGCGACCAGCCCGTCGGCGTCCGCCGCGTCACGCACCGCGGTCTCGGGGATCCAGCGCTCCGGCACCTCGACCTGCTCCAGCATGGACTCGTCGATGGGTTCGAGGGCGTCCACCGACCGGTTGAGCTGCAGCACCGTGGCCAGGGGCCCCACCTGGGAGCTCACGGTGCGGACGTAGTAGAGGACGCCGACGAACACGGCGACCGCAAGGATGGAGGTGACGACGAGATAGAAGACTCCTCGGCGCTGACGCGGGTTCAACTGACCACTCCCTCGGTGTCGTGCAGGCTCGCGCGAGAGGGCTCGCCGCGATCGGGCCGCGCGGTAGGTGCGCGGCGCTCTGTGATGTCGCAGAAGATGCAGGCCCTCGCCACGGCTCGCCCGCAGGCGTCGCACGCGCCCCAGAGGTACGAGCGGGACAGGGCATTCGCGACGGCCGCGCCCAGCGCGCCGTCGATGGTCGAGGCCTCGAACCAGCGCGACGCCGACCAGCCGGCCTTCGCGACGACCAGCTCGGTGTCGGGCGTCCGGTGCAGCAGGTCCCCGTCCTCGTCACGTACGACAGGCTTCGCCGAACGCGCCACGACGAGCACGTCGCCGCCGTCCGGCACCCCGAGCCGACCGCGGAACCGGGCGACCGTGCCGCGGCGGGGGTCGACCACGAAAGCCGTGCGCGGGAGGTAGCTGCCCGCGTGCTGACGGAACGTCGGCGTGGGGTGCTGCAGCGAGGAGACGCTCGAGAGGACGGCCCTCGTGGTGGTACGGGCGAGCACCTCGTCGGCGACCGCACGGGCGGACGACGCGGTGAGTCCCTGGGCCGAGAGCCCCGCAAGCATGACTGCCCATGCCGTGACGGGTGCATCGACGTGCAGCAGCCCTACCCGTTCCGCCCCGAGGACCAGCCGGGCCGACCGGGCAACTTTCCGGGCCGTCTCGTCACGGGTGGCGAGGACGACGTCGTCGGCGAGGAGACCGGCGACGGTCTCAGCGACAGCCGGCAGCGTGGGCTCCACCCGGCGCACGGCCGGATGCACCCCCTCCGGCCCCCCGATCGCGATCACCTGCACAGTGCCCCCTCGCTGAGTTCCCGAGCCCGGTCGGTGACCGGACACACCCTGAGAATTACCTCCATGATTTTCACCCGACCCCTCCACGACATCACCACAAAGGCATGCATTAGGCCATGGTCGCACCATGGACTGTAGCGATCCCGCAACTGAACGTATACACAATAGGCGGTATCGGCTATCTTTTGAGCGACTTTTCGTTCAATACCGCTCATCTGAGCAAGCTGTCGACCGGACCTGCCCACGCAGTCGAGAGGAACGCACGTGACCCAGAACCAGCTCGTGGTGGACGGTCGGACCGTCGCCGAGGTCGTCGTCGCCGACACGGCCCTGACCAGGGCGCGAGGGCTGCTGTTCCGCCGCGTCCTGCCCGAGGCCCTGCTCCTGACACCCTGCTCGTCGGTGCACGGCGCCTGGATGCGGGTCCCCCTCGACGTCGCGCTCCTCACCGCGGACCTGCGCGTCGCGCACGCGCAGGTCCTGAGCCCCTGGGCGGTGACACGACCACGCCGGGGCGTGACCCAAGTGCTCGAGGCCCCGGTCGGGAGCTTCGAGCGCTGGGGGCTGCGGGCGGACAGCCAGGTCGCCCTCGGCGCGGCGTAGCCAGGGTGGCGGTTCATGGGGTGGCGGCGCTCATGGGTTGTCGAAGCTCGATCCGCCGCTGAACGTGGGGGTCGGCGGGGCGGAGAACTCGCTCGTGTAGTAGCCGTCGGGCGCCTCGAAGTCCTTGGCGCGGCACTGCGGCGCGGGCGAGGTCGTCTGCTTGTTGCCGTCGACGTCGATCACCTCGAACGACGACTCGTTCAGGGCCCGGTTCTCGTCGACCGACGTGAAGTCGACCTTGAACAGGTCCAGACCCTGCCACTTGAGGCCGTACCCGCCGCCCTCGGTGACCCGGTCCATGTCGTACGTCAGCCGGCGCACGTTGGCGTGCTCCTCGGCCGCCGCGTACAGCTCGCCGCCCTCGGAGTCCTGCCCCTGGATCTCGACGTCGCCCTTCCGCAGCGTGCCGTCGTCGTTGCGGGGGAAGATCTCGTCGATCTTCGGGCCGAGCTTCTCGCGCAGTTCCGGGTACTGGTTGAAGTCGATGATCAGCTCGGTCTTGGAGAGGGTCCCCTCCTCCTCCTGCTTGCTGTACCCACCGGTGGCCTTGAAGCCGTAGGGCAGCACCACATCGAGATCGATGCCCGCCTTGTAGAGCGTCTTCATCACCTGGTCGTCCATGGCGATGATGAGCCGGGACAGCTCGCCGTCCGGGTTCCAGAGCACGGACGTGCTGGTGGTGCCCTTCCACTCGGCACCGAGCTGCCCCTTGCCCTTTCCCTTGCCCGAGCTGTCTTCCTTGCCCTTCTTGTCCTTCGTGAAGGGCTGCTTGCCACTGAGCTCGGCCCCGATGAGGAATCCGCCGATGTCGGACGACGTGTAGGTGGCCATCACGCTGCCGTCCGACCACTGCCGGTCCTCGACCTGGATCTCACCCTCGTAGCCGGCCTCGACGCTGCCCTTCAGCTCGACGGCGCCGGTCTTGGGCCCCCACTTCAGACCACCCTTGAGCTTGACCTTCTTGATGTCGCTCGTGGACGTCGCGACCAGGTGGTGCTCGGGCTCCTCGTCCTGCAGCTGCATCACGTCGCCCACGTCGGGCATATGGGCGGGCGGCGGCGGGCAGTAGGACAGCATCGGCGGGCAGTTGCGGCCGCCACCGCCGGCCACGATCTCCGCGGACATGCTGTATTTCTTGTACCAGTCGATCCAGTCCTGGGCCTTCTGCATGTCGGTGAACTCGTACGTGTAGTCCTCGGCGTAGCCGGTGATGCCCGCGATGTCGAAGGCGATGGGCGTGCCACCCACGTCGCTGCCGCTGAAGCCTGCGCCGACCTCGACACCCTTGAGGATGTGGATGCGGATGCGCCCGTCGCCCAGCTTCTCGATGAGCGTGCCGTTGGTCTCGCCCCAGCGGAGGAACAGGAACTGGATGTTCGTGCTGTCGACGTGCCCCGTGGCCTCGACGACGCACGGCGGCTCCATGGACGCGTACTTCTCCGAGATGCAGTTGCTCAGCTCGCCGGACCGCGCGGCGCGCTCCTGCCCCTCCGGCGCGCCCTGGTACGCGGCCCACTCCGCCTCGCAGCCCTTGGGCACCGGCAGCTCACGGCACCCCACCTGCACCTTCGGCGGCGCGTCCGCGTCGATCTCCCCGCTGGTGGGCATCGCGTTGGCGCAGCTCTCGTCGTTCGGGTTCTCCTGCGGACCACCCCGGCCGTCGAGCACGCAGTCCACGAAGTCCTGGATCTCCTCCGCCAGGTAGACCCGGTCCCCGCGGTCGCGGTCCAGGTGCCCCTCGGGCATGTTCGCCGAGAAGCAGATCGTCGGCCCCGGGTACCAGACGCAGTCGATCTGCACGACGGCGGTGTCCCACTGCGACTCCGGCTTGTCCACGAACTCGAACGTGACGTCGTCCTCGCAGTCCCCCGACGGCGGGCTGTACCCGTCTCCAGGCGACCCCTCGCCGCCCGGCTCTCCCGGACCCCCGGAGTCCGCGCAGTCGTCGGCGCCGTCCTCCTTGACGATCGGCGACACCGCACAGAGCAGCTGCTCGCTCACGTCCGCAGCCACCGGCGTCGCCGCCGCGAAGACGATCGCGACCACCAGCAGCACCAGCCCGGTCACCCCGACGTACTCCGGCAGCGCCTGCCCGGCCTCACGATCGCGTCTGGCCATTCCTGAAAACTAGGAGCGGACGGTGAACTCGAACTGTCCGGAAACCGTCCCGCCGGAATACACGATCAGGATGTTTTCGCAGGTCATAGGCCTGCGGCCCTAACGCATGGGGCCACGGGCCCACGATCTGCACGACTTTCACCCGTGCCGTCACCGCTGCTTGAAGACAACCGTCATCCTGTCCGGGTCGTAGTCGTAGTTTCCGGTGAAGCCCCAGTTGTCCCAGCCACCGTCCCCCTTGTTGTGCACCTTCCCGGAGTTGAGCGCGATCACGTCCTTCTCACCCACGGTGGCCAGGTGCACGAAGCCGAAGAGGTTGCTGAACGAGAATTTGTCGAAGTGCTTGACCACGATGATGTTCTTGTCGGGAAAGTCCTCGGAGTATTCTTCGACCAGCGAGCTGGTCAGCTTGTCCCAGTTTGGTTCGCCGTCGTAGTCCGTCCCGGGTAGGTGCCCTCGGTGAACTTCGGCGTCTTGTTGTCGACGTACTCCGCTCCGATGTCGTGCCGCTGGCCGCCGCTGCTCGTCGACGGGTCGGAGAAGTCGTCGCTGTAGTACGCGGGCGGCTCGACGAAGTCCTCGTCCTTGCACTTCGGCGCCGGCGACATCGTCTGCTTGTTGCCGTCCACGTCGGTCACGTCGAACTTCGACTCCTTGAGCGTCCGCTCCTCGTCCACCTCCGTGAAGGTCGCCTTGAACAGGTCAAGGCCCTGCCACGTGAGACCACCGCTACCGGTCTTGGTGACCTTGTTCGCGTCATAGGTGAGTCGACGCACGTTGGCGTAGTCCTTGGCCGCCTCGTACAGCACCGCGCCGCCGTTGCCGGCGTTGCTCCCATAGAGCTCGACGTCGCCCTTGATCAGGTCGCCGTCGTCGTCCCGGGGGAAGATCTTGTCGATCGTCGGGCCCAGCGTCTTCCGCAGCTCGGGGTACTGGTTGAAGTCGATGATCATCTCTGTCTTGGAGATGGTTCCCTCCTGCTCGTCGGTGGTGTACCCGCCCCTGAGCTTGAAGCCGTACGGCAGCACCACGTCGAGCTCGACGCCCGCCTTGTAGAGCGTCTCCATCACCTGGTCGTCCATCGCGATGACAAGCCGGGACAGCTCGCCGTCCGGGTTCCAGAACACCGACGTGCTGGTGGTGCCTGTCCACTCCTTGCCGCCCTGGGCCTTGCCCTTGACCTTGCCCGAGCTGCTGTCCTTGCCGTTCTTGTTCTTCGTGAAGGGCTGGTTGCCGCTGAGCTCCGCCCCGACGAGGAACCCAGCGATGTTGGACGACGTGTAGGAAGCCGACCGGCTCCCGTCCGACCAGCGCCGGTCCTCGACCTGGACCTCGCCCTCGTAGCCGCCCTCGAAACTGCCCTTGAGACTGATGAAACCCTTGCTGCGCCCTCCCTTCAGACCGCCCTTGAGCGTGACCTTCTTGATCTCGCTGTTCGCCTCGGCCAGCTCGTGGTGCGGGGGCTCCTCGTCGCGCAGCTCCTCGGCACGGTCGATATTGGGGTTGTCGCAGTAGCCCCTCCATTGGATCGCCGCACCCGAGCAGCTGGCCGACTTGTTGTTCACTGCGTCGTACTGCTTGTACCAGTCGATCCAGTCCTGGGCCTTCTGCATGTCCGTGAACTCATAGGTCTTGTCCGTGCCATAACCCGTGATGCCCGCGACGTCGAAGCTGACCGGTGAACCGCCCACCTCGCTGCCACTGAGTCCCGCGCCCAGCTCGACGCCGGTAAGGATGTGGATGCGGATGCGCCCGTCACCGAGCTTCTCGATCAGCGTGCCGTTGCTCTCCCCCCAGCGGAAGAACAGGAACTGCATCTGGGTGCTGTCCACGTGGGCGGTGGCCTGCACGATGCAGTAGAACTCGATCGAGTCGTACACGTCGGAGATGCAGTTGGCCAAAGCCCCCGACCGCGCAGCACGCTCCTTGCCCACCGGAGCATCCTTGTACGCCGCCCACTCCTCCTCACAGCCCTTGGGCACCGGCCAGACCCGACACCCCACCTGCACCTTCGGCGGCGCATCCTCATCGATCTCACCACTGGTCGGCGTCGCCGTCGCACAGCTCGTGTCGTTCGGGTCATCCTTGGGATCCCCCTTGCCACCGAGCACACACGCGACGAAGTTCCGGACCTCCTCCTCGAGGTACACCCCCTCCCCGACGTACTGATCCGGGAAGCTGCCGGGCACGAACAACATCATGCAAGCCGCCACGTTCGGGTACCAGACACAATCGATCTGCACCAAGGAAGCCAGGACGTCAGGGTCGTCATAACCCACGAGCTCGACCGTCACATCCTCCTGGCAGTCACCCGACGGCCGGCTGAACCCGTCCCCCGGCGACTCCCCACCGCCCGGCTCCCCCGAACCACCGCCGGAATCCGCGCAGTCGTCGGCACCCTCCTCCTTCACGATCGGATCGACCGCGCACAGCAGCTGCTCACTCACATCAGCAGCCACCGGCGTCGCCGCCACGAACACGATCGCGACCACCAGCAAGAGCAGCCCGGTCACCCCGACGTACTCCGGCAGCGCCTGCCCGGCCTCACGATCGCGTCTGGTCATTCCAAAAAACTAGGAGCGGACGGTGAACTCGAACTGTCCGGAAACCGTCCCGCCGGGATACACGATCAGGATGTTTTCGCAGGTCATAGGCCTGCGGCCCTAACGCATGGGGCCACGGGCCCACGATCTGCACGACTTTCACCCGTGCCGTCACCGCTGCTTGAAGACAACCGTCATCCTGTCCGGGTCGTAGTCGTAGTTTCCGGTGAAGCCCCAGTTGTCCCAGCCACCGTCCCCCTTGTTGTGCACCTTCCCGGAGTTGAGCGCGATCACGTCCTTCTCACCCACGGTGGCCAGGTGCACGAAGCCGAAGAGGTTGCTGAACGAGAATTTGTCGAAGTGCTTGACCACGATGATGTTCTTGTCGGGAAAGTCCTCGGAGTATTCTTCGACCAGCGAGCTGGTCAGCTTGTCCCAGTTTGGTTCGCCGTCGTAGTCCGTCCCCGGGTAGGTGCCCTCGGTGAACTTCGGCGTCTTGTTGTCGACGTACTCCGCTCCGATGTCGTGCTGCTGGCTACCGCGGCTCGTCGACGGGTCGGAGAAGTCGTCGCTGTAGTAGGCGGGCGGCTGGACGAAGTCCTTGTCCTTGCACTTGGGTGCCGGCGTCATCGTCTGCTTGTTCCCGTTGACGTCGATGATCTCGAACGACGACTCCTTGAGCGTCTGCGTCTCGTCGACAGAGGTGAACGTCACCTTGAACAGGTCGAGACCCTGCCAGGTCAGGCCGCCGGTACCGCTCTCGGTCGCCCTGGTCGCGTCGTACGTGAGGCTCCGCACGTTGGCGTGCTTCTCCACCGCCTCGTACAGCGCCCCGCCCTCGGCGCCGATCTCGACGTCGTCCTTGATCAGGTCGCCGTCGGCGTCCCGGGGGAACATCTTGTCGATCGTCGGGCCCAGCGTCTTGCGCAGCTCCGGGTACTGGTTGAAGTCCAGGATCAGTTCCCGCTTCGAGATGGTCCCTTCCTCCTTGGAGGTGGAGTACCCGCCACCGACGGCGAAGCCGTACGGGAGCGCCACGTCGAGGTCGACCCCTGCTTTGGCAAGGGTCTCCATCACCTGGTCGTCCATGGAGATGATGACCTTGGCGAGCTCCCCCTTCGTGCCCCACGCGACGGTGGTGCTGGTGGTGCCCTTCCACTCCTTCGCCAGCAGCTCACCCGACCCGGCACCGCCGGCAGAGCTCGTCGGCTTGCCCTTCTCGTCCTTGCTGAACGGCTTCCGGGCACCAAGTGACGCCCCGATCATGAACCCGCCGATGTCGGACGACGAATAGGTCGCAGTCCGGCTCCCGTCCGACCAGCGCCGGTCCTCGATCTGGACCTCGCCCACATAGCTGGCATCGGCGCTGCCGCCATACTCGATCGGGCCCAGCTCGCCCGTGAGGTGCAAGCCGCCCTTGAGCTTCACCTTCTTGATGTCACTGTCCGCCTCGGCCAGCTCGTGGTGGTCCGGCTCCTCTCCCCGCAGCTCCTCGGCCCGCTCGAGGTGGGGGTTCCTGCCGCAACTACCGGTCCACTGGATCCGGGCGCCCGAGCAGCTGATCGGCTTGTTGTTCACCGAGTCGTACTCCTTGTACCAGTCGATCCAGTCCTGGGCCTTCTGCATGTCCGTGAACTCGTAGGTCTTGTCCGTGCCGTACCCGGTGATGCCGGCGACATCGAAGGTGATCGGTGATCCGCCCACCTGGTCCCCACTGACACCGGCGCCCAGCTCGACGCCGGTGAGGATGTGGATGCGTATGCGGCCGTCACCGAGCTTCTCGATCAGCGTGCCGTTGCTGTCACCCCACCGGAAGAACAGGAACTGGATCTCGGTGCTCTCGACGTGGCCGGTCGCCCGCGTCACGCAGAAGAACTCCATCGAGTCGTACCTCGTGGCGATGCAGCTCGACAGCTCTCCCGACCTACCGGCCCGCTCCTTGCCCGCCGGCGCATCCTTGTACGCCTCCCACTCCGCCTCGCAGCCCTTCGGCACCGGCCAGACCCGGCAGCCCACCTGGACCTTCGGCGGCGCGTCCTCGTCGATCTCCCCGCTCGTCGGCGCCGCGTTCCCGCAGCTCAGGTCGTTCGGGTCGTCCTGCGGACCACCGGTGGTGTCGCGCACACAGTCTGCGAAGTCCTCGACGTCCTCCTCGAGATACACCGTGTCTTCGGAGATGCGGTCCAGGTAGTCCCCCGGAGCATGCTTGAGGAGGCAGCCCAGCGAGTTCGGGTACCAGACGCAGTCGATCTGCACCACGGACGTCTGCCCCGGCGAGTCGTCCCGGTCGACGTACTCGAAGGACACGTCCTCCTCGCACTCGCCCGACGGCGGGTTGTAGCCATCACGCGTCGACTCCCCACCGCCTCCGGACGCATCCCCGCAGTCGTCGGCTCCGTCCTCCTTCACGATCGGCGACACGGCGCAGATCAGCTGCTCGCTGACGTCCGCGGCGACGGGCGTCGCCGCCGCGAACACGATCGCGACGACCAGCAGGAGCAACCCGATCACCCCGACGTACTCCGGCAGCGCCTGCCCCGCCTCACGGTCGACCCCAGCAGCCTGGCCGCGCGCCATCGCGCGACCCCGAGCATTCACCTCGACGTCACGGCTCATTAACTCAAGGTAGGGAGCGAACGCGCAGGTCACGACGGCCCCAGGACCCAACTCCCGCCCAGGACCACTGGGTCTTGGGGCCCAGACGCCCCGGGCGCCCCGGGCCCATACGCGCTGGGCCGGTCACAACCCCGGGCGCCCACGCGTCAAGGGCCTGTCTACCCAAGGAGCCCGACATGACCACGCCCCCGACGACCACCACGACGCCACGGCGGTCCTGGCGCCGCATCGCCTACGGCGCCCTGCTCGCCTGGATGGTGCTCTCCTTCACCCTGGGAGCGCTCACCAAGTTCTACTGGGGCGAGACCTTCTTCGGCCCGTCCTACGCGGTGAAGTTCGACGGCTGGGGATACCCGTTCTGGTTCCGGTTCGTCGTGGCGACCGGCGAGCTCGTCGGCGCCGCCCTGCTGCTGAACCCCCGCCGGCGGTTCCTCGGTGCCGCCATGCTGTTCACCATCACCGCCGGCGGCAGCCTGACCCACCTGATCAACCAGGACCCGCTCGGCCACTCGGTCTCGGCGCCGCTGCACATGGTGCTCGCCGCGCTCGTGGCCTACCTCGCCGACCCGTCCCTCGTGAAGCAGCTCTTCTCCCCCACCGCACCGCCGCGACCGCCGTCACCCCGCGGATCAGCAGGCGCCGGGTGAACTTCTGGCCCGCACCAGGGAACGCACGGCCGGCCCTGGTGCGGCTCCCGGCACGGACGTATGGTCGAGATGAGCCACGATCGATGAGGATCGCGTGCCGGACCACACGAACCGGACCACACCCGCCGGATCACCAAAGGAGATCGGCCATGTCCAGGAACCCCTTCACCATCGTCCGGCCGGCCGCCGCAGCGGCCCTCGGCCTCGGGCTCGCGCTCGCGGTGGGACCACCCGCGACGGCGGCGCCGAACTCCGTCCCGCTCAACGTCGGCCAGGAGACCACGGGCTCCAACACCGGTGCGAGCGGGTCGTTCACCTACACCATCGACGGCGACATGCTGTGCTTCACGCTCAACGCCCGGAACCTGTCGGTCGAGGCGACGGCGGCGCACATCCACGTCGGTGACCGGAAGGTGGCCGGCCCCGTCGTCGTGCCGCTCGGCGTCGGCGAGGGTACGGACTTCAGCCACGCCGCCTGCGTGACCGCCGACGCGGCGCTGCTGGCCGCGATCGAGGACTCCCCGCGCGACTACTACGTCAACGTGCACACGCCGACGTTCCCCGGGGGCGAGATCCGGGGACAGCTCACGCACTGAGGCGTCATCCGCCGGCTTTCGGCACGATGCTGATGCCCCCGGACGTCTCCAGGACGGCCCACTTGATCTGGTCCAACCGCTCCAGGCCCTGGGACGCCCGCCCCGCACTGAGCACGTCGTCGATCGTGATCTGCTCCTTGGCCATGACGTCCGTGAGCGGTCGGCCGTTCTCCACGACGATCACGGGGAGGCCCTCGGTGACCCGCTTGAACCGGGGCAGGCGCCACGAGACGTAGTCGAACAGCCGCTCGAGCAGGATGAGCGTGGCGATGACGAGGGCGGCTTGCGTGACGGAGAAGTCCTCGCCGAGGAGCGCCTGCTGGGTCGCCTCGCCGACGATGAGCAGGATGATGAAGTCGAACGTGGTGACCTGGGCCATCGACCGCCTGCCGGTCAGGCGGAAGATGAGCAGCAGGACCGCGTACATCGCCACGGCGCGCAGGACTGCATCCATCGAGGCCTCCTCAGGGCAGGACGAACTGAGAGAACGACACGGACCGGCCGGCAACGGTGACCTCACCGTGCAGCGGGCCGTACTCCTGGGCGCGGAAGCCCATGGTCACCTCGACGCGATCGGCGTCCTCCACCGCGAACTCCAGTGCGATCCCGCCCGGCACGGCCCGCTGCTCCGCGGGCTCGGGCGAGACGCCCTGGACGTCGACGCCGCCGGGCCAGGTCCCGGTGAGGTCCACGGTGACGGTGCCGCCCGAGACCGCCTCGGGCCCGAACGTGAGGGTGATGCTGTCGTCGGCCTCGTGGTGCGTGATGCTGTCGAAGGCCACCGTCGCGATCCCGTCGGCGCTCTCGCGCTCGGTCCAGCTCACCGGCCCCGTGCCCAGGAGTCCGGCCAGGGCCGCCACGACGACGAGCACCAGAAGGGCCGTGCCGCTGCGCTGCAACCTCCACTCGCGGCGTTGGAAACCCTCGTCCTGCTCGATGTCCAGAACCACCGGCCCCCCTCGGTCCGCCTGTCGCCGTGCTCAACCACCAGCGTCACCCCTCACCGCTTCGTTCGCACGTGGCCGGGCCGGCCCGCCGCCGTACGACAGCGGGGCCGTGGCGCGCAGAGCACCACAGCCCCGCTAGCACCACAGCCCCGCTGTCGATCGACGAGTTCCTCAGCCGATCGCGGCCTCGGCCTCGGACCGGAACTGCGCAGCCGCCTCTTCCGGCGTCTGCCGTTCGAACAGGACGTCGCTGTTGATCCGGTTCATGATGTCGGCGAGGTCACCGGCACCGTTCGGCAGCGGGGCAGGGGCGTCCTCGATCTCGTCCGCCAGGTCGACCACGTAGTCGGCTGCGACCTGCTCGCTCTCCGGAAGGTTCGCGGTGACAGCGTCACGGACCGGGGCACTGCTCGGCAGTCCCAGCTCCGTCAGGAAGATCTCGCCGACCTCCGGGCTGTTGACGAAGAAGTCGATGAACTTCGCTGCCGCTTCCGGGTGCTCGGTATCCGCTGCCTGTGCCAGGTACATGCCCGGCTTGAAGAACATGCCGGTCCGCTCGAACTCCGACTCGCCGGGCATCCGGAGCGGGACCAGCTCCTGGCCCGCCGCGGTCGAGACCGGCCCGAGCTGCGCGGACCAGGTGATCGTCATCGCGGCGACGTTCTTCGCGATCGGCGAGTCGAGCAGGTCCAGGTTGAGCGCCTCGTCGGCCGGCGGCTGGCCGCCCTCCTCCTGCAGCCGCAGCGACCGCTCGAACCACTCGACGAGCAGCTCGTCGTCGTACCCGAGCTCGCCGTTCTCGTCCAGCAGCGACTGACCGTGCTGACGCACGTAGACCGAGAACGCCGTCTCGTTGTAGGAGTAGTCGGACGTGCCGTAGATGCCGTCCTCCGAGCCGTCGGAGATCGCGTTGGCGATCTCCTCGTAGTCGTCCCACGTCCAGGTCGTGTCGTCCGGCATCTCGACGCCGGCGGCCTCGAACATCGCCGGGTTGGCGAGGACCGTGTAGACGTTCGAACCCGTCGGCACGCCGTACTGCGTGCCGTCGATCTCGCCGCTGCCGAGCAGCGTGGCGTCCATGTCGTCGGTGGCGATCTCGTACTCACCCAGGTCGGCGAGCACGCCACGGTTGGCGTAGTCGCCGAGGTAGCGGTCCTCCTGCATGAGCACGTCGGGGGTGTTGCCGCCGGCCACCGACGTGGCGAGCTTGTCCCAGTAACCAGACCAGTCCACGAAGTCGCCCTCGACCTGGATGTCTGGGTTCTCCGCCTCGAACAGGTCGATGGCCTCCTGCATCCGCGCGGTGCGCTCCTCGGAGCCCCACCAGGAGAACCGGATGGTCGCCGTGCCGTCGTCCCCGCTCCCGCCGGCGCAGCCGGTGGCCCCGACCAGGACGGCGAGGGACACCGCTCCTGCGGCGAGCCGCCACAGGGGGCGTCGCGAGATTCGTGCTGTGTTCATGATGCTCCTTTGCAACAGTGATTACTTGATGCCGGTCGTCGCGATGCCCTTGACCAGGTACTTCTGGCCGAACAGGAACACGAGGAAGATGGGCACGAGGGAGACGAGGGACATGGCGAAGAGCGAGCCCCACGAGCTGTCACCGGTGGCGTCGACGAAGCTGCGCAGCGCGAGGGGCACCGTGTAGTTCTCCGGCGACGTCAGGAAGACCAGCTGGGAGAAGAAGTCGTTCCACGTCCAGATGAACGTGAAGATCGCCGTGGTGGCGAGGGCGGGCGTCGCCAGCGGCAGCATGATCCGGGTGAAGATCCGCACGTGCCCGCAGCCGTCCAGCCGCGCCGCCTCGTCCAGCTCCCTGGGGATGCCCCGGAAGAACTGGACCATCAGGAAGACGAAGAACGCGTCGGTGGCCAGCAGCTTCGGCACGATCAGCGGCAGGAACGTGTCGATCCACTCGAGCCGGGCGAAGAGCACGTACTGCGGCACGATCACCACATGGATCGGCAGCATGATCGAGAGCAGCATGATGCCGAACCACAGCGACTTCCCCCGGAACTCGAGCCGCGCGAACGCATAGGCCGCCATCGAGCACGAGATCAGGTTGCCGACCACCGAGCCGAGGACGACGATCGCCGAGTTGATCAGGTAGTGGCTGAACGGCTGCGAGAGCGCGTTCCAACCTTCGGCGAAGTTGCCCAGGTCGATGGCGGTGGGGACGAGCCCCGGTTCACGGAAGATCAGCTCGTCGGGCTTGATGGAGCTCGCGATCATCCAGAGCAACGGGTACAGCATGGTGAGCCCGAAGCCGATCAGGAGCAGGTGCTTCCACCAGCCGCGCCACGGCCCACGGCGACGTGGGGTGACGGCGCGGGCGTCGGACGGCGGGGACGCGGCGGCGTCGGTGCGCACAAGAACGTCAGTCATCGTAGAAGACCCAATATCTCGAGGCGGCGAAGTTGAGCGCGGTGAATCCACCGACGACGAGCAGCAGCACCCACGCCATCGCGGACGCGTATCCCATGTCGAGCGAACCGAAACCGCGCAGGTACAGGTACAGCGTGTAGAAGAGCGTCGAGTCGGACGGGCCGCCGGTGCCGCCGGAGACGACGAACGCCTGCGTGAACGACTGGAACGCGTTGATGATCTGCAGCACGAGGTTGAAGAAGACGATCGGCGTCAGCAGCGGGAACGTGATGTTGCGGAACTGCCGCCACCGCGACGCACCGTCGATCGAGGCGGCCTCGTAGTACATCTCCGGGATCTGCCGCAGGCCGGCCAGGAAGATCACCATCGGCGACCCGAAGGTCCAGACGCCGAGCGCGATGATCGTCATCAGCGCGGTGTCCGGGTGTGCGATCCAGCCGGGCCCCTCGATACCGACCAGGCCGAGCAGCTGGTTGATCAGCCCCTCCTTGCCGAACACCTGCCGCCACAGGATCGCGATGGCCACGCTGCCGCCGAGCAAGGACGGCAGGTAGTAGAGCGACCGGTAGAAGGACAGGCCGCGCAGGCCCTTGTCGAGGAACATCGCCAGCGCCAGCGCGAACGCGAGCTGGAGCGGCACCGACACGGCCACGAACGTCGCGGTGACCCCCAGCGACTTGAGCCAGCGCGGGTCCTGGAACATCTGGACGTAGTTCTCGAGGCCGATCCACCGGGCGGGCGAGAGGAGGTCGAAGTCGGTGAACGAGAGGTACAGCGAGGCCGCCAGCGGCCCGGCGGTGATGACCGCGAGGCCGACGAACCACGGAGCGAGGAAGCCTGCTGCGGCCCGGCCGTCCCTGCGCAATGGGGTCTTGCGCACGGGCGCGGCCCTGCGCTCCACACTGGTTGCGGTCATACCGATCTCCTGTCATGGCAACGGTGCCGTCCAGGCTGGAATCCACACCGTCGAGGATCGAAACTTTTCCGTTCTGACTGCCCTGCCAGGAAGTGTGCATCAGCACGACAACGCGGTCAAGGGCCGCGTCGAATCGTTGTCCGAGGAAGGACTTCGACCAGATAGCAGGCAGTGGACTGGTTTTGCCTGTGCCCTGGCGGGTCGATAACGTTATCGAAATATTCAGGCAACTGGATCTTACGAAAGTAGTCGTTGATCCGATAGCGTCAGGGTTTGGACCGCTACGGGAACGAGCTCGAGGAGCACGACATGACGAATTTGCCCTGGCTGAAGGTCGACGGTGACCGGCTGGTGGACGAGTCCGGCCGCACCGTGGTGCTGGCAGGCGTGGGACTGGGCGGCTGGATGAACATGGAGAACTTCATCTCCGGCTTCCCGTTCATCGAGTCACGGATGAGGCGTGAGCTGCTCGCGGTGATCGGCCGCGAGGCGTACGACGCGTACTTCGAGGCGTTCTACACGGACTTCTTCGACGCCGCCGACGCGGCGCACGTGGCGTCCCTCGGCCTGAACTCGGTCCGGATACCGATCAGCTACAAGCACTTCGAGGACGACGACCGCCCGTTCGAGCTCAAGGAGCAGGGTTTCGCCCGCCTCGACCGCGTGATCCGCCTGCTGGCCGACGCCGGCGTCTACTCCATCATCGACCTGCACGCGCTGCCCGGGTCCCAGAACCATCACTGGCACTCGGACAACCCCGCGCACCAGCCGGCCTTCTGGACCCACCGCCACTTCCAGGACCGCGCCGTGCACCTGTGGGAGGCGCTTGCCGACCGGTACAAGGACGAGCCCGCCGTGGCCGGGTACAACCCGGTCAACGAGCCCGCGGACGAGGACGGCGTGCGCCTCCTGCACTTCTACGAGCGGCTGGAGAAGGCGGTGCGCGCGGTCGACGCACGCCACGTGCTCTTCCTCGACGGCAACACCTACTCGACCGACTTCTCGGTGTTCTCGGCCACCCCTGAGCCGTTGCCGAACGCCGTCTACACGGCGCACGACTACGCGCTGCCCGGCATCGCGGCCGACGGCCGCTACCCCGGCGTCACGCGCGGCAAGCACTTCGACCGTGGAGTGCTGGAAGAGACGTTCCTTCGCCGCACCGAGTACATGCGCGAGACGGGCACGCCGATCTGGGTCGGCGAGTTCGGCCCGGTCTACCCGCCCGACCAGGGGGACCACTCGTGGCGGTACCAGATCCTGGCCGACCAGCTGGACATCTACGCCGAGCACGGCGCGAGCTGGGCGCTGTGGACGTACAAGGACGTGGGCCTGCAGGGTCTTGTGCATGTTCGGCCCGAGTCCGCCTACCTGCAGCGCATCGCGCCGGTGCTCGAGCACAAGAAGCGCCTCGGGGCCGACTCGTGGGGCGGGTCCGACGCCGAGGTGCGCCACCTCCTCGAGCCGATCGAGAAGCTGCTGGCCACCGAGTTCCCCGACTACGACCCGTACCCCTGGGGCGCGGCGCGGCACACGGCCACGGTCGTGCGCAACGTCCTGCTCGCCGAGCCGCTCACACAGGCGTGGGCGGCGCGCTTCGAGGGCGTGGACGCGGCGGAGGCCGCAGAGCTCGCCCATGACTTCCGGTTCGACCGCTCCACGGAGCGCACGCAGCTCTCGACGCTCCTGCGCGGGCACCTCGGCGTCACGGACTGACGCCGGCGCCGGCGCCGGACGTGTCGGATGCTCAGGTCACGCGGGTGACCTGAGCATCTGACACGGGCTATGCCGGCGCCGGGCCCATCGCCCGCAGCAGCCGCCCCATCTCGCTGTACGCCTTGTTGCGGTAGTCCACCAGGGCCTTGACCTGCTCCGGCGTGTAGTCCCGGGTCAGGCCCTTGCCGTTCTTCACGCCCTTGCGGTCGCCGTCGACGGCCTCCTTGATGAGGTCCGGCGTCGCGAGGCGCTCGCCGAAGTTCTCCTCGAACGTCCGGAACCCGCCGGCGTACACGTCGAGCCCGGCCTGGTCCGCGATGGCGAACGGGCCGAAGAAGCCCAGCCGGAAGCCGAACGTCGTGCGCACGACGGTGTCGATGTCCTCCGGCGACGCGATGCCCTCCTCCGCGATCGACATCGCCTCCTTCAGCAGCACGTACTGCAGGCGGTTGAGGACGAACCCCGGCACGTCGGCGACGAGCGCACCCTGCCGGTCGGCCCGGGCCAGCAGCTCCCGCACGACCGGTACGACCTCCGGGTCGGTCTGCTCGCTCAGGACGAGCTCGACCCCCGGGATGAACGGGGCCGGGTTGGAGAAGTGCACGGTGAGGAACCGCTCGGGGTTCGTCACCGCCGTGACCAGCACGCGAGCCGGGATCGTGGAGGTGTTGCTCCCGATGACGGCGTCCGCGCGCGCCGCCGCCGAGATACGGCCGAGAACCTCGTGCTTGACCTCGATCGACTCGAACACCGCCTCCTCGACGAAGTCGGCGTCGGCGACGGCCTCCTCGATCGATCCGGCCGTCCTCAGGTTGGCCCGGATGGTCTCGGTGGCGCCGGCATCGTAGAGCCCCTCGTCCTCGAACTGCTGTGCTTCGGCGAGCAGCCGCGTGTAGGCGGCTTCCGTCGCCTCGACGGAGACGTCGGCGATCGTCACCGGCAGGCCGGCGAGCGCGAGCGACTGCGCGATGCCGCCGCCCATGTATCCGGTCCCCACGACGGCGACGGAGCTGATGGTCGTGACCATGATGTCCTCTCTGACAGGTGTGCTGGATGGTTGAGCGGGCAGATCAGCCGCGGGGCGCCGCTGTGCGCCGGGTCGCTGTCCACGACCCCGGCCCCTGGCCGGAAGCGATTCAGCGGCCGGCGCCGCGCAGCACACCCCGGATGTAGTCGCGGTTGATGGCGGCGACGCCCAGGCTGTCCGACCCGTAGTGCTCGCACACGAACACGCCCTCGAACCCCAGGTCCAGGGCCCGGCGGATCACGGCGCGGTAGTTCACGACCCCCTGGACGAGCGGCGTGGGGTGCGTGGCGTACGAGCCCGTCGCCGGGTCCTCGTCGCGCGTGTAGTTCTTGATGTGCCAGAAGTTCGTCAGCGGCAGGACCTTCTCGAACATCGTCGGGATGTCCTCGATCGGGCGGTGCAGCCGCACCAGGTTGCCCAGGTCCGGGTTGAGGCCCACGTTCTCGCGGTCGACGTCCTGCAGGAACCGGACCGCGAGGTCGGGCGTGCCGATGTACGTGTCCTCGTACATCTCCAGGCTGACCTGCACACCGAGTTCCCCGGCGTGGTCGGCGAGCTCCCGGATGCGGCGCACCGCGAGGTCGTACATCGCGGCGTCGGAGAGGTCGTCGTGGTGCCCCTCGGCGAGCCAGAACCACAGCGCCCGCTCCTGGGCGGGCGTCAGCGCCTGCATGAAGCCGAAGTTCACGACCTCCGCGCCGAGCTCCGGCGCCCGGTCGATGATCGTGTGGCCGAACCGCAGGTAGTCGTCGCCGTGCCGCGCATCGATGACGCTCCGGCGGGTGGTCGACACGGACGGCACGGACAGCCCGGCCTCCCGCAGCACCGTGCGCAGCTCGGCGAAGCGCGCGTCGCTCAGCTCACCGATCGACAGCCAGGCGTCGGTCGGGTCCACCTCCGTGAAACCGAGGTCGGCGACCTGTTGCAGCTGGGAGCGCCACGACTCGGCGGGCGCGTCGACGTTGGGCGTGCCGTCCGCCGTCGTCGACCCGAACGAGAGCATGTTGGCCGCGATGGGCCAGCTGTCGGCTGTGTGCATGTGATCTCCGTCGATCTGGGATGCCGGGTGGCATCTCGGTTGGCGTTCGATCTCGTAGAACGTTTTCTGCCGCCGAGCGGGGGTGGCGTCGCCGCATCCCCTGCCCGGCGCGGTCTAGGACCGCGTCATTCTGACCAGGTCGGTCCGGGGCGGTGCCGTGGAGTCCCGGACGACGAGCGTGGTGGCGATCTCGATGTGGTGCGAGTCGACCGGGTTCCCGACGTGCAGCTGCTGGACCGTCAGGAGCGCCCGCCGGCCGATCTCCTCGAGCGGCTGCCGGACGGCGGTCAGCGGCGGGTTCGCCCAGGAGGCGATCGGGGTGTCGTCGTACGCCACGAGACTGACGTCCTCCGGCACCAGGAGTCCGGTTCGGCGGGCCGCCTCGAGCACGCCCATCGCCTGTGCGTCGCTACCCGCGAAGATCGCCGTCGGCGGGTCGGGCCGGCGGAACCACTCCTCCGCGACCTGTACGGCCTGGTCGTGGTCGAAGCGGATGGGGCGGACGAGGTCCGGCTCGACCTCCACCCCCTTCTGCCGGCAGTAGCTCAGGAACCCGTCGAGGCGGGCCACCGCACTGATGGACTCGGCAGGGCCGGCGATGACCCCGATGTGCTGGTGCCCGAGCCCGACGAGATGCTCTGCGGCGCTCCGCCCGCCGAGCCAGTTCGTCGAACCGACCGACACCACGCCCGCCTGGGCGAAGTCGAGCGGGTCGATGACCACGATCGGGATGCGCGCACGCGCGAGGCTCCCGTACACGTCCGGCCCTAGGCCCGAGGTCAGCACGATGGCGCCGATGTGCTCGGCGGCGGCGATGCGCTGCGCCCAGGCGGCGCTCGACTCCATCACCCCGCGCGACGACCTGTGCCGCACGCGCCCGACCACCACGTCGATGCTCAGCTCCTCCGCCGCGAGCACGACGCCGCGCAGGATCTGCGTCGCGTAGGTGGTGTTGAGGACGTCGACCATGAGCTCGACCGTGCGCGCGGCGCTCGCGCGCGACGGCCCCCGGTAGCCGAGCTCGGTGATCGCGGTCTCGACCCGTTCGCGCGTTCCCTCGGCGACGTCCGGCCGGCCGTTGACGACCTTGGACGCGGTGGCCGTCGAGACACCCGCATGGGCGGCCACGGCGGAGAGATTGGGGCGCGCCGTCCCGGTCTTCTTCGTCAAGGCAGCCTCCTCGTTCCGACAGTTTCTATCGCGAATCCCCGAAAATCACAAGCATCTACGGCCCGCTGCCGCGTCGTCGACGAGGGGCGCCCCGCGATCCTATCCCTCTTTACACCGCGCAGAGCATGCGGCTAGCCTACAACGCGGTTTCAGAACTGTGCCGAAACTTTTCGCTGATCCGATCCGAGGAGCAAGTATGCTGAACGTCGCCCTGGTGGGCACCGGGAACATCTCGAACTCACATCTGCTGGGCTACCTCCAGTTCCCGGAGCGCTGCCGCATCGTGGCGCTCTGCGACACGGTGCCGGCCAAGGCCGAGGCGAAGAAGCAGGAGCACGGGCTCGACGACGCCGTCGTCGTCTCGTCCCACGAAGCGCTCCTCGGCCGGGACGACATCGACCTCGTGACCGTCTGCACACCGCCGTCGACCCACGCCCAGATCGCGGTCGACCTGCTGCACGCGGGGATGAACGTCGTCGTCGAGAAGCCCATGGCGCCGTCGCTCGCGGAGTGCGACGCCATGCTCGCCGCGGAGCGGGAGAGCGGCAAGCGGCTGTCCGTGATCGCGCAGAACCGGTTCCGCGACGACATCGTCACCCTCAAGGACGCGCTGGACTCGGGCCTCCTCGGACCCGTCGCGCACTTCAGGACGGACTCCGCCTGGTGGCGCGGCCTGCCGTACTACGACCTGTCGTGGCGCGGTACCTGGCAGTCGGAGGGCGGCGGGCCGACCCTCAACCACGCGATCCACCACATCGACCTCGTGCTCTGGATGCTGGGTGCGCCGGAGGCGGTCACCGCGAGCATGACCAACGCGTGGCACGACAACGCCGAGGTCGAGGACCTGTCGGTGGCCCTCCTCCAGTACGACCGCGCCATCGCGCAGCTGACCAGCTCGGTGGTCCATCACGGCCAGGAGCAGGAGATCGTCGTCCAGGGCCGGAACGCCTCGGTGTCGCAGCCCTGGTCCGTGCACGCCGAGACCACGCAGCCGAACGGCTTTCCGACGGCGGAGGGCAACACCGAGCTCGCCGAGCGGATCGAAGCCGTCGGGGCCGCACACCAGCCGCTGCCCCACCTCGGGCACGCCGGGCAGATCGACGACCTGCTCGGCGCACTGGAGACCGGCCGCGCACCGGCCATCAGCGGCGAGGACGGCCGGCGCACCGTCGAGGTGGTGACCGCGATCTACCAGGCGGCCATCGAACGCCGGACGGTCGACCTGCCGATCCCGGCCGGCAGCCCCTACTACACAGGTGAGGGCGTGCTCGCCAACGCCCCCCGCTACTTCGCCAAGAGCCGTTCGGTCGACGACCTCGAGGGCACGATCTCCGTCGGGGGCGAGCCCCGCCCGGCCGCCTGAACGGTCCCGGACGACCAGCACGCAACACTCAGCCACCCGACACCCCGACGAAAGAGCACCGATGAGCACAGCATTCGGCGGCAGCTACTCCCCCGACTCGATCCCCGCACCGGTAGTGGGTCCCGGTGAGTTCACCTTCGCGGTGATCGGCCTGGACCACGGCCACATCTACGGCATGTGCAACGGCCTGATCGGCGCGGGCGCGACCCTCGCGTCGGTCTACGACCCGGACCCCGCCAAGGTGGCGCAGTTCGTGGAGAAGTTTCCCCAGGCCCGCGTCGCGCGCACCGAGGCGGAGGTTCTGGACGACGACGACGTCCGCCTGGTCGCCGGCGCCGCGGTGACGTCCGAACGGGCGGCCCTCGGCCTGCGCGTCATGGACGCCGGCAAGGACTACTTCACCGACAAGGCGCCCCTGACGACGCTCGAGCAGCTCGCCGCCGCCCGGGAGGCCGTCGCCCGCACGGGGCGCAAGTACGCCGTCTACTACTCCGAGCGCATCCACGTCGAGACCGCCGTGTTCGCGTCCCAGCTCATCGAGGCCGGCGCGATCGGCAAGGTCGTCCAGGTGATGGGCACCGGCCCGCACCGCCTGTCGGCCGGGAACCGCCCGGACTGGTTCTTCGAGAAGGAGAAGTACGGCGGCATCCTGTGCGACATCGGCAGCCACCAGATCGAGCAGATCCTGCACTACACCGGGGCGAGCGACGCGACGGTGGTCCGCAGCCAGATCGCCAACTACGCCAACCCGGACCATCCCGGTCTGGACGACTTCGGTGACGCGATGCTCACCATGGACAACGGCGCCAGCGGCTACTTCCGCTGCGACTGGTTCACCCCGGACGGTCTCCAGATGTGGGGCGACGGCCGGACGTTCATCCTCGGCACCGAGGGCTTCATCGAGCAGCGCAAGTACATGAACCTGGGCACGCAGGACGGCACCGGCCACCTGTACCTGGCCAACGGCGACGAGGAGACGCACTTCGACGTGCACGGCAAGGTCGGCTACCCCTACTTCGGCCGGCTCGTGCTCGACTGCCTCGAACGGACCGAGAACGCGATGACCCAGGAGCACGCGTTCAAGGCGGCCGAGCTCGCCGTGCGCGCCCAGCTCCAAGCCGTCGACCTGGTGCCTCGACCGGTTCGGTGAGCGCCCGGCGGGCCGTGGATCGTGGACGGTTCGCGGTCGGTTCCATCGTGGTGCGCTGAAGGTGGAAAGGTGCCCCGGGACGCGGCTCGATCCGCCGTGAGCCGGCGGCCCGTGCCGGCTCGGGGCACCCTTCCGGGTCCGGATGTGGGGTCCCTGGCTCGGGGCCCCTGGTCGTCCGATCCTTGATTCCCACGGTGCCCGCCGGAGACCATGTCCGAGCACACGGCATCTGGCCGTGGACCTCAGAACCTGGGCTCAGAGCACGCCGAGACCACCAATGGAGGCGCCATTGTCAGTCCCAGACAGCAACGACACCAGCTCGGATTCGCTCTCTCCGCGCGAGGCGTTTCTGGCCATGTCCGACTTTCTCTGGCACTACGCCGAGCGTGCAGGCGACGACCTGATCACTCTTCTCGGCGACACCGCAATCGAGGCCGATGGCGGCCCGACTGATGCTGCGGCCTGGGATGACTGGCTGGACAGCGTTACTCGAATCAAGGCGGGCGCGCTCCCGCGCGGCGGCGAGTGACGGCAGTTGCCATCACGTCATCACTGGTGTCACGCGAGCGACCCGACCGGCTACGCTCCGGTCATGATCGCTGGTGAAGGAGAAAGGGAAGCGCTGTTCATCGCACGGGCCAACGCCGCAAAGCGATTCATTCAAACTGTTGGAATGTTCGCGCTTTGTATCGCGACCGCCATTGTTGCGACTGCCACGAACATGGCCGGGCTCGTCGCGTTGATGGGTGACATCATCTCTGACCCTCGGTGCGATGGCCGGAATGTCAGCGAGCTTGTTGGTCTACGGGGCCGAGTTTGCAGTGGCAGTTTCCATGAGGTATCGCGGACTTCTAAGGGCGACTCAAGAATGAGGTATCACTCCAGGCGCTAGCCCAGGGGCGCGCTGCTTTCACCTGTCAGGATGCGCACTACGTGCTTCGCGACCCTCCGGCACGCGCTGCGACTGGTGCCGGGACCGACCCGGACGCGTGGACAGTGCGTGAGCTGCGACCGTCGTTCGTCTCGATCCTGCCCCAGCACGATATGCAGCATAAAGCGATGCGCAACTGTATTACCCAATGAAGCCGCCCGAAAAAACCGCAACCCATATCGTCACGACAATTAGCGAAACGATGGCCAGCCCAACCGCCATTACCCCCTAAGCGCAAGCATCGTAGCCGGAGTCGGCATGACACCCAGCCTCAGGGCAAGATCGTCGACATTGCGCATGAGTCGAACGACATAGGCCCCGACGCATGCCAGGAGTGCCGTAAACGCGCATGCAATCAGGATAGCTACAACACCATGCACGTAGTCGCCCTCGTATCCTTATTCAACACTCACCGCTGTCGGATCATCAGTGCCACACGTAAGCAATACGCCAGAGGCCCGGGTCGACGCATCGGCTCCCGGATAGGCTCCCTGGCGGTGCGGGCTTGTGTCCCACTCATGCTCCCAGATCAGGGACACCGCGGTCCCTTCGATCCTCTTGATTCCCGGGTGCCCGCCAGAGGCACGCTCTGCGTCGAGCCTCACTTCGGCCTCTTTCGGCGACAACGCGTATCCGGTGGCTCATGCTCCCGCCTAGCTACCGGCTGGCGTTCGACAGCCCCTTGAGCACAACCAGAGGCAGCCAGGCTGCTGTGGCGAAGGCTGTTATCTCCAAACGCTCCGCGGTACTAACTGTTGGCAAGCAGTCGTCGCTGGGTACGTCACTGGCGTCACCATAGGTCGTGATGCCGTGTGGTGCGGAAGGATCGCGGCACGTCCACATCTGCTGGGGCTGCGCCTCGATCGAGAAGACGAGGCCGATGGCCACGTAGATGCCGACCGTCACAAGTGCCACACGGATGCGCTTCTTCATCGAGCGGACGGTACTTCAGCGATGGGGCGCTGGCTAGGCATAGAGCGGTCCCGGAAGCTGGGTTCGGAGCCGCTTCATCGTTTTCGGGTTCGGCTCGCTGCTGCGCTCTCGCCCTCCTACTCCAGAAGGACGCGGACGTCCCACGGCCCCAGTTCGACCAGCGCGTCGGCCTCTAGTGGCTCGGCGGAGAGCAGATCCGTGACGTCGGCCGGCAACCGCACCGAGCAGGCCTCCCACGACCAGTTGTGCAGGACCCGCAGCCGACGACCTGCGGCCGTCGTCGCTGAGGTCGCCGTGACCGAACCGGTCGTCAGAGAGCTCCAGGCGTCCCTGTCGGCCGGCAGCGCCCAGGACACCAGCGCGGCCGACAGCTCGGCGTTGGGCACGGTGCCGACGGCGGTGACGCGCCCCAGCCCTGCCTCAGCGGTGGTGATCGCCGGGTACGGGCCGAACGCGGGGTGCTGATATCGGGCAAGGATCTGGACCGAGTCGTCCGAGACCTGCAGGTAGTCGACCCATGCCGCGCCCGCGGCCGCGTCGGGCAGCTCCAGTGCGCCGTCGGAGCCCGTCACACGGACCGGTGTCGCCAGGTTGCTGAATTCCTGGTAGCTGACGCCGGCGGTGGCGGCGAGCCGCGCCGGCTTGACCTCCGCGCGCGCTCGCGCCTCGGTGTCCGCATATCCGGTGCGCGGTCCGAGCACCAGGTGTCCGCCCGCCTCTGCGTAGTCGCGCAACCAGTCGAGCAGCGCGTCACTGGCCACGTAGAGCGCCGGCGCCAGCAGGACGGGCAGCTCGGCGGCGACCTCGGCCGGTTCGCGGAGGCGCGTGCCGTCGCCCTGTTCGACCAGCTGGACGTCGTGGACGATGCGCACCGGCGAACCGGCGTCGAACGCTCCCCGGTAGAAGGCGTGCACTATCCGCTGGTAGCTGCCGGGGTCCGCGGAGCCGTCGTCGCGGGCGAGCGCCGGCTGACCTGCGAGGCCCCACATCGACTCGTTGGACCACAGCAGCCCCACGGTGGCGTCCGGGACGAGTCCGCTCAGGTGATCCTCGGCGGACTTGATCTCCGCGCCCAGGGCGGCCAGCTGCTCGTAGACCCGCCCGGGCCGCTGGTCGTGCGGGAGAATTCCGATCCAGTACGTCTCGGTACCGAAGTGCAGTGTGTGCCAGTGCCAGTACTCGATCATTCGGGCGCCCCGGACGATCATTGCCCAGGCGGCCTGTCGCCACTGGCCGTCGAACGCGGGCGCGTTCATTGCCGGGCCGCCGATGGCCCCGGCATTCGTCTCGGTGACGAGGAACCGCGCCTGCTTCGAGGAGTACATCCGGTCTGCGCTGTGGAATATCGCCCAGGTTCCGCTCGTGGTCCAGCCCAGCGGGAGCTGTTCTGCGGCGGGGAGAGCGAGACCGTCCTGCATCGCGTAGTACGGATTGCCCGCGGTCACATCCAGCGCTGCCGTCAGCTCCGGGTCCTGCGCTCCTGGCCTGTCGTAGGCGATGCAGGTGGTCACGAACTTCTCGGCGCCTGCGATCTCCCGAACGATCCCGGCCTGCCAGCCGATGAACTCGGTGACCATCCGGGCCTGGAACTTCCGCCAGGCGAGGTCGTACTGCGGTTGGGCGTTGTTGTCCGGTCGCCAGAGATCCGCCCACGTGGTGAGCCGATGCGACCAGTAGACGAGTCCCCACTCCCGGTTCAGGGTCTCGACGTCGCCGTAGGTGCGGCGCAGGTCGTCGACGAAGGCCTGGAACACACCCTCGTTGTGCAGCAGCTCGAGACCGGGTTCGTTGTCCACCTGGAACCCGACCACCGCGGGATGGTCGTGGTGGCGCCCGACGACTGCGCGGATCACGCGCTCGGCGTGGAAGCGGTAGGCGGCGTGCGTCAGGTCCATCTCCTGACGGGCTCCCCAACCGATGCGCTCTCCGGTGCGGCGCTCTCCGGCGATCTCGGGATACTTGCGCGTCAGCCACGGGGGTACGGCATAAGTGGGCGTACCCAGCACGACGGCGATCCCTCGCGAGTGCGCGCCGTCCAGGACCGGCTGCAGCCAGTCGAGGTCGAACACTCCGTCCTCGGGCTCCCAGGTGGCCCACGTGGACTCGCCCACCCGGATCACGGTGAACCCGGCTTCCTGCATGAGGTCGAGGTCCTGGTCGAGCCGGGGAGAGGGCTGGTACTCGTGGTAGTACGCGGCACCGAAGAGCACGCGGTCGTCAATGTCTGTCAAGGCAACGAGGTCCTCATCTGGAGGGGTAGGTAGGACGGGCGACGACGCCCCCGCGCCAGGAACGACGCGGGGGCGCCTCGCCGGCAGTGCCGGCCGTGCCGGCAGCTGCGCTACGGGGTCTCGGTCGCGGCGACGGTCTGGCACCGCGGGTCGAGACCACCGAAGTTCACGTTGAGTTCCGTGCGGTACTCGGGGGCAACGCCTGCCGCGCACATGACCTCCCACGCAGCGCTGGGCCAGTTGTCCCCGCTGACCAGCACGTTGTCGATCAGTCGGTTGTTGCGCTCTTCGGCGTTCGGCATCTGGGCCCCGCCGGTGTGCCAGTTCTCCTGCAGCGTGTTGTCGTTCGTGCCGTTGCCGGCGCTGTACGCGTTGGTGAACACCCATGGGTTCACGCCACTCAGGACATTGTTCCGGGCGAGGATGCCGCGGCTGCCTTCGTCCAAGTAAAGGCCGACACCGTGGACGTTATACAAGTAGTTGTTCTCGATTACCGTCCCCGGGCTTGCCGAGAGGTTGTAGATGTTTCCAGAATCAGCAAAGTCGCCTTGGATGTCGTGCACAAGGTTGCCCGCGATCAAGTTGTCCTTCAGCGTCGTCGGCGTCTCATAGAGCGGGTTGTACTGGTAGTACCCGCGGCGGAGGTACTCCTGAGAGCCGCCTGCGTCGTTGATTCCCCATCCGTAACCGGTATCGATCGCGTAGGCGAGGTCGCTGAGCTCGTTGTTCACGATCTGCGCCCTGGTCACGTAGGTGCTGAGAATGCCGGTGGTGTCCTGGTACTCCACGGCGATGTCGCTGATGGTGTTGTTCGCGATGCGGATATCGTGGTTCGTCATCCTGGGGTCGCTGGGGTGATGGGCGTCCGCCCGAATCCCGCCCACCATCAATGCGTGCGCACCGATCTCGGTGAACACGTTGCCGGTCACGTCGATGTTGCTCGCGCCAAGCCCGGTTCCGGTGAGCATCGCGTTGTCGTCATTGCCGATGCCCAGGGCCGCCGTTCCGAGGTTGCGGAAGGTGTTCTCGGCGAACGTGATGTTGTCGGCGGCGGACACCTGCACTCCGGAGGGGATCTGGTGCCAGCTGTCGCGCGTCCGCTCGTACGGGTCACAGCCACGGCTGCAGTTCTCAAACGCATCGGCGGGTCGATAGTCGTATTCGCCCTTGATGTAGCCACCAATCTGCTGACTGACGTACCCCTCGGCCGAAGAGGGGCCGAGCCAGGAAGTCCCGGAAAAGGTGAGACCGCTGAACTCCAGGTGGGAGACGGGGGCGTCGTAGGTGCCGCCGATGCTGACGAGGGTCTCCACCCGAGGGAGCTCGATGTCGAGGTCCTGTGGGTTCACGCCGTCCGCGGGCTTGTAGTAGAGCTTTCCTGCGTCGGGGTCGACGTACCACTCCTCCGCCTCATCCAGGAAGCTGAGTGAGTTCACCAGGAACCACGTCGAATCGGCGAGCAGCGAGTTCTGCACCGTGTCCCAGCCCCACGTGTTGTTGTCCCAGGCGGGCTGGGTCATCGTGATCGTATCGCCCTCGATGCTCTCCACCGGCGAGTAGCGATCCGTGAAATCTCCCAGCGACTCGAATTCGATCCGGTCCTGGTCCGGAAGGTCCGCCAAATAGGCGAGCGCAGGGTTGTTGATCGTCATCCCCGTGGGGGTGAGCGTCAGGTCGCTCAGCTCCAGGCTGGTCGCGGCCCGCGGCGCGGCGACGCCGTCGACGTAGAGCTGCCGGGTCTCGAAACCGGCCGGCGTGTCCGCGACGTAGATGTTCGCGGCCTCGTCGTACTGCTGCCAGCCCGTGAGCTGGGTCGAGCCCGTGATCTCCGGGTGCGCGCCCTCAGCAGCCGTCCAGCGCACGGTGTGCCCGTCCCTGCCACCGTCCTGCGCACGGAACTCGAGCGGGCGGTCGATGCGGTAGGTGCCGTCGGCGAGCACGACGGTGACATCGCCCTTCCCCTTGGCTGCCGTGTGCCGCACGACGCCCTGCGCGTGCTCCAGCGAGCACGGGTGCTGCTCCTGGCACTGCCCGTGGTCGCGACCGTCGGGTGACGCGTAGTAGACCTGGTCCTTCTCCGGTGGTGCCGCCTGGGCGACCGATGTGCCCAGACCGCTCAGGAGCAGGGCTGCCGCGCTGGCAGATCCGGCAGCCGCTCGCCACCGACCCTTCCTTCGAACAGAGACTTCGCGCGTGCGTGACATCAATGTCATGGCTGTTCGCTTCCGTGATGTTGAGCAGGGCTGCTCCGCCCCGGGCCAACGTAAACATACGTATGACGTATGCGCAAGGGTCGCCGCAGCGGAAGTCTGCGGTGGTGCAGTGGTGACGCAGCGGCCTACTTGGGGGCCTGCTTGGGGCCTACTTGGCGCCCTTGGTCCCTCGATGGTCGGCCGGCCTCCGACGCGTCCAGGCGTCCACGATGTGCCCGAGCATGGTCGAAGCCGCCTCGTCGGCCGACCCTGCCGCAATGGCGGCAAAAACCTGTTCGTGCTCCTGGAGGGTCTGCTCGTGGAAGGTGGCGGGCACGTCGATGGAGTACCGGCTGCTCTCCCGTGCCCGCTCGAACAGCGATCGCGCGATGCTCTCCGCCAGGCGGTTGTGCGACATCGCCATCACGGTCTCGTGGAAGGCGACGTCGGCCGCCAGGAAGCGCGGGACGTCGTCGAGGGACGTCCGCATCTCCTCGAGGACACCCCGCAGCGCATCGAGCTCGGCGGGAGAGCGCGAGGTCGCCGTCTCCCGCGCCATCGCCGACTCCAGCTGCGCCCTGACCACCGTAATCTCGTCAAGGACTCCCAACGAGCGATCGTGGGCGATCAGCGCCTCGAGCACCACGCGGTCGAGCATGTTCCAGGACCTGGTGGGCTGGACGACCGTGCCACGGCCCTGGCCCACGGTCACGAGGCCTTTTTCCTCGAGCTTCTTGACCGACTCGCGCAGGACGGTCCGACTGACGCCGAACTGCTGGCCGAGCGGCAGCTCAGGCGGGAGGGTGTCCCCGGGCTCCAGCTCGCCGGACACGATCAGGTCCACGAGCGCCTCGACCACCACAACTCCCAGCCGCTTGGCCGGCGCGCGCAGGGGCAGCGAGAGCGCTCCGGTCATCTGGTCGTCAGCGCCATCGCGTTCCGTCATGCGTGAACTATAGCGAAGGGACCCGGATCAGCAGACGTGTGATGTATGCTGTTTGCGGGCGTCAGGGCGGCGCCGCTACCCGGTGACGGGCCCGCGCCTAAGGAAGGCAACTATGAAGATCACTGGCTTCCGCACGCTCACGACCGTGCAGGACTGGGGGCGCCCGGTGGGAGACGTCAACGGCTTCATCGACGATGGCATCACTGACGTCCCCCTGGTAGTGATCGAGACCGACGACGGGCTGGAGGGCGTCGGCGTGGGCTCGCACGCGGACCTGGACCGCCTCTTCCCCGCTCTCGAGGGCCAGGACCCGCGGGCGACCTCCAGCCTCCACGACCGCATGCTGGCGCACGTGTTCAAGAGCGGGCACGCGGGCGCCACCTTCGGCGGCGTCGGGGCGTTCGACATGGCGCTGTGGGACCTCAAGGCCAAGATGGCCGAGGAACCGCTCTGGCGCACGCTCGGTGCCGCCGACCGCTTCGTCCCCGCCTACGCCTCAGCCCTCGAGGTCGCCGTGCCGGACGAGGACCTCGGGGCGCTGCTCCAGGGCTGGGTCGACCGGGGCTTCACCAGCGTGAAGATCAAGGGCGGTCTCGACCTCGACCGGGACGCCACGCGGCTCCGCCTGGTCCGGGACCTCTTCCGGCAGAACACGCCGCGACCGGCGCTGATGCTCGACGCGAACGAGTCGTGGAACCGCAAGCAGGCCGTCCGTCACATCAGCGAGCTGGAGCGCGAGTTCGACCTCACGTGGGTCGAGGAGCCGCTGCGCCGCTGGGACGCCGAAGGGATGGCGATACTGACGCGCTCGGTCCGCGCGGCTGTCGCGACCGGTGAGAACCTGACGGGCCTCGAGCAGCTGCGGCCCCTGCTGGACGCCGGCGCGGTCGACATCGTGCAGGTGGGCAGCATGTGGGGCGTAACGCACTTCCTCCGCGCCGCCGCCGTGGCCCACGCGCACGACCTGCCCGTCAGCCCCGTCGGCTCGCTCGCCAGCCCGGTGTGGCACGCAGCCGCTGCCGTCCCCAACCATCTAGCGCTCGAGGTGCAGAGCCTGACCGACCCCGTGGGCCTGCACACCGACCACGAGGTGGCCGACGGCGGCGTCGTCCTCGGCGACCTGCCGGGCAACGGTCTCTCGATCGACGAGCATGCCATCACCGAGGCGCATGGCCGTGCGGGATGGTCCCGGGCGGCCGGGCCGCACGTCCGCCCCGCACGTGCCGGCCTGCGCCTGGTCGCGGAGGACGCGCTCGGCCGGCTGTCGTCCGAGGGCCGCTGAGCCCGACAAGTGGGCCTTCGCCATCCCCGCCGCCATCCCGACGCCGCACCCGGCGCGATCGCCGCCGCGTACCCCAAGCTCTACGAGGCCCGCACCGAGCCCGAGGTGCATTACATCGCCCTCGACGAATAGCGAGCACCCACCTGGCGCTCTAAGGTCTCCGCCGGGTCAGGTAGTGGCCGCGGCGAGTCGACTCAGGAGGCGTTAGGTCTCGTCGTCGGCCAGGGAGGCGCCGAGACCACGGAGAGAGCCCCCAGACCGACCGGTCCAGGGGCTCTCTCCGTGCGTGCTGCAGACGCGGCTCTTTGTCAGCCGACGCTGAGGTCGCTGAAGACGTTCACCGCCGCCCTGCCGCGATCGTGCGAGCTGGAAAAGACGCCCGCGTCCTGCGGCGCCGCTGCTGGCAGCGTGATCGGCGCCCCGACCGGGACGAAGTTCACGCCATCGTAGGAGTACGAACCCGACAGCTGGTCGCCGGAACGAGACAGACGCACCCATACCGGGCGGAAGGTGTCGACCTCCGCTGCTGCCTGCGCCCGCTCGAGGTAGCCGTCCCCGTTGCCGTCCCACTGCAGGACCACGCCATTGCGCCCGGCGACGGCGAGCACGGCGTACCCGGTGGACGCCCCGCTCGCGGTGAGATCGTCGCGGACCATCACGCCGCTCTTGGCCCACACGTCGGTGTCGTTGAGGGAGTCGACGCGCGCCGTGACACTCGCTCCGTCGGTCAGGGCGGCGGGGCGGTAGACGCTGGCGTACTCGTCGTCCCGCTGGTCGCCGCCTCCCCACACGTCGGCGCCGGCCGCCGCTACGCCCAAGCTGTCGCCCAGCTGCCCGGTGTATGACCGGGCGACCTGCTCCGCGGTCACGAGGAGCCCGTCGCGCACCGGGGCGTCGACGGTGCATCCATCGAGGCCGAAGAGGTTCGCATTGAGCGCGGTCCGGTACTCCGGAGCCACCCCGGCCGCGCAGATGACCGCACGGGCCTCCGCGGGCCAGTTCGTTCCGTCCACTCGGATGTTGTCCACGAGCCGGTTGTTGCGCGCCTCGGCGTTCGGGATCTGCGCGCCGCCGGAGTTCAACCAGTTGTTGCGCAGCAGGTTGTCGTTCGTGCCGTTCCCGTCGCTGTACGCGTTGGTGAAGACCCAGGGACTCGTGCCGTCGAGGACGTTGCGCTCGTACGTTGTGTAACGGGTTCCTTCGTCGAGGTACAGGCCCACGCCCGAGACCCTCGTCAGGTAGTTCTCGGAGACCACGGTTCCCGGGCTCGCCGACAGGTTGTACAGGTTGCCTCCGTCCGCGAAGCGCGCCTTGGTGTTGCGGATGAGGTTGCCCGAGATGGTGTTGTCTCGCAGCGTCGTCGGGGTGTCGTAGCGCGGGTGCCAGTTGTAGTAGCCGCGACGCTCGTACTCGTCGGACCCGCCGGGGTCGTTGGCGCCCCAGCCGAAGCCCGTGTCGATGCCGTTGTAAGCGACGTTCGCAACCTCGTTATGGATGATGTCGATGTTCGTCACGTAAGTGCTGAGGATGCCCGAGTTGTCCTTGTAGTCGACAGCGACACGGTTGACCGTGTTGTTCTCGAGGACGATGTCGCGGTTGGTCATGGCCGGGTCGCCCGGGTGGTGGGCGTCGGCGCGCACGCCGCCGACGGCGATGCCATGACCCGCGATCTCGTTGAAGACGTTGCCGGCCACGGTGATGTCGCTGGCTCCGAGGCCGACACCCGTCAGGTGGGCGTTGTCGTCGTTGCCGATGCCCAGTGCCGTCGAGCCAAGGTTGACGAAGCGGTTCTCGACGAGGGACACGTGCGCGGCGGCGGAGACCTGGACCGCGGCCGGCTCCTGGTACCAGGCGTCGAACCGAGCGCGCTCGAAAGCCTCACAGCCGCGAGAGCAGCTGGCGAAGGCGTCGTCGGGTCGGAACTCGTAGTCCTCGGCGATAAAGGTTCCGTTCTGCTGGTTCGCGTACCCGTACGTGGACGGCCCGAGCCATGAAGTGCCGGTCAGCTCGAGGCCGCGGAGCTCGAGCCCGCTAACGGGTGCGTCATAGGTTCCCCCGATGCTCACCAGTGTCTCCAGCCGCGGCAGCTCGATGTCCAGCTCATCGGGGTCGACCCCCTCCCCAGGCTTGTAGAAGAGGCGTCCAGCCCCGGGGTCGAGGTACCACTCGCCGACCTCGTCGACGAAGGAGAGGGAGTTCTGCAGGAAGTACGTCGGGGCGGCGAGGAACGAGTTCTGGAAGGTGTCCCAGCCCCAGGTGTTGTTGTCCCAGGCGGGCTGGTCCATCGTGATGAGGTCGCCGTCGACGCCCGCTACCGGCGAGTAACGGTTCGTGAAGTCGCCGAGGGACTCGAACTCCATCCGTTCGGCGTCCTGGAGGTCGCCGAGGTACTCGAGCTCCGGATTGACGATCCTCAGACCCTCTGGCGTGACCGCGACGTCGGAGTTCTCCAGCGACAGCGTGGCCCGGGGAGCGACAACCCCCTCGACGTACAGCTGACGGGAATCGATCCCCGCGGGTACCTCCGCGACATACACGCCGGATTCCTCGTCGTGGACCGACCAGCCATCGACCTCCGTTGCACCCGAGAGCACCGGTTGCTCGCCGGGCGCGGCGGCCCAGGTCACGGTGTGACCGTTCCGCCCGCCGTCCGCGGCCCGCAGCTCCAGCGGGGCGTCAAGCCGGTAGGTCCCGCCCGCGAGCTCGACCGTGATGTCCCGTTGCCCCTGCGCCGCCTCACGCCGGACGAGCTCCTGGGCCCGCTCGATGGAACACGGACGCTGCTGGATGCACGCCGCCCCTCGCGCCCCTTCGTCCGGGACCACGTAGACCATCCGATCGGTGGGCTGGGGCGCCGCGCTGGCCACTGGGGCCAGGGCGGTCGCACCGAGGGCTGCGGCCGCAGCGAGCGCGGACAGCGTCCGTGCTGTGCTGCGGGGCCGGCCAGCCCGGGAAGTTGGTCGTGACGTCGTTGTCATCTGTCGCTCCTCATGAGTGAACATCAGCCTTCGGATCCAACCATACGTATGACGTTATAACAATAGTGAGCCCGGCCGTCGTGGCTGCACACGGTGACGCCCCGGCCGGTCAGGGTGCGGGCACGGGGACATGGCGGCGAGCACCCGAGCCCCTGTCCCGACACCGGTGTCAGCCGGCCCGGACTGGCGCCTGGGGCAACGCCTCATCAGCGAAGTACTACAGCTCCGGGGTCCAGCAGGCCCGACTCCATCAGCTCCGACCAGAGCTCGGCCGGCACACCGTTGTCGTGCCTGTCGAGGTTTGCGTCGAGCTGTGCGGCGTCGCGCGCACCGAGCGCCACCGCCGCGACGGCGGGGTGCAGCAGCGGCAGCTCGACGGCGGCGGCGGGCAACGTCGTCCCGTGCCGTTCGCACACCTCGGCGAGCCGGCGCGCGCGCGCGAGCATGTCTGCCGGCGCCGGCCCGTACTCGTACCTGGCGTCGTCGGGGGGCCAGGGCCTGCTGAGCAGACCCGAGTTGAACACGCCGGCGACAACCACGGCGATGCCCCCGGCTCGAGCGGGCTCGAGCGCCGACTGCAGCCCGCCCTGCTCGAGGAGCGTGTACCGCCCCGCCACCATCACGACGTCGGCGAGCCCGGGCGTGAACAGTCCCGGCACCTTGTGCGGAGCGTTGGTCCCCACGCCGATCGCGCGCACGACTCCCTCCGCGCGCAGACCGGCGAGGGCCTCGAGGGCCTGGCGGCCCGACTCCGGCGCGTGCTGGTCCGGGTCGTGGGCGTAGACGATGTCGACGTGGTCCAGCCCGAGACGCTCCAGCGAGGCGTCGATCGACCGCCGCACGCCGTCGCGGCTGAAGTCCCACACGCGGTGCACGTCGCCGGGGACGAGGAAGCCGTCGTCGTCCAGGGGGGTCGGGCTGGGGTTCGGCTCGAGTCGCCGCCCTACCTTCGTCGAGACGACGAACTCCGCACGGGGACGGCTCTTCAGCGCGGCTCCCAGCCGGCGTTCCGACAGCCCGAGACCGTAGTGCGGCGCCGTGTCGAAGTACCGGATGCCCCGTTCCCACGCGCGGTCGACCGTCGCCGTCGCGTCCTCGTCCGTCATGGCGCGGCCGAGGTTGCCGAGCGTCGCGGCCCCGAACCCGAGCTCGGTCAGCCGCAGTCCCGTGGCCCCGATCGGGCGTGATGGCAGGGGTGTCATCGCGAGAGCCCGTAGATCCGGGCGGTGTTCTGCCCGTCGATGGCCGCTTTGTCGGTCGCCGAGAGGTGGTCGGTGAGCTCGAGGTAGGCCTGCAGCCACGGCTCGTAGCCCCCTTCGAGCTCCGCGAGCGGCCAGTCCGAGCCGAACAGCAGGCGGCCGGGACCGAACGCGCGCAGCGCGTGGTCGATGACCGGGCGCAGTCGTGCGGCGGTCCATCGGCCTGGCTCGTCCTCCGTCACCAGTCCCGAGAGCTTGGCAGCGACGTTCGGCAGCTCCGCGACCAGGGCGAGGTCTCGGGCCCAGTCGATGAGCTCCGTGCTCCGCAGGGGCACCTTCCCCAGGTGGTCCAGGACGAACGCCGTCCGGGGATGGTCGCGCACGACGTCGGCGGCCTGCACCAGCTGACGGTGGCCCACGAGGATGTCGAACGTGAGCCCGAGCTCCCCCAGGGCGTCGAGTCCGCGCCCGACGTCGTCGCGGGAGAGCCAGCGGTGGTCGTCCTCGACGAACGTGACGTGCCGGATCCCGACGAGCTTGTCGCCCCCGGGCCCCGCCCGCAGCGTGGCGACCTGCGCAGGCACGTCACCGGTGAGGTCGACCCAGCCGACCACGCCGGCCACGGCGTCCAGCTCACGGGCGTCGGCAAGGAGGTCGGCCGTCTCCTCGATCTCGTTGACGGCTTGGACCACGATGCAGCCACCGACACCGTTACGGCCCAGCTCGTCCACCGCCGACGCCGGGGGGAAGTCCTTGTCGATGCCCGCCATCGTCTCGGGGTCGATCCAGGGCTGCGGGTGCTTCGCGCGCTCCCACACGTGCAGGTGGGCGTCCAGGGTCTGCCTCATGCGAGGTGCCAGACCTCCTCGAGCCGCCGCCACCTGTCGTCGGGCCGTGCCTCGCGCCCGAAGGGCACCTGGCACGGGTCGGTGTGGGCGAGCCACTCCTTCATCACCGGGTCGGCGTCGACCTGTGCGATATCGGCCTCGTGGTCGTCGCCCGTGTACTCGTAGTAGCCGAACAGGGTGTCCTCGATCTGGAAGATCGAGTAGTTGGTGATGTGGTGGGCGGACAGGGCCGCTTCGACCTGCGGCCAGACCGCGGCGTGCAGCCGCAGGTACTCCTCTCGCCGCTCGGGCACCATGTCCACCACGAATGCGAAGCGTTGCACGTCTACTCCTTTGTCCCGCCGGCCGTCAGGCCTGCGACGAGGAACCGCTGGGAGAACAGGAAGATCACCAGCACCGGGGTGACCGAGACCAGGGTCGCGAGCGCCAGCGTCGGCAGCTCGATCGTGGTCACCCCGACAGACGTCGGGTTGAAGGCCGGCACGTTGCTGAGCATCTCGGTGAGGCCCACCTGTATGGGTGCCGCCGGTCCGGGCACGGTCAGGAACGGCAGGAAGAAGTTGTTCCAGTTGGCCACGAAGCTGAAGAACCCCACCAGCGCGATCACCGGGAGCGCCAGCGGCATCGCGATCCTGCGAAACACGGCGACCTCCCCGCAGCCGTCGATCCGCGCGGCGTCGAGCAGGTCGCGCGGGACGCTCGTGGAGAAGTAGATGTACGTCAGGTACACCCCGAACGGAAAGAACGAGAACGGCAGGATCGCGGCGAGAGGAGTCCCGATCAGGCTGACGGCGGAGAGCTCGAGGAAGACCGGGAGCACCAGCGCGGTGTTCGGGATCAGCATCACGACCAGGGTCGTCGTCAGGAGCACCTTCCGTCCACGGAAGTCGCCGAGGGCGAGGGCGTAGCCGGCCGGGATCGTGGTCACCAGGGTGATCACAAGGGCGGACAGCGAGTAGTACGCGGAGTTCCCGAGCCAGCGGAAGATGATGCCGTCCTGAAAGTGGACCAGCGCATTCCAGTTGGCGGCAAGGTCCCCGAGGGTTCCCGGTGCGAATGGCCCTGTGGTGATCAGGTCGTACGGCGACTTCCCGGAGGCGATCAGCAGCCACACCATGGGCACGACGAAGAAGAGAACGAAGAAGACCGTCACGACGACGGCGAACGCGCGTCCGAGCCAGTCTCTCGGACTGAGATCGTGGCGGGGTCGCGTGCTCGTGCTAATCGCGCTCAAAGAGGCCTCCTCGGATGACGAAGAACGTGCTCAAGCCGAGCGACACCACGAGCAGGATGACGGCGATGGCTGACGAGCCGTTGAGATCTTGCTGCTTGAACGCGTACAGGTAGGCGAGCTGATTCAGCGACCAGTCCGCAGGCACCACCGCGTGGCTGGCCTGGGAGAGCACCCGCGGCTCCACGAACAGCTGCGCACCAGTCGCCAGGGACATGACGGCCATGTACGAGATCCACTTGCGCAACATCGGCAGCTGGATATGCAATGCGGTGCGCACCACACCTGCTCCGTCCATGCGCGCGGCCTCCAGCACCTCGTTCGGGATGCTGTTGAGCGCGCCGTACATGACGACGATCCAGCCCCCGGCCCCTGTCCAGAACGCGATGATGGCGAAAACAACCGGCAAGTTGGCCGGCGAGACCGTCTGGACGAACGTCTCGAACCCGAAGGCACGCAGCACGGCCGCTACCGGGCTCACGGAGGGGTTGAGCACGAACAACCACAGCACCACCGACGACGCTCCGGCCAGCGCCCCCGGAATGTAGTAGACGAAGCGGATGCTCGAGCTCAGCCAGCGCCGCCCGATGCCGTGGACCAGCAGCGCCAGGACCGTGACGAGCACCAGCAGGGCGACCAGCCAGACCAGCAGGAAAGCGCCCACGTGGAGGGCCGCGGGCCAGAATCTGAAGTCGCCGAGCACCCGCGTGAAGTTCGCGATCCCGGCGAACCGCCCGTCCCCGTCCAGGAACGCGATGAACACGGCGTACAGCGTGGGCAGCACTCCGAACGCGAGAGCGAGCAGGGTGTAGCCGGAGACGAAGACGTAGCTGACCCGCGACCACCGTCCGGTGACGGTCCTCCGCTTGCTCGTCGGGCGCCGTCGCCGCTCCCCGCGAGAGGAGCCGGCGGCAGCCTCGGTCAGCGATTGCTGGGCTGATGACGTGGTCACTTGATCGCGTACCCGTTCACCTGGGCCTCGTTCTCGATGGCGGTCTCCCACTCCGGCAGGAGGTCGACGAGGCTCTCCCCGGCGGCCAGCTTCGGCGTGACCGTCTTGGCCCAGACCGCCTCCTGGCTGAATCGCGGGTAACCCCAGCCGTCCCAGATCTGGGACGACGCGGTCGAGACGTTCTCCGCGAAGTCGCCGGTGAAGAAGCCGGCCTCGTCCTGCTTGGCGAGCCACTTGTCGGCCGCAGCCTCGTACGCCGGCAGCCCGGCCGCCAGGTCCACCTGGTAGCGCTCGTCGCTCGTGACGAACTCGAGGAACGTCTTGGCGGCCTCCAGGTTCGCGGAGTGCTGCGAGATGAACCACGTCCCGCCGCCGACGTTGCCGGCAACCGCGTCTTCGCCCTCCCACGCGAGAGGCAGCCCCGCGGCGATCGTGCCCGGCTTGGCATTGAGAGAGTCCGGGTTGCTGAAGAGCGCGCCCGAGTACCAGACGGGTCCGGGAAGCATCAGGACCTTGCCGGTGTACTTCTGCACGAACTCCGGGCTGAAGACGTTCTCCTGCGCGAGGACGCCCGCATCGAGCAGGTCGTCGATGATCGCCGCCATGTCCTGCGCGTACGGGTCGGACGTGTCGGAGCTGAGGGTGTTGGCGTCCACCACGGTGTTCACCGGAGCCTTGGCGCCCCAGAAGTAGATCTCCTCGGCGAACGCGTCACCAACACCACCGATGATGTACCCGGGGTGCTCGGCCGCGACCCTCTCACCCAACTCCTGGTACTCCTCCCACGTCGTGGGAACCGTGTAGCCGAACTCGTCCATGAGGCGCTGGTCGTACCACGTCACGGTCGGTGCGAGGTCGTTGCGCAGGCCGTAGACCGTGTCGTCCACGGTGAGCGGCGTGAGAGCTCCCTCGGTGAACCCGTCCAGGAACGACTGCTCGAAGTAGCCCTTGTTGAGCGGCGCAGCAAAGGGCTCGTCCCCCTGACTGGCCCAGGCCGCGTCGTTGTTCTGCGTCGAGAACACGACGTCGGGCCAACCACTCCCGGCCTGGTCGAAGGCCTGGACCTTGGTCTGGAACGAGCCCGAGCCGTCAGCCCCGCCGTCGTACGTCTCCACCGTGATCGGGATCTCGGGATAGGCCGCCTTGAAAGCGTCCGCGGCCGGCTGCCGGGAGGCGTCGACCCAGACGGTGATGGGAGCGTCGGCCTTCTGCTCGACGATCGGGAACCCGTACTGCGAGTCCGGCTCCTCGGCCGTCGAAGCACCCGGCGTGCAGGCCGCCAGCGCGAGCATCGATGCGCCGAGCACCGTGACCAGCGCGACCGACCTCGTGGGGATCCTCGTCAACCGCTCGCGAGTGTGCGGTGTAGTCATGGCTCTGTTCCTTCTTCCTCGGAGAAACACTCAGCACCGCACTGGCGGCGCCTCGCTGCAGTAGATCATACATGTGACGTTTGCTCCAAGTCCCGTTACCCTTCGGAAGTAGCGCACCGCTGCGCCACCCGACCGCCCAGGAGGCACCAGTGCCCAGAACTGAACATCCCCGCGTCGAGCACGCGGATCACCCCATGCCTCGAGCCGGCTCCGTGTCGCGCACGAGTGCGCTGCCGCAGACGCCGACAGGCGTGGAGGTGCTCGCGCCGGGGGCACCGGGCGCGCCGGTGGTGCTGATCACCGACTGCGACCACGACACCTTCGACGCGGAGATCGCCGTCGCACGGCAGGCCGGCGTGGAGCTGCGGCTGGCGCAGGCGCGCACGACGGAGGAGCTCGTCACCGCGGCTGCCGGCGCCGCCGGCCTAGTGGTGCAGTACGCCGAGATCAGCGCTGCGGTGCTGGACGCCCTGCCTGGGCTCCAGGTGGTCTCCCGGTACGGGGTGGGAGTCGACTCGGTCGATGTCGCCGCGGCCGCCGCGCGGGGCGTCACGGTGTGCAACGTGCCCGACTACGGCACGGAGGCCGTCTCCGACCACGCGATCACGCTGGCGCTGACCGCATCGCGGGGCGTCGCCCGGCTGGACCGCGGTGTCCGGGCGGGGCGGTTCGACCTTCAGGCGGTGCGGCCGGTAGGCCAGGTCCGCGGATCGGTGTTCGGCGTCGTCGGCGTGGGTCGCATCGGACACGCGACGGCGCTCAAGGCACGCGGGCTGGGATACGAGGTGCTCGGGTTCGACGTGCTCGCGCCCGACGCCGACAGCGAGCTGCACGGTGTGCCCGTGGCACCCCTCGACGAGGTGCTGCGCCGGGCCGACGTCGTGTCGCTGCACACCCCGTTGACGGCGGCGACCCACCACCTGGTCGGGGGCCGGGAGCTGGCTCTGATGAAGCCCACGGCGGTCCTGGTCAACACCAGCCGCGGCGGCGTCGTCGACACCGACGCCCTCGTCGCCGCACTGGGCGACGGCCGCCTGCGGGCGGCCGGGATCGACGTCCACGAGGAGGAGCCCGTACCGGTGGGGCATCCGCTGACCCGGCTCGAGAACGTGACGCTCACGCCCCACCTGGCCTGGTACACGGAGGAGTCCTACACCGAGCTCAAGCGCCGCACCGTCGAGAACGCGGTGGAGGCGATCGCCGGGCGGGTGCCCCGGAACGTGGTGACGGAGGAGGCCCGATGACGACGTCGATGCAGGCAGCGGTGTGGCAGAGACCCGACGCGATCACGGTCGAACAGATCCCCGTACCTGAGGTGCCCGTCGGGTGGGCGCTGGTCGAGGTCGAGTACACGGGCATCTGCGGCACGGACCTGTCGATCCTGCACAGCACCCACCCGCGCGCGCAGGCAGGGATCGTGCCGGGGCACGAGAGCGTGGGCGTGGTCGCCGACGGCGGGACCACGGGGCTCGCCGTGGGTGACCGGGTGGTGGCCGAGCCCCTCATCTCCTGCGGGCACTGCTTGGCGTGCCGCTCGGGCAGCACGCACGTGTGCCGCAACCTCAAGCTGTACGGCATCGACGCACCCGGCTCCCTGGCCGACTACGTGGCGCTGCCGGCCTCGGCACTGCACGTCGTCCCGGCGGGCAACGATCGGAGGCGACCGTCACGCTCTGCGGACCATGTCGCAGAGTGGGCCTCCAGGACACCAAAGTGTCGGGTTTCTGTCGGGGAGTTCAAATCTCGGGTCCGTTCTGGCCTGGCGAACCAGAGGCTCACCAGGCCAGACGCGTCGGGCTGACTGTGTGTGATCTCAGGACATCGGAATGGGGTGTCTCGGGTCATCGGAATAGGCGTGTCTCAAGACATCGGCATCCCGCGGCCGGTACACCCCGGTCATGTCCATCAGGAAGCTCGTGATCACGGCCGTGCTGGCCGGTTCGTCGCAGTCCGAGACCGCCCGCCGCTACGGCGTCTCGCAGGGCTGGGTCTCACGACTCATGGCCCGCTACGCGGCCGAGGGTGACGCCGCCTTCGAGACCCGGTCTCGCCGCCCGCACACCACACCGAACGCGACCCCACCTGCTGTCGTGGAACAGATCCTGCGACTACGCAAGCGTCTGACCGAGCAGGGCCTGGACGCCGGCGCCGACACGATCGTGTGGCACCTGACCCACCACCACCAGACCACCGTCTCCCGGGCCACCGTCCACCGGATCCTGACCCGCGAAGGCACCATCACCCCCGAACCCAGGAAACGCCCCCGGTCCTCCTACCTCCGATTCCAGGCCGACCAGCCGAACGAGACCTGGCAGTCCGACTTCACCCACTACCGGCTCACCCGACCCGACGGCACTCCCGGCACCGACGCCGAGATCATCACCTGGCTGGACGACCACTCCCGCTACGTGCTGCACGCCAGCGCTCACCAGCGCGTCACCGCACCCGTCGTGCTGCACACGTTCCGCAAGGCCTGTGAGCAGCACGGACACCCCGCTTCGGTGCTGACCGACAACGGCATGGTCTACACCGTCCGCTACGCCGGCGGCCGCGGTGGACGCAACCACCTCCAGCACGAGCTACGCCGCCTGAACATCGTCCAGAAGAACGGCCGCCCGAACCACCCCACCACCCAGGGCAAGGTCGAACGCTTCCAGCAGACCATGAAGAAATGGCTCCGCGCCCAGCCGATCCAGCCGACGACGACCACAGAGCTGCAAACACTGATCGACACCTTCGTCGACGAGTACAACCACCGGCGCCCACACCGGTCACTGCCGCACCGCCAGACCCCGGCCACCGCCTACCAGGCCCGCCCGAAGGCGACCCCGAACACCGACCGCACCACCGATACCCACGACCGCGTCCGCCACGACCGCGTCTCGACCGCCGGAACCATCACCCTGCGCCACAACGGCACGCTCTACCGGATCGGGATCGGCAAGACCTACGCCCGAACCTACGTCCTGGCCTTGGTCCAGGACCTCGACATCCGGATCATCAACGCAGCCACCGGTGAAATCCTCCGCGACCTCACACTCGACCCGACCCGGATCTACCAGGGCACCGGCCGACCACCCGGCCCTACCCGGAAATGACGAATGGCCTGAACCTACGATTCGTAGGTTCAGGCCATTCCGATGTCCTGCGACATCACAGCGTCGGGCTGACTGGATTCGAACCAGCGACCCTCTGCTCCCAAAGCAGATGCGCTACCAAGCTGCGCCACAGCCCGTCGGATCACGGACACGACCTGCTCCGTGACTCCCCGCGAGGGGTCCTGCTCGCGTGGAACAAATCGTAACGGATCTGCACCGCCACGTCCGGCACATCCCACCCGACGTGGCCGAGGCGGCCGACGTCGGTGCACGCCACACGGCCGAGACTCTCGCGTGGTGCGCAAGGTTTGCTAAGGTGTGGCCCGCACCGTGCTTCAAGGCACGGTCGCGCGGGCGTAGCTCAATGGTAGAGCCTTAGTCTTCCAAACTAATTACGCGGGTTCGATTCCCGTCGCCCGCTCAGAGTGCGGAAGCCCAGGTCAGAGAGTGTTTCTGACCTGGGCTTCATGCATTCTGGAAGGCTGGAAGCGGCGCTGGCTGGCCCTAAATGGCCCTAAGTCCCCCGGGACTGGGCCAGGAGCCGGAGCCACAATGTCCGCTTCACCCGATCCGCAGGGCGCTCCCTCTGGGAACGCGCGCACACCTCGAAGCATGACCAAGCGTCCCCGCCGCAGCATCCGACGCGCCTACGGCAACATCCGGCAGCGCGGCCCGAACCGCTGGCAAGCCAGGTACACCGGGCCCGACGGCGTGCGCCGTCCGATCGGCACGTTCGAGTCCGAGAAGGCGGCGAACGCCGCCCTGGCCCGCGTGCTCAGCGACGTCTACCAGGGCACCTACCGTGAGCCCGAGACGGGCGACGTGCCGCTGCGCGAGTATGCGCGGCGATGGCTCGCCACCCGCGACCTGAAGCCCTCCACCCTCGACGGCTACGAGCGACTGCTACGGCGCTGGATCCTGACGCCGCTGCCGAGCCCGGGCGGTGCGCGGCAGCTCGATCTCGGCGCACTCCCGCTGCGATCGCTGTCGCACACCATGGTGAGCGAGTGGTACGCGGCGCTGCTGGTGGCGACGGCGGAGTCTGCCGCGGCGTGGCTGGCACGCGGCGGCGGGCCGAGCGACGCGGCGCACGTGCGGGCGTGGGCCCGTTCGACGGGCCTACCGGTCGGTGACTCAGGGCGGATGCCGGGGTCGCTGTGGGATGCGTGGCGGTCTGCTGGTTCGCCCGCTGCCGCGTTGGTCGAGTCCCGGCATGCCGGGACGGTGACCGGCCGCACCCAAGCCGCGCACGCCTACGCCCTGCTGCGCACCATCTGCGGTGACGCCGTGCGTGACCGGCTCATCGAGGCGAACCCGTGCAGCATCCGCGGTGCGGGCCAGACCCGGCCCGCTGAACGCGTCGTCCCCGGCGACTCTGTGGTCGACGCGATCGCGGCGGCCTTCGACGGGCCGTCGGAGCGGTACCGCGCGGCCGTGGTCGTCGCGGCGCACTCCGGGCTCCGCGCGGGCGAGCTGTTCGCGCTCGAACGCCAGCACGTCGAGCGGACGCCACAGGGTGGCGTGCGTCTGAACGTGCGGCAGACACTCGTGGACGTGCCAGGCAAGCCGGTCGCGTTCGGACCACCCAAGTCCGACGCCGGGCGGCGCAAGGTGCACCTGCCGCCCGAAGCTGCCCGCGTGCTCCTCGCGCACCTTGAGCGCTACACCGGGCCCGGTCCGCGGGCGCTCGTGTTCGCGACGGCCACTGGGCGGCCGGTGCGCGGCGGGAACCGCTCGTCGATGTTCTCTCGCGCCAAGAGGCGTGCTGGGGCGCCTCTTGAGCTCCGCTGGCACGACCTGCGGCACCTGGCGGCGACACGCGCCGCAGAGGCCGGGGCGACGCTGGCCGAGCTGCAACGGCGCATTGGGCACTCGACGGTCGCCGCTGCCATGGTCTACCAGCACGCCACCGACGATGGCGACGAGCGGCTGGCGGCGCGGATGGCCGAGATCCAGGCCGCGAGGCGAGCGTCGAATGTCGTGGAGTTCCCTGGGCTGAGCGGGTGAGGGCTCCTGCCGCTGCCCGGCCGTTTCTGTGGGCCGGGCAACGGCAGGCGCTTGGAGGTTCGTGCACACCTACCTGTCGATGACCGTTGCCGGACAGGAGTCAGAGATGGATACCGAGGGTGTGCTGCCGTTTGCTGTTGACGATCCCCTGCTCACGTCGGCCGAGGCCGCCGAGATGCTGGGAGTGTCTCGCTGGTGGTTCGGCGAGCTGGTGCGCCGCGGACGCGTGGGGCCGTGCGCGCGGATCAGTGGCCGGCTGCGAGTGCGGCGGTCGGTGCTGGACCGGTACCGGGCCGAGCAAGCGGGCGACCCTGAGGACCCGTACCTGACGTATGAGGACATCGGTGCGTATCTCGGTGTCTCGTCGTGGACGGCCGGGGAGCTGGTGCGGCGTGGGCTGCTAACCGGAACTCGGATCGGCCGACGGGTCGTGGTGCGACGGTCTGCGGTGGAGGTCTACATCGAGGCCTGCACGGGGTAGATCCAGCAGTGGGCGCCGGGGCGTTCGCCCAGGTCGTACGGTCCCGCCAAATCGGCGGGACCGCACTTGTCCGGTTTGTTTCTCGGGATCTGTCGAGAGCGTGGCGCAGGATCGCTTTCCTGAGCTCGGATCGGGCGGCGGTTGTCCTGGCGCGGTAGCCGGTGACCGACGCCTACATCGACACCTGGACCCAGTAACTCCGATGGCTTCGAGCACCTGCCCAGGTCATATGGTCCTGCCAATTTGGCAGAACCATTGTTGTCCGGTTTGTTCTCCAGACCCGGACGGGCCAGTGGCGCATCGGTGGTTCGGTAGAACCCCAGGTCACCCGGTGGTGCCAAATTGGCACCACCGCAGCTGTCCGGATTAGCCCTGAGGCTGGTGACCTCCCAGCTCTGGCCGCGCGGCATGTCGGAGCGAACCCGCAGGTCCCGCGGTGGTGGCAATTTGCCACCACCGCGCATGTCCGAGTTAGCCCACATGCACCTGCATCTGTGTGCCCCATGCTCGCGATTGTGCACGCCACCTGTACCCGTCGAGGTACCACTTGACGTCCCCCAAGCAGCCTTTCCAGGCAGGTCCCGGGTGGGGGACATGGCGGTGAACAGGACGAACGCATGTCCCCCAACTCGTGAGCATTGCTCGGAGGCGGAACGTAGAAATCGGCGCGCGCTCGCGCATGGGCATGCCCCCGCGGTTGGCTCAGCGGACTCGACCCGCCGGCCCCTACCGGGCGACCTGCATGCACACACACATCCATGCGTTGAGGATGACCAACGAGCGCACGCTCTGCGCACACCAAGATGTCCGCACACCAGGGTGTGCAGACATATCCGTGCAGGTCAGGCGCGCACACCACTTCGCCGCCCGCCGACAAGGAGGAGGCTCACACCGCCAAGGCTTAGAGCTGGATGGTGCCCCGGATCTCCTCGGCAAGTACCTGGTTACCCGCCGCGATGAACTTGCGTCGCGTGCTCATGGTCGTATTGATCTCGACCAAGGTGTTAAGTCCGTAGTCGAGGTTGATGGGGTTGCCATCGAGGTCGATCGTGACGCCGCCTGCGGCGTGCAGGATGTAGTGCCCGGGCGAAAGGTCCCACACGGCGAAGCCCTTGGCGATCTCCATGGTGGCGTCGGTGAAGCCGGCTGCGACGTGGCACAGGCTGATGGAGCCGAAGTCGACGCCGATCCGTCCTCGTGCCTTTCCGTTCTCGCCTGGTGCGCTCAAAGCGTCGAGGAACCGCTCCTGCTGCGCCAAGACGCGGAAGCGTTCGGCCGGCCGCATGAGGTAGTTGGTCACCAATGCCTGCGAGAGGCGAGCGTTCGACGGCGACTCAAGCGCGCGCCGTTCTCCGTCCGCAGTGATCACAAACGCTCGGTCCGAACCGTCGCTGGCGTGGAACGCGAGGTAGAGCTGCACATGGTGGAAGATGTCGCCGACGATCGCGATGACCGGCCGCCTCAACGATCGCGAGTAGACCATCAGGTGCGTGTACCCGTGCAGGGCACGCACCGCTAGTTCACTGGTGTCCAGCGGGTCGACCAGTACGCACAGGTCGGGGTCGGGGTCCTCGCCGATGACCTGTGGGTCGTCCTCCTCCGAGGCGTAGATGAACGACGGCAGCACCTCCGACAGCAGTTCCTTGTATCGCTGGTGCATCCACAGGTCGTAGTCGGACAGAAAGTTGTCCTCGTGGCGCAGGTTCTCGTTCTCCGCACGATGTCCGGTGAGCGCAGCATGAACGAGCCGGGGGCGTATGTCGCTCATCGTGGTCCTGACCAGTTGGGCGATGGTCTCGGCCAGCTCCGGTGTGGGTGTCTCGCTGCTCATGCAGGGCGTCTCCAGTCCGCTAGCGCAACTCAAGTGGGGGCTCGATGCCCGGCGGGCTCATGGTCGCCGCAACAAACCCGGCCTCGAAGTCAGCGGCACGCATGATCTTGGCACCCGTCAGGTCTCCCATGTCAGGTCGAGCAATCGCCATCGGCACAGGGGCGCCTGGCTGTCGAGTATCCGAGTCCAGGTCGCCTACGCCCTTCAGCGATCTCATCCATGCCATTCCGGGCGAGCTGTGGCAAACTATCCGCGGAGGCCACTGCGATGCCCGCATCGCTACATGACGCTCGTAGTTGGTCTGCTCACCTTCAAGTGCATCGATACCGCTGAAGGTCCTTGGGAACTCACGCCGAACACGGGTGAGGCGTGCCCAAGGAGGGTCGACATGGTACCGAGTGAAGTCATGAGCATCGTGGCAGCACTGCCGCAGCACTGGCCGACCGCGACTGTTTGCGCGCTGATCGTTAGCGTCGCGATCGCACGATGCGTGGTCTATGTCGTCAAGACCTCGCTGGATCATCGGCACGCGCTTCAGATGCTAGATCGCTTTGCTTCGGTTCCACCGGGCGCAAGGCGCGATTTCATTGAGCTCATGAAGGACGAGCGTCTCGAAGACCGCTCCCGATCCGGTAGCCGGGGCGCCTGAGATGGGGATAGCAGCGAAGCCGACGCACGAGTCTTGGCGACAGCTCGGGCTCATCCCAGGAGCCAGCCCTGGGCAGTTCGGCGTCCGCATCTACTTCTCCCCCAGCCGCGCACGTCGCGACAGGTACTCTACGGACAACTAAATCGGCTCATGATGGGTTCACGCTCGGCTGAAGTTGCCGTGGGAACCTCCCGTGCGCTGCGTGACCGTGCAGTCGTCCAACGGCGGAACGACGACCGACCTCCGCCCTACCGCGAGTGGCTCGGCGAAAGTGCCCACGAGCTGGAGTTCACCGGAAGCACCGTCACCGTGGTGGAACGCGATCTGACGGCGGGCTGGCGGGGCAAAGGGCCCTCACGATCCACGCGACGAAAGTTAAAGGCAGCTCCGCTTGTCGACAAGACCGTCGGACCTTCACGAGTTGATCGAGCGCGGCAAGGCGTTGCTTCGGCAGATCGTTGAGGCGGTCGGTGCCGATGATGTGGATCGACGACGAGCACGACCGATGGCGGGTGTACCGGGATGCTGTACCGCGTGAAGACCTTCGCGTGCTCCTCAAAGAGGCCGCTGGTAAGGGAGTGAAATTTTCACAGCAGATCGTCGTCGAAGTCTTGAACTATTTCGACGAGTCCGAAGGGCGCACTTGGGTCGATCTGCTTCCGCAGGGCCAGGGCCGTGACTTCGCGGAGCGCCGCCAGCGGGAAGGGGCGCTCATCCGTGAGGTCATGGAGCGCCCACGAGTGATCGCAGGCGACCTGCCAGACCTCACACCATGGTGCCAGCGTCGCCTCATCAAGCGGGTGACCTCACACCTTGTCCTGAGCGACCTCGCAGAACACGGTGCGTCGAAGAAGATTCGGCACGCAGCCAGGGAGAAGCGCGCCGGTCGGTGGATGGGCCGGGCTCAATGAGCGCCCTGGACCTGATCGGAGCGAGGAGCCCTGGCCGGAGGTCGCCGGTACGCTCATCGCATGGCGAGCAACCCGGTCGACGTCGAGTTCGTGCAGGTGGCCACAACGTTTGATGCCGTCGAGGAGGCCGAGGCTCTCGCCTCGTCGGCTGTCGAAGCACGGCTCGCGGCATGCGCGCAGGCCGAGGGGCCGGTCACGAGCGTCTACCGGTGGGACGGCGCCGTGCAGAAGGACAAGGAATGGCGCGTCACGTTCAAGACCACAGCCGCCCTTGCTGACCGGCTCACCGAGTACATCGTGCGTGAACATTCCTACGATGTCCCAGAGGTTCTGGTGACGCCCGTGATCGGCGGACACCAGAAGTACCTGGAGTGGGTGCAGAACGAGACACAGCAGGAGTGATCATGCGCGTGGTCGACCCGAGATTCGCACAGACGTTGCGCCGGCTTCGCACCGGGCGTGACATGTCGTTGCGCGACCTGGCTCGGGCGTCGTTCATCGGCAAGTCCACGGTGTCGGAGCTGGAGAACGGACGCATGCGCCCGAGCGCTGACATGGCGGCCCACCTCGACGACGTCCTCGAGGCTGGCGGTGTCCTGGCCGCGATGGTGATGCAGTCGACTGTGACCGACGAGCACGCCGCGGAACTCTCGAACGTGACCGATCGGCCCTCTCGTGTGGACGCCGCGACCGTTACCGCCTTGGCCGCCGTCCTTGCCGCACAACGTCATCTGGACGACGTCGTCGACCCGCAGATGATCGTGTCCTCGACCGCGGCGCAGTGCTCCGCGGTCGAAGCTCTCGCGAAGCAGGCAACAGGGCCTCACGCAGTCGAGGTCCGGCGCTTGGCCGCAGAGTGGACCCAGTTCCTCGGGTGGCTGTACGCACAGACACGCCTGGACGCGCAGGCAGTCCAGACCTTGCGACGCGCAGTGGCGATGGCTGACGAGATCGGCGACGCCACGTTGTCGTCCCAGGCGAAGAACTATCGCGGGTACGTGGAGCGTCGTCGCCGAAATCCTCGCGGAATCGCCCGCCACTTCCAAGCTGCGTACGAAACCCCGGGAACCGGCGACCTGCACCGTGCGGACTCCGCGATCCAGGCAGCGCACGGCATGGCCATGTTGGGTGAGACCTCGGCAGCGACCAGCATGATCAGTAACGCAGAAGACCTGATCGCCTCCTCCGAACGCGATGAAACGGCACCGTCGACCTACTGGCTCACGCCGACGTGGCTGCAGCTACCGCTCGGCCTGGTGCACCACGCGCTCGGGAATGACCTGGACGCCGTCGACAACCTCCGCTCTGGACTGGACGCGCTACCGGACGAGTGGATGGCAGCAGGCTGGAGCAACGAGTACCGCCGCACCCTCGCTCTGGCCGAACGGTCCGCCTGACGCCGAGCTCCGGACACCGAACCCTTCTCCCCGGACACCGAACTCCTCCCGCTCCTGACGTAGGCCTGGCGTACTGGGAGCATGCGAAACACAGCCCTCAGGACACCGCCGGCGACGACGGCCGTCACCGCCCCGAGCCTGCTGGTGGCGTTGGACATCGACGGCACGCTGGTAGACAGCGAGCGACGGATTCCACCCGGGACGGTCGAGACGCTGGACCGGGTTCGTGCGGCCGGCCACGAGGTTGTGCTCGCCACGGGCAGGTCGTTGGCCGGGCTGCTGCCGATCGCTACCCGGCTGGGTCTCACCACTGGGTGGGCGGTTTGCTCCAACGGTGCTCTGACCGTTCACCTGGACCCGTCCGCGCCATCTGGCTACGACATCGTCGAGGCCCGAAGGTTCGATCCCGCACCAGTCATGCGACGTGCCTTGGACGTGGCGCCGAGCGTGCGGGTGGCGATCGAGAAGATCGGGTGGGGTTGGCGCACCAGCAGCCCATTCGAATCAGGTGAACTCAACGGGCAGCAGAAGTCTGTTCTGCTGGCTGATCTGATGGCGGAGCCCGCGACCCGGATCGCGCTCAGCGCCCCTGATCTCCGCCGCTATACCGACGCCTTGCGCGCCACGGGGGTCACAGTGGCCCCGCAAGGGGCGGACTGGCTCGACATCACCGCAGCGGGCGTGAACAAGGCCGCAGCGCTCGACGTCATCCGAGCTGACCTGGGCATCCCTGCAGATCGAACGGTGGCGGTCGGCGATGGCGTCAACGACCTCGACATGCTGACCTGGGCAGAACGCTCGGTCGCGATGGGACACGCGCCAGCGATCGTGCGCAGCGCCGCCGACGAAACCACCGGCACCATCAATCAGGCCGGTGCCCTGCCCGTCCTGACCTCCCTAGTCCCTGCTGTGGACAATTCACTCTCCCCGCTGGCCGCGCAGATCGCCACCGCCGAGCGGACCGCTCCCGGACCGGTCGTGCTGCGGGTATGGCACGGCGTCGGACCGGACCTGGCCCGATGTGAAGCGTGGACCCTCCAGGATGGCCGCTGGGTGAGGCACGCGCCGATCCCGTCCGGCGTGGGCGTCACGATGCGCGCGATCGAGACCGCCGCGCTCGAGGCAGGACTGCCCTACCCCCGTGGCGACGAGGGCCGACGTCGCGCGCAGTGGCGCAGCGTCACCGGTGACAGCCCGGCCGGATTCGAACTCCCCCTGAGCAGCCTGTAGCCGTTTCCCACTGATCTTGCGGCTGGGTGGCGTCCCGGACCCCTTCATCACTGCCCAGCCGCAAGCCCGCTCCTGGCGGGCATGTCCAGCACCACCCCGCACAACGAGGAGGACGCAACATGACCACCACCACCATCACCACCGCCGCACGCGAGCTGCGAGAGGGACGGTCGCTCGTCGAGCCGGACCTGTTCCACCGGCTCGTCCAGCGGGTCGCCGAGGAACACGACCACGACCTGAACATGGCGGCCCGCGTCGTCGACCAGGCCCTCGCATTCCTGGGCACCAGCGCCACCCACCACGGCCGACCGCTCTCGCCGTCGGAGGAAGTCGACCCGGGCTGGCACGAGTTCATCCTGCACACCGTTGACTACGCTGCGTTCTGCGAGCAGTTCGCGGGCCGGTTCCTGCACCACGTCCCCACCGACCCCCAGGACCCGTCCACCCAGGGCAAGTCCGCTCACGAGGCGATCCAGTACACCGTGGACGCCATCGCCGAGGCCGGGTTCTACGTCGACACCGACCTGTGGCCCACGGCGCACTCCGTCGCCTGCTCGCAGTGTCACCAGGGCTGCACCAGCTCCACCGCACCGTGACCAACCACTAGGAGAGCACGATGCACCGCCGCTCATGGGAGGAACTGCCCACCGCACTGCGCCACGCCGTCGAGGCGGAGTGCGGACCGGTGCTCCGCACCGAGGCGCCGTCGGCGGGGCGCAACTCGACGTTCGCCGCGTTCCTGCACACGGCCGACGGGTCGGTGTTCGTCAAGGGCGTTCCCGACTACGACCGGCTGGTCACCGTGCACGAGCACGAGATCCAGATCAACTCCCGACTGCGAGACGCAGTGCACGATGCGCCCCGCCTGCTCTGGACCGTGCACAACGAAGGATGGCTGCTCGCCGGGTACGAGACCGTGCCCGGCGAGCACGCCGACTTCACACCCGGATCGCCGGACGTCCCTGCAGTGATCGATGCCCTCTCGCGCCTCGCGCAACATCTCACCCCGAGCCCCGCGCCCGACGTCGCGCCGCTCAGCAAGAGGTACGCACGCCTGGCTGGATGGCAGTGGCTCGCGGACAACCACGCGGACGGGCTCGACGCGTGGGAGAAGCAGCACCTGGACCTGCTGATCCACTTCGACAACGACGTGCCGAGCACTCTGCTGGGGGAATCGCTGGTCCACGGCGACATCCACCAACTCAACCTGCTCGTGCACGGCGACCAGGTCCGTCTGATCGACTGGGCTTGGTCCCGGACCGGACCCCCCTGGGTCGACGCCGCACTACTAATTCCCCGGCTGATCGGCGAGGGACACCAACCAGCCGAGGCCGAGCACCTCGTGTCCCGTACCTGGGGCATGCAGCACCCCAGTGCGACAGGGGACGCCACCACAAGGTTCGCCGCAACCATCTACGGCCAGTGGCACCGTCTTGCCGTCGAGTACCCAAGCCCGCATCGAGAGGCGGCTGTTCGCGGCGCACGGCTCTGGATTCAGCACCGGTTGTCTTCGAGCTAGCTGCTTTGCCGTGCTCGGACGCATCTGACCCAGGAACCATCGGAGATCGCTCGAATTGAGTTCTGACGCTCCCGAAAGTCCAGTTCCGGCTCAGACGTTGAAGCGTGTCATGTGGGCCTGACCTCCTGGTTCTCCGTTCGGCTTGGCGCCTTGGGGGAACTGTGGGGGAATCGGGCCGGTGTGCCACTCCCCTACGAATGGGAAGGCGGCTAGGACTGCGACGGGATTGTCGTGATCTCTGGAAACAGGCACATGCCTGCTCGGCAGTAAGGCTATCGTCGACCCTCCCGATCTGACCTGCGATGCGGCGGCGGGGGCCGTCGAAGCTCACGGCAGTCACCTCGGGACGACGTCAGAGATCACGCCACACGCGCGGCTCCTGGTAGGCGTGCCAGCCGCGGAAGAACCAGTCGGCCAGGTCCCGTAGCCGCGCCAAGCAGTCCTGGTAGTACTGCACGGGCTCCGGCCGAGGGAAGTTCGGGTGGCTGGTCCACTCCGCCACAAAGTGCGACACCTCGTAGAACCCCTCAGCCATCCAGCGGGGCAGATCCTCACGGCCCTCGTACTGTTCGCAGGCCGTCCGCATCGTTTGCTCCAAACGACTGAAGGCCGCCCGGTCCCAGACGAGGCCCTCACCTCGCAGGCCCAGTAGGAAGCCGGCCTCTGCCGACTCGAACTCTCTTCTCAGCACGGTCAACGCGTCGTCCACGTCCGCATCCTGGCAGCCGAGTACGGCAATCGAGACACCGTCGATCAATTCCGGACACGCGACCAGCGGAGGAGCGACCCGGCCGACGACGACACGGGGCTCATGCGTGACACATCCGTGGCACGAACTCGTTCGCAGTAGCGAGTGCGGCGGCCGACCTGGTCGTTTCGTCGCTCGGGCTGATCTCACGTTAGTCAACTCGTCGTCGAGTCAGGTGCGATTTCCGCGACGTGAAGGCTTGCTGCACCGACGCCACCCTGCGGGGTCGGTGGAGACCGCCACGAGCGTGCTCTATCGGTATACGGTCACTTCGTGGAACCGCGGCCGCCTAGAGATCCGAGCGATGGCGTGGCTGACGCCGAGCAGCACCAGATCGTAGCCATGGAGATCGACCATGTCGCGGGTATCGGCAAGATCTACCGTTCCGATGGCATCCACGTAGCAGTTCCCATGCCTACTAAGCAGGTTAAATCGGCGATCACCTGGACTTGCCTGATACCAGACGTGCCGGCCGTGCTGGTGCGCACGATCCGAGGTGACCACTTCTCGGTCGAGCTTCCGACCGTCGGTGACATGGCCCCGTTGGGAGGAAGACCGGTCGTCTACCTGGATCAACAGGCATGGTCGAAGCTCGCACGCGCAGGGACGCAGCCCAAGTCTCTCCGCGCCGACGAACTCGCCGCGGCACAATGGCTGATCGGACTTGCCCGGGATCAGCAAGTGATTCTTCCCTACTCGACGGGTCATCTCGGCGAAACTTCACACTGGTCCAACCCGGACCGCCGGTATCAGTTAGCACTGACTATCGCTGAGCTGAGTCGCGGCTGGCAGATGATCGATCCTCTTGTGTTGCGTGCCAGAGAGCTTGACCTGGCGCTGGCACCATTGGCTCCGCCGAAGCACGCGACACCGTTGGATGTCTGGACTCTTGCGCCTGGTGCCACGATGAGCGGACGTGACATGCACGACGGCTTCGATGGTTCGGGGATGCCGGCGGACTTCGCGCTCATGGGGGAAGCGATCGTCGCTGTGCTCAGTGCGTTCTCTGTCATCCTTGATGACCAGCCGTTGAAACGTTCAGATCCTCACGACTGGGCTCAACGCTGGCAAGAGCTCGCAGACCATATTGCCGAGACCGAAAAGCCGAGGCACCTCACCGAACTTGCTCTCCATGGCGCGTTCGTCGTAGATCTCGGCGATGCTCTGCCTCATGCCGCGCGCTCGATGGGCATTAGCTCAGACGATTTTCGACGCTGGCTAACGAAGTTGTCACGCGACTCAATCGGTGCGCTGCCGGCTCTTGGACTCGCTCGCGAGGTCATGACCCTCAAGATGCTCAACCATGGGTCCAAGTGGCACCCCAACGACCTGGCAGACATCTTCTATCTGGTACACGCTGCCGGGTATGCCGACGCGGTGGTTGGTGAGCGCGGTTTCACTGCCCTGATAAGGCAAGCGCAATCACGCCTACACCGACCCAAGTCCGCCTTTCCGACTTTGACAGAATTGATGAAATCAGGGACCCTTCCGTAACGGCAACCGAATGTTGCGGTTGCAATGCCGCCGCAAGACACCGCAGAGGACACGCTGCGCGACGGGGCCCGAATTCATTGGGTGCATGAAGCATTACTCGTCCTCGTCGGGCGTGCTCAGACCTGCGGATCGGCAGTGTCGGTGGCTGGTCGTACGGTCTTCACATGACAACAACCGGCACGGCTCTCGGCGGGGATCCAGTAGGTGGGGACAGTCACTGGTCCGTCCTTCGATCCGGTCCTGATGCTGGCGAGCGCTCTTCGGGCGGTGCCCAAGCCAAGGCCGACAGCCCCTCCGCGTCAGCGACACATGCCGTGCCCCTCTTTTCTGGCGTCGACAGCCGGTGGCCTTCCGACCATTCGCCCGCCTTTTAGTGGATGTCCGGTACGCGCCGCAGACCTTTGATATCAACCGCGCTTGACGACCTGTAATCTTGAGCTAGCAACGTCCGACGCTGGAAGTGAATCGGGTGCATCACCTCGATACCGTGCGGCTTGCCTGCTTTCTTGACGCGGCCGATGGTCCTCCGCCACTCGTTGCGACTACGCGACGAGAGCCTGTCACCCCGCGCGATGACGAGGAACTCCAGCTCCTTCGGAGTGAGACGTGTAGGAGTACAACGCACTCGCACCTCGTCGACCTCCGTCCACCAATCAGTGTCCTCGGTTCCAGCTTCACCAATGGCGTCTTGGATGATCTTGCGAGCTTGCACGGTGACGAAGTCATGCAAGGCCGGCCGTTCGACCTTCGCCGCCAGGTGGGCAGCGAAGTCCAGGAACCCTTGTTCAGTTCGGAATCCCGGACGTGGGGCGAACTGTGAAAGAACGGCCTTGCTGACCGGCACACTTACCCGTAGGTCTGCGATCCAAACACCCTCCTTATCGTCTGGCGGATCAAGGAGGACGAGATCCACAGTCTCCCAGCGGCGAACCGCAACCAACTTGCTTGGATCCATCCCAGTCGCCTCCACCGCAGGGCTCACTTGCACGAACGGATGACGCGCGCCAGGGCCAGTCGCTAGTACGTCGCACGTCTGCGAGGTGACGATGACGGTGGTGTCGTCTGTTGCCAGTGTGAGGGTGAAAGCTTCTTCGGCGTCGACCTCAAGGTTCGTTACTGGATCGATCCCAGAAGGCGCCACCCAGCCCCAGGGGATCGGACCGAGCAGGTCCCCCTGCTTCCAGATGTCGAGCGGCTGCTTGAGTTCTCCCCATGAGTCGGGCACGTACTTAGCTAGGGCGGCCTGTTCGGGACCGGTCTGGTTGCTCACATGCCCTCCGACCCACGAACTTGAGCTCGCTTCGCCACCCTCGCCCGGGTCGGTGGCGTCCGCACGGTTGGATGTGATGGCGGGCTTAAGAACACTTCGGCGGCGTCCCCATCACCGACGTACCGCGCGCGCTCTCTACGCGCGAGCTCTTCGTCGAGACCCTGTGGAGTAGTCGCGAGCTGAACGAGTTCGTCATAGCGCCCCTGTCGCAGCATGTCGCGGCGGGGTGACTGCGCCATCCAGTGAGCCAGGCCTTCGCCGAGATGTTCTTGGAGGACCTCAATTCCTTGGGCGAGCGCCCAAACCTCACCCTGCGATTCTAGACGCGGACGTGTTCCTGGGTTCCTCTTCCAGTATTGGAAGGTGCGCTTGCGGATCTTGGCACCCGCCAACACGTCTTTCACAGGGACTCCAAGGAGTGCGCTGAGACGTTCGATGGTGCCCACCACCGATGATCGCCCATTCGCGAATTCCTCGTGCACGTTTTCCTGAATGGCCTGAGTGAAGACCCTGGTCTCAGGGCTCACTAGCGAGAAAGTGATCTCAAAGTCCAGGAGTACGCAGCCGATGGCTGGATCCGCGACCCGGGCGTAGCGAACACCTGTGTGACGATGAGATGGAACACCCGCCGGGAATTCAGCGACGACCGAGCCACCTGTCGCCGGGCGAGGAGGAACAGCAAGGACAGTCACGGCGTCACACCTCCCTCCGGTACGCCATGCATGCCAAGCTCGTTAGCAAATTCGGGGCGCATCGTTCGCCTAAAGACCTCAGCCGCGCTGCGGTTCAGCAGTTCTGCGGTGTCTAGCACGGGAATTGCATCGAACGGCTCTGTCCGCGACACATAGACATCGATATCGAGCAGATAGCTGTAAGTCCCACGCGGCGCCGGCTCGGGAAGAAGGCCATGACGGATCGTCGCGCCAAGGTCGCCGCCAAGTTGTAGTTCAATCTGGTGCTGAGTCCTCGAAACTTGGCTTGCAAAAGGTCCTGCCACGATCGGTCCCGCGAGACTGGGCTCGATCCTGCCTCCCCAGAATTGCGGATCGTGAGCCAAATGGTTCCTGAACCTGTTGACATAGCGCAATCCAACGCGCGTGACCGCGGGCGGAGACAGCGCCTGATCCAGGGCCGTTAGCGCCGCACTGATGAGCGGTTTCAGCGTCACGCTCCACCGCCCATAAACTTGCACCTGCACAGCAAGCTGCCCAGGAAACACAGAGATCACATGTCCGCGTTCTGGGTCGCTAATCTGCACGCCTTCTATTGAGGTCCCCTGTTGAGTTGCCCCATCGGGACCAAGCGTCAACATGACCTCATGAGATTGCGCCGGGTCGACAGTCGGAAACCCGACGCCGACAAGAGCCGCGATCGAGTCGCGGATCTTGAGTCCCTCCTCGACGGTCACCTGATCGGTGTGCGCGGGGAACCGCACCTCGAACACGGCGAGCTCGAGCGGTGAATCATCCAGGAGGAACCTGCGGCCTTCGTCTGCAGCAGGCATCGTCACCTTGTCACCTCTCTCGTGCTTGAACTTGCACTCTAGTTGCACCACCGAGGGTAGGGCGAGAGGCTGACACAAGTTTTCGCTGGCGGCCAACGTGCACTGGCGCTGTGCGGCCTTGCTTGGTTCATCGCTCACTCCGGCGTGATGGCCGTACGACCACTGCACGGGTGACATGTGGGCCTCCTGCCGGCCTTCAAGACCGTGTGAAGACGCCGGCATCGCGCTGAGGCTCTACCCACTTGGCTTGACGTGGCCCCGCGGAGGAAAGCGGTCGGAGGTTCGACCTCCGGTACGCACCGCACGCGCGAGTACTACTGCAGCGTCCATCGTCGATGTCCACTTCGGGTCACGCAGACCGTCCTCTGCCAGCAACTTTGTCAGGTGAGTGAGGACCTTGCGCACCGCTACGGGAGAAGCCTGCACTCGCCTGACGCACTCATCGAGCCCGTGCTCGGTCGTCGTGACGGTCTCCACCACCTCGAGAGCGATGGACCCTGCGACTGCGGCCCGGCGTTCTTCGTACGCAGCGCGCCGACACCGTTTCGAGCACCATCTCGCTGGCCTCCCCGTCGTCCTTACCGGGATCTGGTCTCCGCATCGGGGGCACACGCCCGAGGCGCCCACGCGATAGCCGGCGGACCGGTGCTCGGTGGGTGTGCGAGACCTGCAGTCACCCAGCTCGGCAGAACTCTTGTCGACGCCCATTTGCCCACCCCAATCGTTTCGTACGGACGGAACCACTCATTGCTTGTGCATTAGGTGTGTGGCCTTTGTCGAAACGGTCCGCGGGACCCTCTGTCCATCCGCTCGACTGCCCTAACCACGCGGCCTCGTCACTCGCCCGTGTGCGTCGTCGCGTGCTCGTGCCTCGTCGTCGCGTGCTTGCCGGCCGTGTGCTCGTGCTGCCAAGTACCGGACGAGGCTGTGGGATCCCTCCGGGGTGGCGCGCGACCTTCCCGGGGTATGCGAACCGGCCTCCCCTGGCACGGGGATGACGGCCTCCGGGCCTGGTGCTACGCGGCGAGCACTGTCGGGAACCGGCGGTAGCAGGCTGCGGGCCTGAGCCTGCTCCTGGTCCTGCGGCGTGACCGGCTCCTGCTTGCTCTGGTCCTGGACGCGAACTTCGCCCTGTGCAACCTGCGCTACAGCCGTCGAACCTGATACTTCTTACTACGATGGAGCGCATGCCACCAGGCGACGATGCCTTCCGTCCCCACGCTGAGCAGCGCACCCCAGCCGTGATCGACGCCCAGCTTGAAAAGCCAGCATCGACGTTCTGGCCACGGGTCCGCGACCTACGCCCGAACCGGCACTTCACGCTCAAGTGGCACCCGCTGACGCGGGCGCGCCCCAACCACCTCGTCGAGGCATGTACAGCCAGCGAGCCGCGTGTCGAGGCGGACGTACTCAAGTTGTGCGAGCACGACGAGCTCGTGCCACGAGACCAGGTGTGGCTCGACTTCGCGTTGCTGCATGACCAACCGCCCGGAGACGTCGACAATTCGCCCGCGCCCGAGATATTCCCCCGCGATCGTCGAGGACCTGACGACAGCACCGAGGGAAGTCGCGGCAATGGCCACGGCGCTCGAAGGCAGTTTGACGAGTCCCAGCGAATGACAGCGCGGGGTTGCCGCAAGCACCGGCCTCTCTGTGGAGGATCAGGTGCATAACGGGGGGCCGCAGGGCCCCCGCACGATCGGCCCGGAGCACAGGTGGGTGGCGATCCCCGAAAGATGGAAGGACGGGCAGATACGGCAGATACCGCGCACGCGCGACGGGTTGCTCGATCGCGAGTCCGTGACGCGGGACTCGTACCAAGGGCCTCAAGTCCTTCCAGCCGACTCGCTGATCGGGACTGAACGGTCCTTCGTTCTACTTGCTCCGGGCGGTTCCGGGAAGACGACACTCATGGAAGGCCTCCGTCATCGAGAGCCGGGAAGCGAATCGGTAGACCTGAGGTGGCAACCGGAGAAGGCTCTGAACCGGCTCCGTGAGATGGTTCAGAGCGGTGTCCGAATCGTCTACCTTGACGCTCTTGACGAGGCCCTCCCTGTACATCCATTCCTCGACCGCCAACTGCTCGACGTCTTCAGGGAACTTAGAGCCGTCGGAGTGTCATGGCGGCTGGCCTGCAGGCCAGCCTCGTGGACTGCTGACCTTGCCCGCCTCGTCCCTGCGCAGTTGACGTCCTTCGATCAGTTCGAGCTGCTGCCGCTGGATCGTGATGCGGTGGAGGTCCTGGCTGGCGGCGACTACCAGCACTTCTCGGAAGCTGTCAGACAAGCACACATAGGCCGGCAGCTCGCACAGCCGCAGACCGCCCGACTACTGTTCGACCGGTGGCGAGCCACAGGAGAACTGCCAACGAACCGCTCCGAGTCCATGCGGCACACAATCCGAGGGTTGCTAGAAGAGCGGGGTGATCTTCGCGCCCTGAGACAGCCCTACGAGCGGCTGTGGGGGATCGCTGAGCGGCTCGCAACGATCGTCCTCGCCGGCAGCGTCGGACGTTTCATCCTCGGCAACTCGGAGCGTTCATACGTAGCGTCCCCCGGAACGCCCGACACGTCTGGAAGCGATACGACGTCCCTCCTAGTTCCAGAGATTCCAGTGGGCCACGATCTCGACATCCCCGGCGCACCCGTGACGCTCGACGACGTCAAGGAGGTGCTGGGCACCGCCCTCTTCGTCGCCGCTGGTGACGGAGGCATCGCGTTCACGCATCAGTCCTACGCGGAGTTCTTAACGGCCAGCTACCTGGCACGAAAGAACGTCTCAGGCCCCCGACTGCTCTCGCTCCTTGGAGCAGATACCAACGGGTTGGTCCCCGGCCCGATGATCGAAGTGCTCGGCTGGATGACCACCTTCAGCACGACGCTGCCACCAGGGCTCGTCGCCGACAACGCCGAGTCCCTGCTCGGAACTGCCGGACTCGAGCTAGCCGCCAACCAGGTTCGTGCTGAAATCGTCCAGTCGCTGCTTTGCGGCGCCTCAACGGGATCAGTCGCCGGCAGTTGGACTGCAAACACTGCGGTCCTTGCCCACCCTGGTCTGGCGGGCCAACTGCAACAGGCAGCCGCGCGTCCTGTCCACTTCTGGGAGATTTTCTGGATCGCGCGGATCGCACGCCACTGTGCGGTATACGAGGTGGCCGATGATCTCCTCGCCGCAGCACGCGACACAAAGTGGCCCGACTTCATTCGTGCCGACGCGGTCCGTTCCTTCTCTGACATTGCTCCGGTCGACCGGATGGTCGAGCTCGAAGCGTTCTTGACATTGGACGAGACAGACGACCCGAATGATGAGCTCCTAGCCGCTTCCCTCCGCGCGATGCTTCGACTTCCAATCAGTGTCGACCAGATTGAGGCTGTGCTGCGGCCTCGTCGCCGGACGTCCTTCTACGGCGACTACGCGATGCTTCTCGACGAGTTGCCCACTCATTTCAACGCCCAGGAAGCACTGCAGTTGCTCCGATCGCAGATCGACGCGGCCGAGCAGCGTCCGGACGATGACTACAGAGACCTCGCAGAGAAACTGATCGCCAGGGTCTGGGAGGTAGGCGACGAGCAAATTCTCAGCGACCTTGGAGCGGTACTTGGGAGCGAACGGGCCGATCTCTGGCTTGACCGATCCAGCCTGCGCGCATTGCCGTGGGAAGCAGGAGACGACGACCACAAACGTCTAGTAGTCGCGGAAAGCGCTCTCTTCGGCCACCGGGACGCCTGGCTGGCCGTGCTCCACACTCGCCTCCTCGGCCCAGCGGACCTCTCGTGGTTGCTCAGTCGGATGGAGCAAACTCCCCTCGGAAATGCGGAGCCAGCACGAGCGATCCTGGACCAGTTCGCGAGCCAGGTCGACGATGCACGGATGGCAAACCAGATCCTTGAGATTAGGGCGGGCCATCCAGTTTTCGACGCCCTCGCCCGCTTCCGCGGGTCCTGCTCGATCGACGCTCGACCTAAGGACCGGTGGGCCGAGCGCAAGCAAGTCATCGCGACCAGAAAGGCTCAACAACTTTCGGAACTCCGGAGCGCGATGAGCGCAGCAGCGGAGGACCCGACAACCTTCTGGATGGCGGCGAAGGCCTTGGCGGCCGACGACCGCGGGCACCGCGCGATCACGGAATGGGACCTGACGAAGCGACCGCTTTGGTCGACACTCACGCCCGACGAACAAGTGGAGTTCCAGCGTCTTGCACTGCGGTTCGTCACTCTCCACAAACCCGAGCCGGATCGCTGGTCGAGTTCCACGAGGTACGCACCCAACACGGTACTGCCCGACTGGACTGGTGCGTTCGTGTTCGCGACGGCAGCACTGCACACCCCCGAAGACCTCGCCTTGCTACCCCCGCGGATTTGGGAGCCGTGGGTCGCCGTACTCGTAAAGAAGCCTTGGTTCGGCAACTCTGGCTCATGGGGGCAACTTCTCATCAAGGCCGCTCCAGACCAGGCTCGCACGCTGATCGGCGAGACGATACAGAGCTGGGTACGGTCCTCGAGCGACTCCTTCTACACCAGCCACCCGCTCGTCGACCTGTCCGATGTCAGCCTTCATGTCGTCCTTGCTGAGATCGCCAGCGATCCGGAGGAATCCAGTGCTAGGCGCGATACGGCGCTCAGCCTCCTTGAGTCGCATGCCCCCGAGCGGGCTCTCGCGACAGCCTCTGACATTAATCGGACACCTGATGCGCCGCTCAGGGCTCAAATGATTCTTGCGCGACTTTCACCAGAGGCGATCCTCCCTACACGACTGAGTGTTGAGACTCTCCCAGAGGCGAGAATCTTGCGACACCTCGATGCCAAACAGCTCGACGACACGCGCCTCAGCGACCTCGCTGGCGCCCTTCTCGATGCGATGCCGTTCGCAGACGACCCACCTCGTGATGACGAGCACTTCGAGATCACGGACCACTCCGAAGCACGGCGCGTCCGCTTTGCGGTGCTCCAGGGTTTGGCTGAACGTGGTCTGGCCGGCGCGCTTGCGTCTCTGCGAGTCGGTCGGGACTCTGCCGACGTCGAACAGATCGACCACTTCCTGCGTGAAGCCCGTGGCCAGGAGGCCCGCCAACGGTGGCGGCCGACTCCAGCACCGACGATCTTCCAGCTCCTCGAAGAAAATGACGCCCGGCTCGTGCGCAACTCAGCGGATCTTTCGCGCGTGCTGCTGGAGCAACTCGAGAAGATACAACATGACTTACGTCAGAAATCCGACTACAGAATCCTGTGGAACGAGCCCTACAACACGGCACCCTCTCCGAAGGGTGAAGATGACATCTCGGACTGGCTCAAGCGTGACCTTGCACTTCGGCTTAGCCCTCACGTGGTGGTAGACCGAGAAGTGCAGGTCCGACGTGATGGACCAAAAGGCGTCGGAACCCGGATCGATGTCACCGTCACGTCGGGCCATGCATTGCTGGCTCGAGTCCTCTTCGAAGCGAAGTTAGTGAAGAACCGAGAGCTGCCCACTGCAATCGACCATCAACTCGTCGGCCAGTACCTTGCTCCGGAAGGCCTCACCAACGGCATCTACATCGTGTACTGGGTGACGCCGAGCGCCCGACCGCAGTCGTGGGGGCAAGAGGTACCCCGACCCCGAGGCGCTCCGCGCGATGCTCCAAGAGCAGGCGGATAAGTACCGGCCCCAGTACGAGATCGAAGTCATCGTGCTCGACATCGGCCCACCGCCTGAGGCATGAGTCCAAGCCTCAGCCTTACGGCGCAAGGTCGGCAGCCCGTTTTTGGGCAGGGCAGGGGATTCGAACCCCTGGGTGACTGTCACACCACCACGCGATTTTCAATCGCGCGCATTAGGCCTCTCTGCCAACCCCCCGTGCCGAGCGATAGCCGCAGGTGTGGTCTGGTCTCGGCGTCCCGGCCTTCCGCACTTGTGCGGTTGGACCTTCAGGGTCGCACTCTGCGCTGCTCACCGCCAATGGAGCTCGAAGCCGCTGCGTGACCGCGCCCGCCTTGAACACAGCATTCGAGGTCGTCCGCGTCAAGACCCGACCCACCGTCGACGCCCTCGCCCGCAGGGTGGAAGTGCCTACGCGACATCACCGACCAGATCCAGACCTGAGCCTCGTCGTCGTAGAAGCCCTCGCCAAGGCGTCCAAGAGCCCACCCGCCACCGAGCTCGCCGGGCTCTGGTAGCTAGGACCTAATGCAACCTGGATCCGTGGCTGGGTACGTGGCCTGCCTCTACTAGACCGGTTGACGGTGATACCCCGGCAGCCGCGCCGGCCCAAGGACGTCACGAACGACGTCCGAACTTACGGTCAGAGGTCCGCCACCCTCCATCCGTATCTAACGACACTGGCTCAGGCGCTACCCCCAGGTCTCAAAACCGCGCGAATATCCTCCGACACCTCATATGACACAGCTATACCTTGCTCGTAATGCGCCCGGAAAGGTACCGCTGCACCATCATAAAGCGACCCTTCGAGAATCAGCTCCTCTCGAATCCTGTTCAATGGGCGAGCCAGACCGATCAATCTTCGATCGGGCGCAAAGCCTGCGACATCGTAAACCTCCTCTCTCGATATGGAGCCGCCATGTTGAGCCGCGTACCGAAAGACCTTCTCAACCGCAGGATTGCGCCCATTTAGACGTCGTATCAGTTCGCGAACAGTCGGCTCAGACCAGAAATTTCTGGGCTCGATACCGTCGATACTATCCCCCAGCTCGAGAGCGTCATAAAGGATATACTCGCCCGCACCAAGCGCCTCCCGCAGTTCGCTGCCCTGGTGCGCATCCTCTGGGACAGTTCCGTGGTCTGAGACGAGCGCCCGCTCATACTCGAAGCGAACCGGACGCCCGTCAATGTATACAACAATCGTTGACATTAAGGCGTTCTTGAGAGACGCTTCGCCGTCGCGAACTTCCCCGTCATTTATCGCCAACAACGGCTCCTCGAGAAATCCGGGCAATAGGAATCTCAACCGGAATCTCTCACGACGGCCCGGATTGGTAATAACCCACTCGCCACCGGCGCGCCCCATTCCTCCCTCGTAGAGGATGTTCACCTTGATCGGCTGCGAACGTCGCCGAACGTATGTCTGAAAAGCTCCAGAATCGACTGGATAGAGCGCCAGCACAAAAGGGGCGTCAATAAAGCCGAGCAGGAGATCCTCATTTGCGTCAGAACGCAGAATGGCATTCGCCAGCTCCTCCGCCCACGAACGGAGCTCTCTCCACTCGGCGTCCGGTAGGCCCGTTACAGAAAGATCGCCGTCTTGAGCAAGTTCGCCAAGCGCACGGCGCAAGGCGAGACGAGACAGCTTGCGCACATCGGGCTCTAGCCCAGGCGTGCCCAGGAGGCGCGCTGCCCCCCGTTTCAGTTTTTTAGCCAATCCGCCCCACGACGGCCCGGAGAGGTCGATCAAAGATATCTGATGCGCGTACGCGAATTCCTGTGCCTCACGCGAGAACCCGCCCGTCGAGAACAGCGAGTATCGATACTGCACTTGCTTGGATCGCACGATAAGCGAACCGTCGCCCCAACCGACCTGAGAATTCTCGTTCACGTCATGGAGGACGCCGTGCGCATTTCTGACCACCGTAAGCCCGATCGGGTTCTTAGTGTTCTTGGCCTCGACGAATAGGCGAATCGGCAAAGTGAAAGGGAGTGTGAACTTCAGTTCGCCAAGCGCATCGGCCTGGTGCAACGCCCCACGACCTTGGACGCAGAGCCCGTGACCCTTCCACTTGAGCACCTTGCCATCATCAGCCGCCTGAAGGAGGCGGTAACCGCTGCTGGCAAGGAAATGCGCGACAACCTCTTCGAGTAGGTATCCAGATAGTTGCTCGGTCCCCCGCGGGACCTTTTCGGAAATGGACAACATCACCCTCCTAAACTCTTGGGACCCCACACTGTGTCGGAAAAAATTTCGACGATCGCACGAGTTACCTGTAAGCGATTCGATACGGTCTACCCGAACAGAGGCGACATCGTAGGCCCTCGGTGACGCTCACTGTCGACCTCCGTGCAGGCCCTTATTTGAGGAGAGCGATCACTACACACGGTTGCCGCTCCGCTCGCTGTGGCTGCCGCCCGTAGGAGTTGGTGCCGACTTGCCCGGGCGGTGGCAGGAGCCTATGAGATGAGCCAGCTGATCATCCTGGTCACGGCGCCATATCGGAGAGACGAGCCCTTGCCATCGGCGCGGCTCCATGTCTCTTCACCACTGCGTGAGGTTTCCACGCGGCGGGGGTTCGACACTTCCTACCTCGATCTGCAAGAGGCGTGACCCGATGCCGAGCGGTTCTGCGGGACCCGCCGTCTGTCCGCTCGCCTGCCCTAGCTACCTGGCCACGCAACCGCGTCCGTCGCGCCGTTGTGTCCGTCGCGCGCTTACGTCGTCGCGTGCGTGCCCGGCGATCGTGTGCCTGTGCTGCCAGGTACCCACGTCGACTGCGTGCAACTAGTCACGCAGGCAGGACTCACTGATCCCAAACTCTTTCGCGATCTGCCGGATCGGAGCCTCGCCACGCGGGGCGACGGCCACGACGTCCTCGCGCAACTCTTGGGGTGGGGTCTGCGCACGGTGAACATCCTTCCAGTGATGCCTGTCGGCACCACAAGTCAGGTGCCACCTATCCGCGCAGCAGTCCCCAGATCACTTCGTGGACTGTTTTGGCGCCGAGACCCGGAAAGCAGCTGGCGTCTACGTCATCCAGTTCGAAGGCCTCGCAGACGTGAAGTGGAGCGCAAGCCAGCATTTCAACGCTGATCTGTCATTTGGCTTAGCGTCACATGTCCGACCGTCAGGCCGAGCCAGCGCCCCCTCGGTCCTGGTCTCGAACCCGCTTAGCACCGATTCCGTCCAGGTACCGGCCAGGATGGTCGTGGTTAGGCTGGTCTTCAAGATCATGGATCAGGAACGCGACGGCCGTCTCGAAGTCAGAGACCTCGAGGCCAGCGTCCGGTATCGGGATAGTGCCATGGCCGCCGTCAATCTGGCAGAGTTCGACACGATCGATGAGCGCGTTATTCCAAAAGAAGTCGACCCAGAACGCGTGCACAGTCTTGTCCACGAACTCCTGAGCCCAGCCGAAATACAGATCCCTGCGCTCCTCCCGATGGACTTCCATGCCCCACGACATCGTGAGGCTCGGCTCCTCTCGACAGACTGCATGGCTGTGGTGCTCGCCGATGACGTTGCTGAAGTTTCCTTCCGAGCCCCACCCGAATTCCCAGCGATAGTGAAACGAAGGGCCGGCCACACGGATGCGATACCACGCTTCGGAGGCGCGATCCGCAATGAGCTTATGCTGGACATCGAAGAGATTCATGTGGCTCCCTGCTCGACTTGATCGGGAGCCTCACAGTAGTAGCGACGTCAGGGATCACGCTGCATGCTCGTCGCGACTCTGGCGAAAATCACCCGAACACTCGAGCATCGCCAGGAGTTGGCCGCGGGCTTCGAATCTGCCGTGGGCGGTGCTCGTCGCCCGGTGGTCCTCGAATGCTCTGCCCAAACCGCCGGTGAGCCACGCCACGGCACCTGGGCTGCATTCGGTGTAGCAGGGTAGGACCTGGGTGTTGGTGTTCTTCAGCACGCCACGCTTGACCACACCGACGGACAAAAGCGCCCGAAATGCGCTCCAGCGAGAGCTGTCCCAGGCCAACCAGTCGCGGTCTCGCGCGACTCAATATCACCCACGAACAGGCAGACGTCACCCGCCGGGCCGGACGCGTGCCCATCGGATCGAGGCCGAGATCTGTAAGACTCCGGTCATGCTTCTCGGCGGGGTACAGATTCCGGCGGACCTTCTGACGGCGTATGAGGAGGGTCGTCTGGTCATCTTCACCGGCGCTGGTATCTCCATAGGCCAGCCCTCGGGCCTGCCAAGCTTCGAGGGCCTTGCTCTGCAAGTCGCTCAGACCGTGCAGTCGCCGCTGGATCCTGCGTCGGACGGGTGGAAGGACCAGCTCGACGCGTTCATGGACGTGGTGGACGAGGGCGAAGGGGTCGATGTCCACCGGCTGGTCCAGCGCATCGTGACTGTCCCGACGTCATCTCCTAACGCGAACCACGTCGCTCTGGCACTTATCGCGACGCAAGGAACCACCCGCGTCGTAACGACGAACTATGACCTTCACCTTGAGGCGACTCTACGAAGCCACCACGGTGAGGGGTTAGAAGTCTTCCGGGCGCCAGCGTTGCCTCTAGGAGATGACTTCGAGGGCCTCGTGTATCTACATGGGTCTGCGGAGGCCGAGCCGCGACAGCTTGTGGTGACAGACCGCGACTTCAGTAGGGCGTATTTCCACGGCGCGTGGGCGACGCGGTTTCTGGAGCGAATGTTTCGCGAGTATGTCGTGCTCTTCGTTGGATACAGCCACTCCGATGTGGTTATGAAGTACTTGGGGCTAGGACTGGGCTCGAAGTCGAAGCGGTACGTGCTGACGGACAAGCCGGATGATCCGATGTGGAAGCGACTTCAAGTGACGGTGCTCGACTATCCCTCCGGCGAGCACGACGTGTTGACCAAGTGCCTGACCGAGTGGGCAGACCTTGGCGGCATGGGGTTGCTGGACCATCGGCAGCGCATCCGTGACCTTGTATCGAGCGCGTCAGAGCCGACGCCAGACGAGCAGTCGTACCTGCAAGACTCGCTTCACCGCCCAGATCGGGTGGGTTTCTTCTGCGACTATGCGAAGGATGCGTTCTGGCTGGAGTGGGCAGCGCAGGAGGAGCCGTTCCGTCGCTTGTTCGACCGGTCGAATGCTGGTGATGACGTCACCAGTCGACTGGCGCTGTGGTTCACGCATGACTTCGCGCTGATCAACAACGAAGAGATCAGCGCGAAGGCCTGGACGGTGTTCGCAGAGGCTGGTGGCGTGCTGGGGGCAGCCGCGTGGAACACCCTTGCGAACGGGCTACATGCGTTCAGCGGCACTCGGCCGGAGCACGTGTTGCGGTGGGTCTGGGTGCTGATGGAGCAGGAGCATGCCGAGCACTGGACAGACAACCTGGACTCCGCACTCGAGTGGGAAGGGGTCTGGGCCGACCGCGACCTGGTTCTTGCCCTCCTAGGCCACTTGATGGAGCCACGATTGGCAGCCCACCAGGGTTGGGGTCATGCACGAATGGGGATCGCGACGCGGGGCCACCTGCACTGGCTAGACACCGCGTGGGCGCAGAAGTTCGTCCCTGAGCTCGACGTCCTGGCCCCTGTCGTACTCCCGGTTGTCGAGGGCGCATTGTTGCGGCACCTGAACCTGGAGGCGCAGGTCGAACGTTCGGCGTTTGGGTTGACCCATAGGCGGTCGGCGATCCAGGCGCATGTACAGGACCGCCATCGTGACCCGATTGATGCTGTCATCGATGCGGTCCGTGATTGCGCGGTGCAGTTGTGGAATTCGCAACCCAATTCAGCTCGGCAGCTCGTCGACCGCTGGCTCGAGAGTAGGCATGCGTTGATGCGCAGGCTCGCAGTTCATGTTGCTGCCAACTCGCCCGGGTTGGACGAGAACGCGAAGGTGCGGCTCGTGTTGGACCGATCCCTGACGCTGGACCAGGATCTCGCACAAGAGGTGTTCCACCTCTTGGAGACCGCCGCGCCCGGCGCAGACACAAAGCTTGTCGACGAGCTTGTGCAGGCGTATGCCCCGGCGAGCGACGACCAGTCCGACCTGTACAAAAGTTTCACAGCGTTGGAGTGGTTCGAGCGGTGCGGGGTCCGCAATGACATGCTTACGGGCGCGCTGACGACTCTCCGCGACAAGCTGGGAGCTGTCGAGGGGTCGCCGTACCCAGGGATCACCAGTTGGTCGGAGTCCGGCACTGTCAGGGACAACCCGCCGATGAGCGGCGAGGAGTTCGACAACAGAGTGCGGGAATCGCCAGCGGACGCGGTCGCGTTCGTCCTCGGATTCGAGGAGCGGACGTACCCCCTCTCAGGCGGCCCGAGCCGCGAGGATGCGGTCACGATGCTGCGGAATACGGTGCAGCAGCGGCCTGCCGCTGGGCTTGAACTGTGGCCGCACATCGACAATTACCTGCAACTACAGACGGCCGTAGTGAGTGCATGGGGGCACGCAAAAGAGCCCGACGATCTCAGCGCCATCATGGACATCCTGGCTGATGCCGACCTCAAATCGCTGGACCACGCTGTCGGCCAGTTCTTGATGTTCGCGCACCGGACCGAAGGTGCTCAATGGGAGCAAGCGCCGGCGACAGCCGTGTTCGTGGAGCGAATGTGGGATGCATGCGCAACCGCCGAGTTGTATCAATCGGACAGCGGACGAGACTGGTTGTCGAGGACGATCAACACTCCGGCCGGGCAACTCATGGATTTCTGGTTCGAGATGTTCCGGCGCCGTTGGGCAGCCGCTGGTGACAACTGGCATGGCTTGCCCCCGGAGGACAGGGAATTCTTAGACAAGGCCCTGACCGACCGGACACAGCGCGGCGCCTACGCGCTGACACAGATGGCTGGCCGGCTGCACTTTCTGGACGCGGCCGACGCCGACTGGTGCCGAAGCCAGCTCCTCCCGCTCGGTGACTGGAGTGATCCGCTCGTCGCTGAACCGTACTGGTGGGGTGTCCTGAGCTTCGCACGATGGAACAGCGGCCTGGTTGCCAACGGACTACTCGAAGGCCTGATCGAGACCGCGCGCCGCCTGGGGCCATTCGGTGAGGACCAAGCGCGGCATTGGGCCGGACTTCTGGCGTCTATCGCAGTCCGCTGCGAGACACCACCGCCCGCCGCGTGGGTCCGACGGCTCACTGCCAAGGCAAAAGTGGGCGACCGGGTTCGGTGGATTGAAGCCATCCGAGAGGAACTTGAAAACCTGGATGAGCCGGGACGAAGCGCGGTCTGGAACGATTGGCTAGCTGAGTACTGGCATCGCCGCGTCCAGAGTGACCCGGTCGCTCTGTTGCCCGTTGAGTCGAACGCACTCGCAGCGATCGCGCCTTTCGCACCGACGGCAGATTTTGCAACCGCAGTGGAACTCGTCCTGTCGACACCCTCAGGGTTCAGTTCGCATGCCGGCGCCTCACGCTTTGTGTCCAACGAGCTCATCGACTCCCAGCCGGAGGCGGTCGGGCGCTACTTCATCCACCTCATGCAGAACACAGCCGGGCAGTTCTGGGGATCGTACGCATTGGAGCCAAAACTGCAGCGGCTCGTCGCCCTGCCCGGTGGCTGGAAGGCTCTGCGAGAAGCCGCACTCCAACTGCGCATCGACCTGCCATAGGCGATCGAGTCAAGGAACCTGTCGGTCACCCATCGGCGAGACAGGTGGACGATCTGGCCGGCGCAGTTGCATGTCAGAGTGACCACGTGAGCGAAGACAATGCCGGTGTACCGCTGACGCAGGTGTTCGGGGAGCGGGTGCTCTACGACAACCCGTGGGTTCGACTCGTCCAGGTGGAGATCGAACCGCCCGACGGCCACCGTTTCTGGCACCACGTGGTGCGGCTCCAGACGGTGTCCACCGCGATCGTCTTGAATGATGCCGGCGACCACGTGCTGCTGATGAGGCGCCACAGGTTCGCTACGGACCAGATTGGCTGGGATGCCCCCGGTGGGATCGTCGAAAACGACGAGTCGCCGCAGGCTGCTGCTATACGGGAGACGGTCGAGGAGACGGGCTGGAAGCCTCGTGGCGAGGGGCGTCCGGTCGCGGGCTTTCAGCCGATGCCCGGGATGGTCGACACGCCGCATGAGGTCTTCGTCTTCCATGGCGCCGAGCAGATCGGCGAGCCGACGGACGCCGAAGAGGCAGCCCTGATCGAGTGGGTTCCCCTGACACAAATCGCCGGGCTCATCCAGACCAGAGACGTGCTGGGTTCTGGAACCCTCGTTGGCCTCCTTGCGGTCCTAGTCGGGCTGGACACCCAGGTGCGACCGCCATGACGAGCCCTTGGCTCGCAGATCAAGCCCGCAGCCATCGTCTGCGCCCGCCGTCGACGGGGGCTCGCGGGACTGGCCCTTATTGGCCCCAACTCCCGCCAATCTGGCCCTAGTTAGGGCCAATAGAGGCCAGTCCCGACCCCACGCCGACCCACTCCAACATTACAATAAGACCAGGTCAGCAGCCATTCTCGGCCGGTTGGCCCGCATCATCCGATCGCCACCCGGCAAGGCTTCCAAACTAATTACGCGGGTTCGATTCCCGTCGCCCGCTCTCCATGTGAGAGCTCACGTCACAGCAGGTTTTTCGCCTTGCACTCTTCCACTCCCGGAGGCATGGAGGCGCACTCCGTCCCCTCACGTACGCTGAGTTGGTAACAAGTGGGGCCGGAGCGGAGTACCCCGATGCCCACCTCGTCCACCCTAGGTTCGCGGCGTAGCGGGTGCGGGGCAGCGTTGCCAGACCGCTCCGGGCAGGTTCGTCACGATGGCCTCCACGAGACCGGCGTGCGCGTTGCACGGACACCTACTGTCGAAGGTCCGTCGATGCGGGACCGGCTGGGACGGCGGGGCTTCGAGACCATGTCCAGGCGAAGCGCAGGATGAAGGCCAGGATCAGCACCTCGATTCCGATGGAGAGGCCGTAGAAGGAGGCCCAGTCCCAGGACTCCCCTACCGCGTTGAACACCGTGACGGGGATGTACAGAGATGCCACGACGAGGTTCGTGGCGCGGTTCACCCGGGCGGGCAGCGTCATGGACAGCATCACCATCAGGGCTGGGATCGCTATCAGCGCGAGGAACGCGGTCATCAACGCCGGGCTGATGTCGAACTCGAAGACGACGCCAGCCTGGATGTCGTCCATGGCGCCGGGCTTGTAGAGGTGGAAGTAGTCGACGTAGATGTAGAGGAACATGAAGCTGGTCCATGCGGCGGCGAGCTTGGCCCGCACGGGGATCGGCGGGTCGTCGAGCACGTTCGGGGTTCTCGTCCGGATGGTCATCGGTTCCTCTTTCGAGCGGAGCGGTCCCGCCGCCGGGATGGCGGCAGGCCTGGGCGTGCCTACGCATGGGTTGAGTCGTTCTCGTCCGTCCGGTCGTCAGACGGTGATCACGACCTTCCCTCGGGTGTGGCCGCCCGCGACGTAGGCGAGGGCGTCGGCTGCTTCGTCGAGGGGGTACGTGCGGTCGATGACGGGTGTGACCTGCCTGGTCGCGAGCAGGTCGGCCAGGGTGAGCAGGTGCCGGCGCTTCTCGACCGACAGGAAGGGCTTCAGCTGCTGACGGGTGAACCCGGACAGCACACGCGCTTTGACGATCCGGCCGAGGGGGCCGAGCCAGCGGCCACCGCGTCCGCTGTTGGGGATCAGGACGCCTGTGGGCGTCAGTGCTCGGCGGACGGCGGCCAGGGGCTGGGCTTCCACGTTGTCGAGGATGACGTCGTAGCGCTTCCCGGTGCGGGTGAAGTCGGTCCTCGTGTAGTCGACGACGTAGTCGGCACCGAGCGACCGGACCAGGTCGACGTTGCGGGTACTGCACACACCCGTCACCTCGGCGCCAAACGCCTTGGCGATCTGTACTGCGAAGGAGCCCACGCCGCCGGACGCGCCCGTGACCAGCACCGTCCGGCCCGGTCGAACGTCCGCGATCTCGCGCAATGCCTGCAACGCCGCGATGGCCGACGTGGGCACCGCTGCCGCATCCACGACCGACAGGCCGGCAGGCACGGACACGAGGCTGTCCGCCGGGACGCAGGCATACTCCGCGAGCGTTCCAGCGGTGCTCCAGCCGAACACCTCGTCGCCGGGGCCGAGAGCGGTGACGTCTTTCCCGACTGCTGCCACCACCCCGGCGAGGTCCCTGCCAGGGATGCCGTGGCGCGGCCGGCGGAGCCCGAACGCCAGGCGCACCACGTACGGCTCACCGGTCATGACGAAGTAGTCACCAGGATGCACCGAGGCCGCACCCACCTTGACGAGCACATCGCCTCGACCGGGCAGCGGTAACCCGACCTCGGACGACTCGAGCACCGAGGGCGGGCCGTAGCGACGCTGGACGGCGGCCCGCATCGTCGCCACGGAGGCCCGACTCGCCCCCGGCACCCGACGCGCTCTGGCATTCGATCGCTGTTCGACTCCCACAGAAGCCTCCTCACGTCCGAACCGTTCGCGCCGGTTCGTACACCGTACGTCGTACGCTGTACTATGGTCGTACGCTGTACGATTGTCAAGGCTTTCGAGAGAGTGAGGAGACCCGTGTCTGCGAGGGAACAACGCCAGGTCGCGTCCGACGCGGGGCTGAGCAAGCAGCGGGTGGTGGTCGAGGCACTTCGACTCGCCGACCACGAGGGGGTCGACGGGCTGAGCATGCGCCGGCTGGCCGGCGCGCTCGGCGCGGGCGCGATGTCTCTGTACCACTACGTGGCGAGCAAGGAAGAGTTGCTGGACGCCATGATCGACATCGTGTTCGCGGAGATCGAGCTCCCGCCCGAGGAAACCGACTGGCAGTCGGCGATGCGGCGGCGAGCGGTGTCCGCCCGACAGGTTCTCGCACGCCACCCGTGGGCGATCGGACTGATGGAGTCGCGGACATCGCCGGGGCCCGCGAACCTCCGCCACCGCGAAGCGGTCACCGCCTGCCTGCGGAAGGCTGGCTTCACGGTCTTGATGGCGACGCACGCCAACTGGTTGCTCGACAGCTACGTCTATGGTTTCGCCCTGCAGGAAGCCAGCCTGCCGTTCGACACCGCCGATGAGCTCGCGGACATGACCGAGGACGTCTTCCTGCCCCAGCTTCCTCCGGACGAGTTCCCTTACCTCAACGAATCCGCTGCGGCGCTCGTCGCTGCCGGCTACGACCCGGCGGAGGAGTTCATCTTCGGCCTCGACTTCGTCCTGGCCGCGCTCGAGACCCAGAGAGCCTCCGCGTAGCGGCGTACCGAGAGGGCCGCGAACGCCGCCCCGGGCCCCGTGCTCAGCAACGTCTACCTGGGCAGGCACCGCGCCGCGATGCGGAAGGATGTGCGGTATGGGCACAACTGCAAAGGTCGACGACGGCGCGCACTGGTTCGTCTTGAACGACGACGCAGCATCCTCAGGGCCGGCGGCAACTCCGATGACCTGATCAGACTCGCCGAGCACCGCCTCGGCCAACAGAACCTCACCTCAAGCGTCGTCGAGGCGGTGTCGGAGCTGCAGATCGGACGCGTGCGCCCGAGCGCCGACGAAACTATTGGTGATGCCACGTATTCATTGCGAGTGAATGTGCCGACTGTCGAGCGCGTGCCGTAGTCGTTCGGCTGGCCGCCGTGGGAGGCTCCGACGTCGTGGAGAGCATCATCGGATACTTGATCGGGCGGCGGCTGGGTAAGCGGTTGGACCGCCGTCGCAACGAACGGCTGCGCTCTGAGGGCAAGGCGGCGGCGAGCATCCGCGGGCTGCCCAGGTTCTCCAACATGTGGCTTTCCGGTGACTGGGATGTCGCGCCCGGACGACTGACCCTGTGGCGTACGACTGCCCGCATCGACGGGATCGACCTCGAGTTCCGTTCGCCCACAGGTCCCGAGTCCAGGGAAGTCAATCCGGAGGCTCGCATCTATACGGCGTCGAGCGGCGGCGCGACCGTCGAGATCGCACTGCTGCCCGATCAGAGCGACTGGGTCATCGAACGTCTCGGTGCAGCACCGTCGTGATCCGGTGCGGCTTCTACCGCGATCTGCAAGAGGCCTCTCGCCTTCGTCGGGGGTGTGGCTACCGTCGTGGTCACCAAAACTGAACGCCTCCGGCGACGTCGATCAGGTCGGACCAAACACGACTCGCGCAACTGAGCCACGATTGGCCCGTTCCCCGAGGTACTCGTGCTCGAGACGCACCTTCGGCAACCGGGCGGGTCGGTGTGGTCATCGTTCTCCGGTCGTGGGTGCTGTCACGGGCGACGGGTCCGGATAGGGACCGTGGGCGACGAGTCCCAGGACTGCTCCGTACTGGACGCCCACGACAGCCCGCACAGGAATGCCCTGCGTGCCCTCCTGGGACTCCCGCTCCTGGAGCCAGCCGGCCCAGACCCGCTCGAGCTCGCGCGTGGATCGCCGTACCACGACGTCGGCCGAACCGGCCGCTACCTCCGCACGCAGTGCGCGCAACAGGGCCCCTCCGAACCGCAGCCGGTACATCCACACGACCGACATCGGCCGTTCCGCGACCGTGGCCGCCCGGTCGTTCTCCGGTTTGGCGGCGCGCACGAGCATCATGCGGCCCGCCTGCGACATGCCCGGGACGAACACCCGGGCGCTGCGCAGGTAGGGCGAGTCCAGCGTCAGGTGCGGACCGACCCGGGCCAGCAGCTCCTCGAGCTGCGTGCCGGTGGCGGTCAACGCCTCGCCCGCCTCGCGGAGGAGCGCCGCGTAGCGCTTGCCGGACGGGCTGGTGTCATCGGCCCCGGACGTGCGCCAGATCGGCAGCTCGGCGATGAGCGAGACGGTGCCGTGTCGTCGTGCGTAGCTGGTGGATGACTGGCCGGCGGAGCCACTGGGTACCGGGTCCAGGCCGTTTGCCTCTCGCCACTCGTACACGCTCTGCGACGTGCTGGACTCGAAGACCGCGGGGGCGAGCTCCTTGAGGTGCGCGCCCTCGGGCTCTCCGAGGTGCAGGGGGATGCCAAGCTCCGCGGGGAGTCGATGGAGGAGCGGCACGAGGTCGTCCGCGGGCTGCGAGAGGTAAAAGTAGGCACCTCCGGTCTCGGAGTTGTGCAGGGGCAGGTAGTAGTCGGGCCGGATCTCGTCGATCACCCGCTGCAGTGCCTGCGTCTCGGGCAGCATCTCGTCGAAGTACTTCTCGCGGTAGCTGATCGGGAACGTCCACTCCACCTGCTCGTTCCCGGGCGGGCGGTAGAAGTGCCGAAAGTAGGTCTCGCCGTCGAACGGATCGTCGAACCAGCCCTCGTTGAGGCGCATCCCGTCGGGGTCGGCACAGGGGATGACGTGCCAGACGACGCCGAGCCGATCTCGGACGGACGAGTCGTGCAGGAGATCGGTCAGCAGCCGGAGGATCGTGTGCGATCCGATCGGCTCGTTCGGGTGTACCCCGCCGACGACGAGGGCGTGCCTTGCCACATCGGCGGCGCCGTCGTCGGCACTGTCCGCGTGGAGCGCGAGCGTGTACAGCGTGATGGGCTCGCCGAGACGGGAGGTGCCGACGCGCCGGGCGGTGAGCAGCTCGGGGAACGCTCGGCGCAGCCGTTCGAGCTGGTCCAGCAACTCGTCCACGGCGGGGTACCCGTGCAGATCGGGCAGCGACGTGACCCGCTCCACGATCTCCTCGTCGGTCACCGACTGCAGGGTGCGGACCTCGGTCATGCCGCCGCTCGCTGTTGCCGTCGCTGTCGCTGCTGATCCGGGTCCGGTACGGGCGCGGCGTTCAGCAGCCGTCTGGTGTAGTCCTCGCGCGGGTCGAGCAGGATCTGCCGCCGCGCACCCTGCTCGACGATGCGAGCGTCGCTCATCACGACGATCCTGTCGGCCAGGCTGTCGACCACGGCCAGATCGTGACTGATGAACAGGCAGGCGAAACGCAGCTCCGCCTGGAGCGTGCGGAAGAGCTCGAGCACGGTGGACTGCACCGACACGTCGAGCGCGGACGTCGGCTCGTCAGCAATCAGCAGGACAGGGTCGAGCGCCAGGGCACGCGCGATCGCGACGCGTTGCCGCTGCCCGCCGGAGAGCTCGTGCGGGTAACGGGAGGCGCACTGGCGCGCGAGTCCCACAGCGTCCAGCAGCTCGGCCGTCCGCGCCTCGAGGTGACGCCCCCGCAGGCTGCGGTGGATCCGCAGCGGCTCACCGATCGAAGCGGCCATCGTCCATCGCGGGTCGAGGGCCCCCATCGGGTTCTGGAACACGATGCCGATCCGCTGCTTCAGCGCCATCGCTTGCCGCGTACGGAGCCGCGCGACGTCCAGACCGTCGACGACGATGGCGCCGCTCCTGACCGGCGCGAGTCCTGTGATGGCCTTCCCGATGGTCGACTTCCCGGAGCCGGACTCACCGACGATCGCGACGACCTCGCCGCGAGCGACGGTCAGGCTGGCGCCCGCGACGGCGGTGACGGACCGAAGGCCCCTGCGGTACTCGACCGTGAGGTCATCGATCTCGAGCGCGGGTTCGTCGCCGGCGCTCGAGCGGCGCTCGGCGGCGTCGAGACGAGGCACCGACTCCAGCAGCTGCTGCGTGTATGCGGCCTCGGGGTTCGCGAAGAGCCGGTCGACCGTCTGCGTCTCCTCGAACCGTCCGTCGCGCATCACGACGACGCGATCGGCGACGTCGGCGACGACGCCCATGTCGTGCGTGATGAGGAGCATGCCCATCCCGTCACGCTCTCGGACGCGGATGAGCAGGTCGAGGATCTCTCGCTGGACCGTCACGTCCAGCGCCGTTGTCGGCTCGTCGGCGATCAGGATCTCCGGGCCGCACGCCAACGCCATCGCGATCATGACGCGCTGGGCCTGACCGCCCGAGAGCTGATGCGGATAGGAGCGGGCTCGCTGCGCGGGATCGCGCAGCTCGACGGCCGCGAGCAGCTCAATGACCCTTCGCCGGCGGTCGCGCGCGCTGAGCTCCGGGAAGTGCGTGCGCACCACCTCCCGGATCTGGAAGCCGACCGTGAACACCGGATCGAGCGCGCCGAAGGGATCCTGGAAGATGATCGCGATGCGTCGGCCGCGTACATCATGTTGCGTCCGCCCGGACGCCAGCAGCTCCTCGCCGCGGAGCCTGATGCTGCCGGTGACCTCGGCATTCTTGGGGAGCAGACCCAGCACGCTCATCGCGGTGACGGACTTCCCCGAGCCGGACTCGCCGACGATCGCGACGATCTCCCCGTCGCGCACGTCGAGCGAGACGCCGTCCACGGCGGGGACCAGCCCGCCGTCGGGCGAACGGAATCCCACCGACAGCCCGTCGATCTCCAGCAGCCGCTCGCTCATGGGAACACCTCGTCCCCGGGGCGTTTGATCGCTTCCAGCATCTCCGCGGGGAGCTCCTGCGGAGGCGGGATGTCTTCCTCCTGGTCCCGGTACGTCTGCCACTGCTCCAGCACGTTGCGGTGGTACTGGTCGACCCACGCCATGTAGCGGCTGCCGTTCCTCAGCCGACGGGCGGGGGCAGGCGCCGACCCGGCAGGCGTCGTCCTGGTCTCGCGAAGCACCTCACCCATGCGCTGCAGGCCGAGCTTCTCCCGGCTGAGGAACGCGCCCCAGACGTCGTCCTCTGCCCGGAAGAGGCTGACGCGGCTGCTCGGCGCTGACACCTTGGAGATGTAGCCGGCCCCGAGCAGCGCACGGGTCGCCGTCGAGATGGTGCCCGGACTCGTGTCCAGCAGTCGCACGAGGTCGGCCGAGGACAGGTAGGGCTCGTCCGTGATGATGAGCAGCGCGAGCACTCGACCGGTCATCCGCTTGCCCCGCATCAGTTCCCACGCATCGGTGAACCGGTCGACAAAGGCGCGGATCTCATCACTCAGTTCGTTCATCTCCATAGCAGTCCATTCTTCACGTTGTCCTCTGGCGTCTCCGGTCGAGGCCGGCTGCAGGAAGTGGGGCACGGTCCGCGTGCGGTGCCACTGCGCGCCGTGCTCACGTGCGACCTCGTGGGTCGAGCGCATCGCGAAGGTTGTCCCCGAGCATGATGAGGCTGATCACGGTGACCGTGAGGAAGATGCTGGGGAACAGGACCGTGTGGGGCGCGAGCTGGAAGTAGGACTGTGCGGTGGAGAGCTGCACTCCCCAGGAGATGGACGGCGGGACGAGGCCGACTCCCAGGAAGGTGAGCGTTGCCTCGGCGCCGATGACGCCGCCGACCATCGTCGCGGCGATCGCCAGGGTCGAGGCGAGCGAGTTCGGCAGGATGTGCGTGAGTACGACACGTGACGGGGAGAGGCCGAGGGCGTGCGACGCCTGCACAAACTCTCGCTCTCGAACCTCTTTGACCGAGCTGCGGATGAGCCTGGCAAAGGTCGGCCAGGAGAAGAAGGCCAGCACAGCGGACAGCACCAGCGGGGACCGGTCGGGTGCGGTGTTGAGCACGATGATCGCACCCAGCAGGAACGGGAATCCCAGCACGACGTCGGCACCACGTGCGATGAGCGCGTCGACCCAGCCGCCGAGATAGCCCGCAAGTGTCCCGAGCGTGATGGCGATCGCCAGGCTCATCGCCGTCGTCGCCAGGCCGATGAAGAGGGAGGTCCTGGTGCCGAACAGCACGTTGGCCAGGACGTCGCAGCCCTGGACGTCGGTGCCGAACGGGTGGCCGGCGCCGGGCGGCTGGTTCGACGCGAGCAGGTCGCAGGCCCGTGGATCGCTCTCGCCGAAGAGCATCGCGACGGGGCCTGGGAGAGCGGCGACGACTGCGAGCAGCACGAGCAGCACGACGCTCACCCAGAACTGCGGTCGGCTCCGGAGTGCTGCCCACAGGCCACGCGTTGTGGCTCGACCGAAGCTGTCGGCAACGGCCACCGTGGCTGGCTCAGTCATGTCGGATCCTGGGGTCGAGGACGGATGAAAGGACGTCGACGATCACGTTGGTGACGAGGAAGATGAGCACGAGCGTGGTCGCGACGCCGACGACCAGCGTTCCCTCCTGGTCCTGGATGGCCCGGTACAGCAGCTGACCGACACCGTTGATGTTGAAGATGGCCTCGACGACGACCGTCCCTCCCAGGAGGGAGCCGAGCTGGATCGCGAGGACGTTGATGGTGGGTGCCGCCGCGTTGCGCATGACGTGCACGCCGACGATGCTGCGCCGAGGCAGGCCCTTCGCGTCCAGGGTGCGTACGAAGTCCGACTGCATCGTGTCGACGACGCTCCCGCGCATGAGCCGCGACACCCCTGAGACGCCATAGACCGCGATGACCAGCGCGGGCAGGAGATATGCCCGGGGCCACCCGTCGCCGACACCGGCGATCGGCGCCCAGCCGAGCATCATCCCGAAGACGTACTGCGCCGTGATACCCATGACGAAGACAGGCACCGACTCCGCGACGATCGTCCCGAGCAGCACCGAGCGGTCGAGCACGGAACCGCGCCGGAGTCCTGCCACGAGCCCCAGCGCGACGCTGGTGACGACCATGATCACCCAGGCCGTCAGAGCCAGCGTGATCGTCGTGGGCCAGCGGCTTGCCATCTGCTCGCTCACCGACTGGCCGGTGAAGGTCGTCCCGAGGTCTCCCCTGAGCATGCCTTGGAGATAGTTGACGTACTGCTGCCAGATCGGCAGGTCCAGCCCGTATCGGGTCCTGAGCTGCTCCTGCACGTGTTCCGGGAGCGGCCGGTCGCCACCCAGCGCCGCGATCGGGTCTCCCGGCAGCAGGAACACCGCGCAGTAGATGACGAAGGTGACGCCGAAGAAGACGATCACCAGCTCCAGGAGCCGACGGGAGAGATATCGGAGCATGGTCAGCAGCCGGGTCTCAGTTCTCGGCGAGCACGACGTCGGTGAGCACAGGCTCGCCGATGGCCGAGGTCGTCAGCTGTGCGATGCGGTCGGACGTGACGAAGTTGTACGACTCCTCGAAGAGCGGCACGATCGGGAACTCGTCCGCGATGAGCTGCTGCGCGTCCGCGTACGCTTGGCCGTCCGCTCCGCGGCTCGCGTCCGCGGTGTTGAGCGCCTCGGCGACCTCCGGGAGCAGGGCGCCGCCGCAGTTGGTGCAGCCGGCACCGGTGAACACGGCCCGCAACGTCGACTGCTGGCTCGGGTAGAGCGCACCCCATCGGGCGAAAAACGGACCGTCCAGGACCTCGTTGTTGCGATCCTCGCTGAACTCCGCCCAGCCGACGGAAGGCTGCGCGATGGCGTCGATGCCAAGGTTCTGGCGCAGGGAGTTCGCGATCGCGTTGAACAGGTCGTCCTGTCCGGAGCCGCCGGGGAAGTGGATCGTGAGCTGTCCCTCGAAGCCGCCGGCCTCCTCCAGGAGCGCGCGTGCCTCCTCGGGGTCGAGCTCGCAGTACTCCCCGCAGATGCCGTCGGGATTGCCGGGCATGATCGACGGCGTCCAAGCGGTCGCCGGCACGTTGAGAGCACCGAAGAGCGCATCGTTGATCGCGTCCCGATCGATGGCCATCGAGATCGCCTGGCGCACCCGGACGTCGTCGAACCGCTCGTCCCAGAAGGGGAAGCTCAGGTAGCTGATCGCGGGCCCCTCGAAGCTGTAGACGTGCTCCGCGTCGAAGTCGTCGGCGACCTGCGTCATGCGGTTGGCGGGGAGCCGCACGAGGTCGATGTTGCCCGCCAGCACGTCGTTGTACGCAGTGAGCCTGTCCGTGTACGGCACCCAGGTGATCCGGTCCAGCGACGGTTCGTCACCGGCGTACTCCGCGTACCGCTCCGCGACGAGCGGCTCGCCCTCTGCCCACGCAGCGCTCAGCGCGAACGGGCCGTTGCCGATCGGCAGCTCGCCGTACGCCGCGAGATCGCCGAAGGCGCTCTGCGGCATCGGGTAGAAGGCGGTCTGGGCCTGTGAGAGCTGGCTGGGAAACTGGCTGTCCGGTTCGTCGAGCGTGACGGTGAACGTGCGGTCGTCGACGACGCTGAGGCCGGAGAGCTCGTCGGTCTCGGGGTCGCCCTTCGACGGGTTCAGATCCGAGTAGCCCGCGATCGACGCGAGCTGACCGGAGTTCTCGAACGCGTTCGGCCCGTACGCCACCGTGTTCCAGCTGTCGACGTAGTCCTGCGCAGTCACGGGCGTGCCGTCGTGGAACGTCCATCCGTCGCGCAGGGTGATGGTCCACGTGAGCTGGTCGTCGCTCGCGACCGACTCCGCAGCGACGTAGCTGAGCTCGCCGTCGACGTCCAGGAACGTGAGCGGGCTGAACACGGACATCAGGACGCCGAACGCGTTGCTCTGGCGACCGGGCGTGAGGTCCGGCACCGGATCCGAGGATCCGATCGTGATCTCGGCGACTGCTTCATCCCCCTCGGCAGGACTGGTGCTGCAGCCGGACAGGACGAGAGCGAGCATCGCCGAGGTGGCGATCGCTCCCTTGAACAAACCACGCATGAGCTCCTCCTTGAGCATCCAGGTGATGTTGCAAGCGCACTCTACCTTTAGCAAATTCTAAATGTATAGTATCTGGAGAAGTCGAATCGGAAGGAGCGACGATGTCACCGCGGGCCCCCTACGAGTCCGAGCTGACCTGGCTCAGTACGCGAGCACTCGCCGCCCTGATCACCTCGGGTGAGATCTCCGCACGCGAGGCGCTCACCGACCACCTGGCGCGCATCGACGCGGTCAACCCCGCTCTCAATGCCATCGTCACTCGCGACGACGAGCGCGCCTACGAGCGGGCCGACCGTGCGGACGCAGGGCTCGCGAGCGGCGAGGCTCCCGGTCCGCTCCACGGGGTGCCGCTCACGCACAAGGAGTCGACCGACACGGCGGGCTTGCGCACCACACGGGGCTCGCCGCTGCTGCTCGACAACGTGCCCACCAAGGACGCGCTCATCATCGCCAGGCTGCGGGCCGCGGGTGTCGTGACCACCGGCAAATCCAACGTGCCCGAGTTCACTGCGGGCTCGCACACCTTCAACCCCGTCTTCGGGACGACCGTGAACCCCTACGACACGACGAGGTCCGCAGCCGGGTCGTCGGGCGGCGCGGCGGCAGCGATCGCCGCGGGCATCCAGGCCTCGGGTGACGGGTCGGACATGGGGGGATCCCTGCGCACGCCCGGCTCGTTCAACAACATCGTGGGCATGCGCCCGTCGAACGGGCGCATCCCGCACGCCCTGCCGTCGGACCCGTGGCAGTGGCTGGCGCAACCGGGCTTCTTGGCGCGAACCGTGAGCGACGTCGCCCTCCTCATGTCCGTCGCCTGCGGGCCGGCGGCACGAGCGCCGCAGTCGATCCAGAAGCCCGGGTCGGTCTTCGACCGTCCGGAGCTCTCCGAGCCGGACCGGCACGAGCCGGGGTCGGGGCTCGCGGGCCTCCGGGTCGGCTTCTCGACCGACCTCGGCGGACTGATCCCGGTCGATCGTGCGGTCGCCGACATCGTCGACGCCACCGCGACGACGTTCGCCGACGCCGGGGCGCACGTCGACGACGAGTTCCCCCGTCTCGGGGAGGCGGACGAGGTCTTCCGGGTGCAGCGCGCTCTCGACTTCGCCGCCGACTACCACGACGTGGTTCGAAACCATCCGGACCGGGTCAAGGAGGCTGTCGTCCGGAACACCGAGATGGGGCTCGCGCTCACCGGCGACGAGATCGTCACGGCGAGGGAGGCACGGACCCGTCTCCTGGCCTCGGTCGAGGACTTCTTCTCGCAGCATGATCTGCTCGTGCTCACGACGAGCCAGGTCGTGCCGTTTGACGCGAGCATCGAGTATCCCGCGCAGATCGAGGGCACGCCCATGCGCGACTACCTCGAGTGGATGCGCGCCGCGACGATCATCTCTGCCACCGGCTGCCCCGCTGTCTCGGTACCGGCCGGCTTCACCCCCGACGGGCTGCCCGTCGGGATCCAGCTCGTCGCGGCGCCCGGCAAGGACGTCGAGCTGCTGCTCGCGGCGCAGGCATTCGAAGAGCTCACCGGGCATCACACGAGGAGGCCCCAGCTATGAGGAGGTGTACCCGTGCGTGAGAACCCGGACTTCGCGGTGGACGACGTCGCAGCGCTCCAGGACCTGATCCGTGTGTCGCCGTGGGCGACGATGGTGAGCGCGACGGACCATGGTGTCGTCGCCTCGCACTACCCGTTCGTGCTCGACGAGCAGGACCCGGACGGCATCGTCGTGATGAGCCACGTCGGCCGCCCCGACGAGCGCCTGCACGGGCTCGGCGAGCGCGAGCTGCTCGTCATCTTCGAAGGACCGTACGGCTACGTCTCGCCGAGCTGGTACGGCACATCACCTGCCGTCCCGACGTGGAACTTCGCCGTCGTGCACGGCTACGGCACCCCGGTGCTGCTCGGCGACGACGAGAATCTCGCCGTGCTCGAACGGCTCGTCGACCATTTCGAGGACCCACTCCCCGACCCCTTCCGCATGCGTCGCGATGAGCTGAACGCGGCGTATGCAGAGCGCATCGTGCAGGGCACGGTCGGCTTCCGGATGCGACTCGAACGCTGCGTCGCAAAGAACAAGATGAGCCAGGACAAGCCGGCCGAGGTGGTCGACCGCGTCATCATCCAGCTGCAGCAGCCCGGCCCTTACCAGAACCCACGGCTTGCCGACTGGATGCTCCGCACACACGGTCGCTGATGGGAGCGGTGCGACCCGGTGCAGCCTCGTCGCCGACCTAGCGCCGCGCCGCCGGCGGAAGATCGCGTCCGATCATCCGCACGATGGCCACCTCGGTCGCCTCGGCCATGTCGACCGATCCGGGTTCCAGCAGCCACTGGAGCTGCAGCCCGTCCATGGTCGCGACGATCACCCGGGCGGCGGTCCCGGTGTCGACGTCCTCCGCCACCTCCCCCGCGCCCTGTGCCTCGTCGAGCGCTTCGACGACAAGAGCACGCAGACCCTGGTAGCGGCCGCGGAACCAGGTCTGGGCGGGATGCTCGACGGTGACGCTCTCCGCCGCGAGCACGGTGTAGAGCCGCACGATCCCCTCCCGCTCGGCATTGCGCCGGGCGGTCTCGACGAGATGGCGCAGGAACGCCAGGCCGCGGGGGCGTTCGCTGCCGAGCTCCTCGATGTCCGTCGAGTCGCGCAGGTCGAGCACCCCGGTGAGCAGGCCGGCCTTGGACGAGAAGTAGTGCAGCACCCCGGCCTGGGTGAGTCCGACCCGGTCCGCGATCTCGGCGAGGGAGGCGCTCTGAAAGCCGCGTTCGGCGAACGTCTCCATGGCGATGCGCAAGATCTCTGCCCGGCGCTCCGCAGGAGGGCGCCGCACCCTGGCGCCCGCGGCTGCACGTGTCATCCGAGCGAGTCTACGGACCCGTATCGGTAGGCGGCCCGCACGGGCCGCTCGCCTTGGCCGACGTACGGGGATCCCCTACCTACCGAGTACTCAGTAGGTAGGAGTAGGATCCCGGAACAGCCACCCACCGAGGGAGTCGCAATGACGCGTACAACTCGCCCAGGGTCCGTACGGATGTCGCTCGCCGCACTGAGCGTCCTGGCCGTCGGAGCCGCCTGGATCACCCCGGCCGCCGGGATCGCCCCAGCAGCCGGACTCGCCGCCGCTCCGACCAGCGCGCACGTCTGGATCACGACCGCCGACGGCAGCCGCAAGCTCGCCGACGGCGGAGAGGTCCCCTTCGACACCGGCCCACACACCACCGACATCCGCGTGCACCCCGACCAGGTGTCCCAGCGCTTCACCGGCGCCGGCGCCTCCGTCACCGAGGCGTCCGCCTCGCTGATCAACGACCTGCCGAGCGGCACCCGCGACAGCCTGCTGCGGTCGCTGTTCTCCCGCGCCGGTGACGGCATCGGCCTCAACTACCTGCGCCAGCCGCTGGGCAGCACCGACTTCAACTCGGGCAGCTTCTACACCTACGAGGACACACCCGGGCAGTTCAGCATCGCCCGCGACCAGCAGGAGATCCTCCCCGTGCTGCAGCAGGCGCTCGCCGTCAACCCGACCATCCGCTTCATGGGCAGCCCGTGGTCCCCACCGGCCTGGATGAAGTCCGGCGGCTCGCTGAACGGAGGCAGCCTGCTCCCCGAGCACTACGACGACTATGCCGACTACCTGGTCCGAGCGATCCAGGGGTACGGGCAGCAGGGCGTGACGCTGAGCGACCTCACGGTCCAGAACGAGCCGCTCTTCGCCACGAGCTATCCCTCCATGAGCATGTCCGCGGCCGAGCAGGCGGAGTTCTTCCGGGTGCTCGACAGCGCACTGACCCGTGCCGGCCTGGCTACGCAGATCTTCGCCTACGACCACAACTGGGACCGGCCCGACTACCCGCTGGACGTGTTCGCGGGCACCGCGGGCATCGACCGCGTCGTCGGTGCCGCCTTCCACTGCTACGGTGGCGCACCCGAGGCGCAGGCCCAGGTCGTGGCGGCCGGCAAGCGGGTCTACTTCACCGAGTGCTCGGGCACGGACAGCGACGACGCTGCGCGGACCTTCGGCGACACGCTGGTGTGGCACGCAGAGAACCTCGTGGTGCGGAACATGCGCAACGGCGGCGAGACGGTCATCAACTGGAACCTCGCCCTCGACCAGAACGGCGGCCCGCACCAGGGCCACTGCGGCACCCGCTGCAACGGCGTCGTCGAGATCGCCGGCGGCACCGTCACCCGCAACGCCGAGTTCTACGTGCTGGGCCATCTCAGCAAGTTCATCGACGCGGGCGCTCGCCGCCTCGGTTCGACGAGCGAGGGGTCCGGCGGGCTCCAGAACGTCGTCCATCAGAACCCGGACGGTACGCGCGTCGCCTACGTCGTGAACGCCTCCCCCGGGAGCCGGACGTTCTCGATCACCGACGCAGGCCGCTCCCTCACCCACACGCTGCCCGGCCGGGCGGTCGCCACCTACACGTGGGATCCGCAGTCCACCACCCCCGTCGGCCCGGACCCGGCAGCCTGGTACCAGGTCGCGTCCTCGGCCAGCGGCAAGTGCCTCGATGCCGCCGACTGGGGCACCACCGACGGCACCGGCCTGCAGCAGTGGACCTGCGGTGACGCCGCCCAGGCCAACCAGCGTTGGCGCTTCACGCCCACCACGAACGGCTACTACCAGGTGCTCAACCAGCACGCCGGCAAGGTCTGGGACGTCGACGGCGGCCCGGGCGCCGTCGGCGACGGGTCCGCGATACACCTCTGGACCTACGTGGGCGGCACCAACCAGCAGTGGCGACCCGCCACGACGACCAGCGGGGGCCTGACCTTCACCGCTCGGCACAGCGGGTCCTGCCTGACCCTGGGCTCGGCGACCGGAACCAACGGGACCCGATTCACCCAGCAGCCCTGCACCGGCGCAGCCACCCAGTCCTTCCAGCTCACCCGGGTCGGCTGACCAGGTCCTCCTCGGTGCGCAAAGGGGTGTAGAGGGTCGACCTGACCACTCTGCTCTCCGCTCTGCTCTCCGCGAGGGTCCGGTCGATTCACCGCGCGGAAGCCCGTGCGCATAGCCTTCGTGCAGACATATCTGTCTGCACGAAGGAGTGCTCGACGGGAGGACCCATGCACCGCAGGCCACATGTCCAGCTAGGACTGATCGCAGCAACCCAGGTGCTCGCCATGGCCATGTGGTTCTCCGCATCCGCCGTCATGCCGACGCTGCGAGAGACCTGGCACCTGGACGGATCGCAAGCCGGCTGGCTCACCGCGACGGTCCAGCTCGGTTTCGTCGTCGGCGCACTCACGTCCGCGGTGCTCAACCTGCCCGACCGGCTACCGCCGCACCAGCTGCTGGCGGCCTCCGCGGTCGGGGCCGCTGCCGCCACGGCGACGATCGCCCTGTTCGTCAGTGACTTCGGTACCGCGGCGGCGCTGCGGTTCGTCACGGGGTTCTTCCTGGCCGGGGTCTACCCCGTCGGTATGAAGCTCATGGCGTCCTGGTTCGGCTCCACCGGCAGGGGCCTCGCGCTGGGAGTACTCGTCGGAGCGCTCACCCTGGGCTCCGCCCTGCCGCACCTGGTCAACTCCTCCGGGACCTTGCCATGGCAGAACGTGCTTCTGACGGCATCAGGGCTCGGCCTCGCCGCAGCGGTCGTCGCGACAGCCCTGGTCCGTTCCGGCCCGCACACGTCCTCCGGCAGCCGCCCGCAGCCGCGCTACGTCCTGGAGATGTTCCGCCGGCCTCAGCCGCGCTACGCGAACCTCGGCTACTTCGGTCACATGTGGGAGCTGTACGCGCTGTGGACCTGGTTGTTGTCCTTCGTCCTCGCCGCTACGCGGACCGACGGGCAGGTCGCCGGCCTCCTCACCTTCACGGCTATCGGCGCGGCAGGCCTGGCCGGGTCACTCCTCGGCGGCTGGGCCTCCGACAGGTTCGGCCGGGCACGCACCGCGGGAATCGCCCTCGTCGTCAGCGGATCGTGCTGCCTCCTGTCGCCCCTCTTCTACCTGGCGCCCTGGCCCGTGCTGGTCGCGTTCCTGATGGTGTGGGGGGCGTCCGTGATCGCGGACTCAGCCGTCTTCTCCACGGCACTGAGCGAGGTCGTCGACCAGCGTTATGTAGGCACCGCGCTGACCGCACAAACGGCGATCGGCTTCCTCATCACCGTCCTGACCATCAACCTGGTCCCGATCGCCGCTGACTTCGTCGGCTGGCAGTACGCCTTCCTCGTCCTGGTGCCAGGGCCCGTGGTGGGCGCCCTCGCCATGCGTGCCTTCGGCAAACGCCCTACACCGACTCGCGCTTGAATCCACAGGCATCGCGCGGCGAGGCCTCGCTCACCGGGAGGCACCTGACCGCAGTTTCCGCTCGCTGCCACGGCGAACAAGCAACGACGACCTTGCGCAGGACTGTTCCGAGTCCTCCGGAAGCAGTTTCCCGACGCACGCTTACCATTCCCTCATGTCTGACCTCAAGGCCACATACCTGGCGTACCTGGACGCTCTGAACGACCGTCGCTTCGGCGACCTGACCGAGTTCGTCCACGACGACCTCACCTACAACGGCAAGATGCTCACCCGCCAGGAGTACGCCGACATGATCGCCGCGGACGCGCAGGCCGTGCCGGATCTGCACTTTGACGCGCATCTGCTCACCAGCGGCGATGACCTGGTCTCCGCCCGGCTCTGGTTCGACTGCACCCCGACCGGAGCGCTCTTCGGGCTCCGGCCAACGGGCCAACGTGTCTCGTTCGCCGAACACGTCTTCTACCGGTTCCGGGACGGGCGTATCGCGGAGGTCTGGTCCCTCATCGATCGTGACGCGGTCAGAGACCAATACGCCGGCTGACTTCGGCCGTGCGAATAAGGCGTCCGGGACAACGGCGGCCCGCTGGCGCCTGGACTCAGCAGCCGCGAGGCGGCGGCTCAACGTCTCCGGCGACAGGCACGTGCCGACCCGCCGGAGTCCGCGAGCGGCAGGCCGGCGTACCTCGACGGGCCGTGGACGATCGTGTGCGAGTACGACCGGTACCCGACCATCGATTCTTCGCCCCGGGCCCGTTCCTCGGCGCACTGGTCCTGGCGGCCGTCGTCATCGGCATCGGTGTCGGCCTGTTCCGGTGGGCGTGGCGCCCGAAGTCGCCCAAGCAGCCTGACTCGCCGGCCGAGGAGCCATGAGCCCGGGCGTGCTGTACGTCGTGGGGCGTGCACGTCGTGATCGACTCGGCCCGGGCGAGCCGCACGAGTCGGCAGCGGACGCCGCGGACGGCTTCCCGTGGGAAGGGATCCTGGACACGCTTACTCCCACGGGCACATTGAAACCACCCCACCGCCGCGGGCGTCAGCCGCCCACGGCGGATCCAGGCGTTGAAACCAAGCCAGCGCCTTGTTTGCGCGCCGGTGCGCACGGTCGAGCAGAGCGGGGCACCGCTGTGGCTTACCTGATCAGGTGGTCCTCCGGCTTCTCCCCCAACGCGCTCAAGGCGTCGGCGAAGTCGGAATGCCTGCTCATCGGGAACCACGGCAGTTTTCGCAGATTGCAGGGCCTGATCGCCACGCGCTGATCACCATCGGAGACCTCGAGGTCGTAGACGCCCGATCCCGTGATCCCACCGGACCTGACCATGCTGACGCCTCCGGGAGTACGCCGCACCGTCCACCGCGGACTGGTGTCACCGTAGCCCCACACCTCGACAGCATCGCGCAGGACCACGAGGATCACCGCCGCAGACTTCGCCGTCGCGTAACCACCGAGCGGGATCTGACCGAGCACCAGCGGCCAGCCCGGCCGCAACCGCTCGACCCGCCGGACCATCCGTGCGCACTGCCTGCGCCCCACGGCCAATATTGGCAGGGCCGCGACGACGATGAACATGGCGATACCGGCGACGACCACAAGCGCTTCGAGGACGGCGCCTGGACCGTTGGTGATCCAGGTGATGATGACTGGTGGGAGCACAGCAACGACCACGACGACTGAGGCGAGTCCGATCCAGAGCTTGGGGATCCAACGACGTTCCGCGACCAGGTCGATCGGCAAGGGGCTTCGGTCGCTCGTCATAGGCGCCATGTATAGCAGCGTTGAGGTTCTTACTGGGACTGTGTGAACGGAGCTTGCGGCATACATGGTCAAGGCGCTGTCCGGTCCGCGCTGACCGGGAAGGCAAGGAGTCACTCGGCACCCGAAGCGTCGCCACCGCGGCACTACGATCGAGGGTGTGCGACTGTTCGAGAACCTGACCGCCACGCAGGAATCCGCCTGGCCGGAGCTGCGCAGCCTCGTCGGCGAGGCGTCGGTCACCGCCAGGGCCCTCGACGCCGACGAGCCGACCAGCCGCCGCACGCTCGAACAGCTCCAGGTCACCACCGGTTCCTTCCTCGGTGCCGTGGTCGTGCACACCGGCGGGCTCCTGATCGACCAGGGCTGGCTGCGCGTCTACGGAAGCCCTACGCCGGGCGGCCCTGGCCACCTGCCTGGCCTGGCCACGGTGAACGGCTTTCCGCCCACCCCCGAGGCCACCTGGTTCCCGGCACACGGGCTCGTCGTCGCCCACGACGTCCTCGGCGGTACCTATGTGCTCAACGGGAGCGATCCGGCCGCCGTCGCCCGGCCGGGCGGTTCGGGCGAGATGATCTACCTCGCGCCGGACACCCTCCAGTGGGAGCCCCTCGAGGCCGGCTACGCGGCGTGGCTCGCCTGGGTGCTCGACGGCGGCCTGGCCGACTTCACGGAAGGGCTCCGGTGGGACGGGTGGGATGCCGAGACCCGCGGCCTGCGTGGTGACCACGGGCTGGGCCTCCTTCCTCCGCTGTGGTCCAGGGAAGCCCATGCGGATCTCAGCGCCACCGGACGTGCTGCCGTACCCATGGCCGAGCTGGTCTGGGCCATCCGATCGGCTGCCGCGCAGATCGACGGTTCGGATCCTGGACCACTCGGAGCGCTCGATACCCGCGAGCCCGACTCTCGCTGACATCGGGCGGGGCCCACCTGCGCGGAGATTTCCGCCCGCCGTCGGCAACCCTCGTTGCGGGTGACCTGGGCTCGTGCTTACGTCGACGATATGAGCGGAACCTCCGGCCGTACCCGCAACGTCTTCGTGCTCGGCATGACCGATCTGCAGCGCGAGGAGCTGGAGAGCGTGCGGGATGCCGCGCGCTACTCGTTCCGCTCGCTGCTCAGCTACGACACGCTCGTCCGGGACACGGACTACGACTTCGATGCGCTGCTCGACCAGGCACGCGCCCAGCTCGCGGACTTCTCCGGGCCGATCGACGCCATCGTGTGCCACTGGGACTTCCCGAGCTCGCTCCTGGCGCCCATCCTGTCCAACGAGCACGGCATCCCCGCCCCGTCCGTGCCGAGCATGCTCAAGTGCGAGCACAAGTACTGGAGCCGGCTGGAGCAGCAGCAGTCGATCCCCGACGTGGTCCCCGGGTTCACCGCGTTCGACCCGTTCGCCGACGACGCCCTGGACCAGGTGCAGCTGCCGTACCCGTTCTGGGTGAAGCCGGTCAAGGCGCACTCGTCGAGCCTGGGGTTCGAGATCCACGACGAGCAGGAGTTCCGGTCGGCCCTCGACGCGATCCGCGCGGAGATCACCGACGTCGGCGACGCCTTCAACCAGGTACTGAGCCGCGTGGACCTGCCGGAGCGCGTCCGTGGGGCGGACGGGAACGCCTGCCTCGCCGAGGAGGTCATCACCGGCATCCAGGCCGCCCCGGAGGGCGTGGTGGCGCAGGGCAGGTTCAGCGTGCACGGCATCGTCGACATGCACCGGGACCCTTCCGGGCACAGCATCGACCACCTCGACTACCCCGCCGCGACCATCCCGGACGAGGTACAGCAGCGCATGGTCGACACCGCGGAGCGGTTCATGCGGCACATCGGCTACGACAACGGGGCCTTCAACGTCGAGTACATGTGGAACCGCGAGGCCGACCTGCTGCGGCTCATCGAGGTGAACACGCGCATCTCCCAGTCCCACACCGAGCTCTTCCTCAAGGTCGACGGCACGTCCAACCACGAGGTGGCCATCGACGTCGCGCTGGGCGAGACCCCCGAGATGCCGCGCCGGCAGGGCCAGTTCGCCGTCGCCGGGCAGTGGCACATCTTCCACGACGACGACGCCGTCGTGCGCAGTATCCCCGGGGAGCAGGAGCTGGCCGCTGTCGAACGCGCGCTCCCGGGCACGAAGGTCACCCTCCAGGTGGCGCCCGGCGACCGGCTCTGCGACCTGCCGCACCAGGACAGCTACCGGTTCAAGCTCGGCAGCGTGTACCTGGGGGCCGACGACCACGAGCAGCTCGCCGAGCGGTTCCGTCAGGCGGTGGACCTGCTGCCCTTCGACCTCGACCCCGTGCGCGAGGAGGACCCTGGATGAGGACAGTCACCGACCTGCCGTACGAGGTCGAGACCGTCGAGAACGTGTTCATCCCGCTGCGCGACGGTCAGCGAGTGGCCGCGCGGATGTGGGCCCCGGTCGACGCGGCGTCGCGTCCCGTCCCCGCCGTCGTGGAGTACATCCCGTATCGCAAACGGGACGCCACCCGTGGCCGGGACGCCTACAACCACCCGTACATCGCCGGGCACGGCTACGCCTGCCTGCGGGTGGACCTCCGCGGCAGCGGTGACTCCGACGGGGTGCTGGTGGACGAGTACCGCGCCCAGGAGCTCCACGACGCCGAGGACGTGATCGCCTGGCTCGCGGAGCAGCCGTGGTGCGACGGCAACGTCGGGATGATGGGCATCTCCTGGGGCGGCTTCAACGGGCTCCAGGTGGCCGCCGGCGCGACACCCGCGCTCAAGGCGGTCATCAGCGCGTCGGCCACCGACGACCTGTACGTCGACAACATGCACTACATGGGCGGCTGCCTGCTCGCGGACAACCTGTCGGAGGCGACGGTGATGTTCGCGTTCAACAGCCTGCCGCCCGACCCCGCCGTCGTCGGCGACCGCTGGCGCGAGATGTGGCACGAACGGCTCGAGGGCAGCGGGCTGTGGCTGGAGACCTGGCTGCGGCACCAGCATCGGGACGACTACTGGAAGCCGGCGTCGGTCTGCGAGGACTACTCCCGGGTGCGGTGCCCGGTGATGGCGGTCGGCGGCTGGGCCGACGGCTACACCAACGCCATCTTCCGGCTCCTGGAGCACCTCGACGTCCCCCGCAAGGGACTGATCGGCCCCTGGGGGCACCGCTACCCGCACCTCGGCGTGCCGGGCCCGGCCATCGGCTTTCTCCAGGAGGTGGTGCGCTGGTGGGACCACTGGCTCAAGGGCGTCGACACCGGCCTCGAGGACGAGCCGATGCTGCGCGCGTGGATGCAGGACAGCATCCCGCCCAGCGCCTCCTACGAGGACCGGCCCGGCCACTGGGTCGGCGAACCGAGCTGGCCGGCCCCCGGAGTCGAGGACCGGGAGTACCGGTTCACGCCCCACCATCTGTCACCGGTGGGCGGCCAGGTGGCACCGGAGGGCGGCGAGTCCGACGACCCGCTCGTGAGCCTGCGCTCTCCCCTCAGCGTGGGGATGTTCGCCGGCAAGTGGGCGTCCTACTCGGCGGTGCCCGACCTGCCGTACGACCAGCGCGAGGAGGACGGCGGCGCCCTCGTGTTCGAGACGGAGCCGCTCGACGAACCCCTGGAGATCCTCGGCCTGCCCCGCGTCGCGCTCGAGGTCTCCGCCGACCGTCCGGCGGCCCAGCTCGCGGTGCGACTGTCCGACGTCGCCCCGAACGGCGAGGCGACGCGCGTGACGTACGGGGTGCTGAACCTGACGCACCGCGAGGACAGCGAGGACCCCCAGCCGCTCGAGCCCGGCCGCACCTACCCGGTGACGGTCCAGCTCAACGGCATCGCCCAGGCGCTGCCCGCCGGGCACCGGCTGCGGGTGTCGATCTCCACGTCGTACTGGCCGTTGATCTGGCCGAGCCCCGAACCGGCGACCGTGACGATCCGGACCGGCAGCAGCGCCCTGCACCTGCCGGTCCGGCACCCGCGCCCCGACGACGAGCACCTCCAGCCCTTCGGAGACCCGGAAGCCGCCGAGGAGGAGCCGACGACGGTGCTCGCCACCGGCGAGCACTCGTGGCGCGTCACGCGAGACCTCGCCACCGACGTCTCGACGCTGGCGATCGTCAACGACCAGGGCACCTTCCGCCTCGAGGACACCGGCACGGTGATCCACCGCGACACCCGCGAGTGGTACAGCTTCCGCTGGAACGACGTCACCTCCGCGCGCGGCGAGACCCGGACCGTCCGACGGCTGGAGAACGGCGCCGACTGGCGCGTCGAGGTGGTCACCCGCACGGTCCTGACGTGCACCGCGACCGACTTCCTGATCAACGCCCAGCTCGACGCGTACGAGCTGGACGAGAACCAGGGCGACCCGCGCGTCTACTCGCAGAACTGGCAGCGACGGATCGCCCGGGACCTGGTCTGAGGCGCCGCGCCACGGACCCGGACACCCACTGAGCTCGCTCACGACGACGCAGGCGCCGGCGGACGCGCTGGTGCTGGACAGAGATCACCCTTGCACGTGCAGGTGATTACCTGCATATTGGATCCATGCCCACACAGCAGGACGCGCTCGACCCGGTGTTCAAGGCACTGGCCGACCCCACCCGGCGGCTCCTCCTGGACCGGCTGCGCGGGCAGAACGGGCAGACCCTCACCGAGCTCTGCGGCAGCCTCGAGATGGCCCGCCAGTCGGCGACCCAGCACCTCGACCTGCTGGCGCAGGCCAACCTCGTCGTCGTCGTACGACGCGGGCGCGAGCGCCTGCACTACCTCAACCCCGCACCCATCCACGAGATCGGGGAACGCTGGATCGCGGCGTACGACGTGCCACGACTGGCGGCCCTGAGCACCATCCGAGACCGAGCAGAGGAACACGCCATGACCGAGACCACCACGAGCATCCCGACGTACGTCTACGTCACCTACATGCAGGCGACCGCCGAACAGGTGTGGAAGGCGCTCACCGACGCCGACCTCACCGCGCAGTACTGGCACCACATCAACGTGTCCGACTGGCAGGTCGGTTCGCCGTGGGAGCACCGCAGGGTCGACGGCTCGGGCACCGTCGACGTCGTCGGCACCGTGCTCGAGGCCGAGGAACCGACACGGCTCGTCCTCACCTTCGAGGACTCGCCGGAGGAGGAGCGGGCCAACGGGGCGTCCGTCGTCACCTTCGCGATCGAGCCGCAGGGCGACGTCGTCCGGCTGACCGTCACGCACGAGAACCTGCCGAACCTCGAGATGCTGAACGGCATCTCGAACGGCTGGCCCGCGGTGCTGGCCAACCTCAAGACGCTGCTGGAGACCGGCGCTGCCCTCCCGACGGCCCCCTGGCTCAAGGATTCCTGACGGGAGCCCTCACGTTGAACGTAGGCCTGGTCGCCCTCTGCGAGTTCAGAGAACGACCAGGCCTACGTTCGATCGATCCAACCCAGGGGTTGGTACCAGCCGCCGGGTCCCCGCGCCTGACCGTCGCCGCCCGCCCGGTGGCACGAGCTGACTCTCGTTCAGCAGGCTCAGGGCGACCACCGACCCGGTGATTCCGGCACCCTGGGGCCTGCTGAACCAGACTCAGCAGTACTGCTTGACCTTGACCCGAGGTCAAGGTGGAGGCTCACGGCATGACAACCTCCAGCTCCACCCCGGCAGTCGCGCACGCCTGGACGGGCATGGTCCCCGTCGACGACACGGCCCTGGCCGTCACGGATTCCGGCGGCTCCGGCATCCCCGTCGTCTACCTCAACGGCTCGTACGCCTCCCAGCGGCACTGGAAGCGCGTGATCGCCGACCTCGGCAGCAGCTACCGGCACATCAGCTTCGACGAGCGGGCCCGCGGCCGGTCCGGGCAGTCGGCGGACTACTCGTTCGAGGCGTGCCTTCGCGACATCGACGCGGTCCTCGCTGCCCGGGGTGTCGACCGGGCGCTGCTGGTGGGCTGGTCGTACGGTGCACTGCTGGGAGTGCACTGGGCGAGCCGTCACCCGGAACGCGCCCTTGGCGTGGTCGGCGTCGACGGCCCGTACCCGGCCGGCTGGACCACCGACGCCGAGCACGAGGAGATCCGAAGGGTGTTCCGCAGGATGAAGCTGATGCTGCCGCTGGCCCGCCGGCTGGGCATGGCCGCGCGTTTTTCCGGCGAGCAGCACGTGGAGGTCGCCATCGAGGCCCACCTGCTCCACGCCGCCGTCGCGCCGATCCTCGAGAAGGTGTCGGCCCCGGTCCGGTACGTCGTCGCGTCCGGGGAGGCAGTGGGCAGCCGGGACGACCTGCAGGAGCAGATGCGCAAGACCCTCGACCCGCTGCTGCTCCGCAACCCGAACCTCAAGGTGGGCGCGAAGGTCGCCAGCAACCACGGCAGCATCCTGCGCAAGGACTCCCCAGCGGTCGCCGACGTCGTGCGCGGGCTCGCAGCTTCCACCCGAACTCAGGACAGGCCCGGGCGATGAGCGGCAGGGCGAGCAGCGGCATCACGATCGGCCAGGCGGCGGCGTTCGCGGGCGTCACGATCAAGACGGTGCGGCACTACCACAAGCTCGGGCTGGTCGCGGAGCCGGAACGGGACAGCTCGGGGTACCGCCGGTACGGGTCGGACGACCTGCTGCGTCTGGTGCAGGTCCGGACATTGGCCGCCGCCGGCGTCCAGCTCGCCGACATCAGCACGCTGCTCGACGCCGACGCCGAGAGGTTCGCCGCGGCGCTCACCGGCGTCGAGCAGCAGCTCACCGACCGGATCGAGCACCTGACCGCGCGCCGCGACACCCTGCACCGCCTGGCCGACGACCGGGCGCTGCTGCCCGACCGCGCCTGCGCGGTGCTCGACCGGATGCCCGGCCTCGGCTTCGACCCCGGCTACGTCGCCGGCCAGCGCGAGGCGCTGGTGCTGTTCCGGGCGCTGGTCCCGGAGGGCTTCGACAGCTTCGTGACCCAGCTGGAGTACCGGCTCGACGATCCCGACTTCGTGCACCTGACCCAGCGCAGCTGGGACGCGCTGTCCTGGGACCCGGACGACCCGCGGATCGAGGAGCTCGCCTCGGCACTGGCGGACAACCTGTTGGCCAAGCCCGAGCTACTGGCGGTGCCGGCGGGATTCCGGGCCCGGCCCGACACGGCCGCGCGGTACGGGATGGTCAACTCCCACGGGCAGGAGGAGTGGCCGACGTCGGCCCGGCTGACCTCGCTCGTCGAGGACAAGCTCCGAGCGGCAGGCGTGCCGGTCCCCGCCGGCGAGCGGAACGGCGAGCGAGCCTGCGCCGACCCACCACCCCATGACGTCATAGGCGAGCGGACCCGCCGGGACTGACGGGTCGGCGCAGCCGGTCAGTCCCCCGTCTCCGGGGAGACGGCGAGCCGCGTGTTCCAGGGGTCCGCGAAGCGGAGCGTCTCCCCGTCGTCGGCGATCGGGATGCCGTGGAAGCCGAGGCGCTCGGCAAGCTCCTCAACATCGGACCGGGTGGGCACCAGGATCCGCACGTCGCCCAACCCGAGGGATGCGGCGCGAGGTGCGGCACCGGCGCTGCGCCACGTGTTCATACCGATGTGGTGGTGGTAGCCCCCGGCCGAGACGAACAGGGCGGAATCCCCCAGCTGCGCGGTGACGTCGAACCCCAGGGTGTCGACGTAGAACCGACGCGCGGACTCGAGGTCGCCCACCTGGAGGTGGACGTGCCCGATCGCGGCAGAGGCGCCGGCGTCGGGCTCCTCCGGGTCGTGCCACTGCCGCAGGAACTGGTTCGGGTCGAGGTACTCGCTGGCCATCGCCACCGTCCCGTCCGGGTGGACGGTCCACTCCTCGCGGGGGCGGTCGCGGTACAGCTCCACGCCGTTGCCCTCGGGGTCGGTGAAGTAGAACGCCTCGCTGACCAGGTGGTCGGCGCTGCCGGTGAAGGTCTGCGGCACGCGCTGCGCCATGGACGCCAGCGACGCGGCCAGCCGCCGCTCGTCCTCGAAGAGGATCGCCGTGTGGTAGAGCCCGGCACCTCGTGGATCCGCGCCCGGCAGGTCCCGCTCCTGGCGCAGCACCATGATCGGCACTCCACCACGACCCAGCGTCGTCGTGGCTCCGGCGTGGTCGAGGACGTCGAGCGTGACCGCCCGCTGGTAGTAGTCGGTCATCACGTCGAGGTCGCGGACGAGCAGCTGCACGGTGTTCATCCGCGTGCCGTCGGGCGCGGCCCCCGGCGTGGCAGCGACGTCCCGGCGCCACGCGGGGACGGACAGGTGCTCGCTCATGAGACCAGCGCGAGGCCGCCGGACCAGGAGATCTTCTCGGCGCCCGCGAGCGTCATCTGCAGCAGGCCGACCGCCTCCAGCTCCCGCGCCCGCTTGAGCGAGCCGGCGTCGACCCCGCGCAGCCCGGCGGCCGTGACGAGGTCGACGAGGGTCTGCTTGGCGGCCGCGTCGTCGCCGGCGACGAGCACCGTCGTCGGCACGGTGCCGACCTCACCCGTGCCGACCTCACCGGAGCCGACGCCGCCGGTCGCGAGGGTGCCGCCGAAGTTGGTGTTGAACGCCTTGACGACCTTCGCCCTGGGTACGGCGTCCTGCAGCGCCCTGGCCGCCGACGAGTCGGCGGGGACCACGAGGTCGTCGAAGGTGCTGAAGTCGACGGGGTTGGTCACGTCGACCACGATCTTGCCGTCGAACGCTCCCGAGTAGGCGTTCAGCACGTCCGTCACGGCCCCGTAGGGAACGGCGAGCACGACGACGTCGCCCGTCACCTCGTCGCCGATCGTCCCCGCCGTGCCGCCCAGCGGGCCGGCGACCGCACGCGCCTTCTCGGGGTCGCGGGCCAGCACCTGGATGCCCGTGCCGCCCTTCGCCGCGACGCCCGCGACAGCACTGCCGAAGTTTCCTGCTCCGATGACGGTGACCGTGGTCATGTCCACTCCCCAGATAGTTGTTCCTACAACCAACACTCGGAGTGTTGCACCACTTACTTGTCGCGTCAACCAAACGATAGGATGGGCTCGTGAAGCAACGCGTACCCCGGATGAACGACCAGGAGTCGGCGGCCTGGCTGGGCCTCACTGCCGTCTTCCAGCTGCTGCCTGCCGCGCTCGACCGGCAGCTCCAGCGCGACTCCGGGCTGACGCACTTCGAGTTCGTCGTGCTGTCCAGGCTGCAGCTCAGCAAGGAGCCGACGATGCGCATGACCGCGCTCGCCGAGGCCACCGTCGCGACGCTGCCGCGCCTGTCCCACGTCTGCGGGCGCCTGGAGAAGCGCGGGCTCATCGAGCGCTCCCCCTGCCCGGAGGACCGTCGCGCCACCAACGTGCGCCTGACGAGCGAGGGCCGGCGAGAGCTGATCCACTCCGTGCCCGGGCACATCGCGACGGCGCGGCGGCTGGTCATCGACGCGCTCACGCCGGAACAGCTCGACGCGCTGGCCGACATCACGGAAACGATCACCACCCGCCTAGCCCAGGACCCGACCACCCGCTGACCCCGGGGGCCGTCGCCCGGCGTCGAACGTACGCTTGGTCGCTGCGCCAGCCCCGAGAGAGCGACCATGCCTACGTTCGACGCCGGCGACCGGCGACCGGCGACCAACTGACAGCGCGAGGAGCTTGGGTGCACGGAGCAGAGCGGCCGGTGGCCGAGGCCCTCGGCGGCGTCGGCGCGGCGGGCCGGGCGCGCGCCGTCGTCTCGGCGGTGGCGCGAGAGCACGGACTGGCCGGCTCGTGGACCCGGGTGCCGGCCGGGGAGCAGTCCATCGCCTTCGCGCTGGACAGCGGAACCACCCGCTACTTCGTCAAGGTCGAGGACCAGACCTCTGCCGAGCGCGTCGACGCCGCGGCCGCGCTGACGGACGTCGCCGCACGCAACGGGGTCCCCGTGCCCCGACCGCGAACAGCGCGACACGGGGGCTGGGCGATCCCGGTGGACGGCCTGGTTCTCTCCGTGTCGGAGTGGCTCCCCGGCCGGACGCTGACCGCACCCGTCAGCCCTGGGCAGGCCGAGCAGATCGGCACCGCTCTGGGCCGGCTGCACCAGGCCTTCGCGAGACTCGCTCCCCCGCCCGTCGCGGTCACCGCCGTCGAGGAGGAGTGGCTGCGCTGGGACGAAGAGGCAGTCGTGACCCGCTGGGAACGAGCCGAGGCCCTGGTCCGCGACCGGGGCGACGACCCGGACGGGTTCGACCGGGTCGCGCTGGCGGCCCTGACCGAACGCCGTAGCTGGCTCACCGCTCTCGGCCGCGTGCTCACCGCCGCCCCGCCGCTGACCCGACAGTGGGTGCACGGTGACTTCGCGGCACCGAACCTCCTGTTCGACGGCGACCGGCTCGTCGCGGTGGTCGACTTCGCCAATGCGGGCCCGCACCTGATCGCGTACGAGCTGGGGCGCATCGCCTTCGGCCCAGAGATCGCGCTCTCGCCGAACGGCGAGGCACTCTCAGCGGCGGTGCTGGACGCCTACGTCACGGCCAACCCCGCGGCGACGGAGGCCGACGTCGCCTGGGCCGAGGCCTGCGCGTTCGTCCAGCTCGCCCGCAGCACCTACCCGGTAAGCGCACGCTACGCCGGGACCGGCCGCTTCCGGGCCGACCTCGACGACTTCTGGATCCGCCGGCAGCACACGGCCCGCCTCCTGCAAGCCCACCTCCCCCCTCTGCCCTCTGCCCTCTACCGGGGATTAAGTCCGTCGAACGCCGTGCTGGTTGCGCTATCCGGCCCCAGAACGCAACCCCCACGGCGTTCGACTTGGCTGGGTGAGGGTTTGATGGGGGCGGATTAGGCTCTCGGCGTGAGTGACAGACAACCGCTCGGGCGGGCGTTGAGGAATGTCATCGTGGCCAACGTCAGCTCGAGCCTCGGGGACGGCATCGCCAAGGTGGCGGCTCCCCTGCTCGCCGCACGGCTGACCGACGACCCGCTCCTCGTGTCCGGTGTCGCCGCCGTGGCGATGCTGCCGTGGCTGATCTTCTCGATCCCCGCCGGGATCCTGCTGGACCGGATCGACCGACGGCGGGCCATGACGCTCGCCAACGGCGTCCGCACGCTGCTCGCGGTCCTTCTGCTGGTGCTGTTCGCCACGGACGGGCTGACGATCTGGTGGCTCTACGGCGTCGTGTTCGCGTACGGGGCGTTCGAGACCATCTATGACGGCGCGCTCCGCGCCGTCCTGCCCTCGATCGCCGCCAAGCAGGACCTGCCGCGTGCGAACTCGCGGGTCGAGGCCGGGGAGATCGTCGTCGAGCGGTTCCTGTCCGGCCCGCTCACCTCGGCGCTGTTCGCTATCTCGGTGGTGGTGCCGCTCGGGATCAACGTGCTGACCTACGCGGTGGCCAGCATCATGGCGGTGTTCCTGCCGTTCGCGGCAGCCGGCAGCCACCACACCCACCCGACCGGGCAGCCGCGCGTCGCCTGGTACCGGCAGTTCACCGACGGGTTCCGCTACATCGTGGGGCACCCGATGCTGCGGAGGCTCTGGTTGATCAGCGTCGTGATCGGTCTGTGCTTCTCCGCCGCCACGGCCACGATGGTGCTCTACGTGCTGAACCGGCTCGGTCTGCCAGAAGCCTGGTACGGGGCGTACATCCTGGCCGGCGCGGTGGGTTCGCTCGGCGCGGCGGCGATCGCCAACCGGCTCAAGGAACGGTTCCGCGCCGGGCCGGTGATGGCGGTGGCGCAGACCCTGTCGCTCGCGGCGCTGGTCCTGATGGGTGCGGTCCCGGTGCTCGGCGTCGTCGCGTTCGGCTACTTCTTGTCGGCCGCCGGTACGACGGGGTGGAACATCCTGGTGATGTCGCTGCGCCAGGCCGCGATCCCGAGCCGCCTGCTGGGCCGGGTCCACGGCACGTGGCGCACGCTGCTCTGGGGCACCATGCCGCTGGGCTCGCTGCTGGGCGGACTGCTCGGCAGGATCGACCTGCGCGCGCCGTTCCTGATCGCGGGCGGCATCGCCACGCTGGTCGCACTCGTGTCGTTCCGGTTCCTGGCCGGGCTGCCCAACCCGGAGGAGCTGGAGGACGCCGACGGGGCTGCCGGGTGAGCCGCTGCCGGGTGAGGCCCACGGGGCTGCCGGGTGAGCCGCTGCCCGTCGGGCCCGACCCGGACGGCCCCGACGGGCCCGACGGGCGAACCTCAGCCGGGGTTGCCGGACCGGCCCCTGCGCACGGACCAGACGATCAGCACGATCCCGACGACGGCGAGGATCGGCCCGACGACCGCCCACAGCGTCACGCCCGTCATCGCGCTGCCCGCGAGGTAACCGAGTCCCTGGAAGGTGAAGACCAGGCCCAGGAGGACGAGGACGGTGCCGAGCACGATAAGACCTGACTTCACGACTACCTCCGAGCTGAGTTGTTGTGCATGGGCGTGAGGACGCCCGATACGTTCCGGTCAGCCCATCGAGAACAGCGGTCCCGTGATGGTCAGGCCCGGCCCCTGGCTGAACGCCCAGAAGAACGCCAGCGCTCCACCCGCGAGCGCCATGTCCTTGTTGAACTGGATCATCTCCATCTGCTTGGCCGTCGGGTCGGTCTCGCGCCAGAACCCGTGCATCATGAACGCCGTCGGGATGAGAAAGACGACGAGGAGCAGCGCGCCCAGGTCTCCCCAGACGCCGAGCAGGACGGACAGTCCGCCGAGGAGCATCAGCACTCCGGTGACGAGGGTTGCCGGCTTGGCCATCGGCACGCCCCGAGATGCGGCGTAACCGGCCATGCTGTCCGTCTGGGTAAGGTGGCCGACGGTGCTTCCGAGAAAGAGCGCTACGAAGAGCACCCGGGCAATCAGCAGTACGAGATCCATGGTGACCTCCGGTCGAGGACGTTCTCGCTCACGCTTTCTTCACACTTTAGGACGGCGCCGTCCTTCCCGTCGAGGCCGCCGACCCGCCGGATCACGCCCCTGCCCCGGCCGCCCCCACCTCCCCACCCGACACAGACGCGTGCGCCGGCCCGTGCGTCGGCCCGTGCGTCGGCGTCGAACGCTGTGTTGGTTGCGCTTTGCGGGCTCATAGTGCAACCAACACGGCGTTCGACGCCTTGGTGGGGAGTGGGGAGTGGGGAGTGGGGAGTGGGGAGTGGGGAGTGGGGGGTGGGGAGTGGGGAGTGGGGAGTGGGGCTGGGTGGGTGGGTTAGGTTGCTAGGGGGTCGCCCGTTGGGGGCGTGTCGCCGCGGTCGGTCGCGCGGTCCAGGGTCCGGTCCGGGAGCCAGACCGTGAACGTGCTGCCGCTCGTGCCGTGGTCGGTGTGCAGCAGGTGCCCGTTGTGACTCTCCGCGACCTGGCGGGCGATCGCCAGCCCCAGGCCGGAGCCGTCAGGCCGCTCCGCAGGCACGGCAGCAGGCCCGCCAGCAGGCCCGCCAGCAGGCCCAACAGCATCTCCACCACCAGCCACACCACCGGCAGCACCAGCACCAGCACCGTTCCCGTTCTCCCCCCGGTAGAACCGGTCGAAGATCCGGTCCCGCGCCTCCGCCGGAACCCCGGGCCCCTCGTCCGCCACGGCGATCCAGGCCCAGCCCCGCCTGCTGCCCACCCCCACCGTGATCGCGCTGCTCGCCGGCGCGAGCCGCACCGCGTTGGACAGCAGGTTGTCGACCGCCCGGCCCAGCGCGTTCGCGTCGCCGTAGGCGACCGGGCCGGGGTGGGTCCGCTCCACGAGGGAGACACCACGCCGTTCGGCGACAGCCCGGTTGTCGCGGACGGCCCCCTCGGCCAGTGCGGCGAGGTCGACCTCCTTGTCGGCGAAGGCCTCCGACCGGAACCGCGCCGTCGCGAGCAGGTCCTCCAGGAGGCGGGACATCCGGCTCGTCGCCCCCAGGACGACGGCGGTCGCCTCGGCGCGCTGCGTCTGGTCCGCCTCCTCGTTGCCGAGCACCGCCTCGACGTTCGCCTGCACCACCATCACGGGGTTGCGCAGCTCGTGGGACACGTCCTCGATGAGCCGGCGTTCCGCGGTGAACGCCCGGTCGAGGCGGTCGAGCATCCCGTCGATCGTGTCGGCCAGGGTGCGCAGCTCGTCCTGTGGCCCGGTCGCACCGATGCGCCGGGACAGGTCGGTGGCGCCGATCTCCTGGGCGGTGCGCGTGACGGCCCCCACCGGCCGCAGCGCCCGTCCCGACACCCACCAGCCGACGACCACGCTGAGCAGGAACATCACCGCGAGCGCCACCGCCGAGTAGTCCCGGAGGGTCTGCAGGGCGGTGAAGTTCACGGCGTGCTGCACGCTGTCGAGGTCGGCGGCCTGGAACTGCTCGCCGGGCCTGTAGGCGATGCTGCCGTCGGACTTCTTCTCGAACCGCTTGACGGTGACGGGGTCCAGCGGTGCGGCGACGATGGTCTGCGAGAGCGCGAAGTAGACGCCGGCGAGGATGAGCGCGGTGATGCCGAACAGGGTCGCGGAGTAGGTGAGGGCGAGTCGCATCCGCACGGTGCGTGCCCACCCGGGAAGCCCCCGGAAGGTCATGCGGGGACGCCCTCGACCGTGGCGGGCAGCTCGCGCAGGCGGTAGCCACGGCCGATGACGGTCTCCAGCGCGGGGTCCTCGCCGTCGACGGTGAGCTTGCGCCGCAGGGTGCCGACGGTGACCCGGACCGTCTGGGTGAAGGGGTCGGCGTTCTCGTCCCACACGTGCTCGAGGAGCTCCTCGGCCGGCACCACGTAGGCGGGCCGGTTCATCAGGTAGCGCAGCACGGCGAACTCCTTGCGGGTGAGCACGAGCTCCCGGGCGCCGCGCCAGGCCAGCTGCCGGGCGGCGTCGAGCCGGATGGGCCCGTGCACCAGGACGGCGGCGGCCTCCCGTGCCTCGCGGCGCAGCAGGGCGCGGATACGGGCGGAGAGCTCGATGATCGCGAACGGTTTGACGAGGTAGTCGTCCGCGCCGACGTCGAGGCCGGTGACCCGGTCGGTCAGGCGGCCGCGCGCGGTCAGCATGAGGATGCGCGGCGGGTCGCCGTCGGCGAGGGGGATCCGGCCGGCGCGGATGGCGCGGGTCAGGTCGAAGCCCGTCCCGTCGGGCAGGGTGATGTCGAGCAGCACGACGTCGTACGGGTTGAGGCCGAGCTTGTCCCTCGCCTCGGCCACGGTGCGCGCCTGGTCGACGGCGTAGCCTTCCCGGCGCAGTGCCACCTGCAGGGCACTCACCAGACCCGCCTCGTCCTCCACGATCAGCAGCCGCACAGCAGCACGGTAACCGCCCGGCGGCGGCTCTGACAGGCCCTGCTGGTCCCCCTTTCGGTCGGCTTTCGCTCGGGTTTCCCGCAGTTTTCTCCCGTCTCGGCTGAAGTCGGTGTCATGGACGAGCCCATGGAACAGCGCAGACCCGCCACCCAGGACATCCCCGCCGTCGCCACGCACCCGCCGCTCCGCCCGGCCGCCGCCCTGGTCGAACGGGCGCTGATCGAGGTGAAACGAGTGATCGTGGGGCAGGACCACATGGTCGAACGGATCATGGTCGGCCTCCTCTCCCGTGGTCACGTGCTGCTCGAGGGCGTTCCGGGTGTTGCCAAGACGCTCGCGGTCCGCACCCTGGCCACCGTGGCCGGCGGCTCGTTCGCCCGCCTGCAGTTCACGCCGGACCTCATGCCGTCGGACATCGTCGGCACCCGCGTCTGGAAGCCCGCGCGGGAGGACTTCGACGTCGAGCTCGGCCCGGTGTTCGCGAACCTCGTCCTCGCCGACGAGATCAACCGCGCCCCGGCCAAGGTGCAGTCGGCCCTGCTGGAGGCGATGGCGGAGGGTCAGGTCAGCATCGGCGGACGCACCTACGCCCTGCCCGACCCCTTCCTCGTGCTCGCCACGCAGAACCCGATCGAGAGCGACGGCGTCTACGCCCTGCCCGAGGCGCAGCGCGACCGGTTCCTGCTCAAGGTCGACGTCGACCACGCCGACGAGCTGGAGGAGCTGACGATCGTGCAGCGCATGAGCGCCGCTCCCCCGCGTGCCGAGCCGTTGCTCGACCCGGCGCTGGTCCGCCAGCTCCAGCAGGAGGCCGACCAGGTGTTCGTGCACCATGCCGTCGCGCAGTACGCGGTGGCCCTGGTGATCGCCACCCGCCGCCCCCATCAGTACGGCCTGCACCACCTCGACGGCGTGCTGGAGTACGGCGTCAGCGCGCGCGGCAGCCTCGGCCTGATCACCGCCGGACGCTCGCTCGCCCTGATGCGCGGGCGCGACTACGTGCTGCCGGCCGACCTCGTCGACCTGGCGACGGACACCCTCGGCCACCGGCTCGTCCTCACGTTCGAGGCGGCGGCCGACGGCGTCGCGCCCCGCACCGTGATCGAGGCCGTCCTGGCCGCCGTCCCGCAGCCGCGCGTGGCACCGGCCGAGGAGGAGGTGGTCGTGCGATGACCGACTCGGGGAGCGACTCCGCGCGCAGGTTCCGCCGGCTCGAGCTCACCGTCCGGCGCCGGGTCGACGGTCTGCTGCAGGGCGACGTCGACGGGCACGCGCTCGGACCCGGCTCCGACCCGGAGGAGCTCACCCAGTACCAGCCGGGCCAGGACGTGCGGCGGATCGACTGGAACGTCACCGCCCGCACGGGTGACCCGCACCTGTGGCGCACGCGCGCCCAGCACGAGCTGGACACCTGGCTCCTCGTGGACCGCAGCCCCAGCATGACCTTCGGCACCGCCCGGACCGAGAAGGTGGACGTCGCCGAGGAGGTGGCCGCCGCCGTCGGACTGCTGACCGCCGGGCCGGGCAACCGCGTTGGCGTCGGCCTGATCGACGAGGCGGGCCTGCGCTGGATCTCGCCCCGCCCCGGGCGCGCCGCCGCGGCGGCGCTGACGCGGCTCGACGCGGCAGTCCGCCAGGGCAGCCCCGCGGTCTCGCTGTCGGACGCCCTGCGCGGGCTCGGCGCCCGGGCCCGACGCCGCGGGCTGTGCGTCGTCGTCACCGACCTGGTGGCGTCCGACGGCGCGGTCGAGCGGCCCTTCGAGTGGGAGGGGCCGCTCCGACGGCTGGCCGCCCGGCACGACGTGATAGTCGTCGAGGTCGACGACCCGCGGGAGCGCGAGCTGCCCGACGTCGGCGAGGTCGTGCTGCTCGATCCCGAGACCGGGACGCAGCGCGAGGTGTCCACCTCGGACCCCGAGCTGCGCCTCGCCTACGCCATGGTCGCCGCCCTGCATCGCGACGAGACGGCAGCGGCAGTACGCGCCGCCCGCGCCGAACACCTGCGCGTGAGCACCGACGACGACTGGGCGGTGGCGCTCGCCCGGTTCGTCAAGGACCGCCGTCGCGCCCCCGCACGCCGTCACCGGAGGACACCGTGACCTTCACCGATCCCCTGATCCTGCTCGCCCTCGTACCCGTCGCGGCCCTCGCGCTGGCGTACGTCCTGCTGCAGCGGCGCCGCACCCGCTACGCCGTCCGCTTCGCGACCCTGCCGATGCTCGACCGGGTGGCGCCGGCCCGCCCGCGCTGGCGGCGGCACCTCGCGACCGGCCTCGTGCTGCTCGCGCTCGGGGCGTTCGCCACCGCGGCGGCCGGGCCGGAGATGCGGCTCCGTGTGCCGTACGAGCGCGCGACGGTCATCGTCGCCATCGACGTGTCCGGCTCGATGGACGCGCAGGATGTGCCGCCGGACCGGCTGACCGCGGCCAAGGAGGCGGCCGTGCAGTTCGTCCGGGAGCTTCCCGAGACCGTCCAGGTCGGCGTGGTCGCGTTCGCGGAGGACGCCGAGCTGGTCGCCCCCGTCACCGCCGACCGCGCCCTCGTCGAGAACTCCATCCAGAACCTGCGGTCCGCCGGCGGCACCGCCATCGGCGAGGCGGTCTTCGCCTCGGCGGCGGAGGTCGCACGGCAGGCCGCCACCAGCGGCACGACGGCGGACGACGGCTCCGCGAGCACGAGCCGGGAGAACGGGGCGGACGGCGCCGAGGACGACCCGCAGGCCGCCGAGCCGATCCCCGCCCGGCTGGTCCTGCTCTCCGACGGGTTCAACACCGCCGGCCGCAGCCCCGCCGAGTCCGTGCAGGCGGCGCTCGATGCCCAGATGCCCGTCTCCTCGATCGCCTACGGCACTCCCGGCGGTGTCATCGGTGCCGGCGGCCGCATCCGGTCTGCCCCCGCCGACGACGACACCCTGCGCATGCTCGCCGAAGAGACCGACGGCCACTTCTACCGCGCGGAGAGCGGCGCCGAGCTGGACCAGGTCTACGAGGACATCGGCTCGGCCATCGGCTGGCGCACCGAGACCACCCTCGTCACCACTCCGCTGGTCCTGCTCGGTCTGGCGCTCGCCATCATCGCCACCGCCCTGTCCCTGCGCTGGTTCTCCCGGTTGGTCTGACACCGTTCGAAGGAGCGTTCCCTTGCAGAACCCCGACCCCCTGCTCAATGGCTCTCCCACCGGCGGGGCTCCCGCCGGCAACCCTCCCGTCGGGCTGGGGCGGCCCGCCGGCCCGCGCCACTTCGTCGTCGGAGAGCCCGTCGCCCCGCCACCACCTGCGCCCGACCCGCCTCGCTCCCGGCTGGTGCCGCCGGTCGCCGCGCCGTCCTCCTCGCTGTCCTCCGCACCGCCGGGCGCCGCACCACCGGCCGCGCCCGCCGGGCCCGCGTTCGGCCTGCCGTCGGGCCCGCCCGTCCCGGGGCATGGCGCCGGGCACGACGTCCGGCACGACGCCGCGCAGGATGCCTCGCCCCGCCGTCCCCGGCCCCTGCTGACCCTGGCGACCGCGCTCGCCCTGGGCGCGCTCGTGGGATCGGCGACGACGGGCCTGGTCACAGGCCTGAGCTTCGCCCAGGAGGAGACGGCGGCACCCGCAGCGGTGGAGCAGGCCACGGGGCCGACGACGACGGAGAGCGCCGCCCAGCGCGCGCTGCCCAGCGTGGTCCAGGTCCGGGCCGGGTCGCGGGGCGGGTCGGGCGTCATCATCGACGACAGCCACGTGGTCACCAACGGGCACGTGGTCGTCGGCAGCGAGACGGTCGAGCTGCTGCTGGACGACGGGAGCTCCGTGACCGGCCGTGTGCTCGGCTCCGACGAGCGCAACGACATAGCGGTGGTCGAGGCAGATCTCGGCAGCGCCCGCGCCGCAGCCCTGGGCCGCAGCGCGGGCCTGCAGATCGGGCAGCCGGTCATCGCCGTCGGCTCGCCGCTCGGCCTGACGGGCAGCGTCACCGCCGGGGTGGTCAGCGCCGTCGATCGCAGCTCCGGAAACTACCCCGGGCCGATGATCCAGACCGACGCCTCCATCAACCAGGGGAACTCGGGCGGACCCCTGGTCGACCTGCGCGGTCAGGTGGTCGGCATCAACACGGCCATCGCGACGGTCGGCAGCTCGGGCAACATCGGCATCGGGTTCGCCGTGCCGATCGACCGCGCAGCCGAGGTGGCCGGGCGCATCATCGCCAGGGCGTGAGCTGGAGTGTCGCCCCGGGGATTGTCTCCGGACGTGACCGGGGCGTCGGGCGGCGGGTTACGTGAACAGGCCGCTGTAGGCGTTCAGGGCCGGCTGGCCGCCCAGGTGCGCGTAGAGCACCGTGGCGTCCGCCGGGATCTCGCCGCTCGTGACGAGGTCGATCAGGCCGGCCATCGACTTGCCCTCGTAGACCGGATCGATGATCACACCCTCCAGCCGGCCGGTGAGCCGGATCGCGTCGAGCGTCGACTCGACCGGGATCCCGTACTTGTCGCCGGCCCAGCCGGGCAGGACGGTGATCTCGTCGTCGCGCAGCGGCCGCCCGACGCCGATGAGCTCGGCCGTCGCACGCGCGATCCGGGCGACCTGGTCGCGGGTCTCGTCGAGCTTCGCGCTGGCGTCGATCCCGATCACCCGGCGTGACCGGCCACCGGCCTCCTCGAGCGCGGCGAACCCGGCGATCATGCCGGCGAGGGTCGATCCGGTGACCGCGCACACGACGATCGTGTCGAAGAAGACGCCGAGGTCGCGCTCCTGCTGCTCCACCTCGTGCGCCCAGTGCGCGAACCCCAGGCCGCCCAGCCGGTGGTCGGACGCCCCGGCCGGGATCGCGTACGGCGTGCCGCCACGCTCCTTCACCTCGTCGATCGCGCGGGCCCAGGAGTCCTTGAACCCGATGCCGAAACCGGCCGGGTCGAGCCGGACCTCGGCACCCATGATCCGGCTCAGCATGATGTTCCCGACCCGGTCGGCGACGGAGTCTGGCCAGTCGACCCAGTTCTCCTGCACCAGCACCGCCTTGAGCCCCAGGGACGCGGCCACCGCTGCCACCTGGCGCGTGTGGTTGGACTGGTAGCCGCCGATCGAGACCAGGGTGTCCGCACCCTGCGCGAGCGCGTCCGGGACGATGTACTCCAGCTTGCGGGTCTTGTTGCCGCCGTACGCGAGACCAGCGTTGCAGTCCTCACGCTTGGCCCACACCGACGCACCGCCGAGATGGGCGGTCAGCCGCGGCAGCGGATGGACCGGGCTCGGCCCGAAGGTCAGCGGGTGGCGGGGGAAGTCGGACAGGGCCATGGGTTACTCCTTGGCGACGGGCTGGTCGGCTGGTGGGTCGACTGGTGCACCGGTCGGCTGGTGGGTGGGCTGGTCGGTCGGCTGGTCGGCTGGTCGGTCGACTGGTGCACCGGTCGGCTGGTCGGTCGGCTCGTCGGTCGGCAGGGTGTACCAGGTGTCGAAGGCGACGGCCGCCGCCTGGGCCGCGTCCCCGGCGGCACACAGCCGGATCAGCTCGTCGTGCCGGGCGAACGACGCCCGCCCGCCCAGCGAGGAGAACCGCAGACGTTCCGCGCGGCGCAGCACCGGTGTGAACTGGTCGAGCACCGATGCGAGGGCCCGGTTCGCCGCCACGCTCACGGGCACGGCGTGCAGCGCGTCGTCGGCCCGTAGCGCCGCCTCGACGTCACCCGTCTCGATCGCCGCGCGGAACTCGCGGTTGGCTGCACGCATCGCGTCGAGGTCGGCCTCCGTGAGGCTCCGCACCGCCTCCCGCACGGCGACCTCGTGCATCGCGGCGACGACGTCGCGCGCACCGCGCACGTCCCGCAGGTCCAGCGAGCTCACGGTCGTCGAGCTGCCTGGACGGGCCACGACCAGCCCGGCCTCGGCCAGGCGCAGCAACGCCTCGCGCACCGGCGTGCGGCTGACACCGAGCCAGGCCGCGAGGTCGCCGTCGCGCAGCTGCTCCCCCGGCGCGAGGCTGCCGTCCACGATGGCGTCGCGCAGCCGGCCGTAGACGTCGTCACGGAGGAGTCGGCGCCCGATCGGTGGCACGCTCGCGGGAATGGGCATGCAATATATTACATACCGGATCGATAGCGCTGGCAAGGGCCGTTCCCGCGGTCGGCGGTGCATCGACGGTGCCCCGACGGGACCTGCCAGACCTGCCGGACCTGCGCGGACCTGCGCGGACCTGCGCGGACCTGCGCGGACCTGCAGAACGAGACACCCTCCTCGCACCCCTCTCCCGATCCCGCACACCGTTGCCGACCTGCCACCCACCACCCACCACCCACCGAACCGCAAGTTGTTGGTGGCCCTGGGCCCGCCGCCCTCCGAACCGCAACCTGCACGCCTCCCAGCGCGCCGAACCGCAGCGACACGCCGAAAACGTTCGCGCCCTCGGCGTGTCGTTGCGGTTCGGCACCCTGGGCCACTCGTGACTTGCGGCTCGGCGTGCACCCGAGCCCCAGGACCACCAACAACTTGCGGCTCGACACCCACCGCACACCCCGCGCGACGACAACTTGCGGCTCAGCGGTCATCAGGGACTCGGGTTTGGAAGCAACTTGCGGCTCAGCGGGCACGGGAACCAGGGTTCGGAAGCAACCTGCGGCTCAACGGGCACCGGGGAACCGGGTTCGGAAGCAACCTGCGGCTCGGGGTGCATCGGACAGCGAGGCAGCAGGGCCGCCGGCGCCAAGAGGCCAAGAGGCCAAAAAGCCAGGGCGCCAGGAGGCCCCGACGTCGCACGTCTCGCCGGGCAGCGATAGCTGGTTCGGTGGCTGCCAGGTGGGCTGGATCCGGTTCCGCTGAGACTCGGGTATGCGGGTTGACCTGAAGAGTTCAGCCAGTGCGAAATGCCCGAGGCCAGGGCGAACAACGTTCAGCAGGCCTGGCACCCACCACCTGGGGCTACCTCACCGTCGACCCAGCACCCCCAGCCAGCCACCCAGCCACCCAGCCACCCAGCCACCCAGCCACCCAGCCACCCAGCCGAGCATCACCGAGCCGCGCGATCCCGCTCGGAAACCCGACACCGTCCGGGATCCTATCGGGCCGCGACACTGGTATCGCCGCAGGCCACATGCCCCGCCGGGGGCCTACCGCGCCTCCTGGAGCGGGAGGAGCACCCGCTTGATGACGAGGAGGCCGGCCGCCGCGACCGGGACCGCGACGAGTGCCCCGAGCACCCCGCCGAGCGACGCCCCGGCGAGGGCCGCGACGATGACGAGCACGCCCGGCACCGCTACCGCGCGGCTCATCACCCGCGGGGACAGGACGTAGGCCTCGACCTGCATGTACACGAGCAGGAAGAGGGCCACGACGAGCGCCGCGCCCGGGCTCACCGTCAGCGTGGCGAGGGTCACCAGGATGGAGCCGATCACCGTTCCGACCACGGGGATCAGGGCCGCGATGAACGCGATGACGGCGAGCAGGATCGGGGCAGGGCTGCCCGCGATCACCGTCAGGAGCAGCGTGAAGGTGGCGTTGATGGTCGCCAGGATCAGCTGCCCGGAGACGTAGCGGCCCACCGAGTCCAGCACCTCGTTCAGGAGCGAACCGGTCAGGTCCCGCCGAGACCGTGGCACGAGCCGCAGCACGGCGGCGACGATGGTCGGCAGTGTCAGGGCGATGTAGATGGTCAGCGCCGTGACGATGACGACGGCCGTCACGCCGTTGATCAGCCCGGTGCCGACCTGCAGCACGCCGCCGGCGATCGCCGAGAGCTGGCGGGGGTCGGTGAGCAGGTCGGTCAGCGACGACAGGAGGCCGTTCAGATCGAGGGCGCCCAGGTTGCTGGTGGCCCAGGTGTACCAGCCCTGGTCCTGCAGGTCACGCAGTGCGTCGACGAGCTGCGCGACGAAGACGCTGACCTGCTGGACGGCGACCGGCAGCACGGTGACGACGAAGAGCGCGACCGCCATCGCGAACCCGACGATCATCGTCGTGGCAGCCACCCATCTCCGCAGCCCGCGCGAGATGAGGTACCGGATGCCGGGTTCGAGGGCCAGCGCCAGGAACAGGGCCAGCCCGACGTACACGAGAACCGTGGCCACTGCCGCGAGCGCGCCCAGTATCGCGAGGCCGGCGCCGACGCCCAGGGTCGCGAGCATCGCGTAGCCGAACGGTTGGGCCGGCAGACCGACCGCCGCGTGCCGGCGGCTCGCGGCAGGGACCCGGGACGCCTGCCGGCCGCTCACCGACGTGTCGGGGTCGGCCCGCGCTCGCCGGATCCGCGCTCCCGACGGTCGGGGCAGGGTGCCGGGTCGTTGTGGCATCCGGGCCATGGCGCTCCATCTCGGTCCCACGTGTCCGCGGTGGACACCTGCTGGGCCCCAGCCTCCCTGAAAGCGGCCCGCTTGTCGCCGTCGCACGCCGCGACCGGACCTCCGGGCGTGCTCGCCCGAGGGGGCCTGTCCGGGCCTCCCACCCAGCAGGCGTACTGGCGTTGAATGGGTTGCGATAGAAGCACCGAACCCGGTGCCGCACCCCGATCGGCACCGGCACGAAGCAAGGAGAGACACCCATGCGTGGAGTTGTCATGTACGCGCCCGGCGACGTCCGCGTCGAGGACCGCGAGGACGCCCGGATCGTCGAGCCGACCGACGCGGTGATCCGGGTGACCGCTACCTGCATCTGCGGCTCGGACCTCTGGCCGTACCGCGGGATCGAGTCGCTGAAGGGCCCCACCCCGATGGGTCACGAGTACATCGGCGTCGTCGAGCAGATCGGCGACGACGTGCGCGACATCAAGGTCGGCGACTACGTCGTCGGGTCGTTCGTCGCCTCGGACAACACCTGCGAGATCTGCCAGGCCGGGTACCAGTCCCGCTGCGTGCACAACGTGATGATGGGTTCGGTGGGCACGCAGGCCCAGCTCGCCCGGATCCCGCTCGCCGACGGCACGCTCGTCGCCACCCCCGGCGCGCCCGACGCCGACCTGGTCCCGTCGCTGCTGGCCGCCTCCGACGTGCTCGGCACCGGCTGGTTCGCCGCGGTGGCCGCGGAGGCCGGGCCCGGCAGGACCATCGCGGTCGTGGGCGACGGCGCGGTCGGGCTCTCGGCGGTCCTGGCCGCCAAGCAGCTCGGCGCGGAGCGCATCATCGTGTCCAGCCGCCACCCCGAGCGGCAGGCTCTGGCCCGCGAGTTCGGCGCCACCGACATCATCGAGGAGCGTGGCGACGACGGCGCCGCGAGAGTCAGGGAGCTCACCGGCGGGTACGGCGCCCACGGCGTCGTCGAGGCGGTCGGCACCGAGGAGTCGATGTGGCAGGCCATCAACTCCGCCCGGCCGGGCGGGTACGTCGGCTACGTCGGTGTCACGCACGGCGTCAAGCTCGACGGCCTCAGCCTCTTCTTCACCGGCGTGCACCTGCACGGCGGCCCCGCCCCGGTGCGCCGGTTCCTGCCGGAGCTGATCCAGCTCATCTGGGACCGCACCATCGATCCGGGCAAGGTCTTCGACCTCACCCTGCCGCTCGAGGCCGCGGCCGAGGGCTACCAGGCGATGGACGAGCGGCGCGCCACGAAGGTGCTGCTCACCCTCTGATCCGCCCGCCCGGGACATGCTCGGGCCCTCCGGCCGACGGCGGGGAGCGGGATCTCAGCGCTCCTTGCCGTCGGCCGCCACGGCGCCGGCGCCAGCGGCGTCGGCGCGGCGACGATCCTCCCCCTCGGCATCGTGACCACCGCATCGACAGTGCTCGCCGCCGGGTCCTACCTCGCGCTGGCCGCCCGGGCGGCGCGGGTCAGCCGGCCTGCCGAGCCCGTACGCATACCCCTGGAGCCCTCATGCACCGTCTGACCTCCGTGCTCGTGATCGAACCATGACGTCGCGGCCGGGGTGCCCTGGCAGGGCCTCCCGGGCCGGCGGCGCCATCCCTACCGTGGAAGCCATGAGCACCAAGGACGAGGTGCGGGAGTTCCTGGTCTCCCGCCGCGCGAACGTCACCCCGCAGCAGGCGGGCCTGCCCGACTTCGGCGGGGAACGCCGCGTACCCGGGCTGCGCCGCGCGGAGGTGGCCATGCTCGCCGACGTCAGCCTCGACTACTACACGAGGCTGGAGCGCGGGAACGTCCGCGGGGCGTCCGAGAGCGTGCTGGGCGCCATCGCACGAGCGCTGCAGCTGAACGACGCCGAGCGGGAGTACCTGTTCGACCTGTCCCGCACCGCTCCCGCCGCGGCGGCCGCGCGCGACCGGAAGCCGGTCGCGCAGTCGGTACGCACCTCGGTGCAGCGTGTGCTCGACCACCTGCACGTGCCGGCGATCGTGCACAACTCGACCCAGGACCTGGTCGCCGCCAACGTACTGGGCCGCGCCCTGTACGCACCGCACTTCGACACCGACGGCATGCCGAACATCGCCCGGTTCATCTTTCTCGACGGCCGAGCCCGGGACTACTACGTCGACTGGACCCAGGCCCGCCGGACGGCCGCCGCGATCATGCGGCTCGAAGCCGGACGCGACCCGCTCAACGCGGACCTCACCGCGCTCATCGGCGAGCTGTCCACCCGCAGCCCGCAGTTCCGTGCGGACTGGGCCGGGCACGACGTCCATGAGCACCGCACCGGCGTCAAGTCGTTCCGGCACCCCGTCGTCGGGCCCGTCACGGTCGCCTTCGACGTGTTCGGGATGCCCGGTGAGGCAGGGCTGCAGATCGTCACCTACAGCCCGCCGCCGCACACCGACTCCGCCGAGAAGTTCGCGCTGCTGGCCTCCTGGGCCGCCACCCAGGAGGCCGAGCGCCCGGCCGACCCCGCGTCCGTCAGTCCCAGCGGAACAGCAGGCCCGCGGTCACGGAGCCCACGACGGTCGTGACGGCCAGGCTGATGACGTGGACCGGATCGACGGCCGCGCCGACCCAGGTGGCGGACAGTGCCGCCACGGCGGCGCCGAACGGCAGCCGTTCCCCGACCGTCGCGACCGCCTCGGGGAGGCTGCCCGGCCCGCCGAACATCCCGCCCAGGGCGCCGAGCGCGAAGAACGTGATGAGTCCGATCGCCACCGCGGAGTTGGGGGTCGGCGCGACGGCGGCGACGATCATGCCGACGGCGTACATCGCCGCCATCGCGAGCCCGTAGACGGCGACGGCCGCACCCAGGTCCGCCGGAGCACGCGCGCCGAAGGCGAGGAACGCCACGGCCAGCGCCCCGGCGAGCCCGACGAGGGCCTGCAGCACGCTGACGACCACCTGCGCGACCAGGACCATCGCCGGGGAGGCCGGTGTCACCGCGAGCCGCCGCAGGATGCCCGTGCGCCGGTAGTAGGCGAGGAAGCTGGGCATGTTGATGACGCCGATGGAGGCCAGGACGATGGTCAGCACCAGGGGCAGCACGTAGAACTCCAGGGCGGTGAACCCGTCGGCCACCAGCTGGTCGCCGGCCGACCGGGCACTCATCACCAGGATCAGCAGCGGCAGGACGATCGGTACGACGAGACCCGCCGTGTCCCGCGCGACCATCTTGGCCTCGCACACGACGAGGGTCAGCCAGGCGTTGACGCCCGGCCGGCGGACTTCGGTCACGGTGCTCATTCGGCCTCCTCCAGCTGCTTCCCGGTGAGCGCGACGAACGCGTCGTCGAGGTTCCGCGCGCCCGCCCGCGCGACCAGGGCCGCTGGCGGTTCCACGGCGAGCAGCCGCCCGGCGTCCAGGAGCGCGACGCGGTCGCAGAGCCGCTCGACCTCTTCCATCGCGTGACTGACCAGCACGATCGTGACCCCTTCGTCGCGGAGCAGCTCGATCGTGGCCCACATCTGCCGCCGGGCCCGCGGGTCGAGGCCCGTGGTGAGCTCGTCCAGGATCAGCACCCGGGGGCGGCCGGCGAGGGCGAGGGCGATCGAGAGCCGCTGCTGCTGACCGCCGGACAGCTTCTCGAAGCGCACACCGCGCTTGTCCTGCAGACCGACCAGCTCGAGCAGCTCACCGGACGGGCGCGGGCCCGGGTAGAAGCCGCGGTAGAGGCCGATCAGCTCGGACACGGTGAGCGCGCCGTGCAGCTCGGCCTCCTGCAGCTGGACGCCCAGCACCTGGCGCACCGCGGCCCGGTCGCGCTGCGGGTCCAGGCCCAGGATCGTGACGCGTCCGCGGTCGGGCCGGCGCAGCCCCGCGATCATCTCGACGGTGGTGGTCTTGCCGGCGCCGTTGGTGCCGAGGATCCCGAGCACCTCGCCGGGCGCGACCCGCAGGCCCACGTCGTCGACCGCCACCGTGTCGCCATAGCGTCTGTGCAGGTGCTCGGCGTGGATCGCAGGTTCTTCACTGGTCATGGCGCCGACGCTAGGCGGGCGCTCCCCGGGGGCGCGCGTGCCGATGGTCAGGGATGTGATCCATGACTTTCGGCACCGGCAGAGCCACGCACCCCTCTCTTAGGGTGGTTCGCATGCGGCGGCTGGGGACGGACGAGTGGTCGGGGCTGGTGATGCTGGCCGTCGCGGTCGCGGTGGGCGGACCGGCGCTGTTCGGCGCGGTGGACCCGACCATCCCGCGGCCCTGGTGGATCGCGCTGTTCGTGGTCCTGTTCGTCGCCCTGCTGCTCGCGATCGTCCGCGAACGGTCGGACGTGCTCAGGTACTGCCTGTTCGCGACGGCGATCGTGGCGTCCTGGGCGGTGCTGCTGACCGCACCGGGCATGGGGCTCCTGCCGGTCCTCCTGGTCATCACCGCCGCGGTGAGCGTCTACATCACACCGCTCCGGGTCGGCTTCGTCGTCATCGGGCTCAATACCGTGGTCCTCGCCGTCGTCCTGGTCCTGCAGCACCGAGGGATGGCCGACGCCGTCACCAGCATCGGCTTCTACCTGCTGATCCAGGTGGCGACGATGCTGAGCTCGGCGACCCTCGTCCGCGAACAGCGCCTGCGTCGCGAGCTGAGCCAGGCGCACGTCGACCTGCGTGCGGCGTCCGCCCTTCTGACGGAGTCGGCGCGTACCGCCGAACGCCTGCGGATCTCGCGCGACCTGCACGACCTCATCGGCCACCAGCTCACCGTGCTCACGCTGGAGCTGGAGGCGGCGAAGCACCGGGAAGGTGAGCGGGCGCGCGAGCACGTGGACCGGGCGAACCAGGTGGCGCGCGACCTCCTCACCGACGTCCGCCTGACGGTGAGCGAGCTGCGGACGACGTCGTCGGACCTGAGCGAAGCACTCCGTCAGGTGGTGCACGACCTGCCGGACCTCGAGGTGACGGTCGACGTCGAGCCGGACATCCAGGTCGACGAGAAGCAGGCGGCTGCACTCGTGCGCGCCGTGCAGGAGATCGCCACCAACACCCTGCGGCACGCGGATGCCCGTGAGCTGTGGATCGAGGTGGCCGCCCGCCCGCCCGGCGTCGTGCTGACCGCCGTGGACGACGGCCGCGGGTACCGCGAGCTCGTGCCCGGCAACGGGCTGCGCGGCCTCACCGAACGGTTCGAGGCGCTCGGCGGCGGTGTGCAGTTCGACGGCGACAGCGGCTTCCGGGTCACGGCGACGGTGCCGGCATGACCCGGGTGGTCATCGTCGACGACCAGACCCTCGTGCGGCACGGCATCCGCACGCTGCTGGAGATCGCCGACGTCGATGTGGTCGGCGAGGCCGACGACGGACGGGCCGCGCTGGAGGTCGTCGACGCCACGACACCCGACGTGATCCTGCTCGACCTCCGGATGCCGCGCTACGACGGCCTCTGGACGCTCCGCCGGCTCGGCGAGCGCCGCATCGACATCCCGGTGCTGGTGCTCACCACCTTCGACGACGACACCCTCGTGCTCGATGCCCTGCGCGCCGGTGCCCGCGGCTACCTCCTCAAGGACGTGACGGTCGAGCAGCTGACCCGGGCGGTGCGCACGCTGGCCGGCGGAGGGACCCTGGTCGCCCCGTCCATCACCGACCGGATGCTGCGCGCCATCCGCTCTCTGCCATCCGCGGCCGGCGCCGACCCGTCACCGGTCCAGGCGCTCACCGGGCGCGAGCTCGAAGTGCTCCGGCTCATGGCCGAGGGTTACACCAACCGCGAGATCTCCCGTGCGCTGTCCCTCGTCGAGGGCACGGTGAAGAACCACGTCTCGACCATCCTGCTCAAGCTCTCGGCCCGGGACCGCACCAACGCCGTGCTCCGGGCGCTCCACCTGGGGATCCTCGGCTAGCGCTAGGGTCCCGAGGGTGCGCATCGAGACCGACGGCCGCCCCGCGGCGGCAGCAGAGCTGTTCAGCACCTACGGCCACTTCACCGCCATGCAGGTGCGCGGCGGCGGGGTCCAGGGACTGCGGAACCACCTGGACCGGCTCGACGCCGCGCACCGCGAGCTGTTCGGACGGGCGCTGCCGGGCGGGCGGGTGCGCGACCTGGTGCGGCACGCCCTGGCCGGGACGGCCGACGCCTCGGTACGGGTGCTGCTCCGCACCGCCGACCAGGTCCAGGTGTCCGTCGACGACCCGCACCACCCGCCCGCCACCCCACAGCGGATGCGCTCGGTCCCCTACCAGCGCCCGTTCGCCCACCTCAAGCACCTGGGCGGGTTCGCCCAGCTCGAGTGGGCGCGCCGGGTCCGGCTCGACGGCTACGACGACGCCCTGCTCACCGCACCCGACGGCGCCGTCGCCGAGTCGTCGACCGCGAACATCGGGTTCCTCCAGCCGGACGGCGGCGTGGTCTGGCCGGACGCTCCCCAGCTGCACGGGACCGCCATGCGGCTGGTCGAGGCCACCACACCGTCGGTCCGGCGCCCCGTCCAGGCCGCCGACGTCGCGGGGTTCGCCGGCGCGTTCCTGGTCAGCTCCCTCGGCGTCGTCGCGGTCGCGTCGATCGACGACACCACGCTGCCCGACGCCGCGCCGCTCCTCACCGGCGTCGTCGAGCGCCTCGCGGCGGTTCCGTGGGAACCGGTCTAGGTTGCTGAACTCCGGCAGCTCAGGCGTCCCCGAGCTGGGCCGCCTCGAACCTCTCCCGCGCCTCGGCGATCTGCTCCTGGTGCTCCTCGGACCAGCTGACCAGGGCCTGGGTGGTGGCGAGCAGCGTGCGTCCCAGCGGCGTGAGCACGTACTCCACGCGCGGCGGCACCTCCGGGTAGACCGTGCGGAGGACCAGGCCGTCGCGCTCGAGGTTGCGCAGGGTCACGGTCAGCATCCGCTTGCTGATCCCGTCGATCTCCCGGACCAGCTCCCCGAAGCGGAGCGTCTTCTCGTCCAGCAGGGCGATCACCAGCAGCGACCACTTGTCGGCGATGCGGTCCAGGATCTGGCGCACCTGGCAGTCCTCGCGGACATCCCACTGGAACGGGTCCCGCTCGAACCTGCACGCCTCCGCCTGCGCCTCGGTTCCCTCGAGGGAACCGGGTGACGTCAAAGTGCCTTCTTGTGCCATCTGCCGATGGTGCCCAAGGATCGTCATGGTTACAAGTGGTAACCATGAGGCGAGCGAGGAGATCCTGGTGACAGATGTCAGTGCGGCCGCACCACGGCCGGCACCGAACGCGACACGGACGGGCTGGGGAGTGCTGGCCGTCGTGTGCGGTGCACTCTTCCTCGAAGGGATCGACATCGCGATGCTCAATGTCGCGGTCCCGGCGATCGCCGCGGACATCGGCCTGGCGACGGCCGACGCGCACTGGGTGATCAGCGCCTACGTGCTCGCCTACGGCGGGTTCATGATCTTCGGCGGGCGCACCGCGGACCTGCTCGGGCGCCGGCGCACGTTCCTGGTCGCCCTCGCCGTGTTCGTGGTCTTCTCCGGGCTCGGCGGCCTCGCGGACGAGGCCTGGATCCTCGTCGTCGCCCGGTTCGTCACCGGTGCCACGGCGGGGTTCATGACCCCCGCGGGCTTCAGCCTCCTGACGACGAGCTTCCCCGAGGGGCCCCTGCGCGACCGCGCGCTGGCGATCTACGGCGCGATCGGCGCCGGCGGGTTCACCCTCGGCGTGGTCGCGGGCGGCTTCCTCACCGAGATCGGCTGGCGCTGGGTGTTCTTCGCCCCCGTGATCGTGGGTGCTCTGCTCTGGTTCGCCGGGCGCACCGTCATCCGGCCGGACCGGCTCTCCGAGCTCCCCCGGCGCGGCTTTGACCTGGGCGGCGCCGCCACCCTCACGTCCGCGATGGTCGCGCTCATCTACGGCGTCGTGGCGATCGGCGAGGGCGGGGACACCACCACCGGGATCGCGGCGTTCGCGGCCTCGGCGGTCCTGATCTGGGCCTTCGTGGCGATCGAACGCCGGGTGACCGACCCCCTGCTGCGGCTCACGCTCCTGCGCGAGGGGCTGCTGCTGCGGTCGAGCCTCGCCGGCCTGCTGTTCATCGGCTCCTTCTTCGCGTTCCAGTTCCTGATCACCCTCTACCTGCAGGAGTTCCGCGGGTGGTCCCCCATAGCGACGGGCCTGGCGTTCGCCGTCATGGGGCTGGACATGATCCTCGCGCCCCTGATCACGCACCGGCTGGTCGAGCGGTTCGGGAACGCGCCGGTGATGGTGGCCGGTCTGCTCGCCGGCGCGGTGGCCTTCGCCCTCGCACTGCGGATCGACGGCGCCTGGGGATACCTGGACCTGCTGCCGTCCATGGTGCTGATCGGGGTGATGTTCGCGCTGGTGTACGGGCCGCTGGCGGCCGCGGCCACCGCCGGCCTGGACGAGTCGGAGCACGGGGTGGCCGGCGGCGTCGTCTACACGGCCTTCCAGTTCGGCGCCGCCCTCGGCGTCTCGGTCGCGACGATCGTGCTGGTGAACGGCCACCTGGCAGCCGCCGACTGGCCCGACTACCAGCGTGCTCTGCTGGTCCCCGCGATCGGCGGCGCGCTCGCCCTCGCGCTCGGGATCTCCACCTGGGTGCGCGGCCGCCGCGCCGCCCTCCCGGTCTGACGCCACCGGCGGCGGCACCGCCGGCGGCTCGCGGCGACACCGCCGACCGCTCCCGGCGGGCCTCCGGGTGATTCCCGGATAAGTTCACCGGTCTGCCAGGGCGCGTTCATCGGGGCGTGGCCGGGTGACCCGATCGTGTCCGTGCGCGGCCGTCGGACGGCGGCGTGACGGTGCGGGTCTCCGTGTCCGTCTCCCCCTCACCCGAGGTGTTCCATGAGAGCAACGGCCACGATGCGCCGATGGTCCCGCCCCCTTGCCGTGGCGGTCGCCGCGGCCACGACGCTGACGTTCCTGCCGGCCGCCGCCCAGGCGGACGAGCTCACCCTGACCGACACGGTCGAGGACATCGGCCCGGGCATCAGCCTGCGCCACCTGAAGGCGGTGGACGAGGACGGCTGGTACGACGCGCGCTTCCTCACCGTGGACCTCACCGAGGACGCGGTCAGCACCGACCTGCTGACCGCCGGCCCCGTCGCGTCCGGCGGCCCGCTCAGCGCCGCCGCCGACCGGGCGGGCGCCGTCGCCGGGGTCAACGGCGAGTTCTTCGACATCGGCAACAGCAACGCGGCGCTCGGCGGCGAGGTACAGGACGGCGTCCTGCGCAAGTCCGCCGACATCGGCGGCCGCTCCCACGTCGGTGTGAGCCGTGACGGGATCGCGCAGCTCGTCGACCTCGCGGTCGACGCGAGCGCCGACCTGGCCGGTGCCCCGCACCGGGTGCTGTCGGTGAACGCCGCGAACGGTGGCGGCGTGCCGGCGAACGGCATGGTGGCCTACACCCCGGTCTGGGGCGAGTCCAGCCGCAACCGCGGCTTCACGGGCGTCCCGGCGGACCGGGTCGCCGAGGTGGTCGTCGTCGACGGCGCCGTCGTCTCGGTCCGGGCGTCCGGCCCGGCAGGCTCGGGTCCGGTGCCGGAGGGCGGGTTCGCCCTGGTCGGGCGGGACGGCGCGGCCGACGCCCTGCGCGCGCTCCGGGAGGGCGACCAGGTGGCGCTCACCTACGAGCTCACCGACGACCTGGCGCGCACCATGGAGTTCGCGCTCGGCCACGGCGGCACCATCGTGTCCGACGGCGCGGTCGTGGACGGCCTGGCCACGTCGGTCGCGCCCCGCACCGCGCTGGGCTTCGGCGACGACGGCCGCTCGCTCGTGCTGGCCACCTGGGACGGCCCGGGCGGTACGGGCCGGGGCGGCGTGGGCGTGGACAAGGCCGCGCGGGACCTGGTCCGGCTCGGCGTCGACACGGCGGTCAACCTCGACGGCGGCGGCTCGACCACCATGGTCGCGCGCGCCCTCGGCGACGAGAAGGTATCGCTGCGGAACGTGCCCTCGGACGGGCACGAGCGCAGCAACCCGAACGGTGTGGGCGTGTTCGTCGCCCCCGGCGACGGCCGGCTGCACGACCTGCTGGTGGAGCCGGCCCCGGGCGGTGCCTCCGCCGACGGTGCCGTGAAGGTCTTCCCCGGCCTGCACCGGTCCCTGGTGGCCAAGGGCGTGGACGACCACGAGACGCCCGTCGAGGTCGATGCCGGTTCCGTGCGCTGGCACGCGCGCGGCGGGTCGGTGACGGACGGCCGTCTCGAGGCTGCGCAGAAGGCACGGGGCGAGATCACGGTCAGCGCGCGGTCCGGCCGCGAGCGGGACTCGCTCGACGTGGAGGTGCTGGGGCCGCTGGACGACGTCGAGCTGTCGACCGACCGCCTGTCGATCGCCGACGCGACGGCGTCGTCCGCCGTGACCGTGGCCGTGACCGGACGGGACGGGCAGGGCTTCACGGCTCCGATCGAGGCGGACGACCTCGAGCTCGACTACGACCACGAGGTGGTCCGGGTCGAACCGGCGCCCGGCGGTCTGCGGGTCACGCCGCTGCAGGACGCGGCGACGATCCTGACGGTCTCCGTGGCCGGCGAGTCGGTGCAGCTCCCGATCACCATCGGCGTGGAGAACGTCACCGTCTACGACTTCGATGACGACGTGCTCGCCCGCTGGCGCAGCAACAGCACCCGGCCGACGACGTTCTCCGCGCACCCGGACGGGTTGCGGGTCGACTTCGAGGGGATGCGCAACATCGGCGTCTACGCGGCGTCGGCGAACGACCGCGTCCCGGTGCCCGGCCAGCCGCTGCGCCTGCGGGTGCGGCTCAAGTCGAGCATCGCCGTGCCGAGCGGGCTCACCTATGTCGCCTACGTCGACGCCGCGGGCAAGAGCGGTGGTGTCTACGGCACCGGCCTGACGCCGTCGGACGACTGGCAGCAGGCCACGTTCACGCTGCCGGCCTCGACCGCCTACCCGATCTCGGTCTCCGGCTTCCAGGGGATCAACACGAACGCCGCGCAACAGAAGCCGGGCACGTTCGTGCTGGACCGCATCGAGGCCGACGTCCCGACGTCGATCGAGCTGCCCCCGCGCCCCGACCTGGAGGCGGACCCGCTCGTCTCCGCGGACGGCACGGAGCTCGAGGGCCGCGACGCGTGGCGGTTCGCCACCCTCTCGGACGTCCAGTTCACGGCGGACAGCCCCGACCTGACCCAGGTCGCCACCACCGCGCTCCACACGATCCGCGCCACGAAGCCCGACCTCGTGGTCCTCAACGGTGACATCACCGACCGTGGCCTCCCCCAGGACATCACCCTGGCCCGCGAGGTCCTGGAGGACGCCGGCTGCGACCTGGTTCCCGTGGGCGAGGAGCCGCCGCCGGACAGCACGCCGGACCCCGGCTCGGGGACCGTGCCGTGCTACTACGTGCCGGGCAACCACGAGTCGTACGGTCTGAACAACACGCAGGCGACGCTCGACCCGTTCGTCGCCGAGTTCGGCCAGCCGTACCGGACGTTCGACCACAAGGGCACGCGGTTCGTGCTCCTCGCCAGTGCGTACGGCACGCTGCGCGGCACCGCGTGGGACCAGCTCCCGATGCTCCAGAAGGCGCTCGCGAGCGCCGAGCGGGACCGGTCGGTGCGCAACGTCGTCGTCTTCGCCCACCACCCGGTGACCGACCCGGACGAGGCCGCCTCCAGCCAGCTGGGCGACCGCAACGAGGTGGCGCTGGTGCAGAACCTGCTCACGGGGTTCCGTTCCCGGACGGACAAGGGCGCGGTCATGGTGGGGTCGCACGCCCAGATCGTGGACGTGCGGCGTGCGGAGGGGGTGCCGTACGTGGTGCTGCCCTCGGCGGGCAAGGGCCCGTACGGCGAGCCGGACCGGGGCGGCTTCACGGGCTGGGTGAGCTGGTCGGTGGACCCCCGCGAGGACGCGGACGAGCAGTGGGTCGAGGCGGACGTCCGCGCGTTCGCGCAGTCGGTCGCGCTGGCCACGCCGGAGACGCTGGAGGTGGGTGCGTCGGCGCAGCTCAGCGGCAGCATCGTGCAGCCGAACGGGGTCGCAGCGGGCAGCCGGGTGGTCCCGCTGGACTATCCGATGTCCGTGCACTGGAGCGGGTCGCGCAACCTCGCGATCGGTACCGGTGAGCGCGCCGTCGAGTCGGCCCGCCGGGCCGGCAAGGTGGCGGTCCTGGATCCCGAGACCCGGACCCTCACGGCCCTGCGCCGCGGTGCGGTGACGGTCTCGGTCACCAACGACGCCATGCGCCCCTACACCGGGGACGCGTCGCTCGAGCCGGTCACGACGTCCGAGACGGTCGAGGTGGTCCCGGCCGCCGGTGCGGGATCCCGCGTCACGGCCGCGGCTCCGGTGTTCACCGCACAGCCCGTGGGCACCCGCGGCCAGGTGCAGGAGGTGACGGTCACGAGCACGGGCACCAGGCCGGCGCGGATCCGTTCGGTGGAGGTGGCCGACGACGAGGGGCGCAGCCCGTTCCGCGTCGACCGCGACCGCTGCTCGGACCGGGCACTGCCTCCGGGCCGGACCTGCACCGTGTCGGTCCGGTTCGACCCGGCGCGTCCGGACGTGACCTCGACCGCCGAGCTGCGGATCACCACGAACGGTGCGGAGCGCACCGTGACGGTGCCGCTGACCGGCACGAGCACCCGGTTCACGTGGGGTGTGCCGGGAGACGGTCCGGCCCGCCACTGGGCTGACGCGGGCTGACGCACCACTGAGCCGAGGCGGGCAGCGAAAAGGTCCGCCCCCAGCATGCCGTCAGGCACCTCCCGGTGTCGACAGCATGCTGGAGGCGGACCTTTCGCCGCTCGTGGCCGGCTAGCCGCAGAACTCGTTCAGCTCGAAGTCGTGCACCACCGTCCGTCCCTTGATGATGCCGGCGGACTTCATCTCCGGCGGGTAGCCGTTGGCCGAGCTGAGCAGCGTCAGCCGGTTGTTCGAGACCCCCATCCAGCGGGCGTAGCCGCCCTCGGGGCCGGTCACGAGCGTGACGTCGTACTCCGACCCGTCGATGACCACGAACGCTCCCTCGAGCGGGACCGTCTCGTCGGCACAGGTCGCACCCGTCACCGTGCCGGCGATCTTGCCCCAGCTCGCCGGCGGCGTGACCGACAGGGACACCTGCACCCGCGGCTCGTCGTACGGCGTGCCGCCGTTGGCGACGACCGCCGACGTGTAGGTGCCCGGCTGGTCCACGCGGCTGCTGTCGAGGTCGACGTACACCTTCGTGGACTCGCCCGGCTCCAGCGTGAACGCCGGCGGCTGGACGTCGAGCCACGGCACGTCGACCGTGGTCTCACCGGTCACGTTCAGCACCGTGTGCATGTCCGGGAAGCCGAGCTCCGCGACCGTGGCCGGTTCGGCGTTGCCGCACTCCTCGGAGGCGAGGTAGGACGGCGCGGTCTCCGGCTCGGCGTTGGACCCGATGAAGAAGTCGCCCGAGCTGACGACCTCGACCACGAGCGTGCCGGATGCCGTACCGGTGACCGGCACGTCGACCATCGTGAGCTCCTGTGCCTCCAGGGTCACGTCGGCCGACACGATCCGGGTCATGTTCGCGTACACGAGGTCCCCGTCGAGCTCGTACAGGTTGACCGTCACGTCGGTGTCCGCCGCGGCGGTCTCCACCCCGAAGGACACCCCGGTCACGGCGAGCTCGCCCTCGATCTCGAAGTCCGCCAGCGTGAACGTGCGCAGCCACTGCGTCTGGCTCCCCACGCAGGCCACCGAGTTGCCCAGGACGATGTCCTGCGACGAGGAGTGGGTGATGGTGGTCCCCTCGTCCGCGAGGAGCGACGGCGGGGCCGACGGCGTCACCGTCCTCCCGGGCCGCTTCCCGTTCCGGGCGAGGCCGTCACCGTCCGTGGCGGCGCTCGGCGCGCTGCCCGACGACGCCGCCGTGCGCACCTCGGTCGCCTCACCGGTGGCGCCCTTGATGACGCCGGTGCGCGCCGTCGACCCGAGGATCTCGAAGTCGGACGACGCGGGGGCGACCTCGACGTCCGCGGGCGCCGTGCCCTCGTTCGTCACGGTGAACGTGCCCGACCGGCTGCCGCCCATCCGCACCTGCCGGGACAGCTCGTCCGGCGAGACGGTGAGCAGCGGGGCCGCCAGCTCCACGTCCTGGCGGGTGATGGCGTCGGCGACCACCGGCACGGCCGCCTCGGTGCCGGTGTAGTCCTTGGCCGCGTAGCCGATCTGCTGCTCACCGGTGGCCGCGGAGAACAGGGAGTAGTACCCGGCGCCCACCGCCGGGTTCTCGGGGTCGAGGGACGTGGTGCTCGCGTCGGCGCCGGCGGTCACCGTGGCGCCGTTCACGCCGTCCCCCGTGTTGCGGTCGTGCACGTGACCGGCCACGAGGCCGCCGTCGACGGGCAGGCACTCACCGACGGCGACGTTGTCGACCTGCCACGACAGGGCCCACGCGGCGTCGCCGTAGTGGAACCGGACCCGCACGTCGGACTGGCCGGCCGCGTTCGGGAGGGCGACGACCGCACGCCCCTGCGCGTCCGACGTCTGGTGCAGCACCGTCTCCCACGTCTCCCCACCGTCGACGCTGAGGTCGACGTCAGCGAACTCGCCGCCCCACCAGGCGTAGCTCTGGTCGAACGTCAGCAACGGGGCGTCGACGGCGCTCAGGTCGAGCGCGGGTGAGGTGAGCGTCGTGTCCTGCGTGCCGCCCTCGCCGTAGGCGTCGCTGTTCACCTCGGCGAACAGGCCTTCGCCGCCCGTCTGGTTGCCCGCGCCGAACGTGTCGTCGAACGTCCACACCTGCTCGGTGCCCGCCAGGTCCTCGACGGTCCAGCCGTCGGGCACCGCGCCGGACTCGAACTCCTCGACCCCGGCACCCGTCCCGGTGAGGGCGTAGCCGGGAGCCGTGCACTGTCCGAGCACGGCCGGTGCGGCGTCGGCGGAGGCCGGTTCCGTACCCACCTCGACCTCTCGCGTGAACGTCCCGTACCCGGTCACGGACGGCCGCACCACCAGCGTGTGCGTGGCCGACTGCGGCACCTCGAACGAGTACTCACCCGTGAACGGGTCGGTCCAGGCCGAGACGCTGCTCGGAGCGCCCTGCACCGTGACCTGGGCGTCGAGCGGCCAGCCGTGCCCGGAACCGTCGGTGACGGTACCGCTCACGGTGGTGGTCGGTGCCACCTCCAGGGTGACGTCCAACGTGGTGGTCTCCCCCTCGACGACGTCGGCCTGCGCCGTGCCGTCCAGGTAGCCGAACGCAGAGAAGGTCAGCTCGTGGGAGCCCTCCTCCAGGCCCAGGCGGTAGGCGCCCTGGGCGTCGGTGGTGTCGGAACGCTCGCCGGCGGTGACCCGCACCCCGCCGACCGGCTCGCCGTCGGGTCCCGTGACGGTACCCGCGAGGAAGCCGTAGCCGTCGATCGGCGCGTTCCCGACCAGCGCGGGCACGTCGAGCCGGCCCTCGCCCCACACGTTGTTGTCGGCGGTGGTCCCCCCGCAGGAGTCGTCGGCGACGTCGGCCGACGTCTGGTCCAGCAGCTGCTGGGTGGCCTCGATGTCGCCGACCAGGACCGGTGCCGCGCTCCACAGGAGCGCGACCGCGCCCGCGAGGTGCGGGGATGCCATGGAGGTACCACTGAACTCGGCGTACTCGCCGCCGGGCACGGCGGAGCGCACGCCGTCACCGGGCGCCGCCAGGTTCGGCTTGGTCTCGCCGTCAGCTCCCGGTCCGCGCGACGAGAACTCCGCGATGTCGCCGTTCTCGGCGAACGCGCCGGCCGCGTAGGTGGCGACGTTCGCCCCGGGGGACGACGTCGACTGGCAGCCCGCCTCGCCCGCGTTGCCCGCCGCCCAGGCCCCGAAGATGCCGGCGGCCTCCCAGGCGGCGATCTCCTCGGACATGAAGTCGTCGATGACCCCCGGCGCCTGCTGGCCCCACGAGTTGTTCACGATGTGCGGGCGCTGGGACGGGTCGGGGTCCGACCCGTCGGTACGCGTCGGAGCGAGGATCCACTGGCCCGAGGCGAGCAGGTCGGCGTCGGAGCAGCTGGCGCAGCCGTTGGCCGCGATCCAGTCGGCGTCGGGGGCGACGCCGATCTGGTTGCCCTCGCCGTCGTCGCCGACCATCGTGCCCATGACGTGCGTGCCGTGCGCGTCCCCGTCGCAGGGCGCGCCGTCGCAGAAACCGCCCGCGTCGAACCAGTTGTAGTCGTTGCTCAAGCCGTCGGCGCCCAGGTAGCCGCGGTAGTGCTCCCGGAGCGCCGGGTGCTCCACGTCGACGCCGGAGTCGATGTTGGCCACCGTGATGCCGTCGCCGGTGTACCCCATCTCCCACACCTCCGGGGCGCCGATGGCGTCCAGGCCCCACTCGGTGGCGAGCGGCGCGTTCCTGGTCGGCGCCTTGCGCTCGACCGGCTCGATGGGCTGGGCGACGAACCGCTCGTGGACCTGCTTCACCTCGTTGCTGGTGGCGACCTGCCGCGCCAGCTCCGCCGTGCCGTCCTCGACGAGGATCGCGTTGCTGATCCAGTAGGACTCGTAGGCCACGCCCTCCGCCTCGAGGTCGGCGACGACGTCGGCCTGTGCGGCCTTCGCCGTGCTGGTCAGGGCGTCGTAGACGTACTGGCCCCGGTCGTCCCAGTCGGCGATGTCCGTGGCCGGCGCCAGGTCCGCGGCGTCCGCGAACCTGATCCAGAAGTCGGCGGAGTCCTTGGCGTCGAGCCGGGCCTGCACGGCGGGCGTGATCTTGTCCGCCGCGCGCTCCGGGACGTCGGTCGCCACGGAGGGTGGTGAGCCGGCTGGGGTCGGCGTACTCGCGAGTGCAGGTGTCACGCTCACCGCTGTTGCCAGGAGCGCTCCGACAGCTGCGAGAGCGATCGGTGCGCGTCGATGTGGCATGCGACTGTGCATTGTTGCCTCCGGGGTGCAAGCGCCCCGCGCGGGGCGCGACCACTGGCCCACGAGCGTGTGCCACGTCACACTCTGCGAGGTGGGAGGTGAAAAGAGCAACGAAAGTCGGCTGCCCGGCCGACCCTCGGAATGCCGCACACCGGCTGCGGCGTTGCCCCGGCATGGACTTCAACCAGCAGATCATCGACACTTTCCGCGCCAACGCCGGCGAGGTCAACGAGCCCATACAGTTCGGCAAGTCGCTCGTGCTCGTGCACGTGCCGAAGAAGGACGGCAGCATCCGTGTCGCGCCCCTTGCGGCGATCCAGGAGGACGGCGCCTGGCACATCGTCGGCTCCGCCGGCGGCTCCCCCAAGCACCCCGCCTGGGTCTACGGCCTGCGCCGCACCGAGCAGGTCGACATCGAGGTCCCCGGCGAGCCCGTCACGACCCTGCAGGCCAAGGTCGAGGAGCTGACCGGCGACGAGCGCGACGCCCTGTGGGCCCGCTTCAAGGAGTTCTCGAGCGGCTTCGCGGACTACGAGAAGACGGCCGAGGGCCGCGTCTTCCCGATCTTCCGCCTGGTGGGCTGACATGCTCCGGGAGCGGCCTGCAACGGCGGGCCGCTCCCCGAGCACGTTCGACGACGAACCCAGGAGGATCTCATCCGCCGCCATCAGCGTGTCCTGGTCACCGGGGCTGCAGGTCGTATCGGCCGCGGGGTCCTCGACGTGCTCGCCCGGGAGGCGGTGGCCGCCACCGCGCTGGTCCTGGACGACCCGGGCGACCTACCCGCCGACCGCGTCGTCGTGGGCGATGCCCGGTCACCGGAGGCGGTCGCGCGGGCGATGGAGGGGGTGGACGGCGTCATCCATCTCGCGGCCGTCCCGACGCCGCTCGACGACCCACCGGAGGTCGTCTTCGGCACCAACACGCTGTCGACGTTCACCGTGCTCGACGCCGCGGGCCGGGCCGGCGTCCGCCGCGCGGTGATCGCGAGCAGCCAGGCCGCCTCGGGCATCCCGTTCGCGGCTCACGAGCAGCACCCGGCCTACGTGCCGGTCGACAACGACACTCCGGACCAGGCCGCCGACCCGTACGCGCTGTCCAAGCGGGCGGACGAGCTGACGGCCGACATGATGGCCCGGCGCTACGCGATGCCGGTCGTCGCGCTGCGGTTCCCGTTCGTCGGTGGCATGGACGAACGGCTACGCGCCGAGGCCGACGCAGTCGCACGGGACCCGGCGCTCGGTGCGCGCAGCCTGTGGGCGTACCTGGAGACCCGGGACGCCGCGGAGGCGGCGTGGCTCGCGCTGCGCTGCCCTGCCGACGGCGCCGTGGTCATCCACGTGGCCGCGCCAGAAACGCTGGTGCCGGTGCCCACCCTCGAGCTCCTGCGGCGCTACCACCCCGACACCCCGGTGCGCCGGCCGATCGAGGGCCGCGCCGTGCCTTACGACCTCACGGCAGCCGACCAGGTGCTCGGGTTCCACGCCCGGCATCTCGTGGTCGGTACCCCGTAGGCCGCCGGGGTCAGGCCTGCGCCGCCACCGGCTCGGCGCCGCCGGCCACCACGGCTCCCGACGCGTCCCGCCCCGCGTCGGGCCGCACCCAGCCGTTGAGCGCCGCGTGCCACCCCAGCTGCACCCGGGTCTCCACCTCGGCGAGATCCATCAGCGCCCGCACGCGCCGCTGCACGGTCCGCAGGGACGTCCCGAGCTGGTTCGCCACCGCCTGGTCGGTCAGCCCGGCGAGCATCAGGCCGAGCACCCGCGCATCGTCGTCGTCGACCTGGTGCGCGACGTCGCCGGTGAGCCCCGACGCGCCGAGGAGCAGCGGCGTCGCCCGGTCCCACACGTTCTCGAAGAGGGCCAGCAGAGCGTCGAGCAGGGTGCTCTCCCGCACCAGCAGGGCGCCGACGACGTCGCCCGACGACGTCAGCGGCATGAGCGCGAGGCGACGGTCGATGATGATGAGCTTGAGCGGGACACGCTGGGCGAACCGGATCTCCTCCCCGGCCTCCGTGGCCTCGACGGCCTCCTCCACGGTCACCGCCTGGCTCTCGAGCATGCTGCGCTCGACGACCACGCGGTACTGCACGCCCCGGGCGACGGCCTGGCCCTCGGCCGAGTTCTCCTGGCTGGTGGTCACGATCACGGGCGGGCGCACGAACGCGTCGACGCGCTCGCGCGCGCCGAGCTGAAGCTGCTCGAACCGGTGGCGCACCGCGTCGTCGCCCCGGATGACGTCGACCACGTCGGTGGGCCCACGACCCGCCGCGGACACCCGGTAGACCTCTTCGAGCCGGTTCAGCTCGACCTCGGCGTGCCGCACCTCGTCCTGCCGCCGGGCCAGCAGCGCACCGAGCGCGATGGCGGGCGGCGCGGCGGCGAACCGCCGCTCGTCCCCGGTGATCCGCGCGGCCAGCCCGTGCTCCTCCAGCCGCCGCAGCAGCCGGTGCGCCTCGCCGAGCGACGTCCCGAAGGCGCTGAGCGCGGCCGCGAGGTCGGCGACGGAGGCAGAGGGCAGGGCGACGAGCTCGCTGTACGCGAGAGTCTCGTCAGGGGTCAGTCCGAGCACGTCGCCGAGCATGGCACTCCTCCGTCAGGTTGATCGGCCCACCACTCTGGCGGAGTCACGCCATGCCGTAAAGCCGCCACGACAGGACTCTTGTGACGTGTCGCGCCCCCTGGGAGTGTCCACCAGCATGAGATTCCGAACTCGGCGCGCTCTGTCGGCCGCCACCAGGGCCGCCGCGGCAGTCACCGCGTCCGCCCTGGTCGCCGCCGTGGTGACCACCGCGCACGCGTCCCCCGGCCCCGACCCCTCGTCCGGCGACACCCCACCCGGCTCCGGCAGCACGGCACCTGACACCCCCGCCCTCGCCGACGGCCGCACCACCGTCACCCTGGTGACCGGCGACGTCGTGGACGTCACCACCACCGACGCCGGCACGCTGAGCATCAGCGTCGAGCCGGCCGACGCCGACGCCGTGCGCACCCAGCAGGTCGGCGACCACTTCTACGTGGTTCCGGACACGGCACTGCCGTACCTGGCGGCGGGCACGCTGGACCGCCGGCTGTTCGACGTGACCGCGCTCCTGGAGCTGGAGTACGACGACGAGACGGTCGACGCCACTCCGCTCATCCTCGAGCGCACCCGCGCCCGCTCCCGCGCGGCCGAGCTGCCGGGCACCACGCGGACGCTCGGCCTGCCCAGCATCCAGGCAGACGCGGTGACGGCGGACAAGGAGGACGCGGCGGAGTTCTGGTCGGCCGTGGCAGCCCGGGAGGACCGGCCCGCGGCGCGCGGCGCACGGGAGGCCGGCACGTTCCGCAGCGGCATCGAGAAGATCTGGCTCGACGGCAAGGCCGAGGCCACCCTCGACCGGAGCACCGCGCAGATCGGCGCGCCCGAGGCGTGGGCAGCCGGCCTGGACGGCACGGGCGCGACGGTGGCGGTGCTGGACACCGGCATCGACGCCACCCACCCCGACGTGGCCGACTCGGTCACCGAGGTGCGTTCGTTCGTGCCCGGTGAGGAGGTCACGAACGACGTACACGGCCACGGCACCCACGTCGCCTCCACGGTGCTCGGGTCCGGCGCCGCCAACGACGGCCTGTACCGGGGCGTCGCCCCGGGCGCCGACCTGCTGGTCGGCAGGGTCCTCGACAACGGCGGCTTCGGCCTGGACTCCTGGATCATCGCGGGCATGGAGTGGGGCGCCGCCAACGCGGACATCGTCTCCATGAGCCTCGGCGACTCCAGCCTCAACGACGGTACCGACCCCATGGCGCAGGCCCTGAACGCGCTGAGCGCGCAGACCGGTGCCCTGTTCGTGGTGGCGGCGGGCAACAGCTACGCGGAGGGTTCGCTCGGCAGCCCGGGCACCGCGGACGCCGCCCTGACGGTCGGCGCGGTGGACGACGACGACGTGCGCGCCGGCTTCTCCAGCTACGGCCCGCGCGTGGGCGACCACGCCATCAAGCCCGACCTCACCGCCCCCGGCGTGGGCATCGTCGCCGCCCGGTCCCAGCAGTCGGGCGGGGACGGCTGGTACGTCTCGATGAACGGCACCTCGATGGCCACCCCGCACGTCGCGGGCGCGGCGGCGATCCTCAAGGGCGCCCAGCCCGAGCTCACCGGTGAGCAGCTCAAGGCGGCCCTGGTCTCCTCGGCCGCGGACATCGACGCCCCGGCGTACGAGGTCGGCACGGGCCGGCTGGACGTCCCCGCCGCACTCGACGGCGTGGACGGCTCCGGCGACGGGTTCCTGGGCTTCTACGGCTGGCCGCACGACGGCGACGAGCCCGCCACCAGCACCATCACGTACACCAACACCACGGACAGCGACGTCACGCTCGCACTGAGCACCGACGTCGTCGGGCCGGACGGCCAGGCGAGCGACCTCGTGACGCTCTCCGCCTCCGAGGTGCTGGTCCCCGCCGGCGGCACCGCCGACGTCACGATCGGCGCCGACGCCGACGACGCCGCACAGGCCGGCAAGTACAGCGGCGCCGTGGTCGCGACGGACGCCTCCGGGGCCGTCACGGTCCGGACCGCAGCCGCCCTCGTCAAGGAGGAGGAGCGGTACGGCCTCGACATCACGGCGCTCGACCGCTCCGGCGAGCCCGCCACCGGCTACGTCGACTTCTACCGCTACGGCGACCAGTTCGTCAGCACCCTGCCCATCGACCCGGCCACGGGCGCGGTGCCGACGCAGCGCCTGCGGCCCGGCGTCTACTCGGCCACGGCCTTCCTCGACGTCGAGGGGTCCGGGGGCGCCGGCTCGACCGGCGTCGCGCTGGTCGGCGACCCGCAGGTCGTGGTCGACGACACGGACCGGTCGCTCGTGCTCGACGCGAGCGAGGCCGTCGAGCTGACCCTCGACACGCCGCAGGAGAGCGACGTCGCCCACCGGCGGTTCCAGTTCTTCAACGACTCCGGCATCGGCGGGCTGTACGCGACGTTCGGCGCCACGTACACCGTGCCCGCGGACGTCGACTCGTTCTACGCGGCGCCCACGGGGTCCGTCGACAGCGCCGGCTTCGACTTCGGCGTCCGGTGGCGGGCCACCGAGCCGCCGCTCGACCTGGTGGCCAGGACCCCGCAGCGGGTCGCGGTCGACCCGGTGTACCAGACCGGCTCGGCGCGCCTCGACGGCCGCGTCTCGCTGCGGGCCGTCGTGGCCGGCACGGGCACCGCGGACGACTACGACGGCATCGAGGCGGCGGGCCGGGCGGTGCTCGTCACGCGTGCGGACGACGTGTCGGCGGCCGAGCGGGAGTCCGCCGCCCAGGCCGCCGGTGCGGCCCTGCTCGTCGTCGTGAACGACCGGCCGGGAACGCTGGTCGAGTACGTCACCCGCTTCGACCTGCCGGTGGTCTCGGTGACGGCGGCCGAGGGTGCGCGGCTCCTGCGGGACGCGGACGCGGGCCGGCTGACCCTGACGGGCACCGCACGGGAGTTCCCCGCCTACCTGTACGACGTGGCCCGGAACTGGTCCGGCGCGATCCCGGCGGACCTGGCCCTTGCCCCGACGAACCGACAGCTCGCGACGGTGGAGAGCCGCTTCAACGACACCGGCGAGCGCCTGTCCGTCGAGAACCGATCCGACTGCCGCGACTACCAGTGGCCGCCCTGCCTCGGGGTGCCCACCCTGCAGGGCACCGCGGCGGCGCGGACCGACTACGTCTCCACCTACGACGACGTCACCTGGTACGAGGGCGTGACGCACGAGAGCGGTTGGGAGCAGCGCGGTATCCGGCAGGCCTACGAGCCGCGGAGCACCACGGTGCGGGACTGGTTCGCACCGGTCACCGCGCCTCGTACGGGCGACGGCTACTGGGGCCCCTGGCACGGCTCGGAGTGGTTCGCGGTCAACGTCGCCCCAGCGGGCGGTCAGAACGGCCTGACCGGGTCCTTCCCCTGGGGCGAGACCCCCGTGACCTCCCGGCTCTACCAGGGCGACACCCTGGTCAGGGAGACCATCGGCCAGGCCGTCCAGACGACGGTCCCGACGTCCGACGGTCCGCAGGAGTACCGGTTCGAGATCGACACCGATGCGGCGGACGACACGCACCGGTACTCGACCAGCACCAGGACGTCCTGGACGTTCGTCGCGGACCAGGCGGACGACGCCGTGCCAGGTCAGCGGGGCACGCCGCTGCCACTGGTGCAGCTCGACTACTCCGTTGACACCGCCCTGGACGGCACCGTGCGGGCAGGTTCGACCGTCCCGTTCGCGGTGGCGCCGTACACGGTGCCCGGCGCGCCCCGTGCGGGAGCGGTGGTGGAGGCGACGCTGGAGGTCAGCTACGACGGCGGCGCTACCTGGTCGCCGGTGAAGCTGCGCAAGGACGACGAGCGCTGGGAGGCGCGCCTGCGGATCCCGTCCCGCGGCGCCGACCTGGTCTCGCTCCGGGCGAGCGCCCGGGACGACGCGGGGAACGCGGTGACCCAGGAGATCGTCTCCGCGTTCGGGGTCTCTGGGAGGCCATAGGCCCTCGCGCCGGGGAGACAGCTGGTCGGCGGGCCGTGTTGCTGGGAGCAGACAACGTCTACTCCCAGCAACACGGCCCGTTGGCTGTTACTCGCCCGCACCCGCCGGCGCGGCCGGCGGCCGGGTGGTGGCCGGGGGAACGTCGCAGACGGTGCCGGCGGCGGGAAGGACCCCGTCGATCAGCGCGGCGTCCACCGCGTCGTCGATGCACGGGCCGCTGGTGCGGTACGAGGTGTGGGCCACGCCCTCGCGGGTGAGCAGCACGGCGCCCTCCAGTCGCTCGGTCATGGCCCGGGCCCAGTGGTACGGGGAGACGTTGTCCAGGCGGCCGCCGACCACCAGGATCGGCGGGGCGCCCGCACCGGTGAGCTCGCCGGTGAACCGGTCCTCGTTCTCGACCGGCCACAGCGCGCAGTTCAGCGCGCTGTAGGCGGCCCGGCTGCCCAGGCGGTCGTCGCGCGCGGTGATCCGCTTCGCCGCGGCGTGATGCTCGGACAGCTTGTCCAGCGCCGGCCAGTCGGCGCAGCGGACGGCGGTGTGCGGTTCCTGGAGCGTCGCGAACGGAGCCCCGAACGGCGCGACCGTGGCCTGGGCGAGCAGGAAGTGGAGCGGCGTGCCGTCGCCCTGCTGTGCGGCGGTCAGGCCAGCGGTGAGCAGCGGCCAGAGGCTGCGGTGGCCCGCCGCGAGGCGCACGCTCTCGAGTGCCATGGCACCGTCGAGCGTGCCACCCGGCGTGACGCCCTCGGTCGGCGGAACATCCAGCGGCTCGGCCTCCAGCTCGGCGATCAGGACGTCGAGCGCGGCCTCGGGATCGCCGTCGCCGAACGGGCACACGTCCGCGCCCTCGGCCCGGCACCTCTCGAACCACGCGTCGAGCGTCTCCTCGTTGGACACGGCGACCTCGTCCAGGAGCCGGAGCGGGTCGTTCAGCCACAGACTGGTGTCGACGGGGGCGTCGATCACCATCTGCCGCACCCGCTCGGGAAACAGCGTGGCGTACATCGCACCGACCACCGTGCCGTAGGAGGCGCCGTAGAAGGTGATCTGGTCCTCCCCGAGCGCGGCGCGGACCTGGTCGAGGTCGCGGACGACGTTGTCGGTCGACAGGCTGGCCAGGAACTCAGGACTCTGGTGGTCCAGGCAGCCGTCCGTGAAGGTGCGGGCGTCGGCGAGGAGCCTGCCGAACCGCTTGCCGCCCGGGACGGTCGGGTCGCGGTCCTCGACGGCCTGGTCGGCACGCTGCTCGTCGGTCAGGCAGCGGACGGCGCCCGACTCACCGACGCCGCGCGGGTCCATACCGACGACGTCGAAGCGCTCCACGACGTCGGGCGAGACCAGGCTGGCCGCGCTGTCGGGGTCGATGGCCGCGACGGTCTCGGTGGCCGGCACGCCCGGACCGCCCGGGTTGATGAACAGGCTGCCGATGCGCCGGTCCGGGTCGGTCGCGCGGTGCCGGGTCACGGCGAGCGGGATCTGCTCGCCGTCGGGGTCGGAGTACTCCAGCGGCACCTCGACGGTGGCGCAGTCCAGGCCTTCGCCGCACTCCTCCCACTCGATCGGGTCGGGGGTGAGCGCAGAGACGGCCGGGGCACTCTGGCCGCCGGCCTGCGAGGCAGCCATCGCCGTGCTCGACGTGCTCGAGTCGCCGGCGCATCCGCTCAGCGCCAGCGTCGCGGCGACCAGCACCACGACGATCCTCCGGGCGGGGGGCGGGACAGCGGTCTGACGGGTTGTTCGTGGCATGGGACCGACGCTAGGCAGGTCACCCGGGCGCGCGCCTCGGCCGACGGGTCGGACTCTCCCCACCAAAGGATGAACCTGTCCCCGAGAGCTGCTTATTCGGGTCGATTCGGCTGGTCGAGCCCTGCGTCGTGCACGAGCAGGGCCACCTGCACCCGGTTGTTGAGGTCGAGCTTGGCGAGGATCGCCGACGCATGGGACTTGACCGTGGTCAGGCCGAGATGTTGGCGCGCCGCGATCTCGGCGTTGGAGCGCCCGGCCCCGATCTCCACCGCGATCACGCGTTCCCGCTCGCTGAGCACGTCGAGGCGGCGACGGGCCGCCGCGCCGCGGGTGTCCTGCCCCGATTCCGCGACCCGGGCGATGAGCCGTCGGGTGACCTCCGGCGAGAGCACCGGCCGCCCCTTGGCCGCGTGCCGGATCGCGACGACGAGCTCGTCCGGCGGAGTGTCCTTGAGGAGATACCCCGCCGCACCGGCCCGGAGGGCGCGCAGGACGTGGGCGTCGGCGTCGAAGGTGGTGAGCATCATGACCTGCGGGGCGGGTGACCGGCTCCGCAGCATCTCGGTCGCGGTGAGCCCGTCGGTGCCGGGCATCCGGATGTCCATCAGCACGACGTCCGGGCGGTGGCGCCGGGCCAGCTCCACCGCTTCCGCGCCGTTGCTCGCCTCGGCCACCACGCGCAGGTCGGGGGCACCGCTCAGCATCATCGTGAGCCCGAACCGGACGACCGGGTCGTCGTCGGCGAGCAGCACGTCGATGGTCTGCCGGGCGGCGGGCACGTCGTCGGCAGGCACGTCGTCGGCAGGCACTGGATGCATCACGACGGCCAGGGTAGGCGCAGCCGTACCCGCCAGCCGCCCGAGTCGGTCGGGCCGTACTCGAGCTGCCCTGCCACGAGGCGCGCCCGCTCGCTCAGCCCGCTCAGTCCCGTCCCGGAACCGTGCGGGACCGACGGCGGACGGGGCGCCGGCGCGTTGACCACCTCCGCGGTCACGTCCTCGCCGGCCTGGCCCAGGATCCGCACGACGACCGGCGCTCCCGGCGCGTGCTTGCGCGCGTTGGTCAGCCCCTCCTGCACCAGGCGATACAGGGTGCGGCCCTGCGTCTCCGGGAAGCTCCGGTCGCTGTCCGTCACACCGGCCTCGTCCCGCAGCTCGACCGGCGTCCCGGCCTGGCGCGCCTCGTCGACCAGCTCGAGGACGTCCTCGACGGCGGGCAGGGGCAACTCTCCCACCGGGGCCCGGAGCACCCCGATCACCTCGCGCAGGTCCTGCAGGGCACGGTGCGCATTCTCGCGGACCACCTCGGCCGCGCGCGCCACGTCGTCGGCGGGGGCGCCCCGGGAGTAGGCCAGCGCACCCGCGTGCACGCTGAGCAGCGAGAGCCGGTGCCCCAGCACGTCGTGCATCTCCCGTGCGAGGACCTCGCGGGCCTCGTGCTCGGAGCGTTCGGACCGCAGCCGCGCCTCGACCTCGGCGGCCACCGCCCGTTCCCGCAGGGAGTCGATCAGCGCCCGGCGGTGGCGCACGGACAGCCCCCACGCCACGGTGGCGATGTGCCCCAGGACCATGATGGCGAACACCGTGACCGGCGGGGCCGTCGGCTCGGGCCACTGCAGCTGGTACGCGGCGAGCGCCGTCAGGCTGAGCGCGCACACCGCCGCCGTGGCCCGGACCGGGCGGTGCACGGCCACCGTGAACAGCGCGGCGATCGCCGCCCCGGCGATCGACTCGGAGAACGAGCTCGACACGGCCAGCACGACGCCGAGCGCCACGGGGAACCGGCGTCGCCACCACAGCGCGACGCAGCCCAGCAGCCCGGGGACCCAGTCCACACACAGGACCCAGACGGGCACGGCCCCCGGCTCGCCCGCCCGGAGCATCACCGTGACCAGCCACAGCGTGGCGGCCAGGGCGATCAGCACCACGTCGGACAGCCGGTCCCGCACCATCTGCCGCACCACCTGTCGTGGCACCTGCCGTGGCACCTGCTGTGGCACCGCTCGCCGGCTGTCCGTCCCACTCATCGCCCTGACCCTATGCCGACTCGGGGCCGCGGCTCAGGGCGTCCGCGACTCCGCGACGGCTCGCCCCACGCCGTCGACCACGGGCGTCACGCGCCGTCCGAGGGCGAACGCGACGGCGACGATCCCGAGGCAGCCGGCCACCATCACGCCGATGAAGCCGCCGGCCCAGCCGCGTTCCAGCAGCAGGCCCGCGACCACCGGCCCTGCGATGGTGCCGCCCTGGAAGGCACCGGAGCCGATGGCGTTGTACCGGCCGCGCAGGTGCGCGGGCGCCATCTCGTTCGTCAGGGCGGGCAGCGTCGACTGCATCAGCGTCTCCCCCAGCCCGAAGAAGCCGTGGAACACCAGGACGATCACGACGGCCGCCGTGCCGCCGGGCACCAGGCCGGCGATACCCAGCAGGAGCCACGCCACCACCCACACCACGGCCATCAGCGCGAGCGCCCGGGTGCGGCGGCGTCCGCGGACCCGGTTCATCACCCAGAACTGCAGCGCCACGATCACCACCGTGTTGACCACGAACGCGAAGCCGATCGTACGGGTCGAGACCTCGGCCACCAGGCGGGCGAAGGCGGGGAACCCGCCCTCCATCTGTCCGTACCCCACGAAGGCCGCGAGCAGCCCGAGCGCGGAGAGCCAGAGCACCTCGGGACGCCGCAGGATGGCGAGGTAGCCCACCGCCGCGCCGTCGTCGGCGGGCCGGTCGACCCGCCCGTGCAGGTGCCGCAGCGGTCCCATGAGCACGAAGACCGGCACCACGAAGGTCGCCGCGTTGACCAGGAACGCCATGACGAAGGTGCCCGGCCGCTCGACGTCGACGACCAGACCGCCCACCACGCCGCCCACACCGACACCCAGGTTGAGCAGCGCGAAGTTGACGCCGTAGTACCGCTGCCGCAGGTCGCCCTCGACGACGGTGGCGACGATCGCGTTGACCGACGGCCACCCGACGCCGAGCTGCACGCCGAACAGGGCCAGCCCGACCGCCGCCACCGCGGGGACGGTCGCGAACGCGAGCACCGTGTAGCCCGCGACGGCGAAGAAGAGGCCGGTGAGCATGATCCGCCGGGCGCCGTACCGGTCGACGAGCGCACCCGCCGGGCCGGTCACGAGCAGGCCGACCACGGCGATGAGCCCCATGAGCGTCCCGGAGAGCCCGAGGGAGAACCCGCGCACCTCGTGCAGGTAGATGATCGTGAACGGCAGCGTCAGACCGCGGCCGAAGAACTGCACCACCACGGTGGACAGGAGCCAGCGGCCGTCACGGGGCAGCTCCGACCAGAAACCGAGGGCGCCGGAGCGTGGAGAGGATGTCACTGCCTGATCTTCGCCCGGGCGCGGCGGGTGCGGAAAGCGGATATCGGACTCTGTGGTCGTGCGCTGCGCGGAGGCGTACGGGCATGCCGTCGAGCTCGGTCCGGATCACGCGCGGGAGCGTAACAACCGGCTCAGGTCGAGCTACCGGCTTTTTCCACGTCCTGGCGGCGCTGGTGGCCGCGGCGGGCGTCGCGGTCGAAGATGCCGATGATCTCGCACGGGCCGCCCTCGGCGCCGATCGCGTGCGGCAGCATCGTGGGGAACTCCGCCGCCTGGTTGGTCTCGACCCGGAAGCGCCGGTTGCCCAGGAGCAGGGTCGCGGTGCCGGAGATGACGACCAGCCATTCGCGGCCGGGGTGCGCTCGCAGGCTCGAAGGACTGTCCGGCGCCGGGCTGGTCATGCGCTGCCGCACCACCGACATGCCGGGGTCGGCCTGGACGGGCCAGCGCATGGCTCCGCTCGCGCGGTCGATCGTCGGGCTGCTGATGACGTCGTCCGTCGCGGTCTCCACGAGCTGGTCCAGGGACGTGTCCAGGGCCCGGGCCAGTACCACGAGCTGATCCAGCGCCAGCCGGCGCTGCCCGTTCTCGATGCGGCTCAGCGTGGACTGGCTGACCTTGGCGCGGCCGGCCAGCTCCTCCAGCGACCAGCCCTGCGCCACCCGCAGGGCGCGGATCCGTTTGCGTACGAGGCTGTCCAGCTCGCCATCTTCTTGCGTCATAGGCAATATCCTATGTCTCAGCCGCAATACGCGGCTAGCGTGGTCCGTGTCCGGCCCTCAACCCCTGGGGCCGCCACGGAAGGGAACGACACCATGCCTGCCACGAGCCCCGCACCCGAACACACCACCGGCGAGCTGTCGGCCGAGCCGATCGACGCGGTGGTGATCGGCGGTGGCGCCGCCGGGCTGAACGGCGCCCTCATGCTGGCCCGGTCCCGTCGCTCGGTGACCGTGATCGACAGCGGCACCCCGCGCAACGCACCCGCCGAGGGCGTGCACGGGCTGCTCGGCCTGGACGGCACTCCCCCGGCGGAGCTCCTGGAGCGTGGCCGGGCCGAGGTCCACCGCTACGGCGGCACCGTCCGGAGCGGCGAGGTCGTCAAGGCCGCCGCAGCCGACCCGTCCGCCGACGGCGACCCGCGCTTCACCGTCACCCTGGCCGACGGCGCCACGCTCCACGCGCGCCGGCTCCTGGTCGCCACCGGTCTGCGTGACGTGCTGCCGGACGTGCCCGGGCTGGCCGAGCACTGGGGGCACGGCGTGGTGCACTGCCCGTACTGCCACGGCTGGGAGGTGCGCGACGAACCGATCGGCGTGCTCGCCACGGGCCCGGCCTCCGTCCACCAGACGCTGCTGTTCCGCCAGCTGACGGACGACCTGGTCTACTTCGTCCGCGACACCGTCCTCGACGAGGACACCCGGGCCCGCTTCGCGGCACGCGGCATCCGCGTCGTCGACACCCCCGTCGACCGGGTGGTGGCGGCCGACGACGGCGGCATCGCGGGCGTACAGCTCACGGACGGCCGGCTCGTGGCCCGGCGGGTGCTCACGGTGGCCACCACGATGCTGCCGCGGGTCGAGGGCCTGGAGGGCCTCGGGCTGCCGCTGCAGGACCTGCCGCATGGCATGGGCCGCCACGTCGTGACCGGGATGGCCGGGACCACCGAGGTGCCGGGCGTCTGGGTGGCCGGGAATGCGACCGACGCGTCAGCCCAGGTCGGAGCCTCTGCGGCGGCCGGGGCGATGGCCGGCGCCCACATCAACGCCGACCTGGTGACCGCCGACACCGCAGCGGCCGTGGCATGAACGAGCCGGTGGGCCCCACAGAATTCTGTGCGGGCCCACCGGCTCGGTCAGGACATCGTGCGCGACGGTCAGTCGCAGGCGTCGCACCGCCCGGTGGCGGGCAGCTGCATGTAGCAGCTCGGGCAGCTCGCCGGGGCGGCGTCGGGCGCGTGCGCGAAGGTGTTGGTCTGCGTACCGGAGAACCCGGCCATCAGGACCCGCTTGTACCCGCCGCCGTCCTGCTGGACGTCGACGAAGCCCTTGTTGAAGAAGGCGGACGCGTCGTGTCCCGCACCGGGCGACACCGCCACGTACGAGCGGGACGACGGGATCCAGATGCGCGCCTTGTCGAGCCCTTCGGCGATCTCACGCATGGCCGGCCGGTGCGCCATCGGGATCGGTAGTGCCTCGAGCGCGGCCTCGAAGCTGTCGAAATCGTCGGGCCCGGCGCCGGCGAGAGCGACGAGGCACGTCTTGCACACCTTGAACTTCTGCCTGTCGAGCTCGGTCGCGGGCTGCAGGGCGGCCAGTCGATCCTCGGACAGGTGCTGGCAGTCCCTGCCGTGCAGGACCTTGCCGTAGGGGACCCGGAAGAGTAGCTCTACCGGGATCTCTGCTCCTGCCACTGCAGGGGTCTCGCTGGACGTAGTCACTTACCCAGTATCGCCCCTGGGAGTGCGCTGCGGGGACATCAGTTCTTGCGGCAGCACCCGCCCGCCTCGGTCAGGGAGCCCCGCGCTGGTCAGGCGGCGGTCCGGTCCGAGGTGGGCAGGTCGGCCGAGGCCAGGAGAGCGAGCTTGTCGGCGTCGCTGGACCCGGCGTCGGGGTGGTACACGACGAGCATCAGCCCCTCGGCACCGCTGATCTCCAGGCGTTCCCGGTTGAGGGTGAGCTCCCCGACCTGCGGGTGGTCGAGCCGGAGCGGCGTGCCCCGCTGCCCCCGTACCTCGTGACGTGCCCAGAGCTGGCGGAACCGGGGGCTGGCCAGCGACAGCTCTTCGGTCAGCTCGACGAACCGAGGATCGTCGACGTCGTTGCCCACGGCCTGCCGCAGGTTCGCCACGAAGCACTCGGTGACGTTCTTCCAGTCCGGGTGGAGGGCCTGCTCGTCCTCGTCGAGGAACAGGTCCCGCAGCTGGTTGCCGCCGGCGACCAGGCCCGGGGAGAGTGCTCTGGCCAGCCGGTTCGACGCGAGGATGTCGAAGTAGGGCCCCTCGATGAACGCCGGCTGGACGAGGGAGTCCAGGAGCTTGAGCGCCCCGGACGGCGGTGCCTGGGTGGCCGGCCGGCGTCTGCGCTGCCGAGGCGCCTCCGCGACCAGCGACTGCAGATGGGCCACGTGGTCGTCGTCGAGCTGGAGCACGCGGGCGAGCGACTCGAGCACCTGGCCGGACGGGTTGCGGTCGCGCCCCCGTTCCAGCCGGAGGTAGTAGTCGGCACTGATACCGGCGAGCATGGCGACCTCTTCACGCCGCAGCCCCGGCACGCGCCGCACCCCGACCTGCGGGATGCCCGCCTGCTGCGGCGTCACCAGCTCGCGCCGGGCACGCAGGTAGGCGCCGAGGGCATTCGTCGACCCGCTCATGCGACGAGCCCGCTGCTCGGCGAGGTGGACAGAGGGGGCTCTGCCACACCCCGGGCTCGAGAGGGCTCTGGTCCGAGAATTTTGCCGCGCATAGCGTCTGCAACGACCTGCTCGGGCCACATATTTCGCGAAGGAGACTCATGACGATCGCACTGATCACCGGGGCCAACAAGGGCATCGGCCACGAGACGGCCAAGCAGCTGCTGGCGCTGGGCTACGTCGTCTACGTCGGCGCGCGGGACAGCGAGCGGGGCGAGAAAGCCGCGGCCGAGCTCGGGGCACGGTTCGTCCAGCTCGACGTGACCGACGACGCCTCCGTGCACCGCGCACTGGCCACGATCCGGTCGGACGAGGGGCGGCTCGACGTGCTCGTGCACAACGCGGGCATCCTGGCGAACGACGCCCTGGACGGGCCCTCTGCCCTGCGCGCCTTCGACACCAACGCCGTGGGCATCGTGCGGGTCACGGAGGCCGCGCTCCCCCTGCTGCGCGAGTCCTCGAACCCCAACGTCGTGACCGTCTCGAGCAGCGCCGGGTCGTTCTGGGCGGTGACCAACCCCGAACGGCCCGAGTACCACCTGCCGATCCCGCTCTACTCCGCGTCCAAGGCGGCGGCCACCATGCTCACGATCCAGTACGCCAAGACCCAGCCGGGCATCAAGTTCAACGCGCTGGAGCCCGGCACCACCGCCACCGACATGACGGCGGCCTTCGGGATCGGCAGAACGACCGAGGAGAGCGCCCGCGTCGTCGTGCGGCTGGCCACACTCGACGCAGACGGCCCGACCGGGACGTACCAGGACGAGAACGGGGAGCTGCCCTGGTAGGGGCGTCCTCACGCCCAGCGCTGGGCGAACTCACGCCCAGCGCGGGCCGCGGCGGTTGGGCTCCTCGATGGGCGCTGCGTCGACGAACGTGCGTGCCCGGACCACACCGTCGTCGTCCGTGAGCCAGAGATGGAGCCGGGCGGACGGTACCGGCCCCGGCCCCGGCACCGTGACGCGGACGGGGGGGCTGAGCTCGAACGGCTTGGCCTCGACGCGCTCCGACGCGGCCTCGTGGGGGTCGCCGCTCGCCGCGAAGGGCGCACCCGCGGGCACCCAGGCGGCACGGACGTACCCGCTCACCACGCCTGGACCGTGGTGCGACACGTGCACGTCGAGGGCGAGGTCGGCCTCCGGGACGGCGATGTCCGCCCCTGCAGCGGCAGGGACCAGGTCGACGACGAGAACCGTCTCGGTGTTCACGTCGGCCGGGTCGAGGCCGCCGCGGTCCTTGGGGCGGCGGTCCGCGTCCAACAGCCCGGCCATCTCGTGCTCGACGTCGGCCAGCTCCGTGTAGACGTACCCCGCGAACCGGTCGTGCCTGCGCAGTTCCTGCGTCTGCCAGCGCAGGTGCCAGGCGCGCTCGAGGCTGGTGAAACCCGCTCCGTACTCGCTGTTCAGGACCGGGATGCCGGTGCGCGGGTGGTCCGCCGAGCCGTACAGCGACTTCTTGGCCACGAAGTCCGGGGCGAGCTTGACCGGGAAGTCCTCGCTGGTGCCGTCGGCAAGGCTCGCGACGTTGGCTGCCCACGCGGCCGGGTCCTCGTCGTAGTAGTGCCAGTCGACCAGGTCCGTCCGGACGTGCGCCCAGCCAGAGTTCTCGACGATCGGGCGCGAGGCGTCCAGGGCGCGGAGCGCGTCGTAGGCGCGTTCCGCCGCCGCCGCGCGTTCGGGACTGCCGGGGATGTCCCAGTCCAGACCCCACTCCTCGTTGTACAGGCCCCACACCACGATGCTCGGGTGGTTCCCGTCCCGCTCGACCATGGGGCCGATCTGCGCCTCGAACGCCGCGGCCGCCTCTTCGCTGAACCGGCTGGGGGCCGGAGGTTCGGCCCAGACGAGCATGCCCGTGCGGTCAGCGTGATGCAGCCAGCGCGGGTCCTCCAGCTTGAGGTGCTTGCGGACCAGGTTGTAGCCGAGGTCCCGCGCGTGCCGCAGGTCGGCGAGGAGGCTGTCGACGTCGGGGGCCGTGAGGCCGCTCTCGGGCCAGTAGCCCTGGTCCAGCACGCCGCGCACGTAGATGCGCTCGTCGTTCAGGTACAGGTGCCCGCCACGCCGGTCGAGCCGGCGCAGCCCACCGGTGACAGCCACGCGGTCCGCCAGACCGTCGCTCGCTCCGACGTCGGCCGACCAGCAGGTCACCACCAGAACGTACAGGTGCGGGTCGGCCGGGCTCCACGACCGCGGGTGCGCGATCTCGACGCGGCCGACGGCCGAGCCGGCGCCGTCGGCGACGAGCTCGATCCGCTCCTGCGCGTCCGAACCCGAGGTGACCTCGACGGTCACCGCCGAACCCGCCGGTGCGTCGCCCGCGAGGTCGACCGCCACGTCGAAGCCGGTCAGGGAGTCCCCCCGCAGCGCGACGCGCGACGCGTAGGTGCGACCGCGCGCCTCGAGCCAGACCGGCTGCCAGATGCCCGACGTGGGAGTGAAGGAGACGCCGTCGTAGTCGTCGCGCGGGATCGAGCGCTGCTTGCCGTGCGGGATGGACCGCTTGTCGGCGGGCGCTTCCACCTCGACCTCCAGCGTGGCCGTCGCACCGGGCGCCAGCACGCCGTCGAGGTCCACCTCGAAGGCGGTGTAGCCCCCGACGTGCTCGGCCACGGCCACGCCGTCGACCCGCACGACGGCGCGGTGGTGCACCGCACCGAAGCAGAGCACGGGACGCGCCGACGCCCACTCGGCAGGGACCGTGATCCGCCGGCGGTACGTGGCGTGCTCCAGCCAGGTACGGCCGACGCCGGACGCGGCGGTCTCCCAGGCGAACGGGACGATGACCGGCACGGTGCCGCCGGGCACGTCCAGGTCCCAGGTGCCCTCCAGACTGACCCAGCGGTCGGACCGGTCGAGGTCGGGGCGGGGGTACTCGGGGCGGGGGTGAGCGGGGCGTTCGAGGGCCGAGTTCATGTGTGAGCCTTTCGGGAGTGCGGGCGTCAGCCCTTGACGCTTCCGGCGAGGATGCCGTTGATGAAGTGCCGCTGGAGTGCGACGAAGACGAGCAGGAGCGGGATCAGGGCGATCGACGCGGCCGCGAGCAGCTCGCCGGTCACCGTCGCGTAGTCGGCCCCGACCCGGTTGCCGGTGATGTTCTGGGCCAGGGTCGACAGGACCACCTGCAGCGTGGCCATCCGTTCCGAGCTCGCCACCACCACCGGCCAGACGAAGTCGTTGTAGATGTTCATGACGGTCAGGACCGCCAGGCCGGCCAGCGCCGGCCGGATCACGGGCAGCACGATCCTCGTGAAGATGCCGAACTCCCCCGCGCCGTCGACCCGGGCGGCGTCCAGCAGCTCGTCCGGTACGTCGGCGATCACCTGCCGCATCCAGAAGATGGCGAAGGCGTCGACGGCGCCCGGCAGCACGAGCGCCTGATAGGTGTTCACCCAGCCCAGCGCCTTCATCTCCAGGAGCAGCGGGATGATGAGCACGATGGTGGGCAGCATCAGCGTGATCAGCACCATGCCGAAGAGCAGGTCACGGCCGGGAAACCGGTACTTGGCGAACGCGTAGGCGGCGAGCGGGGCGCAGAACAGCGTGATGGCGCCCTTGGCGACCAGCACCACGGCGGTGTTGAGGAACCCCTGGCCGATCGGCACGTCGGCGAACATCCGCCGGTAGTTGTCGAGGGTGAGCGCCGTCAGGTCCAGGCCGACGGGATCGCTGATGATCTGTGTGGCCGGCTTGAACGCCGAGATCAGTGCCCAGGCGACCGGTGCGAGGAACGCGAGGGCGAGAAGGAGCAGGAAGGCCTGCGAGCCGATCGTGGCGGGCAGGGCCCGTGAGCGGCCGGGGACCGGTGCGGGACGTGCGATGCGGGTGGTCATTCAGTCCTCCGTCCGCAGGAGCCGGACGAACACGAGCGAGAGCCCCATGACCACGATGACGAGCAGGAACGAGTTCGCCGCCCCGGTGCCCAGGTCACCTCGGGTGATGTGCTCGTACAGGTGCAGCCCGGCTGTTGTCGTCGAGTTGTACGGCCCGCCGTCGGTCACGACGAACGGCTCCGCGAACATCTGGAACACGGCGAGCGTCTGCAGCACGACGGAGAACATCAGGGTGCGCCGCACCAGCGGGACGGTGATGCTCCGCAGCTGGCGCGCGCGGGACGCACCGTCGATCGACGCGGCCTCGTAGACGCTCGCGTCGATCGACTGCAGCCCCGAGAGCAGGATGATCACGATGAACCCGGTGGTCTTCCACAGGAACAGCAGGGCCAGGGTCGGTTTGGCGAACTGGGTCGTGGTGAGCCAGCCGACGTCGGGCAGGCCGAAAAGGTTCAGCAGCCCGTTGACCGCCCCGTAGTTCTGGTCGAAGACCACCACCCAGATCTGCGCGACGGCGACCAGGGGCGTCACGAACGGCACGAGGAACGCGATCCGGTAGAACGACCGCATGCGAATCTTCGCGCTGTTCAACAGCACCGCGACCAGCAGCCCGACCACCACCTGGATCGGCACGATCATCAGCCAGAGCATCGCCGAGTTGCCCAGCGACCCCCAGAACATCTCGTTGCCGAGCAGATAGGTGTAGTTGTCCCAGCCGACCCACCGCGCCGCGCCCGAGCCGCGCCAGTCGGTGAAGCTCAGGCGGAGCGTGAACAGCATCGGGTAGACGCTGAACGCCACGAACATGGCCACGAACGGCAGCACGAACACGTAGGGCGCCACCTTGCGGGGCAGCCAGGGCCGCAGCAGGGCACGGCCCCCGCTCTGGTCGTGGACGGCGCGCGGACCGACGAGCACGCTCACTGGCGGTCGACGAGGTTCGTCTGGATGTCGGCGGTGGACCGCTCGATGACCTCGTCGGGTGTCAGGTCGCCGTCGTACATCCGCTGGACGTTCGTGCCGAGGTAGTCGACGGCGCCGGTCCACCACGTCGGGGCGGGTACGCCGCCGGGGATCTCCTCGCCGGCCTCGACCGCCGTCGTCCACAGGTCCTGCCCGCCCAGGCCTTCGACCGGGCCGAACAGCGGGTCCGCCGGGTCGGCTGCCGGCGCGTAGGCCGGGATCGACGTGGCCAGGCCGTTCGGGTAGGTGTCGTTCGCGCCCCACACCGCCCGGTAGCCGTCCTCGTGGAACATGAGGAACTCGTAGAACAGCCACGCGAGGTCGGCGTTCTCGCCGTCCTTCGGGAGCACGAACGACGATCCGCCCATGGCGCCGGAGCGGGCCCCGCCGTCCTCCCACGCGGGCAGCGGCATGGCGCGCCAGTCACCGCTGGTCTCGGTGAGCTGCTGCTCAGGGGCGAAGCTGAACCAGATGGCCCACGGGTAGAAGACCTGGTCACCGGACTCGAGCGCGCCGACGTCGCTGGGCGACAGGTACTCGGCGCGGGTCCCGAGCCCCTCCTGGTTCACCGTGTCGAGCCAGCCGAGCACCTGGCGGTACTCGTCCGAGTCGAGGCGCAGCTCGCCGTTCTCGTCGGCGATGCTGGTGCCGAGCTGGCCCGCGTACATCTCCAGCTGGAGCTGGCCGAGGAACGCGCTCTGCTCGAGGTGGATCGGCGCCGAGCCAGGGCGCGCGTCCTGGTAGGCGCGGGCCGCCGCCAGGAGGTCGTCGTAGGTCTCGATCTGCGTGGCGTCGACACCGGCCTCGGTGAGCGCCTTCTCGTTGTAGAAGAGGAGTCCGGGATCCAGGTCGAACGGCACGCCGTGGATGGCGCCGTCGAGCGAGTTCACGTCGATCTTCTGCGGCGCGATGTCCGCCGTGTACGGCTCCAGGACGTCGCTCAGGTCCCACAGGTAGTCGGAGAAGCCGGCCACCTTGGCGTCGTCGAGGAAGACGCCGTCGGGCACGTCGGTGCCGGTGATCAGGGTGTTCTGCAGCTTGGCGTCGATGTCGACCGCCTCGTGGTGCACGACGACGTCCGGGTAGACCTCGTTGAAGTCGTCGATCACGGCATCGAAGACGTTGAACAGGTCGCCGGAGCGGTCCCAGATGGTGATCTCGCCCTGCGGCGAGTCCTCCGCGGGCGCCTGGAGCCGGTCGGCGGACGCCGCTTCGGGGTCGCCGGGCTCGCCGCTGGTGATGGACGGGCCGCAGGCGGCCAGCGCGATCGCAAGGGTCAGGCCTCCTGCGGCCACCGCGGCGATGCGACGCGGGGCGCGAGCGGCCACGCGGGTCTTCTGATTCGGGTGCATGAGCACTCCCTTGTGCTTGCGCGGTGCGACGCACCGCGACGTTTTCAACGTGTGCAAACTAGCGCTGCTTTGCGTACGTTGCAAGGCCTATCCTTGGGGAACCAGGACAAAGGGGGAACGGGTGCCGATCACACTCCGCGACGTGGCAGAGCAGGCCCAGGTGTCGGTACGGACGGTGTCGAACGTCGTCGCCGGCTACACGCACGTCAGCGAACGGACCCGCCTGCGGGTACAGGCCGCCATCGAGGAGCTCGACTACCGGCCCAACCTCGTGGCACGCACCCTGCGCACGGGCCGCACCGGTGTGCTGGCGCTCGTGGTCCCCGAGATCGACGTGCCGTACTTCGCGGAGCTCGCGCGCGAGGTGATCGACGCCGCGGCCGAGCTCGGCTACCGCGTCATGGTCGACCAGACCGGGCACGACCACGAACGCGAACGCCGGCTGCTGACCGGCGCGGACCGCACCATGCTGTTCGACGGCGTCCTGTTCAGCCCGCTGGTCACACCCGGCGAGCTGGCCGAGATGGAGCCCAGCCGGTCGATGCCGCTCGTGCTGCTCGGCGAGCACGACTTCGACGGCCGCTACGACCACGTCGCCATCGACAACGTCCAGGCCGCCCACGACGCCACCGCCCACCTGATCGCGCGCGGCCGGACCCGCGTCGCCGCGATCGGCACGCAGCCCGACGAGGACTACACCACCCCGCGCCAGCGCACCCTCGGCTACGAGCGCGCACTGCACGAGGCAGGCCTCACGCCGGACCGCGAGCTGCTGCGGCCGGCGGCGCACTACCGGCGCGCGGACGGGTACGACGCCGCGTCCGCACTGCTCACCCTCCCTCAGCCGCCGGACGCGATCTTCTGCTACTCCGACCTGCTCGCCATGGGTGCCATGCGCGCCGTCTTCGACGCCGGGGCCCGCGTGCCCGACGACGTCGCCGTGATCGGCATCGACGACATCGAGGAGGGCCAGTACACCCACCCGAGCCTGTCCACGGTCTCGCTCGACACCCCGTTCATCGCGCGGCAGGCGGTGGGCCGGATCGCCGAGCGGATCAGCGACCCCGACACACCGGCGATCGAGGTCACGGCGCCGCACACCCTGGTCGAACGCGAGAGCACCACGTCGACCACCTAGACCCGCTGCCATCGCGCCCCATGCCATCGCACCCCGATGAGTTCGGTCGGTTGGGATGAGATCGGCCGGTTGATCGGCCGATCTCATCCCAACCGACCGAACTCAGTGGGCTTCAATGGGCGACTGGACACCCCTCTGGAGCTGCAGCAGGTTCGCAGAGCCTCTTGCAACGTGTGCACAGATGCGCCAGGGTGTGGTTTTGCAACGTCTGCAAAGAGGCGTCGCGCACCACCTCGGACATCACCTGCACGACAGAGAGGTCTTGCACCATGTCGCGAAACACCAGGTCACCGAACGTCAGACAGCAGAATGCCCCGCCTCGGGACACCTTGTTCCGGCCGATCTTCCCGCGCTCCGGGCGCGGACACCGCCCGCTGCGACGGTCCGCCGCACTGACCGCGACCCTCGCCGCGGCGTTCGCCCTCGCCGGCGCACCCGCGAGCACCATGGCAGCGCCCCCGTCGCCGCTCGCCGCACCCGGCATCGCCCCTGCGGCCAGCACCGCCCCCGCAACCGGCGCCGGACCCGCAACCGCCGCCGACGTCGCCCCGGCGGCCGCGCCCGGCAACGTGCTCTACAGCCCTGACCTGGGCCAGCACCCGAACGGCACCGCGGGCTACCCACGAGCCGTCCGCCTCGACCACGACCAGAGCCCAGACCAGACGATGCTCGCGACGTTCGCACGGGGCGGCACCGGCTCCCCCACGTCGCTGCCGGTCTACCGGAGCACCGACGGCGGCGAGTCGTGGTCGCCGGTGTCGACCATCACCTCGAACACGCCCGGGTGGGACCTCGAGGCGCCGGTGCTGTACGAGGTCCCGAGGAGCATCCCGGGCCTCGCCGCCGGCGACATCCTCGCCGCCGGGACCGCGTGGCGGGTCGGCGACTACAGCACCCAGAAGGTCGAGGTCTTCCGGTCCTCGGACCACGGATCGACCTGGCAGTACCTGTCGTCGTGCACGCAGACCGCCGGCCAGCCCGACACGTGGGGTCACGGCATCTGGGAGCCGGTCTTCATGGTCACCGAGGACGACCGTCTCGCCTGCTTCATCTCGGACGAGCGGCCGGCGAACACCCCCACCAACAACCAGGTGATCGGCCACTACACGTCGTCCGACGGCGGACGCACGTGGAGCTCGACCATGACCGTCGACGTCTCCTTCCCTGCCGACGACCTGCGCCGTCCCGGCATGCAGACGTTCGCCACGCTGCCGAACGGCGACCACCTGATGGCGTACGAGATGTGTCGCGACGCCACAGATCCCGACCACGCCTGCGAGGTCTACGTGAAGCGCAGCGCCAACGGGACCGACTGGGGCCCGGCCGGCGAAGCGGGCACGCGGGTCCACACCGCCGACGGACGCGAGCTCCTGCACACGCCGTACATCTCGTGGATTCCCGGCGGCGGCCCGAACGGAACCGTGCTGCTGTCCGGGCAGCGCGTGGTGGCCGGCCCCACCGGGAACAAGACGGTGCTGGAGGAGTCGGGGACCGTGCTCTTCGCCAACACCGCGCTCGGCACCGGCACCTGGACCGAGGCGGCAACGCCCGTCACCGTGAACCCGACCGGCGGATACGCGACCGGAGTGCCGTCATGCCCCGGGTACTCCACACCGGCGATCCCGCGAGAGGACGGCGCCACGTACCTCTACCTCGCCGCGACGTGGCTCGGCACGGGGAACCAGTGCGAGGTGCGGTTCGGGATCGGCTCACTCCCGGGACCCACGGGGCAGATCGGCGGGCCGGATGGCCGGTGCCTCGACGTCGACACGAACACGGCTGCCAACGGGAACGCCGCCCAGCTCTGGACGTGCGGTATCGCAACAGGCCAGACGTGGTCGATGGGGGCGGACGGCACCGTCCGCGCGTTCGGCAAGTGCCTCGACGTAGACGCCAACGGCACCGCCAACCACACCAAGGTGCAGCTCTGGGAGTGCAACGACTCCGGAGCACAGCAGTGGCGTGCCCGTGCTGACGGTTCGCTGCTCAACCCGCAGTCGGGGCGCTGCCTGGACATCCCGCAAGGCAACACCGCCGAGGGCACCGACCTGCAGATCTACGACTGCAACGGGCTCTGGACGCAGGTCTGGAGCGTCCCCCGGTAACTGGCCAGGCACGCTCCACTTCGAGAATGACCCGGGGTACTGATCGTGCGGGAATCCGTACCTCGGGTCATTCCCGAACGTCGTCGGCGATACCGTGTCGCCATTGGCATCAGCGAGCGGCGGGCGGAAAGCATGGCGAGACAGCCGAGCATCGACCGGGTGCGGCGGCACTGGGACCGGCAGTCGGCGGGGTACGACCAGAAGATGGACCGCGCCGAGCGGCTCTTCGGTGACACCCGCGACTGGGTGTGCCGGCAGGCCACGGGCCAGGCCCTGGAGGTCGCGGTCGGGACGGGCCTCAACATCGGCCGGTATCCGGAGCAGGTCACGCTGACCGGCATGGACCTCAGCCCGGCCATGCTCGACGGCGCCCGCGAGCGCGCCGCCGGGCTCGGCCGCGAGGTCGACCTCCGGGTCGGCGACGCCCAGCGGCTCGAGTTCGCCGACGCCTCCTTCGACACGGTGGTGTGCACCTTCGGCCTGTGCGCCGTGCCCGACGACCACGGCGCCGTCGACGAGATGGTGCGCGTGCTCCGACCCGGCGGCCTCCTGCTGCTCGCCGACCACGTGGTCAGCACGTCGCCGGTGATCCGGATGCTCCAGGCAGCGGCGGAGCTGTACAGCGTGCGGTTCGAGAACGAGTACTTCCGGCGTCGGCCGATCCGGCACGTGCAGGCCGCCGGCCTGGACATCGAGCGGCACGACCGGTTCACGAAAGGGATCGTCGAGCGCCTCGCGGCCCGCAAGCCGGCGGTCTGACGGCGGCCCGCCCGCACCGCGCACCGCCCACCGCGCGCCCCACGGCCCAGGGCCCACCCGGTTGACTTCAGGTCGACCTGAACTCGCATCATGAGCGGACACAGTCGGCCCTACCGAGCGAGGACACATGGACGCACAGCACTGGGACGAGCGGTACAGCAGCCGGGACCAGCTCTTCAGCGGCAACCCGAACGGCGTGCTCGTCACCGAGGCCGCCGATCTGCCGCCGGGGCGGGCGCTCGACGTCGGCTGTGGTGAGGGTGCGGACGCGCTCTGGCTCGCCGGGCGGGGGTGGCAGGTCACCGCTGTCGACATCTCCCAGGTCGCGCTCGACCGCGCGGCGGCCGCAGCGGCCACCACCGCCACCGCTACCCCCACCGTCACCAACGCCGGCACCCCCACCACCGCCGACCTCTCGCGCCGCGTGACGTGGCAGCAGGCCGACGTGACCAGCACGCCGCCGCCCGGCGGACCCTTCGACCTGGTCAGCCTCCAGTACTTCCCGCTGCCGATCCGGCCGGACCATGCGGCGCTGCGCCGTCTGCTCGCCGCCGTCGCGCCCGGTGGCACCCTGCTGATGGGCAGCCACGACCCGGCCGACCATGCCGTGTACCGGCACCCGGACTTCGACCCCGCCGACTACTACGGGCCGGACGACGTCGCGCGGCTCCTCGGCGAGGACTGGACCATCGAGACGAACGAGAGCCGCCTGCGCACCACCGCCCCGCCGGAGGGCACCCACCACGTCCACGACACCGTGCTGCGCGCGCGGCGCTCGCTCTGACCGCCTGGCTCTGACCGCCTCGCTCCGGCCCCCTCGCTCCGACCGCCTCGGTCAGGACGCGCTCAACGCCGCCAGCGCACGGCCCATCGCCGCGTTGAACTCTTCCGGACCGAGCGGCAGCCGCGCCTTGACGTCCCGGCTCCACTGGTCGGCGAGCACCTCGGCGGAGCCCTTCTCGACCCCGTCGAGCACGGCGTCGGCCAGGTCCGACGGCGCGATCTTGTCCACGGGCCACCCGGCCGCCATGTCGGTGTCGGCCAGGCCCAGGTGGACGCCGGTCACGAGCGTGCCCTGCTCGGCGAGCTCCAGCCGCACGCCGTTGGTCATGGCCCACGCCGCGCCCTTGGTCAGGTGATAGCCGGTGCCGCCGTCGACCCCGAACCACGACATGGCGGAGAGGATGTTCACGATCGCTCCCCCGCCGTTCGCGGCGAGGGTCGGCGCGAGCTCCCGGATCATCGCCAGGCCACCGAACAGGTTGGTCTCCAGCTCGTGGCGGAGGGTGTCGAGCGAGCCGGTCACCAGGGGAGTGGCCGTCTGGATGCCCGCGTTGTTGATCAGCAGGGTGACGTCGGAGGCGGCCGCTGCCGCCGCGCGCACCGACGCGGGGTCGGTGATGTCGAGGGTCAGTACCTCGACCCCTGCCAGGTCCACGGTCTCGGGGCGTCGGGCCGCCGCGTAGACCTTGCGTGCACCCCGTTCGAGCAGCCGCTGGGCGAAGGCGCGGCCCAGCCCGCGGTTGGCTCCGGTGACCAGGGCGACTGAGTTGTTGATATCCATGCTCGGCACGCTAAGACCTGACGTTGACGTCAGGGGCAACCCCGGTACCGAGTTCCGTTGACCGCCCGCCTCAACCGTCCTGGGCCAGGCTCCGGGTGCGACGACGCAGCCACCAGGTCAGCACCACGCTGACGACCAGCAGCACGGCGACCACCGCGACCATGCCACCGGCGCCGAGCGTGTCCACCCCGTCGGCCAGGCCGCGCTGCAGCCCTTCCGCTGCCCCGATGACCGGATCGTCCAGCGCACCACCGCGGAGCACCCGGATCTCGTACCAGCCGTAGTAGGCCACATAGGCGCCGGCGACCAGCAGCAGCGCGCCACCCAGCCGGGGAACGTACCGGCCCGCGTGCCGCAGCCAGGTCACCATCGCCGTCCGGGCGAGCGCGACCGCGAGCGATACCGCCACGATCACCAGGCCCATGCCCAGCGCGTAGGCGGCGAACACCGCGAGCCCGCCCGCGACCGACCCGGCCCGGAAGCTCGCCACGACCGTGGCGAGGAACGGCGCGATGGTGCAGCTGAGCGAGGCGGTCGCGTACGCGACGCCGAACATCGCCATCGACGACGCCGACCGGGTCAGCGTGGGCCGCCTGACCCCGGCGATCCGCAGTCCGGGCAGGTCCCGGCCGGTCACCAGCCAGACGCCCAGCCCGAGCAGCAGCACGCCGAGCACCACCGTGAACCACGGCAGGTACCGCTGGACCGCGCCGACGCCGGCGACCAGCGTGAGCAGCAGCCCGAACGCGCCGAACACCGCGGTGAACCCGGCGGTCATGGCCAGGGAGAACGCCAGCGCCCGCCGGATCGCCACGGCCCGTCCCGGCGGTTCCTTGCCCATCACCAGCATCGAGGCGTAGGCGGGGAGCATCGCGAACCCGCACGGGTTGACCACGGCGACCATTCCCGCGACCAGCGCCAGCCCCAGCGGCAGCCCGTCCATGTCTCAGCCGGCCAGCTCGGCGACCCGGTCGGCCAGCTCGTCCGGCTCGAGGTACCCGGTATAGGTCACCACACCGTTCTCGTCGAGGAGGGCGAACGTGCTCTGCGCGGTGATCCCGAACTGCCGCCACACCGCGCCCTCCTCGTCGTCGAGGTGGGTGAGGCCGTCGGTGCCGGTCATCTCGATGAAGTCGGCCATCGCCGCCGGCTCGTCCAGACCGGCCACGCCGACGACGTTCACCGCGTCGCCGTGCTGCTCGGCCAGGTCGAGCACCTGCGGGGACTGGGAGACGCACGTGGGACACCACGGCGCCCAGAACCAGAGCACGGTGGGCCGGCCGGCCAGGTCCGCTGCGGCGAAGTCCGCGCCGTCCACGGTGGTCGCGGTGAACGTGAGCGCCGACCCGGTCGGCTCCGGCTCGGCGCCGTCCGGGCCCGTGCTCTGCGGCGTGCTGTCCGGCTCGGCCGCGACCCTGTCGCTCGCCGGCGGTGCCGCCTCATCGCCCGTGCAGCCGGCCAGGAGCAGCGACCCGGCAGCCACGAACGCCGCCAGCGCCCTTCGAGTACCCATCACGGCAACCTCGCTCCGTCCAGAGTGCACCGGCACGCGGATGGTGCCCGTTGCCGCAAGGATCGCCCATCGGTCCCGGTCAGTACAGAGATCCGGCGTCGTCCGGCGGACCCGTAAGAAGGACGTAAGGGCGTCGCCCGCGTCCGGGCCGACGGAGCTACGGCCTGCCGACCCGCTCGCCGTCGACGTAGAGCTCGAGGTCGGCGCTCTTCTCGGGCCAGAAGCAGACCAGCCCGGCCACCCGCAGCGCCTCGCGCAGCGGCGTGTCGTAGCCCCAGGCCACGTCGGTGAGCTGCAGGCTCCCGACGTCCAGGGTCCAGTACGAGGCCGCGCCCTTGTACGGGCAGTGGCTCACGGTGTCCCTGGGGGTCAGCAGGTCCATCCGCACGTCGGTCCGTGGCAGGTAGTAGCGGGGGTCCAGCCCGGTCTCGGTGAGCACGACCGGCCGGTGCGAGTCGGCGACCACCTCTCCCCCGGCCACCACGCGCACGTGCCGGCTCGACGGCAGTGCGTCGATCCGCACGTACGGGCTGCGGGCGTGGGTGTGCAGCAGCTCTTCTTCCTCGAGCCAGGTGTCGAACGCCGACCAGGTCAGGGTGAACGCGTCGCGCACGCCCTCGGCCGGCGCCTCCCGGTAGCGGCGGGCGGCACCCATCAGCATGCGGTCGCCGACGACGACGTCGAACAGCTCGCTGGGGCCGAGCGAGTCGGACCGCTTGCCCTGACCCGCCGGGCGCAGCTCCACCTGCAGCTCGTCGGGCGCGAAGAAGTACCGGGGAAAGTAGGAGTTCTCCCAGACCAGCAGCGCGCCGTCGGCGTCGGCGACGAGCTCGCCGGCGCTGAAGGCACGGATTCTCGTCTGGCCGCGCTTCGCCGTTCCCGGCGGGATCACGATCGGGTTCTCGACGGTGTCAGACATCTGGATCACCTCTCGCTGTGGGCCGCGTCCCGGACCACGCTACCCACGGCCCTGGGCATCTCCCCCGTCGACAACCCGGCGGACGGCGGAGCTTGTTCCAACCGGAGGTGACGGTGACGGCCACCCGACCATGCACCTGCTGCCACAGGAGGCCGATCGTGGCAGCAGGTGCATGGTCAGTCCCGGGGCTCGGGCGCGCCAGGTCCGTCAGGCGTCGAGGACGACGGCCATGACGACTGGCTCGCGGCGTGAGCTGCGGGCCAGCGACCGGGCGACGGTCTTGGCGATGATCTCCTCGAGCTGTTCGCCCTCGGTGGTCTTCTTCCGGGTCGCGTCCGCCAACGCCTTCTCGACCGCGCGGGAGGCGTTGTCGAGGCTGTCCTGGCCGTGCACCGAGCCGCGGTGGAGGTACTCGAGCGGCTCGGCAAGCTCTGCGGTGCCCGACTTGAGGAAGGCCAGCACCGTCAGGACCCCCGCCGCGCTGAGCTGGCGCCTGTCGGCGAGGGTGTTCTCGGTGACGTGTCCGACGGTCTGGCCGTCGACGAAGACCAGGTCGTGCTCCACCTGCCCCACGATGCGCGCCACGCCGTCGACGAGGTCGACGACGACGCCGTCCCGGGTGATCAGGACGTTGTCCGCGGGGACACCGGTGCGCTCGGCCAGGGCGCCGTTGGCGCGCAGGTGCTTGGGCTCGCCGTGGACCGGCATGACGTTGCGCGGACGCAGGATGTTGTAGCAGTAGACGAGCTCGCCGGCGCTGGCGTGCCCCGACACGTGGACGCGCGCGTTGCCCTTGTGCACGACGTTGGCGCCCAGGTCGGTGAGCTTGTTGATGATGCCGTAGATCGCGCTCTCGTTGCCCGGGATCAGGGAGCTGGCCAGAAGCACCGTGTCGCCGTCGCTGATGCGGACCTCGTGCGTCTCGTTGGCCATCCGCGCCAGCGCCGCCATGGGCTCGCCCTGGGAGCCGGTGCAGATGAGCGTCACCTTGTTGGGGGCGAGGTTGCGGGTCTTGGCGTAGTCGATCACCAGCCCCCGCGGAACACTGAGATAACCCAGCTCCCGCGCGATACGCATGTTCCGCACCATCGACCGGCCCACGAACGCGACCTTGCGTCCACCCGCGTGCGACGCGTCCAGCACCTGCTGGATCCGGTGAACATGACTGGCGAAGCTCGAGACGATCACCCGCCCCGGCGTCGTGGCGAAGACCTGGTCGATCGCCGACGTCAGCTCCGTCTCGGAGATGTTGAAGCCGGGCACCTCGGCGTTGGTGGAGTCGACCAACAGCAGGTCGAGCCCCTCGTCACCCAGGCGGCCGAAGGCGCGCAGGTCCGTCAGGCGCCCGTCGAGCGGGAACTGGTCCATCCGGAAGTCGCCCGTGTGCAGCACCGTCCCCGCGGCCGTCCGGATCACGACGGCGAGGCCGTCGGGGATCGAGTGGTTGACGGCGATGAACTCCAGCGAGAACGGGCCCGCCGTGTACCGGTCTTCGGCCTCGACTCGCTTGAGCACCGGCTTGATCCCGTGCTCGGTCAGCTTCGCCGACAGGAACGCCAAGGTCAGCTGCGAACCCACCACCGGGATATCCGGCCGCTGCCGCAACAGATACGGCACCCCACCGATGTGATCCTCATGCCCGTGCGTCAGGACGATCGCCTCGATATCGTCCAGACGACCCTCGAGGCTCGTGAAATCGGGCAGGATCACATCGATCCCCGGCTGCGACTCCTCCGGGAACAGAACCCCACAATCAACGACGAGCAGCCTGCCCTCGTGCTCGAAGACCGTCATGTTGCGGCCGATCTCACCGATCCCACCCAACGGCGTGATGCGCAGGCTCTGCGGCGGTGCGGCGGGCGGGCGGGCGAGGTCTCGTGGTGCGGTATGCATGGTGTCCCTCCGGAACAGGTTAGCTGCAAAGATCCGGCCCCTCCTGGCGTGGGACAACCGCCAGGAGGGGCCGGAGCTCAGCGTGTCACGCCGCGGGTGCGGCGCTGTCGGTACGTCGGTGTTGCTACGTCGGTGGTGCTTACGTCGGTGTCGCTACGTCGGTCGGCGCTTCGGTGACCCGCGCCGAGGGCCGGTGGCTCAGACCCCGCTCGCGACGAGCGGCGTCAGCGGGACGTCGGGGTGGGCCCGCTCGAACGCGCGGGCGTGCCACACGTCACGCAGCAGGACCAGCGGGGTCCCGTCGCCCCGGCGCACCACCTCGACACCCGGGTACCCGGCGATCGTGTCGAGGTCGCTCGGCGCGGCCTCCCGGGCCAGCGAGAGCCCGAGGGTCTCCATGCGGATCGGTGCGGAGAACTCGTGCTCCATGCGGAAGCTCGCGACCTCGAACTGCAGCGGCCCCACGGCCGCGAGGATCGGGTTGCCGTCGCCCCGCGCCTCGGAGATGAGCACCTGGACCACGCCCTCCTGCTCGAGCTGGGCGATGCCCTTGCGGAACTGCTTCGAGCGGCCGGGGTCGGCCACGCGGGCGGCGGCGAAGTGCTCGGGGGCGAACACCGGCATCGGCGGGAACCGCACGCGCGGGCCGGAGGAGTCGAACACCGTGTCGCCGACGGCGAGCGTGCTCGCGTTGACCAGGCCCACGACGTCACCCGGGTAGGCGTCCTCGACCGTGGCGCGCTCGCGACCGAACACCGACAGGGCGTACTTGGTCGCGAACGGCCGGTTCGTACGCTCGTGCGTGACGACCATGCCGCGCTCGAACCGCCCCGAGCACACGCGGATGAAGGCGACGTGGTCCCGGTGGTTCGGGTCCATGCCCGCCTGCATCTTGAACACGAACCCGCTGAACGGCTGGTCGACCGCGCGCTCGCCACCGTCGACGTCGGGCCGCGCGCCGGGGGCCGGTGCGAGGTCGACGACGGCGTCGAGGAGCTGGCGGACGCCGATGTTGGCCAGCGCCGCGCCGAACAGCATCGGCGTGGTGGTGCCGGCGAGGAACGAGGCGTGGTCGACGGCGTCGAGGAGCTGCACGCTCTCCACGGCCTCGGTGTGGTCGTCACCCAGGCTGTCGGCGGCGGCCTGCGGGGTGAGCACCTCCTCCTCCGCGATCGACGCGCCACCCGGGGCGCGGCGGTAGGTGCGGACCTCGCCGTTCGCCCGGTCCAGCAGTCCGAGGAACCGGCCGGCCTCGCCGATGGGCCAGGTGAGCGGGGTCGGGCGCAGGTTGATGCGCTCCTCCAGCTCGTCGCACAGCTCGAGCGCCTCGCGCCCGGGGCGGTCCCACTTGTTGACGAACGTGATGACCGGCACCCCGCGGCGCCGGCAGACCTCGAACAGCTTGAGCGTCTGCGGCTCCAGGCCCTTCGCCGAGTCGAGCAGCATGACCGCCGCGTCGACGGCGGTCAGGACCCGGTAGGTGTCCTCGGAGAAGTCGGCGTGCCCGGGAGTGTCCAGCAGGTTGATCACGACGTCGCCGTAGGCGAACTGGAGCGCCGCCGAGGTGATCGAGATGCCGCGCTTCTGCTCCATCTCGAGCCAGTCGGACACGACGCCGGCGCGGTTGCCCTTGCCGTGCACCGCCCCGGCAGCGTCGATGGCGTGCGCGTGCAGCGCGAGCGCCTCGGTCAGCGTCGACTTACCCGCGTCGGGGTGGGAGATCACCGCGATGCTGCGTCGTCGCGCCGCCTCGGCCCGGACGGGACGGACGTCGGAAGTAAGAAGCGTCACCGAGACTCACCGATCTGTTCGTGCTGCAACAACTCCATACCCATCTCCCGTTCGACAGCCTGCAACTCTACCCTTGCTGTCGCCGACGTTACGGCAGGGGCCCAGTCCCGGGGACGCCCCGTCGCCCGTCGGCCGGGACGGGGAGCAGGACGGCCGACGGCCTGGCCGCGTCGTGCAGGATCTCCTGGTCGACGGCGACAGCCTCGGTGCCGAGCTGATCGCCGGTACCCAGGTTGCGGTCGTACCGGGGATGGGCTCCGCCGGAGACCTGCAACCGGAGCCGGTGGCCGCGCCGGAACCGGTACGCCGTCGGCCAGAGGTCGATCCGTACGGCCCGCACGCCGTCGGCATCCGGCTCGTCCTGCGCCGTGAGCCGGAGGATGCCGTCGCAGACGTTGACGGAGCGCCCGTTCGGCGCCACGTCGCACAGCCGTGCCAGGACATCCGTGTGGCTAAGGCTGGAGCGCAGATGGATCTCGGCGGCGACCGTGCCGTGCACGTCGAGGTCGTCCGGCAGCTCCGGGCCGGTGAAGGTGAGCACGTCGGGACGGGCCTCCAGCGACCGGTTGTCGCGCACACCGCCCCCGTACATGCGCGGCCCGCCCACGGCCGGCGTCGGATCCGCCGGGTCGTACCGGAACCTCGACGAGTCACCCGGAGCATCATCGTCCGGACCGGCGCCGCCCGGAGCCGACCCGTCGGGTTCGAGCCGGCCACCGGGCCGCAGCCGCCACCGGGCGGTCTCCTGGCCGACGGGCGGCCACTCCGGGTGGTCTTCCCACCGGTCGGCTCCCGGCACGAACACGCGGACGGACCCGCTGGGCGGGCTGCCCGCACCGCGCAGCGCGTGATCGAGCACCGCGAACGCCTCGCGCTGGTACCCGCGGGTCATGACGCCCCCGCCGTGGGTCCACGGGCCGACGAGGAGCCGCACCTGTTTCCCTGCTTCGCGCAGGGCGGCGTAGCGATCGATCGTGCCGGGCAGGAAGATGTCCTGCCAGCCACCGGCGAGGTGCACGACCGGCGGCATGTTCGCGGCATGGTCCCGGTGGTCGGAACGGTCCCAGAACTCACCGGGCTCCGGGTGTGCGAGCCAGTCCTGGAAGAAGTCGACGGACTCCCCGGTCACTGCCCGGTCGGCCGCGGTGACGGGGAGCCGGCCGGCTGCCGAGCGCACCCGGCGCCGCGCACCCGGGAGGCGCAGCAGCCCCGCGAGCAGCGAGTCTCCACCCGGGCGCGCCAGGGCATGCATCTGCTCCGCCCAGCCCAACCAGTCGTGCAGCGCGAACGCGCCCCCGCGGTACATGAAGGTCGCGTAGACCTCCGCGGGCGCGTCCTGGACGAGGGCGGCCTTCCACTCCGGGACGGGGGCACCGGCCAGCTCCCACTGGGCGTAGCCGAGGAAGCTCGCGCCCCAGGTCGCGAAGGCACCGTGGAACCAGTCCTGCTCCCGGAGCCAGGCGATCAGCGCAGGACCGTCCGCGCTCTCCAGGTTCCATCCGGTGAACCTGCCACCGGAGCCGCCGGTGCCGCGCAGGCTCACCACCAGAACCTGGTACCCCCGCTCGGCGATCAGCCGGGCCATGAGGCCCATGCTGGCGCGCCCGTACGGCGTCCGGATCAGCACCAGCGGCACGTGCTCGTCGTCGGCCGGATGATAGCGGTCGGCCAGCACGCGGACGCCGTCGGCCATGGGGATACCCAGGTCGCGGGCGACGCGGACGCGGGGCGTCCGCACGGGCGGCAGGCCGAGGCTACGGCCAAGGATCCTGGTGAGGACTGTCATCGTCGAGATCGGCTCCATGAGGTCGTCGGTCGTGATCGTCAGCCATCGCGCACGACGAACCTACAACCCGAGTCGGCCACGCAGGTGCTGGTCACGTCGCCCGATCGCCCCGTCGACACCCGGTGTATACACAGCGTGTATAGTTCGGGCCATGACTGTTGCACACGCCCTGCTGGGCCTCCTCGAGTCCGGCCCGCGCCACGGTTATGACCTGAAGCGTTCCTACGACGACCGGTTCGGCCAGGACCGGCCGCTGCACTACGGCCAGGTCTACTCGACGCTCGCCCGGTTGCTGAAGAACGGCCTCGTCGAGGTCGAGGCCGAGCCCGGCGCAGGCCCCGACCGCAAGAAGTACGCGATCACGGACGCCGGGGTTTCCGACGTCGCCGGCTGGCTCGCCGAGCCCGAGAAGCCCGAGCCGTATCTCCAGAGCACGCTCTACACGAAGGTCGTGCTCGCCCTGCTGACGGGGTACGACGCCAACGACGTGCTCGACGCGCAGCGCTCGGAGCACCTGCGCCTCATGCGTGAGCTCACGCGCCGCAGGGACGGTGGCGACCTGGCCGACCAGCTCGTCTGCGACCACGCCCTCTTCCATCTGGAGGCGGATCTGCGCTGGCTGGAGCTCACCGCCGCACGCATCCAGCAGCTCGCCACGCACGTCCGCGCCTAGCGCGCCGCCCGCACGACACCCCGGCACACCTGCCACGCGATCCGACCCTGGAGACCCGATGCCCACCGAACCACTGCTCACCGCCGAGAGCCTGCATCTCGGCTTCGGCGCCACCACGGCGCTGGACGACGCCTCCGTTCAGGTCCACGCCGGGGAGATCCTCGCGCTGATGGGCCCCTCCGGATCCGGCAAGTCCACCCTGCTGCACTGCCTCGCCGGGATCCTCACCCCGGACTCGGGCCGCGTGACCTACGGGGGGCGGGACCTCACCGCGATGCACGACGGCGAGCGCAGCGCCCTGCGCCGCAGCGAGTTCGGGTTCGTCTTCCAGTTCGGACAGCTCGTCCCGGAACTCACCTGCCTCGAGAACGTGGCGCTCCCGCTGCGGCTCGGCGGCGCGAGCCGCCGTGCGGCCCTGCGCAGCGCGGAGGCCTGGCTGGACCGGCTCGAGGTGTCGGACGTCGCGGGCAAGCGCCCCGGCCAGGCCTCCGGCGGGCAGGGGCAGCGCGTGGCGGTCGCCCGTGCCCTCGTGACCCGGCCCAAGGTCGTGTTCGCCGACGAACCGACGGGCGCCCTCGACACCCTGAACGGCGAGCGGGTCATGCAGCTCTTCGTGGCGGCCGCCCGGGACACCGGTGCCGCCGTCGTGCTCGTCACCCACGAGCCGCGCGTCGCCGCGTACTCCGACCACGAGGCCGTCGTCCGGGACGGCCGCGTGCGGGCCCGGGAGTACGTCCGATGAGCCGGGTCGGCGACCTCGCCCTCGGCGTGCGCCTCAGTGTCGGCGGTGGGCGGTCGGGCTGGGTCCGGCTGGCCCTCATCGCCGTCGGCGTCGGGCTCGGCGTGGCGATGCTGCTGATCGCCGCGAGCGTCCCCACGGTCCTCGACGCCCGCGCGGAGCGGGCCGAGGCCCGGTCGGTGGCCGCCGACCAGGAGCTGGCCCTGGGCGAGCCGACGGCGCTCACGCAGGAGGTCCGCTCGATGTACCGCGAGGCCCCTCTCGTCGGGCGGGTGATCCAGCCGGAGGGCGAGGGCGCGCCGCTCCCCCCGGGTGTGGAGCAGCAGCTCGCGCCCGGCGACCTGGTGGTCTCCCCCGCCCTGGCCGAGCTGCTCGCCTCCGACGACGGCGCCGCGCTGCAGGGCCGCTGGGGCGACCGCGTCGTCGGCACCATCGGGCACGAAGGCCTCACCGGGCCCGAGGAGCTCCGGTTCTACCTGGGCACGGACGAGCTCACCACCGCGAACGCCTCCCGCATCCAGTCGTTCGGCGGGGCGGAGCAGCACGACGAGGGCCTGGACACCGTCATGATGCTGCTGGTCCTGGTGGGCATGGTCGTCCTGCTGCTGCCCGTCGCGATCTTCATCAGCACGGCCGTACGCTTCGGCAGCGAGAACCGCGACCGCCGGCTCGCGGCCCTGCGCCTGGTCGGCGCCGACGCCACGATGACCCGGCGGGTCGCCGCGGGCGAGACGCTCACGGGCGCCGCGGGCGGGCTCGTCGTCGGCGGCCTGCTGTTCCTCGCGATCGGGCAGGTGGCGGGCAGCGCGGTCCCCGCGAACCTGAGCTTCTATCCCGGGGACCTGCGTCCCGCCCCGCTGCTCGCGGCGCTGACCGTGGTCCTGGTGCCGGTGACGACGGTCCTGGTCACGCTCTCCGCGCTGAAGCACGTGCTGGTCGAGCCGCTCGGCGTGGTCCGGCGCAGCAGCGAGCGCCGACGGCGGTTCTGGTGGCGGCTGGTCTTCCCGGTGGCGGGCGTCGCCCTGCTGTCACCCCTGGTCAACGGCCTCGAGGACGACCTGCTGAGCCAGGTCATGGTGGTGGCCGGCCTGGTCCTGGTGCTGGTCGGCGTGGCGCTGATCCTGCCGTGGCTGGTCGAGGCGACGGTGCACCGGCTCGGTGCCGGCAGCGTCGCCTGGGACCTGGCGGTGCGGCGCCTGCAGCTGGACAGCGGGACCGCGGTCCGCGCGGTCTCCGGCATCGCGGTCTCCGTCGCCGGGCTGATCGCGCTGCAGGGTCTGACGGGTGCGATCGGGGCGCTCTCGACAGAGAAGCAGGCCGACACGAGCACGTTCCAGGCGTCGGTGCTGGACATCGATCCGGACGCCGGCTCGTCCGAGACGTGGAGCCGTGAGCTCGCCCGCGCCGAGGGCGTGCGGGATGTCGGCACGCTGACGTCCGTGTGGGCGCTCCCGGCCGAGCCGGGGGAGACGGGATCGGCGGCGGGTGACGGCGAGATGCTCATCGAGCAGGGCACGTGCGAGGTGCTGGCCCAGGAGGCGCAGGTGGGCTCGTGCGACGACGGTGACGTCTTCGTCGTCGCCGCGGGCGGCGCGGCCACGCCGGAGCCCGGCACCACGTACCTGCTGGGCACCGCGGGCGGCGGCGACGCGCGGTGGACGCTCCCGGCGTCGGCCGAGACCGTGGCGCCACCGGAGGGCGGGATCGGCGCGATGGGCGGGATGCCCGCGCGGATCCTGGTCACGCCCGGGGCGCTGGACGGGATCGCGCTCGGTGCGGAGTCGGTGACGGCGTACGTCGCCCTCGACCCCGCCGTGCCCGACGCGCTGGAGCACATGCGCACCGCGGCCGCCCAGGTCGACCCGGTCGCGTACGCCTCGCCGATCGAGCAGGAGCGCATCCTCTCGGTCCTGGGCGGCGTGCGGCAGGTGCTCCTGATCGGGACGGCGGCCCTGCTGCTGATGATCGGCGCGAGCATGCTGGTCAATGTCGTCGAACAGCTCCGGGAACGCCGTCAGCTGCTCGCGGTGCTCGTCGCCTTCGGTACGCGGCGCCGCACGCTGGGCGGCTCGGTGCTCTTCCAGGTGGCCATACCCGTGGTGCTGGGGCTCGGCCTGGCCGTCGTGACGGGTTCGGGGCTGGCGCTGGCGCTGCAGGCGGCGGTCGAGGCCCCGCTCGCGTTCGACTGGGTGGGGGTGGGCGTGACCTCCGGGGTCGCCGCGCTGATGGTGCTGCTCACCACGGCCGCCGGGTTGCCGCTGCTGTGGCACCTCACTCGCCCGGGCGCGCTCCGCAGCGAGTGACTGCGGCCCTGACTCGGCGTACCTGGTACGCCGAGTCAGGGCCGCAGTACCTTCTACTTCGCCTGCACCTCCGCGCTCTTCCCGGAGAGCGCCACGCCTGGGAAGGCGCCGGGGCGCGCGGCGGTCACCCGGACGGACAGACGGTGCCCGACGTCGGCGGTGGTCACCCGCAACGTCTGCCGGGTCGCACCGGCCACGGGCTCGCCGTCCCGCAGCCACTGGTACGTGAACGTCACGTCGTCCTTGTCCCACGTGCCGGGGGTACCGGTGAGGGTCCCGCCGACCGCGGCCTTGCCCCGTACCTTCGGCGCGCGCACGGACTCGGGTTGCTCACCGTCGTACGCGAGCGGGTCGACGCTGGTGAGCGTCGGCACCACCTTCTCCATGAGGCCGTCGGCACCGAAGGTCAGTCGGTCGATGGTGGTCTCCCGGTGTGTGCCGTCCCCACCGGGCAGGGCGAACCGGTGATAGGCGATGTACCACTCGTCGGTGCCCGGCACCTGCACGATCGAGCTGTGGCCGCTGCCCAGGATGCCCTGGGTGGGGTCCTTCTCCAGGATCACGCCGCGGTAGGTCCACGGCCCGTCGACGCTGGTGGCGGTGGCGTAGCCGACCCGGTAGTTCGGCGACCCGGTGTCGTCGATCGAGTACGTCAGGTGGTACAGCCCGTCGCGGTAGTTGAGGAAGGTGCCCTCGCGGTAGTCGGTCAGGCCACCGATGCGCTCGAGCGTGTCCTGCTTGATCGACAGCATGTCGTCGCTCAGCTCGGCGTACACCGGCCCGTTCGACGGTCCGCCGTTGCCCCAGAACAGGTAGAACTTCCCGGTCTCCGGGTCCTCGAACGCGGCCGGGTCGATCGCCTGGCCCGACGTGACCGCCTCGTTGTTGAGGATCATCGCCTCGGGCTGCGCGGTGAACGGTCCCTCGGGGCTGTCGGCCACGGCGACGCCGATCGTCTTGCGACCGTACGCCGGGTTGTGGCCGGAGAAGTAGAAGTAGTACTTGCCGGCGCGCTCGATGATGGTCGGCGCCCAGGCGTTGCCGCTGGCCCACGGCACGTTGCCGTCCTCGCCGTCCAGGGTCAGGAACGGCTCGTCCGAACGCTCCCAGTCGGCCAGGTTCTTCGACGTCCAGACGTAGAAGTCCTTGCCGCCCCACCCGGCGACGCCGTCCGAGGTCGCGTAAAGGTAGTAGGTGTCGCCGAAGCGGGCAATGTTCGGGTCGGCGTACAGGCCCGGCAGCACCGGCGACCGCATCTCGACGGCGCGCACCGTCCAGTCGCGGGTGTCGCCGTTCTCGGCCGTGACCGTGAAGGTCCGCGCCGCAGACAGGTCGACGGGTCCGGTGACCTCCGGCGAGACCGTCGACGTGGAGACGACCTCGAAGGCCGGCTCCAGCGCCGTCAGGTCGGTACCGGGCGTGACGGGCAGGGTCACGGTCGACGTCGCCGCGTCGATCACCGCCGGGACCTTGAGGCTGTCGAGCTCCACGCCGGTGATGGCGGTCGGGTCCGCCCCGAGCTCCCGCACCTCGCCGGCCGAGAGCGCACGGTTGTAGATCCGGAAATCGCGCACCTTGCCCTTGAGGTACCGGTCGGCGTCGTAGACGGAGCGGCCCAGGTAGTTGGCCGTGGTCCGGCCGTCACCGATGTCGCCGGGCTCGATCGTGACGCCGGTCCGCTCCCCGACCTGCACCCCGTCGAGGTAGAGCGTGGCGGTGCCGTCCTGGAGCGTGTAGGTCAGCGTCTTCCAGACCCCGCGGGGCAGCGCCGAACCTGACGCGACGGTCTGCTCGGTGCTCCAGTTCCCGGTAGCGATCGAGGTCCGGTAGTTGTTGCCCGTGGTGAACAGGTAGCCGTTGCCGACGCCCGCGCCGTCGGTGTTGCCGAGGCCCCAGATGAAGTATGGCGTCGCCTGGCCCGGGTCCAGCCAGACCTCCGTCGACACGGTGATCGCCTCCAGGCCCGCCATCATGTCGTTCGGCAGCTTCAGGTGACCGTTGGTGCCGCCGAGCTGCAGCGCGCCGTCGGCCCAGGTGGTGTCGCCGCTGACCGTGCCGTCGTAACCGTGGCCGGTGCTGTCCTCGGCGACCGCGCCGGAGGCCTCGTCCAGGTCGTACTGCGCGACCAGGCCGTTCTCGTCGGCGACGACGGGCGTCGGCGGCTCGGGGAGCACGATGCCGTCACGCAGGGCCGCGAGCTCGGCGCCGGTGACGGGGATGACGGTGCCGTGGCGCGGGCTGGCCGGCAGGTCGTAGGAGGACGCCACCTGCCAGTCCGGGTTCTCCAGGTCGTCCGTGCCGAGCGGGATGTAGCCGCGGCCGCCGTACTCGTCGACGAACAAGTAGTACGGCGAGCCGGAGGTGTCGCCGGGGTTGGCCTTGAAGACGGTGGGCCCCTCGACGGCGGAGGTGCCAGCGTCGCGGCCGATGCAGCCGGCCATGAACTCCCACGCCGGGTCGCCCGGCCGGTCGACGGCGGTCAGCGTCGGCGACTTCTCCTGGATGATGTCGGAGCAGCCGGTGCCGCCACCGCCCTCGTCCTTGGTGAAGCGGTAGTAGGTGTCGTTCTCCTCGATCACGGTGGAGTCGATCCGCGACTCGCCGCGGTCCTGCCAGATCTTGGCCTCGCTGAACGTCACGAAGTCCCGCGTGGTCGCGTAGAGCATCCGGTTGTAGGCGCTCCCGGTGTGGTCCGGGTCGTCCTCGGCGTACAGCTTCGACGCCCAGAAGACCACGTACTGCTGGAGCGACTCGTCCCAGTACGCCTCGGGCGCCCAGGTGTTGCCCGCGTTGTCCGGCGAGACCTTGACGTGCCGCTGCTCGGACCAGTTGACCAGGTCCGTGGACTCCCAGATCTCCAGGTGCTTGCTGCCCTGCCGCTGTGCGGCGTCCCAGTCGCCGTTGCGGCCGATGGACAGGTCCGTGGCGATCAGGAAGAAGCGGTCGCCCTCGGGCGAGCGGATCAGGAACGGGTCACGCAGCCCGAGGGTGCCCTCGGTCGACTCGAGCGTCGGCCGGCCCTCGTTCAGCTCGTCCCACTGCAGCGCGTCGTTGCCGCGGCTCGCCGCGAAGTAGATCTTCTCGCCGGCGACCGAGTTCCCGGTGAAGTAGCTGAAGGCGTACCCCTCGTACGGCGCGGTGGCCGGCTGCTCCCGCACGGTCACGGCGATCTCCCGCGTGGCCGTCGCACCGGCGACCTCGGCGGTAGCGGTCAGGGTGATCTGCGTGTCTCCCGCGCCGTGCGCGGGGCGGTGGACCAGGCCGTCGGTGGCGACGACGGCGGGGTCGGACGACGCCCAGGTGACCGTCGCGTCGTGCAGGCCGGACGACGGCAGGGTGAGGTGCCCCCGGACGTCGTCGGCGTGCACGATGCTGAGCGCGGCGGCCGCGGCGTCGGCGTCCGCCTGCGGCCCCTCGGCGGTGGAGGCGGCGCTCTCGGACATCGTGGTCTCCGGGGCGGCCGCCGGCGCCCGGGACGCCGCGGCGCTTGCTGGGAGGAGTGGGAAAAGACTTCCGAGCAGTGCCACGACGGCGCCCACGGCGACCGTACGGAGGGGCAGCCGGGACGGACTGGTGCTTCTTTGCACGGTGACCTCACGAGAAATGTGAACGTTAACAGTGGCGCCATACGACCATCGGCGCATCTCCCTGTCAAGCCCTCCGCAGAGAACCGCGAAGCTCTCCACGGAGAACCACGCGGGCCTCCGGCAGAAACCCGTGGAGCCCTCCGGCAGAAAAACCGTGGCGTCCCCGGGACGGCGGTTCGTAGGGTCGGCCGCGATGAATGCGATGACCATGAACGCGACCATGAACGCGATGATCAGGGAGCGCTCCGCCCGCTAGCGGCGCGGAACGCACACCCACACCCAGCGCGTGCCCCGCGCCGCCGGCCTCTCGCCGGGCGGCGCTCTTGTGCTGCCCGGAACTCAGGTACCGACGACTTCCGGAGCACCCCATGCCGCGCAACCGTTCTTCCCGCACCGCCGCACCCGCCGCACCCGCCGCACCCGCCGCACCCGCCGCACCCGCCGCACCCGCCGCACCCGCCGCCGGGCATGATCCCCGCCCCTACCTGGGTGGTGCCCATGAGCTGGGCCAGAATCTCCTGGTCGATCCCCGCGTGGTCCACCGCATCGTGGACCTCGTGCCCGACGCCGACCGTCCCCTGGTCGAGTGGGCCGCCGGCCGCGGAGCGCTGACCATGCCCCTGGCGAGCCTCGGCCGCCCGGTCGAGGCGGTCGAGATCGACCCGCGCTCGGTCGGGCGGCTGTCCCGGACCGTGCCCGGCAACGTGACCGTCACGCGGGACGACATCCTGCGGCACGCACCGCCGTCGGCCCCCTACGACCTGGTGTGCAACGTGCCGTTCCACCTCACCACCCCGGTGCTGCGCCGGCTGTTCACCCTGGCCGGCTGGCAGCGCGCCGTGCTGGTCACCCAGTGGGAGGTCGCGCGCAAGCGCGCTGCCGTCGGCGGCTCCACGCTCCTGACCGCGCAGTGGTGGCCGTGGTTCACGCCCCGGCTGGACCGCCGGGTCCCCGCCGCCGCGTTCCGGCCCCGGCCGAGCGTGGACGCCGGCCTGCTGGTGATCGACCGCCGGTCGAGCCCGCTGCTGCCCGGGGGCGAGCAGCGCGGGTATCAGCGCTTCGCCGCGACCGTGTTCAACGGGCGAGGGCGCGGCGTGCAGGAGGCCCTCGTGCGCCAAGGGCTCGCCCGGGACGACGTCCGACGGTGGGCGCGGGAGCACGGCGTCGGACCCCGTGCGCTCCCCCGCGACCTGGACGCCGGGGCCTGGGTGGGTGCGTACCGCCTGTCGGGCCGGCGGCGCGGTGACCGCCGGCGATCTGCACCGAGCTGACCAGGGCCGTCACGCGATACTCAGCGGATCCTCATGTCCGTGCGATCGAATGGTCCCCATGACTTCGAGCACCCCCCGCCGCCCTCGCCGCCGCTGGATCACCGCCGTCGTCTCGGTGGTCGGGGTGCTCGTCGTTCTGGGCGTGGCCGGCGAGCTCGTCCTCCGCAGCGTCATCGACGACCGGATCGAGACCGCGACGACGGACCTGCCGCCCGGCATGTCGGTGGCCCGCGACGACACGCCCGCGCTCTGGCAGGTGGCGACCGGACGGGCCACGCTGCGGGTCGAGGTGACTCCGGAGGCCCTCACCGACGCCGCGCGGACCGCCACCGACCTGCCGGAGCTCGAGCTCACGCCGGCGTCCGACGGCCTGGTCGCCCGGCTGCCACTGTCCATCGCTGGTGGCGAGCAGACCGCCGACGTGCTGCTGTCCGTGACGGCTGAGGCCGGTCAGGCCGTGCTCCGGGCGGACACCGTCGAGGTCGGCGGGCTCTCGCTCCCCGTCGCCACGCTGGCGGACCAGCTCGGCGACTCGCAGCTCAACCAGCTCGCCGAGGGCGTCGCCTTCCCGGAGGGCGAGGACCAGGTGGCGATCTCGTCGGCGCAGGCGACCGAGGACGGACTGGAGCTCGGGGCCGAGGTGGCGATGTGGTGAGCGACGGGACTTGAACCCTCGGCCGGCGGCGCGCTCGGCGACGGCGACCGGGGTCACGACGGCGCACTTGGCGACCGCCGGCCAGGTCACTGACGGCGGGCTCGGTGACGGGCGGGCCGGGTCACGATGACGGCGGGAGGTGCATGCCACACTGCGCGCATGGGTCACCGAACACTGATCGTGGTCACCGCCGTGCTCGGCGCCGTCCCCGTGCTGAGCGGGCTCCTCGGGATCGTGGGCGGTCCGGAGGCGTTGCCCGGCGGCGGGCCGGTGAACGCCACCGTCGACAGCGAGTACCGGTTCATCAACGTGTTCTGGCTCGCGGCGGGACTGCTCATCTGGTGGAGCCTGCGCCGGCCGGCGCAACGCGCCGACGTGACCCGGGTGATCCTCGCGATCGCATCGCTCGGCGCTGTCCCGAGGCTCGTCTCCGTGGCCGTGTCCGGCTGGCCGCACCCCGTGTTCGTCGGAGCGCTCGTGCTGGAGCTGCTGGTGGTCCCCCTGGTGATCTGGTGGCACCTGCGGACGTTCCCGCGGCCGATGCGCGACAGCTCCTGAACGGCGACCACTACTGAAGGTGGTTCAGCAGGCCGGTCCCGACCGGAATGGCCCGACAAACGGTCGCTGACAGCCTGCTGAACGAGAGTCAGCTCACGGCGCGTCAGGTCACGGCGATTCAGCTTCCGGCGTCAGCTCAGGACCAGGCTCGCGATCTTGCCGTCGCGCAGCTCGAACTTGAACGGTCCGGTCCCGTTGAACCGGTTGCTCGTCACCTTGATGTTCGCGGTGTACTCGCCGTGCGCGGAGCCGGGCAGCACCGAGATCAGCTCGAACTGGCTCTGCATCCCGATGTTGTCGGTCTCGTTCCAGCTCCGGACCCCGTCCGGGCCGTGGAACTCGCGCCCCCAGTCGTTGAGGTAGGCGTCGTCGGTGAACGTGGCCACGAACCGCTCGGTGTCGGCGGCGTTGGTGGCGTCGATGAACTCCTGGATGACGGGCGGGACGACGGCGGGCGGGTCGGTGACAGCCATGCGGGCCTCCAAGGCACTCGGTTCCCTCGACCATAAGCACACTTCGCCCCGCCAACCAGGGCGCGGCGGTCCTCCCCTGGCGCGGCACGGCGTGCACCGCGGGCCTCCGGCACGACGCGCACCGCGGGTCTACGACGCGACGCGCAGGCGGAGCTCGTAGAACCGCCAGAGGTGCTGCAGGTCGGCAGGGATCTCGGAGCCGTCGTAGGGCGCACGCTCCACGAACCCGCGTGACGCGTAGAGCCGGTGCGCCGCCCGCATGAAGCGGTTGCTGTCCAGCCGGACCACCGACGCCCGCAGCTCGTCCCGGGACAGCTCCAGCAGCCAGTCGAGCATCGCCGAACCGACGTGGGCACCGCGATGCTCGGGGCGCACGAACATCCGCTTGAGCTCGACGGCCCCGTCGGTCTGCAGCCGCAAGGCCGCGACCCCGGCCGGCGAGCCGTCCAGCTCCGCGAGCGCGACCACTCCGGACGGACGCCGGAACGCGCGCAGGGCGTCCGCCGTGTGCTCCGGCGCTGCCCCCATCGCGAACCCGTACGTCTGCTCGAACGTGGCGAGCGCCCACGTCATGTACTCCGTCATGAGACCGAGCACGGCGTCGTCGTCGGACGGGGACGCCTCCCGGATGCGTAGCTCGCTCAACTCGACCGCCCCTTTCCACCGTGACCGAACATTAACCGTTTCACCAGGTAGTTCCCGTCCGGACCGCCTCCGCACAGTGTTCCTGCACGCGCCGTGGCGGGCTCCGTCCGGCGCACCCGCCGAGAACCTGGAGGAAACCATGTCCATCCGTGCGCACAAGCGCAGTCTCACGCTCGCCGCCACCGCAGCGCTGGTCGCCCCGTTCGTTCTGGCCGCGGCGGTCACCGCGGACACCGTCACCGCCGCCCCTGCGGCCGCCCACGGTTCGGTGACCGACCCGCCCACCCGTAACTACGGGTGCCTCGAGCGCTGGGGCAGCGACCACCAGAACCCCGAGATGGCCGAGCTCGACCCGATGTGCTGGGGCGCCTGGCAGCACGACCCCAACGCGATGTGGAACTGGAACGGCCTCTACCGGGAGAACGTGGGCGGCAACCACGAGGCCGTCATCCCGAACGGCCAGCTCTGCTCGGGCGGACGCACCCAGTCACCGCGGTACGACTACATGGACACCCCCGGCCCCTGGATCGCCAAGGACGTTCCGCAGCGGTTCCACCTGACCCTGACCGACCAGGCGCGGCACGGCGCGGACTACCTGCGCATCTACGTCTCCGAGCCGGGCTTCGACCCGACGACGGAGGCCCTGGGCTGGGACGACGTCGACCTGGTCAAGGAGACCGACCCGTACCCGTCGCAGGGCACGTACGAGACCGACGTCGACCTGTCCGGACGGAGCGGCCGGGCCGTCCTGTACACGATCTGGCAGGCGTCCCACCTCGACCAGCCGTACTACCTCTGCTCGGACATCAACATCGGCGTCGCGGCCGCAGAGCCGGGTGCAGCCGCAGAGCCGGGCGCGGCCAACGGGGCGGTCGGGACGACGGCGACCTTCACCGGTCGCCTGGTCCAGCTCGCCTCCTGACCGACACGGCGTACCGGCTGAGCTACCCGTCGGTCTCGGCCCTTCGGTGGGCCGGGGCCGACGTGGCGTCGGTGCCGGTCAGGGCTCGTTCCTGCCCGCCCGACGGCCCCGCGACGACCCCGCGACAACCCCGCGAAAGTATCGACATGATCGATACCTGAGACAGATCTTGTCTCAGAGTCGTTCCCCACGTAATCTGCACCAGGCGAGTCAATCGCTCGCCTGGAACACGCAGCCGCGCGGCCACCGGCCGCACCACGCAGGGAGGACGTCTTGAGCACCGTGCGCTCCGCACTCCCCACCTCGTCCCGCCCCGTCGCCACGCACTGGATGTGCGCCACCGACCGCTGCCCCCGAGGCTGTCTGTAGAGCGTCCGCTCTCACGTCCGACCACACCGGCACCGCCGGGTGTGGCCAGGCGCAGGCGCGACGCTCCGGCCCAGCCCAGTCCAGCCGCTCCACGCCGGTCCTGGCGTGCGCATCCGCACGATCCCGGGACGACAGCGTCGGACAAGCACAACCCCAGCCACACCCGCCACACAGCGAAGGAAGAACAATGGCCCGCATCTACGACGACGCGACCAAGCTGATCGGCAACACGCCGCTCGTCAAGCTCAACAAGGTGACCGAAGGCCTCGAGGCCACCGTCCTGGCCAAGCTCGAGTTCTACAACCCGGCCAACTCCGTGAAGGACCGCATCGGCGTGTCCATCATCAACGCCGCCGAGGCGTCCGGTGAGCTCAAGGAGGGCGGCACGATCGTCGAGGGCACCTCCGGCAACACCGGCATCGCGCTCGCCTGGGTGGGCGCTGCGCGCGGCTACAAGGTGGTCCTCGCGATGCCCGAGACGGCCTCCAAGGAGCGCCGTGCGCTGCTGCGTGCCTACGGCGCCGAGCTCGTGCTGACGCCGGGCCCCGAGGGGATGAAGGGCGCCGTCGCCGCGGCCGAGAAGCTCGCCGCCGAGCGCCCGGGCGCCGTGCTGGCCCGTCAGTTCGCCAACGAGGCCAACGCGCAGGTGCACCGCGAGACCACCGCCGAGGAGATCTGGGCCGACACCGACGGTGCGGTCGACATCGTCGTGGCCGGCATCGGCACGGGCGGCACCATCACCGGCGTGGGCCAGGTGCTCAAGGAGAAGAACCCCGACGTCAAGATCGTCGCGGTGGAGCCCGAGGAGTCGCCCATCCTGAACGGCGGCGCCCCCGGCCCGCACAAGATCCAGGGCATCGGCGCCAACTTCGTGCCGGAGATCCTCGACACCACGGTGTACGACGAGGTCATCGACGTGAACGTCGGTTCGGCCATCGAGTTCGCGCGCCGCGCCGCCCAGGAGGAGGGCCTGCTCGTCGGCATCTCGTCGGGGGCCGCGCTGTCCGCCGCCCTGGAGGTCGCGAAGCGCCCCGAGAACGCCGGCAAGACGATCGTCGTGATCGTCCCCGACTTCGGCGAGCGCTACCTGTCCACGCCCCTGTTCGAGGGCCTGGTCGACTGATGACGGGGGTGCGCGGGCTGTTCCAGGTCCTCGCCGAGGACCTCGACGCCGCGCGCGCCCACGACCCCGCCGCGCGGTCCCGGCTGGAGGTCGCGCTCGCCTACCCGGGCGTGCACGCCCTCTGGGCCTACCGTGCAGCGCACCGCCTGTGGCGCGTGCCGTCCCTGCGTCTGCCCGCGCGGCTGCTCTCGCAGCTCGCGCGGGCAGCGACCGGCATCGAGATCCACCCGGGAGCCCGCTTGGGCCGGCGGCTGTTCATCGATCACGGCATGGGTGTGGTGATCGGCGAGACCACGGTGGTGGGCGACGACGTCATGCTCTACCACGGCGTCACGCTGGGCGGCCGGTCGCTCAACCGGGGCAAGCGGCATCCGACGCTCGGCGACCGGGTCACCGTCGGCGCCGGGGCGAAGGTGCTGGGTCCCGTGTGGGTCGCCGACGACGCGCAGATCGGAGCCAACGCCGTCGTCGTGAAGGACGTACCCGCGGGAGCCGTCGCCGTGGGGATCCCGGCGCGGATCCGCGTGCCGAACGCGCCGGTGGCGGACCGCCCACGCAACGAGGACCCGTCGGAGCTCATCGAGTACGTCATCTGACCAAGCCCGCGCGCCGCGGAGCGCCCGCCGCCCGCGCCGCGCCCGCGCCGCGGAGACGTGTGGTCGGTAGAAGGTCAGGAGATCGGTAGTTCAAGCTGCCGATCTCCTGACCTTTTGCCGACTACCCGGGCTTTTGCCGACCACCCGCGGCGCCTGAGGGCACCTCAGCGCAGGCGGTCCGCGTGCTGCTGCGCCAGGGCCGGTGGCGCCGTGGCGAGCCAGGCGTCGACCAGGGCCTCCCGCAGCTCGTCCGCACCGACCACCTCGAGCTGGATCAGCAGCCCGGCGAAACCGTCGAAGTGCTGGATGGTGAAGAACCCGGTGCGCCCTTCCGCCAGGATCACCTCCTTCTCCCCCAGGTCCTCGACTCGCACGCCGAGGATCGGGCCCTCCGGCACCGGATCGTCTCCGTACCGCTTGAGATCGGCCTGGGTGAACGGCCGCTCCCAGGCGAACGCCTTGCGCCCGACGGACCAGGCGCGGTGGCGGTAGCTCGTGCCCTCGGCGGTCTCGGGCAGGGCGAGGGCGAGCCGGGCGACGTCGTCGAAGGTGGCCACGCCTCCACGTTACCCACGATGCACGGCGCAGGGACCGGTAGGGTGTGGGCAGTACCTGGGACGCGCCGTCTCAGGTAAGACGTTCCCACGACGAGGTGACCCCCATGCGCATCGGATTCCAGACCGGTTACTGGTCCCGCAAGCCCCCGAAGGGCATCCAGCAGTTCATCGTGGCCGCCGACAGGCTCGGCCTCGACTCGGTCTGGACCGCGGAGGCCTACGGCTCCGACGCCTTCTCCCCGCTGGCCTGGTGGGGCTCCCGCACGAAGAACGTGCGGCTGGGCACCGGCATCGCGCAGATCTCGGCCCGTACCCCGACGGCGACCGCCATGCAGGCGCTCACGATGGACCACCTGTCCAGGGGCCGGTTCGTGCTGGGCCTCGGCGCCTCGGGGCCGCAGGTCGTCGAGGGCTGGTACGGCCAGCCGTACAAGCGCCCGCTGGCCCGCACGCGCGAGTACGTCGAGATCGTGCGGCAGGTGATGCGGCGCGAGGCGCCCGTGACCCACGACGGGTCGTTCTACCAGCTCCCGCTCGCCGCCGACGCGGCCGGGGCCATGGGGCTGGGCAAGCCCCTCAAGCCGACGGTGCACCCGTTCCGCCCCGAGATCCCCATCATCCTGGCCGCGCAGGGCCCCAAGAACGTCGCTCTGGCCGCGGAGATCGCCGACGGCTGGATGGCCGGCTTCTACGCGCCCCGCATGGACGACGAGTTCCGCGCACTGCTCGCCGAGGGCTTCGACGTCCGGGCGGAAGAGCGCTCACCGGCGGGCGGGTTCGAGGTGGCCGCCACCGTGCCCGTCGTCGTGCGGGACGACGTCGAGGCCGCCGCCGACGTCATCCGCCCCCACATCGCCCTCTACGCGGGCGGGATGGGCACCAAGGAGGCGAACTTCCACAAGCGGTCGCTCGACCGGCTCGGCTACCAGGAGCCGCTCGACAAGGTGCAGGAGCTGTACCTCGCCGGGCGCAAGGAGGAGGCGGCAGCCGCCGTCCCGACGCAGCTCGTGGAAGAGATCGCGCTCGTCGGACCGATCGACAAGATCCGCCGCGAGCTGCCGACCTGGGGGCGCACCGCGATCACGACGATGCTCGTCCAGGGCGACCCGGCCTCGATGCTGGCGCTGCTGAGCGTCGCTCAGGACTCGAGCCTCGCGGGCCGATCCCGCCGGACGGCGTCCGCCCTGCTCGCAAGGTTCGCCCCGGCCAAGGTCTGATCCACGAGATCCTTCGCTGAGTGCTGGGTGTTTGTGCGTTCGGGGCCGTCGCCTCAACAAATAGCCAGCACTCAACAAGGGTTACGGGAGGATCGTTATCCGGCCCTCCGTCGTGACGTCGATCGTGGTCAGCGTGCGGGCGTGGTCCGCGATCACCTCGGCGTCGACCGGGGCGTCGCCGATCGGTACGAGCACCTCGGCGTCGGCGAACCCGCTGACGCCGTCGCCGCCCCCGGCCACGTACGCGGTCACCGCGACGGTGTACGAGGCATCGGGATCGAGCGGGGCACCGCCCACGCTGACGTCGCTCACCCGCGCGCCCACCGCGGCGCTCGGCGAGTACGCGTACGCCATGCCGGACACCTGCGGGAACCCGCCGCCGGCGTCCTGGACACGCGAGACCGCGTCCTCCAGCGACCGGAGCAGGCCCGCCCCGCTGACCCGCACGTTCAGCACCCGGTTGGCGAACGGGGCGATCGAGTAGGCGTCACGAAGCGTGAAATCGGGTCCCGGCGCCTCGGCCCGCAGTCCGCCGCCGTTCACCCAGCCGACGTCGGCGCCGTGCCGCGCGCGGAACGCGTCGGCGACGAAGTTGCCCAGCGCCGTCTCCTCGGACCGGCTGATCTGGCCCGGGTTCAGCAGCGGCGTCCGCACGTCGGCGAGCACCTCCGACAGGCGCTCGTCCATCTCGGCCGCGTACCGCTCCTCGACCTCGCGCAGCGCGGGGTCCGGCGTGACCGTGTGGTCCACCTCCACCACGGACGGCGCCACCACGTGCTCACCACGCCGCTTGGTGATGTCCAGGCGGACGAGCGAGCCGATGTTCCCCTCGGACGCCATGAGCGGCACGTCGCCCTCGTACTCGATCACGGAGTGGTACTCGGCCATCTCCTCGCCGAACACGGCGTCCAGCTCCGGTACGGCGCGCGCGAGCTCGCGGTTCTCGGCCAGGGGGTACTGGGTGACGGCCACGACCACGTCCACCTTCGCGTGCGCCGTCAGGTCGGCGACGGCGGCGCGCGCCGCCCCGACCGGATCCGTCTCGACGAGGTCCCCGGCGGCCGACGTCGTCTCGATGGCGTCCGTGAGGCCCACGAACCCGACGCGGACCTTGCCCACCCGCTGCACCGCCCAGGTGCCGTCCTCGACGAACGGCGAGCCGTCGGCGTCGGTCAGGTTGGACGTGATCCACGGGAAGTCGGACGCCGCGACCAGCTCGCGGGTGTGGTCCACGCCGAAGTCGAAGTCGTGCTGGCCGAAGTTCGCCAGGTCCACGCCCACCTCGTTGAGCGCCTCCACCATCGGTACGCCCCGGTAGAGCCCGCCGAACAGCGTGCCGCCGGCCAGGTCCCCGCCGAAGACGAGCGCCGTGGCCGGGTTCTGCTCCTCGACCGTGCGCACCGCCGTGGCCAGGCGGGCGACGCCGCCGCGATCCTGGCCGCCGGTGAGCACCGGCCCGATCTCGTGCGCGTCATGGAAGTACAGGAGGGTCGCGATGTGCTTGCCGGGGTGCTGAGCCGCAGCGGGACGCTCCGGGGCTCCTAGCGGCCCAGCGGTCTGCCCGGCGGCCGCGGGCACGAGGCCCGACGTGGCCAGGCCGGACACGAGCAGCAGGGTTCCGAGAGCCCCGATGGTGCGGGCGAGGGGGCGGTGCATGGCGGTACCTCCGACGGCGGGTCAGTTCCGGCTCGGCACGCTAGCGGGCGGCCGTGAACGGTACGGTCACCCGCGTGTGAACGGTGGATGACTCCGGTCCGGTGGCCGCGGGCACCGGCCTCGGCGCCTGCCTCAGTCGTCCAACCGACCCGGCGGCTCGTCCTCCGGGAACCAGATCGCCCGGCGCAGGTGCACCCGGCGGCCGTCCCGGGACAGCGGGCAGCCCTCGGCACGCAGCGCGTCCAGCGCCTCGGTCACGTGGTGCTGCGGCGGGGAGCCCGCGGCATTGACGACCCGCCACCACGGGACACGGTCGGCGCCCTCGTCCGGGTCGGCGCCCTCGTCGTCCGGGTCGGCCCCGTCGTCGTCCGGCACCAGGTGCGCGTACCGGTCCCCGGACCCGGCCATGACGCTCCCGACCTGACGCGGCCCACCGCGCCCGAGCCGCTCGCCCACGATCTCGGCGATCAGCCCGTACGTCATCGCACGGCCGGACGGGATGCGCCGGACGACGTCGAGCACGGCGGCCGCGTACTCCTCGACGTCGGTCAGCTGGTTTCCGGGCGGCGATTCAGTCACGGATGCGATGGTAGACGGAGCCGGTACTGATGCTTCTTCAGCAGGCTCGACAGGGCCGCAACGGGCCCGGAAATGGTCGCCGGCAGCCTGCTGAACGCAGCTCAGCCCGGTTCCCGCACGGGAATTTGCTTGCGGCCGGTGCGACGATCTCCCCATGGCTCTCCCCCAGATCGCGCTGCCCGCTGGATACCGCTGGCGCACGCTGACCCCGGACGACCGCCGTCTCGCCATCGAGCTCGACACGTGGGCGTTCCCGTCGGGGACCTCCCACGACGACCTCGACGCCGTCCCGTCGCCCCTGACCTGGGACCGTGCGATCGGCATCGAGGCCGACGGCTCCGACAGGCTCGTCGCGTTGCACGCGTCGTACCCGTTCGAACACTTTCCGGTGCCCGGAGCCGAGCTGCCGACCGCCGGCCTGACGTGGGTGGGTGTGCACCCGCAGCACCGCCGCCGCGGGCTGCTCACGGCGATGATCGACCTGCACCTGGCGCGCAGCGCCGAGCGCGGTGAGCCACTCAGCGCGCTGTTCGCCGCCGAGGCCGCCATCTACGGGCGGTTCGGCTACGGCCACGCCGCCGACGACCTGCGCCTCGACGTCCCCCGCGGGGCCGCCCTGCGCGACGTACCGGGCGCCGAGCGGCACACGGTCCGCGTCGAGGTCGCCTCCCGCGAGCGGCACGGCGAGCTGGTCGACCGCCTGCACCGCGCCGCGGGCGCCGCCCCGACGGGCGTCCCGGGCCTCAACCGTCCCGGCTGGGTCACGCGCGAGACCGAGGCCCTGCAGGCGGCGCACTGGGACGACGCACCCGTCCACCGCGGCGGGCACGAGTCCCGGCGCATCATGATCACCGAGCTCGACGGCGAGCCCCGCGGCTACGTGACGTTCCGCCGCTCGCTGACCTGGACGACCACGGGCCCGCGCGGGAAGGTCAGCACCGGCGAGGTCGTGGCGGTCGACGCCGCCGCCGCCCGTGCCCTGTGGGGCACGCTGCTGGACCTCGACCTGACGGACGACGTCAGCCCGTTCACGCTCCCGGTCGACGACGTGATCACGCAGCTGCTGGTCAACCTGCGTGCCGCCGCGCCGCGCACCCCGGACAACCTCTGGGTCCGGCTGGTCGACGTCGAGGCGGCGCTCGCCGGTCGCCAGTACGCGGCCGACGTCGACGTCACGCTCGCGGTGACCGACACCCGCCTGCCCGCCAACGCGGGGGTGTACCGGCTGCGGGCGGAGGCCTTCGGGCCGGCGTCGGTGGAGCGGGTCGACCCGGAGTTCGAGGCGCCCGAGCTGTCGCTCGACGTGCGCGAGCTGGGTGCCGCCTACCTCGGCGGCAAGTCGCTCGCCGCCCTGGCCGCCGCGGGCCTGGTCACCGAACATCCCCGTCCGGGACAGCGCGGGAGTGCGCTGGCCAGGGCGAGCACGGCGTTCGGCTGGCCGGTCGCGCCGGGAGCCTCCTGGGTGTTCTGAGCCCGCGGCTCGGCCCGGGCCGGGGCCCGGCATCCGGCCGCCAGGTCAGCGCTGGCAGGTTCCGCACCAGAACAGGTTGCGGCCCGCCAGCTCCTTGACCAGGACCGGGGAGCCGCACTGCCGGCACGGCAGCCCGTCCCGGTGGTAGACGTAGAACGCCTGGTCGGAGGGCACTGCGTCGGGAGCGCCGTCGGTGTTCTGCCGGGTCCGGCCGCGGGCCTCCGGCGGTCGAGCGGCCTCCGGTGGTCGGCCGTGCGGGGATTCACGGTCCTCGGGCCGCGTCGTGACGATCGCGCCGCGTGCCGCGCCGTCGCGCATGAGCGCCACCAGGTCGGCCCAGAGGGCGCGGAGCATCGCGGCCGGCACGTCGCGACCCGGCCGCAGCGGGTCGACGCCGGCCCGGAACAGCGCCTCGGCGCGGTAGATGTTGCCGATGCCCGCGACGACCGCCTGGTCCATGAGCTGCTGCCCGATCGCGACCCGCGACCGGCCGACACGGGCCACGAAGGCGTCGACGTCGCCGTCGTCCCGGATGGGGTCGGGGCCGAGGCGCGCCTCGACCGCCATCTTCTCCGCGGAGGTGATGACCTCGCAGGCGGTGGGTCCGGTGAGGTCGGCCACCGCGTGGTCGCCGAGCAGGCGCACCCGGACCTGTCCGCGAGGCTCCGGTGCCTCCCACGTGTCGGACGTGGAGGTCGCCGGAGTGGCCTGGGCTGCTGACCGGTCGGACGGCGGTGGGGGCGCCGTCGTCTCCCGCTCGCCGATGCGTCGGCGGGGTGCGCCGATGGCGTGGGCCACCTCCGGCGCGCCCGGAGCGCCCGCGAACGTCCACGCGCCGTACAGCCCGAGATGCGTGCGCAGCCACACGGTATCAGCGGCAGAGGTGTCAGCGGCAGAGGTGTCAGCGGCAGAGCTCGCTCCAGTGACCTGGGCGTCTGACACGTCGGGGGGTGCGAAGCCCAGGAACAGCTGCTTCCCCCAGGCCTCGCTCGCCACCAGCCGACGCCCCGAGAGCACGGCGGCGCCGTCGGCGAACCGCCCCTGCGGGCTGCTCACCCGTAGGACCTGCCCGGCGTACAGCGAGTCGAACGTCCGCGCGAGGCGGTGGACGGTGTGCCCCTCAGGCACGCTTTGCTTCGTAGTCGGCGAGCTGGTCGATACGGCGCTGGTGCCGCTCGTCGCCGCTGAACGGCTCGGCGATGAAGGCCTCGATGAACGCCGCCGACTCCTCCAGCGAGTGCATGCGGCCGCCCACGGCGATCACGTTCGCGTCGTTGTGCTGGCGGCCCAGCTTGGCGGTCTCCAGCGACCACGCGAGGACGGCCCGGACGCCGGCGACCTTGTTCGCGGCGATCTGCTCGCCGTTGCCCGAGCCGCCGATCACGATGCCGAGCGAGCCCGGCTCGGCGACGACGGCTTCGCCGGCGGAGATGCAGAAGGCAGGGTAGTCGTCGAGCGGGTCCAGCTCGTGGGCCCCGTGGTCGATCACCTCGTGCCCGGCGGAGGTGAGGTGCTGCACCAGGTGCTGCTTGAGGTCGTACCCGGCGTGGTCGGCGGCGATGTGCAGGCGCATGGGGGCCATTGTTCCTCATCGGCGGCACCGGACGTGCAACACCAGAAAGGGGAGGCGCGCGTTGCGTACGCTGGCGCAATGACCACCGACGCCACGGGTCTCACGTCGGGCATCGATCTCGACGCGCTCGACCCCGCAACCCGCCCGCAGGACGACCTGTACCGCCACGTCAACGGGCGGTGGATCGACACGCACGAGATCCCCGCCGACCGCGCCATGGACGGCGCGTTCCGAGACCTCTACGACAAGGCAGAGGTGCACGTCCGGGAGATCATCCAGGACGCGCCGACCGGTTCCAAGATCGGTGACCTGTACGCGAGCTTCATGGACACCGGGCGCATCGCGGAGCTCGGCACCACTCCCCTGGACGAGGACCTCACGCTCATCCAGAGCGCCCGCACCATGGCCGAGCTGACCCGGTCGCTCGGCACGCTGCAGCGCACCGGCGGCACTGCCGGCGTCCGCTTCTGGGTGGACAACGACGCGACCGACCCGGAGAAGTACGTCGTCTACCTCCGGCAGTCCGGCCTCGGCCTGCCCGACGAGGCGTACTACCGCGAGGACCAGTACGCCCCGATCCGCAAGAAGTACCTGCCGCACGTGTCGAAGATGCTGCGCTTCGCCAAGGTCCACGAGACCTGGGGCATCTCCTGCGACGACGCCGCCAGCCGCGTCTTCGACCTGGAGGAGCGGCTCGCCGCCCACCACTGGGACGTGGTGCGCGACCGCGACGCCACCCTCACGTACAACCCGATGACGCTCGCCGACCTCGTCGCGTCGGCGCCCGGCTTCGACTGGGCGGCCTGGGCCGAGGCACTCGGCGTGCCCACCGGCGCGTTCGACCACCTCGTGGTGCGCGAGCCCGGGTACACGGAAGGCTTCGCCGCCCTGTGGCACGAGCTGTCGCTGCTGGACTGGCAGCTCTGGATGACGTACCACGCGATCAGCGCCCGGGCGCCGTACCTGACGGACCCGATCGTCGAGGCGAACTTCGACTTCTACGGCCGCACCCTCACCGGCGCGCAGCAGGTGCGCGAGCGCTGGAAGCGGGGCGTCGCCCTGGTCGAGGGCGCGCTCGGCGAGGCAGTGGGCGCCGAGTACGTGACGCGACACTTCCCGCCGGCGAACAAGGCCAAGATGGACCGTCTCGTGGACGCCCTCGTGGTGGCCTACCGTGAGTCCATCGAGGGGCTCGACTGGATGACCGACGAGACCAAGGCCAAGGCCCTGGTCAAGCTCGAGAAGTTCACGCCCAAGGTCGGGTACCCGGTCAGGTGGCGCGACTACTCCGGGTTCGAGGTGGACGCGACCGACCTGGTGGGCAACGTCCGGCGCTCCAACGCGTTCGACCAGGACTACGAGCTGGCGAAGATCGGCAAGCCCCTGGACCGCGACGAGTGGTTCATGACGCCGCAGACCGTCAACGCCTACTACAACCCGGGCATGAACGAGATCGTGTTCCCGGCAGCGATCCTGCAGCCGCCGTTCTTCGACCCCGAGGCGGACGACGCCGTGAACTTCGGCGGCATCGGCGGCGTCATCGGGCACGAGATCGGGCACGGGTTCGACGACCAGGGCTCCAAGTACGACGGTGACGGCCGCCTCGAGGACTGGTGGACCGACACCGACCGCACCGAGTTCGAGAAGCGCACGAGCGCGCTGATCGCGCAGTACGACCAGTTCCGGCCGGCACAGCTCGCCGACGCCGTCGTCAGTGCCGACGACACCGAGGGTGAGGGCGACCAGGCCGAGGAGGTACACGTCAACGGCGGTCTCACGATCGGTGAGAACATCGGCGACCTCGGCGGACTGTCGATCGCGCTCAAGGCGTACCGGATCGCGCTCGGGAAGCCCCTCGAGGAGGCACCGGTCGTCGACGGTCTGACGGCGCTTGAGCGGATCTTCCTCGGCTGGGCGCAGGTGTGGCAGTCCAAGGGACGGGACGAGGAGGTGCTCCGCCGGCTCGCGACGGACCCGCACTCCCCCAACGAGTTCCGCTGCAACGGCGTGGTGCGCAACGTGGACGAGTTCTACACGACGTACGACGTGCAGCCGGGCGACGCCCTGTACCTCCCGGAAGAGGACCGCGTCCACATCTGGTAGACCCATCCCATCCCCGGCCGGGGGCTTCGCCCGATCCCCTTCGAGGCCTAAGCTCCTTCGCTTTGAGACGGCTCAGAGCGAAGAAACTTAGGCCTCGAAGGTGAGGAGGGCCGGGCGACCGGCCCGGCCAGCGGTCAGGAGTCTGCCGACTGCGCCTTCAGGGCTCGCTCCGTGCCTGCCAGGGACTCGATCACGATGCGGCGCAGCGCCGGCGCCGCATCGGGGTTCGCGTCCAGCCAGGCGGCCGTCGCGTCCCGCAGCTCGGCCGACGCCAGCGGCGCCGGGTAGAAGCCCTCGATGACCTCCTCGGCGATGTGGTAGGTCCGCTCGTTCCACACCTTCAGCACGGCGTCCAGGTACGGCTGCACGACGTCGGCCAGCGCGGCCGGGTCGTTCACGTGCACGAACCCGAGGCCCGTGTTCCGGATGATCGCGTTCGGCACGTCGGCGTCCACCACGGACGACAGCGCGGCCAGCTTGCCCTCGACGGTCGGCTTGGCCGCCCGCGCACGAGCAGCCGCCTGGCGGCCGGTGGCGGTGTTGTCGGCGGCGAGCATCTCGTCGATCTCCTGGTCGCCGGCGGCTCCGTTGAGCACGAGGCCTTCCAGGAGCTCCCAGCGGAGGTCGGTGTCGAGGGTCAGGCCGTCGAGCGCGATCGATTCGCTCAGCAGCCCGGACAGCGTCTCCACGTGCGCCGGCGTGGACGCCACGTGCGCGAAGAACTTCACCAGCTGGAACTGCGTGTCCGAGCCGGCGTCGGCGTCGCCCACGAGCGTCCAGAGCGTGTCGCCCACCTCGGCGAGCGTCGCCGCCCGGGCCGACGGCGCCACGTACTGCTTGGTGGCCAGCACCATCTGGTTGAGCGTGGTCCGCAGCGTGGTCGACTCGGTCTCGCGGGCGATGCCGCCGAGCACGAGGCGCACGTACTCCGACGCCGGGACCTCGCCGTCGCGCACGGAGTCCCAGACCGAGCCCCACACGAGGGAGCGGGCCAGCGGGTCCGCGATGTCGGCCAGGTGGTCCACCGCGACGCGCAGCGACGCGGCGTCGAGCCGGATCTTCGCGTACGCGAGGTCATCGTCGTTGAGCAGCACGAGCGCCGGACGGTCGAGCTCGACGAGCTCCTTCACGTCCGTCCTCGGACCGTCGACGTCGACCTCGATGAAGTGGGTGCGCACGAGCTCACCGGCGTCGGACAGGCTGTAGAAACCGATACCGAGGCGGTGCGGGCGGATCGTGGGCCACTCGGCGGGCGCCGTCTGCTCGACGACGAACGACATGATGCGACCGTGGCTGTCCGTCTCGATGACCGGGCGCAGCGTGTTCACGCCCGCGGTCTCCAGCCAGAGCTTCGACCAGGCCTTGAGGTCGCGGCCACTGGTGGCCTCCAGCTCGGTCAGCAGGTCGGGCAGCTCGGTGTTGCCCCACGCGTGCTTGCCGAAGTAGGCCGAGACGCCGGCGATGAAGGCCTCACGCCCCACCCACGCGACGAGCTGCTTGAGCACCGAGGCGCCCTTGGCGTAGGTGATCCCGTCGAAGTTGACCTGGACGTCCTCCAGGTCCTTGATCTCGGCGACGATCGGGTGCGTGGACGGCAGCTGGTCCTGCTTGTACGCCCAGGACTTCTCCATCGCCGAGAACGTGGTCCAGGCGGCCTCCCACTCCGTGGCCTCGGCCGTGGCCAGCGTGGAGGCGTACTCCGCGAACGACTCGTTGAGCCACAGGTCGTTCCACCACTTCATGGTGACCAGGTCGCCGAACCACATGTGCGCCAGCTCGTGCAGGATGGTCACGACGCGGCGCTCCCGCACCGCCTCGGTCACCTTGGAGCGGAACACGTACGACTCCGTGAAGGTCACGCAGCCCGCGTTCTCCATGGCGCCCATGTTGTACTCGGGCACGAACAACTGGTCGTACTTGGTGAACGGGTAGGGCACGCCGAACGTCGACTCGTAGAACTCGAAGCCCTGCCGGGTCTTCTCGAAGATGTAGTCGGCGTCGAAGTGCGCCGACAGCGACTTGCGGCAGAACGCACCGAGCGGGATCTCCCGGCCGTCCGACGACGTCAGCGACGAGCGGACCACCGCGTACGGACCGGCCACGAGCGCCGTGATGTACGTCGAGATGCGGCCGGTGGGCTCGAACGACCAGGTGGCGACGTCGCCCTCGCTCGCGGCGACCGGCTCCGGCGTCGGCTCGTTGCTCACCACCTCCCAGCCGGCGGGCGCGGTCACCGTGAACTGGAAGGTGGCCTTGAGGTCCGGCTGCTCGAAGCACGCGAACACCCGGCGCGCGTCGGGCACCTCGAACTGCGTGTAGAGGTACACCTCGCCGTCCACCGGGTCCACGAAGCGGTGCAGCCCTTCGCCGGTATTGGTGTAGCCGCAGTCGGCGGCGACGACGACCTCGTTGTCGGCCGCCAGTCCCTCCAGGGCGATGCGCGAGTCGGCGAACACGGCCGCCGGGTCCAGCTCACGACCGTTCAGCACGATGGACCGCACCGACGGTGCGACCAGGTCGAGGTGAGTCGAGGCGCCTTCCGTAGCGGTGAAGCGCACAGTCGTGGCGGACGCGAACGTCTCCGGACCGGTGGTCAGGTCCAGGGCGATCTCATACGACTCGACCGCTACGACGCCGGCTCGTTCGACTGCCTCGGCGCGGGTCAGGTTCTCTCCGGGCACAGGCCCTCCACGTCTGTCTTCTCGAGGGCGCCGATGGGCGCCCCGCGCGTCCGATGGGCGCGCCGTTTTCGGTTGGCTGTCGTCCGGTCTGTGAACTACCTGCGACGACCCGTCGATCATGCCACGCAGGAGTAACAGTGAGTAACGCCTTTGTGTACGATCGACCGCGGTCGCCCGACCGACCGATTTGAGCTGAGGGAGTCGCCTGATGTCCGGCACAGTGCCGCCGCCACCGCCGCCAGGCGGTTGGCCCGACGAGGACCCGGGTACGCCGACCCAGGAGCAGCACCCACCCACCGCACCGACGCCGGTTCAGCATCCGCCGGTGCAACGCGTCTCCACGTCCACCAGGAGGCCACCTGCCATCTCGCCCGCGAACCAGTTCGCGCAGGCGGTCACGCCCGCGCCCGCCGCGCCGGGCGCCCCCGTGGTCCAGTCCGTCCACATCCACAACGGCGGCGACCAGGGGATGCAGCAGTACCACCCTGAGCAGTATTACCCCGAGCAGTACCAGCAGGGCTACGCGCAGCCGCAGGGCTACGCCCAGCAGCAGCCGCAGCAGGGGGGCGGCTATCCCCCGCAGCCGTACCCGCCGCAGGGCTACGACCAGTACGGGCAGCCGGTCTACGCGACGCCGCCCGGCGGCTACCCGCCTGCGCCCGAGCGCAAGAAGCTGAGCCCCGGCTGGATCGCCTTCATCGCGCTGGACGTGGTGCTCGTGATCGCCGCGATCGTGTTCGCCGTGAACCTCCTGGGCGCACCGGAGGAAACTCCGGAGGCGGGAGCGGGGACGACGCCGACGGCCGAGCAGCCGGCCGAGCCGGAGCCCGAGGAAGGGCTGGAGACCGACGGTGGACCCGAGGTCGAGACGTTCGCGACGCCGTCGCTGAACATCACCTGCACCATCTCGGCGGACGCCGCCACGTGCGGCATCGCCAAGCTCGACCAGAAGCCCGCGCCCGACGCGTCGTGCGACGGCGCGTCCGGCTACGTGGCGAAGGTCGACCCGAGCGGCAACGTGACGCAGCCGTGCATCAGCAAGAAGGAGCAGCCGAAGCCCGCCGGTGGCAACACGACGGTCATCGACTACGGGACGCAGGCGAAGGCCCACGGCTTCACGTGCTCCAGCGAGAAGACCGGCATGACGTGCGTCGCCGACGCGAGCGGTGGCGGCTTCTCGATCGCCAAGGCAGGCATCGGCGCGGCCTGACCGGCCGCATCCCGCCGAGGCCGAACCAGTGCCGAGGTAGCACCGCGCTGCGGTTCTACCTCGGCAGGTCGAGGTCCTCGTCCTCGTTCATGACGGCCACGAGCGACCGCAGCCGGGCGTTGCTGAACAGGTCCTCCAGCAGCACCACGCTCCCGGCGGAGTCGGCCAGCGGCACCTTCCAGTTCGGGTACTCGGCGTCGGTGCCGGGCTGGTTCTGCGTGCGCCGCTCCCCGACCGCATCGGTGAGGTACACGCCGACGAGCGCCGACGGCGTGTCCTTCAGATAGCGGTGCAGGCCCTCGACCAGCTCGCGTTCGGAGGGGTCGAACGTCGTGAGGCCACGGCGGGACAGCGCCTCCACCAAGGACTCGCGCTCCGCTCTCGCGCGTCCCCGGAGAATCGTGGCGTCCTCCGTGAGCAGCTCGAGCCGCTCGCGCAGGTCGACGTGCTCGCCCGCGAGATACCCGGCCGTCGGCGGCAGGTCGTGCGTGGTCACCGTCGCCAGCGCTCCCGCACGGTACGCCTCCGGCTCGACGGGCGCACCGGCGTCGTCGCGCTCGAAGAGCAGCACGGAGGTGCCCAGGATGCCGCGCTCGGCGAGATAGTCGCGGATCCACGGCTCGAACGTGCCCAGGTCCTCGCCGATGACCGCCACCCCGGCACGCTGCGCCTCCAGGCACAGGATGCCGATCAGGGCCTCGTGGTCGTAGGTGACGTACGCGCCGGCCGACGCGCGTGCTCCGCCCGGGATCCACCACAGCCGGAAGAGCCCGAGCACGTGGTCGATGCGCAGCGCGCCGCAGTGCCGCAGCACCGTACGCAGCATCTCGCGGTAGGGCGCGTAGCCCGCTCGCGCCAGGGCGCGCGGGTGCCACGGCGGCTGGGTCCAGTTCTGGCCCTGCTGGTTGTACATGTCCGGCGGGGCGCCCACGGACACCCCGCGGGCGAGCACGCCGGCGTCCGCCCACGCGTCGGCACCGTCCGGTGCCGAGCCGACGGCGAGGTCCTTCAGCAGACCGAGGCGCATGCCGGCGTCGAGACCCGTGCGGTGTGCCGCGCGCAGCTGCTCGTCCGCCACCCACTGGAGCCAGCAGTAGAACTGGACCCGTTCCGACAGCGCGTTGCGCAGCGTGGTCACGCCGGACGCGCTCGGGTCGCCGAGCTCTGCCGGCCAGTCCCTGCCGTCGAGGTGCTCCGTGATGGCGCACCAGGTCGCGAAATCGATCAGGCCCTTGCCCTGCGCCAGCACGAACTCGTCGAACGCCGTCTGCCGGGCCGCGGACCGCGGCGCCGTGTACACGACCTCGAGCGCCGCCTTCTTCGCCTCCCAGACGGCGTCCCGGTCGATCGGCCCGGAGTCCTCGGAGAGCTCGCGGACGGGCTCGGCGGCCCACTCGACGAGCGACCGGTCGGCGGCAGAGAGGTACGCCGTCTCACGAATGTCCTCGACACGGATGTACAGCGGCGACATGAACCGGCGCGACGTCGGTAGATACGGGCTCGGCGTCAGCGGCACCACCGGCCCGGTGGCGTGCAGCGGGTTGATGCCGACGAAGTCCGCCCCGCCGTTGTGCGCCGTCTGCCAGGCGAGGTCGCCCAGGTCGGCGAGATCGCCCATGCCCCAGGAGTCGCGGGACCGCACCGAGTAGAGCTGGACCATGAAGCCCCAGGCCTGCTTGCGGGCGACCTTCTTGCGCAGCTCCAGCCGCGCCGGGGTGACGACGAGCGAGGTCTGCGCCGTCTGTCCGCCCGACTCGGCGTGCAACGTGTGCCAGCCGAGCGGAAGGTCCGCCGGGACGGCGAACGTCGCGCGGCCGACCTTGCGGCTGTCCACGGTGCGCGGCTCCGCGTAGACGTCGGCCTGACGCAGCTGGACCCGGGGGCCCCGCACCGTCGCGAACGAGCCCGTCGCGGTCGCCTGCGGTGCCGTCACGCGCCACGGCGTGGCACTCGCGGGCACCGCCGGCTGGTCGGACTGCTCGAGCTCGACCCAGGCGGTCACGTCCGCACCGTCCGCGACGTGCACGGGGACCTGCACCTCCGCACCCTCGCGGAGCACGATGGTCGGCGGCAGCATCGAACGCCACGCGTCGTCGCGGGCGCGGTCGAGGCTCGCGGCGACGGCTGCGGGGGTCGACGCCGGCACGTCGAGCGCTTCCAGCACCGCGACGACCGTCGACGCACTGACCTGCTGCACGCGGCCGTCATGGTCGGTGTACTCGCACTGCACGCCGTGGGCGGTCGCCAGCTCGGCCAGCTCCTCCGGCACGGGAGAGCCGTCTCCGGTGGACCCGGGCATCGGTTCGTCGGTCACAAGGAAAGATCCTGCCATCTACGCGCGCTCATCGGGCGCAACGCGGGCGTGTCCGACGAATTGACACGGGGCGGCCGCGGAGCCCGTGTGGTCGGCAAGACGTCAGATCATCGGCATTCCGGGCTGCCGACCATGCGACGTTCTGCCGACCACACGCACACAGGGCCTGGCTCTCAGGCTTCGGCGGGGCCGTTCTCGTACGGGACCGTGGACGTCGCCAGCACCACACCGGCGTCGAGCAGGGCCCCGTGGGCGGCCGCACGCAGCGACCGGGCGACGAGCCACTGCTGCGCCGGGCGCACCTGGGCGTGCAGCGTGAAGGTCAGACCCATGCGGTCCACCGCGTCGACGCCGCGCACGGAGGGCGTCTCCAGCAGGCTGTCGGCGATCTCCGGGTCGTTCTGCACGCGGTCGACGGCGCGGCCCAGAGCGGCCCGGACGACGTCCACGTCCGTGCCGAGCGGGACCTGCACGGAGGCGACCGCACGGCTCCACTCCTGCGTGCTGTTGCCGGCGCGCAGGATCTCGCCGTTGCGGACGTACCAGAGGGTGCCGTCGAACGCGCGCACCTGGGTCAGCCGCAGGCCCATCGCCTCGACGGTGCCGATCACGCCGCCGTCGAGGTTCACGAAGTCGCCCACGCCGAACTGGTCCTCGATCAGCAGGAAGATGCCGGAGAGGAAGTCCTTGACCAGGCTCTGCGCGCCGAAGCCGAGGGCGACGCCGGCCACACCGGCGCCCGCCAGGAGCGGCGCGATATCGGCACCGAGGGTCTGCAGGACCGACAGCACGATGACCGTGCCGACCACGATGTTGACCGACGAGTTGAGCACCGAGCCGACGGTGCGGGCGCGCTGGGCGCGCCGTTCGGCGGCCCGCGGGTTGGCGGCGTTCAGGACGTCGGCGAGCGCTTGCGGCGACATCAGCATGTTCTTGCGGCGCCGCTTCTCGGCCGCGCCAGGCGCGGTCATGCCCGGCGTGGGCTCGCCACCGGTCGCGGTGCCGGCGAGGTCGGCCGTGCGCTCGACCGTCCGCGGCTTCTGCCCGAGGGCGATGCGCTCGGTCAGAGAGGTGATGACGCGCCGCAGGACGTAGATCGCGATCATGCCGATCACGAGGGTCAGGATCACCCGCAGCGGGATGCCCAGGAACCAGGACCAGAAGTCCTCGGCGCTGTCGAAGATGGAGGCAGCAAGAGACTCGAACACGCCTGCCAACCTACTCGCGTCCGGGACCCGATTCGGACAGTTCGGTGTCGGTGCAAGGGACTACTGCGCGACCTTCACACGGCGTTCGCCTCGTGGTCAGGTGCGGCCACCGGATCGTGAGGCCCGTCACGGGCCCGGTGGCCCGGGCCCGCGCGGTCATGCTGCCGGGCTCACCATCGAGCACGGCGTCGGACTGCTCCCGGGACCTGGTTCCCGGGCTCCTGCGTCACACTCTGAGCGTGTCGAGCTCCGCGGCGAGGTTGTCCGCCTCGGGCCCGACGATCACCTGGACCACCCGGCCGGACCGGACCACGCCGAACGCGCCGGACGACTTCAGCCCTGGCTCGTCCACGAGGGAGGGGTCGCTCACCTCGACCCGGAGCCGCGTGATGCACGGCTCCAGCTCGACGACGTTCGACGTCCCCCCGAGTGCCGCAAGGATCTGGTCAGCCTTGGTCATGTCTCAACTCCCACCGTGCGTCGCTGCAGGTCTGCGCCCAGCGTAGCGCTGCTGGCAAGCGTTTCGCCCGTGCTCCTGTCGAATCGATCACATGAGACTCCGTTTCACGTGACGGACATCGGGCTGTCACGGTCGAGTGGCAGGATGACGAGGGTGACACAGGAATCCTTCTTCGACGCCGTCGGAGGCCACGACACGTTCGTCCGTCTCGTCGACGCCTTCTACGACGGCGTCGCCGACGACCCGGTACTGCGCCCCATGTATCCCGAGGAGGACCTGGGGCCAGCGAAGGAACGGCTGACGATGTTCCTCGAGCAGTACTGGGGCGGCCCCAACACCTACTCGGCGCAGCGCGGGCACCCGCGCCTGCGCATGCGGCACGTGCCCTTCAAGGTCAACCCCGACGCGCGCGACCGCTGGCTCGCGCACATGCGGACCGCCGTGGACTCGCTCGGTCTCGCGCCGATCCACGAGTCGCAGCTGTGGGACTACCTGGAGCGCGCCGCCTTCAGCATGATCAACACGTTCGAAGACTGACCAGGAACGACGAGGAGACGCCCGCCCGTGGACGCCACCACCCCTGATCCGATCCCCACCGCCGCCTCGGACGGCCCGCCGGACGCGCTGGACCGCCTGCTGCAGGTGCTCGACCTGCGGCACCTCGAGGGCTGGGGTCCACGCGGCGAGGAGGACGTGCTGCGCGGGGACAGCATGCCCGGCCCGGCCAACCGCGCCTACGGCGGGCAGGTGCTCGCCCAGGCCATCCTGGCCGCGGACCGCACCGTGCCCGAAGGCCGCCTGATCCACTCGCTGCACGGCTACTTCCTGCGGGAGGGACGCGTGGAGGAGCCCATCGACTTCGCGGTGGAACGCCTGCGGGACGGGCGGTCGTTCAGCGCCCGCCGCACGCACGCCATCCAGTTCGGCAAGCCGATCCTGTCGATGATCGCGTCCTTCCAGGAGGACCAGCCGGGCTACGAGCACATGATGCCGATGCCCGACGGCGTCCCCGCACCCGACGAGGTCGGCTCGGCGCTCGACGAGCTCGCGACCCTGCCGGAGGGCGCCGACGTGCGCGCCCAGTTCTGGGCGGACTCCGCGTTCGAGTTGCGGCACGTGGGCGGCTCGCTGTACCTGCGTCCGGACACCGCGGTGGCCGACCGCCGCACGCCGCCCGCCACCCAGATGGTGTGGATGCGCACCCGCCGTCCCCTCGGCATCAAGGAGCAGGCCATGCACCGCGCCCTGCTGGCCTTCGCGTGCGACCAGCTCATGCTCGAGCCCGCCATGCGCGCGGCCGGCAAGTCGTGGCAGGACGTCGGCGCGTCCGTGCCGATGGCCAGCCTCGACCACGGCATGTGGTGGCACCGCGACGTCCAGGTGGACGAGTGGATGCTGTTCGTCCAGACCTCGCCCACCGCGCAGGGCGGCCGCGCCCTGGGCACCGCGAAGGTCTACACGCAGGACGGTGCGCTCGTGGCCTCGGCGGGCCAGGAGGGCATGATCCGGCTGCCCGGCTAGGCCCCCAGCTCGACCAGCCGGTCGCGGACGGCTCGGATCGCCTGCCGGGTGACCTCGACCTGCTCCGCGGCCACACCGGCCTCGACCCGTAGCTCCAGAGCGCGCTCGAACAGGGCGAGGGCCTCGCCGAGGTACGGACGGGCCTGGTCGACGTGCACCTCGAGCGCCTGGTCGTACCGGCACCTGCCCCAGTGGAGCAGGGCGAGGTACTCGAGCCGGTGCGCGTGCTCGACGCTCGCGGCGTGCTCGCCGTAGTGGTGGGCAGCCTCGAGAGCCAGCCCGAACAGCAGGTCCGCCTCCGCGAACCGGTGGCGCCACTGCAGCACGTGCGCCAGCCGCAGGAGGGGCGCGACGGCGCCGAGCGGCACGTCGGAGGCGTGCGAGTGCGCCGCCTCCGCGTCCCGGGCCGGTCCGCCCTGCAGGCGCACGGCGAGCCAGCCGAGGCGCTCGGCCTCGGCCAGCTCGGTGTCCGGGTCGTCCGCCTCCACGGCGAGCGCACGAGTGAGCGGCACGCGGACCGCCAGCGTGCTCGGCGCTTCCCGCTCGGGGCAGCCCGCCAGCTCGGCGAGGTACGCCCGGGCAGCCGGGACGTCGTCGATCACCTCGTGCAGGGTGACCGGGTCGTAGTAGTGCCTGGGCAGATCCACCTGTTCCTCCGTGGCCGAAACCAAGGGGGATGAATCTACCAATTCGGACACACTGAGGGCTACTCAGTCCGGTCAGCGGCCGATCCGGTCCAGCTCCGCGAGGTCGGCGGCAGTGAGCCGGAGCCCCGCGCCCGCGAGGTTCTCCCGCAGGTGCGCCACCGACGAGGTGCCGGGGATCAGCAGGATGTTCGGCGACCGGTGCAGCAGCCAGGCCAGGGCGACGGACATCGGCGTGGCGGACAGCCGGGCGGCCACGGCCGAGAGCTCCGCCGACTGGAGCGGGCTGAACCCACCCAGCGGGAAGAAGGGCACGTAGGCGATGCCGGCACCGGCGAGCGCGTCGATCAGCTCGTCGTCGTGCCGGTGGGCGAGGTTGTACATGTTCTGCACGCACACGATCGGGGCGATCGCCCGCGCCTCGGCGACCTGCTCGGTGGTCGCGTTGCTCAGGCCGAGGTGCCGGACCAGCCCTTCCTCCTGCAGCTCGACGAGGGTCTCGAACGCCTCGGCGATCGAGCCTTCCTGCGGCCCCTCGGCGTTGCCGAGCCGCAGGTTCACCAGGTCGAGCACGTCGACGCCGAGGCCGTCGAGGTTGTCGTGGACGGCACGGCGCAGCTCGTCCGGGCGGCGCGCCGGGGGCCAGCCGCCCTGCTCGTCGCGGTGGGCGCCGACCTTGGTCATCACGTGCAGCGACTCGGGGTACGGGTGCAGCGCCTCGCGGATCAGCTCGTTGGTGATCCCGGGCCCGTACGCGTCGCTGGTGTCGATATGGGTGATCCCGAGGTCGACAGCCCTGCGCAGGACGGCGAGGGCGCCGTCGCGGTCGGCCGGCGGGCCCATGACCCCGGGGCCCGCGAGCTGCATGGCGCCGTAGCCGAACCGGGTCACGGACAGGTCGCCCAGGGTCCAGGTGCCCCCGGGCAGCGGTGTGGTGAGAGTGCTCAATGCGATCCCTAGTCTCGAACGAGATGGGCGCCGGGTGGCGCCCCGAACCAGCATCGTGAGGTAACTTCCTGAACGGAAGTAGGCACCTGGAAGTTCGTAACCCACCCATGGGTGAGAGGAGCGAAGGATGGCCACGATGACGGCGGCCGAGAAGCGGGCGCAGGCGAAGGCGGAGTACGACGCGTTCCTGCAGGCCTGCCCGAGCCGCATGCTGCTGGACCAGATCTCGAACAAGTGGGTCACGCTGACCGTGAGCGCGCTGGGCGGCTACCCCCCGCCCGAGCCGGGCGCCGATCACGCCGGCGGTCCCCGGCCGATGCGCTACTCGGAGCTCGCCCGCCGGCTGGCGGGCGTCAGCCAGAAGATGCTCACGCAGACCCTGCGCTCCCTGGAGCGCGACGGCCTCATCACCCGCACCGCGACGGCGACCGTGCCGGTCACGGTCACCTACGAGCTGACCGATCTCGGCATCTCGCTGCACCAGCTGGTGCGCAGCCTCAAGGGCTGGGCGGAGGCGCACATGGACGCGGTGCTCGAGAACCGCGCCACGCACGACGCCCGGGCGTCCTAGGGTCGTGACCCTCCTCACGCCGCCGTCGGCCGGCCACGACCGCACGACGGCGCGGCGCGGAGGAAAATGGTCACCATGACACGCCTCCACGTCCCCGTCACGCTGCGCTGGTCCGACCTCGACGCGTACGCCCACGTCAACAACGTCGCGATGTTCCGCCTGCTGGAGGACGCCCGGATCACAGCCTTCTGGCTCCACCCCGAGGCACCGGAGGGCGAGGCCTGGCCGACGGCGGTGGTCCCCACCGGGCCCGACGCCGACTCGCACACCCTCGTGGCGGGCCAGCGCATCGAGTACCTGCGGCCGCTGCTGTTCACCAGGACGCCGGTGCGCGTCGAGATGTGGCTCGGCCGGATCGGCGGCGCGAGCGCCGAGGTCTGCTACGAGGTGCACGACGGCACGGCCGGCATGGCGAAGACCGGGCCGACGTCGGGCGGCAAGCCCTACGCGCGCGCCACCACCACGCTCGTCTTCGTGGACGCCGCCACGAACCAGCCGCGCCGGCTCACCGAGGGCGAGCGGCTGGCGTGGAAGGAGTTCGAGGAGGAGCCGGTCACGTTCCGGCACCGCGGCTGAACCCGGGTCAGCTCGCGGCGACCGTCGCTGCCGCCCGGCAGCTCGCCAGCTGGGACAGCTCCTCCCCCACCGGGGTGCGCACCAGCCGGTCGGCGACCGTCGCGACCGACTGCCGGAGGCGCCGTCGGGCGCCGCTCGCCCGGCGGCGGGCGCCCAGCGCGCCGAACGCGCGGCACACCAGCGCGAGGAGCAGGCCGAGCACGAGCCCGCCCAGCACCAGGAGGGTGGGCCACGGGATCCGGAACGGGTCGACGCCGAGCCCGTCCCCCGTGCCGGACTCCGGCGCCCCGGGGAACACGACGCCGTCGCCGCCCGACCACGCCGGCAAGGTCAGCACGGGTGTCGGCGGCGGCGGGAGCTGCAGGTACGCGAAGCCGAACAGCACGAACAGCCACACGAGGCCCGTCACCACCGCGGCGACCAGGGCCCACTGGACGACGTTGACCAGCGACCACCACACGGGCCGGCGGGACACCTCCACGCGGGTCGCCGCGACGGCCTGGTCGAGCGCGTCGGGCAGCTGGTCGATGCCCGCCTGGGCGCGCGAGCGCGCGGCCAGGACCCAGGGGTCCGCGACACCGGGCGTCACCTCCTCGACGTAGCGCCGCACCGCCGACGCCGCGGCGGACCGCACCGCCGGCCGCGCCGTGGGCAGCGAGGTCCGCACCAGGTCGTCCCGGTCCGACGGCGCCCGCTGCTCCCGGTCCGTCGACCGCAGCCCGAGCCGCCGCAACGGGTCCTTGCGCAGCCGCCCGACCCAGCGGGTCAGGGGCCAGCCGGTCGCGGCCCGCGCGTCGCGGCGGGCGGAGGCCCGCACGGCATCGACCACGGTGGGCACCCCTGCCGCCGCCTCGAGGGCCGCGACGAGGTCACCCCGGGCCTGGTTCGCCAGGCGGGAGGGCGGCGGAGTACCGCACTCGTCCATGATCCGCTGTGCCACGGTCCGCTCGTCCGCGGCGAGCCGGGCCGTCGCGGCCTCGCGCTTCGCCGCCGCCTTCGCGAGCAGGGTCCGGAGATCGTCCATGCCCTGGCCCGTCCTGGCGGACACCGCAAGCACGCGCGCCCCGGCCAGCCCGTCCTCGGTCAACAGCCGCTCGAGGTCCGCGAGCATCGCCGACGTCTCGTCCGGTGTGAGGCGGTCGGCCTGGTTGAGCGCCACGACCACCACCTCCGCGTGCCCCGCGAGGGGGCGCAGGAACCCTTCGTGCAGCGCGGCGTCCGCGTACTTCTGCGGGTCGACCACCCAGACCAGCAGGTCGGCGCGCTGCACCAGCCGCTCGGCCCGCATGCGGTGCTCGGTCACTATCGAGTCGTGGTCGGGCAGGTCCAGCAGCACCAGCCCCGTGGTGTCCCCGGCCGGCGTCCGACGGCGGAACGGCACGCGCCCCCCGCCGGTCTCGACGGACTCACCCTCCACGGGCTCCGCACCGACCTGGTGCCGTCGGCCGACCTCCAGCCAGTCCAGCAACGGGTCGGCGCCCTCGCCCCAGACGGCCGCCATCGGGTGCGCGGTCGTCGGACGGCGCACGCCCGGCTGCGCGATGTCGGCGCCGGCCACCGCGTTCAGGACCGACGACTTGCCCGATCCCGTGGCGCCCGCCAGAGCGACCACCGTGTGCTCGGCGGACAGCCCGCCGCGCTCGCGCGCCCGGGTCACGACGGCACGCGCCTCGTCCAGCAGGGCAGGATCGATCCGGCCCTCCGCGGCCTCGACGGCCGTGTCGAGGGCCGTGGTCCGGTCGCCGAGGTCGAGCCGACTCACCGGTCCTCCTCCCCGAACAGCCGCTTCCAGAAGCCCTTCCGGGCCGGCTGCTCCGCCAGGTCGGTGCGCCCCTTCGCGAGGTTCTCGCTCACCGGACGGGCGTGGACGCCGCGCAGTGCCCCGCTCTCGGCGCGGTCCTCGGCTCCTGCGCCCGGGACCGCCTCGGCGGTGCGCACGCGAGCGCGGCGTTCGGCCGCGGCGACCGACGCGACGGCATCGGCCGCCGCGCGCAGACGCGCGCCGTCCGCCTCCGCGGAGCCGAGCGCGTCGAGCTGGGCCGTGTACCGCGCGGCCTGCCCGTCCATGACCGCCTGGATGCGGGCGCGCAGCCGGTCGCGCGCCTGCAGGGCGAGCCGGCGCACCGCATCCTCGCCGAACACCGCCTCCAGCACCCGCTGGGCCAGTACCGCCGACCCACCTGCGATGCCGACCTCGACACCGGTGAGCCCGCCCGTCGAGGCGAACACGAAGACCATCAGCGCCACACCGAGGCCGTTCACGCCCAGGGACAGCGCCCGGGCGGTGCCGCGCTTGGCCGAGCCCTGCTCCCGGACGAGCTCCAGGACGTCGCCCTGCCACCCGCGGATCTGCCCGGCCACCTCGGAGCGCAGCGCCGCCGGCGTCCGCGACAGCTCGAGGCCCTCCAGGAGCGCGGCACCCGCGGCGTCCCCCCGCCAGGCCTGGTAGGACCGTTCCGCCGCCTCCTCCGCCGCGTCGAGCACCACCGACTCCAGACCGTGCGCGATCGCCTGCTCCACCTGGGGCGCCTCCTTCGGCTTGCCCCGGAAGAACCCGGCCACCGCGTCCCGGAACCGGCCGATGCCCTCCTCGACCGCGCGGAAGAACTCACCGGTGCCCACGAAGTCCTGCCAGCGGGCGAGCACCTCGCCGCGCAGCAGCGCGCCGTCCGACGTCGCCGCCGTCACCTGCGCCACCGCGTCCGCATGGGCGCGGTCCACGGCGTGCCGCAGCCGGACGTCGGCGGCGCGCTGCTCGTCGGCGGCGTCGGCCAGGGCGGCCGCCCGTACCACCAGGGAGTCCACCACGCCGTCCCGGGTCGCGGCGATGACCCGCCCGCGGGCGTCCGCGTCGCCACCCAGCCCGGTGAGCCACCGCGACACCTCCGCTACGCCCTCCTCGGGCAGCATCCGGTCGACCAGCTCGGCCTCGGGGACGACGAAGAGCGGGCTCTCGGCCAGGCCGTGCTCCACCATCATGTCCCGCAGGTCGTCGGCGGTGGCCTCGGCGCCCGGGTCCACCCGGTCCAGCACCATCGCCACCTGCGCCTTGCGCGCGGCGGCCTGCAGCAGCAGGTCCCACGGCACCGCGTCGGCGTACCGGGCCGACGTGGTGACGAACAGCCACAGGTCTGCCGCCCCGAGCAGCTGCGCCGCGAGCTCCCGGTTGGCGGTGTCGACCGAGTCGATGTCCGGCGCGTCCAGCAGCGCCAGGCCCTTGGGCAGCGCGTCGCTGGGCACGAGGCGCAGCGTGCGGCTCGGCTCGCCCGCCGGTCCGCCGGCCGGCGCGGTCCCCGGCCCGGCCGTCTGTGCCCCGGCTGCCGCGCCGCCCGACGCCGTCACCCGCGCCAGGCCGGGCAGCACCCGGTCCGTGGAGAACCAGCGCGCGTCGAGCGGGTGGTGCACCAGCACCGGGGCCTTCGTGGTGGGACGCAGCACCCCGGGTCGCGTGACCTGTTCCCCGAGCACCGAGTTGACGAGCGTCGACTTGCCCGCGCCCGTCGAGCCGCCGACCACCACGAGCAACGGAGCCTTCTGCGCACGCAGACGGGGCAGCAGGTAGTCGTCGAGCTGGTCGGTCGCCCGGCGCAGGTCCGTGCGGGCCACCTCCACGCCCGAGGTCTCCAGCGGCAGCCGGAGCGCGCCGAGGCGGGCGCGCAGCACCTCCAGCGCACCGGCCAGGCCGGACCCGTCGGCAGGCTCGGCGCCGGGCACGGCGGCCGGCTCCGGGCCGCCCGCCAGGTCCGGTGCGCCGGGTGCGACGTCGTCGTCGGGCTGATCGGTCATGCCGCACAGTCTGCCGCAGAGACCCTGGTCAGGCGCGGCCGTGCGGCAAAGAGGTCAGCCGCCCAGTCGGGCACGCAGCCATTCGAGTGCCGCGTGCGCCACCTCGCGCTGCACGGCGCGGCCGTGCGGTATGCCGGGCTGGGGCGGCCGCATCGACTCGAGCACGAGCGCTCCGGCGGTGACCGTCACCGCACAGGTCAGCGCCTCGGGGTCGACGTCGGGCAGCGGGTGCCGGTCCATGACCACCTCCGGCGGCGGGGCACCGTCGACCCGCAGGTGCGGCAGCAGGAGCACGACGTCGAGGTACGACGCGCCACGGGACGGCATGAACCAGTCGACCGCGTGGGCGCTGGTCGCGTCCCAGCCGTGGTCGGTGATCAGGATGGACTCCCGGCGCAGCGCGCCGTGCACCAGGCTGGTGCCGGACATGGCCTCGTTCGCGTAGGTGGCTATCTCGGCCAGGTGCTCGACCTTGTCGGACAGCCACGGCGTGAAGGCCGACAGGCCGGGCGGCCGCATGGCCGCGATGGTGGCCCACGCGTCGACGTCGATCAGGTCGACGGCGTCGGGCAGCTCCGCCGGTGCCTCGCTGGTGCCGATCTGGATGGCGAGCTCGACCGCCGCGGCGAGGTCCGCCTCGTCCCAGGGGTCGTGGGGTGGGCGGACGGACTGGTTGCGGTACCCGAGGACCACCCAGCGTCCTGCCCCCGGCAGCACCTCGTCGACGAACCACTCACGGGGGAGGGTCGGGACGTCGGCAGGCAGCGTGGCCACGGAGACCGCCTCGGCGGCCATGCGGTCCTGCGTCACCGGGGCCTCCGGGCCCACCGCGCGGACGATCGACCGGCCCGCCGCCGTCTGGAGCACCTCCAAGGTGCCCGACGACTCGGTTCCGGTCATCGGAGCAGACCCGATCACGCGTCCCCCCATGGTCTCGCTCACCCGGGAACGGACAGAGGGAGGGAGATCGGACCACGCCGGTCGCCGGACAGCACTCATGGCGGGAGTGTGCCCAACGCAGGTGCGCCCTGCAAACCACAAACAGCGGTGCGTGACCTGCGACGAGTCAGAAACCGAGGCGTGTCTGCAACCAGGACACCGCGGTCCGGGCGAGCCGGTGCTGATAGGCGCGCAGCTCGGGCAGGTCGGGCTGCTCCGCCTCCATCGAGGCCTGCAGGTAGTGGCCCGCGAGCACGGCGATCCAGCACGTCACCGCATCGGGTTCCGTGCCGGGCGGCAACCCGTACCGGCGCAGGGTGGCCTCGGGCGGCGGTCCGTCGTTGGTCCGGACGTGCAGCAGCATGGCGACCAGGTCGAGGTACGGGGCGCCCACGCTGCCCCGGATCCAGTCGGTGATCAAGGGCTTCTCCCCCGGCACCGCGGGCAGCAGGACGTTCTGCACGCGCAGCGTGCCGTGCTGCAGGCTCTTGCCCGCTATCGCCTCCGGGGCGTGCGAGGCGATCTCCGCCAGGCCCTCCAGCCGGTCCGTCAGCCACGGCGAGTGCCGGGCGAGCCCGGCGGGCCGCTGGTCGGCGAGCGCCGCCCACGAGTTCGTGGGAAACACGTCCTCCTCGGGCCGGAACATGGGGTCGTGAGGGGCCTCGACCTCCCCCACCGACCGCACCACCCGGACGAGCGTCGCGACGTCGTCCTCGGGCCAGGAGAGATCGATCGGCCGCACCTTGGTACGCATCGAGTACCCGACCGCCACCCAGGTGCCGAGGTTCGGCAGCACCTCGTCGATGGACCACAGGAGCTCGGGGTGCGGCACCGCGTCGGGCAGCAGGGGCGAGAGCGCGATCTCCTGCCGCAGGTACTTCAGCGGACCCTGCTGGTCGGTGCCGAGCGCCTTGATGAACACGTTGCCCCGTGACGTCTGCACCTGGAACAGCGCGCCGGGGAGCACCCCGGAGTCGCCCGGGTACCCGGCGGTGAGCACGCGGGCTCCGAGGAGGTCGGTGATGCGGGCACGCAGTGGAGGCGGAAGGTCACGCCACCCGGGTCGCAGGGCAGGGCTCACTGCGGCATCTTGTCGAACATGTCCCGATGCGGCAAGGATGACCTTTTTGACCCTGGTCGTTCAACGCAGAAGGGCGCAGAAGAGGGCCGTGGTCGGCGTCCGGGACGCCGACCACGACCCTCCTCGTGGCACGTCGCTGGTGCGACGCTCCGGTCGTCAGTCGCGGGTGAGCTTGCGGTACGTCACCCGGTGCGGGCGCGCCGCGTCGGCACCGAGGCGCTCGACCTTGTTCGCCTCGTACGACTCGAAGTTGCCCTCGAACCAGTACCAGTTCGCCGGGTTCTCCTCCGTGCCCTCGTAGGCCAGGATGTGCGTCACCACCCGGTCGAGGAACCACCGGTCGTGCGAGACCACGACGGCGCAGCCGGGGAACTCCAGCAGGGCGTTCTCCAGGGAGCCGAGGGTCTCGACGTCGAGGTCGTTGGTGGGCTCGTCGAGCAGCAGCAGGTTGCCGCCCTGCTTGAGGGTCAGCGCCAGGTTGAGGCGGTTGCGCTCACCACCGGACAGCACCCCGGCGGCCTTCTGCTGGTCCGGACCCTTGAACCCGAACGACGCGACGTAGGCGCGGGACGGGATCTCCACGTTGCCGACCTTGATGAAGTCGAGCCCGTCGGAGACGACCTCCCACAGGGTCTTCTTGGGGTCGATACCGCCGCGCGACTGGTCGACGTAGGAGATCGAGACGGTGTCGCCGATCTTGAGCTCGCCGCCGTCCAGCGGCTCCAGGCCGACGATGGTCTTGAACAGCGTGGTCTTACCGACACCGTTCGGGCCGATGACGCCGACGATGCCGTTGCGCGGCAGCGTGAACGACAGGCCGTCGATGAGCACGCGGTCGCCGAAGCCCTTCTGCAGGTTCTCCGCCTCCAGCACCAGCGAACCCATGCGGGGTCCCGCGGGGATCTGGATCTCCTCGAAGTCGAGCTTCTTGGTGCGCTCCGCCTCCGCGGCCATCTCCTCGTAGCGGGCCAGACGCGCCTTGGACTTGACCTGGCGGCCCTTGGCGTTCGACCGCACCCACTCCAGCTCCTCCTTGAGGCGCTTGGAGAGCTTGGCGTCCTTCTTGCCCTGGACGGCCAGGCGCGCCTGCTTCTTCTCGAGGTACGTCGAGTAGTTGCCCTCGTAGGGGTAGAGGCGCCCGCGGTCGATCTCGCAGATCCACTCGGCGACGTGGTCGAGGAAGTACCGGTCGTGGGTCACGGCGAGGACGGCACCCGCGTAGCCGGCGAGGTGCTGCTCGAGCCAGAGCACGGACTCGGCGTCGAGGTGGTTGGTGGGCTCGTCGAGGAGCAGCAGGTCGGGCTTCTCCAGGAGCAGCTTGCAGAGCGCAACGCGGCGGCGCTCACCACCGGAGAGCACGGTGACGTCGGCGTCCGGCGGCGGGCAGCGCAGGGCGTCCATCGCCTGCTCCAGCTGGGAGTCGAGGTCCCACGCGTCGGCGGCGTCGATGTCCTCCTGCAGCGTGCCCATCTCGGCGAGCAGGGCGTCGAAGTCCGCGTCGGGCTCCGCCATGAGGGCGGAGATCTCGTCGAACCGCGCCTTCTTGGCCAGGATCTCGCCGACCGCCTCCTGGACGTTGCCCAGGACCGTCTTCTCCTCGTTGAGCGGCGGCTCCTGCTGCAGGATGCCGACGCTGTAGCCGGGAGAGAGGCGCGCCTCACCGTTCGACGGCTGGTCCAGCCCGGCCATGATCTTCAGGATCGTGGACTTACCGGCACCGTTCGGCCCGACGACGCCGATCTTGGCGCCGGGCAAGAAGTTCAGCGACACGTCATCGAGGATGACCTTGTCGCCGTGCGCCTTACGCGCCTTATACATGGAGTAGATGTACTCAGCCACTGCCTGTGTTCCACCGTTCACAGTAGGTACTTCGGATGGGGGCGCTCACACGGCGCGGGTGCCAGGTGTCCGCGCAGGGAATCCCCAGCACCCGCGGACCGCGGAGCACGACTGCCCCAAGCCTACGCGTTCACCAGCTCGGGGGTCCGGACGGCTGCCTCCGCATCGTGGTCGGTCTCGTCACGCGGAGCGTCGACCCCGAACGGGTCGCCGTCGCCCGGGCGAACCGCGGCCAGGCCGCCGCTGCTGCCCGGGGCGCCCTCGGGCACCGTGTCGTGGTGCACCAGGCGGGAGAACTCCACCTTGCCCCGGGTCGCGTCGACGCCGACCGCCGTCGCGTTGATCACCAGGCCCGTCCGCTGCCCGCCGTCGGGTCCGGTCCACTCGTCGACCTCGAGCCGGCCCGTCACCACCACCGGCACGCCCGTGCGCACCGACCTGATGACGTTCAGCGCGGACGCCCGCCAGACCTTGACGGTGAACCACAGCGTCGCGCCGTCGGTCCAGTCGCCGTTGTCGTTCACGTAGCGCCGGGTGCTGGCCACGCGGAACGTGGTCCACTCGAGGTCCTTGGTCACGTCCTTCGAGACGTGCAGCGCGGGAGTGTTGCCGGCAAAGCCCGACACGGTCACCGTGACATCGTTCATGGAGTCCTCCTGGGGTAACGGACCGGCCCCAGCGGCCGGTCCGTACACCAGCATCAGGCGCGCACGGTGCCCAGGTCCGTGAGCCGGACCGTGCCTGTGGACGCAGACCCGATCGAGCCGCCTGTGGTCGCGTTCCCTTCCAGGCGGAGCGGTGCGGAGGGTCCCTCGTCGCGCGCACTCTGTGCGAGCTCACGCACCGCGCGGTGCTCGTCCAGCAGGCGCTGGGTGGGCGCGCCGAGGGTCTGCTGGAGCACCCGTTCGAGCGCGGCCCTGCCCGACGCGATGATTCCCTGTGCGCGCCGGGCGGCCAGGGCCCGCCGCATCTGCATCGCCACGAGGAACGCCACGAGCGCGGTCACCGCGGCCACGACGGCCAGCACACCGAGCACCGTGGTCCAGGTCTCCCCGGCCGGCAGGACCCCCATCGACGCCAGCACCGTGGCGATCCCGAGCAGCACGGCCACGAGCACGGCGCCGAGCGCGATCCGGCGGGTGAGGCGCTGCGTCGTCGGGCCCCGGGTGTCGAGGGTGACGCCCTGCAGCGCGGTCGCGACCGCCGTCGCGACCTCCTGAGCGCTCGCCACGCTGGAGGCGAGCGAACGCTGCCAGCCGTGCTTGAGCGACTCTCCCGACCCGGCCAGCCAGCGCGAGCGGGACAGGGCCACCGAGTCCGGGTCCGGTGTGCGGAACTCGGGCGAGCCGTACCCGTTGCGCACCGCCGCGCCGACCTGCGCCGCGACCGACTCCAGCCCGGCCGCACGCGCCAGTGCGTCGACCTCGCGCTCGAGCACCGTGTCGATGTGCCACGGCACCTCGGCCGGGGTCTGGCTCAGCAGGAGGGACGCCGCGGCGTCGAGCTCGCCCGCCGCCCGCCCGGCCGAGACCGACCGGCGCGCCACCGTCTGTGCCAGGAGCCCGCGCAGGTCGGCGATGCCGATGTCGGTCTTGGTCGAGGCCGCGACCACCGGGACGTTCTCCAGCCCGTCGTCGCGCAGCAGCCGCTTGACGTCGTTGACCAGGTTGTCGCGCTGGCCCACCGGGACGGTGTCGATCTGGTTGAGCACCACGACCGTGGACGCCTGCATGCCCGACGAGTCGCGCAGGTAGCCCGTGTGCAGGGCGTCGTCGGCATACTTCTGCGGGTCCACCACCCACACGAGCAGGTCGACGAGCGGCAGCACCTTGTCCACCACGTCCCGGTGACCGGGGGCCACGGAGTCGTGGTCCGGCAGGTCCAGCAGGACCAGCCCGGCCAGCTCCGCCTCGTCGGCGGCGTCGAGCTCGCTGGTCCGGGTGATGCGGCGCTCGCGCTCCACCCCGAGCCAGTCCAGCAGCGGGGCGGCATCGTCGCTCCACGAGCAGGCGGTCACCTTGGCGGTGGTGGGGCGCTTGACGCCGACGTCGGCGAACGTGAGCCGGGAGATCTTGTTGAACGTGCTCGACTTGCCCGAGCCGGTGCCGCCCGCGAGCGCCACCACGGTGTGGTCCACCCCGAGCGCGAGCCGTTCACGCACGCCGGCGACGGAGCTGGCGACCTTGCCGAAGACGGCGTCGTCGAGGCGTGATCCCGCGATCTGCAGCGCACGTCCGAGATCCTCGGTGCGTGCGCTCAGTGTCGCGTCATGGCTCGTCATGTCAGCCTCCTGAGCTCGGCCAGCCGCACGCGGAGCGGAGCGGCCGCGTCGTCGGCTAAGGCGGGGACGTCAAGGGCACTCTGGACAGAACGGGCCTCTTCCGCAACCGCTAGAGCCACCTTGGCGGCAAGTTCGCCCTGTAGCTCCTCGATGGCTTCGCCCATGGTCTCGCCGAGCACCCGGTCGACGAGCCGGGCGGAGTCGTCGTTCCCGAGCGCCGTGGCGAGCAGCAGGGTCGCGAGGCCGGTGTCACCGAAGGCCTTGCGTGCGCCGGCGGCGCGGGCCGGGGCGTCCGGGTCGCTGCCCTCCGCGGTCGGCCCGTCCATGCGCCCGACGATGTCGTCGGCCAGCCGGGACCACTCGGCGGCCTCCGTCCGTCCCCAGGCGAGGCGTTCCGCGGCACGGGCGGCGCCGTCCGGCAGGATCGTCTCGCCCGCGGGGGGTGCGCCGGGGCCGGCGAGGACGGACCGCAGGCTCTCCTCGGTGCGGACGCCGGCCGCGACGAAGGCGCGGGCGGCGGTGGCCTCGACCTCCTCCCGCAGCCCCACGAGTGCCGCCTCGCGGTTCTTGCCCGCGCGCTTGGTGGTGCGTGCGACGCCGTCGCGGACCGTGACCCGGGAGATGTGCCGGGTGCTGGCGAGCTCGGCGAACCGCGCGGCGACGGTGCCCTCACCTGCCGCTCCGGAGAGCACGGCGGTGCGTGCGGCGAGCTGCTCGTCCGGGACCACGGAGTCGGTGGCGTTGCGCAGGTCGAAGGCGGCCGTGCCCTGCTCCTCGACAGCGGCGACCAGACCCATCACCCATTCGGGGAGCGCACCGAGCGCTCCTTTGAGCGTGCGCAGGATGATCGTGCGCGACCGCTCGGGGCCGGCCATCAGGCCGAGCCAGCGCTGGACGGGTTCCACCAGCTTGGGGTCGAGCAGGCCTTCGTGCGGCCCCACGTCGGGCACGATGAACAGCGGGACGTCCTTCATGCCCCGCTCCTTCATCCGCGCGTTGAGGTCTGCGCGGACCGTCGTCAGGGTCTCCTTCGGCACGCGGTTGAGCACCATCGCGACGCTCGCGCCGCGTTCTCTGGCGCGGTCCAGCGCCTGCCAGGGCAGGGCGTCGCCGTAGCGGGCCGCCGTGGTGACGAACAGCCAGAGGTCGGCCGCCTCGAGCAGCTGGTGCGCCGTGGAGCGGTTCTCCGAGAGGAACGAGTCGAGGTCGGGCGCGTCCATCAGCGCGGTGCCGCGTGGCACGCCCTCGTGCTTGACGAGCCGCGCCAGCTCGGTGACCGGGCCGGGCGTGAGCGTGTCGACGTCCCGGGGGTGTACGCCCACGACGGGCTCGCGGGTGGTGGGTCGCAGCACCCCGGCCTCGGAGACCTCCTCGCGCAGCAGGCTGTTGAACAGGGTGGACTTGCCGGCCCCGGTCGAACCCGCCAGCACGACGACGGCAGGGCTGGACAGCTCGGCGAGGCGCGGCAGCAGGTGCTCGTCGAGCTGCGCCAGCAGGCGCAGGCGGGAGGCCTCTGCCTCCTCCGCGCTTTCGAGGGGAAGGGGCAAGGTCGCGGCGGCGACGTCGCGACGCAGATCTCGTACGACGTCGTGCACCGTGAAGCCGAGCTGCTCCGCAACGTTCGGGTCCACACCACCCCGACGGCCGAGCACAGCGGAGCGTGTTCCTGGAGTCACGGCTTCATCCTGATAGGTCAAGATCGTTCTGCCAAGCGGGACAGAACAGTTGGTGTGCAGAAACACAGTGTTTGTTGTAGTAACGGACCGGCGGCCGCACACCGCGGGAAGCGGGCCTCCCCCACCGTTCGCGCATGCTCCTGGTCCTGGCGGATGCGCGAGCACACGCTGGAGGAACACCCGGCACGGCCACTCCCCGGGATGGATACCATAGGCCCGCGCCCCGATAGCTCAATGGATAGAGCAACGGCCTTCTAATCCGTAGGTTGCAGGTTCGAGTCCTGCTCGGGGCACCAGGTCGTCGCCGGCTCTCGACGGTCAGCCGACCAGTCGCTCCCTGCGGTACAGCGCGAGCTCCCGGATCGCGAGGAAGAGCGGGAACGTGAAGGCCACGGCGATCGCGAAGCTCAGGGGCACGAAGATCCACGCCCAGCGGGCCCAGCCGATCCGGGCGCCCTCCGCGAGCATGAACAGGGACGCCGCGACGGCGACGACGATGACGTCCACCGCCGCGGAGGAGCTCGCGGCGTTGGCGAACCAGCCCTCGAGATAGCCGAGGCCCTGCGGGTCGGCCATGAACGCGAGGTTGAAGGCCCAGGTGCCGACCAGGCCGCCCAGCGCGAGCAGGAACCATGCGGCGGCGAGGACGCGACGGCCGCGGGCGGGAGTACGTACTGATTCGGGCACGGTGCGCTCCTTGGTGGTCTGCCTATTGATATCTGCACTATCGATAGGGATACTATCAGCATGCGCATCTCGGAACTCAGCGAGCGGACCGGCGTCAGCTCCGCCTCGATCAAGTACTACACGCGGGAGGGGCTGCTCCCTGCCGGGGAGCGCACCGGCTACAACTCGACCGCGTACGACGAGTCCCACGTCGCGCGGCTCCGGCTCATCCGGGCGCTGATCGACACGGGCGGCCTCACCGTCGCCGCCGCCGGCAAGGTCATCGCCGCGATCGACGATCCCGACATCGTCCTCGACCATGTCTTCGGCATCGCCCAGCAGTCGGTACCGCGCGACGCCACACCGCCGTCGGCCGCCGCGATCGAGCAGGTGCACGCGATCATGCGCGAGCGCGGCTGGGCGACGGTGCCACAGAATCCCGGCATCCCGCTCGCCGCCGGCGTGCTCGACGACCTCGCCATGACCCGCACCGACCTGAGCACGGTGCTCCCCCGCTATGCGGAGGCCATCGACATGATCGCCGAGGCCGACCTCGACGCGGTCGCGGCGAGCGGTGACCGCGACCAGATGGCCGAGGCCGTCGTGGTCGGCATCGTGCTCGGCGACGTGCTGCTCGCCGGACTACGCCGGATCGCGCAGGAGTCGCACACCCACCGCCGCTACCGCGGGGGCGTCGTCCCCTGCCAGGACCACGAGACAGACGAGACGACCGAGACGAAGGAATCATCATGACCTCGCCCGCCGCCCTCTCCGCACCGACCGTCCACGCCCCGCTCCCCCGCCCCGACCGGTGGCACCGCCCGCTCATCGCCCTTGCCGTGGTGATGGCCCTGCTCGCGATCGCGACCGGAGTGCTCGCGATCACCGACCCCCGAGAGATCCTCGGCCAGAACGCCTGGTTCAAGCCGCTGAAGTTCGCGCTCTCGATCGGCATCTACGCCGTGACCCTGGCCTGGCTGATCGGCCAGGTACAGCGGTACCGGCGGGCGGCCGATGTGCTCGGCACCTTCACCGCCGTGGCGCTGCTCGTCGAGATAGCCGTCATCGCCGGCGCCGCCGCGGCCGGTACGACGAGCCACTTCAACATCACCACCCCGCTCAACGGCGCGCTCTGGGCCGTCATGGGCGGCTCCATCGTCGTCGTCTGGCTCGCGAGCGTCGCCGTCGGCATCGCCGTGGCGCTCCATCCCGGCCCGGACGCTGCGCGCAACCTGGCCATCCGCGCCGGGATCGTCCTCGGGATCGTCGGCATGGGACTCGCCTTCCTGATGACCGGCCCCACAGCGGACCAGCTCGACGACTTCCAGGGCGTCTCCGGCGCCCACGCGGTCGGTGTCCCGGACGGCGGGCCCGGACTGCCGTTCCTGGGCTGGAGCACCGAGGGTGGCGACCTGCGGATCCCGCACTTCATCGGGCTGCACGCGCTGCAGGCGATCCCGCTCGGCCTGCTGGCGCTCGAGCTGGTCTCCCGCCGGGTCCCGGTGCTACGCGTCCCGCGGGTGCGGTTCCGGCTCGTGCTCATCGGCGCGCTCGCCCTCGCCGCGGTGTGCGGGATCACCACCTGGCAGGCGCTGATCGGCGAGCCGGTCGTGCGGCCGTCCGCTCCGATCCTGCTCGCCGGCATCGTGACGCTGCTGGGAACGGTCGCGGCGACCGGAACGGTGCTCGCCGCCGGTGCGCGGGCAGGGACCACCGCGACAGCACCTTCCGCCGGCCGCCCGGCGTCACCGGCGGAGTCGTCCAGCGACGCGGCGGCGCCCGCGCCGGACTGACGGCAGGTGCACCCGGCAGTGTCAGACGTGCCACGTAGCCTTCCCGCATGCACCCCGGACCGTCCGTCCTCTCCCCCGACGTCGCCCGCCGGCTCCGCCTGCGCACGCAGGGCCTCACGGTGCCCGACGGCGACGCGGGCACCCCGGGCCCGTCCCCCGCCGACGTGGTCCGCCGGATGGTCGCCCTCCAGGGCCAGGACCTGCCCGCGGTGCTGCGGGCGATCGCGATCCGCTCCCGCCCGGGCACCACGCTGGACGACGTGCGCGCCGCGTTCGACGCCGGCGAGCTCGTGCGCGGGTGGACCCAGCGCGGCACCCTCTTCGCGACCACACCGGCCGACCTCATCGCGCTCGTCTCGCTGACGGGCGAGCGGGTGGCCCACCAGGGCCGGCGCGTCCGCGAGACCGAGGGCCTGGACGACGCCGTCGTGGCGCACGCCGAGACCGTCACACGGGAGGCGCTCGCGGCGCCCGGCGACGCCGCCGGCATCTCGCGCGCCACGATGCTCGACCTGTGGCGAGAGGCCGGAGTGCCCGTCGAGGGCCAGCGCGGATACCACCTGATCGTCACCCTGGCCCTCCGCGGAGTGCTGCACTGGGGCCCCTTCGCCGGCGCGCAGCAGCTGATGGTCGCGACGCCGACGGCCAGGCCCGGACCGGCGCCCGCCGAGGCACCCGACCTCGCCCTGCGCCGCATCGCACGGTCCTACTTCACCAGCCGGGGTCCGGCGACCACGGACGACCTCGCCTGGTGGCTCGGCCTGCCCAAGACACCCGTGCGCGCCGCGGTGTCCGCGCTCCGTGCGGAGCAACCGGACGCCCTCGTCGAGGTGCTGGTCGACGGCACGACGATGCTGGTCGCGCGAGAGTCCGACCCGCGCGAGCTCGCCGCCCCGCTCGCGGAACCCGCCGGCGTCGTACTCGTGCCGGGGTTCGACGAGATGGTGCTGGGCTACCAGGACCGAGCCCTGGTCGCCGACGCCGAGGCCATGCGGACGGTGGTCCCGTTCACCAACGGGGTCTTCCGTCCGGGGGTGCTCCTGGACGGGCGTCTGATCGGCACCTGGCGCCGCGCGCCGAAGCAGGGCGAGGCGCCCTTCGAGCTCGTGCCAGGGATCGAGACCCGTACCCGGGCCGACGTCGACGCCGCGGTGACCGCCTGGCACCTGGGTTGACCATGCGTCTGCTGCCAAGATCAGGGGATTCCTGGCAGCAGACGCATGGTCGCCGAGCGGACCACGCGTCAAGATGGAGCATGCTCCTCGCAGAGGTCGCCGCCACGTCCGACGCCGTCTCCGCCACCCGCTCGCGTCTTGCCAAGCGCGCGGCCATCGCTGACCTGCTACGCCGCGCAACGGCGAGCGACGCCGCCGCAGCCGATCGGGCCGCCACCACCGAGATCGTCGTCGCCTACATCGCCGGCGCGCTGCGCCAGCGTCGCACCGGCCTCGGCTGGGCCGCGCTGCGCGACCTCCCACCGCCCGCGACGGACGCCACGCTCACCGTGCGCGACGTCGACGCGGCGTTCGCCGAGATAGCAAGCCTCGAAGGCCCGGGGTCCGCCCAGGCACGCTCAACCGCCGCGACGGCACTCTTCGGCGCCGCCACCGAACGCGAGCAGGTGTTCCTCCGCGGCCTCGTCGCCGGCGAGCTGCGCCAGGGCGCGCTGGACTCGGTGGTCGTCGACGCCGTCGGCGAGGCTGCCGGGGTCCCCGCCGACGCCGTCCGCCGCGCCGTCATGATGCGCGGCGCGACCGGCCCTGTAGCGAGCGCCGTGCTCCTCGCCGACGACCCGGCCGCCACCCTGGCCACGTTCACGCTCCAGGTGGGACGGCCGGTGCGGCCCATGCTCGCCCAGTCGGCGCCCGACATCGCCACCGCGTTCGAGAAGCTCGGCTCCGGTGACCCCGCCGAGCGGTGCGTCGACGTCAAGCTCGACGGCATCCGCATCCAGGTGCACCGCCTCGGCGACGAGGTGCGCGTCGTCACGCGGTCGCTGGACGACATCACCGAACGGGTGCCCGAGATCGTCGAGGTGGTGCGGAGCCTCCCGTCCGATCGCCTCGTTCTCGACGGTGAGGCGCTCGCCGTCGGACCGGACGGCGTGCCGCGCCCGTTCCAGGAGACCGCCGCACGGTCCGCCACCCGGGAGGCGGCGCCGGAGGTGGAGCTGGTCGCCCAGCTGCGGCTGTCGCCGTTCTTCTTCGACGTGCTACACGCCGGCGGGCGCGACCTGATCGACGCCCCGCTCCGCGAGCGCCTCGCGGTGCTCGACGAGGTGGCGGCGTCGCACACGGTGCGCCGTCTGCTCACCGCGGACCCGGACGCCGCCGCCGAGTTCTTCGCGGGCGCGCTGCGCGAGGGGCAGGAAGGTGTGGTGGTGAAGTCGCTCGACGCGCCCTACGCGGCCGGTCGGCGCGGTGCGGGCTGGATCAAGGTGAAGCCGCGGCAGACCCTCGACCTCGTGGTGCTGGCGGTCGAGCGTGGTTCCGGCCGCCGCCAGGGGTGGCTGTCGAACATCCACCTGGGTGCGCGGGACCCCGAGGGTGGGTTCGTGATGCTCGGCAAGACGTTCAAGGGCATGACCGACGAGATGCTGGAGTGGCAGACCGCTCGCTTCACCGAGCTCGCGACCGACGACGACGGCTGGGTCGTGACGGTCCGCCCGGAGCAGGTGGTCGAGATCGCGTTCGACGGGCTGCAGCGCTCCACCCGCTACCCGGGCGGGCTGGCCCTGCGGTTCGCGCGGGTGTTGCGCTACCGCGACGACAAGAGTGCGGCCGAGGCGGACACGATCGAGGCGGTGCAGGCCTTGTCGGGGCTCTGACCCGTCGTCGGCCCCGCGGCCCGGGGCTTGGCACACGTTCGACGTCTCCGTAGGTTGTGGCCTGCGGGGACGCCGTCCTGTCCCGACGCGGTGCCGAGCGAGGGGAACTTCATGCGTGATGTCCGACGGGTACGCGGGTGGTTCGACGGCGGGGCGTTCCGGCAGGATCTTCGGGCAGCGTGGCTGGATGCCTCGGTCGCGCTGCTCATCACCCTGGCGATCTTCGCGTGGCTCACGTGGCGGGTGCATGCGGGGACCTCGCCGACGATCGACGTCATCCCGACCTTCGCCGGGGGCGCCGGCACCTACTGGATGTACTGGATGAGCCAGGCGTTCGGCTGGTCCGGCCTGCTCTGGGCGTGGATCACGGTGCTGCTCGGCCTGGTGCGGTCCAGCCGTCCGCAGGCGTGGCTCCCGCTGACGCCCTCGACCGTCGAGAAGCTGCACCGCACCACCAGCCTGACGACGATCGTGCTGATGTTCGCGCACGCGTTCTGGTTCTTCGCCGAGGAGGTGCGCGGCAACGCGGAGGGGCTGGACCCGGTGGGCCGGGTCTGGTCGGCGTTCCTGAACGTGTTCGTCCCTGGTGTCTACCCCAGCGGCACCGGTGTGATCGCGATCCTCATCGGCCTGCTCGCCCTCTACCTGTCGGTCCCGCTGGGCCTTGCCTACTACGCACGGCGGCGGATCGGCGCCCGGGCCTGGCGCGTACTGCACTCCTCGATCATCGTCGTCTACGTGCTGAGCGTCTGGCACACCCTGCTGTACGGCACGAACGTCTGGTACGACGGGTGGTTCCGCACCACCGTGTGGTTGCTGCAGCTGCCGGTCGCGGCGTTGCTGCTGGTCCGGCTCCTCGCTCCGGCGTACCGGCCGGCCCGCGGCGCCCTGGATGCCGCGGGCCGCTGGGTCGCCCGCACCGCGGTGGCCCTCACCGTGGTCGTGGTGCTGGCCGTGGCGGGGTCGGGCCGGGACGGTGGCCGCACTCCCGGCGTCGACGGCGCCGGGCTCAACGTCAGCCCGGTCATGGTGTGGACGGGGCTCGCCGGGTTCGTCATCGTGGTCGGCGTCGCGGTGGTGCGTGCCCACCGTGCCGCCGCACGGCAGCGCGCCGTGGTGCGTGCGTCGGCCGACGCCGGCTGAGCCGTTGTCCAGGCGATTTCACCCTCGGACATACCTCGACAGACGGGCACATATCCGGCATGGTGTGGCCGGGAAAACAGAACCCGTTCCCGACCCAGACGGGCACACGATGAGCTCAACCCTGATCGACGGTATCGCCGGAACAGGCGACGCCGTCGGCGGTGATCCCGCCCACGGCCCCGTGAAGCTCGACGATCCCGCGACGGTCCCGGCCGTCGGCGAGCTGGCCGCGTCGCACGACGCGGGCACCGTCCACGCTCGGCTTCGCGAGGAGTGGGGCGACGTCGTCCCGGTCGAGCTGGAGCCCGGCACCCGGGCCTGGCTGGTGACGGAGTACCGGACGATCGTCGCGATGGCCCGCGACCAGTTTCCCCTCACGACGGCGACCGCGACCTGGAGTGGTCACGAGCGCCCGGCGCCGACAGCGGACTCGCCCCTGCTCCGCCCCCTGGCCCCGGTCGGCCGGCTCACGGTCGAGCAGGCCGACGGGAGCACGCACGGCCGGCTCCGCACCCCGCTCGACGACGTGCTCGCCGTGATCGACGACGCCGAGGTCGCCCGGACCATCCGGAGCCGGTGCGAGGAGCTCATCGACGGGTTCGCCCCGACCGGCGTGGCTGACCTGGTGCGCGAGTACGTGGCGCCGATGCCGCACCTGACGCTCGGTGCGGTCCTCGGGTTCGACGCAGCGACGGCCGAGCAGGTGTTCGAGGCCGCCACGCGCGGAGCGGCACAGCGGGACGCAGCATCGGCCGTGCACGAGGTGAGCTTTCTGCTCTCGGGACAGGCGGCGGCCCGCCGGCCGGACGGCACGGCCACGCCCGCCGGCCGGCTCGCGCGGCACACCGCCTACGAGAGCACCGCGGAGGCCGCGCTCGGCCTCCTGTCCCTCACGGCCACCGCGGCGCTCGGTCTGCGGGCCTGGCTCGCCCAGACGCTCTACCTCTCCCTGACCGACGAACGGTTCGCCAGGCGGCTGGCGGGCGGACGGCTCGGGACCGACGAAGCACTCGACGAGGTCCTGTGGACCGCGTCGCCGGTGAGCACGCTGGCGCCGCGGATCGCCGTCGAGGACTTCCTGCTCGACGGCAAGCTCGTGCAGCGCGGCGACGCGATGCTGCTCGCGGTCGGTGCGGTCGGCTCGGATCCGAGCATCCGCGGCGCGGGCCCGTGGGACGGCTCCGGCAGCGGCGCCCACCTCGCGTTCGGGGTGGGCGCGCACGCGTGCCCCGCCCCGCACCTGGCCCGGCTGATCGTCCGGACGGCGGCCGAGACGCTGCATCGCCGCCTCACCCCCACGCTCACGCTGCAGGCGGACGAGCTGCAGTGGGCACAGGACTTCCGGTTCCGGGTCCTGGAAGCCCTCCCGGTCGTCTTCCAGCCGGAGCAGCCCGCCGTGCCGGACCCGTCCGCGTCCTGAACCTCGCGCACGCACGACCCCACGCCGACTGCACGAGAAGGGACACCGTGAGCCGTACCACCCGAGCCTCCAAGGTTCTGAACACCGTCTTCTCCCCCGCCGTCCGGGGGCGAGCGGACCCGTCGAGCGCCTGGGCGAAGTCCGTCGCCCAGGTCGAGCGGGAGGCGGGCGCGCAGGACCGGAAGTTCGCCGACGGCCTCGGCACCGTGTTCGCGAGCATCGCCGCGGAACCCCGGCTGACGCCGCTGGGCTGGGTGCTCGCGCTCAACGCGGCCAAGGACCGGTACGCCAACCGGCTGCGCATCAGCGGCCTGCTGGCCGAGCACCCGGAGATCGCCGCCGAGCCGATCACCGATCCCGTGTTCGTGCTCGGACTGCCGCGCACGGCGACCACCCTCACCCACCGCGTGCTCGCCGCGTCGCCGGCCCACCGGGGCCCGCTCATGTGGGAGATGTCCTGCACGGGTCTGGACGACCCGGCCGTCGCCGCGCGCGAGATCAAGAAGCTCGACCAGGGCAGCCGGCTCGTCACGGGCCTGCTCGCGCCCGGGCTGAAGCATCTGCACCCGAGCCGCGCCGAGCAGCCGGAGGAGTCGATGATGCTCCTGCCGCACGGGACCTTCTGGGCGCTGCTGCACGGGGCTCTGCCGTCCTACCGCGGCTGGTACGCGCGTCGCAGCGCGGCGGACCTGGCCGGTGACTACGCCTACCTGAAGCAAGGGCTGCAGGTGCTGCAGCACGGGCGCGAGCACAAGCGCTGGATCGTCAAGTACCCCGGGCACCTGAACGACATGGCGGCGATCAAGGAGGTGTTCCCGGACGCCACCTTCGTGTGGACGCACCGCGACCCCGCCACGGTCCTGGCCTCGACGTGCAGCCTCGTCGAGACGATGTGGGCGATGTACCAGAAGGACCCGGACCCGCCGGAGGTCGGACAGCTCGTGCTGGACACCATGGTCACCTGGGTGAACACCGCGCTGGAGGCACGGCTCAGCCTGCCGCCGTCGGCCATCGTGGACGTGCCGTACCACACGCTGAGCGCCGACCCGCACGCGGAGGTGCCGCGCCTGTACTCGGCGATCGGCGCCACCTGGACGGCGAGCGACGAGGCACAGCTCGACCAGGTGCTCGCCCGGCCGGCGGGGACCCGGCCGCACCAGTACGACCTGAAGCGGTACGGGCTGCAGCCGGACCAGGTCGAGGAGGCGTTCGCCGCCTACCTGCGCCTGCTGAACACCATCGATGTGCTGGATGCGGAGCCCAGGGCCGAGCTGTGACGCCTCCGGGTCAGGCCCCGTCGACACCCCGGACGGCGAACGGCGCGGCGTCCCGCAGCAGCCGCGCGTACGGGTGCTGCGGGTCGTCGAAGACCGTCGCCGCCGGACCGGACGCCACGATGCGGCCCTCCTGCAGTACCGCGACGTCGTCGCTCATGTGCAGCGCCACACCGAGGTCGTGGGTGATCAGGAGGTAGGCCAGGTCCCGCTCCCGCTGGAGCCGGTCGAGCAGGTCGAGCACCTGCGCCTGGACCGACACGTCGAGCGCGGAGACGGGCTCGTCGAGGATCAGCACCCGAGGGTCGGCCGCGAGCGCCCGCGCCACGGCGACGCGCTGCCGCTGCCCCCCGGACAGGTGCAGCGGGCGGCGGGCGGCCAGGGCGGGGTCGAGGCCCACGGTGTCGAGCAGCTCGGCGATCTCGGCGCGGACGGTTCGGGGCCGGGTCGTCCTGCCGTGCGTGAGCGCGTCCGCGAGGACGGCGCCGACGGTCCAGCGCGGGTCGAACGAGCTGAGCGCGTCCTGGAACACCGCGCCGACGAGCGACCGGCGGGGCCGCCGCCGGGCCTCGGGGAGCCGGCTCCACGGCTGGCCGAGCAGCGTGACCTCGCCGGCGTCGGGCCGTTCGAGCCCGAGGAGGATCCGGGCGGTGGTGGACTTGCCGGAGCCGGACTCGCCGACCAGGCCGAGGGTGCGGCCCGCACGGAGGGTGAAGGACACGTCGTCGGCAGCGACGATCTCCCGCCCGCCCACGTGAAAGACCCGCGCGACCCCTGACGCCTCAAGCAGCACGTCACCCTGAGCGCCGGCGCCGGCGAACGGAGGCGTGGTCGCTGCATCAGCGGCCACGCCGCGACCACCCCTACGTTCGGGGCCGGGAGCGGCCTCCTCGGGTGGGGGCGAGAGGGGGGTGCCGCGCGGGCGGCCCGCCGGGACGGCGGCCACGAGCCTGCGGGTGTACTCGTGCCGCGGGCGCTCGAACACCTCGTCCGGCGTGCCTTCCTCGACCACGACGCCGTCGGTCATGACGAGCACCCGGTCTGCGATGCCCCGCACCACCGACAGGTCGTGGCTGATGAGCAGCACGCCGGTGCCGTCGTCGCGCAGCTGCCCGAGCAGCCGGAGCACCCCGGCCTGGACCGGCTGGTCGAGGGCGGTGGTGGGCTCGTCGGCGATGAGGAGCTCCGGCTCGCCCGCGATTCCGGCGGTGATCAGGGCGCGCTGACGCTGCCCGCCGGAGAGCTGGCCGGGGCGCTGGCGCGCGCGCAGCGCCGGATCGGGCAGGCCCACCCGTTCGAGGAGCTCGAGAGTGCGGGCGTGCCGCCCGGCGGCGTCGAGCGTGGTGTGCAGGGCGAGCGTGTCGCCGATCTCGCGACCGATCGGGCGCAACGGGTCCAGGGAGACGAGTGCGTCCTGCGCGATGAGGCCGACCGTGCCGCCGCGCAGCCGGCGCAGGGGGCGCCCGGACAGCGCGAGCACGTCCTGTCCGGCGACGGTCAGCTCGGCGGCCGAGACCTGCGCGTGCTGCCCCGCGAGCCCGAGGATGCTGCGAGCGGTGACGCTCTTGCCCGATCCGGACTCGCCGACGATCGCCACGCACTCGCCGGCCGCCACGTGGAAGCTGACGCCGTCCACCACCCGGCGCGGGCCGGACCCGCGGCGCCCGCGGCCCTCGGGGAACGCGACGGTCAGCTCTCGCACGGTCAGCACGGGTGCTGTCGGCCCGGTCATCCGGCGCTCCTGTTCCGCTTCTGGATGCCGCGCCCGATGACGGTGGCGGCGGCGGCGCTGGCGACGATCGCGAGGCCCGGGAAGAAGGTCATCCACCAGAAGTTCGCGATGTAGGTGCGGCCCGCGGCGAGCATCGCGCCCCATTCCGCGGCGGGCGGCACGGCGCCGAGGCCGAGGTAGCTCAGGGAGGAGACCCAGATGATGGCCTGCCCGAGCCCGAGGGTCGCGAGCACGAACAGTGCGGCGGTCACGTTCGGCAAGACGTGCCGGGTGACGATCCACAGCCGGCCGCGCCCCAGCACGCGTGCCGCCTCGACGAACTCGGCGGCGGCCGTGCGGCGTACCTGGGACCGGATGATGCGGGCGTAGCCGGGTGCCGTGGCCAGCCCGACGGCGATCGTGGAGCTCAGGACGCCGGGCCCCGTGACGACGATGAAGAGCAGCGCGAGCAGGAGGCCCGGGAACGCGAACAGCACCTCGACGACCCGGGTGGTGCCGAAGTCCAGCCAGCGCGGCCCCAGCCCGGCGAGGAGTCCGAGCACCACGGCGAGGCCGATGCCGATCGCCGTCGCGAGCGCACCGATCAGGAGGGACTCGGACGCGCCGTGGACCACCCGCGTGTAGATGTCGCGGCCGGACTCGTCGGTGCCGAACAGGTGCGCGGGCGACGGGGCCCGGAACGCGTCGGCGGGCGCGGTGGCGAGCGGGTCGCCGGGGGCGAGCAGCTGCGGCCAGAGCGCCGCGACGAGGAGCAGGAGCAGGACCACGCCGGCGAGCGACTCTGCGACGGTGGGGCGGAACGTCGAGACGCCGGCGGCGGAGCGCAGGCCGCTCATTCCGTCACCGCCCGTCCGCGCGGGTCGATGGCCCGGTCGGCGACGTCGGTGACCAGGGTCATGACGGTGTACGCGAGCGCGACCACGAGCACGATGCCGGTCACGAGGGTGACGTCGCGCAGCTGGACCGCCGACAGGAGGGTACGGCCGAGGCCCTGCCGGGCGAAGACCGCCTCGACGACGACCGCTCCGCTGATCAGCGACCCGAACGCCCAGCCGGAGAGCCCGACGGCGGGGATCGCGGCGTGCCGCAGCGTGTGCCGCCAGAAGATCCGGACCTCGCTCTCCCCGCGGGCTCGTGCCGTGGTGACGAACGGCGACTCCATGGCGGTCAGGAGCGACTCGCGCATGACCTGGCCGAGGAACCCGGCCAACGGGATCGCCAGGGTGAGCGTGGGCAGCACGATGCCGAGCGGCCCGGGGGTGCTGACCGGCGGGAGGATGCCGAGGGTCAGGCTGAAGAACAGGATCAGGACGGTCGCGAGCCAGAAGTGCGGCACGGCGGCCGCGACCAGCTCGAGCCCCGAACCGATGGCCCAGGCGACGCGTCCGCCCCGTACGCTCCAGGCCGCGAGCCCGCACGCGAGCGCCCAGGCGAGGGCGAGGGAGCACAGGGCGAGCAGCAGCGTGGAGCCGAGCTGCTCGCCGATCGCCGTCGCCACCGGCTCGTGCAGCGAGTACGACTGTCCGAGGTCGCCGGTCAGCAGCCGGCCGAGGTAGGTGAGGTACTGGACCACGAGTGGCTGGTCGAGGCCGTACTCCCGGCGGACCTGCTCCAGCGCCTCTGGTCCCGCCTGCGAGCCGGGTCCGCCGAGGATCGCCTGGGCCGGGTCGCCGGGGACCAGCCGGAGCGCGAAGAACGTGATGGTCGCGGCGGCCCAGAGCACGAACACGACGCCGCCCGCACGCAGGAGCAGCCAGCGCCGGTTGCCCGGCGCCGGCCTCCTGCGTGCCCCGGTGGTGGGGACGGGAAGCGTCAAGACGCCAGCCAGGCCTCGGCGAACGTCGGGGTCGACACCGTCGGCATCGCCCGCAGACCCTGCACGGTGGACGAGTACAGGAAGTGGTTCTGCTGGTCGTACAGGGGCAGGATGTAGTACCCCTCGAGGATCATCCGCTGGGCCTGCTCGTAGAGGCTCTCGCGGTCCTCGGGGTTGCTCGTGGCGGAGGCCTGGGTGAGCAGCTCGTCGACGGCCGGCTCGTCCACCTGCGCGAGGTTCGCGAAGTAGCCGCTCGGGGCGGGCTCGATGCTGTCGGAGTGGTACAGGATCCGCAGCACGTCCGGGCCCACCTTCGTGTACGGGGCGCTCACGAGGTCGTAGTCGTTCTCGGCGAGCGCCCCGTACCAGCTGGAGAGGTCGAGCGGGTGGAGCCTGACCTCGAAGCCCGCGGTCTTCGCGTCCGCCTGGATCTGCTCGAACAGGGACTGCTCGGCGGGGATGGACTGGTTGGTGCTCACCGGGAAGTCGAGGGTGAGCCGCTCGCCGTCCTTGACGCGGTAGCCCTCGGCGTCCCGCTCGGACCAGCCCGCCTCGTCGAGCAGGCTCGCCGCCGCGTCGGTGTCGACGGCGAAGAGCTCGGGCAGGCTCAGACCCAGCGGCTCGACGCTGGACAGCGGCGAGTACGAGCGCTCGGCGGTCCCGAAGAACAGGCCCTGGATGCCTTCGTCGACGTTCACCGAACGGATGAACGCCTCGCGGACGCGCTCGTCGTCGAACGGTGCCTTGCTCGAGTTGAGCTCGATCCGGTTCGAGGCACCGGGGCGGGGTGCGTCCAGCTCCTCGATCGACTCGTCGGACCCGGCCGACTGGATCGTGTCGGGCTGCGCGTTGTCGATGACCTGCACCTCGCCGGACTGGAGCGCGGCGTAGCGGCTCGCGGAGTCGGGGATGAACCGCCACACGATCGAGTCGAGGTACGGGAGGCCGGTGCCCTCGGCGGCGGCGGGCACATCGGCAGGCGGAGACGTGTAGTCGTCGTTCCGGACGAGGGTCACCGAGTCCTGGCGCTCCCACTCGTCGACGACGAACGGGCCGGTGCCGACCGGCGCGGCGCAGTTCTCGTCCTGGCTGCGCTCCAGGGCCTTGGGTGACTCCATGGCCACCCAGACCTGCGAGAGCGACTCGAGCAGGGCGCTGTCCGGCGCGCTCAGGTCCAGGCGGACCGTGTGGTCGTCGACGGCCACGACGTCCTTGACCTTCGCCAGGGCGAGGTAGCCGGTGGACGAGGCGGTCTCCGGATCCTGGACGTGCGCGATGTTGGCGGCGACGGCCTCGGCGTCGAACGGCGTGCCGTCGGTGAACGTCACGTCCTCGCGCAGGGTGAACTCCCAGCTGAGCCCGTCGTCGCTCTCCTGCCACTCGGTGGCGAGCCAGGGGATGACCTCGCCGTCCTCCGAGAGAGAGACGAGCGACTCGAGGTACTGGGTGGCGATGAGAGCCTGTGGGTAGTTGCCACCGACGTGCGGGTCGAGGCACGTCGGCTCGGCGTCGCCCGACGCATAGGTCAGGGTTCCGCCGGCAACCGGTTCGCCCGTCGGTTCGCCGCTCGTCCCGCCGCCGGTGGAGCAGGCGGCGACCAGGAAGAGGGTGGTGGTGGCCGCGACAGCGGCGAGGACTGCACGCGAACGGGAGAGCCGGCGCGAGGGCATGATCATGTGCTTCCTTGCAGGGAACGGAGCGGGGTCACTCGGATGTTCTGGACGGATCCACTAGTGGTGCCAACCCAGGGATTCCGCCACCGTATTCCGTGCCGACCCGCGTGACCGGTCATGATGGTGTGACGCTGGCCACGCGGTCCGCCGCCCCCCCGTCCCTGCAGGGCCGCGCAGCGCCCGGGTGAGGGCCGCGCCGATGAACGCGACTCCTGCCAGGGCCCAGACACCCGCGTGATATCCGGCGAGCTGGGTGGCGTGCGCCAGGCTCGCCGGTTCGTTGTCGAGGCCGCCGACCGCGCCGGCGAGAGCGGCCACCAGGGCCAGACCGACCGCGCCACCACCCTGGTGCGCCGTCGTGGCCAGACCGGACGCCGCACCGGCGACGTGACCGGGGACCCCGCTGGTACAGATCACGAAGGAGCTGACGATCGAGACCCCCATCCCGAGCGCCCACGGGACGGTCGGCGCGGTGAGGGTCACGGCGAGCGGCCCGTCGGCGCTGCCGACGACGGCCCAGGCCGCGAGCGCCACGGACTGGAGCAGCAGCCCCACGCCGAGCGCGTCGTACGGGCCGATCCTCCCGATGATCCAGGGGGCCAGCCGGGTTCCCACGAGCGTCGCCAGCGGGATCGGCAGGTAGGCGAGCGTCGCCTGGAGGGGCGCGAGACCGCGCGTCTCCTGCAGGTACAGCGTGACGAAGAAGAAGGTCCCCAGCATGACGGTTCCGACGAGCACGAAGATGGCGTTGCCCACGACGACCGACCGGATCCGCAGCAGCGCCGGTGGCACGAGCGGGTGGGCCGCATGCTTCTGCCGCAGCAGGAGCAGCAGGCCGAAGGCGGCGGCGCCGACGCCCGCGCCGATGGTGCTGCCCGCCGCGGGCCCGTCGGCTTCCAGCGAGACCGCTGCCAGAGCCAGCAGGCTCAGGGTGCCGGAGGCAGCGACGGCACCGATGAGGTCGACCGGGGCCGGCGTTCTCGACGAGGCGGGCAGGGCTGTCAGCGCCACCGTGGTGATGATGACGCCGAGCGGCACGTTGATCCAGAAGATCAGGTGCCAGTCGATCTCGGTGAGGAGTCCACCGAGGGCGAGCCCGAAGGGTGCTGCGACGGCTCCCATGCTGCTGAAGATCCCCAGGGCGCGCACCCGGGCCGGGCCCTCGGGATAGATGTCGGTGATCAGCGCGAGGGCAGCAGGCACCACCAGCGCAGCCCCGACGCCCTGCAGGGCGCGGCCGGTCAGGAGCTGCCACGGCTCGGCGGCGAGCCCGCACCCGGCCGAGGCGGCGGTGAACACGGCCGTCCCCGCGACGAACAGGCGCCGGCGTCCGACGACGTCGGCAAGGCGCCCCGACGCGAGGAGCAACCCGGCGAAGGCGATGAGGTAGCAGTTCACCACCCACGAGATCTCCGTGTGGCCGTAGCCGAGGTCGTGCTGGATGCCGGGGAGCGCGATGTTGACGACCGCCGCGTCCATGACGGTGAGGAACTCGATGCTGACCAGCGCGCCGAACGGCACCCAGCTCGGCCACCGTGTTCGTCGCGCGAGAGCGGGTGGCACCGTCACAGCAGCGCCCCGCCGGAGGCGTCGATCCGCTGCCCGGTGACCCAGCGGCTGTCGTCGGAGGCCAGGAAGCCGACGATGTCGGCGACGTCGGACGGCTCTGCGACGCGGCCCAGCGGGGACAGCCCGGCAACCAGCTCGCGCGCGTGGTCGAGCCACGCGGCGTTCATGTCGGTGTCGACCACTCCGGGGGCCACGGCGTTGACCGTGATGCCGCGCTCCCCGAGCTGCTTGCCCAGGACCGCGGTGAACACGTCGATGGCGCCCTTGGTCATGGCGTAGCCGATCAGGTCCGGCTGCGCAGCGCCCCGGGTGAGGTGCGTGGAGACGTTGACGATGCGGCCGCCGTCGCTCAGGCGCGGGAGGGCGAGCTGGGTGACGAAGAACGGGGCGAGGGTGTTGACCGCGATCAGTCGCGTCAGGCTGTCGGCGTCGACCGTGTCGATCGTGCCGCGTCCGTCGGCGATGCCCGCGTTGTTGACGAGGATGTCCAGCCGGTCGGTGATGGCGTCGAAGCCCTCCCAGAGCGCGGCGGCGTCCTGCTCGACATCGGGTCCGCCCAGCGCGGCCCCGAGCACATCGGCACGCCCGCCCGACTCCTGGATCGCCGTGGCGGTCGCGCGCGCCGCCTCCTCGTTGACGCCGAAGTGGACGACCACGTGGGCGCCCGCCGCTCCGAGCCGTCGGGAGATCTCGTGACCGATGCCACGCCCGCCGCCGGTCACCAGTGCCGTCTTTCCGCTGAGGTCCATGTTCCGCTCCAGTTCCATAGTGGTCGATACGGAAGTGGACGCTAGCAGGTTTCCGAGTGATCGCTATAGAATTGGGCCATGGGGACGAGGACAGGACGCCCGAGGGGCTTCGACCGGGACGCCGCACTCGAACGAGCGATGCTGCTGTTCTGGGAGCGCGGCTACGACACGGTGTCGGTCCGCGACCTCACCGACGCGATGGAGATCACCCCGCCGAGTCTGTACGCGGCCTTCACCGACAAGCAGACCCTGTTCGAGGAAGCGGTCGACACCTACGCGCAGCGGTACGGCGGCTACATCCGAGAGGCGTTCGAGACCCAGCCGACGGCGTACCGGGCCGTCCGCGGCCTGCTCACCGGAGCGGCCGTCCAGCAGACGTTGCCCGGGCGCCCCAGCGGCTGCCTCATCCTGAACGGCGCCACCAACCACACCGTCGCCTCGGCGCAGGTCGCGGCCGGCCTGCGAGCGCGTCGCGCCGAGACCGAGGCCCTCATCGAGGGCAAGATCCGGGCCGACATCGACGTCGGGGAGCTCCCGCCCGAGACCGATGCGCCTGCGCTCACCGCGTTCGCCACGACCGTCTGGCAGGGCCTCTCACAGCTCGCCCGGGACGGACACGGCCGACGAGACCTGGAGGGCGCCGTCGCCGTGGCGCTGGCCGCGTGGCCCGGTGCCCGCCAGTAACCGTTCCACGCCTCCCGCTGCGCATATGGGCAGCAGGACGAATTGATGGTCACACTCACGCCGAAATTCGGCCGTCGCAGCCGCGATGACGCTGGCGACGCACGGTCAGGCTGCGGAATAGCGCTGGCGTGCGGCCTCACCCGTCGTCCCCAGCGCCTGACCTACGACGTTCCAAGACAGTCCCTGGGCCCGAGCCTGGGCGACCGCGTCACGAACCGCCTTCTCGGCCTGGCCGGTCAGGTAGATCCGCCTGGCTGCGGCTCGCTGTAGCTCTAGTAGCGCCGGGGGCGTCGGCTGCAGCCGCTCGGTGTACTCCTCAGTAGCGGCCTTGGCTGCCATCTGTTCGCCCCAGGCCTCCAGCTCCGCCCGCTCCTCGGGTGTCAGGTTCAGATCCTCGATCCTCATGGCCACCTCACCTCGCCCCTCTCCTTCGGCGTCAGGAACTTGCTTCGGGCTTCCATCGCATGGAAGACCACGAACTGGATTCCCCACTTCGAACGGTGCCCTATCTCCAGCAGCCCTCCTGACTCAGCCGGACCGATCGTCAGTACCGACCCGTCCTCGTCGTTGTCGAAGCTACGTAGCGAGAAACCCAACGCGTGCCCGATATCCGCTTCCGTGGTCCCCGGGTGCTTCAACGCGCTCGGTAGGACCAGGATGCCCTCAATCTCATCCATTACGCAAGGCTGCTTGCCAAGTCGCCTTGTCGCTCGGGGTGGGCCATGCCACTCGCCGCCGTTGTGACAAAGCAGCATCGGTCGCCGTGGAACGCACGCACACCCTGGCGGTCGCCGCGCCGGTGCCTGTTCCTCAGTAGCTGTTGGGCGCGTGGACGGACTGCCAGTGCCAGGGCTCCGGGTTGCGCCCGGAGGGCTCGGCGAACGGCGGGTGCACCCAGCCGTAGGCCTCGGCGTTGGCCTTGAGCCACTCGTACTGGGCCGAGCCGAACGCCTGCACGCCCCCGCCGATGTCGATCGCCAGGCCCGTGCCGTGGTTGGAGCAGCCGGGCGGGGCCGCGGTCTTGGACGACGGGTCCTACAGCGCCTCCTGCTGCGCGTAGGTGCGGTAGGAGGAGTTGATGGTCATGCTCACCCCGAACTCCGCCGCGTACGCCTCGTTCAGCTCGGCCAGGCCGCCGACGACGTCCGCGCGCACGGCGTGGCTCGACGCGAACGGGATCGACGCCAGCTCCGACGACGACAGGTGACCGTTCTCCGCGGTCCACACCTGGTCGGGTTCGGGGCAGGTACCGGCAGGCGCGGTGTCCGTGCCCGCGGTGCCCGCGTCCGCTCCGGTGTCCGGGCTGCCGGCGGCGTCCTCCGCGTCCTCCGCGTCCTCCGCCTCGACCTCCACCGCGTCCTCCCTCGTCCCGGCCAGCACCACGGCGGCGGCGTCCTCGATCTGAGCCGTCGTGGCGGACAGCGCGGCTGCGAGCTGCTCGATCTCCGCGAGGAGCTCGGACACCGCACTCCCCTGGCCTGGCGCCTTCTCCAGCAGCTCCCCCGCCCGTCCGTCGAGGTCGGCGGCCTGGTCGAGCGCCGCTCGCAGGCTCTCCCGGTCCGTCGCTGCGTCGATCTTCGCCGACTCGGCGAAGGCCTGCTCACCCACGTCCGTGGCCTCCCGCAGGTCGGTCCGCGCGTGCTCCAGTCCGGTCATGGCTCGTTCGAGCCGGAGCTGCCGGCCCGACTCGACCACCCGACGGGTCGCCTCCCGCAGGGCGTCGGTCGCCACCTCGACGTCAGCACGCAGCACAGCCATCTGGTCCAGCAGCGCGACCGCTTGCTCGTGCGTGCCCGTCGTCGACCAGGTCACCGCACCCAACGCGGTCGCCGTCTGCCGCGCATCGTCGAGAGCCCCGTCGAGTGCGCGACGTTCGGCCTTCGGCGCCGCCTGACCGTCCGGCCCCTCGACGGCGGTCCGCGCGGCCTTCATCTCGACGGTCAGCTGCTCGCGCAACGTCACTGCCTCGTCGGCGGCCGCCCGAGCGTCCAGCACGGCGGACGACCCGTGCGCGACCACCGGGGCCTGGTCGAACAGACCGAGCGCATACGCGCCCCCGGACGCCGACGCCAGGCCCAGGACGACGGCGACGACGACGACCCACCGCACGCGCTTGCGCCGACGGGCCCTGCGCTCAGCGGCTCGCCGGGCGCGCGGGGAGGGCGGCGCCTGGTGCGGCGTCGGCAGCTCCGGCCACAGCGGCGTCTCGGTCAGCACCGAAGAAATCTACGCCGCCTCGCGGCGGGCGGAAGCCTGGACCCGGGTGAATTCCGGCGAGCGGCGCGGTCGGGACGAGCGAACGGGCCGGCCGTCCACGGCTCGCGCGGACGGCCGGCCCGTTCAACGTCAGTGGCTGTTGGGTGGGCAGCTGCGGTCGGCGTGACGACGGCAGCCGTCCGGTGGACGGCGGCCGTCATGAGGGCCGAACGCATCGGCGGGAGCAGGTGCGAGGTACTACCGCTGGACCATGCGGTCGGGCGACGTCGCGACGCCGTCGGTGAAGCCGTCGCGTCGTGCCGTCACCTCTACCGACAGTTTCGAATCGAGGTCGCCCATCGTGATCTGGTACCGGGGCGAGGCTGCGCCCTCGATCGCGATGCCGTCACGGAGCCACCGATACGTGTAGGTGAGATGAGCAGGTGTCCACGTCCCTGGGTTCGCCTCGACCATTTCGCCCACCTTGGCGCTACCGGAGATCGCGGGGGACGTCAGCGCATGCACCTCGTGCTCGCCGAGCGTGAAGTCGATACCCGGCACGGTGTCACAGGACTCGGGAACGACGACGTCGGCCGCCTCCTCGGCGTTGGGCGCCCCGTAGCGGAACCAGTACTCCGAGCTCGCACCTTCCCCTGTGACGACGACCGCGACATCGTACGTTCCTGGCGCCAGGCCGGGGACGTGGAACGCACCGTCCTCGGTGATCTGGACGTGACGGGTGACAAGGTCCGGGTCCTCGTCGCTGAAGACGCGGACCTCCCTGAACCCGTAGGCAGGGAGATTGGCGACCGTGCCTTCGACGGCGCCGCATTCCGACAGACCGAAGTCCACGCTGGAGAGACTTCCGCCCGGATCCACGGCGAGCGGGGTCGCGTCCGCGAGTGTGTTCGCGGTGGAACCTGCGCCCGCGTAGTAGACGCCGGTATACGGCGAGTAGCCCTGCTGGCGGTTGGCCGAGACGTAGACCTCACCGGTGTCGCCGCCGGCGGCCGCGAAGCTGAAGGTGCCGTCCTCCGCCGTCATTGCGGAGCCGTGAGCGCCGTAGCCGATGGGGTCCGCGGCGACCTCGGCGCGCGCGACCGGACTGCCATCGGGCGCCACGACCGTGCCCGTGATGGTGGTGAGGCGCGGGAGGATGAGCTGCAGGCCGGAGAGGCCGGACGCGGGCACGGTGAAGCGCTTCGCTTCGGCGCGGTCTTGGGTTACCTCGTCCTCGCCGGCATACCCGAAAGCGTAGCCCTGGCTTGTGGCCCCGCCGATGATTTCGAGCGTGTAGCTATCACCGGCTGGGACATACGGGAAGCTGAACTCGCCGTCAGGTCCTGTCCCATCGGCGAGGCCATGCTGAGCGACGACTCGTCCGTCCTCTGCCACGACTTTGACCTTGACGCCCGAGACCGGAGCACCTTGCTGGTCCAGAACGTTGCCCGAGATGCCGGCGGCACGTTCGATCCGAACGTCCATCCAGAGACCGGATTCGGGGAGTTCATGGGGCGGCGGGCCTGCGGCGTCGTTGGTGTCGACGGAGTACTCGCCGTCCCGCTCCCAGACATCCCCTGGTATGTAACGGGGGGTGCCGTCGGCGTTGGCCATCTTGATCGTGTAGCGCTCGCCGGAGGTCAGCTCGCCGATCGCGAACGTTCCGTCGGCTCCCGTGGTCGCCGTACCCATTACCGTCTGCTGGTACGCGAGCCGTACGGTGACGAGGACTCCGTCGGCGGGCCGCCCGTCTCCGTCGTGTACGACGCCCGAGATGGATCCGGACAGTGGTTCTCCTGCGGTCGCAGGGAGTGCTCCCATGGCGAGTGCGGCGAGGAAGGTCATTATGGCGGCCAAGCCGGCTACGGCTCGCACGCGCATCGTCGAGAAGTGCAGTGTTCTCTCCAGCCCTTCGTGTGGATCGAGTTCGATGGTGCCGTGCGAGAAGTAGGTCTACAGGCCGACCGTTGTAGTGCGGTCCAGACCGGGCACAGCGGCGGCCGAGGGTTGCACCAAAGTGACTAATGGCACAACATGGACAGGCGTCCAACTTGCTCCACGAGGGACAGAATCTCGGCAAAACTTGCCAGGCAATTCACCCACTCCATCAACAGGGTGAAAATGAAAGCGAGGCAAAAAGCCGTCGATCGCTCATCGCCCTGTGGAAAACTCGAACACCAAATATTCACCCGGAAATGAGCTCGACCGGCTGTCGGACCCCCCGGCGGCGCTCTGGATCGTCCCAACCCGGCCCCGTCCGGCGGCATGGGGAACTCTCCCGGCCGCCCCCTCGTTCTCACCCCGCCGAGCAGCGCCTCCGCCACCAGCGGCGATGGCCCGCGGCATATACTCGCCGCGTTCGGACGCCCTATCTCGCGAGGAGCACCGATGACCGAGCCGATGCCGCTTCAACCGCCTGCCCCCGCTGCCGAGCCCCTCGTGCTCAGCGCACCCGACCCGGTCCAGCCCGTCGCGGCGACCCAGGCGCCCAAGATGGCTCCCAAGGTCGACCCGGCTGCGGCGCCCGCGCTCGACAAGAAGGTCAGCACCTACCTCGACGGCCTGCTCAGCGCCGACACCAAGAGCCCGGAGTTCGCCCAGCGCGCCGACGACGTGCGCACCATGGGCGACCAGGACATCCGGCAGGCCGCCGACTCCAGCAACCGGCTGCTCGCCACGCCCGTCCGCGCGCTCAAGGAGGGCGGCCTGGCCGACGGCTCCAAGGTGGGCCAGACCCTGCTGGAGCTGCGGCGCACCGTCGAGGACCTGGACCCGTCCGAGGCGAGCGTGGGACGCAAGTTCCTCGGCGTCATCCCGTTCGGGGACAAGATCCAGGACTACTTCCGCCGCTACGAGTCCGCGCAGGGCCAGCTCAACGCCATCATCCAGTCCCTCTACAACGGGCAGGACGAGCTCCGTAAGGACAACGCGGCGCTCAACCTGGAGAAGCAGAACCTCTGGGACACGATGGCGCGGCTCAACCAGTACATCTACGTGGCCGAGCGGCTCGACGCCCAGCTGTCCGCGAAGATCGCCGAGCTCCAGGTCGCCGAGCCCGAACGGGCCAAGGCGCTGTCCGAGGACGTCCTGTTCTACGTGCGCCAGAAGCACCAGGACCTGCTCACCCAGCTCGCGGTCTCGATCCAGGGCTACCTCGCGATCGACATCATCATCAAGAACAACATCGAGCTCACCAAGGGCGTCGACCGCGCCACCACCACGACGGTCTCCGCGCTGCGCACCGCTGTCATCGTGGCGCAGGCGCTCGCGAACCAGAAGCTCGTGCTGGACCAGATCGGCGCCCTGAACACCACGACGTCGAACATGATCGCCTCGACCTCCAAGATGCTCGCCGACCAGTCGGCGACCATCCAGGAACAGGCGGCGAGCTCGACCGTCGGTATCGAGCAGCTGCAGGAGGCGTTCACGAACATCTACGCCACGATGGACTCCATCAGCGACTTCAAGATCCGGGCGCTCGACTCGATGTCGCAGACCATCGGAGTGCTGCAGACCGAGACCACCAAGGCCTCGGAGTACGTGGAGCGGGCACGGCGCACCAACACCGACGGCGTGGCGAGCGGATCTCTCGACCTCAACACCCCGTGACGGCGGGCTCGGAGGCAGGCATGAGCTGGTGGCGGCGACTCTTCGGCGGCGGACGCCCCGAGGAGGTGGAGCAGAGCGTCGCGATCCCGGCCCCGCCCACGACCGAGCAGATCGTGACGTCCGTCGACGCGGTGCTGGAGCGGGCGTCCGGCAAGGCTCCGGCGGCGGTGACGGCCCGGGTGCAGCGCGTCGCCGAGACGGTGCACGAGATGGCGCCCCGCCTGGACCGGCTCGGCGCCGGCTCCCAGCAGGCACACACCGTGGTCGCCACCGCGACCAGCTACCTGCCCGAGGCCGTCGACGCGTACCTGCGCCTCCCGCGCGACTTCGCCGACCGGCGGGTCGTGGACCGCGGCAAGACGTCGCTCATGATCCTGTGCGACCAGCTCGACCTGCTGGGCGCCACCATCGACAAGATCTCGGACGCCGTGTCCCGGGCCGACGCCGTCGCCCTCGTCGCGCACGGCCGGTTCCTCGAGGAGAAGTTCGGCACGTCGGGCCTCACGCTCCCCAGCGCGGACCTCGGCACGCTGCCACCTCCCGGGTCGCCCAGCCCCGACGCCGGCTCAGGTCCCCGGCCGCTGGAGGCCCCGTGAGCACCACCGCGCTCGCCGCAGCCCTCGACGCCCTCGCCACCGCCGCCACGGCCGCCGGCGTGAGCGCCCCGGCCGCGCGCACCGAGGGGGAACGACTGGCCGCGGCGGTGGCCGAGTCGTCGCCCGGCGCCCCGGCGGGCTGGATGGCGGCGACCGCCCGGACGACGTCGGGCAGCCTGCAGCCGTTCTTCGACGCCGCCGTGAGCGCCCGTCGCTGGCGCAACGCCCCCACCGACCTGCTCAACGACCTCATCGGGACCGGCTCACCCCACAGCACCCGGTACGCCGAGGCACTGGCCGTCGTCGTCGACGCCGCAGCCGAGCTGGGCGAACCCAGCATCAGCGCCATCGCAGCGGCAGAGGGCACCAAGGCGGTCCACCGCAGCGCGGCCACGGGCCGCGACAAGTCCCCGACGCCACCCTCACCGTCAACACCGCCGCAAACCATCCACCCGTCCGTGACGCGCCCGACCCAGCCGACTACCCAGCCGCCGTTCCCCGCCGCAGAAGGCGACGGACCAGGAAAGGCCCCAGCCGACGAACCCGCCCCGGCCGAAGAGCCGGAGAAGACCCTCGAGCAGCTCCTCGAAGAGCTCGACCAGCTCATCGGACTAGGCCGGGTCAAGGACGAGATCCACCGCCAGACCGAGCTCCTCCGCATCGAGCGCCTGCGTGGCGAGGCGGGGCTGAGCGCTCCGACGCTGACCCGCCACCTGGTGTTCGTGGGCAACCCCGGCACGGGCAAGACGACGGTGGGCCGGCTCGTGGCCGGGATCTACCGTGCGCTGGGCCTGCTGGACAAGGGGCACCTCGTGGAGGTGGACCGGTCGGAGCTGGTGGCCGGCTACCTCGGGCAGACCGCGGAGAAGACGACGGCGGTCGTGGAGCGCGCCCTGGGTGGCGTGCTGTTCATCGACGAGGCGTACGCCCTGGCCGAGGACCAGTACGGGCGCGAGGCTGTCGATACCCTCGTCAAGGACATGGAGGACCACCGCGACGACCTCGTCGTCATCGTGGCGGGCTACCCCGGTCCGATGGCCCGGTTCGTGGGCACCAACCCGGGACTGGAGAGCCGGTTCGCCCGCACGATCACGTTCGAGGACTACTCGGCCGACGAGCTGCGGCAGATCTTCGGGTCCATGGCCCGGGCTGCCGACTTCGAACCCGAGCCGGCCGCGCTGGAGCGGTTCGACCGCCTGGCGGCGGACCAGGCACGCGGAGAGGGCTTCGGCAACGGGCGGTGGGCACGGAATGTGCTGGATTCCGCGATCGCCCGGCACGCCTGGCGCCTGCGGCACGTTGAACGACCGACGCTGGACCAGCTGCGCACGCTGGTCCCGGAAGACCTGGAGGATGTCGTGGACATCGGGACTGACAGCGAGGCCACCACGTGACCGCACCGCTGACGACGACCAACCCGGGCGCGCCCGAGCCCGGTCTCGCGGCCGGCACGGGTGCCGCACCGGCACCGACCACCCCGGGCGGCCGGTTCTCGGCAGGCCTCGCGACCACGCCGGGCCGACTGGCGCTGGCGACGACCGTGGCCGTGGTGGCGTGCCTGCTGCTGGGCGTGACCGGGTTCCTCGCGGGCAACGGTCAGTCCGCCGCGCTGCGGGACGCCCAGGGTGACGCGGCCCAGCTGGTGGGCACGCAGGAGCTGCGCAACGACCTGGTGTCGGCGGACGCGACGGCGACCAACGCGTTCCTCGTGGGCGGGCTGGAGCCGGCGGAGGCGCGGGACCGCTACGAGAACAGCCTGTCCGAGGCCGCACAGGCCGTCCCGTCCCTGGCCGCGACCGCGCGGGGCGAGGGCGAGGCCGCCGACCTCGCCGCGGTGTCCGACGCGGTGCAGCGGTACGCGGGCCTGGTCGAGTCGGCCCGGGCGAACAACCGGCAGGGCTTTCCCGTCGGTGCCGCCTACCTGGACCAGGCGTCGTCGGCGCTCCGGGACGAGGTGCTCCCCACCATCGACGAGGTGGCGGTCTCGACGTCGCAGCGGGTCGACGCCGACATGGGTTCCGTCTCCCTCGCCCAGGCGCTGCTCCTGCTGGTGCTGCTGTCGCTGGTGGCACTGGGTGCCGTACAGCTCTGGCTCGCGCGGCGCACCCACCGCGTCCTGAACACCGGCCTGGCGGCCGCGAGCGTCGCGCTCCTGGTCGGTGGCGTGTTCGCGAGCGCCGCCGTGCTGGGGGGCAACGGTGTGGCGCGGTCGGTGGCGAGCGGTCCGTACGCGGCGACCGTCGCCACGTCGGAGGCCTTGTCGCTGGCCACGGACGCCAAGTCGATGGAGTCGTTCACGCTGATCAAGCGCGGCTCGGGCGAGGAGTTCGAGGAGTCCTACCAGACGTCGGTCGCCGGAGCGCGGGAACTGCTCGGCGAGGCGGAGCAGGCCACCGCCGGCGGCGACAGCGGTGCCGAGCCCGTGGCCCTGCTGGAAGCCTGGGACGAGAAGCACACCGAAATCCGCGAGCTGGACGACGGCGGTGACTGGGACGGCGCCGTCGCGGCCGCGACGTCCCGGGGTGACGACTCGGCGGGCGCGGCGTTCACCGCGTTCTCCGACCGGGCCCACGCCGAGGTCGAGGCCACGAGCAAGGACGCCTTCGACCGGCTCGGTTCCGCCGCGACGACCGCGCAGGTCGCGGCCTGGATCGCCCTCGTGCTCGGGGTCGCGGGGGCCGTCGCGGCCGCAGCCGGCATGAACGTCCGTCTGAAGGAGTACCGATGAGCATGCGCGCAGCCCGCAGACCGATCGTCACCGCCCTCGTCGCGCTCGCCCTGGTCGGCACGACGGCGGCGTGCGCACCGGAGCCGACCACCCACCTGCTCACCGGCGCGGCCGGGATGAGCTCGGCGGCACAGGAGCCCGCGCAGGAGTCCGCACCGCAGGCGCCGAGCGGCGGTGCAGAGACCGGCACGGCCGCCGCGGCGCAGGACTGTGCCGACGGGCAGCCGGCCGTCGCGTCGATGAGCCCGGGCAACGACGTCGAGGTGACGTCCGGCTCCACGATGGCCGCGATCCGGGAGCGCGGCACGCTGGTGGTCGGGGTCTCGGCCGACACCCTGCTCATGGGGTCGCGCAACCCGTTCAACAGCGACATCGAGGGTTTCGACATCGACGTGGCCCGGCAGATCGCCGACGCGATCCTGGGCGACCCGGACAAGATCCGGTTCCGCGTGATCACGTCCGGCGACCGCGAGACGGTGCTGGCCGACCACGACGTCGACGTCGTCGTGCGGGCCTTCACCATCAACTGCGAGCGCTGGGAGAACATCGCGTTCTCGGCGGAGTACTACCACGCGGGCCAGAAGCTGCTCGTGCCCACGACGTCCGACGTCGCGGGCATCGCCGACCTCTCCGGGCAGCGGGTCTGCGCGCCCGAGGGGACCACCACCCTGGAGCGCCTCGGGGAGTGGGAGGGCGTGGAGGCCGTGCCCGCCACGACCCACACCACGTGCCTGGTCCTGTTCCAGCAGGGCGCGGTGGACGCCATCACCGGCGACGACACGGTCCTGGCCGGTTTCGCCGCGCAGGACCCGTACGCCAAGGTCGTGGGCGACGCCGTGAGCGACGAGCCGTACGGCGTGGGCATCCCCGCGGACCAGCCGGACATGGTGCGGTTCGTCAACGGCGTGCTGGAGGACATGGTCGACGGCGGGCAGTGGGCGAAGTCCTACGACCGCTGGCTCGGTGACGCGCTCGGTCCCGCACCCGCCCCGCCGGAGCCCGTGTACGGGCGGACGCCGTGAGCAGGGCGCACCGCGCGCCGGCGCCGCCCGGCGCCCTGGGCGTGGCGGCGGACCCCGCAGCGCTCCTGAGCTACCTGTCCGACCTCCAGGCCTGGCTCGACGCGCGCCGCGCCGACCTGGACCGGCTGGACTCCGCGGCTCGCCAGGCCGGCGAGAACGCCGTGACGGCCGACGTCGTACTGGCCCTCACGCTGTGGCAGGCGGTGCGCACGCGCACGGACGAGCTGGTCACGGTGTGGGACTCCGGCCGCGCGGACGCCGTCGCCCGGGAACGCATGTCCCAGCTGATCTGGGGCCGTCTCGGCGGTGACCCGGCCACGTCGCTGCTCTCCCTCGTCGACGCCGCACGCCTGTGCGACGCCCAGGCCGACCAGCTCGCCACGCGGCTCTCCTTCGACCCGCACGCCGCCGACGTCACCGCTCGCCTGCGCGCCCTCACCGCCGGGATCGTCCGGGCCGAGGACGCCGCGCACGCGTCGGCCGACACCGAGGACGACGCCGTCGTCGCCCGCCTGCGCGACCGGCTCGCCCGTCTCAAGTCCGACGCCGCCCGCGGGGCCGACGTCACCGGACCCCTCGGTGGTCTCGAGGACGAGGTGGCCCGCACCGAGCGGGACCTCATCGTGGCGACCGCCCGGCGCCGGTCGCTCGCCAAGGACCGGGAGCGCGCCGTCGCGCTGCGCACCACCCTGGCCGACCGGACGCCGGTGCTCACCCGGGTGGCGGACCGCTGTCGCCGGGAGATCACCGACCCCCCGCGGCTCGCGATCCCGGACGTGACCCGGCTCGGCGACGTCCCGGACGAGCCCGGCCGGCTCACGACCTACGTCCAGCGGCTGGGCGCCGTCGAACGGGCCATGGAACGGGTCGAGGACGCCTACACCGCACCCCTGCGCGAACGTGCCGAGCTGCGCTACCGCGTCAAGAACCTGATGACGAAGGCCCAGGGCAACGGGCGGGCGGCGTCGTCCACCGTGAAGGCGGGCGAGGACGAGGCGCGCGAGGCGCTGGACGCCACGCCCTGCGACCTGCCCCTGGCACGGCACTTCACCGAGCAGCTCGAGATGCTCGTGCGCGATCTTCCGAAGGGACACCGATGACGACACAGGCGTGCGCCGAGCCGGGCTGCCGCGGCACTATCGAGGACGGCTACTGCAACGTGTGCGGGGCACCCGCCGGCGGCAACCCCGCCGCGGGCGCGCTCGCGGCCGTCGCGGCGTCCTGGGGGGCCGACGACACCACCGTGCGTGCCTCCGGCGGGCTGCCCGGACCCATGGAGCAGCCCTCCACCGGGCGCACCAGCTCGTCCCGTCTCGCGTCCACGGCGCTCGGCTCGGCGCGCGTGGGCACCGGCTCCTACCAGACGCGGCGGGTCGGCACCGGCTCGACCCGTCTGCGCGGGCACCGGCTCGGCGCGGGCCTCACCACGGTGCCGCACACCCCGGTGGCCGACCCGCTGCAGGCCGTCATGGCCACGCCGGAGCTCGCGGAGAGCAAGCGGTACTGCCCCACCTGCGGTCAGCCGGTGGGCCGGGCCCGGGAGGGCGTGCCCGGCCGTATCGCCGGGTTCTGCGGGCACTGCGGCGCACGGTACGACTTCGCCCCCGCCCTCCATGCCGGCGACCTGGTGGCCCGCCAGTACGAGGTGGTCGGCTGCCTCGCCCACGGCGGCCTCGGCTGGATCTACCTGGCCCGCGACCGCAACGTCAGCGGCCGCTGGGTGGTCCTCAAGGGTCTGCTCAACTCCGGTGACAAGGAGGCGTACGAGGCGGCGGTCGCCGAGCGGCAGTACCTCGCCGAGGTGGAGCACCCGCTGATCGTCGAGATCTTCAACTTCGTGCTCCACGAGGGCCTCGGCTACACCGTCATGGAGTTCGTGGGCGGCAAGTCGCTCAAGGACGTGCTCAAGGAGCGCCGCGACCAGGGCGCCGGGCAGGCGCGGCCGCTGCCCGTCGACCAGGCCATCGCGTACATCCTCGAGGTGCTGCCGGCGTTCAGCTACCTCCACGACCGCGGGCTGCTCTACTGCGACTTCAAGCCCGACAACATCATCGCCCAGGGCGACGGAGTCAAGCTGATCGACATGGGCGGCGTGCGCCGCGTCGACGACCTCCAGTCCGCGATCTACGGCACCATCGGCTACCAGGCGCCCGAGGTGGCCGAGATCGGGCCGTCCGTCGCCTCCGACATCTTCACGCTCGGCCGCACCCTGGCCTCCCTCGTGCTGGACTTCCGCGGCAACACCACGGTGTACCAGGCGTCCTTCCCACCGGTCGCCGAGACGCCCGTCTTCCAGAAGTACGACTCGTTCTACCGCTGGCTGGCCAAGGCGTGCGCGCCCGCGCCCGCCGACCGGTTCGCGTCGGTCGACGAGGCCCGCGTCCAGCTCCTCGGCGTGCTCCGCGAGATCGTCGCGACCGACAAGGGCGCCGGCTACACCGCCACGACGTCGGCCGAGTCGGTCCTGTTCGGCGTGCCGCCGCTCGACGGCGCCGAGGGTGCCCTCGGCTGGCACGAGCTCCCCCTGCTGAAGGTGGACTCCACCGACCCGATGGCGTCCTGGCTCGCGGGCGTGAACGTCGCCGACCCGGCCGCCCGCATGGTGGCCCTCGCCGGCGCCGGCGAGGCCACCGTCGAGGTGCGGCTCGCCCTGGCCCGTGCCGCGATCGAGGCCGGCGACATCGACCGGCTGCGCACCACCGTCGCCCAGATCCTCGAGCACGACGCGTGGGAATGGCGCGCCGCCTGGATGGAGGGCCTGGGACACCTCTCGACGGGCGACCCCGCCGCGGCCCGCGCGTCGTTCAACGCGGTCTACGGGCAGGTACCCGGCGAGCCCGCGCCGAAGCTCGCCCTCGCCACGGTGTGCGAGGGCTCGGGGGAACCCGGCGTCGCCGAGCAGCTGTACAGCACCATCGCGCGGGCCGACTCCAACTACACGGGCGCCGCGGCGTTCGGCCTCGCCCGCGTACGGTCCTCGAGCGGCGACCTCGACGGCGCCCTCGGCGCCCTCGACCTGGTGGGCCCCACGCGTGGTTCCTTCCCCGACGCCCGCCTGCGCCGGGCCTGGCTGCTCGTCGGCGCCCGGCGCAGCCTGGTCGACCTGTCCGACGCCGTCGCCGGGCTCGACGCCGCCCACGTCCCCGACCGCCCCAAGGCCGCGGTCACGGTCGACGCGCTCTCCGGCGCGCTCGGCCTGGTCACCCGCGGCGGCGCCGACCCGAGCGTGCGCGTGGCCGGCGCCGAGGCCACCGAACCCGAGCTGCGGGACCGCCTCGAGCTCGCGCTGCGCGACCTGGCCCACCTCACGGACGACCGCTCGGAGCGCGTGGCGCTCGTCGACCGGGCAAACTCCGTACGGCGGTGGACGATGCGTTGAGCGGTACGCCCGACCCAGAACCCGGCAGACCAAGAACCGCCGAACGGTGACCCGCCCCCGGTGATCCGCTGAAAGACAGTCGCGGGGCGCGAGCCCTGACGGACGCAAGGAGACCGACCCAGACATGAGTGCCGACGAGAGCAGTCTCGCCCGCTGCCCCCACTGCGGAGAGACCGCGGCGCCCCGCGCCCGGTTCTGCGAGAACTGCGGCACGCCGCTGGGCAGCGCCGACCACAGCGCCGACCACACCGCGCCCTCCGAGGTGACCCTCGTGCCCGCCCCCACCGTGGTGGACCCCGACCCCGCGACGGGCGACTCCGCCGCGCGCCGGTCCTGCGCCGCCTGCGGCGGCACGATCGCCTCCGACGGGTACTGCGCCGACTGCGGCACACCCGGCCAGTCCGAGCGCGACCACTTCGAGGAACGTCCGGCGGGCTGGGTCGCCGGCGTCTGCGACCGGGGTGTGCGGCACGCCCGCAACGAGGACGCGATGGCGCTCGCCGCGGGCGGTACCTTCGCCGCCCTCGTGGTGTGCGACGGCGTGTCGAGCGCCCCCGACTCGGACGTGGCCTCGCTCGCCGCGAGCCGGGCCGCGCGGGACGTGCTCGTCGCCTACGGCCCCGAGGGGTCGAGCTCCGTGGAGGGGGCGACCAGCCGCCGCATCGCCGGGTGGACCGACGCCATGGTGGCCGCGTCCCGCGCCGCCGGCCAGGCCGTGCGGGGTGCGGCGGAGCAGCTCGCCGCGACGAAGGGGAAGGACGTGGCGGACGACCCGCCGTCGTGCACCTTCGTGGCCGCCGTCGTGGACGACGGTCTGATCGTCGCCGGCTGGATGGGCGACTCTCGCGTGTACTGGCTGCCGGACTCCGGCCAGGCGGAGCAGCTCAGCGTCGACGACTCGTGGGCGCAGGAGATGATCGCGGCGGGCGTGCCACGTGCGCAGGCCGAGACGTCGCCGCAGGCGCACGCCATCACGCGGTGGCTCGGCCCGGACGCCCCGGACACCGACGCCCGGTGCGCCGCGACGGTCCCTTCCGGACCGGGCTGGCTGCTGGTCTGCTCCGACGGTCTGTGGAACTACTGCTCCGACGCGCACGAGATGAGCGATCTCGTGCAGCGGTTCGCCGGGTCCGGCGACCCGCACACCACGGCCGCGGCGCTCGTGCGCTGGGCCAACGCACAGGGCGGGCGGGACAACATCACCGCGGCGCTCGCCCGTGTCTCCCCCACTGTCACCGAGCAGCGATAGCCTGCCGCTACCGAGAGGAGCCACCGTGGCCGAGTTCTCCGCCGAGGTCTTCCAGAACGAGTTCCTGTCCGACGGCGCCACCGATGTGCACGCCGTCGTGTCCGTGACCTGCACGGGTGCCGGGACCACCCAGCGCGCCGCCGCCGGGGTGGGCGCGAGCGGGAGCGGTGTCGCCGAGATCGTCGCCGTCGACACCTCCGGCTCCATGCAGGGCCGCAACATGGAGGCCGCCAAGCACGCCGCGGCCGTCGCCGTCGACCAGATCCCGGACGGCACGCTGTTCGCGATCATCGGCGGCTCGCACGTCGCATCCCGGATCTTCCCGTATCCCAACGCCCGGGTACCCATGGTGGCCATGGAGCCCGGCGCCCGCGCCGAGGCCAAGCGGGCCATCTCCACCATGGCGGCGGGCGGCGGTACGGCCATCTCGTCCTGGCTCCGCCTCGCGGACGACCTCTTCGCGACCGCCCAGGTGGCGAAGAAGCACCTGATCCTGCTGACGGACGGCAAGAACGAGTCCGAGCCGTCCGCCCACCTGAACCAGATGATCGCGGACGTCACCGGGAACTTCCAGTGCGATGCCCGCGGCGTCGGCGACCGCTGGGTGGTCGGGGAGCTGCGCAAGATCTCGACCGCCCTGCTCGGCACCGTCGACCTCATCGCGCGGCCGGAGGACATCGCCGACGACTTCGCGGCCCTGGTGCGCAAGTCCATGGCTCGCGGCGTCGCCGCGGTGGACCTGCGGGTGTGGGCGCCGCAGGGGTCGCAGGTGCTGTTCGTCAGGCAGGTCGCCCCGGAGGTCGACGACCTCACCGGCCGCCGGACCGAGGTCAACGCCCTCACCAGCGCGTACCCGACGGGGGCGTGGGCCGACGAGACCCGCGAGTACCACGTGGCGGTCCGCGTTCCGTCGAAGCCCGTCGGCTCGGAGCAGCTCGCCGCCCGCGTGCAGGTGGCCGTGGACCACGAGGTCGCCGCGTCCGGCCTGGTCAAGGCCAAGTGGTCCGACGACTCCACGCTCACCGCCCGGATCAGCCCCGAGGTGGCGCACTACACGGGTCAGGCAGAGCTCGCCTCGGCCATCCAGGAAGGGCTCGCCGCGAAGGCCGCCGGCGACGAGGCGACGGCGACCGTGAAGCTCGGCCGTGCCGTCCAGCTCGCCGCCGAGACGGGCAACGACGACGCCACCTCGCGCCTGCGCAAGATCGTGGAGGTGGAGAACGTCGAGGAGGGCACCGTGCGGCTCAAGCGCAACACCGCCAAACTGGACGAGATGGCACTCGACACGGCATCCACCAAGACCACCCGGGTACGGCGCGCATGACGGTCCGCTGCCCTGAAGGCCACACCAGCCAGGCCACGGACTACTGCGACGTGTGCGGCACGCCGATCCCGACCGGGTCGGCAGAACCGGCGGAGACCCAGCCGGCCGCGGCCCAGCCGGCGCCGGCCGAGGCCGGCTCCGCGCCCGACGAGGGTGGCCCCGTGACCTGCCCCAACTGCGGTGAGCCGTCACCCTCCGGATCCCTGTTCTGCGAGAACTGCGGGTACGACTTCACCACGGGCACACCGGCTGCGCCGACGCCGCCGCCGTCGAGCCTGGACCTGGGGGTGGGCGGGCCCACCGGCGTGCCGCCGTCGAGCCCGGACCTGGGCGCGGGCGGACTCACCGGCGTGCCGCCGTCGAGCGAGCCGGGCTCCGGCGGGTCGGCGCCGTCCGCCACGCCGAGCACGCCCACCGCACCGGCACCCGGCGGCGGCGGGCTGAGCGCACCACCGGTGCCCGGTGACGACACCTGGGTGGCGGAGATCTGGGTCGATCCCGACTGGTACGCGCACGAGCAGCCCGAGGACCCGATGCCGTCGGCCGGTCTGCCCGGCCTGGTCACGTTGCGCCAGCGCAGCCTCCTCGTCGGGCGGCCGTCGCAGTCGCGCGGCATCCGCCCCGACGTCGACTGCGGCAGCGATCCAGGCGTGTCCCGCCGCCACTGCCAGCTGACCACGGACGGGCTGCGCTGGTGGGTCGAGGACCTGGGGTCGTCGAACGGCACCTTCGTCGCCGCGGCGGGTGACCCCCTGCCGGACACCCCGCTCACGCAGGGCATCCGCAAGGAGATCGAAGAGGGCGACCGGATCTTCATCGGCGCCTGGACGCGCCTGGTCATCCGCAAGGCCCTGCCCGGCGAGGCCTAGGTGTGATGTCCAGGGAGGTTGTTCGGAGGCGGCCGGCGTGCGGTTCACGCGCCGAACCGCACCCTGCGCGTCCAGGAGCCGCCTCAGCCGAAGGTTACGAGTCCATACGGGGTCCGGTGCACGTGTTCTTTGCGGCTCGGCACCGCCGGTGACTCGTCACGTGCGGTTCAGCGTCCCAGATTGGCCCACAAAACACACAAGTTGCGGTTCGACGCCACCACCCGACCGTCGGCTTCACCAAGGCATGACCCCGCCCGTAGGTGCGGGTCGTCGAGAACCGCGAACACGACGGAGTTCACCAGGCCGGTCGCCGCCTCGGCCCGTTGCCTGGTACGTCGGAGAAAAAGCCGTGCGCTGCACGAGCGTTCCCTGAGAGGCTCAAGGCACACCGCGGTGACGTCCGTCCGGTCCCATACCGGGCGGTGGACAGGGTCCGGCCAGACCCATGTCGGGAGACCGACACATCCAGCGTCACGAAAGGCACTCACGTGCACACCGAGTACGACCTGGCGCTCTCCCTCCACCGGGACCGCCTCCGCGACGCCGAGGAATATCGGCGTTTCCGCACGCTCCGTCAGGAGCAGAAGCGACGCAGGGCCGAGGCCCGCGCCGCACGCCACAACGACCGCCGCGCACAGGCACCCACCCTGCGCGCACGTTCCGCATGACCGGTGCGGCGCCCGCCGGACCCCCGGCAGCCGGCGCCTCGCCGCAGTACCGAAGCAGAGCGCGTGCCCGTCACCCGCTCTGCTTCGGTGCTGTCCGGCCACCTTCGCCCACCGACCGGCAAGACTCCTCCGAAGACCCCATGACGCACCGCTGACCTGCGGCGGGGTGCTGCAGATCACCACCGTCCGCCTTGCGCGGGATTTCCGGAATCTGGGAGGATGTAACACGACGGAAACAGTGCGGGACACCGAGCCGCGACCCGGCCCGATGAGCTCCCCCGGCACCGTCCATCTCTCCCCACCCCTGGAAGGAAACCCCAGACATGCATGCCCAGACGGCTTACTACATCGGCCGCGCCCAGGTCGCGGAGATCGCGCGACGCGCCGAGGTCATCGGCGCCCAGGAGCGCGCACTGCGTGAGCAGCCCGAGCGCCACACCAACAAGCGCGTCAAGCGACTCCGCCTGATCTGACCGACTCCCGGCCGACGCCTCGGCCCGGTGCCGGCACATCGGCACCGCAACATCCTGGCCCTTCCTCGGACGACCCCGGTCGCCCCGCGGGAGGGCCTTTCTGTGACCGGGCCAGCCCCGGGGAACTGACTCCCGTTCAGCAGGCTCCAGACGACCGTCAAGCCGGTCATCAAGGCGCCACCAAGCCTGCTGAACACCACTCAGCAACGCGTGCGTGCAGCCCGGGGGGCGCAGGGGGTGCGGGCGAACCACAAGCGCGCGTCACTCCTCGGCGCCGGACGGAATAGGCTGAGCCGCGTGAGCCTTCCCAACCCCAACGAGCGCATTGTCTGGATCGACTGCGAAATGACCGGCCTGGACCTGCGCGCTGACGCGCTCGTCGAGGTCGCGGCGATCGTCACGGACTCCGACCTCAACGTCCTGGGCACCGGTGTCGATGTCCTCGTAAAACCTCCGGCCGAGGCCCTGGCGCAGATGAACGACTTCGTGCGCGCCATGCACACCACGTCCGGCCTGCTCGACGAGCTCGACGGGGGGCTGACCCTCCAGGAGGCGCAGGAGCAGATCCTGGCCTACATCCGCCAGTGGGTGCCCGAGCCCCGCAAGGCGCCGCTGGCCGGCAACTCGGTCGGGACGGACAAGACGTTCCTCGACCTGCACATGCCCGAGCTGGTGGAGCACCTGCACTACCGGATCGTGGACGTGTCGTCCATCAAGGAGCTGGCGCGTCGCTGGTACCCGCGCGTCTACTTCGCGTCTCCGAAGAAGGGCGGCGGGCACCGAGCCCTGGCCGACATCCTCGAGTCGATCGACGAGCTGCGCTACTACCGTGAGGTCCTGTTCCCGGCCCAGCCCGGCCCCGACACCGCGACGGCGCGTGCCGCCGCGGAGCGCGTGTCCGAGACGTCCGTCACGAAGCAGCTCGCGCCGTAGCTTTCAGTTCGGTCCGTGGCCACCGAGCATGTATAGTTTTCGACGGTCGCCGGTCCAGATCGGCGGACATGGTGGGCGTAGCTCAGCTGGTAGAGCATCGCGTTGTGGTCGCGAGGGCCGCGGGTTCAAGTCCCGTCGCTCACCCCATGCAGACGAGGCCCGCACCTCGACCCAGGGAATTCTCCCGGGTCGAGGTGCGGGCCTCGTTCTCGTCGGGGCCGCCGCCTCCGCGAGTCAACCCTCCCGGATCAGCCCCGCCTCCCGGGCCACGTGGATCGCCCTGGCCCGACTGTCCACGTCGAGCTTGGTGAAGATGTGCACCAGGTGGCTCTTGATGGTCGCCTCGGTGACGAACAGCGCACGAGCGATCTCCTTGTTCGACGACCCCCGCACGAGGTGCCCGAGCACGTCGAGCTCGCGTGTCGTGAGGCGCGGCCGCGGTCGGCGCATCCCGCTCATCACCCGGGTCGCGAGATCGGGAGCGAGGAACACCTCCCCGGCCGCGGCCGTGTGGAGGGCCTCGACGATCGTGTCGGGCGGCACGTCCTTGAGGAGGTATCCGGCCGCGCCCGACTCGATCGCACCAAGGATGTCCGCGTCGCGGTCGAAGGTCGTCAGGATCAGCACGGCGGGCGCGGGCCGCAGCGCACGCAACGCCCCGGTGGCCGCGACGCCGTCCATCCCGCCACCGAGCCGGAGATCGCACAGGACGACGTCGGGGTGCAGGTGCTCGGCCAGCAGCACCGCCTCCTCCCCCGTCGCCGCCTCGCCGACCACGGTGACGTCCTGCCGCGCGTCGAACACGGCACGCAGGCCGGTACGAACGACCGGGTGGTCGTCGACGAGCAGCACGGTGACGGCCATTCAGATCTCCTTCGTCGCGGGGCCGAGCGGCAGATGGGCCGACAGGGCCGTGCCGTCGCCCGGGGTGCTCTCGACGTCGAGCCCGCCACCGAGCTCCCGGAGCCGGGCACGCATGAAGTGCAGGCCGTAGCTCGACGTCCCGGCCGCGGCGGTCGCGTCCCAGGCGCCGACGTCGAACCCGCGCCCGTCGTCGAGGATATCGAGCCGTACGGTGTCGTCGGCGTCGACCAGGCTCACCACGACACGGCCGGCGGCCGCGTGCAGCCGCACGTTCGCGAGCGCCGACTGCGCGGTGCGCAGGAGTGCCACCTCGGCCGTGGTCGTGAGCGACGGGACGGTGTCGTCGACCCGTAGCTCGGTGGCCAGGCCGGTCTCGGCACGCAGCCGGTCCAGCATGCGGCCGAGCGCTGCCGCGAGTGCGCCGTCCTCCAGCTCGGACGGCGCGAGCGCCGCGACGATCCGGCGCACGTCCGCGAGATTCTCCCCGGCCAGTCCTTCGACCTGGTGCAGGGCGCGGCCGGCATCGACGTCCGACGTGCGGTCTGCCGCGGCGTGCGCGAGCAGCCGGATCGACGAGAGGCCTTGCGCGACCGTGTCATGGATGTCGCGGGACAGCCGGGTGCGCTCCGCGATGGCGCCGGAGTGGCGCTGGGTGAGCGCGAGCTCCTCCTGGACGGCCGCCATCTCGTCCTGGGTCTGCCGCAACGAGGCGACGAGCCGTTCTCGCTCGTGCGCGTCGCGCAGCAGCTCCAGGTAGCCCCGGGAGATCCCGAGGGCGAACACGCCACCGATCAGCGGGCCGAAGAACCCGGCGTAGCTCGGCGTGCTGCCGTGCACGACGGGGGCCAGCGCGACGACGGCGAGCACGAGGACGGAGAAGGCGACGGACGGCCAGGGCGGCAGCAGGTGGCCGGCGAGCAGCCAGATGAGGAAGGCCACCCACACGAACTCCGCGGAGACGGCCACGGAGGCCACCCACACCACCGCGAGCCCCACGAGCCACCACCGGGCGGCACGCGCGCTCCGCACCGTCGGGGCCACGGTCATGCCTGCGGCATACCAGACGAGCAGCGCGACCGTGGCAGCGACCACCGCGGCCACCCCCGTGCCCATCGCTATCGCCCGTGCCGCGCCGACGACGGTCAGGAGGACCGCGATCACGTGCTGCCCTACCTGCATGGAACGCAGTGCGGGTGCCCTCGACCGCAGTGCCCTGCTGGTGTCACCCCACGAGTGCGGGGTGCTCTGCGCGGTGCTCATGCGCTGATTCTCCGTCTTTCCGCTGGAGCGCACGAGGCCACCAGATCCGGTCGCCGAGCAGGCCGAACAACGCCGGCACGATGACGGTCCGCACCACGAGGGTGTCCACGACCACCCCGGTGCCGACGATGAGGCCGAGCTGGCCGAGCGTCACGAGCGGCAGCAGGCCGAGCGCGGCGAACACTCCGGCGAGGACGATCCCGGCGCTGGTGATGACGCTGCCCGTGCCCGCGACGGCACGCACCATGGCCTCCCGCGTCCCGTGCGCCGCCGCCTCCGTTCGTGCCCGGTGGACCAGGAAGATCGTGTAGTCGATACCGAGCGCCACCAGGAACAGGAAGGACAGGAGCGGCACCTGCAGGTCCAGGGCGTGCTGGTCGAGCAGGACGCGGCTGAGCCAGGCGCCGGCGCCGATCGCCGCCGCCGCGCTGGCGAGGTTGACCAGCAGCAGGACAAGGGGCGCCACGAGGGACCGCAGCACCGCGAGCAGCACCACGAAGCAGACGGCCAGCACGAGCGGCGCCACGAGCAGGAGGTCCTGCACGTTGCCCGCCCGGGCGTCGAGGTCGGTGGCGATCGCACCGCCGACGAGCGCGTCCGCCCCAGGGACGGCGTCCACCTCGTCGCGCAGCTGCGCGACCAGGTCGAGGCTCTCCGGGGTGCCGGGGGCGTACTGGCCCGTCACCATGACCTTGCTGAGGTCGCCGTCGTCGGTCTGCCCCACCACGGTGGCCCGCACGGTGCCGTCGAGGGCCTCGGCCACCTCGGCGACCTGCTGGGCGGCCGGGGTGTTCGCGACCACGAGGATCGGCTGGGCCTCGCCGGGCGGGAAGTGGTCGGCGAGCACCTCGAGCCCGGTGGCCGACTCGGACGGGACACGGAACTTCTCGGTCTGGTCCAGGCCGACGGACGTGCCGAGCAGCCCGGCTCCCAGCACGGCGAGCAGGGTGCCGCCGGCGGCGAGAGCCACCAGCGGCCTGCGCACGACGCGCGACGCCACGGTCCGCCACACCGTGCCGTGGCCCGCCACGGCACCGGGCCGTGGGACGAACGGCCAGAACACCCTGCGGCCGCAGACGGCCAGCACGGGCGGCAGCACGAACAGGACGGCGAACAGGGCGATCACCAGGCCGACGGCCGAGGTGATGCCCAGCCCTCTGGTCCCGGGGATGACGGCGAGCACGAGGGTCAGCAGGGACAGCACCACCGTGACGTTGGACGCCACGATGGCCGGAGCGGTCCTGCGCCAGGCCACGGCAAGAGCCGCGCGGTGGTCCTCGTGCGTCAGGAGCTCCTCGCGGTACCGGGAGATCAGCAGCAGCGCGTAGTTGGTCCCGGCACCGAAGACCAGCACGCTGATGATGCCCGCGTCGAACTGCAGGTCCAGCGCCGACCCGGCCGCTGCGGTCGCGAGGCCCGCCAGCCGGTCGGCGAGCGCGACCACCACGAGCGGCACCAGCCACAGCACGGGTGACCGGTACGTGAGGATGAGCAGCACGGCCACGATGAGGACGGTGACGGCGAGGAGGGTGAGGTCCGCCCCGTCGAACGCGGAGGTCACGTCGGCGCCGAACGCCGGGCCGCCGGTGACCAGCAGGTCGATCCCGCTCACCGGGTGCGCGGCGAGCTCCGCCCGCAGGCCCTCGATGACGTCGGCCGTCTCGGCGTTGTCGGCGCCGACGGTGACGGGGACGACCAGCACGGCTGCCGCTCCGTCGGCGCTCGGGAGCGGGGCGGACGCCGAGGGGCCGGCCTGCCGGTCGAGCACGGGGACGAGCCCGTGGAGCGACGTGAGGTCGGTGTCCGTGAGGTCGGCGCCGTCGGCGCGCGTGGCGACGACCAGCACCGACCGTTCGTCGGCGTCCGGGAACTGCGCGAGCGCCTCGCTCGCGCGGGCCGACTCGGAGTCGGGCGGCGCGGCGTCGTTCCCCGCGGGAGCCGACGACTGCCCGAGGGCGCCAAACAGGGCAAGGAGCACCACCACCGCGATGCCGATCGAGAGCCACGCGCCCCTGCGGGACGTCAGCCGGTCTGAGAAGCGTGCATGCACGCGAGTCGCTGCCATGACAGCAACCTCATCAACCGGGCACCCCCTGCGGCATCGCCGAAGAGTTCGGTTCCCGTCTCAACCGTTTGATGGAGAGCCGGGTCAGGTCAGCCCAGCAGCGTGACGACGGCGTCGGCGAGCTTGTCCTCGACCCCTGACCCGTACTTCATCCACAGGGACGGCTCGGTCAGCTCCAGCTCGATGACCATGGGCACGCCGTCGTCGCCGGTGACCAGGTCGACCCGTGCGTACGTGAGGTCGGCGCCGGTGGCCTTCCTCGCGACGGCCAGCGCGCGCTGCGCCACCTCGACCTGTGCCGGCGTGGCCTCGAAGGCGGACATCTCCTCGGCCGCGTACAGCTCTTCCGAGTCCTCGGCCGGGCCCGTGAGCAGCGCGTTCTTGCGCACGGCGTGCGTGAGCTCGCCGTCGATGAAGATCAGGCAGGTCTCGCCCGCCGTGTCCACGGAGGTGACGTAGGGCTGGATCATGACCCAGCGGCCCTCGTCGAGCAGCCGGACGGCGTGCGCGATGGCGCGCCCCCGCGACTCCGCGGAGACCGGCTGGTACCGGCCCGTGTCCCGGGCCCCCGCGCTGACGACCGGCTTGACCACGAAGTCGCCGAACGCCGGCATCCGGGTGTGCACGGCTCGCTTGGACAGGTGCCGCGCCGGGTCGAGCCAGATCGTCGGGATCACCGGGATGCCGGCGGCGTCGAGCTCGCGCAGGTACCGCTTGTCGGTGTTCCACTCGATGACGTCGGCGGAGTTGGCCACCTGGGGCAGCGCACGCGCCCACGCGAGGAACTCGTCGTGGCGCGGCGAGTAGTCCCAGGTGGAGCGGACCAGGACGAGGTCGTAGGCGGACCAGTCCACTGCCGGGTCGTCCCACACGGCGGGTTCGGCGGTCACGCCGCGCTCGGCCAGCGCGGCGATCAGCGGCACATCGTCCTTGTGGAGGTCGGGCAGCTGGGAGCAGGTCGCGAGGGCTACACGGGCGTTGGTCACGGACCGAGACTATCGCCGTCGACCGACCCACGGTCGCGCCCCGACCGGGGCGTCCGTCACACCACGGGTTCCCGGCCGGGCACGTCCTCGACGGCGTCGCGGACGGCGTCGGCGCCGGGAGCACCGGCCGCGCCCGGATCGGCTCCCGCGGCGTCCGCAGCCCGCCGCAGCGCGCCGAGGATCCCGTCGGCGGTGAGCGAACCGATGACGTCGCCCGACTCCCCCACGACCGGCACCCGGCCCATCGCCGCACCCGGCAGCGCCGCCACCGCCTCGAACGCGTCGGTCAGGCGTGCGCCCAGCCGCACCGGGGCCGGCGCGGGCTGCACGATCCGGTCCGCGCTCTCCAGGTCGGTCTGCTGCACGCGGGCGAGGGCGAGCATGCGGGAGGCGGACCCGTCGCCGATGAAGTCCCGCACCCGGTCCGACGCCGGGTGTGCCAGCACCGCGAGCGGGCTCGCCACCTGTTCGAGCCTTCCCCCGCGCGACAGCACGGCGATCCGGTCACCGAGCCGGGCCGCCTCGTCGATGTCGTGCGTCACGAGGACCACGGTGGTGCCGGTCTCGACCTGGATCCGTGCGAACTCCGTCTGCAGGTGCCGCCGGAACTCCGGGTCGACGGCGCCGAACGGTTCGTCCATCAGCAGCACCGGCGGGTCGGTGGCCAGGGCGCGGGCCACGCCGATGCGCTGCCGCTCACCCCCGGACAGCTCGTGCGGGTACCGCTTCGCGTAGGTCGCGGCGGGAAGACCAACCAGGTCCAGGAGCTCGCCGACGCGGGCCCGCGTGCGCTTGCGGTCCCAGCCCAGCAGGGCGGGCACCGTCGAGATGTTCGCCTCGACGGTGCGGTGCGGGAACAGCCCGACGTTCTGGATCACGTAGCCGATCCGGCGGCGCAGGGCCACGGGATCGGTCGTGGTGACGTCCTCGCCGTCGAGCAGGATGCGGCCCGACGTCGGCTCCACCAGGCGGTTCACCATGCGCAGCGTGGTGGACTTGCCGCAGCCCGACGGGCCGACCAGGGCGAGCACCTCGTGCTCGTGGACGGCGAGGCTCAGTTCCTCGACGGCGACGGTGCCGTCCCCGTACGCCTTGCGGACGGAATCCAGCTCGATCACGGTGCGGGCAGCCATGTGCTCGAACCTACCGGGTCGAACGCACGGTAGGTTCGGAGGCATGCCCGGCAACCCCTGGTTCTCCTGGTCCTACGTGGTCGACAACGCGCCCCTGCTGTGGCAGCGCACCGTCGAGCACGCGGGACTGACCATCGAGGCCGTCGCCATCTCCGCGGCCATCGCCGTACCGCTGGGAGTCCTGATCTCCCGGTCGCGGTGGTTGTCCGGACCCGTGCTCGGCACGGTGGCCGTCATGTACACGGTGCCGTCCCTGGCGCTGTTCGCCATCCTGGCTCCGCTGCTCGGGATCGGCCGCACCCCCGTCCTCGTGGGGCTGGTCGTCTACGCGCTGCTCATCATCCTGCGCAACACCGTGGCCGGGCTCGCCACCGTGGACCCCGCGGTCCTCGACGCGGCCCGCGGGCTGGGCTACGGGCCCGGGCGCCTGCTCGTCCAGGTGGCCATGCCGAGCGCGCTGCCGAGCATCATCGCGGGCCTGCGGCTGGCCACGGTGTCCACCGTCGCGCTGGTGACCGTCGGTGTCATCGTCGGCTACGGCGGGCTGGGACAGCTCATGTTCCAGGGCTTCCGCAACAACTTCTACCGGGCCGAGATCATGACCGCCACGCTCGCGACCATCCTGCTCGCCCTGGTGCTCGACCTCGCCCTCTGGGCGGCGGGCAGAGCCCTGACCCCCTGGCTGCGCAGGAGGACCGCATGAGCGTCGTCGACGAGGCCCTCGTGTGGCTCAACGACCCGCTGACCTGGACGGCGCCCGGTGGTGTGCTGGAGCTGACCGGCGAGCACCTGCTCATGACCGTCGCGGCCAGCGCGGCGGCCGCCGCGGTGGCGATCCCGCTGGGCGCCTGGCTGGGGCACACCGGCAAGGGTGCGGGCCTCGTGGTCTGGCTCACCAACGCCTCGCGCGCGGTCCCCACGCTCGGCATCATCCTGCTGCTCGCCGCGGGCGGGCTGTTCGGCAACACCGCCACCGTCATCGCCGCCGCGTTCTTCGCCGTGCCGGTGCTGCTGGTGAACACGTACGAGGGCGTGCGCGGCGCCGACCCGGACGCCCGCGACGCCGCCCGGGGCATGGGCATGAGCGGCGGCCGGATCCTGCTGCAGGTGGAGCTGCCGCTCGCCACCACCCTCGTCTACGCCGGGCTCCGCATCACCATCGTGCAGGTCGTCGCCACCATCCCGCTCGCGGCGCTCGCCGGGGGCGGGGGACTCGGCCAGATCATCGCGTTCGGCATGGGTACCCAGCGGTACGGCGAGGTGCTGGCGGGTGGTGTGCTGGTCGCGGCGCTCTGCCTCGTGATCGACGCCGTGCTCGCGATCGGGCAGCGGCTCGCCACCCCGGCGCCCCTGCGGATGTAACGACCTTCTCACGAGCGCGTTTATCGCTTGCCATCGGTCGCGCGTCGGGGTCGAATGGGACAGATCAAAGCCGTAGAACAGTTGTACGCCACCCACGTTCGGAGACATTCGATGAAGTTCCCCCGTACGCATGTGTCCCTGCCCAGGGCGCTCGGCGCGGCGGCAGCCGTCGTCAGCCTCACCCTCCTGACCGCCTGCGGCGAACCGGGCTCGGCCGGCGGGGGCGGCGGCAGCACCCCGACGGGCGGCGGCAGCCTGGCTGCCTGTGAGGCGATGCCCAGCGACGAGCTCGTGGTGCTCGAGGACGACAAGCAGCTGCAGACCGTCGACAACATCATCCCGGCCGTCAACGCGGCGGCCGTCGAGGGTGACGACACCCTGATCCCGCTCCTGGACACGGTGTCCGCCGCACTGGACACCGACACGCTGATCAGCCTGAACAAGGCGGTGGACGTGGAGCGCCGCACCTCCAAGGAGGTCGCGGAGGAGTTCGTGGCCGACGCCGGCCTCGACGACCCCGAGCAGAGCGGTAGCGGCAAGCTCGTCATCGGTGCTGCCGACTTCGCGGAGAGCGCCACGCTCGGCACCATCTACGCGACGGTCCTGAACTCGGCCGGCTACGAGGCCGAGGTCACCACCATCGGCAACCGCGAGGCCTACCTCCCCGCGCTGGAGAACGGCGAGCAGGTCCAGGTGATCCCGGAGTACGTGGGCACCCTGACGGAGTTCATCAACAAAGACGTCAACGGGGCCGACGCCGAGGCGGTGGCCAGCAGCGACCTCGACGCCACCGTCGAGGAGCTCACCCGGCTGGGCGAGGAGGTCGGCCTCGTGTTCGGCGAGCCGTCGCCCGCGCAGGACCAGAACGCGTTCGCCGTCACCAAGGCCTTCGCGGACGAGCACGGGATCGCCACGCTCAGCGAGCTCGCGGAGGCCTGCGGCGGCCTCGTGCTCGGCGGCCCGCCGGAGTGCACGGAGCGTCCGTTCTGCCAGCCGGGTCTCGAGGAGACCTACGGCCTGGAGTTCGCGGAGTTCCGCTCGCTCGACGCCGGCGGCCCGCTGACCAAGTCGGCGCTCCAGCAGGGTGAGGTCACGCTCGGCCTCGTCTTCAGCTCGGACGGCTCCCTCACCCCGTCGGAGTAGCCCCCGCCCGACCCTGGCCCAACTCCTTTTCGAGGCCTAGGTTTCTTCGCTTTGGACGGCTCCAAAGCGAAGAAACTTAGGCCTCGAAGGTCAGAGGCCGTAGGACTCCAGGAAGCGGAGCCAGACCTCGCTGACCGTCGGGTACGCGGGCACTGCGTGCCACAAGCGGTCCAGCGGCACCTCGCCGACGACGGCGATCGTCGCGGCGTGCAGCATCTCCCCGGCCTCCGGGCCCACGAACGTGGCGCCCACGAGGATCCTGCGCTGTGTGTCGACCAGCACCTGGGCGCGGCCCGTGTACCCGGGCGACTCCACGCTCGCACCGCCCACCCAGGCCAGGTCGTACGACACGGCCTCCACGGGGATCCCCGCCGAGCGCGCCTCGCGCTCCGTCGGCCCCACCCAGCTCACCTGCGGCCGAGTGAACACCACCTGCACGCGAGCGGCGTGGTCGGCGGTCGCCGCGTACCGCGACCACGGCTTGCCCTCCTGCCCGGCAGCCGGCTCCGGATCACCGCTCGTGGGGCTGCGGTCCCCGGCCTCCGTGCCGTAGCGCGCGGCGATCACGTCGCCGACGACGCGCGCCTGGTACTTGCCCTGATGGGTGGTCGGCGCGCGGCCGGTCACATCGCCGCAGGCGTACAGCCAACCGCCCGGCACGCCGCTGACCTGCATCGAGTCGTCGACGACGAGCGCACCGCCGCGGCCGAGCGCCGCGCCGTCCAGTCCGACGCTCTCCACTCCGATGTCGCCGGTGCGCGGTACGCGGCCCGTCGCCACGAGGAGCTCGGCGGCGGTGATCTTCTCGCCGTCGGGCAGGGTGACGGTCACGGGTCCGGGCGCGCCGCCCTCGAGCCCGGCGCCGGGCCGCTCGACCGAGGCCGCCTCGACATCGGTGCGGACGTCGACACCCAGCTCGCGCAACGAGTCGGCGACCATCTCCCCGGCGAACGGCTCGGCGCCCGACAGCAGCCCGCCGCGCGACAGCAGCGTGACGTGCGCGCCGAGGTCGGCGTACGCGTTCGCCATCTCGGCACCCACCACGCCACCACCGATGACCACCAGCGACTCGGGCACGGCCTCGGCGGACGTCGCCTCGCGGCTCGACCAGGGGGCCGCCTCGGCCAGCCCCGGGGTGTCCGGCAGGACCGGAACGCTGCCCGTCGCGACGATCACCGCGTGCCGGGCCCGCAGGCGCCGGGCCACCGGGGTGTCCCCGGTCTCGGCCTCCCCGAGACCGCTGTCGGTGCTGACCGAGCTCTCCGGAACCGTGACCTCGACGAGCCGTTCGCCCACCAGGCGGCCGTGCCCGCGCACCAGCGTCAGGCCGGCGCCCTCGACCCAGGAGGCCTGCCCGGAGTCGTCCCAGTTGCTCGTGATCTCGTCCCGACGGGCCAGGACGGCGGCGACGTCGGGCGCGCCCGGATCCCGCAGGCCGGGCGTCTCCCGCGCGAGGGCGCGGACGGCGCCCGCGCGCAGCAGCACCTTGGACGGCATGCACGCCCAGTACGAGCACTCACCGCCCACCAGCTCCGACTCGACCACGGCGACGGACAGACCGGTGCGCGAGGCGCGGTCGGCCGCGTTCTCACCCACCGCTCCTCCACCGATGACTACGACGTCGAACGTCTCTTCAGAAAGGCTCATGCGGTCATCGTGAACCCCCTGTGGTGCGATCGCCAGAGGTTTGATCGATCAGCACCCACCGGCGAGGTCGAGCCGGCGCGGCCGCCGGCGGTGGAGCCGGCGGTGGAGCCGGGGCCCTCCTACGCCAGGCCCGCCTTGCGCAGCGCGTCCGCCATGGCCGTGTCCGCGGGCGCGGGCCGCCCCCTGCCACCCTGACCGCTCTGGCCCTGACCACGACCGTTCCGGCCGCGGCCCTCGCCGCCGCGCTGACCTCCGCGCTGACCGCCGCCCTGTCGTCCACCGCGCTGACCGCCGCCCTGTCGTCCACCGCGCTGACCGCCGCCCTGGCCGTCCGGAGCGGAACCCTGCCCACCGGCGCGGGACCCGCCGGAGGTGCGGCCACCGGCATCCGCCCCGACCTCGTCGTCCAGGCGCAGCGTGAGGGCGATCCGCTTGCGCGGCAGGTCGACGTCCATGACCTTCACCTTGACGATGTCGCCCGACTTCACCACCTCGCGCGGGTCGTTGACGAAGTTCTTGGACATCGCCGAGACGTGCACGAGCCCGTCCTGGTGCACCCCGACGTCCACGAACGCACCGAACGCGGCGACGTTCGTGACCTGGCCCTCCAGCACCATGCCGGGCACCAGGTCACCGAGCGTCTCGACCCCCTCCGCGAAGGACGCCGTGGTGAAGGCCGGGCGCGGGTCGCGACCCGGCTTCTCCAGCTCGGTGAAGATGTCGGTGACCGTGGGCAGGCCGAACGTCTCGTCCACGAAGTCGGTGGTTCGCAGCGTGCGCAGCGCGCTGCCGTTGCCGATCAGCGACCGCACGTCGGCACCCGACGCCGTCACGATGCGGCGCGCCAACGGGTACGCCTCCGGGTGCACCGAGGACGAGTCCAGCGGTTCGGCACCACCCGAGACCTTGAGGAACCCGGCACACTGCTCGAACGCCTTGGGCCCCAGCCGCGGCACCTTCTTGAGCCCCGCCCGCGACGCGTACGGGCCGTTGGCGTCGCGGAAGGCCACGATGTTCTCCGCGAGCGTCGAGGTGACGCCCGAGACGCGGGACAGGAGCGGCACCGAGGCGGTGTTCAGGTCCACCCCCACGCCGTTCACGCAGTCCTCGACGACGGCGTCCAGCGACCGCGACAGCTTCGTCTCGGTGATGTCGTGCTGGTACTGACCCACGCCGATCGACTTGGGGTCGATCTTCACGAGCTCGGCGAGCGGGTCCTGCAGGCGGCGCGCGATGGACACGGCGCCCCGGATGGACACGTCGAGGTCGGGCAGTTCGGCGCTGGCGTAGGCGGACGCCGAGTACACGGACGCCCCGGCCTCGGACACCACGGCCTTGGTCAGGCCGAGCTCCGGTGCCTTCTTCATGAGGTCGGCGGCCAGGCGCTCCGTCTCCCGCGACGCCGTCCCGTTGCCGATCGCCACGAGGTCGACCTGGTGCTTCTGCGCCAGGCGGGCCAGCACGGCCAGCGACTCGTCCCAGTTGTTCCGGGGCGCGTGCGGGTAGATGGTCGCGTGCTCGACGACCTTGCCCGTCGCGTCGACGACGGCGACCTTCACCCCCGTGCGCAGCCCCGGGTCCAGGCCCATCGTGGCCCGCGTACCGGCCGGCGCGGCGAGCAGCAGGTCCCGCAGGTTGGCCGCGAACACCCGCACGGCCTCGTCCTCCGCCTCCGAGCGCAGCCGCAGCCGCACGTCGATGCCGAGGTGCACCAGGATCTTGGTGCGCCACGCCCAGCGCACGCTGTCGACGAGCCAGCGGTCACCGGGGCGGCCCTGGTCGGCGATGCCGAACTGGTGCGCGATCGTGGCCTCGTACGACGTCGGCACGCCGGCCTCGATGCCTTCCTCCGGCTCGATCGTCAGGTCCAGCACGTCCTCCTTCTCGCCCCGGAAGAGCGCGAGCACCCGGTGCGACGGCAGGCTGGACAGCGCCTCGGCGAACTCGAAGTAGTCCGAGAACTTGGCGCCCTTGTCCTGTGCGCCGTCACGGACCGCGGACAGCATGCGCCCCCGCTTCCAGAGCCGCTCGCGCAAGGTGCCGATCAGATCGGCGTCCTCTCCCATGCGCTCCACCAGGATGGCGCGGGCACCGGCGAGCGCCGCATCGGTGTCGGCCACGCCCTTGTCGGCGTCGACGTAGCCGGCCGCGGTCTCCGTGGGGTCGAGCGACGGGTCGTCGAGCAGCGCCAGCGCGAGCGGCTCCAGCCCCGCCTCGCGGGCGATCTGTGCCTTGGTGCGCCGCTTCGGCTTGTACGGGAGGTAGATGTCCTCCAGGCGGGACTTGGTCTCCGCCGACAGGATCTGGGCGCGCAGCTCGTCCGTGAGCTTGCCCTGCTCCTCCACCGACGAAAGGATCGCCGCGCGTCGTTCCTCCAGCTCGCGCAGGTACCGCAACCGCTCCTCGAGCGTACGCAGCTGCGCGTCGTCGAGCGTGCCCGTGACCTCCTTGCGGTAGCGGGCGATGAACGGCACCGTCGCGCCGCCGTCGAGCAGGTCGACGGCCGCCGTCACCTGCCCTTCCCGAACACCCAGCTCCTCGGCGATCCGCCGGTTGATACTTGCCACTTGTCCCTTACCTCACTTCTAGAAGGTCGGGACAGATTGTGCCTGGCACCACTGACACTTGTCGCATCGCGCCGCAAGAACGAGACGTGACGCCACACAGACGGGTCAGGACGTGCCCGCAGACCAGGAGGAACCGTGCAGCGTCGCCCCGCCCCTCGTGGCACCCACCACCGCACGCCGACGGCCGCCGTGGCCACGGCGGCCGTCCTCGCGCTGGCTGCCTGCGGGCCCGGCACACCACCCGACCAGGGCGTCGTGCGCTCGGACGCGGAGCGCACGGTGGTCACGCTCGCCGACGCGCCGGCGAGCGCCGACGCCGTCGACGCCACCGAGGAGCTCGGCCTGCTCACGCTCCGCGCCACCGGCGAGACCGACGACAACGCGCTGGTCTCCCCCGCGTCGCTGGCCTTCGCGCTGGCGCTGCTCGCCGAGGGCGCCGGCGGCGAGACCGCCGCCGCCCTCGACACGGCGCTCGGCGCGGCGGGCCCCGACCGCACGTCCGCCTACAACGCGCTGCACGCCGCGCTGGCGGAGCACGACGGCGACCCGGAGGTCGTGCGGGACGACGAGCTCCCCGACCGCCCGGTGCTGCACCTGGCGAACCAGGCCGTGCTCGACGACGACCTCACCGTCGAGCGGGACTACCTCGACGCGATCGCGTCCGGGTTCGACGCCGGCGTGCAGCGCACCGACCTGGGTACCGACGCGGGCAAGGACGTCCTGGACGCCTGGGTGAACCACCACACCGGCGGCCTGATCGAGGAGTCCGCGATCGAACCGGACCCGGCGCTGCGCCTCGTGCTGCAGAACGCGGTGCTGTTCGCGGCGGGCTGGGCCGCCCCGTTCCAGGAGAGTGCCACCAGCGACGAGGACTTCACCGGGCCCGGCGGCACGGCACCCACCGAGATGCTGCACGCCACGCAGCCCTGGGCGTATGTGGAGAGCGGCGGGTGGGCCGCCGTCCGTCTGCCCTACGTCGCCGCGTTCCACGCGGACGTGCTCCTGCCGCCCGCCGGGACGGACCCCGCGGAGATCTCGCCCGAGACCCTGGCGGAGCTCACGAGCGCCCTCGACGGCGCCCCGGCGCGGACCGTCGAGCTCGCCATGCCGACGCTGGAGCTGGAGCCGCCCACCCTGGACCTGGCACCGGCGCTGACGGCGGCCGGGCTGGGCGGCCTGTACGACGATCCCGACCTGACCGGCATCACGACGACGGAGCCGTTGCGCGTCAGCCAGGCGTGGCAGCAGGCCTACCTGAGCCTGGACGAGGAGGGCACGGTCGCCGCCGCCGTCACCGAGATCGGCATGGAGGTGAGCGGTGCGGTGCCGACGGAGCCGGCGGCCCGGATGGTCGTCGACCGGCCCTACCTGCTGCGGATCGCCCACTCCGAGACCGCCCTGCCCCTCTTCCTCGCCGCGGTGCGCAGCCCGCAACACTGAACCGCGGTGCGCAGCCCGCAGCACTGAACCGCGGTGCGCAGCCCGCAACACTGAACCGGGAACGACCGCGCGAGCGCCGCCCTCAGGGCGCGCGCCACACCTCCGCCTCTGTGACGAAGGCGGAGGACCCGGGCCGCTCCGGGGTACCCCAGAAGTCGACGGTGCCCCGGAGCGCCCGGCCCGCCACCCGGATGTCCCCGGACCGGCACGGCGCGAGCACCAGGTGCAGGCTGTGCGGCACGCCGGCGAGCTCGAACCCGTCCGTCGTGTAGGAGCGCCGGTCCAGCACGTCCGCCACCGTGACCTCGACCTGCCCTGCCCGGGCGCGCATCCCGCGGGCGAGGTCGACGTCCAGGTGGGCGTCGCACCGCTCGAAGGCGGGTGGCGACCACGGGAGGCCCTCGAGCTCGGGGAAGTGCCGTACGAAGCGCTCCGCGAGCCAGCCGCCCAGCTCCGGGTCCCGGCCGAGTACGGTCACGCCGTCGGGACGCCAGAAGACCACGGCCGTGCCGGACCCGCGCACCGACCAGTCCACCCGCCAGCACGACACGTACGCGGTGCATGCCCCGGACGAGTCGAAGAGCTGCACCGCGGGGTTCGCGCCGACCAGGATCGGGGAGCGCGTCGCAGGGTCGTCGGCGGCCGCGGCCGGGCTCACCGTCACGGCGCCGCCCAGCACGGCGAGGGCGCCCGCCGTGAGTGCCGCGCGTCCGGCCTGCCGTCTGGTCATCATGGTCATGGTCGCTCCCCGGTCGTCGCGTCGCGGGGCGGGTCCCCCGACGTCGTGGGCCACCAGCAGACTCCGGTGCGCCGGGTGGCGGCCACCGTTTCGAGCACGCTCGAATCACCTTCCGCCCGGGACCGGCGCGGCCCACACTGAGAGCGTGGCGATCCACATCACGATGACGACGGACGTGCTGGCGCGGTCCCGGTTCGTCGTGTCGCCGGCCCACGAGGTCGTCAGCACGGTCCGGTTGCGACGAACGCACCCGGCTCCGCACGCGCGCACCTGGTACGAGCGCGCGGCGGGCCGGATGGACGGCTACCTCCTCGCGGTGCTGGAGGCGCTCGTGCCCGACGACCACGACTACTCGCCCGACTTCCTCGCGCCCCCGCCGGAGCCGGGCACCACGATCCAGCAGCAGGTCACGCAGATCGCCGGAACCCCGCCGGAGGTCGTGGACTACCACCTCGACATCGGGCTGCGGGGCAGGGACGTCCGGCCGGACGTCGCGGTCCTGCACGGCGGCGCGGAGCGCTACGAACGCTGGCGCCGCCCCGTGCCGACGGTGCTGGCCGACCTCGTGGCACGAGGGCCGGCGACGGTCGCCCGGACGGCGGCGGACGCCGTGCAGGCGTTCTTCGAGGGCAGCATCTCCGCCGACTGGCCGGACGCCGCCGCCCTGCTCGCCGAGGACGTCCGGCGGCGCGGCGACCTGGTCACCCGGCGCGGCGCGGTCGCGGCCCTGACGAGCCTCGGGCCGGGACTGAGCTGGGACGGCGACGGCGTGAGCCTTCCGCGCCCCTACGAGGGCACCGTCGGCTGGGCGCGGGAGGGGCTGCTGTTCGTGCCGGTCACCGCCCACCACGGGCCGGTGCGGTTCACCGCCGAGGAGCCGTACACCCCGATGCTCGCCTACCGGCCGGACGGGATCGCCCGTCTGTGGGAACGGGCCGACCCGCCGGACCCGGCACCGGCCCTGGCCGAGCTCGTCGGCAGCACGCGTGCCCAGCTCCTCACGGTCCTCGACGAGCCACGGTCCACCCGCGAGCTCAGCCGCCGCTATCACTGGTCGGAGCCGACGGTCTCCTATCACCTCAAGGTCCTGGAGCGGTCGGGGCTGGTGGCGGCGGAGCGCCGCGGAAGGCTGGTGCTGTACCAGCAGACCTCGCTCGGGTCGCGGCTGCTCGGCCGGTGAGGCCCGCGGCGGCTCGGCGCACCCGGTCCGCCCCGTGTAGACGTTCATGCCGAAGAACCCGCCGACGGCCTGATGCACGGCTGGGCAGCCTTTCGGCCTACGCCGAAGCATTCACCCTCGCCCGAACGTCTACGCAGGTGGGAGGGTCTTTCTCCTACGTTTGGGGAGTACCGCGCAACGCCCGGCACGGTGTCGGGCGAACAGACGCGGACGGGAAGTGAGATCCGATGTCAGTCCAGAAGCGAATCTTCGGCGCACTGTCAGCTGTGCTGATGACATCCCTCGCCGTGCTCGGCGGCGCCCAGACGGCACAAGCTTCCGACAGCGTTGCAAGCAGCAGCGACGACACCATTGCCCAGAGCGATTTCGTGGGTACCCGTCAGATCGTCAAGGTCGCTGAGCCCGCGAGCGCCGCTCAGTCTGCCCGACTCGACTTCGCGGTACAGAACGACAGCCACGGTTGCAGCGGCAACGAGGTGTCGAACAACAGCTACGTGCACGTCTGCTACGTCCGCAACGGCGACACGATCTGGGTCAAGGACGACGAGGGGAACGGCCGCGCCGCCATCGGTCAGTTCAACTTCTACGACGCGGGGTACTGGTACAACGGCTACTGCATCAACCGGCACACCGCCGCCAGCGGAATCTGGGTCGGCTGCAGCTTCCCCGAGGCCGACGAGAACCGAACCGCGTACTACCGCGGCTACGACTCGAAGGGCGACTCCACCAGCCACTTCACCGCTTGGCAGGCCGAGTCGACCAGCTGACCGAGCCTGATGGCACGTCTCGCGCACCCCGCCACCCGGTGGGGTGCGCGAGGCATGCCGCACCCGCGACGCCGGCTCGGCTCAGGCCGGCGTGCCGCTCAACAGCCCATGGCCGAGCGCGGTGAGCTCGTGCGACGTCCGGTTCCCGCACCGTGTGGAGCGGATGAGCCCGGCCCTGCGCAGCACGGTCGCGTGCTCCGACGCGGAGGCCAGGGACGCTCCGAGCCGCCGGGCCAGCCCCGACGTCGTCGTCGGCCGCACCAGCGCCTGCAGCGCGGCGGCCCGCGTCCGGCCCAGGAGGCGGGCGAGCGCCGCCTGTGGGTCTGCCCGCGGAACGCCGACCAGGCTCACGCTCCGTTCGATCGGGAACAGGAGCACCGGCTCGAGCTCCGGATCGGCGCAGGTGATGGGCTTGCCCGAGCAGAAGTACGAGGGAATCAACCGCAGCCCGCGTCCCGCCAGGTGGACGTCGCGATCCACGGTCGGGTTGTCGATCGTCAGGACCGGCGCGTCCCAGGCGATGGTGGAGTGCAAGGACGACAGCACGCCCTCCACACCGCTGGTCGCCAGCAGACGAGCACGGACCATGAGGTCCGCGTCCACGGCGGCATGGATCCGTGTCCAGTACGGCTCGATCGCGTGGGCGTGGTACGCCGTCATCGTGGCGCCCAATCCGTCCACCGCCTTCACCAGGCCGTCCCGGAGGTCCGACGCCCACGTCGAGACGGCCTTCTGCTCGCCGAGGCGGTCGATGTCGGTCCGCAGGCGGTCCCGGTGCGTGACGAGAACACGGTCCAGCCCGTCGCCGAAGTCGGCGGCCCCGTCGGCCGGCGTCAGGAAGTCCGGCGAGTAGCCACGGGGCGGCGTCAGGTGCAGGTACGGCAGGGCGAGACGAGGCAGGTCGGCGACGACCCGCGAACGCCACGCCCCGAACGTCCGGGCCTCGTGGAGCTCGTTGATCAGGTGCCCACTGAGCAAGGTCTCCCACATCGGGTCCGGTCCGGCTGCCATCCGGACCCGTGCGAGATCGTCGGACGTGAAGTGGATTCGGAGCATGGTCTCCCCACTGGGCGCGCAACGGTGCATGAACAGTGCGTGTACGGTGCGTGAATTCTGCCGTAGGCAAGGGAGAGACAGGGAGCGTTTTTTCGGACATGCGAGCTTCGCGAAAGTCCCTCGCACCGCGGGCGCCACACCTCACGCCTCACCTCACGTGTCCGGCCTCCAGCGCGCCGCGCACCGCGGCGAGGACCCGAGCGAGGTGCGCCAGGTCGCCGTCAGGCACGCCGGTGTCGCGCAGCACCGCGGCCACCTCGCGGTCGAGAGTGGGCAGCACCTCGTCCAGGACCTGCCGCCCGGCCGGGGTGAGGGCGAGGAACGAGGAGCGGCCGTCCTCGGGGTCGGCCGTGCGGCGGACCAGCCCGTCGCGCACCTGCCGCTCGACCCCCTTGCTCGCCGCGCCGACGGTGATGCCGAGACGTCGGACCACGTCCGAGACCCGGCAGCCCGGAACGTCTGCGATCGCGCGCAGCGCGTCGAGCCGCCCGAGCCCGTGGCCGTGCGCGGCGCGCAGCCGCGCGTCCAACAGGGTGTAGAGCCGCACCTCGACGCGGACCAGATCATCGAGCAGCCGGGCGTGCTCGAACCCGTCGCCCGCCGGAATAGATTCCTCGGAACCTTGTTTGGCTTCCATGGAATCTATCTTCGGGCATGGAGGCGAATCATGGACCAGAACTCGCTCGGCGAGCTCCGCACCTTCTACGCGTCGTTCGGCCGGATGCCGGTACCGGACGGCACCCGGGTGACCGAGACCGTGCTCGGCGGCGTCCCCGCGCTCGACGTCGCCGTGCCACAGGCCGATGACAGCTCCGGCGTGCTGCTCTACCTGCACGGCGGTGGCTACGTGATCGGGACCGCCCGCACCGGCGTCCCGCTCACCGCCGTGCTCGCCGCCCGAGCAGGTCTGCGCGCGCTGTCGCTCGACTACCGGCTCGCCCCCGAGCACCCGTTCCCCGCGGCTGTGGACGACGCCGTGGCCGCCTACCGCGCGCTGCTCGACGACACCGACCCGGCGCGCGTCGTCCTCGCGGGCGACTCCGCCGGCGGTGGCCTCGCCCTCGCGACGGTGCTGGCCGCCCGCGACGCCGGGCTCCCGCTGCCCGCCGCCGTGGCCACGTTCTCCGGCTGGTTCGACCTGACGCTGTCCGGCCCCAGCCTCACCGGCAAGGAGAGCGTGGACCCGATCTTCGACGCCTCCGACATCCGGGAGTACGCCGAGACGTACCTGCCCGACGGCGCCGACGCCCGTGCTTCCCTCGCGAGCCCCGTGCTCGCCGACCTGCGCGGGCTGCCGCCGCTCCTGCTCCAGGTCGGCACGCACGAGGTACTGCTCGACGACTCCACCACCCTCGCCGCCCGCGCCGCTGCCGCGGACGTCGAGGTCACCCTGGAGAGCTACCCCAGGAGCGCGCACGTGTTCCAGCACCAGCACGGCACAGATCCCGCGGCGGCGCGGGCCGTGGACGCCGCAGCGGCTTTCCTCGCCCGCCGGACCGGGCAGGCGGTCTGAGGCGCCGGCGCCGGCGCCGGATGTCAGAAGCGCAGAGCCGGTGGCGTCGGTAACAGCCGGCGAGCGTTGTCCAGGCGGACCGTGTGCTGACTCACCGCACCCGGTCCGCCCCCGTGTAGACGTTCATGGAGTCGCCGCGCACGAAGCCGAGCAGGGTGAGCCCGCACTCGTCGGCCAGGTCCACGGCAAGGGTCGACGGCGCCGAGATCGCGGACAGCACCGGGATGCCGGCCCGTGCGGCCTTCTGCACGAGCTCGAACGACGCCCGCCCGCTGACCTGGAGCACCGTGCCCCCGGCCGGTAGGGCACCGGCCCGCAGCGCCGCCCCGACCACCTTGTCGACGGCGTTGTGCCGGCCGACGTCCTCGCGGACGTACAGCGGCTCACCGTCGGCGGTGAACAGGCCGGCGGCGTGGAGACCACCCGTCCGGTCGAAGGCACGCTGGCGTTCGCGCAGCAGGTCCGGGAGGGACGCGATCACATCGGCGCCCACCGTCACCGGGTCGTGCGCGACCGGCCACCGCAGCCCGGCGCGCACCTCCACGACGGTGTCCGACCCGCAGACGCCGCACGCGCTGGTCGTCGCGAAGGCCCGCGTCCGCGGAGGCTCGACACCGTGGGCAAGGGCCACCTCGACGGTGTTCTCCTCGTCGGGGCACAGCCGCATGGCCACGATGTCGTCCGGCGCGGCCACCGCACCCTCCGAGACCAGCCAGCCCGCCACGAGGTCGAAGTCGTCGCCCGGTGTCCGCATCGTCAGGGTCAGTGCGCTGCTGCCCGGCGCCGGGCCACCTGCCGGCATCGTCCCGCCACCCGGCACGGGTCCGGGCTCGACCAGCCGGACCATCAGCGGTTCCTCGACGGCGAGCGTGTCCGGACGTGCCGCGCGTGCACCCGCACGGACCCGGACGACGCGCCGCCGGTCGGTGACGACTCCCATGCCGCCAGTCTCGCACCCCCGCCGACCGATATACCCACGCCCCGGCCCTGAACCCGGCTCTGGCCTTGCACCCACCCTGGCGCCGGCCCAGCCGCCACCCGCCGACTGCAGAGTTTGATACACCGCAAGATTTCGAGTGCAGAGATCGTTGCGGCTGTGACCTCTAAAACCGCAACGAAGTCTGCAGTCGGCGCCGGTGCCCGCAACCACACCCGCACTGGCCGATATGTCCTGGCGCTCCACACGGGGTGAAGTCCGGCGTAGGGTCGAAGGGTGACCGACGTGAGCGACGACGCCCGCAACGACGCCCCGGAGCCGGACCTGCGCATCGGCCCGCCGAAGACCAGCGCCGCCGGCGTCCCCGGGGTGGTGCACGGCCTTGCGGACGTCTTCGACGAGGCCGGCGTAGCGCGCGGACTGCGTACGCTGCCGCTGGTCAACCAGCACCGCGGCTTCGACTGCCCCGGATGTGCCTGGCCGGAGCCGGGCAAACCGCACCTCGCGGAGTTCTGCGAGAACGGCGCCAAGGCGGTCGCCGAGGAGGCCACCCGCAAGCGGGCCGACGCGGCGTTCTTCGCGGAGCACCCGATCTCCGAGCTGGCGACCTGGACCGACCACCGGCTGGGCAAGTCGGGCCGGCTCACGGAGCCGATGCTGCGGGACGAGGGCGCCGACCACTACCGCCCCGTGTCCTGGGACGAAGCCCTCGACCTGGTCGCCACCGAGCTGCGCGCGATGGACTCACCGGACCAGGCGGCCTTCTACACCTCCGGTCGCACCAGCAACGAGGCCGCGTTCCTCTACCAGCTCTTCGCCCGCAAGCTCGGCACGAACAACCTGCCGGACTGCTCGAACATGTGCCACGAGTCGTCGGGCAGCGCGCTGACGGAGACGCTGGGCATCGGCAAGGGCAGCGTCTCCCTGGAGGACATCACCGACCACGCCGACCTGATCGTCGTCGTCGGGCAGAATCCCGGGACCAACCACCCCCGCATGCTCACCGCGCTCGAGGAGGCCAAGGATCGCGGCGCACGGATCGTGGCGATCAACCCGCTGCCCGAGGCCGGTCTGCAGACGTTCAAGAACCCGCAGCGGGTGCGCGGCGTGGTCGGGCAGGGCACCAAGCTCGCCGACCGGTTCCTCCAGGTCCGCCTCGCCGGCGACCTCGCCCTGTTCCAGGCGGTCAACCATCTGCTCCTGGAGGCGGACGACGACGCCCGCACGGCCGGGCACCCCGGCGTCCTGGACCACGAGTTCATCGCCGAGCACACCTCGGGCTTCGCCGAGGCGGCGGCTGCGTGGCGCGCGGTGGACCGGGCCGACGTCGCACGGGCCACCGGGCTGGAGTGGTCCGAGATCGAGGACTTCGTGGGCGACGTCCTGGCCGCCGAGAACGTCATCGTCTGCTGGGCGATGGGCCTGACCCAGCACAAGCAGGCGGTGGCCACCATCCGCGAGATCGTGAGCTTCCTGCTGCTGCGCGGGAACATCGGCCGCCCGGGCGCGGGTGCCTGCCCGGTGCGCGGACACAGCAACGTGCAGGGCGACCGCACCATGGGCATCTGGGAACGGGCGCCCGAGGCATTCCTCGATGCGCTCGCCGGCGAGTTCGGCTTCGAGCCGCCGCGCGCGCACGGGCTGGACGTCGTGGACACCGTCCGGGCCCTGCGGGACGGACACCTCCGGGTCTTCATGGCCGTGGGCGGCAACTTCGCCGCGGCTACGCCGGACACCGCCGTCACCGAGGCCGCGCTGCAGGAGGTGCCGCTCACCGTGCACGTGTCGACCAAGCTCAACCGCTCCCACGTGCTGCCCGGCAAGCGTTCCCTGGTCCTGCCCTGCCTCGGCCGCACCGAGCGGGACCTCACGGGCGGCCGGGAGCAGGTTGTGACCGTCGAGGACTCGATGAGCGTGGTGCACACCTCGCGGGGACAGCTGGCCCCGGCGTCGGACCACCTGCGCAGCGAAACCGCGATCCTCTGCGACCTGGCTCGTCGGGCGCTCGGCCCTGGCGACGAGACCCCGTGGGAGGCGTTCGCCGCCGACTACTCGCGCATCCGCGACTCGATCTCCCGCGTGATCCCCGGCTTCGAGGACTTCGAGCGACGGGTCGCCGAGCCCGGCGGGTTCGTGCTGCCGCACCCGCCGCGCGACGCCCGCCTGTTCCCGACGGCTACCGGCAGGGCGAACTTCACGGTGAACGAGCTCGAGGTGGTCGAGGTGCCGGAGGGCCGCCTGCTGCTGCAGACGGTCCGCTCCCACGACCAGTTCAACACCACCGTCTACGGCCTCGACGACCGGTACCGCGGGGTGAAGGGCGGGCGGCGCGTCGTGTTCGTGCGCCCCGAGGACCTGACGGCCCTCGGTTTCGCCGACGGCGACACCGTGGACCTGGTCAGCGAGTGGCCCGGGCGGGACGGGAGCACCGAGGAGCGCCGGGCGCCCGGGTTCCGCGTCATCGCGTTCCCGACGGCGCGCGGGTGCGCCGCCGCGTACTTCCCGGAGACCAACGTGCTGGTGCCGCTGGACCACACGGCCGAGGGCAGCAACACCCCGGCGTCCAAGTCGGTGGTGATCCGCCTGGACCCCGCCCGCTGAGCGCGCCGGCCGCGGGGTCAGCGGCGGAGGTAGGTCAGGTCGGCGATCGCCCGCCCGGCCGCCTGCGCCTTGCGCTCGAAGCCGGTCAGGACCCGGCGCTCGAAGCGGGGCGCCGTGCTGGCGGGACCGTGCGCGTTCGTGAGGGACTCCTCCGCGTCGAGGACCTCGATCATCTGGTCGGCGTACTCGGCCCAGTCGGTGGCGAGCCGCAGCACCCCGCCCGGTCGCAGCACGCGGGCCGCGAGCGCCGCGAACTCCGCGGTGACCAGGCGGCGCTTGTGGTGACGCGCCTTGTGCCAGGGGTCGGGGAAGAAGACCCAGAGCTCGTCCACGGTCCCGGCCGCGATCGTGGTCGCCAGCAGCTCGGCCGCGTTGGCCTGTACGAGCCGCAGGTTGGGCAGCCCGTCCTGGCCGAGTACCGCGCCCGCTCGCTCGGCGCGCGCGATCGTGTGCGCGAGCCCGGGTTGGTAGACCTCGACGGCGAGGTGGTCGCGCTCGGGGTCGGTGATGGCAGCCTCGACGACGGCGTCGCCGAGGCCCGAGCCGATCTCCACGACCAGCGGCGCGCGGCGACCGAACACGGCCTCCGGGTCGAGCACGTACTCCGGGTCCACGGAGGTGCGCGCGACGGCTCGGGGCACGTCGACGAGGTACCGGGGGTGCAGCTCGGCCCACATCCGCTTCTGCTTGTCCGTCAGCCGGCCGGACCGGCGCACGAACGAGACCGGCTTGGTCCGGAACCCCGCGAGCTCGGGGCGGTCGGCGGCGTCGGGTCGGGGAGAAACGGGCTGGATCACACCGTAGAGCGTACGAGGTGCCGGCGGCGCATTGCGTATCCGCAAGGATTCGGGACTCGCAGCGCAGCCCGGTGGGAGCACGCGGCAGGCTGGGCGCAGACGCCGAGACACGAGCAGACCCAGGAGCCGGACATGCGCGCCATCGCACCACTCATCGACCTTCGATTCGGCCGCCAGGTCGCGGGCACGCTCCTCGACGTGATCGTCAGACAGGCCACGTCAGGTCGATTCATCATCACCCAGCTCGCCGCCGACAGCCTGCGTGCAGCACGTGCGGTGCAGGTCCAGTACGACGACCTCCGCCTCGACCTCACCGACGCCGTCATCGCGGTCACCGCCCGAGACTTCTGCACGACCGCGATCCTGACCCTCGACCGTCGGTGCTTCCGCACCATCCGCCCGCTCACCGAGGACAGGGCGTTCCGCGTTCTCCCCGACGACGTCTGAGTGGTGATGCCATGACCGACCACCGCTCCTGCTCGCGTGTCGAGCTCGACGGCAGACGGATCGTCGTCGAGCTGTCCGACGCCGACCTGACCCGGCTCACGGCGACGGCGCACAGGCACGGCGTCGACGGCGCACGACTCGTCCTGGAATGGATCCGGCGCGGAGTGCGTGGCAGCGCCTGGGCCCGGCCGGACGAGCGGTCCGACCAGGCGAACCGGGTCGGCCGGGACGTCGAGGTCGCGCAGCAGTCCGAGAGCCTCTTCACCGACCTGCTCGGCGACTCGCGCGACCCCGGCTGAGCCGGCCCGAGGGTCAGGCCCGGTCGACCTCCGCCTCGAGCATGGCCACGGCCTCGGCCGCCTCCAGATCCCCGACCAGCACCCGCAGCGTCAGGCCGTCGGCCAGCGCGAGCAGCCGCCGGGCCTGGTCCAGGGCCGCCGGATCCCCAGCGTCAGCGCCCGCACCACGGGCGGCCCGGATCAGCCGCACGCACTCTTCCTCAGCACCTCGCCGCGCCTCGGCCAGCACCTGCCGGACGGCGTCGTCGTTGATCGACTTCGCCACGTACGCGTACCAGACGCTGACGCCGATGCGCCCGCCGTCGTCCCGGGGATCTGCTGGCTCACGACGTGCAGCAGCCGATCGCGCGGCGGGGCCTCGGCGGTCTCCTGGTAGCCGCCGTACGCGCTGTCGACGAGCGCGGTGCAGCCGGCCAGGACGAGAGCCTCCTTGGTGCCGAAGTAGTGCTGGATCCGGCCCATCGAGACGCCGGCCTCCGCCGCCACGTGGCGCAGGCTGACGCCCTCGATCCCTTGCTGGGCGATCACCAGCCAGAGCGCGAAGACGATCTGCTGGCGGCGCTCTGCGTGGTCGACGACTCTCGGCATGCGGACAGCGTAGCAATACAGTTGCATCGCAACCTGATACGATGCACTCGCATTGTAAAACCGCCAGCCGAGAGGACCTCAGATGCGCGAGAACCGCACCGGACGCAAGCGCCGGTGGCCGACCGTCCTGCTCGCCGCCGTCGCCACGATCTCCACGAGCGGCCTGGTGCTGCTCCTCGCGACCAGCGGCCCCGGCCTCGGCCACTTCCGCAGCCCAGAGGCACGCCAGGCCTACGAGGACGCGTACGCCGAGGCGCTCGGCCGCCTGCCCGAGCCCACGGAGACGCACGACGTCGAGACCAGCTTCGGCACCGTCCGCGCCTACGGCTGGGTCGCCGAGGGACAGGCCGACGACGTCCCCGTCGTCCTGCTGCCGGGCCGGGCGGCCGCCGCACCGATGTGGGGCGACAACCTGCCGCACTACCTCGAGCACCGCACGGTCTACGCCTTCGACGTCCTCGGGGACACCGGCCTGTCCGAGCAGCAGATCCCGCTGCGCGACATCGGCGACGCCGCGCGGTGGGTCGACGAGGCCATGGCGGGCCTGCAGATCGAGCGCGCCCACCTGGTGGGCCACTCCCAGGGCGGCGGGCTCGCAGCCGCCGTGGCGGTGCGCCACCCCGACCGCGTGGCCAGCCTCGCCCTGCTCGAGCCGCTCCTCACGCTGGGGACCCTGCCGCTCTCGGTGGTGCTCGCGAGCATCCCGGTCTCGCTGCCGTTCCTGCCCGAGTCCTGGCGCGAGGCGGCCCTGAACGAGATCGGCGGCGTCGAGGACGAGGAGGTCGACCCGGACGATCCGCTCGCCCGGCTGATCAACGTGGGGGCCGAAAGCTACAACGCGTCCGGCCTGCCCAACCCCGTCCAGCTGACCGACGCCGAGCTGGAGGGCCTTCCGATGCCGGTCTACGTGGCGATCGCGAGCGACTCGTCGCTGGCCGGCGGCGAGAGCGCGGCGGAGAGGGCACAGCTGATCCCGGACGCCCAGGTCAAGATCTGGCCCGACACCACGCACTCGCTCCCCATGCAGGTCGCCCCGGCCCTGGACGCGGAGCTGGCGAGCTTCTGGTCGGCGCACCCATAGGACCATCTCCGCGATCAACCGCCAACCCACCGCAGCGTTGCCTATACGCAACAACATCTATCACAACGAGCCAACCGGCATCTCATGAACCATGATCACGGTTATGACGGTTGACACCAGAACGGCTCGCCTCCGCAAGTGGTCCATGTCGAGTCAAAACACTAACGATTCCGTTAGCCTTTTGGCGGGGAGGTGGATCATGCACGCACAGGACGCACTATGGGACGTGGCGCTCGACCAGCATGGCTTCGTCACACTGTCCGACGCCCGTCGGCTCGGGATCAGTAAAGACGCCGTGACGATGCTCGCCAGGAGAGGGAAGATCGAACGTGTCGCCACCGCGGTCTACCGCTTCCCCAAATTTCCAGCCGGCCCGAACGCTCCCTACATGCAGGCGGTGCTCTGGACGGGCGACCCTCGAGCCTGCCTGAGCCACGACACGGCGCTTGCCGCATACGAGGTCTGCGACATCAACCCTGGTCGAGTACAACTCACCGTCGCCCGCAACCGTCGTATTCGCCGCTCCGGAGGTGGCCTTTACACCGTCCACCACGAGGACCTTGCCGACGACGAGATCGGCTGGTGGAACGAGATCCCGACGGTCACGCTCATCACCGCAATCCGACAGTGCATCGACAGCGGCGTGCCGACCTACCTGCTCCGACAGGCGTTGGAGCGCGGCTCGGACGCCGGGCGGCTCCCTTCTGCGGACGAGCATTTGCTTGCCAGCCGCCTGGAGGAGCGAGCGTGACCACCGAGAACCCGATCGCCTTGATCGGCAACCTCCCGAATCGTGACAAGGAACCGACGAACGCACGAGTCCTGGACGCCTGGATCGCCGCAGCACACGACAAGCTCGAGCTGGACAGCGGGCGCCTAGGCTGGCTGGTTGCCTCCACCGTCGTGGTGGCTGCGCTGCAGCGCGCCGTCGGGTCACCGAACAGGCCGACCTTCCTTCTCAAGGGAGGCACCTATCTCCAGCACCGCCTCGGCAAGTCAGCCAGGCCGACGAAGGATGTTGACGGGATAGTCAGCGGCGACATCGACGAGTTCGTTTCCCAGCTCGACGCCGTCCTGGCAGACCCGTGGGGGCCCCTCACCTTGGAACGCGGTCCCATCGAGACGATCGACGCCCCTGCCCGCGTTGCCAAACCACGCCGCTTCGATGTCCGGCTGAGCATTCGCGGAAAGGTCTGGCGAAAGATCCAGGTCGAGATCGCACCCGATGAGGGTTCAGCAACCCTGGAGACCGATGAACTCGCCGCGCCGCGGCTCGACCATTTCGGACTGCCTTCACCGGACCGACTGCTGGGAATCGCGCTGCGCTATCAGATCGCTCAAAAGCTGCACGCGTGTACCGACCCCCATGATCCGCCCACCACCAGGAACGATCGTGCACGAGATGTCGTCGACCTGCTCGCCCTGCGAGACCTCGCCCAGGTCGAGGACGTCGTAACGCTCCGCGACTTGCATACGGCATGCGCCGACGTCTTCAGCGCGCGCGCCCACGACGCACAGGTTCTTGGACGTGCCGTCCGGCGATGGCCGTGCACAGTCGTAGTGCACCCGCACTGGAGAACCGACTTCATCGCAGCGGCGGCAGCCGTCGAACGCCCAGACCTGACGATCGACCGGGCTGTGTCCGAGGTCAACTCCTGGATTACAGCGATCGTGGGCGCCGCCCAATCAACGTAGGGGTAGTCGCCTCATCCGCGTTCATGGGGCGACCACCCCTACGCTCGGCGGTTCGGCAGAGACGCGGAGGTCAGAGGGCTCCAGCTAGTCGCTCCGCCACCCAGTAGAGGGCGACCGCCGCGATCCCCGCCGTCGCCGCACCGAGCACCCACCGCGCCGTCCGCGGGGCGCGCACCCGGAGCAGCACCAGCAGCGGGAACACGACGGCGATGATCCCGAGCTGCACCGCCTCGATGCCCACGTTGAACGACAGCAGCGACCACAGCAGGGTCCACGACCAGGCGGCGTCGATACCGAGCGCGCCCGCGAACCCGACTCCGTGCACCAGCCCGAACGCGAACACGACGGGCAGCCGCCACCGCTCCCAGGCGGTCAGCGCGCCCCGCTCCCCCGCGTCGGCCCGCCAGCGCAGGCCGTCGCGCACCGTGCCGGACGGCGCGGCGCCCCGGCCGCGCCAGATCAGGTACAGGTCCACGGCCGCCACCACCGCGATGGACGCCGCGATGATCGGCTCGACCACGATTGCCGGCACCGAGACCACACCGAGCGCCGCGAGCAGGAACGTCACCGAGTGCGCGACGGTGAACGCGGTGGCGGTCCAGACGATGTCGCGCAGCCTGCGGGCGCCGATCAGGAGCGCCAGCAGGAACAGCACGTGGTCCAGACCGAACAGCAGGTGCTCCCCGCCCAGCACGAAGAACTCCCCCACCTGCTTGAGCAGCCGGTTCGCCCCGGTGGTGAGCGTGGGCGACGCCGCGGTGAGCACCGCGGAGCCCTCCTCCTCGTCCAGCGAGTACCGGACGATCGTCTCCGTGGAGTGCACGAACGACTCGGCGTCCGGGAACAGCGCGCTGGACACCTCGTGCACGCCCTCCGGCTCTCCCGCGCAGGCGAACGAGTAGGTCAGGGACGCGTAGGCGCGCTCCCCGCGCTCCACGACGTCGGCCGTGGACAGCGCCGGGGCACACGGTTCGCCGTCGTAGGTGACGGCGAACCGGTCGGAGACGTACCCGTCGACGGCCCGCTCGTGCTGGTCGAGCTGCGCGAGCTGGTCGGCCCGGCCCGTCGCCTCGTACGCCTCGGCCCGCAGCCAGGCGGACTTCATCAACAGGTCGTACTCGAGGTCGAGCACGGCCGTGACGTCCGCCGTCGGCGCACCGGCCTGCGCCGCGGTGCCTGCCGGCACCGCCGTCACCTCCGCGTAGACGTCGCTCGTGGCGTCGTGTGCCCACGCGGCCTGCCCCCCGGCGGGGCTGCTCACCACTGCGAGCAGCCCCGCCAGGACCACGGTGCGTCCTAGAGGCCGGAACCTCAACGCCGTGCCGTGGTGAAGTACGCCGGCGATGCCGTCGTCGTGCCGCCCCCGGAGGTGCTGGCCGTGACGAACCAGGCGTAGGTACGGCCCGGCTTGAGGCCGTCCCACCGGACGGAGGCGACCTCACCGGAGGTCACCGTGGCCGTGCCGATCTCGTGCACCGGGTCGTACAGCACCACGGACTCCGTGGTGAACGACGTGGTGCGGGACGTCAGGTCGACCGGCAGCACCATGTTGTCCTCGAGACCGTTGTACCGCTGGTCCTCGTCGTACTCCGTGGCGCCGAACTCCCCCAGCAGCGGCGAGTAGGTGTCGATGGACACCTCGCCGCGGTCGACGTCGAACTGCAGCATGCGGAAGAACGACGCGCCGAGCCGGAGCCGGTCGGTGGGGTCGTACCCGCCGATCTCGGTGAGCCCCAGCTGGTCCGCGGACACCGTGTAGAACTGGTAGTCCGCGAGCAGCTCGACCACGCCGCCGCCGATGTCGCCGACCACGGGCGGGCGCACGTTGGTGCCCACGCCGTGGCGGTGCCCGGCGAGCACCATGAAGACGTTCGGGTTGTCCTTGACGAGCAGGTTGTAGAGCAGCGGCCCGTCCGACCCGCCGAAGTTCGCCCCGCGCCCGTCGGGCGACGAGGACGGCTCCAGGTAGTCGTGCGTGAGCAGGATGCCGTTGCGGTCCGAGTAGCGGTCGAAGATCTCCGCGGCCCACTCGGCCTCGTCCCGCGTCACGCCGTAGGACAGGCCCACCACCACGAAGTCGAGGCCGCCGGCCGAGAACAGGTCGTAGTGGTTCTCGTTCGAGCCCGGCTTCATGGAGCCGCCGTAGGTGGCGTTCTCCCAGCCCTCGGCGAGCGCCTCGTAGCGGTCCGGACCGAAGTGCTGGTTGAACAGCTCCGGGTCGGTCCCCGACTGGTTGTCGTGGTTGCCCGCGACGACGCCGTTCGGGATGCCCGCCGCGTCGATCCGGCCCTGGGCCTCCGAGGCGAACTCGAACTCGCCTTCCACCTGCTCCTCGAGCTCCGGCGGGAGGTTCCGGATGTTGTTCTCGATGATGTCGCCGGTGTGCGCGACGTACGCGATCTTGCGTTCCTCGGCGTTGTCGACGATCCAGTCCATGACGCCCGTGTAGGCCTTGCCCCACACGGCCCGCTCCTCGGCGCTCTCCTGCTCGACGGCGCCCTCGGACAGGTACTGCGTGTCCGTGTAGTGGACCATCGAGAAGTCGTAGTCGTCGGGGTTGGCGAACCGGTCGCCCGAACCGGCGTCGATGTCGTCCGCGAACGGGTCCTCGCCCGTGACCATGGCGTGCACCTTGCCGCGGACCACGTAGTCGCGGGTCACCGCGGCCTCGAGCACCGTGCTGCCCTCGACGGCGCCGCGTGCCGAGGCGACCACGTCCCAGGCCCGGGTGTCCGGGTTCCAGGCCCGCAGGCCGACCAGGCGCGCCGGGTCGGCGGTGCCCTCCCAGCGCAGCACCGGCGCCTCGACCTTGCCGCGCACGGGCACGTCGAACCGCTGGAACGTCACGTCGCTCGACGTCGGCGCGTCGGCCGACCTGCCGTCGCCCGGCGCCAGCGCCTTGGTGCCCAGCTTCTCCTGACCGGGCACCCGCAGGTCGGTCGGCACGCCGTCGCTCTCGCCCTGCCAGGCCTGGGTCGGGGTGAGGATCTCGGCGCTGGAGAACGTCGTGGTGATCTCGCCGCCGTCCGGCTCGGTGACCTGCGCGCTCAGCGTCGCCGTGCCGCCCACGTCCGAGGCGCCCGACGCCGGTGCGACGTCGGCCGGGGTGTCCGGGATCCCGGCGCTCGTGAACGTGACCTCGTGGGTGACCTCGTTGCCGAGGCCGTCGGTCGCGGCGACCGCGAGGGTGTGCTCGCCGGCGGAGAGCCCGGGCCCGACCGGGTCCCCGACGGCGATCTCCGTGCCGTCGAGCGTGATGTCCGGGCCCTGCACCACACCGGAGGCGTCGTCCACGGAGACCGCGAGCGGCACGCTGGAGGTGATGCGGTCGCCGTCGGCGGGGGTGGAGGTGCCGAGCGCCGGCCCGGTGTTGTCCGTGAACAGGGCGCGGGTGGCGGTCTCGCCCGTGGTGGAGGTGGCCGCGAGCTCGTGCTCGCCGTCGGGCAGCGTGGCCGTGTCGACCTGTGCGATCAGGCCGCGCGCCGGAGCGTCGACGTGGAAGACCCAGTCGACCTCGACCTCGGGGTTCACGCTGCTGCCGCAGTTGCCGTCCCCGATGTTGTGGCTCGCGCGCATGCTCACGTGCGACGCCGTGCCCTCGGCCGGGACCAGCTCCGGGTCGGACAGCGCGTAGTCGTCGCGGTTGTCACCGCACGAGCTTCCGTAGAGCGTCCCCGCGACCACGTCGATCCGGTTCCAGCCGGACAGGAGCCACTCGTTCGGCACCGTGATCTCGGCGCGCTCGGACCGGTAGTCCCGGTCGTCCAGGGTCAGCTTGTGCCCGTTGATCTGCAGGTACGAGTGGTAGCGCGCCTCCATCGAGTTGGAGCCGACGTCGAAGGCCAGCACGGCGTCCCCGGCACCCAGCGAGTCGTGCAGGGTGACCGCGGGGGCGTCGATCGTGTAGGTGAGAGCTACCTCGCGCAGCAGGCTGTCGTTGCTCCCGCAGCCGCCGTCGCCCATGGCGTAGGAGTCGGCGACGTCGTGGCCCGTGACCGTCGCGCCGTCGAGCACCAGGTCCAGCCCGGAGATGGCGAAGTCATCACGGTTGGTGCCGCAGGACGAGCGGTAGTCGCCGGTCACGACCTCGATCGCGTTGTCGCCCGGCACGAGGAGGCTCGCCGGGATGGTCACGTCGACCCGCTCGTTCGCCCAGTCGCCGCCCAGCTCCACGCGCGAGCCGTTGACCAGCAGGAAGTTGTGGTACGCGTCGTCGATCGAGTTGGAGCCGACGTCGAACGAGAACGTGGCGGCGCCGTTGCCGAGCGTCGGCAGCGCGGCGGGCTCCGCACCGTCGAGCAGCAGCTCGCTCACCCCGCCGTCCCCACCTGCCGGGCGGGCGGCGGCCACGGCCACCGTGCCGTTGGTGAGGGTGCCGTCGACGGGCGTGAGCCGCGGGGCACCGGTCGGGGCGTTGTTCACGCGGACCTCGTGCGCCGTGACGTCGCCCGACGCGGTGCGTGCCTCGATCGTGTGCTCGCCGTTGGTGAGCGTGGTGGTGTCGAGGTCTGCGCTGAGGCCCGTGGTGCCCTGCGGGTCACCCTGCAGGAAGAACGACAGCTCGGCCCGCAGCAGCAGGTTGCCGTTGCTGCCGCAGCTGCCGTCGCCGAACGCGTAGGTGTACTCGTTCTCCTCGCCGTCGGCGAGCTCGCCGAGCGGCTCCAGCGTGAAGTCGGACAGCACGAAGTCGTCGTGGTTCGCGCCACAGCTCGCGTCGAACGTGCCGGCGACCACCTCGACCGTGTTCTCGCCGGTCACGAGGTACTCGTTGGGGACCTCCAGCTCGACGCGCTCGTTCGCGGCGTCCGGCAGGTGGATCGGCTCCGACCCGTTGACCGTGACGTAGTTCTGGTAGCGCGCCTCGGTCGAGTTGCTGCCGACGTCGTAGCCGAGGATCGAGGTACCGAGCGTCTCGGTGGCGCCGGGCACGTCCGTGCCGTCGACCGTGAGGCTCTGGACGTCGTCGCCCGGGGCGACGGGCTCGGCCGCGAGCGCGGCCGTCCCTTCGAGGAACGCGCCGTCGGCCGGCGTGAGGACCGGGCCGCCCGACGCCGGGGCCGCGGGCTCGCGCGGGGCCGCCGCGGTCGTGTCGCCCGCGGGGCGCTCGGTGTCCGCGGGCGTGGCGGACGACGACGTCGCGACCCATCCCGTCATGACGAGCGTCGCCGCCGTGACCGCTGCGACGAGACCGGCCTGCTGCCGACCTCGCTGTTCTCTCGTGACTGGCCGCATGGCCGTCCTCTCTCTGTTCCGTCAGGGTGGGCGGCTCTGGGCACGCCCGCCGGTCACCGTCGCCTGGACGGGTGAACGGAACAGGAGCAGAAGGCAACAACCGGACAAACTGTGCGGCACCTGAATGAACTGGCTGGTCAGGAGAGCGGCAGGTGCGGGTGAAGTGTGCGCGCGGCACGGGCTCCGGGAACGACGAAGGCCCCCACCGGAGTGGAGGCCTTCGTCAGGTTGTGCGCCATCTAGGACTTGAACCTAGAACCCGCTGATTAAGAGTCAGCTGCTCTGCCAATTGAGCTAATGGCGCCTGCGACGGAAAGATTACCAGGGCCTGGACCCTCTGGCGCACCGATTTCTGCGCCTCACGACCGCTCTCGCCACCACCCCGGGAGGGGGTCGCGAGACCGCCGTGCTGGTGCGCCATCTAGGACTTGAACCTAGAACCCGCTGATTAAGAGTCAGCTGCTCTGCCAATTGAGCTAATGGCGCGCAACGGAGAGAAACACTACCAGGACCAGCAACGTCATCGGTAACCGAACGGCCGGCCGCGACCTGTGAACTGCGCGACAGCCCGCTCCGGCGGGAGCCGGACTACAGGTACAGCCCCGTCGAGCCGTCCGCCTCGTCGCTCTCGGCCACGCCGTGCACGTCGCGCTCCCGCAGGAGCACGTAGTCCCGGCCGGCCAGGTCCACCTCGGCACGCTCCTCGGGGTCGTACAGGACGCGGTCGCCGACGTCGACCTGCCGCACGTGCTCGCCCTTGGCCACGACCGTGGCCCATGCGAGGCGCTTGGACCCGACGGCGGTGGCCGGGATCACCAGGCCGGCCGTCGACTGCCGCTCCGCCGCGTCCGTCTCGGGCTCGACCAGGAGCCGGTCGTGCAGCATGCGGATCGGGAGGGTGCCGGGCTTGGTGCCGGAATCAGGTACGGCGGGAGTGCTCACGCAGACCTACGTTACGCGACTCGGCGGGGCGGATTCCCTGGGCCGGAAGGGCGGTTACCGTTACGGCATGACCACTCGTCTCGAATCCGGGGACAAGGCTCCCGACTTCAACCTGCCCACCGCCGACGGCGCCACCGTCCGCCTCGCCGACCTCGCGAGCGGCACCGACAAGGGCGTCATCGTGTACTTCTACCCGGCGGCCGCAACGCCCGGCTGCACCAAGGAGGCCTGCGACTTCCGCGACTCCCTGGCCTCCCTGCAGGGCGCCGGCTACGCCGTGGTCGGCATCTCGCCCGACAAGGTCGCGAAGCTCGCCACGTTCGCCGACGCGGAGGCGCTGACCTTCCCGCTCGCCTCCGACGAGGACCACGCGACGCTGGAGGCGTACGGCGCCTGGGGCGAGAAGCAGAACTACGGCAAGACGTACGTGGGCGTCATCCGCTCCACGTTCGTGGTGAACCCGGACCTGACCGTGGCCCAGTCGTACTACAACGTCAAGGCCACCGGCCACGTGGCCCGGGTGCGCAAGGCCCTCGGCATCGATGACTGAACAGGTTGTCCAGATGACTGAGCGGGCCCTGATGACTGAGCACGAGAGGCAGCGCTGATGGGTTCGCCCGCCGACCTGCTCGACCTCGACGCGGAGCTGAGCGAGGCCGAGCTGGCCACCCGCGACCGGGTGCGCGAGTTCGTGGACCGCCGGATCCGGACGAACATCGCCCGCTGGTTCGCCGACGCCCACTTCCCGCGCGAGCTCGTCCCGGAGCTGGGTGAGCTGGGCCTGCTCGGTATGCACCTGGACGGGTACGGCTGCGCCGGCCGGTCCGCCGTCGAGTACGGGCTGGCCGTGCGGGAGCTGGAGGCGGGCGACTCCGGCATCCGCACCTTCGTGTCGGTGCAGGGCTCGCTGGCGATGTCCGCGATCCACCACCACGGCTCCGCGGCCCAGAAGCAGGAGTGGCTCCCCCGCATGGCGACCGGCGAGGTCGTGGGCTGCTTCGGGCTCACGGAGCCGGGGGCGGGCTCCGACCCGGCGAGCATGACCACGCGCGCCCGGTTCGAGCCCGGCAGTGAGGGCGGCGACACCGGCGGCGAGTGGGTCCTGGACGGCGCCAAGCGGTGGATCGGCATGGCCTCGTTCGCGGACGTCGCGATCATCTGGGCCAAGGTTGCCGAGCCGGCCGACGGCGGCGGCACGCGCGACCGGGTGCGCGGGTTCATCGTGCCGACGTCGGCCCCGGGGTTCACCGCGGTGCCCATCGAGCCGAAGCTGTCGATGCGCGCGTCGGTGCAGTGCGACATCACGCTGGAGGGCGTCCGCGTGCCTGCGGACGCCCTCCTGCCGGAGCATCCCGGCCTGGCCGGGCCGTTCGCGTGCCTGGACGAGGCGCGCTACGGCATCGTGTGGGGCACGGTCGGCGCAGCGCGCGACGCGTTCGAGGCCGCCCTCGCCTATGCCAAGGGGCGCGAGCAGTTCGGCGTCCCGATCGCGGGCTTCCAGCTCACCCAGGCCAAGCTCGTCGACATGGCCCTGGAGATCACCAAGGCCCAGCTCATGGCACTGCGCCTGGGACGGCTCAAGGATGCCGGGCGCCTGGAGGGGCACATGATCTCTGCGGGCAAGCTGAACAACGCCCGCATCGCGATCGAGGTGTGCCGGGAGGCCCGCACGGTGCTGGGCGGCAACGGCGTCACGCTGGACCACTCGCCCATGCGGCACGCCAACAACCTGGAGTCGGTGCGCACCTACGAGGGCACCGACGAGGTGCACACGCTGGTGCTGGGCCGGCACATCACGGGGCTCGCCGCATTCCGCTGACCTGCCCGCGGACCCGTAGACTGGGCGCCGCGCGCGAGTGGCGTAATTGGCAGCCGCGCCAGGTTTAGGTCCTGGTGTCTTCGGACGTGGGGGTTCGAGTCCCCCCTCGCGCACCCCTCGGTGGTGCTGTGCCGGCCCAGTCGGCTCAGTTCTGCTGTGCCGCGAGGTCCTTCTTCACGGCCTCCATGTCGAGGCCGCGGACGGCCTCCACGACCTCGGCGAGACCCTTCGCGGGCAGCGCGCCCGCCTGACGGAAGACCAGCACGCCGTCACGGAAGGCCATGAGCGTGGGGATGGACGTGACCTGCGCGGCCGACGAGATACCGGGGTTGGCGTCGGTGTCGACCTTGGCGTGGACGATGTCGGTGTTCTTCTCCGAGGACGCCTCGAAGACGGGACCGAACATCTTGCACGGCGGGCACCAGGTGGCCCAGAAGTCCACCAGGACGATCTCGCTGTCGTTGACGGTCTTCTCGAACGTGGCGTCGGTGATGTCGACGGTGGCCATGTCTCGTTTCCTCTCGTTGGACGGTCTCCTTGGTGAAGCACGGTGGCGCCCTCCGCTATTCCACGTGCGGCGCGGGGTCCGGCACCGCGCAGCACGAACTGGTAGAACGGACCCGTGACGGACACTGCCGACTACCCATCCGACGACGACTTCTACCGCGATCCCTCCCAGGTGTCGGGGTGGCTGACCGACGAGGACCTCGCGGTCGTACGGGCACAGCTCCCGCTCGTGTACGTCGACGCCGTGCCGGTCCGGGTCGACGACTCCGGTGACGTGGTCGCCGTCGGGCTGCTCCTGCGGGTCAACACGCAGGGCACGATGACGCGGGCCGTGGTCTCGGGGCGCGTCATGTACCACGAACGCGTCCGGGACGCGCTGCTGCGGCACATCGAGAAGGACCTCGGCCCGGTCGCGCTGCCCCAGGTCCCGCCGTCGCCCCAGCCGTTCACGGTGGCCGAGTACTTTCCGACGCCGGGCATCACCGCGTTCCACGACCCGCGCCAGCACGCGGTCTCGCTGGCGTACGTGGTGCCGGTCACGGGCGACTGCCGCCCGCAGCAGAACGCCCTGGACCTCGCCTGGCTCACGCCCGAGGAGGCCTGCGCCGACGACGTCCAGGCCGAGATGATGAACGGTCAGGGCATGCTGCTCAAGCAGGCGATGGCCCACGTGGGGCGGCTTCCGTGAGGTCGTCCTCGCAGAGGTCCGCTTCTACCCAGCGATTGGGCCCGAAATCGACGACAGCTTCGGGCACAATCGCGGGGTAGACGACAGCTTCGGGCCCGACCGGGCCCTAGGTCAGGTCCAGCACCGGCCAGTCCTCCAGGTCCGACCGCATGCGGCGGTCGTGGGTGGCCACCACCACGGCGCACGGCGTGGCCTGCAGGGCACGGGTCAGCTCGTCGACGAGGTCGATCGACAGGTGGTTCGTCGGCTCGTCCAGGAGCAGCAGGTGCGGTGCGTGCAGCAGCGCCCGCGCCAGCTCGAACCGGCGTCGCTGGCCCGCGGACAGCTCGGCGAGCGGCCGGTCCAGGTCCTCCTCGCTGAGCAGGCCGAGCCCCGCGACGGGCACCACGTGGTCGGGGTCCAGCTCCCCGGAGGCGAGCAGCCGCAGCGCCTCGTCGGCGTACGTCTCGAAACCGGTCCGCAGGCGTGCCCGGCCGGTGATGGGCAGGCTCTCCTGTCCGACGACGCCGATCCGGGCGCCCGGCGCGAGGGCCCGGCTGCCCCGGTCGAGCTCCAGGGTGCCGGCCAGCGCCCCGAGCAGGGTCGACTTGCCGGTGCCGTTCGGCCCCACGATGAGCAGCCGGCCCGACGGCGGCACCGCGATCCGGGTCCCGGGCAGGTCCAGGCGCGCGCCGTCGTCGCCGTCCTGCGGCGTACCGACCCGCGGCTTACCGACCCGCGGCGAGCGCACCTCCACCACCGGCTGGCCGGGGTCCCAGCCCGGTGACATCGCGGGCAGGTCGGGGAACCCGAGCTCGACCGGCGGCGTCGGCACCTCGATCGCCTCCGCCTCGAGCTTCTGGACGAGCCGGTCGGCGGCCTTGACGTGGATGCGGGCGTGGGTGGCGCGGCGGTGCTTCTGCGAGCCCTTCTCGGGGCGCCACTCGTCGGACAGGCCCTCGTACGACTCGTCCAGCCGCTCGGCGAGCGCCGCCGCCCGCTTGCGCTCGGCCCGGTACCGCTGCCGCCAGCGGTGCAGGGACTGGTTCTTCGCGAACCGGTAGGCCAGGTAGCCCGGCTGCCCGTAGAGCACCGGCCTGCCGTCCCAGGACGGGTCGAGGTCGAGGATCGCGGTGGCGACGTCGTCCAGCAGCTCGCGGTCGTGCGTGACCAGCACGACGCCGCCGCGCCACGCGACGAGCTCACCGGTGAGGAACTCGATGGCGGAGTCGTCGAGGTGGTTGGTGGGCTCGTCGAGCAGGAGCAGGTCGGACCGTTCGGCCAGCCGGCACGCGAGGCGGACGCGGAACCGCTCCCCCACGCTGAGCTGGTCGAGCCGCCGGTCGGGGTCGCGTGGCGCGCCCAGCCGGGTGAGCGCCACCTCGACGCGCCGGTCGGCGTCCCAGACCGCGAGGTGCTCGGCCAGCGACAGGGTGCGCTCCAGCACCGCGAGGTCGCCCGAGCCGTGGTCGAACGCGGCGGCTGCGGCCTCGAGCTCGGCGGCGGCCGCCCGCAGGCCGTCGAGCGTGCCCGCGACGACGTCGCCGACGGTCTGGCCGGGTGTGGGGTGCAGCTCCTGCTCGACGAGAGCCACGGTGCCCTGGCGACGTACCGCACCCGACCGTGGCTGCAGGTCGCCTGCCAGGAGGTGCAGGAACGTGGACTTGCCGGACCCGTTCTCTCCGACGACGCCGAGCCGCGTGCCGTCGTTCACGGTGACGCTCACGCCGGCCAGCACGTCCCGCCCCGGGTACGCGAAGGCGAGGTCCTGGGCGACGAGGTGCATCCGACAAGCCTACGGGCCCGTTCGCAGCCGGGCGGTCACGAGACGCCGGTGCCCGACGCCGGGCGGCGTCGGGCACCGGGGGAGGCTGTGGGTACGGGGCGGGGGGATCCAGGGGCGGATGTACCACGTACCCACAGCAAGGTGATCAGGCGGTGGGTTCCGTGCGCCGGACGGCCGCGGGGTACCTGATGTTCTCGACCATCTCCTGGATCTCGTGCGACGGCGGCTTGGTCGCCAGCGACACGATGACCGTGACCACGAGGTTCACCACCGCACCGATGGCGCCGATGCCCTCGGGGCTGATGCCCAGGATGTGCTCGTTCGACTGGGTACCGAACACCTCGAGCGTGTAGATCATGTACGTCGAGGTGAAGGCCAGGCCCGCGAGCATGCCGGAGACGGCGCCCGCCGCGTTGGTCCTCTTCCAGAAGATCCCGAGCAGCAGGATCGGGAAGAATGTGGACGCGGCGAGTCCGAAGGCGAAGGCGACCACCTGGGCCACGAACGCCGGCGGGTTGATGCCGAAATAGATGGCGACCAGCACGGCCAGGCCCATCGCGATCCGGCTGACGAGCAGCCGGCGGCTCTCCGAGGCGTGGTGGTCCACGTACCGGAAGTACAGGTCGTGGGACACCGACGACGAGATGACCAGCAGCAGCCCGGCCGCCGTCGACATGGCGGCCGCGAGGCCACCCGCCGCGACGAGCCCGACGATCGGAGCCGGCAGGCCGGCGATCTCCGGGCTGGCGAGCACCAGGATGTCGTTGTTGATGATCAGGTCGGCGCCCGACGTCGGGTCGTTGCTGACCGTGCCGATGGTGTCGACGCCCTCACCCACGGTGACCAGTCCGGTCGCCATCCAGTTCTGCACCCAGGAGGGCAGGGCGTCGACGGCGGCGCCCTGCACGCCCGAGAGCAGGTTGAGCTTCGTGAACGCACCCACGGCCGGGGCCGTGGTGTAGAGCAGGCCGATGAAGACCAGCGCCCACAGGGCCGAGTAGCGCGCCCCGCGGACCGTCTTGGTCGTGTAGAACCGGATGATCACGTGCGGCAGGCCCGCGGTGCCGATCATGAGCGACAGGGTCACCAGGAAGACGTCGAGCTGCGGCCGGGCGGTGAACGCCTCGGTGTAGACCGGCAGCCCGAACTCGGCGCCGATCCGGTTCAGCTCGGCCAGGATCTCGCCGAACGAGATCTGGGGCACAGGGAAGCCGGTCATCGTGTGCGCGACGGCCCAGGCCGGGATCAGGTAGGCCGTGATCATCACCGTGTACTGGGCCACCTGGGTCCAGGTGATGCCCTTCATGCCGCCGAACACCGCGTACGCGAAGATGACCGCCGCCGCGATCGCCACGCCGGCCGCCTGCTCCACCCCGAGGAACCGGGAGAACACGATGCCGCCGCCGGCCATCTGCCCCACCACGTAGGTGAAGGACACGATGATGGCGACGACGGCCGCTACCGACCGCACGGTCTCGGAGAACCGGTCACCGACGAACTCGGGCACCGTGAACTTGCCCCACTTGCGCAGGTACGGCGCGAGCAGCAGGGCGAGCAGCACGAAGCCGCCCGTCCAGCCCATGAGGTAGACGGACCCGTCCGACCCGAGGAAGGCGATGAGGCCGGCCATCGAGATGAACGACGCCGCGGACATCCAGTCCGCCGCGACGGCGGCGCCGTTCGCGACGGCGGGGATGTTCTGCTCGGCGACGAAGAAGCCCTTGGTCTCCTTGACCCGGCTGCGCCAGGCGATGCCGATGTACAGGGCGAACGACGCCGCGACGAAGACGAGCGCCCAGGTCTGGATGTCACTCATGACCGGCTCCCGTCGTCGTTGCGCTCGCTGACGCCGTACTGGTCGTCAAGCTTGTCCATGCGCAGGGCGTAGATGAGGATCAGCAGGATGAAGGTGTAGATCGAACCCTGCTGCGCGAACCAGAACCCCATCGGGAAGCCGGCGATCACGATCTCGTTGAGCTGCTCGACGAACAGGATCCCTGCGCCGAACGAGACCACGAACCAGACGACGAGCAACGTCACCATCAGGCGGAGGTTCTTCTTCCAGTACTCCTTGCGCCAACCGTTCTCCGGCAGCGCGGCACCCCCGCCGTCCGACGGCGGTGCACCGCCGGGCGGACTCTCGTGCGTGTCGGCCATGTCTCGACGCTCCTTTGCGTGTCGTGGTGCGGCCCCGGGGGCATCTGCAGCCTGCCTTGCCGAGACGCACTGTGGTGCGGATCACAACTGCCCCTGAGTCTGAGCCAAGGGCAGACGCCCCCGCGGCGCAAGAGCCGACCGGCCGGGCGGCGGTCGCGACCCCGCGAGCGGTCGCTCTGAGCGGTGAACGGTGCGGGGCACCAGCACCCGACCGTTCGGGAGGCGTACGTGACCGTTCGCGGAGCTCGACCGGCCGTTCGGCAGGGTGCTGTCCTGCCAGGGGTCCCGAGATGACCCGGGCAGCCCTACGATCGCCCTATGTCCTCGACGTCGAGCACTTCCGGTACCGCCGTGCGCCGCCGCATGTTCCACCCCGGCAGCCTGGCGATGGTCATCGGAGGGCTGTGCGTCATGATCGGGTCGGTTCTGCCCTGGATCAGCACACCGCTGGGGCACATCCCCGGCCACGCGAGCTACCTCGGCTGGGCGACGATGGCCGCTGCCCCCCTCGCGTTCGCCGGCGCGGTGCTGCCGTTCCGGCGGGTGGCGATCGGCCACTGCCTCGTCGTCGCCGCGCCCGGCGTGCTCGCCGTCGTCTGGCAGATCGTGCAGATGGTCCAGGTCAGCGCGGACACCGAATCCTGGGGCAAGGTGTGGCCGGGCATGGGCCTGGTCATGATCGCCGGCGGCACGGTGATCCTGCTGCGCACCGCCTGGCGCCTGCGCCGGGCTTCCGACGCTTAGTCTCATCCCATGGAGCACGACGACGAGGACGTCGACGAGCACGACACACCCGCCGAGGTCGACGCGACGTTCCGCACGCTGCGGCGCGTCGCCATCACCCACTTCGTGCTGTTCCTCGCCGCCGTGATGGGCGTCCCCGCCCTGTCCCTCACGCTCGGCTGGTGGTCGGGCGGGCGCCTGGCCGGCGGCATGAGCCCCGGCTTCGCGATGGCGGCGTTCGGGCTGTACGCGTTCTTCCTCGTCATCGGGCTGGCGGCCGCCACCCTCTCGTCAGCGGTCGAGGCCCGCATGCTCGGCGGCCGGCACGACGACGCGGACGACGACTACCCCGCAGACGGCGAGTTCCCGTGACCGCCACGAGCGCCGGCACGCTGGCCGTCCTCATCGCCGCCGTCGCCCTGGTCACGCTCGTCGTGCGGCCGCGCGGCGTCTCCACGGTGGACTTCTACCTCGCCGGGCAGCGGGTCGGCGTCGCGACGAACGCCCTGGCCATCTGCGGCGACTACTTCTCCGCCGCGTCGTTCCTCGGGGTCGCGGCAGCGGTCTACGTCTCCGGGCTCGACGGCGTCTGGTACGCCGTCGGGTTCGCCGCGGGATTCGTGCCCGTGCTGCTGTTCGTCGCCGCGCCGCTGCGCCGGTTCGGCGAGTTCTCCATCCCCGACTTCCTCGGGCGGCGCCTCGCCTCCGAGCGCGTGCGCCTCGTCGCCGTCGGCGTGGTCCAGATCGTCATCCTGTCCTACCTCGTACCGCAGGCGGTGGGCAGCGGCATCACCTGGCAGCTCCTGGTGGGGCACGGGCTGCCCGGCCTCTCCGCGTACGCCACCGGCGTGGTGCTCTCGACGGCCGTGGTGGCAGGGCTCGTCGCGTTCGGCGGCATGCGCGGCACCACCTGGACCCAGGCCATCCAGTTCCTCGTGCTGCTCGGGGCGCTCGTCTGGCTCGCCGTCGCCGTCGCCGGATCCGGGTTCCACTACTCCGGCGCCGTCGCGGACCTGTCCGCCGAACCGCTGGCCAACCCCGTCCACGACGAGACCGGGTGGCACCTGCAGCCCGAGACCAACCAGCTCGACCCGACCGCGGCCGCGACCTTCGGACAGCCCGGCGCGGCGTACGGGCCCCTGGCCCAGTTCGCCCTCATCCTCACGCTCGTCATGGGCACCGCCGGCCTGCCGCACGTGATGAACCGGTACTTCACCAGCCCCACCGGCACGGCCGCCCGCATGACGACGGTCTGGGTGCTCGGCCTGGCCGGGCTGTTCTACGCGCTCGCCGTCATGCTCGGCACGGCCGCCCGCCAGCAGATCGCCGCCGCCGTCGAGCACCACCCCTGGCTCGAGGAGCTCACCGTCGACGGCGTGCTGCGCGTACCCGAGCACGCCCTGCCCGTACTGGGCCGCATCTACGGCGGGGACTCCGGGCTCGGCGTCGTCGCCGCCGGAGCCCTGGTCGCCGTGATGTCCACCATCGCGGGGCTCCTGCTCGCCGCCGCGGCCTCCTGGGGACACGACGTCTACGAGCGGCACATCAACCCCCGCGCCAGCCAGAGCCAAGCCGTGTGGGCGGGCCGCGCGAGCACCGCGGTGGTGGCGCTCGCGGCCGGCGGGCTCGCGATCGCCATGCAGCCGGAGGACATCACCCCGGGCGTCCCCTCGATCGTCGCCGCCATGGTGACGTGGGCGTTCGCCATCGCGGGCTCCGCACTCACGCCCGTGTTCGTGCTGGCCATCTGGTGGCGCGGTACGACGGCGGCCGGGGCCACGGCGGGCATGGTGGTGGGCGGCCTGGTGTCGGTGAGCATGTTCGTGGTGGGCGCCCTGCCGATCGGCCCGGGTCTCGGTGAGATGCTCATGACCCCCACCCTGGTGGCGGCGCCGCTGGCCGCCCTGGTCACGTGGCTCGTGTCCCGGGCGACCACCCCGCCGGACGACGTCGAACGGCAGTGGCTGGTACTGCACGGCACCGCCGCGGACCGGCATGCCGAACGGCTGGCGCGGCTCACCATCGCGAGCCTCGGACCCACGGCACGCCGGTCCGGCCGTGCGGCCCGGCGCAAGGGGGAACGTGATGCGGACCGGTAGCGCGCTGCTGGCGGGGACGATCGGGCTCACGTGGGCGGTCGTGTACCTGGTGACCCAGGTGTTCGTATCGCCGCCGCTCGGGGTGGGCACCACCGTGGCGGCGGGGACCGTGGCCTCCGTGCTGCTCGTGTTCGGCTACCCGTCCGCGCTGCGCGGCCCGCGCGCGGCCAGGACCCTGCGGCGCTGGTCCCGGCCACGGAGCGGGTCCGAAGCCCGGCCGGGCCACGAGGAGCACGGCTTCGAGGGCCGCGGCGTCGAACGCTCCCGCCGGCGGATCGTGGCGGGCGGACGCCGCATGCCGCTCCGCTCGGGCCTGACCGCCGACGCCGCACGCCGCACCGCCGAGCTGCTGCGTCCGCTGCTGGGCGGGGACGCCGTTGTGATCACCGACCGGGAGCTGAACCTGGCCTTCGTCGGGCCCGGTGCCGACCACCACGAGGCGGGCGGCCCCGTGCGGGCCACCTCCGTGCGCAGCGCCATCGCCAAGGGCCGCACCGTGGTGTCCCGCCGGGCGTCGAGCATGGGGTGCGACGACCCCGACTGCCCGCTGCGCAGCGGCGTCGTCGTGCCGCTCGTCGTGGGCGCACGCGTCGTGGGCACCATCGGCGTGTTCCGCACGCACGACCAGCCCGCGCCGCGCGACCAGGTCGAGGACATGGCGAGCATCCTGTCGCTGCACCTGGAGCTCGCCGAGGCGGACCGCGAGCGCAAGCTGGCCTCGGACGCCCGGCTCGACGCCCTGCGCGCCCAGATCAACCCGCACTTCCTGTTCAACATCCTGAACACGATCGCCTCGAAGTCGCGGACGGACCCGGACGAGGCGCGGCAGCTGCTGCTACGCCTGTCGGACTTCTTCCGGTACGCGGTGCGGCAGGAGGGGCAGCTCGCGGAGTTCGCCCAGGAGTACTTCTTCGTGCGCACGTACCTGTCGCTGGAGCAGGCCCGGTTCGGGGACCGCCTGCGCGTGCGGTACGACATCGATCCGCAGGTCCTCACGGCGCACGTGCCCGTGCTGACCATCCAGCCGCTGGTCGAGAATGCCGTGAAGCACGGTCTGGCGGACAAGGTCGCGGGCGGCACGGTCACGCTGAAGGCCCGGGTGGACCCGCTGACGCGTACGACGTCGATCCGGGTGACCGACGACGGCGTCGGCATGACTCCCGACGTGCTCGACGTGCTCGGTGCCGGGGCGGCTGCGGCGCGAGGCGCTGAGGGCGCCCGGGGCGAGGCGGGTGCCCGCGGCGGGGTGGGGCTGCAGAACATCTCCGAGCGGCTCACCACGCTGTTCGGTGAGCGCTTCACCCTGGACATCCAGTCCACGGCGGGCGAGGGGACGGTGGTGGAGGTGCGGGTCCCGCTACGCTGACCGCATGCGCCCCCGCGCCCTGATCGTCGACGACGAGGCCCCGGCCCGTGCCGAGCTGCGCTACCTGCTGGAGGAGCTCGGGCAGGTCCAGGTGGTGGGTGAGGCCGCGAACGGCGAGGAGGCCCTCCTTCTCCTGCGGTCGCTCCCGTACGACCTGGTGCTGCTGGACATCCGCATGCCCGGCGGCAGCGGTCTCGAGGTCGCCGCCGCGCTGCGCGACCTGCCGCACCCGCCCCAGGTCATCTTCACGACCGCCTACCCGGACCACGCCGTCGAGGCCTTCGACCTGGCCGCGGCGGACTACCTGGTCAAGCCGTTCGACTCCGACCGCCTGTGCCGCGCGGTGGCGCGCGCGCTCGAGCACTCCGGCGCCGACGACGCCCAGGAGGGCTCGGCGGGGTCCGGCGGCTCGGCCGGCGCGGGGCCGGGGAGCTCGTCGAACGGCGGCCCGGCGGGACGGCGCGGCGACGAGTCGGCGGGGCCGGAGCCGCTCGCCCGGGTCCCCGTGCAGCGTGACGGGCGCACGGTGCTGGTGGACCAGTCCGCGATCGTCTACGCGAGCGCCGCGCGAGGGTACTCCTACCTCAAGCTGGCCGACGAGCGGCTGCTGGTCACCTTCTCCCTGAACGAGCTGGAGCGGCGGCTGCACGGGCACTTCTTCCGGTCCCACCGGTCGTACCTGGTGAACCTGAACCATGTGCGCGAGCTGGTCCCGGACTTCAAGGGCGCGCTGGTGGTGGTCATGAACGACCGGCAGCGCAGCCGGGTCGAGGTGTCCCGCCGTCAGGCCCGCGAGCTACGGCGTCGGCTGGGCGTCTGACCGCGCGTCCGCGGCGTTGACTTTCCTTTACCCTAAATATCCTTTCCAGGACGATATGGGGCAATAGTCCTGCCCGCCGGCGCGCGCCCGACCCTGGAGAAGACGTTGTCCCAGACCACGCCTGCCCTACGCCTGACCAACCTGCTCCTCACCCCCGGTACCCGCACCCGCCGAGACCCCGACGCCGTGTTCGACCGCATGGTCGCGCACGCCACCCGCGGCCGCGCACCCCTGAGCGCCGAGTACGCGGCCGACCTCGACCACCTCCGGCTGGTCCTGCGCGCCTTCGCCGACCATCCCGGCCTGAGCCCGCTCGGCTGGATGGCAGGCCAGGCCCTGGTGGACTCCCGCATCCGGAACCGCGCGGTGGTCGGCGACCTGCACACCCGGCATCCCGAGATCGCCGACCAGCCGGTGACGGCGCCCGTGTTCGTGGTCGGCATGCCCCGGACGGGCACCACCCTCACGTACAACCTCCTGGCCCGCTCGCCCGAGCACCGCGGACCCAGGCTCTGGGAGATGACCCACCTGGGCCTCGCCGTCGACAGCAGCACCGAGGCCGCGCTGATCCGGCGCACCCGGAAGAAGTACGCCATGGTGTCGCGGCTCAGCCCCACGTGGGACACCATCCACCCGCTCTACGCGGAGGCCGAGGAGGAGGACACCTTCATCCGGGCCCACTCCGAGCTGCACGCCTCCGCCATCCCCGTGCCCGACTACGTCGAACGCCTCCAGACCTTCGACCACCGGCCCGACTACCGGTTCCTGCGCGACGCGCTCCAGGTGCTCGCCTTCCGACGGCCCGCCCGACGATGGGTGCTGAAGCACCCGGCCAACCTGTTCCACATGGCCGCGATCCGCGACGTGTTCCCCGACGCCCGCTTCGTGTGGACCCATCGCACGCCCGAGGTGGCGCTCGCGTCCCTGTGCTCCCTGGCCGAGGCCGCGGAACGCCTGCACCGGCGCCCGGACGCGGTGGACCTGGCCGAGACCGGCCGGACGTGGCTGGCGATCATGTCGCGCGGGGTGTCGCGGGCCCTGGACCAGCGTGCCGAGCTGGGCTCCGACGTCGTGCTCGACCTGCCGTACGAGCGGCTCACCGGTGACCCGGCGGCGGTGCTCCCCGAGCTGTTCGATCGGCTCGGTGCACACTGGGGCGCCGAGGACGAGGCGAACCTGGCAGTTGCGCGCGAGGCACCGAAGCAGCGAGCGCCGCACCAGTACTCGCTGGAGCGGTTCGGACTGGAGGCCGGCGAGGTGCGGGCGGCGTTCGCCGACTACCTGGAGCTGCTCCCGGCCCTCCGGGCGTAGCTTCCCGGCTCCCCGGGCCTAGTTCCCGACCCTCCGGCCCAGCTCCCCCGTTGACGGTGGGCGTGATCGCTGCGACTACGCGCGGCGCCAGGAGCGGCGATCACGCCCACAACGGGTCTGGTTGGATGTACCGGTGAGTAGTGCTCGAGTTCTGGTCTGGCCCGCTGTCCTGGCCGACGCCGCCTGTGTCCTGGTCTTCGCGGTCACCGGCATCGCATCGCACGACGGGTCGATGATCACTGCCCTCGGCCGCGTGGTGTGGCCGTTCGCGCTGGCGGCCGCGCTCGGCTGGGCCCTGACCCGCGCCTGGCGCGAACCGACCCGCATCTGGCCGACGGGCGTGCTGGTCTGGTTCATGACCGTGTTCGGCGGGTTGGCGCTGCGCGATGTCTCCGGTCAGGGCGTGGCCTGGACGTTCGTCCTGGTCACCACCCTGTTCCTGGCGCTGACGATGCTCGGCTGGCGCGGCGTGGTGGCGGCCGTGCGCCGCGCCCGCCCCCGCACCCCAGCCTGAGCACCCTGCTGGCACCACCAAGGAACCCAACTGAGCGAGTTCGGTCGCATGGGATGAGATCGGTCGGTTGACCGACCGATCTCATCCCATCGGACCGAACTCAGCGGGTTTCGCTCAGCCTGGGCGCAGCACCTCGAGGATCGCCGGGGCCAGCGCGCGGAACGCCTTGCCTCGGTGCGAGATCGCGTTCTTCTCCGCCGGGTCGAGCTCTGCGGCGGTCCGTCGGCGACCGCCGTCGGCGTTCGCTCCGCTGCCGGACCCGTCCGCCCCGGGCACGGTCCCGTCCGGGACCGTCTCGTCCGGGACCGTCTCGGCCGGGACCGTCTCGTCCGGGACCAGGATGGGGTCGTAGCCGAAGCCGTTGGCGCCACGCGGCGCGGTCGCCAGCACGCCCCGCATCTCGCCGAGGCGCACCTCCTCGCGTCCGTCGGGCGTGACCAGCGCGGCGGCACACACGAACCCGGCCTGACGGTGCTCCGGGCGCACGTCCCCGAGCTGGCCGAGCAGGAGCTCGAGGTTCGCCACGTCGTCACCGTGCTTGCCCGCCCAGCGCGCGGAGAAGATCCCGGGGGCGCCGCCCAGCACGTCCACGGCCAGCCCCGAGTCGTCGGCGACCGCGGGCAGCCCGGTCGCCGCGCACACCGCCCGCGCCTTGATGAGCGCGTTCTCCGCGAACGTCACGCCGTCCTCGACCGGCTCGGGCGCGCCGACCTCGCCCGAGGTGACCAGGCCACCGTCCGGCAGCTCCAGACCGGCCGCGGCAAGGATCGCCCGCAGCTCACCGACCTTCTTGGCGTTGTGCGTCGCGAGAACGATCCGGGCGGCGGCCGGCACCATCGAGGAGTCCATGCCCCGATCATGCCAGCCGCCGTCCGCCCAGAAGGTCCTCAGGCAGGCGCACCCACGAGGGTCGGCTCCGGCTGCCCGACGGCGGCGTCCGCGACCGGCTCCCCGCCGGCCGCACGCTGGTCCTCGTCGGCCGCACCGTCCAGGTAGTGCCGGCTCATCGTCCGGTACTGGCGGCTGGCGAGCGCCACCGCCGTGAGTCCCAGGCCGAGAACCGCAAGGAGCATGAGCACCAGAGCGATCCCCCGGGCGGGCCCGGTACCGAACCAGCCGCCGATCAGTTCCGCGCCGGCGCCGTCGGTCATGAAGGGCTGGAACACGAACTCGGTGAGCGGGCTGATGAGGAACGCCGTCAGCGGCGCCGCCACCATCTCGACGCTGTGCGCGAACCCGACCACCCGCCCCTGCCGCTCGTACGGCACCACCTTCTGCAGCACCGTCTGCTCGGCCGCCTCGGCGAAGGGCATCACGAACAGGTAGATCGCGAACCCGGCCACCAGCAGCACCACGCTGTGCTGGATCGGCAGGACGAACGTGGCCGCCCACATGGTCAGGTTGACCACGAGCAGCGTGCGCAACGGGTTGCGCCCCACGCCGCGCTTGGCGACCACCAGCCCGCCCAGGATCATGAACACGCTGATCCCGCCCCACGCGAACCCCCAGGCCTGGACCGACATCAGCGACAGCCCGTACGGGTCGGCCAGCGCCATCAGCCCGCCGCCGAGCAGGTTGTTCAGCAGCGTGAAGCCGATCAGCGCCCACATGCCGGGGATCTGGCTCACCAGCCGCAGGGTCCCGCGCAGGTCGACCTTCTTGGGCTCGCCCGCGGCCGCTGCCTCCGCGAGCGACTCCGGCACCTGCAGCCGGTGCAGGTGCACGACGGCGGCGGCCAGCACGGCCACCGCGATGATCAGCACGCCGAGCATCCCGCTCGACGCGACCAGCAGCCCGCTGATCACCGACGTCACGAGGTGCGAGATGCCCGACGTCGTGCCGACGAGACCGTTGGCCCGGTCGCGGCGCGACTCGTCGAACAGCGCCGTGACGACGGTCGTCATCGCGATGCCGCGCACGTTGCCCGCCATGACGCCGGCCATCACGAGCAGCACGAGCGCCCAGAGCCGGACGTTCGCCGGTTCGGTCCAGACCGCGGCGGGCGTGGTCACGTAGAGCCCGAGCGCCGCCGCATAGAACGCCAGCGACACGGCCGCCGACGCCTGCATCACGGTCTTCTTGCGGTGGTGGTCGACCAGCGACCCGAACCACACACCGGTCGAGACCATCGCGACCAGGAAGATGCCGGAGATGACGCCGGCGGCGAAGACCGACCCCGTCTCCAGGTACACCCAGAACGTGACCGCGAACCAGACGGTGAAGTTGACCACCGACACCAGGCTCACGTTCACCAGGAGGTGCGCGAAGGTACGCACCTCGGGATCCTGCATGCGCAGCTTCGCCACGCCGTCCGACACCGTCCGTGTCTCGTTCGCACTCATCTCTCTGCTCCTCGAAGCTCCCGGGTCCTTGTGAACCCTCGATCACTTCACTACGATCTTCGTAGTGATCATGAAGGGATGACGGAGCGGGTCGCGGGGAATCATCGGTCCGGCTCCGACGAGTTCTCCGGGGCCGGGAACGTCAGTCAGTCAGGAAGCCAGGCGGAAGCACAGGGGCCCGAGCACGGCGAGGGCCCCGGACGGGAGGGCACGATGAAGCGGGCGAGCGGCAAGTCCACCTGTCCGGTGAACTTCGGGCTGGAGACGTTCGGCGACCCGTGGTCCCTGCTCGTGGTCCGCGACGTCGTCTATTTCGGCAAGCACACGTTCAACGAGTTCCTGGGGTCCGACGAGGCCATCTCGCCGAGTGTGCTCTCCGCCCGCCTCGACTCGCTGACCGACGCGGGGATCCTGCGCCGGTCCGCCGACCCCGCGGACCGGCGTCGCGTGCGCTACGACCTGACGGATCGTGGCCTCGGCCTGATCCCGGTCCTGGTCGAGATCGCCGAGTGGAGCGCGACGCACGACCCCGACACGGGCGCTCCGGCGGACTGGATCGCCCTCGTCCGCGACAACAAGGTGGAGATGCTCCGCCGCTACGCCGACACCGTGCGCAACGGCGGCAGCGTGTTCGTCGGCGAGAACAGTGTCCTCGCGCAGGTCCAGGCAGCACAGGCCCAGCCGGCGTAGGCCCAGGCGGCGCACGGAGTGCCACAGCGCGCCTGAGCCGCGCGGCCTCGTTCAGAGCTCCTTGGCGAGCGCATCCTGCTGGATCTTGGCGAGCTCGGCCGTGCCGCCGACGGCGAGGTCGAGCAGCGAGTCGAGCTCGGCGCGGTCGAACGGCGCGTGCTCGGCGGTGCCCTGCACCTCGATGAACTTGCCGGCGCCCGTGACCACCACGTTCATGTCGGTGTCCGCGCGCACGTCCTCGACGTAGGGCAGGTCGAGCATCGGGGTGCCGTCGATGATGCCGACGGACACGGCGGACACGGAGTCGGCGAGCACCTGCTTGCCGCCCTTGATGTGTCCGTGCTTGCGGCCCCACGCGATCGCGTCGACCAGGGCCACGTAGGCGCCGGTGATCGCGGCGGTGCGCGTCCCGCCGTCGGCCTGCAGCACGTCGCAGTCCAGCACGATGGAGTTCTCGCCGAGCGCGCTCATGTCGACCACGGCGCGCAGCGACCGGCCGATGAGGCGCGAGATCTCGTGCGTGCGGCCGCCGATCTTGCCCTTCACGGACTCGCGCGGGCTGCGCTCGTTGGTGGCGCGGGGCAGCATCGCGTACTCGGCGGTGACCCAGCCCTCGCCGGAGCCCTTGCGCCAGCGCGGCACGCCCTCGGTGAACGACGCGACGCACAGCACGCGGGTGCGCCCGAACTCCACGAGCACCGAGCCCTCGGCCTCGTCGAGCCATCCCCGGGTGATCGTCACGGGGCGGAGCTGGTCGGTGGCGCGGCCGTCGGCGCGCGCGATGTCGTTGGTGCTGGAGGTCATGCGACCACCCTAACTACCGCCACGCCTTGTCAGACGTCCGGGTCGCTCCCGTGACCCGTGCGTCTGACATGTCACAGCTCGTAGACCGTGCCCGGCTCCGCCACGTCCACGGGGCCCGCGTACGCGCCGCGTGCCTCCGCCAGGGAGTCCGCGGGGTCGTTCCACACCGGTAGGTGCGTGAGCAGGAGCCGGTGGGCCCCTGCGTCGGTCGCCACCTGGCCGGCACGGCGGCCCGTGAGATGGATGCCGGGCTCGACGCCGTCGTCGCGCCCCTCGAGAAAGGCGGCCTCGCTGAGCAGCAGGTCCACGCCGCGCGCCAGCTCCACCACGGACGGGCACGCGTCGGTGTCGCCCGTGTAGGCAAGGGTCGTCATGCCGCCGGACACCGACGGTCCCGTCACCCGCACGCCGTACGTCTCGACGGGATGGAACACCCGGTGCGGCTCGATCGTCAGAGGCCCCACCTGGACCGACGGATGCTCCGCCCACGAGCGGAAGGCGAAGTCGTTGTCCATGGACTCCCCCTCGCTCAGCCCGTAGGACAGCGCGACGTGGCGCTCAGCGGTCGACGGACCGTAGACGGGCAGGGGCGCGTCCCGCGGCCCCGTCCGCAGCGAACCGCGCTCAGGGTGGTACCGCAGGTACACGTACAGACCCGAGAGGTCGGCGCAGTGGTCCGGGTGCAGGTGCGAGATGGACACCGCGTCAAGCTCCATGGGGTCCATGAACCGCTGCAGGGCACCGAACGCGCCGTTGCCGAGGTCGAGCAGCACGTTCCAGTCGCGCGCCGCATAGCCCGCGGCGGCCGCCTCCGCGGCCGGCACCCGCACCACGTACGACGATGCGGGAGTCGCCGGCCCCGGGAACGACCCGGAGACCCCGATGGGGATCAGGCGCATCAGACGGCCTCCACGAGGGACACCTCGGGGCCGAGGAACCGGCTGGCGAGCTGCCCGAAGGGAGCAGGGTCGCCGGTGGTCAGGAAGCGGTGCTCGGGGGCACCCGCGTCGGCCGCACGCTCCAGGCCGTGCGCCACCAGGGTGCGGTACACGTCCTTCGCGGTCTCGTCGGCGCTGGACACCAGCGTGACGTCCGCACCCATGACGTAGGAGATCGCACCGGCGAGCAGCGGGTAGTGCGTGCAGCCCAGCACGAGCGTGTCGACACCGGCCGCCTTGACCGGGTCGAGGTACTCGTGCGCGAACTTCTGCACCTCGGCGCCCGACGTCCGGCCCTCTTCGACGAAGCGCACGAACTCCGGGCAGGCCTGGCTGGTGATCGTCAGGCCCGGGGTGACATGGAAGGCGTCGTCGTACGCGCGCGACTGCACGGTGGTCCGCGTGCCGATGATGCCGATCCGGCCCGAGCGCGTAGCGGTCACCGCGGCGCGGGCCGCCGGCAGGATGACCTCGACCACGGGGATGCCGTGGCGCTGCGTGTACCGTTCGCGGGCGTCGCGCATCATCGCCGACGACGCCGTGTTGCACGCGATGACCAGCATCTTCACGCCGTCCGCCACCAGCCGGTCCAGGGCGTCCAGCGCCATGGCGCGCACGGCGGCGATCGGTTTGGGACCGTAGGGGCTGTTCACGGTGTCGCCGAGGTAGCGGACCTGCTCGTTGGGCAGCTGGTCCAGGATGGCCCGCGCGACCGTGAGGCCGCCGAGGCCGGAGTCGAAGATCCCGATGGGCGCGTCGTTCACGGGGTGAAGCCTAGCGACGACAAGGTGCCGTCACCCTTGCTCGTGAGCCGCGCCACGCGTGACGCGTGACACGTTGGGGCAGGTCAGCGCTTCAGCCGGAGTCATTCGGACGCAGCGACCCCGCCCGGCGGGCGCCGCCCTCGCAGCTCGCCGAGCATCACGTCCATCAGGGTCTCCTGCGCGTACCCTGCCGCGACGAACACGCCGGACCAGAACCGCCGGGCCGCTCGCCCGTCGGTCGCCACCGGGATCTCGCGGCCGGCCTGGCGATCCCACATGATCTCGTCGGTGAGCTGCATGACCTGGTCGTCCGACTTCAGGCCGAGGCGCTCGGCGATCACGAGCCGCACGTCGGTGAGCGCTCCGGCGAACCGTTCGGCCTCCTCGCGCGGCACCCGCACCGGCGGCGGCGCACCGTGCCGGCCCAGCGGCGAGGGAGCGTCCTCGCCCGTCGGCAGGTCGAGCAGGGCGGCGAACGCCTCGAGCCGGTCCACCTTCGCCTGGGCCACGTCGTTCTGCGTGAGCCGGCGGAACTCGCCCGCCATGTCCGCGTCGTCCTTGCTCGCGTCGGGCAGCAGCCGCCGCGCCGCGGGATCCGTCGGAACGCGTCCCACACCCGTGACGCCGGTGAGCCGGGCGAGGTCGGCGTCGGTCAGCTCGTCGGGCGCAAGCAGGCCGTTCGCCCACGCCTGACCCTTGCCCGGCGCGGGGTGCGTCGAGAACCCGAGGTCGCCGCCGTCGGGGAACAGGTCGAGACCGGCCTCGTCGCGGAGCATCTCGGCGACGTCGCGGGCCACCCGCGCCAGGACGACTCGTTCCACCGGCTCGAACCTGGCCTCGTAGCCCCGCCGCATGGCGCGGAACGGCGTCATGCGGCTCCCCGCGCGCCCGACTCCTGCAGCGTCGCCCACAGACCGAACCCGTGCATCGCCTGTACGTCCACCTCCATGCGTTCGCGTCCGCCGCTGGACACGACCGCTCGACCGTTCTTGTGCACCTGGGTCATGAGCTGCTCTGCCTTGCCGCGTGGGTACCCGAAGTAGCTCTCGAAGACGTACGTGACGTACGACATCAGGTTCACCGGGTCGTTCCAGACGATCGTCACCCACGGGTCGGCGACCCCCGAGGCGATGCCCACCTCGGTGCCCTCCTCGACGGCCGTCCCGGCTGACCCCATGGGCGTGAGCAGCGGCGGTGGGGAAGAAGTCACGAGTCTCACTCTAGGCGGTTTCGTCCCTCCCCTGGACACCTCTGTCCGAGATTTTCGCGAAGTTGTCGCCGGGCTGTGACCTGCCTCAGTCCAGGAGGTCGTCCAGGCGCAGATCGACCGTCGGGATCGCCGGGTCACCGTCGGACAGCCGCCGCGCACCGCGCGGAAGCTCGGCCCGCACCATGCCGTGGTTGATGGCCGCGTTCGCCACCCCGTAGGGGCCCACCCAGCGCGAGTCGACGGCACCGTCCACGACCATCGGCGCGAGCAGCGGGCGCAGATCGTCGCTCTGGGGCGTCCACTCCGCCACCGCCGTATCGGGCCCGGTCACCATGATCTCCTCCACGGCGTGGCCGTCGCGGCCGTACCGGCGTGCCGCGGCCTTGCGCCCGCCCACCGACGCCTTGTTGGCCGACGCCTTCGCCACCGGCTGGAGCACGCCCGACGAGTCGGCACGGGCGACCAGCTTGTAGACCATGCCGCAGGTCGGAGCGCCCGAGCCGGTCACGAGCGACGTTCCCACGCCGTACACGTCCACCGGCGCGGCGGCCAGGGACGCGATGGCGTACTCGTCGAGGTCGGACGTCACCACGATCTTGGTCTCCCGGGCACCCAGCTCGTCGAGCTGCTTGCGCACCTCCTGGGCCAGGCCACCGAGGTCACCGGAGTCGAGGCGCACCGCGCCCAGCCCGGTGCCCGCCACCTCGACCGCGGTCGCCACGCCCTGCCGCACGTCGTACGTGTCGACCAGCAGGGTCGTGCCGGGGCCCAGGGAGTCGACCTGGGACGCGAAGGCGTCCCGCTCCGTATCGTGCAGCAGCGTGAAGGAGTGCGCGGCGGTGCCGATGGTGTCGAGCCCGTACCGCATCCCGGCCTCGAGGTTCGACGTGCCGGCGAAGCCGCCGATCACGGCCGCACGGGCTGCCGCGACGGCGGCCTGCTCGCTCGCGCGACGCGAGCCCATCTCCACCACGGGGCGCGCGCCTGCAGCGCTCGTCATGCGGGACGCCGCCGAGGCCACCGCCGAGTCGTAGTTCAGGATCGACAGGATCAGGGTCTCCAGCAGCACCGCCTCGGCGAAGGTCCCCTCCACCTGCAGCACGGGCGAGCCGGGGAAGAACACCTCGCCCTCGACGTACCCCTGGATGGTCCCGGAGAACCGGTAGTTCGCGAGGTAGTCGAGAGTCCGGCGGTCCACGATGGCGTTCTGCTCGAGGAAGTCCAGCTCGGCGTCCTCGAACACGAAGTGTGGCAGCGCTTCCAGAACGCGGCCCGTCCCCGCCAGGACGCCGTATCGGCGGCCGGCCGGAAGGCGCCGGGTGAACACCTCGAACACGCAGTGCCGGTGCGCCGTGCCGTCCGCCAACGCCGCCTGGAGCATGGTCAGCTCATAGCGGTCGGTCAGGAGCGCGACCGACGGGCGCACCGCCGGAAGGGGTGCTGCGGGAAGCGGCCTGGGCTCATCGACACCGTTGTCGAACGCTGGCCACGAGTCTGTGAGCGGGGCGCCGATGCCCCGAAGCTCGTCGGTCATGCACTCACGGTAGGCCAGTGAGCCGACCGGGGTGGCGTGAACCGGGTCGTGGCGGCCTCTTGTCTCAGCATGCGGATCGTCGCGCTCCTTGAATTCATCGGTCCGGACTACTTCTGCCCGACGAACCAACGCCGGACCTGGGCGACGCGTGCCGCGAGCTGGTCGGCGGTCGCGAGCGGCACCTCGGGCCCACCGCACGTGCGGCGCAGCTCGGTGTGCACCATGCCGTGCGGCTGCCCGCTCCGCTTGGCCCAGGCCGAGACGAGCTTGGACAGCTCCTTGCGCAGCTCGGCCGCGCGGCGGTGCTCCTGCTCCGACCGCTCGTTCTCCACCTCGCGGGACGTGGGTGCTCCCCCGCGCGCCTTGAGGTGGTCGGCCTGGCGCTGCCGCAGGAGGGTGGCCACCTGGTCGGGCTCCAGGAGCCCGGGCAGGCCGAGGAAGTCGAGCTCCTCCGCGGAGCCGAGGTCGGCGCTCGTGCCGAACTCGCCGCCGTCGAACAGGACCCGGTCGAAGGAGGCCTGGGCGTCGAGCGCCTGGAACGAGCCCTGGGTCAGCTCGCTCGACGCCTTCTCCTCCCGGTTGGCCTCCGCGACGAGCGCCGCCTCCGGGTCGTACTCGATGCCCTGCTCCTCGGCCGTGCGCGGCCGGTCGAGCGCGTGGTCGCGCTCCTCCTCCATGGAGCCGGCCAGGTTCAGCAGCGGCGCGACACTGGGCAGGAAGATCGACGCCGTCTCGCCGCGCTTTCGGGCGCGTACGAACCGGCCGATCGCCTGGGCGAAGTACAGCGGCGTCGAGGCGCTCGTGGCATACACGCCCACGGCGAGACGCGGCACGTCCACGCCCTCGGACACCATGCGCACGGCCACCATCCAGCGGTCCTCGCCCTGCGCGAACTCCTCGATGCGACCGGAGGCGCCCTCGTCGTCGGACAGGACGACGGTGGGGCGCTTGCCGGTGATCTCCTGCAGGTGCGTGGCGTAGGCGCGCGCGTTGTCCTGGTCGGTCGCGATGACGAGGCCGCCGGCGTCGGGCACCGTGCGGCGCACCTCGGTGAGGCGCTTGTCCGCGGCAGTGAGCACCGAAGGGATCCACTGCCCCTCGGGGTCCAGGGCGGTGCGCCACGCCTGTCCGGTCATGTCCTTGGTCATCGCCTCGCCGAGGCGCGCGCTGACCTCGTCGCCCATCTTGGTGCGCCAGCGCATGTCGCCCGCGTAGGACATGAACAGGACGGGGCGGACCACGTGGTCGCGCAGCGCCTCGCCGTAGCCGTAGGTGTAGTCGGCCTTCGACCGGCGGATGCCCTCGGCGTCGGCCTCGTACTCGACGAACGGGATGGCCGAGGTGTCGCTGCGGAACGGGGTTCCGGTGAGCGCCAGGCGGCGGTCCGCCACCTCGAAGGCCTCGCGGACGGCGTCACCCCAGCTCAGGGCGTCACCACCGTGGTGCACCTCGTCCAGGATCACCAGGGTGCGCGCGGCCTCCGTGCGGGCACGGTGCAGCGCCGGCTTCGCCGCGACCTGCGCGTAGGTGAGCGCGACGCCGTCGTAGTGCGAGCCGTGCCGGCCCTGCGAGTTCTTGAAGTGCGGGTCGATGCGGATACCCACACGCGCGGCGGCGTCGGCCCACTGCGTCTTCAGGTGCTCGGTGGGCGCCACGACGGTGACCCGCCGGACCACGCCCTGCTCGAGCAGCTCGGTGGCGATCCGGAGCGCGAACGTCGTCTTGCCCGCGCCGGGGGTGGCGACGGCCAGGAAGTCCCGCGGGTTCTTCTCGCGGTAGAGCTCCAGGGCCTCCGCCTGCCAGGCGCGCAGACTCGACGCCGTACCCCAGGGGGCGCGGCGTGGAAAGGCAGGGCTGAGCGACGAAGCGGCCGCAGACGACGGTGTGTGGGGCAGCTGCTGCGGCTGGCTCGTCACTTCGAAGAGTCGCCCTCGCCGCCGTCCTGCGGTTCCCGGAGACCCTCGTAGATCTCCTTGCACCGGGGACACACCGGGAACTTGCCCGGGTCCCTGCCCGGCACCCAGACCTTGCCGCAGAGCGCGATCACGGGCTTGCCGCTCACGGCGGACTGCATGATCTTCTCCTTGCGCACATAGTGCGCAAAGCGTTCGTGGTCTCCGGGCTCCGTCTCGTCCCGGGTCTCCTCGCGCTCGAGGACGCTCGTACCGCCCTGCGTACTGGGCTCGTCCTGCGGGTTCGAGAGTGGTTCGGTCATGGCGAGAAGTCTACGCGGGACCACCGACAGCCACTCCAGCGGGACACGCCCCGAGATCTGTCTCGGGGCAGGTCCGGGGCAGGTCCGGGACGGCTCCGGGGCGGTAGCGGGAGGATCAGGGCGCGGAATTGCTTGCGGTGGTGTCGGTGACCACAGATATAACTGACGCATGTCACATCCCCACCCCGAGAGGAGCCTCACTCTGCCCGACGACGGCGCCGCCTCCCCGGCCCACCTCGCCGACACCCTGTCCACCACACTGGCCGACGGTCTGGAAGACGGCCTGGCGGGTTCGATCGACGAGCTGCCCGAGCCCGACTGGCCCGACTTCGGCGACAACGACGAGGCCGCACGCCGCGCGGTAGCCGCGGTGGCCGCCATGCTCGGCCGGCCCATCCCGGAACGGCCCAAGGAACCGCGCACGTCGAGCGAGTGGCTCGCCCGCCGGTGGGACGTCGACGAGAGCACGCTGGTCAACGTCTCCCGCGACATGTCACGGACCCTGCAGCGGCTGCACGCCTACGCGCTCCAGCGCTGGGTGGAGCGGTACCCGGACGACGTGGCCGTGTTCGGCCCGGGCGGAGCACCGCAGCGCGCCGCGCTCGACCTCGGCAACGGCACCTCCGTCAGCGTGCCGGCCGTGGCCACCATCCTCTTCCCGGCCGGTTCCGCGTACGAGACGCCCGTGGCCGTCGAGGTGGCCTACCGGTACGGGACGCCCACGATCACCGCCTTCACCCCGCCGGGCGGCCTGGCGCTGGCCGAGCAGGTGCTGGCGGACCTGACCCGCACCCTGGAGGTGGACCACCCGTACCGCGGCGGGGTCCTGTCGGCGCGGGCGTCGACGGGTGCCGTGGAGCTCACCCCGGTCAAGCACACCGTGCAGGTGCGTGGCGACGTGGTGCTGCCTCCCGAGCTGTGGCACGAGGTCGACCTCTTCTGCTCCAGCGTCACCACGCGCCGCGACGCCCTGCGCGCCCTCGGCCACACGACGTCGCGCGGTCTGCTGCTCGCCGGCAAGCCGGGCGTCGGCAAGACCAAGCTCACGCGGGTGATCGCCACGGAGCTCGCCGGGCCGCTCACCGTCGTGCTCGTCACCGCCGAGGTGCTGCGCACGTGGATGACCGAGCTGTACGAGGAGATCCGCGGCCTGGGCCCGTGCCTCGTGGTGCTGGAGGAGATCGACTCGGTGGCGTCCAAGGGCGCGCGCGGCGAGACCTCGTTCGCCGAGTTCCTCGACGCCCTCGACGGCACGCGCAGCTCGGACGACGTGCTCACCGTCGCCACCACGAACGACCCGGAGTCCCTCGACCCGGCAGTGAAGCGGCCCGGCCGCTTCGACACGATCATCGAGGTGCCGCCGCCGGACCAGGCGGGGCGCACCGAGATCCTGCGGCTCTTCCTGCCACCGGACTCCGGCGTCGACGTCGCCCGGGTGGCGTCCTACCTGGACGGTGCCACGGGCGCTGACCTGCGCGAGGTCGCCCGCCGCTCGATCCTGGAGCACGGCCCCGACGAGCTCACGACCGACCGGGTCACCGACGTGGCGACGTCCGGCCGGTGGAAGCCCGCCCCGGTCGCGGGCAACTACCTGTGACCGGTCAGAGGCCCTGCCAGTCGGGCTTGTCGGCGTAGGTCTGGCGGTAGTAGTCGGCGAGCTGGAGGCGGGAGGCCGCCGCGTCGTCGACGAGCACCGTGGCATGCGGGTGCAGCTGCATGATCGTCGCGGGCCACATCGCCGAGACCGGACCCTCGACCAGCTGGTGGACCGCCTCGGCCTTGGCCCGCCCCGAGGCCAGCAGCACCAGGTGCCGCGCCGACATGATCGTCGCCAGCCCCTGGGTCAGGCAGTGCCGCGGCACCTGCTCGACCGACCCACCGAAGAACCGCGCGTTGTCCTCGCGGGTCTGCTTCGTCAGCGTCTTGATCCGGGTACGCGACGCGAGCGAGGAGCCGGGCTCGTTGAACGCGATGTGCCCGTCCGTGCCGATACCCAGCAGCTGCAGGTCCACGCCCCCGGCCTCGGCGATGCTCGCCTCGTACGCGGCGCACGCCGCCGGGAGGTCCTGCGCGAGCCCGTCCGGGCCCTGGACCGCGCCGGGAGCGAAGTCCACCCGGGAGGCGAACTCCCGCTCGATCACGTTGCGGTACCGCTCCGGATGATCCGCAGCCAGGCCCACGTACTCGTCCAGCATGAAGGCGCGGGCCCGCGCGAACGAGAGCCCCTCCTGATGCCGGCGCGCCAGCTCGTCGTACACCGCCAGCGGCGACGACCCGGTAGCCAGCCCCAGCACCCTCTCGGGCTTCGCCCGCAGCAGCCCCTCGACGGCATCCGCCGCCAGCCGTGCCAGCTCGCCCGCCGGCGCGATCACAACCTCCATCAGTTCCTCCTCCCCAGGACCGCGGCGCCTACCGCCGCGACCGGAACGTGCGTCGGGGCCAGCTGGACCCGTTCGGCCAGCTTGAGCGACCCGAGAAACGGCGACACCTTGGCCTGTTCGCGCAGTGCGTCCTGCACGGCGTCCAAGAGCTCTGCACCGAGCTGCGCGACGCCGCCCCCGAGCACCACGTGGCGCACGTCGGTGGTCAGCACGAGCAGCCGCACCGCCGAAGCGGTGGCCTCGGCGAACCGGTCCTTGACCACGATCGCCGCCTGGTCGCCCGCGCGGGCCGCCTCGAACAGCTCCACCGGCGACGGTTTGCCGTGGCGCGACGGCCACGCCGCCTCCAGGGCCTTGCCCGACGCGACCCGCTCCAGGCAGCCGCGCTGCCCGCAGCTGCACTCCGGCCCGAGCGGGTCCACGGGGATGTGGCCGATCTCGCCGGCCGCACCGCTCACGCCGCGGCGCAGTTGCCCGTCCAGCACCAGGCCGGACGCGAGCCCCGTACCGAGCGCCAGGAACGCCAGGTCCTCGTGGTCCCGTTCGCCACCCGAGCGTTCCAGCACGTGCGCCGCGCCGACGGCGGCCACGTTGAGGTCGTTCTCGACCACCACGGGCACCCCGCCCAGCTCGTCGGACAGCAGCTCGGCGAGCGCCAGCTCGTCGTCGTGCACGCCGAGGTTGACCGCATGCTTCACGGTGCCGGACCGGTGGTCGACGATGCCGGGGATACCCAGCCCCACGCCGGCCAGGTGCACGAGCTCGACCCCACCTGACGCGATGACGTCGCGCACCGCCGCAGCCGCACCCGCCACCAGCCCGTCGGCGCCGTGCACCGTCGTGCGGCGCACGGTACCGACCACCTCGCCCTCCGGGTCCAGGAGCGCACCGAGGATCTTCGTCCCGCCGATGTCGAGGCCGACCGTGTACGCGGGCTCCCGCCCCGTCTCGGACCGGGCACTCCCTTTCCGCTTGCCGACCTTTCCCATCCCGACCTTTCGCTTGCCGGGCTCGCCCTGGTCGGACGTGCCCGTACCGGACTTGCTGTCCATCAGCCCTTCACCGCGCCGGACACCAGACCACCGGTCATCCGACCCTGCACGATGAGGAAGAAGATCACCGCGGGGATCGCGATGAGCACTGATCCCGCCATGACCGCACCCCAGTTGGTGGCCTGCGTGGCCTGCAGGAACGTGCGCAACCAGAGCGGCAGAGTCATCGCCTCGGGGCGCTGCATGACCACCAGCGCCATGACGAACTCGTTCCACGCCTGGATGAACGCGAACACACCCGTGGCCACCAGGCCCGGCGCGAGCAGCGGGAACGTGACCCGCCAGAAGGCACCGGCCCGGGAGCACCCGTCGATCATCGCCGCCTCCTCCAGCTCCTTGGGTACACCGTTGACGAATCCGCGCAGCGTCCAGATGGTGAACGGCAGCACGCCTGCCGCGTACACGAGGGTGAGGCCGATGATCGTGTTGAGCAGCTGCCAGCCGTCGATGATCCGGAACAGCGAGATGATCATCGCCTCTCCGGGGATCATCTGGACAACCAGGATCAGCACGATGAACGTCCGGCGGCCCTTGAACGAGAACCGGGTCAGGGCCAGCGCCGCGACGAAACCCACGACCAGGGCGATCACCAGGGTGAGAAAGGTGACGCCGATCGAGTTGACCACGGCCGGCGGGAACGGTGCACGCTGCTCGCCGAACATCGCGGCCCGGTAGTTGTCCAGCGTGAACAGGTCCGGTGTCGGGAAGAACGCGAGGTCCTCCCCGCGGATCCGGCTGTTGGGCAGGAACGACGTGCTGACCATCCAGTACACGGGGAAGGCCGAGAACGCGAAGACGATCAGGGCGAGGGTGCCGAACCCCGTGTCGGCGAGACGCTTGCGGATCTTGATCACAGCTCCTCCTCCCGCAGCGTGCGCCGCACGTAGGTGAACGAGATGGCCAGCATGACGATCACGAAGATGACGCCGACGGCGCTCGCCAGGCCGTAGTGCCCCTGGGCCATGCCCGTCTGGTAGATGTACACGCCGATGGTGTTGGTCAGGTCGCGGTCGCCGCCGATGTCCTGCAGCACGAACACCTGGGTGAACAGCTTCAGGTCCCAGATCATCGACAGCACCACGAGCACCGTGATGATGCTGCGCACGTAGGGCACCTGGATGAGCCGGAAGCGCTGGAACGCACTGGCGCCGTCGAGCTGCGCGGCCTCCATCACCTCGCCGGGGACCTGGGTGAGGCCCGCGTAGAGCGTGAACGCGACGAACGGTACGGCGCCCCAGACCACGATGAAGGTCAGGATCAGGAAGAACGACCAGGGGTTGATGAGCCAGGAGTGCCCGAACCACCGGTCGCCGGTGATCGCGGTGAGCAGGTTGTTCACCACGCCGTACTGGGTGTCGAAGACCCAGCCCCACACCGTGGTGGCCGCGAGCTGCGGCATGGCCCACGCCAGCAGCAGGCCGACGGAGACCAGGAGACGCAGGCCCTTGCCGACCCGGATCATGAGCAGAGCCACAAGCATGCCGAGCACCATCGTGGTGACCACGAGCACGACCATCAGCACGAAGCTGCGCCCCAGCACCGTCCAGAAGCCCTCGACGTCGGTCAGTACCGCCGCGTAGTTGTCGAAACCCACCCACTCGGCGGGCACGCCCATGAGCTGGGCCCGCTCGTACTCCTGGAACGACATGACCAGCAGACGCAGAACGGGATATCCCGTCATCACGCCGAGCAGGATCATGGTCGCCGAGAGCAGGAGCCAGGGCAGGTAGGACGGCCGGCGCTTCTGCCGGATCAGCTGGCGCGACGACGTCGTCGCGGGGGATTCCTCGAGAAGGCTCATGTCCTGTCTTCCTCGGAGGTGGGCGTGCGGCCGCCCGGCGGGCAATGGTGTCCCGTCCCGCCCGGACGATCTGGGTCGCGCCGGGCGGGACGGGAAGGTGTGACCTCGTCAGGCTCTACCCGTGTCGGCTGAGCCTGCGGCTTCTTCGGGGCTCAGCCGTTGAGGACCGCTTCGATGTCCGCGTCGAGCTGCTCGGCGACGGTCTTGACGTCGTCGCCGGAGGCGATCTTCGAGAAGGCGGTCTGCAGCAGCATCTTGGCCTCCACGTCGGCCCACTTCGGCGAGGCGGGCGTGAGCTTGGCGTTGGCGGCTGCCTCAGCGGCGGCCTGGCCGATCGACGACTCCTGGTCGACCGCCTCGAAGAGCGAGGTCTTGGCCGGGAAGAGGCCGGTACCCGCGAGGATGGTCTGGTACTCGTCGCTGAGCATGATCTCGTAGGCGCTCATCGCGAGGTCCGGCCGAGCCGACTTCTGCGCGACGGCGATGTTGGAGCCACCGGCGAACACCTGCGCGGCGCCACCGTCCTTGCCCGGCAGGGCCATGCCCTCGAGGTCCTTGCCGTAGGTCGAGGCGCAGCCCGGCACACCCTCGGGGTCCTCCGGCTCCTCGGGTGCGTTGATGGACCACTGGATCCAGCTCGGCGCCGAGAGGAAGGCGACCTTGCCCTCGCAGAACGGCACCTGCAGGTCGGTCTCGTTGGTGTCGGCCGGGGCGTTGTTGCCCTCGGTCATGATCGTCTGGATCTGCTCCAGGCCGGCAAGGCCGCCCTCGGAGGAGAAGCCGGCGTCCCAGGTGCCGTCGTCGGCCTGCTCGGCGACGTAGCCGCCGTTCTCCCAGACGAAGGGCAGCGCGTTGTACCAGTCCTGGCCGGGCCAGTAGACGCCGGACATGTCGTCCGTCTTCAGGTCGACGGCGGTCTGGACGTACTCGTCGAGCGTGGTCGGCACCGGGGTGTCACCGAGGACCTGCTTGGAGTAGAAGACCACGCGCGAGCCCGAGTAGTACGGCAGGGCGTAGTGCTTGCCCTCCCAGTCGCCGGCCTCGACGAAGCCCGGCAGCAGGTCGTCGCCGCCCAGGGACTCGAACTCGTCGGCGGTGATCTCACGGAAGTAGCCCGCCGAGGTGAAGGCGGCAGCCTGGGTGTTACCGATCTCGACCACGTCGGGGGCGTCCGAGCCGGACAGCGCCGTCGTGTACTTGTCGACGAGGCCCTCCCAGGACTGCTCCTCGATGGTGAGGGTGCTGCCCTCGTTCTGCTCCTCGAAGGTCTTCTTGAGGTAGTCGCGAGCTTCGTCAGGGGTGTCGGTGCCGACCAGCCAGACCCGGACCTCGCCGGGTCCGGTCTCTTCGGCGGTCGCGGCGCCGCCCGCGTTACCGCACGCGCTGAGCGCGAGGGTCAGGGTGATCGCCGACGCCGCAGCGCCGACGAGACGGTTCTTGTTCACGTGTGTTCCTCCCGGGATACGACTTTGTGTCGCGGTACCTGATGAAAAGCGGTGCATGGTGATGACTCGAGTGGAAGCTCGATGAGATGCCTACCGCCGACACGTGTGCATCGATGCTCACGAGACCCCCAGCTGGGCGGAAAGCACGAGGACGGCGGCCCCCGCCAGCACCACGTCCTCGTCGAGTGCGGCCATCCGTAGCTGCAGGCCCGAGTTGATGGCCGGCATGGTGCGCTGACGGATGGTGTCCAGCGCGGCCTCCCGGAGGGGACCGTCGAGCAGGTCGCGTGGACCGCTCAGCAGCACCTCCGTGAGGTTGAGCGCGCTGACGACCGGGGCGAGGGTCACGCCCAGCACCCGGCCTGCCGACGCCAGTGCGGCGTCGGAATCTTCTTCGGTCCGGCCCTCCACCGCGCGTCGCAGCGCGGGTACGGACAGGACGGTCTCGAGGCAGCCGGTCCGGCCGCAGGCGCAGTCGTCGCCGTCGTCCACGACGGTGACGTGCCCGATCTCGCCCGCTGCGTCACCCTGGCCGTGGACCCGCACGCCGTCGACCACCACGCCGGCTCCGACACCCGCGCCGACCGTGACCACGAGCATGCCGGAGCTGCCGCCGCCGTAGGTGAACTCGCCGAGCGCCGCCGTGTTGGCGTCGTTCGCGACGTGCACGGGCAGGCCCATGCGCTCGCCCAGGATCTCGGCGAGCCGCACGTCGTACCACCCGCGGTTGGGCGCCTCGACGACTCGGCCGTCCAGGTCGATGATGCCGGGCGAGCCCACGCCGACGCCGATCACCGGGTGGTTCGCCGCGGCCACCAGCCGGCGGACGAAGCGCGTGAGCAGGTCGATGAGCTCGTCCCCGGTGCGGCCGTCGATGTCGAGCTGGCGACGCACCACGATCTCGCCCGTGAGGCTGAGGACGGCACCACGCATGCGCCCGTACTCGGTGAGGTCGACGGCCACGATCTGGTAGGCGTCGGCCCGCAGGCCCACCAGGATGGCCGGCTTGCCGACGCGCTGGCCGGGGCGTGTGCCGAGCTCCTCCACCAGGCCCTCGGTGATGAGCACCGAGACCAGGTCCGAGATGGTGACGCGGGTGAGCGAGGTCGCTCGCGCGAGGTCGGCCCGTGAGGTGGGCCCCTCGTGGAAGAGGTGCTGCAGCACGAGCGAGCGGTTGTGCGCCCTGGCGTGCTCCGGGAGCACCTTGGACGTGGCGCGCAGGCGTGCGCCGAGCCCTCGCCCGGTGCCGTTGCGTTCTGTCGTCGTCGCCATGTTTGTTAGTAGACCTCCTTAACAGAGTCGCTGTCCATCACCCGGCATGACCCGTAACACGACTGTTACGTGGGTCACCGTTGCCCTGGGCTTCGGACGCACTCTGCCGCCGTCTCTGGATTACTTCACGTACCTGACGAATCCGAGACTGCCGTACCTGGGCCCACCCGGCACGGCGTGACCGCAGCGTGATCAAAAACCGCGCAAAACCGATGAAAAATCGGGTCAGGGGGCCCACAAGTTCACAAAGGGATCACAGTTCTCAGGTGGGGTCGGTTCCAGCCCTGTCGGCCTCATACGCTCGTCCCATGAAGCGCAACCGGTCAGCCAGGGGGGACGTGGGCACGCCCGCTCGCCGACTCGCCCATCACCTCCTGGCAGCGGCCGTCGGGGCGACCCTCGTGGTCGCCCTCGCTGCCTGCTCGGGCAGTGGTGCGGGCGAGTCCGGCAGCGGGGTCGACGCGGCAACGGACAGCGACGGCGCCCGCAGCGAGGCAGTAGCACCGGGCGCGGCCGAGGACGCGGTCACCGGGGCGACGGGTGCCGTCGGTCTCGCCGAGGCCCCGGAGGAAGCGATCAACCGGGAGCTCATCACCACCGGCAACGCGACGCTCGCCGTCGACGACCCGTTCGACGCGGCGGAGCAGATCGCCGACCTCGTCGAGGCGGCCGGCGGCCGGGTGGAGGCCCGCGACGAACGTGCCGGGACCGACGACGAGCCCGGCAGCGCGTCGATGACCCTCCGCATCCCCGCCGACCGGGTCTCCGCCACGCTGGACGCGCTCGACGAGCTCGGCGACGTGCGCGACCGGCACGTCGAGACGGTGGACGTCACGGGCACCGCACAGGACCTCGACGCCCGCATCGCGGCGCTGCGCACCTCGACCGACCGGCTCCGCGAGCTCATGGCGGACGCCGACCGCACCGCCGACCTCATCGAGATCGAGGCCGAGCTCGCCGAGCGCCAGGCCGAGCTGGACTCCCGCGTCTCCGAGCGCAGCCGGCTCTCGGACGAGGTCGCGATGTCCACGCTCCACGTCGAGATCGTCGCCGAGGGCACACCTGCGGCGCAGGCCCGGCCGGGCGGGTTCCTCGGTGGCCTGTCCGCGGGATGGAGCGCGCTGGTGAGCACGTTCAACGTGGTGGTCCTGGTGCTCGGTGCGATCGTCCCGTGGCTCGCCGTGGCCGGGCTGGTGCTGCTCGCGGTCGTCGGCGTGCGCCGGCAGGTCGCCAAGAACCGCCCGGAGGGACCGACGCCGGTCGTCGCGGAGCCGGCAGTCACCGACTGATCCGGTTCGGCGGGGCGGACTGCGCTCGGAACCGCTCAGTCGGTGATCGCCAGCGCGTCGATCTCGACCAGCATCTCCTCGCGCGGCAGGCCCGCGAACACGGTGGTCCGGCTCGGCAGCACGCCGCTCGGGCAGTGCTTCGTCACGAACTCGCCGTAGGCCTCGTTCATCGCCGCGAAGTCGTCGCGCTCGAGGAGATAGACCCGCAGCATCACGACGTCGTCGAACGTCGCGCCGCCCGCCTCGACGATCGCCCGCACGTTCTCCAGCGTGCGTGTGGTCTGGGCGGCCACGTCGCCGAGGTGCACGTACTCCCCCGTCGCCGGGTCCATGGGGCCCTGCCCCGAGACCTGGACGAACGGCCCCTTGCGTACGCCCTGGTGGAACGTGTGCGCGGGTGCGGGGGCGTCCGGGGTGGTGATGGCGTCCTTCGCGGTCATGGGGTGCTCCTTGCTCGGGTCGTGCGGTGGGTCCGGTACGTCAGGCGGTCCGGTACGTCGGGAGTCGATCTGGGCGCTCGGGTGTACGCCGGCTCAGAAGTCGAGCGCGACCTGTTCGGCGACCTCGTCACCGCGGGTCACCAGGGCGGTGCGGTACTTGTCGAACGTGGTGCACGGGTGCGAGATGCCGAACTCGACCACGTCGCCCGGACGCAGCGCCCCCTCGCTCGCGGCCCCCACGGTGAGGTAGGCGTGCTGGTCGTTGAGCGCGGTCACCAGCACGTCGGTCAGCTCGCGCCGCTCGCCCAGGCGGCCCGCGGCGTCCACGCGGCGCACGACGAGCGGCGTCGGCAGGTCGATGTCGAACGACACGTCCCGGCGCCCCATGCCGCAGATGACCAGGCCGGGTTCCGGCGCGGACAGCACGGAGGCCCACACCCGGATCGCGGGCCGCAGCGCCGGAGCGCCCAGCCGCGTCCACGGATCGGCACGCCGGTAGTGCCCGTGGTCGTGCGTCACGTACGCACCGGAGCGCACGACTGCCCGGGTCGGCACGGTCTCGCCCGACGCGTCCTGGACAGGGGCCGCCAGGTGGCGCGTGACGACGTCAGCGAACGCGCTGCCGCCCGCGCTCAGCACGACCGGACCGTCGACGAGGCCCGCGATCCCGGCGCCGGTCTCCCGCAGCTCGTCGCACCACCGGCCGACGGCGGCCAGCTCCTCGTCGCTGGTCCCGCCCGCCACCGGCCCCTCGTAGCCGGCTACGCCGACCAGCCGCAGGCCCGCGGCACGCACCTCGCCGGCGAGGGCCACCGCGTCGGCGACCGTGCGTACTCCGGTGCGGCCTCCTGGCACACCGAGCTCCACGAGCACGCCCAGGCGTGCGGCGTCCGCGGGCGCCGCGCCCGAGAACCCCGCGGCGAGCAGGTCGACGCCCCGGGCAGAGTCCACGTACACCCAGACCTCGTCGGCGGCCCGGCCGGCGGCCCGGCCGGCAGCTCCGTCGGTGAGCGCCGCCCGCAGCCAGGCGATGTCGCGGGGATCGACGAGCTCGTTCGCGAGGAAGGCGCGGCGCCCCGCACCGGGGACGCCCCAGCCGAGCGCCGTCCGGAGCTGCGCGGGCGTGGCCACGGTGGCGCCCCACGCCCCGGCCGCGACCTGCCGCTCCCAGATCTCGCGGGACATGTGCGTCTTGACGTGCGGTGCGTGCTCCACGCCGTTCTCGGCGAGCACGCGCGCGACGGTCGCGATGTTGTGGTCCAGCGCCGCCTCGTCGAGGGTCAGCAGCGGCCAGGTGAACGTGGGGTCGTCGATGCGCAGCACACTCCCATCCTGCCGTGTCCGCGCCCCGGCGCGCACGCGCCGACCGTCAGCCCGGCGTGGCGGGCCCAGCCGGAGCGGGACGCAGGCCGTGCCCGGGTGTCGCTCCGGTCAGCTGCCCTCCGGCGAGCACCGGCACGCCGCCGACGAGCACGTCCTCGATGCCCGACGCCGGGGTGCGTGGTGCCTCGTACGTCGCCTCGTCGCGCACCCGACCGGGGTCGACGAGCGCGATGTCGGCGACGCCCCCCGGCGAGATGTCCCCGCGGCCCGCCAGCCCGAAGCGGCGTGCAGCGCGGGCCGACAGGTGCTCGGCCGCGTCCCACCAGCTCCACGATCCGCGCCGCACGTGCTCGTCGAGCAGCCGGGCGAAGGCGCCCCAGCCACGCGGGTGCGGCCGCCCACCCCAGAAGATGGCGTCCGAGCCCGCCAGGTGCGCCTCGTACTCCGCCAGCACTCGGACGGACTTGGGCGAGTTGGTCGGCGGCTGCGCGAACACGCAGCTCGCCCGCAGCGCGGTGGTCCGGAGCACCTCGACCACGGTCTCGGGGGCCGAACGGTCGAGCCGCGCCGCGACGTCGGGCAGCGTCATGCCCTCCGCCCACTCCATGCCGGGCACGGACGCGAAGGTGATACGGGGCCACAGGTCGGTGAGGCTCGCGAAGTGCTCGGCCAGGCGCGCGGCCGTGGCAGGGTCGCGGAGCGCATCGACGGTCGCGGCGGCGTCGGCCAGGGGCAGCCACGTCGGCAGGGCGACCATCGACAGGATCGAGCATCCGCGCAGGTAGGGGTAGGAGTCGTACGTGAGGTCGTAGCCGGCCGCACGTGCCTCCCCCACCTCTTCCAGCAGGTCGTCGGCGGGGCCGTGCAGATGGGACACGTGCGTCGCGACGCCGGACGCGCGTGCGACCCGCATCAGCTCGCGTAGCGCCGTGACGCCCTGGTCCTCGTAGCCGCGCATGTGGCTCACGTGCGGCAGCCCGCGCGAGGCAGCCACCCGGGCGAGCGCCACGAGCTCCCGCTCGTCGGCATACGCCGCCGGGACGTACTCGAGGCCGGTCGAGAAGCCACAGGCGCCGTCGTCCAGCGCCTGCTCCAGCAGGCCCACCATCGCTGCCAGCTCCTCCTCCGACGCCGGACGCTGCGCTGCCCCCAGGATCCGGTAGCGCAAGGTGCCGTGCGGCGCGAGATAGGCGACGTTCACGGGCACCGTGCGGTGGTAGGCGCCGAGCAGGTCGGCCACCGAACCGCCCGTGAACGCGGGGTGCGCCCCGTCGACGGCAGAGAAGTAGGTGCTCGCCCAGTCGTAGGTGGCGCGGTCGGTCGGGGCGAACGAGACGCCGTCCTGCCCGGTCACGACCGTGGTGATCCCCTGACGCAGCATGGCGAGCTGGACGTCCGGCTCGAACACGGCTGCTTCCGCGTGCGTGTGCGCGTCCACGAACCCGGGCAGCGCCACCCGGCCCTGCGCGTCCAGGGTCCGGACGTCGTGCGCGAGCACGTCCTGCCCGACGGCGGGTCGCGCGTCCGGGCGGGTGATCGCGGCGATCCTGCCGCGCGCGACGTGCAGGTCCACCGGCTCGGACAGGCTGCCGTCGCGCTGCGGCACCCGGGCGCCTCGGACCAGGATGGTGCCGGTCATGCGTCGTCCTCCGCGGGGTCGGGGTCGGGGTCAGGGGCCGGGCCGGGCAGGTTCTCCACGCCGCCGTCCTCGCGCCAGCCGCCGATCCCGGCCCAGCCGCCGACGGCGGTCTCCGCCGCCAGGTCGCGCGGGTAGCCCTCGACACCCGGGCGGGTCTGCCAGGGGTGCGGCCCGGCGAGCGGCCGGTACTCGACGCCGTACGCGTCGAGGCGGGGCAGGTGCGACCGCTCCAGACGGTCCAGGAATGCCTTCGAGGCGGGCGAGCCCGGCGTCCGGTCGGCCCGCGGCGACCAGGCGACCTCGGCGAACGCCGCCAGTCGGGGGAAGGTCGCGTAGTCGACGCGCCGTGCGCTGTCGAGGTGCTCGGTCCAGACCTGCGCCTGTGTGCCGAGCAGGCGCCCGGCGGTGGCGTCCGACGGACGCCGGGCCGCGACCCGGTCGGCCAAGGGCGCCGGCAAGGGCTCGAACCCGTAGACGTCCTCGACGGTACGCAGGAACCCGACCGGGATCGGCTCGGCGGGGTGCTCGCCCGCGCGGTGGTCGAGGTAGACGGCCTGCTCCGGTGCCATGACCACGTCATACCCGGCCTCGAGCGCCGCCGCACCCTGGGCGTACCCGCGCCAGGACGTCACGATCGTCTCGCGCGGCAGCATCGGCGACATCGCCTCGTCCCAGACGACGGCGCGCCGGCCGGCGTCGGACACGTGCGCCGCGAGCCGGGCGACGAACCAGCCGTGCAGCTGCGCGACGTCCGGCCGGCCCTCCGCGTCGAGCAGGCCGAGGTCCCGCGCCCGTTCGACGATGTGCGGCGACTCACGCCACAGCGTGGGCGGTACCTCGTCGCCGCCGAGGCCGATCCAGGGCGTGTCGAACACGTCGAGGACCTCGTCCAGCACGTGCCGGAAGAACGCGAGGGAGCCCTCGGACGGGTCGAGCACGTCCTGGCTGATCCCCCACGTGGTACGGACCCCGCTGCGGTCCTTGCGCGTACCGAGCTCCGGGTACGCGGCGACGGCGGCCTCGACGTGGCCGGGCACGTCGATCTCCGGTACCACCGTCACCCCCCGGTCGCGGGCGTAGGCCACGATCTCGCGCAGGTCGTCCTGCGTGTAGAACCCGCCGTGCGGGCGGCCGTCCCGCGAACCCGTGCGCCAGGTGCCCACGGTCGACTCCCGGCGCCATGCCCCGGTGCGCGTCAGCTCCGGGTAGCGGTCGATCTGCACGCGCCAGCCCTGGTCGTCGGTGAGGTGCAGCTGCAGCACGTTCAGCCGGTGGACGGCGGCCAGATCGATGAACCGGAGCACATCGTGCTTGGGCAGGAAGTGGCGGGCGACGTCGAGGAGCACGCCACGCCACTCGAACCGCGGATGGTCCTCGATCCGTACGACCGGCAGCCGGGCACCGCGGGCGGCCGCGGGTGCACGACGGTACGCCGCCGGTCCCGCGAGCTGGCGCAGGCACTGGGCGGCGGCGTGCGCCCCGGCGACGTCCGCGGCCTCGACACGCACGGCGGCCGCCGCCGGGCGCACGTCGAGGCGGTAGCCGCCGGCCGGCAGGTCGGAGGCAAGGGCGAAGGCGACGGCGGAGCGCTGGTCCGGTGCTGCGGGCACCAGGTCGACGTCGAAAGCCTCCCCCATGCGGCGGCGCCACCAGCGCACGGCCGGTCGCAGCACGGGGTCGGTGCTGACCCGCGCGCCGTCCTCGAGCAGCACCGAGCCGCCCGGCACCTGCATCGACGCAGGCTCGGGGACGAGGCCAGGATCTCCGGGGTGGTGCACGGCGTCACCCTAACGCGGGGGTCCGTTCCCGCGCGGGCGGGGCTGCGCGATCCCTGAGGATCGCGCAGCCCCTCACCCGGGGTGCGTCAGGACGCCCGGCAGGACACGTCGCGCCGGGGCAGGTCGCCCTCGACCAGATAGGTCGTCGCGATGTTCAGGGCGCACGCGTTGTCGCCGAGCGCGTACACACCGTGACCGCTGCCGTCGACGGTCACGAGCCGGGACCGGTCGCCGAACTTCTGGTGCAGCAGCTCACCACCGGCCAGCGGAGTGACCGGGTCGCGCCGGTTCTGCAGGATCAGCACGTTTTCCGGTCCCTCGCCGTCGATCCGCACCGGCGGCTCGATCGGCTCGGTCCAGTAGGCGCAGGGCAGTATGTTGGCCGACGCCGCACCGAACATCGGGAACCTCTCGCGATCCTCGGCCACGGCCTCGCGGTAGGTGTCGACGCTCTCGGGCCATTCGACGTCGTTGCAGGTCGTCGCGAGGAACACCGACAGGGCGTTGGACAGCGGAGCCGCCTCGTCGTCGGCGGCGGCACGCGGTGCGGCACCGTCGAAGAGGTTCGTGTCGAGCAGGCTCCGGGCGTCCGCGGGATCGCCGTCGCGCAATGACTGCCAGATCTGTGCCGTCCGGCCGTAGGTCCGCTCGCTGTAGAGCCCACCGAAGACGAGCTGACGGAACAGTGCGCCGTCGACCCCCTGCACGGGGTTGCTGTCCAGCTGTTCGGCGGTCTTGAAGTAGCCCGCGCGCACCTGGGCCGGCGTCCGGCCCAGCCCGTAGGCGGTGTGCCGCTCGGCCGCCCACCTCGCGAAGTCGGGGAACGTCTGCTCGACCCCGTGGGCGAACCTGCGCAGGCCCTCCTGGTCGAGGTGCGTGTCGCCCAGGTTGCTGTCGAGCACCACCCGGTCGGTCGTCCCGGGGAACATCGACACGTACGCGGCCCCCAGCGCGGACCCGTAGGAGTACCCCAGGAAGCTGGCCTTCTGCTCGCCCAGAGCCGCACGGATGGTGTTCAGGTCCCGGGCCAGGTTGGCTGTCGACACATGACGCAGCAGCCCGTTCTCGTCGTTCCGGGCACACTGCTCGGCCGCAGCCTCGACGATCTTCGCCCGCTCACCGACCGCCGCGTCGTCGACCGCGTACGGCGGGACGTTGCTGAAGTAGTCGCCGCCGGCGGTGAACCCGCAGTCCACCCGGGTCGAGTGACCTACCCCGCGGGTGTCCATGCCGATCAGGTCGTAGGCGTCCAGCACGCTGTCCGGCAAACCCTGGGACGCCAGGAGCGCGGACTGCGCGAGCCCGGACCCGCCGGGGCCGCCAGGGTTGAGCAGGAGTACGCCACGCCGTTCAGCAGGATCGTCGCTGGCCATCCGAGAGATCATGATCTCGATCTGCTCGCCGTCCGGGTCGGCGTAGTCCAACGGCACGGGCACGCTCGCACAGGACAGGACGTAAGGGCTTGCCTCCGCCGCGACGTCCGCCGGGCAGCTACCCCACTCCACCGGTGCCGGGGGCTCGGCGCCGCCGGGCCGGACATCGGCGGTGGCCGGCATCGCGAGCGTGCCGGCCAGGCCCAGCGCCGCCAGCAGGGCCACGGCTCGGCCGCGCGCTCGTCGTGGCCGGACGGGCCGGTACTCGCTGTGGGGTACGCCGTACCGCGGCGCGCGGGTCGGGAGCGGAGGCGGGACTCGGAAGTGGATCAGCTGCATGCACCCACCCTCCGACGGCGGAGGCGCGCGGGTAAGTGTCATCGATCACGACCCTGCCCACAGGAACACCCGGTCGATGCATGACACATGTCAGTGCCGTCGCAGCACCGGCTCCAGCGCCGTCAGCACCGCCGGGTCCTCGATCGTGGACGGCACCTGCGGGTGCTCGCCGTCGGCAAGCTGGCGCATGGTGCGCCGGAGGATCTTGCCCGAGCGGGTCTTCGGCAGCCCGGCGACGACCTGGACGTCCTTGAAGGCCGCGACCGGGCCGATCTCCTCGCGCACCGCGGCGACGAGCTCCGCCGCCACACCTTCCGGGTCGGCGCCGGACTTGAGCACCACGAGGCCGCGTGGCACCTGGCCCTTGAGCGCGTCGGCGGCCCCGATCACCGCGCACTCCGCCACGGCGGGGTGGGCCGCGAGCACCGCCTCGATCGCCCCGGTGGACAACCGGTGCCCGGCCACGTTGATGACGTCGTCGGTGCGGCCCATGACATAGACGTACCCGTCGTCGCCGATGTAACCGCCGTCGCCGGAGAGGTAGTAGCCGTCGAACGCCGAGAGGTACGAGGCCACGTACCGCTCGTCGTCGCGCCACAGCGTCTGGAGGGTTCCGGGTGGCAGCGGCAGCCGGAGGGCGAGACTCCCCTCCTGCCCGGCCGCCGCTTCCGTGCCGTCCGGGAGCAGCACCCGCACGTCGAACCCGGGCACCGGGACCGACGGCGACCCGGGCCGGGTCGGCATCGGATCGAGCCCCCGCAGGTTGGCGACGACCGCCCACCCCGTCTCGGTCTGCCACCAGTGGTCGATCACCGGCACACCGAGGGCTCGACCCGCCCAGTCGTAGGTGCCGGGGTCGAGCCGCTCCCCCGCGAGGAACAGGTGCCGCAGGGACGAGGTGTCGTGCTCCGCCAGCAGGATCCCCTCCGGGTCCTCCTTCTTGATCGCGCGGATCGCGGTCGGTGCGGTGAACAACGCCTCGACACCGTGCTCGGCGACCACCCGCCAGAACGCCCCGGCATCCGGCGTACCGACCGGCTTGCCCTCGTACAGCACGGACGTCGCGCCCGCGATCAGCGGCCCGTAGACGATGTACGAGTGGCCCACCACCCAGCCGACGTCGGACGCCGTCCACCAGATCTGGCCCGGGCCGATGTCGTAGACGTTGCGCATGGACCAGGCCAGGGCGACGGCATGGCCACCGTTGTCGCGCAGGATTCCCTTGGGCTTACCCGTGGTGCCCGACGTGTACAGGATGTACAGCGGGTCGGTCGCCGCGACCTCTGCACACGGCGCCGGGTTGGTCCGCCCGGCGTGCATGACGGTGTCCCAGTCCAGGTCCCGCCCCTCGACGAGGGTCGCGGTGGCCTGCGGCCGCTGCAGCACCACGCACGACGCCGGCTCGTGGTCGGCCAGCTCGAGCGCCTTGTCGAGCAACGGCTTGTACTCCACGATCCGCGTGGGCTCGACACCGCACGACGCCGACACCACCACCTTCGGCTGGGCGTCGTCGATCCGCAGGGCCACCTCGTTCGCGGCGAACCCGCCGAACACCACGGAGTGCACGGCCCCCAGCCGGGCGCAGGCCAGCATGGCCACGACCGCCTCCGGGACCATCGGCAGGTAGATCACCACGCGGTCCCCCGGTCCGACGCCGAGGTCGCGCAGCGCGCCGGCGAACGCCGCGACGTCCTGCAGCAGCGTCGCGTAGGTGATCGTCCGGGACGTGCCGGTGACCGGGCTGTCGTAGATCAGCGCCGCCTGCTCCCCGCGGCCGGCGACCACGTGCCGGTCCAGCGCGTTGTAGCAGGTGTTGAGCCTGCCGTCGGGGAACCAGCGGTAGAACGGCGGGCTGTCGTCGTCGAGCACGCGCGTGGGCTTGCGGAACCAGGAGACCAGGGCGGCCTGCTCACCCCAGAACCCCTCGGGATCGGTGAGGCTGCGCCGGTAGACGTCCACGTAGTCGGCCATGGGCCCTCCAGCTCGTCGTCGCGCACCCCGGTGTGCGCGATGTCGACAGTCTGCCCCCGCATGATCCCGACGTCGAGTGACGGGTGCACGAGGACCTCCGGACCGGGCGTGTGCTGCACAGCTCCACGCCCGGCCGGAGGCCCTCCTCATCTCGTCAGCTTCATCTCGTCAGCGCCCCGGCTGCTCGCCAGGTCGGTCGAACGGCGCTACTCGAACCGGACCCGCGCGGTGTCCCGGGCGGTCTCCGCGCCCCGGTCGACCTGTCGGACCACCACGGTCTTCGGCCCGCCGGTCTCGTACTCTGCCGTGTCGAACGCGAAGGACCAGTCGGCGAAGCCGGCGGCCTGCCGCCACGCGCTGCCGACGACCGGCGCGTTCCGGTCGACGATCTGCCACTGCACCTCGGCATTCGGCTCGACGGTGAACCGGCTGGCCGACACCTCCGATGTGGTCGTGTCCGCCTGCGCCCGCGCGTAGACGACGTGCGCACCGACGGGCAGTGTGCCGACCTGGACACTCCAGGTACCCGTGCTCTCGTCGAGGACCGCGGTCAGGGGGTCGGCGAAGGAGACGTCGTCCACCGACACCTGCACCCGCCGCGTGACCGGGTGGTCCCCTGCTCCCGAGGGGTCCTCGCCGGGGTCGGGGAACGCGTACGAACCACCCGCGGTGACGGTCTCGGACTCACCGAGCGCCGAGCCGTCAGCCGGAGACGTGATGGTTGCGCCGAGCTCGAACCCGGTCGACGGCAGATCGGCGGGTGTGATGACGATCTTCGACGTATGGGCGCCCTCGAACCCGAACGCCCACGAACGGGCCCCGAGAAGCCGCACCTGGAAGGTGATCTGCTCACCGGAGAACGCCGGACGGGTCGTCGTGAAGGAGAACTCGTGCTTGGTCCAGCACGCCTCGCCCAAGGTCGAGCAGGCGGCGCCGTCGGGGCCGCTCCCGTGGACGGGCGCGAGCATGCCCTCGCCCTCACCCAGCTCCCGGTCGGTGGCCATCAGCACGCCGGTGGGTCGCACCATCATGGGCGTCTCGCCGGCGATGTACAGCTCGACGTCCACCACCGACCCGGCAGGCAGCGGCGCATCGATCGGGTCGTCCGACGGGAAGATGCCAAGGGGCCGGTACGCCGCGCCCACGCTGGTGATGCGGGACTCGAAGCACGGCTCCAGGTCGCCCGTCGTGTCTTCGGCCCCCAGGTACGTCTCGTTGATGGTCGCACCGCAGCCCGTGACACCGGGCTCGGCCGAGACCCTGCGGTGCAGGTAGCGGGTCAGGGGATCGGTACCGTGCGTCGGGAGCTCGGTCTCGGGCTCGTTCGCCTGCGCCACCGTGCGCAGGACGTCCAGGGTGCCCGCAACGGTCGTCAGGTCGACTCCCTCGAGGTCAAGGTCCAGGTCGAGGCCGAGGTCGGCGCTCTCGTCGTCGGGCGCGCCGTCCCCGTCGCGGTCGTAGCCGCCCCACAGGCTGTCGCGCACGGCACGGTCCAGGGCGAAGAAGTCGTCCTCGAACTGCCGCTCCGGCAGCAGTTCCGTCCCGAGCAGGACGTCGACGGCCCGCTGCGCAGAATTCGGCGTCGCCGCACCGTAGCCCTCGAACAGGACGTTCGACTCACCGCCGTACGGCGCGGTCAGCGGATACGGGTACGGCGAGAGGGCATTGTCCTGGTTCAGCGGGAACGCGGTCTTCAGGACGGCCTCGCGCAGCTCCGCCCGGGTCAGCTTGCCGTCGGCCAGGTAGACGCTCTCGTCCCGCGCGATGCCGGAGGCGACCACCTGACCGGGCTTCTGTCCCGCGGCGCCGTCGCCGACGGCCGCTCTGACCTGCGTCAGAACAGTGCCGAAGACGCCGGCGGTATACGGAGTCGCCGCGGAGGTACCACCGAACGCGCACTGGCCGACCGTCCCGGTCCGGCAGGCCGAGGGCAGGTTGCCGTCGCCCCAGGCCGAGACGTGCACCGGGATGCCGTCGCCGACGACGGCGCGCTCGTTGTCGCGCCGGATGGCGCCGACGGTGATGTTCCAGTCCGGACCCGTCTGGTCGGAGTGCCAGGTGTTGACCGGCACGTCGAACGCATTGCCCACGCCGTTCCCGGCGGCGAACAGCACGGTCTGCCCCCGTTCGGCCGCAGCCTTGGTGACCTCTTCGCCACTGGTGACGGGACCGACCGGGGCACCACCCACGTAGCCGAACGAGTGCGACGTGATGTCCACCCACGGGTAGCCGGTCGCTACCGTCTCGTCCAGCCCCTCGACGGCCACCAGAAGGCAGGTCGGGCAGTAGCCGTAACGGTTGCCCGCCGACACCGACGCCGATCCGGAGCCGTGCCCGTTGTCGTCCAGGATCGGGTGCGGATCGTCGGCGGACGTAGCGCCGGTGGAGCCGCCGGCGTCGACGGCACCGACGATCTTCGTACCGGGGATCCAGTAGAGGGTCGCCGGGGAGACGGTCTCGTTGCCTGCCCACAGGGGCGTGTCCGCCGCCGGCAGGTACCCCTCACCCAGGGTGACCGGGAGCGCCGCAGCGTCCTGGGGATACCCCGGGATGTACTCCGAGGGGTGCCGGGTGAAGTTGTCGGTCAGGGCCAGCACTGCCGGGTCCGGATAGGTCTGCGCCGAGAACTCTTCGTGGTACGGGTTGATACCGGTGTCGGCGATACCGATCACCGTGACCGGCACGGTCTGCGTCGCGATCACCTCGGGCGCTGCGACCAGGATGCTCGTCGTCTGCCGACGTTCCAGCCCAGCGGAGTCCGTGACCTTGAGAGTCGCCAGGTACCGCCCCTCGGGCAGGTTCACGGTCGGGGTCGCCCCTGTGGCGTCGTCGAACGCACCGTCGCCGTCGAGGTCCCAGCCGACGCTGAGGGGTGCGGTCCCGCCGGTCACCGTACCGGTGAGCTCCTGGTCGGCGTCCAGCGCGAACGCGTACGGGCCGCCGGCGGTCACGACGGGTCGCGGGTCGGCCTGCTGGACACCGGTCACGACGGACGTGACCGTGTCGGTGGCCGTCAGCCATCGGTCCACCCGCAGGGTCCACTCACCCGCGGCCGGGGCGTCCACCCCGGTCGCCTCGGACGTCTGCGGCGTTCCGCCTGCCGACCGGGCGGCTTCGTTGCCGTCCGGGTCGATGAGGAACAGGTCGTAGTCGTTGTTCTCGTTGGTCCAGGTCACGCTCGCGTCGATGCGCGCGGTCCCCTGGGCGACGTCGAACGGGTATTCCAGCGGGGCGACGCCGGTCGCGCCCGGAGTCGTGTCCCTGGCTGCTTCGTCCAGCAGCCGATCTTCGACGCTCTCGTACACGACGACCTTGACGACGTCGGTGCTCGTCACTCCCAGGCGATCGGTGACCTCGAGTGCCACGCCGTAGGTCCCGGGCTGCAGCCCCGTGCTGTCGAAGGTCGGGGTCGCGGAACTCGCCCGCGCCAGCGTCCCCTCGGCGGCCGACCATGCGAACTCGTACGGTGCGGCACCGCCGAAGGCCGCACCCAGCAGGGTGGTCGAGCCGCCCACCGGCACGAGTCCGCTGTCCCCGGCGTCCGCCACCAGCGGATCGGCCGGACTGTCCGGCGCACCTGTGCTCGCCGTTCCAGCCACCGGCACCTCGCCCGCGACCCGGTCTCGCACACGTCCGTCGGTCACGGTCTGTCCACCGACGGACTCGATCGTCACGTCTGCCGAAGGATCCGCCGCGGCCCCCGGTAACGCAGAGCCGAACAGCGCCGATACCAAGAGCGCCGAACCGAGCATCATTGATCTACGCACAGCCATCCTGATTCCTCCTCGTGGCTCGTGAGGTTGCGACCGCGCCCGGCACTGCTCGCAGAAACCGGGCACGCTCACAGGTGGAGACACCTTCCAGGCCATGCCGGGCGGGCTCAAGAGAGCGGTGCGAACTGAGACCTTTCCGTTATTGCCCAAGCAACTCCCAGCCTGATCACAGGGAGCTGCCACGAGCAGCGCTCGGTCCTCACCTCGCTCCGGTGAACCGGTGCCTCTCCGTACGCGCCCAGCCGGGGTCTCCGCTCGTGGCAAAGCTGACCCACGCCCCGTGCGCCTCCGCCGCGAGCGCCGTCGGCGCCTCTCCGGTGCCGAGCAGGCTGCCCGCACCGTGCAGGGCCGGCAGGCTCAGGTTGTCGAACACGTACGGCAGCTCCATCGTGTGGGCCGCGCCGAGCAGACCGTCCACGGCGTCGGACCGCCAGGCGAACTCGTAGGTGTAGGTCGCCGCCCGGCGCTGTGCCGCGTGCGCGTCCGCGAGGGCGCGGCTTCCCGCGCCGAAGAGTGCCTCCCCCAGGATCGCCGAGCGGAGCTCGCCGGCCCTGGCCAGCGGTCGCCGTTCGCGGAAGAGCGCCACCAGCGCGGCCGGGTCGGGGTGTATCCGGGCCGCGAGGTCGTACAGGTCGTCCTCGGTCGATGTGGTCAGCTTCCCCTGGGGTGCCAGATAGAGGTTGCCCTCGTCGGCAGTGGTGCCGACGAGGAGGGTCACGTCGGCGCCCGCGCCCGCCGCCACGGCCTCGGCCGGCTGGGTGTCGAGCACCAGGCTGAACGGGCTGAGGCCGACCAGCGGGTCGAACCGCGTGGCCGTTCGCAGGTCGACGCCGCCGAGCCGCCCCGCAGCCTCGACGAGCCGGTCGTCCGGCACCTGACCGAACCCGGCGACGTCCGGTTCGACGCCGAGCGCGGCAGCCGCGGCCGCTGTGACCCGTGCCGCCTGCTCCGTGCTGAACGCGCCCGTCGCGTTGCCGCTCTGCACGATGGCGCGCCGGAAGAGGCCGTCGGCGGTCGGCGTCGCCAGGATCCCGCTGACGATGGTCGCGCCGGCGGACTGGCCGAACAGCGTGACGTCGTCCGGGTCGCCGCCGAAGGCTCCGACGTTCCGCCGGACCCAGCGCAGCGCGGCCACGACGTCGAGCAGCCCGCGGTTGGCGGGCGCACCCGGTACGTCGAGGAAGCCGGCTATCCCCAGCCGGTAGTTGAGCGTCACGAGCACCACGCCGTCGCGCGCGAAGGCGCGACCGTCGTACAGGGGCGTGCTGCTGGATCCGGCGGTGAACCCGCCGCCGTGCACGAAGACCATGACGGGGCGGTTCCGGGCGTCCGCCGGTGCCCACACGTCGGCCGTCAGGTAGTCCTCACCCTTGACCCACCCTGGCCCGAAGTACGGCCCCATGTCGAGGGCGCCGAAGCCGTCGCGGCGCAGCTGGGGCGCCGTCGGGCCGGGCCGGGTCGCGTCCAGCACGTCCGGCCAGGGGGCGTGGTCGGTCGGTTCGGCGAACCGATCCGCACCCAGCGGTCCCGCCGCGTACGGGATGCCGAGGTAGACGTGCGCGCCGGCGTCGGCGCGGCCGCGAACCCTGCCCTCGGTCGTGGTGACGATCAGATCTGACATGTTCTTCTCCTGTCGTTCCTTGCTCAGACGCGGTCGAACGGTGCCCAGGAGCGGACGGCGAACCGGCCGCCGTCCCGCTCCACCTGTACGCCGCCGTGGCCGCCGAGGTGCGCGGGCAGCACGAGCGCGTTGTGGTCGGCCGCCCAGCCGAGCAGGCGCCGCCGGGTCGCCCTCGCCTGCGCGGGGTGCTCGCAGAAGCAGCTGTTGGTGTCGGGCTCGACGATCTGCAGGGGCGTGTGCAGCAGGTCGCCGACGAAGAGCGCCCGGTCCGTGCCCGACTCCAGGGTGAGCACCGACGAACCAGGTGTGTGCCCGGGCGCGAGGTCGAGACGTAGGTTCGCGTCGATCTGGTGGCTGTCCTCCCACAGCAGCGCCTGGCCCGCCGTGTGCACCGGAGCGACGCTGTCCTCGAAGACGTTCTGGTTGCCTCGGCCAAGGTTCGGCTCATGTCCGCCGGCCGGGTCCCAGAAGTCGAAGTCGGGCCGCGGCATCAGGTAGGTGGCGTTGGGGAACGTCGGCACCCAGGCCCTGTCGTCGAGGTAGGTGTTCCAGCCCACGTGGTCCACGTGCAGGTGGGTGTTGATCACCAGGTCGACGTCCTGGGGCCGTACCCCGGCGCGGGCGAGGTTGCCGAGAAAGTCCGTGTTCAGCCGGCTCCACACCGGTGCGTACGGCCGCTCCTTGTGGTTGCCCACGCCGGTGTCGACCAGGATCGTCCTGCCCTCGCTGCGCAGCAGCCAGGTCTGGATGGCCGACTGGCAGACGTGGGTGTCCGGGTCGACGAAGTCCGGCGTCAGCCAGGACTCGTTCCGCTGCCACGCCCCGTCGGGACTCTCGGGAAAGAAGGCGTCCGGGGTCATCCCCACCGGACCGAAGTACTCCATGACCCGGGTGACCGTGACGTCACCCAGCACGATCTCGTGCATGTCTGCTCCCGGTGCTCGATTGGCTCCCGGCCACCCTGCGGCGCCGGGAGCCGTGCCCACCAGCCCCGGTCCTGCATACCCCTGGCAGGGTCAGGCACGACGGCGGCGCGGCGGCACATACTGGGGCCATGAGCGCTTCCGGAACGCTGGGCGGTTTTCTCCGCGCCCGCCGCGGCGGCCTACGCCCCGAGGACGTGGACCTGCCCCGGTACACCGACCGACGGCGCGTCGCCGGGCTGCGGCGCGAGGAGCTCGCACAGCTCGCGGGGGTCAGCGTGTCCTACTACACGCGCCTGGAGCAGGGGCAGTCGGTCAACGCGTCCGACGCCGTCCTCGACGCTCTCGCCGGAGCCCTGCGGCTCGACGACGCCGAGCGTGGCCACCTGCACGAGCTCGCGACCCAGCGGGCCCGGCCGCTGCGCCGGCCACCATCCGAGCGGGTCGACCACCTGACCCTCGACCTGCTGGGTGCGCTCGGTGACGCGCCCGCCATGGTCCTCGGCAGGAGGACCGACGTGCTGGCCTGGAACACGCCGGGGCACGCGCTGCTGGCCGGGCACGTCGACCGCACCTCGCCCGACCGGCCCGCTGACCGGCCGAACCTGGCCCGGATGCTGTTCCTCGACCGGCACACCCGCGAGCTCTACGTGGACTGGAACCGCAAGGCCCGCGCCGTCGTCGGCAACCTGCGCCTCGTCGCGGGGCGCCACCCGGAGGACGCCCTGCTCGCCGCCCTCGTCGGCGAGCTGTCCATGAAGAGCCCGGAGTTCGTCGCGCTGTGGCGGGACCACCGGGTCAAACCGTGCGAGGCCGACGAGCACGAGCTCCGGCACCCTGTGATCGGCGCGCTCACGGTCACGCAGCAGATTCTCCAGCTCGCGCGCATGCCGGAACAGTCGGTCACCGTGGTCACCACGAAGGCGGGCTCCAGTTCGGCGGACGCGATCAAGCTGCTCGGTGGGACCTTCACGAGCACGACGAAGGCCCCGCCGGTCACGGCGAGGCCTTCGACATAGGGCTAGGGCAAAGCCCCTACAAACATGACGAAACGAGGTGGCCCGTCAGGGCACACCTCGTCTCGAAGGGGAGTGGAGCTGCCGGGAATCGAACCCGGGTCCGGTGACGCTTTTCGAGTACTTCTCCGGGCGCAGTCTGCTATGGATTTTCTCGGCCCCCGCACTCGCGCAGACACGTTCGCGGACAGGCCCAGTCATCTAAGTGTTCCCGCAGCCCCGATGACGAGAGCTACGAGCAGTGGCTTCCTAGATGACGCCGGCTACTGGGACGGAAGCGGTTCCCAGGCCGACGGAGTTCGGGCTCGCTCAGGCGGCGAGGGCGAACTCGTTGCGCGAGTTATCGGCAACTATGTGTTTGCAGGCATCGTTTACGAGATAAGCCTGCGTCCTCGGCCCGCTTCTCCTCGAAGCACGACCACCGTCGAAACCGATCAGCCCCTATGTTGTTGTCAACTGCCCCGTCCGGGCCAGGCCCGTGCGGAACATCTCCAGTCTAGGTGACAACCCCGCCGACGGGAACGTTATTTCCGTAACAGTCGGCTGGGCGCCGTCCGGGACCGGTCAGCCGAGCATCTCCTTCTGCCGCATGGCGCGCTGCGCCTCGCGCATGTCCTGCTGCTCACGCAGGGTCTGCCGCTTGTCGTACTCCTTCTTGCCGCGTGCCAGGGCGATCTCGACCTTGGCCCGCCCGTCCAGGAAGTACAGCGACAGCGGGATCAGGGTGTGCCCCTTCTCCCGGGACTTCGATTCCAGCCGGAGGATCTCCTCGCGGTGCAGCAGCAGCTTGCGCCGGCGCCGCGGCGCGTGGTTGTTCCACGTGCCCTGGAAGTACGCAGGGATGTGCACGTTCTCGAGCCACGCCTCGCCACGGTCGATGTTGGCGTAGCCGTCCGTGAGGGACGCCCGTCCCATCCGCAGCGCCTTGACCTCGGTACCCGAGAGCACGAGCCCGGCCTCGAAGACGTCCTCGATCACGTAGTCATGACGGGCCTTCTTGTTGTTCGCCACGATCTTGCGCGGATCGTCCTTCTTGGCCATGGTCTCCCTCCGGGATCTGCTGGTGCGGCGTGCCCCGTGCGGGCAGCGCGACGACCCAGTTTACGCACCCGGCCTCGGCGGACCAGGCTTTTACAGCCAGCTCATCGGGTCGACGGTCGAACCGTTGATGTACACCTCGAAGTGCAGGTGGCAGGCGGTCGAGGTGCCGGTGGTCCCGGAGTAGCCGATCACCTGTCCGCGCGAGACCTGCTGGCCCGCCGACACGGCGAAGGAGGTGAGGTGGTTCGCGCTGGTCATGACGCTGCTGCCGCCGGACGAGTAGCCGTGGTTGATCAGCACCTGGTTGCCCAGGCCGTCGAGGTAGCGCGCGTACTGCACCGTGCCGTCCGCCGCAGCCAGGATCGGTGTGCCGCAGTACGCCCGGAAGTCGGTGCCCGCGTGCAGGCGCGAGTACTGCAGCACCGGGTGGAACCGCATGCCGTACGACGAGGTGACGACGGGGCTTGCCGTCGGATAGCCGAGGAACGACACGCTGCCGGCGCTGCTGCCTCCGCCACCACCGGACGAGCCGCCCCCCGACACGGAGCCGCCCCCGGACGAACCGCCGCCGGAGGAGCCGCCGTCCGACGAGCCGCCACCGGACCCGCCGGCGTTCTCGCGCGCCTCCCGCGCCTCCCGTGCCTCGCGTTCCGCCCGCTCCTGAGCCAGCCGCTCGTCCCGCTCCTCCTGCTTGCGGATGATCTCCTTGAGGTCGGCCTCGATGCCGCTCAGTTCCTGCTCGGTGTCCCGCATGTTCTGCACCGCGATGTGCTTGCGCTGCTCGATGCGGGCCTTGAGCCGCTCCTGCTCGGCGATCAGGCGTTCGATCTCCGCCTTGCGCTCCACCGCCGCCTGCTTGGCCTGCTCCTTGGACTGCACGTTCTCGTCCGCCAGGCGCTTGAGCTCGGTGACCACCTCGCGGATGGCCGACAGCCGCGCCTGCAGGTTGCGGGCGGTCGCCTCGGCGTCCTGCAGCTCGGCGAGCGTGCGCGCCCGGATCCGGGCAGCCGACGACGACACCGAGTACCCGTCGATGAACTCCTCGGTGCTCTGGGCCCCGGTGACGAGGCCCATCGTCGAGGTGTCGCCCGAGCCGCGGAACTCCTCGCGCGCCATCTGCGCGATGTCGTCGCGGGCCTCGTCGACCTTGCCGGCGCCGTCCTGGAGCTGCTGGCTGACCTTCGCCTCCTCCAGCTGAGCGTCGGCCAGGCGCTGCGCGAGCATCGCCGCCTCCCGCTCCGCCCGTTCGAGCTCGGCCTCGGCGACGGCCAGCTCCGCCTCCGCCACGGGCAGGCGCCCCTCGACCTGGTTCAGCTCCAGCACCGCGTCGGCCAGCTGGCTGTCCGTGTGCTCCAGCTCGGACTCGAGGCTCTCGCGTTCGGCCTCCTTGGCCTGCTGCTCCCGTTCGGCGGCGGCACGACGGTCGTCGAGGTCGTCCGCGTGGACGGCGGTCGCGCCGCCCAGGAGGAGGACGGCCGCGAGGACGGCGGCGACCGGCCCGCGGCCACGGCGGGCGGGACCACGGCGGCCGGGACGTCCGGGCAGAGCCGGAAGGGTTCGGGCAGTGAACATCAGATCCTCGTGTACCGGTTCAGGGTGAAGAAGGACGAGAGCGCCGCAAGGGCGACCGCGATGATCACGAGCAACGGTGCGACGCGGAGCACGTCGACCTCGCTCACGTAGGCCACCCAGTCGACCGACCGTTCGAGCCAGTCGCTGACCATGAACCGCACCCCCAGCCACAGGCCACCACCGGCGAGCAGCGAGCCCAGCACGGCCGCGAGAGCGCCCTCCAGGAGGAAGGGCAGCTGGATGAACAGGTTGGACGCGCCCACCAGGCGCATGATCTCCGTCTCCTTGCGCCGGGAGACGGCACTGAGCCGGATGGTGGTGGTGATCAGGAGCACCGCCGCCAGGAGCATGACGCCGGCCAGCCCCGCCGCGAGCAGGGTGGCGACGTTGAGCGTGCGGAACAGCGGCTCGAAGACCGCGCGCTGGTCCTCGACGATCTCCACGCCGTCACGCCCGGAGAGCACGTCACTGACGACGGCGAACTGCTCGGCGTCGGACAGCTTGAGGCGCAGGGACGCCTGCATGTCGTCGGCCGTCAGCTGCGTGCCCTGGTAGCCGTCCGGGTAGCGCTCGCTGAACGCCTCGAACGCCTGCTCCTTCGACTCGAAGTAGACCTTGCTGACCTCGTCCGACAGCTCGGTGTCGATGACCTGCCGCACGGCGTCCACCTGCTCGTCGGTCGCCTCGCCCGTGGCACAGGTGGGCGACACCGAGCCCTGCGGGCAGAGGAACACGGAGACCTCGACCAGGTCGTACCAGTCGTCCTTGAGCTTGCCGATCTGCGCCTGGAGCAGGGCCGCGGCACCGACGAACGTCAGCGACACGAAGGTCACGAGCACCACGGCCACGACCATCGTGGTGTTCCGGCGCAGACCGGAGAACATCTCGCCCAGCACGAACTGGATGCGCACGGTCAGCTCCCCCGCACCGTCTGGACCGGCGCACGGGTACCGCTGCCCGGGGCGTCGAGCACCGCCGACGCGCCGACGTCGGGCAGGATCGACTCGCGCTCGCCGTAGCCGCCGCGCGCCTCGTCACGGATCACGACGCCGTCGGACAGCTCGACCACGCGTCGGCGCATCTCGTTGACTATCTCGTCGTCGTGCGTGGCCATGACCACCGTGGTGCCCGTCCGGTTGATGCGGTCCAGCAGGCGCATGATGCCCAGCGAGGTCGTGGGGTCGAGGTTGCCGGTCGGCTCGTCGGCCAGGAGGATCTGCGGCCGGTTCACGATGGCGCGGGCGATCGCGGCACGCTGCTGCTCACCGCCCGACAGCTCCGTCGGCATGCGCTTGCCCTTGCCCGCGAGGCCCACCATGTCCAGCACCTCCGGCACGGTGTCGCGGATGACGTGGCGCGGTTTGCCGATCACCTGCAGGGCGAACGCCACGTTCTCGTGGACCGTCTTGTTCTGCAGCAGGCGGAAGTCCTGGAACACCACGCCGAGCTGACGGCGCAGCGTGGGCACACGCCAGCCCGAAAGGTTCGCCACGTCCCGTCCCGCCACGTAGACGCGGCCGCGTGTGGGCCGCTGCTCGCGCAGCACCAGCGACAGAAACGTCGACTTGCCCGAGCCGGAGGCCCCCACGAGGAACATGAACTCGCCACGCTCGACATCCACGGAGACCTGGTCGAGGGCAGGTCGTGCGCCGCGCGCATAGACCTTCGACACGTTCTCGAACCTGATCACGAGCCCGAGACTAGGGGGGTGAAGTGGTGGCGTGTCGGGGAGACACGCCGAGGGCGCCCACCCGGTTGCCCATCAGCAGGTCAAGATAGTGGACAAATCAGACTGGACATGGCATTTCACCCACGGCAACCGTGACTGGCACAGGCGCTCAGTTCGGCGACGTGCCTCGGCGCCAGCGGATGCCGGCCTCGATGAAGTCGTCGATCGCACCGTCGAACACGGCCTGCGGGTTGCCCGACTCGTGCTCGGTGCGCAGGTCCTTGACCATCTGGTACGGCTGCAGCACGTAGGACCGCATCTGGTCGCCCCAGCTGGCCTTGATGTCGCCGGCCATCTCCTTCTTCTTGGCGGCTTCCTCCGCCTTGCGCAGCAGCAGCAGGCGCGACTGGAGCACCCGGTAGGCGGCCGCGCGGTTCTGGATCTGCGACTTCTCGTTCTGCATGGCGACGACGACGCCGGTCGGGATGTGCGTCATGCGCACCGCGGAGTCGGTGGTGTTCACCGACTGGCCGCCCGGGCCCGAGGAGCGGTACACGTCGATCTTGAGCTCGGAGTCCGGGATGTCGATGTGGTCGGTCTGCTCGATGAGCGGGATCACCTCGACCGCTGCGAACGACGTCTGCCGACGGCCCTGGTTGTCGAACGGCGAGATCCGCACCAGGCGGTGGGTGCCCGCCTCGACGGACAGGTTGCCGAACGCGTACGGCACGTTGACCTCGAAGGTCGCCGACTTCAGGCCCGCCTCCTCGGCGTACGAGGTGTCGCCCACCTTGGTGGGGTAGCCGTGGCGCTCGGCCCAGCGCAGGTACATGCGCATCAGCATCTCCGCGAAGTCGGCGGCGTCGACGCCGCCAGCGCCCGCGCGGATCGTCACGACGGCTTCCCGGGAGTCGTACTCGCCGTTCAGCAGCGTGCGCACCTCGAGCGCCGCGAGGTCCTTGCGGATCTTCACGACCTCTTCCTCGGCCTCGGTGATCGAGTCCGCGTCCTCCATCTCGACACCCAGCTCGACGAGCGTCTCCACGTCGTCGATGCGGGCGGCGAGCTTCTCCACCCGGTCGAGTTCGGCCTGCGCCGCCGACAACGCCGACGACACCCGCTGCCCCTCCTCGGGGTCGTCCCAGAGGTTCGGCGCCGACGCCTGCTCCGACAGCTCGGCGATCTTCGCCTGCAGCGCGGTGGGGTCGCTCACGGCCTCGATGGACTCGAGGGTGGCGCGGAGCGCCTTGATCTCTGCGGGAAAGTCGTTGGATGCCACGGTGTTCAAGGTTACCCGCGCATCGCGGTGCCCGACGCCGGGAAACGCTGCGCCGGCTCGACGACCGGTCAGCGAGCTCCCGGCTCCGGCAGCTCGCGGCCGAACATCTGCGCCGTCGCGCGGGCGCTCGGGGTCCCGGCGTCGACGTCGGCGCCGTGCTCGACGAGCACCCGGATCACGTCCGACTCGTTCTTGAACACCGCACCGGCGAGCGGCGCCTGGTTCTTGCCGTTCAGCCGGTTGACGTCGGCGCCCCGCCCGGCCAGCCCTTCCGTGAGCTCCGCGTGACCGTGGTAAGCGGCGAGCATCAGGAGCGTGTTGTCGGACTCGTCCGCCAGGTCCACCGGCAGACCCGCGTCCACGAGGTCCAGCAGCACGTCGGCGCCCTGCCGGGCGAGGTCGAAGATCTGGTGCGGCTCGAGGCGCGTGCCTTGCTGGTCGTCTCCGCCCTCCTGGGGAGGTTCCTGCTCGCTCATGTCCACAATCTATCCGGTGGGGCCCGCCGGGTATCCGGTAGGGCCCGCCGGCTATGCGGTGGTGCCCGCCGGCCATGCGGTAGGGCCCGCCGGACCGGGCTGGGCCCGAGCGCTCGGCTTGGCCGGGTGGCCTGGCTCAGCGACTCAGGCTGGACGGGTGGCCTAGGTCAGCGACTAGGGCTGGCGGCTAGGGCTGGACGGCTCGGGCTGGACGGCTCGGCTTGACCGGCGGCCCGCCCCCCGGGCCGACTGCAGACTTCGTCGGCGCAACGTTCGCCGACTGCAGACTTGGTCGCGGATGCGACCTGCAGCACCGCACCTAACTCTGCAGTCGGCATCCGGGGTCGCAACGAATTCTGCAGACGGGCACCCGCGGACCACCGACTTGCCCCTGACTGGCAGCCTCGGTCACCCGGTGTCACCCGGCGTCACCCGGCGTCACCCGGCGTCACCCGGGCGCCACCCGGCGCCACCCGGCGCCACCCGGCGTCACCCGGCGCCACCCGGGCGCCACCGGCCACACCGGCCACACCGGTCGCACCGGTCGCACCGGTCGCACCGGTCGCACCGGTCGCACCGGCCACACCGGCCACACCGGTCGCACCGGTCGCACCGGTCTGGACTCAACCCGCCCGCGCCGTCGACGACGCCGACACCCTGATCCCGCCGCCGAACGCACCGGTGAACCAGTCCAGCAGCGGCGGGCGGGACACGGCGGTCAGCGTCACGCGGGCCGACCGGCCGTCCGGCGAGGACGCCACCGCCACCGCGACGGCCATCCCGGGCGGGTGCTCCGCGAGGTACTGCTCGACGGCGGCACGCACCGCGGCGTCGGACAGCGTGAGCGGAGCGCCGGGTGCAGGCACGCCGGCGCCCGTGTAGAAAGCCTCGGGCGACATCGCGCTCGCAGCGTCGGCCGCCGCGAGGTCCGCCACGTCGTAGAGCGCCTTGCGGTCCAGGTGGACCGCGCTCGCCGACGCGACGACCGCGACGAGCATCAGGGCAAAGGCGACGAACGCCGAGGTGAGTAGCATGATCCGCCCGCTCTCGCCGTTCGCCGGCGACTCCCAGCGGCGCCGCGGCGGATGCAGCCGGCATACGACGCCCCCACTGCCCTCGTTGCCCTCGTTGCCCTCGTTGCCAGCGGTTGATCTGTCAGGGCGCCTCATGCACTCATTATGTGGCTGAACATCGACTCGCGCGCGGCCGGCGCTGCCCCTCCGCCACGTCCACGAAGGCCAACCGCGATCTGGTCCCGAAAACCTAAACGTTTAGCCTTAGAAAACGTTTAGCAGAATCTCTTGACAGCAGCGCACGCACGTAGAAATCCTTTTCCATGTTCGACGCGCCAACGACGGCACGTCCCACACGAAGGGATCAACGATGACCCGAAAGCTCACCCCACCGCGCCCCCGGCGCAGGTTGCGAGCCATCTCGCTCGCCACCCTGACCGCAGTGGTGCTCGCCGGCGGCGTGGCCGCCACCACGGCACAGGCGGCTGGTAGCACGTTGCAGGCAGCGGCCTCGGAGTCGGGCCGGTACTTCGGCACCGCGATCGCCGGGCACAAGCTCTCCGACTCGCAGTACACGACCATCGCGAACCGCGAGTTCAACATGGTCACCGCCGAGAACGAGATGAAGCTGGACGCGACCGAGCCGAACCAGAACCAGTTCAACTTCAGCGCCGGCGACCAGATCGTGAGCTGGGCACGGAGCAACGGCAAGCAGGTCCGCGGCCACACGCTGGCCTGGCACTCGCAGCAGCCCGGCTGGATGCAGAACATGAGCGGCTCCGCCCTGCGCAACGCGATGCTCAACCACGTCACCCAGGTGGCCACCCACTACCGCGGCCAGATCCACTCCTGGGACGTGGTGAACGAGGCGTTCGCGGACGGTTCCTCCGGCGCCCGCCGCGACTCCAACCTGCAGCGCACCGGCAACGACTGGATCGAGGCGGCGTTCCGTGCCGCCCGGGCTGCCGACCCGAACGCCAAGCTCTGCTACAACGACTACAACACCGACAACTGGTCCCACGCCAAGACCCAGGCCGTGTACAACATGGTCCGCGACTTCAAGGCCCGGGGTGTGCCGATCGACTGCGTCGGCTTCCAGGCGCACTTCAACAGTGGCAACCCGGTGCCGAACAACTACCACGAGACGCTGGGCAACTTCGCAGCCCTCGGGGTCGACGTCCAGATCACCGAGCTCGACATCGCCGGCTCCGGCACCTCGCAGGCGGAGCAGTACCGCGGCATCGTCCAGGCCTGCCTCGCCGTCGCGCGCTGCACCGGCATCAGCGTCTGGGGTGTGCGTGACTCGGACTCGTGGCGAGCCGGTGACACACCACTATTGTTCGACGGCAACGGCAACAAGAAGGCCGCGTACCACTACACGCTGGACGCCCTGAACGCCGGCGGCGGCACCAATCCGGACCCTGACCCCAGCGACGGCTGCACGGTCACCGTCACCCGGTCGAACGAGTGGAGCGACAGGTTCAACGTCTCGCTCGCGGTCTCCGGCAGCTCTGCCTGGCGCGTGGCGATCCAGCTGCATGGCGGCCAGACCTTGCAGAACTCGTGGAACGCCACGGTCTCCGGCACCAGCGGAACCTTGACGGCGACGCCGAACGGGGCCGGTGACAACTTCGGCATCACGGTCTACCGGAACGGCAACAGCAACCTCCCCACGGCGACCTGCTCGGTCCCGTGACGTCCTGACCACCACGACGACGGCCCGCGCCCCCAGGACGCGGGCCGTCGCCCTACCTGGTCGCCGCCCCCGGAGTCGGTCGCCGCCCCCGGAGTCAAAGGTCAGTGCCGCTCCTCCGCGTACCGGTCGACGATCCCGGTGCGAGCAGCCTCGACCGGGACGGACAACGGCACCCAGCCGCGCACGGCATCGGGCAGCAGCGGCAGCGGCACCTCCACGCGCACGACGGCGCCCACGGCTGCGCCCGGCGTCAGGCACGGAGACGCCGAGCACTCCAGCGACAGGGCACCGTCGTCGCGTGCGAAGCCCTGGTCGGACAGTGCGATCCCGACCACGCTCTCCGCTCGACCCGCCCCGGCCGCCGTCGAGTCAGCGGTGACCATGGCGCGCACCGCCTCCCTGGCCGCAGCCTCAGCGGCGAACGCGCCGGCCTGGACCCGGCCCAGCGTCACCACGAGGTAGACCAGGGGTATCAACAGGATCAGGGCGACGCCGAGGAACTCAACCATCGCGGAGCCGCGCTCCCCCGGCGCCCCGGTCAGGTTCACCACGTCTCCTCCAGCGCGTGCCCGCGGACCGTCAGCGTGCCGCCGGGGCCCAGCAGGCCGACCACGGGCAGCGGCGCCCGCACCGTCACCTCGATGACCGGGGCACCGTCGAGGGTGGTGCGGCCCGCCGTGACGTCGCGGGCGTAGGCGCCGGTCAGGGCATCGGCCAGGAGCGCCCGAGTACGCGCGGCGCCGTCGGCCAGGCCCCGGTCGGCGCGAGCCGCCACCCGCGCGCCCTCGGCCGCCGCGTCGGTGGCGAGGGAGCGCACGTGCACGGCGAGCGCCACCTGCACCACCCCGAGCAGCAGGGCAAGGACCAGCACGGACACCAGCAGGAACTCGACGGCGGCGGAGCCGTGCTCCGGCCGGTCGGAGCTCACCCCTGACCTGTGACGCTGCTGATCGCCTGCCGGAACGCGTTCTCCAGCAGCGGCCCGGCCACCGCCCACAGCGCCACCACGAGGCCCGCGGTCATCAGCGTGACGAGCACCCATCCGGGCACGTCGCCCCGCTCGCCGTCGTCCGCACTCTTGAGCTCGTGGTCGTCGCGCATGGCGCTTCCTTTCGTCGGCAGACCCGTTCGCAGAGTCATGTCAGAGCCCGATCCGGAGGGTGGCCAGGCTGGGGAAAACAGCGAAGACGACGGTGACCGGCAGCACCAGGAACACGACCGGGACCATCATCAGGATCTCCTTGCGGCCGCCTGCCTCCAGCAGGGAGCGACGGCCGGCCTCGCGCACGTCGTCCGCCTGTGCCCGGAGCACCTCGGCGAGCGGGGTGCCGCGCTCGAGCGCCACGACGACGCCCTCCGCGAACCGGGAAAGGGGCGGCAGGCCGGAGCGGTCCGCGAGCGCGGTGAGGGCCGCGGTCACGGACGCACCGGCCCGGACCTCGGCGACCATGCGCCGGATCTCCCCGGCCAGCTCGCCGCGCGCCGTCGAACCCACGCGCTCGAGGGCCGCCGGCGGGCTCTCCCCCGCCGCCACGGCAAGAGCCAGCAGCTCCGCGATAGTCGGCAGCTCGGCCAGGAGCCGCTCCTCGCGCCGCCGGACCCGCGTCGTGAGGGCCTGGTCGCAGGCCACGTACCCGCACCCGCCGGCGACGACGACGAGCGCCACCAGTGGCACCACCGCCGCACCGCGCGTCGCTGCGAGCAGCAGCGCGAGGCCGAGACCCGCGGCCAGCCCGGCCACCGTCCACACGACCTGTCGCGCACGGAAGTGGTCCACCGACTCGGCCGACCCGGCACGGTCGAGCCTGCGCCGTACCTCCTCGCGCGGCGAGCCGAACCGTTCGAGCCGCGCGCCGGCGTCGTGCAGGCCGAGCAGCCGCACCACCGCCGAGGTGCGGCTGACCTCCCGCAGGAGGGTCGACGACGCGTCCCGCGGGCGCAGGTACGGCGCGAGCCGCTCGTCGAGGGTGACGGCGCGCCCCCGCAGCCGGGCCAGCACGATCAGCAGCCCCAGCGCGACGCCCAGCCCCGCGAGCGCCCCCGCCGCCCAGCCCGTCACCGCAGCACCCTGCGCTCGGCGGGCAGCCGGCCGATCCGCAGCATCACCCGGTAGGCGACGAGTGCACAGAGCCCGCCGGTGACCAGCACGGCGATCCCGGTGGGCGAGTCGTAGGCGCTCGCCGTCCCGGGCCGGGTGGAGAGCAGCGCGAGGACCACCCACGGCCCGGCGACCGCCACGCGCGCGCCGTTCACCGTCCAGCTCTGACGTGCCTCCAGCTCGCCACGCGTCGCGGCGTCCTCTCGCAGGAACCCGCTGAGCGTGCGCAGCAGCCGGCCCAGGTCCTGGCCGCCGACCTCGCGGGTGAGGCGCAGGGCCTCGACGATGCGGTCGGCCACCGGGTCGGCCAGCCGCTCCTTGAGCGCGTCGAGCGCGTCCCCGAACCGGCCGCCTGCGCGGTAGTCGTGGGCGAACCGGCCGAACGGCTCCCGCAGCTCGACGGGGCCGCGGTACCCGAGCTGGGCGACGGCCTCCGGCAGGGACAGCCCGGCTCGTACCCCGGAGGCGAGGTGGTCCACCACCTCCGGCCAGACGTCCCGCAGCGCCCGACGGCGTCGGCGGGCTCGCGCGCGGACCAGCACGACGGGACCGGGCGCCGCGAGCACCGCGAAGCACGCCGCGATGACGGGCGAGCGCGTGAGCGCGAGCCCGAGCAGCAGGGTCACCACGCCGAGCGTGGCGCAGGCGCCGACGAGCATCCCTGGCGTGACGGACGGCGCTCCGGCCTGCGTCAGCAGGTCGCGCGTGCGCATCTGCCAGGTCACGCGTCCGGTCGGCCGTGGCGTCGGGGTCCAGAACGACCACCAGACGCAGAAGGCGCCCACACCCAGGAGCAGGCCCACCACCACGCCCATCAGCGGGCCGTCCATGGCCCGGCGACCGCGCGGGCACCGACGCCCGCCCACGGGCCTCGGGTACCGACGTCCGCCCACGGGCCGCCGACGTCGGTGCCCGGCGCCGCGCCGACGGGAACGACCCGCGGGTCCGCGAGCAGCGCCCGCAGGTCGAAACCGGCGCGCTCGAACCGGTCCTCGCCGGGCGGCATCCCGTCACCCCGCCGCAGGTCGCCGTGCGCGTCCCGGTCGAAGATCCCGGCCGTCTCGATGCGCCCTTCCTCGACGCGGCCCGTCACGGCCACGATCTCGCGCACCTGGCGCCGCACCACGCCGTCCGTGGTCCGGCTGAGGCCGAGGTGCACCACCAGGTCCACCGCCGACGCGACCGTGGGCACCACGAACCGGTCGGACACGTTCTCCCCCGCCAGCAGCGGCAGCGTGGTCATCTTCGCCACCGCCTCGCGCGCGGTGTTGGCGTGGAGCGTGCACATCCCGGGGATGCCGCTGTTCAGGGCTATGAGCAGATCGAACGCCTCTGCCTCGCGCACCTCCCCGATCACTATCCGGTCGGGTCGCATCCGCAGCGCCTCCTTGACCAGGCGGCGCAGCGGCACCTCACCTGTGCCCTCGAGGCTCGCCGAGCGCGTCTGCAGGGCGACGTGGTCGCGGACCGGCAGGCGCAGCTCCCAGACCTCTTCGGCCGAGATGACCCGCTCGGACCCGGGGATCGACCCCGCCAGGGCGTTCAGCATCGTCGTCTTGCCCGCCTGGGTCTGCCCGGACACCAGCACGTTCAGGCCGGACCGCACCGCCGCGTCGAGGAACGTCGCGGCCTGGCCGGTCAGGGATCCGAGCCGCACCATGTCGGCCAGCGAGTGCGCCCGCACCACGTGCTTGCGGATGTTCACCGCGAAATGGGTCCGGGTGATGTCGGGGATCACCACGTGCAGGCGTTCACCGCCGGGCAGCCGGGCGTCGACGAACGGGCTCGACAGGTCGAGCCGCCGTCCGGAGGTCTTGAGCATGCGCTCCACCAGGTCGCGGACCTGCTCGGTGGTCAGGACCGTGCTGGTCAGCTCCGGTACGCCGCGCCGCGCGACGTACACGTGGGTCGGTGCGTTGAGCCAGACCTCCTCGATCTCGGGGTCGTCGAGGTAGGGCTGCAGCGGGCCGAACCCACCGACGGCATCCGTCACCGCCCGGGCCGCCGCCACCGGATCCACGAGCGGCGGCACCACGCCGACGCTCGCCCGGGTCGCGTAGTCACCCACCGCGTCCTCGACCAGGCTCGACAGCCCTGCCCGGTCCCCGATCGGGTCCAGTCCCCTGCGCCGCACCAGCTCGCGCACCTCGCGCTCGAGGATGCGCGCCCCCTCTTCGCCCATGGCCGACAACGCTAGAGCCAAATGTTCACCTTCGCAGGGCGCCCTGTGGATAACTTTCCTCAATGGCCGGAGTTATCCACCACATCCACAGGCTTGTCCACAAACGAGCAGGTAAAGAGGGTTGTCTGGGATGCCGGAGATGAACTCACGGTGGACGCCCGGTAGATATCGTCGTCCCCATGAGCTCCCTCCATTCACCCGGCCGCCGGGACCGCTGGCAGGACACCGCGAGCGCCGCAGGCCTGCTCGCCGACGACGGCAGCGTCGCCGTCACGATCTTCGCCGAGATGTCGGCGCTCGCCGCCCGCACCGGGGCGATCAACCTCGGCCAAGGGTTTCCCGACGTCGACGGGCCGGAGTACGTCAAGCAGGCGGCGATCCGGGCGATCGAGGAGGGCCGCAACCAGTACGCGCCGGGCGACGGGGTCCCCGAGCTGCGCCGCGCGATCGCCGACCACCAGAAGCGGCACTACGGGCTGGACGTCGACCCGGACACCGAGGTGCTGGTGACCACCGGTGCCACCGAGGCGCTGACCGCGTCGGTGCTGGCTCTGACGCGGCCGGGCGACGAGGTGCTCACGCTGGAGCCGTTCTACGACTCGCACGCGGCCGCGATCGGCATGTCCGGGGCGACGCACGTCACCGCTCCGCTGCTGCCCGGCCCCGACGGATTCCGGCTCGACGTCGACGCGCTCCGCGCGGCTGCCTCGCCGCGGCTGCGGATGATCCTGCTGAACTCGCCGCACAACCCGACGGGGGCGGTGCTGACGCGGGACGAGCTCGCGGCGGTCGCCGCAGTCGCCGAGGAGCACGACGCGATAGTGGTCACGGACGAGGTCTACGAGCACCTCACGTTCGGCGCGGAGCACATCCCGATCGCCACCCTGCCGGGCATGGCGACGCGGACGCTGACCATCTCGTCGTCGGGCAAGACGTTCTCGTTCACCGGCTGGAAGGTGGGCTGGCTGCACGGGCCCGCCGACCTGGTCACGGCGGTGCGGACGGTCAAGCAGTACCTCACGTACACGTCGGGCGCGCCGTTCCAGCCCGCCATCGCGCTCGCCCTGGCCGACGACGACACCCCCCGCGCCCTGACCGCGTCCCTCGCAGGCCGCCGGGACCTCCTGTGCGCCGGTCTGGAGGCCGCCGGGTTCACGGTCACCCGCCCGGCCGGCACGTACTTCGTGATGGCCGACGCCTCGGGCCTGCTCGGTCGCCTCGGGCTGCGCGACGGCGTCGAGCTGTGCCGAAGGCTGCCCGAGCTGGCCGGCGTGGTGGCGATCCCGGCGGCGGCGTTCTGCCGTGCCGGTTCCCCGACGGCGTCGGCCCTGGCGGCCCACGTGCGATTCACGTTCGTCAAGCAGGAGGCCGTCCTGCGAGAGGGCGCGACCAGACTGGCCGGTCTGGGCGTCCCCCTGGCTTAGTTGTACTGACCCGGCAGGACGGGTGAGTGGCCGGCTGCCGCCCCGACCCACCGGACCGACCGGCGACGCCGAACCGCAAGTTCCCCCGGCATCGACGATGCCGAACCGCAAGTTCCCCCTCAGCGACGACGCCGAACCGCAGCTTGCGTGTGAACCAGCACGCCGAACCGCAGGCTGACCGTCACGGACGACGCCGAACCGCAGGCTGAGCGTCGATCCGTGGCCCGATAGACGCTCAACTCGCGGCTCGGCGCCAGGACCTGGCGGGAACTTGCGGCTCGACACCAGAACCCGCGCACAACCTGCGGCTCGACACCAGAACCCGCGGGCAACTTGCGGCTCGACACCACGTCATCCCGCGACGAGCGAGATCGCCACGGCCAGCATGATCAGCGCGATCACGCCGTCGAGCACCCGCCACGCGTTCGGGCGCTGGAGCACCGGGGCGAGCAGCCGTGCGCCGTACGCCAGGGCTGCGAACCACGCGACGCTGGAGACCATCGCGCCGGCGGTGAACCACCAGCGTGCGTCGCCGTAGGCGGTGGCGACGGAGCCCTGCAGCACCACGGTGTCGAGGTAGACGTGCGGATTGAGCCAGGTCAGTGCCAGCGTGGTGAGGACCACGGGCTTCAGGCGCCGGCCCGGGCTGTCCCCCAGTGCGCCGTCCTCGGCCGCCGCGAGCGCCGTGGAGCCGCGGACGGCGCGCACGGCGGACATCGCCCCGTACCCCAGCACGACGGCGGCGCCGAGCCAGCGCACGGCGACGACGGCGTCGGGCCACCGCTCGACGAGCGGACCGAATCCGGCGGCCCCCGCGGCGTAGAGGGCGACGTCGGACGTGGCGCAGATCGCGGCGACCATGCCGACGTGCTCGCGGCGCAGGCCCTGTCGCAGCACGAAGGCGTTCTGGGCGCCGATGGCGACGATGAGCGAGAGGCCGAAGCCGAGTCCGGCGAGAAGGGCGAGCATGAGCCCACGCTAGGCAGGCCAACGACCTGAAGGCCAGTTCATGTTTCTGCGGGTGCATAAGCAGAACTGATGCTGCGTGATACTGGGGGCATGCGATGGGACTCCCGCCAGCTCGAGGCGCTGGCCGCCGTGGTGGCCGAAGGTTCGTTCGACGCGGCGGCCCGCGCCCTGCACGTCACGCCGTCCGCCGTGAGCCAGCGGATCCGCGCCCTGGAGAACGCGGCCGGGAGCGTGCTCGTCCGGCGTGCCCGTCCGGTGGCCGCGACGGCGTCGGGCCAGGCCCTGCTGCGTCTCGCCCGGCAGACCGAGCTGCTCGGCGCGGAGGTGGCCGCGGAGCTCGGCACCGAGACGGCGGGCGGTGACCCGGCCGCCGACGGCCGTGGCGACGACGGAACCTTCGTCACCGTGCCCCTCGCGGTCAGCGCCGACTCCCTGGCCACCTGGGTGCTGCCCGCCCTCGCCCAGGTCGACGGGGTCTGCTTCGACCTGCACCGGGCGGACGACAGCCGCACGGCCGACCTGCTCCGCGAGGGTGTGGTCATGGCGGCGGTCACGTCGCAGACCGATCAGGTCCAGGGCTGCCGCAGCACGCCGCTCGGCGTCATGCGGTACCGCCCGGCGTGCACGCGCGCCTTCGCGGAGCGCTGGTTCCCGGACGGCCCGACGCCGGAGGCGCTGGCCGCGGCACCCGTCGTGGTCTTCGACCGGACCGACGACCTCCAGGACGCGTACCTGCGCGAGCACGCGCCCGGGGCGCGACCGCCGCGACACCACGTGCCGAGCACCGTCGAGTACGAGGAGACCATCTACCTCGGACTGGGCTGGGGCATGCTCCTGGACCGGCCCTCGCTGGGCGGGCTCCCGGCCGGGGACGCCGTCACGCCGCTGGAGGCCGACACCGTGATCGACGTACCGCTGCACCTGCAGCAGTGGAAGCTGCGGTCCACCGTGCTGGACCGGGTCACGGCAGCCCTGCGAAAAGAAGCAACACGGCGGCTACTCCCTGCGTGAAATCTGGACGTACCCCCATCATTAACCCTGATCCAGTCCTTCCGCACTTCCGAATCATGAACCGGACATCCGCTGTCCGACTTCCTACCGTTCAGTCATGCTTTCCGCCCTTGCCGGCATGGCCTTCGGCCTCTCGCTCATCGTCGCCGTCGGAGCGCAGAACATCTTCGTCCTTCGCCAGGGACTGCGGCGGGAGCACGTAGGACTCGTCGCAGGCATCTGCGCCGTCAGCGACCTCGTACTCATCTCCGCCGGGGTCGGCGGGCTGGGCACCATGATCCAGAGCGCGCCGCTGGTGGTCGAGATCGCACGCTGGGCGGGTGCCGTCGTCGTCCTGGTCTACGGCGGGATGGCGGGGTACCGCGCCGTGAAGGGCCAGCGCGTGGTCATGGGGCGGCACAGCATGACCAACCGGACCGTCGGCGCCGCCGTCGCGACCACGCTGACCCTGACCTGGCTGAACCCCCACGTCTATCTCGACACCGTGGTGCTGGTGGGCGGGCTCGCCGCGACGCACGGCGACGACCGCTGGTGGTTCGGGCTCGGCGCCTGCCTGGCGAGCACCGCGTGGTTCGTCGCGCTCGGCTACGGGGCGCGCTACCTCGCCCCGCTGCTCGAGAAGCCCGGAGCGTGGCGGGTCCTCGACAGCGTCGTCGCGCTGACCATGGTGGTCGTCGCGGCTTCCCTGATCCTCACCGCCTGAACGCTCAGCCGCAGACCCCGTCCAGCAGCTCCTCCGGGCTCGGCTCGGGCTTCGGCTTCGCCGGCTTGTCCGTACCGTCGCCACCGGTCTCGTCGGACGCGGCGTCCCCGGTGTCAGGCTCCGCCGTACCACCCGATGCGGCGTCTCCCTCCTGCTCGGCGCCCGCCTCCGACCTGGCCCCGCCGTCGGTCGAGCCGTCGGCCCCGCCGCCGGTCGAGCCGTCCTGCGCCCCGCCGCTCGCGCTCGGCGCCTCCGATGGCTCCGCGTCCGGGAGCACCACCTTGTCCGGCGGGATGTCCGCCGCCATGCGCTCGAAGATCTCCGCGGCCTCCGGCTGCCAGGCCAGACCGCTCGCGGTGCCCTCGGTGACGTCGTAGACCGGCACCTTCGACATGATGATGTTCCGCTTGTTGATCTCCCGCAGCGACCAGGCGAGGCCCGCGACGTTCCCCGGGTCGGCGATGGCTGGGTCGGCGCTCAGGGAACCGAGCGCGGCGTTGATCAGGCGGAAGGTCTTGGTGGGGTCGGCGAGCGTCTCGGCGGAGAGGATCTGTCGGAGCGTCGCGTTGATGAACGACTGCTGCCGCTCGATCCGGGTGAGGTCGCTACCCATCTCCAGGCCCATGCCGGTGCCCTTGCGCACGCGCAGGAACTGGATGGCCGTCTTGCCGTCGAGCCTGTTCTCCCCGGCCGGCAGGTCGATGCGGGCCGAGGCCGGGTCCCCGTGGATCGCCTCGGGCAGGCACATCTTCACGCCATTGATCGCATCGACCACGTCGATCACGCCGTTCATCTTGACCACCGCGTGGTTCGTCACGGTTACCCCGGTCATGGCGTTGACCGTGTTGATGGTGCACGCGGCAGCATGCTTGAGCGACGTACCACCGCTACCGGCCTCGAAGGACGCGTTGAACTTGTCGCGGTACGGCTGGGTCTCGCTTCCGTCCGGAAGCTTGCACGACGGGATGTCCGTGAACGTGTCGCGCGGCAGCGAAGCGATCTCGATCCACTGCCGATCGGCCGAGATGTGCACCAGCATCGTCGTGTCCGACCGCATCCCGGTGACGCTGCCGCCGATGTCGGCGTTGCTGCCGTCCCGGATGTCCGTGCCCATCAGGAGCAGGTTGACCGGCTCGTCCTTGAACGGGTCGGAGGGGTTCTTGGGCTTGACCTGCTCGGCCACCAGACCGTCCAGGTCCTGGACCTCGATCTGCGAGATCGCGTTCTGGTACACCGTCGCGGCCGCGGCGGAACCGAACGCCATGGCACCCACCACACCCATCGTGATCCCGCGGACCACGAACATCTTGCGCCAGCTGCGGACGTGACGAGGCTGCCGCTCGCCCGATCGCGCATGCCGGGGAACACCTCGAATCATCTCGCCGACAGGTCGGACCGCCGTCCAGAAGTCAGTCGCCACGCACCGGAGACTATGGCCTCGATGCGACAAACGTGTAACTAAGTCCTGCTGTTCCCAGGCAATCCCCAGGCCGTGTTCCGCGGCTCAGTCGGCGCAGACGCCCGGCAGCAGGGAGGGCGACGGTGAAGCGCTCGGATCGCTCGACGGCGTCGTCCCGCCCGCTCCCGGGCCGCCGGGTCCGCCGGACGGCCGGTCCGACCCCGTACGGCCCCCGCCGCGGGGCGAGGGCGACGCGGACGGCGGCGGCTCGTCGGCCGCCATGCGCTCCCAGATCGCGTCGGCGTCCTCCGTCCAGATCACGCGGTTGGCGTCCGTCGGGGCGGGCACGACGGGAAGCTCCGTGAACACGATCTCGCTGGGGTCGAGGTTGCGGAGGCTGTAGGCCAGGCCGGCCAGCGCCGCCGGGTCGGCGAGACCAGGGTCCGCGGAGATCGCGCGCAGCACGGCCTGGATGGTGCGGTAGAGCCGCGGTGAGCTGGTCAGGACGTTCTGGTCGAGCACCTGGCGGACCAGCGCGTCGACGAACGCCTGCTGCCGCGTGATCCGCGCCAGGTCGCTACCCTGCTCGAGGCCGAGGCCCTCCCCGTGCCGGGCGCGGAGATAGCCGATGGCCTCGCGCCCGTCGAGGGTCTGCTCGCCGGCGGGCAGCTCGAACCGACCGTACGCCGGGTCCTGCACGAGCGGTTCCGGCAGGCACATCCGCACGCCGCCGAGGGCGTCCACGACGTCCACGACACCGTCCATCTGCACCACCATGTGGTGGGTGACGGGTACGCCCGTGAGGGTCTGCACCGTCGAGATGGTGCAGGCCGCGGCGTGCGTCAGGTCCTCCTGCGCACCGCCACCGATCGTGAACGCGCCGTTGAACATGCCGTACCTGACGCCGGACTCGGTACCGTCCGGCAGCTTGCAGGACGGGATCTCGACCAGCGAGTCGCGCGGGATCGAGACCACCTCGATGCGCGACCGGTCCCCCGAGATGTGCACCAGCATCGTGGTGTCCGAGCGCATCCCGCCGTCCCCGGCGCCCGCGATCTCGGTGTTCTCGCCCCCACGCTGGTCGGTGCCCAGGACGAGGATGTTGAGGCTGCGGCCGGCGAACGGGTCGTCCGGGTCCGGCTCCGACGACGGTGTGGGGCCCTGGACGAGGCCCGCCACGTCGCTGACCCCGATCTGCTGCTTCAGGTCGAGATAGACCGCGGCACCACCGACGGCGACCAGGGCGAGCACACCGACGACGACGAGCGCCGCGACTCGCGCGGCGCGGTGACTGCGCTGGGTATGGACGTGCCGGGGCACATGCGGAGCATAAGCATGTACCCCGGCACGGGGCCTCTTAAGTACCGGTGGGTCAGCTCACCGCGGCGGCACCGAGGTCCGGGTTGTCGGTGAAGAAGCCGTCCAGACCGGCATCCAGGAACGCCTGGACCTCACCCACCATGTCGCCGACGCCGTTCGGGTCGTTCGACGAGCGGAAGTCGGCGGCCAGGAACTGGTTCTCCCGACGGAACGTCCAGGCGTGCACCTCCAGCCCGACGGCGTGCGCGTCGTCGATCACGGAGCTCGGGGCGGCCAGCGTGCCGTCGGCGTTCCGCGGGATCAGTACGTTCTTCTCGGCGCCGATACCGTCGGCGTAGGTGGCGATCTCGGCGAGACCCTCGGCGGTGACCAGGTCCGCGTAGGTGCGGGGGTCGTCCGCGGCCTCGAGGTCGTAGGGCGCCCCGCTGCCACTGACCAGCTGGCCGAGGCGCACGTCCGTCATCGAGTCGAGGTCCTGCAGGTTGCCCACCTCGAACGACTGGACGATCACCGGGGCCTTCGGGTGGTCGAAGCCGTTCCGGCGCAGCTCGGCCACCAGCGGCTCCTCCAGGGACAGCCCCACCGAGTCGAAGTAGCTGGGGTGCTTGGTCTCCGGGTAGACGCCGACCGGCGCACCGGCGCAGGTGCGGCTGTTGCGGGCCAGGTCGAGCACCTCGTCCAGCGTCGGCACCTGGTAGAGCCCGTCGAACGGTGTGTTCTGGGGGCGGACCTGCGGCAGCCGCTCCTTGGCACGCAGGGTGCGCAGCTCCGCGAGCGTGAAGTCCTCGGTGAACCAGCCGGTGATCCGCGAACCGTCGATCGTCTTGGTGGTGCGCCGGTCCGCGAACTCGGGGTGCGCCGCGACGTCGGTGGTGCCGCCGATCTCGTTCTCGTGCCGCGCGACGAGCACGCCGTCCTTGGTCGAGACCACGTCGGGCTCGATGTAGTCGACGCACTGGTTGATGGCCGTCTCGTACGCGGCGAGCGTGTGCTCCGGCCGGTAGCCCGAGGCCCCACGGTGCCCGACGACGGCCACACCGTCGTCGGTCACGCGCTGCTTCCTCAGGTCCACGAGGGCCATCTCGGTGTCGTCCGGGGTACCCGGGACCCGCGCGTCGTTGCCGGGGTAGTTGTTGTCGTTGCCGATGAGCAGCGTGTCGCGGTCGACGAACAGGACGGTCTCGAAGGACTGGACGGGCAGGCGGAACGTGTCGCCCAGGCCGTAGCCCTCCCCGGCGTCGATGCCCCGCGGGTTGTCGATGCGCAGGGCGTCGACGACGAGCTCCTTGCGGACGAAGCCCTCGCGGTCCGTGCGGCCCAGGTCGATCTCGTAGACGCGCTTGGTGACCGACTGGTCGCCCTCGAAGTCGTCCCGCTCGATGAGCAGCATGGAGTCGCGGCCGGTGGCGAACGCGTCACCGATCACGTTGACCTCGCGGTCCGTCTGGTACGCCCAGCGCTTGCCCGTGTACTCGCCCCGGCGGGTGTCGAACTGGTAGATCCAGCGGCAACGCGCCTCGTCGTCGTCGGCCAGCGCGCCCTCGACCACCGGGTAGAGGTAGCGGCCGCCGTCGGCCAGGGCCTCGAAGCCGCGGCTGCCGGCGACGTTGGGTGTCTCGCCCTGCTCCAGGTACGGGTTCGCGGGCGACCTGCCGTCCGGGAACTCGTACGGAGCCTCGAGCAGCGTGCCGTCGGCGTCGAAGTGCAGCAGGAACGGACCGAACTCCTCGCCCACCCACAGCGTGCCGTCCTTGGCCCGGACCACCGACTCGATGTCGAAGTCGGCGCCGGTGAGCAGCCGCTCGTCGGTGTCGCCGTTGACGATGTCGAAGTCCAGGACACCGTTGCGGTCGTTGTACTCGATGAAGTCGAGCACCTCGATCTCGCCGGAGCCCTTGCGTCCGGTGTCCCACTGGGGCCGCACCAGGTAGTTGCGCAGCAGGAAGTCGGCGGAGTTGCCCTGGGCGCCGAAGCCGTTGTCCGGCTGGGCCCAGAAGGTTCCGTCGTGGTTGTCGACCATCGCGGAGAAGCCGGGGATCACCTGGCCCGCCCAGGGCCCTTGCCGCCCGTTACCAGGACTCGCCGCGGCGCCCGACGGCGGCCCCTCGGCCAGGTAGTCGGCCGACAGCGTGGCGCGGCCGGCCAGCGTGGCGGCGACGTGGGAACCGCCACGGTGCTCGGAACCCGGACCAGGACGGTGCTGGGGCCCCGCGGCGACGGCGGCGGCAGCGGGAAGCAGCAGCGATACCGCTGCCGCTACGGCCACCACGCGCGAGGCGCGGGTACGCATGGGTGTGCTCATGCCTGCGAGCCAAGACCGCGGAGCCGACCTCCTGGTGAATCGCGCCCGAAGGACGGGTGAACACTCAGATGGGCGTGTGCCAGCCGCCCTTGCGGTAGGCCGGCGTGGCCGAGGCCAGCACGACGAACGCGGTGAGACCCGAGCCGAGCATCACCGCGGACATCGCGACGGTGTCGCTGCCGAGCAGGCCGACGATCGGCGAGACCAGGCCGGCCAGCAGCGACTGGATGGCACCGATCATCGCGGCCGACGTACCGGCGATCTCACCGTGCCGGGAGAGCGCCAGCGCCGAGGCGTTGGCCGGGATGAGCCCCTGGAACGCGAGCACGAGCCACAGCGCGACGAGCAGACCGATCAGGCCGCCGACCTGCGTCACGGCGACGACGACCAGCACGACGGACATCGCCACCTGGGCCACGATGGCCGCGCGCAGCAGCCGGATCGGCGCGACCCGACGGACCAGCGACGCGTTCACCTGTGCGGAGAGCACCAGGCCGAGCCCGTTGATGGCGAACAGCAGCGAGAACTGTCCGTGCGTCAGGCCGTAGCCCTGCTGGAACACGAACGGCGAGCCCACCACGTAGCTCATGACCACCCCCATGCCGAGGCCCGGGATGAGGGCGAGGGCCATGAAGTGGCGGTCGCGGAGCAGGGTGCGGTAACCGCGCAGCACGGACGACGCGCCGCCGGTCGTGCGGCGAGCCACCGGGTTGGTCTCCGGCATCACGAAGAACACGATGACCGCCAGCGACGCACCGATCAGGGCGAGCACCACGAAGATCCAGCGCCACGTGAAGGCTTCCAGCACGATCGAGCCGAGCGACGGCGCGAGCATCGGCGCCACGCCGATGACGAGCATGAGGCGCGACAGGATCCGGGCGGCCTCGGCTCCCACGAAGCGGTCGCGCACCGTGGCCATCGCCGCGACGCTCGCCGCCGAGTTGAAGAAGCCCTGCACCAGGCGCAGCCCGATGAGCAGGTACATGTCGTCCACGACGGCACACGCCAGGGAGACCAGCACGTGCATCCCGATACCGATCATCAGCGGCAGCCGGCGGCCGAAGCGGTCCGTCAGCGGGCCGATGACGAGCTGGCCGACCGCACCGCCGATGAGCATGCACGAGACCGTGAGCTGGGCGAGCGTGTCGGACGACCCGAGGTCGGAGGCGACCTGCGGGAGGGCAGGCAGGTACATGTCGACGGTGAGGGCGGGCAGGCACGCCAGCGCACCGAGCATGATCACCCACTTGAGGGCCGACCGGGGCGACGGAGCGCGGTGTGCGGGCGTAGCGGAGGGCACGCCCGACGGCGCTTCGGATGGCATGAGGGCGATCCTATCGAATCGATACGAGGCTGGACAGGGTGATGTGGGTCTCGGACAAGACTTCCACTCCCGTTCACCGTAGCCCGCAGAGCACGGCCCTCCGCGAGTGTCGGTGGCTCGGGGCATGCTGGTCCCATGTGCGGACGCTTCGCCTCCTTCACGGAGACCCAGGACCTCGCCGACCAGCTCGCCATCGCCGAGCTCGCCGAGGACGCGCGGCTGCTGCCGCCGTCGTGGAACGTGGCGCCGACCGACCCGGTGCGCATCGTGGTCGAGCGGGCCGCGCGCGGCTCCACCGACGTGACCCGGTCGATGCAGCTGGCTCGTTGGGGGCTCGTGCCGTCCTGGGCCAAGGATCCCGGGGTGGGCGCCCGCATGATCAACGCGCGTTCCGAGAGCCTGATCGACAAGCCCGCCTTCGCCAAGCCGTTCAAGGTACGGCGCTGCCTGGTCCTCGCCGACGGGTACTACGAGTGGCGCAAGCTGTCGCTGCCGGCGACCGGCTCGAAGAAGGCGCCGAAGCAGCCCTACTGGATCCACCCCTCGGACTCCGGGGTGGCCGCCTTCGCCGGCCTGTACGAGTTCTGGCGCAACCCGGCGGCCGGCGAGACCGACCCGGATCGCTGGCTGGTGTCGGCCACGGTGGTGACCCGCCCGGCGTCGGACCGCATGGCCCCGATCCATGACCGCATGCCGCTCGTGCTGCCGCCCGAGACGTGGGACGCCTGGCTGGACCCGGCCGTCCACGACGCGTCGGGCCTCCTGGAGGTGGACACCGCACCGCTGACGACCCGGCCGGTGCGGGACGCCGTGGGGTCGGTGCAGAACGACGGGCCGCAGCTCATCGAGGAGGACTCGGAGCCGCGGGACCCGGAGCCGGTGGTGGTCTGATAGATCTCTCGGCACACCGATCGCACCGCTTCGTTGCATATATGCGACTCGGTGTGCGGATGCAGTGATTCCTCTACACACTTAAGCCATGACGATTGCTGACCGCGAGCAGGCGCTCATGGATCGCATACAGGCCACGTTGCTCGAGCTCGGGCGTGGCATGGCGTTCGTCGGACGCCAGTTCCGGATCGAGGTCGGCGGCGACGAGTTCTTCGTCGACCTGCTCTTCTTCCACGTCACCCAGTTGCGCTACGTCGTCGTCGAGCTGAAGGTCGGCAAGTTCCAGCCGGCCCACGTGGGCCAGATCGGCACTTACGTCGCGATGGTCGATGGCGAGGTCCGTGATCCGAACGTGCACGCCAAGACCGTCGGAATCCTTCTGTGCACCGAGCGCAACGGAGCCACACTCGACTACGCGCTCGCAAGCACCGCCTCCCCCATCGCAGTGGCTCTCTACGAAGGCCTGACGCCGCAGCAACGCGCCGAGCTACCTGACCCGGAGGAGCTGGAAGCTGTCATCGGCGAGGAGATCCGGGCCCACGAACCACTTGTCACGGCGCTCCCGCAGCCAAGAGGTCCGGCCTGAACGAATGTGTGTCACGTCGGCGAGTACCACATGGAAGATCGGGAGGGTCTTCTTCACGCAACCTGGACCGTCCAGCGTGAACGCCGGGGTGCGCAGGGCGGCGATGCTGAATGCGGCCGGTGCACGTCTTCTTGGCGTAGCAGGACCGTGGGCACCGCCCCGACGGGGAGCGGTGCCCACGGTCCTGCTGGTCCGAACCGGTCAGGCGACCGTCGTCGGCCCGTACACCGTGACCTGCACGCTTCCGCCGACGACGAGGTCGACGCGAGCGCACGCCGCCGACTCGTCCACGACGGTCGTGGTCGGCCAGGTGTGGTCGAGCGCCGCGAGCTCCTCGGCGACCACAGCCTCCGCCTGCTCCGCCGTCAGGCACTCGTCGGCGAAGGTGTCGCGGAAGGAACCGACGATCGGGTCGATCTCCGGCTGGTAGAGGGCCTGGTCCGGCGCGATGTCCGGCACGACGAAGACCGTCCCGTCCTCCTCCGCGAAGAAGCTGGCGCAGTCCTTGCCCGCCCCTGGCTCCCCGCCGGTCTCGACGGTCCACCCCTCGAGTCCGAGCCGGTCGAGCTCCGACTGAGCCCAGGTGGTGGCCTCCTCGACCGTCCGGCAGGCGCCGTTACCGCCGTCGACCCGGTCGCCCAGGCTCTGCCGCAGCTCGATCACCGCGGGGTTCACCTCCGGGCCGGCCGCGCTGTCGATCGGGTCGATCCAGTCGGGCGCCTCGTCGGTGGGCGTCACGTAGACCCACCCGTCGTGCTCGAAGACGACCGGGTTCTCGACGGGCGGCAGGTCCGCCTCGGCCAGCATCGTGGTGCAGTCGGCGATCGCGTCGCCCGTGAGCCACGGCCCGCCGGCGTCCGTGTGCTGCCCCTCGAGTGCGCTGTCGTTCCAGGACGTCATGCACGTGACGCCCGCCGTGTCCTGGGCGACGAACGACTGGATCGCCGCGTACGCGACGCCGCCGCCCGCGAGCACCGTGGTGAGGCCGACGGCGATCGCACCGCGACGTCCGAGACGGCGCCTGCGTCCGTCCGGGGTGAGCCCCGCCGCCTCGCGCTGGGCGGCGGCAGCGTCGAGCTGGGTTCCGGTCATGGTGATCTCCTCGCGCAGGGCGGCGAACGCCGCCTGGTCCACGGCGCCGAGGTCGACCCGACGCACCGGGTCCGCGGCCTGCAGCTGCTTCATCGCGTCCGTCATCACGCCTCCTCGATACCGGGGCGGGCTTGTGCCCACCTGCTCATCACCTGTCCGCCAGGGGCGGAACGTTTCAGGGGTTCTCGGCCGGTCCGGTCCGCCGCGAGCAGCGCGGCGGGGGTCGCCACGTCGTCGTCCTCTGCCGCCGCCAGGGCGGCCAGCTGGTCGGTGAGGCGCTTACGCGCCCGGTGCAGGCGAACCCGCACAGCGGTCCGCGAGATGCCCAGGACGAGGGCGATCTCGTCCCGGGCGAGCTCCTCCCACGCGACGAGGCGCAGCAGCTCCTGGTCGTCGTCGGAGAGCCGGGCGAGGGCACGCTCGACGTCGCTCACCGGATCGGCCGGCGGCGGCACCACATCGGTGAGGTGGTTGCGCAGGCGGTCGGCGAGCGCCATCCGACGGCGGTCGCTCCGCCGCGCGTTCGCCATCACGCGACGAGCCACCCCGAACATCCAGGGTCGCGCGTCCGTACCGGCGGGGACGTCGTCGATGCGCCGCCAGGCGACGAGAAAGCTCTCGGCGACCACGTCGGCGGCGTCGGCGGGCTCGGCCACCCGGCGCACCGCGTAGGAGAGCAGTGCCCGGTGGGTCGACTCGAAGAGCGCGGTGAACCGCGCCTCGTTGTCCGGTGGTCGGGATTCTGGTGCCGGCATCCTTGGACCTCTCGGAGATGTGGCGCTGACGAGCAGGTCATGTCCGGCTGCCGGGCCGGCGTTACAGGTCGCTCCCCACCATCTTGCCGGGAGCGATCTCGTCGAGCGTCCGGATCCGGTGCTCTATGCCGGGATGCCGGTCCGCCCGGTCGAGCAGCACGGCGTCGAGGCCGGCGTCGACCGGCCCCTGGTAGTCCTTCTCCACGTCGTTGCCGACCATGAGCACGTCGCCCGGCGTGACACCGAGGATCTCGCACGTGGCGGCGTAGGCGCGCGGGTCCGGCTTCCCCGCCGGCAGGTCGTCGGACGCGACCACGACGTCGAGGTGCCCGGCGAGGCCCGTGCGGTCGAGCTTGCTCCGCTGGTGCGCGGAGTCGCCGTTGGTCAGCACCGCGACGACGAGGCCCGCGTCGCGCACCCTGCGCAGCGCGGGCACCGCGTCGTCGAAGGCGGTCCAGCCCGCCTCGTAGCGGGTCAGGTAGCCGGAGAAGAGCTCGTCGGCCTCGTCGTCGGTGGCATCGCACCCGAGGAACTCGCGCACCCGGATGCGCCGCTGCTCGGCAAAGGTGATCTCCCGGCGCTGGTAACGCTCGTAGGCCTCCTCCGCGATGACGCCCCACGCGGTGACGAGCTCCTCCGGGTCGTCGAGGTCGAGACCCAGCTCGGGCAGCCAGTCGAGGAGTGCCGCACGAGAGGCGCCCACCTGGTTCACGAGCGTGTCGTCAAGATCGAAGAGAACGACTTTCAGCACGTCCGCATCGTGTCATACGCCTGCAGTCGCTCCGGCCGAACCGCCCACCGACGCCCGAAGTTCCCTAGGGGACTTTGTCCGGGTGAAGTGGGTGAAGCGGGGCAACGTAACCGGGTGTCGGGGCGTCCCTAAGCGATGACAGAGCTCCTGTCCTTACCCAGTGGGGGATCCATGACCGCACGTCGCTTGTCCCGACCATCATCTCGACTGCTCACCATGGGCGTCGCCGCAGTGCTGGCACTCGGGCTGCTCGGAGAGGGGGGTGCGACCGACGTCGCATCCGCGTCCGCGGCAACGATCACGACGAGCGGGGGCACGACCGCTGCGGAACCCGCCGCGAAGCAGCGCGGCCTCCGCTTCGCTCCGGCAGCCAAGACCGTCGAGGCCTATGGCTACGACGGCTACGTGTACCTCGACTCGGGCGTCTGGATGGGCGCCTACGGCGAGGGCTACGAGTTCTGGGCCAAGCGCGACAAGGCCTCGGCCCCGGTCACGCTCACCAAGACCGTGATCCGCGGCGACAAGCGCACCACCACGAAGGCCGCCGCCGCGATCGTCGACGGGCTCAACGGCTTCAAGAGGGCGCTCACCGTCAAGGTCGCCGACGCCAAGGGCAACGTCCTGATCAAGAGGACCCGCAGCCTGTGCCTGGGTGAGTCGGACCGCCAGCGCGTCGAGCCGACCGGCCACACCGAGCCGGTCTACCCCTCGTTCTGTGGCGGAAGCTGGTTCACGAAGTCCTCGGTGTTCGGGATCGAGCAGGGCTGGGCGGCAAGGCTGGACACGTTCTTCGAGCTGGAGACCACGCGCAAGAACCTCCGGATGACCGTGACCATCAGCGACCCCGTCGCGGACTTCCTCGGCCTCCCCGCCAACGGCCGCTCGGTGTCGCAGCGGGTCAAGGTGATCGACGAGTGCGAGATGTGGGAGTGCGCCGAGGTGGGGCGCGAGCTCATGGGCGAACCCACCGAGGGCTTCAGCACGCTGGCCGAGGGCGAGCCGTCGGTGCGTGAGGAGCGCCGGCAGGCGCACACCGGCAGCACCCACTCGAACCACAGAGACACCGCGGGGTCGAACCACCGCACGAACCTCTTCACGCTCGGCGACGAGGGCACGGAGCACGGCGGCGACCACCCTTCGCTCGGCCAGGCGGGAGCGAAGCCCTCGAACAAGAAGCCTGCCAAGGAGACGCTCCCCGACCTGGTGTCCGTGCCCGCGTGGCAGATCGGGACAGAGAAGGACGGCCGCGTCACCCGGCTCACCTTCAACGCCCACGAGTGGAACGCCGGACCGGGCCCGCTCGTCGTCGAGGGCTTCCGCCGAGGCTCCTCGGAGACCATGGACGCGTACCAGTTCTTCTACCGGGACGGCAAGGAGGTCAGCAGCACCAAGACCGGGACGATGGAGTACCACGACGCGCCCGAGCACGATCACTGGCACTTCCTGGACTTCGCGAGCTACGAGCTCGTCAAGCCCGACGGCTCCCTGGTGACGACGAGCGGCAAGCAGTCCTGGTGCCTCGCGCCGACCGACCCCGTCGACCTCACGGTGCCTGGCGCCACCTGGCGCCCGGAGGCCACCGGCCTGGACAGCACGTGCGGTGACAGGTCGGCGCTGTGGCTGCGCGAGGTCCTGCCCGTCGGTTGGGGCGACACGTACAGCCAGTACCAGACCCAGGCGTTCAACCTGGCGGGCGTCCGTAACGGGACCTACCAGATCAGGATCACGGTGAACCCGAACGGCAACCTGCACGAGCGGACGAAGTCCAACAACGTCAGCCTGCGCACCGTCGTCCTCGGCGGCAAGCCCGGCGCGCGCACGGTGCGGGTCCCGCCGTACGAGGGAGTCGACACGGAGGTAGCGATCGACGAGAGGTGACGGGTCTCCCGCTCGCACCGCCGCGTCCCTGACGGCCTGCCCTGCGTAGGCTGCGCCCCATGAGCGCCAGCACTCCGCCGTCGGCGGTCCCGGCCGAGAGCCGCATCACGTGCCACGTCTCGGACGGGATCGCCGACGTCCGTCTCGACCGGCCCGACAAGCTCAACGCCCTGTCGATCGACATGCTCGGCCGGCTCCGGGCCACCGCGCGCAGCCTCCGGCACACACCGGGGCTGCGCGCGGTGGTCGTCTCCGGCACCGGCCGGTCGTTCTGCGCGGGGCTCGACCTCGGCGCAGCGGCCCGCAACCCCGCAGCGGTGGCGCGGGCGTTCGTGCCGACGCCGCGCGGCACCAACCTCTTCCAGGAGGCCTGCTGGGCGTGGCGACGGGTGCCCGTCCCGGTGATCGCTGCGGTGCACGGCCACGTGTTCGGTGCGGGTGTGCAGATCGCCCTCGCCGCCGACCTCCGCCTGACCGCTCCCGATGCCCGGTGGTCCGTCAAGGAGGTCGAGCGCGGCCTGGTCCCCGACATGTCGGGCATCCGCGCCCTGACCCAGCTGGTCGGTATCGAGACGGCGAAGCGCCTCACCTTCACGGCCGAGGAGTTCACGGGGGCCGACGCCGTCCGGCTCGGCCTGGCCGGCACCGCCACCGACGCCCCGCTGGACGAGGCGTTCGCGCTGGCCGGCCGGATCGCCGAACGCCGCCCCGAAGCCGTGGCTGCCGCCAAGCGGCTGTTCGACCGGCAGTGGTCGACGGGCGACCGCCGGACGTTCGCCGCCGAGCGGCGGGCGCAGCTGAAACTGCTCCCGGGCGCGCTACGCACGCTCCAGCGCAAGCCCTGAAAGCGCCCGGTCGAGGCGTCAGCCGCGGTAGGCGCGCTGCAGGCGCACCGGGGCCATCCGCCCGATGCCGGGGACGTCCCGGACCGGCTGTGCGGTCAGTGCGTAACGCGAGCTCGTGGCCAGCTTCGCGGCGGTCTCCTTGTCGACCAGGACGGTCGAGGGGTCGGACTGTTCGGTGAGGCGCGAGGCCAGGTTCACGGTCGGGCCGAAGATGTCACCGAACCGGGACAGCACCCGCCCCCACACGAGCCCGACCCGCACCGGGATCTCCGGGTCCCCCGGAGCAGCCGTCCCCAGCGCCGCGCCGGAGGTCTCGGCCAGCCCGAGCGCCACCTCGGCACCGGTGGAGACGTCGTCGGTGACGAACAGGACCGCGTCGCCGATCGTCTTCACGACGCGGCCGCCCGCGTTGGTGATGATGTCGCGCGCACCAGCTTCGAACCGCTGCACGAACTCCGCCAGCTCCTCCGACCCGAGCCCCGCCGTGCGCTTCGTGAACGACACGATGTCCGCGAACCCGACCGCCCGCACCAGCGGCAGCTGGTGGCTGTCGTTGCGGCTGTCGCCGCGCGAACCGGCGAACTCCATCGCCGTGCGCCCGGTCAGCGCCGCCAGCTGCCGCCGCCAGGCGTGCTCGAGCTGCCGGCTGAGCATCTCGGACATCTCCGGGAGCCGGTCCAGGGCGAGCAGGCGGGCCGAGGTCTCGTCCAGCTCGTAGCGCCGCGCGAGGTGCTCCACGAGCGCCTCGACCTGCCACAGCGCCAGCCGCTCCGTGGTGTGGCCGACGGACCGGATGAAGGTCATCTGGGCCCGCTCGTCCATCTGCTCCGTCTCGAACAGGCCGGCCGCGTCCTTGAGCGCCTCCACGTCGGCGTCGGTGAACCACGTCTCCGTCGGGTGCGTGACGGGTAGCCCGATCCAGCGCCAGTAGCGCGTGACGAACTGCTGGTCGAGGCCCGTCAGCTCCACCACCTGCGACAGCGTGTACCGGCGGGCACCACCCAGCAGCGTCTCGTCGAGCCGGGCGGCGGTGTCGGCGCCCGGTGCGTCGTGCTGGCTGTGGGAGGTCTCGGAATTGTGGAGCACATCACCACTGTAGGCGCGGGCACCGTATGCACTCGCATGCATCCGTACGACGAACCGGTGGCTCAGCCCCAGATCGCCAGGGCCAGCGGGATTCCCATGAGCACCAGCAGCATGCCGGCCAGGACGACGATGTTCCACGTTCCGAGCCGCACACCGCGCTCGCCGTCATCCCGGTAGACCAGCGCCCAGACGACGAGGAGCCAGGCGATCCCGGCCGCGATCAGGCCGGCCGTCGGGGTCCCGTCCGTCTGCACGATGCCGCGGTCCAGCCGGACCGTGCTGATGAGATAGACCGTGACGATCGCCGCCGCGCACACGACCGCCTTGGCCACCCCTACCGTGGCTCTACCTGCCTCCATGGCATCTCCCGCCGTCGCACGCCCGTCATTGAACGCCCGCACGTGACTGCCGTCGCTTGCGTCGGAGATTAACGCAGATCGACCATCTCGCGGCAGAGTCTGCCGCCGAGTTCACCCGCCATCGCGGAAGAGTTCACCCGGCCTGGGTTCTCAGCCGGGCCCGCGTCACCGCAGGTGCCAGACGTCACCGGCAGTGACCGTGCGCTCCTCGCCCGACTCCAGCCGCACCACCAGCGCCCCCGACCCGTCCAGGCCGACCGCCTCGCCCTCCAGCACGCCGGCCCCTCCGGCGAGCTCGGCGCGCACACGGGTACCGAGCGTCGCCGACACCGCCGTGTACTCGTCCAGCAGACCGGCCGCGACGGCGTCGCCACCGGCCTGCTCCCACCGCCGGACGAGGGCGTGCACCTCCCCCAGGAGCCGGACCAGCACGTCGGTCCGGTCGGGCCGGGGACAGCCGGCGAGCGCGAGCGAGGTCGCCGTCGGCACGGGCAGCTCGGTCGCCGACTGCGACACGTTGAGCCCGATCCCGAGCACCACGCCCGGCACCGCCCGGCTCGCGGGCGCCTCCGGCACCACCTCGGTGAGGATGCCCGCCACCTTGCGGTACCGCCCCAGCCCGGCGACCGTGTCGACGGTGGGCAGGAGCACGTCGTTGGGCCACTTCACGGCGGCGGCCACACCGCCGTCGGACACGGTGCGCACCACCGCGAGCCCCGCCAGCAGCGGAAGCCAGCCCAGGGCATCCGCCGGGACCTGGGGGCGCAGCAGCACGGACACGGTGAGGCCCGCGCGCGCCGGCATCTCCCAGGACCGCCCGGCGCGGCCCCTTCCGGCGGTCTGGTGCTCGGCGACCAGGGCCGACGGCGCAGGCCACGCTGCCGCATCGGACCGGACGGCGGCGGCGAGCTCGGCGTTGGTGGAGGGCGAGGTCTCGACCACCTGGACCCGGGCGAAGCCGGGCACGACGAGCCGGTCGGGAGACAGGGACTGGTGCACACCTCATCCTCTCCCCTCACCGTCCCGGCCGCCCTTGGAGGAAACCCACAAGGGAGCGGCGTGACGCGCTGGACGGTCACGCATCGAACCGGAGGCATCCGACAACTACGCTCGAACTGTGAACGACGCCATCACGACCCTCGCCGGCACGCGCGCCAAGCTCGACGACCTCGACGCCCGCCGGGCAGCCGCCATCGACGTCCCGGAGCAGACGGCCCAGGAGAAGCAGCACAAGCGGGGCAAGAAGACCGCGCGGGAGCGCGTCGACGCGCTCCTGGACGAGGGCAGCTTCACCGAGCTGGACGCGCTCGCCATGCACCGCAGCCGCAACTTCGGCCTGGAGAAGAAGCGGATCGCGGGTGACGGCGTGGTCACGGGCTACGGCACCATCGACGGCCGCCAGGTGTGCGTCTACTCGCAGGACTTCACGGCGTTCGGCGGCAGCCTCGGCGAGGTGCACGGACAGAAGATCACCAAGGTGCAGGACCTCGCGCTGCGCACGGGCGTGCCGCTCATCGGCATCAGCGACGGGGGTGGTGCCCGCATCCAGGAGGGTGTGGCGGCGCTCACGCAGTTCGCGGAGATGTTCCGGCGCAACGTCGCGGCGTCGGGCGTGATCCCGCAGATCTCCCTGATCCTCGGGCCGAGCGCGGGCGGCGCGGTGTACTCCCCCGCCCTGACGGACTTCATCGTCATGGCCGACCAGACGTCCAACATGTTCATCACCGGCCCGGACGTGATCCGCACCGTGACGGGCGAGGACGTCGACTTCGAGACCCTGGGCGGCGCCCGCACGCACAACTCGAAGTCCGGCGTGGCGCACTACATGGGCCAGGACGAGGACGACGCCCTGGACTACGTGCGCCACCTCGTGGGCTACCTGCCGCAGAACAACCTCTCCGACGCCCCGGCGTTCCCGCCCCAGGACGAGACGTCGCTGGAGGTCACCGCCGAGGACGAGGTGCTCGACGAGCTCATCCCGGACAGCGACAACCAGCCCTACGACATGCGCGAGGCCATCGAGGCGGTCCTGGACCCGGAGTCGTTCCTCGAGGTGCAGCCGATGTTCGCGACCAACGTGCTGGTCGGGTTCGGGCACGTGGAGGGCCAGTCGGTCGGTATCGTCGCCAACCAGCCGCAGTCCATGGCCGGCACGCTCGACATCGACGCCGCCGAGAAGGCCGCGCGGTTCGTGCGCACGTGCGACGCCTTCAACATCCCCGTGCTGACGTTCGTCGACGTGCCGGGCTTCCTCCCCGGCGTCGGCCAGGAGCACCAGGGCATCATCCGCCGCGGCGCCAAGCTGATCTACGCGTACGCCGAGGCCACCGTGCCGCTCATCACGATCATCACGCGCAAGGCGTACGGCGGCGCGTACATCGTCATGGGCTCCAAGCAGCTCGGCGCCGACGTCAACCTGGCCTGGCCGACGGCGCAGATCGCCGTCATGGGTGCGAGCGGCGCCGTGAACATCCTGCAGCGCGGTGCGTTGAAGGCCGTCGCGGAGGCCGGCGGGGACGTCGAGGCCGAGCGTGCCCGGCTGACCGCCGAGTACGAGGACGCCATCGTCAACCCGTGGGACGCCGCGGAGCGCGGGTACGTCGATGCGGTCATCCGCCCGTCCGAGACCCGGGTGCAGGTGGTGCGTGCGCTTCGCGCGCTGCGCACCAAGCGATCTACGCTTCCTCCCAAGAAGCACGGCAACATCCCGCTCTGACCGGCTCGGTCGTCGAGCCGGTCGAGACCTGGAGGAACTAGATGAGCCACGAGGACGCCACCCACGGCCCGGCGCCGATGGGCCGCGTCGACGCGGAGCCCATGCACCGTGCGGTCGACGCACTGGCAGCGGCCCTGCACGACTACGTGGGGACCGCCGTAGGCGTCCGCGCCGAGTTCGGAGCCGCCGAGGCGGACGAGGACCCGCGCGTGCTGGCCCTCGAGTCGAAGGTGGGGCACCTGAACGCCGCCCTGTTCGACACGCTCCACGGCTCGCTCGGCATGCACCCCGACCTCACGTCGTCCGTGTGGGAGCCGGCGGACGACTCCGAGGTCGACGAGATCCTGGAGTCCGAGCTGCCCGAGGGCGGCGAGTCGTTCTACCTGGGCTTCGTCGTCGCGGCGCGCGGCGGCGACGCCACCCTCGACGGTGTGATCGACCTGCTCGACGCCGCGGGCGAGTCGGTAGCTACGCACCTCACCGAGGGCGGCTACGACATCGCCGAGTGGGCGGCGTCCCGCGGCGAGGCCCCCGGATTCGGCTTCTACGAGGAGGACGACGAGTGAGCCCCCAGGTGCGCGTGGTACGCGGCGAACCGGACGACGTCGAGGTGGCCGCCCTCGTCGCCGGCCTCGCCGCCGTGGCGGCGGCCGGCCCGGAGCCCGACGACGCCGCACCGCTCGACGAGTGGACCAACCACGCCCGCGTGCTGCGCGGGAACGGCGCCGCGACGGCCAACAACTTCGGCGGCCGCTCCGGCCGGCACAACGCCGACGCGTGGCGCTGGAGCCTGCGGTCATGAACCAGGCGCCCCGTCCCGGGGACACCGACGTCGTCCTGTTCGTCCGCTCGCTCGGCCACCGGATCGCCGGCGGCACCCGCGCCGTGCTGGCGCGTGCCAACCTCTACGCGAGCCTCGGCTACCGCACCAGCCTCGTCGTGACCGGCCTCCTGGACGACGACGGAGCGTGGGCCCGCAGCCAGGACCTGCTGCACCCCGACGTCCGCCTGTTGGTCCTGTGGCGCGACGGGCCCGACGCGGTAGACCGGGCACGGGCCAGCGAGACGGCCCCGATCACGGTGCCCCGGATCCCGGACGGACCGGGGGTGCGGCGACGCCGTCGGACCGTCGACGACGCGGTCCAGGTGCGCACCTTCGTGGACGACGCGCTGCGCACGATCGAGCTGCTGGACCGGGACACCGAGACAACGCGCCAGCTCGTCGTCATGCGCGAGGACGGCTCGCGCGCGGCGCAGTGGATGTTCGCCCACGGCACGCTCGTCGCCGTCGACCACCTGGTGCCAGGTGGCGGCACGCGCCGGCGTGAGTTCGTCGTCGACGGACGGGCGGTCTGGCTGGAGGCCGAGGTCGCCGGGCACGTCGGTGAGGGCGACGCCCGACTACGCCTGCGCGAGGAGCCGGTCGGGGACTACGCGGGGGCGATCGCCCGGTGGCTCGACACCACGTTCGCGTCGGCGGAGCACCTGGTCGTCTTCGCCGACGGCGAGAACGTGTGGCAGCGCAGCCTGCGTCTCATGCGTCATCCGCGCCTGCGGGGCGTCTCGGTGCTGCACAACTCCCACCTCGCGGCGCCGTACACCGCTGCGGCCCCCACGCACTCGGGCTGGAAGGGCTTCTTCTCGGACACGACGAACGTCGACGTCATGGTCTGCCTCACCCAGCGACAGCACAGCGACCTCCTGGCCCGGTACCCCGGGCTGCCGCTGCGGGTGCTGCGGCACGCCGCGCCACGGCCGAAGGTCCGCGGCGTGCGGCGCGACCCTGACTCCGTGGTGTTCATCGGCCGGCTGGCCCCGCAGAAGCAGCTCGACCACCTGCTGCGTGCGTTCGTACTGGTGCGCGAGCGCGTGCCGAGGGCGCACCTCGACGTGTACGGAACCGGCAAGGACGAGGCGGCGCTCAAGGAGCTCGCCGCCGAGCTCGGCCTGGAGCTCGGCGTCGACGTCCGGTTCCACGGAGGTACGGCGCAGGCGCTGCACGCGTTCGCGGGCTCTCGGGTGGCAGCGATGTCGTCCCTCCACGAGGGCCTGCCGCTCACCCTCACCGAGGCCATGTCCGTCGGCACGCCCTTCGTGGCGTACGACTGCAACTACGGCCCCGCCGAGGTGATCCGGGACGGCGAGAACGGGTTCCTCGTGCCGCGCGACGACGTGGAGGCGCTCGCCGACCGGCTGGTTCAGGTCCTCGTGGACGACAAGCTGGCTCGCCGGCTCAGCCGTGGCGCGAGGCGCGTCGTGACCAGCTTCTCGGCGCGCCGGTACAAGGAGTCCTGGCGGGACCTGCTCGCCGAGGTCGCAGGGCGCGAGTCGAGCAGCTCGCAGACCATCGCGAGGAGCTGACCCCGGTCGAGCCGGAGGTTCTCCAGGTGGGAGCGGACGTCGTTGCTGCCGCGACGCTCGCCCTCGCCCGCCGTCTCGCCGAGGATGGTCACCGGCACGGGACGCCCCTCCGCCTCGCGGGCCCCCGGCCGGAGCTCCGGCGGTACGTCGGCGAGCGAGGGCGGCGCGTACACGACGCCCGGTGCGTCGCTGAACCAGCCGACCTTGTGCTGGCTGGTCCCGTTCGGCGCCACGTACACGTCAGTGGCCTCGGCCCACAGCACGGCCTCCCGCAGGGAGCTGCCCACCAGGTCGATCACCTGGTCCCCTCGCCGGGCGTTGCCCTTGATCGCTCGGGCGACCGCGTGCAGCTCGTCGATGCTGCTGTGCCACCGCTCGGACACGAGGTCGTTGCTCATCGGGTACGAGTAGCCGTCCAGCAGGACCAGCGCCCGCGGGTAACGCAGGTGCAGTGCGTCGACGAACCGGGCGACCTCACGCTCCTGGTCCGCCCACGCGCGGCTCCGCACGCGCAGCCCGATCCAGACGACGGGCCCCCGCCCGTCCGCTGCCGGTGGCTGGGGGTAACCGGGCGTCGGCTCGGCCAGCGTGACCCGCTCCCGGATCCGGTCCACGAGGGACCTGCGGATGAAGTACCCGCCGACCGAGAGCACCAGGTGCTCGCGCGAGAACGGGTAGGGGTCGCGGACGCCCATGCGAGGCTCCTCCACGATCCGCGCTCCCGCGAACTCCGGGAAGAGCTCCTCGAACGGGCCGTAGAAGCGGGTCCCGGACGTTCGTACCTCGGCGACGTTGCCGGCTGTACCGTGCTGGATCAACCGCTCCACACCCGGGTAGAAGTTCCAGACGTGGTGGGCGAAGTTCTCCGGCACGGCCATCTGGAGCACCATGGTGCGCTCCTGGCGGGGGTCCGGCCGGTCCGCCACGGCTTCGGCGTACCGGTCCCGCTGGGCGACCACCCGCTCGAGCAGGCTCAAGCAGAGGTTGACCCGCTTGTACGGCGGGAGGATCGGCCGGCCGAACGCGGTGCCCAGGTACGTCGCCCCGAGGTCGAGCAAGAGCCCGCGCGCCGGCAGGAAGATGTAGGCGGCCTTGAAACCGGCTCCGAGGCTGAGCAGCATCGCGTGCTCGCCGTCCCCGAAGGAGTAGACGGCCTTGCCGAACGAGACCAGCGCGTCGAACGGCGCGCACTCCGCACCGGTCAGCGGGTCGCGCAGCGCCAGGCGCCGGTCCCGCACCGCGCGGGTCTGGTGGGCGAGGTGCGGGTCGTCGCCGGCGGCGATCTCCCGCTGGGCGAGCGTCAAGAACTCGCGGTCGTCCGGTTCCGGTAGGTCCGGCCTGAGGAACTCCTCGCGCCACCACCTGATCGCGTCAGGCGAGATCGACACCCCCTCCGCGACCATCTCCTCCGGAGTCATGATCCGGGGCACGGTGGCGAGGAAGTAGAGATCCTTGACGACCGTGGGCAGCGCGACCACCCGGTCGGCGTCCGCCTCAGGGAGCGGCCGGAGCGCGCCGTAGGCCGCCCAGACCGCTGCGCAGGCCCTGGCGTCGTCACCGGCGAGGAACGCCGTGAGCGCCTCGGCGTGCACGCGGCGCGTCGTATCCCCTGCCGGCCCGCGGAGCAGCTCGCGGAGCACCACGGGGAGAGGGAGCTCGGCATCCGCCTGGAGCATGGAGAGCCGCTCGTCGAACGGCACGTCGTCCGGGCCGCGCTCCACCTCGCGCCACTCGCCCAGGATCTGGTGGTCCGTCGGTTCGTCCTCCAGCACCCGCGCATAGGCGTCGTCCACCTCAGCGGTGGGCGCGCCGGACGCCACGAGAGCCCGCGCAAGACGCCTGGCCGTCCGGCGGTCGTTGCCCGTACCGCGTTCCAGCGCCCTGCGCAGGTGCGGCACCGCCAAGGTGGCCTGGCCCGTGGCCTCCAGCGCTCCGGCACAAGCCAGGAGAATCCGCACGCGGTTCGCGAACCGGGCCGACGCCGCCTCGGCGAGACCGGCCACGAGGGCCGGGTCACCGGCCGCGGCGACCCGCTTGAGGTACGGAAGCACCTCGAGCGGAGCGACCTTCTGTCGTCCGTTCAGAGCGCGGACGAGGTCCCGCACCTCACGATGCAGGGCCTCGTCCATGGGCACGGCCTCGGTCACGCGCCGGCGCGGCGGGTCTCGACGAACTCGGTCCCCTTGTCCCACAGGTCGCGGTACTTGACGTACAGGTCCTGGTTCCAGGGCTTGAGCCAGCCGGCCCAGTGCACGATGCTCGGGTCGGTCACGGTCTCCTGGGTCGGCCAGTTGTTCCAGGCCGGCTCGATCTTGCGGTACCGGGAGCCCGCGTAGCAGTTCAGGATCTCCTGGTCGTTGAGGCCGTAGCTCTCGACGTAAGCGACGTACTCGGCGGTGAAGCTCTCCGACCGCATCTGCGCCAGGTCCATGAGCAGGATGCCCGCGTTGAAGCCGTCGAAGTCCTTCGGGTGCCGCTGGTACATCGCACGGAAGAACTCGTTGGCGACCTCCGGCTCCTCCGTCAGGCGGCGTCCCTGCTTCAGGATGTTGCCGAGACCGCTGCGCACGCCGTGACCGACGGACGGGCGGGCGGCGAGCGGCGAGCCGCCGAGGTCGACGTCGTACAGGTTCGCGATGTCCTTGACGGTCAGCGCGTCGATGTCGTGGTAGACCACGCGGTCCAGGTCCGGCAGCAGTTCCGGCAGGAGCAGGCGGTCCATGGTCGAGACCGTGATGTGCTTGAGCATGCCGAGCACTGGCCCGTAGTCGATGTCGTCGCAGGCGATCCACTCGAAGGCGACCTCGGGGAACAGACCGGCGAGCCGGTCGTGGTCCTCCGTCGTGTGGTCGCGCGTGAGCGCCACGATGTGGAGGGGGCGGTCGGAGTGCTGGACCATCCCGCCGACGACCACCTCCATCTCTTGCTTGAGGTTGCCGTCGAGCGCGACCGCCACGTGCACGGTCTCGCCGGTGCGCGGCGCGGTGGCGGGCGTCACGACGCGCGAGGCACGCGCCGTCCGGCACGCCTCGTCGACGTCGAAGGACGCCGTCAGGGCCTTGGTCGGCGCGGAGAACCGGGCCTCAGCCAGCGCCACCTCCGGTGCGACGGTCTTCTGCCACTCGGCGTGGACCTCCTCGCGCGACTTGCCCTGCAGCACGAGCGCCATGGCCGGAGCGAGCAGGCGACGGATGCGCTCGCGCATCGCGTCGAGGTCGTTCTCGTCCGCGTCGAGCAAGCCGGCGAACCGAACGTCCGCGCGGTTCTTGGGCGTGAACTTCACGTTCGCGCCGATCGACCAGGACGGCAGGTAGCAGTGCAGACGCGAGGTGACGACCTGGCCGTACTCCGAGCGGTAGCTCTCCAGCAGGCCGAGTGCCTCGCGGACGTTCGGCCCCATCGAGGTCCAGCGGACGTCCTCGTGCATCTGGGTGATCTGGATCGCGTCGTCCGTCGGAGCCGGCGTGTCGACGTAGGCCGTCGGGCCGTCGGCGGGAACCGGTGCACCGGCGTCGGGGAAGACGGTGCTGATCGTCGTGGTCAGGCAGCCGGAGAAGAAGGCGGGCACGCCACGGGCGAGGAGCAGGTAGACCGTGTTCCAGTCGCGGCAGCCGATCGGCCCGTTCGCCTTGAGGTACTCGATGGCCTCGGGCGTGAGCATGCTCGGCCGGTTCACGTGGAACGAGATGAACAGCGGGTTCACGTTCGGGTGGAACGGGAAGTCGTAGGCCAGCCCGAAGATGTCCTGCATGTACCAGCCGAACGCGATGGCCCACGTGTTCTCCGGGACGGCGTCGTAGCTCGAGGAGTCCCGGTTCAGTGTCATGAGGTGGACGTCGGCACCTGGACCGTCGATCTGCAGCTCCGGGCGCACGCGGTCCTGGAGCTCCGAGACGACCCCGACCAGTTCGTCGTCGCCGTGCAGACGCAGGCCGGCGTGGCGCACCAGGTGGCCGAGGCTTGCGATCGTCTGCACGTAGTCGCCCACGTTGGACGAGGTCGTGCCCTCGTCCGGCTGCTTGTAGTCGATGACGCCGAACGAGACGCGCCCCTCGGGGACCGTCGCCGTCCGCGGCTCGACGGCGCGATCCGTGAAGTCGGCGAGCAGCTCGATGCGCCGGGCGAGCGCCTCGTCGGCGTCTCCAGCGGCACGCGCTGCGTCGATCGCGCGGGACACCGCCGGGTACTCCTTGACGGCGAAGAAGATGGACGCCATGGCGAACAGGTCCTTCGCGCCGTGCACGAGACCCTGGTCGATCCACTTGACGCACACGTCGACGACGCCGAGCTGGCCCACCTGGGCCGCCGTGCGGAGGAACTCGACCGGCGTGTTCCGGGCCACGAGGTCGCGTGGCACCTCCGAGAACAGGTCCCAGGCGAGGTCATAGCTGCCGGCGTGCCGCGCGACGAGCGCACCGCCGAGGGCGCCGGCGACGCGCGTGTCCGGCTGGTCGTAGAGCGAGTGGCACAGCGCGCGGGCGCTCACGAGGACCTCGGAGTTCAGCTTGCGCGTGAACCGGCCGCGGATCATCTTGACCACGCCGTCCGTCAGGGGGACACCGGAGCGCAGGATGCGTGCGAGCTCGGCGTCCGCAGCCGTGCGCTTGGCCGCGTGGACGTACTCCCGCTTCGCGCGGACCTCTTCCTCCGGAAGACCGCCGGGCTCCAGCCCGAGGGCTACCTCGACCATCTGCCGGTACGACGACCGCAGCCGCGTCACGGCCTTCTCGTTCACCGTCGGCTTGGCCGGCGTCGACGAGGTCGACGGCCTCGCGGGTGCCTTGGTTTGTGGCGCAGCGGGCTTCGTCTGCTGCGACGCACCTGCACCGGCCCAGCGGTCGGCCGTGCGGGCGATCTTGCGAAGTGCGCGATGGCGCAGGCTCCGGCGTCGAACGTTCATGCAAGCACCTTTCTCGGGATCGGCGAGCTCGGCGCTCAAGCCGGTGACGATCGTACCGTCCAGGGCGATCCTGGTGCCCCATCGATCGTCACAAGGGGATTAAAATCTCCCGGTGTGTCGGCGGCTGGCACATAGGCTCGGGCCGTCTTGACCAGTCCGACCACCGACGACTACCTGACCCGCGCAGAGCTTGAGGAGAATGTGACGTGACCGGCGACTGGAATCCCAACATTGAACGCAAGCTGGTCCCCGGAGTGTCAGCCCACGCTCTCTGGGTCACTGTGGGGTGGGCGCTCTACATCGGCAGCGGTGCGGCCGTGATCGCCTTGGCTTTCTGGGTGCTCAATGAGGCTTTCTGGGCGCTGACCCCATTCCTGATCAGCGTGGTCGCATTCGCAGTGAACCGAGGGGTCGACATCTTCGTCCCGTTCCGCGAGAAGAAGGAAGCGGCGGAAGGCTACGCGACATTCGTGCGGGGCTTCGGCCCGATGGAGCTTGAACATGTCGACCCGCGAACGGGCCGGCTGGTCTCGTTCGCGGGCGAACGGCTCAGCAGGGCCGAGCGGCGGGAACGGATTCGTCTGATCAGAGCCCAGCACCACGCCCCCAGCGACACGAGCAGCTGAGCCGCCATGGCAGCCGAGCGGCGAGATATTCCCTGATCCGGGGGCGCCGTGCCCCCTTAGGCTCGGCCCATGACCAGCCCAGCACGCACGCCCACGCCGATCGACGCCGTCGCCGACGACTACGTCACGCGTCTGACCGAGCTCTCCCCGCTGTCCGCCACCGGGATGGGCCTACCCGGCCACGATCACGAGATGGACGACCTGTCGCCCGCCGGCCACGACGCCGTCGCGCAGGCAGGCCGGGACGTCCTGGCCAGGCTGGCCGGCCTCGAGCCCGCGGACGACGTCGACCGGGTCACGCTCTCCGCGATGCGCGAGCGCATCGGGCTCGACCTGGAGCTGCACGAGGCCGGCGAGGGCCTGCGCAGCCTGAACAACATCGAGTCGCCGGTGCAGCAACTGCGCGACGTCTTCGACATCATGGCGACCGACTCGGTCGAGGGCTGGGAGAACATCGCGTCCCGGATGAGCCTCCTCCCGGGTGCCGTCGACGGGTACATCGAGTCCCTCACCGCGGCAGCGGCCAAGGGCGACGTCGCCGCCGTCCGCCAGGTGCGCGAGTGCGTCGCGCAGGCACGGGAGCTGGCCGCCGACGACTCCTTCTTCACGTCGTTCGTGACGGGCGAGGCCGCGAGCGCCACGCTCGGCGAGGGGCACGCGCTGACCGGCGACCTGACGCGGGCGGCGCAGGGCGCGCGGACCGCGTACGGCAAGCTCGCCGACTTCCTGGAGCGTGACCTCGCGCCGCAGGCACCCGAGGCCGACGCCGTGGGCCGCGACCGGTACACCCTCTGGTCGCGCTACTTCCTGGGCGCCGAGGTGGACCTCGACGAGACCTACCAGTGGGGCCTCGAGGAGCTCGCCCGCATCGTCGCGGAGCAGGAGTCGGTGGCCGCGACGATCGCCGGTCCGGGTGCGACGGTCGAGGAGGCCGTGGCGATGCTCGACGCCGACCCGTCGCGCAAGCTGCTCGGCACCGCGGCGCTCAAGGCCTGGATGCAGGAGACCTCCGACGCGGCGATCACCGCGCTGAACGGCACGCACTTCGACGTGCCGGAGCCGGTGCTGGACCTGGAGTGCATGATCGCGCCGACCCAGTCGGGCGGCATCTACTACACCCCGCCGAGCGACGACTGGTCCCGCCCGGGCCGCATGTGGTGGGCGGTGCCCGAGGGCGTCACGGAGTTCAACACCTGGCGCGAGAAGACGACGGTCTACCACGAGGGCGTGCCGGGTCACCACCTCCAGTGCGGCCAGGCGGTGTTCGCGCGCGCGACACTGAACACCTGGCGCCGCCTGGCCTGCTGGGTGTCCGGCCACGGCGAGGGCTGGGCGCTGTACGCGGAGCGGCTCATGGCCGAGCTCGGCTACCTGGAGGACCCGGGCGACCGCCTCGGCATGCTCGACGCCCAGCGCCTGCGCGCGGCCCGCGTCGTGTTCGACATCGGTGTGCACCTGGGCATGCCGGCCCCCGAGCAGTGGGGCGGCGGCACCTGGACGGCCGAGAAGGCCTGGCCCTTCCTGCTGGCCAACGTGAACATGCCGGAGTCGTTCGTCCGCTTCGAGTTCAACCGGTACCTCGGCTGGCCGGGGCAGGCGCCGTCGTACAAGGTGGGGCAGCGGCTCTGGGAGCAGACCCGCGACGCCGCCCGGGGCGCGGCCGCCGCGCGCGGTCAGGAGTTCGACGCCAAGACGTTCCACGCCCAGGCCCTCAATCTGGGCTCGGTGGGCCTGGACACCCTCCGCGGGGCCCTCGCCTGACCCCTGCCGTGTCAGACATCCGGGTGGCCTGGGTGTCTGACACGCAGGGCCAGCCGTGGAGTGACGTGGGTCACGTCGCAGGGTTCACCGTTTCCCTGTTTCACCGACCCGCATTCTCGTTACTGTGGCGCGCGTGCCACGCCTGGTCCTCGCCTCACAGTCCCCCGCCCGACTCTCGACGCTGAAGTCCGCCGGAGTCGTTCCGGAAGTCGTCGTGTCCGGCGTGGACGAGGACAAGGTCCTCGCCGACGCCACCGAACGGTTCGGTGAGCTCGATCCCGCCGACGCCGTGCTCGTCCTGGCCCAGGCCAAGGCCGAGGAGGTGGCGTCCCGGCTGGAGAGGGCTCGGGACGACGCCGCGGGGGACGCGCCGGACGCCGCCGACGCCATCGTCATCGGCTGCGACTCCATGCTCGAGTTCGACGGCACCGTCGTGGGCAAGCCCGCCGACGCCGCGGCCGCACGCGAGCGCTGGCGCTCGATGCGCGGGGGCAAGGGCGTGCTGCACTCGGGCCACTGGGTCGTCGACCTGCGGGACGACGACGCCGGGGGCACCGGCGGCACCCTCGGCTCGACCAGCTCGACCACGGTCTGGTTCGCCGACATCGACGATGACGAGATCGACGCCTACATCGCCACCGGCGAGCCCTTGCACGTGGCGGGTGCGTTCACCATCGACGGCCTGGGTGGCCCGTACATCGAGCGCGTCGAGGGCGACCACCACGGCGTGGTCGGCATCAGTCTGCCGCTGGTGCGCGAGCTCTTGTCCGAGCTGAACATCCCCTGGCGCACCCTCCGCCCCCGCTGACCCCCGCCCCCCACCACCCTCCCAACCCCCACCCTCCCAGTCGAACGCCGTGCTGGTTGCGCTATGAGCCGTCATTCCGCAACTGCTACGGCGCTCGACGCCGGGAGGAGGGAAGAGGGACGGGGAGGGGGAGGGGGAGAGTCACCGGTGCTTGGTGCAGGGGGTTTGGTTTCCAGTGCAGGCTGGCCAGGCGCTCGGCTATCTCCTGGCCGACGCCGCCGTCGGCCAGACTCCGGGTGGCAGGGAACCTGAGGACGATCAGTCGGTCGGTGCCGACGAGCCCGTTCTGCCGCAGCGAGTCGTCGGCCAGCATCGCGGCGCCGGAGTGGAAGGCTCGCCCGTCGATCTCGACCACCAGGTACCGCCCGTCGGGGAGGCGCCAGACGAAGTCGACCCGGCCCAGGAAGACACCGTCCGAGGTGAACGTGACCTGCTGCCCGTCCGGCGGGACGCCCTGATCGATACAGGACAACCGCGTAGCCGTCTCGGCCGGAGACGCGTCGCGTGCTTCCACCAGCCCGAACCAACCGTGCACCGCCGCGGCGCCTCGTCGCCCCCGCACCAGCTCGCGTACCCGCTGCATACCACCAGCGTCGAGGTGCCCCTCGTGCAGCGCGTTGCTGAGCACCGCTACCGCCTCGTCGCGGGTGAGGTGCGGGAGCGCCTGCGCCAGCGCATGGGGGAGGGCCGCGATCCGGCGTCCCCGGTAGCGCTCCACCGGAAAGGGCGTATAACGGCGCAGCACGACTCCATCGCTCACCGCCACGTCCTTGCCCTGCGGCCGCGCCGCCTCGGGGACCAGTCTCGCGGGCAGGCCGGCCAGCCCGTGCAGGGCGAGCGCGCAGACACCGGTGGCGATCCCGTCCGGTACCGCGAGCATGCCGATCCAGGCTGCCCGACGCCGGACGTGGTCGTGGTAGTCGTCGCGCCGGCGCCGCTCCACCGGTACGGGATCCGTGTCGTAGACGCAGCGCGTGACGCGCGTCCACGTCCCGTTCCTCAACAGCCGCCCTACTGCGTACTTGTCCAGGCCGGCAGCATCGCACTGCGTCTTGCTCACCAGGCCTTCCTGCGTCGCGGCGTCGGACCGTAGCCGCGATGGGAGGGATCTCGGGGGTCTCATACGGCCGATCCCACCCCGCCCCCTCCCCCTCCGCAGCAGGAATCTCTGTCCCCTGTGGAAAACCGCCACCCCAGCAGCCGAGCGCCGTGCTGGTTGCGCTTTGAGCCATCATTCCGCTACTGCCACGGCGCTCGGCCAGCTGGTTGCCTCTGATGGATGTGCACAATTGGGCGCGGGGCATCCGACCGTAGTGGGGCGACGCCATGTCTGAATCCTCCAAACGGCCCGCGCCGGGGTTGGTCTGGCCTCCAGACTTTTCACCGGGTGCCCGGAGGCGGTACGTCGGCCCGGTACCACCGGGTTACGGTGAGCCGTGCCCAGTTCCAGCCTGCCCCGAACCATCTCGAAGGTGCTCATCGCCAACCGTGGTGAGATCGCCGTCCGCGTGGCCCGTGGATGCGCCGACGCGGGGCTGACTTCCGTCGCCGTCTACGCCGACCAGGATCGTGAGGCGCTGCACGTCCGCCTCGCGGACGAGGCCTTCGCGCTGGGCGGTGCCCGCGCCGCGGACACCTACCTGGACCCGGCCAAGCTGCTCGACGTCGCCCGCCGCTCCGGCGCCGACGCCGTGCACCCCGGCTACGGCTTCCTGTCCGAGAACGCGGAGTTCGCCCAGGCGGTGATCGACGCCGGACTCACCTGGATCGGGCCGCCGCCGTCGGCCATCGAGTCGCTCGGCGACAAGGTGAGCGCGCGCCACATCGCGCAGCGCGCGGGTGCTCCGCTGGTGCCCGGCACCCCCGACCCGGTCAAGGACGGCAGCGAGGTCAGGGCCTTCGCCGAGCAGTACGGCCTGCCCATCGCCATCAAGGCGGCGTTCGGCGGCGGCGGTCGCGGGCTCAAGGTCGCGCGCACGTTCGAAGAGATCGACGAGATGTTCGACTCGGCGGTCCGCGAGGCCGTGGCGGCGTTCGGCCGTGGCGAGTGCTTCGTGGAGCGCTACCTGGACAAGCCGCGCCACGTGGAGACGCAGTGCCTCGCGGACACGCACGGCAACGTCGTCGTGGTCTCGACCCGGGACTGCTCGTTGCAGCGCCGCCACCAGAAGCTGGTGGAAGAGGCGCCGGCGCCCTTCCTCACGCCCGAGCAGGAGAAGTCCCTGTACGCCGCGTCGGAGGCGATCCTCCGTGAGGCGGGCTACGTGGGTGCGGGCACCTGTGAGTTCCTCGTCGGGGTGGACGGCACCATCTCCTTCCTCGAGGTCAACACCCGGCTCCAGGTGGAGCACCCGGTGACCGAGGAGGTCACGGGGATCGACCTGGTGCGCGAGCAGCTGCGTATCGCCGCGGGCGAGGAGCTCGGGTACTACTCCCCCGTCGTGCGCGGCCACTCCATCGAGTTCCGGATCAACGGCGAGGACCCGGCGATGGGCTTCCTCCCGGCGCCGGGCCGCCTGAACACGATCGCGTGGCCGTCGGGCCCGGGCGTGCGCGTCGACACGGGTGTCGTCGCGGGCGACTCCGTCTCCGGGGCGTTCGACTCCATGATCGCCAAGCTCATCGTCACGGGCGCCACGCGCACCCAGGCGGTCGAGCGGGCCCGGCGCGCGCTGCGCGAGCTCGTGGTCGAGGGCATCCCGACGGTCGTCCCGTTCCACCAGGCGGTGCTCGAGGCCGACGCGTTCGTCCCGGCGGACGGCTCCCCGTTCCGCGTGCACACGCGCTGGATCGAGACGGAGTTCGCGGACACGCTCAAGACGCTGGCTCCCGCCACGCCCGCGCCGGCCCCGGAGCCCGACGTGGAAGAGGTACCCGCCGAGCGGGTGGTCGTCGAGGTGGGCGGACGTCGGCTCGAGGTGGTCCTGCCCGCCGGCCTGGGTGTCGCGGCAGGTCGCGCGCGGTCCGCGAACGCCGCCCGGCGTCCGGCCCGGCGCGCCGCCGGCGCCAAGGCCTCGGGGTCCGCCGGGAACACGCTGGCCTCCCCCATGCAGGGCACCATCGTCAAGGTGGCGGTCACGGACGGCGCCCAGGTGGCCGAGGGCGACCTCGTCGTCGTGCTGGAGGCCATGAAGATGGAGCAGCCCATCCTGGCGCACCGCGCGGGCACCGTGCGGTCCCTGACGGCCGAGCCAGGGGCCGGCGTGACCGCGGGCGCTCCGATCTGCGAGATCGTCGACTGAGCCGGTCGGGGCGACCGAGCCGGTCGAGGCCGCAGGGTGAATTTGCGGTCAATCCGGGTGAAAAGTTGCTTATTGGGGCAGACATCGATGGAACGGGCACAGAACGCCATCTTTGATCCGCTAGGTTCTGCGACGTGACACACGTCGTAGTACTCAGCCCCGAAGAGGCCATCGCCCTCGTCCGTCCCCGCAAGTCCCTTCCGTCGTTCGTCAGTGAGTTGACCTGCGACGACGGCGTCATCTCGCTGACAGGTGACCTGCGCCGCCTGACCTATGCACCGCTCCCGGTCAAGATCGCGGCCAAGGCCGTCCCGGTCGTGCACGCGTCCGCGCGGATCACCTCCTTCTGGCAGAACATCGCGGTGCTCCAGGTCGACGCCGACGCGGCCGGCCTGCCCGCCACCAAGCTGCTCCCGCTCGCCTCCGGCACCGTCGCCAAGATGGCGCACAAGCGCGGGCTGCCGGAGCACGCCGTGCAGCTCCGCAAGGACGGCACCGTCTCGCTCGACGTGCAGGCCCTGATGAGCGACACGTTCACCGAGGTGACGGGGTTCCGCTTCGAGGGCGGCAAGGTCGTCGTCGAAGGCGTCCCCCGGGGAGCCTGAGCGGAACTGCCGCACACGTCCCGTCACCGAGCCGCCGCTGCGGATCGGGGGCGGGACGTCTTTTTGCCACCATCGACCGCCGGCCTCCCGACCGCTGACATCGCGCGCCAAGACCTGACAGACTGGCGCCGTGCCGAACGCGACAGTGCCCCCGACCGACCTGCACCGGCACGGCGGCGACGGGTGGGTGACGTGCGGCGACCACCGGCACTGGGGCCTGTTCGGCGCGGCCGGCCTGCTGCTCGTGCGCAGGGACGCCGGCGGAGCGCCGTCGCACGTGGTGCTCCAGCACCGCGCCCTGTGGTCGCACATGGGCGGCACCTGGGGCATCCCGGGCGGCGCCCTCGCACCGGACGAGAAGCCGGCGGCGGGTGCGCTGCGCGAGGCTGCCGAGGAGGCGGCCATCGACCCGGCCGCCGTGCACGTGGTGGGTACGCACGTGCTGGAGCACCCGGCGTGGACGTACACGACGGTGGTGGCCGACGTCGCCCCCGGGTACCACGTCGAGCCGCGCGCCGCGGACCCGGAGAGCCTGGAGGTGCGCTGGGCCGGGCTCGGTGACCTGGGCTCGCTGACCCTGCTTCCCGCATTCGGCGAGGCACTCCCCCGGCTGCTCACCATGCTGGGTTAGGGTCGTTTCGTGCATATCCGGATCGCTCCCGAAGAGGTGCTCAGCCTGGCGAGGATCGCCAAGCAGGCTCCACCCATCATCACGTCCGTCGTCGGTGACGGGGACGTGATCCGGGTCGTCGCGGACCTGCGCCGCCTCGAGACTCTGCCGGGTCCGCTCAAGCTCGCCGTGAAGATCGCCCCGATCGTGCGCGCGGACGTCAAGCTGGCCGCCTTCGAGCGCGGCGTCGCCACCCTCACGGTCGAGGTGAATGCCGCGGGGCTGCCGGCGCACCGGCTGCTCAGTCTCGCCGCCGCGCCCATCGAGCAGGAGGTGGCCAAGCAAGGGCTGCCGCCGGGGGTCGTGGACGTGCAGCCGGACGCGCGGATCGCGGTCGACGTCGAACGTCTGCTGGAGGCCAAGGTTCCGGGTCTCACGGTCTCGAGCGCAAAGGTCGAGGGCGGCCAGATCGTCCTGGACGCTTCCGTCGCCTGAGCCGGAGGTGCAGCGCAGGGTGAGGGCCGAGGAACGAGGCACTCGCCCGAAGCGGAACCGCAGGCTCAGGCGACAGACAAGCAGGACCTGAGCCGGAGGTGCAGCGCAGGGTGAGGGCCGAGGAACGAGGCACTCGCCCGAAGCGGAACCGCAGGCTCAGGCGACAGACAAGCAGGACCTGAGCCGGAGGTGCAGCGCAGGGTGAGGGCCGAGGAACGAGGCACTCGCCCGAAGCGGAACCGCAGGCCCAGGCGACAAACAAGCAGAGCCTGATGCCGGCACCCGCTCGGGCGGCGGGAGAGCCTACGAATGCGGGGTGTGTTGCTCTGCGTTGACATTGTCCACGCAGAGCAACACACCCCGCACTCCTGGTATCGCCCCCCCCGGCACCACGGCCGGCAGGACCTGACCTACTTGCCGACGCGCGCGTCCAGGACGCGCGCACCCTCGGCGATCGACCCCGACAGCGACGGGTAGATCGTGAACGCGGAGGCGACATCCTCGACGGTGAGCCGGTGCTGCACGGCCAGCGTGATCGGGAAGATCAGCTCGGACGCGCGCGGCGCCACCACCACGCCGCCGAGCACCACGCCCGCCTCGGGGTGCGCGAAGAGCTTCACGAAGCCGTCCCGGATGCCGAGCATCTTGGCGCGCGGGTTACGGGCGAGCGGCAGCGTCGTCGTGATGAAGCGCGAGCTCTGCGCGCGCAGCTTCTCCTCGCTGTAGCCGACGGTGGCGATCTCCGGAGCGGTGAAGATGTTGGAGGCGACGGTGCGGAGCGCGAGCGGCTGCACGGCGTCGCCCAGCGCGTGGGCCACGGCGATGCGGCCCTGCATCGCCGCCACGGACGCGAGCGGGAGCACACCGGTGCAGTCGCCGGACGCGTAGATGCCACGCACCGAGGTGCGCGAGACGCGGTCCACGACCACGTGCCCCGCCTCCGACAGCCGCACTCCCGCCTCCTCGAGCCCCAGGCCGGACGTCGCGGGCACGCCGCCGACCGCCACCAGGACGTGCGAACCGTGCACCACACGGCCGTCGGACAGCGTCACCTCGACACCGTCGTCGGTCCGGACGGCCGACGCCGCACGCGAGCGGGACAGCACGGTCATGCCGCGGGAGCGAAACACTCCCTCGAGCAGCTCGGCGGCATCCTCGTCCTCGCCGGGCAGCACGCGGTCGCGGCTGGAGACGAGCACCACGTCGGATCCCAGGGCGTTGTAGGCGCCCGCGAACTCGGCGCCCGTGACCCCGGAGCCCACCACGATCAGGCGTTCGGGCAGCTCGCGCAGGTTGTACATCTGGGTCCAGGTGAGGATCCGCTCGCCGTCGGGCACAGCGGTGGGCAGCGTCCGCGGGGTGGCGCCGAGCGCCAGGAGGACCGAGTCGGCCTCCAGCACCTCGGTGGTGCCGTCGGCCAGCTCGGCCACGACGTGCGCCGGCCCGTCCAGGCGGCCCTTGCCCGCGACGATCCGGATGCCCTCGCGCTCCAGGCGGCCGCGGATGTCTGCGCTCTGCGCCCGTGCGAGCGCGAGCACGCGCTTGTTGACGGCCTGCAGGTCCACGAAGTGCTTGCGCTTCTGCTCCGCCGTCCCGGCAGCGGACGCCGCCGCCTGCACGCCCGCACCGCCCAGCGCCGGCGCCGCGTACGCGGACACGACGGGGATGCCGCCGGTCGCCAGCGAGACGTCCACGTCGGACGTCGGGTCCACCACGTCGTCGGGCGTGCGGATGCCGAGCTCGGGGGCGCGGTCGGCGATGGTCATCCACTCGGCGGTGGCGATGAGGGTCTTGGAGGGGACCACGTCGGTCAGGACCGCCGCGCCGCCCAGCCCCTGCTGCTCCACCACGGTGACCTGCGCACCGTGGCTGCGTGCCACGAGTGCCGCCTCGTAGCCGCCGGGTCCACCTCCCACGACGACGACATGGGGCGGGACGGCTGCGGAGTCGAGGGGGGTCACGGTCCCATTCTCGCATCGTCGGCGAGCGAGCAGGATCCACGGCCCTCGTGGACGCGTGCCGGGGGGAAAGTGGCGTTAACCTCGGACCATGAGTACGGAGCCAGATCTTGACGACCCGACGACCGACCCGTTCGACGTCGCTGCCGCGGCCGCGGAGTACATCGCAGCCAAGACGGGGGTGTCGGGGCACGACGTCGCGCTCGTCCTCGGCTCCGGATGGGGTGGTGCCGCCGAGCTGATCGGCGATGTCGTCGCGGAGATCCCCACGGCGGAGATCCCCGGCTTCGTGCAGCCCGCGGTCCAGGGGCACCGGTCCACCACGCGCTCGATCCGCATCGAGCGGCCCGACGGCGCAGTGCGCTACGCGCTCGTCCTCGGATCCCGCACCCACCTCTACGAGGGCCGTGGCCCCCGGCGGGTGGCGCACGGCATCCGCACGGCGGCGGCAGCGGGGTGCGAGACCGCGATCCTCACGAACGGCTGCGGCAGCGTGCACATCGGCTGGCGGCCCGGCCAGCCCGTGCTACTGCGCGACCACCTGAACTTCACGGGCCAGACCCCGCTCGAGGGCGCCAAGTTCGCCGACATGACGGACATCTACACGCCGCGCCTGCGCGACGTCGCACGGAGCGTGGACCCGGACCTGCCCGAGGGCGTGTACGCGCAGTTCCACGGCCCGCAGTACGAGACGCCGGCCGAGGTCAAGATGGCCGGTCTGCTGGGTGCCGACCTGGTCGGCATGTCGACCGCTCTGGAGGCCGTCGCCGCCCGGCACTGCCGCATGGACGTGCTCGGCATCTCGCTGGTCACCAACCTGGCGGCCGGGATCAGCCCCCACCCGCTCTCCCACGAGGAGGTGCTGGAGGCGGGGCAGAAGGCCGGCCCACGGATCAGCGACCTGCTCGCCCGGGTCATCAAGCAGATCTGATGCCGATGTCCGTCAACCAGCCGACCACCACCGGGACGCTCTCCGCGCCCGACCTCGTCGCGCGCGCCGAGGCCTGGATGGCCGCCGACGTCGACGCGGACGACGTCGCCGAGCTGCGCGACCTGATCGCCCGGACCACCGGAACCGGCATCCGCACGCACGCCGTCGCCGAGCTCGCCGACCGGTTCTCCGGAACGCTGCAGTTCGGCACCGCCGGGCTGCGGGGCGCCATGGCCGCCGGACCCAACCGGATGAATCGCGCCGTGGTGATCACGGCCGCCGCGGGGCTGGCCGCCTTCCTCGCGGCGGAAGCCGCCGGCGTGGCCCCCCGCGTGGTGGTCGGGTTCGACGCCCGGCACCGCTCCGCCGACTTCGCCCGGGACACGGCAGCCGTCCTCGTCGCCGCGGGGGCCGAGGTGCTGCTCATGCCCGAACCCGGCCCCACCCCGGTGCTCGCCTTCGCGGTGCGCCACCTTTCCGCCGACGCGGGCGTCATGGTCACCGCGAGCCACAACCCCGCCGCCGACAACGGCTACAAGGTGTACCTGGGTGGGCGGGTGGTCACCGGAGCCGGCCAGGGCGCCCAGATCGTGCCACCGTACGACGCCCGCATCGCCGACGAGATCGCCGGCGTGGGCGCCGCCAAGGACGTACCCCGCGCCGAGTCCGGCTGGACCGTGCTCGGCCCGGAGATCACCGACGAGTACCACGCAGCCGTGGCCACGCTGCACGACGGGGCCCCACGCGCCAAGCTCCGCATCGTGACCACGTCGCTGCACGGCGTGGGCGGCGCGGCCGTCGCGCGTGTGCTGGCCGAGGCGGGCTTCACCGATGTCGTACCCGTGGAGGAGCAGGCGGAGCCCGACCCGGACTTCCCCACGGTGGCGTTCCCCAACCCCGAGGAGCCGGGAGCCATCGACATGGCGCTCGCGCTGGCGCAGGACGCCCACGCGGACCTCGTCATCGCGAACGACCCCGACGCCGACCGGTGCGCCGTCGCCGTGCTCGACCCGCAGTACGGGACGTACCAGGGTGCCGAGACGGCATTTTCGCAGGGCTGGCGCATGCTGCACGGCGACGAGGTCGGCATGCTGCTCGGCTGGGACGCCGCCGAACGGGCCGCGCGCGCGGGCACCGGGGGCACGCTCGCCTGCTCGATCGTGTCGTCGCGGGCACTCGCCGCCATCGCCGCACGGCACGGGCTGGAGCAGGCCACCACGCTGACCGGCTTCAAGTGGATCTCGCGCACCCCGGGCCTCGTGTTCGGGTACGAGGAGGCCCTCGGCTACTGCGTGGACCCCGAGCACGTCCGGGACAAGGACGGGCTGTCGGCAGCGGTCGCCATCGCGCAGCTGGCCGGCCGGCTGGCCGCCGAGGGCCGCACGCTGCTGGACGGGCTGGACGACGTCGCCCGCGCCTGCGGGCTGCACGTCACGGGGCAGGTGTCGGCCCGATTCGACGACCTCGCCGAGATCGGATCCACCATGGCGGCACTCCGCGAGTCGCCGCCGGCCGTCCTGGCGGGCTCGCCCGTCGACTCGGTGCGCGACCTCGCCGAAGGTCTGGACGGGTTGCCGCCGACCGACGGCGTGGTGCTGCTGACCGCCGACGACACCCGGGTCATCGTGCGACCCAGCGGCACCGAGCCGAAGATCAAGTGCTACATCGAGGTGGTGTCGCCGGTCGATCCGGACGCCTCGGCCAGCACCCTGTCCGCGGACCGGGTCGCGGCACGGGAGCGCCTGTCCCGGGTCCAGGACGACCTCCGGGCGACGCTGGGCTTGTGACGGCACCGGTCCCGCGGCCCGGAGGGCAGCGGGACCGGCCGACGCCGGAGCGTCCTACTGGACGACCGCCGGGAGCACGTCCATGGCGTCCGGGTTGGTGGCCAGGAAGTTCGGCACCTTGTCCTTCGCCACCGCCTTCATGAGCGGGTCGAACGTGGCACGGTCGAGCACCACGATCGACTGGCCGTCGGCGCTCCGCCCGGTTCCCGTGTAGGGCGCCGTCATGAACGTGATGTCGTTCGTCGAGATGTCGCCGGCCCCCTCGAACAGCTCCTGGATCCGGTCCAGGGTGAGCTCCTTGTCCACGGCCACGGAGCTCGTGACGGCCTCGAGGAAGCGGGCCATCTTCATGGGGTCGCTCCGGTTGTTGTTGGCCTTGGCGACGATCGCCCGCATCCAGGCCTGCTGACGCTGTACGCGGCCGAAGTCGCCGTTGGACAGGGCGTAACGCTCCCGGGTGAAGGTCAGCGCCTCCTCGCCGGTCATGGCCTTGCGCACCGAGCCGCCGTCGCCGTCCGGCACCGTGATCTCGACCCCGTCCAGGGAGTCGGTCAACGACTTGAACGACTCGAAGTCGGTTACAGCGAAGTGGTCGATGCGCACGCCCGTCAGGTCCTCGACCGTCTGGATCATCAGCGGCGGCCCACCGTAGGAGAACGCCGCGTTGATCTTCGCCTCGCCGTACCCCGGGATCGGCACCCAGGAGTCACGAGGGATCGAGATCGCGGCCGCCGACTGCCGGTCGGCGGACAGGTGCACCAGCATGATCGCGTCCGTGCGCTGCGCCCCGGCCTCCCAGGCATTGGGGTCACCGGCCGAGATCCGGCTGTCGGAGCCGAGGACGAGGATGTTCACGGGCGCCGTCGGTCCCTCCACCGGCTCCGCGCTGGGGCGGGTCGACGGGTCGATGTCGGCGAACGGGTCGATCCGCTCCAGGTTGTCGTCGAGCGACATGCGGTAGCCGAAGTAGGCCGCGGCCCCGCCACCGCCCACGAGCAAGAGCACTCCCACGACGATGCCGGCGACGAATCCCTTGCCCCGGCGCGGGCGGCGGGCGTGACGTACGTCTCCGTCTACGGGATTGGGAGCGGCGAGAAGATCGTTCTTTCGATCGGGTGCGGCCATAGCTCGTGATCCTAGTGTTGTTTTGGGCTACTACCCTTATGCCTGCACCGCAACCGGAAGAGGCCTTCAGGGGTGCGTTTCGGTGAGCCCTGGCGGGACGTCAGACAGAGAGGAGAGTTGCCGTGCTCACTCACGTGAGACGCCAGCAGAACCGCGCGATTCTCCTGGTCACACACCATTTTGCCCCCGAGTCGGGGGCACCCCAGCGGCGCTGGGGAGCCCTGGCGGGCCACTTGGTGCCAGCAGGTTATCCCCTTACTGTCCTGACACCGCCACCGCACTCCCCTTCGGGAAAGATCACCCATTTTTCACCCGACTACCGGCCCGGATCGGTCCGTTCCGGAAGCCATGGGGAAAAGATCATCCGGGTGAATTACCGCGAGCATTCGCACGGGCTCGGCTCACGGGCCGCGGACCAGGTGGTCGCCGCCGTCAGCTCGGTGCTGCGCGGGGTCCGGCCCGCTGCGGGCCGGCCGGCCGTGGTCATCGCGACGGTCCCCGGCATCCCGAGCGTCGTCGCCGGCTGGGCCCTCGCCCGCTGGCACCGGGCTCGCTTCGTCGTGGAGATGCGGGACGCCTGGCCCGACCTCATCGCGCCCAGCGGCATCCTGCGGCGCCGGGGGCGCAAGCTCGGCCTGCGCCGCGGGGCGCGCGACCTCGTCGCACGCGTGGTGCACCGCACCGTCACCCGGCTCCAGGCCCGGGCAGACCTCGTGGTCACCACCACCGCGGCGTTCGCCGAGGTGCTCCGGTCGCGCGGTGTCCGCAACGTGGCAGTGGTACGCAACGGCACCGCGTTCGAACCCGTTCGTGAAAACGCTCCCGTCGTCGTGACCGACCGCCCGCTGCGCGTCGTCTACGCGGGGACCGTCGGCCGGTCGCAGGGCCTGGACGTCGCGGTGCGCGCGGCAGCGCTGGTCCAGGAGCGGGGCCACGCGCTCGACGTACGCATCGTGGGGCACGGCAACGAGCTGGAGCCGCTGCGGCTCCTGGCGGACGAGCTGGGCGCGCCGGTCCGTGTGGAGCCCTCCGTGCCGTCCACCGAGGTTCGCGCCCTGTACGCGTGGGCCGACACCGTGATGGTCTCGCTGCGCGACTGGGAGCCGTTCGAGTGGACCGTCCCGTCCAAGCTGTACGAGGTCATGGCATCCGGTGTCACCGCGTCGGCGTGCCTGGCCGGCGAGGCCGCCAGCCTGGTCACGGCGAACGGCGCGGGCGCCGTCGTACGTCCCGGCGACGTCGAGGGCCTCGCCGACCTCTGGTGCGGCTGGCTGTCCGACGGCGTCGTACCCGCTGCCTCGACCGATGCGGCCACGTGGGTCGCCGAGCACGCGAGCGACGCGGTGCTGGGTCACCGCTACACCGAGCTGTTGGACGAGCTGCTCCCCCACCCGCTGGTGGGTCACGCCGGCCGAGGAGCACGCTACTGATGGCACCGCCTCTCCGGCGCGCGGGCGAGCTCGCGCGCAACCTGCGCTTCACCACGTCCTTCGTGGCCAGGACCCTCGTCGAGGACCCGCTCTGGCTCGCCGTGCAGACCGCCCGGCGTGCTCCTGAAGCGCTGCGTCGACCGCTCGTGCACGCCCTCGGTCTGGCGCCGGCGCCGTCCGCCCCGCACGCGCTGGGTCGCATGCTCGCCGGCGACGCCGCGCGTGCCGCGGACGAGGCGGAGCAGCTCCTCGCCCGCCGCGACGGTCGGGGCCGACGGGTCGCGGCCGAGGTCGCGGTCGCGGTGGGACGGCCGGACCTGCTCGACGGCGTCGGCGGGGCCGGCCCCGCGCGCTACCGCGCCGCCTGGCTCCTCGGCGATGCCGAGTCGGTCGGTCCGGACGCCCCCGCCGGGCTCCGTGCCCAGGTGGCGGCGCTGCAGCCCGAGCCGCCCGGCGAGACGCGCGGGCCGTCCGGCACGGGTGGCTCGGACGCCATCACCGTGCTGCACCACCTCACCAACTCGCTGCCCCACACCCAGAGCGGCTACACGCTCCGGTCGCACGCGATCCTGCGTGCGCAGCGCGCGCACGGCCTGACGGCGTCCGCGACGACCCGCCCCGGCTACCCCCTGACGATCGGCTCGCTCGCGGCCCGCGGCACCGACGTGGTCGACGGGGTCGCCTACCAGCGCCTCGTCCCCAGCCGGATGGCGTCCGACGTCGCACGGCGGACCACGCAGGAGACCGAGCTGCTGACCGATGCGGCCCGCGAGGTGCGCGCCGACGTGCTGCACACCACCACGCCGTCGGCCAACGGGGTGCTGGCCCGTGCAGCGGCGCGGCGGCTCGGCATCCCGTGGGTCTACGAGGTGCGTGGCCTGCCCGAGGAGACCTGGGTGGCTTCGCACGGCACGACGGAGGGCCGTACCCGCGCCGCAGCGTCCCGTCGGCGTGCCCTGATGCAGGCGAAGGAGACGGAGCTGGCGCTCACGGCCGATGCCGTGGTGACGCTCAGCGGCACCATGCGCGACGCGCTCGTGGCACGGGGGGTGCCCTCCGACCGCATCACGGTGGTGCCGAACGCCGTGTCCGAGGCCCTGCTCGCCACCGAGCACCCGACGCCGGAGGCGGCGCGGGCCGCGCTGGGCCTGCACGCTGGACCCGCCATCGGGACGGTGAGCAGCCTGGTCGGCTACGAGGGTCTGGAGACCGTTGTCCACACCGTGGCCGCCCTGCGCGCCCGCGGGCACGACGTCACGGGCCTGCTGGTGGGTGACGGCGTCTCCCGCCCCGGGCTCGCGCGCCTGGCCAGTGAGCTGGGCGTGGCAGATCATGTGGTGCTCCCGGGACGGGTGCCCGCTGACGCCGCCCTGACCTGGCTGGCCGCGCTGGACGTCGTGCTGGTGCCTCGCCGCGACCACGAGGTCACGCGGCTGGTGACACCGCTCAAGCCTGTCGAGGCCATGGCGGTGGGGCGCCCGGTCGTCGCAAGTGCCCTGCCTGCCCTGGTCGAGGCCGTGGGCGGCGCCGGCCTGCACGTCGACGCCGACGACAGGGAGGGCTGGGCCACGTCGGTCGAGGCCCTCCTGGAAGACGCTGGACGACGCGCCGAGCTGGTCGAGCGCGGCCGAGTGGTAGCAGCCGAGAGGACATGGGTGCGCAACGCGGAGACGTATGTGGGGATCTACCGAGCCTGCCTGGGGGTGACGGCATGAGCGGCCCCGAGACCGGTACGTACGCGGCGCTCTTCGACGCGTCGCCCACCACCACCAAGCTGGTGACGCTCGGCAACCTGTCCCGGGTCGGGGCACGACCGCCGCTGGGGCAGTACATCGGGCTGCTGTGGGAGCGGCGGCACTTCCTGTGGGCGGACGCGCGGGCGAAGGTGGCCAGCGGGACGCGGCAGAGCCTCCTGGGCAACGCCTGGCTGATCCTGAACCCGCTGATCAATGGCGCGGTGTACTTCCTGATCTTCGGGCTGCTGATGAAGAACGCGCGGGGCATCGACAACTTCGTCGGGTACCTGCTGATCGGGGTGTTCCTGTTCCAGTTCACCACCCAGTCGATCAACGGCGGCGCCCGTTCGGTGCAGGCCGGCAAGAATCTGATCCGGGCGTTCACGTTCCCGCGCGCCGCGCTGCCGATCTCCGTGATGCTGCGCAACCTGCTCAGCCTGGGCCCCACCCTGCTGACGCTGGCCGCTCTGATCTACTTCGTGCCGCCTGCCGAGGAGTACACCTGGCGCATCGCGCTGGTGGCGGGCGCCCTGGCACTGCAGGTCATGTTCACCACGGGGCTGACGCTCCTGGTGGCTCGCTGGGCGGCCGCGCTACCCGATGTCACCAACCTGATCAGCATGGTGATGCGCATCTGGCTGTACGCGTCAGCGGTGTTCTTCTCCTTCGACAGGCTCGTGGACGATCCCGAGCTGCTGAGGTGGCTCGAGGCGAACCCGATGTTCATCGTGCTGGACATCGTGCGGGACTGCGTGCTGTACGCCACCACGCCGGACCCGATGCGCTGGGTCTGGCTCGGTGGATGGGCCGTCGGCATGCTGCTCATCGGGTTCATCACCTTCTGGAGTGCGGAGGAGAGCTATGGCCGCTGACCTCGACTACCCCATGCCGACACAGCTGGGCCAGGGCGGTCCCGCGTCGATGCCGGTGCCTACCCAGGGCCCGCTGTCGGCGGCGACGCCCATGTCGGTGCAGGCGCCTCCCCACACCGGCCAGATCACCGCCGTCGCGCCGCGGTCCGGGAGCACCCCGGTGCTCTGGCCCACGGTGGCCGTGCAGGGGCTGCGGATGTTCTACCGGACGCCGTCGACCGACACGACCCGCGGTCGGCGCGCCAAGCTGAAGCGCGCCGTGCTCAACGCCGTCGGCCAGGAGCCCAAGGTGACGGTCCGTGCGCTGACGGACATCTCGTTCGTCGCGAACTCCGGCGAACAGATCGGCATCGTGGGCCAGAACGGCTCCGGCAAGAGCACGCTCCTGCGCATCATCGCCGGCCTGGAGAAGCCCACCAAGGGCCAGGTGCTGGCCGAGAGCACGCCCGTGCTCATCGGCGTGAACGCCGCCCTGGTGCCCGACCTGCCGGGCGAGGAGAACGTCCGTCTCGGCTGCCTGGCCATGGGCCTCTCCCCCGCGGAGACCCAGGCCGCCATCCCCGACGTCATTGAGCTCGCCGGCCTCGGCAAGTCGATCTACCTGCCCATGCGCACCTACTCCTCGGGCATGGCGGCGCGGCTGCGCTTCGCCATCGCGACGGCGGCGCGCCCGCACATCCTGCTGATCGACGAGGCACTGGCCACGGGTGACGCCGCGTTCAAGGAACGCAGCGAGGTACGCATGGAGCGCTTGCGCAAGGAGGCCGGCACGGTGTTCCTGGTGAGCCACGCGGCACAGACCATCGAGGAGTCGTGCACCCGCGCCATCTGGCTGCACCACGGCCGTCTGGTGCTCGACGGCCCGGCACAAGACGTCGCCGTCCGCTACCGCAAGTGGGCCTGGGCCTTCGCGAAGGACAAGCCCGAGGAAGCCAGGCAGGTTCTCGAGGAAGCGTTTGCCGAACGGCGCGAGACGCAGGTGCGGTTTGACGCGCCGGAGCCCCCCACCGGGCGGGTCCGGGAACGACACGCGCGGCCGACCGGCAAGGACCTCAGGGCTCAGGAACGAGCCATACGCAGGAACAGATCCAACCAGGAGGACATGTGACCACCCGGCCGCTCATCATGACTGTCTACGGTACGCGGCCGGAGGCGATCAAAGTCGCACCTGTCGTCAAGGCGCTTGAGGCTAGCGACAGCTTCGACTCGGTCGTCGTCGTGACTGGCCAGCACCGCGAGATGCTGGATCAGGTCAACGAGATCTTCGAGATCACGCCCGACTTCGACCTGGACATCATGAGCCACGGGCAGACGCTCACGCAGATCTTTGCCCGGGTCATGGCCCAGCTGGACCCCATCCTCGCCGAGGTCCAGCCCGACGCCGTCGTCGTTCAGGGCGACACGTCGACATCGACAGCTGCCGCGCTCGCGGCCTTCTATCGGCAGATCCCGGTGGTGCACCTGGAGGCGGGGCTGCGCAGCGGCGACATCATGTCGCCGTTCCCGGAGGAGGCCAACCGCAAGATCACGTCGCAGATCGCTTCGCTGCACCTTGCGCCGACACTGCGGAGCCTGGCCAACCTCGTGGCGGAGGGCGTCCGCCTCGAAGACATCGTCGTGACCGGCAACACGGTTATCGACGCGCTGTACATGGCCGTCGAGCGCCGAACGCCGTTCACCGACCCGGCCGTCGCACGGGTCGCGGCGGCGGATCGCCAGATCGTGCTGGTGACGACCCATCGGCGCGAGAACTGGGGCAACGCGATGGAAGGCGTCGGCCGTGCCCTGGCGCGGATCGCCCGCCGCTTCCCTGACGTCGAGATCGTGCTGCCGGTGCATCGCAACCCTGTCGTGCGGGAAGCGGTGCTACCGCATCTCGACGGTCTGCCGAACGTGACGGTCACCGAACCGCTGGCGTACGGCGAGTTCACGCACCTGCTCTCGCTGTCGACGCTGATCCTCACTGACTCCGGCGGTCTGCAGGAGGAAGCGCCGAGCCTCGGCAAGCCGGTGCTCGTGATGCGGGACAACACGGAACGCCCGGAGGCGGTCGAGGCCGGCACGGCCCGGCTCATCGGCACCGACGAGAACCGCATCGTGGCCGAGGCTGGCCGGCTCCTGACGAGCGATGCCGCCTACGCGGCCATGGCGCAGGCGATCAACCCCTACGGTGACGGGCAGAGCGCCGCGCGTACTCTCGAGGCGACGGCGCGCATGCTCGCGCCCGCCCTGACCGATCTGCTGCCCGACTTCGACCTGACAGGGGAGCTGACGGCGGCCGCCGTCGAGGGTGGCGCATGACCAGTACTCGCGTCTTCATCTACGGGTCGTGCGTGTCCCGCGATACGTTCGAACATCTCGACCCGAGCCAGTTCGAGCTCGTCCAGTACGTAGCGCGCCAATCGGCGCTGAGCGCAACCACGCGCCCCGTCAGCTTGGTGGCTCCACCAGGAATGACCTCCCGATTCCAGCAACGGATGATCGAGGGTGACTTCGGCTCGAACCTACGGCCTCTGCTCCAGAAGTATGCGAACGAGACCGATGTGTTGCTCATCGACCTGACGGACGAGCGGCTCGGCGTCTACTTGCTCCCGGATGGCACGGTGGTGACCCGGTCGGTCGAGCTGATCGAGTCAGGTGCCGAACAGTCGCTGCCCTCAGGGACCCATTACGTCCAGTTCGGAACGCAGCAACACTTCGAGTACTGGTCAGGGGCAATCCGAGCGCTCGGTGACATCATTCGTTCGACGATGCCCCACGTGTCGGTCGCCCTCCTGGACCTACCGTGGGCTGAATGGTCCGAGTCCGGTGATCGGACCCCTGACTCGTTCGGCGTCGGTGCGAGCCAGGCGAATCCGGTGTTCCGTCCCTACATCGAGGCCGCTGTCACCGCCCTGAATGCACACGTCATCAGTCTCGGACCGGACCAGGTCTCTTCCGGTCCGCACCACCCGTGGGGAGACGCACCGTTCCATTACTCGGAGAACGTCTACCTCGAAACCGTTCGCCGGCTGACCGGCTCGGAGGGTCGGGTCGTGTGGGGGCCTGGAGCCGACGCCCGGGCCAAGCCCTCTTCGTCGACGGGTGCCACGCCTCGTGCAAAGGCCCAGCCCGCCAGCAAGAAGGCCGCTGGAACTCCAGGAACTGTCCCGTTGTCATCAGGGCCCTCGTTCGTTCTCTCTGGAACGCATCGTGGTGGCACACTTTGGCTGCAGCGGCGCCTGGAGAAGCACACCGACGTCTATTTCGGTGCTGCGGGCACGACGAACTACTTCGCTCGCAAGGAGCGCTTCACCGACGCTCAGGAGGCCGCGAAGTATGCGGCCGAGTTCACCGATCCGCACCGGCTCGGTGGCGAGCGGTCACCGACGTACTTCTGGCACGCCAACGGGAGTGCGTTCTCGCCGAAACGCATCGATACTGCGGCCGCGATCCGCGATGCACTCCACCCCAGCGCGAAGGTCGTCCTCACGCTGAGGGATCCGGTGTCCCGCGCCGTGTCGGCGTACTGGTCGTACTTCGCCTCCGGGAAGTTCGATCTGCCGACGAGCATGTTTCAACTGCCGACCAACCTCGGCGTGGTCGATCTCGGGTTCTACAAGCGGCACTACGAGCACTGGGCCTCGGTGCTCGGAGCGGACCGAATCGTCGTGCTGCTTCAGGACGACCTCGAAGCCGACCCGCAGGACTATCTACGCCAGGCTCTGACCGGGCTTGGCCTCGATCCGGCACGAGGCACGTGGTCCGCCGCAGAGCTCAAGAAGCGCGAGAACGTCAAGACGTGGCTCAAGCCCTTCAAGGCTCGAGCGCCCATCGACGCCCAGGAGATCGGTGCACTGCTCCAGCTCTACAAGACGGACATCGCCTTCGTGGAGAGCCTCGTCGGGCGCAAGCTCCCAGGCTGGAAGAGCTTCCGGGAGCTACGCTCGAAGCTCCTTTAGCAGGGCTGATGTGATGGGCGACCTGCTCCATTGAGCAGGTCGCCCATCACATCAGAGCTCGAGCAGGCCAGGGTCATACCGCGTCATCAGTCGCTCCAAAACTGACTGGCCTACGCCCACCCCTACACCGGAGAGTTCTAACGCGCCGCGACCAGTACGACTAGCGAGACCTCCGCGCCCGACTCATTCACTGAGTCCTTTGAGCGCTGCTGTAATCGCAGCATTGAGAATCTCGGGCGAAGGTGCGACGTGCCCCTTGCCCAGACTCAGTCGATGTACTGACAAGCGATCGGGGAACCTCTCGCGCATCAGGGCCCAGAAGGGTTCGCCGTGATACTTAACGTGGTGCCCATCGCCCGAGTTGATCAAGTAGTTGATCATCGGCGAGGCATCACATTGACGATACCGGTCAAGCACGGAGACCCGCGGGCGGTCGCCGTCGCGCAAGCCCGTCTCTGAACCAAACACCCCCGAAATCGCCCGGGCCGAGAACCGCGGATGGTACCGAAGGATGTCCGTCTGCGGGCTCGCTGCGACGACGGCACTGACCGGCAGATGAGCACCGACCTGTAGCGCAGCAAATCCGCCCCCGGACGTGCCGGTGAGGACGATTCGTTCCGCACCTATCTGCTCGGCGACCGTCCTGATGACCTCAGCAATCTTCACGTGCAGGTCGACAGACCTGGTCCCGAGGTACCAGCTGAGGCTCGACGCTGGATCAAGGTCGAGCGTCGGGTCGGCGAACGCCACGACATTGGTCTGCAACGCTCGTAAGGATCGGAGCCTCTCGAACCGCGGTAGCCGGGTGGTGGCGCGGTTCAGCGCACCGTGCAGCGACACCACCAGGTCCCTGCTCGACATGGTCCGGTGCACGTGGAACGGAAGGGCCAGCGGCCCGAGCTCGACCAGGTGCCGGCTGTCCTCGGCGGTCAGAGCGTAGCGATGAGCCAGGCTCGGGTAGCAATGGAGCTCCGCACCGCCTAGGTCTCCGTCGGCTGGATCACCCCAGAGACCTGCGCGTGAACGCGTGTCTCCACTCCACGCGTCGCTCTTGGCCTCGGGCCATCTCTCCGCGGCATCGACGATCGCGGCGGTAGCTCCGTAGTCCCAACCAGATTCCAGACGGCGCACGAGTGCAGTGAGCGCACCGGCCGACGGTGGATCCGACCCGTGCAGCGAGGTGCGCACCACGGAATTCTGCTGCTCGAACTCGGCGACGGTATCGCCGTCGACCTCTGCCCTGTCCTCGACGGGGCTGCTCACGGAAGGATGCCCAGACGTTCCGAGGCGTTCTATCGATACGCCGTCGGCACCGACCCAGATCTGCTCGACGATCCCGTTCGCCTCGATCACGAAGGATTGCGCTCCATCGCGCGCCTCCCCCGATTCGAGGCGAGTGCGCGTCGAGGCGCCGGCGAAGATCGCAGTCACGAATCGGAACCTGCTACCTCGGCGTACGGCCTTGACCACAGTCGTCGGTACCATCTGGCCCCACACAGGAGAACGCCAGCCGTCCATCGGATCAGTCCCGCCAGTGACGAGTTGGATCTCCGGTGCCGAGCCACCCCAGAGGATGGCTGCGGGTGATCCGGCGTTTCGGACGTCCACTCTGCCTCGCCCAGCGACAGTGGCTCGCGAATCCTCGTGGAGATGCCAGCGGGCTTCGGCAACGACGTCGTCCGCCGCACGCACGCTGTCCAGCACGAGCAACGCTTCACTCTGTCGCGAATAGACGACGCGACGGTCCAGCGTGACACCCGGGTATCCGAGGTCGCGCACGTGAAAGTAGTCGAAAGAGTCGGTCAGGCGCGATGCCACGAGTTCGACCGAGGTGGACTTGTCATACTTCTTGCCCCGGATGTGCACGATGTTGTGGCCGAGCCGGCCGAGCGCATAAACGCGGCCCTCGTCGCGCACATACGCGTACTTGCCGGCATCCACCAGAACGGGTTTGCCACCCGCAAAGTAGGTGAGCCCGCCGCCGTCCTGATGTCCGTGCGTCGCATCAGCACGTCCGAATCGCAGCGAATAGAAGCTCTCCTCAGCCGGCTGGCGCGCGGTCTCACCCCAGCCGGAACGTCCGAACGCATAGCCTCGGCCATACAAGACCGCGGTTTCCGTCGGCGGGCTACCCTCGGCGCCCTCCGTCGCGACATATGTCAGCTCATCCGCTTCGCCGGCAACCAAGCGTTGCCGTGGGGCGGTATCGCCGATCTCCTCGATCATGCCGTCCGGTCTCGTTGCATGAACGATCGTCTGCGGGATCCGAGTGAGCGCTGCCGCAATGGCCGACGACTGTCTGCCTGCCAGCTCGAGCCGGTGTCCGACGTCTCGCAGCCAGCGATAGTTGAGCAACCAATAACCCGGTGCAGCCTCGGCATTGACACCGTGTTCGTCATACCCGTCGACGACATATTCGTCGATCCGGCGGACAGCAAGATCGAGCCAGGCGTCCTTCCGGAGTGCACTACCAACCATCGCGAGCGCCGCATGTTGGTGCAAGGCATGGTTGTCATGGCCCAGGTTCGCCGGGTCTGCCAGCCATTGACCATGGACGTCGAGCGCCTCGAGCAGCCCCGACTGGTCACTGACATACGGAAGCCCGACAAGAAGCGCGTGAACGCGCACCCCGTCGATCATGTCGGCCCAGGCATAGGACGACTTATCGGTCCGTGGCGGGTTCTTGGTGATCCAGTCCGTCACCACCGACTCCCAGAAGACCATCGCCGTGGCATCTCCCTGGGCCGCCAGCCGTCGCGCTGGGTCCAGCCAACGGAGCATGTGCAACTGAGCGCGCCAATTGCGCTGGCCGAACGGATCCTGGTCCCAGTCGACCGGAAAGCCGATTGTCGCCACCGGATGCGGCGGGAACTCGACCTTGCCTGCCATGAGCTGGTCCGTGACCGCGCGATCATCGGCTCGCGGCTCGAACCGCGCACCGAAGGCCTGTCGCTTCGCGACCGCGCAGGCGTGCTCCAGCAGATCGTGGGTAGACACCTATCGACGCACCGCCTCACCGAGCTCGGCGTAGACCTCGGACACCCGCTTCCCCAACGACCGCCAGTCGCGTTCCGCGACGACCCACTCACGGCCGGTCTTGCCCAGGCGGTGTCGCAGCCCGTCGTCCTCCAGCAGGGTGTCCAGGACACGCACCAGGTCCTCGTGGGAACCCTTCGTGTGCAGCAGACCGTTGACGCCGTCCTCGACGATCTCGGCGAGCGCACGGACGTCCGAGGAGACGACGGCCTTGCCCATCGCCATCGCCTCGAAGGGCTTGAGCGGCGAGACCAGCTCGCAGACCTCGAGCGGAAGCCGCGGGAAGGGCGCGATGTCGACGAGCGAGTAGTACTTCTCGACCTCGTGGTGGGGTACCCGGCCGGTGAAGGTGACCACACGGTCCAGCAGGCCGAGCTCCTCGGCAAGCGCCTCGAACTGCTCACGCTCCGCACCATCGCCGACCAGCAAGACGTGGAAGTCGTCACGACGAGTGTCCAGTGCGGCAGCCGCACGGATCAGAAGGTCAAGACCCTCGTAATCGAGAAGCGAGCCGACATAGCCGATCACCTTCTTGTCGACCAGGCCCAGGGAACGAGCAAGCTCCTCGTCACGCTCCACCGGCACGAACCGCTCAGTATCCACACCATTGGGTACCAGCACGATGCGATCGTCCGGCACACCACGGTCGATCATCTCGTCGCGCAGTCCGCCCGTGATGGTCAGCACCCTGGTGGCGTGCCGCGCCGCATCGGCTTCCATCCGCGCGATATACCGGTACATGCCGGAGTCGCGCCAGTCGGGGTTCCGCGACCCCCGGGTGACTTCCCACAGACCGCGGATCTCGTACACCGACGGGATCCCGAGGCGGCGGGCGGTCTCCACGGCCGTCAGACCGTTCCAGTGGTTCGACGCGGCGTGGATCACGAACGGCCGGTCCCGCCGAGCAACCTCCTCCAGTTCCCTCGAGTAGAGCTCGACGTAGTCCGTGATCGGGTTCTTCTGCCAACGCCCCGGAGCTGTCGTCAACCGTTCGTAGGTGACGTTGTCGATCTGGTCCGTCGGCGGAATCTCGGACAGCGCGTCGTGCCCTGGGGTGTCGAACGGGTAGCCCGTCCGGGTGACCGCCCGGACGTTCCACGACTCGTTGAGTGCCCGCAACAGGCCGTGCGAACGGGTCGCATAGCCGGCTGAGTTGTAGGGCAGGGAGTTGTGCAGCAGGTACAGCGCGCGCTGAGCGTCCGGCGTGTACGCCGGTGCGTCGGACGCGGCCCCGAACGGGAACCCGCTCTTCAGGAGGGCGTAGTTGGTCGTCGCACCCTTGGCCGCGACGTCGCTCGCAGCGCTCTTCACCAGAGACTCAGCCCACCCGTCCCCGGGCCGTGCCACCAACAACTGCTTCGCGAGCCGTGCGGCACGGTCCGGATAGCCCAGTGCCAGCTGCCGTCGGATCGCCCGCCGCAGGGTCGCGACCGGGATCCCCTCCGGGTCTCGTCGCGTCATGATCTCGACGGCTGCGCTGACCTTCCCCACGGCGAGTGCGTAGAGAAGCTCCGCCTGTTCGGACACCGGCTGCGCCACGGGTGCACGGTTCTCCGAGCGCGCAGCACGGTACAGGCTGATGACCTCGCGCGTCACAAGGTCCTCGCTGGCGCCCAGGACCGCGAGACCCGGCTCGTGCCGGGCGGGAATCACGAACGCGATGGCGTCCCGATGGAGCGCCTGGCGGCCACGCAGTTCAGCGACCATCCGGTCGGTGGCTCGCGAGACAGCATTGCCCTTGGCCGATCGGTGCCGCGAGACCTCGACCAAGAGCTCCAACGCATCGAGGTTCCCTGGTCGCAGCTGGAGACAGTTCTGCAACGCCATGAACGCGATGTCGCCCTTGCTGGCCTCGATGGCCCAGCGGCCGGTCAGCAGCCACACGTCCGCCCGCATCGGGTCGATCAGCAGCAGCTTGCGCAGTGCGTCCAGAGCCGCTTCCTTGTCACGTCGCTGCCATGCCGCACGGCCGGCCTGGAGCAGTTCATCTGTGCCCTGACCGTCGACCTGAGAAGGTCGGCGGCCGGCACCGAGCAGCCGGCGAATTCCGTTGCCATTCATCTGTTCGATCAGCCCCACACACCACGAGTGTCGACCAGCTTCGCCTCATGGAGACCGATCTCGTCGACGTCAGCCTCCTTGAACTCGGTGTGGTCGACCAGCAGGACGACGACGTCGGCGCGACGCACGCCGCTCTTGAGACCAGACAGCGTCACGTTACGGCGGTTGGCAAGCTCCTTCGGGAGCTCTTCGACGTGCGGCTCGACAGCCAGGATCTCCGAACCGTCGAACTCGTCAGCCAGGTCAGCGACGATCTTGCGCGCCGGCGACTCACGGAGGTCGTCGATGTCGGGCTTGAACGCCAGTCCGAGCGTGACGATCACGGGCTTCTCGATGCCCGCGACGGCCGAGCGGACCTTCTCGACCACCCAGGCAGGCTTGTCATCGTTCACTTCGCGCGCCGTCCGGATGAGCCGCGCCTCCTTCGGAGCAGCGTCCACGATGAACCACGGGTCGACCGCGATGCAGTGTCCGCCCACGCCAGGGCCAGGCTGCAGGATGTTGACCCGTGGATGGTGGTTCGCGAGCTCGATGAGCTCCCAGACATCGATCTCCAGGCGGTCCGCGATGACGGAGAGCTCGTTCGCGAACGCGATGTTGACATCGCGGAACGAGTTCTCGACCAGCTTGGCCATCTCGGCCGTCACCGCGTCCGTCAACAGGATCTCGCCCTCACAGAAGCTGCGGTACAGGTCGCGTGCGATCTCCGCTGCACGAGGTGTAAGACCACCGACGATGCGATCGTTCGTGACGAGCTCGACCATCACACGGCCGGGAAGGACACGCTCAGGGCAGTGAGCCACGTGGATGACGGGCTTCCCGTCCGCACCGTCCAGGCTCAGGTCGGGCCGGGCCTCAAGGATCCACTGCGCCATCCGGTGCGTCGCGCCGGGTGGCGAGGTCGACTCGAGGATCACGAGCTCACCGCCCTGCAACTGGCTGGCGAGCGACTTCGCGGCGGACTCGATATAGGAGAGATCCGGCTCGTGGTCGCCCTTGAACGGCGTGGGAACTGCGACAACGAAGGCATCCGCGGCCTCGGCCTTGCCCACGGCCGAAAGCTTGCCCGCCGCGACGGCGTCCGACACGTACTGCCCGAGGTCGGGCTCGACGAACGGGATCTCTCCCCTGTTCACCGCCTCGACCGTCGAGTCGTTGATGTCCACACCCACGACGTCGAACCCGCGTGCCGCCAGGATCGCCGCAGTCGGCAACCCGATGTACCCCAGGCCGACGACGCAGACCGTGCTGATGCCCATGCTGTTCTCTCTCACGTGTTCAGACGAGGACGTGCTGGTCAGCACGCCCGTAGTTATTGACCTCGCCGCTCGCGAGCAGCTCAGCCTCGGTCGCGCCCCAGGAGTGCCCGCCGACGGCGGACCGCATCTGGACGAAGTTGAATCGGTCGGCGGAATACAGCGTTCCGCCGGCCTCGACAAGGTCCTCGAGGAATGCCGTGTCCTCGCCCCGTGGCAGCGTCCGAAACCGGACGCTGGCAGCGATCCCACGTGCGGCGACGATCGTCGGCCCCATCACGCGGTCGGTGTACCGGTGCTCGCGGTCCGCGAAGCGCAGGATCGTCGCGTCCGGACCCTCGAGGTACATGTAGTGCGCCTGCTTGCCCACCACGTCCGCGCGGGAGTAGTCCAGCGCGTACAGCTGGTCGGACAGGTACTGCGGGCCGTACAGGTCGTCGTCGTCGATCTTGGCGACGACGTCGCCGTCAGCGGCGTCCAGCAGCAGGTTCAGGCACGAGCCGAGCGGCACGTCGGACGGCGCCGACAGCAGCTCGAGGCGCTCGACCCCGGCTTCCTTGGCCCGCGCCCGCAGATCGGCGTCGTCCACCTCGAACCCGTGCGACAGCAGCGCGACCTGCAGGTCCACGCCCTGCTGTGCGCCGAGCACGCTCAGCACGTGGTCGAGCTGGTGCGGGCGGTTGGTCGAGACGAGGGCGGTCACGCTGGGTCGCGGGACGGCTCGCGAGCCGACCAGGCCCACGTCGTGCAGCACCTGCTGCGACCGCACGCCGTAGGTGTGCGCACGCCAGATGCGGCGCTGTCCCTTGTGCACCGCGCGGTCACGCAGCTCAGGCGATCGCACGAGCGCGCGGATCGTGTGCGCGGCCGTCTCCCGGGTGCCGGCGACGAAGACCTCGTCGGGCGGGAAGTACTCCCCCACCGCGGCGCTGGGCGTCGAGACCACGGGGGTGCCGCTGGCGGTGATCTCGAAGATCCGCCGCGCGCACATGGACGGCGAGCCCACCACGGAGTTCACGTTGAGGAAGACCTTGTACTCGCGGTAGGCCGTCAGCATCCGGTCGTAATCGAGCGATCCGACGACGCGTCCGTCCAACGGGGCCGGGAACTGGTACTTCTGGTCCCTGCCGCGGAACCGGCTGAAGATGTCCAGGCCGTGCTCCATCTTCGGCGACACGTCCAGCGCGGCGCCGAGCAGCAGGTCCATCTGCTCGCGCCGCTCCGGGTACTTGTGCGCGAAGTACATGCCGGCGAACGCGACGTCGCGTTCTGGCCCCCGGCCGTGCAGCCGGACCGGGTTGTGGATGGCCGGCTGCGCGGCGAACTCCAGGACGCCCACCCGGTCGTGCCCGAGTGCCTCGGCATAGGCGGGAACCCGGTCGACGTCCGTCGTGTAGACGCGGTCGAACAGCCGGGCCGCGTCGAGGAAGTCCTCGAAGTGAACCGGGTCTTCCTTGTTCCAGAACACCGTGGGCACGCCCGCCGCACGGCAGGCCTCGACGAGCTCGACGAACGCCGGCCGCGGGGCCGAGGTGCCCGTCAGGTGGTACTGCCAGGCACCGCCGTTGCCGTTCCAGGCGGACTCCACGAACAGCAGGTCCAGCCCGGCCGTGAGCTCGTCGCGCCAGCTCGTGGGGGTGAGGGCCACCTGGTCCCACTCGGGCGCGAACGCCAGCCGCGAGAAGTCGTCCAGGATGACGCCGACGCGCAGGTCCCGGCGAGAGGCGGTGGCCGTCCCGGCTGCGATGCCGGACGTCGGGCGGGTGGGCCACGGGTCGAACGTCAAGCCGTTCTTCGTGCGCCGTGCTCCACCGGTCTGCGCCGCCATGGGTACCCGTTGCCGACGAAGATAGGTACGCAGCTGCTGCGGACCACCTTCACGGAGGTGCCATGCCGCGCGGCGAAGCCGACGCACGACGCCCGGCGCACGATCCATCACAGCAAGAATTTCCCTGTCTGCCCGAGAGCCATCTGAGAGAACAGCACCCCGCCAGGCGCGAAAAAGGAGGTGCCAGACGTTCGGGATGCGCCATTGATCGGCTCATGCTACAAGCGGGCAACACCCTGCCAGCGCCATTCTCGGGTGAAAACAAGCGACTTCACCCGGGGTAACTTCAACAGCCCGGATGGCGGCAGATCAGGGCGTCGTGGTCAGCCTACGGGCTCGATGCGCTCTACCTGCTCGTCGAGGGATATCCGGTAGGCGAGGTAGGCCACGGCTCCGTTGGCACAAAGGAACACCAGGGCGGCGGCGACGATCGCGGCCACCACACCCTTCCGGCGACACGGGCGACGCACGGGACGCCGCTCGGGCCCTGGCGGCTCCGGCGTGGGGAGGAGGTCGGTACTCCCTGGAGAATCATGCATAACCATGTAAATACACGTCGCACCGCCTGTCCCGCATCACCCTCGGCCCGAGTTCACCCCTTCATTCACCCGGGGTGATCTCGACCGCGACGCGTCGTGGCAGGCCAACGGCAGGCCCCGGCGACCCGAGCCATGGCAAGATCCGGCCCATGCGCGGAATCATTCTCGCCGGCGGCTCAGGCACTCGCCTGCACCCGATCACCCAGGGCGTCAGCAAGCAGCTCGTCCCGGTCTACGACAAGCCGATGATCTACTACCCGCTGTCCACGCTGATCCTGGCCGGTATCGACGACGTCCTCGTCATCACGACGCCGCACGACGCCGACCAGTTCCAGCGGCTGCTCGGCGACGGCTCGCAGTTCGGTATCTCGATCAGCTACGCCACGCAGCCGTCGCCGGACGGGCTGGCGCAGGCGTTCGTGCTCGGCGCGGAGTTTCTCGGCGACGAGTCGGTGGCACTGGTGCTGGGCGACAACATCTTCTACGGACCCGGCCTGGGCACCCAGCTCACGCGCTTCGCCGACATCGACGGGGGCGCCGTCTTCGCCTACCGGGTCGCCGACCCCACCGCCTACGGCGTGGTCGAGTTCGACGAGCACGGCAAGGCACTGTCCCTCGAGGAGAAGCCGGCGCGGCCGAAGTCCAGGTACGCGGTACCTGGCTTGTACTTCTACGACAACTCAGTCGTCGAGATCGCCAGGGGCCTTACGCCCTCGCCTCGTGGCGAGTACGAGATCACCGACATCAACACCGAGTACCTGCGGCAAGGACGGCTTCAGGTCGAGGTGCTCCCGCGAGGCACCGCCTGGCTGGACACCGGGACATTCGACTCGCTCCTGGAGGCCTCAGACTACGTACGCACCGTCGAACGCCGCCAAGGACTCAAGATCGGCTCCCCGGAGGAGGTCGCCTGGCGCCGCGGGTTCCTGTCCGACGACGACCTGCGCACCCGCGCCGAGACACTCACCAAGTCGGGCTACGGCAGCTACCTGCTGGGGCTGCTCGACGACTGACCGGCTCCGACGGACAGGCCCAGCACTGCCGGAGCCGCCACCTTCCAGCGCTCGGCCCAGTCGCCGATCGGCTCGACGCCGACCGCGCGCAGCCGGTCGTGGCCGAGCACCGAGTACGCGGGCCGCGGCGCGGGCAGCTGGTAGGCGGCGCTCGTCGTGGGGTCGACGGGCGTGGTGTGCCCGGACGCCGCCACCACCTCGCGCGCGAAGCCGAACCAGGTCACCTGGCCCGACGACGTGCCGTGGTAGATGCCACCGGGGGCCTTGGCCCCGACGAGCCGCACGATGAGGTGGGCCAGGTCGGCGGTCCACGTAGGCTGCCCGGTCTGGTCGTCCACGACGCTCAGCCGGTCCCGCTCGCCCGCGACGCGTGCGATGGTCCGGGGAAAGCAGCGGCCGCCCGCCCCGTACAGCCACGCCGTCCGCACCACGACGGCGTCCGGGGCCTCCGCGCGCACCGCCCACTCACCGGCGGCCTTGGTCCGGCCGTAGGCCGAGCGCGGCCGGACCGGCGCGTCCTCCGGGTAGGGCTCTGTCGCTCTGCCGTCGAACACGTAGTCCGTGGACACGTGGACCAGCCGCGCACCCGCCGCCGCGGTGACGCGGGCCAGGTTCGCGGCACCCGCCGCGTTGACAGCGAAGGCCTCGGCCTCGTGGGTCTCGGCGTCGTCCACGGCGGTCCAGGCCGCACAGTTGACGACCACGTCGTGGCCCGCCACGACGTCACTCACCGTCGCGGCGTCGGTGATGTCCAGGTCGCTCCGGCCGATGCCGGTGACGTCGTGCCCGGCGGCCCTGGCCGCCGCGACCACGTCCTGGCCGAGCATTCCGGCGGCGCCGACGACAAGCCACCGCGCCGGCTGGTGTTCCTCGGGCACTCCGGGAGTCTCGGTCACCCTAGGATCCTAGGGCTACGACCCACCCGGTAAGGAGCCCCATGGAGTACCGCGAGCTGACCGTGCCCGGCGCGTTCGAGATCACCCCCCGGCAGTTCGGTGATCCGCGCGGGCTCTTCTTCGAGGCGTTCAAGGCCGGCCCGTTCGCCGACGCCGTCGGGCACGCGTTCGACCTGCAGCAGGCCAACTGCTCCGTGTCCGCCGCGGGCGTGCTGCGCGGCATCCACTTCGCCGACGTGCCGCCCAGCCAGGCCAAGTACGTCATGTGCGCCAAGGGGGCGGTGCTGGACGTCGTCGTGGACATCCGCGTGGGCTCACCCACCTTCGGCACGTGGGACGCCGTGCTGCTCGACGACGTCGACCGCCGCGCCGTCTACCTGTCGGAGGGCCTGGGCCACGCCTTCATGTCCCTCGAGGACGACTCGACGGTGCTGTACCTGTGCTCGTCCGGCTACGCACCGGGCCGCGAGCACGGCATCCACCCGCTCGACCCGGAGCTCGGCATCGAGTGGCCCACGACGGCCCGCGACGGCAGCCCACTGACCCCGCTCCTGTCGGAGAAGGACCAGGCGGCCCCCACCCTCGCCGAGGCCACGGCGCAGGGCCTGCTGCCTGCACTGGATGCGGTCCAGAAATACCTGACCCCCCAACGCTGAGGGGTACGGCCCGGTTCAGGGAGTGCAGGATTCGTTGCGGTTTGAGTGCTCCTATCCGCAACGAAGTCTGCACCCGCCAAATTCAGACGCAGCCATGTCTGCAGCTGGCGGGAGGGTTTTACTGGCCTGAGGCCGCGTACCTGGCCTCGGTCAGCGCCTTCGCACCTCTCCACCAGGGCTCGTGCTCGCGGTACCAGCGCACCGTCGCCTCGAGGCCCTCGCGGAAGTCCGTGTACCGCGGCGTCCAGCCCAGCTCCGCGCGCAGCCGCGAGGCGTCGATCGCGTAGCGCAGGTCGTGCCCGGCGCGGTCGGTCACGTGGTCGAAGTCGTCCGGGTCCCGCCCGAAGATCTCCAGCAGGGTCCGTACGACGTCGAGGTTGCTGGTCTCGCCGTCGGCTCCGATGAGGTAGGTCTCCCCGACCTGGCCCTGCTCGATGATGCGCCAGACCGCGGAGTTGTGGTCCTCGACGTGGATCCAGTCGCGCACGTTGAGGCCCGCGCCGTACAGCCGCGGACGTACGCCGTCGATCAGGTTGGTGACCTGGCGCGGGATGAACTTCTCGATGTGCTGGTACGGCCCGTAGTTGTTGGAGCAGTTCGAGATCGTGGCCTGCACCCCGAAGGATCGCACCCAGGCCCGGACCAGCAGGTCGGAGCCGGCCTTGGTCGACGAGTAGGGCGACGACGGGTTGTAGGGCGTCTCGGGGGTGAACCGCTCCGGGGTGTCCAGCGGGAGGTCGCCGTAGACCTCGTCGGTGGAGATGTGGTGGAACCGCACGCCGTGCTTGCGCACCGCCTCCAGCAGCGTGAACGTCCCCACGAGGTTGGTCTGCACGAACGGTGACGGGTCGTGCAGCGAGTTGTCGTTGTGCGACTCCGCGGCGAAGTGCACCACGAGGTCCGACTCGCCCACGAGCCGGTCCACGAGCGGGGCGTCGGTGATCGAGCCCTCGACGAGCTCCACCCGGTCCGCGACCGGGTCCAGCGACGTGCGGTCACCCGCGTACGTGAGGGCGTCCAGCACCGTGACCGCGGCGTCCGGACGCTCCCGCACCGTCTGGTGCACGAAGTTGGCGCCGATGAAACCGGCGCCCCCGGTGACCAGGACCCTCATACGCTCAGTCACGTCCGTAGATGTCGCGGGTGTAGACCTTGTCGGCGACGTGCTCGAGGGCCTCGGTGCGGCGGTTGGCGATGATCACGTCGGCGCGGGCGGTGAACTGGTCGAGGTCGCGGACGACCTCGGAGGCGAAGAACTGGTCCTCGTCGAGGGTGGGTTCGTAGACGATGACCTCGACGCCCTTGGCCTTGATGCGCTTCATGATCCCCTGGATGCTCGAGTCGCGGAAGTTGTCCGACCCGGACTTCATCACCAGCCGGTAGACGCCCACGGTCTTCGGGTTGCGGCGCAGGATGTCGGCGGCCACGAAGTCCTTGCGGGTGGTGTTCGCCTCGACGACGGCGTTGATCAGGTTCTGCGGTACATCGGCGTAGTTGGCCCGCAGCTGCTTGGTGTCCTTGGGCAGGCAGTAGCCGCCGTACCCGAACGACGGGTTGTTGTAGTGCGAGCCGATGCGGGGGTCCAGGCCCACGCCCTCGATGATCTGCGCGGTGTCCAGGCCGTGGGTCACGGCGTAGGTGTCCAGCTCGTTGAAGTACGCCACGCGCAGCGCGAGGTAGGTGTTGGCGAACAGCTTGATCGCCTCGGCCTCGGTGGAGTCGGTCAGCAGGATCGGGACGTCCTTGGCGACGGCTCCTTCCAGCAGCAGGTCGGCGAACTGTTTACCGCGTTCGGTGCGGTCGCCGACCACGATCCGGGAGGGGTAGAGGTTGTCGTAGAGGGCGTGCCCCTCGCGCAGGAACTCGGGGGAGAACACGATCCCGGCCCCGGGGTGCTCCGCACGCATGCGTTCGGTGAACCCGACGGGAATGGTCGACTTGACCACGATCGTGGCTCCGGGCACACGGGCCAGAACGTCGTCGATCACGCTCTCGACCGAGGAGGTGTCGAAGAAGTTGCTGACCTCGTCGTAGTTGGTGGGCGTCGCGACCACGACCACGACCGCGCCGGAGTAGGCCTGGTCCTTGTCGAGGGTCGCGGTCAGGTTCAGGTCGTGGTGCGCGAGATAGTCCTCGAGCTCGACATCGACGATCGGGGACACACGCCGGGTGACCTGGTCGATCTTGACCGGGTCCAGATCCAGTGCCCAGACCTCGTGGTTCTGCGCCAGCAGCACCGCGTTGGACAGACCGACATAACCCGTGCCGACAACAGCGATCTTCACGACGGGGCTCCTGACCGAGTGAACTGATGACGCACCCATGCTAGAGGGCCGCACACGGGTCCCTACGCCCCGGTGACCGAACAGGCGACCGTGACGCACGCCACACCCGCACCCGCCGACCCCGGAGGTTAGGCTTACCTCACAATGACGACGCAGACCACGAACGCACCGAACGGCAAGCCCCGCGGCAAGCGGGCCCGCACCACGGCGACCGTGACCGCCGTCCGGCACCTGACCCCCCACATGATCCGCGTGACGCTCGGCGGCGAGGCGCTCGCCGCCGTCGACCCGACCCCGCTCACGGACCGGTACCTCAAGCTGGTCATGGCCGAGTCCCCGGACCCCGAGGGCCGCCCGGTGCTGCGCACCTACACGATCCGCAACGTCACCCCGTCAGGCTGGGACATCGACGTCGTCACCCACGGCGCCGTCGGCTACGGCGGCCCGTGGGCGCAGCGTGTCCGACCCGGCGACGAGGTCTCCTTCGTGGGCCCGGGTGGGGACTACGCACCCTCCCCTGACGCCCCATGGCACCTCCTGGTCGGCGACGAGTCCGCGCTGCCCGCCATCGCCGCCGCCTGCGAGGCCCTGCCCGCCGACGCGGTGGCCCACGTCTTCGTGGAGGTCGCCGACGCGTCGGAAGAGCAGGAGATCGCGAGCGCCGCCGACGTGCGCCTCACCTGGGTGCACCGGTCCACGGGGGCGCACGTGGCCGACGTCGTCCAGGCCGCGGAGCTGCCCGACGGCGTGCCGCACGCGTTCCTGCACGGTGAGGCCGGCTGTGTCCGCGACCTGCGCCGCTGGGCGCGCGGGACGCTGGGGGTACCGCGCGAGCTGCTGTCGGCGTCGGGCTACTGGCGGCTGGGCCGCGACGACGAGCGCTGGCGGGCCGAGAAGGCCGAGTGGCGTGCCGCGGTGGAGCAGGACGACCTGGTGCTCAGCGCGCCCTGACCCGCCCGGGGCCCGAGCGCCCGCGGTCGCTCAGCCGCACGTCCCGCCCGGTCAGAGGGCGTCGAGCACCGCGAACCAGCGCTCCGCCGTCGGCCCGTCGTAGGGTGCCTCACCCGCACGGACCGCGGCGAGCAGGCGGTCGGCATCGGCCCGCACCTGGGCCACCACGGACGGCGGGTAGCCGTACTGCACCGTGTGCTCGGCGAACTCGTCCTCGTCGTCGATGAACGACTCGCCGCGGGCGCTGGCCTGCTTGCTCCCCGGCTCCTGCGCCAGCACGTCGAGGTCCAGGTCCACCGCGGTGACCTCGAACGCCGGCGCGTCACCGGCGTCCGGCACGGCGCGCCACTCCGGGACCGTGGTGAGGTCGATGTACAGGCGCGCTCCCCTCGGGTGCCCGCGGTAGAGGTCTGCCACCCACCCGACGTCGCCGAAGAGCACCAGGCCGGGGTTCTTGCTGCGGAACTGGCGGCCGGGTCGGCTGAAGAGCGTTCCGGTGCGGTAGCCGAGCCAGAGGCCGTGGTCGTCGCGACCCAGGTACGCCCCGTCGAACCGCCAGTGCGCAGTGCCGTCCCACTTGCGCATCCGAGCGCCCACGAGCGTGCCCGGCTCGGTCGGCCGTGACGGCAGAAAGTCCTGGTCAGCGGGTTGTTGCGCAGACATGTCCTGGAGCCTACCCAGGGGTCGCCGGGGCTTAACCCGTGGGCACTACGCTCTGGCCACCGCCGGCTGTTCCGCGCACGTCCGCGTGCGCGTCGGACGGCGGTGCCCGCCGTGCTCGCCGACCCACAAGGAGCCTTCATGTCCCCTGCAAGCCGCCGTCTCACCGAGCCCGGCGAGGCAGCGCACCCGGTCCACACCGCCGCCGAGACGAGCGCCGAGACGCTGCTCACCGCCGCCGCGGATCGCCTCCACAACCCGCACCACGACCGGCCCGGTCCGGTGCCTGACGCGCGCCCGCTGCCCGCACCCGACCAGGAGACCTGGGCGGCGGCCAAGGAAGCGAACCGTCAGCCGCGGGAGGTGTGGTCCGCCCCGGACCGCGCCGCGGACCGCCCCTTCCAGGAACGACCCGAGCCCCCCTCCGGTGACGCGGTGCTCACCGCAGCGCTCCGCCGTGGCCTCCCGCTCGACGAGGCGGTCACCACCTCCATCCGCACCACCCGCACCCTCGACACGGCGCAGTGGCGCTCGTTGTGCCACTCGTTGATGGCACATCCCGAGACCCTCCGCGCGGGCGTCGCCGGTGCCGCGCTGATCGCGCAGCGTGCGGGCCTCCGCGAGCTCGCGTGGGACCTGCTGCGGCAGCTCGGTCCCGACGACGCCGCCCGCCTCGCCCCCGCCGAGTACCTCCGGGCGGGCATCGCCATGGCCAGCCCCGACGTGGCGCGGACCGCCGCCACCTGGGTGCGCTACGGGTACGTGCCCGACGCCGCGGCGCTGCTCGAGATCGCGAAGCTCCTGTTCATCAGGGACGAGCCCGAGCTGGCGACGGAGGCGCTCGACGCCGCCCGGCACGGCGAGGGCCGCACCGACCAGGTCCAGGCGTCGATCGACCACCTCGCGCCGTGGATCGCCAAGGCGCTGCGTCCGCGCGCACCCGCGCGGGTGCCCACCGGACACGTGTCCTTCGCCGTCATCGACTACAAGGCGCCCGACGAGAAGGTCGCGTCCAGCAACATCGGCGACACCGTGCAGACCATCGCGAGCCTCGGCCACCTGCTGCGGCACGAGGGCCTGCGCCTGCACGGTGACGGCGCCGTCACCGAGCCCGTGGCGTTCCTCGCGGACCGGGTGCGCCCCGAGCAGGTGGTACCCGGCCCGGGCGCCGACGTGCACCTGACGCTCGTGCAGCGCGACATGTCCCGGCTGGACCCGGTGCCGCCGAACACGTGGATGCTCGCGTTCGGCTGGTACATGCACAGCCAGTTCGACCTGCGCTTCGACTTCCCGTTCCACGAGAACCTCCAGCCGCTGTTCGTCTCGTTCCACCTCAACAAGCACGCGATCCTGACCCCCGCGGCCGTCGACTACCTCAAGGCCCACGGACCCATCGGCTGCCGCGACTGGACCACGGTGCACCTGCTGCTCAACGCGGGTGTCCCGGCGTTCTTCAGCGGCTGCCTCACCACGACTATCGACACGGTGTTCCCGGCGGACTTCACGCCGGCCGCACCCGGCGCACCGGCCGTGTACGTGGACACGCCGGTACCGGAGCACGACGTCGGCAGCGAGCTGGTCACCCACCTGCACCCCTCGGTGCGCGAGCACGACCTCGCCCGGAACCTGCACACCGCCGTCGACCTGCTGGACGCCTATCGCACCCGGTTCTCCCGCGTGGTCACGTCACGCCTGCACGCGTTCCTGCCGTCGTGGGCCATCGGGGCCGACGTCGACTTCCGGCCCCGGAACGACGCCGACATCCGGTTCTCCGGGCTACTCGACGCGGACGAGACCGACCGCCGGGCCATGCAGCACCGGATCCGGAACGCCCTCGCGCCGGCGATGGCCAAGATCCTGGCCGGTGCCTCCCGCGACGAGGTCTACGCCACCTGGCGAGCGACGGTCGCCGCCGACGTGGCCAGGGCGCGGGCGGTGCACGACGCGCCGGTACCGGCGCCGTCGGGCAGCTGTTCCGTCGACGACGTCGTGGCCGGGGTCCGCGCCACGCGGGTGCTGGTGGAGGCGGCCGAGCCGCGCGCGCACCGTGCGCCGGGCCGGTCGGGAGTGCCAAGTCGATCGGGAGCGTCGGCCGGGCCGGTCAACGTGGCGGTGGCCCTGGACGGGAACCTGCGCTCCCAGCTGGAGGTGGTGGTCGCGGGGGTGGTGCGGCACACGGACCGACCGGTGCGGGTCGTCGCGCTCACGCGGGACCACACGCCCGCCGACCATGACCGCCTCGCGGCGCTGTTCCCCGAGGTCACGTTCGAGTGGTACGCCTGCGACGGGACCGACTACGGGGCGGTGCTCGGCATGCTCCAGCACATCACCGTGGCCACGATGGACCGCCTGCTGCTGCCGGAGCTGCTGCCGCACCTCGACCGCGTGATCTATCACGACCTGGACGCGCTCTCCGTGGTGGACCTGGGCGAGCTGTACGACGCCGACCTCGACGGAGCCCCGCTCGCGGCGCGTCCGTCCATCTCGTACAACTACCGGCACGGCATCGGCAACGTCATCCGGTCCACGCGCCTGCTGGGTCACGACCCCGGTGCCGCGCGGGACCTGGTGCGGGCCATGACACAACGTCACCGGTACGGGTACCGGGGCTTCAACGCGGGCATCCTGCTGCTCGACCTGGCCGTGATGCGCGCCGACCGGTTCACCCACGAGTTCATGCCGTACGCCGAGCGGTACGGGCTGAACGACCAGGACGTGCTGAACGCCTACGCCGGCTCGCGCTACCGGCTGCTGGACCCGCGGTGGAACGCGTGGCCCACGCAGGAGATCGTCGCCGAACCGTGGCTGATCCACTGGGCCGGCCCGGTCAAGCCGTGGCACGAGGCCCAGGACGTGCTGCTGAAGGAGCACTGGTCGGCGGCGGAGTCCTGGCTCTCGACCCGCCGCTGACCCGTTGAGTGCTGGGTATTCGTGGGGAGACCCGCCGCTGAGCCACGAATACCCAGCACTCAACGGAGACGGTCAGTAGGTGTCGGACGGCGGCGCGGGTGCCGCTGCCGCTCCCGTGTCGAAGCCGCCCAGGACGGAGGCCGTGCCCGACAGGCCCAGGCGGGTCGCGCCCGCCTCGATCATCGCGAGCGCGGCGTCCAGGTCCCGGATCCCGCCGGAGGCCTTCACCCCGAGCTTGCCGCCACCGAGGGCACCGACGGTCCGCGCCATCAGCGACACGGCGTGCGTCGAGGCGCCGCCGGCCGGGTGGAAGCCCGTGGACGTCTTGACGAAGTTGGCCCCGGCCGCCTCCGCCGCCTGGCACGCGCCCACGATCTGCTCGTCCGTCAGCGCCGCCGACTCGATGATCACCTTGAGGATCCGGTCGTTCGGCACCGCGGCACGCACGGCGGCGATGTCGGCCTCGACGGCGTCGAACCGGCCGGAGCGCGCGGTGCCGACGTCGATCACCATGTCGATCTCGTCCGCCTCGTCGGCCACGGCACGGGCCGCCTCGAAGGCCTTCACGTCACCCATGTGCTTGCCGGACGGGAATCCGCACACGGTCGCGACGGCGAGCCGGCCGGCCGCGACCTCGACCGCGAGGGACACGAACGACGGCGACACGCACACCGAGAAGACGCCGAGCCCGGCGCCCTCCTCGACGAGCGTGGCGACGTCGCTCGCGGTGGCTTCGGGCTTGAGCAGGGTGTGGTCGACGAACGCGGCCAGTGTCGCCCTGTCGTGCGGTACTGCCGGGCGGGGCGTTCCGGGCTGAGCGGTCATACGAGTGCACCTTCGACTTTCTGGAATCCGGGCAGGATGACCTGCTCCACGAGGTCGCGCCGCTCGTCGTGGTGCATGAACGCACCCCAGGCGGCGGTGACTGTCACGTCGACGAGGTCGTCGATCGTCCAGGCGGCCTCGTCGACGAGCAGCTTCATCTCGTGCGTCATCGACGTGCGAGACATCAGGCGGTTGTCCGTGTTGAGCGTGACCGCGAAGTCCAGCTCCTTGAGGCGGGTGATCGGGTGCTTCGCGATCGACTCCGCGGCCCCCGTCTGCAGGTTCGACACCGGGCACAGCTCGAGCGGGATCTGGTGGTCGCGCACCCAGTGGGCAAGGCGCCCGAGGTCGGCGGCGCCACCGTGCCCGTCGCCCGACAGGCCGCGCTCGTTCGGGTCGCCGCCCGCCAGGAAGGCGATGTCGTCGATGATCCGGGCACCGTGCCCGAGCCGGTCGGCGTGCCCCAGGTGCACCGCCTGCCCGATGGAGTCGAGGCCGTCGGCCTCGCCGGCGTGGATCGTCACCGGCACGTCGTGCTCCGCGAGGAAGCGCCAGATACCGAGGTGCCGCGACGGCGGGAACCCGGCCTCGGGCCCCGCGATGTCGAACCCGACCACACCGTCGTCCTGGTAGTCGACGGCGAGCTCGGCGATCTCCTGCCAGCGGTCCTGGTGGCGCATGGCGGTGACGAGCTGGCCCACCCGGATGAGGTGCCCGTCGGCTGCCGCCGCCGCGATGCCGTCGTCGATCCCGGCCTGCACGGCCTCGACGGCCTCGACGAGGGACAGCCCGCCGGCCAGGTGCTGCTCCGGGGCCCAGCGCTGCTCGGCGTACACGACGCCGTCGGCCGCGAGGTCCAGCACCGCCTCGCGTGCGACGCGGGCCAGGTGGTCGGCCGTCTGCATGACGGCGACCGTGTGCTCGAAGGTCTCCAGGTACCGGACCAGCGTGCCGGAGTCCGCGGCGTCGCGGAACCAGCTCGCGAGGGACTCGGCGTCGGTGGCGGGCAGCGGGTGTCCGGCGGCGTCCGCGAGCTCGAGGACGGTCTGCGGCCGCAGTCCCCCGTCGAGATGGTCGTGCAGCACAACCTTGGGCAGGGCGCGTATCAGCGCCTCACCGGGGCGGGCCCCGGGGTCTTGCGTGGTCATGCTGACAACCTACCGTCTGGGTCAGCCCTCGTCGGGGCCGGCCTCTTCGTCGTCGTCCGCCGCCGGCACGTCCAGCGCCTGCTCCACGACGTCCGCCTCGGCGGCGGAGCCGTCGGAGTCGGGCCGGGGTGCGTCCGGGACGTACTCGTCGGGCTCGTGCGTGGTGTCGACCTCGGCGTCCTTCGGCGGGTCCAGGCCGGCGTCACGCCAGGAGTCGGGACCAGGGAGCGTGCTCATCGGGGCCTCCTCGTCAGGTGGCTTCCATCGTCACCCCGGCGTCGTCACCATGCCACCGGCCGAGACGCTCGGGCAGCAGCACCCACGCGACGTGCGGCCAGCCGCCGAGCGCCGCGGTCAGCGCCTTGCGCACCCGTGCGGCGGTGCGGTCACCGGTGGACTGCGCCGGTTCCGCCGCGCCCGACGGCGCCGGGGGCGGGTCGAGGAGGGCGGCGACGGGGACGGTGTGCAGCCCGGCACCGGACGGCTCGTAGAGGACCGCGCTGCCCGCCGTGCCCTCGCCGTCGGCCAGCGTGAGCAGTACCACGTGGCGCGGGACCGCCGAGCCCCAGCCGCCCGTGACGTCGCCGCCGGTGTAGAGGGGCACCGGGATGCCGGCGCGCGCGCTCGCGACCGCAGCCTCCAGCACGGCCTGGGAGCCCGCCACCCGGTGGGTGTAGCGCACCCCGCCGTAGGTGGCGAAGCGCGCCGCGCCCCAGGGCGGTGTGCCGTAGGTACGCGGCCAGCCGGCGACGAGCAGACCGCGCCGGTTGGTGGCCTCCTGCACGGCGTGCTGCAGCCGCACGAACCGGCCTGCCGGGTCGTGGCTCGCGAGCCGCAGCGCCACCCGCGGGTCGCCGGCGAGCCCCAGCATCGCCAGCACCGCCGACCCGCAGGTCGTCTCGTCGACCTGCACGGCGGCAGCGATGGTCCCGTCGAGCGACGGCAGGTTCAGCCGCCGGGGGAAGCCGACGGTGCCGGTACCCCGCTCACGCGACAGCGGGTCCAGCACCGAGCGCCGGGCCCTGGACGGCACCGCCTCGAGATGCCGTTCGACGTCGTCGGGCACGGGGGGCCGCGCGAAGCGGCCGGGCGGCGGCGGTGTCGGTACTGGCCCGGCGAAGGCACGCATACCGCCAAGCAGGGACGAAAGGCGCAATGTCGACGGCACCTCGCCAGGCTAAGCCGGGTCGGCGCGACTCGCCGGTTCGCCACGCTGGCGCGCGCGGGCGATACCTGCGGTGGCCGGCCAGGCCGTGCCCCCGCCGGTCAGGCCGCAGGTTCAGACGATGCGGTCCAGCACCACCGACTCGTCCGCCGCCAGTGCGGCCCCGACCAGGGCTCCCGCGCCGACGTCGACGGTCGAGAGCGTGCTGGCGGCACCGGCCAGCGCACCGCCGAGGACGCCACCGCCCACGCCCTCCGGCTCCACGGCCCAGCCACCCTCGAGCGCTTCGCGCGCCCGCGCGAACCGCTCCGGCGTGTCGGTGTGCAGCGTGAACAGCGGCTGACCGGCGACGACCGGCTCCCCCGGTTTCACGTGGATCTCGATGCCGGCGGCAGCCTGCACCGTGTCCTCCTTGCGCGCGCGGCCCGCACCGAGGCGGCGCACGGCGACGCCCACGGCATAGGCGTCGAGTGCGACGAGCACCCCCGGCTCCGGTGCCACCACGGTCTCGGACTCCTTCGCGACCGGGAGCGCAGCGGAGACGTCGCCGCCCTGCGCCGCGATCATGGCGCGCCACTTGTCCATGGCGCGGCCGTCGGCCAGGGCCGCACGGACGTCGTCCTCCCCGACGGGCCGGTCGGCCGCCGCGAGCATCTCCACGGCCAGGGCGACCGTGAGGTCCACGACGTCGGACGGACCGCCGCCCGACAGCACCTCCAGGGACTCCCGCACCTCGAGGGCGTTGCCGGCCGCGCGGCCCAGCGGCACGGACATGTCGGTGACCAGCGCGACGGTGCGCACACCGGCGTCGGTCCCGAGGTCCACCATCGTGCGGGCGAGCTCGCGCGCGCTCTCGAGGGTCTTCATGAAGGCCCCGGAGCCGACCTTCACGTCGAGCACCAGCGCACCGGTGCCCTCGGCGATCTTCTTGGACATGATCGAGCTCGCGATGAGCGGGATCGCCTCGACCGTCGCCGTGACGTCCCGCAGGGCGTACAGCTTGCGGTCGGCCGGGGCCAGGCCCGCGCCGGCGGCACAGATCACGGCGCCGACCGACTCCAGCTGCGCCATCATCTCGTCGTTCGACAGCGCGGCCCGCCAGCCGGGGATCGACTCCAGCTTGTCGAGCGTGCCGCCCGTGTGGCCCAGGCCGCGGCCCGAGAGCTGGGGCACGGCCACGTCGAACGCGGCGACGAGCGGCGCGAGGGGCAGCGTGATCTTGTCGCCCACACCGCCGGTCGAGTGCTTGTCCGCCGTCGGCCGGGAGAGCCCGGCGAACGACATGCGCTCGCCGGACTCGATCATCGCGTGGGTCCACCGGGAGATCTCCGCGCGCGACATGCCGTTCAGCAGGATCGCCATGGTCATCGCGGACATCTGCTCGTCGGCCACCGCACCACGCGTGTAGGCGTCGATCAGCCAGTCGATCTGCGCGTCGTCCAGGCTCTCCTGGTCACGCTTGGCGCGGATGATGTCGACGGCGTCGAACTGCTCGGTCATCGGGTTGCCTTCCGCACGTGGTCCAGGTCTCCCGGCCCGAAGGCCTGGGGCAGTACTTCCGTCATCGGCTGGACGCCCAGCGGGGTGTCCACCAGCAGCTCCGGCCCGCCGTGCTCCCACAGGATCTGGCGGCACCGGCCGCACGGCATGATCGTCTCGCCGAGCGCGTTCAGGCACGTGAACGCGGCCAGCCGCCCGCCCCCCGACATCACGAGGGCGCTGACCAGGGAGCACTCGGCGCACAGCGTCACCCCGTACGCGGCGTTCTCGACGTTGGCGCCCGTGAGCAGGCGACCGTCGTCGGCGAAGGCCGCCGCGCCCACCGGGTACTGCGAGTACGGCACGTACGCCTTGTCGAGCGCGCCGCGGGCCGCGGCCCGCAGGCCGTCCCAGTCCACGCCGCCCGCTGCTTCCGCAGGTTCCACGTCCATCATCCTCATCCCTTGATGTACGGCTCGCCCGAGGCTGCCGGCGGCGCGACCGCCCGACCAGACCGGCCACGGCCAGCAGGGTGACGACGTACGGCACCATGAGCATGAACTGGCTCGGCACGGGCGAGCCCACGACGGACAGCACGTTCTGCAGGTTGGAGGCGAACCCGAACAGCAGGCCCGCGAACGCGGCCCGCACCGGGTCCCACTTGCCGAAGATCACCGCGGCGAGCGCGATGTAGCCGGCGCCGCCGGTCATGTTCTCGCCGAACTGGCTGAGGTAGACGGTGGTGTAGAACGCACCACCGAGCCCGGCCACAGCACCCGCGACGAGCACCGCGTTGTACCGGGTGCGCACCACGTCGATGCCGACGGTGTCGGCGGCCTTCGGGTGCTCGCCCACCGAGCGCAGCCGCAGACCCCAGCGGGTCCGGTTCAGCGCGTACCAGACCGCCGGGACGGCGAAGAACATCAGGTAGATCAGCAGCGGCTGGTCGAACAGGACCGGGCCGAGCACGGGGATGTCCGACAGCACCGGGATCGGGATCGACGAGAACCGCGTGGTCGAGTTGAGCGTCGCGGCGTCGGCCTGCAGCACCTGCGAGTAGAGGAAGCTGGTCAGCCCGACCACCAGGACGTTCAGGACCACACCCACGATCACCTGGTTCACGTGGTACGTGATCGCGAACAGGCCGAGCACGAGCGACACGAGCGCGCCGGCGAGCACCGCAGCGGCCAGGCCGATCAGTGCGCTGTTCGTCACCGAGGACACGATGCCCGCCGTGAACGCCGCGCCGAGCAGCTGCGACTCGATCGCGATGTTGATCACGCCCGCGCGCTCGCCGATCACGCCGCCCAGCGCGCCGTACACGAACGGCACCGACCACAGCACGGCGCCGCCGAGCAGGCCCACCACCGACAGGTCGCGCGGGCTGCCCGCCCCGGCCCAGGCCAGGAAGCCGGTGAGGCCGGCGAAGGCGAACACCGCCACGAGCCACAGCGGTGTCCTGGTCCTGCGCGCGGTGAGCACGACGGCGGCCGCGGTCACGGCGAGCAGCACGACCGCGCACACCCAGGCGAGCGGTGCGGCCGGGACCACGATCACCGGGATCTGGAAGAAGTCCCCGCGCTGCGACAGCAGGAACCGCGTGTCGCCCGAGTGCGGGACCGCGATGAGCAGCAGCGCGTACAGCGCCGTGACGGTCAGCAGCACGCCCGCCGACTTCCAGGACACGACGGTCACGGTGCGCGTCGTCTCCGACAGCGGCGCGTCGAGCTGAGTCGTGGTGTGGTCGGCGCTCACGCTGCCGCCTCCTTCCGGTTCCGGTTCGCCTTCTTCTTCGGTGCCCGACGCCGGTTCGGGTCCGGCAGCCGGAAGATCGCCCGGACCAGCGGCGGCGCCGCGATGAACAGCACGATGAGGGACTGGACCACGAGCACGATGTCGCTCGGGATGCCCTGGGAGGCCTGCATGGTGGACCCGCCCGCCTTGAACGCGCCGAACAGGATGCCGGCCGCGAGCACGCCCCACGGGTTGGACCCGCCGAGCAGGGCGACGGTGATGGCGTCGAACCCGATGCCCGCGTCGATGTCCGAGCTGAAGCCCGTCGTGACGCCGCCCAGCACCTGCGAAGCACCTGCCAGGCCGACGAGGCCACCGGCCACGAGCATGGCGTTGACCGTGGCGCGGCCCGTGTCGATCCCGGCCACCCGGGCCGCGCGGGGGTTCTCCCCGACGGCCCGGAACGCGAAGCCCGTCGACGACCGGCTCAGCAGCCACCACACGAACACGACCGCGAGGAGTGCCAGCACGAACCCCCAGTGGAGGTTGAACCGATCGCCCACCAGCGGCGGAAGCTGTGCGGACTCCGCGGTCGGCGGCGTCTTCGGGTTGGACGACCCGGGCGCCTGCAGCAGCCCCGGCGTCGCCAGCAGGTAGGAGATCAGGTAGAACGCCACGTAGTTGAGCATGATCGTGACGATCACCTCGTGCGCACCGGTGCGTGCTTTGAGCAGGCCCGCCAGGCCGGCCCACAGCGCGCCCGCCGCCATACCGGCCACGAGCGCCATCAGCAGGTGCAGCGGGAACGGCACGCCGCTCACGCCGAAGCCGACCCAGCCCGCCGCCGCTGCCGCCACGAGCATCTGCCCCTGGCCACCGATGTTGAACAGGCCGGCCCGGAAGGCGAGCGCCACGCCCAGGCCCGCCGCGATGAGCGGCGTCGCATAGTTGAGCGTCTGGGTGAGGGGGTGGATCGCGGTCGCGAAGTCCTCCGCCCGCAGGTTGACCACCGAGCCGCGGAACAGCGCCGAGTACGCGCCGCCGATCGCCTGGCCGAGGGCGACGAACGTGTCGGTGGGCCGCGCGAAGAAGTACGTCGCGGCGGCCTTCACCTCCTCGTCCGTGAAGGCGATCATGATCGAGCCTGCGACGATGGCGAGCAGCACGGCGCCGACGGACACGGTCCACGGGCTGCTCATCGTCTGGTGCAGGGCCTTGGCCAGACGGTCCGCGGTGTCGACGGCGCCGTCGCCCACCGGTCCGCCGGCCTCGCGGGCCCGCTCCTGCTCCAGCTCCTCGGCGGTGCCTGGATCGAGACCGGGCTCCTGGTCGGGCGCGCTCACGCTGACGCCTCCTTCGTCTCTTCGGGGGAGATCCCCGCCATCATCAGGCCCAGCACGTCGCGCGGGGTGTCGGCGGGCACGATGCCCACCACCTTGCCGCGGTACATCACCATGATGCGGTCGGCCAGGGCCACCGCCTCGTCCAGCTCCGTGGAGACCACGACCACGGGGACGCCTGCGTCGCGGGTGGCGATGATCCGCTTGTGGATGAACTCGATGGAGCCGACGTCCACGCCGCGCGTCGGCTGCGCGGCGACGAACAGGCGCAGGTCGCGCGACAGCTCGCGCGCGAGCACCACCTTCTGCTGGTTACCGCCCGACAGGCGCCCCACCGGTGTGGTGATGCCCTGCGTCCGGACGTCGAACTCGGCGATCTTCTCGTGGGCGAACCGGTCGCGGAAGCCGCGCTGCAGCGCACCGCGGCGCACGAACGGCGGACCGTCGGAGCGGTCGAGCATCAAGTTCTCCGCGATGGTGAACTCGGCGACCAGCCCGTCGTACGTGCGGTCCTCGGGGACGAATCCCACGCCCTCGTCGAGGATCGCGCGGACCGAGCGGCCCACGATCTCCTTGCCGTCGAGCGTGACGCTCCCGGACACGTCGTCCTGCAGGCCCAGCAGTGCCTCCGTCAGCTCGGTCTGGCCGTTGCCCTGGACGCCCGCGACGACGAGCACCTCGCCGCCGTGCACCTCGAAGTCCACGCCGTCGACCACCACGGTGCCGCTCGCCTCGGTGATGACCAGGTCGGTGACCTTGAGCCCGTTGTCGTGCAGAGTGGGCTGCTCCTTCTGCACCGTCAGCTCCACGGAGCGGCCCACCATGAGCGAGGCGAGCTCGCCGTCCGACGCCGTGGGCAGGGCCTCGCCCACCACCTTGCCGTGGCGGATCACCGTGATGCGGTCCGCGACCTCGCGCACCTCACGCAGCTTGTGGGTGATGAAGACGATCGCGGAGCCCTCGTCGCGCAGCTGGCGCATGATCGCCATCAGCTCGTCGGTCTCCTGCGGTGTCAGCACGGCCGTCGGCTCGTCGAAGACCAGCACGTCGGCGTTCCGGGAGAGCGCCTTGATGATCTCGACGCGCTGCTGCACACCCACCGGCAGGTCCTCGACCACGGCGTCGGGGTCCACGTGGAAGCCGAAGCGGGCCGAGATCTCCTTCACCTGCGCGCGGGCCGCCTCCAGGTCGAGGCGCCCGCCGCCGCGGGTCTGCTCGTGGCCGAGCATGACGTTCTCCGCGACGGTGAAGACGGGGACGAGCATGAAGTGCTGGTGCACCATGCCGATGCCCGCACCCATCGCGTCGCCCGGTCCGGAGAAGTGCTGGACCACGCCGTCCAGCAGGATCTCGCCCTCGTCCGCCTGGTACAGGCCGTAGAGCACGTTCATCAGGGTGGACTTGCCAGCCCCGTTCTCGCCGAGGAGCGAGTGGATCTCGCCTGGCTGGACGACCAGGTCGATATGGTCGTTCGCGACGAGCGCGCCGAAGCGCTTGGTGATGCCGCGCAGCTCGAGCCGCATGAATGTCCTTCCCGAGGAGGGTCCTGCTCATAACAGGTCCCGGGGCGCACGGTTCGACCCGTGCCCCCCGGGACCATCTTGCGTCACTGCTCGGTCATCGACCGGGCGAATCACTCGGCCAGGTAGGACTCCACCTCGACCTCACCCGCGATGATCGACTCCTTGAGGCCCTGGACCTCTTCCCACAGGGCCGGGTCCACCTTGTCCTCGAAGTTGTGCAGCGGCGCGATGTCCACTCCACCGTTCTCGAGGGTGCCGACGTACGGCGTCGGGTCGAACTCACCGTTGCCCGAGGCCACGACGGCCTCCTTGGCGGAGACGTCCATCCGCTTCAGGACCGACGTGAGCACCACGTCCTGCGTGGTCGGGTCGGTCTCGAAGAAGTCGGCGTCCGCACCGATGATCGCGACGTCCTTGCCGGAGTCGGCGATCGCGTCCATGGCGCCCTGGTAGATCGGGCCGCCCACGGGGAACAGGACGTCGACGCCCTGGTCGATGATGTTCTTAGCGGTGGTCTTCGCCGCCGGGTCGGCAGCGAAGCTACCCGTGAAGGAGCCCTTCTCGCCGTCCCAGCCGACCAGCTCGACCTTCTCGCCCTTGGTCTCGTTGTAGTAGTCGATGCCCTGCTTGAAACCATCCATGAAGATGGTGACGGTCGGGAACTCCTGACCACCGTAGGTACCGACCTTGTCGGCCTCCGAGTACCCGGCGGCCAGGTAGCCCGCGAGGAACGCGCCCTGCGCGGTGTCGTAGAGGATCGGCTTGATGTTCTCCGAGTCGGCCTCACCGTCGAAGTCCGCGTCGGCGGCGTCGTCGATGATGATGTAGTCGATCTCAGGGTTGGCCTTCGCCGACTCGATGGTCGTCGCGGACAGCGCGAAGCCGACCGTGACGATGGCGTCGCAGCCCTCGGCCACGAGCGACTCGACGTTGCCCTTGTAGTCGCTCTCCGACGCCGACTCGACCTCGTGCGCCGTCGTATCAAGCTCCTCGGCGGCAGCAGTGACGCCCTCGTAGCTGAGCTGGTTGAAGCTCTTGTCGTCGAACCCACCCTGGTCCGAGACGATGCAGGGCTTGAAGTCACTGGTGGCGGCGTCGCCACCACCAGTGGTCTCCTCGGGGGCGGCTCCGCACGCCGAGAGCGCGAGAGCCGCTGCTCCCGCAAGGGCGGTCAGCCGAACAGCCTTCTTCACTGGTGCTCCTTCAGATGGTCCAGACGAGCCCTAGTCAATCAGACCGGGGCCCTATACCGCACCGAGGGTAGCCAGCGCATCCCGCATTTCGCGTTTCGAGACGGTAACCGGAGTAAGTCGTTACCGAAGCGTCATAGACAGGAACATCCAGCGGTCAGCTCGCCGCAAACTGGGCAAGAGCCCGCACACCGACCCCGATCGCCCGCTCGTCGACCACCAGGTCGCCCTGGTGCAGGTCATAGGTGCGGCCCCCGGGCGTGCGCACGCCGAGGCGGGCCATGGTGCCCGGTACCTTCCGCAGGAACCAGGCGAAGTCCTCGCCACCCATGGACTGCTCGGTCAGCTGGACGGCATCGGGCCCCACGGCGTCGCGGACCGCGTCCTCGAGGTCGCAGGTGGCCGCCGCCTGGTTCTCGACCGGCGGCACGCCGTGCGTCACGGTCACCGACACGCTGACCTGGTACGGCGCGACGATCTGCTCGACCGCCTCGCGCACCAGCTCGCCCGCCTTCTCCCAGGCCCGCACGTCGAGGCAGCGCAGCGTGCCCTTGACGATGCCGGTGGACGGGATCGCGTTGGGCGTCGAGCCCGCCTGGACCGCACCCCAGGTCAGGTTCACGCCGGAACGCGGGTCGAGCCGGCGCCCCAGCACGCCCGGGGTCTGGGTGATGATCTGGCCGAGCGCGAAGACGACGTCACCCGTGAGGTGCGGGCGCGAGGTGTGCCCGCCGGGGGACGCGACGGTCACCATGACCGAGTCGCTGGCGGAGGTGATCGGCCCGATGCGGGTGCCGACGTGCCCGACGTCGAACTTCGGGTCACAGTGCAGCGCCGCCATGCGGTCGACGCCCTCGAGCTCCGAGGTGCGGTTGATGATGTCCTCGGCGCCGCCGGGGAACACCTCCTCGGCCGGCTGGAAGAAGAGGCGGACACCGCGCCGCAGCCGCCCCTCCTCGGCCAGGCGCGCGAGCACGAGGCCCGCACCGAGCACCACGGTGGTGTGCACGTCGTGCCCGCAGGCGTGCGCGACGCCCGGCTCGGTCGAGGCGAACTCCACACCGCTGGTCTCCTGCAGCGGGAGGGCGTCGAGGTCGGCACGCAGGCCGACTCGGCCCTCACCGTTCGGACCGTGGTCGGGACCGATGTCGCAGACCAGTCCGGAACCGATCGGGAGCAGGCGCGGCTCGAGGCCCGCGGCCCGCAGCCGCTCGGCGACGGCGTGCGTGGTGCGGGTCTCCTTGCGGGACAGCTCGGGGTGGGCGTGCACGTCGCGGCGGAACGCGATGAGCTCGGGGTCCAGGACCTCGGCCAGCTCGCCCACGCGGGCAGCCAGGCCTGCGACGACCTCCGTCGCGTTCCCTGCGGGCACGTCACCCACCGGCATCTGGTCGTTCGAAACGATCAGATCGAAGTCGGCGAGATTGACGGGCGGCTGGGTCGGGTTCACCCGACCACGGTATCGCCGTCCGGCCCGCGAGACACGGCGGCAGACAATCCGTCCCACGATGCGGACATGACTGTCCGACGGTGCGCCCGAGGACGGGTCAGAGGAGGTCCTCGCGGCCGCGCTCCCTGACCGCCGCCACCACGTTCTTCACCTGCTGCGCGCGGGCGCGCGTGGTGACCAGCAGCGCGTCCGGCGTGTCGACGACGACCACGTCGTCCAGCCCCAGCACCGTCACCAGCCGGCCCGACGCCGGGACCACCACCGAGCCGGCGCTGTCGATGCGCAGCACGTCGGCCGGGTCGCCGAGCACCTTGGCGCCGCTGTCGTCGTCGGACGGCAGGAGGACCGCGAGCGAGTTGTAGTCCCCGACGTCGTCCCAGCCGAACGTGCCCGGCACGACGGCGACGCCGCCGGCCGCCGCGACCGGCTCGGCCACCGCGTGGTCGATGGCGATCTTCTCGAGGCCGGGCCACACGTCGGCCAGCACCGCCGCCCGGCGCGGGGTGTCCCACGCGTCCGCGACGAGCCGCAGGGAGTCGTGCAGCTCGGGCCGCTGCTCGGCGAGGTGCCCCAGCAGCACCGAGGTGCGCGAGACGAACATGCCCGCGTTCCACCGGTACTCGCCGGACGCGAGGTAGACCAGCGCCGTCGCGGCGTCGGGCTTCTCCGTGAACCCCCGCACGTGCAGCGTGTGCGGCGCCTCCTCGACCCCGAGCGGCTCGCCGGAACGCACGTAGCCGAAGGCCACCGACGGGCGCGAGGCGGCGATCCCGACCGTCGTCACGTAGCCGGCACGCGCGGCGGCTACGGCCTCACGGACCGCCAGCTCGAACGCGCGCGTGCCATGAATCACATGGTCCGCCGCGAACGACCCGATGACGACGTCGCCGTGGCGCTTCTCCAGCACGGCGGCGGCCAGGCCGATCGCCGCCATGGAGTCGCGCGGCGACGGCTCGGCGAGCACGGCGTCGTCGGCGAGGCCGGGGAGCTGCGCGCGGCAGGCCGCCACGTGCTGCTCGCCGGTGACCAGGATGACGCCGTCGGCCCCGGCCAGCGGACGCAGCCGGTGCTCGGTGGCCTGCAGCAACGACATGCCGGAACCGACGAGGTCGTGCAGGAACTTGGGCTCCCCGCCACGCGAGAGCGGCCAGAGCCGGGTGCCGGACCCACCGGCGGGTACCACTGCGAAGAAGTCGTCGATCGGGGACGATGGGGCGGCGGCCGAAGTCATGCCCCGCAGGATGTCAGTCGGACGGAGTTCTCGCAGCCATAGCAGCCCGGGCCGAGCCCTGGCGGAGAGCGGGATCCGGTAGCAACGCACGGGCAACCTGACGGGTGCCCGAAGCGGCGACATCTCCCCTGTGGGATCAGTCACAAATGCCGCGTCTTGATGCCCGTACGGGCTGCCGGGCGGCGATCGAGGCGACCAGTTGTCATTACAGTGGGGACCAGCCACCCCCCAGCCGGACAGCCATAGGAGGCTCCCGAAGTGCCCACCGCACCAGCAGGCACGTTATACCGCGGCCGTGAAGGCATGTGGTCATGGGTCGCGCACCGCGTGACCGGCGTGCTGATCTTCTTCTTCTTGCTCGTGCACGTGCTCGACACAGCGCTGGTGCGCGTGTCCCCCGAGGCGTACAACGCAGCGATCAGCACCTACCAGACCGAGATCATGGGGCTGGGCGAGGCCGGGCTCGTGGCCGCGATCGTCTTCCACGCGTTCAACGGCATCCGCATCCTCCTGGTGGACTTCTGGGCCAAGGGCCCCAAGTACCAGAAGACGATGCTCTGGGTGGTCGTCGGTCTCTTCGTCGTGACGATGGCGGGCTTCCTGCCGCGGCACCTCATCAACGTCTTCACCGGGGGTCACTGATGGCACACGGAACCGCAGCGGTGGCCAAGGTCGCTACCCCCCGCTCCCCGTACGAGCGGCGCAGGACGACGCGCGGCAACTACGAGCTCTACTCCTGGGTCTTCATGCGGGCGTCCGGCGTGGTGCTGCTCGTCCTCATCTTCGGCCACCTGTTCGTCAACCTGATGGTGGGCGAGGGCGTGCACGCCATCGACTTCGCCTTCGTGGCCGGCAAGTGGGCGAACCCGATGTGGCAGGTCTGGGACCTGCTCATGCTGTGGCTCGCCATGATCCACGGCACCAACGGCGTGCGCACGATCATCAACGACTACGCCACCCGGGACCTGACGCGCGGCATCCTCAAGGGCCTGCTGTACCTGGCGTTCACCGTCGTGGTCGTGCTCGGCACCCTCGTGATCTTCACGTTCGAAGCGTGCCCGACCGACGCGCCCGCAGAGCTGCTCGCCTCCTTCTGCACGGCCTAGCACCAGCACGTCCCGCCCCACACACCGAAACTCTTCAGCAGGAGGCATCGAGCCCGATGCAGACCCATCAGTACGACGTTGTCATCGTCGGCGCCGGCGGCGCCGGGATGCGCGCCGCCCTCGAGTCGTCCAAGGAGGCCCGCACCGCGGTGATCTCCAAGCTGTACCCCACCCGCTCCCACACCGGTGCCGCCCAGGGCGGTATGGCGGCAGCCCTCGCGAACGTCGAGGACGACAACTGGGAGTGGCACACGTTCGACACCGTCAAGGGCGGTGACTACCTCGTCGACCAGGACGCGGCCGAGATCCTCGCCCGGGAGGCGATCGAGTCGGTCCTCGACCTGGAGCGGATGGGCCTCCCGTTCAACCGCACCCCCGAGGGCAAGATCGACCAGCGCCGCTTCGGCGGGCACACCCGCGACCACGGCCAGTCCGCGGTGCGCCGCGCGTGCTACGCCGCCGACCGCACCGGCCACATGATCCTCCAGACGCTCTACCAGAACTGCGTCAAGCAGGACGTGGAGTTCTTCAACGAGTTCTACGTGCTGGACCTCATCACGGACCACGACCTCACCACCGAGGAGATCGCGGCCGGCGAGGAGGTCAACGCGACCGGCGTCGTCGCCTACGACCTGGCGACCGGCGAGCTGCACGTGTTCCAGGCCAAGTCGATCATCTTCGCCACCGGCGGTGCCGGGAAGATCTTCAAGACCACCTCGAACGCGCACACCCTGACCGGTGACGGCATGGCCCTGGCGTACCGCCGTGGGCTGCCGCTGGAGGACATGGAGTTCTTCCAGTTCCACCCCACGGGCCTCGCGGGGCTGGGCATCCTCCTGTCGGAGGCGGCTCGCGGCGAGGGCGGCATCCTGCGCAACTCCGAGGGCGAACGCTTCATGGAGCGCTACGCACCCACGATCAAGGACCTCGCACCCCGTGACATCGTGGCGCGGTCCATGGCGAACGAGGTGCGCGAGGGCAGGGGCGCCGGTCCGAACAAGGACTACGTGCTGCTCGACCTGACGCACCTGGAGCCCGCGCACATCGACGCCAAGCTCCCGGACATCACCGAGTTCGCGCGCACCTACCTCGGCATCGAGCCCTACACGGAGCCGGTGCCCGTGTACCCCACCGCGCACTACGCGATGGGCGGCGTGCCGACCAACGTCAAGGGCGAGGTGCTCCGCGACGGCGTCAACGTGGTCAAGGGCCTCTACGCCGCCGGCGAGGTCGCCTGCGTGTCCGTGCACGGCTCCAACCGGCTCGGCACCAACTCGCTGCTCGACATCAACGTGTTCGGCAAGCGTTCCGGCCGGGCCGCCGCCGAGTACGCCAAGACGGCGGAGTTCCACGAGCTGCCCGAGGACCCGACGGTCCGCGTGATCGCGCAGCTCGACGAGATGCGTAACCGGCCCGACGGCGAGCGGGTGGCCGACATCCGCAAGGCGCTCCAGGACACCATGGACCTCAACGCCCAGGTGTTCCGTACGGGCGACTCGCTGAACGAGGCCCTCTCCGACATCCGTGCCCTGCAGAAGCGTTACCGCAACGCGTCGGTGCAGGACAAGGGCAAGCTCTTCAACACCGACCTCCTCGAGGCCATCGAGCTGGGCTTCCTGCTCGACATCGCCGAGGTCACCGTGGTCGCGGCCATCAACCGCAAGGAGTCCCGCGGCGGGCACTACCGCGAGGACTACCCGAACCGCGACGACGCCCACTACATGCTGCACACGATGGCCTACCGCCGCCCGCCCGAGGCGTCGGACCAGGCCGAGGGTCACGTCGAGGGCTACTTCGACCACGTCGAGGAGTTCGACGGCTACAAGGTCGTCCTGGGCTCCAAGCCCGTTGTCCAGACCCGGTACGAGCCGATGGAGCGTAAGTACTGATGACTGCCACACTCGAAGCCGCCGCACCGTCCGCCGCCGGCGAGATCCCCTCGTTCACGGTCACGCTGCGGGTCCGGCGGTTCAACCCTGAGGTGTCCGAGGAGGCCACCTGGGAGGACTTCACGGTCGAGGCCCACGGCACCGACCGGGTGCTGGACGCCCTGCACAAGATCAAGTGGGACATGGACGGTTCGCTCACGTTCCGCCGGTCCTGCGCGCACGGCGTCTGCGGTTCGGACGCGGTGCGGATCAACGGCCGCAACCGTCTGGCCTGCAAGACGCTGCTCAAGGACGTCAACCCTGACAAGCCGATCACCGTCGAGCCCATCAAGGGCCTGCCCGTGATCAAGGACCTCGTCGTGGACATGGAGCCGTTCTTCGCGTCCTACCGCGAGATCATGCCGTTCCTCATTACCACGGGGAACGAGCCGTCCAAGGAGCGCTACCAGTCCCCCGAGGACCGCGCCCGGTTCGACGACACCACCAAGTGCATCCTGTGCGCCGCGTGCACCTCGTCGTGCCCGGTGTTCTGGACGGACGGCCAGTACTTCGGCCCGGCCGCGATCGTGAACGCGCACCGCTTCATCTTCGACAGCCGTGACGAGGGTGGCTCGCAGCGCCTGGAGATCCTCAACGACAAGGAGGGCGTGTGGCGCTGCCGCACGACCTTCAACTGCACCGAGGCCTGCCCCCGGGGCATCGAGGTGACGAAGGCGATCCAAGAGGTCAAGCGCGCCATGATCACCCGGGCGTTCTGAGCTCTTCGTCCGACCCCGCCGAGGGCGGAAGGTGGCCGTGGCTACCTTCCGCCCTCGGTGCTTCTGTCGGCGACCGCCATCCAGGCGCACGCCACGAGCAGGACGCGGGCCAGGAGGTTGACCAGGAGCAGCAGCGTCACCACCACGGCGAAGGACGCCAGCAGCGCGTTGCGGGTGGCGATGCCCGCGATCACCTCGGTGCCGAGGAAGCGGAGCCCGCCGGCCACGATGCCGACGCCCAGGGACCCGATCAGCAGGTCCCGCCGGGCCGGGCGGACCTCGCCCACGTACCGGATCACCGCGGCGACCAGGACCGTGTCGAGCAGCGTCGTCAGCACGAGGCCGATCCCGCGAACCATCCCGCCGACGCCCTCCCCCAGGCCCACGAGCTCCAGGAGCCAGGGCACCGCCGTGGACACCGCAACGCTCGCGGCCGCCGTGACCAGCACGCCGACGCCGAGCAGCGCGAACCCGAGGAGCTGCCGCAGCCGGTCGGTCAGGGGGTTGCCCTCGCCGTCGGTCTCGTCGAACATCGCACGGACCGACGTGCGCAGAGCACCCATGAAGTTGGTGGCGGACCAGAGCAGCACCACTGCCGCGACGATCGACGTCCAGCTCAGGCCCGAGGAGAGCACGAGGTCGGAGGGCGCCAGCACGCCGCCTTCGCCGGTGTCCACGAGGCCCGGCACCCAGGTGTCGATCTGCGCCAGCACGGCGTCGCGCAGCCCGAGGTCACCGCCGAGCGCGCGCGCGAACACGGTGTAGCCGATGGTGAGGGCGGCGAACAGGGAGAACAGTGCGGCATACGCCATCCCGCCGCACAGCACGGACCCGCCGGCCGTGTTGTACCGGTTGAGCGTGCGGCCGGCACGGGTGACCTCCCAGCGCGCCCAGGCCGCCTGCCCGAGCTCGATCAGCCGCTTCACCCGGTCGACACTAGACGGGAGCGGCCCGCTCAGCCCAGCGGGAACGCCGCCTGGGGCCGCCAGATGCCGTCGTCGCCGTGCTCGTACTGGTAGAACCGGTCGACGTCGAACTCGGCGGAGTAGTCCGACATCGCGTCGAACGCCTTGTCGAGGGCCGCGTCGGGCACCTCGTGCGCGATGGTGACGTGCGGGTGGTAGTTGAACCGCAGCTCGCCGTCCAGGATCCCGGACCGCACGCTCGACTCGAGCTGCTCGCACTCGGAGATGCCCTGCGCCAGCGCCACGAACACCACCGGCGAGACCGGCCGGAACGTGGCGGTACCGCGCAGCTGGACCGTGAACGGCGGCGCCGAGGCGGCCACGGCGGCCAGGTGGTCGCGCGCCTCGGCGAGCCGCCCCGCGTCGAGCAGGGTGGGCCCCAGCAGCGTGATGTGCGGGGGGATGAAGTCCGCGAGCGGGTCCTCGGCCGCCACCCGCGCCGCGCTCAGCTCGGCGGCGTAAGGTTCCGGGATCTCGATGGCGATCCCGATGCGAACCTGGCCGGGTCCCCGCTCGGGGAGGTTCACCGGTCGCCTCGTGCGGGGAGCAGTCCGAACCGCTCGTACATCCGGTTCAGCACGGGACGGGCGATGGCACGCGCACGGTCCGCGCCGTCGGCCAGCACGCGGTCCAGCTCCGCCGGGTCCGCGAGGTAGGTGTTCGCCCGGGCCTGGAACGGCTCGAGGAAGGCGACGACGGCGTCGGCCAGGTCCACCTTGAGGTAGCCGTACCCGCGGCCGTCGTACTCCTTGGCGATCTCGTCGAGGTCCCGACCGGTCACGGCCGAGAAGATGGTCAGCAGGTTCGAGATGCCCGGCTTCTCGACCGGGTCGAAGCGCACGCCGTACGACTCGTCGGCGTCCGTCACCGCCGACTTGATGGCCTTGACCGCCTTCTTCGGGTCCTCCAGCAGCCAGACGACGCCCTTGCCGCCCGCGCTGGACTTGCTCATCTTGGCGCTCGGGTCCTGCAGGTCCTGGATCTTCGCGACGGCCTTGACGATGTGCGCGTCCGGCACCACGGCGGTGCCCTCCCCGAAGCGGCCGTTCAGCCGCGCCGCGAGGTCCCTGGTGAGCTCCAGGTGCTGGCGCTGGTCCTCGCCCACGGGGACCAGGCCCGCGTCGTACAGCATGATGTCGGCCGCCATCAGCACGGGATAGGTGAAGAGCCCGACCGTGGTGCCCTCGCTGCCCTGCTTCGCCGACTTGTCCTTGAACTGCGTCATGCGCCCGGCCTCGCCGAACCCCGTCTGACAGCTCAGCAGCCACGCCAGCTCGGCATGGGCGGCCACGTGGGACTGCACGAACAGGATGGACCGCTCGGGGTCGATGCCCCCGGCGAGGTACTGCGCGGCGGTCCGGCGGGTGCGCTCACGCAGCACGGCCGGGTCGGGGCTCACCGTGAGCGCGTGCAGGTCGACGACGCAGTAGAGCGCGTCGTAGGAGTCCTGCAGCGCGATCCACTGGGACAGCGCACCGATGTAGTTGCCCAGGTGGAGTGACCCGTCGGTGGGCTGCATCCCGGAAAATATGCGCTTCCGGGTGGGGCGGTGGGCAGCAGTCCCGGTGCTCACCGCGGTCGAGGTTTCGGACGACATGGCGAACATTCTGGCAGGTCCGTGCGCGGGCACCGAATCGTCAGGTCGCTTCGTCGTCGTAGGGCGCCTTCCCTGGTTCCGCGGAGGCCCCGGCCGGTGCGGGCGGCGTTCCGTCACGGTCCGCCACCCGTGTCCCGGCCGACCCCGGGTAGGCGGCGGACGGGCTGTCGTCCAGGAGGGCGTCCCGGACGATCTTGCGCGGGTCGTACTGGCGCGGGTCGAGCTTGGACCAGTCCACGTCGTTGAACTCGGGCCCGAGCTCGTCGTCGACGCGCGCCTTCGCGTTCTGGAGCAGGTCGCGACCCCGCCGCACGAGAGAGCCGAGCTGCTCCGCGTAGACCGGTAGTCGTTCCGGGCCGATCACGAGCATCGCGACCACCAGAATGATCACGAGCTCCCAGCCATTGATGCCGAACACGCTCAGAGCCTACTCGTGTCGTGGGACCGGCCGGAGAACGCCGCGTGAACCCGGCTCACCGGCCGCTCGACCGCTCTTCGAGAACCACGCGGACCTCGCGCTCGTCGCCACCGGAACGGATCTCGAGCGTCACCGGGTCACCGGGCGCCTTGGCCCGGATGGCGACGATCAGCTCGTCCGCGACCGAGACGGGGCGCCCGTCGATCGACAGGATCACGTCGCCCGGCTCGACGCCCGCCTGGTCGGCAGGGCCGCCCGGCGTGACGGCCGGCGTGCCCTGCTGCGCGTCCTGGGACACCTGGACGCCCTCGCCCTGGTAGCTGGGGTCGAGCAGCACCCCGATGATCGGGAACGTCGCGGTGCCCGTCTCGATGAGCTGCTCGGCGGTGTGCCGTGCCTGGTTGGACGGGATGGCGAACCCGAGCCCGATGTTGCCCGTGGCCGCGGCGGTGCCCGGCCCCTGTGCGATGGCCGAGTTGATACCGATCACCTCGCCGGCGGAGTTCACGAGCGGGCCGCCCGAGTTGCCGGGGTTGATGGCGGCGTCCGTCTGGATGGCGTCGATGAAGGCGGCCTCGGCTGCCTCGCCGGCCTTCACGGGGCGGTGCAGCGCGCTGACGATCCCGGTGGTGACGGTCGCCTCCAGGCCGAGCGGCGAGCCGACGGCCAGCACCGAGTCGCCGACGACGACGTCGTCGGAGTCGCCCAGGACGAGCGGCTCGAGGCCGTCCTCCTTGACCCGGATCACCGCGAGGTCGTAGTCGGGGGTCGCGCCCACGAGCTCGGCGGGCTGCTCGTGGCCGTCCGAGAACGTCACCGTGACGTCCGCCCCCGACGCCGCCTCTGCCACCACGTGATTGTTCGTCAGGATGTAGCCGTCGGCCTTGAGGATCATGCCAGAGCCCGTCGCCACACCCTGCTGGGCCCGCACCTCGATCGAGACCACGCTCGGCAGCGCCGCGGCCGCGATGGCCGCCACCGATCCCTCCGGACGCTGTACCTGGTTCGCGCTCCCGCCGGGCTCCGGCAGGGCCGCGTCCGCCGGGCGCATCGACGACGACTGTCCGTCCAGCATGGCGAACGCGGCCACGCCTCCGCCCGCGCCCGCGAGCAGCCCCAGCAGCACGACGGCGGACACCGCGCGCGCACCGAGCCCGCGCCGGGGCCGGGTGGCCGGGTGCGCGCCGTGCACGTCGGACGAGTGCGCACCGGAGTGCGGGCCGGCCTGCGGCGTGCGGGCCTCCGACGCTCCCGCCTCCGGGGACGGTGCCGGCACGGTGGTGAGGTATGCCGACGCAGGGAACTGCGCGGTGGTCTGCTCGGCCGGCGGTCCCGGGACCTGCTCGGCGGGCGTCCCGGCCGACGATCCGACGGGTGGCCCGGGAGGCGGCGCGGCTCCGGGCTCGGGTCGAGGATCCGCGGCCGGGGTCCTCGGCTCGTTCGCGGACGGCACTGCGGCACGCGGCGTGGGCGGCGCGAACGGGTTCTCGTCGGTCATGGGCTTTCGATGGCTCCTGTCACGGTGTGCCACCCGCGGGCGATGCGGGGCAGGACCCCGGCATCGTAGCCATGCTCACCGAACGACGCCACGAGCTCGGTCAGAACCTCCTCCGGCGCGTCCGCCACGACGTCCACCACCATGTCGTCCGACTGCCACGCCACATGGGCGGGTTCGGCGGCGAGCACCTGGACCCCACCGACCGGGCCGGAGCCCTGGTGCGCCAGCTGTCCCGGACGTTCCCGGACCACCGCGTGGCCCGACGGGCCCACGAGGTCGATCTCGAGCGTCTGCCCTTCGTCGCCCACCAGGCGCATGGCCGAGACCGTGTACCCGTCGGGCAGGTCGGAGGGCGCCGCCCAGCCGTTGTCCGCCGCCCAGTCGAGCGCCGCGGGCGTGACCTGGTCGGGAGCCACGTCGAGCGTGGCGAGCACGTCCTGGCCGGCCGCCGTCGTGTCGGGGCCCGTGCGGCCCAGCATCGTCATGCTGGTCTGCGCCGAGAGCTGCGGGGACACCACGGGAACGTCACCGAGCGTGAAGAGGGCCAGCCCCAGCACGCCCGCGCCACCGACCCCGAGCGCGGCGATCCGCGCGGCCCGCCGGCGGCGCGCGGGCCGGTCCAGCCGGCCGTCGAACCCGTCCCCGCCGTCGAACGCCGCGGTCTGCCACACCGGCACGGACAGCGGGTCGGGGCCGAGGAACGGCCGGCGCAACGGATCGTCGTCCGTGGGCGGGATGCTCGCCTGCAGCGCCATCAGGCGGGCGGTGAGGGCCGGGTCCGGCACCACGTCGGCCGCGGACGAGAGGGCACGCCGGGCCGCGCGGGCGCAGTCCAGCTCGCGGGCGCACAGGCGGCACATCGTCACGTGGGAGAGCGCTCGCTCCGTCTCCGCGGGCGAGAGCTGGCCGTCGGCCAGCGCGCTGACCAGGTCCCCGAGGTGGCTCATCGCACGCCCCCGCGCGTGGGCGCCAGGTGCTCCAATGCGTCGCGGAGCTGGGCGCGCGCCCGGTGGATGCGCGAGCGCACGGTGCCGAGCTTGACGCCAAGGGTCACGGCGATCTCCTCGTAGCTCAGACCCTCGATGTCGCACAGCACGACGGCGGCACGGTACTCGGGCCGCAGGGCGTCGAGCGCCCGCTGCACGTCCTGGTCCAGGTTGGCGTGCTCGTAGCCGCGTTCCGGCCGGCCGAACTCCCGGGTGTCGGCGACGTGACCGTCGTCGTCGCCCATCGCCTCCATGCGGATGCGCTTCTTGCGGCGCGCGCCGTCCAGGAACAGGTTGGTCGTGATCCGGTGGAGCCAGCCCTCGAAGGTGCCCGGCGTGTAGCTGGACAGCGAGCGGAACACCCGGATGAAGGTCTCCTGCGTGAGGTCCTCGGCGTCCTGCTTGTTGCCGGTCAGCCGGTAGGCAAGCCGATAGACGCGCGCGGAGTGTTCGCGCACGATCTCTTCCCAGGTCGGCGGCTGCCACGGCAGGTCGGCCGCGCCGGGACCGGTAGGTACCGACGCGCTTGCGTCTGCTGCTGCACGAGTGCTCACAGAAGTCATCGTCCTCTCAACGTACGTGCAAGCCCAGTCGTTCCCACGGGCTGTACCCTGACGCCGCACGTGATGTACACATCTGCCCAGTTCCTTCCGGAGGAAGCCATCAGCACAGCGGAGCCGTCCGGCCACGGCAAGGTCGCGGCCTGGGTCTACAGCGAAGCCTTCGTCCCTGAGGACGAGGTGCTGCTGCGCGCCCGCGAACGTGCCTCGGAGCTGGGCTGCCCCGCCGTCCTGCCCGGCGTCGGAGCGGTGCTGCGGGTGCTGGCCGCCGCCACGAACGCGCACGCCGTGGTGGAGGTCGGCACGGGGGCCGGGGTAGCGGCCCTCTGGCTGCTGCGCGGTATGCCGCTCGACGGCCAGCTCACGACCATCGACCGGGAGGTCGAGCACCAGCGGGCCGCGCGGACGGCGTTCGCCGAGGACCGCGTGGCCCCCCAGCGCACCCGGATCATTCCCGGGCGGCCGGGCGACGTGCTCCCACGCCTGGCGGACGGCGCCTACGACCTGGTGCTGGTGGCGAGCGACCCGCTCGGCTACCCCGAGTACGTCAACGAGGCCCTGCGGCTGCTACGACCGGGTGGCGTGCTCGCCGTCGACGGCGCCCTGCTGCGGGACCGGGTGGCAGACCCCGCCCGTCGCGACGAGCTCACCACCGTCGTGCGTGAGGTGGGCCGGACGCTGCGGAACGACGAGCGGGTGCTGCCGGCCATGCTGCCGAGCGGCGACGGGTTGCTGCTGGCCGTCCGCCGCTGACCCGCCGGACGGCCGGTACCGCAGCGGACGGCCGGGAGGGGCTCAGCCTCTATGGGTATCGGCTGAGCCTGCGGTGACCCTGGGGTGCCTGCACCGTTCCCGGCCGCACCCTGCGCGGTATCTTCGGCTCAGCCGACGACGGTCTGGAGAGCGTCGCCGAGCTCGCTTGCCTCGGTCGCGTTGAGCTCGACGACGAGCCGACCGCCGCCCTCGAGCGGCACACGCATGACGATGCCGCGCCCCTCCTTGGTGACCTCGAGCGGTCCGTCACCCGTTCGCGGCTTCATCGCAGCCATGTGTGGCTCTCCCATTCCGTTGTCCGGTGTGTAGCAGCATTCATGTTCCCGGCGAACGCCGAGGGCACAGACACATTCTAGTTCAATTGGCGCCCCTTACTTTCCACGCGCCAATTCGTCGCCCTTGGTCGGATCAGGCAAGACCGCGCAGTGCGACGGCGGGTGGCGACTCGTCACGAACCGCCGCCACGAGGTCGAGAACGCGGCGCGTGGCGACCACGTCGTGGGTACGGAAGACACGTGCGCCGAGCCATGCGGCCACGGCCGTCGCGCCCAGCGTCCCCTCCAGGCGTTCCTCGGGCGGGAGGTCGAGCGTCTCCCCCACGAAATCCTTGCGAGAAAGGGCCATGAGCAGGGGAAACCCGAGTCCCGCCAGCGTGCCGGTGCTGCGCACCAGGTGCAGTGAGTGCCAGGTGTTCTTGCCGAAGTCGTGGGTGGGGTCCACGAGCACGGACTCGCGCGGCACGCCGCACTCCACGGCTCGCTCCGCGGCGGCCCGCAGGGTCGCCACGACGTCGGCCAGGAGACCGTCGCGCCCGTCCCCCGCCCCGCCCCCCGTGTCAGATGCAGAGGCCACCCCGGTGACCCGTGGGTCTGACAGGTCGGGGTACTCGACGCGGTAGGGGTCCGTGCGCGGTATCGCTCCGCCCGTATGGGAGCAGACGACGCCGACGCCGGCCGCGCCCGCCACCTCCACCAGGCCGGGGTCATGGCCGGCCCACGTGTCGTTGATCAGGTCGGCGCCGGCGTCGATCGCCGCGCGGGCCACCCCCGCGCGCCAGGTGTCGACGGAGACCAGCAGGTCCGGAACCGCGCGCCGGACGGCCGCCACGAACGGGACGACCCGGCGGATCTCCTCGGCCTCGTCCACCGGTGAGCCGTTGCCGGCGCGGACGCCACCGACGTCGAGGATCTCGGCGCCCGCCTCGAACGCCCCCTCCGCGGCAGCCAGCGCCGCGGCGTCGTCGGGCACCCGGGCGGGGGCGTAGAACGAGTCGGTGGTGCGGTTGAGCACCGCCATCACGACGGGGCGCACCGCACGCCCGTCGCGCCCCACCTCGCGTCCGCGGAGCACCAGCGGTGCTGAGGCCCGCGGAACTACCGGGTCATGGACGTCGGAACCGTCCACCTATGCGCCGTCCAGGGTGCTCGGCAGCCCGGGCCCCTCGACCGCGGCCTCCTCGGTGGCCCGCTCCGCCGCGACCGCGGCCTGCAGGGCGGCCTGCTCCGCCGCGATCTGGTGGGCCCGCTCGACGACGTGGCGCACCGCCTCGGCGGGGTCGTCGGTGAGGTACATGATGTCGAGGTCGGCATCGCTGATGGTGCCGTGCACCAGCGCCGTGGACCGGATCCACTCCAGCAGGCCGCCCCAGTACTCCTTGCCCACGAGGACGAGGGGGAACTGGGTCACCTTGTGTGTCTGCACGAGGGTGACTGCCTCGAAGAGCTCGTCGAAGGTACCGAATCCCCCGGGCATCACGATGAATCCCTGTGCGTACTTCAGGAACATCGTCTTTCGCGCGAAGAAGTAGCGGAAGTTGATACCCAGATTCACGAACTCGTTGACGCCCTGTTCGAAGGGCAGCTCGATACCGAGACCCACCGAGGTACCGCCCGCCTCGGCGGCACCCTTGTTCGCCGCTTCCATGACTCCCGGCCCGCCGCCGGTGATGACCGAGTAGCCGGCCTCCACCAGCAGGCGCCCCACGGTCTCGCCCGCCCGATAGTCCTCGTGGTCCGGCTTGGTCCGCGCCGAGCCGAACACCGACACCGCCGGCCCGAGCTCCGCGAGCGCGCCGAAGCCCTCGACGAACTCGCTCTGGATGCGCATCACGCGCCACGGGTCGCTGTGCAACCAGTCGGATTCCTGGTCGGAGGCCAGGAGTCGCTGGTCCGTGGTGGTCTGCGGGACCTGGTTCCCGCGGAGCAGCACCGGGCCGCGGCGGTAACCGCGGCCGGACTGGGGTATGCCGTCGTCGCTCATGCGACCAAACTATCCGCCGAGCAGCCACGCCCGCAGCGCGTCACGGCACTGCGCGAGCTGCGGCACCGGGAGGTGCTCGTCGTCCTTGTGCGCGAGCAGCGGGTCGCCCGGGCCGAAGTTCACGGCGGGCACCCCCAGCTCGGAGAACCTGGCAACGTCCGTCCACCCGTACTTGGGCGCCGGCGCACCACCCGTGGTGGCGAGCACCGACTGCACGAACTGGGCGGCCAGCGGGTCGTCGAGACCGGGCCGGGCGCCACCCGCGGCGTCGGTCACGACCACGTCGAACCCCTCGAAGACCTCGCGCAGGTGCGCCTCGGCCTCCGCCACCGAACGCGACGGCGCGAACCGGTAGTTCACCTCGATCGTGCACGCGTCCGGGATGACGTTGCCCGCGATCCCGCCCTCGATCCGTACCGCGTTGAGTCCCTCCCGGTAGACCAGCCCGTCGACCTCGACCGCGCGCGGCTCGTACGCGGCGAGCCGGGCCAGAGCCGGGGCGGCCGCGTGGATCGCGTTCTGCCCGGTCCACGCCCGGGCCGAGTGTGCCGCCACGCCGCGGGTGCGGACCTCGACGCGCATCGTGCCGTTGCAACCGCCTTCGATGCCGGCGTTCGAGGGTTCGCCGAGGATCGCGAAGTCGCCCCGCAGCAGGTCCGGGTGGTTGCGCGCGAGCCGGCCCAGCCCGTTCAGGGCGGAGTCGACCTCCTCGTGGTCGTAGAAGATCCACGTGAGGTCGTGGGCAGGCTCGCTCCCCGGTGCACCCAGCTCGACGGCCAGCGCGAGCGCGACGGCCACCCCGCCCAGCATGTCGACGGTGCCCCGGCCCCACAGGACCGCCTCGTCCCCCGCACCGACCAGGTGGGTGGGCAGGTTGTCGGCGATCGGCACGGTGTCGATGTGGCCGGCCACGACCACGCGCCGATCCCGTCCCAGGTTCGTCCGGGCGACCAGCGCATCGCCGTCCCGCATCACCTCGAGGTGCGGGTAGCCACGCAGGAGGGCCTCGATCGCGTCGGCGAGGGCCGTCTCCTCGCCGCTGACCGACGGGATGTCGCAGAGCGCCCGGGTCAGGGCGACGAGGTCGGACCCCGCGGCGGTCGGGTCGGGCAGGGCAGGATCGATCACGGTGTGCACGCGGCAAGCCTATGGTCTCGCCACCGTTAGGCTGGAGGCATGACGACCGCATGGGGTTTCGGCCTTGCCACGATCGCCGACGACGGCACCACCCTCGACACCTGGTACCCGGCGCCCGCCCTCGGCGAGGCTCCGGTCGACGTCGACCCGCCAGAGGCCCTCGCGGCCCTCGCCGGCGCGGACGAGGCCCGGCGTGTCCGGCTCGAGGTCGTGACCACGCAGATCGATCTCGCCGACCCGCCGCAGGACGTCCCCGACGCCTACCTGCGGCTCCACCTGCTCTCGGCCCGCGTCGTGCGGCCGCACGGTCTCAACGTCGAGGGCATCTTCGGCGCGCTGACGAACGTCGTGTGGACCAGCGCCGGCCCGTGCGCCGTCGAGGGCTTCGAGGAGACGCGTCTGCGCCTGCGCGCCCGCGGGCACGTCACGGTGTTCGGCGTCGACAAGTTCCCGCGCATGGTCGACTACCTCGTGCCGCAGGGAGTTCGCGTCGCCGACGCCGACCGGGTCCGCCTCGGCGCGTACCTCGCGCCCGGGACGACCGTGATGCACGAGGGTTTCGTCAACTTCAACGCCGGCACGCTCGGCTCCTCCATGGTCGAGGGCCGCATCTCGGCGGGGGTCACCGTGGGCGACGGGTCCGACGTCGGTGGGGGCGCCTCGATCATGGGCACGCTCTCCGGCGGGGGCAAGCAAGTGGTGTCGCTCGGCGAGCGGTGCCTGCTGGGCGCCAACGCCGGTCTCGGCATCCCCCTCGGTGACGACTGCGTGGTCGAGGCCGGGCTGTACGTCACCGCCGGCACCAAGGTCACCGTGCTCGGCGCCGCCGTGGACCCGACCGGCGACGGCACGGCCACCGTCAAGGCGCGCGACCTCGCGGGGCGCAGCAACCTGCTCTTCCGCCGGAACTCCACCTCGGGCACCGTCGAGGTGCTCGACCGGACGGGTGTCGGGATCGAGCTCAATGAGGCCCTGCACGCCAACTGACCCGGACGAGAGAGAGCAGCACGCATGGCACTCCTCGCCGACCCTCCGGTCCCACCCGTCGACGACTCGTCGCGGGGCCGTCCGGTGAGACGCGCGCTCAAGTACGTGGTGGCCATCGGCTCGGTGTGCGCGGTCGCGACCATCGGTGTCGTCGTGGGGCTGAACCGCGTCACGGGCGGCGGGCCCGTCACGGAGCGGTGCACCGCGGAGCTCGACGGCTCGGACTGGTACCTGTCGCCGGCCCAGGCGGACAACGCGGCGCTCGTGGCCGGCACCTCCGTCGCCCGGGGCCTGCCCGCGCGCGCGGCGACGATCGGGCTGGCCACCGCGCTGCAGGAGTCCAAGCTGATCAACATCGACTACGGCGACCGCGACTCCGTGGGGCTGTTCCAGCAGCGCCCGTCGCAGGGCTGGGGCACCGTGCAGGAGATCCTCGACCCGGTGTACTCGACCAACGCGTTCTACGACGTTCTCGTCGAGGTCGAGGGGTACGAGGACATGGCGGTGACGGACGCCGCGCAGACCGTCCAGCGCTCGGCCTTCCCCGACGCGTACGCACAGCACGAGATGCGGTCGCGCGCCTGGGCCTCTGCCCTCACCGGCAACTCTCCCGGCGCGCTGTCCTGCGAGCTGGCCCCGGTGGCCGACGGCGACCAGACCGCGCCCGCCGCCGCCCGCGACGTGGTGGCGGGCCGCCTCGGACGCGATCTCGGTCTCGCCCCCGCGACCGGTGCGGCGGACCCGAACCGGCAGGACCCGGCGTCGTCCACCGTGACGGTGGACGCGACGCCGCTCACGCCGGACGACCCCGAGCGGGGCGCCTGGGCGACCGGCCAGTGGGCGGTCGCGACGGCCCAGGTCACCCAGGCCGTCGAGGTGCACGTCGCCGACCGGGTGTGGCTCCGCGAGGAGGCTGCCTGGGTCGAGGCCGAGACTCGGCTCGACCCGGGCGAGGTCCGCATCACGGCGGACGCCTCCGAGTGACTGCTTCCACACGTGTCAGACCCTCAGGTCACGCGAGCGACCTGAGGGTCTGACACGTCAAGGGCGTGCTGACCGGTCAGCCGCCGGTGAGGCCGCCCAGGCCCGAGGCGTTGCCGCCCTCGCTCTGCCTCGGCTCCGGCCGCTCGTAGCTCCCGTCGACCCGCAGCTCGGCCACGTCGTCGCCGAGCTGCGCCAGCAGCGCGTGCCGGGCCTCGCGCCGGCGCCGCTGCTCCAGCGGCTCGGGCACCGGTGCCGCCGCGAGCAGGCGCTGCGTGTACTCCTCACGGGGGTGGTGCAGCACCTCCTCCCGCGCGCCCTGCTCCACGATCCTGCCGTTCTGCAGCACCACCACCCGGTGGGCGAGCAGGTCGATCACCGCCAGGTCGTGGCTCACGAAGAGGCAGGCGAACTTGTAGCGGTCCTGCAGCGCCGTGAACATCTTCAGCACGCTGGCCTGCACCGAGACGTCCAGCGCGGACGTCGGCTCGTCGGCGACCAGCAGCTCGGGGTCGAGCGTGAGGGCGCGCGCGATACTGACGCGCTGGCGCTGACCACCGGAGAGCTCGTGCGGGTAGCGGTTGTAGACGGTGCGGGGCAGCTCGACGGCGTCGAGGAGCTCCAGCACCCGGTTCCGCCGGGACTTCTCGTCGCCCTCCCGGTGGACCACCAGCGGCTCCGCGATCACGTCACCGATGGGGAGGCGCGGGTTGAGGGACGACGCCGGGTCCTGGAACACGACGCCGATCCGCCGGCGCAGAGCCTTGAGCTCCTTGCCGCGGAGCTGCTTGAAGTCCTTGCCGAGGATCGACACCCCGCCGGAGGCGGCCGGGATGAGCCCCAGCGCACACTTGGCGATCGTGGACTTGCCGGAGCCCGACTCCCCCACGAGGCCCACGATCTCGCCCTTGGCCACGGACACCGACACGTCGTCGACGGCCCGGAACGTCGGCTTGCCGATCCGGTGGTACTCGATGACGAGGTTGCTCAGCTCGAGCGCCGGCAGCTCGCCGGCCGTGGTGTCGACCGGGGCGACGTCGCCGAACTGGCCGGGCCCCGCGCCCAGGTGGGGCACGGCGGCCAGCAGGCGCTTCGTGTAGTCGTGCCGCGGGTGGTTCAGCACCTGGTCGGCGGTTCCGGTCTCCACCAGGTCGCCCTTGAGCATGACGGCGACGCGGTCGGCCATATCGGCCACGACGCCCATGTTGTGGGTGATCAGAAGGATGCCGGTGTCCAGCTTGTCCTTGAGCGAGCGCAGCAGGTCGAGGATGTCGGCCTGCACGGTCACGTCGAGGGCGGTCGTCGGCTCGTCGGCGATGATCACCTTGGGGTCGCAGGCGATGGCCATGGCGATGACCACGCGCTGGCGCTGACCACCGGACAGCTCGTGGGGGTACTGCTTGAGGCGGCGTTCCGGTTCGGGGATGCCGACCATGGCCAGCAGCTCGGTGGCCCGCTCCGTGGCCTTCTTGCCGTAGGCGAGGCCGTGCAGCTGCAGGCCCTCCGTGAGCTGGTCGCCGATGGTCAGCACCGGGTTCAGCGCGGTCATGGGCTCCTGGAACACCATGGCCACGTCGTTGCCGCGCATGGTGCGCAGGGCCCTGCCGTCGAGGTCGTTCACCACCTTGTCGCCCACGCGGATGGTGCCGCTGACCCGCGCGTTGCGGGGCAGCAGACCGAGTGCCGTCATGGAGGTGACCGACTTGCCCGAACCGGACTCGCCCACGAGTGCCACGACCTCACCGGGTCGGACCTCCAGGTCGATGCCCTTGACGGCGTGGACCTCGCCGAACTCGGTCTTGAACGTGACGGAGAGCCCCTCGAAGGAGAGGACGGCGTCGCCGGCTGCCTTGGCGGGACCGGGAGCGCTGATGTCGAGAGTAGTCATGCTCAGTCCTTGTTCCGGTTCTGGCGTGGGTCGAACGCGTCGCGCAGGCCGTCGCCGATGAAGTTCACGCACAGCGCGATCGTCAGGATCATCAGGCCCGGCCACCAGAACAGCCACGGCCGCGTCTGGAAGGCGGCCTTGTAGTCGTTGATGAGGGTGCCGAGCGAGGTGTCGGGCGCCTGGACGCCGAACCCGAGGAAGCTGAGCGAGGTCTCCAGCAGGATCGCGGTGGAGATCGACAGCGTGGCGGACACGATGATCACGCCGATCGCGTTGGGCAGCACGTGCCGGGTGATGATGCGCCACGCGCCGGTGCCGACCGACTGGGCGGCGAGCACGAAGTCGCGCTCCCGCAGCGAGAGCACCTCACCCCGCACGAGGCGGGCCAGGCTGGTCCAGGTGACCAGGCCGAGTACGAGGGCCAGGCCCCAGATGCCGGCGCCGCCGGCCATCCGCCCGAGCACCGCGGCGACGGCGAGGAGCGGGATGACGATGAACACGTCGGTCATGCGCATGAGGATCGACTCGATCCAGCCGCGGTAGAACCCGGCCAGGGCGCCGATCACGGTGCCGACGATGGTCGAGATGACGCCGACGGCGAACGCGATGATGATCGAGAACTGGGTACCCCGCATGACCAGGGCGAAGTAGTCCTTGCCGCCCGTGTCCTGACCGAACGGGTACGCCCAGGTGGGAGCGCCGTCGCCGATCTTGTCGTACTGGAGCGTGTAGTCCTTGGACCACCAGCCCGGGATGGGGCCGATGCCGATGGAGGTGAACGCCACGACGATGACGATGCCGAGCACGATCATCGCGGTGAGCGCGCCCTTGTGCCGGAAGAACCGGCGGGCGACGAGCTGACCCTGGCTGTACGACTTGTCCTCGCCGGGCAGCGGAGCGGCCGAACCGCCGGCCGCGAGGCCGACCGCGTCGGTGCTGGTCGCCGACACCTGAGGTTGGTAGTCCTCGCCGTCGGGGTTGCTGTTCCTGATGTCACTCATGTCTGTGTCTCCTGCCTTCGCCCGCGCTCAGCGCCGGATCCGGGGGTCGAGGGCCGCGTACGCGATGTCTGCCAGCAGGTTCATCAGCACGGCAGCGATGCCGGTGACGAGGAAGAACGCCATGACCGGGGCAGGGTCGACGGCTTCCAGGCCGTCCTGGAAGAGCGCGCCCATCCCCTTCCAGCCGAAGACCTCTTCGGTGATGATCGCGCCACCGATGAGTGCGGCGAAGTCGAACGCGACGATCGTCGTGATCGGGATCAGCGCGTTGCGGAACGCGTGCTTGACGATGACCTCACGCTCGGACAGGCCCTTGGACCGGGCGGTCCGGACGTAGTCCTGGTTCAGGGTCTCCAGCATCGACGACCGCGTGTAGCGGGAGTGCGTCGCCACGGACACCAGGGTCAGCAGGATGGTCGGCAGCAGGATCTGGGTGCCCAGGTCGAGCACCTGCTCCCAGAACTCGCCCCTGAAGTTCGGTGTCTGCGAACCGATCGTCGAGATGGGACGCGGCTTCACGCCCAGGAAGCTGCTCCAGTGCGCGATGAGGATGTCGGCCACGACCATGAGGCTGGTGATCACGCCGGTGATGCTGGTGATCAGCATGACCTGCTTGCGGGCGTAGCCGCCCCAGGCGGCCCCGATCACCACCGAGACCACGACGGCGACCACGAAGAGCCCGACGAGCAGCAGCCAGGAGGGCTGGTTGACGAGCAGCGGAGCGGTGAGCAGGTACGCGACCACTCCGACGACGGCGGTGGTGAGCGCCGCGAAGAGCGCCCGCCGGTTGCCCAGGCCGGTCACCAGCGCGACGACGAGCACGCCCGCCGCGGCCGAGACCACGAAGACGCCGCCGACGCCGAACATGGGGCTGCGCCACCAGTCGAGCGCGTTGAACACGAAGAGCACGACGCTGACGAACCCGAACACCGCGGCTGCCGTGCTCAGGCGGCGTCTTTTGGACCCGCCGAGGATCGCCTGGAGCACGAAGCCGGCCAGGGCCGCGACCAGCACTATGGTCCATGGCGCGTACTGCCCCACGGCGATCCAGTTGTTGTACTGGATGGCCGCGAACTCCTTGAGCAGTGTCGCCGCCCAGAACACGGGCAGCGAGAAGAAGAGGAACGCGCTGAACGTCACGACGTAGTCGAACCCGGCGTACTGGCGGATCGCGGTGAGGATTCCGAGCGCTACACCGACGACGATGGCGAGCAGCGTGGAAAGGGTGATGAGGCGCAGGGTCGAGGATGCCGCCTGCTGCGTCAGGCCGAGCACCTCGATCCCGTTGATGGTGACGCCGAGGTCGCAGCTGCCGGCGAAGCAGCCGCCTACGCCGCTGAGCCAGTCCCAGTAGCGCTCCCAGGGCGAGTCGTCGAGTCGCAACCGCTCGATGCGCTCGGCGATGAGCTGTTCGCGGTTCGGGTCGTTCGACTCACGCAGGTCTTTGAGCGGGTCGCCCGAGTTGATGGTCAGGAAGAACATGAGCAATGAGGCGCCGAGCAGTACGAGCGCCGAGGCGCCGATGCGCCGGAGAATGAACTTGAGCACGGATTGGCCCTTCGAGGCGGACGCAGCACGGCGTCTGCTGGGGAAAGCGATAGCGAGTCACTATAGGACACAGGATGAAAATTGCCGCCATTCACCCAGGTCAGGCCCGGAAAATATCCTGAGCGGCGGCAGACAGACCTGCGGGGAAGGGACCAGAGGCTCCCTTCCCCGCAGGTCATGCGTCAGTCAGTCTCGCGTCAGGAGGCGCGCGACCACTGCTCGGCGTTCCACATCACGCCGTCCTGTGCGGCGGTGTTCCGCACGTTCTGCAGACCCGAGCTGCTGGCGATGACGCCCGGGTGGGCGAACAGCGGGATGCCGAAGAGCGTGTCCCACAGCTGCTTCTCGATGATCACCGTCTGCTCCGCGTGCACCGCCTCGTCCGTGGACGAGGACAGCTTCTTCCACGCCTCGTCGACGGTCTCGTCGGAGTACCCGCCGTAGTTCTGCGGGAAGCCCGTGGCGTAGATGTTCTCGCCCGAGGCGATCTGGCCCGAGCCGGCCCACGCGAACATGGCGACCTCGTAGTCACCGTTCGGCAGGGCCTTGTCGAAGAAGTCCGGTGCGGCACTGTCGACGATGTCGAAGCCCACCTGGTCGCACGAGGACTTGATGGCCTCGACCTGGGCGGCACGGCGCGGGTTCGGCGCGGCGTAGCCGATGCGGATCTTCTCGCCCTCCTTGAGGCCGGATGCCTCGAACTTCTCCTTGGCCGCGTCGAGGTCGGCGGTGTCGTACCGACCGTCGTACGACTCGGAGACGACATCCTCGTAGTTGTCCTGGAACGGGAAGACCTCGCGGGCGTTCATGATCGTGGCCTCGGGGGCGATCGGCTTGATCAGGTCGTCCACGATCTTCTGGCGCGGCACGCAGTGCGCGAACGCCTCACGGGCCTCCAGGTTGTCGGAGAACACGCCCGAGTTGAAGTTGAAGTCGAGGTGCTCCCAGGTCAGACCCTGGTCGGTGTCCACGTTGACGGCGTCACCGAGCTGCTCGAGCTGCGTCGTCGTGTCGACGGTCGGACCGTTCGGCTGGATGACGTCGAGGTCGCCGTTGGCGAGCGCCTGGATCTGGGCGTCGGCGGAGACGAAGCGGAACGTGAGCTCCTGCGTGGCGGCGGGCGTGCCCCAGAACTCGGGGTTCGCCTCGAGGGTGATGTACTGGCCGGCCTCCCAGCCGTCGGCCTTGAAGTCGTACGGGCCGTTCACGGGGGAGATGGCCGGGTCCGGGACCTGGCCCGGCTGCGACAGCCAGCCCTCGTTCCAGAACTTGGCGGCCTTCTTCAGGACCGACATGTCGACTTCCTGGATGGCCGTGACGAGCTCCTCGGTGGAGACGCCCGCCTGCTCCGCGACGACGTGCGCCGGGAACACGTGGCTGATCTGGATCTTCCAGTCGGCGTACACACGCTCGTAGTCGTAGACGAACGACTTGGCGTCCGCGGCGTCGGCCGTCGGCAGCTCGGGGACGTAGTCGCCGAGCGTCAGGCCCGAGATGTGGTTGAACAGCGGCTTCTCGGAGCCGTCGTCGGTGACCTTGCCATCAGCGGTGATGGCCTGGGCCGCCCAGTCGAGCGCGTAGTCCGCGAAGGAGACCGGCGTGCCGTCCGACCACACGGCCTCGTCATTGAGGGTGTACTCGACCTGCAGCGGGTCCTCGGAGATGGCCTCGTAGGTGCCGTAGGACTCCTCCGGGCAGATGGCACCGTCGGTGCCGAAGTACCAGAAGTTGCTGAACACGCGGTCGGTGACCGCGTTGTTGTACGTGGAGTAGGTCTCGGGGGTGTACGAGTTGTAGCCGAGGAACTCGTCCTCGACGGACACCTTGATCTCGCCGTCGGCGGTCTCGACCTCACCGAGGTCGGCCTTGCACGGCCCGTCGGCCGCTACCGAGGTCGCGGTGGACTCGCCGTCAGCCGGGTCGTCATTGCCCGCCGGGCTGGTGCACGCCGAGAACAGCAGCGCGCCCGTGGCGGCCACTGCGACGGCGGCGCTCAGTCGCCTGATCTTCAATGTTCCTCCTCAAAGGGATGCCGGCGACGAACCTCGGGCGGCGCGCCGCAGCGCGCGCCGAGTGGGTGAGACGTCCGTCACCGTCATGGTTTCCGCTCACGCTACTCACGCGATGGGCGGGTTTGCCCTAGTTCGCCGTTTGCCGAATCTGATCGTTACCGACCTGATATCGCCTCGTAGCAGCACCGTCGCCGCGCAACAGGGAAGGAAACAGGGAGTTAACACCTCGAACGGAAGGTCACACCCAGCCGTGGGAGCGTGCCACCGCGACAAAGGCACCGCGCGTGGCGAGCACCTGTTCGGCGGTGAGGCTGGGCACCCCCGCGAGGAGCACCTCGGTCACCTCAGCGGCGAACTCCCGCTCGGACGGCGCGTCGCCGTCGGGCCGGGTGCCGGGGTCCGGCAGCGGCGGCAGGAAGGCCGGGGCCGGCGCTCCCGCGCCGACCGGGGCCGCCGCCATCGCCGGAGCCGGCGCGACCAGGGTGACCGTGGAAGCCTTCAGGCCCCGGTCGCCGTCCTCCACCACGAACTCCACGACCGCACCCACCGCGAGGTGACGCTTGTCGAACTCGAGATCGTTGACGTGGATGAACACGTCGTCGCCGCCCGTGTCCGGTGCAACGAACCCATAGCCGCGAACCTCATCGAACCTGATGACCTTGCCTTGAACCACGACACACACTCCGCCTCGTAAGAATCACTGCTTCACCGAGTCTAGGACGCTCGTCCAACTCCGCCTCGTCAAACGCACGCCGTGTCGCCCGGGTTCCCCCGGCCGGCGGTCGACGCGTAACGTGTCGGTCGTTTTGCACCACCGTCGCGGAGGAGAGCTCCCGCTGAGCACCGAGGTCTGGTACGTGAGCTACGGGTCCAACATGGCCCGGGCCCGGCTGGCCTGCTACCTGACCGGCGGGCGCCCTCCGGGAGCACGGCGGCACCACGCGGGCGCGCGCGACCGCTCCCTGCCCCGCGCGGACCGGGCGGTCCACCTGCCCGGACGGCTCTGGTTCGCCGGCGAGTCGTCCGTGTGGGGCGGCGGCATGGCGTTCTACGACCACGACGCGGTGGGCCCGACGGCGGCCCGTGCCTACCGCATCACCGCCGCCCAGCTCGCCGACGTGGCAGCGCAGGAGATGCACCGCTCCCCCGCGCCGGACGACCCGCTGGAGGCCGTGCTGCTCGCCGGCATCGAGGGGCGGTATGCGGCCGGACCGGGGCGGTACGAGACGCTGGTCGCCGTCGGGCACCTCGACGGGCTGCCGATGCTCACCTTCACCGCGCCGCACGGGCACACGGAGGTGCGGCACGCGGCACCGTCGGCCGCCTACGTGGCGATGATCGGCGCGGGCCTGCGGGAGGCGCACGGCTGGTCCGACGCCGAGGTAGCGGCCTACCTGGCCACCGCGCTCCCCCGCGACGGAGCCACCGGACGGCGTTAGCGTGCCGACATGACCATCCGCACGCTGGAGACCGCCGAGGTGTTGCGGCGCGCGGACGAGATCGCGCGGATCTACCAGCGGGCCTTCGGCTACTCGGACGAGCGTCGTGACCACTTCCGGGACACCCGCATCGCCTATCTGCCCCTGTACGACGGGGCGCTGGCCCTCGGGGCGTTCGACGACGGGGCCCTGGTGGGCTTCGTGTACGGGTTCGACTACCAGCCGGAGCACTGGTGGCCCCAACAGGTCGGGCCGGCTCTCGACCGCGCGGGGCACACCGCGTGGACGCACGACGCGTTCGAGCTCAACGAGCTGGAGATCCTGCCAGAGCACCAGGGGCAGGGCCTCGGGACCGCCCTGTTGCGCGCCCTGTTCACCCGAGCCCCGCAGCGGCACACGCTGCTGTCCACCACGGCGGACCCCGCCGACCGCGCCAAGGTGCTCTACCGACGCCTGGGATTCGTGGACCTCGTCCCCGGCTTCCGGTACGCGGGAATCGGCGAGCCGGCGAACATCATGGGCCGGCGGCGGGCGGCCTAGACCCGGTGCCGCCGCTCGTACCGCCGGCCGGCCGCCCCGTCAGCGCTTCCAGGCGTAGGGCGTCGTGGTGGACACCCGGACGAACCCGTACCGCTCCAGGATCGGGCGGGAGTACTCGGTCGAGTCGCTGTGGATCAGCGTCTTGTCACGCGCCAGCGCCGAGCGCGCACGGGCCGCCGTCAGCGCCCGGTAGATGCCCCGGCCACGCCACTCGGGCCGGGAGCAGCCACCCCAGACGCCGGCGAACTCGGTGTCGGCCACGGGCTCCAGCCGGCCGGCCGTGACGATCTGGCCGTCGGCCTCCGCGACCCAGAGCTCCATGCCGTCGTCCAGCGCCAGGCGGTGCAGGAGCTGGTTCGCGTGCTTGTCCGACGCCGGGTCACCGAACACCTCGTCCGCCATGGCGGACATCGCACGCACGTCCGCCTCCTCGGTGATGCGGCGCAGCGTGACGCCGTCGGGCAGGGGCACGTCGACCGCGAGGGCCGCTGCCTCGCCGATCATGATCGACTCCGGGTCCTCCGGGACGAACCCGTGCGCGAGCAGCGCCTCGTGCAGCCCGGGGGCGTGGTCGTGGCCACGGGACTTCCACTCGACGCTCGTGATGCCGCCGTCGGCCCGGAAGAGGGCGATGGCCTGCTCGACCAGGGCGTGCACCGCCGCCTCGTCGGCGCCGGCGAGGTCGCGGTACGTGACGAAGCCACGGCCGCCCAGAAAGGTCACCAGCCGCAGCGGTCCGAGGCGGGTGACCGAGACGGCGCTCGGGGTCTCGGCGTCCGTACGGAGCTGCTCGTCATAGGCCCGCAGCAGGCGGGAGGGGTCGGTCATGGGCACACGGTCCCTGGTCCGGGTGGCGCAGGGCAACGGATTATGGAGCCGGGCACCGCCCGGCGTGCGGGCCACCGGGGCGGCCCGCACGCCTGACGTCTCGGCGTGGGGTCAGCTCGCCCCGACCGGCCCGGCGACGACGGGTACGCCGTTGCTCGGGGTCGAGGGCGAGTCCACCTCGGGCGGGGACGCCGACGTGGAGAGCTCGAACGGCTCGCCGTCGTGCTTCTCGACGCCGGTGTCCACCGTCTCGGCGAGCACCTGCACGGCGAGCTCCTGCTTGAGCACCAGCGGGTCCCGCGCGAGGTCCTTCCACAGCGCGACGCAGAGGACGAGCATCACCACGACGAACGGCAGGGCCGAGACGATGGTGATGTTCTTCAGACCGTTGAGGGCGCTCGCCGGGTCGTTGCCCCCGGCCAGCAGCATGGCCGCCGCCACGGCGCCCGTGCTCACGCCCCAGAACACCACCGACTTCCTGCTGGGGTGCTCCGCACCGTTCTCGGCCAGGCCGCCCATGATGATGGACGCTGAGTCGGCGCCCGTGACGAAGAAGATGGCGACCAGCACGACCGCCAGGCCCATCAGGACCAGACCGACCCAGCCGGGAACGGGCAGCGCACCCAGGGTCTGGAACAGGATGAGGTCGAAGTTGATGTCCGCCCCGCCCTCACCGATCGCCGCGAGCGCCGCACCGGTGTCCTCCGCCTGCTCGGCGCGCTCCTGCAGGCCGATCGCACCGCCACCGAAGATCGCGAACCAGACCGTGGACACGACGGACGGGACGAGCAGCACGCCGACGACGAACTGGCGCACCGTGCGGCCGCGCGAGATGCGGGCGATGAACGGCCCGACGAACGGCGTCCAGGAGACCCACCAGGCCCAGTAGAAGATGGTCCAGGTGCCCATCCAGTCGGACAGGGACTGGTCACCGGAGGCCGCCGTGCGCGAGGCCATCTCGGGCAGGTCGCCGACGAACGCGCCCAGCGACGCGGGGAGCACGTTGAGGATGAACAGCGTGGGCCCGCCGACGAAGACGATGATCGCGAGCGCCAGGGCGAGCCACATGTTGGCGTTCGACAGCCACTGGATGCCGCGTTCGATGCCGGAGACGGCGGAGATCACGAACAGGATGGTCAGGATCGCGATGATGCCGACGAGCCCGATGGTGCCGATGTTCCCGAGGACGCCGGAGTGCTGCAGGCCGCCGCCGATCTGGAGGGCGCCGAGCCCGAGGGAGCAGGCGGAGCCGAACAGCGTGGCGAGGATGGCGAGGATGTTGATGACCCGCCCGCCGGCGCCGTTGACGGCCTTGCTGCCGAACAGCGAGGTGAACATCGAGCTGAACAGCTGGGCGCGACCGAGGCGGTAGGTGCCGTAGGCCATGCCGAGGCCGACGATCGCGTACATGGCCCACGGGTACAGCGTCCAGTGGAAGAGCGTGGTGCCCATCGCCGTGGCCGCGGCCTCGGGCGTGGAGCCGGCGACGGTTCCTGGCGGCGGCGACATGTAGAAGTACAGGGGCTCGCCGACGCCGTAGAACATGAGGCCGATGCCCATGCCGGTCGCGAACATCATCGCGATCCAGGACGAGGTCTTGTACTGCGGCTTCTCGCCGTCCTGGCCCAGGGTGATCTTGCCGAACCGGCCCATGGCCACGACGATCACGAAGACGGTGAAGACGGTCGCGGCGATCACGAACAGCCAGCCGAAGTTGTCGAGGATGGTGTTGAGGGCGGAGGTCGACACCGTGCCGAGGCTGCCGGGGCTCGTGAAGCCCCACACGACGAACGCGAGGGCGATCACGCCCGCGACACCGAAGACGATCTTGTCGGTCCCGGTGCGCTGCCCCGCGGAGCCGAGGGCGGCGCGTTCGACGCGGTGTGCGGCGCGCTGGACGCGCCCCACCAGGGTCTTGGTGGATTCTGAGTTACTCATGACAACGGCGCCCCGTCCGACCCGGGTCTACCGGGCGGTCACACCGGGGCGCCAGAACTCCTTTACGGATGACGTGGCGACAAACAGAGCGTCGTCACGTTAGCACCGCGGCCCTTTTTAACCCGCTCCGCGGCGGCGCGCGGTCCATCGCGGGTCCGGGACCCGTCGAACGTGCTGACGGGTCCCGGAGCAGGGAAGGTAACGGCGGGTCAGCCCTTGAGCCCGCTGTGCGCGAGTCCCTGGACGAACTGCTTCTGCGCCACGAGGAAGACGGCCAGGACCGGCAGCACGGTGAGCGTCGTGGCGGCGAGCTGCACGTTCCACATCGGACCGCCGTAGGCGTCGACGTACTGCGTCAGCGCCTGCGGGAGCGTGAAGCTCTCCTTGCTCGAGAGGTAGACGATGGGCTCGAGATAGAGGTTCCAGGACTTGAGGAACGTGAAGATGGCAACGGCGCCCAGGGCCGACCGGGACAGCGGGAGGGCGATGCGCCAGAAGAGTCCCCAGCGCCCGAGCCCGTCGATCCGGCCGGCCTCCTCGAGCTCGGCCGGGAGCGCCAGGAAGAACTGCCGCATGATGAACACGGCGAGCACGGCCGGGGCCCCGAGCATCGGGATGACGATCAGCGGCCAGTGCGTGTCGATGAGCCCGAGGCTGTTCACGATCCGGAACAGGGGGACGATCGTGACCTCCGACGGTACGAGCAGCCCCACGAGGACCAGCACGAACAGGGCGTTGGCCCCGGGGAACCGGATCCGCGCGAACGCGTAGCCCGCCATGGCTGCCACGAGCATGGTGCCGATCGTGACCACGGCCGCGATGTAGAGCGAGTTCCAGTACTGCTGCGCGAACGGCTGGAGCGCGAACACCTGGCCGTACGCGTCGAGCGACGGGTCCTGCGGCCAGATCGTCGGCACCCGGCGCAGGATCTCGCTCATGGGCTTGAGGCTGGACGTCGCCATCCACCACGTGGGGAAGATGAACGGGACGCTCAGCACGCACAGGAGCACGACGAGCAGCCACCGCTGCCAGCGTCGGCGGGCCCGGGCGCCGACCCGGGGCGGCCGGTTCACCGCCGTGGCCGCCCGGCGTGGGTCGCCGGGTGGTCCCGCCGGAGCGTTCGGCTCCGGCGGGCCCGACGTCGTCACGGGTATCACGTCAGACTTCATGGAAGACCCACCTCTTGCGTGACTGCCACTGCAGGAGCGTCAGTACGAGGACGATGACGAACAGGAGCACCGCGACGGCACTGGCGTAGCCGAAGTCGTTGAACTGGAACGCCTGCTGGTACAGGTAGTAGACGAGGACGGTCGTGGAGTTCCCCGGGCCGCCGCCCGTGAGGACGTCGATCTGCGCGAAGACCTCGAGCGAGCCGACGATCGTGATGATCGAGACGAGCAGGATCGTCGGGCTGATCAGCGGCAGGGTGATCGACCGGAACCGGCGCCATGCGCCGGCGCCGTCCAGCCGGGCCGCCTCCTGCAGCTCCTCGGGCACGCCCTGCAGCGCCGCGAGGAACAGGATCATGTTGAGCCCGACGTTCTTGAAGACCTGGACGATGACGACCGAGATCATGGCCGTCGTCGGGTGCCGCAGCCAGTTGGGCCCGTCGACGCCGAGCAGCGCCAGGAACCCGTTGATGCCGCCGTCGGCCTGGAGCAGAAAGCTCCACACGATGGTCCACGCGACCAGCGACACGACGACCGGTGAGAAGAAGAACGTCCGGAACGTGGTGGTGCCGGGCAACCGCTGGTTGAGCAGGACGGCGAGCAGCAGCGCCAGCACGATGTTCAGGACGACGAGCCCGATCGAGAACCACAGGCTCGCCAGGAGCGCGTCCGTGAGCCCGGGGTCCGTCGCCAGACGCTGGTAATTGTCCGCCCCGGCGAACGTGAAGGTGCCCGCCAGGACGTTCCAGTCGTGCAGGGAGTACCAGACCACCATGCCGAGCGGCAGGACGACGAAGGCGAGCGCGCCCAGGACCACGGGCGCCACCATGGCGTACCCGACGAGCCAGTCGCGGCGCACGGCCGCTGACACCGTTGCCACGTTCACTCCTCCATCAGCGGCCTGATCGCCGAGCAGGTGTCCGTCAGGACCGTCTCGACGTCCGCGTCCGCGGTCCACAGCGCGTCGAGCTCGGCGCGCACGGTCTGCGAGATCTTGGCGAAGTTCTTGTGCGCCGGCTTGGTCACCGCGTCCTCCACGCCCTCCACGACCACTGCCTGCAGCTGCTCCGCGCTCAGGTTCGGGTTGGCCGCGGCGAGGGTCTCCGCGTTCAGGAGCGACTCGCGCGGCGGCGGGAAGTAGGCGGCGAGCTCCTCGGCGTTCTCCGGGCTGGTGAAGTGCGCGAGGAAGTCGGCGGCGACGTCGGGGTGCTCACCGGCGGCGAAGACGCCGATCCCGGCCTGGCCGATCACGTTCTGCTGGCCGGCGGGGCCCGCGGGCAGCGGAAGCACGTCCCACTCGAACGAACCGTCGAGCGACGACGCCCGGCTGATCTGGGTGATCGTCATCGCGGCGTCACCGGCGAAGAAGTCGGCGGTGGTCCCCGGGCCGGGCATCGCCCCCTCCTGGAACGCGGCGTCGTGGATCCACGTCATCGCCTCGACCATCTCCGGCTCGGTCAGGGTGCACTGGGTGCCGTCCTCGCTCCAGGGCGCGGCGCCCCAGCCGGACCACACCGTGGCCAGGTTCTCCCACGTCTGGTAGTCGAAGTCCCGCACGACCAGGCCCTGCTTCCCCGTGTCCTCGGCCGTGGCGGCCGCGATGTCCCGGGCGGCGTCGAACGTCCAGTCGCCGGACTCGACGAGGCCGGCCGGGTCGGGCTGCCCGGCGCCGGAGATCTGGTCCGTGTTCACGAACATCGCGAACGGGCTGTTGGAGAAGGGGTAGGCGTACAGCCCCTCTCCCTCCTCCCAGAGGGCGAGCGAGCTGGGCACGATGTCGTCCAGGGCGTAGCCCTCGGTGGACTCCAGCAGCGGACGCAGGTCGACGAGCGCCCCGCTGGAGACGAACTCCGGCGCGTTGCTCTCGAAGACCCAGGCCAGGTCGGGGGCGTTGCCCCCGGCGAGCTGGGTGGTCAGCGCCGTCGTGTAGTCCTCGAACGGGATGGTCTCGAACGTCACGCTGGAGACCAGCTCGGGGTTCTCGGCGACGTACTCGTCGGCGATGCTCTGGAACAGGCCGAGCTGGGTCTCGTCGGCCGTCCAGACGGTCATGCGCAGGTCGACGGGTTCGGACGGGGCGTCCGGCTCGCCGACGGGCGCGTCGGATCCGCCGGCGCACGAGGTCAGGGCGAGTACGGCCCCGAGCGTGGCCGCGATCCCCGCGGCCTTCGGGGTGTGCTGTGCAGACATCAGTTCTCCTTTGGACTGATCAGCGACGGGGTGCCGCTGGCAGGTCGGTACGGACCGACCTGGGAGGTCAGTACGGGTAGACGCCGTCCGGCCAGCGCAGCTCGACGCCGGCGGCGACCAGCTCTGCCTGGTAGTCGGCGAGCAGGTCCGGCTTGGCCTGGACCGCATGCGGGGTCCGGCCGGTGGCGAGGCAGTGCGCGGCCAGGTGGCCGGCGGCCTCTCCGACGTTCCACTCGACGGGGTGCAGGCGATAGCACCCGTTCGTGATGTGCGTGGTGCCGATGTTCTTGTTGCCCGCGAGCAGGTTGGTCATCCGCTGCGGCAGCAGGGCGCCGAGCGGGATCTCGAACGGCGTCGACGGCACGTCGATGTACGTGTCCCCGCCCGTGGACGGATGCAGGTCGATCCGGTACATGCCCACGCCGACGGAGTCCTCGTAGCGGGTGGCGCCGCGGTCACCGCGCACCGCGTAGGAGACGTCGTTCTCCGTGACCGTCGTCACCGCCTGGATCCGCCGCGACTCGCGGTGGTACGGAGCCTGGGCGAGACCGTCCGGGCTGCCCGTCACGTCCGGGCGGAGCCGCAGGCCGGGGAACCCCGTGCCGCCGTCGGCCCGGGGCGCCTCGGTCTGCATCCAGTACAGCATCGACAGGCTGAGCTGCCGGGCGTCGGCGATCCGGGCCTCCTCCACGTCCCGCGGCACGTCGAGCACGTGGTCGAGGAAGTAGTCGATGCTCGGCCAGTTCACCAGGCACAGGTCGCCGTCGTAGAAGCCGGGCGCATGGAGGTCGCGCGCGGCGATGCGGCGGAACAGCCACAGGTTGGCGTCGCCGGCGTTCTTCGACTGGTCGGCGTCGACCGCCAGCGGGTCGTCGCCCGGGTTGGGCGTGAACGTGCGCTGGTCGAGCGCGAGGGTGCGCGGGTTGGGCGCGGTCCACGACAGCAGCCGCTCGCCGCGCCATGCGGCGGGCGCGTACGAGCGCCAGAAGTCGTACCGGTCGGGCCGGTCGATCGTGTGGTCCCCGTCGACGTGCTCGACGACGAAGCACACGCTGAGGGCCTGGACGTTGTCGGGCTGTGCCACGTCGGGAGCGCTCGGCTCCCCCGTCTCGCTCGCCGACTCGAACCCCGTGACGTACTCCGTGCCGGTCAGCGGGAGCAGCTCGCCGGTCTCCGTGGCGTCGATCGTGTACGCAGCGCGCACGGTCGTGTCCGGGCCGCCGACGACAGAGGCGAGCGTCACCGACGTCACCTGGTCACCGTCCGTGGTGGCGGCGACCGGCCGGACCCGTTCCAGGAGCCGGATCCGGCCCGCCGAGCGGTACGGGGCGAGCATCTCTTCGAGCACTCCCACGGCGACCCGTGGCTCGTGGCACAGCTTCGAGACCCACCCGGCGCCCGGGTTGAGCGCCGGCCATGCCCGGGCCGCCGCGGTCAGGGGGTACCGGCGCCGGTAGACGTCCCGGATCCCGTCGCGCAGCGCGCGGTAGCGAGCCGTCACGCCGAACCGTTCCACCCAGGGGTGCTCGTCGGGCGGGACCGCCTGCGAGGTCAGCTGCCCCCCGATCCAGGGGTACTCCTCGGTGAGGACGACACGCGCGCCCCGGTCGGCGGCCGCGAGCGCCGCGGCGATGCCGCCGAGGCCGGCGCCCACCACGAGCACGTCGGTCTGCAGGTCTTGAGGGGTCACGCGAGGTCCGTCCTGTTGTCGGTCTCTGGTCGGGGGTCGCGGGCAGGTGCGGCGGTGCCGCCCTCCACGTCCGGGCACACGAGGATCTGGTGGAGCTCCGCATCGGCAGCCGTGGTGGTGCGGCCCGGCTCGCGGTCGCGCTTGGGGCCGTCGTCGGAGACGAGGCGCGAGAGCAGGTACAGCGCTCGGGCGCCCATCTCCTCGCGCGGTACGGAGAAGCCCGACCAGGGCCTGCCGCCGCGGCGCGGATGGTGGGGCTGCCCCAGGAGCAGCACCGACACGTCGTCGGGCACCTGCTTGCCGCGGCGCTCGAGCTCGTCGGCGAGCTCCTCGGGGTGGTTCTCGGGGGCCACGACCACCGCGGTGAAGCGCTGGTCGACGATCTCGGCCGCCGTGGCGGCGACGTCGTCGAGCTCGACGAACCGGGTGGTGAGTCCCTGTGCCTTCATCGCCCTGCGGTACCCGTCGACGCGGTCGAGGGTGGGCTGGTCCGTGCCACGCATGCCGACGTAGCCGATGCGGCGGTGCCCGAGCTGGACGAGCCGGTCGATCTGTCGCACGGTGCCCCCGACGTAGTCGGCGCCGACGTAGGGCAGGCGGCCGCCGTCGCTGCCCCGCTTGCCGATGAAGACGAACGGGTAGTTGGTGTCGAGCAGGTGCTGCAGCTCGCCCCGGTGCTCGTGCTGGCCGAGCAGGAGGCAGCCGTCGGCCACGCCGAGCCGCTGCCAGCCCTCGCGGGTGAGCCGGCGGCGCCCGTCCTGCACGGGCGCGCTCGTGAAGAGCAGCAGGTCGACGCCGAGCCGTTCGGCGGCGTGCTCGATCCCGACGAGGAACGGTCCGTAGAAGTCCCGGCTGGCGCGCGGGAACGTCGCCTCGTAGGTGAACACGCCGAGGATCTGTGCGAGCCCGCCGCCGGCGAGACGCTGCGCCGCCGGGTTCGCCGTGTAGCCGGTGATGCGAATCGCGTCGAGCACCCGTTGGCGGGTCTCCTCGCTGATCCGTACGCCGGCCGGGGTGCTGCCGTTGAGCACGAACGAGACCGTGGCCTGGCTGACGCCGGCCATCGCGGCGACGTCCGTCTGGGTGATGCGTCGACGTGGCACGGCTCCTCCTTGAACCTGGTCCGACCCGGCGGCTGATGTCTGGAGTTTCACCGGTCGCGGATCAGGGGGTCAATCTGATGATGCGCATTATTAATAGGTGCCCGGTGCCCGCGTGCTGCTCCGGGACTGCTCGCTCGTGGCGCCCACCTGGGCGGACGGGACGCATTATCAGCCGTTCCGCTGGTGGATCTCATTACCTCCCTTGACCCCCGAGCGGGTAGCGCCGAAGGCTGACGCCGTCATGGCACCGCGACAAAGGAGTACGCATCATGGCTTTCCTCACGGCGCGCCGAGCCCTCGCCGGCGCCGCCCTTGCCGTCGTCGCCGGGCTGGTACCCGGCGTGACCCACGCGGCGCCCGTACCGCACCCCTCCGACGAGGCGCCCGGGCGCGAGCTGCCCGTCTTCACCTCGACGGGCGCGATCGTCGACCCGCTCGACGAGACCCTCCCGCACAACCCCAACGGGGAGTTCATCTTTCCGTCCGTGTTCCATGCCGGGGCGCACCTGGAGGAGCCGCTCGGTGAGTGGTACGTCTACTACGCGCCGCACGACGACCCGGGCGGCATCAACCTGATGTACGCCGACTCGCTGGACGGGCCGTGGACGCAGCACGGGGCCAGCCCCGTGGTCGGGAACACGTGGGAGGACATCTACGACGTCCCGCACGTCTCGTCGCCCGACGCCGTGTGGAACGCCGCCGAGCAGCAGATGTACCTGTACTTCCACGGCGACAACCGGGTGACCAGGTACGCGACGTCGACCGACGGGGTGACGTTCGACTACGGCGGCGAGGCCGTCACGACGGCGATGGTCGATGCCGCGCAGCCGGGCCGGCACGCCACCGAGACGTCGTACGCGCGGGTGTTCCGCAATCCCGACCGGTCGTCGGCCGAGCGGTGGGGCATGCTCTTCATGACGAACTACGACACCAACGTGCGACACATCAACGTCGCCTGGTCGACGGACGGCCGCGACTGGCAGGTCGATCCCGAGCCGGTCGTGACGCCCGGCCCCGTGGAGGGCACCAACGTGTCGGCCGCGGACCTGTGGACGTGGAAGGGACAGCACTACATCGTGTACGGCGCCACCGTCGGCACGATCCTCGCCCGGCCCGTCGACCGCACGTTCACCGAGGTGGGCGAGCCGGAGCCGCTCTTCGTCCCCGACCCGGCGCCGCCGGAGGCGGGGCGCGCCACGTCGCCGCAGATCGTGCGGGCGGACGGGACGCTGCACCTGATCTACGAGCACGGCGAGCGCTCGCACACCACCATCGCGCACGCCGTCCTGGACCCGGACGGGGTGCGGGACCCTCTGAACACCCGGCCCGAGGACCCGATGTACGCCGAGTGCACCGGCCCCGGCTCCGACGGGCTCGACGGCGACGCGCTCGACCGGTCACTCTGGTCGACGGCGGTCCGGGGTGAGCTGGACCGCTCCGTGGTGGCGGACGGCGCGTGGCGCATCCCGACCTACCCGGGGAACTCGACGTCGGCGCCGCTCCTGCTGCAGCCGGTGCCGGACGCACCGTGGGAGGTGACCACGCAGGTCACGCTCGACCCGCAGGTCAACTTCCAGCAGGCGGGCCTGATCGTGCGGCGCGACGACGCCAACTCGGTGCGGATCGACATCTCGCACGTGGACGCGGGCAAGCGGTTCGACTTCGTCTGGCGCAACAACGGTGTCGACCGCAACAACGCGTGGACGGCGGAGGACTCCGCCCTGGCTCCGCCCGAGACCGGTGACACCGTGTGGTTGCGGATCACCCACCACGGCGCGTGGCTGACCGCCTCGTACAGCATCGACGGCGCGACGTTCGTCAACCTGGGCCGCGCCGCGCCCGCGGACGAGCTCGCCGCGACCGACATCGGGCCGTTCGCCTACCGGGGTCCGTCGGCCACGCCCGAGCTCACCGCGGCCTTCGACTGGGTCCGGTTCACCCCGGACGAGGAGCAGCTGGCCTCCTGCCCGTGACCCGTCGGCGGCGTCGGACCCGGTGTCCGGCGCCGCCGCGGGCCCGTGCGCGCCAGGTGCGGGGCGTCCGGAAGGTCCGGTACGTCGGCGAGCGTCGGTGCGGGCTCAGTGGGCGCAGAGGCAGAACGGGTGGCCTGCCGGGTCCGCGTAGACCCGCCAGTTGGCGTCCGCCTGTACCTGGTCGGTGCGCTCGAGCACCGTCGCGCCGAGCTCCAGCACCCGCTTCTCGTCCGCCTCGATGTCGTCCACGTCGAAGTCGAGGTGCATCTGCTGCGGTGACTCCTGACCCGGCCACTGCGGCGGGTGGTAGCCGTCCACCCGCTGGAAGGCCAGGGGCGTGCCCTCGAACCCGCGCACCTCGACCCAGTCCGGGTCGTCCGGGTCCACCTCGATCTGCCCGCCGAGCAGCTCCGCGTAGAACTCCGCGAGCCGGACCGCGTCCGGGCAGTCCACCGCGATCGCCTGCAGCTTACGAATCATCGTCGATCCTCTCCCTCGTGCTCAGACACCTGGTCGGTCATTTCAGCGCCCCTCGTCGTTCTCGGGGTCGAGGCTGGCCCAGGCGTCGGCGAGGTTGCGCAGCTGGTCGTCGTCGAGCCGGTCGAAGAAGAGCGCGCGCAGGTCGCCGTACTGCTGACGCCACGCCTTGCGCATGATCTTTCGGCCCTCGGGCGTGAGGACTGCCTCGAAGCCGCGTCCGTCACTGGCGGACCGCCGCCGCTCGATCAGCCCACGAGCCTCGAGCCGGTCGGCGAGCCGGGTGAACCCGCCGCTGGTCATCACGCGGCGCTCCGCCAGCTCCGACATCCGCATGCCTCGGGGCCCCGCCTCCGCCAGCAGAGCCAGCACGCTGTACTCGGTCATGCTCACGTGCAGCGGCGCCAGCCCTGCCTCGACCTCGCGCCAGATCCGGTCGTGGGTGAGCAGGAACCCCCGCCACGCCTGATCCTCGAGCTCGCTCAGCCTCTCGGTCGCCATGATCGGCACGGTAGCCGCAATACACCTGCGCGGCCAGCAGGTGCCTGCCTGCACAAGCAGCCGCGCTGGAATATCTGCGTGCGCAGATAAGTTGTTGCCGTCACGAACCACGAGACGGCGGGAGGCGCACCGCCTCCGCCGGCGGAGAGGGAACCGAGATGGCATTCGAGATCGGGATCATGACGTTCGGCGAGATCACGGAGGACCGGGCCACGGGTGCCCTGCCGTCACCGGCCCAGCGCGTCCGGGAGACGATCGAGCAGGCGAAGGTCGCCGACGAGGTTGGGCTGGACCTCTTCGGCGTCGGCGAGCACCACCGCACCGACTTCGTCGGGTCGGCGCCCACCATCCTGCTGGCGGCCGCCGCCGCGCACACCAAGAACATCAAGCTGACCAGCTCCGTCACCGTGCTCAGCTCGGAGGACCCGGTGCGCGTGTGGGAGCAGTTCGCCACGGTCGACCTGCTCTCCGAGGGCCGGGCCGAGATCATCGCGGGACGCGGCTCGTACACCGAGTCGTTCCCCCTGTTCGGGTACGACCTGCGGAACTACGCCGAGCTGTTCCGCGAGAAGCTCGACCTGCTGCTCAAGATCCGCGACCAGAACCCGCTCACCTGGCAGGGGCGCCTCCGCGCCCCGTTGGTCAACGCCGACATCGCGCCCCGTGCGTACGGGGACACCATCCCGATCTGGGTCGGCGTCGGCGGGTCGCCGGCCTCTGCGGTCAGCACCGGCCGCCTCGGACTGCCGATGGCGATGGCCCTGCTGCTCGGACCGGTCACCTTCCACCTGGAGACCATCGAGCTCTACCGGGAGGCCGCCGAACAGGCCGGGCACGACGCCGCGGCGCTGCCCGTCAGCATCGTCGCCGGCGGTCTGGTCGGGCGGACCAGCCAGCAGGCGCGAGACGGCATGTACCCCTACTTCGCGCAGGGCATGCTGGACAACAACCACCAGCGCGGCGCCGGCTTCCTCATCCCCCGCACCGCGTTCGACGTGCAGGCGTCACCGCAGGGCGGGCTGCTCGTCGGCAGCCCCCAGGAGGTGATCGACAAGCTACTCGCCTACCACGAGGTGTACGGCCTGGAACGCGCGATCATCCAGATGGGCTTCGGCGGGATGCCGCAGACCGAGCACCTCAAGGCCATCGAGCGGCTCGGCACCGAGGTGGCACCGGTGGTGCGCCGCGAGGTGGCGGCGCGCGAGAAGAGCGCGGCATGAGCGCCGCCACCGCCGTCGACGTCGGCCTCGACCCCGCGACGCAGCCCTCCGGCGGCCGGGAGCTGCGTGTGGTCGTCGTCAACGGGAGCCCGAGCGTGCAGTCCAAGACGGTGGGGCTCGTCGACGTCGTCCTCGACACGCTGCGCACGATGCTGCCGATCGAGGTGTCCCGGATCGACGTCTACCGCCTCGGCCCGGGGTTCACCCAGGCGACCGAGCGCGAGGAGGCCACGCCCGACGTCGAGGCCACGATCCGACGCGCCGAGGGAGCCGACCTCCTCGTTGCGGCGGCGCCGGTGTTCCGTGGCTCCTACCCGGGGATGTTCAAGCACTTCTTCGACCTCGTGGACCAGTACGCGCTCGCCAACAAGCCCGTCCTGCTGGCCGCCACGGGTGGGACGGACCGGCACGCGCTCGTCCTGGAGCACGCGCTGCGGCCCCTCTTCGCGTTCTTCCAGGCACTCACCGTTCCCGTAGCGTTCTATGCGTCCGCCGGCGACTTCGACGGCACGACGCTGCTCAACCCCCGCGTCTACGGCCGCATCGAGGTGGGGCTGACCGACGTGGTGGACCTGCTGCGTGCCCGCGCCACCGGGGCTCAGGAACCCTGACGCACCCGGGCCGGGGTGATGGGCAGCAGCGCCTCTACGCTGAACGCATGGATGCGCTCGCACGCCTGCTCGACGCCCCACGCGGCCGCGACGCCTACCTGCTGCGCGCGAGCCTGACGCCGCCCTAGTCGGTTCGACTGGCCGACGAGTCTCCGCTGGGGCTGATCGCGGTCGTGCGCGGTTCAGCCTGGGTCGAGGGCGACCAAGGCCCCGCGCTCGAGCTGCACGCGGGTGATGTCGCGGTCGCGCGAGGGCCCGCCCCGGTCGTGGTGTCGCACGAGCAGGGCGCCCGGCCCGACGTCGTGATCCTGCCCGGCATGCGCGTCGAGAGCCCGGACGGCCGCGACGTCGACGACGAGTGGTCGCTCGGCCTGCGGGCGTGGGGCAATGATCTCGACGGCCCTACCGTCATGCTCATGGGCTGCTACCAGGTGCGCGGTGAGGTCACGCAGCGCCTCGTCGGCGCGCTCCCGCCCGTCATCCACGTGCGCGGCGTCGACTTCGACACCCCGTTCATCAGCATCCTGGCCGACGAGATCGTGCGGGACGCGCCCGCCCAGTCAGCCGTGCTCGATCGCCTCTTCGACGTGCTGCTGGTCGCAGTACTGCGCGCCTGGGTCACTCACGAGGCACCGGAACGCGCCGGGCTCTACGGCGCGCAGAGCGACCCGGTCATCGGGCACGCCCTGCGGCTGCTGCACGACGATCCTGCGTACCCGTGGACGATCGCCGAGCTCGCCGCCCGCGTGCGCGTCTCGCGGGCGGCGCTCGCCAAGCGCTTCTCGAAGCTAGTGGGCGAGCCGCCCATGACCTACCTGAGCGGGTGGCGCCTCGCGCTCGCGGCCGACCGTCTCCTGCAACCAGGCGTGACGGTCGAGGCGGTCGCCCGCGAGGTCGGCTACAGCAGCGGCTTCGCGCTCAGCACCGCGTTCAAGCGCGAGCGCGGCGTGAACCCGAAGGAGCACCGGGCGCGATCACTCGCGCCATAGGGCGTCGACCGGCGCGGGCAGCCCGGTGAGCCGCTCGCTCCCCCGCCACAGCTTTGCTGCGCTCGTCGCGTCACGCGAGGCACGGCTGGTGCGTACCTCGGCAGGGAAGCCGTTGCGCTGGAACCGGCCGTCGGGTCCGATGCAGGTGCCACCGCGGACGTCCGGCGCCGTTGCGGCGAACAGGATGGGTAGCGCGCCCATCGCGGGCGGCTGCGCACGGCCGCCCGCCAGCATCTTGCCCTGCAGGGAGGTGTCGCGGCGTTGCCCCTCGGTTGCCGCGACGCCCGGGTGGGCAGCGACCGAGATGACGTCGCGCTCCGCGCCCGCGAGTCGGCGTTGCAGCTCGTACGCGAAGAGCACGTTCGCGAGCTTCGACTGCGCGTAGGCACGCCACCGCTGATACCGCCGACGCTCCCAGGTGAGGTCGGGCGAGATCCGACCGAGCACGTGCAGGCCGCTCGTGACGGTCACGACGCGGTCCCGGATCCGGTCGAGCAACAGGTTCGTGAGGACGAACGGCCCGAGGTGGTTGGTGCCGATGTGCCGTTCGAAGCCGTCGACCGTTCGCCCCTTCGAAACTGCCAGAACGCCGGCATTGTTGATGAGCACGTCGACGTCCGCGTCGATGCCGGCCGCGAAGGCCCGCACGGAGGCCAGATCGGCGAGGTCGAGCCGGCGCACCTCGACGTCGCCGGCGACGGTCCGGGCGAACGCGGACGCTCGATCGACGTCGCGGCACGCCGCGATCACCCGCCCGCCCGCACCCGCGACCACGCGTGTCGCCTCGGCCCCGAGGCCTTTGTTCGCGCCCGTGATGATGACGGTGCGCCCGTGCTGATCTGGCACGTCGGCGGCGGTCCACTTCGCCACGACGGTCACCTCGCCTCGTAGGCCAACGCCGGGGTCTGCCCGAGCCAGGCGTTGTCGGTGAGTTGCGAGACGACGAAGTCCGCGACGTCGGCGCGCGCGATCTTGAGTGACGTCTTGGCGTCACGGGGCCCGAAGCCGAGCAGGTACCGCCCGGTGCGCGGACCGTCGACGAAGGCGGCGGGTCGCGCGATCGTCCAGTCCAGGCCGCTGTCGCGGGTCACCCGCTCCTGCTCGACGTGGTCGACGTAGGCCCTGCGCAGCAAGAACCCGAACATCACCCGCTTCCACACGAAGTCGAGGTTCTCCCAGCTGTCCCCCACGCCGAGCGTCGACTGCACGATGAGCCGGCGCACGCCGACCTGTCGCATCGCCGCGACGATGGTCGCGGTGCCCTTCGACCGCACGGCGCCCTTCGACCCGTTGCCGAGGGTGACGACGACCGCGTCGTGCCCCTCGATCGCGGGCGCGACGTCGCCGATCTCGAAGACGCTGCCCTCGACGACGGTGAGTCGTTTCTGCTCCTCGACGACCGATGCCGTGTTTCGAGTGAACACCGTCACCTCGTGACCGCGCTCGAGTGCCTGCTCGACAACGAGCCTTCCGATGCTGCCGGTTCCTCCGAAGACGATGATCTTCATGACGACCTCCCTGGGTGTTTCGCGTCATGTCCCAGTTCAGTCGCTCGATCACGAGCACTCCATAGCGTCTCGTCTCGAATTCATGTGCGAGCGTCTATAACGGCCCGACGTCGACGGGGCGCTCGCCACCGTCAGGGGGCACCCTTCCTTCGATCCGACTGCGAATGCCCTGATGCACGAAGACGCGCTTCCCGTCCAGGGTGCTACGCATCGCTTCTCTAAGGTCCGACCAGTCGTCCAGGACGAGGAGGGGGACTATCGACGGGATCAATTCGTCGACCAGAAGGTCGAACCGCCGCTCTTCAGACAAGTTCGACTCGGGATCTAGTGCTCCGCGTGGTTAGTTGTTTGACGGTTGGTGGGTTGCGATCATGAGGTATGGCAAATCGTCCTGCGCCGGCGTTGGAGATCGGCGAGAAGGATCGTGCGGAGCTGGAACGGTGGACCCGCTCGTCGTCGGTGCCGGCGGGTCTGGCGCAGCGGGCTCGGATCGTGCTGCTGGCCGGTGCCGGCCACTCGAACACCGAGACCGCGGCCCGGGTCGGGGTCTCGCGTCCGACGGTCATCGCGTGGCGGGAGCGGTACCTGCACCGAGGGCTGGCAGGCCTGGTAGACGAGCCGCGGTCGGGGCGTCCTCGGGTGGTGGACCGGGCCAAGGTGATCGCGGCCACGTTGCTGCCGCCGCCGAAGAAGTACGGGGTGAGGCACTGGTCGACCAGGTTGCTGGCCCGGCACCTGAAGATCGCCGACGCGACCGTGGCAGCCGTCTGGCGGGAAGCGGGGATCCAACCGTGGCGGGCCGAGTCGTTCCGGTTCTCCACCGATCCCGAGCTGGTCGCGAAGGTGACCGACGTCGTCGGGCTCTATCTGAACCCGCCCGAGAACGCGATCGTTCTCTCGATCGATGAGAAGTCGCAGATCCAGGCCCTGGACCGCACCCAGCCCGTCCTTCCGACCCAGCCCCACCTGATCGAGCGGCGTTCTCACGACTACGTGCGGCACGGCACCACGACCCTGTTTGCCGCGCTCGAGATCGCGACCGGGAAGGTCACCGCCGCGTGCAAGCCCCGCCACCGGCAGACCGAGTTCCTCACCTTCCTGCGCCAGGTCGCCCGCGCCTACCCCGACGACGGCACCGGCCGCGAGCTACACCTCGTGATGGACAACTACGCCGCTCACAAGGCACCGACCGTCAAGGCCTGGCTGGCAGCCAACCCCCGGATCGTCGTGCACTTCACACCGACCCACGCCTCCTGGATGAACCTCGTCGAGGTCTGGTTCTCGATCATCGAACGCCAGACCATCCACCGCGGCACCTACGGCTCCGTGAAAGACCTCAACGCCAAGATCCGCCAGTTCATCGACGGCTGGAACGACCGCGCCCATCCCTTCGTCTGGACCAAGACCGCCGACCAGATCCTCAAGAAAGCCAACCGTCAGACCACTTCAAACGCAGAGCACTAGTAGGGCCGTCCGAGCTTTGATCCTGTGCGTACACGGATCGAAACTGGTCAAACATCGAACTCCTATTAACATATCGACACTGCCACCACGCAGGCCTGCCTAGGGAACCTGTAAGACCGCTCGGAGCCTATCAATCGTCATCGAAACCTCGGTTCTGCTGGGCAAATCTTGCCATGAGTCCATAAACGAATCACTTGATACTGCCTCGACAGCCTGCAAAGCAGCCTCGCGCAGGCCGCGCAACGATGTTCGGTCGAGAAGCATTTGCGGGTCCTCAGGACCTTCGTTCCACTCTGGCCAAAGCGCAGGATCGATGTTTGCGGCGATGATCGCGGCGGCGGCCAGAACCAACGCCTGATCGGCCGCCTCACCGCCGGCGACTTCCTCCCGGAGCACGTCCATCAGCGTGTCTGATCGACGCTCTCCAGTCAGAGGCTCCAATGAATCCAAGAGATCGTCTGCCGCATCACTGTCAAACGGACCGGGACCCCAACTGCTCACGTTTAACGCTCCTATTTCAGTCCAGAACGCCGCCATATTTCAGCGCTATTTCCGGATCCTTCGGATTGATCAGGGTCGCACCACCGCCCTTGACGCCGTCCATTACTGTCTGTTCAACCGTTCGGGCAATGGTGCGCCCTGCTCCACCACTAGGAAGGCTCTTCAGTTCGATCCAAGTAACATTTACGATATCAGTTCGCTTGTAACCGGCTCTCGTGGTCGCATGCTTTGAGCTAACCGTTGCCTTGTTTACCCGTTCCAACATGCTGGAAGTCGACATACCAACGTATTTGCTCCCGTCGCCCATATGAATGGAGTAGACGCCTGCACCGTTGGGAACGCCGAACCTGCTTCCCGGTCGCGGGCAGTTGGCGTTGTGGACGAGGATTGGGTCGACGTCCTCGCCCGCTGCAACATAGTACGTGTGGTCCAGTGCAACGGTGAGGTTGTGTACGACCGCTGGTCGAACCTCGACGTCGAGTGCTGTCACCTGGGTCCAGGTGCCGGCACTGGTCTGGAGCCAGTCACCTGCAACGAGGTCGATCGCGTCTACCCATTCGGCGTGGTCGGGTAGCCAGAACGGGTGTTCGTCGGTGGCGACGATGCTCTGCTCACCGCCGTCCGCACCCGTCACGGTGATCGTGACAAGAGTCTTGTCTCCCTCACCCCGGATCAGGGCCGTCACCGCGCGGCCATCAGTTGTCTCGCCAGTCGCCTCGTCCGCCGCCAGGACTTCGTCGCCCAGCTCGACGTCTTCGATCGGCTTCCGGGTCCCGTCCGCAAGCAGCACCAGCGTGCCTGGCACGAAGCTATTACAAGAACTCCTCGCCGCTTCGATTACCTTGCGGGCAGCCTTCTGCTGGCGGTAGAAGTCGATCGCACCGTCAACAATGCGGTAGAGAGCCTTGATCGCCTTCAGGCCCTTACCCCACGGAGTGATCCCCGCAGCAAGAGTGAGGCAGGACATCACGTCGGAGTCGAGGCACCCCATGAGGTCGTTGTAACCGACGAAGTCCTTGATCAGATCCCAACCCAGATCCAGGGCGACATCGGTGACGGACTTGTCCAGGGTTGCCTGAGCGTCCGCGACCTCAGCCTGCGAAGGCCCGTCAGCAGGCCGCGGGGTGGTCCCGTCCTTCTTGCCGAGCACGGTCGGTGCACCGTCGTGCTCACGATTTTCGGTATCAAGGTTCAGATCGCTGAACCCGACACCTTCCTCGTGCCAAGCACGCGGCTCATGCCCATCCAGATCGACATTGCTGATCGGGTTGCCGCCACCGAACGCGTACCGGTTACCGGTGTACGGATCCGAACCGAGGCTCTGGTCAGCCAGGGCACCGTTGTACGTGTCCCGGGTAGTGAACCGGTTCAGACCAGGGCTGTAGTCACGGAACCCCATGTCATAGCTGCCCGACCCCGCCTGCCAACGCATCCCCGAGTACCGATACGCGTTGAACGTGCTGGTCCCGAACTCCGGGTCGCCGTCCTGATCCGTACCCGGCTTGTCCAGACCCGTGAACTCCGAAGCGTCGGCCTTGCCGTACGCGGTATACCCGTACGTCGCGACCGCCTGACCCTGCTCATCGGTCAGGGTCTCCACGTCACCACGGGCGTTGTACCCGTAGTACACCGTCCCAACCGGCTGAGCTTCCCCACCATCACCGCCGTTGTTGGCGCCAGGATGAGTGACCTGCGACAGGCGACTCCCCCACGGGGAGTACTGGTAGGACTTGGCCAGCTGTCCGGCCACGTCCTCCGTCAGCACCGTCCCGGACAGTCCCAGGTAGGTGAAGTCCGTGCTCACCCCGCCCGCGGACTGGGAGGTAGTGCGGTCCAGCGGGTCATACGCGTAGGTCGTGGCCTGCAGCTCCCCGTCCGCGTCGAGCTGCTCGGACCGGACCACGTGGTCGAACCCGTCATAGCCGGTACGGGAGATCACCTCACCGTCCGCGCGCGCAGCAACCTGCCTGCCGAACGGGTCGTAGGTGAACGACACCCGGCCCGGCTCCGTTGTCTCACCGACGGTGGTTGCCGACTCCATACGGTTACGGTCGTAGGCGTAGGTCGTGCTCTCGCCGGCGAGGACCTGCTCCACGACGTTCGCGTTCGCGTCGTGGACGTAGGACTCGCTGCTCGCCGCGTGACCGGACTTGACCTTCGCCGCGATCCGCTCGGCCGGGTCGTAGGAGTACTCGACGGTCGAATTCAGGTACGCGCCCGGGTCGTCCGCGTCCTGCTTGACGCCCGCGTCCGTGACCTGGTTGCCGTTGCGGTCGTACGCGTACTCATGGGAGGCGACCAGCGTCCCGGCGGAGCTCTCCTCACGCAACGAGCCCAGCGACCCGTCCGGGTTGTACCCGTAGGACACCACGTTCCCGTTGCCCTTGGTCTGAGTTGCGGTCATCCCGCGGGTGCCGTGGGCGTAGGTGGTGGTCAGCGCCTGGCCGGCGTTCCGCCCGACCGCGTCGGTCACCGTGACCGTCTCGACCAGGTTGCGCAGATCGTAGGAGTACCGCGAATCCTGGTCGGGGTGGGACACCTCGACGGGTAGCCCGTTGACGTCGTAGTCGTAGGTCGTCGTCACCGGGCCACCGGTAGGGTGCTCGGTCACCGAGGCGATCTGCCCGAGCTGGTCGTAAGCCATCTCGTACGACGGCACGGCCGCGCCGATCGAGTCGTCGGCGATGCCGGTCATCGCGCCGTTCGCGTCATAGGAGTACGTGAACGTCTTCTGCTGCGCATCCTCGTCGGCGGAGTTGTCCCGCACGATCTTGACCGCGTCAGCGACCACTACCCCGGTAGCCGAGACTCCCAGCTCCAGGCGGGTCGCCTCGCCCTTGGTCAGCTCGACGGTCCCGGCCTGCTGCCAGGTACCGGCAGACTGCGTCTGGTCGATCACCACCGCCGGTTCGGTGATCTCCTCGCCGGGGGAGCCCTCGGCAGCGCTGGGGTCGCCGTGGATCAGGGTGTACTGCGCGTCCGTGGCGGCGTCCGCCACCTGCGGGAAGGTGACATACACGTCGTAGGTGCCGTCGGCCGGCACGTCGACCTGCCACGTGAACGACCCTGGTTCGTCCTCAACAGGTTCGGCCGGGCTTTCACCTTCACACTCGGTCGTCTCTGGGTCACACTCGACCGGGTCCTCGCACACCTGCGTCTCGGGGTCGCACTCACCGGGCTCGTCCGGCTCGGGCACAGCCGCGTGGGTGGTGTGGTCGATGCCCTGCTGCCCGTCGACCGAGCCGGTCTGCCAGTCACCGACCGCGGTCGTGTGCGGGGCATCGGAGTTGTCGACCAGGGTGACGTTCCGACCGACCGGGACGCCGTCGTCGGCCATCGAGGCCTGCTTGCCGTCAGGGTGGTAACCCCAGGTCATCGTCCGGGTGGCATCCCCGGACGCGCTGGTCAGCGTCCGAGCGGTCTGCTGGCCCAGGTCGTTGTAGTCGTAGGCGGTCGTGATGCCGTGCGGGTCGCGCGAGGACTTGATCCACCCGGTCTCGAAGTACTCGAACCTCGTGGTGGGCCGTACCTCCTGGCCCTCCGAGGCGGGCAGGCTCGTAGCGACCACGTTCCCGGCGCCGTCGTACCGGGTCTCGGTATACACGTCCGGATCGTTGTACCGGTCGTCGGCGGGGTCGTAGGGCTGGTACTGGCGCACGGGCCGGTTCAGCACGTCGTAGGCCGTCCGGGCGGCGAAGTCGTCCGGGTTGCTGGTCGCCACACCCCGCGGGGTCACCACGCGCGTCTGGTTGCCGACCTGGTCGTACTCGAACCGCGTGGTCCGGTACGTCGTCGCCTCACCGCTACCGGTGTAGGGGGTGCGGGTCTCCACGGTCGCACCACGCTCGTCGTACGTCATGTAGCTGGTGTGCCCGAGCGCGTCTGTCGAGCTGGCCACCAGCCCATCGGCGTCATACGTGGACGTCGTGCGAGTGCCCGCGGCGTCGGTCGTGGCGACCGGCCGATAGTTCAGGTCGTACTCCACCCGGGTGGTGAAGTCGTCCGGATCGGCCGACGCGACCGTCTTGGGGTCGCGGGTCTCGATGACGTTGCCGACCTCGTCGTAGTCGTACTCGATCCGGCTACCGAGCGCGTTCTGGACCGCGACCAATTGGTAGATGTCGTCGTACGCGTTCCGGGTCACGTAGTCCGACGCGTCACCGTCGGTCAGCGTGCCGTTCGGCTCGGTCGTGGTGACCAGGTTCCCCACCGGGTCATACGTGTAGGTCGTGACCCGCTCAGGCCCGAAGCCGTCGGCTGAGCCCGCGTCCTCGTCCCGCGGCGCAGAGGCCGCAACGACCTGGTCGGCACCGTCGAACGTCGCGGTGCTCACCGCACCGTTCGGCGCCGTCGAACGGATGATGTTGTCGTTCGGGTCGTACACGATCGTCCCGGTGGAGATCGTCTCGCCAGAGGCGGCATCCTTCAGAGTGGTACCGGAGACCGGCCGGCCGAACGCGTCATAGGTCTGCGTGGTCTCGGCACGGTCACCATCGGCGTCCTCTGGCGCCAGGACCCGCGTGACCTGCCCCCGCTCGTCGTACTCGGTCGTGACGATTCCGCCGGCGGCGTCCTCCTCGGTGACCGGGTAGCCCACCGGCGTGTAGTCCCGGTATCGGGTGGTGTTGCCGTTCGGGTCGGTCAGGGTGAGCATCTGCCCGTGAGAGTCGTAGGTGTACGACGTCGTGTAGTCACCCTCTGTCGCGGTAGCGACACCCTTGGGGTCGGTCACCGACAGCAGGTTCCCCGCCGCGTCGATCCCGAACTCGTACGACCGGCCCGCCGGGCTGGTGGTGCGCCAGGCGTCGGCGACATACCCGTCCTCCCAGGTCTGGTACTCCACCACCTGCGCGCCCTCGGGCGCCGTGGCCGAGTCCTGCCCGGGCTGGCAGTCCTCGACGGCCGGGACCCCGTGGGTGGCGTTCTGGACCGGGTCCCGTTCCCAGATCGGGTATCCGGTCTTCGGGTCGTAGCAGAACGCCGCGACGGCTCCGTTGGCCTCGGTCAGGCGCGAGACGTTGTTGTTCGGGTCCCACGTCAGGGCTGTCGTCCGGCCCAACGCGTTCGTCACCTCGAGGGCTCGGCCCTTGAGATCGTGCACATACTCCGCCGCGTTCCCGCTGGCGTCCGTGACCCGGGCACCTACCCGGTCGGCGGCATCCTCGCGGTCGTCCCACCAGTAGTCGAACTGCGTGGTGTGGTCGAGCCGGTCCGTGATGCGTTCAACCTGCCACCGCTCCCCGTAGCCGGTGTCCGGCTCACCAGGGACCGCGTAGTCGATCTCCGTCGCTCCACCGCGCGGGTCGGTCACGCCCACCAGACGCGCCTCGCCGAGCAGCGTGTCATGGTCGTAGGCGAACCGGAACGTCTTGGCGATGGACTCGCCGGGACCGTCGGTCGCGCCGACGCCGTCGACCATGCGGCGCAACAGGCCGTCGTGGTCGTACACCATCTTGACCGTGCGGCCGGAGACGTCCGTGACGGACTTGAGGTGATCGATGATCTCCAGGTCCGACAACCGCGAACCGGTGACCACGTCACCGGAACCGTTGACGTACTCGTACGCGTCACCGGCCTCGTAGTAGTCCACCGTGAGGACCTCGCGACCGTCCGGGTCGGTCACCTTCACCAGCAGGGTCTTGGAGCCGATGCCGAGCAGCCCGCCACGCTCGATGTAGTGGAACGTCTGGGTATTGCCGTTGCGGTCGACCGCCTGACGGACGTACCCCTCGCAGTCAAAGATGAACCGGGTCCCGTCGGGGCGCAGCAGCGTCCACGCGTCGTCGGCCGGGTCACCGAGCAGATCACCCAGCAGGTGGCAGTCGCTCCCGGGCTTGTAGGACAGCTGGAGGTTCACACCCGGCGGAGATTCGTACTCGTCGGTCTCGGCGTTCCACAGGAAGGCATGGCCCGTTCCGTCGCCGTCGGACAGGAATACCTCGTCCGGCGCGAGGATCTTGTCGTACGCCAAGGGCAGTCCCAACCGCTGGGGCGCGGCGATCTGTGCCGACCAGCCCACCCCCATACCCGTGTCGGCGGCGTCCATCGAGTTGTAGGAGAAGCTGGTGAACGCGGTGAAGCCACGTCCCGGATTGGAGATCGGGGCGTAGTTCCACGTCGCGTTACCCAGCGCCAGGTTCGTCAGCACCGCCGAGCCGGCGCCGGTGTTCTTCCCGCTGTAGGAGTAGAAGTCCTCGGCACCCAGCAGGTTGGAGGTGGGCTCGTCGATCACCAGTTCCAGCACTACCGGTGCCAGGAGGTCGACCAGGTCGACCGCTGTGACTCCGGCCTCTGCGGCACGCGCGGAGACGCCCTCGGCGGAGGTGGTGGCCTTCACACCCCAGACCAGCCGGTACCCCGCGACGGCGTTAGTCCCGATCGAGTCCGGAGCCGTCACCTGGACCGGCAGTGTCACCGACTCCCCCGGCGCCAGGTCGCCCGGCAACGGCACGGTGACCAGGCCTGTGCCGTCCGGGTCCTGTCCGGGCAGGGTCCACTCGTGGGAGACCACGGTGTCGGCGGCGGTCCAGGCGGTGTCGGTGGTGTTCGCCACCACGACGTCGACCGTCGTGGCCTCGCCCGCACCCAGCCGCGGCGGGAGCCCCGGGACGTATACACCAGGAGCGTCCCCATCCACGCTGGTCTGGTCGGCCGTGGTGACCAACCCCGCCGTCGGCACCGTTGCGGCTTGCTCGTCCGATGAGGTCAGCGTGCCGTCCTGGCCCTTGGTGACGATCTCGTAATAGACCTCACGCGGCTCACCGGCCCCGTCGCCGGTCGAGGCGACCGGTGCGATCGACGTGTCAGTGAAGGACGTGGTGTCGCGATCGACCGGGGCGACCATCGTGGACGGGCCGGGCTCGAAGCCTGGTGTCGCCGACCGATGAACCTGGAACTCCGAGATCTCGCCGTCCACGCCCGGCTCCCAGTCCAGGACCGCGCCGGTAGCGTGCACCGCCGTCGGGGCATCGACCACACCCGCAGCGTCGGCAGTCGCCGGCTCGACGTCCCAGGACTCGGCCTGGACCACGGGCAGGTCTCCACGACTGGGAGCGGGCTCAAGATCCGGGGCGTCGTCGGTGAACCAACCGGCGACCGCGTCCCATACGCCCTCGTTCTCGGAGACCGGCGCCCCCGTCTCAGGATCCACCTTCTCGACGGCGGAGGCCCGGCTGTCAGTGTCGGCGGTCGCGGACGGCGCCGACACCAGCAGGGTAGCGACCAGCGCCACGGCCGCAGAAGCGGCCACCGGCAGGCGCAGCCAGGCATGACGCGCGGACGAAACTACGAGCACGGTGAGCTCCAGGATCGAGACCAGACGGACTCGCAGAGCACAGCCGATGTCCAGGTTGTCCTACAAGGGCGATTCCGAATCTCGCAATCGCTCGGGTGAAATTCCGCCAGAACGATGGACAAACGCACGAAAAGCACGGGTCAAGCCGCTACATTTTCATCCGCCCGAGGCGTCGTGGCCTCGATCGACGCAGGGGGAGAAGTCGTGCTGCAGATCGAACCCATCGTGACCGTGATCGTCATCGCCAGGGAGAAGTCGTTCAAGGGTGCCGCCGCTGTCCTCAGACGATCCCCGGCCGCCGTGTCCCGGCACGTCGAGCACGTCGAGACGGAGCTGGGCCAGATCCTCTTCAAACGCAATCACGGCGCCCCTGGCGTACGTCTGACCCCCTGGGGAACCCAGTTCGTGTTCTGGGCTCGCGCGTTTCTCACCGTCCTGAGGATGATCTACCGGCGCGCCGGCAGGGCCGAACCCACGCTCGAGCTCCTCCACGATCAGACGCGGATGGACGTCTGGGGGGCCCAAGAGCTCATCCTGAGCGCCAGGAACAAGGACCAGGAGCGCGCTGCGAAGGCCCCTCGTCTACACGCCACTGCCTGTCCGCTTTGAGGAAGGGAACCGGGACGCCAGACCAGGCCAGGTCGCGTTCTCGAGGCAGGTTCACGAAGCAGACCGAACCGAGCCCTGGGCGCAGCACCTGGCGCTCGGTCATTGCTGGCGGCAGATCAGCGTACAGTCGCAGCAGGAGCTGACCCTGGTTCCCCGATGATGGGAACCAGATGCCCGACGCCACCAGCCCCTCCCCTGCCGTCCCGACCGTGCCGGCGAACGGCTTCGTGCCGGGCGAAGATCTGCTCACCCTCGGGCTCCTCGCGGGCTCGTCGATGGAGAACGAGCGGCGGCTGCCGATCCACCCCCGCCACCTGGACCAGATCGACCCGGACCTGCGCGCTCGAATGATCGTCGAGCGCGGCTACGGCGATGGCTTCCGGCTCGAACCCGGCTACGTCGAGTCGCGCGTGGGCCGGGTCGCGGAACGCTCCGAGGTGCTCCGGGCCGCCGAGGTGCTGCTCCTGCCCAAGCCGCAAGCGGCCGACGTGGCGGCGGTTCCCGCGGGCCGCGTCCTGTGGGGATGGCCGCACTGCGTGCAGGACGCCGCTCTGACGCAGCAGGCGATCGACAGCCGGCTCACCCTGATCGCCTTCGAAGCGATGAACCACTGGACCCAGCGCGGCGACTTCAGCCTGCACGTGTTCCACAAGAACAACGAGCTCGCTGGCTACTGCTCCGTGCTGCACGCACTGCGGCTGGTCGGCTCGACCGGTGACTACGGGCCACGGCTCAGCGCGGTCGTCATCGGCTTCGGTGCGACGGCGCGCGGTGCCGTGACCGCGCTCAAGGCCCACGGGATCCACGACATCCAGGTCCTCACGCAGCGTGGTGTCGCGGCGGTCGGCTCGCCCATCCACACCGCACACATCACGCAGCTCAACACCGACGAGGGGGCGGCCCACCTCAGCACGGTCCGCACCCAGGCCGGCGACGTGCTGCTCCCCGAGTTCCTCGCGTCGCACGACATCGTCGTCAACTGCACCCTCCAGGACGTCGCCGCACCGCTGACCTACCTGCGGACGGAAGACCTGGGGCTGTTCGCCCCGGGCAGCCTGATCATCGACGTCTCGTGCGACCAGGGCATGGGCTTCGAGTGGGCGCGGCCCACCACGTTCGACGATCCGATGTTCACCGTCGGGCAAGGGGTGGACAACTACGCCGTCGACCACAGCCCGTCGTACCTGTGGAACTCGGCGACGTGGGAGATCAGCCAGGCGCTCCTGCCGTTCCTGCGCACCGTCCTGCAAGGGCCGGCCGCGTGGGCGAAGGACCTCACCATCTCGCGCGCGATCGAGATCCACGACGGCGTGGTCCAGAACCCGAGCATCCTGAGCTTCCAGGACCGGGAACCCGGCTATCCGCACACCCGCGCTGCCTAGGTAGTCCCCGGAACGGGCACGGTCCTTCCAGGTCAGGGCCGGTCGTGGGGGCCGAGCACCCGCACGCAGCAGTGGCCGGGGCGGGGCGCCAGGACCGCGCGGGCCGGCGACTGCCCGCTGCCTTCGAGCAGGCCCTGCACCAGATGCAGGTTGAGCCCGCACACCACCTCGGTGTGCCGGCGAGCGACCTGGTGGAACGGACAGTTGCGGAGCTCCACGGTGCCGTCGGCGGTCGTCGCGGGTTCGTAGCCGCACGCGCGCAGCGCCACGGACAGGTCCGGACCGCTCGCCGCGCGCCCTGCCGCACGCGCCGCCGCCGTCACCGCCTGCCGGACCGCCCCGGAGTCGTCGGCGCTCATCGCCTCGGCGAGCACACCGGCCAGCAACCCGTAGTCACGCGGCGGCACACTGACGGACAGCTCTTCCTGCGCGCGGACGTAGCGCTTGGCCGGGCGGCCGGCACCCGGTCCGCCGCGCCCGGCGGCACGCGCATAGCTCGTCGCCAGCAGGCCCACGTCAGCCAGCTTGTCGAGGTGGTAGGCCGCCAGCGTCCGGCTGATCCCCACGGCGGTGGCGGCGTCGTCCCGGGCCACGGGCTCGTCCCGCGTACCCACGTACTCGTACAGCCGCCGGCGCACCGGGTCGTTGAGGCTGCTCAGCCCACTGATCGGGTCCTGGTCGCGCTCGTCGTCGTCCGCCACCTCAACAATCTAACACCAATGAGTATTGACAAAAGGGCGTAGCCTCGCCAGGCCCTAAAAACAATACTCGCTAGCGATAGAGGAGACCGATGATGGACACTCCAGCCCTACGCACCCCGCCCACCAGCCCTCCGCGCACCGGCCGCGTGGGCGACGCCTGGCGCCGCGCCAGCAGCGAACCGGCCTACGGCGCGTTCCTGCTCCTGCGCATGGGATTCACGGTGCTGCCGATCTGGATGGGCATCGACAAGTTCACGAACGCCCTTGCCGACTGGCCGCAGTACCTCGCCCCGTGGACGGTCGACCTGCTGCCGTTCTCCGCGCAGACCGCGATGTACGTGGTGGGCGTGGTCGAGATCGTCGCGGGCCTCGCAGTGGCGATCAAACCCCGGTATGCGGCCTACGTGGTCGCCATCTGGCTCGCCGGCATCATCGTCAACCTGCTGACCCACTCCGGGTTCTACGACGTCGCGCTGCGCGACTTCGGACTGCTCCTCGCCGCGCTCACGCTCGCCCGGCTGGCCGTCACCTACGATCCGGCCTGGTTCGGCGCCGCGGCCGAGAGGAGTGCACGTTGAGCAGGCTCTCCGCGGACGTCGACGCGGTCCCGCGTCCGAGCGCACCGACCCCCTTGCACGTCGTCAGCGACAGCACCGGGGCGGACCTCGGCGCGGCCGAGCGCGCAGCGAAGGAGTTCCTGCTGGCGCTCGGGGTCACGCTCGACGACGAGGCGATGCGGGAGACACCGGCTCGGATGGCCCGCGGCTACGCCGAGCTGCTGACCGCACGCCCGTTCCAGCTGACCACGTTCCCCAACGACGAGGGCTACGACGAGCTGGTCCTGGCCCGCGACATCCCGGTGCAGTCGGTGTGCGAGCACCACCTGCTGCCGTTCGTGGGCGTGGCGCACATCGGCTACCTGCCGGGCCGGCGCATCCTCGGCCTGTCCAAGCTGGCCCGGGTCGCCGAACACTTCGCCCGCCGCCCCCAGGTGCAGGAAAGGCTCACCAAGCAGATCGCGGACTGGCTCAGCGAGCAGCTCGAGCCGACGGGCATCGGCGTGGTCATCGAGGCCGAGCACACCTGCATGACCCTGCGGGGCGTGCGGGCGACGGGATCGAAGACGGTCACGTCCACGCTGCTCGGAACGCTGCGCGCGGACGCGGCGTCCCGTCAGGAGTTCCTCGCGCTCACGGGCGTGCACCGGTAGCCGCCCGCAGCCTGTGGCCGGAACGGTTCGGTGTTTCCCGAAGTGTCGGCGGCGTACCGTCGGCCTCATGGACGGTGCGAGCAGCCCCCGGCTGGCCGAGATCGCGTCGCTCCTGGCGAGCGAGGCCAGGGCAACGATGCTGCTCGAGCTGCTCGACGGCCGTGCACGGACGGCGACGGAGCTCGCCCAGGCGGCACACGTCTCGCGCCCGTCGGCGAGCGAGCACCTGCACCGGCTCGTGCAGGCGGGTCTGCTCGGCGAGGCACGCCAGGGCCGCCACCGGTACGTGCGCATCGAGGATCCGGCAGTCGCCGAGATCATCGAGTCGCTCGCTGCCCTCTCGGGCCGGGCACGTCCGGCAGAACCTTCGCTACGGGCCCAGCGGGTCGACCGCCAGCTGCGCGAGGCCCGCACCTGCTACCGCCACCTCGCCGGCAGGCTGGGCGTGGCCCTGAGCGACGGCGTGCGCGAACAGGGCTATGTCGACGACCGCTGGAGCATGACCGGTCCGGGGCATGCGTGGATCGCCTCGCTCGGCATCGACGTGCCGGCCCGGACACGCAGGCCCCTGACCCGTCCGTGCCTCGACTGGACCGAGCGCCGTGACCACCTCGCCGGCGTCGTGCCCGATGCCCTGCTGACGGCGTTTCGGGACAAGGGGTGGCTCGAGCCGGGAACGGTCCCCCGCGCCCTGCGGCTGACCGACGCCGGGCGAGCGGGGCTGGGTCCGGTACTCGCGAGCGCCCTGGTGCGGGATGAGGCGTGATGCTCCCGGCGGGCTCGAGGTGAGCGCCGTCAGGCCTCCCGGCCCACGGCTGCCGTCACCGTTGACCCCGCTGCACGACGATCGCCTGAGCGCCACGGGTGTGCGAGTAACCCCAGCGGCACGGGCGGCACGCTGGCCGGCATCGCTGCCGCCCTCCCACCCGCTCGCACCGCGGTGGGATTCTCCGCACTGAAGGGTGGCGACTTCCTGCGCGACGACGTCGCCTCCCTCCAGCAGGAGGCACACGGTCGGGTGACGGGCGGCTGGTCGATCGAGACCGGCTACCACTTCGGCGGTTTCGCCCGGACCAGCGACTCCCTGCGCGGGTTCATCGACGACTTCGAGACGAAGCACGGCCTACGGCTGGAGCGGGTGCACGTCGCCAAGATGATGTACGGCCTGTTCGACCAGATCCGACAGGGCCGGTTCCGGCCCGGTACGACGGTGGTCGCCGTCATCACCGGACCGGAGTTCGCCGGGGAGGGCTGACCGTTCAGCTCCGCTCCGCGGCGGAGCCAGGCAGGCGTTGCACCGGTCGACAGATACCGCCGAGCACGAACGCGGTCCTGCGGTCGTAGTCCGCCCGGGATGGCCGGCCGCCGTACTTGAGAGCCAGGGCGTTGTCGATGGTCAGCGCATGAAAGTCGCCCGGTGTGAAGCCGTGCACCAGGACTCCGGCGGCATGCCCCTCTGCGACCAGGTCGTCGTGGAAGGCGCCCCCGACGTGGCACAGCGCCATGAGCGGCTCGGAGTCCGGAAACTCCTGCAGCAGAACGTCATTGACTGCCGGTAGCCGGTACTGGAGATCCCGGATCGCACCGACGTAGGAGCGGATTCGTTCCTGGACGTCAGCGACGGACCGTGCATCCTCGATGACACTCCTCAACTCCCCCGCGACGACGTCGTCAAGGACGGCGTCGATCAGCCCGACTCTTCCTCCGAGCCTGTTGAAGATGGTCGCCTTGCTCACGTGGGCGGCGGCAGCGACCTCCTCGAGCGGCGCAGAGAGGCCCTGCTCTCGGAACACCTTCACCGCCGCGACGCGGATCCGATCGACATTGCGGCGGGCATCGGACCGAAGTGTTGGTGAGGATCCGGTACTCGTGGCCACTGCGCTCCCCCTTGCTCGACGAGACAACTTGACCATCGAGGTCAACTTCCTGCACGATGCTACGCGACCGCAAGTTGACCACCCGGGTCAACTTTCGCGCGCCGGACTCCCTCGCGTCACCCGCCCGCTCTCCTCCGACGCGAGCCCCGGGTCCATCTCGACGAAAGGACGCCACCCATGATCATCGTGACCGGAGCGACAGGCACCCTCAACGGGGCCACGGTCGAGCACCTCCTGAAGCGGGTTCCTCCAGCCCGGATCGGTGTCAGCGTCCGCGACCCAGAACGCGCGAAGCACCTGGCCGACCGGGGAATCCGTGTGCGCCAGGGGAGCTACGACCAGCCCGCGGCACTGCGCCACTCGTTCGCCGACGCCGAGCAGGTGCTCCTGGTCTCGTCCAGCGATACCACTGCCGACGTCGTGGCGCAGCACCGGACGGCGATCGATGCCGCGGTCGCTGCTGGGGCGCGACGAATCCTGTACACCAGCGCCCACGGGACGGGCTCCGATACCCCCTATCCGCCACTCGCGATCCACGCGGCCACCGAGGAACACCTCGCCGCTTCAGGCGTTGCGTGGACCGCGTTGCGGAACGGTTTCTACGGAGACCTCGGACAGCTGCTCGGCCCATGGCAGTCGACGGGAGTGATCGCCAAGCCCGCCGACGGTCCGTTCGGCTGGGTCGATCGGCGGGACGCCGCGGAGGCAGCCGCGACGATCCTCGCGGGCGACTCCCCTGTCGACGGTGCCGTCGACCTGACGCCGCCCTCGCCGGTCACCCTCGCGGACTTCGCCTCGGCGGCATCCGCCCTCACCGGTCGCCACGTCGATCGTGTAGTTGTCGACGACGAGAAGTGGGTCGCTGACGAGGTGGCGAACGGCGCTCCGGAGGCGGTGGCACGCTTCACTCTCTCGATGTTCCAGGCAACGCGGAGCGGCCATTTCGCGCACTCCGACCCCACGCTCTCCCGGCTCCTCGGGCGGGAGCCGCGCAGCGTCGCCGACCAGCTGGCAGAGCAGCTCGCCGGCTGAAGCGACGTTGATCTGTCCTTGTGAGCCTCGGTCAATCGTGACCGCTCAGAGGAGTCGGAGTCGGTTCAGGTCAGAAATCCCGATCATCGCGCTCAGCATTCGATCACGTTGACCGCCAACCCTCCACGAGAGGTCTCCTTGTACTTCAGAGCGTTATTCAGCGGCTTGGGAGTGCCCATGACTGTGTGACGCCCTGACCTGCATCGTTGCTTGTCAGGGTCAAGATCGGGCAGATAGCGCAACGGTCCTTGCGTCCGGTTTGATCGTGGTTGTCGAGACCCCATCAAGCCGAGCGAAGGACCGATGCCGTACCACTCTACTTGCGGGCTGAGCCCTGCCCAGACCTCCGAGCTGATCGGCCGCGTTCACCAGGTCCACGCCGCCCGTCCCGACGAGCAGCGGTACGACTTCGAGATGCCGGTCGACCAGGCGGTGGTGATGGTCCTGGTGATGGTGCGCCACAACCTCGCCCAGCAGGTCACCGCAGACCTGCACGGCGTCTCCCAGTCCACGGTCTCGCGGATCTACCGCTACCTGCTACCGATCCTGGGCATGGTCACGATGATGGACCGCGCCCGCCTGACCGACGCTCTCGCCTCCGGCGTCGTCCTAATCGACGGGACCCCGGTCCCGACCGGCAACCGCACCGCGACCGGGAAGGAGAACTTCAACGGCAAGCACCGCAAGCAGGCACTCAACGTGCAGGTCGCGGCCCGGCCCGACGGCACCCTGACCGACGTCTCAGACCCCGTGCCCGGCCGCCGCCACGACTCGGTGGCCCTGGACCTGGTGGGGTGGGGCTACCAGATCCGTGCCGCCACCGACCACAACCCGCAGCTGGCCGTCTTCGGCGACAGCGCCTACAGCCGGCACACCGACTGGACCCCGTTGAAGAAGCCGAAGGATGTCGAGCGCACACCCGAAGACATCGCGTTCAACCGCGCCGTAGCCAGCTTCCGCGCCCCGGTCGAACGAGCCATCGGACTGCTCAAGCAGTGGAAGACCCTCGCCACCGGCTACCGCGGACGCCTGAGCGAACTCCCAACCGTCATCCACGTGATCGTCAACCTGGAGTTCTACCGACTGGCCAGCTGAATAACGCTCTCAGTTTCATGTCGGCACCCGTGTCGCGCATGGTCTTGATCGCCTGGTCGAGGGAGACCCGGTGGTTGCCGTCTCCGTGCAGGGCGATGCGCGCCGCGTTGATGGCCTTGGTACTCGCGATGGCGTTGCGCTCGATGCAGGGGATCTGCACGAGTCCACCGATCGGGTCGCAGGTGAGCCCCAGGTTGTGCTCGATCCCGATCTCGGCGGCGTTCTCGACCTGTTCGGGTGTCCCACCCATGACGGCACACAGTCCGGCAGCGGCCATCGAGCAGGCCGAGCCGATCTCGCCCTGGCACCCGACTTCTGCACCTGAGATCGACGCGTTCTCCTTGATGAGGATGCCGATGGCTGCGGCGGTGAGAAGGAACGTCACCACTCCGTCGTCGCTGGCGTCCGGGATGAACCGGTCGTAATAGTGCAGTACTGCCGGGACGACGCCCGCCGCACCGTTCGTGGGAGCGGTCACGACGCGTCCGCCGGCGGCGTTCTCCTCGTTCACCGCCAGCGCGAAGAGGGTGACCCAGTCCATGGCGCCGATGGGGTCGCTCGAGCCGGTCTCGGCCGACAGCTTCGTCTGAAGCAGCGGGGCACGGCGCGGCACGTTCAATGCTCCGGGGAGCATCTGCTCCTGACTGGTGCACCCGTTGTGGACGCACTCCTTCATCGCCGCCCAGATGCGCAGCAGCTCGCTACGCAGCTGCTCCTCAGACCGCCACACCAGCTCGTTCGCCAGCATGATCTCGGCGATGCTCAGCTGTTCCTGGGAGCAGTGCCGCAGCAGTTCAGCGCCGGAGGAGAACGGAAACGGGAGACGGGTCACGCCAGCGGTGATGCGTCGTTGCGCCATCGCGTCCTGGCCCACCACGAACCCACCGCCGACCGAGAAGTGCGTCGACTCATGGACCGTACCGCCGTGCCGGTCGAAGGCGCGGAAGGTCATGCCGTTGGGGTGCTCCGGCAGGCTCCGTCGTCTGTGCAGGATCAGGTCGTCGCTGCGTGAGAAGCCGATCTGGTGCTCTCCACCGAGCAGCAGCAGTCCGTCCGCGCAGACCTGCCTTGCCCGAGTGCCGACGGTGGCAGTGTCGACGGCCTCGGGCGTCTCTCCCAGCAGGCCCAGGATCACGGCCTCGTCCGAGCCGTGCCCGTGACCTGTGGCGCCCAGGGAGCCGAACAGCTCGGCCTGCACGCGCACAACCTTGCCCAGTACGTCCTGGGACCGTAGCGCGTCGACGAACACGCGGGCCGCGCGCATCGGTCCGACCGTGTGGGACGACGACGGCCCGATCCCGATGGAGAACAGGTCCAGTGCGCTCAGCGTCATGAGCACTCCTGATGACAGGGGAAGACAGCCGAGTTCATCTTCTTGGCGACGATCGTCTGCGTTGACGATCCGTCGAGCACACCCGGGGAACTATCTGGGCTGCTGACGCGAGCGTCAGCCCTAGAGGGTTGTGAGCAGATCATGGGAACTCCAAAGCCAGGCCGACAGATGCCGGCACGATGAGTTCCTCCCCGCTCTGTATGTGACCTGAGAGTTTGTGCCGACACATGGTCGGCTTGCCCCGTCGGTGAGTCAGGCGCGAAGCCTGGCTGCTCTCCAGAGTTCCTTGTCGTGGCGGTACGGGTGCCTGAGAGGTTCCTGGGGAGGTGTTGCTCCTACGGCGCCACCTGATGGATCAGGTGAACTCTCCCGCCACGCTACAGGGATGTTCAATTGTGCATATTTCAGTGAGCATGGTAGCAGATCGGTTTTGCGAGGGTGCACACTCGATTTAAAGGAAGGGAATCGAAGTCGATGACAGCGCCTACAGGCGATTCACCTCGAAGTATTAAATGTTCTCGTGTATCCGCATCCGCCACCTCAGCGGCGAATATGTGACTCGAACGTGAACAGGTCACCCGCGACGAGACGATCCCGATCCCGATCCCGATCCCGATCCCGAAGAACGCGATCCCGAGGATCGTCACGACGACCGCCGCCACCCGGGTGATCCACGGGTTCTTCGGATTCAGCAGTCCGGACGCCAGCCCCATGCCGAAGTTCCTCCCCCAGGCCACGCGCCCAGAGGATCCACCGGCATCGACGGTGGACGAGACGCTCGCACGCCAGAAGGCGATGCCCATCCACATCAGGAAGGCTCCACCGGCGAGCTCGATCCATGCCAGCACCGTCGGGTCCCCGATCAACGAGAGTCCGCCGAATGCAGCGGCGATGAGCGCTCCGTTCGCCGTCGCGATTCCCACGCATACAGCGCTGGCGGCGCGCCTTCCGTGGGCCGTTGCGGTGCGGACGATCAGGAAGAAGCCGATGCCCGGTATGAGCACAGCGAGGAAATGGGCAAGAGCGACAGCAAGGAACTGATCCATCGGGCCTTCGATCGGTCGAGCGCTTGGGACGCTCGCCATCCTGGAGCTCAGGCCCGGCCCTGTGCGGCCACGCCCGCTCACGGATCCATTGCGGTTCGAAGAGCATCATCTGGTACGTCCAGGTACCACCGACCGGATTGCACGAGTGGAGGTGACCGGCAGGGATCAGCACGACATCGCCCGCAGCGAGATGCACGGGCGCCCCCGACCGCCCGACGAACTCGCTGCTCCCCTCATCGATCAACCCGACGGCGAACCGCTCGTGCGTGTGCGGCCGGTAGCAGGAGTTCTGTCGGCAGGACCGTCTGGACTCGATCTGCGGGAAGCGGGGGTCGTGCCAGAATTCGGGCGACGGCACCTCGTGCTCCGCGATCTCGACCATGACCATGACCCTATGGCGTGCTTCAGAAGCTGTGTGCCTGGGGTTCGGCTGCCTGCGCGACCAGCGCCGACCGGCGGCGCGCCGGGTTCCCTTCGGATGGACGCCGCTACGCCACAGCTAGAGCGTTTTCCGGAGGGAGTGGCGTCTGACCCCGGGATCGTTCGGGGCCGGCCACGACATCAACGGGCTTCGACGTAGCGCTGTGCGACCTGGCACCGGAACGGGTCGCCGTCGAGATAGATCTCGCGCGGTGAGCCCGACGCACGGTAATGGTCGCGTGCGGCGGCATCTCGCACCGCGTCGAACGAGCGCAGGATCGTCGGGAACTGCACCTCGCCGAACGGAACGTCGGTGACGAACTCCGTTCCCTCGGGCTCGGTGCCGTCAGCCGCGTCGCGGTCGACGACGGGGACGCGGACTTCGATCGGCCCGTCCGACTCCCAGCTCACCTCGCCGTGGTACACAACCACGAGCGGCTGAGCAGGGTCGGCGCTCGCACCGGCACGTTGGGCAAGGGCCGCAGCGGTTCGCTCGATGTGTGACGGAAGATCAGCTGCGGTCGTTCGCAGAGCGCGTGAGACGAACGCCCATGGCTGCACCACACGGCTCCGCACATTCGGTGGGTTCTCGGGTGGCTCTTCCTCGGAGAGTCCGCTCGCCAGGCCGTCGAGCAGGGCGACAGCGCGTTCGTGCGCGCGAGTGGTCTCCACCCGGTACGCCTCGAGCAGTGCTTGCCGGTGCTCCCCCGTGGCGTCGAGCACCGCGTCGATCCGCTCCAACGGCATCCCGACCCGGCGCAGCAACGCGATCGTCCGCGCACGCTCTGCCTGGGACGGCCGGTAGTAGCGGTAGCCCGTGTACTCATCGACAAGATCCGGCAGGAGCAGCCCTCGCCTCTCGTACAGGCGCAGCGCCCTCTGCGACAGCCAGGTGAGGCGGCTGAACTCCCCGATCGACAGCCTGGCGATCCCGCTCACCTCAGCAAGTATGCGACCTCGACCGCCCACTTGCTGCGATCGGGCTCGGCCTGGGGGTCGGTCAGGAACTGTTCGGTACGCGCTCTCCAGTGGATCCCATCGGCACGCTCCTCGATCGCCAGATCCAGTCCCTGCACACCGGCCCACCGCCACATCTCGCGGTGCACCTGCCCCAGGGCATCCGGCCCGCCTTCCGGACGTGCGACCAGGTAGCGGCCGGCGGGGATGACGCCGGTCTCGAAGTCCTCGCCGATCTCGATGCGCGCGCCGACCGGAACCGACACTGTGATGTCCATCGGATCGGAGACCGTCTGCATCCGGTGGTATTGGTAGATAGGTCCGCCCTCGGGGACCCCGCCGGCCGCCGCGAGCGCTGCATAGATCTGCGGGACGTGCGCGTTCACGCGATCCCAGTGAACAAGCTCGCCGGTCACGGACACCCCCACCCAGGATCGTTCAGCGCGCTCTTCGATCGTGAACTCAGTCATGGATCATCCTCTGGTCGCCACCCGACTCTCGGATCGGCCAGGCCCCATCACAATGTTTACCCCAAGGTCAGAGTCAACCCGCTTGGACGACAGTTCAAGGGAACACCGAGCCGCCCAACTTCGGTCGATCGGCCTACACCGAGCGATGAATCGGCAGGAGATCAGACGTTGAAGCGGAACTCCACCACATTCCCACGCAGAGCAACCTCACAACAAGCCGCGCTATGGCACGGTCGCGTTCCTGCGGGCGCTGAGTTCGTTCTGGATCCGGTCGAGCATGGCCACGGCGTGACCCTCGTAGTCGTCAACCTCGGACAAGGCCTCAGTGAATGCTTCCGGGGCGCGATGGACCATCTCGGTCACCCGCTCGAGAATGCGGGCCTCGTCCAGGCGCGCCGATTCCGCGAAGCGCCGCCACGCGTCGTCGTCCGCCTCGTCTAGGACGAACGTGCCGCCGATGCTCATCGACAGCACCCGACCGCCGTCGCGGGGTGGGTCGTAGGCGAAGCCTGTAGCCATGTCGTAGAGGGGCGCGAGCGAGACCTGCTCACCGGACAGCATGACGGCGTAGTTCCGGGCATGCGCGTCCGGAGCGCCAACCACCGTGTTGAAGATCAGGCTGTCGACGAATCGGTCCACGCTCGCTCGGGCCTGCTGAGGCGAATCCGCCTGAGCCCGCAGGAAGCGAATGATCTCCAGCGCTGACGGACCTCTCGATTCCTCGTACTTCTCGGCGTTTCCGAGTGCCTGGCACAGATCTTCCTGGTGCAGGCGCACCACCCGCCTGTCATCAGCGAATTCCCGGTCGAAGCGCGTGATCACGATTGCGTCCTGGGACTTGAACTCCGTGTACTCGGTGCGCGCGACATCCAGGCCCATCAGTGCGGCCGCCCGCATGGTCGCGTGCTCGTCGAGAGCCTGAGCACGCATCTTGCGGATGCCCGGCTTGATGATGTGGGTGGTCGCCTCGGAACCGTGCGCGATATACCAGCGGTCGTCCTGGCGTCGCAGAGCGAACTTCTGCTGCGTTCCGCCGAGAGACCAGTGCTCGCCCGGCATGAGCCAGGAAGCGTTCTCGTCGGTGTCCATCTCGTCGAGACGGATCTCGATGTCGCTGACGCTACATTCCTCGAGACTTCCTTCGCGGTTCAGGGTCGCTTCGAGCTCGCCGGCAACGCAGAACTGCAGGGCCCCGGCGCAGTCCTTCCCGATCGCGGACAGCAGATCGAGAGTGTCGGTCGTGCCGATCCGGTAGCGGCGCGCAATGGCGCGCAGTGCGCCGTCGTTCTCCGGAAGGAGTCCCTTCAGGAATCGCTCGACGCCGATGCCTGTGTGGACCGGAACCTCCATCGGCAGGGACAACGACAGCGGAGTCATGCCGGAGTGGCGGTACGACTGATCATAGGTCAGCCGCAGTCCGGATCCCGCGCGCTCCAGATCCGCGATGTAGTACCCGCCCAGGAGCACAGCGAGGTGATTGACGGTGGTCATTTCACTCCCCCGCCTGCTGGTCCTGGATCATCAGGTTCGCGTCGAGCTCGTCGAGAACACGCATCAGGCGTCCTACCTCAAGCCCTTCGGTCTCGCCACGCTCCAGATTGATGATCCACACGCGCGAGACGTCCGCCCTGCGAGCCAGTTCCGCCTGAGTGATGCCATGATCGAGGCGCAGCTTTTTGACCGACCGTGCCAGACGAGGCAGCGATCGAGCATTGAGCAGGGAGCGATCTTGCGGACTCACGATGTAAGGATACCCCAACATCGCGGCGATGCATGGATATCCTTACATCCGGTCCATGCAAACCTACCCTGACATCCGCGCGGGGGTAGGCAGAGGGCCCGCGCTCACGGAGCATTCCTCAGACGTTGAAGCGGAACTCCACCACGTCGCCGTCCTGCATGACGTAGTCCTTGCCCTCGATGCGGGCCTTGCCCGCCGCCTTCGACGCCGCCACGGAGCCTGCCTCGACCAGGTCGTCGTACGAGATGACCTCGGCCTTGATGAACCCGCGCTCGAAGTCGGTGTGGATCACACCGGCGGCCTGTGGTGCGGTCCAGCCCTTGTGGATGGTCCAGGCGCGCGCCTCCTTGGGACCCGCCGTGAGGTAGGTCTGCAGGCCGAGCGTCTCGAAGCCGACCTTCGCGAGCTGGTCCAGACCTGACTCGGGCTGACCCGACTCGGCGAGCATCTCGGCGGCCTCGTCCGGCTCGAGCTCCACGAGCTCGGACTCGAACTTGGCGTCCAGGAAGATCGCCTGGGCCGGCGCCACGACCTTGCGCAGCGCCTCCTGGGACGCGGTGTCCGCGAGGCCGGCGTCGTCCGTGTTGAAGACGTAGATGAACGGCTTGGCCGTCATCAGCTGCAGGCTCGCGATCTCGGCGAGGTCCAGACCGGCGTCCGCCGCCCCCTGGTACAGGGTCACGCCCTTGTCCAGGATCTCCTGCGCCTTCTTCGCGGCGGCGTACAGGACGGGGTCGCCGCGCTTGATCTTGACCTCCTTCTCCATCCTCGGCAGTGCCTTCTCGAGGGTCTGGAGGTCGGCCAGGATCAGCTCGGTGGAGATGGTCTCGATGTCGCCGGGAGCGTCCATGGAGCCGTCGACGCGCACCACGTCCGGGTCGTCGAACGCACGCGTGACCTGGCAGATCGCGTCGGCCTCGCGGATGTTGGCGAGGAACTTGTTGCCCAGGCCCTCGCCCTCGGACGCGCCCTTGACGATGCCCGCGATGTCCACGAACGACACCGTGGCCGGCAGGATCTTCTGGCTCCCGAAGATCTCGGCGAGCTTGTTGAGCCGCTCGTCGGGAAGCGAGACCACGCCCACGTTGGGCTCGATCGTCGCGAACGGGTAGTTCGCGGCGAGCACCTGGTTGCGGGTCAGAGCGTTGAAGAGGGTGGACTTGCCGACGTTGGGCAGGCCGACGATGCCGATAGTAAGAGCCACGTCGCGAAATTCTACGTGCCGAGCGCCAATCGCCGTCAGCCGGGTCGTGCACGGCACCGGTGGGGTGCCTCACGTGGTCGGTGTGCGCGGCCTACCGGGCAGCCCGCCTGCGCTCCAGCTCGTCGAGATCACGCACCGCGAACCGGTGATGCTCCCAGGCCTCGTTGGCGATCACCCCGAGACAGCGCCACACGGGAAGGGTGCGTGTCTCCGGCTCCCAGGGCGGCAGCCGGCGGGCCGACGCCTCGAAGTCCTCCTGCGTGAGGGCGGCGTACTGCGCCCGCACCTGAGCCATGCGGTCGGCGTAGGCCGCCTGCACCTCCTGGTACGACGGCGCCGCCGTGATGTCGACGCCGAGGGCGTCCACCTCGTCGTCGTACTCGGAGAACGGGAGGCCGATCGGGCTGAACGCACCGTCGAGTCCCTGGACCCCGTGTCGTACCCAGCCGTCGACGGCGAACACCAGGTGCCGCAGCGTCTGGGCGAGCGACCACTCGCCGTCGACCTGCTGGTCCACGGTCCCGGCAGGCATAGCGGCAGCCCTGTCGAGCGTGGCGGACCAGGCCCGCAACGCCGCCTCGAACGACTCGCGTTGCTCCGCCAGAACCTGGGACCGCGCCTGCGCCCGACCTGGACTCTGGCGGTTCAGCTCGGCCTCGATCAGCGGCAGCACCTCGATCCCGTTGACCTTGAGCCCGCCGATCGCCCCGTCGATGTCCGCGCCCGTCAGGTCGACCCCGCGCATGACGGCCCGGGGCAGGTACGACTGGTCGAACACCGCACCTGCCAGGTCGGCGAAGCGGAACCGGGCACCGGTCAGGTCCGCCGCGGCGAACTCGGCACCGCGCAGGTCGTCATCGGCCGTGTAGCGAGTCATCACCCCAGGCTAGGACGAGCCACTGACACGACGGCCGCCCAGGACGGCCATCGGCGTCACGGGAACGACTGAACCTGCTGGAGCAGCTCCGGCAGGCGCCTGTCGTACACGCGAGCGCCGAACCGCACGGCCAGGACCAGGATCAGCGCGCCGTACAGCACCCCGACCACGACGCTGGCCACGCCCCACAGCACGCTGCCGAGCACGATGGCGGTGATGCCGACGGCGAGGACCGGGAGCGACAGGCCCAGGGTGATGACGAACCCGATCCCCTGCGACACGAACGTGGCCATCGCGGCGCCCTGCGGGGACTTCAGCGGGCTCTCGCCCGGTTTGGCGACCGGGTAGACGAGCCGCGCCGACGCCGCGCAGGAGACACCGGTACTGACCAGCAGCAGGCCGATCGTCAGGCCCAGCAGGGGCAACGTCAGGTGCCACGAGTCGGCCACCCAGACCGAGACCACCACCGTGGCGGCACTGACCAGCGGGCCCATCAGCAGCATCGGGATCGCCCGGCCCCACCGGTCGGCGCGGCCGTCGACGCCCGAGGAGACGTGCAGGGCGAACGCCGTGTTGTCGTAGCCGATGTCGTTGGAGATGCTGAAGCCCAGTATCCAGCCCACGAACGGGCCGGTCGCCAGGAGCATGAAGAAGCTGCCCGTGCTCTGGCCCGCGAAGTACATGATGACCGGGAGCAGCGGGATGACCGCTATCGAACCGGAGTAGCGCGGATCACGCAGCCAGTAGGTGGCCGTACGGGCGGCGACGCCCCAGGTGGGCGAGAACGGCACGCGTCCGAACGGCCCGAGCCCCTTGGCCGTGCCGCCGCTGCCGTCGCCGACGGGCGGGCGCACCAGGGAACGCGCCAGTGCCCGGTCCCAGACCAGCCAGGCCAGCGCGATGGTGGCGAGCGCGACGGCGAGCCGCCCGGCCAGGCCGGCCCAGTCGCCCGCGTGCGCAGCGCCCCCGAGCGACCACGCCGCACCGAACGGGGTCCAGCCGAGGACGCTCGCCACCTGCTCGAACAGGGGCAGGAGCTGTGCCTCTGTACTGGCTTCGCCGCCGTTCGCCGGACCGACCGACACCTCGACGCCGTTCGCCAGCCAGCCGACGAACGGGCCGATCATCACGACGAGCACCAGCGCCACGATCGTCACGACCTCGCGGTACCGCCGGGACTCCAGCACGGGTGCGAGCAGCGTGGTGATCGCCCGGGAGCCGAGGACGCACGTGGCGACCCCGAGCACCGCACCGACGAGCGAGACGAGGAGCACACCGGGCTCGAGCACCCAGGCGAAGGAGACCCCCAGTGCGAGGAGCACCGTGGCGACGCCGGGCACCGACACCAGGCCGGCCACCGCCAGCCCCGCGAGGAGCGTGCGCCGGGGGATCGCGAAGGTCGAGAACCGGTGCGGGTCGAGGGTCGCGTCCACCCCGAACGCGAAGATCGGGATCAGCCACCAGCCCACGACGGTCAGGACTCCGCCGAGGGTGATCGCCACCGCCGCCCAGTCCGGGTCTCCCGCCACCCCGACGAAGATCATCACGGCGACCAGCATGCCCACGATGCCCAGCGCGTACAGCGACGCGATGATCATGCCGATGGTCTGCCACACGCTCCTGCGGAACGTGTTCCCCATGAGCGTCAGCTTGAGGGTCAGGAACCGCGCAACCATGAGAGCCCTTCCGAGTGCTGACGGCCACCGACGAGGTCCACGAACCGGTCTTCCAGGCTCTGCTCGCCGCGCACCTCGTCTACCGTGCCTGCCGCGAGGACGTGCCCTGCCGCCATCACGGCCACGTGGTCGCACATGCGCTGCACCAGGTCCATGACGTGGCTGGAGACGATCACGGTTCCGCCACCCGTCACATAGCTCTTGAGGATGTCGCGGATGTTCGCCGCGCTCACCGGGTCGACGGCCTCGAACGGCTCGTCCAGCACCAGGGTGCGCGGCGCGTGGATCATGGCGCTGCCCAGCGCGATCTTCTTGGTCATGCCCGCGGAATAGTCGACCACGAAGGTGTCCGCGTCGGCGACCAGGTCGAACGCCTTCAGCAGGTCGTTCGTCCGGTCCACCACGGTGTCCTTGTCCATCCCCCGCAGCATCCCGGCGTACGTGAGCAGCTGGCGGCCGGTCAGCCGGTCGAACAGGCGCACACCGTCGGGGAGCACGCCCAGGGTGGCCTTGGCCTCGTCGGGCCGTGCCCAGAGGTCGACGCCGTGCACCCACGCGGTGCCGAAGTCGGGCCGCAGCAGCCCCGTGGCCATCGAGAGCATGGTCGTCTTGCCGGCCCCGTTCGGCCCGACCACGCCGTAGAACGAGCCGGTCGGCACGTCGAGCTGCACGCCGGACACGGCGATCTTCTGCCCGAACCGCTTCCAGAGCCCACGGACGCTGAGCGCGGCGGACGGGTCGTGCGGGTGCGGCTCCTGGGCCGGGGTCCCGGCGCTGCCTGGTGGGCTCGGGTCGACTGGGGTCGTCATGGCACCCAACGTAGCGGCGCCGTCCGACACGACGGATCCGACGCGAGGATGAGTGCCGGGTGAAGGGCGTCCGTCCTCGGGTGGAGAATGTCACCCCTGGGCCATATCGGGCGATTCCGAGCACGCGGGGTGTCACCGTGCCGGAGTGTCGGTGGCACGTGGCAGCCTGTCGCCCATGGACATCGTCGCAACGATTCTGCTGGTTCTCGGCGCTCTCGTCGTCGGCGTGCTGCTGGGGTGGCTCGGCCACGCGCAGCGCGTGGCGCCCGCGCTGCGCGAGGCGGACCTGGAGTCGGTGCGGCTGCGCGCCCAGGCCGAGTCGGCCGAGCACCAGATCGCCGCCGCACGGACACGTGCGGACGAGCAGATCGCTGCGGCGAAGGAACGCGCCACCGAGCAGATCACCGCCGCCCGTCTCGACCAGGAGGACACGCGCCGGCAGTTCCAGGCGCTCGCCGGCGACGCGCTGGACGCCAACAGCAAGCGTTTCCTCGAGCTCGCGGAGGAGCGCCTCAAGCGGTCCACGTCGGACGGTGAACAGGCGCTCGCCAAGCGCGAGGAGGCCGTGAAGTCGCTCGTGGACCCGCTGACCAAGGCCGTGGAGCTGGTCCGCAGCGAGGTGCTCCAAGCGGAGAAGGCGCGCATCGAGGGGCAGGGCGCGCTCGTGGAGCAGATGCGCAACGTCGCCGAGGTGTCGACCGACCTGCGCAACGGCACGGCGGACCTCGTGACGGCGCTGCGCTCGTCGCAGACCCGGGGGGCGTGGGGCGAGCTGCAGCTGCGCAAGGTCGTGGAGTCCGCGGGCATGATCAACCGCGTCGACTTCACCGAGCAGGCGCAGGTCACGACCGAGGACGGCATCCTGCGCCCCGACATGGTCATCAACCTCGCGGGGGGCAAGCGCGTGGTCGTGGACTCGAAGGTCGCCTTCCTCGGCTTCCTGGAGGCCCAGCAGTCCGACGACGCCGCGTACCGCGAGCAGCGCCTCGACGCGCACGTGCGGCACATGCGCAAGCACGTGGACGACCTGGCCGCCAAGAAGTACTGGAACCAGTTCGAGCCCGCGCCGGAGTTCGTCGTCATGTTCGTGCCGGCCGAGGCGTTCCTCTCGGCATCGCTGGAGCGTGCCCCGGAGCTGCTGGAGTACGCGGCGCAGAAGAACGTCATCATCGCGACGCCCACCACGATGCTCGCCCTGCTGCGCACCGTCGCGTACGCCTGGCGGCAGGAGGCGCTGGCCGAGAACGCGCAGAAGGTGCTCACGGTCGGCAAGGAGCTGTACGCGCGACTGGTCACCATGACCGGGCACGTCACCAAGACGGGGCGCGCGCTGGAGTCCGCGACGAAGAGCTACAACCAGATGATCGGCTCGCTGGAGCGCAACGTGCTCACGTCGGCGCGCCGGATGGTGGAGCTCGACGTGGTCGACGAGCGGGACATGATCGACGAGGTCCGGGGCATCGAAGAGGTGCCGCGCCCCATCACCAAGCCGGAGCTGCTCGCGGCCGACGAGGGCGGCGTGGTGGCGATCGACCGCGCACAGGACAACGACGGCGTACTGGTGCAGCAGCTGGAGGTCACGGAGCTCGCGGCGACCGACAAGCGCACACTGGAGGCGGTCGAGAAGCAGACCGAGGCCAAGCCGGAGAACGGCGCGGCGGCAGGCTGAGCCACACCCGGGATGTTCGGTAGTACGTCAGGAGGTCGGCACCCCGGGGTGCCGACCTCCTGACGTACTACCGATCACGATGTCGCGGCGTCAGGCCTGCGGGAGCTCCGTGCGCTCCTCGCGGCGCGGGCGCTTGGGCTCCTCGCCCGCGGCCTTGAGCCCGGCGCGCAGCTCCCGCGGCAGCGAGAACATCAGGTCCTCGGTGGCGGTCCGCACCTCGTCGACGGTGCCGAAGCCGTGGTCGGCGAGGTGCGCCAGGACGTCCTCGACCAGGATCTCCGGCACCGAGGCGCCCGAGGTCACGCCCACCGTGGTGACGCCCTCGAGCCACTCGTCCCTGATCTCGGTCTTGCGGTCCACGCGGTAGGAGGCGGTGGCACCGGCCTGCAGCGCCACCTCGACCAGGCGCACGGAGTTGGACGAGTTGGCCGAGCCCACCACGATGACGAGGTCGCACTCCGGCGCCAGTTTCTTCACGGCCACCTGGCGGTTCTGCGTGGCGTAGCAGATGTCGTCGCTCGGCGGGTCCTGGAGGGTCGGGAACTTCTGGCGCAGCCGGCGCACGGTCTCCATGGTCTCGTCCACCGAGAGCGTCGTCTGCGAGATCCAGACGACCTTCTCGGGGTCGCGCACCACTACCTGGTCCACGTCGTCCGGCGAGTTCACGACCTGCACGTGCTCGGGGGCCTCACCGGCCGTGCCCTCGACCTCCTCGTGACCGGTGTGTCCGATCAGCAGGATGTCGTAGTCGTCCTTCGCGAACCGCACCGCTTCCTTGTGCACCTTGGTGACGAGGGGGCAGGTCGCATCGATGGTGTCGAGGCTGCGGGCCACGGCGGAGGCGCGCACGGCGGGCGAAACGCCGTGCGCCGAGAACACGAGCCGTCCGCCCTCCGGCACCTCGTCGGTCTCGTTGACGAAGATGGCACCACGCTCACGCAGCGTCTCCACCACGTGCTTGTTGTGCACGATCTCCTTGCGCACATAGACAGGTGTGCCGTAGGTCTCCAGTGCCTTCTCGACGGCGATGACGGCTCGGTCCACGCCCGCGCAATAACCACGGGGCGCAGCCAGCAGGACGCGCTTGGTCTGGGTCTCAGCAGGACGCTCAGGGCTCGTGACACTCACCCCTGCAGTCTAGGGGCGGCGTGCGGAGGGCTTGTGTCGGTGGTGGGTGGCAGGGTTGGACACGTGACGGAACCAACCCAGCGCCCCCTCCCCGGCGAGCTTCCCCGCAAGGCGCTCGAGACCACGGCCACCAGCCCGTGGCCGGTCCGTGTGCTCTCGGAGAAAATCAAGGGCTACATCGACAAGATGCCGCCGGTCTGGGTCGAGGGGCAGGTGGTGCAGTTCAACCAGCGCCCCGGTTCCGGTATGCAGTGGCTGACCCTCCGGGACACCGAGGCGGACGCCTCCCTGCCCGTGACGATCTTCTCCCGCGTGCTCGGCACCCTCGCGCAGCTGCCGACCGAGGGCGACCATGTCGTCGTGCACGCCAAGCCCGTGTTCTGGACCAAGCGCGGCACGCTGCAGATGCAGGCGAACGAGATCAAGGCCGTCGGCGTCGGCGAGCTGCTCGCCCGGATCGAGGCGCTGAAGAAGGTGCTCGCCGCGGAGGGTCTGTTCGACTTCTCCCGCAAGCGGAAGCTGCCCTTCCTGCCCGCGGTCGTGGGGCTGGTCTGTGGTCGGGAGTCCAAGGCGGAGCACGACGTCGTGGTGAACGCCCGCGCCCGCTGGCCCCAGGTGCGGTTCGAGATCCGTGAGGTGGCGGTGCAGGGTGTCAACGCCGTGCGCGAGGTGTCGAACGCGATAGCGGAGCTCGACCAGGACCCGAGCGTCGACGTCATCGTCGTCGCCCGCGGTGGCGGCTCGGTCGAGGACCTGCTGCCGTTCAGCAACGAGTCGATGGTGCGCGCCGCCGCACAGGCCCGCACTCCCCTGGTCAGTGCCATCGGTCACGAGACCGACGCGCCGCTGCTCGACCTCGTCGCCGACTACCGCGCGTCCACGCCCACCGACGCCGCCAAGCGGATCGTGCCCGACGTCTCCGAGGAGCGTCTGCGCCTCACCCAGGCACGCAGCCGGATGCGCGGTGCGGTCACGGCCATGCTCGACCGCCAGCAGCACGGGCTCGACGGTATCCGCTCGCGCCCGGTCCTCGCCGTACCGCAGACGATGCTGGAGTCCCGGGAGCGGGACATCGTCCAGTCGCTCCGGCACAGCCGCAACGCCCTGAACGCGCTGCTGCTGCGTGCGAGCGGTGAGATCGGGCGGCTCGGCGCCCAGGTACGGGCGTTGTCTCCCGCGTCGACGCTGGAGCGCGGCTACGCCGTCGTGCAGCGCGCGGACGGCCACGTGGTGCGGCGGCCCGACGACGTGACGGTCGGCGCCGGCGTGCACGTCCGGCTCGCCGAGGGTGCGCTGGACGCCGAGGTCACGGCGACGGCCTCGTAGCACCGGGCTCAGCAGGACCGTCGGGCCTCACGTCGTGGACGTGCCACCCGCCGCGCGGCGCAGCCTCGTCGCGAGGCGCTCGAACGCCATCGCGAGCTCGCTGCCCTCGATCACCTCGAGGTCGACGTCGAGCTGTGTCATCCACAGCGCGAGGTGGTCCGGGTCGTCGGAACCCACCTCGACCTGGCAGGTGGACTCGTCGACCACCTCGATCTCGACCGGGATGTGGATCTTCGCGGCGACCGTCGCGGCGGGAGCGTGCACGAGCACCCGGGCGCGGTACGTCGAGGCCCCCCTGCTGACGCGTCCGACGACGTATTCGACGACCTTGTCGTCCGGGATCACGCGCGGCCGGAACCGCGCCCCCGTCGGCACGCGCGGAACCATGCGGTCGACACGGAAGACCCGCCAGTCGTCCCGGTCGAGATCCCACGCGAGCAGGTACCAGAGCGGCCCCCAGCTCACCAGCCGCTGCGGTTCGGTGTGGCGCGCCGTCTCGCTGCCCCCGGGCTTCGTGTACCCGAACCGGAGCCGCTCGTGGGCGCGGACCGCTGCCGCCACCACACCGAGCAGCGAGAGATCGAGTGACAGGTCGGCACCCGGGACGACGCTCGTCGCCTCCCGGACCGCCTCGACGCGTCGGCGCAGGCGCGAGGGCAGCACCTGCTCCAGCTTCGCGAGCGCGGTGAGCGAGGTCTCCTCGACGCCGAGACCCCGGGTCGCGGCCGCACGGAGCCCGACCGCGACGGCGACGGCCTCGTCGTCGTCGAGCAGCAGCGGGGGCATCGCCGTCCCGGCGACCAGCCGGTACCCGCCCGCGACACCGGGGCGTGCGTCCACCGGATAGCCGAGCGACCGCAGCCTGCCGATGTCGGCACGCACCGTCCTCGTGCTCACCTCGAGCCGGCCGGCGAGCTGGGCGCTCGTCCAGTCGCGCTTGAGCTGGAGCAGCGACAGCAGCTCGAGCAGACGGGCCGAGGTCTCCATCATGTTCTCGATCATGTCAGCAATCGCGGAAGCGAATCTGCCGCATTACCCGGGAACGTTGCGGTCATGAACGAGAACAACGCCCTCACACCGTTCCGCATCGACATCCCGCAGGCGGACGTCGACGACCTGCGCCGGCGGCTCGCCGACACCCGCTGGCCCCACCCCGTCCCGGGCCGGGACGAGCGCACCGACTTCAGTCGCGGCACCCCGCTGACGTATCTGCGAGAGCTCGCGGACTACTGGCGCGACGGCTTCGACTGGCGCGCGCAGGAGGCCGCGCTCAACGAGCACGAACAGTTCACGACCGTGGTCGACGGGCAGACGTTCCACGTCGTGCACGCCCGCTCGGCGAACCCGGACGCCATCCCGATCGTCCTGAACCACGGCTGGCCGGGTTCCCTCGCCGAGTACCAGCGCCTGATCCCGCTGCTGACCGACGACTTCCACGTCGTGATCCCGTCGCTGCCGGGCTTCGGGTTCTCCACCCCGCTGTCGGGTACCGGCTGGGAGCTGGCGCGGACCACCGAGGCGTATGCCGAGATCATGACGCGCCTCGGGTACGAGCGGTTCGCGGCGCACGGCACCGACATCGGCACGGGGATCGCCGGCCGGCTCGCTGCGATCTTTCCGGAGCGGGTCATCGGTACGCACCTGGGCAGTGACGGGCAGGTGCTCGGACTGGTCGGCGTGAAGCTTCCCTACCCCGACGGCCTGTCCGACGAGGAGACAGCCCAGATCGAGGCGGTACGCGCCAGGGGCTCCGCCGACCGCGGGTACTACGAGATGCAGAACCACCGCCCCGACACGATCGGTGCGGCACTCGCCGACTCACCCGTCGGTCAGCTCGCGTGGATCTCCGAGAAGTTCAAGACCTGGACCGGCGACGCCTATCGGACGCCGGACGAGTCGGTCGACCGCGACCAGCTCCTCACGAACATCAGCCTGTACTGGTTCACCCGCAGCGGAGCGTCGAGCGCGCAGTTCTACTACGAGGGCGAGCACTCCGGGGTCGACTACTGGGCCACGGCCTCGACCGTGCCGGCCGGCTGGGCGGTGTTCGACACCCACCCCCTCGTGCGCCAGGTGATGGACCCGGACAGGGCGATCGGCCACTGGAGCGAGTTCACCGAAGGCGGTCACTTCCCCGCGATGGAGGAACCCGGGCTGCTCGCGGACGATATCCGCGCCTTCTTCCGCAGCATCACCTGACCTGCGCCAGGACCGGCGGGCCACGAGATTCCGACGCGTGGCCCGCCGGTCCGAGTAGAGGACTGAACCTGACCGCTACCGCTGGAACAGTGGGTGTCATGACCGAGGACAACGCACTCACACCGTTCCGCATCGACATCCCGCAGGCCGACGTCGACGAGCTGCGCGACCGGCTCACGCAGGCCCGCTGGCCCCTTCCGGTGCCCGGCCGGGAGGACCGGACCGACTTCAGCCGTGGCATCCCGCTCGAGTACCTGATGGAACTCGCCGAGTACTGGCGCGACGGGTTCGACTGGCGCGCGCAGGAGGCGGCCCTCAACGAGCACGAGCAGTACACGACGGTCGTCGACGGCCAGACGTTCCACGTCGTGCACGTGCGGTCGGCAAACCCGGACGCCACGCCGCTCCTGCTGAGCCACGGCTGGCCGGGGTCGTTCGTCGAGTACCAGCGCGTCATCCCGTTGTTGACCGACGACTTCCACGTCGTGATCCCGTCGCTGCCGGGCTTCGGGTTCTCCACCCCGCTGTCGGGTACCGGCTGGGAGCTGGCGCGCACCACCGAGGCGTATGCCGAGATCATGACGCGCCTCGGGTACGAGCGGTTCGCCGCCCACGGCACCGACATCGGGGCGGGCACCACGGGCCGGCTCGCCGCGCTCTACCCGGAGCGCGTCATCGGCACCCACGTGGGCAGCGACGGCAGGATGCTCGGGATGGTGGGCGACAAGTTCCCGTACCCCGACGGGCTGTCCGAGGACGAGGTCGCCGAGATCGAGCGGATCCGCGCCGAGGACGCCGCCGAGCGCGGCTATTTCGAGATGCAGAACCACCGGCCCGACACCATCGGCGCCGCCCTGACCGACTCCCCGGTCGGCCAGCTCGCCTGGATCGCCGAGAAGTTCCAGACCTGGACCAGCGGCGCGCACCGGACCCCGGACGAGGCGGTCGACCGCGACCAGCTGCTCACCAACGTGAGCCTGTACTGGTTCACGCGGAGCGGCGCGTCGAGCGCGCAGTTCTACTACGAGTCGGAGCACTCGGGCCTCGCCTGGGCCGGAGCCTCGAGCGTTCCCTCCGCATGGGCAATCTTCGACTCGCACCCGCTCATGCGGCGCGCCATGGATCCGTGGAACGCCGTCGCCCACTGGAGCGACTTCACCGAGGGCGGCCACTTCCCCGCGATGGAGGAGCCGAAGCTGCTCGCGGACGACATCCGCGCCTTCTTCCGCGGCATCGCCTGACCTGGTTCAGAGGCGGCGAGCCACGAACACCCACTCGAGCCCGGGACGGTCGGGCGCGTCGAGCACCTCGTCGACCGCGAGCCCCGCGGCGCTCAGCGACGCCTCGATCTCGTCCCGCTCGCGGAACCGCAGGGTCGAGACCGAGGTGACCACGTCGCCGTCGGGCAGGATGCCGGGCGGGAAACGGTAGGACTGGGAGAAGGTGACCAGCGGGAGCGCGACCTCCAGCAGGTCGCTCCACATCTCGACCGGTCCGACGCCGGGGATGTCGCGGCGGGCCGACCTCCGCTCGCGGGTCCACCCCAGCCAGGCCTGCCGGGCCGGCACCCGCGTCTCGAACACGAGACGGCCGCCGGGGCGCAGCGCCCCCCGGACCGCCGCGAGCGCCCGTGCCCAGTCCGCGTCCGTGGTGAAGACCTGTGCGACGTTGCCCGTCATGGTGGCGAGGTCGGCGGCGAGGCCGAGCCCCGCGGCGGCGTCCGCCCCGCCCTCGACCCAGGCGACGGCGTCGGCGCCGGGCTTGGCGCGGGCCACCTCGAGCGACGCGGCGGCCGGGTCGATGCCGGTGACGTGCACGCCGCGTGCGGCGAGGGCCAGGGCGAGCACCCCGGTTCCGCAGCCGACGTCGAGCACCGTGCGGGCGCCGAACCGTCCGACGAGGCCGAGGTACGGGTCGAGGTCGCCGCGGTCGCCGTCGAAGGCGTCGTAGAGCCGCGCCAGGCGTGGGTCGACGAAGATCGGGTCGGGAGTGGTCATGGCGATATGTTCGCCCGCCGCAGGACCGGGCCCAAGCACATTTCTCCGCGTACTGTCGGGGAAGCACGCCAGGGAGAACACGATGACAGGTGACCTCGACACCACGCTGGACGACGCGGCGGCGATCTTCGCCGCCGCCCGGAGACGGTTGTTCGGCATCGCGTACCGGATGCTCGGTTCGGCGGCCGAGGCCGAGGACGTGGTGCAGGAGACGTGGGTGCGGTGGCAGACCACTGACCGGTCGGTGGTCAACAACCCGCAGGCGTTCCTCACCACGGCAGCGACCCGGCTGGCGATCAACGTGCTGCAGAGTGCGCGGTCGCGCCGCGAGGCCTATGTCGGGCCGTGGCTGCCCGAGCCGGTGGACACGAGCGAGGACCCGACGCTCGGCGCGGAGCGCGCGGAGGCCCTGGACGTCGCTCTCCTGATGCTGCTGGAGCGCCTGTCTCCGACCGAGCGGGCCGCCTACGTGCTGCGCGAGGCGTTCGACTATCCGTATCCGGAGATCGCGAGGATCGTCGGGGTGTCGCCCACCGCCACACGTCAGCTCGTGAGCCGGGCACGCAAGCATCTCGCCGCGGAGCCGCGGAACGCCGTGACCGGCACGGAGCGCCGTGCGCTCCTGGAGGCCTTCCTGGCTGCCGCTCGGGTGGGCGACGTGGAACGGCTGGAGCGGCTGTTCGCCGAGAACGTCGTCAGCCGGGCCGACAGCAACGGGACGGCGAAGCATGTCGCGCGCGTCGCGGTCAGGGGCCGGCACAAGGTGGCGCGCGTCCTGGCCTCGTTCGCGGAGATCTTCTGGGCCGGCATCACCACACGGCCGATAGAGCTCAACGGCGAGGAGGGCATGGCGATGGAGCGGGACGGCGAGCTGATCGGCATGCTGGCCGTCACGGCCTCGGACGAGGGCCTGCACGAGCTCATGTGGCAGCTCAACCCGGAGAAGCTCGACCCCTTCCGGCGGGCTCGAGCTGGTCGGGCCACGCCGGAGGGGTGAGACGGTCGGTTACGCCTGGGCCTTCCGCCACTGCTCGTAGCCGACCTCGCCCAGCTGGGCGTCTCCGTGGGGCACGAGCTCACGGTCCTGCAGCGGCGCGCCGAAGTAGGTGGCGCTCGGGTCGGCGCGCACCTCGCGCGGGTCGTCCTTCGAGGCGAGGTAGGTGCGCACGATCTCGTCGAAGCCGAAGGTCTCGGGTCCGGCGATCTCGATGGTCGCGTCCAGCGGTGCACCGGCCGCCGTCCTGGCCACGAAGCGGGCGACGTCGGCCGAGGCGATCGGCTGGAACCGGACCGGTGCGATGTGGACGACGCCGTCGACCGTCGCCGTGTCGGCGATCGGGCCGAGGAACTCGAGGAACTGCGTGGACCGCACGATCGACCAGCCAGAGCTGGAGCCCTTGACGAGGTCCTCCTGCACGATCTTGGCGCGCATGTAACCCGAGTCGATGCCGTCGGCGCCGACGATCGAGAGGATCACATGGTGCTGCACCCCTGCCTTCGCCTCGGCCGTGAGCAGGTTGGTCGTCGAGGTCCGGAAGAACTCGGTGACGTCCTCCTCCGCGAACGAGGGCGAGTTGCTGAGGTCGACCACCACCTGCGCGTCCTCGAGCACCTCGGGCAGGCCCTCGCCGGTCAGGGTGTTCACGCCGGTCTGCGGTGCGGCGGCTACCGCTTCGTGCCCGTGCTCCCGCAAGTTGTCCACGACCTGGCTGCCTACGAGGCCGGTACCGCCGATGACCACGATCTTCATGGTGTGCTCCCCTTCGTTCTCGGGACGTCGTCCCGGCGGGCCGGACGGCCCGTCAGGAGTTCGACCGGGAGCACCCTGGATCTGTGACGGGCACCGTGCCGGACGGCGCCGCGCGCGCCGTCCCGCAGCTGCCTACCGCTCGCGCTCGACCCGCCGCTCGTCCCACACGGGCTCGGCCGTCTCGCGCACCACACCGTCGGACCCGAAGACGAGGTACCGGTCGAACGACCGCGCGAACCAGCGGTCGTGCGTCACGGCCAGCACCGTCCCGTCGAACGACTCCAGGCCTTCCTGCAGCGCCTCGGCCGACTCGAGGTCGAGGTTGTCGGTGGGCTCGTCGAGCAGCAGCGCGGTGGAGCCGGCGAGCTCGAGCAGCAGGATCTGGAACCGCGCCTGCTGGCCCCCGGACAGCCGGTCGAAGGGCCGGTCCGCCGCTTCGGTGAGCTCGTAGCGCCGCAGCCGCGCCATCGCCTTGCCCTTGTCCTGCGCGTGGTCCTCCCACAGGATGTCGAGCAGTGCGCGGCCGAAGAGCTCCGGGTGGGCGTGCGTCTGCGCGAAGTGCCCGGCGACCACGCGGGCCCCGAGCTTCCACGAGCCGGTGTGCGCGACGTCCCCGCCCGCGAGCAGGCGCAAGAAGTGGGACTTGCCGGAGCCGTTCGAGCCGAGCACCGCCACGCGCTCGCCGTAGAAGACCTCGAGGTCGAACGGCTTCATGAGCCCGGTGAGCTCCAGGCCCACGCACGTGACGGCGCGCAGGCCGGTGCGCCCACCACGCAGCTTCATGGAGATGTCCTGCTCGCGCGGTGGCTCCGGCGGCGGCCCGGCCTCCTCGTACTTGCGCAGCCGCGTCTGCGCCGCCCGGTACCGCGAGGCCATGTCGGGGCTGCTCGCCGCCTGGTTCCGCAGGGTCAGGACCAGCTTCTTCAGCTGAGCGTGCTTCTCGTCCCAGCGGCGGCGCAGCTCCTCGAACCGCGCGAACCGCTCGCGGCGCGCGTCGTGGAACGTGGCGAACCCGCCGCCGTGCACCCAGGCGTCCGCGCCGGCCGGGCCCGGCTCCAAGGAGACGATCCGGTCCGCCGCGCGCGAGAGCAGCTCCCGGTCGTGGGACACGAAGAGGATCGTCTTCTTGGTGGCCTTGAGCTGCCCCTCGAGCCAGCGCTTGCCCGGCACGTCGAGGTAGTTGTCCGGCTCGTCGAGCAGCAGCACCTCGTCGGTGCCCCGCAGCAGCGCCTCCAGCACGAGCCGCTTCTGCTCACCGCCCGACATGGTCCGCACCTCACGGAACTGCGCCCGGTCGTACGGCACGCCGAGCGCGGCCATGGTGCAGACGTCCCACAGCGTCTCCGCCTCGTACCCGCGCACCTCCGCCCAGTCCGACAGCGCCTGCGCGTACGCCATCTGCGCGGCCTCGTCGTCGACCGTCAGCATCGCGTGCTCGGCCTCGTCGACGGCGCGCGCCACCTCGCGCAGGCGGGGTGCGGACACCGATACCAGGAGGTCGCGCACGGTGGTCTCGTCGCGCACCGAACCGACGAACTGGCGCATGACGCCGAGGCCGCCGCTCACCGCGACGGAACCCCCGTGCGGTGTGAGCTCGCCGGTGATGATGCGCAGCAGGGTGGTCTTGCCCGCACCGTTCGGGCCGACGATCGCCGTCGCACTGCCCTCCCCCACCCGGAACGACACGTCCCCGAGCAGGGTCCGGCCATCCGGCAGGTGGTATTCGGCGTGCGCGACTTCGAGATGGCCCATGGGTCACCATGGTCCGACGTCGGACCGGCAGGACCAAACTGTTTCACCGCACCGCGGACGACGCGGCCGTCGCCGGGCCCGGCGACGTCGAACCTGTGGACGGACTCCACGGATGTCGGCGGCGTGCTGTTGACTGGTCTCGTGAGTACAGATGCTGTGACTGATGCCGGCACGGATCCGGCGAAGGACGCCCCTGACGTAGCGACCCTCAGCTACGAGCAGGCACGTGACGAGCTCGTGCAGGTCGTCGGCCGCCTGGAGACCGGCGGGGAACCGCTCGAGGCGTCGCTCGCGCTCTGGGAGCGTGGCGAGGCCCTGGCTGCCCGCTGCCAGGAGTGGCTCGACGGCGCCCGCGAGCGCCTCGCGGCCGCGCAGAACGGGTCGCTCGAGTCGCCGGAGGATGCCGAGTGAGCGCGTACGTCCTCGCCGTGGGCGAGGCGCTGGTGGACGAGGTGCGACGTCCGGACGGGTCCGCCGCCGAGCATCCCGGTGGCAGCATCGCCAACGTGGCGCTCACGCTGGGCCGGCTGGGCCGGGACGTCCGGCTGGCGACGTGGCTCGGCGCCGACGCGCGGGGCGACCTGGTGCGTGGCTGGCTCGCCGAGTCCGACGTCGCGCTCGTGCAGGGCAGCGACGGCGCGGAGCGCACCAGCGTCGCCGTGGCCACGCTGGACGGCAGCGGCTCAGCCACCTACGACTTCGACCTGACCTGGCAGGTGCCCGCCCAGGCGATGCCGGGCCTGGACACCAGTGCCGAGCCGAGCGCCCAGGTGGGTGGCAGCGACGCGGTCGCCGTCCACACCGGGTCGATCGCGGCCCTCCTCGAACCGGGTGCGGGTCAGGTGCGGGAGGTTCTCGAGGCCGCGCGGACCACCTCGACCACCACGTACGACCCGAACGCGCGGCCGGCGATCATGGGGTCCGCCGCGGACGTGCGTCCGCGCGTCGAGGCGCTCGTGGACCTCTCCGACGTGGTCAAGGTGAGCGACGAGGACCTGGCCTGGCTGTACCCGGGGTCCGACCCCGTGGCCGTGGCACGCGACTGGCAGCGCGGCACCCCCGCGCTGGTCGTGGTGACCTTCGGTGGCAAGGGCGCGGTGGCCGTGTCCGACGCCGGGGAGGTCGAGGCGGTGGCTCCTCGGGTCGAGGTGGTCGACACCGTCGGGGCAGGCGACTCGTTCATGGGCGCGCTGATCGACGGGCTGTGGGAGCACGACCTGCTGGGGGCCGACCGGCGGGACGCGCTCACGGGCGTCGACCCGGTGACCGTGCAGCAGGTCCTGGACCGCTGCTGCACCGTCGCGGCCATCACGGTGTCCCGTGCGGGCGCCAATCCTCCGCGCCGCGAGGAGGTCGGCCGATGAACCCGGTACCGGAGCACCTCAGCCCCCGCGACGCCTGGGCGCTGCTGCGCTCGGGCAACGACCGTTTCGTTGCGGACGCCCCTGTCCACCCGTCGCAGAACGCGGCCCGACGCCGGGAGCTGCAGGCCGCTCAGCACCCCCACACGGTGATCTTCGGCTGCTCGGACTCGCGGGTCGCGGCGGAGATCATCTTCGACCAGGGCCTGGGTGACGTGTTCGTCGTCCGCACCGCCGGGCACGTCGTGGACACCACGGTGATCGGCTCCATCGAGTACGGGGTCGACCTGCTCGGCGCGTCCCTCGTCGTGGTGCTGGGTCACGACTCCTGCGGCGCGGTGGCCGCCGCCGCCGCCACGCTCGCCACGGGCGAGCAGCCCGGCGGGTTCGTGCGCGCGGTGGTGGACCGGGTGATCCCCTCGATCGTGAGCATCACCTCGGGCGATCCGGCCAAGGTGACGGCCGCGCTGGCCGACCAGGACGTGCTGCGGCGTGAGCACGTGAAGCACACCGTCGGCATGCTGCACAGCTACTCGGCGGGTCTGGCCCGGGCGGTCGAGGAGGGCCGGTGCGCCGTCGTCGGCCTCGAGTACGACCTCGCCGTCGGCAGCGCGCGGCTGGTCAACGTGATCGGTGACATCGGCGAGCTGCCGGAAGCGCCTCCGCACGCGGAGTGACCGGGCGCGCTCGCGTCGCCCGGGCCGCCTCGTGCGGCCCGGGTGACGCGAGTCACGCGCTCAGGTACGTCGGCGGGGCGAGGCTGCGGCACGATAGAACCATGACTGCTGACACCGTCGTCCCGTCCGGCGACACCGAGTTCCGTATCGAGCACGACACCATGGGTGAGGTGCGCGTCCCGAAGAACGCGCTCTACCGCGCGCAGACGCAGCGGGCCGTCGAGAACTTCCCGATCTCCGGCACCCCGCTCGAACGTGCGCACATCGAGGCCCTGGCTCGCGTGAAGAAGGCCGCCGCCACCGCGAACGCCGAGCTGGGCGTGCTCGACCGGGACATCGCCGCCGCCATCGTCGCCGCCGCGGACGAGGTCGCCTCGGGCAAGCACGACAGCCACTTCCCGATCGACGTCTTCCAGACCGGCTCGGGCACGTCGTCGAACATGAACACCAACGAGGTCCTCGCGACGCTCGCCACCGCGACGCTCGGCCGCGACGTGCACCCGAACGACCACGTCAACGCCTCGCAGTCGTCGAACGACGTGTTCCCCACGTCGGTGCACGTCGCCGCGACCTCCGGCGTCGTGAACGACCTGATCCCGGCGCTCTCCCACCTGGCCGACGCGCTCCAGGCAAAGTCCGAGGAGTACGCGGAGGTCGTGAAGTCCGGCCGCACGCACCTCATGGACGCGACCCCCGTCACGCTCGGCCAGGAGTTCGGCGGGTACGCCGCCGCGATCCGCTACGGCGTGGAGCGTCTGCAGGCCGCCCTGCCGCGCGCGGCAGAGGTTCCGCTGGGCGGCACCGCCGTCGGCACCGGCATCAACACCCGGCCGGATTCCCGCAGCGGGTCATCGCCCTGCTCGCCGAGGACACCGGTCTGCCGCTGACCGAGGCGCGCGACCACTTCGAGGCGCAGTCGGCGCGGGACGGCCTGGTCGAGCTGTCGGGTGCGCTGCGCACCATCGCGGTCTCCGTGACGAAGATCTGCAACGACCTGCGCTGGATGGGCTCCGGCCCCAACACCGGCCTCGGCGAGATCGCCCTGCCCGACCTGCAGCCGGGATCCTCGATCATGCCGGGCAAGGTCAACCCCGTCATCCCCGAGGCGGTACTGATGGTGTGCGCCCGGGTCATCGGTAACGACGCCACCGTGGCGTGGGCCGGCGCGACGGGCACGTTCGAGCTCAACGTGCAGATCCCGGTGATCGCGCAGGGTGTGCTCGAGTCGATCCGTCTGCTGTCCAACTCGTCGCGGGTGCTGGCGGACAAGACGATCACGGGCATCACCGCGAACGTCGAGCGTGCTCGCGCCCTGGCCGAGTCGTCGCCGTCGATCGTGACGCCGCTGAACCGCGTGATCGGCTACGAGGCCGCCGCCAAGGTCGCCAAGACGGCCGTCAAGGAAGGCATCACGGTGCGTCAGGCCGTGCTCGACCTCGGTTTCGTCGAGCGTGGCGAGCTCACCGAGGAGCAGCTCGACACCGCGCTCGACGTGCTGTCGATGACCCGCCCGCCGCAGGCCTGAACTGAACTCCACGCCACCGGCCTGAGCGCACGGAAGCGGACAGCCACGAGGGCCGCCCCCCCATGGGGAGCGGCCCTCGTGGACTGCTGTCGGCAGGTGCCGAACGGATCAGGTCAGGAGACGGGAGCCTCGGCCGCGTCGGCAGGCTTGTCGGCGTCGCTCGACAGCAGGATGAACGCCGCCGCGGCGACACCGACCGTCGCGACGGTGGCGACCGTCGCCGCGATCGCGACCTGCGTCGCGACGGTGGCCACGCCCCACTCGCTGCCGGCGATCTCCTCGGCGCGCTCCTCGGCGGCCTTGCGCTGCTCCTTGCCGACCAGGCCGGAGATCAGGCCGGAGCCGTGCAGCAGGGAGATCAGGGTGGCGGTGCGCTCGTCGGGCTCCGCGCCCTCCAGCAGCACCTTCGTGAGGTTGGCGCGCAGCGCCACCTCGTGGCTCGAGTCAGCGGCGGGCCAGCGGGTGATCGGGAGCATCCGGAAGAGCTTGGTCTCCTCCTTCTCGAGGATCCCGCGCTCGGCGAGGGCCGCCAGCAGGTTGTCCTCCGCCGCGTCGGAGATGGCCTCGACGATCTTCCGCGCCGGCGCCTCGGGCGTGTCGAGCACGGCCTGCAGGGCCGCGTCGAGGGCCACGTGGCCGGTGGGCGCGTTGTCGGTGACGAGGATGGTGGTGTCCCCGGCCTTCTCGCGCTCCTCCTTGGTCGCGCCGGCCTCCGGCGCGCCCCGCATGAGGGTCTTGTTCGCGGCGGCGAGGTCGGCCAGGAGTGCGCCGGCGAGGCGAACACCCAGGTTGTCGACGTTGGCGGTCTTGCCCGTCTCGTCGTCGACGGCGAGCAGCAGGAAGTCTTCGGCAATCAGCATGCCCCGATGCTATATCCGACAAGGGCGACAGATCCCAATTCGGTGACCACTCGCCGCGCGGAACGTCCCGAGCGCTGGCGAACACCCTTTGGTTAGCCTTACCTAATTCTGCTACTGTCGCTCATGCACTCGGAGAAAGCGCGCCGCCGGACTGCGGGGCTGGGGGGTTTCCGTCCGCCGGGGCGTTGAGGTTCACGAGCACGTCAGACGCTCAGGTCACCACGGTGACCTGAGCGTCTGACATGTCAGGAGGCGGCGGTCAGACCTCCAGGTGCTCCAGCATGTCGGTCACCAGCGCCGCGACCGGCGACCGCTCGGACCGGGTCAGGGTGATGTGCGCGAAGAGCGGGTGCCCCTTGAGCGCCTCGATGACCGCGGCGACGCCGTCGTGCCGCCCGACCCGGAGGTTGTCCCGCTGCGCGACGTCGTGGGTGAGCACGACCCGCGAGCTCTGGCCGATCCGCGACAGCACCGTCAGCAGCACGTTCCGCTCGAGCGACTGGGCCTCGTCCACGATGACGAACGAGTCGTGCAGCGACCGTCCGCGGATGTGGGTGAGGGGCAGCACCTCGAGCATGTCGCGCTCGATGACCTCCTCGACCACGGCGGGCGAGACCAGCGCACCCAGCGTGTCGTAGACCGCCTGCGACCAGGGGTTCATCTTCTCGGACTCCGAACCGGGCAGATAGCCCAGCTCCTGCCCGCCCACCGCGTACAGCGGCCGGAACACGACCACCTTGCGGTGCTGCTGACGCTCCAGGACCGACTCCAGCCCGGCGCACAGGGCCAGCGCCGACTTACCGGTGCCGGCGCGGCCACCGAGCGAGACGATCCCGATCTCCTGGTCGAGCAGCAGGTCGATCGCCACCCGCTGCTCCGCGGAGCGGCCGTGGACCCCGAACACGTCCTGGTCGCCCCGGACCAGCTGCACCCGCTTGTCCGCCGTCACCCGGCCGAGCGCGGAACCGCCCGGCGAGTGCACCACCATGCCCGTGTGCACGAGGAGCGGCGACGCCGCCTCGACGGTGACCGGGTCCAGGCTCGCGATCTCGACCGAGTCGTTCTCCCAGAGGGACCCCATCTGCTCGTCCGAGAGGTCGATCTCCCGCATCCCGGTCCAGCCCGAGTCGACGGCGAGCTCGGCCCGGTACTCCTCGGCCTGCAGGCCGACGGCGGACGCCTTCACCCGCATGGGGAGGTCCTTGGAGACCACCGTGACGGTGCTGCCCTCGGCCGCCAGGTTGGCGGCCACGGCGAGGATCCGGGTGTCGTTGTCCCCCAGCCGGAACCCGGCGGGCAGGACCGTCGGGTCCACATGGTTGAGCTCCACCCGCAGAGTTCCGTCCGCGTTCCCCACGGGAACCGGTGAGTCGAGGCGGCCGTGCTGCACCCGCAGCTCGTCCAGCATCCGCAGGGCGCTGCGGGCGAAGTACCCGAGCTCGGCGTGGTGACGCTTTGCCTCCAGCTCCGTGATCACGACGATCGGGAGGACGACATCGTGCTCCGCGAACCGCAACATCGCCTTGGGATCACTCAACAGCACAGACGTGTCGATGACGAAGGTCCTACGTTCGTCACCGGCCGCGCCGGGAGCGGCGTCGGCACTCTGGTCGGTCGGACGGGTGGTGCTTGCGGAATGGCTCACTGCGGTTCTCCCTCCGGCGCCGAAGCGCCGTGACAGTCTCGTCGCTACCTGTCGGGCACCGCCTGTCGGCGGAACCGACCCGGACGAACCGGGGCTGGTGGATGGGCCGGAAGACCGGCTCGGTGCGCCGCGGCGTGGCGCAGAGCCGGGACCGGCCCTTCTCCACGGAGCGAGCACTCCATAGGTTGGCCTCCCGAAGGGGCGACTGGGTGCCGTCCCTGAAATGGAAACTACGCGCCCTGCCATCTCGTGACCAGGCCCACACCCCGGCGGGTCGCAAGTTGTCACGAACTGTTCACACACCGGCAATGGCTTGACCCTGACACCAAGAAACGGCAAAACTCGCAGGAAGACGCGCCGACGCGGCAGGATGGGACGCATGGCTTCCTTTGCTGTCCTCCTCCGCGCCGTCAACGTCGGGCCCGGCCTGCGCGTCACGTCCGCCGACCTGCTCGGTGCCGCCGACGCCGCCGGGCTGGGAGCCGCCCGCACCCTCATGAACAGTGGGAACCTCGTGGCCACGCCCGGCGCCTCGGGCGCCACCGGCCCCGCCGACGTCGCGGGCCTCGTGCGGGACCGGCTCCACGAGCGCATCGGTCAGGACGTACCCGCCGTCGGGCTGAGTGGTGCGCAGCTGGACGCGATCGCCCGGGCCAACCCCTTCACCGGTGCCGCGCGGGACGACCCCTCCCGGCTCCAGGTGCACGTGCCGTTCGGCGAGCTGGACGAGGCCGGTATCGCCCGGCTCGACCTGGGCCACCCCGGCCGCGAGATGCTCGCGACCGGCGCGGGAGTGCTGTACGTGCACTACGTGGACGGGGTCGGCCGGTCGAAGCTCACGCCGAAGGTGATCGACAAGGCCGCCGGCGCGGCGACCACGGCCCGGAACTGGAACACCATCACCAAGCTGCGCACGGCCTGCGCGGCGCTGGAGTCCACGTAGCGTCGTGGGGCAGATCGTGACCCAGGTCTCACCTGCGACAGGCGCTGGAACCCGTCAGGCAAGGCCGTGGCACGACAACCTGGCGGGTAGGGTAAAGCCCAGGGTGTGCCGGGAAGTCTGGTCGGCGTGGACCGGCACAGTCCGGTCCGTCCGAGACGACCCGCAAACCCGAGAGGACAAGCGTTGAGCCCTAACGCCGTTGCCCCCACCCGAGCCCAGCGTCTGCGGAACTGGGCCGCCCGAGAGACCACCGGGGGTGCGCTCCTCATCGGGGCCGCGTTCCTCGCCCTGCTCTGGGCGAACTCTCCCTGGCGAGAGGCTTATCAAGCCCTGTCCCAGACGGTCGTCGGGCCGACCTCGCTCGGTCCGCTGCCCATCCACCTCGACCTGTCCCTCAGCACCTGGGCCGCCGACGGGCTGCTCGCGATCTTCTTCTTCGTGGTGGGTGTCGAGCTCAAGCAGGAGTTCGTCGCCGGCAGCCTCCGCAATCCCAAGGAGGCCGGCGTCCCGATGATCGCGGCGGTCGGCGGCATGGCGATACCGGCCCTGGTCTACGTCGGCGTCGTCCTGGCCCTCGGTGACCCCGGCGCGCTGCACGGCTGGGCGATCCCCAGTGCCACCGACATCGCGTTCGCGGTGGGCGTCCTCGCGATCTTCGGTCGCGGGCTGCCGATCGCGATCCGGACCTTCCTGCTCACGCTCGCCGTGGTCGACGACCTGCTGGCGATCATCGTCATCGCGATCTTCTACACCAGCGAGATCAACTGGTTGTCGCTGCTCGGCACGCTCGTCGCCGTCGCCCTGTTCGCCTGGCACGTGCGGTCGCGCAAGCCCCACTGGTTCCTCCTGCTGCCCCTCGCGCTCATCGCCTGGATCCTGATGCACGAGTCCGGGGTGCACGCGACCATCGCGGGTGTGCTGCTCGGCTTCACCGTCCCCGCCCTGGCCGTGCACGGCGAGTCCTCGTCCCGCACCCACCAGTACGAGCACCGGATCAAGCCGCTGTCGTCCGGCATCGCGCTGCCCGTGTTCGCGTTCTTCGCCGCGGGCGTCACGCTGGTCGGCGGCGACGGCCCGGCGGCCGTCATCGGCCAGCCGGTCGTCGCGGCGATCACGGCCGGTCTCATCCTGGGCAAGCTCATCGGTGTGCTCGGCACCACGGCGCTGATCACCCGCATCACTCCCCTGCGGCTGCCCGACGGCATCGGTGTGCGCGACCTGCTGCCCGTCGGGTTCCTGGCCGGTATCGGGTTCACCGTGTCGCTGCTGATCAGCGAGCTGTCCTTCGGCGACTCGGAGCACACCGACGGGGCCAAGATCGCGATTCTCGGCGCCTCGGTGCTCGCCGCGGTCCTCGGCGCCATCTCGCTGCGCTGGGACGCCCGCAGTGCCCGCACGTCGGACATGAACCTCGACGGCCGAGCCGACCAGATCCACGGCTACATCGGCGACGCCGAGGACCGCCAGTCCAACTGACCCCACCTTGCCGAGGCAGGACCAGGACCAAGCAGAACTGCAGCGCACCCGTCGGGTGCGCTGCAGTTCTCCTTCGGCGGTGCGGGGCCAGAACGCCGGGCTCAGAACTCCGGGCTCAGAACGCCGGGCTCAGAACTCCAGGAGGAGCGCCTCGCCCTGGCCTCCGCCACCGCACAGGCCGACGGCGGCCCGGCCGCCCCCGCGGCGAGCCAGCTCGTGCGCCGCGTGCACGGCGATCCGGGCCCCGGACGCCCCGACGGGGTGGCCCAGCGCGATGCCGCCGCCGTGCACGTTGACGCGGTCCAGCGGGACGCCCAGCGCCTGCGCGGACACCCCGACCACCACGGCGAACGCCTCGTTGATCTCCACGACGTCGAGGTCGTCCGCCGTCCACCCCTGCCGCTCCAGGGCCTGGGCGATCGCCCGGGCCGGCTGGGAGTGCAGAGAGTTGTCCGGCCCCGCCACCTGACCGTGCGCGCGCACCGTCGCGAGCACGGGCACCCCTGCTGCCTCCGCCCGGCCACGCGTCGTGAGCACGAGCGCGGCGGCGCCGTCGGAGATCTGTGACGAGTTGCCCGCCGTGAGCGTGCCCTCGCCCGCGAACGCCGGGCGCAGCTTCGCCAGCGACTCGGGGGTCGTGTCGGGCCGGACTCCCTCGTCGGTGCGCACCTCGACCGGGTCCCCGCGGCGCTGCGGCACCGACACGGGCGCGAGCTCCGCCTCGAACACGCCGTCCTTCGCCGCCGTCGCGGCCCGCTGGTGCGAGGCCGCGGCGATCGCGTCCTGCTCCTCGCGGGACACGAACACCGAGCCGGCGTTGTGGTCCTCCGTCGAGATACCCATGGACACGCCGTCGAACGCGTCGGTCAGGGCGTCGTGCGCCGTGGCGTCCAGCAGCTCCGCGGGGCCGTAGCCGAACCCGAACCGGGAGCCCGGCAGGAGGTGCGGCGCGTTCGTCATCGACTCCTGCCCGCCCACGAGCACCACGGCGGCCTCGCCCGTGCGCAGCAGTCGTGCGCCGTCGATGATCGCCGTCAGCCCGGAGAGGCAGACCTTGTTCACGGTGACCGCCTGCACGTCCCAGGAGACGCCGGCGGCCACCGCCGCCTGCCGGGCCGGGTTCTGCCCCGCGCCCGCCTGGATCACCTGGCCGAAGACCACCTTGTCGACGTCCGCGGCCAACGCCCCCGCGCCCTCCAGGGCACGGCGCGCCGCCACGGCGCCCAGCTCTACGGCGCTCAGCGTGGACAGCGATCCCTTCAGTCGTCCCTGCGGCGTTCGTGCCGCCGAGACGATCACTACATCGTCAGCGCCGTTCTTGTCAGCGCCGTTCTCCGCACCCGGTGCTGCGCTTGTGGCGCCTCCCGGAGTGGTGCTCGGGTCAGTCATGAGACCTCCTTTGGCCGTCGTTCTCAGCGTATCCCGCGGCGTCGTGGCTCCACAGCCCTCACACCATCGGCTCGACGAGCTCCACCGTCAGCTCGGGTTCCGTCCTCTCGATGACCTCGTCGGCGGTGACGCCGGGCGCGAGCTCGCGCAGGACCAGCCCGGACGGCGTCACGTCCAGCACCGCCAGGTCCGTGATGATCCGGTCCACCACGCCCTTGCCGGTCAGCGGCAGCGAGCAGGTGCGCAGGATCTTCGGCGACCCGTCGCGCGCCACGTGCTCCATCAGGATGATCACGTGTCGGGCGCCGTGCACCAGGTCCATGGCACCGCCCATGCCCTTGACCATCTTGCCGGGGATCATCCAGTTGGCCAGGTCGCCCGTGGCCGACACCTGCATACCGCCGAGGATCGCGGCGTCGATCTTGCCGCCGCGGATCATGCCGAACGACGTCGCGGAGTCGAAGATCGACGAGCCGGGCAGCAGCGTCACCGTCTCCTTGCCCGCATTGATCAGGTCGGGGTCCACGGCGTCCTCGGCCGGGTACGGCCCCACGCCGAGAATCCCGTTCTCCGACTGCAGCACCAGGTGCCGGCCCGGCGGCACGTAGTTCGGCACGAGCGTCGGCAGGCCGATGCCCAGGTTCACGTACATACCGTCGGTCAGCTCGCGCGCGGCGCGCGCCGCCATCTCCTGTCGCGTCAGCGCCATGGTTCAGGCCCCCTTCGTGTCCGGTGTGGTGGCGGACGACGGTGCGGCGACCGTGCGCCGCTCGATCCGCTTCTCGATGTCGGTGCCGACGTGCACGATGCGGTGCACGTAGACGCCCGGCAGGTGCACGGTGTCCGGGTCGATCTCACCCGGTTCGACCAGCTCCTCGACCTGGACGATGCACACCCGCCCCGCCATAGCCGCGAGCGGCGAGAAGTTGCGGGCCGACTTGTTGAACACGAGGTTCCCGTGCCGGTCGCCGCGCAGGGCGTGCACCAGCGCGAAATCGGTGCTGATCGCGTCCTCCAGGACGTACTCGGCCGCGTCGTCGCCGGTGCCGAACGTGCGCACCTCCTTGGCGGGCGACGCGATGGCTATGCCACCGGCGCCGTCGTACTTGCGCGGGAGACCGCCGTCGGCCACCTGCGTGCCGACCCCGGTGCGCGTGAAGAACGCGGCGATGCCCGCGCCACCGGCGCGGAGCTTCTCCGCGAGGGTCCCCTGCGGCGTGAGCTCCAGCTCCAGCTCGCCCGAGAGGAACTGCCGCTCGAACTCCTTGTTCTCACCCACGTACGAGCTGGTCATCTTGCGGATGCGCTGGGCGTTCAGCAGCACGCCGAGCCCCCAGTCGTCGACGCCGCAGTTGTTGCTCACCACGGACAGGCCCGCCGTGCCCTGCGCCAGCAGGGCCTCGATCAGCGCTATGGGGTTGCCGCAGAGGCCGAACCCACCGACGGCCAGTGACGCGCCGTCCGGTATGTCGGCCACCGCCTCGGCCGCGCTCGCGACCACCTTGTCGAATCCGCTGCTTATCGCTTCGGTCATCGTTGACTCCATTCCGATCGGGATCAGGTCAGGCCCCGGGCCCGACGATCAGCAGGGTCGCCGCGAAGACGATCCCCGAGGCCAGCAGTGTCACGGTGGTGTATCCCAGGATGTCCCGCACCTTCAGGCCGGCGATGGCCAGCAGGGGCAGTGCCCAGAACGGCTGGATCATGTTGGTCCACTGGTCGCCGTACGCCACGGCCATGATCGCGACCGCCGGGTCGACACCGAGCTGCGTGGCGGCGTCGAGCAGGACCGGCGCCTGGACGGCGAACTGCCCGCCACCCGAGGGTACGAAGAAGTTCACGACGCCCGCGGCGACGAACGCCAGCACGCCGAACGTCTGCGGCGTCGAGATGCTGACGATCGCGTCGCTGAAGATCTGGATGAGGCCGGTCGCCGTCATGATCCCGAGGATGCCCGCATACAGCGGGAACTGCAGCAGGATCTCGCCCACGTTGGCGGCCGCGTTCTTCACCAGGGCCGCCACCTCGAACGGGCTGCGCACCAGCAGGAGCACGAGCGCGAGGAACGTCCAGTTGACGATGTCGAGGGTCGGCGTGCCGCCGTCGGCGAAGTAGACCACCAGGTAGGCGACGAGGCTCAGCCCCGTCAGCGTGGTCAGGACCCGGCTCGCGTCGAGGCGGTCGGCCGGGGTCACGGGCCGCTCGATCTGTACCTCGGCCGCGCGCGCGTCGACCTCGAGCTCCACCACGCGGTCGGTCCCGCGCGGGGCCACGAGGGCCAGCGCCCCGGCGACCACCAGCACCGTGACGACCGCCGCGACCAGGTTCCACGGCGCGAACGTGGTCTGCGAGACCGGGACGGTCTGCCCCAGCTGCTCGACGACGAACGAGTCGGCGGTCGCCGCCGTCAGCGGACCGGACCCCGTGTAGCCCATGTGCCAGACGACGAAGCCGGAGAACCCCGCGGCGACCAGCAGCGGGAAGTGCACCCGCACGCCCTTGGCCCGCATCTGGGCCGCCACCTCGCGGGCCAGCAGGCCGCCCGCCACCAGACCGAGCCCCCACTGCACCAGCGAGAGCGCCGAGGCGAGCACGGCCACGAACACGTACGCCTGCACCGGCCCTCGCGGCAGCGAGGCGACCCGGGCCAGCCCACGCCGCACCAGCCGGGTGTTGGCGAGCATGTGCCCCAGCAGCAGGACGAGCGCCATCTGGGTCATGAACGCGAGCAGCCCGGACAGCCCGTCGCCCCACCCCGTCAGCACGGCCGTGGGTCCGGCGTCGGTCAGCAGGAGCGCGAGCGCCGCCACCACGAAGGTCAGCAGCACGGCGAACACGAGCGCGCTCGGGATGAACCGCTCCACCACGGCGTTCACCGGGCGCATGGCCACGGCGAACGGGTTCCGGTTCTTGGCCGACGGCGGCACCGGGGCCGGTGCTGGTGTCGGTGTGGGTGTCTTGCTCATCGCGCGCTCCATCCGCCGTCGATCGTCCACGAGGCCCCCGAGACCATCGCGGCCTCCGGACCCGTCAGCCACCCGACCAGGGCGGCCACCTCGTAGGGTTCCACCAGCCGCTTCACCGCGGCCTGGCCGAGCATCACCTGTGCCAGGACCTCGGACTCCGCGATCCCGTACGCCCTGGCCTGCTCGGCCACCTGCTGCTCCACCAGCGGCGTGCGTACATAGCCGGGGTTGACGCAGACGCTCGTGACGCCGCGCTCGCCGCCCTCCAGGGCCGTCACCTTCGACAGCCCCTCCAGCCCGTGCTTCGCCGACACGTAGGCCGACTTGAACGGCGAGGCCACCAGCCCGTGGACCGAGGAGATGTTGACGACCCGGCCCCAGCCCCGCTCGTACATGCGGGGCAGCGCCGCACGGACCAGCAGGAACGGTGCCTCCAGCATGATCCGGTGGACCAGCCGGAAGTCGTCCGGCACGAAGTCCTGGATGGCGCTGACCCGCTGGATGCCCGCGTTGTTCACCAGCACGTCCGTGTCCAGTTCGAGGCCGTCGAGCGCCCGGGTGTCGGACAGGTCCACCACCCAGGCCTCGCCGCCGACCTCCTCGGCGACGGCCTTGGCGTCGTCGCCGTCCACGTCCGCGACGGTGACGTACGCGCCACGCGCCGCGAGCTCCCGGGCGCACGCGGCGCCGATGCCGCTCGCCCCGCCGGTCACGAGCGCCCGCCGGCCCTCGAGCCGGCCACCCTCAGGGGTCGGGTTCATCGTCGATCCTCCTTCGTGGTCCTGCGGCCGCTGGTTCGCGGTCGGTCGTCGTCGACTCAGTCGGTCCGCGCCGCGAGGGCCCGCTCGCGGGCCTGGTCCTCGGCGTCGAGGTCGTGCAGCGAGGCACCCCGAGTCTCGCGCAGTGCGAGCGCCGCGACCAGGGTGATGGCGGACGCGACCAGCATGTAGATCGCGGTGGGCCACCAGGAGCCGGTGTTCTTGAGCCAGGTGGTGGCCAGGATCGGTGCGAGGGAGCCGGCGACGATGGACGTGACCTGGTAGCTGATCGAGACGCCGGAGTAGCGCATCCGGGTCGGGAACATCTCGGCCATGATCGCCGGCTGCACCGCGTACATCATGGCGTGGAACAGCAGTCCGGCCATGAGGACGGCGAGGATCACCAGCGAGTTGCGGCTGTTCATCGCCGGGAAGGCGAACCAGCACCAGGTCGCGCCGAGCACGGCGCCGGCCACGTACAGCGGCCTGCGGCCGATGCTGTCGGCAAGGCGTCCGACCACCAGGATCACCACGAAGTGGAACGCGTGCGCCGCCGCGACGACACCGAGGATGCGCGTGGTGTCCATGCCGAGCGCCGTACCGAGGTAGACGATCGAGAAGCTCACGACGAGGTAGTAGAGGATGTTCTCCGCGAACCGCAGGCCCATGCCGGTCAGCACGCCCCGTGGGTAGCGCTTGATCACCTCGAGGACACCGTAGCTCTTGGCACCCTGGTCGATCTCGGCCTTCGTCTCCTCGTAGATCGGGGCGTCGGAGACCCGGGTACGGACGTAGTAGCCGACGACGATCACGACGGCCGACAGCCAGAAGGCGACGCGCCAGCCCCAGGCGAGGAACTCCGCCTCGCTCAGGACGCCGGACATCGTGTACAGCACGACGGTCGCGAGCAGGTTCCCGGCCGGCACGCCGGCCTGCGGCCACGCCGTCCAGCGGGCCCGCTCGTCGTCCTTGCTGTGCTCGGCCACGAGCAGCACGGCACCGCCCCACTCGCCGCCGAGCGCGACGCCCTGCACGAACCGGAGCACCACGAGGAGCGCCGGGGCGAGGAAGCCGACCTGCTGGAAGGTGGGCAGGCAGCCCATCAGCACGGTGGCGACGCCGATCAGCAGGATCGTGAGCTGCAGGGTGTGCTTGCGCCCCACCTTGTCGCCGATGTGGCCGAAGATGACGCCGCCCAGCGGTCGGGCGAGGAAGCCCACCGCGTAGGTCGCGAACGCCGCGATGATCGCGTCGTACTCGTTGCCCGTCTCGGGCATCAGGACCTTGTTGAACACGAGCGCCGCGGCGGTCGCGTAGAGGAAGAAGTCGTACCACTCGACGACGGTGCCGGCCATCGAGGCGGCGACGATGCGCCGGATCAGCGACCGGTCGCCCGGCGCTTCGGTGCTCTGCTGTGCAGACATGCTGCTCCTTGGTGTCGACTCTGACACGGGGAGTGGCGGGCCGGTGCGATCCGCACGTCCCGCCACGATGACTCGCCAGAGTGTTCCCGCCAAGCACTGTGCGGAGCAATGACGAAGTAGGCAGACGCGGTGTGCAGAAATGCACACTTGGTACCGTCGCCGCATGCCAGCCCGCAACGACCCGCCGGCCGGCCAGGTCGCCGACCAGCTCCTGGTGCTGCTCCAGGTGGCTCGCACCGGCCGGTACACGACGGCGGCGCGGGCACTCGGCGTCAACCACACCACCGTCGCCCGCAACATCACCGCGCTGGAGCGCGCCCTGGGTGGCCGCCTCCTGGTGCGCGGCGCCGACGGCTGGGAGCTCACCTCGCTCGGCCGCCGCGCGGCGCGGGCCGGCGAGTCCGTGTCGGACGCCGTGGACCGGCTCGTGGCCGGCGACACCGAGGCCGACCCCGTGACCGGCGTCGTGCGGATGACGGCGACCGACGGGTTCAGCGCGTACGTCGCGTCGCCGGCCATCGCGCGGCTGCGCGGTGAGCACCCGGAGCTGTCCGTCGAGCTCGTCACGGTCACCCGCGTGGCGACCCACCACCGCTCCGGGGTCGACATCGACGTCGTCGTCGGGCAGCCGAGCGTGCAGCGGGCCAAGGCCGTGCGCCTGGGCGAGTACGTGCTCGGCATGTACGGCTCGCGCGACTACCTGGCTCGGCACGGCACACCGACCACGGTCGCCGAGATGTCCGAGCACGGGCTGGTCTACTTCGTCGACTCCATGCTCCAGGTCAACGACCTCGACGCACCGCGCCGCCTCGTGCCGGGCATGCGCGACGCGCTGGCCTCGACGAACGTGTTCGTGCACGTGGAGGCCACCCGTGCCGGTGCGGGCCTCGGGTTCCTGCCCTGCTTCATGGCCGACCGGCACGACGACCTCGTACGGCTCCTGCCCGACGAGGTCACCGAGCGGCTGCCCTACTGGGCGGTGATCCGCAGCGAGTCCTGGCGCCGGCCGGCCGTGGCCGCCGTCGTGCAGGCCCTGCTGGCGGAGATGCGCACCCGCCGACCCCGCATGCTAGGACTGGACGGGCCGGTCTGACGGGGTCGCGGGCCGGACCTCAGTCCGGGGCGTGTTGGTCCAGGAATCGGTAGACCTCCGTGGTCTCCACACCGGGGTACGCGCCCGAGGGCATCGCCGCCAGCATCGACGCGTGGGGACGCGCCGAGGGCCAGGCGAAGTCGCCCCACTTGGCCGACAGTTCCTCGGGCGGACGCCGGCAGCACGACTCGTCCGGGCACAGCGACGTGTTGCGCTCGGTCGTCTCACGCCCCTCGAACCACTTGACGTCCGCGAACGGCACGCCGACCGACACGGAGAACGCGCCGTCCGACGTGTTCTCCACGCGTGACGTGCACCAGTAGGTACCGGACGGTGTGTCGGTGTACTGCGCGTACGGGTTGAACCGGTCCTCGACGTCGAACACGCGCCGCGCTGTCCACTGCTTGCACACGTGCTGGCCCTCGACGGCGCCGAGGGCGTCCGAGGGGAACCGCACGCCGTCGTTCTCGTACGCCTTGTGCAGGATTCCCGACTCGTGGACCTTCATGAAGTGCACCGGGATGCCGAGGTGCCGGGTCGCGAGGTTGGTGAACCGGTGCGCCGCGGTCTCGAACGACACCCCGAAGGCGTCGCGGAGGTCCTCGATGGCGATGGCTCGTTCGTCCTTGGCGTCACGCAGGAACTTCACGCCTGGTTTCTCGGGCACCATGAGCGCCGCCGCCAGGTAGTTCGCCTCGACGCGCTGGCGCAGGAACTCGCCGTAGTCGCCGGGCTCCGTGTGGTCGAGCACGTGGGAGGCGAGCGCCTGGAGCAGCGCGGAGCGCGTGTTCGAGCGGCCGCGGAAGCCCTTGGACGGCAGGTAGAGGCGCCGGTTGCGGGTGTCGATGACGGACCGCGTCGAGTGCGGCAGGTCGCTGACGTAGTGCAGCGTGAAGCCGAGGTGCGCGGCGATCTCGGCCGCCATGCGTTGCGGCAGCGGACCGGAGGTGTGCCCGACGTCGGCGAGCAGCTCCTTGGCGACCTGCTCCAGCTCGGGCAGGTAGTTGTCCTTGGCCCGCATGTCGCCGCGGAGCTCACCGTTGGCCCGTCGCGCCTCCTCCGGCGTGGCCGCGCGCTCGGTGTGCAGCCGCTCCAGCTCACGGTGCAGCGCCAGGATGGTCGAGAGCGCGTCGTGCGGCAGCGACTTGCCGATGCGGACGCCCTCGATCCCGAGCGACGCGAACAGCGGGCCGCGCTGCACCCGCTCGAGCTCGATCTCCAGCGCGTCGCGCTCCGATGGCGGCTCGGCCGAGAGCAGGTCGTCCACGCCGGTGCCGAGCGCCCGGGCAATGGCCTGCAGCTGCGAGAACTTGGGCTCGCGCTTGCCGTTCTCCAGCGTGCTGACCTGCGACGGTGCCCGGTCGATCGCCGCCGCGAGGTCGTCGAGGGTCATCCCCTTGCTGGTCCGCAGGTGCCGGATGCGGCGGCCGATCGTGAGTGCGTCCGGCTCGGTCTCGGCCCGGCCGGCCCCCGCCTCCGACGCCTGGCCGGGCACCCGACCGAGCGCCTGACCCGGCACCCGACCGTGCGGCCGGCCGGTTGCCCGTCCTGCGCCGTTCTGCGTAGGACGCGCAGAAGTCACGTTTCGCGCGGTTCTGCCATTCCCGGTGGTTCCTGCCATGCCCGAGGGTGACATACGGGAAGGCTTCCGTTCAACAGAAGAACCTCGTTTCTTCTACTCAGATCTGCTTGAGAAGCGGGTTGCGCAGGGCAGAAGGTCGTAACACGTCACCCGGAAGACGCGGTGACGACGTTCCATCCCGAGAAGGAGACCCGCCATGAGCGCACCCACGATCGATTCCACGTCCGAGGCCACCGCGTCCGCCACGGTCGCGACGCCCGTGCGCACCGGCGACCAGGTGCAGACGGCCGCCGAGCTGCAGCAGTCCTGGGACTCCGACCCCCGCTGGGCCGGCATCGAGCGCAGCTACACCGCCGAGGACGTCGTCGCCCTGCGCGGCTCGGTCGGCGAGGAGAGCACGCTCGCCCGCCGTGGCGCCGAGCGCCTCTGGCGCCAGCTGCACGAGGAGGACTACATCAATGCTCTCGGCGCGCTGACCGGAAACCAGGCCGTGCAGCAGGTCAAGGCGGGCCTGCAGGCCATCTACCTGTCCGGCTGGCAGGTCGCCGGGGACGCGAACCTCTCGGGCCAGACCTACCCCGACCAGTCGCTCTACCCGGCCAACTCCGTGCCCGCGGTGGTCCGGCGCATCAACAACGCGCTCCTGCGCGCCGACCAGATCGACGTGTCGGAGAACGGCACCCCCACCCGCGACTGGCTCGCCCCGATCGTGGCCGACGCCGAGGCCGGCTTCGGCGGCCCGCTCAACGCGTACGAGCTGATGAAGTCCATGATCCAGTCCGGCGCCGCGGGCGTGCACTGGGAGGACCAGCTCGCCTCGGAGAAGAAGTGCGGCCACCTGGGCGGCAAGGTGCTCATCCCGACGCAGCAGCACGTGCGCACGCTGAACGCGGCCCGCCTCGCGGCCGACGTCGCCGACGTTCCGTCCATCGTGATCGCCCGGACCGACGCCGAGGCCGCGACGCTGATCACGTCCGACGTGGACGAGCGCGACCGCCCGTTCATCACCGGCGAGCGCACCAACGAGGGCTTCTACAAGGTGACGAACGGCATCGAGCCGTGCATCGCACGCGCGAAGGCCTACGCGCCGTACTCCGACCTGATCTGGATGGAGACCGGCACGCCCGACCTCGAGCTCGCCCGCAAGTTCGCCGAGGCCGTCAAGGCGGACTTCCCCGACCAGATGCTGAGCTACAACTGCTCGCCGTCGTTCAACTGGAAGAAGCACCTGGACGACGACACGATCGCGAAGTTCCAGCGCGAGCTGGGCGCCATGGGCTTCAAGTTCCAGTTCATCACCCTGGCCGGCTTCCACGCGCTGAACTACTCGATGTTCGACCTGGCCCACGGCTACGCCCGCGAGCAGATGACCGCGTACGTGGAGCTGCAGGAGAAGGAGTTCGCCGCCGAGGCGCGCGGCTACACGGCCACCAAGCACCAGCGCGAGGTCGGCACCGGTTACTTCGACCGGGTGGCCACGGCGCTGAACCCGAGCTCCGCCACCACCGCCCTGGCCGGCTCGACCGAGGCGGCGCAGTTCTGATGACCGCGACCATCGACACCCGCCCGCAGGGCGCCAACCCCTTCGATCCCGATGCCGGCCTCGCCGGGATCGGCACCCCGCCGGCCGCACGCAACAGCTCCTCCTCGGCTCCCAGGAGCTCGGCCCCGAGCTTCCTGCCGAACGGTGGGGTGGGCGCCTCGCGGACCGGCGCCCGCCGAGGCGTCATCACCGTGACCGGTCCCGTGGGCCCGCGCTACGGCGAGATCCTGAGCACCGACGCACTCCAGTTCCTGGCCCTGCTCCACGACCGGTTCGACGCCGCCCGCGACGAGCTGATCGCGCGGCGCCAGCTGCGCCGGCAGGACATCGCGGACGGCAGCGACCCCGACTTCCGGGCGTCCACCCGGCCGGTCCGGGACGACCCGCACTGGCGGGTGGCCGGCTCGCGTCGTGCGCCCGGCCTGGAGGACCGCCGCGTCGAGATCACGGGCCCCACCGACCCGAAGATGACGATCAATGCGCTCAACTCCGGCGCCCGGTGCTGGCTGGCGGATGCGGAGGACGCGTCGAGCCCGACGTGGCCCAACGTGGTGGAGGGACAGCTCGCGCTGCACGACGCGATCCGCGGCACGCTCAGCTTCACGAACGAGGCGGGCAAGGAGTACGCGCTGCGGTCGTCCACCATCGCCGACCTCCCGACCATCGTGTTCCGCCCGCGCGGCTGGCACCTCGACGAGACCCACCTGCGCTACACGGACGCGAACGGCATCACGAGCAGCGCCCTGGGCAGCCTCGTCGACTTCGGGCTCTACTTCTTCCACAACGCCGCCGAGCTGATCGCCCGGGGCCGCGGCCCGTACTTCTACCTGCCCAAGCTCGAGGGCTACAAGGAGGCGCGGCTCTGGAACGAGGTGTTCGAGGTGGCGCAGGACGCGCTCGGCATCCCCCGCGGGACCATCCGCGCCACGGTGCTCATCGAGACGCTGCCCGCGGCGTTCGAGATGGAGGAGATCCTCTACGAGCTGCGGGACCACTGCGCGGGGCTCAACGCCGGCCGCTGGGACTACCTGTTCTCCGTGATCAAGTGCTTCCGCACCCGCGGTGACTCGTACGTGCTGCCCGACCGCGCGCAGGTGACCATGACCGCACCGTTCATGCGGGCGTACACCGAGCTGCTCGTCGCCACCTGCCACAAGCGAGGTGCGCACGCCATCGGCGGCATGAGCGCGTTCATCCCGGACCGCCGCAGCCCCGAGGTCACCGAGCGGGCGTTCCACCAGGTCGCCGCGGACAAGAAGCGCGAGGCCCGCGACGGCTTCGACGGCACCTGGGTGGCCCACCCCGACCTGATCCCCGTGGCCGCGCGGGAGTTCGATGCCGTGCTCGGCGACGCACCGAACCAGGTCTCGCGCCTCCGCGACGACGTCGAGGTGGGTCAGCACGACCTGCTCGACATCGCGTCCGCGCGCCGCGCCGGGGCGACCGTGACCTCGGCCGGCCTGCGGTCGAACGTCTCGGTGGCCATCCGCTACCTCGACGCCTGGCTCCGCGGTACGGGAGCCGCGGCGCTCGACAACCTCATGGAGGACGCTGCCACCGCCGAGATCTCGCGGTCCCAGGTGTGGCAGTGGATCGCCTCGGGCACCGTGACCGACGACGATCAGCTACCGGTCACGCGCGAGCGGGTCGAGGCGATCCTGCTCGACGTCGTCGCCTCGCTGTCACCGGACCACGGCAACCGCATCGAGGAGGCCGCGGCGATCTTCCGCGAGGTCGCGCTCAAGGACGCCTTCCCGCCGTTCCTGACGAACGCCGCTTACCAGGGACACCTGGTGGGCTCGGCCGCCGACCAGGTCTGAGGTTCGCCCCCTCCACAAGCTGCCCGACGCCGCGCCGGTCGCCGTTCTCTCTCCGGCCCCACCACCCCTGGGGGTCTGACCGGCCCGGCGTCGGGTGTGGCCACTGGCCCTTAGCGGGCTGCGCTCAGCGTGATCGGCGGCCGCCACTCTCGCCTGATCAACCCGAACACCCACGTGTCCGAAACCTCGCCGTTCACGACGCACTCTTCCCGCAGCGTCCCCTCACGGACGAATCCAGCCTTCTCCAGGACCCGGGCAGACGCCACGTTGCGCGTGTCGGTCTCGGACTGAACTCGGTTGAGGTCCAGCGTGTCGAACGCCCACTGCAGCAGGGCGTGCGCGGCTTCTGTCGCGTAGCCGTGGCCCCACATCGCGTCGTCGAGGCAGTAGCCCAGCGACGCGCTGCGGTAATCCGGGTTCCACCCGGTCAGACCGCACCAGCCGACGAAGGCTCCGTCAGAAGCACGGTCGATGGCCACTCGTGCCCCGGTCCCTTCGTCGGCCATCTTCCGGCACATTGCGATGAAGCGCTCCGCACGAGTCTGTTCGGTCCACGGTGGAGAGTCCCAGTAGCGCATCACGAGGGCGCTGCTGTGCAGCGCGAAGAGAGGGGCGGCGTCGGCATCCGTGAAGGGCCGCAGACGCAGGCGTGCGGTGTGCAGGTGGGGGGCTACCAAGGACATGCGTGCCATCGTGCGCCATGACGGGGTGCGGCGGACATCGAATACTCGGTCCCGGCCTGACGACGCCGATGCGGCTGGGCGCCGCGTGCCGGCGCGGACCCGGAGGTGGCCGGGCGTCTCAGGTTGCGCGGGCTGCCGGTCGTAGGTGGTGGCGTGCCGGCTGGCGCACCCGGCACGACAGGGTGACCGGGCCGGTCGCTCGGCCCGACTGCGTGTCCGGCCGCGCGACCGTCGTCCCGCCCGGCGGCTGCCCGTCGAGCGGCGGTTTGCTTCGTACCGGTCGTGGGGGCTGGGGTGCGACCGACCGGTACTGCTGTCCGGTCGGTGTGGTGGTGGTGACGGTGTGTCTGCCTGTCTCGGGGTCGATCTCCGCGGCGGCGGTCCAGCCGGGGGTTTCCTTGGCCTGGTTGCAGGCAGCACAGAGTCCTTGGCCGTTCGCGAGGGTGGTGTCCCCGCCGCGGCCTGCCGGGGTGATGTGGTCGAGGTGGCGGATCGGTGCGTCGCACCAGGCGGTGCGGCAGATGCCCTGGTCGCGCACGCGGAGCAGGTCGGCGAGCCCGTCGGTGAAGAACCGTTGCTTGCTGCTGGTGCCCACCAAGTCGCCCGTGCTGGTGGTGTAGACGGCGCGCAGCCACGCAGCGTTCAGGTCCAGGCCGTTGGCGACGAGGTTGCGCGCCACCTGTGCGGGGATGGCGCCGTGTCCCGTGCCGGTACCGTCCAGCACGACGGCAGGTTCGTGCCCGCCGGCGAGCAGCGCCTCGTCCGAGACGACCAGGTGCACGGTGACCGGGACGTCCCCGGCGTTCTCCTGGCCCGTGATCCGTTCGACCAGGGTGTCGGCCATGATCTGCCCAGCCGGTCGCTGGTCCCCTCCCGTGTGCCGGGCGGTCTCCGCGGCGAGCTTCAGCGCCGCGTAGGCCTGCACGCCCTCGGCGACCGGGAGCAGCGCCGTCAGGTACGTCATCGTGTCCGGCGCCGGGCGCAGGGTCACGCACCGGTCGGAGACGGCCTTCGCGGCCCGCTTGGTCAGCGCGGCGGGGTCGAGCCGGCCCGCGTGCTCGGTGATCAGCGCGACCAGCCGCCGGGTACCCACACCCTCCAGCACGGCCGGGTCGGCACACAGGTCCGCGTCGATGGTCTGGCGGTCTGCCAGGGTCAGGCAGGCGGTCTCCTTGACCAGCAGCGTCGCGCGTTCCTGGGACAGCCGTCCCTCCCGCAGGGCGCTCAGGGTGTAGGGCATCTCGGTGTGCCAGACCGTCGCGACCGCGAGCAGGGACCGGGCCCGATGCGGCGAGACCCGCAGGGCGAGGCCTGCCTGCTGAGCCACGTCCCGCTCCGCGTCACGGGTAGCGGACCGGGCGGTGACCGGGACCTGCCGACCGCGCTTGTCGTGGACGGTTCCGCCCGACGCGATCACGGCTTCCTTCGCGGCTCGGACTTCCTCGTCGCGTAGGTCGACCAGCACCTGCGCCTGCACGGCCACCACACCCGCAGCAAGGGCCTCCAACGCCCGCAGTGTCGCGACCCGTGACGCGGCGTCGGCGGGGCCGAAGCCGGACAGCAGCCACGCATGCACGCCCGCGACCGCCTCCGCGGTCACCTCACCAGGGTCAGCACCGTACGAGCCGGGAATGTCGGCGGCAGCACCGTTGGCGGCAGTGACGGCACCGGAAGGACAATCGCCGGCATCGCTGTCGATGTCAGAGACGGATGCCAGGCTGGCCCAGACCTCGCTTCGAGCGTCAGCGAGTGAAGCGGTGGGCAGCATGCCGCCGACCACTGGCCCTTCTGATGCACTCTCTCTGAACATGCCACCATCGTATCGCACACCCGTTCGATTCGCCTCCTGGGGCGCTCATCGACCCGGGGCGTCGATGGGCTGGCCCGGCGAGCAGGAGCCGAGATCCGACGGCCGACCGACAGGTGCCAGACACCCCAGATTCACGCGTGCGCCGTCAAGCAGCGCGACCCTGTGGCGTCACCACGCTCTGCCGCAGGAGGAACCATGTCCTACCCGTTCCGTGCCACTGATCTGCCCACCTGGGCCGATCCGTCCGTGCCGGCCTCGTCCCTGGACCCCCAGGGTGCCTCGCGCCGCACGTTCCTGCGCCTCGGCATGGCGGGCGGGCTGGCGCTCGCCACCGGTGCGCACGCCGCGACCGCCGCCGCCTCCGGCCGCCCCGGAGACCCGCAGCTCGCGTGGCTCGTCGGCGACCACCATGTGCACACCCGCTACAGCCACGACGCCAAGTACGACTTCGACCAGCTCGCCGCCAAGGGCGCGGAGCTCGGCCTGGACTGGATGGTCTTCACCGAGCACAGCAACCACGGGCACCGCGACAAGGGAGCCGCTGCCGAGCACGCGGAGATCATGGCCGCGCGGGCACGCAACCCGCGCCAGCTGATCTTCCAGGGTCTGGAGTGGTACATCCCCGCCGCCGAGCACGGCACCGTGTTCGCCGCGCCCGGCCCGTACGAGGTCGAGCTGCTGCGCGAGTTCGAGCGCCGGTGGGACGCCAAGCTCAACGGCTGGGACGCCGACCTGCCCGAGAACGAGCAGCGCGCGGTGCAGGCACTGCGGTGGCTCGCCGCCCAGAGGTCGAACGGCTACGTCGACGACCTCCTCGTGCTGGCCAACCACCCGTCCCGGCTCGGCATCGACTCACCGCACGAGCTCCGGGCATGGCGCGACGCCGCGCGCGGCGTCGTCATCGGCATGGAGGGCGCACCGGGCGCCCAGGGCGATGCCGATCCCGCCTGGGTGGCCTACCGCGGCAGCACGGGGGCCCAGCGGGGCGAGTACAACAACGCGCCCCGGCCCGACTCCTTCGCCGGCTACCCGATCGAGTCGTACCGGACCTTCGGCGGCTTCGACTGGATGACCGCCACCGTCGGGGGCATGTGGGACGCGATGCTGGCCGAGGGCACGCTGTTCTCGATCACGTCCAACTCCGACAACCACCGCACCATCTGGGACACCTGGCGCGACGGCGACATGCCACCCGGGCAGAACTTCGACTCCCTGGGCTGGAAGCCGTCCCCCGTCGACACCGGGACGCCGCAGCCGGGAAGCGACTTCTGGCCGGGTGAGTTCAGCCGCACTCACGTGGGCGTGACCCGGCACGGCTATCTCGACGTCATGGACGGCCTGCGCCGCGGCCGGGCCTGGGTGGACCACGGGCACCTCGTGGACGCGCTCGACGTCCGCCTCGTCGGCGACCGCGGTGGTCGTGGCAACGGCACGACGCTCGGCGGGCGGCTCACCGTGGAGCGCGGGACCTCGGTCGAGCTGGTGGTCAAGGTGCGCAGCGCCCACCGGCCCAACCCGCACGGGGTGCTCCCGCGGCTCGCCCACCTCGACGTGATCCGGGGCACCGTCACCGGGCCCTCGACGAACCGGGACAGCTGGCGGGCGCCCGAGACGCGCGTGGTCGAGCAGATCGACACGAGCACCAGGTCCGGCACCTACCAGCTGCGCATCCCGCTCGGCCGCATCACGGAGTCCTGCTACATCCGCCTGCGTGGCAGCGACGGCAACCGCCACGGCGCCGGGTTCCTCGGCGCGTCGATCGACCCCGCCGGCCCGCTGCAGCACGCCGACAACGACGGCGACCCGTGGGCGGACACCTGGCTCTACACCAACCCGATCTACGTCGACGTGCGGTAGCCGGCCGGCATCAGCCCAGGTCGAGCCCCAGCAGGTCGTCCTCGGTCTCGCGGCGCACCAGCACGCGCGAGCCGCCGTCGGACACGGCGACGACGGGCGGTCGCGGCAGCATGTTGTAGTTCGACGCCATGGACCGCCCGTAGGCGCCCGTCGCGGCGACCGCGAGCAGGTCGCCCGCCCGCACGTCGGCGGGGAGCCGGACCTCGTGCACCACGATGTCGCCCGACTCGCAGTGCTTGCCCACCACACGGGCCAGCACCGGCTCGGCCGTGGACGACCGGCTCACGACGTCCGCGTGATACGCCGCCCCGTACAGGGCCGGGCGGATGTTGTCGCTCATGCCGCCGTCGACGGACACGTAGGTCCGCGTGAAGTCCGCGCCGTCGTCGTCCGAGACGGTGACCGGCTTGACCGTGCCGACGGTGTAGAGCGTGAGGCCCGCAGGGCCGACGATCGCGCGGCCGGGCTCGATGGAGAACCGCGGCAGGCTCGTGCCCAGGTCCTGGCACACACCGGCGACGGACTGCGCGATGTCCTTGGCCACCCGTTCCGGGTCGAGCGCGACCTCGCCGGGCAGGTAGGCGATGCCGTAGCCACCACCGAGGTCGACCTCGTCGACCAGCACGCCCGACCGTTCGGCCAGGTCGGCCCGCAGGCGCAGCACCACGCGAGCAGCGGCCTCGAAACCGTCGGGGTCGAGGATTTGCGAGCCGATGTGCGAGTGGATACCGAGCAGCTTCAGCTCGGGATGCTTCAGCACCGCCAGCAGGGCGTTCATCGCGGGGCTCTCGGAGCCCCCCGCCGGGTTCACCGAGAGACCGAACTTCTGGTCCTCGTGGGCGGTCGCGATGTACTCGTGCCCGCCCGCGTGCACGCCCGTGGTCACGCGGACCATCACCGGTGCGACGACCCCGCGCTCCGCGGCGAGGTGGGCGACGCGCTCGATCTCGACAAGCGAGTCCACGATGATGCGGCCCACGCCCGCGTCGAGCGCCCGCAGGATCTCGGCGTCGGACTTGTTGTTGCCGTGCAGGCCGATCTCCGCGCCCGGTACCTCCGCACGGAGCGCGACGGCGAGCTCGCCGCCCGACGCCGTGTCGACCCGCAGCCCCTCCTCGCGCGCCCAGCGCGCGACGGCCACGGTGAGCAGCGCCTTGCCGGCGTAGTACACGTCCACACCGGCCCCGACCGCGCCGAACGCCGTCTCGAACGCCGTGCGGTACGCGTGGGCCCGCAGCCGGAAGTCGGCCTCGTCCAGCACGTACGCGGGCGTTCCGTGCTCGGCGGCCAGGTCGCGGACGTCGACGCCCGCGACCGCCAGCGCGCCGTCCGGCAGCCGCCCGACGCCGGTCGACCAGGGTGCGCCCGTCACATCCGCTCCGGAGCGCTCACGCCCAGCAGGTCCAGGCCGTTGGCGAGCACCGTGCGCACGGCGTCGTTCAGCCACAGACGTGCCCGGTGGGCGTCCGTGACCTCCTCGTCCTGGTACGGGGTGACGCGCAGCTTCTCGTCGTCGTTGTACCAGGAGTGGAAGTCGCCGGCGAGCGCCTCGAGATAGCGGGCCACCCGGTGCGGCTCGCGCAGCTCGGCGGCCTGCGCCACGATCCGCGGGAACTCGGTGAGCCGTCCGATCAGCGCCGTCTCCGAGGCGTGCGACAGCTGCGCCGGATCGAACCCGTCCACGCGGCGCACGCCGCGCTCGACGGCCTTGGTCCCGATCTGGACCGTACGGCTGTGCGCGTACTGCACGTAGAACACGGGGTTGTCGTTGGACTGCTTGATCATGTCCTCGCCCTGCAGCTCCAGCGGCGAGTCCGCGGGGTAGCGGGCCAGGGAGTAGCGCACGGCGTCCTTGCCGATCCAGTCGACCAGGTCGCGCAGCTCGATGATGTTGCCGGCCCGCTTGGACAGCTTGGCACCGCCGACGTTGACGAGCTGCCCGATCAGCACCTCGATGTTCGACTCCGGGTCGTCCCCCGCGCAGGCCGCGATGGCCTTGAGCCGGTTGACGTACCCGTGGTGGTCGGCGCCGAGCAGGTAGATCTTGCCCGGGAACCCGCGGTCCTTCTTGGACAGGTAGTACGCGGCGTCGGCGGCGAAGTACGTGGGCTCGCCGTTCGCCCGGATCATCACGCGGTCCTTGTCGTCCGTGAAGTCCGTGGTGCGCAGCCAGACCGCGCCCTCCTTGTCGAACACGTGCCCCTGCTCGCGCAGGCGGGACACCGCCTTCTCGACGGCACCCGAGTCGTGCAGGTCACGCTCCGAGAACCAGACGTCGAAGTGGACGTCGAAGTTCGCCAGCACCTCGCGGATCTCGGCGAGCTGGTGCTCGTAGCCCGACTCGCGGGCGACGGTGATGGCTTCCGCACGCGGCAGCTCCGGCAGGTCCGGGTGGTCCGCGAGCACCTTGGCCGCGAGCTCCTTGACGTATTCGCCGCGGTAGCCGCCCTCGGGCACCTCACCGCCCGTGGCGCGGGCCAGGATGGACTCGCCGAAGCGGTCCATCTGCGCGCCGGCGTCGTTGATGTAGTACTCGGCGGCCACCTTGGCCCCGGCCGCACGGAGGATGCGTCCGAGCGAGTCGCCCAGCGCCGCCCAGCGGGTGTGCCCGATGTGCAGCGGGCCTGTCGGGTTGGCGCTGATGTACTCCAGGTTGATCACCTGGCCGGCCAGGGCCTCGCCCCGGCCGTAGGTCGCACCCGTCTCCACGATCGTGCGGGCCAGCTCGCCGGCCGCCCCGACATCGAGGGTGATGTTGAGGAACCCGGGGCCGGCGACGCCGACCGACTTGATGCCCGGCGTCTCGCCCAGGCGTGCGGCCAGGTCCTCGGCCAGCGCGCGCGGCGTGGTGCCCGCCTTCTTCGCGAGCTGCAGGGCCACGTTCGTGGCCCAGTCTCCGTGCTCACGCTGCCGGGGTCGCTCCACGTGGACCGACGCCGGGAGGGCGTCGGCGGGCAGGGCGAGTGTGCCGTCGGCTACGGCCGCGGCGAGGGCAGCGCTCAGCGCTTCAGAGAGCTCAGTGGGTGTCACGGACCGATTCTATCGGCCGGGCCAAGTTCGCCGCCTCGCCTTTCCACAGGGGTGCCCGACGGCGGCCCACGTTCCCCCGTGCGGCTCGCTCGTCGATATCGATGCCCGCCCACCCGGCCAGTGCTGGTAGTCTGCTCCGTGCGTCGAGCGTGAACCTACGGGCCGTTCGGCACGCCACGCGCCTGTAGCTCAGTGGATAGAGCATCTGCCTCCGGAGCAGAAGGTCGGGGGTTCGAATCCCTTCAGGCGCACATTGCCCCTCACCAGGTATGACACCTGATGAGGGGCCTTTTTGCTGTCCCGGGCCAGGCGCTGTTCCCCACCAGTCTCCCCACCACAGGTCAACGTCCCGTACTGGTCGCCGCAGGCCGTGCGCGTGCTCCATGCTGTGTCGGTGAATGTGAGCGCATGGATGCAGGCTGCCCGGCCCGTTGATGGCGGATTGATCGTGCCTGGACGCCGTCGGGGCCGTGCGTGCGACATCATGCTCACCCCCGCAGGCATGCGGATCAGTGCCGACGAGGTCGTGGTGGACCTGCCCTACGAGCACTACGCGGCGCCCGATCTCGATCAGTGGGCGATCACCGGATGGGTCGCGACTCGTGGCGGTGCTCCGATCGGGATTGCGGTGCTAGGTGCCGGGCGCTACGCCGCTCCCATCGCTCAGCTGTACACGAGCCGCCGCACCTGGACGAGCATCGTCAGCCGCCTCGGCAACAGCCCCAAGGATGCGCCGCTCGATGCGGCCGGTGTCGTCAGCGGCCGGACCGACGCCGACCGCTCCGCCCTTGACGTGCTCTGCCGCGTCCTCGCTCGTCGACCCGACTGGCGCCCGCAGCTGGCGAACCCCACCCGGACCACCCAGTTCCTGCATGACATGGCGCTTCAGGACCACCGACCGATCACCCAGGCACATGGCGTCCGCAGACGAACCCTGGAGACCCTCACCGTGATGCGACGGCTCGGGTTCGTGCACCCCCTGCAGGGACGACCACTTCCCGACGAGAGCCGGCCAGAGGCCAGCGGTGTCGTGCAGGCCGTTGTGGACGGGCTCTCCGCCAACCGGTACGCGCTTCCGCCCGACGAAGCACACGCCCGCGCGCTGGTCCACCGCCACTACCTCGACGTCGTCCCCTGGCCATTCGCGGCCCTCCTCCCAGCCGATCGTGGTGAGAACGCCGCGGCACCCGGCACGGCTCGGCGTCGAACCGCAAGGTAGTCGTCCGTGCCGTGGCCGAACCGCACGCCACGTGTCGATCCGGGCCCTGAGCGACGTGTTTCGTGCGGCTCGGCGGGCGGGAGCACGATCATCGTGCGGCTCGGCGGCGGCCACACTGACTCTCGTGGGTCGCCGCCGCCCGCTACCGAGCGCTTACCAGCCTCAGTCGTCCGCCAGCTTCAGCGCCTGCCGCCGCCGCGTCTCGGCCTGCTCGCTCTCCGAGCCGAGAGTGAAGTGCACCCGTGAGACCTTCCCGCCGAACCGGTTGTCGATGGCCTCGTACGCGTCCGTGACGGGCGTGCCACGGTCGACCCCCACGTTGAACGTCTCGTCGAACGCGAAGTAGTACGCGGTCGTGCGGCCGATCCGCCCGGTGCCGACGGGCGCGCCGTCGACCAGGAGCCGCACCTCCGCCGGGCCGCCGGGCTCCTCGTCGGCACCCAGGTAGTCGAACTCGACGACCACCCGGTGGTCACCGGGCGCCAGCACGGTCTCGCCCTCGACGGTCGTGAGGTCCGCCCCGTAACAGTTGTAGGCGTAGCCGACACGGCCACCGGTGCAGTACAGGGACCAGCCGCCGAACCGGCCGCCCTGCGCGACGATCACGCCGTCGTCGGCGGCCGTGGCGCACGTGAGGTCCGCGGTGACGGTGTGGCTGCGGTTCTTGACGTTCGGCGCCGCCTCCTCCCCCAGCCGCGCCGTCGCCGGGCCGAACGTCATCTCCGTCCGGTCGCCGTGCAGGTCCAGCCGGCCGGCGATCTGCGGGTTCTCCCGCTCGGTCACCCGGTCGTCGAGCGGCAGCACCTGGTAGCGCTCGGCCTCGGACTGGAACAGCCGTTGCAGCTCGGCGAGCCGCTCGGGCTCGGCATCGGCGACGTCGTGGGCCTGGCTCGGGTCGACCCGCGTGTCGTACAGCTCCCACTTGTCGTCCTCGAACGGCCCGTGCCCGCCGACCATCTGCCACGGGATCCCGTGCTGGGCGACGGCCGTCCAGCCCTCGTGATAGATGCCGCGGTTGCCGACCATCTCGAAGTACTGGGTGCGACGGCGGTCTGCGGCCTCGGCGTCATCGAAGCTGTATCGCATGCTCACGCCCTCGATGGGCTGCTGCGGAACGCCGTTCACGGTCTCCGGCTCGGGCACCCGGGCCACGTCCAGCAGCGTGGGCAGGATGTCGATCAGGTGGTGCCACTGGGAGCGGATCTCGCCCTGGGCCTCGATCCCGTTCGGCCACGACACGACCATCCCGTCGCGGGTGCCGCCGTAGTGCGAGGCCACCTGCTTGGTCCACTGGTACGGGGTGTTCATCGCGAGCGCCCAGCCGACGGGGTAGATCCCGTAGCTGCGCGGTCCGCCCAGCTCGTCGAGGTGCTCGTCCATCCAGGCGACGTCGTCCGCGAAACCGTGCCCGACGAGGTGCTCGCGCATCGTGCCCTCGATGCCACCCTCACCCGTGGCGCCGTTGTCACCGAGGATGAGGACGACGACGGTGTCGTCGAGCACGCCGGTGTCGTCCAGCTCGTCGAGCAGCCGCCCGATCTGCGCGTCGGTGTGCTCGGCGAACCCGGCGTACGTCTCCATGAACCGCGCGCTGACCCGGCGCTCGCGTTCGTCGAGCTCGTCCCAGTGCGGCACGCCGTCGACCCACGGGGCGAGCTCGGTCTCGGGCGGGACGATGCCCAGGCGCTTCTGCTCGGCGAGGGTCTTCTCGCGCTGGACGTCCCAGCCGTCGTCGAACTGGCCCGCGTAGCGCTCGCGGTACTCCTCGGAGACGTGGAAGGGGCCGTGCGTGGCGCCGAAGGCGAGGTAGGTGAACGTCGGCTTGTCCGGCGTGACCTCGTGCTGGCGGCGGATCCACTCGGCTGCGCGGTCGACGAGGTCCTCGGAGAGGTGGTACCCGTCCTCCGGCCGCTGCTCGGGCTCGATCGGCGTGGTGTCGGTGTAGAGCTGCGGGTACCAGTGGTTCATCTCGGCGCCCATGAACCCGTAGAAGTGGTCGAACCCCTCGCCCGTGGGCCAGCGGTCGAACGGCCCGGAGGGGCTCACCTCGGCGGGCGGGGTCTGGTGCCACTTGCCGAACGCGGCGGTGCTGTACCCGTTGCCGGACAGCGTCTGCGCGATGGTCGCGGCGCTGGCCGGGCGGAACCCGCTGTACCCGGGCTGGCTGGTCGCCATCTCGGTGGTCACGCCCATGCCGACGGAGTGGTGGTTGCGGCCGGTCAGCAGCGCCTGCCGGCTCGGCGAGCACAGCGACGTGACGTGGAACTGGTTGTACCGCAGCCCCCGACCGGCGAGCCGCTCGGCGTTGGGCATGCGGCACGGCCCGCCGAAGGGGCTGGGCGCCCCGAATCCCATGTCGTCGACCAGGATCAGCAGGACGTGCGGGGCACCCGAGGGTGGGCGGACGGGCTGCACGGGGGTCCCCGGCGGCACCGCCCCGCTGGTCGGTGTCGGGATATCGATGGGCAGGCGCGTTCGGTCGATCATCTCCTCATGTGATCATGCTTCGGCTCGCCCCCCGGACCTCGCCCACTGCACCTCGCCCTCCGGACGGTCGGCCCTGGTCACCCGCCTCGACCCGGAACCCGACCGTGCGCAGCACACGCCAGAGATAGCCGGCGACCTCCTCGGCGGGCGTGTCGTCGGAGTAGTTGGTGAGGTGGACCGCCACGGCGCCCGTGAGCAGCGCCTGGATCATCTCGAGGTCGGCGTCCACGGCCAGCTGGCCATGCTTCTGGGCGCGGACCACCAGGTCGTGCACGCTCTGGTCGCGTGCGTCGACGCTCGCCTGGCGAAAGGCTGCCCACAGTCTCGGATGGTCGCGCGGCACCGACATCATGCGGCGCAGCAGCTTTCGCGCCCTGGGAACGCTGAGCCCGGCCGACCAGGTGGCGACGAGGTCGGCCGGTCCCGGCTGGTCGGGGACCCGGAAGGATGCGAGCACCGCGGCCTCGTTCGCCACGAGTGCCGCGATCACGAGGTCGTCACGCGCCGCGTACCGACGGTAGACGGTCGTGCGGGCGACGCCTGCACGCTTCGCCACCTGCTCGATGCTCACGCCGTCGACCCCCGACTCGGCGATCAGGTCGAGCGCCGCGTTGAGCACCGCATTGTCCGCTTCGGCGTTGCGCGGCCTGCCCGGTGCACGGCTGTGTTCGTTCACCCGAGAAACGATACGCGTCCGTCGCGTATCGAAACCGGTCCGGCTACCGGTTCGTCCTCAACTGCCACTACTGTCCCGGTATGCCCGACGAGTCCGTGGACTTCTATCCGTCCCGTGCGCACGTCCTCACGCTCACCCTGACCACGCTCGCCCTCGTGGTGCTGTGCGCGGTGGCCGCCCGCCTGGGCTTCGACGTCGCCCAGACCAGCGGCTCACCGGCCGCACTGGTCATCGTGTCGGTGAGTGCGATCGGGGTCCTGGTCTTCACCGGCCTGGGCCTCATCGTGGTGCGCCGCCTGCTGCTCCCCACCTGGCCCGTGCTCACGCTCGACGACGACGGCCTCACCGACTGGCTGCCCAACCTCGGCGTCGAGCAGGTGCTCTGGTCCGAGGTCACCGGCGTCCGCGAGATACGGCAGGGCTTCCGGCAGGTGCTTGCCGTCGACGTCGTCGATCCGGCGGCGGTGGTCGTCCGCCAGCGAACCGTGCTGCGGCGTGTGGTCGCCGCGGTCAACGCGCGCCTGGTCGGCACGCCCGTCGTGCTCAAGCCGGGGAGCATCAAGTGCTCGATGGCCGACCTCGAGGTGGCGTTCGAACATTTCACCCGGACGCAGCTCCTCGACGACCGCGAGCGGTGATCGACGATCGACGATCTTTCCGGACCGACGAGAGGACGCCAGATGCTGCATGAACCGTTCCGGCCCGACTACCCGATCGAGACGTCGCGGCTGACGCTGCGCCCCCATCGCCCGACGGACCTGGAGGACCTGCTCGCCTTCCACAGCGATCCCGAGGTGGTGCGCTTCCTGCCCTGGCCGGTCCGGGACCGGGCGGCGACGGAAGCCGCGCTCGCCCGGAAGCTCGACCAGGCGGTCCTGACCGAACCCGGCCAGTGGCTCGTGCTCGCGGTGGAGCTGCGCGAGACGGGGACGGTGATCGGCGAGGTCCTGCTCAAGTGGACAAGTGCCGAGCACCGGCAGGGCGAGCTGGGCTTCGCGTTCGGGCGCGCGTTCCACGGCAAGGGTTACGCGGCCGAGGCGGCCACGGCGATGCTGCGCCTCGGGTTCGAACAGCTCGACCTGCACCGCGTCGAGGCGACGTGCCTCGACGACAACCAGGCCTCGGCTCGCTTGCTCAGGCGTCTCGGCTTCACCCAGGAGGCGCGGTTCGTCGACAACGCCTGGTTCGAGGGCGCATGGGCCGGCAAGCTCGTCTTCGGTCTGACCGCGGAGCGGTGGCAGGCTCCGGTCGGCGACGGCGGACAGGACGAGATCCGGTCGATCGTCGAGGGCTTCTTCGCCGCCTTCACCTCGGGGCCCGGCGTCGAGGACCGCATGACGGCCCTGCGCGACATGATGCTGCCGGAGGCCGTCATCATCAGCAGCTCCGAGAACGGGCTCGCCGTCTACGACGTCGACACGTTCATCGCCCCACGGCAGAAGATGCTGACCGACGGCACGCTCGTCGACTTCCACGAGGAGGCACAGTCCGGACGCCTGGAGGTGTTCGGCGGCATCGCCCACTGGTTCGGGCGCTACTCGAAGGGCGGCGTGCTGGGCGGCGCACAGTTCGAGGGGGGCGGCATGAAGTCGATGCAGCTCGTGCGTACCGCCGCCGGCTGGCGGATCAGCGCTGCCGCCTGGGAGGACGACGCGCCGGGGAGCTGACGTCCAGCGCGCGGCCGGCAGGTTCGGCCGGCAGGAGGCGCGGCAGCCGGCTGGGTAAACTACCCGGATCAGCCGACGACAGGCACCTGGGGACCCCATGAGCGACGATCGCTTCGACGAACCCGGCCCGGCCGATCCCGACCGCGGCTATGCCGACTTCGAGTTCGAGCGCCGGTTCTTCGTGCGCGAGCTCCCCGCTGAGCTCCGGGACGCGCCGGCCCTCATCGTCCAGTCCTACTTCCTGGCCGACGACGGCTACGCCCTCCGGGTCCGCGTCCAGGCCGGCGACACCGACGTGGACCTCGCCGAGGACACCGATCCCGCGGAGATCCTCCGGGCGCACACGGCGGACATCGACTTCGCCGCCGTCACGGTGAAGGGGCCGGCGATCGGTGGCACCCGCTACGAGGCGGAACGTGAGCTGGACCCGAACATCGGTGTCGAGCTGGTCCGCCGGGGCGGGGCGCCCATCGTCAAGGTGCGCTACGCCGTGTGGCTCGGGGCAGACGGCTGGTCGATCGACGTGTTCGGTGGCGCCAACCACCCGCTCGTGGTGGCCGAGTGCGAACGCGCCGGCCCCGTCACCGGTCTCCAGATCCCGGACTTCTGCGTCACCGAGATCACCGACGACCGGCGGTTCTCGAACGAGTCGCTCGCCATGGAGCCCTACAGCGCGTGGGCGCCGTCGTTCACCGCCGAGCTCGCGGCCGACGGACCGGTGTTCCGCCAGGACTTCGGGCCGAACACCCACCTGCGCCTCTGACGGCTCGCGGGCCCGGCCCGCGCTCCGGCCGGGAAACTAGCCCCGCCACTCGCCCTTCTCGACGACGCCGGACACGAACTCCCAGTGCCAGGGCTCGTACTTGCTGCCGCCGAGCTGCGCCCACGAGGGGTTCTGCCAGCCGTAGGACGGCGCGTTGGCCCAGAGCCACGAGAAGACCTCGCTGTTCCCGGTCTCCTTGGAGCAGAGGTCGATCGCGAGGCCCCAGCCGTGCATCGAGGTACCCGGCGACGCGGCGTACCACCCACGGGAGGCCTTGAGCTCGTACTGGGTGTCCAGGTTGCGGTAGCTCGCCACGAGGCACATCTCCCGCCCGAAGGATGCGCGGAACGCCTCGTTGAGCGCACTGAGCGACAGCGCCGCGTCGGGCCGCAGGTACTCCCCCGGCTGCCACAGCTCGCACAGCGAGTGGTCCGCGAGCGCCCCGTTGGTCCCGTCGACGGGCGCGTCGACGTCGCACTCGGGCAGGGGGCTGCGGTCCAGCGATCGGCTGGCGGCCGACTCCGGCCGCGTGATCGCCTCGGCACGCACCACCGACCCGGAGGTCTCGGGGCGTTCCACCGGCTGCGTCACGAGGTCCAGCGTGCTGGGCCCGGTGTGGGGCGCCTCGACCTCGAACGGCGACTCACCGGTCTGGTTCGCGGCCTGGGTGAGCGGTGCCGCGATGGTCGCGGCGGCGAGCGTGCCGATGACCGTGGCCCGGGAGATGAAGCGCTGCCCGGCCGGTATCGACGACGTAGGCCGGGCGGGCCTCGGGACCGATCCGGTGACCAGCTGGTCGAACGACGTCGTCGCCCGCGTGGACCGGGTCCGCGTCGCGTGCGTGCGCTGCTCCGCCTCGCGCCGGGCCCGACGCGTCATGAGGGCAGGCTGCATGCTCGTCACAGCAGTGGACTCCACTGGTCCTCCGTCGTCATGTGTCCCGCGGCCCCTCGCGGTGTAGATGTCGGACGAGACACTAACCGGGGTCGGCCCACCTGCCAAGCCCCGCCCTGTGGAGGACGGGACCTGCACAGGACGCGCCCCGTACCTGGTCAACCCCTGCTCAACGCCGTTGCATGGCGTCCCGCACCTCGCCGACGAGCTCCTCGAGGATGTCCTCGAGGAAGACGACACCGAGCAGCTCGCCCCCGGTGCCCTCCACCCGCGCGAGGTGCGAGCCGGAGCGCTGCATCACCCGGAGCGCGTCCTCGACCTCGTCGTCCGGCGCGACGGCGGCCAGCGCGCGCACGCGCCAGACGGCCACCGGCTCGAACCGGGCCGGCCCCGTCGCGTACAGCACGTCCTTGAGGTGCAGGTACCCGACCAGCTCGTCGCCCTCCGCGCCGTGGGTCACCACGGGGAAGCGGCTGAAGCCGTGCTTCGACACCAGTCGCTCGACGTCGTCCGGCGTGCTGGTCTCGTCCACGGCCACCAGACCGTCGACCGGCACCATGACCTCGCTCGCGGTGCGGTTGGAGAACTCGATGGCCCCGGCCAGGAGGCCCTGCTCGTCACGCAGCACACCTTCGGCCTGGCTGTGCTCCACGATGGACTGGACCTCCTCGGCGGTGAAGGCCGAGGCGACCTCGTCCTTGGGCTCCACACCGGCCAGCCGCACCGCGTGGTTCGCGACCCAGTTCAGGCCGCCGATCACCGGGCGCAGCACCCGGGCGAGGAGCACCAGCGGCGGCCCGAACCACATGACCGCCTTGTCCGGGCCGGAGACGGCCAGGTTCTTCGGCACCATCTCGCCGAGCACCACGTGCAGGTAGACGACGAGCGAGAGCGCGATGACGAGCGCGATCGGGTGGGTGAGGCTGTCGCTCACCCCCATGCTGTGCAGCGGCCCCTCGAGCAGGTGGGCCAGTGCCGGCTCCGCGACGATGCCCAGGCCGGTGGAGCAGACGGTCACGCCCAGCTGCGCACAGGCCAGCATGAGCGACACGTGCTCCATCGCCCACAGGACGGTCACGGCCCGCCGGTCCCCGGCAGCGGCGAGCGGCTCGATGGCACTTCGCCGGGCCGAGATGACGGCGAACTCCGCGCCGACGAAGAACGCGTTGCCGGCGAGCAGGACGAGCCCGATCACCAGTGCGGTGGTGGTGTTCATCGGTTCGCGCCCTTCTCGCTGCGCGCCCGGTCGGCCCGGGGCCGGTCGTCGTCGGCCAGGACACCGCCCCCGTCGTCGTCGGGCAGGGGACGGACGCGTACCCGCTCGACGCGACGCCCGTCCATGGCTTCGACGCGCAGCGTCACCCGGGCGAGGGCGTGCCCCACGGTCACCTCGTCGCCGACGGCGGGCATGCGGCCCAGCTCGGCCATGACGAGGCCGCCGAGCGTCTCGTACGCGGCACCCTCCGGCACCTCGATGCCCGTGTACTCGTCGAGCTCGTCGGGACGCAGCACGCCCGGCACGATCCAGGAGCCGTCCGCCGCGCGGGCGGCGCCGGCGCGGCGGGGGTCGTGCTCGTCCGCGACGTCGCCCACGAGCTCCTCGACCACGTCCTCCAGCGTCACGACGCCGGAGGTGCCGCCGTACTCGTCGACGACCACGGCCATCTGCAGGCCGAACCCGCGCAGCTCCACGAGGAGGGGGCCCAGGCGCACCGTCTCGGGCACCCGGGGTGCGTCCACCATGAGGGCCGCCGCGGGCACCTCGGCCCGGCGGTCGTGCGGCACACCGACGGCCCGGCGCAGGTGGACGAGGCCGACGATGTCGTCCCGGTCCTCGCCGATCACCGGGAACCGCGAGTGCCCCGTGCGCCGGGCGAGCGCGACGACGTCGTCCGCCGTCGCGGCCCGGTCCACCACGGACATGCGCAGCCGGTCGGTCATGACGTCCCGGGCGCTGAGCGTGTCGAGCTCGATCGAGTTCGTCAGCAGGGTCGCGACGCCCTCCTCGAGCGTGCCCTCCTCGGCCGACCGGCGGACGAGGGAGGCGAGCTCGGTCGCCGACCGGGCTCCGGAGAGCTCCTCCCGCGGTTCCACGCCCATCCGGCGCAGCAACGCGTTGGCCGATCCGTTGAGCACCCCGATGAGCGGCTTGAACGTGATGGTGAACGCCCGTTGGACCGGCACCACCAGGCGCGCGGTGGCCAGGGGCGTCGAGAGCGCGAAGTTCTTGGGGATCAGCTCGCCGAACACCATGGAGAAGGCGTTCACCAGGATGATGGCGAGGACACCCGCGAGCGCCGCGGAGACGGCGGTGGGCACGGATGCGGCGCCGAAACCCGCCGAGATCAGGGAGTTCAGCGCCGGCTGGGCCGTGTAGCCCAGCAGGATCGTGGTCAGCGTGATGCCGACCTGGGCGGAGCTCAGCTCCGTGGAGAGGTGCCGCAGCGCGGTGCGTACGCTGCGGTCGCGCACGCCCTGGCCGAGGCCGGGCCGGGCAGCGGCGCCGGGAGCGGTGCGAGAGTCAGACCTGGTCCGGCCGGGTCTGTCTCCCTCCGAGTCGTCGGAGTCGCCGATCACGGCGGGGTCGATGGTGACGAGGGAGAACTCCCCCGCCACGAAAACAGCAGTTCCCGCTGTGAGGAGCACGCCGACGGCGACCATGATCCAGTCGCCGGTCATCTCGTGCTCCGGGGGGCACTGGGGGAGTCCGGTGTATGCCAGGGAATTCGGTCGGGATATCGCTCGGTCATCGTGCGTTAGATCGTAGCGGGAACGGCGCGCCCCTTGCTGCGGGAGCGCATCCGGGCACCGTGCCGAACGCGACGCGGAGCCGCTCTTGGTCCGACTCTCAGGCTGGCCTCAGTGTCTTATCAGGTAGGTGCAGGCATGATTGACCTATGTCATCTGGTATCCCCCAGCCGTCTGGGGCCCCGCAGCAGCCCGGTACGGCGTCGGCCGCAGCCTCGACCGGTCAGCAGAGCGCGACGGTGCTCGTAGTGGAGGACGAGCCCACGATCGCGACAGCAATCGCCCAGCGGCTGTCCGCCGAAGGCTGGCGGGTCGAGGTCGCACGCGACGGTTTGTCCGGCGTCGACGCGGCCTCCCGGCTACGCCCCGACCTCGTGGTGCTCGACGTGATGCTGCCCGGCATCGACGGGCTCGAGGTCACGCGGCGCATCCAGGCCGAGCACCCGACGCCGATCCTCATGCTCACCGCACGCGACGACGAGACCGACATGCTCGTCGGCCTCGGCGTCGGCGCGGACGACTACATGACCAAGCCGTTCTCGATGCGCGAGCTCGTCGCCCGGATCAAGGCGCTGCTGCGCCGGGTGGACCGTGCGGCGCAGGCCGCGGCCACCACTCCGGCCGACCCGCCCATGATGATGGGCGACGTCACCGTCGACCGGGCCCAGCGCCGCGTCTACCGCGGTGGCGAGGAGGTCCACCTCACCCCCACGGAGTTCGAGCTGCTCGTCATGCTCGCCGGCTCGCCCAAGACCGTGCTGACGCGCGAACGGCTGCTCGCCGAGGTCTGGGACTGGGCCGACGCCAGCGGCACGCGCACGGTGGACTCCCACATCAAGGCACTGCGCCGCAAGCTCGGCCCGGACCTCATCCGCACGGTGCACGGCGTGGGCTACGCGTTCGAGCCGCCCGCGAACCAGTAGCTCCGGGGTGCCGATGAGACCGCACGTGCCCCGCGTCCCCGACGTGCGGCCGCTCGATCCGCTGCGCTCCCTGAAGATCAAGCTCGGTGTGCTGGTCGCGGCCACCGTGACCGCCGCGGTGCTGATCACCTGGCTGGGCCTGCAGGCCTCGCTGGGTCCGAGCCGCACCTTTCCGCTGGCGATCATCCTGTCGCTGCTGGTCACGCAGGTCCTGGCCCGCGGCATGACGTCACCGCTGCGGGAGATCACCGAGGCCGTCCAGGCGATGGCCGACGGGGACTACACGCGGCGTGTGCGGGCGACGAGCAGCGACGAGGTGGGACAGCTCGCGCACGCGTTCAACCGGATGGCCGAGGACCTGGCGTCCGTGGAGCAGACGCGCCGAGACCTGATCGCCAACGTGTCCCACGAGCTGCGCACGCCCGTCGCCGCGCTCAAGGCGCAGCTGGAGAACATGGTCGACGGCGTCGTGGAGCCCACCCCGGGTGCGCTCGAGCAGGCGCACGCACAGACCGAACGCCTCACGCGGCTCGTCACCTACCTGCTGGACCTCTCGCGCATCGAGGCGGGTGCGTCCGCACTGAACGTCGGCACCATCGCCGTGGGCGACTTCCTCGAGGACTGCGCCGAGGACCTCTCGATGGTCGACGCCGCGAAGGACCTCCACTACGTCGTCGACGTCACGCCGGAGGACCTGTCCATCGAGGGCGACGCCGAACGCCTGCACCAGGTGGTCATCAACCTGCTGCAGAACGCGATCCGGCACTCTCCGCAGGGCGGTGTCGTGCGCCTGGACGCCTACCCGGTGGACGGCACGGAAGGCGCCGACGTCGTGCTCGAGGTCAGCGACGAGGGGCCCGGCATCGCGGCCGCGGACCGCGAGCGGATCTTCCAGCGCTTCGTGCGGGGCACCGGGTCGACGGCCGACCGCACCGGCGACGGCCGAGGGCGCGGCGGCAGCGCGAGCGACACCTTCCCCGGCGCGACGGGCGGCACCACCGGTGGCACCGTCGGGTCGAGCGGCGGCACCGGGATCGGGCTCGCGATCGTCCGCTGGGCGGTCGAGCTGCACGGCGGGTACGTGCAGGTGGTTGACTCCGACCGTGGCGCGACGATGCGGGTCACGCTCCCCGCGCGGGCGCACCCGGCACCGGGTGTCTCGACGACCCACACGGACTGAGCGTCCGTCGCACTGCTTGCACCGAACAGACCCGTGAGAACCGAGAAGCCTAGGGGCGCCGGCGGTCAGAACGTGAGACGGAGTCCCGTGATTTCTGTCACACGCGCCAAAGGTTGTCGGCCCGACAACAAAACCCCGTAACGCCACGTTGGCCACTTCCAGGCCCAACGTTGCCCGGGTTTTGCTCTGGGTGCGAGAAACATGACGAACCGACTTCTTTGGCGCGAGGACGCGCCACAGGGGCCGCGCCGCCACACCCACCGAGGGGCCTGGAGGGCCTACCCTTGGAGGGTCCGAAAACATTCGGGCTGCGCGCGCTGCGACCAAGGGTGGCGCGCTACGAACGCAACTGTGGTGAAGGTGGGCGATCCGCGCGTGTCCCCTAAGGCTGGTTCAGAGTCGATCAGCGTGGCGAGCTCGTCATTCGGAGCCAACGAATGGCTTGTGGACGAGCTCTACCAGCAGTACCTGAAGGACAAGAACGCGGTAGACCCCGCGTGGTGGGACTTCTTCGCCGACTACACCCCGGGCGAGAACGGCTCCACCAAGGACGGCACTGCCGAGGCTGCCCCCAAGGCCTCGTCCGACACGGCTCCGGCCGACAAGGCCTCGGCCGACACGGCTCCGGCCGACGCGGGCAAGGCCACGGCGACCCCGGCCGCCGCCCCGGCGGCACCCGCACCAGCGGCACCCACCCGGCAGACGGCCACACCCGTGACGGGTGGCACCGCCGCCTCGGAGGCCGTGCAGCCGGTACGTGAGAAGGTCCTGCCGGCCGACCCGACGGTCAACCCGGCCAACCCGATCGCCACCCCACCCACCACGCACTACGCGGACACGTTCGAGCGCCCGGTGGCGCACCCGGACGCCGTCGACGACATCCAGAAGCTGCGCGGCCCGGCCGCGCGGGTGGTCACGAACATGGAGGCCTCCCTCGAGGTCCCCACCGCCACCTCGGTGCGCGCCGTGCCCGCCAAGCTGATGGTCGACAACCGCATCGTCATCAACAACCACCTGAAGCGCGGACGCGGCGGCAAGATCTCGTTCACGCACCTCATCGGCTTCGCGCTGGTCGAGGCGCTGGCCGACATGCCCGTCATGAACGCCCACTACGAGCCGATCGACGGCAAGCCGGGCGTGAACCAGCCGGCGCACGTGGGCTTCGGTCTCGCGATCGACCTCGCCAAGCCGGACGGCTCGCGCCAGCTGCTCGTGCCGAGCATCAAGAAGGCCGAGGAGCTCGACTTCGCCGAGTTCTGGGCGGCCTACGAGGAGCTGGTGCGCAAGGCGCGCGGCGGCAAGCTCGGCGTGCCCGACTTCCAGGGCACCACGATCTCGCTGACCAACCCGGGCGGTATCGGCACCGTGCACTCGGTGCCGCGGCTCATGCAGGGTCAGGGCACCATCGTCGGCGTCGGCGCCATGGACTACCCGGCGGAGTTCGCCGGCGCGTCCGAGGAGCAGCTCGCCCGGATGGGCATCTCGAAGGTCATGACGATCACGTCGACCTACGACCACCGCATCATCCAGGGCGCCCAGTCCGGCGAGTTCCTCAAGATCATCTCGGAGAAGCTGCTCGGCCTGGACGGTTTCTACGACCGCGTCTTCGCGGCGCTGCGCGTCCCGTACGAGCCCGTCCGCTGGGTTCGTGACAACACGGTCGACGCCGACGTCGAGGCCGCCAAGCCGGCCAGGATCGCCGAGGTCATCCAGTCGTACCGCTCGCGCGGGCACCTCATGGCGGACACCGACCCGCTCGCCTACCGCCAGCGCAAGCACCCCGACCTGGACATCCAGAACCACGGCCTCACGCTCTGGGACCTGGACCGCACGTTCCCGACGGCGGGCTTCGGCCCCAAGCCGAAGGCGACGCTGCGCGACGTGCTCGGTCTGCTGCGCGACTCGTACTGCCGCACCATCGGCATCGAGTACATGCACATCGCCGACCCGGCCCAGCGCAAGTGGCTCCAAGAGCGCCTGGAGGCGGGCTACGCCAAGACGCCGCGGGAGGACCAGCTCCGCATCCTGCGCCGCCTGAACTCCGCCGAGGCGTTCGAGACGTTCCTGCAGACCAAGTTCGTCGGGCAGAAGCGCTTCTCGCTGGAGGGTGGCGAGTCCCTGATCCCGCTGCTCGACGCGATCCTGTCGCGCGCGGCGGAAGGCGGGCTCGACGAGGTCGGCATCGGCATGGCCCACCGCGGCCGCCTGAACGTGCTGGCGAACATCGCGGGCAAGAGCTACGGCCAGATCTTCAAGGAGTTCGAGGGTCAGCTCGACCCGAAGAGCGTCCAGGGCTCCGGCGACGTGAAGTACCACCTCGGCACCGAGGGCACCTTCACGTCGGAGTCGGGCGCCACCACGCGCGTCTACCTCGCGGCCAACCCGTCCCACCTCGAGGCCGTCGACCCGGTGCTCGAGGGCATCGTCCGCGCCAAGCAGGACCGCATCGACCTCGGTGGTGACGGTTTCTCCGTGCTGCCGATCCTGGTGCACGGCGACGCGGCGTTCGCGGGCCAGGGCGTGGTTCCCGAGGTGCTGAACCTGTCGCAGCTGCGCGGGTACCGCACGGGCGGCACCATCCACGTGGTCGTGAACAACCAGGTGGGCTTCACCACGGGCCCCACAGCGTCCCGCTCGACCATGTACGCGACCGACGTCGCCAAGGGCTACCAGGTCCCGGTGCTGCACGTGAACGGTGACGACCCCGAGGCCGTCGTGCGGACCGCGGAGCTCGCCTTCGCGTTCCGCGAGCAGTTCGGCCAGGACGTCATCATCGACCTCATCTGCTACCGCCGTCGCGGGCACAACGAGGGCGACGACCCGTCGATGACGCAGCCGCTCATGTACAACCTCATCGACTCCAAGCGCTCGGTGCGCAAGCTCTACACCGAGAACCTGGTCGCCCGTGGTGACATCACCGTCGAGGAGGCAGAGGGCGCGCTGCAGGACTACCAGTCCCAGCTCGAGCGGGTCTTCACCGAGACCAAGTCCGGCTTCACGCCCGCCCCGCAGACGGAGCAGATCGCCGGCCTGGAGCGTCCGGAGTCCCAGCGCGAGGACGCCGGCACGATGGTCGGCTGGCAGACGGCGATCTCGCCGGAGATGCTGCAGCGCGTCGGCGACGTGCACACCACGCCGCCGGAGGGCTTCTCGATCCACACGAAGCTCGCCCAGATGCTCGAGAAGCGTCGCCTCATGGCGCAGGAGGGCGCGATCGACTGGGGCTTCGGCGAGCTCGTGGCCTTCGGCTCGCTGCTGGCGGAGGGCACGCCCGTCCGCCTCGCCGGCCAGGACTCGCGTCGCGGCACGTTCGTCCAGCGGCACGCGGTGCTCCACGACCGGGAGACCGGCGCGGAGTGGACGCCCCTGCTGTACCTGTCGGGCGAGCAGGCCAAGTTCTGGATCTACGACTCCTCGCTGTCGGAGTACGCCGCCCTCGGCTTCGAGTACGGCTACTCGGTGGAGCGCCCGGACGCCCTGGTGCTCTGGGAGGCCCAGTTCGGCGACTTCGTCAACGGCGCCCAGACGGTGATCGACGAGTTCATCTCGTCCGCCGAGCAGAAGTGGGGACAGTCGTCCTCGGTCGTCATGCTGCTGCCCCACGGGTACGAGGGCCAGGGCCCGGACCACTCGTCGGCTCGCATCGAGCGGTTCCTGCAGCTGTGCGCCGAGGACAACATCACGGTCGCGCAGCCGTCCACGCCGGCGTCGTACTTCCACCTGCTGCGCCGCCAGGCGTACGCCCGTCCGCGCCGCCCGATGGTGGTGTTCACGCCGAAGCAGCTGCTCCGGCTCAAGGCGGCGGCGTCCTCGGTCGAGGACTTCACCTCCGGCACCTTCCAGGAGGTCATCACCGACCCGACGGCGGTCCCCGAGAAGGTCGACCGGGTGCTGCTGTGCACGGGGCGGGTGTACTACGACCTCCTCGCCGAGCGCACCAAGCGCGGTGACGAGGGCGTGGCCATCGTGCGCCTCGAGCAGCTCTACCCGTTCCCCGAGGCGCAGGTCCGCGCGGAGATCGCCAAGTACGGCGACGCCGAGGTGGTCTGGGTCCAGGACGAGCCGCAGAACCAGGGTGCGTGGGGCTTCATCCACCTGGCTCTGCCGATGGACGTGCCCTACGTCAAGGTGGTCTCGCGCCCGGCGTCGGCATCGACGGCCGCCGGTACCGCGAAGCTGCACGCCGCCCAGCAGCAGACGCTGCTGGAGGAGGCCTTCACGCGCGGCTGACGTGCGCTGACGACGAAGGGCGGGTGTCCGAGCCGGACACCCGCCCTTCGTCGTCCCCGATCCGCGCCGTGACGCACGAAGGGGTGAGCCGGTCGTACCGGCTCACCCCTGACGCGCTACCCGCGGCAGCTCACCACTTGTCGTGGACGTGCTCCTTGATCAGCTCTTCGTAGATCTCCCGCACGCCGGACATGAACAGCGGGCCGAGCGTCGCCGCGTCGCCCGCCGCCGCGTTCGCCCGGGCCTGGTCGACGTTGCGGGCGCCCGGGATCACCGAGGAGACCCCCGGTCGCTGCCACGCCCAGGCGATCGCTGCCTGGGCCGGGGTGAGGGAGTCACCGACGCGGTCCTTGGCCAGCTCGGTGAACCGCCCTGCGGCTTCGAGGCCCACCTCGTAGGGCACACCGGAGAACGTCTCGCCGACGTCGAACGCCGCGCCGTCGCGGTTGAAGCTGCGGTGGTCGTTCTCGGCGAACACCGTTTCCTTCGTGTACCGGCCCGACAGCAGGCCGGACGCCAGCGGGACCCGCGCGATGATGCCGACGCCGGCCGACGAGGCGGCGGGGAGCACCTCTTCGAGCGGCTTGAGCCGGAACGCGTTGAGGATGATCTGCACGGTCGCGACGTTGGGCCGGGCGATGGCCTCGAGGGCCTCCGACGTCTTCTCGACGCTCACGCCGTACGCCGCGATGGCGCCGTCGGACACGAGCTGGTCGAGCGCGTCGTAGACGGCGTCCGACGAGTAGACGGGCGTGGGCGGGCAGTGGAGCTGCACCAGGTCCAGCCGGTCGACGCCGAGGTTCCGGCGGGAGCGGTCGGTCCACTCGCGGAAGTGCTCCAGCACGTAGTTCTCCGGCACCTGGTCCATGCGCCGCCCCATCTTCGTGGCGACGGTGATCCCGGTGTCGGAGTGGTCCTTGAGGAAGGAACCGATCGCTTGCTCGCTGCGGCCGTCGCCATAGACGTCTGCCGTGTCGAAGAAGGTCACCCCGGCCTCGAGCGAGGCCTCGAGGACGGCGCGGGCGTCACCCTCGCTGACCTCTCCCCAGTCAGCACCGAGCTGCCAGGTGCCCAGGCCCACAGCCGATACGAGCCGACCGGTCCGTCCGAGTACCTGCTGTTCCATCGTTCCTCCTACTGCTGGGGCGGGCGACGTGCCCGCGCGGACCCGTCCTCAGATCCTGTTCGTAGCGGGGTCGTTTGCAGACGACACAACTCGACCCCCCAGTCTGCTGTCTCACGCTACGTGGCGCAGGCGAAATTTGCCCTACGGTTACGGTGTGAGTGTGACGACAGAAATTCCTCCCGTGGCTGAGGCCAGGCCGCATCCTTCCGGGGACCAGTTCCGGATCAGCCACCAGGGTCACCGCGCGACAGTCACCCAGGTGGGTGCGGCGCTGAGAGAGTACTCGGTGGACGGGCGTGACGTCGTGGTCCCGTTCGGCGCCGACGAGATCAGCCCGGTGTTCAACGCCGCCGTGCTCATCCCCTGGCCGAACCGGCTCCGGGACGGCTCCTACGAGTACGGGGGCGAGACCCACCAGCTCCCTGTGACCGAGCCCGCGCGCAACACCGCGCTGCACGGGCTCGCGGCGTGGGAACGCTGGTCGGTGATCGAGCACTCCGGTTCGGCCGTGGCGCTCGAGCTCGAGCTGGTCGCCCGGCCGGGCTATCCGTTCCAGCTGGTGGCGCAGATCCGCTACGCCCTGTCCGACGCCGGGCTCGAGGTCACGCTCGACGTCACCAACGTGGGGGCGAGCACGGCCCCCTACGGCTGCGGGTTCCACCCCTGGCTGTCCACGGGCGGTGCGAACCTGGACGAGTGCACGGTGCGGCTGGACGCAGGCACCCGCGTCACGACCGACGAGCGTCTGCTGCCCACCGGCACCGAGCCGGCGTCGGGCACCTATGACCTGCGCGAGCCGCGCAGCGCCGCCGGCCTGGACCTCGACGACGCGTACGTCGACGTCGTCCGCGACGCCGACGGCCTCTCCTGGGCGCACCTGACCGCTCCCGACGGCCGCACGTCCGCGGTCTGGATGGACGAGTCGCAGGACGTCTGGCAGGTCTGCACCGGGGACCACATCGCCCCTGGCCGACGCCGCATGGGTCTGGCCGCCGAGCCGATGACCTGCGTGGCCGACGCGTTCCGCACGCGGGAGCGGCTCGTGCACCTCGCCCCGGGCGAGCGGCACGGTGTCCGCTGGGGGCTCACACTGCTCTGACGACCCTGCACCGACGTCTCTGGTTCTGACGTCGGCGCACGGGCGTCGGCGCGTTGTCACCGATCGGCTACGGTCCGTGCACCACAATGGGGAACCGGCCGTCCGCCAGGCTGCCGGGAACAGGCAAGGAGAGTCCGTTGCAGGATCGCGAGGTGCGCATCTGCGTCGTCGGCGACGAGCTGGCCACGGGTGTCGGAGACGCTCGTGCGCTCGGCTGGACCGGTCGCGTCGTCGCGCGCACCCATTTCTCCCGGCCCGCCATGCTCTTCACCCTCGCCGTCCCGGGTGAGACCAGCACACAGCTCGGTGCGCGCTGGGAGGCGGAGACGGCAGCGCGGTTCGGCCCGGACTCGGAGATCGAGAACCGCCTGGTCGTAGCCCTGGGGCGGCACGACGTCGCGGCGGGGCTCACCGTCGCGCGCTCGCGTCTGAACCTGGCGAACATCCTCGACGTCGCGGACGCGAACCGGACCGCGGCGTTCGTGGTCGGTCCGCCGCCGGGAGCACCCGCCGAGGGCGACCGGATCGCCGAGCTGTCCGACGCCTTCGCCGACGTCGCCAGCCGGCGCCGGGTGCCGTACGTCGACACATACACGCCGCTGGCCCAGCACGAGCAGTGGCTGGCCGACCTCGCGCAGGGCGGCGGCGTCTACCCCGGCCAGGCCGGCTACGGGCTGATGGCGTGGCTCGTGCTGCACACGGGCTGGCACGCGTGGCTGGGCCTCCCCCAGGACGAGGTCGCCTGAGCCGGAGGTGCAGCGCAGGGTGCGGGCCGAGGAACGAGGCACGCGCCCGGAGCGGAACCGCAGGCTCAGGCGAGACAAGCAGAGCCTGAGCCGGAGGTGCAGCGCAGGGTGCGGGCCGAGGAACGAGGCACGCGCCCGGAGCGGAACCGCAGGCTCAGGCGAAACAAGCAGAGCCTGAGCCTGCGACCGCTCAGCCGCGGGTCTCTCAGCCGCGGGTGATCGTCGCCGTCCCCGAGACGGTGTTGGTCGAGATGTACGCGGCAGCACCCGGCTCCGCGTGGTCGACGACGACGGTGCGCTGCGCGCTGGACGTCGCCTGCGCGCCGTCGATCACGACCTTGCCCGTCACGCTGCGCGCGCGGAGGTTGACCGGAGAACCGGCGTCGAGCTGCACCGCAGCGGGTCCCGAGACGGTCTTGGCGTTGACGAGCGGAGTGGTGCCGATGGCGGTGACGTCCACCGCGCCGGAGACGGTCTGGATCGAGACCCGGCCCAGCGCGCCGACCACGGACACCGCGCCCGACACGGTCGAGACCGCCACGTCGCCCGCGTGCTCGGCGACGGTGACGGCTCCCGTGCCCGACTTCGTGGTCACGGAACCGGTGGTGCCGGTGACGGTGATGGCACCCCCGGCGGTCTTGACGTTGACGCCCGCCTGCGAGCCGGTCACCACCGCCTCGGCGCCGACGGTGGCGACGTCGACCACGGACGTGACCGGTACGGTCACCCGGACCACCGCGCTGTCCTGGTCCTTGAGGCCGCGGAACCGGTCCACGAAGCCCTCGAGGCCCGGGAAGTCGTAGGCGACCCGGAGGTTTCCGTGCTCGGCCAGGATCTGCAGCGGCCGCGCCGACACCTCGAGCACCTCGACGAGGGCTCCGGACGTACGGTTCGGGTCGGCCACGATCTCGGCGCGGCCGTTCGTCAGTCGGACGATCAGGGTCGAGGCGCCGCCTACCTCGATGGTCTGCGGGGCGGCCACGCTCCAGGACTCGGTGGTCATCGCTGTGCTCCGTTCATTGGGGACGTTGCGGTGTGGTTCATGGATGGGTACGAGGGTGCGCTCAGGAGGAGTGCGCATCATTCGGGTTCGGTACGGTCTGCACGGTGCGGCGGAGATGCCGTGCTGTTCGGCAGCGTCCCACGGATCGCGGAACGTGCCGAGTCGAGGACGGTACGCAGCGTCTCCACGGTCAGCGCCGACACCGTACCGGCGACGTCGGCCTCGCGCAGATCGGCCAGCACGTCGTTGCGGAACCGCTGGAGCATCGCCTCGGCGTCGTGCCGCAGCGAGTTGGACTGCGTGCGCCGCGGGTCGGGCGCGACGTCCGGACCGGGCCGCGGCCGGGAGCGCGCCTCCTGCGCTGCGGCGGCGAGCTCGGCCCGCAGGCCGCGCATCGTGTCGCGGACGTCCGCCCGCACCTCGTCGGCCAGGCTGCGCACCGTCTCGGCGACGCTGCGCTCCAGCCGCCGGACGTCGTCGAGGCGGGCGTCGAGCTCCGCCCGGCCGGCCGGGGTGAGCTCGTACGTGGCCTTGCGGCCGGTGGCCGGCGAGCCCGCCGGCTCGGACGCGGCCGGCGCGCCCGGGACCGAGCGCCGCACCAGGCCCTCCTCCTCGAGTCGCGCCAGGCGGGGGTAGATGGTCCCGGCACTGGGGCGGTAGGTCCCGCCGAAGCGCCGGGTGAGCTCCGTGATGAGCTCGTACCCGTGCCGGGGACCGTCCAGGAGCAGCACCAGCAGGTACAGGCGCAGCTCCCCGTGGGCGAACACAGGTGGCATTACAGCTCCACGGGTTCCGCGTCCGCGGGCACGGCGTCGGCCGGGGCGGCGTCCTGCGGCCCGCCGATCACGGTGACGTCGCCGGAGACGCCCGTCACCCGCAGGTGCATGACGCCGGGGCGCGCCGACCGCTCGCCGCCCGTGACCTTCGCGCCGCCGCCTCCGGTGAACTGCAGGCCACCCAGTGTCACGCGGCCGCTGACGCTCTGCACCGACACCTCGACGGCCCGTTCGTCCGGCACCCGCAGCAGCATGTTGCCGGACACCGTGTTGACCCGGACGGCGCGGGGCTGGTTCACCAGGTCGAACGTCACGTCGCCGGAGACCGACGACGACGTCACGGAATCGGCCGAGGCGCTCACCACGACGTCGGCGGACACCGTGTTGCTGGTGACGTCACCCACGTGGTCGCGGACCGTCACCTCGCCGGACACGGTGTTCAGCCTGAGGTCACCGGCCGTGCGGGAGACCAGCAGGGACCCGGAGACCGTGGACGCCGACGCGCCCGCCGTCGTGCCGGCGAGGAGCCCTTCGCCGCGGACCGTGCCGAGCCGCACCGTGGTACCGGCCGGCACCGCGACGTGGATGTCGGCGCGGGCCTTTCCGCCGAAGTCGGCGAACCGCTTCATGAAGGTGCCCCAGCCCGACAGGCCGCTCTCGTGGCCGATCACCAGGTGTCCGCCGTCCAGGCGAACCTCGAGGGAACGGCCCTCCACGGAGTGCACCTCCACCCGGACCACCGGCTCGTCGTGGGCCACGATGTCGAGACGGCCGTCGACGACGTGCGCGTCGACGGTGGTCACCCCATCGAGCTCGATGGTCTGCGGACCGGTGACGGTCCAGCTGTCTGCGCTCATGGGTTCCTCCGGTGCTCAGGTCTGGCTCGGACGTTGCTGGCTCGGACGTTCGCGGAAACACGATATATCGCGTTGACCCAAGACACGATATATCGCGTCCTCAGACCGGGCAACCCCTTTTACCGGCCTGACGGCCCGTCGATCTGTGGGATCATGGGAACATTCAGTCCGTCACCTGTCAGGAGACACAGATGAGCAAGCGCGGTCGCAAGCGCCGTAGTCGTGCCGGCAAGGCAGCGAACCACGGCAAGCGCCCCAACACCTGAGCTGGCTCCAGCGTCCGTCAGGACCGCGAGCCGCCCGGTCGGGCACACGAAAGGGCCGGAACCCTCTGGGGTCCCGGCCCTTCGTCATGCCCGCCGGCGGTCAGCCGGACGCGGTCACTCGGCGACGGTCATCACCGTCAGCTGTTCATGGATGCGCACCCGCAGCGTGTCCGGCGCGCGCTCGCTGCACGACCGCTTCACGAGCTGCTTCACGAGGTCCTCGACGCTCAGCTCCGCCAGGCACGGCGAGCAGTGGGCGACGTGCGCTCGCATGCGCTGCTCGTCCTCCGGCGTCATCTCGGAGTCCAGGTACTCGTAGAGGTGCTTCAGTGCGTGCTCGCACTCGGACTCCCCCGCCGTGTCGTGCGGGATAGGTTTGATGTTGTTCACTGCGCACCTCCGGGCGCCTGGCTGACGAGTCCTCGCTGAGCGGCATAGTCGGCGAGGAGCTCACGCAGCTGCCGGCGTCCGCGGTGGAGCCGGGACATCACTGTCCCGATCGGAGTTCCCATGATCTCCGCGATCTCCTTGTAAGGGAAGCCTTCGACGTCGGCGTAGTACACGACCATCCGACGGTCCTCCGGGAGCTCGGCGAGCGCCCGCTTCACATCGCTGTCGGGGAGCCGGTCCAGCGCCTCGGCCTCCGCCGAGCGCAGACCGCGCGACGTGTGCGACGCCGCGCGTGCGATCTGCCAGTCCTCGACGTCCTCGGTCTGGGACTGCTGCGGCTCGCGCTGCTTCTTCCGGTAGCTGTTGATGAACGTGTTCGTGAGGATCCGGTACAGCCAGGCCTTCAGGTTCGTACCCGGGCGGTACTGGTGGAACGCGGCGAACGCCTTGGCGAACGTCTCCTGCACCAGGTCCTCGGCATCCGCCGGGTTGCGCGTCATGCGCAGCGCCGCGGAGTACAGCTGGTCGAGGTACTGGAGCGCGTCCCGCTCGAACCGCACGGCACGGGCCGCGGCGTCCTCTTCCTGCGGGGAACGTTCCGTACCCTCGTCGCCCTGGCCGGTGGTCTCGGTGCTGGTCTCGGTGGTGCTCTCGGCCGCGGACGGTTCCGTGGTCCCGACAACACCCTCGCTCGCGTTCGAGTCGGGGCGCGCCCCGGCATCGGCGCCGACCGCGTCGGCACCCTGGTTCTGCTCGCGGGAATTGTCAGTCATCGCACTTGAGCCTAGCCGCGTCGGCCACCCCGTGTCCGACACGACCGTCGGCAACGCGTCCGACGTGCCCTTCGCCGTGGACCGGACCCCGTCCGCGCCGGGGTCGAGCAGGTGCGCCGGAACCGCGCCGAACATCAGGGGCGCACCCTGGGCGCTCGGGGCCGGACCGGTGGCGGCATCCGCCATCCCGCCCGCGGCCGCGCTGGTCACCGTGCTGGTCGCCGTATGTGTCACCGTGTCGATCACCCTGTTCTTCACCGGATCCTTCTCGAGGCATCGCTCCACGACGGGTTCAACCTGTGCCCCCGGCGTCGAATTCCCGGTGTGGCGGGGACCATCCTCATCTGCCGCCCCGACGGCGGCGACACACCGCTCGGCGCCGCCATCCTGCTGCATTTGCCGCCCTCATCTGCCAAGGTGGAGACATGCTGCTTCGACACATCGCGCGACCCCTGCTGGCCTCATCGTTCATCTACGACGGAGTGCAGGCTGCCCGGAACCCGAGCGAGCACGTCGCCACGGCCAAGACCGGGTCCGCCCTGGCCACCCAGGCGCTGGGCGCGGAACCGCTCAGCGAGAAGCAGGTCACCACGCTCGTGCGGGCCCACGGCATCGCCACGGCCGCCGCGGGCACGCTGCTCGCCCTCGGCAAGGCACCACGCGCGTCCGCCATGGCGCTGGCGCTGCTCACCCTGCCGCTCGCCGTGGTGAACCAGCCCTTCACGGCGCCCAAGGAGGAGCGCGGACCGCGCACCGAGCGGTTCCTGCGCAACCTCGCGTCCGTCGGCGCGGCTCTCATCGCCGGAGCCGACCTCGAGGGCCGGCCCGGCCTGTCGTGGCGCGTCCAGCAGGCGCGCGCGGCCCGCGCGGAAGCGAAGGCTGCCGCCGAGTCGTGACGCCCGCCCCGGGCCCGGGTCTGACACGGAGCCGCTGCTCGGGCACGGTCCGCGATAATCTCGGCACATGACTTCCTCCACCACCGCGCCCGCACCGACTTGGGAGGCGCCGCTCGCCGGTGCTCCACTGGACGCGACGGTCGAGGTACCCGGCAGCAAGTCGCTCACCAACCGGCTCCTGGTGCTCGCCGCCCTCGCCGACGGCCCCGGCACGCTGCGCGGCGCACTGCGCAGCCGCGACGCCGACCTCATGATCCGTGCGCTGCGCACCATGGGCACCCGCATCGACGAGGGCGACCACGCCAGCACGCTCCACGTGACACCGGGCCCCGTCACCGGCGGCACCGAGGTGGACACCGGCCTCGCCGGAACGGTGATGCGGTTTCTTCCCCCCTTCGCGGCGCTCGCCGACGGCCCCGTGCGGTTCGACGGCGACCCCGCTGCCCGCGTCCGGCCGATGCTCCCCGTCCTCGCCGCGCTGCGGGCCCTGGGGATCACCGTGCACGACCCCTCGGCCGGCGACCCCACCGCGCTGCCGACCCACCTCCCGTTCACGGTGGAGGGGCGGGGAAGTGTGCCGGGCGGCGCCGTCGACGTCGACGCCTCCGAGTCCTCGCAGTTCGTCTCCGGGCTCCTGCTCGCCGCGGCCCGCTTCGAGCGCGGCCTCACCCTGCGGCACATCGGCGCCACGCTGCCGAGCCTGCCCCACATCGAGATGACGGTCGCCACGCTGCGCGACGTGGGCGTGGTGGTCGACGACTCCCGCGACGGCATGTGGGACGTCTCCCCCGGGCCGATCACCGCACGTGACGTCCGCGTCGAGCCCGACCTGTCCAACGCGGCACCGTTCCTCGCCTCCGCCCTGGTGGCGGGTGGCACCGTCCGGGTGTCCGGCTGGCCCACGCTGACCACCCAGCCCGGCGCGATGGTCCCCGAGCTGCTGGAGCGCATGGGCGGCTCGTACACCCTGAACGACGGCGTCCTCTCCGTGACGGGGACGGGTGCGGTGCACGGGATCGACGTCGACCTGCACGCCGGCGGCGAGCTCGCGCCCACGTTCGCCGCGCTGGCCGCGCTGGCGGACTCCCCGTCCCGGCTGCGCGGGATCGCGCACCTGCGGGGCCACGAGACGGACCGCCTGGCCGCCCTGGCCCGCGAGATCACGCGGCTCGGCGGACAGGCGGAGGAGACCCGCGACGGCCTGGTCATCACGCCGCGACCGCTGCGCGGCGACGTCGTGCGCACCTACGACGACCACCGCATGGCGACCTCCGCCGCGCTGCTCGGCCTCCGCGTGCCGGATGTGCGGGTGGAGAACGTCGGCACCACGGCCAAGACGCTGCCCGACTTCACCGGCATGTGGCTGAGCATGCTGGGTTCGGCCGCCTGATGGGCGTCTGCTGATGGGGCGTGCCTGATGGGCCGGCGTGACATCGACGAGTCGGACTTCCGCTCCCGGCCCTCCAAGCGCGGGTCGCGCCCTCGCACCAAGCAGCGTCCTGAGCACTCCGACGCCGTGACGGGCCTGGTCACCGGGGTCGACCGCGGCCGGTACACGCTCCTGGTCAAGGACGTGGGTGGGGCTGACGGCGTCGGTGAGGCTGGCGGCGTCGGCGGTGACGGCGGGGCTGACGTCGGCGGCGGCGAGAAGATCGTGACCGCCATGAAGGCGCGCGAGCTGACGCGAACCCGTGTGGTCGTGGGCGACCGGGTGGACGTCGTGGGCGACGTCTCGGGCGGGGAGGGCTCGCTCGCGCGCATCGTGCGCATCCAGGAACGCACCTCGACGCTGCGCCGCACCGCCGACGACACCGACCCGTACGAGCGGATCGTCGTCGCCAACGCCGACCAGCTCGTCATCGTCACGGCGCTCGCCCAGCCCGAGCCCCGGACCGGCATGATCGACCGCTGCGTCGTCGCCGCCTACGACGCCGGCATGTCGGTGCTGCTCTGCCTGACGAAGGCGGACCTGGCCTCCCCGGACGAGCTGCGGGCGCTCTACGAGCCGCTCGGTGTCGAGGTGGTGGTGACGCGGCGGGCGGCGTCCGACGGCGAGGTGGCTGATGGCGGGGTGGCTGGTGGCGGGGTGGCTGGTGGCGAGGGCGCTCTCGTGCTGGCGTCCGACTCCGTCGAAGAGGTCCGCGACCGCCTGCGCGGCCTGGTATCCGTGCTGGTGGGACACTCCGGGGTCGGCAAGTCCACGTTGATCAACGCCCTGGCGCCGGCCGCGCAGCGCGCGACCGGAGTGGTGAACGACGTGACGGGTCGGGGCCGCCACACGTCGACCTCCGCGGTGGCGCTCCCCCTGCCGGTCGCAGTGTCGGAGGGCGAGCCCGCCGACACCTTTGACGGCTGGGTGATCGACACCCCGGGCGTTCGATCCTTCGGTCTGGCACATGTCGAGGTGGCCCATCTGCTCCACGCGTTCGAGGACCTCGACGAGGTGGCGCAGGAGTGCCCCCGCGGCTGCACCCATCTCGCCGACGCCCCCGACTGCGCCCTCGACGACTGGATCGACGCTTCCCCGGACGACGAACGACCCGCCCGCTCCGCCCGGCTCACCTCGTTCCGCCGCCTGCTCTCGTCGCGCACAGGTTCGGACGCCTGACACGACCGCTGACCGGGGCGGCAGAACGGAGCGGTTGACCGGGGCAGTTGAACGGGACACCGAACGGAGCGGTCGACCGGAGCGCTGGCAAGCGCCGAGCCGCAAGTAACAGGTCCACCCCGGCGGACCGCGCTGCGCCGAACCGCAAGTTGTCCATCCTTCCGGTCACTGCGCGCGCCGAACCGCAAGCTGCCCGTCCAGCTGGCTGACCCAGTCGGTGCCGAACCGCACGTCGAGTGTCCATTCGGTCCCCGCCCGCGCCGAACCGCAGGTTGCGCGTCCATCTGGCTGGGCAGCCCGCGCCGAACCGCAAGGTAGACGTCCATCCGGCGCCGAGCCGCAACATGCAGGTCCATCGAGCCAGATATGGACCACCGACTTGCGGCTCGGCGCCGGATGGACACCTACCTCGCGGCTCGGCGTCGGCCGGACGTCTACCTTGCGGCTCGGCGCCGGATGGACACCTACCTTGCGGTTCGACCTCGCGACTCGACGTCGGCGGGACGTCTACCTTGCGGTTCGGCGGCGGCCGGACGATGAGGTTGCGGTTCGGGGCCGGCCTGCCCGGACAGATGGACGTGCAACCTGCGGTTCGGCACGGGCGGCTGACTCGGTGCACTGGCAGCGTGTTGCACTGGCGACCTGATGCTCAGGTCACCGGCCCGCGCCCAGCCGCGCCCACGCCAGACTGTGCACGTGACTTCCGAGCTCAACAGGATGCAGGCCCGAACTCCTCGGATGGCGGCAGCCAGCATCTCCCGCTACGGCGCGGTCGACGTGCAGTATCTGGCCGACGGCGGAGCACGTGCCGCGTTGGTCGTCGCCGACGACATCACGTTCGCGGGATCTGTTGAGGAGCGCACGGTACTCGTCGGCCACGTCGCGGAGTATCAGCCGGGCAGGTTCTATGAACGCGAGCTTCCGGCCCTGGAGCGGGTCCTGTGCGACACCGCACCCGTGGACCTGCTGATCGTCGACGGATACGTGGACCTTGACCCGTCCGGGCGGCCCGGCCTGGGCGCCCATGTCGTCGGCGCCGGGCTCGCGCCGGTCGTGGTCGGCGTCGCGAAGACCCGCTTCTGCGCCGCGACCCATGCCGCCGAGGTATTCCGCGGGCGGTCCGCCCGTCCGCTGTACGTCACCGCGTCAGGCATGGCACTCGACGCCGCCGCTCGCCTGGTGCGCGGCATGGCCGGCGACGGCCGGATCCCGGACGCACTGCGCCGGGTGGACCGGCTGGCGCGTGGCGCGGCGCCCGGCACACCCCCGCCGGGCTGAGCCGCACCGCCCGCCCGGTCGCCCAGCTCACGCCTGGAGGAACATCCAGCGGTGCCCCTCGACGTCCTCCGCACGATAGAACCGGCCGTACGGCGCTTCCTCGATCCCGGAGAGCAGACCGGCACCGGCCGCCTGGGCCCGGGCGAAATGGGCGTCGACGTCCGTGACATGGACCAGCACGCCGTCGATCACCCAGGGCGTCGACAACCAGGCGTCCGCCGCGGTGCAGTGCTTGCGGTGCGCCGTAGGGCCCTCGTACGACGCCAGCTCGGAGAGCATCAAGCGCCCAGCCCCGGCATCGAGCTCACCATGGGAGAGGTGGCCGTCGTCGTCCAGCCAGCGCTCCGCCTCGGTGAAGCCGAAGGCTTCGATGAGCCAGTCCATGGCGGTGACGCCATTCTGGTAGGACAGCATGGGGATCACTGCGGGTTCAGGAACAACTGTGGGTTCCGGCATGACAGACCTCCTCGTTCTCGAACAAATGTACGAGCCTTTCGAAGATCTGTCGAGCGGCGGCCCTAGGCGATCTGAAACCCGAAGAGCTCCACGCCCCAGGGGTCCAGCCGCCCGGCGGACGGGCCGCCGTCGTCCGCACCCTCGCCGCTGAACCCGAAGAACTCCTGCAGCGCCTGCTCCCCCAGCACCAGCGGATGGAACGGGAACGGGTAGCCGTCACCGGCAGGCGCCGGATGCTTGCCTGCCCAGAACGGCTCCTCGAAGGCGAGCCGCTCCCCGGTGTCCTCCAGGACGCCGTCGTCGGGCGACAGACTCAGCGAACGCACCAACGCCCCGTCCCGCCACACCGCGAAGGCGAACCAGTCGACCGCGCTGTGCATCGCGTGCAGGTACAGCGTGCGGCCCATGCTGGCGCCGACCAGGTGTGCGGGCAGCTGCGAGGGCCGGTCGAGCATCAGCGCCTGGTCGCACAGGACGTCCACCTCGGGCGTCGACAACGCGCACGCCCTTCCCGGCGGCGGGAACACCGCGTCCCCGAGCTCCCACGGCTCCTCCCCGTCCGGGCTGATCCGCGCCGGCGGCCACAGCAGGCCGAGCAGTTCGGCCGCGCCCGCCTCGTCCGCGAACTCCGCCGCCTCCGTCAGCCCTGCGGCCACGTCCCCGTCCGCGTACACCAGCATCGCGGTCTTGGCGCCCATCTCGTCTCCCGCCCTCGGCTGCTACCCATGCCCTCGACGCCCGCCCCGACGCCGCACACGAGAGTACGGGCACCCACCGACACCGCCACCGGACGCGCGCGAGCGCAGGCTGCGGGTTCACGCGAGGCCCGCACACGGCAGACTGAGCACATGCGCATCTACGTGCCCGCCACGCTCGACGAGCTCGACGCCGTCACCCACACCTCCGACGCCGCCCGCTGGACCGTCGCCCCGCGCCGTGCGCACGCCGTCACGAAGGACCTCGAGGCAGCCCTCCCCGACGACGACGCCGAGGCGCTCGAGTACATCGCCGCGCTGAACGCCGCGGACGACTCTCTCGCACTGATCGCCGGCGGTCCCGACGCCCCGCACCAGCGCGTGATCATCACGGTGGAGGTGCCCGACGCCGCCGTGGGCCCAGCGAACGGTGACGCCGGCGACGAGACGGTCTCCTCGGAGGTCCAGGTCACCAGCACGGTCGAGGACGTCGCGATCGTGTGCGTGCACGTCGACGAGACCGAGGCCGCCACCGACATCGACGACGTGCTCACGGCCGCCGACGAGGAGAGCGACGCCGAGTCGACGGCGACGGTCGGCGAGGAGTCGGAGACCGCGCTCGACGCGGCGCTGCAGCGGGTCACCGACCGGGACCTGCTCTGGTACGACTGGAGCGAGATCAAGGACATCCCGCGGAGCTGACCGCTCCGGCACGACAGCGGGCCGGCACGACAGCGGGCCGGCACGACGCCGGGCCGGCACGACCGCGGGCCAGGTCAGGCCAGGTAGTCGAGCGCTTCCTTGTGCAGCTTCCCGTTCGTCGCGACCGCGTTGCCGCCCCAGGGACCCGGCGCGCCGTCGAGCGAGGTGAACGTTCCGCCTGCCTCGGTGACGATCGGCACGAGGGCCGCCATGTCGTACACCTCGAGCTCGGGCTCGGCGGCGATGTCGACGGCGCCGTCCGCCACCAGCATGTACGACCAGAAGTCGCCGTACCCGCGGGTGCGCGCGCAGGCTCGGGTCAGGTTGAGGAAGCCGTCGAGCGAACCACGCTCCTCCCAGCCGCCGAGCGACGCGTAGCTGAACGACGCGTCCGCGACCCGGGACACCCCGGACACGGACATGCGCGCAGCGGCGGCGAGCGACTTGCCCGTCCAGGCGCCCGACCCCTTTGCCGCCCACCATCGTCGGCCGAGAGCCGGCGCGCTGACCAGCCCGACGACCACCTCGTCGCCGTCGGCGAGGGCGATCAGCGTGGCCCAAACGGGCACCCCGCGCACGAAGTTCTTGGTGCCGTCGATCGGGTCGACGATCCAGCGGCGTGCGCCGCTGCCCGCCGAGCCGTACTCCTCGCCGACGATCGCGTCCCGCGTGCGCGCCCGGGCGAGCTGGCCCCGGATGAAGTCCTCGGCAGCGCGGTCGGCGTCGGAGACCGGCGTCAGGTCAGGCTTGGTCTCGACCTTGAGATCCAGCGCCTTGTACCTCGACATGGTGATGGAATCGACCTGGTCGGCGATCACGTGCGCCAGGCGTAGGTCGTCGGCGTAGTTGTCCTTCGTCATGGCGGCCACGCGCACAACCTAGTGCCGGATGCCGCTCGTGCGCCGTCGAGCCGCGCCGATCGGGCAGATTGTTACCCAGAAGCCCCGACCACGCCCGAGGGCACGAGCTCCCTGACCCGGTCGGCGAGCCCGCTGAATCCCGCCCGGGCGGGCGAGGTGGGCGCGCACTCGGCGAGCACCCGGCCGGCCAGCAGCGCTGCGTCGAGGCCGGCGGGGTCGTCGGGGACGAGGTGCACGTCGTCGACCCCCGCGTACCGCGCGAGCGCGTCACGTATCTGGCTTCCGGCCCGCCGACCGACGGCGGACTCGCGTACCCGGTTGACCACCACCAGGCGTGCCGCCGGCACCGGCACCGCGGCGTCGCGCAGGTCTTCCAGGCCGCGCACCAGGCGCTGGAGGCCCACGGGATCCGCTCCGCCGACCACGACCACGATGTCCGCGGCCTGCAGCGCGCTCAGGGTCGCGCCGTTGCGCTGCGGGGCACGCGTGTCGTACATGAGGAGCTCGTCGGCCTCGAGGACCGGCCCGCAGTCGACCACGGTCCACGACGCGAGACTGCGGCAGCGCTGGAACACCACGTCGAGCGAGGTGGCGGACAGCTCCGGCCAGCGCGACGCACGCGTGATGCCCGTGAGCACCCGTACCCCGGGCAGCACCACAGGGCTGTGGCCGGCCAGCGTCACGACGTCCAGCACGCCCTGCCCGGCAGCCCGCGCGGCGGCGGCGAGTCCGGGCGCGTCGTCGAGCAGGCCGAGACGGGAGGTCACGGACGACGCGTAGGTGTCGGCGTCGGCCAGGAGGACCGTGCCGGCGCCGTGCGGCGGCACCGCGGGTCGTGCGCGACGCCGCAGGCCCGGACGGCGCGGCCCGGCGGCCCCCACCCCGGCGAGGGCCGCGGCGAGCTCGATCGCGGTGGTCGTCCGGCCGGGCGAACCGGCGGGTCCCCAGACGGCGACGATCGTGCCGGGCCTGCCCTCGAGCTCGGGCGCCGGGGCCGGCGGCGGCGCCGCCTCCGGCGCGTCCCCCCGGACGGCCGCGACCAGGTTCTCCGCGTCCCCCTCGGTCACCACCACGTCGCACCCCAGCCCGGCGAGCCGTTCGGCGGACGTCGCCGGGTCCTCGAGCGCGACCACCCGCAGACCGGCACCGCGCAGCCGTGCCACCGCGTCCCGGTCCAGGCCGGGCAGGTCACCCGAGACGACGGCGGCGGTCCCGGCGCCGGCCTCGGCCGCGGCCAGCAGCTCGGTCAGCTCGGCGCACCGGCGGGCCACCTTCACGCGCGGCTGCGCACCGAGCACCGTGACGACCGCTGCCTCCTCGTCCGGCGCCCGCACTGCCACCAGCACGGTGACCATCCGCTCGTCGGTCATCGGACGTCACCTGCCACCGGCACGACGGCGACCGTGCCCGCCCCCGAGAGCGCGGTGAGCACCTTCGGGAGCGAGTCGGTCGGCACGAGCACGTGGAGCGTGACGGTGCCGTCCACGACGATCGCGCCGTCCTCGGCGTCGACCTGCTCGACGACCACGCTCTGTGCGAGCGTGCTCGGCTCGGGCCTGGCCGGCTTGCCCCCGGCCGCACCCGTCGCGACCGGCGCGTCGGGCACGAACCACAGGTCCACCACTGCGCCCGGACGGATGCGATCCGAGAGCCCTGATCCGACAGGGACGGCCACGGACCGGACGTCGGCGTCGGCGCCGAGCGCGGTGAGGGGGACCAGCTCGCCGTCGTCCACCACCCGGAGCGCCACCAGGCCCTCGGGCAGCGGCTCGTCGGCCGGCAGGTAGCCGCCCGCGCCGGCGCCGAGCCGCACGTCGACGGTGCGGAGCGCCTCGGGAGCAAGCGGCGTGCCGGGCGTCAGCGCACCGTCCGCTACGAACACCGGCACGGTACGGCTCGCCGCCGAGACCACCCAGGAGCCGAGGGCCACCGACAGCGCGACGATGACGACACCCACCAGGAGCCGCGGATCCCGCCAGCGCGGCCGACGCAACCGGGCGGCCACCGGCTCCGGGAGGCCCTGACCCAGGTCGGGTGGTGCCGGGGCGGCCGGGGCATACGTCATGTCGGTCCTTCCGCGTACTTTGGTGGACTTTGGGTAGACCTTCGCGTACAACTTCGCGTACAAGTCGACGTGCTGATCCGGACAGAATGGGCGCAGCCTAGGCAGAGCGCCGGAACCATAGTGATCGAACGCCGCCGATCCGGCATCAGATAAACACTTCTTGTGGATAACCCCCTCATGTCGGTGTCTCGTGCCACACTGTCCCCATGGAAAAGCGCTTTCTCTCTCTGGCCGATGTGGTCGAGACCCTGAACATCTCGATGGCTCAGGGCTATGCCCTGGTTCGGACCGGCGACCTTCCCGCCATCCAGGTGGGCCCCAAGAAGGTCTGGCGCGTCGAGGCCGCGGAGCTCGAGTCGTACATCGAGCGCATGTACGCAAAGAGCCGTGAGCGGCTCAAGGGTTCGGCGACGACGGACGCCTGAAAGCCCTCGCAACACACTGACGGGACCGGAGCACTCCATGCAGAGTGGCACCGGTCCCGCTCTCTTTTTACGGCATTCTCGACCGTTTCAGGGTGCCTCGCTCACAGCCAGCAAGGCAGAGAACGGAACCAGCCGAGTTCCCCGATCATCGAGTCCGTCGATGTCCAGGTGATCCCTGCCGACGCGCGCGATCCGGCCCCCCACCGTGCCGTGCAACGTGCGCACTGTGACGCGTGCACGGTCCCGCTGCAGCGCTCGTAGCACCGGCCCGAGACCGAGCGCGTCCCGCCGCGAGGTGGCCTGCGCCGCCTGACGGCCCAGCCCGTGGGCACCGGCGATCGCGGCCAGCGGCACGAGGTGCTGGCTCGCCGGTTCGGGCCGGACACCCTGCACCAGGGCCCACTCGTCCGCCGCCTCCCGCACGACGCCGCGCAGCGGCGCGCCGGAGAGCAGCTCCAGCGTGACCACCGACCCGACCGCGGCGCGGAACCGGTCCGCGAGCGTCATCGTCGCGTGCTCGGCCCGTGTCATCTCGGACACGAGCGCGTCAGCCTCGGCCGCCGCCTGCGCGCCCGCCTGGGCCTCGAGGTCTCCGAACAACGCTTCCCAGCGGGTCGGGCCGGGTGGGTACATGAGTGCCATGGGGTCACCCTGCGCCATCCACAGCCATCTCGCCCTCCGGTGGACACCTCGGCGGCACCGATGTTGAATATCCAGCACCGGACGGCATCAACAATCATCAAAATGTGTGAATGAGTCCGTTGTCACCGGAATTCGACCACCGCAGGGGGAACCATGTCGAACCACGCCCTCACCCATGCACCGTCGGCGTACGCCACCAAGAACCGTCAGCCAGATCGCAGGGGCACCGCGCCGGCGACGGAACCAACGAGCCCTCGCGGAAGCAGCGAGCATGCCGTCCGCGCGGGGGCCGCCCGTGGTGGCCTCACCGGTCTCCTTGTTCTCGCCGCCACGCTCGTCGGCGCCACCGGGGTGCTCGCTGCGCGCACGTGGCAGGTCGGCACGGGGCTCGGTACAGCGCTCTTCCCGATCGAGGACATCGTCGAGCTCGCGGCCGTGGCCGGCGGCACGCTCGTGGCGGGCTGGACAGGGCTGCACGCCCTCATCGCACTGGCCTGCGTGGTCGCGGGCCGGCGCGGACGGCGCTGGGCAGCAGGCGAACGGGCCGTCGCGCGGCACGCACCGGCGGTCGTGCGGCGGCTCGCACGCGCGGCGGCCGGAGCGGGGCTGGGCCTCGCCCTCGCGGCCCCGACGGCGATGGCCCTGCCGGACCGAGGCCCCGGGGTGATCGCCTCCGCCGACGGCGGGCCGGCCGTCGTGCTCGATCTGGGCTGGCAGCCGACCGACGTGGCGTCAGCCCAGGACTCGGCCCGCGACGGAGCGCCCGGGTCGGCGGCATCCCGCCCCCGACCGGCACCTGAACGGTCCGCGCTGGTCAACCGGGGCCTGCGCGCAGGAACGGTGCGCGAGCCGCTGGTCGTGGTCGAACCGGGCGACACACTCTGGGGTATCGCCGCCCACCACCTCGCCGACGAGCAGGCCGGTGCCGACCCGTCCGACGCCGAGGTCGCCGCCGCCGTCACACGGTGGCACGACGCCAACCGAGAGGCGCTGGGGACGAACCCCGACCTGATCCGCCCTGGCACGGTCCTGCACCGGCCGTGACCGAAAACGGCCACGACCTGAAGCACCCCCGCAGCACCCCGAACCAGCGACCGCACCGCACGGCCCTCCAGGAGAGCTCCCATGACCACGCTCGACGTCTCGCCCGACGCGCCGCCCGACGGCCCACGCCCGCACAGCCCGCCAGCGACGACCACGACGACAGCACCGGCACCGGCACAGCGCTCATCGAGCCCAGCCGGGGCCCCAGCACCGGCTGCGGCCCCGGCACCGGGCCCAGCGCCGACACCGACCCGCACGACCACCCCGCCGAGGCAGCCTTCCCCTCCGGCCACCCCTCCGGCCACCGGGAACCCGCCGGTGCGAGCCGCCGCCCTCGGCCCGCCCGCACCACCGCGGCGGCCCGCCACACCGCGGGTGGGACCGGTGACGGGACCCGGGATCGGTCGTCGCCTGCGCCGGATGCGGATCGGCGGCACGCCCTACCCGGAGCTCCAGAACGCGGCAGCCGCCCTCGAGGCAGTGGGCGGACGTCCGACCCCCGAACCGGACCCCACACTGCCCGACCCCACCGCGCAGGTCTGCCGGGTGGTCCGCGCGGCGGTCGAGGTGCTCCGCGGCGAGCGGCCGGCGGCCCAGCTCGCGCGCTGGGTCACGCCACAGGTCTACGACCAGCTCCTGGAGCGAGGCCGGCTGATGCGCGAGGTGCGACAGAGCCGGGCGCCACGGCCCAGGGCGCACGCAGCGACCGTCCGACGCGTGCGGATGGTCCGGCTGGGCGCCTCGTCGGCCGAGGCCACGGTGATCCTGCACGACGAGGGCCGGGTGCGAGCCGCCGCCGTGCGGTTAGAGGCTCGACGCGGCGTCTGGCGCGTGGCCGTCCTCGAGATCGGCTGAGCTGTGGTCGACGCCACCCGTCCCGGCCGGCGTCATCCGTCCCGGCCCCCCGGCCCGGCCCGTCCCCGCCTGCGCGGGTCAGACCCACTCGACGAGCAGGTCCGCCTGGTCCCGGGTGGCCGCGATGAGGTCCGCGTTGCGCTGGTCGGTCCCGCCAGCCCACGCCTCGGCGTCGGACCGGGGCTTGCCGAACGTCTGGTGCCGGGCGACGAGGCGCCGCAGCCGCTCCTCCTCCGGCAGATCGACGTACCAGACCTCCACCATGCGTGCGCGGGCCGCGGGCCAGGCACCGCTCGGCGCCAGGAGGTAGTTGCCCTCCGTGATCACCAGGGGCTCGTCCGTCACGACGGTTCCGGCGGCGACCGGCTCCTCGATCTCGCGGTGGAACTCCGGCGCGTAGACCGGCGGACCCTCCAGGTCGCGGTCCGCGAGCCGGTCGATCAGGGCCGCGTACCCGGCGTCGTCGAACGTGTCGATGGCGCCCTTGCGGTCGCGGCTGCCGCGCGCCTCGAGCACGGCGTTGGACAGGTGGAAACCGTCCATGCCGACCACCACCGCCGTACCGAGGGCCAGGCCCTCGACGAGCGCGGTGGCCAGCGTCGACTTGCCCGCGCCGGGCGGACCGGTGAGTCCGAGGACGCGGACCCGGCCCGTCCGGCGGGCCTCGGCGGCGTGCGCGGCGGCCCGTTCGACGAGCTCGGGGGTGGTCAGGCGCACGAGAGGTTCTCCAGCCAGGATCGAGGGCCGACGTACTGGACGCGGAGGGACGCCACCCGCACGGCCTCCTCGACGGCGGCCTCGAGCCCCGCACCCTGCGCGAGCGCCACGGCCAGCGCGCCGTGAAACGCGTCCCCGGCGCCCAGCGTGTCACGCACGTCGACGGCCGGCACGTCGCTGGTCCCGGCCGTCCCGTCCTGGTCGCACCAGGTCACCTGGTCGGCACCGTGCGTGGCGACCGTGGCACGGGAGCAGGGGACGTCGGCGGGCGCCCGGAAGTCCGCGGATCGCGCGGTGACGTCGGCCTCCCCCATGAGATCGGCGAAGACGGGACGCCAGCGGCCGGCGTCGAGGACGATCAGCGGGCGGGGCTCCAGCGTCCGCGCGTACGCGAGGACACTCCGCGCCAGGTCGGGGTGGTGCCCGTCGAGCAGGACCACGTCCGGCCGTGGCAGGGTGTCGAGCTCGGCGGGCGTGACGTCGAACCCGGCGGCGAGCGTCGCGTCGGGCGAGACGACGGAGCGGTCACCCGTCGCGTCGTCGACGAGCACGGCCGAGACCGCCAGGGGGATCTCGCGTCCCTCCGCCGTGTCGTAGATCTCGACGCCGTGACGCTCCAGGTCGCCGCGTGCCGCCGAACCCACCGGGCCGGAGCCCATGGCACTGATCAGTAGTGCCCGCGCCCCGAGCGTCGCGGCGGTGACCGCCGCATTGGCGGCGGGGCCGCCCGCGGAGACGTCCTGACGGACGGCGGTGATCTTCTGGTTCGGCCCCGGTCGCACGGCACTGCGATGGATCACATCGAGCGTCGTCAGACCGGCAAACCAGCAGGTCACAGGCAGTTTTTGAGAGGTTTCGGCGGGCGCTTCGGGCATATGCAGAGGCTAACCTGTGAAACCGCGTGTCAGTGACCCTGCGTACCGTTCGGGCATGACCACTTCCGGGCCGACGACGCCCCCGACAGAGCCGTCGACGACATGGCGTGACCTCCTCCTCGACCAGCTCGGCTTCTACTGGGACTTCCATCTCTGGCCACGCCTGGAGGGCCTCACGGACGCGGAGTATCTCTGGGAGCCTGCCTCGCCGGCCTGGAGCGTGCGCCCCGGGCCTGACGGTGAGCCACGGCTCGAGCACGAGGTGCCCGAGCCGGAGATACCGCCGGTCACCACCATTGCATGGCGCATGGTCCATGTCGGCCGGGACGTGTTCGGCCGGCGCGCCAGGGCCCTGTTCGGACCCACCGACGCGCCGGCCGATGCCGACATGTTCGATGCGCGGCACTGGCCCCAGGCACCGGTCACCGCAGAGGGCGGCCTTGCGATGCTCGAGGAGGGCTACCGGTCCTGGCAGGCCGGTATCGCCGCCCTGGACGACGAGTCCTTGATGCGCCCGATCGGCCCCAAGGGCCTGGCGTACGCCGAGTTCCCGATGGCCGCGCTCGTGACGCACCTCAGCCGCGAGGCCATGGCCCACGGCGGCGAGATCTGCCTGCTGCGTGATCTGTACCGCGCTCAGGCCCTCCCCTCCGGGTAGGCCCGCTCCGCGTAGACACGGAGCACGCCACGCACGAACGTGGCCCCCTCGGTACCGCCGTAGTTCGCGGCGAACCGCTCGTCGGCCACGTACATGTCGGCCAGGCCGAGCAGGTAGCCCTTGTCGGGTCGGCCCTGCTCGTGACCGGGCGTACCTGGTACGGCGACGAGCCACGCGGCGTGCCGGGCGGCGATCGCCTGTGCCCCCTCTGACGCCGGGTCCAGACCGGCTTCCGCGGCCTCGATCCAGGCGGTGTTCAACGCCAGCACCTGCGCCTTGAACTCGTCCTGGCGGTCCTTGCCGAGACCGCGCCACCACGCGTCGCTCTTCACGTACGCGTCGCGGCCCCAGCGCTCGGTCACCTCCTGCTCGTACTGGGTGTGGTCGAATCCGTCGAGCATGTCCTGCGCCATGATGTTCTCCTTCGCTCCGGGGTCCTTCTCGAGTGCAGTGACCGTCCGTTCGACCGACGCGATCTGCCGCGTCAGCCGGCCCTGCTCGGCCCGCAGCGAGACGAGGTGACGACGTAACGCCTTCGCCTCGTCCCGGTCGCTGTCGAGCACCTCGGCGATGTCGCCGAGGCCGAGCCCGAGATCGCGCAGCAGCAGGATCCGCTGCAGCCGCACCAGTGCGGTGCGGTCGTAGCGGCGAGGGCCGCTCGCCGTCGTCCGGGTGGCGGGCAGGAGCCCCACCGCGTCGTAGTGCCGCAACGTCCGGCTGGTGACGCCGGTGAGCCGCGCGATCTCTTGGATGGACCAGTGCATGTCCCTCACGGTAGAGGTTGACGTCGCGTCAACTTCAAGTCCTGGCGCGAAGCAGTGTGCAAGCTCCCCCCGACACCGACCTGTGGATAACCGTCCGGTGCGCACATTCCGCGGTAGAACTGAAGCCATGGCCTCATCAAGTGACATCATCCCGGATCATCCGCTTACCGATGACGCGGCCTTGCTCGCGTTCGTGACGTTCCTGCATGACGGCGTCACTCCGCGCCGCCGCACGCTGTGGTTCGTGATGCTGGACGGCGGGCGCCGGCCGCTGCCCGTGATCGTGCCGATCGACCATGTGCCGGACGAGCCCGACGGGCACCTGGTGAGCAACCTCGGTCGGGCCTGGCACGAGATCGTGCAGGACGAGCCCGGAGCAGCGGTCCTGCTGATGCTCGAGCGGCCCGGCCCGGCGGCGGGCTCGTCCGGCGACCGCGCCTGGCGCGCGGCGCTTCGTTCGGCCGCGGCGGAGCACGGCATCCCGCTCGCCGGGTTCTTCCTCGCGACGGCGGACGGCGTCGTCCCGCTGCGTCCCGAGTAGGCCGTGCCGTCCTGGGCCGTGCTCAGCTGCGGGCCGTGCTCAGCTGCGGAGCAGCTCCCACTCCGCGTCGGTGAACAGCCGGGACCGGATGAGGAAGCGCACTCCCTCGGGCGCCTCCACGCTGAACCCGGCGCCACGGCCGGGGACCACGTCGATGGTGAGATGCGTGTGCTTCCAGTACTCGAACTGGCTGCGGCTCATCCAGACCGGGACGGTGAACGCGGTGCCGTCGGCCCCGACGGCGAGGTCACCGAGGTGGATGTCGGCGTCCCCGGTGATGAAGTCGCCGTCCGGGTAGCACATGGGCGACGAGCCGTCGCAGCAGCCGCCGGACTGGTGGAACATCAGGTCGCCGTGCTTGTCCCGCAGCCGGACGAGCAGCGCCGCCGCGGCGTCGGTCACGGCGACCCGTGCGGGTGGTGCGTCGGACACCTCGGGCGAGCGGACGTCGTCGGACATGGAGACCTCCTCGTGTCGGTTGCGGTGTCGGACGTACAGGTCACCGGGATGACCTGTACGTCTGACACCGGGGGCGGCGGGCTCCTAGAAGAAGCCCTGCTTCCCCTGGGCGTAGCTCACCAGCAGGTTCTTGGTCTGCTGGTAGTGGTCGAGCATCATCTTGTGGTTCTCGCGGCCGACGCCGGAACCCTTGTAGCCGCCGAACGCCGCGGCCGCCGGGTACGCGTGGTAGCAGTTGGTCCACACGCGGCCGGCCTCGATCGCACGCCCGGCCCGGTAGGCGTCCGCACCCGACCGGGTCCAGACGCCGGCGCCCAGCCCGTACAGGGTGTCGTTGGCGACCTTGATGGCGTCGTCGAAGTCGGCGAACTCGGTCACCGCGACCACGGGCCCGAAGATCTCCTCCTGGAAGATCCGCATGGAGTTCTTCCCCTCGAAGATCGTGGGCGTCACGTAGTAGCCGCCCGCGAGGTCGCCCTCCATCTCGGCCCGGTACCCGCCGGTGAGCACCTTGGCGCCCTCCGCCTTGCCGATGTCGAAGTAGCTGAGGATCTTCTCGAGCTGGTCGTTGCTCGCCTGCGCGCCGATCATCGTGTCGGTGTCCAGGGGGTTGCCCTGCTTGACCGCCTCGGTGCGCGCGACGGCGTCGGCCAGGAAGGACTGGTAGATGTCCGCCTGGATGAGCGCACGCGACGGGCACGTGCACACCTCGCCCTGGTTGAGGGCGAACATCGTGAAGCCCTCCAGCGCCTTGTCGTAGAACTCGTCGTTCGCGTCCGCGACGTCGCTGAAGAAGATGTTCGGCGACTTGCCGCCCAGCTCCAGCGTCACCGGGATGATGTTCTGCGACGCGTACTGCATGATCAGGCGCCCCGTCGTGGTCTCACCCGTGAACGCGATCTTGCGGATCCGCGGCGAGCTGGCCAGCGGCTTGCCGGCCTCCGCACCGAACCCGTTGACGACGTTCAGGACGCCCGGCGGGATCAGGTCCGCGATGAGCTCCATGAGGTAGAGGATCGACGTCGGCGTCTGCTCGGCCGGCTTGAGCACCACCGCGTTGCCCGCCGCGAGCGCCGGCGCCAGCTTCCACACGGCCATGAGGATCGGGAAGTTCCAGGGGATGATCTGCCCGACCACGCCCAGCGGCTCGTGGAAGTGGTAGGCGATGGTGTCGCCGTCGATCTCGCTGATCGACCCCTCCTGCGCCCGGATCGCGCCCGCGAAGTAGCGGAAATGGTCGATCGCGAGCGGGAGGTCCGCGGCGAGCGTCTCGCGTACCGGCTTGCCGTTCTCCCAGGTCTCGGCGACGGCCAGCTCCTCGAGGTGCTCCTCCATGCGGTCGGCGATCTTGTTCAGGATCCTGGCGCGCTCCGTCACCGAGGTGCGGCCCCAGGCGGGTGCGGCGCCGTGGGCGGCGTCGAGGGCCCGGTCGATGTCGTCGGCGTCGCCGCGTGCGACCTCGGTGAAGGTGCGCCCGTTCACGGGGCTGGGGTTCTCGAAGTACTGGCCGTTCGCGGGCGGTACGTACTCGCCCCCGATCCAGTGGTCGTACCGGGGCCGAAAGCTGGCGATGGCACCTTCGGTACCTGGGGCTGCGTACACGGTCATGGTCTGCCTCCTCGCAGGTTCTCGTGCCCGCCGCCGGCTGTCCGACGGCGGAGCCACACCCGGGTGCGACGGCGCACCCGGCTGGGGCGAGGTTAGGCAGCCGGGCGTTGCATCGGGGTTGCAACCGGACCGTGACCTCGGCGCGGCAAGCAGGGTCGGCCACGGAACACATGGCCTGCAGAGGACCGGACGCGGACCCAGGAAGCACTCCGAAGCCGACGAGAGGCCACCCCATGACATCCACGACCCACCGGACCAGCCCTGCCGTACACCCGGCGCGACGGCTCGCGGCGCCGTTCGCGGCCCTCGTGACGGTGACGCTGGCGCTCGCCGGCTGCACCGCTCACGGCGGCGCGACGGAGACCGCCGCCGACGGGGCGAACCTCACGGTCCCCGCGCCCGAGCTGGGCGATCTGCCGGTCCCTGTGCTGCCCGGCCCCGGCCCCGTGCCGCCGGGTTCGAACGAGGAGTACGACGACTCCCCCGAGACCCCGTTCCGGGACGTCGCCACGAGCCCGTTGTCCACGTTCTCGGCGGACGTCGACACGGCGTCGTACTCGAACCTGCGGCGCCAGGTGAATCAGGGCGTCGTGCCGGAGGGCGTGCGGATCGAGGAGCTCGTCAACTACTTCGACTACGACTATCCGGCGCCCGAGCCCGGCGCAGAGCACCCGTTCTCGGTGTCGACCGAGGTGGCGGCGGCGCCGTGGAACCCGGAGCACCAGCTCGCGATGGTCGGGGTGCAGGCGACGGAGGCTCTGCCGTCGTCGGAGGGCAACAACATCGTGTTCCTGCTCGACGTGTCCGAGTCGATGGACGAGCCGAACAAGCTGCCGCTGCTCGCCGAGTCGTTCACGCTGCTCGTGGAACAGCTCGACGAGGACGACCGGGTGTCGATCGTGACGTACGCGGGCGACAACCAGGTGGTCGCCGACTCCGTGCCCGGGTCCGAGCACGGCGTGCTGGTGGACCACCTGCGGTCGCTGCGGGCCGGGGGCTCCACGGGTGGCGCGGACGGCTTGCGGACGGCGTACGAGCTCGCCGAGCGGAACTTCGTCGAGGGCGGCAACAACCGGGTGGTCCTTGCCACCGACGGGGACTTCAACGTCGGCCCGTCCAGCCCGGAGGAGCTCACGGACATGATCGAGGCCGAGCGGGAGTCCGGCGTCTACGTCTCGGTCCTCGGCTTCGGCATGCACAACCTGAAGGACGACACGATGGAGGCCATCGCCGACCACGGGAACGGCAACTACGCCTACATCGACACCCTGGCCGAGGCGCGCAAGGTCCTGGTGGACGAGTTCGGCTCCACCATGTTCGTGGTGGCCAAGGACCTGAAGCTCCAGGTGGAGCTCAACCCCGCCACGGTCGGCTCGTACCGGCTGATCGGGTACGACAACCGGCGCCTGGAGGACGAGGACTTCGATGACGACACCAAGGACGCGGGCGACGTCGGCGCCGGCCACTCGGTCACGGCGTTCTACGAGCTCGTACCCGCCGCCGACGGCGCCGGTGGCCCGGACGGCGCCGACCTGAAGTACTCCGACCGCGAGGTCGGCACCAGCGACGACTTCATGACGGTGCACGTGCGCTACAAGATGCCGAGCGGCGCCGAACCGGCGTCGAGCACCGAGGTCGAGTTCCCGGTCGGCGCGGACGCGTTCACGACCACGCCGACGACGGACTTCGCGTTCGCGTCCGCGGTCGCGGAGCTCGGGCTCATCGCCACCGGGTCGGAGTACCGGGCCGGCGCGAGCCTCGACGCGGTGCGGGAGCGCGCAGCCGGCGCCCTGGGGCACGACCCGTACGGCCTGCGGGCGGAGTTCTTGGACCTCGTAGCGACCTACCGGGCACTGGCCTGAACTTTACTCGGCAGGAAATGGCGCAGCGCGGAAAGAATTGCTCAGGGAATTGCTCTCGTCGGAAACTTGGATCGGAAGAACCGGCGAGGCACCCGAAAGTGCGCCATTTCGAGGAAAAGGGCTTTCGGCGCGTGAAGGGCAACGGAACTTTAGGCCGTCATCACCCGTCGACACAGAGGTGTCAGGAATCCTCGTTGGACGTGAGGACCGTGCGGTCACCGACCGGGTCCCGGGTGTCCAGCACACGCTGCGCACCCTGGGACTGCTGGACCAGGTCGACGGCGACACGGAGGTCCTCGGTGGCCCAGTCCAGCGAGTTCTCCATGTGCGCCGCCTGGGCGAGGAGGGTGCGAGCCTGCGTCACGGAGGACGGCGGGGCGTCGGTCACGCGCTGCGCCACGGCCGAACGCGCGTCGGCGAGCGCCTCCGCGAGAAGATCACGCGTGGCCGGGTCCGCGACCTGGCCGTTCGAGTGCTGGTAGACCCGCTCGGCCCTGTCCACGACGGCGGCGAGGTCCTGCGAACGAGCCGAGGTGGCACTGACCTGGCTGTCGATCTGGGTGGTGAGGGTCGTGAGGTGGCTGTTCTCGTCAGCACGGACCGAGCCCGACCAGAGGGCGATCGCGACGATGACACCGGTGATGATCGCTGCGCCGAACGTCCACCGACGCCGGCCGCGGGCGCCCGCGAGATCCGCGAGCGGCGGCTCTGCCACGTCGAGCGGAGGTAGCTGGACCGGGTCGAGCTCGACGAGCCGGACGGGTCTGTCACCCGGCTGTTCGTCAGTTCCCGATAGGGCAGGTTCCGGCTTGGCCAAAGCGATGGTGTTCAACTCTTCCCCCAAAGAGAGATCCCATGAAAACAAGGTGTCGGGCTCGTGGCCCTTTAACAACCGATGTGATGGACGCTAGGACTACTTCTAGCGTCTCGCGCGGCGAGACCGTAATACACCCGTGATCTGTGGAAAACGCACTCACTGCGGTGGATAACTTGGCGGCCACGGTGGACAACCTGTTGATGGCCTTGGCGTGGTGCCTACACTTGGGTGGTTCGACGACGACGTCGGAACCAGGTCAGGGGCAGCATGACGCAGGTGCCACACCGGGACGCGCAGTGGGTGCGCGCGGCATACGAGAACTTCGTCGGTTCCGCAGGCTCGCAGGAGCCCGCGGGGATCGACCCCGTCGTCGCGGCCTCGTGGCGGCGGAGCCTGCGCAACGGTGTGGACCCGGACCATCCGGGCACGGTCGCCGTCGCAGCGTCGGACGAGCTCGACGACTACCGCCGCGACCATCCCCTGGCCGTCGCGATGCCCCTCGTGCGGGACCTGGTGGGTGGGGCCACAGGCGACGACCTGGTGGTGGCGGTGTCCGACGACGTCGGACGGCTGCTCTGGGTCGAGGGCCGCGGCCCCGTACGCTCCGCGGTGGACCACGTCGGGTTCGTCGAGGGCGCGGTGTGGCGCGAGGAGTCCGTCGGCACCAACGCGCCCGGCACCGCCCTGGCCACACGTCGCCCCGTCCAGGTGCTCGGGGCCGAGCACTACGTGCGCCCGGTCCAGCAGCTCAGCTGTACCGCGGCACCGGTGCACGACCCGGCCGGCGGCATCGTCGGCGTGCTCGACCTCACCGGCGGCAGCGCCGCCGGGTCGCACGTGGCCCTCGCCCTGGTCCGGGCCACGGTCGCGATGGTCGAGCGCGAGCTCGCCGCCCGCGCCGCCCAGCTACGGAGGTCCGACGGCGATCGCCCGGCCTGGGCAGGCGGCCCCGACCCGGACCCCGGCGCAGCGGGCGCCGCCTCTCCCCCGGCCCCCGACCTCCGGCTGCTCGGCGCCCCCGCGCTCCGCGGGCGGCGGCTCTCGCTGCGGCACGCCGAGATCCTGCTCCTGCTCGCCGAACACCCCCGGGGTCTCGGCGCGGAGGAGCTCGCCGTCCTGCTCCACCCCGGCGACCTGTCCCTCGTCGCGGTGCGCGCCGAGATCTCACGCCTGCGCCGGGTCGCCGACAGCGTCCTGAACGGCCCGCTGCTCGCCGGGTCCCGCCCCTACCGCCTCGCGCGCCCGCTGCGGTCCGACGTCGACACGGTGCGTACCCGGCTCCGCCACGCCGATGTCCGGGGCGCGCTCGCGGCCTACCCCGAGCCGCTGCTGCGCCGGTCGGTCGCCCCCGGGGTCGAACGACTGCGCGAGGAGCTCGAGGCCGAGGTCCGCGAGGCGGTGCACGGCTGCAGCGACGCGGCCGCCGTCGAGCAGTGGACCGCGCGGAGCGAGGGTGCCGACGACCACGCGGCCTGGACGCGCCTGGCCCGGCTGGCGCCGGCGGGCGGGCCACAGGCGGCGCGGGCGTGGGCACGGCTGGGTGTGCTGGAGCGGCGGTTGGCCTGAACGTGCCCCACCCGGGATCTTTTCGGCACACCCGTGTGTTCTATTCTCGTCAGTGCACGTGCTCTACGAGGAGGCCCCATGCCCGCGCCCATCGACCCGTCGGACAAGATCGCGCAGTACGCCCACCCGGAACGACTCGTGAGCACCACCTGGCTCGCCGACCACCTGAAGGACCCGGGGGTCGTCGTGGTCGAGTCCGACGAGGACGTCCTGCTCTACGAGACAGGGCACATCCCGGGCGCCGTGAAGGTCGACTGGCACACCGAGCTGCAGCACCCCGAGATGCGGGACTACCTGGACGGCGCGGCGTTCGCCGAGCTCATGAGGAGCAAGGGCATCACCCGCGACACGACGATCGTGCTCTACGGGGACAAGAACAACTGGTGGGCCGCGTACACGGCCTGGGTGTTCACCCTGTTCGGGCACACGGACGTGCGCCTGCTCGACGGCGGCCGCGGACTGTGGAGCGCGGAGGGCCGCGAGCTCACCACCGACGTCCCGGCGCCCGCCCCGGTCGAGTACCCCACCGTCGTCCGCGACGACAGCGCGATCCGCGCCTTCCGCGAGGACGTCCTGCAGCACCTCGGCACGGGTCCGCTCGTCGACATCCGCTCCCCGCAGGAGTACACCGGCGAACGCATCGCCATCCCGGACTACCCGGAGGAGGGCGTGCTGCGCGGCGGCCACATCCCCACCGCGCGCAACGTCCCGTGGGCGACGGCGGTCGCGGAGGACGGCACGTACAAGACCCGCGAGGAGCTCGAGGCGATCTACACGACCGACCTCGGCATGAACCCCGACGACGCCGTGATCACGTACTGCCGCATCGGCGAGCGCTCCAGCCACACCTGGTTCGCGCTCACCTACCTGCTCGGGTACTCCGACGTGCGCAACTACGACGGCTCGTGGACCGAGTGGGGCAACGCCGTGCGCGTTCCGGTCGCGACCGGCAGCGAGCCCGGCGCCGTCTGACGCCGGTCAGACGCCGGCTCAGGCGCGGCCGAACTCCTTGCGCAGCTCGTCCTTGGCGCGCTCGAGCACCTCGCGCTGGTCCGCGTCGAGCTCCTTGCCGGCACGGTTCACGTAGAACGTGAGCATCGACATCGCCGAGCGGTACGGGGAGCTCTTGCGCCGGTCGCTCGACTCCGCGGACCGTCTGAGCGACCGGGCGATCCGCGCGGGGTCGTCCCACGTGAAGACACCCTCTTCCAGGTCCAGGGCGTCACTGCCTTCGGTGACGTCCTGGGACCAGCGTTCGCGGTCCTCCCCAGACCGCTTCTTCTCGGCCATGCATCAACCGTACGACGACGCCGGGCCGCTCGCCCGGACCTGGCACCCGATGGAAGGATGGACCGATGAGCACCAACGACGTCGACCTGCCCGAGGCCCTCGCCGAGCTGCGGGACGCCTTCCTGGAGACGCCCGAACGAGACCGGCTGCAGCTCCTGCTCGAGGTGTCGCGCGAGCTTCCGCCGCTGCCCGCCAGGTACGCGGACGCACCCGAACGGCTGGAACGGGTGCAGGAGTGCCAGTCGCCCGTCTACGCCTTCGCCGAGGTGGACGACGCCGGCGTGGTCGCCTTCCACGCCAGCGCACCGGAGGAGGCGCCCACCACGCGCGGCTTCGCGTCGATCCTCGCGCAGGGCCTGACCGGGCTCACCGCACAGCAGGTGCTGGACGTGCCCGAGGACTACCCGCTCCAGCTCGGCCTCACCAAGGTGGTCAGCCTGCTGCGGCTCAACGGCATGGCGGGCATGCTGACCCGCGCCAAGCGCCAGGTGCGGGAGCAGCTCGCCGCCGCGCAGGTCTAGCTCTCGCGGATCCGGTACCGGAGCCACGGGATGCACGCCTCCGCCTGGACGCGCTGGAACGCGCGCAGGTGCGGGATGCCGGGCGGCGGCTCCAGCAGGGAGCTGCGCGCGAAGTAGGCGGTCAGCACCGCCACCCACACCGTGACCGCCTCGGGGTCGACACCCACGGCGAGCGGCGTCCGCTCCAGGACCTCCTCCGGAGCCGGCCCGCCGCCCGCGTGCACCCCCGCCAGCATGCCGGTCTGGTCCAGGAACTCCGCACCGCGCACGGCGTGCGGCCAGTCCACGGCCACCGCCTCCTCCACCCCGTCGGCATGCCGGACGACGAGCGCGTTGTCGGCGCGCAGGTCACCGTGCACCAGATGCGGTCCGGCGAACGCTTCGAACTGCCGCTCGGGCGCGGCGATCCCCGCGATCCGACCGAGATTCTCGGCCAGCCAGGGGTCGTAGGTCGCCAGACCCGCCGGACGTTCGGCAGCTAGCAGGGCCGCCTCCGGCCAGGTGTGGTCGGCGAAGGCGGGGAACGTACCGCCGTCCGGCGCCTCGTACCGGGCGATGCGGCGCGCCAGGTGCTGCAGACGGTCGAGGTCCTCGAGGTCCCACGGTTCGGTCCGGGGCGCGCGTCCCCTGACTGCGTCGGAGGCGATGACCACCCACGCGGGCTCCGCTCCCCCGGGTTCGGGCAGCTCCAGGATCCAGCGGAAGGCCGGCGCGGGAACCCCGCCCGGCAGCGCCGCCGCGCGCTGCGCCTCCCGGCGGTGCAGCCGCGCGGCGACCTCGTGCTCGGTCGAGGCCACCTTGACGAACACGTTCCCGTCCGCCGTCTCCAGCGTGAGCGCCCAGCCGGGCGAGTAACCACCGTCGTGCGACGTCCAGCCCGTGACCGGACCACCCAGCTCGGCGACGACGGCGTCGCGGACGTGCGCCGGGAGGTCGGGCCAGGTGGGTCGCACGCGAGTCATGCGGCGATCATGCCAACCGAGCGTCCTGCCCGACGAGGGGAAATTCGCACCGCACCGGCGGCTGTGGGCAGCGTGAGAAGATATGGGCACGCATGACGGGAAGATCCGCCGTGACCACGGGCATGGTCCGGCAACTTCCATCCTTCTCAGGAGTACGTCATGTCCGAGGTCCGCTGGCCCGAGAACGGAACGCCCCGCACCGCGCGCTGGCACTCCGAGAACCACACCCCCGCACCGGCGCGCGTCATCGTCGTCGACGACCGCGCCACCGCCAAGGCCGCCTATCGCATGGCACGCAGCGGCGCGGGCCTGCTGTGGCAGGGCGACTTCCACAACGCCCGCCAGCTCCTGCGCGCCGTGGACCGGCTGCACGGCCGCTCGCGCACCACATCGGCCGGCGGCGCACCGACCCGCGAGGGCACCGCGACACTCTTCCACGAGCACCGCGCAGGACGCACGGCACGCGCTCGGCTGCTCGGCAGCCTGCTCGTGGTGCTCGAGGCCGACCACACCCTGCGACTGGGCCGGGCACCCGACGTCCGTGCAGCCTGCGACCACGCGTACGGGCCGGCCGGCGCTCGCGGCGACACCGGCCGGACGTGCATCGCGCTGACCGAGCTCGTCGGGGTGCTCAGCGCGTTCCAGTGGCACCAGCAGGGTGTCGAGATCCGCGCACTCGACGCGCGCGTCCATCCCGCGTACGGAGTGTTCTCCCCCGTGCGCGGCGAGTACGTCGACCTCGTGGCCCAGGCGCCTTTCGCCGGCAGCGACGCGCCGTCCGTCGTCTTCGACCTGGGCACCGGGACGGGGGTGCTCGCCGCCGTCCTGGCCCGCCGCGGAGCCCGGCGGATCGTCGCCACGGACATCAACCCTCGCGCGGTGGCCTGCGCCCGCGACAACCTGCAGCGGCTCGGGCTCGCGGAGCACGTGCGGGTCGTCGAGGCCGACCTGTGGCCGGCCGGCCGAGCGGACCTGGTCGTGTGCAACCCGCCCTGGCTGCCGGCCCGTCCGACGTCCGCCCTGGAACTCGGCATCTACGACGCGGGCTCCGACGTGCTCCACCGGTTCGTCGACGGGCTCGCCGAGCACCTCACCCCGGCCGGCGAGGGCTGGCTGGTCCTGTCGGACCTCGCCGAGCACCTCGGGCTGCGGTCAAGTGACGACCTGCGCGCCCGCATCTCCGGCGCCGGGCTGCGGGTGGTCGGGCGGCACGACACCGCACCGCAGCATCCCCGGGCCACGGACGCCGCCGACGCCCTGCACGAGGCACGGCGGCGCGAGACCACGTCGTTGTGGCGGCTGGCACGGACGGCCTGAAGTTGGACGATCGTCCTGTATCACCACTGTGATGTCTGGGTTACGGGTATTCCTCTCGCTCTGCCACAGAGTTCGATCCTGGAATGTCTTATTTCCTTCCCCGCACACTTCGATGCGTTCCGATTGACAGGGTGAAAAGCACGTCTGACTCTTCTTCGTGGTGAACACATGCGTGTGCTCCACCACTGTTTCGACGGAGCTATTCGAGGGGAAACACCATGATCCGAGGATTCCGTGCAATCAGTCGTGCTGTCGTCACCATGGCCGTCTCGGCGGGCATGGTCTGCGCAGCCACAACAGGTGCGAGCGCCCTGGTGATGGCCGAGGGTGAGGGGCCGGCGGCCGCAGTCACCGCCACCGACCCCGTGCCGGACGTCGCGGCCGAGACCGACGCCGAGGCAGACGTCGCGGTGGACGCCGAAGCCGAGGCCGCCGCCGAGGCAGCAGCCGAGGCAGAGGCAGCAGCCGCAGCCGAGGCGGAGGCAGAGGCCGCAGCAGCCGCCGAGGCCGAGGCCGACGCAGCAGCGGAGGCGGAAGCCGAGGCCGACGTGTCGGCAGAGGCAGATGCCGACGTCACCACCGAGGCAGACGCCGACGTCGCGACCGAGGCAGACGCCGACGTCGCGACGGAGACGGAGGCCGCGACCGACGTCGCGACCACGACCGAGGCCGAAGCCGGTATCACCTCCGCCACCGAGACGGTCACCGACAACCCGGTACCCGACGTCCCGGTGGACGGCCTGCCCGACGTCCCCGTGGACAACCCCGTGCCGGACGTCCCGGTCCCGGACCTTCCGGTGCCGCTCCCCGTCCCGACCGACGGCCTGCTGGACACCGTGCTCGGCGCGGTCGACGGCCTGCTCGCCGCCGTGCTCGGCCTGCTCGGTGGCGGACTCCCCGTCCCCGTCCCCGGTGTCTGACCAGCCACCCATCAACTCGCCGGACGTCGCCAGCACGGCCGGTATCTGACGCCTTTTCCGCCAGCCGTTCGCGAACGGTGGGGCTGGTGACAAAGGCTACCGGTGCGGCCCTTTCTCGGAATTCCGGGAAAGGGCCGCACTGTTGCGCGGACGTCGCATGAATCATTTCCTCGGCGCCCGGTGAACGGCTCCGCCAATCAGTCGATACTCCGCTTGATGCGCCGTACCGCCTCGTGCAGCCGGTCCGGCGTGTTGGCGGCGTAACCGATCACGAGGCCCGACGGTCCGGCGCCGACCCGGTGCGCCGAGAGCGGCTGCACCCGGACCCCTTCCTCAGCGGCACGTCGGACCACGGCGGTGTCGTCGATGCCGGGCACCGTGACCAGGAGGTGCAGCCCGGCGGCCACCCCGTGGGCGGTGCTCGCGGGCAGGTGGACGGCGAGCGCCGACAGGAGAGCGTCGCGCCGAGCCCGGTGGCGCCGTCGGACCTGGCGCAGGTGCCGCTCGAAACCGCCCGAACCGATGAAGTGCGCCAGGGCGAGCTGCGGCAGCGCCGGGCTTCCGAGGTCGGTCCAGTACCGCGCCTCGACCAGCTCAGCCCGCAGCGCGGCGGGCGCGAGCAGCCAGCCGATGCGGATGGCCGGGGCCAGCGACTTGGACACGCTGCCGAGGTGGACCACGTGGTCGGGCGCGAGCGCGCGCAGCGCCGGGACGGGCGGCCGGTCGTAGCGGTGCTCCGCGTCGTAGTCGTCCTCGATGACCAGTCGCCCCGGTCCGGGGCCGTGGCCCGACGGCGGTGCGGCGCGTGCCCAGGCGACCAGCTCGCGGCGTCGGTCCGGGGCGAGCACCACCCCCGTCGGGAACTGGTGCGCCGGGGTGACCACGACGGCGTCGACGCCCGCCCGGCCGAGCGCGGCCACGTCGATGCCGTGCTCGTCCACCGGGACCGGGACGGGCTCGAGGTCCCACCGCCGCAGGTGCTCGCGTGCGCCGAACGAGCCCGGGTCCTCGAACCCGATGCAGCGGGTGCCGCGGGCTCCGAGCGCGCGGGCGAGCAGCATGAGGCCCTGGGAGACACCGTTGACCACGAGGATGTCGTCCGGACGGGCACGCAGCCCTCGGGTGCGCGCGAGCCAGCCGGCGAGGGCCTCGCGCAGTGCGGGCAGGCCGCGCGGGTCGCCGTAGCCGAGCTCGTCGGATGCCAGCCCGGCCAGGGCGGACCGTTCGGCACGGGCCCAGGCGGCGCGCGGGAACGCCGACAGGTCGGGCAGGCCCGGTGACAGATCGATGAGCGAGGCGGTCGGCTCCACCCCCGCCGGGCCGGAGGGCAGGCGTTCCCCGGACCCGACGACACCCGGCGGGGCTGCTGCCGGAGCCCACGCCGCGCGGACCGTGGTGCCTCCGCCGTGGTGACCGGACAGCAGGCCCTCGTCCGTGAGGCGCCGGTAGGCGTCGACCACCACGCCGCGGGAACAACCCAGCTGACCTGCGAGGACGCGCGTCGCCGGCAGCCGGTCGCCCGGCGACAGGCGGCCGTCGGCCACCGCGCTCCGCACCGCCTCGGCCAGCCAGGCGGTCAGGCTCCCGCGTCCGGCGTGCGTGGGGTCGAGCTGAAGAAAGTCGGCCCCGACCATCTTGGTCTCCTCGATCGACGTGAACTTGGCTCTGTCAGATATACCAAGTTGCGGCCAGGCTCGCCCTCATGACGACGAGAACACCGTGGGCGACGGATAGTGGCCGGCCCGCTGCGACGCCGGCACGGAGCGCGCGGCCATGGACCGGGCCCTGGTACGCAGGCCTCGGGATGGCACTGGTGGGCAGCCAGGTGGCGGTGTCGGGCCTGCTCGCCGATGCTCCGCTCTTCGCGGTGCAGGCCCTCCGGTACACGCTGGCGGCCGCCACCCTGGTGCTGGTCCTGCGGCTGACCCGCCAGACCGTTCCCCGGCCCCGCGGCCGGGAGTGGGCCTGGCTCGTGGGGGTGGCCCTGAGCGGGCTGGTGCTGTTCAACGTGGGTGTGGTGCGCGGCGTCGCGCACGCCGAACCGGCGGTGATCGGTGTAGCGGTCGCTGCCGTCCCGATCCTGCTGGCCCTCCTGGGCCCGCTGCTCGGCGGGACCCGGCCGGCGCCGCTCGTGGTGGTCGCGGCGGTGGTGGTGACCCTGGGTGCCGCCCTGGTGACCGGCGGTGGGCGTACCGATGCCGCCGGGCTCGGCTACGCGCTGCTGACGCTGCTCTGCGAGGCCGGGTTCACGCTGCTGGCGGTGCCGGTGCTGCGCCGCCTCGGACCGCACGGTGTGTCGCTCCACGCGGTCTGGATCGCGGCGGCGGCTCTCTGGGTGCTGAGCCTGACGACGGAGGGCCCGGGCGCCGTCCTGACCCTCCGACCGGAGCACCTGCCCGCCGTCGCGCACCTCGCGCTCGGGGTCACGGTGGTGGCGTTCCTGCTCTGGTACACGGCGGTCGGCCGGATCGGCCCCGGACGGGCCGGGCTGTTCACCGGCGTGGTCCCGGTGGCGTCGGCGGTGGGCGGCGTACTGCTCGGCGGGCCGGTACCGGGACCGGTCGTGTGGGCGGGTGTCGCCGTCGTGGTGCTGGGCGTGGTGCTGGGGATGCGGACGAGGTCCGGACCGGATGCCTTGGCCACTACGAACCTGGGGCAGCCGGCTCCGCCTCGAACCGGTATCCAGCTCCCGGGTGGGTGAGGATGTGGCGCGGGTGGGACGGGTCCCGCTCCAGCTTGCGCCGCAGCTGCGCCGTGTAGACCCGCAGGTAGTTGGTCTCGGTGGAGTACGCGGGGCCCCAGACCTCGTGCAGCAGCAGCTTGCGGTCCACGAGCCGGCCCCGGTTGCGCACCAGCACCTCCAGCAGCGCCCACTCGGTGGGGCTGAGCCGCACGTCGGCACCGGCCCGCGAGACCTGCCGACGGGCCAGGTCGATCCGCAGCTCGCCGGCCGTCACCACGGGCTCCTCCGGCCGGACCGGTTCCGCCCGGCGCACGGCGGCGCGCAGCCGGGCGAGCAGCTCGTTCATCGCGAACGGCTTGGTCACGTAGTCATCGGCACCCGCGTCCAGGGCGTCGACCTTGTCATCACCGAGCTGGCGCGCCGACAGCACCACGATCGGTACCCGCGTCCAGCCCCGGATGCCCTCGATCACGTCGAGCCCCGCCATGTCGGGCAGGCCGAGGTCGAGCAGCACCACGTCCGGCCTGGCTGACGCCACGGCGTCCAGGGCCGCCCCACCCGTCGGTGCCGTGGTCACGTCCCAGCCGTGCGCCCGCAGGTTGATGGCCAGGGCGCGGGCCAGCGCCGTGTCGTCGTCCACCACCAGCACCCGGTTGCCCGACGCTGCCGACGCCCGCTCCGCCCCACCATCCGACTCATCCGTCACGGGCTCATCCCATCACGCTCGGCGTGCCGGGCACGCGGCAGCGTCAGCACCATCGTCAGGCCGCCGCCGGGAGTGTCCTCGGCGGCGATCCGGGCGCCGACGGCGGCCGCGAGGCCCGAGGCGACGGCCAGCCCGAGGCCCAGCCCGTCCACGCTGGTGTCGTCGAGGCGCTGGAACGGTTCGAACATCGTGGCCTTGCGGTCGTCGGGCACGCCGGGACCGGCGTCGGCGACCCGCAGCTGCACCGAGTCGTGCGCCGCGGACGCCGTGACCAGTACCTGCGCACCGGCCGGCGAGTGCCGCACCGCGTTCGAGACGACGTTCGCCACCACCCGCTCGAACAGGCCGGGGTCGGTGCGCACGAGCGGAAGGTCCTCGGGCACGTCGAGCGCGAGCTGCGACAGCCACGGCTCGACGGCGATCGGCACCACCTCCTCCAGCGACGCGGCCCGCAGCACGGGCCGCACCGCACCGGTCTGCAGGCGGGACAGGTCCAGGAGGTTGCCGATGAGCCGCTCGAGGCGATGGGTCGAGTCGGCGATCGTCGCTGTCAGCGTGTCGCGGTCCTCCCGGCCCAGCTCGACGTCGGGCGAGGCGAGCCCGTCCACGGCCGTGCGGATCACCGCGAGCGGCGTGCGCAGGTCGTGCGAGACGGCGGCGAGCAGCGCCGTGCGGGTGCGCTCCGTCTGCTCCAGCACCTCCGCCTGGGCCGCCTGCTCGCGCAGCCGCCGGTGCTCCAGGACGATCCCCGCCTGCGCCCCGAACGCCTCGACCACCTGCCGGTCGCTCGCCGGCAGCACCCGTCCGGCCAGGCGCAGCCGGTGCCGGTCGTCGATCGCCACCTCGGTCACCGGTGCGTCCGGGGCAGGCTCGGAGCCCCGCACCTCGTGCGCCACGACCGTCCAGGGTGCGCGGCCCCCGGCACGTTCCTCCAGCCGCACGTCGGCCATCGCGAAGGTCTGCGCCAGGCGCTGCACGATCGCCTGCGCCGTGTCCTGCCCGGAGAGCACCGAGCGCGACAACGCGGCCAGCGTGGACGCCTCGGCGCGGGCCCGGTAGGCCTGGGTGGTGCGCCGCGCCGCGAGGTCGACCACGGACGCCACGGCGATGGCGACCACCACGAACACCGCCAGGGCGAGCACGTTCTCCGCCTCGGCGATCGTCCACAGGCCGACCGGTGGCGTGAAGAACCAGTTCAGACACAGGTTCGAGACGATCGCGGCCACGACGGCGGGCCACAGGCCGCCGATCAGCGCCACCCCGACCACGCCGGCCACCAGCAGCATGGCCTCGGTCGCGAGGGCCACCTCGTCCCGGCCGATCAGCAGCAGGACCGCCGTCAGTATCCCCGGCAGCGCGAGGGCCGAACCCCACCCCGCTGCCCTGCGCCCCGGCGACAGCGACGAGTAGCGCGACCCCACCCCGGTGCCCACACGCGCCCGCTCGTGCGTCACGAGGTGCACGTCGATGGCGCCCGACAGACGCGCGATCTCCGCGCCCGAGGACCCGAGCAGCGCCTGCCGCCACACGCTGTGCCGGGACACGCCCACCACGATCATGGTCGCGTTGACGCCGCGCGCGAAGTCCACGACCGCTGACGGCACGTGCTCCCCCACGACCGTGTGGAACGTCCCACCGAGCGACTCGACCAGCGCCCGGTGCGCCCCGATCGTGGCCGACGGCGTCGTCGGCAGCCCGTCCGTCGGCAGCACGTGCACGGCCAACAGCTCCGTGCCGGCGGCCCGCTGGGCGATACGCGCACCCCGGCGCAGCAGCGTCTCCGTCTCCGGGCCGCCGGTGACGGCCACGACGATGCGCTCGCGGGCCGGCCAGGTGCCGTCGATCGCGTGGTCGGCGCGGTACCTGGTCAAGGCGTCGTCCACCCGGTCGGCGAGCCACAGCAGGGCGAGCTCGCGCAGCGCCGTCAGGTTGCCGACGCGGAAGAACGACGACATCGAGGCGTCGATCTGCTCCGCCCGGTACACGTTGCCGTGGGCGAGCCGGCGCCGCAGCTGCTGGGGCGAGAGGTCCACGAGCTGGATCTGGTCGGCGTCCCGCACCACCTGGTCCGGTACGGTCTCCCGCTGCCGCACGCCGGTGATGGCCTCGACGTCGTCGGTCAGCGACGCGAGGTGCTGCACGTTGACCGTGGTGACCACGTCGATGCCGGCGTCGAGCAGGTCGTGCACGTCCTGCCAGCGCTTGGCGTGCCTCGACCCCGGGGCGTTGGTGTGCGCGAGCTCGTCCACGAGCACCACCTGGGGCGCCCGGTCCAGCACCGCCGGCACGTCGAGCTCCGTGAGCGTGGTCCCGCGGTGCTCGACGAGCCGCCGCGGGACCGTCTCCAGGTCCTGGATGCGGTCCGTCGTCGCGGCACGGCCGTGGGTCTCGACGAGACCGATCACGACGTCGGTGCCCCGCGCGCGGCGCCGGCACGCCTCGTCGAGCATGGCGTAGGTCTTGCCCACGCCCGGGGCCGCCCCCAGGTAGACGGTGAGGCGGCCCCGGCGTCCGGTGGTCATGGCTTCAGTGTGCGACATCGAGGGCGAGGTTGAGCTCCAGCACGTTCACCCGCGGCTCACCGAGCACACCGAGGTCGCGTCCGGCGGTGTGCTGCGCCACCAGGTCGGCCACCTCGGCGTCGGGCACGCCGCGGGTCCGCGCCACCCGGGCGACCTGGATCGCGGCGTACGCGGGGCTGATGTGCGGGTCGGCGCCCGAGGCCGACGCGGTGACGGCGTCCGCGGGCACGTCGGCCGGGTCCACGCCGTTGGCCGCGGCGACCGCGGCCCTGCGCTCCTCGATGGAGGCGACCAGGTCCGGGTTGAGCGGGCCGAGGTTCGACCCGCCGGACGCGAGGGTGTCGTACTCCCCGGCCGACGGCCGTGGGTGGAAGTACTCCGCACCCGTGAAGCCCTGGGCGACGAGCGCGGAGCCCACGGCCTCGTCGCGCGAGGTGGTGGGGGCGCCGTCGGACCGGACGAGCGACCCGTTGGCCTGCCAGGGGAAGACCGCCTGGCCGACGGCGGTCATCGCGAGCGGGTAGGCCAGCCCCGTCACGAGGGTGAGGGCGAGCAGCATGCGCAGCCCGGCCATCGCGTGGCGGGTCAGCGTCGCGAGGTCGCTCGCCACTGTGGTCGTTGCCATGTCAGTTCCTTTCATCTCCGGGCTACAGGCCCGGGAGCAGCGAGACGACGAGGTCGATGAGCTTGATCCCGACGAACGGGGCGACCAGGCCGCCCAGGCCGTAGACGAGCAGGTTGCGCCGCAGCAGGGACGACGCCGACGCCGGCCGGTACCGCACACCGCGCAGCGACAGCGGGATGAGCGCGAGGATGATCAGCGCGTTGAAGACGACGGCCGAGAGGATCGCCGAACCAGGGCTGGCCAGCCGCATGACGTTGAGCACCTCGAGCTGCGGGAACACCGGGATGAACATGGCGGGCAGGATCGCGAAGTACTTGGCGACGTCGTTCGCCACCGAGAACGTCGTCAGCGCGCCGCGGGTGATGAGCAGCTGCTTGCCGATCTCCACGATCTCGATGAGCTTGGTGGGGTCCGAGTCGAGGTCCACCATGTTGCCCGCCTCCTTGGCGGCGGACGTGCCGGTGTTCATCGCGACCCCGACGTCGGACTGGGCCAGCGCCGGGGCGTCGTTGGTGCCGTCCCCGGCCATGGCGACGAGCCTGCCGCCCTCCTGCTCACGGCGGATCAGGTCGAGCTTGTCCTCCGGTGTGGCCTCCGCCAGCACGTCGTCCACCCCCGCCTCGGCGGCGATGGCCCGCGCGGTCACCTGGTTGTCGCCGGTGACCATCACCGACCGGATGCCCATGGCGCGCAGCTGGTCGAACCGCGCACGCATGCCCTCCTTGACGACGTCCTTGAGCCGGACCACACCGAGCACCCGAGCCGGCGCCTCGCCCACCTGCTCGGCGACGACGAGCGGCGTGCCGCCCGCCCGGGACACGGCGTCCACGTGCGCCGCCAGCTCCTGGGCGGCCTCGGCGGAGACCCGCGTCCCCGTGCTCCGCACCCAGGCCTGCACGGCGCTGCCGGCCCCCTTCCGGATCCGCACCCCCGACGTGTCAGAGCCCCGAGTGACCTGAGCTTCTGGCGCGGGGGCGGGGAGGTCCACACCCGACATCCGGGTCTGCGCCGTGAACGACACCAGCTCGGCTCCGGCAGGCAGGCCCGCCCCACCCGTCGGGTCCCACGAGTCGACCAGGTCGACGATGCTGCGACCCTCCGGCGTCTCGTCCGCCAACGACGCGAGCCGCGCCGCCGCGGCCAGCTCGCCCCGCGTCACCCCGCCCACCGGCAGCACCTCCGTGGCACGCCGGTTGCCGTACGTGATGGTGCCGGTCTTGTCGAGCAGCAGCACGTCGACGTCACCGGCCGCCTCGACCGCACGGCCCGACATCGCGAGCACGTTGCGCTGGACCAGCCGGTCCATCCCCGCGATCCCGATGGCGCTCAGCAGCGCACCGATCGTCGTCGGGATCAGGCAGACCAGCAGCGCCACCAGGACCAGCAAGGACTGCCGCGAACCCGAGTACACGGCGAACGGCTGCAGCGTCGCGACCGCCAGGAGAAAGACGATGGTCAGCGACGTGAGCAGGATGTTCAGCGCCACCTCGTTCGGCGTCTTCTGGCGCTCGCTGCCCTCCACCAGGGCGATCATCCGGTCCACGAACGTGGAGCCGGCGGGCGCCGTGATGCGCACGACGATCTGGTCGGACAGCACCACGGTGCCACCCGTGACCGCCGACCGGTCACCGCCCGACTCCCTGATCACCGGTGCCGACTCACCCGTCACCGCCGACTCGTCCACCGACGCGACGCCCTCGATGACGTCCCCGTCACCCGGCAGGGTCTCCCCCGCCACGACCACCACGACGTCCCCCACCCGCAACGCCGACGACGGCACCTCCACCGTCGGCAGCAGGTCCAGCCGCGAGCCCGACACCAGCGTGTCCTGCGGTGCCGTGACCTTGCGCGCCGTCGTCTGCCGCTGCGTGGCACGCAGGGTCGACGCCTGTGCCTTGCCGCGCGACTCCGCCACCGACTCGGCGAGCGTCGCGAAGAACACCGTCGCCCACAGCCACACCGCGACCCACGCGGCGAACACGCCCGGCTCGACGACCGCGAGGACCGTCGTCACCAGCGCGCCCACCTCGACCACGAACATCACCGGGGACGCGGACAGCACGCGCGGGTCCAGCTTGCGCAGGGCGCCCGGGAGCGCCGCGCGCAGCTGCGCCCACGTCAGGGTGCGCGGAGCCGACCGCGTGGAGCGGTGCCGGGTTCCGGCGGGTTCCTGGGGAGGAGCGGCAGGCATGCTCCGGGTGTCGATGGTCATGACAGAGACTCCACAACGGGACCGAGGGACAGGACAGGGATGAAGGTGAGCCCCACGACGACGACCGCCACCGCGGCCAGCAGACCCGCGAACAGCGGGCGGTGCGTCGGCAGCGTGCCCGACGTCGCCGGGACCGTCGTCTGGCTCGCCAGCCGGCCGGCCAGCGCCAGCACCAGAGCGATGGGGACGAAGCGCCCGGCCAGCATGGCCAGGCCCTGCGCCACCTCGTAGAAGGGGGTGCCCGTGCTCAGGCCGGCGAACGCCGACCCGTTGTTGTTCGCCGCCGACGCGAACGCGTACAGCACCTCGGACAGGCCGTGCGGACCCGGGTCCTGGACGCCCGCCAGCCCCGGCTCGACGACGACGGACACCGCCGTGCCGACCAGGACCAGCGCGGGCACCGTCAGCACGGACAGCGCGACGATGGTCATCTCCGGACGACCGATCTTCTTGCCCAGGTACTCCGGTGTGCGACCCACCATCAGGCCGGCGACGAACACCGCGACCACCGCCAGCAGGAGCATCCCGTACAGACCGGCACCCACCCCGCCCGGCGCCACCTCGCCCAGCAGCATGTTGAACAGCAGCATGCCGCCGCCCGGCGCCGTGAACGAGTCGTGCATCGAGTTCACCGACCCCGTCGACGTCGCCGTCGTCGACACCGCGAACAGGGCGCTCCCGGCAGGGCCGAACCGGGTCTCCTTGCCCTCCATGGCGCCGCCCGCGGCCTGGGGCGCGGCACCGGGCCCGGACATCTCGGCCCAGGTGGTCAGCGCCAGCGACACCGCCCACAGGCCGGCCATTACACCGAGGATCGCCCAGCCCTGGCGCCGGTCGCCGACCATGAGGCCGAAGGTCCGGGGCAGGGTGAACGGGATGACGAGCAGCAGGAAGATCTCGACGAGGTTCGTGACCGGCGTCGGGTTCTCCCAGGGGTGCGCCGAGTTCGCGTTGAAGAAGCCTCCGCCGTTGGTGCCGAGGTTCTTGATCGCCTCCTGGGAGGCGGCGGGGCCGCCCAGCATGTGCTGGGTGGCCCCTTCCACCGTGGCGACCGCCGTGTGCGGGTCCAGGTTCTGGATGGCGCCGCACGCCATCAGCACCGTCCCGGCGACGACGGAGAGGGGCAGGAGCACGCGGACCACGCCGCGGGTCAGGTCGGACCAGAAGTTGCCGACGCGGGCGTCGGTGCCGGAGCGGGCGAAGCCGCGCACCAGCGCGATGGCCACCGCGATGCCGACAGCAGCCGAGACGAAGTTCTGGACGGCGAAGCCGGTCATCTGCAGCAGGTGTCCCGCCGCGGCCTCGCCCGAGTACCACTGCCAGTTGGTGTTGGTGGCGAAGCTGACGGCGGTGTTCCAGGCGCCGGCCGGGTCGATCCCGGAGAAGCCCAGGTTCCACGGCAGGTACGCCTGGAGCCGCTCCAGGCCGTACAGGAGGAGCACGGAGACGAGCGAGAAGCCCAGCAGCGACATCAGGCACGTGGTCCAGCGCTGCTCGGCGTCCGGGTCCACGCGCACCGCGCGGTACCAGAGGCGCTCGACCCGAAGGTGGTTCGGGCTCGTGTACGTGCGCGCCAGGTACGCACCCAGCGGTACGTGCACGGCGGCGAGGGCGGCGACCAGCACGAGGACCTGGGCCACCGCCGAAAGAATCGGGGTCACGGCGGTCACCGCGTCCGGTCGGCGCGGATCAGCGCCACGAAGAGGTACGCGAGGCCCGCGAGGGTGAGCACCAGGCCCACGAGGTCGAACGGGTTCACTTCCGCCTCCCCAGGGGGTCGACGGCGGGTGCGGGCTCGTGCGCGGCGGGCTCGTGCGCGGCGGCGCGACGCGCCACCAGGGCCACCGCGGCGAAGAACGCCACGGTCAGGAGGATGAAGGCCAGATCGGTCATGACTCCGGTCTATGCCCGACGGCGCCCGGTGGCGGGGCTCTTTGACGGAACGTTGACGCCGGCTCCGGCGACCCTGACACCCCTCTGACGGCCCGAGAGGCGCTGGAGGCAGTGCCTACCGCGCCAGGACCGGACTCGCCGCAGACACCTTGCGGGCCACCTCGATCGCGCCGGGCTGACTGCCGTCGGAGAGCGCCGAAAGGGCCACGTGATCAGACCGGCTGGTGCACCACCAGCGTCGCGTCCGGCCCGAGGACCTCCCGGGCCCATGCGGTGTAGCCCGGCGTCACCAGCATCATGATGGCACCCGCCGCCCGCTCGCGGGCGAGCTCCAGCTTGCGCGGTCCGAGCGCCGCGACGAGCCGGCGACCGGCAGGCACCGGCACGCCTGTCGCGTCCAGCTCGTCGAGGAACGCGCGCAGCCCGGCCAGCGGCCGAGCCTTTCGCTGGGAAGCACCGAAGCCGGCGACGAACCGCGCCGCCTCGCCGTCGTCCAGGAGGTCGACGAGGTGGGCGACATCCGCGACTCCGTGCAGGTCCAGCGGGATGATCCCCGGGGCGACCGACGCCTTCTCCGTCGCGCTAATACCTCAACCAAACCTGAGGTCAACCATCCGGACGGGATGAGAGTCGGTGGCCGGGGCGGGGCAGCAGACGACCCCAACACCATGCACGCAATCCTCGGCGTGTCGCGTGCACGGTGTTGGGGTCGTCCGACCGATCGGGGCCGGATGGCTCAGAAGTCGAAGAGGTCCTCCAGGAAGGACTCCTTGCGCTTCTTCTTGTAGCGCGGGTCGTAGCGGCGGTCACCGTCGTACCGGCGGTCGCCGTCGTACCGGCGGTCCCGGTCGTAGCGACGGTCGTCGTCGCGGCGGCGGTCGTCGTAGCGGGGGTCGTACCCGGGCTGCGGGGAGCCGTAGGGACCTGCCTGCACGGGGTTCGGCACGGGCGGTGCGGCGGGCGCGGCAGGAGCGGGCGCCGCCGGCCGGTTCTCCGCGGCGATCTCGGTCTCGACCGAGCGATCGATGACCTTGTCGAGCTCACCACGGTCCAGCCACACGCCACGGCACGTGGGGCAGTAGTCGATCTCGATCCCCTTGCGCTCGGACATGACGAGCGTGGTCTGGTCGATGGGGCACAGCATCGTAGTGGTCTCCTTGCGGTCGTCGTCTGCCGGTCACCCAACGGACGGGCCGGTCGTACGGTTCCGAAGCGCCCGGATCAGGCGCCCGGATCCGCGTCGAGCCCCACGCTCTCACGAGACCCTGGATCGCCCAACAGCGCGAGTCCCGAGTAGACGGTGGTCGTCGCGCCGCCGTCCTGGGCCGCCACGACCGCCCAGACGATCGCCGCGATCAGGGCGAGGCCGGCGAGTACAGCGAACGTGATCTTCCAGGCCGACCACGGGCGCTGGCCCACCACCTCGGCGGTGCGCGCGTTGACCAGCACCTGGAACGCCTTGCCGCCGTACAGGTACGTGGCGATCCACGCCGGCAGGAGCAGGAGCTTGTACGTGACGTCGGAGTAGCCGGTATCCACGTGGTGCACGCGCTGGACGTCGCCGCCGATGTCCCGCTCGCAGTCGTTCTCGATCACCGGCGCCATCTTCTGCTTGGCCACGTCCAGACCGGCCTCCGGCTCGACGTCGTACCGCAGCGTCTCGTAGCCGGCCAGGTAGTCGGGCTGGTACTGCGCGGCCTGGTCCAGCGGCCACGGACTGAGCTTGGCCAGGTGCTCCGGCATGACGCGGCCGGTCCCCGCGACGAGCACGTCGTCGAAGGCGCGCGCCACCGTGCCCGCCGCCGGGTACCAGCGGGTCTTCTGCACCTGGCGCGTCCGAGTCTGGCTCCGTCCCTCCGAGTCGGTGGTCGTGTAGGTCTCGGTGACCCAGTAGTGCTCACCACGCTGCCCCGTATAGCTGGACCGGGTCTGCGCGTCGAAGGTCCAGTGCGGCAGGTAGACGCCGTGCGCCTGCTCCGCCGACACGACCTTCTTGAGGGCCGACGGCGCGAACCACCGCGAGCGCACCCACTTCCGCAGCGCGCCCTGCATGGTCGGCCGGTCGACCGCGAACGGGAGCACCGCCTCCGGTTCGACCAGGCCGAGCGCCTCGACCTCCGCGACCATCGGCGATCCGCAGAACCCACAGTTCTGCGACAGGTGGTCGCTGGTCGTCATGGCGCCGCACGTGTCGCAGCGGTACTCGTGCGCGGCCGGGGCGGCCGGGCGCGGCGTCGCGGCGAGGCTCGCGAAGTCGTGCTCGCGCACCTCGCCTTCGGCCGTGACCCGCTGTGCGTGCCCGCAGTAGGGACAGATCAGTGTTCCGGTCCCGGCGGCGAACTTGACGCTGGCCCCGCACTGCTCGCACGGGTAGGAGTGGTGCGCGGTCGTGCCGCCCTCGGTGAGCTCCGCCATCCTCAGGTCCGGGGCGGGAGGGGCGGCGGGGTGGCGCCGAGGTGCTTCGCGACGTCGGGTACCGACGAGGCCGGCTCCCAGCCGGCCATCCCGGCGCGCCAGATCAGCGTGCCCGGCGTCAGGGTGCCGGCCGCGGCCTGGGCGGCCAGCGCGGCGTCGTCGAACGGGCCGGTCTGTGCGCCGCCGTTGCCGAGGTACCAGCCGGGCAGCGGCGGCGGCCCCGCCGCCGGAGCAGCCGCGGGGGCAGGCTGGGCGGGCGGCACTATCGCGTTGCCGACGGACTGCCCGAGTCCCATGCCGATCACGGCGCCGGCGCTCCCGCCGCCGTCGGCCGCCGCCTCCATCGCCTGGCCCGCCTGGAACTGCTGGAAGGAGGCCATGCTGCCGACGGTCCCGGAGGAGACGATGCCCATGGACGTGCGCTTGTCGAGCGCCTCCTCGACCTCGGGCGGCAGGGAGATGTTCTCGATGACGAAGTTGGGCACCGAGATGCCCAGCTCCGCGAGCTCCTCGGTCAGCTTGGCGGCGAGCTGGTCGCCGAGGGCCGCGTGGTGGGCCGCGAGGTCGATGACGGGGATGCCCGCGGACGCGAGCGCGCTCGCCAGGTGGCTCACGACGTTCTGGCGCAGGTACTCGTGCACCTCGTCCGTGCGGAACTGCGGGTCGGTGCCGACCAGCTCGCGCAGCAGCCGCTGCGGGTCGGTGACGCGGGCGGCGAACGCGCCGAAGGCACGCAGGCGCACCATGCCCAGCTCTGGGTCCCGCATCATCACGGGGTTCTTGGTGCCCCACTTCAGGTCCGTGAACTGGCGGGTGCTGACGAAGTACACCTCGGCCTTGAAGGGCGAGTGGAAGCCGTGCTTCCAGCCTTTCAGCGTCGACAGGACCGGCAGGTTCTGGGTCTCGAGCGTGTACGTCCCGGGCTCGAACACGTCGGCGATCAGGCCCTCGTTGACGAAGACCGCGGTCTGCGACTCGCGCACGACGAGCCGTGCGCCCATCTTGATCTCGTTCTCGTAGCGGGGGAACCGCCACACGATGGTGTCCCGCGTGTCGTCGAGCCATTCGACGATGTCGACCAGCTCGCCCTTGATCTTGTCCAGCAGGCCCATGCCGTGCTCCCTCGTTCTCTACCTACCCGGCCGCTCGCTCGGACGCCGCAAGCACTGGGACCCTACAAGTCCGGCGCTGCCGGCGAAACGAAAAGCGGTGCCCGACGGCGTATCACGTGGCAGCGGACGACTGCCACGACCCCTGACATGTGAGAGAGTTTCACCAGCAGGGGTGACACCCGGCGAACCTGTCCGGAGGTGCAAGGACCGATGACCGTCCTCGTGGCGTACAACGAGTCACCCCAGGGTGAGGCCGCGATGCGTGCCGCCGTCACCGAGGCGGTGCGGCGCCGGCAGGAGCTCGCCGTTCTCGTGCTCACACCGCAGGTGGGCGCGGCCGTCCCCGCCGCGCTGGCGCACCTGCTCGACACCGTCCCCGGTACCGTCTCGGTCGCGCCGATCGTCTTTCGCTCCGAGCAGGCCGACGTCGCGGACGCGATCGTCGACCAGGCCGAGGCCATCGCGGCGGACCTCGTGGTCATCGGGTCGCGCAAGCACTCGACCGTCGGCAAGTTCCTCGTCGGGTCGACGACGCAGCGGGTGCTGCTCGACTCCCCGGCCCCGGTCCTGGTGGTCAAGGCCGGCTACGCCTGACCCTGCTCTGGTCTACCCGCGTGGTGCGGTTCGCGTGAGTGCGGGGGGCTGGCCGGTCAGGACGGGCGGTCGCCGTCCGCGACCAGGGTGCCGATCCGGGCGATGACGTCGTCCAGGACCGGGGTGGCGATGCCATGGGCGGCTGCCCGACGACGCACGGCACCACCGATGGCATCGAGCTCACCCTCCCGCCCGGCCTCGACGTCCGCCTGCAGCGACGAACGCATCGGCGCCGGAAAACCGCTCAGGATGCCGTGCAGGTCCTCGCCGGTGGTCGGCACGCCGTCGGCGGTAGCGGTCGCCGCGATCTCGGCCAGGAGATCAGAGGTCAGCTGGGGGTCGCGGGTCAGCGCGTCACCGATTCCGGTCGACCCGGCCGACGTCAGCAGGGCGAGCGGCGCCAGGAACCGCAGCTTCTTCCACAGCACCTCGGCGTCGGTCCCGCCGGTGGTCACCTCGATGGGCGTGTCCCGCAGGGCGGCCACGACGCCGATCCTGGCGGCGTCGTCGGGCACGACCGTCCGCAGCAGGGTGCCACGGTGCCGCACCAGGGCCGGCCCGAAACCGCCCGCACCGGTGCGCAGCGTCTCCCCCGCGATGGTGGCGCCGACGACCCGCACCCCGGGCAGCGCCGACCGCAGCACCTCCAGGTGGTCCAGACCGTTGAGCAGCGACAGCACCTCGGTGGGCGCGGTACCGGTCAGCAGTGCGGCGGCGTCGTCCACGCCCTCGGCCTTGACCGCCACGACGACCCGCGCGCCGGGCGGCACCTCCGTCGTCGCGACCAGCGGAGCGTGCCACGTCCCGTACTCGTCGGTCCGGACGTCCAGACCGTGCTCCGTGATCTGCCGGGCGGTCTTCTCCCGGGCGACCACGACGACGTCGTGCCCCGCCCGCTGGAGCATGGCGGCGACCAGGCCGCCGATCGCGCCGGGACCGATGATCGCGATGAGGTTGTCAGCCATGGGCCCCATCGTAGGCGGGCGCCGGCCGGGTCCGGTCGCGGGCCGACTGCACGAGACGCCGGGACCTGCGGCGACGGCATCGGTGTCGGCATCCGAACCGCCGAACCGCCGGATAGTCCGGACCTCGGCCGCCGAACCGCAAGTCGTTGGTCCATTCCGGCTCCGGGCGACACACATCTTGCGGCTCGACGACCGATGTCCCAGCTAACGTGCGGCTCGACAATCGACGTCCTAGCTAACCTGCGGCTCGACAATCGACGTCCTAGCTAACCTGCGGCTCGACAATCGACGTCCTAGCTAACCTGCGGCTCGACAATCGACGTCCTAGCTAACCTGCGGCTCGACGCCGAACCGCACGTTAGCCAGAGCACCAGTCGCCCAACCGCACGCAGCTGGTCCATCGCCGCCCTGAACGGCACGAATGTTGCGGCTCGGCACTCAGCACCACACGAATGTTGCGGCTCGACGCCGAGCACCACACGCAACTTTCGGATCGGCCCCGTCCGACAGCCGCCGTACACCCCTCACGTGCGGCTCGGCTACCACTGAACCACCCCGACCGCGCCCAGCCCCACCCACCAACCCCACACCACCAACCCCCCACCACCAACCCCGCCCGAAATCGTCCCGCGGAACACACCCGAGCCGCCGGCGGCACTGGTCTAGTCTCGAGGCATGACTGCTGTCACGCTCGGGATCCCGTCCGTGCGCGGTGTGCCGCGGCGGGCTGCCACGCCGGCCGGCAAGCCCCGCCCCGAGACCCCGCTGCTCGTCGACCGGTACGGGCGCGTCGCGCGCGACCTGCGTGTCTCCATCACGACGGCGTGCTCCCTGCGCTGCACCTACTGCATGCCCGCCGAGGGTCTGCCGCTGGTGCCGCGGGACGAGCTGATGACGCCCGAGGAGATCGGCCGGCTCGTCGGCATCGGCGTGCGCGACCTCGGCATCCGCGACATCCGGTTCACCGGCGGCGAGCCGCTCATGCGGCGGGACCTGGAGCAGATCATCGGCGCTGCCCGGAGCGCCGCCGACGACGCGACGGCCTCCGTCGCGGCGGACACGACGGACGTGCCCACGGCCTCCCGGCCGGCTGCCGAGCGCGTCCGCATCGCCATGACCTCGAACGCGCTGGGCCTCGACAAGCGGGTGGACGCGCTGGTCGCGGCAGGGCTCGACCGGATCAACGTCTCGCTCGACACGGTGGACCGCGAGGCGTTCGCGGCCCTGACCCGCCGGGACCGCCTGGACGACGTGCTCACGGGAGTCCGCGCCGCGCTCGCCGCAGGGCTGGCGCCGGTCAAGATCAACGCCGTGCTGCTGCCCGAGACCCTCGCGGGCGCCGCGGACCTGCTCGCCTGGGCCGTCGAGCACGGCTGCAACCTGCGCTTCATCGAGGAGATGCCGCTCGACGCGGACGGGCAGTGGACGCGCGACGACGTCGTGAGCGCCGCTGACCTGCTGAACCGGCTCGGCGAACGGTTCACTCTCACGCCTGCCGGGCGCGAGGACCCGTCCGCTCCGGCCGAGGAGTGGCTGGTGGACGACGGTCCGGCCACGGTCGGGATCATCGCGTCGGTGACCCGCTCCTTCTGCGGGGCCTGCGACCGCACCCGGCTGACCGCGGAGGGCACCGTCCGGTCCTGCCTCTTCGGCAACGAGGAGACGGACCTGAAGGCCCTGCTGCGCAACGGTGCGACGGACGACGAGGTGGGTGACGCGTGGCGGGCCGCCATGTGGGCGAAGCCCCGCGCGCACGGCAGCGACGCGGTCGAGCTGGCTGCGGACGCCTTCGCCGACACCACGCGCAGCATGGGCGCCATCGGCGGCTGAGCCGCCCCGCGCCTCACGGCACGCGCGGTTCTCCGGTGGCATCGACCGGCTCGAGGAGCTGCTGTGCCAGCGTCTCGCCCAGCCATGCCGCATGGTCGTCCGGTGACCACCCACAGCCCGTGGTCGCATTGAGGTACGTCTCCAGGCCGGTGAGGAGCCAGGCCCGGTCGACGGCCGCGTCCAGGGTCAGGTCGCGGCGCACGGCGCCGTCGTCGACGAGCCGACCGACCAGCGCGGTCAGGGCCGCCCGACGGCGCACGTCGCCCTCTGCGGCCATCTCCTCCATCTCGGCGGTCACGTCACGTGCGATGGACAGCTGTGGCCTGCTCGCGGTGAAGAACGCGCTGGTCCACTCCGCGAACGCCTGGAGGATCTTCCGCGGGTCGCGCTCGACGGCGATCCGCTGTCGCCACTGCGCGGCATCGGCCGACTCCTCCATCTGCTCGACGACCGCGCGTGCGAGCTTCGCCTTCGAGCCGAAGGCGCCGTAGACCGTCTGGGGCGAGACACCGGCCCGCGCGGCGATCTCGGCGACCGTGGTGCCGGCGAATCCCCGTGACTCGAAGAGCTCGCGTGCAGCCGCGGTGATGTCGGCACGGGTCCGGGCTGCGTGGGCTTCTCGCAGGGTCGACCGGTAACGGCGTGTCGACGATCGCTCGGACAATGCGTCACCCCCAGGTTGTGTTGACCAGACTTTATTGAATGTAGTTGACTACAGTCAATTCAGGACGCCACGACCGGGAAGGCAAGCACATGGAGTCGCCGATCACGAAGACGTCCCGGCCCACGCCCGTCCGCGGACGAGAGGTCGGCGCCCAGATCGCTGGAGCGTTCGGGATGGTGTTCGTAGCGGTCAACTCGACGGCGCTCGCCCCACCGGTGCGGATACCGCTGCTGGTCGCCGCCGGAATCGGCCTGGCCACCATCGTGCTGCTCAGCATCCGTAGCTACCGGACACAGGCGCGGGCAGCGAGCAGCCCGCCCGGCGGCTCGCCGTTCGGCCGGGCGTACTGGCTGGTCGTCGGCATCGAGGCCGTCGCCCTGTTCGGTGGCAGCCGGGCCCTCACCAGCCTCGGCCACCCGGAGCTCGGGGTCGCCTGGGTCGCGTTCGTGGTGGGCACGCACTTCTTCGCGCTCGCCCGGATCTTCCGGCTGGCGCGGTTCAACGTGCTCGGTGCGATCATCACCGTGTTCGGGGTCGCCGGGTTCGGGCTCCGGGCGCTCGGACACGTCGAACCGATCGCGGTCGTCAGCGGCGTGCTCAGCGGATTGACGCTGCTCGCCTTCGGCCTCTGGGCGTTCGCCCCGGGCCGGACCGCACCCTGAGCGCCACCCGTCGGACGGCTACAGCCCGACCCACTCCGACTCGCCGTCGGTGAACTGCTGCCGCTTCCAGATCGGCACCTCGGCCTTGATGCGCTCCACCAGCAGGGAGCAGGCCTCGAACGCCTCCCTGCGGTGCCCGGCCGACGCCGACGCCACGAGCGCCACGTCCCCGACCTCGAGGTGCCCGTACCGGTGGGCGGCGGCCACCCGGAGCCCCGTCTCGGCCGCCACCGCCTGGCACACTTTTCGTAGAACACCTGTCGCATCCGGGTGCGCCTCGTAGTCGAGGCTCGTGACGGCGCGGCCGCCGTCGTCGTCGCGGACCACGCCGCGGAACGTGACCACGGCGCCGCACTCGGGCGCCAGCACCGCGGCCTCGACGGCCCGTCCGACGGCATCGTCGAGCACGTCCTGCGTCACCCGCACGACCTCGCTCGTCGACGCACCCGCGGCCGTGCGGGCCGCGGCGCCGTCGCCGCGGCCCGCGACGCCGTCGCCCGGCGTCACAGCGGCCACACGGTCACCTCCGCGCCCTCCTCGAGGGACGTCACGGCGGCGGGGACGTCGATCAGCACGTCCGCGGCCGCCATCGACGCCACGAGGTGCGAACCCGGGCCCCCGACCACGGTGACCCGCGCGGCGGCGGCATCGACCCAGCGTCCCCGCAGCAGCTGCCGCTTCCCCTCCGGGGAGCCGACGGCGGCGTCGAGCACCGCCGCAACCGGCTCCACCGGCGGCAGGCTGGCCGCCTGCCGCAGGATGTCGCGCAGGAACACGACGAACGAGACCTGCGCGCTGACCGGGTTGCCGGGGAAGGTCAGCACCGGCTTGCCCGCGACCCGCCCGAGACCCTGCGGGCCACCGGGCTGCATGGCCACCGAACGGAAGGTGACCTCCGGCAGCGCCTCCTTGACCACCTCGTACGCTCCCTGGCTGACTCCGCCGGTCGTCACCACGACGTCGCACAGCGCCGCGGCACGCTCCAGGCCCATCCGGACGAGCTCGGGCTCGTCGGGGACCGTCAGGCGCAGGCCGACCCGTCCGCCGGCGGCGCGCACGGCGGCCGCGAGGGCCGGGCCGTTCGCGTCCCAGATCTGGCCGGCGCCGGGCTCGCCGTCCGGCGGGACCAGCTCGCTCCCCGTGGACACGATGGCCACGGACACCGGCACGCGAACCGTCAGCCGGGCGATCCCGCACGCGGCGGCGGCCGCCACGTGGTGCGGCGCCAGCACTGTCCCGGCGCGCAGCACGACGGCGCCCTCCGCGACGTCGGACCCGGGCTCCCGGACGAACTCCCCGGCTTCGCGCCGGCGCATCACCTCGACCTTGGTCACCGAGTCGTCGTGGACCCCGTTGAAGGTCACCTGGTCGGTGTCCTCGACGGGGACCACCGCGTCCGCTCCTTCGGGCACGGGGGCACCGGTCATGATGCGGACCGCGGTGCCCGGCTCCAGCGGTTCCGGCTCACCCGGCGCCGCCGCCACGTCCCCCGCGACGGGCAGGGTGACGGGCGCGTCGGGGCCGGCCGAGCCGACGTCGACCGCGCGCACCGCGAACCCGTCCATCTGCGAGTTGCGGAAGCGGGGCAGCGGCACCGGCGCGACGACGTCGCGCGCCAGGACCCGCCCCAGCACCCCCCGGTGGATGGATACCTCTTCCGTGGGCCGGTCTGCGAGCTCCGCGAGGAGCTCCGCGACGGCGGCCCGATGCTGTTCCACGTCAACGCGCTCGCTCATGTCCGCAACCTACCCGGCCCACCCGGGGCAAAGCACACCGGGCCCGGCACACCCGGCGCTCTGGCGCCCGGACCGTGCCTGACGGGAGAATCGACCATGCACATCCACGCACTGAGCAACAACGGGACGACGCCCGACGGTGCGCTCGTGCGCCGGGAGACACGGACGCACGAGGGTCTGCGGGTGCTCGACTCCGTGCTCGCCATGCGCCCCACGCCCGACGTGGTGCTGCGGGCCCGGCAGCGGGTCGAGTTCGATGGTGACGTACGCCGCTGGGTGCGCTACTCGCTCCAGCGCGAACCGGGCGGCGTGGACGTCGCGTTCGAGCGTGCCGAGCTGCCGCCCGGGATCGGCGACGGCGTGCCGTCGTTCGCGCGGTACCTCCTGGTCCTGGAGCTCGCGACGGCGGGTGCGTGGGTGGAGTACACCCAGCTCGACGACGCCGACCCCACGCGCACGCGGCACGCCCTGCTGGTCCGCACCGACACCCAGCCGCTCGTGCTCCCCGACGGCCTCTCGACGTCGGCGATGCGCATCGACCAGCTCCTCGACGGCAGCCCCGCCAACGCCTTCTGGTGCGACAACTTCGGCGTGCTCCAGGCCGACTTCATCGAGACGTTCCCGGACGGCAGCCAGGTCACCGGCGTCTCGTGGCGCACCACCTGGGAAGGCGTCGAGCCGTGGCTCGACACCGAGGTGCGGCACGCGCTGGACGCGTCCGGCATCCTCGCGTAGAGCCCGCCGCGCCGGGGCCGGCCTACTTGTGCACGTGCGCCCGGTGCCCGACGGCCGCCGAGACGTCCTGCTCCGCCACCGCGATCAGCCGGTCGGCCAGCCGCCGCAGCGCACGACCGGCGGCGAGCTCGTCGCCGATCAGGGGCACCTCGGGATCCTCCGGCGCCTTGCGCGCGTGCCCGACGGCGCGCAAGGCGTCCGGCGGGCCGTTCATCACCGTGGCCTCCGCCGTCGTGCTGCCGCCCGACTCGACCACCGTGACCCGGATGTCCCAGGTGAGCGCGCGTCCCTGCCGGGGTTCTTCCGCCTCTCCCGGCTCGCCCGGCACACCGAGCGCCGCCCGGGCCTCCGGGTCCACGACCGTGTCGGCACCGGGATACACCAGCGTCTCCTCGCCGGTGTCGGACCACCGCACCCGGTAGGGCGGCGATCCGTCCTCGTGCGGGCACTCGGTCACCACGCCGTCGCGGACCGCGCCGCCGACCACACCCGAGGCCGTGACGATCCGGTCGCCCACTGCTGCCTTCATGGAGTCCTCCTCGCGTCGTTGCGGACCCTTCCATCATCGCCCCGCACGCGCTCACGTGTCGGACGAAGGCGCGCGCGACCGGGTCGGGACCCACGACCGGCACGGCCGCCGTAGGCTGCGCGCATGCCAGAGCACGTAGAGACCGTCCTGCCGCCCCGGCTCCGGGCCGGCGACACCCTCCGGGTGGTCGCGCCGGCGATGTCGCGGGCGATGATCATGGAGCACGACAACACCCGGTGGATCGACGAGCGGTTCGCCGCCATGGGCCTCACCCTCACGTTCGGTGCGCACGTCGACGACGACGACCAGTTCCGCAGCGGCTCGATCGAGCACCGGGTGGCGGACCTGCACGCCGCGTTCGCCGACCCCGCCGTCGCCGGGATCCTCACCGTGATCGGCGGTTTCAACAGCAACGAGCTGCTCCCCCACCTGGACTTCGACCTCATCGCGGCCAACCCGAAGGTCTTCTGCGGGTACTCGGACATCACGGCGCTGCAGAACGCGATCCTGGCTCGTACCGGGCTGGTCACCTACTCGGGGCCGCACTGGTCGAGCTGGGGCATGCGCGACCACTTCGAGCCGACCGGCGACTGGTTCCGGGCCGCGGTCATGAGCGACGCCGCGATCGTCGTCGAACCCTCCCAGGCCTGGACCGACGACCTGTGGTTCGCCGACCAGGACAACCGCTCCCCCGTAGCGAACGCGGGCTGGTGGGCGCTGCGACCCGGGCAGGCGTCGGGCCGGATCGTCGGGGCCAACCTCGGCACGCTCAGCCTGCTGCAGGGCACGCCGTACATGCCGGCGCTCGACGGCGCGCTCCTCTTCCTCGAGGACGACTTCGAGTCAGACCCCGCGCACGTCGCGCGCCGGCTCACCTCCCTGCTCCAGCTGCCCGACGCCGACGGCGTCACCGGGCTGGTGATCGGCCGGTTCCAGGACAGCTCCGGAGTGACGCGCGAAGCCCTCGACGAGATCGTCGCGCGCCAGCCCGCGCTGCGCGGCAAGCCGGTGCTCGCGGGCGTGGACTTCGGCCACACGAGCCCGCTGCTCACGCTCCCGATCGGGGGCGAGGCGGAGCTCACGGTCGGTCCGGACGACGTCTCGACCCTGACCATCACCCGCCACTGACTCCCCCGCCGTCCGCCGTCGGCGAACCCGGAAATTGAGTCGGGTCGACTCAGGTTGAACCGAACATCAACCGCATCCGGAGGAGAGCAACATGACCACTGTCCTGACCCGTTCACCGTTCGCCCACACCTGGCTCCGTGACCCGTGGAGCCCGCAGGCAGCCGTCGCCGAGGGCCCCGTACCCGCGGCGGACGTCTACCGGGAGGGCGAGGACCTCGTCGCCCGTCTCGACCTGCCGGGCGTCGACCCCGCCGCCGACATCACCGTCGAGGTCGAGGGCCGCAAGCTCGTCGTCCGCGGCGAGCGCAAGGACCAGCGCTCGGAGGAGTCCGAGGGCCGCCGCATCTCGGAGGTCCGCTTCGGCTCCTTCCGGCGTACGGTCACGCTGCCGAAGACCGTGGACGGCGACGCCGTCCGCGCGTCCTACGACGCCGGCGTGCTGACGGTCACCGTGCCCGGCGTCTTCGCCGGCACGACGCCGCAGCGCATCGAGGTCACCACCGCCGCCTGACCACGTCAGCCGGCTCCCCGACGGCGCCCGACCGCTCCTGCGGCCGGGCGCCGTCCGTGCTCCCGCCGCCGTGGGAGGCCCTCGGGGAAAACCCGTAACTGCTGATCAGGCCGTTGTGCGGCTGTTCCGGCGCCCCGATACTTCTGTGAGCACTGTTTCTCGACAACCCTCATGCACCGCCTGGCACACCGGAGTGCCCGCGCGACTGCCGCAGTCATGCCTGCCGCGCGGGTTCGTGCGGCCGGAGAGACACGTTCGCGAAGGAGCGTCCGATGCGTAGCACGAGACACCGCACGACCCGCACGGCCCTGACGGCGGCCGCCGCCCTGGCCCTCGTCCTGTCGGCCTCGCTCGCCGCCTCGGCGGCGACGGCCCAGGCCCCCGACCCCGGACCGGCACCGGCACCGGACACGCAAGCCGCCGCCGCCCTCACCTGGTCCGACGAGTTCGACGGACCGGCGGGCGCCGCGCCCAACGCCGCCAACTGGAACCACGAGACCGGAGCCGGCGGCTGGGGCAACAACGAGCTGCAGAACTACACCAGCTCCCGGCAGAACTCCGCCCTGGACGGGAACGGCAACCTCGTCATCACCGCACGCCAGGACGGCAACGGCGGCTACACCTCCGCGCGCATCACGACCCAGGGCAAGGTCCAGCCGCAGTACGGACACCTCGAGGCCCGCATCAAGATCCCCCGCGGGCAGGGCATCTGGCCGGCGTTCTGGATGCTCGGCGGACAGTTCCCCGGCACCCCGTGGCCCCACTCCGGCGAGATCGACATCATGGAGAACGTCGGCTACGAGCCCCACATCGTGCACGGCACCCTGCACGGCCCCGGCTACTCCGGCGCCAACCCGATCACGGGGCAGTACATGCACCCGCAGGGCTGGTCGTTCGCCGACGACTTCCACACCTTCGCCATCGACTGGGAGCCCGGCCGGATCAGCTGGTCGGTGGACGGCAACGTCTACCAGACCCGCACCACCGCCGACACCGGCAGCAATCCCTGGGTGTTCGACCAGCCGTTCTTCTTCATCCTGAACGTGGCCGTGGGCGGCAACTGGCCCGGCTACCCCGACGGCACCACCCAGTTCCCGCAGCAGATGGTCGTCGACTACGTCCGCGTCTACGACTCGACGAGCGGCGGTGGTGGTGGCTCCAGCACCGGTACGGTCACCGCGAGCAACGGGATCTGTCTCGACGTCGCCGGGGCCGCCACGGCCAACGGCACGCCCATCCAGCTCGCCCACTGCAACGGCGGCCAGGCCCAGCAGTGGACGGTCGGCTCGGACGGCACCGTCCGTGCGCTCGGCAAGTGCCTCGACGTCGCGGGCGGCGGCACCGCGGCGGGCACCGCCGTCCAGCTCTGGGAGTGCAACGGGACGGGCGCCCAGCAGTGGACCCACACCAGCGGCAGCCAGGCGCTCCGCAACCCGCAGTCCGGACGCTGCCTGCAACCGGTCGGCCGGGTGCAGAACGACGGCACCCGCACGGAGATCGCCAACTGCGACGGGAGCGCCGTCCAGCGCTGGACCCTGCCGTAGCACCGTCCCGCTGACGTGTCGGACGCGCGGGTGACTGCGTACGCGGCGTGTCGCGGCGCGGAGTAGGCCTATGAGACCGGGGTGTGTTGCTCCGCGTAGAACTTGTCTACGCAGAGCAACACACCCCGCAGGCGTGGGTTCACCCCGGAGCCGTCCCGGATCAGACCTCGGCGACCAGGGAGTACAGGTCCTTCGGGTCCTCGGGCTCCGCGATGAGGTCGAGGTGCTGGAGCAGCTCCGGCGCGTTCGCCGTCACGTCCTCGAGCACGAACTTCAGCGCCGTCCAGTCCTCCACGGCGAACCCGACCGAGTCGAACACGACCAGCTCGTCCTGGCTCCGGCGGCCCTCGGCGGCACCGGTGATGACCTGCCAGAGCTCGGTGACCGGGAAGTCCGCAGCCTGGCGCTGGATCTCGCCCTCGATGCGGGTCTGCTCCGGCAGCTCCACGAAGACGGACGCACGGGCGACGATCGCCGGGTCCAGCTCCGTCTTGCCCGGGCAGTCGCCGCCGATCGCGTTGATGAACACCCCGCCGGTGACGTCGGCATCGTGCAGCACCGTCGCGTTCTGCTTGTCGGCGGTACAGGTCGTGATGACGTCGGCGCCGCGGGCCGCGTCGGCGGCGTCGTCGGCCAGGACGACGTCGAAACCGAGCGCCTTGGCGTGCTTGGCCAGCTTCTCCATGGCCAGCGGGTCGACGTCGAAGATGCGCAGCGTCTCGATCCCCAGCTCGGCGCGCATGCCGAGGGCCTGGAACTCGGCCTGCGAACCGCAGCCGATCAGGGCGAGGGTGCGCGACCCTGCCGGTGCGAGGTAACGGGCCGCCAGCGCCGAGGTCGCGGCGGTGCGCAGCGCGGTGAGCAGCGTCATCTCGGCGAGGAACGTCGGGTAGCCGTTGCGGACGGAGGCGAGCATGCCGATCGCGGTCACGGTCTGGAAGCCGTTGACCGGGTTGAGCGGGTGCCCGTTGACGAGCTTGAACCCGTAGGTCTCCTCGTCCGAGGTGGGCATGAGCTCGATCACGCCCTCCTTCGAGTGCGACGCGATGCGCGGCCGCTTGTCCAGCTCGGGCCAGCGGGCGAAGTCACGCTCCAGGGCGTCGGTGAGCGCCGCGATGGCGGCCTCGGGACCGCGACGAGCGACCCAGCGGGCGGTGGCGGCGACGTCGAGGTAGGGAACAGTGGTCATCGCGAGGTCTCCTCGGTGGTGGTGGCTGTGGCGTCGGGACGCAGCTCGAGCGTGCAGCACTTGACCGACCCGCCGCCCTTGAAGACCTCGGACAGGTCGATGCCGACGGGCACGAAGCCGCGCTCCTTGAGCGCGTCGGCGTAGTCGTGGGCACGCTCGCTGAGGAACACGTGCAGCCCGTCGGAGACGACGTTCAGGCCGAGCACGGCGGCGTCGTCGGCGCCCACCAGGATCGCGTCGGGGAACAGGCGGCGCAGGGTCTCCTGGGCGGCCGGGCTGAACGCCTCGGGGTGGTAGGCCACGACGGTCTCGCCGGAGACGGCGCCGTCGTCGAGCACGGAGAGCGCCGTGTCGAGGTGGTAGTAGCGGGGGTCGACCAGCTCGAGCGGGATCAGCTCGATGCCCTGCTCGGCGAGCTCGAGGCGCTCGGCGACCTCCGCGTGCCCGGCGGGCGTGGTGCGGAAGCCGGTGCCGGCGAGCAGCAGCTTGCCGATCAGGAGGAGGTCGCCCTCGCCCTCCATGGTCTCGACGGCCTCGCCGAGCCGGCGGTAGCCTTCCGCGGCGGGAGTGTCGAACCAGCGGTCGTACGCGGGACCCTCGGCGGCACGCTCGGGGTGGGTGAACCGGGCGGCGAGCGCACGACCGCCGACGACGATGCCGCCGTTGGCGGCGTAGACCATGTCGGGCAGGCCCGGCTCGGGCTCGATCACGTCGACCCGGTGGCCGCGAGCCTCGTAGGCGGCGCGGAGCGCCTCCCACTGGGCGAGCGCCTTGGCGGTGTCGACGGGCGACGACGGGTCCATCCAGGGGTTGATGGCGTAGACGACGTCGAAGTACGTGGGCGGGCACATGAGGTAGTGCCGCGGCGTGGCGGTCCGCTGCGGGGTGGTCTGCGGCATCGCGGTGGTCTGCGTCATGGTGCGAGGCTACGGCCGCACCGATTCACAACAGGCACGCATCCGTTGCGTATTCAGCCACGGTTTCTTGCGCGATCGCGCGATGTATTGAACGATTCGTTCATGGATGCCGTGAACCGCGCCATCGTCGGCGAACTGCTGCGCGACGGACGAGCCACCTATCAGGAGGTGGGCAGCGTCGTCGGGCTCTCCGCCCCTGCCGTGAAGCGGAGGGTGGACCTCATGATCGCCCGCGGCGAGATCGCAGGGTTCACCGTACGCGTGGACCCGCAGGCGATGGGCTGGACCTTGGAGGGCTACGTCGAGATCTTCTGCTCCGGCATCGTCTCGCCCGCCGTGCTCGAACGTGACTTCGCCCCCATCCCCGAGGTCGTGCGGGTCTCGACCGTGACGGGCGACGCCGACGCGATGGTGCACGTCATGGCCGCGAACATGGAGCAGATCGAGCACGTCGTGGAGCGCATCCGGACGGTCACGCACGTGGTCAAGACGCGCACGGCGCTGGTGATGTCGCGGGTGGTGGACCGTCCGGGCGCCTGATGGCGGCCACGCGCACCCGACGGCTTAGGGTGTCCTAACAGGATATTCCTGTCAGGACCGGAGGGCGCCCACGATGATCAGAACCACGGTGTCCGACGACGTCGCCGGCTGGCTCGACGTGCTGGGGCCCCTCACGTTCTACCTGGTCGTCTGGGGCCTGGTGTTCGTCGGGACGGCGTTCTTCGTCGGCGTCTTCATCCCGTTCCTCACCGGCGACGGCCTGCTGTTCGGCGCGGGGATCGTGGCCGGCTCCACCGACCGCATCGACATCTGGGTGCTCGCGATCGGCGTCGGGGTCGCTGCCGTGGCGGGTGACCAGGTCGCGTTCGTGCTGGGCCGCACGTACGGGCGCCCGTACCTCGAGTCGCGGAAGGGCCGGTGGGTGCAGGCCGCCGTGGCCCGGACCCAGAAGTTCTACGACCTGTTCGGGTGGTGGTCCGTCGTGATCGGCCGGTACATGCCGTGGGCGCGCGTGTTCGTCCCGGTCATCGCGGGCGTGACCCGCATGCCGTACGCGAAGTTCCTCTCCGCGAACGTCTTCGGGGCGCTGAGCTGGGCTGTGCTGATCACCGTGCTCGGGTACTTCGCGGCGTCGGACCCGTCGGTGCGACCGATCGCGTACGTCGTGGCGGGCGTGGTCATCGCGGCGTCGGTGGTCGCGGGCATCCGCGCCTGGCGCCAGGAGCGGGCGGCGGCTCCCCGAGCGTGACCGGCGCGGCCGGTCGATCAACAGAGTCCGCCGCAGGATCAACCGGTCCGCGCGTGCGGAGCCCAGGCTGAGCGCATGCCCACCCAGAGCACCGCGCTGAGCACACCGCCCAGCCCCCCGCGCAGTTCCTCGTCCAGCACGCCCGCGCCCACACCCCGGAGCACCTGGACGCCCGTCGCCGCCCTCTCGTTCGGCATCGCGATGGTCGTCCTGAGCGAGTTCCTCCCGGCCGCCGTGCTGCCCGCCCTCGCGGCGGACGTCGGCGTCAGCGAAGGCACCGCGGGTCTCGCAGTGGCTGCCACGGCGATCGCCGGGGCCTTCACCGCGCCGAGCATCGCGGTGCTCCTCCCCCGGGCCGACCGGCGTACGGTGCTCGTCGCCCTCCTCGCGGTAGCCGCGCTGTCGAACCTCGCGGTGGCCGTCGCGCCCAGCTTCGCCCTGCTCCTGGTCGGCCGGCTCCTGCTCGGGGTCGCGCTCGCCGGCTACTGGTCGTTCGCCTTCGGCGCCGGCACCCATGCCGTCCCCGGCAAGGCCCCGGTGGTTTCGTCCGCCCTGGCGTTCGGGACAAGCATCGCCACGGTGGTCGGCATCCCGGTCGCCTCCGTCGTGGGTGACGCCGTGGGCTGGCGCACGACGTTCGCGGGCACCGCGGTGCTCACCGCCGTCGGCGCCGTCGCGCTCGCCGCCGCCCTGCCGTCCGTGCCTCCCCACCCTGCAGCGGGTCTCCAGATGCTGCGCGCGGCCCTGCGCAACGGCCGCCTGATGGCGGGCATCGCCTGCGTGGTGCTGGTCGCGCTCGGCAACTTCGCCGCCTACCCGTACATCCGCATCGCCATCGAGCGGGTGGACCCGGTCGCCACCACCGGCATGCTCCTGGGCTGGGGCATCGGCGGCCTGGTGGGCACCGTGCTGGCCGGGGTGCTCGCCCGATGGCTGCGGCCGCTGGCCGCGATCGCACCCCTGGCCCTCGCCGGCGCCCTCGTGCTCACCGCGGTGGCCACCTCCGTGCCGGTACTGGCTGCCGCTGTGGTGCTGTGGGGTCTCTCGATGAGCATGATGCCGGTGATCACGCAGCTCTGGGTCACCCGCGTCGAGCCCGAACGGGCCGAATCCGCGATGTCCCTGCAGGTCACCGCATTCCAAGTCGCGATAACCGCCGGCGCGGCGCTGGGCGGTGCCCTACTGGACGGGCACGGCGTCCGTTCGCTGCTGCTGGTCGGCGCGGGTGCCGCGGTCGCGGCGGGTCTCGGCTGGGCGTTCCTGCGCGTACCTCGCACCTGACGCTCCCGGCGCGACCGACGGCACCCAGGGCCTGACCGGTCGCGCCGAGAACGCTTCCGACGCCGTGCCGGACGACAGGACGAGCGGCATCCTGGTGGCCCGCCAACCGAGCGGTGACACGCCGTGCTCCGCCGTGAACGCGCGGCTGAACGCGGCCACGGAGCCGTACCCCACCTCGAAGGCGACCCGGGTGACCGGCAGCCAGCCCTCGGCGAGCAACGTTCGGGCCCGGTGCATCCGCACCTCGCGAAGCATCCGCATGGGGCTGTGCCCGGTCGCGCGCCGGAAACGCTCGGTGAGGGCGGAGCGCGACAGGTGCACCAGGGCCGCCATCCGGTCGAGCGTCCACGACTCGCCCGGATCGTCCGCCAGCGCCGCCACGACGGAGGCCACCTCGGCGTCGGCCACCCCGTGCCGGTCCGCCGCCCCGTGGGCGTCGGCGTCGCCCGCACGGCCTGCCGAACGCTCGGCGTCACGCCACAACGCAGTCATCGCCGCTCCGATGAGGCCCGCGTAGCTGGTCGCGAACAGGTCCGGGTCGCACTTCGCCTCGAGCGGGCAGGTGGTCACGAGCGCAACGACGCCGCGCTGCCGCGTACTGAACCCGCGCACGACCAGCGGGCTCGGCAGAAGCGAGGACGGGACGGCCCGTCGCAGGTCACCGTGCACCAGGTCCGCCCCGACGTCGGCCGTGAGCCGGTGCGCCGTCCGGCCGTCGACGAGCACGGCGTCGCCCGGCAGGACCCGCCTGCGGCTGCCCACCGTCTCCAGGGTCATGGCACCGGCCAGGACGAGCGCCCACAGCCCGCCCGGCCTCGACCGTGTCTCACCGGCAGCAACCCGCTCGCGCCGCAGCGCCGTCATCTCCCAGTCCATACGAACCGGAGCCACGAAGACACGCTGCCTATTCCCGGACGATCCGTCCGTGCAGTGCGAACCCGGCAGCCGTCCCGGTCGCCGAACCGCACGTTGCACGTCTCGGGGCCGCCGAAGCGCAAGACACGCCGACAACTCGCCGTTGCACCGGCGTGTCGTTGCGGTTCGGCGCACCATCTGACCTGCAACATGCGGTTCGGCGCACCACCAGACACACAACGTGCGGCTCGGCGCACCGTCAGACCTGCAACCCGCGGTTCGGCGCACCACCAGACACACAACGTGAGGTTCAGCGCACCGCCTGACCTGCAACCCGCGGTTCGGCACCGGACCGGAGCCGCCCCCAACACTCACCCGCAAGCACAAGCTGCGGTTCGACCCGAGCAGCTCGAACCTGACGCGTCAGGCCTGGCCAAAGTCAGCCCTGGCCAGAGTTGCGGAGCCTCCGCAGCATGCGCGCGTCCTGAAAACCGACCGTGTGGGCCGCCGACTCGACGGTCGCGCCGTGGCCGATGAGGTGCTCGGCCCGCTCGAGCCGCAGCAGCTGCTGGTAGCGCAGCGGCGTGACGCCGGCGGCTCGGGTGAACAGCCTGGTCAGCGTGCGCTCGGCAACGCCGCCGTGCGCGGCCAGGTCGGCGAGCGGCAGCGGGCCGGCGAAGTGCGCGTCGATGTGGTCCTGGACGCGGTGGACCGTGTCATCGACGTGGGACCGGTGCCGCAGCATGGCGCTGGCCTGCGGTTCCGTCCCGTTCCGGCGGGCATACACCACCATCTCCCTGGCCACGCGAGCCGCGAACGCCGGACCGTGGCGCATGGCGAGCAGGTGCAGCGAGAGGTCGATCCCGCTGGCGATGCCCGCGGAGGTGACCACGCCGCCGTCCGTGGTGAACAGGACGTCCCGCACCACGTGCGCCCGCGGGTGCCTGGCGGCGAGCTGGTCCTGGACCGCGTGGTGCGTGGTGCAGCGCCGGCCGTCCAGCAGCCCTGCCTGGCCGAGCGCGTCCGAGCCGGCGCACACGCTGGCGACGGTGCCGCCCGCCGCATGGTGCTGCCGGAGCCGCTCCCGCACCGGATCGCTCACCAGCGGCCAGGCGCCCGGATCCCCGCCCACCCGCCAGCCGGGTACGACCACCAGGTCGTCCGGGCCCAGGGTCGGCCAGTCGGTACCCGCGACCAGCGGGAGGCCTTGCGCGGAGGGGACCACACCGGCGTCGGACCCGGGGAGGTCGCCGGCCGGCGTGCCGGAGACGTACCGCAGGGCGTAGGGCCGGCCGAAGTCCCCTGCCGTGAAGAACGCCTGCGCGGGGCCCGCCAGATCGAGCAGGTGGACCCCGGGCAGGAGCACGAAGACGACGGTGGTCACACCGCCGATGCTGCCACCTCCGCCGGGGATGCGGCCTCCGACTCGAGCTCGGCGACGGTCGCGATGCGCGCGAACCGGCCGCGGAGCACCGTCTCGGTGCGCTCGAGGATGTCGGCGGCGCTGAACCGGCCGAGCGGTTCGGTGGTGGTGGCGTCGCTGACGAACGTCATGTCGTACCCCAGGTCCGAGCCGACCCGCGTGGTGGTCTCCACGCACTGCTCGGCGCGGATGCCGCAGATCCGCAGCTCGCCCACGCCGTGGGTGGTGAGGATCTGCTGGAGGTTGGTCGTGGTGAAGGCATTGTGCGAGGTCTTGCGCAGGACGGGCTCGTCGGGCCGGGGCTCGCTCAGCTCCTCGAAGAAGCGGACGTGCCCCAGGGCCGGGTCGAACGCGTGGCCGGTGCCGGGCTCCGTGTGCAGCAACCACACGATCAGGTCACCCGACGCGCGGGCGAGATCGACCAGACGGTTGACGGACTCGGCCACCGTCGGGTTGAGCGTTTCGGCCCACAGGGGCCGCACGCGGAAGGATTCCTGGACATCGACGACTATCAGGGCTCGGTTCATGACCCCAGTCTCTGTCCGACGGCGCGCGGGCGGGAGGCCGGATCGGGTCGCGGGGCGGACGGATCTGGTCACCGGATGCCGATACCGGTTGCCGCCCCGAGCCCTGGTTTCGCTCAGGCGCCGAATGCCGGCGTGTGTCGACGGGCCCAGTCGGCGAACGTGTGTCCCGGCCGCCCCAGGACCGTCTGGACGTCCGGGCTCACGGCACGCTCCTGTGGCGTCGGGTCGCCAAGGATCGCGAGCGTGCCATCGACTATCGGCTCCGGCATGACGTCGAGCATGCCGGTGCGCGCCTGCTCCCGGGTCAGCTCGACGAACGTGAGCGGTGTGCCGAGCGCCGCGGCGAGCGCCTCGGTCTTGTCCCGCGGCGAGACGGGGACTGGACCGGTGAGCTCGTAGGTCCTGCCGTCGTGACCGTCCTCGGTCAGCACCGCGGCCGCCACGGCGGCGAGGTCGAGCGGATCGACACTGGGGAGTGCGACGTCCCCGAACGGTGCGTAGACGGTGCGCTCGGCGCGGATCGACGGGGCCCACGCCAGGGCGTTGCTGGCGAAGTCTCCGGGCCGTAGCACCGTCCAGGCGAGCCCCGACCCCCGCACGAGCTTCTCGAGCTCGCCGAACGGGCCGTGCGAGGCGGACTCCGGCCGCGTGCCCGCGCCGAGGGACGACACCAGGACCAGGCGGCGCACGCCGGCGTCCGCAGCGACACCGATGATCCGCTCGCCGTCGAGCTGGCCGCCTGAACCCGGCACGAGAAGAAACATGTCGCTCGCGCCGTCGACGGCGGCGCGGAGGCTGTCCGGGTCCGCCAGGTCGGCGCCGATCCCGCGCACCCGCGGATCCTCGAGCGGTGCGGTGCCCGCGCGGGACACGGCGGTGACGTCCTGCCCCAGGCGGGCCAGCTCGGCGACCAGCGGCCGGCCGATGTTTCCAGTGGCTCCGGTGACAACGATCATGGGTGCTCCTCGTTCGCACGACGGCCCGGTGAGCGGGCCGGACAGCCGGTGCGGCCGCCGTCGTCGACGTTACGAGCGCCAGTACAGTAGGTTCCCCCAGGAAAGTATTGGAGGAGGCCATGACCAGCCCGACCACGTGGCGGCCCGGCGCTGCCGACGACCCTGCCGACGCCTGCCCCATCACGCCGGTCGTCGACCTCATCTTCAGCCGGTGGACCACCCCGATCCTGTGGACGCTGCAGGAGCACGGCACCCAGCGCTTCGTCGAGCTGGAGCGACGGATCGGCGTCACGCCCAAGGTGCTCACGCAGCGCCTGCGCCAGCTCGAGCGGGACGGCCTGGTCCAGCGCGAGATCTTCGCGGAGGTGCCGCCCCGCGTCGAGTACCGGATCACGGAGCTCGGCAGCAGCTTTCGGCCGGTGTTCGCCGCGCTGAGCCAGTGGTCCGGCCAGCACATGGCCGACGTCGAAGCGGCGCGCGCCGGCTACGCGGGCCCTCTCCCGCGCTGACGCGGCGCGATCGAAGCGGGTGATCGGCAAAAAGTCAGGTGATCGGCTACTCGGGTTACCGATCACCTGACCTTTTACCGACCACCCGCCCCGGCGCCCACCGGGCGGGGCGGTCAGGCCCTGACGAAGGCCAGGAGTGCCTCGTTGACCTCGGCCGCGTGCGTCCAGAGCAGTCCGTGCGGCGCGCCCTCGATCTCGACGTATTCCGCCTCCGGGAACGCCTCGTGGAACGGGCGGGCCGTCGCGTCGATCGGGAGGATGTTGTCCTTGGTCCCGTGCAGGATCAGGGAGGGCTTGCCGGCGGCGCGGACTGCCTCGACGTCGGCCCGGAAGTCCTCGATCCAGGCCGAGACGACGGCGTAGGCCGCGACCGGGGCGCTCCCCGTCGCCGTGTTCCAGCTGGCCGTGACGACCTCCTGGCTGATGCGGCTGCCCAGGTTCTCGTCCAGGTTGTAGAAGTCCTGGTAGAACTGGGTGAACCAGGCGAAGCGGTCGGCGCGGGCCGCCTCTTCGATGCCGTCGAAGACGGACTGCGGCACCCCGGTCGGGTTGTCGTCCGCCGCGACGAGGAACGGCTCCAGCGAGGCGAGGAAGGCCAGCTTGGCGACCCGCTCGTGGCCGTGGTTCTTCACGTAGCGAGCCAGCTCGCCGGTGCCCATCGAGAAGCCGACCAGGATGACGTCGCGCAGGTCGAGGGTGCTGAGCACCGTGTCCAGGTCGGCTGCGAAGGTGTCGTAGTCGTAGCCGGCGCCGACCTTGCTCGACTTCCCGAACCCCCGGCGGTCGTAGGTGATGACCCGGTAGCCCGCGGCGATCAGCTCGCGGGACTGACGCTCCCAGCTGTTGCCGTCCAGCGGGTAGCCGTGGATGAGAACGACCGGCTGCCCCGTGCCGTGGTCCTCGTAGTAGAGCTCCGTGGCGGTGCTGTTCTCGGTGTCGACCTTGATGTAACCCATGATCTGTTCCCTTCGTGATCTTGCGCCGCGGTCGAGAACGATCGTTCTCTGCCGATATCCGTTACAGTAGAGAACGAACGTTCTCCGCGCAAGTCGTGCGGAGCAGAAGATGGGGTGAGACCAGATGATCGACGACAAGACCGCACGGGAGGCCGTGGTCCGGGCCGCGGACGAGCTCTTCTACACGCGCGGTGTCCAGGCCGTGGGCATGGACGCCGTGCGGACGGCGGCCGGCGTGTCGCTCAAGCGCATCTACTCGCTCTTCGCCTCCAAGGACGAGCTCGTCGTCGCCGTGCTGCACCACCGCACCGCGGTCTGGGACGCCGGGCTGGCGAGCACGTCCGAGCGGGCGACGTCGGCCCGGGAGCGCATCCTCGCCGTCTTCGACTTCCTCGACGCCTGGTTCCGGGAGCCGGACTTCCGCGGGTGCGCGTTCATCAACGCGCACGGGGAGCTCGGCGCCTCGTCGTCGGCGGTGGCAGACGCCGTCCGCGAGCAGAAGCGCACCTTCCAGGAGTACGTGGCCCGTCTGGTGGCCGACGCCGGCGCGCCGCCCGCCCTCGCCCCGCAGCTCGCCATCCTGGCGGAGGGGGCGCAGACCACCGCCGCCATCTCCGGCAGCCCGGAGGCCGCGCACCAGGCCCGGGCCGCCGCGGAGACGCTGCTCGACGTCGCCACCGGCCGCCGCTGAGGCTCGAACGACCATGCACCTGCTGCCGAACCGGGCTCGATCCTGGCAGCAGGTGCATGGTCGACCGAGCCGGGCGACCGAGCCGGGCGGCAGCGGGGTCGGCGGTGCGACGATGGGTCCATGACGAACGACGAATCCGACGGCGGCACGCGCGAGGCGACCCCGCTCAGCCTGCAGAGCGGCCCGCACGAGGGCGACTTCGCGTTCCGCTGGGCCTACGGCAACCCCGAGGCGCCGTTCACGATCGTGGAGTTCGGCGACTTCGAGTGCCCGTACTGCGGCGCGGCCAAGCCCGTGCTGGCCGAGCTCGTCAACGGATCGGAGGGCCAGGTACGCCTGGTGTGGCGCCACTTCCCCCTGTTCGAGCCGCACCCGTACGCGCTGACGGCGGCCCTCGCGGCCGAGGCGGCGGGGCACCAGGGAGCGTTCTGGCCCATGGCCGGTCTGCTCTTCAAGAACCAGGCCAGCCTCGACGACGCGTCGATCGTCCGGTACGGGGAGCAGCTCGGCCTCGACACCACCGCCCTGGTCGGCGACCCCGCCCAGCGGTTCGCCGACGCCGTCCGCACCGACTACCAGGACGGCGTCGACGCCGGTGTGCACGGCACACCCACGCTGTTCGTCAACGGCGTGCCGTACACCGACGGCGTCACGGTCACGGACCTGCGGGACACGATGGGGCTGTCGCGCAAGCGCCCGTCCCGCTTCCGCCGCTAGCGCCGGACGGGGCTACCGCGCGAGCAGGGCCTGCAGCACGGCGACCACCTCGCGCGGTGACTGCTCGGCCATGAAGTGCCCCGCGTCCAGGGTGCGGTGGTCGAGGTCGGCGGCCCACGCCGACCACAGCCCCGCCGCGTCGTAGCCGAGAGCTGCGCCCCAGTCCTGCTGGAGCACCGTGACCGGCATGGTCAGCCGTCGCCCGGCCGCACGGTCCGCCCGGTCGTGCTCCACGTCGATGCCGGCCGACGCGCGGTAGTCCGCCACGATCGACGGCACAGCCTCCCGCGAGGCGCGCAGGTACTCGGCGCGCACCTCCGGCGGGATCGCGTACGCGCCCGCGCCCCAGGCGTCGAGGAAGAACCCGAAGAATTCGTCGGCGGAGGCCACGATCATGCGCTCGGGCAGACCCGGCGGCTGCGCCATCAGGTACAGGTGGAACGCGACGGCGGCGTCGGCACCGCGGAGCACGTCCCACATGTCGAGCGTGGGCAGCGCGTCGAGCACGGCCAGGTGGGTGACCCGGTCGGGATGGTCCAGCCCGGTGCGGACCGCCACGAGCGCGCCCCGGTCGTGCCCGGCGAGCGCGAACCTCTCGTGGCCCAGCTCCCGCGCGAGAGCCACCACGTCCTGTGCCATGGTCCGCTTGGCGTAGGTGGAGCGGTCGCGCTCGGTGGGCTTGCTGCTCGCGCCGTACCCGCGCAGGTCGGGAACGATCACGGTGTGGTCGGCGGCAAGGTCTGCCGCGACGTGCCGCCACATCAGGTGCGTCTGCGGAAAGCCGTGCAGCAGCACGACAGGGCTGCCCGCGCCGCCGACGGCTACGTTGAGGACGACGTCGCCCGCGGCGACGCGCTGATACTCGAACTGAGGAATTGTCGGTGTCATGCCCCGAATCTCCAGCACGTCAATGAGCAGGCGATGAGCGACCCGTCCAACGGCGCCCCGTCCGCCGACGAAGTGGCCGGCGCGCCCACCCAGGTGCGCATCGGCGTGCTCGGACCCGTCACCGCCTGGGTCGACGGAGCGGAGGCCCCTCTGGGCGGCCCACGGCAACGAGCGGTCCTCGCGCGGCTGGTCGCCGCCCGCGGACGCGTCGTGACCACCGACCAGCTGGTCGACGACCTGTGGGAGCGACCACCGCGGAACGCACTCGTCACGCTGCGCACGTTCGTCGCGGCGCTGCGGCGGGGCCTCGAACCAGGGCGGACGGCGCGCACCCCGGCGCGGCTGCTCGTAACCGACGGCCCCGGGTACGCGCTGCGCGACGTCGCGGTGGACGCCTGGTCGTTCGAGGCCGCGGTGTCCGACGCACGCGATCTGGTCCCCGCCGCTGCACGTGCCGCTCTCGAGCGGGCGCTCGACAGCTGGCGCGGCACGCCCTACGCCGCGCTCGACCAGCCGTGGGCGGCCGCCGAACGCGCCCGGCTGACGGAGCTCCACCTGGTCGCGACAGAGCGGCACGCCGAGGCGCGGATCGCGCTCGGTGCCCCGGCCGACGTGGTGCCCGACCTCGACGCGCACGTGGCCGAGCACCCGTGGCGGGAAGAGTCGTGGCGCCTGCTCGCGCTCGCGCTGTACCGGTCCGGTAGGCAGGCGGAATCGCTCGCCGTGCTCCGGCGGGCGCGCGCGATGCTCACCGGCGAGCTCGGGGTCGACCCCGGGCAACGGCTCAGGGAGCTGGAGACCCAGGTGCTACGACAGGAGGCGGGCTCGGCCCCCGCACCCGACGACGTCTGGCGGGACACCGCCTCCGCCTACGAACGCGTGGTCGCGGCCGGCGCGCCGTCCCGGCTGGAGTCCACCGCGACCCTCCTGCGCGCCCTGGCACTGGCCGGCGGCGCGGGCCTGGCCGCGGCCCGGTCCCAGCGAGTGGCCGCCGTCCGCGCGGCGGAGCAGCTCAGCGACCTGGAGCTCACCGCACGGGTGATCGGGGCGTTCGACGTGCCGGGCGCGTGGACCCGGTCCGACGACCCCGGTCTGGCCGCCGAGCTGGTCGCCACGGCGGAGCGCACGCTGGCGGCCCTGCCCGCGAGTGCGCCCGACGCCGTCCGCTCCCGGCTCCTTGCGACCGTCGCCGGTGAGTCTCGTGGCCGCCCCGGCCCGCGAGGGCCAGAGGCCGCTCGCCAGGCCGAGGCGCTCGCCCGGAGGTCCGGCGACCCGGCGGTCCTCGCCTTCGCCCTGGCCGGCCGTTACCTGACGAGCTTCGGCCGGGCGGGGCTGGCCCGGGAACGGGACGCGATCGGCACGGAGCTGGTGGACCTGGCCGTCCGGCACGGGCTGTCGACCTTCGAGGTGCTGGGTCACCTGGTGCGGATGCAGGCGCTGTCGGCCCTCGGCCAGTGGGACGCGGCACACCGGCACGCGGACGCCGCCGCCGCGCTCGGCCGACGCCACGAACGGCCCCTGGTCGACGTGTTCACCAGGTGGTTCGCGGCGATGCGGACGGCGGCGTCGGGCGCGGAGGCCGACATCGCCGAGCGGGCGTACCGCGAGGCGACGAAGACACTCGATGGTTCCGGCATGCCGGGGCTCGCGGACGGACTGCTGCCGCTGGCGCTGCTCGCGCTGCGGGTGTGGCGCGGGGTACCGGCCGAGGGTGCGTCCGACGGCGGAGGCAGCCAGGCCGGGGTGGCCGGTGGCGGGAGCTGGGGACCGTACGAACCCTGGGCGCGCCCGCACCTGCTCCTGGCCCGCGGGGCGGATGCCGACGCCGCGGCCGCGGTCCGGCGCATCCCTGACCCTCCGCCGGACCTGCTCACCGAGGTGCTCTGGATCCTGGCCGGACGGGCCGCCGTCGAGGTGGGCGGCCGGCGGGTCGCCGAGCGGGCCGTCGCGGCGCTCACCCCGGCAGCGGACGAGGTTTCAGCGGGCAGCGGCGTACTGACTGCCGGCCCGGTGGGAGAACATCTGCGGGCCCTGACGCAGTTCCTCGCGAGGTGAGAGGGCTTGAACCGAACTCACTGACTTCGGTCTGTTGGGATGAGATCGGTCGGTTGACTGACCGAACTCATCCCAACCGACCGAACTCACTCCCAGCGGACGCCCACCAACCGTCACACCGGCTGGCGCCAGGCTCCCTCGGGCAGCGGCGGCGGACCCGCGGCCTCGTTCGGCGAGCACAGCGGCAGGCGCTCACCGAAGTACCGGAGGATCACCACGCCGATGACCCCGGACAGGATCGACCCCACGATGATGCCCACCTTGGCCTCGTTGATCAGGGCGTCGTCGTCGAAGGCGAGCTCGCTGACGAACAGCGCGATGGTGAAGCCGATACCGCACAGGAACGCACCGCCGGCGAGGTGCCCGTAGCGCACCTGGCCGGGCAGGGTGCCCAGGCCGGTCACGAGGGCGATCATCGCCCCGGCGAAGACTCCGATCCCCTTGCCGAGCACCAGGCCGATCAGCACGCCGAGCGTGACCGGGCTCGTCATGGCCGCGCCGATCGACTCCCCGGACAGCACCACGCCCGCGTTGGCCAGCCCGAACACCGGCACGACGAAGTACGAGCTCACCGGGTGGAGCGCGTCGAGGATGCGGTCGCTCGTCGGGACCGCCGACCGTGCGGCGCTGACGGCGAGACGCGAGCGGGTGGGATCGAGCTCCTCCATGAGCGCACGCCCGTAGAACCCGAGATGTCGCCGCGCCTCCTCGTCGTGCCCGCGCCGGACGGTCGGGACCGAGAGGCCGACGACGACGCCCGCGAGAGTCGGGTGCAGCCCGGACTCGAGCACCGTCACCCACAGGATCAGGCCCACCAGCAGGTACGGGGGAATCTGCCAGACACCGATCCAGCGCATCGCGAACAGCACCACCGTGAGCAGTGCCGCGAGCACCAGGGCACCCACGGAGATCGCGTCGGAATAGAAGATGCCGAGCAGGACGATGGCCCCGATGTCGTCGAAGATCGCCAGCGTCAGCAGGAAGACCCGGAGCTGGTCGGGGCAGCGCGGACCGGCCAGCGCGAGCACACCGATGACGAACGCCGTGTCCGTGGACATCGGCAGGCCCCAGCCGGACATGTCCGGACCGGACGGGTTGAGCAGCAGGTACAGCCCGATCGGGACGGCGAGGCCGCCGATCGCCCCGAAGAGCGGCACGGACGCCGCGCGGAACGTGCGCAGCTCACCGACGGTGAGCTCGCGGTTGACCTCGACACCGACCACGAAGAAGAAGACGGCCATGAGGAAGTCGTTCACCCAGTGGTGCAGCGAGAGGTGCAGCTCCCAGGTGCCGACCGTGAGGCTGACTGGCGTCTCCCACACGTCGTGGTACGAGCCGCCCGCCACGTTCGCCCAGACCAGGGCGATCGCCGATGCCGCGAGCAGGAGGGTCGCTCCGCCGCCCTCGGTCGCGAAGTAGCTGCGCAGTCCGGGCGACAGCCGCGGGTACGGGACAGCGACCCGGGGCCTGGGCCCCGGCCGGGTAGGCACACCGGTGGGGATCCGATCTGTCACCGGTCAAGAATGACAGAGTCGGGCGCCATCAGCCGACCGCTCTCGTCGCGGCGATCGTGCCGAGCAGAGCCAGCGACTCAGCGGCCGGCGAGCCCGCGGGTGCGTGGTAGACGACGAGCTCCTGGCCGGGCGCTCCCCGGACGTCGAACACGTGCACGCGCAGCTCCAGGTGGCCGACCTCCGGGTGCAGGAACCGTTTGCTGGTCAGGCGCTTGCCGCGGGCGTCGTGCTGCGCCCACATCCGCGCGAAGTCGGGGCTCTTGACGTACAGCTCGTCCACGACCGCGCGGACGACCTGGTCGCCCGGGGTGAGCCCGTCGGCCAGGCGGAGCCCGGCGACCGTGTTCTCGGCGACGAGGTGCCAGTCGGGGTAGAAGGTCCGGGCGCCCGGGTCGAGAAAGACCGTGCGGGTCAGGTTCCGCGAGAACGAGAACCCGCCGAACAGCGCCTCACCGAGCGGGTTGCTCGCGAGGACGTCGAACGCCCGGCCGAGCACGAGCGCCGGGCTGTCCCGCCAGGAGAGCATGAGCTCCAGCAGCGCGCTGTCCGCCTCCTCGGCCGCCGCGGGGGCCGCCGGCCGCGGGCTGAGACCGGCCAGGCGGTAGAGGTGCTGCCGGCCGTCGTCGTCCAGGCGCAGCACCTCGCCGAGCGAGTCCAGCACCTGCGGCGACGGGCGCACCTCGCGACCCTGCTCCAGCCGGACGTAGTAGTCGACGCTGACGCCGGTCAGCATGGCCACCTCTTCACGCCGCAGGCCGACGACGCGGCGCCTGCCGTACACGGGCAGGCCGAGCGCCTCCGGCGTCAGCTGGGCGCGCCTGCCGCGCAGGTAGTCGCCGAGCGGGGATCCGGTCATGTCGTCGACGCTACCCGCCCCACCGCGCCTGTCCAGGGTGCGCTGCACCCAGGAGGACGGCGCCCTTCCTGGGCCCGCCGCGGCTCCGCAGCCTGGTTCCATGACCACAGAGACGAACACCCAGAACAGCACCGCCAAGATCGTCCTCGTGACCGGTGCGAGCAGCGGCATCGGCGAGGCCACGGCGGTCCGGCTCGCGGCGGAGGGCCACCACGTGGCGCTCGGCGCCCGCCGGACGGACCGCCTCCAGGCTGTCGTGGAGAAGATCCGGGCGGACGGCGGCCGGGCGAGCGCCCACCGGCTCGACGTGACCGTCCGCGACGACGTGCGCGCCGTCGTGGACCGCGTCGTCGAGGGGCACGGGCGCATCGACGTCATCGTGAACAACGCGGGGGTCATGCCGCTGTCCCGCCTCGACGCGCTCCTCGTGGACGAGTGGGACCAGATGATCGACGTCAACGTCAGGGGGCTGCTCCACGGCATCGCCGCGGTGCTGCCCCACTTCCGGCGACAGGGCGGCGGGCACGTCGTCACGGTCGCGTCGGTCGGTGCGCACGAGGTGTACCCGACGTCGGCGGTCTACTCGGGCACGAAGTTCGCGGCCTGGGCGATCACCGAGGGCCTGCGCATGGAGTCGGACCCGAGCCTCCGGACCACCACGATCACACCCGGCACGGTCGAGAGCGAGCTCGCCGACCACATCTCGGACCCCGGCGCGCAGGGCTACATGCGCGACTTCCGCCGCAACCTCATCCCGGCCGACGCGATCGCCCGGGCGGTCTCGTTCGCCCTCGGCCAGCCCGCCGACGTCGACGTGAACGAGATCATCGTCCGCCCCGCCGCCCAGCGGTGAACGCTCGGGCCCGCCGTCGGCTGCTCCGCGGCGGGCTCAGGCGAGCCCGCCGTTGGCGAAGACCGTCTGCCCGTTGATCCACCGGGCCGGTCCGGCGAGCGCCAGCACCACCTCCGCGACGTCCTCCGGCGTGCCGAGCCGGCCCATCGGGTTGGCGCCGGCGATGCGGTCGACCACCTCCTGGGGCTTGCCCTCGAAGAACAGCTCGGTGGCGGTGGGGCCGGGAGCGACCGCGTTGACCGTGACGTCGCGGCCCGCCAGCTCCTTGGCGAGGATCGGGACCAGCGCCTCGACCGCACCCTTGCTCGCCGCGTAGGCGCCGTACGTCGGCAGGTGCGTGCGGGTCACCGTGGTCGAGAACGCGATGATCGCGCCGCCGTCGCGCACCGTCCGGGCGGCCTGCTGGGCGACGACGAACGCCCCGCGGACGTTGGTGCGCAGCAGGCGGTCCAGGACGTCGAGGTCGAGCTCGGCCACGGGGGCCAGCGGCATGATCCCGGCGGAGTTGACCACGACGTCGACGCCACCGAGCCGGTCCTCGACCGCCGCGAAGACCCGCTCGACCGCGGGCCCGTCGGCGATGTCCGCCTGGTACGCCAGACCGGTACGGCCCGCGGCCTCGATCTCCTCGACCGCAGCAGCAGCCTCGGACTCGTTGGAGGTGTAGACGATGGCGACGTCGTACCCGTCGGCGGCCAGGCGACGCGTGATGGCGCGGCCGATGCCACGCGACCCTCCGGTGACGACGGCGACGCGGGGCGTGGTGCTGGTGATGCTCATGGTGTGCTCCTTGATCCGAGGATTGGTGTGGTGCTGCCGGTCAGTCGGTGGGGTCGAGCTCGAGCCGGAGGATCCGGTCGTCACCCGGCCGGGCCTCCGTGCCGCCCCAGGTCGCGCCGTCGGTGTTGGAGGTGACGAGCCAGAGCGCGCCGTCGGGCGCGACCTCGACGGTGCGGATGCGGCCGTACTCGCCGGTGTAGTGCTCGACCGGGTCCCCGGTCGCGTCCGGGCCGTCCACCGGCAGCTGCCACAGGCGTTGCCCGCCCAGAGCGCCCATCCACAGGGATCCGTCGGCATAGGCGATGCCGGACGGCGACGCGTCGTCGGGGTGGATGGTGAACAGGGGCGGCTCGCCGGTGCCGCCGGCGACGCCCTCGGTCTCCGGCCAGCCGTAGTCCGCACCGGGACGCAGCACGTTGACCTCGTCCCAGGTGCGGTGCCCGAGCTCTGAGGCGTACGCCGTCCCGTCCGGGCCGAAGGTGATGCCCTGGACGTTGCGGTGGCCCGAGGAGTAGACGGCGGTCCCGGACGGGTTGTCCTCCGGGACCGAGCCGTCGAGCGCGATCCGCAGGATCTTGCCGTTCAGCGACCGGTCGTCCGCGGCGTTCTCGGGCAGGAACGCGTCGCCGGTGCCGATCCAGAGGTGCCCGTCCGGACCTATCCGCAGGCGGCCGCCGTGGTGGCGGTCCGCGGTCTCGATGCCGTCGAGCAGCACCCGTGAGACGTCCAGCGAGTCGAAGTCACGCCCGATCTCCAGGGCGACCACCCGGTTGGTCGGCGAGCCGGAGGCGTAGACGAACACCGTGCGGTCGGTCGCGAAGTCCGGCGAGGCGACCAGGCCGAGCAAGCCACCCTCCGAGCTGGTCTCCACGTCGGGGACCACCCCGACCTCCTCGGGCGGACCGCCGTCGGCGGGGACACGCAGCACCCGGGCTGTCAGCCGCTCGGTCAGCAGGGCCGAACCGTCGGGGAGGAAGGTCAGCCCCCAGGGCGCTTCCAGGCCCGTCGTGAGCTCCGTCAGCTCGCCGGGTCCGGAGGCAGACGCCGCATCGCCCGCCGGGCCCGGCGTTCGCGCCTCGGCTGCCGGACCGGCCTCGCCACCCGGGGCGGACGTCGGTCCACTGCACCCAGCGGTCACCAGAACCGTCAAGGACGCCGTGGCGGCCGCCGCCACCCAGGCGGTGCGCGTTGCGTTGAACACTGGCGTTCCTTCCGTCGACTGTTATCGCCGGTAACACTAACCGCGCTATCGTGTATACGCAACTGCCGATATCGGATCTGCGTTATCGTTGATACATGAGCGAGCCCACCAGCACCCGGCAACGGATCCTCGACGCGGCGGCACGCCTGCTGGAGGAGCACGGGCGCGACGGCGTCACCACGCGCGCGGTGAGCCACGCCGCCGGGGTCCAGCCGCCGACCATCTACCGGCAGTTCACCGACATGAACGGCCTGCTGGAGGCCGTAGCGGCGCACGGCTTCGACACGTACCTCGCCCAGAAGCACGACCTCGGCCTCACCGACGACCCGGTCCAGGACCTGCGCAACGGCTGGGACCTGCACATCGAGTTCGGCCTCACCCACCCGGCCCACTACCTGCTCATGTACGGCAGGCACACTCCGGGCGAGATCTCGGCAGCGGCCCAGCGCTCGGCCGACCGGCTGCACCTGCTCGTCGAGCGGGTCGCCGCGGCGGGCCGCCTGGCGGTCACCGTCGAGACAGCCGCCGCGATGATCCACTCAGCGGGCAGCGGTCTCACGTTCCACCTCATCGGGATCGCGCCCGGCGAACGTGACCCCGAGCTGCCCGGTCGGCTGCGCGAGGCCGTCCTCAACGCGGTCACGGGCGACGCACCGCCCAGTGCCCCCGAGTATCCGCAGCACGCCACGGCGCTCAAGGCCGCACTCGGGCAGACCGGCGGGCTGCTGACCGCCGGGGAGCAGGCGCTGCTCGGCGAGCTCCTCGACCGGCTCGGCAACTCCCGGGGCGACCGTCGGCCGGCCTGACCGGAGCCTCGCCCGCGAGGGGACCCAGCCTCCCGCGGCGGCCGCCGGCGCGGCCCTGAGACCGAGGCCGAGCCAAGGCCGAGGCTGAGCCCGAGCCCTACGAGACCAACCGCTCCCGGGCCGGCCCGGCCGGTTCGACCTCGCCGTCGGGCCGGCTGATCTCGGTCCAGACCTCGTCGAGCGAGAGGCCGAGGACGTCGGCGATCGCCGCGATGGTGGAGAAGGCCGGGGTCGCCACGCGGCCCGACTCGATCTTGCGGAGCGTCTCCGGCGAGACCCGTGCGTCGAGCGCGATCTCGAGCATGGAGCGCGCGCCCCGTGCGCGGCGTAGCAGGGCACCGAGGCGCTGTCCGCGCTCGACCTCCGCGGGGGTGAGGGGCAACCTGACCATGACCCCATGGTAATCCCGGGATAACATTACCGGGATAGTTATTGGTCAACCGAGAGAAGTCCCGCATGATCGAGATCCTGAGCCCCACCGAGCTGGCCCGAGCCAAGGACACGGGCGCCCTGGTCGGGCACATCCTGCAGACCCTGAGAGGCCGCAGCGCGGTCGGCACGAACCTCCTCGACATCGACCGGTGGGCCAAGGCCATGATCACCGGGGCCGGCGCCCAGTCGTGCTACGTCGACTACGCACCGTCCTTCGGCCGCGGGCCGTTCGGCCACTACATCTGCACGGCCGTCAACGACGCGGTGCTCCACGGGATGCCGCACGACTACCAGCTCGCCGACGGTGACCTGCTGACCCTCGACCTGGCCGTCTCCCTGGAGGGAGTCGCCGCGGACGCCGCCATCAGCTTCATCGTGGGCGACGCCCGGCCCGCCGAGAGTGTCGCGCTGATCGCCACGACCGAGCGCGCGCTCGCCGCGGGGATCGCCGCCGCCGGGCCCGGTGCGCGCATCGGCGACATCTCCCACGCCATCGGCTCGGTCCTCGATGCCGCGGGGTACCCGATCAACACCGAGTTCGGCGGCCACGGCATCGGGTCGACGATGCACCAGGACCCCCACATCACGAACACGGGGCGGCCCGGCCGTGGCTACCGCCTGCGCCCCGGGCTCCTGCTCGCGCTGGAACCGTGGGTCATGGTGGGCACCGCCGAGCTCGTCACGGACGCGGACGGCTGGACCCTGCGGAGCGCGACCGGCAGCCGGACCGCGCACAGCGAGCACACGATCGCCATCACCGACGACGGGGCCGAGATCCTCACCCTGCCGCGACCGGCGTGACCGAGACGGCACGAGCGTGACCGGACGGCGGGTACCTGCCCGCCCGGTCCTCAGGCGATGCTCCGCGCCGCCGTCCGGAGCGCCGCCAGCTCGTCGGGGCCCGACATCCGGACCACGGCGGCGATGTCGCAGATGTACTCGCGCCGGTCGGCCGGGAAGGCGTCGGCGATCTTCGCCGGGTCCTCCCGCAGGACCCGGTAGATCTCCAGGCCGGCGGCGTAGAACAGGTCGACGAGCTTGAGCTCGCCGGAGGCGTTCCGCATGACGTTGCCCGGGTTGTGGTCGAGCCCGCCCCAGAACGGGATCGACGCCGCCGCCTCGGCGTCGAGCCGTTCGGCCCTCCGGCGAACCTCGCTGACCGGGTCGTCCGGGAGGGCAGCGGCCCAGCGCTCGACGACGCCCTCTGCCTCGGCCGGGTCGGCCGGCAGCAGGAACTCCAGCACCGTGAGGCGGCCGCCGCCCGGCAGCGGGGCGTCGAAGTCGATGCGCGGCAGCAGCGGATGTCCTTCGAGGCCGCGGCACAGCTCTACGAAGACCTCGTAGGCGGGCTCGAACGGACTGACCCTGGCGACCTGCGTCCCGTCGGGCGAACGCCAGACCGTCGCCCAGTCCCCGACGCCGCACACGTTCCAGCCGTCGGCGAGCAGGCGCCCTGCGGCCTCGCGGTGCGGCAGCTGCCCCAGGGCATCGAACCAGATCACCCGCCCACCCTAGTCGCCGGCCCCGGTCCTGAGGGCGGTTCAGCAGGCCGCGGGCGACCGTAACCCCGGGGGTTATGGTCGCCCCTGGCCTGCTGAACCGTTGTCAGCCTGCTGAACCGTTGTCAGGAGGGTGACAGTGGCTCAGCGCCGGCGGGGCAGGGGGCGGTCCTCGTCCGGGTCGGCTCCCGCGCCGACCCCGGCCGGGGCGAGGGCCACGGCGAGCTCGGCCTCGTCCGCCGTCGCCCGGCAGTAGACGCGCTTGCCGGTGCCCTTGCACAGCTCGTTCAGCCCGGCGGCGAAGGCGTTCAGATCCTCCGGTTCGGCGCGACGGAACCGGCGGGACAGCGACCAGTGCCTGACCACGTCGTCCAGTGTCGTCGGTCGCACCATGCCGAACAGCGACACCAGGTGGTTGGACAGCCGGATCACGAGCCGGGCGCCGTCGGCGCTCTCGGCCACGAGCTGCGCGCTGCGCAGCCCGTCGTCGCCGACCGGGCCACCGAGCAGCCGCTCCAGCTGACCCAGCACCGAGGCAGGGTCCACGACGTGGGATCCCACGCTGCCGTCGATCTCGCCACCATCGATGGTCTGGGCTGCGGTCTCGTCGTCCGGAACTGCAAAATACTCGAACCTCATGCGGGCATCTTTCCGCATGTCAGAGGGTGCTCGGTGCCACCCAAGGGGGCGCCGGCCCCGGCCCGGCCGCATCCCGGCCGCACCGGATCCGACTCCAACGGCGTGCACGCCTCGATCGGCGTGTCCCGTGCCGTCCGTCAGGGTCGTCGGGCCGCTCCGGACCGTTGCGACATTGTGTCCGAGCGCGCACACCTCGGGGCCACGGGTCAGCCCCGGCGCACGCGGAGGGCCTGCATGCCGCCGTCGACCGCGAGGCTGGTTCCGGTCGTCGAGCCCGCGAGCGGGCTCGCGAGGTAGGCGACCGCCTCGGCGACCTCGTCCGGGGAGACGAGCCTGCCGTGCGGCTGACGGGACTCGAGGGCCGCGCGTTCGGCCGCCGGGTCGGCGGCGTGCGCCAGGAGCCGCCCCACCCAGGGGGTGTCGACGGTGCCCGGGTTCACTGCGTTGACCCGGATGCCCTCGGCGACGTGGTCGGCGGCCATCGCCTGCGTCAGCGCCAGCACCGCACCCTTGCTGGCGCTGTACAGCGCGCGCTGGGGCAGGCCCGCGGTCGCGGCGATCGAGCACGTGTTGACGATCGCGGCGGCCGGCGAGCGCCGCAGGAGCGACAGCGCGGCCCGGCTCGTGCGGGCGATGCCCACCACGTTCAGGTCCAGGACCCGCAGCCACTCGTCGTCGGCGTTGTCGGCCACGGTGCCCTGCGCACCGATGCCCGCGTTGTTGACCAGCACGTCCAACCGCCCGAGCCGGGTCTCGACGGCGGCGACGGCGGCGTCGACCGACGCGGCGTCCGCCACGTCGACGCGGAGCGCGAGATCGGCGTCGGCCGCCCCGGGGTCGACGTCGAAGACCGCCACCCGCGCTCCGGCCGACCGCAGCCGCCGGACGACGGCCGCGCCGATCCCGGAGGATCCGCCCGTGACCACCGCGACGAGGCCGTCGAAGGCGGTCATGCCGGTGACTCCGCGGCCGGTCCGGCCGGTTCGGGCGCCCAGGCCACGTACTCCTGACGCTGCCGGCCCAGCCCGTCGATCTCGGTCTCCACGACGTCGCCCGGCCGTAGGTACGGGAAGCGGCCCGACAGGGCTACGCCCTCCGGCGTGCCGGTGAGCAGCACGTCGCCCGGCTCGAGCGCCAGGTACTGGCTCAGCGTGTGCACCAGCACGTCGACGCCGAAGATCAGGTCGGCCGTCGTGGAGTCCTGGCGTGGCTCACCGTTCACCCACGACCGCAGCCGGAGGCCGGCGGGGTCGGCGCCGTCGACCTCGTCCGGGGTGACCAGCCACGGCCCCAGCGGGGTGAACCCGGGCGCGCACTTGCCCTTGGACCACTGGCCACCGGACTCCTCGAGCTGCCACGCCCGCTCGGACAGGTCGTTGGCCACGGTGTACCCGGCGATCGCCGCGCGCGCCTGCTCGGGCGAGTCGAGGTAGAGGGCGCGCCGGCCGATCACCACCGCGAGCTCGACCTCCCAGTCCGTCTTACGGCTCCCCCGCGGGATCGTGACGGTGTCGTCCGGCCCCGCGATCGTGTGGGGCGTCTTGAGGAAGACGACCGGCGCCTCGGGCGGGGCGGAGCCGGACTCCGCGGCGTGCGCCGCGTAGTTCATGCCGACGCACAAGATCGCGGACGGCCGGGCCACCGGGGCCCCGAACCGCACACCGGCGGCCTCGACCGGGGCCAGGGTCCCGGCCGCGAGCGCCTCCCGGGTGCGCGCGGCGCCGTCGGACGCCAGGAACGCGCCGTCGACGTCGGCGGTGAGGGGGCTCAGGTCGCGCCACGCGGCGCCGTCCTGCACCACGGGGCGCTCGTGGCCGGGGGTTCCGATCCGGGCGAACTTCATCGTTGCTCCTCAGGGAGGTCGGGGCGGACCGCTTCGGTGATCAGCCGGCGCCGTTCCACGTAGGCGGGCAGGATCGTCACGTCGTCGTCGGTGAACCAGTCGAAGGGCGCCGTCGACGCGACGAGGGCGAAGTTCGCCCAGGGCTCGAACGAGCCCGACCGCACGACCACCTTGGCACGCGGGGCCCACTCCCCGACGAGCGTCTCGTGCGTGGTCCCGTGGAAGGTGGCCCCGGAGCCGGTGAAGATCTCCTGGGTCTCGCCGTAGAGGCGCGGGTGGTGCGTCTTCAGCTCGCGGGCGAGGTGCACCTCCTCGACGAAGATCTCGTCGAGGAGCGTCCGCAGCACCGTCCGGACGTCGATGTGCCCGGGGGTCAGCCCGAGGTCCACGCGGTTGGCCCCGGCGGGGATCGGGAACCCGGCGTCGGTGACCAGCACCACGTCGGTGTGGCCGAGGGTGGCCAGCCCGCGGGCCAGCTCGGGGTGCAGGATCCGTCCGGCTCTCATCGTCGTGCCTCCGTGCTCGTCGGGGTCGGGATCGCGGTCGGGTTCGGGTTCGCGGCGAGGTACGCCTCGACGGTCGTCCGGTCCTGGTAGGACGGGACGGTCTCCCAGTGCTCGCAGCTCAGCGCGGCGACCGTGCCGGCGAACCGCGCCGCGTCGGGCAGGTCGCGGCCCTCCCCGAGCGCTACGGCGAGGGCCGCGTTGAAGCTGTCGCCGGCGCCGTTGGAGTCGACCACGGCGACGCGGACCGGGTCCACCTCCGTGACCTGGTCGGCCGTGACCACCAGGGAGCCGGACCCGCCGAGCGTGACGATCACCGCCCGTGCGCCGAGCGCGAGGAGCCGGGCACCGAGCTCGGCGGCGGGGACCACGTCGTCGGGCCCCAGGCCGAGCGCGACCTTCGCCTCGTGCTCGTTCGGCGTCAGCACGTCCACGGAGCTCAGGTCGGTCTGTCGCAGGTCGACCGCCGGTGCGGGGTTCAGGATGGTGGTGACGCCGTGCGCGTGCGCCAGGGAGAGCGCGTGCAGCGCGGTCCCGAGCGGGATCTCCAGCTGGGCGAGCGCGACGTCGGCGGTCCGCACCGTCGCGGCGGCGGCGTCGACGTCGGCCGGGGAGAAGGCGGCGTTGGCCCCCGGGTCGACGACGATGACGTTGCGGCCCGCCGTGTCCTTGACGATGAACCCGACACCGGTGGTCTCGCCGGGCGCGACCCGCAGCCCGCGCAGGTCGACGCCCTCGTGCTCCAGGAGGTCGCGGAGCTCGGCGCCGTAGGCGTCGTCGCCCACCACGCCGAGATACGTCACGGCGGCCCCGAGCCGGGCGGCCTGGACCGCCATGTCGGAGCCCTTGCCGCCGAAGGTGCCGCGGAAGTCGCGGCCGATCAGGGTCTCGCCGGGTGCGGGGATCCGGTCGGCCGTCATCACGAGGGCCTTCGCGTAGCTGCCGACGACGGCGACGGCGGGGTGCTCAGTAGGCATCGGGGTCTCCCGCGAGGCCGTCGACGATCGCCGGGCCGGAGCTCGTGCCGACCAGCTCGGCGCCGGCCGCGAAGAGCGCCGCCATCTTCTCCAGGGTGTTGACCTTGCCGGACACCTTCACGCGGCAGGGCGGCTCGATGTTCTCGGCGAGCAGCCGTACGTCGTGCTCGGTCGCGGCGAGGCCGCCCTTGCCCCAGCCGGAGGACTGCTTGACCCAGTCGACGCCGGCCTCGTACGCGATGCGCGTGGCCCGCACCTTGAGCTCGTCGGTCTCCAGGAAGCCGAACTCCAGCATCGCCTTGACCCGCACCCCCTCGGCGTGGGCCACCTGGACGATCTCGCGCACGTCCCGCGCGTACAGCTCCTCGTCGCCGCCCAGCAGCAGACCGGGGTGCGGCGGGAAGTCGAACTCGTCCACGCCTTCCGCGACGAGCGCGCGGAGGGCGGCGAGCCGCATCGACAGGGTGTCGTTGGCCATCGGGAAGTTGAGGGTCGACGCGACCCGCACCTCCGTGCCGGCCAGCACGTCCTTGGCGAGCGACACCCAGTAGGGCGCGATCATCGCGGCGTCGAACCCGTACTCGACGCACGTCTCGAGGTGCCGCACGACGCCCGCCCTGGTCAGGTCGGGGTTGACGTTCGTGTACTGGATCGCCTGGGCGACCTGCTTGGGGTCGGTGAGGTCGACGGTCATCGGGGTCTCCTTGGTGCGAGGGCTGGTGAGGTCGGGGCGGGTACGGGCAGCTCGCTGGTCAGCCCTTCACGGCACCCGTCGAGAGGCCGCCCATGATGTGCCGCTGCATGACCACGAAGATCACCAGGATCGGCACGACGGCGAGGAGCAGGGTGGGGAAGACGATCTCGTAGTTGGTCGTGTAGGTGGACACGGCGGCGTACACCCCGGTCGTGATCGTCTTGAACTCCGAGCCGGGCCCCAGGATGAGCTGCGGGCTGACGAAGTCGTTCCAGGCGCTCAGGGCGTTGAGGATGAACGCGGTGGCCACGATCGGCCGCATGAGCGGGAAGACGATGGTCCACAGGATGCGCTGTCTGCTCGCGCCGTCGATCGACGCGGCCTCGTCCAGGGACCGGGGAAGCATCCTGATGTAGCCGCTGAAGATGAACAGGGTGAACGGGATCATCGTCGAGGCCATGAAGAGCACCAGGCCGGGCAGCGTCCCCATGAGCCCGGTCGCCTTGAGCACGAAGATCGCCGGCACCAGGATGATCTGCGCCGGGACGAACATCCCCGCGACGAAGAAGAACAGCAGGAACCGGAACAGCGGTCCCGGCGTGCGGGCGATCACGTACGCGGCGGGGACGGACGTGCCGATCGCCACGACGTTGCACGCGAGCACCAGGAACAGGGTGACCGCGTAGCCCTCGACCACGGGGAAGCTGGTGTTCTGCCACGCGGCCGCGAGGTGGTCGGTGGTCGCGGTCGCCAGGTCGAGCCCCAGCGGCGCCAGCAGGATCTCCTGCTGCGGCTTGAACGCGTTGACCACCATGATGTACATCGGCACGAGCATCGCGATCGAGAGCACGGCCACGACGGCGACGCGGGTCGCCGAGCGCACTGCGGTCCTGGTCATCCGACGGCCTCCGCTCCTTCTTCGGCACGCCTGCGCAGCGCGATGATGGTGAACGACAGGATCCCGGCGACCAGGACGAGCAGCACCGCCTGCGCGCACGCCAGGCCCACCTTGTTGTTCGCGAACGAGACCGCGAGGACCTCGTACGCCCACGTCTGGGTGGCGTCGCCCGGCCCGCCGTTGGTGAGGCCGAGCACGACGTCGTAGACCTTGAGCAGCGAGAGCACCGACGTCACGATCGTGACCGTCACGGTCGGCGCGAGCGCCGGCCACGTGACGTGGCGGAACACCTGGATGCCGCCCGCGCCGTCGAGCCGCGCGGCCTCCTGGAGCTCCGGCGACACCGCCTGCAGACCCGCGAGGTAGAGCACGAGCTGGACACCGAACTGTGCCCAGACGATGACCGCGATCAGGGTCGCGAGCGCCCAGTCCGGGTCCGCCAGGAACGGCAGCGAGGACTGTCCCGTGCTCTCGAGCAGGTTGTTCACCGCCCCCTGCGGTCCGAGGATCGCCTGCCACAGGAAGCCCACGATCAGCGCGGACAGCACGTGCGGGTAGAACATCACGACCCGCGCGAACGTGTTGAACGGTGTGGTCCGCCGCAGCAGCAGCGCCAGCCCGAGCGCGGCGGCGTTCACCAGGAACGCGCCGACCACGGCGATCAGGGTGGTGACCCAGACCGCCGGCCGCAGGTCGCCGATCGGGTCCTGGATGATCCGCGCGTAGTTCTCGAGCCCGACCCAGGTCGGCGGCTGGCTGGGTATCCCGTTGTACTGCGTGAAGGAGTAGTAGACGGCGAACCCGACCGGCACGACCGTCAGCCCGGTGTAGACGGCGGCCGCCGGGACCGTCATCAGCCCGTTCACGAGGCTGCTGGCGAACCCTCGCCGGGACCTGGTGGGCGGGGGGACCGGCGGTCGGTAGGTAGTGGTGCGAGGCATGTCAGCCGAGCTTCTCCGCCTCGTACCAGGCCGTCAGGTCGGCCGCGACGTCCGCCGGCGTCCGGCCCTGCCACAGCCCCTGGACGAGCTCGGTGAACTTGGGGTTGAACCCGGCCACCGGCAGGGCGTAGTCCCCGACGGTCTGGTTGCCCGGCACCACGAACGACGGCGCGCCGTCGGTCAGCGCCTGCACCTGCTCGGCGTACTCGTTGTCGCTGGGCTCCAGGCCCTCGCGGCTGAAGCTGTCCATCTCGGCCTGCGTCGCGATCGCCTCCTCGGAGGTCACGAGGTACTCCACGAGCGCGGTCGCGGCGTCCGGGTTCGCCGCGCCCTTCCAGACCATGTACGGGAACGCGATGGTCGCGCCCATGGGTCCCGGCGCGTCCGCGGCGTCGTCGACCGGCGGCGCGAAGACGCCCACCTCGAAGTCGGGCGGCGACGCGGCGAGCGTGGTGCTGAACCACGAGCCCATCGGGTACATGCCGACCTCGCCGGCGATGAAGTTGGCCTCCTGCGTCCCGCTGTCCGTCGCGACGTCGTCGGCCGTCGTGTACCCGGCCTCGATCCAGTCCGCGACGTGCTCGAACACGGGCTCGAACTGGTCGCCGAGCGTCGAGGAACCGTCCGCCACGCTCTGCTGCCAGCCCGGGGTGGTGAGGTTCTGCTGCGGGTGCCAGATCTCCTGCACCTGCACGCCGGTCGCCCAGTCGGAGGCGAACGCGATGGGGGTGGCCACGCCGGCGGCGTCGAGCGCGGCGAGCGCGGCGTCGAGCTCGTCCCAGGTGGTCGGCGGCTCGGTGATCCCGGCCTCCTCGAAGAGGTCCGCGTTGTAGTACATGAGCGACTGGGCCTGCATCCCGACGCCGACGACGTTGATCGCGCCGTCCGTCGAGTACAGGTCGGCCATCGGCGTGCCGGACGCCCAGTCGTACTCGGTGAGGTCGAGGAGCTCCGGTGCCGTGTCCGGACCCGGCACGATCGACTGGATGACGTCGGGGGCCGTGCCCGCAGCGAGCTGGGCGGGGAACGACTCGGCGACCGACTGGCCGCTGGGCCCCTCGATCGTGACGTCGATCCCGCTCTCCTCCTCGAAGGGCTTGACGAGCTCCTCCCACTTGGCCTGCGTGAGGTTGTCCGTGATGTTCACGAGCATGCGCACGGAGTCACCATCGGTCTCCGCGCTGGCGTCGCCCGAGCTGCAGGCCGCGAGCGCGAGCACGGGGACGAAGCCGAGGGCCACGGCTCCGCGCGCCCGGCGTCGGAACGAAGTTGACATCTTTGTCTCCCTGCCTTGGGTCCGAGTCGCGTCCCGAAGCGGCGCACGACTACTTGTAATACATACTACATGTGCAAAGTTTGACGCAAGAGTCCCGGAGGATCACGCGTCGTGGACGTGCCCGCGGTACGGGAGCGCGCCGAGCACCGACACGTCGACCGCCCGCTCGGAGCCGTCGAGGCGGTAGATCCCGTCGTCGGCGACGAAGAACTGCGGGGCGTCCGGGAGCTCGAGCTCCGCGGGCAGCGGCTCCTTGTCCGTCCACGCGAAGAACGACCGTCCGAACGTGTCGCGGTCCTTGCGGCCGTAGATGCTGAGGTCGCCGGCGGTCGCCGGGCTGAGGATCGCCCAGTGGACGCCGTCCTCGACCCAGTACGCACGGTCCGACAGCAGCACCGACCGCCGGTCGTGCTCGGCGAACACCGTGTCCCAGAACGACGGCGGGGTCTCCGTGTGCCGCACGAGGAACAGCAGGTCGTGCGCGTGCCACGCGGTGCTCGGGGCCACGTCCGCCTCGTTGTGCCAGCCCGTGGCGGAGGCGAAGTACCCGGCGGGGGCCTGGTACGCGGCGTACGTCGCCAGGCACCGGTCCACGAAGCCCGCGAGCTCCGGGTGGTCGACGTCGGCCAGGACCTCGTCGATGCCGTAGAGGCTCAGCCCCATCCCGGCGACGAGCATCGGCGTGGTGGTCCGCAGCACCGTCGACCCCCGCACGTACCAGTAGCGGTGGTAGCGGGTGCAGCCCCGCTCGTCCACCCAGGCGGACCGCGCCACGTGCAGGCTCAGCCGGACCGCCTCGGCCAGCAGGTCGGGCCGCCCGAACCGCCGCGCGCCGAGCACGAGGGGCACGATCATCAGCCCGTAGTACTCCGCCGGCTCCAGGATGCCGCCACCCGCGCGGTCCGTCGGCTGGCGGTACGCGCCCGCGCTCTCGGGGTCCGGCACCCCCGGGACCCGGCTGAGACGCACGAGATCGTCGAGGTCGTCAGCCAGCTCGCCGTCGTACCGGTCGTCGCCGGACAGCTCCGCGTACCGCAGCTTGGCCCAGACCCGGGCGTACTCCTGGTTCACGGTGCCCTCCGCGGTGGGCCGCCCCCCGCCGTACACCCGGCACGCGTCGAGGTCGGTCCGGACCGCTGCCAGCACCTCGGCCCGTTCGGCCGGCTCCAGCAGGTGCCCGGCATGCCGGAGGCCTTCGAGCAGGCCGACGCAGCCCACCATGTTGTGGATCAGACCCGCCGTGGCCGACTCCCCCACCTGGAAGCCGATGTGCCGGAACTGGCCGTCCGCCTGGACGGTCCGCGCCTGGAAGAGCATCATCCGGCGCCACATGGCCAGCCCGCGCTCGTCGTGCCGGCGGGCCAGCGCCTCGGCGAACGCCGCCGTCGCCGGGGCCGAGAAGGCCTGGTGCCCGCTCGTGAAGTCGAGGAAGGTGGCGGGGTTGGTGCCCCACACGCTGTGGTTGTGGAACCCCCTGATCTGCCCCTGGGCCCCCACCCAGGTGCGCATCCAGCGGGCGAGCGCCGGTACGTCGACGTCCGTGCGTTCAGTCATCGGTTGCTCCGTCCTGTGTCGCGTGGCACGAGGCCGTGCCGGTCGAGCTCGTCCCAGAGCTCGTCCGGTACCGCACCCGCCATCCGAGCGGCGTTGGTCGTGACGTGCCCGGCCGTCCGCATGCCGAGCACCACCGACGCCACGGCGTCGTGCCGCAGGGGGTACTGCGCCGCGAGCTCCGGGACCGTGACCCCGAAGGACTCGGCGACGTCGGCGATCCGGTGCACCCGGTCGAGCACGTCGGCGGGCGCCCGCTCGTAGTCGTAGCGGGCGTCCGGCCGCGGCCGCGGACCGGCCAGGAGCCCCGAGTTGTAGACCGCGGCCGCCACGACCGCCACACCGCGGTCGAGTGCGGCGGGCAGCAGGTCGGCCAGCGCCGCACGGTCCACGAGGGTGTACCGGCCCGCGCACATCACCACGTCCACGTCGGTCTCGCGGACGAACCGGGCGAGCATCGCCGACTGGTTCATGCCGGCGCCCACCGCGGAGACGACGCCCTGGTCGCGCAGCTCCACCAGCGCCGCCATCCCGCTGGTGGCTGCCTGCGCCCAGTGCGCGTCCGGGTCGTGCAGGTAGACGACGTCGACCCGGTCCACCCCGAGCCGGTCGAGGCTGCCCTCCAGCGACCGCAGCACCCCGTCCCGCGTGAAGTCCCACTCCCGACGGAACGCCGCCGGCACGTCGAACCCGTCGTCGTCCCGCAGGTGCGCCCGCTCCGGCGTCGGCACCAGGGCGCGGCCCACCTTGGTCGAGAGCACGTACTCGTCCCGCGGCCGCCCGGCGAGCGCCGCACCCAGCCGGCGCTCGGAGAGCCCGAGCCCGTAGTGCGGAGCCGTGTCGAAGTACCGGATCCCGGCGTCCCAGGCGGCGTCGACGGCGTCGCGCGCCTCCTGATCCGTGGTGCGGCGGTAGAGGTTGCCGAGCTGGGCGGCGCCGAAGCCGAGCTCCGTCAGCCGCGTGCCGGTCCGGAGGCGGCGCTCACGCATGGCCGCGCTCCGTCCTCGTCGGCGCCGCCGCGGGTGCCGTACCGGGCGCGAGCTCCTCCGGGTGCGCGAACGGACGGCCGCGCACGAAGCGTTCGGCCTCCGCCGCCACCAGGTCGCCCAGCCGGTGGAGCTCGCTCCCCGTCGACCCGGCGATGTGCGGGGTGAGCACCACGTTCGGCAGGTCCCACAGCTCGCTGTCCGCAGCCGGGGGCTCCGGCGCGGTGACGTCAAGGACGGCGTCGATCCGGCCGGTGCGCAGCTCGGCGAGGAGCGCCTCCTCGTCCACCACCCCGCCACGCGCCGTGTTGATCAAGGTCGCGCCGTCGGGCAGCTGCGCGAGGACGTGCGCGTCGACCTGGCCCACCGTCTCGGGCAGCAGCGGCTGGTGCAGCGACAGCACGTCGCTCTGCGCCGCGACCTCCTCCAGCGTCGCGCAGCGCACGCCCAGCGCGGCCGCGCTCCGCGGCGTCAGCTCCGGGCTGTGCACCACGACGTCGAGGTCGAAGGGACGCAACAGCTCGATCACGCGACGCCCCACCTGCGATGCCCCGACGATCCCGACGGTGCGCCGGTAGTTGCCGCGGCGGGAGGGCTCGCGCTCGCGGTCCGGCAGGCGCCGGTGCGCGCGGAACTCGCGCTCCGCGGCCCGAGCGCCCTTGTTCGCCAGCAGGATCGTGGCGAGCGTGTACTCGGCGACCGGTACGGCGTTGGCGGCCCGTGCGTTCGACGCGACCACGCCGCGCGCGGCGTGCGCCGCCGGGTCCGCGAGGCACGTACGCGCGACGCCCCCCGCGTACAGGACGGCGCGGAGCCGCGGCGTGAGCTCCACCGGGACCTCTGGGGCGCCCCAGCCCGCGACCAGCACCTCGGCATCGGCGAGCAGCCGGCGCGCGCGGTCGGACGCGACCTCGGTGAGCACCTGGCCGACGTCGACGTCGAGCACTGCCGCGAGCCGCCCGGCCGCCTCGCGGCCGAAGATCCGGTCCACGAGGGACGGCGGCCCGAACGCCAGGACTGCGCGGGGGTGCTGGGTCGTCATGCTGGTCATCCTCCTGTGCGGCGCCGGTGCGCCCGTGGTCGGTCCCACGCTCATGGCCGACGGGGCGCGAGCCGGAGGCCGGCGTCGGCCGGGCGCACGTGTGGGCCGGCGACGGTGGTCCACTCCCCCGACTCCCGGAGGGCGCCGATGACCTCCTCGTCGACCTCGATCCCCAGGCCGGGCGCGTCCCCGAGGACGATCCCGCCGTCGGCGATCTCCTGGTCGGCCCGCAGGCCGACGGGGAGCTCGAGGTCCTGGACCTCGGTGACGAGGTGGTTGGGCACCGCGGCCGAGGCGTGCGCGAGCGGGTTGACGTCGTAGGCCACGGGGCTGACGGGCAGGTCCCGGCCGAGCGCGAGGACCGACACCCGCAGGAAGTGGGTGATGCCCCAGACGCTCCCGGCCTGTACCACGCCGACGGCGTCGGCGTCGAGCAGCTGCCGGTACTGCTCGAGCCCGGTGAGGTTCTCGCCCGTGGCCACCGCCCCGTGGATGCCCGCGACGACGGCGCGGTGCCCCGCCACGTCCCAGCGGCGCACGGGCTCCTCGATCCAGGTGAGGTCGACCTGCTCCTCGACCCGGCGTGCCAGCCGTACCGCCTGGTGGCGGCCCCACGCCTCGTTCACGTCGTACATGATGGCGGGCTGGTCGCTGTTGACGCGCAGCACGTCCCGCACCGCGGCGAGCCGCTTCACGTCGCGGTCGACGTCCAGACCGCCCTTCACCTTCGCACCCGTGTAGCCCCGTTCGGCCCACGGCTCGTAGAGGCCGGCGAGCTCGTCGTCGGCCAGCCCGTACTCCAGCCCCGAGGCATAGCCGGGCACGAACCGGTCGGTCGCGCCCAGCGTGCGCCACAGGGGCTCCTCGGCCAGCTTCGCCTTGAGGTCCCACAGGGCCATGTCCAGGGCCCCGATGGTGCCGAAGGTCGCGCCGTTGTGCCCGGACTTGAACACGAACGCGAGCATCCGGTCGTAGAGCGCGGTCACGGCCCGCGGGTCCTGGCCGTCGAGCGCGGGAAAGACCCGCTCGACGTCGGTGTGCGCGCCCAGGCCGACGCCGGTCAGGCCGGCGTCCGTCTCGACCAGCACGATCGGGACCTCCGTGACGCCACCGGCGACGATGCCGTTGACGTCGCCCACTGGCCGGCCCCAGCGGTGAACCGTGGTCAGGCTCCGGTAGCCGGTGATTCGCATCGTGCTCCGCATCGTCGAGACAGCACGCTCGCGGGTTCCGCCAGCATATCAGTCATAACTTATGATACGAGTGACGATAGTACAACACTCGGCTACCCTCGGGTTGTCCGGCGGCACCCCGCCGGGCTCGCCCACGATGGAGTCACCGACGACATGAACTCGACACCGGCGGCCGGTGCCGCCGTGCCCCGGCCCCAACGGCACCGGCCCCCGCTCGCCGCGGCCGTCATCAAGAGCCTGGTCACGGCGATCGTCGTCGGCGACTACGCGCCGGGCTCCGCCCTGCCGCCCGCCGGTGTGCTCTGCGAGCAGTACGAGGTGAGCCGCACGGTCATCCGCGAGGCCACCACGACGCTGGCCGAGAAGGGACTCGTCGCCACCCGGCAGGGCTGGGGCACCGTGGTGCTCGACCAGGAGCAGTGGAACCTGCTCGACCCCCTCGTCCTGGACGCGCTCTTCCAGCGCGCGGACCGCCTCGTCTACCTCGACAACCTCGTCGAGGTCCGGGCCACCCTCGAGTGCGCCATGGCGGCACGGGCCGCCGCCCGGCTCGACGCCGCGGACCGGACGGCGCTGTCGGCCAAGCTCGACGAGCTCGCCGGGAAGATGGACGACCCGACCGCCTACGCGGCCACCGACGTCGAGCTGCACGAGCTGATCCACCGCGCCTCGCAGGACGCGTTCGGCCGCGCGATCGTGTCGAACATCCAGGGCAAGGCCCTGCACACCCCGCAGTACAGCGGGCAGCCGACGCGTGAGGACATCGAGCACACGCACGCCGGCCACCAGCGGATCGTGACCGCCCTGCTCGCCGCGGACGCCGACGGCGCAGCGGACGCCATGCGGGAGCACATCACGAGCTCATGGGCGCGCCGACGCCCCGACCCCCACCCGCCCACCCGTTGAGTGCTGGGTATTTGTTGGATCAGCGCACGAGATCCAACAAATCCCCAGCACTCAACGTGGCCGGCCGGTGAGCGGCTACTCGACGGCGACGGCCGACTCGGCCGGTCGGCCACGCGTCGCCTGCCACGCGGGGAGCAGCGCGGCACCGAGGGTCAGCAGCACGACCAGGCCCACGATGGCCGCGTAGACCAGCGGGGACCCGGCGGGGATCACCGAGCCGAGGCGCTTGAGGCTGACCGGGACCAGGATCGCCATCGCGGCGGCGGTACCCAGGCCGACACCGGTGACCGCAACGATGGCGGACTCCATCCCGACCATCTGCATCACCTGCCGACGGGTCGAGCCCACGAGCCGCTGCAGCCCGAACTCTCGCCGTCTCGCCGACGTGCTGGACACGAGGGTGTTGATCATCGTGATCGCCGCGTACCCGACGAGCATGAGCACCATGATGTAGATGGCGTAGGACGCCGTCTTCGTCTGTTCCTCGTACTCGTCGAACAGCACCTCCCGGTCGGCGACCGTCAACCCGTCCCGGCCGGCGGTCAGCTCGGTCAGGTCCGTGACCAGCTGCTCGGGTGCGGTGCCCTGCTGGGCGCTGACCAGGATGCGCGTCGCGAACCCCTCGGTGGTGCGGGCGGCGAGCGTCTCTGCCGGGAGCAGCAGCGTGTCGTAGCCGTCCGGCGCGGAGAACAGGGCGACCACCCGCACGTCGAGCATGGTGTTGTCCCCCATCCGGAGCGTGATCACGTCGCCGACGCCCACGCCGAGCCGGCCGGCGTGCTCGTCCTCGACCGCTACCGTGTCGCCGTGCAGGTCGGTGAGCGCTCCCGTCGTCGCCTCGGCCGGCGTACTGGCGGCCGCGTTCTCGGCCGTGACCCCCTGGAGGCTCCAGCCCTCACCCATCGGCGAGACGTCCTGCGGGCTCTCGACGAACCCGACGCTGCTGACGTGCTCCGACGCGTCGGCGACGCTCGGGAGCCGGTTGATCTGCTCGACCAGCCCCTGGTCGAACCCGCTCGGCGCGGTCACCACCGCGTCGGCGACGATGCCCTCGGCGAAGGCCTCCCGGTCGGCGGTGTCGTTGGTCGTCTGCAGGTACAGCATGCCGGTCGACACCCCGGTCAGCAGGATGACCGGCCCCATCACGGCGGCCAGCCGCCCGGTCCGGCCCTGCGCGTTCAGCACCGCGAGGTCGCCTGTCAGCCCGCCCAGCGCACGCACCGGCCACCGGAGCAGGAGGATCATGACCTTGGCCAGCACGGGCGCCAGCAACGCGAACCCGATGGTGAACACGATGACTGCCGGCGCGGCCGTGGCCGGTGCGAGCGGTCCGCTCAGCACCGCGACGGTCACGATGGTCAGCCCGACGCCGGCGGCGATGAAGAGCAGTCCGGCGAGCACTCGCCACCCGCTGATCAGCCTGCCCTCGGTCGACGCCTCCGCGAGCGCCTGGCTCGGCTTGACGCCGGCGGCCCTCCTGCCGGCTCCCAGGGCACCGCCCAGTGCCGCGAGGATCGCGATCACCATCGCGGACACCGACGGTATCCAGCCCTGGTGGAAGGCCACGCCCGCCGTGGCGATACCCAGGTCGGCGAGCAGGTCGAACACGAGCTTGCCCAGGAACTGGCCGGGGACGAGGGCCGCGGCCGTGGCGATCAGGGCCAGCACCAGCGTCTCGCGGAGCACCAGCCGGCGGACCTGGCGGGGCGTGGACCCGATGGCCCGCAGCAGTGCCAGCTCCTTCTGCCGCTGGGAGATCGAGAGGCCGAGCATCGAGGACACCCCGAAGACCGACACGAGGAGCGCGAAGGCGCTGAAGACACCGGCGAGCGACACGACGTTCACGCTGGTCGCCGTGGCCTCGCGCAGCTCGGCCCGGCCGCGTTCGTCGCCGGTGAGGGTCAGCACCGTGTCGCCCAGCTCGGCGTCGATCCGCGCGCGGAGCTCGTCCACGTCGGTCCCTGGTGCGGCGACCACGCCGATCGCGTCGACCGTCCCCGCCGGTGCCACCCCTTCGAAGACGTAGGTCTCGGTCTCCTGGACGCCCGGGAGCGCCGCGACGGTGCCCTCCAGCCCGGCGTCGACGCGGACCCGTTCGGGCAGGATCGCCGGCTCGTCCTCGTCCCCGCCCGGCGCGTGGTGCGCCTGGTCGCCGGAGACGACGATGTCGGCGGAGGCCAGCTGCTGCGGGGGCGCCGCCGCGCGGATGCCGGTCTCGATCAGGCCGCCGCAGGCCATCAGGATGACGGCGGCGAAGAACATGGCGAGGAACGCGGCCACGAACGTGCCCGTGCGGTACCGCAGGGTGCGGAGTGCGAGCTGCATCATCAGTGCTGCCCTCCCACGGCCGCCGACGGCGGCTGGGATGCTTCGTCCGCGTAGGCACCCAGGCGGGTCATGCGCTCGGCGACGGCGTCAGCGGTCGGCGAGTGCAGCTCGCCCACCACCCGCCCGTCGGCGAGGAACAGCACCCGGTCGGCGTAGGACGCCGCGACCGGGTCGTGCGTCACCATCACGATCGTCTGGCCGGCCGACCGCACCGAGCTCCGCAGCAGCCCGAGCACGTCCCGCGCGGTCCTCGTGTCCAGCGCACCGGTCGGCTCGTCGGCGAAGATGACGGCGGGCTCGGTGATCAGCGCTCGCGCGATGGCGACCCGCTGCTGCTGCCCGCCGGACAGCTCCGCCGGGCGATGCTTGCGCCGATCGGCCAGACCGACCTGCTCCAGCACGGTCAGCACCCTGCCCTTGGCCGGGCTACGGCCGGCGAGCCGCAGCGGCAGCGTCACGTTCTGCTCCACGGTCAGCACCGGGAGCAGGTTGAACGCCTGGAAGATGAAGCCGACCCGGTCCCGCCGCAGCTCCGTCAGCTCGGTCTCGTCCATGGTGCTGAGCTCGCGGTCCTCGAGGACCACCGAGCCCGACGTCGGCTGGTCGAGCCCTGCCGCGGCCTGCAGCAGCGTGCTCTTGCCGGAGCCGGACGGCCCCATGATCGCCGTGAACGTGCCCCGGCCGAACCGCGTCGACACGTCGTCGAGCGCGACCACCGTGTTGCCGCGCTTGCCGTACACCTTGCGGACGTCCGTGAGCTGGACCGCGTCGGTGGCACCACCACTGTCTGTGAACATTCCTTGCACCGTTCCCCCTGTGCCGCGCCGGATTGCACGAGCACGGTGACGACGCTACGAAGCGCGCGACGCAGGGGGTATGGGGCCAGCCCGGTCACACGGTAGGGAAAACCCTCGTGTGCTCGACCGGGCGCCGTACCAGCCGGCGGCGGCGCACCGGGTACGGGATCGGGTGGGCGACCATGAACGCCGCGCCGGTGCAGACCAGCTCCTTGTAGGCGGCGGCGAGGCGACCGGCGGGCGCGGCGGGCCGTGCCCGGTCGTCGGCGGTGACCAGCTGGATCACGGCGTCGCGCCGGCCCAGGCTGATGCACTGGTGCACGTAGCCGAGCGGCATGCTCGGGAGCTTTCCCCCGGTTAGCCGCGCGGCGATGGAGTCAGCGGCCTGCCACGCCATCGGGATGCCCGAGGCGCACGACATCCGCAGGGGCGTACCGAGCGGGCCGTCCGCCAGCGCGGCGTCGCCCACGGCGTAGACGTCCGGGTGGGAGACGGACCGCATGGTGCCGTCGACGACGATCTGCCCACGCTCCGAGACCTCCAGCGCCGTGGCGGCGGCGACGGGATGCACGGCGAAGCCGGCCGACCACACGGTCACGTCCGCCGGGAGCACGGCACTGTCGGCGGTCAGCACCTCGGTGGCACCGACCCGCTCGACCTCGGTGTGCTCGTGGACCGTCACGCCGAGGCGGTCGAACGTACCCCGCAGGTGCCGCCGCCCCGCGGACGAGAGCCAGTCGCCCAGGCCGCCCCGCACCGCGAGGGCGACCGCCAGGTCCCCGCGGGCCTCGGCGAGCTCGCTGGCCGTCTCGACACCGGTCAGGCCGCCCCCGACCACCACGACGCGGGCTCCGGGGGCCAGCTCCGTGAGCCGGTCCCGCAACTGGAGCGCGCCGGGCCGGCTCGCGACCTCGTGGGCGTGCTCGGCGACACCGGGCACACCGCGCTGGTCCAGCGAGCTGCCCAGGGCGTAGACGAGCGTGTCGTACGACAGCTCGCCGCCACCGTCCTGGCCGCCGTCGGCCGCCGCGAGCGCTACCGTCCGGCGGTCGACGTCGACGGCGGTGACCCGGGCGACCCGGAGGGTGACGCCCGTGCAGGCCAGCAGGTCGCGCAGCGGCCGGTGCCGGAGCTCCTGCCCGGTGGCCACCTGATGCATGCGGACCCGTTCGACGAAGTCCGGCTCGGCGTTGACCAGGGTGACGTCCACATCGTCGCGGTGCAGCCGTCGCGCCAGCCGACCGGCGACCGAGGCGCCGGCATATCCGGCTCCGAGAATGACCATGCGGTGCTTCATGCGTTCATCAGCTCCTGCCGTGGGGGGACCGTGCCCCCTGAACCGAGCAGCCGCCCGGTCCCTGACACCCCCGGCGTGTGATGGCGGTCACCCTTGCCCCGGCCTCACCAGACCTCGAGAGGGTCTCCCGGGTCCGACGCCGCCCACTGCCTGGCCGCGCGCCCCAGCTTGTCCGGATTGACCTGGCTGAGCACCGCGGAGATGCCCTCGGTGGTCGCCTCGAGCGTCATGACGCCGACCAGCTCGCCGCGCACGACGGCGACCAGCGCGGGGTGGCCGTTGGCCGTCCAGGCGTAGAGGTCGGGGCGACCCCCCAGGAGCGCCCACTTGGCCGGAGCCGGCCGGAACAGTCCGCGCAGGAACTTGGCGACGGTCACCGCGCCGAAGAACGGCTTGCGGCGCGCCGGGATCTTGCCGCCGCCGTCACCCGTGCCCATCGCGTCGGAGGTCAGCATCCGCACCAGTGGTTCGGTCCGGCCGCTCGTGGCCGCCGCCAGGAACTCCTCGACGACCTGCCGGGCGGCCGTCCGGTCGACGGCGACGCGGGGCCGCTCGGTGGCCAGGTGCTGCTTGGCGCGGTGGAGGATCTGCTGGCTGGCGACCTCGGTGATACCGAGCGTCTCGGCGATCTCCGCGTGCGCGACGGCGAACGCCTCCCGCAGCACGTAGACCGCACGCTCGTTGGGTGTGAGGCGCTCCATCAGGACGAGCATCGCTGTCGACACGGACTCCCGCTGCTCGGCGGTGTCGGCCGGTCCGAGCATCGGGTCGCCGCCGAGCACCGGCTCGGGCAACCACTGGCCCACGTACACCTCGCGGCGGGCCCGCGCCGAACCGAGCTGGGTGAGGCACAGGTTGGTCAGGACGCGGGTCAGCCACGCCTCCGGCACCCTGATCTGCTCCCGGTCGGCGGCCGACCAACGCAGGAACGTCTCCTGGGCGGCGTCCTCCGCTTCCGCCGCGGAGCCCAGGAGACGGTACGCGATGGCTTCGAGGCGGGGCCGGAAGCTCTCGAAGGCCCCCACCTCGTCCTGCCGGAGCGGCTCCTTGGTCATGGTGCGACCCTACGATGCCGGCCCGACGGTCCGGCAGTGCCGGACGGTGCCGGGTCTAGCGGCCGGACAGGAACTCGTCGAGACCGGCCAGGTCGTCGGTGTTGATGTGGTCCACGCCGGCGTCGGCGAGCTCGGTCCACATCGCGTCGCGCGCGGCGCCGGGCTGGTCGGGCGTGGCCCAGAACCGGACCCGGTGGCCCGCCGCGTGCGCCTCGTCCACGAACGCGTGCAGGCGCTCCCGCTCCGCGGCGGGCATCTCGCCGTGGCCCTGCCAGGTGAACAGCCTGGTCCAGTTGTCGCTGACCAGCGGCATCAGGCTCGCCGGCAGCCCGGAGCCGAGGTCGCCGGACCGTCCGTCGTAGAAGGCGTACCGCACCGCCTGCGACCGCATGGTCTCCAGGGGCCGGTTGCCGCTGATGACGGCCGTCACCGGGCCCTCCTGGACCCGGCCGTGCACGGTGCGGGTCATGATCGACCCGTGCTCGGCGAGCGCCTCGTGGATCGCGGCGTAGGTGGGCTCGCCGTCCGACTTGATGTCGATGAGGAGCTGGACGCTGCCGTCCCAGCCGGGGTAGACGCTCCGGCCGCGGCCGCGCGCGAGGTCCTGCAGCGGGTCCAGGTAGAGGCTCTCCAGGGTGCGCGCGGGGTCCACGTCGACGAGGTCGTGCGCGACGAGCAGCTCACCGTCGACGAGCCAGACGTCCGCCTCGACGCTGGTGAAGCCGTGGGACAGCGCGTCGCGCAGCGGCCGCTCGTGCTCGTAGTCGTTGTGGGCGTGCGCGGCGTCGTGCGGTGTGCCCAGGTCGACACCGGCCCCTGGCGGTATGGCCGACGCCGGCGCGGCCAGCCCCGAGAGCAGGGTCGCGGCCGCGAGGGCCGCTCCGACGATGGTCCGTGCGCGCATGCTCGTCTCCTTCATACCCGCCGGCTGAGCACCGGCTGACTGGTGTGCCCATGCAAGCGTCGGGCACTGACGGGCAGGTGAACTGCGCGCTACGGGGACCCGTCGGCGAGCCGAACCGCTCCGGCGCAGCACGTGGCGGGGCGCTCCGGGCGTCAGGACGGTGAGCCCGACGGCGTCGACGTCGGCTCCGGCTCGGGCTCCGGCTCCCCGAGCAGCACGGTCACGCGCACGCCGAGCCGCAGCACCGTGCCCGCCGTGGGCGTCGTACCGGAGGAGGGCAGGGTGGGCGGCGCGTTCGGGTCCTCCAGCACCGGCTCGAAGCCTGCCGATTCGAGCTCGGCCGTCGCAGCGCCCAGCGTCATACCCTCGACCGCCGGTACGGCATTGCGGCCGCTCGCGACGGTGACGTCCACGGCAGCGCCCGCACGGATGGTGCGGCCCGCGCCGGGCCGCTGCCCGAGCAGGGAGTCGGCGGGTGCGGGCGCGTCCGCGCGCGTGACCTCGCCGAGCACCAGGCCGACGTCGTCCAGCGCCGCCTGCGCCTCGGCGAGCGTGCCGGTCAGTACCGGCACCCGTACCCGCTCCGTACCCGGCGGCGGCGCGTCGGTCGCGGTCGCCGTGGGCGTCGGCGGGGCGGACGGCGACGGGGTGGCGGTCCGGTTCGGCGTCGCTGTCGGGGACGGGTCGCGCGATGCCGAGGGCGACGGGTCGGCCGAGCGCGACGGCGCCGGGTCCGCCGACGCCGAGAAGGTGGCGCTGGGCGACGGGGACGGGTCGCTCCCGGCGAGACCTGGCGCCGCGACGGCGGCCCAGACGGCCAGCGCGGCCACGAGCAGCCCGATCACCACGACGCCGACCCCCGCAGCTCCACCCCTGGCGGCCGGCGCCGGCTCCCCCACCTCTTCGACCGGCGCGAGGTACTCCATCTCCCCCGACCGTTGAGTGCTGGATATTTGTCCGGTTGCTGCCGGTTGATCGGACGGATCCCCCGCACTCAGCGGTGCTTCGGCAGGTACGTGCGTGGCGTCGTACAGGTCGTCCGTCGCCCGCACCAGGGCGGCGCGCATCTCCTCCGCGTCGCGGAACCGCCGCACCGGCGTCTTGTGCATGGCGCGCGTGACCACCCGGTCGAACGCGCGCGCCCCCGGGACCAGGGACGACGGCACCGGCGGCGGCGCGGACACGTGCGCGTCGAGCACCTGGGCGTCGGTGTCGCGCGGGAAGGGCGGGCTGCCGGTGAGCAGGTAGTACAGCAGGGCGCCAGCCTGGTAGAGGTCACCCGCGAGCCGCACCGGGCGGCCCTGGGCCTGCTCGGGCGACATGAACTGTGGGTTGCCCACCACGGTGCGGGTGTCACCGCCACCCGCGACCCGCGTCCGGGCCACCCCGGCCCCGCCCTGGTTCCCGGCCCCGGCGCCGGCTGCCGGCCCGACGGCGGCGGTCCGTCCCGGGGCGGTGGTCCGGCCCGGCGCCACGCCGAGCACCACGGTCACGGCGGACCCGTCGGCTCCCGGTCCGGCGCGCAGCGTGTCGCCGTCGGCCCGCAGCACCCCACGGCCGACGGCGGAACGGCCCGCGGCGTCCGCCAGGCCGAAGTCGACGAGCCGCACGTGCTCGGCGTGCACCGCGTCGCCGGGCCCCACACCGTGCAGCAGCACGTTCGCCGGGGACACGTCGCGGTGCACCAGCCGCACCTCGTGCGCGACGGCGAGCGCCGCGAGCACGCCGTCGAGCACGGCAGCGGCCTCGGCCGGAGGAAGCGGACCGTCGGCGTCGACCCGCTCGCCGACGCTGCCGCCGTCGATGAGGTCGAGGGCGATCCACGCGAGCGCGACCCCTGCCGTCTCCTCGACGCCGGCGTCGTGCACGGCCGCGATGTTGGGGTGGCGCAGCTCCTGGGCGGCGCGCGCCTCAGCGAGGAACGCGTCGCGGGACGCGGCGTCGGCGCTCAGGTGGGGGTGCAGGATCTTCAGTGCGACCGGCCGGCCGGACGCCGCAGAGTCCTCCCCCGCCGCGCCCGTGTCCTCCGCGGCGAACACGGAAGCCGTCCCGCCCACACCGAGCAGGTCCCCGAGCACGTACCGCCCGCCGAACGTGGACTCGTCCGGCGCGTTCTCGCCCGGTCCGGGCGGCGTCTCCCCGCTGTCGCTCATCGCGCGGCGGTCGTGGTCACCCGAACCGGCCGTTGACGTAGTCGTAGGTGCGCTCGTCCTGCGGCTCGGAGAACATCGCCTCGGTGTCCCCGTGCTCCACGATGGCGCCCGGCGTGCCCTGCGAGGCGAGGAAGAACGCGCACTGCTGGGAGACGCGCTGCGCCTGCTGCATGTTGTGGGTGACGATCACGATCGTCACCTCCTTCTGCAGCTCCACCATGGTCTCCTCGATGACCCGGGTGGACGTCGGGTCGAGGGCGGAGCAGGGCTCGTCCATCAGCAGCACCTTGGGCCGCACGGCCAGGGACCGCGCGATGCAGAGCCGCTGCTGCTGACCGCCGGAGAGCCCGCCACCGGGCTGCGCGAGCCGGTCCTTGACCTCCTTCCAGAGGCCTGCGGAGGCAAGGGACCGCTCGACGAGCGCGTCCTTCTCGTCGCGCGACGCCCGGATGCCGGTGAGCTTGAGCCCCGCCACGACGTTGTCGTAGATCGACATCGCCGGGAACGGGTTCGGCTTCTGGAACACCATGCCGATGTCCTTGCGGGCGTCCTGGATCTTCTTGCGCCGGTCGTAGATGTCGTCGCCGTCGAGCCGCACCTCACCGGCCAGCGCAGCGATGGGCACGAGCTCGTGCATCCGGTTGAGGATGCGCAGGAACGTCGACTTGCCACAGCCGGACGGCCCGATCAGCGCCGTCACCTGGCCGGCGGGCATGGTCAGCGACACGCGCTCGAGCACCTTGTGCGAGCCGAACCACGCGGAGACGTTCCGCGCGTCCAGCACGGACAGCTCCTTGCTCGACGGCGGGGGTCCCTGCACCGCGCCCGGCGTCGTCGGCCAGTCGGCCGCGGGCTCGGGGGCCACCGCCGTGGCGGTGCCGGTGGACTGTTCCTCGATGGTCATCCCAGGTCCTTTCACAGCAGGTTCGGCAGCGCGTCCATGACGATGTCGGCGCAGGTCACGCCGAGGGCAAGCAGCACAGGCACGCCGATCAGCCAGGCGTGCCACCGCCCCCACGAGGTCCACAGCCACCACAGCCCGACGCCGGCGGCCACGAAGAACACGAGCACGAAGAAGGCGATGTACCAGGCGCCGTCGTCGCCGGCCATCTCGCGTTCCTCGTCCGGGAGCGCCGGCTCGGCCAGCACCTTGGTGGGGGTCTCCTGCAGGTCCGAGACGAGCTGGGCGTCCACGTGCAGCACGCCGGACGGGAACAGTTCCAGCCCGTCGGCGGTCATCAGCTCCAGGCGGCCCTGTCCGGGGGCGAGCGGCTCGGGGAGCGGGTCGCCCGCGTGCCGCAGTCCGAACACCCGGAAGGTGTGCTCGCCCTGGCCCGTGGTCACGTGGATCTCGTCGCCGGGCGCCAGCCGGTCCAGGCCGCCGAACGGCCCGCCGTAGGTGACCTGGCGGCCCAGGATCACCGACGTCCCGGCCTGGCCCGGCAGCACGGAGTCCCGCCGGTGCCCCGGCCCGGAGCGCAGCACCCGCGAGGTCGAGCTCTCGGCCACGACCTCCGAGACGCCCAGCGCCGGGATCTCCAGCAGCGCGATCGGCGTGCCGGCCTCGACCAGGTCCCCGTTCAGGTCGAGCTGACCCACCGGCGTCTCGGCCTTGGCCAGCGTGGTCCGCAGCTCGTCGTAGGCGAGGAGCTGCGTGCGGTGGTGCTGCGCCGTCGAGAACAGCGCGGTGTGCGCCACGAACGCGAGCAGCAGCATCGAGATCGTCATGATCGCTGCGCCGGCCCACCAGCGCCCGTCGCGCGGGGCGAGCTGCCGCGTGGACGCGGCGGCGGCCGCCGCTGCCAGGCGCGCGTTCTTGTACCGGGCGCCGAACGTGTTGCGCACGGCGTACGGGTTGGCCGGTGCGTCGTCGGCCGGGCTCGGGTTGTCCGGGAGGTCCTTGACCGTCGTGCCTGACGTGTTGGCCGGTGGGTTGCTCATCAGGCCGCCACCTCCGCGCCGGCGGCAGACAGGCCCGGTGCGCGCATCAGGCGGAACACGTACCAGCCGCCCGCGCCGACGCCGACCACGCCGAGGCCACCGCCGGCCCACCAGGCCCACGCCGGCACGCCGGTGGCCGCCGCGTCGCCGCCGGCCGAGCCCACGAGGAGCTCCGCGAGCGCGACGTCGCCGCACCAGCCCGTGAGCTGCAGGGTGTGCGGGCCGGCCGTGGTCTTCCCAGAGACGGTGAAGACGGCCTCGACCGTGCCCTTCCGGTCCGCCTCGAGCGTGCTGACGACCTGTGGCTCGGCGAACAGCACCAGCTGCACCTTCTCGCCCTTGCCGAATCCGTCGGCCATCGCGGTGACCTTGTGACCGGGCAGGTACACGTCCTTGTCCAGGGCCGCGATGTCGCCCTCCGTCGCGGGTTCGGCCGGCACGGGCGGCCTCTCCGGCACGCACTTCTGGGTGCCCGACGGTGTCGCGTCGGCCGCGCCGCCGTCCGATCCCGTGGCGGCCCCGGTTCCGTTGCCACCGCCGGTGCCTCCACCGCCGGTGCCTGGTCCGCCCGATCCGCCGGGCCCGGACGTGCCGGGGGCGTCGCCCGACGCGCCGCCGGACCCACCGGACCCACCGGACCCCCCGCGGCCGTCGCCTCCGCCTGAGGTCGGTCCGGTTCCCGGTCCCGTGGGCTCGTCGGCGGGGCCGTCCGTCGGCTCGTCCGTCGGGTCGTCGGTGGGTGCGCCCTCCGGGATGGTCACGCTCACCCCCGTGCCCTCGTCGTCAGCGGCGTGCGCCACCCCGGCGGACAGCGTCAGCGTTCCCGTCGCGGCAGCCGCCGTCAGCGACGCTGCGCAGAGCAGCCCGCCGACGCGCCGCCGCAGGTGTCCCAGGCTCATCGGAGAACCTCTCTCTCGGTCTCGGCATGCGTGCCGGCCTCGGCCAGGGCCTCGGCGCGGACGCGTTCGGTGTAGGCGGCCAGCTCCTCGCCCAGCAGGCGCCGCGACCGCCGACGCCACGCCACGAGGGCCCAGATCGCGCCGGCGAGCACCAGCACGACCCCGGCCAGCGGCCAGGGCACGGCCCAGGCCTGCGCCGACGCCGTCACCGGGGCGGGCAGCGTGTCGTCGTCCGCCCCCTTGCCGGGACGTTCGGCAGCGGCCGGGGTGACGGTGAGGTCGGCGAACAGCAGCAGCACGGGCGGCACCCCTGCCACCTCGGCGACGACGTGCGCGGTGCCGCCGGGCACCAGGTTCTCGACCGGGTCGACGTCGGCCGCGCCGAGGTCCATCCCGAACGGCCCGGTGATCCGGACCGCCGGCTCGCCGGAGATGCGGGTGTTGCCGGTGTTGGTCAGGTCGAACCCGACGGTCGCGGTGCCGGCTCCGAACGGGTCGGCCACGCCGTCGAACCCGGCGACGACGCCGGTGACATCGAGCGCGGGCTGCGTCTCGCCGTCGACCCGCAGGTAGATGCGGGTACCCACCCGCTGCTCCACCTGCACGGCCGACCCGTCGCCGTCCGCGGCAGCCGAGCGGAAGGAGGCCACGATGCCCGCCGCGTGGTCGCCGGGCGTCGCGTCGTGCGGCACGGTGATGGTGAACGGGAGGCTGGCGGTCGCTCCGGGCTTCAGCTTCACGAGGACACCCAGATCGGCGGCGCAGGACGCCTCGGCGTCGTCGTTCGTGTCGGGGCAGACGGCTGCCCCGGAGTCCACGGACGTCCACGACCCCAGACCGGTGGAGGCCTGGTCGGCGCCGACCAGGGTGAAGGCCCCGGTGTCGTAGTCGGTGGTCGCGTCGGACCCGTAGACGCGGAACGACGCGGTGCGGTCCGAGAAGTTGGACACCGACACCCGGTCGCTGACGGTGGTGCCGGGCGCGACGTCGTAGGTGAGCTCCGTGCGTCCGTCCGGGCCCTCGGGGCCGCCGGGCTGGACGCTCCAGGTGACCTCGCGGTCGTCGGCGGCGGCTGCGGTCGGGGGCGCGGCGTGCGCGAGCTCGGCCTGTGCGGGGGCGACCGTGCCGTACATGACGGCGAGCACCCCGGCGGCGAGCACGCTGCCCGTGAGGGCCCTTCGGACGATCATCGTGAGGTTCTCCAGACCCGGTCGCGGCCCGTGCCGGACCGCGGGATGTATGCCGGCGCCGCTGTTCTGGGCAGCACCGGTCTGGACCCTTCGAATCATCGTGACGGGCCGTGCGGCGGGCAAACATCGGGGAGGCGGAGGGCACGTTGCCGCTGGGCGACGCCCAGGTGGACGGCACATGGACGACGGCCGCGTACCCAGCACGTGACCGCGCTGACCTGGGCTTTTACCCTCTGCTGATCTGGCCGCGTGGTGTCCGACGGCGGGCGGCGGGCCCGGTCGCGCGCCGAGGGACCACCCGAATGGAGGGGGTGATTCCCCGCCCTTGCACCACACCACACACTGGATTCGGTCTCTTGCTCTCAGATCGGTCGTTTGATTGACCGATCTCAGAGCAAGGGACCGAAGTCACGAGACCTGCAGGACAAGCGACCGAAGTCGCAGGCACCGAGGTCGGCAGCCTCCTGACACTCGCCGCCGAACAGCCCATCCCAGGCGCTGACTTCGAGGCAACCGGCCGACCGGTCCGTCCGCGACGGGGCAACCCCAGCGAGCCGCCCGAGGACGGAAGATGGCGAGATGTCCCGGCCGCTCGACGCAGACCGAGGCTTCCTCTGGAGGGGCGACAGACAACTAGCGCGCTAGCAGCTCACACGGGCCCTCTTCGACGTAAAACGGTCGCTGGACACGCAAGGATGCCGAGCGATTTCGAGCAGTTGGACACCTGTGCCCACGCGGGCGCGGTCGACCGCAGCACGGCCCATATCTGGCTACTCGTAATACTTCGACGCTAGAAGCGGCTCCCCGAAGAGTCTCCAGGTCGGTTGGACCGGGATTTCTCTGCCGAGGTTCTCGTAGACGACATCAGCCGATTCAAGGAGTTCTGCAAGGACTTCTAGGTGCGCTTCGAGAGTGACGTTCTCCCATGACCCGGGGTGGTCTTTGAGATCCTCATTCAGGGCAGCAACAAACTGCCGTAGGTCTTCACGACTCTCGATCGAGTCAACTCGCGAATAGATTTCGCCATCATCAGCGCCCACCGCCGACCACCTCAATCTATGCAACTCAGTTTCGAGAGCGTCAATTCTGGCATCAGATCATCTAGAGCGCGCTCGAACACCAACAGCTCGGTCAAGAACGCATCTCACCCCCCGAGAGCCAACCGGCCCTGGCAGGCAGCCCTCAGAAGCCTTCCAAGACGAGCTGATAGCAGGCTGAAGGATCTGCCGGATCTGTTATTTGGTAAAGACGGTCCGCCAGTGCGAAGAGCTCGGCATTTGCTCGCTGCGCAGCCTCAGGCGATGGATCAACCAGGTTCTTGTCCATCAACCCTCCCATCCCAAGAAATATCATGCCGAACTTCAGGCCCGAGTCGATCTTCACGCCATTCGACAGCGGCACGTTCATCGTACCGACCAAGCAGGTCGATCAGCGATGAAACGCCACCTACCATCTCGGAGCGGGCAGCAGAGTCAGGGGCGGAATAGTTTGACGAACTCATCGTGGTGGGCTCGCTCCGATCTGTCGAAGAATTGCCGCCGGATCATACGTGCGAAGAACAGACCATATGGAGCGGCCCCGGCCCGCTGGGTGCGGACCAGGACCACCCCGAGAGGATCAGCTGGCGGTCAGGCCGTCAGTAGCTCACACGGACCCGGTTGGACGTGGAACCGTCGTGCTGGGCGTCACCCGAGTACTGCGCGCGGAAGGTGTACGTCCTCCACGGCTTCAGACCCGTCACGTGCAGCGACGCGACGCCGTCGGTCACGGTGCCGGTACCGACGGTCTTGCCGGTGGCGACGTCCGTGAACGTGACCGTGCCGGTGGCCGACTCCGGGCCGACCTCGGCGGTCAGCGTGGCCGCCTTCCAGTGCGCCTTCGCCGTCAGCGTCGTGGTGGTGGCCTCCTTGACCATCTCCCACGTGCCGGTGTTCGTGGCGTCGTTCCACGCGAGGCGGACGTCCACGGAGAAGTACTTCGAGGCCCCCACGCCGTCACCGGCGGGCGGATAGGTGTCGGCCGGCGCGTCACCCGGGTCGCAGGTGATCACGTAGGTGGCGACGCCGCTGTGGCCGTCGAACCGGTCGGCGGGAAAGCCGAACGCGGCCCAGCGAGAGGCGGACGTGCCGGTCCGGACGACCGGGTTGCCGTCGAGACCGGAGCCCTCGATCGGCGAGCCGGCCACCTTCACCAGGGCGGGGAGACCGGTGTTGGTCGAGCTGAGCTGCGTGGGCCAGGTGCCGTCCGGCCAGATGAAGAGCACCCGGGACGAGCCTCGGTAGCCCTCGGGGCACCCGGCCTGCGTCGTCAGGGACTGCGGGCCGCCGGAGCTGGAGATCTCCCCGACGGTCTCGTCGAGGGTGATGCCACCCAGACGGTTGTCGGTGTCGAGCACCGGGTTGACGGCCTGCGCGGCCGGGGCGGCCACGGCGGCCCCGAGCACGAAGGTCAGAGCGGCCGCGAGACTTCCGGCCACCCGGCTGACAGTGATGTGCGACATGAGTCCTACCTTTGTCGTAGAATTCACCCCATAGGTCACGAGCGACCTGTGCCCGGTGGGCACGGCCCCTCACCCTGGTTCGAGCCTCGGGTGGGGGGCCTTCGCATGCGGGCTGGGGACGGTACCCGCACGGAAGAACGTGGGACAGCAGCGCCGGCCGCCGGCTGCGGGAGCCGACGGCCGGAGGTGGCCAGATCAGCGTCGGACCAGGTGCGGAACAGGTTCAGATGAGGGTCAGGGTGAGGGTCGATGCATAGTCACCGGCGGGGGTGTCGGCGGGCGCGTTCAGCGTGATCCCGGCCTGGACCCGGGTCTCGGTCTGCGTGACCCCGTCCGGCGCCTGCGCGAGCGGCTTGTCGGACGAGAGCCCGCCGCCCGTGCCCGGCACGACCTCGGCGCCCGCCGTACCCGCGTTGCCTGCACCGACCAGCGCGGGCTTCCAGCCCAGGGCCGAGCCGTCGATGGTCGCCTCGCCCGGACCGGCGAAGTCGGAGGACCGCCCGTTGAGGGTCCACTGCTTGCGCTCGGACCGCGTGTCGGTGACCCGCACCTCCTTGAGCGTGCCGGTGGCGACGAACTCCTCGCCCTCCAGCTCGGCCGCAGACAGCGCGACCCCGTCGGGGCTGACCGTGAACCGCAGCCCCTGGGCCGACGCCGGGATGGTCACCGTGACCTGGGTGTCCTGCGGCGGGATCGGCTCGCCCACCGTGGTGACGATCGCGTCGTTCGACGTCGAGGCGTTGTGCAGGGCGTCGCCCGCGTACTGCGCGCGGAAGGTGTACTGCGTGTCCGCCTCCAGGTCGGCCACGTTCAGCGACGCCTTGCCGCCCTCGACGGCGCCGGTGCCGACCGTGGCACCCGTACCGACGTTCGTGAACGTCACGTCACCGGTCGCGGCGGCCGGGGCGACCGCGGCCGTGAGCGTCACGGACCCGTCGTTGCCGGCGGTCGGGGTGAGCGTGGTGGTGGTGTCCGCCTTCTCGACCGGGGCGTCGGGGATGACCTCCCAGGTACCGGTGCCGCCGTAGCCGCCGTCGTTCCACGTGATGCGCACATCGGTGGAGAAGTACTTCGAGTCGCCCACACCATCCGTATAGGCCGGGGAGGTGCCGTCCGGTTCCTGTCCCGGGTCGCACGTGATGACGTAGGTCGCGGCTCCGCTGTGCCCGTCGAAGTTCTGACCGGTGAAGCCCGTCGTGTTCCACCGCGAGGCGTAGCGCAGGGAGAAGTCGGTCGTATCGGCGGGGTTTCGACGATCGATCGCCGCGCCGTCCAGGCCGGACCCTTCGGCGGCAGAGACATGCGTCAGTGCGGGAGAGTGGTTCGAGAACCGGTCCCACGTGCCGTCCGACCAGACGAACAGGACGCGGGAGGAACGCCGGAACCCCTCGGGGCACCCGGCAACCGTGGTCAGCTGCTGTGGTGCACCCGCCGAGGAGATTGCGCCCTCGGTCACGTCGAAGGTGATCGCGCCGAGGCGGTCGGCAGGGTCGAGGCCGGGGGCCAGCGCCTCCGCCGTCGTCGCCGTGAGGCCGGGGAGCGCCACCGCCAGAGCGGTGGCCAGGGCAAGGCCCGTGCGGCGGGCCGTGAACTTTCGCATTGTCATTCCTTGTCGTCGGTCGGGCTGGCGGGACCGGCGCGCACAGCGCGACCGGGGCGTCGCCCCGACGGGTGGTCCCGCCGGGGCGACGCGTGGAACGGTCAGGTGTGCCCACCCAGAGGGCGCACCGACCCGATCAGCCGAAGCTGACGTGTTCCGTCAGTTGCTGCGCAGGGACTCGGCGTCGCCGGCGCGGTAGGTCGTGCCGTTGATCGTGACGCCGTTGACCTCGGTGTCACGGTTGATGATCGAACCGAAGCCGAAGTCCTCGATCGTGAAGGTGCCGGCGTCCGAGGTGGCGGTGTAGACGTCACCGGCGGCGCCGACGAACGCGGACTCGAGGTTCGCGTTCGTGGCGATCTCGGCGTGCTGCACCACGGTGAACACCGGGCGGGCGATCGGGAACGCGGTGTTCAGCGACCCGTTGGGGTTGGTCGGCGAGACCGCCGAACCGTTGGCGGTGACGGTGTGCAGCACCGCGCCGTGGCGGCGGTCCTGCACGTCGACGCCGTAGAGGCCGGACAGCGTGCCCGCGTTGCCCTGGGCGATGTGCTGCGCGATCGAGAACGGCGCGATCGAGCCGTCCACGGCCGCGAGCGCGGCACCGTCGTGCTCCTGGACGGAGCCGCCGGAGTAGTTCCACGCCACGGCCGAACCGATCGTGGACTCGCTCAGGCCGAGCGCGCCGACGAAGAAGGAACGGGTACCCGAGCCGGTCTGCGGCAGGAACGGCACGATGTCGGCGTCGGCGTTCGACTCGGTGCCGATCGTGTAGGTCTGGCCGTCGCTGAGCGTGACGTCCTGGTCGTTCGAGGCGCGGTAGATGGCCGTCAGGTCGGCCCGGGTCAGACCGTCCGGGACGCCCGCGGTGGCGGAGGCATAGGTGACCGCGTCGACGGCGAGGGGGATGTACGAGTACGCCCCGTTGGCCACCGGCGACGACGGTGCGCTGGACGAGCGCGCGAAGATGATGTCCTCGGGGCTCAGCGTGACGCCCTGCCACACGCCGCCGGTCTTGGCCGCCTTGAGCGCGTTGACGCCGCTGCCCGAGCCGTTCGGCCGGGCAAAGTTCGCCCCGCCGGTCCGGGTCTGGATCATCGAGGAACCCGTGGCGTCCCACGAGCCGAGGACCGACTGGCCCGAGCCGTCGACGACCACGGCTGCCAGGCCGTTGTTGAGGTCCTGCGTCGTGTCGGAGCCGACGCCGTCGACCGGGCGTGCGAGGTCGACCAGGCCGGTGTTCGGGTCGATCGGGTCAGCCGAGGCGCCGAGCGCCCCGCCCAGGAGAAGCGCAGCTGTCGCGGCGCCGGCGAGGAGCACACGGGCTCCGCGCAGGTGATGCATAGACATGGCTTGCCTTTCCATCTAGGGTGTCCCCCCAAAGGTCGCGTGCGACCCGGTGTCCTTGCGGACACGGCCCCTCACCCTTGGTTTCGCGCCCCGGGTGAGGGGCCTTCCACGTCCGGGCGGGGGTGTTGCCCGGACGGGAAACCTGTGTGGAGTTGTGCGTGCAGCTCGACTGCGGGATCAGCCGCTCACGTCGCGTCGCCGCAGGAGGAACGGGGCGCCGACCATGCCGGCCAGCCCCGCGACGAGCGTGCCGCCCAGCGCGACCGACGCGCCCAGGGGTGCGGTGGCCTCGGTCACGGCGGCCTCGTTCTGCGTGGTGGAGGCGCTGTTCGGTCCACCGGCGCCGTCCGGCTCGGGCGACGGTGTTCCACCCGCTGGGTCGACGCCGTCCTCCGGCACCGGCACCGTAGCGGCGGTGTCCGCTGGATCGTCCCCCGGTCCCCCATCGTTCCCAGGTGCGCCCTTCCCGCTGCCGGATCCGTCGCCGCCGTCCGCACCGTCGCCGTCCGGCCCGCCGCCGCCTGACCCGGGCTCCGGGGGCGGTGCAAGCAGGCGACCGGACAGGTCGAGCGCAGCCTCTTGCTGCTCAGCCGTGAGCGGCACGTACCCCTCAGGGAGGCCGCCCCGCTCGCCCGTCACCACGTTGCCGTCCGTTGCCGCGTACTCGAGCAGGGCCGCGTAGTCCGTCCGCGCCTGCTGCTCCGCCGGGTAGGCCGTCGGCAGCACGCGCTCCCAGGCCAGGTCGACGGCGGCGTTGATCGTCGTGGTCAGCGGGTAGGCACCGTCCGGCAACGACGTCATATCGATGGTCGTCAGACCGCGCTCGTCGAGGGTTGCCGCCTCCAGCGCACGTGAGACCGACTGCTCGCCGTAGGCGACGAACTCCCGTTCCGACCCCACCGTCTCCGCAGTGGTCGGCTCGTCCGTCGGGAGCGCCAGGCTCGCCGTGCGCAGCTGGTAGAGCTCGGACGACGGGGCGAGGGCAGGTCCGAGGATCAGCCGGCCAACAGGGGACCCGGGCAGGTCGGGTCCGCCGCCGTCGGTCCAGACTCCCTGCTCCATTCCGGCGAACTTGGTCGGGTCCCAGGTGTTGGTCATCTTCCGGTCGGCCCTGGCGATCCGCTGGGCGTTGGCCTCGAGGGTCTCGGAGTAGGGCGAATAGCTGGTCGAGTCGATCTGCAGGCTCCGGTGCTGGGCGGCCGCGGTCGGCTCGTCCGGATACAACGACTGGTCGGCCTTGGGGAACATGTCGATCGCCTCACGAGACAGATCCGCCGAGTAGCCTCCCCCCACGGCTCGCGGGTGACCGGCCGGAAGGTAAGAGGGATTGATCACGTTGCCCCACGGGTCCGCTTTGCCGCGCAGGTACGCGACCGCGTCGGCATCCGCCTGCACGTACGCCCACAGGAGACTGATCGCATCGTCACCCCGCGGACCCGAGACCACCCACGAGGCGCGAGCCGCGTTGCTGAAGATCGAAGGATTGCCCAGCGCGACCCACTCCTCGTCCTCGACGACCGTCTCGGACGTCAGGGCCTCGAACGACTTGCTGTTGGGGACGGTGTTGGCGCTCGACTGCCGGGGCAGGTCGTACTTGTAGGACTGCGTGAGCATCTTGGCGATCAGCCGGGGCGTGAGCCGTAGCTCGTCGTAGACCGTCCCGTCGTCACCGTCGGCGATGAACCCTATGGTCAGCGCCGTGTTGACCAGGGGGGCGTAGCCCAGGTCGGCCTCGTCCAGGAGTCCTGGGTCAGCCTGCCCGATGGTGCCCGGACGGAGCGGCACCGAGACGGCCGCGAGATCGACCTGCCCGGTCAGGAGCTGAGACCGGACCAGGTTGCCCGAATTGGTGTTCAGGCTGTAGGTGGCGCCGTCGCCCGCGCAGAGGGACGACTGCCAGGAGCTCATGGCCTCGGCCAGCGCCTCGCTGCCCGCCAGCCGACGTTCTTCCGAGCCGGGCGGGCAGGCCTGGAACGGGTCGAGGAAGTCGAGCGGCACCACCACGCGGTCGTCCCAGTAGCTGCACGCCTCGGACAGCGGTGACCCGATCTGGACGGCGGGCGTACCACCGAACTCGTTGTTCGCGGCGTTCGCGGCGCCGCAGTTCGTGCCGTCGGCCAAGGAGCCCGAGTGGACACCCCTCGGCACGACGACGAGCCAGCACCGTTCTCCTGCGGCCTCCGGGTCGCCGCATCCCAGGTACGGCTGGCTCGCACCCGACTGGACGTTGAAGCCGACCTCCGCGGTGCCATCGGCGGCGATCGGCACGAACGGGAGCTCGTTCGAGCTCGACGCGTTGAAGAAGGCGCCAAGACCCGTGTTGGTCTGGACACCACCACCGGGGACGGGAACGTCGGTCGGCTCGTTCTCCTGACCGGCGACCGACCGGAACAGGCGATCACCGCGGTTCACCACACTGAACGCGTTCCCCGTGAACACGCTGGTCACCGATGTCAGCGCCTCGGCCCCTCCGACCTCCTCGGGGTGGAACCCGCCCCACTGGCAGGTCTCGGCAAAGTCGGCGTCGTTCGGGTCAGCACCCCAGCACTGCATGACCTGCAGGAAGTTGCGGACTCCACCGGCCCCGAAGTCTCGCTCGGTCGGTGGCATGCCGGCGGCCGACACCGTGATCGCCTGATCGATCAGGCCCTCCGTCTGCGACACCGTGACCTCGAGGTCCTTGAAGTCGTCCCAGTGCCCCGACCCGTCCGCGTCGTCGACCATGCCGGAGCGGTCCGGCTGAAAGCGCTGCAGGTCACCGTTGCCTCCGGCCCACTCCACCGTCACCGCGGACTCCGTCTCGCCGGCCGCCCGTGCCTCCGACGGCACGTACAGCGCCACGAGCCCACCGGCCGAGGCCAGTGTGACGACCGCACTGAGCACGCTGATCGCGCGGCTGCGGAGCTTCATCGGGGTTCTCCGTTCGACTCGTTCGCGGTGTCTCCGGCTCGCACCGGACCGGACGGGGAAAGCATTGCTGCCGGCAGTCGTGAATGACAACCATTCGACGGGTGCACAGGCCGTTGATGAATGGCGACACCATGGCGGACGGAATATGAACAACACGGTTCGGCCGCCCCCAGAACGGCAGGATGACGCGCCGCGGTGCGACCGTCTGCCGTACGTCGACACGCCAGGTGAGCCGGGCGTCCGCCCAGGACACCACCCGAAAGGAGGGGGCTAGCCGACTCGGTCGAAACGCCCTCGCCGGCCGCGAAACAGAGATTCCGTCGCGACCCAGAACGCATTTCACCCTCTCCGGCATTTTTCGCGCGTGCCTTCTTGCGACCCTGACTGATCGCACTTTTATCCGGACCGAACAGTCCCGTCGAAATACCCGTAGAAATCACGTGAACGCACCTCCCGCGGGCGTACGGATCCCGCGCCGGTCTGACACCGGCAGCGCCGTCCGCGCACGCTTGCCGACCACCGGCGGCAGCACCGCGGCAAGGATCATCACGAGACCCAGGCCGACCATCCCGAGCTGCGAGACGAGCCCGCCCCCGGCCACCGGCAAGGACTGCGGCGTCGCGGCCACCAGCACCGGCTCCGCGTTCTCCTCCACCACCTCGGCGTCACCGCCGCCGTCCGCCCCACCGCCCGGGCCACCGCCCTCCGCGGCCTCCCCCTGACCGCCGTCGGACCCGCCACCTCCGCCCGGGCCGGCGTCGGACCCACCATCTGGCCCGTTGTCGTCCGACCCCGTGGTGCCCGAACCGCCGTCGTCGGGTCCATCCGACCCGTCGCCGCCCTCAGCACCCCCGGCAGTGTTGCCCCCGGACGGCGTCGTCGGTGTGTCCTTGGACCCGCCCGTGCCCGTGGTGCACTGCGTCGGCCCCTTCTTGTCGCAGGCCGGTGGGTAGGGGGCCTCGTTGGCCAGCCGGTTGGTGCCGTCGGGCGAGAAGGTCGGGTTGTTGCAGTCGTTGATCCCCTTGATCACCGGGTCACCGCCCGGGATCTTCTGGATCTGAGTCTGACCCGCTCTGACGAGGTTGATCGGGAGCGGCGAGTAGCCCAGCGTGTCTGCCTGCTGCTGCCCCTCGCACAGGAAGTAGGCGCCGAAGTCGGCGAGCGTCAGACCCTTGTCCGGGGAGAACCCGGCGTCCTGCGAGGTCGGCAGGATGATGTACGAGTAGCTGGACAGCGGGTACACGCGCCGGTCGTTGAACGTGTAGACGTCCTCCAGGTTCTGCGTGAGGTAGTCGGGGGACGACTTGTTCTCGTTGATCTTGGCCCGCAGCAGGGCGACGGCCACGTTGGCCGCCGTCGGCTCCGTGTAGTAGCCCGAGTTGTTCAGCATCTTGGCCACCGGGAAGCCGCTGTTGAGCGCGTAGGAGTACTCCACGAACGTGATCGCCCCGACCGCGTGGGACTGCGCCACGTATCCGGCCACACCGTTCGACCCGGCCCGCGAGACGAATCCGGAGCCCGGCGCCACCGGGTAGTTCGACGTCACGCCGCAGTGCCCGTTGACCAGCGGACGGTCCACCTTGCCGCAGTACGCGTCCCAGACCCTGGTCTGCTCCTGACGCATCCAGATGGAGAACTGGGCGGTGGCTCCCGAACCGTCGGAGCGCACCACGGGCACGATCGGGATGCCCGGCAGCGCGAGCTGCGGGTTGTCCTCCTTGATCTTCGGGTCGTCCCAGCGGGTGATCTCACCCGTGAAGATCTCGGCGATCGTCTCGCCGGAGAGCCGCAGGTTCGTCACCCGCTTGCCGCCGACCTGGAGGTTGTACATGAAGGCGGTGCCACCCGCGACGATCGGCATGTACGCGAAGTCGCGCTCCGGCCGTACGTCGCCCTCGTTGGAGTTGGCGATCGCGTACGGGATCTCGCTGACGCCGAAGTCCGCCGTGCCGTTGGCGAAGCTGTTGCGGCCCTGCGTGGAGCCCGACTCGGAGTAGGTGATCTTCCACTGGTAGTTGGACCAGACGTTGCGGATCCACTGCTGCAGCGCGTTGGCCGACCAGGTGGACCCGGCGCCGTTGATCGGTGCGTGGACCTTGCCGACGGCGGCGGGTGCGACGACCTGCTGCCCGGCCTGCCGTGCGGCCACCTGTTGTGGCGTGGCGCCCGAGGCGGCACCCGCCGGCACGACGGCGCCCCCGATCACGAGCAGCACGCCGAGCCCGGCGATCAGTGCACGCACGCGCAGAGCGCGGCGCGTGGTGGTGGCGGTCATCGTCCGTCCTCCTTGTCATCGGTGGGAGTTTCTTCGTCCGACGGCGGTGCGGCGGATGGCGGCGCGCTGGAGGGCGGAGCACCCAGAGCCGGCTCCACCACCGCCGTCGGACCGCTGCTCCGGAAGCGCGCCGCGAAGCGCGCGGAGGCGCGCTGTGCCCGGCGAGCGCCACCCGGGCTGAGCACACCGGCGCCCTTGCCACCGATGAGGCGGGCGAGCGCGAACAGCAGGAAGACGAGCACCATGAGCACCGCCGCCGCGCCGAACCCGCGCGCGATCTGCGAGGGCTCCGGGCTCTTGACCAGCGTGAACGTGGCCAGCGGCAGGGAGACCATGGGGCCGTCGAACGGGTTCCAGTTGTAGTAGGTCGTGTACCCGGCGACGAGCAGGATGGGACTGGTCTCGCCGATCCCGCGCGCCGTCCCCAGCACCACCGCCGTCATGAGGCCCGACTTGCTGGTGGGCAGCACCACGTTCCAGATGGTGCTCCAGTGGCTGGCGCCCATGGCGAACGACGCCTCCTTGAGCGTCTGCGGCACCAGGCGCAGCACCACGTCGGCCGACCGGATGATGATGGGCAGGATCATGATCGTGATGGCCAGTGACGCGGCGAAGCCCGACTTGGGCGCGCCGAACATGAGGATGTAGGTGGCCAGGACGAACAGGCCGCACAGGATCGACGGCAGGGCGGTCATCGCCTCGGTGACCGTGCGCACGATCCGCGTGAACGGGCTCGGGAACTCCGCCAGGCACACCGCGGTCAGCAGGCCCAGCGGGATCGAGATCACCAGGGCCAGCGAGATCATGATCAGCGTGCCGACGGCGGCGTGCGCCATGCCGCCCACGTCCAGCGGGTCCAGCGGACCGGCCAGCGACAGGTCCTGGGTCCAGAAGTTGGCCTGCATGAACGCCGGCCGGCCCTCCGTGAGCGCGAAGACCACGACCACCACGAGGGCCAGCAGCAGCACGATGGCGCCGGAGTGGATGAGCACGCCCGCGACCCGGTCCTTGATGGTGATCCGGTCGTCGTCGAAGCTGATCAGCACCACGAAGAAGCCGAGGAAGAACAGGTAGGCGATCAGCACGAACGGCAGTGCGCCCTGGAACGGCAGCACCTGGGTGAACAGCCAGGCGGTGGTGGCGACGCCGGCCGCGGCGGCACCGACCACACGGAGCACGTCCTCGCGGCGCAGGCCGGACAGCTCGCGCTGGGCCTCTGGCCGGGCGGGCGTGATGCGCCCGTCCCGTCCGGGCAGGTGGGTGCGGGTGTACCGGCCGGGCCGGTCGGCGCGGCGGGCGCCCTGGGATGTCTCGGTGACGGTCATGGTGCCCTCAGCTCGCAGCGCCCGATCGGGAACGCTGAATGATGAATCCGGCGACGAAGTTGATCAGCATGGTGATGAGGAACAGCACCAGCCCCGCGGCCATGAGGGCGGACACCTCGAAGTCGTTCGCCTCGCCGTTCTTGAGGGCGATGAGCGAGCTGATCGAGTTGGTGCCGGTGCTGAGCACCTGCCAGTTGATGACGAACAGCGGGCTGATCACGAGGTAGACGGCGATGGTCTCGCCGAGCGCCCGGCCGAGGCCGAGCATGGTGCCGCCGATGATCCCGCCCTGCCCGAACGGGTAGACCACGTTGCGGATCACGCCCCACTTGCTGGCGCCGAGGGCCAGTGCGCCCTCCCGCTCCCCCACCGGGGCCTGGTCGAAGACCTCGCGCATGATCGCCGCCGAGATGGGCGCGACCATCATCGCGACGATCAGCCCCGCGAGGACCGCCGAGGCGGTGAACACCGTGGGGGTCGCCAGCGGGTCGTCCGGGTCGAACTGGGACACGGCGAAGATCGGGATCCAGCCCAAGTACGTGGAGACCCACTCCGCGACCGGCAGTAGGTTGCCCTCGAGCCAGTACGCGCCCCAGAGCCCGTACACGACGCTCGGGATCGCGGCCATCAGGTCGATGACGCCGATGAGGAACCGCTTGATCGCCCCCGGTGCGTACTCGGTGATGTACGTGGCGGTGACGAGTGCCAGCGGCACTGCCACGCTGATCGCGGTCAGGCCGATCACGACGGTCCCGAACAGCACCGCCGCGATCCCGAACCTGCCCGAGTTGGGCTCCCAGTCCTGCTCCGTGATGAAGTCCCAGCCGGCGACGTCGATCGCCTGGGCGCCGCGCCACAGCAGGAAGACGCCGACGAGCGTCATGATCAGCAGCACCAGCGTGCCGCCGGAGTGGGCGGCGACCCGGAAGGTCGTGTCCTGCCAGCCGCTGCGGCTCACCAGCGGACGGGTGGGGTCCACCAGGGCGTCACGCGGGGCAGGCGACGTCTCCAGGCCGAGCTCACGCAGCTCGGTGCGCTGCCGCTCCAGCTCGGCGACGGCGGCGTCTCTCGGGTTGGCGGTGGAACTCTCCCGTGGCTCACGCACGGGGTCGTCGGGGTCGGGGCTCATGGTGAGGATCTCCTGACCGGACCGCGGCTCTGCGCCGCGGGATGTGGTGCCCTGCGCCATCGGACGGAACGCTCAGCTCGGCGCCGGTTCGGACGATGGCATCATCATCACGGGCCAACCCGGCGGGCAAACAACGTGAATGCGGCGAACAGGTTGACGGACGGCGGGGTCAAGATGGACACCAGGTGGACGGCGCCGGAAGGGCGTCCGGAGGTCGGCGAGATGTCGCGGTTCTCGGCGTCACCGGCCGTGGTACGGCGTGCCGTCCGCAGGTCTCGGCGCGCCGACCGGGTACGCAGGGACCACCCGAAAGGAGGGGGCAGGGACCACCCGATCGGAGGGGGCACCGCCCCCCGTCCCGCCGCGCTGCTCGGGCTGACCCGGTGGGTGGGGCGGAACGTCGTCGCCGTGCTCCTGGTCGCCAACATCGCCGCCTACCTCGGGGCACTCACGCTGCTCGGCCAGACCGGCACAGTACACAGCGCGCAGACCGAGGACTGGCGGGTCACCACCGTCGTGCTGATCGTCGCGTTCCAGGCGGCGTGGCTGCACTGGCTCCGCCGGCAGGCGCTCGGGACGCTGGTCGCCTCGCTCGTGCTGTGGTCCACCACGCTGCTGATCGGCGGGGCCGACGCCCTCCTGCTCCAGCCCGGGGTGCTGCTGGCCGTGTTCAGCTACGCCGCCGAGCGCTCCGGACGACGACGCGGCGCGTTCGTCGCGGTGCTCGTCCTGCTGCTGTCCGGGGTGCTGCTGGCCGTGGAGGCGCTCTACCCGGCCTTGGGCGCGCCGGGGTGGCGGACGCCCGCGGTGGTCGTGGCGTGCGCGCTCACCGCCGTCGGCCTCGTCGGCGTGCCCGCCCTCCTCGGCGCCTGGTACGCCCAGCTGCGCGACCGGGCCGAGCACATCGCCGCCCTCGCCCACGAGATCGCCGGCCGCGAGGCGCACCGGACGGCCGACGCCGTCGCGGCCGCCCGGCGCACCGTGGCGCAGGAGCTCCACGACACCTCGTCGGCCCACCTCGCCGCGCTCCTCACGCTCAGCACTGCCGCCGAGGCGAGTGCGGCGGCCGGCGTCCCGGCGGACCCGCACCTGATGGCGCAGATCCGCGACGAGGGCCAGAAGCTCTACCAGGGCTTCGAACGGATGGTCTCGCAGATGCGGCAGGAGGACCGCACGCAGGCCGGGTCGCCCCAACCGGGGCACGGTTCCGGCCAGCACACCGTCACCCAGGTCGCCGACCTGGTCGCCGAGCACCACGACGCCGCCGAGGTGACCGTCACGCTCGAGCACGATCCCGGTCTGGCGGAGATCGACCAGCGGCTCGGCCCGATGCGAGGACACATCGCCTACCGCGTGGTCCAGGAGGCGTTGAGCAACGCGCGCAAGCACGCACCGGGCACGGAGGTCACGGTGACGCTCGCGGACGACGGAACGAGCCTGTTGCTGCGCGTGGAGAACGAGAGTTCACCCGCTGGCCGCCCGCGGGACCGTGGTGGTCCCGAGGTCCCACCCCATAGCCTCGGGTACGGGATCGAGGGCATGCGCGACCGGCTGGCCGCCGTCGGCGGGAGCCTGCGCACCGGACCTCGGCACAGCGGAGGATGGGCGGTGCAGGCACTGCTGCCCCATCCGCCGCACCGGACCGACGTCGGCGAGGGTCAGACCCGTCGCCAGGGAGGCGCGACCACGTGATCACGACACTCGTCGTCGACGACGCAGGGAGCGTCCGACGGTCCCTGCGCCTCCTCCTCGCGACCACCCCCGACATCCGCGTGGCCGGCGAGGCGAGCAACGGGGTCGACGCCGTCCGGCTGGCCAGGGCGCTGAAGCCGGACGTGGTGCTCATGGACCTCCGCATGCCCGGCGGGAGCGGCCTCGACGCCATCGCGGCGCTGAGCGGCCCCGGCGTCGACGACCCCGTCCCCGTGCTCGTGTTCACCACGTTCCACCTGGACGAGTACATCTACGGCGCGTTCGAGCGCGGCGCCGTCGGCTACCTGCTGAAGAAGAACCCCGGCGACATCCCTGCCGCGGTCCGCGCGGCGGTCAACGCCAGCGCCCTGCAGTCGCCCGCGGTGCGGGAGCGGCTCATCGCCGAGTACGCGCGGAGCAGCGGCCCGGCGGGCGCGGCGCCGTCGGAGAGCCTCGCCACGCTCCTCACGGACCGCGAGCTCGAGGTGGTCGCCGCCCTGGCGGAAGGGCTCAGCAACAAGCAGATCGCGGTGCAGCTCAACCTCGGCGAGAACACCGTGAAGTGGCACATCGGCAACATGCTCGACAAGACCGGTACCCGCGACCGCACCCAGCTCGCCATCTGGGCCTACCAGCACGGGCTCAACCCCTGACCTGACGCCGGGGACCTCAGGCCTGCTCTTCCCGGTTTGGACGGAGAACGCGCAGGTCAGGACCATAAAGCGGGCAGTGGATGAATTCCGGGCGATTCCCTGGCCCGGCCCGGCACCCTGTGCAAACATGCGACACCGGGGCGGTCACCCGGGGTCCCGTTCGTCCGTTCGATCGGGAGGCAGAGGATGCTGCAAGGCCTGGGAATGTCCGGCACGGCCGAGTCGGTCTACCTGCAGATGCTGCGGGATCGCGACGCGGGTCCGGACCAGATCGCGTGCACGCTCGGCATCAGCGGGGCGGACGTCCGCACCGCGCTCGACGAGCTGTCCCGGCTGATGCTCGTCGAGGACTCGTGGGCAGGTGACGACGGCGTGCGTCCCGTGAGCCCGGAGGTCGGGCTCGCCGCCCTGCTGGCCCGCGAGCAGGCGCACGTCGCACGGCGCAACCAGGAGATCGAGGAAGGCCGGGTCGCGCTCGCCCGCCTCGTCTCCGAGCTGCAGAACGTGCGCAAGGGGCCGGACGTCGAGGTGCTCGAGACCGCGGAGGAAGCGCGGGACCGCCTGGTCACGCTCACCGGGCAGTGCACGCAGGAGCTGTGCACGTTCGTGCCGACCCGGGCGACATCGTCCCGCGCGCTCGGGTCGAGCCGTGCGCTGAGCCAGACGCTGCTGGACCGGGGCGTACGGATGCGCACCGTCTACCTGGAGAGCATCCGGAACGACCAGGCGACCTGGGACCACGCGACCTGGCTGCGCAACAACGGCGCCGAGGTGCGGCTGGCCGCGACCGTGCCCGTGCGCCTCCAGATCATCGACCAGGACCACGCGATGGTTCCCCTGACGGACACCGAGTCGGGCTCCGGTGCGGTCGTGATGACCTCGCCCGGCGTCGTCGCCGCCCTCATGGCCCTGTTCACGCAGACCTGGCGTTCGGCGACCCCGCTCGGCGCGGACCGGCGGCAGGACGACGACGGCCTGTCGGTGCAGGAGCACGAGCTGCTCCGTCTGTGGGCCAAGGGGGCGACGGACGAGGCCGCGGGGCGCCGGCTCGGTGTGTCCCTCCGGACGGTACGACGCCTGAGCAGCAACCTCATGGAGCGCCTGGACGCCAGCAGCCGGTTTCAGGCCGGAGCCCGAGCGCTGGACTGCGGCTGGCTGGACCCGGCGGACCTCAGCTGAGCCCCTCCGGGTCGCCCACCCTGACCGTCCCCAGCGTCCAGCCCGGCAGGCCGAGGGAGTCGGCAGCGGCGAGGACGAGACGGCACCCGGTCGCGGCCGCGCGCTCCACCGGGACCAGGAGGAAGAGCACCACACCCAGACCGGCGGGCAGCGGGCCCACATAGACGTGCATCAGCTCGTCCTGCGGTACGGCCACGGCCCGGACGGCCTCGACCACCTGCGCCGGCGTGATCCAGGCCGCGGCGGGTGGCGCCTCGACGGTGATCCTGACGACGCGCATCGAACGTCAGGGGCGAGCGGCGGACAGCGGTGTCGATTCCCACTGGGGGTCCGACTCCCACTGGGGGTCCGACGCGCTGGCCACCCCCTGACCCGCGCCGACGAGCAGGACGGCGGTCAGGACGACGGCGGCGATACGCCGCACGGGCTTGAGCTGCACGATGATTCTCCATTCGATGCGGGCTTTCCGGCTTCTGGGTTCTGGCCTCTCGTTCTGGCTCGATCCTTTCCCGCCCACCGCCGCACAACAAGGGAATCGCCTTGTCACGGAGGTGCCTGAGCGATGATTGCCGCCGCTACGAGAAATGGCACGGTCCTGCCACCGCATTCGGTGGCAGGACCATGCCTGCTCAGTTGTGCACCTTGCTCAGTCGGGCACCTTGCCCAGTCGTGCACCTTGCTCAGGCGGGCAGGAGGATCACATGTTCACGCGGATCCCGAAATCACCGCCGTACACATTGGTGACGTGCACGCTGTTCGAGGTGCGAGGTGGCGCCGCCTCCAGCATCTTTCCGTTGCCCAGATAGAGCGCGACATGGTAAGTGCTCGAGTAGCCGCCCCAGAAGATCAGGTCCCCGCGCTGCAGGTTGCTCATCGAGACGCGCGTCCCCTTGCTGACCTGCGCACCGGTGTAGGTGCCGAGGTAGATGCCCGCGCCCTGCCAGAATGCGTAGTTCATGTATTCGGAGCAGTCGAATCCGTACCGGTTGCGGTCGTCGTACCCGCTGGGGCTGCAGCAGACGCCGTAGCCCGGGCCGTGCCTGTCGCCGCCGTCCCAGGAGTAGCTCAGGCCCTGACCGGTCTGCGACAGCGCTGCCTGGATGACCCGCTCGACCTTCTCCGCGTAGTCACCGCTGGTGTCGCCGCCGCCGCCGTCGCCCGGGTCGCCGCCACCGCTGGCGACCGGGCAGTCGGCGGTGGTGATGAACTTGTGGGAGGCGTTGTTGTTGTACAGCGTGCCGTTCAGCTGTCCCTTGAAGCCCGGTGCCACTTCCTGCGAGGAGCCACCGTAGTAGCTGTTGAAATAGACGCAGACCGTCTTGCTGGACCGGTTCCACACGGACGCGGCGTTGTTCTTGATGCACTCGCCCTGACCGGAGCCGGCGCCCTTGAAGTCGTAGCACGACGGCTGGGTGGTGCCGTAGTCACCGACCGAGTCGGTGAAGTCCGAGATGGACCCCGCGTTCCCGCTGTTGTAGTAGTAGCAGAGCTCACCGCTCTCGCAGGTACCGCTGCGGGAACCGCCGCCGGGCGTCGAGGCGCCGACGAACTGGTGCGAGGCGTTGTTGTTGTAGACCGTGCTGTTGAGCTGGCCCTTGAAGCCCGGGGCGACGTCCTGGTACGAGCCCCCGTAGTAGCTGTTGAAGTAGACGCGCACGGTCATCGAGGACCGGTTCCAGACGGACGCGGCATTGTTCTTGATGCACTGGCCCTGACCGGCCCCCGCGCCCTTGAAGTCGTAGCACGTGGGCTGTGCGTCGCCGTAGCTGCCGGCAGACTCGGTGAAGTCCGAGATGGAACCCGCATTACCGCTGTTGTAGTAGTAGCAGAACTCGCCACCCTCGCAGGTGCCGCTGCGCGCCCCGGTGTCGGTGCCCGCCGTGCCGACGAACTGGTGCGAGGCATTGTTGTTGTAGAGCTCGGCGCTGAGCTGGCCCTTGTATCCCGGGCCGATGTTCTGATAAATGCCGCCGTAGCCGGTGTTGAAATAGACGCGAACCGTCTCGCCGGACCGGTTCCAGACCGAGGCCGCATTGTTCTTGATGCAGTCGCCCTGGCCCGAGCCGGAGCTCTTGAAGTCGTAGCACGACGGCTGCGTGGTGCCGTAGTCGGAGACCGACCCGGTGAAGTCCGACACGGACCCCGCATTGCCGCTGTTGTAGTAATAACAGAATTCGCCGCTGTCACAGTTCCCGTCACGCGCGGCGGCGGACGCAGGTACCGCCACACCGACCACGGCCCCCAGCATCGAGGCCATCAACGCGAACACTGCGAGAAGCGCAGACGCTCTTCTCATCACCATTCTCCTTCCACAGGGTCGCCGGGCGACCCAAGGTTTTCCGGTCCGGAGCTCCGAACCGCACAAGGAGATGTTGGCAATAGCCGAAAGCGTCGGGAAGTGGGAAAAAGATGCCACGAGTCCGACGCGTTGGCCCGGGACAGACCGCCGGAAAGTGGCCGCACACTGCCGCGCGCACCCCTGGCACCAGTGGGCCACCCACCCGGAGGTGCGGCGATGCGGGGCGTACGGCGGTGCGGGACGTAGGCCGGTGTGCCGGTGCACCGGCGCCGAACCGCAACCTGTCCGTACACAGCGAGCACCAACCGAAATTTACGAGTCCACACACGCTCCGATACACATGCTCCATGCGGCTCGGCACTCGCGATGACTCGTAACGTGCGGCTCGGCAGCACCAGCGACCCGTAACCTGCGGTTCGACCGCTCAGTGGTCCTCACCCGCCGTGCCGAACCGCAACCTGTCCGTCCACACCGGACACCAACCGAAAGATACGAGTCCACACACGCTCCGATACACGTGTTCCGTGCGGCTCGGCACCGTCAGCGACCCGTAACGTGCGGCTCGGCACCGTCGGCGACTCGTAACGTGCGGCTCGGCACCGTCGGCGACTCGTAACGTGCGGCTCGGCACCCCCAGTGGCTCCCAACCTGCGGCTCACCAGCGGACGAGCACCGGGACCACATCTCCCCGCACACCCCACGGGAGAGCCTCCCCGGTGAACTCACCGGGGAGGCTCTCCCGCACGAACACCCGGCCGAGGGCGTCGCAGTACGGCCTGGTCAGAGCCGCGGGTCCTCCCGAACCGCCAGCGCGCTGAGGACCGGGTGGTGCTTGCCCGTCTCGCCGACCAGCTCGACGGTCAGGTCACCGCCCGGGTGCTCGATCGTGGCGCTCTGCTGGTCGGCGGTCAACCGACCGACCTCGGCCTGGACGTCGTGGTCGTGGAGCAGAACCTCTCCGTTCGCCAGCACGTCGAACGTCCGCCGGCCGACGGCGACGTGGTCGATCTCGGCGAGTCCGAGGTCGATCTGGTAGCCGCCTGCCGGGACGTCCTCGAACACGTAGCTGAACGTCCGGCCGGTCCGCTGGGTGCGGAACAGCGCGTCGTCCTCGGTGTTCTCGATGTCGGCGCGGGTCGCCCGGACCCGTCCGTCGACATGTCCCCACTCCCGGTCGGAGTGGAGCGCCTGGTCCGCCGACCAGACGAGGCCGTCGGTACCGACCGTCCCGGGCCCGCCGACGTCGACACCCAGCCAGTACGCCGACGTCGCCATCCGCGCCCGCTCGTACTGCTCGGCGTCCCGGCCCGCGGTCGAGGACACCAGCACGTCACCGACGAGCAGCCCGGGTTCGATGCCCGCGTTGTCTGCCGACACGGTGGCCGTGGTGGACTCGCCCACGCCGAGCTCGACCGCACCCGCCGCGGCGTCCCCGGCCATCGAGAGCCAGGGCAGGTCGACGGGCTCGTGCTCCCCGTCCCCGTCCCGGCCCTGTTCGGCCAGCTGGACCTCCAGCGGGGCCGTCCCGGTGTTGGTAACGGTCAGCTCGGCCGTCGCCCTCTGGTCCGGGCCGAAGAACCACTCGAGGTCGTCCCCGGAGATCTCGGCGATGCCGGTGGCCAGTGCCGCGTCGAACGCCTCGGCCTGCCCCTTCTCGGAGACCGTCACTGTGTCGCTGGTCGGGGCGTAGTTCGCCGACCGGACGTCCACCGTGTGCTCACCGACCAGCGCGCGGGCCTTCCAGCGTCCCAGCTCGTCGGCGATGATCGTCCGGGTGCCGCTGTCGGGCGCGGTCAGGGTGACGACGGCACCGGCGACCGGCTCGTCGTCGTTCGCGTCGGTGACCTCCCCCTCGATCGTGCCCGACTCCAGCAGGACATACTCCAGCCCCGCCCCGGCGGTCAGCACGGGCTCGTCGTAGGAGTACTGGGTCACCCGGGTCCCGTCCAGGCTCTCGATGCCCACGGTCGCCGACGCGCCCCGGGTCCGGGGGTCCTCCCCGCCGACGCCGTCGCCGTAGCCGACCTGGATGCGGCCGTCCTCGACGAGCGTGACCGAGAAGCTCACGCGCTCGGTCCGCTGGTCGTCGAAGGTGACGTCGCGGTACTCGATCACCTGGGCGTCGAGTCCGTCAACCTCCGTCGTGCCGATGTGGATCCCTGCCTCGTCGTCCACGAGCAGCTCGTCCCAGAACGGGTAGATCGCATCGGCGGGCCGCCGTGAGGGCAGCTCGGTGTTGGGCGAGTCGGACCGCCTGCGGTCGAAGGTCAGCATGCCGTTGTTCGCCACGCAGACCCCGTCCCACGTCGTGTCGTAGAACGGGAAGTCGAAGCCGAACCACAGCACGCCGCAGCCGCGGGTACCGGACCAGCCGGTCTCCGTGGTGCCCTGCCGGTACACGCCGGAGGTCTCCGTCACCTCGTACGGCTGGTCGACCGGAGCGACCGGCACCTCGCCCGGCTCCGGCTGCTCCGGCTCCGGGCCCGGCGTCTCGGCACCACGTGGGTCGAGCGTCACCCGGAGCGCCGCGAGCGCCGGGGACCGCAGCCCCTTGGCGCCCCTGAGCTCCACGGTCAGCGGACCACCGGTGTGCTCGACGGCGGCCGTGTGCCAGTCGGCGGTCTGCCGGCCGGCCGTGCCGGCCGGGTCGTAGGAGTACAGCGTGAGCGCGTCGTTCACGAGCACGTCGAACACGCGCCGGCCGGGAGCTGCGCCCTCGATCTCGGCGAAGCCCAGATCGATCGCGTAGGTACCCTCCGGGACGTCGTCGAACGTGTAGGACAGGTGCTCGTGCCGGGCGGTGCGCTGGGCCTGGAACAGGGTGTCGTCCGTGGTGCCGTCCACCGCGCCCTGCGTGGAGATCTCCTTCGTCCTGCCCTCGTACCCCCACGGGCCGCGGTGGGACGCCTGGTCGGCCGACCAGTCGAACCCGGTGCCGTCCGTGAACGCCTTGCCGCCGGCGTTGACGCCGACCTGGTACTCGGTCGTCGTGAGGGTGACGGGGACGTACTCCTTGGACTGCCGGCCGGAGTCGGACGTCACCACGATGTTGGCGCCGAGTACTCCCGGATCCAGGTCCTCGGCCGAGAGGTCGACCTCGACCGTCGTCGACTCGCCCGGGGCGAGCGTGCCGCCGGACGACGAGAGCGACAGCCAGGGCAGGTCCGTGATCAGGTCGTCCTCGACGTCGACGAGCAGAACCTCGTCTGTGAGCTGGTCGGTCGCCCACAGGGCGCCGGTGGCGTCGGTCGCGAGGCCGCCGCCCTGCCGCTGCTGCTGACCGGGGAACCACCAGGCGTTGACGAGCGAGCAGTCGACGGGGTCGACCTGCAGCAGCCTGCTGGGCCGGCCGACGGCGCGGTCGGTGTACCAGATGGTGTCCGACGCCTCGTTGTACGCCAGGCCCATCACCTCGGGCAGCGGCGGGGAGCAGTAGGAGAGGAACTCCCCCGGTGTCTCGTGCGACGTGCCCGCGACGGTCCCGATCGCGCCGATTCCGCGGCCGCCCACGTAGAAGACGTCCAGGTTCGCGTTGTAGGCCAGCCCGGTCAGCTGCGTGTTCGACCAGGCGCCCTCGATCTCCCGGGTCTTGTCCCCGGTGTCCGGGTCGAAGCAGTGGATGAGGCTCGCCGGGCTGTCCTCCATCTGGCACATCTCGCCGGTCAGCGTGTCGAACGCCAGGTCGAAGGCCCGGTAGTCGGGGTTCCACTCCGCCGCGAACTGCTTGCCGGTCTTGCGACCGGTCACCGTGTAGGCGGTGTTGGTCCGTGCGGTGTAGTCGTGGATCCACACGTCGCCGTCGTAGCCGAGCCCGGTGGGCTCCTTCTCGTCGAGGTCGCCCTCGAGCTCGATGCGAGTGATGACGTCGCCGCCCGAGTGGGTGCCGACCTGGTCAGCCGCCTCAGCGAGGACGGCCTCCGCCTTCGCGCTCGCACCGTCGGCCTGCGACGGCTCGTGGTCGCCGGCGGCGGCCTTGGCCGCCGCCTCGTTCCAGGCCGACAGGTCGATCGTGCTGTCGGCTCCCGTGCCCGTGCGCGCCGTGGCCGCTCCGGTGTCGAGCTCCGGGTGGCGCGCCGCCTCCCCCAGGTCGTACGTGAGGGGGGCGGAGCCGGAGTTGGTCAGGGTCAGCGACCCGACGCCGTTCTGGTCGGTGCCGAGCACGGCGTCCAGCCCGTCCGTCGTCAGGTCGGTGACGCCGGTGGCGAGGCGGGCCTCGATCTCGGTCTCGGCGTAGAGCTCGTCGAGCGAGAACTCGTGGGACTCGGTCACGTAGTCGGGCGCCGAGACGGTCACCGTGTAGTCGCCCACGGGCAGCTGTCGGCGCATGACACCGGTGGAGCTCGTCGTCAGGCTCTCGACCAGGCCGTCCTCGTCGGAGATCGTGACGTTCGCCCCGTCGACCGGCAGGCCGTCGTTGCGGTCGGCGACGGTCAGGTCGAGGTACCCGAAGTCAGGCAGGTCGTAGGTGACGACGAGCCCGTCGTGGAGCACCGGTGACCGCTCCGAGAACCGGATGCCGTCGACGCCTTCCCAGCCCTGGATGCCCGTCGTCGCGACGAGGCCGGCCGTCAGCGGGTCGCTGCCGCCGACACCGTCGCCGTAGGCGACGATCACCTTTCCGGACCGGGTGAACGTGGTGGAGAAGCTGACGGTCCCTTCCGACTCGCGCGGCCATGCGGAGCCGCCCCAGACGGTCATGTCCCGGTACTCGACGACGAACGCGTCCTCACCGTCCACCGTGGTGGACGCCGTGTAGACGCCGCCGCTGTCCGCCCGCAACGGGCTTGCCACGTAGAAGGGGAACACACCCGCCCCGCCCACGCCGGGCCCCGAGATGGAGCCGTCCACGGAGATGACGCCGCGCCTGCCGATGTTGAGGGTGTCGTGGGTCCCGTTGTAGAGCGCGATCGGGGACGGCAGCGAAACCTGGGTCCACACCCCGCTCGGGAACTCGACCTTGTCGGTGCCGCGCCGGAAGTCGCCCTCCGAGACGGCACAGGTGTAGCCGCCGTCGTCCACGACGAGGTCGACGGCGATCTCGACCGGCCCCGTGTCGGGCCCGACGGCCAGGGGAACCGTCGTCGGCGAGAAGCACGCGTTCGGCAGCACCTGCAGCAGGTACTCGCCCTCGGGGACGTCGGGGATCGTGAACGTGCCGTCGCCGTCCGTACGGACGGCGTCGAGCGGTGTGCCCTCGACGGAGACCTCCGCCCCCGGCACGGGCTGCTCCTCCGCGCCGAGCACCACACCGCTGACCTCGTGGGTGGGCGCCGTCCGGAGCGCGACGTCGACCGTGGTGTGCTCGCCGATCGTGACGGTGGCGCTCGTCGTCGCCGGTACGTGCCCGAAGGCCGTCGTGGTGATGTCGTAGTCGCCCGCGGGCAGGTGCAGCGAGAACGCGCCGTCCTGGTCCGTGCCGACCGTGCGGTCGAACGGGCCGCTGATCGTCAGCTCGGCGCCGCCGACCGGCTCGCCTCCTGCGGTGACGACGCCGCTCAGCGTGCCGCCTTCCTGCGGCGCGAGCTGGAGCAGCCGGACCAGGTCCAGGCGCCCTTCGCCGTACTTGTTGTTGAGCTCCGCGGTGCCGCCGCACGACGTGTCGTCGACGTCGTGGGCCGATTCCGCGAGCAGCCGGCGGGTCTGCTCGATCTGCCCGACGAGCGTCGGGTCGTAGCTCCACAGCGCCGCGACGGCTCCCGCGACGTGCGGAGCCGCCATCGACGTGCCGCTGATCGTGTTGTAGCCGTTGCCCGGCCACGACGACCGGATGCCGACGCCGGGTGCGGAGATCTCGGGCTTGATCACCCCGTCCTCACCCTCGCCCTTGCGGGAGAACGCGCCGAGCACGCCGTTCGAGGCGAACGCGCCCACGGAGTAGGCGTCCGGGTGCGCACCGGGTGAGGAGACCGTGTCGCACGCCGCGCCCGGTGAGGTGTTGCCGGCCGACCAGACGCTGAAGATGCCGGCCGCCGACCACGCCTCGTCGATCGCCGTGAAGAAGTCGGAGTAGGCGTGCTCCGCCGACGAGCCCCAGGAGTTGTTCACCACGTGCGGTCGCTTCGACACGTCCGGGTTCTCGCCGTCCAGGTCGGTGGGGGCGAGCAGCCACCAGCCCGACTCGAGCAGCGTCTCGAACCCGGTGGCCTCGCAGCAGCCGTCCGTCGCGATCCACTGCGCGTCCGGGGCGACGCCCACCTGGTTGCCCGCCTCGTCGTCGCCCACCATGGTGCCCATGGTGTGCGTGCCGTGACCGTTGTCGTCGCAGGGTGCGTCCCCGCAGGTGCCCCGGGTGCTGAACCAGTTGTAGTCGTGCTCGAACGTGCCGTCGGCGGCGGTGCCGCGGTACGTGCCCACCAGTGCCGGGTGGTCGAACTGGACCCCGGAGTCGAGGTTGGACACCGTGATGCCGGCTCCCGTGGCCCCCATCTCCCAGGCGGCGGGTGCGTTGATGTAGTCGAGTCCCCACTCGACCTCGGACTCCGCGGTGCGCGCGGCAGGTGCGGTGGGTTCCGGCTGCACCGGTTCGACGAGCCCGACGTCCGGGGTGTCGTGGACCTCCGCGACCGCCTGGTTCGCGGCCAGGTCCAGCGCGAGGCTCTCGGTCGCGTCCTTGACCAGCACCGCGTTGGCGATCGGGAACGACTCGTAGCCGACGCCGGCCGCGTCCAGCTCGGCAGCGACCGTCGCCAGCGACTCCTCTGCGGTCTCGGTCAGCGCGTCGTAGACGAACTGACCGCGTTCGGTCCAGTCCGCGATGCGCTCGGCGGGCGCCAGGTCGGCACGCTCCTCGAATCGGAGCCACATCTCCGTGGTCTGGTCGTTCCGGAGCGACGCCCGCAGCTCCGGCTGGATCTTGTCGGCGGGCTCGACGGCGTCGGCCGTCGGCTCGGGTGGCGGCGTGGCCGCCCACGTGGGTGGCGCGGCACTCAGGCTGAGGCCCGCCACCAAGGTCAACGCTGCCGTGACGGCAGTCAGTCTCACTGGGGCATGGATCATGGGGCCTCATGCTCCGGTGGTCGTGCGCGCCGTCGCTATCCTGCGGATACGTCATTGTTCACACAACGTCGGCGCACTGTTCACGACGCGTCTGCGACGGAACGCTCCTGCGAGAGCACACCGGTCTCGACCGCCACGACGGCGAGCACGGTCCGGGAGGTGACCTTCAGCTTGCGCATCGCCGCGCGCAGCTGCTGGTCCACGGTGGCCGGCGACTTCGCCAGGATCTTCCCGATCTCCCGGTTGGTGTGGCCCTCCACCACCAGGCGGACGACCTCGAGCTCACGGGGCGAGAGGCTGTCGCCGTAGCCTCGTCGGCCACCGCGCCACAGCCGCGGGACGTCCGCGCCGAGGTCACGCAGGCGGCGCGCCACCCGGTCGGCGTCGCCTCGCGCACCGAGCCGGAAGAGGTCTTCGTACTGGCGCGCCATCAGCTGCTGGCCCTCGGGTGCTCTGCCCGCCGCGAGGAGCGCCTCGGACTGCTGCTCACGGGCCCGCAGCGCGTCGTACGGTCGCGGCAGCGCGGCCCAGGCCCGGGCCGCTCGCGCGTACGCGGCCGCCGCCCGGTCGTGGTCCCCGGCCGTAGCGGCAAGGTGGGCGCGACAGAGCGCGAGAGCTGCGCGCGGCCCCGGCGCCGAGCGGCCGCGCAGGCCTCTCGCGAGCTGAGCGGTCAGCCGTCGCGCCGCCGTGTGCTCCCCGACGGCGAGCTGCGCCTCGACCCGCGCGGGCACGATATCGGTCGCCCACACCCACACGCCCTTGCTCTCCAGGGCGTCCATCGGTCGGTCCGTCACTCGCAGCGCCCGGCCGGAGTCGCCGTCCGCCAGCCACAGCCGGGCCAGCGCCGCGGCGGGCTCCATGGTGTCGTCGACGGCGCCGAGCCGGACGGCCTCCTCGAGAACCAGCCGGAACTGCTCTTCCGCGGCACGCGGGCGCCCGGCCGCGGCTGCCAGCCGGGCGGCCAGCCGGACGCTGGCCAGATAGATGGTGGGCCGGTCCCGGTCGGCGTCCGCGAGAGCGGCACCACGTTCTGCCAGCCCTTCCCACCGGCCGGTGTGCCAGTCCAGGTTGGCCTGTTCGATCTCGACGTTGTACCGCAGGCGGGCCGCCTGCTCGGTGTCGGCGAGCCGCAGGGCGACGTCCAGATGCTGCTCCGCGTCGGCGTACCGGCCCCAGATCAGGGCTCCGGTGCCGATGTTCGCGTGGATGCGGGCCAGATCGAGGCGCTCGGCCGAGTCGGCCGCGTCGAGCGGCAGCTCGGCGATGGCGTCCCAGGCGCTCTCCTCGCCGAGCATGAGGAGCGCGGCCGCGCGGTTGCCCGCGAGGTTCAGCCGGTCGGGTGGGGACGCGACGTGGGCCGTCATCTCGGCAGCGCGCTGCAACCATCGCAGGTGGGTCTGCGCCGGCCACGGCCCCGCGTAGGCCCAGCCCAGGTACGTCATGGCACGGGCGGCCTCGACCGGCTCGTGGTCGAGGCCGGCCACCGCCTGCTCGAGCTGGGCCAGTGCCGCGGTCGCCTCGCCGCCGAGGATCAGGAGCCTGCCGAGCGGGTTGCGGATCCCGGCCTTCTCCCGGTCGGACAGCCCCGGGGAGCCGAGCACGGCGCGCAGGGTGCGGATCACGCGGTGGTAGACCTCGTCCACCGGCTCGCGTCGGCTCAGCGCGGCGGTCGCGGCGGCTCGTGCGACGCGGGCCAGGTCGTGCGGTGGCAGCTCCGCGGCCGACAGGACCTCGTCGAGCAGGACGGCCGCCGTGGTGTGGTCGCCCGAGGCCACGGCCTGCTCCGCGGCCCGCTCGGAGTACCGGAGCCACGGCTCGGCCTCGCCGGCCTGGTGAAAATGGTGCGCGAGGCGCGCGGCGGGCATCGGGAGGACGTCCTCCAGCACCCGACCGGCTCGCAGGTGCAGAGGCTGCCGGACGGCGCGCGGGATCGCCTCGTAGACGGCCGTGGCGGCCAGCCGGTGCCGGTACCGCCAGCGGCCGCGGGCGTCACTGTCGAGCACCGCGGCGTCGGCAGCCTCCGCCAGTCCGGCTCGGGCCACGTCCGGAGCCAGGTCGGCGATGGCCGCGATCGTCGCCTCGGACGACGGCTCCGCCAGCGTCGCCGCGGCCCGGAGCACTTGTTGCGCCGGCGGCGAGAGCCGTCCCACCCGCTCCCGCGTGCAGTCGCGCACCGTCGGCGGCATCGGCAGCTCACCGAACGTCTGCCTGCCCCACTGCCCGTCGCGGACGACGAGGTCCGCGCGGTCGTCCATGAGCCGCACCGACTCCTCCAGCGCGACCGGGATCCCGTCGGTCCACTCGTGCAGAAAGGTGCTGAGCTCGGCCGATACCGGATGTCCGCCGAGCATCGACGACACCATCGCGGCCGTGTCCTCCCGGCGCAGCGGCGACACGACGATCCGCGCCTTGGCCACACCGGCGGCCGTCCGCGACGTCAGGCGCAGCAGGTGCGATTCCGTGCCCACCTCGTCGGGCCGGTAGGAGAGCACGAGGCTCGGTCCGAGCTGCTGCTGACGGGCAGTGACGAACAGGAGGAACTGCAGGGTCACGTCGTCGGCCCAGTGGGCGTCCTCCACGACGAGGACGTCCACGCCGAGCGCCCGGATCACCTCGTCCAGGGCGCGGAACAGCCGGTGCCGCGCTGACCGCGCGTCGGACAGCGGCTCCGGAGCAGGCGGCAGGTCCGCCGACCACTCCGGGAACAACGGGCGCAGCGCGCCGGCGAGGTCCGTGAGCCCGAGGTCCGCGACCGGCACATCGATCCCGCGGAACGCATCGACGACCGGGCCGAGGGTCAGCGGCTCCCGGAGCGGCGGACACACGGAGAACAGGGTCTTGCCCGCGCGCTGGGGAGCCGTGGCGAGCCACTCCTGCAGCAGACGGCTCTTGCCGAGGCCCGCTTCCCCCTCCAGCAGCACGATCGCCGGTGGCCGGTGCAAGGCGGCGCCGAGGGCCGCCAGCTCCCGATCGCGCCCCACGAGCTGCGGCGCGGACACCGTCGGAGAAGATCCGTCGTCGGGTGGCGCGCGGTGGGGCATGGGTGATGGTCTCGCTGTCGTCGGCCCGGGCGCAAGCATCGTCTTCTCGGGCGGACGCCGACCGCGGGCTGAGGTTTCCCCGGTAGGGAGCACGGGCAGGTGGTCAACGCGGTCGTGCTGCTCGCGACCGCGGGAGCAGCGCCTCGGGGGTGATGGGCAGGTCGCGGACGCGGCGTCCCGTCGCGTTGAAGACGGCGTTGGCGATCGCGGGCGCCACGCCGACCTGCACGACCTCACCGAGCCCCTTGACGCCGATCGGGGCGGCCTCGTTGTCGACGCCGTCCACGTAGATCGCGCGGATGTCGGTGACGTCGGCGTTGGTCGGTACGAGGTAGTCCGCGAGGTTGGCGTTCATGATCCGGCCGTCCACCGAGTCCGTGACCGTATGCTCCAGCAGCGCCTGGCCGAGCCCGCCGATCATGCCGCCGAGGGCCTGGCTGTCGGCGAGCTTCGGGTTGACGATGCGTCCGGCGTCGAAGACGCCGAGCATCCGCCGCACCCGCACGATCCCGAGCCGGGCGTCCACGGCGACCTCGGCGAAGATGGCGCTGTAGGCGTACATCGAGTACCGCATCTCCCCGGGCGGCTCGTAGCCGCCGATGGCCTCGAGATGGGTTCGGCCGTTGCGCGCCAGGAGCTGCTGGTAGGTCTCCCCACGACGCGGGTCCTCCCGGATGTGCAGCCATCCGCGACGCACGACGACGCCGTCCACGGGTACACCGTGCAAGGGTGACCGCGCGTCGCTTACCGCCAGGGCGATCGCCTTGCGCCGCAACCTGTCGCAGGTCGCCTGGACGGCGGATCCCACGCTCGCCATGGTCCAGGCGAGCGCGTGCACGGGGGCCGGGGGCATCGTGGAGTCACCGAGCTGGAACTCCACGCCCCACATGGGCAGTCCGAGCGCGTCCGCTGCCACCTGGGCCATCGACGTCGTCGTGCCCGGGCCCATGTCGCTGCTCGCCGAACGGACGACCGCGGTCCCGTCCGCGTCGAGCCGGGCGTGCGCCTGCGCGGGGGCGCTCTCGGCCGGGTATGCCCCGGCCGCCATACCCATACCGATTAGCCAGTCGCCCTCGCGCACCGCCCGCGGCCGGGGGCTGCGCCGATGCCAGCCGAACTCGCGCATGCCGGTCGCGTAGCACTCGTGGAGCCGTCGTGTGGAGAACGGCTGACCGGTTGCGGGGTCGTCGGCGGGCTCGTTGCGGATCCGCAGCTCGATCGGGTCGATGCCGAGCTCGTGCGCCAGCTCGTCCAGCGAGGTCTCCAGGGCGGTCGCCGTGGTGGACCATCCTGGGCCACGCATCCACGTTGGCGTGTTGACGTCCAGGGGTACGAGCCGGACCTCCTGCCGGAAGTTCGGCGTGTCGTAGAGCATCCTGCCCAGTGCGAGGTCGTCCGAGTGGCGCTCATAGCGGGACGTCTCGCCCCGCACGTCGTGGACGACGGCGGTCAGCCGGCCGTCCCGCTCGCTGCCCAGGCGTACGCCGTACTCGTAGGCCGGGCGGAACCCGACGCCGAAGTAGACCTGCCTCCTGCTCAGGACGAGCTTGACCGGACGTCCGACCTCCCGGGCCGCGAGCGCCGCCGCCACGGAGTGGACCCAGGTGCGCCCGGAGTTGCCGAACGCTCCCCCGACGAAGCGCGAGTAGCACCGTACGGCGGCCTGAGGAATCCCGAAGACAGCTGCGAGCTCGTTCCTCGGGTCGGCGACCCACTGGGTCTTCTCCCAGACCGTGAGGCGGTTGCCGTCCCAGCGCGCCACGATCGCGTGCGGTTCCATCGCGTTGTGGTGGTTGCGCGCCATTCGGTAGGTCATCTCGAGTCGCACCGGAGCGGAGGAGAGCGCGGTGGCGGCGTCGCCGCGTTCGTAGACGTCGGGCTCATGGGCGGGTGCCGTCGCGAGGTCGAGCCGCGGGGGCTGGGCGTCGTAGGCGACCTCGACGAGGCGCGCGGCGTGCCGCGCCGCCTCCGGTGTCGTGGCGACGGCGACGGCTACCGGTTGCCCGAAGAACCGGACCTGGTCGTCCTGGAACGCGCGCAGCCGCTCGCCGGGCGGGTGGATCGAGTCCGGGAACGTGTTGTCCCGGTAGGGCAGTCGCGGTGCGTTGCCGTGGTGGATCACGGCGAGGACGTCGGGGACGGCCAGGGCGGCGCGGGCGTCGATACCGGTGATCGTTCCCCGGCCGACGGTGGCGTCCACGAGCACCGCGTGCGCGGTGCCCTCGAGCCCGTCCGCCCGACCGTGGTCCGCGGCGAACCGGGCCTGGCCGGTCACCTTGAGGCGTCCGTCGACGCGGGACCGCGGCGAACCGACCGCGGTCTGGGGCTGCTGAGCAGGCTGCGGGGTCATGCGCGGCCTCCTACGATGCGGAGCTGACGTTCGACGGTGCGGCGCAACAGCTCCGTCTTGAAGTCGTTGTGGGCCAAGGGTCTCGCCCCGTCAGCCGCTCGTTCGGCGGCCTGTGTCCAGAGTTCGGACGACGGGCGTCTGCCGACGAGGTGCTGCTCGACGGCCGGGAGCCTCCAGGGGACGGTGCCCACCCCGCCGGCGGCGACCTTGGCGGTGTGGATCACGCCGCCCCTGATGTGCAGCACGACGGCCGCGGACGTGAGCGCAAACTCGTAGCTCTCCCGGTCGCGCACCTTCAGGTACCCGGACCGCAGCGGCCGCGGGAACGGCGGGATCTCAAGGGCGACGATCAGTTCACCGGGCCGGAGGTCCTGCTCCCGGTCGGGTGTGTCGCCGGGCGGCAGCAGGAAGTCGCCGATCGGCGTCGCCCGCCGGCCCTCCGGACCGATCAGGTGCACGATGGCCTCGAGCGCCGTCAGGACCACAGCCAGGTCGGACGGGTGCGTGGCGACGCAGTGCACGGAGGTCCCGAGGATGGCATGGGTGCGGTTGTAGCCCTCCAGGGCCGAGCAGCCGGAGCCGGGCTCGCGCCGGTTGCAGGGCGCCGAGATGTCGCGGAAGTACGCGCATCGCGGGCGCTGCATGATGTTGCCGCCGATGGTGGCCATGTTGCGCAACTGCGCCGAGGCACTCAGCTCCAGCGCCTGCGCGACAGCGGGGTAGGTCAGGCGCACCACGGGGTGCGCGGCGACGTCCGCCATCCGGGCGAGCGCACCGAGACGGAGGCCGCCTCGTGGCGTGGCGCTGACATCGGACAGGGGAAGGCCTGCGATGTCGACGAGGGCGCGCGGGCGCTCGACCGTCTCGCGCATGAGGTCGACGAGCGTGGTGCCACCGGCGATGTACCGGCCTCCGCGCCCGCCGGCCTCGATCGCGTCGTGGACGGAGGTTGCCCTGGTGTAGGTGAAGGGGAACATGGCGTTACCGCCCGCCTGTCGCGGCCTGCTCGACCGCACGGACAATCTTGACGTAGCAGCCGCACCGGCAGATGTTGCCGCTCATCCACTCCCGGATCTCCGCCGGGGATCCAGTGTGCCCCTCGCGGAGGCAAGCCACGCCGGACATGATCTGGCCGGGCGTGCAGAACCCGCACTGGAGGGCGTCCTGCTCGATGAACGCTCGCTGCAGCGGGTGCAGGTCACCCTCGGGCGCGAGGCCCTCGATGGTCGTGACCTGCGCGCCGTCGAGCCTGGCCGCCAAGGTGAGGCAGGCGTTGACGCGGCGGCCGTCCACATGGACCGTGCAGGCCCCGCAGGCACCGGCGTCGCAGCCCTTCTTGGTTCCGGTCAGGTCGAGCCGCTCACGCAGCAGGTCGAGCAGGGAGGTCCGGTTGTCGACGACCAGGGACTGACGCCGGCCGTTGAGAAGGAAGGAGACCCGGCTCGTCGCGCCACCCTCCGGCTCACCCACCTCGTCCTCGGTGGCGGCGACCGGACGGGAGCCGGCCCCCCCGGCGGCGACGGCGGCGCCCGTCGCGGTACCCGTAGCGGCGATGAAGGTGCGTCTGCTCAGGTGGGAGGTGGGTCCTTCCCCTGGCTGGAGCGCGGGCCCCGGTGCATCGGTAGACATGTCGACCTCACTCGATCTTGTCGTGGCGGGTGGTAAACTCAACCGTACCGTTTACTTATGGGTGCCACAAGGTCCAGGCCACGAGGTCCAGGAGGGGAGCACACGTCACCCCGGTAGACGGTTCGGTCCCATCCACCGTCGTACTCGGAGCGCCGCCCATGTTCACCACCCGGTCCACCACCGCCGTACTCGCCGCCACGTTGTCGCTCGCCGCTGCCCTGACATCGTGCGCCGGCTCTCCGCCGCCTGGGACCACACGCTCCGGCGCCGATGCCACGGCGCCGTCCGGTGCGGCAGCACCCACGCACGCCGCGCCCGGCGACCTCGCGTCGCCAGGACGGGTCACCGAGATCGTCACCGGTCTGGACACCCCGTGGGGCCTCACGTTCCTCCCGGACGGGTCGGCTCTCGTGTCCTCCAGGGACACCTTCGAGATCCGCCGGGTCGATCCCGGGAGCGGCAACCACCGCTCGGTGGGACGGGTCGACGGCGCGGTCGCGGCCCCCGACAGCGGTCTGCTCGGTCTCGCGGCGTCCCCGGACGTCGCCCGGGACCGCACCGTCTACGCCTTCGTCTCCACCGCCTCGGACAACCGTGTCGTCGCACTTGAGTTCGACCCCGAGTTCGAGACGTTCACCCAGGTCAGGGTGGTGCTCGACGGGATCCGCGTGGGCACCGACCAGCACCAGGGCGGCCGGCTCGCCTTCGACAGGGCCGGGGCGCTGTGGATCACCACGGGCGACGCGAACGAACCGGCGCTCGCCCCCGACCCGGGCAGCCTGAACGGAAAGGTCCTGCGGATCAACCCCGACGGGACCATCCCGTCGGACAACCCCGTCGACGGCCCCGTCTACAGCACCGGACACCGCAACGTCCAGGGCATCGCTTTCGGACCGGACGGGACCGTGTACTCCTCGGAGTTCGGCGACCAGGAGCAGGACGAGGTCAACGTGATCATGCCGGGAAACGACTACGGCTGGCCGAACAGCGAAGGCTCCCTCGGCTCGACGGGGACGCGGCCCCTCTTCACGTTCGCCACCGACGAGGCCTCCCCTTCCGGTATCGCCTATACCGCCGGATCGCTCTGGATGGCGGGACTCCGGGGCCAGCGGCTGTGGCAGCTGCCCGTTGACGGCGGCGAGGCGGTCGGCGACCCGATCCCCCACCTCGAAGGAGAGTACGGGCGCCTGCGGACCGTCCAGGTCGCCCCGGACGGGGCGCTCTGGGTCACCACCTCGGAGACCGACGGCGCGTCCTGGGGCGGGGCCAGCCCCGAGGAGGGCGACGACCGCATCCTGCATGTCGAGCTCGAGGAGTGAACGGCCGCCGTTCACGGAACGATCCGCCGAGTAAACTCCGCCGTACCGAATCTCGATCATGACGGAGGCAGGCCGGTGGCACGCCGCGGGGAAGAGCTCAAGCAGCACATCCTGTGGTCCGCCAAGGACGTGTTCCTTGAGCTGGGCTTCGAGCGCACCTCCATGGACGTGGTCGCCGCGCGCGCCTCCACGTCCAAGAGGTCCCTGTACACGCGCTTCCCGAGCAAGGACGCGCTGTTCCGCGCGGTGTTCGAGCTGGCTCGCACGATGTACCTCAACCGCCTCAAGACTCCTGACACGTACAGCGAGGACTCCACCGAGGCCGTAGCGGTCTACTGTGCGCGTTTTCTCCAGCTCCTCCTCCGCGAGCCGGCGCTGCGCACCTGCCGGATGGGGATCGCGGAGGCCGAACGCCTCCCCGACGCGTCGAGCCAGTACTACGACGCCATCTTCCGCACCTCCCAGGACCGCCTCGCGACGTTCGTCACCGAGCGGTTCAAGATCCAGGAGCCCGCCTCCGGCGAGCTCGCGACCAACCTGCTCGGCCGCTCGCTCCACCCTCGTTTCTTCCAGGCCTTGTTCGGCGTCGAGAAGCCGCTCCCGGAGGGCTCCGACGAGGACTCCCTCTACACCGACGTCGACGTGGACCGCATTCGCGGTTTCGTCACGATCCTCCTCCCGGCCTCGTCGGAAGCCTGAGGTCACCGCACGCAGGGGCGCGTTCCGGGCTGGTGGGTCGACCTGCGGTCAGGTGCCGGTCACCACGGCAGGTCCACACCGTCCCAGAGCGTGAACGTTCCGGTGGGGCCGTCCGGGCCGAGGCGGGCGACGCGCACCACCTCGCGGCACGCGTCCTCGACCGACTCCGTGCCCTCGAAGTTGACCAGGGCGGTGTTCGCGAACCCCGGTGAGACGAGGTTGACCTTGATGTCGGTCGCCTCCAGCTCGATCATCATGGACAGCGTGACGGCGTTGAGCGCGGTCTTCGACGCGGAGTAGACCGGCTCGAACGTCTTGTGGAACGGGAACGCCGGATCGGCCATGGTCGTCAACGAGCCCTGCGCGCTCGTGACGTTCACGATGCGCGCGTCCGACGACCGGCGCAGCAGCGGCAGCATCGCCTGGTACACCGCCACGACGCCGAGGACGTTCACCTCCCACACGGTCCGTACCTCGTCGAGCGAGACGACACTGGGCTGTGCCAGTGCGCGCAGCTCACCCATGTCGCGGATGTCGGTGCGAGTGTTGGAGATCGCGGCATTGTTGACCAGCAGGTCGAGCCTGCCCACCTCCGCGCCGATGCGTTCGGCGGCCCCGGTGATGGAGGACGCGTCCGTCACGTCCAGTTGGAGCGCGATGGCGCCGTCGCCGATCTCGGCGGCCGCCCGCTCACCACGTGCGAGGTCGCGGGACCCGACGAACACGGTGAGACCGTCGGCGACCAGTTCCTTCGCGACCTGCTTACCCATTCCCTGGTTGGCTCCGGTGACGAGTGCGATGCGGTTCGTGGGCATGATGCCCCTCCTTGATTGTCTGTTGTGGGCTGTGGCGGCCGTCCGGCTGGTCGACGTCGTCCCCGCCGCCCAGGTCCGTGCAGTCGACGGCGAGGGCACCGTGCGTACGCAGGTAGGGCCCCGCGCCGGTGTCCTGGCGCACCGCGGCGCCCAGGGGCTGCCAGTGCGCGCGGCCCACCAGCACGGGATGCCCGGGCGTGCCGTCGTAGGTGGCGCGGGCGAGGGCGTGGGCGCCCTGCTGCGGTACGGAGTCCAGGACCCGGCGTGCGGCATCGGGCCGCAGATCGGGAAGGTCCACGAGGGAGACGACGGCGACCTCCGCTCCGGTCCGGGCGGCGGCCGCGAGGCCGGTGCGCAGCGACGCCGCGATACCGCTGCGCCACCCCGGGGCGACCACCCGCCGGGCGTCGGCGGGGACCAGTTCCGCGGCCTCGTCCGCCCGAGCACCGAGCACGACGACGACCTCTCCGCAGCCGCCGCCGACGAGCGCCTGGCAGGCCAGCTCGAGCCACGAGGTTCCGGCGTCGGTTCTGGCCAGCGCCTTGGGCATGCCGTAACGGGTGCCGGCGCCGGCCGCGAGCACCAGCCCGACCGCCCTCGTGCCGCTCATCGACGGCTCAGCGCAGTGCCTGCGCGCCGATGACGGACAGGACCTGCAGCTTCTCGTAGCTCTCGGTGCCGGGCACCGCGGTGTAGACCATCAGCGAGTGGGCCTGGCCCGGGTCGACCAGCCGCTGGCAGTTGAGCTCCAGCGCACCGACCTCCGGGTGGACGAAGTGCTTGACCTCGTGCGGGTGGATCCCGATCTCGTGGTCGTCCCACACCCGCCGGAACTCCTCGCTGCTGTCCAGCAACAGACCCGCCAGGTACGCGGCCCGGGACTCCGGGCCCCGGAGGGTGACCAGCCCGCGCAGCCCTGCCGCGTACATCCTGGTCAGGAACGCGTGCTCCTCCGGAGCGTAGAGGTTCCGTACGGCCGGGTCGGTGAACCACCGGTAGCCCATGCTTCGAGCAGGTCCCGTGAACCGGGTCGTGTCGCCGGTGAGCGCGACACCCATCGGCGTCTGCCGCAGCGTCTCGCCGAGCTCGGTGACGATCTCGGCGGGCGTGTCCTCCAGCCGGTCCAGGATGCGCAGCAGCCCGGGGCTGATGTGCTCGCTGGACGTTCCGCGCGGTGGCGGGTTGTGGCCCGCGAGGCGGAACAGGTGGTCGCGCTCGTCGATCGACAGGTGCAACCCCTGCGCGATCGACGCGAGCATCTGCTGCGACGGCTGGGGCCCGCGCTCGCGCTCCAGGCGGGAGTAGTAGTCGGCCGACATGTTGCACAGGGTCGCGACCTCCTCACGCCGCAGCCCGCTGGTCCTGCGGCGTTGCCCGCGGGGCATGCCGACGTCTTCCGGCTGCAGTGCCTCCCGCCGGTTGCGCAGAAACCCGGCCAGCCCCGTGCGGTCGATCATGACGCTCCCCCTTTCCTTCAGTACTGCCTCGTTTTTATCCCGTGCGGGTCGAACTAGCCACGACCTGTCGATCCCCCCTTGCGGACCGCGTGCCTGACCCGGCGAGCCTGTGATCGGGAGGTCCTGGATAGGTCTCCGGCGTCCGCCAAGGATCGGTGCCATGGCCGAGCACCCGGCCCCGGCCGAACCCCTGACGCACACAAGGAGCAGCACGATGCCACGTACACCGATCGACATCCCCCTCCCCGACCTGTCCGGAAAGCGCGCGCTGGTCACCGGCGCCAGCGACGGCATGGGACTCGGCATCGCCGGACGCCTGGCCGCTGCGGGCGCCGAGGTCCTCATGCCCGTACGCAACCCGGCCAAGGGTGACGCCGCACTCAAGAGGATCAACCGGGCCGCACCCGGTGCGAAGGTCTCGCTGCGCAGCCTCGACCTGGCCTCGCTGGCGTCGGTGGAGGCTCTCGGCGACACCCTGCGAGAGGAAGGGCGCCCGATCCACCTCGTGATCAACAACGCCGGCGTCATGCGCCCGCCGCAGCGGCTGACCACGGTCGACGGGTTCGAGATGCAGCTCGGCACCAACCACCTGGGCCACTTCGCCCTGGTCGCCCACCTGCTGCCGCTGCTGCGCGCCGGTAAGGCCCGCGTGACCTCTCAGCTCAGCATCGCGTCGTCCCGCGGCTCCATCAACTGGGCCGACCTGAACTGGGAGCGCAGCTACTCCGGGATGCGTGCGTACATCCAGTCGAAGATCGCGTTCGGGCTGTTCGGGCTGGAGCTGGATCGACGCAGCAAGGCTCACGGGTGGGGCATCACCAGCAACGTCGCCCATCCCGGCATCGCCCCCACCAGCCTCATGGCCGCCCGTCCGGAGATCGGCCGCAGCCAGGACACACCCAACATCCGGCTGACCCGGAGGCTCTCGGCCCGCGGCATCCTCGTGGGCACCGCGGAGACCGCGGGGCTACCGGCCCTCATGGCTGCGACCGACCCGGCCGCCAAGCCCGCCGCCCTCTACGGCCCCAGCGGCCCGGGCACCCTGGGCGGTGCGCCGGCGGAGCAGCAGATGCACCGGCCCCTGCGCAGCCTCACGGAGGCCGCACGCGTCTGGCAGGTGTCCGAGGAGCTGACCAAGACCTCCTTCCCGAGCGCATGACCACTCAGCCGACGACCGCATGCCCCACGAGCCGAGCCGCAGGAGAGACCCCATGAGTTCCGTCACCCAGCCCGACCCCCGACGCCGAAGCCCCTGGTGGGTGGTCATCGGTGCCGGTACGGCGAACGCCGTCGGCCCCCAGATGTACATGGCCACGACCGGTCTCTTCGTCCTGCCGATCGTCGAGGACACCGGGTTCAGCCGCACGACGGTCACCGGCGCGTACTCGGTCGCCGCGGTCGGGATGGTCATCGGGCTGATCATCGCCAGCCGGCTCGTGGACCGGTACGCCGCGCGCTACATCCTCGTCCCCGCTTTCGTGCTGTTCGCCGCCTCGATGGCCACGATCGGCCTGGTGCCGCCCGTCGAGGCCATCTACTTCATCCCGTGCTTCTTCGTCGGGTTCTTCGGGGGCGGGACGGCGGTCCCCGCCACCCGCGCCGTCGTGAGCTGGTTCGACAACAACCGCGCGCTCGCCGTCGGCATCGTCACGGGCATCATCGGCCTCGGCGCCGCCCTCGGCCCCTTGCTGGCCGGCGAGCTCATCGAGAGGGTCGGCTGGCGGCAGACCTACGGCTACCTGGCGCTGATCGCCGTCCTCGTGTCCGTCACGATGATCAGCCTGTTCGTGCGGGGCCGCGCCGAGCGGCACGTGCGCGGGCGCCTCGTCCAGGAGACCCACGTCGGGGACCGCGACGTCAGCCTGGAGCTCCCTGGCCTGACCTTCGGCGAGGCGCTGCGCACCCGCCAGTTCTGGGGCATCGCGCTCGGCCTGGGCATGGTCGGCGTCGTGATCATCGGGCTCCAGGTCCACCTCGTGCCGATGATGACCGACCGCGGTCTGAGCAACGACCAGGCGGGCCAGCTACTCGTCGTCTTCGGCCTGGCTTCCCTCGTGGGCCGTGTCGTCGGCGGCGTCATCATCGACCGCGTGCACGGCGCGATCGTCGGCCCCATCGTCATGCTCGCCCCCATCGCGGGCATGTTCTTCCTCGAACCGCCCTTCTCCACCGCCGCTCTCGCGGTCGCCTTCATCGGCGTCGCCTTCGGTATCGAGGGTGACCTGCTCGCCCTCCTCATCACCCGCTATCTCGGCATGCGCAGCTTCGGCCAGATCATCGGACCGGTCCAGGCCATGTTCATCCTCGGCAGCGCAGTCGGTCCGCTGCTCCTCGGGCTGGGCTACGACCAGCTGGGCTCCTACGACCCGGTGATCCCGGTCCTGATGGGCGTCCTCGTGGTCGGCGCCGCCCTCATCGCGACGCTCGGTCGCTACGTCTATCCGGCCGTCGAGGGCTTCGACCGGCTCGCCGCCCGGGACGAGCTCGCCGCCGCCGAGGTGCTGAGCGACATCGCAGAGGGCGACGACACCCGCGCCCCGTCCGTAGCGAGAACCTGATGCACGGGAACGAACACGGCACGAGCCCCGACCACCAGGACACGCTCCACAAGAAGACGGTCCACAGGGACGCGTTCTACGTGAACGGGCGCTGGGCGCCGTCGCACGGTACGCGACAGGTGGTGGTGACCAACCCGGCCACCGAGGAGCACCTCGGGTACGTGACGCTGGGTGACGTCACCGACGTCGAGGCGGCGGTCGACGCCGCCCGTCGGGCGGCACCTGGCTGGGCTCGGACCCCCGTGCCCGAACGCGCGGCGCTGCTGCGTGCCGTCGCCGCCGAGCTGACCGTTCGGCATGACGAGATCGCCCGGCTGGAGACCGCGGAGATCGGCTCTCCGATCGGTCTGTCCCGCCGGGCGCACGCCGGCAGCCCGATCTACTTCTTCGGCTCGGCCGCCCACCTGATCGAGCAGGCCGAGCCGGACCGGACCATCCCGGGTGCGACGGTCCTGCGCGAGCCGTACGGGGTGGTCGGCGCGATCACCCCGTGGAACTACCCGCTGCACCAGAGCGCGGCCAAGATCGCGCCCGCGCTGGCCGCCGGGAACACCGTCGTCCACAAACCCAGCGAGGTCACTCCGCTGGGCGCCTACGCACTGGCCGAGGCGATCGACGCGGTGGGTCTGCCGCCCGGGGTGTTCAACATGGTCATGGGCGACGGGGCGACCGTCGGCGCGCGCATCGCCGGTCATCCGGACGTGGACCTGGTGTCGTTCACCGGCTCCACCCGCGCCGGCATCCAGGTCGCGACGGCGGCCGCGGCCAGAGCCAAGAAGGTCTCCCTCGAGCTGGGCGGAAAGGGGCCCGCCGTCATCCTGCCGGGCGCCGCTCTGGAGGCGGCGGTGCCGCAGGCGCTGCGCTCAGGCTTCCTGAACTCGGGCCAGACCTGCATGGCCCTGACCCGGATCCTGGTGGACCGTGCCCGCCTGACCGAGGCCGAGGCGATCGTCCGTGAGACGGTGGCTGGGTTCGTCGTGGGCGATCCGTTCGCCGGAGACACCCAGTACGGGCCGCTCGTGTCGAGGGCCCAGCAGGAGAGCGTGCAGGCCTACGTCCGCAGAGGACAGCAGGAGGGCCTGCGGCTCCTGACCGGCGGCCCGGATCGCCCGCCCGCTCCGGGTCGTGGCTACTACCTGCCGCTGACGGTCTTCTCCGACGTCCCGCACCACTCGGCCCTCGTGACCGAGGAGATCTTCGGCCCCGTGCTGGTGATCCAGGCGTACGAGTCGGTCCAGGACGCCGTCGACCTGGCGAACCGGACGCCCTACGGGCTGTGCGCCGGGGTGTGGGGCGCCACCCGCTCCGAAGCCGTGGAGGTGGCCGGGCAGATCCAGGCCGGCCAGGTCTTCATCAACGGTGCCGGGTTCAACCCTGAGGTCCCGTTCGGCGGGTACAAGCGATCCGGGGTGGGCCGGGAGTACGGGCGTTATGGCCTGGAGGAGTTCCAGCAGATCAAGGGACTGGTGTTCGACGACGGCGGCGCGAGGCGGGCCCCGGCCGGCGGCTGACGGCCACAAAGGGGGATCGACAGGCCCTGAATAACCGGCCGGAGACACCCGACAGTTGGAAACAACAAAGCAAGAACACTGTCACCATCAAGGAGCACGGAAATGGCACGCACACCGATCGACATCACCGTCCCCGGGCTCTCCGGCAAGCGCGCCGTGGTCACCGGGGCCAGCGACGGCATGGGCCTCGTCATAGCCCGGCGTCTTGCCGCTGCCGGGGCCGAGGTCGTCATCCCCGTCCGGAACCCGACCAAGGGTGAGGCCGCCGTCGCGAAGATCAAGCGGGACGTCCCGAACGCCAACATCTCGCTGCGCAGCCTCGAGCTGTCGTCCCTCGCCTCCGTCGCCGCCCTCGGCGACACCCTGCGCGCCGAGGGCGCGCCGATCCATCTCCTGATCAACAACGCGGGCGTCATGACCCCGCCCGACCACCAGACGACCGCCGACGGGTTCGAGCTCCAGTTCGGCACCAACCACCTGGGCCACTTCGCTCTCGTCGCGCACCTGATGCCGCTCCTGCGCGCCGGCGGCGCGCGGGTGACCTCACAGGTCAGCGTCGCCGCCCGCAGTGGCGCCATCAACTGGGACGACCTGAACTGGGAGCGCGGCTACGACGGGATGCGCGCCTACGGCCAGTCCAAGATCGCCTTCGGGCTCTTCGGCCTGGAGCTGGAGCGGCGCAGCAAGGCCAACGGGTGGGGCATCACCAGCAACCTCTCCCACCCCGGCGTCGCGCCGACCAACCTGCTCGCCGCCCGCCCCGAGCTGGGCCGCGCGCAGGAGACCGCCGGGCGAAGGATGATCGGCTGGCTCTCCGCCCGCGGCATCCTGGCCGGAACGGTCGAGAGCGCGGCGCTGCCCGCGCTCATGGCGGCCACCGACCCGCAGGCCGAGCCGGGCGCCCTGTACAGCCCCCGCGGGTTCGGCAATACCAGCGGAGCGCCGGCCGAGCAGCGGATGTACCCGCCGCTGCGCAGCGCTGACGAGGCCGCACGCGTCTGGGACGTCTCGGAGCAGCTCACCCGGACGGCCATCGCGGCCTGACGTCCCACGCGATGGCCGCCAGTAGCTGACGCTTCCGGTGGCCATGCGGTTCACGTGCTGCACCGGCCCACCTGACTTCTCCACAACCCCGTCCCCTCGTCTTTCACATTAACGCTACGTTGCGTATTACAAATAGACCGTCGGTTCCCCAGACCCTGGAGATGGTCGTGAACATGTCGAAGAAGCCAGTACTCCGAGTATTTTCCGCAGCCGCCGTGGCCCTCGGCCTCGCCCTGGCCGTTCCGGCCACGGCGGCACAGGCCCACCCCGGTCATCCGCCCGTGACCGGGACACCGACCGATCCCGACGAGGCGCAGTACGGCCGCGGCTGGGAGAAGCTCGCGCCGATCGCAGGCGGTCCGCGGCAGGAGCACGGCGTGGCGGCGCTGAACGGGAAGGTCTACGTGGTGGGCGGCATCCGCCCGGACGGGTCAGGAGAGCTGACCACCGTCGCGGACGTCGAGGTGTACGACCCGGCCCGTGACACGTGGGAGCACGCCGCCCCGCTGCCGGTGGCGATGAACCACCCCAACCTGGCCGTCGTCGGCGGACGGCTCCATGTGCTCGGCGGCCTGTCCGGCGGGGCGTCGTGGGAAGCACTCGGCGACAGCTTCGTCTACAGCCCCGGCACCGACAGCTGGCGCGAGCTGCCCCCGATGCCGGAAGGGACGGAGCGGGGCAGCAGCGCGATCGGTGTCCGCGGCACCACCGTGTACCTGGCCGGCGGCATGCGCACCCTGACCCCGGGCCCAGGCGGCCTCCAGGACACGGTGGACCTCGTGCAGTCGTACGACGCCGTCACCGGCCGGTGGCGCGCGCTGCCCTCCCTGCCGCAGGCTCGTGATCACGTCGGGGGCGCCGTGGTCGGGAACACGCTCTACGTCGTCGGCGGGCGCGACCGCGGCCAGGTGAACGTCCGCGACAGCGTGTACGCGCTCAACCTGTCCACCCACCGCTGGTCCGCCCGAGCCCCGATGCCGACCGCCCGTGGCGGCATCGCCACCGCCGTGGTGGGCGACACGATCTACGCGTTCGGCGGCGAGGGGAACACCGACGGCTCCACGTCGATCTTCGACCAGGTCGAGGCCTACGACACCAGCCGCAACAGGTGGTCTGCGCTGGCTCCCATGCCGGTCCCCCGGCACGGAACCGCCGCGACCAGCATCGGCGGCACCATCTACATCCCGGGCGGCGGCGACCACGGCGGCGGCTCTCCGATGGACGTGAACGACGCGTTCCGGCCCCGGCTGCACTGACTCGGCCGGCCTTGGAGGGTGCTGCCGGACGCCGCAACCCTCTCAGGCGCGCAGGCCGCGGACCGCGTAGTCCGTGAGGTTCACGACGAACTCGTCGCTCAACGGCTGATGATCCGTCATCAGCCGGAAGTACACCGCACCGTAGACGAGATCGATCGCTGTCTCGATCTCCAGGTCCTGCCGCAGCTGGCCGGACTCCTGCGCCTTGCGGAAGACCGCCCGGCCGGTCGCGCGCCGGGACTCCAGCCAGCGGGCACGGAACGCCTCAGCCAGGTCTCGATCCGCCTGCGCCTCGGCCAGGATCGCCCGCACCACACGGCCGGCCGGGGTGTCGCGAAAAGCCCGCACCAACGCCAGGACCTGACCCTGGAGCGCCGTCGCGAAGTCGTCGGTGTCGGGGTACGGGACCTGCGGCTCCACCGCCGAGAGGAACGCGTCCAGCGCCACAGCTCCCCGCGACGGCCACCACCGGTAGATGGTCGTCTTGCCCACGCCCGCCCGGGCGGCGAGCCCCTCGATGGTGAACCCGGCCAGACCCTTCTCGGTCAGCTGTTCCATCGCCGCGTCGAGGATCGCAGCGGTCGTCGCGGCGTCCCTGGTCCGACCGCGCCCGCGCTGGACCGGCGCTTCCGCCTGCCCGTGCTCCGCGTGACCGTCCATCACCGGCATCCTATGCACCCCCGACGCCGCCTCGGCGTCGGCACTGCCGATCCCCCGCGCCGGGTGGTCTAACTTCCCCGTCACGGCAACCATGGTGAGGCGGGCTGCAACCACGTCCGACGAAGCAGGGAGAGAGGGAGCACATGGCAATCGACCGGGCCGGGCTCGCCGAGTTCCTCCGACGGCGCCGCGAGTCGCTGCAGCCAGAGGACGTCGGCGTCCCCCGCGGACAGCGCCGACGGACCAGCGGACTGCGACGAGAAGAGGTCGCCGCCCTGTGCCACATGTCCGCCGACTACTACGCGCGCCTCGAACGCGCCCGCGGACCACAGCCGTCCCCGCAGATGATCACCTCGATCGCACAAGGGCTACGTCTCTCCCCCGACGAGCGCGACCACCTGCTCCACCTCTCCGGGCACAACCCACCCGCACGCGCAGCAGCCGGCGAACAGATCAGCCCTGGTCTGCTCCGCATCCTCGACTGCCTGGACCACACCCCAGCGGAGATCGTCACCGAGCTCGGAGAAACTCTCCGGCAAAGCCCGCTGGGAACCGCGCTCACCGGCGACCGCACCCGGTACACCGGACCCGCCCGCAGCATCGGCTACCGGTGGTTCACCGCCCCAGCCACCCGACGGCTCTATCACCCCGACGACCACCCGCTCCTCACCCGGAGATTCGCTGCCAGCCTGCGCCAGGTCGTCGCACTCCGCGGGTCCGGCTCCCGAGCGGCGCGGCTCGCGGACGCCCTCCTCGCACGCAGTGAAGAGTTCCGGACGGCGTGGAACGCACACGACGTGGGCGCACCCCAGATCGCCGTCAAACGCTTCGTGCATCCAGAGGTCGGCGCCCTGGAACTGACCTGCCAGTCCCTGCTCGACCCGGACCAGTCCCACCGCCTGCTCGTCTTCGCCGCCGCCCCCAGCTCGGAGAGCCACGAGAAGCTGCGGCAGCTCTCCGCCCTCGCGACGCCTGCAGCATGACCTCGACCCGCAGGGGGTACAGGTCATACCGGCATAGGCACGGGATGGTTGCCGCAGCACGGCCCCCGCAGGCTGGCGGCGACAGAAAGAAGGGATGCGCAGATGACAGACACCACCACGACCGCTACTACCGCCGAGGCAGACGTGCGGGATGCGGTGCGCCGCTGGAAGACGAGCTTCGAGGCCAAGGACGTCGACGCGATGATGACGTTCTACGCGCCAGACGGGTTCACCGCGTTCGACCTGATGCCGCCGCTCGAGTTCAGCGGCGGGCCGATGTGGCGGGAGAACTGGGCGAGCTTCTTCACCGCGTTCGACGGGCCCATCCAGCTCGACCTGTCCGGCCTGGAGATCCACACCGGCGGCGACCTCGCGTTCATGCGGGCGTTCGTCCGGCTGCGCGGCGTCATGTACGGAGACGACTTGGACACCTGGGTTCGCCAGACGAACTGCTTCCGGCTCGTCGACGGAGAATGGCTGATGATCCATGACCACGTGTCATGGCCCACCGACTTCGCGACGGGTCAGTCGCTCATGGCTCTCGTGCCGGACGCTGGGTAGCCGGCTTGTCGCGGGATCGGGCGGCCACGAAGATGGACGGTGCCATGCCCGATCCCGCGACCAATCAGCTCGGGGCCTTCCTGCGTTCCCGGCGCGAGCAGCTGCGCCCGGTCAACGACACCGGGCGACGCCGCACCGCCGGACTGCGTCGCGCGGAGGTTGCCGCACGCGCCAGCATCAGCGTCGAGTGGTACACCCGGATCGAGCAGGGTCGCGGAGGGCGCCCCTCTCGCCAGGTCCTCGACGCGATCGGCACGGCGCTGGAGCTGCGCGAGGACGAACGCGAGCACGCCTTCGTCCTTGCGTTCGGCACCCCCGCTACCGCGGACCCGTTCGGCGGTGGGTCACAGCTCGAGCGGACGCAGCGCGTGCTCGACAACCTCATGCCGTGGCCGGCGTATCTGAAGTCCCCGACCTGGGACATTCTCGCGTGGAACCCAGCAAGCCGGCGGTTCCTCACCGACTACCCCAGCATCCCGGCATCCGACCGCAACGTCCTGCGCATCCTGTTCACCGACCGGACCACGCGGGAGCGCATCGAGGACTGGCACGAGGAGGCGAAGCTCACCGTCGCCACCTTCCGTCTGGAGCAAGCCCGATGGAACGTCTCCTCGGCCTCCGTCGACGACCTGGTGCGCACGCTCCGGGACGAGTCTCCTGAGTTCGCCGCCATCTGGGACCTGAACGAGGTGGGCCATCTCGGTCAGGGCATCAAGCGCCTTCGGGTCGGTCCCTCCGAAGAGGAGTCCGTGTCCCTGCACTACGAGTCGATGTCCGTCGACGCGCTCCCCGGAGCGGGGCTCGTCGTCTACGCCCCCGTTGGACCGCGCGACGAGCACCTCCTCGACCGCGCCATACGGGAAGACCCCTGAGGAAGAACAGACCAGCCTGAACGTCACCGCCTTCGGCGCCACAGGCGGGCCCGGCCGACCGACCACTCACCGCTGCCGCTTGTCGTAGTCCGTCCGCATGGACTGGAAGATGACCCGCTCGACGAGCTCCGGCAGGTTGTGAAACCGCTTGTTCCTGTCCATGGCGGCGATGCGGTCCATCTCCTGCGTCGTCAGGGCGAAGTCGAACAGCTCGCTGTTGGACCGGATGTGGGCCGGGTCGGTGGACCCGGGGATGACGACCGTGCCGTCCTGGAGGTGCCAGCGCAGGATCACCTGCACCGGCGACTTGCCGTACTTCTGCCCCAGCTCCGCGAAGAGCGGCTCCGCGAGCAGCTCCCGGTCACCCCGGCCGAGCGGGAACCAGCCCGTCACGACTGTGCCGAGCCGCTCGAGGAACTCCTTCTGCTCGCGCTGCTGGAAGTAGGGGTGGCGTTCGATCTGCGCAACGGCGGGCAGCACCGTGGCTCTGCTGACCAGGTCGGTCAAGCGCCGGTGGTTGAAGTTGCTGATACCGATCGAGCGCACCTTGCCCGCCGCGACGGCTTCCTCCATCGCCGTCCATGCCCCGTTGTAGTCGCCGTACTGCTGGTGCACCAGAAGGAGGTCCACGTAGTCGGCGCCCAGCCGCTCGAGGGTGCGGTCGATCGCGACCGCCATCCTCCGGTACGTGGAGTCGGTCGACCAGACTTTCGTGGCCAGGTAGATCTCCTCTCGGGGCAGGCCGCTGTCGCGGACCGCCCGGCCGACGGCCACCTCGTTCAGGTACGTGTTGGCGGTGTCGACCGAGCGGTAGCCCGCCTCGAACGCATGGGCCAGCGCCGGCCCGACGTCGGCGGACCGCACCTGGTTGACGCCGATGCCGAGCTTCGGGATCTGGTTGCCGTCGTTCAGCCTGAAAGTCTCCACGCGGGACCCCTCTTCAGATGCGTGTGATGGGCGGCTCCCGGTGCGGGTACGCCGTCGGCGGCTGCTCCGGGGTACTCTTTTCTATCGGCCGCACACCGAGATAGCCACGGCCTGCCGATCCCCCGCTACACCGGGGAAACACCCGGCGTGCCGGGCGATCAGGCCTCGTCGCGGGGCGTGTAGAGCATGACCCAGTGGTCCCGCTCCGGGTCGTGCAGGAGCTCGATGTCGAAGCCGACCCGGCCGTAGGTGGGGTGGTGCAGCTGCTTGGTCGCTGACCGCGACGTGATGACCTCGCCGCGATCCCAGTAGTCGCGGAACGTCGCGCTGTTCGCGGCGAGCTCCGCGCGCAGGCCGCGGAGGTAGCCGTCCTCGGGATATCGGCCCAGCGCGGTACGCAGCTCAGCGGCCGCGACGCGCAGGAACTGCTCGGCAGCGTGACCGAGCAGGTCCGTGAGGGCGGGGGTCGCGAAGGCCTGGTAGGCGAGGTTGCGGGCGAAGGGGCCGGTCCTGTCAACAGGCGGCAGCAGCTCGGCCGCGAGCTTGTTCCGGGCCAGGATGTCGAGCCGGCCGTCGTGCACGGTGACCGGCATGGTGTCGTCCTAGCCCCGGAGCATCCGCAGCAGCCCGGGCCGGACGACTGACTCGGGGGCGGGAAGCTCGGGCGGAGACTCGCCGCCCAACCGGAACAAGTGGGCACGCTCCGGGTCGGCACCGGCGACATGGTCGTCGCGCGCACCGGCGCGCCCTATCGCACCACCTACCTGACCCGGTTCGACGTCGCCGACGGCAAGATCGTGCGCATGGCCGAGTACGGCAACGTCATGATGTACGCCCGCCTGGGTGTCCGCCCCAACCGTGCCGAGTTCCGGTCCCTGCTGCGCGTCGTCGGGCGCATGCTGTCCCCGAGGCTGTCGGCTCGATCCGGCCGGCAAGGACGAGCACCACCTACGCCCGCAACACGGCGAAGATCCCGTCCATCTGGGGTGACCGGGTTCGAGTCGTCATCGGTGAGATGTCCGACACCGCGGCCCAGGTCGACGACGACACGTACCTACGCCGCGCCCCTGCCGTCAGCAGCGGAAAGGGCGGATCGACAGGTCCTGCATAACGGCGCCGCGTTCCTTCACCGTGTGGAGGGTCCCCTCGCGGAAGGAAATCATGTCCGACACATTCAACCCCGCCATCACGGTCCCGACGCACGACCCGGCTCGGCGGTCCGAGACCCCGGTCCGACGCGTCCTCGGCTGGATCGTGGTGGCCGGGGCCGCGGCCACCGCCGTGATCGTGCCCCTGACCGGAGCACCCGCGGCAGCACAGACCATCTCGCTGCTCGGCGTCGCACTGGCCCTCGTGCAGGGCACGCGGCGCTACGGCTGGGGCACGCTGATCGCCTTCTTCGTGATCAGCTACGTCGTCAGCAGCATCTGGGAAAACCTGAGCGTCATGACGGGCTTCCCGTTCGGGAACTACCACTACACCCTCACGCCACAGCTGTTCTACGTGCCGGTGTTCATCGGCTTCGCCTACTTCGGTATCGGCTTCGTCAGCTGGATGACCGCCAACACGATCCTCGACCGTGCGGACGAACAGCTGGACCTGCGTACGCGTGCCGGCCGGATCAACGCCTTCGCCCTCCCGCTGCTCGCGGGCGCCGTCATGACGATGTTCGACGTCGGCATCGACCCGATCTCCTCGACCGTCCGCAACGCCTGGGTCTGGGAGGAGGGCGGCGGTGTCTTCGGCGTGCCCTTCACGAACTATCTGGGCTGGTGGTTCGTCACGTGGAGCTTCTTCCAGCTCTTCGCGCTGGTCCTGGCCGTTCGCCAGACACGGCGGGCCACGGGGCAGGCCGTGGGTCTGCCCCCGATCTCGCACCTGCAGCCCGTGCTGCTGTATCTGATGTTCGGCGTCAGCTCGATCACTGCCTTCCTCGGATTCACCGACGCCGAGACCGTCGTCGACATGACCGGCATGACGTGGAGCACGCCGGCGATCTTCGAGACGCTCATGGTCGTCAACCTCTTCAGCATCGTCCCGGTCTCGCTCTTCGCGATCACCAAGATCGCCCGCGGCGACCTGCGCCGTGGCTGACGCCCGCCTGAGAACCAGGTAGCCGCGCGACCTCAACCTCGGATCAACAGGTCCTGGTTGACACCCGCCGGTGGGCCCACGCTGGGACAGCACCGATCCCGAGGACCCCCGGGGGCGGCCGCGGCGCCGCTCTTCCCTGCCCGAACGTGCGAACAGCCAGGAGAGACTCGATGAACCAAGAACACAGTGCGGGACACGGCCGTTCGGGTGTGTCCCGGCGGAACTTCCTGGGCGGCAGCCTGGTCGCCGCCGCCGTCGCCCCCATCCTGACCGGACAGGCCGAGGCCGCGGCGGCCGCGGCGGCCCCCACCATGGACGGTGTGACCCCGGTGACGGTGCGGGCCGCCGTCAACGGCACCCCGGTCTCGCTCCAGGTGGACCCGCGGGCCACCCTGCTGGACACGCTCCGTGAGCCACTGGACCTCAAGGGCACCAAGAAGGGCTGCGACCGCGGCCAGTGCGGCGCCTGCACCGTGCACGTCGACGGGCGCCGCGTGCTGTCCTGCCTGACGCTGGCGGCCACCACGACCGGCCACGAGGTCACCACGATCGAGGGCCTCGCCGACGGCGACCGGCTGCACCCGATGCAGCAGGCGTTCGTCGAGCACGACGGCCTGCAGTGCGGCTTCTGCACCCCGGGCCAGATCATGTCCGCGGTAGCCCTGGTCAACGACGAGGGCGGCGCGGACTCGGACGACGAGATCCGCGAGCGCATGTCGGGGAACATCTGCCGGTGCAGCGCCTACCCCCGCATCGTCGACGCGATCGCGGACGCGCAGCAGGTGATGCGCTGATGCGGCCCTACACCTACGCCCAGGCCCGCTCCGTGCGCGAGGCCCTGCGGGGCGCCGGACCGGAGACGGCGTTCCTGGCCGGCGGCACCACCCTGGTCGACCTCATGAAGCTCGAGGTGATGACCCCCGAGCGCGTCGTGGACATCAACCGGCTCCCGCTGGACGGCATCACCCTGGACCGCGAGGGCCTGCACATCGGCGCGGTCGAGCGGATGAGCGACGTCGCCGCCCATCCCGTCGTATGCGAGCACTACCCGGTCGTCGCGCAGGCGCTGGAGCTCAGCGCCTCGGGGCAGCTGCGCAATATGGCCAGCATCGGCGGCAACCTGCTGCAGCGCTCGCGCTGCGGGTACTTCCGCGATGTCACCACACCGTGCAACAAGCGCGAGCCCGGCAGCGGCTGCTCCGCGCTGGAGGGCATCAACCGCGGCCACGCGGTCCTGGGCACGAGCGACTCCTGCATCGCGACCCACGCCAGCGACCTGGCCGTGGCCCTGGTCGCCCTGGAGACGGTGGTGCACGTGGCCTCCGCCCGCGGCACCCGCGACGTGCCGCTGGAGACCTTCTACACCCTGCCCGGCGACACGCCCGAGATCGAGAACGTGCTGCGCCCGAACGAGCTCATCACGGGTATCACCGTGCCCCGCTCCCCCGTCGCCGCGCACTCCCGCTACGTGAAGGTCCGCGACCGGCAGTCCTACGAGTTCGCGCTCACCTCGGCCGCTGTCGCCCTGCAGCTGCGCGGTGGCACCATCGTCGCGGCCCGGATCGCCGCGGGCGGCGTCGGTACGCGTCCTTGGCGGCTGCCCGCGGTCGAACGGACCCTGGTCGGACGGCGTGCCACTTCCGCCACGTTCGAGGCTGCCGTCACTCGTGCCGCGGACGGCGCCCGGACCCGGGAGCACAACGCGTTCAAGCCCGCCCTGCTGCGCCGCACCCTGGTCCGCGCCCTGACCGAGCTGCAGGAGAGCCGATGAGCGACCGGTCTGACGGCGAGAGAGCGGCCGGCGAAGCGAGAGCGGCCGACGACCATGCTTGAGCTTGCGGACCAGCTGCTCGAACGCGCCCGTGCCGGGACCCCGTTCGTGGCCGCCACCGTCACGGGAGTGCACGGCAGCGCTCCCCGGCAGCCGGGCTCGTCGCTCGTCGTCGACGCCGACGGGGCGGTGCTGGGCAACGTGTCCGGCGGCTGCGTCGACTCCGCCGTGCACGAGGCCTGCCAGCAGATGCTGGCCGGGGACCCCGAGCCCCAGTCCCTGCGGTTCGGGTACACGGACGCCGACGCGATCGGCGTTGGCCTGACCTGCGGCGGCACGATCGAGCTGCTGCTGCGCCACCACGACCCGGCCGTCGAGCCGGAGCTCGAACCGGCTCTCGTCGACGCAACGGAGGGTGAGGCGGTGGCCGTGGCCACGATCGTGCGCGGCCCGAGCACCCACCTGGGCCGGACGATCGTCGTGCGGCCCGGCCTGCCGGGTACAGGGACCCTCGGGGACTCGCTGCTGGACCGGGTGGCCGGGGCGCACGCGGCGGACCTCCTGCACGCCGGGCGGACCGGCACCGTCGAGATCGGGGTGGCCGACAGCTACTGCACGGAGCCCATGACCCTGCTGGTGGAGTGCAACGTCCCGGCCCCGCGGATGCTCGTCTTCGGCGCCATCGACCACGCTGCCGCGCTGGCAAGCGTCGGCGCGTTCCTCGGCTACCGGGTCACCGTATGCGACGCCCGGTCCACGTTCGCCACCCCGGAGCGGTTCCCGGACGCCGAAGTGGTCGTCGACTGGCCGCACCGCTACCTCCAGGCCCAGGCCGACGCCGGGCTACTCGATGGCCGCGCCGTCGTCTGCGTGCTCACCCACGACCCCAAGTTCGACCTGCCGCTCCTGACCGCCGCCCTCCGCATGCCCGTCGCGTACGTCGGGGCCATGGGGTCACGCCGCACCCACCAGGATCGGTTGACCCGGCTCCGCGAGGCGGGCCTGGGCGACCACGAGCTGGGGCGGCTGCGCTCACCGATCGGGCTCGACCTCGGGGCCCGCACCCCGCAGGAGACGGCCCTGTCGATCGCCGCGGAGATCGTCGGCGACCGGCACGGCGGCACCGGTGTGCCGTTGAGCACCGGGGTACCCATCCACCGCGGTGTCGTCCACCAGCGCGTCCACCAGAACGTCCCGGCACCGCGCCCACTCACGCACAGCAACTAACTCACTTCCAGCAGCTAGAGGAGTCACGATGCCCCGTTCCCCCGTAGGACGCGAGACCGACCGCATCGACGGCAGACTGAAGGTCACCGGCGCCGCTGAGTACTCCGGTGACTACCGGGCCCCCCGCCTGGCGCACGCGCACCTCGTCACCAGCACCATCGCCCGGGGCAAGGTCACCGGCTTCGACACGGCGGCCGCGTTCGCCTCACCGGGCGTGCTGCGCGTGCACACCGCGCCGGACAACCCGCTGAGGCTGTACGAGACCACCGGCCAGGCCGCCGCCTTCGCTGAGAACTACATCCCGCTGAAGAGCGAGGCGGTCCACTTTCACGGCCAGGCCATCGCGATGGTGGTCGCCGAGACCCCCGAGCAGGCACGCGACGCCGCCGCGCTCGTCACCGCCACCTACGACGTGCAGCAGCCCCGCACGTCCGTCACGGACGAGCCGCGCGTGCCGGCCGGCCCCGCCATCAGCGGCGCCCCGAGCAGCCTCACCGTCCTGGCCCCCGGCGTCGAGACCATCGACGCAGCGCTCGCCGCCAGCGACGTCGTCGTGGAGGCGGAGTTCCGCCAGAACGTGCAGCACCACGCCGCGATGGAGCCGCACGCGGTCCTCGCCGACTGGGAGGGCGACGACCGGGTGACCGTCCACGCCGGCGCGCAGATCCCCGCGGCGTACGCGCTCGGCATGGCGCAGCGGCTCGGCATACCGGCCCCCAACGTCCGGCTGATCACCAAGCACGTGGGCGGCGGGTTCGGCGCCCGCGTGGTCCTGTGGAGCGACGCCCCGCTCGCCGCCGCGGCGGCCCGCGAGCTCGGCCGGCCGGTTCGGCTGGTCCTCACCCGGGAGCAGATGTTCACCCTGACGGGCCACCGTTCGCACCTGACGCAGTCGGTCCGGCTGGGCGCCTCCCGGGACGGGGTCCTCAACGCGGTCAGTCACCGGAGCGTCGCCGAGCGGCCGACCACCATGTCGTTCACGATGACTCCCGCCCACTCGATGTCGGACGCGCTCTACCGCACGCCGAACCTGCACGTCGACGCGCAGCTGGCCGTCCTCGACATCCCCGGGAGCCGGGCGATGCGCGGCCCCAACGAGGCCCCCGGGGGTTTCGCCCTGGAGACTGCGATGGACGAGCTGGCCATCGCCACCGGCGTCGACCCCGTGGAGCTGCGGCTGCGCAACTACGCCACCACCAGCCCGTCCACGAACCTGCCCTGGTCGAGCAAGCACCTGGACGAGTGCTACCGCGTCGGGGCGGAACGCTTCGGCTGGTCAGGCCGCAGCGCCACGCCCCGCTCCCGGGTCGACGGGCAGTGGCTCTACGGCACAGGCATGGCCACCGCCATCTACCCGGCCGCCCGCCGGGAGGGGTTCGCCGTCGAGGTCCAACTGCGCGACGACGACACCGCGGTGGTGTCCACCGGCGCGTCGGACCTCGGCACCGGAGGGCGGACCGTGGTGGCCATCTCCGGCGCCGACGCCCTGGGCATCCCCATGAAGCGGATCACCCCGAAGATCGGTGACACGTACCTGCCCCCGGGCGCCCCCGCGGTGGGCTCCAGCAACACGCACGCGACCGTACCGCTGGTCGTGGACGCCGCCCGGAATGTCATCGCCGAGCTCAAGCGGGTCGCCGTCACGGAGAACGGGTCCCCCTGGCAGGGGGCGGACGCCTCGGACCTGCGCTACGAGCGCGGCATCCTGCACGGGCTCGGCCGGTCGATGACCTTCGGCCGCCTGCTGGCCGCCGTCGGGTCGCCGGGCATCACCATGCGGTCGTCACCGATGGGCGCCCCCATCCCGGGATACGTACACCACAGCTTCGGTGCGCACTTCTGCGAGGTCCGGGTCAACCGGTTCACCGGCGAGGCCCGGGTCACCCGGTTCACCACCGTCGCCGACGTCGGCCGCGTCATCAACGCCAAGGCCGCCCGAAGCCAGCTCGTCGGCGGTGTCATCTTCGGCATCGGGCACGCCCTCCTGGAGGAGAACCACCTGGAGCTCGCCACCGGACGCCTGGCGAACAGCACGCTGGCCGACTACCTCGTGCCCGTGCACGCCGACATCCCCGACATCGACATCCACATGCTCGACCGGCCCGACCCCCTGCTCACCGGGCCGCTCGGCGACGGCAGCGAGGACGTCGGCACGCAGAGCCTCGGTGCCCGAGGACTGGGCGAGATCGGCACCGTCGGCTCGGCGGCCGCGGTCGGCAACGCCGTCCACAACGCCACCGGCATCCGGGTGCACGACACCCCCATCACTCCCGACAAGTTGTTCGAGCACCTGTAGACGGCGACGCGCAGGACCCGTCGGTCACGACGCCGGCTGCGGCGCGGGTTCGAGCAAGGCCAGCAGGATCCGCTGGAGCTCGGTGCGGTCGCGAGGAGCGATCAGCGCCAGCCTCCGGTCGAACTCCTCCGCGAGAGCGGCGAGCGCGCGGTCCCGCGCCGCCGCGCCGTCGGAGGTCAGCACGAGGCGGTGCCGCCGCAGATCGGCGTCGTCGATCTCGCGTCGCATGAATCCCTTGGCGACGAGGTTGCGCACATAGACGGTCACGCTGGCCTTCGGGATCACGAGCGCCGTCGCCAGCTCCGCCGGGTACGGCGAGGCCGCTACCTCGGCGAGCACGAAGAACTCCTTCGTCTCCAGACCGAGGTCAGCCAGCTCGGCGCTGCAGGCGTCCAGCACGACGGTCAGCAGGCGATGGTTCAGCGTCCACAGCTGTGCGGCGTCAACGGACACACGAGCCCCTTCCTCAGGATGGTACGGTTCTGTACTAGTTCAGCGCTGAACTAGTATCCATTTCGAACTTGCTGACTACCGAACGAATCCTACGTGAAGGGCGCCACAGATGCTTCAACACCTCACCATCCCGCGCGGGCCGATCGAGCTCGCGGCGGACCTCCACCTGCCCGACGTCGGGGGCGAGGCAGCGCCGCTGCGCGCCGTGGTGCTCTCGACGCCGGGCAGCAGCGTGAAGGAGCAGATCGGCGGGAACTACGCCTCCCGCCTCGCGGCAAGGGGCATCGCCGCGCTCGTGTTCGACCCCGCCCACCAGGGCCGGAGCGGCGGCGAACCGCGCGACCTCGAGGACCCGTACCGCCGCGGCGAGGACATCTCCGTCGCGATCGACGCGCTCAGCACGGTCCCCGGCATCGACCCGGACCGCATCGGCGTTCTCGGCATCTGCGCCGGTGGGAGCTACGCGGTACACACGGCCCGCACCGACCACCGCATCAAGGCGGTCGGCACGGTCGTCCCGAGCGACATCGGCACCGCCTTCCGCGCCTTCCAGCCGGACGGCCCGGCGGCCGCGCTCGACGCCATGACCGACGCCCGGACCGACGAGACCCGCACCGGGGAGCTGACCCGCGAGAACTGGCTGCCCGACACGCTGGAGGAGGCGGCCGCTGCCGGCATCACCGACATCGACACGATCCAGGCCGTCACGTACTACCGGACCGAGCGTGGCCGCAGCGAGCACTCGACGAACCGCCGCCTCTCTCGCGGCGACCCGCTGCTCCTCGGCTACGACGCGTACCACCTGGTCGACCAGCTCATGACCCAGCCCCTGCAGGTCATCCTGGCCGGACGCATCGGCAGCACCGGCTCCTACGAGTCCGGCTTGCGGCTCTGGAAGCTGGCACCCGACCCGGTCGACCTCATGGTGATCGAGGGCGCCGGCCACTACGAGATGTACGACGAGCCCGAGTACGTCGACGCCGCCGTCGAACGGCTGGCCGCCTTCTACTCAGAGCGCCTGTAGGCGACTCACGAGGCCGCGACGTCGTCCTGGTAGGCGGCACTGGCGCCGCCGAGGGCTGCGATGACGCCGTGGAACGCACGGGTGCCGTCCTCGACGGCCTCCTGCACGGCCCCGGGAACCTGCAGCTGGTAGCGACGTGCCTTCGCCTCCCCCACCGCGAGCAGCGGTAGCACGGCCGAGACGGGCGACTCCTCGATGCCGAGCGCAGGGGCGGCCTCGCCGTGGTATCGGCCGGCCAGGGCGTTCAGCAGGTCGCGCCAGCCCGACGCGTTCAACGGCGACTGCGGCACAGCGGCGAGGTTGGTGGTTGCCGCGTCGAACAGCGCACCGACGAGCGCCCTGCTGTTCTCGTCCGGCGCGGCGGACGTCGAGTCGAGCAGATCGAGGAGCTCGCCGGCCTGCTCGTGGTCCTCGATGCCGAGGAAGAACTTCTCGTCCAGGCCCAGCAGGTGACCCACGTACCACCAGTAGCGGTACAGGCGGGACTGTTCGTCCGCGGTCAGCCGGTAGCCGACGCCCTCCAGGAACCTGAACGGCACCACGGTGAAGTCCAGCCAGGTGCGCGCGACGTCGGCCTGGTTGATCGGTACGCCCCACGTGTCGGCGTCCCAGCCGTGCGCCATGGCCGACGCCCGCACGCGCGCGTGCAGCAGCCGGACCTGCACGGTCTGCACATACCCCGGAGCGCCGCGCCGCAGACCGCCGGGCAGGACGGCCGAGGCGTTCCACAGCCCGGTCTCGGCCAGTCGGCGTGGCGCCGTCGAGGTCAGCCGGCCGGTACCGACGAGCAGCCTCGCGATCGCCGGCGACCTGTAGGTGTGGGCGAGCGACCCTCCCGCAAAGGCCAGGCCGCGCCAGTGCGGCGGCACGGCGAGCGACGTCCGGTCCCCGTCGTCCAGCAGCTCGGGCGAGAACCAGCCAGGCACGGCCTCGACCTGGGCGAGCAGCGCGTCGATGCCCGGCGGGACGTCCGGAACCCTCGCCCGCCCCTCGGCGAGACCCCGTTGGAGCGCGGCGCGGGCGGACCGGCCGAGCTCGTCGAACTCGACGATGACGGTGTCGGCGAGAGGGTCCCCCTCGTGGAGCGCCTGCAGCATGGCGTCGACGCGGACGCCGTGGCGGTCTCGGGCAGCCGCGAGATTGACGGCCCGCTCGGGCACTGACGACACATTCTTCGAAGCGGTCATGATGCAATCCAAGCCGCCTCGGAGGAGGCCATCCACGGCCTCCTGATCCCCCTCTCAGACCATGGGACGCTCGGGGCGGCGGAGCCCTCCGGGAAAGGCGAAGGCCCGGAACCAAATGGTTCCGGGCCTTCGTTTTGTAGCGGGGGTAGTGTGTGATCTCAGGACATCGGAATGGGGTGTCTCGGGTCATCGGAATAGGCCTGTCTCAAGACATCGGCATCCCGCGGCCGGTACACCCCGGTCATGTCCATCAGGAAGCTCGTGATCACGGCCGTGCTGGCCGGTTCGTCGCAGTCCGAGACCGCCCGCCGCTACGGCGTCTCGCAGGGCTGGGTCTCACGACTCATGGCCCGCTACGCGGCCGAGGGTGACGCCGCCTTCGAGACCCGGTCGCGCCGACCGCACACCACACCCAGCGCGACCCCGCCCGCTGTCGTCGACGAGATCCTGCGACTACGCAAGCGTCTGACCGAGCAGGGCCTGGACGCCGGCGCCGACACGATCGTGTGGCACCTGACCCACCACCACCAGACCACCGTCTCCCGGGCCACCGTCCACCGGATCCTGACCCGCGAAGGCACCATCACCCCCGAACCCAGGAAACGCCCCCGGTCCTCCTACCTCCGATTCCAGGCCGACCAGCCGAACGAGACCTGGCAGTCCGACTTCACCCACTACCGGCTCACCCGACCCGACGGCACTCCCGGCACCGACGCCGAGATCATCACCTGGCTGGACGACCACTCCCGCTACGTGCTGCACGCCAGCGCTCACCAGCGCGTCACCGCACCCGTCGTGCTGCACACGTTCCGCAAGGCCTGTGAGCAGCACGGACACCCCGCTTCGGTGCTGACCGACAACGGCATGGTCTACACCGTCCGCTACGCCGGCGGCCGCGGTGGACGCAACCACCTCCAGCACGAGCTACGCCGCCTGAACATCGTCCAGAAGAACGGCCGCCCGAACCACCCCACCACCCAGGGCAAGGTCGAACGCTTCCAGCAGACGATGAAGAAATGGCTCCGCGCCCAGCCGATCCAGCCGACGACGACCACAGAGCTGCAAACACTGATCGACACCTTCGTCGACGAGTACAACCACCGGCGCCCACACCGGTCACTGCCGCACCGCCAGACCCCGGCCACCGCCTACCAGGCCCGCCCGAAGGCGACCCCGAACACCGACCGCACCACCGATACCCACGACCGCGTCCGCCACGACCGCGTCTCGACCGCCGGAACCATCACCCTGCGCCACAACGGCACGCTCTACCGGATCGGGATCGGCAAGACCTACGCCCGAACCTACGTCCTGGCCTTGGTCCAGGACCTCGACATCCGGATCATCAACGCAGCCACCGGTGAAATCCTCCGCGACCTCACACTCGACCCGACCCGGATCTACCAGGGCACCGGCCGACCACCCGGCCCTACCCGGAAATGACGAATGGCCTGAACCTACGATTCGTAGGTTCAGGCCATTCCGATGTCCTGCGACATCACATTGTAGCGGGGGTAGGATTTGAACCTACGACCTCTGGGTTATGAGCCCAGCGAGCTACCGAACTGCTCCACCCCGCGGCGGTAACCACTACTTTACGCACGCCCCGTGGCCGAGCGCAAACCAGGTCGGGCGGTAGAGACGCAGGTCACAAGCGATCGAACCGATCCGGCCGTGGAACGATCATCTCCATGACGACGGAGCTGAGCGATACCACCCTGACCGCCGACCGGATCGTCCACCTCACCGATCGGCTTGCCGCACTGCCCCACCTGCGGCCCGGCCCCCGCACCGACGCACTCTTCGGCGAGCTGGTGCAGGCGGTCCTCTCGGCACCCGACCGCCAGGCTCGCGAGATCCTGGCGCACCCCGAGGTCGACGGGCGCAGGAGCACCATCCGCGACCTCTCCGCGCGTGGCGAGACCGCGCTCGAGCACGACTGGGCCGAGCACATCGCCACGGCATCCGACTCCGGCGCCGCGCTGGCTTCCTTTCCCTACCTCGACAACTACGACCGGCTCACGGCCCTGGAGGCACGTCTCCTGGTCCACGCCGGCGGTACGCCGACGTCGGTCGCCGTGGTCGGCTGCGGACCGCTGCCGCTGACCGCCCTGGGATACGCCAGCACGCTCGGCTGTGCCGTCGTCGGCCTGGACCGGGACCCGATGGCGGTCACCCTCGCCCGACGCGTCACCGAGCGGGTGGGGCCCACCACGGTCCGGTTCGAGCAGGCCGACGCCGCCGACGCCGACCTCACGGGATACGGCGTGGTGGTCCTCGCGGCACTGGTGGGTGAGACGCCGTCGGCGAAGGCCGCGATCCTGCGTCAGGTGGCCGGCGCCATGCGCCCTGGCGCGGTGCTGCTCGCCCGCAGTGCCCGCGGCCTGCGCACCCTCCTGTACCCGCCGGTGGACCTGGCCTCGATGCCAGGTTTCGAGGTCCTGGAGGTGGTGCACCCCACCGACGACGTCATCAACTCGGTGGTGGTGGCCCGCAGGCACGGCTGAGCGAGCGGCGGTCCACCGAAGCGCGGAACGACGAAGGGCTCCCCGGTGCGTATCCACCGGGGAGCCCTTCGTCAGCGGCGCGCCGCACGCTCGGCGCGCGGCGGGAGAACTACCCCGCCGAGCCGCCCTGCGCCTGCTCGGCCGCTATCGCGTCCTCCAGCGCCTGCTGGAGGCGGTCCTGCGCCTCACCGTAGGCGGCCCAGTCGCCCTCACGCTGGGCGGCGTTGGCGTCCTCCATGGCGGTGGCCGCCTCCTGCAGCGCGGCGTCCAGCGCCGTGGAGCCCGTGCCCGGCTCCTCGGTCGCCTCGTCGGTGGGCTGACCGGACGGCTCACCGGTCGGTTCGGCCGTCGGCTCAGCACCCGGTTCGCCGGTGGGCGGGGCGATCGGCGCTTCGTCCTCGGCCGTGCCCGCGTCGCTGGCCTCGACCCCCGAGTCACCTTCGAACACCTGGTCCAGCGCCTCGTCGAGCGTGTCGGCGAAGCCGATGTTGTCACCGAAGGCCACCAGCACCTTGCGCAGGAGCGGGAACTGCGTGCCACCGGTCGACTGGATGTACACCGGCTGCACGTACAGCAGACCGCCACCGATCGGCAGGGTGAGCTGGTTGCCGCGCCGCACCGTGGATGCGCCGATCTGCAGGATGTTCAGCTGCTCGGAGATCGTCGGGTTGGAGTCGAAGTTGTTCTGCACCTGGCCAGGGCCGGGCACCGTCGTATCTCGTGGCAGCTCCAGCAGGCGTAGCTTGCCGTAGTCCTCGGCCACCTCGCCGTCCTTGTCGCCGGCATCCGCGTCCGCGGCGAGGAAGCCGGTGAGCACCTCACGGTCCGTGTTACCGCCCGGGATGAAGGTGGACGTCAACGAGAACGCCGAATCCTCCTGCCCCGGCATCTGCAGCGTCAGGTAGTACGGCGGCTGCAGCGGCGGCGGCGCCTGGTCCGAGGTGGGGTCGGTCGGGTTGTTCCAGAAGTCCTGGCCCGAGAAGAACTCGGAGGAGTCCGTCACGTGGTACTGGCTGAGCAGGGTGCGCTGGACCTTGAACAGGTCCTCCGGGTAGCGCACGTGGCTCATCAGGTCGCCCGAGATCTCCTCCATCGGCTTGACCGACGTCGGGAAGACGTTGGTCCAGGCCTTGAGGATCGGGTCCTCGGCGTCCCACGCGTACAGGTCGACCGAACCGTCGTAGGCGTCGACGGTGGCCTTCACCGAGTTGCGGATGTAGTTGACCTCTTCGGGCAGCTCGATGGGTGCACCCGCCTGCTGGGTCAGCGTGTCCGCCACCGCCTCGTCGAGCGGCGTCGATGCCGAGTACGGGTAGGCGTCCGTCGTCGTGTACGCGTCGACGATCCACTTCACGCGACCGTCCACGACCGCCGGGTAGACCTTGTTGTCCAGCGTCAGCCACGGTGCGACCTTGCTGACGCGCTGCTGCGGGTCCCGGTCGTACAGGATCTGCGACTCGCTCGTCACGCGGTCGGAGAACAGGAGCTGCTCCTCACCGAACTTCAGCGCGTACAGGAGCTTGCTCCCGAACGTACCGACGCTCGGCCCGGCGTCACCGGTGAAGGTCGTGTTGACCTGGCCACCGTTCTCCTGGTCGTCGGCCTGGTAGTCGAGCTCCCACGCCCTGGTGCCCTCGGGCGCCCCCACGATCGAGTACGTCTGCGTGCTCGGGCTGAAGTAGATGCGCGGCTCGTACCCGTCCTCGAGCTCGCTGATGGCGCCCTCGGACGGGATGCCACCCTCGAAGAACGCCGGGCGTCCGTCCGGACCCGTCTGCTCACCGAACGCGGCAACGACCCCGTAGCCGTGCGTGTACACGGTGTGGTCGTTGACCCAGTTGCGCTGGTCCTGGCCCAGACCGTCGAGGTTCAGCTCGCGCACCGCGATCACGGTGTCGCGGGACTCGCCGTCGATCTCGTAGCGGTCGACCGACAGCGAGTCGTCGAAGTTGTAGTACTGCTTGTTCTGCTGCAGCTGGCGGAACGACGGCGACACGATCTGCGGGTCCAGCAGGCGGATCGACGCGGCGGTCTCGGCGTCCGACCGCAGAGCGCCTTCCTGCGCCTCGGTCGTGGCGTCGTACTGTTCCTTCTCGACGTCGTCGATGCCGAACGCCGACAAGGTCGCGTCGATGTTGCGCTGGATGAACTCGCTCTCCAGCTCCTGCGCGTTCGGGTTCACCTGGAAGCGCTGCACGACCGCGGGGTAGATGCCGCCGATCGCGATGGCGGAGACGACCATGAGCCCGACGCCGATGGCCGGCAGCCGCCAGTCGCCACGGAAGGCCGTGACGATGAACAGCGCGGCGACGAAGATCGCGACGACCGTGAGGATGCCCTTGGCGGGGATCACGGCGTGGACGTCGGCGTAGGAGGCGCCGTCGAACCGGTCGCCGGTGTTCGTCAGGAGCGAGTACCGGTCCAGCCAATAGTTCGCGGCGATCAGCAGCAGGCCCACCGCGCCGACGACGGCCAGGTGGATGCGCGCGGCGGGGGTGGTGCGCGGCCCGCCCGCTGCCGCGGGGCCGACCCGGAGACCGCCGTACAGGTAGTGCGTGACGAGCCCGGCGATGCCGGCGATCACGACGACCGAGATGAGGAAGCCGACCGTGAACCGCAGCATGGGCAGCGTGAAGACGAAGAACCCGAGGTCCATGTTGAACTCGGGATCGGTCTGGCCGAAGGACTCACCGTTGATCGCGAGCAGCACGGTGCGCCACTGCGCCGACGCCGCGACGCCCGCGAAGAAGCCGACGAGCAGCGGTGCGGCGATCATCACGACCCGGCGCAGCGGCTCGACCGCCTCGCGGTACTGGTCGAGCGTCGCCTGTTCCGGCGTGCTCGGCGCGTACACGGGCCGAGACCGGTAGGCAGCGGTGAACGACCAGAACACGGCTCCGGCCATGATCAGGAAGCCGGCGGTGAACAGTGCGGCACGCGTGCCCCACTCCGTCCAGATCACTCGGGAGAACCCGAGCTGACTGAACCACATCACCTCGGTCCAGAACTGGGCTAGGAGAAGCAGTGCTGCGATCACGATGGCGACCGCGACTACCGCCACCCCCAGCGGACTGCGTCGTCGGGCTCGAGGGGCGCCGCCGCCGGAAGGGCGACGAGGTGCTGCGGCGAAGGACACGACTGCGTTACCTCACGTCATCAAATGGTTGGGCCGTACCAAGAGGGAACGGCCAGGCTCTGCTCAAGGTTCCCAGCACAAGGTTCCCACATCCTCCAGATGTGCAACACACGGTCAATGGCACGCCGGGCGGTCAGGAGCAGGTCGGGAGGTCGCCGCCCTCGCCGCGCCCGATCTGCTCGACGGCGTCGCGGGCCTCGGCCAGCGTCGCCACCCGCACCACGTTCAGACCGTCGGGCACGTTGCCGACCACCTGCGGACAGTTGTCCGCCGGGGCCAGGAACCAGTCGGCCTCGTCCCGCACGGCCCCGTACAGCTTCTGCTCGATGCCGCCGATGGGGCCCACCGTGCCCTCGGGGCTCATGGTCCCCGTGCCCGCGACGACCTCGCCGTTCGCCTCGTCCTCCGGCGTCAGCTTGTCGATGATGCCGAGCGCGAACATGGTGCCGGCGCTCGGTCCGCCGATGTTCTCGATCTCGATCGACACGTCCACGGGGAAGTCGTAGTGCGGGTCGATGAAGACGCCCAGCACGGCGCGCTCCCCGTTGCCCGTGGTGGTGATGTCGACGTCCATCGTGCGGTCACCGCGCCGTACGCCCAGCGTCACGTCGTCACCAGGGCTCGTGTCCGCGAGCCCGTCGATGAGGTCCGCGTAGGTGCCGACGGGACCGCCCTGGAACTCCGTGATGACGTCGCCCTCGTCGAGCTTGCCGTCGGCGCCGGAGCCCGGTTCCGTGCCGGCGACGTCCAGCACGGCCGGCACGTCGTAGCCGAGCTCGGTCAGTGCCGCCGCCGTGGCCGACTCCTGCGACGACACCATCTCGGCCTGGCTCACCTCCTGCTGCTGCTCCTTCGTGACCGCCTCGGGGAAGATCGCCTCCACCGGGAGCACGGAGCGCTGCGGGTCGAGCCAGCCCTGGATCACCTGCCCGGACAGCATCGGGTAGCCGGGCCCGCCCAGCACGGACACCGTGGTCAGGCGGAGCTCGCCCGTCGACTCGTAGGTCCGGGCCCCGTCGATCTGGATCAGGTTGCGCTGCAGCGTGTCCTCGGTGGGTCCGGGCGAGCGCATCGCGTAGGGCGTGGGCACCACCAGCGCCACGGCGGCGAGCACGGCCGTCGCCAGCAGGGAGACGCCCAGCGTCACGGTGCGGCGCGTAATCGGTGCGACCGCGGCCGGCGCATCGCCGAAGGGCGAGGGCTCGGGCTGCGGGGCGTGCTGGTGGTCGCGCATATCGGTCACCGGCCCATCATTCCTCACTTGGCTGGAGGTTCCGTGTGAGCAGCCCGACGACGACGTGGGTGCCTGCTCGTACCAGGCCAAGCAGTACGCCGTCGGGCAAAGAATTTCCACTTGAACGGTGTGTTAGAGCCCACGTGACGCCGATAACACGCTACGGTCATTCCGTGGCCCACGACGCCCTGACGTCCGTGGAGGTGCGCCGGAGCCGCCGTCGCACCGCCACGGTGAGCGCATATCGCGACGGTGGACGAACCATCGTCGCGATTCCCGCGCGCTTCTCTCGGGCTCAGGAACGAGAGTGGGTGGCGAAGATGGTCGCGCGGCTCGAGGACAAGGAGCGGCGCCGCCGCCCGTCCGACCAAGAGCTGATGGACCGGGCCCTCGAGCTCTCGGTCAAATACCTCGACGGGCGAGCCAAGCCGTCCAGCGTGCGCTGGTCGTCGAACCAGGGACGGCGCTGGGGCTCGTGCACTCTCCTCGACGGTTCCATCCGGATCTCGACCCGGGTCCAGGGCATGCCGTCCTGGGTGCTCGACTACGTGCTGCTGCACGAGCTCGCGCACCTGCTCCACGCGGGGCACGGCCCGGAGTTCTGGAAGATCCTCGAGGTCTACCCCAGGACCGACCGGGCACGTGGCTTCCTGGAGGGTGCTTCCTTCGCCCAGGACGACCCCGGCCAGATCACCTCCGACGACGGCGACGATGACGACGGAGGCTGAGGCAGGCGACGCCTGAGGCGGGAGGTTACCTGGACTCGCCGGGACCGTCCGTGGGCCGCTCGTCCGTCGGCTCGTCGCCGGTGGACGCGTCGCTGTCGGTCTCGTCCTCGCCGAAGATCTCCTTGAGCGCCGCGTCGACGTCGGCGTGCTCGTTCTCCGCGGCCTCGCGGCGTACCAGGTAACCCGACGGGTCGTCGAGATCCTGGGTGCCCGGCAGCAGGTCGGGGTGGTCCCACACGGCGTCGCGGCCCTCGGAACCCTGTGCGCGCGCCACGATCGAGAACAGGCTCGCCGCGTCGCGCGACCGCCGGGGCCGCAGCTCCAGCCCGACCAGCGTCGAGAACGTCTGCTCGGCCGGCCCGCCGGCAGCGCGCCGGCGCCGGATCATCTCCCGCAGCGGGACGGCGTGCGGCAGGTGCGGGAGGGTGGCGACGGCACTGACCTCGTCGACCCAGCCCTCCACCAGGGCGAGCGTGGTCTCCAGGTTGAGCAGCACGGACTTCTGCTCGTCCGTGTTCTGGAGCCCGAACACGCCACCCGACAGGGCGCTGCGCAGCGCGTCGGAGTCGGCGAGGTCGATGTCGCGCACCTGTGACTCGAGCGCGTCCAGGTCGATGGTGATGCCGCGCGCGTAGCGCTCGACGATCGACAGCAGGTGCGACCGCAGCCACGGGACGTGGGTGAACAGCCGGGCGTGCGCGGACTCGCGGACCGCGAGGAACTGCCGGACCTCCTCGATGGGCGCGTCCAGGCCTTCCGCGAAGGCGGCCACGTTGGTGGGCAGCAGCACGGTGTCGGGGCTGTCCAGCAGCGGCAGGCCGACGTCGGTGGCGCCGAACACCTCGTGCGAGAGCGTGCCCGCGGCCTGGCCGACCTGCATGCCGAACACCGCGGAACCGAGCCGGCGCATCATCTGCGCCGGGTCGATCGAGCCGCCGAGCCCGTGCAGCACGCCCGCCGGCATCCCGGGGATCGCCTCCCCGTCGTCGACACCCTCGGGTAGCTGGTCGCGCAGCACGGTGGCCAACGCCTCCGAGACGGAGGAAGCCACGGGCGCCGCCAGCTCGTTCCACACCGGCAGGGTGGCCTCGACCCACTCGGACCGGTTCCAGGCCCGCCTGGTCCCGCCCGCGGGCGGGAGGTCGGTGACCGCGTCGAGCCAGAGCTCAGCCACGGCCAGCGCGTCGGTGGCCTCCTTGGCCTGCTTGCCGGTCAGGGACGGGTCGCCCTCGCTCACGGCCACCTGCCGCGCGACGTCGTGCGCGACGTCCGCGTTGACCGGTCCGGTGCCCTCGGCCGAGAGCATCTTCTGCACCTGGGCCAGCGCGTACTGCATCATCACCGGGTCGGGCGGTCCGCCGAGAGCGGTCGGGTCGATGCCGCGCTCTCGCATCTCGGCCATCACTTCGTCTGCGCCGTCGCCGAGCATGGAGCGCAGCATCTCCTCCCACGACTGGGGAGTATCGCCGGGCTGGTGCTGGTCGCTCATAGAGTCACCGTAACCGGATCGGCAAGATCTACGCCGTCCATTTGGCTCTGGGCGCACACGGGAACTTCCGGCTCTTTCGATGCTTTGGATATACCTCTGGAACTGTGGACGACCCCCGGGGGCGACCGGCGCCGTCGGGCATCGTTGGGGGCATGAAGCCCCCTCCCCTCCTGCGGCTCCGGCCGGGCACGCCGGTGCTCAGCCGCGGCGGCGGCCAGATCCAGTGCGGGTCCGACCCGCGCTGGTCGTTCGTGCTGTCGGGGCTCGCACCCGCCGAGGAGGCGTGGCTCGAAGAGATCGCGGCCCGCCGGCACGTGACGGTCGAGCAGTCGGCCGCCCGGTGCGGGGTGCCCGCCGAGCGACGGGACGAGATCATGACCGCTCTGTTCCGGGCGGGCGTACTGGTGCCGGTGCCCGGGGCCGTCGGAGCGGTGACCGCGCCGGCCGACGGAGCGGCGGACGCGACGGTGCTCGGCATGCTGCGGAGCGACGGCGCGGGCCTCGCGACGCTGGCTGACCGCGCGCGACGGCTGGTCGGGGTGGTCGGTCTCGGTCGGCTGGGGACCACCGTCGCGCTGCACCTGGCGACGGCGGGCGTCGGCGGGCTGCTGCTTCACGACCCGCTGCCGGTACAGGTCACCGACGTCGGGCTGGGCGGGCTGCGCACCGCGGACGTGGGGCAGGCGCGGGACGAGGCGGTGCGATCGCTGCTCACGGAGCGCGCGCCGCGCGTGGTCGTGCGGGTGGACGACAGCGGGGCGGGCGGCATGGGACTGGACCCGACGGCCCTCGACGCCGTGGTGGTCACCGAGCCGCATGCCGCGCACCCGGCGCGGTACCGGCGGCTGCTCGGCCTCGGGGTGCCGCACCTGCCGGTGGTGGTGCGCGAGGCGGACGTGGTCGTGGGGCCGTTCGTCCGGCCCGGGCGGTCGGCATGCGTGACCTGCGTGGACCTGGCCCATGCCGATGCGGACCGCGAGTGGCCGGCTCTGGCCACCCAGCTGCGCAAGACGGCGGAGCCGACGCACGAGGCGACGCTCGCCGCGGTCGCAGCGGCGACGGCCGCCGGCCAGGTGCTCGCCCAGCTGGACGGGCACCGGCCGGCGGCCGTCGGTGCTTGCCTGGAGATCTCTCTCCCGGCGGGGCTCCCCCGAGCTCGGCCGGCGGAACCGCACCCGCGCTGCGGGTGCGTGGTCCTACCAGCCTGACCCACGCCGGATATGCCGGGTGCTGTCAGACGCTCAGGTCACTCTGGTGACCCGAGCGTCTGGCACGTCGACCGGTTCCGGCGGGTGCCGGGGTCAGGCCGCAGCGACGTTCTCCGACTTGCGCGGCCGACCGCGGCCACGCTTGCGAGCAACCACGGCGCCGTCGACGAAGACCTCGCCGCCCCAGACGCCCCAGGGCTCGTTGCGCTCGAGGGCACCGGCGAGGCAGCCCTGCTGCAGGGGGCAGGTGCGGCACAGGGCCTTGGCCTGCTCCACCTGCGTGCTGTGCTCGGCGAACCACAGCTCCGGGTCGTTGGTACGGCACGGGAGCAGTGTGTCCATCAGCCGGTTGAACTCCGCCGAGTCCGAACCGGTCCCGCTCGTGGCGGGGTGTTGAGGCGGGTCCCAGGGGCCCGAGCCGCCCTGGGGGAGTGTGTCGAGGAGCGCAGTGAGGCGCACGGTTGTCTCCTGTGTCCTGTAAGGATGAACGTTTCGTCGGTGAACGTCTGGGGGAACAGGACCCCGGGCTAGATCTCTGCCGGCCGGCCCGGTAGGGCCGGATCTCTCCGGGCAAAAATGAAGGCCGCGGGTCCTAGATGGACTCCGCGGCCTGGATGACTCGGTCGTTAGACCGGCGAGTCTCCTGGAGATGCGGAGTCGGGTGCGAGAGCGGACGGCTTGCTGCCTCCGCGGTGAGTGCGCGCGCGGAAGGACAGAGCTGCGCAGGTTGCCGGGACGTGCTTGTTGCCGAGCACGTACGTGCACACCTGCAGATCCGTCTGCGAAATCTGGTTCATCTCCAAGACACCCACCTCCTCACTCGAATCCGGGCCAGACCTTTCGGTCTTGCCCACTGCCGTCAGGGACATGTGAACACTATGCCGGGCTGCCGGGGCAGGCCAACTCTTTTTCCAAACTTTCTTGAGAAGTTTTTCGGACCGCCGGGGACGACCCGTCGAACGGCCGTCCCCGGGCGGCTCGGAACGCCCGAAAGTTCCCTCGCGCGCCCGCCCACCGGACCGTTCAGGAGCCCGGTGCGGTGGGTGCGCTCGCCACGATCGCGAGGATCGTGGCGCCGTACCTGTCGATCTTCGCCGGTCCGATCCCGTCCACGCGAGCGAGTTCGGCGATGGCCGAAGGTCGGATCTCCGCGATGGCCGCCAGCGTGGCGTCGGTGAGCACCGTGTAGGCCGGCTTGTCCGTCTCCCGGGCGACCTCGAGACGCCACTCACGCAGGGCGTCGAAGAGCGCCGCGTCGTGCACACCGGTCAGGTGCTCGCGAGCGCTGCCCTTGGGCGCGCCGCGGGTGCGCGGCGCGCGCGGCGCACGCGTCTCGTCCGGCCAGAGCCCGTCGAGGAAGCGGGTGCGCTTGCGCGTCGCGCGGCCGCCCGGGTTGCGCGCCCGCCCGAAGGACACCTCCAGGTGCACCCGGGCACGCGTGATCCCCACGTAGAGCAGCCGGCGCTCCTCGTGCACGGCCGCGTCGCTCTCGGCCAGCGAGATGGGCATGAGCCCCTCGCTCATGCCGGCGAGGAAGACGGCGTCCCACTCCAGCCCCTTCGCGGCGTGCAGCGAGGCGAGCGTGACGCCCTCGACCGTCGGCGCGTGCTGTGCGGCGGCGCGCTCGTCGAGCTCGGCCACGAGGCCGGCGATCGTCGCCGGGTTCTCCGGCGGCGCCGCGGCAGCCAGGTCGTCGGCGAGCGAGACGAGCGCCTGCATGGCGTCCCAGCGCTCCCGGGCGGCACCACGTGCCGCGGGCGCCCGGTCGGCCCAGCCGGCGGCCGCGAGCACGTCGCGCACCTGATCGGGCATCGACAGCGCGGGATCGGCCGAACGGGCGGCGCCACGCAGCAGCACTATCGCGTCGCGCACCTCCTTGCGCTGGAAGAACCGCTGCCCGCCGCGCACGAGGTAGCCCACACCGGCGTCGGCGAACGCTGCCTCGAAGGCCTCCGACTGGGAGTTGGTGCGGTACAGCACCGCGATCTCGCTCGGCTTCACGCCCGACTGGATGAGCCGCGCGGCCCGGGTGGCGACGCCCTTCGCCTCGGCCTCGTCGTCGTCGTAGGCCGTGAAGGCGGCCGGCGGCCCGGGTTCCCGCTGCGCGACGAGCTCCAGCGCCTGGTGTGCGCCGCCGGCGCGGCCCGCGCGTTTGAGCACCTCGTTGGCAAGGTTCACCACCTGGGGTGTCGAGCGGTAGTCACGCACCAGACGGATCTCCTGCGCCTCCGGGTAGGTGAGCCGGAACTCGAGGAGGTGACGCGGCGAAGCACCCGTGAAGGAGTAGATGGTCTGCGACGGGTCGCCCACGACGCACAGCTCCTTGCGCCCGCCGACCCACTGGTCGAGCAGGAACTGCTGCAGCGGGGAGACGTCCTGGTACTCGTCCACGACGAAGCGCCGGTACTGCGAACGGACCTCGTCCGCCACGTTCTTGTGGCTGTTCAGCATGTCCCCGAGCATGAGGAGCACGTCCTCGAAGTCGATGACCTCGCGCTCAGTCTTCACGTCCTCGTACGCCGTGATGAGGCGCGACACCGTCTGGGGGTCGTAGCCCGATGGCCCCTCCCGCCCGGTCGCGAGCGCCGCCTTCTCGTAGTCGTCCGCCGTGATCAGCGAGACCTTGGCCCACTCGACCTCGCTGCTCAGGTCGCGGACGGCCACGCGGTCGACGCTGAGGCCGAGCCGCCGAGCCGCCTCCGCGATGATCGGCGCCTTGTGCTCCAGCAGCCGGGGCGGGGCGCCGCCCACGACGCGCGGCCAGAAGTACCCGAGCTGGCGCAGCGCCGCGGCGTGGAACGTGCGTGCCTGTACGCCCTGGACGCCGAGCTCCCGCAGGCGGGTGCGCATCTCCCCCGCCGCGCGCGCCGTGAACGTCACGGCCAGCACGCTGGTGGGCTGGTAGGCACCGATGCGGACGCCGTACGCGATGCGGTGCGTGATCGCGCGTGTCTTGCCCGTACCCGCTCCCGCCAGGACCACCACCGGTCCGTTGAGCGCGAGGGCCACCTCGCGCTGCTCCGGGTCGAGTGCGGCGAGGATCGCGTCGGGGCTCATCGGTCCAGGATGATTCGAACCGGCGGCGGAGTTGGTCTGGGTGAGCATCGTCTGCGATTCTCGCAGCAACCACTGACAAGGAGTACAGATGTCCGAGACGACCGCACCGATCCCCGAGGACGGCACCGTCCTGATGTACTCGACGACCTGGTGCGGGTACTGCCGCCGGCTGGGCACGCAGCTCGACTCGGCGGGCATCGGCTACACGGTGATCGACATCGAGCAGGATTCCGAGGCGGCCGCCTACGTGGAGCAGGTCAACGGGGGCAACCAGACGGTACCCACCGTGGTCTTCCCGGACGGCTCGGCGACCACCAACCCGAGCCTCGCCGCCGTGCGGCTCGCGCTGGCGAACTGACCGACGGCGCCGTCAGTCCTCCAGACGGCCGCCGAACCAGTCCTCGATCAGCGAGCGGGCGATCGAGGAGCGGCCCGGTAGGCCGAGGTCGCCATCGGCCACCGCCGTGGCCACCTCGTCGCGGGTGAACCAGTCCGCCTCGGCGATCTCGTCCTCCTGCCGCACCAGCCGGGTGGTGGTCGCGCGGGCGCGAAACCCGACCATGAGCGACGCGGGCAGCGGCCAGGGCTGGCTGCCGCGGTACTCGACCGAGTCGGGGTCGACGACGACGGCGACCTCCTCCATGGTCTCGCGCACCACTGCCTGCTCGAGCCCTTCCCCCGGCTCGACGAAACCAGCCAGCACCGAGCGACGACCCGGGGCCCACTGCGCCCCGCGGGCCAGGAGCAGGCGGTCGTCGGGATCGGTGACCGCCATGATCACCGCGGGATCGGTCCGCGGGAACTGGTTCGTGCCGTCCGCCGGGCAGTGCCGTACCCAGCCGCCCTGCGTCACCGCCGTCCTCGTGCCGCATCGCGGGCAGTGGGTGTGCACGGCGTGCCACTGCGACAGGGCGATGGCCTCGACGACCAGCCCGTGCGCCAGGTCGGGCGCGTCGAGGGTGCGCAGCCCCGCCCAGTCGACGTCGAGGCCGGGCTCCGCCTCGGCGTCGGCGAGGACTGCCGCGAGGTAGGCGACACCGTCGGCCTCCCCGAGAAAGAGGTGCGTGCCGACGGCGAGGTGCGCGACGTCGTCGGGCGCGAACAGGGCCGCCTCCTGTCCGGCCATCGCCGCTCGGTTCCCCCGCACCACCAGCACGCGGGTGCCGGGCTCCTTCAGGAGGTCGTCGACGAGTCCGGGCTCGGCGCGTCGGTGCGCGGCGCGGTAGTGGGCGGCACGGGCGAACGGGAGATCGACGACTGGCACAGGACCGACAGTAGTCGCGAGCGCGGCGTGACGGGCCTCACCTCGTCCGTGCAGGAGCGGGGACACACCACCGCGCTGTGCCATGGCACCACGAACACTGCAATACGGTGAGCACGTGTCCCGCACGCCCCTCGCCCTCGCCGCCCTCTCGACCGCCGCCGTGCCTGGTCTCGACGCCCAGTCGGTGCGCGTCGGCGACCTCGCCGGCGACTACGACGTCGCCGTCGTCACGGGCCAGGACGACCAGGAATGGGTGGTGCGCGCGCCACGTACCACGGTGGCCGGCGCGGCCCTGGAGGCCGAGATCGAGCTGCTCGACGCGCTCCGGCTGTACATCGACACGGGCGTTCTCCCGTTCGTCGTACCGCAGGTCGCCGGGTACGCCCTGCTGCCGGAGGGCGGCCGGGCGGTGGTGCACCGGCGGATCATCGGCAGCAACCTGGACGTCGAGGCGCTGGAGCCGGGTCCGGGCCTGGCCGCCGACCTGGGCCGGGCCATCGCCGCCATCCACGAGCTGCCGATCTCCGTCGTCGAGACCTGCGGCCTGCCCAGCTACACGGCCACCGAGTACCGCGAGCGGCGGCTCACCGAGGTGGACGAGGCCGCGCGGACCGGCCGGGTGCCACCCACCCTGCTGCGCCGCTGGGAGACGGCACTCGAGGACGTGTCCCTGTGGAAGTTCAAGCCCGTCGTCGCCCACGGCGACCTGGCGCCGGACCAGCTGCTCGTGGACCGGCAGCGTGTCGTGGCGGTCTCGGGCTGGTCGGAGGCCCGCGTCGCCGACCCCGCCGACGACCTCGCCTGGCTCCTCGCCGCGGCCCCGATCGAGGCGGTCGACTCGATCATGGAGGCCTACCAGCTGCGCCGCACCGAGCTGAGCGACGCACGCCTCGCGGAGCGCGCGATGCTCGTGGGCGAGCTGGCGCTTGCACGATGGTTGCTGCACGGCGTGCGGCACCGGCTGCCCGAGGTGGTCGAGGACGCGACATCGATGCTGGAGGACCTGGACGAGGCGACCCTCGCCGAGGGCGCGTAGCGGTCGCCCCCGCGTGGCCGACGGCGCGCGCTACTCGCCCTGGATGAGCGCCTCCAGCTCCGCCTCGTCGAGCAGCCGCTCCGGCCGGACCGTGGTGTCCGAGCCCACGTAGTAGAAGGCAGCGCTGACCTGCTCCAGCGGCAGCCCGGTCCAGCGTGACCACGCCAGCCGGTACACGGCGAGCTGCACCTCGCGGGCGGCTCGGGCCGCGGCATCGAGCGGCTCGCGGCCGGTCTTCCAGTCGACCACCACCACGGCGTCCGGACCCGTCGCCGGATCCCGGAAGACGGCGTCCATGCGGCAGCGCAGCATGACGCCGGCCACCGGCGTCTCGACGTCGGCCTCGACCGCGACCGGCGTGCGGGCCGACCACTCGGAGCCCAGGAACGTGTCGCGCAGCTTGTCGAGGTCGGTGTCCTCGGGCAGGTCGTCGTCCTCGGCACTGGGCAGGTCGTCGACGTCGAGCAGCGTGGCCGACGTGAAGAACTGCTCCACCCACTCGTGGAACCGCGTGCCGCGCCGGGCGTGCACGGTGGGCTGCACCGGCACGGGGCGGCGGAGCTGGAGGGCGAACGCCTCGCGGTCGGCGGCGAGCCGCACCAGGCCGGACGCCGACACGTGCGCAGGGAACGCGACCTCCCGGTCCGCGTGCCGGTCGCGCTCCGCGAGGAGCATCCGCGCGAGGTCGACGAGATCGTGGCCGGCCGCATCCGTGAGGGTGCCTCGCGGCGCGGTGAGCGCGTCGGCCGGGAGCCGCAGCGCCGCGAGCGCGACCAGGCGTTCCTCCGCCGCCTCGTCCACCAGTGCGGCCGTGGCACGCAGGACATCGCGCGCGGTACGAGGCCGGCCGTCGGCCGCGGCCCGCTCCTGTTGGGCGTCGTCGGGCCCGGTGTCGTCGGGCCGGGCGTCCGGTGTGGGCCAGACCGCCGTGAGCTCCTCCGCGTTGCGCGGGTTCTCGGCGTCCGGGTCGGGCATGGGGGCCCAGAGGTCGGTCGCGACCAGACCTGCCTCGGCCAGCTCGGCGAGGAACGGGGAGACACCGCGCGGGCGGCTCGCCGTGCCCCACCACGAGGCCGTGAGGAACAGCTCTCTCCGGGCGCGCGTGAACGCGACGTAGGCGAGCCGGCGTTCCTCGGCGAGGCGGTGCTCGCCGCACTCGAGCTTGAACTCGTCCCGCAGCGCGACGAGGTCCTTGGTGTCGGAGGCATGCTGCCACGCGAAGCTCGGCAGGTCGGCCGCGTCACCCCGCAGGTGATAGGGCAGCTCGCCGAGGTCGGACAACCAGCCCGACGACGACTCCCCCGACCGCGAGCCCCGGTCCCAGGTGGGGAACGCCCCGTCGGCCAGACCGGCGACGGCCACCGCGTCCCATTCCAGACCCTTGGCAGCGTGCGCGGTGATCACCTGGACGGCGTCCGGATCGGGTTCCCGCACCGGCATGTCGAGCCCGCGCTCCTTCTCGCCCGCGACACCGAGCCAGGCCAGGAACGCACCGAGCGTCGCCGTGTCCGACGACTGGGCGAACGACGCGGCCACGTCCCGGAACGCGTCGAGATGTTCGCGGCCGCGTTCGCTCACCGCGCCGCCGACTCCGGCACCCGCCAGCGCGAGCGCCGTGGCCGCCTCCACGTCGAGCCCGAGCGCGCGCTCGGCCTGGACCACCAGCTCGGGGAGCGAGAGGTACGTGAGGCCGCGCAGGTCGCGCAGCAGCCTGGCCAGCGCGGCCAGCCTGCGGTGCGCGTCCTCGGACAGCGCCCGGCCGTCCCGGGCCGGCTTGCCCACGCCGGGCAGGTCGTCGAGCGCGTCGATGATCGAGCGATGGTCGGAGACGTCGCCCTCGACGACCCGGGGATCGTCGTCCGCGTCGCCGTCGGCGGCGTCCTCGGCGGTGCCGTCGGTGGTGGTCGCCGCTGCCCGCCGCGGGTCGTCCATCCGCGCCAGGTCCGCCGCCCAGGAGCCCAGGGCGTGCAGGTCGGCGGCGCCGAGGTTGAGGCGTGGGCCGGTGAGCAGCCGCAGCAGGGAGTCACCGCGGGACGGGTCGTGCGCGGCCTGGAGCAGTGCGACGACATCGACCACCTCCGGCGTGGACAGCAGACCGCCGAGGCCCACGACCTCCACGGGGAGGCCGCGGCGGCGCAGGGCCACCTCGATGGTGGCGAACTGGGCCCGGGCCCGGCACAGCACGGCCGCCGTGGACCGCCCGTCCGGGTGCGCGCCGGACCGCCAGCGGGCCGCGACCCACTCGGCGACGGCGTCGGCCTCCTCCTCCAGGGTGGCGGCCACGTGCGCGGACACCAGGCCCTCACCCGCTCCCGGCCGCAGGTCCAGCGGGGGCACCATGACGTTCATGTCGCCGCCGACGTGCGTGCCGGCCCCGGTCCGCGAGCGCAGCGGTCCGGACACGACGTTGGCGGCGGACAGCACCGCGGCGTCGTTGCGCCAGGACGTCGAGAGGTAGTGGACGGCGGCGGGGACACCGTCGTCACGCTGGAAGCGGCCAGGGAAGCGGGCGAGGCCCGCCGCGGAGGCGCCGCGCCAGCCGTAGATGGACTGGTGCGGGTCGCCGACGGCTGTCACCGGGTGCCCGCCGCCGAACAGGCCGGACAGCAGCTCGACCTGGGCATAGGACGTGTCCTGGTACTCGTCGAGCAGCACCACCTCGAACCGTGCGCGCTCGGCGGCGCCCACGAGCGGCACCTCGCGGGCGAGCTGGGCCGCGAACGCGACCTGGTCGCCGAAGTCGAGGGCCTCGGCGATCCGCTTCCGGCGCCGGTACTCGACGACGAGGTCGACGAACCGTGCCCGTTCGGCGACGGAGCCGATGAGCTTGTCGACGTCCTTCGTGCGCTTCTTCTGCCGCGGGGCGAGGGGGACGGACTCGAGGTGCTCGGCCATCTCGGTCAGGCGGTCGCGGGCCTCGGCGGGGTCGACGAGGTGCTCGCCCAGCGCGCCCGACAGGGCCACGACGGCGCCGGTGACGGTGCTGACGGCCTTGTCGGTGCCGAGGTCCTCGTCCCAGGACTCCACCACCTGGGAGGCGAGCTGCCACTGCTCGGCCTGGCCGAGCAGGCGGGCGCTCGGCTCGACGCCGAGCCGAAGGCCGTGGTCGGCGACCAGCGAGGCGGCGTAGGCGTTGTAGGTGGCGACGGTGGGCCGGTCGAGGTCCAGCCCGGCGAGCGCTTCGCCCGACTCCTCGCCGAGCGCCCGGTTGAGCTGCGCCAGCCGGGTCTGGACGCGCTGGGTGAGCTCGCCCGCAGCCTTGCGCGTGAACGTGAGGCCGAGCACCTGTTCCGGCTGCACGAGCTTGTTGGCGATGAGCCACACGACGCGCGCGGCCATGGTCTCGGTCTTGCCCGACCCCGCGCCCGCCACGACGAGCGCGGGCTCCAGGGGCGACTCGATGACGCGGACCTGCTCGTCGGTGGGTTCGTGCCGACCGAGCAGCCGTGCGATCGCACGTGCGGACAGGCGGATCTCCGGCTCGGTCACTCGACCACCTTTCGTCCCTCGGGCTGCAGCGGGCAGGAGCGCCGCACGCCGCACATCTCGCAGAGGTCGTTGTTCTTCGCGGCGAACCGGGCCGCGGCCATCGTGTCGGCGGCGCCCTCGACGGTGTCACGCGCCCAGCTGTTGCCGTCGGGGTCCGCGATGAGGCCCGGCTGGTTCCGCACGCTGGCCGACACCGTCTCGGTGCCGACGTAGACGAGGCTCGCGCCCTTGCTGACGGCGCCGTCCGGCAGGTCGAGCGCTCTCTGCTGCACCGCGAGCTGGTACGCGCCGAGCTGGGGGTTCTCCGCCGCCTTGTCCTTGCTGGCCGCGGACTTTCCCGTCTTGAGGTCCACCACGGTCACGCTGCCGTCGCCCGCGTCCTCGACACGGTCGACCTGGCCACGCAGCCGGGCACGGCCCACCTGGAGGTCGAAGTCGGCCTCGACGAGCAGCGGCTCTCCCGAGTCGGCCAGATAGTCCGCGAGCCGCTCCACCATGCGCTCGGCGCGCTTGCGGAGCTGCAGCGACGGCCACCCGTCGGGCAGCGCGAGCTCCGGCCAGCGGCGGTCCAGCTCCTTCCGCAGGTCGGTGAGCGAACCCTTCGGGTGGCTCTGCGCTATCGAGTGCAGCAGCGTGCCGAGGGTCTGGTGCGTGGCGTCCGGCTTGGTGCCGCCCGCCGCCTCGAACGCCCAGCGCAGGGCGCACGTGGTCACCGTCTCGACCTTCGACGGCGATACCGTCACCGTGTCCTGCGCGCCCCACAGCGGCACCTCGCTCGACACCCCGGCCACGCCGTACCAGGTGCTCGGGTCGGCCTCGGCGACCCCCGCCGCAGAGAGGTCCGCGAGGAGTCCGGCAGCGGGCTGGTCGCCCGACGCCGACAGCGCGGCCGCCCGGACCAGCTCGGAACGGGCGGCGGCCACCACGCCGCGCAGGTCGAGCGGGGGCCCGACCGGCACCCGCCGCGGGTCGGGCCCCTCGCCGCCGTCGTCCCGGGGGGACACGAGGTCGCAGAACACGCTGGGCGCCTCCTCCGTGTCTTCCACCGCGGTGACCAGGAGGCGCCGTCGGGCACGGGAGACCGCCACCGCGAAGGCGCGCAGCTCGTCGGTGAGGACCTGACGCCGTGCCTCCGCGCCGACGACCCGCCCGTCCTCCGAGCGACCGGCGATGAGCTCGACGAGCGCCTGCGAGCCGAGGAGGGAGTCGCGCAGGCGCAGATCGGGCCAGACGCCGTCCTGCACACCGGCGACGACCACCACGTCCCACTCCCGCCCCGCGGCCCCCGGGGGCGTGAGTGCCTCCACGGCGCCCGCACCCTGGGCCGACGCCGCCAGTGAGTCGGCCGGAAGGTCCTGCGACGCCAGGTAGTCGACGAACGCCGCGACCGGGGCACCGGGCATCCGGTCCACGAAGGTCTCCGCGGCACGGAACAGGGCCAGCACCGCGTCGAGGTCGCGGTCGGCCCGCAGACCCGCCGGGCCACCGGTGAGGGCCGCGGCGCTCCACCGCTCGGCCAGGCCGGTCGCCGCCCAGACGGCCCAGAGCACCGTCTGTGCGGTGGCACCAGGCTCGCCCGCGGCCTCCCGCCCGGCGGCGAGCACCCGGGCCACGGCGAGCGGGCCGCGCCGCACCTGCGCCGGCAGCAGGGCCGCGCGGGCCGGATCGCCCAGCACCTCCACCAGCAGCGCGTCCGACGTGCGACCGCCGCCGGCCGACAGCTCGTCCGCCCGCAGCGCACGCCGCAGCCGCCGGAGCGCCACGGCGTCCAGGCCGCCGATCGGCGAGATGAGCAGGAGCGCCGCCGTCTCGGGGTCGAGCACCGGATCCGCGCCGTCGAGCTCCTCGGCGATCAACGCCTCCAGGCTCCCGCGCGGTGCGCCCGCACACGTCTTGACGGCAGCGAGCAGCGGCGCCACGGCGGGCTCGTCACGCAGCGGCAGGTCCGACCCGAGCAACGCGACGGGTACCGACGCCGACACCAGCTCACGCCGCAGCGCCGCCAACCGGGTACCGCTGCGTGCGATGACCGCCATCCGCTCCCAGGGCGTGCCCCGCAGCAGGTGCTCGGCCCGGAGCTCGCGCGCGACCCAGGCGGCCTCCTGGGCCGCTCCGGAGAGCACCGCCACCTGCACGGACGGCGTCGTCTCCGTGGGCGTCTCCGCAGGTGTCTTCGCGAGCGGTTCCGCGGGTGTCTTCGCGGGAGTCTCCGCGGCCGGCTCATCGGCATCGTTTCGGGAGTTGCTGGAGTTGCTGGAGTCGGCGGCGGCCGCCTCGGCCTCGCCCGCCGCAGCAGGATCCGGCGCGTACGCCGTCGCGCGACGGTGCAGCGCGCTCGCCGACACCGGGATCCGGTTCGTCACCGCGCGCGTGACGGCACGCAGCTCCGACGACTGCCGCCAGACCGTCCCCAGTACCAACGTCTCGGCGTCGAAGGCGCCGAACTCACGACCCGGACCAGCCGGCGCGGCGGCCCGGCCGGTGAGACCCGGCGCCGCCCCACGGAAGGTCTGGACCGCGGAGTCGGGGTCGGAGAACAGGACCAGGCGCGCACCGTCGTCGTGCAGGACCCGCAGGAGACGGACCGTCGCGGCCGTGGCCTCCTGGTAGTCGTCCACCACCACCAGGTCCCACGTGGGACGGGCAGTTCCCGGCACCTCGTCGTCCCACGAGCGCAGTGACTCGGCGGCCTCGTCGATCACCACCGCCGGGTCGTAACGCGGCCCGGCGTCGGGTGTGGCGAGCCGCAACGCCATGGTGTCGAGGTACTCCTCGTAGAGCTGCGCGGCCATGACCCACTCGGGACGGTCGTTCGCACGCCCCATCTCGTCGAGCTCGACCGGCCCGAGGCCGCGCTCGGCAGCACGCATGAGCAGGTCGCGCAGCTCCTGGCGCAACCCACGCAAACCGAGCGACTCCTCCGGCAGGCCGGCCGGCAGCGCGAGCGGCCGCCCCTCGCCGGCCACGTGACCCGCGAGCAGCTCGGCCAGCACCAGGTCCTGCTCGGGACCCGAGACGAGGGTGGGCGTGGGCTGCTCGAGCGCCGCGGCCCGCTTGTGGAGCACCGCGAATGCCGCCGACGACGCAGTACGCACCATCGGCGCACCGACCGTCCGCCCGGCGCGCGCCGCCACCTCGTCCCGCAGGCGCGCCGCCGCACGCCGGGAGGACGCCAGCACCAGGACACGCTCCGGACGCAGACCCGAGGCCAGTGCCCGGACAGCGACCTCGCAGGTGACCGTGGTCTTGCCCGAGCCGGGTGCACCGAGGACCAGCGTCGCGTGGTGGCTCAGCGCAGCCTCGGCGGCGGCAGCCTGGGTGTCGTCGAGCGGCACGGCGGCAGCAGCCTCGGGATGAGTCCCTGGCGGCGTCAGCCGAGGTGCGAGAGCGAGGGTCGGTGTCACGCGGACGATCGAACCACGAGCCACTGACACTCCCCGACGCCCCGCGCGGAGGGGTCACGAATGCCTGGTTCGTCCGGTAGGAGGGTGCTCAACCGGCGTCGGGGACGGGCCAGGGCTCCGGGATGCAGCCACTCGTGGTGGTGGTCTGCTGCACCATGACCGTCGCGTGCTCGCCCTCGCCCGCACACAGGTCGTGGCGGTACCCGATGACGTGCCCCACCTCGTGGTTCACGAGGTACTGCCGGTAGCGGGCGGTGTTCTCCCACGCCTGCGACCCTGTGGCCCAGCGCTTGAAGTTGAGCACCGCCGTCTCCTCGATGCCGCACGACAGCTCGCTGATCGTGTCCAGCGGGAGGCAGAGCTCGTCGGTGGTGCCAGGGCTCGCGAGCACCACCCGGGCGTCGTAGCGCTCGGTGTCGGTCCAGGCGAAGGTGGAACCGTCAGCGGCGTTCCAGCCGCGCGGGTCGTTCAGGGTCGCCAGTACCGCCTCGGCGAACGCCTCCGGATCCACCGGCAGCCCCTTCTCGACCGCGATCTGCACCCGCCAGACCTTTCCGTCGGCTCCGTCCGCGGGCGCCGGACGGGACCCGTTAGCCACGACGAGCTCGCCCGACAGCTGCTGCTTCACGGCGATCTTCGCACCGAGGAGACCGGAACCCGGCTCCGGAGCGGGGCTCGGGCTCGCGCTCGGGCTGGGGCTGGGCGATGGCGGCGGCGACTTCTCGGGAGCGGTATCCGGCGACGCGGAGGTCAAGGGTGCGGGCAGCTCGGAGGCGAGCGTGTCCGGCAGGGCTCCCGGGCCGCCGGCCCCTACCCCGGCACCCGTGCCCGAGGCGGAGTCGGCCTGCGCGGCAGCGCCCGACGGGAGCGTCTGCCCGGGGGGCGACGTGCGGTTGCCGGAGCGGGCAGCCTCGTACGCGTTCCGCACCGCGTCGGCCGCCTCCACGCCCAGGCTGTCCTCGACCGCCCCGGCCACCACGGCAGCGGACGCGTCCGGCTCGGTGCTCATGGTCGCCGCCATGCCTCCACCCAGCCCGGCCGCGAGGCACAGGCTGAGCGCGACGACCGAACGCCGGGGGTTCTGCGCGGCGCGCCGCCTGCCCTGTCGAGCGGCGGGGCGACGGGCGGAGCGACCGGCGTCGACGCCGTCCGGGCCACGCCCGGCGGACGCGCCTCCAGAGGCGTGCCTGCCGGCACGCCGGGGGGAGGACGGACTACTCACGCCGACCATGGTGCCACGCACGCGCCCGGCAGCCCAGGCACCCGTCCACAGGGAGCCTCGCGTGCCGCCGCCCCCGGCGCCCGACAGGACGGGACGCCCCCGTCCTGTCGGCTCACGGCGAAACCGCGGGCCGACCGCGCCGGAGCGTGACTAGGATCGTCAGGCCGGGTCCCCGGAACACCGGGCACCTGGCGCAACCCCCCGACCGAACTGGAGTAAACGTGGACGTCACCATCGGTGTGCAGCACCTGCCGCGCGAGGTCGTGGTCGAGACGGAAGAGAGCGCGGAAGCCGTCGCGACTGCCGTCAAGAAGGCCCTGACCGGTGGCACCCTCGAGCTCACCGACTCCCGTGGCCGCCAAGTGATCATTCCCGGTGCAGCGATCGGCTACGTCGAGATCGGCACCGAGGAGCAGCGCAAGGTCGGCTTCGGCGCGGTCTGAGCGAGTTGTCCCCGACGCCAGGTGGCGGACGGCACGCCCGCACGGGCCGTCCGCCACGTGGCGTTCATTACTAACGGGGTAGTTGACGTGTTTCGCTAACCACGCGGAAACATCGTGCGCGTACCATGAATGACGTACATCGGTTGCCCGGTCGTCACGTTCCGACCCCCGAGCCTGTGCTTCGGTCTCCCAGGAGGCCGCCCCGACAGGACGCGCAGCCTGGGTCAATCCCGGCGCGCGATGATTTTCACGATCGGCTGCCGCACGAAGGCGCGATCGCCGGGCCATGAGGGCCCACCGCGCCGCGAGAGATGAAGGCGCCAGTGACTACCACAGACACCCCGGCCGCAAGTGCGGCCATTGTGACGAACCCCGAGCCGACCACCGGTTCGGGACCCGACTACTCCAGCCCGTCCGCCATCCAGGCGCAGAACGTGACGTTCGCGGACTTCGGTGTCCGCCCCGAGATCGTCGCGGCACTCAATGACTCGGGTATCACGCACCCGTTCCCCATCCAGGCGATGACCCTGCCCGTCGCCATGAGCGGGCACGACATCATCGGCCAGGCGAAGACCGGTACCGGCAAGACGCTCGGCTTCGGCGTTCCGCTGCTGCACCGCGTCGTCGCCCCCGGTGAGCCCGGCTACGACGAGCTCGTCGCCCCCGGCAAGCCGCAGGCCGTCGTCGTGGTCCCCACGCGCGAGCTCGCGGTGCAGGTCGCGAACGACCTGAGCACCGCGTCATCCAAGCGCAACGTCCGGATCGTGCAGGTCTACGGTGGCCGCGCCTACGAGCCGCAGATCGACGCCATGAAGTCGGGCGTCGACGTGGTCGTGGGTACGCCCGGCCGCATGATCGACCTGCTCAACCAGGGCCACCTCACGCTGCTCCGTGCGGCGACGGTGGTGCTCGACGAGGCGGACGAGATGCTCGACCTCGGATTCCTGCCCGACGTCGAGAAGATCCTCGCCCGCACCCCCGCGCAGCGACACACCATGCTGTTCAGCGCGACCATGCCGGGCGCGGTCGTCTCGATGGCTCGCCGCTACATGAAGCAGCCCACGCACATCCGGGCCGCCGAGCCGGACGACCAGGGCGCGACCGTCAAGAACATCAAGCAGGTCGTGTACCGGGCGCACGCCCTGGACAAGATCGAGGTGCTGGCACGTCTGCTCCAGGCCGACGGGCGCGGCCGCTCCATCGTCTTCGCGCGTACGAAGCGCACGGCCGCCAAGGTCGCGGACGAGCTGCAGACCCGCGGGTTCGCGGCCGGCGCCATCCACGGCGACCTGGGCCAGGGCGCCCGGGAGCAGGCGCTGCGAGCGTTCCGCAACAGCAAGATCGACGTGCTGGTCGCCACCGACGTCGCCGCCCGTGGCATCGACGTCGACGACGTCACGCACGTGGTCAACTACCAGTGCCCCGAGGACGAGCGCATCTACCTGCACCGGGTGGGCCGCACCGGCCGCGCGGGCAACACGGGTACCGCCGTCACCTTCGTGGACTGGGACGACGTGCCGCGCTGGTCGCTCATCGACAAGGCGCTCGAGGTCGGCTTCCCCGAGCCGGTCGAGACCTACTCCACGTCACCGCACCTGTTCGCCGACCTGAGCATCCCCGAGGGCACCAAGGGCCGTCTGCCGCGGTCCGCGCAGCGGCTCGCGGGGCTCGACGCCGAGGACCTCGAGGACCTGGGCGAGACGGGCAAGCGAAACAGCAGCGCGCGCTCCAGCGGCGGACGCTCCGGCGCTCCCCGCTCGGGCGGGCGCCAGGGCGGCTCGCACGGCGAGTCCCGCTCCGGCGGGCGGGGCGGCTCGCACGGCGAGTCCCGCGCCACCTCTCGGCCCGACGGCGGCGCCGGCAGCACCACGTCGGGCGAGCGCCCGGCGGCGAGCGGTGAGGACGAGGGTGGCCAGCGTCGCCGTCGGAGCCGTAACCGTCGCCGCACGCGTGGCGGCCAGGCCCAGGACTGACGCACGGCTGACCAGCTGGCGGTATGAGTTCGGTCGCCTGAACAGAGGCGGCCATGAGTTCGGTCGGATGGGATGAGATCGGTCGGTTGATTGACCGATCTCATCCCATCCGACCGAACTCGTGGGCGGTGGGGCTCTCTTTCCGCAGAGGGGCGTAGGTTGCTTTCCGTGCAGATCGAGTTCACGGCTGCCCTGTGGCAGTGGCAGGTACGTACCGACTCCTGGTGGTTCGTGACGGTGCCGCCCGAGCACTCCGACGAGCTGGCCGACCTCCCGCTGCCCCCGCGCGGGTTCGGGTCGATCCGGGTGCGCGTGACGGTCGGGCAGACCACCTGGACCACGTCGGTCTTCCCGAGCGACCGGGACGGTGGCTACGTGCTGCCCATGAAGAAGAAGGTGCGGCAGGCGGAGGACCTGAGCCCCGAGCGGCCGGTGACCGTGGTCCTGGAGACCATCGACGTGTGACCGCTACGTCACCGGAGCACCTCGAGCACCCCCTGCTCGGCGATCGCCTCGAGCACCTCGGGCTCGGTCGTGTTCTCGCCCAGCCGGTTCGTCTTGCCCGCGCCGTGAAAGTCGCTCGAACCCGTGACCAGGAGGTCCAGCGACTCCGCGACCTCGCGCAGTCGGCGGCGCCGGTCCGGGGTGTGGTCGCGGTGGTCCACCTCGAGACCAGCGAGACCCGCCGCAGCGAGCTCCTCGATCGTCGAGTCAGGCACGATCCGCCCGCGCGCGTCCGCCCCGGGGTGGGCGAAGACCGGCACGCCGCCCGCGGCGCGGACCGCCCGGACGGCGTCGACGGCGTCGGGCGCGTAGTGGCCCACGTAGTAGCGCGTGCCAGGGCGGAGCATCGTGGCGAACGCCTCGTCGCGGTCGCTGACGACCCCCGCCGCTGCCAGGGCGTCCGCGATGTGCGGTCGCCCGATGGTCGTACCGGACTTCGTCTGGGCGAGCAGGTCGTCCCACGTGATCGGGTAGTCCTCACCGAGCAGGTCCACCATGCGCCGAGCCCTGGACGTCCGGTCGTCGCGGGTGCGCTGGGTCTCCGCGAGCAGGTCGGGATGCGTCGGGTCGTGCAGGTAGGCGAGCAGGTGCACGCCGGTGCCCCATCCGGGGGTGCGGGCGAGCGCAGAGATCTCCGCGCCGCGCACCAGCCCGATCTGGTGGCGGCCGGCCGACTCGGCGGCCTCCGGCCAGCCCGACGTCGTGTCGTGGTCCGTGATGGCCAGCGTGGTGATGCCGGCCCGCGCGGCGACCTCGACCAGGCGCGCTGGCGAGTCGGTGCCGTCTGACGCGGTGGAGTGCGTATGGAGGTCGATCACTCCCCCAGCGTAGAGAGCCGCCGGCCCGGCCGTGCTGCCGGCGCCCGTGAGGTGCGGCACCTCCGCCCGTGGCGGTGTGCCGCATCAAGCCCTCACAGCACGTTCACGGGCCGTTCCGTCGGCGTACGCCGCCTGCCCTCGCGGATCGCGCATCATCGAAGGGATGATGAGCAGCAACCAGCACCCGTCCGGCGCCCGCACGAGCGTCGTCTTCGTGCACGGCGTGCGCAGCTCGGGCGCGATCTGGGAGAACCAGCTCGCGCACGTGCGCGACGCCGGCCACGAGGCCGTCGCGGTGGACCTGCCGGCGCACGGCTCCCGGCGTCACGCCCGGTTCACCATGGACGGCGCGTTCGAAGCGCTCGACGACGCCGTCGCGACCCTGCCGTCCGGACCGGTGGCGTTGGTGGGGCTGTCCCTCGGCGGTTACACGTCGCTCGCCTGGGCTGCCCGGCCCGCCACCACCGACCGCCTCGTGGGCGTGCTCGCGGCCGGCTGCACGTCGGACCCGAAGGGCAAGCCCGTCCGGCTCTACCGGGACATCGCGAAGAGCGTGGCGAACGCCGCCTACCTCGCCCGCCGCGTGACCGGCCGGGTGGTGCACCCGAGCGTGCATCGCGCACGCCTCTCGGTGCCGACCCTGCGGCCGCTGCGCACCGCGCCTGGCGGCGCGGACCTGAGCAGCGTCAAGATCACGCCCGACCAGACCGCCGAGATGTATCGCCCCACCTGGGACGTCGTCACCGACGCGCTGACCCATCTGGCCGGACGCTCCTCGATCGCCAACGTGCGTGCCGCGCGGGTCCCGCTCTGGTTCGTCAACGGCGCCCGTGACGCCATGCGGATCGAGGAGCAGCGCCACCTGGCAGCGGCGCGCGACGGGTCGCTCGTCGTGATCCCCGGCGCGGGCCACGACGTCAACATGGAGGCTCCGTCGACCTTCAACCGGGTGCTCACCAGGGCGCTCGGAGACTTCGCCCGGCGTGCGTGAAACACTGGGCGCATGAGCGAGCCCACCACCTCTTCGCAGCCCGACGAGCAGGGAACCGCGGACCGCGGGTCCAACCGTTCGCACCGCCCCGCCTCCACCGCCTTCAAGAACTTCGTGATGTCGCAGTGGTCCCCGCGCACCGAGCTGGGCCTCACGGCGTCCCCCGCCGCGCCGTACACGGTCGCGCGGCGTGCTGCGCTCTCCGAGCGCCTGCCGGGTGTGCGTCTGGTGATCCCCGCGGGTTCGCTCAAGACCCGCTCCAACGACACCGACTACCGGTTCCGGCCGCACTCGGCGTTCGCGCACCTCACCGGACTGGGCACCGACCACCAGCCGGACGCCGTCCTGGTGCTGCACCCGGTCGAGGACGGCTCCGGTGACGCCGGCCCGGACGGTGTCGACGGCGGCCACCACGCGGTGCTGTACGTGCGCCCGCTCGCGCCGCGCGACAACGAGGAGTTCTACGCCGACGCGCGCTACGGCGAGTTCTGGGTCGGCGCCCGCCCGTCGCTGGCCGACGTCGAGGCGCTCACGGGCATCGAGGCCCGCCACATCGACGAGCTCGGTGACGCCCTGGCCAAGGACGTCGGCGACGGCGGTGTGCGCCTTCTCGTGGTGACCGGAGCGGACGATGCCGTGGAGTCGCTCGTCGAGGAGCTGCGCCTCGAGGCCGGCGAGGACGAGGGCGCCCTGACCGACGAGGCCCTCGTCGAGGCAACCTCCGAGCTGCGGCTCGTCAAGGACGAGTACGAGATCGAGCGGATGCGCGAGGCCGTTGCCCGCACCATCGAGGGCTTCGAGGCCGTCGTCCGCGCGCTGCCCGCCGCGAAGGAGCACCGGCGCGGAGAGCGCGTCGTGGAGACCACCTTCGACGGGCACGCCCGGCTCGAGGGCAACGCGGTCGGCTACGAGACCATCGCGGCCTCCGGCGAGCACGCCACGACCCTGCACTGGATCCGGAACGACGGCGTGATCCACGACGGAGACGTCCTGCTGCTCGACGGCGGCGTGGAGGTCGACTCCCTCTACACCGCCGACGTCACACGCTCCCTGCCCGTCGACGGCGAGTACACCGACGTGCAGCGCAAGATCTACCAGGCGGTGCTCGACGCGGCCGACGCGGCGTTCGACGCGGCCAGGCCCGGCGCCAAGTTCCGCGACGTCCACGCGGCGGCGATGGAGGTCATCGCCGCCCGCCTGGAGGAGTGGGGCCTCCTGCCCGAGGGCGTCACCGCCGCCGACGCCCTCGCGGACGACGGCCAGCAGCACCGTCGCTGGATGGTGCACGGCACCTCGCACCACCTGGGCCTCGACGTGCACGACTGCGCGCAGGCCCGCCGTGAGCTCTACCTCGACGGCGTCCTGGAGCCGGGCATGGTGTTCACCATCGAGCCCGGCCTCTACTTCAAGGCCGACGACCTTGCCGTGCCCGAGGAGTTCCGCGGCATCGGCGTGCGCATCGAGGACGACGTGCTGGTCACCGTGGACGGCAACGAGAACCTCTCGGCGGCGCTGCCGCGTCGCCCGGAGGACGTCGAGGCGTGGATGGCGTCGCTGCGCTGAGGACCAGCCACGACGATGACTTCGGTCGGATGGGATGAGATCGGTCGGTTGACTGACCGATCTCATCCCATCCGACCGAAGTCATCTCTGTCCTGGTGCATCGGACCGAACTCACCGGCGCCAGACCGGCGGGAGGCGGGGGTCGTTCCTCGCCGCCGCCACGATCTCTGGCGGCAGATGCCGGGCGAACCTCGCGATCATCGCCGCGACGTCGCTCTTGTCAGCCGCGCTGGCACGCTCGACGGTGATCCCGGCCCTCCGAATGGCGTCAGCGCGGTTCTTCTCGGCCATGTACTCCCGAGCAGGATCGTGACCGGGGCGGACGCCGTCGGGCCGATACTTGACGCGGCCGTCGAACTCGATGCCGAGCGCCCACCGCTCGTACCCGAGGTCGGTGTGAAAGGTCCCGAGGTCGGTCCGGACGGGCAGCTGGGTGGTCGGCCGGGGCAGGCCGGCCCGGAGGAGCTCGTAGCGGACCCAGGTCTCCCATGCCGACTGGGATCCCGACTCGGCCAGCTCGATCACCAGACGCGCTCGCTGCTTGCCCCGGTGTCCGGCCCGGGCATCGAGAATCTCGGTCAGGACGGCTCGATCGAGACCGAGGGCCAGCGCAGAGTCGGCGATGACCAGCGCCTCCAGCGGGTGCATGGTGCGCGCGCAGTCGACGACCGTACGGGCGAGAGAGGTGACCGGCAGACCCGCTGCGACGTCGACCTCCTCGGGTGCAAGGGTCCAGGAGTGTCGCGCGACGTCGTCCGCGGCATGGCCCGACGGGCGATACCGCTGGTAGAGGTGCGTCTTCTTCGGGGTCGCCCAGACGAGACACCCGTGCAGAAGTGCGGCCGTGCTGTGGCTGAACACATGCTCGGCCCGAAGCTGGACGTGGAGAGCAGCGGCGCGGGCCAGAGCTTTCATGCGCTCTTCGCGCGGTGGGCTGGGTCGTCCGTCCACGCGGAGATCGCCCGGAGCGCAGTACGCACCACGTCGGACACGGAGGACGACGCCGGTGCGAGCGGCGGCGGACAGCTTGTTGCGGCTCTGTTCGAGCGCGAGCGCGACGGCGGGAATCTCTACCTGGACCATGTTCCGACGGTGCACGATCCACGGCGCGCCGCTGCCCGCACAGCCCGGCCCTGTGCACAAGAGCCAATCCACAGGGCCTGTGGTCGTGCTCCGCTCATTGCGACGTCGCTGCGGGCGTCTCTGCGCGACACGAACTTTCCATACCCGGGACGTGGCTCCGCTGCGCTCCACCGGGAAGCCACATCGGTCTCACTCGCTCCACCGCGCAATGACTTCGGTCGGACGCACCCCGCCCGAAAGCGCGACTTCGGTCGAATGCACCCTGCTCGGGAGTGAGTTCGGTCGGATGGGATGAGATCGGTCGGTTGACTGACCGATCTCATCCCATCCGACCGAAGTCACGCCGCGAATCGTGCAAGTGACCGAACTCGGCACGGTGCAAACAGCGCTGCTCCTTCAGGACCTCCCCGGGAGCGACCAGAGGCCCTTCTTCCCGTCCTCCCCGGGGAGCGGCCAGTGCTGGTTCTTCCGGGCCTTGCCCGGCGGAGCTGGCAGAGGTGCTTACTTCTGGTCGTCGCGCGGCGGGGCGTAGGGGTTCGTGTAGCGGGTGCGCGACGTGGGCGAGTCGTCCGGGCTGCTCGCCGCGTCCTGGCGCTGGCCGTCGGGGGCCTCCGCTGCCTGGTCGGGCGGGGTCGGGGCGGCCTGCTGCGGCTCGGCCGGAGCGTCCGGAGACTGCGTGCCCGACTGCGGCACATCCGCAGGCGCGCCCGAGGCACCAGCAGTACCAGCACCCGCCGAGCCAGCACCCGACGCACCAGCCCCCGAAGCACCAGCACCCGGCGCATCCGCAGGCGCATCCGCAGGCGCATCCGCAGGCGCATCCGAGGGAGCACCCGACGGGGCGTCGACGGGAGCGGCTCCAGCACCCGCATCAGCACCCGGCCGCATCGCGCCGTACCGGGGCTCACCCGTCGGCGTGACCCAGCGGGGGTCGGTCGGGCGGGCCGGCGGAGCGGCGGGCTGCGCGGGCTCGGCGCCGGGCGCCTGAGGGGTCGGCGCCACGGGAGCCGGCACCCCGACGGTCGCGTTGCCGCGGGACTTGCCCAGCCCGCTCGGCGAGCGCATCAGGAGCGCCCGCGCGTCGCTCGCGTGGTCATGGCCACAGAGGATCGCGTACGTGGCGGCCACGATCTGCGACGACGACGTGAAGTCCCGTCGACCGCGGGTGAACGTGTACGACAGGATCGAGAACAGCAGGCCGAAACCGGCACCGAGCGCGATACCGGCGAACATCACCTGGAAGCCCGCCTCGCCCGCGAACAGTGTGATCAACAGGCCCACGAAGAAACCGAACCAGGCACCGGAGAGGGCGCCCGCGAGCGCCACCCGGCCGTACGTGAGACGCCCCGTGACGCGCTCCACCATGCGCAGGTCGGTGCCCACGATGGTGACGTTCTCGACGGGGAACTTGTTGTCGGAAAGGTAGTCGACTGCTTTCTGCGCCTCCAGGTAGGTGGAATACGCAGCGACCTCGTCGCCTGCCGGCAGGGTCGGGACCTTCGGGACGGCACCCGGGCGAGACATGCTCATGCCCCTAGTCTCTCCTACCTTGTCGCCAGTGGCGAGGAGCGTGCCACAGGAGCGGGCCGTAGGCTGACCAGCGTGAGCGCCAGCACGAGGGTTTTTGTCGCACGCCTGGCAGGCACGGTGGTCTTCGACCCGATCGGTGACCAGGTGGGCCGGGTTCGTGATGTCGTGGTGCTGGTCCGGGCCAAGGGCGCTCCGCGTGCGGTGGGCCTGGTGGTCGAGGTTCCGGGCCGGCGCCGCGTGTTCCTTCCGCTGACCCGGGTGACCAGTATCGACGCGGGCCAGGTGATCAGTACCGGTCTCGTCAACATGCGGCGGTTCGAGCAGCGTGCCATGGAGTCGGTGGTGCTGGGCGAGCTGCTGGATCGTCGCGTTCAGCTCAAGGACGGTTCGGGAGAGGTCACCATCGAGGACGTGTCGATCGCGCAGCAGCGGACGGGCGACTGGCTGGTGGACCAGCTGTTCGTGCGGCGCCGGTCCACCCGGGGGTCGACGCGGTTCCGCCGGGGCTCCACCCTGACCGTGCCGGTCGACGCCGTGCAGGACCTCACCCGGCGTTCGGTCGAGCAGGGTGCCGCTCGTCTGCTGGAAGCGTACGAGGACATGCGGGCCGCCGACCTCGCGGACGTCATCCACGAGCTCGGGACCGCGCGCCGGCTGGAGATAGCCGGCGCGCTGAACGACGAGCGCCTCGCCGACGTGCTGGAGGAGCTCCCGGAGGACGCTCAGGTCGCGATCCTCTCGGGTCTGGACCGGGATCGTGCGGCCGACGTGCTGGAGGCCATGGAGCCCGACGACGCCGCGGACCTGCTGAACGAGCTGCCCGACGAGCAGGCGACCCAGCTCCTGAACCTCATGGAGCCGGAGGAGGCGGCCGACGTCCGGCGGCTGCTGGAGTACGCCGAGGACACGGCGGGCGGCCTGATGACGACGGAGCCGGTGATCCTCGGCGCGGACGACACCATCGCCACGGCGCTGGCCCAGATCAGGCGGGCCGAGCTGCCGCCGGCGCTGGCGTCGATGGTGTTCGTGGTGCGTCCCCCGCAGGAGACACCGACCGGCCGGTTCCTCGGCGTGGCGCACTTCCAGCGGCTGCTGCGCGAGCCGCCGCACGCCGCGGTCGCGTCGGTGCTGGACGCCGAGACGGAGTGGCTCACCCACGACGCATCGGTGGGCCAGGTGACCCGCCTGCTGGCGGCCTACGACCTGCTCGCCCTGCCGGTGCTCGACGCCCAGCGCCGGCTCCTGGGCGTGGTCACCGTCGACGACGTGCTGGACCACATCCTCCCGGACGACTGGCGGGGCAGCGACGACGAGCACCTGGAGTCGATCGGCCCGCAGTCCGTGCCCGCCGGGCGCGGGGAAGCGGAGCGACGGGAGCCGGAGCGACGGGAGGCGACCCGTGGCTGACCGCCTGGACACCCCGCTCGCGCAGCGCCGCAGCCTGGTACCGCGGTTCCGGATGGAGCAGGACGCCGTCGGGAAGGCCACCGAGGGGATCGCCCGGTTCCTCGGTACGCCGCGGTTCCTGATCTACCTCACGGTGTTCTGCGTCCTCTGGCTCGTGTGGAACGCCTGGGGCCCGGAGAACCTGCGGTTCGACAGCGCCGCCAACGGCTTCACCGCACTCACCCTGATGCTGTCCCTGCAGGCCAGCTATGCTGCCCCGCTGATCCTGCTGGCGCAGAACCGGCAGGACGACCGCGACCGCGTCACGGCCGAGCAGGACCGGCAGCGGGGTGAACGCAACCTCGCAGACACCGAGTACCTGGCGCGCGAGATGGCGGCGCTCCGGATCGCCCTGTCAGAGGTCGCCACGCGCGACTTCGTGCGGTCGGAGATCCGCAACCTCCTGGAGGAGCTGGAGGAGAAGGACCACGGTCAGGGCTCCACGTCGTCGTGAACCACCACGCGCGACAGCTCGTAGGTACCGCCCGGCAGCTTCCAGTAGTGCAGCCTGCGGGCCGACGGAGTGTTGACCTGCAGCGACACCCGCCAGCACGCCGCGCCGTCGTCTCGCTGGCGTATCGGGTCGTCACCGCCGGAGCCGGTCCGTAGCCGGTGGACCTGTAGTCCGTTCATCTCGGGCGCCAGCCCGGTGAGCACCATGACGAGGGTCCAGACCACGCGGTCCCGGCTCACACCCTCGACGCCGGTCAGGGAGTCGAGGAACCGTGGTCCGAGCGTGTACTCCGCCAGCGGGCGGCCGGACTTCTCGGCGGCCGGGATGGCACGGGCCCACTCGGCGAGGACCTCGAACCGGAGCTGCTCCTCGTCGTCGACGAAGTAGCGTTCCTCGGGCTCCTCCACCCCCGCGTCGCCCAGTCGTCGGCGCAGGCGTGCCGCCTCCTGCCGTGCCTTGCGCAGGGCTGTCGCCTGCTGCTCGGCACGCCGCTCGCTCCGTTCGAGCCGTTCGGTGAGCTCGCCGACGCGGCCGAGCAGCCGGTCGACCTCGAGCTCGACCTGGTGCCGCTTGACCTTGTCGTCCACCAGCTCCTTGGAGAGTGCCGCCACCTGGGACTTGGCGGCGTCCAGGGAGAGGCTCAGGTCACGCGTCGCCTTGCCGGCCGGCTCCGCCGGGGTCTCGGTCGCGGCGGGTGACGGCAGGGCGTCGTGCCCACCGGCGTGCCAGGCGGCGACGTCGCCGGGGGTCGGCGCCCGCTGACCGCCGGGAGGGGTGGGCACGGCGCCGGCGCCGTCCGTCGGTCCAGGGCCCTCGGGGCGTGGCGGATCGCTCGGGCGCACGCCGTACAGGTCGGCGGGGGTGGGCGGAACGGCGCCTCCGGATGGCTCCGGAACCGGCCGGCGGGACGTCGGCCCACCCGGCACCGGCCCACCCGGCACCGGAGCGACCAGCGCGGGCCCGACCAGTGGAGATCCGACCTGCGCGTGCTCGGCCGGCGTGTGCTCGACCTCCGAGGGCTTGAGCCACGGCGGCCCACCGTCCAGCAGCGCGATCGCGGGGACCGGCTCGTCCTCGGACTCGTCGACGTCGTCCAGCCGCAGCGCCAGGCCGTCGAGCGGTGCCGGCACCCGGCGGGCGGCCACCACCTCGCCCGCGGTGAAGAGGTCGCTGAGCAGGTCCAGGTCGTTGCCGGTGATCTCGGCACGGCGCACCCGCACGGCGACGCCGGGCGCGAGGGCGATGCGCACCGCGTCGTGCTCGACGGCCTCGACCCGGCCGAGCACGACCTGGCCCACGCGGTAGGCCGCGTTCACCGCCCGGCGCAGCGCGGCCACGTCGGGCAGCATGCAGCGGATGTCGAGGAGGCGGCGCGCCGGGTCCAGCACACCGGTGACCCGCATCCCCGGCGCGAGCACCCGTGCCAGCGGCACGTCGGAGAACACGAGCTCCTCCGCGATCGTGGCCTGGCCGCCGTCGGCGGTGCTGATGAGGGCCCGCGTGCCGAGCACCCCCAGCACCTTGCCCTCGGTGGCCGCCGCGTCCGGCATGGACCGCGCCGCGCCGACGATGCCGGCTCGCACCGCGAACCGCATGACGTCGCCGACGAGGCGGTCACGCACCCGCGCGTCCTCGTCCGCGGAGTACGCGAAGTGCAGCGGCGAACGGCGCGGGTGGTGCACCCACTCCAGGTCCGTTCCGTAGACCCGGGACGCCCCGCCGTAGACCTGGGTGTCCGGCGGCATGCCCGACGAGAACGCCCACGACACGTCGCCCGTGGGGATCACGACCACCTCGGCGAGCCCGGCGACGTCGTCGAGCACGCGCTGCGGGTCCACGAAAGGGGCATCGTGGCCCGCTGGGGTCGAGATGACCACCACCGGGTGGTCGCGGCGCGGCCGCTGCAGCGCCGCGGCGAGCTCGCGGGCCTGGTCCTCCGAGGCGACACGCCGAACTCGCGTGGGAACGCGTGGCTCGGTCATGGGGCCTCCTCACCCTTGGTGGTGACGCAGCGTACCGTTTTCATCGGACCTTCATTGCAAAGTCATGAAAGACCACGCTGATTCCAGTGCCCCTGGACCTCGCCCATAGGATCGATTCATGAGCTCAGTCGACTCCCCCACACTCGAGGATCGGGTGCGCGACGCGCTGACCGGTGTGCTCGACCCCGAGATCCGGCGCCCCATCACCGACCTTGGCATGGTCCGGTCGGTCGACGTGGCCGACGGCGGGCACGTCGCCGTCGGCATCGACCTGACCGTCGCCGGGTGTCCCATGAAGTCGACCCTGATCAAGGACGTGACGGCCGCCGCGACGGCCGTCGAGGGCGTGGCGGGCGTCGACGTCGAGCTGGGCGTCATGACGCCGGAGCAGCGTTCCTCCCTGCGGTCGATGCTGCGCGGCGGCGCGGGCGACCCCGTGATCCCGTTCTCGCAGCCGGGCTCGATGACCAAGGTGTACGCCGTGGCGTCCGGCAAGGGCGGCGTCGGCAAGTCGTCGGTCACGGCGAACCTCGCGGTGGCGCTGGCGGCGGACGGCCTGTCGGTCGGCGTCATCGATGCCGACATCTACGGTTTCTCCATCCCCCGCATGCTCGGCGTCGACCGGCAGCCCACCCGCGTGGACAACATGCTGCTGCCGCCCATCGCGCACGGCGTCAAGGTGGTCTCCATCGGCATGTTCGTGCCGGCGGGCCAGCCCGTGGTCTGGCGCGGCCCCATGCTGCACCGTGCACTGGAGCAGTTCCTGGCCGACGTGTTCTGGGGCGACCTGGACGTGCTGCTCCTCGACCTGCCGCCCGGCACCGGCGACATCGCCATCTCCGTGGCGCAACTGCTGCCGTCGTCCGAGATCCTCGTGGTCACGACGCCGCAGGCCGCCGCGGCCGAGGTCGCCGAGCGCGCCGGGTCGGTGGCCACCCAGACGCAGCAGGGCGTGGTCGGCGTGATCGAGAACATGTCGTGGCTGGAGCAGCCCGACGGCACGCGGCTGGAGATCTTCGGCGAGGGCGGTGGCGCGCGGGTGTCCGAGCGGCTCACCGAGATCGTCGGCACGGACGTGCCCCTGCTCGGCCAGGTGCCGCTCGACGTCGCCGTCCGCGAGGGCGGGGACAGCGGTATGCCGGTGGTCCTGACCGCGCCCGACTCGCCCGGCGCCCGGGTGCTGGGCGAGGTCGCGCGCGGGCTCGCACGCCGCCGCCGCGGCCTCGCCGGCCGCAGCCTGGGGCTCGCCCCGGTCTGACCGGGCGCGCACGACGGAACGGGACGCGCCGGACCCGGGGCAGCGCACGCACCGCTCCCCGGGCAGCGCGCGGCCCTCCGACGCCGGGCGTAACCTCGGGCAGAGCGGCACGACCACCGGTCGGCAGCAGGTGAAAATTCATGTAGTTGTACGGTGGGCACCGCCCCAAAGCCCTCGACAAAGGAACACATGAGCACCCCGGCGAAGACCGACAACCCGACCGCACCAGCCGAGACCCCACCAGAGACACGACGGCACAGCAGCATCAACCCGCCGGTGTTCTTCGGCTCCGCGACGCTGATCCTCGTCGTCGGCCTGGCCGCGATCATCTGGCCGGCCCGGACCGAGCAGTACATCGGCGTCGTCGTCACCTGGATCTCCGACTGGTTCGGCGCCTACTACTTCATCGCCGCCGCCGCGTTCCTGGTCTTCGTCATCGGCGTCGCCCTGTCCAGGGCAGGGCGCATCAAGCTCGGCCCCGAACAGTCCAAGCCCCAGTTCGGGCTCTTCACCTGGTCGGCGATGCTGTTCGCCGCCGGTATCGGCACCGACCTGATGTTCTTCTCGGTGGCCGAGCCCGCCAGCCAGTACCTGGCCCCGCCCGTCGGTGACGGCGGCACCGTCGAGGCCGCCCGGATGGCCATCACCTGGACGCTGTTCCACTACGGCATCATCGGCTGGGGCATGTACGCCCTCATGGGCATGGCCATCGCCTACTTCGCCTACCGGCGGAACATGCCGCTGAGCATCCGCTCCGTGCTGCACCCGCTGTTCGGCGACCGGGTCTGGGGCAAGCTCGGCGACGCCGTCGACGTCGCCGCCGTGCTCGGCACCATCTTCGGCCTCGCCACCACCCTCGGGATCGGCGTCGAGATGCTCAACCGCGGGCTCTCCGACCTGGTCGGGATTCCGATCGGCGTCGGCGCCCAGGTGGCGCTGCTCGCGCTCGCCGTCGTGATGGCGACGCTGTCGGTGGTCTCCGGCGTGCAGCGTGGTGTGCGGCGCCTGTCCGAGCTCAACGTGGTGCTCGCCCTCGCGCTGCTGCTGTTCCTGGTCGTCACCGGCAAGACGACGTTCCTGCTCAACGGCCTGGTGATGAACGTCGGCGACTACGTGTCCCGCCTGCCGGGCATGACGCTGAACACCTACGCGTTCGACGCGCCGACCGACTGGATGAACGCGTGGACGCTGTTCTTCTGGGCGTGGTGGGTGGCCTGGGCGCCGTTCGTCGGCCTGTTCCTCGCCCGCATCTCGCGCGGCCGGACCATCCGCCAGTTCGTGGTCGGCACGCTCACCATCCCGTTCGTCTTCGTGCTGCTGTGGGTGTCCATCTTCGGCAACAGCGCGCTGGACTACATGCGCAACGGCGGCGCCGAGGGCGCGGCGTTCGGCGATGCGGCGATGAACGACCCGGCATCGGGCATCTACGCGCTGCTCGAACAGTTCCCCGCAGCGCCGGCGACCATCGGCCTCGCCATCTTCATCGGCCTGCTGTTCTACGTGACGTCGGCCGACTCCGGCGCCCTCGTGCTGTCCAACCTGACCTCCAAGCTCCACCGGGCGGGCGACGACGGGCCGATCTGGCTGCGGATCTTCTGGGCGGCGGCCACCGGCCTGCTCACCATGGGCATGCTGCTGGCGGGCGGCATCTCGACGCTGCAGTCCGGCACCATCATCATGGGCCTGCCGTTCTCGCTGGTGATGTTCGGCGTGATGATCGCGCTCTACAAGGTGCTGCGCACCGAGGGGCAGAAGTTCGACACCCTGCGCGCCGCGCTGCCCTCCAGCCTGTCCGGACGCATCGGGCACGCCGGCACCGCCGGTGCACCCGGGTGGCGGCAGCGGCTCACACGGCTCGTCAGCTTCCCCGACCGGCGGCACGCGCTGCGCTTCATCGACAAGACCGTGCGCCCCGCGCTGACCGAGGTCTCCGCCGCGCTGGAGGAGCAGGGCATCACGACCTCCTGCACCGAGGCGCCCGTGGGCGAGACCGGGCTGCCCGCCATCACCCTCACGGTCGAGCACGGTGACGAGGACCCGTTCACGTACACGCTGTGGCCGCAGGCGCACCCCACGCCGACGTTCCGCATGAACACCTCGGACCAGGACGAGACGTACTTCCGCATCGAGGTCCTGCTCGCCGAGGGCACGCAGGGCTACGACGTGACGGACTACGCCAAGGAACAGCTCATCGCCGACGTCCTGGACCAGTACGAGCGGCACCTGCTCTTCCTGCACGCGAGCAGCTCACCGACCCACGACACCGAACAGATCGACGGCTGACCACCGCACGCCCCGCACGTCCCGACCGGAGCACCACCATGAGCACACCGACCACCCTGTACATCGACGGCCTCTGGGAGGCAGCAGCCGCGGGGGGTACCCGCGAGATCCGCTGCCCGGCCGACGGCTCGCTCGTCGCGGAGGTGTCCGAGGCGACCGCCGCCGACACCGAACGGGCGATCGCCGCGGCGCGGCGAGCGTTCGACACCGGCCCGTGGCGCGCGACCACCGCGCCCGAGCGCGGTGAGCTGCTGCACCGCGTGGCCGAGCTGCTCACCGAGCGGGCCGAGGACTTCGCCCTCGCCGAGTCCCGCGACACGGGCAAGCGCCTGGTCGAGAGCCGCATCGACATGGACGACTGCATCGCCTGCTTCCGCTGGTACGCCAAGGTGGCGGGCGTCGACGCCGGGCGGGTCGTCGACGCGGGCAGCCCGGACGTGCTCAGCCGCGTGGTGCACGAGCCCGTCGGGGTCTGCGGCCTCATCTCCCCGTGGAACTACCCGCTGCTGCAGGCCGTGTGGAAGGTGGCGCCCTGCCTCGCCGCCGGCAACACGTTCGTGCTCAAGCCGAGCGAGCTCACCCCGCACACCGCTGTCCTCCTGATGGAGGTCCTCACCGACGCCGGCGTCCCGGCGGGCGTCGCCAACCTGGTGCTCGGTGCGGGTCCGGAGGCAGGGGCTCCGCTGTCGTCGCACCCGGACGTCGACATGGTGTCGTTCACCGGGGGCCTCGCCACCGGCCGCATCATCGCGGCGAGCGCCGCGGCCACGGTCAAGAAGGTGGCGCTGGAGCTGGGCGGCAAGAACCCGAACGTCGTCTTCGCGGACGCGGACTTCGACGCCGCCGTGGACAACGCGCTCAACGGGGCGTTCGTCCACTCGGGACAGGTGTGCTCCGCCGGGGCACGGCTGGTCGTCGAGGAGTCCGTCCACGACCGTTTCGTCGACGAGCTGGTGCGCCGTGCCCAGCAGATCCGGCTCGGCGGGCCGTGGGACGAGGCCGCGGAGACCGGTCCGCTCATCTCGGCCGCGCACCGGGACAAGGTCACGGCCTACGTGGAGCAGGCCGTCGAGGAGGGTGCTGTCGTGCGGTGCGGCGGCAAGTGGGGCACCGGTGAGCTCGAGGCCGGGTTCTACTACCTGCCCACGGTGCTCGACGGCGTGCGGCGCGGCAGCTCCGCGGTGATCGAGGAGGCGTTCGGTCCCGTCGTCACCGTGGAGACGTTCAGCAGCGAGGACGAGGCGGTCGAGATCGCCAACGACACGTTCTACGGCCTGGCCGGCGCCGTCTGGTCGCAGGACGCGGGCAAGGCGCAGCGGGTGGCGAACCGGCTGCGGCACGGCACGATCTGGATCAACGACTACCACCCCTACCTGCCGCAGGCGGAGTGGGGCGGCTACGGGCAGTCGGGCTTCGGCCGGGAGCTCGGCCTGGCCGGCCTGGCCGAGTACCAGGAGTCCAAGCACATCTACCAGAACCTGCGCCCGGCGGTGACCGGGTGGTTCGGAGGCACCGATGACTGAGCTGCCCGCGAAGCGACCGACCGAGCAGTCCACCGCACGGACCGGTGAGCGCGCCTTCGACTACGTGGTGATCGGCGGCGGCTCGGCCGGCGCCGCCGTCGCGGCGCGGCTCAGCGAGGACCCGGCGGTCTCCGTCGCCCTGCTGGAGGCAGGCCCGTCCGACGTCGGCGACGACGCGATCCTGCGCCTCGACCGCTGGATGGGGCTGCTGGAGTCGGGCTACGACTGGGACTACCAGGTCGAGCCGCAGACGGCGGGCAACTCGTTCATGCGGCAGGCACGCGCCAAGGTGCTCGGCGGGTGCTCCTCGCACAACTCGTGCATCGCGTTCTGGGCCCCCGCGGAGGACCTGGACGAGTGGGAGGCGCTGGGCGCCACCGGCTGGCGTGCCCAGGAGTCCCGCCCGTACTACACGAAGCTCGAGAACAACGACCAGCCGGGCGCCCACCACGGGCACGACGGTCCCGTGCGGATCCGGCAGGTCCCGGCGGCCGACCCGTGCGGCGTGGCCGTGCTGGACGCGTGCGAGCAGGCGGGCATCCCCCGCGTGCAGTTCAACGACGGCACCACCGTCGTGACCGGTGCGAACTTCTTCCAGATCAACGCCCGCGAGGACGGCGTCCGCTCGTCGTCGTCGGTGAGCTATCTGCACCCGATCCTCGACCGGCCGAACCTGACGATCCTCACGGAGCACCGCGCCAAGCGGCTGGTCTTCGACGGCACCCGGTGCACGGGGGTCGAGGTGCTCGACCCGGACCTGATCCACCACCGGACGTTCACCGCCCACCACGAGGTGATCCTGTCGGCGGGTGCGATCGACTCCCCCAAGCTGCTCATGCTGTCCGGGATCGGCCCGGCGGAGCACCTCGCGGAGGTGGGGATCGACGTCCTGGTGGACGCTCCCGGCGTCGGCTCGCACATGCAGGACCACCCCGAAGGGGTGATCCAGTGGGAGGCGAAGCAGCCGATGGTCACCTCCTCGACGCAGTGGTGGGAGATCGGCATCTTCGCGGCCACCGAGCCGGGCCTGGACCGGCCGGACCTGATGATGCACTACGGCTCGGTGCCGTTCGACATGCACACGGCGCGGCAGGGGTACCCGACCACGGAGAACGGGTTCTGCCTCACGCCGAACGTGACGCACGCGCGCTCTCGCGGCACCGTCCGGCTGCGGTCGCGCGACTTCCGGGACAAGCCGATGGTGGACCCCCGCTACTTCACGGACCCGTACGACATGACCGTCATGGTCGAGGGCATCAAGCTGGCCCGGAAGATCGTGGCGCAGCCCGCGATGGCCGAGTGGGCGGGACCGGAGCTGTACCCGGGTCCGGACGTGCAGACCGACGAGGAGATCGCGGACTACATCTCCCGCACGCACAACACCGTCTACCACCCCACGGGATCGGTGCGGATGGGTGCACCGGACGACGACGGCTCCCCGCTCGACCCACGGTTGCGGGTCAAGGGCGTCACGGGCCTGCGCGTCGCCGACGCGTCGGTGATGCCGGAGATCACCTCGGTCAACCCGAACATCACGGTGATGATGATCGGTGAGCGCTGCGCGGACTTCCTCAAGCAGGACCGCCCCCCAGCCTGACCCCCCGGCTGCCCGGGGCTGCCCCGGGGCTGCCCGGGAGTCGAGCGCCGTGTGGGTTGCGGAATGCGGCCGCTATCCGCAACCCGCACGGCGTTCGACCGGGGGACACCGCAGATTTAAGTGCCGAGTGTTGTCAGGATTTGCTGCTCCTCGGCTCGGGTCAGGCCCGTGGCCTTGGCGTCCGGCGTGGCGCTGAGCCACGCGAGCGTGTCGCGGGCAGTCTCGGAGAACGGCCGGATCGTCAGTCCCGCCGCCAGCGAGGACGTGACGTCGTGGGCCATGAAGCCGGCGTCGACCAGGTCGGCGGCCCAGAATGGTATCGACCGCGGGCCCGACCACGGAACGACCTCGTGCTCGGCGAGGACCTCCGGGGACACGGCGACGAGCTCGGGATCGGCCCCGGCGCCGTCGGCCACCTGGGCGAGCAGCTCCGAACGCGGCAGCGGCGGGCAGACCGCGTCGAAGTCGCCGGTGGTGCCCGCCTCGGCCCCCGTCACGATCCACTCCGCGAGGTCGCGGACGTCGACGAGCTGCACCGGGGCGTCGACGGGCTCCGGGACCAGCACCGGCAGCCCGTCCTGTGCCGCCTGCGCGAACCGGGCCGGCCAGTAGGCGAACCGCCCGCTCGGGTCGCCCGGTCCGACGATCAGGCCGGGCCGGATCACGAGGGCCGCCGCGGCGCCGGACCGGACCAGGTTCTCGCAGGCCACCTTCATGGCGCCGTACGTCTCCGGGCTGGACTTCGGGTCCTCGTCGGTCTCCACGGGGTCGAGGAGGGGCAGCGTCGCGGGAGTGCCGCCCGGCGTGGCGGTGTCCGCGTAGACGTTGACGGTCGACACGAACGTCCAGTGCGCGTCCGGGAACGCCTCGACCGCACGGCGCACGTGCGACGGGAGGCGCGAGACGTCGACGACGGCGTCGAACGGCGCGCCGGTGAGCTCCGACGGCACCGCCTCGGCGCGGTCCCACGGGACGAGCGTGGCGCCGTCGGGCACCGTGCCGCTCACGCCGCGTGCCGCACACGTCACGTCGTGCCCGCGTGCCACCGCCGCCTCCGCGACGGCGCGGGAGAGGAAGACCGTTCCACCGAGAACCAGGATTCGCATGGTTCCACGGAACCGCATCGGCACGGCGAGGACCAGGTGAATCTGCCCGTGGCGAATCTTCGTGCGGCGTACCACCGGTGGGTGTGACTCCTCGCTCCGGGTGCCCCGTCGGAGCCCGGAGCCCGGTGTTCGGGCCGGCCCGAGTCGTCGGGCCGCTCGGGCCGCCCGAGCACCGGGAAGCGTATTCCGATATGCCCGCCCAGCCCTTACGGTGGAGCCCGGACGGCACGGACGTGCCCTCACCCGGACGTCGAAGTCCGCCTGCGCGAAAGGAACCTCCATGCCTGAGACCCCGACCTTCGTCCCCGGACCGCAGTACGACGGGTGGCTGACCGGCGTCGAGCAGATCGGCTACGGCGGCGACTACAACCCGGAGCAGTGGCCGGAGGAGGTCTGGGCCGAGGACGTCCGGCTGATGAACGAGGCGGGCGTGAACCTGGTCAGCCTCGGCATCTTCAGCTGGGCGCTGCTGGAGCCGCGCGAAGGCGAGTTCGACTTCGGCTGGCTGGACCGGGTGATCGAGCTGTTGCACGACGGCGGTGTGCGGGTGCTGCTCGCCACGCCCACGGCTGCCCCGCCGGCCTGGCTGTACGCGGCCCACCCGGACGCCCGGGTGGTTGACCGGACAGGTACTCCGATGGGCCCCGGCGGGCGCGGCCTCATGGCCCCGACCGCCCCGGCATACCGGTCCGCGGCCCTGCGCATCACCACCGAGCTGGCCCAGCGGTACGGCAAGCACCCGGCGGTGGTGGGCTGGCACGTGCACAACGAGTACGGCGCTCCCGTGGCGCTCGACTACTCGGTCCACGCCCAGCGGGCGTTCCGCGAGTGGCTGCGCGACCGGTACGACTCGCTGGACGCCCTGAACGCCGCCTGGGGCACTGCCTTCTGGGGCCAGCACTACGAGGACTGGGAGCACGTCCAGGTCCCCGCCGTGGCGCCCGAGGCCGTGAACCCCGCCCAGCAGCTCGACTTCGCGCGGTTCTCCGACGCCGCCCTGCGCGCCTGCTTCGTCGCCGAGCGCGACGCCGTGCGCGAGCACTCCAGCGCACCCGTCACCACCAACTTCATGGCGGCCAGCTGCCCGGCCACCGACCTGTTCGCGTGGGGTAAGGAGGTAGACCTCGTCTCGAACGACCACTACCTGCAGGCCGCGAACCCGCGCGGCTACGTGGGCCTCGCGCTGGCCGCCGACCTGACCCGGTCGGTCGCGGGCGGCAAGCCGTGGCTGCTGCTGGAGCACTCGACGTCCGCGGTCAACTGGCAGCCCCGGAACGTCGCGAAGCGCCCGGGGGAGCTGGCCCGCAACTCGTTCGCACACCTGGGCCGCGGCGCGGACGCGATCATGTTCTTCCAGTGGCGGGCCTCCCGTTCCGGTGCGGAGAAGTTCCACTCGGCGATGCTGCCGCACGCGGGGACCGATTCGCGCGTGTGGCGCGAGGTGACCGAGCTGGGCGCGAACCTCGGTCGCCTGACCGAGCTGACCGGCTCCCGGGTGCACGCGGACGTGGCGCTGCTGTGGGACTACGAGTCGTTCTGGGCACAGGACCTGGAGTTCCGGCCGAGCCAGGGCGCACGCCACCGGGAGCGGGTCGACACCTACTACGACCGCCTCTGGCGCGACGGCCACACCGTCGACCTGGCGCGGCCGACCCAGGACCTGTCCGGCTACAAGCTGGTCGTCGCTCCGGCGTCGTACCTGCTCACGGCCGATGCCGCAGCGAACCTCACCGCGTACGTCGAAGCCGGCGGCACGCTCCTGGTCAGCTACTTCAGCGGCATCGTCGACGAGCACGACGCCGTGCACCCGGGCGGATTCCTGGCGCCGCTGCGCGATGCGCTCGGCGTGCGGGTCGAGGAGTTCCTGCCGCTGCGCGCGGACGACGCGCTCACCGTCACCTACCGGGCGGGGGCGGCGGGGGCCGGGGCGGCGAGCACCGACGCGGTCCCGCTCACGGGCACCGTCTGGGCCGACGACCTCGTGCTCGCGGGCGCCGAGCCCGTCGGCACCTACGCCGACGGACCCAAGCCGGGCGGCGCCGCGATCACGCGCCACCGCCACGGCGCAGGCACCGGCTGGTACGTCTCGACGAGCCTGGACGTCGACGCCCTCGCCACTGTCATGGCCGACGTGTACGCGGCGGCGGGCCTGGCGCCGTCGGGCACCGTGGCAGGGCTGGAGGTGGTGCGCCGCACGGGCGACGGCGGCACGTACACGGTCGCGATCAACCACACGGACGGGCCGGCGAAGCTCCCGCTGCCCGCGCCGGCCACCGACCTGCTCACCGGCGACGCCGTCACGGGCGACGCCGAGGTCTCGGCCGGCGCCGTCCGGGTGCTGCGCACCACTACTGCCTGACGTCGAGAGACAATGTTCCTCATGACTGAACCGCAGTGGCTCGAAGCCTGGACCGCCGAGGACGGCGCGCGCCGGGTCGACGAGCTCTTCACCCGTTCGTTCGACGGCTCCCCCGAGGGCGTCTGGTCCGCCCCCGGACGCGTCAACCTCATCGGCGAGCACACCGACTACAACGCCGGGCTCTGCCTCCCCACCGCCCTGCCGCACCGCACCTTCATCGCCCTGCGCCCCCGCGAGGACGACCAGGTCCGCCTGGTGTCCGCCCAGGCAGAGGGCGTGTGGGAGGCGCGGCTGTCCGACATCGCGCCCGGCGCGGTGCAGGGCTGGGGCGCCTATGTCGCGGGCGTCGCCTGGGCCCTGGCCGAGGCGGGCCACAAGGTCGGCGGCTTCGACGCCGCCGTCGACTCGTGCGTGCCGTTCGGCGCGGGGCTGAGCTCGTCCGCGGCGCTGGAGGCCGCCGCGGCGGTCGCGCTGGACGCGGTGGCGGGTCTCGGCCTCGCCGCGTCCGACGCCGGACGCGCCGAGCTCGTCGAGGCCAGCCGACGCGCCGAGAACGAGATCGCCGGTGCCCCCACCGGTGGCCTCGACCAGTCGGCGTCGCTGCGCTGCCGCGAGGGCCACGCGCTCCTGCTGGACTTCCGGCCCGGACTGAAGCCGCTGGAGTCCGGCGTGCCCGTGCCGTTCGACCTGGCCACGGCCGATCTGACGCTCCTGGTCGTCGACACCAAGGCGGAGCACTCGCACGTCTCCGGCGAGTACGGCGCGCGCCGCGCCGCGTGCGAGCAGGCCGCGCAGCTCCTCGGGCTGGGCTCCCTCCGCGAGATCGCCCCGACCCTGGGCGGGATCGGCATCGACCGGGCACTGACCGAGCTCGAGCCGCACGACCCCGACGGCGTGCTGCGCCGCCGCGTCCGGCACGTCGTGTCCGAGATCGACCGCACCGCGCGGTTCGCCGACCTCGTGCGGGAGGGGCGCGCCGCCGACGTCGGCCCGTTCATGCTGGCCTCGCACGCCTCGCTGCGGGACGACTACGAGGTCTCCTGCCGGGAGCTCGACCTCGTCGTCGACTCCGCCATGGCAGCCGGCGCCCTCGGCGCCCGCATGACGGGGGGCGGGTTCGGCGGTAGCGCCATCGCGCTGGTCCGCCTGTCCGACGTCGACACGGTCGCCCAGGCGGTCGCCGGCGCCTTCGCCGACGCCGGGCTGACCGCGCCGGCGTTCCTGCTGGCCCCGCCCTCCGCGCCGGCGGCCTGACGGCGGGCGCCCGGCCGGGCGCGACGATGCCGGGCGCGCGTGTCGAGACCTCGACACGCGTACCCGGCGACGTCCGTGGCCGCTATAGCGCATAACATAGTAGCGTGTATCGCACAGCACCGCACGGGCCGTGTCCCACCGACGCACCCGCTGCGCGCAAAGTCTTGGCTTCACCCCGCACTTTCATCCCCTCCCGGACCGGGCCTGCGCTAATGTCCGCCGGGCTGCCAGTCCGCCGAACCCCCAGTCCCCGCCGCGAGGAGCCCACATGGGTGTCGTCCGCCAGTACGTCTTCCCCACCGCCCGGATCATCCTCTGGGCCGTGATCGCCGCAGCGCTCGTCGCGCTCGCCCTGAAGGGGGCGGAGCTCGACCCACCGGACGCGCTCCAGCCCACGGGCGAGATCAGCGAGTCGGTCATCGCCGTCGAGAAGGGCTCCGTCACCAACGCGGTGACGGTGCCGGCCTCCGTGGTCTCCGACCCGCCCGTCGAGATCAAGGCCACCGCCGACGGCGTCATCGCCGAGATCCAGGTCGACGACGCGGAGGTCGACAAGGACACCCGCGTCCTGTGGATCAAGAGCGAAGAGCCCGTCGAGCCCGTCGTCGAGGTGGACGAGGAAACCGGCGAGGAGACGGTCACCGAGCAGGACCCGAAGGTCACCTGGACCTCCGCCCTCGCACCGGTCGACGGCACCGTCGACATCACGGTGCTCAAGGACCAGGCCGTCGCCGTGGGCGAGACCATCGGCACCGTCTCCCCCGGCACGCTGTCCATCTCGGGCACGCTCACGGCCGACCAGCAGTACCGGCTCGTCGGGGCGACGGGCAAGGCCGAGGTGACGCTCAAGGGCGGGCCCGCACCGTTCACCTGCACCGGGCTCACCATCGGCGAGGCGCCCGCCGGCGCGGGTGGCGGAGGCGGCGACGTGTCGATGGGCGAACCGCCCGCTGAAGCCACCGGCGCCGTGCGCTGCTCCATCCCGCCCAAGGTCAAGGCCTTCTCGGGCCTCGGCGGCGAGATCGAGATCACCAACGGCAACGCGAAGGACGTCGTGGTCGTGCCGATCAGCGCGGTGCTCGGCACCTCGCAGACCGGCAAGGTGTGGACGGTGGCTGAGGAGGGCGCGGAGGCCGAGGCACGTGAGGTGCGGCTCGGCCTCACCGACGGTCTCCAGGTGGAGGTCACCAAGGGCCTGAAGCCGGGCGAGCAGATCCTCGAGTTCACGCCCGTCGACGACGGCACCGAGGGCGGCGTCGACTGCGACGACATGACCGCCTACGAGCAGGCATCGATGGAGGGCGACATGGAGACCATGCAGGCGTTCGAGGAGGAGTGCTTCGGATGACGGCCACCCCGCTCGTCGACCTGCAGGGCGTCACCCGGCACGTCGAGCTGCCGAACGGCAGCACCCTCGAGATCCTCCGCGGAGTGGACCTGACGGTCGGCCCCGGTGAGCACGTGGCGATCGTCGGCCGCTCCGGCACCGGCAAGTCCACGCTGCTGAACATCCTCGGCCTGCTCGACTCCCCCACCTCCGGCGAATACCTCCTGGAGGGAGAGCCGGTCGGCCGGCTGCGCAGCCGGGCTCTGGCCCGCCGGCGCGGCGACGACTTCGGCTTCGTGTTCCAGCAGTTCAACCTGCTGCAGGGCCGTACGGCCCTCGAGAACGTCGCCGCACCGCTGCTGTACGCCCGCGGCAAGCAGTTCTGGAACCGGACGAAGCTCGCCACGCGGTCCCTCGAACGGGTCGGTCTGGGCGAACGGCTCGACACCCGGCCGGAGAAGCTCTCCGGCGGTGAGCAGCAGCGCGTGGCGATCGCCCGCGCCCTGGTGCGCGGGCCGCGGGTCATCCTCGCCGACGAGCCCACCGGAGCCCTCGACGTCGAGACCGGCCAGGCCATCATGACGCTCCTGGACGACGCGGCGAACGAGACCGGCTCGGCCCTCGTCACCATCACCCACGACCTCGCGATCGCAGCCCGCGCCGACCGCCAGTTCCGGCTCGGTGACGGCGTCCTGGTCCCGATCCACCTCGACGCGCCCGCCGCGGTGGCCGAGAGCTCGGCCGGGGCGACCATCGCCGTCGCCGAGGCCGCGGGGCTGACCGCATGACCGGCGTCGTGGGCGCGATCCTCGAGGCCTGGGACGAGCTGCGGATCCACCGGGTGCGGGTGCTCCTGGCCCTGATCGGCGTGGCCTGCGCCGTCACGGCCATCACGGGTATCACGGCGGCGGTGACGATGGTGGGCCAGGCCATGCAGGAGGAGACCGAGCGCATGACCGGCCGGGACACCACCCTCCAGGCCTGGTCCATGGGCGGCGGGATGGGCGGCGGGCAGATGTCTGCGGCCGAGACCGACGCGCTCGTCGACACGGTCGCCGAGCGGCACAAGATCTCGTACCACTCCGTGCAGGCGACCGTGGACCTGCGGATCCGTGGCGGCCAGAGCGGCGACTACATCGAGTGGTCGGCCGTCGACGTCGACCACGGGACCATCACCCGCCAGGCCCTGGAGGACGGGCGCTGGTTCAGTAACTCCGACACCGAGCGGCTGGCTCCCGTGCTCGTGGTGAACCAGGCGTTCCTGGACACGTACGCCGACGGCGCCCCCGCGGCGACGCACCCCGGCGTGGTCATCGAGGGCGAGACGCCGGTCGCCGCCACCGTGATCGGTGAGGTGCCCGTGCAGTGGAACGACGAGGGACCGCGTGCCCTCATGCTGTTCGACCAGGCCGTGCACTGGTTCCCGGAGCAGATCATGGGCGACCGGTACCGGTTCTGGGTTCCGCCGGAGCTGGCGGGCGAGTTCGCCGAGGTGCTCCCCCGTGACCTCGCCGCGGCCGGCGTGCCGTTCAGCGTGGAGCCGCCGCAGGAGGACCCGTTGGTGATCGACCGCGTGCTGCAGTACCTGGTGCTCGGCGTCGGCGGGTTCGCGCTGCTGCTCGGCGGGCTCGGGCTGCTCAACATCGCGCTGGTCACGGTGCGCTACCGGATCCGGGAGATCGGCATCCGCCGGTCGTTCGGGGCCACGAGCGGCCGCGTGTTCTTCGGCGTGCTCATGGAGTCGGTGGTCGCCACCACCGTGGCCGGCGTGGTCGGGGTGGTCGTCGCCGTGGCGATCATCAAGAACATCCCGATCGACCGCATCTTCGGCCGCCCGATCGACGACCTGCCCGGCTTCCCGTTCGACGCCGCGCTGGTGGGCATGGCGTGCGCCGTCGGCATCGGCGCCCTGGCCGGGCTGATCCCGGCGATCTACGCGGTCCGCGTCAAGGTCATCGACGCCATCCGCTACTGACGGCTGATCCGGCCCCCGCTGGTCGAGCTTGTCGAGACCCGCCTGCTGGTCGAGCCGGATCTCGACCAACGGACTGCGGCCCTGACAAGGCGTACCTGGTACGCCGAGTCAGGGCCGCAGTCCGTCAGGGCCACCGTCCGGGGCCGACCAGCGCGAGGCGCGACGGGTCAGAGCTCGTAGGTGGCTACCAGCGGGGCGTGGTCGCTCCAGCGCTCGGCATAGGTGGGTGCGCGGTCGACCTCGATCTTGCGGCACGCGTCGGCGAGCGCCGGGTTGGCAAGCTGGTAGTCGATGCGCCAGCCGGAGTCGTTGTCGTACGCCTTCCCGCGCCACGACCACCAGGTGTACGGACCGGGCCCGTCGCCCGCGTGGGCGCGTCCGAGATCGGTCCAGCCCAGCTCGTCGAGCCACCGCGTCACGTAGGCGCGTTCCTCGGGGAGGAAGCCGGCGCTCTTGACGTTGCCCTTCCAGTTCTTGATGTCAACGTTCTGGTGGGCGATGTTGAGGTCGCCGGCCACGACCGCCCGCGCCTGCGCGACGGAGAGCTCGGCGAGCCGCGCCGTCACCTTCTCCAGGTAGGCGTACTTGGCCACCATCGTGTGCTCCTGCCCCGGGTTGGTGGACCCGGAGTGCAGGTAGGCGGAGACGGCGGTGAGCGTGCCGCCCTCCGGCAGCTGGACGTCCGCCTCGATCCAGCGGCCCGTGTCGGGACCCGACTCGGCCGCGCCGTCCGGCCCGCAGTCCACGAGACCGGTGCGCACCTCGCCGAGGGGCAGCCGGGACGCGACGAGTACTCCGGCGCGCCCCTTCACCTCGCTCTCCCCGTGCGCCACGTGCCAGCCGTCGAGCAGCTCGCGGGCGACCTTGTCGGGGGCCCGCACCTCCTGCAGGAGGAGCACGTCCGGCGTGCGGGTGGCGATCCAGGAGTCCATCCCGCGGCGGACGGCCGCGCGGATCCCGTTGACGTTGGCAGTGGCGACGATCATAGGCACCGGACGAGCCTAGCTGCCACCTCTGACAGCCGGCCCCGGTCACGCCCCGTCGTAGGCGGCCCGCAGCCCCGCGACGTCGATCTTGCCCATCTTCAGCATCGCGTTCATCGCCGCGATCTCCGCGGGGGTCGAGTACGTACCGCAGAGCTGCTCGAGCTCCTTGGGAATGACCTGCCACGAGACGCCGAACTTGTCCTTGCACCAGCCACAGGGTCCCGGTGAGCCACCGTCCGCGGTGAGCAGGTTCCAGTAGTGGTCGACCTCGTCCTGGCCCTCGACGAGCAGGTAGAACGAGAACGCCTCGTCGAGCTGGAGCTCCGGACCGGCGTTCAGCCCGATCACGGGCATGCCCGCCACCGTGCACTCCACGACGAAGTCCGTACCCGGCTCGACGCCCGGGACGCCTTCCGGCGCCTTGAGCACGCTCTCGACGGAGGAGCCAGGGACGTGCTCGGCGTAGAACGCGGCCGCCTCGGCCGCCTTGTTGTTCCCGAACCAGAGGTGCGGTCGAACGGTAACCATGGGGTCCTCCTGGGTTGTCCTCGGCTGCGCAGGGCGCCGACCGCCCCGTCACCTACCCGACCCGACTCCTGCCGAAAACTCATCGGCCAGGCGCGGTTCACCATGCGGTTACTGCCAAATCTGCCCAGGTTCTGGCAGCAACCGCATGGTGATCGGACTGTCAGCTCGTGAGCACCCCGTCGTGCGGCATCTCCCACGCCTCGGCCAGGCGCGACGGCCGGATCGCGGAGCCCTCGCCGAAGAACTCGCAGAACTTCATGATCAGCGGGTCCCAGCCCACGGGGTCCACGTAGTGCGTCCCCGGGATGACCAGCTCGTCGGCAACGTGGCTGCGCTGCACCCGGACGTGGAACACGGTGGCTCCGGAGCCGGCCGCACCGAGCGGACCCTCCTCTTCGAGGGTGCACTCGAGCTGCACCGGGCACTCAGCGACTCTCGGTGCCCCGACCAGGGTGGACGCCTGTTCCGTCAGGCCGGCCAGAGCGAACTTGTCCGGCACGAACTCGTATCCCATCGCCGCCTTCTTGGGCGACACCTCGGGCTTCCCGGTGGTGAGCGCCAGCCGGTCCACGACGTCGACCATGGTCGAGGGCACCAGGTTCAGCACGCACTCGCGCTCACGGCGAAGGTTCGCCGCCGTCTGTGCGGAGTTGCCGAGGCCCAGCACGCAGCGGTCGTTGAGCCACCAGGCGGACGACATCGGCGCGAGATTCGCCGTCCCGTCCGGATTCCGTGTCGAGATGAGCACGACGGGCGTGCCGAAGTACATGACCTTGAGGTCGATGGTCCTGTGCATGCCGTCAGCCTGCCCCGACGGCGGCAGAGGGTCTGGCGGGATTCGGCCGTCGCGTGCCCTACCGACCGCTCTGTCCGCCGAACGTAGGCTCAGTCGCTTGATGAGGGCGCATGCGGCGACTACTCCTACGTTCGGCGGAGAGAGCGACCACGTCAGCCCTCGAGTGCGCGTTCTGCCGACTCCACGACGTTGGCCAGCAGCATCGCGCGCGTCATGGGGCCGACGCCGCCCGGGTTGGGCGATACCCAGCCCGCGACCTCGGCTGCCTCGGGCGAGACGTCGCCCACGACGCGCGACTTGCCCGTCTCGGGGTCGGTCTCGCGGGACACGCCGACGTCGATCAGCACGGCGCCCGGCTTCACCATGTCGCCGGTCACGATGCCCTTGACGCCCGCGGCGGCCACGACGACGTCGGCCCGCTTGACCAGGCCGGGCAGGTCGGTGGTGCCCGTGTGCGTCAGGGTGACGGTGGCGTTCACGGCGCGCCGCGTGAGCAGCAGACCGATCGGGCGGCCCACGGTGACACCCCGGCCCAGGACCACGATCTCCTTGCCCGCGAGCTTGATCCCGTGCCGCTCCACCAGCTCGATGATGCCGCGCGGGGTGCAGGGCAGCGAGGAGGTGACCTCCTCGTTGACCCGCAGCACGAGGCGTCCCAGGTTGGTGGGGTGCAGGCCGTCGGCATCCTTGTCGGGGTCGACGAGCTCGAGCACGCGGTTGGTGTCGATGCCCTTCGGCAGCGGCAGCTGGACGATGTAACCGGTACAGGCCGGGTCGTCGTTCAGCCTGCGCACCGCTGCCTCGATGTCGTCCTGCGTGGCGTCGGCCGGGAGGTCCTCCCGGATGGACGCGATGCCGACCTCGGCGCAGTCGCGGTGCTTGCCCGCGACGTACCACTGCGACCCGGGGTCCTCACCGACCAGGAGTGTGCCGAGGCCCGGCACGACGCCCCGCTCGCGCAGCACGGTCACCCGCTCCTTCAGCTCCGCCTTGATGGCGCCGGCGGTCGCTTTCCCGTCGAGTATCTGTGCACTCATGCGTACCTCCCTCGGTGAGTGCCGGGTATCTGCGCTCTGAAACCGTTCAGATCAACAAGTACCCAGCACTCAGCGGAATTGTCAGAGACCCGGGTAGAGCGGGAACTTGGCCGTCAGGGTCGCCACGCGGGCGGAGAGGGCGTCCACGTCCGTCGTCGCGCCGTCCTTCAGGGCCGTCGCGATGATGTCGGCGACCTCCGCGAACTCGGCGTCGCCGAACCCGCGCGTGGCGAGCGCCGGCGTACCGATGCGCAGGCCCGAGGTGACGCGCGGCGGGCGCGGGTCGAACGGGACGGCGTTGCGGTTCACGGTGATCCCGGCGTCGTGCAGGAGGTCCTCGGCCTGCTGGCCGTCGAGGTTCGAGTTCCGCAGGTCCACCAGCACCAGGTGCACGTCGGTGCCGCCGGTCAGCACGGAGGCACCGGCCGCCGCCACGTCCGGCTGGGAGAGGCGCTCCGCGATGATCGAGGCGCCCCGCAGCGTGCGCTCCTGACGGTCCTTGAACGCGTCGGTCCCGGCGACCTTGAACGACACCGCCTTGGCGGCGATCACGTGCATGAGGGGCCCGCCCTGCTGGCCCGGGAACACCGCGGAGTTGATCTTCTTGGCGTACTCCTCCTTGGAGAGGATGAAGCCGGAGCGCGGCCCGCCGATCGTCTTGTGCACGGTCGAGGACACGACGTCGGCGTGCGGCACCGGGGAGGGGTGCAGCCCCGCCGCGACGAGCCCGGCGAAGTGCGCCATGTCGACCCACAGCTTGGCGCCCACCTCGTCGGCGACCTCACGGAACGCGGCGAAGTCGAGCTGACGCGGGTAGGCGGACCAGCCGGCGATGATGACGTCAGGGCGGTGCTCGAGCGCCTTCTTGCGGACCTCGTCCATCTCGATGCGGTAGGTCTGCGGGTCCACACCGTACGAGCCGACGTCGTACAGCTTGCCGCTGAAGTTGATCTTCATGCCGTGCGTGAGGTGGCCGCCGTGGGCCAGCTCGAGACCGAGGATCTTGTCCCCGGCGTTGATCAGGGCGTGCAGCACTGCCGCGTTGGCCTGGGCGCCGGAGTGGGGCTGGACGTTGGCGTGCTCGGCGCCGAACAGGTCCTTGGCGCGGGCGATCGCGAGGTTCTCCGCGATGTCCACCTGCTCACAGCCACCGTAGTAGCGGCGCCCGGGGTAGCCCTCGGCGTACTTGTTGGTCAGGACCGAACCCTGGGCCTCCAGGACGGCACGCGGCACGAAGTTCTCGGATGCGATCATCTCGAGCGTGTCACGCTGTCGGGCCAGCTCTCCGTCCAGGACGGCGGCGATCTCGGGGTCGAGCTCAGCGAGCGGGGTGGCGAGCGGGTCGGGAGTCGATGCGCTCATAGCTCCTCGATTCATGCGGGACGGGGATTAGTCGGACGGCGGTGGAGGGCACACGCGCCGCGACATACCTGCCCGGGCGCACACCTTTCACGAGGTGACCCAGGGCCCAGGCGAACGACCCGTCGTCAGCATGACTCGTCGCTCCCCGGTGGTGATCCACCTGACGCCAGTCGCGACTCGAAGATCGTAGCAGCGGCCGTCGGAACCCGTGCCAGGCGACCGTCCGACGACACCGCCGTCGAACCCGAGGCCCGTGATCGCAACGAAAGTACCTGAGACCCTTTCGCGATTCACCCGTACGTCGCTATGGTGCCGCCCATGCCCTACCCCGTGTCACCGGACGCAGGTGTCCCGGAACACCAGCCGGACCGTCACCGCTCCGGCCAGTTCCAACCCACCGGACAGCCCCAGTCCGGCCCCTTCCGCACCAGCCAGCCCGGGCAGGCTGGATCCGGCCGACCACGGTCCGGCCAGCTCGCCACCGGTCCCGGGCCCCGTCCGCTGCCGCCGGGTCCCGGCCGGCCCCCGGCGGAGACCACCCGCGCCTCCGGCGGCGGCAACGGCGGTCGCAGGAACACGAGCCGTCGGGACTGGATCTGGTCGGCCGTCGCCTTCCTGATCGCCGCCGGCGTCATCGGAGCCGTCGGCTTCCACTTCTTCGGGCCCGACGCCGCCGAGGAGAGCACGGCGACCTGGGCGATCGACGCGTGTGCCGGACCCGACCCGACGGCCGCGGAGGCCGGGGCCCCTTCGGACACGCACCGCCCCCTGCCCTGCGACGACGCCGAGGCCACCGTCACGGTGCTCGACATCCAGGACGCGGTGTCCGTGGGGCAGGCACACTGCCCCACGGGTACCGACCTCGTCTTTCAGAAGGACGGCCAGGCCGGCGGCGTGACCCAGGTGGTGTGCGCCCGCAACCTGTCGGACGACCACCCGGGCGATCCCGGGATGGGCGGCGGCCAGCTCGTGACCGGCGACTGCGTGACCGAGGACGGCCGAGAGGCGAAGTGCTCGTCGGACGGCACGCGCACGGTGTCCGGGCTCACGGTCGGTGGCAGCAAGTGCCCCCAGGGGACCGCCGACCGGATCGAGCTCGGCTTCGACGCACAGCGCGGCTACGAGACGGTCTGTCTCGCCAAGTGATTCTGACCTGCGGCGTCATCTGCCGCTCACCGGGCCGAAACCAGCGGTCACCGCACCTTCGCTAGGTTCCTGGCATGCCCCGTCCTCAGCAGACCGTCTTCGAGCGCAACGTACCGGCCCGGGCTGTCGTCGACCACGCCCTCGGCACCGCACGCCAGGCGGTGCTCTGGCTGGACGACCTGGGCGAGCGGGCGGGCTTCCCTGCCCTGACGGCCTCGACCAGCGCCGACATCGCCGTGGTCGGCGGCGGGTACACCGGCCTGTGGTCGGCGTTGCACGCGAAGCAGCGGCACCCCGGCGCGCGGGTCGTGCTGGTGGAGGGACGGTCGGTGGGATGGGCGGCGTCGGGCCGCAACGGCGGGTTCTGCGGCGCGCGCCTCGCGCGCGACGACGACTACGGCCGCGGCCGCCCGCCCGATGAGTCCGATCCTCTGACCCGGCTCGGCCAGGAGAACCTCGCGGCCATCGGTGCGGCGGTGGTGGACCTGGGCCTGGACTGCCAGTGGGAGCGCACGGGCGTGGTCGACCTCGCGATCGAGCCGCACCAGATCGACCGGCTGCTGGACGCCGCCGCGCGGGCCGCCCGGGCCGGGGCCCCGCACACCTTCCTCGACCGGGCGAAGGTGCGCGCCGAGATCGCGAGCCCGACGTACGAGGCGGGCCTCGTCCGTCCCGACGCCGCCGCGCTGGTACATCCCGCCCGTCTGGCCGCCGAGCTCGCACGCGTCGCGAGCGACCTCGGCGTCGAGGTCTTCGAGCAGACCCGGGTGACCGGCCTGGCCCGCGCGGAGGGCGGCGCGCGCGGCGCCGTCGTCCTGCGCACGACGACGCCTGCCGGCGAGGCGACCCTGCTGGCGGACCGCGTGCTGCTGGCGACCAGCGCGTTCCCGTCCCTGCTGCGCCGCTACCACCGGCATGCCCTGCCCGTGTACCGCTACGCGATCGCCACCGAGCCGCTGTCCACCGCGCTGCTGGGCGCGATCGGCTGGCGCGGACGCCAGGGCCTCGCCGACGTGGCCCACCGGTCCCACCACTACCGGCTGACCGCCGACCACCGGATCGTGTTCGGCGGTCATGACGCCGTCCACCCCTACGGCGGGCAGGTGAGCAGGACGTACGAGGACCGGCCGGCGACGTTCCGGCGGCTCGCCGAGCACCTGCTGACGACCTTCCCGCAGCTCGAGGGGATCCGGCTGACGCACCGGTGGTCCGGGGCCGAGGACGTGTCCACCGGCTCCGGGGCGTTCTTCGGCCAGGCGGCCGGTGGGCGGGTGCAGCACGCTGCCGGCCTCGCGGGCCGTGGCGTCTCCGGCAGCCATTTCGCCGCGCAGGTCATGCTCGACCGGCTCGACACCCTGGACGGTGCGCCCGCCACCGAGCGCATGGCGGCGACGGTGCGGCACGCCTCCGTGCCGTTCCCGCCGGAGCCCGTGGCGGCGGCCGCCGTCCGGGCCACACGCCGGGCGCTGGACCAGGCCGATCACCAGGGCGGTCGCCGCAACGCGCTGCTGCGGTCGCTCGACGCTCTTGGCCTGGGCCTCGATACCTGATTGGCTGCTCGGACAGTCCGACGTCGAAGGAGCACACAGTGGCCACTCCCCCGGTACCCGAGAACATCGCGCAGATCCTCGCGCAGCCGAACCCCGCCGTCATGGCGACCGTCCGACCCGACGGCGCACCCGTCTCGGTGGCCACCTGGTACCTGTACGACGACGGACGCGTGCTGCTGAACCTCGCCGGCACCCGTAAGCGGCTGGACCACCTCCGGGCGGACCCGCGGGTCTCCCTCACGGTGCTCGACGGCGACAGCTGGTACCGCCACATCAGCCTCCGGGGCCGCGTGACGATCACGCCCGACGAGGACCTCGCCGGCATCGACCGGCTCTCCACCCACTACACGGGCAAGCCGTACCCGGACCGGGAGGGCTCACGGTTCGACGCGTGGATGGAGATCGAGTCCTTCCACTCCTGGGGGTACTGACCTCAGGCGTCGCGCGGCGCGTCCTGCACGCTCTGCGCGCCCGCCGCGCCCAGCACGCGCCGCAGGTAGGTGTACGTCAGATCGCCGGCCGCCTTGTCGTACTGCTCCTCGTAGCCGTGCTTCGTGTACATCGCGAGGTTCTGCTTGGAGTCCTTGCCGGTGAAGACCCATATCTCCTTGGTCTGCTCCGGCAGGTACGGGAGCACCGCGAAGAGCATCTCGGTGCCGATACCGCGGGCCTGCTTGTCCGGCGCCACGGCGAGCCGGCCGAGCGTCGCCTTCTCGTCCTCGATCTCGACGCGCACGGAGCCGATCATCCGGTGACCCTCCCAGGCGCCGATCGTCACGACGTCGTCCCGTGCCAGGTCGTCCCGCAGCTCGGCGAGCGTCTGGGTCAGGGGCGGGATGTGCGGGTCGTCGTACAGCTGGGCCTCGGTCACGAACGCGGCGCGCCGCAGCGTGAGAAGCTCGCCCGCATGGTCGTCCTCGACCAGCGCGATCGTCGTGGTGGAGTTGCTCATGAGGCCATCGTGTCAGAGGTGGCGCGCCCAGGTCGACGGCGTTCGTGGTGCAGACGGTCGCGTCAGTGGCGCCGCGTAGGTTGCTGCCATGGGGAACCACGGAGCCCAGCAGCGGGCGGAACCCGGTGAGCGGATCGACGTGCGGCCCGCCGTCGGCCGGTACGACGACTTCTACGAGGTGGTGGGCGTCAAGAAGCCCGGCGGCAAGGGCTGCTGGTGCATGAGCTACCGGGACAGCCGTGTCCCGGTGGAGGAACGTCCCGGCTACATGCAGGACCTCTGCAAGACCGATCCCGGGCCCGGAGTACTCGTCTATGTGGACGACGTCGTGGCGGGCTGGTGCTCGATAGCGCCCCGGTCCACCTACCGCCGGCTCATGAACACCCGCACCATCCCGTTCGTGGACGACCGGGATCCGTGGGTCGCGGTGTGCTTCGTGATCCGAGCCGGCTATCGCAAGCGCGGCCTCATGCATCACCTGCTCGCCGGGGCCGTGGAGCACGCCCGGGCGCACGGCGCCGAGGTGGTCGAGGGCTACCCGGCTGACGTCGGCCACGAACGCGTCGACACGACCAGCGGGTACGTCGGGACGGTGCGCATGTTCGAGGCAGCAGGCTTCCACCGTGCCGCGGAGACCGGCGGGGTGAGCGGCGGGCGGCGGCGCTGGGTGATGCGGCGCGAGCTCGCACCGGAGGAGGAGCCGCCCGGCGCGGCGGGTTAGCCTGACCGCGTGAACGACGAGACCGCAGCCACGCACTGGATCCTCACCATGTCCTGCCCGGACCAGCCGGGAATCGTGCACGCGGTCGCGGGCATGCTCGCGGAGCATGGCGGCAACATCACGGAGTCGCAGCAGTTCGGCGATCCGGCGTCGGGCCTGTTCTTCATGCGCGTGCAGGTCGAGTCGACGGCGTCCCGTGACGATCTCACCGCCGCGATGACCCAGGTGGCGGAGCGGTTCGAGATGACCTGGACGCTCGACGTGGTCGGCCGGCGCATCCGCACGCTGGTCATGGTGTCCAAGGCGGCGCACTGCCTCGTCGACCTGCTGTACCGCGAGCGGTCACAGCGCATGCCGATCGAGGTCGTCGGCGTGGTGGGCAACCACCGGGACCTGGAGGACATCGCCACGTTCTACGGCAAGCCGTTCCACCACGTCCCGGTCACCAAGGACACCAAGGCGGAGGCGGAGGCCACGCTCCGCGGCCTGGTCACCGACCTGGACGTCGAGGTGGTGGTGCTGGCCCGGTACATGCAGATCCTGTCCGACGAGCTGTGCCGCGACCTCAGCGGGCGGATCATCAACATCCACCACTCGTTCCTGCCGTCGTTCAAGGGTGCGGGCCCGTACCGGCAGGCCCACGACCGCGGCGTCAAGATCATCGGCGCCACCTCCCACTACGTGACCGGAGACCTCGACGAGGGCCCGATCATCGAGCAGGACGTCGAGCGGGTCGACCACTCCCGCACGGTCGAGGACCTGGTGGGCATCGGCGAGGACGTCGAGCGACGCACGCTCGCCCGTGCCGTCCGGTGGCACGCGGAGCGCCGGGTGCTCCTGGACGGTCGCCGCACCGTCGTCTTCCGCTGACCTGCCGCTGGCGGGCGGGTGGGCCGCAGGCTGCGGCTCGGTGCCATCGCCCACCATCAGGTTGCGGCTCGGCCGGCCCCACCCCCGCTGGGGGTCAGCCCTTCACCGCCCCTGCCAGCGCGAACGCCGAGCCCGAGATTCTCGTGACCAGCACGTACAGCCCGAGGACCGGTGCCGCGTAGAGCAAGGAGTACGCGGCGAGCTGCCCATAGGCGACCGACCCGTACTGCCCGAAGAACGCGAAGATGCTCACGGCCGCCGGCTGCTTCTCCGGGGAGAGCAGCAGCACGAACGGCACGAAGAAGTTTCCCCACGCCTGCACGAACACGAAGATGAACACGACCGCGATGCCCGGCCGCATGAGCGGCAGCACCACCTGCCGCAGCGCCTGCATGGCCGACGCGCCCTCGGTCCAGGCCGCCTCCTCCAGCGAGATCGGCACGGAGTCCATGAAGTTCTTCGTCATCCAGATCGCCATGGGCAGCGAGGCCGCCGCCATGAAGAAGATGGTCCCCGGCAGCGAGTCCAGCAGGTTGAGCTGCACGAACAGCGCGTAGACCGGAACCATGATCGCGGTGATCGGCAGGCAGGTCCCGAACAGCACCGAGTAGAGGAAGTACTTGCCGAACCGCATGCGGTACCGCGACAGCGGGTACGCGGCGAGCACGGCGACCACCACCGTGATCGCTCCCGCCCCGAAGGACAGCACGAACGCGTTCCACAGCGGCAGCCACGTCAGCTCCGGCGTCATGATCGCGGCGAAGTTGTCCGTGGTCAGGGCGTCCGGCACCCCGAAGGAGAGGGTCGCCTGCGCGTCGAACGACGCGACGAGCACCCACGCCATCGGGAGCACGAACAGCACCGCGATGGCGAGCAGCACCGCGTTCGCCGCGACCCTGGTCGCCCTGATGCGCGGTCCCGCCAGCTGGCTGGTCGTCCCGGCACGTCTCGTCTGCACGGCGGGCGCCGTCATCTGGCCGGCCATCAGTCCACCTCCGGTCGGAGCGCGCGGATGTAGATCACGGAGAAGACCGCACCCACGATGATCATCACCGTCGCGATGGCCGTGCCGTAGCCGACCTGCGCGAACTTGAACGCCTCCTGGTAGGCCAGGATGGGCAGCGTCGAGCTGTCCGTACCCGGTCCGCCACCGGTCATGACGTAGATCAGCGTGAAGACCGAGAGGGTCTGCAGCGTGGTCAGCATCAGATTGGTCGAGATGCTGCGCCGGATGACCGGCAGCGTCACCCACGCCATCCGTTGCAGACCGTTCGCACCGTCGAGCTGCGCGGCCTCGGTGAGCTCCGGCGGCACCTCGGCGAGCGCCGCCGAGTAGACCATCATCGAGAAGGCCGTGCCGCGCCAGATGTTGGCGAGGATCACCGCGAGCATCGGCATCGAGTAGAGCCAGTCGGGTCCCGCGATGCCGATCCCGCCGAGCATGGTGTTGAGCGTGCCCTCGGAGTGGAAGAACGCGTACGCGGCGAACGCGGCGACGATCTCGGGCAGTACCCACGCGGCGACCACGACGGTCGAGGCGATGGACCGCACGGGCTTGACGGCCGAGCGCAGCAGCCCGGCCAGCAGGATGCCCATCACGTTCTGCCCCACGACGGCGGACAGGAACACGAAGACGACCGTGAGCCAGAGCGACTTCGGGAAGTCGGGGTCGCCGAGCAGCGCCGTGTAGTTGTCGAGCCCTATCCATTCCGGGTTCAGGGCGGCCGGCCCCGTGAGCGCAGCGTTCGTGAACGAGCCGTAGAACGACCACACCACGGGGCCCAGCATGAAGAGCGCGAGAAGAACGACGGCGGGCGCGAGTGGAACCACCCGCGCCGCGCCGCGGGACGTGACGGCCACAGGTCAGCCCTGGGTCGTGTTCTCTTCGCCGACGATGCCGATGACGGCCTCGTCGTAGACCGCGGCGGCCTCCTCCGGCGTCTGCTGCCCGGTCATGACGGACTCCATCGCGACCATGATCTCGTTGGAGACCTTCGGGTAGTCGGAGGTGGCGGGCCGGAAGTGGGTCACGTCCACCAGGCCCGTGAAGAACTCGGTGGTCGGGTTCGACTTCGTGTACTCCGGGTCCTCCGCGACGTCGGTCCGCACGGCGATCTGGCTGTTCGCGACGTCGAACCAGAGGGAGTTCTCCCGGTTCAGTGCCATGGAGATGAACTCGAACGCGGCGTCCGGGTTCTCGGAGCCCGCGCCCATGGCGAGAGTCCAGCCACCCGACATGCTCACGGCACCCGGCTCCTGGCCCTCCTGGGTGGGCATGGGCGCCGTGCCCATCTTCTCGGACCACTCGGGCCACGGCGCGACGCCGGACTCGAGCCAGTTGCCCGCCACCCACGAGCCGTCCAGCGCGATGCCGACCTTGCCCTCCGGCAGCCATTCGGCCTGCACCGTGTTGCCGATGTTGGTGTCGAGCGCCTGCTGCGGGGTCGGCGCGAGCCCCTCGGTGAAGACGGTCTCGATGAACTCGAGGGACTCGACGAAGCCCTGCGAGCCGAGCACCCACTTGCTGTCCTCGTAGAGGGTGTCGCCGGTGCCGTAGAGCAGCATCTCGAAGCCCTGCATCACCGCCGCCTCACCCTGCGGCTTACCGGAGTACATGTTGAACGGGACCACGTCGGGGTCGGACTTCTTGATCGCCCGCGCCGCTTCGAGCAGGTCGTCCCACGACGACGGCGCCCAGTCCTCGGGCAGGCCCGCCTTGGCGAGCACGTCCTTGTTGAACCAGAGCCCGCGGGTGTCGGTGCCCATGGAGACGCCGTAGGTCTTGCCGTCGTCGCCCGCACCGGCCTGCTTGGCGCTGTCGACGAACTGGTCCCACTCGTCCCACTCCGCGAGGTAGTCGTCGAGCGGCTGCAGGTAGCCGGCCTCGACGTCCGACTTGATCATGTACGTGTCCTCGTACATGACGTCCGGCGCGGTGCTGGGCGACCGGTTCATGAGCGCCAGCTTGGTGAAGTAGTCGTTCTGCTGCGCCTCGATGGGCACCAGCTCGACGGTGACGCCGGGGTTCGCCTCTTCGAAGTCGGCCTTGACGTCCTTGAACAGCTCGTCGGCCTGCGTGAAGTTGCCGAACTTCTGGTAGGCCACCTTGATCGTGGCATCGTCGGACCCACCCCCGCCGGAGCCGCAGGCACCGAGCGAGAGGGCGAGTGCCGCTGCCGTGACGGGTGCGATGAAGAATCGTGCCGTGCGCATGAAGCTCCCTTGCGTCGTGCGAAGTCCGGCAACCTTGCCGGACAAGCTGAGGCACACGATTCACCCCGCGCGACCCGTAGTCAAGAGACTCTCCGGAGCAATTGTCAGCGCTGTCAGGTCGTCGGCACCCGCTGGGCGTCGACAGGCGCCGGAAGGCTGTCCGGCGGGACTGCAGACTTGGTCGCTGCCCGATCCGCCGAGTGCAGACATGGTCGCGGAAAGAGACCTCCTCACCATGTCCAACTCTGCACTCGGCGGATCGGGCAGCGACCAGCTCTGCAGTCGGCGGGCAGCCTCGTCAGTCCTGGGGTTCAGCCAGGGCCGCCACGGTCCGCGCCGGGACCGTCACCGTCCCGTTCTCCGTGTCCCACTCCGTCTCCTGCACGACGGCGTCCGACCCGCCGTCCTGCACCGGCGAGAGCACGTAGTCGCGGCCGGCCAGCTCCGGCACCTCCACCGACGCCGCCGTCGGCGAGGCGTTGAACACCACGAGCAGGCCGTCCAGAGCGGGGTCGACGTCGGACGAGCCAGCGAGGTCGTCCACCGACATCGTGATGACGCCGGGGACGGCGTCCGGCCCGGAGCCGGGGAACGTCACCTTCTGCCGGATCAGCTCGGCCGACCCGAGACGGAACAGCTCGGTCGAGTGCCGCAGCTCCAGCAGCTCGGCCGCCTGGGCGGAGGCGAACGCGATGTCGTCGGGGGTCGGCTTGAGCGCCGGGTCGGCCAGCAACGGACGCTGGAGCGGCCACTTGTCCTCGTTGTCGGCCGCCATCGGCAGGCCCCGCCCGAACCCGTTGTCCTGTCCGGACCAGTCGATGGCGTTGAACCAGTCGCCCGAGTCGTACGAGTTGCGGTCCAGCGACTTGGAGCGCAGCAGGTCCGTGCCCGCGTGCCAGAACGACGGCGACTGCGAGAGTGCGGCGGTCGCGAGCGACACGGTGTTCATCCGTACCCGGTCCGTCATCGGGGTGTCCGCGGGCAGCTTGAGCGCGAGCAGGTCGAACAGCGTCTCGTTGTCGTGCGCGTCGACGTAGGTCACGACCTCCTCGGGCGAGTCCGCGTAGCCGGCGGGCGAGCCCCGGTAGTCCAGGTCCTCGCCCCGGACCTGCTCCCCTGATGCGGTGGTCACCTCGTAGGACCGCAGGTTGCCGGCCAGCCCGAGCTTCACGAGGTCGCTCTGGTGGGCCAGGTCGGCTGCCTCGTCGTCGCCGCCGTCGTTGACCGACGCCGGGTCGCCGAGCCGCGCCTCGTTCCCGTTCGGGTCGGTGAACAGGCCGGTCCCGAAGCCCTGGGTGAACAGCGACGCGCCGTCGACCGGCGAGCCGCCGTGGACGGCGTCGCGCAGCCGGTCGCTGAACGTGCCGATGCCCGTGCCGCCGAGCTGGCCCTGCGTGGCCTGCTCGAAACGGGCGTTGCCTGCCACCTCACCGAAGTCCCAGCCCTCGCCGTACAGGTAGACCCCGGCCCCGTCGACGCCGTGCTCCTCCAGCGTGAGCTCGTCGAGAGCCGCCCGCACGGCCTCCATGTTCTCCCGGGAGTGGTGCCCCATCAGGTCGAACCGGAACCCGTCCACGCGGTAGTCACGTGCCCAGGTGACCACCGAGTCCACCATCAGCTGCTGCGCCATGGCGTGCTCCGTGGCCACGTTCTGGCAGCAGGTGCTGGTCTCGACGGCGCCGCTGACCGGGTGCTGCCGGTGGTAGTAGCCCGGCACCACGCGGTCCAGCACCGACTTCGGGTCCTGGCCCGACGCCGCGGTGTGGTTGAACACCTGGTCGAGCACCACCTGGAGCCCGGCCCGGTGCAGGTTGCCGACCATCGACCGGAACTCGGCGACGCGCGGGCCGCCGTCGGCCTCGACGGCGTACGAACCCTCCGGCGCCATGAAGTGGTACGGGTCGTAGCCCCAGTTGAAGCCGTCCTGTCCCTGCACCTCCGCGACGGCGGCCTGCTGCTCGGTGCCGTCGGGCGCGAACCCGGACAGGTCACCGGTCGTGGCCTGGCCCGCTCGGTCCTCCGGGATCGTGGCGATGTCGAACGTGGGCAGCAGGTGCACGGTGGTGAGCCCTGCCTCGGCCAGCGAGCGCAGGTGGGTCATGCCGTCGGAGCCCTGGACGCCGAAGGCGCCGTAGGTGCCCCGCAGCCGCTCGGGGACGGTCTCGTCGGAGATCGAGAAGTCCCGCACGTGCAGCTCGTAGATGGTCTGGTCCACGGCGTCCTCGACGACGGGTGCCGGGGTGGTGCGCCAGACCTTGGGCCGCCAGGCTGCGGCGTCCAGGTCCACGGCCACCGAGTGGGTCGAGTCGAGCGTGAGGCCCACGGAGTAGGGGTCGGTGACCACGTTGGTCTCGACCTGGCCCGTGCTCGGCACGTACACCTCGACGGCGTACCGGTAGGCGGCGCCCTGCCAGCCCACCGCGGGGCCGCCGAACTTCTTGGCGGCCCTGCCGCCGTCGAGCGTCCAGGCCCCGTCGTCCTGCCGGGCCATCGCGAACGTGTGCGGCTCGTCCTCCAGCGACGCGCCGGCCGGCCAGGCCTGCAGCGTCACCGACCGGGCGGTGGGTGCCCACAGCGCGAACGACGCGCGCTTGCTGCCCTGCCAGGTCACACCGAGCGGCCGGTCGGTGGCGAACAGGTCGTCCAGCACGCCGGGGATCTGCACGCCGGTGGCGGCGGTCAGCGTCTCACCGTCGTGCCGGGTGACGCGGAGCCTCCCCTGGAGGGCGGACGCCCCCGCGGCGCGGTCCAGGCCCTCGACCTCCAGGGTGAGGTGGCCGGCCAGGTGCGGGAAGTCCTCGGCCACCTCGGCGGGCAGGTCACCGGGCACCAGGGTGTACGACGTCGGATCCTCCGGGCTACCCGTCTCCAGGGCCCAGCTCTCGCCCGTGCCGAAGCCGTCGGACGGCACCAGGACCAGGTTCTCGCGGACCCAGTGCGCGGCCTGCTGCCCCTCCCCCGGTGTGCCCGGCGTGCCGGTCCGGACCGCGGGCACCTTGGTCTCCGGGTCCCAGGTGAACGTCACGGGGCCGCCGCCGGTGGTGTACGGGATGTTGGCGCCGTCGCGTTCGCCGTCGGCCCCGTAGTTCTCGGCCCAGGAGCCGTTGAGGGCGACCTTGAACTCGTACGATCCGGCCGGGAGCTCGAAGGTGCCGGTGTAGGTGCCGTCGTCGGCGAGGGTGAGGCGCGCGGCCTCGCAGTCGGGGGTCCAGTCGCCCGCGCAGCCCATCTCGCTGTTGTGCGAGCCGGCCACGGCGACCATGTCGATGCCGGGGTCGGGGCCGTCGGAGGTCTCTGCGCTGACGTCCACGCCCACCGACGCGTACGAGCTGGCGGCGGCGCGGTCGCCGTCGGCGTCCTGGGTCACGGCGCGGTACTCGACCAGGGTGCCGTCGGGCAGTGCGGCGCCGTCGGCGCTCACGTCGTGGAACACGCGGGGGGTCGTGTCCTCGGCGGTGCCGAGGTGGTGCCACTCGTCCGTGCCGACCGCGCGCCAGGCGAAGGAGGTCTCCGCCCAGGCGTCGTCGATGCCCGCGGCCACCGGCGCGACGCCGGACAGCGCGGCGCCCGGGCGCGCGGTCGTGCCGGGGACCACCGTGACGGTGCCCGCAGAGTCGGCGCCCACGGTGCGGTCCGCGACGAGCACGACGGCGGAGCGCGCCGGGACGGTCAGCGTCACGGCGCCGTCGGCGTCGGCCGGCACGGGGCTGTCGGTGCCGTACAGCGGGGCGAACGTGGCACCGGGGGTGAGCGCGTCGAAGGTGACCGTGCGCTCCTGGGCCGCATTGTTCGCGGCGACCAGGTGCTCCACCTGCTCGTCGCGGTGCACGCGCGAGAAGGCGTAGACGCCGGCGCCGTCCTCGGCGTAGCGCTCGATCTGGGCCCCCGTGGCGAGTGCGGGGTGCTCCTCGCGCAGGTCGGCGAGCGCCGCGATGTGCTCGTAGAGCGGGGCGTCGGTGCCGTACCGGTCGACGCTCCCGGCCTGTTCGCCGGTCACCAGGGGCTGGTTCGCGTACTCGTCGACCTCGGTCGCGAAGAGGGTCTGCCGGGCGTCCTTGTCCCCACCGGTGCCCGCGAAACCCTGCTCGTCGCCGTAGTAGACCACCGGCTGGCCGCGGGTGAGGTACATGAGCTCGTGCGCGAGCTCGTCGCGCTCGAGCGGGTCGTCGGTACCCGCCAGCATGTAGCCCACACGGCCCATGTCGTGGTTGCCGAGGAACGTCGGCAGGGCCGAACCGCTGCTGCGCGGTGTGGTGTACAGGTCGTCGGAGGCGTACAGGTCCGCGAGCCGCTGCGCGCTGTTGCCGCTCGCGTAGCTCGTGGCGGCCGCCTGGAACGAGAAGTCGAGCACGGAGCTCATGGCGGTGCGCCGCACGTACGGGGAGGTCTTGGCGGCGTCGGCGTCGTACACCTCGCCGAACGTGAAGAACTCGTCCTTGCCCTGGGCGTGGGCGTACTCCTCGATCTCGGCCGACCACTCCTCCCAGAACTCGAAGTTCACGTGCTTGACCGTGTCGATGCGGAACCCGTCGATGCCGAGGTCGATCCACGCCTGGTAGATCTCCTCGAAGCCGTCGACCACCGTGGGGTGCTCGGTCATCAGGTCGTCGAGGCCGCTGAAGTCGCCGTAGGTCACCGACTCACCGGCCCACGTCGAGTTGCCCCGGTTGTGGTACAGCGTGGGGTCGTTGAGCCAGGCCGGGACCTTCACGTCCTCGTCGGCCGGGTCGATGACCGGCGTGTACGGGAAGCTGGTGGCGGCGTCGAGCTCGGGGAAGCTGCCCGTCCCCGCGTGGTCGGCCGGGTCGAACGGGGTGCCGTCGGCATCCGTGTACGGGGCGGTGGCCTGGTCCACGTAGTCGTAGGTGCCTTCGGCGTAGTCGACGACGTCGGCCGTGTGGTTGGTGATGATGTCGAAGTAGACCTTGAGGCCGCGCGCGTGGGCGTCGTCGATCAGCGCCTCGAGCTCCGCGTTGGTGCCCAGGTGCGGGTCGATCTGCGTGAAGTCGGTGATCCAGTAGCCGTGGTAGCCGGCGCTCACGTCGTCGCCGGAGCCCTGCACCGGCCGGTTGAGGAAGCTCGGGGTGAGCCAGATCGCCGTCGTGCCGAGGCCCTCGATGTAGTCGAGGTTCTCGTGCAGGCCGGCCAGGTCCCCGCCCTGGTAGAAGCCCTTGTCCGTCGGGTCGAAGCCGGTGTCGAGGCGGTCGCCCGTCAGGCCCCCTTCGTCGTTCGAGGGGTCGCCGTTGGCGAACCGGTCGGTCATCACGAAGTAGAAGCGCTCGTCGCTGCCGGGCTGGCGCACGGGCTCGTGCACCAGAGCATCGTCCGTCTCCGTGTAGGAGCCCGCGAGGGTGAGTGGCGTCAGGGCCGTGCGGTGGGTCGTGTCGTCGTACGTGACGCGGACGGTGGCCGGGCCCTCCAGGTGCAGCGGGACGTTGTCCTGGCCGCCGTCACGTCCGTAGGCCTCGTCCCACGTGTCGTTGAGCGCGACCTTGTACTCGTAGGTGCCGGCAGGGACCTCCAGCTCGGCGACGAACGTGCCGTCGCCCTGGGGCACGAGCTCCGTCTCCGCGCACGCCGGATCCCAGTCGGCGGCGCAGCCGAGCTCGTCCTGCAGGCTCCCGACGAGGGCGGCCGTGCGGTCCCCATCTGCGGTGGCCGACATCGACGCGGTGGCCGACGCCGACGTGGCAAGCCCGAGCGACGCCACCAGGGCGACCGCGACGGCAGCAGCGCCGAGCTGTGTTGGGCGCAGGCGCGCGGTGCGAGACATGGATGACCCCTTCGTCGTCCGGAACCCCGGTGTGGAACGACGACGACTGTAATGCTTGCAGAACTTTGCAGCAAGAGTCTCAGGGCACGGTCTGCCTCAGAGCGGGAGCTTGAACCCTTCGTGCGACTGCTCGTAGCCGAGGTTCCGGTAGAACCGGTGCGCCTCGGGCCGCTGCTTGTCCGACGTCAGCTGGGCCAAGGCGCAGCCCCGTTCCCGGCCCCGCTCGTGGGCGTGCTCCATCAGGAGCCGGCCGATGCCCTGGCCGCGCAGCTCGCGGCTCACCCGCACGGCCTCGACCAGCAGCCTGGCGGCACCGTTGCGCGAGATGCCGGGAATGAACGTCAGCTGCATGACGCCGATCACCACGCCCTCCGCCTCCGCCACGACCAGCTCGTTGTCCGGGCTCGCGGCGATGGCCTCGAAGGCCCGGACATGCGGTTCGCCGTAGCTACCGGTACGGCGGGCCGCCACGGCGTCGTCGGCGATGAGCTCGACGACCCGTTGGAGGTCGTCACGCTTCGCCTCCCGAAAGACCAGTTCCATGCGCCCACCCTAGGCACGCCCCCGCGCAGGTGTCGGACGCTCGGACCACCCGGGTGACCCGTACTGCTGACACGTACGATCGTGGGGTTGCCCGTTCCCCGAGAGGCGCTCCTCCAGTGACCAGCTCCCCCGCGCCCACGACCCCGGACGCGACCCCCCGCAGCTCGTGGATCGCGCTCGCGGTGCTCATCCTCGGCGTGTCGATGGCCCTGCTCGACACGACCATCGTGAACGTCGCGCTACCGACGATCCGCACGTCCCTCGACGCGTCCGAGGGCACCCTGTCCTGGATCATCTCGGGATATGCGCTCGCCTACGGCCTGGCCCTCATCCCCGCCGGGCGGGTCGGTGACCGGGTGGGCCACAAGTGGGTCTTCGTGGTGGGCCTCGCGGGGTTCACGCTCGCCAGCCTCTGGTGCGGGCTCGCGTCGGGCTCCACCGAGCTGGTCGTGGCCCGCGTGGTCCAGGGCCTGTGCGGCGGCATCTTCTTCCCGGCCGTGACCGCGCTGATCCAGCTGATGTTCGCGGGCCGTACGCGGGGCAAGGCGTTCGCCGTGATGGGTGCGGCCATCGGGTTCTCCACGGCGCTCGGACCGATCGTCGGCGGCCTGCTCATCGAGGCGTTCGGCGAGGCGGAGGGCTGGCGCTCGATCTTCTTCGTCAACCTCCCGTTCGGGGTGCTCGCGGTGGTCGCCGCGGCGGCGCTGCTGCCGCGGATCGTCGTCGGTGGCACCGCACGCGGGGTCGACGGCGTGGGCCTGCTGCTGGTCACGGTCGCGCTGGTCGCGGTCCTGGTGCCCCTGATCGAGGGCGAGGACGCCGGCTGGCCGTGGTGGACCTGGACGTCTCTCGTGGGCGGTCTGCTGCTCCTCGTCGCCTTCGCGGCCTGGGAACGCCGGTTCGTGGCCCGGGGCGGCAACCCGCTCGTCCCGCCCCGCCTGTTCTCGCATCCTGCCTTCACCGGCGGCGTCATCCTCGCCCTGGTGTACTTCGCCGCCTTCACCAGCATCTTCTTCACCGTCTCCATCTTCTGGCAGTCCGGGCTCGGCCACTCGGCGCTGGCGGCCGGGATCGTGTCGGTGCCGTTCGCCCTCGGGTCGATCGTCGGCGCGTCGCAGAGCGAGCGCCTGGCACACCGCCTGGGCCGCCTCGTGCTCGTGATCGGCACCGGCATGGTCGCCATCGGCCTGGTGTCGCTGTGGCTCGTGCTCTGGCTCGTGCCCGTCGGCGACCTGACCCACTGGACCCTGGCGGCCCCGCTCCTGGTCGGTGGCGTCGGCAGCGGCCTGTTCATCGCCCCGAACGCCCAGTTCATCGTGGCCACCGTCGACCGAGCCGACGCCGGAGCGGCCTCCGGCGTGATCGGCACCATGCAGCGGATCGGGTCGGCGGCAGGGATCGCCGTCATCGGCTCGGTGCTCTTCGGGTCGCTCTCGTTGCCACCCGGCCGCCCGACGCCGGAGGCGGTCGCCGAATCCTTCGCCCACGCCGCGACCATGGCGATGGGCACCAGCGCCGCGCTCTCCGTCGCGGCGTTCCTGCTGGTCTTCGCGCTCCCGCGGCGGGCGGACCGCCCCGTGCCGCCGGCGTAGCCCGGGAGCCGCCGCCGCGCGCAGAACCCACCCGGGCAGTCTCTGGCGCTCCGCCGGGACTGCCGCTACGTTCCCACCATGGCGGTCACGTCCGCACCACCCGGCCCTGGCACCGAACCCGGTGCGGGGCGCTCTCGCCCCGCTGATGCCCGGCCCGCGTTCGCGTGGCTGCCGGTGGGTGCGGCGGTGCTGTTCCTGGGCGTGCTGCTGACCGCCACGAGCACCCGGTACGGCTACCACCGGGACGAGCTGTACTTCCGCATGCTCGAACCCGCCTGGGGCTACGTGGACCAGCCGCCCCTCACCCCGTGGCTGGCCCGGACGTTCGCGGAGCTGTTCGGCGACACCCTGCTGGTCATGCGGGTCCCGGCGACATTGGCGCACCTCGGCGCGATCGTGGTGGTCGCGCTGGTCGCCCGCGAGCTGGGCGGGCGCACAGGCGCGCAGGCGCTGGCCGCCTGGGGCTACGGGACGGCGGCGATCCCGCTGGCGTTCGGGCACACGTTCCTCACCGCGAGCCTCGACCTGGTGGTCTGGCCGGCGGTGCTGCTGTGCATGATCCGGGCCGTGCGGCAGGACCCGCGCTGGTGGCTCGCCGCCGGGCTGGTGACCGGCGTCGCGCTGTACAACAAGCTGCTGGTGGTGGCGCTGCTGGGCGGGGTGGTGCTCGGACTCCTCGTCGCCTGGCCGTGGTGGAGGCCCCGGGGATCGGAAGGCCGGCCCCGCTGGCCGCTCGCGACGCCCTGGCCCTGGGCCGGTGCCGTCGTCGCGCTGCTGGCCGGACTGCCGAACGTGCTCTATCAGGCCACGAACGGCTGGCCGCAGCTCGCGATGGGTGCGGCGCTCGGCGAGAACAACGCTGCCGACGTGCGCGCCGAGATGTGGCTGTTCCAGCTGCTCATGCTCGGGCCACCGCTGGCACTGGTGTGGATCACCGGGGCGGTGTGGCTGTGGCGGCGCCACCCGACGCTGCGGTTCCTGGTGGTCGCCTATCCGGTGCTGCTCGCGTTCACCTACGCGGCGGGCTCCCAGACGTACTACGCGACCGGTCTGCTCGCCGTGCTCTTCGCCGCCGGGTGCGTACCTGTCGCCACCTGGGCCCGGACGTGGGCGCTCGTCGTGGTCGTCGTGCTCAACGCGGTGGCCTGCCTGGCCATCAGCCTGCCGCTGGTACCGGTCGAGCGGCTGGGCGAGACGCCGATCGCCGACATCAACTCCTCGGCGCAGGACGCCGTCGGCTGGCCCGCGTACGTGCGGCAGATCGCCGAGGTGCACGCCGCTCTCCCGGAGGCCGACCGGAACCGGGCGGTGGTCCTCACCCAGAACTACGGCGAGGCGGGAGCCGTCGACCGGTTCGGGCCCGACCACGGGCTGCCGCCCGCGCACTCGGGGCACAACCAGCTCTGGGAGTACGGGCCGCCCCCGGCCTCGGCGACCGTAGCGCTGGTCGTGACCGAGGCTCCCGGCGCCTGGGGCGACCGCTTCGCGGAGTGCGCGGTCCAGGGGCAGCTCGACAACGGCGTCGGCGTCGACAACGAGGAGCAGGGCGTGTCGATCCTCGTGTGCCGCGAGCCGACGGGCGGCTGGGACGCGATCTGGCCGGAGCTGCGCCACCTGGACTGACCCCGTGCTGCCGGGTCACGGGGCCGTCAGCGGCTGAGGTCGTCAGCCCGCGAGGTGGCTCCACCGCGCCGCGAGGCCTGCCCACGGCCCGACGTCGACCACCTTGCCGTCCATCAGGACGACGACGCGGTCCGCGCGGGCGAGCGCCGCACGCTTCGACGTCGCACCCACCACCGTGGTGCCCCGCTCGCGCAGGGCTGCCCACAGCTCGATCTCGGTCGAGGCGTCGAGCGCACTGGAGACGTCGTCCGCCAGCAGGAGCTCGGTGTCCGCGGCGAGCGCCCGGGCGAGCGCGAGCCGCTGCACCTGACCGCCGGACAGGCGGACGCCGCGGTGCCCCACGAGCGCGTGCGGACCACCTGCCTCTTCCATGTCCTGCGCGAGGCGGGCGCCCTGTACCGGGCCGACGATGTCGCGCGGGTGGTCGAGCCGCACGTTGTCCGAGAACGTGCCGGACAGGACGCGCGGCACCTGGGCCACGTGCGCCACCTGACCGGGGCGCAGGAAAACCTGGGCGTCCGTCACCTCGGTACCGTTCCAGCGGACCTCCCCGGTGTGCTCCATGAGCCCGGCCAGCGCGGACAGCAGGGACGACTTGCCCGAACCGACCTGCCCGAGCAGCAGCACCAGCTCGCCCCGGCGGATCTCGAGGTCGACGTCCGAGACGCCGATCGTCCCGTCGTCGTGCACGGCGGTGAGCTTGCGCAGCTCCAGGCGGTCCAGCGACTCACGTCGGGCCGACTCCGGGGTGGGCGCGGTGCCCGCCACCAGGTCCACACCGGCCTCCCGCGAGACGAGGTCCACACCGCCCGCGAAGCGGGCCGTCGCCACCTGCCAGGCCCGCGTTCCCGGTGCCTCGGTGACCACGGCGCCCGCGACGACACCGAACCAGGCGAAGCCCATCACGGCGCTCGAGACCAGCAGCGTCGTGGCCAGGTCCCACCGCTCGGTCAGGAAGAACGCCCAGGCGGCCACCACACCCACGTACAGGGTCACGAGCGGCACCGAGTCGAGCACCGCCTGCACCCGGTGCTCGAAGATGGCCGCCTTGACGCGGCCCGAGTCGACCACGCCGAGGTGCCTGCGTACGTCGGGCGTGCGCGCGGCCAGCTTCACCGTGCGGGCCGAGTCGAGCGCCGAGACCAGGGCGCGCCCGAACCGGGCCCGTGCTGCCGAGGAGCCGGCCGCCGAGCGGCCGGCGATCGGCCGGCCGATGGCGGAGGCCGCCGCCGACACCACCATGACGGCGAGCAGGACCGCACCCGCGGTCCAGGTACCGCTGATCAGGGCCGTGACCGCCACGATCGCGAGTCCGTTGACGAAGTCGACCCAGCGGTCCGCGTACCGGACGAACCGGTCCGCGTCCATCGACCGGGCCACCACCTCACCGGGCGGCGTCGCGGGCAGCCGGTACTGCCGGGTCTGCCCGTGCATGACCGACATCCGGATCCGCAGCAGCACCTCGACCCACCAGCGCGGATACACGCCCAGCGCGCGGGAGATGAAGAGCGGCTGCATCAGCAGCAGCACCGCGAGCGCAACGAGCAGGCCCACGGGCAGCTCGCCCGTGCCCACCGCTTCCACCGTGCGGCCCCAGAGGAACCCGCTCACCGCACCCTGGGCGGCGACGAGGCTCGCCAGGAGGAACAGGAGCGCACCGAACAGGCCCCACTTCGGGCGGACGAACAGCGCGTGCAGCACCCCGCGCGCAAGACTCGGCCCGTCCCCGGGCGGAGTCAGGTCGGGCGGGGTCCCGGCGCGACGCCGTCCACCGACCGCATCGGGCTCGGCGGTGGACCGATCGGCGCCCGGTGCGGCGGCCTGATCCGAGCCGGCATCCTCCGCGGAGCCGCGGTCCTGGCCGACGGCCGGAACGGGCGCCACCGCGGACCGGGCCGGTGCGTCGACCGCGGCGTCGGTCCCTTGACCGGCCGCCACGTCGTCCAGCGTCCCGTCGCTCGCGCCGGCCTCCAGCAGCGAGCGGAACGGGCCCGGCGTGCGGGCGAGGACGGCACGCGAACCCTGCTGCACCACGCGGCCGTGGTCGAGGACCGCGACGAGGTCGGCCCGCTCGATGGTGCCGAGCCGGTGCGCGATCAGCACGCCGGTGCGCCCGCTGAGCAGACGGTCCGACGCGGCCACGACGCGCGCCTCGGTGAGCGGGTCCATCCGGGCGGTCGCCTCGTCGAGGACCACGAGCTGTACGTGCCGCACGAGGAGCCGCGCGAAGGCGACGAGCTGCTCCTCACCCGCCGACAGCGTGGTGCCGCCGGGGCCCAGGAGCGTGTCGAGGCCGTCGGGCATGCCGGCCGCCCAGTCGGTCAGCCCGAGCTCGCGCACGGCGGCCTCGATGTCCGACCGCGGCACGTCGGAGAACAGCGCGATGTTCTCGGCCAGCGTCCCCGCGATGATCTCGGTGCGCTGCGTGACCACGCCGACGGCGCCGCGCAGCTTCTGCAGGTCCAGGTCCCGTACGTCGGATCCGCCGAGGAACACCGACCCCCGCTCGGGCTCGACCGCACGCGACAGCAGGGCGGCGAGCGTGGACTTGCCCGAACCGGTACGCCCGACCAGCGCGATCGTCTCGCCGGCGGGGACCGTGAGGTCCACGTCGGTCAGCGCGAACGTACCCTCCGCGTAGGCGAAGGTCAGGTGGCGCAGCTCGAGCCCGAGCGGCCCCTCCGGCAGGTCGTCGCCGCCGTCCGGCTCGGGCGCGACAGCCAGCATCTGCCGGATGCGCAGCACGGCGCCGAGACCTTCCTGGATGTCCGGCAGGTGGTGCACCAGGTTGTCCATCTGGCCCACGAACATCGCGGTGACGAGGAACAGCGTGACGAGCTGCTCGACCGACAGGCCGCCGTCGACGGCCACCACCGCGCAGACGACGGCGGTCCCGGCCAGCAGGGCGTACATCACGAGACCCGCGCGCCGCAGCAGGCGTTCCTCGACCCGCACCACCGCACGGAACTTCTCGTGCACGAGCGCCGACAGCTGTGCGACCCGGCGCACGGCGAACGCCTGCCCCAGGCTGGTGCGCAGGTCGTTCCGGGCGGCGACGGCCTCCTCGAAGGCGGCGGCGTGGTCGGTCCACGCGGCCTCCTCGATCACCTTGCGGCGTGCGATCTCGCCGAGCAGGGGCCGGGTGAGCAGGGCGACGATCCCGCCGAGGACGGGGAACAGGAACCAGGCCGGCCACCAGGTGACGCCCGCGATGATCCACATGGGAACGACGCCGACGACCGTGCGTCCAGCGCCCCACAGCTGGCGGCGCACCAGGGTGCCGACGGCGTGCGTGTCGTCGTCGACCCGGTCGAGCACCTCGCCGACCGCCTGCTCGGACAGCGTCGCGAGCGGCTGACGCAGGGCCGCGCTGAGCAGGTCGCTCCGCAGCTTGCCCTCGGCGCGGTCGACCACGCTGGCCCAGACCACCTGGCCGACACCGTCGAACAGCGCGCCACCCACCACGCACAGGGCGAGCAGCGCCAGCCCGACGGCCGTGGCGTCCGCGGCCAGCTGCCCGGCGGCGACCGTCCCGAGGGCCTGGCCCACGGCTCCCGCGGTGAGGGCGAGGAGGGCAACGACGGCGGCCGCACCACGCAGGCGCCGCCAGTCGAGCCGCCGCGCAGGGTCGTCCGTCAGGACCGCTGCAGGGCGGGGCGACGCCTCGGGCACGGGCGTGGTCTCTGGGGGGTGCGGCGCGTCGATCATCGTTTTCTGAGGCTACGTCCAGACACCGACACTGCCCGCCTCTTTTTCCACGGCGCGACCAGCGTCACACCCCCCGCGAGGCGGGGCGGGTGCAGGGCGTCGAACGACGGCGAGGTGGGACCGCAGCGGTCGCTGCGGTCCCACCTCGCTGGAGCCGGACCCGCCCCCACCTCGTCAGAGGCCAGAGGCCAGGGGTCAGAGGGAGGCGAGCGCCTCGTTGAACGTCTTGCTCGGGCGCATCACCGCAGCGGCCTTGGCGTCGTCCGGGCGGTAGTACCCGCCGATCTCGGCCGGCTTGCCCTGGACGGCGAGCAGCTCGTCCACGATCGCCTGCTCACCCGTCGTCAGCGCCTCGGCGAGGGGCTTGAACGTGGCGGCCAGCTCGGCGTCGTCGGACTGCGCTGCCAGCTCGCGTGCCCAGTACAGGGCGAGGTAGAAGTGCGAGCCGCGGTTGTCGATGGTGCCGAGCTTGCGGCCCGGGGAGCGGTCCTCGGCGAGGAACGTCCCGGTGGCGCGATCGAGCGTGTCGGCGAGGACCTGGGCCCTGGCGTTGCCCTCGCTCGTGGCGAGGTGCTCGAAGGACGCGGCCAGCGCGAAGAACTCACCGAGCGAGTCCCAGCGCAGGTAGTCCTCCTCGACGAGCTGCTGCACGTGCTTCGGCGCGGAGCCGCCGGCACCCGTCTCGAACAGGCCGCCGCCGTTCATCAGCGGCACGATCGACAGCATCTTGGCCGACGTACCGACCTCGAGGATCGGGAACAGGTCGGTGTTGTAGTCGCGGAGCACGTTGCCGGTCACCGAGATGGTGTCCAGCCCCTGGCGGATACGGGCCAGCGAGTACGCGGTCGCCTCCGCCGGGTCCATGATCAGGATCTCGAGGCCCTCGGTGTCGTGCTCCGGCAGGTACTGCTCGATCTTCTTGATCAGGTTGGCGTCGTGCGCGCGGCGCGAGTTCAGCCAGAACACCGCGGGCGTGGCGGACGCGCGGGCACGGGTGACGGCCAGCTTGATCCAGTCGCGGATCGGGGCGTCCTTGGTCTGGCACGCGCGCCAGACGTCGCCGGCGCGGACCCCGTGCTCCATGACGACTGCGCCCGCGCCGTCGACGATGCGGACGGCGCCGTCGGCGGAGATCTCGAACGTCTTGTCGTGGGAGCCGTACTCCTCGGCGGCCTGCGCCATGAGACCCACGTTCGGGACGGAGCCCATCGTGGCCGGGTCGAGGGCGCCGTTGGCGCGGCAGTCGTCGATGACGGTCTGGTAGATGCCGGCGTAGGACGAGTCCGGGATCACCGCGAGGGTGTCGGCCTCTTCGCCCTCGGGGCCCCACATGTGGCCACCGATGCGGATCATGGCGGGCATCGAGGCGTCGACGATGACGTCGGACGGCACGTGCAGGTTGGTGATGCCCTTGTCGGAGTTCACCATGGCCATCTTCGGGCCGTCGGCCAGCGCGGCGTCGAACGCGGCGCGGATCTCGGCACCGTTCGGCAGGGACTCGAGCCCGGCGAAGATGCCGCCGAGACCGTCGTTCGCCGACAGCCCGGCAGCGGCGAGGTCCTGACCGTACTTCTCGAAGACGGGCTTGAAGAAGGCCCGCACGACGTGGCCGAAGATGATCGGGTCGGAGACCTTCATCATCGTCGCCTTGAGGTGCACCGAGAACAGCACGCCCTCGGCCTTGGCCCGCTCGATCGACTCGAGGAGGAACGCGTCCAGCGCCGCGGCGTCGAGGAACGAGCCGTCCACCACCTCGCCGGCGAGGACGGGCACCGACTCCTTGAGCACGGTCACGGTGCCGTCAGCGGCGACGTGCTCGATGCGCAGGGTGTCGTCGGCCTCCAGCACCACGGACTTCTCGTTGGAGAAGAAGTCGTCGTGGCCCATGGTCGCGACGTTCGTCCTCGACTCCGGCGACCAGGCGCCCATGCGGTGCGGGTGCGCCTTCGCGTAGTTCTTGACCGACGCCGGGGCACGGCGGTCGGAGTTGCCCTGGCGCAGCACCGGGTTCACGGCGGAGCCCATGACACGGCCGTACCGCTCGCGTGCGTCCTTCTCCGCGTCGGTCTCGGGGTTCTCCGGGAAGTCCGGGAGGTCGTAGCCGAGGCTCCGCAGCTCGGCGACGGCGGCCTTCAGCTGCGGCACGGACGCCGAGACGTTGGGCAGCTTGATGATGTTGGCCGACGGGTCGTGCGCCAGCTTGCCCAGCTCGGCGAGGGCGTCGGGCTGGCGCTGCTCGTCCGTGAGCCGCTCCGGGAACTGCGCGATGATGCGGCCGGCGAGCGAGATGTCGCGGGTCTCGACGTCCACACCGGCCTTGGCGGCGTACGCCGAGACGATCGGCAGGAACGAGTACGTCGCGAGAAGCGGGGCTTCGTCCGTGTGCGTGTAGATGATCTTGGACATGGGTGTGGCTGACTCCCCGGGTGTTGGAAATGTGCCGATCTCTCGATATCAAGATACCTGAGTCCCCCGCACCCTCCAGAATCGCGAGACGCACCTCACGCCCGACGTGTCGGTCGCCCAGGTCACCCCGGTGACCTGAGCGACCGACACGTCGGGGGCGGGCGGTCAGATCAGGCCCAGCGAGCGGACCGCGTCACGCTCCTCCGACAGCTCCGCGACGCTCGCGTCGATCCGGCCCCGCGAGAACTCGTCGATCTCGAGGCCCTCGACGATCTTCCACTCGCCGCTACCGTCCGACGTCACGGGGAACGAGGAGACCAGGCCCTCCGGGACCCCGTACTCGCCCGACGACCACAGCCCCGCGGACGTCCAGTCCCCTTCGGGCGTGCCGAGCGTCCAGTCGCGCACGTGCGCGATCGCCGCGTTCGCCGCCGACGCCGCCGACGAGGCTCCGCGCGCCTGGATGATCGCCGCTCCGCGCTTGGCCACGGTCGGGATGAAGTCGTCGGTGAGCCAGGCCCTGTCCGCCGCGAGCTCGGCACCCGGGCGGCTCCCGACCTCCGCGTGGAACAGATCCGGGTACTGCGAGGCGGAGTGGTTGCCCCAGATGGTGAGCTTCTTGATGTTCGCGACGGCGGTCCCGCTCTTGGCCGCGACCTGCGACAGGGCGCGGTTGTGGTCCAGGCGGGTCATCGCGGTGAACCGCGTGGCCGGCACGTCCGGCGCGTTCGACGCCGCGATGAGGGCGTTGGTGTTGGCGGGGTTGCCGACCACGAGGACCCGGACGCCGGACGCCGCGCCCTCGTTGATGGCGCGGCCCTGCGGTCCGAAGATGCCGCCGTTGGCCTCCAGGAGGTCGGCGCGCTCCATGCCCGCGCCACGGGGGCGGGCGCCGACGAGGAGCGCCACGTCGACCCCGTCGAAGGCCTTGACCGGGTCGTCGAAGATCTCGACGCCGGCCAGTGTGGGAAAGGCGCAGTCGTCGAGCTCCATCGCGGTGCCTTCGGCGGCGGCGACGGCCTGCGGGATCTCGAGGAGGCGGAGCCGTACTGGCGTGTCCGCGCCGAGCATCTCGCCCGCGGCTATGCGGAAGAGCAGCGCGTACCCGATCTGGCCAGCGGCTCCGGTGACGGTGACGTTCACGGGTTCAGTCATGGCACCACTCTTGCACCGACCGGCCTGCCTCGCCCAGCCCCCACGCGACATCGGCCCGCCTCGGCCCAGGACTGCCGACGACCCGACCCAGAGAATGCCGCCGGGGCCCGCAAGAGTACGGTGAAGAAAATACCTGCGTGCGTCCAGCATTTGCTCAGGCAGGTAATGGCAGGATGTCCGCGACATCGCACGCACGCTGCCATGACGCGCACCGCACGGTGCGCCACTGAAAGGATCTGACTTCATGTCCCAGGACCTCGCCGCGACCCGCGGCGTCACCGAGGTCGAGGAGCGGTCTTCGAGCCTGCTCTCCCGCCTGCTCGCCGAGACCTTCGGCACGTTCCTGCTGACGCTCGTGATCGTGGGTGTGCTTGTCTACAGCCCGCTGAACACCGTCGGTGGGCTCGGCATCGCACTCGGTGGCGCCTTCGCCTACATCGCGGGTGCCGCGGCCGTCGGTCGTGTCTCCGGCGCGCACTTCAACCCGGCCATCTCGCTGGGCGCATGGCTCGGCGGACGCATCTCGATCCGCAGCATGTTCAGCTACTGGGGTGCGCAGCTCGTCGGCGCCGTCCTGGCCGCCGCCGTGCTGTTCGCGACGCTCCCCCAGCCGCTCGTCGAGCTGCTCGGCAAGCAGAGCACCTCGGACGTCTTCGACTCGGCGGTGAACGGCTTCTCGGAGCACTCCCCGCTCTACCTCCAGACGCAGGGCGGGGCCCAGTTCGACTGGCTGCCGGCGCTGCTCGTCGAGGTCATCATCTCCGCCGTGCTCGTGGGCGTGTACCTGGGCGCCTACGACCGGCGCGGCAAGCTCGGCTACGGCCCCGTCGCCGTCGGTAGCGCCATCGCCGCGCTGACGATCATCTCGTGGTTCGTCACCAACGCCGGCATGAACCCGGCCCGCTCGACCGCGGCAGCGCTCTTCGCGAACGACTGGGGCGGCGACGGCTCCGGCCGCCAGCTCTGGCTGTTCTGGCTCGCCCCGCTCGTCGGTGCCGCCCTCGCCGCACTGTTCTACCGCGCGTTCGCCTCGGGCGAGAACGAGGAGCTCGTCCTCGACGAGGACGACGAGGACGACGAGGACGAGGACGAGGCGGTTGTCTCCGCCGACTCCGACTCCGCTCCCGAGTCCACCCCCGAGGCCGAGGTCGAGGCCACGGAGGAGACGACCGAGACGGAGCCCGCCGCCACGAAGAAGACCGACGACAAGGCCTGATCACCGCACCACCCGCACGACGGCCGGGGCCGCATCTTCCGCACGGGAGGTGCGGCCCCGACGTCGTGCGGGCGTGGGTCCCGACGCCGTGCGGGCGTTGTGTCCCGATTGCGTAGACCGTGCGCCGATCAGCCGTCGATTGCCGAAGGGCAGCCCCACAGCGCTACGATCCCCGCATCATGGCCGACACGAAGCAGACGCCCGGAGAGGAACCGGAAGCCGTCGCGACAGCAGCGGAGCCGGCCACCGAAACAGCACCAGAGAAGGCCGCCGCGCAGGCGACCGAGACGCCCGCGCAGGACGCGGACGGTGGGGAAGCGGACGGCGGAGACGCGGACGGCGGGGAAGCGGACGCCGGGGACGCGACCGACGACGAGGTGCTCCCCGCAGAGCCGGACAACGAGCCGGACAGCGGTCCGGACAGCGAGCCCGACGCCGAACCGGACGCTGAGCCCGACAATGAGCCGGACGCCGAACCGGACGCGCCCGACGACCAGCCGGCCGGCCCTTCCTCGACCCGCCTGGGCTGGGTGGTCGCGGCCTTCCTGTTCTTCTGGCCGCTCGCGATCCCTGCCCTCGTGCTGTCGATGCGCACCGCGGAGGCCAACGGCATCGGGAACGCCCGCCGCGCGCGGAAGTCCTCGGTACGTGCCCTCGACTTCGCGCTGGGCGCGGTCGTCATCGGCGCGCTCGGCATCGTGGGGCTGGCCGTCGGCATCGCGGCCGCGCCGACCTACGCGTCGTCGCTCCCGGCGGGGTTCGTCTCCACCGCCAGGTCGTTCGTACCACCGGCCCTGGCCGGCCCCCTCGGCATCGCGCAGCCTGACGCCGGCGCCGAGCTCGCCGCTCCGTCGTCGTCCCCCACCCCGAGCGAGGACCCGTACGCGACCGCCGACCCCTACGCCCCGGAACCGGGCAGCCAGTCCCCGGGGGACGGCCCGGTCGCGCTGCCGACGCCCGGCGCCGGCGGCCCGGCCGGGGCGACCGACGAACCGACCCCGCAGACCGACTCCGCGGCGACGGCCGGGGCGGAGATCCCCGACCTCGCGGTGGGTGACTGCTTCGACACCGCGGCGACGTCGGGCCAGACCACGCTGTACCGGATCCCGGTCGTGGCGTGCACCACGGCGCACGGCGGCGAGATCTATGCCGAGACGACGGCGCCCGACAGCCTCGCGAAGGACGGCGCGACGCCCAGCCAGCAGGCACTGTGGGACGCGGCGGACGCGTACTGCTACCCGGAGTTCACGAAGTTCGTCGGCATGCGGTGGGCACAGTCCGAGCTGCGGTACTGGCCGATCGCACCGTCGGAGCAGAGCTGGGCCGAGGGTGACCGCCGCATCCTGTGCGTCGTCGAGTCGGAGCAGCCGGTGACGGGCACCCTCGAGGGCGCCGAGCGCTGACGGCGGCCGGCCGTCAGATGCTCGGCGTCGCCACGGCGAGCACGCCGATCAGCACCGCCGTCGCGCCGTAGAGCACGATGTCCACGGTCCGGGTACGGATGACCAGGCCCACCGGGTTGTCGAGCACCGCCCGGAAGATCGCGCAGACGACCAGCACCACGCCGATACCGATGGCGCCGGCGCGTGCGCCCGCCGTCATGCCGAGCAGTACCGAGAGAGCGACACCGACGAGGACGAGCCAGATGGCAAGGTTGCCGCGCTGCAGCTCTGGCATCATGTCGGCGCCCTCGCCGCTGGATGGCTCACTGCGGTCGAGCTCCTGGCTGGTCGTCGTGGTGGCCGTGCTCAGACGTGCCTCTCTGGTGCGTTCGAGCGTAGTCGTTCCGGCCGAGCCCGGCTCGAGGAGCGTCGTAGCGCCGCCCGGTGCGCCGGGGGCAGTCCGAGTCTCACTGAGATCCACGGGACGAGGGTACAACCGAAACGTCGCGATTCTGCAGGGCCGTGACCTGCTTGCAACCTGAATAACAGCGCGTTCCCAGGTTGGCGGCCTGCGAGTTACCGTGAGGTCCATGCCCACGCCTTCAGCACAGGTCCTCAGCAGCGTCGTCGTCGTGGGGGCGGGACTGGCGGGAGCACAGACCGCCGCGGCCTTGCGGAAGCACGGTTTCGAGGGCCGGGTGACGGTGCTCGGCGCGGAAGGGCTGCCCCCGTACGACCGCCCGCCGCTGTCCAAGGAGCTGCTCAAGCGCACGGAGCCGGTGTGGCTCGCCGACGACCTGGGGATCGATCTGCCGTCGCTCGCCGACGACCTGCGGCTCGCCGACCCGGCGGTCCGCCTCGAGGTGGAGCGGGAGCACGTCGTGGTGCGCACGACGTCGGGGGACGACGTCGTCGCCGACGCCGTGGTGCTCGCCTCCGGTAGCGAGCCGGTACGGCCGGCGGGCTGGGATGCCGCAGTCACGCTGCACTCCGCCGCCGACGCGGAGCGGCTGCGCGCCGCTCTCGTACCGGGCATGCGGCTCGTCGTGGTCGGAGCCGGCTGGATCGGCGCGGAGGTCGCGGGAGTCGCCGCGGGCGCGGGTGCGCGGGTCACGGTGGTCGAAGCAGGCCCGGTCCCGCTGGAACGACAGCTCGGCCGCCGGGTCGGCGGTCACCTCGCCCCCTGGTACGACGCCGCCGGCGTCACCCTCGTCACCGACGTCGCCGTGGACCAGGTGCTGCCCGGCTCGCAGGAGGACGCGCAGGACGGCGCCCGCGTGACCCTCGCCGACGGCAGGGTGCTGGAGGCCGACCTGGTGCTGGCCGCCGTGGGCGCGCGGCCCGCGTCGGGCTGGCTCACCGGCTCCCTCCCGCGCGAGGCGAACGGCGGGCTGCGGGTCAACCGCGCGGGCCGGTTCATGGGAATGCACTCCCCCACCGACCCCGCGGGCCGGCTGCACCTCGACGCGCTCCGGCGCGTCTGGGTGGTGGGTGACCTGGCGACGCGGGAGCACCCCGTGTTCGGGCCGGTTCCCGGCGGCCACTGGTCGGCGGCGCTGCACGACCCAGATGTCACCGTGCGGGCGCTGCTCGGTCTCGACGAGCGTGCGGCGGAACCGGAGCACGTACGAGCGCGGCTCGGGCTCGCCCCGATCCCGGTGCACGCCCCGTACGTCTTCTCCCAGCAGCTGGGGCACGACCTGGCCCTGTTCGGCGTGCCGTCCCCGTTCGACGAGGTGGTGCTGCGGGGCGATCCCACGGCGGCAGGCGGCTGGGCAGCGCTCTATCTCGAGAACGCGCTGGACCGGCATCCCCGCCGCACCCCGGACGGCCACCGGGTGGCGACCGTCCGGGCGGTGCTGCTGGTCGACTCGCCCCGCGAGGTGGGGCAGGCACGCAAGCTGATGAACCGCGGCGTCCCGCTCACGGTCGACCTCGACCGCGCCCTGGACCCGGCGATCAAGCTCAAGGACGCCGCCGTCTGAGCCCCTCGTCTCGGGGCCAGTCCCCTCTCGTCAACGAGGTCTAAGTTTCTTCGCTTTGAGGGCCCTCAAAGCGAAGAAACTTAGACCTCGAAAGAACCTGGCAGCTGGCGTTATCCACACGAGCATGCCATTTCATCAGTGTTGGTGTTGCTTGCGTGCTGACATTGCGCTCATGCGACCGCTGAAACCACTGCCTCCGCAGCTCGCCATCGTCACGTCCCGGCAAGAGGGCCTGGTGTCCTCCGTCCAGCTCGACGAGATGGGGGTCGGCGCCGCCTGGCGGCACCGCCTCGTCCGCCAGTGCCGTCTGATCCGGGTCACGCACGGTGTGTATGACATCGATCCCGTTCCTCCGGACCAGCGGTCACGCGCCGACCTCCTGGACCATCTGCGCCGCCGACCGGCGTGGGTCGGCCTGCTCGCGGGCGGCCCTGGTTCGACAGCGGTCGGCCTGTGCGCCCTCGCGCTGTACAGGGTCAAGGGCCTGCCACGCACCATCCGCCCTGAAGTGGTGGCGCCCGGTGGCAGATGGCGGCCGGCCCGGGACGGCATCGTGTTCCGCAAGGTCGGCGGCATGGTGACCGGGCGGTTCAGTGGCGACTTCCGGATCGCGAGCGTCACCGATGCCCTAGCGCTCGGCGTCGCGCAGATGGGCCGGGACGACGCCGTCGCCGTGATGGACGATCTGCTCCACACTCGGACCGCCACGGTTGACGACCTCGCCCGTGCGCACGACCTGGCACGTGGGCACCGGGGCGTCGACACGACGCATCCCTGGTGGCGGATGGCGAACGGTCGAGCGGAGTCGCCGCTCGAGTCCGCCGCGCGAATGGCATGCCTCGATGCCGGAATTCCGCCGGATGCCCTGCAGCTGGTCGTCCGGGATCCGGCGGGCAAGCACCTCGGCCGGGTCGACCTCGCGTGGCTGCTACCGGACGGCACGTGGCTGCTCGTCGAGATCGACGGCGCCGACGTGCACAGCACCCCGGAGGCCGTGTTCCGGGACCGGGGCCGCCAGAACGACCTGATGTCCGCAGGTGGAGCCCGCGTGCTCCGGTTCACGGCCAGGGACATCCGGAGCCGGATGGTCGCGACACTGGCCCCGGTCCTGCACGAGGCCGGCTGGTCCCCGGGGCACCATGACGACGACGGTCAGCCCGTGACGCTCGGTGCCCGCCTCCTCAACCTCAACGAGGTCTAAGTTTCTTCGCTTTGAGGGCCCTCAAAGCGAAGAAACTTAGACCTCGTTGGGAAGCGAACCAGGCCAGGCAGCTCAGTGCGCGAAGTGGCGGGTGCCCGTGAGGTACATCGTGATGCCCGCCGCCTCGGCGGCCTTGACGACCTCCTCGTCGCGGATCGAACCGCCCGGCTGCACGACGGCGGTCACGCCGGCGTCGAGCAGCACCTGCAGACCGTCCGCGAACGGGAAGAAGGCGTCCGAGGCTGCGACGGCACCCCGAGCCCGCTCCGCGCCGTCGGCCAGGGTGTTGGCACGCTCGACCGAGAGCCGGCACGAGTCCACGCGGTTCACCTGGCCCATGCCGATACCGACCGCCGCCCCGCCCTTGGCCAGGAGGATCGCGTTCGACTTGGCGGCCCGCACCGCCTTCCACGCGAAGGCGAGGTCGGCGAGCACCTCGGACGACGCGGCCGCGCCGGTCGCCAGGGTCCAGCCCGCCGGGGCGTCGCCGTCCGCCTGGAACCGGTCGGTGGCCTGCATGAGCAGCCCGCCCGAGATCGGCCGGGTCTCGACGGCGGCGGACGGCGCCTCCGGGACGACCAGCAGCCGGATGTTCTTCTTGGCCCGCAGGATCTCGAGCGCCTCCGGCTCGAAGCCGGGAGCCACGACGACCTCGGTGAACACCGGGGCGATCTGCTGCGCCGCGGCCGCCGTGATCACCCCGTTGGCCGCGATCACGCCGCCGAACGCGCTGACCGGGTCGGTCGCGTGCGCCTTCGCGTGCGCCGTGGCGATGTCGGCACCCACGGCGATGCCACACGGGTTGGCGTGCTTGATGATCGCCACAGCGGGACCGTCGTGGTCCCAGGCGGCCCGCCACGCGGCGTCGGCGTCGACGTAGTTGTTGTAGCTCATCGCCTTGCCGTGCAGCTGCTCGGCCTGGGCCAGACCCGTGCCCCCGTCACGGCGGGTGTACAGGGCCGCGCGCTGGTGCGGGTTCTCGCCGTAGCGGAGCACGTCGGCGCGCTCCCAGGTGGCGCCGGCCCAGGACGGGAACCCCGACGAGACGGGCCCTTCCGCGCCGTCGACCACGTCGGTCGGGGCGAGCACCGAGCCCATCCAGGAGGCCACCGCGACGTCATAGGTCGCGGTGTGCGCGAACGCCGCGGCCGCGAGCGCCTTGCGCTGGGCGTAGGTGAATCCGCCGGCCTGGACGGCCGCGACGACGTCGTCGTATCGCGCCGGGTCGACGACCACGGCGACCGACGGGTGGTTCTTCGCCGCGGCGCGCACCATGGACGGGCCGCCGATGTCGATCTGCTCGACGACGGCGTCCGGCTCGGCACCCGACGCGACGGTGGCCGCGAACGGGTAGAGGTTCACGACGACGAGCTCGAACGGCTGGATGTCCAGGCCTTCGAGCTGGTCCAGGTGATCCTGCTTGCGGGTGTCGGCGAGGATGCCGGCGTGCACGCGCGGGTGCAGGGTCTTGACCCGACCCTCGAGGCACTCGGGAAATCCGGTGAGCTCCTCGACCGGCGTGACGGGAATGCCGGCGTCGGCGATCCGCGACGCGGTGGAGCCGGTGGAGACCAGCTCGACGCCGGCGGCGTGCAGCGCCGTGGCGAGCTCGAGCAGGCCGGTCTTGTCGTAGACGCTCAGCAGGGCACGCCGTACGGGGCGCTGTGAGTCGTCGGTGAGCTGGACGGCAGGTGTGGACGGGACGCCGGACATGGCGGTTCTCCTCGGAGGTAGCTTCGCGGAAAACCCTGGCACCCAGGCGGGCGGCGCGCATCACGGGTCACTCGGCCGCTCCCCGGTGGTGACCCACCCTCGCCAGTCACGGCCACCGGCAGTCTAGCGGTGCCGTGTCGGGCGGCGAACTGGGGCGGTGTTGACGATGTTGACGGTGTTGGCGCCGAACCGCAGGTTGGTGGCGCGTTGGCGGCGGCCGAACCGCACGTTGGTCGTGGGTTCGCGCGCCGAACCGCACGTTAATCGTGGAGTTCGAGTGCCGTCGTGGTGTTCGAGTGCCGAACCGCAGGTTGGCTGTGAGTTCGGACGCCGAACCGCACGTTGCTGGTGCGGCTGGGGCCGAACCGCACGTTGTGGCCGCGCCGACGGGGCCGAACCGCAACTTGATCGTCACCCGGAACGCCGAGCCGATACGAACACGTCGATCGGGGCCCTCATGGACCGTTAGCTTGCGGTTGGGCGCCGGGCCGGCGATCAAGTTGCGGTTCGGCGCCCGATCCCACGACAGCCCGCGACCAACTTGCGGCTCGGCGCTCCAGTCCACGACTATGTTGCGGCTCGGCGCCCCAACCACGACCGACCCCCGGCTCGACAACCCAGAGCCCGCCCCGAGCCGGCCACCCACGCACCCACGCACCCGGGTCGGGTCAGTACGTGTAGCGGTACACGGCCTCCGGGTGAATGACCACGCGGACCTGTTCGCTGGCGTGGATCTCCGCGAGGTCGCGCGCCCGGGTCTGGTCGTCGAGGTCCCAGTAGCGTGCGGCGAGCCGGGAGGTCAGATCATGCGCGCCATCGGTCTCCACCGTCGTGGGACCGGCGACCGAAACCCAGCGTTCGCGCTCCCCCACCGGCGCCGCCACGACCAGGGAGGCCCGGGGGTCGCGCTCCAGGCGTCGCATCTTGAGGGATCCGGGCTCCGTGAAGAACTGGACGGTCCCCGCCGTGGTCGCCTCGAACCACAGGGGCCGAGGCTGCGGCGGCTGCGTCCCGCCGGCGACGGACAGGAACCCGTGCAGAGGGCGGCCCAGGAACTCGAGGTCTTCGGCGGTCAGGCTGCTGTTGTTGCTCATGACACCCAGTCAACGACGCCGAGACGGACGAAGCCATAGGCAGAGGTCCGGCATGCCTTTGTGATCGTCCACCAGCAGCGCGCCGGCCCCCGGGCTCCCGGTATGCCCGCCCGCACGACCCGAGCCGACCCGCAAGACCCGACGGGCCAGGACCACTCCAGCAGGCCCGTCAGGCCCTACCACCCCAGCAGACCCGGCCTCACCAGACCAGACCAGCCCCATCAGGCAACCCAACAACCCCAACACCCTCCTACCACCCCGGCAGGTCCGACAGATCCAGGACGAACCGGTAGCGCACGTCGTTCGCCGCGAGCCGCCGCATCGCCGTCGACACCTCCGCGGAGGGGAGCACCTCGACGTCTGCCGTGATCCCGTGCTCGCCGCAGAAGTCGAGCAGGTCCTGCGTACCCTGCCGGCCGCCGCTCCCGGCCGACGCCAGACTCTTGCGCCCCACGAGCAGGTCCATCGTCTCGAGCGAGATCGGCCCCAGATAGCCCAGCGAGCAGAGCGTGCCGTCGAGCGCGACGAGGCGCAGCAGCCCGCCGAGGTCGTGCGGCGCGGAGATCGTGTCGATCAGCAGGTCGATGCTGCTCGCGGCTCGCGCCAGGTCGTGCTCGTCCGTGGTGACCACCACGTCGTCGGCCCCGAGCTTCCTCGCGTCGGCGGACTTGCCGGGCGTCCGGGTCAGCACCACCACCCGTGCGCCGAGCGCCTTGGCGAGGCGCACCGCGAGGTGTCCGAGCCCGCCAAGCCCCGCCACGCCCACTGTCATTCCCGGTCCGGCGTGCCAGCGACGCAGCGGCTCCCAGACCGTCACACCGGCGCACAGCAACGGCGCGACGGCGGCCGGGTCGAGGTTGTCCGGACGGTGGTAGGCGAAGTCCTCCCGCACCACGTACTCGCCGGAGAACCCGCCGAGCGTCGTCGTGCCGTCGTGCCGGTCGCGACCGCCGTAGGTGAGCGTCGGGAACTGGGTGCAGAAGTTCTCCTGGCCCGCCCGGCACATGGCGCACGCTCCGCACGAGTCCACGATGTTGCCGACCGCCACCTGGTCGCCCACCCGGAACCGCGTGACGGCGGCCCCGGTGGCGACCACCTCGCCCACGAACTCGTGGCCAGGGACCAGCAGGTCGTCCCCGCCCTGGTCCGGCAGCGCGCGCAGGGCGGAGAGGTCGGTGAAGCAGACGCCGCAGTACGTGACGCGCACCGCGAGGTCGTCCGGACGCAGGTCCCTGCGCTCGATGGTCCGGAGCGTGAGCTGCTCCTCGGGACGCCGCGCCCCGTAGCCGGTGGTGCTCCGCATGTGCCACTCCTTAACAAACAGACTGTTCGGTCTGTTTGACAGTACGGCACTCGCGCAGGTCCAGCAAGGGAGCGGACGGTATGGTCGCCACGTGGCAGACAGGAAGCCCCCCACCGCCCGCGGTGCGGCGACGTGGGACCGGATCCTGGAGGCAGCGACCGCCGAGTTCGCCCGGTACGGATTCTCGGGCGCCCGGGTCGAGCGCATCACGAGCACCGCCAGGACGAACAAGGCGCAGCTCTACGGCTACTTCGGCACCAAGGACGAGCTCTTTGACGCCGTCCTGGCCGCGTCGTTCCGCCAGATCATCGACCTGGCCACCATCGACGCGAACGATCTGCCCGGCTGGGCGGTGCGGCTCTACGACGAGTACCTGGCGCATCCCGACATCGTTCGCCTGGCCACGTGGTCACGGCTCGAGCGAAGCCCCACGGGGCATCTCGTGGCCGAGGCCGAGCGCCAGGACCAGGAGAAGCTGTCGGCGATCGCCGCTGCCCAGGCGGCCGGGACGGTGGTGGCCGGCGACCCGTTCGACGTGATGGCCATGGTGATCAGCATGTCGATGACATGGTCGCCCGTCAGCAACGTGTACGCGGCCCACGCGGACGAGGATCCGGCGGAGCACCGGCGCCGGCGGGACTTCCTGCGCGAGGCGGTCCGCCGCGCAGTCACGCCGCAGTAGCCGGAGCCGTCCGACCGCCGCGAGAAGCCGCGCCTCGACCACGTTTCCCCGGGACTCGGGACTCGGCAAACCCGAACGGGGCGATCATCGCCGCGGACGACGACTGGTCCGCGGTCCGACACCGCGGCGCCCGGTGGCCGACGACGCGTCCGGCGTCGGCCACTCGATCACGTCGGCCGCCCACGTGTCCGGGAGCCCGATGCGCCACAAGGGCCGCACGAGGAACAGCGCGAGGAACAGGACGCCCAACGACGCGGCGAACATCCACATCGCCGCTACGACGCCGGCCTGCGCGAGTAGCAGGCTGCCCACGAGCGGTGCGGCCGGACCGGCGAACAGCCCGGTGAGGCCGAGGGTCGCGGACATGCGGCCCTGCATGTGGCCCGGCGTGATCGCCGTGACGTAGGAGAGCATCCCGGCGTTGAGCGCCGGGGCGAACAGCATCATCCCCACGAGTGCCGCCAGAAACCCCCAGTACGTCGGAAAGAGCGCCATGGCCGCGACAGCCACCCCGGACACCCCGAGCGACATGGCCGTCAGGACGCTCACCCGCACCCGGCGCACGAGCACGCCCGCCAGCACCGAGCCCGCCAGCACCCCGACACCGACCGCCGTGTACACGAGCCCGATGAGGACCGGCCGCGTACCGACGCTCACCAGGTACAGGTTGACCGCGACCATCATGCCGTTGACCACGACGTTGACCAGGATGAACAGCCCCAGCACACTGCGGAACAGCGGCACTCCGAACACGAACCGCAGCCCCTCGGCCAGGGCTGCCGTCGGGCGCTCCGCCCGGGCCGCGGCGAGGTCCCCGTTGAGCGGCCGGCGCACCATCGAGACGGTCACGACCTCCACCAGGCGACCGACCGCCGACGCCACGAACGGCAGCACCGCACCGATGCCGTAGAGCAGGCCGGACAGCGGTCCGGCCAGCAGGGTGGCGGCAGCATCACGACCTTGCGCCACGGCCATCGCCTGGCCGAGCTGACTCTTGGGCACCACGGCATGCAGGGCAGCAGTCCCGGCCGGCTCCATGAGCGAGCCGACCATCGACGACACGAAGAACGCCCCGGCGAGATGCGGGGCCGTGACCGACAGGCCGTCCACCAGCCCGGCGACCACCACGCTGAGCCAGGCAGCAGCCGCCACGGCCGCGCCGGCCATGATGAGCCGACGCCGGTCCACCCGGTCCACGATCACACCGGCCGGCAGGGCCATGACCACCGAGCCGAGCCGGCCGACGAACGCGATGACGCCTGCCGCCACCAGGGACTCGGTGACCGCGTAGGCGAGCAGCGGCACCGCGAGCAACCCGATCGCGTCCCCCACGTCCTCGGCCGTCGCACCCGTCAGGAGCAGGCGGTACGAGCGGTTCCGCCAGAGGCCCGCCTCCGCCACGGGTGCCCCCGGCTCGCCCGCCACACCCTCCGTGGCGCGAGCGTCGCTGGTCGTCCGTTCCGTCGTCATGACCTCACGGTAGATCCGCAACAAATATTGCGCAATGGTTCTTGCGCATGATCTGTTGCGGTTTCTTGCTAGCCTGAGGCGATGGCATCGAAGGAGCCCTTTCACGTCACCGACCCGGAGACGCTGCGGGCCATGGCGCATCCCCTGCGGCAGCGGATCATGGTCGAGATCAACGTGCGCGAGCACGCACGGGCCGCCGACCTCGCGAAGGCGCTCGGTGTGCCGGCGAACACAATCAGCTTCCACCTGCGGGTGCTCGCGAAGCACCGCTTCATCGAGGAGGCCCCGGAGCTGGCCCGGGACAAGCGGGACCGCGTGTGGCGGCCCGTCGTCGAGCGGTTCGTCGTCGACCGGACGCTCGCGGGGGCCGAGCGTGCGCTCGATCCCTACCTGCGCTGGCTGCGCGACATGTTCCTGCGCGACCGGACCGCCCCGGAGGTCCAGAGCGACTTCCACGAGGGCACGACCGCCGGCGCGTTCCTCACCCGCGCCGAGGCGGAGGAGATGACGGCGGAGGTCTTCGCCGTCATGGAGCGCTGGTGGGACAAGACCAGCGCGGCCAAGCGCGCCGACCCGGACGACCCGGAGCGGAAGTTCTACCAGGTCCTCTACGCTGTCGGACCGCGTGACCTGGCAGGCGGTCCGACAGCGGACGACGAACCGGCCTAGGGGCGGTTGTCGATGTGCTCCGCCACCCGCTCCGCGAACCATTCCCGCTGCTTCTGCTGCCGCACCTTCTGCTCACGCAGGAGGGCCTTGGCCGTGGCGATGGCCAGCAGCACGAGCACGACGCTGAAGGGCAGGGCCAGCAGGATCGCCATCGTCTGCAAGGCGGCTAGTGGATCGATGCCCGCGTCCGGGTTGGCGGCTGCGGCCGCTGCGCCCACGACGAGCAGGACCGCCGCGACGGCGCCCTCGACGACACCCCAGAATGCGCGGCTCCACTTGGGCGGGTTCGGGTCACCACCCGAAGACAGCATGTCCACGACGAACGACGCCGAGTCGGAGCTGGTGATGAAGAAGATGACGATCAGGATGATCCCGAGAACGCTCAAGATCTCGGACCCCGGAAGCGTGTCGAACAGCTGGAAGAGCGCCGTGTCGGTACTGACCGTGCCGTCCTCCGCGATCATCCCGCCGCCGCCGAAGATCTCCTGGTACAGGGCCGAGCCGCCCAGCACCGAGAACCACAGGAACGTCACCAGCGTGGGGACCAGGAGCACGCCCATCACGAACTCGCGGATCGTGCGGCCCTTCGAGATCCGGGCGATGAAGACACCGACGAACGGTGCCCAGCTCATCCACCAGCCCCAGTAGAACGTGGTCCAGCCCCCGAGCCACTCGGCGCCCTCCGCCTGGAACGGACGGGCGTTGAACGTGAGGTTGAAGAAGTTCTGCAGGTAGGAGCCGATCTGGGTGATGAAGTCACTCAGGATGAACACCGTGGGCCCGGCGATCAGCACGAACACCATGATCGCCGTGGCGATACCCATGTTGATGTTCGACAGCCACTTGATGCCCTTGTCGACGCCCGTGACCACCGAGGTCACGGCGAGCGCCGTGATGACGATGATGAGCATGACGAGCAGCCAGGTGGACGGCTCGTCGATGACCTCGAGATAGGCGAGGCCCGCCCCGACCTGCGTCACGCCGAGACCCAGGGACGTCGCGACACCGAACAGCGTGCCCAGCACGGCGATCACGTCGATGACGTCGCCCCAGAAGCCGTTGATCCGGTTACCGAGGAGCGGCCTGAGCGCCCAGCGGATCGAGACGGGGTTGCCCCTGCGGTGCACGGAGTACGCGATCGCGAGGCCCACCACCACGTAGATGGCCCAGGCGTGCAGGCCCCAGTGCAGGAACGTGACGTCCATGGCCGAGCGTGCCGCGGCGGCCGGTGTACCGGCACTGGCCCCCGGCGGCGTCACGGCGTAGTGGTTGAGCGGCTCCGCCACGCCCCAGAAGACGAGGCCGATCCCCATGCCCGCCGCGAACAGCATGGCGAACCACGACCCGAGCTTGAACTCCGGCTCGTCGTTGGGGTCCTTGCCGAGCACGATGCTGCCCATCGGCGAGAGCGCCAGCCAGATGGAGAAGAACACGCAGGCCGCGACCAAGCCGATGTAGTACCAGCCGAGGTCCTGTACGACCGTCGAGTTCGCGGCGGCGATCAGGTCACCCATCTGCTTCGGGATGAGCGCGGTGATGACCACGAATGCCACCAGCAGCCCTGCCGCCGGGTAGAAGACCCGCGGCGCGGGGATCAGCTTGCGCCTGCCGTCGGTCCCGGGGGGAGCGTCCGTCCTGCCTGTCTTCTGCTCAGACATGTGCTGCCTTCCGCCGTGGATATTTCTTCAGTAACTGGGCCATTACCGACTTGCGAGAGTCCAGAGGGATGCCCATCTACCGTATCGAGGCTCCTGGCCTCGTGCTTCCTGAACGCCACGGCGTCGCCAGGAGCGGCTGCGTGCCGGCTCAGCGGCCGATCGACACCTTGCGGCCCGCCACGTAGAGCCCTTCGCGAGCGATGCGGCCCACCGTCTCGACCAGCAGTGCGCGCTCGGCGACCTTGACGCGCTCGTGCAGCGTCGGCTCGTCGTCGTGCTCCAGGACCGGTACGGCGGCCTGGGCGATGATCGGGCCGGTGTCCACGCCGTCGTCCACGACGTGGACCGTGCAGCCGGTGACCTTGACCCCGTGGGCGAGCGCGTCGCGCACCCCGTGCGCGCCGGGGAAGGCGGGCAGCAGGGCAGGGTGGGTGTTGATGATCCGGCCCTCGAACTTGCGCACGAACGTCGGCGCGAGGATCCGCATGAAGCCGGCCAGCACCACGAGGTCCGGCTGGAACACGGCCACGGCCTCCGCCAGGCCGACGTTCCACGCGGCCCGGTCCTCGAAGTCCTTCGTGGAGACGACGACCGACGCGACACCGGCGTCCCGCGCGAGGTCGAGGGCGCCGGCGGCCGGGTTGTCCGTCACCACCCCCACCACGCGTGCGCCGTAGGACGCTTGCTCGTGGGCGGCGAGCAGGGCGGCGAGGTTGGACCCGAACCCGGAGACCAGCACGACGACTCGCTGGCTGGACGTGGACTCGACGGAATGACCGGAGGGCGTCTGCACGGTGCTCAGCCTACTTTCCCGGGCCGGGCCCACGCGCCTCGCCCGCCGGTCCGTGCGCCGGTCCCGGACCCGTCCCGTCGTCCGACGTTTCGTGCCGCTCGTCCGACGGCGCGGTCCCGTCGTCCGACGGCTCATCGGCAGGAGCGTCCGCGGCCTCGTCCAGCCCGAGCTCTACCGCCAGGTCCGGCACGTCCGGGGCCGGGCCCCGCCGGGCGCCGGCCGCGGGTTCACCAGCGCCGGCCTCCCGCTCCGGACGGCGGAGCCACGATGCCAGCTCGCCCCTGATCCCACCGTGCCCGGACACTGCGTCGAGCTTGGCACCGAGCAGCACGGCAGCCGCTCCCCCGCCGATCTCCGCGGCCACCAGCCCGGCGGCGGCCAGGGGGTTCGCGCCGACGTCGGCGAGCCGGTCCGGGCCGCCCGCTCCCGCCGCGGCCCACTGGCCCAGCAGCATGACGGCGCCCGGCGCGACGACGATCCCGGCGAGCACCCAGCCGACGTCGGACCAGCGGACCAGCGTCGGTTCCAGCCGGCGCCACACGAAGACGCCCGCCACCACGCCGCACGCCACGACGAGCACGGGTGCCCAGGCACTGACCGGGTTGGCCCAGTCGTCCCCGGGCAGGGCGCCGAGGAGGGGCACCGCGGGCAGCGGTCCCGAGATGGTGCCGAACGGCGTGAAGCTGGTTCCCTCGCCCACGGCGAAGCCGGAACCCGCGAGCCACGCGGCCGCCCACAGCACGAGGTTGGGCAGGAGAGCGAGCTGCGCGACCGCGAACACGATGCCTCCGGTCCAGCCCGGCTCGAGCGCGGTGATGATGTCCGACGAGGTGGCGCGTCCCGCCAGCGCCCACCCGGCCACCAGGAGCGCCGCCGCGCCGATCAGCAGCGTGACGGCCACGGCCCCGCCCCGCAGCCCGAGCCGGAGCGTCTCGGGCACCAGGTCCACGCCGGTGAGCCGGCGGGACAGCGCCTCGGCCCGCTCACCGAGCTCGGCGGCGGTCGGGGCGTCCGGGCGGGCCAGGATGCCGAGCAGCATGCCGAGCCCACCCATGACCAGGCCCGCCAGGGCCGCGATCAGGAGCGACCAGCCGGGGGCGGTGCCCGCGATGGCCGCCACCGCCGTCGTGCACAGGGCGTAGGTGACGGCCCCTGCCACCCAGGCGCGCACCGTCGTGGTGGCGAAACGCTTGGCCGACACGTACGTGGCGAACAGGGCGAGCGTCGCGACACCGAGCGGCGCGAGGGAGACGGTCACACCGTCGGCCGCGAGCGGGACACCGTGGCCCAGCAGCCAGATCCCCATCGCGACGTCGGTGGCCGAGCCCACCTGGGCGGCGTCGTCCGGGGCGTCCGCGGGCGCGGCCAGCGCGGCCGTGGCGACGAGGTAGGCGACCACCGCGGGAAGGACCACCACGGCGAGCGACAGGACCAGGGCCTGGCCGGCCGAGAGGATGCCGGCGACGACGTGGGACAGCGGTGCCGGTCCCTGCTCCGCAGGGGTCCGCTCCTCGACCAGTCGGCTGCGGCGGGCGGTCGGCCTGCTGGCCGGACGGCTCGTCCGAGCGCCGGGAGTACGGGAGGCCGCGCTGGGGCGGGGTGGTGCGCTCACGCGCCAATCTTCACCCGCAGGGTGCTGTCACACGGGGGACCCGCCTCGGCGTGGCCCGGGTGAAGTTGGACGAAAATCACACCAAAGCATGGATCTGGCACAGCACCCTGGTGTAGATGGTCCGTTTCGCTGAGTGCGGGGTATCTGTTGGCTCAGCGGCGTGAACCAACAGATACCCCGCACTCAACGCGGCGGAAACCTCAGAGGGACTGCAGGATCTCGCGCATGAGGTCTGCCGTCTCCGAAGGTGTCTTGCCGACCTTGACGCCGACGGCCTCGAGGGCTTCCTTCTTCGCCGCGGCGGTACCGGACGAGCCGGACACGATCGCACCGGCGTGGCCCATCGTCTTGCCCTCGGGGGCCGTGAAGCCCGCGACGTAGCCGACGACCGGCTTGGTGACGTGCTCCTTGATGTAGGCCGCCGCACGCTCCTCGGCGTCGCCGCCGATCTCGCCGATCATGACGATGGCCTTGGTCTCCGGGTCGTTCTCGAAGGCCTCGAGCGCGTCGATGTGCGTGGTGCCGACGATCGGGTCGCCGCCGATGCCGATGGCGGTCGAGAAGCCGAAGTCCTTCAGCTCGTACATCATCTGGTAGGTCAGGGTGCCCGACTTCGACACGAGACCGATCGGGCCCTTGCCCGTGATGGTGTGCGGGGTGATGCCGGCCAGCGACTCGCCGGGGGTGATGATGCCGGGGCAGTTCGGCCCGATCATCCGGGTCTCCTTGCCCTGCAGGTACGACCACACCTCGGCGGTGTCCTGCACCGGCACGCCCTCGGTGATGACCACGAGCAGGCCGATGCCCGCGTCGATGGCCTCGATGGCGGCGTCCTTGGTGAAGGCCGGCGGCACGAACACGACGGAGACGTCCGCGCCGGTCTCGGCCATGGCCTCCTTGACGGTGCCGAAGACGGGCAGCTCGACGTCGGCGCCCGACGCGTCCTTGTGCTGCACCGTGGTGCCGGCCTTGCGGGCGTTCACGCCGCCGACGATCGTGGCGCCGGAGTCGAGCATGAGGGCGGTGTGCTTGGCACCCATGCCGCCCGTGATGCCCTGGACGATGATCTTCGAGTCCTGGTTCAGGTAGATAGACATTGTCTCGTTGTCTCTGCTTTCGACGTCTTCAGCGGGCGGTCAGGCGTTGGCCAGCTGGGCAGCCTTGTCGGCGCCGCCGTCCATCGTGTCGGCAAGGGTGACCAGCGGGTGGTTGCGCTCGGTCAGGATCTGGCGACCCAGCTCGACGTTGTTGCCGTCGAGACGGACGACCAGCGGCTTGGTCGCGGCGTCGCCCAGCAGGTCGAGCGCACCCACGATGCCGTTGGCCACCTCGTCGCAGGCGGTGATGCCGCCGAAGACGTTGACGAACACTGCCTTGACCTGCTCGTCGCCGAGAATGACGTCGAGGCCGTTCGCCATGACCTTGGCGTTCGCGCCGCCGCCGATGTCGAGGAAGTTGGCGGGCTTGACGCCGCCGTGCCGCTCGCCCGCGTACGCGACGACGTCGAGCGTGGACATGACCAGGCCCGCACCGTTGCCGATGATGCCGACCGCACCGTCGAGCTTGACGTAGTTGAGGTCGTTCTCCTTGGCCTTGGCCTCGAGCGGGTCGGCCGCGGCCGAGTCCTCGAGCTCCGCGTGGTCCGCGTGGCGGAACCCGGCGTTCTCGTCGAGCGTGACCTTGCCGTCGAGGGCGACGATCGTGCCGTCCTCGGTCTTGACCAGCGGGTTCACCTCGACCAGCGTGGCGTCCTCGGCCTTGAACACGGTCCACAGACCGCGGATGACCTCGGCCACCTTGTCCTTGATGTCGTCGGCGAAGCCGGCGGCGTCCACGATCTCCGCAGCCTTGGCCTCGTCGATGCCGACAGCCGGGTCGACCGCGATGCGAGCCAGCGCCTCAGGACGCTCGACGGCGAGCTGCTCGATCTCCACGCCGCCCTCGACGGAGCACATGGCGAGGTAGTTGCGGTTCGACCGGTCCAGGAGCACGGAGAAGTAGAACTCCTCGGCGATCTTGGCACCCTGCGCGACCATCACCCGGTGCACGGTGTGGCCCTTGATGTCCATGCCGAGGATCTCGCCGGCCTTCTCGGCGGTCTCTTCCGGCGAGTGGGCCAGCTTGACGCCGCCCGCCTTGCCACGACCACCGGTCTTGACCTGGGCCTTCACGACGACAGTTCCGCCGCCCAGCTTCTCGGCGCCTTCGCGAGCCTCTTCGGGGGTCGTCGCGACAACCCCACCCAGCACGGGCACGCCGTGCTTCTCGAAGATGTCGCGCGCCTGGTATTCGAACAGGTCCACCCTGCTGCGTCCTTCCATCGGGATGCGGCCCTCGGACGTCGTAGGCGCCCGGAGCCCGGCTGAAGCGATGTCTCGACGTCAAGACATCCCGGTACAGGGTAGCCCTGGATCGCTCGTGCTTCCGAACGAAGCGGCGGTATTCCGCGGCTCGACACGGGTCCGCTCGCAAGCTGTGGCGTACGTCTCGGCAATGACGTGTCAGAAGCACAGGTCAGCCGGGTAGCCCGTGCCTCTGACGCCTCGGCGCTGCGCGTGCATGGCGTCAACATTGGTTGACAGATCGTGCCGCTGTCAACCATAGTTGACGCATGGATCAGCAAGCACTCGTCACCTCCGCCGCCGGGGACGATCCCGCCGACGGGCTACGCGCCGTCCGGGCCCTGCGCGACCTGGCCGAACGCCTTGAGACGCTCCAGGTGGAGCGGGCACGGCGCCTCGGCTGGTCCTGGCAGGAGATCGCCGCCGCACTCGGCGTCTCCCGGCAGGCGGTCCACAAGAAGCACAACAGGAGGATCTGATGTTCGAGAGGTTCACGAAGGACGCCCGCTCCGCCGTCGTCGACGCCCAGCAGGTCGCCCGTACCGCGCACAGCGACCAGATCGACAGCCGTCACCTGCTCGTCGCCCTCGCCGAGCACGAGGGACCCGCCCGTTCCGCCCTGGCCGAGGGCGGCCTCGACGTCGCCGCCCTCGTCGAGCGCGCCCGCGCGGACATCGCGGCGGGCGACGCGCTCGACCCCGGCGCCCTGGCCGCCGTCGGCATCGACCTCGACGAGGTCACGCGCCGCACCGAGGCCACCTTCGGCGAGGGCGCACTGGCCCGCGCCGGCCGCATGCTCCGTGGACGCCGCAAGCACGTCCCGTTCACCCCGGACGCGAAGAAGTCGCTGGAGCTCGCGCTCCGCGAGGCGATCCGCCTGGGCTCGAAGGAGATCCACGGCGGGCACCTGCTGCTGGGCCTCACGCGCGCCGAGTCCCCGGCCAGGACCGTCCTGTCGGACGCCGGAGCGGACCTCGACAGCGTCCGGCGCCACGCGGAGGGCACGACCGAGGCGGCGTGACGCTGTCGCCCGCGCAGCGCAGCGCAGCGCAGCGGCCGGCGCCCCGCGCAGCCCAGGGATTGGGCCCGAAAAGCCGCGAGATTCGGGCCGAATCGCTGGGTTGCGCGGGGCGGGGCGGGGGGCACGGCCGGGGACGAGAGCAATTCGGATTCGACCGGCGACCTTTCGCCCCGATGGTCCGTAATGCACCGCTACGATCATGCGCCATGAAGCATGCCCGCAATGCCGGCCCCGACCTCGCGTTCCGGCTCGGTCGCCGCGTCGTCACGGCCGTCGCTGACGACATGTCGACGACGCAGCGCGTCGGAGCCGGCGTGGTCGCCGCGCTGGTCGCCATCTCGCCGTTCGGGGCATGGAGCGAGGTCGAGGCGCAGGCCGACCCGCTCGCCGCCGGGACGCCCGTCGAGGTGGGGCCCTTCGAGGTGACCGTCGAGAAGGCCGCCACCGCCGATGAGCTCGGCCACCTCGTGCCGCAGCCGGGCAACCACATGCTCGCCGTCGTCGCGAACGTCACCAACACCGGGGACGTGCCCGAGTACGGCGTCACGCTCAGCAAGGCGATACCGGCCCCGCAGAACGCCGGGATAGTGCCGGAGGAACCGCTCGAGGACCTTGGCGCCGACGCCGGCACCGTGACCGGCGATCCAGCGGTGCCCGGCGGCGATGCCAGCTCCTCGGCGGAACCGTCGGCGAGCCATCCCCCCGGGGAGCCCGAGGACCTCAAGCTCCCGTCCGCCACGATCGTCAATATCGAGGACGGCACCAGCATGAGCATCCTCAACCCGGGGGTCACGCACCGGGTCGCGCTGATCTGGGAACAGAGCGGCACGTGGTCGGGTACGGAGCTGCCGCTCGAGGTGGTGGAGCTGGAGTGGGTCGAGGAGGACCCGTTGGGCCTGGACGACGGGCACTGGTTCGCGAACGAGGTCGCGTTCCAGGGGCAGGTCCCGGTCCAGCCGGCGCGGCAGGCGGACGACGACGAGGGTGCGAGCACCGAGGCGGAGCAGCAGTGAGGCACGGACGGCGTCGGATCACCTGGAAGGGCACGGCGCTCGTCGTCGGCGCGGTGACGGCGGGCTGTGCGCTCGTGACGTACGTGCCGCAGGGCGAGAGCGTGGACGCACCGTTCCTCGTCGAGGGCGAGGTGGGCGAGACCCTCGACCTCACGTACGCGGAGCTCACCGTGACCGAGGTCCGGGTCGCCGACGTCCTGACGAGTCCCGCCGAAGCGGCAGCGGCCGCAGGCACCTTCCTCGTGGTCGACGCCACGTGGCGCGCCACGCAGGGGGAGACGACGTTCAGCGGTGCCGAGGTCACCGACGAGCAGGGGCGCAGGTTCTGGCCGAGCACGCGAGGCGGTTGCTCGACGTCGGCCAGTGCCCAGCCGGGCTACGCGTGGCGCGCCACGTACTGCTTCGACGTGCCGCGCGACGCGCTGGAGGGGGCGACGGTGCGCCTCGCCCGGGGCGACCAGACCGAGGAGCACGGCGGTCAGCGGCGCGACGCCGTCGCCGTGGTCGATCTCGGCATCACGCCCGGCAGGGCGAACCAGCTGTGGGACGCGACCGAGACCGTCTCGCCGGAGGCACCGGGCTACGCGGTGGCGACCACGGGGGGTGACGAGCAATGACGACCCTGGTGACCCCCGCGCCGGAATCCGGCCATGGCACACCGCCCGGTGCGGCACCGAGCCTGCGCCCCGGGATGCTCCCCGGGAGCGTCCCGCCCGACCTCCCGGCCCCCGCACCCCGCACGGGCTGGTGGCGGCGCAACGCCGTCTGGCTGGTGCTGCTGCCGGTCGCGGTCGTGGTCGCCGCGGGGGCGTCGTCGTTCCGGGTCTGGGCGTACTGGTGGCCCGTCGGTCTGCACCACGAGGTGGACCGCGTCGCCGTCGGCGAGCCCGCGCACCTGGCCGGGGAGTACTACGACCTCGGTTTCGACGTGCCGGAACGGGCGAACACCACCGTGCTGCGGGAGATCGACGCGACGGTGACGGGCATCGAACGGGTGGAGCAGCTGCCGGCGCCCGAATACGGCGACCCCGTCCTGATTCCCGACGGGTCCGTCGCCTACGAGGTGCAGGTTCGCTTCGCCGCCGAACCGCAGACCGACGTCTCGCTGTGCCAGATCATCCTCGTGGCGGCGGACGGCACGCGGTACGGGGAGTCGACGACGGACGTGCTGGGCAGTTCCAACCGCTGCTCCACGCCGGATGCGGAGGGCTTCGTCAGCGAGCAGCCCGAGTGGGACGTGTCGTCGTTCGTGCTCGCCGACCCCGACGCGGAGATCACCCAGGTGCGACTGGGGTTCGGCGGTCCCGAGTACGTGACGGTCGACCTGCCGTAGCGGCCTCCTCCTCGCGTACGACGAGGCCTCGCTCGACCAGCACCTCGACGGTCGCGGCGATCAGCGCGGCGGCCAGCGCGAGGGAGAGCGCGAGGCCGGCGGCCGCCTCCATGGTGCTGAAGGCGAGCCAGGTGTTGGTCTCGACCGGTCCGGTCACGGCGCGCACGAGCCAGCCGACACCCTGTGGCGCCCGCATCACGACGAGGTAGCCGAGGCAGAAGACGAGCATGGGGCCGAGCCCACCCTCCACGATCATCCTCACGCCGTTCCACAGGGCGGAGAAGCGGGCACGGAGGTCGTCGGTGAGCGACTCCAGGGTCGAGCGCAACCCGCTGGGGAGCCAGGTCATGCGGTCGAGCCAGCGATGCTCGGTCGACGGCGGCTCCATCAGCCGGTGCCCCAGCACGACGGCGCCGATCGCGAGCCACGCCAGCGGCGCGACGAGCACGACGTCGAGCGACTCGACGATCGTCACGAGCCCTTCGGTGGCGAGGACGACGGCCTCGCTGCCCTCTTCCCCCACGGTCTCCCGCGCGGCGCCGACGGTGCCGACCGCGGCGGCCACGAGCTGGCGATCCGTCGCGACGTCCCACAGGCCGAGCTCGATGGCCTCGATCTGGCCCGCGACCTGGCTGGTCCAGTAGATCTCGAGGCACCCGCCGAGCACCGCGAAGCCGAGAAAGTGCAGCCGGCCCTCGAGCCTGCCGAGCAACCACCGCAGCAGGAACGCGCCGACCACGATGGCGATGAGCGTCCAGCCCGACCACATGCCGAGCCGGGAGGTCCAGTCGAGGCCGCCCGGGCTGAACAGGTCGTTGAACAGCTCGTCGGCGGAGGCCTCGTTGATGAACCGGTCCTGGTCGGCGTCCATCAGACCCTCGACCTCGTAGACCAGGAGAAACGGCACCAGCACGGACAGGGCGACGTCGATGAGGCGCCGTTCGCGCCGTTCCGACGGCATCATCGGGGCGCCGTGGGCGGGGAGCAGGCCCGGGACGGTGCCGGCCGTTCCGGGAACGGGGGCCGATGTGTAGCCGGGGTCCGGGGCGGTTCCGGGGGTTGGGGCCGGGCCGGGCTGCGGACTCAGGTGCGGCAGGGACTGGCGGCAGACCCACAGCATCCCGATGACCGGCATCAGGTACCCGAGCGGACTGACGATCAGCAGGAGCTGCGCCACGAACGAGTTCCACTGGCTCAGCTCGACGGCGCCCCACATCGCCCCGTTCCGCACGGCGACGCCGAGCAGCCCCAGCGTCAGGAGCGCGGGCCAGTGCCCGACGAACAGTCGGCCGGCGGAGACCAGGATCCTCATGGCGACACATAGTGGCCTAAAGCAGGAGACATGCACCAAGACGGGTCATACCTGCTCCCGGAGCTAGCCGGACGCGCTCAGACCCGTCAGAGCTTGGTGACCGCCGTGTACTTCAGGGCGATGCGCTTCGTGCCGTCGGTCCCGAAGTCGATCTTGACCACGGCGTTGGCCTCGACGTCCACCACGGTGCCGAGCCCGTAGGAGTCGTGCGTGACCCGGTCGCCGATCTCCAGGTTCGGGATGGCCTTCTGGACGTTGATCCCGCCGAACCCGCCCTTCGCGCCCGCCTTCTTCTCCGGCGCGAACGGCTTGCTCCCCCCGCTGTCCGACGACGTCGCCGCGCCGGTGCGAGAGGCCCCGGACCGGCCGGAGGACCACGTCGACCCCGTACCGGAGCCGCGCCCACCGGACCCGTAACCACCCGAGCCGTAGCCGCCGCTCCAGCCCCCGCGGCCGGCGCGGATCGCCGCCGTCGACGACTCCCGGCGCCGCCAGTCCCACAGCTCCTCGGGGATCTCCTGCAGGAACCGGCTCTCCGGGAACTCGTTGGCCATGCCGAAGGCGGCCCGCACCGACGACCGCGTGATGTACAGCCGTTCACGCGCCCGGGTGATGCCCACGTAGGCGAGGCGACGCTCCTCGGCGAGCTCCGAGTCGTCGTGCAGGGAGCGCATGTGGGGGAAGGTCCCGTCCTCCATGCCCGTCAGGAACACGACCGGGAACTCCAGGCCCTTCGCCGTGTGCAGGGTCATCAGCGTGACGACGCCCTGGTTCTCCTTGGGTGCTTCCTCCGCGGCGCCGTCCGCCACGTCCTCGTCGGGGATCTGGTCGCTGTCGGCGACGAGCGAGACCCGCTCCAGGAAGTCCGCCAGCGAACCCTCCGGGTCGGTCTCCCCGAAGTCGACGGCGACCGCGTGGAGCTCGGCCAGGTTCTCGACCCGTCCCTCGTCCTGCGGGTCGTCGCTCGCCCGCAGCTCCGCGAGGTAGCCCGTGCGGTCGAGCACTGCGCCCAGCACCTCGGCGGGCGGGGCGCCCTGATCGACCAGGGCCCGCAGCTCCCGCATCATGTCGCGGAAGACCAGCAGCGGCTTGAGCGAGCGGTTGGTCATGCCGGGGATCTCGTCGGCACGTTCCAGGGCGGCACCGAACGACGTGCGCTCACGCTCCGCGAACGACGCGACGAGCGACTCCGCACGGTCGCCGAGCCCACGCTTGGGCACGTTGAGGATGCGGCGCAGGTTCACGTCGTCGTCCTCGTTCGCGAGCGCCCGCAGGTACGCGACGGCGTCCTTGACCTCACGGCGCTCGTAGAACCGGGTGCCGCCCACCACCTTGTACGGCAGGCCGACGCGGACCAGCACCTCCTCGAGCGCACGCGACTGGGCGTTGGTGCGGTAGAAGATCGCGACGTCGCCGGGCCGGACGCCGTCGGAGTCGCCCAGCCTGTCGATCTCGTCGGCGACGAACCGGGCCTCCTGGTGCTCGTCGTCCGCCACGTAGCCCACGATCTTGGCCCCGGTCCCCGAGTCGGTCCACAGGCGCTTGGGCGTGCGGCCGGCGTTGCGGGAGATCACCGCGTTGGCGGCGCCAAGGATGTTCTGCGTCGAGCGGTAGTTCTGCTCCAGCAGGATCGTCGTCGCGTCCGGGTAGTCCTTCTCGAATTCCAGGATGTTGCGGATCGTCGCACCGCGGAACGCGTAGATGGACTGGTCGGAGTCGCCCACGACGGTGAGCTCGGCGGGGTCCAGACCAGCGTCGTCGTCGGTGCCGACGCCCGCCAGCTCACGCACCAGCGTGTACTGCGCGTGGTTGGTGTCCTGGTACTCGTCGACCATGATGTGGCGGAACCGGCGGCGGTAGTGCTCGGCGACGTTCGGGAACGCCTGCAGCAGGTTCACGGTGGTCATGATGATGTCGTCGAAGTCGAGGGCGTTCGCCTGCGCGAGGCGTGCCTGGTAACGGGTGTAGACGTCGGCAAGGACCTGGTCGAACTTGGGCGCCGTCGTGTTGCGCTCCTCGGCCGACTGCCCGCCCCACGGCCGGCGGATGGCGCCGGACTCCGCCGCCGCGGCTTCCGCGAGCGCCTCCTCCGTCGCGTTGGCGCCGGTCTGGCGCGCGTAGGTCTCGGGGTCGACCAGCTCGTTCTTCAGGTCGCTGATCTTGTTGGACAGCCCCCGTGCCGGGTACTTCTTGGGGTCGAGGTTGAGCTCGCGCGTCACCAGCGTGATGAGGCGCTGGCTGTCCGCGGCGTCGTAGATGCTGAAGCTCGACTTCAGTCCGAGCGTCGTCGCCTCGCGGCGCAGGATGCGCACGCAGGCCGAGTGGAACGTGGACACCCACATACGACCCGCGGCCGGGCCCACGAGGCCCTGGACCCGCTCCCGCATCTCGGCAGCCGCCTTGTTGGTGAACGTGATGGCGAGGATCTCGCCCGCACGGGCCCGTCCGGTGGCCAGGAGGTAGGCGATGCGGTGGGTCAGCACGCGTGTCTTGCCGGAGCCTGCGCCCGCCACGATGAGGAGCTGCCCGCCCTCGTGCACCACTGCGGCCCGCTGCTGCGGGTTGAGGCCGTCCAGCAGCTCGTCCGGGTCGAGGTGCCCGTAGGCCCCCCGGGCACGCGGCGCCTCCGACTCGTGCGGCAGGCCTGCCAGCCAGTCCGGCTCCGCGGGCAGGGCCGCCTCCCCCGGGTCGCCGGCGCCCGCCCCGTCGTCCCACTGCGGCGCCGTGCTGGGCAGGCGCGAGATCGGTCCGGGCGACGCGGGGTCGAGGCCGGGCAGGGAGAGGCTGTCGAAGAGGGAAGTCATCGTCCCTAAGCCTAGGCGGGCTCACCGACACTGCCGACGGGCCGCGCGGTCCGACCTGCGAGCGGTCACAGAACCGAGGGCTGCCCGGTCGAGGTCGGTACTGACCTGTTCGTCGGATCGGAAGGGGAACGGGACATGAGGTTCGCAGACACCAAGGGTGGGCCCTCGCCGGCCTCCGGCCGCGTGCTCCCCACGCCGTCAGGGGTCCTGGCCCTGGTCCGGGAGGGGCGGCCGCGGCGCCCCGGCGTCGCCGACGAGTCGACGGCACCCTGCCCGGGGAGCCGTCGATGAGCACCATCGCCTTCCTCAACATCGGCATGGACGGGTACGTCAACCCGACGCTCCCGGTCGTCGCGGAGCTCGTCCGACGCGGGCACACGGTGATCTACCACTCGTCCCCCGCGTTCGCGGGACAGCTCGAGGCCGCGGGAGCGCAGGTCCACCTCTACTCCGGCCCGGACCAGCCCGCGCTGGACCCGCCGATCCCGCTGGCGATGCTCGGCGGCCTCGCACGGACCGCCGTCGACCTGCTGCCCTCGGTGCTGGCGGACCTCCGTGCCGCCCGGCCGGACCTGGTGGTCCACGGTGCGGCCTGCCCGTGGGGCGCGGTCGCCGCGCGCGAGCTCGGGGTGCCGGCTGCCTCGACGTTCACCACGTTCGCGTTCAACCGGCAGGTCCCCAGCCCTTGCCGCGCCTCGCGGGAGCTCGGGACCGCCGCCGCGGCGCGTCCCCACCTCGCCAGGGGCTACCTCCGGGCACGGCGAGCCCTGCGCCGTCGGTACGACACCAGCGGGCTCCCCCTGATCGACCTCATGAACGCGCGGGAGCCGTTGAACCTCGTCTTCACGTCCCGCTCCTTCCAGCCGGGCGCCGACGCCCTCGGCCCGTCCTACCGGTTCGTGGGGGCGAGCATCGGCGCGCGCCCGTCCGACCCGGACTTCGCGCCGGACCGGCTGGCCGGCCCGGTGCTGTACGCGTCCCTCGGCACCGTGTTCGACGCGAAACCCACGCTGCTGGGCTCCTTCGTCACCGCACTCGCGCCCCTGGGCCGCACGGTCGTGCTCGCCACGGGGCAGACCGATCCGGCGGTGCTCGGCCCCCTGCCCGGCCACGTCGTCGCGCGACGGTCCGTGCCGCAGCTGCAGGTGCTGTCCCGGGCTGCGCTCTTCATCACCCATGGCGGCATGAACAGCGTCAACGAGGCGATGCAGGCGGGCGTACCGATGCTCGTCGTCCCCCAGGGCGCCGACCAGCCACTGGTGGCCCGGCGTGTGACCGAGCTCGGCGCCGGCCTCACGGTCACCACGGAGGGCGCCACCGCCGAGCGGGTCAACGCGCTCGCCCGCCGCCTGCTGGACGAGCCGCACTTCCGCGAGGCGGCCGACGTCGAGCAGGCCGCCCAGCGGGAGGCCGGTGGCTACCGACGCGCTGCCGACGAGCTCGAGCGGTACCTCGAGCGCGTCGGCGGTGCTCCGGCGCGGCGCGCAGGCCCAGCGGCGGACCGGCCGGCAGGCCCGGCCGAGGACCAGGACGTGGAGCACTGACCGATGTCGACGACCGTCGTGGCCCTGCTCGTCCTCGCAGGGTTCTCCGAGACCGTCGGCCGGGTGCTGCCCATCATGGCGCGCCGGCCGCAGGTCTCCCGGCGACTCGCGGCGGGGCTGGTGGTGACGGGTACCGCGGTCGAGGGCACGGTGATCGCGCTCTGGCCGCTGGCCGCCTGGACCGTCGCCGGCCTGGCGCACCCGGCGCTGTCCAGCACGAGCGAGCCGGCCTGGACCCCTGCGCTGGTCGCCCCGCTCCTGCTGGCCGCCGTCCTCGCGTTCCCGCTGCTCGGACCGCTGCTGCACTTCCTGCTCATCGTGGGGGTCGGTTGGGGACTGGCCGACCTGCTCACGGCGACGACCGGTCTCGGCTGGTGGGTCGCCGCCGGGTGCGTCGCCATAGCGGGGATCGGGCTGGGCGCCACGGTCGACGTCGTGCGCCGGCTGATCGGCAGGGCCCTTGCCGGGTTCCGCGAGCCCGTCGAGCCGGGGGTGCCGGTGATATGAGCGAGTTCCTCCTGCTCACGGTGCTCCTGGCGCTCGGCCCGATACTGCTCGCCGAGGGCCTCCTCGCGCGCTACGAGCTGCTGATCTATGCCGCCGGCTGGCGGGCGCCGGCGACGAAGCTTCCCGTGGACCTGCCGTACGCCCGGGGCGCCGCTCCCGACCGGCCGCCGGCCGCCTACGTCGTCTACCTCGACGGCATCGGCAAGCGCCGGTTCACCGACACCCGCGACGGCGGGCAGCTCGTCAAGGCCGTCATCGACGGCGCGCCGGAGCTCCGCGTGCTCGGCCAGGTGCAGCCCTACTCCCCGCTCGCCGACCCCCTCGTCGGGCGCCCCGTGTGGGACTGGCTGCGGCACCACGCCGGCATCGTGCTCTTCCTGCACAACGTGATGCAGATCTTCGTCGCCGCGGACCACCGGTACCGCCCCCTGTACAACCGCGCGGTGGGCGCCCAGCTCCGGCTCGCCGGCTATGCTGCGGACAGCGGCATACCGGTGGTGCTGCTCAGCTACAGCGGCGGGGCCCAGGTGGCGACCGGTGCGGTCGACGAGCTCTTCACCGAGCTGCGGGCCCCGCTCTGGCTGATCACGCTGGGCGGCTTCCACAACGGAGCGAACGACCTGGCCCATGCGCTGCACCTGCACCGGCTCACCAGCTCGAACGACTGGATCGAGCGGGTCAGCACGCGGCTCTTCCCCGAACGCTGGCGGCTGTTTCGCCGCAGCGCCTGGAACCGGGCCGTCCGCGCGGGAAAGGTGACCGTGCACGCGCTGGACCCGGCCGATCACATCGGGCCGGGGAGCTACATCAGCCCGACGGCGCAGCTCGCCGACGGGCGCAGCCACCTCGAACGCACCACCGAGACGGTGATCCAGCTCATCCGGCGCGACTGTGCGGCGTACACCGCACGGGACACGGCTTGAGCCAGCCGGCCGCCGCCGTCAGACCTTCTCCCAGACCGAGACCTGCTTGGTGCTCTCGTGCTCGAACGGAGACCGGTCCCAATCCGCCCACCGGTGCTTGAGCCGCATCCCGGCGATGCGCGCCATGAGATCCATCTCCGCGGGCCACGCGTACCGGAACGGGATGGTCCGGAACCGCCCGCCGTCCGCGGTCACCGTCACGTGGTTCGACGTGAAACGCTGCGTCGCCGTGTCGTACCGGTCGAAGCCCACGTACCCGCCACCGGCGTCCGGCGCCACCGTGAACGGCACGGTGTCCTGCCCCGGCGGAATGCGCCGCAGGTCCGGGATGCCCACCTCGATCAGGAACAGCCCGCCGGGCCGCAGGTGCGCCGCGGCGTTGCGGAAGACGTCGACCTGCCCGTCCTGGGTGGTGACGTTCGCGATCGTGTTGAACACCAGGTAGACGAGCGAGAACTCGCCAGGTACCCGGGTGGAGGTCATGTCGCCGATGGCGACGTCGATGTGCTCGCCACCCGGCTTCTCCCCGATGCGCGCGGCCATGGCCCTGCTCAGCTCGATGCCGCTCACCGCTACACCCCGTGCGGCCAGGGGTACGGCGATCCGTCCGGTCCCGATCGCCAGCTCCAGCGCCGGACCGCTCCCGGCCAGGTCGGCCAGCAGGTCGACCGCCGGGTTCACCACCTCGGGCGTGTTCGCGCCCTCCGGGTCGTCGTAGGTGGCGGCCACGCTCTCAGGGAACCAACCGTCGCTCGGGTCGTCGATGGGAGTGCTGCTCGCGTCGTTGCTCGCCGTCTCGGTCACGGTCCGACGTTATGCCCGACGGCGGTGGCGGCTCACCCTGATATCCGGGGACCCGGCCGGGGCGCCCCCGAAGGGTGACGTTCGGGTGAAAAGGCGCCGATCGGCTACTACCACGACATACACCACGGCATGCTTGGTTCGCCATGGCCACGACCATCCTTGCGGTGTGCACGGGGAACATCTGTCGTTCCCCCGCCCTCGCACGCCTGCTCACGGCTCGCACCGACGGCACCGTCGAGGTCGACAGCGCCGGCGTCCGAGCGCGCGCGGGCGAGCCGATCGCGCCTCGCATGGCGGCCCTGCTGCAGGCGCGCGGGCTCGACGGCAGTCCGTTCTCCGCGCGGCAGCTCACCCCCGCGATGATCCGCTCGGCCACTGTCATCGTCACGATGTCACGCGGCCAGCGGTCGGCGGTGGTACGGGCGGTACCCGAGGCGGTGCGGAGCACGTTCACGCTGCTGGAGCTCGCACACGTGCTCAGCACGTCGCCCGGTCCGCGGACGGCGACGGACGACGCGAGCCGCTGGGCCAAGGTGCCGGAGCTGGTCAGCCTGGAGCGCCTGAACCACTCGGCGTGGCACCGCGAGCTGGACATCGAGGACCCCTGGGGGCGGAGCGACAAGGTGTTCCGCCGGGTGTTCGAACGGATCAGTACCGCCACCGACACGATCTGCGGCGTGCTGGGCACCGGCCGGCAGCCCTGGCTGCTGGGCAGCCCGGGCCCGCGCCCCGGCGTGGCGCTCCCCCAGCCGCGGCACTCGTCGCAACCGGGCCGGCCCTGAGCCACCCGGACGGCGCCGCACGACAACCGGGCCACACGAGAACAGGGAGGCAGGGCGTGGAACTCGTCGAATACGCGAACGTGCTGCGACGCCGCTGGGCGGTGATCGTCTGCTCGGCGCTGCTCGCGGCACTCGCCGTCTTCGGCTGGGCCTGGACCACGCCGCCGTCCTACACCGCGACGGCCAAGGTCTACGTGTCCCTGAACACGGGCGAGTCCACGAGCGACCTCCTGCAGGGCTCGACGTACGTCAAGAACCTCATCGAGTCCTACGCGGCGCTCACCGACATGCCGGTGGTGCTCGATCCTGTCGCCCAGGAGCTCGGCGCCGGCATGGACGGTCGCGAGCTCGCCAGGGCGGTCACCGCCGACTCGCCGCTCAACACCTCGATCATCGAGATCAAGGTCGTCGACGGCGCGCCGGAACGTGCGGCGGAGATCGCCAACGCCGTCGCGCAGCAGCTCTCGACCACCGTCGTCGACCTGTCCCCGGCCACCCCGACCGGGGACCAGGCAATCGCCGTGACCGTGGTGTCTCCCGCAGAGGTGCCCGTGTACCCGTCCGCGCCCAGGACCCGGCTCCTGACCGCGGCCGGTGGCGCCGCCGGCCTGGCGCTCAGCATCGCGATCGTCCTGCTCTGGGCCGTCCTCGACACGCGGATCCGCTCGGCCAGGGACCTGGAGCTGGTGTCGGAGGGCACCGCCCTGCTCGGCGCGATCCCGGTCGTCAAGCGCAAGGTCGCCCGGATCCCGGCCACCCACGACCCGCTGAGTACCCGTGCGGAGGCCTATCGCCGCGTCGAGACGAACCTCTCGTTCGTCGATGCGACCACGCCCGCACGGGTCCTCGTCGTGACCTCGAGCGTGCCCGCCGAGGGCAAGTCGACGACGGCCATCAACCTCGCCTCGACCTTCGCCGAGAGCGGGAGCCGGGTCCTGCTGATCGACGGCGACATGCGGCGGCCGTCGGTCGCGCCCACCCTGGGGCTGGAGGGCGCCGCGGGGCTCACCACCGCCCTGGTCGGCCGGGCCACGATGGCGAACCTGGTGCAGCGGTACGGCCCCGGACCGCTCGACGTCCTCCCGCTCGGCCCGATCCCGCCCAACCCGCACCAGCTCATCGCCTCGGACGCCACCCGTGACCTGCTCGGTGCGGCGCGCGCGGCCTACGACGTCGTCATCGTCGACGCGCCCCCACTGCTGCCCGTCTCGGACGCCGCGGTCCTGTCCACCATGGCCGACGGCGTGGTCGTCGTCGTGGGTGCCCGTCGGGTGCGCCGCCAGCAGCTGTCGCAGGCACTGCGCACGCTCGCCGGGGTCGAGGCCCCGGTGCTCGGCCTCATCCTGACGTTCGCACCCCGGTCCGGTCCGGGCGGCACCTACTACGGCTACCGCACGACACGACGCCGCTGGCCCGGCCTGATCTCGGGCAACAGCCGGAACGACCCGCTCGACCTGCCGTCGACCACCGGCGCCATCAGCGTCGTCCCCGGCTCCGGCACCACGCTGCGGTCCGGCGTCACGCCAGGCCCTGCCGGCATCCCCGGGCTGAGCAGCGGACCCCGGCCCGACGCGGTCCCCGTGTCCCGGGAGCCGCGCGACCCCGGGAGCGATCCTGCCCCGCCGAGCGATCCTGCCCCGCCGAGCGGTCCTTCCCCGCTGGGCGGTCCCGGCCCGGCCGGCCAGCGCCCGACCGGTCTTCCCGGCCCCGGCACGGCCTCGGGCCCCGTACCTCGGCCGGGCGTCGCCGTCGGCTCGGAGCTCGGCCAGGCCGATGAACGAACCGGGTAATGCCCGGACGCGTGCCGTCCGCATCTACCAGACGCTCCGCACCGCCCATCTCGAACGGGCGCTGGAGCTGCCCCCTGCCGACATCCTGTACCGGCAGACCCGCTACGACTTCGACGCAGGGCTGGTCGCGCAGGTCCGGCCTCAGCAGGTGGGCGACCTGCGGTGCGCGTGGCTGGTCGCCCGGCGTGGGTACGAGACGGTCGAGATCAACGAGCCCGCCGCCGTCGACTGCGTGCGGCGGTCCGCCGCCGTGCTGGCCGCACTGCTCGTCGGCGACCTGGTCCGACGCCGCCGCACCAGGGTCGTCACCTACGCGATCGGCAACATCGACCCGCACGCCCTGCCGAAGCCAGCTTCCTGGTGGCCCCGGCTCGGCAGGCGGCTGGACCTGGTCCTGGCCCGCTGGGTCTGGCAGCGCGTCGACCGCGTCGTCTTCGGTACGCAGACGGCGCGGCAGGTCTACGGGACGGTCTTCGGCATCGCCGAGCGACGGAGGCTGCACTGGATCACCATCGAGGCGCTCCCCGCCGTGTGCGACTGCCCGGCTGACGGCGGGAAGGCACCGGGCCGGCTGCTGTTCCTCGGCGACCTCTCGCAGCGCAAGGGCTTCGACTCCGTTCTGACCGCATGGTCCGCGGTCCGCCGCCGGGTCCCCGAGGCGCTCCTCACCGTGGTGGGCCGCGGTGCGCTGCTCGACGACGCCTACGCCGCCGCCCGCGCGGACGACCGGGTCCGGGTGATCGCCGACCCGCCGCGCGACGTCGTGCACGCGGAGCTGCGCCGGGCCTCCGTCGTGGTGCTCCCCTCCCGGCGCCAGGACGCGTGGCGCGAGCAGGTGGGCCTGCCGATCGTGGAGGGCCTCGCGCACGGCTGCACCGTCGTGACCACCGACGAGACCGGTATCGCGGACTGGCTGTCCCGCAACGGGCACGGTGTGGTGCCCGCCGGCTCCGTGGCGGAGCTGCTCGCGCCCGTGCTCGCCGAGGCGGCGACCCGGCCGCTCGACGCGGGCGCCGTCCGTGCCTCGCTGCCGCACCGGGACTCCCGGCTCGAGGCGGACGCGTGGCTGTTCGCGCGCGAGGTCGTCGCGGCGCGGGCGTAGCGCGCCAAAGGCCTGGACCGTCCCTGAGCCGGTCGCTACGGTGACGCCATGCCCACGACCGCCCAGCTCGTCGCCTTCGTCGCGGCGTCCGTCGTCTTCATCGCGCTGCCCGGGCCGAGCGTCCTCTTCGCGATCGGACGCGCCCTGACGGTCGGCCGCCGGGACGCGCTGCTCTCGGTCACCGGGAACGCGCTGGGTCTGCTCGTCCAGGTGGCGTTCGTGGCCGTCGGGCTGGGTGCGCTGGTCGAGGCGTCCGCCACCGCCTACACCGTGCTCAAGCTCGTCGGCGCCGGGTACGTGATCTACCTGGGTGTCCAGGCGATCCGGCACCGTGCCGACGCCCGGCTCGCCCTGGCCGCACCCGACAAGATTCGTCCGGCGAGCCCCTGGCGCGCGATCTGGGCCGGGTTCGTCGTCGGTGGGACCAACCCGAAGACCATCGTGTTCTTCGCGGCGTTCCTCCCCCAGTTCATGAACGACGCCGCCCCCGCGACGCCGCAGCTGCTCCTCCTCGGGCTGCTGTTCGGCGTGCTGGCCCTCTGCCAGGACTCGGTCGTCGCCCTGCTGGCCGGTCACGCCCGCACGTGGTTCTCCCGCGACCCGAAGCGGCTCGACCACCTGGGCGCCACAGGCGGCGTCGCCATGGTGGGGCTGGGCACCGGACTCGCGCTCGAGGGCACGGTCATCAAGGCCTAGACGAACGGCACCGTCGGTCGAGGTACGCGTGCGGCCGCCGGGGCCAGCAGCGCCACCCCCAGCACGAGTGTCGTCAGCGCGCTCTCGGCCGGGGAGAACAGCAGGTCCCACATCCCCTTGATGCCGAGGAACAGCACGAGCGCGGACGCGGAGCGCGACGTTGCGAGCATCGCGACGCGGCTCACGAAGAACACGGCCAGCACGACCCCGAGGGCGAGACCCGCCAGCCCGTACCAGGCCCACAGGTCGCCGACCACGGAGTGCAGCTCGATGCCGGCACCGAAGAGGTAGTTCTCGACGTAGCCGTTGTTCGGGTCGTACCCGAGCCCTGCCATGCCGGACTTGGCGATCTGCAGGTCGTGCATCGACGGCATGGTCCCGCCACCGAACCCGGCCGGCTGGGCACCCATGAGCGCCGCCGTCGCGCCGAGCTCGGGCCGGCCACCGGCGATCAGCGTGCCGGAGGTGTCGAGCTGCACGAGCGTGCGTTCCCGGACCTCGTCGCCCATGGCGCCGTCGAGGATCGCCGCCTGCAGGGCGAAGTAGGTGCCGACCGCCAGTGCGCCCACGAACAACACGGTGCGCAGGGCGGCGCCCCGGGACGTCGTCGGCCGCTTCATCGACTGCCAGACGACCAGGACCAGGACCAGGACCAGCACCGCGGCGCCCGACCGCGCACTGCTGACCGCGGACACCGCGGCGAGCGCCAGGAGCGCGACGATCTCGACCCAGCGGGACCGGGCCCGCATCGCGAAGGCGAGGACGAGCACCGTGACCGGCAGCGCGAACCCGAACTTCCACGGGCTGACGGGGAACAGCTCGGAGCCCGGGTTGACCGAGAGCAGCAGCCCGACGCCGAACAGTGCGCCGATCCCCCAGTCGGGCAGCAGCTTGCGTGCCCAGAGGATCCAACCGATCCCGAACGCGAGAGCGATCAGCAGGAACACCGACTCGAAGAACGCGACCCGGGAGAAGACCCGGCTCCCGGCCATCCACGCGGACAGGGCCGCGTCGGCGACGAGGCACGCCACGACCAGCAGGAAGAGGGCCACGGTCCACCGCGAGCCGCGGACGCTGCCCAGCCACAGCGGGAGAAAGGCACCGGCGAGCATCGCCCCCGCGGTCAGGCCGAGGTAGACGTCGAGGTCGAGGCCGGCGAGCAGGATCCCGAGCCCGGCCAGCCCTACCGTGACGACGGCCCAGCCCTCCCGCCCCTCGGGGGACGGAAGGGCCGGGGCCGGCGCGGGAAGGCTGGACGTCACGGCGTGGGCGGCCCCGCCCACAGGTCGTCCAGCCGGACGACGTTCTCGCCGGTGGTGACGCTGCCCGCCAGGGTCAGCGCGTAACCGACACCGCCGGCGTCCTGCAGCTCGGGGGTCGAGTCGGTGGCCGTGAGCTGCCAGTCGGCCGGTTCCGTAGAGCCGGCCTTCCACACCTTGCCCTGCAGCGTGGTCGGCGACGAGCCCGTCAGCTGCAGGCGCACGGCGAGCCGTTCGCCCGCCGCGACGGCGAGGCCGGCGATGTTCGCCGCGGCCAGGGTGGTCTCCGAGGACTGGAGCGCGACGAGCTGCAGCTGGACCGCACCGCTCCCCTTGACCCAGACCTTGGCGCGGTACTCGCTGGAGAATCCACCGGTGCGTCCGACCAGGGAGACGAACGTGCCGCTGCCGTCCGAGATCTCGTCGAGCTCGAGCACTCCGGTGAGCTCGACGTCCGTCACCGACACGTCCCGCAGCTGCGCCTTCGTGTTCGCACCCGGCCCGCTCAGGGTCATCACACCGGTGCCGTCCGCCACGGCGTAGCTGGACGCCGAGCCGTAGTGGGTCCACGGGCCGCCGATGGTGGCCGTGCCCCAGCCGCCGGTCACGGAGCGAGAGAAGTCGTCGGTGGCGAACTCGGTGGGCGCGGAGGCCTCGACCTGGACCGTGTCCTGCGCAGTGGCGCCCTCATCGTCGGTCACCGTGAGGGTGACGGTGTACGTGCCAGGTGCCGCGTAGGTGTGGGTCACCTCCTCGCCCGTGCCCGTCGTGCCGTCGCCGAAGCTCCAGGCCCAGGACGCGATGGTGCCGTCCAGGTCGGCGGAGCCGCTGCCGTCGGCAGCGAGGTCGAAGCCATGGATGGTGGCCGCCGCGTCGGCGACGGGTGCCTCGTTGGGGCGGCCACCGTTCGTGGCGACGGTGTAGTGGTCCAGCACCTTGGCGGCGGCCAGCACCGTCGGGTAGACCGCGACGTCGTCGATCGCCCCCGTGTACCGGTCGCTGCTGAGCCAGGAGCGGTTGGGCCAGCCGCTCAGCGTGTCGGCGCCGATGCGCCAGTAGCCGTTGTAGGCCTGGCCCTGCGTGACGTCGGTCCGGTTCGCGACCCGGGACCCGTCGACGAAGAGCTGCATGCCGCCGGACCCGAGCGTGGCGACCACGTGGTGCCAGCCGCCGTCGTCCACCCGGCCCGGGGACCGGAGCGTCTCCTCGTCGCCGTCGTGCACGCCGAACGTGACCCGGCCACCGGAGTCGACGTAGAGCAGCCGGTCGGTGGAGCTGGAGGTGCCTGTGGCGCTGTTGTTGTTACCGAATCCGACGATGCGGCCGTCGCCGGTGCCCCGGATCCAGGCCTCGACGGAGAACGTGTCGGGTCCGGCGACGCTCTGGGTCGCGGCGAGCCGGCTGGACGACGAGTTCCGGAAGGTCGCGGCGGTGTTCGGGTCGTCCGTGATGGCGCCGGTGGTCCCGAGCTGCACGCTGGTCGGCACGGTCAGGTCCTCGCCACCGGCCCAGTCGTGGGTGCGGGTGGAGCCGGCCGCCTCGCCGAGGCGCCACAGGTGCGCGGCCCCGTCCCGCACCACGGTGTCGGCGTAGTCGCTGCGCGGGGCGTCGGAGACCGTGGCGTCGACCCACTCCGACCGCTGCACGTTGCCCCAGGGGTCGGTGACGGTGAGGCGGTAGCGGTGCTCCGAGCCGGCCGCGAGGCCGGTGTCCTGGGCGGTCCGCCGCACGGGCTTCCAGAACTTGGCCGCGATCGTCTCCTCGAAGACGGGCTCCGTGGCCTCGGAGTCACGGTAGACCCGGTAGGTGAGCGGCTCGTCGTCGCGGTCCCACGTGGTGGTCAGGTTGATCCGCACCGTGCCCGCCGCGACGGACGCCGTCGTCGGGTTGAGGTCCGCCCCGGACTCCATGGGGCCGGAGTCGTTCGGCGCGGTGCTGCGCTTGGCGAACCGGACCAGGCCCTGCTGCCCGACGCCGTTCACCCGCGGGAACTCTCCGCCGTACAGCACGTAGTCCTCGTTGCCGGTCACGGTCCAGGTGGCCTGGTTCTGGCCGCTGTACGTGCCGACCTCGGTACGCGGGTACCAGGTCAGGAGGTCGGGACGCGGCGTGCCGGGGTGGTCGGGGTAGCCGTAGATGTCCCTGGTGTTGGTGCCGCGCACCTCGTCGGTCCACGCGGTCGAGTGGTAGTACGACCGGGGGTTGGTCTCCGGGAAACCGCCGCTGTTGCCGCAGTAGTGCTTGTGGCTGGCGGTGTACACGACGTCGCCGACCGGCGCGACGTCATAGGTGTCTCCGTGGCAGTCCTCGATCCAGACGAGCGTGCCGTCGGCCCAGCTGACCTTGAACGTGCCCTCGGTCGTGCCGCCCTTGCCGTAGTGCCAGCCCACGCCGTACCAGCCCGCCGCACCGTCGCTCGCGAGCCGCAGCACGCTGGAGCTGTCGCCCGCGTTCCGCACCCGTGCGTTGACCGGCAGCGGGCGAACGGCGCCGGTGGCGGCGTCGAGCCAGGCAATGCCGTAGGAGTTGCCGGTATCCGAGTTCACCGACGTGAAGGTGCCCGAGACCATGACCGACTGCTCGTCCGGTGCCACCACGATCGACTGGACCTGCCGGTCGTCGACGACCGGCACGAATCCGGGTCGGAGGGCGCCGTTCGACGCGTTCATGGCCGCCAACCGGTAACGCGTGGTGTTGTTGACCCCGGTGAAGTAGCCGCCCGCGTAGACCGTGGTGTTCGTAGCGGCCACCGACTTCGTGTTGCCGTTCATGCGCGGGGCGAACGACGTGTTCAGCGTTCCGGTCGGCAGGTTGAAGGCGGCGATCCGGCTCCGGGCGGTGCCGTTGACGGTGGTGAAGTTGCCGACCGCGTACAACCGGGTCCCGTCCGGTGAGGCGGCCAGGTCCGTGACGTTGCCGTTGAGCGTGTGGTTGAACGACGTGATCAGCGCGCCCGTCGTCAGGTTGTACGCGAGCAGGTTGGTACGCGGCACCAGGTTGGTGCCGGGGGCGGCGCCGGCGGGCCGGGCGTTCGCGAACTCGCCACCCACGTACACAGTGTTGCCGACGATGACCTGCTTCCACACGATCCCGTCGACCTGCACGGTGGGTAGTCCGTCGGCGGACACGGTGGCCGGGTCCGCAGTCGCCTCCGCGACGTCGGCGGCCACCTGGGCGACCTCGGCGGCCGCAGCCGACGGGCTGGCGACGAACGACGTGACCACGAGAGTGATGCTCGCGAGGACGGCGGAGACCTGACGCCCGGACAGAGTGCGATGGGACACGAGAACCTCACTGGGGAGACATGGACCCGCCGGACCGCTGAGCCGCCGGACGATACGGACCTGTAGAAACGACCGGTTAACACGCTAATAGCGGACAGGATGGTCGGCGCGGTCAAACCGGGTGAACTCCGGGTGATCTCAGTCAGGCGCCGGTGAAGATCGCGATCGCCTTGCCCACGCCGGCGTCGACCTCCAGCTCCACCTCGTCCTGGAACTCGGTCGGCACGCCGAAGACGAAGGCCGCGCCGGCCGACCCGCCGGCCGCGACCTCCGCCTCGAAGGCTTTTCCACCCGGCTTGAGCAGGGGCGTGGCCGGGGTGCGGTCGGGGCCGTAGTAGGCGTTCACCACGACCGTGCGCAGATCGAGCACCTTGCCCGTGCCGTTGGCGAGCTCCACGGCGAACCGGAGAGCCGGGCCACCCACCTCACCCGGAACGTTCGCCTCGCCGGTCACCTCTTCGACGGCGTCCACCCGCACGGTGACCCCCGGCTCGGGCGTCGCGACGGCATCGAACGGCGCCGGATCGAGGGTCTCGCGCGGTTCGGGGGCCGCGACCTTGTCGGAACCGGGCTCCGCCTCGTCCGACGACGAGGGGCCCGCCGGTTCGGAGCCGACCGGGCTCGGCGTGCCGGTCCCCGGTTCGCCTCCGGCGCGCTCGTCCTCCGCGTCAGCACCCGACGTGGTCGGGCTCGCGGACGACAGGGCGCCGGCCGCCGGTTCGGCGTTCGACCGCAGGGTCACCACCGCCACGACGGCAGCGACCGCCAGAGCGAGGACGACGAGGGCCACCACGAGCCGACGCCGGGTGACGAGAGGGGAGGCAGGCATGATCCCGGAGCGTAACCGCGCGGTGTGTCGCACCGCCTGCGTTGCGGCGGAGTTCACCCCTACCGGGCATACGGAAGCAGAACCCGTCCACAGGCCGCGAGGAGCTCCCCGCGCGACCGTGCGAGGGCCCGGCGACCGCGTGCGTCCCGAGCCACGTCGCGCCGCACCGCTGCCCACCCGACCTGCAGCGACCCGAGCAGGCCGCGTACGATCCCGACCGCCAGGGTGCGCGCCCGCAGGGCGGCACGGCGGCCGCGGTCCGGCGCGAGCTTGAGCGCCACGCGCGCCGACGCGTTCGCGAGCCCCGCGCTGCGGGCGAGCAGATAGCGCCGGGTGAGCCGGTCGGCAGGCACCACGTCGGACACGACCGCCTCGGCGCACCAGACGATGCGCCCGCCGGCCGCCGTGAGGGCGCTCGTGAAATGGGTGTCCTCACCGCCCGACAAGCCGAGGGCCGGGTCGAACTCCAGCCCCGCCCGACGGACGACGCGCAGGTCGAGCAGCAGGTTGTTGGTCGCGGCGACCGAGATGGTGGTCCCCGTCGCGAGCCCACGGCGGTGGGCCCGGTCGTAGAACCCCCCGGCCCGGACCCACGGTTCGGGCTCGGCCAGGTACCGGGACACGACGGGCCCCGAGACAGCGTCGGCCCCCGTCCCCACATAGGTCGCGTACAGGGCGCTCAACCAGCCCTCGTACGGCACCTCGTCGTCATCCACGAACACGAGCAGGTCGTGGTCCTCCGAGGCTCGCAGGGCGCGGTTGCGGGCGGCCGAGATGCCCGGCTCAGGCTCGATGACGGTCGCCGCGCCGAGTCCCGCGACGGCGGCGGCGCCCGTGCCGTCCGGGTCGTTGTCGACCACGAGCACGCTCGTCTCGACGCCCTCGATCCGGCGCGCCAGCTCTGCCGCCTGCTCGACGAGCACCGGGACGAGGGCCGCTATCCGGTCCGGGCGACGGTAGGTGAGCACGGCGACGACCAACCGCTCCGACCTGACTTCACCCACCACAATCACCCCTTCCAGCGCCCCACGACGGCTGATCCGGCAGTTACCGTAGCGTGGCCCGCCCCCAGATCCTTCGGAGAGCCGAGACTCGTGCAGCAGGTTCACCCGCGCATCCTGGTCTCGAACCGGGAGCCGCGCAGCACCACCAACCCGTACATCACGATGCTGACCACGGCGCTGCGCCGGACGCCGGGTGTCGAGGTCGTCACCTTCTCCTACCCGGCCGCCCTGTTCGGCAGGTACGACGTCGTGCACCTGCACTGGCCGGAGACGATCCTCGGGCAGGGCGGCCGACGCCGGTCGGGCCGCCTGGTGCGGTGGGGGCTCACCGCGCTCCTGCTGGTCCGGCTGACGATCACCCGCACGCCGGTGGTCCGCACGATGCACAACGTCGAGCTCCCGGCCGACGTGAGCGGCGCCCAGCGGCTGCTGCTGCTCTGGTTCGACCGCCTCACCACGCATCGCATAGTGCTCAACGACCGCACGGAGTGCCCAGGTCCGGTCACGACCATCCGGCACGGTCACTACCGCGACTGGTACACCGGCCCGCGCTCCCCGGCGATCCCCGGTCGGCTCCAGTACGTCGGTCTCGTCCGGCGGTACAAAGGGGTCGAAGGCCTGGTCGAGGCATTCCGGTCCGTCGCGGACGAGTCGCTGACGCTCGGGATCGCGGGGGCGGCGTCCACGTCAGAGCTCGCGGACACGATCACCACGCTGGCCGACGGCGACGCGCGGATCACCGTGCGTCTCGGGTTCCTCCCCGACGACGACCTGGTCGCCGCCGTGACGGCAGCGGAGCTCGTGGTGCTGCCCTACCGGTTCATGCACAACTCGGGCACCGTGCTGGCCGCGCTCTCGCTCGACCGGCCGGTCCTCGCCCCGGACACGGCGGTCAACGCCGACCTGGCGGCGGAGGTCGGGCCGGGTTGGATCCACACCTTCGCCGGCGACCTGACGAGCGAGGCGATCGAGGCCGCGCTGGCGACCGCCCGAGAGCCCCGCGCAGCGTCCCCCGACCTGAGCGCCCGCGAGTGGGACCACGCCGGGCAGGCACACCTCGCCGTCTACCGCGCGGCGCTGTCCCGCGAGCGATCCGCCGCACGCGCCGCCGGAACGCCCACGTGACCAGGGCCGAGGCAGGCGCTCCCTGGCGCTCGGTCGGGAACAGCGCGATCGTCCAGGTGGTCGTCACCGGCCTGTCGGGCCTGCTCGGCATGGTGACCGCTCGCCTGATCATCGAGCAGTTCGGCGTGGCCCAGTACGCCCAGTACGGGCTCCTCGCGTCGCTGCCCGCCCTGATCCCGTTCGCGGACCTGGGCATGGCCGCCGTGGTCGTGAACGCGATGGCCTCGACAGACCGCGTCGGCACCGATCCCACCGTGCGCCGGACGCTGACCAGCGCGTTCCGGGTGATGCTCTGCTCGGGTCTCGCGATCGCGACCATCGGCGCCGTCCTGGGCCTGCTCGGCTGGTGGCCGGCCCTCCTCGGCCCCGGCCTGCTCGACGGCGGCGCCGCGACCGCGACGGTGTGCGTCATGGTTCTCGGCCTCGCGCTGCCGTGCGGAGTCGGAGCCCGCATCCTCGTGGGTCTCGGCCGCAACGCCCTGCAGATCGCGCTCACCGGGCTCACCGCGCCGCTGGTCATGGCCGGCGTGCTCCTGATCATGCTGGCCGGCAACGGTTCGGGCACCTTTCTCGCCGTCGCGCCGTATGCCGCGGCCGCGGTCGTGGCGGTGGTGCTCCTGGTCACCGCGTCCCGCCTGGTCCGGCCCCAGGTCGGTGCCGCGCTCCGGGACGTCCCCCGTCTCCGGGCCGTCCCCGGGGTCCGGGTGTTCGACCTCGCCTGGCCCATGCTCGTGCAGATGATCTCCCTGCCGATCGCGATGCAGACCGGCCGGATCCTGCTGAGCCATCAGGGCACACCTCTCGACCTCGCGCGGTACAACCTCGCGTCCCAGCTCTTCGGCGTCGTCCTCGCCGCGGTCGCGACGGCGGGAGTCGCGCTGTGGCCCTACTTCGCGCGGGCCCGGAGCCAGTCGGTCAAGGCCTCGCCGTTCCGAGCCTCGGTGGTCTTCGTCGTGGCCGGCATCGTGCTGGCCCTGGTCCTGACCGCGCTGCTGCCGGTCGTGGTCCCGCTGGTGACCGACGGCGAGTTCGGCCTCAGCCTGTCGCTCGTCGCCGCGTTCGTCGTGTTCACGGTGCTGCAGGCGGCCAAGTACCCGGTCGGCATGTACATGACCGACGGCCCCGGCCTGCGCGCCCAGGTGCTCCCGATCGTGCTGATGATTCCCCTGAACCTCGGCCTGACCTGGTGGTCGATCCCCCACCTCGGTGCAGCCGGGCCGGTGTGGGCGACGTCGGTGTCCGTGCTGGTGTGCCAGGTGGTCCCCAACGCGCTGTGGGTGCGCCGGTCCATGGCCCGGCAGGCATGACCCGAGAGCCTCGGCACGACCGGGAGCCCGGGCCCGACAGACAGGAGGAGAGCTGATGGTCGATGTCGGAGTCGTCTTCCCCGCGGGACGGGGCGTGGCCCGCTGGGCGGAGCGCGATGCCGAGAGTCCGGTGCCCGGTCGCTGGCCGTACGGCCTCGACGGGCTCGTGTCGCCGGGCCTGGCGCTGACGGACCGCGAGGTCCGACCGGCATCGCGACTCGCCACCCAGGCCTACGCTCGCGGGCTGCCGCTGCCGACGTTCAGCGGGCCACGGCTGGACGTCGCACTCACGTGGGAGGAGTCGCTGGCGGTCGCCCTGCGCTCCCAGGTGCGGGCACGCCGCCACGCCTGCGGCGTGATCTGGGCGACCGACGCCGTCGCGGCGGGTGCGGCCACGCCGGCGATGCACGCTGCGCGGACAGCGCTGCGCGAGATGGACGCGCTCTGGACCCTTGCCCGCCCGCAGGTCGAGCGGGTCCAGTCCTGGCTGGGCGACGGGCACCCGCCCGTCCACCACCTGCCGTTCGGCGTGGACACCGAGTTCTACGCGCCGTCCGCCTATCCCCGACAGCCGCTGGTAGCAAGCATCGGCGGTGACCGCGACCGCGACCCCGAGACGCTGTACGCAGCGCTGGAGCTCGTGCTGCGAGCCCGGCCCGACACGAGGGTCGTCGTCGGCTCCAAGAGCCCGCTCCCGGTCCCCGCGGGCGTGGAGCGCCACGAGTTCATCCCCCACGACGAGGTGCGCCGGCTGTTCGGCCGCGCGTCCGTCGTGGCCGTCGCGACGCGCCCCAACTGGCACGTCTCCGGCATGACCGTGGCCCTGGAGGCGGGCGCCTGCGCCCGGCCTGTCGTCACGTGCGCGACCCCGGGGATGGACGACTACGTGGTGCCGAGCGAGACCGGCGAGCTCGTGCCCCCGCAGGATCCGGAGGCCATGGCGGCGGCCGTCGTCGGACTGCTCGACGACCGTGCGCGGGCGGAGCGTCTGGGCCGGTCCGCGCGGGAGCACGTGGTCGCGAACCACTCGACGAGCGTCATGTGCGCGGCGCTCCGGGCCATCGCGCTGGGCTGACGCGTCGTCAAGCCCGCCGACCGGCGCGCCCGCCACCCGCTCCGCGCACGTGCAGGGCCTCTACCACGCCCCGCGCCACCCCGCGCCACGGCCCGACACCCTCGACGAACTGGCGACGCCCGCCGCGCAGCGCCACGGCCCACGCCGCCCGGGGCAGGGAGCGCCGCCATCGCCGCACGCCTGCCGGACCGAGATTCTTGTGCGCGAACAACATCCGGTTACGGATGTCGTACCGGTAGTACGTCTCGCTCTTGGCCCGGCCGGTGGACTCCTGGGTCCCGCCCTCGTCGTGCACCACGTGGGCGCCGTCGACCACCTCGAGGCGCGCGCCGAGCGCCGTGGCCCGCCACGACAGGTCAACGTCCTCCCAGTAGAGGAAGTAGTCCTCGTCGAAACCGCCGAGCTGCTCCCAGAGCTCTACCCCGACAGCCAGGCACGCACCGCTGAGCCACGGGACGTCGTCGGGCGACGTGCGCCGACCGCTCATGGTTCCGTCGACGAGGTGGAGGTAGGTCAGGCCACGCGAGTAGACGCTGCCGTCCGGCCGGAGGATCTGCGGCGCGACGAGCGCCCTGTCCCGCGACCGGGCCGACGACGCGAGCAACGCGAGGCCCGACGGGTCCGTCCAGGCGTCGGGGTTGAGGAGCACCACGATGCGCGAGCCGGTCGCGAACGCGTGTGCCGCACCGAGGTTCGATCCGCCGCCGAACCCGACGTTCGTCGCGGGCGTCAGGAGCTTCCAGCCGTGCTCGGCGGCCAGCCGCGTCAGGGCTGTCCGCTCCCCTGCGCCGCTGAAGCTGTCCACGACCACCACCCGCACGCCGCTCTCGCCGACCGTCCGGGGCAGGTTGGTCGCGAGCAGGCCGGACGAGCCGTAGTTGACGACGACCACCGCGACGTCGTCGAGCCCGCCCACCGACCGGCGGCCTGCCCTGCCGTCAGCCATCGGAATCACCCTCGAACTTCGGTCTTCCGCCTGGGAATGCGTTCATGCAAGCCGTAGCGTTCTTTTCTGTGGACAAATCAGCACTGCCTTCGACGGTCGTATCGGCTGGACGGGGACTGATTCGCGGCTATGGCATGCTCACGGCGCCGTTCCGCGCCGGCCCAGACTTTCTGCTCATCGGCGCCAAGCGCGGGGGTTCCACGTCGCTGTACTTCGCCCTGCTGGAGCATCCGCAGGTGCTGCCACTGTTCCCGAGCGCCCGGCTGCTGCCCAAGGACAACCACACTAAGGGTGTCCACTACTTCGACTCCCACTACTCGATGGGAGATGTCTGGTATCGCTCGCACTTCCCGGCCACCGCGCGGCGCGCCGGAAAGGTCGTCGGCGAAGGATCGCCGTACTACCTCTTTCATCCGCTGGCGGCGGAGCGTGCCCGGCGCGACGTGCCGGACGTGAAGATCCTGCTGGTCCTGCGTGACCCGATCGAGCGGGCGTTCTCGCACTATCGCGAGCGGCGGCGGCAGGACGCCGAAGAGCTCGACACCTTCGAGGCGGCGCTGGCTGCCGAGGACGAGCGGCTCGCGGGCGAGCACGACCGCATCATCGCGGAGCCCGGCTACCTGAGCTACGCCCACGAGCAGCAGTCCTACCGGGCACAGGGTGAGTACGCCCCACACCTGCGGCGCTGGATGGACCACTTTCCGGCGGAGCAGTTCCACGTGCTCGCCGCGGAGGACTTCTACGCCGACCCGCAGTCCGCGTGCGACGACGTGGCCCGGTTCCTCGGGCTGCGGCCGGCACCGCTGCCGCCGTCGGTGGCCGAACCGTGGAACGCGGCCCCGAGCAGCAAGCTGGCCGATGGCACGCGACGGAGCCTCGCTGAGCACTACGCGCCTTTCAACGCGGACCTCGAGGCACTGCTGGACCGCGAGCTCCCCTGGACCCGGCCCGGTCTCGCCGGACATGTCAGCGGGACAGAGCTGGGCTGATCCTCGCCCGGAGCTCGGCGACCAGGCGGGCCGTGAGCGGCGCATCGTGGTCGTCGCCGGACCTCGCGGCCAGGCGCTCCAGCCAGAACCGCGCTGCCTCGACGTGCCCCGGTTCGGGCGGCGAGACGGACCGGCGGCCGAGGGCGGCCGCACTCGTCACCGCGTAGTAGACCTGATCCGCACCCGGCGGTGCCCAGGCGGCGTCCTCCCAGTCGATCAGCCAGGGCAGGCCGGGGCCGCAGCGTCGTAGGTTCCACGGGGTCAGGTCGCCGTGCATCGGGCGCCAGTGCGCGGGCGCGTCGTGCGGCCGCGGGAGCAGCGGCTCCAGGCAGCGCTGGATGTCGGCCACCAGCCGGGGGAGCACGATGCGCCGCGCCGGAGCGGCAGGGCGAGGCGGCATCGGTTCCATGACCATCCAGTGCCAGCCCTCCGCCTCCCCGCGGCCGAGCACCCGCGGGAGCCGGAACGTCTCGGGCCGCGCCCCCGCGAGCGCGACCATGGCCCGGTGCTCGCGGTCCAGCTCCCCCGGCTCCTCGCGCAGCTTGAGGAAGCCGACCGGCCTCCCCCGGTGGAGCAGGACGGCGGCCAGCCCCGTGCGGGACGCCTGGGGCCGCTCGTAGAGCGCGAGCGCGTCGAACTTCCCGAGCCGCCCGGCGAGGGCGGACCAGCGCGCCGCACCGCCGGGCGGCTCCCAGGTCACCCGCTCCCCCGGCAGGAACCGCGGTCCGAGCATCGCCACGGCGTAGTACAGGCCCCATTGCGCCAGGAGCGCCACCGCCTTGGACCGCGTGATCAACGAGATGCCGGCGAGCGCCGCCTGGCGCGACCGGGCCGGGACGAGGACGTTGCGGGTTCCCATCGCGGGCCGGATCAGGCGATAGCCGCTCCCGGGGGCCGACGACCCCTCGTGCAGGTCCACTGTGCTCAGCTTCTCCCCGGCTCGGTATCGGCGGTCCAGCGCGCCGCGTGCCGCCGCCGCGCGAACGGCCGCGGCCCCGGGGTCGTACGGGCGGCGAGCTCGTGGGCGAGTCGTTCGTACCCGTCGGTCACGGCGTCCCAGTCGTACGCGGTGGCCCGTTCGGCGAGCGCCTTGCCCCGGTCGGCGCACGCCGGGACGTCGTCCTCCGCCTCGGCGACCCGGGCGCCGACGTCGGCCGGGGTGCGGAAGTACCGCCCCGCGTCGCCGAGCACCTCCCGGTTGAACGTGACGTCGTAGGCGATGGTGGCCGTGCCACCGCCGATCGCCCGGAGCAGCGAGGGGTTGGTGCCGCCCACGGAGTGTCCGTGCAGGTAGGTGAGCGCACCGGCGTAGAGCTGGTCGAGCAGCTCCTGGTCCCAGACGCCGCCCAGCAGGCGGACCCGGGAGTCGCCGGCCGCGAGCGCGGTGATCCGTTCGGTGTACTCGTGCGCGTAGGGCGCCGAGCCCACGACGACGAGCGGGCGGACGGCGTCGCCGGCGACGTATCCCTCGACGATGACGTCGACGTGGTTCTCCGGTTCGAAGCGCGCGACGACGAGGTGGTAGCCGTTCGGGGTCAGGTCGAGCTCGGCGAGGCGTTCGTGCCCGACGCCGGTCAGGTCGGGTGCGCCGTAGGTGATGAGGTGGCTGTCCGCGTCGTACTCGTCACGGTAGTAGTCGGCGATGCCCTGGGCGTCCGCGATCAGGGCGTCGGAGAGCCGCACGGCCGCGGTCTCGGCGGCGCGGTAGTACCGCTGGCCCCCGGTACCCCACTTGGCGCGCCGCCACTCCAGACCGTCGACGTGGGTGGCGACCGGGATGCGAGCGGCGCGCAGGACCGGCAGCAGTGGTGCGTTGGCCGTGTTGAACACGAACGCCACGTCGGTGCGGTGCGTCGTCAGGTGGGCCACCGACAGCGCCGTGTGGCTCAGCGTCTCCAGGGAGCGGCGCCGCATGGCGGGCAGCGTGACGAGCTCCATGCCCAGGTGCCGGGTGAGCGGGGCGGCGGCGCGCTCGGCGGCAGGCCCGCGGCGGCAGTAGGTCCGGATCCGGTGCCCGCGTGCGGCGAGGCGGGACCCGATCTCCTCGACGGCCGTCTCGAACCCCCCGTAGCGCGCGGGCACACCACGGGTGCCGACCATCGCGACGTGCAGGGTACTCGGAGGCATGCGGGGAGCGTAGGTCGCCCTGGAGGGGTGGAACACCCCGGCCAGGGGGTGAACATGGCATTTCACCTTCCTGGTCCAGTTTTCACCACCCCTGGGCTGATCAGGCCTGTTTTTCCTTTTTTAACCCGCGGTGCCGTCCGGCATCGCGCGGACGACGCGCCGCCGGCTCACCAGGAGCCGCCCCAGCTGTGCCCGGTACCGCTGCGCCCCGAACCGCTCGCCCGCGTCCTGCCGCCCCGCGTCCGCCACGGCGGCCGCGCGCAGGGGGTCGTCGAGGAGCTGCCCGATCGCCTGGGCCAGCGCCACCGGGTCTTCGGGAGGTACGAGCACGCCCGTCTCGCCGTCGCGGACGATCTCCGCGAGTCCCTGCGTGCGGCTCGCGACCACGGGGCGGCCGGCGAGCATCGCCTGGACCGCCACGTTCCCGAACGGTTCGACCCGCGACGGCACCACGACGACGTCACCCCGTGCGAACCACTGCCAGGGGTCCGCGTATCCCACGAGGTCGACCGCCCCGGCCAGGTCGTCCTCGCCGGCCCGGGCCCGAAGCTGGTCCTCGAACCACTCGTAGCCGGTGAAGGCGGAGCCGCACAGCGTCACGCGCACGTCCCGGCCGGCCCGCCGCAGGAGCGCCACGGCCTCGAGCGCGACGTCGGACCCCTTGCGCGGCGACAGGCGCCCGACCAGCACGACGTGCGCCGGCTCGAAGGCCTCGGCAGCCTCCGGCACCCCCGAGCACTCCGAGGGCTCCATGGACTCCGGCGGGCCGGGTACGCCGTTGTAGATCACGCGCGTGCGCTGCGCCAGCGCCGGGACCGCCGACACGACGACGTCGCGGGCCGCCGCGGAGTTCACCACGACGTCGCGCGCGAGCAGCAACGGGGCCGCCAGCCCGACCCGGACCACCCAGCGTGCGTCGGCCTCCGCCTCGTGCACGTGGCACACGGGCGCCACGCCGGCGAGCCGGGCGGCGACGAGCCACGCGGGGATCGTGAGGGTGTTGACCAGCACGGCATCGGGTCGCAGGCGCCGGATCAGCCGTCTCATGGGGCCGAGGGCACGCAGCGTGCTGGCACCGAGCGCCGCGATGCCGCGCGGCGTCAGGTGCGCCTTGCGCAGCACCGGCACGTCGAACGTCTCCACGCGCGCGCCGATGCCGCGCATCCGGTCGGCGAGCGGCCCGTCACCCGGCAGCAGCACGACGACGTCCGCACCAGCGTCGAGGCAGCCGACCGCGGTCTCGACCAGCTGAAGGTCGGAGCCGTAGAGCTCCACGGAGGCGTGCGCCAGCAGAACCGTTGTCATGAGCGCCAACTGTGCCAGCGATGCATCACACAGGAGATATCGGGCCGGGTGAACTCCGCGCAGTCGAACTCCGGGGTGAAATATCCGCTCTTGCTGCGAAATCACCTGTCCCAAGGGTGAAACTTGCGCCCTAGTGGGTGACTTCTGTTGGTTCACGCCGCGTTGTCCGCGACTTCACCGTACGTTGTTCACCAGCCACCGACGCCATGCCGATCGGCGAGCACCGTGTTGCACCCCACCGACGACGCCTTGGGCGCCTCACAACGGCATGCGTCCGGACACTCAGCCACTTCAGCAGGAATCGAAGGGATCGAGCGTGACCACACACTCGGTTGACGGCGAGCCGCCGCTCCTCTTTCCGGTGCGTGACGGCTTTTCGGCGAACCATGGTGCTTCGCGAACGGCCGAGGACGGCAACGTCCGGTCGCTCCGAGTCGTCTCGGCGCCGCGCGCCCGGACCGGCTGGCAGACCGGGTACCGGACACGGCTCCGGCTCACGGACTCCGCCGTGATCGGGACGACCCTGGCTGCCGCGTACGGCGTGCAGCTCGCGCTCGCCGCACCCACGGGCTGGTCGACCACCGAGCTGATGATGCACACCGGCCCCGCCCTGCTGCTCGCGATCGTGTGGCTCGCGGCGCTGAACACCAACCGCGCGTACGACGTGCGCTTCTTCGGCCGTGGCATGTCCGAGTACCAGCGGGTCCTGGACGCGACGTGGAAGTCGTTCAGCCTGATCGTCCTGCTCGCCTGGGTCACCGCCTACGCCGAGGCGCGCACCCTCCTGCTGGTCGCCGCCCCGCTCGGCATGGTCGGACTCGTCGCGTCCCGGTACGCCTGGCGGCAGCACCTGCTGCGCCAGCGCCGGCGCGGCGAAGGCGGCCTGACGATCGTCCTCGCGGTGGGTGGCCGCGAACAGGCCGCGCGCCTGATCCGGCTCCTGAACGGCGCGCCCGAGCAGGAGTTCGTCGTCGTGGGAGCCTGCGTTCCGACCGGCGGCATGCACCCGGGCGAGCGGGTGAGCGGTGTGCCCGTCCTCGGCGACCTCGACGACGTGGGGCAGACGGCGCACGCGGTGGGCGCGGGCGCGGTCGCGGTGTGCAGCTCGCACGAGGTCACCGCCGACGTCGTCCGGCGGCTGGGCTGGGAGCTCGAGCGCCACGGCGTGGACCTGATGCTCACCGCCGAGCTGGCCGACGTCGCGGTGCCCCGGATCACCGTGTCCCCGGCCCCGGGCATGTCCCTGCTGCACGTGGACACACCCCGGTTCGAGGGCCCCAAGTTCTCCGTGAAGCAGGTCATGGACTGGGGCCTGACCGCCCTGCTGACGATGCTGGTCGCGCCCGTGCTGCTGGCCATCACGCTGGCCGTGGCGCTGACCAGCCGGGGTCCGGTGTTCTACCTGTCGCACCGGGTGGGCCGGGGCGGACGCCTCTTCCCGATGGTCAAGTTCCGCACCATGTACGTGGGCGCCGACCGGGACGTCGTGGCGCTGGCCGCCACCAACGAGGCGGCCGGCCCGCTGTTCAAGATGCGCGCCGACCCACGGGTCACGCGGGTCGGCCGCGTCCTGCGCCGGTACTCGCTCGACGAGCTGCCGCAGCTCTTCAACGTGCTGTGCGGGCACATGAGCCTCGTGGGCCCGCGCCCGCCGCTGCCCCACGAGGTGGCGGCCTACGAGGAACGGATGCGCCGCAGGCTGCTGGTCAAGCCAGGCATGACGGGCCTCTGGCAGGTCACGGGGCGCTCGGACCTGTCCTGGGAGGAGTCGGTGCGGCTCGACGTCTACTACGCCGAGAACTGGACACCGTTCCTCGACCTGCTGATCCTCGCCCAGACCGCCCGAGCGGTCGTCTCGGGCCGCGGGGCGTACTGAAGCGCCACTGGCAACAACCGGCGGCGCCCACATCACGGCCCGAGTGTGAGGGTCGAGACCACATTCACACCGTCCTCGCGTCGGTATGACGGACCCGTCGCGGTAAGGATCGTCAGCGATTCCGGGGCGGTCCGCATATTGGAGGCGATGCGCATCAGCTTGGCCGCCGCATCGTCGACAACGCGCGGGCTCGACGAAAGTTTCACTTCGAACCCCGCCCACCGACCTCCGCTGACCGCGACGATATCTATCTCGTCCCCCTTGCTGTCCTGGTATGCGCGGACCTGCCAGCCTGCCGCCTGCGCGTAAACCTGAAGGTCCCGGAACGCGAGCGTCTCGAAAACCTGCCCGAAGGCCTCGGGATCTTCAACCAGCGAGCGGGGTGTTGCCCCCAGCGCCGCGGCCGCGAGGGACGGATCGGCAAGGTGCCACTTGGGGGTCTTTCGCACCTGAGCCGCCGATCGCAGGTGCTCGCCCCATGCGGGTTGTGGCACAGCGACCCAGAGCCGGACCAATGCATCCAGATAACTGTCCAGGGCATTGGGAGACAGCGGCCCGCCGTAGCCGACGGTGTCAGCTTGCAAGGTCTTCTTGGAGACATAGGAGGCCGAGCTACGCGCAAGCGCGAAGATGAGGGCAGCGACGCGATTCGGGTCCCTACGCACTCCGTCCACGGTCTGGATGTCGGCCGATGCCACCGTCCGCAGGTAGTCGGCGTTCGCCGTCTGCGCGGAGTCGAGGTCGCGGCGGACGTTCGACGGCCAGCCACCACGACAGACGAGTTCTGCGACATGCTTCAGGCCCAGGTCGGGGCCGAGGGTCCGGGGCACCTCCCCGGCGAGCAGCGCAGCAAATGACACCTCGTTCGTGCTGTCCCCACTCTCTGCCAAGGACATCGGGTGTACGCGTATCCGTGCGATCCGCATCGCACCAGAGTGCCGAGTCACGTCGTCGGCAGGTGTCGCCGATCCGGTGAGGATGAACTGGCCGTCCGCGTTGCGGTCGTCCACCGCAGCCCGAACTGCGTTCCATGTCTCCGGGACCAGTTGCCACTCGTCGATGAGACGTGGGGCCGCACCCTCGAGGAGCAGGTCGACGTCAGTCGCGCCAGTACGGCGGGCCTGCGGGTTTCGGTCCAGGTGGAGCGCACTGCGAGCCTGTCGCTGCGCAGCCCAGGTCTTTCCGCACGCCTTCGGCCCTTCGAGCAGAACAGCACCCGCCGACCGGAGGCGAACCGTGAGCTCCGCGTCTACAGTGCGCGGAAGGTAGTCGGTCACGATCATCCCGTCCGATGAGTATATTTTACTCATCTGGCTCAGGATTTTATACTGACCCGGAGAGCCCTGCCTGGTGAGCCGATCGCCGGAAACCAGCCGCTCGGGTCAGCCCCGCACCAGCCGCATCGGCGTGTGCGGGATGCCGTCCTCCAGGAACTCGTCACCGTCGGGCTCGAACCCGTGCTTGCCGTACCAGCGCGTCAGCGGGGACTGGGCATCCAGCACGACGTCGCGGTCGTCGCCGGCGTCGTCGATGTACTTCAGCGCCGCGCGCATGATCTCGTCGGAGTGCCCCTTGCCGCGCGCGCCCTTGACCAGGGCGACGCGGCCGATGCGCCAGACCCCGCCGTCGTCGAGCACGCGGGCCGTGCCGAGCACGCGGGTCCCGCCGTCGGACACGGAGTCGGGCGCAGCCTCACCGAGCCCGACGACCTGCACGGTCGTCGGCTCGAGGTCTCGTCCGTCGAGATCGTCGTACGGGCAGTCCTGCTCGACGACGAACACGTCCTGGCGCAGCTTCCAGACCCCGTAGGCAATGGTCACGTCGAGCTGAGCGAGCGGGGTGGTGATGATCTGCACGGGGTCGATGCTCTCATCCCACCGGCAGGTAGCGCTTCCACCAGTCCAGGATCACGTCGAAGCGCTGCTGCCGGTGCCGGGGCCGTCCGGCGCGGGACAGCTCGTGGTTCTCCCCGGGGAAGACCACCAGCTCCGTCTCCACGCCGTGCCGCTTGAGCGTCGAGTAGTAGCGCTCCGCCTGGGACAACGGGCAGCGCAGGTCCAGCTCGGAGTGCATGACCAGCGTGGGGGTGCGCACCTGTCCGGCAACGGCCTGGGGTGACTGCGCGACCAGCTGCTCGGGGGTCTCCCCCACGTACTCGAGGCCGAAGAACGAGCCGATGTCGCTGGTCCCGAAGAACCCGTCCGGGTCGAGGAAGCCGCGCTCCACGATCGCGCCGGCGAAGCGGTGGTCGTGGGCGACCGTCCATGCCGTCAGGTACCCGCCGTACGAGCCGCCCAGCACGCCCACGCGGGACCCGTCCAGGCGCTCGTCCGCCGCCACGGCGCCGTCCAGGAAGTCCAGGACGTCGTGCAGGTCCGCGGTACCCATGGCCTGGCGGATCGCGCGGCCGTGCGCCTGTCCGTAGCCCGCCGAGCCGCGCGGGTTGCAGTACACGACGGCGTACCCGGCGTCGGCCAGCACCTGCGTCTCGTCGAACAGGTCCACGCCGTAGGACGCATAGGGACCACCGTGGATCATGAGCAGCGTCGGGTGGGCGCCGGTGCCGTGCTTGTCCGGGTCCGGGACGGCGACCCAGCCGTGCACGGGATACCCGTCACGCCCCGCGACGGTGAGCTCGGTCGGGGTCACGAGGCCCGTCGCGCGCAGCGGCGCGGAGAAGTCGGTGCGGCGGTGCAGGCCGCCGCCCGCCGTCAGGTCGACGACACCGAGGTCGCCGTAGCTGCGCGGGTCCCGGTACGACACGGCGAGCGTTCCGCCGGCGGCATCGAACTCCGAGACGACAACGTCGCCGCTGGTCAGCTGGGTTGTGACCCCGTCGTCGGACACCCGGACCACGTGCTGGGTGCCGCGGTGCGCACGGGTGAGCAGCACGCCGCCGTCCGCCAGGGGCAGGGGCTCCCCGCCCACCTCCTGCGTCTCCGGGTCGGTGAGGCGGCGAGGCTCCGGGTCGGCCCACGCCGACAGGACGTAGAGCGCTGCGTTGCGCGCCACGAAGTCCTTGCCCTCGGGGCCGAGGTCCTGCGCGACCACGTACAGCTCGCCACCCGGGCCGAACGCGATCGTCTGCGGGGCGAGGGTGCCGAGGTCCACCTCGGAGCCGCCACCGGCCGGGACGGCGAGCGGCAGCACCCGCACGATCCCGAGCGCCACCTGTCCCGGACCCTGCTCACGCTCGGCGATGATGCCGATGGAGCCGCCGTCGGGCGTGAAGGCGATCGCACTGTGGTCGACGTCGTCGGTGGTCACCCGGCGCGGCTCCGGCACCGTGGGCCGGGGCTGGCACTCGCCCTGCGCGGTCGGCGCGGGCTGCACCACCGGCTCCCCGGCGACGTCGGGCACGTCGATCACGAACAGGTGCTGCGGGCGGTCACGGTGGTATCCCAGTCCGTTGCGCGTCCAGCTCCACTCCGTGATGCGGCGCGGCGCCTCGGCGCCCGGCGCGATGCCCTCGACCGAGCCGTACCGGCCCGGCTCGGGCTCGCGGCTCAGGAACGCGAGACGGGTGCTGTCCGGCGACCAGCGGAAGTCGCTCACACCCAGCGTGCGGTCCGTGACCTGCACGGCCTCGCCGCCGGCGAGCGGGAGCACCCAGAGCTGCGGCGCGGCCTGCGGCTGTGCGCGCAGGAAGGCGACGAGGGCGCCGTCGGGCGAGATGCGCGGGGCGGTGTCGCGGTGTCCGCGGGTCAGTCGGCGGGGCTTGCCGGAGGTCTTTGGTGCGCCAGGGTTCTTGGCCTCGCCGGCCGGCTCCGTGGAATCCAGCGGCACCCGCCAGAGCTGGCCCACGGTGGCGTCGGCGTCGAGATCGGGGCGGGTCACCGAGACGACCGCCCAGGTTCCGCCCGGGTGGACGGCGGGCCGGGAGACGGCACGGATCAGGGGGAGGTCGGTGGCCTGCATGAGCCGGACATTACCCTTGCGAGCATGTCCGAAACACAGCAGCCCGACGCCCCGGCCGCCACGCCCGAGGCCTGGGGCGAGCCGCGTACCCGCGAGCTGACCTGGTACGACCCTCTGCAGATCGCGGCCCAGGTGCCGCGGATGTCCGGCATCGAGTTCCTGGGCCGGATGCGGGACGGCGTCATCCCGCCGCCGCCGATCGCCGCGCACTTCGGGCTCGACATCGACGTCGTGGAGCCCGGGCGGGTGACCTTCACGTGCACCCCGGACGAGTCCGGCTACAACCCGATCGGCACCGTGCACGGCGGTGTCGTGTGCACGCTCCTGGACACGGTGTGCGGCTGCGCGATGCAGTCCGTGCTGCCGCAGGGCAAGGGGTACACGTCGGTGGAGATCAAGGTCAGCTACGTCAAGGCCGTACGCGGCGGCGGGGGCCCGCTCACCGCGGAGGGCACCGTGGTCAAGGCCGGTTCACGTGTCGGCTTCACCGAGGGCGTCGTGCGGGACGCGGCGGGTGCGGTCGTCGCGACGGCATCGAGCACGCTCCTGCTCTTCGACCTCCCAAAAGCGTGACCGGCAGCCCGGGCCGCTGAGCCCGGGGCTGCTACCCAGCGATCCCGCCCGAAAACTGGACGGGTTCGGGCGCAATCGCTGGGTACCCGCGCACCATCCCGCGTCAGGTGATGAGGAGGCCGACCACCCAGGCGCCCGACGCCAGCAGCGCGCCCACCAGCTGCACGCCGATGGTGATCAGGGTGGCCTGGACGGCGGTCTTGGTGGACCGCCAGGCCGCCGGCACGTCCTTGTGCCGGGCCCACTCCAGCAGGAAGATCGCGCCGACGAAGAACAGGAACAGCCCGATCACCGGCACCACGAAGAAGCCGATGATGCCGGCGATACCGCCGACCGCGAGGGTCAGCCAGGGCACCTTGGCCTTGCGCATGTGCTTTCCCGCGATCACCCACTGGGCGATCTCGGCAACGACGATCGCCACGGCGGCGATGCTGAAGACGACCCACGCCTCGACGCCGCCCGTCATGATCGCCCAGACGAGGATGCCGCCCAGCACGAGCACGGAGCCGGGCAACACCTGGATGACGATGCCGATCAGTCCCACCAGGATGGCCACGCCGACGAGTACTTCTCCCAGAACGCTCACGGCCGCACCCTAGCGGTCGGGCGATCAGTTCCAGAACACTGCGACCAGGATGTTTACCAAGGTGAGGCCGAGCACGGAGCGCTTGAGCCCCGGGGAGACGTCCTCGCCCTTGCGCACGGCGAGCACGGCCAGCACGGCGACGGCGAGCGCGACGACCAGCTTGACGCCGATCTTCGCCATCGACGGGCCGCCGTCGTCCCAGAGACCGCCCATCTCCGCGATGCCGACCATGATGATGCCGGCGGCGGCAGCACCCATGGCACCGTGCGAGACGCCCTTGTAGAGAGCCTTGGTGCGCAGCGACGCGATCGAGCCGCCGAACACGAGGGCCCAGCTCGCGAAGTGCAGGAACACGAAGACGTTGTAGAGGAACTCCATGGCCGTCAGCCTATCCGTGGCGGAGGCCGGCGAGGCACGGAACCGCAGGCAGCTCGCGGCAGTGACGAGAGCCACCGTGCGGGGACCGACGGCGGCTGGGACGGTCACTCTGACGTGTCTCCGTGAACAGTACCGAACCTGCTACGCACCGCCATCTCATGCCCCACACCGGCCATTTTCGTCGGGCCGTGAACCGCCCTGCCTGATAAGGCTGCTGCCGGCGCTGCCGACGGCGAAACGTCGGATCCGTATCGGCAAAGCCCGAAGCCGTACAACAATTCAGGTACGAAGCCGAACTGCGCTCCTCCACCAGCGCCGAACGCCCGTACTAGCCGAGAATCTCCCGCCACGGCGGAAGCACGAGCGATACCAGAACCGCAACCAAAGATCCGGCCAGCGCGCCGCAGACGGACGAGTACATGTAAAGAAACGGCTCGTCGTAGATGTCGACGCCGGAGCCGCGGGCGGATCGGGACCTGAATCTACCCTCGATGAACGTAGCAATGTATGAGAAAAAGAGGGAGAGGATGATCGCAAACCCGGACACCATGAGGATCGGAGGGAAACCTAAAGGCCTCGACGCACCAAAGAAAATGGCGACGGCAATAATACTCAATACCGTGAACCCGAAGATGGAAACCCCTGAGTAGAGGGAGAACCCCTGCCTTGCATCCTGAAATGCTGGCACCTTTGGCAGCCCCTCAGACCGCGCATCACCAGCGACAGATTGCCTTGAAACTGCCCAAGACACCGTTCTCAGCAGAAGCAGCCCGATGAGAATCGCAGTTCGGGAGTAATTTAGCGCAGAAGCCAGCCGTACCAACATCAATCCATCACGGCCTCAGTGGCAGAGGCCGTTGCGTGGCCTGCTGCAACGTGCGAGTAGGGGCCAAATGCACCCTGATTTGCCCACCGCCGGCTGACAACAGACATCTTCTCCCATCGACGCCAGTTCGCAGTCGCTTGCGCGGCGGGCGCGTAAGCCTCCCCCGCAGCCTTTGCCGCGTTCCTTGCGGCCCATCCGGCCCTTCCAGCATTCAGCGCCGCCCTTGACGTCGCCAACAAGGCAGACCCCGCTCCAAACGTTGCCGCAGAGAATAGGTTGAGAGCAGCACCATCATAATCACCCTGATAAAAGTCATAGATGGCGAGACCCAATGATATGACAGCACCGGCAGCACCACATATTGGGCATATAGGGGTAAGCAGCGCAAGGACCGTAGCACTACCGCTCAACGCATTCGTTACTGTCCCAGCGTTGAGCCATCCATTCTTTTCTTCACGCTTCGCCTGTGCGGCCTCGCGCGCCGCCGTGGCCTCGCGTTCCTCCGCGATCTTCGCGGCCCTTTGTGCCTGAGCGACCTGGCGAGCCCGCTCGGCCGACGACACTGCCCTGTCGACCAGCGCCACCGGACTTCCGCCTCTGGACGCGGTAGCAGTGTTGAACCCGTCGGTATGTGTGCGGTAGAAGTTGCAGGCGTAAGCCGTGTAGCACTCACGCTGCAATACGGGAATGGACCCGTTGATGAAGGTGCGCTTCACGCAGCTGATGGCACCACGCTCGCACTTGTCCCAGTTCCGCTTCGCCGAGATGTTCCCGCCCTTGCCCACCGTGCAGGAATGTGATCCGTCGTGGCACTCCGAGAACAACATGCCGGTGGGGTCGGACCAGGTGGTCGGGTTCTGGTTCGAGTACGCGTACGCATTCCACTGGCCCGGGTCCGTCAGATCCATGATCGGATCAACACTGACAAAGCTGCCCAAGGCCGCGTCGAACATCCGCGCCCCGACCGCTGTGAGCCCCGTCGAGTCCTGGGGTTTGTCGAGGAACCCATGGTCCCCCACCCAGTCAGACGGGTTCCCTACCTCGTGCACCGGCTCCCCACCGGCCGCGTCCAGCGCGGGGTCCACACCGACGGTCTCGTCCCGCGGGGCACCGAACGGGTCCGTGTACCGCCGCGTGACCTGGTTGGTCGTGTTCGCGACCTGGATCATCCCGGTGCCGTGGTGGTCGGCGAAGATCGTCGTGACGTCCGAGAACCTCGAGCCCGTGCGTACCGCGACGGTCTCGCCCGCGAACGAGTAGTACCGCTGCGCCGAAACCGCACCCGTCTCACCGTCCAGGGTGACCTCCTGACCTGGCAGGTACAGGGTGGTGTCCCCGTCCTGGGTGCGGAGGAGCCGGTCCCCGTCGGCGGAGTACACGTACCCGTCCTGCTCCGCCCGCTCCGCGTCCTCGACCGTTCCATCACCGTCGGCGTCCTCGGCCACCGCCGCCAGCTCGCCCTCGACGTCCCAGGACAGCTCCTGGGCCGGCTTCCCCGCCAGGTCGCGCCCTGTCAGGTTTCCCGACGCGTCCCACGTATAGGCGGACTCACCCAACACCGCGCCACCCGACGCAGTGGCGGTCACGCTTGAGGCCGCGTGCGGACGATCGCCGCCCGCCTGCGGGTACGCATACGCAGACGTCACGTTCCCGCCGTCCGCGCTCGCCCGGTGCAGCACCGTCGAGGTGCGGTTCCCGGTCGCGTCGTCGTACCCGTAGGACTTCCAGTACGGCTCCACGCCGCCCAGAGCGGCCGTGGACGGGGCCGCGGCACAGTCACCCGAGCCAGGTGTCCACGCCCCTGTCAGCCGACGGGCCCAGTCGTAGCTGAAGCACTGCTGGTCGGCCGGCTGACTGCCCAGTGCGGGGTCAGGGGTGTCCGAGATGCCGAGCACGTTCCCCGCGTCGTCATACGAGTAGGTCGCATGGCGCAACTCGTGGAGCTGGTCGTCCTCGCGTCCCGTCTGCTGCGTCGTGGTCACCGCGTCCAGCCGTCGCGTGCCGAAGCCGTAGTACAACGACTCCTGATACGCGTACGTGTTCCCCGTCCGCAGGTAGGACAGCTCGCCGGTGGGCAGGAAGTCGGCCCGACCCACGTAGTTGCCCCACCCGTACCCGCCGGTCAGGCCATCAGCCACACCACCGTTCGTGTCGGAGTAGTACGTGGTCAGGCCCTCGTCCGCGATCCCTCCGACCCCGGGCACGGTCTGGGTGCGTACCCGGCCATCGTCGGTGTACGTGAACTCGTACGTGTACTCACCGGCCAGCCCGGCCGGCGTCGTCTCCGACTCCGGAACACTCACCGTCGTCGAGGTGGGCAGGTACCGGTCGGTGAATCCGCCGATGCTCGTGGTGTACTCCACACCCCCATCATGGCGGGTCGAGGAAGTCTGCTGACCCTTCATTGTCGTGCCGTCGCCCAGCAGGTCGTAGGACCAGCTCGACCGGACGGGCCCGTCGGGACCGGCCTCACGCAACGTGGTGGGACGGTTCAGGTGGTCGTACGTGTACGCCAGCAGCTCGTCGCGCGCGTCGGTGGTGCTGACGACGTTCCCCGCCGCGTCGTACTTCGTGGTCGCCTCACCCTTGTCCGGGTCCGACGTCGAGACCTGCCGGCCGCGCAGGTCGAACCCGTAGGTCCACTCGTTGCCCGCCGAGTCGGTCGCGCCGACCAGACGGTCTGCGCCGTCGTACTCGTAGGACGTCGTGTGGTGGGTACCCGTCGGGGACGCACCCTCGTACTGCCACAGCTCCTTGGTGCGACCCCGGGCGTCGATCACCGTCGTGGTCGGTGTCCCACCCGCGGGCGGGTTCGTGTGTACCCGGTCGCCCTGGTACGACGTGGTGGTGGTCCACGTGTCGAGGTACGACTCGTCGTTGTCAGGTGCCTCACCCTCACCCACCTGGAACGTCTCCGACACGGGCCGTCCCGCCCCGTCGTAGGCGTGCACGACCCGGGAGTCGACAGCCGACGCCGACGTCACGAGCTGGCCCGACGCCGTGCCCGTCGTGGCCCACCCGTCGCGAGTGACCCAGCTCAGACCGCGGGTGTCGTAGAACGACTCCGAGATGACCTTGCCGGCCACTGCCGCGGAGGCGGAAGGGCTCTGCGCCTGCCGCTGCCGCAACAGCCCGTCATAGATCACGCTCGAGGTCACGTACCCCGACGCGTCCCAGTTGAGCGTCTGGGTGACCACGCTGTTCAGGCCCGAGGCGTTCACCCCGTACGTGAACTTCGATGTGGGGTCGTCCTCGTTGGGCACCCTTCCCGGCTCCCACACCCGTACGAGACGCCCCAGAGCATCATATGCACCGTGCGTGGCCTTCCCGTTCGCGTCGGTCGACTTGACCGGCACGCCCCAGGCCGGATCCACCTCCGTGGTCGCGCTGTGCGGGGTCAGCTCCCCGCCGTCGTCAGGGTCAGCAGTGGTGACGGTGGAGGACTTCGTGAGCCCTCCGCCGCCGGCGGTGTTGTCGTACGCCGTCCTGGTCACGTTCCCCAGGGCATCGGTCGAGCTGATCGGCTGCCCGTAGCTGTTGTACCGGGTCTCGTTCACGTCTTCGTAGACCGGCGTGGACCCGTCGTAGCGGCCGGCCTCCTGGGTGAGGGTGACCCGCCCCTTGGTCGGGGCGACTCCGATCGACTGGGAGTCGTACCCGTAGCGCACGTCCTTGATCACGTCCGCCGGCCGGGCGGCAGTCTGGTCGCAGCGCACGTCGACCGTCTCGACCCGCTGGACGGTGGTCAGGATGTTCTTGCTCATGTTCCGGTTGTAGGTGGTACGCGTGCAGAGCTCGTCCCCCGAGACCGAGGTGTCACCGCGCTCGGTCACCGCCGTGGGCATGCCGAACCCGTCGAACGTGGTCTCCGTCCGCAGCGTGCGCGTTCCGCCACCGGCGACCGGGGTGACGGTCTCGGTCTCGGACGTACCGGTGCGGTAAGCCTTCTTCGAAGCGTCGTCCGGGTCGATGGCCGTCGCCGCGGACCGCCACGGGGTACTCCGAGCCCGCCCGACGACGGAGGCCCCGTTATAGGTGATCTCCTCACGCAGCATCCCGGAGAACTGGTCCAGATCAGCGATGCCGTCGACCGCCACGTCCCGGGTGCCGCCCGAGCCGGTGCGGTCACCGTGCTGGCCGCGGAAGTACCGGTATCCGGTGCGCAGACGCGGCTGGCCGTCCTGGCTGGTCGCGCCGGTGTAGACATCGACCCTCGAGTAGCCGCGCAGCTGCCCCCAGGTGCGGTACTTCGGCTTGGTCAGCTCGTTGTCGTCGTAGTGCCACGCCGGCGAGCCGACGTAGTCGTAGGTGGTGTCGATCGGGACGGTGCCGTGAATCCTGGGGTCCTGCGTCACCGAGGCCACGCGGTAGTGGTGGAAGTACTCCAGCACCCGCTCAGCGGCGCCTTCTGGCGTCCAGTACACCGGCATGCACCGCTTGTCGTTCGACGCAGGGTCCAGGTCAGCGGTGTTGGCCGTGGTGCACTCCATGCCCGAGTACGCGATCGTGGTGATCCCGCCGGACTCCGACCGGATCTGGTCGATCCGGTACCGCGTCATCGCCGGGCCCAGATCGCCGGTGGTGTCGACCCGGTTGTCCTTCTGTGCCCCGTGGAACGTCACCGCCGGCAGCTTCACATCGTCCGACGTGCTGGTGGTACCGCCCTTCCCGGTGTGCTGGATCGAGTCGAGCCACAGCGCCGGATCGGACCCGTCACCCGGGTCGGGGAATGACTGGGCGAGCGTCCAGGTATCGACCGGAACGTAGCCGGTGCCCTCGCGGACCTGAGTGGTGATACCGGTCAGGCGCCACCGGTCGAAGAATCCCGCCGACGTCTGCGCACACGACGAGGTCGAGGTGCATATGAGGTCGCGGGGCACGTCGGGCCAGTGGGATGCGTTGGCTTCGTTCAGGTCCCCGGCCGCGCAGGTGAAGCCGTCACCAGGGATGCACCGTTCGGCGTAGTTGAATGTCACTCGGGCGGGTGCCGCGGCGGTCGATCCGGTACGGGTGCCATAGTCGATTCGGTTGAGGCGTGCAGCCCGCACGTACTCCGTGGTGCCGGCATTCAGGTTGTGCCCGTACCGGTTGGTCGCCCGCTGGTACACGTACGACATCGTGTTCCCAGACACGTCCTGGACCAGGTCCAGGTTCCACCGGTACGGCATCTGCGCGCACGAGGACGACCCGAACGACGCGTCGTGGCACGGCTCGTCGGCGTGGTTCCCATACACACGCACGTGCTGCACCGAGTTCGACGCGGCGCCGCCGCTGGTGACCCCGCCGCCAAAGGTGTAACTGGTGCCGTCGGCAGTGGTCACGACCCAGTGCTCGCCGTCCGGCCCCTCACCCGACCCGCCGGTGGCACGGACCACCCTGGTGTTGTCATCGTTCTTGGGCCGCCACGTGTTCGTGGCGCCGTCCCGGACCAGCTCGGTGGCCGACCCGTTGAAGACCAGCGTCGCGTTGTTCGACTTCCAGCAGAGGTCCCCGGTGGCCCTGGAGGCGTTGTTCGGCGTCTTCCCGTCGACGACGCCTCGGTCCTCGCTACAGGGCACGTACTTTCGTTCCACGTAACCGGAAAGGTTCGCCTCCCAGCCATCACCCACCTGGGACGCCTGCGCGTTCGCCGACACCACCCGCCCGTCATGACTCGCGGAGGAGTACGACAGCGACAGATCCGGGGACAGGCCACCCGCAGTCGGCGCGGTCCGCAGGGGGTAGGACCATGAGAACGCGCCCGTCTGCGTGGCCACGTTCCACGACGCCGACGACGACAGCGATGTCGCACCCCAGTCCCCCGCACCACCGGCCGTGCCGGCCATCACCGCCAGCACCACCATGTCCGACGACGCCTCCTGGGCTGCGCTGGGGGAAGCGCCCGAAGACCCGGTCGGAATCTTGGCGATCCCAGAGACGGTCGCGGTTCCAGCCTGTGCGTCGACCTCCAGATCCGCGTCCGCCACGGGCCGCTGCACCTGGCACGACGCCGAGTCAGGTGACGTGAGCGCACAGGCGGGCAGCTGCACCAGACGCAACCGATGCACGAGGTCGCCGCCGGCAGGCACCAGGTGTGAAACGTCCACGTCGACCCGCACGCCCGACTCCTTCGCCCGGCCCTCCGCCACGGACCGAGCATCGCCCTGGTGTGCTCGGTCCGTGGCATCGAGCGTGATGACGGGCCCCGCAGCACCAACCCGCTCGGCCTCGTCGCGGCCGAGATGGGTGACCTTGAACGCACCCAATGTGCCCTCGGCCCCGTCGGCAGGGCGCAGGCCGACCGCCAGGCCACCCGCCTTCCCCGCGATCCGCCGGTCGCCGCTCCGCGCACCCTCACCTGCCGAGTCCATGCCGGACCAAGACGACCCCTGAGGTGCGAGGTTGGTGGCTCCGGCCGGCGGACGCTCTACCGACTGTGCAGGAGCATCGGGCATCGGGCTGAGCTTCGGGGCAGGGTCCACGTCGTCGGCACCAAGGGCCTCGGTGTGGGTGATGCGCGCGTCCTGCGCGTCGAACCCGAGCGAGTCGGTGTACTCGCGCCACTCCTCCAGCGACATGCCCTGGGCCTCGTTGAGGTCGACCCCCACCGCGTCCGCCGGCGCCGCCAGTGGGGAGGCCAGGACCAAGGCCAACGCCCCAGCCACCATGCCTGCACCGCGACCGCTCCACCGGCTACGCGCCACCCTGTGGCCGATGGCCCATCTTCCCGTCATTGCAGTGCCCCCTCGCCCGTCATCCTGCGGTTCCCGCTCGTCGTGAGTGCGTTCGTCGTGATCGTCGTGATCGTGGAGCCGTCCAGGGTGCGGATCATGGGACGTCCGCTCCCTTGCAGATGTCGTCCAGGGCGGTCTCGTCGTAGATATGTCCGGCCGCCACCCGAACCTCGTCGACCGCACCGTGGAACGGCCAGACGGGATTCCCGTCACGCATTCCGGACCCCAGACGCAGGTGCCCGGCTACGTTCCATGCGTTCCACGACTCATCGGCCCCAATGCTCCCGTCGCGGTCCTCATCGACCTCGAACGGAGCCACGGCACCCGCTGCGGGCCGCTCGGCGGGGAAGGCGAACATCGGACACGCCCATGCCTGCAGGGATTCGGTGTTCGCGTCGTATACGCCGACGACGTGCGTCCATTCCCCGATCCCGACCGGGACCGGGGTCCGTGAGGCAACGTTCGGCGAGTTGGGATCATTGTTCCGCACGTGCCAGAACGCCCAGCACGGCAGCACTTTCCCCTCGCGCGTGGGGTCCGCTTCGGTCGGGCAGTCCTGAGACTTCGACACGCCCAGATGGAAGCTGGACCGGTAGTCCCCGTCCACCGTCTCGGCAGGCGTGGGTACTTGCGTGACCGCCGCGCCGGACCGGGTGATGGCGTCCGCGCGCAGGAAGGCCGAGACCGTGAACGACTCGGTGCCGTTGACAACAGGCTCCACGCTCACCGCTACGTCGTCCTGGGTGGCCGGGTCGGCGTTGAACAGCCACGCCCCGTCCGGGACCCGGCCGTCCGGGTTGCCCGACGGGTCCGGCGGCCACAGCCCCTGCGGTTCAGCGCCGGGCGTCCAGGTGACACCGCCCGTAGCGGTCAGGTCCCCGGCGATCGACGCGTCGTCGCGGTTCGTCGCGGTCCCCGCGACTGCACCGTCGGTCCAACCGGCGTCGTTGAACTGCCAATGGCCTGTCGTGAACGGGAACCCTACGTAGAACTCGTAGATCGTGGGATCCGAGACCAGGCCGGCGTCGTCCTCGGAGTAGACAGCGACGTAGTTCAACCCGGGTCGGGTGATCGAGATACCGGTCGTCCCCGGCCCTCCCAGGTACCCCGGGGTCTTGCGCCTCTCGTAGGTCTGGGAGTTCAGCGAGTACCAGTACCGGGCCACGTCGCCCGATCCGTTCGCCGAGAACGTCACCGATATCGGCGTTCCCACCCCGCCGGCGACCTGCCGCTCCGGGTAGTTCGAGCTCGTTACCTTCGGTGGATTCGGTTGGTCCGTGTCGACGGCGAAGAAGCACAACGGCGAATCGCTCCACGCCGTGGTCGATCGATGCTCCGAGACAGGATCGGTCGAGGTCACCTGGACACGCCACCGGTAGGTCTTGCCGGACTGCAGGCCCGCGCTACCCGGCACGGTCACGGAACGCCACGTTCCCGCCCCCGCCGGTGAGGACCAGTTCGAGTACCAGATCGGAGAACGGGTGGCCTGCGACTCCACGCGGAACCGGATCTTCACCCCGGTGGTGCCGTCAGGCTCACGCGCCCTGGACTTGAGCTGCGGAGTGGCGTCGCGCACCTGCACGCGATTGGCCCAGTCCGCGCAGTCGACCGGCTCCGCACCGGGCGCGGGCACGATCTCGGTCTGCTCCTTCGTCGGGGGCAGCGGCGGCCGGTCGAACAGGATCGACAGCGTGCCGGAGGAGCCGTTGTACCGCTTCCACCAGTTCATCGAGCCTTCGTCAGCAGCGCGCATGCCCAGCGCGATCCACGACTCCCCGCTGTTGGCCGCGGTCCTGACCCGTGCGGTCACGTTGAACTCGGCTCGGGTGGTTCGAGCGGAACACCCGTCCCGGTGCGTACCCGTCCACCGGTCCTGCTTCCCGTTCCAGTTCACGTCGTCCCACACCGTGCCCGAGCCCACGTACGTCCCGACCCCGTAGACGTCCACGGACCGGGCATGGCAGTCGAAGCTGTGCGTCCCGTTGACGGCGAACTCCGCCCGGATGACCTCGGTGCCCTTCAGGTTGCCCAGCCACACACCCGCAGAACCTTGGCGCAACGCGCTGAACCGCCACAGGAGGCGCTGTACGTTGCGCCGGGTGCAGTCGGTGTGCGCATTCGGATCGCACAGGCCGACACCTTCCGACCCGGAGAACTTCCAGCTCGGCGTGTCCTTCCAGGCCGAGTAGTTCTGCACCATCGCCCACCCCGCCGGATCGGGGGCGCCGATCTTCGGGTCCAGCAGAAGCGGCATGGTGAGGTCGGGGTCGGCGAGCATCTCCGCGTCCGGAGTCACTGTCACGGCCCCGCCGCGCGGCGTCTCGCGCACGGCTACGTCCATCATCGCGACCGCGTCCCCGGCCACCGGATTCTCCAGGCGGACCTTGCCTCGGTCCATCGCGTCCTGCACGGTCGCCGAACCCGCCCGCGCCGGTGCGGCGTCATCGACGCCCGCCGCCCGGTCCCAGTCGGTGGAGCCCGTCGAGTCCCACATCAGCGGGGTTCCCGACTCCCACACGGTGTCCCCGTCGGAGTCGGAGACCTCGAAGCCCTGTCCGGTGGCGGCGTCCCGCACCTGTAGGCCCCTTGCCGTCTGCAGCGGGAAGGTCAGCGCAAGGTCCTGCGACCCAGCCAGCAGATCCTCCGCGAGGTGCTTCAGCGCGGCCCGGTCGGCGACCCGCACGACCGGCGTCGCGGTCGTTCCGTCGACGTTCACCGACACGACCAGGTCGACGCCCTGCCCGAAGGAGTAGGTCACGCGGCGCCCGTCCTCGTCGACGACACCGACAGCGGCGTCCGACGGCGGCAGCGAAGCGGAGAACATGCTCACCCTCTTTTCGGGTGCGCCGAGCACCACGAGCGGCAGACCTTCGCCCGCGACACCACCAGGATTCAGCCAGACCGGCTCGACCCCGCCGGTGACCGGGATCATCCCGGCGAGCTCGCCGTGCAGTTCCGGCTCGGGCTGGACCTGCACGTCGACCGGGGCCCAGCGACCATCGCGATCGCTGTCCTGGCGGACCGCCGACGTCGTGTACTCCATGCGGACGTTGCCGGTGGCGGTGGCGAACCCGGTCGCGAACTCCGACATCGTCTCGCCCACACGAGTCTCGTCACCGCAGTCGACGGCGGCCGCGACCGCCTCGTCGACGGACCGCACCTGCTCAGGACACTCCGGCACCGCAGCAGGTTCGACCTTGAGCGCCGCCGGCACTTCTGGCTGAGCCGCACCGGGACCCGCAGCCGTACTCGCGGCCAGCAGCACCGCCATCGGCATCGCCACCGCGAAGCGCGCGAACCGCCTTCGAACTGCACCCGACGTTCGCGCACGAACCTGCATCAGACGACTCCCCACCCACGGCGACAGAACGCGTCGACACGGTGGATGTCATGACCATTTCGACCTACTTGGCCACGCTTTGCCCGCCCCGACGGGGATCGAGACTGACAGGCAAGCAAAAGAAACGTCAAGACTTGGGAGATCGTGGAATTGTTCGATCAACGGCCCGAGGCTCCGAAATTTCACCCGAATCATCCACAGGGTGAAACCATCAACCGCCCGAGAGTGCCGATGCGCGCTTGCCAACCCTCGCCCACCCTGTGGAAATCATTAACAAAGCCGTTACGCAACCGTGACGTTCCACCAAGACCCCGCCAGCGATCACCCACCCCGGTACCCCACCGAACAAGTCGGGATACACATAGGTGGAATCGATGCGAGCAATAGGCATCCACTATGTGGACGTGCCCTTCCGCCCCTCCCGAACCGGGGTTAACGTCATCGCCATGACCAAGGCAGCGCGCATCTTCCTCGTGACCACCCGTCACGAGATGCCCATGTGTGCCATGCCGACCGGTGCCTGCGACTGCTGTCGCAGCTGTCAGCTCTGACGCGCTCCCTCGCCCCTGCAAGCTCGCCCCGCAAGGTCGCCACCCGCCGTCGTCCCGCAGCACCGAGTCCCTGGTCATCCCCAGGAGTCGGCTGCCTGTGCCCGCCCGACGCGCACAACTCCCCCAGCTCTCGCTCGACTCCCGCGCGCCCCGCACGAACAGGACCCCACACATATGGTCAACACCGCCCCTGCCCCGACCAAGACCGCCAAGCGTCCTGCCCGCCCGAACGGTCAGTGGAAGGTCGACGGCACCGCACCGCTGAACCACAACGAGGAGTTCAAGGCGGAGTCGGACCCGCTCGAGGTCCGCGACCGCATCGAACGGATCTACGCCAAGGAGGGTTTCGACTCCATCCCCGGCGACGACCTGCACGGGCGTTTCCGCTGGTGGGGCCTCTACACGCAGCGCAAGCCCGGGATCGACGGCGGTAAGACCGCCACCCTCGAACCGCACGAGCTCGAGGACAAGTACTTCATGCTGCGCGTCCGGATCGACGGCGGGGCACTGAGCACCGAGCAGCTGCGGGTCATCGCGGGCATCAGCACCGAGTTCGGCCGCGGCTCCGCGGACATCACCGACCGGCAGAACATCCAGCTCCACTGGATCGAGGTCGAGGCGATGCCCGAGATCTGGCGGCGTCTGGAAGCCGTGGGACTGAGCACGACGGAGGCCTGCGGCGACGTACCGCGCGTCATCCTCGGCAGCCCGGTGGCGGGCGTCGCGAAGGACGAGCTCATCGACCCGACGCCGGTGATCGAGGAGATCCAGCAGCGCTTCATCGGGGACCCCGCACTGGCGAACCTGCCCCGCAAGTTCAAGACGGCGATCACGGGCCACCCGAGCCACGACGTCGTGCACGAGATCAACGATGTGTCGTTCGTCGGCGTCGAGCACCCCGAGCGCGGCATCGGCTACGACGTGTGGGTGGGCGGCGCCCTGTCGACGACGCCGCGGTTCGCGGAGCGCCTCGGCGCCTTCGTCTCGGCCCAGGAGGCACCGGAGGTCTGGCACGGTGTGGTCCGCATCTTCCGCGACTACGGCTACCGCCGGCTGCGCAACAAGGCGCGCCTGAAGTTCCTGCTCGCCGACTGGGGCGTGGAGAAGTTCCGCGAGGTCCTGGAGACGGAGTACCTGGGCTACCGGATGACCGACGGCGACGCGCCGCCCAGCCCCGCCGAGCTCGGCCTGGCCGAGCGTGGTGACCACGTCGGCGTCCACGAGCAGCACGACGGCCGGTTCTACGTGGGCGCCGCGCCGACCGTCGGCCGGGTGTCCGGCGAGAACCTGGCGCGGCTCGCCGACGTCGCCGAGGCGCACGGCAGCCGCAGGGTCCGGCTGACGCCGCAGCAGAAGCTGCTCGTCCTGGACGTCGCGGAGAACGAGGTCGAGCCGCTCATCACCGACCTCGACGAGCTGGGCCTGCACGCCCGGCCGAGCCTGTTCCGCCGCAACACGATCGCCTGCACCGGCATCGAGTACTGCAAGCTCGCGATCGTGGAGACCAAGGCCACGTCGGCCGAGGCGATCACACAGCTCGAGGAGCGGCTCGGGGACCTCAAGGACCTCAAGCCGCTGACCCTGCACGTCAACGGCTGCCCCAACTCCTGCGCGCGCATCCAGACGGCCGACATCGGCCTCAAGGGCCAGCTCGTGATGGACGACGACGGCAACCAGGTGCCCGGCTTCCAGGTGCACCTCGGTGGCGGCCTGGAGTCGGTGGACCGGGACGACGCCGGGCTGGGTCGCACGGTGCGCGGCCTCAAGGTGACGGCCGACGGGATCGGCGACTACGTGGAGCGCGTGGTGCGCCGGTACGACGCCGACCACGACGGTAGCGAGACATTCGCGCAGTGGGCGCACCGCGCCGACGAGGAGGCCTTGCGATGACCACCGTGGAAGCGGCAGCGACATCCTCTCTCCCGCTCTCCGGGCACGGCGCCGTCGTGAACCCGCGCCTGGCGCGGGTGCGCGCCCGCGCCGCCGCCCGCGAGAGCATCCGGGCCATGCGGCCGGCCGCGCGGGCCAAGCGCCGCCGTCGGACCGCGGAGGAGCTGCGGGCCGTGGTGGAGCGCGGCCAGGCCCAGCTCAACGCGTGCGGGGACACGCCCGAGGCGAACGCCCAGGCGGTCATCGCCTGGGCCGTGCGGGAGTTCGGGCCGTACATGGCGGTCGCCTCGTCGATGCAGGACACGGTGCTGTCGCACCTCGTGGCGGAGCAGTTCCCGTTCGTGGACGTGCTGTTCGGCGACACGGGCTACCACTTCGCCGAGACGCTGGGCACGCGCGGTGCGGTGGAGATCGAGCTCGACGTGAACGTGGTGGACGTGCGCCCCGACCTGACCGTGGCGGAGCAGGACGCCGCCTACGGGCCGCGCCTGCACGAGCGCGACCCCGAGGCCTGCTGCGCCATGCGCAAGGTGGCGCCGATGCAGAAGGCGCTGGCGGGCTACGAGGCGTGGGCCACGGGCGTGCGCCGCAGCGAGACGGCGGCTCGCGCCAACGCGCCGCTCGTGAGCTGGGACGAGCGCAACGGCGTGGTGAAGATCAACCCGATCGCCGCGTGGACCGACGAGCAGGTCTCGGACTACGCCGACCGGCACGGGCTGGTCGTGAACCCGCTGCTCGCCGACGGCTACCCGTCGGTCGGTTGCGAGCCCTGCACCGCTCGGCCGCTGCCGGGCCAGGACGCGCGCTCGGGCCGGTGGGCCGGGCGGGACAAGGACGAGTGCGGTCTCCATGTCTGACATCTACCCGCTGGGGCTGAAGGTCGCCGGCCGGCTCGTCGTCGTGGTCGGCGGCGGGCCCGTCGCGGCCCGTCGCGTCCGCTCGCTCGTCGAGGCGGGGGCACGCGTGCGCCTCGTCGCGCCGCACAGCGCGCTCGCCGAGTCGGGGATCCCTGTCGCGGCCGAGGCCCACGAGCCCACGAACGGCCCCGGTCCGGGCGAGGTGGAATGGGTCCGGCGGGACTACCGCACCGGGGACCTCGACGAGGCGTGGCTCGTGCACACGGCCACGGGTTCGGCCGTGGTCGACCGCCAGGTGTCCGACGACGCCGAGCGCGCCCGGATCTTCTGCGTCACCGCCGGTGACGCCTCCGTGGGCAGCGCGTGGGTCCCGGCGGTAGCCCGCACCACGCTGGCCGACGACGCCGAGGTGACCGTCTCGGTGACCGCCGGCCGCGACCCGCGGCGTGCACAGGCCATCCGGGACGGGGTGGCGGCCCAGCTCCAGTCGGGCGGGCTCCCCCTGCGCCGACAGCGGCCCGCGGCACCGAGCGGCGGCCTCGGCCGCGTCTGGCTCGTCGGCGGTGGCCCCGGAGACACGGGCCTCATCACGGCGCGCGGGCGCTCGGTCCTGGCGCAGGCCGACGTCGTGATCGTCGACCGGCTCGGTCCGCGCGCCGTGCTGGACGAGCTCTCCCCGGACGTCGAGATCATCGACGTCGGCAAGACCAGCGGCAACCACCCGGTACCGCAGCACGAGATCAACGCCCTGCTGATCCAGCACGCCCAGGCAGGCAGCGACGTCGTACGCCTCAAGGGCGGCGACCCGTACGTGCTGGGCCGCGGCGGCGAGGAGCTCGCGGCGTGCCGTGCGGCAGGCATCGAGGTCGAGGTGGTGCCCGGCGTGACGTCGGCGGTGTCGGTTCCGGCGGCGGCGGGCATCCCGGTCACGCACCGCGGCGTCGCGCGCGGCTTCAGCGTGCTGACGGGGCATGACGGCGCCGGCCAGGTACCCGGCGGTGCCGACCACACGCTCGTGCTGCTCATGGGCGTCACCCGCCTGGCCGACACGGCCGCGGCGCTCGTAACCGCCGACCGCCCCGCCGGCACGCCGGTCGCCGTGGTCGAGGACGGCTACGGCCCCGGGCAGCGCGTCACCGTCGGCACGCTGGCGAGCATCGCCGACCGCTCGGCGGAGGTCGGCGTCCGCCCGCCCGCGGTGATCGTGGTGGGCAACGTGGTCCGCCTCTCGCCCGCCTGGGCGACACAAGCTCGTTGAGTGCTGGGTATCCGTCGGCGCGAAGGCCATCAACCCGACGGATACCCAGCGCTCAACGGATCTCTCCCCGCCGGAAGAACTGCGCGGGTGAATTCGACTGCCAATGTGGGAAAAAGCCCGCCCTCCCCTTTCGTCGTAGGTCAAGTTCCGGTATGCATGCAAACGCCGCCACATTTCCGCGGCCTTCTACCCCTGCCGCCACCCGACCACTGTTGACGGCCTGATCTGGGAGAACGCATGAGAACACACACACGACGTGCGGTTCGGTGCACGGTGGCCGCGATGCCTGTCATCGCGCTCACCGTCGCGGGACTCGCCGCGACCGGAGGAGCGACGACGGCGTCGGCCACCGGGAGCGGTACACCGGCCATCGAGAACTCCGAGCACTACATCAACTACGCCGATGTCGTCGCCCAGCCCGAGATCGGCAACGACGTCGAGATCACGGCCGACGGCCGGACCATCGTCCACAAGGCCGAAGGAGAGACGGGCGTCGGCGTCGACGAGTCCGTCCAGGTCGCCTCGGACGAGCTCGAGAAGAAGTTCTCCAGCGGCAACCCGGCCGCGGCGGAACAGCTGGCCAAGCTCGAGAGCGAGGCCATCCGCACGGGCAAGAGCCCCAAGGAGATCAAGCAGTCCCGCTACAAGAGTGCGCCCGAGACCCAGGAGGCTCGGCTCCTGACGATCCTCGTCGAGTTCGACGAGAACGCCAACGACGACTTCACCGACCAGATGGTGCCGACCTTCTGGGGCTCGTCGGAGTGCATGCCGGGCAACGTCCAGAACGGCCCGCTGCACAACAACATCCCGAACCCCGCCGAGGCCTCGCAGCCGGACAACAACACGATGTGGGTCGAGGACTTCTCGTCCGAGCACTTCAACAAGATGCTCTTCACGGACGAGGGCATCACCGAGCGGGTCCGCCCCGACCTCACCGGCCCTGACGGCCGGCCGGGCATCGACATCTCCGGCTACACCATGAAGAACATGTACGAGGAGATGTCGCGCGACGCCTACACCGTGAGCGGTTCGGCGACCCCCTGGGTGAAGGTGCCGCACTCCGAAGCCTGGTACGGCGCGCAGCGCTGCTTCCTCAACGACGAGGGCGAGTGGGAGGCCGGTGCCTACCAGACCATGAACGGCCACCCGGACAACCCCATCGGTCCGGGGCAGCTCCCGATCGACGCCGTGGCGAAGCTCGCCGAGATGCAGCCCGACTTCCCCTGGGCGGACTACGACATCGAGGACCAGTCCGACCGGGACGGTGACGGCAACGTCCACGAGCCGGACGGCGTGATCGACCACGTGGTCCTCGTGCACGCGGGTGAGGACAAGTCCGGCGGTGGCGGCGAGCAGGGCACGTACGCCATCTGGGCGCACTCCTCGGACGTCCCCGGCGGCGCGCCGATCCCGGGCACCGACCTGAGGCTGTCCAACTACATCGTGCAGCCGGAGGACTCCGGCGTGGGCGTGTTCGCCCACGAGTACGGCCACGACCTCGGCCTGCCCGACCTGTACGACACGGCCAGCGGCGGCGACTCCGACGTCGACTTCTGGGACCTGATGAGCTCCGGCTCGCACTCCGGTCCGATCTTCCAGTCGATGCCCACGCACATGGGCATCTGGGACAAGTGGGTGCTCGGCTGGGTGGACCCGGTCGAGGTGAACCCGGGCGACGAGGAGCTCGCCGTCAAGGTGGGCCAGGCCTCCCGCCCGATGAAGGGCACTCAGGACGGCGTCAAGATCAACCTGCCGGACAAGCACATCGAGCTCGGCGAGCCGCACAGCGGTGAGTCCATGTGGTACACCGGATCGGACCAGAGCTGGGCCGACATCCGGCTGAACCGCACGCTCGACGTCCCGGCGGACGCCACGTTCTCGTTCTGGGCCGACTACTCGATCGAGGCGGACTGGGACTACGGGTTCGTCGAGATCTCCACCGACGGCGGCACCACCTGGGCCGAGCAGAAGGTCGTCGACGACGCCGGCGCCGAGGTCACCACACCGGACGGGTATGCCGACCCGAACGGGCGCATGGCCGACTACGGCGGCAAGAAGTACGGCCTGACCGGCGCCACCGAGGGCTGGGCGCACCTGAACGTGGACCTGTCCGCGTTCGCCGGGCAGACCGTCCAGCTGCGTCTGCGGTACGCCACCGACGCGGCGTTCGAGGACCGTGGCTGGTTCTCCGACGACTTCGAGCTCACGAGCGGGAGCGAGGTCGTGTGGAGCGATGACGTGGAGTCGGGCGAGGCGGGCTGGACCCCCGAGGCCTCGACCTTCACGGACACCACGGGCAACGGCTGGCACACCTACTCCGGTTCGTCCGTCCAGGAGCACTTCTACCTGGTGGAGTGGCGCAACCTGGACGGGTTCGACGAGGGGCTGAAGTACGCGTACGACTCCACGTACGCGGCTCCGCAGAGCGACGCGTGGAAGGTCGAGAAGATCGCCTACAACGCGCCGGGCATGCTCGTCTGGTACCGGGACACGACCTTCGGTCGCCAGAACCACGTCCTGAACAACCTAGGCGAGCTGCCGAGCACCGGGGCCAAGGGTGGTCTGCTGCTCGTGGACAGCCACTTCGACCCGCTGCGCCGCGACGCGTCGGCCACGCCGGACACGTCGGTGCTGAAGAACGTCCCGTCCCGTGCGCAGTCCTCGAACGTGGCGTTCGGCCTCCAGCCGACCTACCCGTTCACCGAGTGCATCACGGGTGACGACACCACCACGGAGTTCTGCACGGACTTCGGGGCACAGGACCCGGTCCGCACGTTCACGGACGACGCCGGCTGGTACCCCGGGATCGAGCTCAACAACGGGGGCCTGTTCTACCGGGACAACGACGCGTCGACCGTGGTGCCGTCCGTCGACAACTCGCCCTACACGGTGCGGATGGTCGACGAGAACGGGGAGCTCCTGCCCGAGGAGTTCGGGCACGACTACGGCATCGGCGCCATCACCGGCACCGGTGACCCGGCGGACGACGGCGTCGGCTACGGCACCGTGGTCCACCTCAAGAAGGCGTTCCAGGGCAACACCTCGGCCCTGCTCCAGATCACCCCGCCCCTCTCCGGGCAGTGATCCACACCGCCGGACAGGCAGCACGGCTGCCCGGACAGCAGTAGGCACGGCAGTCGACGCCGTGCAGTAGCACTGAGGGCGGGACCACCAGCCAGGTGGTCCCGCCCTCAGCGGTCCTCGCCCCGCCCCAGGACGTAGCGGAGCAGGTCGACGTCGACCGTCGGCACCGCGATGCTCCAGGCCCCGGACCGGGAGGCGCCCTCGAGCTGGGTGTACGCGGACCGGTCGAACAGACCACGCGTGGGCGGCTGTGTCCCGAAGACCCGGTGCGGCGCCGCGCCGAGCACCGACTCCAGGGACGCCGCGGACGCCTCGTCCAGCCCGACTCGCAGCGAGACCCGGCGCACCTTGCGCTCCATCAGGTACCCGACCACCACCACGGCGCCGCCGCCCGTGACGGTCGCCAGGTCCTGAGCCGGGGACGGCCGGCGGCCGGCGGCCGGGCCCAAGTGGTCCAGCAAGTGGTCCAGCACCGTCCTGGAACCCACGCTGCGCCGCACGGCCGACGCGAGGTGCGACCCGCGCCGAGGCTTGGCCGGAGCCTCACGGACGCTCTGCACGAGCCACTCCGCCCCGGCGGCGATCGTCACGGCACCCGCTGCGATGCGCAGCACGAAGTTCACGGGGTCCCAGGAGTTCGACGGGTTCGCGTAGGTGCTGACCATCCAGATGATGGCGGCGACCAGCGCAATCATGAGGCTCACAAGTCGACTGGTCCGCATGGAGGTTGGTTATCTTCGTCTCGGTCGGTCGGAGTCGCCGTCGTCTGCTCGGCGTCAGCAGCACCACCCCGCCGAGCCCCTCCACGACGAGTGCCCCCGCTGGGGGCACAGAGCGTACCAATGCGGACCCGCAGGTCGGAGACGTTTCCGACTTCTTCATCCTGCCCGGCGCGGACGTCGGCAGCCGGTCAGAGCAGCCGGCGCGCCACCGCCCAGCGCGTCAGCTCGTAGCGGGACGAGAGCTGCAGCTTGCGGAGCACCGCGCTCACGTGGGTCTCCACGGTCTTGATCGAGATGAACAGCTCGCTCGCGACCTCGCGGTAGGAGTAGCCACGCGCGATGAGGCGCATGACCTCCTGCTCGCGCTTCGAGAGGCGGTCGAGCTCGTCGTCGGCCACGGCGATGTCGTTCGCGGACGCGCCGAAGGCGTCCAGCACGAACCCGGCGAGCCGGGGCGAGAAGACGGCGTCGCCGCCCGCGACCTGCACGACCGCCGACGACAGGTCGGCGGGCGCGATGTTCTTCGTGACGTAGCCGCGAGCGCCGGCCCGGATGACGGAGACGACGTCCTCCGCGGCGTCGGACACGGAGAGGGCCAGGAACCGTACGTCGGCGAGCAGGTCGGCGCACCGCTGCACCACCTCCGCACCGCCACCACCGTTGCCGCCGGGCAGGTGCACGTCGAGCAGCACGACGGGCGGGCGGTGCTGGTGCACCTGGGCCACGGCGGAGTCGACGTCGGACGCCTCGCCCAGGACGGTGACCCGGTTGTCCAGGGAGGCCCGCACGCCCGTGCGGAACAGGTGGTGGTCGTCCACGAGCACCACGGGCACCGGGATGGTCACGGAGCCCTGCGTGCTGCCCGACGGCGTCGCGTGGGTTGTCATCTCGTCGCACCTTCCACAGTGGTGGGCGCAGTGCTGGGGGCCGTCGTGGCCCGCGCCCTGCCGTTCTTCTCGGTCTTCTTGTCGCCGTTCGCCGGCTTCTCCAGCGGCATGCGGAGCCGCACCTCGGTACCCCAGCCGGGCCGGCTCACGACCTCGGCGGTGCCGCCGCGGCGACGGACCCGGCCGAGGATCGACTCCCGGACGCCGAACCGGTCCTGCGCGATCTCGTCGAGGTCGAAGCCGTCCCCGCGGTCCCGCACGAACACCTCGGCCACGGCGTCGGTGACCTCAAGGTATACGGACACGGGCGGTGCGCCGTGCTTGAACGCGTTGAGCAGTGCTTCCCGCGCCGCCTGGAGCAGTGCGGCCGTCCATTCGGTGGGCGGGCAGTCGCCCACGACGACGGTCTCGACGGTGAGCGGCGCGACGGCGTCCTCGATCTCGGCGACCAGCTCCTTGAGCTCCGCGGCCATCGAGGTGCCGGGTTCCTGCCGGTCGTCGTAGAGCCAGCCGCGCAGCTCGCGCTCCTGCGCGCGGGCCATGCGGGACACCGCCTCGGGGTCGGACGCCTGCGCGCGGATCAGGGCGAGGGTCTGCAGCACCGAGTCGTGGAGGTGGGCGGCGATGTCGGCGCGCTCGGACTCCCGGGCGTGCGCGGCCCGCTCGTCGCCGAGCTGGCGCACCAGCCGGAACCACCACGGCAGCGAGACGAGCGCGATGCCCGCGACCATCGCCACGGAGGCGATGGTGGCCTGCATCAGCACGCTCACGGGGGTGTCCTGCCCCACCAGCATCAGCACGCCGAGCATGGTGAGCACGACGCCGCCGGCGAGGCGGAGCAGCGCGGTGCGGGAGCGGAGTCCGGTACCGGTGCCGTCCACCCACCGGTCCCGCTCGGTGGCGTCGATCTGGCTCCAGGCGAGGGCCACGCCGCCGAGGCCGATCAGGGCGGGCAGCACCCAGGATGCGACCGGGTCCCAGTCCGCGCGGAACGCGAGCATGAGGGCGGCGCTGGACAGCAGGACCACGCCGATCCAGATGTCGCGGACCGCGAGCCGGGAGACCGGCCCGGAGAGCCGCACCCGGTCGGCGAGCGACCCGGCCCGGTCCGCGGCGCCGGCGTCGGCCGCGGCGTCGGTCGTCAGGCGCGGGGCGAGCCGGCGGCGGTCGGTGGGCACGGCGGCGGCGGCCACGGTGGGGACGCCGGCGGGGACGGTCACCCACCAGAAGACGTAGGCCACCAGGCCGGCGCCCGCGAACCACACCAGGACCAGGAAGCCGACCCGGATCAGCCACACGGGCACGCCGACGTGCGCCGCCAGGCCGGCGGCGACACCGGCCACCCAGCGGCGGCTGTATCCCGGCCCCGCCTCGGCGGGCCGGCGGAACGTGAGTCTCTGGTCCACACCTCGATCGTCACATGCCCGGGGCCCCCTGAACACGCTTGAGCCCCGATCTCAGGGTCCCGCGCAGGGCTAACCAGGGTTGGTTCAGGGCAGGTCCCGATGCCGGATCGGGCGCCGGTCGACCAGCATGGTGACCATGAGCACCGACGAGACGCGTCCAGAGGGCGCCACGAGTGAGCCGGGCGGCTCGGCCGACGCCGAGCCCGCCAGCGCCGGGCCGGCCGGCCCGGACGCCAACCACGCCGGCCCGGCATTCGAGCCGGCCGATCCAGCGGCCGACCCGGCGGTCGAGCCTGCACCCGTCGCGGCCGGACAGCGGCCCTACCCGGAATCCGGGTTCTTCGCGTCGATCCGGCGCGGCCTGTTCCCCCGCTCCGAGCAGCGCTGGGTGGGTGGCGTCGCGGGCGGCGTCGCCGAGCGGATCGGCTGGGACCCGCTGCTGGTGCGTGGCCTGCTGATCGTGAGCTTCTTCCTCGGGGGCCTCGGCCTGATCCTGTACGGCGTCGGTTGGGCCCTGCTGCCGGAGCGGGACGGCCGGATCCACCTCCAGGAGGCGGCACGCGGCAACTTCGACGTCGCGATGCTCGGCTCGGTGGCCGTGTTCCTCATGGGCTTCGCCTGGGGCGGCCCGCTGGGCTCGTGGGGCGGCGCCGAACTGCAGCTGCTGAGCTTCCTCTTCTGGTTCGCCGTGGCAGGTGCCGTCGTGTACCTGATCGTCCAGGGCGTGCAGCGGCAGCGCGACAACAACGCCGCGCGGCGCACGGGCGCCGGCCCGGGTACCGGCGGCGTGCCCGCTCCGGGTGTCCCCGCACCGGGCACACCCGCACCTGGTACGCCCGCACCCGGCACGCCGGACGCACCCGGTGCGCCCCGCGCCGCCGGCCCGGGCCATCCGACGGCCAGCGGCTTCGACGCCCCGCAGCGTCCCGGTGAGCCGGGCGCACCCGCGCCGTTCACGCCCGCACCGTCGGTCGACTACCGCCGGTCCGACGGTCTGGTCTACGCGACCGGTGCCGGGCCTGCCCCCTACCGGCAGACGCAGGCGCCCTACCGGTCCGGGCCCGCCCCGGTCGGCTCGCCCGCCTACACCCCGCCCCCGGCCCGCGCCCACCGGGGTCCGGGCGGCACCACCGTCGGGATCACGATGGGTGTGATCCTCCTGGCCGGTGCCCTGCTGCTGGCCATGTACCGCCTGAACGGCACGGATCTTCCCGGCGGCGCCGGGTTCGCCTCGGCCTGGCTGGGCATCGGCACGGTGGTGCTCGGTATCGCGATCTTCTTCTCGGCCATGCGCGGCCGGTCCAGCGGTCTGCTCGGGTTCTTCGCGATCGTGGCGATGCTGTTCGGTCTCACGTACGTCGCGGTCGCCGGTGCGGCGGGTCCGCGCTGGGTGGACGACGCCGTGACGAGCGGCCGCGAGATCGAAGAGCTCATGAACGAGCCCAACTACCCCGGCGCGGCGACCATCACCGAGGGCACCGTCACCGTGCAGACGGCACGGGAGGCCGAGAACGGCTTCTACGTCCGCTGGGGCGACCCCGTCATCGACCTGTCCGAGCTCGACCTGTCGACGGTCGAGCCGGGCGATCCCGTGGTGGTGCCCATCCAGCTCGGAGCCGGCCAGACCGTGGTGATGGTCCCGGCCGACACGGCGGTCGAGGCGAACGCCTACGTCGCCGCGGGTGCGCTGCAGTGGAACGTCGACGACCAGGACCGGGCCGCGAGCGGCGTCGCCTCCGACAACTACTTCGCCAGCGACGAGGTGGGTGACGACGGCGCCGTGCTCAGCCTCGACATCGAGGTGGGCGCGGGCGAGGTCATCGTGAGCGAGATCAAGTCAGGGAGCACACAGTGACCGAGCAGCCGAACGACCGCGAGAACCAGAGCGACAACTCCAGTCGGCCCGAGGGCCGGGACACGAGCGAAACCATGGACAACCAGACCACGCAGGACCCGGACACGACAGAGGTGCTGCCGGCGGCGCAGAACCCGCCGACGCAGGAGATCACCCAGGCCACCCAGCAGCTCCCCCAGACCTCCGCGCCCGAGGGAGAGGTGCACCCGGCCTACGGCATCGCCGCGGCACGGGTGCAGGAGCAGGAAGCGTCGTCCGCCGACGTCCAGGACGCCCCGGCGCACGACGACTCCGACCCCCTCGCCCCGCTGCGCGACCCGGCACCCGAGGTGCCGGCCGCGTCCGGGACCACCGCGTCCGGTCCGACCGCGTCCGGTCCGACCGCTCCGGTAGGCACGGGGACCGGGCCGGCGCAGCAGGCGCCGGCGCACCAGCCGGCTCCGGCGCAGCCCGTCCAGCAGGTGCAGGCCGTGCAGCAGGCGGACCCGGCCTCCGCACGGCGCGGCCCCCGCGTCGGGACGGCGGTGTGGGGCCTGATCGTGATCGCGGTCGGGCTGGGGATCCTCGCGGTCTCCGCGGGCGTGATGTTCGACCTGGGCGTCGCGCTGATCGTGCTGCTGGGTGCGGCCGGCGTGATCCTCGTCGTCGGATCGGTGGTCTCCAGCCTCCGGCGGCGCTAGGCGGCCGGCCGGGCGGCCTCGGTCCAGCCGCCGAGGTCGACCCACCGGTGCGAGGATGACCACCGTGCGCATCACTCACGTGTCGGACACCTACCTCCCGCTCCTCGGCGGCATCGAGGCCCAGGTGAGCCGCCTCGCCCGTCAGCAGGCGGCGGCCGGCCACGACGTCGAGGTCATCACCACCACACCGGCGGCCCCTGGCAGACACGGGATCAGCACCACCGTCCGGGACGGTGTCACCGTGCACCGCATCGCTGCGCGGGTACCGGGCGGCTGGCCCGTCCACCCCCGCTCCACCGCCCACGTGACCGCGCGCCTGCGTGAGGCGGTCAACCAGGGCGAGCGACCCGACGTCGTGCACCTGCACATGGGGGTGCTGGCTCCCACCGCGCAGGCCGCCCTGCGGCCCGTGACCCGGCTGGGGCTGCCGACCGTGCTGACCGTGCACAGCGTGTGGGGCAGCGCCTGGCGCCTCTTCGCCGCCGCCGACGCCGTGCTCGGCTGGACGCGCTGGCCCGTGCGGTGGTCGGCAGTGAGCGAGCTGACGGCGGCGCCGTTGCGGCGGCTCCTGCCCCCCGTGAAGACCGGAGCGGGGACCAGCGGAGGGGCGACGACCGGGGCAGGAACGGGCGGAGTGGCGATCCTGCCCAACGGCCTTGACCTGGACGCCTGGCGGGTACCGCGTACCGAGCGGGACGCGCGGCCAGAGGGCTCTGCCGTGCACGTCGTGGCCGCAGCGCGGTTCGCGCCTCGCAAGCGACTGCTGCCGCTGCTCGCCGCGGTCGCCGACGCCGCATCCCGGCTCCCCGACGGGGCGCTGTTCGTGACGGTCGCCGGCGACGGGCCACAACGCGCGGCGGCGGTGCGGTTCGTCGCGGAACACGGGCTGCGTGACGTCGTCTCGCTGCCCGGACGGCTCACCGAGACCGAGCTCAAGCGGCTCTACGCGCGGGCCGACGTCTTTGCCGCGCCGTCCCCCGCCGAAGCCTTTGGCATCGCCGCGCTCGAGGCGCAGGCCGCTGGGCTCACCGTGATCACCCACGCCGAATCGGGGGTGGCCGAGCGGGTGGTCGACGGCGCCACGGGCCTCGTGGTGCCCGGCGACGACGCGCTGGCCGCCGCGATCGTGCGACTCGTGACCGAGCCAGGCCTGCTCGACGGGCTGCTGGAGCGAGCAGCGACGCCGCCGTCGGGCGTGGCCTGGCCGGAGGTACTGACGGCGTCGGAGCGGGTGTACGAGGAGGCGAGAACGCTGGCGGGTGGCTAAGCCCCCCGATCGACGACTGCAGACTTGGGTGCGGGTTGAGTGCCCCCAACCGCACCCAAGTCTGCAGTCGTCATGTTCGACCGCGACCAAGTCTGCTGTCGAACGGCTGCCGGTGGGGGGCGGGGGGGGGCGGCGGGTGGGGGGCGGGGGTAGCCTCGGGCGGTGAGTTCCTCCGAACCGGCTGCGACGAGCCCCGCCGAACCGTTCGTCGTGCGCCTGTACGTGCGCGCGCGGGCCGAGGTCAGGCCGTACGCGCGGGCCGCCGGCATCGCCGCGGTGCCGGCCGCCGGATGGGCCCTCTGGGCGAGCGGTCCGGGCTGGCTCACACCGGCCTACCTGGTGCTGGCCGTCGTGGGCGCGGCGCTCGCCGTGATCGACGCGCGCACCCACCGGCTGCCGAACGCGCTGGTGTTTCCACTCACCTGGGCGACGGCGGTGCTGCTCGCGGTGGCGGCCCTCGGCACCGGCGACTGGCCGGCGCTGGGCCGGGCTGCGCTGGGCGCGCTGGCGTTCTTCGCCCTCTACCAGGTGCTCTACCTCATCGCGCCGAGCGGCGGCATCGGGTACGGCGACGTCAAGCTCGCCCTGAGCCTCGGCGCGCTGCTGACGTGGCACTCGTGGACGATCCTGCTGGTCGGCGTCTTCGCCGCGCACCTCGTCGCCGGGGTGGTCGCGATAGTCCTGCTGCTCGGGCGCCGCGCGGGCTGGAAGACCGGTATCGCCTTCGGCCCGTACATGCTGATCGGCACCGTCGTCGGGCTCACGTGGGCCCGCCTCAGCGGCTGGTGAACAGCAGCTGGTGAGCACCGGGCGCACACCACTGCGGCCCCGCCCCGGACGAGGGGCAGGGCCGCAGGAGGTCACTCCCACTCGATGGTGCCCGGCGGCTTGCTCGTCACGTCGAGCACCACGCGGTTGACCTCGCGGACCTCGTTGGTGATGCGGGTCGAGATGGTCGACAGCACGTCGTACGGCAGGCGGGTCCAGTCCGCGGTCATCGCATCCTCGGACGAGACCGGGCGCAGCACGATCGGGTGCCCGTAGGTGCGGCCGTCGCCCTGGACGCCCACCGAGCGGACGTCGGCGAGCAGCACCACGGGGCACTGCCAGATCTCGTGGTCCAGTCCGGCCCTGGTCAGCTCCTCGCGCGCGATGGCGTCGGCGCGGCGCAGGATCTCGAGGCGCTCCTCGGTGATCTCACCGACGATCCGGATGCCGAGGCCCGGCCCGGGGAACGGCTGGCGCGAGACGATCTCCTCGGGCACGCCCAGCTCGCGGCCCACCGCACGGACCTCGTCCTTGAACAGGGTGCGCAGCGGCTCGACCAGGGAGAAGTCCAGGTCGTCGGGCAGGCCACCCACGTTGTGGTGGCTCTTGATGTTCGCCGCGCCCTCGCCACCGCCGGACTCGACGACGTCGGGGTACAGGGTGCCCTGCACGAGGAACTTGACCTCCTCGCCGTGCTCACCCGCTTCGGCGACGATCTCCCGCTGCGCGTCCTCGAAGACCCGGATGAACTCGCGGCCGATGATCTTGCGCTTGGTCTCCGGGTCGCTGACGCCCGCGAGCGCCGTCAGGAAGCGCTCCTTCTCGTTGCGGATGATCAGGTTCACGCCGGTCGAGGCGACGAAGTCGTTCTCGATCTGCTCGACCTCGCCGGCCCGCATGAGGCCGTGGTCGACGTGCACGCAGGTCAGCTGGTCGCCCACTGCCCGCTGCACGAGCGCCGCGGCGACCGCGGAGTCGACGCCGCCGGAGAGCGCGCAGATGACGCGGGAGCTGCCGACCTGCGCCTTGATGGCGGCGACCTGGTCGGCGATGACGTTGTCGGGTGTCCAGTCGGGGGCCAGGCCGGCGCCCTCGTACAGGAAGTGCTCGAGCACCTGCTGGCCGTGGGCGGAGTGCCGCACCTCGGGGTGCCACTGCACGCCGTACAGCCGGCGGTGGGTGTCCTCGAACGCGGCGACGGGCGAGCCGTCGGACGTGGCGAGCACCTCGAACCCGACCGGGGCCTTGTGCACGGCGTCGCCGTGGCTCATCCAGGCGGTCTGGTACTCGGGGGTGTCGGCGAGCAGCATGCCGGAGGCACACACCTCGACCTCGGTGCCGCCGTACTCGCTCAGCCCCGTCTGTGCCACCTCACCACCCAGTGCCTGGGCCATGGCCTGGAACCCGTAGCAGATGCCCAGGACGGGGACGCCGGCCTCGAACAGCTTCGGGTCCACGAACGGGGCGCCCGTCGCGTACACGGAGGACGGCCCGCCGGACAGGATGATGGCCGCAGGGTCCTTGGCGAGCATCTGCTCGACGGTCCACGTGTGCGGCACGATCTCCGAGTACACCCTGGCCTCGCGCACGCGGCGCGCGATCAGCTGGGCGTACTGCGCGCCGAAGTCGACGACGATGACCGGTCGGGGGGTCGGTGGCTGGCTCTCAGGGGCAGTGGACGACACCCGGCAAGTCTAAGTGCCCGACGGCGGCCGGGCGCTCCACGCCCGTGTAACGTCCCGCACCCCGCTGCCGAGCTCGTGCCCGCTCGCTCACCACTCGGCGAACGAGCCGTCGTCGTGCCGCCACACCGGGTTGCGCCAGCGGTGTCCCTCGGCCGCGCGCTCGCGGACGTAGTCCTCGTCGACCTCGATCCCGAGGCCGGGACCGTCCGGGATCGCGACGGAACCGCCGGAGTAGGCGAAGACCGTCGGGTCGACGATGTAGTCGAGCAGGTCGTTCGAGGTGTTGTAGTGGATCCCGAGGCTCTGCTCCTGGATCACGGCGTTGTAGGCGACGGCGTCGAGCTGCAGGCACGCGGCCAGCGCGACGGGGCCGAGCGGGCAGTGCGGCGCGACGGCGATGTCGTAGGCCTCGGCCATCGCGGCGATCTTGCGGACCTCGGTGATGCCGCCCGCGTGGGAGAGGTCGGGCTGGATGATGTCGACGACGCCCGAGGTGATGACGTCCTTGAAGTCCCACCTGGAGTAGAGGCGCTCGCCGAGCGCGATCGGGGTGGCGGAGCCGCGCAGCACGTCCGCGATACCGTCGACGTGCTCGGACAGCACGGGCTCCTCGACGAACATCAGGTGGTAGGGCCGCAGTGCGTCCAGGAGGACCCGGGCCATGGGCCGGTGCACGCGGCCGTGGAAGTCCACGCCGATGCCGATGTTCGGCCCGACGGCGTCGCGCACCGCGGCGACGTTGGCGACCACCTTCTCGACCTTGTCGTGCGAGTCGACGTACTGCAGTTCCTCCGGTCCGTTCATCTTGACCGCGGAGAAGCCCCGCTCGACGGCGTCCTTCGCGTGCGCGGCCGTCTCGGCCGGGCGATCGCCGCCGATCCACGAGTAGACCTTGATGCGGTCGCGCACCCGCCCACCCAGGAGCTCGTGCACCGGCACGCCGAGCGCGCGCCCCTTGATGTCCCAGAGCGCCTGGTCGATCCCGGCCAGCGCGCTCATGTGGATACCGCCGCCCCGGTAGAACCCGGAGCGGTACAGGACGGTCCAGTGGTCCTCGATCCGGCGGGGGTCCTTGCCGATCAGGTAGTCGGACAGCTCCTCGACGGCCGCGGCGACACTGGCCGCCCGCCCCTCGAGCACCGGTTCGCCCCAGCCCACGATCCCCGCGTCGGTCTCGATCTTGAGAAAGAGCCACCGGGGCGGGACGGCATAGGTCGTCATCGACGTGATCTTCACGGCGTGCCTCTCCACTTCGTTGCTTGTGTTGTCGGTTGCGCTGCGGGTTCCTCCAGCGGGAGCTAGGCGGTCGCGGCGGACCAGATCCGGACCAGCTCGGCCGCCCGCGTGCCGACCGCGTCCGGCGTGTCGCCCGGGCGGTAGAGGGACGTGCCGATGCCTGCGCCCCCCGCGCCCGCGTGCGCCCAGCCACTCAGGTTCCCGGGGCCGACACCACCGACGGGTAGGAGCTCGGTGCCTACCGGCAGGACGCTCGCCCACGCGCGCATGCCCGCGATGCCTACCGCCGAGCTGGGGAAGAGCTTGATGGCGCGCGCCCCCGCATCGAGCGCGGTGAACGCCTCGGTAGGCGTCGCCGCCCCGGGGTAGCTCTCGAGGCCGAGCCGGACCGTCTCCGCGACGACGTCGGGCCGGGTGTTCGGCGAGACGATGAGGGATGCCCCGGCGTCGGCGGCACGGCGGACGTCGTCCGGGGCGAGCACCGTGCCGGCTCCGACCCGGCGGTCGGCTGGACCTGCCGCCCGGATCCGGCGGATCGACTCCAGCGGGTCCGGGGAGTTGTACGGCACCTCGACGGCGTCGAACCCCGCGGCGAAGACCGCCTCCGCCACGGCGACTGCCTCGCCGGGCGTCACCCCGCGCAGAATGGCCACGAGGCCCGTGTGCTGGGAGGTCATGTGAACTGGTCCTTCCTCGTCAGGTCGCCTGGTGGGGCGCTTGCCGTGGTGGCCGACGTCGTCGGAGGGCGCACGGCAAGACCGGCTTCGAGGGCGATGCCCCACAGCCCGCGTGCCGCGGCGTCCTCCCGGACGGTGCGGACGGACGCCCCGCCCCGCTCCAGCGCGAAGCGGTAGCGGTGCTCGGTCGCCGGCGGCCCGCACAGCGCGACGACGTCACCCGGGGTGCCGCGCAGCAGGTGCCGCACCTCGGAGCCGACCAGCAGGCCGGAGACGTAGTCGGCGATCTCGGTGGGTTCGAGCCGGCCGGCGAGGGCGAGCGGCCGCGTCGTGAAGAGCAGGGCGGCCAGACCGCGCTCGTCACCGCGGGCGTCCTCGGCATCGAGCCCGCGAGTGAACGCTTTGGTGACCTCGGTACCCGGTTCCCCCGTCGCGAGCCGCGCGAGGATGCTGTCCCGCATCAGCAGGCTGTAGAGCTCGCCGGTCATCGCTGTGGTGAAGCCCGTGACGCGGGTGCCGTCGAGGCGCACCCACTTGGAGTGCGTGCCCGGAAGGACCACCGTCGCCGGAGGCTCCGCGACCTCGGCGAGCGCTCCGACGAGCTGTACCTCCTCGCCCCGCATCACGTCCGGGTCGGGCCGGTCGACCCGCAGGCCGGGGACCAGGTGGACCGGGGACTCCCCGGCGGGCACGACCGTCAGGTGCTCGGCCAGGTAGCCGAGCTCCGCCGGGACGTCGAGATAGCCGGCCTCGGCCCAGCCGTGGTTCGACCCCGCCATCCCCGCGCACAGCGCGGGCACCCCGGGATGCTCGTCGAGCCAGGACCGGCACAGCCGCCGGAACGTGTCCTCGAACGCGAGGGCTCGCACCCGGGCCGAGTCGGACCGCTCGGAGATCGTGAGGGCGCCGTCCGCCGTCCGGACACTGTCGAGCACCGAACCCGTGCCGTCCAGGAGCCAGGCGCGGAACGTGGTGGTTCCCCAGTCGAGTGCGACCAGCGCGGCGTCGCGCCTCGGTCCGTCGTCAGCCATAGTTCTGGACGGTAGGAGCAACGTCCCGACTATGCGAACCTCGTCCCTATTATCGGGATACGGTGACCAGGTGACCGGCCCAGCAGGCGTCCCCGCGCCGTCCGCGCTCGACGCGCCGGACCCGCGTGCCCACGACGAGATCGCTGCGGCTCCCCCCGGCACCCAGACGCTCGCCCGCGGCATCGCCGTCGTGAGCGCGGTGGCCCGCGGCAGGACCCGGCTGCGCGAGATCGCGGAGGAGACCGGAGTCGGCCGCAGCACCACGCATCGCCTGCTGCAGCTGCTGCTCGCCACGGGCTACCTCCGCCAGCTCGACGACGGCGCGTACGCGCTCGGGCCCGCCCTGATCGAGCTCGGCTACCAGGCGCTGCAGGAGAACCCAGTCACCTCCATCGCGGCGCCCGTGCTGCGCACGCTGGCCGAGCGGGTCCACGACACCGTCCACCTCGCCATCGAGGACCGGGGACAGGTGCTCTACCTGGACAAGACCCCTGGCACCCGCGGGGCGGTCATGCGCTCGCAGATCGGGCACCGCATGCCGTTGACCCGGACCGGCATCGGCAAGGCGCTGCTCCTGGACAGCCCGGGCCGCTGGAGCGAGCGCTTCGTCGCCGAGCGGCCGGTGGGCACCGGGCACGGCCTGGACCACGACGTGCTCACCGCCGAGGCGTTCGTGCAGGTCATGGAGGCCTCGGCCGCTCGGGGCGTGGCGTTCGACCTGGAGGAGAACGAGCCCGGCATCCTCTGCGTCGCGGCGCCGGTCCGGGACACGTCCGGCTCGATCATCGCGGCCATCAGCATCACGGCGACCCGGCCCTACATGCCGCCGGAACGGCTCGAGACGCTCGCACCCGTCGTGCATGACGCTGCGACCCGGATCTCGGCGGGCCTGGGCTGGCGGCCGAGCTGAAGGCCCGCGCCTACCCAGGGATCGGGCCCGGAAATCGCCCGAGTTCGGGCCCGATCCCTGGGTAGCGCCGCTGAGGACCAGCGGCCGAGGACTACTCGTGCTGCCAGCTGCGCCAGAGCTTCGCGTACTCGCCGCCCGCCGCGACCAGCTCGTCGTGCGGCCCGATCTCGGTGATGCGGCCGCCGTCGAGCACCGCCACCCGGTCGGCGTCGTGCGCCGTGTGCAGACGGTGCGCGATGGCGACGACCGTGCGCCCGTCGAGCACCGCGTTGAGCGACCGCTCCAGGTGCCGGGCGGCACGCGGGTCCAGCAGCGACGTCGCCTCGTCGAGCACCAGCGTGTGCGGGTCGAGCAGCACCAGCCGCGCGAGCGCGATCTGCTGCGCCTGCGCCGGCGTGAGCTTGTACCCGCCCGAGCCGACCTCCGTGGCCAGCCCGTCGTCGAGCGTCTCGACCCAGCCGTGCGCGTCCACGGCACGCAGCGCGTCCATCAGCTCGGCGTCGTCGGCGTCGATCTTGGCGAGCCGCAGGTTCTCGGCCAGCGAGCCCACGAACACGTGGTGCTCCTGGGTCACGAGCGCCACGTGCTTGCGCAGGTCCTCCAGGGGCAGGTCCACCAGCGGTACGCCGCCGACCTTCACCGTGCCACCGGTGGGCGGGTGGATGCCGGCCAGCATGCGGCCGAGGGTCGACTTGCCGGATCCCGACGGGCCGACGATCGCCAGCCGCTCCCCCACCTTGAGGTCGAGGTCGATGCCGTGGAGCACGTCGGTACCGGCCCGGTAGGCGTACCGGACGTCGGTGCCCCGCACCTCCTCGTCGACGGGCACGGCGTCGCCCGCGGTGCGGTCCATCGGGACCAGGCGCACACCGATGATGCGGGACAGGGACGTCGCGGCCACCTGGATCTCGTCGAGCCAGAAGATGAGCTCCCAGACCGGACCCTGCAGCTGGTACGTGTACATGACGATCGTCGCGACCGCACCGATGGTCACGGTGCCCTCCGAGGCGAGGAACCCGCCCCAGACGAGCACCGAGATCGGCGCGAGCATGAAGGCGAAGTCCACCCCGGGGAACAGCACGGTCCGCAGGTTGAGCGTGCCGATCTCCGCCTCGAACGCCTCGTGCAGGTCGTCGTCACCGCGCGTCGTCCGACGTCGGCCGATCTTGAGCGCGTCGATGGTGCGCGCGCCCTCGACCGACTCGGTGACGGTGCCGTCGAGCCGCGCGTAGGCCGCGGACTCCCGCTGGTAGGCCGGGGTGGCCCGCTTCAGGTACCAGCGCGCGACCGCGACGAGCACCGGCACGCCCACGAACATCCCGAGCGCCACGAGCGGCGAGACGATCAGGCTGAACACGATCGTGAGCGCCAGAGTCACCACCGCGATAACCAGTCGCGGCACGCCGAAGCGCACCGCGTTCTGGATGCGGTTGACGTCGCGGGTGGTGCGGGCGATCAGGTCACCGGTGCCCGCGGCCTCCACCGTGGAGAGTGGCAGCGACGTGACCGTCTCGACGAACTCCTCGCGCATGTCGGCGAACACCGTCTCGCCGAAGACCATGGCGCGCCGCTGCGCGAACCGCGTGATCAGGGCCTGCACCACCACCGCGGCGACGGCCACGAGCACCAGGTTCCGCGCCACCTCGAGGGTGGTACCCGTCGCGACGGCGTCGACGAGCCGGCCGAGCACGAACGGGCCGGCCAGACCGGCCGTCGCCGCCACCGTGTTGGCCACCGTGATGACGATCAGCGGCGCCCGGTGCCGCCCGAGCATCTTGCGTGTGTACTGCCAGGTGTCCGCGGCGTCGGCGATCGGCAGGATCTTCTCCGTGGTCATGCTCCGCCTCCTTCCGGTGCGTTGGTCACGCCCAACAGCTCGTCGAGCTCGGCGTCGAGGTCCTCGTCCAGCGACCGGCCGACCACCCGGCGGTAGCGGGCGGCCTCGCGCCCGCCCTCGGCCGTGGTGGGCAGGTCCAGCAGCTCGCGGTGCGTCCCGTGCGTGACGACCTGCCCGGAGTCCAGGAAGATCACGTCGTCCACGTGGTCGAGCACCAGCGGGCTCGCGGTGACGATCAGGGTCGTGCGACCGCGCCGCCATGCGGTGAGCCGCTCCGCGATCCGCGCCTCGGTGTGCGCGTCGACCGCCGACGTGGGCTCGACCAGCACCAGGATCTCGGGATCGGTGAGCAGCGCACGCGCCAGGGCGACCCGCTGCCGCTGGCCGCCCGACAACGAGCGCCCCTTCTCCGGGATCTCTCCCTCGATCCCGTCGGGCAGGGAGTCCAGCACGTCGTGGGCGTCGGCGATGTGCATGGCCCGCAGCAGCGCCTCCCGGTTCGCGGAGTCGCGCACGTCGAGCTCGCCCGCGAGGCGGCCGGAGAACAGCGACGGCGTCGCGTCGGCGACCACTATGCGTTCGCGCAGCTCGTGCTTGTCGAGGTCGGCCAGCCGGACGCCGCCGAGCGTCACCGGCGTGCCGGTCTCCCCGTCGTCGTCGAACCGGCCCATCCGGACCGCGACCTGTGCCGACTCGTCCGGGTCGGCACTGACCAGGGCGACGACCCGCCCGGGCTGGAGCGTGACGCCGGTCGTCTCGTCCACCAGCGGGACGTCGGCGGGCGGCATGGCCGCGGTCGAGCCCGCCGCACCGGTCGCCGGCACGACCTGCAGCACCTTGACCACCTTGCCGGCCGCGACGTGCGCCTTGGTGACGACGTTGACCGACTGCACGAGGAGGTGCACGGGCCACGACAGGAACGCGGCGTACCCGTAGAACGAGACGAGCTGGCCCGTGGTGATACGCCCGGCGATGGCCTCCACGGCGCCGAGGTACACGACCAGCGCGATGAAGAGCCCGGGCAGCAGGATCTGCAGCGCGTCCAGCACCGACTGCGTGGCCGCCACCTCGACGCCCGCCTCCCGGACCTTCTGCGACTGCGTGCGGTACCGGCCGGTGAAGACCTTCTCGCCGCCGATGCCGCGCAGGATGCGGAGCCCGGAGACGGTGTCGGCCCCGAGCGTGGTGAGCCGGCCCTGCGCGTCCCGCTGGTGCTTCTGGCGCTTCTGCAACGGCTTGACCAGCAGGGCGAGGATCGCGGCCACGACCGGCAGGCCGAGCGCTATGACGACGCCGAGCGTGACCGACTGCGACAGCATGAGCACCACCACGATGCCGTAGGTGGCGACGCTGCCGATGGCCTGACCGGCGATGGCGAAGACCTCGCCGATGCGCATGGTGTCGTTCGCCACCGACGACACCACCTCGCCGGTCGGCAGCTCCTTGGTGATGTTGTGTCCCGAACGGGAGACGGTGCGCGTCACGAGCTGGGACGTGCGGAACGCCGCGTGCATCCAGGCCGCGATGTCCCATCGGTGCCCGATCGCGTTGGAGGCGATCCAGACCAGGCCCACGCCCAGCATCACACCGGCCCAGGTCCAGGTGGTGCGGCTGAGCCCGGACTCGCTCGCGCTGTCGATGATGCGGCCGAGCAGGAACGGCTGGAAGGCGCTGCACGTGAACCCGAGCACGCCGAAGGCCATCGCGACGAGCACCACACGTGCCTGCTTCTGGGCGAGCCAGAGGAGCAGCGTGAGCGGGCCGCGCAACGGCGGGGTGCCGGGATCGGCGAAGGGGAGGGAGCGCACGAGCAACACGGTACGGAGGACCACTGACATCGATCCACGCTTTATCCGCGCGGCAGATCGGGGGCCCGTGCGGCAGGTCGTGCGCCGCGGAAGGCATATCCTCGATGGTTGTGAGTACCCCTCAGACCGCTCCCGAGATCTCCGCCGAGGCCGCCACCGTCGCGATCCGCAAGGCCCGCGCCGCCATGGCCCGCTACCGCTTCATGGCGCTCGTCACCGGTGTCATGCTCCTGATCCTCTGCGTCGAGCTGGGCATCAAGTACGGCGTGGGCGCACTGACCGACGTCGGCGGCATCATGCCGTTCATCGCCTGGGTGCCGTTCGCGCACGGCTGGATCTACGTCCTGTACCTGGTCACCGTCGCCGACCTGTGGTCGAAGATGCGCTGGGGCTTCGGCCGCCTGGTCACGATGGTGATCGCCGGCGTGGTCCCGGTGATGTCGTTCGTGCTGGAGAAGAAGATCCACACGGAGGCCGAGGCGAAGCTCGCCGCCCTGGAGTCGCGCTACCTCGGCTGACGGTCCCGCGCCTCGACCTCGGCCCGCAGGCCGACGCCGAGCATGCCGAGGATCTCGGCGCCCGGCTCGTCGTCGTGGGGCAGCATCTCGACGAACGCCACGGCGATGAGGTCGTCGACGTCGGCGTCCGACCCCAGCTCGGCCTCCAGGACACCGAGCACGGCGCGCACCTCCGCCGCGGGGTCCGGGTCCGCGGAGGTGAACAGGCGCAGCACCGCGGTCCGCTCCTCGTCGGTCCAGTCGTCGTCGATCTCGAGGCTTGCTCCGCCCGTGAGCAGGGCGAGCTCGCGCTCGGCCACGTCGCTGAGGAACGGGCGAGCCAGCACCTCGTCGTGGTACCCGTAGCGTTCGACGGAGGCGAGGGGCCGCAGGGCGGGTACCGCCTGGAGCAGCCGGTCCAGGAAGGCGGCGACCGCCGGCTCGTTGCGGTGGTCGCGGTCCTGGTCGAGTGCGGCACGCACCCGCGGGCCCAGGGCGTCGGCGATCTCCCCGCCCTGCTGTCCGGGGGACGGCACGTGGATCAGATAGGCACTGACCACGTCCTCGCCGACGAGCGGCGGGCCGGCCTCCAGCTCGGCGCCGAGCGCGATCATCGCGGCCCGCGCGGCCTGGTCGCCGGCTCGTACCCGGTCCATCAGCTCCGCGGAGACGAGCTCCATCACGAACCCGTCCGTCATCAGCCCGGCGTCGAGACCCGCGTCGAGCCCGGCCCGTACCTCACCCACGGCGACCTCCCCGGCGAGCGGCACTGCGCGGACCAGGTGCTCCCACCGCGCGGATCCGGTCCAGGGTCCGGTGTCAGTCATCGTCGTCCTCTCGGTCCAGCGCTCGTCGGCGGCCGGCGAACGGCCCGTTCGGTCACTGCTGACCATCCTCCCGCATCCCCCTGGGCGTCTCTCCCGGAGACGTGCCGTACCTGGTTCAATGCAAGCGTGACCGCTCACGCCTTCGACGCCCTCACCGCTGACCGCCTCCGCGACAACGGCAGCCTCAAGTGGACCGCCTTCCCCGGTACCATCGGGGCCTGGGTCGCCGAGATGGACTTCCCGCCCGCACCGCCCGTCGCCGCCGCGCTGCACGACGCCGTGGACCGCGGCCTGCTCGGCTACCTCCCGCCTGCCCTCGTGAGCGAGATGGTCGATGCCTACGTCTCGTTCGCCGACGACCGGTACTCCTGGAAGGTGGACCCGGACCGGGTACGTCCCGTGTCGGACGTGCTGACCGCGCTCGAGCTGACCATCACGCACTTCTCGCGTCCTGGTTCTCCCATCATCCTGCCGACACCGGCCTACATGCCGTTCCTCACGCTGCCCGGCGGGCTGGGCCGCGAGGTCATCCAGGTCCCCATGCTGCGCGATGCCGACGGCCGGTACGGCTACGACCTCGACGCGCTCGACGCGGCGTTCCGCGCGGGCGGCCACCTGCTGGTGCTCTGCAACCCGCACAACCCGATCGGCCGGGTGCTCGAGCCCGACGAGATGCTGGCGGTCGCCGAGGTGGTGGACCGCCACGGCGGCAGGGTGTTCTCCGACGAGATCCACGCCCCGCTCACGTTCCCGGGACACCGGCACGTCCCGTACGCGTCGCTGGACGAGACGACGGCGGGCCACACCCTGACCGCGACCTCCGCCTCGAAGGCGTGGAACCTGCCGGGTCTCAAGTGCGCCCAGATCGTCCTGTCCAACGACGCGGACGTGCGGCACTGGAACCGGGTGGGCCGGCGCGCCGAGGGCGGGGCGTCGACACCGGGCGTCCTGGCGAACCAGGCCGCGTACGCCGAGGGCCGGGACTGGCTCGACGACACGGTCGCCTATCTGCACGGCAACCTGTCCCGGCTCGGCGAGCTGCTCGACGGGACCGGAATCGGCTATCGCGCCCCCGAGGGGACCTACCTGGCCTGGCTGGACTGCCGGGGGCTGGACCTCCCGGACGGGAGCACCGGTGTCGCGGACCATTTCCGCGAGCACGCGGGCGTGGCCCTCACCGACGGTGGGCTGTGCGGCGAGGCGGGCCACGGTTTCGTCCGGTTCAACGCCGCGATGCCGCGTCCGGTCCTGGAACAGGCCGTCGGCAGCATGCTGGAGACGCTCGGCCGCTGAGCCGCAGGACCCGGACGCACGACCCCTACGTCGTGCACGCGACACGCCGCTGATCCCGTGCGTCGCGTAGGGGTCGGCGTTCCGTCGCGGTCAGGCGGACGGCAGGCCCGCGATGCCCGTGTCCGCGGAGGTGGGTGCGCCGCCCCGGCGTCCGCCGGCCATCTCGTCGCGCACCAGCCGGATCCACAGCAGCACGGCGAAACCGCCGAACACCCACCACTGCAGGGCGTAGAAGACGTTCTGCAGGTTGGCACCCGATCCGCCGTCGATCGTGGGGCGCGGCAGGGCCGCGACGCCCCCGCTCTCGGGTGAGCCAGGGCCCTCGGTGGCGACGAGGTAGCCCGCGTAGATTGGCCCGCCCCACTCGTTGACGAGCGCGCTGAGGGCGATCTGGTCGGTTCGCCCGTCCACCACCGCCGCGCTGCCCGACGTCGCCTCGCCCGCCTGCAGCCAGCCCGTCAGCGTGACCTCACCCTTCGGGAGAGTGAGCGCCGCGGCGTCAGCCGGTGCCGCGACCCAGCCCTGGACCACCGCGAGCACGGGCGCGCCGGAGAGGTCGGCCCAGGAGTCGCCGCCCGCCCCGTCGTCGGACACCCGGAAGGGTGCCAGGACGAGGTAGCCGGTGTGCCCCTCCAGGGCGCGGCCGGGTACCAGCAGCGAGCCGGAGGGCTCGAACTCGCCGGACACCTGGACCTCGCGGCCCACGAGCTCCCCGGGAAAGCTCTCCTGCGGCGCGAGCACCTCGCCCAGCCAGGACGGCCCCTCGGCGGCGGCCTCGGCGGCCTCCTGCTGTGCGGCCAGCTCCGCGCGTTCGTACGCCCGGTCCAGCTGCCACGCGCCCAGCCTGCCGCACACGAGCGCTGCCAGGACGAAGACGAGCAGCAGCCCGATCATGCGGGGCTGCCGGGCGACCTGGACGAAGGTGCGGCGCTCGGGGCGTGCATCGGCGTCGGGCGCCGTCTGCGTGGGTGTGCTGGGGGCACTGACAGGCATGGCATCAACGGTAACCGCCCCGGCACGTGTCGGACGCACGGTCACCCCGGTGATCCGTGCGTCTGACACGTCTCGCGTGCCCAGCCGTTCTGCGTTCGAATGAACACGGAGCCAACCCGGCACAGAACCCGCCCGTAACTCGCAGGTAGGAGCGTGAGCGATGACTACGACCGCAGTCCCCGACTCCCCGACCACCGGAGGATGGCGCGCCACCGGCGTCGCCCAGCTGGAGACGGCCGACCTGGAACGCCTCGACGCATGGTGGCGGGCCGCCAACTACCTGTCGGTCGGCCAGATCTACCTGCTCGACAACCCGCTCCTGCGCGAACCGCTCGTGCCCGACCACGTGAAGCCGCGACTGCTGGGCCACTGGGGCACCACACCGGGCCTGAACTTCCTGTACGCGCACCTGAACCGGGCCATCAAGGAGCGGCAGCAGCAGACGGTCTACGTCACGGGTCCCGGGCACGGCGGGCCGGGACTGGTCGCGTCGGCCTACCTCGACGGCACCTACTCCGAGATCTACAGCGACATCACCGAGGATGCCGAGGGGGTGCAGCGCCTGTTCCGGCAGTTCTCCTTCCCCGGCGGCATCCCCAGCCACGTCGCTCCAGAGACACCCGGGTCGATCCACGAGGGGGGCGAGCTCGGCTACGCCCTCAGCCATGCCTACGGTGCCGTCTTCGACAACCCCGATCTGCTCGTCGCAGCGGTGGTGGGCGACGGCGAGGCCGAGACCGGGCCGCTCGCCACCTCCTGGCACTCGAACAAGTTCCTCAACCCGGCGCAGGACGGCGTGGTGCTGCCGATCCTGCACCTCAACGGCTACAAGATCGCCAACCCAACCGTGCTGGCGCGCATCCCGGAGCAGGAGCTCCGGGACCTCATGGTCGGCTACGGCCACAAGCCGTACTTCTTCGAGGGCGGGTACGACCAGGACGAGCCGCCGCTCGAGACGCACCGCCGGTTCGCGGCCCTGCTGGACGAGGTGCTCGACGAGATCGCCACGATCAAGGCGCGGGCGGCAAAGGGCGACCTCGCCCGGCCGACGTGGCCCATGATCGTGTTCCGCACTCCCAAGGGGTGGAGCGGCCCGGCCGAGATCGACGGCAAGAAGACGACCGGATCGTGGCGTGCCCACCAGGTACCGCTCGCGAGCGCCCGCGACACCGACGAGCACCTGAAGGTGCTCGAGGCCTGGTTGCGGTCGTATCGGCCGGAGGAGCTGTTCGACGACGACGGCCGCGTGCTGCCCGAGATCACCGAGCTGGCGCCGAAGGGCTCGCTGCGGATGAGCGCCACCCCGCACGCGAACGGCGGGCTGCTGCTCAAGGACCTGCGGTTGCCGGACTTCCGCAAGTACGCGGTGGACGTCCAGGCACCGGGAGCGACGAAGTCGGAGGCGCCGCGCGTGCTCGGCCAGTGGCTCACCGACGTGATCCGGGTGAACCCGGACAACTTCCGGATCTTCGGGCCGGACGAGGTCGCGTCGAACCGCCTGCAGGCCGTGTACGACGCGACGAACAAGCAGTGGAACGCCGAGTACATCGGGCCGGAGGTAGACGAGCACATGGCGCGCGCGGGCCGCGTCATGGAGGTGCTGAGCGAGCACCAGGTGCAGGGCTGGCTGGAGGGCTACCTCCTCACGGGCCGGCACGGGCTGCTGACCAGCTACGAGGCGTTCATCCACATCGTCGACTCGATGTTCAACCAGCACGCCAAGTGGCTCAAGGTCACCAACGACATCCCGTGGCGCCGCCCCATCGCCTCCCTGAACTACCTGCTGTCCAGCCACGTGTGGCGGCAGGACCACAACGGCTTCAGCCACCAGGACCCGGGATTCATCGACCACGTCGTGAACAAGAAGGCGGAGATCGTGCGGGTCTACCTCCCGCCGGACGCCAACACCCTGCTCAGCACCTACGACCACTGCCTGCGCAGCCGCCAGTACGTGAACGTGGTGGTGGCGGGAAAGCAGCCGACACCCAACTTTCTCGATATGCAGGCCGCCATCGCACACTGCACCCGCGGCCTCGGCATCTGGGACTGGGCGGGCAGCGAGAAGCCGGGCGAGAAACCGGACGTCGTCCTGGGCTGTGCCGGTGACGTGCCGACCCTCGAGGTGCTCGCCGCGGCGGACATCCTGCGCCACGAGCTGCCGGAGCTCAAGGTGCGCGTGGTGAACGTGGTGGACCTGATGCGGCTGCAGGACGCCACGGAGCACCCGCACGGACTCACCGACTCGCAGTTCGACGGGCTGTTCACGGACGACCGGCCGATCATCTTCGCCTACCACGGCTACCCGTGGCTCATCCACCGCCTCACCTACCGTCGCGCGGGCCACCCGAACATCCACGTGCGCGGGTACAAGGAGGAGGGCACCACGACCACGCCGTTCGACATGGTCATGCTCAACGACCTCGACCGGTACCACCTGGTGATCGACGTCATCGACCGGGTGCCCTCGCTCGGCAGCGCCCAGGCCGTGCTGCGCCAGCGCATGCAGGACGCCCGGCTCCGTGCGCGTGCCTGGACCCGCGAGCACGGCGACGACATCCCCGAGGTGCGCGACTGGGTCTGGCCGGACGCCCAGGACCTGGCGGACGGCGACCAGGTAGACGCTACGCTCGGCACTGGTGGAGACAACGAGTAGCAGCAAATACCACACAGTGAACACGGAGCGACATGTGACCGGCGCGACCCGCAGCATCGTCATTGCATCCCCCGAGGGCGAGAGCGGAAAGTCGACGGTCGCCCTGGGCGTCCTCGACCTGCTGGTCCGCAAGGGCCAGCGGGTCGGGGTCTTCCGGCCCGTGTCGCGCGCCACCGAGGCCGAGGACACGAGCGGCCGACGCGACCACGTCCTGGAGCTCCTCCTGGAGCACGACGGCGTCGACGTCGGGTACGCCGACGCCATCGGCGTGACCTACGCCGACCTGCACACCGACCCCGAGGCCGCGCTGAGCCGCATCGTGTCCCGGTTCCACGACCTCGCCGCGCGCTGCGACTCGGTGGTGGTGCTCGGCACCGACTACACCGACGTCGCCGGCCCTACCGAGCTCTCGTTCAACGCGCGGATCGCGGCCAACCTCGGCGCGCCGGTGCTGCTCGTGGTCTCCGGCCGCGAGCGCACCCCCGAGGGCATCCGTGCCCTGGCCGACGTGAGCCTCGCCGAGCTGGCGGCGCACCACGCCCAGGCGATCGGGCTGGTGGTCAACCGCGCGGACACCCGCAGCGCGCTCGACGTGCGGACCCTGCTGGCCCAGGCCCAGCCCGACCTGCCCGTGTGGACCATCCCCGAGGAGCCGTTCCTGCAGGCCCCGACGGTGGGCCAGCTCCTGGACGCCGTGGACGGCACGCTGGTTCTCGGCGACCCGGAGCTGCTGGGCCGCGAGGCGCTCGACCTGCAGGTGGGCGCGATGAGCTTCGAGCACCTGCTGGAGCGGCTGACCGACGGCGCCGTCGTCATCACCCCGGGCGACCGCACCGACCTGCTGATCGGCCTGCTCGCCACGCACCTGACGCCGTCGTTCCCCTCGCTGGCCGGGATCGTCCTCAACGGCGGCTTCTACCCGCAGGGCCGCCCGGCGGAGCTGCTGGAGGCGATGCGCCCCAAGCTGCCGATCATCACGACCGGGCTCGACACCTACCGCGCGGCCCGCGCGGCCGCCACGACCCGCGGCCGGGTCGACAAGGGCTCGGTGCGCAAGGTCGAGACCGCGCGCGCCCTGTTCGAGCGCAACGTCGACGCCGCGGCCCTCGCCGCCCGGCTGGATCTGCCCCGGCCGCAGGTGGTCACGCCGCTCATGTTCGAGTACCAGCTCATCGAGCGGGCGCGGAACGACCGCCGCCACATCGTCCTGCCCGAGGGCTCCGACGACCGGATCCTGCGCGCCGCGTCGACGGTGCTCGCCCGCCACATCGCGGACCTCACGATCCTGGGGTCCGAGGAACCGGTCCGCGCCCGCGCCGCCGAGCTGGGCCTCGACATCGAGGCCGCCCGCGTGCTGTCGCCGCACGATCCCGAGCACGTCGAGAGGTTCGCGGCCGAGTACACCCGGTTGCGGGCGCACAAGGGCATGACCGTCGAGCGGGCACGGGAGGTCGTGACCGACGTCTCCTACTTCGGCACCATGATGGTGCACCTCGGCCTCGCGGACGGCATGGTCTCCGGCGCCGCCCACTCGACGGCCCACACCATCCGGCCGTCGTTCGAGATCATCAAGACCAAGCCGGGCACGTCGTCGGTGTCCTCCGTGTTCCTCATGTGCCTGGAGGACCGTGTGCTCGTGTACGGCGACTGCGCCGTCATCCCGGACCCGACGTCGGACGAGCTCGCCGACATCGCCGTCTCCTCCGCCGCCACCGCCGCACAGTTCGGCGTGGAGCCGCGCATCGCGATGCTGTCCTACTCGACGGGCACATCCGGCACGGGCGCCGACGTGGACAAGGTCCGCACCGCCACGGAGCTCGTCCGCGAACGCACCCCCGAGCTCGACGTCGAGGGCCCCATCCAGTACGACGCCGCCGTGGACGCCTCGGTCGCCGCGTCCAAGCTGCCCGGGTCCGACGTCGCCGGGCGGGCCACCGTGTTCGTGTTCCCCGACCTGAACACGGGCAACAACACGTACAAGGCAGTGCAGCGGTCGGCGGGCGCCGTCGCCGTCGGTCCGGTGCTGCAGGGCCTGAACAAGCCGGTGAACGACCTGTCCCGTGGTGCGTTGGTGCAGGACATCGTGAACACGGTGGCCATCACGGCGATCCAGGCGCAGTCCCCCACCCCCTGACCCCATGGTGGCGCGCAGCACGCGCCTCCGTACCGGCGCGAGGTGGCAGAGATCGCGCCCACGACAACCGGACTTCTGAAAGGCTCGCATCCGTGGCTACCGTTCTCGTTCTCAACTCCGGCTCGTCGTCGTTGAAGTACCAGCTCGTCGACCCGGCGTCCGGCCGGTCCGTCGCGGGAGGCATCGTCGAGCGGATCGGCGAACCCACCGGGTCGGCCACGCACCAGTCCGGTGAGTCCGAGACGGGCGAGACGGTCCGCGACGCCCGGGTGCCGGACCACGGGGCGGCGCTGCGTCTCGTGCTCGACCTGTTCGACGAGGCGGGGCCGTCGCTCGCGGACGCCGGCATCACCGCCGTCGGGCACCGGGTGGTGCACGGCGGTGCGGTGTTCACCGAGCCCACGCTGGTCGACGACGACGTCGTGGCCGCCGTGCGCGACCTCATCCCGCTCGCCCCGCTGCACAACCCCGCGGCCGTCGAGGGGATCGAGGTGGCACGCGAGCTGCTGGCGCACCTGCCGCACGTCGCCGTGTTCGACACCGCCTTCTTCGCGCCGTTGCCGGCGGCTGCCGCGACCTACGCCCTGGACCGCGAGGTGACCGCGGAGCACGGCATCCGCCGGTACGGCTTCCACGGCACCTCGCACGAGTTCGTGTCGTCCGCCGTGACCGCGCACCCCGCCGTGGTCGCCAACCTGACCGCCGAGGGCCGCCGGCCGGAGTCGCTGCGCCAGGTGGTGCTGCACCTGGGCAACGGCGCGTCGGCGTCGGCGGTGCTCGGTGGGCGCCCGGTCGACACCTCGATGGGGTTCACGCCCCTCGAGGGCCTCGTCATGGGCACCCGGCCGGGCGACCTGGACCCGGGCATCGTGTTCCACCTGATACGTGCGGGCCTCTCCCCGTCCGACGTCGACACGCTGCTGAACAAGCGGTCCGGCCTGCTGGGCATGGCCGGGGCGAACGACATGCGCGAGGTGCGCAAGCTGGCCGACACGGGCGATGCCGACGCGCGCCTCGCGCTGGAGGTGTACCTGCACCGGCTGCGCAAGTACGTGGGCGCGTACGCGGCGGTGCTGGGCGGCATCGACGTGCTGACGTTCACGGCGGGCGTGGGCGAGAACGACCACCGGATCCGCTCGGGTGTGGTGCGGGACCTGAAGTTCCTCGGCCTGACGATCGACCCGGCGGCGAACGAGGCGCGGTCCGACGAGGCCCGCGTGGTGTCGGTCCGGGAGCAGGCCGCGCCGGGATCGACGGCCGCCGCGCTGCCGCTGGTCATGGTCGTCCCGACCAACGAGGAGCTGGCGATCGCCCGCCAGGCGATGGAGCTGGCCGAGGGCTAACGGCGCTCCGGTGCGGCGGCTGCGGCTGTCGCGGCGGTTGTCGCGGCTGCGGCTACGGCTGCGGCTGCGGCTGCCGAGGCGGTTGTCGCGGCGGTTGCCGCGGCTGCGGCGCCGGCTGCGGCCGAACCGCAAGTCACGTGCCATCCCGGGCGCCGAACCGAAGGCTGCTGGTCGATCCGACCCTTGATGGACGTGCAGCCTTCGGTTGGACGACCGCCAGCACGTGTGAGTTGCGGTTCGACGGAGGACAACACGCACACCTTGCGGTTCGACGTCGGACAACCACCCGCACCTTGCGGTTCGGCGCGCGAATGCCGGTCGATGGCCCATGCCGGCCGAGGAGTCGACGGCCGCGAAGGGTTGACGTCCACGGCATCGCCGTGGAGGATCACCCTCATCCATGATGACGTCAACATTCGTCCGCGTACGCGCCGCTGTTGACGTCAACATCCGCACTGCACATACCGACCCGTCGCACTGACGCGAGAGGAGGGCTCAACGATGAGCTCGATCAGAAGGAACACAGGACGACGGCGCGCAGGCGTCGTCCTGGCGGCGAGCGCGCTGCTGGCGGCCGGTATGCCACCGGCGACCGCCGCCACTGCCGCCCTACCCGAAACCGCCAAACCCGCCACGACCCCCACGACCACCACGACCTCCGGCGCATCCACCCCGGACGCACCGGGGGTGACCGTGCGTCCGGACCCGTCGTACGCGGGCCAACCGTTCGAGGGCTGGGGCACGAGCCTCGTGTGGTTCGCCAACGCAACCGGCGACTACCCGGACGAGGTCCGGAACGAGCTCGCCGACATGCTGTTCGGCGACGACGGGATGAACCTCAACATCGCCCGCTACAACATCGGCGGCGGCAACGCCCCCGACGTGCCCGACTACCTGCGAGCGGGCGCCGACGTCGAGGGCTGGTGGAAGGCACCCGACGGCACCACCCGCGAGGACGTCGACTGGTGGGACCCCGAGAATCCCGAGCACTGGAACCCGGACGCCGACGCGACCCAGCGCTGGTGGGTCGACCGCATCAAGGACGACATCACCCACTGGGAGACGTTCAGCAACTCCCCGCCCTGGTTCCAGACCGTCAGCGGCTACGTCTCCGGTGGGTTCGACTCCAACGCCGACCAGCTCAAGCCGGGCAGCATCGACGACTTCGCCGCCTACGTCGTCGGCGCCACCGAGCGCCTCGAGGACGCGCACGGCATCGACGTCGACACCATCGACCCGTTCAACGAACCGAACACGAACTACTGGGGCACCCAGCTCGGCGCCGACGGCAACCCCACGGGCGGCCGCCAGGAGGGCGCCCACATGGGACCCGGCCTGCAGCAGCAGGTGATCCCGGCCCTCGCGGACGCCATCGGCGGCTCGACGACGGATGCCGTCATCTCCGCGATGGACGAGACCAACCCGGGCCGGTTCGCCACCAACTGGAACGCCTACCCGGACGCGGTGCGCGACCAGGTGGCCCAGCTCAACGTGCACACCTACGGCACCGGCCAGCGCACCACCGTGCGCGACATCGCCAAGGGCGAGGACAAGCCCCTGTGGATGAGCGAGGTCGGCGGCTCCTGGTCCACCACCGGTCAGGACTTCGAGTCCATGGAGTCGGGCCTGGGCAGCGCCCACCAGATCGTGGACGACCTGCGCGAGCTCGAACCGTCCGCGTGGGTGTTCTGGCAGCCCGTCGAGGACTACGACAACATGGCGCCCGGCGGCGAGAGCCCCGAGGGCGGCAACTGGGGCGAGATCCAGATCCCGTTCTCCTGCACTGCACAGGACACGCTCGAGACCTGCCCCATCTACACGAACACCAAGTACTGGGTCACCCAGAACTTCACGCACTACATCACCCCGGGTGACCGGCTGATCGGCGTGGACGACACCGACAGCACCGCTGCCGTGTCCGCCTCGGGTTCCGGTGCGACCGTCGTGCACGTCAACGACAGCACGGCGGACCGGGACGTCACCCTCGACCTCTCCGGCTTCGCGGACGTCGCCGCCGGCGCGACGGTCACTCCCGTCGTGACCGACGTCGACGGTTACCTCGTCGAGGGCGAGCCGGTGCCCGTGCAGGACGCCGCCGCCACGCTCACCGTGCCCGCGGAGTCGGTCACGACCTTCGTGGTGGACGGCGTGTCCGGCGTCGCGGCCGCCGCCGCGCTGGCGCAGGAGGGCCACGTGTTCCGGCTCGACGGCGTCCAGTCGGGCCTCTCCCTGGCGCCCGACGGCGACGGCGGCGTGCAGATCTCGACCGACGACCCCGCTGCTGCCTCGCAGCTGTGGACGCTGGACGCCCTCGGCGCTCCCGAGGGCTCCGGTACCCACCGCACGCGGTACGCGGTGACCAACGTGGGCACCGGGGAACTGCTCGCGGTCGGTGCGGACACGTCCGCGGTGCTGACCGACGCGCCGGCCGACGGCGCCGATACGCCCGACGCCGCGCGCTGGGTACTCTCCACCACGGGTGACGGCACGTACACGCTGGTCAACACGGTATCCCGCACCCTGCTGGAGGTGGGCGGAGAGGCCAGGGCCGACGGGTCGCCCGTCGGCACCTATCTCGCCAACTCGAACTCGAACCAGCGCTGGGCGGTCGTCGACGAGACCGTGCTCGGCACGAAGCCGGTCGACGCGTTCACCCTCCCGGGAACCGCACCGGAGCTGCCGGAGACCGTCACGCCCGTTTACCCGAGCGGGTCGCGCGGCGCGTTGTCCGTGACCTGGGACCTGCCCGGGAACGACACGTGGGCACAGGCCGGCGTCGTCGAGGTGACCGGCACCGTGACCGTGCCGGCGGGCGGCACCGTCGAGGCCACCGCGACCGTGGTCGTCGACACCCTGGTCCGGACGTTGCCCGCCCAGGGCGCCGCGTACGTGGGCGGCACGGCCGAGCTGCCCGCTCAGGTCACCGCGGTCGCCGCCGGCGGACCGCACGTCGAGCGCCCCGTGACCTGGGACGAGGCACCGGACGGCGCGTTCTCCGACATCGGGGTGGTCGAGCTGACCGGAGCCGCCGACGCCGGGGACGGTACGACGCTGCCCGCGACCGTGCGGGTGCTGGTCGCCGAGCCGGGCGAGGGGAACGCAGCCCGCACGGACGGCACCACGGCGTCGGCCACCTACACCGAGCCGGGCTACCCGGCCGAACGGGTCGTCAACGGTGACCTGGGCGACAAGGGCTGGTCCAACTGGCGCTCCGGCACCAAGAACCCGGAGGACACGCTGACCGTGAACCTGCCCGCCGAGCGGGACGTCACCCGCGTCGTCACCCACTTCTTCCGGGACGGCTCGCACCTGAGCTGGGCGAGCGAGGTGGCGCTCGAAGCCCGGGTCGACGGCGCGTGGCAGGCCGTCGGGACCCCGGTTCCCGTCACGTCGGACGGCGCGGCGCCGGTCGTCGAGCTCCCGGCCGGTCTGCGGACCGATGCCGTGCGGGTGGTCATGACCGCCCAGGAGAACACGCACATGATCGTCAGCGAGATCGAGGTGCTGGCGAAGGTTCCCGGTGACCCCTCGCCGGTCTGGGACGCGTCGGTGAAGTACCGCGCCGGGGCCGAGGTCTTCCACGACGGGGCCTTCTACCGTGCGGCCCGGCCCGCGCACCAGGAACCGGGCGCCTCGGCCCGCGGACCGTGGCAGGAGATCGTCCGGTCCGGGGACGGCACCGCGGTCTGGACGACGTCGCGGGCCTTCGCGACGGGCGACGTCGTGGTGCACGACGGCGAGCGGTACCGGGCGACGCGGATCTCTCGCGGCGCGGAGCCCGGGGAGCGGCACGAGGCATGGCAGGCCGTCGGGTCCTGACCCTGACCCGCGCGACCGGATAGCCCGGACAGAACGGCCCCGCCGGCCCGGCGGGGCCGTTCTGTCGTGCGTCCGGGGCCGCTCGGCCCGCGCGTAGGCTCGCTCCGTGACCCTCTTCATCGATCCGCCGGCCTGGCCCGCCCACGGGACCCTGTTCTCCCACCTGGTCTCGGACGGGTCGCTGCGAGAGCTCCGCCTCTTCGCCCGGGCGGCGGGCGTGCACGACCGGGCGTTCGACCTCGACCACTACGACGTGCCGGCAGAGCGATACGACGCCCTGGTCGCGGCGGGTGCGGTGCCCGTCGACGGCGGCGACCTGGCCCGACGTCTGGCAACCTCCGGCCTGCGGGTCTCGGGCGGCGAGCGGAACCGCGCCAAGCGGGCGGCCCTGCTGACCCGCTGGGACGGTCTGTGGGCCGACCCGAGCCTGGCGCGCACCGCGGGCGAGGAGCTGGTGGACCGCTGGCGCGAGCCGCACCGGGTCTACCACTCCACCTTGCACCTGGCCGTCGCCCTCGACGCGCTGGACTCCATCGCTCCCGGCGTCCAGCTCTCCGAGCGCGCCATCTGGCGGGCCTGCCTCGCCCTGTGGTTCCACGACGCGGTACACGACGGCGTCGCCCAGCAGGACGAGGAACGTTCCGCGGCCCTGGTGGGCGAGCTGCTCGGCCCGCTGGCCGGGGCGGAGGTCACGAACCAGGACGTCGACGAGATCGCCCGCCTCGTCCTGGTCACTGCGGACCACGCCCCCGCGCCGGACGACGTCGTCGGCGCCCTGGTCAGCGACGCCGACCTGGCGGTGCTGGGTGGCACCCCCGCCGTCTACACCCGGTACACCCGCCAGGTCCGCGCCGAGTACTGCGACGTACCGGACGCGCTGTTCCGCTCCGGCCGGTCCCAGGTGCTCCGCACGCTCCTCGACGGTGGCCCGCTGTTCCGCACCGGTCCGGGCGCCGCACGCTGGCAGCCGGCCGCGGACGCGAACCTCCGCGCCGAGCTCGCGACCCTGGCGGCGTGAGAAGCCACGTGGTCGGCAAGATGTCAGGGGATCGGCATTCCGGGCTGCCGATCATGTGACCTTCTACCGACCACCCGCCCGCGCCGCGGCCGCTGCCACTGCCGCGGCACGGACGGGGTACGGTTCCGGGCGTGACTCCCCTCAAGGTCGCCGCCATCGTCGCGGGTGTGCTTGCCGTCGCCTTCACCGTTCCCGTCGCCGTCGTGCAGGGCACCGGCCACACCCGCGTGCGGCACGGCGCGAGCGAGATCGAGAAGGCCGACGCCGTCATCGTGCTCGGTGCCGGGCTGCGCACCGACGGGACACCGTCGACGTACCTGCGGCGGCGCGTCGAGGCGGGCGCGGAGCTCTACCGCGCCGGGATCGCGCCGACGGTCATCCTGAGCGGCGACGCGCACGACAACGCCGACGGCACCCGGTACGACGAGCCCGGTTCGATGCGCGGCTGGCTCCGGGACAACGATCTCGGCGTCCCGGACGACGCGATCGTGCTGGACCGCGAGGGCTTCAACACGACCGCCACCTGCCGGCGCGCCTACGACCTGTACGGGGCACGCACCGCCGTCGTCGTGACGCAGGACTACCACCTGCGCCGCACCCTCTACTCGTGCGTGGAAGCCGGGCTCGACGCCGTCGGCGTGGGCGTGAGCGCCGCGAGCTCGGTACCCGTGCAAGCGGCGTGGTGGCACGTGCGGGAGCTGCCGGCGAGCTGGAAGGCCGCGGTCCGCTCGCTGGCCCGCCGCCGCCCCCGCTGACCCGTCACCTCTTCTTCGGCGTGACCCAGAGATGGATCGTGCCCTCGACCACCACGGTCCCGTCGGCCAGCACCCCGCGCACCCGCACGGGCAGGTCGCGGTCGTCGCCGTCCCACTGGGCCTGGTCGGTCTCGGCCACGCACGTGACGTCGCCGGTCGACCTGGCGAGGTAGGCGACCTCCATGCCCTTCGGCAGCCAGCGCTTGTCGTCGGGCACGGTGGCCTCGGCGAGCGTGCCCATGGCCATCTCGAGCCCGTTGCAGACGGCGATCGCGTGCACCGTGCCGATGTGGTTGCGGTTGCGCCAGCGGTGCGGCACCACTACCTCGCCGTAGTTCGGCCGCATGTCGACCACGCGCGGAGCCATGGTGCCGAAGTACGGCGCCTTGAAGGAGTACACCGCGCTGAAGATCCGCTTGCCGAGCAGCCCGCCGATCACCGGCAGGCTGTTCGCGGACTTCCAGAAGGCGTGGAGCTGCGTCGTCATGCGGGCGAGCGTACCCGCGCCGGTGACGACCGTTCACGCCACCGTCGTTCACGCCACCGTCGTGACGCCACCGTCGTGACGCCACCGTGCGCCGCGCCCGCGACTCACGCCATGCGCAGCTTGCGCATCGCCTCCAGTGCCGTGGTGAGCACGCGACTCGGGGTGTCGCCGCCCAGCCCGTAGAGGCTGTCGAGCGAGGCACCGAACCGGGCACCACGCGCGGTCACGACCGTCTGCTGGCGCGTGAGCCCGTCGATCGACGCCGCCCCGTGCCGGCCGCCCAGGCCGGAAGCCTTCCAGCCGCCGAGCGGCGCCGAGACGGAACCCCACGTCATCGTGTACCCGTCGTTGATCGCCACCGAGCCCGTCTCGATCCGCGCCGCCACCCGGCGCGCCCGGCCCACGTCCCGGGACCAGACGGCGGAGTGCAGCCCGTACTCGGTGTCGTTCATGACGGCGACGGCGTCCTCGTCGCAGTCGACACGCGTGATCGTGACGACCGGGCCGAAGGTCTCCTCGCGCGTGACCACGGCCTGCGCCGGGACATCGTCGAGCACGGTCGGGGCGTAGAAGTACGGGCCGACGTCGGCACGGTGCACCCCGCCGGCGAGCACGCGGGCGCCGCGAGCCAGTGCGTCGTCGACGTGCGCCGTCACCTTGTCGAGCTGTGCGGCGGAGGTCAGTGAGCCCACGTCCGCCGAGTAGTCCAGGGCCGGGCCGAGGCGCAGGCTCCGGACGGCACGCACGAACTTCGCGACGAACTCCTCGGCGACCGCCTCGTGCACGACCAGGCGCTCGATGGACACGCAGAGCTGCCCAGCGTTGGAGAAGCAGGCGCGCACGATGCCCGGAACCACCGCATCGACGTCGACGTCCTCGGTCACGTACAGCGCGTTCTTGCCGCCCAGCTCGAGCGTGGCGCCGATGAGGCGCTCCCCCGCGCGCGCCGCGACCTTGCGCCCCGTCGCGGTGGAGCCGGTGAACGCGATGTGGTCCACGTGCTCGATCAGCGCCTCGCCGACCTCGGGCCCGCCCGCGACCACCTGGAACAGGCCGGCGGGCAGGCCGGCGTCGTCGAGCGCCTCGGCGGCCCACAGCGCGGTGAGGGTGGTCTGGGGGTCGGGCTTGAGCACCACGGCGTTGCCGGCCAGGAGAGCGGGCAACGCCTCGGAGAGCGCGAGCACCAGCGGATAGTTCCACGGCGAGATCGCTCCCACCACGCCGACCGGCCTGCGGTGCACCTGCACGCCCGCGAGCAGGGGGACCATGCCGAGCGCGCGGCGGGATGACAGGTAGCGCTCGCCGCGCACGGCGTAGTGCCTGGCCACCTGGGCGATGTCCGCGATCTCCTCGAAGGCGGCGCGGCGCGACTTGCCGGTCTCGAGCTGCACCAGGTCGAGCGCCTCGGACTGCCGCTCCAGCACGATGCGGCCGAGCCGCTGGAGGACTCCTGCACGGTCGCGCACCGACAGGCGCGCCCAACTTCGCTGCGCCACCCGCGCCCGGACGACGCACGCGGCGACGTCCTCCGTGGAAGACACCGGGAACGTCACGAGCGGAGCGCCCGTGAACGGGCACATGGTCCTGTGCGTGCCCGATCCCTCGGAGGTCGCGATCCGGGCCACGAGCGGAGCCATCACCCCCGGCTCGAGGACAAAGGTGCCCTGCGGGTGCTCCGGGTCGAGCACACCGCCGACCGCACCACTAGCCGCTGCGTCGGCTGCTGCGTCGTCGATCATGGCGGCCACCCTACGCGCAAAACCCTGCGCCACGTATTGACAGGTGTGTGAAACTAACTTTCACGCCGCCGATGTCGCAGCGCCTTCACCTCGCTCGACACGACCTCAGTCGGACGGGATCCAGCGGCCCAGAACCGTGCACTCCTGGTCTGCGTAGCCCAGCCGGCCGTAGAAGCCGAGCACGTCGGCGTTACCGGTTCGCACCATGAGCTGGATCTTGCGCGCACCGCGTGCCACGAGCCAGGCCTCGGCCGCGACCACCGCCGCCCGGCCCAGACCCGTGCTCCGCAGCTCGGGCGCGACGGCCACGTAGTAGAGCCAGCCCCGGTGCCCGTCGTGGCCCGCCATCGCCGTCGCGGCCACACGGCCGTCGGCCCGCGCCACCAGGACGGTCGAACCGTCCCCCGCTCGCGCCTCGGCGATGTCGACGTACGGGTCGTTCCAGGGACGGGTCAGCTCGCACGTCTTCCACAGCTCGACGACCTGCTCGACGTCGGCGTCGGTGATCTCCACGAACTCGCCGTCGGCCACGGGTGCCGCCGCGAGGACCGGGGCGAGCGGCTCGCCGTCGGGCAGCGTGCTCATCGCGGCTGGTACGGCGACACGACGACCTCGACCCGCTGGAACTCCTTGAGGTCGGAGTAGCCGGTGGTCGCCATGGCACGCCGGAGCGCGCCCACGAGGTTCAGGGTGCCGTCCGCCTGCTTGCCCGGACCGAAGAGGATCTCCTCGAGCGTGCCCACGGTGCCCACCTCGACCCGCTCACCACGCGGCAGCTGCGGGTGGTGCGCCTCGGGCCCCCAGTGGAAGCCCTGGCCGGGCGCCTCTGCGGCACGCGCGAGCGCGGCACCGAGCATCACGGCGTCGGCGCCGCAGGCCACGGCCTTGACGATGTCGCCGGAGTGGCCGACGCCGCCGTCGGCGATGACGTGCACGTAGCGGCCGCCGGACTCGTCGAGGTAGTCGCGGCGCGCCGCCGCGACGTCGGCCATCGAGGTCGCCATGGGCGCGTGGATGCCGAGGCTGACGCGCGTCGTGTGGGCGGCGCCGCCACCGAAGCCGACCAGCACGCCCGCCGCTCCCGTGCGCATCAGGTGCAGCGCCGCGGTGTACGTCGAGGCTCCGCCGACGACGACCGGGACGTCCAGCTCGTAGATGAACCGCTTGAGGTTGAGCGGCTCCGCGTTGCCCGACACGTGCTCCGCGGAGACCGTGGTGCCGCGGATGACGAACAGGTCGACGCCGGCGTCGACCACCGTCTTGTAGAACTCCTGCGTGCGCTGCGGGGTGAGGGCACCTGCCACCGTGACGCCGGCGGCCCGGATCTCCTTGAGCCGCTGCGTGATGAGCTCCGGCTTGATGGGCTCGGAGTAGATCGCCTGCATCCGCCGCGTCGCCTCGTCGCCCGGCAGCGCCGCGATCTCCTCGAGCAGCGGCTCGGGCGACTCGTAGCGCGTCCACAGACCTTCGAGATCGAGCACACCGAGACCGCCGAACCGGCCCAGCGCCACGGCGCTGCTCGGGCTCATCACCGAGTCCATCGGGGCCGCGACGATCGGCAGGTCGAAGTGATAGGCGTCGATCTGCCAGCCGACCGAGACGTCCTTCGGGTCGCGCGTGCGCCGCGAGGGCACCACCGCGATGTCGTCGAAGGAATAGGCGCGCCGCCCGCGCTTGCCACGTCCGATCTCGATCTCGTTGCTCACCCGCCAAGCCTACCCACCGGACCAGACGAAGCACGCCGGTTCCGGTGATGTGCGCGGGTGGGGCGAACCACACTGTCAGTGAGCGGTGGCAAGGTTCTCCATGGCCGCACCGGGCGGCCGTGCCGCGCGCGGCGCGCACGACCCAGAAAACCCGGACGAGCAGGGAGGACACCATGAACGAGACCTGGATCAACGGGCCGCTGCTGGGCTTCGACACCGAGACCACCGGGGTGGATGTCGCGGGCGACCGCATCGTCACGGCAGCCCTCGTGCTGCGCACTCCCCGGGTGGGCACGGAGGTCCGTACCTGGCTGATGGACCCGGGCGTCGAGATCCCGGCGGAGGCCGCTGCCATCCACGGCATCTCCACGGAGCACGCCCGCGCTCATGGGGTCCACCCCCGGGAGGCCCTCGAGGAGATCGCGACCGAGCTCGCCACCCACCTGGCCGACGGCGTGCCCGTCGTCGCCTACAACGCGGCCTTCGATCTCTCGCTGCTCGACTCGGAGCTGTTGCGTCACGGGCTCAAGACCCTCCCGCAGCGCCTGGGCCACCCGGTCGAGCCGGTGGTGGACCCGCTGGTCATCGACCGGTGGCTGGACCGGTACCGCGCCGGCAAGCGCCGCCTCGGTGACCTGTCCCAGTGGTACGGCGTCACGTCGGACGGCGACCTCCACACCGCAGAGGTGGACGTGCTGGCCACGCTCGACGTGCTGGAGGCACTGGCACGCCGGTTCCCGCAGCTCGAGCGGATGCCGCTCACCGACCTGCATCAGCAGCAGATCGGCGCGCACCGCCAATGGGCCGTGAGCTTCAACGAGTGGCGCCGCGAGCAGGGGCTGGACGGACCCGGTGCGTCGGGCGTGTGGCCGGTGCAGTACTCGGCCGCACTCTGACTGGACAGCGCACCGACCGGAACTTGTTCAGCGGTTGGTCGAGCCTGCCGAGACCGGCGTCTCGACAAGCTCGACCACCAGAGGGCTCACACGCAGAGGGCTCAGAAGCCGCTGTAGTTCGGTGACTCGACGGTCATCTGCACGTCGTGCGGGTGGCTCTCCTTGAGCGACGCCGAGGTGATCCGGATGAACTTACCGTTGGCCTGGAGCTCCGGAACGGTCCGCGCACCGGTGTAGAACATCGTCTGGTGCAGCCCGCCGATGAGCTGGTGCGCCACGGTCGACAGCGGACCCTTGTAGGCCACCTGTCCCTCGATGCCCTCGGGCACGATCTTGTCGTCGCTCGTGACCTCGGCCTGGAAGTAGCGGTCCTTGGAGTAGGACTTCTTGCCCCGCGAGGACATGGCGCCCATCGAGCCCATGCCGCGGTACGTCTTGAACTGCTTGCCGTTGACGAGCACCAGGTCGCCCGGTGTCTCCTCGCAGCCCGCGAACAGCGAGCCCAGCATCACGGAGTCGGCGCCGGCCACGATGGCCTTGCCGATCTCGCCGGAGTGCTTGAGACCGCCGTCGGCGATGACGGGCACGCCCGCCGGCTTGCAGGCCAGTGACGCCTCGTAGACGGCGGTGATCTGCGGTACGCCCACGCCGGTCACGACGCGCGTGGTGCAGATCGAGCCAGGTCCGACGCCCACCTTCACGGCGTCCGCGCCCGCGTCGACGAACGCCTGGGCGCCCTGCCGGGTGGCGACGTTGCCGCCGATCACCTGGACGTCCCTCGTGGCCGGGTCGGTCTTGAGGCGCTTGACCATGTCGATCAGCATGCGGACGTTGCCGTGCGCGGTGTCGGCGACCAGCACGTCCACGCCGGCCTCGATCAGGTCGGTGGCGCGCTGCCAGGCATCGCCGAAGTAGCCGATCGCCGCACCGACCATGAGGCGGCCCTGGCTGTCCTTGGACGAGTCCGGGAACTGCTCGGACTTCACGAAGTCCTTGACGGTGATCAGCCCGGTGATGCGGCCGTCGGGGTCGATCAGCGGGAGGCGCTCGAGCTTGTGCTTGCGCAGCAGCAGCGTCGCGTCGTCCCGCGAGATGGTCGACGGGCCGGTGATCAGCGGCTGGGGCGTCATCACCTCGTCCACCTTGGTGGTGCCCCACTCGGCGACCGGCGTGAAGCGCAGGTCGCGGTTGGTGACCATGCCGATCAGCCTGTTGTCGGCGTCGACCACGGGGAAACCGGAGATCCGGAACTGGCCCGCGAGGGTGTCGAGCTCCTCGAGCGTGGCGTCCGGGCCGATGGTGACGGGGTTGGTGATGATGCCGGTCTGGGTCCGCTTCACGAGGTCGACCTGGTAGGCCTGGTCCTCGATCGAGAGGTTGCGGTGCAGCACACCGAGGCCACCCTGCCGGGCCATGGCGATGGCCATGGCCGACTCGGTGACCGTGTCCATCGCCGCGGAGAGCAGCGGGATCTTGAGCGAGATCTCGCGCGTCAGGCGCGACGTCGTGTCGATGTCCGACGGTGCCAGGTCGGAGTAACCCGGCTGCAGCAGGACGTCGTCATAGGTGAGCCCGAGGAATCCGAACGGGTCGGCCGGCGCGGTCTGGTCCGTCATGCAGCAAGTCTACGACCCGAGCGGCCACAGATCCTGGCCGGGCGAACGGACGTGCCCGAGGCGTGCGTCACCTCGCCTTGATGACGGCCAGCACCTCGTGCAGCAGCCCGGTGAACGACCGGACCCGCTGCACCGTGGGCCCGAACGGCAGGTCCGTCGCAGCGGCGTCGGCCCGCAGCCCGACGAAGATCGGCAGGTCCGGGTAGCTCTCGTTCACCGCGTGCACGACGTCGAGGTCCGGCTTGGTCTGCGTGGTGGCCAGCACGACCGCCGTCGGACGGACCATGGTCACCAGCTCGACCGATCGGTGGGTGCTCGCGGGGCCGGTGACGATCCGGGCCATCGAACCCTGCGCGGCCAGTGCCGCGGCGAGCGCGTGCGCCGACAGCGGCACCACCTCGTCGGGTGCGGCGAACACGAGGACGATCTTGCGCATCCGGCTCGGGTGGTTGGCCGGGGGGCCGCCCGCCTCGACCATCGCACGCTCGAACTCCTCGGTGTAGTTGCGCAGGGCGCGCAGCGCCGAGGTCGCGAGCACCACCTCCGGCATCTCGCCCGGGCCGGCGAGGACCGTGCGTTCCGACAGCCGCAGCCACGCCGGCTCGACCAGGTCGGTCCACCACGTCGCCGGGTCCCCCTCGGGGCCCAGCACGAGCAGGTTGTCGCAGGCGGTGCGACTGTAGGCCAGTGCCGCATCGACGAGTGCGGAGACCCGGCCCGACGTCGGCGCCGGCGACGAGGCCGCACGCGGTCCGGCAGCGACCGGGGCGTCACCGCCGGTCGCCCCACCGGGCAGGGCCCGCAGCCGTGCCCGGCCGCGGGGCTCCTCCGGCTGCTCGTCGCCCGGCGGCGGACCCGGTGCGTCCGGCTCGTCCCCGTCCTGGTCGTCGCTGGTCGCGGTCGGCGCCTCCACGGTGCCGAGGAACGTCTCGGCGAACTCCGGCTCCAGGGACTCCGGGTCGCCCTCGACCCGCACCGTGGGCAGCGCGGGCGCCGTCCGGGTGGCCACCTCCAGCTCGGCGTCCCCGGCCTCGACCGCGGCCCGTGCCGCGTCCACCGGCGCCACGCCCTCGAGCGTCAGGCGGCGCATCACGAGGAGCCGGGCGACGTCGTCCGGGGTGTAGCGGCGGTGCGAACCGGCGGTGCGGCCCGACGGGCCGAGCCCGTACCGGCGGTCCCACGTACGGAGGGTGGCTGGCGCGACCCCGAGGCGTCTGGCTACGGCGGCGACGGCCAATCCGGGGCTGGATGTACGTGACCCGCCCGAGCTCTGGGCAGGCCGCGAAGAAGTCATGGACTCGATTCTGCCGACCTGGACCTCTCTGCGCCACTGCGAAACCCGGCGTGCCGCCGATCTCGGTGGAATCCAACTCAGAACGGAACAAAACCGGTCAGGCCTGACGCGCTTGCCTGCCCCGATTCGCCGCACAATCGGAGAAATTGCCCCTTGAACAACTTCTGCACAACTTGTAGGTTGTTCGGCATGACGGAGATCTCGAGGCTTCCCGGTCCGGTAATGGAACTGTGGGAATGGCAGTACCAGGGTTCCTGCCGCGACGCGGACGACACCCTGTTCTTCCACCCCGAGGGCGAGCGCGGGTCGACGCGCCGCAGGCGCGCCGAGGCCGCCAAGGCGATCTGCCGCTCCTGCCCCGTGATGATGCAGTGCCGCGAGCAGTCGCTCCGCGTCCGTGAGCCGTACGGCGTGTGGGGCGGGCTCAGCGAGGACGAGCGGTCGGCCATCCTCGCCGGCAAGTCCGTCTCCGCCTGAACCACTTTCGCACCGGCGCCCGTCGACGGGTCAGTCCTGCGGCATCGCCGCCGCAGGTCCCGCCGGGCGACCAACCCCTCGCGTGACCAGCTCCTCGCGCGACCAACTGCTCCGCGCGACCAAGATTCCGCGCGACCAACTTCGACGAACAACTTCTCCGGGCGCGGCAAGAGCCCCGCACCGAACGGTGCGGGGCTCTCGTCTTCTACCTGGCGTGAGCTGGTGTCAGCTCACGACCACGGCGAGGACGTCGCGGGCGGAGAGCACGAGGTACTCCTCACCCGCGTACTTGACCTCGGTGCCGCCGTACTTGGAGTAGATCACCTTGTCACCGACGGCGACGTCCAGCGGCACACGGTTGCCGTTGTCGTCGATGCGGCCCTGGCCAACGGCCAGAACCTCGCCCTCCTGGGGCTTCTCCTTGGCGGTGTCCGGGATGACCAGGCCGGAAGCGGTCGTGGTCTCGGCTTCGAGAGCCTTGACGACGATCCGGTCCTCGAGCGGCTTGATGGGGACCGACACGTCGGACCTCCTCTTTCGTGAGCGGATCGAGAGATCAGCTGCGTGATGGACGTAAGTGGCTCGAACGTTCGACCGTCCGCCGTCGTCGCGGGTGCCGGCGGGCACGAACGTCTGGGTTCTCCCCCGCGGGCCCGTGAACGGGATGCCGCAGCGGTGAACACCCCAAATCTAGGTCGGTGCTAGCACTCGGTCAAGGCGAGTGCCAATCGCGTGGACCTGCTCACACCCTGCGGAGCCGACTCGCCGTCGCCACACCGAAAACTCACCATCCCGGTGAAAAGGTTGCACCCGGTCGCTCGTCACCACCAGGCCAGACGTGGAAAGATCTTCCCATGGATGCGGCGATTCTGAGCAAACTGCTCAGCCCCGACGGCTGGGCCCTGCTGGGCGCCCTTCCGCCCTACGACGAACGACACGCGATGAAGACCGTGACCACGCTGCGTGCCCAGGGCATCGCGCCGGACCTCGCGGCCGCCGTGGTCACCCAGTCCAGGCTCCGCGCCCGGGCGCGGAGCAAGTTCGGCGACTTCGCGGACGGCATGCTCTTCACCGCGGACGGGCTGGAGCAGGCCACCCGGCTCCTCGTCGCCGCGCTGCACGCCCGGCGCTACCTCGACGCCGGCGTCACGATGCTCGCCGACCTGACGTGCGGCATCGGCGCCGACTCTCTCGCCTTCGCCGGTACCGGCCTCCGTGTCGTGGCGACGGACCTGGACGAGTGCACCGCCGCCATCGCGCAGTGGAACCTGCGCCACTTCCCCGAGGCGGACGTGCGCCACGCGGACGGACTGGCCCTCGACCTGCGCGCCGAGGGCGTCGAGGGCGTCTACGCCGATCCGGCCCGCCGCTCGAGTGGCGGCTCGGGCGGGCGGAGCCGCCGGATCTTCGACCCGCGTGCCTACGAGCCGCCGCTGGATTCCGTGTGGGCGCTGCGCGACACCGTCGCGGCGGTCGGCATCAAGGTCGGTCCGGGCATCCCGCACGAGGGACTCCCTGACGACGCGGAGACGCAGTGGGTCTCCGTCAACGGCGACGTGGTCGAGGCCGGGATCTGGTTCGGCCCGCTCGCGCCCGACGGCCCCGGCCGCACGGCGCTCGTGCTGCGCACGTTCACCGACGACGACGGGAAGGAACACACGCTGAGCCGCACCGTGCGGGGGTCCGACGTCGTGCCGGACGTCGGGGACGTGGGCCAGTACCTCTACGAACCCGACGGCGCGGTCATCCGTGCCGGTCTCGTGGGCCAGGCGGCCGCCGAGCTGGGCGGGCGCCTCGTCGACCCGACCATCGCGTACGTCACCACGGACCGCCCGGCCGAGCTGCCGCCGGTCCGCCCCACCGAGTCGGCCGGGGCGCAGGCGCCGATCGCCACCGGTTACCGGGTGCTCGACACCATGCCGTTCGGCCTGAAGCGGCTCAAGTCTTACCTGCGTGACCGCAACGTCGGCCGCATCACGATCAAGAAGCGGGGCACCGCGGTGGTGCCTGAACAACTTCGCAAGCAGCTCGTGCTCACCGGGACCGAGGAGGCGACGATCGTGCTCACACGCGTGGCAGGCAACCAACGGATACTGCTCGTCGAACCACTGGGACCGGTATGAGCTCGCCGGCCCGTCTCGGCTTCGGTGAATCCCCCCGCTCGACGGTGGGCCTCGAATGGGAGATCGGGCTGGTCGACTCCCGCACCGCCGACCTGTCCCAGGCCGGGCCGGAGGTGCTCGCCGCGGTCGCACGCGACGTCGGCGCGCCCCGGCAGAGCCCCACCGGCGGCTACGCGCCGCACGTGACCGGTGAGTTCATGAAGAACACCGTCGAGCTGGTCACCGGCGTCTGCCGCACGGTGGCCGACGCCGGGACGGACCTGACCCGCAGCCTCGACCAGGTCCGGACGGCGACCGACCGGCTGGGCCTGGACCTCATGGGCGGCGGGACGCACCCGTTCGCGCGGGGCGCGGACCAGCAGGTGGGCGACAAGGAGCGCTACAGCCGCATCATGGAGCGCAGCGGGGTCTGGGGCACGCACCTGATCATCTGGGGGCTCCACGTCCACGTCGGGGTCGAGCACCGCGACAAGGCGCTCCCGCTGATGCGCGCGATGCTCACCTATTTTCCGCACCTGCAGGCACTGTCGGCCGGGTCACCGTACTGGGCCGGCGAGCACACGGGATACGCCTCCAACCGGTCCCTGCTGTTCCAGCAGATTCCCAGCTCGGGGCTGCCGGTCCCGTTCGAGACCTGGCAGGAGCTGGAGGCGTACGCGGGCGACATGCTGCACGTCGGCGCGGTCGAGGCGTTCAACGAGGTCCACTGGGACGTGCGCCCGTCGCCGACGTTCGGCACGCTCGAGGTACGGGTCTGCGACGGGCCGACCAACCTGTCCGAAGCCCTCACGCTCGCAGCCCTGGTGCACTGCCTCGTGGAGCACCTGTCCACCCAGCTCGACCAGGGGCGGGCCCTGCCGGTGCTGCCGACCTGGTTCGTGCAGGAGAACAAGTTCCGTTCCGCGCGCTACGGCCTCGACGCCACGGTCATTCTCGACGCCGAGGGCAACCAGGGGCCGCTCGTCGACGCCGTCGGCAAGCTGCTGGTCGAGCTCGAGCCCGTCGCGCACCGGCTCGGGTGCGCGACGGAGCTCGCGGGCGTGCGGGACATCGTCCGCTCCGGACCGTCCTACCGGCGGCAGCAGGCGGTGGCCGCGGCCCACGACGGCGACCTGGTGTCCGTCGTCCGCGCGATGGTCGAGGAGATGCACACCGGCCGGCCGCTGCCCACCTGACCCGCTCAGACGACCTGTGCGACCTCGTCGAACTCGAGACGCGGGGCGCGCGGGCGGCTGGTGTCGGCGCCCTCGACCGCACTGACGTTCACGACGAGGAAGCCCTTCCAGCCGCTCTCGGCGAAGAACTCGGCGTCGATCCCGTCGTAGAGCCCGTGCATCGGGCCGGCGGCCAGGCCCGCCGCCCGCAGGCCCACCACGAGGTAGCCGGCCTGCAGCAGGGCGTTGGTGCGTGCGGCGTCGGCGCGGGCCGCGTCGTCGCCGGCAAAGATCTCGCGTGCGCCCGGCAGGTGCGGAACCAGGACGTCGAGACGCTCGTGGAACTCGGGGTCATAGGCGAGCACCAGGGTGACGGGTGCGTTCGCGACGCGCTCCTGGTTGCCCTCGGGCATGGTCGCCACGAGCCGCTGCCGCGCCTCCGGCGTACGGACGACGAGCACGCGCAGCGGGCTGACGTTCATCGCCGTGGGCCCCCACTTGATGAGGTCGTAGACGGCGGCGAGCTGCTGGTCGGTCACGTCGGACTCGGCGAACGACGTCACGGTGCGCGCCGTGCGGAAGAGCCGGTCGGCGGTCACGTCGTCGATGGCGAGGCCAGTGGCCTCAAGCGTCTCAGTCATGCCCGCGTCAACACGATAGCCCCGGGCGATCGTTCCAGATTCAACTATGACGCCCACCACAGGCGGGGCGTCACCCACCGCACCGCCGCGACCAATTAGGCTGGAGCACATGGCAGAACCCCTGGTCCTCGGCATCGAGACCTCCTGCGACGAGACCGGTGTCGCGCTGGTCCGCGGAAACGAGCTGCTGGTCGACGCCGTCGCCAGCTCGATGGAAGAGCATGCCCGCTACGGCGGCATCATTCCCGAGGTCGCCAGCCGCGCCCACCTCGAGGCGATGATCCCCACCATCCAGAAGGCGCTCGGCGAGGCCGACGTCGACCTGTCCGAGGTCGACGCGGTGGCCGTCACCGCCGGTCCTGGCCTCGTGGGACCGCTCACCATCGGGGCGTCGGCGGCGAAGGCTCTGTCGATCGGGCTGAACAAGCCGCTGTACGGCGTGAACCACGTGATCGGCCACGCGTGCGTGGACCAGCTCGTGGACGGCCCCCTACCAGAACGCGCGATGGCGCTCGTGGTGAGCGGTGGCCACAGCTCGCTCCTGATGGTGGACGACATCGCCACCGACGTCACCGAGCTCGGCTCCACGCTGGACGACGCCGCGGGCGAGGCCTTCGACAAGGTCGGCCGCCTGCTCGGGCTCCCCTACCCCGGCGGCCCGCACATCGACCGGCTCGCCCGCGAGGGCGATCCCTCCGCCATCCGGTTCCCGCGTGGCCTCACCGCGGCGAAGGACCAGGCGAAGCACGCGTACGACTTCTCGTTCTCCGGCCTCAAGACGGCGGTCGCCCGCTGGGTCGAGGCACGCACCGACGCCGGACAGGCCATCCCGGTGCACGACGTCGCCGCGTCGTTCGCCGAGGCGGTCGCCGACGTCCTCACCACCAAGACGATCGCCGCCTGCCACAAGCACGACGTCGACACGCTCGTGATCGGCGGGGGCTTCTCGGCCAACAGCCAGCTGCGCGAGATGGCGGCCAAGCGGTGCGCCGAGGCCGGGATCGACCTGCGCATCCCGCCGATCCGGTACTGCACCGACAACGGCGCGATGATCGCTGCGCTGGGCTCCGCCGTCGTGCGCGCCGGGGTCGCCCCCAGCAACCTGGACATCCCGGTGGACTCGTCGATGCCGCTGACCACCATCACGGTCTGACGACGTTCCCGCGTAGGGACCCTGGGCTCTACGCTGCCTCCCGTGCCTGTCAGAACGCTGGAGAAGCTCGAGCCGGCCCCCGTCATCGAAACAGCCCGCCGACTGCGCGACCGGGTCGGCGCCCGGTTCCCCGGCCGCGGCATCCAGCGGGTGGCGCAGGAGCTCGCTGCCCTGACGGAGCAGGTGGCGGATACCTCGGCCGACACGCGACGGCGCAGCCGTCTCGTCCGGGCCGGGTCACGAGGCCTGATCGCCGTCGTGGTGCTGGTCGCGCTGGTGGCGTTCGGGTTCGCCGTCGAGGCGGCGTTCACCGAGGCACCGGACAACGGGCTGGACTGGCTCCCGCTCATCGAGAGTGCCGTCAACGACCTGGTCTTCGTCGCGATAGCGGTCGTGGTGCTGCACTCCGTACCCGAGCGCGTCCAGCGCACCGACCTTCTGGCCAAGCTCCACCGGCTGCGGTCGCTGGCCCACATCATCGACATGCACCAGCTCACCAAGGAGCCGGAGAGCCTGCGGGACGCGTTCGAGGACGCCGACGGCGACCTCACGCCCGAGCAGGTCGAGTACTACCTGGAGTACTGCACCGAGCTGCTGTCGCTCGTGGCCAAGGCCGCGGCGCTGTGCGCGGAGGAGTCGCAGGACGATGTCGTGCTGAACACGGTGTCGACGATCGAGACCCTCACCATGGGCATGTCCCGCAAGGTCTGGCAGAAGATCACCGTGCTCAGCGAACAGCGCACCACGACCTGAGGTCCCCGGCACGACCGCCGGTCGGGCTCACGCCCCGATGGCGACCTCGCGTGCCGGGTCGTTCGACCACTGCGACCACGAACCCGGGTACAGGGCCGCGTCGACACCCACCACCGCGAGCGCGGCCACCTCGTGCGACGCCGTGACTCCCGAACCGCAGTACACGCCGGTCGAGCGGGCGTGCCCCGAGCCGGTCGAACCCGTCGACACCCCCAGCTCACCGAAGCGCCGCCTCAGGTCAGCGGTCGACAGGAACCGACCGTCCGTGCCCAGGTTCTCGGTGGTCGGCGCGCTCGCCGCCCCGGGGATGTGCCCGGCCTGCGGGTCGACGGGCTCCACCTCGCCGCGGTAGCGCTCGGCGGCCCGTGCGTCGAGGAGCACCCCGTCGCCGTCGGCCAGGGCGGCCGCCTCGTCGGCGTCGAGCACGGGCATACCGCCCGGCTGCGCGACGACGTCGCCCGGCTCGGGCGTCACGTCACCCGGTTCGAGGACGAGCCCTTCCGCGGACCAGGCGGCGAGGCCGCCGTCGAGGATGCGCACCGCCCGCACACCGAAGTACCGCAGCAGCCACCAGGCGCGGGCCGCGGAGGTGCCGCCGACGGAGTCGTAGACCACGACGTGCGAGTCCCCCGAGACGCCCCAACGGCGTGCGGCCTGCTGGAACGCCGACGTCGACGGTAACGGGTGCCGCCCGGCGGCAGGCGACGCATGCGCGGCGAGCTCGGTCTCGAGGTCCACGTACACCGCGCCAGGGACATGGCCGGCGCGGTACTGGTCGCGACCGTCGGTCATGCCGAGCGCCCAGCGGACGTCGAGGACGACGGGGCGCCCCTCGACCGGGTCCGGCCCGCCACCGACCTGCAGGTCCGCCGCCAGCGTCGTCGCGTCGACCAGTACTCGTTCTCTCATCGTGTGGCACCTCTCATCGTTGGCTGCCGACCCGGTTCCAGGCGGCGTTACGCCCGGTGCCGTCGACGTTCACGACGCCCTCTGCACGCAGCATGTATGTGCTCGGGTAGGACGTTTCGGCAACGCTACGCCGCGTCCCCCGCCTCGTCGTCCGGGGCATCCGGTGTGTCCGGGGCGTCGACCGGAGCGTCCGCCACGGGGTCGGCGGCGGCCGCCAGGTCGAGACGCATCGTGAACGCGTCCATGTTCTCCGGCTGGTAGTAGCGCTTGCGCACGCCGAGGACCTCGAACCCGAACTCCCGGTACATCGCGATGGCCGGGGCGTTGTCGACGCGCACCTCCAGCAGCACGGCCTCGGCCTTGACCTTGCGCGACCGCTCGATCAGGGCCGCCAGGAGCTGCCTGCCCACGCCGTGCCGCTGGGCGGCCGGGTCGACGCCGATGGTCATGACCTGCGTGACGTCCCCGTCGAACCACAGGCCCGCGTAGCCGACGATGGGCTGGTCACCCGCGCGGTCGAGCCGCTCCGGCTCCGCCACGATGTACCAGCGGCCGAGCCCGGCGAGCTCGTCGGCGAGCATCCCGTAGGTCCAGGCGCCGCGGCCGAACAGCTGACGCTCCAGCTCCAGCACCCGATCGAAGTCCGCGTTGCGCAGCGGGCGGAGCCGCACCTCCGTGATCATGCGACACCCCCGGTGGAAGCAGCGGCGGCCGAGCCGGCGCCGGTGGCCGGGCCGGTCGCGGCACGTGCCGGTTCGTGCACGTCCGGCCGCCGGAGGTACAGGGGCTCGGACGGCTGTTCCTCGCCCGCGGCGCGGCGCACGAGCGCCAGCCGGGCCAGGACCGTCGCGTCGGGCACGAGCGGCGCATCGTCGGCCACCGGCAGGAACTCCGGGTAGAGCATCGCTCCCTCACCGATCACGACGGGCAGCTGCCCGTCCTCGGTCTCGGGCGGCGCGAGCTGCGCCTGGGCGACGAACCCGGCCCGGTCGACGTCAGGTCCCGCGAGCCGTTCGGCGACCGGAAAGCCGTGCGGGCCTTCGAGCGCGACCACGCGGTAGCGCGCCCAGTAGACCTCCTTGCGGCGCGCGTCGGAGGTCGCGAGGATCTCCGTGCCGGGCCTGAGCCCGAGGTCGCTGACGGCCTGCACGGCCAGTGCATCGAGGCTGGGCACCCCCAGCACGGGGATGCCGAGCGTGAGCGCGAGCGTGCGCGCCGTGACCAGTCCGACGCGCAGGCCGGTGAACGGGGCGGGCCCCGTACCTGCGACGACGGCGGTCAGATCGCTGGGCTCGACGCCCGCCTCGGCGAGGACCTCCTCGATCAGGGGCGCGAGCGACTCGGCGTGCCGGCGGCGCTCGTCCGAGGTCCGGGACGCGAGGCGCGCGCCGTCATCGGAGACGAGCGAGACGGCGACGGCTGCTGAGGTATCGAGAGCAAGAACGGCCACATGACCAGGGTATTACGCCGGCCGCTCAGTCCAGCAGCGCAGCCAGGTCCACGCCGGCCCAGCGCTGCCCGACGGCGCGGATCGTCGCCTTGCGGGTCCCCGCCTCCGGGTCCTCCTCCGCGGCCACACCCGGGTCGAACGACGGCGCCCCGCGCGGGCGCTCCAGGTCGATCTCCAGGCGGTCGTCCGCGAGCGCCTCGGCCAGGCCGCGCCCCCACTCGACGACGGTCACGGAGTCCTCGAGGGACGAGTCGAGGTCGAGCGCGTCGAGCTCGCTCAGACCGCCGAGCCGGTAGGCGTCGACGTGTACCAGCCCGGGCCCGTGCGTCCCGTCGGCGCGGGGCAGCGCCGGGTGCTCGCGCGCCACGATGAACGTGGGCGACGCGACCTGGCCGCGTACGTTGAGCGACGCGCCGATCCCCTGGGTGAGGGTGGTCTTCCCGGCGCCGAGGTCGCCCGTGAGGATCACCAGGTCCCCCGCGTGCAGCTCCTCGGCGAGAGCTGCGCCCAGTGCGCGCGTCGTCTCGGCGTCGCGCAGCTCCAGCGTCACCACCTCCGACATCGCGGTGTCGCCCTGTTCTCCTGCTGCCCCGCTCACGCGGTCTCCTTTCCTGCCGTGCCCGCGTACACGCGCGGGACGCGCGCGCCGAGGCGCGTCACGATCTCGTAGCTGATGGTGCCGGCGGCCTGTGCCCAGTCCTCCGCGTTGGGCGCGCCGGCGCGGGCCAGCCCGTCGGACGCGCCGAACAGCGTGACCACGTCACCGGCCTGCTCCGGAGCGTACGGGCCGAGGTCGAGCATCACCTGGTCCATGCACACACGACCGGCGATCCGCAGCACGCGGGCGGTGCCGAGGCCGGCATCGGGTGCTGCGACGTCGCCCACGCCGCCGCCCACCAGGACGGGGCCGCCGGGGCCGAGCGAGCCGCCCGAGGCGTGCCGCGGGATCCCGTCCCCGTACCCGAGCGGGATCACGCCGAGCACGGTGTCCTGCGTCGTGGTGTAGAAGTGGCCGTACGAGACGCCGCGGCCGGCCGGCACCCGCTTGACGGTGGCGAGCCGCGCTTCCAGCGTCATCGCGGGGCGCAGCCCGTAGTCGCCCGGTGCACCGAGGTGCGGGACGGGAGACAGCCCGTAGACGGCGATTCCCGGGCGGACCAGGTCGTAGTGTGCCGCCGGGTTGGTGAGGGTCGCGGCGGAGTTCGCGATGTGCCGCACCTCGAGCGGCATGCCCGCCGCCTCGACGGTGCGGATCGCGTCCTCGAAGGCGTGGGTCTGCATCTTCACCGACGGGTCGTCGGGCTCGTCCGCGAGGGCGAAGTGCGACATGAGCCCGATGACCGTGAGCGCACCGTCCGCCTGCAGCGCCGCGGCCCGGTCGAGCACGGCGGGCAGGTCCTCCGGGGTGACCCCGTTGCGGCCGAGCCCGGTGTCGACCTTGAGGTGCACGCGGGCGGTGCGGCCGGCCGCGCGGGCGCCGTCGGCCACCTCGTCGAGGGCCCAGGGTGCGGCGACCGCGATGTCGACATCCTGCCGGACCAGCTCGGCGAACGGTGCTCCGGGTGCGTAGAGCCAGGACAGGACGCGGGGTGCAGGGCCGACGGCGGCGCGGATGGCCAGCGCCTCGGTGCCGTGTGCCGCGCCGAGCCAGGTGGCACCGCCCGCGAGCGCCGCCCGGGCCGCGGGTGCCAGCCCGTGGCCGTACGCGTCAGCCTTGACGACAGCCATGACCTGCGCGGTCGGGGCAGCCGCCCGCAGGGCGCGCACGTTGTCGCGGATCGCGTCCAGATCGACGACCGCGCGGGCGGATTGGTCGGGCGTGGTGCTCATCGCACCGATTCTTGCACCTGTCCGACCACGGCGGACCGGTCAGACGCCCAGGTCGCTCAGGTGACCTGCGCGTCTGACAGCTCCAGGGGCGTCGGACGGGCCCATTCACTGAGGGTGCGGCGCGACTCGAAGCGGCGCGGGCGCCCGGACAGCGGGTCGGTGAGCTCGAGCGATCGGGACAGGAGCTGCAGGGGACGGTCGAAGTCGTCGGGGTCGGTGTCCCGGAGCTCGGGCCAGAACGGGTCGTGCAGGATCGGGAGTCCGAGGGACGCCATGTGCAGGCGCAGCTGGTGGGTCTTGCCGGTGTGGGGCTCCAGCCGGTAGAGCCCCAGGCCGCGCGCCTCGTCGACGGCGGCGAGGGTGATCAGGGACTCGGCGTTCGGCTCACCGGGGACCTCCTCGGCCCGGGTGACGCCGCGCCGCTTCACGATGCGGCTGCGCAGGGTGACGGGCTCGCCCGTGGCGACCCGGGCGGCGTCGGGCGACACGGGGCCCGACGGCGTCAGCGGCGCCACCGCCTCGTAGACCTTGCGTACCGCGCGGCGCGCGAACGCCTCCTGGTACGGGCCCCGCACCTCCGGCCGCACGGTGAGGACCAGCACGCCGGCCGTTCCGCGGTCGAGCCGGTGCGCCGGCGAGAGCTCCGGCAGGTCGAGGGCGATCCGGAGGCGCACCAGCGCGGTCTCCCGCACCCAGCGCCCGCGCGGCATCGTCGCGAGGAAGTGCGGCTTGTCCACGACCAGCAGGTCCTGGTCGTGGTGGAGCACCTCGGGCTCGAAGGGGATCCGCTCCTCATGGGTGGGCGGGTCGCGGTACAGGTAGAGGAACCCGCGCGGTTCGTACGGCGTCGTCGGGGTGAGGGGCTCCCCGCGGCCCGTGACGATCTCCCCGAGCGCCAGCTTCTCGAGCAGGCGTGCCTCGTCGTCGTGGAAGCGGTGCAGGAGGTAGTCGAGCGCGAGCGGGAACCGCGCGATCACGTCGGGGTCGTGCGGGAGCACCAGCCGGGTGGGGTTGAGTCCGTCCCGCACGGGCAGTGGCGGTCGGTGCTTGGCGGGTCCGGGCGTACGCACGTCGTCAACCTAACCCGACGGGGCGCGCTACCGGACCGCGCTACCGGTCAAGAGAGGGTTCCGTTGGTCCGGGCAACGGGTGGAGGATGGGCGGGTGACCCTCTACGACATTCCCTTCCACACGATGGACGGCACCGAGATCTCGCTGGCCGAGCACCAGGACGACGTCGTGCTCGTGGTGAACGTGGCCTCGCGGTGCGGCCTGGCACCGCAGTACGAGACCCTGGAGAAGCTGCAGAAGAAGTACCAGGACCGGGGCTTCACGGTGCTGGGCTTCCCCAGCAACCAGTTCCTGCAGGAGCTGAGCTCGAACGAGAAGATCGCCGAGTTCTGCTCCATGACGTACGGCGTCACGTTCCCCGTGCTCGACAAGATCAGGCTGAACGGCCGGCACGCTCACCCGCTCTACGAAGAGCTCAAGAAGACGGAGGACGCCGGAGGCCACTCGGGCAAGATCCGCTGGAACTTCGAGAAGTTCCTGGTCCTGCCCGGCGGCGACGTACGCAGGTACTCACCGAAGACCCTGCCGGACGACCCGGCGATCGTCGGCGAGATCGAGGCGCACCTCCCCCGCTGAGGTCGAGGCCACCGAGGTCGAGGCCACCCGGCGGCGGCAGGCTCAGCAGTCCCCCGCTGCCAGGGTGAGCCGCATCGCGACCGGCACCACGTCCGAGGCGTCCCCGAGCCAGCCGATCCAGACCCTGGTCAGGCCCAGCTCCCGGCCGGGATCCGGCTCCTCCGCGATGAGGTTGTGCTTGCTCACGAGCGGCAGGGCCGTGAGCTCGCTGACGGTCAGAATGTCGATGACCAGCACGTCCACCCGATCGAGGCCGAACGCGAGCCAGTCCTGACTCACTCGCAGCGAAAGCGTGTCGAGTGCTGAGAGGCGGGACATCACTGCACTGAATGCTGTATCTGTCATGCAGCCTTGACGCTCGGACCGCTCGGAGGTCACAGCACTTCTCGGAAATGTTGCACCCAGTTTTTTCCGGGCTCCTGGTCCCCGTCGGCAAATCTCAGTGGTGGTGCCCCCGCCACGCGCCGGCCCTACTCTGGGAAGCATGGACCCCCACCACTTTCGGCAGGCCACGCCCGAGGACGCGCAGGCGCTCCTCGACGTCGAGCGCGCCGCCGGGGTGGCGGCTCTCGGCCACATCTTCCCGCCGGGCATGTACCCGTTCCCGTCCGACGAGGTCCGGGCGAAGTGGGAGGCCGCCCTCGTCGAGCCGGGCGTCCGGGTCCTCGTGCTCGACGACGAGGGCGACGACTCGCGGCTCGCCTGCTTCGTCGCCCACGACGAGCGGCTGCTGCGGCACCTGGCCGTGCACCCGTCCCGCTGGGGAGCCGGCCTCGCGCGTGCGGCGATGAACGCGGCCGTCGCCGAGATGGACGACCCGCGCCTGTGGTGCCTCTCCGACAACGACCAGGCGATCGGCTTCTACGAGCACCTCGGCTGGCGCCGCACCGGGCGCAGCCAGGTGTCGGAGTTCCCGCCGTTCCCGGACCAGGTGGAGATGGCCCTCCCCCGCCCTTCCCAGGGCGTCTGACTACAGGTCGACCAGACCTGCCCGGTACCCCAGCACCACGGCCTGGGTCCGGTCCCGGGCCTGCAGCTTCGCGAGGACGGACGCCACGTGCGTACGCACCGTCTCCACCCCGACCACGAGCGACGTGGCGATCTCGGCGTTCGTCATCCCCTGCGCCACCAGACCCAGCACCTCCCGCTCGCGCGGCGTCAGCACCGGCGCCCCGCTCGTCGCGCGCGGCCGCGACCGGATCAGGTCCCGCAGCGCCTCCGGGTACAGCAGGCTCTGCCCGACGGCGACCGTGCGGACCGCCTGCACCATCTCGTCGGCCCCGGCGCGCTTGAGCAGGAACCCGGACGCCCCGACCGTCAGCGCGTCGAGCACGTAGCCGTCGTGCTCGAAGGTCGTCACCACGAGTACCCGCGGCGGCTCCGGCAGGCGCAGCACGAGCTCGGTCGCGCGCAGGCCGTCCACGCCGGGCATCCGCACGTCCATGCAGACGACGTCGGGCCGCAGGGTGCGGGCCAGCTCGACCGCCTGGGCGCCGTCACCGGCCTCGCCGACCACCTGGAGGTCGGGCTCGGCGTCCAGGATGAGACGCAGACCGCTGCGGACGAGCGGCTCGTCGTCGGCGACGAGCACCCGGACCGGGGTGTCAGACATCAGGGTCCTTCCGGTTGGTTCTGCCAGGGGCACGCTCACCGGTCCGTCCTGCTGCCGGCAGGGGCGCGCAGGGCAGGGTCGCACGAAGTACCCAGCGTTCGCCCGCACGACCCGCCTCGGCCGTGCCGCCGAACAGCGCGACGCGCTCCCGGATGCCGGACAGCCCGCGCCCGCCGGACCGGCGCCGACCGGGTCGCACGCCGTCGCGGACCGCGTTGACCACCTCGATCCACACCCCGTCGCCGTCGTACCCCACGGTGAGCTCGACCGGCCCGGGCGCACCGTGCCGGTGCGCATTGGTCAGTGCCTCGGTGACGATCCGCTGCACGGTCCGGCTGAGCAGCGCCGGCAGCCCGGCCGGGAGATCGATCTGAGCGCTCAGGTCCAGCCCGGCCCTGCGATGAGCGGAGACGACGTCGCCGAGGGCCGGCGCCAGGGCGACGGGCGCCTCGTCGTCGGCGTCGTCCCGGAGAACGGCGAGGAGCTGGTCGAGCTCGGTGAGCGCCGACCGGGCGGTGTCCTCGATCGCGGCCAGGGCCTCGGCTGCCGTGTCCGGGTTGGCGGCGACGACCCGCCGTCCGGCCGCCGCCTGGACGCTGACGACGGTGAGCGCATGACCGATCCCGTCGTGCAGCTCGCGCGCCAGGCGCGTGTGCTCGGCCTCGCGGCGGGCCCTGGCGAGAACCGTCTCCATCCGGTCGTGCGCGGTGGGACCGAGCACCCGCCCCGCGAGCGCCGAGGCAGCTGCCCCGAGCGGCCAGGTCGCCACGAGGGCCAGCAGGGCAAAAAGGGTGCACGCGATCAGCCGCAGGACGAGCGACACCGGGCCGGTCGGCAGCGGTAGCCCGGTGTAGAACGAGTCCTGGGACCGGAACGACTCCCCCGCGAGCGCCTCGACACCGATCAGTACCGCCATCGGGATGCCCGCGAACAGCCCGGCCGCGACGAGCAGGCCCGAGGCCAGGTGCCCGGCCACCCACACGGCGGTCCGGATCCGGTGTGCGGGCCGGGGCTCGGCCGGCACCACGAGCTCGTCGTCCACGTCGAGCAGTGCGCGGGCCGCCGTGACCTCCAGCTCCCGCGCACCCGGCACCAGCCCGAGGCCGATGGCGGCCGCGAGGGTCGCGACCGCCAACGCCCAGGTGGGCACCAGTCCCGCCGAGATGTTCAGCAGGCTGTAGACCAGCAGCAGCAGGGCGAGCCCGATCGCCCCGCCCAGCATGTGCCAGGCGAACCGCCGGGCGAGGTACCGCGTCAGATACCGCTTCGTCGCCTGCATGCCGTCATCCTCTCCGGTCGTGGGGGTCGCCTGCCAGGTCAAAACGGTCGGTCACATGGCCGGTCACACGGCCGGGAGCTGGTTCAGCGACCGCTCGTCGGCGTCGAGCGCGGCCGCTCGCTCGGACTGGAGCCGGTGGGCGACGTAGCCCCAGACCGCGAGTGCCAGGGCCGGGCCCCAGTACCAGCAGGGGAAGGCGATGGCGCCGATGATCTGGTCGCCGATGCTGTGCTCGCGGCCCAGCAGGAGCATGGGGAGGGCCGAGAAGCTGAGGGTCACGGCGATCAGGCCCCCAGGCACGGCGGCAGCCGCGATCGGCACGCGGCGGCCGGCCAGGCCCGGCATCCACCGGGGGAACACCTCGCCCCAGGGGCGGATCAGGCCGAGAGTGAGGAAGAAGCCGAGCCAGGCACCGCTGGACAGCGCGAGCCCCCAGATCCGCGTGGACATGTCCATGCCGTCGAACCCGAGCTGGGGCCACGGCGTGAGCCACGTGAGCCGGATCAGGGCGTAGGGGAGCGGTCCGGTGGCAGCCACGATCGTGATGGCGCGGCGGTGCCTGACCACCCAGGCGGTGGCGCGGTTCATCGCCGACATGCCGGACAGGGCCTGGGCTCCGACCATGGCCCACAGCGTGCCGAGCACCAGGATGAGCAGCGTGACGAGGATGGTCGCGCCCTGGCCCGCGAAGCCCGCGACGAGCCCGGTGAAGATGCCGGCGATGGCGTCGCGTCCCGCGATGATGCCGACCACGAGAGCCACCAGGCCGGGAATCCCGACCACCCAGCGGGCCACCCGGTACCGCCGGACCAGCTGGACGAGCATGACCACCACGGCGACCGGCATGAGGAGCGCGACGAGGTAGCCCACCGTGGAGAGCGGGCCGGTGCCCTGCAGCAGCACCCCGAACACGAGGAGCTGCAGCACACCGGCGCCGACGCGGCCCCGTGTGCCCAGGGCGCCGGCGAGGCCGGCGATCCCGGCCGCGACGCCGGCCAGCGCGGTGACGACATGGACGGTGATGGCGACCTCCGGCCCGGCGAGTCCTGCCAGGAGCGCCGTGGCGAGCTCGGTGTACGGGTTGGGCCAGAGGCCGAACATCCAGGCGAGCCCGAGCAGCGCGACGGCGCCGCTCGCGAGGGTGGCGCCGAGGAGAGTGGCGCGAGCGAGGCGTTCCATGACGGTTCCTTCCGGTCGATCGGTCGGTATGCCCTCACACTCCCGCCCGGCGGGTGCTCGCCCCCTCCCCCGGCCGGGGGATATCGGCTGGTGACCGGGGGATCCGCGGGGATAGTTTCCCGTTCATGACGTTCGACGAGGAGATTGCCGAGGGGCTGGCCGTCCCGACCGACGGCTGGGACTTCTCCTGGTTCGCGGGCCGGGCCACCGAGGAGCGCCCCGGTTGGGGTTACGTGCAGCTCTGCGGCGAGCGGCTGGGTCAGGTCGACTCGGTGCTCGACGTCGACACCGGCGGCGGTGAGGTGCTCGCGGAGGCACTGGGACTGGCGGAACGGGTGCCGGGCACCGTGCGGGCCACGGAGAGCTGGGCGCCCAACTACGAGCTCGCCTCGGCGGCGCTGGCGCCGTTCGGCGGTGTGGTGTCCCTGGTCGACGGCCCGACCGCTCCCCTGCCCTTCGACGACGGGTCGTTCGGGCTGGTGGCGAGCCGCCACCCGGTCTCGTTCCCGTACGCCGAGGCCGCGCGGGTGCTGGCTCCGGGCGGCACGCTGCTGGTCCAGGAGGTCGGAGCGGGTTCGAACCGTGCCCTGTACGAGTTCTTGATGGGGCCGCAGGTGAACCACGACGCCGAGTACCTGGACGACGTACGCGCGCAGGTCGCCGACGTCGGACTCGACCTGGTCCGGTTGCAGGACGCGTTGACGCGGGTCGAGTTCTTCGACCTGGCGGCGGTGGTGCACTTCCTGCGCAAGGTCCTGTGGACGGTGCCCGACTTCTCGGTCGAGCAGTACGGGGACCGGTTGCGGGCGCTGCGGGAGCACATCGCGGAGCACGGGTCGTTCGTCTGCCACAGCCGCCGCACGCTGGTCGAGGCGCGGCGGGCCTGACCGGTCCCGGGCCGGGTCAGGGCAGCCCGGGCGGCTTCCCGTTCACGTCCTCGCGGGCAGCCGGTACGTCCCCGCGCTGCGCCGTCAGGTCACGCGGCGTGAGGGTGAAGCCCTGCCAGTGCATCTCCATGGGGCTCTGGTCCTCGTCGCGAGCGACGTGGTGGAACCCGACGGCGACCCAGGTGACGACGTCGGAGAGCTGCGCCTCGTCCTGTGCGAAGTCGAGTACACCCGCACCGCAGGTGCCCTCCTTGTTGGCGGTGGCGAAGAGCTGGCAGTCGTTCGCCTCGGTGAACGCGATGGCGTAGCCGGCGCCGGCGCCGTCGCCCGCACGGCTCTCGTGCCGGTGGTCCTGGGTGAGCTCGAACGGCGTCGTCGCGCCCAGCTCGACCTGGTAGGAGATCTCGTGCCCGTCGTCGTTGACCACGTCAGGGTTCACCACGCGCCACCAGCGCCGGTCCGCAGCCGTCGCGGTGCCCTCGCGCGGGATCCGGGTGAGGCCGCCCTCGACGAGCGGCGACCGCGGCCCTAGCTCGCCGGTCGGTGCGGCGTCGTACTGCTCCACGACCTGACCGCCCCGGCCGCCGAGCGCCCAGTGCACCCGCCACACCGCGTTGTGCGAGTGGCTGGTGGCGTAGTCCGTGTCCCCGGGGCCCACCGGCCAGCCGTGGGCTGGGTCGTCCCCGTAGTCCTCCGGGGACAGGTCGCCGGTCGCGCCGAGGTCGGACCGGATGCTGCCGTCACTGCCGAACGTGTACTGGCTGACGTACTCGTACCAGCCCACCTTCGAGATCGTCGCGAGCCGGAGGTCGGCACGCCGCGCCACCTCGGTCCCGGCGCTGTCACTGCTGCGGTAGGCGATCCCGCCGTCGACGACCTCCTGGCAGAGGACCGGACGCCGCTCACCGCCACCACCCATCGTTCCGTCGCCGATCTTCGGCACGAACGTCTCGATCCGCTCGCCGAGACACTCGGTCTCGGTCAGGGTCATCATCTGGGGGCCGCCGAAACCCTGCGTGGTGATGTCCTCGGTGTTACGCAGACCGGTGTCGTACGGCACCTCCAGCTGCCCGATGGACAGCTCGGCGAGCACCTGCACCGCCGCGTGGCCGGCGGGGGCGAAGTGCACGTCCTCGAGCACCAGTCCCCGGTCGGAGTCGACTCGCCAGCACATGGTCCACGTGGAACCGCTGGGCAGGCCCTCCGCGATCGGCTCGTTCTCCGGGCACGTCACGTCCACGGCGCCCGGCACCGGCGTCTCTTCTCCTCGCTGGACCGGGGCGGCGGGCAGGGCCTGCTCCACCACCAGGATCGCGGCGACCACGAGTGCGACGATGGCCGCCGCTGCGACGACCGCCGGAATCACTCCACGTCTCGGCGACAGCTCGGGCACGTCTCCCCCTTCGGTCTCGTGCGCGGCCCGCGTACGGGCTCTTCCGTACAGGACCGGCCCGGTGCGACGACGTCGCACCGGGCCGGTCTTACTGCTTCAGACACTTGCTCACCGAGTCATGGACTCAGTGCGTCAGACGGAACGCTTGTCGTCCGACATCCGGCCCATCGCGGTAGCGAAGGCCTGGCTGATCTCGCGGCGACGCTTGATCATGACCGCACCGGCGCCGAGGAGCAGCACCGTGGCAGCGATGAGCGCCGTCACGTTCGCACCGGTCGCGGCGAGGTCGCCGTCACCGGCACCGGCACCGCTGGCGCCGGAGTCGTCGCCGTCACCCGAGCCACCGGTCGAACCGCCGATGACGATGATCGGCGCCTGAGCGCCCTCCCGGCCGTCGTCCGGCCGAGCGTCGACGATGATGACACCCGGCGGGGTCCCCTCGGGAACCGTGATCGGGGTCGTGAAGCCACAGTCGTCGTCAACCGTCACGGTGACCGGGTCACCGATGTCGTTGCCCTGGGTGTCCTTGAGCTGGACGATGACGGTGGCGCCGGCCGGGAAGCCGGTGCCCGTGACCGTGACCTCGGCGCCGGCCTCGACCGCGGCCGGGTTGACGACGATGCTCGGGTCCGTGCACTCGTCACCCGGGGGGTTCGTGCCCGGCGGCAGGATCTCGAGCGGTGCCTCGGCACCCGGGCTGTCGTCCTCGGGCTCGGCCTCGACGACGTGGTCGCCGGGCTCTGCGTCCTCAGGAACCGTCAGGTCCGTGATGAAGCCACAGGCCTCGTCCGGGACGACCGTGATCGGGTCGCCGACCGCGTTGCCCTCGGCGTCGCGCAGCTGCACGACGACCGGGACGCCGGCCGGGAAGCCCTGGCCCACGACGTGGACGGTGTCACCCGGGTAGGCAGCACCCGGCTCGACGGTCAGGGTCGGGTCCATGGCGCAGATGTCGGAGCCCGCGACCACTGCCAGCGGGGCCTCAGCGGCCTGACCGGTGGTGTCGTCCGTACCCACGACCGGGTAGACGCCGAGCTCGGCGTCAGCCGGAACCGGGACCGGAACAGTGAACGAACCGTCCGAGTCGGTGTCGACCGGGATGGCGTCACCAACGGGCTCGCCGTCGGGGTCGGTCAGCTGGACGGTCGCGGTCGAGTCAGGCGTGTAGCCCTCGCCGGTCGCGATGGTCGACTGGCCGGGAGCGACCGTGACGGGGTTGAGCGTCAGGGACGGGTCGATCTCACCGGGCGGGGTGCCACCGTCGCCGTCGGGCGAGATGCGGACCGCGGCGTTGCCCAGGTTGATCCGGGCGATCTCGTCCGCCGGCAGCAGCGCGATGCTGAGCGCGTTCAGGTCGAACGACGTGACGACCTCGGCCGCCTCCGTCGAGGTCAGGGTGACCTCGGAGCTCTCCGACACCTGGCGGTTGATCGTGATCGAGATGACCTCGGCCAGGACCTCGAAGACCGGCGAGAGCAGCTCGCGGATCGGCTCCGTGATGGCGCCCGTCTTGAGGTCGTTGATCAGCAGCTCGAAGATCTCGTCGCCCTCGTCGCTGATCACCAGGTCGTACACCGGAGCGAGAAGGTCGGAGACTGCCGGGCCCAGCGTGTTGATGGTGGTGACGAGAACCGCGGCGACCGGCGCCATGGTGCCCGTGCTGTTGTCGACGGCCTCGGGGAAGTTGCCGTCCACCACCGACGTCAGCGGGATGGCCCACGAGACGTCCAGCGTGCCCGTGCCCAGCGCGCCCTCCTCGTAGAAGGCGACGTTGACCGTGACGGCGTCGAGGGAGTCCTCGATCGCGCCCAGGAGGACGTTGGTGACTTCCTCCATGAGCTCGTGCACGGTCTCCGCGATGAGCGGGTAGGTCGTGTCGTCGATGAGCTCCGTGTTCGGCGGCAGAGCGTTGAGGCCCTGCTCGCTCCCGTCCGGGTTGTCGATGAGCTGGTCGAGGTGCACCTGGAGCTCACCGGTCGACAGGTCGATCGTGAGGAGCTGGTTCGCCGACGTGATCGGCTCGGCCACCACGGACTCGAACAGCGTGTCCTGCATGTTGCTGTCCACGGTGATCGAGGGCGTCGGAACGCCCGGGACCGTGTCGAACAGGCCGGTCAGGGCGCTGTCGTCCAGGTTCGTGCCGACGAGGTCCTCGACGGCCGTGTCGATCGAGCCACCGATGTCGTGGATGGACGCGGCAGCGTCCTCGACGATCGGCGAGTGCAGGAACAGGTCCAGGTCGGCCACGCGGTACTGGCCGAGGCCACCCACGCCGTCCTGGTCCAGGATCACGCCGTCCTCGGCGCGCACCTCGGCCGCGCCGGCACCGACCTGGAGCAGCAGCTGGTCGACGATCTCGTCCGTCAGGCTGTCGACGCCCAGCAGGCGTGCGACCGACAGGACGTCCACGGACGCCTTGCCGAAGTCCTCGGTCTCGCCGTCCAGCGTGACACCGCCGTCCGCGCCGAGCAGGCCGGAGACAGCGTGCGCGTCGACTGGGGAGGACGCCTCGCTCTTGCTGGCCAGCGCACCGAGCTGACCGAAGTCCAGGATCTCGTCGAGGGGAACCTCGATGTCACCAATGCGAACGAGCTCGGATCCGAGCAGCTCGACGTTGAGGTTGCCCTCGTTCGGCCCGGGGTTCGACTCAGAGCCGGCATCCGAGTAGGCGGCTGCGAGCAGCGCCTCCTGGAAGAGCGTCGAGTCGAGGACGCTCGCTGCGGCCTCGGACGGCTCCTCCGGGTAGTTGTCCACTGCGACCGCGGGCAGTCCGGTGGCTGTGACCACGACTGCGGTTGCCGCGGCCGTCGCCAGGGACCGGCGCCACGGGACGCTTCCCCTCCGGCGTCGGGACGGTACTTGCGTTCGGTTCAAGAGAACTCACTCCTCCATATACACGCTTCAAGAAAAGCGTCCGGATCGGTACGTGATCACGTCCGGATCGGTCGGGGCGGGGCGTATGACACACCGGTGCCCGGGCTTTAGCGAACAGTGGTTCCCAGGGACCTGCCAGGCAGGGCGGCAATCGTGCGCTGACGCAACCCAACGCAACGGGTCGTGCGTTCTACGCGAGCAGAGGCGCAACAAAGGCATCCGCGCGCACATCGGCGGAAAGAAGTGAAGGTAGTCCGAAATGCCGGGTGAAAAACGCCAGCAATAGCGGGTGAAAAATCTGCGCTCGAGTTGCGCGTCAGCTGCCGGCGAGCCAAGCAGGCGGACGGGTCTCGGCAAGGCGCACCAGGTCCCTCCGGTCCCGGATGCCGAGCGTCGCGTACGCCCGGCGCAGCCGGTTCACGACGGTCCGCTCGGACACGAAGGTCGCCTGGGCGATCTGTGAGTTGGTCGCTCCGTGCACCGCGAGCCGCACCATCTCCCGCTCGTGCCCGCCGAGCACCTCCCACTCGGGTCCGGTGCCACCGCTCGCGTCGGCCTCGGCGAGGAACGCATCGATGCCCCGCAGCCAGCCGGACATCCCGGCGAGGCGCACGAGCGTCCTCGCCTCGTCGAGCATCGCGTCGCCCGTCGAGCGACCACCACGGGTCACGGCGTACCGCCCGTACGCGACCAGCATGCGCGCACGCTGCCAGGGCGACATGGGCGCCGTCGACGCCTGCAGCGCGGCCTCGAACGCGGCCGACGGCGTCCCGTCGTCGGCCAGGAGGGCGCAGAGCCGGGTGTAGGCGGCCGCGACGTCCGGGGCCGACCGCTCCTCCGGCGCGAGAGGCGGGTCGAGCAGCCGCTGGGTCCGGGGCCCGACCTTGCCCGGCGGCGTCGATGCCATCACGGCCTCCACGAGGTCGCAGCGCACCTGTACGCGCCCCCGGTAGGGCCAGGCGCAGTGCTCGAGCGCGATGGTCAGCAGCGCGACGGCCCCTTCCGCCTGTCCGACGACGAGGTGCGCGGCACCCAGGTCCGCGGCGTACTCGCCGAGCACCCGGGGCGACCAGCTACCCGCCTGGGCGGGCACCGTGCTCGCGGGGACGGTGCCGTCGGCGACGGCGTCCGCGGCGGCGCGCATCCCGCGGACCGGCAGCCACCCGTCGACCGACGGGCGCAGCTCTGCCGCCCGCGCGAGGTGCGCGCGAACGTCGACAGCTCGCCCGTCGAACGCGGCCACCCGGGCCGCGGCGAGGTCACGCGCCACGATCTCCGCCACCGTTCGTCCTGGTGTCGCGCCGGAATGGTCGGCGAGCAGGCCACGTGCACCCACCACGTCACCAAGGGCCAGGAGAGCACGCACCTGGAGGTCCACCCCCACCCAGTCCTGGCCCGGGGTGGGTCCGAGCAGTCGCAGGTCGGCCCGGAGCGCGGCGGGGTCGGGCAGCTCGCCGGTGTCCTCGAGACCCAGCAAGGCCTCGGCGACCCGCGCTCCCGCGGCACGGGCCGCGGTGTCGCCCACGGCCGCCGGCTCGCGCCACCAGAGGTGGTCGGTCCACTCCGGCCCCACGCCGTCCGGTACCAGCGGGCCTCCGCCGTGGTCCCGCCAGGTACGGCCGGCCATCAGCGAGACCCCCACGGCACGCGCGGCCAGGCGTGGGCCGGGTGCCGCCGCGACGGCCGCCCACGCCCGCGTCGGCAGGTCGTCCAGGTGCAGCCCGTCGAGGACGCTCGCCACCTGGCCCGGGCCCGTCCCCACGCGGTCCACCGGCTGGGTCTCACGGCCGTCGACGTGACCGTCGGTCCCGCGCGCCTCCCGGCACAGCAGTGCCAGCAGCGGGTGCCGCACCGTCGCGCGACCGTCGCGGCGCGCGACCGAAGCGCCGCCCAGGGGCGCGGTCGCGAGTGCGGTCATCGTCGCCGGGTCGAGGCCGGCCAGCATCGCGCGATACGCGCGCCGGGCACCCGAGCTGACGCTCTCGGGCCCCGACCAGGCGACGTCACCGCACAGCTCCGCCGCGCTCAACGAACCGGCGAGCTCGAGGGCGAGTCGGGGGTTGCCGGCGCTCCACCAGCGCAGGTGCTCCACGACGTCGGTCGCCACGGGGACGCTCAGCTCCATGTCGAGCACCCGCCGCAGGGGCAGCCGGTCGAGCGGGCCGAGCTCGAGCACCTCGACGTCGTCGGACAGCTGGTCCACGGCGATGCTCCGCACCGCGGCGATCACCCGCCAGTCCTGTCCGTAGGCCTCGTCCGCCAGGTGCTGGAGCCACCGTGCGCGCTCGGCGGTGAGCACTCCCACGTCGTCGATGAAGAGCACGCGCGGCCCCGGTCCGCCGTCGCCGGCCCAGACCGAGACCGCGCGGAGAAAGCCTGCCGCGTCGAAGGCGGAGTCGTGCTCCTCGTGGTCGGGAACCGACCAGGCGGACAGGTCGATGCGCCGGCTGTTGTCCAGGTCGTGCGCCGAGGGCCGTGGCGAGCACGGTCGGACGACCCGCACCGCGGACGCTCCCGCACCGACCTGCTTCAGCGCGTGGAGCACCGTCGCCGTCTTGCCGATCCCGCTCAGTCCGCGCACGACGAGGACCGTCGGGTCGAGGTCGGTCGCGAAGTGCCCGATGACCCGCAGCTCACGATCACGCCCGTGGACCATGCGGTCCCTCCCCCTGCTGCCTGCCTGGCTCGCCCATGCCGTCGGCACTGCCGAAGGCACTGCCACGGAAGGCCCGTAACTTGATGGCACGCACACCCCAATTCGCCACTTACATGAACATTTATCAGTAGCGCCTCAGGAGTCTATGACAGGAGATGAATCGTGCAGCGCGTGGCTGTGGTACGGAAAATTACGGCTCTCGCTGGCGCGTCTCCGGCAGGTACGCGAAACTTGCGCGCCCGGAAATAGATGGTGGAATGTCCATTTCCAGGAATCGGGCATCACGCCAGCGGGCCGAGCAATTCCCGCCGGTCCGCCTCGGGCCGGTCCGAGGCGTCGAGCACGTCGACGAGCTTCTTCTCCTCGTACCGGAAATGTGTCTCCATCACTGCCTCGACACCGTCGAGGTGCTGCAGCAGCTCGTCCCGGCCCGCACCCGACATCGCGGCGCGCTCCAGCTCGCCCAGCAGCTGGTCGAGCATGGAGTGGTCCCGCTTCAGGTCGGCGACCACCGGGGCCAGGCCGGGTTCGGCCGCCAGCACGACGTCGAACAGAGTCGCGTCCTCGCTGCGGTGGTGGCCGGTCAGCGCAGCGCAGAAGCCGACGCAGTAGAGCTGGAGATCCCGCGCCGCCGTCGGCCCGGCCGCGCCGTCCTCGACCGCGGACCGGGCCACCTCGAGGGCCTCTCGCAACCGCCGGTGCACCTCACGGAGCTCCTGTCCCCAGGCGACGACGCGTTGACTCATCGGGCCACCCTAACGCCCGGCCTGCCGGGTCGGTCCGGGCCGCCGGCGTCAGTCGCGCAGCAGCTCGGCGACCACGGCCGGGACGGCCCGCGCGATCTCCAGCGCCGCCACAGGGCCCCCGGCGGACGCTCGCGCTGCCGCACGGCCGTGCACCAGCACCGCGACCGCCGCGAGCCGGGCGGCGAGGGTCTCGTCCTCGACGACGTCGGCGGAGCGGCCGGCCAGCAGCGTGCCCAGGATCCCGGCGAGCACGTCGCCGGCCCCTGCAGTAGCCGTCCAGGCCGGCGCGTCGGCCTGGGCGTAGGCGTCGCCGGGCCCCGCCACCACGGTGATCGCACCCTTGAGCAGCACCGTCGCCCCGGTTGCCTGGTGCGCCGTGCGCACCCAGTGCAACGGCTGGGCCTCGACCGCCGCCCGGTCCACGTCGTGTCCGAGCCCCTGGAGCAGCTCCGCCAGCTCCCCGGCGTGCGGGGTCAGCACCGCCCACGCCGGGAGTCGGTGCTCCAGCATGGTGAGCGCACCCGCGTCGATGACGGCGGGCATCTTGCCGCCGGTGACATCCTCGGACAGCACCCCCGTCACGGCCGCGAGCGCCCCGAAGATCCGGCGGGCCTGGCCGTCGCCGTCCGGTCCGGCCTCCGGGTCGACCGCGGGGACACCGGGTCCGAGCACCCAGGACTGGACGCGTCCGCCCGTCACGACGACCTCGGGGCGCTCGAGCAGCACGCGGCTGCCGACCGCCTCGGGGCCCAGGTAGCGCACCATGCCGGGTCCGGCCAGCACGGCGCCCGACGTCGCGAGGACCGCTGCCCCCGGGTAGGTGGTCGTCCCGGCGATCACGCCGACGACGCCTCGCGTGTACTTGTGGTCGTGCGGGCTCGGCGTCGGCCACAGGGCGGCCACGTCGGCCGGCTCCACCCGCCGCACGCGGCCGGCTGCCGGGTCGGTACCGGCCATGGCGTGCCGCCCGGTCGTCACGCCCCAGATCGCGCCCCATCCCTCGCTGCCCGAGACGGGAGGAAATCCGACGTCGATGAGCTCGACCTCGCCGGCGAGGTGCGCCGCCGGCGGCAGGAGCAGGCCGGGCTTGAGGGCGCCGAACGTGACCGTACGGTCGGCGGGCAGGACGGGGCCCAGCACCACGCCGTCGTCCACGCCGATCCCGCTCGGGATGTCGACGGCGACGGTGTACGGCCAGCGCTCGCCCGCGGTCTCGCGCGCTTCGGCGAGCGTCCGCACGAGACCGCCGGCGGGCGGGCGCAGTGCGCCCCGCGCGCCGACGCCGACGAGGCCGTCGAGGATCACGTCGGACTCGAGGGCGGACCGGACCACGGAGGGGACCCGGATGTCGGCGAGCGTGAGCACCTTGCCGCCGGCCACCCGGAATGCGGCGAGCCCGTCCTCGTGCGCGCGCGTCGATGCCAGGACGGCGGTGACCCTCATGCCGCGACGCGCGAGGTGGGCGCCGGCGAACAGGGTGTCGCCGCCGTTGTTGCCCGGGCCGACGAGCAGGAGTGCCTGCGCACCGCGCACGTCACCTCTGGAGCCCGCCATCCGGCGGGCTCGAGCCCTGGCCCTGCCGGGGAGGCCGTCGGAACCGAGGCTGCCGCGCAAGCGCGTGCCACTCGGGCGTCCGGGCCGGTAGCCAGGGGCCCGTCCGTCGGCAGGACGGGCCCCTACCTCCCGGAGCACCGTCTGCGCCAGCGCATACGCCGCTCTGGCCATGAGCGGCTCGCCGGCTGCGATCAGTGGCTCTTCGGCCTTTCGTACCTCGTCGGAACTCCATGCGTCTTTCACAGTCCTATAGTGCCGCTTCCGCCGCCCTCCGAGGTACCAAACCCCGGCATTGTGGACGAGCCCTCCCCTCCGGAACCTGGTCGGCATAAGGTCGGGCCATGCGATTCGGACTCTTCATCCCGCAGGGCTGGCGCCTCGACCTGGTCGACATCGCGCCCGCCGACCAATGGGCTTCCATGCTGTCCCTCGTGCACCGCGCGGAGAACCAGGCGGCCGGTGAGGCCGTTCCCGGCGGCGAGTTCGCCTGGGAGTCGGTGTGGGTCTACGACCACTTCCACACCGTGCCGCAGGTGACGAGCGAGGCCACGCACGAGGCCTGGACGCTCATGGCCGCGTTCGCGGCAGCCACGCAGCGCATCCGCCTGGGGCAGATGTGTACGTGCATGGCGTACCGCAACCCGGCCCACCTGGCGAAGATCGCCTCGACCGTCGACACCGTCTCCGGCGGACGCGTCGAGATGGGTATCGGCGCAGGGTGGTACGAGCACGAGTGGCGCGCCTACGGCCACGGCTTCCCGTCCGCCGGCGAGCGGCTCCGGGCGCTCGACGAGGGCGTGCAGATCATGGCGAACATGTGGCGCACCGGCTCCTCCGGCACCTTCGAGGGCAAGCGCTACCAGGTGGACGGCGCCCTCTGCTATCCGCAGCCCCTCCAGCAGCTCCCGGTGGGCGACGGTGGCGCCGAGGTGCCCTCCGTCCCCCTGTGGATCGCCGGTGGCGGTGAGAAGAAGACGCTGCGCATCGCCGCGCAGCACGCCCAGTACACGAACTTCGACGGCTCGCCGGAGGGCTTCGCGCACAAGTCGCGCGTGCTGGAGGGGCACTGCAAGGACGTCGGCCGGGACTTCGGCGAGATCACCCGGTCCGCCGACTACAACGTGGTGATCGGCGAGACCGAGGCCGACGTCGCCGAGCGCTTGGCCTGGATCGAGGCGCACCTGCGCACGTGGGCCCCCGAGAAGGCGGACCTGGAGATCAACACCTGGCGCGATGGGCTACTGGTCGGCACCCCGGAGCAGATCGTCGAGCGGCTGCGGGACATGCGGGGCCGTGGTCTGGAGTACGCGATCACCTACTTCCAGGAGGCGGCCTACGACCAGTCCGGCCTCGAGCTCTTCGAGAAGCAGGTCATCCCGGAGCTCCAGTAGGGCCGGGAGCTCGGGCGTCAGCCCTCCGCGATCACCATCGCCGACGCGATTCCCGCATCGTGCGAGATCGTGATGTGCCAGGTGCGCACACCGAGCTCGGCGGCGCGGGCGGCGACGGTGCCGCTCGCGTCGATGCGAGGGGGGCCGCCCACCGTGCGGTGCACGGTGACGTCGTGCCAGCGGAGGTTCCCCGGGGCGCCGAGCGACTTCGCGATGGCTTCCTTGGCCGCGAACCGAGCGGCCAGGGAGCTCGGCGGCAGCTCGCGCTCGACCTCGGTGAAGAGCTTCTCGCGCAGCCGGGGCGTGCGGTCGAGGGTCTCCATGAACCGGTTCACGTCGACCACGTCGATGCCCGTCCCGATGATCATTGGCTCAGCCTAAGGTCGCCGGCGACCACCGCTGATTTCATCCGCGTCCCGTGCGCTTTCGCCTTGCGCGTGATGCCCGTTTTCAGGCACTCTGTTCCAGTAATGTAGAGGTAAAGGTGGCGCCTGCATCGTACCGGCAGAGCGCCACCTTTCATGCGTAGGAGGCACCGTGCCCGAGGACGACGACAAGCTCCCCTTCCCCGTGGTCATGGTCGTGGTCTTCGGCGTCGTGATCGCGGCCATCATCAGCCTGCTCGTGTTCGTCGCCGTGTCCGGCTGACGCCGCCCGCTGCCTGCTGGGCTCGTCGGAGGCGGGCTACCTGCTCGTGGGCAAAGCGTCGGCCTCCGCCTCGACGCGGTCCAGCCACTCGCCCACCAACGCCTCGAACACCTCATGCTGCTCGATGCTCAGCGCGTGGCCCGCGCGGTCGAGGACCGCGAAGGTCGCCCGCGGGTAGTGCTCGACCAGCTCCCACACGTCGCGGTAGCCGGTGATCGAGTCCTGCCGGCCGACCACGAGGAGCACCGGATGCTCGAACGGCGCCGGTTCGACGGAGAAGGTCCCCGCGTAGCTCGCCTCGATCCGCAGGATCGCCGCCGGGTCGGCCGCTGCCAGTCCGGGCTCCACCTGCCGCTGGGTCGCCTGCCAGGTCTCCTCCGTCTGCACCACGAGGATCTCGTCCGCCTCGAGCACCTCGGTACCGACCCGTTCGGCCAGCGCCGGATCCCGCACCAGCACCTGGCGCCCCGGAAGCTGCCGCAGCTCATGGCGCGGTTCCACCACGGGAACCACGGCGGCCAGCCCGATCACCCGTCCGCCGTCGGCGGCGGCGAGCCCCCGCACCAGGTAGCCGCCGTACGACTGGCCGACGACGACGTACGGGCCATCGGGCACCAACGCCTCGACGGCACCGCGCAGGATCCGGAAGACGTCGTCGGTGCTCGCGACGTCGGACGCCGACGTACGCCCCATGCCCGGCAGGTCGACGTAGACGCGCCGCCAGCCGGGTCGCTCCGCGAAGACCGGCTCGAACCCGCCGGTCATGATCCGGTGGTCCACCGAGAACCCGTGGACCAGCACCACCGTGATCACTCCGGGCCCGCTCGGCCCGTGCTCCACGTAGTGCACCCGAACCCCGTCGACCTCCACGTACGCCACGTGTGCTCCTCTCGTCAGCCCAGAGGGTAGACGGCACCTCCGACATCCCGGATACCAGCGGTGTCCTCCGGCCGGACCAGGTGCCGCCAGCGGAACCACTTGCGGTCCAGCTCCTCAGGCAGGTCCACGTCGAACCGCCGGGCCACGAGCAGCAGCTGCGCCAGCGCGTCGGCGACCTCCCCGCGGAAGGCGTCGCGGATCTCCTCCTCGGACGAGCCGCGATCCCGCGAGCGACCCGAGAGGTTGAGAAACGCCTGCGTGAGCTCGCCGACCTCCTCGTGGAGCTTCAGCATGAGCCAGTCGTCGGTGCGCTCCACCCCGTGCACGCGCGCGTAGACGCGGCTGATGATCTCGACTTCGTCGGAGAGATTCTTGAGGTCCACGCCGCCGAGCGTCCCACAGCCGCTCCACTCGCCGCGCCGGGGCCGAACCGCAAGTCACGCGTCCACCCACGACTGTCCACGGACCGAACCGCAAGTCGCGCGTCCATCCACGACCGTCACCCGCGCCGAACCGCAACCTGGACGTGAAACCCGGCGCCCAACCGCAACCCACGCGTCCATCCGAGCCCAGATCGACGATCTTCCTGCGGCTCGACACCAGATTCACGACCAACTTGCGGCTCGGCACCCGGACCCACGACCAACCTGCGGCTCGACACCCGGACCCACGACCAACCTGCGGCCCGACACACCCGAGCCCCACCCCAGCACCTCGGTGCAGGGACCCGCCCCGTCCGCTACTCCACGGTCACGGACTTGGCGAGGTTGCGCGGCTGGTCCACGTCCAGGCCCTTCGCGGTCGCGAGCGCCATCGCGAAGATCTGCAGCGGCACCACGGCCAGCAGCGGCTGGAGCAGCGTGGGGGCCTGCGGGATCCAGAACACCTCGTCGGCGTACTTGCGGACCTCGTCGTCGCCGTCCTCGGCGATCACGAGGGTGCGCGCGCCACGGGCGCGGATCTCCTGGATGTTGGAGACCACCTTGGAGTGCAGGGAGTCACGTCCGCGCGGCGAGGGCACCACGACGAACACGGGCTGGCCCTCGTCGATCAGGGCGATCGGGCCGTGCTTGAGCTCGCCCGCGGCGAAGCCCTCCGCGTGGATGTACGCGAGCTCCTTGAGCTTGAGTGCACCCTCCAGCGCCACCGGGAACCCGACGTGGCGACCGAGGAACAGCACCTTGTCGGACTTCTCCATGGACCGGGCGGTCGCGCGTACGTACTCGCCGCGCTCGATGACCGTCTGGATCTTGCGCGGCATGTCGCGCAGCTCGTCGAGCAGGGCCACGATCTCGTCGGGGAACTTGTTGCCGCGCAGCTGCGCCAGGTACAGGCCCAGCAAGTAGGCGGCGGTGATCTGGGCGAGGAACGCCTTGGTGGAGGCGACGGCGATCTCGGGACCGGCGTGGGTGTAGAGCACGGCGTCGGACTCACGCGGGATCGTCGAGCCGTGGGTGTTGACGATGGAGATGACCTTGGCGCCCTGCTCGCGCGCGTGGCGCACGGCCATGAGCGTGTCCATGGTCTCGCCGGACTGCGTCACGGCGACGACCAGGGTGCGCTCGTCGACGATCGGGTCGCGGTAGCGGAACTCGTGCGCCAGCTCGACCTCGACCGGGATGCGGCACCAGTGCTCGATCGCGTACTTGGCCACGTGCCCGGAGTAGGCGGCGGTGCCACAGGCCACGACGATGATCTTGTTCACCGCGCGCAGCACCGACTCGTCGATGCGCAGGTCGTCCAGCACGAGTGCGCCGGTGGCGTCGGTACGGCCGAGCAGCGTGTCGGCGACGGCCTGCGGCTGGTCGTGGATCTCCTTGTCCATGAAGGACGCGAAGCCACCCTTCTCCGCGGCGGCGGCGTCCCAGTCCACGGTGTAGCGCTTGGCCTCGGCGGGCTTGCCGTCGAAGTCGGTCACGGCCACCGACGTCGGCGTGATCGTCACCACCTGGTCCTGGCCCAGCTCGAGGGCCTCCTTGGTGTGCGCGATGAACGCGGCGACGTCGGACCCGAGGAAGTTCTCCCCGTCGCCGAGGCCCACCACGAGCGGGGAGTCGTGCCGCGCGCCCACCACGGTCTCGGGGGCGTCCGCGTGGACCGCGAGCAGCGTGAACGTGCCGTGCAGTCGGCCGGCCACGGCCGTCATGGCCTCGGTCAGGTTCCCCGTCTCGCGGTACGCCTTGGCCACGAGGTGCGCGGCCACCTCGGTGTCGGTTTCCGAGCGGAACGTCACGCCGTCGGCCAGGAGCTCGGCCTTGAGCTGGGCGAAGTTCTCGACGATGCCGTTGTGGATCACGGCGAGCCGGTCGCCGTCGGCCAGGTGCGGGTGCGCGTTGGCGTCGGTGGGACCGCCGTGCGTGGCCCAGCGGGTGTGGCCGATCGCGGCGGTGGCCTCGGGCAGCGGATCCTGGTCGAGCGCCTCGATCAGGTTGGCGAGCTTGCCCGACTTCTTGGCCCAGGCGACACCGTCCAGCCCCGGCGCGACGAGCGCGACGCCGGCCGAGTCGTAGCCGCGATACTCCAGTCTGCGCAGCCCTTCGATGGCCACGGCAAGGGGCATGCCCGACGCCGTGGCGGCACCTGAGGCGTTGCCGTCTCCCGTAGTCGCAGCAGTTCCCGTGTAACCCACAATCCCACACATGCGGGCGAGTCTAGCGATGGTCCTGACCTGCCCCCATGACCGGGCTCACACGCCACCTTCCGCACACACCGCGTGGCGCCCTCCCGAGGGGCGGTAGCGATTCCAGCGTCCGGTTGGGGCACAATGCTGCAGGTGGTTTCCCAGTTCCCGACGACGGACCATGGCGAGCACCTGCTGGCCCTCGCCCCGTCCTCGCCCTACGTGGATCTCGACCGTGCGGCCTGGAGCCGCCTGTCGGCCTCTACACCGCTGCCGCTGACCGACGAGGACGTCGAGCGCCTGCGGGGTCTCGGCGATCCCATCGACCTGGCCGAGGTCGACGCGATCTACCGCCCCCTGTCACGCCTGCTCAACCTGTACGTGATGGCCACGGGTGGCCTGCACGACGCGACGTCCACCTTTCTGCACGAGGACCCCCCGCGCACGCCATACGTCATCGGGGTGGCAGGCTCGGTCGCCGTCGGCAAGTCGACGACGGCGCGGGTGCTGCGCGAGATGCTCGCCCGCTGGCCCGAGACACCGCGCGTCGAGCTCATCACGACGGACGGGTTCCTGTACCCGAACGCCGAGCTCGAGAAGCGTGGCCTGATGGAGCACAAGGGCTTTCCCGAGTCGTACGACCGGCGCGCGCTGATCCGCTTCCTCTCCCGGATCAAGGCAGGCCAGGCCGAGGTCCGCGCGCCCGTGTACTCGCACGTCACGTACGACATCGTGCCCGGCAAGGAAGTGGTGGTGCGCAAGCCCGACGTGCTCATCGTCGAGGGTCTCAACGTGCTGCAGCCGGCGCGTCCGTCCGCCGTCGACGAGTCGACCGTCGCGGTGAGCGACTTCTTCGACTTCTCGATCTACGTGGATGCCCGGACGCGAAACATCAGGCAGTGGTACGTGGACAGGTTCCTCGAGCTGCGCCGGACCGCGTTCACCAAGCCCGACTCCTACTTCCGGCGGTACGCGTCACTCTCCGACCAGGAGGCGACGGAGCGGGCCCTGAAGATCTGGGAGTCCATCAACGCGCCGAACCTCGAGAAGAACATCATCCCCACGCGGGGCCGCGCGACGCTGGTGCTCACCAAGGGATCGGACCACGCGGTGCAGCGGGTCCGCCTCCGCAAGCTCTGACCGACCGTCCCGCGACCGTCGGGCTCAGCCGGCTTCCGACGGCGGAACGGTCACCCTGGTGGTGTCGGCCTCGGCGTCGTCCGGTTCCTCGTCGTGCTCACGGCGCGAGAACCAGCCGACCACCTTGTCCACGACGAAGCCCATCGCGACCCCCAGCACCACGCCGATGCTGATCGCCAGCAGCGGGTCGTGGCCGAGCCACTGTGCGGCGACCAGCCCGATACCGGCCGAGTAGAGCGCCCACATGACCGCGGCGATCGCCGCGATGACCATGAACCGACGACGGGGGTAGCTGACGGCGCCCGCCGTCATGTTCACGGCGACCCGGCCGATCGGCACGTAGCGCGCCGCCAGGATGAAGGACGCCCCACGGCGGGTCAGTGCACGCTCCGCCCAGGCCACCGCCCGACGTCCGCGCGGGCCGCGCAGGAACGGCACTCGCTCGGTTCCGATCAGGTGCCCGATCTGGTAGGCGATCTGGTCGCCCACCCACGCCCCTGCCGCTGCCGTCAGCAGGACCAGCCACATCCAGGGTGTGCCGGTGGTGTGTGCCGACACGGCCAGCGTGATCACGACGGACTCGCTCGGCAGCGGCGGGAAGAATCCGTCGATCGTCGCGAACGCGAACATCGCCGGGTAGATCCACGGCGAGGCTGCCATCGCGAGGATCCAAGCCTCGGTGGCGCTCAGGACTGTGGAAATGAGTTCGAGCACGGGACCTCGAAAGTCTCGGCCGGGCACTACCCGGGGGCGGATGACGGCACCTCTTAGCGCCTGCGGTCAGCCTACGCAAGGGGGACCCCTGAATGGCATCAGGGGTCCCCCTGGTAGAACCCCGCTTCCCAAGGATTCACGGAGCGTTCACGCCTGCCTGCCGGTCACCACGTGCGCCGGTCCGGCACGCGGGCCTACAGCGTGAGCCGCTCCCGCACGACGGCGGCCAGGTCCTCGGCCACCTTGTCCGCCTCGTCCTGTGCCGGAGCCTCGACCATGACCCGCACCAGCGGTTCGGTGCCGGACTGGCGCAGGAGCACCCGCCCGGTGTCGCCGAGACGCGCCGTCGCGTCGGCCACGGCGGCCTGCACGCCTTCGTCGGTACCGGCCCGGGACTTGTCCACCCCGCGCACGTTGACGAGGGTCTGCGGGAGGCGTTCGATGTCGCCCGCGAGGTCGGCCAGCCGCTTGCCCGACGCCTTGACCCGTGCGGCGAGGTGCAGGGCCGAGAGGACGCCGTCGCCCGTGGTGGCGTGGTCGGCCAGGATGATGTGGCCGGACTGCTCGCCGCCGAGCCCGAAGCCCTTGGCGCGCATCTCCTCCAGCACGTACCGGTCACCGACGGCGGTCTGCACGGTCCTGATGCCGCGCTCCCGCATCGCCAGGATCAGCCCGAGGTTGCTCATCACGGTCACGACGAGGGTGTCGCCGGGCAGGCGACCCTCCTCCTGGAGCGCGCCGGCGAGAATCCCGAGGATCTGGTCGCCGTCCACGATGGCACCGGTGTGGTCGACGGCGAGACAGCGGTCGGCGTCGCCGTCGAACGCGACACCGAAGTCGGCCTCCGAGGCCACGACGACGGCCTGGAGCTGCTCCGGGTGGGTGGAACCGCACTTCTCGTTGATGTTCCGGCCGTCCGGGCTGGCGTTCATCACCACGACGTCGGCCCCCGCGGCGCGCAGCGCGTCCGGGCCCACCTCGCTCGCGGCGCCGTTGGCGCAGTCCAGAGCGATGCGCAGGCCCTCGAGCGGCCGGTGGTCGGGAGTGGTCCCGACACTGTCGGTCAGGTGCCGCACGTAGCGTTCGGCGGCGGCCTGACCGTCGGTACGGATCCGTCCGACGTCCGCGCCCGTCGGACGCTCCCACTCGTCGCCGAGCGTGGCCTGGATGGCGTCCTCGACGGCGTCGTCGAGCTTGAGCCCACCGCGCGCGAAGAACTTGATCCCGTTGTCGGGCATCGGGTTGTGCGAGGCGGAGACCATGACACCCAGGTCGGCCTCCAGCTCCGTGACGAGGTAGGCCAGGGCGGGCGTGGGCAGCACGTTGAGCATCACCACGTCCACCCCCGCCGACGCGAGGCCCGCGGCGACGGCACCCGCGAGGAACTCCCCGGAGGCGCGTGTATCTCGCCCGACGACCGCGCGCGGACGCGGCCCCAGCAGCTCGCCCTGCGCGGTCAGCACCCGCGCGGCGGCGGCGCCCAGCTCCAGCGCCAGCTCCGCCGTGATGTCCTTGTTGGCGAGACCCCGAACTCCGTCGGTGCCGAACAGCCTGCCCATGCCGGTTCTCCTCAGATCGTTCGGATCCCACCGTAGTGGGCCTCCGGCACTTGCCGGAAATGCAGATGGCCCCCCTGAACAGTGTCGACACTGTTCAGCGGAGCCATCGACAGCAGCGCGCCGGAATCAGCGCACGCTGTGCATGCCGCGCCTGCTCTGCCGGGCCGCAGGGCCGGACCTCGTACCTCGGTCCGGGCCTGCGATCTCGGCGTCGGTCAGCGCTTCGAGTACTGCGGAGCCTTACGGGCCTTCTTGAGGCCGGCCTTCTTGCGCTCGACCTTGCGGTCGTCACGCCGAAGGAAGCCGGCCTTCTTGAGCTCGGCGCGGTTCGCGTCCTCGTCGATCTCGTTCAGCGCACGGGCGATGCCCAGGCGCAGAGCGCCGGCCTGGCCCGACGTGCCGCCACCCGTGATACGGGCGATGACGTCGAACCGGCCCTCGACCTCGACCAGGTTCAGCGGGCTGTTGACCAGCTGCTGGTGCACCTTGTTCGGGAAGTACTCCTCGAGGGTGCGGCCGTTGATCTTCCAGGTGCCGGTGCCGGGGACGAGGCGCACGCGCGCCACGGCCTCCTTGCGGCGCCCGAGGGCCTGAGCCGGGGCGGTGATGGACGAGCCGCGCGTTGCGGGTGCGGCAGTCTCGGTGGTGTAGTTGCTGGGCGTCTCGGCGCCCTGCTCGATGTCGACGGTGGTCTCGGCCACTGTGGTGTCCTCGCGTCCTTCGCGTTGCGATCCGGCAGCGGCCTCAGGCCTGCTGCGAAACCTGGGTGATCTCGAACGGCTTGGCCTGCTGCGCCGTGTGCGGGTGCTCAGAACCTGCATAGACCTTCAGGTGGGTCATCTGCTCCCGACCGAGCGAGGTCTTGGGGATCATGCCGCGCACAGCCTTCTCGATGGCGCGTTCCGGCTTGGTGTCCAGGAACTCGCCGTACGGGGTGGCAGTGAGGCCGCCCGGGTAACCCGAGTGGCGGTAAGCCATCTTGGTCTCGCGCTTGTTGCCGCTCAGCGCGACCTTGTCCGCGTTGATGATGATGACGAAGTCACCACCGTCGACGTGCGGGGCGAAAGTCGGCTTGTGCTTCCCGCGCAGCAGTGTGGCGACCTGGCTTGCCAGGCGGCCCAGGACGACGTCGGTCGCGTCGACGACGTACCAGTCGCGCTGGACGTCGCCGGGCTTGGGGGTGTACGTACGCACGGTTCGTAACCTTTTCGTTTTCGGTGTCGTCGGGCGAGAAGCAGCGCCCGATGAGTCAGGTCGTTGTGCGCGGGGGTCAGATTGACGTCCGGGCCGTTCGTCGGCACACGAGTGGGCTCGATGCTGACGCAGGAACGTCGTGACAAAGCACAACGACTCATCAGAGTACCTGGCTGCTTCCCCGGGGGTCAAAGCGAAGCGGGTGCCGATCCACCCCGATGACCATGAGGTTCGACACGTCGCCTGTGGCGGCCACGACGATCTGGTGTCACCGTAGGAAGATGAGTGGCGAGACTCCAGCAACGACACCAGGTCCGGAGACTCCGGCCGACGGCGACACCGACCAGCTTCCGTTCGAGGACACCCTCATGGACCGAGGCCCCAAGGACGTGCTCGACGAGGGCTACTCCCCGCCGGAGCGTCCGCGCAGCAACCACTGGGGCGAGACCTCGTGGGAGGAGCGGCACGGCGAGCCGATGGACCAGCGCCTGCGCGAGGAGGAGCCGGACGTCTGGCAGGCTGACCCCCTCGACCGGACCGACACCTCACGCGCGGGCCGGCTCGTGTCCGACCCCGAGGCGGACCCCGGCAACTACGCCGGCGAGGACGGCCGCCGCGAGAACGACGTGTACGGCACGGATGCGGGCATCGACGGCGCGGGAGCCAGCGCCGAGGAGGCAGCGGTCCACTGGGTCGACGAGCCGTGACCACGAGATAGCACCGTGCCGAGGTAGGGCTCTGGCGAGGCAGCACCGCAGCGCACCGGCGGTCCCGCCTCGCCAGAGCTCTATTTCACGCCGGCCGTCTCTTCCCAGACGTCCTCGTCCATCCGCTTCGCCCGGACGGCGTCGGCGCGCGCCGCGAGCTCCTCGTCCGGCGGGAACGTGATCTCCTCGAGGCACAGCCCTTCCGGCGGCACGACGAAGACCCCCGCGTCCCGGCGGCGGCTGGCCAGGAGGTCCGCCGGCCAGCTCTCGGGGCGGCGCCCCTCCCCCACCGCGATCGATGCGCCGACCAGCGCGCGCACCATGTTGTGGCAGAACGCGTCGGCGACCACGTGCGCGACTGCGAGCCCGGCGTCCGGCCCGTCGGTGGGCCGCTCCCAGGCGATGCGCTGCAGCTCGCGGATGGTCGTCGCCCCGGGCCGCGGCTTGCAGTACGAGGCGAAGTCGCGCACCCCGGTGAGCGGCCGCACCGCGTGGTCCATCGCGGCGACGTCGAGCGGCTTGCGGGACCACAGGACGTGCCTTCCGCGCAGCGGGTCCCGCAGCTCGGGCGCATCGGCGATCCGGTAGGTGTAGCGGCGCCGCAGGGCCGAGAAGCGTGCGTCGAACCCCGGCGGGGCCGGCACCGCCGCGCGCACGACGACGTCGGTCGGGAGCACGCCGGTCAGCCGGGACACCAACGCCTCCGCCGGGGTCCTGCTGGAGCGTCCGGAGCGCCCGGGGAGAGCGGCCCAGGCACTCGCCTCGATGTCGACGTGCGCCACCTGGCCCCGCGCGTGGACGCCCGAGTCGGTGCGGCCGGCAACGGTGAACCGGGGTGTCGGCCGGCCGAGCTGCTCGCTGCGCAGGACCCGCGCGAGCCCTTCCTCGAGGGCTCCTTCCACGGTGCGCAGACCTGGCTGACGTGCCCAGCCGGCGAAGTCCGTTCCGTCGTAGGCGAGGTCGAGGCGGGCCCTGATGAACTCGTTCACGTAGGCCATCCTCCCCGATCTCGGCTCCGGGCTTCGTACAGTGACGTCATGGCAGACATCCTCACGCTGGCGGTCGACTGCGGCGGCGGCGGGATCAAGGCGGCGGTCCTCGACACGTCCGGCACCGCGCACGCAACGCCGGTTCGCGTGCCGACCCCGTACCCGCTCCCACCCGAGCTGCTCGTCGACACGATCGCGAAGATCGCCACCGACCTGCCGGCAGCCGCGCGGGTCACGGTCGGCCTGCCGGGCATGATCCGCAGCGGCGTCGTGGTGCACACGCCGCACTACATCACCCGGTCGGGGCCACGCTCCCGCGTGCTGCCCCCGCTGCTGGAGGCCTGGCGCAACTTCGACATGCGAGCGGCGGTCACGCAGCGGCTCGGCCTGCCTGCGCTCGTCCTGAACGACGCCGAGGTGCACGGCGCCGGCGTCGTCGCGGCCTCGGGGCTCGAGCTCGTCGTCACCCTGGGCACCGGTCTCGGGACGGCCATGTTCCACGGCGGGCGCATCGCGCCGCACCTGGAGTGGTCCCACGCCCCCGTGCGCCGCAGCCTGACCTACGACCAGTACATCGGCGAGCCGGAACGCCGTCGGCTCGGTGACGGGCTGTGGTCGCGCCGCGTCGTCTCCGTCGTCGACGGCCTGCGCCCCGTCTTCCTCTGGGACCGGCTCTACATCGGTGGCGGGAACGCCCGGTGCATCACGCCGTCGGCCCTCGCCCGGCTCGGCGACGACGTCGTCATCGTGCCCAACTCGGCCGCGCTGATCGGCGGCGCACGAGCCTGGGACCTCCCGGCGTCCTAGCTCCGCCCAGCCAGCGATTGTGCCCGGAATTTACGTGGGTTCTGGTCACAATCGCTGGGTAGCGCGCCGGACCGAGCTCGCCGGACGACGCCGGGCCGCACCCTCCGTACGGAAGGTGCGGCCCGGCGTCGTGCAGGGAAGAAAGAGACTCAGGCCTCCTTCTTCTCCTCCGTGGTCTCCTCAGCCGGAGCGTCCTCGACCGGGGCGTCCTGGACGTCCTCAGCCGGGGCGTCCTCGACGGGCGCGGACTTCTCGGCGGCCTTGGTGGCCTCCTTGACGACGGCCTGCTTGGGGCTCACGGGCTCGGTGATGAGCTCGATGACCGCCATCGGCGCGTTGTCGCCCTTGCGGGTGCCGATCTTGGTGATGCGCGTGTAGCCACCGTTGCGCTCGGCCATGGCCGGGGCGATCTCGGTGAAGAGCGTGTGCACCACGCCCTTGTCACGCACGACGGTCAGCACGCGACGACGCGCGGACAGGTCGCCCTTCTTCGCGAACGTGATCAGGCGCTCAGCCAGGGGACGCAGGCGCTTGGCCTTGGTCTCCGTGGTGGTGATGCGGCCGTGCTCGAAGAGGGAGGTCGACAGGTTCGCGAGAATCAGGCGCTCGTGAGCCGGGCTACCGCCGAGCCGCGGACCCTTGGTGGGGGTAGGCATTACTTGTCTCCTTGGAAGTGGTTCCGCGCGTCCGGCCTAGACCGGACGCGGGACGTCAGTACGACTGCTCGTCGCCGCTGTAGGCCGCGGAGTCGCCACCCTCGAAGTACGAAGCGCCGGCCGGATCGAAGTCCAGCGGCGAGTCCTTGAGGCTGAGGCCGAGCTCGGCCAGCTTCTCCTTGACCTCGGTGATCGACTTGGCACCGAAGTTGCGGATGTCGAGCAGGTCCGCCTCGCTGCGAGCCACGAGCTCGCCCACCTGGTGGATGCCCTCGCGCTTGAGGCAGTTGTACGAACGGATGGTGAGGTTGAGCTCCTCGATCGGCAGCGCCAGGTCCGCGGCCAGCGCGGTGTCCGTCGGCGACGGGCCGATCTCGATGCCCTCGGCCTCGACGTTCAGCTCACGTGCCAGGCCGAACAGCTCGACCAGGGTCTTGCCAGCCGAGGCGAGCGCGTCGCGAGGCGTGATTGCCTGCTTCGTCTCGACGTCGACAATGAGCTTGTCGAAGTCGGTGCGCTGCTCGACTCGGGTGGCCTCGACCTTGTACGTGACCTTGAGGACCGGCGAGTAGATCGAGTCAACCGGGATGCGCCCGATCTCCGCGTCGAACTGCTTGTTCTGCGCGGCGGACACGTACCCACGACCCCGCTCGACGGTCAGCTCGATCTCGAGCTTGCCCTTGTCGTTGAGGGTGGCGATGTGCAGGTCGGGGTTGTGGACCTCGACCCCCGCCGGCGGAACGATGTCCGCGGCGGTCACGATGCCGGCGCCCTGCTTGCGCAGGTACATCACGACGGGCTCGTCGTTCTCCGAGGAGACGACGAGGTTCTTGATGTTGAGGATGATCTCGGTGACGTCTTCCTTCACGCCCGACACGGTGCTGAACTCGTGCAGCACACCGTCGATACGGATGGACGTGACGGCCGCGCCCGGGATGGACGACAGCAGGGTGCGACGCATCGAGTTGCCGAGCGTGTAGCCGAAGCCAGGCTCGAGCGGCTCGATGGAGAAGCGGGAACGGCTCTCCGAGATGACCTCTTCGGTCAGCGTGGGGCGCTGTGCGATGAGCACTGTGGGTGTCCTTTCAGTGTGCGTCCGCTATATGACGCATCACGGCATGCGATCTCTCGCAGCCCAGGCGGATCTCTGTCACCGTCCGGGCGAAGGTGCTCACCGCGAACGGTGAGCGAACGTCGCGGTCGCGGTGCGGCTCCGCAACCCTGGGGCTGCGTGGCCGCACCGCGGCGCGACGGATATCAGACGCGGCGACGCTTCGGGGGGCGGCAGCCGTTGTGAGCCTGGGGCGTCACGTCCTGGATCGAGCCGACCTCGAGGCCGGTCGCCTGGAGCGAACGGATGGCGGTCTCGCGACCGGAACCCGGGCCCTTCACGAACACGTCGACCTTCTTGACGCCGTGCTCCTGTGCGCGGCGCGCAGCCGACTCGGCGGCCATCTGCGCGGCGTACGGGGTGGACTTGCGGGAGCCCTTGAAGCCGACGTGGCCGGCGGACGCCCACGACACCACAGCACCGGTCGGGTCGGTGATCGAGATGATCGTGTTGTTGAAGGTGGACTTGATGTGCGCCTGGCCGAGCGGGACGTTCTTCTTGTCCTTGCGGCGGGGCTTGCGGCCGGCGGCGGCGCGAGTCTTGGGAGGCATGTGTTCTGAAATCTCCTGGTCTGATCGGACCGGGGCGGTCTCAGCTCGATGAGCCGACCGCTCCACGGACTGCTATCAGCGGGCCTTCTTCTTGCCCGCGACGGTGCGCTTGGGACCCTTGCGGGTACGCGCGTTGGTCTTGGTGCGCTGACCACGCACCGGCAGTCCGCGACGGTGGCGGATGCCCTGGTAGGTGCCGATCTCGACCTTGCGGCGGATATCGGCCGCGACCTCACGGCGGAGGTCACCCTCGAGCTTGAAGTTGCCCTCGAGGTGGTCACGGAGCGCAACGAGCTCGGCGTCGCCGAGGTCCTTCACGCGGACGTCCGGGCTGATGCCCGTGGCGGCCAGGGTCTCCTTCGCGCGGGTACGACCCACACCGAAGATGTAAGTGAGCGCAACCTCAAGCCGCTTGTCGCGGGGGAGGTCGACGCCGATAAGACGTGCCATGTGCCTTCCGGCTCCTGTACTGCTCGTCGGAGGTCTGCCGCACCGCCATCCCGCGAATCACGCGGGCCCCGGCCTCCGGACCGAGGGTTCCCCTCTCCCTGCACGGTTGCCCGCGGGGTGAGGTTCGAGGTGGTGCGCTGGTGGTGGCCTCAGCCACCGACCCGGGCGGTTGCCCGGGGTGTGATCAGCCCTGGCGCTGCTTGTGGCGCAGGTTGTCGCAGATCACCATGACGCGACCGTGCCGGCGAATCACCTTGCACTTGTCGCAGATCTTCTTGACGCTCGGCTTGACCTTCATCGGATTTTTCCTCCGCAACGAACGTCCGGTCTCCCGGCGCGCACGCAGCAGTGTCGTGGGTGGTCGATCTTGCGGCGACGTCACCTCCGGCCAGGCCGTGGACGACGTAGCCCCGGATCGGGGACTGACTACTTGTAGCGGTAGACGATCCGGCCGCGGGACAGGTCGTACGGGCTGAGCTCCACCACCACGCGGTCCTCGGGAAGGATCCGGATGTAGTGCTGACGCATCTTGCCCGAGATGTGCGCGAGAACCTTGTGACCGTTCGACAGCTCCACGCGGAACATCGCGTTCGGCAGAGCCTCGATCACGCTGCCCTCGATCTCGATGACACCGTCCTTCTTTGCCATATCCTCCGCTAACTCTCGTCGTGACTGCTTCCACGCCCACGGCACCGCAGTATCCCTGCGGAGCCGACAGTCGGGTGTGGATGTCGTGTGTGTCCGTATGCCGCCTACCTCGTGTGCCTCGGCCTGCGCCCCGCTCGCGCGGGGACCGGCAGGCGCCGTGGCACCCTGTCAAGAACTGGAGGCGTTGAACGGACTACACCCAGCGGTCCAGCCTACGTCACTTCGGAAAGCATTCAAAGCGCAGGACGACGGCGCGGGTCGCCGGCGGGCGTGAGGCTCGCCACGCGGCTCTCGTTCAGAGGTCGTACTCGACCCCGGGCAGGCCGACCATGGTGTGCGGCAGGCTGCCCACGAAGAAGAAGAGCATCGGGAGCCAGCCGAGCACGATGCCCAGACCGAGCGCGACGAGCACCGGCGTGGCGCGTGCCTTCCAGAGCCAGACGCCGGACAGCCACACCACCACGCCCAGCAGGAGCACCGACTCCCACACCAGGAGCGACGTACCGAACCCGAGCACGATGCCGACCCACAGGAAAGGGCTCCGAGCGAGGCGGCCGCCCCAGATGGCGAACCAGCGGCCGAGCCGCCGGACGCCCGGTCGCAGGGCGGAGAGGGTTCGCGAGGTGTGCGCGTCATCGGTCACGAGCCGATCGTAGCCAACTGAACACAACTTAAATAGGCTCCGGGTGAAAGTCGCACCGGACCGGCCGGCTCAGCCGAGCACGACCGGCTCCACCCCGAACACGCCGAGGCGCTCCGCTCCCCCGTCGATGGCGGTGAGGACGACGATGCCGTCCTCCATGATCGCCGTGGAGTGTTCCCAGTGGGCCGCACGCGACCCGTCGACGGTCACGACCGTCCAGTCGTCCTCCAGGACGCTGGTCTCGGCACCACCGCGAGCGATCATCGGCTCGATCGCGAGGCACATCCCGGTGCGCAGGCGCGGTCCGGAGGCCGAGGTCTTGTAGTTGTGCACGTCCGGCGGCTGGTGCATCGCACTGCCGATGCCGTGCCCCACGTAGTCCTCGACGATGCCGTACTCGACCCCGCCGAACTCACCCGCCATCTCGACGGCGGCCTCGACCGCCTCACCGACGGCGTTCAGCCGCTTCGCGGACGCCAGGGCGGCGATACCCGCCCACATGGCGGCCTCCGTCGTCCGGACCAGCGCGATGTCGGCGAGGTCGGCACCCGCGGCGACCAGGTCGTCGTCGGGCAGCTTGTGGTCCAGCGCGCCGTCGCGGCCCAGGACGAAGGAGATGGCCGAGTCGCCGTGCCATCCCTCGACGATCGCCCCGCAGTCGATCGAGACGAGGTCACCCGCCTCGAGCACCCGGCTGCCCGGGATCCCGTGGATGACCTCGTCGTTGACCGACGTGCAGATCACGCCCGTGAACCCGTGGTAACCGAGGAACGACGGCGCCGCACCGGCGTCGTCGATCGCCCGGGCGGCCACCGCGTCCAGGTCCGCGGTCGTCAGACCGGGCCGGGCCGCGGCCCGCACCGCGGCGAGAGTCTCCGCGACCACCAGACCGGCGCGCCGCATGAGGCGCACCTGGTCCGGCGTCTTGTACTCGATCCGCTCTCGCCCGAAGACCACGCCTCAGCCCAGCTGGGCCGCGAGTGCGGCGACGATGCGGTCGGTGACCTCGGCGATCTCGCCGAGCCCGTCGACCTGGACCAGCAGGTTGCGCTCGGCGTACGCAGCCGTCAGCGGTGCGGTCTGCTCCGCGTAGATGTCGAGGCGGCGCGCGATCGCCTCCTCGGTGTCGTCGTCACGCCCCTCTTCCTCGGCACGCTTCGCGATGCGCGACAGGAGCTCCGCACGGTCCGCCGTCAGCTCGATGACGCCGTCCAGCTCCCAGCCGAGGCCAGCCAGGATCTGGTCGAGCTCCGTGACCTGGGCCGCGTTGCGCGGGTACCCGTCGAGGATGAAGCCCTGCTTGACGTCCGGCTCCGCGAGACGGTCCTTGACCATCGCGTTGGTGACCTCGTCCGGGACCAGGTCGCCCTTGTTCGTGTACTCCTGCGCAAGCTTGCCCAGCTCGGTCTCCCCCGCGATGTTCGCGCGGAAGATGTCGCCCGTCGAGATCGGGACGATCCCGAAGACGTCGGCGAGCCGGGCGGCCTGCGTGCCCTTTCCCGCGCCCTGCGGGCCCATGATGACCAGGCGGGTGACCTGGCCCTCCTGGTCCGGACGAGCGTGCAGCTCGCGGCGAGAGGTGGTGGTGGGGGTCTGGCTCAACGGAGGAATCCTTCGTAGTGGCGCTGCTGCAGCTGCGAATCGATCTGCTTGACCGTATCCAGCCCGACACCGACCACGATGAGGATCGAGGCACCGCCGAAGGGCAGGCTCGTGCTGACTCCGAGGAAGACGAGCACCAGCGTCGGGATCAGCGCGACCAGCGCGAGGTACAGGGAACCGGCGGAGGTGATCCGGGTGATCACGAAGTCGAGGTACTCCGCCGTGGGGCGGCCGGCGCGGATGCCAGGGATGAAGCCGCCGTACTTCTTCATGTTGTCCGCGACCTCGTCCGGGTTGAACGTGATCGACGTGTAGAAGAAGCAGAAGAAGATGATCATCAGCGTGTACACCGCGATGTACAGCGGCGACGACTGCTCGACCAGGTTGTTGCTGATCCAGACGACCCAATCGGATCCCTGGTCCCCGAACTGGGCGAGGAGGCCCGGCACCGCGAGGATCGACGCGGCGAAGATCACGGGGATGACGCCCGACATGTTGATCTTGATCGGGATGTACGTGCTGGTGCCACCGTACATCCGGCGGCCGACCATGCGCTTCGCGTACTGCACGGGGATGCGCCGCTGCGACTGCTCGACGAAGACCACGAGACCGATCACCAGGATGATCACGAGGATCATGACCGTGAAGTTGACGACGCCGTTGGCGCCACCGGCGATCGACCAGAGCGACGTCGGGAAGCTCGCCGCGATCGACGTGAAGATCAGGAGCGACATGCCGTTGCCGACGCCGCGCTCGGTGATCAGCTCACCGAGCCACATGACGAGGCCGGTACCGGCGGTCATGGTGATGACCATGTAGATCGAGGTCAGCACGCTGTCGTCCGGGATGACGGGGACTTGACAGCCCTGGAACAGCAGGCCCTGACGCGCCGTCGTGATGACGGTGGTGGACTGCAGGATCGCGAGACCGATGGTCAGGTAACGCGTGTACTGGGTCAGCTTGGTCTGACCCGACTGGCCCTCCTTCTGCAGCGCCTCGAAGCGTGGGATCACCACGCGAAGCAGCTGCACGATGATGCTCGCCGTGATGTACGGCATGATCCCGAGGGCGAAGATCGACAGCTGGAGCAGAGCTCCGCCGCTGAACACGTTGATCAGGCCGAGCAGTGTGTTGTCACCCTGCCCAGCGATACATTGCTGCACGTTCGCGTAGTCCACGCCGGGAGTCGGGATGAACGACCCGAGCCGGAAGATCGCCATGATCGCGATCGTGAACAGCAGCTTGCGCCGCAGGTCTGGCGTCCGGAAAGCCCGGCCGAAAGCGCTGAGCACCCTATCCTCCTGGCCCGCCGTTGCGGGATATCGTGTCGCCGGCAGGACACCGGCGAGGTGTGTCGAACGTGGGCCAGACCACAACGGTGCAGCCGGACCGTGTCGGATTCTACGTTGCTCACGGGGTCTCTCTGACCACGAGAGCCCCTGAATTTTCTCAAGAGAGCACACAGGGCCGGCCGCGCATCATGCGCCGCCGGCCCTGGAGCTGTCTCAGGCCTCCGAAACCGTACCGCCGGCCGCCAGGATCTTGTCCTTGGCGGACGCCGAGACGCGGTCGACCGCGATCTCGAGCTTGACGGTGATCTCACCGTTGCCGAGCACCTTCACGGGCTGGCCCTTGCGGACCGCCCCCTTGGCGACGAGGTCCTCGACGGTGACGGAGCCACCCTCGGGGAACAGCGCGGAGAGCTTGTCCAGGTTCACGACCTGGAACTCCACGCGGAACGGGTTCTTGAACCCACGCAGCTTCGGGAGGCGCATGTGCAGAGGCATCTGCCCACCCTCGAAGCCGGCGGGAACCTGGTAACGAGCCTTCGTACCCTTGGTACCACGACCTGCCGTCTTGCCCTTCGACGCCTCACCACGACCCACACGGGTCTTCGCGGTCTTGGCGCCGGGGGCCGGACGGAGGTGGTGCATCTTCAGCGGCTTGTTCTCCGCCATGATCACTCGACCTCCTCGACGGCGACGAGGTGCGCCACCGTCTTGACCATGCCACGAATCTCCGCACGGTCCTCCTTCACGGCGGTGTCGCCGATCCGCTTGAGGCCGAGGGTTCGCAGCGTGTCACGCTGGTTCTGCTTGCCGCCGATGGCGGACTTGGTCTGAGTCACCTTGAGTCGAGCCATCACGCACCCGCCTTTGCAGTCGACTCGGCACGACCAGCGGCCTGCGCGCGCAGGAGCGCGGCCGGGGCCACGTCCTCGAGCGGGAGGCCACGACGAGCGGCAACAGCAGCCGGCTCCTCGAGGCCCTGCAGGGCCGCCACCGTGGCGTGCACGATGTTGATCGCGTTCGACGAACCGAGCGACTTGCTCAGCACGTCGTGAATGCCGGCGCACTCCAGCACGGCGCGCACCGGACCACCGGCGATCACACCGGTACCCGGCGACGCCGGACGCAGGAACACGACACCGGCGGCCTTCTCGCCCTGGATGGGGTGGGGAATGGTGCCCTGGATGCGCGGGACGCGGAAGAAGTTCTTCTTCGCCTCCTCAACACCCTTGGCGATCGCCGCGGGCACCTCCTTGGCCTTGCCGTAGCCGACGCCGACGGTACCGTCGCCGTCACCCACCACGACGAGCGCGGTGAAGCTGAAGCGGCGTCCGCCCTTGACGACCTTGGAGACGCGGTTGATGGAGACGACCTTCTCGACGAAGGCGCTCTTCTCCTCGCGACCCCCGCGACGGTCGTCCCGGCGGCCGCCACCACGGCGGTCGTTACGGTCCTTGTTCTCGGTGGCGGCACCCTGGGGGGCGCCGCTGCGCTGCCCTGCAGCCATCAGAGAGTCCTCTTCTTCCGTGCGTTGATCATCACAGGGCCAGACCGCCCTCGCGGGCGCCGTCAGCCACTGCAGCGACGCGACCGTGGTACTTGTTGCCGCCGCGGTCGAACACGACGGTGTCGACGCCGACAGCCTTGGCACGCTCGGCGACGAGCTCGCCGATCTTGCGGGCCTTGGCCGTCTTGTCGCCGTCGAACGCACGCAGGTCGGCCTCAAGGGTCGACGCCGACGCGACGGTCTTGCCCACGTTGTCGTCCACGACCTGCGCCACCATGTGACGCGAGGAGCGGGTGACGACCAGACGCGGACGAACGGCGGTGCCAGTGATCTTCTTGCGCAGGCGCAGGTGACGGCGCTGACGAGCGACGGACTTGCCCTTACCCAGGATCTTGATAGTCATCGTCACTTACCAGCCTTTCCGACCTTGCGGCGGACGTTCTCGCCGGCGTAACGCACGCCCTTGCCCTTGTAGGGCTCAGGCTTGCGGATCTTGCGAATGTTCGCTGCGACCTCGCCGACGCGCTGCTTGTCGATGCCCGAGACCGAGAACTTGGTGGGGCTCTCGACAGCGAACGTGACGCCCTCAGGCGCCTCGACGACGACAGGGTGGCTGAAGCCGAGCGCGAACTCGAGGCCGGAGCCCTTCGCCACGACGCGGTAACCAGTACCGACGATCTCGAGCTTCTTCTCGTAGCCCTGCGTCACACCGACGATCATGTTGGAGATCAGGGTGCGGGTCAGGCCGTGCAGCGCACGGGAGTTCCGCTCGTCGTCCGGACGGGACACCACGAGCTGGGCGTCCTCCTGGGCGACATTGATGGGGGCGGGCACATTGTGCTCGAGAGAACCCTTGGGGCCCTTCACGGTCACGAGCGCGCCGCTGACAGTGATGTCCACGCCGGCTGGGACCGGAACGGGAAGCTTGCCGATTCGAGACATTGGCGTTTTCTCCTTTCCGGATTACCAGACGTAGGCGAGGACTTCGCCGCCGACGCCCTTGGCCTGTGCCTGCCGGTCGGTGAGGAGGCCGGAGGACGTGGACATGATGGCCACGCCCAGGCCGCCGAGCACCTTGGGCAGATCGGTGGACTTGCGGTAGACACGCAGACCGGGCTTGGAAACGCGGCGCACACCCGCCAGGGCGCGCTCCCGGTTCTGGCCGTACTTCAGCTCGAGCGTGAGGGACTTGCCCACCTGGGCGTCCTCCACGGACCAGCCGACGATGTAGCCCTCGGCCTGCAGGATCTCAGCAATGTGCGTCTTCAGCTTCGACGACGGCATGGTGACCGTGTCGTGGTGAGCCGAGTTCGCGTTACGCAGACGGGTCAGCATGTCTGCGATCGGGTCGGTCATAGTCATCGGGCTCTTGCCCTTCCTCGCCGGGGTATCCGAACGGCCGTCAAAGGCCGAACAGACCTACGGCGTAGTTGTGTTACCAGCTGCTCTTGGTGACGCCGGGAAGCTCGCCGCGGTGGGCCATCTCCCGCACGCAGATACGGCACAGGCCGAACTTGCGGTAAACGGAGTGCGGTCGCCCGCACTTCTGGCACCGGGTGTAGGCGCGAACCGCGAACTTCGGCTTGGCGGCCGCCTTGTTGATCAGGGCCTTCTTCGCCATGTCAGTTCTCCTTGAAGGGGAAGCCGAGACGGCGCAGCAGAGAGCGGCCCTCGTCGTCGGTCGTCGCCGTCGTCACGACCGTGATGTCCATACCGCGGACCCGGTCGATCTTGTCCTGGTCGATCTCGTGGAACATCGACTGCTCCGTGAGACCGAAGGTGTAGTTGCCGTGGCCGTCGAACTGCTTGGGCGACAGACCGCGGAAGTCGCGAATACGCGGCAGCGCGGTTGCCAGCAGACGGTCCAGGAACTCCCACATGCGGTCACCGCGAAGAGTCACGTGCGCACCGATCGGCATGCCCTCGCGCAGCTTGAACTGCGCGATGGACTTCCGAGCCTTGGTGACCTGCGGCTTCTGACCGGTGATCGCCGAGAGGTCGCGGATAGCGCCCTCGATGAGCTTCGAGTCCTTGGCCGCGTCGCCCACACCCATGTTCACGACGATCTTCGTGAGACCGCCGGCCTGGTGCAGGTTCTTGTGGCCGAACTCCTCGATCAGCGCCGGGAGGATCTCGTCGCGGTACTTCTGCTTGAGGCGCGGCAGGGCCGGGGCCTCGATGGTCGTCTCGGTCATCAGATGTCCTTCCCGGAGCGCTTCGCAACGCGGATCCGGACGGTCTTGGTACGACCGTCCCGCTCCACCTGCTCCTCGCGGTACCCGACACGGGTGCCCTTCTTGGACTCCGGGTCGACGATCATCACGTTGCTCACGTGGATCGGCGCTTCGACCGTCTCGATGCCACCGGTACGGGCGCCGCGCTGCGACTGGCCCACCTTGGTGTGCTTCGTGACGCGCTGAACGCCCTCGACCACGAGGCGGTCGGAGTCCTTGAAGACTTCGAGCACCCGGCCGGTCTTGCCCTTGTCACGACCCGAGATCACGATGACCTGGTCGCCCTTCTTGATCTTCGCCATGGGTCAGAGCACCTCCGGTGCCAGCGAGATGATCTTCATGAACCGCTTGTCGCGCAGCTCACGACCCACCGGGCCGAAGATGCGGGTGCCGCGAGGCTCGCCGTCGCTCTTCAGGATGACGGCGGCATTCTCGTCGAACTTGATGTAGGAACCGTCGGGACGGCGGCGCTCCTTGGCGGTCCGGACGACGACGGCCTTGATGACGTCGCCCTTCTTCACGTTGCCGCCCGGGATCGCGTCCTTGACGGTGGCGACGATGGTGTCGCCGATTCCGGCGTAGCGACGGCCGGAGCCACCGAGAACGCGGATGCAGAGAATCTCCTTGGCACCCGTGTTGTCGGCGACCCGAAGTCGCGACTCCTGCTGGATCATTTGAATGAACTCCTGTCGTCGAACTGGTTCTCGCGCGGAACGGATCCGGCGAGCCTGGCCGAACGGATAGTTTTTGTGCTGGGGGCGACACGCGTACGTGTGTCACGCACCGCCCCCAGCGCTGAGAGAAGTCCTTACTTGGCCTTCTCGAGGATCTCCACCAGGCGGAACCGCTTGGTGGCGGAAAGCGGGCGGGTCTCCATGATGACGACCAGGTCGCCGATGCCGGCGGTGTTCTGCTCGTCGTGCGCCTTGACCTTCGTGGTGCGACGGATGACCTTGGCGTAGAGCGGGTGCTTCACCCGGTCCTCGACCTCGATCACGATGGTCTTGTCCATCTTGTCGCTGACCACGTAGCCACGGCGCACCTTACGCGTCGCGCGCTGGGCCTCGGGGGCCGCAGCAGTCGTGTTCTCGCTCATTGCCTCACTCACTCACGCTCGGAGCCGTACGGATGCCGAGCTCGCGCTCACGCAGGATCGTGTAGATCCGAGCGATGTCGCGACGCACGGCCTTGAGACGACCGTGGCTCTCGAGCTGGCCGGTCGCCGACTGGAAGCGGAGGTTGAAGAGCTCCTCCTTGGCTTCCTTCAGCTTGGCGACGAGAGTCTCGTCATCCATGCCATCCAGATCGATGGGGGCAAGCCCCTGCGTACCGATAGCCATCAGACACCACCCTCGCGCACCACGAAACGGCACTTCATCGGGAGCTTGTGCATCGCGCGGCGCATGGCCTCACGTGCAAGGGACTCGTCGACACCGGCCAGCTCGAAAACGATGCGGCCCGGCTTGACGTTGGCGACCCACCACTCCGGCGAACCCTTACCGGAACCCATGCGGGTCTCGGCAGGCTTCTTCGTCAGCGGACGGTCCGGGTAGATGTTGATCCACACCTTGCCGCCACGCTTGATGTGGCGAGTCATTGCGATACGCGCCGCCTCGATCTGGCGGTTGGTGACGTACGCCGGCTCCAGAGCCTGGATGCCGAAGTCGCCGAACGCGATCTGCGTGCCACCCTTGGCCGCGCCGGAGCGCGAGGGGTGGTGCTGCTTGCGGTGCTTGACCCTGCGGGGGATCAGCATGGTCAGGCCTCCGTTCCGGTCTCTGCGGCCGGTGCAGCAGGAGCCTCAGCCGCTGGCGTACCAGTGGCTGCCTCAGCACTGCGCTCGGCCGGACGCTCGTTACGACGACCGCCACCGCGACGCTCGCCGCCACGCTCGCCACGCTCACCGCGCTCGCCACGGCCACGGCCCTGACGGGGAGCGGCAGCAGCCTGCTGAGCGGCGAACTCCTTCTCGGTGGTCTCGCCCTTGTAGATCCAGACCTTCACGCCGATGCGGCCGAAGGTCGTGCGGGCCTCGTAGAAGCCGTAGTCGATGTACGCACGGAGCGTGTGCAGGGGCACGCGGCCCTCGCGGTAGAACTCCGAACGGCTCATCTCGGCGCCGCCGAGGCGGCCGGCGACCTGCACGCGGATACCCTTCGCGCCGGCACGCTGGGCGGACTGCATGCCCTTGCGCATCGCACGACGGAAGGAGACACGGCTGGCCAGCTGCTCGGCAATGCCCTGAGCAACGAGCTGCGCGTCGATCTCCGCGTTCTTGACCTCGAGGATGTTGAGCTGAACCTGCTTGCCCGTGAGCTTCTCGAGCTCACCGCGGATGCGGTCGGCCTCAGCACCTCGACGGCCGATCACGATGCCCGGACGTGCCGTGTGGATGTCCACGCGGACACGGTCGCGGGTGCGCTCGATCTCAACCTTGGAGATACCGGCACGCTCGAGACCAGTGCTCATGAGCTTGCGGATCTGAACGTCCTCACGGACGTAGTCGCGGTACCGCTGACCGGGCTTGGTGCTGTCGGCGAACCAACGCGACCGGTGGTCAGTCGTAATACCCAGGCGGTACCCGTGCGGGTGAACCTTCTGTCCCACTATCGGGCCCCTTCCTTGTCGGCGAGCACCACGGTGATGTGGCTGGTGCGCTTAAGAATGCGCGTAGCACGTCCCTGAGCCCGCGGGCGGAAACGCTTGAGCGTCGGCCCCTCGTCCACGAACGCGACGGAGACGACCAGGTCGCCCTCGTCGAAGCGCTCGCTCGCGCGGTCGGCCTTCACCCGAGCATTGGCGATCGCGCTCTCCACAACCTTGCGGATCGGCTCACTGGCGGCCTGCGGTGCGAACTTCAGCACCGCGACGGCCTCAGAGGCCTGCTTGCCACGGATGAGGTCCACGACGCGCCGGGCCTTCTGGGGCGTGACACGGACGAACCGCGCCTGCGCCTTGGCTTCCATTGCTGTCCTGCTTCCTTTTCTCAGACAGTCCAGGTCATCACTGCTGTGGTGGGGAGAACCCCACGCGTCAGCGGCGACGACCCTTCCTGTCGTCCTTCACGTGGCCGCGGAAGGTCCGCGTGGGAGCGAACTCGCCGAGCTTGTGGCCGACCATCGACTCGGTCACGAAGACCGGGACGTGCTTGCGACCGTCGTGCACGGCAAAAGTGTGACCGAGAAAGTCGGGCGTAACGACCGACCGACGGGACCAGGTCTTGATAACTGTCTTGGTCCCCTTCTCGTTCTGGACGTCCACCTTCTTCTGGAGGTGGTCGTCTACGAAGGGGCCCTTCTTCAGGCTACGAGGCATGTTTCAGGCTCCTATCAGCGCTTCTTGCCGGTACGACGGCGACGGACGATCATCCGGTCGCTCGACTTGTTCGGACGGCGGGTACGACCCTCCGGCTGGCCCCAAGGGCTCACCGGGTGGCGTCCACCGGACGTCTTGCCTTCACCACCACCGTGGGGGTGGTCCACCGGGTTCATGGCGACGCCACGCACGGTCGGGCGCTTGCCCTTCCAGCGCATGCGGCCGGCCTTGCCCCAGCTGATGTTCGACTGCTCGGCGTTGCCGACCTCGCCGACCGTGGCGCGGCAGCGCAGGTCGACGTAGCGGATCTCGCCGGACGGCATGCGCAGCTGCGCGTGAGGGCCGTCCTTGGCAACGAGCTGCACCGACGCACCAGCCGAACGAGCGATCTTCGCACCGCCGCCGGGCCGAAGCTCGATGGCGTGGAGGACCGTACCGGTCGGGATGTTGCGCAGCGGCAGGTTGTTGCCGGGCTTGATGTCGGCACCCGCACCAGCTTCGATGCGGTCGCCCTGCGACAGCTTGTTCGGCGCGATGATGTAGCGCTTCTCGCCGTCCGCGTAGTGCAGGAGCGCGATGCGCGCCGTGCGGTTGGGGTCGTACTCGATGTGAGCGACCTTCGCAGGCACGCCGTCCTTGTCGTGACGACGGAAGTCGATGACGCGGTAGGCACGCTTGTGGCCACCGCCCTTGTGACGCGTCGTGATGCGACCGGTGTTGTTACGACCACCGGTCTTGCTCAGCGGACGGATCAGCGACTTCTCCGGCTGTGAGCGCGTGACCTCGACGAAGTCGGCGACGCTGGAGCCGCGACGGCCGGGCGTTGTCGGCTTGTACTTACGGATTCCCATGGAAACCTGTCCTCAATCGTCTCTCGTCAGCTCAGCCGACCGGACCACCGAAGATGTCGATCGTGCCCTCGCGGAGGGTGACGATCGCACGCTTCGTGTCCTTGCGCTTGCCGAGGCCGAAACGCGTGCGACGCGTCTTGCCCTTGCGGTTCATGGTGTTCACCGAAGCGACCTTGACGCTGAAGACCTTCTCGATAGCAATCTTGATCTCGGTCTTGTTCGCGCTCGGGTCCACGATGAAGGTGTACTTGCCCTCGTCGAGGAGGTTGTAGCTCTTCTCAGAGACGACCGGCGCGAGCAGGATGTCGCGCGGGTCCTTCACGGTGACAGTCACTTGGCAGTCTCCTCGGTGATATCAGCCTCGGACCCGATCTCCGACTCAGTGGCGACAGCCTTCGCGCCCTTGGTCGGGCCCTCGAGGAACGCTGCAAGAGCACCCTCGGTGAAGATGACGTCGTCGGAGATGAGCACGTCGTAGGTGTTCAGCTGGTCAGCGACCAGGAGGTGCACCTCGGGCACGTTGCGCAGGGACTTGACCGTGGCCTCGTCGTCGCGCTGCGTCACGACGAGCACGTTGCCGCGCGTCGTGAGCCTCGTGATCGTGGCGAGCGCCGTCTTGGTCGACGGGACACCGTCGATGCCGAAGCCGGCAACGACGTGCACGCGACCGGCACGAGCGCGGTCAGAGAGCGCACCGCGCAGGGCGGCGGCCTTCATCTTCTTCGGGGTGCGCTGGTCGTACTTGCGCGGCTGCGGGCCGTGGACGGTGCCACCGCCGGCGAACTGCGGAGCACGCGTCGAACCCTGGCGGGCGCGACCGGTGCCCTTCTGCTTGTACGGCTTGCGGCCACCACCGCGGACCTCGCCACGAGTCTTCGTGGACGCTGTGCCCTGGCGGGCGGCTGCGCGCTGCGCAACGACCACCTGGTGGATCAGCGGGATGTTCACGGCGACGTCGAACACCTCGGAGGGGAGCTCGGCGGTGCCGGACTTCTTGCCCTGGGCGTCCAGGACGTCGACAGTCAGAGCGGACATCGGGTTCACGCTCCCTTCGCGGCGTTACGCACGAGGACGACGCCACCCTTGGGGCCCGGAACTGCGCCCTTGACGAGCAGCAGGCCCTTCTCTGCGTCGACCGCGTGAACGGTCAGGTTCTGGGTGGTCTGACGGTCATTACCCATCCGACCTGCCATCCGCATGCCCTTGAAGACTCGCGACGGCGTCGAAGCGCCACCGATCGAGCCGGGCTTGCGGTGGTTACGGTGCGCACCGTGCGAGGCGCCGACGCCGGAGAAGCCGTGACGCTTCATCACACCGGCGGTGCCCTTGCCCTTGGTCGTGCCCACCACGTCGACCAGTGCGCCGGCCTCGAAGGCCTCAGCGGTGATCTCCTGGCCGAGGGTGAACTCGGAGGCGTTCTCGGTGCGGATCTCGGCCACGTGGCGGCGCGGCGTGACGCCGGCCTTCTCGAAGTGGCCCTTCAGGGGCTTGGTGACCTTGCGCGGGTCGACCTGGCCGGTCGCGAGCTGAACAGCCGCATAACCGTCGGCGTCCACCGTGCGGACCTGGGTCACCACATTGGTGCCCACGGAGACCACGGTCACCGGCACGAGGCGTCCTGCCTCGTCCCAGAGCTGGGTCATACCAAGCTTGGTCCCGAGCAACGCGGTCACGTTCTTCTGCTGGTTGGTCATGATGTCCTCCAGCCTCAGAGCTTGATCTCGATGTTCACGTCCGCCGGCAGGTCGAGTCGCATGAGCGAGTCGACGGCCTTGGGAGTGGGATCGATGATGTCGATGAGCCGCTTGTGCGTACGCATCTCGAAGTGCTCACGGCTGTCCTTGTACTTGTGAGGCGACCGGATCACAACGAAGACGTTCTTCTCCGTCGGCAGCGGCACCGGACCCACGACCGTCGCACCAGCGCGAGTGACCGTGTCGACGATCTTGCGCGCCGAACTGTCGATCACCTCGTGGTCGTAGGACTTGAGCCGGATGCGGATCTTCTGTCCCGCCATGGCGTCGTCTGACTCTCTCTCTCGAACCGCTACTGTCCGACCCACGCACTCGGGCGTGTCGCTTAAAGCGGCACAGCCGGGCGCAGAACACCGCTACTGGTGCGGGGCCGTTGGGAAGTGATCTGCCCTGGCTGTACAGCCGGGACCGACCACGACGTTTGCCGAGCCTGCTCGGAACAGTCCCTCCGGAAGACCGGAGGACGTGTGCTCCGCGGGGCGCCTCATACGCATCGAATAGCAGGCGATAAACCCCGCGACCCCACACCCGGTTTTCCCCGGGAGGGTGACCGCTCCAGCCTCTGTTGACCCCGGAGGACCGGGACCAAGGACTGCGGTTCTGCACACTGTTCGACACTTGAAAGAGCGCGCCTGTGACAGGCAACTATGCAATCTTGCCACACGTCTCCGCATGTACCAAACGGAGACACTGTGACGCTGACGACTTGCACGATGGGGCCCGAGCGCCGAAGCACCCGGGCCCCATCGTTCAGCTGACTTCCGTCAGATGATCTGTGCTACAAGATCACTTGATGATCTTGGTGACACGGCCTGAACCGACCGTGCGGCCACCCTCGCGGATGGCGAAGCCCAGACCCTCCTCCATGGCGATCGGCTGGATGAGCTCGACCGACATCTCGGTGTTGTCGCCGGGCATGACCATCTCGGTGCCCTCGGGCAGCGTGATGACGCCGGTGACGTCCGTGGTACGGAAGTAGAACTGCGGGCGGTAGTTCGAGTAGAACGGGTTGTGACGGCCACCCTCGTCCTTGCCCAGGATGTAGACCTGAGCCTCGAAGTTCGTGTGCGGGGTGATCGAACCCGGCTTCACGATGACCTGCCCGCGCTCGACGTCCTCGCGCTTGATGCCACGCAGGAGCAGACCGGTGTTGTCGCCGGCCTGAGCCTGGTCCATCTGCTTGTGGAACGTCTCGATGCCCGTGACCGTGGTCTTCTGCGGCTCGCGGATACCGACGATCTCGACGTCGGAGTTGATGTCCAGCTTGCCGCGCTCGACCTTACCGGTGACGACGGTGCCACGACCGGTGATCGTGAAGACGTCCTCGATCGGCATGAGGAAGGGCTTGTCGAGGTCGCGCACCGGCTCCGGCACGTTCTCGTCGACAGCGTTCATCAGCTCGACGACCTTCTCGACCCACTCGGCGTCGCCCTCGAGAGCCTTCAGGCCCGAGACACGAACGACGGGCGCGTTGTCGCCGTCGAACTCCTGCGAGGAGAGGAGCTCACGGACCTCCATCTCGACGAGCTCGAGGATCTCCTCGTCGTCGACCATGTCGGCCTTGTTGAGCGCCACGAGCAGGTAGGGCACGCCGACCTGGCGGGCGAGCAGCACGTGCTCACGCGTCTGGGCCATCGGACCGTCGGTCGCGGCGACCACCAGGATCGCGCCGTCCATCTGCGCGGCACCGGTGATCATGTTCTTGATGTAGTCGGCGTGACCCGGGGCGTCGACGTGCGCGTAGTGGCGCGCCGGCGTCTCGTACTCGATGTGCGCGATGTTGATCGTGATACCGCGCTGCTTCTCCTCCGGCGCGGCGTCGATCGTGTCGAACGCCTGCGCCGTGTTCGCCGGAAGGTCCGGGTACTTGTCCGCAAGCGTCTTCGAGATCGCGGCGGTCAGCGTCGTCTTACCGTGGTCGACGTGACCGATCGTGCCGATGTTGACGTGCGGCTTGGTCCGCTCGAACTTGGCCTTAGCCACTGGGGTCCTCCTGGGACTTGGGTAGATGTTCCGAACGTTGCAGATGCTCGGCCAAGAAGCCTACAACTGCGGGGCGTGCGGTTCTTCCTACAGGTTGGTTGTGCGGGTCGACCTGTGGGGACTCACTCGCCCCGGGTCTTCTTGATGATCTCTTCGGCAACTGCCTTGGGAACCTCGGCGTAGCTGTCGAACTGCATCGAGTACACCGCGCGACCCTGGGTCTTCGACCGGAGGTCGCCGATGTAACCGAACATCTCGCTCAGCGGCACCTGGGCGCGAACGACCTTGACACCGGTCGCGTCCTCCATGGACTGGATCATGCCACGTCGGGAGTTGATGTCGCCGATCACGTCGCCCATGTACTCCTCGGGCGTACGCACCTCGACGGCCATGACCGGCTCGAGCAGGACCGGGTCGGCGCGCCTGACGCCTTCCTTGAAGACCATCGAACCGGCAATCTTGAACGCCATCTCCGAGGAGTCGACGTCGTGGTACGCACCATCGATCAGCGACGCCTTGACGCCGACGACCGGGAAGCCTGCCAGGACACCCTGCTGCATGGCCGACTGGATACCAGCGTCCACGGACGGGATGTACTCACGGGGGATGCGGCCACCGGTGACGGCGTTCTCGAACTCGTAGAGCTCGCCCTCCGTCGTCTCCAGCGGTGCGAAGGTCACCTGGACCTTGGCGAACTGGCCGGAACCACCGGTCTGCTTCTTGTGCGTGTAGTCGACCTTCTCCGCAACGCGGCGAATGGTCTCGCGGTAGGCGACCTGCGGCTTACCGACGTTGGCCTCGACCTTGAACTCGCGACGCATACGGTCGACGAGGATGTCGAGGTGAAGCTCGCCCATACCGCCGATGACGGTCTGGCCGGTCTCCTCGTCCAGGCGCACCCGGAACGTCGGGTCCTCCTGCGCGAGCTTCTGGATCGCGGTCGACAGCTTCTCCTGGTCGGCCTTCGTCTTCGGCTCGATCGCCACGTCGATGACGGGCTCCGGGAAGCTCATCGACTCCAGGATCACCTGGTTCCCCGGGTCGGAGAGGGTGTCACCGGTGGTGACGTCCTTGAGCCCGATGAACGCGTAGATGTGGCCGGCGTGCGCTTCCTCGACCGGGTTCTCCTTGTTGGAGTGCATCTGGAAGAGCTTCCCGATGCGCTCCTTCTTGCCCTTCGTCGAGTTCTGCACCTGCGCGCCCTGCGCGACCTTGCCGGAGTAGACGCGGACGTAGGTCAGCTTGCCGAAGAACGGGTGCGTGGCGACCTTGAAGGCGAGAGCCGAGAACGGCTCCGTCTCGTCCGGACGACGCTCGACGATCTTCTCCGGGTCCTTGACGTCGTGGCCCTGAACGGCCGGCACGTCGAGCGGAGTGGGCAGGTAGTCGATCACGGCGTCGAGCATGGGCTGCACGCCCTTGTTCTTGAACGCCGAGCCGCACAGGACCGGGAAGGCCGACGAGCTGATGACGAGCTTACGGATACCGGCCTTGATCTCCGGGATCGTCAGCTCTTCGCCACCGAGGAACTTCTCGAGCAGCTCGTCGTCCGCCTCCGCGACGGCCTCGACGAGCTCGGCGCGGTACTGCGCGGCCTTCTCGACGAGGTCGGCCGGGATCTCCTCGGTCTCGTAGGACTCACCGAGCTTGGTCTCGCCGCGCCAGACCAGAGCCTTCTGCTCGATCAGGTCGACGACACCGATGAAGTCGTTCTCCGACCCGATCGGCAGCTGGATGACGAGCGGCTTCGCCTTCAGGCGGTTGACGATGGTGTCAACGGTGAAGTAGAAGTCCGCACCCAGCTTGTCCATCTTGTTGACGAAGCAGATGCGCGGGACGTCGTACTTGTCCGCCTGGCGCCAGACCGTCTCCGACTGGGGCTCGACGCCCTCCTTGCCGTCGAACACGGCAACGGCACCGTCGAGCACGCGGAGCGAACGCTCCACCTCGACCGTGAAGTCGACGTGACCCGGCGTATCGATGATGTTGATCTGGTTGTTCTTCCAGTAGCAGGTCGTCGCGGCGGACGTGATCGTGATGCCGCGCTCCTGCTCCTGCTCCATCCAGTCCATCGTCGACGCACCGTCGTGCGTCTCACCGATCTTGTAGTTCACACCCGTGTAGAACAGGATGCGCTCGGTCGTCGTGGTCTTGCCGGCATCGATATGGGCCATGATGCCGATGTTGCGGACCTTGTTCAGGTCGGTCAGCACGTCGAGTGCCACGGTGTCTTACCCCTTGGTCTGAAGGTGGGCTGGGGGCCGGCGGTCAAGCATCCACCGACGGCCCCGGGGTAACCCGGGGCCGCTCGATGGCTACTACCAGCGGTAGTGCGCGAAGGCCTTGTTGGAGTCGGCCATCTTGTGCATGTCCTCGCGGCGCTTGACCGCAGCACCGAGACCGTTCGACGCGTCGAGGATCTCGTTCATGAGACGCTCGGTCATCGTCTTCTCGCGACGAGCGCGGGAGAAGTCGGTGAGCCAGCGCAGCGCGAGCGTGGTGGCACGCGTGGGGCGAACGTCGACCGGCACCTGGTACGTGGCACCACCGACGCGGCGGCTGCGCACCTCGAGCGCGGGACGGACGTTGTCCAGCGCGCGCTTGAGCACCACGACCGGGTCGCCGTCAGTCTTGGAGCGGACGCCCTCGAGGGCGCCGTAGACGATCGCCTCGGCGGTCGACTTCTTGCCGTCGAGCAGGACCTTGTTGATCAGCTGCGTGACGACCGGGGACCCGTACACCGGGTCAACGATGAGCGGCCGCTTCGGGGCCGGACCCTTGCGGGGCATCAGCTCTTCTCCTTCTTGGCGCCGTACTTGCTCCGACCCTGCTTGCGCCCCTTGACACCCTGGGTGTCAAGCGCGCCACGGACGATCTTGTAACGGACGCCGGGAAGGTCCTTCACACGGCCGCCACGCACGAGCACGATCGAGTGCTCCTGCAGGTTGTGGCCGACACCGGGAATGTACGCGGTGACTTCGGTACCGGAGGAGAGCTTCACACGCGCGACCTTGCGGAGCGCCGAGTTCGGCTTCTTGGGGGTGGTGGTGTACACGCGAGTGCACACACCGCGCCGCTGAGGGGAGGCATGAAGGGCCGGCGTCTTGGACGCCGTGACCTTCGAGGTACGCCCCTTGCGGACGAGCTGCTGGATCGTAGGCACTACGTCTCCGTCGTCTTCTTGAGCTTCGGCGACGCCCTGCCGGCGTCCCCGTCGATGGTTTGGCTTGTGCGTGCCGATCGCATGCGGCACCCACAGCCCCCACGGGGACTGCTACGCCACGTACCACCGGCTCGATGGCCTGGCTCCACCATCAGGGCACGACGTGCCCCGGAGGATTACACCAGGATGCCCACGCACTCACATCGGCCGCTTCCGAAGCTGCCCTGCGGCGGCCTTCAGGAGGTGCGGCCCGACGGCGCGGGCACGAATTCTAAGAATACTCACGTGTTTACGGGGGGTCAAAACGAATCGGGTGTGAGATGGGCCCGAAACCCCCACGTAGAGCGCCTGCCCGGCCCCGACCCGGCCCGACCGACGAGGGTCGAGCTGGTCAGGACCGGGCAGGCGCGCACTACCTGGTTCGCAGAGGATCGGATCAGCGGAAGTCGCCGAGGTCCAGGTCCTCCAGCGGGATCGCCTCGCCCGAGCCCATACCGAGCGTCGGGAAGTCGATCTCGTCGTAGCCGAAGCTCGGGTAGAGCTCGGCCTTGGCCTGCTCGGTGGGCTCGACCTCGACGTTGCGGTAGCGGGGCAGCCCCGTACCGGCCGGGATGAGCTTACCGATGATGACGTTCTCCTTGAGACCCAGCAGCGGGTCACGGCGGCCGCTCATCGACGCCTCGGTGAGCACTCGGGTGGTCTCCTGGAAGGAGGCCGCCGAGAGCCACGAGTCGGTGGCGAGCGAGGCCTTCGTGATACCCATCAGCTCCGGACGGCCGGCGGCCGGCTGGCCACCCTCCGACACGGCCTTGCGGTTCGCGTCCTCGAAGCGCATGCGCTCCGCGAGCTCACCGGGCAGCAGGTGCGAGTCACCCGAGTCGAGCACGGTCACGCGACGCAGCATCTGCCGCACGATGACCTCGATGTGCTTGTCGTGGATGTCCACGCCCTGGCTGCGGTAGGTCTCCTGGACCTGGTCCACCAGGTGCGTCTGCGTGGCCCGCGGGCCGAGGATCCGCAGCACCTTCTTCGGGTCGACAGCACCCTGGACGAGCTGCGTACCCACGGTGACGTGGTCGCCGTCCGCGATCTTGAGGCGCGCACGCTTCGTGACCGGGTACTTGATCTCCTCGCCACCGTCGTCCGGCGTCAGCACGAGGTGACGCGTCCGCTCGGTGTCCTCGATCGTCACGCGACCCGTGTACTCCGCGATCGGCGCCTCACCCTTCGGGGTGCGGGCCTCGAAGAGCTCGGTGACACGCGGCAGACCCTGCGTGATGTCCTCGGCGGCAGCCACACCACCGGTGTGGAAGGTACGCATCGTCAGCTGCGTGCCCGGCTCACCGATCGACTGCGCCGCGATGATGCCGACGGCCTCGCCGATGTCCACGAGCAGACCCGTGGCCAGGGAGCGGCCGTAGCACTTCGCGCAGGTACCCACGCGGGACTCGCACGTCAGGACCGAACGGACCTTGACGCTCTCGATGCCTGCGGCGATCACCTGGTCGATGATGACGTCGCCCGCGTCCGAACCGGCGGTCGCGATGACGTTGCCGTCGGCGTCCGCCACGTCGGTCGCGAAGGTCCGCGAGTAGATGCTGGTCTCGACGCGGTCGTCCGGGACGAGCGAGCCGTCCGGGAGCTTCTCGGCGACCGGCAGCGTGAGGCCACGCTCGGTACCGCAGTCCTCCTCGCGGATGATGACGTCCTGCGAGACGTCCACCAGACGACGGGTCAGGTAACCCGAGTCCGCCGTACGGAGGGCCGTGTCGGCCAGACCCTTACGGGCACCGTGCGTCGCGATGAAGTACTCGAGGACGGACAGGCCCTCACGGTAGTTGGACTTGATCGGGCGAGGGATGATCTCACCCTTCGGGTTCGCCACGAGACCACGCATACCGGCGATCTGACGGACCTGCATCCAGTTACCACGGGCACCCGAACCCACCATGCGCATGACGGTGTTCCGCGCGTCGCTCTCGAGGTTGACCCGCATGGCCTGTGCGACCTTGTCGGTGGCCTGCGTCCAGATCTCGATGAGCTCCTGACGGCGCTCGTCGTCGGTGATCAGACCCCTCTCGAACTGCTGCTGGACCTTGAGGGCCCGAGCCTCGTGCTCGTCGAGGATCTCCGCCTTGGCGGTCGGTGCGGCGACGTCGGAGATGGCGATCGTGACACCGGAACGCGTGGCCCAGCGGTAGCCGGCGTCCTTGAGCGCGTCCAGCGCCGCGGCCACCTCGACCTTCGGGTAGCGCTCGGCGAGGTCGTTGACGATCGTCGACAACCGCTTCTTGTCGGCCACGCCGTTCTCGTACGGGTAGTCGACGGGCAGCGCCTCGTTGAACAGGTACCGGCCGAGGGTGGTGTCGAACAGGAGCTGCTGCCCCTGCTCCCAGCCCTCGGGCGCCTCGAAGTCCTTCAGCGGCGGCACCAGGTCCGACATGCGCAACTTGATCTTGGCGTTGATGTCCAGCTCGTTGCGGTCGAACGCCATGATGGCCTCGGCCACGGAACCGAACGCACGGCCCTCGCCCACGGCGTCCGGACGGTCGCTCGTGAGGTGGTGCAGACCGATGATCATGTCCTGCGAGGGCATGGTCACCGGACGGCCGTCCGACGGCTTGAGGATGTTGTTGCTCGAGAGCATGAGGATGCGGGCCTCGGCCTGCGCCTCGGCGCTCAGGGGCAGGTGCACGGCCATCTGGTCACCGTCGAAGTCGGCGTTGAACGCGCCGCACACGAGCGGGTGCAGGTGGATGGCCTTGCCCTCGACGAGCTGCGGCTCGAAGGCCTGGATGCCCAGACGGTGCAGCGTCGGCGCACGGTTCAGGAGCACCGGGTGCTCCGTGATGACCTCTTCGAGCACGTCCCAGACCACGGGGCGGGTGCGCTCGACCATGCGCTTGGCGCTCTTGATGTTCTGCGCGTGGTTGAGCTCGACGAGCCGCTTCATGACGAACGGCTTGAACAGCTCGAGCGCCATCTGCTTGGGCAGGCCGCACTGGTGCAGCTTGAGCTGCGGGCCGACCACGATGACCGAACGGCCCGAGTAGTCGACGCGCTTACCGAGCAGGTTCTGGCGGAACCGGCCCTGCTTGCCCTTGAGCATGTCGGAGATCGACTTCAGCGGACGGTTGCCGGGGCCCGTCACCGGGCGGCCACGACGGCCGTTGTCGAACAGCGAGTCCACGGCCTCCTGGAGCATCCGCTTCTCGTTGTTCACGATGATCTCCGGCGCGCCCAGGTCCAGAAGCCGCTTGAGGCGGTTGTTCCGGTTGATGACGCGGCGGTACAGGTCGTTCAGGTCCGACGTCGCGAACCGGCCACCGTCGAGCTGCACCATCGGGCGCAGGTCCGGCGGGATGACCGGGACGGCGTCGAGCACCATCGCGGTGGGCGAGTTGGTGGTCGTGAGGAATGCGTTCACGACCTTGAGCCGCTTGAGGGCACGGGTCTTGCGCTGGCCCTTGCCCGAACGGATCGTCTCGCGCAGCGACTCGGCCTCGGCGTCCAGGTCGAAGTTCTGGAGGCGCTGCTGGATCGCGTTCGCGCCCATCGCGCCCTCGAAGTAGGTGCCGTAGCGGTCCTGCAGCTGGCGGTACAGCATCTCGTCGCCCTCGAGGTCCGCGACCTTGAGGTTCTTGAACCGGTCCCAGACCTGCTCGAGGCGGTCGAGCTCCTGGTCCGCGCGCTTGCGCAGCTGAGCCATCTCGCGCTCGGCGGAGTCGCGCACCTTGCGGCGCGCGTCAGCCTTGGCACCCTCGGCCTCGAGCTCGGCCAGGTCGGCCTCGAGCTTCTGGGCGCGGGTGTTGATGTCGTTGTCCCGGCGGTCGGAGATCTCCTTCTTCTCGAGATCGATCTCGTTCTGCAGGTTCGGCAGGTCCTCCTGGCGGGCCTCGTCGTCGACCGACGTGATCATGTAGGCCGCGAAGTAGATGACCTTCTCGAGGTCCTTCGGCGCCAGGTCCAGCAGGTAGCCCAGGCGGGACGGCACACCCTTGAAGAACCAGATGTGCGTGACGGGCGCGGCGAGCTCGATGTGGCCCATGCGCTCACGGCGCACCTTGGAGCGCGTGACCTCTACACCACACCGCTCGCAGATGATGCCCTTGAAGCGCACGCGCTTGTACTTGCCGCAGTAGCACTCCCAGTCGCGGGTGGGACCGAAGATCTTCTCGCAGAAGAGCCCGTCCTTCTCCGGCTTGAGGGTGCGGTAGTTGATGGTCTCTGGCTTCTTGACCTCACCGTGCGACCAGGCACGGATGTCCTCGGCCGTGGCGAGGCCGATACGCAGCTCGTCGAAGACGTTGACGTCGAGCAAGATGTCCTACTTCCTGAAGTTCTCGAAAACCCTCGTGGTGTCCAGGTCCGCGCCCGGTGACCGGGCGCGGACCAGTGTCAGATCTCGTCGACGCTGGAGGCGGCGTTGGGCCGCCGCGAGAGGTCGATACCGAGCTCCTCAGCGGCGCGGTACACCTCGTCGTCGGACTCCTTCATCTCGATGGAGACACCGTCGCTCGAGAGCACCTCGACGTTCAGGCACAGCGACTGCATCTCCTTCAGGAGCACCTTGAAGGACTCAGGGATCCCCGAGTCGGGGATGTTCTCGCCCTTGACGATCGCCTCGTAGACCTTGACACGGCCCGGGACGTCGTCGGACTTGATGGTGAGGAGCTCCTGGAGCGTGTACGCGGCGCCGTACGCCTCGAGTGCCCAGACCTCCATCTCACCGAACCGCTGACCACCGAACTGCGCCTTACCACCCAGCGGCTGCTGCGTGATCATCGAGTACGGACCGGTCGAGCGCGCGTGGATCTTGTCGTCGACCAGGTGGTGCAGCTTCAGGATGTACATGTAGCCGGTGGAGACGGCCTCCGGGAACGGCTCGCCGGAGCGGCCGTCGAAGAGGTGCGCCTTGCCGTCCGGGTTGACCATCCGCTCGCCGTCACGGTTGGGCAGGGTCGCACCGAAAAGACCGCGGAGCGCGACCTCCTCCAGACCGTCGAAGACCGGCGTGGCCACAGGGCGGCCCGGCTCGCTCGTGTGCGCGACCTCGGGGACGCTCTCCAGCCACTCCCCGCCCTTGTCCTCCGCCAGCGAGACGTCCCAGCCCTGCTTGGCGATCCACCCGAGGTGGGTCTCCAGCACCTGGCCCACGTTCATGCGGCCCGGCACACCCAGCGGGTTCAGGATGACGTCGACCGGCGTGCCGTCCTCGAGGAACGGCATGTCCTCCTGCGGGAGGATCTTCGAGATGACGCCCTTGTTGCCGTGGCGGCCGGCCAGCTTGTCACCGACCGTGATCTTGCGGCGCTGCGCGATGTAGACGCGCACCAGCTGGTTCACGCCGGCGGGCAGCTCGTCGCCGTCCTCCCGGTTGAACTCGCGCACCGCGATGACCGTGCCCTGCTCGCCGTGGGGAACCTTGAGCGAGGTGTCGCGCACCTCGCGCGCCTTCTCGCCGAAGATCGCGCGCAGCAGGCGCTCCTCCGGGGTCAGCTCGGTCTCACCCTTGGGGGTGACCTTGCCGACCAGGATGTCGCCCGCGCCGACCTCGGCACCGATGCGGATCACGCCGCGCTCGTCGAGGTCCGCGAGGACCTCCTCGGAGACGTTCGGGATGTCCCGCGTGATCTCCTCGGGGCCCAGCTTGGTGTCGCGCGCGTCGACCTCGTGCTCCTCGATGTGGATCGAGGAGAGGACGTCGTCCTCCACGAGGCGCTGCGACAGGATGATCGCGTCCTCGTAGTTGTGGCCCTCCCACGACATGAACGCGACCAGCAGGTTGCGGCCGAGCGCGAGCTCGCCCTCGTCCGTGGCCGGGCCGTCCGCGAGCACGGAGCCGTTCTCGACCCGCGCACCCTCGTCGACCAGCACGCGCTGGTTGTAGCTGGTGCCCTGGTTCGAGCGCACGAACTTGTGCACGCGGTACGAACCCGTCGTGCCGTCGTCGTTCGCCACGAGCACCAGGTCGGCCGAGACCTCGGTGACCACACCGGGCTTGGTCGCCACGATGACGTCGCCGGCGTCGACCGCCGCACGGCGCTCCATGCCGGTACCGACCACGGGGGCCTCGGACCGGACCAGCGGCACGGCCTGGCGCTGCATGTTCGCACCCATGAGGGCGCGGTTCGCGTCGTCGTGCTCGAGGAACGGGATCAGGGCAGTCGCGACCGACACCATCTGGCGCGGCGAGATGTCCATGTAGTCGACCTCGGCACCCGGATGTCGTTGGTCTCGCCACCCTTGGTGCGGACGAGCACGCGGTCGAGGACGAACGTGCCGTCCGCGAGCAGCGGCGTGTTCGCCTGCGCGATGATGTAGCGATCCTCGTCATCGGCCGTCAGGTACTCGATGTTGTCGGTGACCTTGCCGTTCTCGACCTTGCGGTACGGCGTCTCGATGAAGCCGAACGGGTTGATGCGACCGAACGACGCGAGCGAACCGATCAGACCGATGTTCGGACCCTCAGGGGTCTCGATCGGGCACATGCGGCCGTAGTGCGACGGGTGGACGTCACGGACCTCCATGCCGGCGCGGTCACGGGACAGACCACCCGGGCCCAGCGCGTTCAGCCGGCGCTTGTGCGTCAGGCCGGCGAGCGGGTTGTTCTGGTCCATGAACTGCGACAGCTGCGAGGTGCCGAAGAACTCACGGATCGACGCGACGACCGGACGGATGTTGATCAGCGTCTGCGGCGTGATGGCCTCGACGTCCTGCGTGGTCATGCGCTCGCGAACGACGCGCTCCATGCGGGACAGACCCGTGCGCACCTGGTTCTGGATGAGCTCACCCACGGCGCGGATACGACGGTTGCCGAAGTGGTCGATGTCGTCGACCTCGACGCGCACCTCGACCTGCTGGCCGTTGCGCATGCCCGACAGGGCCTGCTTGTCGGCGTGCAGCGCCGCGAGGTACTTGATCGTAGCCACGACGTCGGTCAGCGACAGCGTGGACTCCGCCAGCTCCGCGTCGACACCGAGCTTCTTGTTCGCCTTGTACCGGCCGACCTTCGCGAGGTCGTACCGCTTCGGGTTGAAGTAGAAGTTCTCGAGCAGCGCGCGACCGGCCTCGACCGTCGGCGGCTCACCCGGGCGGATCTTGCGGTACAGGTCGACCAGGGCCTCGTCCTCGGTGTGGACGTGGTCCTTCTCGAGGGTGTCGAGCACCGACGGGAACTCGGCGAACTCCTCGCGGATCTCCGCCTCGCTCATGCCGAGAGCCTTGAGCAGCACGGTGACGGACTGCTTGCGCTTGCGGTCGACGCGGACGCCGACGGCGTCGCGCTTGTCGATCTCGAACTCCAGCCAGGCACCGCGCGACGGGATGATCTTCGCGGAGAAGACGTCCTTGTCGCTGGTCTTGTCCGGGGTGCGCTCGAAGTAGACGCCCGGGGAACGCACCAGCTGGGAGACGACGACGCGCTCGGTGCCGTTGATGATGAAGGTGCCACGAGCCGTCATGAGCGGGAAGTCACCCATGAAGACGGTCTGGCTCTTGATCTCGCCGGTGGTGTAGTTGACGAACTCCGCGGTGACGAACAGCGGGGCCGCGTAGGTGAAGTCCTTCTCCTTGCACTCGTCCGCCGTGTACTTCGGCGGCTCGAAGCGGTGGTTCGAGAAGGAGAGGGACATCGAGGAGCCGAAGTCCTCGATCGGGGAGATCTCCTCGAAGATCTCCTCGAGGCCCGAGGTTTCCGGGACATCATTACGGCCAGCCGCCTTGGCAGTTTCTACCCGGGCCTGCCAGGCTGGGTTACCAAGAAGCCAGTCGAAGCTCTCGGTCTGAAGCCCAAGCAGGTCGGGGACCTCGAGAGGCTCATAGATCTTTGCGAAAGAAACGCGACGGGAAGCGGTACGGTTCGCAATGGCTTCGGCGGACGGAGCTGAAGGGGTGCGCGAGGCAGCCAAGAGGGGTCCTTCCCTGCAGTTCGAGTGAACGCTGTACGCTCTGCGGTGCTGCAGGAAGCTCTGCCGGACTTCACCGGTCGCCGGAGGGCATCCCACAAGCGGGGATGCAACCAGGACTTTCGGGAAGCAGGGGGAGGCGTCGAGGGCACACGCGGGCGCAAAGCGCTAGCATACCTATCTCCCTTAAGTATGTCCAGTCGCCCTAGTCCCTGCACGTCGAGAACGCAATACTCTTCGGATCGTTGCGTATCCGCACTGGCGCAGCGCTGCGCTGACCTGGGGCAACACGAGAGGCCCGCACCCCGAGGGGTGCGAGCCTCTGCAGTCGGCAGACGGCGCCCGGGACGAGCCCGGGCCGCCGTCACCAGCCCGAAGGCGGTAGAGCCGTCAGATCACTTGAGGGTGACCGTGGCGCCGGCGCCCTCGAGAGCAGCCTTGGCCTTCTCGGCGGCGTCCTTGTCGGCAGCCTCGAGAACCGGCTTCGGTGCACCGTCGACCAGGTCCTTGGCCTCCTTGAGACCGAGGGACGTGAGCGCGCGCACCTCCTTGATGACCTGGATCTTCTTGTCACCGGCAGCCTCGAGGATGACGTCGAACTCCGTCTTCTCCTCAGCGGCCTCGGCGGGGGCGCCACCGGCGGGGCCGGCAACGGCCACGGCGGCCGGGGCCGCAGCGGTGACGTCGAACTTCTCCTCGAAGGCCTTGACGAACTCCGAGAGCTCGAGAAGGGTGAGCTCCTCGAAGGTGGACAGGAGCTCTTCGGTGCTGAGCTTCGCCATGTTGGCGTTCCTTTCGGTAATCGCTTCGCGGGCCGGTCAGCCCGCCAGAAGCAGGGGGTTTGTTGCTGTGCTGCCACCCGATCAGGCGGCAGCACCCTCCGATTCCTGCTTCTGACGCAGGGCATCGATGACGCGGGCGACCTGGGTCGGCTTGGCGTTGAAGGCGAAAGCAGCCTGGCTGATCTTCGCCTTCATGGCGCCGGCCGCCTTGGCCAGCAGAACCTCGCGGGACTCGAGGTCCGCGAGCTTCGTGATCTCTGCGGCCGTCATGGAGGCGCCGTCGAGCACGCCCCCCTTGATGACCAGAGCGGGGTTCGCCTTGGCGAAGTCACGCAGTCCCTTCGCAGCCTCGACCGGGTCACCGGTCACGAATGCGATGGCGGACGGGCCCTTGAGGTTGGCGTCGAGACCCTCGACACCGGCCTCCTTGGCCGCGATCTCCGTGAGCGTGTTCTTCACCACGGCGTAGGTTGCGTTGCCGCTGAGCGACCGACGCAGCTCCTTGAGCTGCGCAACGGTGAGCCCGCGGTACTCGGTCAGCACAGCTGCGCTGGAGTCACGGAACTTGTCCGCGAGCTCCGCGACAGCGGCTGCCTTCTCCGGCGTCGCCATGGCAGTCCTTCCGGTGGTGGTACCACCGTTCCCTGAGGCGTACGCCCCGGGCGGGCCCCGGAAAATGAGAAAGAGCCCCGGCGCAGGCGCACGGAGCTCTTCATGTGCGGCAGAGCCGCACCGGAGTTTCGTCACCTACGCAGGCCCCCGCTCTCAGCGGGACTTCGGTCTTCTGCTGCTCTACGAGAGGGCAGCGTCCAACAACCGGCGGTCTTGGGTTACCTGAGTAGATTACACGATCCCCGGGATGGTGCCGTACCGACGAGCGGTGGCACCCGCCACACCCCGCCGAACGTAGGCTCCGTCGCCCTGACCAGCCGAACGTAGGGTCGGTCGCTCCGACGCAGCCGAACGTAGGGTCGGTCGCCTCAACAGCGCCCTTGCGGCGACTGGTCCTACGTTCGACGGAGCCTACGCGGGCGACGCGGGCCAGCGGGGCGCTGTCAGCGGGGCAGGCCCTCAAGGGAGCCGAAGCACACCAGCGGTGCCGGCTCGGGCTCGTCCGCGAGCGCCGCCGCCAGCGCCGCCTCCGGGTCGTCGGTGGCGCGCAGGTGGGCGTGGAACCGTGGCATCACGCGCGCGGCGACGGCGTCGGACAGCGGGGCGACGGCCGCGACGACCGCGCGGGCGCCGAGGCGCAGGAGGACCGCAGTCAGGCCCAGGACCTCGCCGCCGACCACCTGGGAGGAGCCGCCGACCTCGCATGCCGACAGGATCACGACCGATCCCGGCAGCCGGCTGCCGTCGAGCTCGTGCGCGAACAGCGGTCCGTCGGCCAGGTCGACGGAGGCGAAGAGGGGGTTGTCGGCGTCGTGCCGGCCATGGGTCGCGAGGTGCACGATGTCGTGCGTCGCGAGCGCCTCGCGCACCGCCGTCGTGGTGGCGGCCGCACCGGTGAGGACCGTGGCGCCGGGCCACATCTTGCCGACCGCCCGCACCTCGCTGGCGCCGAGGGTCACCCCTGGGCCGTGGGCAGCGAGAAGCCGGTGCCCCTCCCCCGGCCTCGGGTATGCGCGTCCGCGCGCCACGTACGAACGCATGGTGGTGCGCTTGCCCTGCCGGGACGGCAGCGCGGTCCACGGCACGCCGACCAGCGGCTCCCTGCCCACGACGTACAGGGGACCCTCTGCCTCCAGGGGCAGGGCGAGCAGCCGGTCGAGCGCATGGAGGTTGCGGGTCAGCGAGCGGCGGGCGACGTCGCGCAGTGCCGGGGGTACGAGATCGTTGGCGCACACCCCGAGGTCGGCCCGGGCGCGCAGCACCCGCTCGGCGACGTCGGCCCCCGGGCCAAGGTCCACCAGGCGGGTGCCGTGCGCGTCCAGGCGCACACAGCGCAGGACGCCGTCGAGCACCAGGAAGTTGGCGACCACCGCACCGTCGTCGCGGCCGGACAGCAGGTCGCGGACGTCCGCCACGGTGGCGGGGCGCTCTTCGATGGCGGCGTCGTCGTCGCCCGTGCGGTGCCAGGCCTGTTCGCGGGCGGCCGCCAGGAGCCTGCCGGAGCGGTCGAACAGGTAGGCGCGCTCGGGCGCGGCCTCCTGGCTCGTGAGCATGCGTGCCCGGACGACGAGCCCCCGGGCCTCGGTGACGAGCGCGCGCACGGCGGGATCGTCGGGCGCGGCGGCTCCGCCCACCCCCGCGAAGGTGGCCCTCCCCCGTTCGAGGGCCTCGAACAGCGCGTCGGGCCGTCCGGTGCGTGCGGCGGCCTCGACGTCGGTGCGTTGCAGGTCGACGCCGTGGACGGCGGCGGCGGTCACGGACTCCACCGAGCCGAGACCGACGCGATGGTCGGCGAGCAGCCCGAGACCCTGGCGCACGGCGGCGATGCCCGTGTCCCGGTCCCCTGAGGCGAAGGCGATGTGCGCGAGCACCGACTGTCGCTGGATCCGGGTGCTCAAGGGCGCGTCGGCCATGCCGTCCGGCAGGTCGTCGAGCACGGCGCGGGCCGCAGCGACGTCGTCGGCCAGGAGGTACCACTGCGCGGCGACGAACCGGGCAGTCAGACCTGGGTGCTGACCGAGGAGAGGGTCCACCTCGTCGCCGGCCTGCACCGCTTCGAGGGCCTGCTCGGCGCGGTGGCGGGCATCGTGCGGCACGGGCGCCTCGCCACGTCGGACCGGCAGGAGGATGGCCTCCAGCTCCGCGACGTGCGCAACCGCTGCCCGCTGCGGGTGGCCGACGCCGGCGTAGTACCGCCGGGCGAAGGCTGCGCCGGTGCGGGCCTCGTCCCACCGGTGCAGCGCCATGAGGCAGCGCGCGCGGAAGTACTCGGCATCGGCTCGGTACTGGGCCCGGCCGGGAACGACCATGCGTGAGATCGCCTGGGTCAGGACGCGCTCGGCATCCTCGAGCAGGCCGGCCTCGTAGAGCACGGCGCCGCGGCCGATGTCGAGCACGCCGTCGGACCGCTCGGGGTCGACGGCGCGGGCGGCGCCCATGGCCTGCAACGCGCCGGGGATGTCGCCGAGCGCGTACCGCACGAAGCCGGTGTTCTGGAGCGCGAGAGCCGCCACGCCGGTGAGGTCGGCTCTGTTCGCCCGCTCGTGGCAGGCCTCGAAGTCGCGGAGCGCCGCATCCAGCCGGCCGAGCTCGATGGCCGTCGCGCCGCGGTTGAGCAGTGCTGCTGCGAGATCCCGTTCGGGCAGCAGTGCGGGATCAGCGAGCACACGATCGAAAGCCGCCATGGCGTCGGTCTGTCGGCCTGCACGCTGGAGCAGGAGGCCGCGCGTCCCCTCGACGACGGCGGCGAGTCGCGACCTGGACGACGACGGCGCGGTCACCGCACGAGCGTCTGCGTCCTCGAGGAGCGCGAGCGGCTTGTCGAGCGCGTCCTCGACCGCCTGGACGGCGACCGCCTCTCCCGCCAGGGAACGCACCATGCCCTCGGCCCACCGCTCGTGGTCCGCGGCGCCGAGACTTCCCGGGTCGATCATCCGGAGCCGGTCGAGCACGTCCCGGAACCGGGGCAGCGCGTCGCCGGGCCGCGACCGGGAGTTGAGCTCCCGCGCGACCAGCAGCTCGGCCTCAAGTTCCGGCCACATCTCGCCCCCGATTGCCCTTTTCCACGCCCTCGCAAGCGTCAGGCCGCACACGCTAGCGGGGTGCGGTGGGCCCTGTCACCGGCCTGTACGACGCCGCAGGTCAGGGGCTCGCGCCGGGTGAAGATGACTGACCGGACGGCGATTCGTCCCTCCGGCCGTCAGCCGACGGCGAGTCCCTCGACCGAGCTGAAACAGACCAGCGGAACCGGTTCGGCCACATCCTTGAGGGCCGCCGCGAGCGCCGCCTCCGGATCGTCGGACTCACGCAGGTGGGCGTGCAGACGGGGCATGACGCGCGCAGCGAGCTCGTCCGAGAGCTTGGCGACCGAGGCGATGACGGCGCGGGCGCCCAGGCGCAGGAGTACCGATGTCAGGCCGAGGACCTCACCGCCGAGCACCTGGGTGGAACCACCGACCTCGCAGGACGACAGGATGACCACCGACCCGGGCAGCGGTGTCCCGTCGAGTTCGTGGGCGAACAAGGGACCGTCCGCGAGATCGATGCTCGCGAAGAGGGGGTTGTCGGCGTCGTGCTGGCCGTGGGTGGCTAGATGGACGACGTCATGGGTGGCTAGGGCCGTGCGGACGTGTTCGGTGACGGCGTGCTCGCCCGTCAGGACGGTTGCACCTGCCCACTGGCGTCCGACGGCGTGGACCTCTTCGGTGCCGTGCTTCACGCCGGGGCCTGCGGCGGCGAGGAGCCGGCGCTTGCCGCTCGGGCGGGCGTGGGTGCGGCCGCGGGCTACGTACGAGTTGACGGCGGTGCGCAGGCCGCTGCGGGAGGGCAGGGCAGTCCAGGGGACGCGAAGCAAGGGCTCGCGGGCGACGACATAGAGGTCACCGGCGGCGCGGAGCGGGGTGAGCAGGATGTCGTCGAGGACCTTGAGGTTGCGCTCCAGCGACGCATGGGCGGCGGCGCGGAGAGGCGCTGGGATCAGGTCGTTGGCGGCCATGGTGAAGTCGGCGCTGAGACGACGAATCCGTTCGGTGACGTCCTCCGCCGCCCCGAGACTAACCGTGGTTGCCCCTCGGGCATCGACCCGGACGCAGTACAAAGCTCCGCTGATCACCAGGAAGTTCGCGACGACCGCAGTGTCGACGCCTCGCTCACTGAGGACACGCCGCAGTTCCCCTGCCGAAACCGGTCGCTGAACAGCACCCGCATTCCCCACATGCCGCCAAGACCTTTCTCGCACCTCGTCCTGGATACGGCGCGCACGGCGCGTGAGCTTCTCCCGCTCCTTCGAACCGGTCGCGCCGACATCGCGGGCCCTTGCTAGCAGACCGCGCGCCTCGGTAAGGAGTGCGGCTGCGTCAGGATCATCTGGCGGAGTAACGCGGCCAGTTCCGGCGAATGTGGCACGACCACGCTCCAAGGCATCAAATAGTGCAGTCGAGCGCCCTGTACGCACAGCTGCCTCGACATCGACACGGTTCAGGCCGACACCATGCGCGGCTGCGGCCGTGACCGACTCGACAGAGCCCAGCCGGCTGCGGTGGTCGGCGAGCAGCCCCAAGCCGGACCGCACTGCTCGGAGCCCTCTAGCACGGTCGCCCGTTGCGAACGCCAGCTCTGCTTGCGCGGTGTAGTGCTGGATTCGCATGGTCAGTGGTGCGCTTGTCAACGTACGAGGAACCTGAGCGAGTACCTCGCGGGCAGCATCCAGGTCGCCTGCGAGGATCAGCCAGCGTGCAGCGACGAACCGCGCGGCATGTCCCGGGTGATACCCGAGCATCGGTCCTGCCGCGTCCCCAGCTTCGGCGGCATTCATCGATTGCTGTGCCCGCCGCCGCGCCAATGCTGGTGTCGGGCCGCTCGACGACCGGGCAGCCTCAGTGAGCGACGCTTCGAGTTCAAGGACTCCCGCCAATGCGGCCATCGGGCGCTGACCACCACGCTCGAATCGACGGCGTGCTTGGGCAGCCTGCAGTCGGGCCTCGTCGAAGCGATGAAGACCCATCAGCGCACGAGCACGAAACCACTCCGCTTCGGCATGGTCGTTTCTGAGCGCAGCTCGCGCCAGTCGTTCGGCGGCCGTGGACAGCAACTGCTCGGCGTCATCCAGGAGCCCGCTTTCGAAGAGCACTTCCGCCCGGCCCAGCTCCGGAATACCGTCATCCCAATCCGGAGCCGCGGCCACAGCTTGTTCCATCGACTCCAATGCACCGGGCAGGTTGCCCAGGGTGTACCTCGCGTAGCCGAGTCCTTGCAGCGCCCAGGAAACGACACGCGGGTTTCCAAGTGCCACTGCCTGGTCGTAAGCAGTCTCGTAGTCAGTCAGCGCCTCGTGGAAGTTCCCGAGCTCGCTGTGCACACTCCCTCGGTTGAGGTACACCGTCACTAGGTCCCGACGATCGGTCAGCCCTGGCGACTGCAGCGCCGACGTAAGGTTCGCGAGCGCTCTGCCTGACTGGCCAGAACGCGAGCAAAGCACACCGCGCTGGCCGTCCACCAACTTGAGTACCGCTACGTCACTGGCCTCGCGCGCGAACCGCGCCGCCTCGTCACAGAGCTCCAACGCTTCCTCAAGCGACCCAGTGAGCGCATGCACTGGGTTCGACAGCCCTACATAAGTACGCACCATGAGTTCGATCCACAGTGCCCTGCCGTCCGGACCTTCTTTGTCAGGGTCCAGATTGAGGAGGTCATTGAGGAGGCTTTCTAGCTCCTTCTGCGACGACAACCACTGAGCCCGTGCATTGAAATCACGGGCGACGTCCAACCGCTCATAAAGCTGCTCCCAGCCTCTTCGCGAGACGCGCGTCGTCACAGTCACCTCATCGTCATCAGCCAGGTATCGGCAGGCCCGTCGTATCCCTTACAGCGCTCCATGCCGCTGCGACGCGGCCATCAATCGGCCCGGGAATCCTCTCACCCATCAGCGACCTTGCGAGCTCTCCCGCAAGTACAGGTGCCGCGAACGACGTTCCACTCCAGGTAGCAAACCCACCTGTGTAGTCGTCGGGGTCCACTGACTCACGACCGCCATCACCGATTTCCTGTGGCAGCAGTGCTCCATCGGCGGTCGTCGGCATCGTGCTCAGCACGTTTGTACCAGGGCGCAGGCAGGTGACCCAGGGCCCGTCGTTCGCGAAGTCCGCAAGCGTACCGTTCGGATTGGCCGCTGTGACAACAAGGAGTGGCGTGTAGTCCGCACGCAGATCGCCATGGTCCAACGGCTCCGCTCGGTTGCCGACCCTGTGGACGTGCGGAGCCCATCCGGCCGGGAACACCGGCTGTTCACGGCCGTCATTGCCGGCTGACGCAACGACCAGGACACCCTGACGACGGAGATCGCGCAGGATTCCGCGAAGCACCCCCTCGTAGTCGTCATCCTCGAGGAGTTCTGGCTGAAAGCCAAGCGCCAGCACCACCACGTCGACCGGGGCATAACCCTCCATGCCGTCGACGCCTCGCAGGTGGTACTCGAGTAGGCGTTCCAACGAACGCGCGAGATCCCACTCGCGAACGCTGCCATCCGTCGACATAACTCGCACCGGGAGAATTGCAGCGTCAGGGCAGACCTGGTGCACCACACCCGCAATGAACGTACCGTGCCCGAAGTATGGTGCGAGTTCCGTCTGCGGCTCGTGCCCGGTCACCGGCTCATCTTCCGTGTACGTGCCGATCGGGCGACCATCGACCTCCGCATCCCGGATGACCACAGGTGATCCATCGAACCACGGGTGCGCACCGATACCTGAGTCCACGACAGCAACAACCGGACGTAGCGCGCCGTCAGCTGACAGCCACGGCGCAGGGCCAGCCCCGAGCTCACGGCGCGGCGCTGGGCCCACGTGATGAGACGGTTCTCGGTCGCTGAGCACTGCAAGACCTGGCTTCGGACGGTGGCCCATCAGCACGTGGTCCAGCCCGACCCGCTTGCGAGCCTCGTCTCCGGCGCGATCCGCAACTTCGTCAAGGAGGTCCCAGACATCGGCAGCATCCCCGTCAGGCTGAGTCAGGTGCAGCACGACCCCACGCCGAGGCACCTCACGGCGCATGGGGGCTAGCTCCAGTTCTTCCTCGACCAGGACGAGCCCGCGGGCGGCTGACTGTTCGCGGATCAATGCCAGCGTCTCGTCGTCCTCCCCCGGAAGGCCACGCACGATCAGCCGGTCAGCGACGTACCGCGTAGGAGCCAGCCGGACATCGCGTCGACACGGTGCCTCTGCCGGGTCTAGCTCCCGGACCGGCCGCCATCCTCCGGCATGGTCACGGACGCGCAACTCGGACTCGGGCATGGGCTCACTCACAGCAGTACCTCTCCATCGATAGGCGCACTCGGCTGCCCCCGCCGCGCCCCCTCGGCCAGGTCAGAGATCCAACAGGTCAGAAGTTCAGAGTTCGATCACCGGCGTGCTCACAGCGCCGCCACCGCCGTCGGTCCGGCGCACCACCAGGCTTGCTCGCCCGCGCTCGACGGAGTCGAACGAGAACCGGCCGTCCTCGTCGGAGGCGACGGTGATGACGTCGACTCCCGGTCGGTGCAGCTCCACGTCGAGCCCGGCCGCGGGTGCGGCCCAGCCGTCGATCCGTACCCGGCCACCGGCGGACGGGGACAGGCTGATCATCACGGTCAGCGAGTCGTGCGTGAAGGTGATGGTCTTCGCCTCGGCGGGGGCGGTGTCGTCGGCACGTGCTGCCGCCGCAGCCCCGCGCACGCCCGCGAGGGGCACGTCGAGGTAGACCGCCTCCATCAGGTCGGCCTCCAGGCCGGCCAGCGTGATCGCGAAGAGCGAGCGCTCCACGAGGTCGCTCGGCACCGGGTCAACCGCCTCGACAAGATGGGCAAGACGGGTCAGCACTGCCCCGTCGTCGGCGTCGAGCCGGCCCTTCGGGTCGAACGAGAGGTCCCCCACGGCACCTTCGTCCTTGTTCGGTTCCGGCGTCAGGCCCACGAGAAGTCCCCCTGCTCGTCGAGGATGGTCCGCAGCTTTGCCAAGCAGCGCCCACGAGTCGAGCCGATGGAACCCATCGGCATTCCGATCGCCGCCGAGATGTACCGGTAGTCCGGCCGGTCGGCGAGCGAAACCAGACGCAGCAGCTCTTGGCAGCGTCCGGGAAGTTTCTGGAGCGACATCCACAGGATGCGATCGCGCTCGTCGCGCAGCACCTCGGCGTCCGGCAGCGGGTCCTTCGAGGGGAGGGCCGTCGGGTGCTCCGGGCTGTCGTCCGGGAGCTCGGTGCGGCGCTTCTCGTCGTCCCGGTGCTTGCGCACGGCCTCCCAGGCAGCGCGCTTCGCCGTGACGAGGAGCCACTTCAGCACGGCCTTGGGTTCGGCGATCGAATCGGCGTGCCGCACGAGGGCGACCCACGTGCTCTGCACCACGTCCTCCGCGGCGTCGGGCTCGACGCCCTGCGCGCGGACCGTGTGCCACAGCAGCGGCGTCGCCTCGCGGACCAGTTCGCCGAGTGCCTGGTGGTTACCCTCGCGGTACTCGGTCAGGGCGATCGCAGCGCGATCGCCGAGCGTGAGCCCGGACCCGTCGACGTCGGGCAGGGCCTCCCTTGATCCTGTCATTGCACCACGGGATTCTCTGCTGGCGGATGTTGCCCTGTCCGATACCGGACGGGGACCACTTGGACCAGCCGAGTCTACGGCCGAGACTGCGGATCCGGGGAGGTAGAAGACTGTGCCCATCAGGCACTCCCCCCTCCTCGATGCACGTCGGCACGGTGCCGCTCATCAGACAAGAGGGGCTACTGCCCGGTTCGATACATAGTGTTGAGAAGAAACAAGAAGGCCCGCATCCGTGAGGGATGCGGGCCTTCTCGCGCTCAGGAGCGCTCGGTTCAGGCCGAGACGTCTTCCAGGAGCTTGGTCGTCTTGCTCTGGTCCAGCGGGATGCCGGGGCCCATCGTCGTGGTCATGGTCGCCTTGCTGATGTAGCGACCCTTCGAGGACGACGGCTTGAGGCGCAGGACCTCGTCGAGCGCGGCCGCGTAGTTCTCCAGCAGCTGGGTCTCCGAGAAGGAGGCCTTGCCGATGATGAAGTGCAGGTTCGCGTGCTTGTCGACGCGGAACTCGATCTTGCCGCCCTTGATGTCGGTGACGGCCTTGGCCACGTCCATCGTCACGGTGCCGGTCTTGGGGTTCGGCATGAGGCCGCGGGGGCCCAGGACCTTACCGAGACGACCGACCTTGCCCATGAGGTCGGGCGTGGCGACAGCCGAGTCGAAGTCGGTGTAGCCGGCGGCCACCTTCTCGATGAGCTCGTCGCCACCGACCTCGTCGGCACCGGCCGCGCGGGCCTCCTCCGCCTTGGCGGCGTTGGCGAACACGATGACCTTGGCGGTCTTACCCGTGCCGTTCGGCAGGTTGACCGTGCCACGGACCATCTGGTCCGCCTTGCGCGGGTCGACGCTCAGCCGGAACGCGACCTCGACGGTCGCGTCGTACTTGACGGTGGCGGTCTCCTTGGCGAGACGGATCGCGTCGAGCGGTGCGTACACCGAGTCGGTGTCGATCTTCTCTGCGGCGGCGAGGTACGCCTTGCTGCGCTTTGCCATGTTTCTCTCCTTGTGGTCGTAGCGGGCCCTGTGGCCCTGCCACTGCGGTGACCGACGACGTCCGCCGGTCACCTCGTGCGGTCCGAGGCCGAAGCCTCGGATGGAATCACTCCGAGACGGTGATGCCCATCGAACGGGCGGTGCCCGCGATGATCAGCGAAGCGGCCTCGAGGTCGTTCGCGTTGAGGTCCGGCATCTTGGTCGTCGCGATCTCGCGGACCTGGTCCTTAGTGATCGAGGCGACCTTGACCGTGTGCGGCGTGGGCGAACCCTTCGGCACACCGGCGGCCTTCTTGATCAGCTCGGCGGCCGGCGGGGTCTTGGTGATGAAGGTGAACGAGCGGTCCTCGTACACCGTGATCTCGACCGGGATGACGTTGCCGCGCTGCGACTCGGTCGCCGCGTTGTACGCCTTGCAGAACTCCATGATGTTCACGCCGTGCTGACCCAGTGCGGGGCCGATCGGCGGAGCCGGCGTCGCGGCGCCGGCCTGGATCTGCAGCTTGATGAGGCCGGAGACCTTCTTCTTCGGGGGCATGCTTGTCTACCTTCTGTTCGGTTGGGCCGACGCCGTGGGCGATGACCCGGTTGCAATGCCGGGGAACGGGCTCAGATCTTGGCGACCTGGTTGAACCCCAGCTCGACCGGGGTCTCCCGGCCGAAGATGGAAACGAGGACCTTGAGCTTCTGGGCCTCGACGTTGATCTCGGAGATCGAGGCGGGCAGCGTGTCGAACGGACCGTCGGTCACGGTCACCGACTCGCCGACCTCGAAGTCCACGTGGACCGGGGCCTTGCCACCGGTCGACGCGCCGCCCGCGGCGGCCGGCTGACCGGCCTGCGACGGCTGCGGCAGCATCGACGGGGCGAGCATCGAGTAGATCTCGTCGAAGCTCAGCGGCACCGGCTGGTGCGTGTGCCCGACGAAGCCCGTGACGCCCGGCGTGTGCCGCACGGCGCCCCACGACTCGTCGGTCAGCTCCATGCGCACGAGGACGTAACCCGGGATGCGGACCCGGCTCACGATCTTCTTCTGCGCGTTCTTGATCTCGGCAACCTCTTCCATCGGCACCTCGACCTGGAAGATGTAGTCCTCCATGTTGAGGCTCTGGATGCGGTTCTCGAGGTTGGTCTTCACGCGCTTCTCGTAGCCCGCGTACGAGTGGATGACGTACCAGTCGCCCAGCTGGGAGCGGAGGGTGCGCTTGAACTCCTCGACCTCGTCCACGATGACGTCGCCGTCGGCGTCGACGGTGCGCTCCTCGTCGGCGTCGGCCTCGGTGTCATCCGTGGTCTCGGCCTCGGTGTCGGCCGGAGTCTCTACGTCCGCAGGCACGTCAGCGTTCTCGGCGTCCAGGGGCGCGTCGACGGCCGCATCGGAGTCGTCGGACGGCGAGACGTTCTCCGTCTGGTCCAGAGAGTCCTGGGACACGAAACGAACCTGCTTTCTCTTCGTGCGCCGGGCTGCGCCCGGCACGGGTGTGCGTACCTCTACGAGCTGTGTTCGCCCATTGTCGCGCGAAAATGCCGCGAAGGAACAATCAGCAACAGGCGAGAACGATCACAGCGAAGTACTGCGCAGCGTGCCCCATCTGCTTGTCCGGCGCACCCGGACCGGCGCCGACCTGCGGTCGGGGCCGTCTAGGGCTGCGTCAACGTGTCGTCGCGGAAGCGCCGAATCAGCCGAAGACCCAGCCGGCGAGCATGCCGAACCCGTAGTCCAGCACCACCACGAAGATCATGACGACGATCAGGAAGACCAGCACCACGCTCGTGTACGTCATGAGCTCGGAACGCGTCGGTGCGACGACCTTCTTGAGCTCGGCCACCACTTGGCGCACGAAGAGCGCGATTCGGGCGAAGATGTTGCCGCCGCCCCTGCTCGGACGCTCCGCGGCGCTCTGGATCACCTCGGTGTCGCTCACTGCTACCCCACTCCTGTGGCCCGGCGCGCCGGGCGGCGCGGACTGCCTTGCCAGGTCCACATCACGTGGGCCCGCTGCGCGCGGCCCCGCTGGGGTTCACGCTGGCAGGGTAGACAGGACTCGAACCTGCAACCTGCGGTTTTGGAGACCGCTGCGCTACCAATTGCGCCACTACCCTTTGTGTTCGATGCCGTTGCCACCCGTTGTGCCGCACCCTGAAGAGGCACGCCACATCACGTGAGCATCAATCACCGAGGCACAACTGTACGGTACCCACGGCCGTAGGTCGAACTCGTCCCGGACGGCCCGCGACGGGTCTCGGCCGGCTCGGCCGCCCGGCGCCGGAACGCGTGTCCACCGAACGGTGGACAGCAGATGCAGCCGAACGGGCGTCCCGCCGGAGGTGCTGACCGGAGCATGCTCGACGGCATGCAGACATCCGACCCACTGGCCGTGCAGGTACGCGGCCTCCGTAAGCGTTACGGCAGCGCACGCGCCGGTTTCAAGGACGCGGTCGCAGGCCTCGACCTCGACGTCTCCCGCGGCGAGATCGTGGCGGTGCTCGGCCCCAACGGGGCGGGCAAGACCACCACCGTCGAGGTCCTCGAGGGCTTCCGCGACCGGGACGACGGCGAGGTGCGGGTACTCGGCGAGGACCCACGACTGGCCGGCCGCGCCTGGCGGGCGCGGATCGGCGTCGTCATGCAGGACTCGCGGGACATGAACGAGCTCACCGTCCTGGAGAAGGTGCGGGCCACCGCCGCCTCGTACCCGGACCCGCGCGACCCGGCCGAGGTCATCGCCTCCGTCGGGCTCGCGGAGAAGGCCCGGGCACGGACCCGCGGGCTGTCCGGCGGGCAGCGGCGCCGGCTCGACGTGGCGCTCGGCATCGTCGGCAGGCCGGAGCTGCTGTTCCTGGACGAGCCCACCACCGGGTTCGACCCGCAGGCCCGCCGGTCCTTCTGGGACCTCGTCACGAGCCTGCGGGACGACGGCACCACCATCCTGCTCACCACCCACTACCTCGACGAGGCAGCCCAGCTGGCCGACCGGGTCGTCGTCGTGCGCGACGGTGTCGTGGTCGCCACCGGCACGCCCGAGACGCTGGGCGGGCCCGAGGCCCGCACGCCCGTGGTCGCCTGGGACGACGGCGGCGTACGGCGCACCGAACGGACGGACCGGCCCACGGCTATCGTGGCCCGGCTCATCGCGACGGCCGGGCCCGACGGCGAGGTGCCCGGCCTGTCGATCACTCGCCCGACCCTCGAGGACGTCTACCTGTCCCTGATCGGTGAGCACCCGGCGGACCACACGCCGACCGCCGAGGCCCGGACCGACGACGACAGCGTGGAGGTGGCGTGATGAGCGCGACGACGACCCCGGCGGCCCGGGCCGCCTCGACCGAACCCGCGGCACGGCGACTGCCCGGCGTGCTCCGCCAGGGGCTGGTACGCGGCGGCGTCGAGCTGCTCCAGTTCGTCCGCGAGCGCGACTCCGTGATCTTCGGGTTTGCCTACCCGATTCTCATGCTCGCGATCTTCGCGACGGTCTTCGGCGACGACGAGCCCATTGGCGCGAACGGTGTGACGGTCAGCTTCGCGCAGTACTTCCTGCCCGGCATGGTGGCGACCGGCATCATGCTGTCCACCTACCAGACGCTGGCCATCTCGATCGCCGTCGAGCGGGACGACGGCACCCTCAAGCGCCTCCGTGCCACGCCGCTGCCCGCGACGTCGTACTTCCTGGGCAAGGTGTTCTTGTCGCTGGTCACCGTTCTGCTACAGACAGCGCTGCTGCTGGCGGTCGCCGCACTCGTCTTCGACGTCTCCCTGCCCGACGATGCCGGACGCTGGGCCACGTTCGCCTGGGTGTTCGTGCTCGGCACGGCTGCCGGGGCCGTGTGCGGCGTCGCGTACTCGTCGGTGCCGAGCTCCGGCCGGTCCGCGAGCGCCGTCGTGGTCACGCCGGTCCTGGTGCTGCAGTTCACGTCCGGGGTCTTCTTCCCGGTGAGCCAGCTGCCGGGCTGGATGCTGGACCTGTCGTCGATCTTCCCGCTCAAGTGGATCGCGCAAGGCATGCGTTCGGTGTTCCTGCCGGACGCCTTCGCGGCCGCCGAGCCGTCCGGGGCCTGGCAGCACGGCACCACGGCTGCTGTACTGGCGGCATGGCTGGTCGTCGCACTCGTGGTCGGCGCTCGCACGTTCCGGTGGCGTCGGCACGATGACGGCTGACCAGAACGCGGCGGACGAGGGCGGCACGAGCCGCGACTACGACCTGGAGCGCCTCTACGCCGGGTGGGACCAGCAGGTGCGGTGGTGGGATGCCGCGTTCGGCGTGATCATCGCGCTGACCGCCGTCGCGCTGGCGCTGGCGGGCACGCGGGGCACGCAGCTCGCCGTCGCCTACGCGGCGATGGCCGCGATCGTCGTGGCCTATCTGCTGTGGGGCGCGCGGGCGGCCCGCACGCGAGACCAGCGGTTGGCCGTGCTGTACCTCGCGGTGGTGGTCGTCGGCACCGGCGTGACCGTGTCCCAGGGCGGGGTGGCGTCGCTCCTGCTGTTCATCGCGTTCGCGCAGGTGTGGATGCTGCTGGAGTCGATCCGGCACGGCATCGTCGGCTGTGTCGCACTCGCGGTCTCGGTGTCGGTCGGTATCGCGTCGCAATACGACTTCGACCTCGCGATCATGGGCGAGGTGGTGCCGCAGATGCTGGTCACCCTGGTGTTCGCGATCGGGCTCGGGCTCTGGTTCCACGTGGCGATGCGGCGTGCGGAGGAGCACGTCCGACTGCTCGGCAAGCTGCACGCGGCGCAGGCCCAGCTGGCCCTGACCAACCACGAGGCCGGCGTCCGCGCGGAGCGCGAGCGGCTCGCGCGCGAGATCCACGACACGCTCGCCCAGGGGTTCACGAGCGTGGTCATGCAGGCGCAGGCCGCGACCGCGGCCCTCGACGTCGGAAACGAGGACGCCGCGCGCGAACGGCTGCACGTCGTCGAGGACACCGCCCGGGACAACCTCGCCGAGGCCCGCGCCCTGGTGGCGGCGTTCGCGCCGGTCGCGCTGCAGGACGCCTCGCTCCCCCAGGCGCTGGGCCGGCTCGGCAGCCGGTTCGAGGAGGAGACCGGCCTGGCCGTGACGGTCGAGACCGACCGGGTCGGGGCGCTCTCGCCCACGGTCGAGGTGGTCCTGCTCCGGGCCGCCCAGGAGGCGTTCGCGAACGTGCGACGGCACGCGCACGCACGGTCCGTCGTCGTGCGGCTGGGGCAGGCCGAGGGAGAGGTGGCGCTCACGGTGTCCGACGACGGGCGCGGGATCGGCGCGGACGCCGCCGACGGTTTCGGGCTGGCGGGGATGCGGGATCGGGTACGGTCCGCGGGCGGCACACTGGCCGTCGGGTCCGGCGACGGCGGCGGCACCACGCTGTGCGCCCGGGTGCCGGTCGACGGACAGGTCGACGGGTCGCCGGCCGCCCCGGCCGAGGCCGACGCCACGGCCGGGGCCGGGGTTCGCGAGAGGGAACGGGGGACGGCTGGATGATCCGGGTACTGGTGGTGGACGACCATCCGGTGGTGCGGTCCGGACTGGTGGGCATGCTGACCGTGGAGGACGACCTCGAGGTCGTGGGTGAGGCTGCCGACGGGCGCGAGGCCGTGGCGCTGGCGACGTCGCTGCGGCCCGACGTGGTGCTCATGGACCTGCGTATGCCGGTGCTCGACGGCGTCGCGGCGACCGTCGGGATCGTGGGCACCGGGCCGCGCGTCGTCGTGCTGACGACGTACGACACGGACGCCGACATCCTGCGGGCCGTGGAGGCGGGAGCGACCGGCTACCTGCTGAAGGACACCCCGCGCGCGGAGCTCGTCGCCGGCGTCCGGGCCGCGGCCCGTGGCGAGACGGTGCTTGCCCCGAGCGTGGCGACCCGCCTGGTCAGCTCGGTGCGGACGGCGGCGGAGCGACCGTCCGCACGGGAGGCCGAGGTGCTCACGCTCGTGGCGCTCGGGCGGTCGAACGCCGAGGTCGGGCGGGAGCTCTCCATCACCGAGGCGACGGTCAAGACGCACCTCATCCGGGCGTTCGCCAAGCTCGGTGTCACCGACCGTACGGGCGCGGTGACCGTGGCCCGGGCGCGCGGCTGGATCACCTGAGCGGTTCTGCCTACCGGCCGTCGACGGGGTCGGCCTCGGCGTCGCCGCCCGCCTCACCGCCCCCGGGGGTGCCGCCGGTCGGCTCGGTGGTCGGTTCCTCGACCGGCGGCGTCGGGTCGACCGTCGGCTCCTCGGTCGGGGTCGGCTCCGTGGTCGGTGTCGGCTCCTCGGTCGGCGTCGGCTCCGTGGTCGGCGTCGGCTCGTCGGTCGGCGTCGGCTCGGTGGTCGGCTCGGGCGACGGCTCCTCGGTGACCGTCACGGTCGGTGTCGGCTCCGGCTCGGGCGCCGGCGGCGGCACGTACTCGTCCTCGGTCTCGGTCGGGGTGGGCGACGACGTGGGCGAACGCGACGGCTCCTCCGGCTCCGGGCTGACGCTCGGCGTGACCACCGGCGTGCCCTGGTCGTCGAGGATGTTCGCGATCACCAGACCTGCGCCCCCGAACACGAGCAGCGCGAACACGATGATCGTGGCCACACGGCCGCGGCCGGTCGTGAAGGCGTGCCACCACCTGCGCTCCTCCTCGGGCGGCGCCACCGGGGGCGGCGCGACCGGAGGCGTGCCCCCGGGAGGCGTCCCGACGGGCACCGGACCGGTGACCGCCACGGTCTCCGCACCGGACGCGTCGGGGTCGCCGGCGGCCGCACCGGCGGCTGCGGCTCCGACCGCGCCGGCGCCCACGGCGCCGACCATCATGGTGCGGTCGGTGCCCTCGCCAACCTGCCCCAGCTTCATCGTGCCCGAGCCGGCCGCACCGGTGACCGGGTCGATCACCTGGGTACCGCCCGCGCCCACACCGAGCTGCATGGTCTCGCCGCTGGTCCCCAGGCGGCCGGCCGGGCCGCCGAGCAGGATCGTCACGGTCCCGCGCATCGCCTCGGCGGTCGGGAACCGCCGGCCCGGGTCCTTGGCCATCGCCCGCGAGACGAGCCGGTCCACCGACGCCGGGACCGCCGCGCGGCGCGCGGAAGCCGCGGGAACGGGTGCGTTCACGTGCGCCCGCAGGACGTCCTCGGGCAGCGCCCGCTCGTACGGCGCGTGCCCGGTCAGCGTGTAGTAGGCGAGGGCCCCGGCGGCGTAGATGTCGCTGCGCGCGTCGAGGGGCTTGCCACGTGCCTGCTCCGGCGACATCCCGATGACCGACCCGGCCACGGTCGCACCGTCACCGTCGCCGCCCGCGGGCCGGGTGAGTCCCAGGTCCAGCAGTCCCACGACGAACGTGCCGTCGGCCTGCTTGTCGACCATCACGTTGCGCGGCGCCACGTCCCGGTGCACCAGACCTGCCGCGTGCACGGCGGCGAGCGCCTCCAGCAGGCCGTCGAGGATCGCGAGCGCGTCCCGCCACGGCAGGCCGTTGTCTCCCGCGAGGTCGGACAGGGACACGCCCGGCATGCGGTTCATGACCGTCCACGGCACGTTCGCGCCGGCGACGTCCTCCTCGCCCGAATCCAGGACCTTGACGACGCCGGGGTGATCCACCAGCGCCGACGCGTCGACCTCGCGGCGCAGCGACTCGCGCGCGTTCTGGTCGTCGACCAGGTGGGGGTGCAGGACCTTGACGACGAGCGGCTGGTCGAGGTCGACCTCCGGTTCCGGCGCTTCCTCCGGCGTGGGGATCTCTGCCGTCGTGTCCGCACCGGCCGGCTCCGCGCCGGTCTCTGCCTCGGCGTCGGCCGCGGTCTCGGCGTCGTCGGGTGCGGTCGCGCCCGCGGCGTCCGCCACATCGGTCGCGGCAGCCGTGTCGGCGCCGGGCTCGTCGGCGCCCGTGCCGGCGTCGGCCGAGTCACCGGCCTCGTCCGCCGTGGGCTCCGGCGCGGGCGGGGCTGCTACCCGTTGCGCCTCGTAGACGGTGAACGTCGCCCCAGTGCCCAGGACGTCGACCAGCTCGTACCTGCCGCCGAGCACAACGTGCACCGGAAGGTCTGCGGCGTTGTCCTCCCCCGTGGTCTCTTCGTTCACTGGTTCACCGGTGTATGTGGTCGCAGGACGAGCAAATCAGTCATTTCGGCTATCTGGGGCATGTTCATTTCAGGATACTGAGCGGATCGCGAGCGCACCAAAGATGGGGCGACAGGATGTGTGAGTAGTGCGGAGTATCACGACCCGCGGCTGCCAGGGCACCACTGCTTTGCCAGACTACGCAGATGCGCGACCTCGCACTCCTGCCCAAGGCGCACCTCCACCTCCACTTCACGGGATCCATGCGGGTACCGACCCTCGTCGACATGGCGGCGGCGCACGGTGTACGGCTGCCCGAGGCCCTCGTCGACAACGATCCCCTGCGCCTCCCTGCCACCGAGCGTGGCTGGTTCCGCTTCCAGCGCCTGTACGACGCCGCCCGGGCGTGCGTGCGGTCGGAGGCCGACATGCGCCGCCTGGTCGACGAGGCGGCGGCCGACGACGCCGCCGAGGGCTCCGGCCGGCTCGAGATCCAGGTCGACCCGACCTCCTACGCACCGTTCGTCGGCGGCATCACCCCGGCCGTCGAGATCGTCATCGACGCGGCCCGGACCGCGAGCGCCGCGCACGGGGTCGAGGTGGGCGTGATCATCGCGGCGTCTCGGATGAAGCATCCGCTCGACGCGCGCACCCTCGCCCGCCTGGCCGCCCGGTACGCGGGCGACGGTGTCGGTGAGGTCGTGGGCTTCGGGCTGTCGAACGACGAGCGGCGCGGGGACACTGCCCAGTTCGGGCATGCGTTCGACATCGCCCGGCGGGCCGGGCTGGCCGCCGTGCCCCACGGTGGCGAGCTGCTCGGGCCGGACCACATCAGCGAGGTCATGCGCGAGCTGGTCCCGGACCGGATCGGGCACGGTGTGCGCGCCGTCGAGGACGAGCGGGTGCTCGCCGGCATCGTCGAGCGCGGCGTCGCCCTCGAGGTGAACCCGGGCTCGAACATCGGCCTCGGCGTCTACAGCGAGGCGCACGAGGTACCGCTGCGCACCCTGGTGGACGCGGGTGCCCTCGTGGCGCTCGGCGCCGACGACCCTCTGCTGTTCGGGACGCGGCTCGTCGACCAGTACGAGATCGCGCGGAGCGCCCACGGGTTCACGGACGCGGAGCTCGCCGGGCTGGCGGCGTCGTCGATCCGGGCGAGCCGGGCGTCGTCGAGCACCCAGGCACGCCTCCTGGCCGGCGTGGACGCGTGGCTGCTCGCGCCGGGTCCGGCGGAGCAGTCCGATCACGTCCCCGCAGGTGGCACTGTCACGATTGGGTGACGATAGGCCGACCCAACCATCCTGGGCGCCCGCGCGTCAGTTAGAGATACAGGACACTCGCGAGGGGACGACGTCGTCTCGTGTGCGCGGCGCCGCACCACCCCAGAAGGTGCGGCCGAGGAGGAGTCACGATGCGGGCAATGCACGGTAGGCCGACCCACGGTGTGGGCAAGGTCGTCGGTAAGCGGGTCATGGGAACGCTGGGCGCGGTAGCGCTGACTGCGGGCCTGCTGACCGCTTGCGGCGACGACCAGGAACCCCCGGGGAGCGCGGCAGCCACCAGCTCGCCCACCCCGGACGAGAACTCTCCGAGCCCGGAGTCCGACGCCGAGGAGTCGGCGTCCGCGGAGCCAGGGGCGGGTGAACCGTCGGACGAGAGCAGCTCCGACGCCACCTCTGACGACGGCGCGGAGGACGAGGCCGACGGCAGTACGCCGGCGCCCGACGACGCCGAGGGCGAGAACGGCGACAGCGAGAACGACGCCGAGCCGTCGGACGAGGGCGACGGGGCGGCGGGGGCCGACCAGAAGCCGGAGGGCAAGGACGGCGACCAGGGCAGCAAGGAGAAGGAGCAGGAGCAGCCCGACTACATCGAGTACGGCGAGGTCAGCGACCGGGTGGGCACGCTGCAGCAGCGTCTGAAGGACCTCGGGTACTTCGTGACCTCGGTCGACGACGCGTACGGCGGCGAGACGCAGCAGGCGATCTTCGCACTGCAGAAGGCCGGTGGCCTGTACCGCGACGGGGTGGTCGGCGACGCCACGCAGAAGGCGGCGAGCGACGGTGTGGTGCCGCGGGCGCAGACGTCGTCGGGCAAGGTGCTCGAGATCGACATCGACCGGCAGCTGGTGCTGGCGGTCGAGAACGGCACCGTCGTGAAGATCATCAACGCGTCGTCCGGCAACGGAGAGACGTACGACGCGAAGGGCAACACGTACACGGCGTACACGCCACGAGGGTCGTTCGCCGTGTACCGCGAGGTGAACCAGATGCACTCGTCGACGCTCGAGCTGGGCGACATGTGGCGGCCCAAGTTCTTCACGGGCGGCATCGCGGTGCACGGCTCGGCGTCGGTCCCCGCGTTCCCGGCGTCGCACGGGTGCGTGCGCGTGTCCAACAGCGCGATGAACTGGATCTGGGACACCTGGGGCGCCCCGTCGGGTACCCCGGTAGTCGTCTACTGACCCCTGACCACACCCGGCCCGCCGAGGTGGAACCTCGTCAGAGTTCTACCTCGGTGGACCGGTCAGAGGGAGACGCCCACCAGGACGGTCTCGGGGACCAGGGTCACGCCGAACCGGTCGCGCACACCGTCCCGCACCGCGCGGGCGAGCGCCACGACGTCCTCGGCACGGGCGCCGCCGCGGTTGGTCATCGCCAGCGTGTGCTTGGTCGACAGCCGCGCCGGGCTGTGCTCCCCCGCCAGGCCGAATCCCTTGCCGAAACCGGCGCGCTCGATGAGCCAGGCCGCACTGGTCTTCACCAGGGCCGGATCGACGGTGCCGAGGCTCGGGCCCGTGGTCGTCTCCGGCGTCGAGGAACGGACCGGGTAGCGGGGGGCGTCCTCCGGCAGGTGCGCCAGGTGCTCCACCGGGATCACGGGATTGGTGAAGAACGAGCCCGAGTTCCAGCGGTCGTGGTCCGGGTCGGTGCCGAAGATCGGACGGTCGAGCAGCATGCCCTTGCCACCGCGCAGTCCCAGGACGGTCTCGCGGACGTCCTTCATCGGAGCACGCTGCCCCACGTCGACGCCGAGGCGGCGTGCCAGCTCCCCGTAGCCGACGGGCGCCGACAGGGTGCCGAGCCGGAACTGGAACTGGACGTTCAGCACCACGTAGCGCGGCGACGGGTACCAGGGGGCCAGCGAGTCGCCCTCGCGGCCCTCGCTGTGCATGGAACGCTTCAGCAGCGACGTGCGGTACCCGAAGTCCAGCTGTCCGACGGAGAAGGTGCGCACCCGCCGCTGCGCCCGGTCCCACGTACGGACGAGCGAGACCACTCCGGAGAGCTCCTGCCCGTATGCGCCGATGTTCTGCACCGGCGCGGCACCGACCGTGCCGGGGATGCCGGACAACGACTCGACACCGACCCAGCCCTCGGAGACGGCGCGCTCGACCAGCTCGTCCCAGTTCTGCCCGGCCGGGGCGCTCACGACGGCGCCACCGCAGGAGTCGTTCGACTCGACGGTGATCCCGCTGCGGCTGTCCCGCACGACCACGCCGTCGAAACCTTCGTCAGCCACCAGCAGGTTGGAACCGCCGCCCACGACGAGCAGCGGCACACCGCCGTCGTCGGCCGCGCTCACCGCCTCGATCAGGGCAGCCTCGTCCTCGGCCTCGACGAATGAGGCTGCCGGGCCACCCACGCGGAGTGTGGTGAGGTCGGCGAGGCTGGGGGCCACCGCTTGCGCCTGGACGGTGTCTGCCGGGTATGGGCTCACCGTGCAAGCCTATCTACCTGTCGCGTGGGATTTGTGCACATCTTCGACATGACGTGGGTGATGTCTGCCATTTGTGGAACCTTTCGGTGCCCACGAACGTGTGCACTGCTCGACCTCTCGGCCCGGGCGCTGGTCCCCGCCGATGCCGCCGCCTGCACCACCTCTTCACACCCACTCGTCACCGCGGCTGCTGCACCCCGGCGGCGGTCGGCAACGGCCGCAGGGACCGCGCCACGATCAGCCCCAGCGCCATCGGCACCAGCAGCACGAGCACCGCCAGGCGGTAGCCGGTCGCCTGCGCGACGAACCCGATCAGCGGCGGGCCGACGAAGAACGCCGTGTAGGCGATCGTCGAGACGGCCGCCACCCGCATCGCGGCACGCCGCGGCTCGTCCGACGCCGCGCTCATCCCCATCGGGAAGCCCATCGCCGCGCCGAGGCCCCACAGGCCCACCCCGACCAGGGCCAGCCACAGGACGGGCACCAGCGAGAACGTCAGCACGCCGACGAACGCCAGCAGCGCCGACAGCACCAGCACCGGCACGCGCCCGAACCGGTCGATGGCGCGGGTCCCGGCGAGCCGGGCCGTCGTCATGGCGGTGAGGAAGACCGCCAGGCCCACCGCACCCATCCCGTCGGACGTGCCGAAGCCGTCCACGACGGCAAGGCTCACCCAGTCGTTGGCGACACCCTCGGTGAGGGCCGCGGCGAGCACGACCAGCCCGATGGCGAGCGTGCGCGGTTCCCGCCAGGCGGCGATCAGCCCCGCGATGCCCGACGTCGGCGGCGTCACTGCTCCCGGGTCGGCGCCGTCCGCGCTGCCCGCCTCCGCGACGGGGACGCCATGGGGCACGGCCGCGGAGACGACGCTCGGCGAGAAGTAGCGCACGGCGATCAGCACCGACACGAGGGCCAGGCCGCCCGCCGCCACGATGTGCCAGACCACCTCCACCCCGAGGGTGGCCACCAGAGCACCGAGGCCGGCGCCGAGCACCGTGCCGAACGAGAACCCGGCGTGGAACACCGGCATCACCGCGCGGCCGAGCCGCTGTTCCACGGCTGCGCCCTCGAGGTTCATCGCGGCGTCCCAGACTCCGGCACCCACACCGAACAGGATCAGGCCGAGCCGCACGGCGAGGTGCTCGTCCGTGACGACGCCGTACCCTGCGACAGCCAGTCCGATCACGAGGACGCCCGCGAAGGCGACCACCGTCCGTGCGGTACCGAACCGCTCGGCGACCAGCCCCGAGAGCGGGATCGCGGCGACCGAGCCGAGGGATCCGGTCAGGAGCAGCAGACCCATCTCCTGCTCGGAGAAGGACAGGCCGTCCCGGACCGCCGGAAGACGCGACGCCCAGCTCGCGAACGCGAACCCACTGGCAGCGAAGACGACGAAGACCGCGCGAGCGGCGGCGTGTGCAGTAGGCACGGAACTCCTTGGTGCGATTGAATCTCCCGACCGTAAGCCACAACCTGGGAACAGCCCAGCAGATTCCGCAGGTACTGCACCGCCGGCGCCGATCGAGAGAAGGAACCCGCGATGAACCGCCAGACCGTACGACCGACCCTCGCGAAGGTCGCCGAGCTGGCGGGTGTCTCGGTCTCCACCGCGTCGCTCGCGTTCTCCGGTGCGGGCCCCATCACCCCGGAGACCCGGGAGAAGGTGCTGGCCGCGGCCCGCGAGCTCGAGTACTCCGGCCCCAACCCGCTGGGCCGGCAGCTGCGGTCGGGACGCTCCGGGATCGTCGGCGTGGTGATCGGGGACCAGCTGGGCCGGTCGTTCCGAGACCCGGTCTCTACCCAGGTGCTGCACGGGCTGGTCTCCGCGATCGGCGAGCAAGGGCTCGGCGTGCTGCTCGTGCCCGGTATGCCGCAGGGCACCACGGCGCACTCCGTGGGGCTCGCCGCCGAGGCCGGGCTGCCGCCCGCCGTCGACCCCCTCGTGGAGGCCGCCGCGATGGACGTCGCGGTGCTCGTGTGGGGCACCCTGGAGGACGACCCGACCCTCACCGCCCTGCAGCGCCGTGGCGTCCCGGTCGTGATCGGCGAGGGCCAGCACGTGCCGGGCGTCCCCGTGGTCAGCGTCGACGACCGCCGGGGTGCCGCCGAGGCCGTCCAGCACCTGGTGGAGCTCGGCCACACGCGGATCGCCGAGATCGCGCTGCCGTTCGGCCGGGACGAGCGCGCGGGTCTCGTCGACGCCGACCGGCTCGCCTCCGTGGAGCGCACGCCCACCCGCAACCGGCTGGCCGGCGTGCGGGACGTCATCGAGCCGGTCATGTCCTGGGAGACGCCCGCCTCGCTCGTGGAGCACGGGCGCGACGCCGCCACCGAGATCCTGTCCGAGTGGGCTCCCGCCCGGGACCGTCCGACGGCGATCATCGCGCACTCCGACCTGCTCGCCGCGGGCGCCGTGATCGCGGCCCGGGAGCTCGGCCTCCGCGTGCCCGAGGACGTGTCCGTGGCCGGGTTCGACGGGCTGGACCTGCCCTGGCTCTCCCCCGATCTGCTCACCAGCGTGCACCAGCCGCTCGTCGAGAAGGGGCGGGCGCTCGGCCTGGCCGTCATCGCCCTGCTCGCCGGTGAGGAGCCGGAGTCGGTGGTGCTCCCCGTGAGCCTGGTGGAAGGAACGACGACGGGCCCGGTCCCGGACCTGAGCGCTCTCCCTGACCCCCTGCGTTGAGTGCGGGCCATCTGCGGATCTGCGCCTGCTGATCCCGCAGACAGCCCGCACTCAACGCAGGGTCGGTGGTGGCGTGGTCAGGGGCGGAGAGTGGGGGCCGGGAGGTAGACCTCGGCGCCCGCGGCGCGGAACTCCGCCGACTTCTTGGCCATGCCCTCCGCCTGAGCTGCCGCCGCGTCCGCGAGCGCCGCCTGGTTCTGTGCCCCGCCGAACTCATCGCGGATGTCCTGCGAGATCCGCATCGAGCAGAACTTGGGCCCGCACATCGAGCAGAAGTGCGCGGTCTTCGCGGCCTCGGCGGGCAGCGTCTCGTCGTGGTATGCCTCGGCGAGCTCGGGGTCGAGCGAGAGGTTGAACTGGTCCCGCCAGCGGAACTCGAAGCGGGCCTTGGACAGGGCGTCGTCGCGGTCACGGGCACCGGGGTGCCCCTTGGCGACGTCGGCTGCGTGCGCCGCGATCTTGTAGGTGACCACGCCGGTGCGCACGTCGTCCCGGTCCGGCAGGCCCAGGTGCTCCTTGGGCGTGACGTAGCAGAGCATCGCGGTGCCGTACCGGGCGATCTCGGTGGCGCCGATGGCCGAGGTGATGTGGTCGTACCCGGGCGCGATGTCGGTCACGAGCGGGCCGAGCGTGTAGAACGGCGCCCCGTCGCAGAGCTCCTGCTGCCGCTCCACGTTCTCGCGCACCAGGTGGAAGGGGACGTGTCCGGGTCCTTCGACCATGACCTGGACGTCGTGCTCCCAGGCGCGCTTCGTCAGCTCGGCGAGCGTGTCGAGCTCGGCGAACTGGGCCTCGTCGTTCGCGTCGGCGAGCGATCCCGGGCGCAGCCCGTCGCCCAGGGAGAACGCGACGTCGTAGGCCGCGAAGATCTCGCAGAGCTCGTCGAAGTGGGTGTAGAGGAAGTTCTCCTGGTGGTGGGCCAGGCACCAGCCGGCGAGGATCGACCCGCCGCGCGAGACGATGCCGGTGACGCGGTCCGCGGTGAGGGGCACGTACCGCAGCAGCACGCCGGCATGCACGGTCATGTAGTCGACGCCCTGCTCGCACTGCTCGATCACGGTGTCCCGGTAGACCTCCCAGGTCAGCGCGCTCGCGTCGCCGTTCACCTTCTCCAGGGCCTGGTAGATCGGCACCGTGCCGATCGGCACCGGCGAGTTCCGCAGGAGCCATTCCCGGGTGGTGTGGATGTCGTCACCGGTGGACAGGTCCATGACGGTGTCGGCGCCCCACTTGGTGGCCCACTCGAGCTTTTCCACCTCCTCCGCGATAGAGCTGTGGACGGCGGAGTTGCCGATGTTCGCGTTGACCTTCACCAGGAACGCCCGGCCGATGATCATCGGCTCCGACTCCGGGTGGTTCACGTTGTTCGGGATGATCGCCCGGCCGGCGGCCACCTCGCTGCGCACCAGCTCGACGTCGCAGCCCTCGCGCACCGCGACGAACCGCATCTCCGGCGTGATCACGCCCTGGCGCGCGTAGTGCATCTGGGTGACGGTCCGGCCGGGGACGGCCCGGCGCGGCCGACGTCGTTCGCCCTGCCATTCCTGAGAGGCGGCACCCCGGCGGACGGCGCCGCGGCCGTCGTCCGTCAGGTCACGACGGCGACCGTCGTACTCCTTCGTGTCCCCCCGGGCCACGACCCAGGGTTCTCGGGCCGGCCGCAGCCCGCGCACCGGGTCGGAGCCCGGTCCCTGCGTGCGGTAGACCCGCACTGGCTCGTTCGGGGTGCCGTCGGGCGACGGCGCCAGCGTGATCTCGGTGACCGGCACCCGCAGGCCGGCGTCGTCGTGCTGCGGGTGGTGCTCGGCGTCGTGCGCCGTGTCCCGCGCGGTGTCGTACTCGTACGCGAGCATGCGGGACTGGGTGTTCTCCATCATGAGACTCCTGCTTCCTACGCCGGTGTTAACCGGACAGGTTCAACGGTCCCGGGCCGTCCAGCCCGATCTCAGCCCCTGCGCGAGGCACCCGTGGGATCGCGACGACGTTAGCACCCGACGGCGGCTCGATCACCTGCGGGTAAACCCTTCTGTCCCGGCCGCGGTTCTGGTAAGGAAGGTCAACGGCTCGCTCCACCCAGTAGTGGGCCCGGGACATGGAGGCAGGCATGTCGAACCGAAGAGAGCTGCGAACGAGGGCGTTCGCGCTGGCAGCGACAGGAGCGCTCGTGGTGCAAGCAGGAATCGTGGCGAGTGCGGTGCCGGCGACGGGCGCGCCCGAGGCAGGCACGACGGCGTCGGACAACCAGATCACGCTGACCACCTGGGACGGGTATGGCGAGCTGCGCGCGGGCAGCTCCGTGAACCTGCGGCCGGGTGCCAAGGGCGGGCTCGTGCTGCGGAGCGCGGGCGACACCGTGGAGTACACCGACCCGTTCGGTGACGGCACCCCCGTCACCTACGAGACGGGCAGGTGGACGTCGCCGGTGGTCGAGACGGAGTACCCGATCGACGAGTCCGTGAGCTCGTGGAACGCCGTCACGCCCACGGGCACCTGGGTGGAGATCGAGTTCCGCGGCCGCAAGGCCGACGGCACGTGGACCAAGTGGTTCGTGATGAGCCGCTGGGCGTCGGGCGACGAGTTCGCACCCGCCGACGGCAGCGTCGGCGACATCCACCGCACGTCCGTGAACGGCCAGACCGACGCCGACGCGTACCTCTTCACGGACACCTACGTCGCGAAGTCCGGCCACGAGCCGAACGCGTTCCAGACCCGGGCCACGCTGTACCGGCCGGAGGGCACCCGGGTCTCCCCGCGGCTGGACACGGTGAGCACGATGACCAACGAGTACCTGCCCGACTCGCACTACTCGGGCACGACCGACTTCACGCTCGGGCGCGCGGTCGAGCTCGACGTGCCGCGGTACAGCCAGAACATCCACCGCGGCGAGTACCCCGAGTTCGGCGGTGGCGGTCAGGTGTGGTGCTCGCCGACGTCGTCCACGATGGTGCTCTACTCCTACGGACTCGAGGTCCCGGCCGAGGAGCTGGAGGGCATCGAGGCGCCGAACGGTGACCCGCAGGTCGACTACGCCGCCATGCACACCTGGGACTACGCGTACGAGGGCGCCGGCAACTGGCCCTTCAACGCGGCGTACGCGAGCACGTTCGGCCTGGAGTCGTTCGTGACCCGGCTGCGCTCCCTCGCGGAGGCCGAGAAGTTCATCGAGGCCGGGATCCCGCTCATCCTCTCGATCAACTTCGAGGAGGCAGAGATGCCGGAGGCCGGATACGGCACCAACGGGCACATCGTCACGCTGGTCGGGTTCACCGCTGACGGCGACCCCGTCATCAACGACCCGAACAAGGCGAGCAACGAGGCGGTGCGTTCGGTGTACACGCGGGAGAACTTCGAACGTGTCTGGCAGACCTCGACCGACGGCATCACGTACGTCTACCACCCGAGGGACGTCAAGCTGCCGCGCAACCTCCCGGGGGTCACCGCGAACTGGTGATGGCGTAGGCGCCGGTCGTACTTCCGTTGGTCGAGCTTGCCGAGGCCTGGCCTCGACAAGCTCGACCCCGACGAGAGCACGAGTTCAACCCAGGGGTGGCATCGCCGCACCAGGACGGCTCCGTAGCGTCGACGCAAGTCGTTCGCAGACCGGAGGTCGTCGATGGGTATTCAGGTGCAGTCACTGGGAAAGCGGTACGGGCGCACCTGGGCGGTGCGTGACCTGTCGTTCGAGGTACGGCCGGGCAAGGTGACCGGGTTCCTCGGGCCGAACGGGGCGGGCAAGTCCACGACCATGCGCTCGATCGTGGGCCTCGACCGGCCCACCCGCGGCGGGGCACTGATCGACGGAACGCGGTACGCCAAGCTGAGTGCTCCGCTGCGCGAGGTCGGGACCCTGCTCGACGCGACGTCCGCGCACCGGTCCCGCCGCGCCGTCGACCATCTGCGCACGGTTGCCGCGACGCACGGTTTCTCCCGGGCAAGAATCGACGAGGTGCTCGAGCTGACCGGGCTCGAGAGTGCCGCCCGGCTCAAGGCGGGGAAGTTCTCCCTCGGGATGAGCCAGCGCCTCGGCATCGCCGTCGCACTGCTCGGTGACCCGCACACGTTGATCCTGGACGAGCCCGTCAACGGGCTGGACCCGGAGGGGGTGACGTGGATCCGCGGACTGCTGGGATCGCTCGCCGCCGAGGGCCGCACGGTGTTCCTGTCCTCCCACCTGCTGAGCGAGCTGGCACTGGTCGCCGACCACGTGGTGGTGATCGGGCGAGGCGAGCTGATCGCGGACGCGTCGATCGCGGAGCTGACCTCCCACGCCGGTCGGACGCTCGAGGAGGCTTACATCGACCTCACCCGGGACGCCGTCGAATACCACGGCGGCAAGGCGGGCAAGGACCACGCCGGCGGCGCGGACGGAGTCCGGTCGTGACGGTCGCGACACGGGCAGTACACGCCGAATGGGTGAAGTTCCGTTCGCTCCCGTCGCACCCGGTGACCGTAGCCGTCGCGTTCGCCATGATCATCGGGCTTGCCGCGATGCTGCTGTCGGCCCAGGACCGCGACGGCGCGGTCCCCGCGCCGACGCCGACCGAGCTGCTGGCCGGAGTGCCGTGGGCGCAGTTCGTGCTGGCGGTGCTCGCCGTCGTGATGATCTGCTCGGAGTGGGCATCAGGCACGAGCAAGGTCACGTTCCTGGCCGTGCCGACCCGGTGGCCGGTGCTGGCCGGGAAGGCCACGGTCGTCGGCACGGTCGGACTCGTCGCCGGCGCCACCGGCGGCGCGACGGCCTTCGCCCTGGCCTCTGCCTCGGGAACCGACCTGGGCGTGGAACTCACCCTCACGGTCCGGCTGGTCGCCGGCGCAGGGCTGTACCTGGGCACCATCGCTGTGCTCGCGCTCGCGATCGGGGCGATCGTCCGTGACCTCGCGGGCTCGATCCTCGCGGTGGTCGGGTTCCTGTGGGTCATGCCGTTCGTCGCCGCCATGATCCCGGTGCCGGAGGTGCGGGAGCTCTCGGTCTACCTACCGGCGTCGGCGGGCGTTCTGCTCCTCGCGCCCGACGGCGCCGCCACCGAGCTCACGCCCTGGGGCGGCTACGCCATCCTGCTCGCCTGGACGACAGCCGCACTCGCCGGTGCCGTCGTCACGCTGCGAGGCCGAGATGTCTGACCACTACACGCACCTTGGAGGTAACCCGGTGACCCGCCGAAGCACCCCGGCCCGTCCCCTCTTCATCGGCGCAGTCGCCGCCGAGGCCGTGAAGCTGTGGACGCTGCTCTCGCACCGCGTGCTCGCCGCCGTCGCGCTGCTCGTGATCATCGGCACGGGTGCGCTGCTCTCGTTCAGCATGCGGTCCCGGCTCGCCGACCCTCGGTTCGCCGGGCAGACGATCACCGCCGATCCGACGCAGTTCGTGGACAGCGTGCTGTGGGCACAGATCATCGTCGCCGTGCTCGCCGTGCTCTCGGTCACCGGCGAGTACACCTCGGGACAGGCTCGGCTCTCGCTGCTGGCGCTGCCGACGCGGTCACCATGGCTCGCCGCCAAGGCCGTCGTGCTGGCCGCTCTCGGATTCCTGATCGGCGTGATCGGCGCGGCGTGCAGCCTCGGCCTCTCGATGCTGATCCTGCCGGGGTCCGGCGTCGTGTACGCGCCCGATCCCGGAGAGGCCGCCGTACTCGCGCTCCGTTCGGGGACGTACCTCGCGGCCATTGCGGTCCTCGCCACTGGTCTGGCGGCCGCGCTACGCCACGTCACCGGCGCGCTCACCGCCGTCCTCGGGCTCCTGATCGTGGCACCGCCGCTGCTCTCGTCGATCCCGGGAGTCCGGAGGGCCGCCGACTACACCCCGACCTACGCAGGGCGCAGGCTCATCTCCGACCTCCCCTCCGCCGCGCAGTTCGAACCCTGGGTGGGGTTCGGCGTCCTCGCTCTGTGGGCAGTCGTCGCGCTGCTCACCGCGGGTGTCCTGCTCCACTCGCGTGACGCCTGACCTGTGGCAGCGCGCAGAATGGACCCGGACATGAGCCGAGAACCCAGCGCGAGGACGGGGACGATGACGACCGAGAGCCTGCGGGTCGAGGCGGCTGACCTGACCCGTCCGCCGTCGCCCCTCGCCGTCCGGCTGCGCCGGCATCCAGGTGCCGTGGACGTCGCTGTGACGGCCGCCGCGGGACTTCCGCACCTGCTCGCGCTGAGTCTTCGCGCCGACACCGCGTGGTGGGGGTATCTGCTCCTCGCGGTCGCCACCGGGGTCCTGCTCGCGCGCCGCCGATGGCCGCTCACGGTGCTGGTCGTCGCAGCTCTGGCCGGCGCGCTCAGCTCGCTCACGCAGCCGGGGTTCGGTTTTCCGACCATCCCGTTCGCCATCGCCCTGTACACCGTCGCCTCCCGCCAGACGACGACCCGCACGCTGGTCGGCTACGGCACGGCGATGGCGGTGGCCATGCTCGCCACCGTCCCCTACTCCTTGAACGGGATCCGCCCGGAGCTCGGCTCGCTGATGCACCCGGTGGCGCTGATCGCCCTCGCCGCCGGGTTACTGGTCAAGGGCCGGCGCGATCACACCCGCTGGCTCACCGAGACCGTGAACCAGCGGATCGAGAACGCCGCCCTGACCGAACGCGGCCGAATCGCCGCCGAGATGCATGATCTCGTGGCCCACTCGCTCACCGTCATCGTCACCCTCGCCAACGGCGCGACCAGCGCAGCGCGGAAGCACCCCGAGCAGTCACGGGCGGCCGTCGAGCAGATCGCCGCGGTCGGCCGCGACGCGCTCGGCGACATGCACCGCACCCTGGCCCTGCTCCGCGACGCCGACGCCAGGCTGGACGCAAACCTCCACCACTCCGGCGACAACCTCCCGACCCTGGAGGAGCTGGCCGAGGGTTTCCGGGTCGCGGGCCTCCCTGTCACGCTGACCCGCACGGGGCCCGCGCTGCCGGCCGACTCAGCTCTCCGGCAGGCCGTCTACCGCATCACGCAGGAGTCACTGACCAATACGCTCCGCCACGCGCACGGCCCCACCGGGGCGACGGTGGCAGTCCACCACGCCGACGGCGCCGTCGTCCTCACCATCACGGACGACGGCGCGCCGGTCACCCGGCAAGGCCCGCCCGGACACGGGCTGGTCGGCATCCGCGAGCGTGCCGCCGCCCACGCCGGCGACGCCGAGTCCGGGCCGCGTCCCGGCGGTGGCTGGCGCACCCGGGTCATCCTGGGTACTCGCGGGACGAGCGCCGGCCCGGGCTCCGGAGGGACGAGCACCGAGCGGAACGACCCCACGGATGTCTGAGCTCAGCCCCCGGATCCGAGTGCTCCTCGTCGACGACCACGCCCTGATTCGCACCGGTAACTCGCTGGTGCTTGCCGCGACCGATGACATTGCCGTCGTCGGAGAGGCGGGTACCGGGGAGGAAGCCGTCGTGCTCGCGGACACCCTCCGGCCGGATGTGGTGCTCATGGACGTGCGGATGCCCGGGATGGGCGGCATCGAGGCCACCCGTCGCATCACCGGGGCAGTTCCCGGGACGAAGGTCGTCGTGCTGACCACGTTCGACCTCGACGCGTACGCCTTCGAGAGCCTGCGCGCCGGTGCCAGCGCCTTCCTCCTGAAGAGCGCCACATCCGTCGCGCTCACCGACGCGATCCGTACCGTTGCGGCCGGGGACGCCGTCCTTGCGCCTCGTGTCACCGGGCGCCTCATCGAGGCCCACGTCGCATCTCTGGGCCGCGCCGACGCCGGTCGCCAGCTACGGTCCCTGCTCTCCCCGCGCGAGTACGACGTCTTCCTCGGTATCGCACGGGGACTCTCCAACCCCGAGATCGCCGCCGAGCTCTTTCTCGCGCTGCCGACGATCAAGACCCACGTCAACCGCATCCTGGCCAAGCTCGGGGCCCGCGACCGGGTGCACCTCGTGATCCTGGCCTACCAGCACGGCATCGCCCAGACCGGCTGAGCGGCGCAAGCCGTGTTGGTCGAGCCTGCGCTGGTCGAGCCTGTCGGGACCGGTCTCGACAGGCTCGACCAACGGTGGTGGTGGCCTACCTCCGCTTCACCAGCTGACCTTCCGAGGTGTACGACGCCGTCGTGTAACCCTCCGCCGAGACCGTCACCTCGAGCGTGAGCTGGGCGCCCCGGTCACGCCCCGTCACCAGATACCGGCTGCCGGTCGCCCAGCGCACCGGTTCGCCGTCGCGCAGCCACTGATAGCTGACGTCGACGTCGTCCGGGAGGTACGTCCCGGCGTCGGCGGTGAGGAGCCGGCCCGGCATGGCCCGGCCCTCGATGCTCGGCCCGGTCACGTCCGCCACCACCGGGTCGTGCAGCTCGACGTCGGCCGCGTTGACGAACACGTGCCGGTGCGCCAGCCAGAGCTGGTAGTACACGTCCTCGCCGCGGACCACCGTGCGGTCGCCCGGCCCCGAGCCGTCGAACGTGGTGGCCCGGTAGTAGTCGGACGGCACGTGGTCGTCGGCCACCGCGTAGGTCTGGTCCGCGCCGACCTGGTACTCGATGGGTGTGACGGCCTGCACCGGGACACCCGGGTGCTCCTCGTAGGCCGCCGCCTCCGGATAGGCCCTGCCGAACACCGGCGCCGGGCCGTCCCCGGCGACGGTGACGGTCTTCGCCGTCGCCGGCACGACCACCGGCCGGTCGGCGGGGTTGTGCAACCAGGCCAGGGATCCGGCCCACCACACGCCCAGCCAGTCGCCCTCGACCCGGTCGACGACCAGCTTGTGCCCGGACTGCACGCGCGCGCTCACGTCGCTCGCGTACGTGCTGCCGTCTGACCCGTCCGGCTTCCAGCCCGGGTCCTTGGCCAGCGGGGCGTCGGCCGACGGCGCCTGGTGCAGGTACCGGAAGTTCGTGCCGGCTCCCTCGACGCACTCCCCCGACCCCGGCGACGCCTGCGCACAGCCCGTCACGAGGTTCGGGTTGTCGGCGTACCCGGTGCGCACCTCGACGACATCGCCCGGGGCGACGTTCGTCGTCGCGTCCAGGTCACCGCCGATGGGGGCGCCGAGCAGCTCGAAGTAGTGGTCCCAGTCCCAGTACGGTCCCGGGTCCCAGTGCACGTTCTTGGTGTACCCGGGCAGGATGCCCGGCACCTGGTCGTGCCCGATGACGTGCGCCCGGTCCAGCGCGATGTCGTGCTCCGCCGCGAGGTGGCGAACCAGCGCCGCCGACGACTGGTACATCGCTTCCGTGTACCAGGCGCCCGTCCCGGCCCAGCCCTCGTGCTCCAGCCCGATCGAGTGCATGTTCAGGAACCAGTTGCCCGCGTGCCAGCCGACGTCGGCCGGATCGAGGTGGTTCGCCACGTGCCCGTCCGAGGACCGCAGGGTGTAGTTCCAGGCCAGGTAGTTCGGGTCCTGCACCAGGTTGACGGTGGGCTGGTAGGCCGTCTCCGTGTCATGGATCAGGATGTAGTCGAGCGACGGTCCGCCCGCGCCGGTGCGGTCGGCCTGGTCATGGTTGCCGTAGTCCCCCGTACCGTCCGGGAGGTCCGGCGACCCCTTCTCGTACGGGGCGGGCAGCCACTCGCAGCCGAGGTCCTCGGGGCAGTCCGTCTCGGGGTCGCTCGTGCTCGCGACCCGCGGCACCGCGACGTCCCGGTTACCGGTGAGGATCACCGCACCGTCGGCCGGGGTGGTCGTGCCGGCGCCCTCACGAAGGGTCGTGTAGACGCGCGTCGTGAAGCCCTCGACGTCGCTCATGCGGGACACGGCGTTCTCCCACGTGGCCAGGTCTTCGGACGCCGCCGTGGTCGCCTCGACATCGACCGCACCGTCGCGGATCGCCTGGGCCTGGTACGCGGCGAGCAGCGCTGCCCCACCGCACACGTTGGCCTGGGAGTCGGACTTCAGGACGGCCTCGTCGAGACCGGTGAGCCGGGCCGCCCGGTTCAGCTCCGACGTACCCTCGCGCGCCGGACCGGCCTTGTCGTTCACCGCGGACAGCGGGAGGCCGTCGCCGTGCGCGTGTCCGAGGCCGGCACCGCCCTCGAGGTTGAACACCCCGTAGCCGCCGTCGGCGCTGACCTGGCCGGCGTGCTGGTCCCAGCGGGACTCCATGTACGACACGGCCTTGAGCAGGTCTGCCGGCACCCCGGTGGCCTCGGCGGCCACGGAGAACGCCTCGTCGAGCGAGCCGGCGGCCAGGACGGGGGCGCAGACGACCGCTCTGTCGTCGGGCACCGCCGTCGGCGCCGCGGCGGCGGCTGAGAGGGGAATGAGTGGAAGGAGCAACCCGGCCGCTGCGGCCAGTGCTGTGCTGCGTCGTCGTGACGTCACGCGGGGATCCTCTCGTCGACTCCGTACAAACACGGACGAGAGCATCACACCCGATCCGGGTGCACATGAGAAGGGCTACGGGCCAGATACCCGAAACCAGCGACGATCAGAGGCGGACGAGCACCTGGGTACGGCCGAGGACCTTGGCACCGTCGACCGTGACGGCGAGGTCCACGCGCACTGTGCCGGCGGCGGTGTCGATCACGCCGATCGTGCCGGTGACCTCGATCGACGCCGCACCCGGGTTGGGCACCTCGACGGGCTTGGTGAACCGGGTCTGATAGTCGACGACGGCGCCCGGGTCGCCCGCCCAGTCGGCCGCCAGCCCCACGACGGTGCCCATGGTGAGCATCCCGTGCGCGATGACGCCGGGCAGACCCGCGCTCTCGGCGACCTTGTCGTTCCAGTGGATCGGGTTGAAGTCGCCGCTCGCGCCCGCGTAGCGGACGAGGTCCGCGCGGTCGAAGGTGACGGTGCGCGTGCCGATCACGTCGCCGACGGCGAGGGTGGCGATATCGGGCCGGCTCATGCGTCCTCACCTCGGATCGCGAGCGTGGACGTGACGGTGGCGACGGGCTCACCGAGGGCATCGGCCTCGGGGGACGGCACCTCGACGCTCTCGGGCATCGCGTAGATCTCGCACCGCGTGGTCACCATGCTGATGGCCCCCCGGGTGACGATGCGGTCCACGTGCAGCACCGTCGTCAGCTCGTCGCCGGCGACGATGGGGCGGTGGTGGGTGAAGCGCTCGTCCGCGTGGACCACGCGCGAGAAGTCGATGTCGGCCGCCGGGTCGCTGATGTACTGCGACTCGGCGCGCTGCGCCACGACCACGGCGAACGTGGGCGGAGCGACCAGGTCCGGATAGCCAGAACCCCGCGCTGCCACGAGATCGTGGTGCGCGGGGTGCGTGGCACCGACGGCACTGGCGAACTCACGGATCTTCTCGCGGCCTACGGAGTAGGGGGCGTTGGCCGGGTAGACCCGGCCCTCGAAGTCAGCGTTCGCCACGTCGGTGTGAGCTTGCTACCGAGACTCAGCGAGTCTCGCGGTGCGACGTGTGCTTGCCACAGCGCGGGCAGAACTTCGCCAGCTCCAGGCGGTCGGGGTCGTTACGACGGTTCTTCTTGGTGATGTAGTTCCGCTCCTTGCAGTCCACGCATGCGAGCGTGATCTTCGGGCGGACATCCGCACTCTTGCTTGCCATGGCTCTCACCTCCGCGCCTCGAGGGAGAGGCGCCATGTGTCTTCACGTCGTCCGGCAGTGGACGCCGGACGGATGTACTTGCTTTTGGTAGCGAGGGCGGGGCTCGAACCCGCGACCTCACGATTATGAGTCGTGCGCTCTGACCAGCTGAGCTACCCCGCCGCGCGTGACTGAACGCGAGACCGTCCGCCGCTATTGTCTCACCAGCGAGCCGATGAGGAGGACGGACGACCCCGCGTCGATCACAGAGCCCCGAAAGGGAATCGAACCCTTGACCTTCTCCTTACCATGGAGACGCTCTGCCGACTGAGCTATCGGGGCGGCGAGGAAGACTCTACATGCCCTCCGGCCTGGCGTGAAATCGAATCGGGTGTGAGGTGTGCCGCGTCGGTGACCGGCCCCTCGGCGACCCGCCAGGAGGCGGCGAGAGACACGGCCCGGACGTGGTCGGACGGGTACAGGACGGCCGAGGTCGGCCGAGGTCGGCCGAGCCGCAAGCTACCCGTCCAACAACCGGCCGAGGTCGGCCGAACCGCAAGTTGCTCGTGGACCAGAGCGCCGAACCGCAGCAGACACGTCGCCGAGTGGTCAGATCGACACGGAACTTGCCGTTCGGCGCCCGCATCGACACGAAGCTTGCGGTTCGGCGCACCCATCGACGCGGAACTTGCGGTTCGACAGCGGCAACCGGCGATCACATTGCGGTTCGGCACTGGCACCGGCGGGCCGTTGCGGATCGGCGAGCGAGGAGGCGATCAGGTTGCGGTTCAGCCGAGGACCATCGCCGGCCCGCCCGACGACGAACTAGGACGACAACGCACTAGGGCGTGACCGACGTTTCCGCTGGTCACGCCCTAGTTTCACTCACGTGGCTGGTGAGGGATTCGAACCCACGTAGGCTGAGCCGTCTGATTTACAGTCAGATCCCTTTGGCCGCTCGGGCAACCAGCCGTGAACGTGCCCAACCATAGCGCCCTCCAGGCCCCCGCGAGAAATCGAAAGGATGGCGCGGCCTGGTGACGAGTCCCACAGGCCTCACCGCGGTCTGCGCAACCCTGCGAGTCCTATCGTGACGCCGTGACACAACACCACGATCGCTGGGGGCTGCCGCTCGGGATCAGCGCCTTCACCCTCTGGGGCGCGATGCCCCTGTTCTTCCCGCTCCTCGAGCCGGCGGGTGCCATCGAGATCGTGGCCAACCGGGTGGTGTGGAGCCTCGCGTTCTGCCTCATCGCACTCACCGTCATGCGGCAGCTGGGTGCTTTCCGCGATGCCCTGCGCTCGCCGCGCGTCCTGGGCACGCTCGCCACCGCGGCCGTCCTGATCGTCGTCAACTGGGTGGTGTACGTGTACGCCGTGCTCACCGACCGGGTGCTCGACGCCGCGCTGGGCTACTTCATCAACCCGGTCATCACGGTGCTGCTCGGCGTGCTCATCCTGCGCGAACGGCTACGCCCCGTGCAGTGGCTGGCGGTGGCCTTCGGTGTCGCGTCGGTGGTGGTGCTGTCCACCGGTCTCGGCGGACTGCCCTGGATCTCGCTGTGCCTCGCCCTCTCCTTCGGCATGTACGGGCTCGTGAAGAACCGCGTGGGCCGTACCGTTCCCGCGCTGCCCGGCCTCGCGGTCGAGACGGTGGTCGCCACCCCGTTCGCCATCGCCTATCTCGTCTGGCTCGGCAGCTCCGGGACGTTCACCGGGCACGGTGTGGGGCACTCGCTCCTGCTGATGTCGTCGGGGATCGTGACCGCCCTGCCGCTGCTGCTGTTCGGCGCCGCGGCGCGACGACTGCCCCTGTCCGTGGTCGGCATGCTGCAGTACCTCACGCCTGCCCTGCAGTTCCTGGTGGGGCTGCTCGTCTTCGGGGAGCACATGCCGCCCGCGCGCTGGATCGGGTTCATCCTGATCTGGGTGGCGCTCGTGCTGCTCACCACCGACGGTGTCCACCAGTCCAGGAAGCTGCCCCGGGTCCGCCGGGACCGTCTCACCACCCCGTGAACCGGGCGCCCGACCCACGGGCACCCTCCCCACAAGCCCCCAGCCCCACGCCACCCACCCCACGCGATCCGTCCTCCACTCCACCTCAGCACCCCGGGACGACGTCGAAGGCGTAGCCCGCCGCGGCCAGCCGGGGCAGCGCCCGCCGCAGCGCCTCGACGGTCTGGGTCCGGTCGCTCCCGCCGTCGTGCAGGAGCACCACGTCACCGCTCTCGGCCTGGAGCAGGCTGCTGACGATGGTCGCGGACCCGGGGCGGGTCCAGTCCTCGGTGTCGAGGTTCCACCGCACCTGTGGCATGTCGTGGGCGGCCAGGTCGCGCGTCACGTCGGCGTCGGTGGATCCGTACGGCGGGCGCACGCACGGGCTGTCGGATCCCAGGCGTTCGAGCAGCTCGGCGGTGGACCCGAGCTCGTGCTCGCGGCCGCTCTGATCCAGACCGGTGAGGTCCTCGTGGCTCCAGGTGTGGTTGGCAAGGGCGTGTCCCTCGGCCACGATGCGACGCCCCAGGTCGGTCTGCTGCGCCAGGTTCTTGCCCACCGCGAAGAAGACGGCCTTGGCGTCGTGCTCGCGCAGCACCTCCAGGATCTCGGCGGTCTCGTCGCCGGGGCCGTCGTCGAACGTCAGGTAGAGCACCTTGTCGCTGACGCCGGTCTCGCCGCTGCCGGAGGCCGCGCCGAGCACGCTGTAGGCGGTGCAGCCCGCGGTGGCCAGGGCCAGGACGGCGCCGGCGGTCAGGAGTCGTCGGGTTCTGTTCATGCCTCCGACGTTCCCGGCGCGGTGTCCCGGCCCGGTCGTCGGCATGTCGCAACCGTGTCGCAGACCGTCCGCAGGCATGGCTGGGGCGCAGGGCCTCCTCGATACTTGAGCCATGCCCCGCATCCTGCTGATCGAGGACGACCACTCAGTCCGTATCAGCCTCGCCAAGGCGCTCGGCAGGTACGGGCACGACGTCGCGTCCGCTCCGACCGGCGAGGAGGGGCTCCGGCTGTTCGTCGAGCACTCGACCGAGCTCGTCGTGCTCGACCTGATGCTGCCGACGATGGACGGTTTCGAGGTGTGCCGCCGGATCCGCGCCGCCGGGACCGTTCCGATCGTCATGCTGACCGCCCGTGGTGACGACATCGACGTGGTCAGCGGCCTGGAGGCCGGGGCCGACGACTACGTGGTCAAACCCGTCGAGCCGCGGGTCGTCGACGCCCGCATCCGGGCGGTGCTCCGTCGCGGGGCTCCGGACCGGGCCGGGCGGTCGGCGACGACCTATGGCGACCTGGTCGTCGACCGGCTCTCGATGACCGTGACCCGGGCCGGGCAGCACGTGGCGATGACGCCGACGGAGCTGCGGTTGCTGCTGGAGCTCTCCGGCTCCCCCGGGCAGGTACTGAGCCGTCAGCAGCTCCTGGAGTCCGTGTGGGAGCACAGCTACCTCGGCGACTCGCGGCTGGTGGACAACGGCGTGCAGCGGCTGCGCGCCAAGATCGAGCCAGACCCGGCCGCTCCCGTGTTCATCCAGACCGTCCGGGGCTTCGGCTACCGGTTCGGCCCGGTGTAGGCGACGTGATGCACGGCAGAGACCTCTCCGCGGGGCTCCGCGGCTGGTGGCCGCGGAGCCTGCGCGCGCGGGTGATCCTGGCGTTCGTGGTGGTGGCGATGGTGGCGGCTGCCGCTGCGTCCGCCGCCGGGTACGCCGCCGCGCGGGCCTCGCTCGTCGACGAGACCCAGCGCCGGGCCGCCGATTCCGTCCGCGACCAGATCAGCCGTCTGGCACCCGAGGTGGAGTACCCGCCGGACCAGCAGGCCCTGGAGCGGCTGCGCACCTCGCTCGGCGAGGACTCGATGGTCACCTTCGGGAGCCGCACCGCGGCGTCCGGGAACGCCCTGGGACTGATCAGCGACGAGATGCGGACCGCCGTCGCGGAGGGTGACCGGCTCACGGTGCAGCGGGTGGTCGACGGCTCGGGTCCCCACCTGGTGCTGGCCACGCCGATCCTGCGCACGGAGATCGACGGCCGGCAGCGGGACTCCGGCATCGAGGCCTACGTGGTGCAGGACCTTGCTCCCACCCAGGCCCAGCTCGACCGGTGGACCAGGATCGTCGTGCTCACGATCGCCGGAGCGCTACCGCTCGCCGTCGTCCTCGCGCTCCTGGTCTCCCGCAGCGTGCTGCGCCCGATCCAGCGGCTCGCGGACAGTGCGAACGAGCTGGCGGCGGGCAACCTCAGCACCCGGCTCACGCCGACCGGGAGGGACGAGCTGGCCGACCTGGCCGCCACCTTCAACGACACGGCCGCGGCTCTGGAACGCTCCGTCGGCGAGCTGCGGCACCGGGAGGCCGGCGCCCGGCGTTTCGTCGCCGACGTCTCCCACGAGCTTCGGACCCCGATCATGGCGCTGACCTCCATCATGGAGATGGTCGAGGCCGACGCGCGGGACCGGTCGCCGGACGAACGGGAGATGGCGACCATGGCCGTCGACCGGACCCGCAAGCTGGCCCGGCTCGCCGAGGACCTGCTGGAGCTCTCCCGCCTCGACGCGGGTGCCGTGGGCCTTCGCCTGGAGCTGGTCGACGTCGTCCACGTCGTCGCCGACACCGTCCGGACCCGGGGCTGGGCCGACGACGTCGACCTCGTGCCGGCGGAACCGGTGCTCGCCCGGGTCGATGTGCGCCGCCTGGACATCTCGGTGGCCAACCTCGTGGGCAACGCGCTGCGGCACGGCCGCCCACCGGTCGTCGTCGAGGTACGGACCGAGGGGGACGACGTGCTCGTGATCGTGACCGACCATGGCCCCGGGCTGCCCGACGGCGTCGACGCCGAACGGCTCTTCGCGCGCTTCGTCAAGGCCGGCTCGGCCCGGGGCGCGTCGGACGGCAGCGGGCTGGGTCTGTCGATCACGCTGGTCAACGCCCAGCTGCACGGCGGGAGCGTCTCCGCCGGCGCCGGCGAGGAGGCCGGCGCCCGGTTCGTCCTCCGGCTGCCGCGGCGTGTCGACGCGGAGCCCGGGCCGCACGGCGGGGACGACGAGCGGCGGGCCGGAGCATGAGCGCCCGGAGGACCGCCGCGGCGGCCGCGGTCCTGGCCGCCGCGCTCCTGACCGGCGCCTGCGGCCTGGGCCCAAGCGGTGTCGAGGACGGCGGCGAGGCGCCCACCGGCGTGGCGGAGGGCCCCACGCTCTTCTTCGTCGACGCCGACGGCGGGCTCAGGCCCGACGCCCGAGAGACCGGCCGCCTCGGGACCGTGCACGGGGCCGTCCAGCTGCTGATGGCCGACGCGCACCCCACCGCGGACGACCTGCACAGCGAGATCCCGCCGACCAGCACCCGGACGGTGGTCGAGGACGCCTGGGACCACGTGACGATCTACCTGCCGCTGCGCAGCGGCGAGATCAGCCCCGCCGGCGTCGACCAGATCATCTGCACGGCTGCCGCCGTGGTCGCCGCCTCGGGCCGGGACGTCGGCGACGTCGCGATCTCCGTACGGCCGACCCACGGCGACGTCGTCACCCGGCCCTGCCCGGCTCTGGGCTGAAGCCCGCGCCGTAGGCCGCGGCGGCGGGTTCACCAGGTGCCGGGCACCTGACGGGTCGTCACGTTGAGCCGGTTGTAGAGGTTCGTGACGCCGATGAACAGGACCAGGGCGGCGAGCCCCTGCTCGTCGTAGTGCTCGGACACGCGCGACCAGACGGCGTCGGGCACCGGGTCGGAGCTGTCGGCGAGCCGGGTGATCGACTCCGCGAGCTCGAGGGCCGCGCACTCGGCCTCGGAGAGGAAGGGCGACTCGCGCCAGGCGGAGACCGACGCGAGGCGGTCCTCCGACTCGCCGGCCTTGCGCGCCGCACGCATCCCGTAGTCGATGCACCAGCCGCAGCCGTTGATCTGGCTGGCGCGGAGGTGCACGAGCTCGAGCGTGGCAGGCGGTACGCCCTGCCCCTGGACCATCTGGCCCAGCTCGCCCAGGGCTTTCACCGCACCGGGCACGAGCAGCGCGGGGTTCTTCATCCGCGGCGTCACGGTCCGCAGGTGCGGGGTGGTCGACGCCTCGGGGGCGAAGTCGTGGTGGGTGGTCTCGGTGGTCATCGTCGGTCCTCTCGTCGGGCCGGAGCTCCCGGCCGGTCACATCGGCGCCCTGCGCGCCGTCACCCTCCTAGACGCTCCCGAGAACGAGGATGTGACGGATGAACCCCGACGAGCTCGCCACCGCCTTCGAGCAGCACCGCCCCCGCCTGCGTGGGGTGGCGTACCGGATGCTCGGCAACCCCGACGACGCGGACGATGCCCTGCAGGAGGCCTGGCTGCGGCTGAACCGCACCGGCGACGCGGAGATCGAGAGCCTCGCCGCCTGGCTCACCACGGTCACCGGTCGCATCTGCCTGGACATGCTCCGCTCCCGGTCGACGCGACGGGAGACGCCGTTGCCGGCCGGTCCGGCCGACGACGCCCTGCCGGAGCTCCTCGACGAGCACAGCCCGGACCCTGCGCAGGAGGCGGAGCTGGCCGACGTCGTCGGGGTGGCCATGCAGGTCGTCCTGCAGAGCCTCGACCCGGCCGAGCGCCTGGCGTTCGTGCTGCACGACCTGTTCGCCGTCCCCTACGAGCAGATCGCGCCGGTACTGGGCCGCTCGGTCGCCGCGGCCCGCCAGCTCGCGAGCCGTGGCCGACGGCGGGTGCAGTCCGGGGCCAGGCCCGCCGCCGACGGCACCGACGGGAGTCCCCGGTCCGCCGCCCAGGCCCGGACCGACCGGCAGGTGGTCGAGGCGTTCCTGGAGGCGTCCCGCACGGGTGACCTCGCGGGTCTGCTGGCCCTGCTCGCACCGGAGGTGGTGCTGCGCGCCGACCAGACGGCGGTCGACGCGGCGGCCGCGTCCGCCGACCGGGGCGCACCCCTGCTGGCCCGTGAGGTCCGCGGTGCGGCAGCGGTGGCCGAGTCGTTCCGTGGCCGGGCGGGGGGCGCCGTGCCCGCGCTGATCGACGGATCCGTCGGGTTCACGTGGGCTCCCGGCGGCACGCCGCGCGCCGTGTTCGCCGTGGTGGTCCACGACGGGCGGATCGCGGCCATCGACATGGTGCACGAGCCGAGCACCATCGCGGGGCTGCGGGTGGTGCTCCTCTGAGCCGCACCCGACGGGCCGACCCGGACCGGTAACGTCCGGCTACGCCCGCGCGCCGGCCAGCGCCGCAGCCAGCTCCTCGGCCACGCCGTCGGCATCGTGATGCCCGACGACCGCGTCCGCGCAGGCGAGCACGTCGCGGTGGGCATTCGCCACGGCGACGCCCCGGCCTGCCCAGGTCAGCATGGGGAGGTCGTTGGGCATGTCGCCGAAGGCCCAGACGTCGGCGGCGTCGACGCCGAGCCGGGCGCACCAGCGGGCCAGGGCGGCGGCCTTGTCGACGCCGGGCGGCATGAGCTCGGCCAGGCCGACGGCGCCCGAGTACGCGAGCTGGGCATGCTGCCCCACGGCGGCGCGTACCGCGGTGAAGAACTGCTCCTGCGCGAGCCGGATCTCCTCCGGCGGGTCGACGAACACACCTGGGGGCGGGATGCGCTCCGGGTCGAGCGCGAGGATCTTCGACACCGGGCCGCGAGCGCCGACCAGTCCGAGGGTCTCCTCGACCGGCACCGACCAGAGTCCGGGGTCCAGCGCAGGCTCCCGGTTCGGATAGGTCGGGTCGAACACGACGCCGTCGGCCCGTTCGAAGGCGAGCGCGGCGTGCGGGAGCGCGGTACGGATCCCGGTCACGACGGCGCGTGCAGCGTCGTCGTCGAACCCGCAGGTGTCGAGCGTCTCGCCGGAGGCGAGGTCGAGCACGCAGGCGCCGCCGATGCAGATGACCCGGCCGTGGCCGCCGACGGCGTCCGTGAACCGGGTCAGCCAGCGCGGTGGGCGGGCGGTCACGAAGACCACCTCGACGCCTGCCGCGTCGAGGTCGGCGAGCACGGCCCGGGTGCGGTCCGAGACCTGGCCCTGGCCGTCGAGCAGCGTGCCGTCCAGGTCGGTGGCGACGACGCGCGGCAGGCCGGTCGTCGCCGGGTCCAGGGGTGCGCGGACCGGACGGTCGTCGGCTCGAAGGCCGCCAGGTCCCGCGTCAGGAGCATCCGACCGTGCACCTGCGTCGCTCATCTCGGCCACCCCCGGTGTAGTTGCGTGCCCACACCTTAGGCGGCGCACCGCAGGACGTACAGGCGGAGTCGTCGCATACATGATTTACATGTTGTAACGTGTATTGCAGACAACGCACCAGTCACCCGGAGGCATGCGATGAGCGGCGACAAGAACTCTGCCAAGTACGGTCCGGGAGGCCGCGGCTTCTACGGTTCCGTGACGGTGAGCGAGCGGGGGCAGATCGCGATCCCGGCCCAGGCCCGGCGCGACCTGAAGATCGAGGCGGGCGACAAGCTGCTGGTCCTCGCCGACCCCGAGCAGGGCCTCGCCCTGATGACGATCGACACGCTGATGCGCAACCTGCAGGGCTCTTCCACGCTGCTCGAGATGATCCAGCAGCACGCCAAGGACGGCGCGGACGACACCGGCGAGGCGGAGTAGCAGCATGGGCGCCTCCGACACCGCACCGACGTCGGCCGCGATCGCACCGACGACCCGCAGAGCGCTCGCACCCGACCTGGCGCGCGGCGGGATGCTGCTGTTCATCGCGTTCGCGCACGCCCCGCTGTTCGTGTCCGCGATCGACCGCGGGCCGACGGTGGTCAACGAGATCACCAAGGTCTTCCACCTGCTCTTCGTGCACAACCACGCGCGGCCGCTGTTCGCCTTCCTCTTCGGCTACGCGCTGGTGCAGATGATGAACCGGCGACAGAGCCGTGGGGCGAGCTGGACCGACGTCCGCAGGCTGGTGCGGCGGCGAGGCTGGTGGCTCGTCGTCATCGGCTTCGTCCACGTGCTCCTCTTCACGCCGCTCGACATCCTGGCGCCGTACGGGATCGCCGGGCTGCTGCTCGTCGGGCTGCTGCGCGCCAAGGACTCCACCCTGCTCCGGGTGGCGGGGCTGACTCTGATCCCGGCGACGGCGGCGGGCGCCGTCGGCATGTGGCTGCCGTTGTCCCAGGGGGTCTCGAGCTACACCGTCGGCAGCGTGGCCATCGGCGACCGGACCTGGACGGAGGCGTTCGTCGACCGGGCGACGAGCTGGCCGTACGGGCTGGTCATCGGCATCCTGCTCGTCCTTCCCGGCGTGGTGCTCGGGATGTGGGTGGCGCGGCGCCGGGTCCTGGACGAACCGGAGAACCACCGCGCGCTGCTCTGGCGGTTCTCGGTCGGCGCCACGGTGGTGTCGGTCCTCGGCGCGCTCCCGGCGGTGCTGGTCGAGCTGGGCACGTGGTCGAACGACAACGCGGCCGCCGTGCTGGTCGCCTCGGTCGCCCAGCCGCTGACCGGCTACGCGGGCGGGATCGCACTGGCCGGGCTCATCGCACTGATCGCGGTCGCCGTGACCGATCGCCCTGGCCGGATCACGTCCGCCGTCCAGGCGCTCGGCCAGCGCTCGATGAGCATGTACCTGTTCCAGACCGTGGTGTGGGTAGCGGTCTTCACACCCTTCGGCCTGGGTCTGGAGGACCGGACGGGACTCGCGGGCGCCACGGCCGTCGCCATCGCCACCTGGGTGGTCTCGGTGCTCATCGCGGACCTGATGCGCAGGGCCGGGTACCGCGGCCCGGCGGAGATCCTGCTGCGCCGGCTGTCGTACCCGCGCGCGAGCACCGCCGCACCCTGAGCAGGGGTCTCGGGTCCGTCACGCACCCAGCTCGGCCACGGACCGCCCCTTGGGAAAGAGGGAGCCGACCAGGATCCGGTCGAGCCCGGGCAGCTTCATCACCTGGAACCCCCACCGCCGCAGCATGAGCGTGGTCATCCTGGTCGGCACGAACCACTCGGTGACCCGGTCGCGTGCCGCCCGCTGGACCCCGGCGACGACCGGCCGCCAGCGCTGCTCGTAGTCGGCAAGGCCCTCGGGCACCGACGACGCCGCCTGGAGCCGCTCGGCCAGCAGGTACGCGCCCGCGACGCCGAGCGAGGCGCCCTGGCCGGCGATGAGCGAGACCGCGTGGGCAGCGTCGCCCACCAGGGCCACCCGCCCGTCGGTCCAGCGGGGCGTGTCGATCTGGGCGACCTGGTCGTAGTAGATCTCGTCGGACGGCGGGCACTGTGCCAGGGCGCGTTCGGCCAGTTCACCCATGCCCGCGAACGTCCGGCGCAGGGTCGCCCGCGGGTCCTCGGGCAGCGCCGGATCGTCGGTACGGAACACGGTGAAGATCGCGACGCGACCGCCGTCGAGCCCGTAGAAGCCGATCTGGCGGTTGAGCGTCTCGGTGAGCACGAACGAACCATGGACCTGCTCGAACACCTCGGGGTCCGTGAACACGAACGCGGCAGTCTGCATACCGAGGTAGCGCAGGTCGTCACGCTCCGGACCGAAGACCAGCGAGCGGATACCGGAGTGGACCCCGTCGGCCCCCACGACGAGGTCGGCGTCGAGCACCGTGCCGTCGGAGAGCTCGACGACGTCGTCGGTGACCCGGTCGACGGTGGTGCCGTAGCGCAGATCGACCGCACCGTCGACCGACTCGCGCAGCAGGCGCTCGAGCTCGGGCCGCATGATGCTGACGATCTGGCCGTCGACCGCCTTCGCGAAGAGGGAGTAGTCGACGCTCACGGTCTTGCGCCCACGGCCGTCGATGTAGCTGAACTCCTGGACCGGGCTGGCGAGCTCGCGCAGCCGCGGCTGCAGACCCATCGCGGTCGCCGCCTCGAACCCCGGTCCGAAGAAGTCGATCATGTAGCCCTGGGCACGCGGCCCGGGCGCCCGGTCGACGACGTGCACGTCCCAGTCGTGGTGGTGCAGTCGGTTGGCCAGGGCCAGGCCGGCGATGCCGGCGCCGCTGATCACTGCTCTCATCGCTGCGCTCCGTTCGGTTCGGTGGTTCTGGTGGCGGTGAGCGCGCGCAGGACCGGCGCGATCCGTGCCCCCGACAGCTCCGGGTCGAGGCCCTTGTGGAGGATGAACCCGTCGAAGACGGCGAGGACCACGCTCGCGGCCTCGTCCGCCGAGGGATGGCCCGCGTCGGCCAGGGCGGTCGCCAGGGTGGTCCGGAAGCGGATCATGATCGCGCCCATGTGCTCGCGCAGCTCGGCGTCCCGGGTCGCGGCGAGGTAGCCCTCGATGAAGAGGAGGGACGCCGGGTCAGTGCCGTCGTACCGGTCGAGCTCCATCAACATCGCCTCGACGCCGTCGGCCGGGTCGGCGGCGTCGGTGAGGAGCGCCGCCGTGCCGTCGAGCATGGCACCCATCGCCTCGAGCGTGGCCTGGCGCAGCAGCGCCTGGAGCGACTCGAAGTGGTAGTGCACCAGCCCGTAGCGCACGCCGGCACGCTCGGCCAGCACCCGGGTGCTCACCCCGCCCCAGCCGACCTCGCTGATGAGGTCCCGAGCGGCCTGCAGCAGACGGGCGCGCACGTCCCGGCCCCGCTCAGCATTGGTCCTGCCGGCCATCCACACTCCTTGGTCAGTCGTCTTGTACGACTGACCAAATATAACGCCGACGTGCGGCGATGTACAGGCCGTCCGTCAGCCGACCACCAGGGCGCCCACCGAGACGAGCGCTGACACGACGAGCAGGCCGAGCACCACGTGCTCGTACCGCGCGCTGCCGAACGCGTGGAACGCCCGGGCGCCGGCGAGCTGCCCGAGCAGTGCCGCGCCGACGAGGGGAAGCCAGTGCTCGTACGTCTCCCACGCCCCCGCGACCACCAGCGCCCCGACGCTCAGCGGCAGCCGCACCAGCGAGACGGTGACGAGCGTGTCGCGCATGGCCTGCGGCTTCAGGTCGCGGTGCACCAGGTAGTAGACGCTCGGCGGGCCGCCCAGGGACGTCGAGGTGCTCAACGCCCCCGAGAGCAGTCCGGCGGGCACGGCCCAGGCAGGCCGCACGACGACGCCACGTTCGCGCGAGCGCAGCCGCAGGACCACCGCGCCGATGACCACGCAGGCGACGAAAACCTGCAGGCCGGTCGCGGGCAGCGCGGCCAGCAGCCACGCGCCGACCAGCATGCCCGGCACCGACCACCCGGCAAGCGCCCACACCTCGCGTGCGACGGGGCGCGGCACACTGCGGCGCATCGCGAGGATCGCCACGTCACAGACGGTGCCGGTGATGATGATCGTCGACACCGCCTCCGCCCCGCCGATGGTCGCTGCGAGCACGGGAGCGCTCAGCAGCGCGAACCCGAACCCGGACAGGGACTGCAGGACGGCGCTGACGAAGATCAGACCGAAGAGGGCGGCGAGGAGGAGCCCGCCGTCGAGAGCCATCGGCTCAGGCGGCGCGGAGCCCGGCGGCGGGCAGGATGATCTCGTCGATGTTGGCGATCAGGAACTCGCGGTCGACAGGGATGCGCAGCATGAGCGAGCGGTACGCGACCATCGCGGGGCCGACCATGCAGAGCTTCTCGACGTCGAGGTCCGCGCGGACCTCTCCGCGGTCGATCGCCCGCTGGAAGAAGACGCGGTTGACGGCCGCACGCGGCTCGACCAGCGCCTCGTGCGCGGCGGCGGCCAGCTCGGGGTTGCGAGCGATCATGGAGACGATCCCTGTCATCACCTTGAGCTTGCGCTCGCTGTCGCGGATGCTCGGCGGCCTGACCATGGCGACCAGGTCCCCGCGCAGCGTCCCCGTGTCCGGCAGGCTGTCGAGGTCCAGGTCGCTGCCCTTCATGCACGCGACGGCGTCGAGCACCAGGTCCGCCTTGGACGACCACCGGCGGTACAGGGTCGCCTTGCCCGCCTTGGCGCGCGCCGCGACGAGGTCGATGGTCATCCCGTCGTAGCCGGTCTCCGCCAGCACGTCGAGCGCGGCGTCCAGGATCTCGGGATCGCGGGTGTGGTCCCGCTTACGCCCGAGCCGCGGTCTCGACTCGGCCTGCTCGGCCTGCCCGGTCTGCTCGGTCTGCGTCATCGCAGTCGCTCTCCTCCCTCTGTCCATCCCTGACCTTACCGTCGGGTTAATTATTGAACCAGCCATATCCGGAACTGCTCAGTTCCGCATATGGTGGGCGCATGTCCGATACCGCAACGCCCGCGACCGACCGCCGTCGCTGGATCACGCTCGTCGTGGTCGGGCTCGCCCAGCTCATGGTCGTGCTCGACGCGACCGTGGTGAACATCGCGCTCCCGTCGGCACAGGCCGACCTCGCCTTCTCGGACGGGCAGCGCCAGTGGGTCATCACCGCCTACTCCCTGGCCTTCGCGAGCCTGCTGCTGCTCGGCGGGCGCCTCTCCGACCTCATCGGCCGCAAGCGCACCTTCGTCATCGGCCTCGTCGGGTTCGCCATCGCCTCGGCCCTCGGTGGCGCCGCCGGCTCGTTCGAGCTGCTCGTGGCCGCCCGCGCGCTGCAGGGCGTGTTCGGTGCCCTGCTCGCCCCCACCGCACTCGCCGTGCTGACCACGACCTTCACCATCCCGAAGGAGCGCGCCCGCGCCTTCGGCGTCTTCGGTGCGATCGCCGGTGCGGGCGGCGCCGTGGGCCTCCTCCTCGGCGGGGTCCTGACGGAGTCGCTCGACTGGCGCTGGAACCTCTACATCAACGTCTTCATCGCAGCGGTGGCCCTCGTTGGCGCCCTCGTCCTCATCCCGCGCACCCAGCAGACCGGCCCCCGGCCGAAGCTGGACGTCCCGGGCACCGTGCTCGTGTCCGGCGCGCTCTTCGGCCTCGTGTACGGCTTCTCGAACGCCGAGACCGGCGGCTGGGACGCGCCCCAGACCTGGGGCATGCTGACCGGCGCCGTCGTGCTGCTGGCCGCGTTCGTCGCCTGGCAGACGCGGGCCGCGCACCCGCTGCTGCCGCTCTCGATAGTCCTCGACCGCAACCGCGGCGCCGCCTACGTCTCGGTGCTGATCGCAGGGGCCGGGATGTTCGGCGTCTTCCTCTTCGTCACCTACTACCTGCAGCTCACGCTCGGGTACTCGCCGATCCAGACGGGGCTCGCGTTCCTGCCCATGATCGGGATGCTCGTGCTCGCGGCCCAGCTGGGCACCAACCTGTTCGTGCCGCGGTTCGGACCCAAGCTCATGGTGCCGGTGGGCATGACGCTCGGTGCCTCCGGCATGGTGGGCCTGACGTTCCTGGACGCCTCCAGCTCGTTCGCCCCGGACGTGCTGCTGCCGCTGATGGTCATCGGCCTCGCGATGGGCACGATCATGCCCGCGTCGATGCAGACCGCAACGCTCGGCGTCGACCGGCAGTTCGCCGGTGTCGCCTCGGCGATGGTGAACACGAGCCAGCAGGTCGGCGGCTCGATCGGCACAGCGCTGCTCAACACCCTTGCCGCCACCGCCGCGGCCGACTACCTCGTGACCAGCGCGCCCGTGACCGAGGCGGTCGGCGCCGAGGCCGCGATCGCGGGCTACTCGACGGCGTACTGGTGGGGCGCCGGGCTCTACGCGCTCGGAGCGGTGCTGTCTGCACTGCTGTTCCGCCGGCGCGGCGACGGCCTGTCGCTCGCGCACGCGCCGGCGGCGCCCTCCGAGCGCACGGCGGAGCCGGTGCCGGTGGGCTGAGGCGCAGATCAGCCGTCGGCGCCGCTGCCCGCAGCCGGTCGGTAGTAGGCGAGGACCGGTTCGCTCGCCTCGTCGAACAGGGCTGGGCCGTCATGGGCGACCGCCGGCCAGTCGCCCGACTGCGGGTTGAGCTCGACGAGCTGTTCGGTGGCGAGTGCGTAGACCACGCGGCCGATGCCGGACCGGACCAGGCCGCCCGCACACATGGTGCAGGGCTGGCAGCTCGTGTACATGGTGGTACGAGATGCGGTGTCGGGGTCCAGCTCGCGGGCTGCCCAGCGGGCAAGCTTCAGTTCCGGGTGGGCGGCGATGTCGTTGTCGCGCCGCACCGTGTTGTGGGCCTCCACCAGGACCGTGCCGTCGGAGTCGGCCAGCAGGGAACCGTACGGGGCGTCGCCCACGGCGACCGCATGGGCCGCGACGGCGATGGCGCGCCGCAGCAGGATCTCGTCAGCGGGTGTGATCACAATCGGTTCCTCCAGAGTGTGGCTACGGCGGTGAGAGCCCGCCAGGCCGTCTGCGGCCTCCGGGTCTCCTCCGGGTCTCCGTGGTAGGGGTCGAGCACGACGGTCTCCGCGCCGAGCTGCCGGAGCTCGTCGAGATCGCCGAGCACCTGTTCGACGGTACCGACACCCGCCCCGAGAACCAGCCGTCCACCGCTGAGCTGGTTGAGGTTGGTGGCCATCCGAGCCGCCAGCAGCGGAGGCCGGTAGGGCACGATCAGCACGGTCGTGCCGAGGCGCAGCCGTGTGGTGAGTCCGGCCAGCCAGGACAGCGTGGTGAACGGCTCGTAGAACGGTTCCGGGTACCGCTGGGCCACGTCGGGGGTCACCGCCACGTGGTCGGACACCATCAGGAGGTCGAAACCGAGCCCCTCCGTGACCCGCGCCCATTCGCGCAGGACACCGGGGTCGGTCCCGGGCCCGAAATTCGGTACGTTGACGCCAAGTTGCATGCGTTGAGATTAGTCCGGCAACCCTGGCCGTCTGAAGCAGATTCTCCGGGCACATCCGGTCTTTCACCGTCGTTCTGCCGGTAGATTTGCCATATGGCCATGAATCTTGACGACGTCGACTGGGCGATCATCGGGCAGCTCCAGCGCGAGGCTCGCATCTCGCTCAGCGAGCTGGGCCGGCGCGTGAACCTCAGCTCGTCGGCAACCACAGAACGGGTGCGCACCCTGGAGTCGTCGGGCGTGATCACCGGTTACCACGCCGCAGTCGACCTGACGATGGTCGGGTACCCCGTTCTCGCTGTCGTCCGGCTCAAGTACCCGGGCAACCGCCACCAGCCGTTGCGCACGCTGCTCGCCGAGCGGCAGGAGATCCTGGAGTGCCTCCGTACCACCGGCGACGACTGCTACACCCTCAAGGTGGCAGCCGCCTCCATGGAACATCTGGAGTCGCTCATGGACGAGCTTGCCGACCTCGGCAGCACCACCACGAGCGTCGTCTACAGCCAGGCCCTGCCCTACCGTGGGCCTGCCCGGCCGAGCACACCGGCCAGGTAGCGCCCGGACAGACGGATCGAGCGTCGATCGTCACGGAGAAGGCTGTGCGGCCCCCCTGGCATGGATGCCGGGCGGAGTGCCTGGAGTTGCATCTTCCGTAGCGGCATGTGATCCCGTGGACTCATGTCCGGCCCCACTGAGGAAGGCTCGCTCATGTATTCGTCCTTCATCCCGCCGCGCCAGGTCAAGATCGGTGACGCGGCGGCCTTCGTCGGCACGACACCGCGGGCGATCCGGCACTACCACGCGATCGGTCTGCTGCCCGAGCCCGAGCGAGGCGGTGACGACCGCCGCCGCTACGGCTACGAAGACATGATCCGGCTGCTGTGGATCCGCAAGATGGCCGACGCCGGGATCGCCCTGGACGATATCCGTGCCGCCTTCGCCGACACGGCTTCTGTCTGTGCCGACGGCGACCACGACATCGCGGGCATCCTGGAACGGGTGGAGGAAACCCTCGTCGCCCAGGAAGCAGAGCTGCGGCGACAGCGGACTGCCGTGCAGCGCATGCGTACCGAGGGCAGCAGGATGGGCCTGCTGTCCGACTTCGTCACGAGCCGCCTCAAGGGCCTGCCCGAGGGTTCCCTCCGCCAGGCAGACCTGGACAACATGCTGGTCATCGAGCGGATCTTCGGCCCGCTCGGCGCGGCCGTCAACGCCACTCGCTACATCGCCCTGGCCACCCACCCGGATCTGCGGGAGCAGTCCGACCGTGTTGATGCCGCCGAGGAGGCACTCGATGACACGGTCGCGGTGGACGACCCCCGCGTGGCCCAGGTGGCTGCCCAACGGCACGCCTTCGAGAAGACGCTCGAAGCCGTCATCGAGGAATCCGGCCTGGCGCAGGAGGACGATGCACTCTTCGACTCCTGGGACGCCTTGCACCCCGTTACCGCTGATGAGGGTGCGGACGAGGCCGGCCGAAGCTCCGGTAGGGAGCAAGGAACAATGAGCGCATTCGAGGCCACCGGAAAGATGCCCTACGACTTCTCCCCGGCCCGCCTGCGCTGTATACAGCTGGCCGGGGAGCTCTCGACGGCCTCCTGGGAGGCCGAAGGGGCGGTTACCGGTGTTCCCGGCAACCGCCCGTCGAACGGGTGAGACGTCAGCGGTAGTTCGTGGATCGCAGTCCGGACATATGACGTGGGTTGGCAGGGGCGACAACGGCCGGGAGCGTTGGAATTCCAACGCTCCCGGCCGTTGGCCGCGTTGGGGCCGGACAGTCTGGTACGGACCTCTTGCGGACTATCTGCGGACTGCTATCACGTCGTCAACCCATGGCTCCTAGGGCTCACGCGGATCTCCGGTCGGCTACCCCTGCGCTGACTGGCAAGGCCACATTCCGCGATCCGGCCTGACGATGAGGCAGCCATTGTGGAGTTGACCTCTACCAGATCAAGCGCGCCCGCTTCGTGGCGCGGCCGCCGGGTGCCCGCGACGGGGGCCGCGCGCTCCGAAAGCTGCGCATCTCCGCCGCGCCCCGCCGACCTAGAAATCTTTGAGGCTGACTCCGAGTCGTTCTCCCTCCGCCAGGGCGCGGTCTCGCGGAAGCCATTCGATCTCATAGCGGCCGGCACGGCTGTACTTACGGTCCCTCACCCTCCCGAAGCCATCCGTCCACTCGAAGTAGCCCGCACGCATCTCCGCCACGTAGGTCCACGGCGCGTAGTCCTCGACCGAGCGCTCCTTCGTCCCGTCGCTCCACACCACCACGAGCCATACCCACGGTTGACGGGACTGCTGCACGGATAGGTGACACTGACCTGCCCTACGGGTTGGTTTCCAGTTTCGGTGATGTGTCGAGGCCTGACTGAAAGGCTTCGAGGATGCCTCGTCCCTACCCGCCCGAGTTCCGGGCGCGTGCTGTCGCTCTGATCCGTTCGGGCAAGCAGATCAAGCAGACGGCCTACATGCTCGGCATCAGTGCCGGCTGTCTTCACAACTGGGTCCGTCAGGATCGGATCGACGGCGGGGAGCGGCCCGGGATCACGACGTCGGAATCGCCCCAGCTCCGTGCCGCTCGCAGACGCATCCGCGAGCTGGAGACCGAGCTGGCGATCGTCCGGCAAGCAGCGACGTTCCTCGATCAGGACAAGCCGCACCCAAAAGGATTCACCCGGTGATCGACCGACTGGCCGATGCCGGGATGCCCGTGGATGTCGCCTGCCGGACCCTGGGGGTTTCTCGGCAGGGCTACTACCGCTACAAGCGCCGCCCGCTGTCGGCTACGCAACTGCGTCGGCAGTGGCTGACCGGCCTCATCCGTGAGATCCACGTCGCCTCCCGCGGCACCTACGGATACCGCCGCGTTCATGCCGAACTGACGATGGCGATGACCATCCAGGTCAGCTCCCGGCTCGTGTCCGTGCTGATGACGCAGGCCGGGATCTACGGGCTTCCTGGGCCGGCGAGGGTCAAACGGCTCAAGGGCGTCGCGACAGCGAGGACCTGGTCAATCGCAAGTTCCATCGGATGCGGCCCAACGAGCTGTGGGTCACCGACATCACCGAACACCCCACCCGAGAAGGAAAGGTCTACTGCGCCGCTGTTCTGGACGCCTTCAGCCGCCGGATCGTGGGCTGGTCGATCGACTCCCGGCAGGACTCGACGCTGGTCGTCAACGCCCTCGACATGGCCATTCGCAACCGCCGGCCCGAGCCCGGTGGCGTGGTCCATGCCGATCACGGCGTCCAGTTCACGTCCTGGGCCTTCGGTGAACGGATCCGCACCGCTGGACTCCTACCCTCGTTCGGCACCGTGGGCGACGGCCTCGACAACGCCATGATGGAGAGCTTCTGGTCCTCGATGCAGATCGAGTTGCTCAACCGGCGCAAGTGGAAGACCCGAGTCGAGCTCGCGAACGCCATCTTCGAGTACGTCGAAATCTTCCACAACCGCCAACGCCGCCACTCCGCCCTGGGCTACAAGACTCCCATCGAATACGAGCTAGCCTCACCAGCACAACCCGCTACCGCCTGACGACTCACCACCGGCAGTGGAAACCAGACCGTAGGGCAGGTCACACTGTCACCTATCCGTGCAGCAGTCCCCAGGTCCAACCCGTCTCGCATATCTCTCGCAAGCCCGTAGGGTCGCTGTACGTGGTCGGATTGTTACCCGAGTAGGAGTACGCATTCCATTGCTGCGGATCAGTCAGGTCCGTGATCGGGTCCACCGAGATGAACCGCCCCAGGACCGCGTCATACATCCTCGCACCCACAGCTGTCAGCCCTGTGGCATCAGTCGGCTTGTCCAGGAACCCATGGTCCCCGACCCAGCCCGACCCACCAGCATCGTCCGGCGCCACCCCGGCCGCCGAACCCCGCTCCGCCCCGAACGGATCCAGATAGCGACGCGTCACCACGTTGGCCACGTTCGAGATCTGGAACACCGCTGTGTTCTGCACATCCGAGATCAACGACATTGCAATACATGAACGTCGGCGCCTGCGACGCACCGCAGGGCGTCGTCACACGTCGAAACCGCGTGTGCCCACACCTGAACTAGCATCTGATGCGGATAGCTGTACGCACTGCTTATTTCACGACCATCGGCACCTGCTGGGTGTCGGTGCAGCACAACAAAGTTGCAGTTGCCCAACGCATCGCACGAATAGGACTTTCTCATTCTGGTCCTCAAAACAAACTAGGCATTAGGCGGCCTCAAAGATCACGCACGATCGGCCTCAGGCCTCTGCTCCGGGGTCTCGCTCACCGCTCGCTCGGTCTTCACCTCGCGCACGACGGCGTCTTTCTCGACGCACAAAGAATAGGCCCCGCGTTCCTCTTATTTCGGGAACAACCAACAGACCGGGCCATGCGAGTTCACGCTCAAGCCACCACAGCACTATCAAGGCGAGGGTGGAGAATAGAAAAAATTCAACATACCAGTCGATCTCCGACAATCCGGCTCTGCCATAAATGCCTACCAGCAGTCCCCCTACTGAGATGTTCAGTCCTCCAAGAAATACATAAAGGGCGGAGCGAATAAAAGCGGCAGCCTCGTCCACGTCTCCCCAGAATTTCTTCGCCTCTTCATTAATGTCTATTCTGCGACCATGCCCAAGCACGCGCCAAGACATCGCCCCCAGGGCGAACAACATCGTGCCCATCCCAACGAGACTGACCGCAATCACGACGATGCGGAACGGCCACGTAAACGCCCACATTACTTGGCCGCCTTCCTGTATCGCCCGCCATACCAGACGTCTTCCAAGTTTTTGTTCTGGATACGCGCAGCAGAAACTCCGACGCCGGATCCGATAGCGCCACCAATTGCACCGCCGAAGGCAAGCCCCCCAGCTCCGCCAACTATCGTGCCAGGTCCTGGAAATCCTAGAGAGCCGAGCGCCGCTCCTGCCAATGCTGCAGTTCCCGCACCTAATCCTGCGCCCGCAAACCCGTAGATGTACGCCATGGCTGTCTCGTTTCCAGCCTGCACTGTGGCGAGCCAGAACCCCCGCTCCGAACTGAGACACTCGAGGCCTTCGCCACAGTATTCGGTCCATGCCATGGCGGCTCCGACTATGTTCAATGCCATGAGCCCCCGTCCAGCGTCCTTGGATGCATTCTGCCACGCATCCCAAATGGCCCAACGCCAACCCGTCTGCTGTTTAACGTCTTCAGGGATATACTCATCGGCCAGTTCCTTTGCCTCTTCGACAGCGTCCTGAGCTTCGGGAATGCCAGGTGCTTCAAGCTCAGTCGACGGTTCGAATCCCTCGTCCCGACCACCGACTGGAGGCGCAATTGGCTTCTTGCGCTCTTTTACAGGGTCAGCCTCGACAATTTCGCCATCGCCCCCGTAGTCGCAGGTCCAGCCGGTCTCGCATATCTCTCGCAAGCCCGTGGGGTCGCTGTACGTGGTCGGATTGTTACCCGAGTAGGAGTACGCATTCCATTGCTGCGGATCAGTCAGGTCCATGATCGGGTCCACCGAGATGAACCGCCCCAGGACCGCGTCATACATCCTCGCACCCACAGCTGTCAGCCCTGTGGCATCAGTCGGCTTGTCCAGGAACCCATGGTCCCCGACCCAGCCCGACCCACCAGCATCGTCCGGCGCCACCCCGGCCGCCGAACCCCGCTCCGCCCCGAACGGATCCAGGTACCGACGCGTCACCACGTTGGCCACAACAAACAAATCAGACGAACCCGATAAGCCGGGCTATCCGCCACCTGAAGAATACAGGTCAGGACTCAGGAATCTGGTCGTGCACCCTGGCTTGATTCTCCGTTCGCGCCATTGCCACGGCGTGCACGACGCCGTTCTTCTCTGCGCGCACGGAAAAGTCCACGAGTGCCTCGGGCGTCTGCCGGAACGAGAAACCCCGGCCATGCGAACTGGCGCTCCGACCACGCCAATAGGATCAGCCCGAGAAAAGAGAATATAAAATATTCAAAGAACCCGCCGCGCTGCAAAATGGAACGCCCAAAAATACCGACCAGTAAGGCACCCACGGAAAGGTTGAGCCCACCAAGAGCGAGATAGATTCCAGCCCGGACGGATGCCGCGGCCTCATCCATATCTCCCCAAAACTTCTTCGCCTCCACGCTTAAGTTAATAGGTTTTCCATACCCGAGTGATCGCCAGATGATCAGACCGATCAGATACAGTGTCACGCCGATTCCTACGAGGCTCGCGGCGATAGCAACGATCCGGAATGGCCACGTAAAGAGCCACATCAGAGCCACCCCCTCCGCCGCCAGGCGATCTCGAGGTTCGCATTTTGAGTTCGCGCTGCGCTAACCCCGAGACCTGGGCCGAGGACCCCACCGACCACGCCTCCGACCGCAAGTCCACCTGCTCCTCCAACCACAGTGCCGATAACCGGCGCGCCCAGGGTCCCAAGCAGCGACCCGAGCCCGGAAGCGCCTGCTGCACCAAGCCCAGCCCCTGCTAGACCGTAGAAAAGTTCGCCCGTACGCGCCACCAAAGGGCAAACACGGCCCGGCTGCACAGAAAGTCTAGGAGCAATCAATCCTTGCCCGTTCCAGAACCCGGAGCCTCCGTCACGCTCACGATCTCGCGAGCGATCAAGAACTCGGCCGCAAACACGACCAAGCTAGCAGCCGCAGCAGCAGGCGCTGCGAAGAACCATGCCGCGGAGCACACGGCACAGACCGCCAGAACAAGTAATGCCGTCCACGCAGCAATCCTCCGACCGCGTCGCGGACTACGGATTGGGGACCAGCCCAACCGGCGGTTGATTCTGCTAAACGAAAATATTCCGCCAGGAATTCCAGCGATTGCCATCACGGCCACAAGAAACGCGAACCCGGCTATTGCGCCGACGCATATCGCCACGAGCGAAATCGCAAAAGATACGACCCACCCCGTCTCTCGAGTCCGTTGCACACGGCGATTGATTCGACGCATATAATCGTCGTGATCACTCTTATCCACATTGAACCTTTCGGTAAGTCAGCGATTGCCTACTACTTTTCCTTGGTCGCGCCAGTGCCAGCTACCCACCCACCGGTCCCCAGGACGAAGTCTGTAATGTACGGCATACTGTCGCGTCCCATCTCTTTCACCAACACACCGGCACCAGCACCGACGCCAGCTGTGGCCACACCGATTCCAGCAGCCATTGCCGATCCGATGGCTTCATCACGTCTACCAAGGCGAACATTCGCCGCCGCGTTGACAACCGAAAGGGCTGTTGACGTCCACCCAGCCCATAACGCGGTGCCGCGGCGCCCACAGCGACCATTATTCCGCCGACAGCGCATCCTACCCCCGCAGTAGGCACACACGTTGCGGCCACAAATGAGCCAATTCCCTGGACACCAAGCCCAACGAGACTCACATAGCCAGCGATCGTCGCCCCCGATCCGCTCCAGGCCTCGACGCCTTCAGTTGTGAACTGATGTTTCAGCCATGCATTCGCGTGGGCAAGTTCTAATTGGCGTTCTTGTTCGGCGCGAGCCGCGTCACGCGCACGCTGTTCCTGGAGGGCCCTGTTCTTTGCGCCAATGCCCCCCAATCTAGAGTGTCGTTCCCGAGTCCATTCCCTTGGGTAACCGGCACGACGGTCTTTGTCTGCCAGAGATTTCCCCAACCAATGCGCCATCCATCACTGCTGGAATACGCATCGATGGTCTCCTGGTCAAAGTCGTCGAAACTTTTTCCTTCCTCATGCCACGGACGTGGCTCAAGCCCAGTCGGGTCCGACCATGTCACCGGATTGTTGTTCCCGTACGAGTACGCATTCCACTGCTGCGGATCAGTCAGGTCCATGATCGGGTCCACCGAGATGAACCGCCCCGAGACAGCGTCATACATCCGCGCACCCACAGCTGTCAGCCCTGTGGCATCAGTCGGCTTGTCCAGGAACCCATGGTCCCCGACCCAGCCCGACCCACCAGCATCGTCCGGCGCCACTCCGGCCGCCGAACTCCGGTCAGCTCCGAACGGATCCAGGTACCGACGCGTCACCACGTTGGCCACGTTCGAGATCTGGAACACCGCTGTGTTCTGCACATCCGAGATCAACGACGTCACGTGTGATCCGAGGTTCCCCGTCCGCACCGCCACGGTCTTGCCTGCGAACGTGTAGGGGACTGCCCCAGGAACGGTTGACATCTGATCTGTATCGGCCTGAGGTCGGTGCTGGAAGGATGTTGTTGTGCCCAAGGCTTACCCACCTGAGTTTCGTCGTGACGTGATCGCGGTCGCCCGTCAGGGGCAGATACCGATCGCGCAGGTCGCCAAGGACTTCGGGATCACTGAGTCGTGTCTGCGTCGCTGGTTGAAGGCCGCCGAGGTCGAGGACGGGGCTCGTCCCGGTGTCACGGCCAGGGAGTCCGAAGAGTTGCGTGAGCTGCGTAAGCGCACTCGGCTGTTGGAGCAGGAGAACGAGATCCTGCGTCGTGCGGCGGCGTACTTCGCCAAGGAGATCTCCCCAAAATGACCTACCTGCTGGTCCAAGAGCTTGCCGCTGACGGTCTGCCCGTCGCGGTGACCTGCCGGGTGCTGGGTTTCTCCCGTCAGGGCTACTACAAGTGGCGCGCGTGCCCGGTCACCGACGCCCAGTGGCGTCAGGCCCACCTGATCAACGCCGCCCACGACATCTACGCGGATGATCCGGAGTTCGGCTACCGGCTCATCGCTGACGATCTGAAAGACGCCGGGCACGTCGTGAGCGAGAACACCGTGCACGCGTTGTGCCGGCAGGTCGGGATCGTCTCGGTGATCCACCGCACGAAGGGCACCGGGCGCAAGGCCGGACCGCCCGTGCACGACGACCTCGTCCAACGCGACTTCACCGCGGCCGAGCCGAACCGGTTGTGGCTCACGGATATCACCGGGCACGCCACCAGCGAGGGCAAGCTCTACCTGTGCGCGATCAAGGACGTGTTCTCCGGGAGGATCGTGGGCTACTCGATCGACTCCAGGATGAAGGCCCGCCTGGCCGTCGACGCGCTGAACCACGCCGTGAGCAGGCGCGACGTCATCCCCGCAGACGGGGAAACCGTTAGCACCGTGCTGCACTCGGACCGCGGGTCGCAGTTCCGATCCAAGAAGCTGCGCCGTGCCCTGAAAGGGCACCAGATCACGGGGTCGATGGGCCGGGTCGGGGCCTGCGGGGACAACGCCGCGATGGAGTCGTTCTTCTCCCTGCTGCAGAAGAACGTCCTGAACAGGCGCCCCTGGGCCACCCGCGAGCAACTCCGGTTGGCGATCGTGACGTGGATCGAGCGGACCTACCACCGCCGTCGCCGGCAACGTCGTCTGGGCCGCATGACACCGATCGAGTTCGAAACCGTCTACGCTGACCAGACCCTGGCCCTCGCGGCCTGACTCATCAAAGAAGACGTGTCAACCGTTCCTGGGGCAGTCCCAAGGAACACTCACGCCACTTCGATCGCAAGACCGACGCTCAGGACTGGCTAGACGAAGTCACTGCCACGGTTGTGACAGGTACGTACGCCGATCCCAAGCGTGGGGCACTCACGTTCGACCAGTGGTGGGGCGTCTGGTCTGAGCGCCAGGTCTGGGCCACCGGCACCACCGAAGCAGCAACCACCGCGTTCGAGTCGGTCACGTTCGGATCAGTTCGGATGCGGGATATCAGGCCTTCGCATCTGGAGAAGTGGGTCAAGGCGATGTCTCAGCCCACCAAGACCCGGAAGAAGGGCCTGGAGCCGTCCACGATCACGACGCGGTTCAACTACGTCCGAGCAGCCTTCGCGGCTGCCACTCGTGATCGCGTGATCGGGATCGACCCGGCGACGAACGTCAAGCTTCCTCGGCGCAGGCGTGCCGAAGCGGCGATGACAATTCCCGAACCGCTCGGCGTACGGAAGGCGCTGGAAGTCGCCCCGAAGTACTTCTCGGGGTTCATCGCTGTTTGCGCCTTCGCGGGACTGCGGCTCGGAGAGGCGGCCGGGCTCCAGGTCAGTGACATCAACTTCCTGGGTCGCACGATCACGATCAACAGGCAGATTCAGGGCTCCACCGCCGCGACGTCAACGATCGAACCGCCGAAGTACGGATCAGAGCGGACCATCCACGTGCCGCGTGATCTGCTGACGATGATCTCCAGCCACATCGAGAAGTTCGCTCCGCGTGGTGACGAGCAGTGGATCTTCTGGAACCCCAACGGAGACGAGCGGGGCCTCTGGAACCGCAACAGCGCGTCTCAGGTGTGGCGGACGACGCGCCGTCAGGTGGGGCTGGACGCCTACACGCTGCACGACCTGCGGCACTTCTACGCGTCAGGCCTGATCGCCGACAACTGCGACGTCGTCACCGTCCAGCGGGCTCTGGGTCACTCCAGCCCGACCATCACGCTCGGCACGTACGCGCACCTCTGGCCGAGCGCAGAGGACAAGACTCGGGCGGCGGCAACGTCGCTCATGGAAACCGTGCTGTCCGCAAAGCCCGTGGACAAGGCCGCGAAGCCCTCCTGATAGACCGAACGGGCGGCCACCGGTATCCCGGCAACCGCCCGTCAGCCCGTGCTCAACGTCTGCTCCTGCGGACTGTGTGCGGACTAGCCGCCTAAAAGGCTGCTGACCTGCATGTTCACCGGTAGTTCGTGAACTGCAGCGCGAAGTCCAGGTCGGAGCCCTTCAGCAGCGCCATGACCTCCTGGAGCTGGTCGCGCGACTTGCTGGTCACGCGCACTTCGTCGCCGGTGATCTGCGTCTTCACGCCCTTGGGACCCTCTTCGCGAATGATCTTGGTGACCTTCTTCGCGGACTCCCCCGCCAGGCCCTCCTTGAGGGTGGCCGCGAGACGGTACTCCTTGCCGAAAGCCTTGGGCTCCCGCTCGCCGACGTCGATCGCCTTGAGGGAGATGCCGCGCTTGATCAGCTTGGTCTCGAAGACGTCGAGTGCTGCAAGCACACGCTCGGCCGAGTTGGCGACGATCACGATGCTCTCGCCGCTCCAGGTGATCGAGGCACCGACGTTCTTGAAGTCGTACCGCTGCGAGATCTCCTTCGCGGACTGGTTCAGCGCGTTGTCGACCTCCTGGCGGTCGACCTTGCTGACGATGTCGAACGACGAGTCGGCCATGTCGTGCTCCTTCTGCGTGACACCCGGACGCCCCTGCACGTCCAGTGGGATTCGGCACCACCGTATCCGGCGCGGAGGTCAGGGGACGAACGGATGGCACCCGCCCCCGAACCGATAGGCTGCTGGACCATGTCGCGACTCGATCTCTGGAGACATCGCACCGAGTGGCCGCTGATCGGGGTGGCCGTGATCTTCCTCATCGCCTACGGGCTACCCATCGCGCTCCCCGATCTGCCGCGCTGGGTCGACGTACTCTCCGGCACCCTGATGACGGTCGCCTGGTTCGTCTTCGCCATCGACTACGTGGTGCGGCTCAGCCTCGCCGACGACAAGTGGCAGTTCGTCCGGCGCTACTGGCTCGACCTGCTGGTCGTCGCCCTCCCGCTGCTGCGTCCGCTGCGGCTGCTGCTCCTGGTCAAGGTGCTGCAGCGGTTCAGCCGGACGGGCGTCCAGCGCCTGCGCGGCCGTGTGGTCACGTACGCCACGGGCGGGACGGCTCTGCTGATCCTCACCAGCGCCCTGGCCATCACGGACACCGAGCGGGGCGAGCCCGGCGCCACCATCGAGAGCCTCGGCGACGGCTTCTGGTGGGCCATCACCACGATGACCACCGTGGGCTACGGCGACCAGTTCCCTGTGACGACGGCCGGCCGGTTCATCGCGGCCGGTCTCATGGTCGGTGGAATCGCCCTGCTCGGTGTGGTCACCGCGACCCTGGCGTCCTGGATGGTGCAGACCGTCGAGGAGGCGGCCGAGGACGAGGCGACGGCCACCCGTGCCCAGGTCGAGGGCCTGGCCGCGGAAGTCCGGGCGCTGCGCGACGAGCTCGCCCGGACCCGCGACGTCGAACGGGCCCGGGCCGACAGCGACCCACGCTAGCCGCGGCTCAGTACCGCGGCGGGGTGCCCCAGGGCGGTGCGTCGGGACCCGGCGTCGGACCACCGGACCAGCCGGGACCGTAGCCGTCCGACGGGCCGCCGGCCATCGCCTCGAGGCGGCGGATCCGGTCCGGCATCGGCGGGTGCGTGGCGAACAACCGCCCGATCCCGGCGCCCCGGAACGGGTTGGCGATCATCAGGTGCGACACGTTGGTCAGGTCACGGTCCTGCGGCAGCGGCGCACGTTGCGTGCCCTGCTCCAGCTTCTTCAGCGCCGCCGCCAGCGCCAGGGGGTCACCCGTCAGGCGGGCGCCGTCCTCGTCGGCGTCGTACTCCCGCGTGCGGGAGATCGCCATCTGGATCAGCATCGCGGCGACCGGGGCGAGGAGCGCCATGGCGAGCGCGGCGAGCGGGTTACCGCCCTCACGGCGGTCACCGCCGCCGAAGAAGAGCAGGAACTGCGCCAGCGCCGTGATGACTCCCGCCAGCGCGGAGGCCACCGACGACGTGAGGATGTCCCGGTTGTAGACGTGCATGAGCTCGTGCCCCAGGACGCCGCGCAGCTCGCGCTCGTTCAGCAGCTCGAGAATGCCCTCGGTGCAGCAGACCGCCGCGTTCTTCGGGTTGCGACCCGTGGCGAACGCGTTCGGCGCCTTGGTGGGGGAGATGTACAGCCGCGGCATCGGCTGGCGCGCCGCGGTGGACAGCTCCCGCACGATGCGGTGCATCTCCGGTGCCTGCAGCTCCGTCACCGGGTAGGCGTGCATCGCCCGGATCGCGAGCTTGTCGGAGTTCCAGTACCCGTAGGCCGTGGTGCCCAGCCCGATGAGCACAAAGATCCACAGCATGCCGGACTTGGCTCCGAAAAGTACCCAGAGCCCCAGGATCACGGCCCACATGCCACCGAACAGCGCGGCGGTCTTCAGCCCGTTGTAGTGCCTGTGCATCGCACTCCTTTCCTCCCAGCCGAACGCGCCGCGCCGGTCGGCGGTTCCCAGGAGCAATGATCCCGCAGCCGGCCCCCGACGTGTCAGACGCACAGATCACCGGAGTGACCTGTGCGTCTGACACGTCGGGGCGGGTGGTTCAGGCCTGCGGCCTGCTGATCGCGATCATCTCCTCGCGGGAGACGACCTTGATCCGCTCGCGGCCCTCCGGCTCGCCGAGCGCACGCTCGTGGGCGTCCAGGAGCTCCCAGCCGGACCACTCGACGTACTCGACGCCCTTGCCGGTGAGGAACTCGGTGATGGCCTCCGGTGCGCCGTGCGACGCGGTACGGCCGCCGTCCAGGTCACCGGGCGCCTCGCCGTCGGCGACCCCCGTGACGTCCTCGACGAGGTGGCGGACCGTCTCGGACGCGTCGGACTTGGTGTGGCCGATGAGCCCCACCGGGCCGCGCTTGATCCAGCCTGTCGCGTACACGCCCGGAACCTGGTTGCCGTCGATGTCGATGACCCGGCCCTCGCGGTTGGTGATGACGCCCTTGACGTCGTCGTACGGGATCTCCGGAAGGGCCGAGCCGAAGTAGCCCACGGCACGGTAGACGGCCTGGACCGGCCAGTCGGTGAACTCGCCGGTGCCCTTGCTGGTGCCGTCGCCCTGCAGCGCGGTGCGCTCGGTACGGAACCCGACCACCTTGCCGTTCTCGCCGAGCACCTCGGCCGGGGCGTTCAGGAAGTGCAGGTGCAGCCGGCGCGACGCCGTGTTCTGCGCCGGGTCCTTCAGCGTCCAGTCCACCAGGGTCTTGACGACCTGCTTGGTCTGGTTCGACGAGTTGATGGCCGCCTCGGAGCCCTCGTCGAAGTCGAAGTCCTCCGGGTACACGACGATGTCGACGTCGGGCACGTGGCCCAGCTCGCGGAGCTCCAGCGGCGAGAACTTCACCTGGGCCGGACCGCGGCGCGCGAACACGTGCACGTCGGTGACCGGGGAGGACTTCAGGATCTCGTACACGTTGGCCGGGACCTCGGTGGGCAGCAGGTCGTCCGCGTGCTTGGCGAGGATGCGGGCCACGTCGAGGGCGACGTTGCCGGCACCGATCACGGCTACCTGCTCCGCCTCCAGCGGCCAGGTGCGCGGTACGTCCGGGTGGCCGTCGTACCAGGACACGAAGTCCGCGGCACCGTAGGAGCCGTCCAGGTCGATGCCCGGGATGTTCAGCTCGGCGTCCTTGATGGAGCCGGTGGAGAAGATCACCGCGTCGTAGAACTGGCGCAGGTCCTCGAGCTTCACGTCCACGCCGTAGTCCACGTTGGCGAGCAGACGGATGTCTCCGCGGCTCAGTACCCGGTGGAGCGCGACGATGATCTGCTTGATGCGCGGGTGGTCCGGGGCCACGCCGTACCGCACCAGGCCGAACGGCGCGGGAAGGCGCTCGAACAGGTCGATGCTGACGTCGAGGTCGGTCTTGGACAGGATGTCGCTCGCGTAGATGCCGGCAGGGCCGGCGCCGACGACGGCGACGCGCAGGGGTCGGGTGGTGCTCACGAAAGGGGCGCCTTCCGGGTCGAGGTCAGGAGGGAAGCGAAGGCCGGTCCTGATTCTACCGACAGGGTAAGGATCGCCTCACCGGGCGTCTCACCTTTCACGCCCCGCGTGCCGGATCCTCACCTGCTGGGCTGTCCGGTGCCGACCTCCGCGACCGCGCGCCGCAGGGCCTCCGCGCCGCTGCCGCCCATGGCACGAAGGGGGCTGTACGCAGGGATGACGGTGGCGGACGTCGCACCGTCGGACACCTTGAGGGCATCGATCGTTCGCGTCCCGTAGACGGCCTGCACCACACCGGCCTGTGCCGGGCGACGCACGGTCCAGGCAGGCGCCGTGCTGCGGCGCCCGGCCCAGACCTCGATCTGGCCGGCCGCGACGACCAGCGCCATGGGGCTGCCCCCGACGCCCATCAGGCCGGGCACCCTGTTGGCGTACGCCCCGGCCTCCTCGACGGACTCCGCGGTCGAGTACGCCGGGATGACCACGACGTCCTGACGGCCCTGCCGGGCGTTCGTCGCCACGCCCTTGGAGCGACCGAGCATCACGGCGACCGTGATGCCACAGATCACGAGGACGATCAGGAGCGCGATCCACAGGCTGCTGTCGCCGATGCCGTCACGCTGGATGGTAAGGACGAGCCGCACGACCGAGACCAGGGCGAAGACGACGAGGGCGCCGATCCAGAGCTTCTTGCGGGCGTTGGCGTTCATGTCTGCTCCGATGGTGTAGCGGTCGGGGTGGGCTCGAGGCTCTGCTGTTCCTCGAGCCACTGCTGCTGGGACCACTCGTCGTAGCGGTCCTGGGCGGCCTCGCGATGACGATCGTCCAGCCAGACGGCACCGAGGAACAGTCCCGTCGCGACGACCATGGCGAGCACGATGAGAAGCGTGGGGCGCAACGGCTCCCAGAGCCTGGTGTAGTTCCCCAGGTCGCCGATGAAAAAGCGGTAGCCACCCAGCACCCAGAACGCGAAGAAGCAGACAACCAGAACCAGAACTATCGCCAGGATGGTGGTCAGCACGCTCGGATCGTCCGACGGGAGCGGCGGCGCCGCGGAGATCATCCGCGCACCACGGGGTGCAGGGAGAGAACTATCGAATCGAAGAGCTCGAGCATCGCTTCGCGAAGCGGGACGAACGGCGTGGTGAATGACACCTGGAGAATCTTGTCGAGGCCACGACGCTCTGTCCAATAGTCGGCCCTGAGCTCGGGCAGCATCGGATTGCCCTCTGCATCGGTCCGTTCGATCTCGCTCTGCCGCACTGCCCGCAGCACCCACCCGTCGTCGAGCTTCTGCTGCTCGACGTCGGCGCCGGACAGCGAGCCGGTGATGCTCGCGATCAGCTCGTCCTTGCTGGAATCGGTCACCTGATAGGGGAACACGCCCATGGTGCCGGTGATCGCGACGTCACCGACGTCCATGCTGAAGACGGCCAGGCTGAGCCCGCCCTCCTCGGCCGCGCCGTGAGCGGCCTGGGCGAGGTGCTCGCGTGCCTCTCGCCGGGCGCGGGCCCGGTCGTCCCGTCGGCCGAGCCGGCCGACGACGATCTTCCGCACCGCGCCGTCGATCTGCGCGGGGTCCGTCAGCGGGACGGTCCACCAGCCGCGCGGATACACGAACGCCCACGAGGTGGCCGCCGCGCGGAACGCAGCGGCAGCAGCAGCCTGGAGATCGGCAGGACCGTCGTCAGGCTCGGTCCCGACCTCCGGCCCCGTGGCCTCCGTCTCCGTACTCACTCCAGCCCCAGCTCCTTCGACAGCGCAGACCCAGGCTTGACTCCGTAGTAGGCATGCGAGATCAGATCGCCGAGCTCGACCTCGATGTCGTCGACCAGGTGTGCATACACGCTCTGGAACTCAAGCCGAACCACCTCGTCCTTGCCCTCGCTGAAGAAGGTGACGATCCAGTAGATCTGCACCTCGCCCGCAGCGTTGACCGTGTCGATTGCCTGCACGATGAAGGGGCCGAAGTCCACCTCACCCTCGTCAACGTCATAGGAACTGATCGTCACGCCAGGCACCTGCGGTACCCGTGCCGCCTGCTTGCGGAACTTTCGGTACGCCTTCGTCCCGTTCCCACGGTCAGGGAACGTCCTGATCAGTACACCGGCGCGGGCCTCGTGGTCGTGCTCGGCAGGGAGCCAGACGCCTGCGCCCCACGCGTTGCCGTCCCTGTCCTCGACAGCGTCCTGGTCCATGGCACGAATGGCGCCGATCACGGCGGCATTGCCAACGCCCCACTCCCGGGTAGCTGCGATCTCCTCCGCGCCCTCGCTACCCATACCCGTGACCCAGAAGATCCAGTCCTCGCGTTCCGGAAAGGTGAAGACCTGATCCTCGTCCCACGGACGCCACGACTCCCCCTGCTGCTCCATCGCTTGCTCCCCCTCGTTTCTCACCAGGTACGCACGTCCCGATACAACAGGGTCGAGTTGGCGGCGACGTCCGTCGCGTACGGTACAAGAGCCGACCCAAAGCTGCCGACCTTCGCCGGGTTGAGCGAGCCGAGGCGCCCCATGGTGCCGACATAGCCCGTCGCGTTCTTCGAGAACTGCGCGATGTCGTCGACGTTGCGCAACGTCTGATAGGCGCGCGCCGCCTCGCCGTGACCCATGAAGTTCATGAACCGTGCCTTGCCGGTGAGGCCCACGAAAGACGCGGCGCCGGACCTGAACCAGCTCAATGGGTTCAGCTTGCTGTATGGGACCGTCTTGAAAGCCTTGGTGGCGCTGGACATCGCGTTCCGCACCGCGGCCCGATTGAGCGGGCTGCCGAACTTCGAGGTGTTCCGCACCAAACGGGTTTGACGCGCAGCACCCTGAGCCATCCCCTTGGCTGCAGCGGCCTTACCGAACGCCCCGACAAACCGCCCGACACCGAACGACGCGACACCGATCACGCCGAGCAGCACGTTCACCCAGTCACCCTCGCCATGTGCCACCAGCGCGATGTCGGCGACGAGCGCGGCGACCGTCGCGATGATGGCGATGGCCGTCAGGATCTGGCCGAGGATCGGCACCCAGCCGAGGAACAGCGCCGCGATACCCGCCCACATGGCGATCTTGCCCGCCCACTTGGAGACGAAGCTGGCGACCTTCGAGCCCCACTTCTCCCACCAGCCGTCGTTGAGATCGTCCGCCTCGACCGCGTCGGTGATCGCGTCGGCAGCCGTGCCAGCCTTGGTGTGCCAGCTGCTGACGACGCCGGGCAGCTCGTTGATGATCCCGGTGAGCACACCTCGTGAGGTCTCGAGGTTGGAGTTCGCGGTGCTCAGTGCCGAACGGGTCGCCGGATCGAGCTCCTCGCCCGAGGTCCGCGACGCCGAGACGGCGTCGTCGAGGTTGCCCTGCGCCGTGCCGGCGGTCCGCTCGTCCTCCTCGACCGCGTCCTGCGCGATCCGCGCGCGGTCGAGCAGGGCCGACGCCGCGTCCTGGGCGTCCTGATGGTCCACCGCGTACTGGGTCAGTGCGGAGGACGCCGCGCGATAGCGGGCCTCGGCCTTGTTGACCTCGCTCCGGACGTCCTCCGCCCGCTCGCGCAGCTTGTCGACCGCGTCGGACTCGAAGCCCTCCATGTCCTCCATGATCCCGAGCGAGCGGTAGGCGCTCGCCATCGCGTTCGCGATCTCGCCGTAGTACGTGCCCGCCGACTGCGACACCTGCGGCTCACCCGGAATGGGGTTGGACGGTGCCAATGGTTCCCAGCTCACGCTTCTACCCCTCCTCGAGGCTGTTGCCGAGCGTCTTGTCGACATCCTGAAACTGGTCACCCACGGCCGTGGTCAGCTCCGCAAGGTTCGCGATGCTCTCGCGCATCTTCTCGCGGCGCCCCTTCCACTTCGTGGAGAAGTCCCGGACGGCGCCCGCGAGCTTGTCGTCGCCGACCGCGTCAGCGACGGACTCGGCGTAGGCGTCCGCGCCCTCGAACTCGTTGACGATCGACGTCAGCTGGTCTCCGGTGTCGGTCAGCAGCCTGACATCGACAACAAGTTGGTCCCCCACGATGTGCCTCTCGGTGTGTTTGACCTGCGGACACGTAGCAGGGCGGCTCCAGGCCGTTGCCCGGAACCGCCCTGCTACGAACTGGCTGAGGTCGGTCTCAGATGCCCGAGGCGAGCTGCTGGTCGGTGTCCTGCAGCGTCTGAGCGGCCTGCTCGAGGAACGAGGCCATACCCTCGATACCCTCGATGGCCTGCTTGGCACCCGTGGTGAACTCCTCGTAGGACTGCTGGAACTTGCCCGAGGCCTGGTCCGTCTGGAAACCAGAAGCCACCAGGTTGTTCACCTGCGAGGACAGGTTCTGCAGCGTGTCCATGATCTGCTGCTGACCGTTACGCAGCTGACCCGCGGTACCCCGAAGCTCCTCGTAGGTCACGTTCATGTTCGCCATGAGTAATCCCCTTCTCGATCTGAATCCGGCCGACCCCCACGGCCGGTCCGACTGCCCACACACTAGCGACGCCGCACGAACCCGTCGATGGGGAGCGGTACCCATCAGCAGGTTGATGAACGACGTGCTCACGGTGTCGCTGAACAGAGCGTAGGGGCCCGTTTCCCGCAACGCCCGCAAAGTCCTCCGGCCGGGCCGGCGCACGCACGCGCCACGGCTGACGTGACGTCCAGGGCCCTTTCCGAGCCGAACCGGACGGATCTTGTTACCGTCGGGCTGGCCCGGACGGGGACGCCGGGAGCCGGGGATCGGAGGATTTCGATGAGCGACGTGGTCTGGATGAAGTATCGGCGAACGTCGCAGCGCGTCTTCGTCTCGGACCCCCTAGCCACTCCCGAAGCCATCCGGCCCGCGATGACGCGGTTCGAGCAGGCGTACGCCGCGGCCGCGGCCCCCGAGAAGCCGAAGTGGTTCACGTGGGTCGCGAAGCACTGGTACCTGACGTACGTGCCGCCGATGGTCATCGTGTACCTCGTGCTCGCACGCTCCGACCTGGCGACCGTACAGAGGATCATCTACGCCGTCGTGATCGGTTTCTTCGCCGCCAACCTGATCGCCCTCGTGGTCACGGGTATCGCCGAGAGGCGGGCCAGGAAGGCTGCCAACACCCACGCAGCGACGATCGCCAGGGCCGACAAGAACCGCACCGTCCGCGTCCTCCCGGAGCGCTACTGGGTCTCGGCGACAGCCGTCCTCGACGCCGCTCCGACGCAGGAGGAGACGGTGCACCGTCTGGTCTGGCGGATAGCCGCCGTCGACGACGTGCGGGCCGATGCCGACGCCTCCTCGGCGGCCGACCGGCTTCTGGACCTCGAACGGCAGGTCAGGGCCAGCTGACAGGGACAGCTGACAGGGACAGCTGACAGGGACAGGACCGCGCCTCTTGGGCAGCGATCGGCATTCGCCCTGGTCGAACAGGAAGGGCGGTCCCGGACCGTAGTCCGGAACCGCCCCTCCGTGCCGGCTGTTCGCGCTGGGTCTCAGATGCCCGAGGCGAGCTGCTGGTCGGTGTCCTGCAGCGTCTGAGCGGCCTGCTCGAGGAACGAGGCCATACCCTCGATACCCTCGATGGCCTGCTTGGCACCCGTGGTGAACTCCTCGTAGGACTGCTGGAACTTGCCCGAGGCCTGGTCCGTCTGGAAACCAGAAGCCACCAGGTTGTTCACCTGCGAGGACAGGTTCTGCAGCGTGTCCATGATCTGCTGCTGACCGTTACGCAGCTGACCCGCGGTACCCCGAAGCTCCTCGTAGGTCACGTTCATGTTCGCCATGAGAACTCTCCTTCTTCAGATCCCGGCCGGCCCCCACGGCCGATCCGACTGCCCATGACAGTACGGAGACGTGTATGGGGCGTCGATGGGGAGCGGTACCCATCAGCCGGGCGGGACCAGCGCCCGAGACACCATCACTGGCGGTTGCGCTTCGCGCGCTGCTTCTTGAGGTGCTTCAGGCGCTTCGCGCGGTCCTCGGCCGACAGTTCCATGACACCGACGTCATCGGCCCCGTCACTGTCCTGCGACGAGGGACCGGCCCGGAACGCGCGGACGCCCAGCACGAGCGAGGTCAGGAGCAGCGCTCCCGTGAGCACCCAGAAGATCACGTGGGCGACGTCGGGGATCCCTGGCATGAGTGCGGCGATCGTCGTCGACCAGGCGAGCCCTGCCGGCAGCATGGCGAGGAGCAGGCGGCCGTTCCATCCCCAGCCCGCCATGTAGAACCGCATCACCCCGTCCGTAAATCGAGTGGGGCGCACCGGCTGGAGCGAGAGCGCGATGTCGCCGGCGGTCGGCGGCCCGAACGTGCTCCCGCGGAACCCGTAGGCGGTGAACGACAACTTCTCGCCCGCGAAGGACGGCCGCAGCGACCGGACGACGTACACGAACGAGAGCACGGCCAACGGCCAGGACGCGGTCAGCACGTGCCAGCCACCCGGTCCGATGATGGCGGCAAGGAAGACCGCGCTGACGAAGAGCGTGATCGCCTGTCCGACCGGAACGGTGTCACCACCCTGCCCGCCGGTCAGGAGCGACTCCGGGTCGTCGTACGCGAGGAATCCGGCGGACCCCATCAGGAGCGCGACGGCGACCAGCCAGATCGACAACCACACGAGCCCGATCAGCAGATAGCCGAACGGGCGCAGGACCACACCCGCGGAGCTCGGCCGCTCTCCGTCGTTCGTCGACCGCGCAGGGTCTCCGGCAACCAGCTCTGGCATTGGCTCTCTCCTTGCTCGATCTCAGATCCCGGCCGAACCCGCTGTGGAGCCCCAGAACCTCCGGTAGAACGTTCGCGCGATCCACACCGCCGACCAGATCCAGAGCGCAGCTGCCGCTGCGCCGCACACCGCTCTCACGCCCATGGGAACGTCGATCGCGAGCGCCGGCACCACGAGGATGAACGCCACCCCAGAGGGAATGGCCGCCAGCCCGGCACGGCCATCGATGTTCCACCCGGACATGTAGAACGCCATCAGCAGGTCGGTGAACCGGTTACGACGAACGGGCTGCAGGGACAACGAGGTACCGAAGAGCGTGGGCGGCCCGAGGGTGGTGCCCGGAGGCACCACCTCTGAGTGGGAGAGCCTCTCCGCCGAGTACGCAGGGCTCAGTGCCCGCACCGCGTACAGGAAGGAGAGCACCGCCAGCGGCCACGTCGCGCACGGCAGGTACCAGGTCAGCACCGGCCCCCAGATCACGGCGAGGATGGGCAGCACGAGGATGCCGGCGACGATCCACGAGCTCGTCGACTGGTTCTGGGCAAGGTCCCCCAGCGTCATGTCGCCCCGGATCATCGCGTACACGGGAAGGGACCAGGTCAGCGCGACGACAACGGCCCAGAGGGCGAGCCACACCAGTCCGATGGCCAGATAGCCCCATGGTCGGAGCACCAGCATCCGCGTACTCGGTCGAACCGCATGCTCGGAGGAGGAGGCAGTGCCGTCCGCAACAACGTCGTCCATCACTCTTCCCTCGTGGTCGTCAGCACTTGTGGGCGTGAGACTAGCTGCCCAGCCCTCGGGACGCCCCACCGAAGATGCCTTTCACGTGGGCTGCCGGACACGTACGGTACTCACGTGATGGACGGACCGACGATGGAGACAGATGTGAACCAGGTGAGCTGGCTGGTGACAGGGAAACGGTCGGCGAAGGTGCTCATCACCGCGCCAGGAGCCGAGGCACGAGCGGCGGAGGCGGCCGACCAGCTGGACGCCAACCTGCGCCTCAACGAAAAGCTTCTCCATCCCGAGGACGAGGCACCTGGTTGGTTCCGTGCCGTCAAGAAGACGGGGTACTGGTGGTTCCTCATCTGCGTTGCCATCGCCCTGCCGATCGTTCTCCTGGTCGGTTCAGGAGGGGTGGGCCAACGCATTGCGATCGGGCTGACGGTCGGCCTCGGGCTCGGCTTCGTCAGCAGTGCGGTTCTGGGATCCATCGGCAACTATCAGGCGCGCAGAACGATACGTGCGAAGGCGCACGCCACCGTTCAGGAACTGGCTGCCATCGCGCGCACTGCCCCTGCTCGCGCGGAGGAAACTGCTGCGGCGGTCATCGGGGCCGACGCTCGCCTCGAGAGCCAGGTCCATGACCTCCTGTGGCGCAGCGCCCTCCCCGACACGGCGGACGGCCACGCCGCACGGGCGGACCTGGATGCCCTCACCGCACGTGTCGCTCCCGAGACTGCCTCTCGGCAGAAGACCGCCGACGAGGAGCTCGAGGCCAAGCTCGCCCAGGTCCGCAAGGACAACGGGCTCTGACGGATCACTCCGCCGCGCGAGCCTCTGCCGACACCTGTGCCTCCTGGAGCACGGGCTCGCGCGTCGGAGGCACCTCCGGGAACGTGATCGAGTCGACGATCTCGTTGAACAACAGCGCGAACGGCTCTGCCTGCGGGATCTGCGGGACATTGGCGCGGATGGCAAGGATCTTGTCGACGCCCTCGTAGGGATACGGCACGAAGTACTCGAGGCGCATCGTGAGAAACTCCTCGCCGTCCTCCCCTGCTTTCTGTCGGGCCATCTCGTATCGCCGTGCGATCTCCCCGCCGTAGCTACCGCTCGCGACCTCGGCACCCGGGAAGCCCTTGGTCAGAGCTTCCTCCGTCCCGTGCTCACGACGCACCTCGAGCGCACCGTCCGGCCAGTCTCGGTCGGCCATGAGGATCGCCGCCGGGAACGGCACACCCGGAAGGATCTCCAGCGACATCAGGTAGGTATGGATGCCGGCCTTGACCGCCTCGCGTGCGACAGTGACCGTCTCCTCGAGCATCTGCCGACGCACACGCGCCAGCCGGTCCCCGCTCCCGACCTGCCGCTTGACGAGGCGCTTGACGAACGCCGTCGTCTCCGCCTCGTCACGAAGGGGAATCTGCACCCAGGTCCCCGGCAGGATGAGACGCAGCTGTCCGTCGGCTATCTGGACCTGCTTCGCGTCAACCGTCACGCCACCGTCTCCGTCTCGATCTCGACGCGTCCGAGCAGGTCGAGCGCCGTCGTCGGCAGGTCCTCGAAGAACGCGGTGTTCGCGGCCACGACCACGAGATCGACGACGTCGCCCGTCCCGTGTGGAAACAGCCCGAGCTGCACGCGTTCCTCAAGAAGTGACCCTGCCGTGAACTCCTCCACCGGAAGATGCCCGATCAGCAGGTGCGCGCCGTGCACCTGCCCGCTGGGGACCTCCGACTGGATGTCCTGCTTCCCCATGATCTGCGCCTGCTCGATCTCGTCCACCACGGAATTCAGGCGCGCCTGGTAGGTCTCCACCGGGACGCCACGCTGGAAGGAAAGCGTCAGCATGGCGTCGACCAGCACCGAGGCCGGGTCCGCCACCAGGACGGCCGCCTGGACAGTGGACACACCCATCCCGGCGACAGCTCGGCTCACATCGAGAAACTGCTGAGCCAGGAGGGTCACCGCATCCGGGACAGGCGGCTCGCCGTCGCCGAGCAGCCCGCCGGCGAGCTCAACGGCCCAAGCATCGTCCGTGGCGCCGACCGGGATCTGATGCCAGAGCTCCGGCAGGTGGAACCTGTACTCCGCGACAGCTTCCACGTCAGCCCACCAAGCTCTTGAAGTCGTTGAAGAGCGTGTTCGGCGCCTGGATGGCCGTGTTCCACGATCCACCCGCGTGCGAGCTGCCCAGCCCCACCGAGGCGCTGGCCTCATCTCCACCGTGCTTCCCGCTGCCGTTGAACGCGTCGTACATCGAGTTCATCCCCTTGCCCACGTCGCTCAGCACGGTCGCCGCACTGACCGCCATCGCCGCATTGGCAGGTCCCACAAGGGATGCGCCCTCCGGCAGGATCTTGGAGAGCTGGTGCAGGTCGTTCGCGTCGCGGAACAGGACGCCGCCCATTCCGTCCTTGAACGGGAGCGGGAAGGCATTCTTGGTGCTCCGCCCGATGGCCCCGGCCCAGCCGACGTCACCGCTCTTGAACGCCTGCAGCACCTTGGCCTGTGAGTCCGAGCGCACGAACGGCGACAGGAGCTTCTGCGAGGTCGAGGTGGGAATCCGCGACGTCATGACGTCGTCGATGTACTTCGCGCCACCCCGCGCCGAGGCGATCGCGTTGTACGTGGACGTGGACTGCGTGACCGTACGGAGCTTGGCGACCTTCGTCAGGTGGGTCGCGATCTTTCCGCCCGCGAGCGACAGGACACCGAGCCCGACGCCGACGACCAACCCGCGGACGCCGATCTCGCCCTTGGCATATTTCACCACTGAGTCAATGATCGCGAGGATCGCACCAATGGCTGCAAGTGCGACAAGGACCTGACCGAGAATAGGCACCCAGGACAAGAAGATAGCCAGAATGCCAGCCACGTCGCAGATGATCTTGGCGATCTTGTAGAAGCTGTCCCACGCCTTGCCCGCGTGGTCCCAGAACCCGTCCTCGAGACCGTTGACCTTGTTGCCCGACACGACCTCCTCGATCTTGGAGATCGCGGTGCTCGCCGCCGCGTTCTTGTCGCCGTGACCGCTGTTCCACTCGGCCTCGGCCTGGGTGATCTGGCTCTGGAGGGAGGTGACGGCGTTGTTCGCGTTCGTCTGCGCACGCTGCGCGTCAGCCTTGTCCGCGTCGCTCGCGTCCTTCGGCAGGTCGTCCACACCGCTCTCGGCGCTCGACGCCGTGGCCTGTGCCGCCTCGAGGTCGGCGCGGAGCGTCCGGAGCTTGGCGGCGGCGGGGTCGGCCTCGTTCTTGGCCCCACGCAGGGATGCGCCGTACGTCGTCAGCGCCTCACCCGTGTAGGAGTAGCGCTCGCGCGCCTTCTCGATGTCCTCGCGCACCTCGCCGGCCAGCGTGCGCGTCTTCTCCATCGACTTCGCCGTCGTGTTGGTGTCGTCGACGATCTGCTGCAGGGAGGAGACGGACCGGGCGATCGCCTCGGCCAGCTCGGTGTACTTACGGCCCTTGGCCTCTACGGTGTTGGGCTCACCGTCGAGCTCCTGCCACTGTGTGTCGCTCATCGCTCTCCCCTACTTCGCAGCCGCGTCTTCGAGGGCCTTCGCCAGCCCGGTGTCGACCTCGTCGAACGCTTCCGCGATCTGCGTGATGATCCCGGACAGCTTCTTGACGTTCTCGAGCATCTCGCCGCGCTTGATCTCCCACTTGTCGGCGAACTCGTTCACCCGGTCGCGGAGCTCGTCGTGGCCGGTCGCGTCGGCGGCGCCCTGCGCATTCCCGTCGGCGTTCTCGAGCTCGCTGGTGATCGACTTGAGGTCCTCACTCAGCGTCAGCAGCTGATTCATGTCGATCGAGAGATCGTAGCCAGCCATCGTCCACCCCCTGCTTCCTCGGGTCAGGTTCTCATCTGAGCAGAACCGTACCGGCGCCCACCGCGGGGCGGCCATGGGGAGCACTCCCCATGACCGCCCCGTGGTGGGCCCTCAGCAGGACGACCGGCCGATCAGTCCTCGGCTCCGAGCACGAACGGTACCTGCACCCGGACGTTCTTGCCGCGCGCGATCCAGGCGCCGCGTCCGGGCGGGAACTCACCCTTCGCGGCCCGCGGGAGCCCGGTCTTGAGGATCATGTCGCCGTCCATGTTCTCCGGCTGCAGCAGCAGCCCGCGCCGACCGCTCTTGACCTCCGACAGCAGCGGCCAGGTGGCACCCCAGGAACCTGTCTCGGCCTCGGCCACCAGCAGGTGGTCCGACTTCTTGATCGCCTTGGTGAGGTCCTGGATCGCCTTGTCGGCGGGCGTCTGCAGGTAGTCGTTGATGCCCTCGATGATGACGACGACGCCGGGGGCGGTGTCCTCGTCCTGCACCGCCGCGAGCAGGTCCTTCGCCATGTCGGCGACCTTGTCCGCCCCGACGGCGACGTCCTCCCACGTGACCTCGCCCGCGATCGGCGAACGCGGCTGCGCGAACAGGTAGAGCCGGGCGTGCGGGTTCGCACGCTGGACCGACTGCGCGATGTGCACCAGGGCGTTCGAGCGGCCGGACCCCGGAGGGCCACCCACCAGCAGCGTGCCCGTCGGGTCGAACGGCAGCGGCTGCAGGGCGATGTTGTCCAGGCCGAGCACCGGCTGGCCCTCGACCGAGGGGGGCAGCTCCCGCGAGGAGTACTCGCCGGGCAGCACCCGGACCGAGGGTGCTGGGCGCACGCCGGCCCGACGCATCGACTCCGCGAGCCGGTCGGTCGCGGCCGCCTGCTCCTGCACCGACTTCGTACCGCCGACCACCGCGACCTGGACCTCCAGGGAGTCGACCACGGCGCGGCCTGCGGGCGACGTCGCCGTGACGATGTCCCGCGGCGCGTTGAAGGCGAGGTAGCCGTCGTCGGTCATGCGCAGCAGGATGTTGCGCTGCACGAGCGACCGCACGTAGGTCGGCACCGCGCCCGACCGGTCGGCCGTGAAGACGACGTGGATGCCGAGCCCACGGCCGTCGTTCAGGATGTCGCGGAACGCCTCGAACCACTCGGCGCGGCCGGCACCCACCTCGTACTCGTCGCGGAAGTTCGCGAAGCCGTCCACCAGCAGCAGGATGCGCGGCACGTCCTGGCGGCCGGTGACCTGCCGGTACTCCGTGACGCTCGCGGCGTTCACCGCCGCGAACGCGTCACCGCGGCGCAGCAGCTCGTCACGCAGCATCCGCATCACGCCGACCACGCGCTCGGTGTCGTCGCCCTTGGCGATCGTGCCCACGTGCGGCAGCGCCTCCAGCATGCGCAGCGCGCCGGCCGCGAAGTCCAGGCCGTACACGTGCACGGGGCCGCCGCGCGGCGTGATGCCGGCCACCGCGGCGAGCGTGCGCAGCGCCGTCGACTTGCCGGAACCGCCGGTGCCGTAGACGCCGAGGTGGCCGTCCTGGTCCGGGTGGAAGTACTGCGGTGCCTGCGCCTGGTGCTCCGGGATGTCGGCGACGCCGATGAGGAGCTCCGAGTCGGTGCGCTGGTACAGGCGGGTGAGGTCGTAGACGTCGGCGAGCGAGTCGAGCCACGGACGCCGCGGGACGGGCAGCCGGCCGCGCTCGAACGCTTCCTGGACCCGGGCGACCAGGCGCTGCTGGTCGTTCGGGCCGAGGTCCGCCTCGTCGACCGAGACGTCCGACTCGACGACGGGCTCCTCCCACCTCTCCTCCCGGCCGAAGTGCAGGCGCGCGACCTCCACCTTGGCCCGCTCCGGGGCCCGCGTGCTCCAGGCACCGGCGTAGCCGGACTGGAAGGCCTGCACGCGGCCCGGCCCGGTCTTGACGAGCCCGCGGCCGGGGATCGACGGGTCGATGAACGCGGCGTCCTTCACGTCGACGACGTCGGAGGAGTCCGACTCGTCAGCCATGCGGAGGGCCACGCGCATGTTCGTGTTGGCCCGCAGGTTGTCCTTGATGACACCGGCCGGGCGCTGGGTGGCCATGATCAGGTGGATGCCGAGCGAACGGCCACGCTGGGCGACGTCGACGACGCCGTCCACGAACTCGGGCACGTCGCCCACCAGGGCCGCGAACTCGTCGATCACGATGACCAGGGCCGGCGGGGTCTCCGGGTCGCTGCGCTTCTCCAGCTCGAGGAGGTCCTTCGCCTTCTTGCGGTTGAAGAGGTGCTCGCGCCAGTGCAGCTCGGCCCGGAGGCTGGTGATGGCCCGCAGCACCAGGTGGGGCGACAGGTCGGTCACGAGACCCACGCAGTGCGGCAGCTGGACGCAGTCGGCGAACGCCGAACCGCCCTTGTAGTCGACGAACAGGAACGTGACGCGGTCCGGGCTGTACTCGGCGGCCATGGCGAGCACCCACGCCTGGAGGAACTCCGACTTGCCGGCACCCGTGGTGCCACCCACCAGGGCGTGCGGGCCCTGGGTCCGCAGGTCGAGGTGCTGGGCGTCCACACCGGCGGAGCCGACGATCGCACGCAGGGTCCCGGGACGCTTGCGCTGCGCTCCCTGGCCCGTGCGGTCGTAGACCGACAGGTTCTGGCGCCAGCGCTCCATGACCGCGTCGGGGCTCTCGAACAGGTCATGGCCCAGCAGCGCCGGCATCGTGATGGAGCGCGGCAGGTCGGAGGCGTCCTCCACGATGGCGCCCGCGTCGAACACCGGGGCCAGCCGGCGCCCGTACTCCAGCGCGGTCTTGCCGTCCACCTCCTCGAGCACGATGTCGTCGACCCAGCGGCCGAGCCGCACCATGCCGACGCGCGGGCCCTGCTGGCCCACCTCGACGAAGGTGCGGCACGCCGCGGGCAGGCCCGACGTGTCGGCCGAGATCCACAGGGGGTAGACGCCGGCGTCGGCCCCCATCTCGGCGAGCTGGATCAGCCGGGCGCGGTCCACGTCGATGTCGTCGGAGATCACGACGACCACCGCGGGGACCGGCGACTTGGTCCCGGAGTCCCCGCCGCTCTTGTCGCCGACGTCGCCGCCACGCTCCAGCGCTGCCTTGTCCTCGCCGATCGCGCCACGGCGCTGGCCGCCCCGTGCCGCCTTCAGGCGGGTAGAGATCAGCTCTTCGAGCTGGGCCAGCAGACGCTGCGCGCCCGAGGCGGAGTCCGCGAGGTGGTGGCCCTCGACCGGGCTGTGGGCCGACGACGTGTGCGGGATCCAGGTGAGCCACTGGAGGTGCTGCGTCCAGACCGGGCTGACGATGCTGGTCACGACCAGCTCTGACGGCGAGTGCAGGCCGGTGAGCTGCAGCAGCACGGCGTTGAGCGAACCGATCACGCGCGAGGGCGGGCCCGCGAAACCGAGCGCACCCGCGTCGTACAGGTTCTCCACGACGGGCACGCCGTCGACGTCCTTGTACTGGTCGACCAGGGTGTCGAGCAGCTCCTGGTACTCCTTGATCAGGTGGCCCTTGCCGGCGGTCTTCACCGTGTTGCGGGACGGCATGGTGCCGAGCCCGAAGCGGACGTTGAGGAAGCTCCAGTGCTCCGGCCGGCGCGTCCACAGCAGCGGGCCGTGCCGCATCGCCTCCACGTAGACGTGCTGGGTGGCCGGCGCCTCCCGGAGGCGGACCGAACGCTCGGTCTCCTTCTCGTCCTTGAGGACCTCGCGCAGCGAGGCGAGCTTCTCGTCGAACCGGGCGACGTCGCGCTCCAGGCGCTTCTTCGCCTGCCTGCCCTGGGTGACGTAGTTGCCGATCATCATGATCGGCGCCATCGCCACGAACAGCAGGGACGCGGGGCGTTCGGTGATCATGAACATCGCGCCGCCCATGAGGACGGGCGCCAGCAGGGCGAGGAACGGGAACTCCCGGGGCTCGGTCTCCTTGGGAGCCTCGGGAGAGTCGAACTCCTCACCGTTGTACCGCGCCTCGACGCGCGGCGAACGGGTGAACGAGACCGGGCCCGCCTTGGGCGTCACACCGGTGATCGTGGCAGGCTTGCGCGCCTCGATCGTGACGGCCGTGTCACCGAGCACCACCCGCTGGGAGCCCTCGATGCGCAGGCGCTGCACGTGCTCGCCGTCCACCAGGATGCCGTTCGCCGAACCCAGGTCGACGACCTCGACGTCGTCGGACACGTCGAGCCGGAGGTGCTTCTTCGAGACCATCGGGTCGTCGACCACGACGTCGCACTCCTGCGAGCGCCCCAGCACCCACGAGCCCTCCGTGAGCTCGACGGTGCCACCGCCCTCGATGCGGACGGCCGCGCGGACGGCGTCGGACCCCGGGTAGTCGAAGCCGGGCATGGCCTGCTCCACCGACGCCACGAAGGCGCCGGAGCCGATCCACGCCTCACCGAGCGCGGCGTCGGCGGGCAGCCGGACCGGCCGGTCCTGGCCCGGCAGCTGCGCCTCCAGCGTGCGGGACCGACCCGCGGCGCCGGGCGCCGCCGGGTCCACCCTGGCGATCGTGTCGGCGATCTCGCCGATCCGAGCACCGGCGTCCGCGGTGACCACGACGTCGTCGTGGCTACCGTCCGAACGTACGAGCGTCACCTTGACGCGCATGAATCCTCCCCGTCACTTCTGCTTGTTCTGGGGGCCGCCGACGACGGCGCCCACCACCCCACCGACCACGGCGCCACCGGCCGCGATCAGCCACGTCGACCCCGTCGTGAGCACGCGCCCGAGCGCACGGTAGGGGTCCAGGAAGTCACCGGTCCCGGCGCCCGTGAACAGCACCGTCCCGAAAACCACTACTACCCAGACGATCAGTCCGCCGCCGATGGCTCCCGCCACGACGAGCTCCGGCCGGCTCCGTACGGGCTTGCTCATGCGGTCGCCCCCTTCTCGTGCTCCGGCTCGTCCAGGAGCGGCAGGTCCGACTGGGTCACCAGGCGGGAGGCCACCGCGTACTCGACGAGCCGGGCACGCCGGTTGGTCGCCAGGGCGCCGGGACCGCCGCGCAGTCCCTTCACCCCGATCCGGTCGAGCTTCTCGCACACGTTGTCGAGCTTGCGGTTGAACCGGGTGCTCGCCCAGCCGAGCCGCCGGGCGGCCGACGCCGACGAGGGGATCTCGCTCAGCCCGGTGCCCTCCCGGCGCAGCATGGGCTCGGCGAGCGCCACGATGAGCTGCTTCTGGCTCTTGGTGAAGCTGATCGCGCCGATCGTCGTGGCGCCGGAGTCGTCATCGTCCTCGGACCGGATCTCGTGGTACGGCGCGTTGTCGAGCTGCGCGGTGATCTCGTACGTCGTGGGCCCGGCCGTGAACACTATCGACGTCGTGGGGAACACCATGGGCAGGCGGTTGCCCGGCGGGAGCCAGGACTGCACGCCGCCCCCGGCGTCGCACACCGTCGCGGAGATGAGCGAGCCGACGTTGGACAGCCACCAGATGCCGTCCTCGTGCGCGATGCGCAGGAAGCGTCGGTGCAGGTAAGGGTTGTCGTCGATCGCGAGGTCGCCCTCGCGGCCGATGTCGAAGGTCGCGTCCTCCTCGGACGGCCGAAACCATTCTCCGGCGAACTCGATCGCTAGGCCGTTCATCCACTCACCTCCCCGTGTGCGGTCCGAGCGGGTGCGCTCGGAGCTACCGTTGACTGCTCAGTCCTTCAGCCCTCTGCGCTCACACAGCCGGACGCCGCGCTCGACGGCTTGCTGGAGCGCACCACGACGACCTCGACGCAGGTCTCGCCCTTGAGCGGCACCGTCACCGACGTGCCCTCCGGGACCTCCTTGTACACCGGTTCGCCCGTCAGCTCCAGCACCCGGTAGGCGTAGGTGTCACCCTCCTCCAGGGAGTTGGGCGGCGTCCAGGTGAACACCGCGTCCTTGCCCTGGACGGTGCCCTTCACCTCGCTCACGGGCGGTACGTAGCCACCGGCCGGTGCCGGCGGCACGACGGCGGAGGTCGAGGCCGTCTGCTTCTCCTCGGGCTCGCCGCCACCGTTGCCGGTGAGCGCCCAGGCGGACACCCCGACCACCACGACGACGACCACGCCGACGACCATCGCCCAGATCCCCCGGCGCGGCGGTTCCTCGGCCTCGGCGTCCTGCGGGGGCGCCGGCGCCTCCGGCGCGAGCTGGCCGACGGCGCCAGAGCTCGCCCGCGTGCCCTGCGTCGCCGGGTCCGCGGAGCTGCGGTAGACGGTGTCGTCCGACGGTGCGGGCGTCGACGCCGGTGCGGCCGGGGTGTAGGTGCCGGTCGCGGCGGCCTGCAGGGCGCCGCCCGGACCGCCGGGACGGTGGCCGGTCGCACCCGGCCCGAACGCGCTCGGGCCCGCGGCGCCCGCCGGGTCGATGGTGACCACCTGGCGCAGCCGGGTGCCGTCGGCCTCCGCCTCGTCCTCCTGCATCGCGCCCGACTCGTCGAGCAGGTCGATGGGGGTGACGTCGCGGGACAGCTCGACCTGGACCTTCTGCAGCTCGCGCGCGAAGGCCAGCACCGTGGGGTACCGCGAGGACGACAGCTTGGACATCGCGATGCGCAGCACGCGCTCCAGCGACGGTGTGACGTCGCTGCGGCTCACCGGCGGCAGCTCGTCCTGCTCGATCCGGCGCACGAGGTCCGCCGACGTGTTCGACCCGCCCGGGGTCTCGAACGGGGTACGTCCGGCCAGCAGCGTGTAGCAGGTGGCGGCCAGCGCCCACACGTCCGTCGCGATACCCGACATCGGCGGGTCGCCGAACGACTCCGGGGGCGACCACGGGATCGACATGCCCTCGGCCGCCGAGGCCTCGTCGACCGTCGACGAGATGCCGAAGTCCGTCAGCGCGGGGTGCCCGAACTGCGTCACCAGGATGTTCGACGGCTTCAGGTCGCGGTGCAGGATGCCCAGCCGGTGCGCCGTCTCGACGGCGCCCGCGATCTGGATGGTGATGCGCAGGGCCTCGGCCACCGAGAACCGCTCCGACCGGTACCGCGCACCCAGGTTCGGCCGGGAGCAGTACTCCATGGCCAGGTACGGCCGGCCGTCGTTCGCCACGCCCGCCTCGTACATCGTGACGATCGACGGGTGGTTGCCCAGTGTCGCCATCAGGTCCGCCTCGGCGTCGAACGCCGCCCGCTGCGTCTCGCTCGACCACTCCTTGAGCAGAACCTTCACGGCGACCTGCCGACGGGGCCGCTGCTGCTCGTACAGGAACACGTCCGAGAAACCACCCGAGCCGATGAGCTTGCGATACTCGAAGCCCTCGATCTCGGGTGGCGGGGACGGCTTCCTCTTGCTGCTCACGCTGCTCCTTCGTCGGTGGTCGTGCCCGTGCCGGTGGTCGAGCCCGTCTCCTGCGTCATCGAGGCGGCCGAGGCCGTCACCAGATGTCCTCGAACGTGAGGGTCACGCCGTCACCCAGGTCGACGACGTCGCCGTCGGAGACGAGCTCCTTCTCGTTCGGGTGCAGCCGCCGCGGGGGCTGGCCCGGCCGCAGCAGCGTCGTTCCGTTCGTGGTGGCCAGGTCCGTCACGAGCACGTGCCAGTCCTCGAGCGAGATCTCGGTGTGGGACCGCGAGATGTCCTGCTGCGGGCTGGAGACCGTGACGAGGCGCGGCATCTGGTCGGCCGACGTGTTGTTCGTGCGGGGCCGGCGGCCCACGATGACCGGCCGGTCCAGCTCGACGACCTGGCCGCCACGCACCCCTGACGCGCCGCCGGTCGCGGCGCCGGAGCTCACGACCATGCGGCCCAGCGACGGGCGGGCGGCCAGCTCTGCCTCGGCCGACAGCGCGCTGCCGCACTCCCGGCAGTTCTCGCGGGCCGTCGGGTTGGGGTGACCGTTCTCGCACGTCACAGCAAGGATCTTCGGTGCGTTCGGGTTGGCCGGGACGGAGAACTTCGGGGCCGACGGCCCCGACGCGGCGGCCTTGAGGTCGGCGATCGCTGACGACATCACGGTGTGACCGTCGTGGTCGTCGTCGGCCGCCTCCGCCTCGGCTCCCGCCTCCGCACCGACGGCCGCCGCACGGTGCGCGGCGGCAGGCGTGGCGCCGGACCAGCCGGGCACGCCGGAGATCGGCACGCCGGAGATCATGCCGTCCGGTCCGGCGTCCGCCGGGTCGGGCAGCGCAGGTGCTGGGGCCGGCGGTGCGGGGGCCGGCGGAGGCGGCGGGGCCGAAGGAACAGCCGCTGACGCAGCGGGCTGCTCGTCCTCCTCCTCCGCGCTCTCCGGCCGCACGGCAGCGGCCTCGACACCGTGGGCGACCGTGGCGCCCCACAGGTGCATGTAGTCGTCCTCGTCCGGTCCGTCGTCCGGCGCCTCGGTCGCGGGCGAGGGTGCCTCGCCACCGTTGTCCTCGTCGGGCGCGAAGGTCTCCTCGGAGGCCGGGACCATGGTGACGGTGCCCATCGGCGCGACGGTCTCGGAGCCGGGCTCGACGGACGCGTCGGCGGCCGACCCGCCCGTCCCCACCGGTTCGTCGGAGGTCGCCCCCTGGGTGTCGACGGAGTCCGCCGGTGGCACGGCGGGCGCGGCCGGCGGCCCCGGGACAGAGCTCTCCGGAGCCGGGGTCGCGACCGGCTGGACCGGCGCGGAATCGACCAGCGGGGCGGAATCGACCAGCGGTGAGGACCCGACCAGCGGCGCCGGCGCCGCGGGCGCGAGGTCCGGCTCGGCCGACCGCTCCACGGGCTCCACCACCTGGTGGCGCACCACGCCGGCGAGGACCACACCCGACTCGACGGGCAGGCCGTCCGCGAAGCTGCCGAAGCCCGACACCCCCGTGGCCACCTCGACCGCGGTGACGCCCTCGACCACGCGCTCGGTCCACGAGATCACGCCGGCGCCCGACACCGTCTGGGACTCGTCACCGGTCTCGATGGTGACGGTCAGGCCGTCGCCGCGCGCCACCACGTGCGCGCTCGCGGGCTCACCGGCGCCCGCGCCCGTGAGCACCACCACCGCGAACGGCGGCACGCCCTTGAGGCCACCCACCGCCGACGTCGTCAGCGTGCCGAGGACCTCCGCGACGCCCGCGCCGGGCGTCGCCAGGTCGGCCCAGAGCCCGGCGGCCGGGTCTGCCTCGTCCGCCCCGGTCCCTTCGCCGGGCAGGACGACGACCGCGTCGCCGCGCACGATGACGCGCGCCTTTCCCGTCGTGTACCGGATCCCGGTGCGCTGTCCAGCGTCCGAGGTGCCCATGGTCGCCTCCTAAGTCGTTGCTCTGCTCGTGTCCCGCCCCTGCCCGCAGCCCTGCGTCAGATCCTGTCGTCCGCTCTCGCGCCCCACCTCGGGATCAGTCCCGCGGCACGGTGTCCTCGTCCGCGAACCCACCCCGCGGCGCGGTGCTGGTCCCCGCCGTCTCGTGCGCCACACCCGTCGCGTCCACCACGATGACCGTGATGTTGTCCCGGCCGCCCGCACCGATCGCCGCCTCGACCAGCCGTCCGGCGGCCACCTGCGGATCAGGGTGGCCCAGCAGGATCTCGGTGATGCGTGCGTCGTCGAGCTCGCCGGTCAGCCCGTCCGAGCAGACCAGGATCCGGTCGTGCGCGCCGATCGGGATGTAGCGGAAGTCCGCTCGTGCCTCGTCCCGCCCGCCCAGCGCACGCGTGATCACGTGCCGGCGCGGATGGTCCCGCGCTTCCTCCGCGGTCAGGGTACCGGCGTCGACCATCTCCTGGACCTCGGAGTGGTCCACGCTCACCTGGTCGAGCACCCCGCTGGAGAGCAGGTAGGTACGGGAGTCGCCCACGTTGACGAACAGCCAGTAGGGCGCGTCGTCGAGGTACGCCACCACGGCACCGGTCAGCGTCGTGCCCGCACCGCGGCCCAGGCCGGAGGTGTCGATGGCCCGGACCCGCTCCTGTGCCGTCCCGAGCAGCACCTCCACGTGGTGCGGCTCCACCCGCTCGATGTCCGACAGCGGGCGCAAGGCGTCGAGCGCCGTCGCGCTCGCCACCTCACCGGCCGCGTGCCCGCCCATGCCGTCGGCCACGAAGAAGGCACCGCCACCGGCGAAGTAGCCGTCCTCGTTGAGCTGCCTGCGGAGCCCGCGGTCGGAAGCAGCGCCCCACGCGAGCGTCAGCGCCTCCTCGCTCATGCGGACGCCTGCGGGTGCACGACGACGCGCCGGTCGCCCACGTGGATCGTGGAGCCGACCGGCACGCGGACCCGGGCACCGGGCTCGGCCACGCGCGGTGGCAGGCCCGGGGCCGACACCACCGTGCCGTTCGTCGAACCGCGGTCCGTCAGCCACAGGCCGGCGGTGTCCACGCCCAGCTCGGCATGTGTCTTGGACACCGAGCGGGTCGGGTCCTCGACCTTGATCAGGATCCAGCCCGACGCGTCGGGGGCCTGCGGGTTGCGCCCCACGAGCGCCTTGGTGTCGACGACGTGGCGTTCGCCGCTCTCGATCTCCAGCACCACGGTCGTCACCGGCGCCGGTGTGAGCGGGCGGCTCATGTGGGTGCGCGTCATGTCGATCGGCGCCGAGTCGCGCTGCTCCTGCTCGGGCGGCTGCACCGGCTGCGGCTGCTGCACGGGAGCGGCCGGTGCCACCGGGGGTGTCTGCTGGACGGGCGGCTGGACCGGCTGCTGGACCGGCGGCGTCTGCTCGACCGGCTGCTGCACGGGCCCGCCCGGATGGGGCGTGCCCCCGGAGCCCGGATGGGGCCTGCGCACCGTCACGGGCTCGTCCTGCGCGGGCAGCGCCGTCGTCGGGGCAGCGGGCGTCTGCCCGGGAATACCGGTGATCACGCCGCCTCCGCCGCCGGTCGGGGCCGCGTCGGGGAAGGCCCACGGATCGCTCGCCGGGGCCGCCGCGGCGGGCTCGGGCTGCTGCGCCGCGGCCTGCTGGGCGGGTGCCTGCGCGCCGTTGCCCGCGCCGGTCCACACCTGAGAGGTACCGGCGGGTGCCTTCGCGGCGGCCCCCGGCGCCGACTTCGTGGCCGGGGCGACCGGGGCAGCGCCGGCCGGCGGAGCCACGACGTCGGACGCCATGAGCACCACCGCACGGCCGAGCTTGTCGTGCCAGCCCTGCCGCTTGCCCTGACCGTCGAACGCCGGGGACACCAGCACCAGGATCTGGCCGACCAGGCACACGATGGAGCCGAGGCCCACGATGAGCCACCGCAGGAACGCGCGGCCGAACCCGATCGGGTCGTGCGCCACCGCGTCGACCGTACGGATCTTGCACACGAGGTTGCCGACCGTCTTGCCGGTCTTGCCCTCCCAGGCGGAGACGCCGAGCCAGTAGCCCAGCACGAGCACGCCGCTGATGAGCTGCGGCACCGTCATCGCCGCGGCGATGGCCTCGGGTGACATGAGCAGTGCGCCAGTGCCGCCGGCACTGGCGAGCCCGATCATGAGGATCACCCAGGCCACGACCCCGACCACCGCGGCGTCCAGGAGCGCGGCGAGGAACCGCCGCCCCGTTCCCGCGTACGCGACCGGTGCCGGCTGCACCGCCGAGACACCCACCCGCGTGTGCGACAGCGACTCCGGCACCGTGGTCCCGACATCACCCGTCTGGGCCCGTGGGAACGGGCGTCCGCACACACCGCAGTACGGGACGCTCCCGTCCTGTGTCGACCCGCATCCAGCGCAGACCACGTCCGTCATCGACTCTCCTTCGTCCGACGGGACCCGAGTCCCCCGAGTGCCGCGAGGATGCCACGGCGACCACCGATTCGTGCCCAGACGGAGCGGAGCGACAACGCCGCCCGCACTCTCCGTCGGGTGCTCACGGTGGAGCGTAGCCCGCCGACGAGCTCGTCCACCTCAGTCCAGAACGCCTCGACGTCCGCCGGCGTGGGCTGGTCCCGTCCGAAGACCGTCGCGTCCGCGCGGTGCGCGAGCATGAGCGTCGACGGGACCTGGTGCACCCCGGCGATGACGCCGGCGCTCTCGCGCCGCGTCGCCCCGCGGGGCACGACCGTCCCGAGGTCGGTCACGACGTCGACGACCTCGTGCCAGCCGCCGCTGACCCGGTCGGCCAGCTGCTCCGCGCTACGCCGCAGCGCCCGGCGCCGGGCCTTGTAGGCCAGGATCGCCACGATCGGGCCGACGATCAGCAGGAGCGGGATGCCGACGGCGAGCAGGATCACGCCGAGCAGGCCCCAGTCGAACAGGTCGTTCTCGGCCTCGTCCTTCTCGTCGTCCTCGACGCTGCCGGCCTTCGCCTTGTCCGGTTCCTCCGGCGGCTCCGGGTCCTGCAGCACCGGTGGCTTCGGCACCGTCTCGCTCTTGGGCTCCGGCTGGATCTGCGGCTTCTCCTCCGGGACGGCGTCGACCGGCACCCAGCCGTAGCCCTCGAACGGCACCTCGATCCAGGCGTGCACGTCGCTGCCGAGCACCGTCCAGGGCTCGCCCTCCTCGTATGCGCTGTCCTTGTCCGGGTAGAAGCCCATGACGACCCGGGCCGGGATGCCCGACTGACGCGCCATGAGGGCGAGGGCGACGGCGAACTGCTCGTCGTCGCCGACCATCTTCTCCTCCTCGACGAGCGTGTCGATGCGCTCGGCCGAGTGCCCCGGGCGGGACGGCACCTCGCCGTCCAGCCCGCTGGACAGCACTCCCGACGCCTGCAGGGCGTCCCGGATCAGGAACAGCTTGGTGGCCGCGTCGGTCTCCTCGCCCGTGAACTGGGTCGACTTGGCGGGCAGGCCCGGCGGCATCGCGCTCGACTCGGTCTCCGGCAGGTCGGCGTCGAGGATCGTGCCCTTCTTGAGGGTCTCCTCGTCCGGATCGTCCGGGATCAGGGTGCTCAGCCGGTACGTGTCGCCCTGCTTGATGCCCGCCGTGGTGATGGCGGTGTTCGTGGTCGAGTTGTAGTACGTGCCGTCCGTCTGCGCCTCGGCGTTCGGACCCGTCCACTCCACGCCGGTGAGGTCACCGATCTCCGGGACCCAGACGCCGCTGTATCCCGTCACGGTGACGTCGATCGGCGTCGGGGTGCCCTCCTGCGACGTCGCGATCTGCTCGCCGACGCGCGTGTAGAACCCGGTGTCGCCGCCGTCGCCGGACGCGTCGTAGACCACGCCGTCGTACCGGTCGAGCGTGGCGAGCCGGATGCGGCCGTCCTCGGGCAGGTGGCTGACGGTGAACAGCTCGTCCTCGCGGGCGTCCTTCGCGTAGTGCCGGAAGGCGACGAGCGGGCTGGTGAACTGGTGGAGGTTCAGCGGCGGCACGATCGTCTCGCGCAGCACGGTGCGCGGCTGGTCGGGCATCAGGATCGGCGCGGTGAAGCCTGCGGCCAGCGCCGCGACGCCCAGGATCGTGGCGCCGGTGCGGATGCGGTACCAGCGCAGGCGGCGCGTGGCCTCACGGCTGGACTCGGTACTGATGGAGTGCGTGCCCACGCGCGCTTCCATGACGCGCACGGCGCCCCAGAGGAGGGCCACGATGGCGACCACGAGACCCTGCGCCACGGGCAGCGCCTCGTCGAGCGTGCCCAGGAGGATCACGCCGACCAGGCCGGCGACGACCGGGAGCACCGCCCACACCGCGTGCTTCGCGCGCCACGAGATGGTGCCGGCGACCAGCGCGACGAGCAGCATCAGCAGGTACGGGACCACCGCCAGGTCCGGGAAGGACCGCATGGGCGGCACGGTGGTGACGAACTGCTTCCAGCCCTCGACGGAGCCGAGCAGCAGCTCGCGAAGCGTGTCCAGGGTCGGCACCACCGCGGCGACGGTCGTGTGCGGCAGGGCGAGCGCGCCACCGAAGAGCAGGTAGCCCAGCACCGCGAGCGCGGTCACGGTCACGGCGGGGAACCGGCGCCAGGCGCCGACCCAGGCCACCAGCAGCCCGACGACGGCGCCGCCGACCGCCGGGAGCACGTACCCGAGCGAGCCCCAGACGGGCCCGAAGCCGACCGCGACGGCGGCGAGCATCACGCTCAGGGCCGCGACGTCGACCAGGGCGAACCAGGTCAGCGCCCGTGGCCGCTCGGCCTCCTTGCGGCGCGTGGTACCGCGGCCCGTGCCCGTGCCGTAGCCGGTGCGGGTGCCCCGGGTGCGGGACGAGGGCCGGCCCTGGTCCGGCCCGCCCGCCCCGACCGAGATGTTCCCGCGGGTGTTCTCGTCGCTCATCCGTCGCTCATCTTCTTCAGGGCAAGGGGCAGGTCCGCGAGGCGGCCCAGGGTCAGCACGCCCAGCTCGGCGATGGCGTGCCGGCCGAGGGACGCGCCCGGCACGCACTGGATGGCCATGACCTGCACCCCGGCGGGGACACGGGCCGACGCCGAGCGCAGCTCGGTGGGCGTCACCCTGCTGCCGACGACGAAGGCGATGACCGAGAAGTCGGCGGCGGCCATCGCGGCCGAACGGGCCAGGTCCACGAGCTTCGACTTGCGCGACTCGAGCTCGATCCGCGACAGGTCGTCCATGAGGCGCGTGCGGTGGTCACCGCGCAGCGCGGCCTCGTTGACGAGCACCGTGACGCCGCGGTCCTCCTTGATCGCCTGCAGGCCCAGGGAGCCGCACACGCTCACCGCGAGCTCGAACTCCTCGTCGTTCGCGTAGTCCTCGGCGCGCGTGGACAGCAGCACCGCGAGGTGCGAGCGCCGGGTCTCCTCGAACTGGCGCACCATGAGCTGGCCCGTGCGCGCCGTGGTCTTCCAGTGGATGTGCCGCCGGTCGTCGCCGGGCACGTAGTCGCGCAGGGCGTGGAAGTTCACGTCCGAGCTCGTGATGTCGTTCGTGACCCGGCCCTCGAGGTCCTTGAGAAAGCCGGTCGAGGAGCCCGTGAGGTTCTTGACGCGCGGGTGCACGAAGACCTCCTGCTCGTTGGTCCAGGTCATCTCGCGCCGGAGCAGGCCCAGCGGGTCGGCGCGGACGGACTTGACCGGCCCCACGGTGATCACGCTGCGGCGCCGGGTCGGGATCGTGAAGATCTCCTCGTGCGACCCGCCGCCGGGCAGGCGGGGCACCGGGAAGGCGGCGGTGCCGCTACCGACGGGCAGCTCCATCACCGAGGGGAGCAGGGCGCGGCTCGACGCGTTGCGCACGTCGAGGCGGCCGACGGCGCGGTCGCCGACCGTCACGCGCGCCTGGGCCAGGTCGAGCACCACGTCGTACTTGAACCGGCCCAGCACGAACACGATGGCGCACACGAGCGTCACGGTGAGCACGATCGCGGCGACGAGCACCTCGAGCCAGCCGAGCATCAGCCCGGCCACCCAGGCGGCGGCCGCCACCAGGGTGACCGCTATGCCGAACGTGCTGAAGGTGCGCCGGACCGGAGCGAGCACGCGGCCGACCGCCGCTGCCCGAGCTCGGGCGGCGGCGGTGAGCGTCACCCAGCCACGCCGGCCGCGCAGCACCTGTGCGCGGCCAGCCGCCACGGCACCGCCGAGGCCGCGTGGCTTCTCCTGCCGTTTTCCGTACGCGGTGCCCGGCACTCCGCCGGACGAGATGCCCGTCGCCGTCATGCCGAGGCCCGCTCCTGCGGAGCCGCGACGTCGGCCATGATCCGGGCCAGGATGACGTCGGGGCGGGAGCCGGCGAACTCGGCCTCGGGGTCCAGCACGAAGCGGTGGCCCCAGACGGGCTGGGCCAGCTCCTTGATGTCGTCGGGCAGCACGTAGTTGCGGCCGTGCGCGGCCGCCCACACCTTCGCGCAGCGGACCAGGGCCAGCGCACCACGGACCGAGACGCCGACCCGCACCTCGGCGGCGTTGCGGGTCTCCTCGCTGAGCCGGCTGACGTACTCCAGCACGGCGGTGTCGGTGTGCACGGTCATGGCCAGGTCGGCCATCTCCGTGACGGCCTTGGTGGTGATGATCGGCTGGAGCGCGAGGCTGCGGTCCTTCACCGAGGCGCCCGAGAGGATCTCCACCGTGGAGGCGTGGTCCGGGTAGCCCACCGACGTCTTCATGAGGAAGCGGTCGAGCTGCGCCTCGGGCAGGCGGTAGGTACCGGCCTGCTCGATCGGGTTCTGGGTGGCGAGCACCATGAACGGGCGGCCGGTCTCGTGCGCGATGCCGTCGACGGTGACCCGCCCTTCCTCCATGACCTCCAGGAGGGCGGACTGGGTCTTCGGCGAGGCGCGGTTGATCTCGTCCGCCAGCACGATCGAGTTGAAGATCGGGCCGGGGTGGAAGTCGAACTTGCCCGAGTTCTGGTCGTAGATCGTCACGCCGGTGACGTCGGACGGCAGCAGGTCCGGCGTGAACTGGATGCGGTTGTGCGTGCCCTGGACCGACGCCGCGATCGAGCGCGCGAGCATCGTCTTACCGGTGCCGGGAGCGTCCTCCAGCAGCAGGTGGCCCTCGGCGAGCATGCAGGTCAGAGCGAGGCGGATCACCGGTGCCTTGCCCAGGACCGCCTGGCCGACGTTGCCGACGAGCCGGTCGAAGGTCTGGGCGAACCAGGCCGCCTGCTCGGGGGTCATCGTGGTCATCTCGTGTTTCCCTACTGCTCGTTACTGCTCGTCCGTCGGGTGAAGTCGTGTGTCGATGATGGCGGGAACGGCCGCTGGTGGCGCGGCCGGGCACGCGGTCGTTCTACCAGGTCCTCGTCGCGTACCGCTTTCCGTCGATATAGACGAATACCTGGGTTCCCCCGTAGCCGTAGAAGCAGCGGAGCTGGACCGAGCCGTCACCGGAGAAGGTCCGGGTGCCCTCCTTCGCCCCGCCCCACGTCCTCCGCGACGGCTCGAGGATGTTGTGGTCACCCGAGGTCGCCTGGTTGGTGCCCGACCAGCACTCGATCTGGTGGCTGCCGCTCGGGAAGTCCCTGTAGTTGAGCTTGAAGTAGGCACAGGCGCTGCTGCTGCAGTCGGGGTCGTTGACCGAGCTGCCCCGGGTCACCCACGCCTGCGGGTCCGGCGGTGCGTCCGTCGTGCCCTTCGCACTGGACCAGTCGCTCCAGCCTGCGGCATTGTGCGCCCGGGCCTGCAACGTGAAGCTGCGGTCGTAGCCGCCACCCACGTTGACATTGAACGGCCACGACGTCCGCGTACCGGAGCACGAGTTACCGCACGGCCCCGATACCTTGAACTCGATCTTGTCCACTCTGCGGCCGCCGCTGCTGCCCGGCCCGCGCACGGTGAAGTACCCGTTCTGGGCGTCGGACTTGTGGTAAGTGATCCCCGGGCTGCCCGGCACGGTGTACGGGGTCACCGCGTTCGACGAGGTGGACGGGTCAGAGCAGACGTAGGAATTGCAAGCCCGTACCTGGAACGTGTACGAGGTCCCGTTGTTCAGGCCCGTGTAGGTGTACGACGTCGCATTCGCCGCGTTCTTCCACGTCATGCCGCTGGCCCGCACCTCGTACCGCGGGCCGGTGCCCCGGAACTCGCCGATGGCGCTCCACTGCACGATGGCCTGGCCGCTCGTGTTGGATCCCAGCCTGGCCGTCGGCTGACCCGGGGTGTCCGGCGTGCCGTAGGGCACCACCTCGTTCGAGAACGGGCTCGCGGGCCCGTCACCGGCCTTGTTCGTGGCCCGCACGCGGAACGTGTACGAGGAACCGGTCGAGAGGTCCTGCACCGTCTGCTGCGTCTGGGTCGTGTCGATGGTCCGGTCGAGCTGTCCGTCCTTGTAGACGCCCAGCGAGTACTTGTCGATCGCGTCGCCGTTGTTCGCCGGCGCGTTCCACCTCACCGTGATCTGTCCCCCGACGGCGGTGTTCACCCGGGTGGCGGTCGGCGCGTCCGGTGCCGCGGGCGGTGCCGCGGGCGTCTCGGGCGCCGACGGGTCGCTCCAGTCCGAGGGGTCCGGGGCGTCGTTCTTCGCCTGTACCCGCACGGTGTAGGCCGTGCCGTTGTCCAGCCCGGTCCACATCGTCTGCCCGCCCGGCTTGCAGTTCTGCTGGGTCACGCCGTTGGCCGGGGGCGGGCTGATCTCCAGGTTGACGCACTCGATGGCCGACCGGTCGGTATAGGTCCGGTTCTTCCACGTCACGGTGAGCTCGCTGTCGCCGAACTTCAGCGACGGCGGCTCGGGCTTGTCGGGCTTCTCGTCCGGTCGCGCCTCACGCGACGCGGGCGACGGCTCCGACTCGCCCACGTCGTTGGTGGCCGTCACCGTGAAGGTGTACTTCACGTTGTTCGTCAGCCCGCTGAACGTGCACGTGGTCGTGGAGCACGCCTTCTCCTGGCCGGTGTTCGTCCTGAGGGTGTACCCCGTGATGTCCGAGCCGTTGTTGTTGGGCTGGTCCCAGGTCAGGACCACCGTCTCGGAACGCACCTCCTCGACGCGCGGGGCGCGGGGCGCCTCCGGCTTGCCGAGCACGGTGAGCTTCGCGATGCCGTCCACCTCGCGGTCCGGGTCCTGTGTGGCGTCCTGCACGCGGTAGCGCACGAGCATCGCGCCGGTGAAGTCCTCGTCGGGGGTCACCACGAGCTGGTCACCGCTGTACGACGCGGTGCCCCGGCCGGTGTCGATCGTCGGGGAGCCCGAGAGCGTGAGCTCGTCCTCGGGGAACGGGTTGGTGTCGTTGTCGAGCACCGACATGGTCGTCGCCTCGCCCTGGTGCGCGTCGCGCACGACGTCCTCGGTGGTCTGCACCAGCGGCCGGGTGGACGCCACCACCTCGACGCTCAGCGTGGCCTCGACCGGCGGGTTCTGGCCGTCGGACACCGTCATGGGCAGCTCCCGGAACGTGCCCTTCGTCACCGACGGCTCCACCTGGCCGGTCACGGTGGCGCCCGAGAGCGATGTCGTGATGCCCTCGCCGCCCGTGACGTCGAACGTCAGCGGGTCCTTGTCCGGGTCCTTGACGTACCGCGACAGGTCGACCGTGGCCTCCTCGCCGGCCGCGACCTGCAGCACGGGCGTGCCGCTGACCTTGGGCGGCAGGTTCTTGGCGGGGGTCACGTCGATCGGCAGGGTCAGCACGGAGGTGAGACCCTCGTCGTCGTCCGGCCCGCTGCCGTCCGTGACCTCGAAGCTGACGGAGGCCGCACCCGCGTAGTCCTCGGTCGAGGTGTACACCACGGTGTCGTGGTCAGTGACGGAGACCGTGCCCTCGACCGCCTTGACCGTGTTCTCCTCGGTGATCCGCGGCTTGCGGTCCTCCCGCACCACCACGTACTCGGCGAGGTCGATGGTGAGCGGTTCGCCGCTCGTGGCCTTGAGCGGACCCTGTCCCGGCTTCACGTGCGGCCGCGACTGGTCGCCCGGCACGCGCACGAACGCCTTGGCCTCCAGACCGTCCATGTCGGTCACGGTGTAGGTGATCACCCGCGCGCTCTCGGTGAGCTGCACCTCGAGCTGGTTCTCCTCCGTGACCCGCACACCATCCAGGGACTCGTCCACGGCCACCTCGAGATCGGCCGCCACGCCGTCGGGATCCACGTCGTTGGCGAGCACCGTGACCGACACGCTGGAGGAGCCCTCCACGTCGTCGGCCGTCACCACGTCGTCGTGCGCGATGGGGCGCAGCAGCGGCGCGTCCTGGTCGACGTTCACGGTGACGGCGCCGCTGGCGCGCGCCTTGAAGGTGTCCTGGATGCCGTAGTAGAAGGAGTAGGCCCCCTCGTCACCCGGGGCCTCGACGACCACGTCGTCGTCCACGGCCCGGGGGTCCACGTCGTCCGAACCCTCGAAGCCCTCGGCCACCAGACCGATCTGGTCACCGTCGGGGTCGGAGTCGTTCTCGAGCGCCGCGACCGCCACCGTACGGCCCGGTCGGACCGTCGTCTCGTCGTCGATCGCCTGCGGCTCCTGGTTGCTCGCGGGCGGTGTGGCGACACCCACGCGGACCGTGCCCTCAGCCGGCGCGCCCCGGGTGTCCATCACCTGGTAGGTGAACGTGTCCAGGCCGCTGGCGTCCTCCGCCGCCTGGTAGTCGATGAAGCCGTCCACGATCGTGGCGGTGCCCTGGCTCGGCGCACCCGAGATCGAGCTCAGCGTCACGTAATCGCCGTCCGGGTCGATACCGTCCAGCGGGAGCGGGATGCGGACGATGCCGCCGCTGAGCACCCGGGCCTCGATGTCGGGCAGCTGCGGGGCGCTGTTCTGCGGGTCGTCCACGACGTGGATGGTGAGCTGAGCGGAGTCCTTCTGCCCGTTCCCGTCCTCCACCTCGTAGACCGCGTGATACGTCCCGGCCTCCTGGGCGGCACGGAACCGCACGGTGTCCTCGGAGACGAACGCCTCGCCCGCCTCCGCGGGGGGCGACTCCTGCAGCTCGTCGGTGACCGTCATCTCCAGACCGTCCGGGTGGGTGTCGTTCTTCAGCACCGGAATGGTCACGACGTCGCCCACGTGGACGGTGGCCTCGTCCGGCCCCGCCTCCGGGGGACGGAGCTGAGCGGGCGCCGGGATGGGTACCACCCGCACCTGGCCCGTGGCGGTGCCCGAGCCGTTCGCCACCTTGTAGTCCAGGACCACCGGCTCGTCCAGGCGCTTGATCTCGGAGATCTTCAGGATCTGGTGGTTGAGCACGGAGACGCTCACCGGGGCGTCCGACGGCACGTCCGCACCCTGCACCACGAGCACGCCGCCGGTGGGGTCGGTGTCGTTCGCGAGGACGTCCACCAGCGCCGTGCCGCCGGTCGGGAGCAGCACCTGGTCCGAGACCGCCACCGGGGAGCGCGCCTCGTCGGACGGGTCGGTGACGTCCACCCGCACCAGGCCCATCATCGGGTGGGTACCGTCGGTGATCTGGTAGGTGACGTCGTACGAGCCCACCTTGTCGCTCAGGAACTTGAACGTCCCGGCGGTCTGGTTCTGCTCGATGGTCGCGGAGGGCGCTTCCGCGACGCTCGTCAGCCGGATCTTGTCGCCGTTCGGGTCGAAGTCGTTCTGCAGCGGGTCCACCGTGACCGACTCGCCGGCGAGCACGGTGACGTGGTCCTGCACCGGCACCGGCTCCACGTTGCTCGCCACGACGTCGACGATCAGCGTGCCCTCGACGGGCAGGCCCATCGCGTCCGACACCGTGACGTCCACGATCTTGTGGCCCGTCGCGGTGCCGCCGTCCCGGAACTCGATGGTGCCGTCCGGGCGGAACCGCACCTCGTCGCGCTTGTCGGCGGTGCTGGCGTTCGACAGGAACAGGTCGTCGCCGTCCGGATCCTTGAAGTACGGCAGGACCTTGATGTCCCCCAGGCCGTCCTGTCCGACCCGCAGCACCGGCTTGCCCGTCTGCTCGGGCGGGTTGTTCTCCTCGGGCGGGACCACCTTGACGTCCACCGACGCGATGGCCGTGCCGTTCTCGCGGCCGTCGTCCACCTCGTAGTCGAAGCTGGTGCTGCCGGTCGCGTCCGCCGGCACGTCCGCCTGCAGCGCCGCACCGGTGAGCACGCGGTCGACGCCGATGTCGCCCTTCGTCTCACCCTTGACGGACACCGTCATCACGTCGCCGTCCCGGTCGAAGTCGTTGCCCAGCACGTTGAGCACCGTGGTGCGCCCAGGCCGGACGCCGAACGTGTCGTCCTTGGGCTCGGGCGGGCGGTTCGTCTTGTCGCGGTCGGCCACGAACTGGTCGACGTGCTCCGGGGTGGTGTCCTCGGACTCGGTCTTCTCGCCCTCGGCATCCTCGGGCATCGTCAGGTCCCAGTCGTCGACCTTCTCGAACTCGTCGGCGGCCATCCACAGGGAGCCGTCCGCGACGTCGTTCAGCACGATGACATCCCGGTTCACCCGGTAGACGAGGGCCGCGGCCGCATCGACACCCTCCAGCACCTGGTCGACGTCGTTGTCCGGCCCGGCGCAGTCCCGCACGACCTGCCCGGAGCCGGACCACGCGCCGTAGGTGCACCCTCCGAGCTGCACGGGCGCGGACGGGTTGCCGGACGCCGTGCGGGTGGTCGACTCGCCGCCGTCCAGCGGCTGGGAGACCAGGCCCTTGGGCGTGGCGAGCACCACGACGTCCGAGTCGTCGGAGGGCTGCTGGAGCTTGCCCCCGGCGCCCTCGTCCACCTCGACCGTGTCGCCACCGGGGAGTACCAGCGTCCCGGTCGACTGGTCGAGCACGACGGGCTCGTCGCCCACGGCGGAAGCCTGCACCTCGGCGTCGGTCTTGACCGGCAGCTCGGACTCCTCCGGCTCCTCCGCGACGCCCTGGGCGCCGGTGGGGATCGTGTAGAGCTTGCGGTCGGCCGGGACGGCCAGAAAGACGGTGCCGTCGTTGCTCACCGTGATCGCGCCGCCGGGGCCGGCCTTGAGGACCGGCTTCATCTCCTTCTCGTCGAACGACACGGCGCCGTCGAACGGGATGACCCAGGTACGGCCGGTCTCACCGTCGTACACGGCGGTCGTGGCACCACCCGCGGCGACCTTCGCACCCGTGGGGAACTTCATGGTGCCGTCCAGCGCCAGCAGCGCCGGGTCGACCGGGCTGGCGGACGAGTCGCCCACACTGTCCAGCAGCACCCGCTGCGCGTCCTGCTCCACGTCGAAGCTCGTCGAGTTGGCGAGCAGCGTGCCGTCAAGGGCCTTGGCCTCGTAGTTGAAGCGCCCGAGCTTGCCCGACGCCGTCTGCGTCACCCAGACGCCGGAGTCGTTCAGGTCGACGTCCGCCGTCGCCTCACCCTCGTAGAGAAGGGCGAAGCCCAGGAGCCCTGCGCCGAAGAGGGTCACCGCACCGACCGATGCCGCCGACCGGCGATTCTCGTACACGCGCGAGGCAAAGCTCATGCGTCCTCCTCTTCATTACTCCAGCGAAGTCTGTTCACCCGGACCGCACACACGGGCGCAACGGGAGCACCTTACCGGGAGGAGGGGTGAATCGTCCTGGACTTTCGGTGGGCAGGACTACCCATGGCACCCGCCCGGATTGTACGAGTCTGCCTGGTCGTCGTCATCGAAACGGTCGCACATAGGCGCCGATCCGGCACCGGAGGTCACGGGTTCACGTTCGCGCGGTTCCAGTTGATCCGGTTCGAGTTCGCGAGGTTGCTCTCCCGCGTCTCCAGCCAGGTGTCCTCGTTCTGGTACTGGTGCATGCAGTCGGTACGGCCCGACCAGTTGCCGTTCGCGTCGGTCCGGGTGGGCACGCCGGCGACCTCGCCCCACCACTCCCCCATCTCCCACCGGGGGAAGTACACCTGGCCGCCCGAGTCGTGCTCCGTGGACAAGCAGCGGTAGTGGAAGACCGTGTTGGGCTCCCAGCCGCTGACCCGAAGGTTGAGCCACTTGCACCAGGTATTGGGACTCTGGTGGCAGCCCTCGGCCGCACCGCCGCCGAACACGCCCCCCACGCTGATCGACACCGACGCGTTCGCCGGGTTGGGCAAGGTCGTGGCGCTCCCGGAGCCCGTGGTGCCCCAGCCGGCCCGGTTGTGCGCCTGGGCCTCGACCGTGTAGGCCGTGTTGTACGAACCGCCGGCGTTCACGCTGCCGCCGCCCGAGGCCATCGTCTTCCAGGCCCCGCCGTTGACGCGGTAGCGCAGCTGGTCGATGGGGCTGCCCCCGGTGCCGCCCGGGCGCACGGTGAACCGGATGGTGCGGGAGTCGGTGCGCTCGCTGGAGACGCTCGGCGCACCAGGGGTCGTGTACGGGGTCACCGCATTGGAGCTCTCGGTCCATCTCGAGCACGCGTACTGGTTGCACGCCCGCGCCTGGAACGTGTACGGCGTGCCGTTGCTCAGGCCGGTGAACGTGTACGACGTGGCCGCACCGGCGTTCTCGTAACCCGTGCTGTTGGCCCGCACCTCGTAGCGATGCCCCGGGCCCCGGAAGTCCCCGGACCCGATACCGCTCCAGCGCACGTCCGCCCGTCCGCTCGTCGGGCTGCCGTTGGACGCCGTGGGCGTGCCCGGCACGGTCGGTGTGCCGTACGGGACCACTGCGGCCGAGCGGTCGCTGACGGGTGATCTGCCCGCCTTGTTCTCCGCGGTGACCGCGAAGGTGTACGACGCCTCGGTCGACAGGTCCTGGATCGTCTGCGATGTGCCGGTCACGGCCAGCGTGCGGTCCTTGGTGCCGTCCTGGTACACGTCCAGGTGGTACGTCTCGACCGGGTCACCGTTGTTCGCAGGAGCGTCCCAGGCGACGACGATCTGCCCGCCCAGTGCGGTGCTCTTGCGCGTGGCGGTCGGAGCGGCCGGCTTGGCGGGCGGTGCGGCCGGGATCTCCGGCGCCGAGGCGTCGCTCCAGTCGGACGGGTCCGGGGCGGCATTCACGGCCTGCACCCGCACCGTGTACGCGGTGCCGTTCGACAGCCCGTCCCAGACCGTCGAGGTGCCGGTGACGCAGGACTTCTGCAGCACGCCGTCGGCCGGTGCCGGACTGATCTCCAGGTTGACGCACTCGATCGGCGACCGGTCGTCGTACGTCCGGTTCCGCCAGGTGACGGTCAGCGACGAGTCGCCGAACGTCAGCGACGGGGGCTCCGGCTTGTCGGGCCTCTCGTCCGGCCGCGCGTCCTCCGACGGCGCGGACGGTTCGGACTCCCCCACCGCGTTGGCGGCGGTCACCGTGAAGTTGTAGATCACGTCGTTCTTCAGACCGCCGACGGTGCAGGTCGTGGACGGGCACTCGGTGGAGTCGCCCTTGCCGGACCGTGCGGTGTACCCGGTGATCTCCGCGCCGTTGTCCGCCGGCGGGTCCCACGCGAGCACCACCGTCCCGGACCGGACCTCCTCGACCCGCGGCGCACGCGGCGCCTCCGGCCTGCCCAGCACCGTCAGCCGGATGGTGCCCTCGACCTCCCGGCCGGGGTCGGCGGTCGCGTCCGCCACGCGGTACCGCACCACCAGGGCGCCGACGAAGCTGTCCGACGGCGTGACAGTCACCCCGCCATCCGACGGCACCGCTTCGCCCCGGCCCGTCTCGACGACGGCGCCCACCACCGTCAGGGGCTCCTCGGGGAACGGGTTGGCGTCGTTGGCCAGCACGTCGACCTGGACCGGCTCACCCTGGTGGGCGTCGGTCACCTCGTCGGGGTTGGCGCGGGCCAGTGGACGGGTGGAGGCCACGACGGTGACCGCCAGCTCGCCGGCGACCGGCGGATGCCCGCCGTCGGACACGGTGAACGGGACGATCGCGCGAGTGCCCCTCGGTACCGACGGCTGTGCCTGCGCCAGGACCGTGGAGCCCTCGGTACCGAACGTGACGCCCTCGGCGGTGCCCGTGACCTCGACGGTCAGCGGGTCGCCCTCCGGGTCGACCGCCACGCGCGACAGGTCGAGCGCTGCCTCCTCGCCCGCCGCCACCTCGAGCAGGGCGGTGCCCTTGATCTCCGGCGGCTGGTTGCGGCTCGCCCGGACGTCGATCGGGAGGGTGAGCACGGCCGTACGGCCCTCCGGGTCGTCGGGACCGTCGCCGTCGGTGACCTCGAACGTGACCGAGGCAGGTCCCACGTAGTCCTCGTCCGAGGTGAAGGTCAGCGCGGTGGGGCCCGTGACCTCACGCGTGCCCTCCACGGCCGTGACCTTCTCCTCGACGGTGAACCGCGGCTCGTGGCCGTCGGCGACCACGACGTGGTCGGTGATGTCGATCTCGAGCGTCTCGCCGGCGAACGTCTCCAGCGCCTCGACCGGCTGCCGCAGGTGCGGCAGCGAACCGTCGCGCGGCACCCGCAGGAACGCCTTCGCGGTCAGGCCGTCCAGGTCGGTCACCGTGTAGGTGAGCACCCGCGGTTCCTCGGTGAGGGCCACGGTCACCTCGCCGTCCGCACCCGGTGTGACGCCGGGGGGCAGCTCGCCGCGCTCGTCGACCACCGCGACCTCCAGGTCGGCCCCGACCCCGTCCGGGTCGGCGTCGTTGCGCAGCAGGTCGACGGTCACCGTGTCGGAGGTGACGTCGGCGGGCGGAACCACGTCGTCGCGGGCGATCGGGCGCAGCAGCGGCGCGTCCTCGGCGACCTCGACCGTGATCGAACCGGTGGCCCGCGCCGCGTACGTGTCCTCGACGCCGTAGTAGAAGGTGGAGGTGCCCTCGTCGTCGGGGGTGGTGACCACGACCAGGTCGTCGACGACCCGCGGGTCCAGATCGTCGGCCCCCTCGAACGACCTCGGCACCAGACCCACCTGGTCACCGTCCGGGTCCGAGTCGTTGGCCAGCGCGTCCACTGCGACCTCCCGGCCCGGGCGCACGAGCGACTCGTCGCCGCCCGCGGTGGGGGGCTGGTTGATGCCCGGCGGCCGTGCCACACCGACGGCGACGGTGCCCTCGGCGGTGGCACCGCGGGTGTCCGTCACCGTGTACCGGAACTCGTCGGCGCCCGCCGCGTCCTGCGCCGCCTCGTACTCGAGGAAGCCGTCGACCATGCGCGCGGTGCCCTGCGTCGGCGGCGCCGACAGCCCGTCGAGCGTCACGTGGTCGCCGTCCGGGTCGCTGCCACCCAGCGGCAGGGCGATGCGGGTGACCGCACCGGCGAGCACTCGTGCCGTGACGTCGGGCGGCTGGGGTGCCGCGTTCTCCAGGGTGTCCGTCACGTTGATGGTGACCTGCGCGGAGTCCTTCTGGCCGTTGCTGTCCCGCACCTCGTAGACGAGGTGCACGGTGCCGGCGGCCGATCCCGCCCTGAACCGCACCGTGTCCTCCGAGACGAATGCCTCGCCGAGCTCCGGCTCCTCGACCAGGTCGGGCGAGAGCGCGAGCTCCAGCCCGTCCGGGTGGGAGTCGTTCTTGAGCACGGGCACCGTGACGATGTCACCGGTGTGCACCGTCGCCTCGTCCGCCGTCGCCTCCGGCGGGCGCGGCGTGGTGGGCGCCGCGATCGGCACCACCCGCACCTGGCCGACAGCGGTCTGCGTACCGTTCGACGCCGTGTACCGCAGGGTCACGGGCCGGTCGAGCCGCTCCGTCTCGGCCACGCGCAGCACGTGGTGGTCCAGCACGACGGCGGTCACGCCAGGATCGGCGTCGACCGACGAGGCGACGAGCACGCCACCGGCGGGGTCGGTGTCGTTCGCCAGCACGTCGACGAGCGCGGACCCGCCCGCGGGGAGCAGCACGGTGTCGGACACCACGACCGGCGGACCGGCCGCGTCGGGCGGCGGGTGCACGTCGACCCGCACCAGCCCCATCGTGGACTCCGGGCCGTCGCTGACCTGGTAGGTGATGTCGTAGCTGCCCGGCTCCTTGCTGACGAACCGGAAGCTGCCCGCCGGGTAGTTCTCCGTGATGGTGGCCGGCGCCTGCTCCGAGACGCTGACCAGGCGGAGGCGGTCACCGTTCGGGTCGGTGTCGTTGCGCAACGGCCGCACCGTGACCGGGTCGCCCGCCAGGACCGACACGTGGTCGGCCACCGCGACGGGCGGCTCCTGCGTCGCGACGACGTCGACGAGCAGCTTGCCCTCACCCACCTGGTCCAGCCCGTCCGACACCGTGAGGTCGACGATCTTGCGGCCGGTGGCCGTGCCACCGTCCCGGAACTCCACGGTCCCGTCCGGGCGGAACCGCACCTCGTCCATCGGGTCGGCGGTGGTCGCGCTCGACAGGACGAGATCGTCCCCGTCGGGGTCGCGCCAGAACGGCAGCACCTTGATCGTCGCGTCGCCGCCCTGCGCCACCCGCAGCACCGGCTCACCCTTCGGCGCGGGCGCCGCGTTCTCGCTGAGCGGCACCACGCGCACCTGGACCTTTGCCTCCGCGGTGCCGCCCCGCCCGTCGTCGACCGTGTAGGCGAAGGTCGTGCTGCCCGACGCCGTCTCGGGCACGTCGGCCTGGAGCGCCGCGCCGTCGAGCACGCGGTCCACCGACACCTCGGACGGCCCTCCGGCAGCCACGGCAGGGTCGCCACCGTCGGCAGACGGCGCGACCGACGCCGTCAGCACGTCGCCGTCCGGATCCAGGTCGTTGCCCAGCACGTCGAGCACCGTGGTGCGGCCGGGCCGCACCCCCAGGTCGTCGTCCTCGGCCTTCGGGGGGCGGTTCGGCTTGTCCCGCTGAGCGATGAAGCGGTCCACCATCTCCGGCGTGGTGCTCTCCGACTCCGTCTTCTCCCCCTCCGCGTCCTCGGGCATCGTCAGGTCCCAGTCATCGACCTTCTCGAAGTCCTCCGCGGCCATCCACAGGGTGCCCGCAGCGACGTCGTTCAGCACGATCACCGAGCGGTTCACCCGGTAGACGAGCTCACCCTCGGCGCCCTCCAGGCGCTCGTCGATGTCGCGGTCGGTACCGGTGCAGTCCCGGAGCACCTGGCCCGTGCCCGACCAGGCCCCGTACGTACAGCCCGCGAGCTGGACCGGCGCCGCCGGCGTGCCCTGCCCCACGCGGGTGGTGGCGTCCCCGCCGCCGAGGGGCTGTGTGACCAGGCCCGTCGGTGTGGCCACGACCACGGCCGGTGACTCTGCTGACGGCTGTTGCAGCCGCGCCTCCGCCCCGTCCGCCAGGTCCACGACGTCGCCGCCGGGCAGCACCAGGGTCGAGGCAGTCCGGTCCAGCACGACCGGGCGGGCGCCCACGGCGGTGACCTCGACCTCGGCACGCTCTCCGACGCGCAGGTCCGACTCCGACACCTCGCCGGCTGCACCCCTGCTCCCCGTCGCCACGGTGACGAGCCGGCCCTGCGCCGGATCCGCCGCGAACACCGTGCCGTCCGTCCCGACGGCGATGCGAGCGCCCGGGGCGAGCTCCACCGTCGGCTCCAGGTCGGCCTCGCTGAACTGGGCGGCGCCGTCGAACGGGAGCACCCACAGGCGGCCGTCCTCCGGGTCCAGGACGGCAGTTGTCGGACCACCGGAGGCGACGACCGCTCCGGCGGGCATCGTCATGGTGCCCTGCAGGGCCAGGTGCGCCGGGTCGACCGGGCTCGCGGTGGCGGTGCCCGGGTCCGTCATGAGGACGCGGTACTCGGCCTGCTGCACGTCGAACGTCGAAGAGCCGGAGAGCAGGGTCCCGTCCAGCGCCTGCGCCTCACTGTTGAACCTGCCGAGCAGGCCGGCCGAGGTCTTGGTGACCCAGACGCCGGAGTCGTCGAGGTCGACCTCCGCGGTGGCCTCACCGTCGTGGAGCAGCATGAGCAGCACCAGCGCCCCGGCGAAGAGAGCCACGACACCGCTCGAGACGATCGAGCGCGGCGACATCCTCGGTCCAGACACACGTTCCCCAAACTCTCCAGCGACGGCGGTGGCCGCAGCCTAGCGGCGGCCTCCGACGCCCGTGGCGCGGCCGGAGGCCGGCGCAGGGTGAAATCGGCCGAGGACGCGCCCCGTCCGAACGGGCTCGGTCCGACGGCTCACCACGTCAGGGCCGTGGCCGGGCCCCAGTTGTACGTCCCCACGTGCACTCGAGCGCCCGGTGTGCCCCAGGCGCACGGGAGCTCGCCCGTGAAGTCACCGTTCGCGTCCGTCCTGAACGTCCGTCCGTCAGGGGTCTGCTCGAAGAAGCGGTTGCCGTCCTCCGTCGGTGCGAACTTTCGGTCTCCGGTGTAGCAGGCGGCTCCGAACGCGAAGTTGGGCGTCGCGTTGCGCAGTCGCAGGCCGAGGTACCGGCACGAGGAGCTCGTACACGTCGACCCGTCGTCGTTGGTGAAACCCCACCGCGTTTCCGCCCTTGTAGGTCGTGAGCGTCCGGTCGCTGTCGACGTTGCCCGTGCTGCCCGACTCCTGGGCCCACGCACCGCACCCGGCGGCGTTGCACAGCCGCGCCCGCACCGTGAAGCTCTGGCCCGGACCGGTCGGCACGTTGACCTGGAACGGATGCTGACCCGACTGCCAGCCGGCCCCCGGGTCCGAGCGCGAACCCTCTCGCGTGTCGTCACCGCTCAACTTCCACTCGATCCGGTCCACCGAGCGCCCACCGTTGTTGTCGGGAGCCCAGATCCTGAAGTTTCCGTCGTCCCCGAGGTCCTTGAACCAGTCGACCGGTGGCGCACCAGGCACGGTGTACGGGTTGACCGCGTTCGAGCGCGCCGTCCAGGCCGAGCAGGCGTAGGCGTTGCACGCCCGCACGTCGAAGGTGTGGTCACGGCCGTTGGCCAGGCCGGTGAAGTCGTACGGGGAACCCGCCGTCCGCTTCTCCGTCGACCCGTCCGCCCGCACCTGGTAGTACGGCCCGTTACCGCGGAAGTCGTCGATCTCGCGCCACGACACCCGCGCCTTGCCGTTCGTGTCCCTCGCGATCAGTGCCGCCTTCGGGGCACCGGGCACCACCGGCGTGCCGTAGGGCTCCAGCGCCTTCGACCGAGGGCTCGCGGGGGACGTGCCGGCCTTGTTCTCCGCGACCACCGTGAACTGGTACGCGGACCGTTGGTCCAGGTTCTGGAGCGCCTTGGACGTGCCGGTCACCGCCACCGTACGTTCCTTGTTCCCGTTCCGGAGCACGGTCAGGTGATATGTCTTGATCGCGGCGCCGTTGGTGGCCGGCGCCGTCCACCGCACGGTGATCTGCCCGCCCACCGCGGTGTCCAGGCGCGACGCCGACGGGGCGGCGGGCTGGGCGGGCGGTGCCGCGGGTGTCTCGGGCGCCGACGGGTCCGACCACTCGGAGGGGTCCGGAGCCGCGTTCCGTGCCTGTACGCGCACCGTGTAGGCGGTGCCGTTGCGCAGTCCTTCCCACACCGTCCGGGTGCCGTCGAGGCAGGTCTTCTGGATCGCGCCCGACGGCGGGGCCGGGCTGATCTCCAGATTCACGCACTCGATCGGCGAACGGTCCGTGTACGACCGGTTCTGCCACGTCACCGTCAGCAGCTCGTCGCCGAACACGAGCTGTGGTGCAGCAGGCGGGTCCGGCTTCTCGTCCGGCCGTGCCTCCTCCGACGCCCGCGACTCCTCCGAGGTGCCCACCTCGTTCGTCGCCGTCACCGTGAACGTGTAGGTCCTGTTGTTCGTCAGGCCGGTGATCGTGCAGGTGGTGGTGGGGCAGGTGGTGGTGGGGCCCTGGCTGGGCCGCACCCGGTACTCGGTGATCTCCGCGCCGTTGTCCGACGGTGGGTCCCAGCTCAGCACCACCGTCTCGGACCGCACCTCCTCGACGGCCGGCGGGCGCGGTGTCTCCGGCGCACCGAGCACGGTCACGCGGGCGGTCCCCTCGACCTCACGGCTCGGATCGTCGGTCGCGTCGGCCACGCGGTAGCGCACCACCGCCACCCCGTGAAAGTCGGCGGGCGGGGTGACCGTCACGCTGTCCCCGGCGCTCTCGACAGTGCCCCGGCCGGACTCCAGTCGGGCCGAGACGAGCCGCAGGGGGTCCTCCGGGAACGGGTTGACGTCGTTCTCCAGTACGTCCACCGTGACCGGTTCGCCCTGGTGCGCGTCCGGTACCTCGTCGGTGGTAGCCCGCACGAGCGGGCGCGTCGAGGCCACGACGGTGACGGTGAGCTGCCCGGCAACCGGCGGATGGCCGCCGTCGGACACCGTGAAGCCGACGGTGGTTCTGGTGCCCTTCGGCACGTCCGGCGCCGCGGTGGCCAGCACCGTCGTGCCCTCGGTCGCGAGGCTGAGCCCGTCGGTGTCGCCGTCGACCGTCACGGTCAGCGGGTCGTCGTCGGGGTCCGTGACGAAGCGCGACAGGTCGAGCGCGGTCTCCTCGCCCGCGGCGGCCTCCAGCGCCGGCGTGCCGGCGATCTCCGGCGGCTGGTTCTCGCCCGGCAGGACGGTGAGCGGCAGCGTGAGCAGGGCGGTACGGCCGTCGGGGTCGTCGATGCCCGAGCCGTCGGTCACCTCGAACGTCAGGGCGGCCGGGCCGGAGTAGTCCCGGTAGGCGGTGTACGTGACCGCCACGGGCCCAGTGACCTCGTGGTCCCCCTCGGTGGCAGCGACCTTCGCCTCGTCGGTGATCCGCGGCGCACGCCCCTCGGCGACCACGACGTACTCGGTGAGGTCCAGCGGGGTGGGTTCGCCGGCGACCACCTCGACCGGCGCCAGGCCGTCGCGGAGCCGCGGCAGCGTGCCGTCCCGCGGAACCCGCAGGAACGCCTTGCCGGTCAGCCCGTCGAGGTCGGTCACCTCGTAGGTGATGACCTGCGCCTCCCCCGTCAGCGGTACGACGATCTCCCCGTCGTCCGTGACGGTGGCGCCGTCCGGCCCCTGGCCGGGCACCGTGACCTCCAGGTCCGCGGAGAGCCCGTCGGGGTCGAGGTCGTTACCCGTGACGTCCACGGTCACGGTGGAGGACGTGACGTCCTCCGGTGCGACGGCGTCGTCCCGTGCGACGGGACGGAGCAGCGGCGCGTCCCCGGCCACAGCCACGGTGATCGCGCCGGTCGCACGTGCGGCGAACGAGTCCTCGATGCCGTAGTAGAACGTGTGCGCGCCCTCGTCGTCGGGCGCGGTGATGACCACCAGGTCGTCCGTGACCACCGGCTCCAGCTCGCCGGCGCCGTCGAACGACCTCGGCACCAGACCCACCTGGTCGCCGTTCGGGTCGGAGTCGTTCTCCAGCGCGTCGATGCCGATCGTCCGGCCAGGGCGCACCGACACCTCGTCGTCCACGGCGAGCGGCGGCTGGTTCACCTGCGGCGGCGTCGCCACCCCGACGCGGACCGTGCCGGTGGCGGTCGCGCCACGCGTGTCCGTGGCGGAGTAGGTGAGCTGGTCCTCGCCCGCGGCGTTCGGCGAGGCCGTGTACTCCAGATAGCCGTCCACGATGTCGACGGTGCCCGCCGTCGGCGCCGACGTGATCGCCTCGAGCTGCACGTGGTCGCCGTCGGGGTCACTGCCTTCCAGCGGAAGGGCTATCCGGGTGCTGGCCCCGGCCAGGACGCGCGCGGTGACGTCGGGCGGCTGCGGGGCGGCGTTCTCGTCGTCGTCCACCACCGTCACGGTGACCTGGGCGGAGTCCTTCTGGCCGTTGGGGTCGGTGACCTCGTAGACGAGGTGGACGGTGCCGCCCTGGTCGGGGCCCGCCTTGAACCGCACGGCATCCTGCGACACGAACGCCTCGCCCGCCTCCGGATCCTCCACCAGCTCCTCGCCGAGCGTGAGCTCGAGCCCGTCCGGGTGGGCGTCGTTGGTCAGCACCGGGATGGTCACGACGTCGCCGGCGTGCACCGTCGCCTCGTCGGCGGACGCCTCCGGCGGGCGCAGCTTCGTCGCGGCGGGCACCGGAACCACCCGCACCTGCCCGACGGCGGTCCCCGTGCCGTTCGCTGCCGTGTACTCGATGGTGACGGGGCCCTCGGGGCGCTTGACCTCACTGATCCGCAACACATGGTGGTCCAGCACCGCGGCGGTCACCGGAGCGCCGTCGTCCACGGTCACCGACTGCACCACCAGCACGCCGCCGGCCGGGTCCGTGTCGTTCGCCAGCACGTCCACCAACGCGGACCCGCCGGCCGGCAGGAGCACGGTGTCCGTCACCGTGACCGGGGCGCCGTCCTCCTCCGCCGGCGGCAGCACGTCCACGCGTACCAGCCCCAACGTCGCCTCCGGGCCGTCGCTCACCTGATACGTCAGGTCATAGCTGCCCGGCTCCTGGCTCACGAACTGGAACGACCCGGCCGCGAAGTTCGGCGTGATCGTCGCGGGAGCCTGCTCGCCGACGTCGGCCAGCCGGAGGCGGTCGCCGTTCGGGTCGGTGTCGTTCGTCAGCGGGTAGACCGTCACCGGCTGCCCGGCGGGGACGGCCACGTGGTCCCCGACGGCGACCGGCGGCTCCTCCGCCGCGACGACATCGACCAGGAGCCTGCCCTCGCCCACCATGCCGCCGCTGTCGCTGATCGTGAGGTCCACGATCTTGCGCCCGGTCGCCCCACCGCCGTCGCGGAACTCCAGGACACCGTCCGGGCGGAACCGGATCTCGTCGGCGGCGTCACCGGTGGCGGCACTCGACAGCACGAGGTCGTCACCGTCCGGGTCGCTCCAGTAGGGCAGCACCTTGATCGTCGCCCGCCCGCCCTGCGCCACCCGGAGCACGGGCTCGCCCTCGGCCACCGGCGCCTCGTTCGAGCCGGGCTGCACCACGCGGACCCGCACCTTCGCGTCGGCCGTACCGCCGCGGCCGTCGTCGACCGTGTACGTGAGAGTGGCCGAGCCGGACATGTCCGCCGGGACGTCCGCCTGGAGCGCCAGCCCGTCCAGCACGCGGTGCACGGTGATGCCCTTCGCGTCCTCGGGCGGGTCAGCCACCGACACGGTCATCACGTCACCGTCGGGGTCGGTGTCGTTGCCCAGCACGTTCAGCACTGTCGTGCGGCCGGGTCGCACTCCGAGGTCGTCGTCCTCCGGCGTCGGCGCCCGGTTGGGCTTGTCCCGCTCGGCGACGAACTGGTCCACCAGCTCTGGCGTCTCGGTCTCGGTCTCGGTCTGCTCCCCCTCGGCCTCCTCCGGCATCGTGAGGTCCCAGTCGTCGACCTTCTCGAACTCGTCAGCAGCCATCCACAGGGTGCCGTCGGCGACGTCGTTCAGTACGACGACGTCGCGGTTGACCCGGTAGGCGAGCTCGCCTGCCGCACCCTCGAGGTTCTCGTCCACGTCCTGGTCCGTGCCGGGGCAGTCGCGCACCACCTGACCGGTGCCCGACCACGCGCCGAAGATGCACGCACCCACCTGGACAGGGGCCGCCGGGACGCCGTCGGCCACGCGCGTCGTCGCCGCGCCGCCGCCCAGCGGCTGTGTGACCAGCCCGGTGGGCGTGCCGACCACCACGGACCGCTTCTCGTCCGACGGCTGCTGGAGCCGTGCCTCCGCGCCGCCGGACAGGTCGACGACCTCGCCGTCGGGCAGCACCAGTGCGGACGCGGTCCGGTCCAGCACCACCGGCTCGTCGCCCACGGCGGTGAGCTCCACCTCGGCGTCGGGCGCGACGGGGAGCTCGCTCTCGGTCACCTCGCCCGGCGTGCCCCGGGCCCCCGTGTCCACCCGGTACAGCGTCCCGTCCGAGGGGACCGCGACGAACACCGTCCCGTCCGTCGCGACGGTGAGCAGCCCGCCACGGCCGACCTCCGCCGTGGGCTCGAGCTCCGCCTCGTCGAAAGCCGTCACACCGTCGAAAGGCAGCACCCACAGGTCGCCGTCCTCGGGGTCCAGGATCGCGGTGACCGGGCCACCGGACACGACGTGTGCGCCCCGCGGCGCCTGGACGGGGCCCGCGAGCACCAGGTGGGCGGGGTCCACCGGGCTGGCCGACGAGGCGCCGTCGTCCGTCAGGAGCACCCGGCCCTCGTCCTGCTGCACGTCGAACGTCGACGACCCGGCGAGGAGCGTGCCGTCCAGCGCCCGGGCCTCGTCGTTGAACCGCCCCAGCTTGCCCGACGCCGTCTGCGTGACCCAGACACCGGAGTCGTTGAGCTCCAGCTCCGCGGTGGCCTCACCGTCCTGCAGGAACGCCAACGCGACCAGGGCACCGGTGAACAGGGCCACCAGAGCCCAGGACACGACGAACCCGCTACTTGACCTGGACTTGACCTCGACTGCGTCTGCCACGAACCGCCCCCTCGACAGGCTGCATCCTAGCCATCCGACGAGGATCGATGAGTTCGGTCGGATGGGATGAGATCGGTCCAACAACCGGCCGATCTCATCCCATCCGACCGAACTCGTCGAAGCCGACGGTCAGACTGCCCGGTCCGCCAGGGCCTGGGCGAACTGCTCCAGCGACTCCTTGACCGGCCCCTCCGGAAGCGGCTCCAGCTCTGCCGAGGCCGCCCTCGCCCACCGCACGGCCTGCTCCCGCGTCTCCGCGAGCACCGCGTGCGCGCGCAGCCGCTCCACGGCGGAGGTCAGCGCCTCGTCGGCGGACAGGTCGCCGTCGAGGGTCGCGAGCAGGTCCCGGTCGTCGGAGGTGGCGGCACCCGAGGCGACGTGCTGCCGAAGCAGCAGCACCGGCATGGTCGGGACGTGCTCACGCAGGTCCGTCCCCGGCGTCTTGCCCGACGTCTCGCCGGACGACGCGACGTCCAGCACGTCGTCGGCGAGCTGGAACGCGACGCCCACCTTCTCGCCGTACGCGCCCACGGCCTCGATCTGGTCCTGCGGCGCCCCGGCGAGCATCGCGCCCAGGCGGGCCGACGTCGACAGCAGCGACGCCGTCTTGTCGGACAGCACCTGCAGGTAGTGGTCCACCGGGTCCTCGCCGTCGTCCGGGCCCATCGTCTCGTGCAGCTGTCCGAGGCACATCCGCTCGAACGTCCGGGACTGCAGGATCACCGCCTCGGGCCCCAGCTCGGCCACCAGGGCGGACGCGCGCGCGAACAGCATGTCGCCCACGAGGATCGCCACCGAGTTGCCCCACACCATGTGGGCCGCCGGTGCACCGCGCCGCATCGGCGCGGAGTCCATCACGTCGTCGTGGTACAGCGAGGCGACCTGCGTCAGCTCCACCACGACGGCGGCGTCGACCACCGCGGGGGCCGCGCCGTCGCCGAGCTCGCCCGTCAGCAGGGTGAGCAACGGACGGAACCGCTTGCCACCCGCGTCGATGAGGTGCCGGGAGGCGCCGTCGGCCAGCTTGTCGGTGCTGGCGACGGCCTCCAGGAGCACCTCGTCGACCCCCGTCAGCCGCTCCGCCAGGAGAGAGGCCAGCTCCGGGTCGGCGATCGGCAGGCCGAGCGTGGGGGGGTCGGTCGGGTCGGTCGGAGCGGCCGGGGAAGCCGACGCCGACGTACCCGTCGGCGTCTGGTGCGGCAGCGGTACGGAGGTCACGGCACGAACTTACTTGCCTGTTCCACCAGACCGAGAACCGGAGACGGGAACACGCCGAGAATCACTGTGGCGATCGCGCACACCGCGATGGCCACGGCGGCCGGCCCGCGGGACCGCACGACGGTCACCACCACCCGCTGCGCACTCGTGACCTGCACCGTGGCCAGGGTGGCCGAGCCACCGGCCGGGACCACCCCACCACTGGTGGAGCCGGCCGACACGGCGGAGCCGGCTGGCACCGGCTCGGGCGTGGTCCCGGCCTGCGCGACCGGCTCCACCTCCGGCTCGTCCTGCGCCCGCTGGAACACCATGACGACCAGGAGCCGCACGTAGAACGCGACCGCGACCACCGACGCCAGCACACCGAGGACAGCGAGCCACCACAGGCCGCCCGCCGTGGCACCGGTGAACGCACCGAACTTGGCGATGAACCCGGCCGTGAGCGGGATGCCGGCCATCGACAGCAGGAACAGCGCGAACGCGGCGGTGAGCCACGGAGCCTTGCGGCCCAGCCCTGCCCACTGCGCGATCTCCGTCGCCTCGCCGAGCACCACGCCGTCCTCGCCCACCGGGCCGTTGTCCTCGCCCGTCCCCGAGGTGACCCGGCGCTCGCGCACGAGCGTGACCACGCCGAACGCGCCGATCGTGGCGATGCCGTAGGCGATCAGGTAGAAGAGCGTCGACGCCTGCACCGGTGCGTTGAATCCCGCGATGCCGACGAGCAGGAAGCCCGCGTGGGCGATCGACGAGTAGGCCAGCAGACGCTTCACGTCGGTCTGGACGATTCCCACGACCGTGCCGACGACCATCGTCAGGACCGCCACCACCACGACGACGATCTGCAGCTGCCGCATGATCTCGGGGTTGATGCCGCCCACGCCGATCGTGATGCGGTACAGCACCTCGACCAGGGCCGCGACGGCCGCGACCTTGGTGCACGCCGCCATGAAACCGGTGATCGGCGTCGGCGCGCCGGTGTAGACGTCGGGCGTCCAGGCGTGGAACGGCACCGCACCCACCTTGAACAGCAGTCCGACCACGACCAGCAGCACGCCGGCTACGAGCAGCACGCTCAGCCCCTCCAGCGGCAGACCACCCTGCTGCACCCGCTGGGCGATCTCCAGCAGCCGGACCGTACCGGCGAACCCGTAGATCAGCGCGACGCCGAAGATGAACAGCGCCGAGGCGAACGCCCCGAGCAGGAAGTACTTCGCAGCGGCCTCCTGCGACAGGAGCCGGCGCCGGCGCGCCGTCGCGCACAGCACGTACAGCGGGAGCGACAGCACCTCCAGCGCGATGAACATGACGATGAGGTCGTCGGTGGAGGCGAACAGCATCATGCCGCCGGCCGCGAACAGCAGCAGCGGGTAGATCTCGGTCTGCTCCAGGCCCGAGCGCCGGGCCAGGTCCTCGTACGGCGTGCCGGGCACGGCCGACGCCGCGGGCGCGAAAGCGTCCTGACCCGTGGTCGTGCGGTCGGCCACGACGAGCACACCGAGGAAGGCCAGCACGGCGATGATGCCCTGGGCGCCGAGCGCGAACGGCGTGAGGGTCAGGCTGCCGCCCACCACCTGCACGGGCTGCACCACGATCTGCGGCCACAGGACCGCGATGAACGCGAACGCACCGGCCAGCGCGGCCAGGGTCAGCACGATCTGGGTCAGGCGGCGTGCCCTCGCGGGCACGAACGCCTCGATGAGCACGCCGACAACACCCGTACCCAGCACCACGATCAGCGGTGCGAGGGCGAGCCAGTCGATCTCGGGTGCCACGAACTCGGTCACTTGTCGCTCCCCATCTGCTCGGCATCCGCCGGCTCGTCCACCGCTGTCACGGCTGCCGACTGCTCGGCCGGCGCGTTCACGTAGGTCAGGGCCAGGCCCGGCACCAGCCCGAGCACCAGGAGACCGACCACGAGCGGCGCCGCGACGATGCGCTCACGCACCCTCAGGTCGGGCAGGGCCTCGAGCCCCGCTGCCGGCGCTCCCGTGAAGATCTTCTGGTAGGTCAGCAGCACGTAGATCGCAGCGAGGACCACACCGGGGATCGCGGCGATCGCCCAGCCGGCCGATCCGGCGGGTGCGCCACCGAACGCGCCGACCAGCACCATGATCTCGCTGACGAACGTGGCCAGGCCCGGCAGCGACAGCGTCGCGAGACCGGCCACGAGGAACGTCCGGCGAGCACCGGCGTGACCGACCGCAGACCGCTGTAGTCGGCGATCTTCTGCGACCGGTCCGGGTGCCGGGAGATCAGGAACCCGGCCACCAGGAACAGCGCACCGGTCGCCAGCCCGTGGTTGAGCATCATGAAGCTCGACCCGGCGGTCCCCAGCGGCGTGAAGGTGAAGATGCCCAGGATGATGAAGCCGAAGTGGCTCACCGACGTCCAGCCCACCAGCCGCAGCAGGTCGGACTGCATGATCGCCATGATCGCGCCGTACAGCACGGAGATCACGGCGAGCGCGATCACCAGGGGTGCGGCCCAACGGGACGCCTCCGGGAACAGCGGCAGGCACAGGGTCAGCATGCCGAACGTGCCGACCTTGTCGAGCACGCAGATCAGCAGGGTGGACGTGCCAGGGGTCGCGTTCCCCGCGACGTCGGGCAGCCAGCTGTGCACCGGCACCATGGGTGCCTTGATCGCGAAGGCGATGAAGAACCCGACGAACATCAGGCGCTCGGCGGTGGTGCCCAGGTCGACCGCGACCAGCTCGTCCACGAGGAACGCACGGCTCGGGTCGATGCCCGCACCGATACCGAGGAAGTACAGCGCGATCACGGCCGCGAGCATGATCAGCCCGCCGCCCAGGCTGAACATCAGGAACTTCACGGCGGCCTTGCGCCGGCCCGCACCCTGGCCGAACCCCCCGATCAGGAAGTAGGCCGGGATCAGCATGGCCTCGAACAGCACGTAGAACAGGAACACGTCACGGGCACAGAACACCGCGACCATGAACGCCTCGAGCAGGAGCACGAGGCCGACGAACTTGCGCAGCCGCACCTCGTCCCGGCCCTGCTCCTTCCAGGCGGCCAGCAGCACCAGGGGTACGAGCACCACGGACAGCGCCACCAGCAGCAGGCCGACGCCGTCGACCCCCACCGCGTACGAGACGCCGATCTGCGGGATCCACGGGTAGACGGCGCCGAGCTGGTGCTCGGCGGCGGCGCCCGTGTCAAAGGCCGTGAAGGCGCCGACGAGCAGAGCCACCTCGACCAGCGAGAACACGAGCGCCAGGGGGCGGGCCAGGCCCACCCCCGCGCTCGCCGGGCCCGTGCGGGACCGGACGAGCGCGCTCAGCCCCACCACGGCCGCGCCGACCAGCGGCCATGCGATGAGCACGGTCAGCCAGGGAAACATCTCTCCTCCGATCACTGGGCACCACCGAGGCCGACGACGAGCCAGGCGACGAGGGCGATCACGAGGACGCCGCCCGCCATACCGGCCGCGTACGAGCGGACGTAGCCGCTCTGTGCCTTCCGGAATACCGCGCCGAACCACGACAGGGCCTGGGGCAGGCTGCTCCAGCCACGGTCGACGACGTCACGGTCGCCCACCTGGACCAGACGGGCCACCCCGAAGCCGGGCTTCATCACGAGCGTCTCGTTCGCAGCGTCCTGGTACAGGTCCTTGCGGGCCGCCCGGGTCAGGACGGAGCCGCGCGGCGCCTCCTCCGGCACGAGGTTGACCGCGTACATCCGGAACGCCAGCAGGGCTCCGAGCACCACGACCGTCAGGGTGGCCCCGATGATCACCGGCACCGGGAGCACCGGCTCGTGGTGCTCGGCGTGGCCGACCACCGGCTCCAGCCAGGTGACGAACGTGCCGCCGATGCCGAGCACCAGGCCCAGTGCCGCCGAGCCGACGCCAAGGAACACCAGGGGCCACCACATCAGCGGCGAGCCCTCGTGCGGGTGCTGGTTCTCCGTCCAGCGCGGACGACGTCCGCCGAACGTCATGAAGAACAGGCGGGTCATGTAGAAGGCGGTGATCGCGGCGCCGAGCACCGCGACCGAGCCGAACACCCAGGCGCGCCACGGCTGGCCCTCCACGGGCATGAAGGCCGCCTCGATGATCCCGTCCTTCGACCAGAAGCCGGAGAACGGCGGGATCCCGAGGATCGCCAGCCAGCCGAGCCCCATGGTGATCCACGTGATGGGCAGGAACCGCGACAGGCCGCCGAAGCGCCGCATGTCGGTCTGGTCGTCCATCGCGTGCATCACCGAGCCGGCGCCGAGGAACAGCCCCGCCTTGAAGAAGCCGTGCGTCAGCAGGTGGAAGATCGCGAACGCGTACCCGGCCGGGCCGAGACCCGCGGCGAGCATCATGTAGCCGATCTGGGACATCGTGGAGGCGGCCAGCGCCTTCTTGATGTCATCCTTCGCGGTACCGACCACGGCACCGAACAGCAGGGTCACGGCCCCCACGATCACCACGACGAGCTGCGCCGTCGGGGCGGCCTCGAGGATCGGCCCGGAGCGCACCATGAGGTAGACGCCGGCGGTGACCATTGTGGCGGCGTGGATCAGCGCCGACACCGGCGTCGGGCCGGCCATCGCGTCGCCCAGCCAGGCCTGCAGCGGGAACTGGGCCGACTTGCCGCACGCGGCGAGCAGCAGGCACAGGCCGATGGCGGTGGCGGTGCCCTGGGAGAGCCCCTCGATCGCGGGGGTCACGCCGATCATCCCGCCGGTCGCCTCGTCATGGGCGACGGTCCCGAAGAGCGTCCCGAAGTCCAGGGCGCCCGTACCGGCGAACAGCAGCGCCATCGCCGCGATGAGGCCCATGTCGCCGATGCGGTTCATGACGAACGCCTTCTTCGCCGCCACCGCGTTCTCGCGGGCGGAGGGCCGTCCCGTGTCCCAGAACCCGATCAGCAGGTAGGACGCGAGACCCACACCCTCCCAGCCCACGAAGAGCAGGAGGTAGGAGTCGGCGAGGACCAGCGTCAGCATGGCCGCGACGAACAGGTTCAGGTAACCGAAGAACCGACGCCGGTGCGGATCGTGGTCCATGTAGGCCACCGAGTACACGTGGATGAGCGTGCCCACGAAGGTCACGAGCATCACGAACGTCAGGGACAACGGGTCCAGCCGGATGCCGAGGTCCACGTCCAGGCCACCGGCGGACAACCAGGTCCACAGGTGGTGGTCGACGGAACGCTCCCCGGCCGGCGTGCCGATCATGCGGAACATCAGGATGAAGCCGATGACTGCGGAGGCGGCCGAGGCCAGCACCCCGAGCCAGTGGCCCCAGCGGTCGGTGGCCTTGCCACCCAGCAGCAGGATCGCTGCGCCGATCAGCGGAAGGCCGACCAGCCAGGGGGCGAGCCCGATCACGTCGTTCACTGTCTCCCCCTCAGCCCTTGAGCAGGTTGACGTCGTCGACCGAGGCCGAGCGGCGGGTACGGAAGATCGTCACGATGATGGCCAGGCCGACGACGACCTCGGCGGCGGCGACGACCATGACGAAGAAGGCGAGCACCTGGCCCGTCACGTCGCCGTGCATCCTGGCGAAGGTGACGAAGGCGAGGTTGGTCGCGTTGAGCATGAGTTCCACGCCCATGAACACGACTATCGCGTTGCGGCGCAGCAGCACGGTCGTCGCCCCGATGGCGAAGAGCACGGCGGCCAGGACCACGTAGTTGGTGATGTCCATCAGGCGTCCCTCTCCGACTCGGGGGTCGAGCCGGTCGCCCCACGGGTCGAGCTTGTCGTGACCACGACCGCCGGGCCCTGTGGCGCGGGCCGTTCCTGCCCCCGGATGCGCAGCACACGCGACACCGACTGCGGCACCTGCTCGCCGTCGGGGCCGAGCGCCGGGGTGTCCATCGCGTTGGACCGGGCGTACACGCCGGGCGGCGGCAGCGGGGTGAGCACCACGCCGTCGGGCAGCGCCTTGATGCGCGTCTCGGCCACCGACTCCTGGGTCTGCCTCGGCGTGAGCCGACGGCGGTGCGTGAGCACCAGCGCGCCGACCGCGGCGGTCACGAGCAGCACGCCCACGGCCTCCATGGCCAGCACGTAGTCGCCGAACAGCACGCGCGCCAGGGCCTGCGGGTTGGCCACGCCGCCCGGGTCGCCACCGTTCAGCCCGACGGCGGGCGGGAACGCCGTGTTCGCCACCACGCCACCGAGGATCGCCGCGAGGCCGATGCCGATGAGCAGGCCGATCCAGCGCTGCCCGCGGATGGTCTCCGTGAGCGAGTCGGACGCGTCGACACCGACGAGCATCAGCACGAACAGGAACAGCATCATCACGGCGCCCGTGTACACCACGACCTGGACGACGCCGAGGAACGGCGCCTCCTGCGCGATGTACAGGATGGCCATGCTGACCATGACGAACACCAGGCACATCGCCGCGTGCACCGCCCGCTTGACGAACAGCAGACCCAGCGCGGCCAGCACCATGAGCGGCGCGATCGCCCAGAACAGGACGGTCTCGCCGCCCGACACGACAGCCTCGGCGGGGGTCATGCCTTCACCTCCGTGCCGGTGCGCGGGCCCGTCGAGGCCCCGCCCGTGAGATCTGCCGCGGACGTCGAGCCAGGCTCGCTGGTCTCGCGCGCACCGGTCTCGACGGCGTCGACCTGCGAACCGTCGGCGAGCACGCGCACCGAGCCGACCGATGCCGCACCGGCCGACTTCTCGGCCGCGCCGGGACCTTCGTCCGGGCGCATCTCGTGCTGCCGCTGCGTGGGTGCCGGCGCCTTGCCCGACACGACGGCGTCGGCCGCGTCCAGCGTCGGGTCGTCGGGCCGCTGCTCCCGGACCCAGTCGACCTGCGCCGCCGTCGGGCCCAGGACGTCACCGCTGTAGTAGTCGGTGTCCGTGGTGCCCTCGACCATGGGGTGCGGCGCGGCCAGCATGCCCTCCGAGAGCGGGGCCAGCAGGTCCTGCTTCTCGTAGATCATGCCGGCGCGCGTCTTGCCGGCCAGCTCGAAGTCGTTGGTCATGGTCAGCGCGCGCGTGGGGCAGGCCTCGATGCACAGCCCGCAGAAGATGCACCGCAGGTAGTTGATCTGGTAGACGGAGCCGTACCGCTCGCCGGGGCTCATGTGAGCACCCTTGGAGTCGTCCGCGTTCACCTCGAGGCCCGCGTTCTGCGGCAGGGCCGCGTTGGACGCGCCCTCCACGTAGATCGCGTCCGCCGGGCACGCCCAGGCGCACAGCTCGCAGCCGATGCACTTCTCCAGCCCGTCGGCGTACCGGTTGAGCTGGTGGCGGCCATGGAACCGGCGCTGGGGCGGGACCTTCTCGCGCGGGTACTGCTCCGTGACCGTGGGCTTGAACATCGACGACAGCGTCACGCCGAAGCCCGCGACGGGGGCGAACATCTCCCCGATGGGCCCCGGCTGGGGCCGCAGGGGCTCATACTCCTGTTGCTTACTCACCGTGGACCTCCTTTCCGAACCGCTTGGACGGGGGCAGCTTCTCGCCGGGCAGCGGCGGCACGGGGAACCCGCCGGCGAAGGCGTCGACCGGCTCCTTGTCCTCGTCCGCGCCCGGTGGCGCCTCCTTCTTCTCCGGCCAGAACCACATGATCGCGATGAAGACGACGGCGGCCCCGATGATCACCGGGATGAACTGCTGGTAGGTCACGCCCTGCACGCGCTGCAGCCACTGCACCACGGAGAGCACGACGACCCAGCCGAGCGCGACCGGGATGAGGACCTTCCAGCCGAACACCATGAACTGGTCGTAGCGCAGACGCAGCAGCGTGCCGCGCACCCACACGAAGACGAACATGACCGCCCAGAGCTTCACGAGGAACCAGAGGATCGGCCACCAGCCCTCGTTCAGGGCGCCGTCGGCGATGGTCGACAGCGGGAACGGTGCCCGCCAGCCGCCGAGGAAGAGCGTGACCGCGACGGCCGAGACGTTGAGCATGTTGATGTACTCCGCGAGGAAGAACCAGGCGAACTTCATCGACGAGTACTCGGTCATGTAACCGGAGACGAGCTCACCCTCGGCCTCGGGCAGGTCGAACGGCAGGCGGTTGGTCTCACCGATCATCGAGATCACGTAGATCACGAACGCGGGAGCCAGCGGGATGAACCACCAGATCTGCGTCTGGCTGTCCACGATCTGCGACGTCGACATCGACCCCGCCATGATGAACACGCTCACCAGCGAGAGCCCCATGGCGAGCTCGTAGCTGATGACCTGCGCCGTCGAACGGACCGCGCCGAGCAGCGGGTACGTGGAGCCGGAGGCCCAGCCGCCCAGGACGATGCCGTAGACGCCGAGCGACGCCGCGGCCAGCACGTACAGCACCGCCACCGGGAAGTCGGTGAGCTGCGCCGGTGTGGTCCAGTCGGTCCAGGGGAACGACAGGCTCGGCCCGAACGGGATCACCGCGAACACCAGCAGCGAGCAGAACACCGAGATCATCGGCGCCAGCAGGTACACGAACCGGTCGGCCCGCGTGACCGTCAGGTCCTCCTTGAGCAGGAGCTTCATGGCGTCGCCCAGCGACTGGAGCAGGCCGAGGGGCCCGTGCCAGTTGGGCCCGGGACGCACCTGCATGCGTGCGACGACCTTGCGCTCGAACCAGATGGCGAAGAGCACGCTGGTCAGCAGGAACACCACGATCAGCACGGCCTTCACGATGGAGGCCCAGATGGTCTCCTGCGAGAAGTCGGCGGTCACCCCGGGCGCGGCGGCAACCAGAGACAGGGGATTCACAGAGCGTTCCCTTCCGAGTTGTCAGACGTGCGGGCCACCCGGGTGACCTGTGTGTCTGACACGTGGGGCGTGACGGTGACGAGGTCGCCGGCCGCCGCACCGAGCGTGTCGTGCACGCGGCAGCCCGCGCTGTTGAGCGGCAGCCACACCACGCCGTCGACCATCGCGTCGGTCACGACGGCGGGCACCTCGATGGCACCTCGCGACGTGCTGACGGTGACCTGGTCGCCGTCGGCCACGCCGAAGCCGGCCGCCGTGGCGGCGGACAGGCGCGCGACGGCCCGCTTGGCCGTGCCGGCAAGGAACTGCTCGCCGTCCTGGCCGCGTCCCACGTCGAGCTGGAGCCGCCAGGTGGCGAGCACCGCCTGCCCCTGTCCGATCGACGGCGGACCGGCCGGTGCGCCGCCCTGGACGCGCAGCCGGTCCCCGGTCCAGGCGCCGCGCTGGGTCAGCGCGATGGAGAGGTGGGCTTCGGTCGGCGACGCCGCCTGCAGGTCCACGCCGAGGTGCTGCGCCAGCGCGTGGAGCACGCGGTGGTCCGGCAGCGCGCTCGACTCGAGGGCCGCGCCGAAGGACCGCACCCGGCCCTCCCAGTTCCAGTAGGAGCCGGCGCGCTCGACGGGCGTCGCGACGGGCAGCACGACGTCGGCCCGGTCGGTCACCTCCGAGGCCCGCACCTCCAGGCTCACCACGAACCCGGCGGCGTCGAGCGCCGCGCGTGCCGCGGCCGGGTCCGGCAGGTCGGCGAGCTCGACGCCACCGACGACCGCACCGCCCAGCGCGCCGTCCGTCAGGGCGGCGAGGATGCCCGCGGTGTCGCGGCCCGGGGTGTCCGGGAGCTCCCCGCCCCAGGCCTCGGCGACCTCGGCACGGGCAGCGGCGTCCGCGACCGGGCGGCCGCCCGGCAGCAGCTCGGGCAGCAGACCTGCCTCGACGCCGCCACGCTCACCCGCTCGGCGCGGGATCCAGGCGAGCCGGGCACCGGTCGCCTCCGCGAGGCCGACGGCCGCCGCGTAGGCACCGGGCGAGCCCGCGAGGCGCTCGCCCACGAGGATCACGGCACCCGGCTGGGCCAGGGCGCCGGTGTCGATGTCCGACCCCTCCGGTGCCAGGCTGCTGGTCAGGCTGGTCAGCCACTCCGCCTCGGTACCGGGCGCGGCCGGCAGCAGCGTGCCCTCCATCCGGGTCAGGCCACGCGTCGCGTAGGGCGCGATCGAGAAGACCTTCGTCTTCGCCGACCCCATGGCGCCCTTGCGCAGCCGCAGGAACGTGATGCCCGCCTCCTCCTCGGCCTCCAGGCCGACGAGGAGCACGGCGGGGGCCTGCTCGAGGTCACCGAACGTGACGCCGATGCCGGATCCGGCCACGACGTGGGCCAGGAACGCGGCCTCCTCGGCGGAGTGCACGCGGACCCGCTGGTCGACGTCGTTGGTGGCCAGCGCGGTGCGGGCGAAGCGCGACCACGCGAAGGCGTCCTCGACGGTGAGCCGGCCACCCGGCAGCACGCCGACGCCGCCGGTCTGCCGGGCCTTCGTCAGCCCGGCCGCGGCGATCTCCAGGGCCTCGACCCAGGACGCGGGGCGCAGCGTCCCGCCCTCCCGGACCAGCGGCGTGGTGATGCGGTCGGCCGCGTCCTGCCAGGTGAACGCGAAGCGGTCCTTGTCGGTGATCCACTCCTCGTTGACCACCGGGTCCTCGCCCGACAGCCGGCGCAGCACCTGGCCACGACGGTGGTCGATGCGGATCGCGGAACCGCAGGAGTCGTGCTCGGCGATGCTCTCCGTGCTGACCAGGTCGAACGGCCGCGACCGGAACCGGTAGCCCGCGCCGGTGAGCGCGCCCACCGGGCAGATCTGCACGGTGTTGCCGGAGTAGTAGGAGGAGAACGGCCGGCCCGAGGTGTCGTTGGTGGCCTCGCCGACCGGGCGGTCGACGGGGCCGACGGGCTCGCCCGCGAACCCGAGGATCCCCTCGTCGAACCGGCCGATCTGCTGGTGCGCGCCGCGGTCCTGGAGCGCGATGAACGCGTCTCCGGCGATCTCCTCGCTGAACCGGGTGCAGCGCTGGCAGAGCACGCAGCGCTCACGGTCGAGCAGGATCTGCGTGGACAGCGCGATCGGCTTGGGGAACGTCCGCTTGACGTCGGTGAACCGCGAGTCGGCGCGGCCGTTCGACATCGCCTGGTTCTGCAGGGGGCACTCGCCGCCCTTGTCGCACACCGGGCAGTCCAGCGGGTGGTTCATGAGCAGCAGCTCCATGACCCCCTGCTGCGCCTTGTCCGCGACGGCGGAGGTGTGCTGCGTCTTGACGATCATGCCGGGGGCGACCGTCATGGTGCAGGACGCCTGCGGCTTCGGCATCGGCCGGACGTTGCCCTCCCGGTCCGGCATGGAGACCTCGACGAGGCACTGCCGGCAGGCACCGGCGGGCGCCAGGAGCGGGTGGTCGCAGAACCGCGGGATCTGGATCCCGGCCTGCTCGGCGGCGCGGATGATCAGCGTGCCCTTGGGAACGCTGACCTCCGTGCCGTCGATGGTGAAGGTGACCAGCTCGACCGGTGCGGTCTCGCTGGTGGAGTCGTTCGTGGTGACGGTCATCGGTGACCTCCCGCGCCGGCGCCCGCTGCTCCGACCAGTGCAGCTCCCGGTGACGTTGTTTTGGGGGTGTACGGGAAGAGTGCCGACGCGCTCGGGTCGAACGGGCAGCCGTGCCCGTCGATGTGCGCCTGGTACTCCTCGCGGAACAGGTTGATGCTGGAGGTGATCGGCGAGACGGCGCCGTCACCCAGCGCGCAGAACGCGCGGCCCAGGATGTTGTCGCACAGGTCGAGCAGCAACTCAATATCGGCGTCGCCGCCGTCTCCGCTTTCGATGCGGTGCAGCACCTGCTTGAGCCAGTACGTCCCCTCGCGGCACGGCGTGCACTTGCCGCACGACTCGTGCGCGTAGAAGTCTGTCCACCGGGCCGTCGCCCGGACCACGCACACCGTCTCGTCGAAGATCTGCAGCGCCCGCGTGCCGAGCATCGACCCGGCGGCGCCCACGGACTCGTAGTCGAGCGGGACGTCGAGGTGGTCGGCCGTGAAGATCGGCGTGGAGGAGCCGCCAGGGGTCCAGAACTTCAGCTCGTGGCCCGCGCGGACGCCTCCGGCCAGGTCGAGCAGCTCGCGCAGCGTGATGCCGAGCGGCGCCTCGTACTGGCCGGGCTTGGTGACGTGCCCCGACAGGGAGAACAGGCCATGGCCCTGTGACTTCTCCGTGCCCATCGAGGAGAACCAGTCGGCGCCCTTGGCCACGATCGCCGGGACCGACGCGATGGACTCCACGTTGTTCACCACGGTGGGCCGCGCGTACAGGCCCGCGACGGCGGGGAACGGCGGCTTGAGCCGCGGCTGGCCGCGCAGACCCTCGAGCGAGTCGAGCAGCGCCGTCTCCTCACCGCAGATGTAGGCGCCCGCCCCGGCGTGCACGGTGACGTCGAGGTCGTACCCCGAGCCCTGGATGTTCTTGCCCAGGTAGCCGGCCCGGTACGCCTCCTCGACGGCGTTCAGCAGCCGGCGGTAGACGTGCAGCACCTCGCCGCGCACGTAGATGAACGCGTGGTCGCAGCCGATCGCGTAGCTCGTGATCGCCACGCCCTCGATCAGGTGCTGCGGGCTGGCGAGCATGAGGGGGATGTCCTTGCAGGTGCCCGGCTCCGACTCGTCCGCGTTGACGACGAGGTAGCGCGGACCGCCGTCGGGCGGGGGCAGGAAGCCCCACTTCATCCCGGTGGGGAAGCCCGCACCGCCGCGGCCGCGCAGGCCGGAGTCCTTGACGGCCTGCACGAGGTGGGCAGGCTCCGTCTTCAGGGCCTTCTTCAGGCCGGCATAGCCGCCGGCCCGCTCATAGGTGGCCAGCCGCCACGAGCGGTCCTTGTCCCAGGTGTCGGTCAGTACCGGTGTGAGAGTCACTTCGCGTCCTCTCCGGGCTTCTTGTCCTTGCCGACCTGCGTGTCCGACGGCGTCGTGGGCTTGCGGTCAGCGCTCGACCCGGGCTCCCCCGTGATCGTCTCGCCCGGCTTGTCGGGCGACGGCGACGGCGCGTCCGGCGCCGTCCAGCCGCGCTCGCGCGCGATCCGCAGGCCCGCGAGCGTCGGCTCGCCGGTGCCGGCGTCCTCGTCCGCGCGTCCGTCGGAGAACCCGGCCAGGACGCGGCTCATCTGCTTGAACGAGCACACGGACGTGGCGCCACGGGTGGGCGCGACGTCCGCGCCGAGGCGCAGCTCGTCCGCGAGCGCCGTCGCCGTCTCGGGGGTCTGGTTGTCGAAGAACTCCCAGTTGACCATCACGACGGGCGCGTAGTCGCAGGCCGCGTTGCACTCGACGCGTTCGAGGGTGATCGCACCGTCGTCGGTGGTCTCGTCGTGCCCGACGCCGAGATGCTCGCTGAGCTCGTCGAAGATGGCGTCGCCGCCCATGACCGCGCAGAGCGTGTTGGTGCAGACGCCGACGGTGTAGGTGCCGTTGGGGTGCCGCTTGTACTGGGTGTAGAAGGTGGCGACCGCCGAGACCTCTGCCGCGGTGATGCCGAGCATCTCCGCGCAGAACAGGATGCCGTCCCTGCTCACGTACCCGTCGACGGACTGCACGAGGTGCAGCATGGGCAGCAGTCCGGAGCGTGGGTCCGGGTAGCGCGCCATGATCGCCGTGGCGTCCGTGGTGAGTGCCGCCAGGGTCTCCCCGTCGTAACGGGTCCTGGTCTGCACGGGTTCTGCCGTCATCGGTCCACACCTCCCAGCACGGGGTCCAGGGACGCGACGGCGACGACGACGTCGGCCACCTGGCCGCCCTCGCACATCACGGACACGCCCTGGAGGTTGTTGAACGAGGGGTCGCGGAAGTGCGCGCGGTAGGGCCGGGTGCCGCCGTCGGAGACGACGTGCACGCCCAGCTCGCCGCGCGGGTGCTCCACGGTCTGCCATGCCTGGCCGACGGGGACGCGGAAGCCCTCGGTGACCAGCTTGAAGTGGTGGATCAGGGCCTCCATGGAGGTGCCCATGATCTTCTTGATGTGCTCCAGCGAGTTGCCCTGGCCGTCGCCGCCGACCGCGAGCTGGGCGGGCCAGGCGATCTTCTTGTCGGCCACCATGACCGGCTCGCCCTCCGTGCGGTCGAGCCGCTCCATGGCCTGCTCGACGATCTTGAGGGACTGGTAGCACTCCTCGATGCGGAGCACGACGCGGTCGTAGCAGTCGGCGCCCTTCGCGGTGGGGACGTCGAAGTCGTACGTCTCGTACCCGCAGTACGGGTTGTCCTTGCGCACGTCGTACGGCAGGCCCGTGGAGCGCAGCACCGGGCCGGTGATCGCGAGCGCCATGCACCCGGAGAGGTTGAGCACCCCGACGTCGGTCAGCCGTCCCTTGAAGATGGGGTTGGCGAGCATGAGGTCGATGAGCTGCTTGAGGTAGCCGCGCACGTTCTTCAGGGCCGCGCGCGCCTGGGTGGTGAAGCCCTCGGGCACGTCGACGGCGACACCGCCGGGGCGGATGTACGCGTGGTTCATGCGCAGGCCGGTGACGGCCTCGAAGAGGCGCAGGATCTCCTCGCGGGCGGTGAACCCGACGGTCATCACGGTGGTGGCGCCCATCTCGTTGCCGCCGGTGCCGAGGCAGACCAGGTGCGAGGCGATCCGGTTGAGCTCCATCATGAGGACCCGGATCACGGAGGCCCGCTCCGGCACGTCGTCGGTGATGCCGAGGAGCTTCTCCACCGCCAGGCAGTACGCCGCCTCCTGGAACAGGGGCGCCACGTAGTCCATGCGGGTGCAGAACGTGGTGCCCTGCGTCCACGTCCGGAACTCCATGTTCTTCTCGATGCCCGTGTGCAGGTAGCCGATGCCGGCGCGGGCCTCGGTGACGGTCTCGCCGTCGATCTCCAGCATCAGCCGCAGCACACCGTGCGTGGACGGGTGCTGCGGACCCATGTTGACGACGATCCGCTCCTCGCCGATCGCCTCGCGCGCGATGTCGTCCCAGTCGCCGTCGCCGTACGCCTCGAACGCACGCACCGTGGACGACATGTCCTCGTTCCCGGCGGGCCTGGTCGCATGCGGGGCGTGCGACCGGTGGTCTGTCGGAGCGCTCATGAGTAGCTCCTCCTCGTGTCCGGCGGGGGCACCGTGGCCCCCTTGTACTCGACGGGGATGCCGCCGAGCGGGTAGTCCTTGCGCTGTGGGTGCCCCACCCAGTCGTCCGGCATCTCGATGCGGGTCAGGGCGGGGTGACCGTCGAAGACGATCCCGAAGAAGTCGAACGTCTCGCGCTCGTGCCAGTCGTTGGACGGGTACACGGACGTGGTCGACGGGATGTGCGGGTCGTCGTCGGACGCCGTGACCTCCAGCCGCAGCCGGCGTGAGTGCGTGATCGAGGCCAGGTGGTAGACGGCGTGCAGCTCCCGGCCGGTGTCCTGCGGGTAGTGCACGCCGCTCACCCCGAGCGACAGCTCGAACCGCAGGTCCTGGTCGTCGCGCAGCGCCTGGCAGACCGCGACGAGGTGCTCGCGGGCGACGTCGATGGTCAGCTCCGCCCGCTGCTGCGAGTCCGCGGAGTCGGCGCCGTGCAGGTCCACGACGACCTTCTCGATCGCCTCCTGAGGCGGCACGCCCGCCTCGGTCAGCACCTCGGTCAGGACGTCGACCACCTGGTCGAACCAGCTCCCGTACGGGCGCGCCGACGCGGCGGGCATCGCTACCGGGGTGACGAGACCGCCATAGCCGGACGTGTCGCCCGAACCGTCCGCACCGAACATGCCGCGCTTGACCTCGACGAGCTCGAGGGTGGCGGCGCCCTCCGGCGGCTGGGCCGCGACGTTCTTCTGGTCCCCGCCCGGCGTGACGTCGCTCATCGCAGCAGCCCCTTCATCTCGAAGGTGGGTGTTGCCTCCATCGCGGCGGCCTCGGCCGCACGCGCCGCCTCGACCCGGTTCACGCCCAGGGGCGCGCTCTGGATCTGGTCGTGCAGCCCGAGGATCGCGTTGATCAGCATCTCCGGACGCGGCGGGCAGCCGGGCAGGTAGATGTCGACCGGGATCACGTGGTCCACGCCCTGCACGATCGCGTAGTTGTTGAACATCCCGCCCGACGACGCGCACACACCCATCGAGAGCACCCACTTGGGCTCGCTCATCTGGTCGTACACCTGGCGCACCACCGGAGCCATCTTCTGGCTCACCCGGCCCGCCACGATCATCAGGTCCGCCTGCCGCGGCGACGCCCGGAACACCTCCATGCCGAACCGCGAGAGGTCGAACCGCGACGCACCCGCCGCCATCATCTCGATGGCGCAGCAGGCCAGGCCGAACGTGACCGGCCACACCGAAGCCTTGCGCAGGTATCCGGCGAGATCCTCGATCGTCGTCAGCAGGAAACCTGACGGCGCTTCCTCGACACCCATGTCTCCTCCTTGCTGCCGGGACCCGCCCGGCGTCGCTGCACGGCACCTGGCGGCGCCGCACATGAAGTCGTCGGTCAGACCCAGTCGAATCCGCCGCGGCGCCACTCGTAGACGAACGGCACGGTGATCAACGCCAGGAACGCCAGCATCGCCACCAGCCCGAACGTCGCGAGCGTCGTGAAGTCCACGGCCCACGGGTAGAGAAAGACGACCTCGATGTCGAACACGATGAATGTCATCGCCACCAGGTAGTACTTGATCGGCAGGCGCCCACCGCCCACCGCGTGCGGCGTCGGCTCGATGCCGCACTCGTACGAGTCGAGCTTGGCGCGGTTGTACCGCTTGGGACCGATCACGGCGCTCGCGGCGACGCCACCGAGCGCCAGGACTGCCCCGATCGCCATGAGGATCAGGATGGGTACGTAGGGGTTCATGCTGTGCCCTTCATGGACGTGCCCTTCGGATACGTGCTGCGCAGCGTGGAGATACTGCTCGTGGGAGTACTGCTCATGAGCTCGGGACCACCCTGGTCAGGCCCGCGATGACGCGGTCGGCCCAGTCGCCGCCCTGGGGCTCGTAGCAGTCGGACAGGAGCTTGAGCGTGAACTGCATGACGACCTTGCGCGGCAGGCCGTGCTTGACGCAGATCCGCATGATCTCGGGGTGCTCGATGAGCCGCACGAACCAGCGGCCCAGGGTGTAGTAGCCCCCGAGGTCCGCACGCATGCGGTCGGCATAGGTGCCGAGCGTGGCCTCGCGGGCGGTGTCGGTGCGCTTGTGGCGGGCCTGGCTGATCGCCTCCGCGGCGACCCGGCCTGCCTGCAGCCCGTAGGCGATGCCCTCGCCGTTGAACGGGCTCACCATGCCGGCGGAGTCGCCGGCCAGGAGCACGCCGTCCGCGTACAGCGGGCCACGGTTGTAGCCCATGGGCAGGGCCGCGCCACGGATCGGGCCGCGCTCCGGCTCGTGCACCAGGTCCCAGCCCTCGGGCGCGCTCTTGGACAGCCACGTCTCCATGAGACGCCGGTAGTCGATACCCGCCTTGGACTGGCGGGCGGGCGTCGAGTGCACGCTGCCGAGGCCGACGTTCACCGTGCCGTCCCCGAGCGGGAAGATCCAGCCGTAGCCGGGCAGCAGGGCGCTCTTGCCCGGTTCGCCGTCCCACAGCTCCAGGTGGGACTCCATGAACGGGTCCTCGTGGCGCGGGGTGCGGTAGTAGGCCCGCACGGCGGTCCCCATGGGCCGGTCGTCACGGCGTTCCCGCCCGATGGCGAGCCCGAGGCGCGAGCTGACGCCGTCGGCCGCCACGACCACCGGGGCACGCAACTCCTGCAGCGGGCCCTCCGGGCGGCCGCGGGCGTCGAGCGGCTGGGCGGTGACACCGACCACGCGGCCGTCGTCGTCGCGGAGCGGTCCGGTGACCTTGGTGCGCTGCAGCAGCTTGGCGCCGCTCGCCTGCGCGTGCTGGGCCAGGGTCTGGTCCAGCGTCATGCGCGCACGGGCCATGCCGTAGCCCGGGTACGTGGTCAGGCTCGGCCAGTCCAGCTCGTAGGAACGGCCGCCGCCGTGGACGCGCAGACCGCGGTTGCGGATCCAGCCGTCCTCCTCGCGGGTGGGTACGCCCATACGCACCAGCTCGGCCACGGCACGAGGCGTCAGGCCGTCGCCGCAGATCTTGTCGCGCGGGAACTCGCCCTTCTCCAGGAGCAGCACGTCAAGACCCGCGGCCGCGCACCAGTGCGCGGTGGACGAGCCGGCCGGACCGGCGCCCACCACGATGACGTCCGCGTCGTCGCGTCTTGCTGTTCGCACGTTCACCCCCGTTGGGAACCCGCTGTCGGTCGCTGCTGACCTTGATGTGCGGGGTTGGATCGGGCTTCCTGACATGCCCTTGTGAACCCTGTCACAACACCGACACCCTAGCCACACTTAGGGGGGATTGTGTAGGAAGGTTCCCCTTACTTGGGAGGGTGCGCCGAGGGTCGCACGGCCACGATTCCCGCCGTGTGCGCCGCGATGGCGAGCTGGGTGCGGTTCTCCAGGCCGAGCTTGGCCAGCGCGCTCGAGATGTGCGCCTTGACCGAACCGTGCGACAGGTACAGGCGGCGCGCGATCTCGGCATTGCCCAGGCCCTCCGCCACGGCCACCGCGACCTGTCGCTCGCGGTCGGTGAGCGGGGCCAGGCCGTCCACCTCGTCGGAGCATGCCGGGTTCGGCGGGGCGTGACTCGGCGGGGCTTGGCTCGGCAGGGCTTGGCTCGGCGGGGCCGGGGCCGGGGAGGCTTGGCTCGGCGGGGTAGCCGGGCCAGGCCCGGTGCCCCGTGGTGCGTCCGCGACATGGTCGATCAGGCGCTGCAGGACGGTGGGCGAGACCGTCGGCTCGCCGTCGGCCGCCGCACGGATCGCGCGGACGATCTCGGGCGGCGGCGTGTGCTTGAGCAGGAAGCCCGAGGCCCCGGCACGCAGCGCGTCGAGCACCACGGGTTCGGTGTCGAACGTGGTCAGCACGATCACCACGGGCTGGGCGACGTCCGGCGTCGACCGGAGCGCCCGCAGCGCGGCGACACCGTCCAGCCGCGGCATACGGAGGTCCAGCAGCACGACGTCCGGCGTCGCCTCCCGCACCACGCCGACCAGCCGGTCGCCGTCCTCCGCGTCCCCGACCACGTCGACGCCCGGTGCTCCGGTGAGCATCAGGCGCAGTCCCTGGAGGACCAGCGGGTCGTCGTCGACCAGGACCACGCGGACCGGCGTCACGCTCGCTCCCGGGGCAGGTACGCGGCCAGGCGGAACTCGCCGTCGCGGACGCCGTGCTCGAAGCGGCCGCCGTCGAGCCGCACGCGTTCGGCCAGCCCGGTCAGGCCGGCACCCGCGCCCGGGATCTCGCTGGCCGTCACCCCGACGGGCAGCCGGTTGGCCACCCCGACGTGCAGCTCCCCGTCCGACACCTCCACCGACACGGTGACGACCGCACCTGCGGCGTGCTTGCGCGCGTTGGTCAGCCCCTCCTGCACCGTCCGGTAGACCGTGCGCTGCACGTTGTCCGGCAGGTCGTGGAGCGGGTCGAGGTCCAGCCGCGCCGTGACCCGCTGGCCCGCGCCCTGTGCCTCGTCCACCAGGCGTGACACGTCCCGGAGCAGCGGCTGCGGACGCTCGGGGAGGGCGCCGGGCGGGCCCTCGGGGGCGGTGCCGGCCACCGGGTCCCGCAGCACGACCAGCACCTGCCGCAGCTCCTCGACGGCCAGGTGCGCGTTCTGCCGGATCACCGCCGCCGCGGCGCGCACCTCGTCCAGCGTGGGCGGCACCTCCCCGGCGGTGCGGTACTCCAGCGCACCGGCGTGCACCGAGAGCAGCGAGACGCGGTGCGCCAGCACGTCGTGCATCTCGCGGGCGATGCGTTCACGCTCCGCCCGGCGCGCTCCCTCGAGCCGTGCCGCCGCCACCACCCGCTCCCGCGCGGCGTCGGCGCGCAGACCCTCCAGCAGGAGCCGCCGCGACCGCGCGAGCAGCCCGAAGCTGAGTGCCAGGAGGTGCAGGAGCGAGATCACGATCAGGTACGACGGCCAGTCCACCCCTGGGATGGGGAACAGCGCGTGGTACGGCATCGCCGCCGCGAGGTAGCCGGCGACGAGCGGTACCGAGACCTGGGGACGCAGGTAGGCCGCCATCCGGTAGATGACGACGACGACGGCGAACGCCGCGCTCGCGGACAGCGCCGCCGGCACGAAGATCACCAGACCGACCGCCAGCGGGTGGCTGCGGGTCCACCAGAGCGCACAGCAGGACAGGATGCCCATGGCGTAGTCCCAGGGCAGGAACCAGTCGGGGATCCCCGGTGTCACGTCCCGCGCCGGGTCCAGGTACGAAGCCCACACGAGGAGCGCGAAGACGAAGAGCAGGCAGTCCACCACCCACTGCACACCGGTCCGCGGCGCCCGCAGCGGGCTCAGCCCTGCGCGGACGGACGTGCGTCCGCCCTCGACCGGGAGTGCCGCGGTGACCATGCGTCGAGGATAGGTACCGGTGTCGCGGTACGGCCACGGATCGGCGCAGGTCTGGCCGATCGGCCGGAGCCTCCGCCACGGACTGGCCGATCGGCCGATGCGGACCGGGCGTGCCCGCACCAGGCTGGAGCCATGACCTCAGACCCCTCGGCCCTGGACGGCGCACCACCACGGTCCGGTGCGGTCCCCGCGTTCGAGCTCGTCGGGCTCCGCCGGGAGTTCGCCGACAAGGTGGCGGTGGACAGCATCGACCTCCGCGTGCCGCCCGGTTCGTTCTTCGGCCTCGTCGGCCCCAACGGTGCCGGCAAGACGACGGCCCTCTCGATGGCGGTCGGCCTGCTGCGGCCGAGCGCGGGCCGAGCGCTCGTGCACGGCGTGGACGTCTGGGCCGATCCGATCGCGGCCAAGCGCCTGCTCGGGGTGCTACCCGACGGGCTCGCCCTGCCCGAACGGCTGACGGGCGGCGAGCTGCTCACCTACTGGGGGCGGTTCCGTCAGCTCCCCGCGCAGACGGTCGCGGACCGCACCGCGGAGCTCCTGCGGGTCCTCGAGCTGGACGAGGCGGAACAGCTCGGCACGCTCGTCGGCGAGTACTCGACAGGCATGCGCAAGAAGATCGGGCTGGCGACCGCGCTGCTGCACTCGCCGCGACTCCTGGTCCTCGACGAGCCGTACGAGGCGGTGGACCCCGTCTCGGCCCGCGTGCTCACGGCCATCCTGCGCCGCTTCACGGACTCCGGTGGCTCCGTCATCGTCTCCAGCCATGTGATGAGCCTGGTCGAGCAGCTCTGCGACCGGGTGGCGATCATCGCCCGCGGCCAGGTGCTCGCCGACGGGACCCTCGACGAGGTCCGCGGCGCGGGCACCCTGGAGGACCGGTTCGTCGAGCTGGTCGGCACCACCGACCTGGCAGAGGAGGACCTGACGTGGATCGGGAGCTGATCTCGCTCAAGCTGACGACGCTGCGGCACACCGCCGCCGGCCTGCGACCGGCCGGGTGGGTGATCGGCGGGCTGCTCGCCGCGGCCACCTGGACCGCCGCACTCGTCGCCGGCGGGGACGGCGCCCGGCACTCGATCCTCACGCTCGCATTCCTGTTCTGGGGCATCGGTGCCGCGATCGGCCCGGTCCTGATGAGTGGTGCCGGCACCCTGCGTCCCGGCTGGTTCGCGCTGCTACCGATCCCCCGGCGGACGCTCGGCCGGGGACTCCTCGTCAGCGTCTACGTGAGCATCGCCGCCGCGGTGGTGCTCGCCGCCCTCCTCGCGGTCGGGCTGCACGCCGCGCTGCTGGATCCGGTGACGCTCGTCGTCGCGGTCCCTGGTGCAGCCCTGACCTGGGTGCTCGTGATCGCGCTGTCCCGCCTGGTCTACGGCCTGCTCGGGGCCGCGATGGGCTCGCGCGTCGGCATCGAGATCGCGTCGATCCAGTTCGGTCTGATGTTCGCGGGGATGTTCGCCGGCTGGATCCCGGTGACCATCGCCATCGAGCGCACGCCGGACCTGCTGGCGACCGGCATCACCGACAATGCGGTGACCCGCGGCCTCGACATGAGCCCCACGTCGTGGTCGGTGCTCGCGGTCGAACGCGCCGCACGCGGGGACTGGGCCGGCGCCTTCCTCCTGCTGGGCGCGCTCGCGCTGTGCGCCGGCGTGGTCGTGGCAGCCGCCATCCCCCTCCTGGTGCCCTCTACCCGCCCGCGCGCCCAGCGGCGCGGTGGGCGGCGCCGCTCCACCGGCCTGGTCGCGGGCGGCGGGTTGCTGCCCCGCACGCAGACGGGCGCGGTGATCGCCAAGGAGCTGCGGCAGTGGAGCCGCGACGGCTGGCGGCTGGTCGAGGTGCAGTCGGCCGTCTGGGGTGGCGTGCTGATCGGGGCGCTGGCACTGACCAGCGACGATCTCAGGGTCATCGCGGCGTTCGTCGGCCTCTTCGTGGCCTTCATGCTCGGTATCGCCGCCTGCACCATGTACGGCCAGGACGGCAGCGCGGTGTGGCTCGACGTCGTCGGGCAGGACACGACGTCGATCCGGGCGGACGTGCGCGGCCGGCAATGGGGTGCGGTACTGACCTTCCTGCCCAAGGTGCTGGTGGTGACCGCGGTGTTCGTGGTGCTCAGCCAGGCCTGGTGGGCCGTCCCGGTCCTGCTGGCCGCGACCCCGGCGTTGTTCGGGGCCGCTTCGGGCGCCGCCGTGCTCGTGGCCGCCGTGGGCGTGTCCCCAGGTGTCGACCCGCGCCAGCGCGTAGGCCCCAACGACGCGGTCGGCAACATCAGCCTGCACGTCTGGGTGGTGATGCTGCTGATCTCGGTCGCGGTGGCGCCCACCGCGGGGATGATCGGCATCCTGGCGGCGGCACCGTCGGCATGGCTGGCGGCGCTCACGGTCGTCGTCGGGCTCGCCAACGGCTTCGGCGCCGCGTGGCTGCTCGGCCGGATCACGATCGGCTACCTGACCGATCGGCTGCCCGACCTGTTCAGCCGCATCCGGTACGGCCAGGTGTTCCGCGAGCCTTCCACGGCGGGCACGCTCGACTGGCTCGAGTCGACGACGCTCAAGGGTGAGCAGGAGGCCAAGGCACGGCAGCAGAAGGAGCGCGCGGACCGGATCGCCAAGAGCTCGTCCCGGTAGGGCCCGGCCCCGAGCCGCCCGCGGACGCGCCGCCGGGCGGGAGCGCGCCCGGTGTCCGGCCGGCCTCAGGCCCCCCGGACCGCCCGGTGCAGCGCCACGATGCCGCCGGAGACGTTGCGATAGGCAGCGTGCTCCCATCCGGCGTCGAGCAGCAGGCGAGCGAGCTCGACCTGGGTGTGCCAGGTCCGGATGGACTCGGCGAGGTAGTCGTAGGAGCCCTTCTCGCGGGTCACCGCGTTCGCCACCAGCGGCAGCGCGCGCATCAGGTACTCCTGGTAGACCGTGCGGAACGGCGCCCACGTGGGGGTGGAGAACTCGCAGATCACCACGCGCCCGCCGGGGCGGACGACCCGCCGCATCTCGCGCAGCGCCACGCTCGTGTCCGCGACGTTCCGCAGGCCGAAGCTGATGGTCACGGCGTCGAACGAGGCGTCGGCGAACGGCAGGCGCATGGCGTCTCCCGCCACGAACGGCAGGTCCGGCCGGCGTTCCTTGCCGACCTGCAGCATGCCGGTCGAGAAGTCGGACGGGACCACGAACGCGCCGTCAGCGGCGAAGGGTTCGCTGCTGGTTCCGGTACCCGCTGCGAGGTCGAGCACGCGCTCGCCCGGCATCGCGGCGACCGCCTCGACCGTGAGCCGGCGCCAGCGCCGGTCCTGGCCCAGGGAGATGAGGTCGTTCGTCAGGTCGTAGCGAGCGGCGATCCCGTCGAACATCGACGCGACCTCGGCCGGCTTCTTTTCCAGGCTTGCGCGGGACATACGGCCATCGTTTCACGCCCCGGCCCGCGCACCCTTGGCATACGAGGTACATGGTCGGCAATCCGTCAGGTAATCGGTAGCCCGGGCTGCCGATCACCTGACGGATTGCCGACCACAGCGAGCGCAGGCGGCGAGCGCAGGCGGCGAGCGCAGGCGGCGGTGCGAGCACCGGCGGCCGCGGCACTGTGACCTCCGCTACGGGCCGCGTCCGACGGCCGCCGCCGCGCTTATCCTGAGGACGATGATCGCTTCACCTGCCGGCGGGACGCCCGGCACTCCGGGCACCGGCGTCCCCGGCATACCCACCGGTACCACCGTGTACGACACCTGGGTGGCCGAGGCCCCGCCTCCGTCCGAGGACACGCCGCGGGGCGCGCCCGAGGGCCCGCAGCTCGTGGTCCGCACCGTCGCGGTCGACGACCTGCCGGACACGCCGACCGCACTGGTCGACCGCCTCCCCGACACGCATGCCCTCGCCTGGGTCCGGCACGGCGACGGGCTCGTCGGCTGGGGCGAGGCGCTGCGCTTCGAGACGTTCGGTCCGGGCCGCTTCGCCGACGCCGACGACGCCTGGCGGCAGGTGCTCGACCGCGCCGTGGTGCATGACGACGTGGTGCTGCCGGGTAGCGGACTGGTCGCGTTCGGCAGCTTCGCTTTCGACGATGTGTCGCCCGGCGACGAGTCGGAGGACCCCGCGCGGGCGAGCGGCGTGCTGATCGTGCCGCGGGTCGTCGTCGGGCGGCGGGGAGACCGTGCCTGGATGACGACGATCTCGCTGGTGGGCGACCGGTCCGCCCCGGTCGGCGAGGACCTGCTGTCCGCGTACCCGCACCAGCCCGTCACCGAGCCGGGCCGGGTGGCGCTGGCCGACGGCGCCGTGGGCGCGGCGGACTGGCCGGCCGTGGTCGCGGAAGGGGTCACCCGGATCCAGACCGGCGAGCTGGAGAAGGTGGTGCTCGCACGCGACGTCGTCGCCACCGCCGAGCACCCGGTTGACACCCGTCACCTGCTCGGCCGCCTCGCCTCCGCCTACGACGCCTGCTGGGCCTTCAGCGTGGACGGCATGGTCGGCGCGACGCCGGAGCTGCTGGTCCGCAGCGAGAAGGGGCTGGTCGCCTCGCGCGTGCTGGCGGGGACGATCCGCCGTGAGCACGGCAGGGGCCCGCAGGCCGACCCGGATCCCGAGCGCCCCCGCGACGGCGCGCGGCCCGGCGAGCGCTCGGTGCGGGACGGGGACGACGCCGACCTGCTGCACGCCGCCCAGCTCGCCCGCTCCTCGAAGGACCTGGAGGAGCACGAGTTCGCGGTGCGCTCCGTGGCCGCGGCCCTGGAGCCGTTCTGCTCGTCGATGAACGTGCCCGAGGCGCCGTTCGTGCTGCACCTGCCGAACGTGATGCACCTGGCGACCGACGTGACCGGCGTGCTGACGGACCAGAACCCGGCGTCGGGCCCGCGGCCGCCGTCGTCGCTCTCGCTGGCCGCGGCCCTGCACCCGAGCGCCGCCGTCTGCGGTACCCCGACCACGGCCGCCCGCAGCCTCATCCGCGAGATCGAGGGCCTGGACCGCGGCCGGTACGCCGGGCCCGTGGGCTGGGTCGGCGCCGACGGGGACGGCGAGTGGGGCATCGCGCTGCGCTCGGCCGAGATCTCACCGACGGACAGCCGGCACATCCGGCTGTTCGCGGGCTGCGGCATCGTCGCCGCGTCCGATCCCCAGGCGGAGCTGGCGGAGTCGGAGGCCAAGCTGGAACCGATGCGCTACGCCCTGGGCGCCACCACCTGACCCCCGACGCGTTGAGTGCGGGGTATTTGTTGGATCAGCCGCTCCTGACCAACAAATACCCCGCACTCAACGTGTTCGATCAGGGGGTGCCGGCCGTAGGGCCCTTGCCGATCGGGTCGGTCGGGTCGCCCCAGACCTGCTCGCGGAAGCCGTCCCACACCTGGACGTCGGACGTCGCGCCGATGAAGCCCATCCGCGCGTCCGTGGCGGTCAGCAGGATCTCGATGAGCGAGGCGCCCTCGAGGACCTTGGTGGCCACCTCCAGGAGGTCCTGCCCGTCGGGCAGGTTCGCGTGGATCGACGACACGTACATGTGCGCGTTGCCCTCGAGCGACACGAAGTTGGCCCGGGTGTCCGTGCCCGCCGTCGTGCCGTCGTCGTAGGCGTACGACTTGAGCCAGAAGCCGTCGACGACGACCTTGTCGGCCGAGATCTTGATGGCGTCCCGACGGTCCCCGTTGTTCTTGACCGGCACGTTCGCCAGGCCGATGCCGTTGATGCCGGTGAGGGGGATCGTCAGGTCCCGGCTCTCGAGGTCCGCCGGGAGCGAGAAGACCGAGCCGTCCTCCCGGGCTCCGCACTGGCCGGGCAGGTCGATGTTGAGGTCGTACCGGCCACCGAAGCTGATCTTGACGCAGGTGCCGAGCTCCGTGTGCAGCGCCTCCTCGAGCGTCTCCTGCGGGTCGATCTCCCCACAGGGGTCGGACGGCGCGCTGTCCTCCGCCTCGGGCGGCACCTCGCCGTCCTGGGTCGGCTCCTCGCACTCCGGCGGGTCGTCGTCCTTGCCGGCTCCGGCTCCGTCGCCGGAGTCCCCGGACCCGGCCTCGTCGCCGTTCTCGTCGTCGGCCGGCCCGGTCAGGCCGTCGGTGACGTCGTCGACCGCGTCCCCGACCGGGTCCTCACCCGCACCGGTGCCCGGGTCCGACGTCGCGGGGTCCGACGTGCTCGGCGAGGGCGACGCGGACGGGTCCGCAGCGCTCCCGTCGTCGTCGCACGCGCCGAAGACCACGCACCAGAACGAGTCGTCCTGCTGCGTCCCGGCGTCCGACGCGGCCGGCATGCTCAGGCCGGCGAGCGTCATCGCGCTCGCCACGACCACCGCCGCGGACTTCTGGGACAGCGCACGCAGCGCGGTGCTGAGCGTCTCGACCTGGGGGATCGCCTCCGTCTCCGCAGCGGGCTCGCGCCGGTCGCCCGGTCCGACGTCGTCCGCCTCCGCGGCCGGCGAGGTCGTCGCGGCGTCGCCCCGCTCCGGGGCCTCGTCCGCCGCGTGGGCGGGGTCACCGTCGGCGCTCGGCACGTCATCGGCGGCGGACGTCTCGCCCGCGGTGCCGTCCGTGTGCCCGGGCGCCTCGGCGTCGCCGGCCTCGGCCGACGGCTCCGCGCCCTCCTCCTCCGTCGCCTCGGCCGGCGGCGCCCAGGAGACGACGACGATGCCGCCGATCACCCCGAGCAGGAACCCGACGACCCAGCCCCCGAGGTTCACTCCCGCGATGGAGTACACGGAGATCGCGAGAGCGATCACGCCGTAGAAGATCCGGTGCACGGGCTGGGTGATCGACAGGATGCCGAGCAGGACCAGCGCGATCGGCAGGATCGTCGCCTGCGCCCCCTCCACCCCGAACTGCAGCACGACGTTCATGCCGAGCTGGTCCAGCTTGATCGGGCCGGACAGGAGCATCTCCAGGCCAGCGAGCGCTACCAGCACACCCCCGACGAACGGCCGCTGCGCGCGCCAGGGGCGGAAGTCCCTGCGCCAGCCGGCGAGCCTCGTGCGAAGTCCGGGGCGGCCGGCCTGCGCCGGGCCGTCACCCGGATTCAGAAGCACTCAGTGCCGTCCGTGATCTTGAGGCTGAGGTCCGTCAGCTGGAAGACGGCGGCCTGCGTGCTCCAGGAGACCTGCTCGAGGTTCGAGATGTCGATCGAGTCGGAGTCCATGGCGAAGTCGCCCGCGTCGCCCTTCTTGGCCGTGTTCACGGTCGAGGCGTCGACGCCGATACGGATGTTCTTGAAGATCGCGGTACCCGACAGGTCGTTCATGCCGATCTGCAGGTCGGTCGCCTTCGCGGGCTCCTTGCCGGTGCCGGCGGAGATGAGGATGCCCACCTTGCCGAGCGGGGTCTCCTCGACGACCGACTGGCACAGGTTGTAGAGCTTCGCGTCCTTGATGTTCGCGATGGCCGCGGGGTGCTGCGTGCCGTCGGAGGCGGTGGCCACCCCCGCGTACTGCGAGAAGCCGGTGCCCTCGAGCTGGTCGGCGCCGATCTTGAACTGGCTGCCGGAGATGGCGAACGAGACGGGCACGGCGCCCTGTGCAACCCCACCAAGCAGAACGCTGGCGGCGATCGTGACCGGAATGACTGCGAGAGCCACGCGACCCTTGCGCGACCCCGTGAGCTTGCTGAGCTTCATTGGTGTTCCCCTCGATGCCAATGTGAGAACGACTACGCCGTCGTTCCGCCGCGACGTTAGCGCGATTACTGAGTGAGCGTCAATTAACCCGCTGAGAGCGCCGCAAAGCATGACGGATATGCTCGAACCATGGCAACAGCCCGTCGCACGCGACTTCGCCCGGAGGAACGCCGCAACCAGCTCGTGGCGCTGGGAGTCGCCACTCTCGCGGACCGACCGCTGGCCGAGGTGACCGTCGAGGAGATCGCCGCCGAAGCCGGTGTCTCGACGGGTCTCGTCTACTACTACTTCGGCTCCAAGAACGGGCTGCACCACGAGATCGTGCGCCGCGCGCGCGACTCGATGCTGCACGCCTCCGAGCCGCAGCCGGAGCTCCCGCCGGCCGACCGCCTGGTCAGCACGCTGACCAGGCTCGTCGCGTACGTCAAGGAGCACGGTCCGACGTTCTACTCGCTCGTCCGCGGTGCGGCCAGCGGCGACGAGGAGGTGCGCGCCGTCATCGAGGACGCGCGGCGCCAGCAGACGGAGCGCGCCCTCGCCGTGCTGCTGGAGCTCGGCGTGCCCGAGAGCGAGCTCCTGCGGGTCGCGGTGCGCTCGTGGGTGGCGCTCGCCGAGCAGGCCCTGGTCGACGGCGGCATCAACTCGGACCTCACGGACGACGAGCTGGTCGGTTACCTCGAGCGCAGCCTGGGCGGGGTCGTCGGCGCCGTCGTGCCGGGCGCCTCGGAGGCGCTGTTCGGGGTTCCGTCCGCGCTCTGAGCCAGGCTCCGCTGCCGGCGGTGCGGGCGAACCGGCAGGCGGCCGGCTTCGGGGTCAGAGCGCCTTGACCATCAACAGACAGGGATCGTCGGCCCAGAGGTCGGGAAACTCCTCCACCGGGTGGAACCCGCACGCCGCGTAGAAGGCGCGGGTCTGGTCGAACCCGGGGTCGGACGCCGACGGGCCGAGCGTCTTGACGCTGAGCAGCCGCACGCCCTGGCCGCGGAGGTCCGCCTCGACGCGCTCCAGGAGGGTCCGCCCGATGCCCACCCGGTGATGCTTGCGCCGGACGGCGAGCAGGTGCACCTCGGCCGACGTCGGATAGCGCTGGTCGAGGAGCAGCACGCCGAGCACGTCCCGGAGGGCGATCTCACCGCCGTCGGCCCCGACCGCCGGCATCGGGCCGCCCGGCCCGGCCCCCACCGGCAGGACCTCCGGCGCGGCGACCGCCACATAGTTGGGGAACTTGGCCGCCGCCTCGACATACTCGTGCGTGAACCGGTCGATGCCGAACCACTCCGGCAGCTCCTCGAGGATGTCGTGCGCGGCATCCGATCGGCCGAGGGTCCTGACCACGGTAAACGTCCCAGACACGCGGCCTAACTTAGACCGGACGGGCCAGGTTCACCCGCTGAACGCGAATATGTGCCGGACCCCCAGGTCAGCGAGCGATCTGGGGGTCCGGCACGTCGGTCCGGGGCTCAGCCCTGGTCGCCGAAGAACTCCTGCATCCAGTCGGGGATGTTGTTCGGTGCGCTCTGGTCCGACCCCGAGTCCGGCTCGCCGCTCTGACCCTGCTGGCCCTCCTGACCCTGCTGGTCCTGCGGGGTCTGCGCCGCCGACTCCTCCCGGACCGCGAGGGTCACGGTGACCTCCTGGGTGCTGCCGTCGCGGACCACGGTCAGCACCGACTCGTCGCCGGCCTCCTTCTCGCGGACGAACGCCGTGAGCGACGCCGCGCCGTTGACCGGGTCGCCGTCGATCTCGACGATGACGTCGCCCTCCTGGATGTCGGCGTTCCCGGCCGGCGAGTCCGGCACGACCTCGACGACGCCGGCTCCCCTGCGGGTGACGTCGTCGGCCGTCGCGGTGGCGTCCTGGAGCGAGACCCCGAGGAACGCGTGCTCGGCCGTGCCGTCGTCCTTGAGCTGGTCACCGATCTGGGTGGCCAGGTTCGACGGGATCGCGAAGCCCAGGCCGATCGACCCGGAGCCACCTGCCGACATCCCGCCCGACAGGGTCGCGATCGACGAGGTGATGCCGATGACCTCGCCCGACGCGTTGAACAGCGGCCCACCCGAGTTGCCCGGGTTCACCGCGGCGTCGATCTGGATGGCGTTGGTGACCACCTGGTCCGACCCGTCCTCGGCGCTGGCCGTGACCGGGCGGTCCAGTGCGGACACGATGCCCGTCGTGGCGGTGTTGGCCAGGCCCAGCGGGTTGCCGAGCGCCATCACGGGCTCGCCCACCACGACGTCGGACGAGTCCGCGAACGTCGCCGGGCTGAGGTCCGACGGCGGGTCGGACAGCTGCACGACGGCGAGGTCGGTGGCGGGGTCGGTGCCGACGATGTCGGCCTCGTACACGCGGCCGTCGCTCAGCGTGACCTGGACCTTCGCCGCGTCGGCGACCACGTGGTTGTTGGTCAGGATGCGGCCCTCGGAGTCCAGCACGACGCCGGAGCCCTCGCCGCCACCGCCCTGGCTCGCCACCTGGATCGCCACGACGGACTCCTGCACGGCCGACGTGACCGACGTCCAGTCCGGGTTCTCGACGCTCGAGCTGTTCACGGGCACGCTCTCGCCGCCCGACCGTCCGACGTCGGCCAGCGAGGCGGCACGGTCGGAGTCGTCCGCGAGCGAGATGGCCCCCGCGGTACCCAGGCTGGCGAGCAGCGCGGCGGCCGCGGCCGCACCGACCACGGGGACCCAGGCGCGGTTCTTCGTCTTCGGCTCCTCCGACGTCGACGCGGCGGCCGGGGCCGCGTACGGGTTGACGTACCCCGACGTCGGGCTCGGAGCCGGGGCCGCGTTCTGCGCGGGCGCCGGGTACTGGGCCGGCGCCCCCACCGGCACGGACGCGGGGGCCTGGGCCTGCGCGGCGTCCGGAGACTGTGCGGCGTCCGGAGACTGTGCGGCGTTCGGGGACTGCGCGTTGTGGGGGGACTGCTCAGGTGCCGCGGCCTGCGCGGGCGCCGGGCCGGTGACCGGCAGCTGCTGGGTGGGCTCCGTCACGGGCGGCAGCTGCTCGGTGGGCTGCACTGCGGGCGACTGCTGATCCGGCTGCGGAGTGGTGCTGTTCTCGTCGGTCATCGTGACCCTCCTTGAAGTCAGAACCAGTTGACACCCCCTTCCTTGTCCCAGCCTTGGACAAGTCTGTGAGTTCGCTGCATGCCCTGACCGTTCCAGCGCTCAACGCGGAGGGGCGCCACCTTCCACGATACGACCGACCAGGTCGCGGGACTCCGTCAGCCGGTCGGCGCGGGGTACCCGCACCTCGATGACCTGGATACCGTGGCTCGGCGCCTGCAGCGCGTGACGCAGGGTCGGCACGTCCTTCACCAGCTGGTGGTCCACGCCGTATCCGGCGCACAGCTGTGCCAGGTTCGACCCGTGCGGCGTGCCGAAGACCCGCTCGAACGTGGCGCTCGCCCCGCTGCCCGTCGCAGCGAGCGCGCCGTGCTCCAGCGTCGCGAAGATGGAACCGCCGTCGTCGTTCACCACGACGACCTCGAGGTCCACGGAGGGTTCGTCGGGCCCACGGAGCAGTCCGCCGACGTCGTGCAGGAACGTCAGGTCGCCCAGCAGGGCGCGCGTGCGCAGACCGCGCCGTGCGGCGGCGAGCGCGACACCGACCGCCGTGGACACCGTGCCGTCGATGCCGGCGAGCCCACGGTTCGCGAGGACGGCCGGGCCGGGCCCGTCGAGGCCGAGCACCAGCTCGAGGTCCCGCACCGGGTTGGACGAGCCGACCACCAGCAGGTCTTCCGGGCCGAGCACGCCGGCCACGGCGCGGGCGACGGAGAGCGCGGTCGGCCCGCCGATGACGGCCTCGTCGCAGGTGACCTCGTCGAGGACTAGGGACGCCCGCACCCCGGCCGCCCGCCACTGCTCGAGGAATCCCGTGGGCTCGGGCGCGGCGGCCTCGAACCACACCGGTGCGACACCGGGCAGCACCACGGCGGCGTTGCGGGCGGCGTCAGGCCACGGCCCCGCACCCGGTGCGATGACGGTGACGGCGACGGAGGGCCGGCCGAGGAGCCGCTGCACGGGACGCGAGAGGGTGGGCCGCCCGAGGACCACCACCTGCTCGATGCTCTCGGCGAGCTCTTCCGAGCCGAGCAGGGCCCGGTAGGCCGCTATGGCGTTGGGCCCGCCCGTGGCGCCCGACGACGGCTCGGCGAACAGCGGCCAGCCCTGCGCCTCGGCGAGCTGCCGAGCCTCCGGCCCCGCGCCGTCGCCCGCGACGACGACGGTGCGTGCGGGGTCGCCCGGCAGCGCGGGCGAGGCGAAGTGCTGCAGCACGGCGGGGACCACGAGCGGCGGATCCGGCTTCGGACAACCGTCCTGCGCGGTGTCGGCCGTCGGTCCTGGCAGCGGGGCCGACGGCGCCAGCGGGTCGCGGAACGCCAGGTTGAGGTGTACCGGCCCCGGATGTCCCGACCGGAAGCCGAGCGCCGCGCTCACCGCACGGCCCGTCACGCTCCTCAGGTCCCGGAGTTGCTGCGCGCTCGCCGTGCCGGGCTCGGGCTCGGTGCTGGGTGGGGTGCCGGGTGCGGTGCCGGGTGCGGTGCCGGGTGCGGTGCCGGGTGCGGTGCCGGGCGGCGCTGCCGGTGTCCCGGCGTCCGACGGCGCAGGCACGTCCACGGCGAACCGCACCGCGGTGCCGAAGATCCCCACCTGGTCGGTGGTCTGTGACGCCCCGGTTCCCCGCAGCTCGTGCGGCCGGTCGGCGGTGAGCAGGATCAGGGGGAGCCCGGTGTGGCTCGCCTCCAGCACCGCTGGGTGCAGGTTGGCGACGGCGGTCCCCGACGTCGTGACCACGGCGACCGGCGCACCCTCCGCGCCCTTCGAGAGTCCCAGCGCCAGGAACCCCGCCGCCCGCTCGTCGATCCGCACGTGCAGGGTGACGCGACCGACGTCGGCCGCCTCCGCGACCGCGTAGGCGAGGGGCGCGCTGCGCGAGCCGGGGGCGAGCACCACGTCCTGCACGCCCCGGGTGATCAGGTCGGCGACCAGGGCGCGGGCGACGGTGACGGCGGGCGGGATCGTCATGCGTCCTCCAGGATGCGGGTCAGTCGGTGGTACCGCGCGAGCCAGCGCTCGGTCGTGGGGGCGTCGGCCTCGGCAGCCGCGAGCGCCTCGGGCGAGGGCTCCGGGCGGCGGACCGGGAGCGCGCCGTCGACGGGGAGCAGCGGCTCCGTGACGACGTCGTGCGCCAGCAGCTGGGAGGTCGCGAGCCCGCAGGCATACGGGAGCTCAGGGAGGGCCGCGGCGAGGGCGACGCCGGCGGCGAGCCCTACCGAGCTCTCGAGCGCGGACGACACGACGACGGGCAGCCCCACCTGTTCGGCGAGGTCGAGGCAGGCGCGGACGCCGCCGAGGGGCTGGACCTTGAGCACCACGATGTCGGCGGCCTCCTGGCGGACCACGCGCATCGGGTCGGACGCCCGGCGGATCGACTCGTCGGCCGCGACGGGGACGTGCTGCTTGCGGCGCACGATCGCGAGCTCCTCGACGCTGGCGCAGGGCTGCTCCACGTATTCGAGCCCACCGGCCGCACGGTCGATCTCAGCCAGGTGGGCCAGGGCCTCGGACGGGGTCCAGGCGGCGTTGGCGTCCACCCGGATCGCGCCGTCGGGGCCCAGGGCGTCACGAACCGCGGCGACTCTTTCCACCTCGGCAGCCACGGGTTCGAGCGTGCCGTCGGGGCCACGCTGGGCGACCTTGACCTTGGCGGTGCGGCACCCGCCGGACGCGAGCACGATGGCGCGGGCCCGCTCCGGCCCGACGGCGGGGACCGTGACGTTCACCGGCACGCTCCGCCGGACCGGTTCGGGCCAGCCGACGTGGGCGGCCTCGTGTGCCGCGCGCAGCCAGGTCGAGGACTCCTCGTCGTCGTAGTCCCAGAACGGCGACAGCTCGCCCCAGCCGGCGTCGCCGTGCAGGAGGACGCCGTCGCGCACGTCGATCCCGCGAAAGCGGGTCCGCAGGGGTGTGGACCAGACGACGGGTTCACCGATCAGCAGCACAGGCTCAGGTTATCGACCTGGTGGCACCGCACGGGCTGCGACCGGCGTGAGTTCGGTCCACTGCACAGCGGCCTGCGTGAGTTCGGTCCGTTGGGATGAGATCGGTCGGTTAACTGACCGATCTCATCCCAACGGACCGAACTCAGCTGCGCAGCTCAGCAACAGACCGAACTCACCCCGCCGGCTCCGGCCCTCCGGCACACCGCGCTGTTCGAACTACGCTTGCCCGCGTGAGCACGAGCACCGAACTGCCCCCGCAGGTCTCCGAGACGTTCGACCCCCAGCGCTGGCGCGCGGTCGCAGGCTTCGAGAACCTGACCGACCTCACGTACCACCGGGGCGTCGACCGCAGCGGCGACGAGCCGCGCGACCTGCCAGTGGTCCGTATCGCGTTCGACCGGCCGGAGGTCCGCAACGCCTTCCGCCCGCACACGGTGGACGAGCTGTACCGGGTGCTGGACCACGCGCGCATGACGTCGGACGTCGGCACGGTGCTGCTCACCGGGAACGGCCCCTCTCCCAAGGACGGCGGCTGGGCCTTCTGCAGCGGTGGGGACCAGCGCATCCGGGGCCGCGACGGCTACCGCTACGCGGAGGGCGAGAACGCCGACTCCATCGACCCGGCCAAGGCCGGCCGCCTGCACATCCTGGAGGTGCAGCGCCTGATCCGGACCATGCCGAAGGTGGTGGTCGCGGTGGTGGACGGCTGGGCCGCGGGTGGCGGGCACTCCCTGCACGTGGTCGCCGACCTCACGGTCGCCTGCCGCGAGCACGGCAAGTTCAAGCAGACCGACGCCGACGTCGGCTCGTTCGACGCCGGGTACGGCTCCGCGTACTTCGCCCGCCAGATCGGGCAGAAGCGTGCCCGCGAGGTCTTCTTCCTCGCCCGCGAGTACTCCGCCGACGACGCCGAGCGCTGGGGCTCCGTCAACGAGGTCGCCGCCCACGAGGACCTGGAGGGGCTGGCGCTCGAGTACGCCCGCATCATCGCCGGAAAGTCACCGCAGGCCATCCGCATGCTGAAGTTCGCGTTCAACGCCGCCGACGACGGCATCGCCGGCCAGCAGGTGTTCGCCGGCGAGGCGACGCGGCTGGCGTACATGACGGACGAGGCGGTCGAGGGCAAGGAGGCGTTCCTGGAGCGCCGCGAGCCGGACTGGTCAGGGTTCCCGTACTACTACTGAGGCCTGGGTCCTACTTCTGACGACGGTGGGCTGCTTCTGACGACGGTGGGCCGCCCAACCGCAACCTGCGCGTGTGGGAGGCCCGGTCACCCGGTGCCGAACCGCAAGTCTCACGTCATGACCGGCGCCGAACCGCACGCTGCACGTCATAACCAGTGCCGAACCGCACGCTGCACGCCATGACCGGCGCCGATCCGCAAGATGCATGTCTGCCAGCCCTCGGATCGACGTCTACCTTGCGGCTCGGCAGCCGACATGACACGTACCTTGCGGTTCGGCCCGCCGACAGCAGATCCAACCTGCGGCTCCGGCCCGCCGACACCACGTCCGACCTGCGGCTCGGCACCCGGCACGGCTGCCGCACCACGACGGCTCGTCAGTCGTCGTCCGGCGCACGACCGTCCGGAGTCACCGGGGCCTGGTCCGCCATGACCCGGAACTCCTCGGCTCCCAGTGCCGCCGCCAGCTCGTCCGGCCCCGTGAACACCACGACTCCCGGGTAGCTCGCCAGGATCCGCCCCAACCGAGCGCGCCCCTCCTCGTTCAGGTCCCGGTCCAGGTCGGCGACCAGGAGCAGCGGCGGTTCGCCGTAGATCGCGCGGGCGAGCGCGAGGCGGGCGCGCTCGTCGGTGGTCAGCGGCTCCCCGCCGGCGCGGAGCTCGGTACGGAACCCGTCCGGGAACCGGTCGGCGGAGAGGCCGACGGCCTCGAAGATTGCAGCGGCCGTCTCGTCGTCCAGGTCGGGACGCCGGTAGCGCAGCGCCCGGCGCAGCGTGCCACGTTCGAACACGGCTCCCCTGGTCGCGAGTCCCACCAGCGCACGAGTGCGCGACGGCGCGGCGGCCCGCAGGTTCTGGCCGGCCACCCAGACCTCGTCGGCAGCACCAGGCTCGACAGCACCAGGCTCGGCGACCCCAAGCTCGGCGACCCCAGCCTCCGCAACACCAGCCTCCGCAGCACCAGCCTCCGCAGCACCAGCCTCGACGACATCAGCCTCGGCAGCACCAGCCTCCGCAACACCACTCGGTGCCGCGTCGAGCCCCACGACGCGGCGCATCAGGCGCAGCGGCGCCTCCGGATCGTCGCCGACCAGGCGTATCCGGACGCCACCCCCACCCAGCAGCGGTGCCTCCGGGGGGATGAGCCCCGGGACCGCCACGTGTACCCGGTCGGGCCCGTCTGCGCCGTCCGGCACCGTGGTCGATGCCGCGGCGTGCCGCGCGCGCATCTCCTCGTCGCGCCGGCGGGCGGCGTCGGCGAGCGCCGGGCCGAGGACCGCGCGGGCAGCCAGGTAGGTCTGCCGGTACTCGACGATCCGGCCGATATCGATGATCGGCGTCGAGGCGATGCCCGCGACCGCCATGGCAGCCATCGTGACGGCGGGGTCGAGCCCCCGGACGACGCCGGTCGCCGCGACGGCCAAGGTCGCCAGCAGCGCCGCCACGGTGCCGGCGGCCCGGATGGTCCCGACGATCACCGACCGGTCGACCGCGCGGTCGACGACGACGTCCGACGCGGAGTCGATGCGGCCGAGCTCGCGCCCCGTGCCCCGCGCCGCGATGATCCCTTGCGAGGCCCCGACGGTGTCGGCGATCCGGGTGGCCATGCGCCCGCGAGCACGCCGCAGCCGGCGCGACCTCAGGTAGGCGGTCCGCGCCCAGGGCACCAGCACCGCGGCGAGCACACCGAGCGGTAGCAGGAATGCGAGACCGAGGGACGGGTCGATGACGGTCAGCCCCGCGGCGGAGCCGACGATCAGCGGGATGCCGGCCGCGAGCGGGCCGACACCCTGCGACACCCAGTTGCGCACGCTGGAGAGGTCGTTCGTGGTGCGGGCGACGGTGATGCCGAGGTGGGTCCGGCCGCCCGGGGTGAGCTCCGCACGCACCAGGTCGCGGCGGGCCTCCCGCACGTAGTCCTGACCGAGCCGTTCCGCTGTGACGCGTTCCTCGATCCGCAGTCCGCCGAGCGCCACGGCAGCCGCCACGATACTGAGGACGGCGACGGCGATCGGCCACGGGCTGCCGGGCCGAAGCTGCGTCAGTGCCCAGGCGCCGACCGCGCCGAGCGCAGCCTGGCCGAGACCCAGCGCCACCAGACCGAGCACCCACCTCCGCCGCACTCCGACGAAGACCTTCGGCAGCTCGCCCGGCTCAGGCGACCGCATGCCCGTCCCCGGCTTCCCCAGCCCCTCCGGCGGCAGCCAGCCCCGCAGCACCCAGCGCGACGGACGCGAGGCACAGGTCGAACGTCGGCACCACGTGCACGTCGAGCGCCGCGCGCGCCTCGGCGGTGGCGAGGGGCGACGCCGTGAGCACTCCCGACACGACGGACGGCTCGCAGCCGAGCGCACGGAGCGCCGCCACTCCCCCGCTCGCGCCGAGGGCGTCACCGGCGGCGAACACGACGCGGTCGACCACCGAGCGGAAGGCGTCATCGGTCAGGAGCCGGCTCGTGTCGCCCTGGTAGAGCCCGTCCGCGATCTCGATCAGCACGACGTCGGGCGCGCCGTGACCGGCCGGGGAGGTCAGCACGTCGGCCATCGTCGCGAAGACGTCGCGGACGTCCTCGAAGGGGAGGCCGAACGTGCTGGGGAGGCCGAAGTCGGTGAAGTCGACGACGTGGTGGGCACCCGCGTCGATGTAGTGGTGGGCGTCGTTGCCCGCACCCGTCCCCGTCGCCTTGCCGGCGTGGACGGTGCGGCCGGCAGCAGCGAGCCCGCGGGCGAGGCACGCCAGTGTGGTCGACTTGCCGGAGTTCATCGACGTACCGACCACGGCGACGACGGGCACGCGTGACGCCGCCCCGCTGACCGACGACGCCGGGCGTACCGGATGAGGCGCGAGGGCCGAGAGGTTCACCACCCCGGACGGGTTCGAGAGCAGCCCGACCGGCTCGATCACCGTGGCGTCCTTGATCGCCGCGTGCTGGTCGACGACGCGCGAGGCGAGCCCGCCGGCCGCGGCCAGGTGGCACGGTCCGAGGTCCTCCGGGATGACCGCGTGGAACTGGTCCGCGGCGTACCGCGACCCGTAGGACACCAGGATCTCGTCGCCCTCGTACAGGATCTGGCGGCGGGAGGCCGGGGACTCCAGCCGCCGGTGCTGCCCGATCGTCACGACGCGTGCCAGGACGACGTCGCCGGGCCGTGGCGCCCTTACCGGGTCGGTGATCAGGTCGAAGGCTGCCGGGTCTGCCTCGATCGCCGCGGCGACGAACCGCGTGGAGTAGGCCTTCTTGGCCCGCAGCAGGCGGCGCACGAGCGGGTCGGGCGTGCGCGCCGCGACGTCGGCGGCGGCCGCCCGGAGCGGGGTGGCGACGGGACGCGGAGCGTAGCCGCGCAGGTCCGGGGACGTGTCGAGAAGGCTCATGGCAGCCACGCTTTCTGGTCGAGGGACGCTCGGTGCGACACCGTCACTCAACTAGGCCGGTATGAACCCGTCATGAGACCGGGATGAAAGCTCTCTCATCGGGGCGACCTCAGCGGGGCGACCAACTCCCGGACCGCTCCGGGACCAGCTCGATCCACGTGTTGCCCGGGTCGAGCCGCGCCTCCTTGCCGCCGGGCAGCTTCAGCACGATCGGTGCCCGGTGGTCCTTCTTGGACCAGCGCACCGCGACACTGTGGCCCATGGAGGCCAGCGTGCCGGCGCCGCTGCTGCCCGCGAGCCGGTGCTCGGGAACCGGCGCGCCGGACGCGTCCCGCCACTTGGTGTCGAACACGAAGGTGGACAGCACGAGCACGTTCCGCGCGGAGTGGCGCCGGCCGTCCGCCGCGACGGAGGCCGCCGACCCCTCGCTGCGCAGGTACACCTTGCGCTTCGGGTCCCAGCTCCAGACGCTGCGCTGCGCGGGAGACAGCCGCACATCCACCTCCTGCGCAGGCTTCCCGGTCTGCGAGGCCGACCCTTCACCCACCGAGCGCGCGTACTCGAACTGCGCCGGCGGCGGGCTCGTCCGCCGGCCGTCGGCCTGCGCGAGGAACGCCGGGACGCTCCCGATCACGTTGTGCGGTGCGCGTCGACCGGGGTCGCGGGTGAACCCCGCGGCGCCGTCGTCCATGATGACGGTCTGGGTACCCTCCCGCTCCGTCGCGGCGATGAACGGTCCCTGCCCGCCAGAGAACGCCAGGATGCCGTCGAGCGGAGCGACGATCGCGGGGTCCATCGGCCGGATGGACCGCACCGGCTCCACCACGTCCGGGATCTTCGAGTGGTAGGTCGCCACGAACCTGGTGATGCCGCCCTCGACCACCTCTTCCCAGACGAGATCGGCCTCGAGGAGGCCGCGCTGGGGCCGGGCCTCGACCGAGTTCTCGACCTTGACCGACACCGCCGGCCGCCGCGCGATCTTCTTCGTCTCCACGCCGGTGAGAGGCCACACCAGGGGTACGTCCGGGTCCGGCGGCCCCTCCCGGTCGCCCCGCACGGGGGCGTCGACCGTCGTGGTGGGCGTGGACACCGGTTCGTCAGGCTCCCCGAGACCGCAGCCCGCCAGCGCCAGAGCGATCACCAGGGCGGTGCCCGTAGCCCGTACGGCAGTCGTCCAGGACGTTGTCATCCGACCTCCTCCGCGACGTCCGACGCCCGAGTGGTCCCCGAGGCCGTTCGGCGTGGCGCACACCCTATCGACACGGTAGCCCCGCACCCCCGAGCCACGCTTACCCTCGTGAGGTGGCCTCGACCGATCCCCTGACCGACGTCGTCCGCGCCGTCCGGGACGCCCTGGACGGCGGGCCCGCGTACGCCCCGCAGCCCCGGCTGTCCGACGTCGCCCCGCCGGCCGGCACCGCGCTCGTGCTGCGGACGTCCGGTTCCACGGGTGACCCCCGGGAGGTGGCGCTGAGCGCCGCCGCGCTGCGCGCCTCCGCCGAGGCCACCCATGAGCGGCTCGGTGGCCCGGGCCGCTGGCTGCTGGTGCTGCCACCCACCCATGTCGCGGGCATCCAGGTCATCACGCGGTCCCTCGTGACCGGACGCGGCGTGTACCCGGACACGCTGGACCGCTTCACCCCGGCGGGGTTCGCCGCGGTCGCCACCGACTTCACCGACCTCCTCGCGCACGGCCCGCGGGCGTACGTCTCGCTGGTCCCCACACAGCTGCACCGCCTGGTCACGGCGGCCGACGACGGCGACGCCGCCGGCCTCTCCGCTCTCGCCCGGTTCGACGCCGTGCTGGTCGGCGGCGCGGCGACGCCTGCCCCGCTGCTGGCCCGCGCCCGGGCCGCCGGTGTCCGGGCCGTCACGACGTACGGCATGTCCGAGACGTGCGGCGGCTGCGTGTACGACGGCGTCCCGCTCGCCGGGGTGCGCGTCCGGGCGGCCGACGCCGAGCCCGGGCCAGGCCCGGTTCCCGGCGCCGGGGCGGGTGTCGTCGAGCTGTCCGGTCCGATGCTCGCCGAGGGCTACGTGGGCGACCCCGGCGGCACCGCTGCCGCCTTCCGCACCGATCCGGACGGCACCCGTTGGTTCCGCACCGCCGACCTGGGCAGCCTCGACGACGGCCGCCTCACGATCCTCGGCCGGGCCGACGACGTCATCCTCACGGGCGGCATCAACGTCGCCCCCGCGGCCGTCGAGGACGCGGTGAGCGAGCACCTGGCCGCGCGCGGCACACCCGGCGAGGCCTGCGTCGTCGGGGTACCCGACCCCGAGTGGGGCGAAGCCGTCGTCGCCGTCGTCACCACCGGCCGCCCGCCGGCCGGCCACCACCCGGAGGGCAGCACGGACCTGGCCGACGGCGGTGGCGAGCTCCTCGCCGGGCTGCGCTCCGCCGTCGGGCAGCGGCTCGGTGCACCGGCCGCACCGCGCCGGGTCTACGTCACCGCCGCCCTGCCGACCCGCGGTCCGGGCAAGGTCGACCGCCGGGCGGTGCGGGACGCCGTCGTGCGGGCCGAGCGGGAGACAGCCCGGGAACCCGTGCGACCATGACTTCGTTCCTCCGCCAGGACCATGCGCCGTCCCGGCGCACGCGTCCCGAGGAACCAGAAGACCCCCACGAACGAAGGACACCCTGATGGCGACTGCCGCCGAGTGGATCTCCGGGGCCAGGCCCCGCACGCTGCCGGCGGCAGCGGCCCCGGTGATGGTGGGTACCGGCGCGGCCGCCCAGGTGGAGGCCGCAGCGTGGCTGCCCGCGCTGCTCGCCCTGGGGGTCGCCCTCGCGCTGCAGATCGGTGTCAACTTCGCCAACGACTACTCCGACGGCGTGCGCGGTACCGACCTCGACCGGGTGGGCCCGATGCGGCTGACCGCGTCCGGTGCCGCCGTCCCCGGTGCGGTCAAGCGGGCGGCGTTCGCCGCCTTCGGGCTCGCCGCGGTGCTGGGTCTGGCCCTGTGCGCCGTGTCGGGCCACTGGTGGCTGCTCGCGGTCGGCGCGGTCTGCGTGGCCGCTGCCTGGTACTACACGGGCGGCAAGACACCGTACGGGTACCGGGGGCTCGGCGAGATCGCGGTGTTCGTGTTCTTCGGCCTGGTCGCGGTGCTCGGCACCACCTACACCCAGGCCGACCGGATCACCTGGCCGGCCGTGCTCGGCGCCGTCGGCGTGGGCCTCATCGCGTGCGCGCTGCTCATGGTGAACAACCTGCGCGATATCCCGACCGACGTGCTGGCGGGCAAGCGCACGCTCGCCGTGCGGCTCGGCGACCACCGGGCACGGCGGACCTACGTCGCGATGCTGTGGGTCCCGGTGCTGCTCGCCGCGGTGTGCGCGTTCTGGGCGCCGTGGTCGCTCGTCGTCCTGCTGCTGCTCGGGCCGGCCGCGCTGCTGACCATCCCGGTCCTCGCCGGGGCGCGCGGAAAGCTGCTGATCCCGGTCCTCGCCGGCACGGGGCTGTACGAGCTGGGCTACGGCCTGCTGCTGTGGTTCGGCCTGTCGCTGTAGCGCGAGCACGCCCGACACCGGTCGGGCGCCCGCGGCGTCGCCAGCCCTAGCGACCTGGCTGCGTTCGCCGGAGCGGCCTAGCCGCGGTCCCGGAGCTCGTCGTCGAGCCGTGCGTCCTCGTGGACCGCGTCGGCATCGACCTTCGGGGCGGCGGCCCGCTCGGCGGCCCGGCGCTCGGCGCGGCCGGCCATCCACCGGGTCGCGGCGTCCCGGGGCCCGCGCAGCGTCAGGTACGACAGCGCGAACGCGACCACCACCGCCACGACCGCGAGCAGCAGACCCCGCAGCCCGACCACATAGAGCAGCCCGAAGGCCGCGCCGAACAGCGCGAGGCGGAGCAGGGAGTAGATCACGAGGGGCACCTACCCATGGTAGGCCGGGCCCGGGACACCTCCGGCCACGAGTTCACCCGTACGACCCGCCACGTCCAGCGGGTCCCCCGCTAGGATCCAGCGCATGTCCAAGGTCGTCTTCTTCGTCCTGTACCTCGCGCTCGTCGTCTACGCACTGGTCGACGTGATCCAAGCGGACGAGGAGGACCTCCACGGCATCCAGAAGGGCTTCTGGATCCTCGCCATCGTGTTCCTGCCGCTGGCGGGCTCCATCGCGTGGATCGTGGTGAGCAACGGCGCCCGACGCCGCCGGAGGAGCGGCGGCGAGCAGGTCACCGGGTTCCCGGCCGGCCAGCCGGCGCCCGCCCGGTACCCGCGGCGGGTCCGCTCCTGGGAGCAGGACCCCGCGCCCGCCGGGCCCGAGGACGATCCCGAGTTCCTCTGGCTGATGGAACAGGCGCGACGCAAGCGCGAGCGCGAGGCCCGTGAGGGAACCGAGCGCGTCGAGGACGGCCCCGCGGAGGAGAACGGGCGGCGACGCGGCGAAGGTCACGTCGAGGGCTGACCTATCCCCGCGATCCGGCCGTAGGCTGGGGGTATGGCACGCATACTCCTGATCCTGGTCGTCGTCGGACTCATGGCGTATGCCCTCACCGACGTCTGGGGCGCGGACGAGGACGAACGCGCTGGGCTGCCGCGCTGGCTCTGGGTGCTCCTGATCGTGCTGCTGCCCCTGCTCGGCGCGATCTCGTGGATCGTCGTGCGTGTCGCCGCCCGCCGCAACAATGCCGGCCCCTCCGGCCCCGGCCGCGGCGGCAGCCGCCCGACACCGCCCCCGCGCTCGCCCCGGCCCGGCCCACGGCGCCCGTCCGGCCCGGTCGCGCCCGACGACGACCCCGAGTTCCTCTGGCGGCTGGAGCAGGAGAAGCGCAAGCGCGAGCGCGAGGCCCGCAGCCACCAGGACGCCACGGACGACGACGCCGAGAACAACTGATGACCATGCACCTGGTGCCAAGATGCCGAACATCTTGGCAGCAGGTGCATGGTCACCTGCTTACAGGCCCGAGTAGGAGTGCTTCCCGTTGAAGATCAGGTTCACGCCGGTGAAGTTGAACAGCACGCACGCGTAGCCGGCCACGACGAACCAGGCCGCGCGCGTGCCCGACCAGCCCCGAGTGGTGCGGGCGTGCAGGTAGGCCGCGTAGACCACCCACACGATGAAGCTCCAGACCTCCTTGGGGTCCCATCCCCAGTAGCGACCCCAGGCGTCCTCGGCCCAGATGGCGCCGCCGATGAGCGTGAAGGTCCACAGCACGAACGCGACGGAGTTCAGCCGGAACGAGAGCGACTCCAGCGCCGACGGCGTCGGCGTGTGGTCGAGCCAGCCCCAGTGCCTGCTGCCGAGCAGGGGCGACCCGTTGTCCCGCCCGTCCCGCAGGAGCTGCAGCACCGACGTCACGAAGGCGACCGTGAAGATGCCGGTGGCGCAGATGGCGACGCCCACGTGGATCACGAGCCAGTACTTCTGCAGCGCGGGCTGCACGCCCATGGCCTCGACGAAGAACTGCTGCTGTGCCAGCACGAGGAACAGCACGGAGAGCCCGGTGACGAACGCGCCGAGGAACCGGACGTCGCGCCGTGTACTCACGCCGACGAACACCGCGAGGGCCACGAACGTACCGACCAGCGTGAACTCGTACATGTTGGCCCACGGCGTGCGCCCTGCCGCGACGCCGCGCAGCACAATGGCGACGAGCAGCAGCACGATGGCCAGCCAGGTCACCGACATCCCGATCCCCGCGAGCCTGCGGTTCACGGCCCCGGGCGGTGTCGCCCCGGCAACGGAGCCCGGGCCGTACGGCGAGCCCGGTTCGGCGGCGCCGGCCCCGACGGCCACCCGCTCCTGACTCCTGGCCGCGTCCCGCGCGTCGACCTTCGCCCCGGACAGGCGCGACAGGTCCACCGCGAACGCGACGAGCGCGACGGCGAGGGCGGTCGCGGCGCCCCAGACGAGCAGCACACTCAGGTTTGCCAGGTCCATGTTCAGTCCTTTTCCGATCTGGTCGGGGTCTCGACGGGCTCGTCCACCGGAGCGGGCTCGTCCACCGGGATATCAGCAGGCGCTTCCTGAGCCTGCCGGTCGGCGGGTACCCGGCCGGGCACCGCCGCAAGGGCGCGGTCGACCTCGGCCTGCAGGCCGGCGTCGTCCCCGCGGGCGAGGCCCGCGACCTCGACCACGGTAGCCCCGTCCTGCGCCACGTACGCCCGCGCCCAGACGCGCCGACGGGGCGTGAACAATGAGACGGTGAGTCCGCCGAGCGCGAGCAGCGAGAAGACGAGCACGAATCCGAGCGAGGGGTCGTGCCGCAGGTCGAGCGCCACGTAGCGGGGCAGCTCGTCGCCGAGCGTCAGCGTGCCGAGCCCGTCCGGCAGCTCGACGGTCTCGCCGGGCCGGGCCAGCACCTTGACCCGCTCGCCCGATTCCTCGAGGGCGGGGGTGAGCGACGCCGTGTCGAGCTCGTACACGTTCTGCGGGGTGCCCTCGTCGAGCCCCAGGTCGCCCGTGTACACCTCGAGCACGAGCAGCGGGTCGACGGGCTGCGGGAACGCCGAACGGGCAGATCCGTCGGGTTCGACCTCCGCCGTCGGCAGGAAGTACCCGACGAGCCCGATCTGGTCGAGCCCCGGGGACACGTCCGGCACCTTCACCACACCGCGGGACGTGTACATCGTGTCCTGCGGGATGAACGTCACGCGGCCGGAGAAGGCGACCTCCCCCTCGGCGTCGCGCACCGTGATGTCGGGGGCGAACCCGTTGCCCTGCAGGTAGATCTTGGCGCCGTCCACGACCAGCGGGTGGTTGACCTTCACGGTCTCGGCCCGCTGCTCGCCGGAGGGCTCGGTCACGGTCACGTGCGCCGTGAAGTCGCGCGCCTGCGCGAAGGCCACGGTGTCGCTCGCGAACTCGGACACGAACGTGTCGAGGGTCATGGAGAACGGCACCAGCGACTCGGGGCGGAACCACGCGCCCTTCTCGAACGTGTCGTAGTCCACCACGGCGTTGGCGAACCCGCGGCCCTCGGTGACGATCGCCTGGCCGCGGTAGTGCAGCAGCTGACCGGTCGCGACCGACACGAGCAGACCGACCAGGGCCAGGTGGAACACCAGGTTCCCGGTCTCCCTCAGGTAGCCGCGCTCGGCGCTCACGGTCGCCGACGGCGGTCGCGACCGTCGCTTCGGCCCTGCGCTCGCGAGCTCGCTCCGGCCCGACGCTCCACGCGCACCCCGGCTGGGCTCCTCGCCCCGGTCCACACGGAAGGTGGGCAGCCACGAGATCTTGCCCCGCAGGTGGGTGGCGACGGCGTCGGCGGCCCGCTCGGGCGAGACCTCCGTGGTCGCCGACGCCTTGGCCGGGAACCGGTCGAACCGGAACGGCACGCGCGGCGGGCGCCCGCGCAGCGCGCGGTAGTGGGCCATCGACCGCGGCAGGATGCAGCCCACCAGCGACACGAAGAGCAGGATGTAGATCGCCGAGAACCACGCCGACGTGTAGACGTCGAAGAAGCCGGCTCGGTCGAGCCACTCGCCGGCGGTGGGGTGGTCGGCGAGGTACTCGATCACCGCGGCCGCGTCCTGGTTGCGCTGCGGCAGCACCGACCCGGGTACGGCCGCCACGGCGAGCAGCATGAGCAGCATGAGCGCCACACGCATCGACGTGAGCTGTCGCCACATCCAACGCAGCGTCCCCACCAGGCCCAGCGCGGGCATGCTGGGCCGGTTCGGCCGCTGCCCCTGCTCGCCGGACGACGGCGCGTCCTGCGCCGGCTCACCCTGCGTGAACTCGTCCGCGATGCCCTCGGGGACGTACCTGTCTCGCGTGGCCATCAGATCACCGTCTCGAATCCGCCGATCCAGAGCTGCATGGCCCCGGTGATCCGCGACCACAGCCCGGTGACCAGCAGCAGCCCGACAAGTACCAGCATCCCGCCACCGATGCGCAGCGCCGCGAGGCGGTGGCGGCGCAAGAAGTCCAGCATCCGCTCCGAGCTCTGCAGCCCGAGCGCGACCAGCAGGAACGGCACGCCCAGGCCCACGCAGTAGGCGACGCCCAGCAGCGCGCCGCGGCCCGCCGACGCCTCGTCGATGGCGAGCACCTGCACGGCACCGAGCGTGGGGCCGATGCAGGGTGTCCAGCCCAGCCCGAACACGACACCGAGCAGCGGTGCGCCCCACAGGCCGGCGCGCGGGGTCACGTGGAACCGGGCCTCGCGCTGCAGGAACGGGATGGCGCCGAGGAAGCCGAGGCCGAGCAGGATCACGACGGCACCGAGCACGCGGGTGAGCACGTCCTCCCAGCGCACCAGGTAGGTGCCGAGGCTGCCGAAGGCGGCGCCGAACGAGACGAAGACGACCGTGAAGCCGAGCACGAACAGGGCCACGCCGCCGACGACCCGCCCCCGGCCGGGCTTGGCGCGGGTACCGACCGGCCCGGACGTGGTGCCCATCGAGGCCGCCGCCATGCCGCTCACGTAGCCGATGTAGCCGGGGACCAGGGGCAGCACGCACGGCGACGCGAACGAGACGAGGCCGGCCAGCATCGCCACCGGCACCGCCAGGACGAGGGAGCCGCTGAACACGGTGCTCGCGAGCCCCTCGCCGACCGCGCCCGCGACGGCACCGGTGACGCTGCCGGGAACCATCAGGCCGCCTCCGCCAGGACCTCGTCGATCAGTGCCTCGAGGGTGGAGTGCTCCGCCTGCCCGATGACGCGTGCGGCGACGTTGCCCTCCTGGTCCAGCAGCACGGTGGTGGGCACGGCCTGCAGCGGCACGACTCCGTTCAGGCCGGCGATCACCTCTCCGGTGCGGTCCTCGATGCTCGGGTACGGCACCTCGAAGGTGCGCTGGAAGGCCAGGGCCGCACCGGCGTCGTCCTCCGTGTTGATGCCGAGGAACTGCACGCCGTCCTTCGAGTTCGCGAGGTCCACGAGGTCGGGAGCCTCGGCGCGGCACGGTGCGCACGAGGCGTACCAGGTGTTCACGACCACCACGTCGCCCGCCCAGTCCGCCGTGTCGACGTCGTCGCCCTCGAAGGCCGTGCCGGTGATGGCGACCGGGCCCTTGCGCTCGCCGAGATCGTAGGTCTGCACCGACCCGTCCCCGGAGACGTACCCCTGCCCGACGACGTCGCCGGCGCCGGAGTCCTCCGACGTGCAGGCCGCGAGCGCCGCGACCAGGCCGATCACGATGCCGACCGCTACCACTACCTGAACGACCTTGAAGGTCTTGCCTCGCATCACGCGCCGGCAACCTTGCTCGCGCCGGGGTAGAGCTCCGCGGCGGGCTCCGAGTAGTGCAGGCCCACGAACCGGTCGTCCTCGAAGTGCAGGGACGTCAGGGAGGCGAGGTTGCACTGGCGGTTGCGCGGGTCGTGCCAGAGCTGGCCGCCCTCGAAGGACCGGCGGGTGAGCCACACGGGGAGCTGGTGGCTGACGAGCACGATCTCGTGGCCCTCGGCCGCGCGGCGCGCGTCGTCGACGGCGGCACGCATGCGCTGGACCTGGTGGGTGTACGGCTCCCCCCACGACGGGCGGAAGGGGTTCCACATGTGCGGCCAGTTCCGCGGGCTCCTGAGCGCCCCGCCGCCGTTCCCGACGGGCAGGCCCTCGAACCGGTTCTCGGCCTCGATGATGCGGTCGTCCGTGGCGAGCTCCAGGCCGAAGCCCTGCACGAGGGGCGCGGCGGTCTCCTGCGCGCGCTGCAGCGGGGAGGCGACCACTCGGGTCACGTCCCGGCCGGTGCTGGTGAGGTGGTCGGCAACGATCTTCGCCATCGCCTGGCCACGGTCGGAGAGGCGGTATCCGGGCAGCCGCCCGTACAGGACACCGTCGGGGTTGTACACCTCGCCGTGACGCAGCAGGTGAACCGTCGTGGAAACCATGGCGCCCAGTCTCGCACCCGACCCTGGGTGCCTGTGACCTCGAGCAGGTATGGATTGCCGTATCTCACACCGATCGGGGTCAGCAGGCCGTCGTGGTGCGGGTGTCCCGACCGGACGGGAGACGCGCCGCGGACCGGGACAAAACTTCCGAGCAGCAACTTCTTGACCTTTAACGTTTAAGCCCTTTAACGTCTCCGCCAGTTTCACCACCGCCGCTGAAACGATTCAAGGAGATCCCGATGTCGCTCGCACCTCGCGCTCCACGATCCCGGAGCGTCCGGCTGTTCAGCCCGCTCGTCGCCCTCACTCTGCTCGTCCCGCTCTCGGCCGCGCCACCGGCTGCCGGGTCCCCTAGCGCCTACGAGACCACCAGCCCTGCCCTCGCGGTGACCGCGCCGACCGTGGACCGCCGCACCGACCCGACCGGGCTCCTCCCCACCGAGCCCGTCCAGTTCTCGTGGCAGCTCGAGGCCGACCGGCGCGGCGTCGAGCAGCGGGCCTACCAGGTGCGCGTCTGGGCAGGCGACACCGCTTCCGGACGCGCCATGTGGGACTCCGGACGCGTCCGGTCGGACCGGTCGGTCGACGTGCCGTACGACGGGCCGGACCTCACCGCCGAGAGCGAGTACACCTGGTCGGTCCGCGCCTGGGACGACGACGACAACGCCTCCCGGTGGACCACGCCCGCGCACTTCGAGACCGCGCTGGCCGACGCCGCGGCCTGGACCGGCCAGTGGATCGGCAAGGACACCTCGCAGGTCGGCACGGAGTGGACGGACTACACCGTCACGGTGACGGCGTCGCACATCGAGGGCGCGCTGGGGATCTACGTCCGTGGCTCGGACCGGGCCAATGCGTACATGTGGCAGCTCAGCGAGGCCGAGCACGCCCTGCGTCCGCACGTGAAGGTGAACAACGGATACACGGTCCTCGACGCGGCGCCCTTCTCCGCGGACCTCGACCTCGCCGACCGGCACGAGTACACCCTCGAGGTGGTCGGCGACACCCTGACCACGCGCGTCGACGGCGACGTCGTGGACACCCGGACCGACGCGACGCACACGGCGCCGGGCCTCGTGGGCCTGCGCACGAGCGGGGGCGAGTCCGCGCTCGTGCACGACATCAGCGTCACGACGCCGGACGGCGACAGCCTGCTGGACGCCACGTTCCCCGGCGACGAGCACGAGCTGTCCGACGGACGGGCCACCGCCGACGGGCTGGCCGTGAGCGAGGGCGACGAGGCGTGGGCCGAGCAGTCGACCGACGTCCAGCTCCTGCGCACCGAGTTCGACCTGCCGGACGTCCCGGTGACCAGCGCACGCGTCTACGCGACCGCGCGCGGGCTGTACGAGCTCGAGCTGGACGGGAACGAGGTCGGTGACCACCAGCTCGCGCCCGGGTGGACGGACTACGCGGACCGCATCCAGTACCAGACGTACGACGTCACCGACCTGCTCCACCCCGGCACCAACGTGCTCGGGGCGCAGCTCGCGAAGGGCTGGTTCGCCGGCCGCATCGCCCAGGCCGGGTCGGAGCGCTACGGCACGACGCCGAGCCTGCTCGCCCAGCTCCGGGTGGAGCTGGCCGACGGGACCACCCGGACCATCACGACCGGGGAGGACTGGTCGGTCGGGGACAGCCCGATCCGCACCTCCGACCTCCTGGACGGCGAGGGCTTCGACGCGCGCGCCGCGCACGACACCGACGGGTGGTCGTCCCCCGGCTTCGACGCGACGGGCTGGGCGCCTGCCGACGTCATCGAGGCGCCGGCCGCCGAGCTCGTGCCGCAGCAGGACCAGCCGGTGCGGGTGCTCGAGGAGCTGAGCGCCACGGCGCTGCCGTCCCCTGCCGAGGGTGTCCACCTCTACGACCTCGGGCAGAACATGGTGGGCCACGTCCGTGCCCGGCTCACCGGAGCTCCCGGCACGACGGCGACCCTCCGGTTCGGCGAGGTCCTCAATCCCGACGGGACGCTGCACACCGACAACCTGCGCACCGCCAAGGTCACCGACACGTATACGTTCGACGAGTCCGGGACCGGCGTCGTCGAGCCCACCTTCACGTCGCACGGGTTCCGGTTCGTCGAGATCACGGGGGTCACCGACGCACCGGCGGCCGGCGACGTCGTCGGCGTGGTGGTCGGGACGGACACCGAGGAGTCCAGCGAACTGTCGACGGGTTCGGCGATGGTCGACCAGCTCGACAGCAACATCCGGTGGGGCCGGCGCGGAAACTTCCTGTCCATCCCCACCGACACCCCGGCCCGTGACGAGCGGCTCGGCTGGACCGGTGACATCAACGTCTTCGGCGAGACCGCCGCGTACACGGCCGACTCGCGCGAGTTCCTCCGCAAGTGGCTGCGCGATCTGCGAGACAGCCAGCGCGCCGACGGCGCCTTCCCCGGCTTCGCGCCGGTCATCCCCGGGCACTCCGACGGCGGCATGGGCACCGCCGGCTGGGGCGACGCGGGCGTGCACGTGCCCTGGACCCTCTGGCGCGCCTACGGCGACACCGACGTGGTCGAGGAGAACTACGCGGCGATGCGGCGCTACGTCGACTACCTGCACGCCGACTCCGAGAACTGGATCCGCGACGAGGGGGGCTACCTGGACTGGGTCAACCTCGACGACCCGACCGAGGCCGGCGTCGTCTCCACCGCGTTCATGGCCAAGAGCACGCAGGAGCTCGCCGAGATGGCCCGCGCCATCGGACGGACGGCGGACGCCGACGCGTACGACGCCGCCTTCGCGGAGATCCGGGCCGCCTACCAGCGGGAGTTCGTCGCCGCCGACGGCACCGTGACCTCCGACAGCCAGACGTCGTACGTCCTGACGATCACGCACGGCCTGATGCCCGACGAGCTCGAGGACGAGGTGGCGGCGAAGTTCCTCGCGAGCCTCGAACGGCGCGACCTGCACCTGTCCGTCGGGTTCCTCGGCGTCGAGGGGCTGCTGCCCGCCCTGTCCCAGATCGGCCGGGACGACGTCGCCTTCGAGATGCTCCAGCACGAGGACTACCCGTCGTGGGGCTACGAGATAGCGAACGGCGCGACGACCGTGTGGGAGCGGTGGAACTCCATCCTGCCGGACGGCTCGTTCCACGACCCGGGGATGAACTCGTTCAACCACTACGCCTACGGCGCCGTCGGCCGGTGGATGTACGGGACCATGGCCGGCGTCCGCTCGCTGGAGCCGGGCTACCGCAGGTCGCTGGTCGCACCCCGGATCGACGAACGCGTCGGGCACGTCGACTACCGCCTGGACACCCCGTACGGCGCGGTCGAGAGCGGCTGGGACGTCGAGGGCGACCACCTGGAGCTGACGGTGACGGTCCCGGCCAACACCACGGCGGAGATCCGGGTGCCCACCGCGTCGCGGCACGCCGTGCTCGAGTCCGGCACGCCGGTCGGCCGGGTCCGGGGCATCGAGTTCGAGCGCATGGTCGACGGCGCCGCCGCCTTCCGCGTGGGCTCCGGGACGTACCGGTTCCTGGTCGACGAGGCCCTGGGCGACCTCGGGGACGCCCGGGACGGTCTGACGGAGCTCGCGGACGCCGTCGACGACGCACGCGACGACGGTCACCTGACGCGGTCGCAGGCCGCTCACCTCGGTCGGCTGGCCGACGGCGGCGACCGGGAGACCTCGCTGGCCTGGTCCGCCTACCTCCGCTCCGACGACGACGCGCCGGCGCACGTCCACGCCGCCCTGGCCGACGTCGGGGAGCTCAGGACCGATGTCGAGGACGCCCGGCGGAACGGGGCGCCCGAGGACGTCGCCGAGGCGCTGCTCGCTGCCGCCGACGCGGTGGCGGCCACGCTCGCGGACGCCTCCGCCGCGCTCCTCGGGGCGCAGGCCACCCTGGTGGTCGCCGACGAGGCGGCGCTGCCGGGGTCGACGGTCCCGGTCGAGCTGCGTCTGGCGAACACCGGACCGCAGACGCTCCTGCTGCCCGAGGCCGAGCTCGCGCTGCCGGACGGCTGGACGGCGACGCCGGTGGGGCAGCTCCCCGACCGGGTGGAGCCGGGGACGACGGCGGTGCGGCATCTCGACGTGTCGCTGCCGGCGGGCCGCACGGCGGGCAGTGCAGAGCTCGCCGGGACGGTGTCCTACACCTATGGGGACTCGACGGCCGAGCTCTGGGTGACCGGAGGGCTCGACGTGCTCCCCGGCGTCGTGGTCGGCTCTGCCGGGACGACACCGGACACCGCCGGACCGGGCGACTCGGTCACCGTGCACGCCACGATCGAGAACCGGTCCGCCGTCGAGCAGCCACGGACGGTGACGGTGACCGTCCCGGAGGGCTGGCCGGCGCCTGAGCCGGAGTCACTGACCCTGGCGCCGGGGGCGGTCGTCGAGCACGAGGTGGAGATCCGGGTCCCCGGTTCGGTCACCGGCGGGACGACGCCGGTCGGGGTCGCCGTCGGAACTCATGACGACGAGTCGGCGCAGGCGACGCTGGACGTGCTGGTGCCGACGCCGCCCACAGGGGTCGTCGACCATGTCGACGTCGGCGACGCCGCGTCGGAGGCCGCGCACGGGCTGACCGCCTCCCCCGGTTCGGGGACCAACGTCGAGGCCGGGCTCACGCGCCGGTACACGGGCGTCACCGCGGGCGACGGACACTTCGAGCTCGACCTCGACGTCCCCGCCGGCGAGGCGTTCGTGCTGACGGTCGTCGAGACGTACGACGGCCCGCAGCGCAAGACCTACGACGTCCTCGCCGACGGCGTCCGCGTGCTGAGCCGGGACCACCGCAAGACGGACGACGGCGCGGGTGCGGTCACGTACCGGCTGGAGGTCGACCCGTCGGCGGCGACGGCGGACGGCACGATGCGACTCCGTTTCGCGGACACGCCGGGCGACTACGACCCGTCGATAGCCGACGTCTGGACCAGTACGCCGGGGGCCTAGCCACAACGCCTACCGAGCGATTCGGCCCGAATCTCCCGGGAGATTCGGGCCGAATCGCTCGGTAGGCGCCAGCTAGTCGCAGAGGGCCGTCAGGCCCTCCTCCGTGCCGCCCGAGGCCTTCGAGGACTCGGCGACCTTGGCCATGATGCGGCCCAGCATGGCGAACTCCTCCGGCTCCAGCGCGTCCACCAGGATGCGGCGCACCGCGGCGACATGGCCGGGGGCGGCCGTCTCGAGAGCCGCGTGTCCGGCGTCGGTCATGGTGCAGTTCACCCCGCGTCGGTCCCCCTCCGCCGCGCGCCGCTCGACCAGCCCGCGCGACTCCATGCGCGCGACCGTGTGCGTGAGGCGGCTGCGCGACAGCACCAGGCCGTCGGCGAGCGCCGACATCCGCATGGTGCGCTCCGGCGCCTCCGAGAGCTGCACGAGGAGGCTGTACTCCCCCAGGGAGAGGTCGAGGGTGCGGTCGTGGACGGCGCCGAGCGCCTCGACGAAGCGCGCCGTGCCCTCGAGATAGTGCCGCCAGGAGCCCTGCTGCTCCTCGGTCAGCCAGATGTCGCGCTGTTCGATCGTCTGTGCTGCCATTTCGCCCACCGCTTTCGTGCTTGCCGAGCCGCCAGGAAGGTGCCCGTCGTCACGCCGTCGGCCGGGCCGGGCGTGAGTTCCTCCGGCCAGTTCCCTGCGGTCCGTACCGACTCGGGCACCCTCTAGGAATACGTTACGGGACCGGTTATGTTAGATCTGAGCGTGACTAGTTGATCTCTCAACTATCCACCCATATCGCCGCACCAACAAGGAGTCCTCTCTCATGGCCACCTCTCTCCCCGCCGGTCTCACCACCGGCACGTACGAGATCGACCCGTCCCACACCACCGCCGCCTTCTCCGTTCGCCACGCGGGCATCGCGAAGGTGCGCGGCACCATCGCCGTGAGCTCGGGCACCATCACGGTCGGTGAGGACCTCGAGTCGTCGAGCGTCACCGCCGAGCTGGACGCGGAGTCGGTCAACACGGGCGACGCCGGTCGCGACGGCCACCTGAAGAGCGCCGACTTCTGGCACGCCGAGGAGAACCCGGCCTGGACCTTCGCGTCCACGGGCATCCGCCCCGAGGGCGACGCGTACATCATCTCGGGCGACCTGACCATCAACGGTGTCACCAAGGGTGTCGAGCTCGAGACCGAGTTCGCGGGCACCGCCAAGGACCCGTTCGGCAACGACCGCGCCGGCTTCGAGGCCAACCTCGAGATCAACCGCAAGGAGTTCGGCCTGACCTGGAACGCCTCGCTGGAGACCGGCGGCTTCCTGGTGGGCGACAAGGTCAAGATCACCCTGGACGTCAGCGCGATCGCCAAGTCCTGACCCTCCCGCTGCCCCCAGCGCGGACAGACTCCCGTTCAGCAGGCTGCAGACGGCCATAACCCCCGGGGTTACGGCCGCCTGGAGCCTGCTGAACTGCTGTCAGGAACCCCTTGTGGAACCGACCGGTGTCAGAGGGCAGCGGCGCGCGTCGCCGCGTGGAACGCCAGGATCTGCAGCTCGCCACCGACGTCGACGGACCGCACCACCACGTCGTCCGGCACCTGGAGCGCTATCGGGGCGAAGTTCAGGATCTCGCGGACGCCCGAGCCGACCACGGCGTCGGCCACGTCCTGGGCCCCATGGCCCGGCAGCGCGAGCACGACCATGGTGACCCGCTCACGGTGGATGACCTCGGCAACGGAACGGACGTGCTCGACGGTCACACCGGCCACGCGCGTACCCACGACGTCGGGCGACGCGTCGAGGAGGGCCACCACCTGGAAACCGCGGGTCGCATACCCGGAGTAGTTCGCCAGCGCGTGCCCGAGGTTGCCGATACCGACGATCGCGAGCCGGTGCTCGGTCTCCAGCCCCAGGGCGACCGTGATGTACGAGGCGAGCGACTCGACGTCGTAGCCGACGCCGCGGGTGCCGAACGAACCCAGGTACGACAGGTCCTTGCGCAGCTGTGCCGAACTCACGCCCGAACGCTCGGCGAGCTCGGTCGAGGAGGTGAGGTTTACCCCCTCGGCCGCGAGATCGCGCAGGGCGCGCAAGTAGTACGGCAGCCTCCCCACGGTTGCTGCCGGAACTGTGCCGTCACTGAGTTCGACCACGTGCTGCTCCCCTCCCCGCGACCACCGTGTCGCGGGCGTACGCACACACTGCCGGGATGATCATGCCAGGAGGCGGGCCAGGCGCGCACCGTCCACGCGCCAGAATCCTTGCTGGACCCCGTCCACCTCGACCACGGGGACATACTCCCCGAACCTCTCCCGCAGTGCGGGCGCGCTGTCGATGTCGACCTCGCGCCATTGAGCTCCGGCACCCTCGCACACCTGCACGACGACGGCGCGTGCTTCTTCGCACAGATGGCACGCCTCGCGTGTGTACAGGACTACCCGGGCCTCGGCAGGACTTGTCACGCCCCGAGGTTACGTCACGCAGGCGGGGGCGAACGGTCCGTGTCCGGCAGTCGCCCGTCGACCCACCGCGCACCCCACGCCAGCACCAGGAAGACGACGGCGACGAGCGTCGCGTTGGTCAGCGCACCGGCGTAGCCGAGCACGTGCACGTCGAGGAACGGGTACGGGTACCAGTCCGTGGCCGCACCCCGCAGGAACGTGTAGACGAGCCATGCGATCGGGTAGACGGTCGACCACCACACCGTCCGTGCGGTCACCCGCGGCCGTGGCCCGGCCCACAACCACACGATGACGGCGAACAGCGGCGCCAGGACGTGCAGCATGGTGTTCGAGACCAGCCCGGCCCCCGTCAGCTCGACGATGCCGCGCAGCACGGTGTTGTAGACGACGCCGGTGACGGCGATGCACACCAGCGCGTCGAGCCGCAGCACGCGGAACAGCGGACCGTCCCGGCGCGGATCGAGCGCGAGCGCCAGCGAGACCCCGCCGATCAGCAGGTTCGACTCGATGGTGAAGTAGCTGAAGAGCCGGACGATGCGCTCGGTGTGCGTCGGGGCGATGCCGGGGCCCTCGATGATCGCGACGACGAGCTCGATGCCGAAGCCCCCGAGGGCGAACACGGCGACCAGCAGATGGAGGGATCGCGCCAGCGTGGCCCGCTCCGGCGTCCTGATCTCGTGCGTCACTCCCCGGTTTTATCACGGTCGTCCCCGCGTGCCCGGCCGGGACTTGCACCACCTGTCACGCGGATAGAGTGACCTCCATGCCGTCGACGCACCCCTCGTCCGCCACCGCGGCGTTCTTCGACGTCGACAACACGATCATCCGCGGGGCGAGCGCGTTCCACCTCGCCAAGTCCGCGTATCAGCGCAAGTTCTTCGGCACGCGGGATATCCTCAGGTTCGCGCTGATCCAGGCCCGCTACCTGGTGTGGGGCGAGAACAAGGAGCAGATCGACGAGGTGCGCAACCGCGCCCTGTCGCTCATCGCGGGCCGCAGCGTCGCGGAGATCGCCACGCTCGGCGAGGAGGTGTGGGACGCCGTCCTGTCCCTGCGCATCTACCCCGGCACACGCCGTCTGCTCGACGAGCACATCGCGGCGGGCCACCAGGTCTGGCTCATCACCGCCACGCCCGTGGAGATCGCGCAGCTCATCGCCCGCCGGCTGGGCGCGACGGGTGCGCTCGGCACCATCGCGGAGCACAAGGACGGGTTCTACACGGGCCGGCTCACCGGTGACCTCATGCACGGCCAGGCCAAGGCGGAGGCCATCGTCGAGCTCGCGGACGTCAACGAGATCGACCTCGACGAGAGCTACGCCTACGGCGACTCGCTGAACGACCTGCCGATGATGCGCGTGGTGGGCCACCCCTGCCCCATCAATCCCGACCTGCGGCTGCGCCGGCACGCGCAGGAGGTGGGCTGGCCCATCCGGGAGTTCCGTGGCCGGTCGCAGCGCGCGGCCGGGCGCGGGGTGCGGACCGCCTCGTGGGCCGGCGCCGCCTGGGTGCTCGGCCTGGTGCTCCGGGCGGCGCGGCGCCGCCTCCAGGGACGCTAGCCCGCCCGAGGCACGAAGAAGGCCCGGCCCACAGTGGGGCCGGGCCTGCTCGTCACGCGCCAGAGGGCGCGGGCGTCACTTCTTGTTGCGGCGCTGGTGACGCGTCTTACGAAGCAGCTTGCGGTGCTTCTTCTTCGCCATACGCTTGCGGCGCTTCTTGATGACGGAGCCCATAGGTCCTCGCAATGTTCGATCGGTCGGCGGCAGCCCGACGACGGGCCGCTCAGCGAAATGGTCCACGGTTGGTCCGGGACAGTGACGCCAGAGAGTGACGATGGCCGACCAACACGAAAGGGAGTCCGTTGCCTAGGCTACCTGGTCTATCGCGCGCCCCGTAATCGACGAAGGTGTGAGGTGCGCCGGTCAGGGCCCGACGACGGGCTCAGGGGCGTGCCGCGAAGCGGTCCAGCAGCTCGGCGTGGCCGGAGCAGACCAGCAGGTCGTTGGCCGAGACGCGGGTCTCCGGCGTCGCGTAGACGAAGTCCACGCCGGGCGACTTGACGCCGATCACCGTGACGCCGTAGCGCCTGCGGATGTTCGACTGCGCGAGCGTGAAGCCCTGCGCCTCCTTGGGCGGGCGCATCTTCACGATGGTGAACCCGTCCTCGACCTCGATGTAGTCGAGCAGCTTGCCGCTCACGAGGTGGGCCACGCGCGAACCGGCGTCGGCCTCCGGGAACACCACGTGGTGCGCGCCGATGCGGGTCAGGATGCGGCCGTGCTCGGCGGAGATCGCCTTGGCCCAGATCTGCGGCGTACCCAGGTCGACCAGGTTGCCGGTGATCAGCACCGACGCCTCGAGCGAGGAGCCGACACCGACCACGGCCACGCCGAAGTCCTTGGCACCGAGCTGCTCCAGCGCCTCCGGGTTGGATGCGTCGGCCTCCACGAGCGGCAGCCGCCCGGACCACTGCGCGACCAGGCTCGGGTCCTGCTCCACGGCCAGCACGTCCTGGCCCAGCCGGTCCAGGGTCGCGCCGATCGCCGACCCGAACCGCCCCAGGCCGATCACGAGCACACCCGCATCCCGCTCGGGCTTCTTCTCCGGCACGGTATTCCTCTCTGGCCACTTGTCAGACGTACGGGCCACGATAGTGACCTGTGGGTCTGCCACGTCCTCATCCGGTGTTGTCTGTCGGTCGAGACCTGCGTTCCGCTCCGGGCGGGTGCCTCGTCCCTCGGCCCCCACCCTGCGCTGCACTACGGTCTCACCCGAGGTTGTCTGTCGGGTGAGACCTACGTTCCGCTCCGGGCGGGTGCCTCGTCCCTCGGCCCCCACCCTGCGCTGCACTACGGTCTCACCCGATGATGGGTCGTTCCTCGGGGAAGCGTACGATGCGCCGCCGGTCGCGCAGCGCCAGCACCGCCACGACCGTCACCGCTCCGGTACGTCCCACGAACATGAGCGCCGACAACCAGTACTTGGCGGCGTCGGGCAGACCCTGCGTGATACCGGTGGACAGGCCGACGGTCGCGAACGCCGACAGCACCTCGAACAGCACCTTGGACAGGCTGTGGTCGGTGAGCTCCAGCAGCGCGACGCACGAGACCAGCACGATGGACGCCCCGGTGAACACCACGGCGATGGAGAGCCGCAGCACGTCGAGCGGGATCCGCCGGCCGAACGCCTCGATGTCCCGGTCACCGCGGGCCTCGGCGACGATCGCGAGCAGCATGACGGCGAGGGTCGTCACCTTGATGCCACCGGCGGTCGACGCCGACCCGCCGCCCACGAACATCAGCGCGTCCTGGATGAGCCAGCTCGACTGGCTCATGGCCCCCACGTCGACGGTGTTGAACCCGCCGGATCGCGGCATGATGCCGGCGAAGACGGCGGCGAGCAGCTTCTCCCCGAGGTCCAGCGGGCCGAACGTGTCGGGGTTGGCCCACTCCAGGATCAGCAGCAGCAGCGCGCCCACCACGAAGAGCACGAAGCTGGTCACGAGCGTGAGCTTGGTGTGCAGCGAGAGCCGCTGGGTCCAGCCGCGCCACCGCTGACCCGGACGCGGCAGCGACCGCTGGATGTTGAGGATGACCGGGAACCCCAGCGCACCGATGAACACGCCGAGCGCGATCGGCAGCACGAGCGTCCAGTCCCCGACGTGCGGCGTCATGCCCTCGGCCGTGGGCACGAAACCCGCGTTGTTGAACGCCGAGATGCCGTAGAACAGCGAGTGCCACGCCGCCGTGCCCGCATTTCCCTCGATCACCAGGAACCGGGGAAAGAGCAGCAGCGCGATCGACAGCTCGAGGGTGGTGGCGGTCACGATGATGACCCTGACCAGCGAGCCGACGTCGCCCAGCTTGCTCGTCTTGGTCTCCGACGCCGTGAGCAGCTTCTGCGTCAGGCCGATCCGGCGCGAGACGATCATGCCGAGCAGGGAGGCGACGGTCATGATGCCGAACCCGCCCACCTTGATGCCGGCGAGGATGACGATCTGCCCGTAGAGGGACCAGTAGGTCCCCGTGTCCTGGACGACCAGACCCGTGACGCACACCGCGGAGACGGCGGTGAACAGGGCGTCGACCAGGCGTGCTCCGCCGCCGTCCGCCGTCGCGAAGGTGGGGAGCAGGAGCAGGGTGAACACACCGATCACGCAGGCGAAGACCGTGACGGCCAGCCGGGCCGGGGCGCGGAACGCGAGCACGTCGATGTATTCCCGGAAGGTGAACAGCCGGTGCCGCAGGGTCCGCGCCATCCGAACAGCTCCCTTCCCGTGTCTCGATGATCGACGCCTTACTCTGCCACGTCCCGGGGCGTGTGCCGGGCAGAGACCCGCACGGGGCCACCGGTCCGTTACCGTGGGCTGGTGCACCTCGCCCGGCTGGTCTGGAGTCCGCGACTGCTCGAGTACGACTTCGGACCCGGGCACCCCATGTCGCCTGCCCGCCTCGACCTCACCATGCGGCTGATCGAGGCGCTCGGCCTGCCCGACCGGCCCACGCTCGAGATCGTGGGCGCCGAGCCCGCGTCCGACGCCGTCATCGAGACGGTGCACGACGCCGACTACGTGGCCGCCGTCCGGCATGCCGGGAGCACGCTGGAACCGGACCTGGCGCGCGGGCTGGGCACCGACGACGACCCGTTGTTCGCCGGCATGCACGAGGCCGCCGCACGGCAGCTCGGCGGGTCCGTCGACCTCGCCGAGGCGCTCTGGGCCGGTGAGATCGCGCACGGCGTGAACGTGGCGGGCGGCATGCACCACGCGATGCCGGGGGCCGCGTCGGGCTTCTGCGTCTACAACGACGCCGCGGCGGCCATCCGCCACCTCCTCGACCGGGGTGCGGAACGCGTCGCCTACCTGGACTTCGACGCCCACCACGGCGACGGTGTCGAGGCGATCTTCTGGGACGACCCGCGCGTGCTCACCGTCTCGATCCACGAGGACGGCCGCACCCTGTTCCCCGGCACCGGCGCCTCCAGCGACGTCGGCTCCGGCCCAGCCGAGGGCAGCGTCGTCAACATCCCCGTCCCGGCGCGCACCTCGGGCGCCGCCTGGCTGCGAGCGATCGACGCGGTGGTGCCGGCCCTGGTCCGGGAACACCGGCCGCAGGCGATCGTGTCCCAGCACGGCTGCGACGCCCACGGGCGCGACCCGCTCTCGAACCTGAACGTCTCGGTGGACGCCCAGTGCACCGCGCAGCAGTGGGCACACGCACTCGCGCACGAGCATGCCGAGGGCCGCTGGCTCGCGCTGGGCGGTGGCGGCTACGCCGTGTCCGACGTCGTCCCGCTCGCCTGGGCCGCACTCGTCGCCGAGGCGGCGCACGCACCCCTGGAACGCGGCTCCGAGCTGCCCGGCTCCTGGCGCACGGCGGTCGAGGCGCTGCACCTGGAGGCGGCCCGCACACTCGGCTCCGCCGAGGTCCCCTTCCGCAGCTGGCGCGACGGCTTCGACCCCGCCGACGCCGTCGACCGCGCGGTCCAGGCCACCCGCCGCGCCGTCTTCCCCCTCTGGGGCCTGGACCCCCTCCTGGACTGACCTTCGAAGCCTAAGTTTCTTCGCTTTGCGGGCCCGCAAAGCGAAGAAACTTAGGCTTCGAAGGTAATCGGGGCGACGGCGGACGAACCGTTCGTGTGGTGTTCAGACGCGCGTCGTCCGGCTTCCATGCACGCCGGGCAGCCTCTGGTCATGCGACGTCGCCTCGCCGCTCCGCCGGCCGCCCTGCTGCTCCTGTCCACCCTGGTCCCCGCCTCGGCGGCCGCGAGCGGCGGGCCCGACCACCCGGCGCCCGCCCCCGCGACCGTCACCACCTCGGTGGAGACGCCCGCGCTGTACGACGACGAGGCCGGCGGCAACGCGTCGGGCGACGACCCCGCGATCTGGGTGCACCCGGAGCACTCGGACCGCTCGCTCGTCGTCGCGACGGCCAAGGAAGGCGGCCTGCGCGTCTACTCCGTGGCCGCGACCGAGCTGCAGTCGGTCGCGGCCACGGCGGCACCCCGCGCGGACGGCGTCCCCGGCCGGTACAACAACGTGGACATCGCCTACGGACTCGACGTGGACGGCAGGCCGACGGACGTCGCCGTCGTCTCGGACCGCTACAACGACCAGATCCGGTTCTTCGCCATCGACCCCGCCGGAGCCGGAGCCACCACGCCGCTCACCGAGGTCACGGCACCGGAGCTGGAGTTCCTGTTCAGCCCGGACCGGGCGACGGTCGCCGCGGAGCAGACGGCCTACGGCCTGGCGGTCTACCGCGCCCAGGGCGAGACGTATGCGGTGGTCACGCAGGAGGGCAGCACGACCATCGCGACCGCCCGGCTCACCACGGGTCCGGACGGCATCGGCTACACCGACGTGCAGCACCTGGCGATGCCCGGCGAGTTCCCCCTGCCCGACGGCACCACCTGGGTCCCGTGCGAGGAGCCGGGCGTGGGCCCCCAGCTGGAGGGCGTGTCGGTGGACCACCGCACCGGGACCCTCTACGCGGCCCAGGAGGACGTCGGCCTGTGGCGCGTGCCGCTCCCCCTGGGCTCCGGTGAACCGCGCCTGATCGACAAGGTCACGGACTTCGGTGTCCACGACGCGTACGACCCCGAGACCGACGAGTGCGCCCCGGTGGACCCGGAGGCGCCGTCGTACGGGGGCAAGAACCTGACCGCCGACGCCGAGGGGGTCGACATCTGGTACGGGCCGGGCCGCACGGGCTACGTGCTCGTGTCCAGCCAGGGCGACGACACCTACGGCGTCTACGCCCTGACCGGCCGCAACCGCTCGCTCGGCAGCTTCCGGGTCGCCGGCGACGGCGTGGACGACGTGAACGGTTCGGACGGGATCGCGGTGTCCAACGCACCCGTCGGTGAGTACGGGTCCGGGCTGCTGGTCACGCACGACGAGCCCGAGACCGGCCCCGACGCGGACGGCGAGCGCGACGCCACGGGCTTCTCCTACGTGCACTGGTCCGACGTCACGCAGGCGCTCCGCCTGCGCTGACGAACAGCGCTGACGAAGCCTCGGTCGGTAGAACGTCAGGAGGTCGGCAACTCGGGCTGCCGACCTCCTGACGTTCTACCGACCACGCTGGGCTGACTTCGAGCGGGCCGCTCCGTCACTCCGTGCGGCGGCGGAGGGTGAGCACGCCCAGCAGTACCGCGCCCACGATGAACAGCGCGATCACGCCGACGGCGCCCCGGACGCCCGCCCACTCGTCACCCGCGGCGAGCGACGTCATCGCCTCGACGGCATAGGTGAGCGGGAAGACGCGGGACAGCCACTCCAGGACCTCGGGCATCTGGTCGCGCGGCATCAGCAGGCCGCAGGTGATGAGCTGCGGGAACAGGATCGCCGGCATCATCTGGACCGCCTGGAACTCGCTGCGGGCCAGCGCCGAGGCGGCCAGGCCGAGCGTGCAGCCGAGCACCGCGTCGAGCATCGCCACGACCAGCACGAGCCACAGCGGGCCGTCCACGTCCATGCCCACCCACGTCGCGAAGCCCACCACCACGAGCGCCTGCACCAGGGCCAGCGTCGCGAACGCAAGACCGTAGCCGGCCACGAAGTCGCCCTTGCGGATCGGCGTGGTCATGAGCCGTTCCAGCGTGCCCGACTGCCGCTCGCGGAGGGTCGCCACGCTCGTGACCAGGAACATCACGATGAGCGGGAAGATGCCCACCAGCATGGGGCCGAACCGGTCGAGCACCTCGGGCCGGTCCTCGAACATCCAGGCGATGAGGCCGATCAGCAGGCACGGCAGCACGATGATCAGGGCGACCGTGCGGTGGTCGCCGCGCAGCTGCGACAGCACGCGCCCGGCGGTGGCGAAGGTCAGGTTCATCGAGCCGTCCTCTCCGTGGGCCCGGCTCCGGGAGCGGGCCCGGCTCCGGGAGTGGGCCCGGCGGCATCGATCAGGGCAAGGAAGGCACGCTCGGCGTCGGGCGCCCCGGTGTCGGCGAGCAGCTCGTCGGGCGTGGTGTCCGCGACGAGGGCGCCGTCGCGCATCAGGACCAGCCGGTCGCACTGCACCGCCTCGTCCATGACGTGGCTGGAGACCAGGAGCGTGCGCCCCTCGGCGGCGAGCCGGCGGAACACCGCCCACAGATCGCGGCGCAGCACGGGGTCGAGGCCCACCGTCGGCTCGTCCAGGACGAGCAGCTCCGGCCCGCCCACCAGCGCCGCGGCGAGCGAGACCCGGGACCGCTCCCCACCGGACAGCGTGCCGACGCGCTGCTTCTGGTGCCCGCCGAGGTCGACGGTGTCGACCGCCGTGGCGACCGCCTCGGCCGCGTCCCGTCTGCCGGCCAGGGCCGCGAAGTACCTGAGGTTCTGCACGACGGTGAGGTCGGTGTAGACGCTGGCGTCCTGCGTCATGTAGCCGACCTTGCGACGCAGGGCCGGGCTGCCCGCCGGGCTGCCGAGCACCTCCACCGTTCCGGTCACCCGGTCCTGCACGCCCACGAGGGCGCGCATGAGCGTCGTCTTGCCGGAGCCGGACGGCCCCATCAGCCCGACGACGGATCCGGCCGGCACGTCGAGGTCGAGCCCGTCGATGACCGGCCGGCCACCGCGCACCACCCGCAGCTCGCGGACCACCACCGCGTTTTTCCTCATGTGAGGAATTATGCGCGCTCGGCGGGCGGCACCGCAAGGTCTCCCGTGAGGTACCACTGCAGGTTCGGGCCGACGAGCGCGGCCACGTCGGCCGGACGCATCGAGGCCAGCGGCTCCACCGGCACCAGGTAGCGAGTCATCATCAGACCGGCCATCTGGGACGCCACCAGGGAGGTGCGCAGCGGCGCGTCGGCGACGTCGAGCGCCCGCACCACGGGGCCCAGGATCGCGGCGCCGATGAACTGGGACAACAGCCCGCGGAGCGCGGCGTCCGACATGACCGCCGGCACGACAACCCGGACCGTGTCGCCGCCGTACGCGTCCCAGAGCCCGAGCAGGGCCTCGACGAGCCGCTCCCCCAGGCTCTCCACGGGTCCGCTCGCGACCTGTTCCACGGCCGCGCCGGGATCGATCCCGACGACGCCGAGCATCGCCGTCAGCAGCTGGGCCTTGTCGGGGAACCAGTGCCGCACCGTGCCCGGGTCCACGCCGGCGCGACGCGCGACCGACCGCAGGGAGGCCGCCTCGTACCCGCGCTCGACGAACTCCACGCGTGCGGCGGCAAGGATCTCGGCACGCGCGTCCTGCCCGGCAGGACGACGCCCCCGGCGGGAGGGAGAAGCAGGTTCGGCCACCCGCCCATCCTCCCCCACCCACGCCCCACTCCAGAGTCCCGCGCCTACCCAGCGATCTGGCCCGGAACTCACGTGAGTTCCAGGCCAGATCGCTGGGTGGGCGCGAACGCCGCGCTGGGGTCAGCGGGTGGCTGCGGCCCGCTTCTTGTTCCAGACGTCGAACGCGACGGCCAGGAGCAGCACGACGCCCTTGACGATCTGCTGCGTCGACTGGTCGACACCCATGAGCGACATGCCGTTCGACATGACGGCCATGATCAGACCACCGACCATCGCGCCGGTCACCGTGCCGATACCACCGGTCACGGCGGCACCACCGATGAAGCACGCCGCGATCGCGTCGAGCTCGAACATGTTGCCCGCCGCCGGCTGGGCGGCGCTCGACCGGGCGGAGTACACGATGCCCGCGATCGCGGCGAGGAAGCCCATGTTCACGAACATCCAGAAGTTCACGCGCCGGACGCGGACGCCGGACAGCTGCGCCGCGGCCAGGTTGCCGCCGATGGCGTAGACGTGCCGGCCGAACACGCTGTGCTTGGTGACGAGCGTGTAGACCATGACCAGCACCGCGAGGATGATCAGCACCGCCGGCAGGCCGCGGTACGTGGCGAGGTTCCACGCGAACCACATGACGACGGCGGCGATCACGGCCAGCTTCAGCCCGAACAGCACCGGCGCCTCGACGGTCTGCTTGTACGCGATGCGCGCACGGCGGTTGCGCCAGGCGTTGTACGCGAAGCCCAGCACGCCGATCGCGAAGATGACGAGCGTGAAGGTGTCGTACCCGTACCCGCCGAGCAGCCCGTTGAGGAAGCCGGAGGCGATGGAGGTGTACTCGGACGGGAACGGCGAGAGCGAGACGTTGTTGAGCACCTCGAGCGTCAGGCCGCGGAACAACAGCATGCCCGCCAACGTCACGATGAACGCTGGGATGCCGACGTAGGCCACCCAGAATCCTTGCCAGGCTCCTACCAGGAGTCCGGTACCGAGGGCCGCCAGGACGCCCACCCACCAGGGCTGCCCACCCCGGATGACGACGACGGCCGCCACCGCGCCGGTCAGTGCGACCACCGACCCGACCGACAGGTCGATGTGCCCGCCGATGATGATGATGACCATGCCGATGGCGAGGATGAGGATGTACGAGAACTGCAGCACGAGGCTGGTCATGTTCCGCGAGCTGAGCAGCAGCCCGTCGGTGAGCACCGAGAACAGTGCGATGATCAGCACGAACGCGATGTAGATCCCGCTCGTGCGCAGGTTGCGCGTGAACAGCTCTTTGAGGTTCGCGATGCCGGTCATGCCTTCGTCTCCTGCGTGGTCTCCTGCGTCATGAGGGCCATGAGTCCTTCCTGGGTGGCTGAGGCCACGTCGACCTCGCCAGTGATGCGGCCGAAGGCCAGGGTGTAGATGCGGTCGCAGATCCCGAGGAGCTCGGGGAGCTCCGACGAGATGACCAGCACGGCCTTCCCCGCCGCGACCAGCTCGTTGATGATGGTGTAGATCTCGTACTTCGCGCCGACGTCGATGCCGCGCGTGGGCTCGTCGAGGATCAGCACCTCAGGCGCCGTGTACAGCCACTTGGACAGCACGACCTTCTGCTGGTTGCCGCCCGAGAGCTTGCCGACCTCCACGAGCACGTTGGGGGTCCGGATGTTCATGGACTCGCGGAACTCGCCCGCGACCTTGAGCTCCTCGTGCTCGTTCACGAAGCCGTTCTTCGACAGCTTGCCGAGGCCGGCCGCCGAGATGTTGCGCTTGATGTCCTCGATAAGGTTCAGCCCGTACTGCTTACGGTCCTCGGACACGTACGCGATGCCCGCCTTGATCGCGTCCGGCACGGTACCGACGGTGACCGGCTTGCCGTCCAGGTAGACCTGCCCCGAGACGTCGCGGCCGTAGGAGCGGCCGAACACCGACATCGCGAGCTCGGTGCGCCCGGCGCCCATCAGGCCAGCGATGCCGACCACTTCGCCGGCCTTGACGTTCAGGCTCGCCTTGTCGACGACGACCCGCCCCGGCTGGGTCGGGTGATGCACCGTCCAGTCCTCGATGCGCAGCACCTCCGCACCGGGGTGCGACTCCCGGCTCGGATAGCGGTTGTCGAGGTCGCGCCCCACCATGCCGCGGATGATGCGGTCCTGGATGGCCTCGGACGAACCGCCCGCGTCGGCCATGTCGAACGTCTCGATCGACTGGCCGTCCCGGATGATCGTGGTGCGGTCGGCGATCTCGGCGATCTCACCGAGCTTGTGGGAGATCATGATCGACGTGATCCCCTGCTCCTTGAACTGTCGGAGCAGACCCAGCAGATGCTCGGAGTCGTTGTCGTTCAGCGCCGCCGTCGGCTCGTCGAGGATGAGCAGGCGCACGTCCTTGGAGATCGCCTTGGCGATCTCGATGAGCTGCTGCTTGCCCACGCCGAGCGCGGACACGAGGGTGGTGGGCGACTCCTGCAGCCCCACCTGCTCGAGCAGCGTGGCGGCCTCCGCATTGGTCCGGTTCCAGTCGATCGCGCCACCCGCACGAAGGCGTTCGTTGCCGAGAAAGACGTTCTCGGCGATCGACAGGTACGGCACGAGCGCGAGCTCCTGGTGGATGATCACCACGCCGCGCGCCTCGGAGTCGTTGATCGTGCCGAACTGGGCGGTCTCGCCGTCGAGCACGATGTCGCCGTCGTAGGTGCCGAACGGGTACACGCCCGAGAGCACCTTCATCAGGGTGGACTTGCCCGCCCCGTTCTCGCCGCAGATCGCGTGGATCTCGCCTCGGCGGACGGTGAGGTTGACGTCCTGGAGTGCCTTGACCCCGGGGAATGTCTTGGTGATGCCGCGCATCTCGAGGATGTCGGTCGGCGCCGAATCGGCCATGCCAGTCCTTGTCGCGTACTTGTCGCCAGTGGTGGTGTTGCGGGTGCCCGGTGTTGCGCCGAGCGTCCCGGCGCCCCGTGCCGGACCGCCGACTCACCTCGGTGAGCCGGCGGTCCGGCACGGGGCCGGGGCTGAGCGGTATCGGTTGCTGCCCGTCAGACCTAGTCGGTCTGGCCGGAAGCGACCTCTTCCTCGGTGAGGTAGCCGGACTCGATGAGCTCGGCCTCGAGGTTGTCCGCGGTGACGATCACCGTGGGGAGCAGGTACGACGGCACGACGAGCTGGCCGTTGTCGTACGTCTCGGTGTCGTTCGCCTCGGGCTCCTCGCCCTCCAGGAAAGACGTGGCGGCGATGACGGCCTGGTCGGCCAGGAGCCGGGTGTCCTTGAAGATCGTCGAGTACTGCTTGCCCTCTTCGATCAGCTTGGCGGAGGCCGCCTCGGCGTCCTGGCCGGTGATGATCGGCATGTCGAGGTCACCCTTGCCGTAGCCCGAGTTGCTCAGTGCGGTGATGACGCCGCGGGACAGCACGTCGGCGGGCGCCAGCACACCGTCCACGGTCTTCTCACCCTTGCTGTACGAGGAGGTCAGCAGGTCCTCCATGCGGCTCTGCGCGCCCTCCTGCTCCCAGCGCTGGATGGCGACGGTGCCGAAGTCGACCTGCTCCGAGGGGACGACGAGCGTGCCGTCGTCGAGGTACGGCTGCAGCACGGACATCGCGCCCTCGTAGAAGAACCCGGCGTTGTTGTCGTCCGGCGAACCGGCGAAGAGCTCGACGTTGAGCGGGCCCTCGGGCGCGTCGGCGGCCTCTTCGCCGTTCTCGTCCAGGATGCCGAGCCCGGTCAGCAGCGAGGTGCCCTGCTGCACGCCGACCTCGTAGTTGTCGAACGTCACGTAGAAGTCGACGTGCTCGGAGTCCCGGATGAGGCGGTCGTACGAGATCACCGGGATGTCCGCGGCAGCGGCGGCGTCGAGCTGGGTGCCCAGCGCGGTGCCGTCGATGGAGGCGATGATGAGAGCCTCGGCGCCCTTGTTGATCATGGCGTCGATCTGCGCCTGCTGGGTCGGGATGTCGTCGCCCGCGAACTGCAGGTCGACGTCGTACCCGGCCTCCTCGAGGCCCGACTTGACGGCGTCGCCGTCCGCGATCCACCGCTCGTAGGTCTGGGTGGGCATGGCGACGCCCACGAGGCCGCCCTCTTCACCGTCCCCGGCACCCCCGCCACCACCGGCGCCGGCGCCACCACCGCCGCACGCGGCGAGCGAGACAGCCATCGTGCCCGTTGCCAGTGCGGCCAGACCGCGCTTGGACCACAGCTTCCTTGCCATGACATCTCCTCTTCGAGTTTGCCCGGGGACGTCTCTGCGACCCGGCCGACTTCACATTGTGAACGCAACAGATTGTGAACGCTCACACGTCCGTTGGTCAAAACCGGGTCGGCTGAAGATCACTACTACCGACCGGCGACGGTGATCACCGTAGCGGTGGTAGAGGGCAAGTAAGGGGAACTTACTGGATGGTTACTACATCGATACAGTCAACTCTTGAACCCGGGAAGCGTCGTCCTGGGTAGTCCGCCTCACCGGACGCTCCCGAGAGACAGCCCGCCCTGCCAGTACTTCTGGAGGGAGAGGAACGCTGCGACCAGGGGAACCACCGAGATGAACGAGCCGGTGACGATGAGATTCCAGACCTGTTCGCCCCCCGCGCCCGCGTTCGAGAGCGCCTGCCAGTTGTAGATGCCGACCGTGACCGGCAGCAGCTGAGGGTCCCGCAGCACCGCCAGCGGCAGAAAGAAGTTGTTCCAGGTCGCCACCGTCGTGAGCAGCAGCACGGTGACGATCGCCGGCCGCAGCAGCGGCAGCACCACCTGGAAGAAGAGCCGGAGTTCACCCGCGCCGTCGACCCGTCCGGCGTCGAGCACCTCCTCCGGCACCGCGTCCTGCGCGTAGACGCGCACCAGGTACACCCCCACCGGGCTCAGCAGCGACGGCAGGATCACCGCCCACATGGTGTTGAGCAGGCCCATTCCGCTGAGCAGCACGAACGTGGGGATGACCAGGGCCGTCATCGGCACCATCACGGAGCCGAGCAGCAGTGCGAAGAAGACGCTCCGGCCGCGGAACCGGTACTTGGCCAGGCCGTACCCGGCCAGCACCGAGAGCACGGTCGCACCCACGCCCCCCGCGAGGGCGTACCCGAACGAGTTGCGGAACCAGATCCAGTAGATGCCGCCCTGGTGGCTGAAGAGACCGGCGATGTTGTCGGCCAGGGCGAAGTCCGAGCCGAACCAGAGCGGTGCGCCGCCGAACAGGCCGGCGTTCGTCTTGGTGGACGCCACCACCAGCCACCACAGCGGCACCACGAAGTAGAGCGCGAACAGCACGAGCACCACGTGGGAACCGAGCCGGCGGCCCTGCCCCACGGGCGTGCCGGCGGCACGCCCCGCCGTGTGCCGCTCCGCGCGGGTCCTGGAAAGTACCGTCGAGTTCGCCATCACTTCAGCCCGCTCTGCTTGCGCGTCAGGAACAGGAAGACGTACGAGCCCACGAACACCAGGAAGCCGAGCGAGAACGCGAGCGTCGACGCGTAGTTGAACTGGCTGTAGTTGAATGCCGTGGCGAACGCGTACATGTTCGGGGTGTAGTCGGTCGGGATGGCGCCCATCGCGGACGACCGCAGCACCTGTGGCTCCGTGAAGAACTGCAGGGTGCCGATGAGCGCGAAGACCACGATCATGACCATCGACGACGAGATCATCGGCACCTTGATCCGCAGCGCGATCTGCCGGCGGTCGGCACCGTCGAGCACGGCGGCCTCGTAGATCGACGGGTCGATCGACCGCAGCGCCGCGTAGATGATGATCATGTAGTAGCCCACCCACTGCCAGGTCACGATGTTGACCAGCGACCCGAAGATGTTGGCGGAGCTGAGGAAGTTCGGCGCCGTGAGGCCCACCAGGCCGAACAGGTCCTGCGCCGGGCCGAACCGCGGGCTGTACAGGAACCCCCACATCAGGGCTCCGATCACCGCCGGGATGGCGTACGGCACGAAGATCAGCAGCCGCGAGATCTGGCTCAGCCGGGTGGCGAGCGTATCGAGCAGGAGCGCCGCCACGAGCGCCACGAGGATCTGCACCGGCACCATGACCAGCACGAACCGGAGCACCCGCCACAGCCCCTCCAGGAACACGGGGTCCGTGAACGCCTTGACGTAGTTGTCGGCGCCCACGAACACGCTGCGGCCGGCCGTGGCGATGCCCTTGTTGTGCAGGCTCATCCACAGCGCGTAGCCGAGGGGCAGCACCAGGAACACGGCGAACACCGCGGCGAACGGTGCCACGTACACGTATCCCCAGCGCTGCCGCCGGCTGGCGATCTTGCTGGTGGGCCGGCTGGTTCTCGGCGTGCCGACGCTCTTGCTCGCGCTCATTCGGAGACCGTGAAGCCCTGCTCGGTGGCGTACTGCACCAGACCGTCCTGGATGGTGCCGAGCGTGGTCGCGGCGTCGGTGTCGTTCTCGACCATGTCGAACAGTGCCTGGGTCTGCTGGTCGTAGGCGTAGACCTGGAACGGGCTGAACGAGAAGCCCTCGTACCCGGTCGCCGCGTCGAGGAACACCTCTTCGTTGATCTTCTGGCCACCGAAGAACGGCGCCTCGAGCCCCGTGAACCAGTCCGACTCCAGCGTCGGCTTCCACTGCGGCCAGAGGGCCGCCTCCTCGACCCCGAGCCGCCACGCGTCCTCGGTGTTGAACAGCTCCTTGGCCACGGTCGCGGCCGCCTCGGGCTGCTCGGACTGGGTGGTCACGGCGAACGTGGAGCCGCCCCAGTTCACCTGGACCGGGTTCTCCGGGTCCCACTGCGGGAGCGGAGCGGCGCGCCACTCGGCGTCGGCGTCGGCCTCGGACAGGCCCTGCAGGTAGCCGGGCCCCCACGCGGCCGCCAGGTAGACGGCGTAGGTCCCGTCGACGAGCGCCGCGTTGTAGTCGGTGGTGAACGCGTCCTCCGTGGCCACGAGGTCGTCGTCGATCAGGCCCTTCCAGTAGCCGAGGACCTCCTCGGCCTCCGGGCTGTCGACGTTGATGCCGATCTCCGTCGGCTTCGCGGCGTCGTACTGGAACGGCTCCCAGCCGTTCTGCGCGAACAGCGCGTAGTTGAGCGCGTTGCCGTTGGTCGGGAAGTCGGTGATGTGGCCCTCGAAGCCGGCGTCGCGCAGGTCCTGCGCGGACTGGGCGAACTCGTCCCAGGTGGTCGGCACCTCGACGCCGTGCTCCTCGAAGATGTCCGCGCGGTACAGCATGCCCATCGGGCCGCCGTCGACGGGGATCGCGTAGACGGAGTCGCCGTTGGAGACGTCGGACCAGGAACCCGACGTGTAGTCCGCCTCGAGGTCGCCCGCGCCGTACTCGGACAGGTCCACGAGCGAGTCCAGGATCGTGAAGGTGGGCAGCACCTCCGCCTCGAGCATGATCACGTCGGGCGCACCGGTGCCTGCCTCGATGGCGGTCTGGAACTTGTTGTACTCGTCGGCGCCCTGGCCGGCGTTGGTCCAGCAGACCTGCAGGTCCGAGTGGGTCTCGTTGAAGTGGTCCACGATCGTCTCGAACGACGGGTACCAGGCCCAGACCGTCACCTGGGTCGCGTCGGGCTGCTTGATCTCGTTGGTGCAGGTCGCCTCCGTGGCGCCTCCGCTGCCACCGGAGCAGGCCGCGAGACCTGCGGCGGAAACGGCCATGGCGGCTGCGGCAGCCACGCCTCGGCGTCGGGCTGATCTACGCATCCGAGTCCTCCTTGATTCGGTGCCCACGACCGGGGAGGCCGAGGTGCGCCCAGCGTCGTCGCCGGGTTTTCTTTCAACGTTGTAGGAACGCCGGGCACCGTTCTACCGGCAACCCTGCTGCTGTGGCAAGAGCCCGGCCGCGAGTGGTCGGCAAAATGTCAGATGATCGGCAACCCGGGCTGCCGATCATCTGACATCTTGCCGATCACACGGCGGTCCGGACCGGTACCACCTCGGTACCGCCCGCCTGGGTGCCCACCACCCGGCACGGTTCGCCCGTGCCGACGTCGCCCGTCGACTCGCGGCCCACGATGCGCGAGTCGGGCACCACCTTGCGGAACGGCGCCGGGTCATCGGTCGCACCGATGCGCTCCAGCAGCAGCTCCACCGCGGTGTGGGCGATCTGGTCCCGCCCCGGGTCCACGGAGGAGAGTGCGGGAACCGAGTACTTGGCGTCGTCGACGTCGTCGAACCCGATGAGGGCCACGTCCCCCGGGACGTCCATGCGGTGCGCGTGGAGGGCGTGCAGCGCGCCGAGAGCGAGCGCGTCGTTGAGCGCGAAGACGGCATCGATCTCCACCCCGTCGTCGAGCATGCGGCTCATCGCCTCCGCGCCGGTGGAGCGGTGCCAGAGACCCGCCTCGCCGACGAGCTCCGGGTCGTACGGGAGCCCCGCCTCCGCGAGCCCTTCCCGGTATCCCGCGGTGCGCAGGGCGGCCGAGCCCACCTGCTCGCCCTCGTGCGCCCCGATGACGGCGATCCGGCGGCGGCCGAGCGACGCCAGGTGCAGCGTCACCGCCTTGGCCGCCTCGACGTTGTTCATCGTCACGTGGTCGGCGGGCGCCCCGAAGACCCGCTCGCCGAGGAGCACCAGCGGGAAGTCGACGGTGAACAGGCCGAGGTCGTCGGGGCCGAGCGCCAGCGGCGAGAAGATCAGCCCGTCCGTGAGGTGCCGGCGCCGCCCCGAGAGCACCTCGGTCTCCCGCTCACGGCTGGCGCTGGTCTGCTCGATGAGCACCGTCCACCCGGCGGCGTCCGCAGCGGAGATGACGGCGTCGGCCAGCTCCGCGAAGTACGGGAGGGACAGCTCCGGCACCGCGAGCGTGATCAGCCCGGTACGCCGCGTACGGAGGTTCCGGGCCGACATGTTGACCCGGTAGCCCAGGTCGTCGATGGCCGCCTCGACCCGCTCACGCGTCTGTGCCCGGATGTACGGATAGCCGTTCACCACGTTCGACACGGTCTTGATGGACACGCCGGCGCGCTGCGCCACGTCGTGCATGGTCACGGCCACGCTGCCAGCCTCCACTCGACAAGTTTTCCCACAGGGTAGAGGACGACCGTCGCCCGCGCGTCGTCCATCGGCTAGTGTGCAACGTTGTAGAACCGCCGACCGATCAGCGAGGAACAATGACGACCTCCCGCACCCGCGTCCTGTTGCACCCCGACTTCACCGTCGGCGCCGTGGACCGCCGCCTCTTCGGCTCCTTCGTGGAGCACCTGGGGCGCGCGGTGTACACGGGCATCCACGAACCGGGCCACCCGACGTCCGACGACCACGGCTTCCGCCGTGACGTCGCGGACCTGACGCGCGAGCTCGGCGTCACCACCGTCCGCTACCCGGGCGGAAACTTCGTGTCGAACTACCGGTGGGAGGACGCCGTCGGCCCGGTGGAGCAGCGCAAGCCGTTCCTCGACCTCGCCTGGCGCACCGTCGAGCCCAACCTCGTGGGCACCGACGAGTTCCTGCAGTGGGCCGAGCGCGAGGGCATCGAGCCGATGATGGCCGTCAACCTCGGCACCCGCGGCGTGGAGGAGGCCGTGGCCCTGCTCGAGTACTGCAACGGCGACGCGGGCACCCGCTGGGCCGATCTGCGCATCGCCAACGGCCGTGCGCAGCCGTACGGCGTCAAGCTCTGGTGCCTGGGCAACGAGATGGACGGCCCCTGGCAGATCGGGCACAAGGACGCGCACGAGTACGGCAAGCTGGCCCGCAACGCCGGCGCCGCGATGAAGCTCGTGGACCCGACGATCGAGCTCGTCGCCTGCGGGTCCTCGTCCATGCAGATGGACACGTTCGGCGAGTGGGAGCGCACCGTCCTCGAGTACACCTACGACCTGGTGGACCACATCTCGATGCACGCCTACTACGAGGAGGTCGACGGCGACCGCGCGTCGTTCCTCGGCTCGGGCACGGCGATGCACCGGTTCATCGAGCGGGTGGTCGCGTCCACCGACGCCGTGGGCGCGCAGCGCCGCTCCGACAAGCGCATCACCATCTCGTTCGACGAGTGGAACGTCTGGTACCTGCAGACCCGCTTCCCCGGCGAGGAGAACCTGCCGATCCAGCGGGACGCCCCGCGCATCATCGAGGACGTCTACTCCGGGCTCGACGCCGTGGTGGTGGGCGACCTGCTCGTCACGCTGCTGAACCACGCCGACCGGGTCCCCGTGGCCTGCCTCGCCCAGCTGGTCAACGTGATCGCGCCGATCATGACCGAGCCCGGCGGCGAAGCGTGGCGCCAGCCGACGTTCCACCCCTTCGCGACGACGGCGCGGCTCGCCCGGGGTGCGGCGCTCGACCTGCGCGTGACCACGCCGACGCTCACGACCAAGGCCCACGGCGAGGTGCCCGCGGTGACGGCGGCAGCCACCCTGGCGGACGGCGCCGTCGCACTGTTCCTCACCAACCGCTCCCCCGAACCGGTCGAGGTCGAGCTGGCACACCTCGGTGCCGCGCTCGAGGTCGCCGTGGGCTGGTCGATGACCGCCGACCACGAGCCCGCCGTCGCCGGCCCCGAGCACGCCGAGAAGGTGGCCGCGCGGCACTGGGGCACGTTCGACGTCGCGGGCCGGGTCTCCGGTGCCGCCGGCAGCGCCACGACGACCGTGACGCTCCCGCCGGAATCCTGGACGGCGCTGTCGGGCACGCTCACGCCCGCCTAGGACCGGTCAGGCGTACGGGTCACGGGGTGACCCGTACGCCTGACACACGGGGCCGACTCAGCTGCTGCTGCCCTCGAAGCCGAACCCGCCGTCGGCCTCGGCGGCTCGCCAGAAGTCGCGCAGCATCTCCTCCGGCGTGTGGAGGTTGTGCCGGCTCGCCACCGGCTCCTCGTCCCCCGAGATGGACTTGACCTCGTCGTGGATGCGCTCCATCGAGGTGTCGAGCGACCACGCGACGTCCGCGGCCAGCTTGAGCGAGTCGGTGAGGTGCCGGGGCACGTCGCCGTCGTACTTGTAGTAGATCTTGTGCTCCAGGCTCGCCCAGAAGTCCATGGCGATGGTGCGCAGCTGGATCTCGACGATGACCTGCTCGACCCGGTCCGACAGGAACACCGGGATCTGCACGATGAGGTGCAGCGACTTGTACCCGGTGCCCTTCGGGTGCTTGATGTAGTCCCGTTCCTCCAGCAGCGTGATGTCCGACTGCTTCAGGAGCATGTCGCGCACCAGGTAGATGTCGTTGACGAAGCTGCAAGTGATCCGGACCCCCGCGATGTCGAACATCTGCGCCCGGACGCCCTCCGGCGTCAGCGGGATGTTCTTGCGGCGGCACTTCGCGACGATCGACTCGAACGACTTGAGTCGCGAACCCACGTGCTCGACGGGGTTGTAGTTCTGCATGTGCCGGAACTCGTCGCGCAGGATCGAGACCTTGGTCATGATCTCGTCGATCCCGAACTTGTAGGTCAGCACCAGTCGGCGCAGCTCGCCGACCAGCGTTCGAAGCTCGGCGGGGTCTGGTATCGGGTGTTCCCGGACGTCCTCGGGCAGCTTGCTCACGGGGTCCACCGTACGGGTTGGCGGCGGCGCCGTGGGCTCGGAGCGCCCCTCGCCGAGGAAGAACCCTGGTGGGGTCCTACCTCGGCGAGGTGCTACCTGGGCAGGGTCAGCTGGTGCCCGCCTCCGTCAGACGGAGGAACGTGATCGAGTGGGCGGGGAAGTCGTACGTGAACGCCGAACCGCCGTCGGACGGCGACACGTCCAGTGCCCGCGTGCCCTCCTCCGGCACGATCCGCTCCGGCTGGGTCTTGGTGTTGATCGCCGACGGCGCCCCCGACATCTCGGTCACGGACGCATCGGAGGCGACCGCGTACCCGTCGACCGAGACCGCGGTACGCGCCACGGGCTCGTACGGGTTGACGACCTTGAGCACCAGCTCGCCGGTGTCGGCGTCCCGGGTGACCACCTGGTAGAGCGACTCGGTGGTGGGCTCCGAGTACTTCATCTGGAGCTCGCCGTCGAGGTACAGCTCGATGTTCCGCCCGGACACCACCACCTTCACGTGGTAGTCCCGGCCCGTCTCCATCCGGTGGCCCTCCACGGCCGCGACCTCGCCCGCCGGCCCGCCGTCGGCCCGCTGCAGCGCCTGGCGCGAGTTGTTCCACCCACCGAGGTTCCACCAGTAGAAGTCGTCCTGCCCCCCGGCGGCGAACCCGACGAGGAACGCCTCGCTGCCGCCCAGCTTCCGGGCGTCGAGCTCCAGGGTGTAGTTGTCCCAGTCCTTGGTGTAGGCGTCGGTGATGATCGAGCGGGCGTCGGTCACGTCGCCGGCCGACTGCACGTACTCGCCGCCGGTCACCGCCCAGGAACCGGACTTCGGCTCCCAGCCGGACCCCTCGTCGAACGAGTCGGAGAAGAGCACCTCACCGGACTCGTTGTCGGTCACCGTCACGTCGTCGTACGCGGCCTGGGTGTTCCAGGTCGACAGGAAGACGCCGCCGCCGATGTCCTCCGGCGCCTCCTCGGGACCGTCGTGCGTCGACGGGACCACCTGGTCGCCGGTGTTCGTCATGAACATCTGCTGCGTGTAGTACGACGTCGAGCCCCAGGACTCGTCGTTGTCGAACCACATCATGTCCGGGGACCACTGGACGTAGTCCTCGTTGGCGAACATCGGGGCGTAGGACGCCATCTCGACCAGGTCGGCGTTGCGCTCGATGCCCGTCATGTACGCGGCCTCGGACAGCGCGTTGGACCAGGCGTTACCGCGCGAGGCGTACTCACCGAGGAAGACGTGCGGCCCCTCGCGGTCGTAGGAGTCGTACCGCTCGGTGTTGCTGAGGAACCACGACGGGTCGTTGTAGTAGTGCTCGTCGACCATCTCGACGCCCTGCTCGACGTTGTAGTCCCACAGCTCGTCGAAGCGTGCGCCCGAGTCGTCCGGCCCGGTGTTCGAGATCACCGTGACGTCCGGGTGGGCCGCCTCGACGGCGTCCCGGAACCGCGGGAAGTTGGCCTCGAACGTGCGGGTGTTCTCCTCGTTGCCCAGGCCGATGTACTTCATGCCGAACGGCTCGGGGTGGCCCAGCGCGGCACGCTTCGCACCCCACTCCGTGTCCACGGACCCGTTGGCGAACTCGATGAGGTCGACGGTGTCCTGCACCCAGCGGTCGATGCGTACGTCGTCGGTCATCTCGGGGATGTTGCTGCCACAGCCGTTGGCGCCGACCGACAGCACGGGCAGCGGCGTGGCGCCCAGGTCCTCGGCGAACTCGAAGTACTCGAGGTAGCCGAGGCCGTAGGTCTGGTTGTAGCCCCAGAAGTTCCAGTTGGTCGGGCGCTCCTCGACCGGCCCGATGGTCTCCTTCCACTGGTAGGTCCGACGGCGGTCCGCGCCGTCCGACTCCAGGTAGGTGTCGAACGTGCCGACGTTGGTGACGCAGCCACCGGGGAACCGCAGGAAGGACGGCTCGAGCTCGGCCACCTTCTGCGCGAGGTCCTTGCGCAGCACCGAGCGCCCGTTGACCGGGCCGTCCCAGGTGTCGCGCGGGAACAGGGAGACCATGTCCAGCCGCAGCGTGCCCGCTGCGCCACCGGTGACCACGAGCCGGGCGTCGTTGGCGGTGCCGTTCGCGGTGAGCTTGGCGTTGCTCTGCTTCCAGCGGTCGCTGCCGTTCACGTTCACGGTGGTGGAGGCATAGGTGGTGCCGCCGTCCGGCGACTCGAGGCTGATCGTGAGGGCCTGCTTGCGCTCGGCGCGCGCGAACACGGAGAAGTCGTACTTCTTGCCCTGCTCGATCGCGAAGCCCTCGTTGTAGCTCGCGTTGCGCACGCCGACGCCGGGACCGTCGGCCTCGACCGTCAGGTAGGCCCGGTTGGCATCGTTGAGCCACTCGGACCGCTCGGACTCGACGGCAGCGGTACCTGCGCCACCGCGCTGCACCACGTCCCAGCCGGTCATACCGGTGAAGCTGCGGTTGTCCGTCGGCGCGAACTCGAAGGACCGGTTACGGACCAGCTCGGCGTACAGGCCGCCGTCGGCTGCGTAGTTGATGTCCTCGTAGAAGATGCCGTACAGCTCGTCGCTCATCTCCGTGCCCGCTGCCGCGGCGTCGACGTCGAGCGTGTGCTCCTGCACCGGCGCCTCCGCAGGCGGGTAGGCCGCGAGGAGCGCCGCCTGCTCCTCGGCGGTGATCGGCAGGACCGTCCCGTGCCGGGGGCTGGCGGGCAGGATCGCGTCCAGGTTGGCCGTCCACTCGCCGCTGCTCAGGTCGTCGGACTCGAAGAGCATGTAGCCCTGGCCACCGTGGTAGCTGGGCTGGTCCTGCAGGAGGAACCAGCGGTCGTCGGTGAGCGAGGGGAACAGCGTGGGCCCCTCGCCGCCGGTGAACGTGCCGCCCCACGGGTTGGGCTCGCCGAAGCCGACGCGCTCGGTGATGAGGTCCCAGCCGTCGCCCTCGGTCACGCCCTGCGTGCGGCGCAGGTCCGTGGACGACTCCTGCCGCATCCCCATGTACGACTCGTCCTTGGTGAGGCGGTAGTAGACGCCGTCCTCCTCCTGGACCGTGGAGTCGATCATGCCGAGCCCGTCGCCCTGCGGTTCGTCGATCCACACCTGGGGCTCCGAGAACGTCTCGAAGTCCGTGGTGGTGGCGTACAGCATGCGCTGGTACGACGTGCGGATGTCGCGCTCCGTGGGCGGCACGTCGGCCGGGTACAGGGCGGAGGCCCAGTACACGACGAACTCGCCGGCCGCCTCGTCCCAGTACGCCTCGGGCGCCCACAGGTTGCCCGCGTTCTCGGGCGCGAGCTCGATCTCGCGCTGCTCGCCCCAGTTCACCAGGTCGGTGGACTCCCAGACCATGAGCGAACGGCTGCCCGTCTCCTGGGCGTCACCGAAGTTGCCACCGCCGTGGATCTGCAGGTCGGTCGCGAGCAGGTAGTACGTGCCGTCGCCGCCCCGGATCAGGAACGGGTCGCGCAGCCCCTCGGTGCCGAGCGTGGAGGTGAGCACCGGCTCGCCGCCGTTCAGCGTGGTCCACTCCAGCGGGTCCGGGCCGTTCGAGACGGCGAACGAGATGGTCTCGCCGTCCGGCGTGGACTCCCCGGTGAAGTAGGGGAAGAAGTACGCGGCGTGCTCGCCGTCGGCGGCCGACGCCGAGGCGGGTGGCTCTGTCGCGGAGGCGACCGGGCCGCCGTCGGGTGCCGCGACCAGGCCGGCCAGGCCGACCGCTAGGGCGGCGCCCGTCGCGAGCGCAGCTCTTCTATATCGATGTAGAACCATGTCGAGTCTGTCCCTTCACTTCATTGTGGGTAGGTGGTGGTGGGTAGGTGGTACAGCGGCCCTGACTCGGCGTACCGGGTACGCCGAGTCAGGGCCGTAGTCCCCGCTAGGTCCTGCGGAGGCTGAGCACGCGCTGCAGTGCCACGAAGATCAGGAGCAGCACGCCGATCACGATCTTGGTCCACCAGGAGCTGAGGGTGCCCTCGAACGTGATGATGGTCTGGATCAGACCGAGGACCAGCACGCCCAGCACGGAGCCGAGCACGAAGCCGGTGCCGCCCGTCAGCAGCGTTCCGCCGATGACGACCGCCGCGATGGCGTCGAGCTCCATCGCGACACCGGTCAGGGAGTAGCCGGACCGGGAGTACATGGCGAACAGCAGTCCACCGAGCCCTGCGCACGTGCCGCTCACCACGTAGGCGAGCACCTTGGTGCGCGCTACGGGCAGGCCCATGAGCAGGGCGGACTGCTCGCCGCCGCCGACGGCGTACACCGTGCGGCCGAACCGCGTGAAGTGCAGCACCAGGAACCCGATGCCCACCACGATCAGCGCGATGAGCACACCGGAGGACATCCGCCACCCGCCGAAGATCTGCACCCAGCTCGCGAGCGAGACGAACGAGGCGTTGTCGATGGCGATGGACTCGGGCGCGATGACGAAGCACAGTCCCCGCGCGAAGAACATGCCCGCGAGCGTCGCCACGAACGGCTGCACCTGGAAGTAGTGGACCATCACGCCGTGCGCCAGGCCGATCACGGTGCCGGCGCCGACGCCGAGCGGGATCACCACGGCGGGCGGCCAGCCCGCCTGGAGCAGGGCTGCTGTGACCACCGTGGACAGCGCCAGCACCGAGCCGACCGAGAGGTCGATGCCCCCCGTGAGGATCACGAAGGTCATGCCCACCGCGAGCACGATGAGGTGCGCGTTGTTGATGAACAGGTTGGAGATCACGGCCGGCGAGACGAAGTTGTCGTACCGGCTGCCGCCCACGACCAGCATCAGGGCCAGGACCACGAACGTACCCACCACCGGCAGGTAGCGGCGGTCCAGCCGGGTCGGGATCTTCAGGGCGCGCGAGGCGCGGGCGGGGGCCGACGTCGTCATCGGGCCTTCACCTCCGTGGAGTCGGGGCGCGCAGCGGACTGCGGCTCGGGCGGCGTCGTGGTGGTGGCCGGTCCGCGGGTGGCGGCAGCGAGCCGCGCCCGCATCCTCGGCGACTGCAGCAGCGTCACCGCGATGACGACCAGGGCCATGAACAGGGGCGTGACCAGCGGCGAGATACCGACCACGGTCACCGTCCGCTCCAGGGTCGCGATGACGAGCGCGCCCACCAGCGTGCCGGACAGGTTGAACTTGCCGCCCGAGAGCGCCGTCCCACCGATCACCACCGCGAGGATCGCGTCGAGCTCGATGAACAGGCCGGCGTTGTTGGCGTCGGCGGCCATGGTGTCGGCGCTGATGAGCAGGCCGGCCAGGCCGGCGAACAGGCCTGCCGCCGCGTAGACGGTCCAGGTCAGCGTCTTGGACCGCACCCCGGACAGGCGGCTCGCGGCCGGGTTGATGCCGGTCGCCTCCAGCAGCATGCCGAGCGCCGTGCGCCGCACCACGAACGCGACCACGGCGAAGACGCCGAACGCGATGACCGCCGCGACGGGCAGGCCGAGCCAGAACCCGGAGCCGAGCACCTTGAAGGGTGCGCTGTTGACGGTGGTGATCATGCCGCCCGTGATGAGCATGGCGACGCCGCGGCCGGCCGTCATCAGGATGAGCGTGGCGATGATCGGCTGGATGCCGAGCACCGAGACCAGGAACCCGTTCCACACACCGAGCAGGAGGCACAGCACCAGGGCCAGGGCGATCGCGGTGAGCACCGTGACCGGCGACTCCGGGTCGGACGACGACGCGATGTACGACAGCGCCACCGCTCCCGAGACCGCGACCACGGCGCCGACCGAGAGGTCGATGCCGCGCGTGGCGATGACCAGGGTCATGCCGAGGGCGACGAGCAGGAGCGGCGCCGTCATCCGCAGGATGTCGATCGGAGCACCGAAGAGGTGACCGTCCCGGACGGTGATCGCGAGAAAGCTGGGACTGGCGACCGTGTTGGCGACCAGCAGGGCGACCAGGGCGGCCACCGGCCAGAACAGATGATGGCGAAGCAGGTTCCTCATGCCGCACCGCCACCGGCGATGAGGTCGACCACCTGGTCCATCGTGGCTTCTCCTCCGTCGATCTCCGCCACCTTGCGGCGGTCCCGCATCACTGCGATGCGGTGGGATATGCGGAGCACTTCCTCGAGCTCCGCCGAGATGAAGACGACCGACATGCCGTCGGCCGCCAGGTCGGCCACGAGCTTCTGGATCTCGGCCTTGGCGCCGACGTCGATACCGCGCGTGGGCTCGTCGAGGACCAGCAGCCGCGGTGCCGTGGCGAGCCACCGCGCGAGCAGCACCTTCTGCTGGTTGCCGCCGGACAGGTTGCGCAGCAGCGCCTCCGGGTCGGCGGGCCGGATACCGAGCTGCTGGATGTACGAGGCGACCAGCTCGTCCACCTGCTTGCGCGGTAGCGGCCGCATCCAGCCGCGTCGCGCCTGCAGGCCGAGCACGATGTTCTCCCGCACGGTCAGGCCGTCCACGACGCCCTCCCCCTTGCGGTCCTCGGACGTGTACGCGATGCCGAGGTCCATGGCCGCACGCGGTGTCCGCAGGCGGACCGGTGTTCCCGCCAGGCGGGTCTGGCCGGCGTCGGCCCGGTCGGCGCCGGTGAGCAGGCGGGCCAGCTCGGTGCGGCCCGAACCGAGCAGACCGGCGAGGCCCACCACCTCGCCCTGGTAGAGGTCGAGGTCGAACGGCTGCACGGAGCCCTTGCGGCCCACACCCACGACCTGCAGCAGCGGTGTGCCGTCGGCCGGCCGGCTGACGTGCTCGGCCACGTCTTCTGCGGCCTCGAGCACGTCCATGGAACGGCCGATCATGTGCTGCACCAGCTCGGCCGCCGGCAGGTCCGCGGTGACGAACTCGTTCACGAGGCGACCGTTGCGCAGCACCGTCATGCGGTCGGAGATGTCATAGACCTGGTCCAGGAAGTGGCTCACGAACAGGATGGCCACGCCGTCGTCGCGCAGCGCACGCATGACGGTGAACAGGTGCGCCACCTCGTCGGTGTCCAGGCTGGAGGTGGGCTCGTCGAGGATGAGCACCTTGCAGTCGCCCACGGTGGCGCGGCAGATCGCGACGAGCTGCTGCACCGCCAGCGAGTGCGACCCGAGGGATGAGGCCGGGTCGATGCTGAGACCCATCCGCTGCAGATGGGTCGCGGCCTGACGCCGCATCGCCTGCCAGTGCAGGCCGCCCAGCAGGCGCGGCTCCGCCCCCAGCATGATGTTCTCGGCGACCGTGAGGTTCTCGCAGAGGTTGACCTCCTGGTACACGGTGCTCACGCCGTGCGTCCGTGCGTCGGCGGGGCCGGTGAACCGGCGCTCTACCCCGTCGACCAGGATCGTTCCCGCCGTCGGGGAATGGATGCCCGTGAGGGCCTTGATCAGGGTGGACTTGCCGGCGCCGTTCTCGCCCATCAGGGCGTGGATCTCGCCGGGCCGTAGGCGAAGATCGACCCCGTCGAGGGCCTTCACCGGGGGAAACTCGACGCTGATGCCCGTCATCTCGACGACGGGCGATGGTGTCTGCTGGGTCATCCTCGACCTTCCAACTCGAACCGTGGCTACGGGCGTGACCGTCGCGCCGCACACGAGCGCGCGGTCGCGACGATCACGCCCACCAGCCAGCAGGGGGTGGTGCTACGGCTGGGCCGTCAGTACTCGCGCGTCGGGAGCGCTTCCTCTGCGGCGGCCTGGTCGAACGCCTCGTCCTTGACGACGATGCGCTTCTCGACCTCCTCGCCGGCGACGACCTTCTGGGCGACCTCGGCCAGGTCCGGCCCGAGCAGCGGGTTGCACTCGACGATGTAGTTGATCTTGCCGTCGACCAGCGCCTGCATGCCGTCCTTGACGGCATCGATGGTGACGATCTTGATGTCCTCGCCCGGCTTCATCCCGGCTGCCTCGATGGCCTCGATCGCGCCGAGCCCCATGTCGTCGTTGTGGGCGAACACGAGGTCGATGTCGTCGTGCTTGTTGAGGAAGCCCTCCATGACGGTCTTGCCCTCGGCACGCGTGAAGTTGCCCGTCTGGCTGTCGATGATCTCGACGTCCGAGCCCTCGATGGCCGACGCGAACCCTTCCTTGCGGTCGATCGCCGGGGCGGCGCCCGTGGTGCCCTGCAGCTCGACGGCCTGGTAGCCCTCGCCGTCGTACTGCTCGACGACCCACTCGCCGGCCATCTCCCCCTCCTTGACGAAGTCGGAGCCGATGAACGACTCATAGAGGGTGTCGTCGCTCGAGTCGACCGCGCGGTCGGTGAGGATCACGGGGATCCCGGCCGACTTGGCCTCCTGGAGCACCGCGTCCCAGCCGGTCTCGACCACCGGGGAGAACGCGATGACGTCCACGCCCTGGGTGATGTACGAGCGGATCGCCTGGATCTGGTTCTCCTGCTTCTGCTGCGCGTCGGAGAACTTGAGCTCGAAGCCGTTGTCCTCCGTGAGCGTGTCCTGGATGGACTTGGTGTTGGCGGCGCGCCACCCGGACTCGGCCCCCACCTGGGAGAAGCCGAGGGTGATGACGCCGTCGTCGGCGCCCGCGTTCTCACCGCTGCCTCCGGGCTCGGCAGTACCGGCGTCCGAGCTGCACGCACCGAGCGTGAACAGTGCGGCTGCCGACACCGCGGCCAGAACGGTACGGGTCAGGGTAGTGCGTGCCATGTCTCCTCCTTGAGATCCCGCACGGCGACGTGCAGGCGTTAGCGGCGTGTGTGCCCGAGTGGAATGTTAGCGCTCACATGCGCTGGGGTGGTAGTTGTCGACGTCACATTCCAGTAACGAGTCTGCACTGATTCCCCCATGAGGGGAATAGTCGGAAATGCGGCATAGACCGGGCGTGCGTGGACGGTGCGGCGGCCCCTGGCCGGGCGTTCACGCCCCGCGCGCGGGCCTCAGCGGATCACGAAGCCGGCGTGCCCCCGCGGCGCGACGTCACGCACGTCCACCGACGCGACGACGGCATCGCGCGGGCCGTGCCGCATCCACCCGAGAACATCGCCGACGGCCGACGGCGGCCCCTCGAGCACCGCCTCCACCGTCCCCTCGCTGGTGTTACGGGCCCAGCCCGACAGGCCGGCCGCCGCTGCCTCCTGCTCGAGGCGGTAACGGAAGCCGACGCCCTGTACCCGGCCGCTGACCACCACGTGCCGTGCGATCAAGGTGTCCATCACCCCATCGTCACCGATCCGCTGCCGCCGGTCCTGCTGCGTTGGTCGGCCACGAATCGGGCCCTCGTCGAGTGCGGGGCACCTGTCGCTCAGACGGACCCGAGGCAACAAACGGCCCGCACTCGGCGAGGGAGGCGGGTCAGAAACCCTGGGCCAGGCGGTAGTAGGCCTGGTTGTGGCGCACCTGGTCCGCGAAGCCGCGGCGGGTCGTGTCCTCGTCGATCACCAGCAGCTCGGTGCGCGCGATGTTCGCGAACACCTCGAACGCCTCGATGCCCGCCGCCGTCGACATGACGGTGTGGTGCGCACCGCCCGCCGTGAGCCACGACTCGGCCGAGATCTCGAACGACGGCCGCGGCGCCCACATCGCGCGGGCGACCGGCAGGTTCGGCAGGTCCCGCGGCGGGGTGACCACGTCGACCACGTTGGCCGTGAGGCGGAACCGGTCGCGCATATCGGCGAGCGACACCACGACGGCACCCTCGACGGCGTCCGCCGAGAAGACCATGCGGACCGGGTCCTCCTTGCCGCCGATGCCGAGCGGGTGGATCTCGATCCGCGGCTTCGAGGTGGTCAGCGACGGGCAGACCTCGAGCATGTGCGCGCCGAGGATCAGCTCGGCACCCGGGGTGAGGTCGTAGGTGTAGTCCTCCATGAGGCTCGCGCCACCGGGGAGGCCTTCGCCCATGACCTTGGCCGCACGCACCAGGACCGCCGTCTTCCAGTCGCCCTCTGCGCCGAAGCCGTAGCCCTTCTCCATGAGGCGCTGGACCGCCAGGCCGGGAAGCTGACGCAGCGCGCCGAGGTCCTCGAAGTTGGTGGTGAACGCCTTGGCGCCGAGCGCGGTGAGGAACCCCTCCATCGCGATCTCCTGACGCGCGGCGTAGCGCAGGGAGTCGTGCCGCTCGCCGCCGGCCCGGAGCTGGGGGACGACGTCGTACTTCTCCTCGTACTCCGCCACCACGGCGTCGATCGCGGACTCCTCGACGGCGTCCACCGCCGCGACCAGGTCGTTCACGCCCCACGTGTTCACGGAGACGCCGAACCGCAGCTCGGCCTCGGTCTTGTCACCCTCGGTGACCGCGACGTTGCGCATGTTGTCGCCGAAGCGCACCAGCTTGAGCTCGTGCGTCGCCGCCCAGCCGGCCGCACCGCGCGCCCAGGTGCCGACCCGGCGCGTGACCGCGGGGTTGGAGACGTGCCCCACCACGGTGGTCCGCGCGACGCCGAGCCGCGTCGCGATGTACGCGTACTCGCGGTCGCCGTGCGCGGCCTGGTTGAGGTTCATGAAGTCCATGTCGATGTCGTCCCAGGGGAGCTCGACATTCGCCTGCGTGTGCAGGTGCAGCAGCGGCTTGCGCAGCGCGTCCAGGCCCGCGATCCACATCTTCGCGGGGCTGAAGGTGTGCATCCAGGTGATGACGCCCAGCACCTTGTCGTCGCCGTTCGCGTCCAGCATCGCGCGGCGGATAGACACCGAGTCCTTCAGGACGGGCTTCCACACGACCTTGACCGGCACGTCCGACGACGCGTCCAGCGCACGGGCCACCTCCTGCGACTGCTCCGCGACCTGGGCAAGGGTCTCCTCGCCGTAGAGGTCCTGGCTCCCGGTGAGGAACCAGACCTCACGGTCCGCATAGGGCTTGGTGCTCATGCCTGTCCTTCCGTGTTCTGTCCGGCCGGGTTCGCTGCGGCGGTGCCCGACGGCGTCGTCGCTGTCTGGCCGTAGACGTTCTGATAGCGGTCGTAGAGAGAGTCGATGTGCTGCTGCTCGATCGGGACGGGCGCACCGAGCTGGCGGCTGACGTGCACCGTGCGGGCGACCTCCTCGACCATCACGGCGGCCTTGACGGCAGCGCGCGCGTCCTTGCCGATCGTGAACGGCCCGTGGTTGCGCATCAGGACGGCCGGGCTGCGGTGTCCGCTCAGCGTCTCGACGATGCCCCGGCCGATCGAGTCGTCGCCGATGATCGCGAACGGGCCCACGGGCACCGGTCCGCCGAACTCGTCGGCCATCATCGTGAGCACGCACGGCACCTCCTCGCCCCGCGCGGCCCACGCCGTCGCGTAGGTGGAGTGCGTGTGCACCACGCCGCCCACCTCGGGCATGTGCCGGTACACGTAGGCGGCCGCCGCGGTGTCCGACGACGGAGCACGGGTCCCGTCCACGAGGGTGCCGTCCAGGTCGCACACCACCATGCCCTCGGGGGTCAGGTCGTCGTACGAGACGCCCGACGGCTTGATGACGAAGAGGTCGGCGCTGCCGTCCGGCACGTCGGGGTTCGGCACCCGCTGCGAGACGTTGCCCGCCGTCCAGACCACCAGGTCCCAGCGCGGCAGCTCGGCATGCAGGTCCGAGACGACCACGCGGACGCGCGCCACCTCGTCCTGGACTGCCTGCGAGTAGTCGGTCAGGGCTTTCGTGGTCATCCTGCTGCCTCCTGCGTCGTGTCTCGGGTCCGGAGCGTCTCGACGGCGGCGCGCTCGATCGCGAGCCCCGCGCTGTACCGCTCCAGGAAGGCGGAGAACCCCGCCACGTCCTCGGCGTCGGGCTCGACGACGTCGAGCGCGGCGTCCGCGAACACCTCGGCGCCCAGGTAGGCCCCCAGGTCCTGTCCGGGGGCAGCGGCACCGGCAGCGGACGCCCGGTACGCCGCCAGCACCGCGATGCCCCAGGCCCCGCCCTCGCCGGCGGTCCGGCCGACGGCCACCGGTGCGCCGAGTGCGGCGGCCAGCAGACGCTGGGCCACGCCCTCGGTCTTGAACAGGCCGCCGTGCGCGAACATCGCGTCCAGCTCGACCTGCTCCTCGGCGAGCACGCGCATACCGAGGCTCAGGGTGCCGAAGGCGCTGTAGACCTGCGTCCGCGCGAAGTTGCCCAGGGTGAGCCGGCTGTCGGGGGTGCGGGTGAAGAGCGGGCGACCGGCCTCCAGGCCGGTGATGGGCTCGCCGGACAGGTAGTTGTACGCGAGCAGGCCGCCGCCGTCGGCGTCACCGTCCAGCGCGGAGCGCAGGAGCGCCTCGAAGACGGCGCCCGGCTCGGCGGGCTGTCCCAGCGCGGCGGCGAACTGGCCGAACAGCTCGGCCCAGGCGCCGAGCTCGCTGGCGCCGTTGTTGCAGTGCACCATCGCGACGAGGTCACCGGCCGGGGTGGTGACGAGGTCCAGCTCCTCGTGCACGCGCTCCAGCGGCTTCTCCAGCACCACCATCGCGAAGATGCTGGTCCCGGCGCTGACGTTGCCGGTGCGGGGCGCCACGGAGTTGGTGGCGACCATGCCGGTCCCGGCGTCGCCCTCGGGCGGGCACAACGGGATGCCCGGCCGGAGCGTGCCGGTCGGGTCCAGCAGCGCCGCACCCTCCTCGGTCAGCGCGCCGGCGTCGGCCCCGGCCGGCAGGACGCGCGGCAGCAGCTCGCCGACGCTCCGGCCCGGACCGCGGTCCGCCACCAGCTCGTCGAGCTGGGCGAGCATTCGCCGGTCGTAGTCCCTGGTCGCCGCGTCGATGGGGAACACGCCGGAGGCGTCGCCGACCCCGAGCACCTGCTGCCCGGTCAGGCGCCAGTGCACGTACCCGGCGAGCGTGGTCAGGTGCCGCACCTGCGGCGCGTGCGCCTCCTCGTCGAGGATCGCCTGGTAGAGGTGGGCGACCGACCAGCGCAGCGGGATGTTGTGCCCGAACAGGCCGGTCAGCTCGGCGGCAGCACGTTCGGTCGTGGTGTTGCGCCACGTCCGGAACGGCACGAGCAGGTCGCCGGCCTCGTCGAACGCCAGGTAGCCGTGCATCATCGCCGAGACGCCGATCGCGCCGACGGTCGTCGGCCGCACGCCGTACTGCCGCTCGACGTCCGCCAACAGCGCTGTCACCGAGTCCTGCAGCCCGGACCAGACGGCGTCCAGGGAGTAGGTCCACACCCCGTCCACGAGCTGGTTCTCCCAGTCGTGGCTGCCGCTCGCGAGCGGCGCGTTGTCCGGGCCGATCAGACAGGCCTTGATCCGGGTGGAGCCGAGCTCGATGCCGAGAGCGGTCCGCCCCTGCTCGATCGCCTCCCGGAGACCGGTGAGCCGTCCCGCTCCTTCGTCCTGCCGCTCCACCATCGTGGGCCGCTCCGTCCTGCCCGCATCGTCGCGAGGCGTCGTTCGTGTCACCGTCGGTCGACCAGCACGGTCAGCGGATGCGCTGACCGACACCAGCGATGTTAGCGCTCACACGATACCTGGCGACAACCCGGTACCCAACCCGGCGTCCGGACGTGTCAGACGCTCAGGTCACCCGGGTGACCTGAGCGTCTGACACGGGGGTCGGTCAGCCGCGCGACCACTGCTGGTTGGTCGCTCCGCTGCAGGCGTACGTGATCACGGCGGCCCCGTTCCCGGTCGCGCCGCCGCTGACGTCCAGGCACTCGCCGGTGGCCCGCGACCGGACGGTCACGTAGCTGCCGGCGGACGCCACGACCGACCACTGCTGGTTCGTGCCCGGACCACAGCTCTCCTGCGTCACCGTCGTGGCGTTCTCCTGCACACAGAGCGCGCTGTGCCGGGCCACCAGGTGGTAGTAGCCGCTGCCCGCGCTCCGGAACCAGAAGCGCTGGTTGCCACCGCCGTGGCAGTCGTACTGCTTGAGCTGGGCACCGGTGGCATAGGACTGGCTGGTCACGTCGGCGCACCTGCCGGAGTGCCGCGCGGTGAGCGACTCGAACGGCCCACCCTGCCCCACGACGGTGCCGGCCGCGGTGTCGATGGCGAGCTCGGGAAAGTAGTCGAACGACATCGAGGTCGCGGTGGGGAACGTGACCGGCGCCCACACGTAGCGCGATCCGTTCACGTTGGTACCGATGGAGTTGCCCCAGCGGTCGCCCATGTACAGGTACGACGTTCCGGAGGTGCCCTGCACCGGCAGCACGAACGTCGTCTGCGAGCCGTACCCGCTGGCATCACCCACGTTCCGCATGGCCGACCACCCGGACGACAGGCTGCTGCTGGTCGCGTACTTCTGCTGGTTCGGGCTCCAGCCCGTGGACCCTGAGGTCAGCATGAAGTAGGTGCCGCCCCGCTTGAACAGCGCGGGCGCCTCACGGTGGCCGCCCGGCCACGGGTTGGCGACCAGGGTGGCCACGTCCGTGTAGTCGCTCGTGAGCCGGTAGACGTGCAGGTCGTAGTTCTCGTTGGCCGCCGAGTACATGTACCCCGTCCCGTCGGTGTCGACGAACACGCCGATGTCGCGGGACATGTGACCGAGCGGCCGGAAGCTGCGCTGGTACGTGTAGTCGCCGTCCACGGTGTCGCTCACGGCCACAGCGGCCCGGGCCTCGGAGTAGTCGCTGCCGTTCTCCTTGTGCATCCACATGATGAACTGGCCGGTCGACTCGTTGTACATGACCTTGGGGCGCTCGATGTTCGCCACGGCCAGCTCGGGGTGGCTGGCCTCGGTGAGCACGTGGTTCCGGAACTCCCAGTGCACGAGATCCGTGGACCGGTAGGCGGAGACGTACCGGAACGTGTTGTCCGCGTTCCGGTTCTCGCCGAACCAGTAGTAGTACTGCCCCACCTTGACCACCCCGCCGCCGTGGGCGTGGAGCGGGTTTCCGGACGTGTCGGTGAACTGGGTGCCGTTGACCACCGTCTCGGGCGCAGCCTGGGCGGCGGAGCCGCCCGTGTCGGACGAGGCCTGGGCGGAGACCGCCCCGGCCGTCGTCGCCAGTACGCAGGCCAGGACGGCGAGGGCAGCATGAAGACGCCTCACAGGGACCACACTCCTTCATCGCGGTGCAGGGTTCGAGGACAACGCAGGCGGTACAGGTGCGGGGTGGTGCGATGGTGCTGGGTGGCGCTGGATAGTGCGGGGCAGAGCGGCGCGGGCGGGGCTCCGTGGTCCGGAGCCCCGCCCGCAACGGGGACCGAGGAACCGTCAGCCGTCGACGGTGAAGCCTTGCTCCTCGCCGTACCGGACGTTCTCGGCCTGCCATTCAGCGAGACCGTCCAGCAGCGACGTCTTGTCGAGGTAGGCCTGGCCCACCGTGTCCGAGAAGATGCTGTTCGCGTACGACTGCCACGGCAGGTAGCTCCAGCCTTCGACGACGTCGTCCGCACCGGCCGCGAGCACCTCGTTGATCTTCTGACCACCGAAGTACTCGGACTCGTAGCTCAGGAACTCCTCGGAGCTCAGCTCCGCGACGGTTGCCGGGAACCCGCCCGTCTCCAGGAACACGCGGATGCTCTCCGGGTCGCTGTTGAGCCACTTGAGGAAGCCCGCGGCGAGCACCTTGTCGTCGGCACCGGCCGGGATCACGTCCGCCGAACCACCGTTCTCGGCGTTGACCGGAGTGCCGTCGTAGGTCGGCATCGGGGCTACCCGCCACGCACCGTCACCACCCGGGACACCGTCCTCGAAGATGCCGGGCATCCAGGCGCCCACGACCATCGAGGCGATCGTGCCGTCCCCGAGCGCCTGGTACCACTCGTCGCTCCAGCCGGTGATGTCCGACATCAGCTCCTCGTCGATCAGCTGCTGGTACGTCGTGGCCCACCGCGTCGTACCTTCGTCGGCGAGGTCGATCGTGACGGTGTCGCCCTCGGCCTGGAACGGCTTGCCGCCGGCCTGCCAGATCATCGAGGTGACGGTGCCCGGCCCGTTCCCGTCGTCGTTGAAGAGGAACTTCTCGGGATCCGACTTCTTCAGCTTCCGCGCCTGCTCGACGTACTCGTCCCAGGTCGTGGGGACCACGAGGTCGTTCTCCTCGAAGACCTCGGCGTTGTAGAACAGCGCCATCGGGCCGGAGTCCTGCGGCAGGCCCCACAGTCCGTCGCCGAGATCCACGGAACCCCAGGTCGACGGCGTGTACAGCTCCTCCAGCTCGCCGAAGCCGTACCCGGTCAGGTCGGTCAGCTGGCCCGGGAGCTGGAACTGCGGCACCGACTGGTACTCCAGCTGGGCCACGTCGGGGATCCCCTTGTCTGCGGCGATCGCGTTCTGCAGCCCCGTGTTGTGCTCCTCGGCGCCCTGGGTGTCCGTGAGGTTCACGGTCATGTTCGGGTACGCCTCTTCGAAGGCCTCGATCTGCTTCTCGGCCTGCGGCGTCCACGTCCAGTAGTCGATGGTGCCGCCCTCTTCGAGAGCTGCCTCGATCTCCTCCGCGGTCGCCCCGTCGCCGGAGTCTCCTCCGCCGTCTCCGCCCGGGGAGCAGGCCGCGAGGCTCCCCGCCAGCACCGCGGCCATGGCGCCCGCCGCGATCCGACCGTTGCGTGTGATGCTCATGATTCCTCCTCCTTGAGGTAGTTCGTCCTTGAAGCTGCTCATCCCTTCACGCCTCCGGCGCTCAGACCGGACTGCCAGTAGCGCTGCAGCAGCAGGAACGCTGCGACGATCGGCAGGATGGTCAGCACCGCACCAGTGATGACCAGGTGGAACACCGGCGTGGCGCCCACCCCGGTCGCATCGGCGTTCCAGCTCGCGAGCCCGATCGCGAGGGGGAACAGGTTCCGGTCGGACAGCATGATCAGGGGCAGGAAGTAGTTGTTCCACGTGGCGACGATCGCGAACAGCGCGACCGTCACGATGCCGGGCGCGAGCAGCCGCAGCGAGATGGTGAAGAAGGTGCGCCACTCGCCCGCGCCGTCGACCCGGGCCGCCTCGAGCAGCTCGGTGGGGATCGCCTCCGTGGCGAACACCCACATCAGGTAGAGCCCGAACGGGGAGACCAGGGTGGGCAGGATGACCGACCACATCGTGTTGGTCAGCCCGAGCTCGCTGAACATGAGGAACGTCGGCACGGCGAGCGCCGCGCCGGGAACGGCGACGGCACCGATGACCGTGGCGAAGACCGCCGAACGTCCCCGGAACCGGTACTTCGCCAGGCCGTAGCCCCCGAGGGTCGCCAGGAGCGTGGCGCCGCCGGCACCTGCCACGACGTAGACCACCGTGTTACCGAACCAGCGCACGAAGACGCCGTCCTGGTAGGTGAGTACCGCGGCGATGTTGTCGAACAGCGCGAACGGTCCCGCCGGCCAGAGGCCGAAGGAGTCCGCGAGAGCCTCCTGCGTCTTGGTGGAGCTGACGAGCAGCCACCACAGCGGTGCCAGCGAGTAGACGACCAGTCCCGCCATCAGGAGGGTGAGGGTCACGGACTTGCGCGGCCGCGAGAAGGAGTGCGCCATCAGCTGTCCCTCCTGGTGCCCCGGAGCTGGACGACGTAGGCGATCGCCGCGGTCAGCACACCCATGATGATCGCGACGGTCGCCGCATAGTTGACCTGCTGTCCCAGGAAGCTGAGGTTGTAGGCGTACATGTTGGGCGTGTAGGACGAGGAGATGAGCGTGGGCGCGAGCACCTTGAGGATGTTCGGCTCGTTGAACAGCTGGAAGCTACCGATGATCGAGAAGATGGTCGCGATCACGAACGCTCCGCGCAGCGCCGGGAGCTTGACCGCCCGGATCACGCGCCACTGCCCGGCGCCGTCGATCGCCGCCGCCTCGTAGAGCTCGCCGGGGACGGTGCGCAGCGCCGAGTACAGGATGAGCATGTTGTAGCCCACGAACTCCCACGTCACGATGTTGCCGATCGCGACGAGCATCCATTCCTTGGAGAAGGGTGTGAGCAGCTGCGAGCCCGCGGCCTCGTTGATCCAGCCGACCAGCCCGATCCGGTCGCCGTACAGGAAGCCCCACATCAGGACGGCGACGACGCCGGGCACCGCGTAGGGCACGAACAGCGCGATCCGTGTGAAGCGCTTCCCGAAGAGCCGCCCGCTGTCGATCACGAGGGCGGCGGCCAGGGCCACGGCGAGCATGATCGGCACCTGCACGACCAGGAACAACAGCACCCGGCCGGCGCCGTCCCAGAACTTCGGGTCGGTGAACGCTGCCGAGTAGTTCGCCAGCCCCACGAACTGGTTACCGCCCATGAGCTGGTTGCGAAACAGGCTGAGGTACAGCGAATAGAGCACCGGAGCAAGGAACGCAAAGGCGAACGCCACCATGAACGGTGCGACGAAACTCCAGCCTGCCGCGGAGACGCGGAGACTCGGTGGGCGGCGGCCTGGCACGGGCGCACCCCTCTCCCCGGACGACGTCGTCCGGACTCACCTGGACCTCGATGTCCTGGAACCCGCCGGGCAACGCTGCCCGACGACGGAATGGGAACGTAAACATCCTCGTGCGCGGTGACTCTGCCACCCCGGCTGAAGGCTGTCAACGGCCCTCGGTCACCGGGTGGGCAGGTCGTCGGACGGCGGCCCTGCCGCCCCGCCGGTCACCCGAGCGGCGGGGGTGCTCGGCGGTGGTCGCACGGTCATCGGCCGGTGGCTCCCCTTCGCTCGCGTGGCGCGGTCTCGCTCTAGTGGCGTGGTGCCGTAGCGCTCCGGCGCACCACCAGCTCGGGTGCGATGAGCTCCGCCGCGGGCTTGCCCCCGTCGACCGCCGCCAGGAGGAGGGCAACGCTTCGACGGCCCAGGTCGACGAACGGCTGGCGCACGGTCGTCAGCGGCGGGATGAAGTGGCCCGACCCGTCGACGTCGTCGAACCCGACCACCGAGACGTCGTCGGGCACCGAGACGCCGCACTCCCAGAACGCCCGCAGCAGGCCGAGGGCGAGCTGGTCGTTGGCGGCGAAGACCGCCGTCGGGCCGGAACCTGCCTTGACCCGCTGCGCCAGGTCCAGGCCCACCATGTAGCCGCGGTCCGCGGTCCAGCCGGCGACCACCGGTTCGAGGACCGGGAGGCCGTGCTCGGTGACGACCGCGCGCCAGGCCTCCTCGCGCTCGATGGCGTCCAGCCAGTCCGGCGGCCCCGCGACGTGCAGGATCCGCTGGTGCCCCAGCTCGATCAGGTGCTCGACGGCGAGCCGTGCCCCGGCGCGCTGGTCCACGGCCAGCGGGATGGTCGGCACGTCGGGCTTCAGGTCGCGTGCCGCGATGATCACCACCGGCACGGGAGCCTGGAACGACTCGACGGCGTCGGCCACGTCGGTGTGGGGCGCGATCACCACGATGCCCTCGACCGCCTGGTCCATGAAGTGCTCGAGAGCCTTGTGCATGGTCTCGGCGTCGTACCGGCGCAGCGTCGCCACGCTGACGTACCAGCCCTGCTCCCGGGCGGCCTCCTCGACGGCGATGAGAGTGCTCGACGGGCCGAACAGCGGTGAACCGGTGGTCACCACGCCCACGGTGGTCGAGCGTGCCGTGACCAGGGCCCGTGCCGCGCTGTTGCGGCGGTATCCGAGCTCGGCGATGGCCTGCAGCACCTTCTCCCGGGTCGCCGGGCGCACGCTACGGTGCCCGTTGAGAACGCGGGAGACGGTCTGGTGGGACACGCCGGCGAGCGCGGCGACGTCGGCCATGGCCGGCGGCCGCGCCGTCGCGGGTCGAGAGATGGTCACGGAAGGAATCATCCACCCAGCTCGCGGGCGCGGTCACGCGCGGCGGTCGCGGCGGCCAGGAAGGACGCCCGCACGCCACCGTCGTCCAGCGCGCGCAGCGCGGCCGCCGTGGTGCCGCCGGGCGACGTCACCTTCTCGCGCAGCAGGACGGGGTGCTCCCCCGACTCGTCCATGAGACGGGAGGCACCGAGCAGGGTCTGGACCGCGAGACGGCGCGCGACGTCACGCGTCAGGCCGAGCAGGACACCGGCCTCGGCGAGCGCGTCGGCGGCGTAGAAGACGTACGCCGGGCCGGATCCCGAGATCGCCGAGACGGCGTTCAGGTCCTTCTCGGCGGCGCGGACCACGGCGCCCGTGCCCGCGAACAGGTGCTCGACCGCCTCGAGGTGGGCCTCCGTCGCGGCGGCGCCCGGCGCGATCGCGGTGATGCCCGCCCCGATCGCCGCAGGCGTGTTGGGCACGGTCCGCACGACGGCGACGCCGGCGGGCAGCCGCTCCTCGTAGAACGACGCCGGATGGCCGGCCGCGACGGTGACGACCACGGCGGCCGGGTCGATCGCCGGCGCGATCTCGTCGAGGAGGGCGCCGACGTCCTTCGGCTTCACCCCCACGAGGACGAGGCCCGCGCCGCGGACCGCTGTCACGTTGTCGTCGGTGGTGGCCACCTGGTAGGTCTCCCGCAGGTGCTGGGCCTTGGCCTCGGTCCGCACGGTGGCGACGACGTCGGACGCCGCCCATCCCGCGGAGAGCGCTCCGGCGAGCACCGCCCCGCCCATGTTCCCGGCCCCGAGGACTGCAAGTCGCTGGTTCACGGCGCTATTGTCCCCCGCGTCGCGCAGGCCGCCGGCCGGTCCCGTCGGGACCCGTCACAGCGGGAAGGCCGCGTAGAAGTCCTCCATCGCGTCGGCGGGGCCCGTCGCCTGCAGCACGGCGGTCCCGTTCTGCCAGACGACGACGGCGCTCCCGTTCTTGGCCGGCACGACGGCGTACTGGCCGACCACCTTCTTGCCGACCTTCACGTCACCCTCCCGGTCCGGCTCGCCCGCGGCCGTGGTCCACGCTGCGGCGGCGTCGGCCGCCTCGTCCGACGTCGCCCACTGGCCCGCCCGGAGTGCCACCTCGCCGGAGCCGCCGTCGGAGTACTCGGCGTCCCAGACCTCGAGCGCGCCCAGCTCCTCCTTGACCTTCTTGGCCTCCGCGAACGAACCGAGCGCGAACTGCAGCACCGTGGACGGGAGCGCCTTCTGGAAGGCGGTCTCGTCGCCGTTGCGGTCCATCGCCTTGACGGTGGGGGTCGGCGGTGCCGCGGTCACCGTCACCGTCGGGACGGGCTGCGGCGCCGCCTCGGCGCGCCAGAAGCCCGGCCACACGAAGCCGCCGACGAGCACCACGGCGAGCACGATGACGAGCAGGCCGGCGACCGCCACGAGGCGCCGGCGACGGTAGACGGCGGGCGAAGCCTTCCTCGCGCCCGGCCCGGCAACCGATGCCGTTGCGCCGGTGCGCGGTGAGTTCACGCGCTGGTCGGTCATGTCAGGCTCCCCCGTACTCCGGCCACCGGGTACTTCACGGTGGCTCAGTGGGCACCTTATGTCGCGGCACCGACATCGGCAGGGAGGCACGCCCGTCGGGGCCGGGGACTGGCTCCCGGCGGCCGGACGGCCACGGCCGCGCCGTCGCCTGGCACAGCGGGAGCAGCACCGCGAACGCCGTGGCGGAGATCGCGCACGCGGCGAGCAGCCCGGCGGTATAGGCGGTGAGCCCTCCCGCCCACGGCAGCCCCGTCCAGGTGTGGCCCTCCGTCGCCGCGGCAGCCAGGACGGAGAGCCCGGCGGTCGGTACCGCGAGGACCCAGAGGGCCGTCGTCACCAGCCTGGTCGAGACGGCCGCGCGGGCGGCCGGGTCGTCGCCGGGCCGGTCCGCCCAGCGGGCCGGCGCCACCGCGCACACCAGCGCCGTGCACGCCACCACCACCAGGACCGCGGCGACGACGTCGGACGGGCGGTGCCAGCGGTCGCCGAGCGTCGCGAGGCCGATGGCCCCGGAGGCGACGGCGCCGGCGAACGCGGCGAGCGGGCGCCAGCCGCGCGGTGTGACGAGGAGGAGTGCGGCCCAGGCCGCCACGACCACGGTGACGTGCCCGCTCGGCAAGGTGTTGACGTCACGGTTCCACTCGCCGACGAGGCCCGTGCGGTCGAACACGCCGTCCTTGACCACCTGTGTGGTCACGTTCGACCCGATGATCACGACGGCGGCCATGGCGGCGGCGCGCCACCTCCGGCGCAGGAGCCCGATCCCGCACACCAGGCCGAGCCCCATCAGGAGCCACGGCAGCGAACCCAGCAGCAGGACCGGCTCCACCAGCGGATTGACGACGTCCTGGAACCTGTCGGCGGTGTCGAACACGCGCTCCTCGAGACGCTGCCCGGGCCATGTGGTCACCATCGCCCACCAGACGAGCCAGGTGCCCGCCGCCGCTCCCAGGGCGACGACGAACCCTGCCGCCCGCGTTGTACGACGGACCGTGGGGCGCGGGGGCGCCGTGGGGTCCGGGCCGGTGCGCGAGCCCGCGAGGCTCGCCCGGCGCCCGTCGGAGACCGGCATGGACGCAAGGTACCCCGCCGGTGTGGGTGGTGGCACGTACGGTGGCGCCCGTGACCTCATCGACCTCCAAGAAGGCCCGGCCCGCGTATCGCTGCGCCGAGTGCGGCTGGACCACCGTCAAGTGGGTCGGCCGCTGCGGGGAGTGCCAGGCGTGGGGCACCGTGTCCGAGGACGGGCCGGCTCCGGCCGGGCCCCGTACGGCCACGGTGCACACCGCCCGTGAGCCCGCCCGGCCCATCGGCGACATCGATGTGGAGTCGGCGCGTGCCAACCCGACGGGCGTCGGCGAGCTCGACCGGGTGCTCGGCGGCGGGCTCGTGCCCGGCGCCGTGGTCCTGCTCGCGGGAGAGCCGGGCGTGGGCAAGTCGACCCTGCTGCTCGACGTCGCGAGCAATGTCGCCGACGGCGCCCTGGGTCCCCACGGGTTCGAGTCCCCGCGCACCGTGCTGTACGTGACCGGTGAGGAGTCGGCCGGCCAGGTGCGGCTCCGCGCCGAGCGAATCGGTGCGCTCTCGCCGACCCTGTTGCTCGCCGCGGAGACCGACCTGGGCACGGTGCTCGGTCACCTGGAGGCCAACCAGCCGGACATGCTCATCGTGGACTCCGTGCAGACCATCGCCTCCGCCCAGGTGGACGGCGCCCCGGGCGGTGTGTCGCAGGTCCGTGAGGTCGCCGGCGCACTGATCGCCGTGGCCAAGGAACGGCAGATCCCCACGATCCTGGTGGGGCACGTGACCAAGGACGGCTCGGTCGCCGGCCCGCGCACGCTCGAGCACCTGGTGGACGTCGTCTGCCAGTTCGAGGGCGACCGGCACTCCCGCCTGCGCATGATCCGGGCGGTGAAGAACCGCTACGGGCCCACGGACGAGGTGGGCTGCTTCGACCTGTCAGAGGACGGGATCGTCGGGCTGCCGGACCCGTCGGGCCTGTTCCTCTCGCACGCGGGCGCCGGCGTCGCCGGGTCGTGCATCACCGTCACCCTGGAGGGCCGGCGACCGCTCGCCGTCGAGGTGCAGGGACTGGTCGCGCCGAGCCCGTTGAACAACCCCCGCCGCGCGACCAGCGGTGTCGACTCCAGCCGGCTCGCCATGATCCTGGCCGTGCTGCAGCGGCACGGCGGGCTCCGGCTCGCCGACCAGGACGTCTACGCCTCGACCGTCGGCGGCGCCCGGATCACCGAACCGGCGTCCGACCTCGCTGCCGCGCTGGCCCTCGTCTCCGCACGCACGGGCAGGCCCCTGCCGGGGGCCACCGTCGCCGTCGGCGAGGTGGGCCTGGCCGGCGACCTGCGCCCGGTCGCGGGGCTGGACCGCCGCCTGGGGGAGGCCGCACGCCTGGGGTTCGTGCATGCGGTCGTACCGCACGGGACCGGCGTCAAGGCACCCGCGGGGCTCCAGCTCGTCGAGGCGGCCCACATCCGCGACGCCGTGGAGTGGGCCCAGTCCGGAAGCCGCGGGACGGCCCCCGAGATGGACGGCGAGTGACCGGTCCGTGAAACGAACTGCTTGTGACCCAGCGCACAGCGTAGGATTTCTTCGTGGCCACGACCTCCTCGCACCCTGACGAGCTGCTCCGGGAGACCCTGGCCGCCGTCGCGCCCGGAACCGAGCTCCGCGACGGGCTGGAACGCATCCTGCGCGGCCGTACCGGCGCGCTCATCGTGCTCGGCCTCGACCCGACGGTGGAACAGATCTGCTCCGGCGGCTTCTCCCTCGACGTCGACTTCTCCGCGACGCGCCTGCGCGAGCTGTCGAAGATGGACGGTGCGGTGGTGCTCGACCGGGCCGCCACCCGTATCCGGAAGGCCGCGGTCCAGCTGCTGCCCGACCCGACGATAGAGACCACCGAGTCGGGCACCCGCCACCGCACGGCCGAGCGGGTCGCCAAGCAGACCGGCTTCCCCATCATCTCCGTGAGCCAGTCGATGCGGATCGTCGCGCTCTACGTGGGCGGGCAGCGGCACGTGCTGGAGGACTCGGACACGATCCTCGGCCGTGCCAACCAGGCCCTCGCGACGCTCGAGCGCTACCGCGCCCGCCTCGACGAGGTGTCCGGCACGCTGTCCGCGCTGGAGATCGAGGACCTGGTCACGGTGCGCGACGTGTGCTCGGTGGTCCAGCGCCTCGAGATGGTCGGTCGCATCTCCGACGAGATCGCGGGCTACGTGATCGAGCTCGGCGTGGACGGTCGGCTGCTGGCCCTCCAGCTGGACGAGCTGATCGGCGACGTCGGCTCCGACCGGGAGTTCGTCATCCGCGACTACGTGCTGGGCCGCAAGGACCGCACGCTCGCCGACGTGCAGGCGGAGCTCTCCGCCCTCACGTCGCAGGAGCTGCTCGACATGAGCCAGATCGGCCGGATCCTGGACCTGCCCGGCGGCGGGGACGCACTCGACGCCGCCGTCGCGCCGCACGGCTACCGGCTCCTGTCCAAGGTCCCCCGCCTGCCGAACACCACCATCGAACAGCTCGTGGGGCACTTCAGCAGCCTGCAGAAGCTCCTCGCCGCGAGCGTGGACGACCTCATGTCCGTGGACGGTGTCGGCGAACAGCGGGCCCGGACCATCCGCGAGGGCCTGTCCCGGCTGGCGGAGTCCAGCATCCTGGAGCGTTACGTCTGACGCGAAAGCCGGACGCGGCACGCCGGACACCGCACACCGCACACGGCATCCCGACGGGCACGCCTGACCCGGCACGCCTGACACGGCACCTCCGACAGGGCACGCTGCCCGGGCCGGGCGGAACCGGCGAGTGCAGACTTGGTCCCACCCCCGGCTGCCGAGTGCAGACTTGACTGCGGTCTGAGTGCCTCTCGCCGCAACGGAGTCTGCAGTCGGCATCTGCGGTCGCAACCAAGTCTGCACTCGCGTCTTGGCGCTGGCCGGCGGCAGCGTCAGGGCTTCTTACCGGAGTCCCCACTCGACCCGTCGGACCCGTCGGACCCGTCCGACCGATCCTGCCCGCTCGACTCATCCGGCTGATCCGACCCATCCGGCTCATCCGGCTGATCCGACCCATCCGGCTCGGCCGACGCATCCGGCGCATCCGGCTCGGCCGACCCATCCGGCCCCGGCTCCGCGTCCGACCGGTCCGACGCATCCGGCTCCGGCGCACCCGACGCATCCGGGTCGGCACTCGCGGACGGATCCCCGGACGGACTCCCCGACGGGGACGGCGACCGGCTCGGCTCCGGCACCGTGTACGTCATGCGCACCACGTCGCTGGACACGCCCTCGACGCCGTCGAGGGTGACCTGTGCGGTGTACGTGCCGGCGACCAGCCGGGGCTGGTCCGGTTCGCACCCAGGCACCGACCGGGAGTCGGACCAGCTCACGCTCGTGGTGTCGACGTCGCCGGGACCGAGCAGGAGCAACCGTTCCTCGTCCTGGTCGGCGCAGTCCGCCGACGACCAGGCCCGCTCCGCCGTCGGCTCGCCCACCTCACCCTCGTACACGGTCACGGCGAGGCCGTGCCGGGGCGCCTCGACGAGGCACTGCACCCGCCCCTCGTTCCGGAGCGACACGGTGAACCGGACCGGGGCGCCGGGAGTGGCGGTGAGCCGGTCGGCCGCCAGCACGACGTCGAGGTCGTCGGGCTCGCAGGGCGCCGCGGCCGCGTTCGGGTCCACGGGCTTCGGCGGGTTCGCCTTGTCCGACGCGATGGGGGCGTCAGCCTCGGGCCACGTCATGGCCACCCCGATACCGCCGAAGGCCAGGACCGCCAGCACCACGAGCACACGACCGAGCCGGCGCGGACGCCGGCCGGCGGACGCGCGTTCCGCGTCGTGGTCCTGGGACCGTTCGGGCCCCTCCGGCACACTGACCACCTGCTGAACCCCCTGCTGGACCGCTGGACACCGTCTGACGTGCGGTAACACCGCGCGGCACCAAAATACGACGCTCCGGACCGCCGCGGTGGCAGCCGCGCCGCCGAGTCGGTCACATGTCCTACTTCGCCGGTTTGCGTCACGCCGGTCCCCGCGCGGCGCGTCGAGGCCAGGCCGCACCGCTCATCCCTACCCGGTACCGCGTCGCAGCAGGCCGGGCCCGTGGGGCAGGATGAGTTCCCGTGACAGCACGGGAGACGACACGACGCACCGAGGTGCGCTCCGGCGTCGTGCGGTGGTTCGACGGCGCCGCGCGCGACCTGCCGTGGCGCGCACCGGACCGGAGTGCCTGGGGCGTGCTCGTCAGCGAGGTGATGCTGCAGCAGACACCCGTCGTCCGCGTGGAGCCCGCCTGGCACGCATGGCTGGAACGCTGGCCGGCGCCCGCGGACCTGGCCGAGGCACCGACCGCCGACGTGCTCCGGGCCTGGGGCCGGCTCGGGTACCCGCGCCGGGCGCTGCGGCTGCAGGAGTGCGCCCGGGCAATCGTCGAACGGCACGACGGCGTGGTGCCGAACAATGAGGCCGAGCTGCGCGCCCTGCCCGGCATCGGCGAGTACACGGCGGCTGCGGTGCTGGCCTTCGCCTACGGCAAACGGTCCGTGGTGGTCGACACCAACGTACGGCGGGTGCTGGCACGTGCGGTGGACGGCACCGCGCTCCCCGCGCCGTCGTACACCGCGGCGGAACGTGCGCTCGCCACGGCGCTCGCTCCGGACGGGGACGCCGAGTCCGCGCGCTGGGCCGCCGCCTCCATGGAGCTGGGCGCGCTGGTCTGCACCGCGAAGGCCCCCAAGTGCGGCGCCTGCCCCGTGGCCGGGCTGTGCGCGTGGCGCCGGGCCGGCTCACCGCCGGACGCGCACGCCGCCCGACGTCGCACGCAGGCCTGGGCCGGCACCGACCGGCAGGCGCGTGGCCGGGTCATGGCCGAGCTGCGGCAGGCGACCGATCCGGTGGACCGTGCCCTGCTCACGTCCCTGTGGCACGACTCCCGGCAGCTCGACCGGGCGATCGCCGGACTGGTCGAGGACGGCCTGGCCGAGCAGGACGACGCCGGCCGCCTCCGGCTCCCCCGCTAGCGTCGTGGGGCCGCGGGATCAGAGCTCGAGCAGCATCCGCGAGTTGCCCAGGGTGTTGGGCTTCACGCGTGCCAGGTCGAGGAACTCGGCCACACCCTCGTCGTAGGAGCGCAGCAGCTCGGCGTACACCTCGTGGGTCACGGGCGTGCCGTCGATCTCCCGGAACCCGTGCGCGGCGAAGAAGTCGACCTCGAAGGTCAGGCAGAACACCCGGCGCAGCCCGAGGGCGCGAGCCCGCTCGACGAGCGCCTCGAGGAGCGCGTGGCCCACCCGGCGGCCACGCCAGTCGCGGTGCACGGCGAGCGTGCGGACCTCGGCGAGGTCGTCCCACATCACGTGGAGCGCCCCGCACCCGACGGCGGTGTCGCCCGCCGCACCAGCCGGGTCGGTCGCCACCAGGAACTCCTGGACCGCCTCGAAGTAGCCGACCATCTCGTACGGCCGGAGGATCCGCTCCTGGCTGAGCGGCTCGACGAGGTCACGGATCGTGCGCACGTCGGCCGGGAGCGCTGGGCGGATCACAGGCGCGATCGGCGCCTCGGGTGTCGTCACGGCGACACACTACGACCGGCGCCCCGCGCGGCGCCCGGCCGCCACACCTGACGGGCATCTCCGGCGGGAACACCAGACGAAACGTATGGTGAATCGGAAAGTGAGCAAGAGAACCTCCCAACACACCCTGACCCACAGGGCAAAGGTCTTGCCAAGTCAAGGAATGCGTGGTGAGTTTGGCGCATGGCATCCACACGCCTGACCGCAGACGCGAGGACGCAAGCGCTGGCCGCACTCGAGGCCAGTGTCAGCCCCTCGGCAGAGCTCGATGTACTGGTGATAGGGGGTGGCATCACCGGCGCCGGCATAGCGCTGGACGCGGTGACGCGAGGATTGTCGACCGCCGTCGTCGAGGCACAGGACTGGGCACAAGGCACCTCCAGCCGCAGCAGCAAGCTGGTCCACGGTGGCCTGCGCTACCTGCAGATGCTCGACTTCGAGCTGGTCCACGAGGCGCTCACCGAGCGTGACCTCCTGCTCCGGGACCTCGCACCGCACCTGGTGCGACCGGTCCCGTTCTTGTATCCGCTGGAGCACCGGGTGTGGGAGCGCGCCTACGTGGGTGCGGGCATCGCCATGTACGACGTGCTCGCGACGCTCACGCCGGGCCGCCGGCCGATGCCGTTCCACCGGCACCTGAGCAAGAACCAGATGGAGGCGAAGTTCCCCGATCTGGCGCACGACGCCGCCGTCGGCGCCGTCCAGTACTGGGACGCGTCGGTCGACGACGCACGGCTGGTCGCCACCGTCATCCGCACCGCCGCGAGCTACGGCGCGCACGCCGCGAGCCGCACCCAGGTGGTGGACCTGACGCAGGGCGCGACGGGTGCCGTGAACGGCGCGGTGGTCGTGGACCTGGAGACCGGCAAGGAGATCACCGTCCGGGCCCGCTCGGTCATCAACGCCACCGGCGTGTGGACCGAGGACACCGAGGCACTCGCCGGCTCGGAGGGCGGGCTCCACGTGCTCGCCAGCAAGGGCGTGCACCTCGTTGTCCCGCGGGAACGCATCCGTGGTCATGCGGGGCTGATCCTCCAGACGGAGAAGTCGGTGCTGTTCGTGATCCCGTGGAGCCGGTACTGGATCATCGGGACCACCGACACCCCGTGGGACCTCGACCCGACGCACCCGGTCGCCACGAGCGCCGACATCGACTACGTGCTGGACCACGCCAACGCCGTCCTGGCGCATCCCCTGACCCGCGAGGACATCATCGGCACCTACGCAGGCCTGCGCCCCCTGCTCCAGCCGGGCACCAAGGCGGGCACGAGCAGCGCGAAGGTCAGCCGCGAGCACACCGTCGCCTCGCCGACGCCGGGTCTCACCGTGATCGCGGGCGGCAAGCTGACCACCTACCGGATCATGGCCAAGGACGCCGTCGACTTCGCGATCGGGCAGCGGTCCGCCGCACTGCCCTCGATCACCCACCAGATCCCGCTCACGGGCGCCGTCGGGCTGCGCGCGGTCCAACGCCAGGCCCGCACATGGGGCAAGCGGTTCGGCTGGACGCCGCCCCTGCTGGACCACCTGCTGCACCGGTACGGCGCGAACCTCGCCGAGATCGTCGAGCTGTGCGACGCCGACCCCTCGCTCGCCCGGCCGCTGGAGCATGCGCCCGCCTACCTCCGCGCCGAGGTGTACTACGCCGTGAGCCACGAGGGCGCGCTCCACCTCGAAGACGTGCTCGCGCACCGCACGCGGCTCGTCTACGAGGTCGCGGACCGCGGCACCGAGGCGGCCGAGGAGGTCGCGTCGGTCGTCGGCCCCCTGCTCGGCTGGGACGCGTCCGACCGGGAGCGCGAGGTGCGCGCGTGGCAGTCGCGGATCGAGACCGAGCGGCAGGCCGAGGAAGCGCCTGACGACGAGGCCGCCGAACGGGCGCGCCTGACCACCCCAGACGTAGCGGCCATGCAACCGCTCCGAACCTAAGGAAGCCAACGAAGCCGACGAAGCCGACGGACCTAGCTACTGAACTGCCGACGGGCCCCCGCCCAGGGGCCGCCGGGCACACCCCCGTACGCCGACAGTGTGGTCGGCAGAAAGTGAGTCAGCGGTGAACGCATTCACGGACATCATGGTGCCGGAGTTCCTGGGCACCATGATCCTCATCCTCGGTGGTGCCGGTGTGGTGGCCAACGCCATCCTCCCGAAGACCAAGGGCTTCAACGGTGGTTGGTTGCTGATCAACTTCGGCTGGGGTCTTGCCGTCTTCGCCGGCGTGTACGTCGCGTTCAAGTCCGGCGGGCACATCAACCCCGCCGTGACGCTCGGCATCCTCTCCAGCGGGGCCCAGGAGTTCGCCCCGGGCGTCTCCGCCAACTTCGGCAACATGCTCCTGTACTGGGTGGCCCAGGTAGCAGGCGCCTTCGTGGGCGCGATCGTCACCTACCTCGCGTACAAGAGGCACTTCGACCAGGACGCCGAACCGGCCGTCAAGCTCGGCGTCTTCTCCACGGGCCCCGAGATCCGCTCGTACACGTGGAACTTCATCACCGAGGTCATCGCCACGTTCATGCTGGTCTTCGTGATCCTGTCGTTCGGCAACTGGCCCGGCGACATCGGCCCGCTCGCCGCCGCCCTCCTGGTGCTCGGTATCGGCGCGAGCCTCGGTGGCCCCACGGGGTACGCCATCAACCCGGCTCGTGACTTCGGCCCGCGCGTCGCACACTTCGTCCTGCCCATCCCGGGCAAGGGCTCCAGCGACTGGGCGTACTCGTGGGTGCCGGTGCTCGGGCCGCTGGTGGGCGGTGCGATCGGCGGCCTGGTGGCGGCCGCCGTCGCCTGAGACGGAGGTGCGGCGCGGGCTCCGGCGCCGGCAGGTGGCGTCAGAGCCCGACCCGCACCTCAACTCCGACCTCGACACAGACAAGGGAGTCAAGACCGATGGCTGACTACGTACTCGCGATCGACCAGGGCACGACGAGCACCCGGTCGATCGTCTTCAACCACGCCGGGACCATCGTGTCCAGCGGCCAGATCGAGCACGACCAGATCTTCCCGAAGGCCGGATGGGTGGAGCACAAGCCGGACCAGATCTGGGACAACACCCGCCAGGTGGTGGGCCTTGCGCTGACCCGGGCCAACATCAACCACAGCGACCTCGCCGCCGTCGGCATCACCAACCAGCGTGAGACCACCGTGGTGTGGGACAAGACGACCGGTAAGCCGGTCTACAACGCGATCGTGTGGCAGGACACGCGCACCCAGGCCATCGTCGAGGAGCTCGGCGGGTCCGAGGGCCCGGACAAGTACAAGGCGATCGTGGGTCTCCCGCTCGCCACCTACTTCTCCGGCCCGAAGGTGAAGTGGATCCTGGACAACGTCGAGGGCGCGCGTGAGGCGGCCGACCGGGGCGACCTGCTGTTCGGCAACACGGACGCCTGGCTGCTGTGGAACATGACCGGCGGGGTCGACGGCGGCGTCCACGTCACCGACGTCACGAACGCCTCGCGCACCATGCTGATGGACCTCGACACGCTGTCCTGGCGCGAGGACATCGCCGCGGACATGGGCATCCCGCTGTCGATGCTGCCCGAGATCCGCTCCTCCTCCGAGGTGTACGGCAAGGGCCGCCCCCGCGGCATGGTGCCCGGCGTGCCCATCGCGGGCATCCTCGGGGACCAGCAGGCCGCCACGTTCGGACAGGCGTGCTTCGAGGTCGGCACCGCGAAGAACACGTACGGCACCGGCAACTTCATGCTGCTCAACACCGGCACGGAGAAGGTGCCGTCCGAGAACGGGCTGCTGACGACGGTCTGCTACAAGATCGGCGACGCGGCACCGATCTACGCGCTCGAGGGCTCCATCGCGGTCACCGGGTCCCTGGTCCAGTGGCTCCGGGACAACCTGGGCCTGTTCACCGACGCGCCCGACGTCGAGTGGCTCGCCCGCAAGGTCGAGGACAACGGCGGGGCCTACTTCGTGCCCGCGTTCTCCGGTCTGTTCGCCCCGTACTGGCGGCCCGACGCCCGCGGCGCGCTCGTCGGCCTGACGCGGTACGTCAACCGGAACCACATCGCGCGGGCCGCGCTGGAGGCCACGGCGTACCAGACCCGCGAGGTCATGGACGCCATGCGGGCAGACTCGGGTGTCGAGCTGACCGAGCTCAAGGTCGACGGCGGCATGATCACCAACGAGCTGCTGATGCAGTTCCAGGCCGACCAGCTCGGTGTGCCCGTCGTCCGGCCGGTCGTCGCGGAGACCACGGCGCTCGGGGCCGCCTACGCGGCGGGCATCGCCGTGGGCTTCTGGAAGGGCGAGTCCGACGTCACCGCGAACTGGGCGGAGGACCGGCGGTGGGAGCCGTCCATGGAGCAGGACGAGCGGGAGCGCCTCTACCGGAGCTGGAAGAAGGCCGTGACCAAGACCTTCGACTGGGTCGACGCGGACATCGGCTGACCCCCGCCACGTGTCAGACGTACAGGTCACCCGGGTGGCCTGTACGTCTGACACCGAGGTGCGTCAGGGGGCCAGGAAGCGGCGCGCCGTCTCCACGAGCGTCGCCTTCTCGCCCCGGGCCGTGAAGTTCTCCTCGGCCGCGATGCGACCCAGGAAGCCGTCGGTCAGCAGGTAGAGCCACGAGGTGACCCGGCCAGGCGTGAGGTCGGTCCGGATCTCCCCCGCCCGCTGCGCCTGCTCCACCCAGGGCAGGATCATGTCGCGCTGTGCCCGCGTGTCCTCGTCGAGGGCGGTGGCGACCTCGGGAACGTGCATCACGCCCGCCACCGCACGCACGAAGCCGGGCATCCGGGGCTCCGCCGCGTCGTCGGCTCCGCGCTCCACGATGTCGAGCAGGACCCCGAGCGGGTCGGTGCGCCCCGCATAGGCCTCGGCCTGCTCGCCCATCTCCCGCGTCCCGAGCTCCAGGATCGCGAGCAGCACCGCGAGCTTGGTCGGGAAGTAGTGGAAGAACGTGCCCGAACCGATGCCCGCCCGCCGGCAGATCTCGGCGGTGGTGGCGCCGTCATACCCGCGCTCGGCGAAGACCGTCAGGGCCGCGTCGATGATGACGAGCCGGCGCGCCTCGTGGCGCGCCGGGTCAATCGTTCGTGCCACGGGCTCGCTCGCCGTCCGCCGCCGCGCGCCGCACCTGGACCCGGTCGTCCCGGATGCGCGCGACCAGCCCCAGCGCGGCCAGGTCCTCGTCCGCCGTGCGGCGCGCGGCGGCATCCTTGCGCTTCTCCAGCCGACGTCGGAGCGCCACGTGCTCGTCGGCGGTGAAGCCGGGCCGGCCGTCGACCCAGCGTTCGAACTCCTGCTCGTACGGGTCCGCGTCCCGCCACGGCCAGTGATGCCGGTCCAGTGCGCCCTGGATCTTGGCCTGGGGCAGGGTGTCGATGTCGAGCCGGGCGCGGAGACCGCCGTCGGGCCGCAGGAGCACGAGATCGTTCTTGTCCCGGAACGCTGCGCCGACGTCGGACCGCTCGATCCATGCCTCGCGTTCCTCCTGCCGGTACTCCAGGTGGTCGTCGAGGACGGTCAGGGCGGGCGCCTCACCGACCGTCATGAACGCGATGAAAGTGCCGCCTACCAGGCCGAGCCCGCCGAGGATCCCGAGCGACCACTCCGGCGGCAACGTCCCGAGCAGCCGGACCACGCCGGGCGACGGCAGCGGCGTCGCCTCGATCAGGCCGACCAGGCCGCGGGCCAGCGCGGGCGCGAACCAGCCCAGCACGATGCCGAGGGCGAGGGTGCCGAGACCCAGCAGGGCAGGGAGCGCGGGCGGCTGGCGCACCTCGGTGGTCGTCATGGTTCAATTATTAGAGCATCCACTCTATTAATGCAACGGTGGGTCGTCGCCGCCGACCAGCTGCTGGAGCATCCGGGGCACGCGATGCTCCAGGGCGCGCCACACGAGCTTGTCGTCCACGCCGTCGTGGACGTGCGCGATCAGGTTGCGCATCCCCTTGAGAGCCGGCCAGCCGACATCGGGATGCTGTTCCTTGAACTGCTCCGGGAGACGTTCGGCAACCGTCGCGATGTTCAGGATGATGTGCTCACCGAAGCCCCTGCTCCGCTGACCGTCGAACGTCTGGGCCAGATAGGCCTCGCGCCCTTCCGCGACCAGCTGACGCGCCTGCTCCCCGAAGCGAGCCAGGTCCGTCAAGTACCGAGCCACCTTCTCGCGATCGGCCGCACCACCCTCCGGGGCCGACGGTGTGACCTCGCCCGTCATAACGGCACCGCCTCGGCCGACGCACGCGCGGCGGCAGGTCCGTGCGCACGATCCATCCTTCAAGGAGAGCGCTCCTCGTTGAAGGATCGGCGCTGTTGAAGGATCCGCGCACACCGATAGCGTGAGCCCCGTGCCCATCAGCTACACCCTTCCCGGGGTCCACGTCACCGACCACTCCGTCGACGTCCCGCTGGACTGGACCCAGCCGGACGGTTCACCCACCATCTCGGTGTTCGCCCGCGAGCTCGTCGATCCAGCGCGGCGCACCGAGGACCTGCCGCTCCTCGTGTTCCTGCAGGGCGGCCCCGGCGGCAAGGGCCCGCGGCCGACCGGCCCGGACGGCTGGGTCGGCACCGCGCTGAAGCGCTTCCGGGTGGTGCTGCTGGACCAGCGCGGCACCGGGCGATCCAGCGCCATCCGGGCCGGCGCGCTCAACGCGGTCGGCACGCCCGAGGAGCAGGCGGAGTACCTCAGCCACTTCCGCGCGGACAACATCGTTCGCGACGCGGAACACGTGCGGAAGACGCTGTTCGACGGCCGGCGCTGGACGTCGCTGGGCCAGTCGTACGGCGGGTTCATCACGATGACCTACCTGTCGTTCGCGCCGGAAGGGCTGAACGCGAGCCTCGTGACCGGCGGCCTGCCCAGCCTGACGGCGTCGGCCCGTGAGGTGTACGAGCGCACCCAGCCGCGCGTGGTCGCCAAGAACGCGCAGTTCCGCGCGCGCTACCCGCACGCGGTGAAGACGCTCGGGCGCATCGCGGACAGGCTCTCCGCCGGCGGGGTGACCGAGCCGGGTGGCGACACGCTGACCACCCGCCGGTTCCAGACGCTCGGCCAGGACTTCGGCATGCAGCCCGGCTTCGACCGGGTGCACTGGATCGTCGACGAGGCGTTCGACTCGCCGCACGGCGGCCCGCTGAGCGACACGTTCCTGGCCACGGTCGCGGCCGAGACGTCCTTCGCGACCAACCCGCTCTACGCACTGCTGCACGAGTCGATCTACGCCCAGTCCCACACGGGGCCGACGGCGTGGGCCGCTCAGTCCGTACGGGATGCCGACCCGGCCTTCGCCGAGGACGCCCGTCCGCTGCTGCTGACCGGCGAGATGATCTACCCCTGGATGTTCGCCGAGATCGGCGCGCTGCGGCCGTTCCAGGCCGCCGCCGATGCCCTCGCGGCGCGACAGGACTGGCGCGACCTGTACGACCTGCACCGCCTCGCGGAGAACGAGGTGCCGGTCGAGGCGGCGGTGTACTTCGACGACATGTTCGTGGACTCCTCGCTCTCGCTGGAGACGGCGACGCACGTGGGCAACGTCGCGCCGTGGGTCACCAACGAGTTCGAGCACGACGGCCTGCGGCTCGGGGACGTCCTGCCCAAGCTGTTGGACCGTCTGGACGCCCGGGGTGGCCCGCTGCGGGACTAAACCCCGGTCGCCGCCCCCGAGCGTAGGAGTCGTCGCACTCCGAGCACCCATGGAGCGACCACCCGTACGTTCGACGGGCGGTGACGGGCGGCCGGGCGGCCGGACGGCGGTTAGTTACGCAGGGCCGGGATGGACGCCACCACATAGCCGTCCACCTCGACCACGTCACCGGTGGCCAGCACCGGCTTGCCGGCCGGGACGCAGAGGGTGACCTGGAAGCCGTCGGTCTGCAGGCGAGCGGCGGTGAAGGCCTGGCCCGTGCGGCCGACGGCGCGCTCCTCGATCGCGAGCACGACGCCGGTCAGGTGCGCCACGGCGTCGGTCGACAGGGCATAGGCCCCGGTGGGCTCGAAGACCAGGCCGGGCACGGCGGCGTCGGCCCGGCCGATCACCTCGGTGGAGTTGCCCAGCACCACGATGGACACCGGGCCCTCGACCGGCGGCGCCGCCGAACCGAGCAAGGCGAGCTCCTCGAGCTGGCAGGCGATCTCGGTGATGACCTCGTCCTCGTCGTTCACGAGCTCGGCGAGCACGAGCCCGCCGTCGACCGCCTGCGGCTCGGAGATGACGGCACCGGGCGCCGCGTAGAACGTGGGCGTGACCACTCGGACCAGGTCGCCCTCGGTGGTGAGGATGAGCCGCGCGCCGGACACGTCGGTCCAGATATGGACGCCGACCTCGCCGTCCTTGGCGATCGTCTCCGCCTCGGAGCGCGCCGCCGCCACCATGTCGCGAAAGTCGCTACGTCGCCAGACGTCCAGTCCGATACATGCCAGATTCGATGCCACGGTTGCCTACGCTAACCCGGCACCCGCCAGGAACGCGCGATACGGCGTAAACCCTCATTCCGGCGCGTGCTTGTCCAGGAAGGCGTACACCTCGGCATCGTCCACACCAGGAAAGGCGCCGCGCGGCAGGGCCGCGAGGATCTGCTGGTGCATGCGCCCGGACGGCCATGCCTCACCCGACCAACGCTCCGTGAGCTCCGGCGCCGGGCGCTGGCAGCAGGCCGGGTCCGGGCACCCGGAGCTCCGCCGCACCTGGGTGTCCCGCCCCCGGAACCACTTGGCATGGGCGTAGGGCACACCGACGGTGATGGAGAACGCGCCCGAGCCGCCGTCCGGCCCGCCCGACGGCGACATGGACCCTGTCTGGGTGGAGCACCAGAAGGTCCCGGCCGGGGTGTCGGTGTACTGGTAGAACTCCGTGGCACGGTCGCGCCGCTCGAACGCCTCGCGTGCCGCCCAGCGCCGGCAGATCAGCTGCCCCTCGATGGCGCCCGTGACGTCCTGCGGGAACGGGAGGCCGTCGTTCGCGTAGCCGCGGAAGAGTGCGCCGTCGGCCCCCACCCGCAGGAAGTGCAGGGGAATGCCGAGGTGGTGCGTGGCGAGGTTGGTGAGCCGCATCGCGGCGGCCTCGTGCGTGATGCCGAACGCGTCGCGGAAGTCCTCGACCGCGAGGTCGCGGTCCCGCTTGCGCGCCTCCAGGAACGGCACGGCCACGAACTGCGGCGCGAGGCATGCGGCGGCGAAGTACGTGATCTCCACCCGCTGGCGCAGGAACTCGCCGTAGGAGCGTGGCCGGTCGTGCTCGAGCACCCGGTGCGCCAGCGCCTGCAGCGCGAGCGACCGCAGTCCGTGACCACCCGGGGTGGACGCCGGAGGCAGGTAGATGCGGCCGTTGTGCAGATCTGTCACGGACCGGGCGGACCGGGGCAGGTCGTCCACGTGCAGCAGTGTGAAGCCCATCTGCTCGGCCATCCGCGCCACGGTGCGGTGGGTCAGGGCACCGCCCGTATACCCGGCGGCCCGGACCAGCTGCTCGGCCACCGCCTCGAACTGGGGGTAGTGGTTGTCGCGCGCCTCCCGCTCCAGGCGCAGCTCGGTATTGGCGCGCCGCGCCTCCTCGGGCGTGGCGATGGCCAGCTGCTCACGGCGTGCGAGCTCCTCGTGCAGGCCGACCAGCTGCTCGAGCACGGGCATCGGCAGCTTCTGGCTGGGTTTGACGGCCGGCACGCCCAGGGTGGTGAAGAGAGGCCCGCGCTGCGCCCGGTCGAGCGCGATCTCCAGCGCGGCGCGACGCGACGGCGGCTCCGCGCTGAGCAGCTCGCTCATCGGCACGCCGAGGGCCTCCGCGATCGACCGCAGGAGGCCGAGGCGCGGTTCCCGCCGCCCGTTCTCCACGAGGGACAGGAGGCTCGGGGCCGAGCCCACCTTCTCGCCGAGCGCGTCGAGGGTGAGCCCCTGCGCGGTGCGCAGGTGGCGGATGCGGCGGCCCAGGGTGATCAGGTCGGTCTCCCCGTCGATCCCCATGGCACCCTCCCTCGTGTCACGGCGCTGCCCGGGACGGGGCAGCAGGAACCCGCTACTTCACACTACGTGAAGATCGGCGTTTCTTGACAGCCCGGGGGCTGGAAATCGGGCAGATCCACCCCCCAGAGTGGAAACAAGCCCGCCACCGTGGCCCGCCGCATGACGATCGGAGCGCACATGTCCGTCCTCGCGAACCCCCGCCGTACCCGGCTCGTCGCCGAGCTCGTCTCCGACCTGACGAGCGGCCAGGGCTCCAGCACGTCCCCCGCGACGGCGGCACAGGCCGCGCCGTCCGCCGGAGAGCATGACGTGCGCGCCTGGGTGGCCGGTGTCGCCGAGCTGACACAGCCGGACGAGATCGTCTGGTGCGACGGTTCCGCCGACGAGAAGCAGCGCCTCATCGACCAGATGCTGGCAGCTGGCACGCTCGTGGAGCTGAACCAGGAGAAGCGGCCGGGGTCCTACCTGGCCCGCTCGAACCCCGCCGACGTCGCCCGCGTCGAGTCGCGCACGTTCATCTGTTCGGAGGCCGAGGAGGACGCCGGCCCCACCAACAACTGGGCCGCTCCGGACGAGATGCGCGCCGAGCTGGACGGCGTGTTCGAGGGATCGATGAAGGGCCGCACCATGTACGTGGTGCCGTTCTCGATGGGACCGGTCGGCGGCCCGATCTCCCAGGTGGGTGTCGAGATCACCGACTCGCCGTACGTCGTCGTCTCGATGCACGTCATGACGCGCGTCTCGGACGAGATCCTCCGGCTGATCGACGCCGGGCAGCAGTGGGTGCCGGCCGTGCACTCCGTGGGCGCTCCGCTGGACGAGGGCCAGCAGGACGTCGCCTGGCCCTGCAACGACACCAAGTACATCGTGCACTTCCCGGAGACCCGCGAGATCTGGTCGTACGGCTCCGGCTACGGCGGCAACGCCCTGCTCGGCAAGAAGTGCTTCGCGCTGCGGATCGCCTCGGCGATGGCCCGCGACGAGGGCTGGCTGGCCGAGCACATGCTGCTGATCCGCATCACGTCTCCCGAGCAGCGCCAGTACCACCTGGCCGCCGCCTTCCCCAGCGCCTGCGGCAAGACGAACCTCGCGATGCTGCAGCCCACCATCCCGGGCTGGAAGGTCGAGACCCTCGGCGACGACATCGTGTGGATGCGGCCCGGCACCGACGGGACCCTGCGCGCGATCAACCCCGAGGCCGGCTTCTTCGGCGTGGCGCCGGGCACCGGCGTCGACACCAACCCCACGGCAGTGGCGACGTTCGACCACGACACCATCTTCACGAACGTCGCCCTGACGGACGACGGCGACGTCTGGTGGGAAGGTCTGACGCCCGAGGCGCCGGAGCACCTGATCGACTGGCAGGGCAACGACTGGACGCCGGCCTCCGACAAGCCGGCGGCCCACCCCAACTCGCGCTTCACCGTGTCCGCCGCCCAGTGCCCCACGATCGCGGACACCTGGGAGGACCCGGCCGGCGTTCCGGTCGACGCCATCGTGTTCGGCGGCCGCCGTGCCACGAACGTGCCGCTCGTGGCGCAGTCGTTCGGCTGGGAGCACGGCGTCTTCATGGGCGCGACGATCTCGTCGGAGCGCACGGCCGCGGCCGAGGGCGCGCTTGGCGAGCTCCGCAGGGACCCCTTCGCGATGCTCCCGTTCTGCGGCTACAACATGGCCGACCACTGGTCGCACTGGCTCGAGGTCGGTGCGAGCATCGAGGAGTCGAAGCGCCCGCGGATCTTCCAGGTCAACTGGTTCCGCAAGGGCGACGACGGCAGCTTCCTGTGGCCGGGCTTCGGCGAGAACTCGCGGGTCATCGAGTGGATCGTCGGTCAGGTCGAGGCCGGCCGCGGCCTGCGCTCCGATACCTCGGTCGCCTCCCCGGTGGGCAACCTGCCCGCGCCGGGCACGCTGAACCTCGACGGCATCGACGTGTCCGACGCCGACCTGGCTGCCCTCTTCGACGTCCCCACGCAGCCGTGGCTGGCCGAGGCCGAGCTCACCGCGGAGTTCTTCGCACGGTTCGGCGACCACACGCCGGCCGAGCTGCACGCCCAGCTGGACGCTCTCAAGGAGCGCCTGGCCCGCTGACTTCGGACGGCCGACGACGCGGCACCCACGGGTGGCTACCCGTCGCACCGTCGGCCGTCCGAGCAATGCTCCCCGGCCGGGTTATTGAGGCATCCCGGCCGGGGATCTCTCTTGCCTCCCCTCCTTCGAGACCTAAGCAGCTCCGCTTTGAGCCGGTCCAAAGCGGAGCAGCATAGGTCTCGAAGATGCTGGATGCCGGCGGCTCATCAGTAGCGCATGCCCATCAGGTCGCGGACGTCGTCCAGGGTGCGGTCCGCTATGGCGTTCGCTCGGGCATTGCCCCGGGCCAGCGCCTCGGCAAGGTGGCGCGGGCCTGCGGAGGCGAGCTCCGCGCGTCGGGCACGGAGGGGACGTAGGCCCTCCACCACCGCCTCGGTGACCACCGCCTTGAGCCGCCCCGCGCCTGCCGACCCCACCTCGTCGGCGAGCGCCTGCGGCGTCGTGCCGGTGAAGTACGCGCCGATCTGCAGCAGGTTGGCGATCTCGGGACGGCGTTCCGGCTCGTAGGTGATCGCGCGGTCGGAGTCCGTCCTGGCCCGTTTGAAGTACGCCACCGTCTCGTCGTCGGAGGCCCGCAGTTCCAGCGCGTTGCCGCGGGACTTGGACATCCGCCGCCCGTCGGCGCCGAGGATGGTCGTCGACGGCGCGATGAGCGCGTCCGGCTCAGGGAAGTACGGCTGCGCTGCCGCGTACCGCTGGTTGAAGCGGCGGGCGACGGTGCGGGTGATCTCGAGGTGCGGCAGCTGGTCCACGCCGACGGGCACGAGGTTGCCGTGGCAGAACAGGATGTCGGCAGCCTGGTGCACCGGGTAGGTGAACAGCAGGCCGCTCATCCCCCGACCGCCCCGCTCCGCCGCGGCCGCCGCCTCTGCCTTGACCGTGGGGTTGCGCTCAAGCTCGGCCACGGTGACCAGGGACAGGAACGGGAGCAGCAGCTGGTTCAGCGCGGGCACCGCCGAGTGCGTGAACACCGTGCTGCGCTCGGGGTCGAGCCCGGCCGCGAGATAGTCGAGCAGCACCTCGCGGACGGTGGCCGGCAGGTCTCCGGCGTCGTCCCGGTCGGTGATGACCTGGTAGTCGGCGACGATCAGGAACACCTCGACACCCAGGTCCTGCAGGCGCACCCGGTTGGCGACGGTGCCGAGCAGGTGTCCGAGGTGCAGCGCGCCGGTCGGGCGGTCCCCGGTCAGGACGCGGTAGTCCCCCGGCCTCTGGACGATCTGGCTCTCCAGGACGGCGGTGCGCTCGCGCGCGGCAGCGGCGGAGCGGGTAGTGCTGCCCGGGGTGGTCGGGCTGCTCGGTTCGTGCGGGGTGGCCGACGTCGGCATGGTCGCCTCGGGCATGGTGCTGACGGGCATGGGGGTTCTCCTCGGTCAGGGAGCTGCCCACGGACGGCGTCGGGCACAGAAAAGTCCCGGGCTGCGGGTGAGCAGCTCGGGACTTCTGTGCGGGTGGGCGCGTCAGGTCACGGCTGCAAGTGCAGCCGCCACCAGTTGAGCCCGTGCGTCATGGCCTCAGCGTAGGCGCGGGCGCGGTGCCGAGCAACGAGGGTCCGGCGCCGCGGAGCGGGCCGTCAGTGTGGCCGAGACCGGTCCGCCGTCACCCACCCGCCGTCGGGCAGCGAGAATGGACCCGTGCCGCACCAGCCTGACGCCTCCGCGCTGCCCGAGTCCCCGCTCGCCCACGTCGTCTACTTCGAGCCTCGCATCCCCGGTAACACCGGCTCCGCGATCCGGCTCGCCGCCGTCACCGGCGCCCGGCTGCACCTGGTGGAGCCACTGGGCTTCGACCTGTCGGAGGCCAAGCTGAAGCGTGCGGGCCTCGATTACCACGACCTGGCCGTCATGGACGTGCACCCGTCGCTCGACGCGACGCTGGACGCGCTGCCGGAGGCCCGCGTCTTCGCGTTCACCACCCGGGCGACCACCCGCTATACCGACGTCGAGTACCGGCAGGGTGACGTGCTGCTGTTCGGTCCGGAGCCCACCGGTCTGCCGCCCGAGGCGCTTTCCCACTCCCGCGTCACCGACGAGCTGCGGATCCCGATGCTGCCCGGGCGGCGGTCGCTCAACCTGACGAACGCGGCGTCGATCGCGGTGTACGAGGTGTGGCGCCAGGCGGGGTTCGCGGAGGGCGCGTGAGGGGCGATCGATCGCAGAAGTGATATTGGGATCCTCGCACGTCGTTGCTCCCGGGCACGACGCCGGAGCTCGCCACCCCGGCCTGCGCGATCACCGTGGCGGGCGGTTCGCCCACCACGCGGTCCGACGTCGGGAACCAGGTGCGGCCCGGCCGAACCAGGATGAGCATGCCGTCGATGTGCCCGGCCGGCGAGAACGTGTCCGACCCGTCCGGATAGCGACCGACCCCGGCCTCGGTGAGGCGGTCGGCCGTACCGACGACATCGGGCACGGCGATGCCCACCTCGCTCACGCAGAGCAGGTCGCCGGGCCCGAAGGGGACGGGCTGGGCGCCAGGCCCGGGCAGGCTCGAGGCCTTCGCACCCGGCGCGGGCCCGGCACCCAGCGTTGTGGGGAGATCACGGCGCGCGATGACTTCCAGCACCGACCGGTCGGGGCCCGGGAAGTAGAGCGACCGCGCGTTCCAGGCCGGCTGTGCCTCGAACTCGGTGTGGTCACCGTCGCCCAGCAGGCCGGGGCTGCCCGGAGGAAGGACCGGGCCGCGTCGAACCGGGCGTCGTCGATAAGGAACGCGTAGTGCTGGTCCCCCAGGGCGTCCGGGTCCTCCCGGAACCGGAGGACCGAGCGCCCGACGGCGACCTCCACCGCACCGATCTCTTTCCGCACCGGGAGCCCGAGGACGGCCTCGTAGTACGCGGCGGTCTCCGCCGTCGACCGGGTCACCGTGTCGACGCTCATGATCTCCATGCGACCCAGCCAACAACCTCAACCTAGGTAGAGGTCAAGCGCCTCGGCGAATCACGAGATGCCGAGGTGCACCAGCAAGGCGTCGTCGAGGTCCGCCACCTCTTCCGCGGACAACTTCCCGACGCGGTTGACCAGGCGATCCATGTCCACGCCACGTACCTGCTCCGCTTGCGCCTTGGAGTCGACGGGCAGCCCCGAGCCCGGCTTCGAGACGAGCGTCTGGAACGAGTGGATCCGCTTGACGTTGCTTGTCAGAGGCACGACTGTCAGTACGCCACGCCCGAGCCGACGAGCTGCCGCGTTGTACGCATCGTTCGACACGATCACGACCGGGCGAACCTTGTTCGCCTCGGAGCCCCGAACCGGGTCGAGGTCCGCGTACCAGATCTCACCGCGGTACATCGGACTCCAGACCGTCGGCCACCGTCACGTCCCAGACCTCAGCCTCGCCCGATTCGTACCATTCTGCGATCGCCTGCTCGGCCTCCAGCGTGAGGACCATCTGTCGAAGCGCGACGATCGCCTCGTGGACGGCGGCCGACCGTGAACCGAGACCCTTGTCCTCCACGTACTCGTCCAGGAACCGCAGGTCCTGTTCCGGGATGCTCACACTGACCTTCATACCCACCATCCTACCCGAAGTGGCCTTTTCTGAACCAGGGGTAGCAAGACCGTGACGTCGAACGCGGTGACACCTACCGCCGAACTCGTCCAGGCACGGTGCTACGGCAGCAACCAGGACGCCGACCGGCGCAGCAGCTCCTGGTGACCTGCCGAGGCGAACGAGCGAGGGTCGTGACCCAGCGCCGAGTACACGCTGCGGCCACCGTGAGTCTCGTTGACCCAGAGGACGGGCTGCGCGGCACCGTCGTCGTCCAGGGTCGTGCCGAGGACCCGCGTGCCCGGGGCAACGCGGAGGTGGCAGTACCGCTCGTCGAACGCCTCGACGGCACCCAGGCCGTCCGTGACGGGGTGCCCCTGCGCCAGCTCGAACCGGGCCGAGCCGATCGGGGGGTGCATCGACTCGCCGGGCACCCAGCGACCGCCGAGTACCGCCGCCCAGTCGGTCGCGTCGTAGAACGTGTTGGCCGCCTGGTGCAGCCCGAACACCGCGCCTCCGGCCCGTGCCCAGCCCGCCAGCCGGGAGTGGAAGCCGAGCCAGTCGTCGTCGGACCCGTCGAAGTCCGCGTCGCGGCGGCCCGAGCCGCCGTTCACGACCAGCAGGTCCACGGAGTCGAGGTCGTCCAGCGCGTCCCGGAAGAGCCCGCGCACCTCGACGGCGCCCAGGTCACCGAGGATGCCGGCGACCACGTGCGACGTCGCCGCGTGGTCGTGCCAGGGGTCCTCGTAACGTCCGCGGCCGGCCAGGATGAGGATGCGCTTCGTCGTCACGGTGCGATCCTGCCACGAGGGGCCCGGGCTACGGCACCACCAGCACCTTGCCCCGTGCCTGACCGGATCCGAGCCGGCGGAACGCCTCGACCGGCTCGTCGAGACCGTACCGGCGGTCGATCCGCGGCACCACGTCGCCGGCGGCCAAAAGTTCGGCCAGCTCGGCCAGGTCGGCGCGCTGGTTCGGGCGCCAGGCGAAGACGCCGATCCGGGTGCCGGTCAGCCGGCCCACGACCGGGCCCAGCAACGCCTTCTCCGCGAAGGAGCCGATCCGCCGGGCGATCAGCACGTATCGCCCGCCGGGCGCGAGCGCCCGGCGGAGCGCTGCAACGGACCGGGTGTCCGCGATGTCGAGGACGACGTCGAACCGCCCGTCCCCCCGGGTGAAGTCCTCGCGGGTGTGGTCGATCACCTCGTCCGCGCCGAGCTCCCGGAGAAAGTCGAGCTTGTCGCCGTGGTCGACGGCGGTGACCACGGCACCCCGAGCCTTCGCGATCTGCACGGCGAACGGCCCCACACAGCCGCCGGCTCCGTTGACCAGCACGCGTTCGCCCGGCCGGATCGGGCCGGCCGCGCGCAGCCCCTGCAGGGCCAGCGACCCCGAGTGCGGCACGGTGGCCGCGTCGTCGAACGTCACGCCGTCGGGCAGGGGCGACACGGCCGACGCCGGGACGCGGACCCGGTCGGCGAGCGCACCGTGCCCGACCGAGAACAGGTCGGCCCAGACGCGGTCGCCGGCGCGGAGGCCCGGAACCGCCTGCCCCACCTCCGCGACGGTCCCGGCGACGTCGACCCCCACGCGGCGGCTCGACGGCCGGACCAGGCCGGTGCCGAGACGGGCGAGCCGCGGGCGGCCCAGCAGGTGGTCCAGGTCCGCCATGTTCAGCGAGGCGGCCGCGACGCGGACCACGACCTCGTCCGGCTCCGGCGCCAGGTCCTCGGCCGTGGCGAGCCGCAGCACGTCGACCGGGCCGTACGCGTCCCGGACCACGGCCCTCATGGCGTACCGCTCGAGCCGACCGGAGCCCGCTCCAGCATGAGGAAGTCGGTGACACCGAAGAGCCGCGCGACCCGCCGGTCCGCCGCGGACAGGTACGGCAGCGCCTCGGCCGGCTCGATGATCCGCGGCACCACCTGGTGGGTGCGCCCCTCGACCCGCAGCTCGGCGGCGCCGGCAGCGCGGGCGTTGCGCAGCCAGTCCACCTCGAGCCCGTACGGGAGGTAGACGAGAAAGTCCCCGTCCATCGGGTACACCCCGATCGGTGTCGCGTACTGCGCCCCGGACCGCCGCCCGACGTGCCGGATGACGGCGGCCGACGCGCCGGGCTCACCGGCGGTCCGCATCTCCATGGGCCGGGCGAACCGCCGGCCGAAGCGCCGGACGAGCAGGAGCCCGCGCCGGTTCTTGGTCCGCATGGTCACCACGAGCGCGAGGAACCCGCAGAGCCCTACCACCACCAGCCCGGCAACCACCCAGAGGATCCAGACCCACATGACGTCCACCTTCCCGAGGAGACTTACGGTGTAAGCCTTACGGCGTAAGTTACGACCGTGGGCTGCTGCCCGTCAAGACTTCGCGGACGTAGGATCGCGGGATCATGACTTCACCCCGGACGGCAGGCACAGCACCACGAAACGCTCTGACCCGTGCCCGGGTGCTCGAGTCGGCGGTCGCCCTGGCCGACCGCGAGGGCCTCGGAGCGCTCACGATGCGCAGCCTGGCCCGTGAGCTCGGGATCGAGGCGATGTCGCTCTACCACCACGTCGCCAACAAGGAGGACCTGCTCGACGGCGTGGTCGACGTCGTCGCCGCGGAGATCCAGGACGCCGTCGGCGGGCTGGCCGCCCTGCCGGACGAGGCGCCCGGGTCCGCGTGGAAGCCCGCGATGCGTCGGCAGATCCTGACGGCACGGGCGGTGCTGCTCCGCCATCCCTGGGCGTCGACGGTGCTGGAGACGCGCACCTCCTTCAGCCTGCACATCGTGCGGTACTACGAATCGCTGCTCGGGCTGATGCGGCGCGGCGGCTTCTCGTACGACCTGATCCACCACGCCATGCACGCCCTGGGCAGCCGGGCGCTCGGGTTCTCGCAGGAGCTCTTCGAGCCGGACGGCGCCGCGGCGGGCTCGGCGGCCGGTGGCAGCGCCACGGCGGGAGCCGACGACGCCGCCACCGCGATGCTGGTGCAGATGGCCGACCAGGTGCCCCACATGGTCGAGATGCTGGCCGAGGTCGGGCACGAGGACGCCGGCTCCGCACTGGGCTGGTGCGACGGCCAGTCCGAGTTCGAGTTCGGCCTGGACCTCATCCTCGACGGGCTCGACCGGCTGGCCGAGCGCGAGCAGCACTGACCCTCCGCTACCGCAGCGGGTCGAACGGCCGGATCTCCTCGGGCGTACCCCCGGTGGTGATCATCGTCGCCAGAGCCCGGCCCGTCGCCGGACCGAGCACGATGCCCCACATGCCGTGCCCACCGGCCACGTAGACGCCGGGCGCGGTGGTTCGGCCCACGAGCGGCAGCCCGTCGGGGGTCACCGGCCGGGAACCGACCCACTCGTCCTCCCGGGAGTCGAGGTCGACCCCCTCGAAGAGCGCGCGGACCGAGTTCACCATCGCCCGCACCCGACCCTCCTGGAAGGGCTCGTCCGGCCCCCGGAACTCCATGGTCCCGGCCACGCGCAGCCGCCCCTGGTACGGGGTGCAGGCCACCCGCCGGGCCGGGAAGTAGATCGGGTGGTCGATCGGCGGCCCCTCCACCGGCACGCTGAACGAGTAGCCGCGCCCGGCCTGGACCTTGGTACGCACGCCGAACTGCTCGGCGAGCCCCGGGAGCCACGCACCCGTGGCGATCACGACGGTGTCGGACCGCATCCGGCCGTGGCCGGAGACGGCCAGCTCGACGCCACCGGGCACCGGGCGGATGTCCTCCACGGCGGCACCCGTCAGCACCTTCGCACCTCGCGCACTGACCGACGTCGCGAGCGCCTGGGTGTACGGGCCCGGCTCGATGTACCGCTGCCCCTCCAGCGTCCACGTCGACCGGACGGCCCGGGAGAGGTGCGGCACGCGGACGCCGTCGGGCACCCTGGCGAGCCGGATCTCCTGGCCCGCCTTCGCCACACCGCGCAGCTCGTGCACGAACGGGCGGGACTCCGGCTCCCGCTCGAACCCGACCACCCACCGGCTCGGGTACGACGTCGCGTGCACGCCGCCGGCCTCGAGCTCGTCGTACGCCTCGAGCGCCATCCGGTCGATCGGTGTGAGGGCAGCCATGGCACGGCGCCACTGGCCAGGAGTCGCGTGCGACATGAACCGGGCGAGGAACCCCCAGAGGGCGCGGTCGAACCGGAAGGGGACGCTGAGCGCGGCATCGGGGTCGAGCATCGCCTTCGGGCCGTAGGCCCAGAGCGACGGGTCAGCCAGCGGCATCGCCATGCCCGGCGTGAGCCAGCCGGCATTGCCCCACGATGCTCCGGACGCCACGCTGCGCCGGTCGAGGACTGTCACCTCCACGCCACGCTCTTGCAGGTGCCAGGCGGTGGCGAGGCCGACCATGCCGGCACCCACGACGGTAGCGGTCTTCGTTTCGGGCACGCTCGTGCTCCTTCTGATCAGGGCAGAACCTTGCAGTACCCCTCCCCGTCGAGCGGCGGATACCTCCATCGTCCGCCCCCCGGATCGATTCAGCGCGACGACGCAGTGAAGTGCGGTGGAACGCGTGGTGTGGATTCGCCGCCCGGCTCCGGACCGGGGAGGGGTCGGTCTCGGGCTCAGCCCAGTGGCTGCGCCAGTGGTTCGATCGCCGCGATCTCGTCCGCGGTCAGCGGCCCGGCCGCGAGCGCCGCCACGTTGTCCTCGAGCTGCGCCACCGACGACGCACCGATCAGCGCCGAGGTCACCCGGGAGTCGCGCAGCACCCAGGCGAGCGCGAGCTGTGCCAGGGTCTGGCCGCGTCCGGCGGCGATCTCGTTGAGCGCCGTGGCGCGGCGCAGGTAGTCGTCGGTGAGGGCGCCGGACGAGAGGAACGGGGAGTCGGAGCGGGCCGCCCGGGACCCCTCCGGTGCGGCGCCGGTGAGGTACTTGCCGGTGAGCAGGCCCTGCTGCAGCGGGGAGAACACGATGGTGCCGACCCCGAGCTCGCCGACGACGTCGAGCAGGGACTCGCTCTGCCTGCCGTCGTACGCGTCCTCGTGAGCCGGGTCCTCGATGTGCCGGTTCAGCATCGAGTAGGACGGCTGGTGGATGAGCAGCGGGACGCCCAGGTCGCCGAGGATGCGCGCCGCCTCGCGCGTGCGCTCGGGCGAGTAGTTGGAGATGCCCACGTACAGCGCCTTGCCCTGCTGCACCGCCGAGGCGAGCGCCCCCATGGTCTCCTCGAGCGGGGTCGAGGGGTCCGGCCGGTGGTGGTAGAAGACGTCGACGTAGTCGACGCCCATCCGGGTGAGCGACTGGTTCAGCGAGGCGAGCAGGTACTTGCGCGATCCGTGGTCCCCGTACGGGCCGGGCCACATGTCGTAGCCGGCCTTGGTCGAGAGGATCAGCTCGTCGCGGTACGGCTTCAGGTCGGCCGCGAAATGCCGCCCGAAGTTCTGCTCCGCCGAGCCGTAGGGCGGGCCGTAGTTGTTCGCCAGGTCGAAGTGGGTCACGCCCAGGTCGAGCGCGCGGCGCAGGATGGCGCGCTGGGTGTCGAACGGGCTGGTGTCGCCGAAGTTGTGCCAGAGGCCCAGCGAGAGCGCGGGGAGGTCCAGACCGGAACGGCCGGTGCGGCGGTAGGACATGGTGTCGTACCGGTCGTCGCCGGCGAGATACGGAGATGCGAGTGGCATGCGGCCATCGTGGCATGAGTGGCCTTGTGGTCGACACGCGCCCGGGCGGGTCCGGGCGGGTCCCGGGCGGGTCCCTTGGGTGCCCGCGGCGGGTCCCTGGGTGGGTGTCAGACGCTCAGGTCACGTGGGTGACCTGAGCGTCCGACAGGTGCGGGGGCGCTTGGTCAGCAGTATCAGCAGTAGAGGTTGCCGCCCGGGTCCACGCCCAGCGCACTCGTGAAGCGGAGATAGGTTTCGACGCGGCTCTGCACCTGCGCCGGGTTGCCGCCGTCGCACTCGATGCGGCCGTTGATGCTGCGGATGGTCTCACCGAACCCTGCGCCGTTCACCATCGCCGCGTGCGCCGTCATGGTGCCCGGCCCGTTCTGCGTGTTCCAGTACCAGAGCCCGGTCTTCCAGGCGATGGCCGAGTTCGTCTGGACCAGGCTCGGGTTGTTGAGGAGGTCGATGCCGAGAGCGTCGCCCGCTGCCTTGTAGTTGTAGTTCCAGCTCAGCTGCACCGGGCCGCGCCCGTAGTACTGGTCGGTGCCCGCCGGGCAGCCGAAGGGCTGCGTCGTGTCGCAGTAGTGCGGGTAGTTCGCCGTGTTCTGCTCCACGATGTGGACCAGGCCGCCGGTCTCGTGGGAGACGTTGGCGAGGAACGCGGCGGCCTCGCGCTTCTGCACGGTCTCGCTGCCGGTGTTGGCGAACCCGGGTACGCGCCGAGAGCGTCGACGAGCCCGGCGTAGGTGTAGAACGAGTTCCGGTTCGGGAAGAACTGGTCGAACTGCGCCTGGCTGACCGGGAAGTCCTCGGTGCCGGGCGGATCGGTCGGGTCCTCGCTGCCGCCGCAGGCGCCGACGCGTTCCCAGACTCCCCACTCTCCGGTGGTGCCAGGGGTCTCGCCCTGGGTCCACCACTTGGCCCGCCACGCGGCACCGGCGTGGGTGACGTGGTTGCCGCCAACATAGACCGCACTGCTGCTCCAGGCGGGCGCGCTGCAGTCGGCCACGGCAGCCTGGGCCGCCGGTACGGCGACCGCGCCTGCACCTGTCGTCAGGAGCGCAGCGACGAGAGCCGCGATCAGTAGCGGTGCGCGACGAGAACTCACGGGGAACCACCTCGCTTCCGGTTCGGGGCCGTCGCCGTCGACGACCTGATTTGTTCAGGAACCTAGCAAGGTGAGTGGTGGGCAGGAGTGAGGGATTCCCACACGATGACGCGGGTCGTGCGCCCAGGGGACGCTGCTGAGATCGGTCATTCCCCGGGGAGTTCAGATGACTTCGGTCAATCCCCCGGAGCCAAGCTGAGTTCGGTCAATCCCCCGGCGGCTCGGCTCAGTTCGGTCGGTTGTCTGGCTGGGCACCGTCGAGTTCGGTCAATCCCCCGCCGGCTCGGCTCAGTTCGGTCGGTTGGGATGAGATCGGTCGGTTGATTGACCGATCTCATCCCAAGTGACCGAAGTCGACGGCGCCAGCCAGACAACCGACCGAACTCGACAACGCCCAGCCAGACAACCGACCGAAGTCACGCCGAGTCCCGCACCACCAGAACCGGCTCGAAGATCGCCGACCGCACAGCCGGCTCGTCGGCGTCGATCTGCTCCAGCAGCATGCGCGCCATCTCCTCCGCCATCTTCTCCACGGGCTGGCGCACCGTCGTGAGCCGGGGGCGGCTCTGCGCCGCGACCGGGCTGTCGTCGAACCCGACGATCGCGACGTCGTCGGGCACCCGCCGCCCGCTCGTCTGCAGCACGTGGACCGCACCCTGGGCCATGAGGTCGTTCGAGACGAAGACCCCGTCGAGGTCCGGCGCGCCCGCGAGGAGCTCCGCCATCGCGGCCTCCCCGCTCTCGAACGTGAAGGATCCCTCGACGCTCGGGACAAAGGCATGCCCCCGCCGGGCCGCCGCGTCCCGGAAGCCGTCGAGGCGGTCGCGCGCGGCCGGCACGTCCACCGGTCCGGAGATCACGCCGAGCCGGCGGCAGCCCCGGTCGAGCAGGTGGTTCGCCGCGAGGCGGGCGCCGTCGGCGTTGGCGAGGTCGACGTAGCTCGCCGGGATCGCGTGGCTCGGCCGGGCGAACAGGACGATGGGGCGGCCGGTGCCCAGCAGGCCCTCCGGCAGCGGGTCGTCCGCGTACGTCGAGACGAGCAGGGCCCCGTCGGCGTTGCCGAACCGCAGGTAGGAGACCACCTGGTCCCGCGTCTGGTCGTTGTCGGCGAACATCAGCACCGGGTGCACGTCGTGCGGCCGGAGCGTTCGTACGAGGGACCCGACCACCCGGCCGAAGAACGGGTCTGAGAAGACGCCCGAGAGGTCCAGCTCGATGTCGGGGTCGGCGTCGGCGCCCGAGATCACCACGGCGACGGTGCCGGTGCGGCGGGTGACCAGGGACCGCGCGGCCCGGTTGGGCACGTAACCGGTCTCTGCGACGGCCTCGAGGACCACCTCCTGGACCGCGGGCGCGACCTTGCGCTTGCCGTTGATGACGCGGGACACGGTCGCGCGGGAGACGCCGGCGACCTTCGCCACGTCTTCGAGTGTCGGCGCCGGACGCCGCAGATCCTTGCTCACACGCTGACGTTAACAGAGTAAGAGCGCTCTCCCACGGATCCGCTGCGGCCGACATGACACCCGGTTCGGGCCGCTACACCAAGACACCAGTCGAAGCGATCAGGGACCAAATATCCCATAAACATTCAAAAGCGCATCAGAAGTTGCACCTCCGAACCCTTGACGCCTCACCAAGAGCGGGTCAAAGATTGGCGACGTAAGAGCGCTCTCCCACATCGCGACGCACCGGAGCGACGCGCAGGCAGGCTCAACGACGAACCGCGCCACCGGCCACCGCACGAGCCGGCGAGCGGACGGAGAGGAAGACCATGATCACCACCGGATCACCCGACGCCCATACGGCCCGGCTCCAGCGCGGGGTCCGCGCCGGAGCCGCGGCCCTGGCGACCGGCCTGCTGGCCGCGACGGCGCTCGTCGTGCCGGCCGCCCCGGCACAGGCCGAACCGGTCCTGCTGTCCCAGGACCGGCCCGCCACCGCATCCTCCGAGGAGAACCCCGACTACACACCCGCGAGCGCCGCCGTCGACGGCGATCTGGGCACGCGCTGGGCCAGTGAGTTCAGCGACCCGCAGTGGATCCAGGTCGATCTGGGCCAGGCCGCCGACCTCGACCGGGTCGAGCTCGTCTGGGAGTCGGCCTACTCGACCACGTACCAGTTCCAGGTGTCGGCGGACGCGTCCTCGTGGTCCACCGTGTACTCGACCAGCGCGGGCGACGGCGGCACCGACGCCTTCGCCGTCGAGGGGACGGCCCGCTACGTGCGGCTGCTGTCCACCGCCCGGTCGGGCGGCTACGGCAACTCGCTGTGGGAGCTGCGCGTGTTCGGCGAGGCCGGCAGCACGGACCCGGGCGGCCCCGGCGACCCCGGCGACCCGGGCTACGTCGATCCCGGCCACCCCGCCGTCCCGGTTCCGGACTCGGGCCCGAGCACCGTCGAGGTCGTGGGCGGCAACGGATCCTGGGACCTGCGGGTCGACGGGCAGCCGTACACGGTCCGCGGCTTCACCTGGGGTCCGGCGTTCAGCGCCGCCGACCACTACATGCCCCCACTCGTCGAGATGGGCGCCAACACGATCCGGACCTGGGGCACGGGGGCGGACACCGAGCAGCTCCTCGACTCAGCGGCGGCGCACGACGTCCGCGTGGTGATGGGGTTCTGGCTCCTGCCGGGCGGCGGACCGGGATCGGGCGGCTGCATCGACTACCGCACCGACGCGGGCTACAAGGCCGAGACCAAGGCCGACATCCTCAACTGGGTAGAGACGTACAAGAACCACCCCGGCGTGCTCATGTGGAACATCGGCAACGAGGCGATCCTGGGTCTGCAGAACTGCTACTCGGGCACCGAGCTGGAAGAGATCCGGCACGCCTACGCGGCCTTCGTCAACGAGGTGAGCGTCGCCGTGCACCAGGCCGACCCGAACCACCCGACCACGAGCACCGACGCCTGGGCGGGCGCCTGGCCCTACATCGAGGCGAGCGCCCCGGACCTCGACCTGCTGTCGATCAACGCCTACGGCGACGTGTGCAACATCCGGGAGGCGTGGGAGACCGGCGGCTACGACCGCCCTTACCTGCTGACCGAGGGTGGTGCGGCCGGCGAGTGGGAGGTGCCCGACGACGCCAACGGCGTGCCCGAGGAGCCGACCGACCTGGAGAAGGAGCGGGCGTACGTCGACTCGTGGCGCTGCCTGCGCGAGCACGACGGCGTCGCACTGGGCGCCACGTTCTTCCACTACGGCATCGAGGGCGACTTCGGCGGTGTGTGGTTCAACATCCTGCCCGGTGACAACAAGCGTCTCGGCTACTACTCGATCGCGCGGGCCTGGGGCGTCGACACGTCGGCCATGAACACACCGCCGCGCATCTCCGCCATGACCGTTCCCGGCTCGACGGCGGTGGAGGCCGGCGAACGGTTCACGGTCTCCCTGGACGTGACGGACCCGGACGGCGACCCGATCACGTCCAACGTCATGCTGAACAGCAAGTACATCAACAACGCCGGCGGCATAGCCCAGGCCGAGTTCACGCAGACCGCACCGGGCACCTTCCAGGTCACGGCGCCGGAGATGCTCGGCGTCTGGAAGGTGTACGTGTTCGCCGAGGACGGCAACGGCAACGTGGGCGTGGAGACGCGGTCGTTCCGGGTGGTCGCGCCCGAGGTCGAGGGGACCAACATCGCGCTCGGCAGGACGGCGACGGCCTCGAGCTTCGATCCGTGGAACGGCGACTGGACCCCGGGCCGGGCCGTCGACGGCGACGCCACGACCCGCTGGGCGAGCGAGTGGGGCCCGACCGGCTGGTACCAGGTGGACCTCGGGTCGGTGCAGTCGTTCGACCACCTGCAGCTCGTCTGGGAGACGGCCTACGGCAAGTCCTACGAGGTGCAGACCTCGAACGACGGCAGCAGCTGGACCACCGTCCGGTCGGTCACCGGCGGCGACGGCGGCGTCGACAGCATCGACGTCTCGGGGTCCGGCCGCTACGTGCGCCTGAACCTCACCGAGCGCGGCACCGAGTGGGGCTACTCGCTCTACGAGGTCGGCATCTACCAGCAGTGACAGGTCACCAGCCCGCACCACCACAGAAGGAGGAACCATGCGCACAGCACTCCGCACGCCCCGCGTCCTCGCGGGTGCGCTCGCCACGGCCCTGCTCGCCTCGACCCTGAGCGCGGCCGCGGCCATCGGCGCCGGCCCGGCCGCCGCCGCACCGAACACCCTGCTCTCGCAGGGCGCGCTCACCGCGGCCTCGAGCTCGGAGTCGGGAGGGCTCGGGCCGCGCTTCGCCGTCGACGGCGACCGCGCGACCCGCTGGGCCAGTGCCCCGACCGACGACGAGTGGATCCGGATCGACCTCGGCCGGTCCTACGACCTCGACCACGTCGCCCTGGAGTGGGAGGCCGCGTACGCCGCGGCGTTCACGCTCCAGGTCTCCCCCGACGGCGAGACCTGGACCACGGTCGTGACCGAGTCCGCCGGCACCGGCGGGACCGCGGTGTACGACGTCGCGGCGACCGGCCGCTACGTCCAGCTCGTCGGCTCCGCCCGGGGCACGCAGTACGGCTACTCGCTCTTCGAGTTCCAGGTGTTCGGCGACGGTGAGCCCGACGCGCCGGAGGACCCGCCACCGTTCCCCGGTGACGAGGTGACGCACCACGAGTTCCAGGCGAACTGCACGTTCTCGCACTTCCTCCCCGACGACCCGATCGTCTTCCCTGGCCAGCCCGGGGCATCGCACCTGCACACCTTCATCGGCAACCGGTCGACGGACGCCTTCACCACCCCCGCCAGCTTGCTCGAGAACCCGGCGGGGACGTGCACGGTGCCGCAGGACCAGTCGGCCTACTGGTTCCCCACCCTGACGAAGGGCGGTGTGGCGGTCGAGCCGAACATCCCCCTCACCGTCTACTACAAGTCGGGCATCGACGACTACACCGACGTGGTGCCGTTCCCCGCCGGGATCCAGTTCGTGGCCGGCGACATGATGGCGACGGTCGACGACTTCCGGACCGCACCGGGCGCCGTCGAGGGCTGGGAGTGCGGCGACATCTCCAAGAGCTGGGAGATCCCGGCGTACTGCGCCGAAGGGACACAGCTGAACATCCGGTACCAGGCCCCGAGCTGCTGGGACGGGATCCACCTGACGCCCGAGGAGTCCGCGCACATGGCCTACCCGGTCGCCGGGCAGTGCCCGCTGAGCCACCCCGTCGCCGTCCCGATGCTGGAGTTCAAGATCGCCTGGCCGGTGAGCGGCGACATGTCCGACGTCGCGCTCGTCAGCGGCTCCGACCAGTCCTGGCACTACGACTTCGTCAACGCCTGGGACCCCGAGGTGCTCCGCCGCCTCGTGGAGCAGTGCATCAACGGCGGGCTCCAGTGCAACCCCCGCGGCTACGACCAGTACAAGCCGCACCGCGGCACCGTGCTCGACGAGAACTACGAGCTGGTCCCGGAACCCGCGCGCGAGACGGAAGCATCATGACGGCACTGAGCGCACGGCACGGCGCACGGCAGCACCCACCACGGCACGCACGGCGGGCCTGGCTCGCCGTCGCCGTCGCGGCAGCATGTGTCGCCGCGCCGCTGACGGCGACCACATCACTGACGGCGACCGCACGGCCGGCGTCGGCTCCCGCGAACGAGCCGGCCCGGTCCGACGCCGCGGCGGTCGCGTGCACGGGGAACGCCGCGCTCGACCGGCCCGCCACGGCGTCGTCCACGGAAGGGCCGTTCGGCCCGGCCCTGGCCGTCGACGGCGACCCCGGCACCCGCTGGAGCAGCGAACCCACCGACCCGCAGTGGATCCGGGTCGACCTGGGCACCGTCCAGGACCTGTGCCGGGTCGAGCTCGTCTGGGAGACCGCGTACGGCAAGGACTTCGAGATCGAGGCGTCCGACGACGGGACCACCTGGCGCACCCTGAAGACGGTCACGAACGGGAGCGGCGGCACCCAGGTCCTCGACGTCGCCGGTTCCGGCCGGTACGTGCGAGTCACCGGCACGGAGCGCGGTACCGGCTACGGCTACTCCCTCTGGGAGCTCAAGGTGTCCACAGGAGACGGCGGCGGCGCCCCCGGCGACCCGCTCCCGGGTGGCGGAGACCTCGGACCGAACGTGCACGTGTTCGGCCCGGACACGCCGACGGACCAGGTGCAGGCCGCGGTGGACGCGGTCTACGACCAGCAGGAGGCGGACCAGTTCGGCGACGGGCGCCACCAGTTCCTCTTCGAGCCAGGCACCTACCCGGTGCACGTCAACGCCGGGTTCCACACGTCGATCGCCGGCCTGGGTGCCGAACCCGACGACGTGAACATCACGGGCGGCGTCTGGGCCGACGCCGAGTGGTTCGAGGGGAACGCGACGCAGAACTTCTGGCGTTCCGTCGAGAACCTCGCGGTCACGCCGACCGGTGGGGACATGCGCTGGGCGGTCTCGCAGGCTGCGCCCATGCGCCGCGTCCACGTCAACGGCAACCTGATGCTGCACTCGTCACGGTACGGCTGGGCGTCGGGCGGCTACATCGCCGACTCCGTGGTCGACGGCGAGGTCCGCGCCTGGACGCAGCAGCAGTGGTACACCCGTGACTCGACCCTCACGGGAGGCTGGGCGGGCACGCTGTGGAACATGGTGTTCTCCGGTGTGGAGAACGCCCCGCCGACGTCGTTCCCCGAGCCGGCCGTGACCACCCTGGACACCACCGGGATCATCCGTGAGAAGCCGTACCTCTACCTCGACGGCCAGGACTACGCGGTGTTCGTGCCGTCGGCCCGGTCGGGTACGCGGGGTGCGACGTGGGACGGCGGAACGACGGCGGGCACGTCGGTGCCGCTGGACGAGTTCTACGTGGCCCGTCCGGGCGACTCCGCGGCGCGGATCAACCAGGCGCTGGACCAAGGCCTGCACCTGCTGCTCACGCCCGGCATCTACGAGCTCGACGGGACGGTCGAGGTGAACCGCGCCGACACCGTCGTGCTCGGGCTCGGGTACGTCACGATCGTGCCGACGGCCGGGCAGACGGCGATGCGGGTGGCCGACGTCGACGGCGTGCGCGTCGCCGGCGTGCTCTTCGACGCCGGCGCCACGGAGTCGCCGTCGATGCTCACCGTCGGCACGGAGGGGTCGACCGCCGATCACGCGGACGACCCGATCTCGCTGCACGACGTGTTCGTCCGGGTCGGCGGGGCGCACGCCGGCCGGGTGGACCAGGCGATCGTCGTGAACGCCGACGACACCATCGTCGACCACGTCTGGTCCTGGCGTGGCGACCACGGCGCGGGGATCGGCTGGGACGTGAACACCGCGCGCAACGGCCTGGTGGTGAACGGCGACGACGTCGACGCGTACGGGCTCTTCGTGGAGCACTACCAGGAGTACAACACCCTGTGGAACGGGGAGCGCGGCCGCACGATCTTCTACCAGAACGAGCTGCCGTACGACCCGCCGGACCAGGCGGCCTGGAACCACGACGGCGTCCGGGGCTGGGCCGCGTACAAGGTCGCGGACCACGTGACGCAGCACGAGGCCTGGGGGCTCGGGTCGTACTGTGTGTTCACCTCGGACGCGTCGATCGTCTCGGACAACGGCTTCGAGGTGCCGCGGACGCCGGGGGTGCGGATGCACTCGCTGCTCACCGTGTCACTCGGCGGAGTGGGCACGTACGAGCACGTCATCAACGGCGTCGGCCCGTCCGCGAGCGGGACGGAGACCATCCCGGCCACGGTGGTGAGCTACCCCTGAGCCCTTTCGCGGGGCAGGCCTGCCCTTCGCTGGTCGAGCTGTCGGGACGCGCGTCCCGACCGCTCGACCAGCGGTGGCGTCAGGGCGTGGCGTCAGGTGAGCGTGGCGGCGCGACGGTCGACGGCTGCCTTGGCCTCGACCAGGTCGTCGCCCGTGATCTCGCGGTAGCGCTTGACCGCCTCGACCTTGCGGTCGGCGCGGATCAGCGCGTCGACGTCGGCGATTCCCTCCGGCTCCGGCACGACGACGCCCAGCTGCGCCATGACGAGGTCGAGCTTGGTCTGGAGCTTGTCCAGCGCGCGCTGCTGCGACCTTCGGTGCCCGCTCGCGGAGATCCAGTTCAGGACCAGCATGACGACCAGCAGCATCACCAATATCTCCATGGCCACGACCCTAGCGGTGCCGACGTGTCAGCCGCCGTGTCAAGGGGTCAGGTGACGGCGCCCATGTGCCAGGGGATGAACTCCTCGGCGCCGATCCCGAGGTCCTCGCTGACCGTCTGCTCGCCGGACGCGACGGCGAGGATCCGGTCGAAGATCTGCCGCCCCACCTCCGCGACCGTGGCGGTGCCGTCCACGACGACGCCCGCGTTGAGGTCCATGTCCTCCGACATCACCGAGTACATGGGCGTGTTGGTCGCCACCTTGATGGACGGCGTGGGACGGCAGCCGAAGACCGACCCCCTGCCGGTGGTGAACACGACGACATTGGCGCCGCCCGCCACCAGACCCGTGACCGACACGGGGTCGTAGCCGGGCGTGTCCATGAAGGCGAAGCCGCGCTCGGTGATCGGTTCGGCGTACTCGTAGACCGCGCCGAGGTCGGCCTGGCCGCCCTTGGCGACCGCGCCGAGCGACTTCTCCAGGATCGTGGTGAGACCGCCGGCCTTGTTGCCCGGTGACGGGTTGTTGTCCAGCGTGCCGCCGCCCGCCGCGACGTAGCCCCGCCACCAGTCGATGCGGTCCAGCAGGCGCTGCGCCACCTCGGGCTTCACCGCCCGCGCGGTCAGCAGGTGCTCGGCGCCGTACACCTCGGGGGTCTCGGCGAGCACCGACGTCGCTCCGTAGGCGACCAGGCGGTCCGAGGCCCAGCCCAGCGCGGGATTGGCCGTGATCCCGGAGTAGCCGTCCGATCCACCGCAGTTCAGCGCGAGCACGAGCTCGGAGACGTCGCACTCGACGCGCTCGCGCGCGTCGACCAGCGGCAGCATCTCGCGGACGGCGGCGACGCCCGCCCGCACCGAGGCCCGCACGCCGCCGGCCTCCTGGATGGTCAGCGACCGCACCACGGTGTCGTCGGGGATCGAGGCCAGCAGGCCCTGCTTCGCGTCGTCGGGTGGCCCGACCGTCGGCATCCCCAGGTCGGCGACCTGGCCCGACCGGGCGGACAGCGCGGCGCCCGGCACCATCTCGCAGCCCAGCCCCAGCACCAGCAGGCCCGCGACGTTCGGGTGGGCGGCGTACCCGCGCAGGGTGCGCAGCAGGATCTGGCCGCCCTCCGAGTCCGGCACCAGGCCGCAGCCCGACGTGTGCGTGAGGGCGATGACGCCGTCGACGTTCTCGAACTCGTCCAGCGCCGCGCCGGTGAACTGGTCCGCGATCATCTTCGCCGTCGACGCGGAGCAGTTCACGCTCGTCAGGATCGCCACGAAGTTGCGGGTCCCGACCCGGCCGTCGGACCGTCGGAAACCGCGGAAGGTCGGGCGGGCGCCGTCGGGCACGGGGAGCTCGGTGTGGGTGCCGCCCAGCGGTGCCTCGCGGTCCCCCTCCTCGAACCCGAGGTTGTGCGCGTGCACGTGGTCCCCGGCAGCGATGTCGGTGGTCGCGACCCCGATGACCTGCCCGTACTTGTGTACCTCGGCGCCTGCAGACACGGCCCGGAGCGCGATCTTGTGCCCTCGCGGCACCGGCTGCCCGACGGCGAGCGGGCCGGCCCTGCCGGCCCCCGACGCGGAGACATCGTCGCCCGGGCTCAGGTCGCGAGTCGCGACGGCGACGTCGTCACCCTCGCGCAGGACAAGCAGATCGACCTCTGACACCTGTGACACCCCTCTGTGTGAACCGTTTCATCCTACCGGCGGGCCGTTCCACCGCTGTTCGAGCCCTGGTCGGCAGAACGTCAGGTGATCGGTTCCTCGGGCTACCGATCACCTGACGTTCTACCGACCGAGCTCTGGCTGCCCCTGTCAGTCGGCTATGGCCGCGTTCACCTCTTCGATGAACTGGGTGGCCGCCTCCTCCGGGGTGATCCGATCGAACAGCACCTCGGTGTTGATCCGCTCCATGATGTCGGCGAGCTCGGCGGAACCGTGCGGCGGAACCGGCGGGGTATCGACGATCTCGTCCTCGATGTCCGCCATGAAGTCGGCCACCTTCTGGTCGGTGGGCGACAGGTCGCCGAGGATGCCCTCGCGGACCTCGGTGTTGGCGGGCAGACCGCGGTCGGTCAGCATGATGTCCGCCGCCTCCTGCGAGTTCAGCAGGAAGTCGACGAACTTCGCGGAGGACTCCGGGTACTCGGTGTCCGCGGAGACCGAGTAGAACATCGCCGGCTTGTAGTACATGCCGGTGCGCTCGCCCTCGGTCTCGCCGGGGAGGCGGAGCAGCTCGAGCTCATGACCGGACGAGTCCGTCAGCGCACCCAGCTGGTTGGTCCACCAGACGCCCATGGCGCCCTGGTTGGTGCCGAGCAGACCACCCTCCGGGCCGGCCGCCTGGTACTCGACGGTGCGGGCGGCGTCGGGCTGCCCACCGCCCTCCATCAGGTCGAGCGAGACCTGGAAGAAGTCCGCGACGGTCTGCTCGGAGACCCCGAGCTCGCCCTCCTGCGTGAACAGGGTCTCGCCGCGCTGGCGCGCCAGCACGTTGAGGCCGGCCTCGTTGAAGCCGTAGTCCTGCGTGCCCCACACGCCCTCACCGGCGCCCTCCGAGACGGCGTTCGCCGTGGTGACGTAGTCCTCCCACGTCCAGGTGGTGTCGTCGGGCATCTCCACGCCCGCCTCGACGAAGAGCTCCGGGTCGGCGACGAACGCGTACGCGTTGATGCCGGTCGGGAGCCCGTACTGCGCACCGTCGATCTGACCACCGGCCAGGACGCTGTCGTCCACCTTCGACGTGTCGATCTCGAGCTGGCTCAGGTCGGCGAGCACGTTCTTGGTGGCGTAGTCGGAGATGTACCGCTCCTCCTGGGTGATGACGTCCGGGGTGTCGCCGGCGGCCACCGAGGTGGCGAGCTTGTCCCAGTAGCCGTCCCAGTCGGTGAAGTCCGGAACCACGGTGATGTCGGGGTTCTCGGCCTCGAACGCCTCGATGATCTGCTGCGTGGACTCGTGGCGGGTGTCCGAGCCCCACCACGCGAACCGGATCTCGCAGGGGCACTCCTCAGGCCCGGCCGGCTCGTCGCCGCCGCTCCCGCCGATGCCCGAGTCGCCGCCTCCGCAGGCCGCGAGGGTCAGCGCCACTGCCGCGATGCTCGCGGCGGAGGCGGCGAGGCGCTTGCCGCGCCTGGTTCGTAGTCCGTTCCCGGTGGTGCTCATGTGTTTCTCCTTCGGTGACGTTGACGTCTTTGTCGCGGGGCGGTGGAGCTATTTGATTCCGGTGGTCGCGATCCCCTTGACGAGGTACTTCTGCCCGAACAGGAAGGCGATGAAGACGGGGATCAGGGACACGATCGACATGGCGAACAGTGATCCCCACGAGCTCTCGCCCGTGGAGTCGACGAACGTGCGCAGCGCGATCGGCACGGTGTACATCTCCGGCCGGGTGAGGAAGATGAGCTGGCTGAAGAAGTCGTTCCACGTCCAGATGAACGTGAAGATGGCGGTGGTCGCGAGGGCCGGCATCGACAGCGGCAGCATGATCTGCAGGTAGATGCGCAGGTGGTTGGCGCCGTCGAGGGTCGCGGCCTCGTCCAGCTCCCGCGGGATCCCGCGGAAGAACTGGACCATGAGGAAGATGAAGAACGCGTCGGTGGCAAGCAGCTTGGGCACGATCAGGGGCAGGAACGTGTTGACCCATTCGAGCTGGGAGAACAGCACGTACTGGGGCACGATCACCACGTGGATCGGCAGCATGATCGACATCAGCATGATCGCGAACCAGAGCCGCTTTCCCTTGAACTCGAGCCGCGCGAACGCGTAGGCCGCGAGCGAGCAGGAGAGCAGGTTCCCGAGCAGCGACCCGAGCACGACGATCGCCGAGTTGATCAGGTAGTGGCTGAACGGGTGCAGCAGCGCGTTCCACCCGTCCGTGTAGTTGGACAGGTCGATGTCGGTGGGGATGAGTCCCGGCTCGCGGAAGATGAGCGCGTTCGGCTTGAACGAGCTGGCCAGCATCCAGAGCAGCGGGTACAGCATCACGAAGCCGAAGGTGATCAGGCCGGCGTGCTTGAGCAGGCTGCCCACCTTGGCGCGCAGCTGCCGGCCGCGGGGCCGTGCGGTAGGACGGTGGTCCTCGGTACCGGGTGGCCGGTCGCCGTCGGACGGCGGCAGCACGGCCGTCGCCGGAGCGGTCTGTGTGGGCGTGGAGGCGTCAGTCATCGTAGAAGACCCAGTACTTGGAGGCGAGGAAGTTGACTGCCGTCATGCCGCCGATGATCAGCAGCAGGAACCAGGCCATCGCCGAGGCGTAGCCCATGTCGAGGGAACCGAATCCCTTGAGGTAGAGGTACAGCGTGTAGAGCAGCGTCGAGTCGGACGGACCGCCGTTGCCGCCGCTCACGACGAACGCCCTGGTGAAGGACTGGAAGGCCTCGATGAGCTGCAGCACGAGGTTGAAGAAGATGATCGGCGTCAGCAGCGGCAGCGTGACCGACCGGAACTGGCGGAACTTGCTCGCGCCGTCGATGGCGGCGGCCTCGTAGTACATCTGCGGGATCTGCCGCAGGCCGGCCAGGAAGATCACCATGGGAGCGCCGAACGTCCAGACGTTGAGCGCCATGAGCGTGCCGAGGGCGTAGTCCGGGTGCGAGACCCAGCCCTGGCCCTGCACCCCGAAGAGTGCGAGCACCTGGTTGACCAAACCGTCCGCGCCGAAGATCTGGCGCCACAGGATGGCGATGGCCACCGACCCGCCGAGCAGCGAGGGCAGGTAGTACACGGAGCGGTACAGGGCGAGCCCGCGCATGCCCCGGTCGAGCAGCAGCGCGAGGCCCAGGGCCGCGGCGAGCTGCAGCGGCACCGACACGAACACGTACAGGAACGTGACGCCCAGGGAGTTGAGGAACCGCGGGTCCTCGAACATCCGCGTGAAGTTCTCGAGGCCCACCCACTGCGGCGGCGAGAGCAGGTCGTAGTCGGTGAAGGACAGGTACAGCGAGGCGCCCATGGGCCCGGCCGTGATGAGCACGAGCCCGACGAACCAGGGCGCGAGGAAGAACAGCGCCCAGAGGCCGTCGCCCTTTCTTCGTGGGCTGGCGCTCCGTTTGCTGCGGGAGAGCTCCTGGATCACTGACATGGGTTCACCCCCGCACTGGCGGGCGGGGGCTCGGACCGCCAAGGTCCGGGCTCGCGGTTCGGGTGGCGCATCGCGTTGTCCTCCGGATCGTCGTCGATCCCCGGTCGCATCGGTGAGAAACCGGTCTCTGGTGGAGGAACGTACCACATGAGCAACCGGTTTCCCATGGTGTACCGTCACATCGGGAAACCGGCAGCGAGGGGGCCGCGCCAAAGATGGCTCGGAGCCCCCGTACGCCGGTCGGACGAGGGTGACGGACGGAGAGCAGATGGTCAGCGGCAGCGCACGGGGCGCAGGACAGCGCACAGGTCAGCGCCGTGTCATGGCCACGATCGGGGATGTCGCGGCCGCGGCCGGCGTGTCGCGGGCGACGGTCTCCCGCGTCATGAACGGGCGGAGCACCGTCGACGCGACCATCGCGGAACGGGTGCGCGAGGCCGCGGCGGGGCTGAGCTACCGGCCCAGCAACGCCGCACGGAGCCTGGCGCTCGGCCGTACCCAGACCGTGGCCCTCGTGGTCCCCGACCTGGGCAATCCCGTGTTCCAGCAGATCCTGCGGGGCGTCATGGACGGCGCCGCGGAGGACGGCTACCGCGTGCTCGTGGCGGACACGGTCGAGGACGACCAGCAGGAGGGTGCCATCGCGCTCGAGGCGCGGATGCGCTGCGACGCCCTGGTGCTGGTGTCACCACGCATCGGGGACGCCGAGCTGAGCGCGCTGATCGCCGACGTCGAGCCGGTGGTCCTGGTGAACCGGGAGACCGGCGGCGCGGCGCCCAGCCTGGTCGTGGACTACGAGGACGCCGCGCACCAGGTGGTCGAGCACCTCGTCTCGCTCGGCCACCGCCGCATGGTGTATCTCGGCGGTCCGGTGCGCAGCGCGTCCGACGAGCTGCGCCGTGCCGGCCTCGACCGCGCCCGGAAACGGCATACGGACCTCGAGATCATCGACCTGCCCGCGGGACCGGACATCCAGGCGGGGCACAGCGCCGCGCCCGCCGTCCTCGCGACCCGCGCCACCGCCGCGGTGGCGTTCAACGACCTGGTCGCCTTCGGTCTGCTCGCCGGCCTGAACGAGGCCGGGGTGGCCGTGCCCGCCGACATCTCGGTGGCCGGTTTCGACGACATCGAGCTGTCCCGATACGCCACACCCGCGCTGACGACGGTCGCGGTGCCGCAGGCCGAGCTCGGCCGCCATGCCTGGAGGGAGCTGCACTCCGTGATCGACGACGACGCCCACCCCGCACGCTCTGCTCGATTCACACCGAGCCTGGAGGTGCGCGGCAGTACCGGGCCGGTACCGCAGGGCACGGAGCGCGTGCACGTCACGGACGACGACGGCGTCGTCGTGGCCGTGCAGCGCGAGGAGGTCCCGGCCGTGCCGCCCACCGTGCCCCCCACCTGGTCCGTACCCGTGGATCCCGACTCGGACGCCGTCGTGCTGACCTGCGACGGGCTGGAGCTGGTGCGCCGCGACGCGGGCGACCGCATGCCGAAGGTGCACGCCCGGCGCCCCTACCTGCACCCGGTGCACACCCTGGCGGGCGTGCCGCTCACGGACGTGAGCCCCGTGGACCACCGGCACCATTACGGCGTCGGCATCGCCGTTCCCGACGTGAACGGCACCAGCCACTGGGGCGGACGTACCTTCATCGAGGACGTGGGCCCGACGCTGCTGAAGAACCACGGCCGGCAGATGTCGCAGGGCGTCCGCGTCGAGGCCGCGCCCACGGCCCGCGCGGCCGGAGCCGGTGCGCAGGCAGGTGAGGTGCTGGTCGAGGACGTGCTGTGGGCGGACGAGCACGGTGACCCGCAGCTCCGTGAGGAGCGCCGCGTGACGGCGCGCCTGCTCCCCCAGTCCCCCGGGTCCGCCGCCGCGCCGGGCTGGGTGCTCGACTGGCGTTCCACGCTGCATGCCGACCACGGTCCGCTGGAGATCCGGTCACCGGCCACGAACGGTCGGCCGGGTGCCGGCTACGGCGGACTGTTCTGGCGCCTGCCGATCGCCGAGAGCACGTCGGTGCTGTCTGCGGCGGGCGCCGGCGAGAACCGCGCGCACGGCAGCTCGTCGCCGTGGGTGGCGTTCGTGCAGCAGCAGGGCGGTCGGTCCACGACGCTGCTGCTGGTGCAGCCCGGCCAGGTCCGGCCCTGGTTCCTGCGTTCTGCCGAGTACCCGGGTGCCTGCCCGGCGCTCGCCTGGGACTCGCCGCTGCTCGTGCCTGAGGGCGGCTCCGTGCAGCTCGACCTGGTGGCCGTGCTGCTCGACACCGCGCTCACGAGCTCGACCGCGGCCGCACTCGCCGCGGACCTCACCGACGGCGGCCACCGGTGAGGCCGCCGAAGATCGCGGTGGTGGGCATCCACGGCCACGGGGGCTCGCACCTGCGGGCGGTCGCCGAGCTCGAGTCCAGGGGGCTCGCGCGGCTGAGCGCCGTCGTCGACCCCCAGAAACCCGACGACGCTCCCGCGGCGTGGTTCGCGAGCCTGGGTGACCTGCTGTCGGCGGACGCCGGCATGCTGCCCGACGTCGTGGTGCTCTCCACGCCCATCCATACGCACCTGCCGCTCGCGCGTGCCGCGATGGAGGCGGGTATCGACGTGCTGCTCGAGAAGCCGACCACGGCTTCCCTCGCGGAGCACGCCGAGCTCGTCGCCGTCGCCGAACGGACGGGGCGGCTGTGCCAGGTCGGCTTCCAGACGTTCGGGTCGCACGCGCTGCCCGCCGTCGTCGACACGATCGCCCGCGGCGAGGTGGGACAGGTGACCGGCATCGGGGCCGTCGGGACCTGGGTCCGGACCGCCGCGTACTGGGCTCGCTCGCCCTGGGCGGGGCGGCGGCGCATGGGCGACCGCGCGGTCGTGGACGGCGTGGTGACCAACCCGCTCGCGCACGCGGTGGCGACCGCCCTGTGGGTCGGCGGGGCCCGGGCCGGCACCGACCTCGCGTACGTGAACACCGACCTGTGGCGGGCCAACCCGATCGAGGCCGACGACACCTCGTCCTTGCGGGCCGTCGGCACGGACGGGACGCGGTACGGGTTCGGCCTCACGCTGTGCGCGGCGGAACGCACGCCGGCGCGGGTCGTCGTGCAGGGCACCTCCGGGGAGATCGAGCTCGAGTACGAGCACGACCTGGTCCGGCTGCGCACCGGGCGCGTCGTCGCGGAGAAGCAGTACGGACGCACGGGACTCCTGGAGAACCTGCTCCGGGCCCGCACCGGAGAACGGCTGCTGTGCGACGTCCGGGACACCGGCGCGTTCATGCAGGTGCTCGAGGCCGTGCGCACGGCCGCCGACCCGACGCCGATCGGGGACGCGTTCGTGGACTGGCAGGACGGTGTCGCCGCGAGCTCCGCCAGCGGTCCGCGCACGATCGGCGGCTCCCAGGGCAATCCGGACGGCGACGCCCGGCACCCGGTGGTGCGCGACGTCACCGAGTGGTGCGAGCGGGCCGCACGCGAGCAGCGCACGTTCACCGAGCTCGGCGCCCCCTGGACGGTCCAGAAGTAGCCCGACCGACCGTGGGAAGGTGCTCCGGTGCTGTCCGTACTGACTGCCATCGGGTCGATGGCGTGCATCGTGGCTCTCGGCTGGGTGGTCCAGCGGCGCGGCCTGCTCACCGGCCGCGCCCTCCCGCGCGGCGGCGCCCCGGGCGGCTCGGGGTCCGGTGCCGACGGCGGCGGAGCCCGCCAGGTCCTCGCCACGCTCTCGTTCACGATCTGTGCGCCCGCGCTGATGTTCAGCACACTGGCGTCGACCGACCTCGCGCACGTGGTCTCGCGGGGCGCCGCGGTCACCTGGGTCACCACCGCGGCGCTCGCCCTGGTCAGCGCCGCGGTGGCGCGGTGGGTGCTGCGGCTCCCGGCCGGCCCGGTCGCCGTGACGACCCTCGCCGCCGTCTACGTCAACGGCGGCAACATCGGCATCCCGCTCGCCGTCTACCTGTTCGACGACGCCCTCGCCGTGGTGCCGACCCTGCTCTTCCAGCTGCTCGTGCTGGCTCCGGTGACGCTCGCAGTGCTCGACCGGTCCGGGGCGGGGGTGTCCGGGGCGTCAGGGTCCGGGGCTCCCCGGACCGCCGCCCGGTCGGGCTGGACGTCGGTGGTCCGTGTGCTGCTCGCGGCCGTCCGGAACCCGATCACGGTCGGCACCCTGGCCGGTCTGCTGGTCGCGGTGCTGGGTGAGCTGACGGGGTTGCGGCTGCCCGACGTCGCCCTGCTGCCCTTCGACCTGATCGGCGCCGCCGCCCCGCCGCTCGGTCTGCTGACGTTCGGGATGACCCTCGCGGTGCCGATGCCCGCGGTCTCCGCACCGGCTCCCGGGACCCGGCTGTCCGGCGACTCGGCACGGGCGACGACGCCGTGGTGGGCGGGCCGCGACCGGCTGCTCGTGCGGGCGGTGGTCGCGCTCGCCGTCCTGGTGCGCAACGTGCTGCACCCACTGGCGGCATGGGGCGTCGGGGCCGCCGTGGGGCTCGACGCGCCGGCGCTCGCCGTTGTCGTCACGATGGCGGCGCTGCCCACCGCGGTGAACGTGACCACGTACGCGACCCGGTACGGCGTGTTCGACGGCGTCGCGGCGCGCGCCACCGTCTGGACGACCGCGCTCTGCGTCCCCGTCCTGGTGGCGGTCGGCGCGCTTCTGAGCTGACCGCCCCCGCCCCTGCCTCTGCCCTGCCCCCCAGCCCGCAGGCGAGATCGGTCGGATGTCATGAGATCGGTCAGTTAATTGACCGGTCTCATGACATCCGACCGAAGTCGATGAGTTCGGTCAGATACCGAGGGCGAGGTCCTCGATCCGGACCGGATCCCCTGTCTCCAGCGAGCGGTTGCCCGCGTAGCCGACCGAGGAGGCGCGCACACCATCGACGTAGCCGGCCGCGCGGCCGAGCGGGTCCTGCTCGCCCGTCGGTGCGAAGACGCTGGCCAGCAAGAGCGCGTCGCCACCGCCGTGTCCGCCGCCACCACGCACGATTGGCCGCTCCTCTGCGCGCTCCCAGTGGCGCTGCACCACGAGCCGTTCCCCGATGGGCCGCACCGGGTCCTGCTCGTAGACCTCGGTGGCGCTCGGGTCGAGGATCGCCGCGCCGTTCTCGCCGAACTCGACGGAACCACGCTCGGTGACCTCCAGCTCCGCGCGGCCGCGCGTGCCGTTCACCACCACCCGGTAGCCCTCCCACGGCGCGTGCGCGGTGAGCGAGTAGGTCAGCAGCGCGCCGCCCTCGTACTCGACGACGAGCCCGAGCGTGTCCTCGGTGGTGATGCCCGCGTCGAACACCGACCGGTTGCGCACGTACCCGTCCACCGCCTGGGCCTCGGGCCCGTACAGGGTCGACAGCCACTCGTTCTTCTCCACGGAGAGCTGCCACGGGTCCACGCCGCGCTCGTTCAGCGCCCGCTCGGCCTCGGTGGCCTCGTAGCCGGTCTCGTGCGCACCGTCGTCGCCGTAGAAGCGCCGGCCGCCCGTGGCGAAGACGCGCCGCGGCACGCCGTCGATCCACCAGTTGACCAGGTCGAAGTGGTGGCTCGACTTGTGCACCAGGAGGCCGCCGTTGTTGATCTTCTCGCGGTGCCACCTGCGGAAGTAGTCGGCGCCGTGCACCGTGTCGAGGGCCCAGTCGAAATGGACCGAGAGCACGCGGCCGATCTCACCGCTCGCGATCACCTCGCGCAGCGCGCTGTTGCGCGGCGAGTACCGGTAGTTGAACGTCGTGACCAGGTCCCGCCCCGTCTCCGCGACGGCGTCGACGATCTCCCGGGCCTGGTCGGCGTGCGCGGCGATGGGCTTCTCCACGACGACGTCGGCGCCGGCGCGCAGCGCCCGAGCGACCAGGTCGCCGTGCGTGCGGTCGACCGAGGTGACGATCACGCGGTCCACGGACTGCTCCGCGATCGCCTTCTCCAGATCATCCGGCTCGTAGACGGGGCGGATGCCGCCGAGCGCGGCCGCGACCCGCGCCTCGTACGCCGCCGCGCGCACCGGGTTGGGCTCCACCCAGGCGACGATCTCGCCGTCCGGCGCGTGCGTGCCGATCAGGGCGTTGATGTACATGGAGGCACGGTGGCCCGTGCCGACCACCGCGTAGCGGCGGCGCCCCTCGGGCAGCGGGCCCGACGGCGGCGCGGGCTCCTGTGTCGGACCGGTGATCGGCTCGGTGGTGGGCTCGCTGGTCGGCTCGGGCATCGGTGGAGAGCTCCTTCGGTCGTCGTCGACGTCGGGTGGATGGGATTGAAACGATACGACGCTCGGAAAGCGCTGTCCATGGTCAGTGGGGAAGAGGGCGGTGTCCCGGTCCGGGAGTGCCGGTCCGGGAGCGCCGCCCTCGGTTCACCGCTCGGGGGTGATGACCACCTGTCCGGCCCAGGCGAACCCGCCACCGAACCCGAACAGGAGCGCCGGCACGCCCGCCGGGATCTTGCCGGCGTGCCACCACTTGGACAGTCCCATGGGGATCGACGCGGCCGACGTGTTGCCCGACTCCGTGATGTCCGTGACCACCACCTTGCCCTCGAGCCCGAGCGCCTTCGCGAGCGGCTCGATGATCCGCAGGTTCGCCTGGTGCGCGACGAGCACCTCGATGTCGTCCACACTCAGCCCGGCCCGCGCCACGACGTCCCGCGCCCGCTCGGCGGCCCGCGTGATGGCCCACTTGAACACGGCCCGGCCGTCCTGCTGGAACTTCACCTCGGGCACCTCGATCCGCACCGCCGGCGTGAGCTCCGGTTCCGTGCCCCACACCACGGGCCCGACGGCGGGGGCGTCCGCCGCCTGCAGCACCGCCGCACCCGCGCCGTCGGCCGTGAGGATACAGGTCGAGCGGTCGGTCCAGTCCGTGTACGCGGTGAGCTTCTCCGCGCCGATCACCAGGGCCGTGCGCGCAGAACCCGTCCGGATCGCCTGGTCGGCGAGCCCGACCGCATGCGCGAATCCCGAGCACGCCACGTTGAGGTCCATCGCGGCGGGACCCACGACGTCGCGCAGGTCGGGTGCCTCCTCGCCCTCGGGCGTCGAGGCACCCGGCTGGACACCGGTCCGCAGCGCGTACGCGACCCGGCCCGCCGTGTTGGGCGAGCGGTCGTCGTTGGTGGCCGTCGCGACGATCACCAGGTCGACGGCGTCCTCTGTGACACGGGCGTCGGCGAGCGCGTGCTGGGCCGCGGCGGTCGCCATGTCGGCCACCGTGACGTCGTCGGCCGCTACGTGGCGGGTGACGATGCCGGTGCGGGACCGGATCCACTCGTCGTTGGTCTCGACGAGGTCGGCGATGTCCTCGTTGGTGAGCGTTCTCGGCGGCTGGTGATGCCCCAGGCCGATGATGCGGGACCCGGCAGCGCCGGACGGGAGTGCGAGTGCGGGCGTCGTAGCCATGAGGTCAACGTAGCGCGCCGAGGTCGAACGGCTCGACGGTGAGGCCGGGAACCCGCTCCCTGGCCGCCCGCGCGATGCGCTCCTCCGCGCCCGGCCCGGTGGTCGGCACCTCGCCCACCTCCCGGAGCGCCCCGCGCAGCTGCGCGTCGTACCGCTCCCCCATCGCCGCGTTGCGACCCTTGTACGTCCACGCGATGAGATTGGCCAGGGCGAACCGCGGGCCGCACGAGCGGCAGGACAGGATGCCCGACGGCCGCCGGAACCGCGTGGTCCGGTGACCCGCCGAGCACGTCCCGACCCATGGCCCGTCGATCGACGGTGCCGACGGGTCTACGCACCGCCGGCCCGAGCACCCGATCCGTACCGCCACCTCGCGCCAGGCCGGACCGTGCTTGGCCCGCGGCCCCGCGAGCGCGTGCGCCACCTCGTGCAGGATCGTGTCCCGCACCTCGCGCTCCTCGTGGATCCGGGTGAGCGGCGCGGACAGGCTGATCCGGCTCTTGCCGTAGCTGCACATCCCGGCGCGCCGCACGGCGTCGTCGAACTCGAACGTCCAGGCCTTCAGGCCGTGCTGGTCCATCAGCTCGCGCGCCAGGCGCGAGGCGGCGACAAGGTTCATGCGTACCCCTGCGGTGATCGTGGTGAGTGCGTCCGGCCGTTCCGGACGCTGTCGAACCTACGGGGCTCCACTGACACCCGCGCAAGGTTATCCACAGGCCCGTACCGCAGGCCCGGGGCGCCTCCATACGGCATGGCCCGTGCCGGCGAGCCGGCGGGCCGTCCGAGCGTCTGACCTGCGTCGCCATAAATCGTGGCACCATTTCGGCCCATGGGTCATCAGGAGCAGTTTCGTCGTGCAGCGCTCGCCCTGGACGTTCCGGAGGACGAGGTCAGCAGGTTCATCGGGCACCTCCGGTGGGCGATCAGACTGGACGGACTCGCCGACCCCGACGGAATTCCCGTCGGACGGTTCGGCGGGCCGCCCCGGCTGCCGGTGGGGACGAGCTGGCCGGACAACGGGCAAGGGGACCTGCCGTTCGTCTTCTCCGTCGACTGTGCGGCACTGCCGCGGGTCGACGGATTCGACCTGCCCCGGGACGGCTCACTCCTGTTCTTCCTGGACCACCAGTACGACCATGAGGAGTGCCACGCCGAGCACCGGGGATACGCGCGGGTCATGCACATACCGGCAGGCGTTGAGACCGCGGTAGCAGAACCTCCGCACCCCGAACTGGTCGCCGACGAGCAGTACGACGTCGACGCCGCGGTCGTCGCGTGGCTGCCCGACTGTCTCGACATGGACGAGCGCGAGATGCTGCCCTTCCACGAGCAGCTGGCACGTGAGCTCAGGAGCTCGATGCCGCACCTGGACGAGCTCGAGGCCCTGGCCGACGAGCTCTGGCCTTCGAGCGACGGGCTTTCAAGCGGCTTTCTCGGCGGGTACCCCGACGACGAGCTGCTCGAGACGCTGGCGGAGCAGATCCTCCGGGAACGCGAGAAGACCGAGGGGACCACCATCCCGCAGGAGGAATGGTTTGACCGCATGGCGGACGAACAGCGCCAGCTGATGAACGAGTGGATGTCGCTCGCCAGCTTTCTCCCGTTTGCCGAGTTCTACTACGGTCGTATGTCGATCCACCGCGACGACCTGGCCGCCGGCCGTCTGGACAGGATGCTCTCCATGACCCACTTCACCGAGTAGAAGAGTTCACGGAGCGCCGCCTCGCCCCCGCCGGGAGCTGCCAGCACCGCTGCGTCACCCGAGGGGCGACCCGGCCGGCGGGATCGGGAAGTTCGTCCGGAACACGTTCGACGGGTCGTAGGCCGCCTTGACCGTCCGCAGCCGGCCGAGCGTCGGCTCCGGGAACGCCTCCAGCAGGCGCTCGGGCCGGTCGTCGGTGTCGAACGAGAGGTAGGAGCCGTCCATCACGGGCCCGATCTCCGCGTCCCACGCCTGGTTGATCCGGTCCTGGTCGCTCCCCAGCGCCGTGAGCGCGAAGTTCTGGTGCCGGTGCGCGTAGGCGGTCGCGTCGGGCGCGACGTCGTTCCCGGCGCCACCCGTCGCACGGATCTGCGTGAAGTAGGACTCGCCTGATCCCAGCAGCCGCTCGATCGCGCGGCTGGTGCCCTGGTCCAGGTGGGTCAGCAGCCCACCCCGCGCGGACGGGTCGCCACCACCCGAGTGGTGAGGTGCCTCCTTGCGCACCACACCCGAGTAGGGCAGCAGCTGTGCCTGGTGACCGAGCAGCGGCCCGGCGTCGGCCAGCAGCTCCAGCTGGGCGATGGCCTCATCCGGATCTGCGTCAGCGCCCTCCGCCGCGATCACCGTCATGAGCTGCGCCATCGGTCCCTGCCCGCCGCGTCCGCGGCCCAGGATCAGGAACGACGTGAGCCCGCGCGGCGCCGCCTCGACGGTGGCGCCCCATTTCTCCAGGAGTCCCACCATGTCGGTCGCGTCGAGCGTCATCTGGGAGAAGACCACGTCGCCGACCGCGGCGGCCTCGATCTCCAGCCAGGTCACCACGCCCATGTTCCCGCCGGCGCCGCGCAGCGCCCAGAACAGGTCCGGGTGCTCGTCGCGGGAGGCGTGCAGCACGCGTCCGTCGGCGGTGACCACCTCGGCGGCCACCACATGGTCGATCGTCAGGCCCTGCAGCCGGCCCAGGAACCCGATGCCGCCGGTGGTCCCGAGCCCGCCGACACCCACGCCGCCGTGGTCGCCCGACGTGATGGCCCAGCCGCGCGGCGCGAGGATCTCCGCCACCTCGCCCCAGGTGGCCCCGGCGCCGATCCGCACACGCCGCGTGGCCTCGTCGACCACCTCGACCGACCGCATGCCGCTCATGCTGAGCACCACCCCGCCGTCGTTCGTGGACCGGCCGGAGATACCGTGCCCGGCCGAGCGGACGGCGAACTCCACGTCCTGCTTCTGTACCCAGGCCAGCCCGGACGCGACCTCGTCGGCGCCCTGCGGCCGCAGCACCAGGCCCGGAGCCCCTGACCGCAGGTAGTTGTGCCGCACGGACCCGTACTCGCGGTCGCCGGGCTCCACGGCCCGGGCGGCCAGCTCGGGCGGGAGCGAGTCGTAGTCGATCCCTTGCCGCCGGGCGGCCAGCGCCGTCGCACCACGGCGGGCCGACGCCGGCGCCGTGCCGGCGCTGCGCCGTTCGGCGGCGACCGCTTCTCGGACGGCCGGGACGACCTCCTGCGCGAACGCTTGGATCTGGTCCGGGTCGTCACCCATCGCGATGAACGTGCTGACGCCGTCCTCGAGCGCCATCCGCGTGATCTCCTCGACCCACTGGTCGGCGGGCCCCTGCAGCGGACCCGACGAGCGGTCGGTGATGGCCCCGCCCACGTTCAGCAGGCGACGGATCTCGCTCGGCGAGCGTCCGGCGGCCAGTGCCGCCTCGTCGATCGTGGCGTTGCCGCGGGCCAGGTCGCCGTCCTTCAGGTAGGGCAGCGAAGGCAGCCAGCCGTCAGCCTTCGTACCGATGAGGCGGAGCATGCGCGGCTTGAGCGCACCGAGCCAGATCGGGATGTCGTGCGCCGGGGCCGGACCACGCTTGGCGCCGTTGACCTGGTGGAACTTTCCGGCCACGCGCAGCGGCGTCCGGTTGTCCGCGTCCCAGATCCCGCGCATGATCTCGATGCCCTCCTCGAGGGCGCCGACGGCCTCCCCGGGAGTGCGGCGCGGGCCACCCATGGCGGAGATCGCGTCCCAGAACCCGCCGGCACCCAGGCCCATCTCGAACCGGCCGCCGCTCAGGAGGTCGAGGCTCGCGGCCGAGCGCGCCACGACTGCGGGCTGGCGCATGCCCAGGTTGACCACGTTCCCGGAGATGTGGATGCGCTCGGTCTGGGCGGCCACCCAGGACATGAGCGTCCAGGTGTCGAGGAACGACGACTGGTACGGGTGGTCCTGGAACGTGACCAGGTCGAGGCCCAGCTGCTCCGAGAGCTGGGCCAGCCGGACCGGGCCCTGCGGATCGGCATTGGTCGGGGTGATGAACGTGCCGAAGAGCAGGTCGTGCCCGTAGTCAGTCATGTGCCTTCTGTCCTGTTCCGGAGTCGCCGATAATCGTCTGTCGGTCAGATGATATTACCCACAACTCTTCTGGATTACCGCGCATTCCCGTAGGATGAACCACATGAGCACCGCCCCCGCCGAGACCCGCATCGGCCAGCACTCCCTGTTCGGCTGGTCGCTCGCCGCACTCCTGCGCGAGTGGAGCGCCCGGGTCGACGCGGCCGCCGACGACCTGCCGCAGGGCACACGTGGCTACCAGCTGCTCACGGCGGTGGTGCACGGCAACCCACCGAGCCAGGCGGCTCTGGCCGCGACCCTCGGCATCGACCGCACGGTCATGACCTACCTGCTCGACGCGTTCGAGAGCTGCGGGCTCGTCGAGCGGCAGCAGGACCCGGCCGACCGGCGGACCCGGCGCATCGTGGCGACCGACCGGGGACTCGAGGTGCTCGCCGCGATGGAGGCGCGGGTCGCCGCGGCGGAGGACGAGCTGCTCTCGAGCCTCCACCCGGAACAGCGAGCGGTGCTGCGGGAGCTGCTGGAACGGGCCGCGACCGGCACGGGCCCGGACGAGGACCGGTGCCGCACGGTGGTGGAGGCTACGGGGCGGGGTTGACGACCTCGCGTCGCTCGCCCAGTCCCGCCTCGCGGTAGAACCCCTCGATGTGCTCGCGCATCAGCCGCTCGGCCGCCGCGCCGTCGTGCCCCGCGACGGCGTCGACGATCGCACGGTGCTCGGCACACAGCCGTGCCGCCGTCCGCGGCCACGCCGGGAGCGCGGCGGCCCCGGTCATGACGTAGGACGCGACGGCGGACCGCAGCCCGCTGAGGATCGCCTCGACCAGCTGGTTGCCACCCCACCGGACCAGCTCCAGGTGGAAGTCCTGGTCGTGGGCCACGAACGCGGCGACATCCAGGCCAGGCTCCGACATCGCCTCGATGTGGGCGCGCGCCCGGGCGAGCCCGGCATCATCGGTCGGCCGGCCGGCGGCGTCGCGCACGGCGCCGGTCTCCAGCAGCACGCGCGTGCCCACGACGTCGGACACGGGGAGCGCGCCCGACGCTACGTGCAGCCGGACCGCGACCCCCAGGCCGGCGGCCGGCCGGTCGACCACGGTGGCCCCCGCACCGGGGCCGGAGCCGACGGCGGTGCGCACGATGCCCATCGCCTCGAGGATGCGGATGGCCTCGCGCACGGACGGGCGGGACACGCCCAGCTCCTCCGCGAGCGCCCGCTCCGGGGGGAGCCGCTGCCCGATCGGCCACTTGCCCGCGGTCAGGCCGGCCTCGATCTGCGCCAGGACGCGCTCGTGGGTTCTCACCGTCGCCATGCTACTTCAGTGGTCTGACCACAGTGGGTTATGGTGTGGCGAGACCTCGAAGGAGAGTGCCCATGCGCATCGCCCTGGCTGCCACCTGCATCGCCGACGCCATGTTCCCCCAGGCCCCGAGATCGGTCGTCGTCCTGCTGGAGCGACTCGGCCACGAGGTGATCTTCCCCGCCGGACAGGCGTGCTGCGGCCAGATGCACGTCAACACCGGCTACCTCGCCGACGCCGTCCCCGTGGTCCAGAACCATGTGCGCACGTTCGCGCCGGTGGCCGACGGCGAGTGGGACGCCGTCGTGGTGCCGTCCGGATCGTGCACGGGATCCATCCGGCACCAGCAGGCGATGGTCCTCGAACGTGCCGGCCTGCACTCCGAGGCCCGGGCCGCGTCCGCCGTCGCCGAGCGCACCTACGAGCTCTCCGAGCTGCTGGTCGACGTGCTGGGTATGACCGACGTCGGCGCCTGGTTCCCGCACCGCGTCACCTACCACCCCACGTGCCACTCGCTGCGGATGCTGGGGGTGGGCGACAAACCGGAGCGGCTCCTGCGCGCGGTCGAGGGGCTGGAGCTCGCACCGCTCGCCGAGGCCGAGGGCTGCTGCGGGTTCGGCGGCACGTTCTCCCTCAAGAACGCGGACACCTCCGCGGCCATGCTCGAGGACAAGGTCGCCACCGTGGTCGACACGGGGGCCGAGGTCCTCACCGCCGGCGACTGGTCGTGCCTGATGCACATCGGCGGCGGCCTCTCGCGCGGCGGTACCGGCGTGCGGCCCATGCACCTGGCCGAGATCCTCGCCTCGACGCGCGAGTCCCCCGTGGTGCCCGGTGCCGGCGCGCACGGCGGCGCCGGACAGGAGGTGGCCCGATGAGCACGTTCCTCGGCATGCCCGGCACGCGCGGACCGAGCCCCTCCGCCGCGCCCGACACCCTGGCCGGCATCGGCCGCCCGGAGGACCCGCTGCACTGGGGCGCGTCGTTCCCCGATGCCGCGCGGGTGGCGCTCGAGAACGACCAGCTGCGCCAGAACCTGGGCCGGGCGACGTCGACCATCCGGACCAAGCGTGCGAACGTCGTGGGCGAGGTGCCGGACTGGGAGGCCTTGCGCGACGCCGGGTCCGCCGTGAAGACGGACGTACTGGCCCGCCTGCCCGAGCTGCTGGAAGCCCTGGAGCGCAACGTCACGGCGCGCGGCGGCGTGGTGCACTGGGCACGCGACGCCGCGGAGGCCAACCGGATCGTGGCCGACCTCGTGCGCGCCAAGGACACCGACGAGGTGGTCAAGGTCAAATCCATGGCAACCCAGGAGATCGGGCTCAACGAGGCGCTCGCCGAGGAGGGCATCGCGGCGGTCGAGACGGACCTGGCCGAGCTCATCGTGCAGCTCGCCGACGACATGCCCTCGCACATCCTGGTGCCTGCCATCCACCGCAACCGCACGGAGATCCGCGACATCTTCCTGGAGCGGATGGCCGACGCCCCGCCCGACCTGGCCGACGTGCCGCGCGAGCTCGCGATGGCGGCCCGCGCACACCTGCGGCGCAAGTTCCTCTCGGCGAAGGTCGCGATCAGCGGCGCGAACTTCGCCGTCGCGGACACCGGGACCCTCGCGGTGGTGGAGTCCGAGGGCAACGGCCGCATGTGCCTGACGATGCCCGAGACGCTGATCACCGTGATGGGGATCGAGAAGCTGGTCCCCACGTTCGACGACCTCGAGGTGTTCCTGCAGCTGCTGCCGCGGTCCTCGACGGGCGAGCGGATGAACCCGTACACCTCGATGTGGACGGGCGTGACACCCGGTGACGGGCCGTCCGAGTTCCACCTCGTGCTGCTGGACAACGGCCGTACCAAGGTGCTCGCCGACGAGGCGGGCCGCTCGGCGCTGCACTGCATCCGCTGCTCCGCGTGCCTCAACGTCTGCCCCGTGTACGAGCGGGTGGGCGGCCACGCGTACGGCTCGGTCTACCCGGGGCCGATCGGCGCGATCCTTACGCCGCAGCTCACGGGCGAGCAGTCGGACCTGCCGTACGCCTCGACACTGTGCGGCGCGTGCTACGAGGTGTGCCCCGTCAAGATCGACATCCCGTCGATCCTGGTGGAGCTGCGGGCGCGCGAGGTGTCCCTGACCACCGGCTCGTCGGGGGACACCGCCGACCGGGTCTGGAGCGCAGCCATGAAGGCGGCGTCCTTCGCGATGGCCGACGGCGCGCGATTCCGCCGGGCCGCCCGGGTACCGCGGCTGCTGCGGGCGATCTCCCGCAACGGCGTGATCCGCAGGCTGCCGTTCCCCGGATCGCTGTGGACCCGGTCCCGGGACCTGATGGAGCCACCGAAGCAGACGTTCCGCGACTGGTGGTCCGGGCGAGAGGGGCAACGATGAGCGACGCCAAGACGGAGATCCTGTCCCGCATCCGGACCGCGCTGGGCACCGACGCCGATCCCGCGGACGCGACGGGCTCCGCGCCCGGCGCCGTGCCCCGGGAGTACCGGTCCGCGGGCGAGCATGCACCGGGGTCGGACGCGGCGCTGGACCTGCTGGTCGACCGGCTCGAGGACTACAAGGCGCACGTGCACCGGTCCACCCCGGCCGAACTCCCGGCCCTGCTCGCGCGCCTCATCGCGGAGCAGTCGGCAGAACGTCACGAGGTCGGCAGCCCGGGCGACCGATCACCTGACATCCTGCCGACCACACCGCCGGCGAGGTCGCGCGGCGCCGTCGTCGTCCCTGCCGGGCTGGAGCCCGCGTGGCTGACCGGGCTCGCCGACGTCGACGTGCGGACCGACGCCCGCGACTCGCCCCTCTCGGCGGCCGAGCTGGACGAGACCGACGCCGTCGTGACCGCCGCCCGGGTGGCCGTCGCCGAGACGGGCACGATCGTGCTGGACGGCGAGCCCGACCAGGGCCGCCGCGCCGTGTCCCTGGTGCCCGACGTGCACGTGTGCGTGGTCCGCACCGACCAGGTGGTGCAGACGGTCCCGGAGGCGGTCCGCCTGCTCGGCGCCGACCCGGGACGTCCCCTCACCTGGATCAGCGGCCCGAGCGCCACGAGCGACATCGAGCTCGAACGAGTAGAGGGCGTCCACGGCCCCCGCACCCTCCACGTGGTGCTGCTCGCTTAGCGTCCCGAACCGTCGAACGCCGTGCTGGTTGCGCATTGGGCGCCCAGAGCGCAACCAGCACGGCGTTCGCCGGTTCATGGCCCCCGTCAGAGGTGCAGAGTTGCGCCCTTGACCACCTTGTCCACCACTCGGCGCTCGCCGGCGACCGCGACGCCCACCAGGTCGAGCTTCTCGGTGGCGACGCTCGCGACGGCCGCCCGGTTGTCGACGTCGTTCCCGGTGGCGAACAGGTCGGCCGTGTAGACGCCGATGCGCAGGCCCCGGGTGGCGGCGCGCTCACGGATCGTGGCGAGCCGGTCGCCGTCGGCCACCATGACCATCACCGGGGTGCCGAGCATCGGGAGGTACTCGTGGTCGTCGGCGTCGCGGTAGGTGTCGCCGACGAGCTCCGGGTAGGCGGCGGTCACGGCGCTGGCCAGGAAGGCCGTCACATTGTTCTCCTGCCAGCCCAGCAGGTCGTCGCGCAGCACGATCACGATCTTGGCTTGTTCGAAAGTCATACCGCTCACACTGCGGCCGCCGGCGGGCGGAATTCTTGTACGTTCTTGACATGCCCCCGCTCGCTGCGAACCCGGACGTCGTGCGCGCCTGGCGGCCCGGTGTGCCCGGTGTCGCCGAGGTGCTGCACGCCGCCTGGCACGAGCACGCCTACCCGGCCCACACGCACGACACGTGGACGGTGCTGGTCGTCGACCACGGCCTGATCGGGTACGGCCTGGACGGCCAGGAGCACGCCGCACAGCACTCCGGCGTGACCGTGCTGCCACCGGGCGTGGTGCACGACGGGCGGTCGGTGACCGCCACCGGCTTCCGCAAGCGCGTCGTCTACCTGGAGCCCACGGTGCTCGACGACGGCCTGGTCGGCCGCGCCGTCGACGCACCGCTCGTGCTCGACGACGCGCTCCGCGCCCGCTTCGTCGGCCTCGACCGGGCGCTCACCGTCCGCGAGGACGTCGCGGCCGAGAGCCTGCTCGCCCTGGTCACCGAAGGCCTGGCCTGGCATCTCTCCGGCCGCACGACGCCGCCGCGCGAGCCCGCCGCCGCCACCACCGCACGGCGCGCCCGCGACCTGCTCGACACCGACCCCGCGCAGCCGATCCGGCTGGCCCAGGTCGCCGGCGAGCTCGGTGTCACCGTGCCGCACCTGGTGCGCGCCTTCACCGGCGAGCTCGGCCTCCCACCCCACAAGTACCTCGTGGGGCGCCGGCTCGACCTGGCGCGGCGTCGGCTGCTGGCCGGCGAGCCAGCGGCCGACGTCGCGGTCGCCACCGGGTTCCATGACCAGGCGCACCTGACCCGGCACTTCCGCAGGCTCCTGCGCACGACGCCGAGCCGGTACCAGCGCGGCGCTCGCGCGGACTGAGGCGATCCGGCCGCCTGCCACGCGCCACCGGCCGCCCGCCGTCCGACGCCCGCCGTCCGGCCGCCCGCCGTCCGCTCCTTCGAGGCCCAACTTTCTCCTCTCTGAACCGATTCAAGAGCGAGAAGCGTAGACCTCGAAAGGCAGATCTCACACGCTCCCGGGCCGTCGACCGGACGCGTGCTGCCGTCGGCTCCGGAAGAATGGCCTCTCGTGACCGACGCCGAACCCGAGCCCACCCTCTTCGATCTCCCGCCGGGTACCCGGCGTCCCCGGGCGCGGGTCGTGCTGCTGACCGGCCCGTCGGGCTCCGGCAAGACCTCGCTCACGCGGCGGCTCGGTCTGCCGGTGGTGCAGCTCGACGACTTCTACCTGGACATCGACCACCCGGGCCTGCCGCAGCGTTACGGCAGCGTGGACTGGGACAGCCCTGCCACCTGGGACGCCAAGGGCGCGCTCGCCGCACTGCACGACCTGGCCACGGACGGCCGCGCCGACGTGCCCGTCTACGACATCCCGACGTCGCGCCGGACGGGGATGCGTCGGCTCGACATCGGGGACTCGCCCCTCATCCTGGCCGAGGGCATCTTCGCGGCGTACCTGGTCGACGACTGCCGCGCCGAGGGCCTGCTCGCCGACGCGATCTGCCTGTCCCGTCCGCGGCTGGTCACCTTCTGGTTCCGGTTCCTCCGGGACGTCGCGGAGGCACGCAAGCCGATCGTCACGCTGCTGCGCCGCGGCACCTCGCTCCTGCGCGCGGAGCCTGCGATGATCGAGCGGTGGGTTGCGCTGGGCTGCCGCGAGACCTCACCCGCTCAGGCGGAGAAGGACATCCGCGGTCTGCTCGTTCAAGAGTCCTCGAACACGTAATCCGCGTGTAACCGGATTGCCACGTAGCCCACACGCGTGGGGCTCACCCTGGGCACGGAGGTGGTGTCTGTGATCCAGCGCAACGGCTTGCGTGTGCTCTCGCTGTACGAGGGCTTTTTCAGCGGCGGAGCTCGAGTCCTGCACTCGACAGTGGTCGCCGGTCTGCATCAGGGCGGCCGTCAGCAGCATTCCGTGCTGAGCCTGCACCACGAGGTACGGCGTGAGGCCACCCTCCAGCGCATGGAGGACGACCCCCGGTACCGCGCCCTGCGCGCCGCGGGCGTCCGGATCGGCTCGCTCGGCCGGAGTACCGAGGCAGGGCAGGACCCGCGCACCTTCACCGAGGCAGAGCTCCGGGCCGCGGTGCGCCAGGCCGACGGCACGCACGTGGTGCTCTCGCTCAAGGAGCAGCCGCTCCGGCTCGTGAACCAGGACGCGTTCCCCGGACGCCCGGTGATCGCGTGCCTGCACCGGTCCGACCCCGAGCACCAGGGTGACGCCCTCGGTGACCTGCTGACCGCGGCGGACCGCGGCCGGCTCGCCGCCGTCGTCTGCTGCGCCGAGTCCACGCGGGACGCCTACCGCGCCGCGGGCGTTCCCGCCGACCTGCTGCGGGTGGTGCCGAACGGCATCAACCTCGCCCGTTTCCGACCGGTCCAGGGTGCGCGCCGGCTCGCGCTGCGGGGCGCGGCCGGCGTGCCGAGCGACGCGACGGTGGTCGTCTACGCCGCGCGCTACGACGAGATGAAGAACCCGGAGCTCTTGCTCCGGTCGGCCCGCACGTTCCTCTCGCTGGAGCCGAAGGGGCACGTGCTGATGTGCGGCGCGGGCATGAGTGCCGCCAACCCGGCGCTGCGGGACGACCTCGCCCGCATCTTCGGCGACCGGCCGGACCTGTTGCAGCGCCTGGACCTGCTGGGTGTGCGGCACGACATGGAGCTGGTCTACGCGACGGCCGACGTCGTAGCGCTCACGTCGACGTTCGGCGAGGCCGCGCCGCTGTGCCTCATCGAGGGCTCGATGTGCGGGGCCGTACCGGTCACCACCCCGGTGGGCGACGCGCCGTCGATCGTGGAACGGATCGGGTTCGTCACCTCGTTCGAGCCCGCCGAGATCGCGGCCACCTGGATCGAGGCGGCGGCGCGGCGGGCGGAGCTGGAGTCCGCGCGGACCGCCGTCCGGCCTCGGTTCAGCCACGTCCGGATGATCGCCGGCTACTCGAGCATCATCGAGCGCACGCACCGCGAGGCGGCCCTCCGTCCGGCCCGGGTGTGAGAACAGGCTCCGCCGGACGCGTGCGGTCGGCAGAACGTCAGAAGGTCGGCATTCCGAGCTGCCGATGACCTGACGTTCTGCCGATCACCCGGTGTGGCCCCCGTCGGACACGCGGACACGGCAAGATGACCTCATGTCCGACGCCCCCGTCACCCTGAGCCAGGTCGCCCGCGAGGCAGGCGTGTCGCTCGCCACGGCGTCGCGCGCCATCAACGGGAGCGCCACGCGCAGCGTCCGCGAGGACCTGCGCGAACGCGTCCTGGAGACGGCGCGCCGCCTCGACTACTCACCGGACCCGAGCGCCCAGGCGATGGCCCGTGGCCGGACGTCGGCCCTCGGCCTCGTGGTGCACGACATCGCCGACCCGTACTTCTCGACGATCGCCGCCGGTGTGGCCCGCGCCGCCGAGCGCGCAGGCCTCATCGTCACCCTCGCCTCGACGGAGCACAGCCCCGAGCGGGAGCTCGCCTTCGTCGAGCTCGCGCGGCGGCAGCGTTCGCGCGCGATCATCCTCGCGGGTGGTCGGCTCGCGCCGGACGATGGGGGCGCTGGTGCTGGTGGTGCTGGTGGTGCTGGTGGTGCTGGTGGTGCTGGTGGTGCTGGTGGTGCTGGTGGTGCTGGTGGTGCTGGTGGTGCTGGTGGTGCCGGCGCAGGCAGTGCCGGAGGGGCCGGTGGCTCCGGAGGGGCCGGTGGCTCCGAAGGGGCCGACCCGGAGATGTCGGCACTCGACATCGAGACCGGTTCGACGGCGGACCGGCCAGGGAGCGGCGCACCGACCTCGGACGCGCTCGAGGCGGCGCTGAAGGCGTTCCGGGACGCGGGCGGCGGAGTGGCGCTGATCGGCCAGCCGGTGGACGACCTCCCGGTCGTCAAGGTCGCGAACGCCGACGGCGCCGCCGACCTCGCCCGCGCCCTGCACGGCCTGGGCTATCGCCGGTTCGCCGTGCTGGCCGGCCCGACAGGCCACCGCACCGCGGCCGACCGTACCGACGGTTTCACCGGAGCACTGTCCGAGCTCGGTAGCGCTCCCCCGCCCGAAGACGTCCTCACCTGCGCCTTCACCCGTGACGGCGGGTACTCCGCCATGACGACCCTGATCGAGCGGTCGGGCACGGGGACGCCGTCGGGCAGCCCGGGGCACCTGCCCGAGCTGGTGTTCGCCGTCAACGACGTCATGGCGGTCGGCGCGATGGCCGCCGTCCGCGACGCGGGTCTGAGCGTGCCCGACGACGTCGCCGTGGCCGGTTTCGACGACATCCACACGCTCCGCGACGTCTCACCGGGGCTCACGACGGTGCGGATCCCGCTCGCGGAGGTCGGGGCGCTGGCCACCGACCTGGCGCTCGGGCGTTCGAACCAGGCGGGCGCGCAGGTGCGCGGCGAGGTGGTGCTCCGAGAGTCGACGCCGGAGCGCAGCCGGTAGGACGGCCGGAGCTCCGGGACGTCGGGGGCGTCGGGACTTCGGTCGGGACTTCGGTCGGGACGTCCGGGGCGTCGGGACTTCGGAGCTCCGGGACGCCAGTCGGAGCTACAGGGACATCGATCAGAAAATCGGTCGGTCGGTCGGCGGCCTCGACCACGGCGTCGGTCGGTCGCTCCGCCGGTCAGAACCTCGGCCAGTCGGTCGGTCCGTCGGCCGTCCAGGGCAGACGTGCCACACGGTTCGAAGCAGACCGGGGATCCCCGGGGTCGTGCGGGCAACCCTGCCGATTTTGCGGTTCCCGCGCCGAACCGCAACTTGGCCGTCGTCCTCTTGCTCGAACCGCAACTTGGCCGTATTCGTCGTGCTCGAACCGCAACTTGGCCGTATTCGTCGTGCTCGAACCGCAACGACACGCTGGTGCAATCCGAAACATCGGCGTGTCGTTGCGGTTCAGCGGTCCGATTCACCAACAACCTGCGGCTCGGCGTCCGGGTGAACCAACAAGTTGCGGCTCGGCGGCCGGGTGCACCAACACCGTGCGGCTCGGCGGCCGGGTGCACCACAGACTTGCGGCTCGGCCACGAGGATCACCGGCAACTTGCGGCTCGACACCCAACCCACCACCGGCAACTTGCGGCTCGACACCCGAGGCCAGAACCCCCGCGGATCGACGACGCCCAACCCCACTCCGGACCGCAGTCCCGGGCCGCCGGGCCTCCCCCATGTACGTTCGCCCGTCCGGTGCGCTAGGCTCTTCGGGAAAGCGCATTCCCAAGTTACGACGATGGAGTCCCGCCCGTGACCACACTTCGCATCGCCATGAACGGCGTCACCGGCCGCATGGGTTACCGCCAGCACCTCGTGCGCTCGATCCTGCCGATCCGCGACCAGGGCGGCGTCACGCTCCCCGACGGTTCCCGGGTCCAGGTCGAGCCCGTGCTGGTGGGCCGCAACGCGGACAAGCTCAAGGAGCTCGCCACGCTGCACGACGTCGAGCACTGGACCACCGACCTCGACACCGCCATCGCGGACGCCGACATCGTGTTCGACGCCGCCATGACCAACCTGCGCCCCGCGACGCTCGCCAAGGCGATGCGCCAGGGCAAGCACGTCTACACCGAGAAGCCGACGGCAGAGACGCTCACCGAGGCGATCGAGCTCGCGCAGCTCCAGGCCGAGACGGGCGTGACGGTCGGCGTGGTGCACGACAAGCTGTACCTGCCCGGCCTGGTGAAGCTGCGCCGGCTCGTGGACGAGGGCTTCTTCGGCCGCATCCTGTCGCTGCGCGGCGAGTTCGGCTACTGGGTGTTCGAGGGCGACTCGCAGCCCGCGCAGCGCCCCTCGTGGAACTACCGCAAGGAGGACGGCGGTGGCATGACCACCGACATGTTCTGCCACTGGAACTACGTGCTGGAGGGCATCCTCGGGCAGGTCAAGACCGTGACGGCCAAGACGGTCACCCACATCCCGACCCGGTGGGACGAGCGCGGCACCGAGTACGCCGCCACGGCCGACGACGCCGCGTACGGCATCTTCGACGTCACCACCCCGGGCGGGGACGACGTCGTCGCGCAGATCAACTCGTCCTGGGCCGTGCGCGTGTTCCGCGACGAGCTGGTCGAGTTCCAGGTGGACGGCACCCACGGGTCGGCGGTGGCCGGCCTGCGTGAGTGCCGCGCCCAGCACCGGTCGCACACCCCCAAGCCCGTGTGGAACCCGGACCTGCCCGTCACCGAGCCGTTCCGCGACCAGTGGCTCGACGTCCCCGCGAACGGCGACCTCGACAACGGCTTCAAGCTGCAGTGGGAGGAGTTCCTGGCCGACGCGGTCGCCGGGCGTCCGCACCGCTACGACCTGCTGTCGGCCGCCCGCGGCGTGCAGCTCGCCGAGCTGGGGCTGCAGTCGTCGGCGGAGGGCCGCCGTCTCGACATCCCGGAGATCGTGCTGTGACGAAGGGTGCAGTGGACGGTGTGGGCCGAGGAACGAGGCACACGCCGGAAACGGAACACAAGGAACAGCACGGAAAGGAACAGCTGTGACGAAGGGTGCAGTGGACGGTGCGGGCCGAGGAACGAGGCACACGCCGGAAACGGAACACAAGGAACAGCACGGAAAGGAGCACCTGTGAGCACCGCAGCAGTCACGTTTCCCGTGTTCGACGGCGACGGCCGGGTCACCGGGTCCGAGACCGTCGAGCTGAGCGCCCCCGGCCCTTGGACGACGCCGTCGGCGCCGATCACCTCGCGCGTCGCCTTCGCGGCGGCCCACGTGGTGCCGCAGATCGGTGCGGAGAACGTGCCGGGCGCGCCCGCCGTCGTCGACTGGGACGCCACTCTCGCCTACCGTCACCGCATCTGGGAGCACGGGCTCGGCGTCGCCGACGCGATGGACACCGCGCAGCGCGGCATGGGGCTGGACTGGGCTGCGACCCAGGAGCTCGTGCGCCGGTCCGCGGCCGAGGCCGCCTCCGTGGGCGCGCGCGTCGCGTGCGGCGCCGGCACCGACCAGCTCTCCCCCGACGTGGTCGCCGCGCTGGAGCCCGGCGACGCGGGCCTCGCCACGGTGGCCGACGCGTACCGCGAGCAGGTGCACCTGGTGCAGGACGCCGGGGCGCAGGTCATCGTCATGGCCTCGCGCGCGCTGGCGAAGGTGGCCCGCGGACCCGAGGACTACGCCCGGGTGTACGACGCCGTCCTGGCCGATGCCGAGCAGCCCGTGATCCTGCACTGGCTGGGCACCATGTTCGATCCGGCGCTGGCCGGATACTGGGGATCGGACTCGGTGGACGACGCCACGGCGACGTTCCTCGACCTGATCCGCGCGCACCAGCCCCGCATCGACGGCGTCAAGGTGTCGCTGCTCGACGCCACCCACGAGGTGGGCCTGCGCCGGTCGCTCGCTTCGCTGCCGCCGTCGGACGCGGGGACGAGGCCCCGGCTCTACACCGGTGACGACTTCAACTACCCCGAGCTCATCGCCGGCGACGACCAGGGCCACTCGGATGCGCTGCTCGGCATCTTCGCGGCGGTCTACCCGGCCGCCTCGACGGCGCTCCAGGCGTTCGACGCCGGGGACGCCGAGGGCGGGCACAAGATCCTTGCCTCCACCGAGGCCCTGGGACGGCACATCTTCGCGGCGCCGACCTACTACTACAAGACCGGCATCGCGTTCCTGTCCTGGCTCAACGGCTTCCAGCCGGGGTTCTCGCTGGTGGGCGGGCTGCACTCGGGCCGGTCGCTGCGGCACCTGGTCGAGCTGGCCCGCCTGGCCGACGGCTGCGGCATGCTGCTCGACCCGCCGCTGGCCGCCGCCCGCCTCCGCTCCTTCCTCACGACGAACGGGGTCACCGCATGAACGTGTCAGAGCCTCAGGCCACCCGAGTGACCCACACGTCTGACAGGTCCGGGCGCGCGGCGCTGAACACCGCCACCGTCAAGCACGCCTCGCTCGCCGAGGCGTGCGAGGCCGCGGCCACCGCGGGCTTCGGCGCCGTGGGGCCGTGGCGCAACGTGGTGCAGGACGTCGGGGCAGAGCGGGCCGCCCGCATCATCGCCGACGCCGGACTCCGCGCGTCGTCGCTGTGCCGCGGCGGGTTCCTCACCGCGGCCGACGACGCCGGGATCCGCTCCGCGCTCGACGACAACAAGCTGGCCATCGAGGAGGCCGCGACGATCGGCACCACGGAGCTCGTCTTCGTCGTCGGCGGGCTGCCGGGTTCGACGCCGGGCGGCGCACCGGCGTCGGACGTGGACCGGGACCTCGTCGGGACGCGAGGCCGCGTGGCCGACCGGATCGCCGACCTCGTGCCGTTCGCCGCCGAGCACGGCGTGCGGATCGTGCTCGAGCCGTTGCACCCCATCTTCGCCGCCGACCGGGCGGTGATCTCGACGCTCGCGCAGGCGCTGGACCTGGCGGCGCCGTTCGCGGCGTCCGAGGTGGGCGTGGTGGTCGACACCTACCACGTGTGGTGGGACCCGGCGCTGCGCAAGTCGATCGCGCGGGCCGGGCGCGAGGACCGTATCGCGTCGTACCAGGTGTGCGACTGGGTGCTGCCGCTCGCGGCCGAGCCCCTGAACTCACGCGGGCACGTGGGCGACGGATACATCGACTTCGCCACCATCACCGGCTGGGTGCGGGACGCCGGCTACGTGGGCGATATCGAGACGGAGATCTTCAACGAGGAGATCTGGGCCCGCCCGACGGCGGAGACGGCCGCGACGGTGCTGTCCCGCTACGAGAAGCACGTGGCCCCGCACCTGTAGGTCGTCGCGCAGGGTGGTCGGTAGAACGTCAGGTGGTCGGTACCCCGGGGTACCGACCACCTGACGTTCTACCGACCACCCTGCGCGGCTTACCCGGGCTACCCGGCTACCGGGGCACGCGGAGGGTGAAGCGGCAGATGCCCCAGATCGCGTACAGGAGCGGGGCGGCGGCGAAGCCGAGACCCACCACCGGGCGGGCCGCCAGCACCGACACCAGCAGCGCCAGCACCAGCGCCGCCCCCGCCGAGAGGTACCAGCGCCGCGCCCCGAGCACGACCGCGGCGAGCAGCACCGCACGCAGGCGCGCCCCCGGCATCTCGGGCACGGCCGCGAGCGCGAGCACCGCCGTCAGCACCGCGCCGACCGCGAGGGACACGAGCACCGGGATGGCCACCGCGCCCGCGGTGCGGCCCCAGAAGAACGCCACGTCGACGGCTGCGACGACCACGGCGCCCGTCGCGAGCGCCCCGATCGCCAGGCCCCGACGCAGGTGCTTGCGCCATGCGTGCACGAAGGTGCGCACGACCGCCGTCGACCCGTCGGAGCTGAAGGCGGCGAACACCGCGAACGCAGCCGCCAGGGCCGGCCCGAGCAGGGGCGCCGCCACGGCGAGGTACGGCCACGTCGCCCCGGGGTCCGTCGCCGCGAGCAGCACGACGAGCGGCAGGCACGCGACTGCCAGGAGCAGGTTCGTCATCAGCCCGGTGTAGACGGTGCCGAACACCATCTCGTAGGTCTCCGGCCCGATCAGCGGCCGGCGGCGCGGGGCTGCCCCCGCGGTGTCCGCGGTGGTCATCCCTTGACGCCCGTCGTCGCGATGCCCTGGATGAAGTAGCGCTGGCCGAAGAGGAAGATCAGCGCGATGGGCAGCACCGACAGCACGGATCCCGTCATGATGAGCGCGTGCTCGGCGTTGTACTCCCCGATGAACGACTGCAGACCGAGCTGGATGGTCCACAGCGGCCGCTCACGCAGGTAGATGAGGGGGCCGAGGTAGTCGTTCCAGGTCTGGACGAACGTGATGATCGTCAGGGACGCCAGGGCCGGCACCGACAGCGGCATGATGATGCGCCACCAGATCCCGTACTCGGAGAGCCCGTCGATGCGCGCCGCCTCCGACAGCGAGTCCGGGATGGACTCGTAGTACTGCTTCATGAGGAACACACCGAAAGCGCCGAACGCCTGCAGCAGCATGATTGCCCACAGGGTGTTGTTGAGCCCCCAGCTCGAGAGCATCTGGAACTGCGGGATCATGTAGGACTGCCACGGCACCGCGATGGTCCCGATGTACAGCAGGAACAGCACGTCCCGGCCGGGGAACCGCATCTTGGCGAAGCCGTAGGCGGCGAAGCTGCCGGTCAGCACCTGCAGAAAGGTCACGGCCACGGACACGACGAGGGTGTTGCGCACCCAGGTGACCATGTCGGCCTTGATCCAGATGTCGATGTAGTTGCGCCACTGCACCGGATCCGGGATCCACTGCACCGGTGCCGTGAACACCTGGTTGTTGAGCTTCAGTGACGAGATCACCATCCAGGCGAACGGCAGCATGATGCCCGCCGCCGCGACGATCATCGTCGCGTAGAGCAGGACCCGGCCGGACTTCCGGAGCGCGGACGTACGGGCGGCCATCACGCATCCCTCCGCTTGTTGTACAGGAACTGCACCACGGTCACGAGGATGCAGATGAGGAACAGGACGACGGCGATCGCGGAGGCGTACCCGAACTGGAACTGCTCGAAGCCCTTCTGGAAGATGTACTGGCTGAGCACGAGGGTCGCCTGCCCCGGACCGCCGTCGGTCATGACGAGGATCAGGTCGAAGACCTTCAGGCTCTGGATCGTGACCATGACGGTCACGAAGAACATCGTGGGTCGCAGGCAGGGCAGGGTGACGTTCCAGAACCGCTGCCACGCGCCGGCGCCGTCGATCCGGGCGGCCTCGTGCAGCTCGGTCGGCACGGTCTGCAGCCCGGCCAGGAACAGGAGCATGTAGTAGCCCATGTCCTTCCAGGTGCCCACGATGATCACGGCGGGCATGGCCCAGTCCTTGGAGACCGTCCAGCCGGGCACCTCGCCGTTGGTGAACAGGCCCAGGAACTGGTTGATCGGCCCGAACTCGGGGCTGAACAGCATGTTCCACACCACGGCGACCGCGACGATCGACGTGATGTACGGGAAGAACGCCACGGTGCGGAAGAACGCGGCGCCGCGCAGCTTCTGGTTGAGCAGCAGCGCGAGGCTGAGGGACACCGCGATGGTGATCGGGATGTGCAGCGCCGCGTAGTAGAAGGTGTTGCCGAGCGCTATGTGGAAGCTCTTGTCGCCCACCAGCCTGGCGAAGTTGTCCAGGCCGACCCACTTGGCGGTCCCGAAGATGTTCCAGTCCGTCAGGGACATGTAGAACAGCGTGAACACCGGCGTCAGGGTGAGTACCGCGAAGCCGAGGAAGTTCGGCAGGATGAAGGTCCAGCCGATCAGCGCGTTGCGCATCTTGAGCGACGTGCGTGGGGTCTTGAGCGGCGGCGGGGGCGCGGGCTGCGAGAACCCGAGGGTCCGCTGGTTGCCGACGACCGGTGTCGTCATGGGGTGTTTCTCCTCTTGAGTGCGTGTGGGTCCGGGCCCGCGCGGGCCGGCTCCTCGGTCGTGGGCGCGATCGTCGCGCCCACGACCGGGAGAGCGGTCAGCCGACCTCGTTGGCGACGCGTTCCTCGGCCTCGGTGATCGCCTCGTCCACCGGGGTGGACTCCGACATGACCGCCGAGTGCATCTCACCCAGGATGGTCTGGATGGACGCCGTGTTCTGACCCACCGGGTTCTCCGGCAGCGTCTCGTGCGTGGTGTAGGCGAACCGGGAGACGTCGTCCTGCGGCACACCCTCCAGCGAGAAGATCGCGTCGGCCACGGCGTCGTCGATCAGGGCCGGCGTGATGCCGATCTCGGCGAGCGCGGCTGCACCCTCCGGGCCGGCGGCGAACCGCAGGAAGTCCTTGGCGGTCTCGATCTTCGACTCGTCGATGCCGGCGTTGATGCCCATCGTCGTCGGGTCGCCGAAGGTGACCGGCGTGCTCTCGGTGCCGGTCGTCGACGCGTCGAGCTGCGGGATCGGTGCGATGCCCCACTCGAACTTCTCCGCGGCGCCCGACTCCTGCTCCGCGACCAGCGTGCCGATGTACCAGGAACCCATGGGCATCATCGCCGCCTTCTGGGTGCCGAACTGCGCCTGGTAGGTCAGCTCGTTCGTGGTGACCGTGGCGTAGGACGGCTGCGAGCCGTTCTCCTGCAGGGCGAGCTCACGCTCGTAGTACGGCGCGAGGAACGAGAAGTCCCCGGCGTCCAGCGCGGCACCCTCCGTCTGTGCGAGCGCGAAGCCCTGCACGGTGGACTGCCAGCTGTGCAGGTAGGTACCCGTGACCTGCTTCTCGTCGATGCCCTGGGTCAGCTCCTCCGCGGCGGCCGCGTAGTCGTCCCAGGTCCAGGAACCGTCCGGCAGGTCGACGCCGGCCTTCTCGAACAGCTCCTTGTTGTAGTACAGCAGCCAGGAGTCCTGGCGGTAGGGCACCGCGTAGGTGACGCCGTCGACGGCCATGGGCTCCAGGCCGCCGGTCGCCGGGTCGAGCTCGGCCGCCACGTCCGAGATGTCGAGCAGCGTGCCGCCCTCCGTGAACGTGACGTAGTTCTTCAGGTTCTTGACGATGAAGACGTCCGGTGCCGCGCCGGCGGACAGGTCCGCGGTGAGGGCCGTGTCGTAGTCGTCGCCCGCCGGGTACTCCTTGAGCTCCACGGTGACGTCCGGGTTCGCCTCGCTGTAGGCCTCGGCGAGGGTCTCGAACTCCGGCGTGGACGCGAAGTCCCAGCCGGCCAGGCTGATGGTGACGGGGCCCTCGGCGGCCTCCGGCTCGGCCTCTCCGCCGCACCCCGTCAGGGCCAGCGACGCGGTGGCGGCTACGCCGACCACGCTCATGATCTTGCGGTTCATCTCTACTCTCCTTCGAGTGACTGCGTTCCTCCGACGCTCCGATGGCGACCATCGGGTGCGCGCAGGTGGTCAGGGCAGGGTTGCCGTGGTCCGTTCCCCGTCCGGCCAGGTCACGGCGGCCTGTCCGGCGGTGATCTCGAGACGCGGGTGCCCGGTTGCGGGCGTGCGCGCCAGGTGGACGCCGACGGCGGTCCAGCCGTCGGGGACCGGCGCGTACCGCGACCACGGGGTGGTCGTCGGGCCGGCCAGCGGGGTGGCATCGTCGGACGTCGTCTCGCCGCACACGGGGGCGATGTCGCCCAGGAGCGGCACCAGCGTCGAGACGAGTCCGGGGCCGGCGGCCCAGCCACCGATCCGGAGCGCGACGGCGTCGGCCGCGCTCGCGGTCACGCGCACCAGACGTACCTCCCAGGCGCCGCGCACCAGCGACACGGTGGTGATCCGCCCCGCCGGCGTCGACTCACCGGGTCGGCCGGAGCCGTGGTCCGGGGCGCTGAGGTCGGCGTCGATCCAGTGGGCGTCCGCCGTCGAGGTGAGCACGACGGCGGAGCCGGTGGTGACGACCGGCGGTGCGAAACCCGTCCGGTGCGTCGCCCGGCCGGCGGCGTCGAGCAGCACCACCGACTGGTCCAGGGGCGAGGTCCACGCTTCCGCGTCGAGCAGCGGCGAGGTCGCCGTCGAGTAGCCGAAACGGGCGTACAGGGGCGAGTCGCCGCCGTCGGACCCGGGCAGGGCGTGGTCGGTCCCGTGGTTGATCACGCGCACCAGACCGTCGTCGCGCGTGGCGCTGATGGCCCAACCGGGCGCAGCGACGGCGGTGAGCACGTCGCCGTCGTCCACCGGGAGCGGCTCGGGGGCGGCGGTCCACACGTCGTGCGCTGCCGGGAGCGCGAGGCCGAGCAGGCCCTTGCTCGCCCAGTAGGGCGAGCCGGGTCCGCTGTACCGCTGCGCGATCGGGCGCCACGGGTGGTGCCAGCCGAGGGTGAGCAGGCCGTCCGCGCCGGGCACCTCGTGGTCGGCGAAGTGCCGCACGATGCGCGTCGCCGCCTCGCGGAGCTGACCGGGCCGGCCGACGCCCGCGAAGGCACCCGCCCAGAAGGGGGCGGCGGCCGCGAACCGGTAGGTGAGGCTGCGGCCCTGGATCAGCGGGGCGCCGTCGGAGCCGACGAGGGCCAGCGCGTCGTCGAGGTAGCGCTCCAGGTGCCTGCGGTCGCTCGCGGACCGGGCGGCCAGGTCCTCACCCGCCGCCTGCGCGACCTCCGCGGCGCCCGACATCCGCTCCCACAGTGCCGGATACAGGTGCAGCGCCCAGCCCGCGTAGTGGTCGAAGCTCCGCTCGGGCCCGTCGGCGAACCAGCCGTCCGCGCGGCGGAACCGGTCGTGGGCGGCGAGGTCGCGCGCCACGTCGTCGGCCGAGAACGGGCCGCCGACCGACCGCAGGAAGGTCTCCACCACGATCCGGAACCACACCCAGTTGTTGTCCGGGTAGTCCGGGTCGCCCACCACGGAGCCGAGGTACTCGACAGTGCGTTCCTGCACGTCGGACGTCAGCCGGTCCCAGATCCAGGGCCGTGTCATGTCGAGGATCAGCGCGAGCGAGGCGGCCTCGACCTTGGCCTGGCCGTGCTCCTCCGGCCGGGTCCAGCGCTCGGGGTGGGCGGAGTCGGTACCGGCGGCCAGCCCGGCCGCGTACCGCTCGGCGACGCCGGTCGGGTCCGCGCCGTCCTCCCCCGCGAGCCGGAAGCCGGCCAGCAGGAACGTGCGCGCGAAGCCCTCGAGGCCGTCGACGGCGGTGCCGTACCCGCCGGGCGTGCCCGGCAGCGTGATGAGCGAGCCGCTCGGCGAGGCGTACGGCCGCACACCGGCCAGGAGCCGGTCGGCGTAGCCGGCGAGCCAGGCGCGAGCCTCGGGCCCGGTGGCACCCGACCTGTCCGACGCCGAGGTCACCGGAGCGACCTGTGCTGCTGACCCGTGCGGGGGGAGGTGGTGGCTCATGCGACGAACTCCATGTCGGCGCGGGTCACGGCGCTCCGGGGGGCGTTGCCCCGCGCGAACCGCTCCAGCTCGTCGAGCGCGGCGGCGGTCATGCGCCGCGTCTCGGTACCGAGCGAACCCGCGATGTGCGGCGTGATCATGACGTTCGGCAGGTCGTACAGGACGGACGACGCCGGCAGCGGCTCCGGCTCGGTGACGTCGAGCATCGCGAAGATGCGCCCGCCCGCGCACTCGCGCTCCAGTGCGGTGGTGTCCACGACGGCGCCGCGGGCGGTGTTGATCAGGGTGGCGCCGTCGGGCATGAGGGCCAGCTCGCGGGCACCGATCAGCTTGCGCGTCGAGGGCAGCTCGGGGGCGTGCAGGGAGACGATGTCCGACGTCGCCAGCAGCTCGTCGAGCGCTACCAGCCGCGCACCGGCAGCGGCCACGGCGGCAGGGTCGGCGAACGGGTCGGCGACGAGGATCTCGCGGGTCTCCGGGCCGGAGCCGGGCACGGTGAGGCGAGCCACCACCTGCCGCCCGGTCCGGGAGAAGCCGATGATCCCGACGACCCGGTCGCGGTTGGAGAGCACACCGTGGTCCCCCAGGTAGGACCAGTCGTCGCGCCGGGTGCGGGCGATGTTCGCGAGGAACGGTGCCTTCTTGCCGGCCATGACGATCGCGGCCACGGTGAACTCCGCGACCGGCAGGGCGTTCTCCGCCACGGCGTTGGTGACCAGCAGCCCACGGTCCCAGACCGCGTCGGACACGAGCGGGCGGACCGTTCCCGCGCAGTGCAGCACCGCCTGCAGGTTCGGTGCGAGGTCGAGCACGTCGGAGGTGACCCGCGGAGCGCCCCACGACGTGAGGAGCACCTCGACGTCGGCCAGCCGTTCCTTCGCCTCGGGCGTGTCGTAGGCGGTGACGCGCACCGGCTCGCCGAGCCGCGCGAGCTCGCGCAGCCGGGTGTCCTCCTCGGGACCGAACTGCATACGCCGGGCTCGGTCGTCCATGACGAGCAGGACCTCAGGTCGCCGCACCACCGCTCTCCTCTCCATCGAGTTTCCCGTTCGCTTGACACCTAGACGAACAGTTCCGATCAACTACGATCGAACGAGGGCCCATTGAATCCCACGTAGTAGGCGCTTGGCAACCCCCTGGCCCTTCTGGAAGAGTTCCTATACGATCATTTTCGATCACTCCATTTCGAGTACCGCGGGAGAGCACATGTGGGCACGGCTGCCTGCGCCGGACGTCGCCGACCGGGACTTCTGGACCGCCGACCGGGTGGCCGCCGACTGCCGGTCCGCGCTCGCGACGGCCGACGCCGAACGTGGCACGCCGTGGCCGCAACCCCTGGCCTCGCACTACGCCCGGTTCTTCCGGGACGGCGACCGCACCGCCTATGAGTCGCGGGTCGCCGCTCGGCACGCCCGGCTCACCCGCGCCACCCTGGCCGCCCTGCTGGACCCCCGCACCGACCGGGTCGACGAGGTGGTCGACGGCGTGCTGCTGCTGTGCGAGCAGTCGACCTGGTGCTGGGCGGCGCACGACGACACGTTCGACCGCTTCGGCCGGGTCACCCCCACCATCACCGAGCCCTACCTCGACCTCGGGGCCGGCGAGGTCGCCGCGCAGCTCGCCTGGATCGACCATCTGCTGGGTCCTGCCCTCGACGAGCGTGCGCCCGGCGTGCGCCGGCGCATCCGGCAGGAGACGCGGACCCGGGTGCTGCGCCCGTTCACCGAGCGGCGCGACTGGTGGTGGCTCGGCGTCGACCATCCCATCATGAACTGGAGCCCCTGGATCCAGGGCAACGTGCTCGCCGCCAACCTCGCGCTGGAGGACGACCCGGACCGGCGTCGGGCCGTCTCCGCGCTCGTCGCGGAGGGGATCGCCGCCTACTGGACCTCGCTGCCCGCCGACGGCGGGGTCGACGAGGGCTACCACTACTGGTGGCAGGGCGCCGCCCGCGCGCTCGAGGCCCAGGACCTGCTCGGGTTCGCCGGGATCGAGCCGGATCCCGCGAGCCTGGACCGCATCCGCGCGACGGTCGCCTTCCCGCACTCGATGCACCTCGGCGGCGACTGGTACGTCAACGTCGCCGACGGCGCCGCGCGACCGCTCGCGACCTGGCCCTGGAACGTCGTGCACGCGTGGGCGGTGCGCACGGGCGACGCCGCCGCGGCACAGCACGCGGCGTCGTACCGCGGGCTCCCGGGCGGGTTGTTCGACGAGCGCGCCTCGCTCCCGCGTGCGGTCCGGATGCTGTCGGACCCGGCCTGGGCCGACGCCTCGGACGGCGCGCCGCCGCTCGTGCCGAGCGCGGTGTTCCCGTCGACGGGCGTGGCCGTGGCGCGGTCCGGCGCCGGCGAGACGCGCGGTCTCGCCGTCTCGGTGAAGGGCGGGCACAACGGCGAGAACCACAACCACGTCGACGTCGGCTCCGTCATCGTGGCGCTCGACGGGGTGCCCGTGGTGGTCGACGCCGGCAAACCCACCTACCGCGCCGGGACCTTCGGACCGGACCGGTACGAGCTGTGGGTGGTCCGCGGCGACTGGCACAACGTCCCGCGGGTACGCGGGGTGGAGCAGGCGCCGGGCGGGCAGTTCGGTGCCCGCGCCTTCGAGGCGCCGCCGGCGGCGGACTCCCGTCCCTGGCGGGTCCGGCTGGACCTGGCGGGGGCCTATCCGGTGGGCGGGCTCGAGCACTGGTGGCGCGAGGTCGTCCTGGACCGGGCCGCCCCGGCGGTCACCGTCGCGGACACGTGGTCCTTCGCGGACGCGCCGGACACGCACGCTTCGGGCGAGTCGGACGCGCGGGACGCAGCCGCGTCGCCGCCCGACGGCCGCACCGCCTGGCACTGGCTCCTCGCCGGTGACGTCACGCTCACGCCCGGCAGCGCGGTGGTCCGGTTCGCCCCGCAGGGCGGCCCGACGTCGCCCCGCGAGCTGACCATCACCTGGGACCCGGCGGCCGCCGACGCCGAGCTCGACGTGCGGGAGCTGGACGACCCCGAGCTGACCGCCGTCTGGGGTGAACACCTGACCCGGTTGCGGCTGACGGCGCGCACAACGGCACCGTCGGGCACATTCCTGGTAACCATGAGACCCACCGGGTCCGGATCGCTGGAGGTTGTATGACGGAGGAAGCGCCGCTACCGAGCGAGCGCCGGGCGCGCCTCATCGCCCGGGTACGCGAGACGGGCTCGGCACGCGTGAGCGACCTGTCCCGGGTGCTGGGCGTGACTCCCGTGACCGTGCGGCGCGACCTCGCCCTGCTCGTCGCGGACGGCACGCTGGAGAAGGTGCACGGCGGTGCCCGGATCCCGGCCCGCACGGCACGCGCGACGGGCGCCGCGGAGGCTGGGGACACGGGCGACGCCGGCCGGCCGACGATCGGCATGGTCGTGCCGTCCCTCGACTACTACTGGCCCGAGGTGATCCGGGGCGCCCGGGATGCCGCCCAGGGGGCGGCGCGGCTGATCCTGCGCGGCGCGTCCTACGACGTGGACCAGGTACGGCGCCAGGTCACGGCCCTCGTCGGGGAGGACGGCGGCCCAGGGGTCGACGGCCTGCTGGTCGCACCGCCCGTCGAAGGGCCGGCGGCCACCGAGCTCGGCGAATGGCTCGCCGGCCTCAACCTGCCCGTGGTCCTGATGGAACGGCGCCTGGCGGCGGGACCGTATCGCGAGCCGCTCGAGTCGGTGGCCACCGACCACGCGCTCGGCTCGGGAACGGCGGCGCGGCACCTCGCGGAGCGCGGGCACCGGCAGGTGGGGCTCGTGACGTCGCGCACCAGCCCGCACACGGCCGCCGTCCGGCGCGGGTTCCTCGCGGTGGCGGAGGAGCTGGGTCTCGACGTCGTGCTGGACCTGCAGACCGTGCCGCTCTCGGACACCGGCTGGGCCGACGAGGCCGCCTCCGTGCTCGACCGGTGCACGGCCGGTGGTGCGACGGCGCTCCTGGTGCACTCCGACCGGGAGGCGATCTCGCTGGTGGAACAGGCTCAGGAACGCGGCCTACGGGTGCCCGCCGACCTGGCGGTGATCGCCTACGACGACGAGGTCGCGGCGCTGGCCGACCCCCCGCTCACCGCGGTACGGCCGCCCAGGGCGGCGATCGGGGCGAGCGCGGTCGAGCTGCTCACGCGGCGGCTGGGCATCACAGGAGCGGACGGCGACGGTGGGCGCGACGGCAACGGCAACGGTGGCGGGAGCGACCCGGCGAGCGGCGCGGACCGCCCGGTGCACCGCGTCGAGCTGAGCCCGCACCTCATCGTCCGGGCGTCGACAGCTCCGCGCGTCCCCGGAGGGTAGGCAGGACTGCGGCCCTGACTCGGTGTACTCGGTACGACGAGTCAGGGCCGCGGTCCGGCCAGCTGCAGGTCCGTGCTGTCGCGGACCATGGTCCGCAGGCCCGCGAGCGTGCGCGGCCCGACACCGGACGCACGCGCCTGGACCAGGATGTTGCCGAGTGCCGTTGCCTCGGCCGGTCCGGCGACGACGGGGAGGCCGGTCGCCTCCGCCGTGAGCCGGTTGAGCAGCTCGTTCTGCGAGCCGCCACCCACCACGTGCACGGCCCGGATCTCGATCTTGGCCAGCTCGCCGGCCTGCCGGACCACCCGGGCATACGCGTCCGCGAGGCTGTCCAGCACCACCCGGGCCAGTGCCGCCCGGGTCGCCGGCACCTCGGCGCCGGCGCGCCGGATCGCTGCGCGTACCCGGGCCGACATGTCGCCGGGGGCCAGGAACTCGTCGCCGTCCATGGCGAGGAGGCACCGGCCGCCCGGCTCGGCCGCGGCCTCGGCCAGCAGCACACCGAGGTCGACCGGAGCGCCATCGCCCCGCGAAGCGTCCACCGACCACTCCCGGACGCACTCGTCGAGGACCCACAGGCCCATGACGTTGCGCAGGTACCTGACGGTGCCGTCGACGCCGAGCTCGTTGGTGAAGTTCGCCGCCCGGCTCGCGTCGGTGAGCACGGGCGCCGGCAGCTCCACCCCGACCAGGGACCAGGTCCCGGAGGAGATGTAGGCGGCGGCCCCGTCCTCCGGCAGCGGCGTCCCCACCACCGCTGACGCGGTGTCGTGGGAGGCCACCGCGAACACCGGTACCGCGCCGAGGCCCGTCGTCTCGCGCACGGCGTCCGTCAGGGTACCGACCACCGTCCCCGGTTCCACGAGGTCCGGAAGCAGCTCGCCCAGCCCGGCGAGCCCGGGGTACTCGGCGGCCAGCCGGTCCAGCAGGCCGGTTGCCCAGGTCCGCGACCTCGCGTCCAACAGCCCCGTGGTGGAGGCATTCGTCACCTCCGCGACCTGCCGCCCCGTCAGCCGGTACGTGATCAGGTCGGGCACGAGCAGCAGCCGGGCGGCGCGGGCCAGCTCGGCCGAGCCCGGCCCGCCGTCAGCTCCCGCGACGAGCTGGAACTCCGTGGTGAACGGCAGGTGCTGCAGGCCGTTGACGGCGTAGTGCCCGGCGAAGGAGATCCGCTCGTAGACCCCGTCCGCCACCCCCTCCGTCCGGTCGTCCCGGTAGCACCACGGATCCCCCACCAGCCCGCCGTCGGGACCGAGGAGGCCGTGGTCGATCGCCCACGAGTCCACCCCGATCCCACGGACCGCTACCCCGGTCCGCTCCGCCAGGGTGCCCGCGGCGCGCAACCCGTCGAGGATCCCCGCCCACAGGGCCTCGACGTCCCAGCGCAGGCCGTCGCCGGAGTCCACCGGGCCGTTGGAGAACCGGCCGCACTCGACCAGCTCGACCCGCCCGCCGTCGAGCATGCCGAGCATGACCCGGCCGCTGGACGCCCCCAGGTCGATCGCGACGAACCCCGAGGCGCTCACCGCAGGAACGCCGCCGCCACGCCCGCGTCGACGGGCACGTGGAGACCGGTCGTGTGGGAGAAGTCCGAGGTGCACAGCGCGAACACGGCGGACGCCACGTTCTCGGGCAGCACCTCCCGCTTGAGCAGGGTGCGCTGGGCGTAGAACTCGCCGAGCTTCTCCTCCGGCACCCCGTACACGGCGGCCCGGTTGGCACCCCAGCCCGACGCGAAGATGCCCGACCCACGCACCACGCCGTCCGGGTTCACGCCGTTCACCCGGACCCCGTGCTCGCCCAGCTCTGCGGCGAGCAGGCGCACCTGGTGCGCCTGGTCGGCCTTGGTCGCGGAGTAGGCGATGTTGTTCGGCCCCGCGAACACGGAGTTCTTCGAGGAGATGTAGACGATGTCGCCGCCCAGGCCCTGGTCCACCAGCACCCGTGCCGCCTCCCGGGAGACCAGGAACGAGCCCTTGGCCATGACGTTGTGCTGCAGGTCCCAGTCGGCCTCGGTGGTCTCGAGCAGCGACCGCGACAGGGACAGGCCCGCGTTGTTGACCACGAGGTCGACACCGCCGAACGCCAGCACCGCCTCGCGGATCCCGGCCTGCACGGCCACCTCGGACGAGACGTCCATGGCGATGCCGATGGCGACGTCCGCCGAGCCCAGCTCGGCCGCCGCCGCGGTGGCCTTCGCGGTGTCCAGGTCCGCGACCACCACGCACGCGCCCTCCGCGGCGAGCCGCTGGGCGATCGCCTTTCCGATACCCGACGCGGCCCCGGTCACCAGGGCGACCCGCGTCGCCAGGGGCTTCGGTGCGGGCATGCGCTGCAGCTTCGCCTCCTCGAGCGCCCAGTACTCGATGCGGAACTTCTCGTCCTCGGCGATGGGTGCGTAGGTGGAGATGGTCTCCGCGCCGCGCATCACGTTGATCGCGTTGACGTAGAACTCGCCGGCCACCCGCGCCGTCTGCTTGTTGCGCCCGTACGAGAACATGCCCACGCCGGGCACCAGCACGATCGCCGGGTCCGCACCGCGCATCGCCGGCGGCTCCTCACCGCGCGCCCGCGCCGCCGCCGCACCGCGCTCGTAGTACGCGGCGTAGTCCGCACGGTAGGCGGTGTGCGCCTCACGCAGGGCGGCGACCGTCTCCTCCACCGTCGCCGACGTCGGGACGTCGACCACCAGCGGCTTCACCTTGGTGCGCAGGAAGTGGTCGGGGCACGAGGTGCCGAGCTCCGCGAGCGGCAGCAGGCGCTCCCGCGCCAGGAGGTCCAGCACGACGTCGGAGTCGGTGAAGTGGCCCACCTGCGGCGCGTCCGCGGACGCGATGCCGCGGATCGTCGGAGCGAGCGCTGCCGCACGGGCCCGCCGTTCGGCGTCGGGCAAGGGCTCGTAGCCGGGGCGCACGGCACCGAACGGGTGCGCGCCGTCGGCGGCCAGGGCCGCCGTCCGCGACTCGATGAACGCCTCGGCCCGGCGGATGATGTCGAGCGAGCGGGCCTCGCACTCCTCGCTCGTGTCGCCCCAGGCGGTGATGCCGTGGCCGCCCAGGATGCACCCGATGGCCTGTGGGTTCTCGGCCTTGATGGCGGCGATGTCCAGCCCGAGCTGGAAGCCGGGACGGCGCCACGGCACCCACACCACGTCGGAGCCGAAGATCTCGCGGGTCAGCGCCTCACCGTCGGCCGCGGCGGCCACCGCGATGCCGGAGTCGGGGTGCAGGTGGTCCACGTGGGCGGCGTCGACCAGCCCGTGCATGGCCGTGTCGATCGACGGCGCCGCCCCGCCCTTGCCGTGCAGGCAGTAGTCGAACGCGGCGACCATCTCGTCCTCGCGGTCCAGGCCCGGGTACACGTCGACGAGCGCCCGCATCCGGTCCAGCCGCAGCACGGCCAGGCCCTGGGGCCGGAGCGTGCCGAGGTCGCCGCCGGAGCCCTTGACCCACAGCAGCTCGACGGGCTCACCCGTCACGGGGTCGGTGGCGTTGCCCTTCGCGGACGTGTTGCCGCCCGCGTAGTTGGTGTTCCTGGGGTCGGCGCCCAGCCCGTTCGAGCGGGCGACGAGCGCGGTGACCGTCGGGTTCTCTGTCGCGTCGGCAGTCTGGTTCGTCATCGGGCTGCTGCTTCCGTCTCGGTTCGGTCGGTGGTGAGCCAGTCGGCGATGCGCGCGATGCTGCGGGCCGCGCCGGCGGTCTCGGGTTCGTTGAGGTGGCCGTGATAGGTGCCGTCCTCGCGGACGAGCACGACGTCGACGCCGGCCGCGGCGAGCTCGGCGCAGTACGCCTCACCGGAGGACCGCAGGGCGTCGTGGTCGGACGTGACGACGAACGTGGGCGGCAGCCCGCGCAGGTCCTGTCCTCCAGGGTGCGCGTACGGGGAGATCGGGAGGTCGCTCCGGCCGAGGTAGTTGGCGCCCATCGCGCGCATCGCCTCGGGCGGGAAGTCGCGCTCGGGCGGCAACGCCGCGATCTTGGCGGCGAGCTCCGGGCCGGCGGCCGGGAGCTCGTAGTGCGCCACCGGGTAGGCGAGCACCACCGAGCGCGGCCGCGGCCCGCCGGCGTCCCGCAGGCGGAGCGACGCGCCGGCCGCCAGGTTGCCGCCGGCGCTCGCGCCGCCCAGCGACCAGCGCTCCGGGCCGACGCCGAGGCCGGCGTCCCGCGCCCACCCGTAGGCGAACGTGACCTCTTCGGACGCGACGGGGAACCGCGCCCCGCCGGCCGCCTGCGGCGCGGCCGGTTCGCGGTAGTCCAGCTCGGGTGCGAGCTGGTAGTCGACGCTCACGACCACGACTCCGTCGGCGGCGAGGCTCCGTGCCACCCAGTCGGACTCGGGCATGTCGAGGTCACCGTGCATGAAGGCACCCCCGTGCGCCCACACCAGGCCGGCCACACGCTCCACGCCCGCCGCCGGTTCGTAGACCCGCACCGGCAGGTCGCCGTGCGGGCCCCTCAGCACGCGGTCACCGACGACGCTCACGCGCCCCATCCGGCCTGGGCGCCTCCGACCCGCTCGGCGGCGATCTTCTCGGCGTACCCGGACGCGGCGAACGCGGCGGTCGGGTTCGGGTCGAGACCCATCTCCTCGCGCACCTGTGCGACGAGCGGGCGCACGTCGGTGTCGTACGCGTCCATGAGAACAGCGTGCGCACCGAGCACGTCACCGGCCAGCTGGGCCGCCGTGAGGGCCTCGACGTCGACGAGCAGGGCCTTCGCCGTCGCCTCCTGGACGTTCATGACCGACCGGATCTGCGCGGGGATCTTGGGCTCGATGTTGTGGCACTGGTCGAGCATGAAGTTGACCCCGCTGTCCGGGGCGTGGGCGCCGGCGGAGACGATCTCGTGCATGATCCGGAACAGCTGGAACGGGTCCGCCGCACCGACCATGAGGTCGTCGTCGGCGTAGAAGCGGCTGTTGAAGTCGAACGCGCCCAGGCGGCCCTGGCGCAGCAGCTGCGCCACGATGAACTCGATGTTGGTGCCGGGGGCGTGGTGGCCCGTGTCGAGCACCACCTTCGCCCGGTCACCGAGGGCCATGACGTGCAGCAGGGACGTGCCCCAGTCCGGGACGTCCGTGATGTAGAACGCGGGCTCGAAGAACTTGTACTCGAGCACCATGTGCTGGTCGTCGTCGAGTGCCGCGTAGATCTGGGCCAGGGACTCGGCGATCCGGTCCTGGCGGGCCCTGATCGAGTCCTGGCCGGGGTAGTTGAGCCCGTCGGAGAGCCAGACCTTGAGGTCCTTGGAACCGGTGGTCCGCATCACGTCGATGCACTGCTTGTGGTGGTCCACCGCCTTGGCGCGGACCCGGGGGTCGGGATGGGCGAGCGAGCCCAGCATGAAGTCGTCGTCCTGGAAGACGTTCGAGTTGATCATGCCGATCCGCACGCCCAGGTCCTCGGCGTGCCGGGCGAGCGCGCCGAAGTCGTCGACGAGGTCCCAGGGGATGTGCAGGCTCACCCGCGGGGCGACGCCGGTGTACTGGTGCACCTGCGCAGCGTCGGACAGCTTCTCGAACGGGTCGCGCGGCACACCCGGCTGCCCGAACACCTTGAACCTGGTGCCCGAGTTTCCGAACGCCCAGGACGGCAGCTCGATCGTCTGCTGCCGGAGCGCGATCTTGGCCGCCTCGGTCCGTGCGGATGCCGCCATGGCGTCCTCCCTCTCCGCGCACGTCCTCGTGCGCACCTTGAAACGATTCAGTCGCAGCCTATTCCGAGGACGGCGGACGGTCAAGGCGTCCCGGCAGCAGTCCGGCGCCCACCGGCAGAAAAGAAGTCAGGTGACCGGCAGCTCGAGCTGCCGGTCACCTGACTTCTCACCGGTCATGCGGCCAGGACGGGCCGGGTGTTCAGTACCGCGAGTCGGCGTATGCCAGATACCTCGAGGTGACCAGGATGGCGCGGCGGAGCGTCGCCTCGTCCTTGGCCGCGTTGTTCCTCAGCTGGTCCACCCAGTACGCGGTGGTGCTGTCACTCGGGACCTCGTCGAGGTAGTGGTCGTACGTAGCGAGCACCCGCACCCGCACCCCCGCGCCGCTGCCCCAGAGGGCATCCGCCACGCCGGCCCGGCCGAGGGTGGACACCCGCGGCACCCAGTGGTCCAGCTGGCTCGCGGTCGGCGCGCGGTGCAGGATGTGCTGGTACAGGGCCTTGACGTACGCGGTGTCGGTGCCACCCACACGGTTGTAGAACTGCGGGTTCGCCAGCAGGTAGGGCTCGAACTCGTCGATGGTCCGCGTCCCGTCCTTGACGCGGGCCACATGGTAGGACACCTGGCTGGACGACGGGGTGTAGCCGAGGATGGCCTCGAACGCGGAGACGATCCGCGCGGCCCGGTAGTTGTCCGACCTCGCCATGCCTTCGGCCAGCACACTCTGGCCGTCCACCGATACCCGGTACGCCCAGCTGTCGATGTCGGCGACGGTGGCCTCGCGGCCGAGGCTGTCCATGTAGACCGCCTGGACGAAGTTCGTGTACTTCTCCGCGACCTCGGTGTACTGCTCCGCGTAGCCGGCTGCCGCGTTCCGGATGCTCGCGAGCTGCGGGTAGCCCAGGTCCCCCGGGCACTCCGTCCGGTGCGTGTCGCGGTGGCCGAAGACGCGCGGCAGCACAACCTGCTCACCGGCGCCGTACCGGCCGCCGGACGTGAGCCCCGCGGAGGTGAACGTGGCCGACTCGGCCGGGTCCACGCCGTACTCCGACAGCCGGTAGCCCGCTATCTGGGCGACGCCGTCCTGCTGCGCCGAGGACGGCGCCACGTTCGTGTAGGTGCCGACCATGGAGATGCCCACGGTGCGGGTGTTGAAGCCGCCCGCATGCGCGCCGATGATCGGGTCCTCGATGCTCCCTTGGGCGCCCTCGTAGACGTTGCCCCACTTGTCGACCAAGAAGTTGTAGCCGATGTCGCACCAGCCGTGCCCGTTCTGGTGGTACGCCTGATCGTTCCGGATCAGCTGCATGGCCTCGGCGACCGTCGCGTAGTCGTTCGGGTTCACCGTGTGGTGCACGACGGCGCCGTCGAGCCGGTCCGCCGCTCCCCACGTCGTGCCGGGCGTGCCCTCTCCGCCGTCCGGCGGGCACTCGGGGATCGCCCGCGGCGGGGCAGCACCCCACTCGGCGCGCGTGATGATCGTGGGCCCGTTGGTGGCCGCCGACGCTTCCACCGCACCCGACGTCGTCGCGGCAACAGTATTGACCTGCTCCGACGTCACAAGCGTCAGCTCGACACCGTCCGGGACCGAGGCTGCCTTGTCGACGGTGGCGACCTGGACCGCCACTGCCTCGCCCACGTGCACCGGTGCGGACATGAACTCGGCCTGCTCGCCGTCGGGCACGTCGCTGGACTTCTCCAGGTGCGTCCACTCGCCCCAGGAACCGTCCTCGGCCTGCGCCCGGACCTGCAGCTCGGGCACCTCGGCGTCGATCGTCGCGGGCCACTTCACGCCGACGGTCTGGAACCCGGCAGGTGCTGCGACCTCGCCGGCGATACGCCCGGCGTTGTCGGCGGTGTCGAGCACGACCTCCCCGTCGGCGACGGTGCGGCCCTGGGGGTTCGCCGCGGGCGCCCCCTTGGTGACGTCCTTGACCCGCTCGGTCGCGGCGGCGGGAGCCGCGGCGACGGCGATGGTCTCGACCTTGGCCGGGGTCGTCCGCGTGTCCGGCAGCGCGGAGTCCTCCGGCGCTACCGGCCCGGACAGTCCCTCGGGCTCGAGGGACGGCTCCAGCGTCGTCGCCGTCGCCGCCGGGGCGAGTGCGCCACCGAGCATGAGTGCTGGAGCCACACCGAGGACGAGGGCCCGTCCCACCATGCCGCGCGCCGGCGTCGCGCCGCCACCACCTCGTGCACCGTTCTTGGACCTTGATCTCGGCGCTGCTGCGTGCCGTGCCACAGATGACCTCCACGTCGGGGACGCGCCTGGCCTGCCCTCAGGCGGCCGGCGCACATGTCACCCGACCCTAGCGAGGCATGGGTGCGGCTTTCACTCGCCCGCGGGGGTGAATTTTCGGAAGACGCGTATCCGACGAGGGCGTCATCCCGCGCATGTCCGACATAGGAGCCTGTTTCACCACAGAACGGTGAGACCAAAGCTCCCATGCCGGACAGTAAGCCGGTCAGAAGTCGAAGTCCGCGATGTTGCTCTCGTCGAACACGTACGGCTCGCCCAGCAGGACCTCGCCGTCGGCTCCGACGGTGAACTCGCCCAGCCGGCCGGCCTCGAAGGTGTCCCCCTCCTCGCCCGTGATGTCGCCCGCCGCCAGGGCCGCGGCCGCCTGCGCCGCCAGGTAGCCCAGGTCGGTCGGGTTCCAGAGCGCGAACGCCTCGACGGTGCCGTCCTCGACGTACTCGCGCATCTGGTTGGGCGTGCCGAGACCCGTGACCGCCACCTTGCCCTGGTATTCCGACGTCGACACGTAGCGCGCCGCCGCCGCGATGCCGACCGTGGTGGGCGAGACGATGCCCTTGAGGTCCGGGTGCGACTGCAGCAGCGCGGCCGTCTTGTCGAACGAGGTCTGGTCGTCGTCGTCGCCGTAGACGATCTCGACCAGCTCGATGTCCGGATAGTCGGCGGCGAGCTTCTCCTCCATGAGCGCGATCCACGCGTTCTGGTTGGTGGCGTTCGCCGACGCCGACAGGATCGCGATCTCACCCTCGCCCCCGATCTGGTCCGCCACCAGCTCGAGCTGCTTGTCCGCGATGCCCTCAGGCGACGCCTGGTTGACGAACAGGTCGCGGAACTGCGGCTCGGTGTCCGAGTCGAAGGTGACCACCTTGGTGCCCGCCGACCGCGCTTCCTCCAGCGCGTCGCCGATCGCCGTCGGGTCGTTCGCCGACACCACCAGCGCGCCGACGCCCTGCTGGGCGGCGGTATTGATGAAGGGCACCTGGGCGTCGGGCGACGCGGTGTCCGGACCGACCTCCTCCACGGTGGCGCCCATCTCCTCACCGGCCTCCTCGGCGCCCGCCGTGGAGGCCTCGAAGTACGGGTTGCCCAGGTTCTTGGGCAGCATGGTGATCGTGACGTCACCGTCGCCACCGCCGTCGTCCCCGCCCGAGCCGCATGCGGTCAGACCAAGAGCCAGTACGGCGGCCGTGCCGGCCGCGAGCGCAGCTGTGAACTTCATCGTCCGTCTCCCTACGTTCGTTGCCCGGCGGCGGGGCTGCCGTCGGGGTCCCCGGGAGGCCCCGCGGCGAGGCGGGGCGGCTCGTCGGGGGTGACGGCGTTCCGCCGCCGTACTCTCAGGCCGCCCGCGATGCGCGGGGCGACCACGGAAACAACCAGGGCGGTGCCGATCACGATGTTGATGACGTTGACGGTGACCCCCTCCAGACGGAGCGCGCTGCCGAGCACGCCGATGAGCAGGACGCCCGCGACCACACCGTGGATGGCGCCACGCCCGCCGAAGATGGAGACCCCGCCCAGCAGCACGGCGGCGACCACCTGGAGCTCCATGCCGGTCGCGTTGTCGCCGCGCGCGCTGCCGTAGCGGAGCGTGTAGTAGACGCCTGCGAGCGCCGACACGGCACCCGAGAGCACGAAGAGGATCAGCAGGGTCCGCCGGACGTCGACGCCGGAGAACCGTGCGGCCTCCTTGCTGCGGCCGATGTCGAGCACGTTCCTGCCGAACGGTGTCGCGTGCAGCAGCACCGCGAACACGGCGACCAGTGCGAGGAGCCCGAGGGTGATCGCCGGGTAGGGCGTCTCCCCGAGGTTCTCGGTGGCACCGTCGGTCCAGGTCTCGGGAAAGCCGGTGACCGCCGTCGTGCCGAGCAGGCCCACGGCGAGGCCGCGGTACAGCGCGAGCGAACCGATGGTGACCGCCAGGGACGGCAGGCCGCCGTAGGCGACGAGCGCCCCGTTGACCGCGCCGCACACCGCGCCGACCAGCACGGACACGAGCAGAGCCGGCCAGAGGCCCAGCCCTGCCTGGTAGAGCAGCCCGAAGGTCACGCTGGACAGGCCCACCACCGACGCGACCGACAGGTCGATCTCGCCCGTGGCGATGATCAGCGTCATGGGCAGGGCGATGAGCAGCACGGGTGCGACGTCGAGCACCAGGTAGGTGATGGTGAGCGGGCCGTCGAAGCCCTGCACCACCGAGACGGCGACGACCCAGGCGACGACCAGGATCAGGATGGTCAGCATCTCGCGGGTGAGCAGCGCGCGCTGCCACCACGGGCGGGCATGGGTCCTCATGTGGTCGCCTCCGCACGATCGTTCGGGCCGGACGGCGGGTCGGCGTCGGGCTGCGGGGCCGGGCCGGACGGCGGGTCGGCGTCGGACGGCGGGTCGGCGTCGCGTGCGGCGGCCAGGCGGCGCGACCGGCGGTTGGCGAGCACGCGGTCGAGCGCTATGGCGCCGATGATGAGGGCGCCCACCACGGCCCGCTGCCAGAAGTCGGGGATGCCCACGACGGGCAGCGCGCGGTTGATGGTCAGCAGGAGCATCGCGCCGAGCGCGGCGCCCACCACGGTGCCGCTGCCTCCGAAGATCGCGACGCCGCCCACCACGACGGCGCCGACCACCTGCAGCTCCATGCCGGTGCCGGCACCTGACGACACCGTCCCGTACCGCGCCGCGAACATGACGCCGGCGAGCCCGGCGAGGGCGCCGCCCAGGGCGAACGCCCCCAGCAGCCGACGGCGGACGGGCAGGCCCTGCAGGGCGGCGGCGTCGGGGTCGGAGCCGATGGCGTACAGCTGCCGGCCGCCCCGCGAGGTGTGCAGGTAGTAGGCGACCGCCGCCAGCACGACCGCGGCCACGATGGTCAGCACGGGCACGCCCAGCACCTGCTGCGTGCCCAGCCCGAGGAAGGCCCCGGGCATGTCGGCGGCGTCGATCCGGTCGCTGCCCGCCCAGGTGAGGGTCACCCCGCGGTAGACGTACAGGGTGCCGAGCGTGATGACGAGGGCCGGAACACGGGCGAACGCCACGATGGAGCCGTTGACCAGGCCGAGCAGGGCCCCGGTCGCGACGGCGACGAGGGTCACCACGATGATCGGCAGGTCGGGTGCGGCCAGGAACAGCCGGCCCGTCAGGTACGCGGTGAGCCCCAGCACCGAGCCGACGGACAGGTCCACGTTGCGGGTGATGACCACCACCGCCTGCCCCACGGCGAGCACCACGAGGATCGCGGGGGTGAGCAGCAGGTCGCGCCAGCCGACGGCGCTGAGCAGGAAGCCGGGCTGCACGACGGTCGTCACGCCGATCACGGCCAGGAGGGCGAGCGCGATACCCGCCTCGCGGCGGCGGAGCAGGCTTCTCATGCCACGCCTCCGTTCTCGGCCAGGGTGTCGGTGCGGTCGGCGTCCGGGCGGTCCGCGCCCGGGTGGTCCGCGCCCGGGTGGTCCGCGCCCGTGCTGTCCGCCGAGGCGCCGGGCGTCGCCGCCCGCATCACGGCCTCCGGCGTCGCTTCCGCGCGGCTCAGCTCGGTGGCGATGCGCCCCTCGCGCACCACGAGTACGCGGTCGGCCATGCCCAGTACCTCCGGCAGCTCGGACGAGATCATGAGAACGGCCAGCCCGTCGGCCGCCAGGGTGGACAGCAGCCGGTGCACCTCTGCCTTGGTGCCGACGTCGATGCCGCGGGTCGGCTCGTCCACGATGAGCACCTTCGGCCCGGTGGCCAGCCACTTCGCCAGCACCACCTTCTGCTGGTTGCCGCCGCTCATGGTGGTGGCCAGCGCGTCCAGCGCACCGGCCTTCACCGCGAGGCGGGCGGACCAGTCGCGCGCGAGGCGCGCCTCGGCGTCCGGCAGGAGGATGCCGAGGCGGGCGAGCCTCTTTCGGGCAGGGCCTTCGCGCGCTTCTCCTCGTACGCCGCCCTCGTCCCTCGGGCCGCGTCGTCGTCGAAGCGCGACGGCGCTCACGTTGCGGACCACCGACGACTCGGTGACCAGACCCTGCAGCCGCCGGTCCTCCGGGACGAGGGCGAGGCCCGCCGCAATGGCGGCCGCCGGGTCGCCCGGTCGCAGGGGCTGCCCACCGACGGTGACCCGCCCGGCGTCGTACCGGTCGACGCCGAACACCGCGCGGGCGATCTCGCTGCGTCCGGCACCGACGAGCCCGGCCAGGCCGACGATCTCGCCCGCCCGGACCTCGAAGGACACGCCGTGGAAGGTCCCGGTCGACTCCAGTCCCTCGACCCGCAGCACCACCTCGCCGGGAGTGCTCTGCACCTTGGGATAGAGCTCGGCCACGTCCCGGCCGACCATGCGGCGCACCAGCGCGTCGGGCGTGACGTCGGCGACGGCATCCGTCGAGACGTGCGCGCCGTCGCGCATGACGGTGACGGTGTCGCAGAGGTCGGCCACCTCGTCGAGGCGGTGCGAGATGAAGACGACGGCGCGGCCGGCGTCGCGCAGCCCCCGGGCGACGGCGAACAGGCGGCGTACCTCGACGGCACTCAGCGCCGCCGTCGGCTCGTCCATGACCAGGAGGCGCGCGTCCAGGGAGATCGCCTTGGCGATCTCCACGATCTGCTGGTCCGCGATGGACAGCCCCTCGGCGGGGCGGTCCGGGTCCAGGTCCACGCCGAGATCCCGGAACAGACCACGGGCTCGCTCGCGCATGGCGCGCCGGTCGATCCGGCGGAAGCGGCCGACCGGCTCGCGGCCGAGAAAGATGTTCTCGGTGACGGTCAGGTCCGGAAAGCTCGCGGGCTCCTGGTGGATGACTGCGACACCGGCGGCCTTGGCGTCGGCGGGTCCGGCGAAGTCGACGGGTCGGCCGTCGAGCTCGACGACGCCGGCGTCGCGACGGTGCACGCCGCCCACGATCTTGACCAGGGTGGACTTGCCCGCCCCGTTCTCGCCGACGAGCGCATGGATGCTGCCGGGCCGGACCACGAGGGTGCCGGAACGGAGCGCGGCAACAGGCCCGAAGGACTTGGCGACCCTCTCGAGGCGCAGCGTCGGTGCGGCGTTCGGCATATCTCTCCGTCGAGCTCTGCGGGTGGTCGGCAGTGACCACGAGGGCGGGTTTGAATCGTTCAAACCACTACTCGGAAGATAGACCCACCAGGTCAGAGCGTCAAGAACCTACGGCGCGTCCATTGCCGGGCCCTGCCGCTTACGCAACTCTTGGTCGATCAGGGGCGAATTCTGCCCGAGGCGCTTCCTGGAGGTGACCGGAGATGACCCAACCAGCAGCGGAGAAGCTCGACGAGCTCGGCGAGGAACCCACCGAGCTCAAGCGGGTAATGGGGCCCAAGCTGCTCCTGCTCTTCATCGTCGGCGACATTCTCGGCACCGGCGTGTACGCACTCACCGGCCAGGTGGCCGCCGAGGTCGGCGGTGCGGCATGGGCCCCGTTCATCGTCGCCTTCGCCATCGCGCTCATCACCGCGTTCTCCTACCTGGAGCTGGTGACCAAGTACCCGCAGGCGGCCGGCGCCGCCCTGTACACGCACAAGGCCTTCGGCATCCACTTCCTCACGTTCATCGTGTGCTTCGCCGTGATGTGCTCGGGCATCACGTCCGCCTCCACCGCCGCCCGCGCCGTCGGGTCCAACCTGCTCGTCGGTTTCGGCGTCGACGAACCCAGCACCTGGACCGTGGTCGCCGTCGCCCTGGTCTTCATGGCCCTGGTCGCGGCGGTGAACCTGCGCGGTGTCGGCGAGTCCGTGAAGGCCAACATCGTGCTCACGATCGTCGAGCTCTCCGGCCTGCTGTTCATCATCCTGGTCGGCATCTTCGCGGCCTTCGGCGGAAATGCGGACTTCAGCCGCGTGATGGTGTTCGAGAGCCCCGGCGACAAGAACGCCTTCCTCGCCGTGACCGCCGCGACGGCGCTGGCGTTCTTCGCGATGGTCGGCTTCGAGGACGCCGTCAACATGGCCGAGGAGACGCACGATCCGGTGAAGAACTTTCCGCGCATGATGATCACCGGCATCGGCATCACCGGCGTCATCTACGTGCTGGTCGCGATCTTCACCGTGGCGATCGTGCCGGTGGGCGAGCTCGGCGCGAGCGACACCCCGCTCACGCTGGTGGTCGAGCGGGCCCTGCCCGGCTTCCCCATCGGCTCCATCTTCCCGTTCATCACGATCTTCGCCGTCGCCAACTCGGCCCTGATCAACATGCTCATGGCGTCACGCCTCCTGTACGGCATGGCCAAGCAGAAGGTGCTGCCGCCGTTCCTCGGGCGGGTCTCCCCGCAGCGGCGGACGCCCACCGCGGCGATCGTGTTCACCACGTTCATCGCGCTCGGCCTCATCGTGCTCGTGACGCTGCAGGAGGAGTCGGGCGTCATCGCCGCACTCGGCGGCACCACGTCGCTCTTGCTGCTCGCGGTGTTCACCATCGTCAACGTCGCGGTGCTCAAGCTGCGGAGCAACATCGTCGACCGGAGGCATTTCGTGGCCCCGACGGTGCTGCCGATCCTCGGTGCGCTGCTCTGCGCGTTCTTCGTCGGGCCGTGGACCGGGCGCGACCCGCTCCAGTACCAGATCGCCGGCTGGCTGCTGCTCATCGGTGTCGTGCTGTGGTTCGTCACCTGGGCGTTCAACCGCCCGGACCCGACGAAGATCACGGACCCGAACGCACTCAGCGAACGCGAGGGCGGCGTCAACTAGCCCGCCCACCCACCTCCCCCACCCCACCTAACCCCACCCCCTAGCCCCACCTTCGAGGTCAAGGTTGATTCGCTTTGAGACCGTCCAAAGCGAATCAACCTTGGCCTCGAAAGGACTCGCGTCGCGTCCAGGAGAGCGGACGGGGAGCGGACGAGGGGCGGACGAGGACCGGGCGATCGGGGCAGGTCAGCCCGCGTCCTCCAGGGCCGCCAGCTGGGCCTCCAGGTGGAACACCTCGTCCAGCAGCACGAACCCGTCGTCCGGGTTGCCCTCGTCCACGAAGAATCCGGACATCGCCGCCTGCCACCGGGCGTTGACCTCGGTCGCGGCCATCCCGCGCTGCGCCGCGGCGTAGTCGTCGGTCTCCAGGACCCCGACCAGCAGGCCATCGTCGCGCAGGAACAGGTGGTAGTCCCGCCACCCCGTGTCCCGCAGCGCCTCCAGCATCTCGGGCCAGACGGCGGTGTGTGCCGCCCGGTACTCCGGGATACGGTCGGCCCGCACCCGGGACGTGAAACAGACGCGTGCGCCCGCAGAATTGCTCGACATCTCCGGTCCTCCGGTCCTCGCGCCCGCCGAAGGGCGACCGCGGTGTCATGAATCGGTTCATAATGTAGCCCGAAGCAAGGAGGCGCTCCATGACCCAGCCGGCCGCTCACCGACGAGCATCCATCGCCGACGTCGCCCGTGCCGCCGGCGTCTCCGTCGGCACGGTCTCCAACGTGCTCAACCGACCCGAACGCGTGCTGCCCGGAACCCGCGAACGGGTCGAGGCTGCCATCGAGGACCTGAGCTTCGTCCGCAACGGGTCCGCGCGGCAGCTCCGCGCCGGGACCATCACGACCATCGGCGCGATCGTCCTGGACATCGCCAACCCGTTCTTCACCGATGTCGCGCGAGGGATCGAGGAGCGCCTGGACCGGGACGACTTCACGCTCATGGTGGCGTCGTCCGACGACGATCCCGGCCGTGAGCAGCGCTATCTCCGCCTGTTCGAGGAGCACGGCGTGCAGGGCGTCATGGTCGTCCCGGCCACGAACGACATCGAGCACCTGCTCGCCGTCCGCCGGCGGGGCACCGGCGTCGTGCTGCTGGACCGCCCGTCGTCCGACCCGAGCATCTCGTCGGTGGCCGTCGACGACGTCCGCGGCGGGGAGCTCGCCGCCAGCCACCTGCTGGAGGAGGGCCACACGCGCATCGTGTTCCTCAACGGGCCGCACACGATCAGGCAGTGCGCCGACCGGCACGAGGGCGTGGTCACGGCGCTCGTCGCGGCGGGGCTGGACCCGGCGTCCGCGCTCCTGGAGGTCACGGTGACCAGCCTCAACGCCGAGGGCGGCGAGGCGGCGATCCGCGGGCTGCTGGAATCGGGCGACCGGCCCACGGCCGTCTTCTGCGTGAACGACCTGGTGGCGTTGGGCGTGCTGCGCACGCTCCGTACGGAGAACATCGCCGTCCCCACCGATGTGGCAGTGGTGGGGTACGACGACGTCGCGTTCGCCGCCGAGCTGGCCACGCCCCTGACGTCGGTGCGCCAGCCGACGCACGAGCTCGGCGTGCGAGCCGCGGACCTCCTGCTCAGCGGGACCGATGCGGAGGCGGAGCACGTCATGTTCCAGCCGACTCTGGTGGTCCGCGGCTCGAGCTCGTCCTCGGCGACGTAGCCGTCCGGGCCGACTTGGCGGCCCGGACGCCAAAACTGACCATGCACCTGCTGCCAGTTACGCGCCGATCTTGGCAGCAACTACATGGTCAGCCTCGCGGACCCCTACGACCTGGCGTCAGGGGCGGGGCGCGCGTCCACCGGGCGCCTGCCGCGGGACACCAGGAAAGCCGCAGGCCCGAGGATCGGTACGACGACGATCGCGAGCAGGGTGAGGCCGGCTTCCCACGGCCGGTCCCAGCGTGTCCGGAACCAGACCACGAGCGCGGCGAACGTCAGGACGAGGACCGTCAGCGCGACGACCGACCAGATCAGGTCGTACGGCGAAAGCGCGAACATCGCATCTCCTCGGGTTCGAGCGGGTCCTGGCCGACGCTAGTACACAGCTCTCGGTCGCTCCTGTGCACCCCGCCCCACCGAGGTAGGACCAGGGCGAGGACGGACTGCAGCGAGACAGAACCAGGGTCGCCCGGCCCTACCTCGCTGCAGTTCTACCTCGGCGGGAGATCAAGGGCGGCCCGGAACCGGGACCGTGGACCAGTCGGTGTCCGAGGCCAGGTAGAAGCCCGGGTACGACGGCTGGTTGTACGCCGTCTGCTGGCGTGCCACCTCGACCCGGTACTGCGGGTCCTGCATGAGCGTGTACATCGCGATGTCGGTCGGCTCCGTCGACAGGAACAGCCGCAGCGCGCTCGAGTCCGTGGTCCGCACCAGCACCTCCTCACGCCAGTCGCCGAGCACGTCGGCCACGAGCGACGGGTTGCCCTTGGTGCCGTTGTTCGTCAACGTCCCGTCGAGGGTCGCGACCACGCCGCGTGACCAGTCCCGGATGGTCGGCACGGCGTCGCCCGAGCCTTCGATCACCTGCGTGGTTCCGTCCCCCGCCCAGCGCACCGACTGGTTGGTCCCCATCGTCGCGGGCGCCACCTGCTCCCCTGCGGCGCTCAGCGTGCCCGAACCGAGCGTGCCGTCCGGCATGGACGCCCACACCTCCACACCCGGCACGTCCGGCAGGACGTCGCCGATCATGGAGCGGCCGGTGTCCCGTCCGGAGTACTGCCCGAACAGCACTGCCCCGTCCTCGGCCGAACGCAGCGCGGAACCGTACGGCGCCCAGGCGCCACCCTCGTGCGCGGTCCAGATCTCGAGCCCCGGCCGCGCCGGGTCGATGTCCGTCACGTGCATGGCATCCCCGTGCCCCAGCCCCGCGTTCGCCCCGGGGTTCGCGGATCCCTCGGGCAGGGTGTCGAAGGACGAGTACAGCAGCGACCCGTCGTCGTCGAGCGTCGCCGAGCCGTAGACGATCTCCTGCTTGCCGTCCGCGTCGACGTCGGCGGCGGACAGGGAGTGGAAGCCCTGCGTCGTGAGGCTGCCCCACTCGGGCGACGTACCCGGCACGCCGTGCGGGCCGTCGTTGAACGGGTTGGACATCGGGGTCCAGCCCGAGTCCGCGAGCCAGCGCTTGGTCAGGTCGCGCCCGTCCCAGTCGTAGGCGGCGACCGTGGAGCGCGTGTAGTAGCCGCGCGCGAAGATCGCACTGGCCCGGCCGCCCTCGGACAGGTACGCCACACCCGAAAGGAACCGGTCCACCCGGTTGCCGGGCTCGATGCGCGACATCGCGTAGTCGCCCCAGAGCAGCCCGTCGTCCGTGCGTCCTGGCTCGTAGTCGACGGTCTCCATGGGGCGCCCCGAGCGCCCGTCGAAGACGGTGAGGTACTCGGGACCGGTCAGCACGAAGCCCTCGAACCGACGCAGCTGGTTCCGGCTCGAGCGGGACGGCGCGTAGACGTCGACGAAGTGGTCGGCGGCGGCACGGGCGTCGGCGTCGGACAGGGGGTACGACCACCGGGCGTCGATGCCCCACGCCTCTTCGAGCGTGGCGGGCCACTGTCCGCTGGTCACCTCCGACCGCGACGACCAGCCGCGGAACATGTCCACCAGGTGCTCGTAGTAGTCGTCGGCCGACATCCGGTAGTCGTCGGCGTGGGTCACGCCCCCCGTCCGGTCGTCGCGCGGGATCTTGACGTAACGCTCCCCGGTGGGCCGCCCGTCGCGGTACGCGGTCGCGTGCGTGCCGGGTGCGGTCTTGACCATCAGCTCGGCGCGGCCGTCGCCGTCGTAGTCGAAGACGGAGAACTGCGTGTAGTGCGCACCCGCGCGGATGTTGACGCCCAGGTCGATCCGCCAGAGCTGCGTGCCGTCGAGCTCGTAGGCGTCGAGGTACGCGTTGCCCGTGTACCCCACCTGGGAGACGTCCTTGGAGTTGGACGGGTCCCACTTGACGACGATCTCGTGGTCTCCGTCGCCGTCGAGGTCGGCGACGGACGCGTCGTTCGCCCGGTACGTGTACGACTCGCCCACGGGCGTGACGCCGTCGGCAGGCTTGTTCAGCGGGATGTCGAGATGCCCGTCGCCCCAGACGGCGGCCGACGCCGACCGGCCCTTGTGCGGTCCACCGAGCGGCACCACGCGGTACCGCGCGTCCGCCGACCCCTCGGCGTCGAGGTAGCTGGTCGAGTCCGTCACCCGCGCGATCCGCTCCCCGTCGCGGTAGACGGCGAAGCCGGGCCCCTCGAGACCCGCGTCGGTATGACCGGTGACCTCGGCGGCCAGCAGCCGCCAGCTCAGGAACACTCCCTCGCTGGTCGCCGCGGCCACGAGCGCGCGGTCGAACCGCTCGGTGCCCGACGCCGGCTGCCCGCCCGGGACGCTCGGGCCACCCTGGGCGGCGGTGGGGGCGGACGTCGGCGCGAGAGCCGGCGCGAAGGTCTGGGCCGGGGCCGCGGCCGAGGCGACGCCGACGCCGACGCCGCTCAGACCGAGGCAGAACGCTGTCGCCAGGACAGCACCCGCCCGGATTCTCCTCAAGATCATGGTCGAATTCCTCTCTGAATTCTGCTCTGGACGGTTGCTCGGATACAGCCGAGATCGGTCAGATGGGATGAGATCGGTCGGTTGATCGACCGATCTCATCCCAACCGACCGAAGTCGACGAGTTCGGTCAGACGCTGCGCTCCAGACGCCGGGTCTCGACGGCGACCGCCGCCAGGCTCAGCAGGCCGCCGGTCACCAGCACCAGCGGCACGAGCATCCAGACGAGCACCGCGCACATCACGAGGGCGGCGAGCAGCAGCGCCGAACCGGTCAGGTCGTCGCGGGACCGCGCGGCCCCGCGCGACAGCACCTGCCGCAGCCCGGCGGCATCGCGCGCCGCTGCCCCGGAGCCCGGTGCCGACCCGGAGTTCGGCGACGACCCGGAACCTGGTGCCTGCCCGGAACCCGGTGCCGACCCGACGCCGCCCGCCTCGTCGTCGGACCACGCCGTCGCGGCCCGCACGAGCACCACGGCGGCGCAGGCCGCGGCCAGCCAGGTCACCCACCGGACCGCCGAAGCGCCCGGGAGGGTGCCCGACGCCGTCAGCCCCGTGTTCACGACGACCACGGCCACCACGCCCAGCTGCAGCATGCCCAGGGCCCAGAGGCTCCGGACCGCCGCGAGCCAGTCGTGCACGTAGCCGCGGACGGACGTGTCGTACCCGCCGACGTGCCGGCGCAGGTGCGCCGCCCCGGCGGCGAGCGCCGCCGGGAGGGTCACCACCGGGATGCTCCCGGCCAGGACGAGCACCCCGGTCAGGAGCGTCTCGCCGAGCAGGGCGAACCCTTCACCGCGGGCCCGGCGCCCACGGGCGCGCGGGGTCTCGGGCTCGTCGGTCGGCTCCTCGGTGCTCACGCCGCTCAGCCCTTCAGACCCTGCGTCGCGACCCCGTCGACGAGGTAGCGCTGGAACAGCACGAAGAACAGCAGCACGGGCACCAGCGCGAGCACGGCCATGGCCATCTGCGCGCCGTAGTCGGACACCGACGTCTGGTCCACGTACAGCCGCAGGGCGATCGGCAGCGGGTACGTGTCGGGCTGCTTGAGGTAGAGCAGCGGCCCGAGGAAGTCGTTCCACGACCAGATGAAGGCGAAGATCGAGCTGGTGATCACCGCCGGCCGCATCAGGGGGAGCAGCACGAGCCGGAAGATGCCCCAGTGCCCGCACCCGTCGATGCGCGCCGCCTCGTCGAGCTCACGTGGGAGCCCGCGCAGGAACTGCACCATGAGGAACACGAAGAACGCCTCGGTGGCCAGGAACTTGGGCGCCAGCAGCGGCAGGAAGGTGTTCACCATGCCCATGGAGTTGAACAGGATGTACTGCGGGATGATCACCACGTGGAACGGCAGCAGCATCGTGCCGATCATGACCGCGAAGTACACCCCGCGGCCCGGAAAGTTGATGCGTGCGAACGCGTAGGCCGACACGGTGGCGGACAGGACGATGCCGACCACCGATCCGACGGCCAGGATCAGCGAGTTGAGCACGAAGGTCCAGAACGAGACCCCGCCGATCCCGCCGAGCGCGGAGACGTAGTTGTCGAGCGTCCACGTCTCCGGCCACAGGTTCACGTTGCCGACGATGTCGCCGCTCGGCTTGAACGAGCTCATCACCATCCACACGCCGGGGTACAGGATCACCACGGCGACGGCGAGCACGAGCACGTGGAACACGACGGAGTTGGTGCGTCGGCGCTGCCGGGCCTTGCTCGACGGCGACTCGCCCCGCTCGGCGAGCAGGGTGGCCCCGGCTTCCAGCGCGGTGTGGTTCGGGTAGCTGGTCTCGCTCATCGCACGTCTCCCGTGTAGTGGACCCACGCACGCGAGGTGCGGAACAGGACGGCGGTGATGATCCCGACGACGAGCACGAGCACCCAGGCCATGGCCGAGGCGTACCCCATACGGAACTCCGTGAAGCCCTTGATGTAGAGGTAGAACGTGTAGAACAGCGTCGAGTCGGCCGGGCCGCCGGTGCCGCCCGAGATGATGAAGGCCGAGCTGAACACCTGGAACGCGCCGATGGTCTCGAGCAGCAGGTTGAAGAACAGCACCGGGGACAGCATCGGGATCGTCACCGACACGAATCGCCGGATCGGGCCGGCGCCGTCGACCGAAGCCGCCTCGTGAAGCTCGGCGGGGATCTGCTTGAGCCCGGCCAGGAAGATCACCATCGGGGCGCCGAACTGCCACACCGCCAGCAGGATCATCATCGGCATGGTCATGCTGGGATTACCCACCCAGCCGCCACCCGGCAGGCCGAAGAACTGCTGCACCTGGTCGGCGATGCCCTCGTCGATGAACATGGCGCGCCACACGATCGCCACGGAGACGCTGGCCCCGATGAGGGACGGCGCGTAGAACATCGAACGGTACGCGCCCTGGCCGCGATGCTTGGCGTTGAGCAGCATCGCCACGGCCAGTGCCGCGGCCAGCTTGACCGGCACTCCCACGAACACGTAGATGGCGGTGACCTGGGCCGACTTGAGGAACCGCGGGTCCTCGAACAGCGCGGTGAAGTTGTCGATGCCCACGAACTGGGGCGCCCGGAACAGGTTGTAGTCCGTGAACGCGAGGTACAGCGACATCAGCATGGGGCCGGCCGTCAGCAGCACGAAGCCCAGCAGCCACGGGGACAGGAACGCGTAGCCGGCGCGCGTGTCGGCCCGGCTGCGCGACGGCTTGCCGGCGCCACCCCGTGCGGGGGGCGGCGCTGCCGCCGCCCCTCGCACGCTGCCGCGCCCGGCCTGGCGGCCGCGCTCGGTGGTCGTAGCTGACATGGTCATTCCCTGCCGAGGTTCGATTCGGCGTACTTGAACCACCGGTCGGCGAACTCCTCGGCAGTGACGTTGCCGTACGAGAGTTCCTCGCCGAGCCGCTTGAACTCGGCCTCGACGACGCCGTACCCGTCGACCGGGAGCGGCGTGTCCGACGTGACACGCTCGGCGACCTCGTCCTCGTACGTGACGATCTTGTCGTCGACCGAGCCGTCGGCCACCTCCATCGCGTCACGCTGGGCCGCCACGGCCGGCACGCCCTTGGAGGTACCGAAGATCGCGCCCACCTCCGGGTCGTTCACGAGGAAGTCGATGAGCGCGGCCGCCGCATCGGGCTCCTCCGTGGTCGCGGACGACGAGAGCAGCATCGACGGCTTCCAGAACTGCGCCGAGCCTTCGGCGCCCGTGGGCAGCGGCATCAGGTCGACGTTGTCGGTGCCGGCGCTGGCCGCGTACCCGGCCATCATGTTGTCCCACGTCAGCTCGGTGGCTGCCTCGTTCACCTGCAGACCCGTGAGGGGCTCCACCTGCTTGGCACGCTCGACCGGGTAGAACATGGCGTCGTCGCGCATCGGCTGGGTGCGCTCGACCCAGGCGACGAGGTCCGCCTTCTCGAAGGCCAGCGAGCCGTCCTCCGCGAACGGGACCTTGCCCTGCTGGAGCAGCCACTGGATGAACAGCCAGAGCGTGCCCGTGTAGTCGGTACCGCCGTAGACCTGCGGGTCCTGGTCGGCACCTGCCTCGGTGACCTCGCGGATCCAGGCGTCGTACTCGTCCCAGGTCAGGCCCGGCTCCGGCGGCTCCATGCCGAGGTCGTCGAGCAGGTCGTCGTGCCGGATCATGCCGAGCGTGTTGGTGCTGGTCGGGATGCCGTACTGCCCGCCGTCGACCGTGCCGGAGCTCAGCAGCGACTCCTCGTAGCCGTCGGTCTCCAGGTTGACGCCCAGCTGGGTCGAGAGGTCCAGCAGCTGGTTGTTCGACGCGTACTGGTGGATGTAGGCCAGATCCATCTGGAAGACGTCGGGCAGGGTCTGGCCCGCCGCCTCGGTGCTGCGGGCGGTCCAGTAGTCGTCCCAGGCCTGGAACTGCGTCTGGACGTCGATGTTCGGGTGCTTCTCCTCGAACAGCGTCACCGCCTCCTCGTAGCGGGAGGCACGGTCGTCGTCCCCCCACCAGACGAGCGAGATCTCGATGTCCCGGTCGGTGGCCACCGGTGCGGCGTCGGCCGAGGCGGCGGTGCCGCCTCCTCCGCACGCCGAGAGGGTGAGGGCCGATGCCGCCGCGATCGCCGTGGCGTGGACGGCGGCCTTCCTGGTGGTGGTGCGTGTGCGAACCACGTGAGCCTCCTTGCTCGTACTGCTGTTGGCACGCCGGCTGCATCCTCGACGGCCGACTGAATCGATACAATACCCGTCCGGGAAGCGTTGTCCAGAGTCAGGTGGTCAGGAATCAGTAACGAAGTACATCGATAGAGGTCGGGGCCCGGTCAGTCCCGGTCAGTCCCGGTCAGGTCAGGCTCAAAGGTCCTTGACCGGCGCCCAGCCGGGCCCGGTCCCGCGCATGGACTCGTGGAAGGGGTCACCCGGCCCGATCTCGCCCGCCCGGACCACGGCGCCGGTGAACGCCGACCGGTAGATCGCCGCCACCAGCTCGAGCGTGCTGCGCGTGTCGCCCACCGTGACCGGCGGCACCTCGCCCGCGGCGAGCGCCCGGTACGTCGGCACGAGCTGGGCGAGGTGTCCGGAGGGCAGGGCCGCCGGGTCCGGCTGCCACAGCTGCGCGACGTCGTCCCGGCCCTTCGCGGGCGTGAACGTCCAGTCGGCATCGGTGTAGCCGTAGAGGTGCGACAGCTCGATGGTCGCCGCCTCCGTGTCGAACCGCAGGTCAGAGGTCTCCCGCGGGGACAGCAGCGAGTTCGTGACCGTGGCCATCGCCCCGTTCGCGAACCGGACGATCGCCATCGACACGTCCTCGGTGTCCACGTGCCGCGCGAGGCGTCCCGCCATCGCCGTCACCTCCCACCACGGGCCGAGGACCGCCAGCAGCAGGTCGAACTGGTGGATGCCGTGACCCATCGTGGGCCCGCCACCCTCGGTGTCCCACCGGCCGCGCCAGGGCACCTCGAAGTATTCGGGGGCACGGAACCACAGGGTGTCGCAGGTCGCGACGAGGGGGCGGCCCAGCGCTCCGTCGTCGAGCAGACGCCGGAGCTGTTGCAGCCCGTGCCCGAACCGGTGCTGCACCACCTGCGTGAACGTCGCGGTGGAGGCCGCCTCGGCCTCCGCGATGCGATCGATCTCCGCGAGGGAGAGGGTGGCCGGTTTCTCCACCACCACGTGCACACCGGCCTTGAGCGCCGCCACCGCCGCGTCCACGTGGGCGCCCGGCGGCGTGCACACGTGGAGCACGTCCGTGTCGGCGAGCACGTCGGCCAGCTCGGTCCCGTGCGCGGCGACGCCGTGCTTCCGGGCGAACTCCTCCGCCCGGGCCGGATCGATGTCGACGGCGTGCGCCAGGACGGCGTCCACCCCGTGGGCCGACAGCCCGGTGATCGCTGCCGCGTGGGCCCCGGCGATGGCACCGGTACCCAGGATCGTGACTCTCACACTTTCTCCGTCCTCATTGACGCATGAATCGATTCATAAATGATCTCGAAGGTACCAGCCCACAACCGCCCGCCGCGGTGAGTTCGGTCGGTTGGGATGAGATCGGTCCAACAACTGACCGATCTCATCCCAACCGACCGAACTCACCCGTCAACCCTGATCTCCGCGGCCACCGCGTCCAGGAAGCTCTCCGGCGTGGTCTCCGGCAGCAGCCCCGGCAGCCCGAGCAGGGCCCGGACGTCCTCCTCGGCGCCGGCGAACCCCTCGACGTCGCCGAGGCCGTCCGCCCCGCCGGGTACCTCGAACGCGCTCACCACGGCCGCCAGCTCCTCGGAGCGCGGATCGTCCACGCCCTCGCCGGAGCGTGTCCGGCGTCGGACGAACTCGGCCCACGCCGCCAGGCCGAACGCCACCCCCAGCGGCTCCCGCCCGGCGGCCAGCGAGTCCGCCAGGACACCGCCCCACCGGAACGGGATCTTCTGCGTACCGTCCATCGCCACCTGGGCGGTGGTGTGGCCGGTGTGCGGGTTGGCGAACCGGGCGAGGATCTGCTCGCCGTACTGGCGCAGGTCCAGTCCGTCCGGCGGCGTGAGCGTCGGCAGCGCGTCCTCGAACAGGTACTGCCGGGCGCGCTCGGCGATCACCGGGTCGGCCACCGCCTCGGCGATCGTCGTGTGCCCGGCGAGCCACCCGGAGTACGCGACGAGCGAGTGCGTCCCGTTCAGCAGGCGCAGCTTGGCCTGCTCGAACGGCGCCACGTCCTTGGTCAGCGTGGCACCGGCGGCCTCCCATGCGGGCCGCGGCCCGGCGAACCGGTCCTCGATGACCCACTGGGCGAACGGCTCGCCGACCACGAGACCCTCGTCCCGGGCGCCGAGCGCCCGGCTGACGTGGTCGCGCTGCTCCGGCGTCGTCGCGGGCACGATCCGGTCCACCATGGAGCAGGGGAACGTGACCCGCGCGTCGAGGAACCCGCGCAGCGCGTCGCCCTCGGCCCCGGGCAGGGCGGCGTCGGCGGCCTGCCGCACCAGGCGCTCCAGCACCCGCCCGTTGTCCACCATGTTGTCGCAGGTCAGCACCGTGATCGGGGCCGCAGAGGCGGCACGGGCGGCGAGCCCGCGCACCAGGAGCCCGATCGCCGAGCTCGCCGGGCCCGCGGGGGTCTCCCCGCGGGTGTCGGCCCGGAGCACCTCGAGGTCCCCCGCCACCGCATCCAGGTCGAGCGATCCGTCCGGGTTCCGGGCGTACCCCTTCTCCGTGATCGTCAGCGTGACCACGTGGGTCGACGGCGCCGCGAGGGCCGCCAGCACCCGCTCGGTCTCCTCGGCGGGATAGGCGACGTCGACGACCGAGCCGATCAGCTCGATCGACGACTCCTCCTCCCCCGCCGTCAGCACCGCGTACACGCCGCCCTGGGGACGGAGCTGGTCCCGGACCGTCGCGGACCGCTGCGTCACGCCGAGGATCCCCCACGCGGTGTCGCCGGTGGCGATCGCCGCCCGTTCCGTGTAGACGGCCTGATGAGCCCGGTGGAACGCCCCGATACCCAGGTGGACGATGCCCACCGCCGTCGGCGCCACGGGCGCGTCGATGCCCACGGGGACGTCGTCCCGGTGCAGGCGGTCCTCAGTCATCGCGTGTCTCCTTCACCTGTGCCACGAGCTGCGTCGGGTTCACGAACCGCAGCGCCACCACGAGCATGACCAGCATGGTCGCGGTGTAGATCACCGACATGGCCGAGATGAGCTGTCTCGCCTCGCCTCCACCTGCGGACGTCATGCCACGGTAGATCGCCACGACCAGTGTGTCCGATCCGGGACCGGACACGAGGAAGGTCAGCTCGAACAGCCCGACGGTCCGGACCAGAACCAGGATCGCCGCCGCGAGGATACCCGGCACGAGCAGGGGCGCGAGGACGCGCGTGAAGACCTGCCGGGTCCGCGCCCCGCACATCCGGGCGGCGGACTCGATGGCCGGGTTGATCTGCTCGATGAACGGCGTCATCGTCAGGATCACGAACGGCACGGACGGGACGAGGTTGACCAGCACGACGGCGGTCAGCGTGCGCCCCAGCCCGAACGAGTACATGACGGTCGCGAGCGGGATGCCGTAGGTGATGGGCGGCATGAGCACCGGCAGCAGGAAGAGCAGCATGATCGCGCGCTTGCCCGGGAAGTCGCGCCGGGCCAGCACATAGGCGGCAGGCACTCCGACCAGCACGGAGATGATCACGACGAGCAAGGCCACGCCGACGGTGACGCCGACCACCTCGCCCAGCGCGAACCGGTCCCAGGCCTCGGTGTAGCGGCCGGTGGTCAGACCGTCGGGCAGCCAGGTGTCGAACCACTGGCGGCCGAACGAGTCGACGACCACCGCGATGATGATCCCGAGCAGGAACACCCCGAACGCGGTCATGCCCGCCCACACGAACCACGTGGACGGCCGGGCGGCGAGCGGCCGCTCCAGCGTTGATGCGGCCATCAGCCCTTCCCTCCGGTGGTACCTCGGTACAACAGCGAGCGCAGCCCCAGCACGGCAGCCACGACGAGCAGCTCGACCACGCCCATCATCAGGGCGATCGTGGATGCCATCGCGTAGTCGTTCTGTTCGCCGAACGCCCGGAACGCCATGAGCGACATGACCCGCGTGGAGCCCATGGCGTCACCCACGAGCCGCGCGGACGGGAACACCGAGAACGCGAGCACGAACGTCAGGATGAACGTCGTGGCGAGGCCCGGCGCCAGCAGGGGCAGGACGATTCGCCGGAACCGCTGCCACCAGCCGGCGCCGAGCGTCTTGGCCGCCCGCTCCAGGGACGGGTCGATGCCCGACAGGTACGAGGAGATGAGCAGGAAGGCGAACGGGAAGCCCGTGATGACCAGGGAGAACATCACGCCCAGGTAGTTGTTCACCAGGCGGAGCGGCTCGTCGATCAGCCCGATCTCGAGCAGCGCCCGGTTGATCCAGCCCTGCCGTCCGGCGAAGATCAGCAGCCCCTGCGCGGTGAGCACCGTACCGAGCGTGATCGGGAGCACCAGCAGCGAGGTGAGCAGCCGCTTCCCACGGAACTTGTGTCGCAGCACCATCGCCACCGGGATCGACGCGAGCACGTTGAACAGCGCCGCGGGCAGCGCGAGCCGCATGGTGAGCCAGATCGAGTCGAACACGAACGGGTCGCGGAAGAACGCCACGTAGTTGGCGAAGATCCCGCCGCCCCACTGCTCCCGCATCGCGGCCGTCGGCTGCACCGTCAGCCCGATGCCGTAGGAGAACGGGTAGACGAACAGCGCGACCGCCATGACCAGACCGGGCACGAGCAGCAACAGCGCGGGGTCGACACCGCGCTCGGCGAGACGGTGCCGCAGGCTCGCCGTCGACCGCTGCGGCTGCTGCCGGACGCCGCTCACGACGCACCTCCCCGGAGGGGACGGCTCATGGCCCGCCTCACGCCGCCACCTCGACGGGAACGGCGGCGTCCAGCGACTCGGGGAACACCAGCACCCGCTCGACCGGTGCCGTCAGCCACACCGCACCGCCGACCGGGGGCGCCGTCGGCGTGCGCGCGTGCAGCATCGTGTCGCCGGTCTGCACCCCGACCGCGTGCTCGCGGCCCTGGTACTCCACCACCGACACGGCGCCCGGGATGCCCCCGGAGCGCAGGCCGTCGACCGAGCCGACGCCGGTCGAGCTCATGCCGTTGGTCGCGCTCGCCCCGTTCGACGAGCCGGCCCCGTCCGAGGTCGTCGTGACCGAGAAGTCGTCGGGGCGGATCGCTACGCGCACCCGGTCGCCCGCGGCCAGGGCGCCGACGGCGCGCCCGGTGAGCCGGACGCCGCCGTCCGCGGTACCCGGCAGCTCCACGACCGCCTCGTCCCCGGAGGCCGAGACCACGGTGGCCGGCAGGATGTTGCGGTACCCCATGAAGTCCGCGACGTACCAGCTCGTCGGGCTCTCGTAGAGCTCGTCGGGCGTGCCGACCTGCTGCACGCGACCGGCGCGCAGCACCACCAGGCGGTCGGCCAGGGAGAGCGCCTCCTCCTGGTCGTGCGTGACATAGATGGTGGTGAGGCCGAGGGACTGGTGCAGCCGCCGGATCTCGGTACGCATGTCGAGGCGCAGCTTCGCGTCCAGGTTCGACAGGGGCTCGTCCATGAGCACGAGCGACGGTTCGAGCACGACCGCACGCGCGATGGCGACCCGCTGCTGCTGACCGCCCGAGAGCTGACCGGGCAGCTTCTTGGCGTGGTCGTCGAGCTTGACGAGCGAGATCGCCTCGCGGACCCGAGAGTCGATCTCGGCCCGCGGGCGGCCCTGCATCTGGAGGCCGAACGCGACGTTCTTCTCGACGGACAGGTGGGGGAACAGCGCGTAGGACTGGAACACCATCCCGAACCCGCGCCGCTCCGGTGGCAGGGTGTCGATCCGCTTCCCGTCCAGCCGGATCTCACCGTGGGTCAGCGGAAGCAGTCCGGCCAGGCAGTTCAGCGCGGTCGACTTGCCGCAGCCCGACGGGCCCAGCAGCGCGACGAACTCGCCCGCCTTGATCGTCAGGTCCAGATCGGCCAGCGCGTCCACGCCGCCGAACCGGCGGCCGACACCCCGCAGCTCCAACGACTCGAAGTCACTCACTCTTCCTCCACCTTCCCGCCGCCGACCTCGCGGTCCCAGATGTCGAACGCGGTGACCATCGACTCGGCGTCGAGCGGCACCACCGATTCCTGGGACTCGATGAGCTCGTCGAACAGGGGGCGACCGAACTCGTCGATCACGTCCTGCGACTCCTGCGGTGCGAGGTCGAGCGTGGCGCCCTCGACGGCAGGACCGGGGTAGAAGTAGCCGGCGTCGTACGCCTTGGCGTTCTGCTCCGGGGTGAGCATGTCCTGCAGCAGCAGCATGATCGCGCTGATCTTGTCCGCGCTCTGCCCCTTCGGGATGGCCGCGTAGTGCGCGTCGGTCACCCACGTGAAGTCGTCGAACGCGGCGGCCTCCAGCGTGTTCGGCAGCTGGCCCTCGGCGCGCGGCGCGATCTCCCAGCCGGTCGTGGTGGGCACCATGCCCCAGGTGCCGTCAGCCATGTTGGAGACCACCTGGCCCGTGCCCGTGGGGTAGGTGTCGACGTACTGGCCGAGCTCCTGGAGGTACGCCCAGGTCTTGTCCCAGCCGTTCTCGGGGTCCGACGGGTCCTCGTCGCCCAGCACGTAGGGCAGGCCCATGAGGAACGTACGGCCCGGACCCGAGTTGGCGGGACGGGCGTACCCGAACTTGCCCGGGTTCGCCTTCGCCCACTCCAGCAGCTCCTCCGGCGAGCCCGGCGGCGTGTCGACGACGTCGGGGTTGTACTGCAGCAGCGGGCCGGACGGGTAGTACGTCGTCACCACGCCGTAGCCCTGGGCGAGCTCCTGCATCTTGGCGGCGGGCTCCAGGTAGTTCTCCTGGTTGGACACGCGGTCGCCGTAGTCGTCCACCACCGGGAGCCACAGGTCCTGGCTGATGCCGGCGGCGAGACCGTCGTTGCCCGTGAACACCACGTCGATGGACAGGTTGCCGCTGTCGACCTGCGGCTTGACGAGGCCGGTCACGTCGGGCGCACCGCCCGTCTCCCAGGTGACGGACTCGATGACGTCCGGGTTGTTCTCCACGAACGCGTCGACCATGCCCTCGGTGAGCCGCTGGTTGCCCGCGACGTCGAGGATGTTCAGGGTGACGGGCTCCGCGGGCGTGTCGGGGACGTCGGCGGGGTCGGTGACGGCGCTGCCGCCCGCACCGCCCTGGGATGCCGGCGGCGCGCACGCGGTCAGCAGGGTCAGCGCCGCGACGCCGACGAGCGCCACGGCCTTCTTGGAGGTTCGCATGGTGCCTTCCTCTCTCTCGGGCTTCTTCGCCCAGGGGGTGTTGCCGGGTCGGGCGTCAGCTGACCGGCCCGGCGGGGACGGGTCCTGTGGACCCGCGAATCGTGAGCTCCACGGGGAGCTGGGTGGTGGTCGGCGTCCCGCCGCGCAGGCGGGCGATGAGCAGGTCGACGGCGCGTCGGCCCAGGCGGGCGAGCGGTGCGTGCACCGTCGTGAGGGCCGGCGACACGAGGGTGGCGAGCTGGACGTCGTCGAACCCGACCACCGACATCTCGCCCGGTACGTCGACGCCGCGGTGCCGCAGCCGGTCCAGGATGCCGAGCGCCATGAGGTCGTTGAACGCGACGACGGCGGTGACGCCGCTCGCCAGCGCGTGGTCGGCGGCCTGGACGCCGCCGGCGAAGTACGGCTGGAAGGTGCCGAGCTCGACCAGCTCGACGTCGCGGTGCTCCGCTGCGGCGATCAGCCCGGCCACGCGCCGTTCGCCCGACCAGGACGTGAGCGGGCCCGCCGCGATCCCCACGGCGCGGTGCCCGAGCGCCGACAGGTGCCCGAGCGCCTGGGCGACGCCGTCGGCGTCGTCCACGGAGACGCTGGGGATCTCCAACGCCTCGGAGTCGTCCTGAGTGGACAGCTCGCGGCTGACCAGCACGGCGGTGACGCCCACCAGCCCTGCGCGGAGCTCCGCGTCGGCGGACCGCGGCGAGGCCACGAGCACCCCGTCCGTCCGGGCGGCGAGCGCGCCGATCAGCTCGGCCTCGACGTCGGCGTCCTCGTCGGAGTCGGCGACGAACACCTCGTAACCCTCCGCGCGGGCCCGGGCCTGGACCGCCTTGGTCACCGTCGCGAAGTAGGGATTCTCCAGATCGGGCACCAGCAGGCCGACGGCCTGGGTACGGCCCATCCGGAGGCCGCTCGCCGCGTGGTTGGGGCGGTAGCCCAGCTCAGCGGCCACGCGCGTCACGCGGTCGCGGGTCTCGGCCGCCACCCGTTCCGGCGCGGCGAGGGCACGCGACACCGTGGAGATCGAGACTCCGGCGGCGCGAGCGACATCATGCACCGTGACCATGGCACCTCCTCGTGACCGGTTGCAGCACTGCAAACGTTTGCACCATACACTAGGTTAGAGTGCAAACGTTCGCATCCATCCTCCGTCCGGCCGCCTACGCACCGGCCCGGCAATGACGCCAGGAGCACACACGAATGACCGCATGGACCCTGCACCCGGACCGAGCCCTTCCTGCCGATCCCGTGACGCGGCCGATCGCCCGTGAGATCTACCAGGCGGTACGGGACCTCCCGATCGTGTCGATGCACGGCCACGTCGACGTCACCGCCTTCGCGGACGACGAGCCGTTCCCCGACCCCGCCCAGCTGCTCGTGGTCCCCGACCACTACCTCACCCGCATGCTCGTGTCGCAGGGGGCGCAGCTTCCGGAGCTGGGTGTCGGCCCGGCCGACGGACCCGGCTTCGAGTCCGACCCGCGGGAGATCTTCCGCCGCTTCTGCGCGGGCTGGAAGCACTTCCGCGGCACACCCACCCGGTACTGGATGGAGCACGAGCTCGTCGAGATCTTCGGCGTGACCGTGCGGCCGTCCGCCGAGACCGCGGACCAGGTGTACGACCAGGTCGCCGAGTGCATCGCCGACCCGTCGTTCCGGCCCCGTGCCCTGCTGGACCGGTTCGGCATCGAGACCATCGGCACCACCGATCCCGCCTGGAGCACCCTGGCGGAGCACGCCCGACTCGCCGCCGACCTGCCGGGCCGCGTGCTCCCGACGTTCCGCCCGGACCCGCTGCTGCACCCCGCCCGGCCGACGTGGCTGGGCGACCTGGAGCGCCTCGCCACTGCGTCGGGCATCGCCACCACCACGTACGCGGGCTTCCTGGAGGCGCTCCGCGAGCGCCGCGCCGCGTTCGTCGCGGCGGGCGGCCTGGCCACCGACCACGGCCACTTCAGCGCGGACACCACCCCGCTGCCCGACGACGTCGCGCGAGCCCTCTTCGAGAAGGCACTGACCGGTGGGCCGGACGGTCCGGGGATCACCGCGGCGGAGGAGGCGGCGTTCTCCGCGCACATGCTGTTCCAGATGGCGGCGATGGCGGCCGACGACGGCCTGGTGATGCAGTTCCACCCCGGCGTGCTGCGCGACCACGACCCGGCGGTCGCCACCACGTTCGGTCCCGACAAGGGCTACGACATCCCCGTGGTGACCGAGTTCGCGCACGGGCTGCGGCCGGTGCTGGAGGCGTTCGGCAACTCGGAGAGCTTCCGGATGATCGCCTTCACCGTGGACGAGGACGTGTACTCACGCGAGCTGGCGCCGCTGGCGGGCGTGTACCCGGCGCTGCGGCTCGGGGCGCCGTGGTGGTTCCTCGACGCGCCGGACGCGATGCGCCGGTTCCGGGAGTCCGCCACGGAGACGGCGGGCTTCTCGAACATGTCCGGCTTCGTCGACGACACCCGGGCGTTCTGCTCGATCCCGGCCCGCCACGACCTGGCCCGGCGTGTCGACGCCGGCTACCTCGCCCGGCTGGTCGCCGAGCACCGGCTCGACCTGGACGAGGCCGTGGACACCGCTGCCGACCTCGCCTATCACCTGCCGAAGCTGGCGTACGCGGCGCGCTGACGCCGAGCCCACCGGTGGTCGAGCGTGTCCGAGACCCTGCTTGCCGAGCCCGCCCACCGGTGGTCGAGCGGCGCTCAGTCGCGCGGGGGCTCCAGCGGTCCGCCCGGGCCGAACGCCAGGGCCGCGAACCGCTCCGCGATGCGGTGGTGCGTGGCGGCGTCGGGATGGAGCCGGTCGGGCAGGGGCAGCTCGGTGGCGTCGGCATGGCCGTAGAGCTCGAGCCCGTCGAGGTAGTGCAGGTTCGGGTCGTCGGCCGCGCGCTCCAGCACGATGCGGGCGAGCTCGTCGCGGATGACCGTCAGCGTGAGCTTGCCGGCCGCACGCTCGGCCGGGTCGCCGGTCGCCCGGAACCGCAGCTGTCCCTCGGCCAGCGCGTCCTGGTCGAAGGTGCCCGGTCCGGGCGTGTCCTCGTGGATCGGGCAGAGGATGGGTGAGACCACCAGCAGCGGCGTGTCCGGGTGGCCGTCGCGGAGCGTGTCGAGGAAACCGTGGACGGCGGGGCCGAAGGCGCGCAGGCGCATCAGGTCGGCGTTGACGATGTTGATGCCGAGCTTCAGGCTGATCAGGTCGGCGGGAAGGTCGCGCATCGCTCGCGCGGTGAACGGGTCCAGCAGGGCACTGCCGCCGAACCCCAGGTTGACGAGGTCCACGCCCCCGCGGGCCGCGGCGATCGCCGGCCAGATGCCCGTGGGCCGCAGCGCGTTGGATCCCTGGCTGATCGAGCTGCCGTGGTGCAGCCATACGGGGCGCCCGTCCGGCGCCGCGTGCACGGGCGCGTCGGTGCGCAGCTCCACGAGCTCGACGGTCTCGTTGTGCGGCAGCCAGAGCTCCACGGACTTGTCGCCGCCGGGCAGGCCGTCGAACCGGACCGCGCCGGCCGTCCCTTCCTCGGTCTCGCGCGTTCCGGTGGTCATGTCGATGGTCACGACGGTGGCCTCGGCGAGGCTTGCCTGTCCGGCCGGGCGTCCGTCGACCACCAGGTCGAAGACGCCGAGCGGGCGGGCAGGAGCGCCACGAAAACCGAACCGGACGGCCAGCGCCCGCAGCTCGACGCTCGTGGCGGTGGTGGTGAACGCCAGGCGCACCCCCGACGGCTGCGACTCGGCCATGGCGAGCTGCGGGTCCGCGGCCTGGGTCCGGGCCCAGGCCGGCAACCGGTGCACGCGCACGCCGGTGGACGTCCGCTCGAGCTCCGGCGCACCCCGGAGCAGCTCGGCGGTGACGGGTGTGGTGATCTGCTGCGGCCCGGCGGTCATGCCGACCAGCGTAGACGCGACGGCACGCGACCGGCGGCTGCCGGTGTTGCATCCTGGACGTGGTACCCGACCGGGAGTGGACCTGAACCCATTCGCTGCGGCACAGTTCGAACACACCCCCACAAACCTACTTATCAACCGCAAGACGGACGGGACAACCAATCATGACCGGTGATGCTCCGCGCTCTACCTCCGTTCCCCATGCGGCCTGGCTGCCCGATGACGCGTTCGCCGCGATCGGCAGCCGCCGCGTGGTGGTCGCCGGCGACGGCGCCCTCACGGGAACCGTCGCGGAAGAGGTGGCTGCCGCGACCGCACGGTTCGGCGGGGCCTTCTCCCGCCTCGAGGTGGGCGACGGCGTGGCCGACGCCGAGCTGGTGCTGACGCTGGCGCCGGCCGAGGCCGCGCCCGCCGGGGCCGCTCCGGCCGCGCCCGCCGGGGCCGGCACCCCTCCCGACGACGCCGACGCCGACGAGAGCTTCCGGTTCACCCGGGAGTCGGGCGCCGTCGTCGTGCAGGCGCGTGCGGATGCCGGGCTGCTGCACGGCCTGTTCCACGTGGTGCGTCTGGGCGAGGCCGCCTTCGCGGGACCCGACACCGACGAGACGCACGCCCCGGCGACGGACCTGCGGATGCTCGACCACTGGGACAACGTGGACGCACACCCCACGATGGGCCAGGTCGAACGGGGATACTCGGGCGGCTCCATCTTTTACGACAACGGTTTCGTCCGTGCCGACCTGTCCCGCGTCGAGCGGTACGCGCGGCTGCTGGCAGCGGTCGGGATCAACCGGGTGGCCATCAACAACGTCAACGTGCACGAGCACGAGGCGCAATTGCTGACCGACGACCTGGGCGACGTCGTCCGGATCGCCGCCGTCTTCCGGCGGTGGGGCATCCGGGTACACCTCTCGGTGTCGTTCGCCTCCCCGATCACGCTCGGCGGGCTGAGCACCTCCGACCCCCTCGACCAGGACGTCGCGCACTGGTGGGTCCGCGCGGCGGCGCGGGTGTGGGAGGCGATCCCCGACTTCGGCGGGTTCGTCGTCAAGGCCGACTCGGAGGGCCAGCCCGGGCCGTTCGCCTACGGTCGCTCCCACGCCGACGGCGCGAACATGCTCGCCGCGGCCGTCGAACCGTACGACGGCCTCATCCACTGGCGTGCCTTCGTCTACGACCACCGGCAGGACTGGCGCGACCGGTCGACCGACCGCGCCCGCGCCGCCTTCGACCACTTCCAGCCCCTGGACGGCACGTTCTCCGACAACGTCATCGTCCAGGTCAAGTACGGCCCGCTCGACTTCCAGGTCCGTGAGCCGATCTCGCCGGTCGTGGCGGCGATGCCGCGCACCCGGATCGCCCTGGAGCTGCAGGTCACCCAGGAGTACACGGGCCAGCAGCGGCACGCGGTCTACCTCGGCCCGCAATGGAGCCAGATCCTCGGGTTCCGCTTCTGGGAGCCCGCCGACCGCGACGGCGGCTCGCCCACCGTGGCAGACCTCGCGACCGGTCGCGGCAAGGCCGCCGCGGACCCCGGCACCGGCACGTGGCACAAGCCCGCCGGCGGGTTCGCCGCCGTCTCCAACGTGGGCGACGACGAGTTCTGGACCGGGCACCCGTTCGCCCAGGCCAACCTCTACGCGTACGGGCGCCTGTGCTGGGACCCGACGCTCGACCCGACCGCCGTGCTCGACGAGTGGGTGGGCCTCACGTTCCCGGGCACGCCGGACGCCGTCCGGCAGGCGGCGCACGCGGTGCTGGACCGGTCCTGGGAGACGTACGAGCAGTACACGGCGCCCCTCGGCGTCGGCTTCATGGTGCGGCCGGGCCACCACTACGGGCCGGACGTCGACGGCTACGAGTACACGCCCTGGGGCACCTACCACTTCGCGGACCGGGACGGGATCGGCGTGGACCGCACGGTCCGCACCGGTACGGGGTACGCGGGGCAGTACCCGGCGCCCTGGTCGGCCACCTACGAGTCCCTGTCGACCTGCCCCGACGAGCTGCTGCTGTTCTTCCACCACGTGCCCTACACGCACGTGCTGCACAGCGGGAAGACGGTGATCCAGCACATCTACGACACCCACTTCGAAGGTGTCGAGCGGGTCGAGGCGATGATCGACGCGTGGTCCGCCGCATCGACGCTCGTGGACCCGCGGCTCTCCGAGCGGGTGGCGGAGCGGTTCGCGGAGCAGCTCCGCAGCGCCGCCGAGTGGCGCGACCAGATCAACACCTACTTCTTCCGCAAGTCGGGCATCCCGGACCAGCAGGGTCGCCGCATCTACTAACGAGCCGGGCCCGGGCCGAGTAGTCGGTAGAACGTCAGGTGATCGGTAACCCGAGTTGCCGATCACCTGACGTTCTACCGATCACTCGGGAACGGCGAGGGCCGCCGGGGCACGTGGCGGGTGTGGGTGTTCGTGCCTCGCCCGAAGGCCAGCACCTTGGCCGGTTCCACGGCGAACACGAGCGCGGGCCCGCCGACGTCGTTGCGGAAGACTCCGTCACCCACCTCGAACTGCCACTGGCCGTCCCACTTGGTGCGCCAGGCTGCGGCGAGCCGCTCCAGCGACTCCCGGTCCGTGACCCGGCGCACCGCGCCCTCGACCATGACGTCCAGGCCCTCGTCCCAGGCCGCGCGGCCCGTGGTCAGCACGACGTTCGGGTTGGCCGCGAGGTTGACGGCCTTCTGCTCCTCCGGGCCGACCGTGAAGTGCAGCGCCCCGTCCAGCCAGACGGCGACGAGCGGGGTGACGTGCGGGCGGCCGTCCGCACGGACCGTGCTCAGCCAGGTGATCTGGGCGTTCTCGAGCACCTCCTGGGCTGCCAGCCAGCTGGTCGGCTCGGCGCCCGGGTCGCTGAACCGGCTGTCGATCGTGGTGACAGGGTCGTTCATGTTCGTGCCCCTCGGGATTGTCCGGACATGGTTCGGCGACGAGGCGGTCGGTCTCGGCGGGTGCCCGCGGCGCTCTTCGCCGTGCAAGGCCGACGGGAAGCAGGCCGGAAAGTCATCGGTCTCCTGCTCACCGACGTCAGCCCCGGGTAGCCGGGACACCGGGTAACAGCGTCTAGCCTGCCGTCGCCCGCGGCGCGTACATGATCACGGCCACGCCGACCAGGCAGATCAGCGCCCCGATGACGTCCCAGCGGTCCGGACGGAACCCGTCCACGACCATGCCCCAGACGAGCGACCCGGCCACGAAGACACCCCCGTAGGCCGCGAGGATGCGGCCGAAGTGGGCGTCGGGCTGAAGGGTCGCGAAGAATCCGTACAGGCCGAGCGCGATCACCCCGGCGCCGATCCACAGCCAGCCCCGGTGCTCGCGGACGCCCTGCCACACGAGCCAGGCGCCGCCGATCTCGAACACGGCCGCGGCGACGAACAGCACGATCGACCGGGTCACGTTCATCGGGTGGTGCTCCCCGTCGCGGGCAGCAGGTCGCCGAGCAGGTCCGCGGCCTCGGGCGGCGCGGTGAGCGTCAGGTCGAACGTCGGGCCGTGCAGGTCGATGCGCAGGGCGTAGAAGGCACAGCACTCCTGCTCCGCCGCGGCGAGCGCCGCCGTGCGTTCGAGGGCGGAGAGCGGCAGGGTCACGCGCACACCCCCGTCGACGTCGACCCGCGGGGCGTCGGCGAGCAGGTCATGCCACTCCGTGACGCGCGCCGTGTAGTCGCCCGACCCCAGTGAGCAGGCGATCGGCGCCGGCTCGGCGGTCACCGCCGTCGGCGGCACAAGCGTTCCCCTCGGCCCCGCCGCCGACGGGGACGAGCTCACCGTGGCCAGGCCGGTGCAGTCGTCGTCGCACGGTTCGTCCCGCTCGGGCAGCGAGTCGAGCCGCTCGACGGCGGTGGCCAGCGTGGCACGGAGCGCGTCGAGCGCGACCCTCCGCTCGTCGACCTGCGCCGCCCGTTCGACGAGCAGCGGCCGGTACTTCGTCCGCACGCTCTGGCACGGCTCGGACTCCCACGCGTCGACGAGCTCGCGCACCGACGACAGCGGCAGGTCCAGGTGCTTCGCCTGCGCGATGAAGGCCAGCCGGTCCACCGCGGCGGGGCCGTAGACGCGGTAGCCGTTCCGCGCGCGCCCCGCCGGCAGCAGGCCTTCCGCCTCGTAGTACCGCAGGGTCGACGTCGGTACGCCGCTACGGTCCGACAGCTCGGAGATCTTCATCCCGTCCATGTCCCGACGGTAGACCTTCGAGCCGCCTCGAAGGTCAAGCCCCGGCGCTCAGCCGGCGTCGAACCGCTCCTCGCCCTCGAGGTCCGGGTTGTCCTCCGGGTCCTCGCCGGGGATCCCCTGCGACCGCTCGTCCTCCTCCGCCGGTCCCGGGTTCTCCGTCGGCGTGCCCTCGGCGTCGGGGTCCGCGCGGTCACCACCGGGAATCGGTGGCCCTGGGCTGGGCACGTGGCCCGGGACCGCCTCGTTCCTCTCGTTCTCGCTCTCGCTCATGCTGAGCTCCCTCCGATCGGGTGGTGCGGCGGCGCGCCCGTGGAGACGTCCACGCCGCTGCCCCTCGACCGTACGGCGGCCACGCCCCGCTCGCACCCAGTCCCCAGGCATCGGCGAAGCCCCGGAACCCGCTTACAGCGGGGTGTCGCCCGAGGCCTTTCTTTCCGCGACGAGAGCGCGCGCCGGCAGACCGACGTCCCAGAACTGGATGGTCTGCAGCAGCCAGAACAGCGCGAAGATCAGCATCATCAGGGTCTCGACCACGAACAGGGTCTGGGGGAACAGGTCGGGCAGGAACCGGTCCAGGACGACCATGGCGGTCAGGCCCACCACGAGCACCACCGCCATCACCACCGCGATCCACCGGTACCAGACCCGGTACGCGGCCGCCGACATGCCACGCAGCCGGTCGAGGGCCTGCGCGGTGACGGCGTGGTCCGAGCCGTTGATCCAGGCGACGGCCACGAGACAGGCGAACAGCAGGATCGCCGCGGCGTAGTGGGCGACCGCCAGGAAGCTCTCGGGCCACGCCAGCAGCCACGTGGCGGTCGCCAACCAGGTCACCCAGGTGAGCCACAGGTCGAGGCCCACGCGTCCGCCCAGGTCGCGCCGCCGCGGCCAGGTCGCCAGCAGCAGGACCAGGCCACCGACGAGCAGCAGCGTCCCGACGTTGTTGCCGACCCGCTCGGGCACGTCGAGGCAGTACGGCTCGTCGGTGCACAGTGCGGCGTCCAGCGGCGTCGGCACCAGCGCCACGACGAACGCGAACATCCCCGCGAAGTTGAGCAGCACCTCCTCGGCGCCGTGCCGCCCCTTGATCGCGATGAGGCACGTCCCGATGCCCACCAGCGTGCCCACGAAGATGCTCTGCACCGGCGAGTAGAAGTACGCGCTGATCGACGCGTGCCACCACTCCGCACCGGTGCCGAGCCTCCCGTGGTCGGCGACGATCTGCATCGTCAACGACACGAACAGCACCAGCACGACCGCCACGATCGCGACCCGTAGATAGCGGTACGTCAGCCGTACCGGGTCCCCCTGCTTGATCACCATGCGCTCACCCTGGCGCAACTGCGGCAGATCGGACAATGCTGCGCCATACCGCCCGCTACTCCGCCAGCGGGTTGGGGATGGTCACCGACCGGACCACCTCGTTGACGTCGTTGTCGGACGCCGGGGCGTCCACCGTGCCGAAGTCCCGCGCCTCCACGACGACGCGGTCGTCGAACACGTCCACCGTGAGCCCGCGGTTGATGTCCCGCGTCACGATCTCCCGGATGCCGGAGGTGCTCTCGCCGCGCGCGTCCCACTCGACCTGCACCGCGCCGGTGTTCACCGTCCAGAAGCCGTCCGGGTGGCCGCCCGCCGTGCGACGCTGCACCGCCCAGTCGCCGAGCTCGAACGGGTAGTGCGTGTGCCCGCTGAACAGGATCGCGTTGGGGTGGGCGCCGAGCAGCTCGGTCAGCTCGTCGTTGTACTGGTAGCTGTCGCTGTACCAGGGGATCCACGACGCCGAGACGGTGTCACCGAGCGGGAAGTGCGAGATCACCAGCACCTGCTTGTCGCGGTCGGACCAGTACGCGAGCCGCTCACGCAGCCATTCGACCTGCTCGCGGGACATCGGCACCTCCGGCGGGCGGGCCTCCTCCTGGCCGAGGACCAGGACCGGCACCTCGCCGCCGGAGCCCTCCAGGAGGTACTCGTCCCACACCCGGTCCCGCTGGGCGAAGTCGAGGAACCGGTCGCGCAGGGTCTCCCACGGCTCGCCGGTGTAGCTCTCGTGGTTACCGATCGCCGCCACGACCTGCTCCGGAAGGAGGTCGGTGGCACCGGTCATGACGTCGTCGACCTCCTGCCACTGGTCCGGCGAGCCGGAGGCGACGATGTCGCCCACCATGAGCAGCCCGTCCGCGTCCGGGCGGACGGCGTCGAGGTCGCGCAGCGCGTGGCCGAGGTCGTCGGGGTCGCCCTGGATGTCGCTGAGCACCCACGCCGTCGTCGGGTCGCCGTCGGCCGGAGCCAGGGGCGTCCGGACCGATACCGAGTCGACGGCCCAGTACCAGGAGTTCGCGTCGGCCGTGAAGTGCCAGCGGAAGACCGCCCGCTTCGCGCCGTGCGGCACGTCGACCGGCACGGTCTCGGTCGCGTTCAGCAGCGCGCCGTCGTAGTCGTCGGTCACGGTGTCGCTGTCGTACCGGACGAGCTCCGTCTCCGCACCGCCGTCGAACGCGACGGTGACCCGGCCGGTCTGGCCGGCCCAGCCGCGGTAGTGCGAGTCGAAGGTGAGCTCCACCGCGTCCCGGCCCTTGACCTTGATCGGCGTGGACGCCAGCGTCGTCGCGTAGGCGTCCGGCGTGCCGGGGCCGTCGGCGAACTCGTCCGAGTCGGCCACGGCGATCACGTCCTGCGCGCGGGCGAACCGGTAGCGCATCTGGTCCTCGGCGTCGGTCCAGAAGTCACGGGTGGTGAACGACCAGCCGCGCCACTCCTCCACACCGCCGTCCGCCATGCCGGGGCCGTTCTCGACGGACCAGCCCTGGGGCGCCTCGTGGGTCCAGCCGGACACGCCGGGCTCGATGCCCGGGTCCTCGGAGCGGGGCAGCAGGTCGTCCGCGAGGGAGTCGAAGCCCTCCCGGTGGAGCACGTCGTCGGTGCCGCGGGTGTCGGGCTGCCCGGACCGGCCGGGTCCTGCCGCGGCGGCGCCGACGGTGCCGGCGGCGAGCAGGCTCGTGGTCAGCAGCAGGGCTGCCGTGCGCCGTGCGCTGGCTCTGCGGGTGGGGGTCATGTCCGGGGCCCTCTCGTCGACCTGGTTCGTTCCGGCGCCGAGGCTACGGTCGCGAGGTGTCCGACGCCGGGCCCGCGGTCGACGCCCAGGTGAACGGTGCCGCGTCACGAGCCGCCGGTGAACCGCTCCTCGACGTCGGCCAGCAGGGGGCGCGCGTTGCGCAGCACGAGCGCCAGCCAGACCGCCCCCACCAGGCCGAACAGGGCCTCGGTGGTCAGGGCCACCACGCCGGCGGCGAGGACCAGGAGCGAGAGCGAGCCCAGCGTGACGAGCGGCCGCGCGCCGAGGAAGTGCGCGGCGAGCCGCATGACGTCCCGGGTCCGGAAGCCGAAGAACGACACGATCACCAGGGCGTTCAGCAACCACAGGACGAGACCCGCCCCGACGACCACGAGTACGCCCGCGTACCAGCCGGGCACGCCGCCCGCGCCGACGTTCGCGAGACCCAGCAGGATCACGACGCCCACCAGGAGCCCGGGCACCCAGACCTTCAGCGCGTCCGCCCAGTTCAGGCGGTACCCCCGCCAGAACGACGCCGCGGGGGTGAGCCCCTCGGCCCTGGTCCGGTCGCGGAGCGCGAAGAGCGCCGCCGACACCGCGGGCCCCAGGGGCACCAGGCACAGCGCGAACAGTGGCGCGTTGCCGGTCGTGCGCTCCAGCAGGAGCGACCCGAGGGCCCCGGGCAGGACGGCGACCACGAGCAGCGCCTCGACGATCAGGTACCAGTAGACGACGGCGGTCGCGCGCCCGAGGACTCCCTCCCCGAACTCTCTGCGTTCACCCTCTCCGCGCTCGCCCTCGCGGAGCCCGTCACCGGAGCTCACGCCGGGGCTTCCGGGGAGTCCTCACGCAGCAGCAGCACGTCGGTCGGGTCGAGCACCAGGGTCTCTCCTCGTCGTACGGTCCGGCCGGTCAGCAGGTCGACGCCGGAGGCGTGCGCCGCCACCTCGACCCGCTCGGTGGCGTGCGACAGCACGAACGCGAACCGCACCCCGTCCTTGGACCGTACCGCGAGCTCCACGTCGGGCACGTCGGCGTACGGCCCCACGAGCCCGTGCCGGTCGAGCACGCGCCGGACCACCCAGTCCACGCCCGCGTCGTCCAGCCCCGTCGCGACGTACCAGGCCTCCCCGCCGCCGTCGGCGCCGTGGGGCCGGTGCCGTGTCACCGCAGGGGTACCCGCGTAGAACTCGGCGCCGTAGGTGCCGACGACCTCGGCGCCCTCGGGCACCAGCACCTCGAAGACCAGCTCGGCCTGCGAGACGAGGTCGTCCGCACCCCGCTGGTCGAGCTGGTCGAGACCATCGCGCAGCGTCACCGGGTTGGCGACCCCGGGCTCCGCCGAGTCGGTCTCCTCCACGCGCACACCGAGCACCCGGCCCAGCGGCCCGGGCGCGTCCATGAGGTAGGCGTTGACGTCCTCGTCCGCGCGGCCCGACCAGAACGTCGTCAGGAGCGAGCCGCCGCGCTCCACCACTGTCTCCAGCCGCTCCGCGACGTCGCCCTTGAGCACGTGCAGCAGCGGCGCCACGACGACGTCGTACGACGACAGGTCCGCCGTGCCGGGGACGACGTCGACCTGCGCGCCCGCCGACCACAGCGCCCGGTAGTAGGCCAGCACCACGGCCGGATACTTCACGTGCCGGTTGAAGCCGTCCGTCATCTCGGCCGCCCACCAGCTGTCCCAGTCGAACAGCAGCGCCACGCGGGCCGGCGTCCGCGCGCCGAGCACGGCGTCGCCCAGCCCGGCGAGCTCCTCGCCCAGGGCCGCGATCTCCCGGAAGGAGCGGGTGTCCGTGCGCCCGGCATGGTCCAGGACGGCGCCGTGGTACTTCTCGCAGGCCCCCTTGGACTGCCGCATCTGGAAGTAGAGGACGGCGTCCGCGCCGTGCGCGACCGCCTGCCAGGACCAGAGCCGCAGCACGCCCGGCCGTTTCACGGGGTTCACGTCGCGGGAGGCGGTGATCGTCGGGGTCTGCTCCATGACCCAGAACGGCGCGCCGCCCTTGAGACCGCGCATCAGGTCGTGGGTCAGGGCCATCCGGGTCTGCTCGCGCTGTCCGGGCGGGTAGTTGTCCCAGGACGCGAGGTCGAGGTCGTCGGCCCAGCGGTGGTAGTCGATGGGCCGGAACATGCCCATGAAGTTGGTCGTCACCGGGGTCGTCGCGTCGTGCTCCCGGATCCGGGCCTTCTCGTCGCGGTAGTTCTGCAGCATCGCGTCCGACATGAACCGCCGGTAGTCGAGGGTGATGCCCTGGAACGCCGTGTGGTCGGGCCCACGCCAGTGCTCGCTGAGCATGTTCGGCGGGACGATCTGTGCCCAGTCGGTGAACGTGTGCGACCAGAACGTCGCGTTCCAGGCCTCGTTGAGCCGTTCGAGGGAGCCGTACCGTCCGCGCAGCCAGTCCCGGAAGCCCGCCGCGCACAGGTCGCACCAGCAGCCGCCGTCGAAACCCCCGTACTCGTTGCCGACGTGCCAGGCGACGAGGCCGGGCGTGCCGGCGTAGCGTTCGGCGATCCGCCCGGCGAGCTCGGCGCTCAGGCGCCGGTAGACGGGCGAGCTCGGGCAGGCGTTGTGCCGCTGCCCGTACACGTGTCGCCGCCCCTGGAAGTCGGTGCGCTCGACCTCCGGGTACCGGTGGGCGAGCCACGGCGGCAGCGCGCCGGTCGACGTGGCCAGCACGATGCTGCGGTCACCGGCCGCAGCGCGCGCCACGATCTCGTCGAGCTGCGCGAAGTCGTAGGTGTCCTCGTCCGGCTGCAGGGTGGCCCAGGAGAAGACGTTGAGCGTGAGCGTGTCGATCGAGGCCAGGTCGAAGGCCGCGTAGTCCTCCTCCCAGACGTCGCGCGGCCACTGCTCCGGGTTGTAGTCGCCGCCGTACAGGATCTTCGTCACGCCTGCTCCATCCGCTGAGTGCTGGGTATCTGTGGGATCGAATCGTTGTGAGCCGACAAACAGCCAGCACTCAACGGGGTTCCGGGCGGCCCAGGATGCGGGCGTCGTCCAGCCACGCGGGGGTCTCGTCGCGGACCGGGTCCAGGGTGACCAGCGTGACGCCGTGCCGGGCCAGCGTCAGGTCGAGGTCGACCCTCGCCTCGCCGGCCGGTCCGGGCGGCCTCACGGGCAGCGAGTACGCGCGTCGGGCGGGCTCGCTCGCCTCGTGCAGCGCGTCCAGCTGTCTGCCCGACGGCGACGCGGGCCGGCCCATCTCGCCCCAGGCGGCCCACGCGTTGCCGGCGGACTCGTCGACGTCGTACCGCAGGACGAACACCCGCGACGGGTCGGAAGCAGGGGTCGCTCCGGTGACCTGTGGGTCTGACACGTGGGGGGTGACCGGGATGCTCAGCCGCAGCTCGTGGCGGTCCGCCTCGGCCGGGTCCTCCGTGCCGCCGACCGGCTGCCAGGCGAGCACCGTCACCTGACCGGTCGCGGCGTGCCGGGTGACCAGGTGGTCGGCGCCGCGAGCCAGCACGTCCTGCCCCATCCGGGCCAGGAACCCGTACAGGTGGAAGGTCGGCTTGCGCACCTGCCGGTGGGCCACCATGCCGAACCCGCCGTGGAAGAACGCCGCCGGCACGCCCTCCTCCTCGAACACGTCGCTGAACGTCCAGTACGCGAAGGAGTCCGCGTGCTCGCCGCCCCCGGCGAGTACCGGTGCAAGGTAGGCGGCGTTGTACGCCGTGTCGTGCACGGGGTTGTCGGGGCGGTAGCTCGTGTTGAACTCGGTGACGTGCAGGGGCCGGCCTGCGAGCGCCGTCCCCGCGAGGAGCTTGTGGGGTCTGGCGAACTGGTCGAGCAGGTCCTGGGGGCGGCGGAACGTCTGGTAGACACCGAAGGGCACGTGCTGTGCCGGGCCGGAGCTGTAGGCGTGCACGGACAGGAAGTCGGCGGGCAGGTCGCGCGCCGTGACGAAGTCCGCGAAGGGTTCCCACCAGTCGTCGGCTCCCGGGGAGATGGCAGGGCCGCCGACCTGGAGCCCGGCGTCGACGTCCTTCACGGCCCGGACCGACGCCTCGTAGAGGCGGAAGTACGCCGCCTGGTCGGCGTCCTGCCAGAAGTGGGTGAGGTTGGGCTCGTTCCACACCTCGACGGGCCAGGTCCGCACCTCGTCGAGGCCGTACCGGTCGATGAGGTGGCGGAGCAGGGCCCGCACCAGCTTCGCCCACTCGGCGTGGTCGCGGGGCGGGGTGACGTTGCCCAGCCACCAGAACACCGTCTGGTCGCCGGAGGCGAGCCCCTTCGGCATGAACCCGAGCTCGAGGAAGGGCTTGATCCCGAGCCTCAGGTACGTGTCCACCACCTGGTCCACGTAGGTGAACACGTAGGCGGTGCCGCGGTGGCCGCCGACGTCGTACGGGCGGTGGACGCCGACGTCGTCGTGCAGCAGGCCGTGGCCCCGGATGTACCGGAAGCCGATCTCGCGCTGCACCAGGGCCAGGGCGTCCTGGTAGTCCTGGCGCAGCGCGAGGCTGAACCGCCCCGTGCCGACGCACGTACGCCAGGCCTCCCCCAGCACCCCGGCCGACCGTGCGGGAACGATGGTGCGAGCCACGCCTCTCCTCTCCTGCCACGTCGTTGAGTGCGGGGTATTTGTCGGCTCAGCCGCGCTGAGCCAACAAGTACCCCGCACTCGACGAGGGGTTATTCGGTGACGCCTGCTGCTTCGTTGACCGTGGTCACGTACGTGGGCATGCCCGCCGCCTCGAGCTCGGCGACGTAGGCGTCCCACTCGTCCATCGACCGGTCGCCCAGGATGAACTGCGAGCTGGCCGTCATGACGATGTCCTGCAGGTTGGTCTGCAGCAGCGAGGCCTCCTCGCGCTGCATCTCGTCCATGGCGATGGCGGGGCCGTTCTCGGCGACGTCCTTCTGGTTCATCTCGTCGAGGAACTCCTGCACCTCGGGCGAGAGGGTCGACTTCACCAGGTCCTCGGTGGACCCGTGGGCCAGCGAGAAGACACCGTTGTAGTAGCCGAAGTCGGTGTTCAGCTGCTTGGTACCGTCGGGGTTCAGGCCGCCCCAGTCGACGTCCTCCGCCAGGGTGCGGGCACCGTCGGCGTCCTTGGTGTAGGTCTCGCCCTCGACGCCCCACTTGGCGAACTCGAGGCCCTCGTCGGAGTAGTAGAGCCAGTCGACGAACTGCAGCAGCGCGACGAAGTCGTCCCGCTCGGCGGCGCTCGACGAGAGGGCGATCCCGGACTCGAACTGGCCTCCGGTGGTGGCGTCCATGAGGTTGCCCGCCGGACCGGCCGGGACCACGATGTGCCGCACCTCGGCGTCCTTGTTGCCCGCCTCCTCGAAGCCCGTGCGGTAGACGACGGCCTCCTGGTCGTTCGACCCGAGAGCGGCCGCCTTGCCGGTGGTGAACTTCGCCTTGGCCGAGTCGTCGTCCTGCGTGATCCCCTCGGGGTCCAGCAGGCCGCGGTCGACGAGGTCGGCGAAGTAGGCGATCAGCTCCTTGTAGCCCTCTGAGGCCCCCGTGTACTCGTACTCGGAGCCGTTCCAGGTCACGCCGTCGCCGAAGCCCCAGCCCGCCTCGGTGCCGAACCCGCCGGCGGCGGCCTGCAGGGTGGCCTCCATCGGTCCGTTGATGGACCAGCGCTCGGTGTACGGGTAGTCGATCTCCGGGTGCTCCTCCTTGATCACCTCGAGCTGGTCGGCGAACTCCGCCCAGGTCGTGGGGTTCTCCAGACCCGCGTCGTCCCACCAGTCCCCGCGGATGGCGACGGAGTAGGAGGGCTTCGGGTTCTCGTGCAGCCCGGGCAGCACGTAGAACTTCCCGTCGGCCTGGCGCAGGCGGTCCAGCTCCTCCTGCAGGCCCCACTTCTCGACCTTGTCCATGAAGTTCGGCAGGTAGTCGAGGTAGTCGGACACCGGCAGCACCGCACCACCGGAGGTGAGCGTCTCGACGTCGGCCGCGTAGGTCGACGGGATGAGGTCGGCGGCGTCGCCGGAGCTGATCAGGAGCGAGCGCTTCTGCTGCCAGTCGGAGAGCGGCACCGACTGGATGTCGAAGGTGACGTTCCGGTCCTGCTCGAGGTGCTCGAGGATCGACCAGTCGTCCTGGAGCGGGTAGTTCGGGTGGTCGCGGTACATCAGACCGAGCTCGATCGGCTCGGTCGCCTTGAAGCTGGTACCGACGCCGTAGTCCTCCATGGCGCCGACCATCTTGTCGGCCATGTCGACGGCTCCGCCGTCGTCATCACCGCTGCCGGACGAGCACGCGGTGAGCGTGAGTCCGAGGGCGGCCACCGCGGTCGCCGCGACAGCCTTTCTGCGCGTGGTCCTCATGGTTGTTTCCTCCGGGGTGTGAACGTCGTCGTTCGACGGCGGACGGGTCTCGACGGGTGTACGGCGCGCTCAGCCCTTCACGGAGCCGAGCATCACGCCGGACACGAAGTACTTCTGCACGAACGGGTAGAGACACACGATGGGCAGCGCGGTGAGCAGCATCGTCACTGCCTTGACGTTGGCGCCCACCTGCACCGCGATATCGCTCAGGCCCTCGCCGGTGCCGGTGGCGCCGGCGATGATGTTCCGCAGGAACACCGTCACGGGGTACAGGTGCGGGTCGTCCATGTACAGGAACGCGGGGAACCAGGAGTTCCAGAACCAGACCGCGTAGAACAGGACCATCGTGGCGAGCACCGCCTTGCTCAGCGGTAGCACCACCCGGAAGAAGATCCCGTAGGTGGTGAGGCCGTCGATGGCGGCGGCCTCCTCGAGCTCGGTCGGGAAGTTCTCGAAGAACGACTTCATGACGAGCAGGTTGAAGACGTTGATCGCCTGCGGGATCACGATGGCCCAGAGCGTGTTCTTGAAACCGAGCTCGCTGATCAGGATGTAGTTCGGGATGAGGCCGCCGGTGAAGAACATGGTGAAGACCGCGAAGCCGATCAGCAGCATGCGGCCCTTCAGGTACTTCTTCGACAGCACGTACGCGAACGTGGTGGTCAGCGCCATGGCGATCGCGGTACCGAGCACCGTGTACACCACGGTGTTCAGGTAGTTGCGCCAGAACAGGTCCTGGCTGAGCACCGACATGAGCGTCGTCGTGTTGAAGCCGATGGGCCACACGGTGACGTTGCCGCTGCTGATCGCGGCCTCGGTGCTGAACGCCCGCGCCGCCAGGTTGAGGAACGGGTACAGCGTGACGGCGGCGACCAGCACCAGCACGACCCCGTTGACCCAGCGGAACACCGTGTAGCCCGGCGTGTCCTTGATGGTGGTCGTCTGCGGGCGCGGGCGGGTCAGGTCGGGCGTCTTCGGCGTCGGGTTGACGGTGGGGTCGACGACGGGGGCGGTGTTCACCACAGGGAGCTCCCGGTGACTCGGCGTGAGATCGCGTTGGCGGAGAAGACGAGGACCAGGCCGATCACTGCCTCGAACAGGCCGATCGCCGTGGCGTAGCTCAGCTGCCCGGAGGTGAGGCCGACGCGGTAGATGTACGTGGAGAGCACGTCCGCCGTCGGCTGGGTCAGCGTGTTGTAGAGAAGGAAGATCTTCTCGAACCCGACCTGCATGAACTGGCCGATGTTCAGGATGAGCAGCACCACCATCGTGGGCCGGATCCCGGGCAGCGTGACGTGCCACGTCTGCTTCCAGCGATTGGCGCCGTCGATGCGGGCTGCCTCGTAGAGCTGCGCGTCGATGGTGGTCAGCGTGGCCAGGTAGAGGATGGTGCCCCAGCCGACCGTCTGCCAGACCTCCGACGAGATGTAGATGGTGCGGAACCAGTCCGCCTGCTGCATGAACGAGATCGGGTCCCCGCCGAACAGCTGGACGAGCCGGTTCACCGTGCCGTCCAGCGCCGTGAGCTCGAACACGAAGCCCGCGACGATCACGATGGACATGAAGTGCGGCAGGTAGCTGACCGTCTGCACGAACCGCTTGAACAGCCGCGAACGGAGCTCGTTGAGCAGGAGGGCCAGGATGATCGGCAGCGGGAACACGATCAGGAGCGTCAGCCCACCGATGATCACCGTGTTCTGGAACGCCTGCCAGAACGCCTGGTCCTGGATGAACCGCTCGATGTAGTAGAGCCCTACCCACTCCTCGCCGAAGATCGAGCCGCCGGGACGGAACCGGCGGAACGCGATGACGTTGCCGGCCATCGGCAGGTAGCGGAACACCAGGAACCACAGGATCGGCAGGATCGCGAAGGTGTAAAGGCGCCAGTGCTTGCGCAGGGCAAGGCCCCACGTCTCGGTGCCACGCAGCTCAGTTGCCATCCCCACCTCGTTGTGGAACGTTTTCGAAACTATCGGCGTCGTCACCGATAGTGCTTGTCGTCTGGGACAGTAGAGTGGCAGGCGTCACATCGTCAAGGCGGTCCCAAACCCTGGTGGGTCACGATCTAGATACGGTGTACCTTCGGTTCGAAAGTTCCGCGAACATTACCGAAAGGCGGCTGCGATGACCGGCGTGCGCCCGGGCCCCACCATCGCGTCGATCGCGACCGAGCTCGGCCTGTCGGTGCCCACCGTCTCGAAGGTGCTCAACGGCCGGGCCGACGTCGCGCCCGCCACCCGGGACCGCGTCGAAGCGGCGCTGGAGAAGCACCAGTACCGCCGACGGCGGCCGGCCACGGCCCCGGCGGGCACCGGGCTGATCGATCTCGTCTTCCACCGGCTCGGGTCGGGCTGGTCCATGGAGATCATCCGCGGCGTCGAGACGGCGGCCGCCGAGTCCCGGACCAGCGTGATCCTGTCCGAGCTGGGCGGAGAGCACCGCCCGCCCGCCAGGTGGCTCGACACGACCATCGCGCGGCCGCCCCTCGGCGTGCTGCTCGTGGCCGCGAACCTCTCGGAGGCGCAGCACCAGCAGCTCGACCGGCGCGGCATCCCCTACGTGGTCATCGACACCGACGGCGAGCCGCCGGCCGACGTCGCCTCCGTGGGCTCGGACAACTGGAACGGCGGGCTGCAGGCCACACGGCACCTGCTCGCACTGGGTCACCGCCGTATCGCGATGATCACCGGTCCCTGGGACATGCTGTGCAGCCGCGCGCGGGTCGACGGTTTCCGCTCGGCGCACGAGGAGCGCGGCGCCACCGTCGACCCCGCGCTGGTGCGGGAGGGCAACTTCTACGTCGAGGCCGGGTTCGACCAGGGCATGGAGCTGCTGTCCCTGCCGGACCGTCCGACCGCGGTGTTCGCCGGTTCCGACATGCAGGCGCTCGGGCTGCTCCGCGCCGCGCACCAGCTCGGCCTGCGCGTACCGGAGGACCTGTCGGTCGTGGGCTACGACGACCTGCCGCTCGCGTCGTGGGTCGGGCCGCCGCTCACCACCGTGCGGCAGCCGCTCGCCGAGATGGGAGCGGCCGCCACCCAGATCCTGATCGACACCGCCCGCGGCCGGTCCCCGAAGGTGCGGCGCCTGAACCTCGCGACCGAGCTGGTCGTCCGGGAGTCGACGGCCCGACCCCGCTGATCTCCGGGCCGCGGTCCGGCTGCTCAGAGCGCGCGGGCGTGCCCTGCCAGCCGGTCGAAGGCCGCGTCCAGCCCGGCGTCGACCACCTGCGCCTCCGGGTGCGCGTCGAACCAGGACATCTGCTCGGCCGCCCCGATGTCGTAGGTGATGGTGGTGCCGAACTCCGGCACGAGGGTACGTACCTTCGAGATGTCGAAGACGAGCGAGTGCGCCTTGTCGCCCACCAGGCCGGGGCCGATCTCGGGGAGCACGCGCGCGATCGTCTCGGACGCGACGTGCACCAGGTCAGGGCTGGGCACGCCCGCCGCCTCGGCCAGCCAGGTGTAGATCTGGTCCCACGTCGGCGCGTGCGTACCGGTGATGTGGAACGTGTCCCCCACGGCGAGCGGATGCCCGAGCAGCCCGACGAACCCGACGGCGAAGTCCTCGGTGTGCGTCAGCGTCCACAGCGACGTGCCGTCACCGTGCACCACGACGGGCTTGCCCGTGCGCATGCGCGCGACGTCGGTCCACCCGCCCGACGTCGGCAGCAGCGTGCGGTCGTACGTGTGCGACGGCCGCACGATCGTCGCGGGGAACCCGTTGTCCCGGTACTCCCGGACCAGGAGGTCCTCGCACGCGATCTTGTCGCGCGAGTACTGCCAGAACGGGTTGCGCAGCGGCGTCGACTCCCGGACCGGCAGCCGCGACGGCGGTGTCTGATACGCCGACGCCGACGAGATGAACACGTACTGCCCCGTGCGGCCCGCGAACTGCGCGACGTCGCGGGCCACGTGCTCCGGGCCGAACGCACGGAACTGCGCCACGACGTCGAACTCCCGGCCGCCCAGTGCCTCGGCGACCGCCCCGGCGTCGCTCGCGTCCGCGACGAGGTTCTCCACGTCCGCGGGCAACCGACGAGTCGAGGACAGCCCCCGGTTGAGCACCGTCACCCGGTGCCCGAGCCGTGCGGCCCGAGCTACCGAGGCATGGCTGATGATTCCGCTTCCACCGATGAACAGGATGCTCTTGGACGACATGGCGCCAATCCTTGCACCCGGGCCGCCCGCCGGGGCGAACGGGCGGTGATCAACGGCGGAAGGGGTGAGGTGGGTGGTGCGGGCGGCGGGGACCGGGGGCGGGGACCGGCGGGCGGCAGGGCTCTGCGGAACGCTGCCAGCGCCGAACCGCACGTTAGTTGTCGATCGAGCAGTGCCGAACCGCAGGTTGGTCGTTGTTCTGGACGTCGAGCCCCAAGTTGGCCCCGTGGCGGGCATCGAACCGCAAGCTAGCCGCCCAGGCCGGCGCCGAACCGCACGTTAACCACCACGGCAGACGCCGAACCGCAGGTTAGCCACCCACCCATGGGTCGAGCCGCATGCTGCACGTCCTCCAGGCCCTCGATCGACGCGTTCGCTGCGGCTCGACGCCCAGCGGCGCTCCGTGCGACCACCAACGTGCGGTTGGGCACCCAGAACAACAACCAGCGTGCGGCTCGGCCCCCAGCAGTCCTCGCAAAGACAACCAGCGTGCGGCTCGGCCCCCAACACCCGCCAGCCCAGCCCAGTCCCCGCCAGCCCAACACCCGCCAGCCCAGCCCAGTCCCCGCCAGCCCAACACCCGCCAGCCCAGCACCCGTCAGCCCAGCACCCGTCAGCGCTGGACCCGCGCGCTCCCGCCGCCGGCCAGCTTGGCGACCTCGGCGCGCGTCACCATGGTCGTGTCCCCGGGGGTCGTCATCGCCAGGGCGCCGTGCGCGGCGCCGTACTCGACGGCCTCCTGCAGCGAGCCGAGCTCCATGAGCCCGTACGCCAGGCCGGAGGCGAACGAGTCCCCGCCGCCGACGCGGTCGAAGATCTCGAGGTCCGCGCGGTGGGTGGCCTCGGCGAAGCCCTCCGTGCGGGACCACGCGATGGCGCCCCAGTCGTTGCGCGACGCCGACCGCACACCGCGCAGCGTGGTCGCGATCACCTGGAAGTTCGGGTACGCCTCCGACGCCGTCTTGATCATGGCCCGGAACGCGCCGGTGTCCAGGTCGGTGAGGTTCTCGTCGACGCCCTCGACCTCGAACCCGAGCGAGGCGGTGAAGTCCTCCTCGTTGCCGATCATCACGTCCACGTGCTGGGCGAGCCGCCGGTTGACCTCGCGCGCACGCTCCTCGCCGCCGATGCCCTTCCACAGCGACGGCCGGTAGTTCAGGTCGTAGGAGACGATGGTCCCGTGCCGGCGGGCGGCGGCCATCGCGGCCTCGGCCACGTCGGCCGACGACTCCGACAGGGCCGCGAAGATGCCACCGGTGTGGAGCCAGCGCACGCCACGGGAGAACAGCGCGTCCCAGTCGACGTCGTCCGGCTTCAGCTGCGAGATCGCGGTGTTGCCGCGGTCGCTCACGCCGACGGCGCCGCGCGCGCCGAAGCCACGCTCCGTGAAGTTGAGGCCGTTGCGCACCTCGCGGCCGATGCCGTCGTACGGCACCCACTGCACGTACTGGGTGTCGAGGCCGCCGGTCAGCATGAAGTCCTCGACGAGGCGGCCGATCTCGTTGTCGGCGAGTGCCGTCACGATCGCGCCGCGCAGGCCGAAGCAGCGGCGCAGGCCGCGCGCCACGTTGTACTCGCCGCCGCCCTCCCACACGTCGAAGTTGCGGGCGGTGCGCACCCGGCGGTTGCCGGGATCGAGCCGGAGCATCACCTCACCGAGGGCGACGACGTCGTAGGCGCTGTCTGCGGCGGGGCGGACGTTGAGCGAGGTCATCAGTTCTTCTCCTCGGTGGTCGAACCTGCGGTGGTAGAGGCTGCGGTGGTGGAGCCGGTCGCTCCCCCGTCGATCTCGGCGGCGAGCGCCACCGCGTCACGCGTGCGGCGGACGATCTCGTCCCAGTCGCCGGCGGTGACGAGCTTGCGGTCGACCATCCACGAGCCGCCGACGGCGAGCACCGGCTTCAGCGTCAGGTAGTCGGCGAGGTTCGCGGCGCTGACGCCGCCCGTCGGCACGAACCGCAGGCCGGGGAAGGGCGCGGAGAACGCCTTGATGGCGGCAGGTCCGCCGACGACGGACGCGGGGAACAGCTTGACGACGTCGATGCCCAGGTCGAGCGCCGTCATGATCTCCGACGGGGTGGCCACACCGGGCAGCACGGGGATGCCGTGCTCCTGGGCGCGCCGCACGACGGCGGTCGACAGCCCGGGGGACACGATGTAGCGGGCGCCGGCGGCCACGACGTCGTCCACCTGCTGCGCGGTGGTGACGGTGCCCGCACCCACGATGACGTCGGGCTGGTTCTTCGCGACCGCGCGGATCGCGTCGACGCCGCCCGCGAGGCGCAGCGTGATCTCGGCGACGGGCAGGCCGCCCGCGACGAGGGCGTCGGCCAGGCGGGCGCCCTCGTCCGCGCCGTCGACCACGACGACCGGCACGAGCCGGTGAGCGGCGAGGGTCTCGAGGACTGTGCTGTCCGGGGATGACATCGGATCTCCGTTTCGCTATGGTGAACGTCTGTTGTTCACTGCGAAACGCATGCTACGTGAGGGAGCCCCATGGATGCCAGCCCGCTCGGGAGCGTCGACAAGGCGCTGCTGGCGCTCGACACGCTCGCCGGCTTCGGCGCCGCCGGCGCCCCGCTCGCGGTCCTGGCCCAGACGGTCGGCGTCAGCAAGCCCACGCTGCACCGCACGCTCTCCGCGCTCCGGCACCGCGGGTACGCCGAGCAGACGCCGGAGGGGGCCTACCGCCTCGGTCCCGCCGCGGTCGCCCTCGGGAGCACCTACCTGGCGGAGGAGAACCTGCCCGCGCTGCTGCACCCGGCCCTGACCGCGCTCAGCGAGAAGACCGACGAGCTGGTGCACCTCGGTGTGCTCGCCGGGCGTGAGGTGGTGTATCTCGACAAGGTCGAGCCGCAGCGTGCGGTCCGTGTGTGGTCCGCCGTCGGACGGAGGCGAGCTGCCGCGACGACGGCACTGGGCCGTGCGCTGCTGTCGGTCCAGGACCTCGACGAGGCGGCGCTCGTCCGGTTCGCCGGCACAGACACGAGCACCCAGCAGCTCCGCGGCGCGCTCGACGGCGCCCGCACGAGCGGGATCGCCGACGAGACCGAGGAGAACGAGGCGGGTATCGCCTGTATCGCCGTGCCGCTGCTGCGGGCCGGGCGGGCCGTCGCCGCCGTCAGCATCACCGCTCCGGTCGAGCGGCTCACGGGCGACGCCCGTGCCGAGCGGGTGGCGGCGCTCCGCGACGTCCTCCCGGCCCTCCTCCCGGCCGGCCTCGCGGTGCCGACGGCGACCTGACGGCCTCGCGGACGGACCAGGGTCCTGACCCGTCGTACCGGGTACGACGAGTCAGTACCCTGGTCCACGCAACCCCACCGACCCGGGGGTTTCCCCGGTACGCCACGTCAGCCGCCGGGTCCAGCGGGCGCGGCTGGCCGACTCAGCGGGCCAGCCAGCCGCCGTCCACCGCCAGGACCTGGCCGTGCACGTAGTCGGCGGCGGTGGACGCCAGGAACACGACGGCACCACCGATGTCCTGTGCCGTGCCCCAGCGCCCGGCCGGGATCCGGGCGGAGATCTGCTCGGACCGCACGGGGTCCCGCAGGAGGGCCTCGTTCATCTCCGTGTCCATGTACCCCGGGGCGACGGCGTTCACGTTCACGCCCTGTCCGGCCCACTCGTTGCAGAGCGCCTTCGTGAGCTGCGCCACCGCACCCTTGCTCGCCGCATAGGCGGGCACGGTGATCCCGCCCTGGAAGCTCAGCAGCGACGCCACGTTGACGACCTTGCCGCGCCCGCGCTCGAGCATCGGCCGGCCGAAGAGCTGGCACAGCCGGAACACCGCGCGCAGGTTGACCTGCAGCACGGCGTCCCAGGCGTCGATCGGGAAGTCCACCGCCGGGTACCGGTCCTGCGTGCCCGCGTTGTTGACGAGGATGTCCACCTCGCTCTCCGCCAGCACCTGGGCCGCTGCCGCCTCGACGGACGCCAGATCGGCCAGGTCCACCGGCACGAACCGCAGGGCGCGCCCGCGTGCGGCCGCGTATTCGGTCAGCTCCCCGCCCGGGCCGGACCGCGCCAGGACCACCACGTCGGCGCCCGCGTCGAGCAGGGAGCGCGTGATGCCCTCACCGAGCCCGCGCGCGCCGCCGGTGACGACCGCTGTCGCACCCTCCATGGAGAACGGTCCGGCGGCCGACGTCGCACCGCGCCCGCCGCCCGTCATACCGACTCTCCCGCCGGGGCGACCAGCACCTTGAGCGCCGCTCCCCCGTCGGCCGCCGCGGCCACGGCCGCCGACACCTCCGCGAGCGGGAAGACCTGGACCGGCACGCGGTCCAGGCCGAGCGCCTCGTCGGCGACCAGCTCGATCGCGCGCACGACGTCGGCCCGTGTGTAGACGCGCACCCCGCGCACGGACAGCTCCTTGAAGCAGACCGCCTGGAGGTCGACGGGTGCGGGCTTCTTGTGCACGCCCACCACCACGACCGAACCCAGCACGCGCGTCGCGGCGGTCAGCTCCGGCGTCACCGCCGGATGCCCTGCCGCATCGAACGTGATGTCGGCGCCTTCCGCGCCGGTGTGCTCGAGCACCACGTCCGTGAGGGTCCGGTCCGCGGGGACGACCGTGAGCCCGAGATCGGCGAGGACACCGCGCCGCCAGGCCGACGGCTCGCTCACGATGACCCGGTCCGCACCCGCGTGCCGGGCGACCAGCGCCGTGAGCACGCCGATCGGCCCGCCACCGGCCACCGCGACGACGTCGCCGGGGCGGACTCGCGCGGTGCTGACCGCGTGCACCGCGACCGCGAGCGGCTCGACGAGGGCACCCACGCGCGGGTCCACGCCGTCGGGCAGCCGGTGCAGCACCGCCGGCGGCAGCGCCACGTACTGCGCCAGACCACCCGGCGCGTCGATACCGTAGAGCTGCAGGTCGCGGCACACATGAGTGGCACCCGACCGGCAGGCGCGACACTCCCCGCAGGAGATCAGCGGTTCGACGACGACCGTCGCACCGGCGTCCGGCCCGCCGTCACCCGGAGTGACCACGGTCCCGACGATCTCGTGCCCGGGCACGAGCCCGGCCTCGGCCCGCGGGTGGGCGCCGTGCACGATCGCCAGGTCGGTGCCGCAGATGCCGTTGTACAGCACGCGCACCAGCGCCCAGCCCTCCGGCACCTGCGGGACCGGGAGGTCGCGCACGCTCATCGTGTCTGCCGCCTCCCACACGGCGGCGGTCATCGTGGTCGGGATGGTCGGCATCTCAGGCTCCGATCGACTGGGTGGCCAGGTGCGCGGTGCGTCCGCGCCCCCAGGCCTCGGGGTTCACCACCTCGCGCGGCGGGCTGCCCGCCAGCACGTCGACGACGTTCTGCGCCGTGCGCCGCTTCAGCTCGCGGTAGGACTCCTCCGTGTACCAGGCGAGGTGCGGCGTGAGCACCACGTTGTCGAACCGGGTCAGCGGGTGGTCCGTCGGCAGCGGCTCGGCGTCGTGCGTATCGATCGCGGCCCCGCCGATCACGTCCTGGTCGAGCGCCGCGACCAGCGCGTCGGTGTCCACGACACCGCCGCGTGCGGTGTTCACGATCACGGTCGTGGGCCGCATCAGCGCGATCTGCTCCGGCCCGATCATGCCGCGCGTGCCCTCGTGCAGTGGCACGTGCACGGACACGACGTCGGAGGCCGCGCACAGCTCCTCGAGCGTGACGGCCCGCACGCCGCGGTAGTCGGTCCCGGGTGTCGCGAGCACGTCGAAGCCCACGACGTCGTAGCCCAGCCCGGCCGCCTTGCGCGCCGTGGCGCGCCCGATCCGGCCCAGCCCGACGACGCCGAAGGTGCGACCGGCGATCTGGTGCAGCGGGCGCACCCTGGGCAGGTCGACCCGGCCGGCGCGCACCCCGCGGTCGAGCAGCGGGATGCCACGCACCACCGCGAGCGCCATGCCGATGGCGTGGTCCGAGACCGCCTCGGTGCCGTAGTCGGGCACGTTGCAGACCGCGATGCCCCGCTCGGTCGCCGCCTGGACGTCCACCGAGTCCACGCCGACGCCGTAGCGGCCGATGACGCGGAGGCGCGGGAGGGCGTCCATGAGCGCGCCGTCGATCGTCGCGTACTGCACGAGGATCCCGTCGGCGTCGGCGCAGGCGCTCTCCAGCGCCGCACGGTCGGTGGCCTGTTCCACGCGGAACGTCGCCCCGGCCGTGCGGGCGACCTCCTCCTCCTGGAGGAACGCGTCGTGGTCGCACTCGGTGACCACCAGCGTCGGGGCCGAACCCGTGGCTGGCGCCGTCGAGGCGGTCATCGGGCCAGCCATCCGCCGTCGACGGGGAGGATCGCGCCGTGCACGTAGTCCGACGCGGGGGCGGCGAGGTAGAGCACCGCGCCGGCGATGTCCTCCGGGGTGGCCCAGCGGCCCGCCGGGATGCGCCCGAGGATCTCGGCGTTGCGGTGCGCGTCCGCACGCAGGGCGTCGGTGTTGGCGGTGGCGACGTACCCCGGAGCCACCGCGTTGACGTTCACGCCCCGGCCGGCCCACTCGTTCGCGAGCGCCTTGGTGAGGCCGGCGAGCGCCGACTTCGACGAGGTGTAGCCGGGCACGTTGACGCCGCCCTGGAAGCTCAGCATCGAGGCGGTGTTGATGATCTTGCCGTAGCCCCGCGCGAGCATGGAGCGACCGACCTCACGCGAGAGCGTCCAGGCGGACCGCAGGTTCACCTCGACCACGTGGTCGAAGTCGGCGTCGGGGTGCTCGGCGGCCGGTGCCCTGCGGATGGTGCCGCCGTTGTTGACGAGCACGTCCACCTCCAGCCCGGCGAGCCGCTCACCCAGGTCGGCTACGGCCGCCCGGTCCGAGAGGTCGGTGGCGATCGGTGTGAACCGGCGGCCGGCCGCCTCGACGGCCCGGCGGGCGTCGGTGTCGCCGTCCGCCATGGTCGTGCTGATGCCGACGACATCGGCTCCCGCCTGCGCCAGGAGGGTCGCGATGCCGAGCCCGATGCCCTTGCTCGCCCCCGTCACGGCGGCGGTGCGGCCGGTCAGGCTGAACATGCGGGCCAGGACCGGGTCGGTGTCGGGTGCGGTGGTGCTCGTAGTGCTCACGTGTGGTTTCTTTCGTCAGGGTCCGGGTCGGTCCCGGCCGGGCACGGGGTGCCCTACCGGTCGCCCCCGAGTGCGTGGGTGATGTCGGCGGCCGTCTTGCGCAGGTCGCCGGCCATCGCGGCGAGCTGTCCCTCCGTGTGCTCGAGGGCGAGCGAGGAGATGGACAGCCCGTAGTTGGAGTGCCCCGTGTGGTCGCGGACGGCGGTGCCGATGCAGACGACGCCCGGGACGTTCTCCTCGCGGTCGAACGCATAGCCGTCCTCGCGGATGTCGGCGAGCTCGGCACGGAGGTCGTCCAGGGTGGTCAGGCTCCGGGCGGTCCGCCGGGGGAGCCCGGCCCGGTTGACGAAGCGTTCGAGCGCGTCGTCGTCGAGCCGGGCCAGGATCGCCTTGCCGATCGCCGAGGTGTGCAGCGGGATCGCGGCGCCGACGCGGGACGGCATCCGGTAGGGCTTGTCGGAGTCCGTGCGGACCACGTAGATGATCTCGTCGCCGCTGCGTACGCCGACGTGCACGGTGCACTGCACGCGGCGCACCAGGTCGTCGACGTACGGCTGGACGATCAGCGAGATGTCCACCCGGTCGTAGGCGAGTCCGGCGAGCGACAGGATCTTGGGACCGGGCACGTGCGTGCCGCCGTCGGCGACGCGGATGAAGTCCCGGTCGACGAGCGTGGTGAGGATCCGGTGGACCGTCGCCTTGGGTAGGTGCACCGCGGTCACGATCTCGCTGAACCGCTCGTGCGTCATCGCCGCCTCGAGCACCATCAGCGTCTTCTCGCTCGCCGTCGTCGCCTCGCTCATCACTGCCTCCTCGTCGTCACCGCATCGTGGACACGTCGAAGCCGTCCATGTCGTCGAACGCCTGGTTCTCGCCGGCCATGGCCCACACGAAGGAGTATGCGGCGGTACCCACCCCGGAGTGCACGGACCAGCTGGGTGAGATCACGGCTTCGCGGTCGCCGATGACGAGGTGCCGGGTCTCGGTGGGCTCACCCATGATGTGGATGACCCGGGCCTCGGCTGGCAGGTCGAAGTAGAGGTAGCACTCGGTGCGCCGGTCATGGGTGTGCGCGGGCATCGTGTTCCACATGGAACCGGGGTGCAGGGTGGTGACACCCATGACCACCTGGCACGACTGCACGCCGTTCTCGTGGATGTACTGGTTGAGCGTGCGGCGGTTCGAGGTGAGCGGGTCGCCCAGCTCACGCACCGTGCCCTGCCCGGGCGGCACGAGAGTGGTCGGGTAGGCGGTGTGCGCCGGCGCCGAGAACAGGTAGAACCGTGCGGGTCCGGCCTCCGCCGTCGGCTCGTCCGAGGCGAGCACCACGTCGGCGGCACCCCGGCCCACGTACAGGCAGGCACCGTGGTCCAGCCGGTGCTCGGTCCCGTCCACCGTGATGGTGCCGGGGCCGCCCACGTTGACGATGCCCGCCTCCCGGTGCTCGAAGAACTGCTCCGAGCGGATCTCGGGGTAGCCCGGCAGGGTCAGCGGGGCCGAGACCGGGCTGATGCCGCCGAGGACCACCCGGTCGTGGTGGGTGTACACCGTGCGGATCTCGTCGTCGACGAAGAGCTCGGGGACGAGGTACCGACGACGCAGGTCATCGGTGTTCATCCCGGGGACCTGATCGGGGGCGGTGGCGTATCGCTGTTCCAACTGGATGCCTCCTGGGCAGAGTAGAGAGGGCTAGAGGAGCCCGAGGACAGTGGGGAGCCACATCGACAGCGCGGGCGTCATCGCGACGACGAGGAGCAGGAGCACGAGCGCGACGAAGAACGGCACCATGCGGCGCACGATGCTCTCGATCGACATGTCCGCGACTCGTGCGCCGACGAACAGGACCGGACCGACGGGTGGCGTGATCGTGCCGATCGACAGCGCCATCACCATGAAGATGCCGAAGTGGACGGGGTCCATCCCGAATGCCGTGACGACGGGCAGAAAGATCGGCGCGAAGATCAGGACGGCCGGGGTCGGGTCCATGAAGCACCCGATGAACAGCAGCAGCACCACGATCAGGACGATCAGCGCGTACGGGTTGCTGGTCACGGACAGCAGCGCGTCGGTGACGAGCTGCGGGATCTGTGCGAACGACATCACCCACGACATGGCGGCCGAGACGCCCACCAGGAACATCACGATCGACGTGGTGCGAGCGGACTCGAGCAGGATGCCGGCGAGGTCACGCACCTTGATCGCCCGGTACACGAACGCGAGCACGAGCGAGTAGACCACCGCGATGCAGGACGCCTCGGTCGGGGTGAAGAAGCCCGCCAGGATGCCGCCGATCACGACGACGATGAGCATCAGCGCCGGGAGCGCCTCGACCGCGACGCGCAGGCCGGCGGAGAGCGACAGCCGCTCCGTGACGCGCAGCTCGGGCCGCTTCCGGGCGTACAGGTGCACGATCACCATGCAGATCACGGCCCAGAGGATGCCCGGCACGTAGCCGGCCATGAAGAGCGCTGCGATCGACGTGCTCGACACGAGCGAGTAGACGATCATCAGATTGCTCGGCGGGATGATCATCCCGGACGGCGCCGACGCGATGTTCGTCGCAGCCGCGAAGTCCCGCGGGTACCCGTCGCGGGCCTGCAGCGGACCCATCGTCGACCCCACCGCGGCCACCGAGGCCACGGCGGAGCCGGAGACCGCGCCGAACATCGCGTTCGCCGCGACGTTCGTCTGGGCGAGCGACCCGGGGGCACGCCCGACCAGCATCTTGGCGAAGTTGACGAGCCGTAGCGCGATCCCGCCGTTGTTCATGATCACGCCGGCCAGGACGAAGAACGGGATCGCCAGCAGAGAGAAGTTGTTGATCCCGCGGAACATCTGCTGCGCGGACGTCAGCAGCCCGTTCTCGAAGCCCAGGGCCGTGATCGCCGCGGCAGCGGCAGACATACCCACCGCCACGGAGACCGGGACCCCCAGCACCAGGAGCACGACGATACCTACCACCAGGACAAGCCCGGCAAGAGCGGCCACCTCCATGTGTTCGACCTCCTCAGATGGCTTCCGGCTCGCCGTCGGCGGTGGCGTTCTCCACGCCCCGCACGACGGCCACCAGGTGGTAGACGGTGTAGAAGAGCACCAGGACTCCCGACAGCGGGAGCGCCAGGTACAGCCAGCCGACCTTCAGCGGCAGCCCGGGCATGCTCTGGTTCCAGGCGAGCTCGGAGACCTGCCATCCGCCGTAGACCAGCACGAGCACGGCGAAGGCCGCGATCACGATCTGGCCGAGTACGGCGTTCCACCGCTGCCAACGCTCGGGCATCTTGCGAACCAGCGCGTCGACCGCGATGTGCCCCCGCTCGCCGAAGACGAGTGCGGCACCGAAGAGCCCGAGCCAGATGAAGACGTACTTGGCGAGCTCCTCGGACCAGGTGCTCGGCGAGTTCAGCACCTGCCGGGAGAAGACCTGCCACACCACGACGAGCACCAGGGCCGCGAACAGCCCGACGCACAACCACCGCAGCGCGACATCAAGAGCTTGCTTGACGTATGTCATCGCTCGAGATCCTCAGCGCCGGGTCACTCGGCGGCCGCGCGGACCTTGTCGTACAGGTCCTTGGCGGTGTCGGTGGTCAGCTTCTCGTCCAGGAGCGGCTTGACGGCCTCCCGGAACGGCGCGATGTCGGGCTCGTTGAACTCGGCGCCGGCTTCCTCGGCAGCCGCCTGGCTCTCGGTCATGACCGTGGCCGTGAGCTCGCTCGACTCTTCGAACGCCGCCTGCAGCTCCTCGAGGAACACCGCGCGGTCCTCCTCGGACATCGAGTCGAAGATCTCGGGGCTCGTGATCAGAAGGTCCGGGATCATGAGGTGCTTCGTGTACGAGTAGTACGGCGCCACCTCGTCGTGCTTGAGGTTCGAGTAGATCGACTCGTTGTTCTCGCCGCCGTCGAGCACACCGGACTGGATGGCGGTGTAGACCTCGCCCTGCCCCATCGGCGTACCGGTGCCGCCCATGAGCTCGAGCATCCGCGTGTTGGTGTCCGACTCCATGACCCGGATCTTGAGACCGGAGAGGTCCTCGGGCTTCTCGATCGGGTGCGAGGAGTTGTAGACGCTACGGGTACCGGCGGAGAAGCCACCGAGCACGCGAATGTTCTGGTCCTCGATCGAGGTGTACAGGTCACCGGTGATCTCGGGGTCGTTGAGCACCGCTTCCTGGTGCTCCTGCGAGTCGTACACGTACGGCAGGTTCAGCGCGACGAAGTCGGGGTTGAAGTTCTCCAGCAGCGACCCGGCCACGAGCGCGAAGTCCACGGTGCCGGCCTGGACCAGCTCCACCGTGTCCTTCTGGGCACCCAGCGTCTCGTTCGGGAACACCTCGAGCGTGTAGCGTCCGTCGGTCCGCTCCGCGAGGTGCTCGCCGAGGTTCGTCATGGCGACGGCCTCGGGCTGGTCCGCGTTCTGGTTGAAGGCGACCTTGAAGACCGTCTCCGCCTCCGGCGCACCGGCGCCACCGGTGTTCTCGGCGCTTCCCTCGGCCGGGGCCTCGAAGCCGCCGCCACAGGCCGTGAGCGCCACGGCCACGAGCGCCGCCGTGCCGGCGGCCGCCATCTTCTTGAGCCTCATCGCTTCTCCTTCTGCTCAACATCGAGCGGACGTTCTATCGGTGCAAGATCCGCCTAGCGGAACTGAGTTCTGTCGTACGGAACCATCCGCGCGGTGAACATGTCAAACCGGCCCCCCACGGCCGCCCGGCCTGCCGCCCGCCCACGGCCGCCCACGCGTTCGGCAATACGTCAGGTGGTCGGCAGCCCGGGCTGCCGACCACCTGACGTATTGCCGAACGCTTCGACGTACTGCGACCACGCGCGAAGGCCCGGCCACCCCTGGTGGGGTGACCGGGCCTTCGCGGTCGGTCTGACTACCGGACGATCACGCCCCGCCGGCCGCCATCTGGCCCGACGGCGGCAGGTCCCGCGGCACCAGTCCGGCGCCCGCGGGCACCGACTGCGGCTCGGCCGGGGTCGGACGACGACGCTCGTCGCGCTCCACACCGCGGAACGTGAACTCGCCGAGGATGCCCTCGCCCTCGCCGTCGATGATGACCACCTGACCGGAGCTGAGCTCACCGAACAGGATCTTCTCGGACAGCGCGTCCTCGATCTCCCGCTGGATCGCCCGCTTGAGCGGACGGGCACCGAGGACCGGGTCGTAGCCCTTCTCCGCCAGCAGGTGCTTGGCGGCCGGGGTGAGCTCGAGGCCCATGTCGCGGTCACGCATACGACGGTCGAGCTTCGCGATCTCCAGGTCGACGATCTCGATGATCTCGTCCTGCGAGAGCTGCGGGAACACGATCGTGTCGTCGACGCGGTTGAGGAACTCCGGCCGGAAGTGCTGCTTGAGCTCCTCGTTGACCTTCGCCTTCATGCGCTCGTAGGAGGTCACCAGGTCGCCGCCGGCGTTGAAGCCGGTCTGGACGCCCTTGGCGATGTCCCGCGTGCCCAGGTTGGTCGTCATGATGATGACGGTGTTCTTGAAGTCCACCACTCGACCCTGCGAGTCGGTGAGTCGACCGTCCTCGAGCACCTGCAGCAGCGAGTTGAAGATGTCGGCGTGCGCCTTCTCCACCTCGTCGAACAGGACCACGGAGAACGGCTTGCGACGCACCTTCTCGGTGAGCTGGCCACCCTCGTCGTAGCCGACGTATCCGGGCGGGGAGCCGAACAGTCGCGAGACCGTGTGCTTCTCCGAGAACTCGGACATGTCGAGCTGGATGAGCGCGTCGTCGTCACCGAACAGGAACTCGGCGAGCGCCTTGGCGAGCTCGGTCTTACCGACACCCGTGGGGCCGGCGAAGATGAACGAGCCACCGGGACGCTTCGGGTCCTTGAGCCCGGCGCGCGTACGGCGGATGGCCTGCGACAGCGCCTTGATCGCCGCCTCCTGGCCGACGACCCGCTTGTGGATCTCCTGCTCCATGTGGAGCAGCCGGCTGGACTCCTCCTCGGTGAGCTTGACGACCGGGATGCCCGTGGACATCGCCAGCACCTCGGCGATCAGCTCGTCGTCGACCTCTGCGACCGTGTCGAGGTCGCCCGACTTCCAGGCCTTCTCCTTGTCCGCGCGGACCTGCGTGAGCTGCTTCTCCTTGTCACGCAGCCCGGCGGCCTTCTCGAAGTCCTGCTCGTCGATCGCCGACTCCTTCTCGCGGCGCGCCTCGGCGATGTTCTCGTCGAGCTCCTTGAGCTCCGGCGGCGCCGTCATGCGACGGATGCGCAGGCGGGCACCGGCCTCGTCGATCAGGTCGATCGCCTTGTCCGGGAGGAACCGGTCGTTGATGTACCGGTCGGCGAGCGTCGCCGCGGAGACCAGCGCCGAGTCCGTGATGGACACGCGGTGGTGTGCCTCGTAGCGGTCGCGCAGACCCTTGAGGATCTCGATGGCGTGCTCGAGCGACGGCTCGGAGACCTGGATCGGCTGGAAACGACGCTCCAGGGCCGGGTCCTTCTCGACGTACTTGCGGTACTCGTCGAGCGTGGTGGCGCCGATGGTCTGCAGCTCGCCCCGAGCCAGCATGGGCTTCAGGATGGAGGCGGCGTCGATGGCACCCTCGGCGGCACCCGCACCCACCAGGGTGTGGATCTCGTCGATGAACAGGATGATGTCGCCGCGCGTGCGGATCTCCTTGAGCACCTTCTTGAGGCGCTCCTCGAAGTCACCGCGGTAGCGCGAACCGGCGACCAGCGCGCCGAGGTCCAGCGTGTACAGCTGCTTGTCCTTGAGCGTCTCCGGGACATCGCCCTTGACGATGTCCTGTGCCAGGCCCTCGACGACGGCCGTCTTGCCGACGCCGGGCTCGCCGATCAGCACCGGGTTGTTCTTGGTGCGACGGGACAGGACCTGCATGACCCGCTCGATCTCCTGCGTACGACCGATGACCGGGTCCAGCTTGCCCTCGCGCGCGGCCTGGGTGAGGTTACGGCCGAACTGGTCGAGCACGGCCGAGCCCGCGGGCTGACCCTCCTGGGGACCGCCTGCGGAGACGGGCTCCTTACCCTGGTAGCCGCTCAGCAGCTGGATGACCTGCTGGCGCACCTTGTTCAGGTCGGCACCCATCTTGGTGAGCACCTGTGCTGCGACGCCCTCACCCTCGCGGATGAGACCGAGCAGGATGTGCTCGGTACCGATGTAGTTGTGGCCGAGCTGCAGCGCCTCGCGGAGCGACAGCTCAAGCACCTTCTTGGCACGCGGCGTGAACGGGATGTGCCCGCTCGGCGCCTGCTGACCCTCACCGATGATCTCGGTGACCTGGGTGCGGACGCCGTCGAGCGAGATCCCCAGCGACTCGAGCGCCTTGGCCGCTACACCCTCACCCTCGTGAATGAGGCCGAGCAGAATGTGCTCCGTGCCGATGTAGTTGTGGTTCAGCATCCGCGCCTCTTCTTGGGCGAGGACGACGACCCGACGGGCGCGATCCGTAAATCTCTCGAACATGTGCTGCTCCCTCACGAGCGGCGTACACCTGCACCGGCGGTACCAGGCCTGACCGCAACGACTCTATGCGGTCCCAACGCGCCCATGGGCCGGTTGATGCCCATGTTCGCCAGGGGCGTGACGATGTCGGGCACCGGAGGGGTGCGGAGCATCCCAACCCGGGACGACACGCCCGGGCACCGCCTCTTGCTGGCGAGTCCGGGCTGATTCCGAACCGATTCTGGCGGAGGTCGTTGACGGGTCCCCTCGCACCCGGCAGTCTCGTTGTCAGACCCGCACCCACCCCGGGGAGGCCACATGGCGGACGAACCGAGCCCGACCCCCGAGTCCTGGGAACAGATCGTCGCGCGCTTCGCCCGGTTCTCGGGCGTCGTCGGCGAGGTGGACGACCCGCTGACCTGGGGACTCGACCTCGTCGAGGAAGAGGTCACCGGCGCTTCCGACAGCACGGACCCCACCGAGGAACGCTTCCTGCGCTCCTACCGCACGTTCTCCGGCGAGACCGTCGAGGTCGAGACCCTCCGCGTACCCGCGACGCCGGCGCAGATCGAGGACATCGTCCGCGCCGCCTGCAGCGGCGCGCTCGTCGCGCCCCTGCACGCCGACGTGGACCCGTCCGCACCACCGGAGATCGCCGACGTGACCGAGCTGGCCGAGTCGTACCAGGACTACCGCAGCGCGATGCGGGCGATCGTCGCCGAGGTCGACGACGTGCCGTGCGAGACCCGGCAGTTCCAGATCGACGGCGCGAGCACGCGCTGCATGCGCGTCACCGTGCGCGACGTGACGGCCGTCTATTCCCCGGCCGCCGACCGTGCCGTGGTGGTGACCGGCCCCGTGGACCTGGTGGACCGGGTGGACGTCATCACGCGTCCGATCCGCAACCTGCTGCACGGCGAGGAAGGCCCCCGCTTCTGACGTGCTCGCACGTGCGGCGGTAGGATCGCCGCCGTGATACCAGTCACTGGCTCCGCCGCAACGCCGCGGCCGACGGTGCGAGACGTCCCGGCACGGCGCCGGACCCGGCGGCTCGCGCCCCTGCTGGCGGCACTCGCCCTGGTGGGCGTCGGCACCCTCGGGCAGCCTGCGGCGGCCGGCGAACGCTCCCACGACGACATCTGGGTCAACGCGGACGGCGTCGCGTTCCAGCGGGGCAGCGAGAGCGACGAGGTCGCCTACGTCGTCCGACCCGTCGGCGAGCGCCGAGGCGGGCAGGCGTACTCCCGCGACCTCACCCGGGACGAGCAGAACCACGGCTGGACCATGTTCTGGGAGGCCCGGCAGGCGTATCCGGACGGCTACTGCGTGGTGTGGGTGGAGGTCGAGGACGCGAGCAGCTGGCACGAGTCGCAAGGCAACAGCGCGTGCACGGCGGACCAGCCGACCGCGGCGTCGACCCCCACACCGACCCCCGCCCCGACCCACACCGCCACGAAGGCCGACAAGCCGGCATCTGCGCCCGTCGCGACGCCGAAGCCGAGGCCCAGGCCGGAACCCGCACGGCCGACGGCCACGGCAGTCCCGCCGACGCCCTCTGCCGCGCCGGTCCCCACCCCGGCCGCGACGCCGACGCCGTCCCCCACGCCCAGCGCGACGCCCTCCCCGTCCCTGTCGAGCTCACCGAGCCCCTCGCCCACGCCGTCCGAGGAGGAGCTCGACCAGGGCATGGTCGAACGGCAGGGCGTGCAGGCGCGGGCGGTCTCGGCGGAGGAGGGCGAGGTCATCTCCCCGCTCGGCTGGGTCGCCGTGCTCGGCAGCGGTGCGCTCCTGACGACCGGCGGTCTGCTGCTGCTCTGGCGCCGCCTCACCTGACCGGTCCGCAGCGCACCGTCCGGTGCCCGGACGAGCGGGCGAGGCAGACTGGGTGCGTGACCACACCCGCAGGCCTCCTCCTCACCCCCGGCGCGGGCGCGAACCGCGACAGCCCTGCACTCGTCGCGGTGGAGCAGGCCCTGGCCGACGCCGCGCCACCGCTCCCCGTACGCCGGGCAGACTTCCCGTACCGCCTCGAGGGGCGGCGTATGCCGGACCGGGCGCCGGTCGCCGTCGCGTACCTGCGGGCCGAGGCCGGCACCTGGGCGGACGAGCTCGACGTCCCGACCGACCGGCTGCTCCTGGGCGGCCGGTCGTACGGCGGGCGGATGTGCTCGATGGCCGTGGCGGAGGGCCTGCCCGCCGCCGGCCTGGTGCTGCTCAGCTATCCGTTGCACCCGCCGGGCCGCCCGGAGAAGCTCCGCGTGGAGCACTTCGGGCAGATCGGGGTGCCCACGCTGTTCGTGTCCGGGGACAAGGACCAGTTCGGCACCCCCGACGAGCTCGCCGAGCACGTCGCGGCGATCCCCGGACCGGTCACGACCGTGACGCTGTCCGGGGCCCACGACATGCGCGGCGTCGCGCGGCAGGCGGCCGTGGCGCAGGCGGTGGCGGACTGGGTGGCGAGCCTCTGACAGGTGCGGGGGACCAGTGCTCAGCGACCGCCCGCGGGCTTCTCCGGGTAGGACGGCGGGACCTTGTCCAGCTCGATGGCGATCCCGCGCCGCTCCGCGACGATGTGCGGTCGCTCCTCGTCGCGCTGCTCCAGGGCGTCCGCCTGCAGGTCCGCATCCAGATGGTCCCAGTAGAGGATGCCGTCCAGGTGCTGCGACTCGTGGATGAAGCAGCGGGCCAGGTACCCGGTGCCCGACAGCTGCACCGGCCCACCGTGCTGGTCCACGCCCCGCACGGTGGCCCCGCCCGGGCGCTCGAGCGGCTCGTAGGCGCCGGGCACGGAGAGGCAGCCCTCCTCCTCGGTCTCGGGCTCCACCTCGAGGTCCGTCTCGAGCACCGGGTTCACCACGTGCCCTACGTGCCGGTCCCCCGACGAGTCCGTGAGGTCGTACACGAACACCCGGAGGTCCACACCCACCTGCGGAGCGGCGAGGCCGACACCCTGCGCCGACTCCATGGTGGCGAACAGGTCGTCGATCAGCCGGGCGAGCTCCGGGGTCGAGAACTTCTCGACGGTCCGGGCCGGGGCGTGCAGCACCGGCTCGCCGATCTCGGTGATGCGCAGCACCCGGCCGCGGTCCACCTCGGGGGCCGTTGCCGGGTACTCCTCGACCGGCTCGCCGAGCAGATAGGTGACGGGCTTGCGCCGTCGGGCGCGGGTCCATGCCATAGGCACAGAGGGTACCTTCGACCCATGCCGTCCACGCCGATCCGCGACGCCGCGCGTGCTGCGGGATACGTCCTCGACGGGGCGCAGCTGGCCGCGGCGGAGCACCTCGACGACCTGCTGAGCGGCTTGGCCGACCGGCGCGGACGCCGGGGCCGCGACGACCGGCGGGGTGTCTACCTCTGGGGCCCGGTGGGCCGCGGCAAGACGTGGCTCCTCGACCGCTTCCACGGCCTCGCAGGTGGCCCGCGGTTCCACTTCCACGAGTTCTACCGGGCACTGCACGCCGAGGTATGGGCGCGCACCGGGCGGGCGGACGCGATGGACCGAGCCCTGGACGCGCTGCTCGGGGACGCGCGCGTGCTCTGCTTCGACGAGCTCCACCTGCACGACGCCGGCGACGCCATGCTGCTCTCCCGGGCCCTGCGCAAGCTGCTGGACCGCGGGGTGACGCTCGTCGCGACGTCGAACTACCCGACCCAGGGGCTGCTGCCGGACCCGCTGTTCCATGAGCTCGCCGTACCCCTCATCGACCTCCTGGAGGCGCAGCTGGACGTCCTGCCCGTCGACGGTCCGGTGGACTACCGCGAGCTCCGCGTGCCCGACGTCGTCCCGGCCGTACCGGGCTGGCGTGGCGGAACCGCCCTGGTCCCGGGCTCCGCCCGACAGCTCGCCGACGCCGGCCTGGTCCCGCCCGGCCCTCGCGAGGCGGTGGACGTCGCGCTCGGTGGCGGCCGGAGCGTGCGCGCGCTCCGGGCCTCGGCCGGTGCGGTGTGGTTCGACTTCGCCGGCCTGTGCGCCGCGCCGGTTTCGGCGCTGGACATGCTGTCGCTCGCCGAACGGTTCGGGCGGTGGGTGGTGTCCGACGTCGTGCCGTTCGCCGACTGCCACGTGAACACCCAGCAGCGGTTCGTGAGCCTCGTGGACGTGCTGTACGACCGTGACGTACCACTGGTGCTCACGGCCCCGGACCCGCTCGACGAGGTGCTCGCGGTGCCGGCCGGCCGCCCCGCGCCGCCCGACCTCGTCCGTGCGGCCAGCCGTCTGCGGCAGCTGCGGCAGGCCGCGCACCTGAGTGGCGCGCGTGACGGGTGACGCGGCGCTCCGGGACCGCCTCCGGCGTCGGGCCGCACCCGCTGCCGCCGCAGTGGTGACCGTCGCGGCCGGGCTGTCCGTACGGTCGGTGCTGGGCGGCGACCTCGCGAAGTACGCGGGCGACGCGCTCTACGCGCTGCTGATCTTCTGGCTCGTGCTCGTCGTGGCGCCGCGCAGCCGGGCCTGGGTGGCCGCTGCCGTGGCGTTCGGGGTGAGCGTGGCGGTCGAGCTCTTCCAGCTCACCGGGGTCCCCGCGGGGCTCGGCGCGCGGAGCACGCTCGCCCGGCTGGTGCTCGGCACCACGTTCAACGCGCCGGACCTTCCGTTCTACGCCGTAGGTGCGGTGGCCGGGTGGGCCCTGTACCGGACCGCCCGAGGCATCCGGGCGGCGCAGCGGCGCCATCCCGCCCCACGGTCCCGCTAAGCGGGACCCGACAGCCCGCGCAACGCGTGCCGCACGATCGCCCGCACGCCGTCCGGGGTGAGATCGCCGGACCGCTCCGTCCAGCGTCGGGTGACCGGCGCGAAGATCAGGTCGACGGCCAGATCGAGGTCGACGTCCGGGTCGAGATCACCGATCATCTGCGCCCGGCGCAGCCGCCGCCGCTTGAGCTCCCGCATCGGTTCGTCCAGCCGCTCCCGATAATCCTGGCTGAGCGCCGGGTCCTCGATGATTGCCGCCGTGAGGCCGCGCAGCGCACGGTCGAACGCGGGGTCGGCGAACTCCTCGACCGTGGCGACCAGCACGGCGGTCAGATCGGCCTCGAGGTCGCCGGTGTCAGGCAGGTCCGCAGGCTCGCCCGGTCCGAGCGAGCGCTCGAGCACGGCGTCCAGCACCAGGGCGCCCTTGTTCGGCCACCACCGGTAGATCGTCTGCTTGCCGACGCCGGCGCGTGCCGCCACCTTCTCGATGGTCAGCCGCGCGTAGCCGAGCTCGGCGACGACCTCGAAGGTCGTGGCGAGGATCGCCGCGCGGGTGGCGGGGTTGCGGCGCCGCCCCGTGGACGGCTGCAGTGCGTTCGGCATGCGGGAACGGTACCGCACAGAGACGAGACGTTCCGTATTGACAAAACGAGCGAGCCTTGTCATCGTTCTTGGCGAGACGCTCCGTCTCGACAATATTCGAGGGGATATCGCCATGACCGAACCGACCACCTCCGCACAGCCGCGCACCTGGTTCATCACGGGAGCGAGCCGCGGCCTCGGCCGCGCCTTCACCGATGCGGCTCTGGCCGCGGGCGACCAGGTCGCGGCGGTGTCCAGGACGACCCGGGAGGACGACACCCGCGACGGGCTCCTCCAGATCGTCACGGACGTCCGGGATCCGGCGTCGGTGGGCGCCGCCGTGGAGCGCGCCGTCGACGCCTTCGGTCAGCTCGACATCGTGATAAACAACGCCGGAACCATGTCGTACGGGTTCGTGGAGGAGTTCAGCGAGGCCCAGGTACGCGCCCAGCTGGAGACCAACTTCTTCGGAGCCGTGTGGGTGACCCAGGCCGTGGCGCCGGTGCTCCGCCGGCAACGGTCCGGCCACCTCATCCAGATCTCCAGCATCGGCGGCCTCGCCGGGTTCGCGGGCACCGGCCTCTACAGCGCGAGCAAGTTCGCACTGGAGGGCCTGAGCGAGGCGGTGGCGCACGAGCTCGCCGACTTCGGTGTCGACGTCACGATCGTGCAGCCGGGCGGCTATTGGACCGACCTGTACACCGCCATGGACCTGGCCGCGCCGCTTCCGGACTACGACCCGCTGCGGGACCGGCTGGCGGCCCAGTTCGCGGAGAACAGCGTGGACAGCGACCCGAGGCGTGCCGCCGAGGCGATCCTGAAGCTGGCCGCCAGCCCTCGCCCGCCGCGGCGGCTGCTGCTCGGCGGCACGGCCTACGACATCGCGTTCCAGGTCACGGACGAGCGGCGGCGGATCTGGCAGGAGTGGGAATCCGTGAGCCGCGCGGCGGAGGAGGCCGTTCCCGCGCCGCAGCACTAGGAACACCGGCCGGCCGGCTCCGACCGCTCGTGGTGCGGCCGGCCGTGTCACATACGGGACTCGCCTGTCGTCGGCGGTACAGACAGTCACATCTGCTTGAGGAGAACCGTATGAACATCGCGCTGTGGACAGTCGCCGGCCTGCTCGCCATCGTCTATGTGGGTAGCGGCGGGCTCAAGATCATCGCGAGCAAGGAGCGGATCGCCGCGACGGGCGCCGCTGCGGGCTGGGTCGAGGACTTCAAGCCCCGCACCATCAAGACCATCGGAGTGCTGGAGCTGCTGGGTGGCCTCGGGCTCGTGCTGCCGGCGCTGCTCGGCATCGCGCCCGACCTGGTGCCCTTGGCTGCCCTGGGCCTCGCGATGATCATGGTCGGCGCGGCAATCACGCGGATCAGCCGGCGCGAGTACAAGTTCATGCTGGCGGACCTGGCCTACCTGGTGCTGATCGCCTTCGTGGCGTGGGGCCGCTTCGGACCGGAGGCGTTCGTCGCCTGACCTCGTGTGGACGCGAAGAGACGGCGCGCCGCACACCGCACGCATGCTAAAGGGCCCGGAACCGTTGTGGTTCCGGGCCCTTCGCGCGACGAGCCGCCTATCGGAATCGAACCGATGACCTATTCATTACGAGTGAATCGCTCTACCGACTGAGCTAAGGCGGCGTGCGCACCGCGAGCCGGTACGAACCGGATCGGTGAGCGGCCCTCACTGTACCCAATGAGAGGCCCAGGTTTCAAAGCGAAACCGTGTGACGTCCTCGACCCGCTGGAACCGGGCCCGCCCAGGTCAGCAGGTGAGGCCCTCCTCCGGGACCTTGCCCTCGACCAGGTAGTCCTCCACGGCCGTGCTGATGCAGGTGTTGGACCGTCCGTACGCCGTGTGCCCCTCACCCTCGTACGTCACCAGGGTGCCCGAGGAGAGCGTGTTCGCGAGCGACTCGGCCCAGCGGTACGGCGTGGCCGGGTCGTTGGTGGTACCGATGACGACGATCGGCGGTGCCCCCTTCGCAGCCGGGTCGAACTCCTGCTCCGCCGGCGGGTACGGCCAGTCCGTGCACTCGATGCCGGAGTAGCCGAACGACTCGCCGAGGGTCGGCGCCGCCTCCTCGATCTCGGCAGCCAGCTCTCGCATCTTCGCCATGTCCTCCTCGGCGCGGCCGTCGGCGCAGTTGATCGCGCGGAACGCCTCCTCGCTGTTGGACTTGAAGGTGCCGTCCGGGTTGCGGTCGTTGTAGACGTCGGCCAGGTAGAGCAGGTCATCGCCCGTGCCCTCCCCGAAGACCTCCTGCAGAGCCTGCGTGAGGAACGGCCAGGAGCCTTCGTCGTACATCGTCACGGCCACGCCGTAGAACGCGAGCTTCTTGGTCACGGACCGCTCGGTGGACGTCGGGATCGGGTTGGGCTCCGCGTTCTCGACCATCGACTGGATCTGCTGCAGGCCGCTGGTGACGTCACCGGTCAGCGGGCAGGAGCTGCTCGCCTGGCAGTCCGTCACGTAGGCGCGCAGCGCGCTCTCGAAGCCTTCCGCCTGCTGCAGCGCCACCTCGTCCGAGCCGAGCGTGATATCGAGCGCACCGTCGAGCACCAGCCGCCCGGTCCGGTCCGGGAACAGGCCCGCATAGGTGGCGCCGAGCTGGGTTCCGTAGGAGAAGCCGAGGAAGTTCAGCTCGTCGTCGCCGAGCACGCCCCGCAGCATGTCCATGTCTCGCGCGGCGGACTGGGTGTCCACGTGCTCCAGGAGCGGCCCCGTGTTCTCGGCGCAGGCCTGCCCCCAGGCCCGAACCGCGTCCTGCCGGTTCGCCAGACCCACCGGCGTGTACGGGTAGTCGGTGCTGAGGAACTCGTCCTTGCCTGCGTCGTCGAAACACTTGACGGGTGTCGACTGCCCCACGCCGCGGGGGTCGAAGCCCACGATGTCGAACGACGAGCGCAGCGACTGCCCGAACCGTGCCGGGTCACCGACGAAGTCGACACCGGACCCGCCAGGCCCACCAGGGTTGACGAGCAGCGATCCCGTCTTCTGCCCCGAGGCGGGGATGCGCTTGAGCGCGATCTCGATGCTGCCGGCCCCGGCATCGTGCCAGGAGAGCGGTGCGGAGGCCGTGGCGCACTGGAAGCCCTCGCCGCAGTCGGTCCATTCGAGTGACTGGCCGTAGAAGTCCTCGAACCCCTTGGGCGCGCCCTCCGTCGCCGAGCCGTCCGACTTGCCCACGTCCTCCAATGCCGTCTGCACCTTGGGCGGCGCACCGCAGGCGGCGAGGAGGAGGACGGTGGTGAGCAGCGTGGCGACGGCGGCCGCAGGCTGACGACGGCGGGCGGGGCGAATCACCCGCACAACCTATCGGTTGTGCTGGGAAGACTTCTTACCCGTTGGCGAACCGACACGCGACCCTCACGAGTCGAGCCAGGCCATCGGTCCCGGCTCGCCCTCGGCGGCGCGGGGCTGGAGCTCGACCTTGCCCTTGTCACCCAGCATGACCGGTACCGGCTGGCCGGTGTCCGCCTCGGCCGGCACCTCGACCACCGTGGTCGTGGGCACGAAGTCCATGGTGCAGATGCCGTCGCTCGGCGGCACGAGCTGCACGGTGAGCACGCCGTCCGCTGCGTCGACGCCCGAGGCCTTGCCCCCGGAACCGATGGTCGCCTCCGGCTCCGCGAACATGGGACACGAGCTGGACCCGTTGGTCACCACGTACAGCAGACCCGCCACGGGCGCCCACGCGACCCCGACCGTCGAGCTCGTACTGCCCTCCAGGCCGGGCGGCAGACCCCGCCCTGAGTTGCCGGCCTCGATCTCCATCTCGGCGGCCTGCGGCAGCTTGCCGTCCTTGCCGCCGTCCGCCGCGCCAGGGCTGTCAGAAGGGCTGGGACTGGCCATGTCGCTCTCCTCCGGTGGCGTGGACGTGGTGGCGGTCGGCTCCCCCGCCTCGGACCCGCCGACGTCGGACTGCGCGCACCCCGACAGCGCGAGCGCCGCCGTCACGCCGAGGCCCAGGGCCGCCGCACCGGCACGGGCCAGCGGCCGCGCCGACGCACCGGGTCGGTTCATCCGCCTGATCTTCATACCCAGATCCTTCCACTCGCCTGACACCACCGGGTGGTTGTCGCAGGTCTGCGACGCCTCCACCCTTGTCATGTGGCGGGCGCCGCCGGCCTTGCACGCTCCCCGCACACCGGTCAAAGGCAAGGTGACCGATAGTCCGAGCTACCGGTCACCTGACCTCTTGCCGATCATCCGCGCTTCCGGCGGATCACGCGCGTCGGCGGTGGCGGACGCGCGTCAGACGCGCACCGTGGAGAAGCGCAGCTTCTCCGGGGTGGCGTCCGCGGGGGTCTTGCGCAGGAAGGCCCGGCGGTGCACCGAGAAGGCGTTGCGGTCGTCGAAGAAGTCGCGCGCCATCTCGGCCAGCTCGATGGTCTGGTAGTACGACAGCGGCCGGTCCGTCGCCCGGCGCTCCGCGCGGGCGGCGAGCATCCAGCCGAGCGTGGCGGGCTCCTCGTATCCCTGGGCGGCCGACGACAGCCAGGTGGTGAACTCGCCCCACTCCCGCGGCCCGACGGCGCTGATGAGCCCGATGCGGGCCGCCTCGGCCACCGAGATCGGCAGCTTGCGGTTCAGGAGCAGCGACGCCCGGTGCTCGCCCACGCGCGCCGGGACGCTCCAGGAGTGCAGCTCGGACCCGTAGATGCCCATGTCGTAGTACGGGTTCAGGACGACGCCCTCACGGGCGAGCGTCACGTCGGCGCACAGCCCGGCCATCACGCCGCCCGCGCCGGCGTTCGCGGTGAACGCCGCGACGGTGAGCTGGTCGGCGGTGGCGATCGCGAGGCACAGCTCGTCGATGGCGCAGATGTTGTCCCAGGCCTCCGCCGCCGGGTCCGGCGACGCGTCGATGGTGCCCAGGTGGATCCCGTTGGAGAACGCGTGCTCCGTGCCCTTGATGACGAGCACGCGGGTGTCCTCGGTGAGGGCCTTCTCGACGGCACTGGTCAGGCGACGGCACTGCTCGGTGTACATCGCGCCGCTGTAGGAGCGGATCGTCAGGTACCCGACCGCACCGTCCCGCACGTACGTGGTCTCCGCGAGGGCGTCCGGGACGCGGCGGAACGGTGCGCCGCTCGCGTCGATCACCTGAGCGGCGGGGAGCTTGGCGCCCCGGCGACCGCTCAGCTCAGCGGCGTAGCCGACCCAGAGCGTGCCGACGCCGCAGGCGATCGCCACCGCGTCGAGGTTGCGGCCCACCACGGTGCCGGGCGCCGCCCCCGTGTGCTCCGGCGACGCCACGGCGTCGAACACGCAGACCGACCGGCCGTTCACGCCGGCCGGGGCGCCGGGCGCGCCGTCGGCCGCCGCGACGAGCCGCTCCAGCTCGCTCGCGGGGCGGCTCCAGTCGATGCGGAAGTCCTCGCGCCGCAGCAGCGGCAGCTCACCGTCGACGGGCACGATCCGCAGGCAGGCCTCCGCCGGGATCGGCCGCTCGCCGTCGGCCACCTTGCGCACCACCTCGCCGACGCAGGCCATCGCAGCGTCCGCGACGCGGCTGTTGTAGAGCGCGCTCTTGGCGATCGGCTGGTCTGGCATGTCGAACACGGCCGTGGCCCAGACCGGGCCCGCGTCGAGCTCCTCGACGGCGGAGAGGGCGGTGACACCCCACCGCTCCCGACCGTCGCGGATCGCGTGGTCGAGCGAGGAGGGACCGCGGTCGCCGACGGGGCCCGGGTGGACGATGACGGTGGGCCAGCGGCCGTAGATCGTGTCGGGTACCCGGTGCTTGAGGAACGGGCACAGGATCAGGTCGGGGTCCACGCGCTCGACGGCCCGCGTCATGGCGGCACCCGACTCGAACGTCGGGGCAAGCTCGATACCGACATCGTGCCCCTGTTCCCTCAGGGAACACCAGACCCGCTGGGTGAGACCGTTGAAGGCGGAAACCAGCAGGAGGATCCTCATCGCGCGGTGGACTCCTTGTCGTACGGAAAAGCTCGGGGGCGTCCCGCAGCCTAGCCAGGGACGGCAATCGGGACAATGTGCCTCAGTGGTTCGGCAGCACCCGTGCTAAATCTTCACAGGAGCCGACCGTACGGGGTGCTGACCGGCGCGCAGCCGGAGCACGGTCACCCTTGCGGACGCAGGGCGATGGTCATCGCTTCGAGCGCCAGCAGCGGTGCCACGTTGCCGCCCAGACGGGTGCGGGCCACCCCGATCGAGTCCATCCGCCGCACCGTCTGCTCCGGGGTGGAGTCGGCGGCCAGGGAGCGCACCGTCTCGGCGAGCTCCGCGTTCACCAGGTCCACCTCTGCCCCGAGCTGCACCACGAGCACGTCCCGGTACAGGGAGAGCAGGTCCACCATGGCGCGGTCGAGCACGTCACGCTGGTGCCGCGTGGCGCGCCGCTTCTGGTCGTCCTCCAGCTGTTTGAGCTGGGAGCGCAGGCGGGGCGGCAGGGTCTCGCCGTCGGCCACCCCCAGGCCCCGCAACAGCTCGGCCTTCTCGGCGGCGTCCCGCTCCTGCGTGGCCGACACCGCCTCCGCCTTGGCCACGTCCACGAGCTCGCCCGCGGCGAGCACCGCGTCTCCCACCCCGCGGATGCGCCGGGCGACGCTCAGCACGGCGCTGCGTCGCTCGCGGGCCCCTGCGTCACGCGCCAGCCGCTTCGCGAGACCGACGTGGCTCTGCGCCGCACGGGCGGCGTTCAGCGCCACCGCCGGGTCGGCTCCGTCGCGCCGCACCAGCAGGTCGGCGACCGCCTGCGGTGGCGGCACCCGCAGCACCACGGCCCGGCAGCGCGACCGGATGGTGGGCAGCACGTCCTGGACCGACGGCGCGCAGAGCACCCACACCGTGTGCGGCGGCGGCTCCTCGATGGTCTTGAGCAGCACGTTCGTGGTGCGTTCCGCCATGCGGTCAGCGTCCTCGATCACGATCACGCGCCACCGGCCGCCCGACGGCGACCGGGACGCCGTCATGATCAGGTCCCGCACCTCGTCGATCGTGATGACCACCTTCTCCGTGGCCAGCAGCGTCACGTCCGGGTGGGTGCCCGCCATGGTGGTGGTGCAGGCCTGGCACACGCCGCAGCCGCCCTGCGGGCACTGCAGCGCCGCCGCGAAGGCGCGAGCGGCGACCGACCTGCCGGAGCCCGGCGGGCCGGTGATCAGCCACGCGTGCGTCATCGCCGTGGGGTTCGCCACCGCGCTCTGGAGGGCGGCGACCGCCGACTCCTGCCCGACGACGTCGTCCCACACCGTCATGCGGGGTCCTCGTCGGCGGTCCGGGTGCCGCCGGCAGGCTCGGCGGCGCTGCTCGCCTCGGCGACGACCGGCGTGAGGCCCAGCCGGGCCGAGAGGTCCACCCGGATCTGCGCCTGGATGTCGGCGACCGGCGCGGCCGCGTCGATGACCACCCACCGTCCGGGCTCCGCGGCGGCCCGCTGGAGGAACGTGTCCCGGACGCGGGTGTGGAAGTCGAGGCCGGCACGCTCCAGACGGTCCAGCGCCCCCTTGTCCTCGGCCGCGGCGCGGCGGGCCGCGGCGACGCGCGGTTCGAGGTCGAGCAGCACCGTGATGTCCGGCCGCAGGCCCTTGGTCGCCCACAGGGAGAGGTGCTCCACCTCGTGACCGGGCAGGTCGCGGCCGCCCGACTGATAGGCGACGGACGAGTCGAGATAGCGGTCGGTGATGACCACGGCGCCGCGCTCCAGCGCGGGCCGGACCACCGTCTCGACATGGTGGGCGCGGTCGGCCGCATAAATCAGGGCCTCGGCCCGCGGGCCCATGTCCTGGCCGTGCATGACCGCCGCCCGCAGTTCCTTGCCGAGGGCGGTGCCGCCGGGCTCGAACGTGAGCACGACCTCGCGGCCGGTCAGGCCGGCCAGCCAGTCGCCGAGGAGGCGCGACTGCGTCGACTTGCCGACGCCCTCGCCGCCCTCGAAAGAGATGAAGTAGCCCGGTGCGTTCACGCCGCAACCCTAACCGCGCCCACCGACATCGACCGGCCGTGCGCTGCCCGCCCGCACGGCGCACGATGGGCCTATGGACGACAACTCGCAGAGCATCACGCCGATGACCGAGGACGAGTGCTGGGAGTTCCTGTCGATGCAGCCCATCGGGCGGCTCGGCACCGCCGTCGCCGGAGAGCCCGAGATCTTCCCGCTGAACTTCGCGGTCGCGGACCGGGCCATCTACTTCCACACGATCCCCGGCACCAAGGTCGCGGAGGTGGCGGTGAACGCGAGGGTCGCGTTCGAGGTGGACCAGTGGGGCCCCGAGATCGCCTACAGCGTCCTCGTGAAGGGCACGGCGGAGATCCTGGAGACCGAGGCCGATATCGCCGCCGCCGAGTCCACCGACCTGGTGAGCTACCTGGACGACACCCGGGACACCTGGGTACGGATCACGCCCGACGCGGTGACGGGCCGGCGCCTCCGGCGCTGACCGCCGTGCCGACCGGCCGCCGGACGTGGGAGTCACCCAGGGCGACCCCCACGTCCGGCCGGCACTACTTCTTCGTGGACGAGCTCTTCTTCGCCGGAGCCTTCTTCGCGGGCGCCTTCTTGGCCGGAGCCTTCTTGGCCGGCGTGCGCTTCTTGGCAGGGCCCTGGGCGCGCTTGTCCGCGAGCAGCTCGATGGCCCGCTCGGCGGTGACCGACTCCGGGGTGACGTCGCGCGGCAGCGTGCGGTTGGTCTCACCGTCGGTCACGTACGGACCGAACCGGCCGTCCTTGACGTGGATCGGCTTGCCGCTGTTGGGGTCGTCGCCGAGCTCACGCAGCGGCGGCGCCGCAGTCCGCCCACGGCCCCGCTTGGGCTGCTTGTAGATCTCGAGCGCTTCCTCGAGGGTGACCGTGAACAGGGCCTCCTCGGACGGCAGGGTGCGCGAGTCCGTGCCCTTCTTCAGGTACGGGCCGTACCGGCCGTTCTGGGCGGTGATCTCGTCGCCCGACTCCGGGTCCACACCCACGACCCGCGGCAGCGACATGAGCTGCAGCGCGTCCTCCAGCGTCACCGAGTCGAGGGCTTGGGTCTTGAGCAGCGAGGCGGTCTTGGGCTTGGGCAGCGCGGCCAGCGCGCGCTTCTTGGCCGCGGCCGACAGACCGGGGTCGAGGTCCGGCTCGGGCAGCTGCTCCGTGACGTACGGACCGTAGCGGCCGTTCTTCGCCACGATCGGGTTGCCGGTCTCGGGGTGCTCACCGAGCACGCGACCGTCGTCGGCCCCGGCGGCGAGGAGCTCCCGGGCCTTGATGACGGTCAGCTCGTCCGGCGCCACGTCGTCGGGCACCGAGGCACGCGGCGGGTTCTTGCCCTCCTCGACCTCGGCCGCGAGGTCCTCGAGGTACGGGCCGTACCGGCCCACCCGCACCCGGATGCCCTCGCCGATCTCGACGGAGTTGATGGCCGCGGCGTCGATCTCGCCGAGGTTCTCGACGAGCGCGCGCAGACCGCCACCGTCGCTGTCCACGCCGAGCGGGTCGGACGTGCCGAGGTTTCCCGGAGTCTCGCCGAAGTAGAACTCCCGGAGCCACGCGACCCGTTCCCGTGAGCCGGCCGCGATCTGGTCGAGGTCCGCCTCCATCGTCGCCGTGAAGTCGTAGTCGACCAACCGGTCGAAGTGCTCCTCCAGCAGGCGGATCACCGCGAACGCGAGCCACGTCGGCACCAGCGCCTGGCCGCGCGTGATCACGTAGCCGCGGTCCTGGACCGTCGAGATGGTCGCTGCGTAGGTGGACGGGCGGCCGATGCCGCGCTCCTCCAGCGCCTTGACCAGGGACGCCTCGGTGTACCGCGCCGGCGGGGACGTGGAGTGGCCGTCGGCCGCGAGATCGGTACCGACCAGCGCGTCGCCCTCGGCCATCGTCGGCAGACGCGTCTCCTTCGCCGCCGCGGCGCTCTCCGCCGCCTCGGCGTCCGCGTCCGCACTCTCCTCGTAGGCCGCCAGGAAGCCACGGAACGAGATCACCGTGCCCGACGCCGAGAACACCGCCTCGTTGCCGTCCTGGTCACCGCCCACGACGACCGCGCCGAGCCGGACGGACGCCGTCGAGCCCTTCGCGTCGGCCATCTGGGAGGCCACCGTGCGCTTCCAGATCAGCTCGTACAGCCGGAACTGGTCGCCGCTCAGCTCGCCGGCGACCTGCGCGGGGGTACGGAAGGAGTCGCCCGCCGGACGGATCGCCTCGTGCGCCTCCTGCGCGCCCTTCGACTTGGACTGGTACAGCCGGGGGGCGCCCGGCACGTACTCGGGGCCGTACAGCTCGGCGGCCTGGCCGCGCGCGGCGTTGGTGGCCTCGGCCGACAGCGACGGGCTGTCGGTACGCATGTAGGTGATGTAGCCGTTCTCGTACAGGCCCTGCGCGGTACGCATCGCCTGGCGCGACGACATCCGCAGCTTGCGCCCCGCCTCCTGCTGCATCGTGGAGGTGGTGAACGGCGCGGCGGGCCGGCGCGTGTACGGCTTGGTCTCCAGGCTGCGGACGGCGAAGTCGGCCTCGGCCAGCCCGGAGACGACGGCGTTCGCCGTGGCCTCGTCGAGCTGCACCACACCGGTGCGGACCTTGAGCCGCCCCCGGTCGTCGAAGTCGCGGCCCGAGGCGACCTTGTCGCCGGCCAGCTGGGTGAGCCGGGCGCGGAAGGAGGGCTGGCCGGAGGCGGCCCCGCCGTCGTCCGAGACCGCGAAGGTGCCCGCGACGTCCCAGTAGTCCGCCGAGACGAACGCCATCCGTTCGCGCTCCCGCTCGACGACGAGACGCGTCGCCACCGACTGCACACGGCCGGCGGACAGCCCCTGTCGCACCTTGCGCCACAGCACGGGCGAGACCTCGTAACCGTACAGGCGGTCGAGGATGCGCCGGGTCTCCTGCGCGTCCACGAGGTCCTGGTCCAGCTCGCGCGTGTTCTCGAGGGCCCGGAAGATCGCCTCGCGGGTGATCTCGTGGAACACCATGCGCTTGACCGGGACCTTGGGCTTGAGCTCCTGGATCAGGTGCCAGGCGATGGCCTCGCCCTCGCGGTCCTCATCGGTCGCGAGGAAGAGCTCGTCGGCATCCTTCAGCGCCTTCTTGAGCTCGCTGACCTTCTTCTTCTTGTCCGCGTGGACCACGTAGTACGGGTCGAACCCGTTGTCGACGTCGACCGAGAACTTGCCGTAGGGGCCCTTCTTCATCTCCACCGGCAGATCTTTGGGCTGCGGGAGGTCGCGAATATGCCCGACGCTGGCTTCGACCTCGTAATCGTCGCCGAGGTAGCTCTGGATCTTCCGAGCCTTCGTGGGCGACTCCACGATCACGAGCTTGCGTGCCTGGGACATCCGGTCCTGCCTGCTTCCTGCGGGGTCTGGGGGTGGGCGCCGAGCGGCGCTGGAGAGTTCACGGTACGCCAGGCGCGACGGATCGCACCCTATCCGGGCCGACAGCCGGTCGCCCGGTGGTCTCACCCGACCGTGGCGAACTTCACCCGTGGCGGGATGGACAGTGGAGCCTCACACCAGCGACACGGTCTCTTCAGGCTGCTCCCTTACGGTGGTGCCCATGACGGACCGCACCCTCCCGCTGCCCGCCCTCGGGAACGCGGCCGGTAACCCCGCCCCGGCACGAACGCCGAGGTCCCAGCCTCGCCTGCGGCCGCGCATCGCCGCCGTCGTCGTCGCGGTGCTCGCGCTGTGGGGCGTGTGGGCCACCTGGGACACCTTCGTCCGGTCGCCCGGCGGCCAGCGGGCCGACCAGCTCGCGCTCGACGGCGCCGCACGGGGCCAGGGTCTGCTCTGGGAGCTCGCCGAGCCGGTGCTCGGTGTGGTGTCCAACTCGTTCGTCGGCCTGGGCCTGGCGGTCGCCGTCGTGCTCGCGCTGGCCCGTGGGCGGTGGTGGCTCGCGGCACAGGTCGCGATCCTGGTGGCCGGCTCGAACCTCACCACGCAGGTGCTCAAGCACCTGGTCCTCGACCGGCCGGCCCTGCTCGACGTCGCACGCGCCGACATCAACACCTTGCCCAGCGGGCACACGACGGTCGCGGCCTCGGTAGCGGCGGGCCTCCTCATCGCCGTGCCGCGGCGCTGGCGGCCGGTCGTCGCGGTGGCCGGCGCCGGGTACACGGCGGCCACCGGCGTTTCGACCCTGATCGGGCAGTGGCACCGGCCGTCCGACGTCGTCGCCGCCGTCCTGGTGGTGCTCGCCTGGGGTGCCGGAGTCTGCGCGCTGAGCTCACCGTCGTCACTGGACGGCCCGCGCGACGGACTGGAGCCCGGGACGTCCGGCGCGGCGGGCCTGCTGCTGCTCGGCGCGGTCGGCACCGGAGCCGTCGCCCTGGGGGCGCTCGGCGGCGTGCGTGGTGACGGCTGGGGGCTGCCGCTGGGCGGCGATCTCACCGCGTACATGGGCGGCATGCTCGGAGTCGTCGCGGTGACCCTCGGCTCGTTCGCGCTGCTGCTGCTCGTGCGTCAGTCCACGGCGCGCCCCGCCCCCTGACCTGCCCTCCCCGTGTCAGACGCTCAGGCCACCTGGGTGACCTGAGCGTCTGACAACCGCGTCTGACAGCTCAGAGCGGTTGCTCGGGCGGGGAGATCACGGGGTCGTGTAGCCGCCCGTGTAGGAACCCGAGCCGGAGTACGCGTGCACGACCCAGCGGTAGGTGCCGGAGGTGCCGGTGTAGCGCACGCTCTCGTCGGGTGCCGCGGTGATCCCGCGTGCCACCGTGGTCCAGGAACCGCCGCTCGCCTTCTGCAGGTAGAGGTCGAAGTCGGTCCCGCTGGGCCCGTCGAGGCAGCCCGTGATGGTTCCGGACAGCACCGAGAACCCGGTGGTTCCGGGCTCCGCGGCCTGACCGCCGGACCACAGCGAGCCACTGAACGCAGTCCGCTCGCTCGTGCAGCCGGTGGGCGGCGTGGTGCCGCCACCATCGGTGATCAGCGAGACGTTCGCGGCACCGAGGGCCTCGTTGACCGGCTGGAAGTACGTGGTGCCGCCCGAGGAGCAGTTGCCGGAGCCTCCGGAGGTCAGACCCTGGGCCTGCGTGCCGGCGAGCAGCGAGCCGCCGGAGTCGCCCGGCTCCGCGCACACGTTGGTACGGATCAGGCCGGAGACGGTGCCCTGGGGATAGGTGACCGACGCGTTGTAGGCCCGGATGGTGCCGCAGTGCCAGCCGGTCGTGGAGCCCGATCGGCAGACGGTCGAGCCGACGGCGGCGGCGGACGAACCGGTGACGTTGACCGTGCCACCGTTGTAGTTGTTGACCGCGCCCACCGGGTTGTCGTCCGAACCGACGTTCACGTAGGCGTAGTCGTTGCCCGGGAACGAGGACACCTGGAAGGTGCCGCTCGGCTGGCTCGTGGTGGCGCCACGCGAACCGCAGTGTCCGGCGGTGACGAAGCCACCGGTGGCCGAGAAGCCGACCGAGCAGCGGGACCCGCCGATGTAGTAGGCGTTGCCGCCGATCACGTTGATGAACGTGCGCGGCATCTCTGCCACCTCGACGACGGAGACGGAGCCCGCCGCGATCCCGGCCCGCTTGACGGCGGACGTGACCGCACCCTTCGCGCCCTTGGCGACCTCCATGACCACCGAGTTGGACTCGACGTCCACGTAGGTGGCGGCGATCTTGGCGTCGGGCGCTGCCCGGTGGGCCTTGGTGGCGAGCCGGTCCAGCTGGCTCAGCGACCTGTCGACGGTGACGGCGGTGGCACCGGCGGCACGGACCTCGGCGGCGTGCGCCTTGTCGGTGACGGCGACGAACAGCTCGGTGCCGTCGACCCAGGCGCCCGCGTAGCCCTTGTCCAGGGTCTTGGCGAGGACTACCTGCTTCTCCGACAGCGCTTCGTCGGTCTTGAGGCGGGCGACCGCCTCGGAGGTGGTCAGGCCCAGGTCGCGCTCCATTGCGGCGACCATGCCGGGGGCGTAGCCGGTCACGTCCGGCCTGTCGGAACCGGCGGCAGTGCCTGCGGTAGCGGCGGTGATGCTGGCGGCGAGGAGCGTCGCAGCGGCTGTGGCCACCGTGATCGCTCTGAAGGATGTGCGTCTCATGTCCTGCGACTCCTTGTCGTCGGGGCAATGAATTCACCCAGTGCGGCAAAGCGTAGGGTCGCTTCCAGGAAACTCCCAGATACCGATTAGGACATATTGGAGCAATATGCGGGCATGCCGAAGGCGGGTAGGGAATGCCCCTACCCGCCCCCGGCACGAGCCGTGCGGACCGATCAGCGGGTCAGCAGGGACACCCCGGCGGCGCTCAGCGCCTCACCGACCGGCTGGAAGAAGGTCTGGCCACCGGACGAGCAGTTGCCCGAGCCACCGGAGGTCATGCCCTGGGCCTGCGAGCCGGCGAGGAGCGAGCCGCCCGAGTCGCCCGGCTCCGCGCAGACATCGGTCTGGATGAGGCCGGAGACGCTGCCCTCCGCGTAGTGCACCGTGGCGTCGAGCGCCTCGATGGTGCCGCAGTGCCACCCGGTCGTGGAGCCCGACCGGCAGACCGACGCGCCGACCGCGGCGGGCGTGGAGCCCTCGACCGCGACGGTGCCGCCCGCGTAGTCGTCCACCACGCCGACCGGCGTGTCCGAGTCGACCGAGACGTAGCTGTAGTCGCTGCCCGGGAACTCCGAGACCGCGAACGTGCCGGACGGCTCGCTCGCGGAGGAGCCCACCGAGCCGCAGTGCCCCGCCGAGACGAAGCCACCCGTGACGGCGAAGCCGACCGAGCAGCGCGAGCTGCCGTCGATGAAGTAGGCCTCACCACCGATCACGTCGGCGAACGTCCGGGGGCGCTCCGCCGCCTCGGCCAGGACGACGGCGTCCGCGGGCACGCCCGCCTCGGCCACGGCGGCCTCGACGTCGGCCTTCGCACCCTCGACCACGTCGATGACGATCTCGTTGGTCTCCACGTCCACGTGGTACGACGTCACGTCCGACCCGGACAGGGCACCGTCCAGGTCGGCGGTCCAGGCGTCGAGCGCCTCGAGCGAGTTGTCGACGGTGACGGGGGTGGCTCCTGCCGCGCGGACGTCGGCGGCCTCGGCGGCGTCCGTCACGGCGACGTGCAGCGCGTCCGCGCCCTCGACCCAGGCGCCCGCGTACGAGGCACCGAGCGCCTTCTCCAGGCTGCGCTGCGTACCGGCCAGGCCTTCCTGGACCTCGAGCCGCGCAACGGCTTCGGTGGTGCTCAGGTTCAGGTCGCGCTCCATCGCGGCGACCAGCCCGGGCGGGTAGTCCGCTGCTGCGGTCTCGGCGTCGGACTGACCGGCAGCGGCGACGGCATTGATGGTGCCGGCAAAGAGGCCCACGGTGGCGGTTGCCACGGCGACGCCCCGGAGGGAAGTGCGTCTCATCTCCAGCGACTCCTTGTGTCGTAGAGCGGGTGAAGTTCCACCCACGGGCGACTTTTCACCCGCGCCGCACAGGCTAGGAGGAGCTGGACCTCTCGCCCAGATCACACTGAGGTCATACATATTTCGTATGGGGGGCAAACCGCACCGGACCTTCGCCGCGATGTGCGGCCGGCCTGCGGGCGCGCGGTACGGCCCCGTGATCAGCCGAGCATGCCGTGCATCGCCAGCCACTGCTCGTACTGAGGGCTGCGCCGGACGGCCTCGCGGTGCGCCCGGTGGGCGGCACCCTCGACGGCCTCGAGGTCGACCCGGAGGTCGGCGTCGTGCCGCCAGCCCAGGTAGTGGGTACGCCGGAGCGGCGCACCCGTGAGCGGAACGGTCACGACGCCCGGCGGGTCCAGCTGCCCCGGTTCCACGAGCGCGACCGCTCGCCCCGCCCGCACCTGGTCGACGGCGGTGGTCCACTCCGCCTCGCCCATACCGCGTGGCGCGAAGCCCGCGCGCACGCACGCCGACACGAAGCACTCCTCGAGGCAGCCGTACGACGGCACGCAGAGCCACTGCTCCTCGGCCAGCTCGGCGAGCGAGACCTCCGGCTTGCCCGCATAGGGATGGTGCTCGTCGATGAGCACGAACATCGGGTCGGCGCAGACCCGGGTCCAGGCGACCTCCACGGCCGCCGGCGGTGAGACCTCGGAGCACATGCCGACCAGGCCGACGTCGATGGTGCCCCGGGCCAGCCGGGTGGCGACGTCGTCGGCCAGGTGGGGCATGGCGGTGGTGACCTGCGCACCGGGGATGGCCAGGTGCAGTTGGTTGACGAACAGACCGCCCAGCGCCGTGCCCGCGATACCGACGCGGACCGTCTCGCCGTGGGCGACGTCGCCGTTCACCAGCCGTTCGGCGTCGTCGGCCAGGGCCGCCATCGCCGGCAGCAGCACGCGGGCGTGCCGGAGTATCAGGTCACCGAGCTCGGTCGGGCGTGCGCCGAACCGGTCGCGGACGAACACGTTCCCGCCCAGCGACCGGTCGATGCGGTTCAGCTGCGCGGTCAACGCCGGCTGCGCGATGCCGAGGGCAGCGGCCGCCTTCGTGACGCTGCCCGACTCGGCAACGGCGACAACCATCCTCAAGTGCCGCATGTCGAGTTCCACACGGTGGAAAATATCTGTCATAGCCGCAGATGTCTCTGTTCTGAACAATATTTATCGGTGCGGGGGTACGACCGTTACGTCCGCGAAATGCCGTACGAGCCCACTGCCCGGGCCGGCTCACTCCGCCAGAAAACCGTCCCGGACCAGGCCGCGCACCGCCGGGAGCAGCTCGGCCGCGAGATCGGCCGCCCCGACGTCGAACAGCGCGGCGAGCGCCCCGACGATCTGTCCCACCGTCAGCTCGCCGTCGCACGCCCCCACCAGTGCCGCGAGAGGGCTCGACGCCTGGACGCCGCGCCCCAGCCCGTCGCCCTGCCGCAGGATCACGATGTTCGGGTCCGCGGCACCCGGCGTCAGGTAGCGCTCCTCCGTGACGTCCGCCGCCGTGACGAGGTGCGCCGCGGCAAGTGCCGCGTCGTCCCGTGCCGCGAGCCAGTCGTGCCCCGCGAGGCTGCGGGCGATGTGCGCACCGAGCGGCTGACGGACCGAGCCGGTGTGCTCCTCGAGGCGCCGCAGCGTGGGCGCGCCGGACACCGGACGCCGGAGGGTCACGAGCCCGAGGCCGACCCCCTCGACGTCCCGGGACTCGAAGTCGTCGAGCCACGCGCCGTAGGCGGCGGCCCAGGCGTCCGGCTCACGGTCGGGGGTGGTCCCACCGTCCCGGATCCACGTCTCGGCGTACTCGGCGGGATCGAGCACCTCGCGCTGGATGATCCAGCCGTCCAGGCCCGCCTCGTCGAGCCACGCGCCGACCCGCTCGGTCCATGGTTCGCCCCTGCGGTGCTCCCAGTTGCCGAGGAGCTGGGCCGTCCCGCCGGGCGCGAGCACGTCGCGGACGCCGAGGACCAGGTCCCGCACCAGGTCATCGCCCGCGCGGCCACCGTCGCGGTACTCGTAGTCGCCCAGCGCGTCGGCGACCGCGCGCCCCGCAGCCCCGGCGTGCGGGGTGATCACGAACGGCGGGTTGGAGACCACGAGGTCGAACTGCTCCCCCGCGACCGGGTCCAGCATGGATCCGTGCCGCAGCTCCGGCTCCGTCCCCGCCTCGGTGTTCAGCGCGGCGTTGAAGCGGGCGAACGACAAGGCTCGCCGCGAGATGTCCGTCGCCACCACGTGCTGCGCGTGGCGCGCCGCGTGCAGGGCCTGAATGCCGCAGCCAGTGCCCAGGTCGAGCACCCGGCCGGTCGGGTGCCGCACGGTCACCTGCGCCAGCGTGAGCGACGCACCGCCCGCACCGAGCACGTGGTCGGTGGCCAGCCGCCCGCCGGTCGCCAGCTCGCCGAGGTCGGAGGCGAGCCACCAGTGCGCGTCGCCGACCGCGTCGACGGAGGAATAGGGGCGCAGGTCCACGACGGCACGCACCGCGTCGTCGGCCCCCGTGCCCTGGGCCGTCACCAGGCCGAGCCGCGCGGCGCCGTCCGTCCCCAGCCCCGGCAGGGCGCGGTCGACCGCGGCACGGGGCGCGGTCGAGCCGAGGAGGAACAGGTTCACGAGGGTGGCCACCGGGTGCCGGTTCGCCGGCGGCCGGCCGGACCCTGCCGCGGCGACCGCCCGGCGGGCCGGCAGCGACTGTTCCCGGTGCAGCGCGGCCGCCGCGAGCGGGCCCAGCAGATCCTCGACGCCGTCGACGTCGTAGGCGGCGGAGACCAGGTCGGCGCGGAGCGAGTCGACGAGGGCGGGGTCGGTCACAGGAGGCTGCACGGGCCTATCCTGCCCGCAGAACCGGCACCCTCACCACGCGTGCCGGGCGGGCTAGCTGCGGCAGTTGGACGCCACGTAGTCCTGCACCCGTTCGAACGCCTCGACCATCGCCTCGGTATCGAGCCCTTCCTGCGCACCGCCGACGGCCGAGCTCACGGCCGGCCCGTCGTTCGGCTTCACCTTCTCGATGTTGTTGGCCACCGTCGAGTAGTAGGTGAAGGCGACCGCCCAGTCCTTCGCGATGGGCTCCGGCGGAGTCACGCCCTCCATCGCGTTGCGGGCGTTGATGAACCCCCGGCGCAGCGTCTCGGGCTGGTCCGCGACCATCGCCGACTGCGCGTTGGCGGCCTGGGTCCACGCCATCTGCGTCTGTGCGCACGACGCCGCGTCCGCCGCCGAGATCACGCCGTCCTCCTGGAAGAAGGTCATCCCCCAGCCGGTGCCGAGGCCCAGCACCGCAGCGGTCACGCCGGCCAGCGCGAGCACGAGGGGCCGGTCGAGCACCTTGGGCAGCCCGCGGCGGAGCGTCTTCCTGATGCGCTTCTGCTGTGCGGTACTGGGGGCGGAGATGCGGCTTCTGGTGCGCTTCTGGCCGGCCGTCCGGGACTCGGGGCGGCTCGGCGCGTCGGGCTCGCTCGGCAGGTCGGCTCCGGCCGGGCCGGGCTGATCCGGCGGCTCGGGCTCGCCGGTCAGGTCGGGCAGCGCGGGCGGCGTGCCGTCCGGCAGCGGATCGGACGGGACGACGGCGGGCAGCGGCGCGGACGGGGCAGCGTCGGCCACCGGACCGATGTTCAGCGGGAATCCACCTGCCGGAGTCGGCGCGGTCTCGCTCTTGGGCGCAGCCGACGCGGCGGCCTTGGCTGCCCTGCCCTTCGACCTGGACCTGCCAGACTTGCCGGACCTGCCGCCCTTCCCGCCGGTGTTCTTGCCGCGGCCACGGGGCACGGTCGGCTCCGCACCCGTCACGGAACCCCACGGGTTGGCGTCGCCGTCGCCGTCCGCCACGGCGGGCGTCGGCACCGGCCCCCAGGGGGAGCTGCCCGCCTCGTCGGCCGGGGCCGGGTCGGGGGAGGCGCCGGTCGCGCCGCTGCCCCAGGGACTGGGCGCCGGCTCCTTCTCCGTCAGGCCCTCGGCCCACTCGAGAGCGCTGGCGCTGGGCGCCTGCTCCCCGGCCGCGAGACTCTCCGCCCAGGTGAGCGCATTGGTTGCGGGGGGACCACCAGCGCGAGACGCAGCACGACCGCCCCGCGAGCCCTTGCGCCGTGTCGCACTCATAGCCGCGAACTTTACCCGCAAATCCCACGAGGACAGGAGGGGCGATCGTGTGATAGGTGGCGAACTGCGGGTGAAGTTGCTACCCGCTCAGGTAGGTGATGCTCGCCCAGAACACCACGAGCACGACGGCGACGATTCCGATGGCGAGCGACGCCAGGCCCCAGTTGCGCGCGCGCCGTGACGCTTTGCGCGCCTTGTCGTGCTCCTGCGCCTTCCACAGGTAATTGACCCGCAGCGCGTTCACCAGGGCGACGATTCCGGTGGGCCAGAAGCAGAAGATGGTCACCAGAACGGCGAACCCGAGATACGACCGCGGTGGGTACTGCAGCTGCGCCGGATAGGTGTGGACGTTCACGCTGACGGGCGAGCGTGAGCCGCCCGGCACGCCGGGCGGCACGGCGGAGCTGCTCATGGACGTCTCCCTCACCTACGTAAAGGGAGAACTTAGTCCAATTTCGGCAATTTGTTGAATGCGCAGGTCAGCCAGGGATCTTGCGGAGCACCTCGCGGTAGAAATGCACTCCGCGGCCCAGGGAATCGACGCTCAGATGCTCGCCGACACCATGGATCGACTGCCGTTGCGCGCGCGACAAAGCAAACGGGCTGAACCGGTAGACGTGGTCGGTGATGGGGGTGAAGGTCCGTGCGTCGGTCGCCGCGGGCAGCACGCAGGGGACCACCACCGCATCGGGGTACGACGCACCGATCGCCTCGCCGATCAGCGCGAACTGCTGGCTGTCCGTGGGCGATACCTCGCTGGGCTCGCTGCGCTCCACGACCTCGAGCTCCACCCTCTTGTCGCGCACGTCGCGGCGCAGCCGTGCCACGGTCCGGTCCACCGTCTCCCCGAGCGCCACCCGGACGTCCAGGCGGGCTCGGGCCGACGACGCCGCCGAGTTCGCCCCGGCGCTGCCCTCGAGCTCGGTGACCGCGACGGTGGTGCGGACCAGCGCCGAGGCCTCCGGGCCACCGTTGGCCAGCATCCAGGCGGCGAGCTTGCGGAACGGGCCGGAGGCGAGCCTCGTCGCCAGCCGGAGGCCCAGGCCCTTGCCACCGGCGGCGCTCGGCGCGATCCGCTCCAGCATCTCGACCGTGGGCGGGTTGATCCTCGCCGCGGAGCGGCTCCGGCTCACCCGGGTCACCGCGCGGGCGAGCCGAGCCGTGGCGGACCGCCCGCCCGGCGTCGTGGCGTGGCCACCCACGCCGGTGGTGCACAGGTTCACCCCGAGCAGGCCCTTCTCCGCGACGCCGACCATGGCGGCCTGCCGGTCCACTCCGGGGAAGGCGTCGGTCACCACACCACCGCCCTCGTCGAGCACCAGCCAGGGCCGCACCCCCAGCTCGTACAACCGCCGGACGGCGATCTCGGCCGACCCGCCCGCCGTCTCCTCGTCCGCGCCGAAGAACAGCCAGACGTCGCGCTCCGGCACGAAGCCGTCACCGAGCAGGGTCTCGACGGCGTCGAGCACCGCGACGAGCCCGCCCTTGTCGTCGAGCGTGCCCCGACCGTGCACCGCCCCGTTCCGGATCTCGCCCGAGAACGGGTCGTCGGGCCAGGCGGCGACCTGGACGGGCGCCACGTCCTGGTGCGCGACGAGGACGACCGGGAACGGGTGCAGCACGTCCTGCCGCCCCCGGCCCGGCCACCGGTAGAGCAGCCCGTGGTCGCCCGCCGGCTCGCTCTGCAGGGCGTGCACGCGGGGGTAGAAGGCAGCGAGCGCGGCCCGGTGGCGGGCGAACGCCTCGTGGTCGAGGCCCTGCGGATCCCAGGACGACACCGTGGGGATCTGCACGAGCGAGGACAGGTGCCCGGCCGCGATGTGTCCCGCCGAGGCGTGCCGCTCGCCGTACGGTTCCGCGGGGGCGAAGGCGGACCCGTCCGGTTGGTCACGGAGCACGGCGTCCGGTGCACCCGGCTGCTCGGAGACCGGCCGGTCCTTGTTCCGCTCCGCTCCCGCCACGGGAATCGGCGCGGGTGTTGGCTCGGCGGTCGGTGACGCGGCGGGCTGGACTGCGGCCTTCGCGATCATCTCGGCCGTGACCTGAGGGATGGCCTCGGTCGGGTCGGTGTCGGCACTCACGGGACCTTCTCCTGCTCCGGGTCTCCCACGAGGGGGGCTCCTGCGTCGGGGCTCTCGTCGGCACCCGCGGACCGCGGAGCGTTCGGGAGCACAACACCGCAGACGATAGCGCTCGCACGTGGATTTCCACATACCCCGGGTCATGCTGGTCACCGCCGCGCGGAGCCCTCCGGGGAGGTCACCGAGCAGCCCAGTGGATGGCCGTCGCCGCCTGGCTCAGGCCACCTCGAGGGTGGGTACGGAAGAAGACCGACGTGCCGAACACGAACGCCCGCGCCTGTCCCATTTTGCCGGATACGGCAGCAGCCTGCCCGATGGCGGCGCGGCGCCCGGGACCCGTGACCGGGGCACCCCCGCGCTCGGAGCCCGTCCGGGGCCAGTGACCGGCCAGGAAGGCGCCGTAGGTCAGCTCCGCCGCCGTGCCCGTCCCCAGGTCCGTGAACCAGACCGCCGGGTAGACGAAGCCCTGGCGCTGCGGGTGGTCGTCCAGCACGTCGCCGGGGGTCCCGGTGGCGATGATGCCGTTGCCCGCCGGATCGCCCGTCACCGCGGTACCGCTGACCAGCCCGTACGCCTCCGCGGCCGCGAACGCGCCGGCCCCCCGCCCGACGATGGCGCCGCCGTCGCGCACCCAGGAGCGGACGCGGGCGTCGCCCGCCGAGCCCGGTGGCAGGTCGAGGGACGAACCCACCCACAGCACGTCGGCGCCCTCCAGTCCCGTGGCATTACCGGCGGCGGCATCCGCAGCGATGCCCCGCGCGGAGACCGGCACCAGGTCGTCGAACCCGAGCGCCAGCAGCGACAACCGGTCGTCCTGGTTACCCGCATACGCGATGGTCAGGTCCTTGGCCGGCTCCGCGAGCCGGTACTCCGCACGCGAGGCGGTCGTGAAGCCGATGCGGTACGTGGCGGCGGCCTCCCGGGCCGCCCGCAGTCCGCGTGGCCCGACGACACCGCGGCCGTCCTCCGTCAGCCGCACCGGCACGTCCTGCCCCAGGAGGTCGTTCAGAGCGCGGTGGTCCCGGAGTCCGGCCACGTCGAAGGCGGCGTAGCGGGCTCCGGGCGGGACGCTCCCGCGCGGGGCACGGCCCACCGGGGCCGTGCGGCCGATCGCGCGGTCCGTGGTGGAGCCCACCCGCTCCACCGTCGCGCCCCAGAGGTAGCCGGGCGACCACGCCGAGATGTCGTACATGGCGGGCACCTCGGCCGAGATGTCCGCGCCGAGGGCGAGCAGCGAGCTCGCCAGCCCGCGCAACGGCTGGTGCAGGTCCACCACGTACGACCCCGCCGGGTACGTCGCGCCGTCGACCCGGGCCGGCGCCACCAGCCGCTCCACCTCGATGCCGTGGAACATCAGCGCGTCCACCAGGTCCTCGGCGTCGCTCGACGACCGCTGGCGTGAGCCGGCCGGGACCACGTACGCGCGCGGCAGACGCACTGCGCCCTGGTCGTGAGCCGCGTCCCAGAGCGGCTTCCACTCGTCGGGGCCGGGGACCTCTCCGACGTTCTCGGTCGTCAGCGGCACCTTGGGGGCGCCGGCCAGGCCGCGGCGGAACAGCTCGACCTGGTCGGCGAGCATCGCGTCCGAGTGGGTGTGGACGTAGTCGATCATCGACGTCATCGTCGTGACCGCCACCTCGGTGTTCACGCCGGCGTCCGCCCGCGTGGTGGTCCGGCCCGTCGGTCCGAGCGGCAGCTCGACCGTGCTGGCCACGGCACCGTGGAGCGACGCGTACTGCGCGGTGAAGACGGGCGGGTAGTCGTCCCAGCCCGACGGCGTGTCCCGGTACGGGATCTTGACGGACCGCGTGTTCCTCGCGACCACGGCGCCGGTGTCGCGGTCGTAATAGGTGTTCCCGTCGATCTCGGCGGCGACAACGTCCTCCTCCGCCTGGCGCGCGATCGCGTAGGCGTGCGGGAGGAACAGGTCGTACTCGTAGTTCTCGCCGTGGGGCGGGCCGGCCGGCTCGATCTGCAGCACGTCCGTGTAGCCGTGGAAGTCAGCGGTGAACAGCGGCTGCACCGCCCGCAAGGTGCGCACGTACGAGCGCGCCTCCGGCGTGGCGAGCGTGACCATGTCGCGGTTCGCGTCCAGGCCCAGGGACGTCGAGCGGGTCGCGTGGGTGCGGCCGTCAGGATTGAGCGTCAGGCTGAAGGCGATCCGGTGCCGTTCCAGCAGGTGCTTCGTGACGTCGTCGTCCGTGGTGGCCAGGCGCTCGATGACCCGCAGCGCGGCGTCCGTACCCTCCCACTCGTCGCCGTGGATGTTCGCACTCATCCAGATCGGCGTCTTGTACCCCGACCGGAGGTCGCGGTCGCGCGCGGCGCGCTGCGGCCGCTCCTTGATCTCCGCCCGCCACGCCGCCTGCTGGGCGGTCTCGGACCGTCGCTCCGGCGCGGTCACCGTGACCAGGTACAGATCGCGGCCCTCCGTCGACCGGCCCACCACCTGTGTCGACACGCGGTCGCTCCGCTCCATCAGCCGCGTCAGGCGTGGTGCGAGGTCGGCGTGGCCGACCGTCCCGTTCCGCTCGGTGGCGTCCGCGTCGTTCCGGGGGAAGACGCGCAGGTTCGGCTGGTGCGGGTATGACGCCGGCATGCGCACGTCGGCACCCCCGCGCGGCGTCAGGGGCCCCGGCGGCTCGACGAGCTGGTCCTGCTCGCCCGCCGCCGGGTCGGCGAGCACGTCCGCCTCGACACCACGGCCCAGGCCGGCCGTCGCCACCCCCGCGACGGTTCGCCCGTCCACGGGCGCGCCGGAGGGCTGCGCGGCGGCGGGCGCGGTCAGCGAGGCCGCGGCGAGCGCGACGCCGGTCAGCGCCGCACCGGTCAGCGCGGCGAGCGAACGAGTACGAACGAGCAAAGGTCTCTCCCCAGCGGCAAGTCGGCCAATTCTGGCGCACGATCCGGGCCGAGGGGAACGCCGGACGGCGACCTCACCGGCGGACGGCAATACCGTTGACCGGGCGGACGCCCGGCGGTGCACTGAGCGTATGACGACAGAACGCTGGACCTCCGCCACCGTCTACCCCGACATGTGGACGGACCCGGACGACGACCCGCGCCAGGCGCTGGCGAAGCCGGTCGGGGAGAAGGAGACGTACTGGAACTACCTCAAGCAGTACCGGATCACGCTGGAGATGAAGTGCGAAGGGCTCGACGCCGAGCAGCTCGCCCGGCGGTCCGTCCCGCCGTCGACCATGTCGCTGCTCGGGCTGGTGCGACACCTCGCGCACGTCGAGCAGAGCTGGTTCCGCCGCATCCTCCAGGGCCAGGCGGACACGCCCCGGCTGTTCGGCAAGTCGAAGGAGCACCCGGACGCCGACTTCGACGGTGTCGTCGCCGACCCCGCCGTCGTCGAGGAGGCCTGGGCGACCTGGCGCCGCGAGGTGGCGGCGGCCGACCAGTGGTTGGCCGCGCTGCCCGAGGCGGACCTGGGCCGGACGGTCCTGCGCGGCACGGACGAGATCCCGATCCGCGACATCCTGGTCCACCTGATCGAGGAGTACGCCCGCCATGTCGGGCACGCCGACCTGCTGCGCGAGTGCCTGGACGGGCGGGTGGGCCAGTAGACCCGCCGCGACAGCACCGTGGCGAGACGGAACGGGAGGTCCCGTTTCGTCCCGCCACGGTGCTACCTCGGTGTCAGACGATCGCTTCCGCGCGGTCCTGCTCCGCCTGCTGCTCCGCGTCGACGCGCGAGGCGCGCATGCGGGACCAGATCACGGCACCGAACGCCACGGCCGCCGCCAGGAGGGCGATGCCGATGCGCAGCGCGTGGTTGGCGTCGGCCGGCACGCTCATCGCCACCACCGCGGGTGCGATGAGCAGGGCCACGAGGTTCATGACCTTGATGAGCGGGTTGATCGCCGGACCGGCCGTGTCCTTGAACGGGTCACCGACGGTGTCGCCGATGACCGTGGCGGCGTGGGCGTCAGACCCCTTGCCGCCGTACTTCCCGTCCTCGACGATCTTCTTCGCGTTGTCCCAGGCCCCGCCCGAGTTGGCCAGGAAGATCGCCATGAGCACGCCGGCCCCGATGGCACCGGCCAGGAAGCCGGCCAGCGGCCCGACGCCGAGCCCGAAACCGACCGCGATGGGCGCGAACGCCGCCAGCAGACCCGGCGTGATGAGCTCGCGCAGCGAGTCCCTCGTGCAGATGTCGACGACCTTGCCGTACTCGGGGCGCTCGTCGTACGTCATGATGCCGGGGTGCTCGCGGAACTGGCGACGCACCTCGAACACGATGGCGCCCGCGGCGCGCGTCACGGCGTCGATCGCGAGCCCGGAGAACAGGAACACGGTCGCACCACCGAGGATGACGCCCACCAGGGTGACCGGCGAGATGATCTCGTAGCTGAGCATCGAGGTCACGAGCCCGGTGCCGGCGTCGCCGACCTGGGCGAGGGCGTGCGAGACGGCGTCGGCGTACGAGCCGAACAGCGCCGTGGCGGCGAGCACGGCCGTCGCGATCGCGATGCCCTTGGTGATGGCCTTGGTCGTGTTGCCGACGGCGTCCAGGTCGGTGAGGATCTGCGCGCCCTCCTCGTCGACGTCGCCGGACATCTCGGCGATCCCCTGGGCGTTGTCGCTGACCGGACCGAACGTGTCCATCGCGACGATGACGCCGACCGTCGTGAGAAGGCCGCAGCCCGCGAGGGCGACGAGGAACAGTGCGAGGGGCACGGAACCGCCGGCCAGCAGGAACACGCCGCAGATCGCGGCGGCGATGATGCCCGCCGTGTACACGGCCGACTCGAAGCCCACGCCGATACCGGAGAGGACGACGGTCGCCGCCCCCGTCCGGGAGGTCGCGGCCACGTGCAGCGTCGGCTTCTTGTCCGTGCCGGTGAAGTAGCCGGTCACCCAGAGGATCACGCCGGCGAGCACCACGCCGATGAGGACGGCGAGCGCGGACACGACACGTGGGTCGGCGGTCACGGTGGAGAGGTCCGCGGTGCCCGTCAGCTGGTCGAACGACGACGGCAGGTAGGCGAAGGCCGCGATGCCGGCCAGCACGGCGCCGACGATGGCGGAGACGTAGAACCCGCGGTTGATCGCGGTGAGGCCGCTCTCGGACCCGCGGACCCGGGTGATGAACACCCCGAGCAGCGCGACGAACGCGCCGACCGCCGTGACGATGAGCGGGAAGACGAGACCCTGCTCGCCCATCGCGGCCTTGCCGAGGATCAGGGCGGCCACGAGGGTCACGGCGTAGGACTCGAAGAGGTCGGCGGCCATACCGGCGCAGTCGCCCACGTTGTCGCCCACGTTGTCCGCGATGGTGGCCGCGTTGCGGGGGTCGTCCTCCGGGATGCCCTGCTCGACCTTGCCGACCAGGTCGGCGCCGACGTCGGCGGCCTTGGTGAAGATTCCGCCGCCGACCCGCATGAACATGGCGAGCAGCGCGGCGCCGAAGCCGAAGCCCTCGAGCACGGCCGGCGCGTCGACGTCGTACACGAGAACCACGAGCGCGGCGCCGAGCAGACCGAGACCCACCACGGACATGCCGACGACACCGCCGGTGCGGAAGGCGATCCGGGCGCCTTCGGCCCGCCCGCCGGGACGGGTGGCGGCCGCGGCGACGCGGACGTTCGCCCGCACCGCGAGCCACATGCCCAGGTAGCCGATCGCGGCGGAGAAGCCGGCACCGAACACGAACGCGATGGAGCGTCCGATCCGCACGCCGCTCTCGCCCGGCAGCAGGAAGAGCAGTCCGAACACGACGAGGGCGAAGAGCACCAGCGTGCGGAACTGTCGTTTCAGGTAGGCGGATGCGCCCTCCTGCACTGCCTGGCCGATGTCCTGCATCTTGGCGGTTCCATCAGGTGCCGCGAGCACCTGGCGACGCAGCACGAACGCACACCCGAGTGCGGCAACCGCGATGACGGCGATCACCGCCACGGTGGTGTAGCTGCCTGCGCCGAAAACAATGCCGTCTTCGAGCATTCGTCCTCCTCGACGAGCTCCGGGGAAGGTCCCCCCCAGAAAGTGTCTTGCCCTGCACGGGGTTGACCCGGGCAAGGCCTATGCACCCCGCCGGCAACGTCGATGGCGGGAAGAGACCAGAGTCTACCCACATGTGACGACAGTCACTATCTGGATCCGGTCGCGCACTCTTTGGATCTGGTCGCGCCTAGAGAAACCGATTCGAATGCATCTATTGCGGCCCGGCGCTGTCCGTGAGGTCCCGGATCTCCTGGAGCAGCCGCGCGGCGTCCGTGAGGTCGGGCAGCACCACGTCCGCACCCGCCGCGGCGAGCCGGTCCGCGGGCGTCGTGCCCGAGGCGACCGCGATCACGTGCGCACCGCCCTGGAGCCCGGTGCGCACGTCCTCCAGCGAGTCGCCGACGATGACCGTGTTGCTCGCGTCGAACGTGCTGTCGTACCGGTCGCCCGCCCGGCGCTGGGCGATCGCCACGAGGGCCGGCCGGTGCGCGTCGTCGGACGAGTACCCGCCCAGCGCGGCGTGCACGTAGCGGTCCATGCCGAAGGCACGGAGCTTGATCAGGGCGTTCGCCTCGAGGTTGCCCGTCACGACGGTCGGCACCAGGTCCGGCTCGGCCGCGACGGCCTTGAGCGCCTGCATGGCGCCGGGAAGCACGGAGCCGAGGCGCCGTACGTTCTCGGCGTGCGCCGCGAAGCGCAGCGGCACCGCCTCGAGCATGCGCGGCAGCAGCTCGGCCGCCTCGCGCTCGCCCACCCCGTTGTCCTCCAGCAGCCCCCGGATGGCCAGCGGCATGGTCACACCGGTGCCCTTCGCCGGGAGGCGTTCGGCGGGTCGACCCACGACCTCGGCGAACGCCTCCCGGTATGCCGTCCGGTCCACCTCCCCGACGTAGACGAGCGTCCGGTCGATGTCCCAGAGCACGAGGGCCCTGGCGGCACCGCGGGAGGTGACCGGTGCGGTCACGACGCCAGTGCCGCGATCCGCTCGGTCAGCACCCGGGCGCCCACCCCGGACCGTCGCGACGACCCGCCCCGCCGGAGATCGGCCGACAGGTCTCGCAGGTGCTCCCGCAGCCGTGCGGACTGCACGGTCTCCGCGATGCTCACGGCCTCGTCGCCCGTGGCGCAGGCCGCGTCGAGGTCTCCCGCCCTGGCGTGCGCCTGCGCCGCCCGGCTCAGGAACAGCCCGTGCGTCCGGCGCTCCCCCGCGCGCTCCGCCTGGATCGCGTGCGCGAAGCTCTCGACGGCTCGCGCCGTGTTGCCGAGCGCGAGGTGCGCCGATCCGGACTGCCCGTGGATCTCGCCCTCGTTCATCCAGTACAGCCAGTGCGGGTCGTCCTCGCCCCGGCCCCGGGCACACAGCTCCGAGGCCTCGCCGAGGGCCCGGCGCGCCGCCTCGCCCTCGCCGGCGGCGGCGTGGCCGCGCGCCTGGCGGGTGAGCAGCGTCGCCGACAGGTGCGGCGCGTCGAGACGCGCGATCCGACGGCGACCGGCCTCGGCGGCACGGACCGCATCCCGCGGGTCGCCGCTGGAGTACCCGTGGATGGCGAGGTACGAGAGCGCACCGGCGCCGAGCCGGTCGTCCGCCGCCGCGTGCGCGGCGCGCAGGCCGGCGAGCATGTAGGCGCGGGCCGCGTCCGCGCGGCCCGCGTCGAACGCGAACCAGCCGGCCTGCGTGGCGGTGTCGGCGGCGACCGCGGTCAGTCGGCGGCCCGTCACCTCGTCGTACGTGCTGCGCTCCAGGACCCGGACCACCAGGGCGAGGTGGGCGCGGGCCAGATCCGCCACCGCACCGCTGCCCGATCCCTTGTCCATGACCCGCAGCTCGTCCAGCGTGCCCTGCAGGTGCCCGCAGAGCTCGTGCGAGACGCGGGTGCCCGCGGTGGCGCGGCGCAACGGCTCGGCCTGCTCGGCGTCCCAGCGCTGGATCATCGAGTTCAGCGCGATGCCGGATGCCGGACGGGGGGTGTCGGTCCCTGCCGCGTCGCTCATCGCCGTCGCCGACACGGGGCCGTTGGCGTCCGTGGGCAGCCAGTCGGCCGTGTTGTCGGCGACGTGCGCCAGACGGAGCGCGGTCAGCATGCGGTCCGCCGTCCACGGCAGCGTGGGGTCCGGGGCCGTGGGCGTCACCGGCTCCGGTGCCGCCTGCTGGCCGGACGTGGCGGCGCGCGCCGGAGCGGCGTCGGGCAGCGGGCTGATGCCCGGGAGCGGGAGACGGACCAGGTCCGGTGGCGTGCCCAGCCCGGTGAGGAACTGGACCACGCGGGAGACGTCGGTCAGACGGCGGTCACCGCACTCGAGCATCGACAGGTACGACTGGCTGAGCCCGGTCAGGGCCGCCACGTCCTCCTGACGCAGGGGGACGAGCTGGCGCACCATGCGGCTGACCTGACCGAAGTCCCAGTCGGCGAGCGCAGACCGGACCGCTTCGTCCTGCCAGACCCGCGTCGGCACGCTGGGGAGGGAGACAACTGGAACTGACTCGGTGCGCCGACATGCGGCGCACCGCGCTTCGGAGTTGTAACGGCTGAGTACACAACCGCATCGGGCACAAGTGCGAACGGTGGCACGAGGCAACGGGGGCTCCTGAGGTCCGGCATTTCTCTTTTGCCGAGTTCACGGCTCGGATGACCACAGTGGTATCACCCCCCTGAGGTCCATGCATCCGGACGGTACTAGGTATTTTCTTCCAGACCGATGGACAACCTAGATCGTACGTTTTCGCAGGTCAGCCCTGATCTTTTTTGGACAAACGTCCAACTAGCGCCCGAATTGCACCTATATTAGACCAGGACACAACCAACGAAACATGCATAAGCGCAGGTCACTCCGATTAGCGGCGCATCCACCCGGTTCCGGGAGGATTCGACGATTCAGCGAGCGAGAACGGCCGCCATGGCACGGGCGAGGAACCACGGGTCGACGACGGCGGTGAGCTCGCGGGCCGAGTGCATCGACAAAATTGGCACCCCGACGTCCACGGTGCGGATGCCCAGACGGGTCGCGGAGATCGGTCCGATCGTCGAACCGCAGGGCAGCACGTTGTTGGAGACGAACTCCTGGGTCGGCACCCCCGCCGTCGCGCAGGCGACGCTCCACGCGGCCGCGCCGTGCGCGTCGGTGGCATAGCGCTGGTTCGCGTTGATCTTGAGGATGGGGCCGCCGCCGGCCACCGGGTGGTTGGCGGGGTCGTGCCGCTCGGCGTAGTTCGGGTGCACGGCGTGCCCGACGTCGGACGACACGTGCAGCGACGCGGCGTACGCGCGCGCCCGCTCGTCCGCCGTGGCCCCCAGGGCGGTCGAGACGCGCACCAGCACCTCCTCGAGGAACGGGCCGGCCGCGCCCGAGCGGGACGCGCTGCCGATCTCCTCGTGGTCGAAGGCCGCGAACATCTGGATCGACGCCGTCCCCGCCGCCGGGGCCGTCTGCGCCCGCAGGAGGGCCGTCAGCCCCGCGTGGGTGGAGAGCAGGTTGTCCAGCCGCGCCGACGCGAGCAGCGCCTGACCGGCGCCGAAGGCGCGGGCGGGCTGCGTGTCGGCCAGCACCACGTCGTACCCGCCGATCGTGGCCGGGTCGACGCCGGCGTCCGCCGCGAGCGCCGCGAGGACGTCGGCGCTCTCCGCGTCCCCGAGCCCCCAGACGGGCTGGGTGTGGCGCTGCTTGTCCAGGGTCAGCCCGTTGTCGTTGACGCCGCGGTCCAGGTGGATCGCGAGCTGCGGGATGCGCAGCATCGGGCCGGTACGGACGAGGTGCTCGGTGCCGTCGTGCGTGACGATCCGCCCGGCCAGCTCCAGCTCGCGGTCGAGCCAGGAGTTGAGCAGCGGCCCGCCGTACACCTCGACGCCGGCCTGCCACCAGCCCCCCGCGCCGTGGGTGGTCGGCTTCGGCTTGAGCTTGAAGCCCGTGGAGTCGGTGTGGGCGCCCACGATGGTGAACGCGGTGGTCGGGCCGGCTGCGTCGGGCACGACGAACGCGATGACCGAGCCGTCCCGGACCACCACGTAGCGCCCGCCCTGGGTCACGGGCCAGGCGGCGTCCTCGGCGAGGCGGGTGAAACCTGCCGCTTCGGCGCGCCGGGCTGCCTCCTCTGCCGCATGGTAGGACGACGGCGATGCCGCAACGAAGGCGCCGAGGTCAGCGGCGTGCTCGCGGGCCGCCTCCGGGACGACAGTGGGCTGGACGGGGTCGACGGGCCGGGCGGGAGATGTCTGGGCAGTCACCGAGCCATTATGTCGCCCCGCCGGCTGAGCCCCTCAGCCGGTCGAGAGGCTCAGCCGGTCAGGAGGCTCAGCCGGCGAGAGCCAGGCGGACGTAGGCGAGCGCGACGCCGCCGGGCACGTCCGTGAGCTCGACACCGGTGGGGCTGCCCAGGACCGCCGGGTGCGTGTAGCCCCACGGCCCGTCCGTGCTGTCGTGCCCGTCGCACGGGATCTCGCCGGTGACCTCGCCCCACGCGCCGACCAGCCGGTACGCGACCTTGTCGTCCGGGTCGGACGACGTGCAGCGCGCCTGGAGCTCGTACCGCTCACCCTCCACCAGGTCGGCCGCGGGCCGGACGACCCGATAGGTGTCGCGCCGCTCCCACTGGCCGGTGCGGTCGACCACCACGCTGCCGAGCGCGTGCTCGGAGAGCAGCGTCTGGTCGGGGTTCCCCGGCAGGTCGAACGGCACGGGCGCCTCCTGGCCGCCCGGTGCCCACCGCGGCTCGCCGTCCACGATCGTCGCCGGCAGCGGGTCGCCCGCCACGAGCGTGCCCGACGAGTACTCGACGGTCATCGGGTAGACGTCGTAGGCGCCGTCGGCGAGCCACTGCTCGGCTCCTTCGGGCGCACAGGACGACGTCCTGTCCTCATGGGCCTGCGGCCCGCTGTCCTCGTGTGCGAGGTCCATGGGGTACTCGTCCCAGCCGCCGAGGTCGACGACCGTGCCGTCCTGGTCGACCCAGACGAACGTGGGCGAGTTCAGGTCGTCTTCCGGCGCGTCGGCGCCCGCGGCGTCGGCCGCCCGCAACGGCAGGGCGGAGTAGGTGGACCACGCGCCCTCGTAGTGCACGGACTCGGTGCTCAGGTCGCCGGTTGCAGCCAGTCGCACCTCCTCGGCGAAGCCGAGGTCGGCAATGTTCGCCCCGCACTCCAGACCGGTACCGGCCAGCAGCTCCGGCTGGTCCGCGCCGGACGCCGGGCGCTCCGCCGTCGGCTGCTCCGACCAGGCAGGCAGTGCCGCGGGCAGACCGGCCGCCGCGAACTGCGTCGTGCCCAGGACGGATCCGACGATCACGGCCAGCACACCGCCGCCGACGGCGGCTGTCCGCACCGTCCGGAGTCGGCGTGCCGCAGCGGGCGCCGTCGTCGTCGAACCTGCCGGACCCATCCTGCCGTCGTGCTGACCGTGGTTGTCGTCGTAGCTCATGTGGCCTCCTTGGTGTGACCGGCACCGCCGATCGCGTCCGCCAGTGTTGCCCTGGCTTTCACCCCCTAGGACGCCCGATGCCTCCGGACCGTTGGGTAACGTCTCGGATCCGGCGCGCTTCCCCGACAAGTCCGCGAGGTGGCGCGCCGACGCTGCGTTCCCGCTGCAGAGCGACGCGCCACCTCGCGGGCATCGTGGATCAGTCGCCGGCGGAGTAGTACAGCCAGTCACCCGCCAGGTTCATGCCGACCTGCGGACCCTGGTAGCCGTCCGCCCGCTGGGCGTCGGCCTCCTCAGCCGAGAGCAGTCCGGCGGCGACCACCTCGGCCCAGGCCTCGTCCGAGTCGCGGAACTCCTCGGTCGCGACGCGGGGCCAGACCACGGTCGCGTCGGCGGTGCCCTCGTCGACGATCGCTGCCGCGGTGCCGGTCAGCAGCGCGGCGAGCGTCCGGTAGTGCTCCGTGCCGGGCTCCTCGGGCAGGGCGAAGGTCTGCTCCGGGGTCTCGGCGCCGGACATCAGCTCCGTCCCGTAGTCCTCCGCGAACGCGACGAGGGCATCGGTGTCGCAGTCCGTCGCCGCGAGCACGATGGACCCGGCGGTGGCCGCAGTGCTCCCGGTCAGCGAGCTGCCGGGGACGAACTCCGGCTCGAAGCCGCTCGCCGAGCACTCGCCAGCGGCTTCCCCGCCGACCGGTGCTTCCGGCTGGAGGGACACCCAGAGCCGAGAGACGCCGTCGGGCACCTCGGACAGGCGGATGTCGATGGCCTCACCACCACTCTGCGGGACTTCGACGGCCGACCCTGCCTCGAACCCGTCACAGCTGATCGTGGTGCCCCCGATCTTCTCGCCCGTGGAAGGCAGGACCAGCTCCGCCTCGAAGGCGGCCTCCGGATCCCCGCCCGCACACTGGCCGGTGATCAGCATCCGGGTGTCCGACAAGTACCCGCGCTGGGTCAGCTCCGCAGCAGTCCACTCCGTGCCGCGGTCCAGCTCGAACCGCGAGACCTCACCCTTGACCGGCTCAGGGAACTCGACGGCCGATCCGCCGTCGCGCGGATCGCCCCGGCCGTGCGCGCCCTCGGCGTCGATCCGCACCGGCACCGGCTCGCTCACCACCGTGGACAGGTCCCCCGAGGCTGCCTGCGGGAACGCGACCACCCGCACCTCGTAGTCCCCCTCGGGCAGCGGTGCCCGGTAGGTCGCCTCGGCGCCGCTCGATGTCGGCGCGCACGTCGACCCCGAGCTCCCCGCGGCAGCGACGGCGTCGGGGCCACCGCCCAGGAGCGGAGCGGACAGTCGGCCTGGCGCCTCGAAGACGTCGGGCCCCAGGTCCAGCACCACGCCGTCCCGGCTCCACACCAGCACCGGGGCCGCGTCGAGCGCGCCCTGACCCTCGTGGAGCGTCGACGCCATACCCCACGACGTCGTCGGTTCGCCCCCCAGGTCGGCCGTCCGGGCGTAGAGGTCGCCTGCCGCCTCCACCGACCAGCCGGGCGCCGTCGACTCCAGGTCGGCCACCGGCATGCCGCACGTCAGGTCGCTCCAGTCCAGCCACGGCGGCTGGTAGCCGTCCCGCAGCTCGAACTCCGCTGTGGACGCCGGCGCGCCCGGCAGCAGCACTTCCTGTTCCGGGGGCGCGAGCTGCCCCGCCCCGAGCACCAGCGCGCCCGCCAGCGCGAACGCGCCACCGCCGATCCCGCCCAGCTTCGCCGTCCGACGCCGCCGCACCCGCCTGCTCATCGCCGTCAGGGTCGCGGCCGGACCGGTGGGCGATGCGGGGTCGATCCCGCCGGCCATCGCGCCGAACGTCTGCTTCAGGAGCCCGGCCTCCGCCGGATCCACCCAGCCGTGATCCTGACCCGTGCCGTCGTCGTGCCGGTTCATCGCAATACTCCCTCTGCCGTGGCCGTTCCGGCCGGTTCCAGCACGTCCCGCAGGACCCGCAGCGCGTCATGCAGGTGGCGCTTGACGGTGCCCGGGGCGTTCCCGAGCGTCTCCGCCACCTGCTCGATGGTCATGTCCTCGAAGTAGCGCAGCACCACGCACGCCCGCTGCCGGGGCGAGAGCCGGGCCAGAGCCTGGACGACGTCCGCGCGGGCCGTGACGCCCGAGTCGGGAAAGCGCACCCGGTCGTCCGTGGCGACCCGTGGCTCGATGACGGCCCACTTCTTCTTGCGGCGCCAACCGTCCAGGTACAGGTTCAGCACCGTGCGCCGGACGTAGGCCTCCGCGAACTCGACGGCCCGGCCGTCGACCCAGCGGTCGGTCCGACGCTCCGGGCCGTCCAGCGGCACGGCGCGCATGCCCGGCGTCGCCCGGTCCCGCCGTCCCTCCGGCCGCACCAGACGGGAGCAGTACTTGACCAACGCCTCCTGCACCAGGTCCTCGGCCTGCCGGATGTCGCCGCACAGCGTGTACGCGTATCCGACGAGCACGCCGCCACGCCGCGCGACGAGCGTCTCCAGGTCTTCGTGCCAGCCCATTGCCGGCTCCTTCCTGCTGTCTTGAACGTACCGACGAACCAACCCGCCGCCAGGTTGGGGGCCGACCAGCACTGAATGTCTCCGGGAGTGCGGCCTTGCCCGGACGGCTGTGTCGGTGGCCGTGGGCTGACCCCCGTTCAGCAGGCGCCATGCGACCGTTATCGGGTGGGTTATGGCTCGGCAGAGCCTGCTGAACACAAGTCAGCCCACCCGGGGAGCCTGCGGTTAGGGGACTTGGCGGCATCTTGGTGGGGCAGGAGGGGGACATGGCAAGCATCGTGGGCAGGGACGCGGATGCGGCGGACGACATCGGGCGACCCGCCGCGGCATACCCCCGCCGGTTCCGCGCCGCCGAGGCGCGCGGGGTCCGGATCGGCCGGCCGCTGCGCCTGCTCGGGCGGACGGAGCGGGAGATCGACGAGGCGCTGCTGGACCGGATCGGCCGCGCCTTCCTCGAGGAGGACGACGCCGGGGCCGCACTCGCCGCTGCCATGCGGCTGCCGGCCGGGACGCCGGGGCGGGTGACGCACCGGCAGCTCCGGGAAGCGCTGGCGAGTCCGGCCAGGGAGGCTACGCGGACGCGGGAGCGAGGGCGGCCCGCCGAGCGCGAGTTCGGCCGGATGCACAGTGAGTTCGGTGCTGAGGGTGAGTTCGGCCAGTTGCACGATGCTGAGGATGAGTTCGGTCGGATGCACGGGGCTGAGCATGAGTTCGGTCGGATGGGACGAGATCGGTCCATTAACCGACCGATCTCATACCAACCGACCGAACTCAGCGCGCAGCCTCAGCAACCGACCGAACTCAGCGCGGAGCCCCAGCACGTGACCGAGCGGCCGCGCGCCCCCGACGCGCTGCGCCGCTTCCTCGACGAGGTCACCACCGTGCCCGCCTGGGTGGACTGGGACCTCGTCGAGGCCGGCGCCGCCGTGCAGCGCCGCCTGGGTCAGAACGAGGCCGACGTGCTGCTGCAGCTCTCACTGGTCGGCGGGTACCGGTTCGGCGGCCCGACGGACGTGCTCGCGGCGACCGGTGCACTGACCGGCAGCACACTGCGGCGGCTCGCGGAGACCCAGGAGTGGACGATCGCGCTGTCCGAGCCCGGAGCGCTCCGGCCCTACGGCACCGCCTGGCGGGCCACCGCGCACGTCCGGGCGATGCACGCCCTCGTCAACGCGTCGCTCCTCGGCCGTCGGGAACCTGACGGCACGGAAGCTGACGACACGGATCCTCGCTCCACGAAACGTGGCTCCACGAAACCCGACGGCGCAGATCCTGCCTCCACGGAACCTGTCGGCACCGGCCCCGACCGCACACCTCCCGACGGCTGGGACATCGCGCACTGGGGACTGCCGATCAACCAGGCGGACCAGGCCGCGACGCTCGGGCTGTTCGACGGCACCCTGATCCTGGGTTGTCGGGCGCTCGGGGTGCCCATCCCGCCGTCGGACAGCCGGGCCCTGATGCACCTGTGGAAGTGGGTGGGGCACCTGCTGGGGGTGCACCCCGACTTCCTGGTCGACGACGAGTGGGCACGGCACCGGCTCAACTACCACGTGCTGCTCGCGCAGGACGGCATCTCGGAGGCAGGGCCGCGCCTCGCCCAGGCACTGGTCGCGGCGCAGGCCGACCGGACCTACCGCGGACCGTCCTGGTGGCAGCCCTGGCGGGCCCGGTTCGAGCGGGAGCGGCTGCTGTCGATGCTGACCGCGTTCCTCGGGGTGCGGAGCATGCGCGAGCTCGGCCTGCCGCTGCGCCCGCCGTGGGCGCACGCGTACCTGCTGCCGCTCAACGTGTGGCGGTACCACGTGCTCGGCCGCGGCCGGCGAGGCCGCGAGCGCCTCGACCGGTGGGGCCGACGCCGGAGCGACGCGATCCTCGCGACCTACCGGTCAGACCCCCGCTGACGTGTCAGGCGCTCAGGTCACCAGGGTGACCCGAGCGTCTGACACGTCAGGCGTCGCTGGGTTCGTAGTACCGCCAGATGCCGGAGCCGTCGATGCCGATCACCATCCCCGTGTACCCGAACATCTCGTCCGCCCGCTGCGTGTCAGCCTCCGCCTGCGTGAGCAGGCCCGCGGACACGACCTCCGCCCAGGCCTCGTCCGAGTCGCGGAACTCCGGGGTCGAGACCCGTGGCCAGACGATCGTCCCGTTCCCTGCATCCCCGCCGCTCACGACGCCGCCGGTGCCGGCCAGGAGCCGGACCACCCTCTCGTACGGCAACGTGTCGACCTCTGGCAGGCCGAAGACCTGCTCCGGCGTCTCCGTGGTGAACATGAGCTGCGTGCCGTGCTCGGTCGCCAGCTCGATCAGCTGTTCGGAGTCGCACGCCTTCGCCGCCGCCACGAGGGTCTGGGCCGTCTCGCCGGCAGCCGCGCTCGGCGTGCTCGCCGGGTCGTACTCCAGGTCGAGGCTGCTCGCGGAGCACTCGCCCGCGGCCTCACCAGCGTCGCCACCGCCCGGGGCGAGAACCGCCCAGAGCCGGGCGACACCGTCGGGCACGCTTCCGAGCCGGAGGTCCAGGGCCGCCTCGCTACCGCCGAGGTCGCCCAGGGAGACCTCCGTCTCGGCACCGTCGCAGGTGATCTCGCCGCTGTCGAGCACCTCGCTGGTGGTGGGCAGCACCACCTCGAACGGAACGGTGTCCGCGGGGTCCGCGCTCTCGCACCGGGCGGTGACCGACAGCGCACCACCCCCCAGGTCGTAGTCCCGCTGCGTCATCTCCGCGGTGACCCACTCCGTGGTCCGGTCGAGGACCATTCGCGTCAGCTCGCCGTCGGCCGGCGCCGGGGGCTCGATGGTGGCCTCGCCACCCCGCGTCCCCGTCACGGTGTGTGCGCCCTCCGCGTCGAGACGAACCGCCACCGGCTGGCTGACCACCGTCGTGTCCCACTGGCCCGAGGGCGTCTCCGGGAAGGCGACGACCCGTACCTGGTACTCCCCCTCGGGAAGCGGCGTCTCGTAGCGGTCGCCGGCCTCACCGTCGGTGGGCGCGCACGTCGTCATCGCGCCGCCCTGAGCCTCGATGGCCTCTTGACCGCCGCCGATGAGCGGCTCTCGCTGCTCCGGACTCTCGAAGGTGTTCGTCCCGAGGTCCACCACCACGCCGTCCTGGCTCCACACCAGGACCGGCGGCACGTCGAGCGACCCGTCTCCCGGCTCCACGGTCGCCGCCATGCCCCACGACGGTTCACCCTGGTCGAACGTCCGGCCATAGATGTCCCCGGACGATGCGATCGACCAGCCGCTCGCCGTCGTCCCCAGGTCGTCCGCGGGCATGCCGCACGTCAGGCCCATCCCGTCGAGCCAGGACGGCACATGCCCGTCCCGGATGACGCTCGTGGCGGGCGGCCCGGTCGGACCCGGCTCCGGGGCCTGGCTCGGCGACCCGCTCGGGGAGGGAGTAGCACTCTCGGACTGTCCCGGGGGCACCGGCCCGGCACGGTCCAGCAGCGGCCCTTGCGTCACGCCGAAGGCCAGCACGCCCACCAGGGCGAGGCTCGCACCGGCGAGGCCACCGATCTTGGCGGCCCGACGGCGCCGTACGCGGTCCCTGACCACTCCGAACGAGACGTTCAGGTCGTCCACCTCCCCACCGGGCATCTGGTCGGCTGCGCCATGGAGTGCGCCGCTCAGGAAGTCGTTGTCGTTGTTCCAGCTGTCGTTCCGATCGATGCTGCTCATCGGGCGGCCCTCCCTTCGGCAGGACGGAAGTCGTCGGGGCGCAGGAACTCCTGCATGTGCTTGGTGGCGTCGGACAGGTAGCGCTTGACCGTGCCCTGGGCGGTGCCCAGGGACTCCGCGATCTGCGGCACCGTCATGTCCTCGAAGTAGCGGAGCACCACGCAGGCGCGCTCGCGGGCACCGAGCTGCGCCAGCGCCGCCATCACGTCGACGCGCGCGGAGGCGGCCTGGTCGGCGCCCCGGGTACTGGCGTCGTCGGCCAGGAGGTGCTTGATCCCGGACCAGCGCTGCCGCTTCCGGTAGCCGTCCAGGTAGATGGTCAGGACCGCGCGCCGCACGTAGCCCTCGGCGTTCGTGAACGGGGAGTCGAGGTCGTGGGCGGTGCTTCCGTCGGCCACACCCACCGATCCGGACCGACCGGGGCGACCGCGCAGCCGCGAGTAGACCTTCACCAGGGCGTCCTGGACCAGGTCCTCGGCGAGCGCGCGGTCCCCCGAGAGCATGTAGGCATAGCGGACGAGCGCGCTGCCGCGCACCCGCATGAGCTCATCGAGCTCGTTCTCCCATCCCGCCATGGCCACCTCCCGGATGCGTGTGTGCTGTCATCGTCTCCACAACCACCATGACGCGCACCGGGAGCGTTTCGTTGGTCAGCCGCCGAGCAGGTGGCCGAGCAAGGCCTCCACGGCCACGAACTGGCGCTCGCCGTCGGCTCCCGGGTCGAGCTCGGTGACGGCGTACACGTCGTAGGTTCCGTCCGGGAGTCCCGCGTCCGGGTCGGCGAGGCAGGTCGTGTCGGGCTCGATCGGCACGACGACGGAGGCTGTGCCGTTCGCATCGACCCGCAGCCGTTCCACCGGCTCGGACCAGACGTCCCGGCCCACGCCGACGACCCGGCCGTCGCTCAGCCACACCGTCGCGAAGGGCGTACGCGTCGTGTCGACGGCCTCCCCGTCGGTCTCGGTGAACGTGACGGTCACCTCCTCGTCCGGGTCTCCGCCGCCGCTGGTGGACGCGGCGGAGAGCTCCAGGCCCGACCGCACCCAGGGCGTCCGCGGACCCGCCGGGATGTCCGACGCGTGGGCGCCGCAGGCCAGGCTCGTCCCGGCGAGCCACTCGGGCTGGAAGCCGTCCCGGATGTCGACCGTCAGGGGCACCTCCTCGGGCACCTCGACCTCGGGGACGACCATGGTGACGGGCTCGCTGACGGCCATGTGGTGCCCGCCCTCGTCAGCCGAGAAATCGGTCCAGGGCAGCAGGGCGTACACGTCGTAGGTGCCCGCCGGGCGTGCGTCGAGGTAGGTCTCGGCGATCATGCCGGTGGTCCAGTTCCCGCACGCGGTGGCCGCATCCGCCTCCGCGAGCTCGGTGGTGGACGCGCCGGCGTCGGGCAGCACGTACCCGCCCTCGTGCCAGCCGCGGCCGAGGTCGACCACCTGGCCGTTCCGCGCGAAGACGAGCCGGGGATATCCACCGTCGAGCGCGGGGCCCGACGCGTCGGTGCGGGTGATCCGCACGGGCACGGTCAGCCCGTGCTCCCTGGCCTCGAGGTCGCCGGTCAGCTCCAGCCGCACGACATCGGAGGTCGAGGCCAGCTCCGTCACCTCCATGCCGCACTGGAACTGGGGGCCCTGTTCGCGCCAGGCGCTGGGCGTCCAGCCGGCACCGGCCGCGACGTTCGAGGTCGTGGGGCTCGGGTCGGCCGGAGGAACCGGCTCCGACCGCAGCCGCGCCGACCCCCACAGCGCCGCCAGGGCCAGCACGCCCGCGAGCACCAACGAGGCGCCGCCGACAGCACCGACCTTCACCGCGCGCCGGCGGCGCACCGCGCCCGAGACGGCACCGACCCGCTCGTCCAGCGTGGTGTCCATCTCCGGCACCGTGATCTCCGCGAGCGATACGCGGAGCAGCTCCATCGCGTTCGACAGGTGACGCTTGATCGTGCCGGGGCTCGTGCCGAGAACCTGTGCGATCTGCGGCACGGTCATGTCCTCGAAGAAGCGCAGCACCACCGACTCGCGCTGTCGCGGCGACAGGCGGGCGAGCGCCACACCGACGTCGACCTTGGCCGTCGCGACACGCTCCGCCGCCGGTGCGCGGTCCTCGTCGGCCAGCAGGTGCTTGATGCCCGTCCAGCTGTTCTGCCGCCGGTAGGCGTCCAGATAGATCGTCAGGATCGCCCGACGCACATAGGCCTCGGCGTTGGTCAGCCTGGGCGTGTCCTGGTGCAGGTCCACGGACTGCCCGCCGCCGTCGGCCAGGTCCCGCGGATGTCGCAGGCGCGAGAACACCTTGACCAGCGCGTCCTGCACCAGGTCCTCCGCACGTGCCCGGTCCCTGCACAACGAGTACGCGTATCCGACCAGCGCGCGGCTGCGCCGCGCCATGAGCTCCTCGAGCTCCGATTCCCAGTGCGCCATGTCAGACGCCCCCTCTCCCTCTCATGCTCCCTGACGGGCGGGGAGGGCAAAACGATGACGCCGGCGAGGCGTGGGCCGGCCGGTTCGAGTTCTTCCTCACGAATCCGGACGACCAGCCCGACCGGTCCCGGTGGGACACGGAGCTCGCCTTCAAGCTGGCGGACTGAGCTCCACGCGATACCCCCGCTTGACCACGGTGCGGATGAGGTCCCGGCGGCCCGCCGCCTCGCGCAGCCGCGCGATCGCGACCTCGGCGGCGTGGGTGTCCTGCGAGTCGCCCGGCAGCACGGCCAGCACCTCTTCCCGGGACACGACGTCGCCCTCGGCGGCGGCGAGCAGCCGGAGCACCGCGACGCCGGTCGGTGACAGGGGCAGCACCTGCCCGTCCAGCACCGCGACACGGGCCCGGATCACCAGCGACCCGGCCACCGTGCTCAGCGCCACGGAGTCGATGTGCTCGTAGTGGCCCACCAGGGCACGGACGAGCGCCCCGAGCCGGCCCCGCTCAGGCTGCAGGGGCACGATCCCCCGCTGCTCCAAGGGCTTGGCGGTCACCGGCCCCACGGCGGCGGCGACCGTGCCGCCGTCGACGAACCGGGCGCGCACGCGGTCGAGCAGCCGTTCCTCCTCGACGGCTCGCAACCACGCCTCGGCGCCGGGTGCGGAGGTGAAGACCACGGCGTCGATCTCGCCGTCGGCCACGGCGTGCGCCGAGGCGCGGACTGCCGCCGGGTCGGGCGCCGGACCCCACCGGTAGACGACGAGGCTCGCGACCTGCGCGCCGGCCTTCTCGAACACCTCGTCCAGCCCGTCGGCACCGGCGCCATGGTGCTGGATGGCGATGCGCAGGCCCTGCACGCCCTCGCTGAGCAGCACTTCCGCCACCTCGGCGGAGGTCTCCGACTCCGCGACCCAGTCGGCGTGCAGGCCGACGGCCTGGATCGCACCCCGGGCCTTGGGGCCCCGAGCGACGATCCGGGTCTCGGCCAGCAGGTCGAGGAGCGGCCCCGCCAGCCCGTGCGCGTCGGCGGCCTCGATCCAGGCCCGGAAGCCGATGCCGGTGGTGACCACGACGACGTCGGGCGGGGCGGAGACGATCGCTCGGGTCGCCGCGATCAGCGTCTCGTCGTCGACGTGCGGGATCATGCTCAGCGCGGGTGAGTGCCGGATCGCCGCACCGCGCCGCTCCAGCGCGGCGGCGAGCTCCGCGGCCCGGCGCTCGGCCGTGACGAGCACGGTGGCGCCGGCCATGACCTGGCCCAGCGTCGGGTGGGCCGCCCGGGCGTGCGCGGGCGCAGCGACATCAGACACCGGCACCCGCCAGTCGTCGCTCACTCGTACCCTCCAGGAGTCCTGCCGCTGCTACACGGCCGATGACGACGACCGCGGGTGACCGCACACCGCGGGCCGCTGCCACGTCGGCGGCCTCTTCGAGACGCGCCCGGGTGACGCGCTGCTCCGCCGTGGACCCGTTCTCCACGATCGCCACGGGGGTTCCGGGATCGGCACCGGCGGCCAGGGACTGCGCCACGATCGCGCCGAGGGACCGCACCCCCATCAGTACGACAAGGGTAGCCGCGCCGTCGCGCACGCAGGAGAGGGCCACGTCATCGAGCGGCCCCGCACTGTCCGACGCCCGGGTCACCCCGGTGGCCTGAGGGTCCGACACGTCGGGAGCGCAGTGGCCGGAGACCACGTGGAAACCCGTGGTGACGCCCCGGTGGGTGAGCGGGATCCCGGCCAGGCCCGGTACGGCGACGGCGGAGGTCACCCCCGGCACCACCTCGACGGGGACGCCGGCCGCCACGCACGCGGCGACCTCCTCGCCGCCCCTGCCGAGCACGAACGGGTCGCCGCCCTTGAGCCGCACCACGTGGGACCCCGCTCGCGCGTGCTCGACGAGCAGCTCGTTGATGCGCTCCTGGGGTACGGGGTGCCGTCCGGGCTCCTTGCCGACGTCGACCACGCGGACGTGCGGCGGGAGCTCGGCGAGGACCTCGACGGGTCCCAGCCGGTCGGCCACCACGACGTCGGCGGACTGCAGCGTGCGCCAGGCCCGCACGGTCAGCAGGTCGACGGCCCCGGGACCGCCACCTACGAGCGTCACCCGACCCGACGTGCCAGACACACGGGTCACGGGAGTGGTCCGAGCTTCTGACACGGTCACGGCAGCCCCACGTGGACCACACCGTCCCGGATCACGACGGGATAGGTCGTGAGGTCGGGTGACAGGTCCCCCTGGGGGCTCTTGTCGGCCACCACGAGACATTCGCCCGTGACCAGGGAGAACACCTGCTTGTAGACCGGTGCCGCCACCGTGGGCGCCCCGCCCCGTGTGCCGACGATCCCCCGGGACATGACGTGCACCCCGGAGAACGGGTCGAGGTTCTGGACGGCGTACACCGGCCCGCCGAGGGCGCCGTCTCCTTTCCCCGCCGAACTGTCGGGCAGCCGGAACAGCGCCACCTGGACGTCCCCGAACAGCGCAGCGGCCCCTCGCTCGGGAAACAGGTCGCCGAGCAGACAGGCTCGCTCCCACCGAGCCGCCCCGGGGCTGTCGGACTCCCAGGTCACTCCGGTGGCCTGTGCTTCTGAGGTGACCTGTGCTTCTGACACGTGGTTGACGCTCATGCTCGTACCTCCAGCTTCGGGCCCGCGATGACGACAGCGGTGGCCCGCTCCTCCGACGTGGCGGGACGGCGCTGGCCGCGCTCCTCCACGTAGGCGAGGGACGGGTCGGCGTCCTTCGGGGCGTTGACGAACGACGAGAACCGGCGCAGCTTCTCCGGGTCCTCCAGCACTGCCTTCCACTCGTCCTCGTAGTTCTCGACGTGGCGGGCCATGGCGGCGTCCAGGTCGGCGCAGATACCCAGCGAGTCCGCCAGGATCACGTCGCGGACACCGTCCAGGCCGCCGTCGACCTCCTCGACCCACGGCGCGGTGCGCTGCAGCCGGTCGGCGGTGCGGACGTAGTACATGAAGAAGCGGTCGATGGTGCGCAGGAGCTCCTCGGACGTGAGGTCCTCGGCGAGCAGCTTCGCGTGCCGCGGCGTCTGCCCGCCGTTCCCGCCCACGTACAGGTTCCAGCCCTTGTCCGTGGCGATGACGCCCACGTCCTTGCCGCGCGCCTCGGCGCACTCGCGTGCGCAGCCGGAGACGCCCATCTTGAGCTTGTGCGGCGAGCGCAGGCCGCGGTACCGCAGCTCCAGCTCGACGGCCATGCCCACCGAGTCCTGTACGCCGTAGCGGCACCATGTGGACCCGACGCACGACTTCACCGTGCGCAGCGACTTGCCGTACGCGTGACCCGACTCGAAGCCGGCGTCGACCAGGCGGCGCCAGATGTCCGGGAGCTGCTCCACCCGGGCGCCGAACATGTCGATGCGCTGGCCGCCCGTGATCTTCGTGTACAGCCCGAAGTCCTTGGCGACCTGTCCGACGACGATCAGCCCCTCCGGCGTGACCTCCCCGCCGGGCATCCGCGGCACCACCGAGTACGTGCCGTCCTTCTGCAGGTTGGCGAGCATGTGGTCGTTGGTGTCCTGCAGGGTGGACTGCTCGCCGGACAGGATGTGGCCGTTGCCCAGCGACGCCAGGATCGACGCGACGACGGGCTTGCAGATGTCGCAGCCGCGGCTGCCGGTGTGGGTCCCGAACCGGGCCGCGATGTCGCTGAAGGAGTGCAGGTCGGCGACCCGGACGGCGTCGAACAACTGGGCACGGGACAGGTCGAAGTGCTCGCACAGTGCGGTGCTGACCTCGATGCCCGCGCGCTCCAGCTCGGTGTCCACGAGCTTCTTGACCAGCGGCAGGCACGCGCCGCAGGTGGTGCCGGCCCGGGTGCAGGCCTTCACCCCCGGCACGTCGGTGCACTCGTGCTCGGTGACGGCGCCCCGGATGGTCCCGGCCGAGACGCTGTTGCAGGAGCAGACGTTGGCGTCGTCGGGCAGCTCCAGCCCCGGAGCGCCACCGCCCTCGGGGAGCAGGAACGCGCTCGGGTCGTCGCCCGGCAGCTCCGCTCCGAGCATCGGGCGCAGGCTGGCGTACGGTCCGGCGTCGCCGACGAAGACGCCGCCGAGGAGCGTGCGGGCGTCGTCGGACAGGACGAGCTTCTTGTAGACGCCGGCCACGGGGTCGGCCCAGACCACCTCGACGGCGTCCTCGGTGCGGGCGTGCGCGTCGCCGAACGACGCGACGTCGACGCCCGAGAGCTTGAGCTTGGTCGCGGTGTCCGCACCGGGAAACTCCGCGAGGCCACCCAGCAGCCGGTCCACGACCACCTCGGCCATGGTGTTGCCGGGCGCGACCAGGCCGATGCAGCGGCCCTCGATGCAGGCCACCTCACCGACCGCCCAGATGTGCGGGTCCTCGGTACGGCAGGACAGGTCGACGACGGCGCCGCCACGCTCCCCGACCGGCAGACCGGCCGCACGGGCGAGCTCGTCCCGGGGCCGCACGCCGGTGGCCACCACGACCACGTCGACGTCGAGCCGGCCGCCGTCGGCGAAGTCCAGCCGGCCCACGTGGCCGGTGCGACGGTGCGGCTTCATCTGGCTGGTCGCGGTCTCGGCCCGCACGCCGATGCCCTTGGCGTTGATGAGGCGTTTGAGCGCCTGGCCACCGCCGAGGTCGACCTGCACGCCCATGAGGTGGGTGCCGAACTCGATGACGGTGGCCTGCGCGTCCAGGGCGGTGAGCGCACCGGCTGCCTCGAGGCCGAGCAGGCCGCCGCCGATCACGGCACCGCGGACCGGCTTGCCCTCCGGATAGCTCCTGCGCTTCTGCTCCACCCAGCCGCGCAGCGCCGCAACATCATCGAGAGTGCGGTACACGAAGACGCCCGGCAGGTCGTTGCCCGGGATGGGCGGCATCGCGGCGCTGGAGCCGGTGGCGAGCACCAGCTCGTCGTAGGCGTGGACCTGGCCCAGCCGGTCCGTGACCGTCCTGGCCTCGCGGTCGATGGACTCGATCTTGCGGTCGGTGTGCAGGGTGACGTGCGTGTCGGCCCAGAGGGCGGGGTCGCCCAGGGTGATGCCCTCGGCGCCGTCCTCGAACCAGCGGGTCAGCCCCACCCGGTCATAGGGCGCGCGGGGCTCTTCCGCGAAGACGGTGACGTGGTAGCGGCCGGCGGTGTCCCGGGCGCGCAGCGCCTCGACGAGCCGCTGCGCGACCATGCCACCGCCGACCACGACAAGGTGCTGAGATGTGCCGGAATTGACCATGTCTTGACCGTAGGGCGCGGGTTTTTCGCGCTGGTGCGCCGGTCGTTACCCGGGCCGAACATCTTCCTCACAGGCCTGCGCGAGGACCGGTGAGCGCGCTCGGGTCAGTCGCGGATCAGGCTCTGGGCGAAGTACGCATCGTGGCCGGCGAGCGGGAGATGACCAGGGCACCGACGATCAGCCCGATGACGGCGAGTACCGCGGCGATCACGAACGGATCTCCGGCGTGCAGGGCGGGGGCGAACCCGAGACCTACGTAGACAGCCACACCGGCTGCTCCGCCGAGCTGGTCCGCTGCTCGCTGGACACCGGAGGCGATCCCGGCGTCCTCGTCGGTGGTCCCGCTGACCGCGATGTACTGCAGACCCACGATTCCGAAGCACATGCCCGCTGCGATCAGCAGCATCGCCGGGAGCAGCCATGCCGCCCCGCCACCCAGGACGGCCACGAGCGCGACCACAGCCATCGCGCCGGCAGCAGCCGCGAGCCCGACCAGCACGCACGCGCGTGCGCCCCAGCGCCCCAGCAGCCGGGGCACGAGCACGGATGCCGCGATCAGCGCCACGGCCAGGGGCAGCATCGTGAGGCCTGCCCCCAGAGGCCCGATACCGAGCCTGTCCTGCAGGTAGAAGGTGAACAGCAGGAACGAGGTCGACAACGCACCGCTGAGCAGCATCGTCGTCAGGTTCGCCCGCAGCCGTGCGCGGTCCGCGAAGAACGTCAGCGGGACCAGCGGGTTCGGCGACCTCGACTCGACCCGCACGAACCCGACAGCGGCCAGCACCGCGCCGACCAGCACGGCCACGCTCACCCACGGACTGGTCGCGGGCTCACCCGCCTCGACCGCGGCGTAGACGAACAACAACGGGCACGCGGTCAGCAGGAGCGAGCCCGGAACGTCCAGTCGGACCCGCTCCCGAGACGCGGACCGGTCTGCCGGGACCAGGACGAGCGCGGCCACGACAACGACCAGGATGAACGGCACCGAGATCAGGAAGATCCAGCGCCAGCCCAGGTGGGCGGTGATGATCCCCGACACGGCGAACCCGAGAACCAGGCCGCAGCTGGCCACGGCGGCCCACACGCTCAGGGCGCGCGACCGGCGTGGACCCTCAGGGAAGAGCAGCACGATGGTCGCCATCGCCCCGGGCAGGGCGACGGCCTCGCCAGCTCCCTGGAGCAGGCGCGCGGCGACCAGGACCGGGAAGGACGGGGCCAGGCCCGCCAGCAGGGAAGCCGCGCCGAAGAGAGTCGTACCGGCCAGAAGGGTGCGGCGGCGGCCAAGAAGGTCACTGAGCCGACCGCCGAGCATCAGCAGCCCGCCGCCGGCGATCGTGTAACCGACCACGACCCAGGTCAGGGAGTGGCCCTCGACGCCGAAGTCCGCGCCGATCGAGGGCAACGCGATGTTGACCACGGTCACGTCGACCGCGATGAAGAACTGCAGCATGGACATCGCGCACAGCACGAGCCATGCGCGTACAGGGGTGGCACCGTGCACGCGGGTAGAAGAGGAAATGCCTGGACGCATCTGTTGCTCCGTCGCTCTGAAGAGTTGCGAGCAGCACGAAGGGCCGCTCCGGATGAGTCACGAAGCGACTGGACGTTCCAGGTGAGGTGTTGCTGTGAGCCGGACGTCCCGCCGCTAGCGGGACGTCCTGGTCACTGCCGCGCATGCGGCCGAGCACGAAGCGGCTGACATGCTGCAGATGCTAGGCCTGTGGCCCCTGTCCGCGCGAGCTCCTGTCTGACGGCCGCGCTCAGGCAGCGAACTTTTAATCGGCGGGTTCACGTCACGACAGCTCATTTCCACTGGGCAAGCAGCTCATCAGGGCCGAGCACAACAGCCCCGGAAGCACGGACCCGATCATCGACGCCGCTCCGGCTGACCACTACTAGCGTGCCATCGTCAAACACGCCGGGAACCTGGCTCCGGTGAGTTATCAACTCCCCGAGTTCCTTGGCACCGAACGGCTTGGTGGTCCACTTGACCGAGCCGACGCCGAAGATGCTCTTCGCAACCGGTTCCTTGTCCGCCAGAACGAGGTCGACCTCGACGGTGTTGGTGCGATTCCAGAAACCTCCGACCGCCATCGATACGTCAACAGGTACCTGCAAGTCCTCGTGAGACATCCGCGCGATCGACTCCCGGATGACCGGCTCGATCGCACGACCGCGCCATCGTGTCCACTCGTCACGGATCCGCTGGAGGACCCTGTCGCCGCGTCCGCGTTCGATCTCCGCGAGATGCGGCCCGAGGAAGCGCAGCCAGAACAGCAGATAGGGGTCGTCGATCCGATATCTCGTGTCGGCCGACATCTTGAGCGCGAGCGGGCGTTCTGCCGTGACTACACGTTTTGCCCTCAGCAGCCCCAATGATCTGGTGAGCGGCGTGCCCTTGATCTCCCCGGCCTTCGAGCCGATCTCGCCGAAGCGTCTCTGACCCTGTCCGATCGCTTCCAGCACACGACGGGCCTGAACATCACCCGGAAACTCGGCAGCCAGCGAACGCTCGGCACTGACCAGGAGCGACGACGTCGCGTGCGTGAGGGCTGACTCGAGAAATGACCACAGGTCATTGCCCTTCCCCCAGTCACGACAGATCAAGGGGAATCCACCAGTCACGAGATAGGCGTCCAGAGCATCACCGGCTTCGAGAGAGAGCATCCGCCCGACCTCGGAGGGTGACAGCGGCGGCACCACCATCTCGGTCGCCCTCTGGTGGAAGGGCCGGTCGTAGTCGTTGAGCGCCTCCATCATTGCCAGGTCGGAGCCGATCCCGATCAAGAGCACAGGTCGCCTGCTGAGCTCACGGTCGAAGTGCCGTTGCAGCACCCCCTCAAAGCCATCGTCTGCGGACGTCACGTAGGGCAGCTCGTCCAGAACCACGATCGATGGTCCGTCCGCCGGTAGCGCCGCTATGAGCAGACGAAGGGCGTTGTCCCAGCTCGATGGCGGGTCCCCCGCGAACAGGTCCGCACCAGGCAACGTCGATGTCGCGACGTCCTCAGCGAACGCCGAGAGATCGTCCCTGATCGACCGGCCGGACGCCGTGAAGAACACGCTGGGCACCCCGGCCGATTCGACGAACTCCTCGACGAGGCGCGACTTGCCGACGCGGCGCCGCCCTCTGATCAGGACTGCCCGACCCGGGCGATCGGTCGTTCCGGTCACCTGGGCGAACAGGTGCTGCAGTTCAGCGGTCTGCCGCTGCCGCTCGACGTACCCCGACATCCGCCCACCTCACTCACATCGATGTTAGTAACATTGAAGTTACTGACAGTCAGGGTACCGTCTTCGGCAATCCACGCGCGAGGGAACGTGGTCCACCCTGTCGGTCGGGTCACGCAGGCCCCGGCGTGTACCCGGGGACGACGCTGGTGCGTCCGCAGGCATACCACGGAGTACGCACGCCTCCTTCCGTGTTGTAGCGGTTGCTATCGCAACGATGACCACTCGGTGGACGCCGTCCGCCGCACCAACGGGACGAGAACCGATGAGCCTTCGCCAGTACGAGTACGCCCTGGCCGTCGCCGAGGAGGGCGTGGCGCCGCCATCGACCGCGAGCTCGGTGCCCGCGGTGTACGTGGCGTCGAAAGCGAGGAACGCGGCGGCCGTGGCGATCTCCTCGGGCGTGCCGAAGCGCCGCATGGGATTGGTGGTGGTTCCTTGTTTCGGACGAGGGCGTTCCGGAATGCTGCCGATTCAGTTCCTCGGGTATTCCCCGCCGTCCACGTTGAAATGGGTCCCGGTGATCCAGCTCGCCCGGTCGGACACCAGGAACAGCACCGCATTCGCGATGTCGTCGGGCCGGCCGTCCCGCCCCAGCGGCGGTGTGTCGGCCGCGCCCGACCCGGCGTCGTCGCTCGCCCACCGCTTCCGCGTCGCCTCGCCACCCGGCGTGGCGGTCCTGCCCGGGGCCAGCGCGTTGACCCGGACTCCCGACGGGGCCAGCTCTGCGGCGAGCGCCCGGCTGTACGTCTCCAGGCCCGCCTTCGCCGCCTGGTAGTGCGCGAAGGCCGGCACTGGCGGGAGGAGCGCCCCCGTCGAGATGTGCACGATCGCCCCGGAGCCCTGTTCCCGCATCGCCGGGACCAGCATCTTGTCCAGCCGCACCGACGCCCGCAGGTTCAGGTCCAGCGCGTCGAGCCAGTCCCCGTTGGTGATGGAGAGCGCGCTGGCGTCAGCGTTGGCCTGGGCTCCGCCCGCGTTGTGCACCAGGATGTCCACTCCGCCGAGGGTCTTCTGCGCGGTACCCCTCTGCGACTGCGCGGCAACAGTTAGAAGTTCCCGCGATTATTGACCATTGCACCGGGAACTTGAGGACTCAGCCCGCTGACTACCGGATCGCATACTCAGGTTTGGCGAACCCAGCAAGGGCGCACCGTTTCGGCAGCATCGCGTGCCTTGGCGGCCCGCTCTGTCGGTGAGAGCAACTGCCTCCCGCCGTCGAACAGCACCTCAATACCTGCGAGGCAGGTGGTCATCCGATGACGGGCAGCATTCGGGATGCTCACCGCGATCTTCGACGTTGCGGATGAATACGTGTCGACAGCTACGGGGACCGTGTGATGAGAAGAGGGATTGGGCTGTGTTCCAGCAGCTTGGAACTGATGCTGCCCAGGACGAACTTGGTCAGGCCCACGCGCGCGTGACCGTTGAGGATAGCCAACGCGCCTGGTCGCTGTGTCAGGATTTCCGTGATCCGGGTGGCGGGCTCGGAACTCGTCAGGATGGTGGTCGTTGTCGTCAACCCTCCTTTCCGGAGGTGTTCAGCGGCGCCGTGAAGCCGTGGTTCCGCTCGCGCCTCCTCGCCTGGGGCTGCGACATGGACCAGTTCCAATTCCAGGTTGAGCTGGCGAGCCCAGCTCTCGGCTGTGGCGAGGCTGCTCGCGTCGCGTGGTGTGCCGTCCTGGCAGACCAGCGCCCGCTGAAAGCCACCATCGGTTTCGCCGGGCTGGTAATGCGGGCCGATCATCACTACAGGGGCTGGTACGTGGTGCAGCACGTGCTCCGTGACGCTCCCCACCACCAGGCGGGAGAACCGGTCTCGGTTGTGGGTGGCCATGCAAACCACGGTGCCGGGCTGCTCGCTGACGGCGCTGGAGATGACATCACCGGCCCAGCCGGCGCCCACCAGAGCGACCTCGACGCGGTCGTAGGCCAGGCGGTCCGCGATGTCGTCGATGTCCTTGGCCCACTTGCCATGGATCGGATCGTGCACAGTCAGCAGCTCCAGCGGGATCTGCAGCGACCGGGCGATCCGCAGTGCGGGGTCGATCGCCGCCGCAGCCTCCGCGGAACCGTCCAGCGGAACCAGCAGCCGGGTGATGGTCGTCGGCTGCACGGCCGCACCACGCCCGCCCCGTGTCCACCAGCTCGGTCTAGCCACCACCAATAAACTCCTCACGACTCACCGATTCACCGATGACAGGACGCAATGACAGTTCAACTGCCTGCCGATGGATGGATTCTGGGGAGCGGACTCCTGCTGATCGCGGCCATCCTAGCCGCCGGGTTCGCGAACCGGATCCGTATGCCGGGCCTGCTGCTCTTCCTCGCACTGGGCATGATCATCGCCGACGACGGCCTGGCGCTGATCACTCTCGATGACCCCCGCATCGCGCAGATCGGCGGTTCCATCGCGCTGCTCCTCATCCTCTTCGAGGGTGGTCTGACGACCAAACCCGGCGACATCCGCCGAGCGGCAGCTCCGGGCATCGTGCTCGCGACGGTGGCCGTCGGCATCACCGCTGCACTGGTGGGCGTCGGGACCTACCTGTTGTTGGACGTCGACCTGCTCACGGCCCTGCTGATCGGCGCGGTCGTTGCCTCCACCGACGCGGCCGCCGTCTTCGCGATGCTGCGCAGGGCACCTCTGCCACGCAAGCTCGCGTCCCTGCTGGAGGTGGAGTCCGGAGCCAACGACCCCATCGCAATCATGCTCACGATCGGGCTCATCGCCACCTGGCAGGGCACGCCCACCACTGGTGAGTGGATCACGTTCGCGATCCTGCAACTCGGCGGAGGCATCGTGGTCGGCGCGCTGATCGGTCTGGCAGGCAGCTGGCTGCTGACCCGGGTCAGCCTGGGTCCTGCAGGGGTCTATCCCGTGCTGGCACTGGGAATCGCGGGACTGTCCTATGGTGGCGCGGCCCTGCTGGGCGCATCGGGGTTCCTGGCCGTCTACATCACCGGCCTGCTCGTCGGCGCACGCGCACCCCTGCATCGCCGGGGCATCCGCAGCTTCCACGAAGGACTGTCCAACACCGCCGAGGTCGGGCTCTTCCTCATGCTGGGGATGCTGGTCTTCCCCTCCGAACTGCCCGCTGTGGTGGTTCCCGGGCTGGCCATCACGGTGATCCTCGTCCTGGTGGCCCGTCCGGTGGCCGTCACGGCGTGTCTTGTCTGGTTCGGCTACAGCTGGCGCGAGATCGTCTTCATCAGCTGGGTCGGACTACGAGGGGCGGTACCGATCGTCCTGGCGACCTTCCCCTTCGTCGCCGGCTACCCCGACGGCGCGCTCATCTTCAACGTGGTCTTCTTCGTGGTCCTGGTCTCCGCCACGGTGCAGGGCGTCAGCATCAGCACGGCCGCGCGCTGGCTCGGGCTGTCACGGGAGAGCGAAGCCTCCACCCTGAGCCCTGTGGCGACGGACGTGCCGCTCAGCGACGTCAACACCGAGCTCATCGAGGTACGGGCGACGCGCGGGCTGTACATCGTCGGCAAGCGCCTGGACGACCTGGACCCCCCACACGGTCTGGTGACCACAATCGTGCGAGGATCACGCGTCCTCATTCCCACCCCACGCACCACCATCCGCGAGGGCGATCTCATCATCCTCGCCATGCCTCGCCGCACCGACACCAGCAGACTCGTCACGGCATGGGCCAAGGGAGAAAGCGGCATCGCGTCCGAATAGGGGTCCGCCCCCAGGCGACCACACTCGTCTACGCGATGCCAACGTGTCGGGCTCGACCCAGGCAATGAGCCCGGCCAAGATCAGCGGCACCGCCACGGCCGTGCCGCTATTGAGGTTCCGACGGACGGTGGGCGGTGTCGGTGAACGTCACGACCAAGCAGGGCCACCAGTGCGAGGTGACCACCACGCTGCTCGAGCGGGACATCTGAGGTACGAACAGGTCACCTGTTTCGTGATGACGACTCTTCCCGCAGTCTGCTGGGCGGGCCGCATAACCCCGCCGTTCGCGGTACCTGATGGCTGCAGACTGCGGTGATCCGCGCATCTGGGTGGGGTACCGGCACCGGTCCAGTTTCTGATCGGTTGCCGCAGTTGAGACGTGGCCAACCCGAGTGGACTTCGCCCAGCCCTGCGAGCGCACCGTATACGGCCGAGTCTCGTTCCCCGGTCCGATGCGGTCCACGAGATGTCTCGTGGTCACCGCCAGAACGATGAGCACCCCGGTGACCGTCAGCCCTACCCAGTCCATTCCCCACGGTCTCTCTTCCGCGCGGTGGCGAACAATGGGTTCTGTCCCCCATCTTTTGCGCGCGGTGACCTGAGAGGGTGGTTGGCATGTTCCACCTGTCGATGCCGTTGTTCTGGCGTGTCTGCCTGATCAACGGTGCGGTGTTCCTGCTCGGGACGCTTGCCCTTGCCCTGTCACCGGCGACGGTGTCGGCACAGCCGTTGTTGTCCGAGCTCGTTGTACTGCTGCTCGGGCTAACGGTGATCGTATTGGTCAATGGCGCACTGCTGCGGGCGGTGTTGCGTCCGCTGGACCGGTTGACGACTGTGATGGCACGGATCGACCTGCGGTATCCAGGCCTGCGCCTGGACGAGGCAGGCTCCGGCCCGGCGCGTGAGCTGGTGCGCGGGTTCAACGCGATGCTGGAGCGGCTGGAGGTCGAACGCTCGACGAGTACCACTCGGGCCCTGCAGGCGCAGGAGGCGGAACGGCAGCGCATCGCCCAGGAGCTGCACGATGAGGTGGGGCAGAGCCTGACGGCGGTCCTGCTCGGGCTCCGGTACTTCATGGACACCGCACCCGAGCCGGTGCGCGCCGAGCTCGACGCGTTGCGGGACACGACCCGCACGAGCCTGGAGGAGGTGCGCAGGATCTCCCAGCGCCTGCGGCCGGGTGATCTGACGGACCTGGGGCTGGTCAGCGCCCTGGCCGGCCTGGCCCGCGACACCTCTGCGCGTAACGGACCGCACGTCCGACGTCGGCTGCCTTCATCGGTGCCGGACCTGCCGCCCGAGACCGAGCTCGTGATCTACCGCGTCGTGCAGGAGGCCCTGACGAACGTGGTGCGTCACGCGCGGGCCACGACCGTCGATCTCGACCTCAGCCTGTCGGACGACGCCCTCGTCCTGCGGGTCGCGGACAACGGTGTCGGCATCCGTGCCGGTGCGATGGGTGCCGGGATCCAGGGGATGCTGGAGCGCGCACGGATGGTCGGCGGCGACCTGTCGGTGCGCTCCCACGGCGGTGGTGGCGGCACCGAGGTGCGGCTCAGGTTGCCCGTCCCTGCGCCCGTCCTGGGGAGGGCCGGATCGTGACGGTGCGTGTCCTGTTGGCCGACGACCACACTCTCGTGCGCAGTGGTGTGCGCAGGATCCTGGAGTCCGAACCCGACCTCGAAGTCGTCGCGGAGGCCGCCGACGGCGCCGAGGCGGTCGAGCTCTCGCGCTCGATCCGTCCCGACCTTGCCGTGCTCGATGTGTCGATGCCTCGGCTGACGGGGCTGCAGGCGGCGCGGGAGATCTCGCAGCGGGCTCCCGAGGTGCGCACGCTGATCCTGTCCATGCACGACAACGAGCAGTACTTCTTCGCCGCGCTCAAGGCGGGCGCCAGCGGGTACGTGCTGAAGTCTGCCGCGGACGAGGATCTGGTCGCGGCCTGCCACGCCGCGATGCGCGGCGAGCCGTTCCTGTACGCCGGAGTCGCCAGGACCCTCGTGCGAGATTTCCTCGAGCGGACGCGCCGGGGGGATCGCATGCCCCGCGGCGTGCTCACCCCGCGCGAGGAGGAGGTGATCAAGCTCATCGCGGAGGGCCACACCTCCCTGCAGATCGCGGCCGAGCTCGTGATCAGCCACAAGACCGTGGAACGCCATCGCTCCAACATCCTGGCCAAGCTCGGGATGCGGGACCGGACCGAGATGACCCGGTACGCGATCCGAGCGGGACTCGTCGAGCCGTGACATCGCCGCCGGCGGGCAGCACCTGAGAGCCTGAAAGGGGCGTGATCATCCGATGAGCGGACAGGATTTCGGGATGCTCGCGGCGATCCTCGCGGTCGCGGCCATCACCGGGTTGGTCGCCAACCGGCTGCGTCAACCCTTGATCGTCGCCTTCATCGGGGTGGGGATCCTGGTCGGGCCGGTCGGCACCGGATGGGCCAGCGGTATCGGAGAGATCGAGCTCCTGGCGCACCTGGGCATCACCATCCTGCTGTTCCTGGTCGGGCTGCGGCTCGACCTCCACCTGATCCGCACGACCGGACCGGTCGCACTCGCCACCGGCCTCGGGCAGATCGCGTTCACCGCCGCGATCGGCTACGGCATCGGCCTGGCACTGGGCATGGACCATGTCACCGCCATCTACGTCGCCGTAGCCTTGACATTCTCCTCGACGATCATCATCGTCAAGCTGCTGTCCGACAAGCGAGAGATCGACGAGCTGCACGGGCGCATCGCCGTCGGCTTCCTCATCGTGCAGGACCTCGCCGTGGTCGTCGTCATGATCGCCCTGACCGCCTTCGGCCAGGAAACCAGCGACCATGTCGGACTCGACATCGCCTTCGTGATCGGCAAAGGCATCGCACTGCTGGCCGGGGTCGCCCTGGCCATGCGCTACCTGATCCCCCGGCTGCTGCCCCTGGCGGCTCGCTCCCAGGAGCTGCTCGTGCTCTTCGCCGTCGCCTGGGCGGTCTCGATCGCCGCGATCAGCGCCTGGCTCGGGTTCAGCACCGAGGTCGGCGCGTTCCTCGCGGGCATGTCACTGGCCTCGACACCGTTCCGCGAAGCGATCGGCGCACGGCTCGTGAGCCTCCGCGACTTCCTGCTGCTGTTCTTCTTCCTCGCCCTCGGTGCCCAGCTGGAATTCACCGACGCCACCCGTCAGCTGAGCGAAGCCGCGGTGTTCTCCGCTTTCGTGCTCCTCGGCAACCCGCTGATCGTGCTGGTCATCATGGGACTGATGGGCTACCCGGTGCGCGTGTCGTTCAAGGCCGGACTCACCGTCGCCCAGATCAGCGAGTTCTCCCTCATCCTCGCCGCCCTCGGGCTCAGCCTCGGCCACATCACCTCCGGCACCGTCAGCCTCATCACCGTCGTCGGGCTGATCACCATCGGCGCCTCCACCTACATGATCCTGTACTCCCAACCACTGTTCGAGAAGCTCAGACCGCTCCTGGGAGTCTTCCAACGCCGCAACGCCCACCAGCGGGAGGCTCCCCGCAACGGACTTGAGGCCGACGTGCTGATCTACGGCCTGGGCCGCCTCGGCAGCCAGGTCGTGAACCGCCTCACCGCGGCCGGCCGGTCCGTCGTCGCGGTCGACTTCGACCCCGACATCGTCAATCGCTGGAACCGCAACGGGATCACGGCGTTCTTCGGCAGCGCCGAGGACATCGACTTCCTGGAGTCGCTCCCGCTTGCCCAGGCACGCTGGGTGGTCAGCACGATCCCGTCGGCCGAGGTCAGCCTCGCCCTCCTGCACGCCCTGCGCCACCACGACTACCAGGGGCGCATCGCCCTGACCGCGCTCTCGGCCCGCGACGCGCAGCGTCTGCGGAGCACCGATGCCGACATCGTGGTCGAACCGTACTCTACGGCGACCCAGGCGGTGCTCGATCACATCGCCGACCACGTCGGCGAAGGCGGCACCGGAGGCCGGGACCAGGCCTGAGATCTACCGGTCGGGAGACGACCGGCACTGGCTGCCCGGACCCCAGTCGCTGGCAGTGATGGTGAGCCAGCCACCGCATCCAGGTTGCCGGCCTGTGGGAGCCGCTGGTGAATTACGGCGGGACTTCGGCACCGACGTTGAGTCCGCCCTGGGGCCTGCTGCCTGTACAAGCGAGACCCGTTGTCCGCCCGGGTGGCGCAGGACTTCGCGCCTGTTCGAAGGCCAAGCCTCGGTCTCACACCGGTGCGGTGGCTGGGGTCGGGGAACCAGCCGACAGACCTGGAGTGGTGATATATCGGCTGGCGCCCTCGACGCTCATCCCGAACAGGTCGCACAGGCGGCGCACGTCCCCGCCGCTGGCGTGCGCCTCGGCCAGGATGCGGTCCTCCCGCAGGGCTTGAGGGCGCAGGGTGGTCTTGTTCCAGGGGAACTGCGTGCCGGGGTGGACCAGGCGTGGTGCGCTGCGTTGGGTGACGAACAGGTACGGGTTGATCGTATTCGGCCACGTCTTCGCCCGGTGGTCGAGCCAGGCGCGTAGTCGGGGTCGGATCGGGTCGGCCAGGGGGATGATGCGGTCGCCGACCTGGAGGCGGCCATCGGTGATGTCGGTCAGCTGGACGCGTCGGACCTGGAGGTTGGTCAGGGCGTGGAAGGCCACCAGGGCCACCGCCAGTGCCACGGCAGGGTCGGGCGAGGCCAGCGCGGCGCGGACCGCCGCTGTGTCCAGAGGCAATGGTGTGCTGCCTCCGGTGCCGGGGTTGGCCAGTGCGCGGGCGGGGTTCTGGAACGTGACCTTGCGGGATTTGAGGATGGAGAAGAGCGACCGCATACCGGTCACGGTCGTGGCGCGTTGGTGTCCCGAGGGTGGCAGGGCATCGGTGACCATCCCGGGAGTGACGGCGGCCAGGGAGGTGGTGTCCTGGGTGGCCCAGTCGGTCAGGATCGGCGTGAGGGCGTGGATCTGCTGGCGGATGTTGACCGGTGCTCGCCGACGGCGGCGGGGAGCGGTAGCCGACCCGTCGATCATGACGGCCAACCAGGTCTCGAGCTGTCCTCGCATGGGCTGGGGCAGGTGCCGCGTCTTGGCCGTGAAGTAGGTCTCGATGCGTGGGATGCGGTCCTCGACCAGGAGACCGGCCGCATCCAGGACGTCCATGGTGGAGACGATGTTGCCGGCGTAGGTGGGCAGGGTCAGCACGTCGGTGACGCGGATGCGCTCCTCGGCTCGGCTGCGGTAGGTCTGCAGCAGCCTCAGCGAGCGGACCACGTCGTTGCGCTGCCGGGTCGACCAGCCGTGCTGGTCCGCGTGCTCGCGCACGACCTGGTGGCAGTGCCGGGTCAGCTCCCCGTCTTCCCACCGGGCGCGCTCGGTCACGATCTGCGGGTCGGGCGTCATGGTCAGCAGCGCACCCTGGATGCCGTCGACCGGGGTGAATGGCCTGGTGGGGGCGCTGGGGCGGCGCTTGGGTCGCCGTGGTGGCGGCGGTGGGCGCAGCACCCGCGTGGGTGTGGGCATGTTCGCGAGGAACATCTGCTGGCCGTGCTTGTTCGCTCCGGCCAGGTCGATGCCGTGGCCGGGTTCGTGGAGCATGCGGGCCTGCTCCAGGCACAGCCGGCAGGCGCCGGCGTCCCCGACTGGCGCCGTGCGCCCGCAGTAGTCGCACGCGCTGGTCGGGAAGTGGGTGGCCCACCATCGGCAGGTCCAGCACATCCAGTTGTGCTGCCGGAAAACGCCCCAGGCCAGGCAGCTGGTGCAAGAGGACAGAAACCGTGGCCCGCCGGGATGGCACGCCTCGCACAGGCCCTGGCTGAAGTAGGCCGTTGACCCGCAGGTCCGGCACGGTGGCGGGTTGAACGGGCCCCCGGGCAGGCACGCGTAGCAGTAGTCGACTCGTGGTTTGGACCAGGCGACCTTCGCCGTCTGGCACCCGTTGCACTTGGGTGGTGGGCGCAGCGGCGCGTTCGGCCCTGGCCTCACCGGGTCCTCCTCACAGCGGCGGTTCTGACCGTGGTTTGCCGAACCGCGGGGTCACCACCGTGGCTCCCGGATGCTGCTCGCCGACTGCCTCGGCCTGCGCCGGGCGCCGTGCGGCGACCTTCTCCGGCTCCGGGATGAGCAGGTCACCGGGCACGCACTCCAGCACCGCGCACAGCACGTCGAGCTCCTCCAGCCGGATCACCGGCGGGCTGGTCGCCCACCACGAGGACATCTTCCCGGCGCTGATCTCCAGCCCGGCCTCGGCGAGCATGCGCCGCATCTGCGCGGACTTCCAGATCCCGCGCTCGGCGGCGGTCAGCCGCAGGTTCCACTTCATTCCTCAGACCTCCCCGAAGCGGGCCGCGACCCGCTGGTTGGCGTTCTTCCACGCCTGCTCGACGTGCTCGCTGCGCACGTGGATGTAGCCCGACGTCGTCGCGAGCCACTGGTGGCCCAGCAGCTCCTGCAAGGCCTTGAGGTCCATCCCAGCGCCGTACAGGGACGATGCGCAGTAGTGCCGCAGCACGTGCGGGGTCAACCGGCCCGACCAGGACGGCAGCCACAGCCCGGTCTGGATGCCGAGCGCGCGACGCAACGCGTTGGACCCGACCCGCCCGCACCTGCCCAGCTCGTCATCGAATCGCTCGGACGGCAGCATCGGCGCGTCCGGGTTCGACCAGTCGTCGCCGAACTGGTGGCGCACCTCGGCCAGCCACCAGTCGATCAGCTCGTCGGCGCCGTTGATCGCCGGGACCAGCCGCTGCTTCGGTCCCCGGCCGCGCGACCCCTTCCCGAACCGGACGTGGACCTTGCCCATCCCGCCAAGATCCGGACGCCAGTCACGGATGTCGAGCATCACCGTCTCGTTGATCCGCAGCCCCAGCCTGCGCCACAACGACGCTGCGAAGTAGTCCCTCGCCGCCGGCAGATACTTCCGTGCCTCGCCGACCGACGTGCGCCACCCAGCGAACAGCTTGTCGACCTCGACCTCCGACGGCGGGACCCGCACCTTGGCCAGCGAAGCCCCGGACTGCCGGTTGAACTCGTCCACCGGCTGCTCGACCAAGGCCCCGGTCAGCCGGTGAATCTGCCCCTGATAGCGCCCAATGACGAATTCGTAGAACCGTGCCAGGACCCCGGCTTTTCCCGCGCGCGTAGTCACGCTCAGCCCCCGCCGTCGCTGCTCGGCCAGGAACCGGTCAGCGTCCTGGCACGAGGCCGCCCACAAGGGGACGGTCAACGACCGGGCGAACTCCACCACGACCGACCGTGACGACGCCACGTGATCATCACTCAGTCCCGCCGCGCTCATCGCCAGCGCATGCTGATCCACGATCTCCTGCTCGAAGTCCTCGACATCCTGGGGATAGCGCAGCGCCTCGTCCTCGCCGCTGCCACCACGCAGCGCGACAAGCGTCACGGACTGCTCGGTTCAACCAGGTCGACCATCCGTCGACTGTACGAGCAAACCGTCACTCCCGCTGACCAACGATCGAATCCGTAGCGCCACGCATACAGCAGCGGGAACTAACCGTTCGCAGCCGATCAGCACTCCGTGGCCTCCACCGAACCTGAGTGCCTGGAGATTTACCCAACTACGCGGCTACCCAGCGATCGGGCCCGAAACTGTGGGGGCGAGTTTCGGGCCCGATCGCTGGGGAGGCGCACGTTCACGCCGGCTCGGGGACCGGCTCCTCGCTCTCCTGGAGCCAGTCGACCAACCCGCACACCGCGTCCTTGCACGAGCCGCAGCCCGTCGTCGCCCGGGTGTCGCGTGCGACGTCCTCGACGGTGTGTGCGCCCGACCCGCACGACTGCGCGATGTCGCCCTTGGTCACGCCGTTGCAGCGGCACACCACCGCGTCCTCCGGCATGTGCTCGGGGGACGACGCCGGAGCCGCCGCGGACATCACCGGTGTCAGCAGCAGGAACGCGGGGTCCGGCGGGACGGGCGTGCGGCGGGTGTAGGCGGCCGTGAGGTCGGCGGCGACCCGCGGATCTCCCACGCACGTCGCGCCGACGAGCAGGCCGTCCGCCACCACCACCTCGACGTACCGGCCGGCGGCTGGATCGGCCAGGCGCACCGCGCGCTGGGTGGCGCCGTCCGGGCGCGACGGGCCACAGACCCCCATCGTGATGATGCTGAGCGGCCCGCCCTTGACCTTCACGACGTCGGTCCCCCGCGTCTCGATCCCCCGGTCCGACTGCGCGCGGGTCGTGGCACCGCCGGCCAGCAGGGCGCCCAGGCGGACGGCCATGCTGGGCCGGGTACCGTCGCGCGGTATGCGGAGGTGGGACGCGGCCGGCGGGGCGACCGGTTCGACCAGCGAGACCAGCTGCTCGGCCAGGCGACGCGCCTGGTCCCAGCCCTCGGCGACGAGCCCGCGCGAGCCGTCCGGCGGCTGTGCGCAGTCGCCGATCGCGTGGACGCGCGGGTCGTCGGGGCTGGCCAGGTCGTATCCGACGACGACGCCACGATCGGTTGGCAGGCCCGATGCCACGGCGAGCCCGGTCTCCGGGATGGTGCCCACGGAGAAGACGATCAGCCGGGCGGCGACCACCTCGTCGCGCTGCCCGGAGGTGCCCGAGGACCGCCGTCCGGTCGCCGGGGCTGCCTGATCCGTGTCGTGCTCGACCCGGATGCCCACCGCGCGACCGCCCGCCACCAGCACCTCCCTGGACCGACAGCCCGCCAGCACCGTGACGCCCTGCTCCTCGAGGCCGGCCCGGACGACGTCGGCGGCCTCCGGATCGAGTTGTCGGTCCATGAGGGACCGCGCGTTGTGGATCAGCGTCACGTTCAGGCCGCGGTCCGCGAGGCCGACGGCGGCCTCCAGCCCCAGCACGCCGCCGCCGACCACCACGGCCCGCGGCGAGTTCACGGTGGCGGCGACGATCTCACGGGCGTCGTCGAGGCTGCGCAGCGCGTGCACGCCGGCCGGCAGCCCGCCGTCGGCGGTGCGCAGGCCGGAGATCGGTGGGACCCGGGCCGCCGCACCGGTCGCCAGTACGACGTGGTCGTACGGGTGCACCGTGCCGTCGTCGGCGGTCACCACGCGGGACTCCCGGTCGATCGACGTCGCGGTGACGCCCCGGCGCACGGTGACCCGGGCCCCGTCGGGCAGCGGCATCGTGATCGCGGCGACGTCGGTGCGGCCGGCCACGACATCGCTCAGCAGCACCCGGTTGTACGGCTCGTACGGCTCCGCGCCGAGCACGGTGATGTCGAACGCCTCGGGCTCACGGCGCAGCAGCTCGTCGACCAGCCGTGAGCCGACCATCCCGAAGCCCACCACGACGACCTTCACGGGGACACGCAGGTTCATGGCGAGAGCTCCTTCGTTCGGCGGGCGTCGCCCCGGACTGCAGGGCTGTCCGGGACGGGCGTGAGATCCACGGCGCAGACCTTGAACTCCGGCATCCCGGAGATCGGGTCGGTGGCGTCCGTGGTCGCCTGGTTGACGGATCCGATGCCGCTCCAGTGGAACGGCATGAAGACGGTGTCGGGCCGCACGGCGTCGGTCCAGCGGGCCGTCGCCTCGACCCGGCCGCGCGAGCTGGTCAGGCGTACTCGGGCACCGTCGGCCACACCGATGCGGGAGCCCAGCACCGGGTGCAGCTCGATGTACGGCTCGGCCACCAGACGCTCCAGCTCCGCCACGCGGTGCGTCTGTGCTCCCGACTGGTAGTGCTGCAGCACCCGGCCCGTGACCAGGTAGATCGGGGCGCCGGGACGCACGTCGTCGCTGGGCCCCACGTGGTCGACGGCGACCATCCGGGCTCGCCCGTCCGGCGTGGCGAACCGTTCGAGGAACAGCCGGGGCGTCCCGGGATGCCCTGCCGTGTCAGACGTACGGGTCACTCCGGTGACCTGTGTGCCTGACCCGTCAGCTGGGGTTGCCGGGACCGGCCAGAACAGGCCAGGACCGCTGGACGCTTCGTCGGCGTCGAGCCGGGCGTGGGAGAGACCGGAGTAGTCGGCGGGACCGCCGGCGGAGGCACGGGCCAGCTCGTCGAACACCGCGGCGGGGTCGGTCGGGAAGGCCAGGGACTGGGGCGCACCGAGCCGGCGTGCCAGCTCGGCGAGGACCCACAGCTCGGAGCGCGCCTCGCCCGGCGGCGCCACGACGGCCCGACGGCGGATGACCCGCCCTTCGAGCGACGTCATGGTGCCCTCCTCCTCTGCCCACTGCGTCACGGGCAGCACGACGTCGGCGAGGAGCGCCGTCTCGCTGGGGACGAAGTCGCACACGACCAGCAGGTCGAGGCTCTTCAGCCGGCCGATCACCTTGCTCGCGTCGGGCGCACTGACCACCAGGTTGGAGCCGTGCACCAGGAGCGCCCGCGGCCGGACGGGGCCACCCGCACGCGCCTGCTCACCGGTCGGGGCGCCGAGGGACCTCAGGAGCTGCACCGCAGGCATCCCTGGTCCGGGGAGCGTCTCCGGGTCGACGCCCCAGACGCCGGCGACGTGCTCGCGCGCCGCCGGGTCGTCGATCTTGCGGTAGCCGGGGAGCTGGTCTGCCTTCTGCCCGTGCTCGCGGCCGCCCTGCCCGTTGCCCTGCCCCGTGATGGCGCCGTACCCGGACCCGACGCGGCCCGGCAGGCCCAGGGCGAGCGCCAGGTTGATCGCCGCCGTGACCGTCGCCGTGCCCTGTGTCGACTGCTCGACGCCGCGACCGGTCAGCACGTAGGCGCCGGCCCCGCCGTGGACCGGGGCGGCTGCGGCCAGCAGCCGGGCCACCCGCCGCAGCTCACCGATGGGCACCCCGGACACGGCCTCGACCCGCTCGGGCCACCAGCCCGCGACGGACCGGGCGACGTCGTCGAAGCCGCTGGTGCGCTCGTCGAGGTAGGTCCGGTCGGCGAGTCCTTCGGCGAGCACCACGTGCAGCAGGCCGAGCAGCACCGCGAGGTCCGTTCCGGGTACGGGCGCGAGGTGCACGCCCTCGCCGGGCTGGGCCGAGGCGGGGCGCTCTGCCGCGCCTGTCGAAGGATCCCCGACGAGGCGGGCCGTCGCGGACCGGCGGGGGTCGACGACGACGAGCCCGCCCGCCGCCCGTGCCCCGGCGAGGTGCTGCACGGCCGGTGGCATGGTCTCCGCGACGTTCGACCCGAGCAGCAGCACGGCCTGGGCGCCGCCGACGTCGGACAGCGGGAAGGGCAGGCCGCGGTCGATCCCGAAGGACCGGTTCATCCCGGCCGCCGCGGACGCCATGCAGAACCGACCGTTGTAGTCGATGTTGGGCGTGCGCAGGACGGTGCGGGCGAACTTGCCGAGCGCGTACGCCTTCTCGTTGGTCAGCCCGCCGCCGCCGAATACGGCGACCGCTTCCGGTCCGTGCTCGGCGGCCAGCGCCGCGAGCCGGGACGCGACCAGGTCGAGCGCAACGTCCCAGCTCGTCGGCTCCAGTTCCCCGGACGTGCCCCGGACCAGCGGGGTGACGAGCCGGTCCGAGACCCCGAGCACCGCCGCCGACGTCCACCCCTTCTGGCACAGCCCGCCCCGGTTGGTGGGGAAGTCGCGGGGCCGCACCTCGAGCGGCGGCGCCCCGTCCGCACGGGTCCGCGTCAGCGACATCCCGCACTGCAGTGCGCAATAGGGGCAGTGCGAGTCGACGGCAGTTCCCGGGGAGGCGAGCATGTTCAGACCCGCGCCTCTGCCATGGCACCGCGTCCGTAGACGAGCCAGCACACGAGGGCCAGCACGGCGTACACCCCGATGAACAGCCACAGCGCGGGGACGAGCGACCCGGCCACGGTGGTGGACAGCGCGAACCCGCGGGGGATGAGGAACCCGCCGAACGCGCCGATCGCGCCGGCGATGCCGATGCACCCGGCCGCCGCCTTCGCCGTCCCGCCGCTCACCCGGAAGACCGCGGGGATCATCCGGTAGACCGAGCCGTTGCCGACGCCCGTGGCCACGAACAGGACGAGGAAGGAGCCGAAGAACCCGGGGAAGCTGCCGGACCCGAGGGCCCAGATCGCGCCCATCGCGCCGAGCGCCATCACGCCGAACGAGGCGATCGTGATGATCATGCCGCCGACCCGGTCGGCGAGGATGCCGCCGAGCGGGCGGGCGACCGACCCGACGAGGGCGCCCAGGAAGGCGAGCGGCAGCGCGACGTCCGGGAACTCGCCCTTGAGCAGCGTCGGGAAGGCTCCCGCGTACCCGATGAACGAACCGAACGTACCGATATAGATGCAGCTGATGATCCACGTGTGCTTGTCGTGGACCGCCACACCGAACGAGCGTGGGTCCGCCTTGGCTGTGCTGAGGTTGTCCATCCAGCGCCAGGCGAGGAACGCGGCGAGCAGGACGAACGGGATGAAGACGAGCCCGGCCCGGTCGAGCGCGACGCCCGCTCCGGTCACGACGACGAGCGGTACCGCGAGCTGGACGGCCGCCGTGCCGATGTTGCCGCCGGCGGCGTTCCAGCCCAGGGCCGCGCCCTTCTCCTTCTCGGGGAAGAAGAACGAGATGTTCGCCATCGAGGACGCGAAGTTGCCGCCGCCCAGGCCCGCGAGCGCCGCCGCACCGAGCAGCACGGGGAACGGCGTGGTCGGGTCACCGACCGTGAGGATCAGCGCGCCGATCGGCAGCAGGAGGAGCAGCACCGAGACGATCGTCCAGTTGCGGCCGCCGAACACGGGGACCGCGAACGTGTAAGGGATGCGAAGCGTGGCGCCGACGAGGGCGGGCACCGAGATGAGCCAGAACATCTGGTCGACCGTCAGGTCGAAGCCCGCAGCGGGCAGCTGCGGCACGACGATCGACCACAGGGCCCAGGCACCGAAACCGAGGAACTCCGCGAAGATCGAGAGCACGAGGTTGCGGCGGGCGGTACGGCGTCCGCCGTCCTCCCACAGGGTCTTGTCCTCGGGGTCCCAGTGCTCGATCCAGCGTCCCGTGCGGTGCTGGGCGCTCGTGGCCGAGGCCCGGTCGTCGCGTGTGTCATCGCGTGTTGTCGGAGTGGACACGTCGTCCTCCCTGCATGGGCGTATGCCCGACGACGCCGGGCGCGCTCGGACCGACGGGTGCCGGATCCGGGACCGGCCCGACGTCGGACCGACGCCATGAACCTAGGGAGGCGGTGTTTCATCGCCCGACAAAGAGCAGTTAATCGACCGTAAGGAAGAACGCACAGGGTGCCGGCTGCTCGTGTGAGGGGTTGCCTCCCTGAGTTCGGTCCCTTCCACGATCAGACCAGTGAGATCGGTCGGTTGGTATGAGATCGGTCGGTTGATGGACCGATCTCATACCAACAGACCGAAGTCAGTGAATCTGCGGGGAGGCTGCCCTGAGCCTCACCCGGCCGGCGTCAGCACCTCCACGCGGTTGCCCGCGCCGTCGAACGCGTGGAAGCGCTCGTAGCCGTCGAAGGTGTGGCGGTCCTTCCACGTGGTCTCGAACCCGAGGCGCACCAGACGTGCGCCGACCGACTCGAGGTGCGCGACGTCGTCGGCCACGAGTGCCGGGTGCGCGTTGCGCGCGGGCGTGAACGGGTCCTCGACGCCGACGTGGATCTCGGCGGTCGTCCGGCCCTCCGCGTCGAAGTCCCGGAACCAGCAGCCACCACGACCGGTGAGCGCCTCGGGCTTGGGGACCTCGGTCAGGCCGAGGCCGTCCCTGTAGAAGCGGCGGGCGAGGTCCTCGCCGTCGCGCGGGCAGGTCACCTGGATGTGATGGAGGCGCATGCGCGAGATTATCGCTGCTCACCGTGCGCGTCGGTGGGCTGTGCACGCTCGGAAACGTCCGCCGCGCCCCGCTGTCCTATGGTCGGTCCATGGAGCCACAGGCGCGCAGCGTGACCGAGCATGTCGAGCGCGTGCTCGCCCTGGTCACGCCGCTGCGATCCGTGGAACGGACGCCTGAGGACGCGCTCGGCTCGGTGCTCGCGGAGGACCAGTACGCCGCGGCCTCCGTTCCGCCCTTCGACGGCGCGGCGATGGACGGGTACGCCGTGCGGCTGGCAGACCTGCCGCCCGACGGCAGCCCGGTAGCGCTCCAGGTGACGGGCGACGTCGCGGCAGGCGAGAGCGACCTGGCCGAGGTCGGCCCCGGACAGGCCCTGCGGATCATGACCGGCGCCCCGCTCCCGTCCGGCACCGACGCCGTGGTGCCCGTCGAGCACACCTCCACCGGCCGGTTCCTCGCGGGTGCGCCCCGGGCGGAGTCGTCGGTCACGCTCGCCCGGCGGCCCCGGCCGCACGTCCGGCGCGCGGGCGAGGACGTGCGGCAGGGCGAGCGTCTCGCGTACGCAGGAACGGAGGTGACGGCCGCGCTCGTGGGTGCCCTGACGGCGTCGGGGACGGTGCGTGTTGCGGTCCGACGCCGGCCGCTGCTCGCCGTCCTCTCCACCGGATCCGAGCTGCTACCAGCCGACGAACCGCTCGGGCCGGGGCAGATCACCGACTCCAACGGGCCGATGCTCGCGGCTGCGGCCCGGGCGGCCGGCGCCGACGTCGTCCGGCTCGGGCCGGTGCCCGACGACCTGATGGCCCTCCGCGCCGCGCTCGACGAGGCCGTGCACTCGAGAGCCGACCTGATCGTGACCGCGGGTGGCGTCTCCGCGGGCGCCGCGGACGTGGTGCGTGAGGTCCTGGCCGCGCCGGCTCCTGGCCCGGACGGCGACCGCGGGGTTACCGACGCCGACGTCGCCACCGTCGCGATCTCCCCCGGCAAGCCCCAGGCCCTGGCCCGCTGGCGTGGCGTGCCGTGGCTGGCGCTGCCGGGCAACCCGGTAGGGGCGTACGCCTCGTTCGAGCTGTTCGCACACCCCGCGATCGACCGGCTCCGCGGCGAGAAGGCTCCCGGGGGACCGCGGCCGGTGGCCCTTGCCGCCGCCGCCGGCTGGGCCGGCGCGCCCGGGCGGTTGCGCGTCGTCCCGGTCCGTCTGGTCCCGCTGCCCGACGGCGGCGCGGGGGCCGGCACCACCGCGAGCGCCGTCGGCGTCGTGCCGACGGGGTCCCATCACGCGCTGTCGGCGCTCGCCGCCGCCGACGGCCTGGCGCTCGTGCCGCCCGACGTGGAGAAGGTGTGCGCCGGCGACCCCGTCCAGGTGCTGATGCTCCGATGACGGACGTCGCCGGTGTCGCGTACGACGCGGTGGTCCTGGCCGGTGGCCGGGCCGCGCGGCTCGGCGGTGCGTCCAAGGCGGGCCTCGTCGTCGACGGCGCACGCCTGCTCGACCGGGCGCTCGAGGCCAGCGCGCGGGCGCGTGCCGTCGTGGTGGTGGGCCCGCCGGAGCTCGCGGAGTCGCTGCCGGGCCCGGCTGCCGGTGCGCCCGGTCGGGGTCTCGTGCTCACCCAGGAGGACCCCCCGTTCGGCGGTCCGGTCGCGGGTGTGGCGGCAGGGCTGCGCGCTGTCCGTGCCTCGAGCGCACCGTGGGTGCTGCTGCTGGCGGTCGACGTGCCGCACGCCGCGGAGGCCATCGGGTTCCTCGAGCGGGCCGTTTCACGTGAACCCGTCGACGGCGCCTACGTGGTCCGCGACGGCCGCCCCCAGTGGCTGGTCGGGCTGTACCGCCGTGCGGCGCTCGACCTCGTCCTGGGCGGGATCCGGGTGGACGGCGCCGCCATGCGGCGGCTGGTCGGTGGGCTGCGCTGCACGGAGGTGCCGGACCCGGCAGGCTGGAGCGACGACATCGACACCCCTGCGGATGCTGCCCGGCTCGGCGCCGCGGCGGAAGCGACCCGCTTCGACGCCACGGCAGACGGGCCTGCGCGGGGAACCGACGACGACCGGAAGGACCCGAGATGACAGATCTGGACAGCTGGGTGGAAGCCCTGGAGGCCGAGCTCGATCTTCCCCCGGGCACCATCGACGTGCCGGCGGTGCTCGACCTGGCCCGCGACGCCGCCCACGCCGTCGCCCGGCCCGCCGCACCGGTCACCACCTACGCCGTGGGTTTCGCGGCGGGCCTGGCGGCGGCCGGCGGCATCGCGGCGTCCGCGAGCAGCGGACCCGACGCGACCGAGAAGGCCAGCAGGCTCGCGGCCCGCTGGGTCACCGACTGACGGACTCGGCGCCGGTGCCCGTCCCGGCGTCTGCCGGACGGTCCGCGCGGCCGGCGACCGCCGCGCAGGCCGACCCGGTCAGGAGTACCGCCGCTGTCGTGACCAGCGCCCAGGACATGGTCGAGGACAGGTAGACCCCGCCGATCACGGCGATCGCCACGGTCTGCGCCACCAGCGGGCCGGTGGTGTTGAGCGCCGAGAGCGCGGACGCCCTGCCGGGCGGGACCAGGTCGGACAGCCCGGCGATCAGTGGGCTGTACCCGGCCGCGTGGCCGGCGCCGGCCAGCACCAGGAGCGGCGCGAGGTGCCACGGCGAGGCCCCGGTCGCGACGACGGCGACAACGGCCGCGAGCACGATCGGCCCGGCCGTCGGCAGCCGGCGGACCACACGTTCCGGCATCCGCGCCCAGGTCAGGCTCAGGCCCGCGAACCCGACCGTATACGGGAGGAACGCGAGGCCGGCCGCGAGCGCCGTCCAGCCCAGCCCGGTCTGCACGTGCAGCGTGAAGACGAACAGGAAGGCCGCGTAGCAGCCCATCACGACGGCGCACGCGAGCAGGCCGGGTCGCATGCCGCGCGGACGCAGCACGGCAAGGTCGAGCAGGGGCCGCGCCGTCCGTACCTGGTGCCGCACGAACCACGCGAGCAGCACCGTCGAGCCAGCGAGCGCGCCCACCGCCCACCCCGGCCATCCCGCCTCGCGCCCCAGCGTGAGCGATCCCGTGAACGCTCCCATACCGAGGGCGAGGACCACGACGCCCGGCACGTCGAGATCGCGCGCCCGCACCGGCCCGGCCCGGCGGACGCCGCCAGCCGACGTCAGCACCCGTCCGACCGCGACGAGCAGCACCACGCCCACGGGCACGTTCACCAGGAACACGGGTCGCCACGACAGCCCGGCCAGGTCCGCCGACACCAGGAGCCCGCCGAGCACCTGGCCCAGCGCGACCCCGAGCGCGAGCACCATGGAGTAGACGCCGACGGCGCGCCGACGGGCAGCGCCCTCGAAGTGGTGCTGGATGAGGGAGAAGACCTGAGGCACCAGCAGCGCCGCCCCGGCCCCCTGTACGACGCGCGCCGCGACCAGGACGCCGGGCGTGGGAGCCAGGCCGCAGGCCAGCGACGCCACGGTGAAGACCGCCAACCCCCATCGGAACAGCCTGCGGTGGCCGAACAGGTCGCCGAGCCGCGCCCCGGTGACGATGAGGCTCGCGAGGGCGAGCAGGTACCCCGACAGCACGAGCTGCTGCATCGCTCCCGTCGCGTCCAGGTCCCGTCGGATGGCCGGCAGGGCGACGTTGGCGATGGAAGCGTCCATCGAGGCCATGGTCTGTGCGGTGAGGAGCACCACGAGGAGCAGGGGCTTGCGCATGGTCCCAGCGTCCGGCGGCGGGTCTCTCGGGTCTTGAACATCCTTGCCCGACGGCGACGGCGACGGCGCGACCGCGCACTGCCGTGGCCGTGGCCGTCTTCGTCGTCGCGGCGGGAGTGTCGGTGGGTACGCCTACGGTGGGCTCGTGCGCCGCTCCACACCGGTCCTCACCGCACCCGAGTACTCGGTGCGGGTCGTGGAGTGCTCCGACGAGCACGCCGGGTGGTCCGCGGCCGAGCCGGCCGACACGTTCGGGCTGGTCCTGCCCCGGCGCGGACACTTCCGGCTGGCGAGCGCGGGCGTCGAGCAGTCGGTGGACGTCACGCGGGGCTACGCCCAGGTACCGGGGCGGGAGCAGCGGTTCGCACACCCGTCGGGTGGCGACGTGTGCACGTTCGTCTCGGTCGGCCCGACGCTCTGGCAGGAGATCGCCGGCGACCGGCCCGCGCCCACCGTCGTGCGGGTCGACGGTGCCACCGAGCTCGCCCACCGGCTGCTGCTCCGCACGGCGCACGATGCGGCAGACCCCGCAGAACGCCTCGTCCGGACGGTGGCCGCCGCGGCTCGCACCGCGGCGTCGGACGGCGCCCCCGCCTCGGCCCGCACACCGGCCGCCCGCACCTCCCGGGCCCGCCTGGTCGCGCGGGCGCGGGCCGCCGTCCTCGACGCCGCGCCCATGTCCGGCGACCTGGTGAGCCTGGCCCGTGCGCTGGGTGCGTCGCCGGCCCACCTCAGCCGGGTGTTCCAGGCCGAGACCGGCACCAGCCTCACGCAGTTCCGCAACCGGGTGCGCGTGAGCCGGGCCCTCGACCGGCTCGAGGCGGGGGACGCCGACCTGGCCGCGCTCGCCGGGGATCTGGGCTTCGCCGACCAGGCGCACCTCACCCGGACCGTCCGGGCAACGCTCGACACGACGCCGGGCCGGGTTCGCCGCGCGTTCGCACACGCCGCCTGACCACCCGCCGATGGAGGACCATGGCCCGGTCGGGTGGCCTCGGCATCTCTTGTCGGGCCCATCGGCTCGTTGCTAGATCCTGCGCCTGGATGACGAGCAGCGCGCACAAGCCTTCGCGGCTGCCCCCGACGCGCTACTTGCAGCACAGGACCTGCCGACACTGGTCGACGAGTGGCAGGAAGTCCCCACGTCGCTCGCCGCGATCAAACGTGCCATCGACTCCGGCTCCGAAGGTGGGAGCTTCCTCATCACCGGCAGCGTCCGTGCACGCCGGACGGAAGCAGTCTGGCCCGGGACAGGACGAGTCGTCCCGTTCCGAATGCACAGCCTCGCTCGCGGCGAGATCGAAGCCTCGGCGAACGCAGCAGACTTCCTGCGGCAACTCTTCTCCGACGACGACCCCGTTCCAGCAACCCTCCGGACGGCGCCGACCATTGTCGACTACGTCGAGTACGCGATCCAGGGCGGCTTCCCCGAAGCCCTCCACCTCACGGAACGCGCGCGGGGCGCCTGGTATCCCGGATACGTCGACCAGCTCGTACACCGGGACGTCTCAGCCCTCGCCGAGGTGCGCTCGCCCGATCGTCTCGCGGCGTTACTCCACGCCGTCGCGCTGTCATCAGGCGGCGTTCCACAAGCCAAGACCTTGACGGAGGCGGCTGGTCTCGACGGCCGGACCGCCCACACCTACCTGGACCTGCTCGACGACCTTCGCATCATCGAACGAGTCCCAGCATGGAGCTCCAACCGTCTCAAGCGACTCGTCAGAAGCCAGAAGCTCTACGTCGCCGACACCGGTCTCGCGACAAGCCTTCTCCGCGCCGACAGGAACGCGATTCTGTCGAGCGGCGATCTTCTCGGCCGAATCATCGACACGTTCGTCGCCGCACAGATTCTCCCGCTCGTGGCACTGAGCCACCCTCGGGTCGATGCCTTCCATCTCCGGGACTCGAACGGATCTCACGAGGTCGACCTTCTCCTCGAGGGCCCGGGCGGCTCGGTCGTCGGCATCGAGATCAAGGCCGCGAACGCAGTGAAACCCCCGGCAGCGCGCCATCTCGAATGGCTGAGAGACTCCCTCGGCAGCACCTTCAAGCGAGGGGTCGTCTTCCACACGGGCGACTCGACCTATCCGCTGGGAGAGCGCATCTGGGCCATGCCGATCGCCTCGATCTGGCACTGAGCGAGACCCGCACGGGCCCGTTGTCGGAGGCGCCGCCTAGGGTGTGGCGCATGGACCGGAACGCCCTTGAGTTCGCGGTGATCCCGACGGCGATCGGTGAGTGCGCGCTCGTCTGGGACGAGCACGCCGCGATCGTGGGCTCGGCACTGCCCCACGGCGGCGCCGACCAGGTCCGGAGCGCCGTGCGCGGCTGGTACCCGGGCGCCGTCGAGGCGTCACCCGCACCGGTGGCCACGGCGGTAGCGGCGCTGACCCGACTGCTCGGCGACGGCGTCGGGGACCTCGCCGAGATCTCCCTGAACATGAGCGCCGTCCCGGAGTTCGACCGCCGGGTGTACGAGGTGGTGCGCGCCATCCCGCCGGGCGAGACCCGCACGTACGGCGAGGTCGCGACCGAGCTCGGCGCGCCAGGAGCGGCCCAGGCCGTCGGACAGGCGATGGGTCGCAACCCGTTCCCGCCCATCGTGCCGTGCCACCGCGTGCTGGCCGCGGGCCGCAAGGTGGGCGGGTTCTCGGCCCGCGGCGGTCCGCGTACCAAGGTGCGCATGCTGGCGACGGAGGGTGTCCACCTGGAGCAACCCACGCTCTTCGACCTGTGAGTCGACCTGTGAGCCGCCGCACGTTGACGGCGCCCGCCACTGTGACGTCCCCAACCATGGCTGGCCATATCTCATAGATGAGTTACTGTCGTCCTCGTGACTATCGCTAGCCCCGACCGCCCACTCACCGGATCGATCCCCGTGGTGGATGCCGCACAGGTAGGCTCCCTGGTCCGCGGTGCCCGCCAGCACCGTGGTCTTACCCAGGCACAGCTCGCTGAACGGCTGAGCACGAGCCAGAGCGCCGTGCACCGAATCGAGCAGGGTGCGCAGAATCTCAGCCTTGAGATGATCGGGCGGATCAGTGCCGCCCTCGACTCCGAGCTCATCACAGCCGGAGCCGCCAGGCGAACCCACCTGCGCATCGAGGGTGGCCACCAGCTCTCGGGAACCATCGAGGTGAACTCCTCCAAGAACGGCGCCGTGGCGCTGCTGTGCGCGTCGCTCCTCAACCACGGCCGCACCGTGCTGCGCAACGTCGCGCGGATCGTCGAGGTGGACCGCATCCTCGACGTGCTGCGCTCGATCGGCGTGCGTGCCACGTGGGCGCCGAACGGCCGCGACCTGGAGATCATCCGCCCCGAGTCGCTGGACCTGGCGGCCATCGACGTCGACGCCGCCGTGCGGACCCGCTCGATCATCATGTTCTTCGGCCCGCTCCTCGGGCTCGAGCCGAACTTCCAGCTGCCCTATGCCGGTGGCTGCGATCTCGGTACGCGCACCGTCGAGCCGCACATGATCGCGCTGCGCCCGTTCGGGCTCGACGTCGTCGCCACCACCGGCCACTACCAGGCGACGGCCACGCCCGGCACGGGCGACCTGTCGATAGTGCTCACCGAGCGCGGTGACACCGTCACCGAGAACGCACTGATGGCGGCCGCCGGCCGCGACGGCGTGACCACGATCCGCAACGCGAGCCCCAACTACATGGTCCAGGACCTGTGCTTCTACCTGGAGCTCCTGGGGGTGCGGATCGAGGGCATCGGCACCACCACCCTGCGCGTGCACGGGCGCACCCGGTTCGAGTCCGACGTCGAGTACACCGTCTCCGAGGACCCTGTGGAGGCGATGAGCCTGCTGACCGCGGGGATCGTGACCGGGTCCGAGATCACCGTGTCCCGGGTGCCGATCGAGTTCATGGAGATCGAGCTCGCCACCCTCGCCGAGATGGGCCAGCAGTACACGCTCAGCCCGGAGTACGTGGCGTACAACGGCCGCACCCGCCTGGTCGACGTCACGGTCCACCCGAGCGAGCTGCGCGCTCCGATCGACAAGATCCACTCGATGCCGTTCCCGGGCCTCAACATCGACAACCTGCCGTTCTTCGCCGTCATCGCGGCGCGGGCCACCGGCAGCACGCTGATCCACGACTGGGTCTACGAGAACCGGGCGATCCACCTCACCGACCTCACCCGCCTCGGCGCGGACGTGCAGCTCATGGACGCCCACCGCCTCCAGGTCACGGGCCCCACCCGCTGGCGCGGGGCCGAGGTGAGCTGCCCGCCGGCCCTGCGCCCGGCGGTGGTGATCCTGCTCGGGATGCTGGCGTCCACGGGGACGTCGGTGCTGCGCGACGTCGACATCATCGCCCGCGGCTACGAGCAGCTGGCCGAGCGGCTGATCGAGCTCGGCGCGCGGATCGAAACCTTCCGCGACTGACGACACCGACCGGTGACCGGAGCGACCCGTGCGGTCGCTCCGGTCCCGGGGCGGCGGGTGGGAGACTGTCCAGCGTGCCCGACGTCCCCACCCACCCCCTGCTCGACGTGCTCCTCGCCGGAGGCACGCGCGCCGAGCGGCTGACGGCGTCGCGCACGTTCCCGGAGCGCACCGCCGAGCACGCGGACTGGCCACGCTGGGCGGACGCGACGGTGGTGCAGGGGTACCGGCGGCTGGGCGTCGACCGGCCCTGGACGCACCAGGCGGCAGCCGCCGACCTCGTCCACCGGGGCCGGCACACCGCCCTCGCGACGTCGACGGGTTCGGGCAAGTCCCTGGCGTTCTGGCTGCCGGCCCTGTCCGCCGTCCGGACCGCCGCGGCCGCGGCCACGCTGGACCCGGGCAACATCGAGTCGGCGCACGTCCGCCCCACGACGATCTACCTCAGCCCCACCAAGGCGCTGGCCGCCGACCAGCTGAGCGCGCTCGAGCGCATCCTCGACGCGGCGGGCACCCGTGACGTCCGCGTCGCGACCTGCGACGGCGACACCTCGCGCGAGGAGCGTTCCTGGGTGCGGGACCACGCCGACGTCGTGCTCACCAACCCCGACTTCCTGCACTACTCCCTGTTGCCGAACCATCGCCGCTGGTCCCGGCTCCTGAAAGGGCTGCGGTACGTCGTGGTCGACGAGGGGCACGCCTACCGCGGCGTCTTCGGCGCACACGTCTCCCTGGTGCTGCGGCGGCTCGCGCGCCTCGCTGCGCGGTACGGGGAGGGCTCGCCCACCTTCGTCGTCGCCTCGGCGACGACGGCGGAGCCGGCGGTCAGCGCGGCGCGGCTCATCGGCGTGCCGCCCGACGACGTCACCGCGGTCACCCAGGACGCCTCGCCCTCGGGGCGCCGCACCGTGGTGCTGTGGCAGCCGCCGGAGATCATGGGCTGGCGTCCGCCCACCGACGGCGAGCCGGACCCGTGGGCACTGCCCCCGGCCGAGCCCGACCCGGAGGCCGCACCGGTGGCGTCCGAGGACCCGCCGGAGCACCCGCGCAGGTCCGCTACCGCAGAGGTCGCCGACCTGCTGGCCGACCTCGCCGCGGCCGGCGCCCGGAGCCTCGCGTTCACCCGGTCCCGGCGCGGTGCGGAGTCCGTCGCGCAGCAGGCACGCGACCACCTGCGGCACGCCGCCCCCGACGCCGGCCGCCGGATCGCGGCGTACCGCGGCGGCTATCTCCCGGAGGAACGGCGCGAGCTGGAGCAGGCCCTCCGGACCGGCGACCTGCTCGGCCTGGCCACGACCAACGCGCTCGAGCTCGGGGTGGACATCTCCGGACTGGACGCCGTGCTCATCGCCGGGTGGCCCGGCACGCGGATGTCGCTGTGGCAGCAGGCGGGACGCGCCGGGCGAGCGGGTGCGGACGGGCTGGTCGCGTTCGTCGCACGGGAGGACCCGCTGGACACCTATCTCGTGACGCACCCCGAGGCGGTGTTCGACGCACCGCTGGAAGCCACGGTGTTCGACCCCGCGAACCCGCACGTGCTCGCGCCGCACCTCTGTGCGGCGGCCCAGGAGATACCGCTCCGGTCGGAGGATCTCGCGGCGTTCGGCGACCCCGACCACGTCCGGGGGATCCTGCAGGTGCTGGTCGCCCGGGGCGCCCTCCGGCGGCGCGCCTCCGGCTGGTACTGGACGCACCATCAGGCCGCGGCCGCACTCACCGACCTGCGCGGGGCCGGCGGAACACCGGTCCGTGTGGTGGAGCAGAGCACCGGCCGCATGCTGGGCACGGTCGACGCGGCATCGGCCGACGGCCAGGTGCACGACGGCGCCGTCTACGTGCACCAGGGCACCACCTACGTGGTGGCACACCTGGACCTGGCCGACCACACCGCCGTCGTGCAGCGGCGCCGCCTCGACTACGGCACCTGGTCCCGCTCGGTCATGTCGGTGGCCATCGAGGGCTGGGGCGAGGACGCCGAGACCGACTCCGGCGCGCAGGACGAGGACGGCCCGGGCCATGACCTGGTCACGCGCGAGTGGGGGCCGATCACCTGGGGTCTCGGCCCGGTCGAGGTGACGTCGCAGGTGGTGAGCTTCCAGCGGCGTCGGATCCCGGACATGCAGGTACTGGGGACCGAGCAGCTGGAGCTGCCCGAGCACACCCTCGGCACCGTCGCCGTCTGGTGGTCCGTGCCCGAGTTCGTGCTGCGGGCCGCCGACATCTCCCCCGATCAGGCCCCGGGCGCTCTGCACGCCGCGGAGCACGCGTCGATCGGCCTGCTACCGCTGCTCGCGACGTGCGACCGCTGGGACCTCGGCGGGGTGTCGACCGAGCTGCACCCGGACACCGGCGAGGCCACCGTGTTCGTCTACGACGCCTATCCGGGCGGCGCGGGCTTCGCTGAGCGGGCCTACGACCTGGGCGCCACGTGGCTCCGGGCCACGCGCGATGCGATAGCGGCGTGCCCCTGCGCGGACGGCTGCCCGGCGTGCGTGCAGTCGCCGAAGTGCGGTTCGTACAACGCGCCGCTCGACAAGGCGGCAGCCGTGCGACTGCTCGACGCCGTGCTCTCGCACGACCCGCAGGCCGCCACGCTCACCGACGCTCGCTGACCGCCGCGAGGCCGACACGGCGCGGAGGCGCGTCCGCTGCACGACCACTCGGGCAAGAAGTTCTTACCGGGAGGTAACGGGACAGTATTCCCCTGGCGACGTTCAGCCGATACGGTGCGGCTGACCAGGCCGCCCGTCGCGAAGGAGCACGCCCATGCGAGTCCACCACGTCCGGGCGAAGCGGATCGCCGCACTCGCCGTCTCGACACTCACCGTCTCGGCACTCACCGGGCTCACGCTGGCGGCGGGCACGCTCCCGGCCGGTGCGGCCGCGACCGTGGGCCTCCCTGCAGCCGCGAACCTCCCTGCGAGCTCGGTACCGCTCGCGGTGGACGAGTCGGCGGCTGAGGACCGTTCGGCGGCTGAGACCTCCGACACCGCCTACACGCTCGGCGACGACGGCACCACGGAGGCCGTCTACGACTACGCCGACGCGATCCGGGAGTCGGTGAACGTGATCGCGCCGGACCTCGACGGCGACGGTGACCTCGAACGGATCCGAGCCGACATCATCCGGCCGGCCGAGCTCGACGGCGTCGCCGAGGTGCCCGTCGTGATGGACGCCAGCCCGTACTACGCCTGCTGTGGTCGCGGCAACGAGAGCGAGCTCAAGCAGTACGACGAGTCGGGCAGCCCCACGCTCTTCCCGCTGTTCTACGACAACTACTTCGTCCCCCGCGGGTACGCGTACGTGGCGGTCGACATGGCGGGAACCGGGTGGTCGACGGGTTGCACCGACCACGGGGGACGCTCCGACGTCCTGTCGGTGAAGGCGGTGGTGGACTGGCTCAACGGCAACGCGAGCGCCGTCGACCCGGATACCGGTGAGCCGGTGGTCGCGGACTGGTCGACCGGCAGGACGGGCATGATCGGCAAGTCCTACGACGGGACCCTCGCCAACGGCGTGGCCGCTACCGGGGCCGAGGGACTGGAGACGATCGTGCCGATCGGCGCGATCAGCTCCTGGTACGACTACGACCGTGCCCAGGGACTGCCGTTCTCGACCAACTACCCGCGCTTCCTGATGAGCTACGTGGCCCGGGACCGGCACGTCCCCACGGACTGCGCGGCGGTCACCGAAGCGATGAACGCAGCAGCCGACGACGCGTCCGGCGCGCACAACGCCTTCTGGGACGAGCGCGACTACCGCTCCGGCTCGGTCTTCGGCACGTCGCAGGTGACGGCCAGCGTGTTCATCGTGCACGGCGCGCAGGACACCAACGTGGACACACCGAACTTCTCCCGCTGGTGGACGGCGCTGGGCGAGCAGGGCGTGGAGCGCAAGCTCTGGCTCACGCGGCTCGGGCACGTCGACCCGTTCGACTCGGATCGTGCCGAGTGGGTGGGCACGCTGCACCGCTGGTTCGACCATGAGCTGCTCGGTGTGGACAACGGGATCACGGACGAGCCCGCCGTGCGCGTCGAGGTGGCGCCGAACGAGGTGGTCACCTCGGACACCTGGCCGGTCATCGACCGCACCGCACGCCTGCGGCCGGGCGGTGACGGCAGCCTCGCGCTCGGCGCGCGGGGCCGGGCGGCCGACGTCGGCTGGGTGAACGACCCCCGGCAGAACTTCAATGCCGCCCTGGCCGCGGACGCCAACCCGAACCGGCTGCTGTTCCGCACCGGAACGCTGACGTCGGACCTGCGCCTGTCGGGTGCGGCGTCGGTGACGACCACCGTCACGCACGGGGCGCCGACCGGGCAGATCACCGTGGGGCTCGTCGACTACGGCGTGCTGGACCGGGTGCTCGGCGCGGGCAACGGGGCCGTCACGCTCGGCACCGAGTCGTGCTACGGCGAGTCGGCCGGGATCGACGACGGCTGCTACCGCGACGTCGTCCGGAACATCGGGTCCACCGAGCTGCAGGTCCTGGGGCGCGGCTGGGCACGGCTCGACGGTGCCGGGACGCACACCCTGACCGTCGAGATGCAGACCAACGACGTGGTGGTGCCGGCAGGCCACCAGCTGGGGCTCGTGATCATGGGCACGGACCGGGGCGCCACCGTGACCGTGGACCGGGATGCGACGCAGTACTCGATCGATCTCGGCGGCACCACACTGAACCTCCCGGTCGCCGGGCCGATGGCCGGCTTCGCGCCGGGCCGCAGCCTGGTTCCCGCCGCGGACGAGGTGAGCCCGGAGTCCCTGCTCCCGAAGCAGTCGGTGATCGTCCCGCGCTGACGCACCGCGGTTGTGGGTGCGATCGCACCCACAACCGCGGGCTACTCGCCCAGCCGCTTGAACGGGCTCGTCGAGAACACCACCTCGACGGCGACGCCGAAGTACTCCGCGATGCGCAGCGCGAGGTGCAACGACGGGCTGTACTCGCCACGCTCGAGATACCCCACGGTCTGGTAGTGCACCCCGAGCGCCTCGGCGAGCTCGCGCCGCGACACACCGCGCTCCGCACGCAGCATCGCTATGCGGTTGTGGACGACGTCCGACTGCTCAGCCACCAACTCAGTACCCCTGGCTCATGTAGCGCTCCCGTGCCGCCGCCACCGTGGAACCGGACTCTCGCCTGGCCATCCTGCGGAGCACGATCGGCGCGAGCACCATACCCAGTACCGCCCAGGCACCGAGGACCGCGAACATCTCGAGCGTGCGCCACGACTCGCCGATCTCCACCGCGGCCATGGCGTCGGGAAGCATCGCGGACCGGGCACCCAGCCCGAGCCAGTAGTACGGGAACACCTGCCCCACCCACTGCAGCCACTCGGGCAGCGCGGTGATCGGGTAGAAGATCCCCGACGGCACGATGAGCAGCATCGACCCCAGGAACAGCAGGCCGGTCTGCGAGGCCCGCTTCAGCAGGGAGCCGAGCGCGACACTGATCGGCACGGTGGCGACCATGCCCACCAGGAAGATCAGGATGAGCAGGAAGAACGTGCGGGCGTCCAGGCGCAGGTCTCCCGCCACCGCGAAGGCCGGGATGACGAGCGCGACCAGGCTGACCGCCGTGGTGAGCCCGAACATCAGGATCTTGCCGACGAGGTAGCCGATCATCCCGTTGGGGGTCGCCTTCGCCCGCAGCAGGGTGCCGTCCTCCCGGTCGACCGCGATGGTGCCGGCCGGGCCCGTCATCCCGCCGAAGCCGATGGACATGCCGACGAGGCTCGGGAGCACCATGGCGCCCAGCGCGATGTCCGTGCCCGGAACGGTGCTGCCCCGCATGAACAGCAGGACCACCAGGTAGATGACGGGGAACGCCAGGTTCCAGACGAGGTCGCCGGGCTCGGTCAGCGAGTACTTGGTCTCGAGCCAGCCGCGCGACAGACCGGCCCGTGCGGCCACCCAGCGCGCTTCGGACCGCGTGTTCGTGGTCATGACTGCACCTCCCCGGTCCGTCCGGACCCGTTGGTCGCCGCCTGACTCTCGGCCGGCCTCGTCTCGGACGGGTTCGTCTCGGCCTGGCTCGTCTCGGCCTGGCTCGTCTCGGCCTGGCTCGTCTCAGCCCTGTGGACGAGTGACATGTACGTGTCCTCGAGGCTGGCCCGCTTCACCTCGAGGTCGGTGACCTCGGTGTCGTGGGCCAGCAGCTCACGGACGAAGCCGGTGGGGTCGCCCTCGGTCACGGCGTGGACGTGCCGATGCCCGTCGACCGTCCAGCGGACCTCGGCCTGGGTGGTCAGCTCACGGGCGAGCCGCTCCGCGGACCCGTTGGCCACGATCGCACCCTTGTCGAGCACGAGGATCCGGTCGGCGAGCTTCTCCGCCTCGTCGAGGTCGTGCGTGGTGAGCAGGATCGTCGTGTTCTCGAAGTCGGCCAGACGATGCACCAGGTCGTGGAACTCCCGGCGGGCATGCGGGTCGAACCCCGCCGTCGGCTCGTCGAGGAAGACGAGCTCCGGACGCCCGACGATCCCGATCGCCACGTCGAGGCGCCGGCGCTGGCCGCCGGACAGGGTCTGGACCTTCGCGCGCGCGTGCTCCGCGAGGCCCACCACCTTGATCAGCTCGTCCACGTCCCACGGCCGGGTGACCTCGGCCGTCGAGTAGGGGCCGTAGAACCGCGCGAGATATCCGAGCAGGTCCCGCACCCGCCACCGGCCATGGTCGCGCCACGACTGGAGCACGACGCCCAGCCGTGCTCGCCACGCCTCGTCCCCGTGCGCCGGGTCCTGGCCGAGCACCGCGACCTCGCCCGCCGACCGCATGCGAAAGCCTTCGAGGATCTCGATGGTGGTCGTCTTGCCCGCACCGTTCGGGCCGAGCAGGGCAAGGACCTCGCCCCGGTCCGCCGTGAACGACACCCCGGTGAGTACGTCCTTCGTCCCGTACCGCATCCGCAGGTCTCGCACATCGAGCGCCACGTTGCTCGTCGGCGGAGGCGCCTTCTGCGCGCTCATCGCATCCTCCGTACTTTTCATAGCAGGAATACTACGAGTCGTACGAAGGGCATGTCACCTGATTTCTCGCCGCGATGCAGCCGACGCGCCCGGCGAGCCCTCCGCCCGCACGAGGCCCCGCACGCGCGGACGCCCGCGCCGTTCCGAGCACACCCGCGGGGCCACTCGCGTCACGCGTCGCCACGACCCGGACCACACCACCGGCGAGCACCTCGCACGAGGCAGTGACAGCCCCGTTGCGCACTACGGCCGCACCCGCCGTCCGGCACGGATCGAACCCGTCCCGCAGCGCGGTGGCACCGGCGAGCGCCCCGAGATCCGCCGCGGCCTGGGCCGCCCCGCGGGCGTTCTGGGCAGCGCCGAGTGCCGCGATCCCGACGGCGAGCAGCAGGACGGCGGCCACGACCCCGAGGATCAGAACCGTGCCCGCTCCACGCTCGGCATCCCGCGGTTCGGTGCTCACGGCTCGACCCAGGCCGCTGCCGTGCCCGTGGCCCGCAGCGGCCCCGACAACCAACCGCCCGCAACGGGTCGGGTGACGGTCACCCGCACCCAGCGGCCCTCGTGCACGAGCTGCAGTTCCGCCTCCGGTCCACCGACGCGCGCCACGGCCGCGTTCACCCCGCCTTCCTGCTCTCCGATCGCGACCGCCCGTGCCCCCGCGCGGGCCGCGTCCATGGCGCGCATCTGCGCCGTGGACGCGGCCGCGAGGGTGAGCACGGCAACGAGCACGAGGACCACGACCGGCAGCCCGATGGCCAGCTCCGCCGTGACCGTGCCCCGCTCCGACTCACGCTCCGTCATGGGTCAGCCGATCGAGAGCGCCGACTGAACCAGCGACGTGAGCATCGCCTTCACGTCGCCGCCCTTCAGGATGGCCAGGAGTGCGCCGGCGAACCCCGCGGCAGCGAGCGTCGCGATCGCGTACTCGGCGGTCGCCAGCCCTCTCTCCGACTCGCGCTCGTCGACCTCTGCCTGCGAGGGGTCCTCCGGTTCGGGGCAAGCCAGTGCCGTCGTCATCGTCATGTCTCCTCCTTCTTCGCCCGTCGCCGGGCGTCACGGCCCGCGACCGGGCCCTGGTACGGCCCGCCGCAGCGGGCCCCGTCCGCCGGATGGCGGACGGCGTCGGCGCAGATCAGCGCCGAAGTTCTCCGTTCTGCCCCCCGCCGGCTCAGCCGGCGAGCAGGTCGATCCCGAGCGCCAGCAGCACGGGAACCAGACCGACGAGCACGAACGCGGGCAGGTAGCAGGCACCGAGCGGAAGCACGAGCCGTACCCCGAGCCGAGCGGCCGCGGTCCTGGCCGCACCCCTGCGCTCGTGCCGCACCTCGTCACCGGCGGCCCGCAGCGCCTCGCCCGGTGGGGCACCGTCCAGCCAGGCACCACGCAGCGCCCGGACGAGCGGGTGCAGCGCCACCGGGGCGTCGGCCCACGCCCGTTCCCAGGTAGCCCCGAGCACGAGCGCATGGGCAGCCCGGGTCAGTACCCCGCCATCGGGACCGCCAACCGCCACACCGGTGGCCTCGAGCGCTCGCGGCACGCCAGACCCGGATCGAACGGCCGCCGCCACGAGCTCCAGCACGACCTGGATGTCCACGCCGGGCGTGTCATCACCGCGGGCAGCGGCCACCAGCCGGTCCGACCAGATCCGGCCGGCCACGAGCAGCACCAGGCCGAGGCTCACCGCCACAGTGCCGATACCGCCGTCCGTCGCCGTGGCCACCGGGTCGGCGCCGAGCCCCCACCCGAGGAATCCGCCGGCGATCGGCAGCCACATGAGCAGCCGTCCGGTCGTCCGCGGGCCGGCGAGTGCCGCGTCCCGCTCCGCCCGTGACTCGGCCTCCGCGACGAGGGTGCCGGCGACCTGCTCCAGGACCCGCCCGAGCGGTGCGCCGACGTCGAGCGCGAGCCGGGTCGCCGCGACCACTGCCTCCGCGTGCCGGGCCCCGAGCACCCTGGCGAGCCCGTCGACGTCCGGCACACCGGTGAGATCGGCACCGACGCCCGCCGCACGAGACCAGGCCGGTCCGGGCGGCGACCCTGCCTTGAGCAGGGCGACGACCTGCAGCACGACCACCCGGACGTCACCGCCGGGGGCCCGCTCGGCACGGAGCCGGTGACGCTGCCGCACCACGGACGCGCCGTCGGAAGCGCCGTCGGGCGCCGGTTCGGCACCGGCGTGAACCGGGGGTGCCGTGCCGGTCCTCTGGTTCGAGACGTCGAGCACCTCACGCACGCGACGCCCACCGCGGGCCAGAACCAGCCAGGCACAGATCGCGACGAGCAGGCCCACACCGAGCGACTCCGCGGCCCTCACCACGGCCCGTACCTGCCCACCAGCTCGTCCCAGCCGTTCGGCTCGATCTCGCAGCCGCCTCGGCCGTCCCACCGCGCGACGGTCCGCACCTGGAGCTCCCCGCCCGGCGCCCGCCCCACCAGACCGATCTCCGCCAGGTACCGGGCACCGTGCGAGCGCCGGAGGTGCAGCACCACGTCGAGGGCACCGGCGGCCTGGGCCGCCACCGCCTCGCGCGTCATACCGGCCAGGCCCGCGAGCGCCTCCAGCCGAGCCGGCACCACGGCGACGGCATTGGCGTGCAGTGTCGCGAACCCGCCGTCGTGCCCGGTGTTCATCGCCATGAGGACCTCCCGCACCTCGGCGCCCCGGCACTCGCCGAGCACGATCCGGTCGGGCCGCATGCGTAACGCGTTCCGCACGAGGTCCGCGAGGTCGACCGCGCCGGCGCCCTCGACGTTGGCGCGCCGAGCGGCGAGGTGCACCGCGTGCGGGTGCGCGGGCCGGAGCTCGCGCGCCTCTTCGACGGTCACCACGCGCTCGTTGGCGGGCACCAGTGAGAGCAGTGCCGCGAGCAGCGTCGTCTTTACCACCTGTCGGATCTGACAGCACTACCCGGCTCACCCACCGTGCAGCCCGCAGGTCAGACGCACCGTGGATGGGTGCCGCTCCGATCAGACCCGTGGACGACACGCCCAGCGATCGACCATCCCTTACATTGATGCTTATAATATGAGCACTCATACCAAAGGAGCTGGTCGTGGCGTCGCAGGACACTGTTCGCGAGTTGGTCGAGCCCGAGATCCAGGCCCTTGGAGGCCTGCTCCACACAGGTATGAGCACAGCGCTTGAGCAGGCCGAGAAGGTGCTCGGCCATCTCGACCACTCGAAGTTTCCGCATTTGCGGCCCATCCATGCGCGTGCGGAGTTCCGGGAGCAGCTGGACGCATCGCAGTTGCCGAACGGCTGGCTTGTCACGGGCAATCCGCGGGCGATGGGCCAGACGGGACTCGTGCACGAGAGCTCAGGCATCCGGATGCGTTTCCTCAAGGAACGCCGGCGGAACTATCCGGGTGGCGTGCCTGTAGCCGGGAGCACCCGTGCACGCCGTGACTACTGGCAGAGCGAACCGCTGTTCGACCTGCCGACCAAGGGCCCCGCGCCGGCCGGAAGCCAGGAGGTCCAGCTCCTTCTCCTCTGGGACTACACGAACGCCGCAGTTCGTGACGAGTTCACCCTCCGGGTCGTGCACACGCTTGCCCCCGGCGACTACGGGCTCGCGGTACCGGTCGACCTGGTCTTCGAAGTGCTTCCCGGTGGGGGCTTCACTACACACCTGAAGTTCACCGGCGACCCCCAGGACGAGGATCTCTTCCATGTCGACATCGACGAGCAGAGCAACCGGCTTGACGGCTGATCTGCTGCTCCATGCCCACGGACCTCGGCTGACCGCCCTGCGCCACCTTCATGACCTGACTCAGACTGACCTCGCCGGACAACTCGGAGTCACGCAGTCGTTCCTCTCACAGGTCGAGAGTGGCGCGCGCCCCGCACCCGAAACTCTCGTCGTCGACGCGAGTGCGATGTTCAACCTGCCGCTGTCGTTCTTCAGCGTGGAACCTGACGAGAGCAGGACCGGAACCGTCACGTTCCGGAAGAACTCGAGGGCCACGGCGCGCGACGAGAACCGCGTGGTCGAGTTCTATAACGAGGCGTCACGACTGTTTCGTCACGCCTCGATCGCCTCGGGCTATCACACGGCGCGCCTCCCCGATCCCGAGGACTACGACCACGACACCGAGCGGGTAGCGCGTGCCTTTCGACAGGCAGTTGGCCTGGACGACGTCGCGCCGCTCCTGAACGCGACGCGTGCACTGGAGCGGCTGGGAGTCGGTGTTGTCGACAACCTCGACCATCTCTCCGACGAGGTCCGTGGGCACACGGCGTGCTCTCGACCGTCACCCTTGAACGATCGCCCACTAGTCGCACTCGCCGCCGCCGTCCCGGGTGGAGTCAAGCGGCTCACCCTGCTGCACGAGGTCGGCCATCTGATCTTCGATCGGGGGCTCATGAACCCGATAAAGAGCACCCGTAGCCCCGAGGAGCGCAGGGCCTACAAGTTCGCCGGCGCGTGCCTGCTGCCGCCCGAAGTGGTTCGTTCGCGGATCTCAGAAGGCCTGACCCTTCACGGCTATCTCGCGATCAAGGCCGAGTACGGGATCACCGTCGGGGCGGCCGTCATGCGCGCCCGAGACCTGGGCGTGATCAGCGAACAGCGTGCGCGAAGTCTTCAGATTCAAATCTCGTCGCAAGGCTGGCGAACAAGCGAACCGATTCCGGTAGCCGACGAAACACCGCTACTTCTCGGACAAGCTCTTGATCGGGCGTTCGGCAAGCAAGCGGCCGCCAAGGCGTCCTACGACGTCGGTACAAAACCAGAGTGGATCAACACCTGGGCACGTACAGCCAACGTGAAGGCAGGAGAACACAAGACCGCAGAGGTCCTCGACCTCGCGAGCGCCCGTAGGAACTCACGACGGCGATAGGAGTGCCCCTGCGAGAACTACCAACGCGCGCGCTCTATGGATTTGTCCGCCGTTCCCGGTGTGTGGCGAGTGCGGCTCGACGCGCCAAGTGGACGAGTAACGTTCCAAGACATCGCGCCCGTTGACCGAAGCCAGATCGAGGAAGCCGCCGCTGATGCCGGATACGAGCTGCGAGCGTGTCTCTAGCCTCGATCATTCACTTGGTGGGTAGCCCGGCCTGAGCGGTTCGTCCGATTTGGTGGTTGGCGCGTCTTGGGCATGGTTGCCGTGCGCGTGTCGCTGCGTGCGCCGGTTCCGGCCGGGGGTTGTGCGGTCGCTCCGTTCCGGTTCGTGGGAACAGTCGTCGGGCTGGTCAGGTCACGGCGGGTAGAGCCGCGAGGCGGTGCCAGGCGGTGGTGATCGCGTCGGTGTGCGGGTGGTCGCGGTCGAAGCGCAGCCACCTTTTGCGGGCGTGGTGGGCCAGGCGGGCGGGCAGCCAGTAGACGAGCTCGCGCATCGTGGCTGGCTCGGCCTTCGCCAGGAGCTCGTGGTCGTGGAAGGCGAGCAGCCGGGTCCAGACGTCGAGGTCACGGGCGATGCCGGTCAGCAGGACCCAGGCGGTGTTGATCCGCCAGGACGCCGAAGGCAGCAGGCCAAGGCCCGTGGTCTTCGCGGCCCGGACGTGGTCCTCGACGACGGCGTGGTGACGGTGCAGGACATCGAGCCACTGCGGCTGGTTCGTCCCGGGGATGCCGCGCATCCGGCCGATGTTCGTCGCGGTGATCGCGTATTTCCACCCGGTGGCCTTCTCCAGGGCGGTGACCTTCCCGCAGCCTGGTCGCGTGGCGCGATCGGGACCCGGCGCACGATCAGGCGCATGGTCGCGGGCCAGCCGGGCCGCTTCGCCAGCCCGGTCAGCTCGGCGACATGCCCGTACTCAGACCCGGGCCCGCCGCAGCCGTGGGTCTCGTCGCTGGTCGCGTCGTCGTAGTAGACGGGCGGGGCGATCGTGCCGTCCTGGTCGAGGTAGGGCACCCATACCCGCTCGGGCAGGGCCTTGATCGCGGCCTCCTCGAGCGTGGTGATGGTCCAGCCGATCGTCCAGGCCACCCGGCGCCGGGTGGTGCTGAGCTGTTCCAGGTGGCTGACCGTGTCGTGGGACGCGCCGGCGCCGTCGATCCGGACCAGCAGCTTGGAGTGCCGGCCCTCGTCAGGGATCTGCGCGAGGACCTCGTCCAGCACGGTGACGTGGTCGGTCGCGGTATTGCTGCCCGCGTTCCCCGGTCGGGGCAGGATCGACAGGGACTCGCCGGTGTTCGCGATCCACCCGCCGAGGTGGTGGTGCCCGAACCCGCCCTTGTAGGTCCCCGTCGCGTTCTGCTTACGGGAGTGGCAGCCCACGATCGTGGCGTCCAGGTCCACCACGACCCACCCCTCCAACCGTTTGCCGCCGACCCGCAGCCACGGGAAGCCGCCCGGCCGCGCGGCCAGCATCCGCCACAACGTCCTGCGACTTCTGGCACGAGCGCGCGACAAACGCCTCAAGACCCGCTCGTCGATGGAGTCCAGAGTCCGCCACAGCGTCGAGTCCGAACCGCACGACCCGAACGTGTCGGCATGGCCGGCGAGCATCCGCTCGACCTGCGACAAGTTTCTGGCCCCCGCAGCGATCGCCGACGCCGCACCCACCAGCACCGCCCCGCGGCAGATCCGCTCGACCCTGCCCGGCCCGAACACCTCCGAGATCCGAGCGGTCAGGCCGACAGCGTCGGCGGTCTTACGCAGCAGCACCACACCCACGTTCGCGACCAGCCCTTTACCGTCAGCGGTCAGTTCCAAACGCGCATCCCACGCGGTAGTCTCGCCCACCAGAAAGGTGCTCCGATCCTCAGCCCGACACGTCCCTCGACAAGACGTATCGTGCCAGTTCAGAGCACCTTTCCTATGCCTTGACTCACCTCACCCACGAAGGATCGAGGCTAGGGCCGCCGCTACCGCCGTGCGCTACGAGTCGCGACGACTTGCCGCCCCGCGTTGACGTCAGAGCAAGCCGGCCAGCCCCAGGCCGAGCCCGACCACCGCGCACACGCCCAGCGTGCGCAGCACCGACCAGCGCACCACGAACAGCAACACCGCCGCCAACACCGCGATCCCGACCGCGGCAGGCTGGATCGTGGCGAGGTCGGGAACATCGAACGACAGCGGACCAGCGGTCCAGGGGTTCGAGGTGGCGAAGAGCGTGTGCGTGGTGAAGTAGAGCGCGAGGTTGGCGATGACACCCACGACCGCCGCGGTGATGGCCGTGAGGGCCGCGCTCAGCGTCCGGTTGCCCCGGAGCCGCTCGACGTAGGGCGCGCCGAGGAAGATGAAGAGGAACGACGGCACGAAGGTGACCCAGGTGGTCAGCAGCGCGCCCAGCACGGCAGCGGCCCACGGGTCGAGGTCGCCCGGGTTGCGGTAGGCGCCGAGGAACGCGACGAACTGCACGACCATGATCAGCGGCCCGGGCGTGGTCTCGGCCAGCGCCAGACCGCGCGTCATCTCGCCCGGCGTGACCCACGCGTAGGTCTGCACCGCCTGCTGCGCGACGTAGGCCAGCACCGCGTAGGCACCGCCGAACGTCACCAGGGCACTGCCCGAGAAGAACAAACCCTGCTGCGTGAACACACTGTCCACACCGGTCAGCAGCGCGACCGCGCCGAGCGGGATGCCCCATGCAAGCAGACCCAACACGAGTACCCGCAGAGCCCGGCGCCCGGACGGCTTCTCGGCGTGCAAGGCGTCGTCCGGGATGAGCGGGGCAGGGCCGTCGCTCTCCTTTCCGTGCCCGGCGGAAGTCGCGATCCAGCTCGGCGCGTACCGGTGTACGAGCCACCCGATCACACCGGCGCCGAGCACGACGAGGGGGAACGGCACCGCGAAGAATGTCAGTGCCACGAAGGCGACCACCGCGAGGACCACCAGCGCTGGGCTGGTCAGGGCCCGCTTGCCCACCCGGAGCACCGCCTGGACCACGATCGCCAGGACGGCCGGCGCAAGGCCGGCGAACACCGCCGAGACGACGGTGGTCTCGCCGAAGGCGACGTAGATCGCGGACAGCACCAGCAGGGCGAGCATCCCCGGCAGCACGAACAGGCCGCCCGCGACCAGGCCCCCGCGCCAGCCGTTGAGCAGCCAGCCGGTGTAGACGGCGAGCTGCTGCGCCTCGGGTCCGGGTAGGAGCATGCAGTAGTTGAGCGCGTGCAGGAACCGGCCCTGCCCGATCCACCGCTTCTCGTCCACGAGGGTGCGCTGCATGACGGCGATCTGCCCAGCGGGGCCGCCGAACGTCTGCCACGAGATCGCGAACCAGGCGCGCACCGCGGTTCGGAACGGGATCAGGTCTCCCTGGACGGCAACTGGCGGCGTAGCGCCGTCGTGCTCGGTGCTCATGTCTCTCCTATGGTCGGCTTTCGAGTGTGGTCGTGTGGGGTCTGCAGGTCAGGCGGGTTCGCGGCCCAGCAGGTAGGAGCGCCGGAAGAACTCGTAGAGCCCGTCGAACAGCGGCCCGGTAAGGGCCAGCGTGCGTTCGTCGTCACCGGTCATGGACAGCCCACGCAGCACGACGTCCAGGCCCGGCGCCTCCGGCGCGTCGTACCTGCCGTCGTCGAGATCCGCCTCGTGCACGATCTGGCCGATCCGGACCAGTACGGGGTCGGTCAGCTCGTACCGGACGAGGATCGTCTCGAAGCTGCAGTCGCTGCCGTGATGGCCTAGGTCGACGCCGCGCATGTCGAACGGTGTCGCGTCGTCAGGGACCTCGGCAGGGTCGGCGACGAACACGAACTCGGCGTCGGGGTCGACGAACCGACGGATCAACCACGCGCACGCGGCTCGGTCGATGTGCACCCCGGCACGGGTCGCCCACCTCATCGCGCACCCGCTGCGCGCCGGCTCGAGGCCTGCTTGCCCCGTGTGTTTGGCTGCGCTGCCGGTTCGGGAACGGCGCCATCGGCTGATCGCTCTTCGAGCAGACGCAGCGCGGCCTGTGCGCGGTCCCGTTCGTCGGGCGGGAAGAAGTCTCTCCGGGATATCTCCCGGAGAGTGCGGCGCAGCTTGACGAGGACCTTGCGCTGCTCGACCGGTTGCTCGGTCATGGCCTGACGCGCGGACGTCTCCAGATCGACGTACTCGGCGGCGCGGTCCGCCGCCATCGCGGTCGCCAGCTCGCGTTCCTGCGCCACCGACATGGGTCGCGCCAGCCAGACGCTGGACGTGCCGCCGTGCTCGACCACCTCGCCGGCTGCCCAGTCCAGCTGCTCGCGGGTGCGGGCGTCGGCGGGCAGCGCGACCAACCCGTCCGAGATCTGGGCGACGCCCAGCCGCTTGAGTCGTCGCCACAGAGCCACGCGCGGCGAGGACGGCTCCCTCGGCAGGCGGTAGCTCAGCAGCACCCATTCCTCTGTCACGGCGGACATGTAACCACGGTTACATCGGCTCGTGCAAGACCCGTCCGCCTCGACGGTCATGATGTTGACATCCATTATCAATTGCACAACTATGCGGGCATGCAGATATCACGGTTGCTCTCCATCGGCTCCATCGCCGCGCTCGCCCTCACGGCGACCGCGTGCGCCCCGACCGCCGAGGGCGGCGCCGACGACGGAACCGTCCAGGTGCTCGCGTCCTTCTACCCGCTGCAGTACGTCGTCGAGCGAGTCGGCGGCGAGCACGTGGACGTCAACAACCTCACCCCGCCGTCCGCGGAGCCGCACGATCTGGAGCTCTCCCCGGCTCAGGCCCGCGCGATCGGAGATGCCGGCCTGGTGGTCTACCTGTCCGGCTTCCAGCCGGCCGTGGACGAGGGCATCGAGCAGCGCGCTCCCCAGCACGTTGTGGACGCCGCCGATGCTGCCGATCTTGAGGAGGACCCGGCGGGCGGGCACGAGGGCGAGACCGCCGAGGAGCACGCGGACGAAGAGGCCGCGGAAGAGGCGCCCGCGGAGGAGGACGAGCACGGGCACGGCGCGGCGACCGACCCACACTTCTGGCTCGACCCGGTCCGGCTGACCGCCGTCGCACAGCAGGTGGCGGACGAGCTGGCCGCCGTCGACCCGGACAACGCCGACTCCTACGCGGCAGGCGCCTCGGCACTGGAGGCGGACCTCACCGCGCTCGACGAGCAGTACACGGACCAGCTCGCACCGTGCGCCGACGCAACCCTGGTCACCTCCCACGAGGCCTTCGGCTACCTCGCCGGGCGGTACGACCTGAACCTGGTGGGCATCGCCGGCATCGACCCCGAGTCCGAGGTCGCGCCGGCCCGCCTGCGCGAGATCCGCGAGATCGTGCAGACCAACGACGTCTCGACCCTGTACCTCGAGACGGTCGCCGCCCCCCAGACGATCGAGACACTGGCCTCGGACCTCGGGGTCGGCACCGCGACCCTGGACCCGCTGGAGAGCCAGGCCGACGCTGACGCCGACTATCTCGACGTCATGGAAGCGAACCTCGACGCCCTCGCCGGCGGCCTCACCTGCTCCTGACCGACCCGCCACACCGAGGTCCCGCACTGCCCTCCGGCTGTGCGGGACCTCGCCTACACACACTTGCGTATACGCGCAGATAAGCAGATGATGGCCGGATGCTGCGCGTCCTGAAGTACCCCACATATCGCCGTCTCTTCACCGCCCAGGTCGTGGCGCTGGTCGGTACCGGTCTGGCCACGGTGGCCCTGGGCCTGGTGGCCTACGACCTGAACCCGGCCGACGCCGGCGGGGTGCTGGGCACGGTGCTGGCGATCAAGATGGTCGCCTACGTGGTCGTGGCGCCTCTGGCCGCCGCAGCCGTGGCGCGGCTGCCGCGCAAGTGGGTGCTGATCGGTTCCGACGCGCTGCGCCTGGTGGTCGCGGCCTCGCTACCGTTCGTCGGCGAGGTCTGGCAGGTCTACGTGCTGATCTTCGTCATGCAGGCCGCGTCTGCCACTTTCACCCCGACGTTCCAGTCGGTCATCCCCGACGTCCTGAAAGACGAGGACGACTACACCGTCGCCCTTTCCCTGTCGCGGCTGGCCTATGACCTCGAGTCGATCCTGTCCCCGGTCTTCGCTGCCGCGCTCCTGCTGCTGGTGCCCTCCTCAGCGCTGTTCTTCGGCACGGCGGTCGGGTTCGCAGGCTCGGCGCTGCTGGTCGCCGCCGCCATCATCCCGCGACGGGGTGGCGAGGATGCCGGTGAGCGGCCCCAGCTGCCGTTCGGGAACCGTGCCAGGCGCGGGGCCGAGCTCTTTGTCCGCACCGCCGAGCTGCGCCCGATCCTGCTGCTGAACCTCGCCGTCGCGGCGGCCGGGGCCTTCGTCCTGGTGCAGACCGTCGTCATCGTGCGCACGACCTTCGGACAGGACGAGAACGTCGTCCCGCTGCTCCTGGCCGCGAACGGCCTCGGGTCGATCGCCGCCGCGATCGCGCTCCCGCGCGTCCTGCGCCGCCTGCCGGAGCGGCGGGTGATGCTCACCGGCGGTGTCGCGCTGACCGTCGCGGTCGGGCTCGCGCCGCTCGCGCTCGGCATCGCCCAGCCTGCGTGGGGGCTGGTCGCTGTGGGGCTGCTCTGGTTCCTGGTCGGCCTGGGCTGGTCCACGGTCGAGACGCCGGTCGGGCGGATCATCCGCCGCAACGTGCCCGCTGCCGACCTGCCCGACGCCTTCGCCGCCCAGTTCTCCCTGTCCCACGCCTGCTGGCTCATCACCTACCCGCTGGCCGGCTGGCTCGGCACCACCGGCCTGTCCGCCACCGCCCTGGTCCTGACGGGCGTCGCGGGCGCCGCCACACTGGCAGCCGCCCGCCTGTGGCCCACCACCGAGCCCGCCCGCGACACCGCTGACGACACCACGCAGCAGGACACCACGTCGCGGGACACTGCCGCAGGCTGACCGCGGATGCGATGATGTCGTTCGTGGCCACCACCCAGCGCACCACGCCCCCGGAGGCAGACCTCGACCACGCTGTCGACGTCCTGCGGCTTCTCGCCGACCGCACACGGCTGGCGATCCTGGCGATGCTCAACGGTACCGAGATGTCGGTGACGGCCATTGCCGAGGCTCTGGGGCGGCCCGGTGCGGGCGTGTCCCAGCACCTGGCCAAGCTGCGCGCCGGGCACCTGGTCACCTCCCGCCGGGAGGGAACCACCATCTACTACGGGCAGCCCGACGAACACGTCGCGGCCCTGGTCGCCAACGTCCTGCAGCACACCGAGCACATGCTCTACGACGTCCCGCCCCACCACCGCTGAGCGCTCTCGTCTGCTGCGGTCACTCGGCGGAGTAGCGCCGGCGAACAAACGCGACGACCACCACGACCACGACGACCAGCACGATCGCCCCGATGGCCACGGCGAAGAGCGAGGAGTCGCCGGAGGTGTCGGAGCTGCGGTCTGCTGCCGGGGTGGCGGACGCGCTGCCGGACGCGTCGGTCGGTGCGCTCACCTCGGATGTGGTCCCGGACGGGGACGCGCTGGGCGACGGGCTCTCCTCGTCGGCCACCGGAGCGACTTCGACGTCGAAGGCGTAGGAACCGGAGATCGGGTGCCCGTCACCCGACACGACTCGCCACTGCACCTCGTAGGTGCCACTGGGCAGCTCGGAGGTCAGCGGCTGGGTGATCGTGGCGCCGTCATGGGTCGCCTCACCACTGCTCCAGTCGGTGCCGTCCTGGTCCATGACCAGGACCTCCGTCCCGGTTTCCAGGGGTTCGGCCACGAACGTGAGCTGCACGTCCTCGAGTGCCTCAGTCACGGTGGTGTCGGCCTCGGGGCTGGTCTTGGCCAACGCGTCGTGCGCGGACGCAGGAGCGGCAGCCCCCAGCATCGTCACGATCACCACGGCAGCGGCGACCAGGCCGGCGACGCCACAGGCCAAGGCGTGGCGGGTCCAGCGGGCGGGCCGGGCAGCAGGCTGAGCGGGGACTGTCATGTGTGTCCTTCGGGAGAGTGTGCGACGACGGTGTGAGTGATCGCCGCAGGAATACATTCGTATATGCGCAACTAGTAGATCATGTGCGAGCATGCTCCCAGAAGCAGGCGACACGCGCATTCGACAGCGGTGCCGCACCAGCGGTGAGATTCGGGGGTGGGAGCGTTGCGGAATCACGTAACGCCTCCTGCCGCGCCGACCGGGGCCCCTGCGAGCACGGGTGGGATGATGTTCGCCGCGGCGACGCTCCTGGCGATGCACTGGCTGCTCGGAGGCATGCTGGAGCATGCCGGGCTGGTGTCCTCGGCGACGTCGGGCACGCTGACGATGCTGGGCCCGATAGTCCTTGGTGTCCTCGTCCTTCTCGTGGCGCCCGCGAGCCGGCGGTTCGCGGGCGACGGTTCCAGGCCCGGACACCAGGGCTCGTTCGACGAGACACGGTCGGCCCGGGACGTCGCCGCGCTCGCCCTGGTCACCGCGTTCGTGCTGGACTCGCTCTACATTGCGGACGGCGTCGCCGCGCACGCCGCACCGCTCGTACTGGTGCTCACCGGCGCGGCCATGGTGCAGGCGTGCGGCGCCGCCGTCGCCTATCTGGCCTGCCAGCACATCGGTGCGGTGCTGCGCCGCGCCCCGGCCCCGGCCTGCGCCCTCCCGGGCGAGCAGACCCGCCGGGTCGCCGACCCGCGGCCCGCACACCTGGCCACCCTCTGGACCGGCACCGTCGCCGGCTCCCGTGCGCCACCGCGCGTTCCTTCCTTCGCCTGACCTGACCCCCAGCCCTCGCGTGCCTGCCCGGTAGCACCGGAGCGGGCGCGCCAGTCGTGCACGGACGGGCACCGCCGAGCCTGGAGCCCTCCTGCGGCGTGCCGGTCCGAGGAAGTGAACACACGTGAACCAAGAACCACCGCGAGCCCGGAACAGCGGCCTGGACGCCGCCCGCGGACTCGCCCTCATCGGCATGATCATCGTCAACGTCGGCCCCGCCGACTCCCAGTCCCTGCTCCACCGCCTCTACATGCTGCCCTTCGGGCGAGCGTCCGTGCTCTTCGTCGTCGTCGCTGGCATCGGCATGGGCTACCTTCTGGCCCGCCGAACCGAACGGGACCGGTGGGCGACCGTCACCTGGCGGGCAGCGCTCCTGTTCGCGGGAGGCGTCGCTCTGCAGGGGCTGACCGAGCAGGTCAACGTCATCCTGCCCACCTACGCCATCCTGTTCCTACTGGCACCGCTCCTGTGGCGGCTGCCCAGCCGGGTCCTGCTGCTGGGCGCCGGTGCCAGTCTCCTGCTGGTCGGGCCGGTCATGATCGTGACCCACGACGCGATCGAACCGGCCACCCACTGGCTCGACCCGGTCAGCTTCGGCACCCAACCATGGGAAGCGGCGCACTCGCTCGTGCTGACCGGCCCGTATCCGCTCGCCAGCTGGACCGTGCCGTTCGTGGCCGGTCTGTGCCTGGCCCGGCTCGACCTGTCGGACACCCGGCTCCTGCGGCGCCTGGCGATCAACGGCGCGGCGGTTGCCGTCGGCGCGGCGGTCGTCTCGCAGGTCACCTACGCCCTCATCGGGCCGGACGCCGACCGTGGGCCGTGGCGCCTGCTGACCGGCGCCGCGCACGGACAGATGCCGCTGTGGCTGGCCAGCAGCATCGGCGGCGCCGTCGCCACGGTGGCGCTGTGCTCGCTGGCCGGGCGACGTTACCCCGATTCCGCCGTCCTGGGCTGGCTGGTCGCGTCCGGCCGGCTCGCCCTGACCCTGTACGTCCTGCACTTCGTGGTGATCGCCGCGATCAAGCCGCCCGAGGGCTTCGACGTGGAGCAGGGCGTCCTGATCAGCGCCAACCTCATCGCCGTCGTGCTCACCGCCGCCGTCCTCTGGCGCAGGACCGGGTGGCCGGGACCGCTCGAACGGCTCCTGCGCCAGACCTGGCTGCGCCCCACCGCACCTCGCCCACAGACACAGACCACCCCCGCAGCAGAAAGGGCCGAACGATGACCGACACCCCGAGCAGGAGGCTGCGGCCCTCGGCCACGGTCCGGGCCTCCCTCACGGCCGCAGCGGCCGCCCTGATCCTCGGTGCCTGCACGACGGCGGAGCCTGCCCCCACCCCGGACGACTCACCGACGCAGCCCGGGGCGGCCTCCGCGGCGCCACCCGGACCCGCACTTGGCGGCTACGGCGTCAGCGCCGGCCACCCGCTGGCCGCAGAGGCTGGCGACCTGATGCTCGAGCGCGGCGGGAGCGCTGTGGACGCGGCGATCGCCGCCGCGTTCGCCGACGCCGTGATGCAGCCGGCCAGCTCCGGCATCGGTGGCGGCGGTGTCTCGATCGTCGTGGGCGACGGGGAGGCGACCAACTACGAGTACCGCGAGGTGGTCAACCAGGCCGGCCAGATCCCCGACGGCGGGGCTGGGATCCCCGGGTTCGTCGCCGGGATGGAGCGCCTCCACCGTGACCACGGGAACCTGCCGTGGGCCGACCTGCTCGCTCCCGCCATCAAGATCGCCGACGAGGGCGGGCCGGTCTCGCGCTACCTCGCCTCCTCGATCAACAGCCCCTACGGCCAGGACATCACCGGCGCCCTGCCGCAGTTCCGGCGGGCGGACGGCACCCCGCTGCAGGAGGGCGACACGCTGGTCCAGGCGGACCTGGCCGAGACCATGCGCAACCTGGCCGAGGAAGGCGCCGGCTCGTTCTACACCGGCACCCTCGCCCAGACGCTGGCCCAGACCCCCGGCATCGACCACGAGTCCCTGGCCGCCTACCAGGTCGACACCTTCGAACCCGCGTCCGGTCCGGTCGGCCGGTACACGATGCTCTCGGGCGCACCCGCGCTGCCGGGCGCGGCCATCATCCAGATGGTGCAGATCGCAGAGGCCGCCGGGATCGCCGACGTCGACCCCGACTCGCCCGAGTTCGTGGACCTGCTCTCACGGGCCTGGCAGGTCGCCGACACCTCGGTGCAGCAGCACTTCGGTGACCCCCGATACGTGAACGTCCCGGTGGACCGGCTCACCGACCCCGGCCAGAACGCACAGATCGCCGCCACCCTCGTGGACGCCGCCCAGGCGAGCAAGAGATCGGCCGCGCAGGGCGGCTACGAGAGCGCACCAAACACCACGCACATCTCGGTGATCGACGCCGACGGGACAGCGGTCTCGATGACCAACACCATCACCAACTATTGGGGCAGTGGCCAGTACGTCGCCGGGTTCTTCCTCAACGACCAGCTCGAACGGTTCAGCGACATCGGCGCCATGAGCGCGAACCTGCCCGAGCCCGGACGCCGTTCGGTGACCTGGAGCTCACCGTCCATGCTGCTCGACGACCAGGGCCGCCCCGTACTGGTGATCGGCACCCCGGGCGGCCGGCAGATCCCCAGCACCACCGCGAACGTCGTCGTCCGCTGGGCCCTGCACCGGCAGAGCCTGGAAGACGCCGTGCGCGCCGGCCGGTTCATCCTGACCGACGGGCAGCTCCGCCTGGAGACCCGCGGGCTCGCCGACCCTATGGCCGCCCTCGGGTACGACGTGGTCGTCAGCGACCAGGCCGAGCTGGCCAACTACGGCTCCGTCCAGGCGCTGGCCGTCGACTGGGACGAGGGCAAGGTCACCAGCTTCGCCGACGAACGACGCTCGGCCGGGTTCGTGGTCGGCCGCTGAGCGAGGCGCCGCCGGGCTACCGCTAGCCGGTTCAGGCCTGGCAGCGCAGGAGGCGCAGACGGTTGAGCGCGACGATGACCGCTGAGCCCCTCCTGGCCGGCGACGGCCAGCGGGAGAGGCAGCGTCGCGACGAGGTCCCGCGTGACCAGGACGGCGATGAAGGTCGCAGCGATGGCGAGGTTGGCGATCACGTAGCGCCGGGCGCGCCGGGAGATGTGCGCGAGGTGCGAGATCGTGGACAGCTCGTCACGTACAACGATCACGTCCGCGGTCTCCAGCGCGAGGTCGGATCCGTCACCAAGGTCGAACATCTCGACGTTCATCAGCCCGAACGACTTCTAGAACGGGGCTTCACCCCGTTTGGTGGACACGCTGATACTGGATCGTGGATCCAGAGGAAGCGAGTTTGATCCGCATGGCTATGAAGAACTATCCGGAGGAGTTCAAGGCCGATGCTGTGGCCTTGTACGAGTCCACACCCGGGGCGACGATCAAGGGGATCGCCCGGGACTTGGGCGTCTCGCGAGAGACGTTGCGGTTATGGGTGCGCCGCGCGGCTGAGCAGCGCGGGCAGGCCGCCGTGACGGCCGGTCCGGCAGCGGGCACGACGCCCGGCGAGCCGGCGGTGCGTTCCGGTGGCCGGGTCGGGCAGCTGGAGGCACGGGTCGCCGAGCTCGAGGCAGCCAACGCTCGCCTGGAGGCTGACAAGCGCAAGCTCGCCACCGAGCGGGAGATCCTGCGCAAGGCCGCGAAGTATTTCGCGGGAGAGACGACCTGGTGAGCCGCTTCCAGTTCGTCGCCGAGCACCATCCCACCTACTCGGTGAAGCGGCTGTGCCAGGTTCTTGAGATCAACCGGTCGAGCTACTACAAGTGGCGCGACGGTGCCGCTGGTCGTGCCGCCCGGGCCAGGGCTGATGCCGGGCTGGCGGCACGGATCCGGGCCCTGCTGAAGGAGGATCCGGCTCTTGGCTCGCCGCGGGTCACGACCGAGCTGCGTAAGACCGACCCGGTCGGGCCGCCGGTGAACCACAAACGGGTCGCTCGTGTGATGCGCGAGCACGGCATCGCGGGGATCCGGCTGCGCCGACGGGTACGGACCACGGTCCCGGACCCGTCCGGGCAGAAGGTGGCCGACCTGATCAAGCGGGACTTCACCGCTCCGGCACCCAACCGCCGGTATGTCGGCGACATCACCTACCTGCCGATCGGTGGCGGGCAGTTCTTGTATCTGGCGACGGTGATCGACCTGTACTCGCGCCGTCTCGTGGGCTGGTCGCTGGCCGATCACATGCGCGCCGAGCTGGTCACCGACGCCCTGCAGGCCGCCGTAGCCGAGCGGGGTTCGCTGGCCGGAGCAATCTTTCACAGCGACCACGGAGCCCAGTACGGATCGAAGGACTACGCGCAGCTGTGCGGCCGGCTGCAGGTGACTCAGTCCATGGGCGCGGTCGGCACCAGCGCCGACAACGCCCTGGCCGAGTCGTTCAACGCCACGCTGAAACGCGAGACCCTGGCCGGCGCACCCGCGTTCGACGATGCCCGCGCCTGCCGCCTCGCAGTGTTCCGCTGGATCACGCGCTACAACCTGCGCCGACCGCATTCCCGGCTCGGGAACCAGAGCCCCATCGACTACGAACACGAAACCGACCCGGCTACGCTACGGCTGGCCGCCTGACCACACGAAGACGTGTCCACTTCTCGGGGCGAAGGCCCAAGGGCAGCACCCGCAGGCAGGCACCAGCCGTTGCGCGACCAAAACCCCGCCCATCGACAAGCGCACGCTGCCATAGACGAGACGGTCCCTGCCGAAAATGCGTAGCAAGGGGGCTGCTGACCCGGACCGCCGGTCTGAAACCTGCACCGTCTGCTCGCCCTCGGCCTCGAACACCGATCCGGGACCTGGGCGCTGGCCTGACAGCCGGCCCGCCGCCCGCAACCTGTGGACAACCGTCCCGTCACGGGCTCACGATGGGTTCAGGCGGGCGGACCGACCCACGCAGTCGCACCCTCGGGGTGCTGACCTTGATGCCGCACAGACTGCCGTATCGTGGCGATCAGCCCGCCGCCCACATCCCCTGCGGACAGAAACACCGGTTCTTCAGCAGTCTCCTCGTGAGTAGCCGGGAGGTGAAGCTCCTCCCGGCTACTCACTACCCAGATAAACTTTGAAATGACCCTGGGGGAGTAGGGGTGCCTGCTGCCGACCGACGCTCGTGCATGGGGCCAGGTTGAGCCTCGGTCGCGAGGCTGCCACATGCCCGAACACATGTCAGTTGATATGCGAATCGAGTTTCGCGATTTGCATGGTGGGTGGTGGTGGCTGTCTCGTGGGTGTCAGGGGTTGCAGAAGGGGCAGCCCGCCGGGTCGGCGAGTTCGTGACGCTTGATTCTGGTGCGGTGTTCGCAGCGGGCGCAGCCGTGGATGTCTGCGGCTGGCTGCGGGGTGGCGGTGAGGCAGAGCCTGCAGGGGAGGCCGGGTTCGGTGGCGACGCGACCGAACCCCGGGGCGCCGCAGCTCTGGCAGAGCCGGTCGAGGCGTTCGGCCAGTTCGGTGGCCAGTCGTGCGATGCTGCGCATGCGGGTGGGGTTGAGGTGGGCGCGCATGTCGGTTTCGATGCGCGCGTGCCCGTCCGAGGACGCCGCCGCGCAGCATGCGAGGGCTGCGGCGAGGGCGGAGCTGGTGCGGATGCCTTTGTAGAGTGCCTCGTCGGTTGTGGCGGTGTTCGGCCGCACGGTCACCGCGTGGCTGCCGAACTGGGCGGATTGCAGGAACTGTGAGGTTCGTTCGTCGAGTTGGTCGGTGACGGTGTGGCCGAAGTTGGTGTCACACTCGAGATGGTGCACGACGAGTTCGAGGCCGAGGTCCTCGTCGACGAAGGCGAGGAATTCCAGTCCTGCGGGGATGAATCCGGCGATGGGGTGGGGGCCGAAGGCGCCCTCGGAGGCCAGGCCACGGGGCAGTCTCAGGGCCTGCATGGCGAGGCGGGCTTTCCTCAGCGCTGTCTCGCGTGGTGGTGCCGGGCGTTCGATCTCGCCGGTGAAAGTGCCCAGTTGGTCGGTATCGACCTCGGTAGCGACCTGGACCATCAGGCCGGGCCGCTCGGCCAGGGCGGTGGCCAGCACCCGCTCCTTGCCATGTTTGGTCGCTAGGGCGACTTCGCGGTCGCGGTAGGGGTGTGGTGCGCTCATGCGCTACGGCCGGGGGCGGTCTTCGGCTCGGCTGTCAGGACGGTGAGGATTTCCCCGACCGCGTGGTCGCGGTCGAGGGGGTGCCGCAGTGGCAGTTCCTGGTTCAATCGGTAGCGGTTGCGGCGCCCGTCGCGGACGCGTTCGAGGTAGCCTGCCTGTTCCAGTTCGGCCACGATCCGCTGAGCCGCGCGTTCGGTGATGCCGACCGCGTCGGCGACGTCGCGTAGCCGCATCCCGGGGTCTTGTGCGATGCACAACAAGACATGCGCATGGTTGGTGAGAAACGTCCAGTCCGCCACCGTGATCACCCTACAATCTACGATCCCTGTTTGCCATTTTGTCTTACGTGAGTTCATTTGCACATGTAGTTGGTCGCGCTCGACTCGCGTCGTTGACACAGATCCTCTCCTACTCGGCGCATGTGCTGGTCGACGCGGTTCCTGCGGGGCGAGGGGCGGATGCGCGGGTGAGGCGGTCCGCGATGGCCAGACCGACACCCGCGGGGGTAGGGAGTGAGGCGATGACGACCTCGCAGTCGTGACGATCGAATTCGCGCAGGAGTCGATACAGATCGCGGGCGTAGTCGCCGATTGCCGTCGGCACGTCGATCACCAGCGCGCTGTCGATGGTGATCGATGCCGTGCTCGCGGGTGGTCGCAAGACTCCGACTCGCAGGCCGTGTGACTGCTGTCGATCGGCCTCGGCGACGATCTCGCTCTCCTCGACCAGGACCACGCGCGCGCGGGGGGCGTAATGCGAAGGATGCTGCCCGGGCGCGCGGTGCCCGGGCAATGGTGTGGTTGTTCGGATCGGCCGGCCCAGTGCCCGGGCGAGATCATCCACCCCGACCGCGCCCGGGCGGAGAAGGATCGGCTCGTCGCCGGTGACGTCGATGATCGTCGATTCGATCCCGACCGGGCAGGGGCCGCTGTCGAGGATGAGGTCCACGGCGGGGCCGAGTTCGTCGGCGACGTGTTCGGCGCTGGTGCAGCTGACGGCACCGAAACGGTTGGCCGACGGCGCCGCGATCGCCCCGCCGAATGCAGTGAGCAGGCGCTGGGCGACGGGATGATGCGGGACCCGCACCGCGACGGTGTCGCATCCACCGGTGACAACGGACGGAATGCGGGGACTACGCGGCAGGACCAGGGTGAGCGGCCCCGGCCAGAACCACTCGGCGAGCACCCGAGCGTAACCCGGTGTTCCCGTGACCCAGTCGCCGAGCTGGCCGGAGTCGGCGAGATGGACGATCAGCGGGTGCGTCACGGGCCGCCGCTTGACCTCGAAGACTCGGCGGACCGCCTCGGCGTTCTCGGCATCGGCACCGAGCCCGTACACGGTCTCGGTCGGGAAGGCGACTAGACCGCCTCGGCGCAGGATTTCCGCAGCGCCGCGGACGACCCCCTGCACCTGGGCCGGAGCGGGCCGGGCGGCGGCTGCGGGGGAGATCGTCCCAGGGCCGGTGAACGTCGTCGGTCGGGCTGTGTGCGTCATCGGTCGACTCCGGAGTAGGTGATCAGCCTCTGGATGCCCTGATCGTCGTCGACGACGAACCACCGATCGGCCACCAGACGCGGATGGCGGGCACGCAGATCCGCGACCTCGGCGGCCATGAACTTCGAGGGGCGGCTCGCGGCGAAGCTGGCGTAGAAGATGCCGCCCAAGCGCGACCCTCGCGGCTCGGAGGTAGCCGCGACGAACGTGTCGAGAACGTGCCGACGGGCCTGATCGGTGGTGTCGGTCGCACGCAGCAGGGGACCGTCGATCCAGCACAGCGTCCAGAGTCCCGACAGTGACACCGACCTGCGGACCCCGACCATGGCCTCAGCCACGGCCGCCTGCGAGGTCTCGTCCTGGACCGCCGCAGGGGTGGCCGACTCGTAGTGCAGCCATTCGGGCAGTCCCTCTTCGAGGTCGCCGCGGACCCAGATGCCCAGCAGCGTGCTGTCGTGCCGACTGGCAGGCGAGAGGCCCTCACGCAGGTGGTTCAGGTAGTCGTTCACCGCGGGCACGGCCGCGTCCAGATCGTCGACGCTGCGCACCAGCAGCACCATCCACGCCGACGTCGTGCCGACCAGCCGCGGCTCCAGTCGGGCTACCGAGGCCACGGACCCGTCGTCTCGGGTGGGGTGTTCGAGCAGGTCGAGGACCTCGCCCACGGCGACGTCCCGGTCCGTCCGTGGCCGGAAAGGTAGCTCGCCGTTGAGGCGGTAGCGACCGGTCAGACCGTCGCGGTTGCGCTCAAGGTACCCCGCGCGTTCGAGTTCGGTGATTATGCGCTGGGTCGCCCGCTCGGTGATGCCGGCCTCGTCGGCGATCTGGGGCAGGCGCATCTGATCGTCGCGGGCGATGCACAGCAGCACCCGCGCGTGGTTGGTGAGAAACGTCCAGTCCGTCACGCATCACACGCTACAACATGCGACAGTGATTTAACACATCCGAGAACGTGTTTTATATTTCGTGTATTGTGAGTCGCGTTATGTCGTGATCGACGGCGTCCGATCGCGTTCCCCGACCGCTCCCGGCAATCCGGTGGCAACCGGGCGGTGTTCGGGTGGTCGCCGACAACAGGTGATCGCGTCGGTGAGTGATCAGCGGGTCGTCCGCTGGGAGGGAGAGGCCAGTGAGTGTGCTGCTGCTGGTATCGGTACTGCTGCCGGCGATGACCGGTCCGCTGTTGCTCGCGGGATGGCGCACCGGTCGCTGCGGTGTCGCGGTGACGACGTTCGCTGCCGTGTCGGCTGTCGTGGTCGCCATAGAGGTGGCGGTGCGCGGCCCGGTCGCCGCGGTCATGACCACCGGCCCGGACGGGTCGGCGGTGGCCGGGTTCTATGCCGATCGAGTGTCGGTGCTGTTGCTGTTGCTGGTGCTGGGCGTCAGTGCCGTGGTGCAGGGTTTCGCCACGCGGTACCTGCGCGGAGACGCTCGGGCGGCCCGCTTCGCCGCGCTGACCGGGTTGCTCACCACGGCCACCGCGGCGATGGTCACCGCCGCCACGCTGATCGGGCTGGCTGTGGCCTGGTCGGCGATCGGCCTCGGGTTGTGGTGGCTGTTGCGGGTGTACCGCGCCGATGCGTGGGTGCCGGTGGCGGTCGCGCGGACCGCACGCATGGTGCTCGTCGGCGACATCGCGCTGTGGACGGCGGTGATCGTGGCCACCGTGCAGTGGGGGAACGTGGACCTGCGCGCTCTCGAGCTGCCGACGACCACATCGGCGGCGGGTTCGATCATCGCGGGAGCGCTCGTGATCGCGGCGGTGGCTCGCTCCGCGCTGGTCCCGATAGCGGGATGGCTTCCGGCCACCGTCGCCGCGCCGACACCGCTGTCAGCTCTGCTGCACGCCGGCATCGTCAACGGGGGCGGCGTGCTGCTGCTGCGGTTGCACCCGATGATCGACTCCTACGCCACGGCGACGGGTCTGGCCTTCCTCGCCGGCGCGCTCACCGCAGTCTACGGCACCGCGCTCATGCTGACCCGGCCCGACGTGAAGTCCGCACTGGCCTACTCCACCGTCGGCCAGATGGGATTCATGGTGATGACGTGCGCTCTCGGCGCCTACTCCGCCGCGCTGTTCCACCTGATCGCACATGGCATGTACAAGGCCACGCTCTTCCTGGGGTCGGGGTCCGCGGTCGGCGATCACGTCAAAGAACGCACCGCACCACCGCGACCATTGGGCAGTCCGGGTGCGCGGCGCGCCTTCGGAGCGCTCGCCCTCCTGGTGCCCACGGTGGCGCTCGCCGGTGCGGTGTGGCTGTGGGAATCGGTGTTCGGGCTCGCCCATTCCGGGACGGTGTTGCTGCTGGCGTTCGCGTGGGTGACGGGCACCCGCCTGATGTGGGGCTGGGCCCGACGCGTGACGAAACCGGGGCCCGCCAGCGCGTTCATCGCAGTGCTCATCGCCGTGATGGTTGCCTACCTCGGTGCGCTGTCGGTCTTCAGCGCCTTCACCGAACCCACTCTGCGGGCCGCGGGCCCCGCGGTAATGAGCGCGTGGACGCTGATCCCGGTCTTCGTGGTGGTCGCGGCGCTCACCACCGTACGGGTCACCACCGTCCCCGCTCTGACCTCGCTGCACAAGACCCTGTATGTGGTGTGTCTGAGTCTCGGTGATCTCGGTCCGCGCGCTCGCAGGACCGCGTTCACCAGGGGCGCGCGCAGTGCCGCGCCTACCAGATCGTTCGTTCCCGTTGTGGTAGGAGAATCATGACAGTCACCGTCGATTCGGTCCCCGTCGATCAGCGCGCGATCGAGCGCGCACAGCTGCGAGCCGAGATCAGTGTGGCCGCCCGCGTCCTCACCCCCGTATGGCCGTTGAGCAGTTTTATCGCGGTCAACCCACTCGGCGGGCTGGAACATCGGCCCTTCGACGACGCTCTCGCCATCGCCGGTGACCTCTACGGCCTCCGAGGCACCCTCGACGAGGCCGAGTTCCGCGCCGCCCACACCACCGGCCGAATCACGAAGGCCGATCTGAGCGAGGCTCTCGAGCGCCGACTCCCAGACGCCGTCACCGCGGCACCTGTCGAGGTCGACGGACGCGTCTACACCGCCGCCGAGATCCTTCTGGCCGACCTTGTCCACGGATCGACCCCGCCACCCCCCACCCGCCGGCTGCTCACTCTGAGCGAACGCGTGTGCGCGCGCACCGCGGCAGCGATCGACGCTCAAACCGTCAAATGGTGCTCGGCGTATCTGGATCCCGGCCAGGCCAGCTGGACAATGCCCGGCCGCGACCGGGGCTTCTACCCGGCCTGGGCCGATCTGGCGCCACGCGATCCGCGGCTCCCCGCAGCCGCTCGCCGCGCGCTGCGCGACCTCCCCTCCGATCCCGCTGATGCCATCTCGCACGCACTGGCACGACTCGGTGTAGGACACGGTGGTGAACGCATCGCCTACCTGCGCGCCCACCTGACGCGGCTGCCGGGCTGGGCCAGCCACATCCTGTGGCACAGCAACACACCCGGCTCCACAATCGACCTGGTCGACTATCTCGCCGTCCGGCTCAGCTACGAGGCGCACCTGCTCGACACCACCGAACTACCCGCGAGGACGGCTCCTGGTCCCGCTCACCCATCGGGCACGGCCACAGACCGTGCCCATCGCGCGGCACAGGCATTGGGCACGACCGGTCTCGATGCCGCCGGCGAGGCGTCGATCCTCCGGATTCTCGACCATATGCCCGTCGATTCGCGGCCACTGGTGTGGCTGGACGCCTACGAGACGCACTATCGCCGCGGTCTGCTGGAGGAACTGGACAAACCCGTCCCCACCCCGAACTTCACCCGCGCCGACGCGCAGTTGGTGCTGTGTATCGATCCCCGCTCGGAAGGACTGCGCCGGCACCTCGAGGCGCTGGGCAGCTACGACACGTTCGGATTCGCGGGGTTCTTCGCTGTGGCCAGCCGCATCCACGCCCTCGCCAACGGCGATCCCGCGATCGCGGCGCCGGCTCTGGTGACACCTCACATCGACCTATATGAACAACCCGACCCGGCAGCGCTCGTCGCGGCGCAGCGCCACATCGCCGGACTGCACACCCTCGCAGCCACCGCGGACGCGGTCCACACCGCCAAAGCCGACCTGGCGGCACCGTTCGCTCTCGCCGAGATCCTCGGCTGGGCGAGCGGGCCCGTGGCCGCCGCGAAAACCCTGGCACCTCGCCGCTACCGGCGATGGCGCACCCGCACCCGGACCCGGATCGCGCCCCCTGCCCGCACCGTGATCGACACCGCCGGCGGGCTCGGTCTCGACCAGCGTGTGCAGATCGCCGAAACCGCCCTCACGGTCATGGGACTCACCAAGGGTTTCGCTCGGCTGGTGGTGTTCTGCGGACACAGCGCCAGTACCGAGAACAACCCCTTCCATTCGGCCCTGGCCTGCGGCGCCTGCGGTGGCAACCCTGGCGGGCCGAACGCTCGCGCCGCCGTGGACATCCTCAATGACACCGAAGTGCGCGACAGGCTCGCCAGCCGCGGCATCGACATTCCCGACGACAGCTGGTTCGTCGCCGCCGAGCATGACACCACCAGCGACCGCGTCACCATCCTCGATCGCTACCGGGTGCCCGACACACATCGGCACGACCTCGATCGGCTCACCGCCGACCTGGCCGAAGCCGGACGTCGCCTCGCTGCCGAACGAACCACCCTGCTTCCCGGCGCGCCCGACCGACCGAGTCCGCACACGGCGGCACGCCACGCCGGGACCCGTAGCGCGGACTGGGCACAGGTGTATCCCGAATGGGGCCTGGCCGGCAACGCGGCATTCATCATCGGACCACGCACCTTGTCCGCAGGCGTCGATCTGCGCAGCCGCTGCTTCCTGCACTCCTACAACCCCGACGACGACCCGACCGCGACCGCGCTGGAAACGATCTTCACCGCAGCGATGATCGTCGCGCAATGGATCAACTGTCAATACTATTTCTCCACCGTCGCCCCCGACATCTTCGGCGCCGGCACCAAAACAACCCACAACGTCGTCGGCGGAATCGGCGTTCTCACCGGCCCGTCCGGAGACCTGCGAACGGGCCTGCCCTGGCAATCGGTGGCAGTCGGGAACCGCCTCGTGCACGAACCGATGCGCCTGCTCGTCCTCGTCCACGCCCCGCACGAGCGAATCGACACCATCGTGGCCCGCAACCCCAAGGTGCGCGATCTCGTCGACAACCACTGGATCACTCTCCTCGCCCGCACCGACCAGAGCTCCCCCTGGCAACACCGCGCCCGCGGGGGATGGATTCCCTACCCCACCTCGAACGGAGTGCAGCCATGACCCGCACCAACCTCGCGAAAATGACCAGAATCGAGGTCATCGTCTCGGGAACCGACGCCCCCGACGTTCGCCGCATCATCGAGCACTCCGGCGCCACCGGATACACCACTATCTCCGGCGTCTCCGGTCTGGGCCACAGCGGATACCACGAAGGACGGCTGCTGTTCAACGAACAGGACACCCTCGCCCTGCTCATCACCGTCATCCCCGACCACCGCGCCGACGCCCTCATCGCCGGCCTACGCCCTCTGCTCGAGAACTCCTCCGGAGTCATGTTCGTCACCGACACTTATGTCAGCCGACCCGACTACTTCACATGAAATCCAGGGTCGTTGCAAAGACGCTTCTATGTTCGTCAAGCCGTAGCGGCGAGTGCGTTTGTCCTGGTCAGGAGCCTGTGCAGGTTGCGGGTGAGGTAGCGCTTGAGCTGGCGGCGGATTGACCGGATTGTCTTGCCTTCGGCGGTTCGGCGTGCGGCGTAGTCCTGGGTCGTGTCGTGCATGCGTAGTCGTGTCATGACCACGACGTGCAGGGCGTGGTTGAGCCGTCGGTCGCCGCCGCGGTCGAGGCGCTGGTAGTCGCTGTGGTTGCCGGAGGCGGCGGGGATCGGCGCGGTGCCGGCGATGCGGGCGAACGCGGCTTCGGAGCGGACGCGGCCGGGGTAGGCCCAGGCGGCGAGGATGACGGCGGCGCAGTAGGGGCCGATGCCGGGCTCGTCGAGCAGGTCGGGGGCGTGTGCGGCCACGAGGTCGCGCAGGGTCTTCTCGTTGTCCTTGAGCTCGTCGTGCAGTTCCAGGGCGCGCGCGGCGAGACGGGCTGCTTCGGTCCGGGCGTACTGCTGGTCGAGGGGGTCGGTGGTGCGCCTGCGCCAGGCTTTGACGGCGCGGATCTGGGCCATCGTGAGCGGCTTGCGGGCGTCGATGCCCAGGTCATGGGTGCGCAGCAGCGCGGTGAGCGCGTTCAGGTGCGCGGTCTTGTCCTTGGCGAGCCGTTCGCGGGCGGTGGTCAGGACCTGCATCGCGCCGGCGACTTCCCCGGCCCGGTAGTCGCGCAGCAGGTCAGCGGGTTGGCCGAGGACGGAACGCGCCGCGGCCTGGGCGTCCAGGATGTCCGTCTTGGCCTTCCCCTTGCCGCGGACCGGGGTGGGCGCCTCGACCACGCGGTAGCCCAGGCCCGCGAGGTGCCCGGCGGCCAGGCGCCCGTAGGAGCCGGTACCTTCCATGCTGATCAGCACAGCCTGCGGTGTGTCGATCGTGCGGCGGGCGACCCAAGCCGACGCGCGGGCCAGGCCGGCCGCGGTGGTCGGGAACTCCTGGGTGTCGACCACCGCGCCCGTGAGGGTCTCGATGATCGCGTAGACGTGGTTACGGGCATGGGTATCGATCCCGACGACGAACAGGTAGACCTGCGCGACGGGTACTGCTTCTGCGAGCATGGACACTGCGATGTTCCTCCCGAGCGTGGACGTCGTGACCGGCGTCGGCCTGGGTAGGAGTCACCTGGAGGCGTAACTGTCATGGGCCACAACCCGTGCAGGACACAGGTCGGGCATGCTTCTGATCAAGCCATCAAGGGGGCTTCACCCCGTTTGGTGGACACGCTGATACTGGATCGTGGATCCAGAGGAAGCGAGTTTGATCCGCATGGCTATGAAGAACTATCCGGAGGAGTTCAAGGCCGATGCTGTGGCCTTGTACGAGTCCACACCCGGGGCGACGATCAAGGGGATCGCCCGGGACTTGGGCGTCTCGCGAGAGACGTTGCGGTTATGGGTGCGCCGCGCGGCTGAGCAGCGCGGGCAGGCCGCCGTGACGGCCGGTCCGGCAGCGGGCACGACGCCCGGCGAGCCGGCGGTGCGTTCCGGTGGCCGGGTCGGGCAGCTGGAGGCACGGGTCGCCGAGCTCGAGGCAGCCAACGCTCGCCTGGAGGCTGACAAGCGCAAGCTCGCCACCGAGCGGGAGATCCTGCGCAAGGCCGCGAAGTATTTCGCGGGAGAGACGACCTGGTGAGCCGCTTCCAGTTCGTCGCCGAGCACCATCCCACCTACTCGGTGAAGCGGCTGTGCCAGGTTCTTGAGATCAACCGGTCGAGCTACTACAAGTGGCGCGACGGTGCCGCTGGTCGTGCCGCCCGGGCCAGGGCTGATGCCGGGCTGGCGGCACGGATCCGGGCCCTGCTGAAGGAGGATCCGGCTCTTGGCTCGCCGCGGGTCACGACCGAGCTGCGTAAGACCGACCCGGTCGGGCCGCCGGTGAACCACAAACGGGTCGCTCGTGTGATGCGCGAGCACGGCATCGCGGGGATCCGGCTGCGCCGACGGGTACGGACCACGGTCCCGGACCCGTCCGGGCAGAAGGTGGCCGACCTGATCAAGCGGGACTTCACCGCTCCGGCACCCAACCGCCGGTATGTCGGCGACATCACCTACCTGCCGATCGGTGGCGGGCAGTTCTTGTATCTGGCGACGGTGATCGACCTGTACTCGCGCCGTCTCGTGGGCTGGTCGCTGGCCGATCACATGCGCACCGAGCTGGTCACCGACGCCCTGCAGGCCGCCGTAGCCGAGCGGGGTTCGCTGGCCGGAGCAATCTTTCACAGCGACCACGGAGCCCAGTACGGATCGAAGGACTACGCGCAGCTGTGCGGCCGGCTGCAGGTGACTCAGTCCATGGGCGCGGTCGGCACCAGCGCCGACAACGCCCTGGCCGAGTCGTTCAACGCCACGCTGAAACGCGAGACCCTGGCCGGCGCACCCGCGTTCGACGATGCCCGCGCCTGCCGCCTCGCAGTGTTCCGCTGGATCACGCGCTACAACCTGCGCCGACCGCATTCCCGGCTCGGGAACCAGAGCCCCATCGACTACGAACACGAAACCGACCCGGCTACGCTACGGCTGGCCGCCTGACCACACGAAGACGTGTCCACTTCTCGGGGCGAAGGCCCCCTGACGTGGTCGTAGGTGGTGGTCAGGCTGGTGACAGCGCCTTGCAGGAGCGCAGTCAGATGCTCGACGGAGGACTCGATCACCTGCCCGCGTTCTTCGAGCAGCTCCGCCTTGACCGCGGCCTCGTAGGCCGAGACGGACCCGAGCAGGTTCGCGTCGCCCTGCGTGGCCTGCGCCAGCTCGGCGATCAGCTGCAGGTCCTTGTCGGTCTGCTCGTAGAACTCGAGCAGGTCCGCGGCGATGCGTTGCAGCCTGGACATCGCCACAGGTGCTCACCCCCTTGTTCCCGCGCGGCACGACGGCGGTGGACGGTCAGATCTGGTTGGTGTACGCGCTGGCCTTGCGAGCTGCGTCCAGGAGAGAGTTGACGGTCTCTTCGGCAGACCGCACCGCGGCGGACAGCGACGCGATGACTTCGCGGTCGGTCTGCGTGGCGGTGCCGCCGATGAGCTCCTGGATCTCCCCTATCTGGTCGGAAAGCTTCGCCTTGTAACCGCTCAGACTGTTGGCCGTGTTCTGCGCATTGCTCGCTACCACCGATACAGCGGTCTTCAGGTCCTCGACCTTGGACATTCACATACCCCCTTGTTGCGGCCCGGTACGGGCCAGACTGGAACTCACTGCATCGAGCCTGGTCACGCGGGACCTAACCCGGACGGACCAGTGGGCGGCTTCACGCGGGCGGCGCGGATCATGCCCGCCCTGGCCGCCAGGATCACCGCGACTACGGCTCCCAGAAGCAGGAGGATCGCCGAGATCACCGGCCCGGTCAGGGCAACGACCGCGACCAGGACACCGGCCGCGATGCCGCCGCTGATCGCGGCAGCTGTCCAGCCACGTGTCCGTGCCGGCCACGCCACGCAGAACGCAATCACCGCACCCGCTGCTTGCACGTACCCGGCAGCGCCGAGCAGCCCGAGTACGCCCGCGGTGATCGCGACGGCGGCGAGCACCACACCGATGGAGATCCATCGGGCTGTGCTGGCAGCCCGGCGTCGCCGGGCCTGGGCGAGCTCGCGGTGTGCTTGGTGGAGCTGTTCGGTCAGGCCGTCCATCGCGGTGAGCGCCTGCTGGGTGGTCTCCACAGGCAGCTCGGCGCTGCCGGAGCCGGCGCCGTCGGGTGAGACCCCCGCATCGGCCAGGATCTGCGCGATCTCTGCCTCGAACGGCCCTACCCGCTCTTCGACCCGTGCACGGTGTACTCGGGCCTGGTCGACGTCGGCCTGCGCCCGCGCAACAGCGACCTCCGCCTCCTGCGTCGCGGTGTCGGTCTCCTGGAGGGCAGTGGCCTGGGCGTGTGCCAGCTGGGTGACCGACTGCCGGTAGTCCTCCCACACCGCTCCGTGATCGGGGGCAGGCACGTGTGCGGGCGGAGTGCTCACGTTCTCGCGCCCGGCCCGGTCATCAGGGCCCTTGTCCGGCGTTGCCCACGGGTTGAGATTGGTGGTCATCGGGTCGCCTCCGTCCGGCCGGTCGTGGGGCGTACTTGAAGAGCGAGCTGTTCGCCCTCCGACGCAGTCAGCGGTGCGAACGGCACGGCGAGGACGGGGTCAACGCCGATGCCGTCCCAGACCAGGCATCGCGCGGGGTCGGAGGCCCAGCGCAGCAGCGGCTGCCCCAGCGCAGACCGGACGCCGTCCTGCGGGTGCTTGAGGAAGATGTAAGCGCTGACGCTGGAGCGTTTGAACCCGAGCTGCTCGGTGACCACGTGCAGCCTGTTCCACCAAGCGAACGTCACCACCCCAGCACCCGGGCCGTGCTTGAGGACGTCGTCCAGGGCACTGGCCGGGCTCTCCATCAACCCCTCGGGGTTCTGCGTCATCCCGGCCACCGCGTGCAGCCCGTGCCCGAGCACCAGCAACGGACCGGGGACCTGCCGGTCACGGATCTGGTCACGCAGAGTGAAGATCCGGGCGGTGATCGACTCGTGCGACGTCACGTGCTCCACCGAGCACCCCGCAGCGAACAACACGTCCGTCAGTGCTCGCTTACCCACGGTGGTGGCCGGGTCGGCGGCCGTTGCGTCCAGGAGCACCACCTTCGGAATCTCCGCCGCGGCACCCCTTGCGGCGAGGACGGTCGAGAGGGTGAGACCGGTGATCACCCCGAGAGCGTCAGCTGGCCCGTCGCCCACAATGAACACCCCGGCGCCCGGCTCATGCCGGACCGGGATTGTCGCCGGCTGCTCGGTCACAGCAACCGGCAAACCCGCCCACGCGTTCGGGGCGCCCGTGACATCACGCCCGGGCTCGATGGAGCCCACCGTCGTCCGTAGGTTCGCGGGTTCGGCCAGGTGGAACACCCGTGGGACGGACACCCGCTCCCCACCCGCGCGTTCCCACAGCTCGCGCCGCAGGTCCGCCAGGACGTCCGGGTCGGCGTGGGCGACCTGGATCTGCCGGTTGTCACCGGTAGCGCCGTAGTTGTCGTTCAGGATCGCTTGCCCGCGGAACTGCAGACCTGCTGCGGCGCTGTTGCCCGCGCCGAGGACGACCTGGGAGTCGTTGCTGGTGGTCTTCAACGCGATACGCACCGGGACCTGCCCGAAGATCGAGTCCCGCTTGGCCGTCAGCTTCGGCGTGCCGTCCAGCGTCTGCGTCGACAACACCATGTGCACGCCGTAGCTGCGCGCGATCCGGGCGATGCGCTCCAGCAGTCCAACCGCTTCGGTCGCCAGGTCGTCGTCGCCGTCCAGCAGGACCTGGAACTCGTCCAGCACCACCAGCATCCGCGCCGGACGGGGCAGGCCCGCAAGGCCGCCGGGCGGGATCTGCGCGATGTCAGTGACATCCATCTGCTTGAAGACCTGCGAGCGCGCGACCAACTCCTGGTTCAGGTGGCGCAGGACCGCGACGCCGAAGGTGCGGTCGGCGTGGATCCCCAGCACCTTCGCGTGCGGAAGGAACGCCTTCCGACCCGGTCCTGGACCGAGCCGGGCGAACTCCACGCCGTGCTTCATATCGATCAGGTACATCTCCAGGTCGTCCGGGGAGTACCGCACGGCCAGGTTGTGGATCAGGGCCAGCAGGAGGTTGGACTTGCCCTGCCCGATCGCGCCAGCCACCAGCACGTGTGGCAGTGGAGGGTTCCCCGACCGCAGACGAACGACAGCCGGATCGGCGTCGGTGAACCCAATCGCCGCTTCCAGACCCTCACCCTGCTCGATCGGTACCCACCACGTCTCGCGCGGGGGCAAAGTTTCGGTGAACCCGATCGTGGGCAGTGCGGCCTTGCTCGTCCGCTCCACCACGTCCCGGCACACGGCCTCGGTGTCCACGACCGGACCGTCGGGCACGACAGAGACACCGGGCAGGGCCTCGGCCCACAGCTCGTCACCGCCGGCGACAACCGTGGACAGCGGACCAAGCAGGTCATCGGGATTCACGCCCGGGGCAGGCTGTGCGGTCGGGTCGAACGTCACCAGCAGGCTGATCCCACGTGCCTGCCCAGACTGCGCCAGGCGGACCAGGTCGGCCTGTGCGGTCTGGTCGACGCCGCGGGGGTAGTCCAGCACCACCAGCACCCGGTGCGCGTCCGAGGACCGGGACCTGGCCTGGAGCTGCTCGAACTTGCTCAGCCCGGCCTGGGCCATGCGATGCGCGCGCATCGATGACACCTCACCCAGCCCCGCCAGCACCGAACGCAAGCCCGCGGCGTCGTGCACCGGCCTAGACACGACCTGCCCGAAACGAGACGTGACCGCACCTAAGACTCCCATCACACCGGTGACCTGGGGATCGAACGTCTCGACCTGCACCCCGAACGGCTCCGAAGCCGCAACCACACGCAGCACCGCCTGCTGCACCACCGTCAGGCACGCCGACCGGTCCTGTCCCAGCCGCCCGGCCAGGTCGTCAGGAGCGTCCGTCGCGCGTGCCGCTACGCCCTCGCGGACGGCCCTCCCATCCGGGAGGACCTGGTCGGTGGAGACCTCGGCGAAGTCGTCCTCCGTGACCGCTGACGACGGCAGGACACACCACCCGGTGGTGCCCAGCAGCGGCAACACCACAGGGACGCCGGTACCCGCGGCAGTACCGACCCGGACGAACCCCGCCCACCGCGCACCAGCGGCCAGATTTCCTCGCCGCCAGCGACCGTCGCCGGGTTCCCAACCTGCAGCACCCGGCGCGAGCACGGCGGCTTGTTCGGCCAATTGGCGCCTGTCCTGGGCGTCGAGCGTGTTCGCTTGCTGCTGGACGGGCAGGACAGCGACGGAGGCCTGAGCGCGTTTCGCGGCAGACAACCTCGCCACCGCGGCGGATTCCTCCTGCATGGCAACAGACCGCGCATCAACCACGAGCCGGCGTGCGGCACCGGCCAGCGCCCGCATGCGCTCCTCGACCGTCCCTGGCGACTCCACAACCTCGCCCGAAGCGGCCCCTACCTGGTCACTCACACCGGCCCCCGCCCGAGAAAAACACCAACACGACCGGGCCAAGGCTCCCACACGCCACCGACACCGTCGATGGAAGCCCAGACCACGGCAGCCACCGGGAGCTCTGGGTAAAGGTGTCGCGGGGACGGCGCGGCACCTCGCGAGCATGACGAACATCGGCAACCTTCGCACGGCTCACGCCGACCGGACGCCGTCGCCCTTGTCCGGTCCGGCGCCCATTTGCCCGGTGGCCAGAGCATGGTGACGCCTTATTACACCGACGACGCTGTCACGCTGTACCACGGGGACGCGGCGGCAACCCTGGCGCAATTCGAACCAGGGTCGGTCAACTGCATTGTCAGTTCGCCGCCCTACTTCGGCCTGCGGGACTACGGCGTAGATGGGCAGCTCGGCGCTGAGCCCTTGCCCAATGACTACGTCGATGCTCTTGCCCAGGTGTTCCGCCAGGCCCACCGGGTGCTCGCCAACGACGGCACACTGTGGTGCCGTTCGGTACCGACCTGGTCCTGCTGCGCTCGGCCCCGCCGATCATCGCCACCCTGCGCCCTTGGACCAAGCGCGCCGACGCCGCGCAGCTGGCGGCCGGGCGTGAGGCATTCGAAGCCACCGTCCGCAGCGGCGCCAGCACGGCCGCCGCGAGCGGGGACGCCGTTCCTGACGAAGTAGGCGACCACGTCGATGAGCGAGCAGACGATGCTGCCGCCTGAGGCCCTGGTGGAGAACGCCTTCGCTCAGGCCGTGCAGGCGAGCAGGAGTCTCGCCGAGTCCCTGGACGCGTACCAGCATCTGAGGGACTGGGCCGACACGGACTACCGCGACTACGTCGAAGCCTCCGAGAATGCGGTCCGCGATCTGCGCCTGGTGGAGGACTGGGAGGCGACTGGTGCGCCCCGATGGGGCGACGTCGTCGCCCATCTCGCGCTCGCTGATAGCCGTCTGCATACCGTTGCCGAGCTGCGCACGCCGATCATCCAGCAATGGGACAAGGTGCGCGATCATCTGGCCAGTTACCGGCCTGTGCTGGACGCGTCGTCCGTGGTCGGCGGGCGACGCGGCATGTACGCCTGGCTCGCCTTTCAAGCCACGCTGGCAGCCCACCCCGCCGAAGTCACCGCGATGACGCCAGCCCAGCGAATCGAACGCTTCCACGCGATGGCCGACGAGCTCATCGAGCGCATGGACGCGGCATGGTCTGAGGACCGTGAGGCGTACGACCAGTGGAACTTCGACAGCGGGTCCGACCCGGACAACGTGCCCGTGCTGCGCACCGAGTGGGCCGTCGAGGCCGACGTCCTGCTCGCCGAGCTGCCCAACGAGTTCCTGGACAGCTCGCTCCCTGTGAGCGCCTTGGATCAGTACCTGATCGCTCGTGATCTCGCGGACTGCGCCCGCAACTTGCCCTCCGGTAGCGACATGACGCAAGGCGTGAGTATCGAGCGGAGCATGATCGGCGCGATGCTGCGCCTGGTGGCCGACCGCCCCGACCAGAACGTCCCCGACGGCCATCAGCACCTGCAGGACGAGCTCAACGAGCTCGCCGTCGACCTAGACCGCTATCAGTGGCACGCCGGACGCACGCCCGCGTCACGTGGCGTCGTCGTGAACCTGATCACCACCACGGAGCACATCCGGGACATCGTCGACGAGCAGAACCATCGCCGCATCACATCCGCACCATTCCCCCACCGCGATCGGTTCCGCATCGCGCCGCAGCGGCTCTCGCACGACTCGCCCGGCCCTGGCTGCTGAAGCCCTTCCTGGTGCGGTGTGCAGGTGCACAGGTTCGGCACCAGCTGGTCGGCGCACGCCCGAATCGCTCCCCATTGACCGGCGGGAAGTGCATACGGGGGGCGTGAGGACGGCTTCGGCGGGTCCGGGAACGCACCTGTCACTCAGCACCCCGCTACGCCGGTGGGGGTTGAACGACAGGGAGCTTGCGATGTCTTCTTCGACGATTCCCACGTCCGTCAGCCTGGAGGGTCGGCTGGCTGCAGACCCCGTGCTCCAGCACACCAGGGCCGGTCGGTCGTTCGTCCGGGTGCGGGTTGAGGCCGAGGCCGTCCCGGTTTCGCTGGGGGACGGTCAGTTCGCGGACTTCCCAGCGGTGCCGTGCGATCTGGTCGTGTTCGGCAAGGCCGCCGACCGGATGACCAGTCGGTTCCGGTTCGGCGACCGGTTCGTCGCCTCCGGGCGGGTGAAGACCACCAGCGACGGCGAGGCCTGGTTCGTGGCCCGCCGGATCGGGCACGACGCCGCCCGCACCACCTACCGCGTCACCCGGGCTCGTCGCATCGCTCGCAGAGGGACGAACGCGCTCAAGGCCAGTGACAACCACCGCCCGGGGCAGCCTGCCGATCTGGACCAGCTGATCGTCGCCGGCCGAATCCTGCCCGATTCCTGGACCGCGTGAAGGAGCCCGCAGCCATGGATGAGAACCACACCACAACTCCGGACGACGCCCAGAACGATCGGCCCACGCACGACTCGGCCGAGCGCTCCGTGGCGGACGAGACGATGCTCGACGACTTCGTGAACAACGCGTTCATGCTGCCCAGCGACGTCGAGGCCCTGGATGAGGACTTCGACAGCCCCGACGAGAGCACCGACCACAACGGGGACGACGACCCCACCGACGATGAGGACCCCTTCGCACTACCAACAGGCTTTGGCGGTGCGTCCGCATATCGCCCGGGACGGCCGGCTGTACCGAGCTTGCCGCTGCGGCCGATGAACCTGAACCTCCTGTCCTCGCTGGAGGCCAGCCTGTACTGGCGGGACCTGGACGCGTGGGTGACATGGCTGCGCCGCGACTACGGGCTCGGAATCACGGTGATCCCGCCGCTGTGGCACCGGCACGCCGAGCTGCGGTGGGAGCTGTCAGCCCTGCACACCGCATGGCTGGCCGCGTACGACCCCAAGACATCGGCCTCCGCCCCCATCACGTGGCATCGCGAGCTGGTCGAGGCACAGGTCCGACTGGCCGAGTGGGTCTCTCACAGTGGCACCGGGCTGACCGAGGACCGCCCGACCCCGGTCACCCTGTGGCCCGGCGAGACCGGGTTCGGTTCCCAGGAGACCTGGGACTCCGACGCTGTCCGACCCCGCCCGTTCACTGACAGGGCTGCGGACTTCGAGGCTTGGGTCGCCCAGGACATCGCCGCCCGACGCGCGGTCGAAGGCCGGGTCCGGTCCGAGACGCGACGCCGAGCGCCCAGCGTCATGCCGCAGCAGCGGGCCGGTTCGGGAAGGTCATGATGTTCAACGACGAAGTCGAGCGCTTCCTCGACGACGCTTACGACGATGACGAGCACGCCAAGGCCGCCGCACGCGCGGACATCGCCGCGATGCACGATCACGACGCCGCGGACGCCACAGCTGCCCACGACCTGATCGCCCGCCACGTGTGGAAGACGCTGCGTGAACTGGGCATCTACGAAGGCAGATTCCTGGCCCACGGCCCGGACCCGGAGGTGCTGGCAGGACTGCCGCCCTCCGAACGCCGCCTCGAGCCGGGACAGGCGAACGGCTTCACGGGGCAGATCCCCGCCGGGCACGACCCGGCGACGTCCTGGCCCCATCACGGAACGATCCTGCGGGTGATGGACGGGGATACCTTCCACGACGAGCACGACGCCGTGATCGGCGTCGCCCCGTACGTCGATGTCGCCCTGCGCCGCCCCGGCATCGCCGACCAGCGCCAGCTCACCCAGACCATCGGAGTGCTCACGATGCTGGAAACCACGGAACCGGGCGGGTTCACCGTCGCGTTGGTTTCCCAGGAACTGCTCGACGACCCCGACCCGCAGTTTCGCCAGTACATCGCCCACCTGGGCGAGCTCGCCGGCGCGGTGCGTCTCCCTGCCGGCGCTCTGCGCACCGATCCGGGCAACGACAGCTGCGTCGACATTCTCGTCCTGCGCCGCCACTTCGGAGCACCCCGCAACCCGCACACCTTCTTGCGATCCCTGGCCTACGAACGCAACGGGCTCCAGGCTCATCTCAACGAGTACTACCTCAAACACCCCGAGCAAATCCTCGGCGACCCAACGATCCAGCAGACCATTTGGTCACCCGCCGAACTCACCGTCCGGCCCTACAGCGTAGGACTCGAGCACGACCTCGCAGTGGGCATGTCCGCCATCGTCACCTACGCACGCCAGGCCGGGCTCACCGCCGACACGCTCGCGTCACCACTGGAGGCATACGAGACCAACCTGGACGCCCCGAAGAGGTACGTCTCTCTGGACCTGCCCGGAGATACCCACAGGGTCGACCTGGATGTGGCCCGGGACAGGATCAACCAGCTCCGCTCAGCCCAGCAAGCCCCGGACTCCGAGAACGGTCCCTCACGGCCGGGCGGGACGAAGCCCAGTCCGGGCATGTGACCGCTGAACGGGCGAACACGCAGCTCAGGCCCAAACCGGTCGCTGCGCTCCACCTGTCGCAGCTCTGCCGCGCCCCCGGCTAGCAGCAACAAGGCGTCGGGGCGGCAGAGCTCAGCGGTGGAGGCTCGCCGCCGAGCCTTGGAGACTTGTCCCCATGAGCGCGTCAGAGAGGGTCGTCCTTCCGGACCCGTCGTCGTTCGACGGTCTGACCGACCATTGCACGCCAGCTCACGTCCGGCTCCTTCGGCGGCCGGTGCTGCGAACCATATCCTCGGCTACCGGGCCACTGGTGCTGTCGATGTTCGTGCTGATCGTCGCGACGTCCGCGTACTCCCAGGGCTGGCCGGCGGCGATCGTCGCCGGGGCCGTCTACGCCGTGCTGGTCACTGTCGTTGTCGCACACGTCGTACAGACCGCTGTCCCGGCGCGGTGCCCGCGGCCCCGCACACGGCGCGCGACCTACGTGCTGCAGGACGGGACGGCGGTCATCGAGGCGCGGGCCACCGGCACAGGCCGAGACGTCGTCGAGCTGTCCAATCACGCCAAGCTTCCCGGGACCTCCTCGGACACCGTCCGGACAATGCGGCGAACCCTGATCACCACGATCCTCCGAACCAATCCCCACGTCACCGTGCGAGTTACGACCCGGGTTCCCGCGCTCGCGCGACTGTACGCCGAGGACTTCGACGCCGTTGCTGAAACGCTGGGCTTGGACCGGCACAGCATCACGCGGCGGGTCGGCGTCCGTGAGCGAGTCACCGGGGTGCGAACCGAGGTGCTGCTGTTGCCGGGAAGGCAGTCAGGAGCAGACCCAGCTCTGCGTTGATACCCCGGACGCCTCGCGCGCGCCACGCACAATCGTGCCCGGTTCGTAGCGCCGCCGGCTGCGTGCGATGCCGAAATGTGGCTCGTCTCGGTGCTGGTCCGACACCTGTGAGTGTCACGTTCTCGCCGATCCCCAGGAGCTGGACATGCCGACCCTCACTAACCCGCAGCACGCCGCAGAGGATGCTGCCGGGCCTTCGCCCCGAGAAGTGGACACGTCTTCGTGTGGTCAGGCGGCCAGCCGTAGCGTAGCCGGGTCGGTTTCGTGTTCGTAGTCGATGGGGCTCTGGTTCCCGAGCCGGGAATGCGGTCGGCGCAGGTTGTAGCGCGTGATCCAGCGGAACACTGCGAGGCGGCAGGCGCGGGCATCGTCGAACGCGGGTGCGCCGGCCAGGGTCTCGCGTTTCAGCGTGGCGTTGAACGACTCGGCCAGGGCGTTGTCGGCGCTGGTGCCGACCGCGCCCATGGACTGAGTCACCTGCAGCCGGCCGCACAGCTGCGCGTAGTCCTTCGATCCGTACTGGGCTCCGTGGTCGCTGTGAAAGATTGCTCCGGCCAGCGAACCCCGCTCGGCTACGGCGGCCTGCAGGGCGTCGGTGACCAGCTCGGTGCGCATGTGATCGGCCAGCGACCAGCCCACGAGACGGCGCGAGTACAGGTCGATCACCGTCGCCAGATACAAGAACTGCCCGCCACCGATCGGCAGGTAGGTGATGTCGCCGACATACCGGCGGTTGGGTGCCGGAGCGGTGAAGTCCCGCTTGATCAGGTCGGCCACCTTCTGCCCGGACGGGTCCGGGACCGTGGTCCGTACCCGTCGGCGCAGCCGGATCCCCGCGATGCCGTGCTCGCGCATCACACGAGCGACCCGTTTGTGGTTCACCGGCGGCCCGACCGGGTCGGTCTTACGCAGCTCGGTCGTGACCCGCGGCGAGCCAAGAGCCGGATCCTCCTTCAGCAGGGCCCGGATCCGTGCCGCCAGCCCGGCATCAGCCCTGGCCCGGGCGGCACGACCAGCGGCACCGTCGCGCCACTTGTAGTAGCTCGACCGGTTGATCTCAAGAACCTGGCACAGCCGCTTCACCGAGTAGGTGGGATGGTGCTCGGCGACGAACTGGAAGCGGCTCACCAGGTCGTCTCTCCCGCGAAATACTTCGCGGCCTTGCGCAGGATCTCCCGCTCGGTGGCGAGCTTGCGCTTGTCAGCCTCCAGGCGAGCGTTGGCTGCCTCGAGCTCGGCGACCCGTGCCTCCAGCTGCCCGACCCGGCCACCGGAACGCACCGCCGGCTCGCCGGGCGTCGTGCCCGCTGCCGGACCGGCCGTCACGGCGGCCTGCCCGCGCTGCTCAGCCGCGCGGCGCACCCATAACCGCAACGTCTCTCGCGAGACGCCCAAGTCCCGGGCGATCCCCTTGATCGTCGCCCCGGGTGTGGACTCGTACAAGGCCACAGCATCGGCCTTGAACTCCTCCGGATAGTTCTTCATAGCCATGCGGATCAAACTCGCTTCCTCTGGATCCACGATCCAGTATCAGCGTGTCCACCAAACGGGGTGAAGCCCCGCCGAGGCCATGCGAAACCTGGTCTTCGCGACCCGCAGCTTCGTCGACCCATGCGACACGTACTGGGTGGTGTCCGACCTGGCCGCCACAACCCGCCGCATGGAGCAGGTCGCGATCCAAGTCGCCTCCGCGCACCGCGAGAAGCTGCACCTGGCACATGACTACAACGGCTCGACCGCCGTCGGCGAAGTCAAGGCACTGACCGCAGCGGCCCACCTGCGTCGAGTGGCCGACCTGCTGCGGCAGGCGCACACGAGCCTGGACCTGGCGGCGAAGCACTCGGGATGCATCGCCTGGTACGACACGGTGCCACCCGCGCCCAATCGACACACGGCAAACACCGGGGGCGCAGTACCTCTGTCTCCGCCATCAAAGGTTCGGTCCAGGCGAACTTGTCACTGACCACCGAGAATCAGGTCCCGAGCACATCGGATGGACGCCTTTGCGGCCGGGTTACTGACTCGACCGTGAAGCTCACAGCGCGAGTCGCACACCGCTTCGGACCCCGCAGTTCACCTGTCCATCGAGAGTGCAGGTGTTGAGGGCGTCGCCGGTCAGCACCGATCCCGTCCGTCACGACCGACACAGGCGGAGGAGAGGAGTGGTTATGAGGACCCCGAGGCGGACAACGCACGATGCAGCACCGACAAGGACGCCCGCGTCAGCCGACACCACACGCCGGCCCTCTGCACTGCCAGACGGCTTCGACGTCGAGGCCTGGACACGAGCAGCTTGTGACGCGTCCGGGGTGCCATTCGCAGTGGAGGACCCGCTGGCGCTGCTCAAGCTCCGAGACCTGGCCAAGCACCCGGCATAACGGCGAGTGTGCTGTCAGGCAGGACCCTCCCGCCCGTCGCTGACAGTCCAGATCACCGGTTCATGCGGCGCCTACGCCTTGAAGGTCAATTCGACTCTTGCGGGCCGGAAGCGGGACCCACAATTCGGATCGGGGTTGACGACAAGAGTGTCGATGAGTGCGGACATGATTGCCCGCTTCTGGGGAATCGACCACTCCTCCGCCCAGGCGCGTCGCAGGGCCACTTCGTCGCCAATTGGGAGGCCCTTCAGAGCGCTGGTGCGGTTGACCTTGCCAAGCATGAGTTCGGCTTGGTGGATCACGTTCTGCGCCGCAGCCCGACCGGCAGATACCTCGGATCGGCTCACCAGCCCCGCCCCGTAGTCACGGGCGATGTCTTCAAGTCGTGCCCTGGCGGCGACGATCTGCGCCACAGCATCTGCCACGATCCCAGAGGAGTCAGATGCCGTATCGGGCAGTTTTGTCACCGCGAGACGTGCGATCACTGCCTCGCTTACAAGCTCTTCCAGTGCCGGTGCCGCGACATTCAGGCCGCCCCGTTCCGGGTAGCCCGGGTGCGGCTTGCACCTGTAGTCCCGCCTCGCCCTTCTCCTGCTGCCGCGACCACGCTGCCCGGACACGAGACCCGCACCGCACTTGCCGCACCGGGCAATCGTCGAGAGCAAAGTGACCGACGACGCGCCGACCCTGCGGTCCATGCTCCCGAGCATCGCTCGGATGCGGACAGTCTCCTCGGGGGTGATGATCGCTTCCCAGTTGCCCGGCCCCAAGATCTGCCGACCATTGGGGCCATCTGTGGTCCCCAGCGACGGATCGTAGGCACGCTGCCCAGAGATGCGTGCAGAGACAAGGATCGACTTCACCGTGGTCGCGTGCCACACCCCGAGTGTGCCCTTTCCCGCACGCGGCGACGGCACGCCAGACTCTTCGTTCAGCCACTTGGTTATCGCCCCGAGGGACTGTCCCGCCAAGAACCTGTCCGCCATCTCGCGAACGACAATGGCCTCTTCCGGGATGAGGACCCCACCGATGCCATAGCCGAACTTTGGGGCTCCGTGCCAGTCACCGCGCTCCGCCTTCTGCTTGTTCGCACGCCGGATCCGATCAGCCTTGTGCCCCGACTCATACGCAGCCATCGCGACGAGCTGGCGCGCCATGAGCCGCCCCTCATGAGTGTTGAGATCGAACGCACCGCCCATCACAGCCTCAATGCGGATCGGATGGGACTCGACGAGCTCGATCAGGTCCTCAAGTTCACGAGGCTTGCGATAGAGGCGATCGACATGCCAGACGACAACACGCGAAGGCCCCAACTTGATGCGGGCGAGCATCCTGTCGAAGCTCTTTCGCTTCTTGTTCAGATACGCCGACGTGTCGTTGTCCATATAGACGTCGTCGTCCGACACGACCAAGCCGAGCCGTGCGCACAGATCGAGGCAATCGTCTCTCTGACGCTCGACGCCAGCAGCCTCACCCGTGCGGTCCTCACTGATCCGCAGATAGACCAGAACCTGCTCAGCCACCTCGACCGACAGCCCATGCTTGGAGCGCAGGCCAATACTCTCGATCAACTGAACTCACCCGCTTCAGTCGCTACGGCAGCGTGCTGCCCAACCCACGAGCGACGAGTCGCTCGCTGTCCTGCGATGGACACCGCGCTCTCGGATCTGGGCTTCCTCCCATGAATACAAGGACGAACCCAAGCGCATGGCACGGCTGCTGATCCGGTAGGAGAGAGTCGTTCGGACCTTCTGCTCACCTGGTCACCACCTCCACTGATTAGGGGTGTCAGAAACACCAAGTGGACTTGCCTGTGCCCGTACCGCCGCTGACAAGCACGTTCGCGCGGCGCTGCACGAGCGAGCGCAGGAGGCCGGACCACTGGCCGGGCAGGGCGCCTCCGGCGACGAGCTCGTCCAGGGTGAAGGCGCGGCTCCGGAGCACTCGCAGGGAGATCACCGCACCTGTCTCGGCCAACGGCTCCAGCACCGCGTGCAGCCGGGTGCCGTCGGGCAGGCGTGCGTCCACGGTCGGACAGGCGTCGTCGAGCCGCTGTCCGCCGAGGGCGGCGAGCCGGACGGCGAGTGCCCGCACACCGGTGGCCGTGCCGAGGTCCACCGCCGCCCGCTCGAGGCCTGCCCCACGATCGACCCACACGTCGTCGGGGCCGTTCACCAGCACGTCGGTCACCTCGGGTGCGTCGAGCAGTACCTGAAGCGGTCCGGCGCCCGTGAGCTCGGCCCGGGCCGTGCGTTCCAGGTCACGGAGCGCATCGGACCCGAGCACCCGACCGGAGTCCCGTACCGCGTCCCGTACGGCGGCACCAGCGCCGGTGCGACCGGTCGCGAGCCGCGCACGGACGTCGTCGAGCAGGGTGACCTCGCGGGTCGGCCGGCTCACAGTGCGCCTGCCGTGTCGGAGGCGAACCGGCCGAGCGGGGCCCGGTGCGACACCGTGGGACCCTCACCGCGTTCGATCGCCCGGGCGAGCCCGGCGTCCCGGCCCATCACTGCGACGACGGGCAGGCCGAGGGCGGCGGACACGTCGTCCTCGTCGACGGCTCCCGGCGCCGGCCCGCGCACCACGACCCGCACGTCCGGCACGCCCGCGCCGCGCAGGGCGTCCCGCACCCGTTGGGCGCCCACCGTCGCGGGGAGCGTCAGCGGCACCACGAGCAGCGCCATCTCGCACCTGGCCAGCAGGGTGTGCACGGCCAGGCCGTCGGTACCCGGCGCCTCGGCAGCCGCGCCGACACCGCGTCGTGTGGCGGTGCTCCAGGCGCCCGGGCGCGGGAGGTCGAGCACCAGGGTCTCGCCGGCCCGCACCAGCCCGCGGCAGACGTCGAGCACGACATCGTCGTCCGGCGGGGCGCCGGCTGCGGTACCGCTCAGCACCGGGACCAGTCCCCAGCGCGGCAGGGCCGCCACCACCCCCGCACCCTCGACCTCGCCACGGGCACCGACCAGGTCCGGCCACCGGGCGCCCCGCCCGCCGTCGGCGCCCAGCAGCAGGTCGGTGCCCGGCGCGTGCGTGTCGAGGTCCACGAGCGTGGCGCGTTCACCGCTGCGGCGCAGACCGTGGGCCACGCACGCGGCCACCACGGACGCTCCCGCCCCACCGCAGGCGCCCACCACGCCGATCATCCGCCCCGGTTCCGGTGCCGATCCGCCCACTGTGCTGACCATCGCCCGCCTCCTCCGCCCAGCAGTGCTGAGCATTCGCCGAGCACGCGGCCCGGCACCTCATCCCGGGCGGACTGCCCGGGCTCCGGAATCAGACTGGGCGCTCGGCACCGCTCCGGGATGCCCGTGCAGCCGCGGCTGTGCACAGCCGGAGGAAAGTCGCGCTTGTGGTCGGGCTCGCTCCGGCATACCGCCGTGACCAGGGTCTGCGTGTCGAACGGACCAGTTTCATCGAGACGGCGGAACACCCCTCGGGAAGCCCCCTTCGGAGGGCTTGCCCCGTTAGGCTCGTCGCGTGACCGAGCAGGCTCCACAGATCGCCGCACGACCGCTGCCGCACGTCCCGCGTGCCGCCGCGTTCTTCGATCTGGACAAGACGATCATCGCCACGAGCTCGTCGGCGGCGTTCTCCAAGCCCTTCCTCGCGGGCGGGCTCCTCTCGCACGCCGATGTGCTGCGCAGCGCGTACGCCCACTTCGTCTTCATGATCGGCAACGCCGACGCCGACCAGACGGAGCGGATGCGGGCGCACCTGTCGTCGCTGGTCACGGGCTGGGACGTGGAGAAGGTCCGGCAGATCGTCGCCCAGACGGTGCACGAGCTCATCGACCCGTACGTCTACGCGGAGGCTGTCGAGCTCATCGCCGAGCACCACGCGGCGGGCCGGGACGTGGTGGTCGTGTCCGCGTCGGCCGCCGTGCTGGTGGAGCCCATCGCCGCGGCGCTCGGTGCGGACCACGTGCTCTCCACGCAGATGACCGTCGAGGACGGCCGGTTCACCGGCGCGATCGACTTCTACAACTACGGCGACAACAAAGCCGTGGGCATTCATCGGCTCGCCGCACGCGAGCACTACGACCTCACGGAGAGCTTCGCCTACTCCGACTCCATCACCGACGCGCCGATGCTGGCCGCCGTCGGTCACTCGTACGTGGTGAACCCCGACCGGGGACTGCGCCGGCGGGCCGTGCAGTCCGGCTGGGGCATCCTTGCGTTCACCCGCCCCATCGCGCTGCGCCCGCGCATCGAGCCGGTCCCCGTCATCGCGGTGGTCGGTGCGGCCGCGATCGGGGTCGCGGTGTGGCTGATCTGGCGTGCCGCCCGGCGCCGGGCCCGCCGAGGCTGAACGCCCGCCATATCCGCCGGGGTAGCCGACGCTCGCACGGGCTGGGGCTCGGGCCGGTTGAGCTCGGGCCGGTTGAGCTCGCACAGCTCCCGCTCACGCCGAACCGCAAGTTATCGACCCATCCCTCCGCCGAACCGCAACGACACGCCGATACATCACCAAGTTATCGGCGTGTCGTTGCGGTTCGGCAACCCAGATCAGCATCAAGTTGCGGTTCGACGATCCCGATCACGCGCAGCTTGCGGCTCGGCCATCCCGATCACAAGCAAGTTGCGGCTCGGCCACCCGCCGCATAAGCAAGTTGCGGCTCGACACCACGCCATGCCGCCGAGCGCGCGAGCCCACCACTCATCACGAGCAAGTTGCGGCTCGACACCAACACCATCCTCACCGCGCGGTCCGCCGACCAAAACTCAAACGCCAATGCGCAACAACCGGCCAACCAGCAAGCAACCGCCAACGCACAACCTCTGCCAGACAACAAGCCGCGCCAAGGTCGACCGAATCACCGCATCAGGTCAAGCCAAGGCAAGGCCGAAGATTTTCCCAGCCAATTGCTGACATGACAGGAATTGGCAATTGTGAAGATGAGTCCCTTCCAGTTGCTTTTGTTACCAGAAGGCAGTGTGATTGTGTTCACAGCAAGTATTCAGGGCGGAAGGGACCGTGCCCTGGGGTCGTAAGGGTCTTGGCCTGATCGACAGCGAGCGACGTGCATGGTCACCCCGCCAAGCTGGTGAGAGCGATATCCGGCTTGAGGATGCTCCCGGATGCCGTACTCGTGGACCGAGATCTCGCCACCGCAGTGGCCGGGCCCTTGCACTTCCGGATCGCGATCGGAAGAGGCAAGGAGCCCGGCCGCACGGCGAATCGTTTCGCGGAATGCACGCGGTCCGGAAAAGAATCACCGCCTCCTCCCCCATTCCTCCCCTGCCATCAAACGCCGCAGGCGCAGGAATCACCCTCCCAGGCACTCGCCCGCAAGTCGTCGCCACAAGGGCGCAGCCCACCGCCACCCCGCGCAGATCACCACCACCCAGCGCAGGTCACCGCCACTGAGCCCGGGAATATTGCGGCTGCATTCCCACTCCGGACTCCACCGGCAAGGTTCCGATCTGCTCGCGCAGCGTGTGTGCCGCACGCAGCGGCCAGTACGGATCGCGCAGCGCCTCCCGGCCGAGCAGGACGGCGTCCGCCGAACCCTCCACCAGGATCTGCTCGGCCTGTGCCGGCTCGCTGATGAGCCCGACCGCGCTCACCGGCAGCCCGGACGCCTCCCGGACGCGACGCGCGTGCGGCACCTGATAGCCCGGTCCGACGGCGATGGGCGCCGGCGCCGCCCCGCCGGTCGACACGTCGATCAGGTCGGCACCGAGCGCCCCCAGGCGGCCGGCGACCGCCGCGACGTCGTCCACGCCCAGGCCGTCGTCGCGCCAGTCGGTCGCGGACAGCCGCACCAGCACCGGCAGCTCCGCCGGCCAGGCGGACCGCACCGCCTCGACCGTCTCCTCGAGGAGCCGTGCACGGCCGGCCGCGGAGCCGCCGTACTCGTCCGTGCGGGAGTTCGCGAGGGGCGAGAGGAACTGGTGGAGCAGGTAGCCGTGCGCCGCGTGCACCTCCACCGTGTCGAAGCCGGCTTCCCGTGCGCGGTGGGCAGCCGCGGCGAACTGCTCGGGCACCTCCGCCACCTGCGCGGCCGTCATCTCCGCCGGAGCTGCGTAGCCGGGAAACGGCACGGGTGACGGACCGACGGTCGGCCACCCGCCGTCGGACACCGGGACGGTGCCCTGCACCGGGGACCACGGCCGGAAGGTGGACGCCTTGCGCCCCGCGTGGGCGAGCTGGATGCCGATCCGCGCCCCGCGCTCGTGCACGAAGTCGACGATGCGGCGCCAGGCAACGCTCTGCTCGTCGTTCCAGATGCCGGTGTCCTGGGGCGAGATGCGCCCTTCCGGCACGACGGCGGTCGCCTCGGTCAGGACCAGTCCGAACCCGCCGACCGCCCGGGCGCCCAGGTGAACGAGGTGCCAGTCGTTCGGGACCCCGTCCGCCGCGGAGTACTCGCACATCGGCGCCAGCCAGACCCGGTTCGGGACGGTCAGCTGACGGAGGGTGATCGGTTCGAAGAGGAGGCTCACGCAACCCACCAACGTGGCCGGTGACCGCGCCATTCCGAGGCGGAGGCCCGTGTCTCAAGCAGTGACACCGGATTGTGAGCGCTGTCACCATGCAGGACTACACTCACCGGGCAGAGAGAACGTCAAGGCAGAGCCAAGTGCCTGCCCGAACGAACGCGAAGACGCGCACCGGAGGTCACCGTGACAGACACCAACCCGACGTCGGACTCGGCATCCGGCCCCAGCCTCGAGAATCTTCTGCACGAGACCCGCAGTTTCCCGCCCAGCGAGGAGTTCGCGGCGCAGGCGAACGCGAAGGCCGACCTCTACGAGAGAGCGTCGGCGGGCAGCGAGGAGTTCTGGGCCGAGCAGGCCCGGGAGCTCGTGACCTGGAAGACCCCGTTCACCGAGACCCTGGACTGGAGCGGCGCGCCGGTAGCGCGGTGGTTCGGGGACGGAACGCTGAACGCCGCGTACAACGCGGTGGACCGGCACGTCGAAGCCGGCCACGGCGACCGGGTGGCCATCCACTTCGAGGGGGAGCCGGGCGACACCCGCACGGTCACGTACGCCGACCTGCAGGAGGAGGTGTCCCGCGCCGCGAACGCCCTCACGTCGCTGGGCGTCACGACGGGCGACCGTGTGGTCATCTACCTGCCGATGCTCGTGGAGTCGGTAGTGGCCATGCTGGCGTGCGCCCGCATCGGCGCCCCGCACTCCGTCGTCTTCGGTGGTTTCTCCGCCGACGCCCTGCGCAGCCGGATCGCCGACGCCGAGGCCACCCTGGTCGTCACGGCCGACGGCGGCTACCGCCGCGGGGCTCCGTCGGCCCTCAAGCCCGCCGTCGACGAGGCCCTCGCGCCCAAGGAGGGCGCACCGGAGACCTCGGTGCAGAAGGTGCTCGTCGTCCGGCGCACCGAGCAGGACGTGGACTGGGTAGAGGGTCGGGACGTGTGGTGGCACGAGGCCCTCCAGGCCGCGGACCCGGTGCACGAGCCGGTGGCCGTCGAGGCGGAGCACCCGCTGTTCATCCTGTACACGAGCGGGACCACCGGGAAGCCGAAGGGCATCCTGCACACCACCGGTGGCTACATCACGCAGTGCGCCTACACCCACAAGAACGTGTTCGACCTGAAGCCGGAGACCGACGTCTACTGGTGCACGGCCGACGTGGGCTGGGTGACGGGGCACTCGTACGTGGTCTACGGACCGCTCGTGAACGGCGCCACGCAGGTCCTGTACGAGGGCACGCCCGACACGCCGCACCGCGGCCGCTGGTGGGAGCTCATCCAGAAGTACAAGGTGTCCATCCTGTACACCGCGCCGACGGCGATTCGCACCTGCATGAAGTGGGGCGACGACATCCCGGGCGAGTTCGACCTGTCCTCCCTGCGCGTCCTCGGTTCGGTGGGCGAGCCCATCAACCCCGAGGCGTGGATGTGGTACCGCCGCGTGATCGGCGGCGACCGCACCCCGATCGTCGACACGTGGTGGCAGACGGAGACCGGCGCCATCATGATCAGCCCGCTGCCCGGCGTCACCGCTGCCAAGCCCGGCTCGGCACAGGTCCCGCTGCCCGGCATCGCGGCAACCGTCGTCGACGACGAGGCGCAGCCCGTGCCCGACGGTGGCGGCGGCTACCTCGTGCTGTCCGAGCCGTGGCCGTCCATGCTCCGCGGCATCTGGGGCGACCTGGAGCGGTACAAGGACACGTACTGGTCGCGCTTCGAGGGCCTCTACTTCGCGGGCGACGGCGCCAAGAAGGACGAGGACGGCGACATCTGGCTGCTCGGACGCGTGGACGACGTCATGAACGTGTCCGGGCACCGCCTGTCCACCACGGAGATCGAGTCGGCCCTCGTGTCGCACGAGATCGTCGCGGAGGCCGCCGTCGTGGGCGCGGCGGACGACACGACCGGTCAGGCCGTCGTCGCGTTCGTGATCCTGCGGGGCGACCACGCGAACCGGGCGGCGACGCCGGAGGGGGCCGCCGACGTGCAGAAGGAGCTGCGCGACCACGTGGGCAAGGAGATCGGCCCCATCGCGAAGCCGAAGAAGATCCTCGTGGTACCGGAGCTGCCCAAGACCCGGTCGGGCAAGATCATGCGCCGCCTGCTGCGCGACGTCGCCGAGGACCGAGCGGTCGGCGATGCCACGACCCTCGCCGACTCCTCGGTGATGGACCTGATCACCGCGGGCCTGGCAACACCGTCGGCCTCGACGGAGGACTGACCCCCGCGTTGAGTGCTGGCTATGTGCGGCCTGATCCAGCCACGAGCCGCAAATAGCCAGCACTCAACGCAGTCTGCTGGAAGATGGGCTCATGCGTATCGCTGCACCCATCCAGATCGGCCCGCTCGACGCCGACGCCCAGCAGGCCGTGCGAGCCCTGGCCGCGGCCGCCGAGTCGCACGACGGCGTCGCGCCGCTCTCCGAACAGCCGCTGCTCAACCTGGGCACCGACGCGGAGTGGATCACGCACGTCGTCGCACACACCAAGGCGGGCAGCACCATCGGCTACGTGCAGGTCGACCGCTCCGGTGACACCGCGAGCGCCGAGCTGGTGATCCACCCGGAGCACCGCCGGCAGGGTCATGGCCGCGTGCTGCTCAGGACGGCGGAGCGCGACGCGACCCTCCCGTCCCGTTCCGGTGAGCCGAGTCAGCACGGCAAGCACCTGCGGGTCTGGGCGCACGGCGACCTGGAGCCGGCCCGTGCGTTCGCTCGGACGGCGGGGCTGCGTCCGGTGCGCGAGCTGTGCTTCCTCGCACGGCCGCTGTCCGCGGCCGACGCTCCGGAGCCGCCGGCGGCGCCCGCCGGGTACCGCCTGCGCACGTTCCGTCCAGGGGCCGACGACGATGGCTGGCTCCGCGTCAACGCTCGCGCGTTCTCGGCCCATCCGGAGCAGGGCCGGATGACTCTGGACGACCTGCGGGCGCGCCAGAGCGAGCAGTGGTTCGACCCGGAGGGCTTCTTCCTCCTCGAGCCCGAGGATGCCGCCGGAACGGACGGCGGGGACCCTGCCGCGTTCCTGTGGACCAAGACGGAGCCGGACCAGCCCGACGGGGCGCGGGACGGCGAGATCTATGTGCTCGGCGTGCACCCGGAACACCAGGGCACGGGGCTGGGCCGGCTGATGACCGACGTCGGGCTGGCGCATCTCGCGCGGACCGGTGCGACGCGCGCCGTGCTGTACGTGGAAGGCGACAACGCACCGGCTCTGGCCACGTACGAGCGGGCCGGTTTCACGCGAGCGGCCGTACATGTTCAGTATTCCCGCCCGTGACGAACGCTCTCCGAGAACGTCACCCATCGTGTACCGAACGGTGACACCATGAAGCACATGAAGGACAGCGCTGGGCACACCTCCGCCAGGACCCGGGACAAGAACGGCCGATTCATGAAGCAGAGCCCCCGCACGGCAAGCGCAGAGACCATGAACGGCAGGTCCGACGGTCACCGTGACCAGGCAGCCAGGTCCGGCAACGGAGATGGCACCGCGAACGGCAGCTCCGCGAAGGCCCAGCGGGCCCCGGCCCCCCGGCCGGGCGAGGCCTCGGCCGAGGAGATCCTGGACCCGCACACGCTGGACCAGAGCCTGGCCGCGCACATCGCCGAGCACATCGCGGAGAGCCCTGGCGGGACGACGCTGCTGGAGCCGCATCTCGGCGAACCGCTGCCCGTCGACCGGTTCGCGGACCGGGAGCTGAGCTGGCTGGCGTTCAACCGGCGGGTGCTGGAGCTCGCGGAGGACCCGCGCATCCCGTTGCTGGAGCGCGTGCGCTTTCTGGCCATCTTCGCGTCGAACCTGGACGAGTTCTTCATGGTGCGGGTGGCCGGACTGAAGCGTCGGATCGCGACCGGCATCGCGGTCACGAGCGCCTCGGGGCTCAGCCCGCGCCAGGCCCTGTCGCGCATCTCGGAGGAGGCGCACTCGCTCATGGAGCGGCACGCGCGCGTGTTCGAGGACGACGTGCAACCCGCGCTGGCCGGCGAGGGCATCACCCTGGTGCACTGGAACGAGCTGGACACCAAGGAGCAGGAACGCCTGCACAAGTTCTTCCGCAAGCAGATCTTCCCGGTGCTCACGCCGCTCGCGGTGGACCCAGCCCACCCGTTCCCGTACATCTCGGGTCTCTCCCTCAACCTCGCGGTGGTGGTCGCGAACCCGACGACGGGCAAGGAGCACTTCGCCCGCGTCAAGGTGCCGCCGCTGCTCCCCCGCTTCATCGCGGTGGACGCGTCGGGCAAGCCGCGGCGCCCCGGCACGAAGAAGGCCGACCCGCAGCGCGGTCCGCTCTCCTTCGTGCCGCTCGAGGAGGTCATCGCACAGCATCTCGACTACCTGTTCCCCGGAATGGAGGTGCGGGAGAACCACACGTTCCGGGTCACTCGCAACGAGGACGTGGACGTCGAGGAGGACGACGCCGAGAACCTGCTCCAGGCCATGGAGAAGGAGCTGCTCCGGCGCCGGTTCGGCCCGCCGGTGCGCCTGGAGATCGCGAAGGACATCAGCCCGCGCATCCGCGACCTGATCGTCCGCGAGCTGGGTGTGAAGGAGGAGGAGGTCTACGAGCTGCCCGCGCTGCTGGACCTCACGGGCCTCAACCTCATCGCCGACCTCGACCTGACACCGCTGCACTACCCGCCGTTCGTACCGTCCACGCACCGCCACCTCGCGGAGGTGGAGAGCGCCAAGCCGACCGACGTGTTCGCCGCCATCCGCCGCCGGGACATCCTGCTGCACCACCCGTACGACAGCTTCTCGACGAGCGTGCAGACGTTCCTGGAGCAGGCCGCCGCCGACCCGAACGTGCTGGCGATCAAGCAGACGCTGTACCGGACGTCGGGCGACTCCCCCATCGTGGACGCGCTGATCGATGCCGCAGAGGCAGGCAAGCAGGTGCTCGCGCTGGTCGAGATCAAGGCCCGGTTCGACGAGGAGGCCAACATCTCCTGGGCGCGCAAGCTCGAGGAGGCGGGCGTGCACGTGGTGTACGGGATCGTCGGCCTCAAGACGCACTGCAAGCTCTCCCTCGTGGTACGCCAGGAGCCCGACGGTTCGCTCTTGCGCTACTGCCACGTCGGCACCGGCAACTACCACCCCAAGACGGCCCGGCTCTACACCGACCACGGGCTGCTGACGTGCAACCCGGACGTCGGCCAGGACCTGACCCGCCTGTTCAACCAGCTCTCGGGGTACGCCCCGAAGTCGACGTTCCACCGCCTGCTCGTCGCGCCGCGCGCCGTGCGCTCCGGTCTGGTGGAACGCATCGAGCGCGAAGCGACCGCCGCCCGCGCCGGCCACGAGGCGTGGGTCAAGATGAAGATCAACTCCGTGGTGGACGAGACGGTGATCGACGCCCTCTACCGTGCGTCCCAGGCCGGCGTGCAGGTCGATCTCGTGGTGCGCGGCATCTGCGCGATCCGGGTGGGTGTGCCGGGCCTGAGCGAGAACATCCGGGTGCGCTCGATCCTGGGCCGCTTCCTGGAGCACTCCCGCATCTTCGCGTTCGCCAACTCCGTGGGGCCCGCCCTCGCCGAGGGTCCGGCGTCAGGCCCGGAGGTGTTCATCGGCTCGGCCGACCTGATGCACCGCAACCTCGACCGCCGTGTCGAGACGCTGATCCGGATCTCCGACCCGAACCACGTGGGCGAGCTGATCGGCCTCCTGGACGAGTCCATGGCGGACACGACAGCGGCGTGGCACCTCCTCCCGGACGGCTCGTGGGAGCGCCCGACCTCAGGTTCCGGCAACGGCCTGCGCGACCTCCAGGCGGTCCTGATCCAGCGGCAGCGACGCCGGCTCGAGCCTGCCCGGTGACCGGCAGGCGGTCGGCGGTGGGCACGGGTCCGACGACGGCGGCCCCGCCCACCACGGGACTGCACACCCCGGTCGTCATGACGGCGGGTGGGCTCGTGTGGCGCCGTCGTGGTGGCGGGCTGCAGGTACAGCTCGTCCACCGGCCCCGGTACGACGACTGGTCGTGGCCCAAGGGCAAGCTCGAGATCGGCGAGTCCTTCCAGGGTGCGGCGATCCGCGAGGTCGGCGAGGAGACGGGCAAGGAGATCGTGCTGGGCCGCCCGCTGCCCGGCCTGCAGTACCTCACTCCTGACGGTGCTGTGAAGCGCGTGCACTACTGGGCGGCGCGTCGCGCCCGCAAAGGGCGGGACACGGCGGCCCTCACGGCCCGTGCGCCGGTGGCGCCCGTCGACCGTGCGGAGGTCGACCGCACGGAGTGGATCGACGTGGCCGAGGCGGAGCGACGCCTCACCCGGTCGTCCGACCGTGGCCCACTGAACGCCCTGGTGGCCGCCGAGGCCGAGGGGGTGCTCGACACCCGCACGCTGGTCATCGCGCGGCACGGCCGCGCGGTGCCGCGTACCGCGTGGCACGGCTCGGAACGGGACCGCCCGCTCACCCCGCTCGGGCACGGGCAGGCTGCCGCGCTGGTCCCGGTGCTGGCGGCGTACGGCGTCGAGCACGTCATCAGCTCCCGGTGGGAGCGGTGCGCCACCACCATCGACCCGTACGTGCGGGCCGCCGGCCTGCGGCCGAGCTACAGCGAGTACCTCACCGAGGCGCAGCACGAACGGTCGCCGTCACGCGTCGCCGCGACCGTGCGCGACCTGCTGGAGGAGACCACCGAGTCGTCGGTGATCTGCACCCACCGTCCGGTCCTGCCCACGGTGCTCGACGTGCTGGGCCAGCATGCGTCCCGGACGGTGGCCGACGGCCTGCCGACGACCGATCCGTTCCTCGAGCCCGGCGAGGTCCTCGTGGCGCACGTCGCCGATACCGCCACGGGACCGCGGGTCGTCGCCACCGAAAAGGTGAACCCGCCGGTCTGGTGACGGTGGTGGTAGACACACGCCCGGCTTCGGGCGCACTATCGGTCACCATGAGCAGCGACCAACGACCGCCGAGACGGCCGGCCATGCTGGACCCCCGGGACGCCGAGGCACTTCCCGGCGAGGTGGACCCTGCCCTGCGCGACGAGGTCGCGCACGCGACGGCACGCGCCCTCGTGGACCGTGCACGCACCACCGAGGACCCGGCGGTCGTGGAGCGGCTCATCCACCTGGTCGAGAACGAAGGGCTCGACACGGTGGCCGGCCTGTGGGCGGACGCCGCCCCCGTCTCCCTGCCCGGCTCCCTCTGGCGGCTGTACGTGCTGCGCGAATGGGTGCGCCGCGACATGCCTACCGTCATGCTCAGGTATCGGCTCGGTGTGGAGGCCGCACCGGTCCAGGAGGCCGTCGCGGGCGTTCCCAGCCCTCCCGAGCCCGGTGACCTGCAGATCCTGGCCGACGCCGTGCTGTCCGGTGTCTTCACCGGTGACCTCGCCGTCGCCCTCGAACGAGCCGGCGCCTTCTGCCGCATCCTGTCGACCGGAGCCGCGTTCGACGCCGACTCCCGCGAGGTCGCGGACCCCACCGGCGCCACCCGGATGACCCGCAGCGCGAGCTCCCTGCTGCGCACCGCCGAAGAGCTGGAACGCGCCGGTGGCCTGTGGCGAACCGGTTCCCTCGAGTAGCGCGGCGCGCTGTCAAGCAGAGAGGTCGCCGGAGCGTTGTGACGTCCGACCCCCTTGGCAGATCCGCACACGCCACTAGGATGGTGCAGGCGACGCCGGGCTGCGGTAGCCCCGGGCTCCACCTCAAGCCGCTACGAGCGGCCCCGCGCCGAGAGGCGCTCCCGGTTCGGCGTCGCTCTCACTTCCCTCTCCTGACCGGCATCCGCCGTCGGAGGAGCTCTGCCCACGCAGCCTGTGCCGTTTGTCACGGGTTACCAAAGCGCGACCTTGCAAATTGGCGATAGTCGGCAACAGCTCTACGCTGAGCCTGTTCCAGAGCCCTCAGAACGGGAGCACTCGTGCGCCTTACTCCGCGCGACACCAAGTACTTCGATCTTCTCGCCGCACTGGCCCAGCATCTCGTCCGGGGTTCCTCCCTGTTGGCCGAGCTGCTCGGTGCCGACCGGGCGGGACGGGAGAAGCTCGCCGAAGAGATGCACGAGGTCGAGCACCTGGCGGACGAGGCCACGCACTCGATCATGCGCCGCCTCAACCAGACCTTCGTCACACCGTTCGACCGCGAGGACATCTCCGGTCTCGCCTCGGCGCTGGACGACTGCATGGACGAGATGGACGAGGCCGCCGACCTGATCGTCCTGTACAAGGTCGAAGGACTGCCGGACCGCGTGTCGGACCAGGTCCAGGTGCTCCAGCGGTGCGCGGAGCTGACCGCCGACGCCATGCCGCGCCTGCGCTCGATGGACAAGCTCGCCGACTACTGGGTCGAGGTGAACCGCCTGGAGAACCAGGCGGACAAGCTGCACCGCAAGCTCATCGCGCAGCTCTTCGACGACCTGGCGAGCGACCCGGTCCAGCTCATGAAGCTGAAGGAGATCGTGGAGGTCCTCGAGAACGCCGCGGACAGCTTCGAGAAGGTGGCGAACATGGTCGAGACCATCGCGCTCAAGGAGTCCTGAGTTGGAGGTCGCTCTTGTCGTCCTCGTGGTGGCGCTCGCCCTCAGCTTCGACTTCACCAACGGGTTCCACGACGCCGCCAACGCGATCGCGACCTCGGTCTCGACCCGGGCGCTGACCCCGCGCGTCGCGCTCATCATGGCGGCCGCCATGAACTTCGCCGGCGCGCTGCTGGGCACCGAGGTCGCGGAGACCATCGCCACCTCGATCGTCAACCTGGGCGGAGCCGGTACCCACGCGGAGCTCACCGTCGTCCTGTGCGCCCTGCTCGGCGCGATCGTGTGGAACCTGATCACCTGGTGGTTCGGCCTGCCGTCCTCGTCCACGCACGCCCTCATCGGCGGGCTCGTGGGTGCCGGGGTCGCCGGCGGCATGGGCGTGTACTGGTCCGCGATCGTGGACAAGGTGGTGCTGCCCATGATCGTGTCGCCGCTGGTGGGCTTCGGCCTCGCCTTCGCGGTGATGGTCGCCGTCATGTGGATCTTCCGCTACGCGGCACCGGCCAGGACGAACCGTCGCTTCCGGATCGCGCAGACCGCGTCGGCGGCCGCGATGGCGCTGGGCCACGGCCTGCAGGACGCGCAGAAGACGATGGGCGTCATCTACCTCGCCCTGCTCACCGTCGGCTGGGCCAACCCGGAGGCGGGCATCCCGCTCTGGGTCAAGCTCTCCGCGGCCGCCGCCATCTCCGCCGGCACCTACTCGGGCGGCTGGCGCATCATGCGCACGCTCGGCCGCAAGATCATCGAGCTCGACCCCGCGCGCGGCTTCGTGGCCGAGTCGGTCTCGGCCCTCGTGCTGTACGTCAACGCGTTCGCCCTGCACGCCCCGGTCTCCACGACGCACACGATCACGTCGGCGATCATGGGCGTGGGTGCCACCCGCAGGCTGTCCGCCGTGCGCTGGGGCGTCGCCAAGAACATCGCCGTCGCGTGGGTCCTCACCATCCCGGCCGCAGCTCTCGTGGCGGCACTCGCCACCTGGGCACTCTGGCCGTTCCTGGCCTGATCCGACCCGGCCGTTCCGGGGCGCGCCGGGCCCGAGAGGCTTTTCACAGCGAACGGCTCGGCGCGCGACTGGCGCCGAGCGCTGCTTAGCATCGGTCGCATGAGCACCACCCCATCGGCGCCGAGTGTCGGCGCGAGATCAGCCCACCGCAAAGCAACGGCCCTTGCGATCGCCGCGGCAGTGGGCGGCTTCCTGTTCGGCTTCGACAGCTCCGTGATCAACGGCGCCGTCAACGCCATCGAGGGCCAGTTCTCCCTGCACCCGTCGGTCACCGGCATCGTCGTCGCCATCGCGCTCCTCGGCTGTGCGCTCGGGGCGTGGTCCGGCGGGCGCCTGGCCGACCGGTGGGGCCGCACACGGGTCATGGTGCTCGGCGCCATCCTGTTCTTCGTGTCGTCCATCCTGTCGGCCATCGCGTTCTCGGCCTGGGACCTCGGCCTCTGGCGGTTCATGGCCGGCGTCGGCATCGGCATCGCGTCGGTGATCGCCCCGGCGTACATCGCGGAGATCGCGCCCGCCGCGATGCGGGGCCGGCTCGGCTCGCTGCAGCAGCTCGCCATCACGGTCGGTATCTTCGCCGCGCTGCTCTCGGACCAGCTCCTCGCCGAGTCGGCCGGTGGCGCCTCGAACGTGCTCTGGCTCGGGTGGGAGGCGTGGCGCTGGATGTTCCTGGTGGCGGTCGTCCCGGCCGCCGTCTACGGCATCCTCGCGCTCCGCATCCCGGAGTCGCCCCGCTACCTCGCCGCGAACGGGCGTGACGACGATGCGCGTGCCGTCCTCACCAGCGTGCTCGGGCCCGACGAGGACGTCGACGACCGGCTCGTCCAGATCCACCGCAGCATCGCGATCGACGAGGCCAACGCCGCCCAGGCCTCGCTGCGGGGCAGCACGCTGGGCCTCAAGCCGATCGTCTGGGTGGGCATCCTGCTGTCGGTCTTCCAGCAGTTCGTCGGCATCAACGTGATCTTCTACTACTCGACCACGCTGTGGCAGGCCGTCGGGTTCGACGAGAGCCGGGCGTTCCTGGTCTCCACGATCACGGCGGTCACGAACGTCGCCGTCACGTTCATCGCCATCGCGCTCATCGACAAGGTCGGCCGCCGCCCGCTCCTGCTCATCGGCTCGGCCGGCATGACCGTCTCGCTCGGGCTCATGGCCCTCGCGTTCACGCAGGCCACCGGGTCGGGCAGCGACATCTCGCTCAGCGGCCCCTGGGGTGTGACGGCACTGGTCTGCGCCAACGCGTTCGTCGTCTTCTTCGGCGCCTCGTGGGGCCCGCTCGTCTGGGTGCTGCTCGGCGAGATGTTCCCCAACCGCATCCGCGCCGCGGCCCTGGGTGTCGCCGCGGCGATGCAGTGGATCGCCAACTTCGCGATCACCATGACGTTCCCGCCCATGCTCTCCGCCTTCGGCGCCACGGTGCCGTACCTCATGTACGCGGGGTTCGCGGCGCTGAGCTTCTTCTTCGTCCTCACCAAGGTGCCCGAGACCAAGGGCATGGAGCTCGAGGACATGAGCGAGAAGAGCCGCACCAAGCCCTGATCCGCCGACCCACCGAGAACGGCGCCGTCCCCGTACCGCGGGGGCGGCGCCGTTCGCCGTGCGCACGGCGTACCCGCCCCGCCCGTCGTGTCGTACAGGTCACAGGGCGGATCCGGAACCGGTTCGCGCAAAACCCTTGCATTGGGCAACCATCGAGATATAGTTGCTCTAAGCAATCAATCGCGAGGCATGATGACTTCCCACCCACGCCGGACGCCGTCCGACCCCGAGACTCCCGCCGTCGCCCTGGTCTCCGCGCTCCAGAGCCTGTCGCGCGCCCAGCGGGAGGCGGCGGCGCACATCGCCCAGGAGCTCGACTGGCCTCGTTCCGGTGTGGCCGTGCTGCACGTGCTCACCACGTGCGGCCCCGCCTCCCTGACTGATATCGCCGCGCACCTGCGCGTCGACCTCTCCGTCGCGAGCCGCCAGGTGAGCACGCTGGCCGACGCCGGATATGTCGTCCGCACCGTCGACGTCGAGGACCGCCGCGTCCGCACGGTGGAGCTGACCGCAGCGGGCCGTGCGCTCGCCGCCGAAGCCTCCGCGGCATACACGAACCTGATCGACCGGGCGTTCACCGCCTGGTCGCCCGAGGACCTCGACACGGCGATCGGCACGCTGAACCGCCTCGTCGACACCATCAGTGCGGACATCACGCACCAGAGATCGCCCCAGAACCAGCAGGAGTTTGCATGACCAGCCCCACCACCGCGCCGCTCGAGGCGGATGCCGAACACCTCCAGGGCGAACCACCCGCCATGACGCACCGGGAGGTCCTCCGGGCACTGTCCGGGATCCTCCTCGGCATGTTCGTCTCGGTGCTGGCGATGTCGGTCGTGTCGTCGTCGCTGCCGAAGATCATCACCGACCTCGGGGGCGGCCAGTCCGCCTTCACCTGGGTCGTGACGGCCACCCTGCTGACGTCGACGATCTCCACCCCGATCTGGGGCAAGCTCGCCGACCTCACCAACCGCAAGACGCTGATCCAGATCGCCCTGATCATCTCCGTGCTGTCCGCGGCCGCCGCGGGCTTCGCCCAGGACGCCGGCCAGCTCATCACCTTCCGTGCCTTCCAGGGCATCGGGGCGGGCGGCCTGCAGTCCCTCTCCGCGATCCTCATCGCCGACATCATCAGCCCCCGGCAGCGTGGCCGGTACATGGGCCTGATGGGCTCGATCATGGGCATCGGCATGGTCGGCGGTCCGGTCCTCGGCGGATTCCTCACGGACGCGATCAACTGGCGCTGGAACTTCTTCGTGGGCCTGCCGTTCGCGGTCGCCTCGATCATCGTGCTGCAGCTGACGCTGCGGCTCCCGAAGCGGCCGCGCGGTGCGGGGCGGATCGACATCGCCGGCGCCACGCTGATCTCCGCGGGAATCGCGTCCCTGCTGGTGTGGATCACGTTCGCGGGCACCGAGTTCGACTGGATCTCCTGGCAGACGGCGGTCCTGGCCGGCGGCGCCCTGGTCATCCTGGCGGTCGCCGTACTCGTCGAGCTGCGGGTCAAGACCCCGCTCATCCCGATGTACCTCTTCAAGAACCGGACGCTGGTCCTGGCGGTGATCGGGTCGGTCGCGGTGGGCGTCGCCATGTTCGGCTCGTCGGTGTTCCTCAGCCAGTACATGCAGCTCTCGCGGGGCAAGACGCCCACGGAGTCCGGCCTGTACACGATCCCGATGGTCGTCGGCCTGTTCCTGTCGTCCACGATCGGCGGGCAGATCATCTCCCGGACGGGTCGGTACAAGCCCTACATGGTCGCCGGCGGTGTCCTCCTGACCGGCGGCCTGCTGCTCCTGTCGACCCTGGACTACCGCACCTCGTTCGTGCTGGTGTCGATCTACCTGTTCGTGCTGGGTGCCGGCGTGGGCCTGCTGATGCAGAACATGGTGCTGGCCACGCAGAACACCCTGCACATCAAGGACTCGGGCAGCGGCACCTCGACGGTGACCTTCTTCCGGTCGCTCGGCGGCGCGATCGGCGTCTCCGCGCTCGGTGCGATCCTGGGGCACAGCGTCCAGGGCAGCATGAAGGAGGGCATCACCGAGATCGCTCCCCAGCTCGCGAAGCAGGGCATCGACCCGTCGGCACTGCAGTCCGGGGGCGGTACGCTGCCCGACCTGTCGGTGCTCCCGCCCATCCTCGTCGAGGTGATCGAGAAGGCGTACGCGAACGGCATCGCGGAGATCTTCCTCGCTGCCGTCCCGCTCGCCGTGATCGCGCTGATCTGCGTGTCCCTCATCAAGGAGGTACCGCTGGATCACCGGTCGGGCATCGACCAGCTCAAGGACCTGGAACCCGTCAGGTCGTAGCCGGCCACGGGCGTGGGTGCGACCGGCTCGACGGGTGGGCACGGTCGCACCACGCCGTCCCAGCGGCAGGACGACCAGCACAAGGCGGCAGCAACCGGGGGATTTCGCACCCGAGGGCTGTGTTCACGGCGCTTGACCCGTCATCATGGGCCCATGCTCTCGAGTACAGGCACATCCAGCACGGACGCGTCCGGCGACCAGGTCCCCGGCGACGGTGCCGGCGCCGAGGCGCCCGGCGACCACGACACGGGCCCCGGTCCGTTCGAGGGCCTGGAACGCGAGATCCGGCTGCTCATCCGCCGTGCACAGTCCTCCGGCGCGTCGATCGCCCGGCGGGTCCACCCCGAGCTCGACGCCAGTGCGTACCCGATCCTGGCGCACATCGCCGAACGGCCCGGCACCCGCGGCTCCGACCTCGCCACCTTCTTCGGTGTGGGACGGGCCACCGTGTCCCGCCAGCTCAGCCGGCTCGCCGAGCTCGGCCTCGTCGAGCGCACCGTCGACCCGGAGGACAGCCGCGGCCAGCGCATCACCCTGACTCCCGACGGCGCCGCCCGGTTCGACCAGGCGCGCACCAGCCGGGTCGCCATGCTGGAGGGTGCTCTCGCCACCTGGGAGACGGAGGACGTCGCCCAGCTGGCTCAGCTCCTCAACCGCTACTCGGCCGACATCGTGGCGTGGAAGCAGAGCGGTCGCTGAACCGGTCCGCCGGCCGTCAGCTCTCCTCGAACGTGAGGCTCACCGAGTTCATGCAGAACCGGTCACCGGTCGGCGTCTGCGGCGCGTCGTCGAAGACGTGTCCCAGGTGGGAGCCGCAGGTGGCGCAGCGCACCTCGGTGCGCACCGTGCCGAAGGAACGGTCCTCGAGCAGCTCGACGGAGTCACCGGCGAGCGGGCTGTAGAACGACGGCCAGCCGCAGTGGGAGTCGAACTTGGTGTCCGACCGGAAGAGCTCCGCGTCGCAGGCCCGACAGCGGTAGATTCCCGTGCGCTTCTCGTCGAGCAGCTCGCCCGTCCACGCGCGTTCGGTGCCCGCCTGCCGCAGCACCGCGTATTCCTGGGACGAGAGCTGCTCACGCCACTCGTCGTCCGACTTCGAGATCTTGTACGTCATGTCGACACCTCCGCGCATCTCAACCGTCTGCCGGCCCACGGTGTTCCCGCTCCGGAAACGCCTCGGACCCACGGGCCAGGTGGCCTGTGGGTCCGAGACGTCTGCTGCTAGTTCGCGGCGGAGGCGTTCGTGCTGCCCGCACCGCGCCCACGGCCGCCGCGCCGACGCCGACGAGGGGCGCCGGCCGCGTCGGGCCTCGGGAAGTGGTCGGCGGCACGCCCGCCGCCCGAGGCCGGACGCCCGCCCCCGCGCTGGCCCGTCGGCTGTCCTGCGCCCTGGCTGCGCGGCTGGCCCTGCCGGCCGCCACCGCCCTGGGCCGCCTGGGCCGTGCTCTGGCCACCGGTGCGCGACCGGCCGCCCTGCTTCCGGGGCTGGCCCTGGCGGCCCTGCGGCTGCGGGGCCGGCGGCACGTACTCGACGTACGGGGCGACCTCGCCGACCAGGCTGGTCACGGTCGCGTCGCCGGGACGAACGTCCTGCGGGCGGGCGGTGATCTTCGCCTTGCGGGTCAGGTCACGCACGTCGCCGCGCTCCTCCGGCAGCATGATCGTCACGACGTCACCGCCGGAGCCGGCACGCGCCGTCCGCCCGGAGCGGTGGAGGTACGCCTTGTGCTCGGCGGGCGGGTCCACGTGGACCACGAGCTCGATGTCGTCGACGTGGATGCCGCGTGCGGCGATGTCGGTCGCCACCAGCACCCGGACGTCGCCCGACGAGAATGCGGCGAGGTTGCGCTCACGCGCGCCCTGGCCGAGGTTGCCGTGCAGGTCGACGGCGGGCACGCCCGCGGCAGTGAGCTGCTTGGCGAGCTTCTTCGCCTGGTGCTTGGTCCGCATGAACAGCACGCGGCGGCCGGTGCCCTGCGCGAGCTGGTGCACCACGTTCTTCTTGGCGTCCTTGTCGGCCACGGCGAGGATGTGGTGGGTCATCAGCGGGGGCGGCGCGGCGGCGTCGTCCACCGAGTGCGTGACCGGCTGGTGCAGGTAACGCTTGACGAGCACGTCCACACCGTTGTCCAGCGTCGCCGAGAACAGCAGGCGCTGGGTCCGCGAGGACGTGCGGTCGAGGATGCGCTTCACGCCGGGCAGGAACCCGAGGTCGGCCATGTGGTCGGCCTCGTCCAGCACCGTGATCTCGACGTCGTCGAGCGCGAGGTGCCGCTGGCCGAGGAGGTCCTCCAGCCGGCCGGGGCAGGCGATGACGATGTCGACACCCGCGTTCAGCGCCGTGACCTGGCGCGACTGCGCCACGCCGCCGAAGATCGTGGTGGTCTTCAGGCCGAGGGCCTGGGCCAGCGGCGCGATCGAGTCGTCGATCTGGTTCGCGAGCTCACGCGTGGGAGCCAGGATCAGTGCGCGGGGACGACCCGCCGCACGACGCGGCTGCCCTGCCGCGCTGGAACGGGCGCCGGACGTCGCAAGACGCGTCACGACCGGCAGCGCGAACGCGAGGGTCTTGCCGGAGCCGGTGCGGCCGCGGCCGAGCACGTCGCGACCGGCGAGGGAGTCCGGCAGGGACGCCGTCTGAATAGGGAACGGCGAGGTGATGCCGCGGTCTGTCAGAACGCGCAGAACGGGCGCGGGCAGACCGAGGTCGGCAAAGGTAGTCAAAGGATGGGCCTCTCGGGCTCGGTGGCGGCGCACATCGCGCCGGTGGTCCGCCGTGCTCACACCGGCGGCTGGGGTGCTAACCCGGGCCGGGGCCACGACGTCGGGCAGCTGAGACCGCCCACGACCGCCCAGTCTCTCACGTCCGCCGGGCAGTGGCTGCGGCGCACGTCACGTTCGGTGTGGTTCTATGTGGCGCATGATTCCCGCAGCGACCAGCTCCGCCGGACCGTTCGCCGCCATCGGCGACGTGCTCGGCACCATCTGGACCAACGCGGTCACCCCGGTCGAACCGCCGTCGCAGCTCACGGTGCTCGCCATGTGCGCGATCGCCCTGGTCGTCGTGCTGTTCCGGCCGCTCTGGCACGTGACTCGGCACGTCATCACCATCGCCCACGAGGCGTCGCACGGCCTCGGCGCGCTGCTCACGGGCCGCAAGCTCGAGGGCATCCGGCTGCACTCCGACACGTCCGGCCTCACGGTGTCGCGTGGCAAGCCCCGCGGCCCCGGCATGGTCATCACGGCGTTCGCCGGCTACGTGGGGCCCGGCATCATCGGTCTCGGGGCCGCGTGGCTGCTCCAGCTCGGCTACGCCGTCGGGCTGCTGTGGCTGCTCGTCGTCCTCCTGGCCCTGCTGCTCCTGCAGATCCGTAACTGGTTCGGGCTGTGGTCGATCCTGGTCAGCGGCACCGCGCTCGTGTTCGTCACCTGGTTCCTCGAACCCACCGTGCAGAGCGCGGTCGCCTACGCCGTCACGTGGTTCCTGCTCCTCGGCGCGGTGCGGCCGGTGTTCGAGCTCCAGGTGCAGCGCTCCCGGGGCCGGGCCCGGACGTCGGACGCCGACATGCTCGCCCGGCTGACGGGTGTCGCGGGGCTGTTCTGGGTAGCGATATTCCTGCTGGTCACGTTGGGCGCCCTGACGCTCGGCGGCTCCTGGATCCTCGGCGTCGCGCTCTAGGACGTCTACCCAGCGATCGGGCCCGGATCCACGTGATTTCCGGGCCCGATCGCTGGGTAGAAGGGCACCAACGACGGAGAGCCCCCGGGAGGCTGCCTGGTGGCAGCTTCCCGGGGGCTCTTCGACGATGTCGGCGTCCGGTCAAGGACGCCAGCAGTCACGCCTTGGGCGTGAGCACGAAACCTGGGCCCTCAGCACCGGGGTCGGTGTCCAGGGTCAGCGTCTCCAGAGCAGGGGCAGCCTGCGCCTCGACGAACACGTTGGTGGCACCCGAGGCGTCGACGACCTGGTCGTCGGGCTGCGGGGCCGGAACCAGCGCGAGCTCGAAGTTGCCCGGCTGGCCGGACGCCTGCGCGATGCGCAGGCCACCCTCGACCGGCACGCCTGCCTGCTGGGCGAGGTCCTGGACGGCCGTACGGGCATTGTCGGTCACGGTGAGCACGTTGAGCTCCTCACATTGGTTCTCCGCGGTCCCGTCCACCGAACCAAGCCCACCCGCTCACCGCAAGCGTGAGACGGGATTGGCCCAATATCTCCCGATGGGTGAGACAGCGCGTGACAGTCGTCCACCGAAGACGTACGGTGCCCCGCTGGACGCGCCCTACGACGTCAGCGGACCTGACCGGTAGGCTTTCTACTCGCGCCGCCCGGATGCCGGGCACGCGGGCCTCTAGCTCAACTGGCAGAGCAGCGGACTTTTAATCCGCGGGTTCCGGGTTCGATCCCCGGGGGGCCCACCCTGACAGCGCCGTCACCAGGCAGCTCGCCCGCCCCGGCGGAGGGCGACCAGGCCCAGAAGCCAGGACCGCGCCGCAAGCAGGCAGTTTGCCGCTCATCATCTCGCGAGCCCGTCCCGACAGCACGTCCACGGAACGAGCACCACCGCGAGCACCCCTACCGGTACCGTGGTCGCCCACCCGACGCTGAGGGGCTCACATGGCACAGCTCGATCGCCGCACATTTCTGGCAGGCGCTGCCGTCGTCGCGTTCGACCCGGTGACCTCGCACTGGCTGACCAGCTTCCCGGAGAACACCGCGGCGATCGAGATCCCCCATCTCGACGGCGAGCTCGTCACGGACGAGGCGTCGCTCACCGAGGCGGCCACCGACTACGGCCACCTCGCCCATCGGCGCCCACGAGCGGTGCTGCGGCCGGCCTCCGCCCGCGACGTCGTCACCGTGGTGCGGTTCGCGAACGAGCACGGCCTCACGGTGGCGGCACGCGGCCAGGGCCACTCCACGTTCGGCCAGGCGCAGACCGACGGCGGCGTCGTGATCGACGCGCGCTCGCTCGCCACGATCCACGAGATCGCAGCCGACCGAGCGGTGGTCGACGCAGGAGTGCAGTGGCTCGACCTGGTGCGCGCCGCCCTGGCCGAGGGCGTCGCTCCGCCCGTCAGTACGGACTACCTCGGCCTGTCCGTGGGCGGCACGCTCAGCGTCGGCGGCATCGGCGGCGCCTCCCAGCACTTCGGGCTGCTGGTGGACAACACGCTCGAGCTGGAGGTGGTCACCGGCGAGGGCCGCCACGTGACCTGCTCCGCGGAGCAGGAGCGCGATCTGTTCGAGGCGGTGCTCGGGGGACTCGGCCAGTTCGCCGTCATCGTGCGGGCCACGGTGCGCCTCGTCGAGGCACCCGCCATGGCGCGCGTCTACACGCTGACGTACCCGCGGGTCACCGATCTGACCGCCGCCCAGCGCACCGCTCTGGCCGACGGTCGCTTCGACTACCTGGAGGGCCAGCTCGTCCCGACGGACGACGACGGTTTCGCGTTCGTCCTCGAGGGCGGGGCCTGGTTCACGGGCGAGCCGCCCGACGACGACGTCCTGCTGGCCGGTCTCGCCCCGTCGGGTGCGGACGTCGTGGACGTCACCTACTTCGAGTGGCTGAACCGCATCTACGAGACCGTGGAGCAGATCGAGGCACTGCGGCTGCCCAGCCCGTGGCTCAACCTCTTCGTCCCGGACGCGGCCACGGACGAGATCGTGACGGAGCTGCTCACCACGCTCACCCCCGCCGACGCCGGGGGTGTCGCCCTGCTCTACCCGACCCACCGGTCACTGATCACGCGGCCCCAGGTGATGGTCCCCGAGGGCCAGGTGTTCTTCCTGCTCGCGCTGCTCCGCGCCGTGAGCCCGCCCGACGACGCCGAGGCGGAGCGGCTCATCGGCGAGAACGACGCCCTGTACGCCCGCGTCCGCGCCGTCGGCGGTACCAGCTACCCGGTCAATGCACTGCATCTGAGCCCGGCCGACTGGCGCGATCACTACGCCGACCGCTGGCCCGCGGTGAGCAGCGCCAAGGCCCGGTACGACCCGCGCCGGGTGCTCACCCCGGGCCAGGGCATCTTCGAGGACGTCAGCAGAGCTTCCGGTACGCCTTGAGGCCCGCGCCGGTCGACGCCACGTCCAGCTCGGCCTCCTCCCGGTCGCGCGGTCGAGCGCCTCCTGAAGCTGGAGGAACGGCACGCGGATCTGCTCGACCGGCCCCTGGAACTCCTCCGGCACCCGCGACTCGAGCCGCCCGAGCTCCATCGCCATCGCGTGCATCTGGTCGGCGGACGTGCCGTATCCGCGGGTTTCGGCCGGGTGGCCGACACTGCGCGCTCCGGGCCTGCCGGTGAACTGTCCCGGAACACTCCCGGAACACGTGGCCCTCCGCTGGGAAGCGACGGGGGATCGGCCTAGCGTGGCGACAGAACCGCAGACCCGGAGGTCAGCATGACCGTCGCCCGTCCCGCAGTCGTCGCCCACCGCGGATACTCCGCGGTAGCCCCGCAGAACACTCTCGCCGCGGTCGAGGCCGCGTGCCGCGCGGGCGCGGACGCCGTCGAGATCGACCTTCAGCCCACGGCCGACGGCGTGGGCGCGGTGATCCATGACGAGACCGTCGACGCCACCACCGACGGCACCGGAAAGGTCTCCGCCCTGACCGCGGGCGAGGTGCTCGGCCTGGATGCCGGCGCACGGTTCGCACCCGCGTTCGCCGGACAGCACGTGCCCACGCTCGCCGAGGTGCTCGGTGTGCTCACCCGCCACCCGGACACGGACCTGCTGCTCGAGCTCAAGGGCTCGTGGGACACCGGGCAGGTCGAGCGGGTGACCGCCACGATCGACGCCGCGGGGTTCGACGGCCGGGTGCTGGTCCAGAGCTTCCGGCCGGGCACGGTCGCCACGGTGCGCGACGTCGCCCCGCACCTCCCAGGTGGCCTGCTCGTCTCGTTCGACCCGCCGGGCCTGCTGCGCCTGTGCGAGCGGCTCCGCGTCGCCGCGTGCAACCCGTCGGTCGCCGCGGTCGCGGGCAGTCCGCGGCTCGTGTCGCGCCTGCACGCCGCAGGTCTGCGCGTCATGTCCTGGACGGCGAACGACCCGGCTGCCTGGACCACGCTCGTCTCGGCCGACGGCGGCGCGGGCGTCGATGCCGTCATCACCGACCGGCCGGAGCGACTCGCCGGCTGGCTCACGGGTCGCACGGAACGCCCGGTGGTCCAGGCGCCCCTGCCGGACCGGGGTGGGATCCGCCTGCGGCGCCCGCGGCGCGTGCCGGCCCCCAGGGCGGCCGCGGCCCCCGCCTGAGCCCGCCCACCACCCGCCCGGCCCCGAGTGAGGAGGACGCCGGACGAGCGGTCAGGTCCGATGCAGCCAGCCGTGCAGCCGGCGCGTCACCCAGGGAAGCACCCAGTACGCCATGACCGGCGTCAGGATCAGCGTCGAGACCAGCACCTTGAGCACCAGGGTCACGTCGCCCCAGCCGGGCACCAGGTAGGTGACCAGGGCGGTGAAGAGCAGGTTCACCGGGAAGAAGCCGAGCCAGATGCTCGTCGCCTGCTTCCACCGGGGCGGCACCACGGCGGAGGCGACGTCGGCCGGCTCGTCGGTCCGGGAGGGGTCGTCGAACCAGCCCTCGATGCCCGTCCGCTGCTGGTACCTCAGCTCCTCGACCAGCCCGGTGCCCTGCGCCAGCCACTCGCGGCGCTCTGCGGACTGCTCCCAGGCGGCGAGCCGGTCGGCGTCGGCGAAGCGGTACAGCATGTGCCAGTCGCGGGACCCCTCGGCGGCGCGGATCCAGCCCGAGCCGAGGAACCCGGGCCAGCGGTTGGCGAGGTTGACGCCCGCCTGCACCCAGCTGGTGACCTCTGGGACGTGCTCGGGATGGACGATGCGGTGGATGGACACGGTGACGGACTGTCCGGCGGGGGTGGGCACGGATCCGTTCGCGGCCTGGTCGTGATGGGCCATGCTCGAAGTCTCACGCATGGCCTCGCAGCCATCAATGTGAGCGCGCACACCCCAGGTTGTCGCCCCTTCACTCCTACCCCACAGTCTGCCCGCAGCATTTGTGAGGCACGCCTCCATGGAGGGGGTTCCGTAACTCTTGGACGACCGTTCAACATTAAGTATTGCCGCAGAGAACCAACCCCCTGGGCGTTCGCGCCTGGTTCTCTGCGGCAATCGCCATGACCCCGCGACCCGTCGCGCGCCGTGGCCTGACAGCAGCCGGCGCATCTCGTCACCGTCCGTTCGAGGGACAAGCCCTCACGGTGCCGCCGTGCCCAGCCGCAGAACGGAAGCTCAGCGTGCCCCAGACGCCGAACCCCGTCGCGCCCCGCACGGCGCGCTTTGTCCCCGCCACCGAGCGTCAGGAGCGTCCTTGACGCGCGGCGGCCACGCCCTCGTTCAGCGTCGCCTGCGACGCCCGGGCACACACGGAGCGCATGCGGCCGTCATCGAACGCCTTCCCCACCCCCTGGTGCGCCGCTCGTCCTTCGCGCTCGCCGCGGCGCTCACCTCAGTCGCCCTGACCACCACAGCGGCGGTCAGTGTCACCGGGAGCGGCGGCACGGCCGCCGGTTCCCCGGGCACCGCTGCCGCCGCCGAACGGGCCCCCCAGCCCGGTGGCGTGGTCGTGGGCAGTGCCGTGGTCACCGACCCGGAGGTGCGGTCGGCCTCCGAGAAGGCGGACGCCGTGCTGACCGACGCCGACTACGTGACGCGTGAGGGCGACCTCAACCACAAGAACCGCAAGCGGGTCCGGGCAGCCGCCGAGGACCTGCGGGCCATGCTGGAACGGGCCCACGACGCCGCCGGCACGACCGTCGCGGCAGCCCGCGCGACGACCGCCGCCGCCTCCCGGGACGCCGGGCGCACCCCGCTCAGCGAGCGGGCAGCGGCCGGCGCCGAGAGAGCGGCAGAGGACGGCTCACCAGAGCGCACCCCGGTGGCAGCCGCCACCGAGCCGACCAACCTGGCCGGCGCTGCCACCGGTGCCCCTGCGATCGATGAGCCGGACACCACCGACCTGCCGATCCTCGACACCCCCCTCGCGGACTCGGTCGACGCGACCGCCGACGCGAAGGCAGCCGACGCGAAGACCGAGGCAAAGGCTGAGGCAAAGGCCGATGCGAAGGCCGATGCGAAGGCCGGCACCAAGGCCGACGCGAAGGCCGCTGCCGCCAAGGCGGCACCGTCGGCAGCCGACATCGAGAAGGTGACGAAGTCGCTCCAGCGGATCATCACCAAGGCCGACGGCGACGCTGTCGTGTCCGTCAAGGCGGGCCCGACACCCGCGGAGATCGCCGCCGCGAAGGAGGCCGCTCAGGAACGCCGCGAGGCCAAAGCGGCCCGGATCGCCGAGCGCAAGGCCGACAGGGCGCGGGAAGCCGCCGCCGAACGAGCCGCTGAGGCGAAGGAGATGGCCAGGACCGCGAAGAACTACGGCAACGGTCAGATCCCGTCCAACGTGCTCTGCAGCCTGAGCTGGGCGGGGGGCGAGCAGCTGCGGTGCGACGCCGCGGCGTCGCTCGAGGACCTGAACAACGCCTTCCGTGGGGCGTTCGGCCGCAACCTGGCGCTGACCGACGGGTACCGCTCCTACGGGGACCAGGTCTCGGTCGCCGCGGCCAAGGGCGGCCTGGCCGCCGTGCCCGGCACCTCGAACCACGGGCTCGGGCAAGCGGTCGACCTGTCCGGCGGGATCCAGTCGTTCGGCACCGCCGAGCACTCCTGGATGGTCGCCAACGCCGGGAAGTACGGCTGGAAGCTGCCGGGCTGGGCCCAGGCCGGCGGCAGCAAGCCGGAGGCCTGGCACTGGGAGTACGGCACCTCGTACTGACCCGCACGACCGAGCCGGCTCCGCGAAGCAGCGCTTCGCGGAGCCGGCTTCGTCATGCCCAGCCGAGCTCGTGCAGCCGGTCGTCGTCGATCCCGAAGTGGTGGGCGATCTCGTGGACCACGGTCACGGCCACCTCCTCGACCACGTCGTCGCGGGTCTCGCAGAACGCGAGCGTGGGGTTGCGGTAGATGGTGATGCGGTCCGGCAGGGCTCCGGCGGCCCACATGTGGTCGCGCTCCGTGAGCGGAACGCCCTCGTAGAGGCCCAGCAGGTCCGGGGCGTCCGCGGGGGCGTCGTCCTCGACGAGCACCACCACGTTGTCCATCTGCGCAGCGAGATCAGCCGGAACGAGGTCCAGTCCCTCGCTCACAGCCGTCTCGAAGTCCTCGCGCGTCATCTCCACCACGCGCCCATCATCCCTGACCCGGGCCCGGTGACGAGCGTCGCGCAGACCACTCCTCGGACTGTCCAGCAGAGCCTCCAACCGTCTGTAGACTTGCCACGTCTCAGCGCCCCCATCGTCTAGCGGCCTAGGACCCCGCCCTTTCACGGCGGTAGCACGGGTTCGAATCCCGTTGGGGGTACGAAGGGGCTCGTCAGAGCCACGTTTTGACTGCTGTGAGGCAGGTCATCTCGGCGGAGTCCGGATCTGATTTCAGATTCGGGCCCGCGGTGGGTTAAGATCCTCACGGTTCGAAACGAGCCCCCCGGACGCGGGTAGCGTCCAAGGCCCTGTAGCGCAGCTGGTTAGCGCGCCGCCCTGTCACGGCGGAGGTCGCGGGTTCAAGTCCCGTCAGGGTCGCGCGAGAGGCGCCCGGATGGTCGGTCTCGACTATCCGGGCGTTCGCGCTAGGGCTCTGTAGCTCAGTTGGTAGAGCGTTCGACTGAAAATCGAAAGGTCACCGGATCGACGCCGGTCGGAGCCACAGCGAAACCCCCGGAACCCTTGGTTCCGGGGGTTTTCTTTCTGCGAGCAGTCCACGACGAGCCCGTCGCATCCGAGCCCACCGCATCGGGACCGCCTCCCGCTAGGCTCTCGGACCGTGGGAGACGCTGACGCGAACGTCCAGGACCGGGCCACGCTCCGCACAGCGGTGCTCGCGCTCGAGCTCGTCGCCGCCGCGGTGATCGCCGGCTGGGCGCTCGTGAACGTCTGGACCCTCGCGCACCCGCCGGCACCCGGAACGGTCTGCATGCTCACCTACCCCGGTCCACCTGGCTGTTCACCCGAGCTCCGCTTCACCGCGGCGTTCGTCTCCGCGGTCGTGATCTCGCTGAGCTACAGCGCCGTGACGTTCGTCCTGCTCACCGTCGGTCGGCACCGTGGCCTCGCGGCCGCATGGGGGCTCGGTGGCCTGCTGCTGCTCGGTGTGCTCGCCGACCAGTTCGTCACCTGGGGTGGTCCACCGGGCTGAGCCGGCCAGATCCACCCGGACGCACGGCGTGCGCTTTGCCGATAACCGCACCGGCGTTTTCTGGTGACCGACGCCGCCGGTCCACTAAACGGGACGCTCCTCAACGTCCGGGAACGCTGCCCACTGGTGACGCCAAGGCAATTCCTTCCAGTTTTTGCTTTTTCACGATCGGTCTCCTTCAGCTCTTTTCCTCGGGCCACGCCGCGCCAGGAATTGCCCCATGCGCTCTTGACCTGTTGAGTTGTCTTCAGCGGCGCAGGCCGAAAACGGCGGCACGGGAGGGCAGATGATCGAGGACGTGAAGATCGACAGCCACACGGGGGCAGCAGGCGGCACCCCGGTGGGCACGCCGGAACCCGAGAGGCCCGCTTCACTGGGCAAGCTGGTCGAGCAGATCTCCGAGCAGGCGTCTCGGCTCGTGCGGGCAGAGATCGCGCTCGCCAAGGCCGAGCTCTCCGAGAAGGCGAAGAAGTCCGGGATCGGCGTCGGACTGCTCGTCGTCGCGCTCGTGATCCTTGCCTACGCCGCCGGAGTGCTGCTCCTGGCGGCCGTGTACGGCCTCGGCACCGTGTGGCCGCTCTGGCTGTCCGCACTGGCGATCGGCGGCTTCATGGTGCTCGTCACGATCATTCTCGCGCTGGTGGGTGTACAGCTGTTGAAGAAGGGCACCACCAAGCCGGAGAGCGTGCAGCGCGTGAAGGACGATATCGCGTCGATCAAGGAGGGGATGCACCGATGAGCACTCCGACACCGCCACCCAGCAGCCAGCAGCTCCAGGCCGAGGTGCTCCGCACCCGTGCGGACCTCGCGGCGGCCGTCGACGAGCTGACGACCCGGCTGAGCCCTGGCTACCAGGCCTCTCGCCTCGCCCAGGAGGCGAAGCAGGCCGCGAGTGATGCCGGCGCGATGGCCACCGGAAAGTTCGGCGACAAGAACGGCCCGGCGCAAGATCCGCGCCGGGCCCGCAACGCCAAGGTCCTGATAGGTGCCACGCTCGGTCTGGTCGTCCTCGGTACGGCTGTTGCCGTGACCGCCGTGCTCAGGCGCGCGCGGGGCTGAGCTGGGGGGCAGCACCCGGCGCGCCTTCGTCCTGCTTGCCGACCAATCCGTCTAACGACGTCCGACTAGTTGTCAGAGTCGCCCGAGCTGTCCGCTGCCGCACCGAGCAGCGCCCGAACCTCGGACTCCTTGTAGCGGCGGTGACCGCCAAGTGTCCGGATCGACGAGAGCTTTCCCGCTTTTGCCCAACGCGTTACTGTCTTTGGGTCAACACGGAACAAGCTCGCTACCTCGGCAGGCGTGAGCAGGACCTCGGATTCTCCGTGGATGGACATCCCCGCACCTCCTCCGGAACGGTGCCGGCCTGGCCGTACCAGGCGGTTGACGACACCCGCTCTTGCACCATTGTTAGCAGCAAACGGGATTTAGGCGACTTGGGGACGCGGTTTATTTCCTCACTTTCTCCGCCGCTCGCCACGCGCGCCCGTTTCGGGCGAGTCTCGGACACGTGCGACACGCCGACGGCGCTGCCCGTCATGGGGAGCGCCCGGCTCGCCACTATCTCCTGCACGCGTCCAGGAGACGCCAGTGCGTCGGGCAGGGGTCGGCAAAGCGTGGTGGCTCACGGTCCGGACCGGTCGAGCCAGCCGCCTTCCGGGGGCACACAGACCCTCGACCGGGGGAGCGGCAAGAACCTGCTGATGGCAAACTGGTCGCCACGTTACAACCAAGCGCTCGACCGTGTCTGCACGCGGCGGGCAACTCGGTCCGATCCGAACGTCACACCAGAGGATGGGACGAATCACGCTCACGGACTGGAAGAAACGCCGTTCCAGCATGTAACGTTGGAACCTGGACAGACGAAACGCCACGGGGCCGCACGTCCATGCACGGTGCCGCCCCGCTCCTACGTTGAGGGGGTCGGAGCCATGGGCCGCGGCCGTCAGAAGGCAAAGCAGACCAAGGTTGCTCGCGCGCTGAAGTACTACAGCCCGGACACCAATTATCACGCCCTCGAGCAGGAGCTCAACGGGGGTTCCCACACTGATGTGGCGACAGAGTCGCGGTGGGAGTCTCCGGAGGACGAGGAGTACGACAACAGGTACTCCGACTGGGCAGAGCAAGACGACAACACGCGCTGAGGGTGCCGGCGCGTTTGCGCCGGCCCCGCGCCCCCTCCTCGGTCAGGCCCTGCCTCCGCGTCAGTCGCGGTAGTCGTTCACCAGCCTGACCGCGCCACCAGTCACGCCCTTCGTGCCCGCTACCAGGTCTTCCTGCGCTGCGGCCGGATCCAGGGTGCCAACGCTTCCCAGTGTCCACGCGGGCACGCCCAGCGTCGCCAGTCGTGCCAGTGCGGCGTCCGCACCGTCGGCGCCGACGACCGCCACCATGCCCACGCCGAGGTTCAGGGTGTTCTCCAGGTCACGGTCGGGCACCCCGCCCAGGTCGCGCACCATGCGGAACACGGCAGGCACGTCCCAGGACGCACGGTCGACCGTCGCCACGAGCCCGGCGGGCAGCACGCGCGCCAGGTTGGCGGCGAGACCACCCCCGGTCACGTGGGTGAACGCGTGCACCTGTGCCGCCTCGTCGGCGGCCAGGGCCAGGCAGTCCGCGGCGTAGACGCGCGTGGGCTCGAGCAGCTCCTCGCCCAGCGCGCGGCCCAGGTCGTCCACGTGCCGGTCCAGCGCCCAACCCGCCTGCTTGATCACCGCGCGCACCAACGAGTACCCGTTGGAGTGCAGGCCGCTGGACGCCATCGCGATCAGCACGTCGCCCTGCCGCACGCGGTCCGGGCCCAGCACCTTGTCGGCCTCCACGATGCCCGTGGCAGCCCCGGCGACGTCGTACTCGTCAGGCTCCAGCAGCCCGGGGTGCTCGGCGGTCTCCCCACCCACGAGGGCGGTGTCCGCCACCTCGCAGGCCTGCGCGATGCCGCGCACGATGTCCGCTATCCGCTCGGGAACCACCTTGCCGGTGGCGATGTAGTCAGTCATGAACAGCGGCTTGGCGCCCATGACGACGATGTCGTCAACGACCATGCCGACCAGGTCGAACCCGATCGTGTCGTGCTTGTCCATCGCCTGCGCGATCGCGACCTTGGTACCGACACCGTCCGTCGACGTCGCCAGCAGGGGCGCACGGTAGCCCTGGAAGGCCGACAGGTCGTAGAGACCGGCGAAGCCGCCCACGCCGCCGAGGACGGCAGGACCCTGCGTGCGGCGCACGGCGTCCTTCATGAGCTCGACGGCCTTGTCGCCCGCCTCGGTGTCGACGCCGGCAGCGGCGTACGTCAGGCCTTCGGATGTCACTGGTGCTCCAGGAAGTGGTCGGTGCGGGTAAGAGGTGACGTCGTCACGGATGGTCGAGGGCGGTCGAACCGCCGGTGCGCACGGCGAGCTGCTTGAGCCCGTCCTCGGGCTGGCCGAGCGGCAGCTCCGCCTGCTCCAGGAGGTGCTTGCCCAGCTGATCGTCCGGGGGCAGCTCGATCGGGTACTTGCCCGTGAAGCACGCCGCACAGAGCTGCGAGCTGGGCTGCTCGGTCGCGGCGATCATGCCCTCCGTCGAGATGTAGCCGAGGCTGTCGACCCCGAGCGACTTGCCGATCTCCTCCACGCCCAGCCCGTTGGCGATGAGCTCCGCGCGCGACGCGAAGTCGATGCCGTAGAAGCAGGGCCACTTGATGGGCGGCGACGAGATGCGCACGTGCACCTCGGCTGCGCCGGCCTCCCGCAGCATGCGGACCAGCGCGCGCTGCGTGTTGCCACGCACGATGGAGTCGTCGACGACCACCAGGCGCTTGCCCTTGATCACCTCGCGCAGCGGGTTCAGCTTCAGACGGATGCCGAGCTGCCGCAGGGTGTCGGACGGCTGGATGAACGTGCGGCCCACGTAGGCGTTCTTCGTCAGGCCCTGCCCGAACGGGATGCCGGACTCCGCGGCGTACCCGACGGCGGCCGGCGTGCCGGACTCCGGCGTCGGGATCACCAGGTCGGCGTCGGCCGGCTGCTCACGGGCCAGGGTGCGCCCCATCTCGACGCGCGCAGAGTGCACCGAGCGGCCGTTGATGGTGTTGTCGGGGCGGGCCAGGTAGACGTACTCGAAGACGCAGGCGGCCCGCTCCGTCGGAGCGAAGCGCGACGAACGCATGCCGTCGGCGTCGATGCAGATGAGCTCGCCCGGTTCGACGTCGCGCACGTAGGAGGCGCCCACGATGTCCAGGGCGGGGGTCTCGCTCGCCACCACCCAGCCGCGGTCGAGCCGGCCGAGCACGAGCGGGCGCACACCCTGCGGGTCGCGCGCCGCGTACAGGGTGTTCTCGTCCATGAAGACCAGGGAGAAGGCCCCGCGCAGACGCGGCAGCACCTCCATCGCGGTGGCCTCCAGCGTGTGATCCGCGTCACCCGCGAACAGCGCGGTGATGAGAGCGGTGTCGGTCGTGTTGCCGCGGGCGAGCTCGCCGCGGCGCTGTGCGCCGTAGCGCTCGGCCACGAGGTTGACCAGGTCGGCGGAGTTGGTCAGGTTGCCGTTGTGGCCCAGGGCCACCGTGCCCGACGCCGTCGCCCCGAGTGTGGGCTGAGCGTTCTCCCAGGTCACGCCACCCGTGGTGGAGTACCGACAGTGTCCGACGGCGATGTGTCCGGTCAGGGCGTTCAGGGCCGTCTCGTCGAAGACCTGGGAGACGAGTCCCATGTCCTTGTAGACGAGGATCTGCTCACCGTTGCTGGTGGCGATACCCGCGGACTCCTGCCCGCGGTGCTGTAGGGCGTACAGGCCGAAGTACGCAAGCTTGGCGACCTCTTCGCCGGGTGCCCAGACCCCGAAGACGCCACATGCGTCCTGGGGGCCCTTCTCGCCGGGCATGAGGTCGTGGTTGAGGCGGCCATCTCCGCGCAGAGGCATGTTCCGAGTATCCCATGCGACCGGATCGACGACGCCAGCCCGGTCTGTGACCTCTGTGTCAGCGCCCGCGAAGGCTCCGGCGGTCCGCGATCACCGCGACCAGGCCGGCCAGGAGGGTCGTCACCATCGTGACGAACGCGGTCACCACCGTCACGTACACGCCGGACTTCATCATTCCCGTGCCCGCGGGCGAGTTCACGAGGTAGAGCGCCAGCGCCAGCCCGAGCACGATCCCGACCAGGGCACCCGTCCAGAAGAACGCCTTGTACCGCGGAGCCCGGCGCACGCTCGTCGGGTCGATCACGTGGCGCACCTCCACGTCGTCGGAGGAGTCGCTCGCTGCCTGGGTTTCACTCACGAAACCAGGGTACGCGCCGCCTCGTGCCGGGAAAGAACCCGGGGGCGGAAGAACCGCGGCACACCCCGTGAAGGATGTGCCGCGGTTCTGGATCGCTGCGGTTCTACCTCGGCGAGAGGGTCATTCGACCATCCGCCAGGCGCTGCGCTTACCGCTCAGGCCGGGAACCTGGAGGATCGTCGGCCGGGTCGCCACGTAGACCTCACCCCGGTACGACACGGTGTCGCCCCACCAGTACAGCTTCCACGGCTGCCACGCGGGTGCTTCCGGCTCCTGGGGGGCACCCTCCTCGACGGTCAGCGGCAGCCGGACCGTCGTCCCCGACGGGGACGCCTGCACCAGGAGCTGGTACGCGCCCGGTGCGGTGTCGGCCGGCACGGTGACCGAGGCCGACGTCGCGCCGTCGGCGACCGTGCCGGTGCCGAGGGAGACGCCCTCGGACGCCGCGCCCCCCGTCGGGACGAGGAACGTCTCGACCGCGGTGTTCTGCGGTGCGCCGAGCGAGGTCAGGTCGAGACCGGAGAGGCCGACGTCGGCCGAGCCGCCCGCCTCGACCGTACCCGGCAGGGTCTCGGCGACCGTGCGGGTGCGAGCGAAGCTCGGCGTGATCGGCGACGCGGTCTCGAGGTAGTCGATCCAGGCCTCGCGGTCCACCAGACCCGAGTCGCGCCCGTCGGTGCCCTCGGTGAAGACCCGGAAGTTGTCACCACCCGAGATCAGGAACGAGAACGTCGCGATGCGGTACTCGGCGGCCGGGTCCACCGGCACGCCGTTGATCGTGATCGACGAGACGTTGTCGCCGGGCGTCGCGTTCGGGTCGGCCGTGGCCACGGTGTACGACACGTTGTCGGACAGGCCCAGCGCCAGGTACGGACGCGAGGGCCGGTTGCCGTCGGCGTCGGTCTGCCACTGCTCCTCGAGCAGCGTGTCGAGCTGCGCGCCCGTCAGCGTGATCGTCCACAGGTTGTTGACGAACGGCAGCACCGCGTTGGCCTCGGCGTAGGTGATGACGCCGTCCTCGCCGTGGTAAAGCTCGTTGCGCAGGCCGCCGGGGTTCACGACGCCGATGTCGGCCCCGCCCCGCTCGTCGCTCGCGAGGGAGTCGCGCAGCGAGTTCGCCACGAGGTTGCCCAGCGCCGACTCCGACCCGCGGTCGTCGCGGTTGCCACCGGCGTAGACGCCGTCCGTGTAGCCGCCGCCCGAGAACGCCGTCGTGACGTCGGCGGTCACCTTGCCGATCGGCTGGGCACCGATCTCCTCGGCCTCGGCGAGAGCGGCGTCGACGATCGTGTCGACCTCGGCGACCGCCTCGTAGGTGCTGATCAGCTCGTCGGCCGGGGTGCTGGTGCGCGCCACGTTCTCGACCGCGTAGTCGGTGACGTCGAACGACTCCGCGTCCACCGTGAGCGACACGTGGCCGAGGAACTCGCCGTAGTTGCCGGTCTGGACGATCGGCCGGGTCTCTCCCTCCGCGCCGGGGACCGGGGCGTCCCACGCGTACTGCTTGTGCGTGTGGCCCGTGAAGATGGCCGCGACGCGCGGGTCGGTGTCCTGCACCAGCGCGGCGAACGGACCACCGGCGGCGACCTCGTCCTCCAGCGTGGCGCCGTCGGGCGTGCCGGCACCGGCGCCGTCGTGCACCAGGGCGACGACCAGATCCGCCTCGCCGTTGGCCGCCTCACCGTCGAGCAGCTCGTCGGTCACGCGGTTGACCGCCTCGACCGGGTCGCCGAACTCGAGCCCCGCGATGCCCGAGGGCGTGACCAGCGTGGGCGTCTCCTGCGTCACCACGCCGACGAAGCCGACGTCGACACCACCCACCGGCACCACCTGGTACTCGGGCAACGCCGCAGCGCCGGTGGCCGCGTCGTACACGTTGGCGCCCAGGTGGTCCCAGTCGGCTGCGTCGGTGACGCGGCCGGTCAGGTCATCGATGCCCTGGTCGAACTCGTGGTTGCCGACCGCGGAGGTCTTCAGGTCCAGGGCGTTCAGCACGTCGATGGTGGGCTGGTCCTGCTGCAGCGCGGACGCGAACAGGGAGGCGCCGATGTTGTCGCCGGCCGAGACGAAGGCCGTGCCCTCGGGGTTCTGCGCCCGCAGCTCCTCCACGGTGCCGGCGAAGGCGACCGTCTTGTCGTCGACGCGGCCGTGGAAGTCGTTGATGGCCACGAGGTCCAGCTCCACGGAGCCGGGCTCCGTGGTCGTGTCGCCGAGGTCCAGACCGACCAGGACGGGGTCGTGGTCGGACGACCGGAACGGGGTCTCGTCGTACAGGATCGTCGCGTTGTAGTTGTGCCGGCTGTACTCGTTCGCCACCGGCTCGTACGCGTTGATGTTCCAGATGTCGGTACCGGTCACGAGCTCTGCCGCGGCGGGGGACGCCAGCACGTGGTCGAGCGAACCGACCATGCCGCCGTAGTTGTAGGTGTACTCGCCGGTCGCCGGGCCGAGGTCGGTGTAGCCGGCGTCGGTGAGGACCACGATCGGGTCCTCCTGCTCGTAGGCGTTGAAGTCGCCGACCAGCAAGACCTTGTCGGTCCCCGCGGCCGTCGCCCGTGCCTCGGCGAAGCTCACGAGGGAGGTCGCCTGGCGGGTGCGGGACTCGTTCGAGGAACCCTGGCCGTCGCCCTGGTCCGGGTCACCGGGCCACGGGCCGGCCGAACCCTTCGACTTGAAGTGGTTCGCGATCACGACCACGTCGTCACCGGCGTCAGCGGTCCCGCCCGCGGGCTGGAACGTCTGGGCCAGCGGCTGGCGGGCGTTCTGGAACGCCTCGTCACCGACCAGGATCGTCGAGTCGCCCACCGGCTCCGCCGTGGCGGTCCGGTAGATGAACGCGTTGCGGATGACGTCCTCGGCGTCGGGCACCTCGGCCGGGGAGGCCGCGTAGGCCCAGGTACCGGCGCCCTCGGCGGCGTTCAGCGCGTCCACGAGGTCACTCAGCGCCTGGTCGCGCGAACCGCCGAACGCGGCGGTGTTCTCGATCTCGAGCAGCGCCACCACATCGGCGTCGAGCGCCGAGATCGCGGCGACGATCTTGACCTGCTGCCGCTGGAGGTCCTCCTCCTCAGCCGCACCGCGCGCGTCACATCCGCCCCGGACGGTCACGGGGTCGCCCGCGCGGTCGGTGTAGTAGCTGCAGCCGGTGAGCTCGTCACCGGTGGTGCTGAAGTAGTTGAGCACGTTGAACGTGGCGACCTGCAGGTCGCCGCCCACCTCTGCGGGGGCGTCCTCGCGGGTGTTCTCGAACGTGGCCGGCTGGACCGTCTCGGCGACGGAGGGCGTCAGGTGCGTCAGCGGCTGGAAACCCCACGCGCCGTAGCGGTAGTCGAGCACCACCGGCGTGGTGAACGTGGCAGCGGCGCCCACCCGCACCGGCTCGCCACCGGTCAGGTAGGGCAGCGGGTTCGACTTGTTCGCGTTCGAGTTGTAGTTCATCGACGAGCCGTCGTCGAGCAGCACGGCGCGGGCCGCGTTGTCCGCGATCTGCGCGTCGTACTCGGCCGAGAGCGGCCGGCCCACGGTGGTGGGCTGCACCAGCGGACCGTCGCCGGCTGCGAGGCCCACGGTGCCGTAGTAGTTGGTGTCGTAGTTGTCCGTCACCGTGAAATCGCCCTGCGGCGCGAGGAGCATGCCCTCGAGCGCCTCGCGCTCCGCCGCGGTGGCCGGCCAGGCGGTCGCCGTGGGCGTGACCGTCGCGGGCTCGTCCAGGACGGTCCAGCCGCCCGACGACGGGGTGAGCTCGGTCAGCCCGTTGTACTCGGAGACCGCGCCGGTCACCTCCACGTGGTCGCCGGCCGACAGGTCCGCCGCGGCCGCCCCCGAGTAGACGAAGACGCCGTCGGACGCGCCCGGTGTCGGGTCGGCGCCGCCGCCCGTGCCTGCGGTCTGCAGGTACAGGCCGTTGAATCCGCCGGTCGCATAGACGGCGGTGACGACGCCACGGGTGGTCACCGTCTCGCCAGCGAGTGGTGTTGCGTCGCCCGTGCCCTGGATCTCGGCGATCGGGACGACCTCACCGGGCTGGGTCGGCTCCGACGGGGTCGGGCTCGGCTCGGGCTCCGCGCCCGCGCCACCAGTGGGCGTCACCTCTGCGGTGAACACGAAGTCCGCCGAGTTGTCGCCCGCGTCGCCGGTGCGTTCCAGCGATCCGACCACGCGGGTGCCCTGGCCGGCCGGACCCTGAGCGGTCTCGAACGTGTCGGCGGTGCCGTAACCGAGCAGGTCGACGACGCCCTCGGCGCCCTCGGCCGGTACGGCACCCTTCGCCGGTGTGACGGCAGTGGTCTGCGACGCGAGCGCGACCACGCCGGCCGTGCCGCTCGGGTTGAGGCTGCCGACGGCGTCGGGCGTGGGGAGCGGCTCGCCGTTGGTGGCGTTCGATCCGCCCTGCACCAGGTAGTGGCCACCGGCGGCGATGGTGCCGCTCAGTGCGGTGACGCCGGAGAACGACGCGCCGGTCGCGGACTTGTACTGCACCGACCAGCCGTCGACGCTGACCGGCTCTGCCGTCGGGTTGTACAGCTCCACGAACTTGTTCCGGTACGGCTGGCCGGAGCTGCCGCCTACGAGATACGCCTCGCTGATGACGACGTGCCCGGAGTCCGGGCCGTCCTCGGTGCCCGCGGGCACTGCGAAAGCCGCCGTGGCCGGCACGGCGAGCGCTGCGGAGAGGGCCACCGCGACGGCGGCCCTTCCCTGGGATCGGGCATGGGGTCGGGGGTGCGGTCGCGGGGACCGGAGCGTGCTGGGTCTCACGCTGACTCCTTCTGCAATAGCCGACCCGTGGGCCGGGGTGGAGTGCACTGCTGCTGGACGTCTTGTTCGGCGGCATCGCCGCGGCCGGGCGCGCATCAGTTGCGCAGGCGGTCCGGCACGAGCCGCACCAACCAATCACTGCATCGTGAACCGGTGGTTACAGCCGGACACCCGCCGGGAGAACTGACGCTCCCACACCGGGTGAACCTGCCCGCAGCCGAGCCACGAGATCGACGCCGAGGCTAGCGGGTATCCCGGGCCTCCGTTGCCCGGCACACGCCGTCGGCGCCCGGTTCACCCTGGTACGACCGGCGGCTACGGCTCGCCGTCGCCCCCGGACGCCACCTGGCGCACGGCTGTCAGCGGCAGCAGGTCCGAGATGTCCGAACGCTCGCCCGACGCACGGACCCGGCCGTCCGCGACGGCGTCTACCCAGGTGACAACACCGGTGGCCAGCGCGAGCCAGGTGTCGGGGTCGGTCTCGACCACGTTCGGCGGCGTCCCCCGGGTGTGCCGCGGCCCGGCCACGGCCTGCACGGCTCCGGCCGGCGGTACGCGCACCTCCACGGAGTTCCCCGGCGCCTGGTCGGCCAGCTCCTCCAGCGTGTACCGGACGGCGGTCGTGACGTCTCGACGCTCCGCCTCCCCCGACGCCCACGCGGCGACGGCGGTGCGCCCGGCCGCCGGATCGGTCCGGCGTCGCGGGGGCACTACCGCACCGCCAGAAACTCGCCGAGACGGGTCCAGCCGGACTGCTCGAGGTCGGTGAAGTCGGTGCCCGGCATGACGAGCATGGCAGCGTCCTCTCCATTACCGACCTCGATACCAGTCGGGTTGCGCCCCGTGCCGCAGCCCGCGACACCGTCCCCGGCACCGTCCACCAGGACCAGGCAGGTGGCCGCGCCCTCGTTGGACCGGGCGGCGTAGAAGGTCAGGGCGTCATCCGCACCGAGCCGGCGGGTGGTCCCGCCGTCGACCGCCAGGTAGGCGAGCATCTCGTCGGGGAGCACGTCCGTGGTCGTCTGCTCTTCGTCGAACACCACGTCCAGGTCGCGCGGCCTGTCCGAGGGCGTGCAGGCGGTCAGGGCCAGGGCGACGCCGAGGGCCGCGGCCGCTCGTACTCGCCGGAGGACAGGAGGAACAGCATCGATCATGGAGCCAGTATCACGGACCACCGGTTCAGTACCGGTAGACCTCCGACGTGCGCCCCTCGACCGCGAGCAGGTCGGCCGCCACCACCATCGGCAGCTCGAGCGACGTCGCCGCGGGGTACTCCGCCACGTCCGCGGAGCCGTCCCGTCCGACCACCGGCACCGGCTGCGACGACGGCGCGAGCCGTCGGGGCGACCCGGCCGGGGCGGCATGCCGCGACCACGGCTCCGACAGCGGCACCTCGTCCCGGACCTGGGGCCGCACGGGCCGCGGAACCGGCGGGTAGCCGGCGCGGCGGCGCAGGTGCTGCGGGGCCGGCGGGGGTAGGACGGTGGCCGCCGCGTCACCGTCGGCCGGCTGCGGCGCGGGCGACGGCGCGGGAGCGGGCGACGGCGCCGGACGGGGCGACGGCACCGGGCTGGGCCCTGGACTCGGGCTCGGCTCCGGACTCCGGCTCGGCGCTGGACTCCGGCTCTGCCCTGGACTCCTGCTCTGCTCGGGACTCCTGCTCTGCTCAGGGCGCGGCTCGCGGATCGGGTGCGGCGCCCGAGCGGCCGGCGCCGGGCCCGCCGTCGGGCCGGTGGAGCGCAGCGCAGCCCCGTGCGCGGGGGTCGGTCCGTCACCGAGCGGGGCGAACCGCGCGGGTGCGGCGACCGGCGCGGGAACGGCCGCGCGCCGGGCCACCCCGGGGGCGGAACGGGGTCCCGTCGTGGAACGTTGGCCGCTGCCGCCGGTGACGCCGGTAGCGCTGCTCCCGCCCGCGTCGGCACCCGCGTCGGCATCGGCGTCGGCGCGACCGGAGGCCGCTCCCGCTCGTGGTCCCTGGTCGACCGCTCGGCCGCCCGGCAGCGTGAACATGACCCGGCGCTCGGACACGTCGGCCTCGGCGAGGGTGACCCGGACGGCGTCGCCCAGCGGGAGCCGGGGGCCGGTCACCCGCGCGCGGACGGCGGGTTCGCGCAGCACCACCAGGCCGCGCTGCTCCGCCTTGGTGTCGTCGTCGACATCGACCACCACGCCGTCGAACTCCTCGCCCAGGCGGTCGGCGAGCAGCGACGCCTCGACGATGTCGACGCACTCGCGCTCGAACGACGAGGCCCGACGACCCGTCTCCGCCATGACCGCCGGCAAGGCGGCCAGCGCGTCCAGCACCCACGTGGGCACTGGTGTGCCCGCGGAGATCGCGAGACAGGTCTCGGTCGCGTACCGGTCCACCAGGCGCCGCAGCGGCGCGGTGACGTGCGCATAGTCGGCGGCGATGGCGGAGTGCCGGGTGTGCTCCGGCGGCGGCACCGGGTCACCGTCGGGCCCGGGCATGCCGAACGCGACGTACCCGGCGCCGCGGAACAACGTCGTCGCCTCGTTGAGGAATGCCGCATGCTCCGGGATCCGCGACACGAGCGTCGGGACGAGGCGCGCGTACGGGAGGCTGTCGGGCCAGTCGATGCCGAGCGCGCGGGCCGTGCGGTGCAGGCGGGCCACGTCGCGCGGGTCGGCCTCGGGGAGGGTGCGCAGGATGCCGACGCCGGCCTCACGCATGAGGTGCGCCGCCGCGATACCGGTGAGCAGCGAGATCTGCGCGTTCCACTCCTCGACCGGAAGGTTCCGGCGGAACGACAGCGTGTACGTACCGTCCTCGTGGCGCTCCACCTCTTGCTCGGGCACCTCCAGCGACACCCCGCCGCGCGCCGCCTCGAGCGACTGGCGCAGGCGTCCGACGTCGGCCAGGAGCTGCAGGGACTCGCTCGCCGTGCCCGCGTCGAGGCCGGACTGCACCTCCGCGTACGTGAGCCGCTCCCGGCTCCTGACCAGCACGCGCTCCAGCGAGGCGCCGGTGATGATGCCGCGCGCGTCCAGCGTGACCGTCCACAGCACGGCCGGACGGTCCACCTCGGGCAGGAGGCTCGCCGCCCCCTCGGAAAGGATCTTCGGGTGCAGCGGCGTGCGGGTGTCCGGTCCGTAGACGGTCATCCCCCGCTTGCGCACCTCGACGTCGACGGCGCCACCGGGCGTGACGAACGCGCCCAGGTCCGCGATCGCGTAGTGCACCACGTAGCCCTCGCCGGACTGTTCCACATGGACCGCCTGGTCCAGATCCTTGGAACCGGGCGGGTCGATGGTCACGAACTCGATGTCACGGCGGTCGGCGCGGCCGGCGGAGAAGTCCTGCCCCGCGGCCGCCCGCGCTTCCTCGAGAACGTCTTGCGGGAACATCGCGGGCAGACCGACCTCGGCGCGGAGCGCCGCAAGGGCACTGCTCACGTCGTCGGGGGCGGCGGGCGCGAGGCGCATCTGACGAGTCGGCACAACTGCGAACATAAGCCGGTTCCGCTCTCCCCGCGCGGTGTCGCTGTGCTATTCCACGACGACGGTGGCCACCAGCGCACGGTGGTCGGTGCCGGGGACCTGCATGGTGACGACGTCGGAGACCGGCATGTCGCGCTCCACCACCACGTGGTCCAGGGCGAACAGCGGGGGTACCTGGCTGCCTTCCGGCCAGGTCACGGCTGGTCCGGCGCCCCACTCCCGGGTGGCATCCCAGAAGCGCGATCCGAGCAGGTCACGGAAGCCGGCGTGGTCGTACGTGGCGTTGAAGTCGCCCGCCAGGATCTGCGGCGTGTCGTCCGCATGGACCTGCTCCGTCAGCTCGACGAGCTCCGTACGCCAGGTCGTGATGTCCGTGGGCATCGGGGGGTGCGGGTGCACCACGGTGACGCGCACGTCGGTGCCCCCGGCGGCGACCAGCGCCGACGGCATCGCGAAGCTCGTGCCATCCAGCTGGTCCTCCTCCCTGAGTGGTGTGGACGACCAGAGGCCGCTCCCGGCGGGACTGTCGGCGACGGGCACCGTGAGGCTGTGGGTCAGCAGCTCGTCGAGGCCCGCGTCCGTCAGCGCTTCCGTGAAAGCCGGCGTCAGCTCCTGGACCGAGAGGACCTCGACGTGCTGCGACTCCACCAGGTGGACCACGCTCTCGGCGTCGGCGCGCCCGTACAGGGCGTTGATGGTCATGACCCGCACCGTGCCGGGGTCGGCGGGGTCGGCCGCCGTGGACGTGTCCGGAGGTACGAAGAAGGGTGCCGTCCAGTACACGTAGCCGGCGAGCGCGGCCGTGAGCAGCAGGCTCAGCAGCCAGCGCCGGGAGAACAGCGCGACGATCAGCAGCGGGAGCGTCACCAGCGTCGCCCACGGCGTGAAGGCCACGAGGTGCGGCAGCGGGACCACGTCGTCGAACGGCAGGGCCCGGGCCGCCGCCACGACGAGCAGGGGGATCGCGATGATCCAGAGCACTACCGAGATGAAGCCATGGACAAATCGCACTCCCGGACCATATCGGCTGCGCGGCACCGGGTGTGACGCCTGTCGGCCCATCCGCGGGTGATCGGTAAAAGGTCAGGTGATCGGCAGTCCGAGCTGCCGATCACCTGACCTTTTACCGATCACCCGCCAGGGCGGCGCCCGTCAGCCGAAGATGCTCGGGAGAGTGGCCTCGTGGGTTTCGCGGGCCTCCGAGAGCGGGATCTCGAACTGACCCTCGATCACGACGGCGTCACCACCGGTAGCGCCGAGGCGCAGCACCGGCACGCCGGCGTCCTCGGCGAGGTGGGTGAGCTCGCCCTCGTGCTCCGGGTCGACCGCGACGATCACGCGCCCGGTCGACTCGGCGAACAGGGCGACGAAGGGGTCCACCTTGTCGCGGCCGGTCACGCCCTCGAGCGCCACCGACGCTCCGACGCCGAACCGGAGCGACGCCTCGAGCAGGGCCTGGACCAGACCACCCTCGGACAGGTCGTGCGCCGCGGCGGCGAGCCCCGTCGTGCGCGCCTCCACCAGGGCGGACGCGAGCGCCTTCTCGGCGGCCAGGTCCACGCGCGGCGGCAGGCCGCCGAGGTGCGAGTGCACGACGTCGGCCCAGGCCGAACCGTCCAGCTCGTCCCGCGTGGTGCCGAGCAGGAGGAGCGACAGCCCCTCGGTCTGCCAGCCGGACGGCAGCGCGGTGCTGACGTCGTCGAGCACACCGAGCACGCCCACCACGGGCGTGGGGTGGATCGAGGAGTCGATCTGGCCGGGTTCGCCGGTGCCGTTGTAGAGCGACACGTTGCCGCCCGTGACCGGCACGCCGAGCTCCTGGCAGGCGTCGGCAAGGCCCTCGATCGCCTCGACGAGCTGCCACATCGAGTCGGGGTGCTCCGGGGAGCCGAAGTTGAGGCAGTCCGTCACGGCGAGCGGCTTCGCACCCGACGTGGCGACGTTGCGGTACGCCTCCGCGAGCGCCAGCGCCGCACCCGTGCGCGGGTCGAGCTTGCCGTAGCGGCCGTTGGCGTCGGTCGCGAGCGCGACGCCGAGCCCGGTGGACTCGTCGACGCGGATCACGCCGCTGTCGTCGGGCTGCGCGAGGGCCGTGTTGCCCTGGACGAACCGGTCGTACTGGTTGGTGACCCACTCCTTGGACGCGAGGTTGGGCGAGGCCAGCAGCCGCAGCGCGGTCTCGCGCAGCTCGGACCCGGAGGCCGGGCGGGCGAGGCTCGCCGCCACCGTCGTGTCGGCCTGCAGTGCGTCCTGCCACGCCGGACGCGCGTAGGGCCGCTCGTACACGGGACCCTCGTGCGCGACCGTCTTGGGGTCGACGTCCACGATCCGCTGGCCGTGGTGGTCGATGGTGAGGCGGCCGGAGCCGTTGACCTCGCCGATGACGGCGGTCTCGACCTCCCACTTGCGGGTGATCGCGAGGAAGGCGTCGAGCTGGTCCGGCCGGACGACCGCCATCATGCGTTCCTGCGACTCCGACATGAGGATCTCGCCCGCGTTCAGCGTGGGGTCGCGCAGCAGCACGTCGTCGAGCTCCACGTGCATGCCGCCGTCCCCGTTGGAGGCGAGCTCCGAGGTGGCACAGGAGATGCCCGCGGCGCCGAGGTCCTGGATACCCTCCACGACCTTGGCCGAGAAGAGCTCGAGGCAGCACTCGATGAGCACCTTCTCCATGAACGGGTCGCCCACCTGCACGGACGGACGCTTGGCGGGGACACCGTCCTCGAAGGTCTCCGAGGCCAGGATCGAGGCGCCACCGATGCCGTCACCGCCGGTGCGGGCGCCGAACAGGACCACCTTGTTGCCGAGGCCCGTGGCGTTGGCGAGGTGGATGTCCTCGTGCCGGAGCACACCGAGACAGAGGGCGTTGACGAGCGGGTTGCCCTGGTAGGAGCCGTCGAAGACGAGCTCGCCGCCGATGTTGGGCAGGCCGAGGGAGTTTCCGTAGCCGCCCACGCCGGAGACGACGCCGTGCACGACGCGCGCCGTGTCCGGGTGGTCGACGGCGCCGAAGCGCAGCTGGTCCATGACCGCCACGGGGCGCGCGCCCATCGAGATGATGTCGCGGACGATGCCGCCCACGCCGGTCGCGGCGCCCTGGTAGGGCTCGACGAACGAGGGGTGGTTGTGCGACTCGACCTTGAAGGTGACGGCCCAGCCGTCGCCGATGTCGACGACGCCGGCGTTCTCACCGATACCGACGAGGAGGTGCTCCTTCATCTCGTCGGTGACCTTCTCGCCGAACTTGCTCAGGTGCACCTTCGACGACTTGTAGGAGCAGTGCTCGCTCCACATCACGGAGTACATCGCGAGCTCGGCCGCGGTGGGGCGGCGGCCCAGGATGTCCTTGATGCGCTGGTACTCGTCCTCCTTGAGGCCGAGCTCTCCGTAGGGCTGCACCTCATCAGGTGTGGCCGCTGCGGTCTCCACCGTGTCCAGGTTCGGGACGGGGGGAGTCGGGCGGGAGGGTGCCTGGGACGCGGGCGCGGTCATGTAGTTCCTCGCGTGCGGGGTAGGTTTCTGAGCGCCGGAGCGCGCGGCCAGTCTACGACGCGTCACGCGGGGAAGCGGTCCCGGCCGGATTCAGCCGGCCGGGTACAGCCAGCCAGTGATACGCGATGGACGTACGGGGTCGTCCGATCGACCATGAGGGCATGCCCCTGCGCCACTCGCTCCTGGCCGTGCTCGTCATGGTCATCTGGGGTACGAACTTCCTCGCCATCGACATCGGCGTGGACGACATGCCGCCCGTGCTCTTCCTCGCGGTCCGGTTCGTCGTGGTGCTGATCCCGGCGATCTTCCTGGTTCCGCGGCCCGCGGCGCCCATGAAGGACGTCCTGCTGGTGGGTGTCTTCCTCAGCCTCGGCCAGTTCGCCCTGATGTACACGGCGTTGTGGCTCGACATGCCGCCGGGTCTGGCGTCGCTCGTGCTCCAGGCGCAGGTGGTCCTCACCGTGCTCTTCGCGAGCGTCGCCCTGCGCGAGCGCCCGACGCCGCCGCAGCTGGTCGGCGTGCTGCTCGGCGCCGCGGGCCTGGTGATCGTCGGGTTCGGCCGTTCGGCGGCGACCCCGGGGTTCGCCTTCCTGCTCACTCTCGCGGCCGCGGCGTCCTGGGCGACCGGCAACGTGATCGTGCGGCGGCTGGGCGTAGCGGCACAGCTGACGGGGGCGCGGTCGAACCCGCTGGCCGGGCTGTCGATGACCGTCTGGTCGGCGCTCGTGGTCCCCGTGCCGATGTTCGCCCTGGCCGTGGCGCTGGACGGCCCGGCGGCCGTCGGGTACTCGCTCACCCACCCGACGTGGGCGGTGGTGCTCTCCACCCTCTACACCGCATGGCTCGCCAGTCTGGTGGGCTACGGCGTCTGGAACACCCTCCTGGCCCGGTACCGGGCGAGCGCCGTGGTGCCGTTCACCATGCTGGTGCCGGTGGCCGGCATGACCGCCGCCTGGCTGGTCCTCGACGAGGTGCCCAACGCGGCGGAGGCCGGCGGTGGCCTCCTGCTCCTGCTGGGCGTGGCGATCACGTCGGGGCTGCTGCGGCGGCCGGGCGGACCCCGTTACCGCTCGAGCACGTAGCAGAGCAGGTCCACGCCGGGCACGGGCGCCCAGTCCCGCCCGGGGTCGCGGACGAATCCGAGGTGCTCGTAGAGCCGGTGGGACCCGGTGGCCACGGTCTGGGTGGACAGGACGATCCGCCGGGCCCCCGCGGCCCGCGCGATGCACTCCCGCATCAGGGCGGTCCCCGCTCCTCTGCCCTGGGCGTCCGGTGCGACACCGAGCATGCGGATCTCCGCCTCGCCGTCCTGCGCGATGTCGGCCATGGGCCCGCCGCGGGGCACGAACGTCACGCCGCCCACCACCACGCCGCCGTCCAGCGCGACGATGATCTCCGCCGCGGCGGCACGGCTCTCGACGTCGCGCAGGACGTCGGCGTAGAAGCCGGCGTCCGGGGCGTCGAGCTGCCCGGACGCGTAGAACGCAGCGGCGACGATCTTGCCGACCGTCTCGTACTCGGCGGGCGCGGCGTCGCGCACCTCGATGGCCCGTCCCTCGATGCTCATGCGACCACGGTAGGCCGCGCCTCCGACAGTCCTCCCGGCCGCTTCCGCGAGCGCCGACGTACCCGGCCCCACGGCTTGTACACGGCCAGCAGGGTGGCGAACGCGAGCGTGGTGAGCGACACGGCCGGCGGGAACACCAGGAAGGACAGGTCGGTGCCCGGTGCCTGCCCGTTCTCGAGCGCCGCGCCCGCCGTACCGACCTCGGGCATGCCGGGGCGCAGAGCCACGACGATCAGCGTGCACAGCACCAGGTTCATGACGAGCTTGACCGCCACCCACCAGTAGCGCACCAGCCCCCACTTCGTGGCGAGGCCGAGCACGAGGCCGGTGGCGAGGCAGGCGAGTGCCGAGACCAGCATGGGGGTCACCACGAACTCCGCGAGGGCGCGCAGGGCGAGCCCTCTGGTGGTGGCGGAGCTCCCGGACAGGCCCACGCCGACGAGCACGGCGACCAGCACGTCGATGCCGATCCATGCGGCGGCGGACAGGATGTGCAGGGTCAGCACGGCCTTCCGTGCACGTGGTGGCAGGTTCATGGTGCTGCTCCCTTCGGGGGCACCGGGCGGTGCCGTCGGGTTCCAGCCTCCTGGCCGAGGCGCCCTGCGTGATCGGCCGCCGGACGGCACTCGCCCTGCGTCGCCCGACGTCGGCGGGCGGGCCGCCGTACGTCCGGTGACGTAGCCGGTGGTACGGCGCCCAGGGGGTGACGGCGGAGGCGCCGTCGGCCACAGTGGGGCTGGAGGTGAGCGAACATGCGGAAGCTGCGTCTGGTCGACGTGGGCGTGGCCGCCGTGCTGACGGCGCTCGTGCTGGTGACCCTGCCGTTCCTCGACGCGACGTCCGGGGTGGACCGCCCCGTGGACGCCCTCGGGTACGCGCTGGCGGTCACCACCGCGGCGGCGACCCTGTTCCGCACCGGGTGGCCCGTGGTCACGCTGGGGGTGGTCACCGCTGCCACCGTCGCCTACCTGCTGCTCGCCTATCCGTACGGTCCGGTGATGGTGTGCCTGGCGGTCGCCGTCTACTCGCTGGCGCGACGCCGCGCGCTGCGCCCCGCTCTCCTGTACGCAGCGGGAACGCTGGCCCTGCTCGTGGTGCACGTGTTCACGCACCCGGCCGGCCTCGGCTTCCCCGCGGGGCTCGTCCCGGTGAGCGCCTTCGTGGCGGTCCCGTTCAGCATCGGCGTCGCCCGGCGAATGTGGCACGAGGCACGGTCGGCGGAGCGCGCGGCGGCAGAGCAACGGGCGCGCGACGACGAGCGGCTGCAGCTCGCGCACGAGGTGCACGACGTGGTCGGGCACGGCCTGGCCGCCATCCAGATGCAGGCCGACATCGCGCTCCACCTGGGCAGGCCGGACGACGCGGCGACCGCCCTCGAGACGATCTCGAGGGCCGCGAACGAGGCCCTGACCGAGCTGCGCACCACGCTCGCGCAGATCCGGCCCGGTGCGGCCTCGGGCGGCGCCCCCGACCGGGCGCCGACGGCGGGGCTGGCCAACCTGGAGGTCCTGGTCGAACGCGTGCGCTCGGCGGGGGTGTCGGTCGATCTCCGGGTCACCGGCACGCCCACGCCGCTGCCCGCTGCCGTGGACCTCGCCGCCTACCGTGTGCTCCAGGAGTCGCTGACCAATGTCGTCAAGCACGGGACCGGCTCCGGGGCGTACGTCGAGGTCCACTACGCGGGACACGACGTACGGCTGTGCGTCCGCAACCCGCGCGGCCCGGACGGCCGCTTCGTCGCCGGCTTCGGTATCGCCGGGATGCGGCGCCGTGTCGAGTCACTGGGCGGACAGCTGGACGCCGGACCCGTCGACGAGTCTTTCGAGGTGCGGGCGGTACTGCCCGCTGGAGGTGTCGCATGATCTCGGTGCTGCTCGTGGACGACCAGGACCTGGTGCGGATGGGCCTGCGCGCCCTGCTCTCCGGGGAGGAGGACACCCGGGTGGCCGGTGAGGCCGCCGACGGTATCGCCGCCGTCGCCGAGGCCCACCGCCTCCGGCCCGATGTCGTGCTGATGGACATCCGGATGCCGGGCATCGACGGCATCGAGGCGACCCGCCGCATCGCCGAGGCCCCGGACCTCACCGCCACCCGCGTCGTGGTGCTCACGACGTTCGAGCACGACCAGTACGTCGTGGACGGGCTGCGCGCCGGCGCGAGCGGCTTTCTCCTCAAGAACACCCCGCCGGCGGACCTCGTCGCCGCGATCCGCACGGTGCACGACGGTGGTGCGCTGCTCGCGCCGTCGGCCACGCGCACGCTGATCCGGGAGTTCACCGCCGCGGCACCACGGACGCTGCGGCCGCACCCGCGGATCGGGGACCTGACCGAACGTGAGCACGAGGTGGTCCGCCTCGTGGCGCAGGGCATGAGCAACCACGAGATCGCCGAGCACCTCGTGCTGAGCCCTGCCACCGCCCGGACGCACGTGTCGCGGGCGATGATCAAGCTCTCCGCCCGTGACCGCGCCCAGCTGGTGGTGTTCGCGTACCAGTCGGGCCTCGCCTGAGCCCGGTCTCCCACTACTGAGCCGTCACGTAACAAAGATGTCACCGGGGGTTCCGGCGTTTACCCGATAGTGGTTTCATTCGGACATGAAGCTGCTTCGAACTTTTCCGAAGGTTTCCTTCGAGTTCGGGCTCGCCTCATGGCAGTGGTTGGGGCTCAGCGAGCAGACCCCGCGCTTCGCTACCTGTTTCGGCGACATCTTCCTCGAGTCGCTGGACGGATGGTGGTTCCTCGACACGGTCGAAGGCACGCTCGAGCTTCGCTGGACCTCGGCGGTCACCATGTACACCGAGCTGGAGTCGCCCGAGGGCCGCGCCACCTACCTCATGGACGACGTGGTCCGGGACGCCCGTAGCCGCGGCATCCACCTCGGCGAGGCGGACGTGTACGTCTTCAACCCGCACCCCGCGCTGGGCGGTGAGCTGGGCGTGGAGGGCATCGGCACCATGCGCTTCGAGCTCGCGGTCAACTGGGTGGGCCAGATGCACGACCAGGTGCTGCACGGCTCCGGCGAGATCGACCTGCCCCCGATGCCCGACGACGGGCGCCGGACCTCGACCCGTCAGGTCACCGCCGCCTGGGACGCCGCGTGGTCGGCCGACGAGACCTTCGACGTGCCGTTCGAGCAGTACCTGGCCACCACCACCTTCGCAGCGGTCTCCACACCGAACCCGGGCGACGACCACCCACGGTTCGCGCCGCCGCACGAGGAGCCGAGCGAGCCGGCGCCGGTGCCGCGGGCCGCACACGCCTACCGCGCCCCCCGGCACGGCATGCCGAGCCACGACGTGCTCGCGGCGCCGGACCGGCCCGTCCCGGCGCCGCCCTGGCCAGGACCGGACTCATCGACGCCGCCCTGGTCCGGGCAGACCGAGGCAGCACAGCAGTGGCCCGCATCGAGCCATGCGACCCAGGCCCCGACGCCGCCCGAGAGCCTGGACACCTCGTTCGACCCGCCCTACTCCGCGGCCGCCGAGCAGTACGGGACCGGTGTGCCCGACCAGCAGACACCCGCCACGTACGCCCAGCAGGACTGGCTCCCGTACGGCACCGCCCCGGGCGCCACCGGCCGAGGACACGAGGACCAGGCCGGACCGGCCTGGGGCAACCCGGCCTGGGGCAGTTCCACCAGGGGCGGCTCCACCTGGACCGGCACTACCTGGGGCGACCAGACGCCCGCGGTCGCCGCCGGTGGGAGCTCGCAGAGCCCTCGCACCGACGACCCGTTCACCGCGTGGGACGACCTGTGGCGGAAGCGCTGAGCCGCTGACGCCGCGCGGTCGACGCCTGCCGGCCCGCGGGCGCGGCCGCCGGCCGTTCCGGACGCAGACGGCGCTCGCGCTCGACCCGCGCAGCCATGCTCAGTTCGCCCGGGGTCGTGGTGCGCGCACGCTTGAGCAGGCGGGTCTCCAGCGCCACCCGGTTGCTACGGCGCAGCCCGTCGGTATAGCCGAGGATCGTCTGGGCGTGCGCGTGAGTGATGTGCCCGCCACGCAGAGCCGCGAGCGTGCGCGGATGTTCGTGCACCAGGGCCCGGGACTCCTCGATCAGCGCGACCGCCGAACCCTCCGGTACGCGCAGCGCCTTGGCCAGCTGCTCGACGAGCTCGGGAGCCAGCCCCGGGACGTCCTCCACCTCGATCTCGGGGGCGTCGAACAGCTCGGGCCGGTCGACCACCCACTCCCGGACCGACTCCATGAGTACGGCACGCGAGGCCGCGAGGGAGGCAAGGAGCGCATCGACCGCCGCCACGGCGTCGACCGCCTCCGTGAGGTTCGCGAAACCGCTCGCGAACCCGGACTCGCGCGGTGCGGCTGCACCACGCGCGGACTGGCCCGGCACGTTGGCGGGACCCTGTGTCACCAACCCCTTGTTCGAACGCATGTTCTAAACATAGGGGGTGTCGCCGACACGCGCCACCCAAGACCTCGACCGGAGCCACCGCGCCGCACAATGGAGCCGTGCCGACTCGACGTGCCGTTGTGGTGCCCCTCGCCGTGTGCGCCGCGCTGGCGGTCCTCCTGAGCGCGAACGGCTGCGACCCGGCGGACCGGGCCGCGCGGGGGGACGACCCGGACCAGGGGTCCGGGTCTGCCGAAGGAGGGACGCCGGACCGGCAGGACCAGCCCGGTTCGGCCGGCGACGACCGGCCCGAGCCGCACACGAGCACGCTCACCCTCGGCGACGTCGTGCTGCGCATCGGCTCGCCGAAGCGCGCCACGGTGCGGGACGGCGATGCGCCAGGAGCACGGACGGTCGCCCTGGCCCTCGCCCCCGGCGAGGCCGCCCGCCTCGACCTCACGTCGCCGGGCACGCTCGACGTCGACCCGGACGGCAGCATCACCGTGCTCGACGACGACGGCACACCCGTCGCGGCGGTCGGGCCGCCCGCACCGCCGTCGGAGATCGAGGACGCGCCCGGCATCGACGTCACCGACGTCGGCGCGACCGGTGCCCGCGTGGAGGTGGACGACCGGGTCCGGACGGCTCAGGGGTCCGGAGGCCGGGCTGCTCCGACCGGCCGGCTGGAGATCACGTTCGACGTGGGCACACAGGCGATCGAGAGCGCGACGTGGGGCGAGAACGAGGGTGGACGGTCACTCGCGGTCGACCCGTCGGACTGGGCGCGGCACGCGGGCGAGGCGGGGATCGACCTGATCCGCACCCAGCTCGTGGCGGCGGAGCCGGATGCGGGGAGCTCCACCATGGACGACCAGCTCGTCTGCCACGCAGTCGGTGCACCGGACAAGAACACGTGGAACCTGGAGCCCTGGCGGCCCGACATCGGGCTGATCCTCACCGCCGCCGCACACTGCAACCCGGTGTGAGCCGGCACGTCCGCACACCGGAGCAATCCGAGCCGTGACCGAGTCGTGACCATCCGCGGTGCGATTCGAGGTGCGAAGCTACGCCCGTTGGGGTTTCCTGGAGACGACGGCGAGGCAGGCTCGCCACATAATCTGATGAGCCCCAGCTCAGCCGGACCTCAGCTCATGGCGTCGCGTGCGCCCGGACGCGCGGCCGTCATCGGCAGGCGCCCAGCGATCCACGGGAGTTCCCCCCTGGGGTCAGGCATAGCTCCTCGGAGATACCTTGGCAGGGAGGCTCCTGATGACTCGTGTACTCGTCCTTGGATCGATCATCGCCGTCGGCGGCGGCGCACTGCTCGGATTCACCATCGCTTACCAGCTCGTACCACTCACCGTGCTCGCCGTCCTTCTCGGACTGTCGGGCACTTTTTTTGTCGTCCGGGCGACCCCCGAACCGACGACGGAGCCGAGCGCCCCGGTCACGCTCGGCGGGTCGCTCGCCCGCCCCGTCGGAGACGAGGAGACCACCGACGAGCCCGTACCGGCTCCCGTGCAGCAGCTCCCCGTCCCCGTCGTGGCCGTGGTGCCCGACGCCGCGTGAGCGGCGCCGTCAGGCAGTCTTCGCCTGCTGCTTGCGCAGCTCCTTCTCGCTGATCGGCGCCGTTCCGCTCGCGCGGAGCTCGCGGTAGTAGGCACGCGCCTCGTCCTGCCGCGCCTTCTCGGAGCCGTCCGCGATGGGGGCGCGCAGGTGCCCTTGCGTGAAGCCCCAGGCGTCGATGACGTCGAGCACGTGCGGACGAAGTTCCTTGAGCAGGCGGTCGACCGTCGTCGTCACGGCCCGGGCGCGCCCGGCCGAGAGGCGGCCGTTGGTCAGGTGCCAGTCGAGGTGCCGCTCGATGGTGGTGAGTCCGTAGATGTCGCGGAGCAGGGTCAGCACCTTGCGCGTACCCGCGTGGGACACCGTGCCGATGGCCTTCGTGAACGCGTCCCACCGCACCAGCTCGGCCCACGCCGCCGCGGAGCCGATGAGGCTCACCTGGTTGTCGTCGAAGATCTCCTGCGCGCGGATCGAGTCGGCCTTGAGAGCCGGGCGCATACCCGTGGCGGTGGCCGCGACCATGCCCTCGAAGCGGCCGGCGATCAGCTCGCGCTGCACGTCGGCATCCAGCAGGCGGCCCGCGGTGCGCGCCGCGCCACCGTCGGACACGGTCTGGCCCAGGCGCTTCAGCGGAAGCCTGTGCAGCAGGGCGTCCTTGGCCTGTCCGGCCACGATTCCCGCGACGCCCGCGGGTGACTTGGCCGCGTGCGCCATCTTCTTGCCGTAGTCACCCACGAGGCGCTTGGCCGCGAGCTGCAGCAGCACGTGGTTGTCGCCCTCGAACGTCGCGTAGACGTCGAGGTCCGCGCGCAGACCGGTGAAGCGGTTCTCGGAGAGGAAGCCGGCACCGCCGCACGCCTCACGGCACTCCTGGAGGGTGTCGAGCGAGTACCAGGTGGAGGTCGCCTTGAGCGCCGCCGCCGTGGTCTCGAGGTCCTCCCGCATGGCGGGCGTGTCCTCCCGGCCGGAGAAGACCGCGTCGAACAGGTCGAGCAGCTCGTCGTGCGCGAAGTGCATCGCGTACGCCTCCGCGATGCGGGGGAAGAGCCGGCGGCGGTGCGTGGAGTAGTCGAGCAGCGTCAGCTCGTCCGCACCGGTGGCGGGCGAGAACTGCCGGCGCTGGTCGGCGTACTTCGTGGCGATCGCGAGGCCGATCTTCGCCGCGGTGATCGCGGCGCCGTCGAGCGACACGCGTCCCTGGACGAGGGCGCCCAGCATGGTGAAGAAGCGTCGGCCCGGGCTGTCGATCGAGGAGGTGTAGGTACCGTCCGCCGCCACCTGGCCGTAGCGGGCGAGGAGGTCCGCACGCGGCACACGCACGTCGGTGAAGTGCAGCTTGCCGTTGTCGATGCCGTTGAGGCCGCCCTTCTGACCGTCGTCCTCACCACCGACGCCCGGCAGGAACTCCATGGTCTGCGGGTCGCGGATGGGCACGTAGAAGCAGTGCACACCGTGGTCGACGCCGTTGGTGATCAGCTGGGCGAACACCGTCGCTGCGACACCGTGCTTCGCCGCGTTGCCGAGGTACTGCTTCCACGCCCCGCGGAACGGGGTGTTGAGCACGAACTCCTCGGTGTCGGGGTCGTACGTGGCGGTCGTGCCGATCGAGGCGACGTCCGAACCGTGACCCGTCTCGGTCATCGCGAACGCACCGGGGACGCTCAGGTCCATCGCGCCGGGGAGGAGCCGGTCCTGCTGCTCCTCGGTGCCGAGGTGGAGGATCGCCGAACCGAACAGGCCCCACTGCACGCCGGCCTTGATCTGCAGCGACGGGTCGGCGGCGACGAGCTCCTCGAAGCCCACCAGGTTCGCGCCGGCCTGGCCACGCCCGCCGAGCCGCTCCGGGAAGGCCCGCAGGACCTGGCCGTACGGCACCATCTGCTTCATCTGCGCGAGGGCGATCTCCCGGTGCTCCTCCTTGGTGATGCCCTCCTGCTTCCAGAGCTCGGGGTGCTCGGCCACCATGCGGCGAGCCTCGGAACGCTCCTCGGGCCAGCGGCCGAGCAGCATCTGCTGCAGAGCGGGCACGTCCACACGGCCGCCCGACGTCGGACGAGGCGCCTCGGTCTGGGGCGCGGCGGCCTCGGTGGCCGTGGGGGTGGTCACGGGCTCGGAGGTGGTCGTCATCGGTTCTCCTCGGTGTTCGGCCGGTGGGCCAGGTACTGGGGTCTCGGGAGGGTGGGTCAGGTCAGGCGGTCACGGGTGCGGAGCCGGGGCGGTCGTGGTGCAGCACGCCCACGGGTCCGGTCCAGAGCCAGAGCGTCACGCGCTCGGTCAGCTCTTCCCGGGTCAGCGGGCTGGACTCGACGTTGCGGTGGCCGAGCCACCACTCGCCGGAACCGCGCACGAAGCCGACAGCACCGGCCGCCCAGGCGGCGGCGTCGGCCTGGGGGACGTCGGTGGCCCGCGCGAAGGGCTCGGCGACGAGCTCGATCACCGAGTCGAGATAGGCGCCGAGCGGGTGCAGGTCGACAGGCGTGGTCGGCACGGCGGCGTCGGTGGTGTCCTCGGCGGCGGTGGCGCGCCGGCCACGGCGCCCGCTCTCGACCGGAGCCGGCTCGTTGCCACCGATAGCGGTCCGGGTGACGAACCAGTAGACGTTGGGCGAGCTCTCGATCATCTCGAGGTAGACGCGCACCATCTCGCGCAACGCCATCTCGGGGTCGTCGGCGCGCTGCGCGGCGGCGCGGAGCGCGTCGTGCATCTGCATCACCACGGTCTCGGCGACGGCGAGCCGCAGGCCCGCCTTGTCGTCGAAGTACCGGTAGACGATGGACTTCGACGTCCCTGCCGCCGCGGCGATCTCGTCCATCGAGACCGCCGGTCCGAGGCGGTGCACCGCCTTGCGCGCAGCGCGGACGAGCTCTGCCCGACGGGCCGTGCGGTGGTCGTCCCAGCGGGTCGAACGACCGTCGACTCCGATGCTCATCGGTCCGCCTCCTCACCGAGACTCACTAGAGGTCTTGTGATTCGTCTCACGAGACTGAGAGTATCAGGTACTGTGAGTCCTGGGCACCACCCCGGCAAGAACCGGGTCGCGGCCCACCACGGTCTCGACAAGGCTCGACCAACGAAGCCACCTGCCCGACGACGAAGTGAGAAGGAACAGCGACGTGTCCACAACCCCCTCCCCCGTCCCGTCCACGCGCGAGGCCGTGATCATCGGCGGCAACCGCATCCCGTTCTCCCGCGCCGGCAAGAAGTACGTCCGGACCAGCAACCAGGACATGTTCACCGCAGCGTTGGAGGGGCTCGTCGCCCGGTTCGGCCTGCAGGGCGAGCGCCTGGGCGAGGTCGCCGGCGGCGCCGTGCTCAAGCACAGCAAGAACTTCAACCTGATCCGCGAGTCGGTGCTGGGCTCCTCCCTGTCGCCGGCCACCCCGGCCTACGACGTCCAGCAGGCCTGCGCCACCGGCCTCGAGGCCGCCATCGCGGTGACCAACAAGATCAAGCTGGGCCAGATCGAGTCCGCGGTCGCCGGCGGCACGGACACCGTGTCCGACGCGCCGATCGTCGTCAGCGACCGCCTGCGCGCCGCCCTCCTGGACGCCAACCACGCCAAGACCACCGGTGCGAAGCTCAAGGCACTGGCCGCGATCCGCCCCAAGGACCTGGCCCCCGCCACCCCCGGCACGGGCGAACCGCGCACGCACCTCTCCATGGGCGAGCACCAGGCCATCACGACGGCACGGTGGGGCATCTCGCGCGAGGCCCAGGACGAGGTCGCGTACAACTCGCACCAGAACCTCGCCCGCGCCTGGGAGTCGGGCTTCTTCGACGACCTGGTCACCCCGTTCAAGGGCCTGACCCGGGACGACAACCTGCGCCCCGACACGTCGCTCGAGAAGCTGGCGAAGCTCAAGCCCGTCTTCGGCACCAAGCTCGGCGGCTCGGCCACGATGACGGCCGGCAACTCCACGCCGCTGACCGACGGTGCGTCCACCGTCCTGTTCTCATCGCGGGAGTGGGCCGAGGAGCGCGACCTGCCGATCCTCGCGAAGTTCGTGGACGCCGAGACGGCCGCCGTCGACTTCGTGCACGGCCACGAGGGGCTGCTCATGGCGCCGGCCGCCGCCGTGCCGCGGATGCTCGCGCGCAACGGCCTCACCCTCGACGACATCGACTTCTTCGAGATCCACGAGGCGTTCGCCTCCACCGTGCTGACCACGCTCGCCGCCTGGGAGGACGAGGAGTACTGCCGCACCGAGCTCGGCCTCGACGGCGCGTTCGGCAAGGTCGACCGCAGCAAGCTCAACGTGAACGGCTCCTCGCTCGCCGCGGGCCACCCGTTCGCCGCGACCGGCGGGCGCATCATCGCCACCGCGGCGAAGCTGGTGGCGGCGAAGGCCGCCGAGACCGGCCGCCCGGCACGGGCGCTCATCTCGGTCTGCGCCGCCGGCGGCCTGGGTGCCGTCGCCATCGTCGAGTCCCCCTGAGGCCCTCCCCTCCCCCAGATCGGAAGGAAATTCGTGGCTGACAACTACACCAGGTTCGTGAACGGCGAGCTGGGCAAGAAACTCGCGAAGCAGCTGAACCTCCCCCGTCCGGCGGTCCTGCGCCGCTACACCCCGGACGCTCCGCTGACCGTGGGCCCCGTCCTCATCGTGTCCGACGACGCCTCGACCGCCGACGCCGATGCGCTCGCCAAGGCGTTGCTCGCCTGGGACGTCGACGTGCGCCGGTCCACCGAGGGCGCCGACGACGTCCGCTGGGGCGGCGTCGTGCTCGTCGGTACGTCCGCCGAGTCCCCCGAGGCGGTCTCCGAGTCGGTGCTCGCCCTGGGCGGCACGCTGCGCCGGCTCGCGGGCAACGGCCGCGTCGTCGTCCTGTCCCGTGCTGCGGAAACGAGCGACCCGCCGGCGCTCGCCGCGACCCGGGCCGGCTTCGAGGGCTTCACGCGTTCGATCGGCAAAGAGCTGCGGGGCGGGGCCACGGCGAACGGTGTGCAGCTGACCGGCGGTGCGGCCGTCGACTCGACCTCCGCGCTGGGCACGCTCCGCTTCTTCCTGTCCGCGAAGTCGGCGTACGTCGACGGCCAGGTGTTGCCCGTCGGACCGGCGGACGCGCTGGACGACGTCGACTGGGAGCAGCCGCTGGCGGGCAAGGTCGCCGTCGTCACCGGTGCCGCGCGTGGTATCGGCGCCGCGATCGCGCGCACCCTGGCCCGGGACGGCGCCAAGGTCGTGGTGGTGGACGTGCCCGCTGCCGGCGAGTCGCTCGCCGGCGTCGCGAACGAGATCAAGGGCACTGCCGTACAGCTGGACGTGACCGCCGCGGATGCGGGGACCAAGATCCTCGACGCCGCGAGGCACGTCGGCGGGATCGACATCCTGGTGCACAACGCGGGCATCCTGCGCGACAAGCTGCTCGCCAACATGAAGCCCGGCCAGTGGGACTCCGTCATCGCGGTGAACCTCGCCTCCCAGCTGCGCATCAACGAGCAGCTGCTGGCCGCCGGCGTCGAAGGGCTGCGCATCGTGTCGCTGGCCTCGACGTCCGGCATCGCCGGCAACAAGGGCCAGACAAACTACGCGTACTCCAAGTCCGGCGTGATCGGCCACACGGCCGCTACCGCGCCGCTCGTCGCGGAGCTGGGCGGCACGGCGAACGCCGTCGCGCCGGGGTTCATCGAGACCGAGATGACCAGGTCCATCCCGTTCGCCACGCGCGAGGTGGCGCGCCGGGTCATCCCGTCGCTCCAGCAGGGCGGGCTGCCGCTCGATGTCGCCGAAGCGATCGCGTTCCTCGCGTCGCCCGTGGCCAAGGGCGTGAACGGGCAGGTCCTGCGGGTCTGCGGTCAGTCGATGGTGGGCAAGTGACGGGAAGCGCACTGACCAGGGCGGGAGTGCCGGCGTCGTACGGCGTGACGGAGCTGGCCCGGCTGCCGAAGCTCGCCGGGCTCTTCGCCAAGGGCGCGGGTGGATCCGTCGCCAAACGGCCGCGGGGCGGCGCGGTCCGGCTCCCCCAGGTGGCCTACCAGGTGGCGGACGTCGACACCGCGGACGAGGCGGAGCATCTGGCGGCTTACCTCCGCCTGGTGGGTGAGCCGGCATCCGAGGTGCTGCCGGCGGGGTTCCTGCACGTCCTGGCGTTCCCGCTGGCCACGGCGGTGATGGTGCGCGGTGACTTCCCGCTGCCGTTGCTGGGCATGGTGCACCTGAGGAACAGCGCTCGCGTGCTCCGTCCGGTGCGCGTGGGCGAGACCCTGCTGGTGCGGGCCTGGGCGCAGGACGCCCGCGCGCACCGCCGCGGTGTCCAGGTCGACCTCGTCGCGGAGGTGCTGGTCGACGGCGAGCTCGCCTACCAGGGCGTGTCGACGTACCTCGCCAAGGGCTTCACCGCGCCCGACGGGGCCGCACCGGCCGCCGAGTCGCCGCGCGAGGAGTGGACGGCGCCCCTGCCGACCGCTCGGTGGAAGCTCGGCGGCGGGACCGGGCGGGCCTACGGCGCGGTGTCGGGCGACCAGAACCCGATCCACACGTCGAGCCTCGGCGCCAAGGCGTTCGGGTTCCCGCGGGCGATCGCCCACGGCATGTACACCGCGGCGCGTGCGCTGGCCGAGGTGGGGCCGGCCCGCCGGGGGGAGCGGTACGAGTGGACCGTCGAGTTCTTCAAGCCGGTGCTGCTGCCGGGCACCGTCGACGTGGCGATCCGCTACGCGGATGATGTGTCCTCGACGGAGCCGGTCAGCCGGGACGCGGCCGGTGCACGCGACTTCGTGTACGACGGCTGGCGGTCGGGCAAGAACACCCGCCACTTCGTCGGCAAGGTCACCGGGCTCTAAACCGGGTCCCCTCCCGCTACCCAGTGATTGCGCCCGAACCACCGCTGGTTTCGGGCGCGATCACTGGGTAGCGGACCTGGCCCCTAGCTCCGAGCCAGGCGGGGCAGCAGCAGCTCCTCCCAGAGGATCGCGCGCTTCGGGCGGAAGAAGCCCGAGTGGCCGATGCGGGTCAGGCCGTGGTCGGCGGCCCGCATCTCGACGAGCTCGACGTCCGCGTTCGGGAACTCACGGCTCCAGTACCTGATCGAGTCGGGGGAGATCAGCTCGTCGTCGGCGGTCCAGAGCGCGGTCACCGGCGTCTGGACCTTCGCGAAGCCGTCCCGGAGCTCAGGATGCTCGCTGAACAGGTAGTCCGGGTGCAGGCACCAGCGCCCCCACTGCCGCATGACGCCGCCCGGCAGATCGTCCAGGATGTGGAGCCGGCGTCCCGGGTAGTAGCCCACCGCGGCGATCGCGGCGGGCGCGATGACGCGCCACAGCAGCGGGGACCACGTCTTGATGGTCGGTGCGGCCTTGCCGCGCCAGCCGGTCCCCGAGGCCACCATCACGCACCTGTCCACACCCGCGTCGGCGAGGAAACCGAGGCTCTGGCCCCCGAACGAATGGCCTACCCAGGAGAGCGGGACCCCGGCGGCGTCGACCCGGGTGCGGGCGTGGCCCGCCGCCGCCACCGCGTCCTGGTACCAGTCCAGGGCGGTCGCCGTGGAGTCCCGCAGGGGCCCGTAGAGCTCGGGCTCCGAACCGCGGTACGAGAAGGTGAGCACCGCGAGGCCACGGTCCGCGAGCCAGGCTGCCGTGTGCCGGTAGAACCGCATCGGCATCGCCATCGCCGGCGCGATGACCACGACACCGACCGGAGCGCCGTCCGGCAGGAACCAGCGGCCGGCGACCTGCGCGCCGTCGTCGGCGGAGAAGCTCACGTCCTCGGTGATCACGTGCCGGAGGCTACCAATCCCGTGCCCTGGCGCCTCTGCCGCCCAGCGATTGCGCCCCGCACCCTGGCCCTGCCACCGTGGTCCTGCGTCACACACCGAGACGAGACGAGGCACCGTCATGATCTTCGACCCCACCGCCGTCCAGAAGTTCAGCGTCCGGGATGTGCCCGACTGGTTCCAGGTCGGTGACCACCAGGCGTACGTCGGTTACATCGCCGACGAGGACGAGGGATCCAGGCTCGGTCTGGCCTACCTCCGCTTCCGCAAGGGTGTGGAGTTCGACTTCCTCTGGGCCGACCGACGCCCAGGCCGGGCGCGAGTGGAGCGGCCCGGAGCGTCTGCCCCTGGAGTCGGAGCTCAACCCGGTGTCGATCGAGAAGGTCTGGGGCTGACATGAGCGCGAGCTGGGCCTACATCTTCGGCCAGCCGGGAGCGGATCCCGTGGCCGACCGGGTGGTGATCGAGCGCGAGGGGCAGCGCACGACGCTCGTCCCCGTACCGGACGAGTCCGCGGTCGCGGAGGTCGCCGTCGGGCTGGTCGACGAAGGCGTCGAGCTCATCGAGCTGTGCGGCGGGTTCACCGTCCAGGACGCGGCACGGGTGATCGACGCGGTGGACGGTCGGGTCCCGGTCGGGCACGTGACCTTCGGCCTCGAGTCGGTCACCGGGGCCGCGTCGTACAAGGCGCGGTTCGAGGCAGAGCACACGGGCGACTAGCGCCACCGTGGGGGACGGACGCCGGCGGCGGAGACCCGCACGTCCTCGGTGATCACGTGCCGGAGGCTATCAATCCCGTATCCTCACCACGGCGGCGAACTTCATCCGGCGGGAGGATGCCATGCTCGGTGACGTGCTCGGCCTGACGAAGCCGCAGTCCCTCGCGTACCGCGACCTGGTGGCGTCTCCGTCCCTCGACGCGACGGAGCTGGGCCGGCGGCTCGGATGCGACCCCGGAGACGCGCTGGACGTGCTCCGTGCGCTGGAGAGCCACGGGCTCGCCGCCCGGCAGAGCGCGGACGACTCCCGCTTCCAGGCGGCTCCCCCCGAGATAGCGCTGGGCGCGCTGCTCGCCCGCCGCAAGGACGAGATCCGCGCCGCACAGGTCGAGCTGATCGAGCTCGAGGAGGAGTTCCGGCGGTCGTCCGCACTGCGGCCGGCCACCGACGTCGTCGACGTGGTGCACGGAGCCGACGCCGTGAAGCACCGCATCATGCAGCTCCAGCTCGGCGCGCGCGAGACCGTCGAGTCGTTCACCAAGCCGCCCGTGTTCGTGATGCCCGCCGACGAGAACACCGCGGAGGACCAGGCCGTCGCGCGGGGCGTGCACTACCGGGTAGTGGTGGATCGCGTGTTCCTGGACACCGGTGTGCTGCGGGTGGACGACGTCGCCGCGGCGATCGAGAACGGCGAGGACGTGCGATTCTCGGAGCGGGTGCCGATCAAGCTGTTCATCATCGACCACCGCCTCGCCTTCGTGCCGATCCAGACCGTCGTCGAGGCGGGCACTGAGGGCTCCGACCTGGCACCCGACCTCGTGGGCGCGCTGATCATCCACCCGTCCGGGCTGCTGGACGCCCTGATCGCCCTCTTCGAGAGCGTGTGGCGCGATGCCACCCCGTTCGCCCGGCCGGGCGAACGCTCGGACGCGTCCGACCTCGAGCAGGAGGACAGCCGCATCCTCGCGCTCATGCTGGCCGGCCTCACCGACCAGTCGGTGGCGAACCAGCTGGGGCTCTCCCTGCGCACCGTGCAGCGTCGCGTCAAGGTGCTCATGGGCATCGCGGGCGTCTCGACCCGCATCCAGCTGGGCTGGTACGCCGCCCGTAAGGGGTGGCTGTGACGCCCTGAGCCGTGGCAGCGTGGGGCCATGACCAGACTGGCGTACATCATCCGGCCGTCGACCCCACCGACCCGCATCATCCCGCTCGCCCGTGCCGTCGAGTCCGCGGGGATCGACGAGCTCTGGTTCTGGGAGGACTGCTTCCAGACGGGCGGCATCGCCACCGCGAGCGCGGTCCTGTCCGCCACCGATCGCCTCCGGGTCGGGATCGGTGTGCTCCCGACGCCGCTGCGCAACGTCGCGCTCACCGCCATGGAGATCGCGACGGTCGACGGGATGTTCCCGGGCCGGCTCGTCCCCGGGATCGGGCACGGCGTGCAGCCCTGGATGGCTCAGGTGGGAGCCAAGGCGGCGTCCCCGCTGACCCTCATGCGGGAGTACTCGACGGCGCTGCGCGCGCTGCTCGCCGGGGAGCGTGTGACGACGTCGGGCCGCTACGTGTCCCTGGACGACGTCGCGCTCGACTGGCCACCCGCCCGGCCGGTGGCGATCCCGGTCGCGGCGACGGGACCGAGGTCGCTGCGCTTGGCGGGTGAGGCCGGTGACGGTGTGGTGCTCGAGGGCTCCGTCGGCCTGCCCAGGCTGCCCGCGGCGCTCGCCCGGGTCGCCGAGGGGAAGGCAGCCGCCGGCCGGGACGGCGTCGACCTTCCCGTGATCCAGTTCGTCTCGGGCGGCACCGGGCCCACCGCCGTCGCCCGCCTGCGGGCGGAGTTCACCGCCATGGACATGGGCGCGGACGTGGCCGACGACGCCGGCCTCGCGGCGTACGCCGTGTGGGGCGACGCTCAGGCGCTCGCCGACGGCGTGCGCCGGTACGGCGAGGCGGGCGTGGACACCGTGGCGCTCCAGCCGACGGAGGACGACCCGGACCTGGAACAGCTCATCAGTGTGGTCGGGGCCGCTCAGGAGCTCCTCGGCGCGTCGTAGCCGCCGCATCCTCGGGCGCACAGTGCGACGCCGGGGCCGCATCGTCAGGTGACGGTGCGGCCCCGGCGTCGTCGTGACCGGCCGGTCAGGCGCTCAGATGTCGCGCGGCGGCGGTGGGAACGAACCCGAGGCGCCCGGGTCCGTGCGCGGCGCGGTCCCGGGGGTGGTGCCGGGCTCTGCGGCGGGCGTGGCAGCGGCGCCACCACCCGACGAGAGGTTGCCGAGGAGGCTCTCGACCCGCGGCCGCATGGGGCCGATGAGGGCACCGCCGACACCGACGATCAGAATTCCGGCCAGGGTGGCCAGGAATGCCACGAGGACGGGCATTGTCACGGTGGTGCCGATGCCGATCTGGTTCACCGCGGCGATAATGCCCAGCGCGATGATGAAGAACGAGACCGACTTAGCAACCAGCGGGCCGTAGGAAACCCCACCCATGGAGTTGAGGATAAGGTCCTTCACGGCATTCGCGATGGCGCCCGCGATCACGACGATGACGATCGCGACGACCAGCTTCGGGAGCCACGCCACGATGTCGTTGACGATTGCGCTCACCGGGTTGGTGGGCCCGAAAGCGCTCAGCGCGAGCTGCAGCGCGATGAGCAGGATGAAGTAGTAGATGATCTTGGTGAGCAGCGAGATCGGCTCGATGCCCGACCCGGCGAGGAGCCGGTTGGCACCCGCCTTCTCCAGCACCTTGTTGAAGCCGATCCGCGTCAGGATCATCCCTACGAACCGGGCGATCGCCTTGGCGATGAAGTACCCGATGAGGAATACGATCAGGAACACGAGGAGCTTCGGGATGAAGCTTGCGACCGCGCCCAGCGCGTTCGTGAGCGGCTCCAGCCAGTCGACCTGGGTCGGCACAACAAGACCTGCACTGAGGAATGGCATAGTTCTCTCCCCCTTCGAGACTTTTCTCGTCACCTCTGCTACGCCACGGTGGCGCAGCACAAAGGTGCCGACACTCCACGAACATATGCCGGAGAAGCGCATTCTGCGCGGCGTGGCATTGCTTCTTGGGCGCACCTTTCGGCAAAGAAGGCGCATATGCGCAGGTCAGACGGTCGAGAGCGAGTTGTCGCGTTCATGAATTGAGCCAGGTCCGCTGTAGAGCGGGTGAGACATATACGGCATTTCCGCGGGTCGGTGCCGAGCGCCGTAGCCTGGCCGGATGGATGCCCTGCATGAGCGGACCGCCGTCGAGCTCCGTGACCTCCTCGCCGCCGGTGACCTCACGCCCGCGGAGGTCACCGAGCATTTTCTCGACCGGGTGGAACGGCTCGACCCGACCGTCGGAGCCTTCGCCACCGTCACCCCCGAGCTCGCCAGGGAGCGCGCAGCGGCCCTCGGGCGGGACGGTGACGGCACCGGCGGCGCACGGTCGGCGTCGGGCGGGCTGTGGGGCCTGCCCACGGGGGACAAGGACCTGTGGAACCGCGCGGGCGTGCCGACGGGATTCGGTTCACGCGCGTTCGCGGGCCTGCCGCCGGCCGCGGAGAGCGACGAGATCGTCCGGATCCTCGACGCCGCGGGTGTGGTCAGCCTGGGCAAGACGGCGGCGCCCGAGCTCGGCTTCCCCGCCTACACCGAACCGGTCGACGCCCCGCCGGCGCGCACACCGTGGGACCTGACGCGCGGCGCGGGCGGATCCAGCGGTGGTGCGGCCGCGGCGGTGGCGGCGGGCATGCTGCCGTTCGCTCCCGGCTCCGACGGCGGCGGCTCGGTCCGCATCCCCGCCGCCGCGTGCGGCGTGGTCGGCCTCAAGCCGACGCGGGGCCTGCTGCCGGCGGGCAGCGGCGTCGACTCGCTGGGCGGGCTGGTGGTGAACGGCCCGATCGCGCGCACCGTCGCGGACACCGCCCTGCTGCTCGAGGCGATGCTCCCGCGGCTCGCCGGGGGCGGCGTCGCGCATCCGTTCTCGCTGCGTGCGCCGTCGTACGAGGCGGGCGCCTATCTGGCGGCCGCGCAGCGCGCCACGCTGCTTGACCCGCGGACCGGGTGGAGCGGGCCGGAATCCGGAACCGCACGGATCGGCGTGACCACCACGTCGGCGTGGGACGAGTTCTATGCGATCACCGTGTCACCCGAGGCCAGGGCGGCCCTGGACGCGGGCGTGGGAGCCCTGACGGGGTTCGGGCACACGCTGGACGAGATGGTCCTGGCCGAGGCGCCCGAGTACGCACCGGCGTTCCGGACCCTGTGGATGGGCGGCGCGTCGGCGGTGCCGATCGACGACCCGGAGACGCTCGGCCGGCTGGAGCCGCTGACGCAGTGGCTGATCCGGTCGGGGCGCGAGGTGCCGGCGCGGCAGCTCGCCGAGGCGGTGCGCACGCTCAACGGCTACGAGCGCTCGCTGGTGGCGCAGATCAGCGTGTACGACGCGGTGGTGACGCCCGCCCTCGCGCTCACACCGCGCCCCATCGGGTGGTACGACGCCCAGGACCCCGAGCGGAACTTCGAGCAGCAGTGCCAGTACACGCCGTTCACGTCGATGCTCAACGTCGCGGGGCTGCCCGCGATCACCGTGCCGACGCACTGGACCGCGCCGACCGCCGAGGCGCCCGCAGGACTGCCGATGGGGGTCCAGATCATCGGCCGGCCGGGCGGCGAGCTCACCCTGCTGGCGCTGGCGGCACAGGTGGAGGCGGCCCTGCCGCGTCCGGCAGCATTCCCGCTCTGACCTACTCCGGGTCGGGGAGGCAGCCGAACTCGTCCTGGAAGCCCGCGGCCGCGGTGGCCAGGAGCCCCGCGAGGCCCGAGCCCTCGGGCACCGGACGGGGGTCGTCGGTCACCACCCACAGGCCGTCGACGACGTCGTAGCCGGCCTGCGGGCCCTCCGCCACCAGCCGGCCGACGGCGGCGACGAGCCGTTCGACCTCCTCGCCCGCGGTGCCGACACCGACCGAGGCGCGCACCGCCCCGGCGTCGAACCCGAGGCGGCCGAGCAGCGGGTGCGCGCAGAAGCGCCCGTCGCGCACGCCGATGCCGTGCTCCGCGGACAGGTACGCGGCGACGAGGCCCGGGTCGTAGCCGGCCACCGTGAAGGTCACGACGCCCACGGGGTCGACGGCGTCCGCCCACACGCGCACCACCTCGACGCGGTCGATCGCCTCGAGCCCGGACACGAGCCGGTGGCGCAGCGCGTTCTCGTGCGCCACGACATCTTCCGGCGCGAGCGCCGCGAGCTCCTCGCACGCCGCGGCGAGCGCCACGGCGCCGATCACGTTGGGCGAACCGGCCTCGTGCCGGGCGGGACCGTCGTGCCAGTCGGTGCCGGCGACGCGCACTCGTCGCACGGCGCCGCCACCCGCGAGGTACGGCGTGCCGGTGTCGAGCCAGTCCCGGCGGCCCACGAGCACACCCGCACCGAACGGCGCGTACGTCTTGTGCCCGGAGAAGGCGAGGTAGTCGACGCCCGTGGATTCCAGGGAGATGCGCCGGTGGGGCACGAGCTGGGCGCCGTCGAGCACCACGCGTACGCCGTACTCGTGGGCCACCGCGACGATCTCGTCGACGGGCAGCGACTCGCCCGTCACGTTGGAGGCGCCGGTGAGCGCGAGGAGCGCGTACTGGCGGTGCGCGGCGGCGTCGGCCAGCTCGTCGCGGATCTGGGTGAGCGTCTCGGCCACGGTGGAGCCGCCGGTCAGCACGGTCGCGTCGGCGCCGCGCTGCCAGGGCAGCAGGTTGGCGTGGTGCTCGACGTCGAGGACGAGCACGCGGCCGGGCTCGCCGTCGGGCTGCGCGGGGACGCAGCCGGCGAGCAGGTTCAGGGAGTCGGTGGTGTTGCGCGTGACGATCGTGAGGTCGTCGTCGCGGGCGCCGACGAACGCACCGATGGTGCGGCGGGCGGTCTCGTACAGGGCGGTGCTCACCTGGGAGAGGTAGCCCGCGCCACGGTGCACGCTGGCATAGAGGGGGAGCACCTGGGTGACCCGGTCGGCCACGGCCTGCAGCGCCGGGGCGGACGCCGCGACATCGAGGTTGGCGTAGGGGACCCGGGTGCCGTCCACGAGGGGGACGAGGGTCGCACCACCGACCACGGGGCGCAGCGGTGCGACGCCGGTCACCGCAGCGTCGCGGGTGAGAGTGGTTGCCGACATGGCGTCCTCCAGCACAGTCCTGGGGGCGATTCCCCCGCGCTTGCCACGCGCGGCTGCACGCGGCCAGGTCGTCACCCGGAGCACCCCGCCGCGGAGGGAGGGTTGCCGACCAGCGAGCCGGGGCTTGGCGCTGGCACTCATGACCTGCCGTCATCCTGGGCTGCGGCACATCCGCTGTCAACGCGCGTCTCATATTTTGGTCTCAACATATGGGCGCAAAGGTCGCCGGCGGCCGGCGCGCGCCGCCGAGTCGGAGAAGTTCCCCGTTCAGAGTGTTCGGAACGGACCGAACAAGCGGTACGCTTGCCGCATGAGCGCCATCGAGGACTTCACCGAAGAGGCCGGGCTCTTCTACGAGCGGCTCGGTCTGAGCCGCACGGCCGGCCGGGTCGTCGGGCACCTGCTCGCGTCGGACGATGACAGCGCCGACGCACCCGACCTGTGCGAACGGCTCGCCGTCGCCAAGAGCAGCATGAGCGTGGCCCTGCGCCAGCTCGACCAGGCCGGCATGGTCGAGCGATTCCGGCGTCGCGGCGAGCGCCGCGACCGCTACCGGCTCACCGACGACGTGTTCGGCCGGGCCTTCCGGGCCAAGATGGCGGAGTTCGACGCGTTCCAGGAGCTTGCCGCGCACGGCCTCGCCGCGGTGGGCGACGACCCCGGCCGGCGCAAGCGGCTGGAGAACATGCGCGACATGTATGCCTTCATGGCGGATCGCTTCCCCGCGCTCCTGGACGAGTGGGAGGCCACCCGATGAGGGTTCTCCTGGTCACCATGGGCAGCCGGGGTGACGTCGAGCCGTTCGCGGCACTCGGCCTCGAGCTCGCCCGGGCCGGCCACGAGCCGCTGCTGGCCGCACCACGCCGACTGACCGAGGACGCGGCGGCCCGCGGACTCCCGGTCGCGCCGCTCGACGATGGCGTCTTCGCCCTCCAGGAGCAGGTGGCAGGAAAGGGGGCACGGGCGTCGATCACGGCGGCCCGGTCTGCACTCCCGCTGCTCCGCCGCTGGCTCGACGACCTGGCCACGCTGCGGGACAGCGGCGCCGACGTCGTCGTCTACGCGCCCAAGACGCTCGGCGCACCCCACCTCGCGGACCTGCTCGGGGTGCCGTCGATCGCCGCGCTCCCCATCCCGCTGTTCACCCCTACCGTGCGGTTCCCGTCACCGCTCAGCCCGGTCCCGCCGCCCCGGTTCCTCAACCGGGCGAGCTGGGGACTGGCCGGAGTCATCGAGGCCCCGTACCGCCGCATGGTCCGGTCCTGGCGGTCCGAGGTGCTCGGCCTGACCGGTCCGACGACGGGACTCGCCGAGCGCGTGGCCCGCGACGGCGTCCTGCACGCGTGGAGCCCGCACCTGCTGCCCGCGCCGGACGACTGGCCGGCCGAGCTTGCGCCGACCGGGTTCTGGAGCCTGCCGCCGAACGGCCGCTGGGCGCCGTCCGAGGCGCTGGACCGGTTCCTCGATGCCGGCGAGCCGCCGGTGTACGTCGGCTTCGGCAGCATGGTCGTCAAGAACCCGGAAGCCTTCACGGATGCGGTGCTGGACGGGCTGCACCGTTCGGGGCGACGCGCGGTCCTGGCGACGGGCTGGGGTGCGCTCCGGCCCTCGCGTGTGCCGGAGACCGTCCACGTGCTCGACCAGGCACCGCACAGCCTCCTCCTGCCCCGCACGTCAGTCGCGGTGCACCACGGGGGCGTCGGCACCGTCGCGGCCGCCCTCCGGGCCGGGGTGCCCCAGGTGATCCGGCCGTTCCTGGGCGACCAGCCGTTCTGGGCGCGGCGGGTGCACGAGCTGGGGATCGGCGCCCCTGCGCTGACCGGCAAGGTCACGGCCGACCGGTTCGCCGCGGCGATCGACGACGCGGCGGGCCGGGCCGACGCGGCACGTGAGCTGGGCGCCCGGGTGGGCGAGGAGGACGGCGTCGCCACTGCGGTCACGCGGATCGAACGAACCGCCGAGAGTTGATCAGCCGGGCGCGGGTCCGGGGCCGGGTCCGGGGCCGGCTCCCGGCTCCGGGCGGCCGTTCGGCCCGGCCCGGCCCAGGCCGACCGCCGGGTCAGTCTCGCTCGGCGGCCGCGACGAGCGCGACGATCCGCTGTGCGTCCGCGCGGTACATGGCGGCGTGCTCGCGCAGCTCGGCCGGACCGCCGTCGTCGACCCGTGCCTCGGTCCAGCCGGCCAGGTCGTGCAGCTTGTCGACCATCGCGCCCAGCACCTTGGCACGCGGGTACGGGTACCCGTACGCGGTGATCAACGCGTCGAGCCGCGCCATCGGGTCCAGGTGCCCGACGCCGTAACCCACCCCCGCGAAGGCGTCACCCGACAGCGGCGTGATCCGATAGGCGAGGTAGGCCAGGTCCCGGACCCGTGGACCCGGCGCAGCGGTGTCGAGGTCGATGAGGCCCGCAAGCCGGCCGGCGCGAAAGACCATGTTGTAGGGCGCCGCGTCGTTGTGGCAGATCACCTCGGCGGGTTCGGTCGCGGGGAGCCGCCACCGGGCGTCAGCCGGGGCGAACCCCGCCGTGGCGTCGTGGAAGCGCCGCAGGAGGCGGCCGGCGTCGGCCAGGACGTCCGCGGACCAGAGCCACTCCGGGGCGGGCCACCCCGGAACGTCGCCCGGCAGGAACGAGACGACCTCCCGGCCCTGGTCGTCGAGGCCGAGCGGCTCGGGAACCTCGGCCATGCCGCGGGCACGGACGTGGGTGAGCAGGCGCTGGACGGTCGGCGTCCATGGGCCGGCCGCGCGGTGCACGGTGTCGCCGACCCGCACGACGCCGGTGGTGTTGCCGCCGGTCAGCTCGTGCTCGTCCACAGGTCTGTCCACAGCCTTTCCACACCGTTGTCCACAGCCTTCGTCATGGTCCGAGCAGTGCCAACGGAACCACTGCGATCCCGTCCTGGGGTCGACGATAAGCGAGCGGCCCGGTCGTCATCACAACGGCATCGAGAAGGTCGTCGCCCAGTTTCTCCTTCAACCAGCGGAGATGCTTCACATCCTTGTCGTTCGGCAGTCGGTTCAGCTTTACCTCGATCGCCAGCACCTTCCCGTCGTCGCGCTCCACGATGAGATCGACCTCATGCTCGCCGCCCTTGGTCCGCAGATGTAGGACGCGCGCTCGTTCGACCTCCGCATGCACACGGACGCTCAGGGCTACAAGGTGCTCGAACAAGGCACCGAGCAGCGTGCCGTCCCGGGCCACGATCTTTCCCGGCTGGGGCTTGTCGATCAGTGCGCCGGCCCCGACTCCCAACAGTCGTGCGGCAAGCGCCGGATCGGCGAGGAAATGCTTTGAGACCTGAGTAAGAGACGCCAAGCGATTCCGGCTTCCGACCCAGGCCGGCACCTCATCGAGGATCCACAGCCGTTCCAGGGTGTCACGGTAGGCAACGGTCGTCGGACGGGTCGGCTTGTCGCTGATCCCCTGTGTCGCCGCGTCCAAGATCGTCTCGTATGTCGCCGTCGTTCCCGTTGCCGCCGCATAGGCCGTCAGCCATGCCTCGAGCGCTCTCGGACGACGTACCACATGACCGAGCTCGCTGAAGTCGTGCTCGACGATCCGTGCCAGGTAGCTGTCGAGGGCGTCACGATGGTGTGTGCCTTGTCGAGTGCGAATGCCAGGAAAGCCAGAGCGAACGATCTCCTCGGCGTAGTCCCCCGGCGCGACCTCAGTGCGTCCGCCGACCTCCGCGGGCCCGTCTCTCAGCAGACCTGCGAACGAGACGGTCGGAGATTCGATCTGCCGCTCGGCAAACGACATCGGCCGCATGCGAATGCGGACGATCCGCCCTGCGCCCGAGTGAATCGTCGCCCGTGGCGTGGCTGAGCCAGTCAGGAGAAACGCGCCGGCACCTGCGCCATCGTCAACCGCCCTGCGAACGAGATCCCATGACTGCGGCATGAGCTGCCATTCGTCGATGAGGATCGGTGTCGGATCCCGGTGCAGACGGTCCGGGTCGAGCGCCAGAAGCTCCGCTTCGTCCCCACGATCGAGACGGATGGTTGTCTGCGCGAGCCGCGCAGCAGTCTTCGTTTTGCCAACTGCCTTCGGTCCCTCGATCGAGACAGCCGGCAACCCGTTGAGCATCTCGATGAGATGGGTGTCGATCGCTCTGGGTGTGTAGGTCATCTCTGACACTTCCGGTCACGCGCCGAGCATGCCGACGACAGTGGGGCCTTGGCATCCGGCCGGATCAAACTTTACATCCGGTCGGGATCAAACTTTACAACCCGTCGAACGACGCCGCCTGTCGAGACGGCATCCCACCCATCGGACTACTTGTCGTACGATCGCGAACGACCATCCCGAGCGGCCGAGTGACGTGGCACGACGACGCCGCAGCAACCCAGCGCCCCCGCCCCTGTCGACCTGGCAGGGCGAGGGCGGACGAGGGTGCTACCGCCACGACCGATGGAGGAGCACATGAGCGTCCCCGCGCACATCGAAGCCCGTACCGCCGAGGGCTACGCCGGCGACATCACGCCCCAGCAGGCCTGGGACCTGCTCGCCGCCGACCCGGGCGCCACGCTCGTGGACGTCCGCACCGAGGGCGAGTGGCAGGCGATCGGCGTCCCCGACACGACCGCGCTCGGCAGCCAGCCGGTGTTCAGTGAGTGGGTGCGGGCCGGTGGCCGCCCCAACACCCGGTTCCTGGAAGAGCTCAGAGCCGCGGGCGTCACTGCCGGACCCGTCGTCTTCCTGTGTCGCTCCGGCCAGCGCTCCATCGGCGCCGCCCGGCTCGCCACCGCCGCAGGCCTCGGCCCGTCGTACAACGTGCTCGAGGGATTCGAGGGAGCTCCGGGGGTCGACGGCGTCCGGGACCAGCAGGGCTGGAAGGTCGCCGGGCTGCCCTGGACGGAGGCGGGCGAGTGACCGTCACCGGAGCCTTCCCGCCCGACTCGGCCCCCGGGGGGTCCGGCCGCAAGCCGCTCCCCCGCAGTGTCCGCCCCGCGACCCTCGCCGTACGCGGCGGGCACCAGCGCAGCGACTTCCAGGAGACGAGCGAGGCGCTGTTCCTGACCCAGGGCTACGTCTACGACACGGCGGCGGAGGCCGAGGCCGCGTTCACCGGCGACCTCGACCGGTTCGTCTACTCGCGGTACGGCAACCCGACCGTCCACACGTTCGAGGAGCGGATCCGGCTCCTCGAGGGCGCCGAGGCCTGCTACGCGACCGCGACCGGCATGTCGGCGGTGTTCACCGCCCTGGCCGCACTCGTCAGCTCGGGGTCACGGATCGTCGCGGCCCGCGCCCTCTTCGGGTCCAGCATGGTGATCTTCCAGGACATCCTCGCCAAATGGGGCGTGCATACCGACTACGTGGACGGCCACGTGCTCTCCCAGTGGGAGGAGGCGCTCGCGACACCGGCCGACGTCGTGTTCTGCGAGACGCCGTCCAACCCGATGCAGGACATCGTGGACGTGCGCGGCGTCGTCGAGCTCGCGCACGCCGCCGGTGCGACCGTGGTGCTCGACAACGTGTTCGCCACCCCGCTGCTGCAGAAGCCGCTGGAGCTGGGCGCCGACGTGGTCGTCTACTCCGCGACCAAGCACATCGACGGACAGGGACGGGTGCTGGGCGGCGCCATCCTCGGCTCCACCGAGTACGTGACCGGGCCCGTGCAGACGTTCATCCGCAACACCGGGCCGTCGCTGTCGCCGTTCAACGCGTGGACGCTCCTCAAGGGCCTCGAGACGCTGCCGGTGCGCATCGCGGCGCAGGGCGCCGGTGCCCTGACGGTCGCGAACGCCCTGGAGGCGCTCCCCGGCGTGGGCGCGGTGCGGTACCCGTTCCTCGACTCGCACCCGCAGGCCGACCTCGCACGTGCCCAGATGAGCGGCGGCGGCACGGTCGTCACGTTCGACCTCACCGTCCCGCCGGACGCCGACGCCGAGACCGCGAAGAAGCACACCTTCGGGTTCCTCGACGCGCTCCAGGTGATCGACATCTCGAACAACCTCGGCGATGCCAAGTCCCTCATCACGCACCCCGCGACCACCACCCACCGCAAGCTCGGCGCAGCGGGAAGGGCCGCCGTCGGCATCACCGAGACGACGGTCCGCCTCTCCGTCGGCCTGGAGGACACGCAGGACCTGATCGAGGACCTCGAGCAGGCCCTGGCCCACTCCAACCGATGAGTGCTGGATATTCGTGCCCCAACAGCCCCAGAAAGCGCGAATACCCAGCACTCAGCGGGTCAGGGCGGCGGTGAGGATGTCGTGGGCGCGCCGGGTGCGACCCTCCAGCATCGCCTCGTCCGACGTCGCGATCGCGCGTGAGGCCGCCGGCGGTACGCCCTCGACCGGGTCCAGCACCTCGTCCTGCAGCGCCAGCCGGTGCTGGTCGACGTGCGACCCCCGACCGCCCGTCGACAGGCCCCACCCGAAGGGGAACAGCGGGTCGTAGCCCGCGTCGCCGACGTTGACCACCGGATCCTCCGCGGAGCGCGGCCACGAGACCGGCAGCCGGCCCGTGAACCGGCGCTCGCCGAACAGCACGTCCGCCACGCCGGCACCCTCGGTACCCGGCAGCCAGGACGCGACGAGCGCGTCGATCGACCCGAGCTGCTCGGTGACGACCTGCGGCCGGCCCGAGACGACCAGGACCACGCAGGTCTCGATCTCGGCGCAGACCCGCTCCACGACCTCTACATCGCCCGGCTGCAGCGCCATCGACTTCTCCTCCCGGGGCACACCGCCGTCCGCGGGGTCCCAGGCCCACTCGGGTCCGCCCACGTCCCCGTACCCCTCGGCGTACGGCGTCTCGCCCACCACGACGACGCCGACGTCAGCCCCGGCCGTCGACGCGGAGGCGTCCTCGCTGAACGTGACGTCCCCCGCAGCGGCCTGGATGCCCTCGAGGATCGTCGTGCCCGCCGTGACCTCGCCCGACCAGCCCTGCCACGTGCCGGTCCAGCCGCCGGCCTGGTTACCCACGTCGTCGGCGTTGCGGCCCGCCACGTAGACGCTCGCGTCGGAGTCCAGCGGCAGTGCCGCGTCATCGTTCTTGAGGAGCACCTGGGACGCGGCCACGGCCTTCCGCGCGATCGCGCGGTGCTGGTCCGAGCCGATCTTCCCGGCGTGCGAGCGGTCGGCGAAGGGCTCCTCGAAGAGGCCCAGCTCGAACTTGGCCGCGAGGATCCGGGACACGGCGTCGTCGATCCGCTCCTCGGCCACCTCGCCGTCGTGCACCGCCGCGACCAGCCGCGTGTGGAACCGCTCGAACTGCGACGGCTCCATGAACATGTCCACCCCCGCGTTCACGGCGGTGACGATCTGCCCGGTCGTGGGCGAGTCGTCCGCGAGCGGCGGGATCTGGTGGATGCCCTGGTAGTCGCTGATGACGAAACCGTCGAACCCGTGCTCGTCCTTGAGCCATCCGGTGAGCAGCTCGTCGTGGGCGTGCATCTTCACCGGGTTGCCGAGTCCGTCGTCGGTCCAGTCCATGCTGGAGTAGCTGGGCATGACCGAGCCGACGCCGGCACCGAGCGCTGCCACGTAGGGCGGCAGGTCCACCGCCTCGACGTGCGCGCGGCTCTGCTGCGTGACGCCCTGGTCCACCGGGTACTCGCCCTCACCCGTCCCGTAGGCGGTGTCGCCGTCGGCCACGAAGTGCTTGGCCGTCGCCAGCACCGACCGGTTGCTGTCCAGGTGCTTGCCCTGGAACCCGCGCACGGCGGCCGTGCCGAGCACGCTCGCGAGCGCCGGGTGCTCCCCGAACGACTCGTAGGTGCGACCCCAGCGGTCGTCGCGGACCACGCACAGGCAGGGTGCGAACGTCCACGGGATGCCGGTCGCCCGGGTCTCGGTGGCGACCATGCGCTCGGCCCGGGCCACGAGGCCCGGGTCGCGGGTGGCGCCGAGCCCGATGTTGTGGGGCAGGATCGTGGCACCGGCCAGGTTGCCGTGCCCGTGCACGGAGTCGACTCCGTAGAGCAGGGGGATCTGCAGCCGGGTCGCGAGCGCTCGCGTCTGGAAACCGTCGATCGCGTCCGCCCAGCCGGCGGGCGTGTTGTCCGCGGGTGTGGAACCGCCGCCGCTGAGGACCGAGCCGAGCCCCAGCTCCGTGACCACCGCCGGGTCGCCCGCGACGTTGGCGCGCTCCGCCTGGGTCATCTGCCCCGCCTTCTCCCGGAGCGTCATCCGGCCCACGAGGTCCGCCACACGTTCCTCCGTGGGCAGCCGCTCGTCGAGGTACGGCAGATCGTGCGCCCGCACCACGACGGTGGGCTCCGTCGACACCACGGCGTCCCCCGACTCGAGGGCCACGCGGACGGTCTCCGCCGTCTCGCCCGCCGTGGAGTTCCGGGTCTGGACGGTGAGGGTGCGTTCCGCGCCCGACGGCGTGCCGGCTGCGAACGTGAGCGTGCCCGAGCCGGCGACGTAGTCGGCGTCGACCGTGGCCGTGCCGGAGCCCGTGCGCCACCTGACGCGGACGGGCTCGGCCAGCACGGCGTTGTCCGCCACCTGCACGGTGACCGTGACGGCGGCGGTGTCGCCGTCCTCCACGAGGACGACCGGGCGCGCACCGACGACGACGTCGGCGCCCGGGCCGGCAGGAGCGGCCTGGGTGGTCGGTGCGGAGAGGAGCAGGGGCGTCACGGCGAGAGCCGCTGCGGCGAGGAATGCGAGAAGAGTGCGTGCGCGGGGGTGCTGCTCCATGCCGGCGATGGCGGACATCCGGGGGATTCCTCTCGACCTTGGGAGGTGATTTACCGATCACACACCGGAGTCCGCCCTGGCACAAGCCCTGTTGACCGCTGGATAGGGTGACGACGTGGACTCCGTTGCCCCCTTTGCGAAGATGCTGCGTGCCGAGAATCCCGGCCCGATGACGCTCGACGGCACCCGGTCGTACGTCCTGGGCGCGCCGGGAGCACGCGGCCGCGTGGTCGTGGACCCGGGCCCTTCGTTGGAACCGCACCTTGCGGCGCTGGCCACGGCCGGCCCGGTGGACCTGGTCCTCGTGACGCACCGGCACGCGGACCACACCGGTGGGCTCGCCCGGTTCCGCGAGCTGACCGGCGCGCCGTCGCGGGGCGCGCTGCCGGAGTTCTCGGTCGCCGGCCGGCGGCGCGCCGACGACGTGCGCACCGGACCGCTGGCCGACGGCGAGGTGCTCGACGTCGCCGGCCTGCGCATCGAGGTGCTGGCCACGCCGGGGCACACCGCCGACTCCGTGTGCTTCATGGTGTCGGCGGCCGACGACCCGGCGTCGGGCGGCGTGGTGCTCACCGGTGACACGGTGCTGGGGCAGGGGACCACAGTGCTCGCCGAGCCGGACGGCTCGCTCCGGGACTACCTGGCCTCGCTCGACCGGTTGAGCACGCTGCCCCACGGGCCCGGCCTGCCCGGGCACGGGCCGGTGCTCCCCGACCTCGGCGCGACGGTGCGCGCGTACCGCGAGCACCGTCTGGAACGGCTGTACCAGGTGCGTGCGGCGCTCGCGGCGCTCGCGGCGGAGCTTCCCGGCCCCGCGACCCCGCTTCCGGACACGCTCCTGGACGCGGTGACGAAGGAGGTCTACACCGACGTCGATCCGTCAGTGCTGGGCGCGGCCCGGTGGTCGGTCCGGGCACAGCTGGAGTACCTGCGGGAGGGGTGACCGCCCGGCCGCGACGCGAGTCACGGCCGGGCGAGGGCTCAGAGCGGCTTGCTCAGAGCGGCTTGCCCAGCAGCAGGAGCAGCGGGTCCTGGGGGTCGTCATGGGGCGGGAACGGCAGCACCGGCCGGTAGCCGAGCTTCACGTAGAGACGTAGCGCCTCCGGTTGGCGACGGCCGGTGCCGAGGTAGAGCGCGCGCCCACCCCGACGTCGGGCCTCGGCCTCGATCTGCCGGACCAGGGCCGTCGCGACGCCGGCGCGCCGGACCGCCGGGTCCACGAAGACGGTGCGCATCTCGAACCCTGACGGCACCGGAGCGTCGCCCGATGCTCCGATGGCCGGGAGCCCGAGGACACCCTGGAGCGGGTCGGCCGCGAGATGTTCCGGTCCCACCTGCGCCGCGATGAGCGTCGCGCATCCGGCCGGTCGACCGTCGACGGTCGCGAGGAACGTCACCAGGGCCGAGCGTCCGCGCTCGGCGTCGACGACGTCGTGCCCGCCCCGGTCCTCGACGTTCCGCACCAGCTCGGGATAGCGCTCCTGGTGGAAGGCCCACATGGCACGCCGCAGGGCCGCCGCGCCGGGATCGTTCCAGGGCACCGCGCGGATCTCCGGTGCCTCGGCCTCGGACTGCGCGGCCGGGCCGGGCTCGGGCGCGGGTGGCTCGGGCGCGGGTGGCTCGGGCTCGGGTGCGGCCGAGCCGGGCTCGGGTGCCAGCCATTTGCCGAAGCAGCGGGACCCCGGCTCGTCCGAGAACACGCCGAACGACTCGACCGGGTCGTAGCCCATCCGCAGGTAGAGCCCCAGCGACTCGGGCTGCATGAGGCCCGTCTCGAGGATCAGGTGCCGCACGCCCGCGGTGCGGGCGACGTCCTCCACCGCACTCATCAGAGTGCGGGACAGGCCGCGACCGCGGTGACCCGGCGCCACGTAGACGCGCTTGACCTCGGCCGTCCCCTCGGGGTGCCGGCCGCCCTGGTAGTCGCCCCGGCCCGACAGGTCCCGCAGCGCGGCGTGGCCGGCAGGCTCGCCGTCGACCCGGAGCAGCAGGGTCGCGAACACGTTGGACGGGTCGACCTGGTCGCGCGGGTCGGGGCCCGGCGGGCGTGGCTCGGCGCCCGGACCGGTCCCCGCGGAGGGCGCCAGGGCCGCGTACCGCTGGTCGATCTCCTGCTGCTGCTCGGCACGCAGGCGAACGGCGTCGCCGTGGTCCCAGCCGACCGTCTCGATCGCGATGTCCGCGAGAACGTCAGCGGTCATGCACGCCTGCCCGGACCAGCCCGGACGTCACGCGTGGACCAGCGACGACAACACCGACGTGAAGAACGCCAGCCCGTCGACGCCGGAGCGCGGTCCCTCGGCGGAGGCCGGGCCGAAGCCCGGCTCGACCGCGTGCTCGGGGTGCGGCATGAGCCCCACCACGTTGCCGCGATCGTTGGTGATGCCCGCGATGTCGCGGCGCGACCCGTTCGGGTTCCAGCCGTCGTAGCGGAAGACGACGCGTCCCTCGCCCTCGAGCTCGTCGAGCGTGCGCTCGTCGGCGACGAACTGGCCATCCTGGTTCTTCAGCGGGATCTTGATCTGCTGGCCGCGGCGGAACTCGTTGGTCCAGGCGGTGCGCGCGTTCTCGACGATCATCGACTGCTCCCGGCACACGAAGTGCAGGTGGTCGTTCTTGACCATCGAGCCGGGCAGCAGGTGCGCCTCGGTCAGGACCTGGAAGCCGTTGCAGATGCCGAGCACCGGCATACCGCCGTTGGCGGCGTCGACCACCGCGGTCATCGCCGGGGCGAACCGGCTGATCGCGCCGGCGCGCAGGTAGTCGCCGTAGGAGAAGCCGCCGGGCAGCACCACGGCGTCGACGTCCTGGAGCGACGCGTCCGCGTGCCACAGGGACACGGCCTCGGCGCCGGCCAGACGCACGGCGCGCGCGGCGTCACGGTCGTCGAGGGTGCCGGGGAAGGTGATCACACCGATCCGGGCGCCGTTGATCCCCGGCACCGGCGCGGCGGCCGGCGTCGGCTCGATCGCCGACATCAGGCACCCACCGGTGCGCCGCTCGCCTCACCGGAGACCTCGGCGGGATCGGTGGCCTCGGCGACGGACACGACGTCCTCGATCACCGGGTTGGACAGCAGGGTGGCTGCTGCTTCCTGCGCGGCGGCGAGGATCTCCGGCGTCACCTCACCGTCCACCTCAAGCTCGAACCGCTTGCCCTGACGCACACCCGAGAACTGGGTGAAGCCGAGGCGCGGCAGCGCTCCGACAACAGCCTTACCCTGGGGGTCCAGGATCTCGGGCTTGGGCATGACCTCGACGACGACGCGTCCCACGAAGGCTCCTTGAAGGTGAGGGAATTCCGGGGAGAGTCTACTGGCGCAACGGAGTGCCTCGCTGTCCAGGGACAGTGACCTGCGCCGCGCCCGCCGACGGTCCCGCACGGCCGCCCGGATGAGAGAGCTCTCATCCGGGTCTCCTCATCACCTCATCCGCTCGCGGAACCGTATGCGAATCCGCACCACGCAGGACGTGGCCACGCAGGACTCAAAGGAGAACTTCTGTGCACACTCGAGCCGCCGTCGCCCTCGGGCTGGAGCACCGCCCCGTCGCGGGACTCTTCGGCATGCTGATCACGGTCGCCCTCGGGCTGAACCTGATCTTCCTCACGCACTCGTTCCTGGGTGTCCCCGAGTGGCCCGGGTTCGTGTTCGCGCTCGAGCGCGGTGTGCCAGAGGTGGTCGGGTACGTGTTCACGGCCTGGGCGGCGGGGCTCGCGCTGTATCTCGCCGTCTCGCACCGGCAGCCGGTGCTCGCCGGATGGTCCGCGGTCTTCGTCGTGCTCCTCGCGGACGACTACTTCATGCTGCACGAGCGCATGGCCAAGGTAGTCTCCGCGAACGTCACCATCCCATACCCGTACGGGCAGCCGGTGGGCGAGATCGTCTGGCTCGCGGCCATCGGGACCCTGCTGCTCACGGTCATCGCCGCGGGCCACCGGTTCGCCCCGCCGGAGTGGCGTGCGGTGTCCCGGGTGCTCACGGCGCTCCTCGCCCTCCTCGTACTGTGCGGCGTCGGCATCGACGCAGTGCACGGTTTCACGACGAACCGGGGCGTCTGGCACGTGATCCTCAGCTCGCTGGAGGACGGCGGCGAGATCCTGATGCTCGCCGTCACCGTCACGTTCCTCTACGGCGTCGCGTTCTGCGAGCACCGGCCGACGCCGGAGACGTTGGCGCGGCGACGAGCGGCGGCCCTCCTACCACCTGCCAGGCGACGTCGACCAGGTCGCTCGGACTAGCTGAGCGGGGCGGTGGCGTCAGACCGTCAGGTACTGGTCCGCCCAGGCACTGATGATCCGGGCAGCGCGCTTGGCCTGACCGGGCGCGGTCAGCAGGTGGTCGGCGCCCTCCAGCGACACGAACGAACGCGGGTGCCGGGCCTCCTGGAAGATCTCCCCGGCGTTCGAGATGTCCACCGTGCTGTCCGTGGGCGAATGCATCACCAGCAGCGGCGAGTCCATCTCGCGGATCTTCGACCGCAGGTCGGCCCGGCGGACATCCTCGACGAAGTGCCGCTTCAGTGTCAGGGCACGCCCACCCACCATCCACTGGGCGTGTCCGTCGGCGAACACCCGGCCCAGGACGGCGTCGTAGTTGTGCTCCGCGTGCCGCGGCTCGACGGGCGCCCCGATCGTCGCGACAGCCTGCACGCCCGGGATCTCCTTGGCGGCGGCGATCGCGGCGGCCCCGCCGAACGAGTGCCCCACCAGGAGGTGCACCGGCCGGCCCTGGTCGGCCATGAACCGGGCCGCCTGCACCGTGTCCGCGACCTTGTGCGTGAAGGACCCGTCACCCCAGTCGCCCTCGGAGTCGCCGAGGCCCAGGTTGTCGAAGCGCAGCATCCCGATGCCCTCGCTCGCGAGCTGCTTGCAGATCCGCGCCGCTGCCGGCGAGTCCTTGCCCAGCGTGAACCCGTGCGAGAACACGCCCCAGCCGCGCACCTCGCCATCGGGCAGATCGACGATGCCCGCGAGACGCGGCCCGGACATGCTCTCGAACGTGACGCGCTCAGCCACGGTCACTCCTCTCTCGACGAAGCGACGATGTTAGCTCCACCCGAGTTTCCAGGAGATGACGCCGCCGTGCAGCAAGACGGCGGCGGGCCAGGGTGCCGGGGGCCGAGGCGGCCGAAACGCACATCGGTCGTTGTTCGGGAGATTGATCGAGGGGACTCGGCCCGCCGAACCGCAACTTACTCGTTGATCCGGAACAGCTCCCGGCCGCCGAACCGCAACTTCAACCCGGACCGCGACGCCGAACCGCAAGACACACGTCCACCACGGCCGATCCGCACCTGCATGTTGCGGATCGACCCCGAGACACACCAACAACTTGCGGCTCGACGATCCCGGCGGGCTACAGGAACGACCAAGTTGCGGCTCGACGATCCCAGCGGGCTACATGAACAACCAACTTGCGGCTCGACGATCCCAGCGGGCTACATGAACAACCAACTTGCGGCTCGGCGGTCGGGAGCTGGCCGGATCAGCGATCAGCTTGCGGTTCGGCGCACGCTGGACCCGCGGATGAACGAGTATCTTGCGGTTCGGCAACCGGGAGGCTGCGGACCTGAGCAAGGAGCGGATGGGCACCCAGCCAGCCCAGTCTCCCCAGCCAGTCCAGCCAGTCCAGCCAGTCCAGCCAGTCCAGTCTCCCCAGCCAGTCCAGCCAGCCCAGCGAGTCCAGCCAGCCCAGTCACCCCACCGAGCCCGCCGCCCCGCTAGTCGATCGCCGGGTGCGCGTTGGCGACGAGCATCTCGAACTGCGCCTGGAACCAGTGGCCCGACAACGGCGCGTCCGCGAGCGCCCCCGTGTAGTTCCCGCCCAGCTCGCCCGACTGGTAGGTCGGGTCGCACATGCGGTCGAGGCGCTTGCCCTCGTCGTTCGGGATCTCGACCGACGAGCCGTCCGACTCGCCCGGAGGCTTCACCCACACATAGGCGTCCAGGTGCGACTCCGGGTGACCCGACGGCGTTACGGTCGGCCGTTCACCGATGCCTGCACCCGCCGGGTTGCACCAGGCGCCGCGGTGGTTGCGACGGTCCACCCGGGACTCGTTCACGTAGGTGTTCAGATCGGTGGAGGTGCTCACCGCCGTCGGACGGTCGGGACCGCCCCAGCCGTTGCGCGACGTGTCGATGAGCATGCCGATGCTCGACGGTGCGCCCTGGGCGACCATCAGGTCGTACAGGTGCGCCGTCCAGTCCACCTCGTCGAAGTCCGGGTTCCACTGGAACCAGCCGGCCGACCTGACCTGGCCGCCGCCGACCTGGAGGTCGGGACTGGTCAGGAACGGCTCCTCCAGCGGCGTGGTGTTCGCCGTGTTGGTGACGAAGCCGGACACGGCGGCCCACCCGTAGGTGCTGCCCTCGATGACGTTCGCGAACTCCTGCGCGGAGCCGCTCGCGTTGTTGGGCCAGCCCAGCCACCCCGAGTGGGCGGCGTCCAGGTACGAGTACACGTTGCCGACCTCGTACAGCTCGGAGAGCGCGTACTGGACTCCCTGGCGGTAGTAGGGCGCCGCGGTGACGCAGTCGGCGTCGGACTGGTTGGTCACGAGGTTCGGCAGCGAGTCGGGCTCGATCGTGGCGACGATCCGCAGGTTCTCGTACTCCGGCTGGTCGAGGAGCGCGACGATCGGGTCGATGTACTCGGTCCGGTACCGCTCCATCCCCGCGGCGGTGGCGGGCAGCTCACCGTTGGAGGCGAGGGCGTGGCAGTCGCGGCCCGGCAGGTCGTAGACGACGAGGTTGAACACCAGGGGCGAACTGCCCGACTGGGCGTCCGCCTGGTCGAGGTGCCATTCCAGGCCGTGCTGCCGTTCCGTACCTTCGATCGCCGCGATCCGGTCCATCCAGACGGACGTCGGCTCGTCGGCGACGGCCAGCATGTCGGCGGCGAGACCAGGGTCGTTCACCTGCCCGGCGGCGGCCTCGACCGACGCCGACCAGTCGGGGTTGACGTACTGCCCGGCCCCGACGAACGGGTTGTCCTCGAGCGCGACGGCGGGCGCGCTCGTGGCGACCAGTGCGGGCGCCGCGAGGAGCGCACCCGCTGCTGCTGCCGCCAGTACGCGTGACCTGCGTGGGGACGTGCCGCGTGCGCGGCCTGCTGCTGTTGACACGGTGACCTCCGTTGGCCGAACCGAGCGCGTGCCACGCCGGCTCGGGCCGGACGACGCCACGCGCACCGCGGCGGCTCGTTCCGCCCGGCACGTCGCACCTTTGCCTACCGTTGGCCCGTGACAGAACCTTCTTAAACGATTAGTCGCCGGCCGGCGGTGCCGTCGAGCCGCGCACCACCAGCCGCCCCACGGGCACGGCGCCCGACGGCGGGTCCACACCCCCCACGGGATCCGCCCCCACCGCACGCCGGGACGTCGCGGTGCCGAGTACCGCGCGCAGGGCCCAGCCGGTCGCCCGGCCGAGCTCCTCCACGGGATACGGGACGGCGGTGAGCGACGGCGTCGTCAGGTAGCAGGCCGGCGAGTCGGTCCCGGCCACGATCGACAGGTCCCACGGCACGCCGAGACCGAGCCGCCGGGCGACGTCGAGCACAAGGCCGGCGGTGGCGTCGTCGTCGGTCACGATGGCGGTGGGGCGGTCGGCCGCGGACAGCAGCGGGCGCAGGGCCGCCGAAGCCCGCTCGGGGCCGTCGCCCGCGACGGTGCGCAGCTGGATGCCGTGCCGCACGAGCGCCGCCTCGAGCGCAGCGGCCCGACGGACCGGCGCGACGAGGCTCTCCGACCCCGCGACCATCGCGATCCGCCGGTGCCCGAGGTCGGCGAGGAAGGCGCCCAGCTGCGTGAACGCCTCGCCGTCGTCCAGCACCACGTGCCGCCAGGTAGGCGGCCCGCCGTCGGCCGCGGCACCCACCACCACCGTGGGCGCGGGGAGGGTGCGCAGGGCCGCGAGCCGCGCGTCGTCGACCCGGACCCCCGTCACCACGAAGGCCGCGTAGCGGCGTTCCGTCCACCAGCGGTCCATGAGCAGTGCGGCACCGGCGGGCGACTCGGCGACGTGCAGGGCCAGCGTGAGCGTGTCCGGACCCAGGGTCTGGAGGGCGCCGGACACGAGGTCGAGCGGGAACGCCGCGCGCGTGCCGAACGGCTGGTCGTGCACCACCACCAGCGCCGCCGCGGCCGGGCCGCTGCGGAGAGACCGGGCAGCGGTGGCTGGTCGCCAGCCCAGCTCGTCCGCCACCCGGAGCACCCGTTCCCGGGTCGTGGCCGAGACCCCGCTGCGCCCGTTCAGCGTGTACGAGACGACGGCGGTGGACACCCCTGCCGCCCTGGCGACGTCAACAATCGTGGGCCGCCGGGGAGGTGTCGGGCAATCGGACAATTCATCATCGTTCGGTCGCGACCTGGGGGTCATAACCACGTAGCATGCACCCTCGGGTGAATTTTGCACAGCGTCGACGAAGACGGGTGTATTTGCATGCTGAATGGAAAGCGCAGGTATGTCATCGGGGTACTGTCCCCGGTGGTCGGGGGCTACTACTTCGGGCGGGTGCTCGCCGGCATCGCGCGCACCGTCCGCCCGGACGGGCACCGCGTCGTCGCGGTGCAGACCTACCCGGCGGACCTGGAACGGGAGCAGTTCCCGGACCGTCCGCCGGGGACGGCGGCCGTCGGCCTCGGCCGGCTCGACGGCGTCATCGTCATCACCACCGCCGTGGACGAGGCCACGCTGCTCCGGATCGACGGTGACGGTACGCCCATCGTGCTGGTCAGCGAGCGCACCACCTGCATCGACGCACCGGTGGTGACACCGGACAACGAGGGTGGGACTCGCGCCGCGGTGGAGCACCTCATCGCGCACGGGCACCGGGAGATCGGGTTTCTCGGCAACCTGCGGCAGGCCGACATCGTCGAACGCCACGAGGCGTATCGCGCCACGCTCGTCGCACACGGCATCACGCCCCGGCCCGAGTGGCTCTACCGCACGGCCGACAACCAGGAAACGAGCGCCGCCGGCGTGGCACAGGCTCTCGTGGGTGGTCCGGGGCTGCCCACGACGGCGACGGTCGCCGCCACGGACCGCAACGCGATCGGCTTCTCCCGAGCCCTGTGCGCGCAGGGCCTGTCACTCCCGGGCGATCAGGCGGTCGTCGGGTTCGACCACTCGGAGGCCGGCGCCCGGGTGCGCCCACGGCTCGCCTCCGTCGACCCGCACCACGACCAGGTCGGGGAGCTCGCCGTCACCCTGCTGCTCGCCCGGATACGGGGCGAGCGCGTCGCCGGCCAGCACCTGCCCCGCTCGACGCTCGTCACGCGGGAGTCGTGCGGCTGCCTCGACGCCCGCGCGGCCACGCTCCTCGACGACCCGCCCGCGCAGGAGCGTTCGACGGCGTGGCGCCGGCTCGGCGAGGTGGCACGTGCGACGTTCGACGGCGCCGAGGCGCGCCTCGGACCGGGCGCCGACCTCGACTCCTGGCTCCGCGGCGTCCAGCGGCTCTTCCGGAGCGCCGCGGCGCTGGGCCAGGCACCCACCCAGGCGACGCTCACGAGCCTCGCCGAGAGCACCCGGGCGCTGCGGCCACACCCGGAGGCCCTGGAACAGCTCATCCCCGCGCTGCGGTCCGTCGAGGAGGAGTTCAGGGGACAGGTCCGACGCGAGCGGGTGCCGACCGCCCCCGGCGCGCGGCCGAGCGTCCCCAGCCGCGCCGCACGGACCCGCGCCGTCACCCACACGGCCACCGACGTGCTCGTCGCTCTCAGCGCCGGCTGCACCCAGACCCTGCTGGCCCGGTCCGGGCAGCTCGAGCGCACGATCACCGACCAGTACGAGCTCGACCTCGACCTGCTGCACGGCGACGGCCGAGCGATCCGTGCCCTCACCTGGCTCCCCCGCGGCCACCGCGGTCCCGCCACGCTCGCGCTGTGGACCGACGCCGAGGCCGCTCCGGCACCTGGCACCGCACCGGCGCCCGGTCCGGTGAACGGGGCACGGACGCTCGAGATCGTGGGCACCACCGCGGTGTCCCGCACGGCGAGCGCCCTGGTCGGCACCCGGCTACCGGTCGGCAGCTTTCCGCCGCCCGCGCTGGCCGGCGAGGGCGTCGTCTTCGTGGTGCCGGTGACCTTCGGACAGAGCGACTGGGGCATGCTCGCGATCGGCGGGGGCGTGGACACGCACGCGACCAGCTCCCGCGACAAGTACGACCACTGGGCGGCCATGGTCGCCGTCGCCCTGGACCGGGAGGACCGCCTCACCTCGCTGCAACGACAGCGGGCGGCACTGGCGGAGGCCGCGGAGCGGGAACAGGCGCTGGTGCTGGACCTGCGCACCGAGGTCGAGCGCAACGCCCTCGTGCAGGACGTGGCCCTGGAGGGCACCTGGGACTGGGACATCGCGACCGGTCAGGTCTTCTACTCGCGCACCTGGCGCGCCTTGGTCGGCCTGCCCGACGACGCCCCGTGCACCGGCATTGAGGAGTGGACCGGACGCGTGCACCCGCGGGACGTGCGGACCGTGCAGACGGCCATCGCGCGCCAGCTCGCGGGCACCGCGGCGCCGCTCGACCTGGAGCACCGCCTGCTCGCCGCCGACGGCCGCGAGATGTGGGTGCGCTGCCGGGCCACCACCGTGACCGACGACGCCGGCATCCGCGCACGCATGATCGGTGTGCTCATGGACGTCACCGGCATGCCGACACGAGAACGGCGGGGAGTGGCGCGGTGAGCACCGCGGCCACTACGGGACGGTGACCTCGCCGCGCTCCGCCCGGAGGGCGATGTCCGTGCGGTGGTGCGAACCCGTGAGCCCGATCTTCGCGACGCCCTCGTAGGCCCGGCGTCGGGCCTCCGCCAGGTCGCTGCCGAGCGCCACGACGGACAGCACCCGACCGCCGGCACTGACCAGGTCGCCGCCGTCGGCGCGGCCGGTGCCCGCGTGCAGCACGTGCACTCCCTGGAGCGCCTCGGCGTCCTCGATGCCGGTGATCGGGTCGCCGGTCCGGGCCAGCTCGGGATACCCCTCCGACGCCACGACCACGGTCACCGACGCCTCGGGCCGCCAGCGCAGCGGCTCCAGCTCGGCGAGCCGGCCCCGCGCCGCGGCGAGCAGGATCTCCGACAGCGGGGTGACGAGCCGGGCCAGCACCGACTGGACCTCCGGGTCACCGAAGCGCGCGTTGAACTCGACCACCCGGGTGCCCCGGCTCGTGAGCGCGATCCCGACGTACAGGACACCGGAGAACGGGGTGCCGCGACGCGCCATCTCCTCGATCGTGGGCTGGGCGACCCGGGTCAGCACCTCGTCCACCAGGTCCGACGGCGCCCAGTCGAGCGGGGTGTAGGCACCCATGCCACCCGTGTTCAGGCCCTCGTCGTCGTTGCCGACGCGCTTGAAGTCCTGCGCGGGGACCAGCGGAACCACGGTGACGCCGTCGGACACGCAGAAGAGCGAGACCTCGGGGCCGTCGAGGTACTCCTCGACCACCACACGGCCGTTCTCGTGGGCCAGGCAGGCCTCGCCGTGAGTCAGGGCCACCTCACGGTCCTCCGTGACGACCACGCCCTTGCCGGCCGCGAGGCCGTCGTCCTTGACCACGTACGGGGGGCCGAACGCGTCGAGCGCCGCCGCGACCTCCATGGCGTCGGTGCAGACGTGCGCCATGGCCGTCGGCACACCCGCGGCAGCCATGACCTCCTTGGCGAACGACTTGGAGCCCTCGAGGCGGGCCGCCTCGCCCGACGGCCCGAACACCGGGACGCCGGCCGCCCGCACCGAGTCCGCCACGCCGGCGACCAGCGGGGCCTCCGGCCCGACGACGACGAGCTCGGCGCCGACCTGCTCGGCGAGTGCCGTCACCGCCGTGCCGTCGAGGGGATCGACCTTGTGGATGGTGGCCAGCTCCGCGATGCCCGGATTGCCGGGCGCGGCGTGGAGCTCATGGACGGCAGTCCCGGACGCCGTCTCCCGGTGGAGGGAGTGGATGATGGCGTGCTCGCGGGCACCGGTACCGATGACAAGGATCTTCACTGTGGCAGAGGTCTCTCTCAGCGCGGGTGGATGAGGTCGTGGAGGGGGATGATCTCGTCCCGCTTCGGGCCGACGCCGATCGCGGAGATCCGGGTGCCCGACATCTCCTCCAGAGCCCGCACATAGGCCTGGGCGTTCGGCGGCAGGTCCTCGAAGGCGCGGGCCTTGGAGATGTCCTCCCACCAGCCGTCGAGCTGCTCGTAGATCGGCTTCGCGTGGTGGAACGCCGTCTGGTCGGTGGGCATCTCGTCGTAGCGCACCCCGTCGACGTCGTACGCCACGCAGACCGGCACCTTCTCCATGCCGGTGAGCACGTCGAGCTTGGTGAGCACGATGTCGGTGAGCCCGTTGATCCGGGTCGCGTAGCGGGCGATCACGGCGTCGTACCACCCGGTGCGGCGCGCGCGGCCCGTGGTGACGCCGTACTCGCCGCCCGTCTTGCGCAGGAACTCGCCCTTGTCGTCGAAGAGCTCGGTGGGGAACGGCCCCTCGCCCACACGCGTCGTGTAGGCCTTGATGACGCCGATCACGGAGTCGATCCGGGTGGGTCCCACGCCCGCCCCGGTCACTGCCCCGCCGGCCGTCGCGCTCGACGACGTCACGAACGGGTAGGTGCCGTGGTCGATGTCGAGCATGGTCGCCTGGCCGGCCTCGAACAGGACGTTCTTGCCCGCCGCGAGAGCCTTGTCCAGCTCGACCGCGGTGTCCGTGACCATGGGGCGGAGCCGGTCGGCGTACTGGAGCAGCTCGTCGAGCGTCTCGTCCACCGTGATGGCGCGCCGGTTGTAGACCTTCACGAGCAGATGGTTCTTCTGGTCCAGCGAGCCCTCGATCTTGGCGCGCAGGATCTTCTCGTCGAAGAGGTCCCACATGCGGATCCCGACACGGTTGATCTTGTCGGCGTACGACGGCCCGATCCCGCGGCCCGTCGTGCCGATGCGGCGCTTGCCGAGGAACCGCTCGGTCACCTTGTCGATGGTGCGGTGGTACGGGGCGATGATGTGGGCGCTGCCCGAGACGAGCAGCCGGGACACGTCGACCCCGCGCTCGATCAGGGCGTCGAGCTCCTCGAACAGGACCTCGATGTCGACCACCACGCCGTTGGCGATGACCGGCACCACGCCGGGCGACAGGATCCCTGACGGCAGCAGGTGCAGCGCGTACTTCTCGTCGTCGATGACGACGGTGTGTCCTGCGTTGTTCCCACCGTTGAACTTGACCACGTAATCGACGCGGGAGCCCAGGAGGTCCGTCGCCTTTCCCTTGCCCTCATCGCCCCACTGGGCCCCGACGAGCACGACGCCTGGCATGGATCTCCACCTTCTCGGATTGCTGGGGTTGCTCCGCGTGGTGCGCACGATGGCGCCCGCGGGCCGCGCCCGAGTCTACTTCGTGGTGGACGCCAGGGCGCGTACCTCGTCCACCGACGTGCCGGAGTCCACGAGGAACTTCGCGCAGCGCTCTGCCTCATCCTCCTCGCCGATCAGGCGTGCCGCCTGCGAGAGCGCGAGCAGCGCCCGGAGGAAGCCCTGGTTCGGCTCGTGGCTCGCCGGGACCGGCCCCTGCCCGCGCCAGCCGGCCCGGCGCAGCGCGTCGAGCCCGCGGTGGTAGCCGGTACGCGCGTAGGCGTAGGCCTCGACGTTGCCGGCGGCGCTGTCCGCCGCGAGCGCACCCTCGGCGAGGACCGCCCAGGCGAGGGAGGACGCCGGGGCCGACGCCGCCACCGCGACCGGGTCGTCTCCGCTGGTCAGCCGCTCGCGGACCGCCGGATACTCGTCGGGCAGCAGAGTCGGTGCCGGGCCCTGCAGGAGGTTGTCGTGAGTGCTCATGCCCACATCCTCACACCCGCGGGCCGGGGACGGGCACCAGGACGCCAGGGGGTCGCACCCGATTGCCCCGGGCGTCCGCCGGGACGGTGAATTTTGCCTTTCATCCGGTGCGATCGGGCAACAGTCGTTACGCTCGACACATGATCGAGATCGCGACGTCTCCCACGACGACGACGCTCGTGATCGCCGGCGACCTCGACCTCGCCGAACGAGACCAGTTCCCGGAGATCGCGGCGCGCGTCGTCGGCCTGCGCCGGCAGCTGCTCGTCATCGACATGTGCCGGGTCACGTTCATGGACTCCACGGGAGCCGCGTTCCTCATCTCGCTCGCCGACGCCGGCCGCAAGCGCGGCGGTGCCACCGTGATCCGCGGGGCCGACGAGCGTGACCTGTTCGTGCTCGAGGTGTGCGGAGCGATGGAGCTCTTCCGCGTCGACGACGAGCACTCGTGCGAGCCCGCCGCCCCGGACTCGGGGTTCGCGGTCATGGCGTCGCGGGATGACGACAGCTCCCCGTTATCGCATCGCGACGCGTCCACCGCGTAAAACGTTATCCAACCCGGTTCGACGGGTGGCCCGGTTCGACGGGCTCGACCACCGGTGGTCGAGCCCGTCGAGACCTGCTTCGGCCGAGACCTACTTCGGCGGAGTGGGCTGGCGACGAAGCTTCGCCCAGACCAGCTTTCCGGAACCCGAGGGGCGCCAGCCCCACTCCGCCAGCCGGTCCACGATCTGCATGCCGAACCCGCCCAGGCGGTTAGGGTGCCCGTCGGTGGCGACCGGCGGCGCCGGGTTGTTGTCCTCGACCTCGATGCGCAGACCGTCACCCGTGTCGTACAGCCGCAGCGCGATGTGCCCCCAGCCGTGCAGCACGCCGTTCGCCACCAGCTCCGACACCACGAGCTCCGCCTGCGCGGACTCCTCGATGCCCCAGGCCTGGCAGGTGCGCAGCACCGCGTGGCGGGCCCGCCCGATCGAGGACGGCTCGCTCGGCAGCATCCAGCGCCGCCACCGTGGCGACAGAGCCGTCTCCCCTGCATCACCGGTCGGGTCGGGGATCCGCACCACGACTATCGCGACGTCGTCCTCCGGCGCGTCGGCCAGGCGCGAGAGCAGCTCCTCACCCACGCCCGCCGCATCACGCGCCGTGATGGCCGACGCCGTCTCCAGCAGGGCCTCGAGGCCCAGCCGCAGCGACCGGTCGCGCCGCTCGATCAGCCCGTCCGTGTAGAACAGGAGCGTGTCGCCGGGCTGGAGGAGCGCCTCGCCGGTGGTCCGCTCGCGGGAACCGAAGCCGACGAGCGCGCCACCGCCCTCGTCGAGCTTGATCACCTCGCCCGCACGCAGCAGGAGGGGCGGGAGGTGCCCCGCACGCGAGTAGCCGATGGTCCAGACGTCCGGCTCCTCCTCGCGCTTCAGCGAGGCGTACACCATGCTTGCCGAGCGTGGGATGCCCATGCCGGCGACGAGCTGGTCCACGCGCTCGAGCACCCGGCTCGGCGTGGACAGCTCGAAGGCGTACGAGCGCACCACGGACCGTAGCTGGCCCATCGTGGCGGCCGCCTCGACGTCGTGCCCCACGACGTCGCCGATGACCAGGCCGACCAGCTCCGGCGAGATCTGCAGCACGTCGTACCAGTCACCCCCGACCTGGGCGTGCTCGGCGTTCGGGGCGTAGTAGGTCCACACGTCGAGCCCCGCGACGTCGGCCTGCTCCGGGAGCATCGCGCGCTGCAGGGTCTCCGCGAGGCGGTGCTCCCGTGCGTACATGCGCGCGTTGTCGATGGCGCTGCCCGCCCGGCGGGCCACCACCTCCACCACCGTGCGCAGCGTGTCGGGCTCGTCGGCCTCGACGTAGTCACCCGGTTCGTCCTCGTCCGGGACGATCACGACCAGCCCGAGCACGTCGCGCCGCCCCGCCACGGGGTGCACCACCACCGAGTCGGGAGCCTTGCCCAGGTCGTCGGCAAGGCGCAGCGTGAGGTCGCGCTGAAGCCAGCCCGACGCCGAGTGCGGTGCGTGCGGGATGTCGAGGTGCAGCGCGACGGGGCCGTCGAGCACCCCGTCGAGCACGTCCTGGACCGAGTCCACCACCTCGAGGATGGGCATAGGTCCGGTGGTCACGGAGTCACCGAGCGCATCGGTCTGCGGCCGACGGCGCTGCGTCTTGTCCGCGATGTTGTCGCCCTCGATATAGCGCGCATGACGGCGGCCCCGGCCGCTCGGCGGCGCCGCGACGTCGATGCCGGCGGCGTGCTTGAGGCCGTCGTCGTTCACGTAGAAGCCGGCCCAGCGCACCATCGACTGGAGCAGCTCCGCGATGTCGCGCAGGGCGTACGGGTACTCGAGGTCGGTCAGGATCTCGGTGGTCTGCGCGATGAGGTCGAGGTCCTCACGCTGCTGCCGCTCGACCTCGAGGCTCGCGAGCTGGGCCGCGTGCCGCTCCATGTGGTCGGAGACGTCCACGCTGAACCCGACCCAGTGGGTGATGCGGTCGCTGTGGCCGGCACGGGCGGGGGTGAGCGTGAGCTGGGCCCAGCCGTGCGCACCACCGCGCAGGTGGGACCGTACGGTCGCGTGGACCTCCTGGCCGGCGTTCACCAGCTCCGTCATGCGCTCGAGGTCCTGCGGCTCCACGAGCATCTCGCCGAGCCGGCGCACCGTGTACCCGGCGAAGTCGGTGAAGCGCACGCCCGCGTAGTGCTCGAACGCGCTGTTGGCCCACAGCATCGGCATGCCGTCCTCGGTGGGCCCGGTCAGGAAGACGGGGATGCCCACGTTCACGGCGGCACGCAGGACCACGTCACCGATGGACGGCGGCAAGGTGCGCGGGATGCCGGACACCGACGCGTGCCGGCGCGACTCCGCGCCGCCCGGTGCCCGGTGCGCACCGCGCGGCGGGTTGCTCGGCGGAATGCTCGGGGGCACGCTCGCGGCGACGGGCGGCGCGGGCCGACCAGGGTCGAAGCCGCTCCCGTTCGACGTACCGTTCGCTGCTCTGCTCGTTCTACCGTTCGTTGTCCCGTCCTGAGTCGGACCAAGGCCGAATACAGAAAGGCCGGGGTGCCGCGGCGGCGGAGAGGACGGTGTTAGACCGGACGAATCGGTCAAAATGCCCTCCCAACGGTATCTATTGCTCGAGGTGCTGTTCCAGCAGGACATTCAACCGTAGATTGGGACGGTCCGAGATATGAACCTCAACCTCTATCATCGGACCGACACAGCGCCACGACCACTGCTCCCGGAAGGAGAACCGTGCAGGACGGAACTTACGACCCCCCGCGCGGTCCGCAGGGCGGGAGCCCCCAGGACCCCGGCCATCAGACCCCCGAGATCGGCGATCCCGCGAGCATCCACGTCATCGTGGGCCGCTCCCGTGCCCGGATCGTGCTCTCCGGAGAGATCGACGCGGACATCGGCGGAGATCTGCACGAGGCCACGGCCGCGGCCGAGGAGTCACGTCTCCCGGTCGAGATCGACGCGCATCATGTGACCTTCATGGACTCGTCAGGCGTCGCGTTCCTCGCGCGTCTCGCGAGTCGCAGCCCGCACCGGGTACGCGTGCTGCGCGCACCTCCGACGGTGCGCTTTCTGCTCGAGGTGACACGGATCGGGGACCTCCTCGACATCGTGGACGAGGACCCGGGCTTCGAGCTGGACGACGAGGGCCCGTCCGGCCCGCCACCGTCCGGCGGCGCCGCAACCCCTGCCGGGGTAGGCGGCTGACACCTTCCGCGACGATCGGCAAAAGGTCAGGTGATCGGTAGTTCGAACTACCGATCACCTGACCTTTTGCCGATCATCCGAGCGGTCGGGTCACATCTTGTGGCCGGCCGAGCGGAGCTGCTGGCAGGCCTCGACGATGCGGGCGGCCATACCGGCCTCCGCCGTCTTGCCCCAGGCGCGCGGGTCGTAGGCCTTCTTGTTGCCGACCTCGCCGTCGATCTTCAGCACGCCGTCGTAGTTCTTGAACATGTGGCTGACGACCGGGCGCGTGAACGCGTACTGGGTGTCGGTGTCGATGTTCATCTTGATGACGCCGTTGTCGACCGCCGCGGAGATCTCCTCCGCCGTCGAGCCCGAACCACCGTGGAACACGAGGTCGAACGGCATCTCCTTGCCGATCTCCGCGCCGACCGCCTTCTGGATGTCGAGCAGGATCTCCGGACGCAGCTTCACCGAGCCCGGCTTGTACACGCCGTGCACGTTGCCGAAGGTGAGGGCGGTCAGGTAGCGGCCCTTCTCGCCGGAGCCGAGGGCCTTGATGGTGGCCAGACCGTCCTCGGGCGTGGTGTACAGCTTGTCGTTGATCTCGGCGGTGTGGCCGTCCTCCTCGCCACCGACGACGCCGATCTCGATCTCGAGGATCGTGCGCGCGGCCTGCGACAGCTCGAGCATCTCGGCGGCGATCACGAGGTTCTCCTCGATCGGCACGGTGGAGCCGTCGAACATGTGCGACTGGAACGTCGGCAGGCCGCCGTTCTTGACCTGCTCGGCCTCGATCGCGAGCAGCGGCTTGACCCAGGAGTCGAGCTTGTCGGCCGTGCAGTGGTCGGTGTGGATGGCGATGTTGACGCCGTAGCCCTTGGCGGCCTCGTGCGCGTACGCCGCCAGCGCGAGCGAGCCGGAGACGCGGTCCTTCACCGTCGAGCCCGACGCGTACTCGGCGCCACCCACGGAGACCTGGATGATGCCGTCCGACTCCGCCTCGGCAAAGCCCTGAAGTGCGGCAGTGATGGTCTGCGACGAGGTGATGTTGACCGCGGGGTAGGCGAACTTGCCGGCCTTCGCCCGGTCGATCATCTCGGCGTAGACCTCAGGGGTTGCGATGGGCATCTGCAGAACTCCAAACGACTGGTGAGATGGGCGGTCGCAAGAGTGTCCGAGGCCGCCCGGGGATGCACCATCGATCTTGCCACGATCCACAGGCAGCTGTGTGCGGCCGTTCGACAGTCGAACGGCCGGATCACTGTGGTTTTCGTCTGCTCGGGCTTCTCAGGCCTCCGGTCGAGGCGGTGAGCGCGGGGTCAGGGCAGCGGGGGCGTCTCGCCGTCGAGGATCATGTCTCCTGCCCGCGCCTTGGCCTCGCCCATGTCGACCTGCCACAGCCGGGCCAGCTCCTCGGCGTCGTCGGCCGTGTACCCGGCGTCCCGGAAAGCATCGAGCTCGTCCATCGAGGGCGTACGCGGCTCCTCGTCAGGGAACGTGCCGGGCGCCACCGGGACCGGTTCGCCGTCGAGGATCATCTGGCCCGCGCGCGCCTTGATCTCCAGCGAACCGGTCTGCCAGAGGTCCTTGAGCGCGGCGAGGTCGGCCGACGTGTACCCGGCGCCCCAGAACGCGTCGTACTGGTCGCGCGTGTAGCCGTCGGGCATCGAGGACCAGTCGACGCCGACGGCGACGGCGACGCCGTCGACCGCGGCGGCGAAGCCCGTGAAGGGGTTGGCCGCCGCAGCGGCACCCGCGCCGACCACGCCCAGTGCCGACGCGACGACGCCCGTGACGGCGAACGTGCCCGCACGCCGGACGAACGGGCTCACGACGGCACGGCGCTCGTCGGCCGCCTCGTCGATCGTGGCGGCGATCCGCTGAGCGGCGGCAGCCGTGACGGCGGCGTTCGGCTCCCGCGCACGCAGGGCCGCACCGATCCGCTCTGGGAGCTCAGGGCGTGCCGTGGGCCCGTCATGCGCTGCGTCGCCCTCCGGCCGGGGCCCGGGCACCGGCGGAGGGACGGGACGGTGCTGGTTCATCTCGTCTCCAGGTTGGTCGGGTCGGTGCGCCGGAGAGTGGCCAGGGCGCGCGCGGCGTGGGAGCGGACGGTGGCCGCCGAGGTACCGAGCACGGCCGCCGTCTCGACGTCCGGCAGCCCTTCGTAGTACCGCAGCACGAGCACGGTGCGCTGCCGCGGCGGCAGCCGCTGGAGGCGTTCCCACATGGCGTCCTCCTCCGCGTGTGCCTCCGCGTGGTCGGCTGCGGCGCCTCCGCGCCGGGCGAGCTCGTCGTCGGTGGTGGGCTGGATCATCCGCACGTGCCACCGCCGACGCCAGGACAGGTGCTCGTTGGTGACCATGCGCCGGAGGTAAAGGTCGGGACGGTCGGTCAGGGCGATCCGGCGCCACCTCTGGTGCGCGCGCAGCAGCACCTCCTGCACCAGGTCGGCGGCGGTGTGCTGGTCGCCGACCAGCACCGTCGCGTACCGGATCAGTCCGGGAAGGTGCGTGCGCACCAGCTCGTCGAGCGTCCGGGCCCTGCTGGCCTCGTCGGTACCGTCCATGGGCACCTGTGCCTCCGCCCGTGGCGCCGGCGTGCCGTTCGGGCCGGAGGACTCCACCCAGATCGTCATCGGCCGGCACCTGCGGTCGCCAGGTCCAGCAGCACCCCTGCCGGATCGTGCACCGCACCGCCGTCGGGCAGCGGTACGGGGTCGCCGTCGAGGCACCGCAGCAGCAGGCGCTCGACGAGCGCGGCCCTCCGGACGATGTCGGTGGCTTGCAGCGCGCCCGGCAGGATGCGCACCTCGACGGTGTCGCGGACGGGGCTCGTGGCGACGAGCTGCGTGAGGTTCACGTCGGCGTACTTCGTCAGCCCGGTGGTGCGTGCCGCGGCGCTCAACCCGGCCCAGGACTGGTCGGGGCGCTCGGCGAGCCGGAGCAGCTCGGCGGGCAGCGGAGCCAGGCGCCGGCACGCCGGGTTGGTGCCCAGCGCCTCCCACAGCGGTTCCCGCCAGTACCCGAACAACCGCACCAGGTTGGCGAACGTCGCGGGCCGCCGGAAGGCTGCGCCGTCCAGGTGCAGGTGGACCGCGGCCTCGGCGGGAACCGTGAATCCGAGCTCCCGCGCGGGTGTCAGCAGCGCGTCGAGCATCCGGCCGTGGTCGCGGACGACGGGCGGGGTGATCACCTCGCAGGGACGCTCTCGGCCCGCGGGCAGCGGCATCGCGACGGCCACGGTGGCGCCCGTCGCGTCGTTCACCCGCGCCGCGCCGCCCCGCAGCTCGACCTGCGTGCCGAACAGCTCGGCGACGGGCGCCAGGACGTCGGGCAGGGCCGCGTCGGGGTCGGTGCGTCGCTCGATCAGGCGCAGCAGGCGGGGCTCGTCGCACAGTACGCGGTACCAGCCGTGGTGCCCGGGGCGGGTCGTGGTGCCGGACAGGTCGGACACGATGGTGATGTCGTCCACGAGCCGCGCGACGGGGGCGCCGGTGCCGTCCACCACGTCGAACGCGGGCGACAGGTGCCGGAAGGTCCCGACGCCCGGTACCGCCGACGGCTCGCTGTCGGTGTGGAACGACCGGTGCACCTGGCCGCCGCTGCGGGCGGCGAGGGCGTCCGCGAGCAGCTGCCGGTCGGAACCGGCGGGCGCGAGCAGCTCGATCTCGAAACCCGTGCGCAGCGTGAGGGTGTCGATGGTCGCCTCCTGACGAGTCGTCGGCGGTGCCGGGCGCACCGGTCAGCTACCGGCCGAGGTGGCGGGGTCCAGGGGCAGCTCCTCGCCGTCGAGCACCAGCTGGCCGGCACGGGCCTTGGTCTCCAGGTGCTCGGTGTTCCACAGGTCGTTGAGCGCCTCGACGTCCTCGCCGGTGTACCCGGCCTCGAAGAACGCGGCGATCGCCGCCTGCTCGTCCGCCGGCAGCTCGGGGGTGGTGTGCGTGCCGGGCGCGAAGGGGAGCTCTTCACCGTCCAGGAGCATCTGGCCGGCACGGGACTTGGTCTCGGTCGCGTCGAGCGACCAGATCTCCTGCAGCTCGACGAGGTCCTCCCCGCTGTACTCGGCGGCCCAGAACGCCTCGTACTGCGCCTGGGTGTAGCCGTCGGGCATCGAGGACCAGTCGACGCCGACCGCGTGCACCGTGGTGCCGACCGCCTGGCCGAAGCTCGACGTGGGGTTGGCCGCGGCGGCCATCCCGGCGCCGACGACGCACAGGCCGGTGGCCGCGACGCCGATCGCGGTGATGCGGAAGGACGTGGAGCGGAGGGTGCGGGTGCTGCTGGTCACGTGGACCTCCAGGTGCGTGGGATGTGCTTGCACACTGAAGACGCGGCTCGACCGCCTTTGTGTGGAGTCCCGACCGCCACGAGTTCGACGGACCTACCGCGCGTGCTGCGTGACCCAGGCGTGCATGGCGATGGCGGCCGCGGCACCCGCGTTGATCGAGCGGGTGGAGCCGTACTGCGTGATGTGCAGGACCACGTCGCACGCCGCCTGCGCCTCCGCGGTCAGACCGGTGGACTCCTGACCGAACAGCAGGACGCACTCCCGGGGGAACGCGTAGCCCTCGATCGGCACGGAGCCGGGCACGTTGTCGATGCCCACGATCGGCAGGGACCCGGCCGACGTGGCCCACCCGGCCAGCGCCGCGGCGTCCGGGTGGTGTGCCACGTGCAGGTACCGGTCGGTGACCATCGCGCCCCGGCGGTTCCACCGGCGCCGGCCCACGATGTGCACGCCCGCCGCGTTGAACGCGTTGGCCGTGCGGACCACGGAGCCGATGTTGAGGTCGTGCGCCCAGTTCTCGATCGCCACGTGGAACGGGTGCCTGCGGGTGTCCAGGTCGGCGACTATCGCCTCGACCGACCAGTACCGGTACTGGTCCGCCACGTTTCGACGGTCGCCCTCGGCCAGGAGCTGGGGGTCGTAGCGCCCGTCCTCGGGCGGCGGGCCGGCCCAGGGGCCGACGCCGACCTCGCGCTCCTCCGCCGGATCGGTGGCATCCGCCGGCTGCTCGTCCGGCTCGCCGGTCGCGCCCGTCATTCGGTCGCGGCGTGCGTGGTCGGACGCGGCGTGCGACGCGACTCCCACCAGATCGCCACCGCGACGACCGCGGCGCCGACGAGGGCGAGCAGCACGGGCACGACGAAGTCGCCGGGCGGGGCAAGAAGGCCGCCGGTCTCGTCCTGCCAGGGCCACAACGCGCGCAGGGACCCGAGCATGAGTCCGGCGAGCAGCGCCATCGTGCCCTGGCGCCGGTGCTCCAGCAGCCAGTGGAGCAGCTTCACGAACGACCCGAGCCCGATCACCGCACCGAGCATGAACGTGCCGATGAACGCGAGGTCTCGGTCGTGCAGCGCCGCCTGCACCGGCACGTACAGGCCCATGGCGAGCAGCACGAAGGAGCCGGACACACCGGGCAGCACGAGGGCGTTGATGGCGACCGCGGCACCGACGAACACGAGCCACAGCGGCGGGTCGGAGAGCTCGGCCGCAGGCAGGCCCGTGAGGAAGAACGCGCCGACCGCGCCGCCCACCAGCAGCAGCACGTCGAGCGGCCGGAACCGGTGCGGCATCATCCGCAGCGGAACGCTGACCGAGACGGCGATCATGCCGAAGAACAGCGCGCGCATCGGCACGGGGTTCGACTCGAGCAGGGGCGCGATCGTGTTCAGCGACACGAGCAGGATCACGACCATGCCGGCGAGCACCGGGACGAGGAACGGCCAGTCGACCTGGCGCAGCGCGGCGGCGGCGGGCCGGAGGCCGCGGCGGCCGACCACGCCCTGCACGAGCTCGCGTGCGGCGTGCACGACCTGGCTGGCTGCGCCGAGCAGGCCGTCGTACAGGCCGACGACGAGCGCGATGGTGCCGCCCGAGATGCCGGGAACGGACTCGGCAGCCCCGACCAGTCCGCCGCGCACCGCATTGCCCGGTGCGGCGGACCAGGGCGTCTTGGTGGACGGGGAGGCGTGGCGGCGAACCGGCCCGGGGCGCGCCGCGTCGTCAGGGGACAGGTTGGTCACGCGCGAAGCCTACGACCCACCGCTGAGCACCGCGTGCACCCCGACCCCGACGTGCCGGGCGCTAGGCTGACGCCCATGATCGAGCGGACCACCGAAGCCTGGCTCACTGACATGGACGGCGTGCTGGTGCACGAGGGGACCGCCCTCCCCGGCGGCCCGGAGTTCATCAAGGCACTGCGGGACAAGGACCTGCCGTTCCTCGTCCTGACCAACAACTCGATCTTCACACCGCGCGACCTGCGCGCCCGGCTCGCCTACAGCGGGATCGACGTGCCGGAGCAGAACATCTGGACGTCGGCCCTGGCCACCGCCCAGTTCGTCGCGGACCAGATCCCGAACGGCAGCGCCTACGCGATCGGCGAGGCCGGCCTGACGACGGCGCTGCACCAGGCTGGCTTCACCCTCACCGAGTCCGACCCGGACTACGTGGTGCTCGGCGAGACGCGGACCTACTCGTTCGAGGCCATCACCAAGGCCATCCGGCTGATCGTGGGCGGCGCCCGGTTCATCTGCACCAACCCGGACGTGACGGGTCCGTCCCAGGAGGGGGTGCTGCCGGCCGCCGGGTCGGTGGCCGCGATGATCGCGGCGGCGACCGGCCGCAAGCCGTACTACGTGGGCAAGCCGAACCCGGTGCTGTTCCGGTCCGCGCTGAACCTGATCGGCGCGCACTCGGAGTCGACGGCGATGGTGGGCGACCGCATGGACACGGACATCCTGGGCGGCATGGAGGCCGGCCTGGAGACGTTCCTGGTGCTCACGGGCTCGACGTCGGCCGACGAGGTCGAGAAGTACCCGTTCCGCCCCAGCCACGTGCTGAACTCGATAGCGGACATCGTCGACCTGGTCTGATGCTCAGCCTGGTCCTCAGCTCAGGCCGGGGATCCCGAACCCGTCGATACCGCCGCCCGTCTCGAACTTCGGGCCGCCCTTCTCCAGCGGCAGCACGATCCGCGCGACGTCGGCCACGCGCTTGGCCCGCTCGGTCAGCGTGGTGACGTCCGTGCGGCCCGGACGCCACAGCAGCACCGACGGACCCTCGATCCGCAGCCGGAACCATGGAAGTCGGGCAGCATCACGATGTTCGCGAGCCGCGCGTCGAGGGCGCGGCGCGCGAACACCTCGTCCGACGTCCGGACGAGCCACTGCCCGTCGAACGCGGGGTTGTCGATCTGCACGTCCTGCGCGCCGAAGAGCTTCTGCCACTTCTCGCGGATGCCCTCGGGCGACAGGTCGACCACGGGCTCGCCCGGCAACGCGTCCAGGGCGACGACGTGCGCCGTGCGCCGCAGGCCACGACGGCGCGATTCGGCACCGGGGTTCCCCGCACGCCACGTATAGGTGAACGAGACGATGTCGTGCCCGTCGACGTTGCCCCGCAGGACATCACGGGCCACCCGGTCCAGGCCGATACCGAACGGCCGGCCGCTCCATCGCTGGGCGAGCGTCGGGTCCTTGTCCAGGTACTCCCAGCCGTTCGCCTCGGCCCACTGAGCGACGTCCTGCGAACGACCGCGTTTCATCACCCGTGCCGCGGCAACGGTGAAGGTCACTACGCCGGCAACGAGCAGGACTAAAGCGACAAATGGCCCCATGAATCTAAAGATACCGTAGGGCTAGGCAAAAGTCTTCACAGGAAGTGATATCGAGACGGCCGAATTACGGTATTGGGCGGCTCAGGCGAGCCCGAGCTCCGCCAGGCCGTAGAGGTAGTGGTACGGCACGCCGAGGGCCTCGATCTTCTCGCCGGCGCCGGTCGCCCGGTCCACGATGGTGGCCACGCCCAGCACCTCGGCGCCGGCGGCCCGCGCCGCCTCGATCGCCGCGATCGGCGACCCGCCGGTGGTGGTGGTGTCCTCCACCACGACCACCCTGCGCCCGGCGATGTCCGGACCCTCGATCTGCCGCTGCATGCCGTGCGCCTTCGCCGCCTTGCGCACCACGAACGCGTCAAGGTCCTGGCCGCGCGAGGCGGCGGCGTGCAGGAGCGCGTCCGCGATCGGGTCGGCACCGAGGGTGAGTCCGCCGACGGCGTCGATCTCGGCGGTACCCAGCCCGACCTCCTCGAGGTGGTCGAGGAGCACGTGACCGACGAGCGGCGCGGCCCGGTGATGCAGTGTGATGCGGCGCAGGTCGACGTAGTAGTCGGCCTCCTTGCCGGAGGACAGAGTCACCTTGCCGTGCACCACGGCGAGCTCCTTGATGAGCTCGGCCAGCTGCTCGCGCGGTGTCGGGGAGAAGTCAGCGTTCACCGGGTAAGGGTACGTCGGCACACCCGCCCCGTGTCAGACGCTCAGGTCCACGTAGGTGACCGGAGCGGCTGACCCGGGATGTGGATCAGCGGTACTTGCCGACGGCGCGGACCGCCCAGCGCGGCGCCGCCCGCAGCACGGCGGAGGCCGCCTTGTAGCGCGCGGAGGGTGTGGACAGGACGACGCCGCGGCGCACGTCCGCGAGCGCCGCCCGGACCACGTACTCGGCGTCGAGCCAGCCCCAGTCGGGGATCGCCGACTCGGGGATGCCCGCCCGGGCGTGGAACTCGGTGTGCGTGAACCCCGGGGACAGCAGCGTCGCCGTGACGGCCGTGCCCTTGAGCTCGACCGCCAGCGACTCGGTGAAGGTGCGGACGTACGCCTTCGCCGCCGCGTACGTCCCGCCCGCGGTGAGAGCGGCGACGGAGCCGACGTTGAGGACCGCGCCCCGGTCACGTTCGAGCATCTGCCCGACGGCGGCGTGCGTCAGCTCGACCACCGCCTTCACCATGACGTCGATCCCGCGGCGTTCGGTGGTGACCCGGCCCCTGGTGAACCGCGCCCCGGTGGCGAAGCCCGCGTTGTTGACGAGCAGCCCCACGGGACGCAGGTCCCCTTCCCCGGGTCGGCCGCCGACGACGGCGAGCCGCTGCGCGACCCGTGCGACGTCCCCGGGCACCGAGAGGTCGGCCGGGAGCACCTCGACCGCCACGCCGTGCGCGGCACGGAGCTCCTCGGCGACCTCGTCCAGCCGGTCCTGGTCGCGCGCCACGAGCACGAGATCGTGGTTTTCCGCCGCGAGCTGGCGCGCGAACTCGAGGCCCAGGCCGGCGGACCCGCCGGTGATCAGTGCTGTACCCATGCGATCAGCCTAGATGCGGCGGTTCCGGGGATGGGCCTGCTCTGCGGCTCGGCGCACCTAGGCCGCTTCCCGCTCGCGGCGCTTGAGCCAGATGCCCACGGCCAGCACCACCACGATCGCGGCGTACGCGCAGGCGGCGAACGGGCTGGTCACCAGGTAGGTCAGGTCGCCCTGGCTGATCGCGAGAGAGCGGCGCAGCCGGTCCTCCGCCATCGGGCCCAGGATCATGCCGACCACCAGGGGCGCCACCGGGTACCCGTAGCGCCGCATGAAGAATCCGGCCAGGCCGATCAGTACCAGGAGCAGCACGTCGACGGGCGAGAAGTTCAGCGCGTACGAACCGAGCGCGCCGAACAGGATGATGCCCGCGTACAGGTAGTGCCGCGGGATGCGCAGCACCCGCACCCACATGCCCACGAGCGGCAGGTTCAGCACCACCAGCATGAGGTTGCCGAGGTACAGGCTCGCGACGAGCGCCCACACCAGCGCCGACTCGTTCTGCAGCAGGAGCGGGCCGGGCTGGATGCCGTAGGACTGGAACGCGACGATCATGATCGCCGCCGTCGCCGTCGTGGGCAGGCCCAGGGTGAGCAGCGGGACCAGCACGCCGGCCGCCGCGGCGTTGTTCGCGGCCTCCGGACCGGCGACGCCCTCGATGGCGCCCTTGCCGAACTGCTTGCGCCGCTCGGTGCCGGCGAGCCGGCGCTCGGAGGCGTAGGAGAGGAAGGTGGCGACGTCGGCCCCTCCGGCTGGGATGGTCCCGACGGGGAACCCGATGGCGGCACCGCGCAGCCACGGCTTCCAGGAGCGGCGCCAGTCGTCGCGCTTCATCCAGGAGCGCCAGCCCTTCTCGACCGGGATCACCTGGATCTTGCCGTGTCGCATCCGGGAGCCCACGTACAGCGCCTCGCCGACGGCGAAGAGCCCGACGGCGACCACGACCACGTCGATCCCGTCCGCCAGGTTGGGCACGCCGAACGTGAAGCGCTGCTGACCGGTCAGGGTGTCCGTACCGACCAGGCCGAGGAACAGGCCCAGGGAGAGCGACGCGAGGCCGCGCGGGACCGACGACCCGAGCAGGGCGCCCACGGTGATGAACGCGACCACCATGAGGGCGAAGTAGTCGGGCTCGCCGAGCTGGACCGCCCAGCGCGCGATCACCGGGGCCAGGAAGGTGAGCGCCACCGTGGCGAGGGAGCCCGCGACGAACGACCCGATGGCGGCGGTGGCGAGCGCCGCCGCACCCCGGCCGGCGCGGGCCATCTTGTTGCCCTCGATCGCCGTGACGATCGAGGCGGACTCGCCCGGCGTGTTGAGCAGGATGGACGTCGTCGACCCGCCGTACATGCCGCCGTAGTAGATGCCGGCGAAGACGATGATCGCCGCCGTCGGCTCCAGGGAGTAGGTCAGGGGCAGGAGCAGGGCGATCGTCATGGCCGGGCCGATACCCGGCAGCACACCGACCGCCGTCCCGATGAACACCCCGAACAGCGCGTAGAGGAGGTACGCGGGGTGCAGCACGGTGGCGAACCCCTCGAGCAGTGCGGAGACGTTATCCACGGAGGAACGGCACCCCTTCCAGGAGCGGGCCGGCCGGGAGCGAGAGACCCAGGAGCCCGCCGAAGATCACTTGGACGACCAGGCCCAGCACGAGCCCGGCCAGGGCGGCACGCCACCAGGGGCGCGCGCCCAGGACGATGGCGGCACCCGCGAACAGGATGGCCGCGGCGAACGGCCAGCCGATGACGTTGATCGCGAACACGTGGACGACGAGGATCACCACGATCAGCACCACCGTCAGCCAGTCGGTCCGGACGGTCGGGTCGACGTCCTCGCCGCCCTCCTCCTCGCCGGCCCGGCCACTGAGGACCAGGACGACCAGCACCGCGCCCGCGACGACGAGCATGCCGCCCACCAGGTAGGGGAACGCCCGCGGACCGAGCGTGTTGGTGGAGCCGGGGACGGTGATGCCTCCGGCGGCCGCCAGCACGTAGACGCCGAGGGCGGTGGTCGCCAGGGCCAGCACGAGCTCGCCCCAGCGGCGGCGCGGCTGCTCCGCCGGCCCCGGCACGGGGGTGCCCGACGGCGGAGGTCCTGCCTCCGCCGTCGGCGCACCCGGTTCGGTGGGCGACTCGGGCGCCGGACCGTCGGGCCTCACTGGACGAGCCCGATGTCCTGGAGCACCACCTGGATCTCCGCGATGTTGTCGTCGAGGTAGGTGTCGAACTCGTCGCCGGCGAGGAAGGCGTCGGCCCAGTCCTTCTCCTCGAGCGTGGCCTGCCACGCGTCCGACTCGGCGAGCTCGGTGACGGCGGCGGTCAGCGCCTCCTTGTCGGCGTCGTCGATCGAGCCGGGGGCGACCACCCCGCGCCAGTTGGTGAGGACGACGTCGTAGCCGGCCTCGGTGAGGGTGGGTGTGTCGGGGAGGGCGTCGACGCGCTCCTCGCCGGAGACGGCGAGCGCCCGCAGCTCACCGGCCTCGACCTGCTCCGCGTACTCGCTGATGCCGGAGATGCCCGCGTCGACGTTGTTGCCGAGCAGGGCCGCCAGGGACTCGCCGCCGCCGGAGTAGGCGACGTAGTTCAGGCTGTTCGCGACGTCCTCCGCGGGCATGCCCGCGGCCTTGAGCAGCATGCCGGCGAGGATGTGGTCGGTGCCGCCCGCGGAGCCGCCGGTGATGGCGACGTCCTTGCCGTTCTTCTCGATGTCGGCGACGAGGTCGTCGATGGTCTCGTACGGCGACTCCGCGGGGACCACCACGACCTCCTGCTCCTCGGTGAGGCGCGCGATCGGGGTGGTGTCCTCGATCCGGGCCTGGGACTGGTTGGTCTCGACGGCGCCCACCATCACCAGCCCCATCACGAGCAGCGTGTTCGGGTCGGAGGCGTTGGCGATGTTCGCCAGGCCGACCGTGCCACCCGCCCCGTCGACGTTGGTCACGGTCGCGGTGCCCACCAGGCCCTCGTCCTGCATGTTGGCCTGCATCGAGCGCCCGGTCTGGTCCCAGCCACCGCCCGGTCCGGCCGGTACCACGATGCTGAGCTCGTCGATGGCGGCGTCGCCACCCCCACCGCCGTTCGCTTCCAGGCTGGAGCAGCCCGCCAGGGCGAGTGCCAGGACGATGCCGACGGGGGCAGCCCCGGTTCGGATGATGCGCATGCCTTCTCCTTTTGAGTGAATGCGGCTGAGTGAATGCAGCAGATGCGTGGACCAGAGTGCCGGCGACGTCGCCCGCCCAGGTCCACCTCGGCGTGAGCGTAGGGAGGGCCCGCCTCGAGGGCCGGGTTGTGGTCGCAACGAACGTTGTGGTCGTTTCGGTCACGGCTCTCGGCTACCGCACCGGCCGTCGGCCGGTGCACACTGGCGTCCGTGAGAAGAGCGATGACGCTCCGGGCGCAGCTACTGGTGCTGCAGGTCGTCATCGTGCTCGTACTCGTCTGCACCACCGGGTTCGTGGCCTCCGCCCTGCAGGAACGTCAGCTCCGCGAGGCGTACGTCGACCGGATGGCAGGTGTGGCTCAGTCGGTGGCGCGCCTGCCGGCCATCCAGGACGCGTTCGACGACGCCGACCCCTCCGCCACGATCCAGCCGATCGCCGAGGTCATCCGCGAGGCGTCCGAGGTCACGTACGTGGTCGTCACCGACGAGCGCGGCATGCGGTACTCCCACCCCGACCCGGAGCAGATCGGGCAGCCGGTCTCGACCGACCCTTCCGTGCCCCTGTCCGGGCGGGTGTGGACCGGAACGCAGACCGGCACGCTCGGCACGTCGTGGCGCGTCAAGGTGCCCGTCTACGGGAACGCGGCCGACGACGCGTCGACCGCCCCCGTCATCGGTACCGCCAGCGTCGGGATCCTCGAGTCCGAGCTGCGTGCCGACCTGACCGACGACCGCGGCTGGCTGCTCGGCGCCCTCGCGGCCGCCGCCGTCGTGGGAGTGCTGTGTGCGGCGTGGGTGACCCGCCTGGTACGCCGCCGCATCTACCTGCTGGAGCCGGAGGACATCGCGGGCCTCCTGGAGACCCGCGGCCTCACGGACGCCCTGCGCTCCCAGTCGCACGAGTTCGCCAACACCGTGCACGTGATCTCGGGGCTGCTGGAGCTTGGCCGCACCGAGGAAGCCGTCGCATTCATCGAACGGTCCGGCTACGGCGGGCTGCTCACCGCGTCCGCGGTCGCGCCGGGCGTGCGGTCCCCCGAGATCGCGGCGCTGCTCCTGGTGAAGGCGGTGACGGCACGTGAGCGTGGGGTCACGCTCGACGTCGACGACGCGTCCGCCCTCGAGGCGCCTGCCACCGCGGACGCCTCGTCGCTGCACACGGACGCGCTCATCGTGCTCGGGAACCTGATCGACAACGCGGTCGACGCGACCGGTCCGGACGGACACGTCCGGGTGCTGCTGCACTCCGACGGCACGCACCTGCACCTGCGGGTGGACGACGACGGGCCCGGGGTACCTACCCAGCTACGCCAGCAGGTGTTCAAGGCCGGGTTCTCCACCAAGGTGCCCGGTGACCGCGAGCACAGCCGGGGCATCGGTCTGGCACTGGTCAGGCGGGTGGTGGACCGTCGGGACGGCGACGTGGTAATCGGTACCGGCGACCTCGGCGGGGCGCGGATGACGGTCGAGCTACCGGTGCCGGCACCGGGAAGCGGACGCACCCGGTCGGCTGCGGGAGCCGGGGCTGTTGCCGGGACTGGGTCGGCTGCGGGAGCCGGAGCTTCTGGCCCCGGCAGGGAAGTGATGCCATGACGGACCGCGCACGGACGCTCATCGTCGAGGACGACCCGGCCGTCGCCGTGGTGCACCGCGGGTTCGTGGAGAGCCACCCCCGGTTCGTGGTGGTGGGCGAGGCCCGGAACGGCACCGACGCCCTGCGCCTGGCGGCCGCGCTGCGGCCCGACCTGGTACTGCTCGACCTGCATCTGCCGGACATCGACGGGCTGGACGTGCTCCGCCGGCTGCGGCTGCTGCCCGGCCCACCGGTCGACGTGGTCGCCACCACTGCCGCCCGCGAGCTGGACAGCGTGCGGCAGGCGATGGCCGGTGGCGTGCTCGCCTACCTGGTGAAGCCGTTCACGGCCGCCGCCCTGCGGGAACGGCTCGACGAGGTGTGGCAGCGCCGTGAGGACGTGCGGCGGGCACAGGACACGCTCGGCCAGGACGAGGTGGACCAGCTCCTCGCCGGTCCCCGGTCGGCCACGACCCTGCCGCCCAAGGGGCTCTCCGAGCGGAGCCGCACCCTGGTCCACGAGGCGCTCGTCCGGCTGTGCGCGGACGCGAGTGCGGGCGGGCCGGCTGGTCCGGCCGGGCGAGGAGCGGGGGTCGGACCGGGCGCGTCCGCGGTCAGGGACGCGTCGGCGGCCGAGGTCGCCGAGGCGGTCGGGATGTCCAGGGTCAGTGCCCGCCGGTACCTGGAGCACCTGGTCGCCGAGGGCCACGCGCAGGTCAGCCCACGCTACGGGGCGACAGGCCGCCCGGAGAACCGCTACCGACCGACGTGACCGGCGCCGGTCGCCGTCGGCCGTCCTGCGCGCGTACCCCGTGATCGCGCCCGGATCTCCCCCGGTTCCGGGCGCAATCGCGGGGTAGGAGTCGCGACAGCGGTCAGACCGGGGAGCTCAGCGGGTCCGGGTCCGGCTGGACCCGGCCCGTCGCCGTCTCGTACGCGAAGCCCTCGCGCACCCAGTACTCGAATCCGCCGAGCATCTCCTTGACCTGGTAACCGAGCTTCGCGAACTCGAGCGCGGCCTTGGTCGCGGCATTGCAGCCAGGACCCCAGCAGTAGGTGACGACCGGCAGGTCCCGGTCGATGGTCTGCTCGGCCCGCAGCCTGACCTTGCCGCCGGGCAGGTGCACCGCGCCGGGAATGTGGCCCTGGTCCCACGACTCCTGGGAGCGGGCATCGACGAGGGTGAACGGGACGCCGGCAGCCAGATCGGCGTGGACGTCGGCGACGTCGGTCTCGAAGGCGAGCCGCTCGGCGAAGTGCGCGACGGCGGCGGAGGTGTCCTGGGAGGTCGTCATAGCCAGAGTGTGCGGAGGCTGCGCCGGCACGGCAAGTGCCGAGAGCCCCACGGTTTCTGAAGTGTTGATAAGGCGTACTGCTCCAGCGCAGGTCGCCCACGCGCGACCTCAGGACGACCGGACCGGTCAGCCCGTTCGGTGCGGTCACCTCGCGCAGTCCGTCGCCGCCTCGCGCAGGAACTGGACCACCCGCCGCGCACGGAACATCAGCGCGTACCCGATCGCTATCACGTGGCCCACCACGCGCATCGTCTCGTTGACCGCGCCCTCGAGCAGGGTGTCCTCGTCGTCGACCACCCCGTCCCGGGCCGACCGCAGGCTGAGGATCCTGGCGCGGTCGTCCGGGCCCAGCTCGTCGAGGAGCTTCGGCACGGTCGACAGCGACTGCGCGAAGGGTGCGTTGTGCAGGAGCACCGGCTTGATGATGTCCTCGGGTTCGAGGAACTTTCCGGCGATGATCACGACGGCGACGATCGAGCGCCGTCGGGCGTACGCGGCGAGGACCGCGCCCGCCCCCGCGGAGGCGCCCATGAGTGCGACGCGCTCGCCCCGCTCCTCGTAGCGCTCCACCATCTCGTCGAGCCGGTCCAGGCGTTCCTGGAAGGACGCGTCGGACGACCACCGGACCCGGAACATCGTGGTGCGCACCCCCAGGGCGCGCCAGGTGCGCAGCGCCTCGCGCTGGAGGTGCACCAGAGGCGGCAGCCGGTCGCCCAGCCCGGGCACGAAGATCACGCGGATCGGGGCCTTGCCGGGCGGGGCGGCGGAGCTCCGAGTGACGCCGTCGAGCACGGGGAGGCCACTGTCGCCGCTGGTCAGGTGCTCGCTCATGTCGCGCAGGAGATTACACGGCTGACGGGTCGGAGAGGCCCGGACGGGTCAGACCCACAGGCCACCGCGGTGACCTGTGAGTCTGACCCGTCGCTGCACGGTGGCTCCGCAGCTCAGCGGTTCAGGAAAGGCGCCAGCTGGGGGTCGTCGAGCTCGAGCGGCCGGACGGAACGCGCGCGGGCCTTCAGTGTCTCCAGGTCCGCCCCCGAGTCCAGGATCCAGAAGCGAGCGCCGTCCTTCTGCCAGCGCAGGCTCGGTGGGTTGGCCGACACCCCCGGGAGGCCCGGGCTGTAGAGGGCGACTCCGCCGTCGAACTCGACCGCCGTCTGGTCACGGCCGTCCCCGAGGCTCGCCTCGATCGGTTCCGTGACCGGCCACGTCACCCAGAGGTATGACGAGACCTCGTCGTGTCGCATCCGCCAGAGATACATCGTCTCCTCGGGCTCGACCTCCGGTGTCGCTGTCCGCTCGAACCCGTCGGGCACGGGGCCGGTCACGGAGCCGTCCGCGCCATAGGCGAGGCTGTTCAGGATCGTGCGGAACACCTCGACCGAGATGCCCCCGGCCTGGGCGTACCACGGGTGGCCGTCCTCGCCGACCCACTCCACGGAGTGGTCACCCGTCTCGCTCGTGCCCACCTCCGCCTCGCCCAGGAGCGCATCGGGCGCGGCCCGACCCTCGGTCGGCACTCGTCTCCCCGCGTACACGGCGACCACCCGATCATCCGCCACGTCAGCGAACACCAGTGTGGCGATATGCCCCGCGCACCCCGCCGGTGCCCCCTGCAGCGTCGGCGCGGCCGTCACGGGGATGTCGGGCAGGGTCCAGCCATGCTGCAGCAGGTCTGGCCACTGCGACGACGGGATCTCCGGTGCTCCGTCCAGGCTCATGGTGAGCGCATCGCACTGCAGGTCCGACGCCTCATCGGGCGTGGCCGACGGCGACGGGGTCGGGCTCGTCGACGGATCCGGCACGCTGACCCGCGGCCCCACGTCCGCCGGCTGCGCGATGTCTCCGATCAGGACGGCGCTCGCAGCCCCGAGGCCGACGAGCAGCACGCTCGCGGTCAGCGCCACGAGCCCACGGCCCATGGTCCAGGTGCGCTGAGCACCCGGATCGCCCGGACCCCGCCGGCCGTCCACGGCGAGCGCACCATCGGCCCGCTCACTCCGGAGACTCCTGTCGAGGGCGGCGCGGGAGATCTCGAGACCCTCGCTGTCCACAGGGTCAGTCGGTGCAAGATTCCGCAGGTCGTCGTACATCGTGCGGTTCATCGGGCCCTCCTCACGGTGGTGTCGGCGACGTCGGCGGAGTCAGCGGTACCGGCCGCGAGGGTCGAGCCGCCCTCGCGCGACGCGGTAGGGACTGGGAGCCGCGCACTCTCGGACTCGAGCCGGCGGCGGGCCCGGGAGAGTCGCATCTTGAACGCCGCGACGGAGCACCCGGCGACCTGTGCGGCCTCGGCCGGCGCGAGCCCGTCCCATCCGGTGAGCAGCAGCGCCTCGCGGTCCTTCGGAGGAAGCCGGAGCAGAACCGAGATCAGCGCGTCGCGCCGGCTCACCGTCAGCACGGTGTCCTCGGTCACCCGGGCGACACGCTCCAGCCGGACGAGCTGTTCCTCGGCCGCGCTCCGCCGTCGGGCAGCGCGGCGCTGGTTGCGCACCACGTTGCGCGCCACCACCAGGAGCCAGGGCAGTGGGTCACCGGGCAGGCCGGCCAACCGACGCCACGCGACGAGGAAGGTCTCGGACACCACTTCCTGCGCGTCGTGCGGGTCCACGTGCCGCAGCGCGTACGCCTGGACCCGCCACGCGTAGGAGCGCCAGAGCTCGCTGATCCGGTCCTCGTCCGACGGGGGATCGCCGTCGGACAGACTTCGTATGGTCGTCACGTCTCTGCAATGTCCGCTCGGGCGCCGGGGTAACAAGCATGCCGACGATCTCACCCAGCGGGCCTCTCGGCCGCGGGCGGCGGCGGACGGCGTCAGCGGATGAGCGTCGGGGTCGCCTCACGGAGGCGCCGGGTGTACTCGTGCCGCGGGTCGTCGTAGACCTGGCCGGTAGGCCCCTGCTCCACGATCCGGCCGTCGTGCATCACCGCGACGTGGTCGCAGACGTGCCGCACCACGCCCAGGTCGTGCGACACGAGCAGGAGGGTCAGGGAGTGCTCGTCCGCCAGCCGTGCGAGCAGGTCCAGCACCTGCCGCCGCACGGAGACGTCGAGGGCGCTGACCGGCTCGTCCGCCACGAGGATGCGCGGCCGGCACACCAGGGCCCGCGCGATGGCGATGCGTTGTCGCTGCCCGCCCGAGAACTGGTGCGGGTACCGCTCGGTGGCGTCGAGCGGCAGGCCGACGGCGTCGAGCATCTCGCGTACGGCGTCCCGGCGGGCGGCCGCCGTCCGCGGGCCGCCGACCCGGACGTTCGCGGGGTTCAGGAGCGGCTCCGCCACGATGTCGCCCACGGTCATGCGGGGGTCGAGCGAGCCGTACGGGTCCTGGAACACGAGCTGCAGGGCGGCGCGCAGGTCACCCAGCTCGTGCGGCGTGGCCGGCAGGTGCACACCGGCGCTGGTGACCCGGCCCGACGTCGCGCGGTCCAGCCCCGCCACGATCCGCAGCAGCGTGGACTTGCCCGAGCCGGACTCGCCCACGATCCCGAAGCGCTGCCCCTCCTGGACCTGGAGGGAGACGCCTGCCAGCGCATGCACCACCTGGCCCCGGCTCTGGTAGGTGCGGGTGACGTCCTCGACGCGGAGGAGAGCAGGTTCCGGGCCGGCGGGGGACTCGACGAGCGGTTCCCGAGCCGGTCGACCGGCGACCAGCGACGGCCGCTCGGCCAACGGTTCGAGGGTCGACGCCGCCAGCAGCCGCCTCGTGTACTCGTGCCGGGGCTGCGCGAACACCTGGGCGACGGTGCCCTCCTCGACCACCACGCCGTCGAGCAGCACCACCACCCGCTCGCAGACCTGGGACACGACCGCGAGGTCGTGCGTGATGAACAGGAGCCCGGCCCCCCGGTCCTCGACGAGCCGCACCATGAGGTCCAGCACCTGACGCTGCACGGTGACGTCGAGGGCCGTCGTCGGCTCGTCCGCCACCAGCACCGCCGGGTCGTTGGCCAGCGCCATCGCCAGCACCACCCGCTGCTGCTGCCCGCCGGACAGCTCGTGCGGGTAGCGCCGGGCGGCGCCGTCGGGCAGCCCCACCTCGCCCAGCAGCTCCGCGGCCCGCGCCGCGGCGTCCGGGTGGGTCGCGCCGTGCACGGTCATCGTCTCGGCCACCTGTCGACCCACCCGCATCAGCGGGTTCAGGGCCGTCATCGGCTCCTGGAACACCATCGAGACCGCCTGACCGCGCAGGCGCGCCAGTGCACGCTCGCCCCGGTCCAGGAGGTTTCCCGGCACCTCGGCGAGGGCGACGTGCCCGGTCGCCGCCACGCCGTCGGGCAGCAGGCCGAGGGCCGCGAGGGCGGTCATCGTCTTGCCCGAACCGGACTCGCCGATCAGGCCGACGCGCTCGCCCGGCGCGACCTGGAGGGACACGTCGGACAGGAGCGTGCGGCCGCCACTGGTACGGACGGTGAGGCCGCGCACGTCGAGGGCCGGGTTCGGCTCCCCCGCCGGGGCTCCCGGAGCAGCCGGTGCCCCCTGTGCCGGCCGGCCGGCGACCGGCGATCCCGTCGCGGTGGGGGAGACCGCCGAGAGCCTCGGGTCGAGCACGTCACGCAGCCCGTCGCCCAGCAGGTTGAACCCGAGCACCGCCACCGCGACGGCGACGCCGGGCACGATCGCGAGGTGGTCGGCGACACCGAGGAACTGCTGCGACTCCTGCAGCATCCGGCCCCAGGACGGCGTCGGCGGGGGTGTGCCCAGGCCGAGGAAGGACAGGCCGGCCTCCGCCAGCACCGCGATCGCGAAGTTCACCGAGCACTGCACCAGCACCATGCCGCTGATGTTGGGCAGCACGTGCCGCGCGGCGATCGCGCGCTCGCCGCGGTTCGCCGCCCGGGCGGCGAGCACGTAGTCGGAACGCATCACCTGGAGCGTCCCGCTGCGGGCCACGCGGGCGAAGGCCGGGATCGAGCCGATGCCGAGCGCGACCATCGCCGTCACCGTGCCCGCGCCGTAGACGGCGCCCAGCACGATCGCGAGCAGCAGGCCGGGGAATGCCAGCAGGAGGTCGCTGCCCCGCATCAGGAAGGCGCCGAGCCGCCCACCGCGCATCCCCGCGAGCACGCCGAGCGGCACACCGATGGTCGCGGCGATCCCGACGGCGACCACGCCCACCAGCAGCGTGATCTGCGCACCCGCCATGACCTGGGAGAACACGTCCCGGCCGAACCGGTCGGTGCCCAGCCAGTGCTCGGCTCCCGGCGGCAGGAGCCGTGGGGCACCCGCATGCTCCGGGTCGTACGGCGTCCAGACCAGCGATACGAGGGCCGTGAGCACGACCAGCCCCACCAGCACCGCGCCGATCACGAGCTGGGGATGCAGGCCGGGACGGCGGGCCTCGCCGACCGGACCGAGGTCCGGCAGCGGCTGGCCGACGGCGGCCGGGTCCGGACCGCTCATGACGTCCTCCGCAGTCGCGGGTCCAGCAGCGTGTAGGCCAGGTCGACCAGGAAGTTCAGCAGCACGACCAGCACCACGAGCACCGCCACGATCGACTGCACGGCGAGCAGGTCACGGTTGCCCACCGAGTCCAGCAGCAGGCTGCCGAGGCCGGGCACGGCGAAGACCCGCTCGATCGCCACGGCCCCGATCAGCATCGAGGCGATCTGCACGCCCACCACCGTCACGATCGGCACGCCGGCGTTCCGCAGCCCGTGCCTGACCAGGGCGCTAGCGAACGTGAGCCCCTTGGCACGGGCGGTGCGCAGAAAGTCCTCGCGCATGATCTCCAGCACCGCGCTGCGCACGTATCGCGTGACGATGGCGGCCTGCACCGACCCCAGCGCGACGGCGGGCAGCACCACGTGCCGCGCGAACTCCCCGAGCCCGTCGGCGGGTGCCGCCCAGCCGCCCGCGGGCAGCCAGCCCAGCCGCACCGCGAACAGCGCCACCAGCAGCACACCAACCAGGAAGTTCGGCACGGCCACGCCCACCTGGCTCACCGCGGAGAGCGTCACGCCGCCCGCGTTCCGGTGCCAGACGGCGGCCAGGGTGCCGACCGGCACAGCCACGACCAGGGCGATCAGCATGCCGAGCAGCACCAGGATGCCCGTCACCTGGACCCGGTCCGCGACGAGCGGCGTGAGGTCCTGGGCGGTCACATGGCTGGTGCCGAGGTCGCCGGTGAGTAGCCCACCGACCCATTCGAGGTACTGGGTGACCAGCGGTCCGTCCGTGCCGTGCTCGGCACGCCAGGCCGCGAGGGCTTCGGGAGACGCCTCGATTCCGAGCGCGACCACCGCTGGGTCACCGGGCAGCACCCGCAGCAGGACGAAGATGAGGGACGTCGCCACGAGGAGCGTGGCGACGAGCTGGGCGAGGTGCGAGGCGAGGTGTCTGGCCACGTGGTGTCCGGCGGTCGGCCCGCGTCAGCCGTCGGACCAGCGCAGGCCGGTCAGGTCCATCGACTCCGTCGTCGCGTTCGCGGCGATGCCCGTCAGGCGAGCGTCGGCCACCACGGTGTTGGGGAAGAGGAAGAGCGGGTTGCTCGCCGCGTCGTCGACGATCATCCGTGCGACCTCCTGCATGCCTGCGACGTACTCGTCGGGGCTGCCGCGATCGGCTTCCTGCGCGACCTGGGTGAGCCTCGGGTTGTCGTAGCCGATGTAGTAGTCGGGGTCGCCGAAGATGGTCAGCAGGTCCCTGGCCTCGGTGTGGAGGATCACCGACATCTGGTAGTCGTGCTTGGTGAACACCTTGTCCAGCCAGACGGCCGGGAACTCCGCCGGCACGATCGTCGCCTCGATACCGACGTCCTGGAGCTGGGACACCACGACCTGCGCCACGGCCTCCGCATAGGGGCGGGTCGGCACGTCGAACGTGATGCTCAGGTCCTCGGCGCCGGCCTCGGCGAGCAGTTCCCGGGCCTTTGCGGGATCGTGCGGGTAGGCGCCGGTCAGGTCCTGGTAGTACGGGTCGGTGGGCGGCACCATCGAACCGATCAGCTGCCCGTGTCCGGCCCACGCCGTATCGAGCACGGCCTGGCGATCGATCGCGTACATGATCGCGCGGCGCACCCTGAGGTCGTCGAACGGTGGTTCGTCGTTGTTCAGCGCGAGCAGCACCTCACCCGTCGAGGTGCCGTCGATGACCTGCAGCTCCTCGTTCTGCTCGAGGCCGGCCAGCAGGTCGGGCGCCTGCAGGTTGTACGCCATGTCGACGTCCCCGGCGCGGACCGCGTTGGCCTGGGCGTTGGCGTCCGCGAAGTAGCGCACGGTGACGTCAGCGATCGCGGGCGCCTCCCCCCAGTAGTCGTCGCGGGCCGCGAGCCGGACGTGCTCGCCGGTCGCGACCTCCTCGACCGTGTAGGGGCCGGTGCCGACGGCCTCGGTCGCGAGGTCCACGGAGAGGTCGTCCGGAAACATGGCGCCGACGGACGTACCCATGTCGAACAGCCATGCATTGCTCGGACGTTCGAGGGTCACCGCGACCCTGGTGTCACTGATCGCCTCCGCCTTGGCCACCACGTCCATCTTGGACTTCAGGCTGAGCGTCCAGTCCTCCTTGACCCGGTCGATCGAGGCCACGACGTCGTCGGCGGTGAACGGCGAGCCGTCGGAGAACGTCACGCCCTCGTGGAGCGTGAACGTGTACCTGGTGCGGTCCCCGTCGACCTCCCACGACTCGGCGAGCTGGGCCTGCACCTCGCCTTCCTGGTCGATGGTCACCAGGCCCTCGTACACGTTGTTCATCAGCAGCTGCGGGATGGCGGAGCCCGACGTCGTCGTGAAGTCGAGGTTGGTCGGCTCTCCCGTCAGGCCGACCACGACGTCCGTGCGCGCCTCGTCCTCGCCGCCGGCGGAGCTCCCGGCGGAGCACGCCCCGAGGAGGGCCAAAGCGGTGAGGGCGGCGACGGCGCCGGCGGCGCGGCGCCTGGTGAGGATCTGCACGAATCCAGGGTAGTCGGGGTTGACTCCTTGCTGGTCAGGGCCCGGGAAGTGCGGCAGGGATCACAGCGGCTCCGTCCTGGCGACGCGGCAAATAGGCTGTCCTCGTGCGCCTCGTCACCTGGAACGTCAACTCCATCCGCACGCGGGTCGACCGCGTGCTCGCCTTTCTCGACCGGTCGCAGACCGACGTGCTGGCGATCCAGGAGACCAAGTGTCGGGACGACCAGTTCCCGACCGCGGCGTTCGAGGCCGCGGGGTACGAGGTGGCGCACTTCGGGCTGTCGCAGTGGAACGGTGTGGCGATCGCTTCACGGGTAGGTCTCGACGACGTCGCCACCCACTTCCCGGAGCAGCCCGGTTTCGCCAAGGCGATCATCGAGGACGGCCCGGACCCCCTGCTCGACGTCGTGCCACCGATCGAGGCGCGCGCGATCGGCGCGACCTGCGGTGGTGTCCGCGTCTGGAGTCTCTACGTGCCGCACGGCCGCGCGCTCGGCGACCCGCACTACACCTACAAGCTGGCCTGGCTGGAGGCGTTGCGGACCGCGGCGCAGACCTGGGCCGCCGACGGCGACGCCGTCGCACTCATGGGCGACTGGAACGTGATCCCGCTCGACACCGACGTGTACGACGTCACGGCGTTCGAGGGGAAGACGCACGTGTCCTTGCCGGAACGGGCCGCGTTCGATGCCTTTGGCGCGGCCGGGTACACGGAGCTGACCCGCACGTTCCTCCCAGACGAGCACATCTACACCTACTGGGACTACCAACAGCTCGCCTTCCCCCGGAACAAGGGGCTGCGGATCGACTTCTGCTGGGCGTCGCCCGCACTCGCCGGGCGGGCGTCGGCTGCCGCGATCGACCGGGACGAGCGCAAGGGCAAGGGCGCGTCCGACCACGTCCCTGTGATCGTCGACCTGACCGACTGACGCCTTTCCGTACGGGACAGGACGTCCCGAGGTTCCACCCGCGATGGGGAAATCAGCGGGTGAAATTGTCCATAAATGGAGCGCACTCGGAGCGTGCACCGCCCTGGTGACAAGGTCGTTGCCGAATGTCGGTAAGTTAACCCGCATGACGTCGACGCCCGACCAGTCCCCGGCCGCCACCGAAGTCGCCAAGATCCCTGCCACGGATCCTGTCGAGCCGGCGTCCGCGGTCGAGGCGGAGCAGGATCCCGCGCCGGACACCACCGTTGAGAGCGGTGGCCCTGCCGCCGACACCGAGGTGTCCGAACAGGACGAGCCGAGCGAACCGTCGCCGGGCGCGGATGCGCCGGACGACGATGCGCCGGACGACGATGCGCCGGACGACGAGGACGTGCCGGACGATCTTTTGCCGGGTGCGGATGCGGCAGAGGAGCCGGACGCGGATGCGGCGGAGGAGCCGGGCGACGAGGACGTGTCCGACGCCGACCTGACGTCGCCCGACAGCGCTGCCGAGACGACCGGCGATGAGGCGGCGTCGACCGCCGCCAGAATTTCCGAGGCGACCGCCCCCGACACGGCGGCAAAGGCCACCAAGGCTGGGAGCGCCGACGCGGCGACACCGGCCGATCCGGCGGCACCGGCCACCGCTACGGGGTCCGAGACCACCCTGGTCGAATCCGACGTAGCAGCCGGGACTACCGGAGCGGCTGCCCCGGCAGCCGCGGCGGACGCCGATCACGCGGCGGCGGCAGATGCCGAACCCGTGGCGGCAAATTCTGACCCCGCGGTGACAGGCGCCGACCCCGTGGTGACGGACGCTGACCCAGCGGATGCGGAGGCGGCCGAGGCGGCTGCGCCGGCCGTTGAGAAGCAGGCTCCCCCGGCCGCTGAGGCAGCGACACCGCCCGCACCCGCCTCGGCCGCTGCGCCCACGGAGGAGATCAGCATCGTGCCGCCGGCCGCGCGGCCGCAGCCGGCGCGGCCCGCGCCGACCTCCGCCGACCTGACACCGGCCGCACCGGATGTGGCTTCGGCTTCAGCTTCGGCGACTCCGGCACCGGCCGAGAAGATCGACGAAACCCCCTCCAGCTCCAGCGCTGCTGCCGCTCCCGGCGCCGGCTCCGGGGTGGGCACGTCCGGACCTGCCGGCAAGGAGCCCAGCGACCGGACGGCCGCGGACCGTGCGACGGAATCAGCCATCGACGAGCCGTTCGACTTCAGGGCGCTCTCCTTCGCCGCGATCGCCGAGGCGCACAAGAAGGCGCTCGGGCCGCGCACCGTCGCCGGGGATCCGGAGACGGACGAGGACCAGAGCGCCGAGGACCAGAAGCCCGGGGACCACGACTCCGGGGACCAGGACTCCGGTGACGGGGCCGCCGCCGAGGAAGCACCGAGCGCGGACACGCCAGAGGCACCCGGCGCGCCGGCCGGAGCGGCCGGGGCGGCAGCAACGCCCGTGGAGCAGGTCCCCGCCCAGCCGGACGAGCTCTTCGCTTCGCCCGCCGCCTACCCGCCACCCGCTGCCCCGCCGAGCCCGTTCCCGACGCCCGCCACGTCCCCGCAGTACCAGCCCGACGCGCCAGGACGCGCCCCGCAGCAGCAGCCGTCTCCGTTCCCTGCCGCACGCAGCGCGTCCGCGTACGAGTTCCCGGCCGTGCAGGGCTACGCACCTGAGGCCACCTACGCCGGCTGGCAGCCGCCGACGGCGGCGGACGAGGCTGCCAAGCGTCGACGGTTCACCATGATCGGCGGCGCCATCGCGGCCGTCGTGGCCGTGGTGGTGGTCGTCGCCATCATCGTGAACGTGGCCAACCGGCAGCAGTGGGAGCCGATCGAGGCGATGATCGCGGAGCCGCGAGAGGTACACCCGCTACAGCTGGTGCTCGGGTCCTGCGTGGAGGAGATCCCCGAGGACGGTGAGGTCTCGGAGGTTCTCGCCGTTCCGTGCGACGCCTCGCACACCGCCCAGGTGGTGGGCCGCACCGATTTCGCCGACGCTGCCGTCTGGCCGGGGCGGGACGAGGTCGACAAGCGGGTGGCCCTGGTGTGCGGCACCAAGCAGCTCGGCCCCGTGGCACGCACGAGCGACCTCGCCGATTCGGTGAGCTACGTGGTCTGGGGACCCAGCGCGGAGTCGTGGGACGACGGCGACCGCGTCGGCCTGTGCCTCGCGACCACCAGCGAGCCCATCACGCAGGATCTCCTGCAGTGACCGTCAGCGTCGTCGGTGGCCGGCCGACACCGCCGTCCAGGAGCGTCTGACCCAGCGGAGTCAGCGCGTGGACCACCGTATTGCGCTCGCGTCCGCTGGTGATGAGTCCGGCGTTGCGGAGCACCGTGGCGTGTTCCGACGCCGATGCCGGCGAGATCGCCAGCCGCTGCGCGATCTCGCTGGTCGTGGCCCCTGTGCCGAGCGCGCGGAGCACAGCGGCCCGGGTACGGCCGAGGAGGGCGGTGAGCTGACGGCCGCCGTCGGACCGGGCCTCGAGACGTCGGTCCGCCCCGACCTGCTCGTGCGTGATCGGATAGAGCAGCACGGGCGGCAGGTCAGCATCGGCCAACGTGATGGGTGCCCGCACGCAGAAGTACGACGGGATGATCAGCAGGCCCCGCCCGGCCAGGTGCACGTCCCGCTCGGCGGCGGTCACCACCGACAGCACGGGGTGCTGCCACCGGACCGACGGGTGCAGCGTGCGCAGCGCGTGCTCGGTTCCACCCTCGACCCAGGCGCGGGTACGCGCCGCGCGGTCGGCGTCGACGGCAGCCCGGATCCCGCTCCAGTAGGGGCCCACGGCCTGCTCGTAATAGGCACGCATCGCCACGCCGAGCCCGCGCAGGGCCGGGGCGGAGCCTCCGGCGAGGTCGCGCATCCAGACGTGCGGCTTGTGCCCGCGGGCCAGCAGCGAGATGTCGTTGCCCAGCCGCACGCTCGGGGTGGACAGCACCGCGTCGAGCCCGGTCTCGAAGTCGTCGGTGCCGGTCACCGGCGTGAGGAAATCGGGCGAGTACCCGCGTGGTGGCGTCAGGCTCAGCAGCATCCGCGCCGCCGGCCGCAGGCCGGACAGCACCCGCTGCCGCCAGGCCCCGAACGGTGCGCTGCCCGAACGCTGGTTCACCACATGGGCACTGAGCAGCAGCTCCCACATGGGGTCCGGGCCCGCAGCGATCCGGACCCGCGCAAGATCATCCGAAGTGAAGTGGAACCTCAGCATCAGGCCCTCCCTGACCGTCTGCCCTCCCTTGGCCCCCGTCGGCTCGCCCCCCGCGTGCCCTGACTGTCCGGGACCGTCCGCGGCTCACCGCGCACGGCTTCGCCCGCACACCCAGAGGGACGTACAGGATTTCCGGTTCTGGGCGATCGGACAGCCACCTTCACAACACCATCACACGCTGGTGCTCGCCCGGCCGGTCACCCGGTCGTTCCTCGTCGCTCCAGGATCGCAGGCGTACCCCAGCACCACATCGACCGATCCGCGTAGTCCGGTGTACGTCGAACGACGTACACCGGGCCGCTCGATCACGCGGTCAGCACCTTGCGGTCGAGGGTCAGCCCCTCGCCGTCCGCACGGTCCACGACGACCGTGTCGCCGTCGGACACCTCGCCCGCGAGCAGCAGCCGCGCCAGGCGGTCGCCGATCTCCCGCTGCACCAGGCGACGCAGCGGCCGCGCGCCGTACGCCGGGTCGAAACCCTCCAGCGCGAGCCACTCCCGTGCCGCCTCCGTCACGTCGAGCGTGATGCGACGGTCCTCGAGACGCTTCGCGAAGGCGCCGACCTGCAGTTCCACGATGCTGCCGAGCTCCGCCAGGGTCAGCGCGTCGAAGACCACCACGTCATCGAGCCGGTTGAGGAACTCGGGCTTGAACGAGGCACGCACGGCCGTCATCACGGACTCGCGCCGCTCGTCGTCCGACAGCATCGGTTCCACGAGGAACTGCGACCCGAGGTTCGAGGTCAGGACCAGGATCGTGTTGCGGAAGTCGACGGTACGACCCTGACCGTCGGTGAGCCGCCCGTCGTCGAGCACCTGGAGCAGCACGTCGAAGACCTCGGGATGCGCCTTCTCCACCTCGTCGAGCAGCACCACCGAGTAGGGCCGACGCCGGACGGCCTCGGTCAGCTGACCACCCTCCTCGTAGCCGACATAGCCCGGAGGCGCACCGACGAGCCGGGCGACGGAGTGCTTCTCCCCGTACTCGGACATGTCGATGCGCACCATGGCGCGCTCGTCGTCGAACAGGAAGTCGGCCAGCGCCTTGGCGAGCTCGGTCTTGCCGACACCCGTGGGGCCGAGGAACAGGAAGGAGCCGGTCGGCCGGTCGGGGTCGGAGACCCCGGCCCTGGTGCGCCGTACTGCGTCGGACACCGCTGCCACCGCGGCCTGCTGGCCGATGAGGCGCTGCCCGAGGACCTCCTCCATGTGCAGGAGCTTCTCGGACTCGCCCTGCAGCAGCCGACCGGCGGGGATGCCGGTCCACGCGGCGACCACCTCGGCGATCTCGTCGGCGCCCACCTTGTCGGCGATCATCGGCGGTTCGGCATGCTCCGGGCCCGTCCCCTGCAGGTCGTCCGCCGAACTGGCCTCCGCCTCCTCTGCGGCCACGAGCTCTTTCTCGACCACCGGGATCTCGCCGTACTGGACACGCGCGGCCCCTTCGAGGTCACCCTCACGCAGCTTGCGCTCGGCGTCGGTGCGCAGCTGGTCGAGCCGAGCCCGCAGATCGCCGACGCGGTTGTGCCCTGCCTTCTCCGACTCCCAGCGGGCGGTGAGCGCGGCCAGCGCCTCCCGGCGGTCCGCAAGATCGGCCCGGAGCCGCTGCAGGCGCTCCTGGGAGGCGGCATCCTCCGAGTCGGACAGCACCACCTCCTCCATCTCGAGACGCGTGACCGCGCGCTGCAGCTCGTCGACCTCCACGGGGGACGAGTCAAGCTCCATGCGCAGCCGCGACGCCGCCTCGTCGACCAGGTCGATCGCCTTGTCGGGAAGCTGGCGCCCCGAGATGTACCGGTCCGAGAGCGAGGCCGCGGCCACGAGCGCGGAGTCGGCGATCGTGACCTTGTGGTGCGCCTCGTAGCGCTCCTTGAGCCCGCGCAGGATGGCCACCGTGTCCTCGACCGAGGGCTCCCCCACGAACACCTGCTGGAACCGCCGCTCCAGGGCCGGGTCCTTCTCGATGTGCTCGCGGTACTCGTCGAGCGTGGTGGCGCCCACCATGCGCAGCTCGCCACGCGCCAGCATCGGCTTGAGCATGTTGCCGGCGTCCATGGCGCCCTCGCCGCCCGCGCCCGCACCGACCACGGTGTGCAGCTCGTCGATGAAGGTGACCACCTCGCCGTCCGACGCGGTGATCTCCTCGAGCACCGCCTTGAGGCGCTCCTCGAACTCGCCGCGGTACTTGGCGCCGGCCACCATCGAGGCCAGGTCCAGCGCGACCAGGCGCTTGCCCTTGAGGGACTCGGGTACGTCGCCGGCGACGACCCGCTGCGCGAGCCCCTCGACGACGGCGGTCTTGCCGACGCCGGGCTCACCGATGAGCACGGGGTTGTTCTTGGTGCGACGGCTCAGGACCTGGATCACCCGGCGGATCTCGGAGTCCCGGCCGATCACCGGATCCAGCTTGCCGTCACGGGCACGCTGCGTCAGGTCGGTGCCGTACTGCTCGAGCGCCTTGTACGTGCCCTCCGGGTTGGGGCTCGTGACCCGTCCGGACCCCCGGACGGCGGGCAGCGCCGCCCGCAGCGCGTCCGCGGTGGCCCCCGCGCCGGACAGGATCTGTGCCGCGGAGGACTGCCCTGCCGCGACCGCGATGAGCAGGTGCTCCGTGGACACGTACTCGTCCCCGAGGCCCTGCGCCTCCTTCGACGCCAGTTCCAGGACCGTCGCCATGGCACGGCTCGCGCTCGGCTGGGCGGTGCTCGCGCCGCTGGCCTGGGGCAGCGCGACGAGGGCCGCGCGTACCTGCTGGCCGATGGCCTGCGCGTTCGCCCCGACCGCGTCGAGCAGCCCGGTCGCGACACCGCGCTCCTGCTGGAGCAGCGACGCGAGCAGGTGGATCGGCTCGAGCTGCGGGTTGCCGGCTGCCGACGCCGACTGGATGGCGTCGCCGATCGCCTGCTGCGACATGGTCGTGAACTTGGTGTCCATGAGGCCTCCCAGGGATGCTGAAGTCTGCACGAGATGAAACGAGGTCAAAGTTGAGTCTACCCCGCTCAACCTTGGAATTCACTGTAGTGCGTGCCACCCGCACCGACCCGACGAGCTGCGCGCAGGCCATCGCCGCACACCTGAGATCATCTCAAGGTGACCGAGCAGACTGACGACTCCCTGACTCCACCTCGTGCCGCCGTCGTCGGGATCGTCGGTGGAGCCTTCTCCGGTCTGTTCGGGCTCGGCGGCGGCATCGTGATGGTGCCGCTCCTGACCTCGCTCGGCGGCCTCACGCAACGTCGGGCGAGCGCCTACTCCCTCGCGGCGATCCTCCCCGCGGCGATCGTCGGATCCATCCCGTACCTGACGCACGACGCGGTCGACCTGATCGCCGCCGGGCTGCTCGTCGTGGGTGCGGTGATCGGCGCCGTGGTCGGGGCACGGCTGCTCGCCCGCGTCCCCGAGACCCTGCTGCGCTGGATGTTCGTCGGGGTGCTCGTGCTGGGGATCGTGCGGACCCTGCTCGACGCGTTCGGGGAGCCGCCGTCGGTCGACAGCGCCGAAGGCCTGCCCAGCCTGCTCGACGGTGCGGGGATGATCGGGCTCGGTCTCGTCATGGGGATCGCGTCCGGGCTGCTCGGCATCGGGGGCGGCCAGATCGCCGTCCCGGGTCTGTCCGCGCTGTTCGACTTCGCACCAGCGCTCGCCAAGGGGACGTCCCTGGTGGCGATGATCCCCACCGCCGTCTCGGGTACCTGGGTCAACACCCGCAACCGCCTGGTCCACCTGCGGACGGCGGCGATCATCGGCGCCGTGGCCTCGGTCTTCTCGTTCGGTGGCGCGAGCCTGTCGGTCGTGCTGCCGCCCAGGATCGCGTCGATCGCGTTCGCCGCGCTGCTCGTGTTCGCGCTGGCACAACAGGTGCGCAAGGCCCTGCAGCGACACCGACCCTGACCCCCGGCCGCCCACACCTTGTGGTCGGTCATTCGTCAGGTGGTCGGCAACCCGGGCTACCGATCACCTGACGAACTGCCGATCATCGGGCCGGTCGGCCGCAGCACCGCCGCGCACTCCGCCGCCACCGCCACGGCGACGTCGCGCGCCGTGTCGCCGTCGTGCTCCGGGACCACCCGCTGCACGGCGCCCTCCGCGAGCAGGTCCACGGCACGCACGTGCTGCTCCTCCGCCATCTGCGCGGCGTGCCCGGTGTCGCCGTGCACGATGACGCTCGCGCCCTCCGGCGGCAACGGGGACAGCCACGCATGCTCCGCGGCGATCACCACCTGCGCCGGCAGCAGGGCGAGCGCCCCGCCGCCGCACCCCTGGCCGAGGATGACCGACAGCGTCGGCACCGTCAGCCGGGTCAGCGCGGCCATGCAGCGCGCGATCTCGCCGGCGAGCGCGCCTTCCTCGGCACCCTGCGAGAGCTCCGCCCCGGGGGTGTCGATCACCGCGACCAGAGGCAGCCGCAGCTCCTCGGCGAGCCCCATCGCCCGCCGGGCGACCCGGAGCGCGGCGGGACCCATCGGCGTGCTCTCCGTCTGCCGGGTCCGGTCCTGGCCGAGGACGAGGCACGGCACGCCGTCCAGCCGCGTGAGCGCGACCAGCATCGACTCGTCACGCTCGCCCTCGTCCGTGCCGGACAGCCGCACGGTCCCCGAGGCGCCGTAGCGCAGCAGGTCACGCACCCCGACCCGGTCTGCGGCCCGCGTCCGCAGCACGGAGTCCCAGGCCGACGTCGTCCCGGACGGCTGGCCCTCCCTGCGCGGAAGGCCCGACGGCGACGGTGGGTCGACGAGCACGGCGAGCGCCCGGTCGACCAGCGCCGGCAGGTTCTCGGGCGCGACGACGCCGTCGAGCACGCCCTTGGCGGCGAGGTTCTCGGCGGACTGGACGCCGTCGGGCAGCGCCTGCCCGGTCAGGGCCTCCACGACCCGGGGTCCGAGGAAGCCGATGAGCGCTCCCGGCTCGGCCACGGTGAGGTGGGCGAGCGAACCCCAGGAGGCGTACACGCCGCCGGTGGTGGGGTGCCGGAGATAGACGAGGTAGGGCAGGCCGGCGTCGCGGTGGTCCATGACGGCGCGGGAGATCTCGACCATGCGGAGGAACGCGGGGGTACCCTCCTGCATCCGGGTGCCACCGGACGCGGTTGTGGCGAGGAGGGGCAGCCGCTCCGCCGTCGCGCGCCGGACGGCGGCGGTGATCCGCCGGGCGGCGGCGCGTCCGATGGATCCCCCGAGGAACCGGAACTCGTTGACGACGACCACGACGGGACGCCCACGGACGCGGCCGCGGCCGGTGAGCACCGACTCGTCGGTGCCCGCCTTCTCGGCGGCCGCGGCGAGCACCGCCTGGTACTCGGCCGGGTGTCCGGTGACGTCGACCGGCTCGTCCCAGGACTCGAAGCTGTCCGCGTCGAGCACGAGCTCGAGCAGCTCGCGGGCGGTCCACCTGCGCGTCATCAGCTCGCCTCCCGCTCCTCGGCCACGGGCGTGTCGAGCCAGGCCCGGATGCGGGCGGCATGCTCGTCCAGGACCGGAGGCGCCTGGTGGTCGCGCCGGGTGACCTCGTCACCGGCCGGGTCGAAGAACCGCAGCGGCGGTCCGGGCAGCGTCACCGTGCCGAGGCTGGTGTGCTCCACGTCCACGAGCAGGCCCTGGCTCGCCGTCTGCTCCCATGCGTACACCTCGTCGAGCGTACGCACCCGGCCGCCGGGTATCCCGGCGTCGGCGAGCCGGGTGAGCAGCGCGTCGGCGTCGAACGCGGCGAACGCCGCCTCGACCGCCTCGATGATCTGGTCGCGGTGGGCCACCCGCTCGGCGTTGCTCCGCATGCCCGGGGCGTCGGCGTCGAGCCCGAAGGCCTGGCAGAACCGCTGCCACAGCACCTCGGACCCGACGGCGATCTGGACGGCGCCGTCACGGCAGCGGAACAGGCCGTACGGCGCGATCGAAGGGTGGTGGTTGCCCTGCGCGTGCCCCACCTCCCCGGCGACGGTCCACCGCGTGCCCTGGAACGCGTGCACGCCGGTGACGGCGGCAAGGAGCGACGTCCGGACCACCTGGCCGACGCCGGTGGTGTGCCGTTCGTGCAGCGCCGCGAGCACGCCGTACGCGCCGTAGATCCCCGCGAGCAGGTCTCCGATCGGCACACCCACGCGCTGCGGGTCGTCCGGGCCGGACCCGGTGAGGGACATCAGTCCGGCCTCGCCCTGGGCGATCTGGTCGTACCCGGCACGGCCACCTTCGGGACCGTCGTGGCCGAACCCGGTGATCGAGAGCACGATCAGGCGGGGGTTGCGCTCGAGCAGCGAGTCGATTCCGAGACCGAGCCGCTCCAGCACGCCGGTCCGGAAGTTCTCCACGAGCACGTCGGCGCGGTCGACGAGCTCCAGGAGGACCGCCCGGTCGGCGTCGGCCTTGAGGTCGAGCGCTATCGACTCCTTGTTCCGGTTCGCGGACAGGAAGTAGGTCGACTCGCGGGCACCCTCCTCACCGACGAACGGCGGGCCCCAGCCCCGCGTGTCGTCGCCCCGGTCGGGCACCTCCACCTTGACGACGCGCGCGCCCAGGTCGCCCAGCATCATCGTGGCGTGCGGCCCCGCGAGGGCACGCGAGAGATCGACGACGACGACATCGGCCAGCGGTCCGGTCATGGCGCTCACCAGCCCGGCAGGACGAGGATCGCCCACACCAGCAGGGGTCCCACGAGGGTGACGATGGCGGCGTAGCCGAGGATCTGCTTGTAGTACGCCTGCTCCGAGATCGTGTCGGGGCGGTTGGCGAGCATCAGGGCTCCGTTCGTGGAGAAGGGGCTGACGTCGACGATGGTCGACGAGACGGCGAGGGCCGCCGCCATGGACCAGGCGCTCACGCCGCCGGTGGCGATGAGCGGCACGGCGATCGGGATGATCACCGGCAGCAGCGCCGTGGAGGACGCGAACGCCGAGACGATGCCGCCGACGTAGCAGAGGACGAGCGCGCCGATGGTGACGATGCCGAGGCCCGCCGCCCAGAGACCGATGTACTCGGGCGATCCCGCCTCGGTGAAGACCGTGGCGTAGGTGCTCACGCCGGCCACGAGCAGCACGGTGGGCCACGCGATCTGCTTGACGGCGTCCTTGTTCTGGCGCGGGGACAGCATCGCCAGGGCGACGGCGGCCGTGATCGAGACGAACCCGATGTCCATCTCGAAGGCGAGAGCGGTCACGGCCACCGCTGCGAAGGCGAAGAGCGTCAGCACGTGGTCGCGCCGCACGCCGACGCCACGCGTGACGGTCGCGACGCTGGTGCCGAGACCGTTGCCGGTGACCGGCTGTCCGCCGGTGTGCAGGCCGTCGACGACACCGTCGGCGGTGTGGCCGGCAGCGTCCGCGGGGTCGACCCGCTCGTTCATCAGGCGGCGCCCGCCGAGAGCGAAGAACAGGATGACTGCCATCACCAGGTTGAACGCGAGCGACGCGATGAAGACGGCCATCTCGGTGCCCTCGTAGCCGACGTCGGCCATGACCGAGTTGGTGATGGTGCCGTAGATGCTGATCGGGGAGAACCCGCCACCCTGGGCGCCGTGCACCACGAACATGCCCATCATGAGCGGGTTGATCTTGTAGCGGCGGGCGAAGCCGAGCGCCACCGGGCCGATGATCGCGCACGCCGCCGGGCTGGCCGCGCCGATGGCGGTCAGCACGGCGGTGACCGCGAACATGACCCAGGGGATGAGCGCCACCCGGCCGCCGACCATCTTGATCGATTGCGCGACGATCAGGTCGACCGTGCCGTTGTTCTTGGCTATGGAGAACAGGTAGGTGACGCCGATGAGCGTCAGCACGAGGCTGGCGCTGATCCCGCCGAGCACCTCGCCGTCGTCCATGCCCAGCGCGAAGACGCCGACGAACCAGGCGGCGACATAGGCGAGCGCGCCCATGTTGATCGGTAGGACTGTCCCGACGACGAACAACGCGACGAGCGCGATGATCGCTATCCACTCAGGACCCATGAGAACTCCTCTTCCCATCGTGGCGGACACCTTTGACCGACGAGGCACGATGGATCAGTGGCCTAGCCAATAGTCCAGTGCGCCATCTGTCAAGTATTCTCGGCAGGGTGACCCCCAAGGCTTCCGCCGAACTGCCGACCCCGCTGGCCCGTACCCGCCTGTACGAACAGGTGGCAGAGCAGATCACCACGTGGATCCAGCAGAACGGGCTCGCGGCCGGTGACCGGCTGCCGCCCGAACGCGAGCTCGCCTCGCGCCTCGGTGTCAGCCGCGCGACGCTCAGCCAGGCCCTCGTCGCGCTCGAGGTGGTCGGCGCCGTCGTGGTGCGGCACGGGGACGGCACGGTACTGACCGGCAAGCACAGCGAGAGCCGCATCGTCGAGGCCATCCGTGCGCACGCCGACCGGATGCCCGAGATCATCGATATCCGGGACGCCCTCGAGACCAAGATCGCCGCACTGGCCGCCCAGCGGCGCACGGAGGACGACCTGCGGGCGATCGACGCGGCACTCGACACGATGGACGCCGCCATCGCGCACGGCGACCGAGGCGTGGACGCCGACGAGCAGTTCCACGCGGCGGTCACCACCGCCGCGCACTCCGACCTCCTCGCCCAGACCATGCGGGAGATCGCGAGCCTGATCCGGGAGAGCCGGATCGAGTCGCTCTCGCAGCCGGGCAGGCCCCGCAACTCCCTCAACGGGCACCGTGCGATCGCGGATGCCATCCGGGCCCGCGACCCGGAGGCCGCCGCGGCCGCCATGCACGCCCATGTCGAGATGGTGAGCGACGTGGCCCTGCTGCGGGACCAGGAGCCGTGACCGGCTGGGAGCAGCTCGCCGTCCTGGGCGCCGGGCTCGGCGCCGGTGTCCTCACCTCGACGGTCGGTGTCGCGTCGCTCCTGAGCTTTCCCGTGCTGCTCGCCATCGGGCTGCCGCCGGTCGTCGCGAACGCGTCGAACACCGTCGGCCTGGTGCCCGGCGCGCTGAGCGGCGCGGTCGGCTACCGCCAGGAGCTGCGCGAGCACCCGCGCACGGTCCTGGTCGTGCTCGCGGCGTGCGGTGTCGGTTCCGTCGGTGGAGCGATCCTGTTGCTCGCCCTCCCGCCCGGCGTGTTCGAGGCCGTGGTGCCGTGGCTGATCCTGCTCTCCTGCCTGCTCGTCGGTGCGCAGCCGTGGATCAGCCGGTGGCTGCGCCGCACCCGGAACGAGCCCACCCGCCTGCGCCACGACATGTCACCGGCGACCGTGGTGTTCGCCGTCCTCACGGGCACCTACGGCGGCTACTTCGGAGCCGGGTCAGGCGTGATGATGGCCGCGGTGCTCGGGCTCGGCACCGACTTCCCGGTGCGGATCGTGAACGCGCTCAAGACCCTGGCGGTGCTCGCCGCGAACGTCGTGGCGACCGCCATCTTCGTGGTGGTCGCGGACCTGGACTGGCTGGCGATCGGGCTGCTCGCGGCCGGGTCGGTGGTGGGTGGGTACATCGGAGCACGTCTGGGGCGCAAGATGCCGCCGGTCGTGTTCCGGGTGCTCGTGGTGATCGCGGGTGGTGGCACCGCGGTGCTCATGCTGCTCTGACGGGGGGCGTTCGGGGCGGGAGTGGCTGCTGGTGGGGGTGTGGATTGGTGCCGAACCGCAAGATGCGTGTCCGGCGGGCCGGGTGCCGGGGGCGAACCGCAAGCTCCACGTCCAACAGGCCAGACGCCGGCGCCGAACCGCAAGCTCCACGTCCAACAGGCCAGGCGCTGGCGCCGAACCGCAAGATCCACGTCAAGGGAGCCAGGCGCTGGCGCCGAACCGCACGTTGAACATGATCCGGTGTGCCGATCCGCAGCGAACACGTCCACCGACACCTACATCGACTCAAAGGTTGCGGCTCGGCGCCTCACATGACGACCACCTTGCGGTTCGACGCCGGCTGACGGGCCAACAGACTCGGATCTTGCGGTTCGGCGACAGCGATCGACCCGCCGGACGCGCATCTTGCGGTTCGGTGGCGGCTGACGAGGCCGTTGGACATGGATCTTGCGGTTCGGGCCCGTGAGCGGTCCGCCGGACGTCGGGCTTGCGGTTCGATGCCGGCCGAGTGGCCGCCGGACATAGATCTTGCGGCTCGGCGGCGTCGAGCATCCCCCGCGGTCTCGGCTCTTGCGGTCCAGCGGCGAGCCGAACAACGACAGACTCTCAACGTGCGGTTCGACGCCCGACAAGCCCACCGAGTCCGCCGAGTCACCCAGCCCACCGAGTCCACCCAGTCCACCGAGTCCGCTGAACCCGCTGAACCCGCTGAAACCCCGACCGAGCACCCGACCGAGCACCGACGAGCGTTCGGGCTCCTAGCAACGCGTGCACAACATTCGTGCATAACTATTGTGCACAGAACCTGTGCATGGTTATTGTGCACGCATGGCCACTCCTCAGGACGACTTCCGACTTACTCCCGAGGCCGTCAAGGTCCTCGCCCACCCACTGCGCTCGCGCCTGCTCAGCACCCTGCGGCGCGACGGCCCGGCGACAGCGACCACGCTGGCGACGGCCCTGAGCACCAACACCGGTGCCACCAGCTACCACCTGCGCAAGCTCGAGTCCGTCGGACTGGTCGCGGACACCGGCGAGGGGGCCGGCAAGCAACGCCTGTGGCGTGCCGCCACGAAGTCCCACAGCTGGGAGCGCTCGGCGATGGCGCACGACGAGGACGCCGCCACCGCGCTCGGCTGGCTGGAGCGGGACTACCTGCGCCTGTTCAGCACCGACTTCGGTCACTGGCTCGACGTCGCCGACTCCTGGCCGCGCGAGTGGCAGGACGGGCTGGGCATGGGCGACGCATGGGTCACCGTGAACGCCCAGCAGCTCCAGGAGATGCACCGGGAGCTCGACGAGGTGCTCGAGCGCTACCGCGAGGCAGGCACCGGGCCGGACGCTCGCCGGGTGACCTTCTGGGCGGCCGCGTTCCCTCTCGACCCGGACGACGTCCCGGCGACCAGCGACGCCACCAGCGACGCCGACGACGTCGCCGACCGGACCGACCGCACCGACCGCACCGACCGCACCGACCGCACCGACACCGACACCGACACCGACAGCACCGCATCCGCCGAGGGCGACACCGACAGGAACCGATCATGACGCTCCTGACGCCGGCCCAGGCCCAGCGGGCCTTCCTGCTGCTGACCGCGACCCGGTGGTTCCCGGTCGGACTCGTCGTCACCGTGACCACGTTGCTGCCGCTCGAGCGAGGGCTCTCGGTCACGCAGGCCTTGACGGCGCTGTCCGTCACAGGGCTCACCGTGTTCTTCCTGGAGCTGCCCACCAGCGGCCTCGCCGACTCCCTGGGCCGACGCCCCCTGCTCGTCCTGGCGGCCGTGCTGCAGGTGGCGGCAGCCGTTCTCTTCCTGACCGCGCATTCCTTCTGGGCCTTTGCCCTGGCCGCGGCGGTCACGGGCGCCTTCAGGGCGCTCGACTCCGGGCCGCTGGAGGCCTGGTTCGTCGACACCGTGCACGCCACCGAGCCCGGCGCCGACGTCGACAGGCCGCTGGCCGCGCACAGCACCGTGCTGGGTGTGTCGATCGCCACCGGGGCGCTCGTCTCGGGTGGGCTCGTCTGGTGGCACCCGCTCGATGCGTGGTCCGCGCTGACCCTGCCCTACGCGGTGTACGCCATCCTCGCGGTGGCGCACCTGGTCGCCGTGACGGTCCTGGTCCGGGAGACGCCCCGCGTCCTGGCGCCCGCGGCCCGCACCGAGGCGGACACACCCGCGGACACAGACGCCGAGGCGAATGGCCCCGGCGTGACCCCGGCCCTCCCACCGTCGGACACCGGGGGCACGCGCGTGGCCGGCCGGGTGCTCGAGTCCGCCCGGCAGGCGCCCGGCGTCATCCGCGACGGCCTACGTCTCGCACGGGACAACCGGGTGCTGCGCTGGCTGCTCCTGGTCGAGGTGTTCTGGAGCGTGGGCATGGTGGTGTTCGAGACGTTCCAACCCATCCGGCTCTCCGAGATGCTGGGCGGCACCGCGGCCGGTGCCGCCGTAGCCGGCCCGGCCGCAGCGGCTGGCTGGGCGGTGTTCGCGGGTGGCGCCGCGCTGACCGGTCTGGTCACGCCCCGTCTCGGCGTCGCGCGGACGGCGATCCTGGCGCGGGTCCTCAACGGGCTCGGCGCGGTCTGGATGGGTCTGGCGCTCGGCCCGGTCGGACTGGTCGCCGCGTACCTGGTGACGTACGGGCTGCACGGCGCCTGCGGTCCCGCGTACCAGGCGCTCCTGCACCGCGAGGCCGAGTCCCGGAACCGCTCGACGGTCCTGTCGATGGCCTCGATGGTCGCCTTCGCCGCGTTCTCCCTGGCCGGTCCGGCCCTCGGCTGGGCCGCGGACCTCCTGTCCACGTCAGCTGCGATGGTGCTCGCCGGGGCCTTCAGCACCCTGGGCGCGGCCTGCTTCCTTCCCGCCGTGCGCCGGGAACGGATGCTGGCCGCCCGCGCGGCCGCCGACGCCACCAGCAACACCGCCAGCACCGCCAGCACCGCCACCGAGGATGCCGACGTCACGACGACCACATCCGCCGTCTGACACGGCCCGTCGCGCCGGGCTCTACCTGCTACCCGGCGTCCCGCCCATGGGGACAACTCCCCTCAATCAGGCTTTTCGATACGAGGTGGTGACCGGCATGCTGTCTCAGTGATCCGCTCCCGCGTCGTGGCAGTCGCCGCCCTCGCCGTACTGACCCTGACTCTGTCCGGGTGCGTGCGCATGGGTGTCGAGGTCGCGCTGCAGGAGGACGGCGCGGCGACGTCGAACCTGGTGCTGGCCGTCGAGGACGCCTACCTGGACCAGACCGGGCAGTCGCCCGACGACGTCATCGACACCCTGACCGAGGGCCAGGAGGATCCGGCGCGGGAAGCCGTCCGCACCGAGGACTTCGAGCAGGACGGCTACACCGGCACGCGCTACGTCTACCCCGAGACGAAGGTCGGCGACGTGGGCACCCGGGTCGGCTGGCCGATCAAGGTGGTCCGCAAGGGCGGCGACTACCTGGTGTCGGGCACGCTCGATCTCACGGAACAGGGCCTCGACAGCCGGGGCGGTGCCGCCATCGACAACCTGAGCATCACCGTCGACATCAGCTTCCCGGGCAAGGTGAAGGACTCGAACGGCATCGTCGACGGCAACTCGGTGCGCTGGGAGCCGGCTGTCGGCGAAGCCGTCGAGATCCACGCACGCGGCGCCGCGAAGGGCCCGGCGGAGCCGGACGCGGACGAGGCGACCGGAGCCGCCGAGGTCGTGACGCTACCCGTCGTCCCGGAGTGGATGGTCCTGGCGCTCGGTGTGAGCGGGCTGGTCATCCTGCTGCTCATCGGCGTCGTCGTGTGGCAGGCCATGCTTCGGGTGCGCGACCGACGTCCGGGGGCGGGCGCGGACCCGCCGTACCCGCAGCAGCAAGCGCCGCAGCCGCCGGCTGCCCAGCCCGCGCCGCAGCCGTACGGCAGCCTGCCACCGCAGCACGGCACGGGGTCGAGCCCGTACGGGGCCGCACCGCCGCAGGAGCGGTCCACGTCTCCGGACCAGAACCTGCCGCCGAGCTTTCCTCCCGGGTACTGACCGGGACGGTCATCGGGCAGACTGGCCGGGTGAAAGCAGTGGTCGTGCGAGGAGGTTCTGCCGTCCAGAGCGTCACCGCCCGAGCCCTGGTCGGCGCGGTGCTCGTCGCCCTGGCGCTGACGGGGTGTGTCCGGGTCGACCTGCAGACCACGCTCACCGACCATGACACGGCGGACGGCACACTCGTGATCGCCGTGGCCGACGACGCCGCAGGACTCTTCGGGGGCGACCCCGCCCAGGTGTGGGCGGAGTACAAGGACGAGGTGGTGGGCGACGTCCCCGAGACCGTCACCGAGGAGCCGTACGCCGAGGACGGCTACACCGGCTCGCGCTACGTGTTCGACGACGAGCCCGTGACGACGCTGGCGACGATCAGCGACGGCGACCTCCAGGTCGTCCGGGACGGCGACGGGTACGTGGTCTCGGGAGTGCTCGACCTGTCGACCCGGGTGCAGGGGATCGAGAACCTGCCCGAGGGCACGCTCGGCGGCGTCGACGCCACCGTCGCGCTCACCTTTCCCGGCCCCGTGACGGAAGCCAACGGCGAGGTCACGGGAAACACCGTGACCTGGCGTCCGGACGCCGAACGGGCCACGCGGCTGTCGGCACGCGGCCTGGTCCCCGTGTCCGGCGTCGGCCCCATGCCCACCGTCGCGGAGACACCGTCCCACGAGGCGCATCCCGCGGAAGGCATCATCTCGGACTGGGGCGCACCGATCACCCTCGCCACGTTCCTGATCCTCGTCGTCGTGGGGCTGCTTACCTATATCGTCGACCGACGGCAGCGCGCACGACAGGCCCACCAGAAGCAGGCATGACGCACAGGAGCGACATGGACGACAGCGGGGACGAGTGGACCGAGGACGTGCTGGGCGAGGGCTTCACGGCTCGGACCCTGCGGCTACCGGGACCGTCGGGGGCGCTGCGGGCACGTGCGCGGCGCGGGAGACCCGCGCAGGACCACACCGAGGCGACACTGGTCCGCTACACGCCCAGGGAGGGGCCCGGCGTCGGGCGCCCGCCCGTGCTGTACGTGCACGGGTACACGGACTACTTCTTCCAGCGGCACCTCGCCGAGGCGATCACCGAGCGGGGCTACCCGTTCTACGCGATCGACCTGCGTGCGCACGGGCGCTCCATCGACGCCTGGACGGCGGCGGGCGGCGACCCCAACATGGTCAGCAGCCTGCAGTTCTACCAGCAGGACCTCGATGCCGCCGCCGATGCGATCGCCGCGGACGGCCACACCGGGCTGGTGCTCATGGGGCACTCGACGGGCGGTCTCATCGCCTCGGTGTACGCGCACGCCCGTGCCCACCGGGTGACGGCCCTGGTGCTGAACAGCCCCTGGTTCGACCTGAGGGGCAGCTGGTCGGACCGGACCCTGGTCACCCAGCTGGTGTACGGGCTCGGCCGGGTGGCGCCGCGCACCGTCCTGACCCACCTCGGCGAGGACTACGGCCGCGCCCTGCACCGGGCGACGGGCGGGGAGTGGGAGTACGACCTGCGCTGGAAACCGCACGGCGGCTTCCCCGTCCGGGCCGGCTGGCTGGCCGCGATCCGGCGCGGCCACCGCAGGCTGGCGCGTGGCCTGACCGTGGAGTGCCCCACGCTCGTGTGCACCAGCGGCGCCACGGGGCCCGACGGCGGGGCCGCCGAGGTCATGCTCAGCACGGACGCGATCCTCGACGTCGCGCACATGCACGCCCGGGCGCCACGGGTGGGCACGGCGGTGGACGTAGCGGTCATCGAGGGTGGCGCCCACGACCTGGCACTGTCTCCCCGGCCGGCCCGCGAGAAGTACCTGACCACGGTGCTGGACTGGCTGGACGCGAAGGTCTGACACCCAGCACGGGCAGGGTCGGGCGGGGCACCGAACACCGTCAGCGCAGGTCGCGCAGGTAGGCCGCCGTGCCCCCGGAGGCAGCCGTCCTCCGTTCGTCGAGCGTCGCGATGATGAGCAGGACCACCGCCGCCGGGACGAGGGTGAGGATCCACGGCAGGGGCGAGACGCCGACACCCAGCTTGGCGAAGACGACGAGCACCTCGACGGCCAGGGTCCACACGCCGATCCAGAACGGCGCGGACAGCCGCAGACGTGACCCGACGAGGACGGCCGCCAGCGCGGCCAGCACCACCCAGGACGCACGGATCGTCAGGGGATCGGTGACGGTGGAGAGCACCGACGGCCCGACGAGTGCCGCGATGCCCCAGCCGATGGTGCGCCAGGAGCCCTGGTCACCGACCGGCCAGGTCATGAGGGTGCCCGTGGCACCCGCCGGTTCGCCCGCCGCCACCCAGCGGCGCAGTGCCGTCGCACCCGACCAGATCAGGCCGGCACCCAGCATCACCGAGAACGCCTCGACCCGCAGCTCGCGCGGGGACCAGGCGGCGATCGCGACGGCTGTGGCACACAGCCAGACCAGCCACGGCGGTGCGCCGATGCCCGACCGTCCGGCGCGCCGGGTGACCAGGACGAGCACCGCGAGCAGCACCAGCTCCAGCACGAGGAGCGACACGATCGACGGCCACACCGGTCGGGTGTTCGCCACCGCGCCGAGCGTCCCGAGCACGAGGCCCGGCACCATGCCCCACCGGTCGAGCCAGGCCGCCGAGCGCCCGTCCGCCGCACGGCGGGCCACCACGGCCGCGACGAGCAGCAGCGCTCCGGCGAGGAGCGCCCACCCGAGCCCGACGGCGAACACCCAGCCCGCGCTGACCGGCACCCCCAGCGGCGCGCCGTCGTACCAGGTCAGGCGGGGCAGGGCGGACGGCGTCCGCGTGCCGAACCCGAACCAGGACACCGGCTCCCGTGCGACCTGGAGGGACTCGATGACGGCACTCAGGCTGGCCACCGCCGCCACGGCGGCGAGCCCGCGCCCCGCCGGCTGCGTCCACGGGTCGCGCAGCACCACGAACCGCTCCCGAACGGTGGGCAGCCCGAGGGCGAACGCCACCGCCAGCGCCGTCACGGCCCCGCCCACCAGGGCGAACGCCCGCCAGTCAGCCGGTTCCGTGCGGGTCAGGTGGACCAGAAGGCTGGGGATCACGGCGAGCCCCGCGCCGACCGCGGCAAGCCGCCAGGCATGCGTCACCGCCGTAGCCGGTGCACGGCCGCCCGGAGCCGGCCCAACGCTGGCATCGGCATCGGCATCGGCACCGGCCTGAGTACGGCCCAGGCGCCAGGCCAGGAACACACCCACGCCGATCGCACCCAGCGCCGGCGGAAGGGTGTAGGCCTCGATCAGCACCACGTCACCGCCGGCCAGCGCCGTCCACAGCGCGGCGAGCCCCAGCGCGGCGACCAGCAGCCACGCGCGCCGGCGCCCGGGCTCGCGGGCCACGAGCGCGGTCCCGGCCATGAGCAGCAGCAGCACGGCCACGGCGACGTTCGGCCCCGCCGCAGGCCGGGCGTAGGCGAGCAGGACCGTGATGGCGCCCGTGAGCAGCGCGGACCGCTCCAGACTCCGGCGCACGCCTGCCGCGAGCTCGGGCCCGCCGTCAGGTACGCGCGCGGCGATCCGTTCCGCCACGCGTGCCGCGCCACCGGCGACCGCCGAGACCAGCACGGCGGTGGCAGGAAGCACGTACGGCGATCCCGAGACCTCCAGGAGCATCGCACCCGCGCTCGTGACCATGACGGACGCCGTGGGCAGCAGGAGGAAGGCGGCTCCCGACCGGAGCAGGCCCGACAGGCCTGCACGGGCGGTGAGCAGCAGCACCAGCTCGAGGGTCAGCATCGCCGCCGCGGCGCCCGCCGACCACCAGGTGCGTTCGAACACGACCGTCACCACACCCGCCGCGAACGGCCCCGCGGTCACGCCGAGCACCACGTACCACTCGGTCCGTGAGGTGCGCGTACCGAGCGTGACCGCGATGGCCACGAGTGAGGCGACCGCCGAGACCGTACAGATCGCCGCCACGACGGACAGATCGAGCCACGCGAGCACGACACCCAGCACGACCAGCGGGTAGACGTACCCGACGCCGACCAGCCAGGGGCGGGTGGCCGAACGCAGCACACCGCGCAGCGACAGCAGCAGCGCACAGACCGCGAGAGCACCTCCGGCGGCCGTCGGGCGGGAGACCCAGGAGAAGGCCAGCAGCATGCCGGTCGCCACGAACACCCCGGTGACCGCCGTCGCACGAGCGAGGCGCAGGTCGGCGGACGTGACCCTGGTCCCGCCGATCAGGCGCAGGCGTCCGGACGCACGGACCGCGGCGCGGACCGTTCCCTGGACGGCCGCGACGGCCGGCCGTAGCCCGCGCCAGGCCGTCCGTCGCTCCGCGGTCGCCGCCACGAGAGCGACCGCGATCAGCGCGAGGGCGGTGAGCGAGACCGTCGTGAGGAGGCGGGGGTCGAGCGCGATGCCGATGACCGCCAGCAGCACGATGATCGGGGCGGCGACGGCCTCCACCCGCCGCCCTCGATCGGCGAGACGAGCAGCGAGCAGCGTGCTGACCGCGAGCGCGAAGGTGCCGAGAGGCGCCCAGACGAGGCTCGTGCTCATCAGCGCCGCCGCGTCCCCGACCGTCGGGTCCACCGGTGCGGCCGTGACCAGCGCCCCGCCGGGCAGCGCCCATCCGGCAGCCGGGACCGACCAGGCCGCGACCCAGGCGTCCGTCACCCGGATCGGCACCAGCAGCATGGCAGGCAGCGCGCAGACGGCGACGGTGATCCAGCCGCTCAGCAGCAGGTCGTCGCGCGTGCCGGGATGCAGGGCAGCACGGACCGAACCGAGACGGGTCGCCCGCAGCAGGCGCGGAGCGGTCAGGATCGCGAGCGCCGTCCATACGCACGCCGCGCCGAACGGCACCCAGCCCGGTCCCGATGTCTCGCCGACCGCCCCCAGCAGGCCACCACCGGCAACGGCGAGCACGCCACCGACGACGGTCCAGTGCCGGTGGTGGGTGACCCGCCGCAGGACTGCCACGGTCACTGCCGCGAGGGCGACGAGCGCCGCGGTGCCGCCCAGGCCGGGCAGCGACTGCGGCTGCCGCACCCCGAAGGACAGGAGCACGGCGACCGGCACCGCCACGACCGCCACGACGTCCAGCACCCTGGTCTCGGCCCGCAGCCGAGAGCCGAGGCGTGGCCCGGAGACGACACCGACAGCGCGTGCACCGAGCGTGGTGAGCACGGTCGCGAGGACCGCGACCGCAGGCAGCCACGATCCGTCGGACAGCTCCACGGTGCCGAGCAGCAACAGAGGGATCGCCGGAGCGGCGAGCACTCCGGCCGACGACCATGCGCGGACCCGCAGCCCGTGACCGAGCACCAGGCCCGTGACCACCACGGCCGACCACAGCACGGCGGTGGTCCCCGGCCCGGACAGCGGCGCCACCGGCGTGGCGAACACCGCCAGGGCGGACGCCGCGAGCGCAGCTGGCAGGCCGGCCGCGCGTGCTACCTGCAGGAACCCCGCCTCGACCGCGAACATGGGGCCACGGAGCGGGTCGAGGCGCCGGTCGAACGCCGGGAGCAGGCGTATCGCCGCCCACGCCAGGACTGCCGTCAGCACCAGTGCGAGGACCCAGCACCACGCCGACCACGGTGAGTCGGGTACGCCCAGCGCCGCCAGCACCGGCACCGCCGGGGCGGCGAGCACTGCGGCGGTCAACCAGGAACGCACCCGGAGCCGGTACCCGAGCACCGCCGAGCACAACACCGCTGCCGACCACAGCACCGTGGTGGTACCCGGCCTCGTGAGCCCGAGCACGGGCTCCGCCACGCACGACGCCACCAAGGCGAGCGGGAACCCGGCGGCGCGCACGACACGCAGGGTCATCTGCTCGACGGCGAACGACGCGCCGAGCCGGTCGGCGAGTGCCGGCACCGTTCGTCCGGCCGCCCATCCGGTCAGCGCGACCAGCACCAGAGCGAGCACCCACCACCAGGCCGACCACACGGAGACGGGCGGGCTGAGCACCACCAGGATCGGCACCACGGGCGCGGCCACCAGTGCGGCCGACACCCAGGGGCGCACCCGGAGGCGGTGTCCGAGCACCGCCGAGAACCCGACCACCCCGGACCACAGCACGGCCGTCGCACTCGGGCTCGTCAGCGGTGGCACGGCCTCGGCACCGAACGAGACGAGCAGGGCGAGCGGCGGTCCGGCGGCGCACAGCACCGCCAGTGCCCCGATCTCGAGCTCGAACGTCGCGGTATCCGCGAGCCGCCGGGCGAACACCGGCAGCAGCCGCACGGCCGCCCAGGCCACGACCGCCGCGAGCAGCAGCGCGAGCACCCACCACCAGGCCGAGCCCACCATCCCGGGCAGGCTAAGCACGATCAGCACCGGCACCACCGGCGCCGCCACCAGACCTGTCGATACCCAGGACCGCACCCGCAGCCGGGTGCCGAGCAGCACCGAGGTCACCACCACACCGGACCACAGGAGGGCCGTCGCCCCCGGCATGCCCGGCGGCACCGTGTGCGCTCCGACGGAGGCGAGCAGGGCGAGCGGTGGCCCGGAGGCACGTACCACCCGCAGCACCGACATCTCGGCGACGAGCCGGGTGCCGGACCGCCGCCCGACCAGGGGCGCCGTGCGGAGTGCCGCCCACGCCACGACGCTCATCAGCAGCAGGGCCAGCACCCACCACCACGCCGACCAGGCCGACCAGGGCAGGCCGACCGCCACCAGCACCGGTACGGCCGAGGCCGCCAGCAGCCCCGCCGACGCCCAGGACCGCACCCGCAGCCAGGACCCGATCGCGACGAACCCGGGACTCAGCACCGCGAGCACTGCGGCTCGCGCCAGCGCGGGGTCGATCTGTCCGAGCAGGCCGGCCTGGAGCCCGAGCTCGACGTCCACCCAGGCCAGGACCACCGCGAGAGCGGCCACCGCCTCACTCGTCGTACGCAGCCCGGCCCGGCGCAGCAGGGCGCCGACCGTCACCGCCGCCACGGTGACCATCCCCGTGACGACGGCGCGCAGCGCCAGGTTGTCGCCGAACGTGAAGAACACGAACACCACTGCGGACACCGCCAGCAGCGTGGCGCCGGCTCCGGCGAGGATCGGCTGGAGAGAGATTCCCGGCCCGGCAGGACGCCGCACCGGCTCGTCCTGGCGGACGGCGGCGGGCAACCTGGCCGGGCGCGACGTCGCCGGCGCGGTCGGCGGCGCTGTGGACGGCGCTGTGGACGGCGTCGGCTTTGTCGTCGGGGCCGACGTCGGCGGCAGCGTGGCCGCCGGCGTCGGAGCTGCCGGCTCGGCCTCTGGCAGCGCCGATGCCCGCTCGGCCTCTCGCAGCACCGGTGCAGGCCGTACCGGTCCCGGCGGCGCGGGTGCCGGCACGCCATCGTCCGCGCGCACACCACGCGGCCGGCTGTCCGCCGTCCGACCGTCCGCCGTCCGACCGTCCGAACCGGTCCCCACCGCCACCGTCTGCGCCCGCCGCATCGCGTCGAGGACCGTCTCCCGCTCCCGGAGAGCGTCCGCCGCGGTGACGGACAACCGCCACACGTCCTGCGCGCGCCGCGCGGAGACATCGAGTCCGCAGGCAGCGCAGACGATGGCTGCGAGGTGTTCCCCGCAGGCGGGACACCTCGTGGTGTCGGTGAGGCGGGCGACGACGTCGCCGGCCCAGGTCGCTGGCATGCCCGCCATCCTGGCGGAGCAGGCAGCGTGGGCGCCATGTATCCACAGGGTGAGGAGCGCAAGGATCCTGTGCGCACGGTCTCCACGACTCACCGCCGTGTCCGAATCCCGCTAGCCGACACTCTCGGACGGAGCGCAGGATGGTGGCTATGACCGACGTCCAGCTCCGCGATCCCGCGTTCACCGAGCGCTACCGCGCCATCGCCGCGCGGGACTCCCGCTTCGACGGGCAGTTCTACACGGCGGTCCGCACGACCGGCATCTACTGCCGGCCGTCGTGCCCGGCCCGCACGCCGAAGGCCGAGAACGTGTCGTTCTACCTGACGTCGGCGGCCGCGCACGAGGCCGGGTTCCGCGCGTGCAAGCGCTGCCTGCCCGAGGCAGCCCCCGGCACCCCCGCCTGGGACCTGCGCCGTGACCTCACGGGCCGGGCGATGCGCCTCGTGGCGGACGGCGTGGTGGACCGCGAGGGGGTGTCCGGGCTGGCACACCGGCTGGGCTACTCCGAGCGACAGCTGCACCGTCTGCTGGTGGCCGAGCTCGGCGCGGGACCACTGGCGCTGGCCCGTGCACAGCGCGCGCAGACGGCGCGCGCCCTCCTGGTCGGCACCTCCCTGCGCCTGGCCGACGTCGCCTTCGCCGCCGGGTTCGGCTCGATCCGGCAGTTCAACGACACCGTGGCCGAGGTCTTCGGTGCAACGCCCACGGACCTGCGCGCACGGGCACGGCGTTCCGGTCGGGTTCCCGCGGCCGCACGGACCACCGTCGCAGCGGTCACCGCGGCGGCAGCCCGCGGCACGGCCAGCAACGGCACGACCGAGCCCGCGCCCGCCGGCGACCAGCCGGTGCGGATCTCCCTGACCCTGCCCGTGCGGGAGCCGTTCGACGCCCGGGGCGTCCTCGAGTTCTTGGCGGTCCGCGCGGTCGAGGGTGTCGAGTCGGCGAACCTGGGCACCGGCTCGGCGCAGGAGGCGACTGGGCTCCGGTACGCCCGGACGGTCGCCCTGCCGCACGGTCCCGGCGCGTTCGAGGTGCGCGTGCCGCGGCCCGGCAGTGGCAGGGTCGAGCTCGACCTCGAGCTGGCCGACCTGGCCGACGCGCCCGTCGCCGTCGCGCGGGTGCGGCGGCTGCTGGACCTCGACGCGGACCCGGTGGCCGTCGACTCCGCCCTCGCCACCGACCCGGTGCTCGCGCCGTCGGTCGCCGCGATCCCGGGGATCCGGGTGCCGGGCACCCTGGACCCGGCCGAGCTGCTGGTCCGCGCCATCGTCGGCCAGCAGATCAGTGTCGCCGCGGCGCGTACGCACCTGTCCCGTCTCGCGAGCGGCGTCGGCACCCCGTACGCCTCCGCGTTCGAAGGGCTGACGCGACTCTTCCCCACCTCCGCCCAGGTGGCGGGTCCTCGCCCGGGCGCGCCGCACGGTGCCGACGGCGCCCGGGCGTACCTCCGCCTGCCTGCGCGCACCCTGGCGACCGTGCTCGACGCCGGCCGGGACCTCGCGGACGGCGCCCTCGCCCTGAGCGTCGGCGACGATCCCGACGATCTGCGCCGGCGCCTGGTGTCCCGTCCCGGCATCGGTCCGTGGACCGCCGGATACGTCGCGCTACGGGTCCTCGGCGACCCGGACGTCCTCATGGACGGCGACGTCGCCCTGCTCGCCGGCGCACGCCGGCTCGGCCTCGTCTCCGCGGAGGAGCCCCGGCCCCACCAGTTCAAGGAGCTCGCCCGCCGCGGCGCGGTGTGGGCGCCCTGGCGCTCGTACGCTGCCATGCACCTCTGGCGGTCGGCCTGATGCCTCGGACCGCGGCCGCGGGAGCCGCCCGCACGCGCGACAGCTCATCTCACGGAAGGAACACCATGAACGCCACGACCCTCACGACCCCGGACGGCCCCTTCAGCGTCCTCGTCGGTGCCGGCCCCGAGGCCTCGGAGACCGCCGGTGGCCCGAGCCAGGAAGCAGTGCTGGCCGCGGGCTGGACCACGGACCTCGACGCCCTGCTCGGCCTCGTGCACCCGACGCTCCGGCCCACCACGGGCGCGGACCAGCTCTCCCGTCCGGTGACACCGGACGGGGTGCTCGCCGAGGCCGCCGACGCCGTCCGCGCCTACTACGAGGGTGACCACGGGGCGCCTGGCCGGGTGCCGGTGCGGCAGGCGAGCGGGCCGTTCCGGACCCACGCGTGGGACGTGCTGCGCGACGTGAAGGCGGGCGAGCGCCTGACGTACAGCGAGTACGCACGGCGAGCCGGCCGTCCGGCCGCCGTGCGCGCGGCGGCCGGAGCCTGCGCCATGAACGCGGCGGCGCTGTTCGTGCCGTGCCACCGCATCCTGCGCACCGACGGCTCCCTGGGCGGGTTCCGGTACGGCCTGCCCGTCAAGGAGAGCCTGCTGGCCCGTGAGGCCTCGCCGAGCTAGAACGTGGCGAGCCAGAGTGCCGGGACAGAGCTCAGGACCGGAGCAGCAAGCATGCTCCGGTCCTGAGCTCGTCTCGGCGCCGTACCGGGATCAGCCCTTGACGGAGCCCGCCAGCAGACCACGCACGAAGTAGCGCTGCAGCGCGAGGAACACGATCAGCGGGACGATGATCGAGATGAACGCGCCGGCCGACAGCACGTGCCAGTCACCGCCACGCGAGCCGGCCAGCTCGGCCACCCGCACGGTGAGCGGGAACGTCTCGGTGCCGCCCATGACCAGCGCGACGAGCAGGTCGTTCCACACCCACAGGAACTGGAAGATCGCGAACGCCGCGATCGCCGGCACGAGCAGCGGCAAGATCACCTGGAAGAAGATCTTGACGTGCCCCGCACCGTCCACCCGAGCCGCCTCGACGAGGGACCTCGGGATGTCCCGCATGAAGTTGTGCAGAAGGAAGATGGCCAGCGGCAGGGCGAACATCGAGTGCGACAGCCAGATGGGCCAGAACGTGCCGTTGATCCCGGTGTCCACGTAAGCCCGCAGGAGCGGGATCAGCGTGATCTGGATGGGCACGATCTGCAGCGCGAACACCGCGACGAACAGGATGTCGCGTCCCTTGAAGTCGATCCACGCGAACCCGTACGCCGCGAGCAGCGCGATGGTGATCGGGATGAACACCGCGGGTAGCGTGATCACGAACGAGTTCACGAAGAAGTCGATCAGGCTCGTCGAACGGCTGAACAGCGCGATCTCGTAGTTCCGCAGCGAGAAGACGCCCTCGCCCGCGAAGGCGTCGCCGAAGACCGTCCACCAGCCGCTGCGGCGGATGTCGATCTCGGGCCGGAACGACGTGACCAGCAGCCCGAAGGTCGGCACCGTCCAGACGAGTGCGATCACCACCGCGATCATGCTCGCCCACGGCGACGTGAGCTTGTTCTTCGCCTTGCGCGCCCGCTCCTGCAGGTCCGGCGGCGGTGGAACGGCCTTGGGCGCCACGGCCGGCTGTGTGGTACTCATCGGACCTCCTCAGCCAGGCGCATCTGGCGCACGTTGTAGATGATCACCGGAATGACGATGACGAACAGGAGCACCGCGAGCGCGGCACCCAGGCCGGCGTTGTTCTGCCGGAAGCTCTGCTCGTAGAACTCGTTCGCCACGACCGACGTGCCGTACCGGCCCGCGGTCATCGTGCGCACGATGTCGAAGACCTTGAGCGTCGTCATCGCGATGGTGGTCAGGACGACCACGAGGGCCGGCCGGATGCTCGGGATCGTGATGCGCCAGAACATGCCCCAGCCGGAGAGCCCGTCCAGGCGCGCGGCTTCGACGATGTCGGTGGGGATGGCGCGGATCGACGCCGAGAGCAGCGTCATCGAGAATCCGGTCTGGATCCAGATGAGCACCACCATGAGCAGGAAGGTGTTGCCCGGGCGCTCCAGCAGGAACTGCACGGGCGTGCCGCCCATCCAGACGATCAGCTGGTTGAGCAGACCTGTCTGCTCCACGCTCGCCGGCTTGAACTCATAGACGAACCGCCAGATGATGCTCGCACCGACCATCGAGATGGCCATCGGCAGGAACACGAGCGCCTTCGCGAACTTCTCGAACCGGCTGTGGTCCACGACCACCGCGTACACCAGACCGATGAACGTGGCCAGGAGCGGCGCCACCAGCACCCAGAGTGCGGTGTTACCCAGGACGAGCAGGAACGCCGGCTCGCTGAACGCCCTCGCGTAGTTGTCGAGACCGATGAACGCGGAACCGTTGCGGTTCTGGAACGAGTTCACGATGGTGCCGGCCGCCGGGTAGAGCAGGCCGGCCGCCAGCAGCAGCAGCGCCGGGCCGACGAATCCGCCCGCGATGAACCACTTCGACGGGTTCCGCCGCCGGTCCACCACGAAGAGGATCAGGGCCATCACCACGACGAACAGCGCGATCGCGATGATCATCAGCAAGAGTTTGTGTACCGGGTCGTCCCCGGCACTCAGAAACCAGTCCACGGATCCTCCAGATCCTGGTCGTCGGCACCGGTCGTCGTCGTCCGGGCCTGCTCGCGGCCCGAGGGCGACGGAGGCGCGGGACACGAGGTCCCGCGCCTCCGCGCGTCACTCAGGACCGAGAACCAGATGTCAGTTCTTGGGCCAGGAGTTCTCGATGGTGTCGGTGACCTCCTGGCTGCTGGCGTCGGAGGCGAACCACTCGGTGATGCCGGCCCAGAAGGACCCCGTGCCGACCTCGGACGGCATCAGGTCGGAGGCGTCGAACCGGGCGACCGTCGCCGGGTCGGCCAGGATCTCGGCGGAAAGCCGGTCGAACTCGGTGGCCAGGAGCTCCGGGTCCAACCCGTTGTTCGCGCTCACCCAGCCACCGGCCGGCGTCGCGGCGGCCTTCGCGTTGGCCCAGTCGGCACTCGACAGGTACGTCTGGAAGGCCTGGACCTCCGGCCGGTCCGTGAACGCACCGATGAACTCGCCGGCCACCAGGGTCGGCCGCTCGTCGGCGCTCATCGACGGCAGGTAGAAGGCGTAGACGTCGCCGTCCGGTGCCACCTCGGTGCCCTCGGGCCACTGCGTCTGGTAGAAGTTCGCCGCGCGGTGCATCCAGCAGTTGCCGTCGAGGATCGGGTAGCCCGCGTCCGTCCACGGCGTCGTCGCGATCGAGTCGACCCCGCCCAGGCCGCCGTTGACGTGGTCCGGGTTCTTGAGGATCTCGCCGGCGGTGTCGAAGGCCTCGACGATCTGCGGGTCGTTGAACGGGATCTCGTGGGTGTACCACTGGTCGTAGACGTCGGGTCCCGCGGTACGGAGCACGACGTCCTCGATCCAGTCGGTGCCCGGCCAGCCGGTGGCGTCACCGGACTCGACCCCTGCGCACCAGGGCCGGGTCGCGCCCTCGTTGTTCGAGGCGATCTCCTCGGTGAGCGTCATCATGTCGTCCCAGGTCTCGGGCACCTCGTAGCCCGCCTCCTCGAACATGGACGGCGAGTACCAGACGTAGGACTTCACGTTCGAGCCCAGCGGCGCGGCGTAGAACGTGCCGTCGACCGTGCCGTACTCCTTCCAGTCCTCGGACCAGAACTCGTCGACGTTCGCCTCGACCTGCTCCGGGGCGGGGAGCACCGCCTCGTACTGGGTCACCAGCGTGTTCAACAGGCCCGGCTGGGGCAGGATCGCGATGTCGGGCGGGTTGCCCGCCTGCACGCGCACGGGGAGCTGGGCCTCCATCTCGCGGGACGCCTCGTACTCGACCTCGACGCCCGTGCAGTCCTCGAACGGCTGGTACGACTCCTGCTGGGTCTCGGCCTCGGGCTCGACGATGGTCGTGTAGACCGACACGGTCGTGCCGTCCAGGTCGCCGAACTCGTCGTAGGCGGTGCAGTCGATCCCGTACGCGCTGGGTTCACCACCCCCGCCTTCACCGCCGTCCTCGGTGTCGGCACAGGCCGACAGGACCAGGGCGAGGCTCGCGCCGGTCGCCACAAGGGCGACGGCGCGGCGCCTGGAAGCTATCCGGATAGTCATCTCGTGCTCCTCCACTGCTTCGTGGGCTCAGAACCCTCTGACGTGCGGGTACGGCCCGGCGGACTGCCAGGTTGCCCTCCCTCAACGCAACCGTGGTTCACTGCCCAATGCAAGCCCATACAGCATCGCCTTGCATTACGAAATCGTTGCAATCCTGCGCGTCACGGACACCGAGTCTCGCCCGGCGCATGCCCATCGGGAGCGCCCGACCGTGCGCTGCCGGCGGGACGTAGGCTTATGCCGCCAGATCACTGGTGCCCCTACGGAAGGACGGACATGATCGAGCTGAGGACGCCGCGCGAGATCGAGGAGATGCGCCCGGCGGGACGCTTCGTCGCGGACGTGCTGCTCGCCGTCCGTGCCGCCGCTGGGGTGGGGGTGAACCTGCTGGAGCTCGACGAGGTCGCTCACAAGATGATCCGTGACCGCGGCGCGGAGTCCTGCTACATCGACTACCACCCGTCGTTCGGCGCGATGCCCTTCGGCAAGACCCTGTGCACCTCCGTGAACGACGGCGTGCTGCACGGCCTGCCGTTCGACTACCGGCTCCGGGACGGCGACCTGCTGTCCATCGACTTCGCCGCGTCCGTGAACGGCTGGGTCTCCGACTCCGCGATGTCGTTCGTGGTGGGTACGTCTGCCCCGGAGCGCGCCGAGGCGGACGCGAAGCTGATCCGCACGACCGAGGTCGCGCTCGACGCAGGCATCGCCGCGGCACAGCCGGGCAAGAAGGTCGGCGACATCTCCGCAGCGATCGCGGAGGTCGCGCACGGCGCCGGGTACTCGATCAACACCGACTTCGGCGGGCACGGCGTGGGGCGCACCATGCACGGCGACCCGCACGTGCCCAACGACGGACGCGCCGGCCGTGGCTTCCCGCTCAAGCCGGGCCTCGTCATCGCCGTCGAGCCGTGGTTCCTCGAGACCACGGCCGAGATCTACACCGACGCCGACGGCTGGACGCTGCGTTCGGCGGACGGGTCCCGCGGAGCTCACTCGGAGCACACCATCGCGATCACGGAGGACGGCCCGCTGATCCTGACGGCGCGCTGACCCCCTCGTGCCGAGGTAGGACCCGGGTTCTACCTCGGCAGCTCAGATCAGGGTCTTGAGCGCCTGGATCACGCCGTGCTGACTGATGTCACCGACGGTCTCGGTGGCGATCGCCTTCACCGCGTCGGGAGCGTGCCCCATCGCGACTGCGCGGGCGGCCCAGCTCAGCATCTCGATGTCGTTCAGCCCGTCGCCGACGGCGAGCGTGTTGTGCCGCGGGACACCCAGCGCCGAGCGGACGTTCTCCAGCGATGTCGCCTTGCTCAGGTGCCGGGGGGTCACGTCGATCCAGTCCACCCCGGCCTGCGTGGCGGTGACACCGTGCCGACGCAGCGGTTCCAGCAGGTCCAGCACGTCCGGCCCGCGCAGGATCGCGCGCGAGGCGGGCAGCGCGCCGAGCCCGTCGACCGCCACGACCCGCTGGGCGCCGTTGACCTCATGGGGCTCGAACGTCCGGTTCACGCGGTAGCCGACGCCGATCTCCTCCACGCCGATCTGCACGTCCGGGAAGCGGCTCAGGGCCATCTGCGCGACGGGACCGACGTCGAACGTCAGCACGTCCTCGAGCATGTAGCCGTTGGTGCACGTGTCGCACAGCCGCGCGGTCACGGCGCCGTTGGACGCGACCACCCAGCCGTCGGTGATGCCCAGCTCCTTGGCCACGGGGAGGATTCCCGTCAACGACCGACCCGACGCCAGGACCACGTGATGCTTCCGGCCGCGCACGAGCTGCACGGCCAGCACCGTCGGCTCGGGCACCCGCTGCCCGGTGACCAACAAGGTCCCGTCGATGTCGAGGGCGACCAGGTGAGGCGCGTCGTTGCGCACTCGCATGGACACCGGTTGGTCGTCCAGGATCATCACGTACCCCCATGGCACCGTGAGCGCCGTCACCCCTCGACGGATCGCGCCCAAATGTACAGGCATTCGGCAGGTGATCCATACCTTTGCACGGATAGTTTTCACCCGCGGCTCGAGCCGTTGGCTATTTTTACCCTCAAAGCAGGGATCTAAGCACTTCCACAACACCGTCGTCGTCGATCGAGCCGGTCACTTCGTTGGCCGCCGACCGCACCGTGTCCGACGCGTGGCCCATGGCCACGCCCCGACCGGCCCAGCGCAGCATGTCTATGTCGTTGCTGCCGTCGCCGACGGCGACGGTGTGCTCGGCCGCGATGCCGAGCTCCTTGCGCACTTCTTCCAGCGCGGACGCCTTGGTCACGCCCTGCGGTGCAATATCCATCCAAGCGGACCAGCCGACGGCGTAGGTGACGTCGTCGAAGCCGAGACGCGCCGCGATCTCGTGGAACTCGTCGCTGGTCTCGCCAGGACTGCGCACCACCACGCGGGTGACGTGACCGGCCCAGAGCTCCTCGAAGTCGACCACACGGTGCTCGCCGTTCAGCTCCCCGTCGGGGAAGAGCTCGGTCATCCGAAAGCCTACGCCGACATCCTCGACCGCGTAGCGTGCGTGCGGAAGCTCCTCCTTGAGCATGCGGAGCACCGGCTGCGGATCGAACGTCTCGACCCGTTCCAGCGTGTAGCCCGTGTCGGCCGTCGCATCGAGGCGCGCGGTGACCGCGCCGTTCGACGCGACGATCCAGGACTCCTCGATCTTCAGCTCCGCCGCGATGGGCGTCATGGCGATGAGCGACCTGCCCGAGGCCAGCACCACATGGTGCCCGGCAGCCCGGACGGCGGCGACGGCGTCGCGGGCGGCATCGGAGAGCACTTCGTCATAGGTGACGAGCGTGCCGTCGATGTCGAGGGCTACGAGCTTTCGATCGATGTTGCTGGGCACACGGGCAGCCTACCGACCCGGACGTGAACACCGGACGACCAGCGGGACCAGATCGGCGAAATGTCACGTGATCGGACGTGGTCGTGGGCCGGGACGTCCCGCCCACGACCACGCCGCTCGGCGCCGTGGTTACTTCACCGGCTCCAGCACCTCGAGCCCGCCCAGGTACGGGCGCAGCGCCTTCGGCACGTACACCGAGCCGTCGGCCTGCTGGTGGTTCTCCAGGATGGCGACGATCCAGCGCGTGGTGCCGAGCGTGCCGTTCAGGGTGGCGACGTTCCGGGTGGACCCTTCCTCGGTCCGCTCGCGCACACCGAGGCGGCGCGCCTGGAACGTTGTGCAGTTCGACGTCGAGGTGAGCTCCAGCCACCTCTCCTGCGTGGGCAGCCAGGCCTCGCAGTCGAACTTCCGGGCCGCCGACGACCCCAGGTCGCCCGCCGCCGTGTCGATGACGCGGTAGGGCAGCTCCACCTTGGCCATCATGGCCTCTTCCCAGCCCAGCAGGCGCTGGTGCTCGGCCTCCGCGTCCTCGGGGGCGCAGTAGCTGAACATCTCGACCTTGTGGAACTGGTGCACGCGGATGATCCCGCGCGTGTCGCGGCCCGCGGAGCCGGCCTCACGGCGGTAGCAGGCGCTCCAGCCGGCGTAGCGCAGGGGCCCGTCGGTCAGGTCGACGATCTCGTCGCCGTGGTAGCCGGCCAGGGCCACCTCCGAGGTGCCGACGAGGTACAGGTCGTCCTTCTCGAGGCGGTAGATCTCGTCCGCGTGCGCGCCGAGGAACCCGGTGCCCTGCATGGTCTCCGGGGTGACCAGGGTCGGCGTGATCATGGGCGTGAAGCCCTCCTGCACCGCCTGGTCCATCGCCATGTTCAGCAGCGCGAGCTCGAGGCGCGCGCCGATGCCGGTGAGGAAGTAGAACCGGGCCCCGGACACCTTGGCCCCACGCTTGGTGTCGATCGCGCGCAGCCCCTCGCCCAGCTCCAGGTGGTCCTTCGGTTCGAAGCCCTCGGCCGCGAAGTCGCGGCGCTCGCCCACCTGCTTGAGCTCGACGAAGTCCTCCTCGCCGCCCGCCGGTGCCCCCGCGATCACGTTCGAGATCGAGTACAGGACCCGGTCGAGCTCCTGCTCGGCCTCGGTCGCCGTGGCCTGGTGGCTCTTGACGTCCTGCGCGAGCTGCTTGGTGTGCGCCAGCAGAGCCTGCTTCTCGTCGCCCTGGGCCTTGGCCACCTGCCGCCCCAGGGACTTCTGCTCCGCGCGCAGACTCTCGAACTCCGACAGGGAGGAGCGGCGGCGCGCGTCGGCGTCGAGCGCCACGTCCACGAGGTCGGGGTCTTCGCCGCGGGCCACCTGGCTCGCGCGGACTACGTCTGGGTTGTCGCGCAGAAGTCGGAGATCGATCACGGGGCTGAGCCTATCGGGGCTGCCCCCGCGGTGTGGCGCGCAGCGCGACCATCGTGAGGAGCGGCACGGCCGGGATCAGCGCGATCATCGCGATCCGGAGCCCGAAGTCGTTGACCAGGGAGCCCAGGACGGCCATCACCCACATCGCGACGAGGGCCGGCCGCAGGAACTCCCAGCGCTCCTGCGCGTGTCCGAACCACGCGGGGCTCAGCCGCCGCCGCCAGGCCGGCGGACCGAACAGGGCCAGCCCGACCACCACGAGCACCAGCACGGTGACCCACACCGCGGGCCCCCCGGTGATCGAGTTCAGCGCGTACAGGGCCTTGCGCAGCACCGTGGAGACCGCCTCGCCGTCGACCACCTGACCCACGAACCGGCCCAGGTGCGAGCGGGACTCGGGTGGCCGCAGCCAGTCCAGGACCCCGACGAGGGCCACCAGCCCGACACCGGCGGCCCCCACCCCGAGGAACCGCCAGAACGTGAGCCGCAGCCCGGAGGCGGCGGTACCGACCACCACGAACGCCGGGACCAGCACCAGCCCGCCGCCGAGGTCGGCACCGAGCGTGGGCCACACGTCGACCGCCATGGCGATCACGCCGACGACCGTCACGGCCAGCGTCGCCAGGATCCGCCGGCCACGGGACACCAGCAGCTGTGCCAGCGCCGCCGCGAGCACGATCGCCGCCACCGCGTAGACCGAGAACGTGGGATTGCCGAAGCCGTAGAACCGCGCGCCGAACGTCGGCGCCGAGCCGAGGGGCGCCGCCCGGTTCAGGGGCGTACCGAAGAGCGCGTCCAGCGTGAGAGCGACGAACGTGATGCCGGCGATCACCGCCGGCGCCGCCCACAGTGGCCGCCGAGGAGCGAGCAGACTCAGCCCGGCCACGGCTGCCGTCACGAGCACCGTGGCGCCCACGATCGCGAGCACCGGCAGGTCGAACCGCCACCAGCCCGTCAACGAGACCAGGAACCCGCCGGCGGGGAGCGCGGCCAGTGCGGTCGCACCCACCTCGGCGACGCGGCGCCATCCCCTCGGCACGTCGCCACGACCGCGGCCGCGGTACCAGCGCGACGCCCACCAGCAGACCGCCGCCAGGCCGAGCCCGAGCCAGAACGGCACGTCCACGAGCCAGATGTACGCGTCACGGCGCACGTGGTCACGGGCGGTCATGTCGGCGAGCTCGTCGGCGGTGAGCCACGCGGAGGCGGGCCGCAGCCCACCCCGCACCAGCGGCGTCGCGTCGATGTCGGCGGGCAGGTCCACGTCGACGGCACCGAGCACGGCCGCCGGGACGTCCATCAGGCGCGCCACTCCCTCCGTACGGGTCGCGGTGCTGGCGAGGTAGCGCGGCAGCCCCTCGTTCGCCGCGGACGGGCGCATCATCGCCAGACCCAGCTCGAGCGGGTGCTCCGGCACGGTGGCGACGTCGATCACCAGCACCGTCGTGTCCGCGGGGGCGGAGTCGAGCACCCGCCAGACCGCGAGGTCGACGGAGGAGACGAGTTCGTCGCGAAGGGCCTCGACCTGTTCGTCGCCGTCGGGCAGCTTCTCCAGCTCCGCCCGCTGGTCGACGTCCAGCAGAGCGGAGCCCGCGTCCACGAACGTGACGGGGCACTCCCAGGCGCCCGATCCCTCGGCCACCGCCGTGTCGAAGTCGTAGTACCTGCCGACGCTTCCGTCCCGCTCGGCGAGCGCCACCGCGGCCCCCGGGCCGACGGCCGTCGCGCACTCGTCCGCGAGGGCCGAGCCGAGCGTGCCCGGGTGCGCGGCGTAGCCGGACCCCCGCTGCAGCTCGATGAACCGGTCCCACTGGTCGACGACGGCGGGCTCGTCGTCCATGGCCGGCGTCACGGAGATCCCCTCGCAGATCCAGTGGTTGTCGGCGTCGCGTTCGTCGGCCACCTCGGCGAGACGGCCCGCCGACAGGCTGAGCCAGCCGCTCTCGGGGCAGCGTGCCGCGCGCCCGTTGGGCAGCGTGAGCCCGGCGGCGTCCGCGCCGTCGGTCAGGAGCCCGTAGAGCGTCGGTGCGGGTGCCGTACCGGTGTCCAGCGACGGCTGGACGTCGGGCCACCGCATGCCCTGGGTACCGATCACGACGACACTGCCGCCGGGCGGCACCACCGGTTCCGCGGAACTGAGCGAGCCGGACTCCTCGCCTGCCGCATCGGCGCCCGGTGCCGGCAGCACCGCCGCCGCGAACAGGAGGCTGAGCAGCAGCGCGCCGGACAGGGCCAGCACGGCGGACGGCACACCACGGACGGGCACGGAGCGCCGGCCCGGGCGCCGCACGGCGCGCGGGGCGCCGGAGCTCCGGGGGGACGAGGACGGCAGCCAGCCGCGATCGTCGAGGAACCGCCTGACGAGGTCGGACCGGATGGCGAGCAGCGCGACGAGAGCGAAGGGCACGACCAGGAACAGCCCGCGCAAGCGGTCCCCCAGGAAGGGCGCGGCGTCCACGCCGATGGTCACGAGCGCGACGAGGCCTACCGCGCCGGCCGCGCGCCACACCCGGCGGTCCGACCGCTCGGTGTGGTGGTCGGGAGTGCCGTCGCTCCACCCGGCGGCGGTGGCGGCGGGCGCTCGACCGCGCACCACGTAGGCGGCGAGGCCGCTCGCGAGCACGAGCCCGGCGAGCGCGTAGAGCAGGAACGCCACGTCGGAGAATCCGTAGAACCGGTCGGCGGTGGCGAGCGACGAGCCCAGCAGCGAGCCCTGCAGCAGCGTGAACCCGGTGACCCCGTCGATGGTGAACACCAGCCACGTGACTCCGGCCGCGGCGACGGCGTTGCGCCAGGGGGCCGGGGGGAGCAGCCGGGACAGGCCGCGGACAGTGAGCGCGACGAGGACGGTCGCGGCGGTCAGCGACAGCGCCAGGCCGAACTCGGGCGCCGGCCAGACCCACCAGCGCGTCAGGGTCGCCAGGATCGCCCCCGCCGGGGCCGAGGCGGCGAGGAGCGCCGCGCTCAGCGCGAGGCGCTTCCGGTACGGGCCGGGCTCCCGGCGCGGCCGTCCGGTTCGGCGCGGCAGCACCAGTACGAGCACGGCGATCAGCAGGAACAGCGCGATCGCGCCGGCGAACGCGGGCACCTGGGCGGGGATCGTGCCGGCCAGCACGTTGACGTACTGCCGGTTCTCGACCGTGCGGGCGACCGTGGTCCGGCGCGGCTCACCCACCTCGATCGGCATGCCGTCGATCACCGCCTCCTCGACGGCCGGGCCCGGGTCGGGTTCCTCCGCCTCGGGATCGGGGAGCGCGCCGGCGGCCTCGGCCGCGGTCGCGGTGAGGTCCGTGAGCTGGACGAACCCGGTGCTGCGGGACGCGTCCGAGGTCAGCCAGCGCACGCGCGGCACGTCGACCACCCAGTCGACGACGACCTGCAGCCCCTGCTGCGTGAGCGGGGTGTCCGCGATGCCCGCCACAAGCACCCGGGTGCCGGTCGGCAGGCCCGTCCGCAGGGTGCTGAGGGTGCTGTCGAGCTCGTCGAGCGCGGCGGCCCGCTCCGGTCCCTCGGGCAGGCTCCCGGCGTCGATGACGGTCACGGGGCACTCGGCCAGGGTGTCGCTCCAGGCGGGATCGCCCGACCCCGCGGCGTCCGTCGATTCCGAGTCCTCGGCCGACAGCAGCGCCTCGAGCGACGGGACGTACCGCTCCACCGTCCCGTTCTCGCGGGCGAGCATCACGGCTGCGCCCGGACCGACGGCGGTCGAGCAGGTGCCGGCCTCGGCGAGCATCTCGCCGAGGAGGCCAGGGGCCGGGGTCTCCGTGGGACCGGCCTGCTCCTCGGGCTCCTCCGCGTCCTCCTCCTGCTCGGGGAGCTGGGCCCAGCCGTCCACCGTCGCGGTGGCCGGCTCGGCGCCGACCGCCCCGGTGGCCTGGGGTACCGGGGTGCACGACGTCGCTCCGCGTGCCTCGGGCGCCTGGCCGTCCTCCTGCTGGGGGGCCGGTGCCTCCGCACGCTCGGCGCTCCCCTCCGAGACCGTGCGGGTGCCGGCGGAGAGGGTGAGCCAGGCGTCCAGCGGGCAGGTCGCGGGTGCGGCGGTGCGGACGTTGATCGAGGCGACCGAACCGCCGCCGATCATGTGCCACAGGTTCGGGGTGGTGCTGCGGGACACGTCGGTCCAGCGCAGACCTGCCACGCCGACCACCACCACGGGCGCCGCGGGCTCCGGCGCCGAGGTCGAGGCCGGCCCCGCGTCGGGCTCGGTGACCCCGGCGAGCCCGCCCCGCGATGTCGCCGACGCCGCCGTCGAACCCAGCAGGCCGAGCAGCGCCGCCACGAGCATGATCAGGGCTGCGGGCACGACCAAGGCTCGTGTGGAACGGGGATTCACCCGCCCAGGGTAGATGGCGCGCGGGGTCACGGTGCGCGGACCAGCAGCGCGCCCGGCTGGACCCGGACGTCGATCTCGACGGCCCGCCCGAGTGGGTCACCGTCCACCTGGGCCTCCTCACCCGCAGGAACTCGGATGCGCGCCCGCCGTGCCTTCGTGTGATCGATCCGACCGAGCTTCTCCGGCAGGTCGTTGCGCACGCCCACACCCTGCATCGCGATCTCGAGCGTCAGCTGGGCCCAGCCCAGCACCCCGCCACGGACGTCGACGGCGGCGACGTCGAGCACACCGTCGTCGAGCACGGCGTCGGGCAGGAGGGTGACGCCTCCCGGCAGCATCCCGCAGTTGCCGACCATGATCGACCGGGCGCGGGCCTCCACCGGCGGGCTGTCGTCCAGCTGGAGGTGGGCGCGCATGCGCCGGGCCTGCAGGTGCGACAGTCCCGCCACGAAGTAGGCCACCCAACCCACCCGCTTCTTCAGGTCCGCGTCGGCCGTGGCGACCATCGCGGCGTCGAAGCCGAGGCCCGCGATGACCAGGAAGATGTGCTCGCGCTCGGTGTCGGGCTCGTGGTCGGGCTGGTTGGGGTGCTCCCCGTTGCGCGGGGCGTCGGCGAAATCGGTCACCCGCAGCCAGCCGACGTCGATGGCACGCGTGCGGCCGTGCACGATCACGTCGAGGGCCCCGTCCACGCTCGTCAGCGGCAGCTCCAGGTTCCGGGCCAGGAGGTTGCCCGTGCCGACGGGCAGCACGCCCATCGGCTTGTCCGCGCCGACCATGGTCTCGGCGACGGCTCGCACGGTGCCGTCACCGCCCGCCGCGATGACGATGTCGGCGCCGTCGGCCAGGGCCTGCCGCGCCGACCCCCTGCCCGGGTCGTCCACCGTGGTCTCGTACCAGAGGGGCTCCGGGAGACCGTGGGCGATGCAGTGGGCACGGACCTGGACCAGCAGGCCCCCGGCACCCTGCTTGGAGGGGTTCACGACCACCGCGAGCTGCGGTGCGGCCTCGACGCTCTGCGGCGCCGCCTGGCGGTGGTCCCGGCGCCGCATGCGCGCCTGCTGCGTCCAGACGCCCGTGGCGACGGCAAGCGCCAGCAGAGCGACGACGATCGCGGCGATCCCGAGCCAGACCTGCCACCCCATGGGATCAGAGTACGGGGCAGGCGACGCGGCGACCGCGCATCAGCTGCGGACGTTCGAGCCCGCGTGCCGCACCGCGTCGACCGCGCCACGCATCTTGCGCGCGTTCACCGCCAGCAGCACGTCGCGGTACTGGGCAGCCCGGTGGATCTGACCCTTGATGTCGTTCGTCGACGCGCGGTGCTTGAGGTCGCACGGCACCTCCACGGCGACGTACCCCTTGCGCAGCAGGTCGATGGTCATGCCGGTCTCGACGCCCCAGCCGCGGGCGAGGGGGGTGGCTGCCTCGAACGCCTCGCGGGTGAGGCAGCGCATGCCGGACAAGGGCTGCGACGGGCTCCAGCCCGTCATCGCCTCGATCGCCCGGCGCGCCGCACCGACCACGATGCCGCGTCCGCCGGCACCGGCCTGCTTGGGCAGCAGCGCGATCGCGAGGTCGGCCACGCCCTCCCGGACGGGACGTACGAGCGGGGCGGTGTTCACGGCGGTGTCGCCGAGGTCGCCGTCGATGAACATGAGCAGGCGCGGGGGACGGCCGTCGGCGTCGCGCATCGCCACCACTGCCGCACCCGTCTCCATCGCGGCGGCCTTGCCACGATTGTGCGAATGGCGCACGACGACGGCGCCGGCGGCACGCGCGACATGCTGCGTGTCGTCCTCGGAGCCGTCGTCGACCACGAGCACGAGGTCGACGTGTGGGATCGCACGCGCAGAGCGCACGGTAGCGGCAATGCGCTCGGCCTCGTCCTTGGCGGGGATGACGGCCGCAACCCGTTGGACGTTCTTACCTGCCTGAGCATTGCCGGGACGCGTGGTCTTCGCGACCGGGAGAGCGTTCACACCTGTCCTGCCTGAAGCGTCGATTTGCCTTGGTGGGTGACCGGATAGCCCTTTGCTTGGTGAGTGCAAAGGTTTACCCCTGGAATCCTACTCCCTTGGTCCGCTAGTTGCCGAAACCTGGACCACTCGTGGCGATCCTCGGTGACTGCCGACGCGTTCCGGGCCGCTCGCACAGGACCGGCCGGGGCGTCCGGACTAGCGCAGGGTGACCTGCCGAGAGACGATACCCGCTCTTGCACGTCGCTCGTTCGCATCAAGCGGCTCCGTGATGGAAAGTGCTTTCGCGAGCTTGTCGCCGAGCTCCTTCGCCGGAGCCTCCAGCTCCGCCGCCTCGGTGCCCTTCGGCAGCTCCCAGACGGGTACGACCAGCCCGGACGCACGAAACGCTCCCACGAACCTCCCACCCGCGAGCCCTGACTCGCGCTTTGCGTGCAGGCGAGAGAGTGCGTCGATGACGTCGTCCTCCGGCTCGGGACGCGCCCAGCGGAGGAACTCGCGCGTCATGCTGCACCAGTAGGCCGACTCGACGGAGGACACCTTCACGGTGGGGATCGCGCCGTCGGCGGCGTCCTCGAGGCTCTCCTTGAGCTCCGGCGTGACGTCGGCGCTCGGGTCCAGCCAGAAGTCGAACGTCTCGTGCACCGTGATCTCGAACGGCACGCTCGGGTCGAGCACGTCCTGCAGACGTGGCCCCGGACCCGGCAGCTCGCCCGGCTCGACGGCGGTGCCCGGCTCGAGCTCGAGCGCCTCGAGCAGCGCTGCCGCGAGGTCGCGGCTCACGTCGCCGGACCCCAGGATGCCCTGCACGGCGAGCAGGATCGCGCCGTCGGCACGGTGCAGCGCCGTCCAGGCGCCCGGCAGCAGCGTCACGACGGTGACGTCGCGGGATCCGTACTCGGCGGTCGTACGAGCCGTCGCGGTCGCCGACGGGACGATCTCGCGCATCGCCACCCAGTCGGTCTCTCCGGGGAGACCTTCGAAGGGCCGGAGCACGAAGTCGGAGGAGGGGTTCTTGGCCATGCGGCGAGTCTATCCGCGCGGATGGGCCCAGATCTGTCCGGCCGGTGATGTTTTCGAAAGCGGCCCGTCGTCGTTCGGCTCCCGGGGCCGATGATGGGCGGGTGGAACCCTGGCTCGCCGCCCACCTGCCCGTGCTCGACCTCGCACTCGACGCCGTCCGCGCAGTCCAGCGCGCCTCCGCCCGGGCCGGCCGGAGAGGGACAGCACGCGACCTTGCCCCGCCCGACCCCGCGCGGCTCGCCGCGGCTCTCGCCTCCGACCGGGTCTTCGCGCTCGACGGACGGCCGGTGTCCGGGTTCGCCCCGCTGTCCGGCTTCTTCGCCTCCGCCGACGGCTGGGTGCGCACCCACGCGAACTACCCGCACCACCGGTCGCGCCTGACCACCCTGGCCGGCCTGCCCGACGACGTCGGCCGCGCCGCGTTCGCCCGCCGCCTCGCCGAGCTGCCGGGACAGGAGCTCGAGGACCGCGCGGCCGACGCGGGCGCGATCGTGGCGCGCGTCCGGACGGAGGAGGAGTGGCGGGCGTCGCCGGCCGGGCGGGCCGCTGCGTGCGGGCCCCTGGTGCGCACCGGCCGGCGGGCGGACGAACCGACGGGCCGTCGACGGCGCGCGCCGGGCGCCACCGCACGGCGGCCCCCGACGGACCTGCCGCGGGGCGACGTGCCGCTCGCCGGCGTCCGCGTGCTCGACCTCACGCGCGTGATCGCGGGCCCCGTGGCCACCCGCACCCTGGCCCTGCTCGGTGCCGACGTGCTGCGGGTCGACCCACCGGACCCCGCCGAGATCGAGTGGCAGCACCTCGACACGGGGCAGGGCAAGCGCAGCACCGTGCTGGACCTCCGGGACCCGCACGGCCGACGCACGGCGCAGGATCTGCTGGACACCGCCGACGTGCTCGTCACCGGCTATCGCCCTGGCGCCGTCGAGGCACTGGGCCTGCGGGTGCCGACCGGCGTCGTCACCGGACGGGTGTCCGCGTGGGGCGACACCGGGCCGTGGGCGGGCCGGCGGGGGTTCGACTCGATCGTGCAGGCGGCCAGCGGCATCGCGCTGCTGGAGGGCCAGGACGGCACGCCCGGAGCACTGCCCGCCCAGGCGCTCGACCACGCCTCCGGCTATCTGCTCGCCGCCGGGATCGTGGACGCGCTCGCCCTCCGGGACGACGGCCCCGGCCACGACGTGTCCGTGTCACTGGCGCGCACGGCGACCTGGCTCCTGGACCTGCCGGGACGGGACCCGCGGCATCCGGCCGCCGCGGTACCGCACCGTGCCGAGGCCTTCGCCGGGGCGGCCGGCGAGACGGTGACGCACGGACGAGTCACCACGGCGCGGCCGGCACTCCCCGGGTACGACGACTACGCCCGCCCGGCACACCCGTGGGGCGTCGACGCCCCGGTCTGGGGCGCGGCGACGCCGCAGGATCCTCGCTCGATCTGAGAGTCAGACGCGGACGGGGCTGCGGCGGGCGACCAGGAGCGAGCCCGCACCACCGATCACCAGCGCTCCGGCCGCTGCCGTGAGGGCGGCCGCCTCCGCGCCGGTCGTCGCGAGCTTGACGGGGGCGTCGAGCGTGACCTCGGTGAGCGCGGACGCGTCCTCGACGCCCGCCCCTTCGGCCGGGACGTAGGCGGTGAGCTCGGCCCCGGCCGTGTCGGCCGCCGAGGGCCTGCCCTCCCACTGCTGCCCGGGTGCCTGGACAGCCAGCGGCGGCTCCGACGCGGCAGGCGTGGAGGCTTCCGACGTCGCCTCCTGCACCGGGACCGCCTTCTCCGTGGTGGTGGCGTCGGGCTGCGCCGCCGTCTCGCCGGCTGCGGGCTTCGGCGCGGGCGCGGGCTGCTCGGCCTCGTCCATGTCCTCCCGGACGGCCTCGCGCGCCCCCTCGTCGTCCTCCTCGTACCGGTCGGACTCGTACCGGTCGGAGCCGGCGTCGGTCCCGTCGCGGTCGCAGTCGCCCTGCCGGGACCCGTACTGCGGCATGTCGTAGTTCGGCTCGGTGTACTGCGAGGGCTCGTACGAGGGCGGCGCGTCGTGGGAGCCGCCGCCGTCCCGTCCGCCCTGTCCGTAGCCCTGCTCGTGACCGTCCTGGCCGCGGTGACCGCCGTCGTGGGCCATCGCCGGGCTGGCGACCGCTGTCGCCGCGGTGGCGAGCGCGATCGTCGCCACGACGCGGGAGGCCGTGGACTTGGCGACGGACGAAGGCTTGACGGCGGCGTGCTTCATGGGAGCTGCTCCAGCTGATCGGCTACAACGGCCCGGAACCCGGGGACGCGACGACGCTACCGGATCAAGAATCGGGGAAAAAGGGGTGGACAGGAAATACCCACCCCAGTGGTAACGATTCGATAACAACGGGCGCCGCAATGGAACCTGGACAAAAGGCCGGAAAACGTAAACAAGGTGGAGCGCCAATGGCGCTCCACCTTGCTACGTCAAGACCGAAGAGGCTGGGGTCCTCTCGGGGTTGGGGTCAGGAAAGGCCGCCCAGCAGCCCGCCCGTGACGCCGCTCACAGCACCGCCGGTCAGACCGTCCGCGGTGTCCGTCGCGCCACCGGCAACGCCCTGCACGGCACCGCCCGCGGCACCCTTGACGGTGCCCTTGACGGTCTCCACGACCGGCTCGGCGACGCCGTCCACGACGACGTCCTGCACGACCGGCTTGGCGACCTTGTCCACGACGGTGTCCTTGACCAGCGGCTTGGCCACCTTGTCGACCACGTTGTCCTTGACGACGCCCTGGACGGCACCGTCGAGGACGACGTCGCCGACGACCGGCTTCGCGATGCCCTCGACGACGCTCGGCACGACGTCGTCGCGCACGGTGCCCACGGCACCCGGCACGGTGGAGTCCTTCACGTGGCCGACGGTCGACGTGGCGCCCGGCACGACGTTGTCCTGCACCGAGCCCACGGCGCCCGGGACGATCTCCGTGGCGATCGGCTCGACGACGCCGTCGACGGCGACGTCCCCGACGACGGTCTCGACGGCACCGGCAGCCGGCGTCGTGACCTTGGCCACGACGCCGGGAACACCTGCGACCACGCCGGGGACCTGCGACACGACACTGTTGACCAGGTTGCCCACGCCACCGATCACGCCCGGCAGGGTGGCCGCCAGGCCGGCGGCCGGGCCGGTCACGCCGCCCACGACGTTCGGCACGTTGCGGATCGCGTCGGCGACGGTGTCGGGCGCGCCCGACACCGCACCGGTCGCGGTCTCGGTGGCACCGGCCACGACGTCACCGGAGGTGACTCCGCCGACGGCACCGGAGACGGTGCCGCGCGCGTTGTCGACCACGCCGCCCGCCACGCCACCGGCCACGCCGGAAGCGATACCGGTCGCGGTGCCGGCGACGTTGCCGCCGAGCACGTTTGCCAGCGCCGAGTGGCCGGTACCGGCCACGCCGGAGACGGCGGAGCCGTGGGCCACGCCGGAGAGCGCGTGCGAGGCGGCCTGGGGCGCGGCGCCCTTCAGGGCACCCGACACGAACTGGGCCGGCTCGTAGTTCGGCTCGAGGGCCGTGGTGGGGGCGATCGAAGCGGGGAGCTTCTTGGCCACCGCGTCGGTGGCGGGGACGGCGTCGGTGGCGGGGACGGCGTCGGTGAGCTCGCCCAGGTCGATCGACGTCGACGACATGGCCGGGAGGCCGGCCTTGAGGCCCTCAGCCGTGGTGCCCAGGTCACCGAGGGAGTCCAGCGGCGAGGCGTCTGCCGCCATGGCCGGGGCGGCCATGCTCGTGGCCGCGGTTGCGATGGCGACGGTCGCGATGGTCCGCGCGCCCGCCGATGCGGTCTTCTTCTTGGGTGCTGCGTGCTTCAAAAGTTGCTCCAGCATCTCGTTGCGCATTTGCGCGTTCGGTCCTTGAGCCCCCGAACCTAGTCCCCACCACCGGGTGAATAAAATCACCCTTGTTACGATCATGTAACAAGGACCGAATTGGCCCTTGAATGGCGGTCCGTCCGGCTTGTTCCGCGGGTTCTCGGCGGAAGCGTTATCGGCGGCGGGACGGGCCGGCGTCTCGCTGGGCGGACGCGTGCATCGTCAGGGCCTCGGCACCGTGGACCAGAGCGGCCTCCGCGGCCCGCGCCTCGGCGGTCGCCCTCGCCCGGACGGCGACGATCTTGTCGTGGAGCTCCGCGTGCACCCGCTTGCGCACCGCGCGGGCGATCGCCTCGACGTCGGCCTCATCCGGGGCAGGCTCTCCCCGTGCGTCCAGCTCGGCGGTGAGCCGCATGACGGCGTCGGCGACCTCGGCGACCACCCGGACCTCCGCCTCGTCCAGGAGGGCGACCACCGCGGCGTCGGCCTCCCGGCCCAGGCGGGTCTCCTCGAAACGGCGCGCGGCGCGGTCCACGATCCCCTGCGCCTGCGCGACGACGTCGTGCGCCACCGCCGGTGCGTGCGCCTTCAGGGTGGCGAGGTCGAAGAGCAGCACACCCTCCACGTCGGCCACCCCCGGGTCGACGTCGCGGTGCAGCGCCAGGTCGAGGATCACCAGCGGCCGGGGCTCCGGCTCGTCCCCGGCCCGGTCGGCGGCACGCTCCCGCGCCCGGACCAGCGCGGCGGCGTCCAGGACGTGACCGAGGCTCGCCTCGGGACCGTCCTCGCTCACCAGGCCGCGGGCACCGGGCCCGGCCGGCGACGGTTCGGCCTGCGCGGTCAGCGCCCGACCGCGTGCACCGCTGCAGCTGACCACCAGGTCGGCGTCGGCGAGCGCCTCGACGAGCGAGTCCACCGGTTGCACACCGTGCGACTCGGCGAAGGCCTCGGCGCGGCCGGACTGCGAGTAGACGCGGATGTCGTCGCAGCCGCGCGCGCGCAGGGCCGCGACGGACGCGCCCGCGTACGAGCCGGTACCGATGAGCACGGCCCGCGTGCCGTCCCAGGGCGGCAGCTCGCGCTCGGCGAGCTCGAGGGCGAGCGCCACGACGGACCGGCCGGCCGCGCCGAGCTCCGTGTCGGTGCCGACCCGCTTGGACGTGCGCGACGCCGTCTGGAAGAGGAGCTCGAGCGTCTTGGACGTGGTCTCCTGCTCGCGGGCGACCACGAGCGACCGCTTCACCTGGCCCGCGATCTCCCGTTCGCCGACCACCATGGCGTCGAGGCCCGATGCCACCGCGAACAGGTGCTCGGTGACCTCCGGGCCGGTGCGGACGGTGAAGCTCCGGGCGGCGACGTCTCCCGTCACGCCGGACGCGTGGGCCACCAGCTCGGCCACGTGCCTGGTCGCGTGCCGCACGGCGTCACCGCTGAGCGGCGCCTCCACGTCGAGGTAGAGCTCGAAACGGTTGCACGTCGAGATCACCACGGCGCCCGCGACCGGGCCGCACGAGCCGACGACGACGCGCCCCACTGACGACGAGCCCGTGGACAGGCGTTCCAGCGCGTCGAGGTCGAGCTCGCGGTGGCTGGCGGTGAGGGAGAGGAGAACCACAGTGCTCCAACTTTATGCACCGTGGCCCGGCAGGGCAGAATCGGGAAGCGTGAAGTCCACCACGATCGCCCCCACGCATCCGCTCGCTGACGGGCGGACCTCTGCCGCGCCCCTGGTGCAGGCCCTCCGGGGTGATCGGCCTGGCCGCACGCCTGTCTGGTTCATGCGGCAGGCCGGCCGCTCGCTGCCCGAGTACCGCGAGGTCCGTCAGGGCACCGGCATGCTCGAGGCCTGCCTCCGACCGGAGCTGGCGTCGGAGATCACACTGCAGCCCGTGCGCCGGCACGCCGTGGACGCCGCGGTCTTCTTCTCCGACATCGTGGTGCCGCTCAAGCTCGCGGGGGTCGGTGTGGACATCAAGGCCGGCGTCGGTCCCGTCATGGACCAGCCGTACCGCACCGCCGACGACGTCGCGCGGCTCGTGTCCAGCACGCTCGACGACGCGGCCCTCGACCCGATCCGGGAGGCCGTGGCGCTGACCGTGGCCGAGCTGGGCTCCACGCCGCTGCTGGGCTTCGGCGGAGCGCCGTTCACGCTCGCCGCGTACCTCGTGGAGGGCAGGCCCTCGCGCGATCACCTCGCGGCACGCACCCTGATGCACGCCGACCCCGCCACGTGGGACGCGCTGGTGGCGTGGACCGCCGACCTCACCGGGGCGTTCCTCCGGGCCCAGGTCGAGGCGGGCGCGAGCGCCGTGCAGCTGTTCGACTCGTGGGCCGGGTCGCTCTCGCTCGCGGACTACACGTCCCGCGTCGCCCCGGCATCGACGCGGGCGCTGGCCCACGTCGCGGACACCGAGGTGCCCGGCATCCACTTCGGCACCGGCACCGCGCACCTGCTGCCCGCCATGCGGTCGGTGCTGGTCTCCGCGGGGATCACCGACCACGCCGTCGGCGTCGACTACCGCACGCCGCTCGACGAGGCCGCCGCGCTGCTGCCCGGGGTGCCGCTGCAGGGGAACATCGACCCGGCCCTGCTGGCCGCGCCCTGGGACGTGCTGGAGGCGCACGTGCGCGACGTGGTCACGCGTGGCCGGAAGGCGCCCGCGCACGTGGTCAACCTGGGCCACGGTGTGCCGCCCGAGACGGACCCGACGGTGCTGACCCGGGTGGTCGAGCTGGTGCACTCGTTGTGACGGCCGCTGCGGCCGTCGTCGCCGCCGATGACCATGCACCTGCTGCCAGGATCAGGTCCCGGCTGGCAGCAGGTGCGTGGTCAGCTCGGTGACCACGCGGAGCGAGGCCGCCGACGCCGTCGTCGTCGGGGCCGGGATCGGCGGGCTCGTCGCCGCGCACACTCTCGCGGCGCGCGGGCTGCGCGTCGTCGTGCTCGAGGCCGCCGAGCGAGCCGGTGGGCCGGTCCGGGGCGGGGCGTTCACCACCCTGCCGGACGTGCCGCTGGACCTGGGGGCCGAATCGTTCGCGGTGCGGGGAGGCGCGGTCGAACGGCTGGTCGAGGAGCTCGGGCTGTCCGTGGAGGCGCCCTCGGGGCTCCCCGCCTGGGGCTACGCCGCGGGGCGTGCGTTCCCGCTGCCGGCCGCCGGCGTCCTGGGGATTCCCGCGCGGCCATGGGCCGCCGACGTGCGCCGCGTGATCGGTTGGCCGGGTGTGCTGCGCGGTGCGCTGGACCGCGTGCTGCCGCCCCGGTTCGTCGACACCACGGACCTCGGGACGTTCGCCCGGTCCCGGCTCGGCTCCCGGGTGGCGGACCGGCTGGTGACGCCGGTGGCGGCGGGCGTGCACTCGGCCCCGCTCGACCGGCTCGACGTCGCCGCGGTCGCACCCGGGCTGCTGGAGGCCTACTCGCGGAGCGGGTCCCTCTCGCGGGCCGTGGCGACGCTGCGTGCGGCGGCACCCCCTGGCTCCGCGGTGCGCGGGATCGACGGCGGCATCCACGCGCTGGTCAACGCACTGCTGGACCGGCTGGACGTGCGGTTCGGGGCGCGGGTGACGAACGTGGAGCGCGCCGGCGGCTGGCAGGTGCACACCGACGGGGGCGAGGTGCTGCGCGCCCCGCGACTGGTGCTCGCGACACGCACCGAGCTCGGCCCGTTGCCCCGTGCCGGTGCCGAGCCGGAGCTCTACCTGCCGCCTGCTCCCGAACGCGGCGCCGACATCCGCCTGGTCACCCTCCTCCTGGAAGCGCCGGAGCTCGACGTGGCTCCGCGAGGTTCGGGGATGCTCGTGGCACCGGGCAGCACGCCCGGCGCGGTCCGCGCCAAGGCGCTGACCCATGCGACGGCGAAGTGGCCGTGGCTCGCCCGGCGGGTGCGCGACGCCGCCGGGCCGGGGTGGCACGTGGTGCGGCTCAGCTACGGCCGCACCGGCGAGACGATCCCGCAGCCCACCGCCGAGGAGGCCGCGCGCGACGCGTCGGCGCTCCTCGGCGTCGACCTGACCGGCCGCGTGCGGGAAGGCCTGCACCAGCGCTGGGACGGTTCGCTGCCCCCGCCGACCCCCGGCTACCGGACGGCGACCAAGCAGTTCGAGCAGGCGGTGCTGGCCGAGCCGGGCCTCGATGCCACCGGCGGCTGGATCGCGGGAACGGGGCTCGCGGCGGTCGTCAGGCACGCGCGTGGCACGGCCGAGCGGCTCGGGCCCGAGCCGCTCGGAGAGCCGGTTTCTGACGCCACGTTCTGACAGACCGCCAGCAACCCTGTGAGATGAGCCCCCGGGTTTCCCCCGGGCGGGGGTTGGGGTAGAGACTGGGATGGTGACCCCGACCCCCCTCTCCGTCAGCACCCCCGGAAGCACCCCGGAGGGCACCGCGCCGATCCGCCTCGGGACGCGCGCGAGCGCGCTCGCCACCACCCAGAGCGGCCTGGTGGCCGAGCGCCTGGAGGAGCTGACCGGTCGACCGGTCGAGCTGGTGCACATCCGGACCGAGGGCGACGTGAAGACCGGGAGCCTCGCCAGCCTGGGCGGCACCGGCGTCTTCGTCACGGCCCTGCGGGAGGCACTGCTGGACGGCCGCTGCGACGTCGCCGTCCACTCCCTCAAGGATCTGCCCACCACCCCCGCACCCCACCTCACCTTCGTGACCCCCGAGCGGGCGGACCCGCGCGACGCCCTGTGCGCCCGCGACGGCCTCACCCTCGCGACACTGCCCCGCGGCGGGCGGGTCGGCACGGGGTCCCCCCGGCGGGCCGCGCAGATCCGTGCGGCGCGGCCGGACCTGGACGTGGTCGACATCCGCGGCAACGTCGGGACCCGGCTCGACCGGGCACTGGGGCCCGAGGCCGACCTCGATGCCGTGGTCCTCGCCTACGCGGGCCTCGCGCGGCTCGGCCGTACCGAGGTGGTCACCGAGGCGCTCGACGTCGACGTCGTCGCTCCGGCACCCGGGCAGGGCGCGCTCGCCGTGGAGGTTCGGACCGCCGACATCGTGGCCGACCCTTCGACAGGCTCGGCACACAGCCTCGCCGAGGCGATCCACCTGCTCGACCACCGCCCGACCCGGCTCGCCGTCCTCGCCGAGCGCTCGGTGCTGGCACGGCTGGAGGCAGGCTGCGCCGCACCCGTCGGCGCGTATGCCACGGTGTCCGGCGACGTGCTGCGGCTGCGGTCCGTGGTGGCCGCCGTGAACGGCTCGGAGCAGATGACGCACAGCGGCGAGGTGCAGCTCTCGCAGGACGTCGCCCCCGAGATCCTCGACGACTCCGCTCGCGCGCTGGGTACCTCCGTCGCCGAGCGGCTCCTGGCCGACGGCGCCGAACGGCTCGCCCCGCTGAGCACCGTCGTCCCGGAGAAGGCGTGACCGAACCGGGTTCCCCGGTGGCCAGGACCGCCGAACGGCCTGACGTGCTGGTGGCGCGTTCCCCGGAACGAGCCGCCGGTCTGCTCGCGCTGCTGCGCGGGCGTGGTCTCGAGCCGGTGGCGGCGCCGGTGATCGAGCGTGCGCCGGTCGAGGACCCGGCGGAGCTCGACGCCGCCCGCTCGGCACTCGTCCGTGGCGCCTACGCCTGGGTCGTCGTCACGAGCGTGAACGCGGTGGACGCGCTGCTCGGCCCGGAGGTCCCGCTGACCGCACCCGTCCGCTGGGCCGCCGTCGGGCCCGCCACACAGCAGGCGTTGGCCGGGTACGGCGTCACCGTCGCGCTGGTGCCCACGACCGCGACCGGCGCGGGGCTCGCCGCCGCCTTCCCCCGCACGCGCGGCGGGGACGAAGGGGGCCGGGTGCTGCTCCCGCTCGGGGACCTCGCGGCCGACACGGTGCGTGCGGGCCTCGCGGCCAAGGGCTGGGCGGTCGACGTCGTCACGGCCTACCGGACGGTCACCCGGGAGCTCCCCCCGGAGCTCCGGCATCGGCACGACGTCGTCGTGGTCGCCTCCGGCTCGGCCGCCCGCCAGGTCGCCGCCCAGCTGGGCCCGCAGCGGGTGGTGGCGATCGGGGAGCCGTCGGCCCGCGCAGCGGGCGACGTCGGGCACACCGTGCTCGCCGTCGCCGCCGAGCCGACCGACGCGGCGCTCGCCGACGCCGTGACCGAGGCACTCGTCAGAACCTGATCCACTGGTCGGACGCCCAGGTCACCCTGGTGACCGGGGCGTCCGACACCTTCATGAGCCGAACAGAAAGAAGGACACCTTGAGCTCCACCGGGATCGTGTATCGACCGCGTCGTCTGCGCGCCACACCGGGTATGCGTCGCCTGGTCGCGGAGACCCGGCTGCACCCGGCCGACCTGGTGCTGCCGCTCTTCGTCAAGGAAGGGCTGACGGAGCCGGTCCCGCTCACGAGCATGCCCGGGCAGGTGCAGCACACCGAGGAATCCCTGGCGGGAGCGGTGCGGGCCGCCCGCGACGCCGGCCTGGGCGGCATCATGCTGTTCGGCATCCCCGCAGTGAAGGACGCGAACGGCTCCCAGGCCGACGCCGCAGACGGGATCCTGCAGCGGGCGCTGCGGACGTCGCGCGAGGTGCTGGACGACGTCCCCGCGGGTGCGGCCACCCCGGTGCTGATGGCCGACACGTGCCTCGACGAGTTCACCGACCACGGGCACTGCGGTGTCCTGACGTCCACAGGGGCTGTGGACAACGACGCGACCCTCGCCCGCTACGCGTCCATGGCGCTGGCGCAGGCGCGGGCCGGGGCGGACGTGATCTCACCGTCGGGCATGATGGACGGGCAGGTGGCGATGATCCGGGACGCCCTCGACGATGCTGGCCTGGTCGACACCAGCATCCTGGCCTACAGCGCCAAGTACGCGAGCGCGTTCTTCGGCCCGTTCCGGGAGGCCGTGGACTCGGAGCTCCGGGGCGACCGCATGACGTACCAGATGGACTTCGCCAACGGTCGCGAGGGCCTGCGGGAGGCGGACCTGGACCTCGCAGAGGGCGCCGACATGGTGCTGGTGAAGCCGGCCGGGTCGTACCTGGACGTGCTGCGCGCCGTCGCCGACCGGAGCGACGTGCCGGTGGCGGCGTACCAGGTGTCGGGCGAGTACGCGATGATCGAGGCGGCGGGCGCGAACGGCTGGATCGACCGCGACCGCGCGGTCCTGGAGTCGGTGACGAGCATCAAGCGAGCGGGCGCGGACGTGATCCTCACGTACTGGGCCCTGGAGCTGGCGGACTGGCTCCGCTGACCTCCGCGGAGTGCTGGGTATTCGTTGCCCCGCACGCACCCAGGCCGCAAGTACCCAGCACTCAACGAGAAGGACAGGCATGAGCGACGCGATCGAGACCCAGGGGCTGCGGCGGGAGCCCGAGCCGAACCACGCCGCCTTCCTGCGCGCGCAGGGCGCCATCCCGGGTGGTGTGAACTCGCCCGTGCGCGCATACCGCAGCGTGGGTGGCGACCCGCGGTTCCTCGCGTCGGCACGCGGCCCGTACGTCACCGACGTGGCGGGGCGCGAGTACGTGGACCTGGTGTGCTCGTGGGGTCCGGCGCTGCTGGGGCACGCGCACCCCGACGTCGTCGCGGCAGTCCAGGAGGCCGCCGCGCGCGGTCTGTCGTTCGGCGCCCCTACGGTCGCGGAGGTCGACCTCGCGGAGGAGGTCCGGCGCCGGGTGCCCGCCGCCGAGCGCGTCCGCCTCGTGTCCACCGGCACCGAGGCGACGATGACGGCGATCCGGCTCGCTCGTGGGTTCACGGGCCGCTCGCTGATCATCAAGTTCGCCGGCTGCTACCACGGGCACGTGGACGGGCTGCTGGCGGAGGCCGGATCGGGTGTGGCCACGCTCGCGCTGCCGGGGTCGGCCGGCGTCACCGAGGCAGCGGCGGCCGAGACGCTCGTGCTGCCCTACAACGACCTCGCGGCCGTCGAGGCGGCGTTCGCCCAGCGCGGCTCCGAGATCGCCGCGGTCATCACCGAGGCGTCGCCCGCGAACATGGGCGTGGTGCCGCCCAGCGAGGGGTTCAACGAAGGGCTCCGGCGGATCACGTCGACGCACGGTGCGCTGTTCATCATGGACGAGGTGCTCACCGGGTTCCGCGTGGGCCCGTCCGGCTGGTGGGGCGTCGAGAACGACGCCATCCGCGCCGCCGGGGGCGAGGGGTACACGCCCGACCTCTTCACGTTCGGCAAGGTCGTCGGCGGCGGCATGCCGGTAGCGGCCCTCGGCGGGCCGGCGGCGGTCATGGACCACCTCTCGCCCCTCGGTCCCGTCTACCAGGCAGGAACCCTCTCCGGTAACCCCGTCGCGGTCGCGTCCGGTCTCACGACCCTCCGCCTGGCCGACGACGCGGTGTACGCCCGGGTGGACGAGGTGGCCGCCACGCTGTCGAACGCGGTGGGCGACGCCCTGTCCGCCGCGGGTGTGGAGCACCGCGTGCAGCGGGCCGGCTCGCTGTTCTCGGTGTTCTTCGGTCCGCTGGCCGCGGCGTCGGGAGTGCGCGACTACGCGCAGGCCCAGGCGCAGGAGGGCTTCCGGTACACGGCCCTGTTCCACTCCATGCTGGAGTCGGGGATCAACCTGCCGCCGTCGGTCTTCGAGGCCTGGTTCGTGTCGGCCGCGCACGACGACGCCGCGGTGAACCGGATCCTGGAGGCGCTGCCCGCGGCAGCGAGGGCGGCAGCGGCCGCCCGCCCCTGAAGCCGCTCCCGTCGGGAACGCGGTGATGGGAGTTATGGGTAGGTCTATCCATCGACGCTGGTCCGGTCCCTTGGCATCCTTGGCCGGGACCTGACCAGCGCGAACGAGGGGGCGCCATGGGCGGCGAGCTGCTCAAGATCGACCTTGCGGAAGTCGACACGACTTCGGAGAAGCTGAGCTTCATCGCGGAGAACCTGCGGGGTGCGGTGAACGACGCCGCGACCGTGGCAGCAATGATCCCGCACGACGGGCTCGCAGGCTGCGTCGAGAAGTTCGGCGACGACTGGAACAAGGCCCGCGAGGAGATCATCGGCAAGGTCGAGGCGGCCCACGCGGCGGGCGAGCAGATCTTCAGGGCGTTCACGGACGTCGACGCGGAGCTGGCCGGCGCAATGGAGAGGAGCTGACGTGACCAGTCCTCACCAGGCCCTCGTCATGGCCGACGAGATCGCGGAGATCCCCGGCGACGCCGACGGCATCCTGGCGCAGGCCAAGAAGTACACGGACATGGCGGAGATCGTCTCCCGCGCAGCCCAGGACCTGCGGCTCATCACCGACAACCCGGAGCGGTACAGCGCCCTGTCGACCGACAAGTGGCTGGCCAAGACCGAAGAGGTGATCCCGAAGATCGAGCAGGTCAAGGGTCGCTACGAGGTGGCAGGCACCGAGCTCGCCGCGTTCGCCGGCGTCCTGTCGGAGGCACAGAGCACCGCCCGCAGCTCGGTCAACACCCGCAACAGCCACGTCGACGACTTGCAGCGGCTGCAGGGCCAGATCATGGAGGCGGGCGCGCAGCCGCTACCGCGGCCCGGCGACGACGGCCCGACCCCCGCCGAGGAGGTCAACCGCCTCGAGGGAGCAGCCGAGCCACACATCACCGCGATCACGAGTGCGCACTCCGCGTGGCAGACGGCGAAGGAGAACGTCGACGACCGCGCCGAGACCGCCGAGGAGGCGCTCAACGACGTCATCGACAATGACGGCCTCAGCGACGGCGTCCTGGACGAGATCACCAACGCCATCGACTCGTTCGTCGACTGGGCGGCCCCGGTCCTGAAGATCCTCAAGAACGTTCTCACCGTTCTGGCCGCGGTCGTCGGGATCCTCTCGATCTTCTTCCCGGTCCTCGCGCCACTCGCGCTCGCCCTCGCGGTGGCGACGTTCGCGCTGAGTCTCACGTTGGCGGCCACCGGTAACGGGACCTGGGCGGATGTCGCCTGGGATGCGGTCGGCCTGCTCTCGTTCGGTATCGGGGCAGCGGCGGGCGGCATGGTCAAGGGTGCCCGCTCGATGCTGCAGATGAACCGGACGATGCGGCTCACCCAGCTGGCGACCCGTCGGGGCACCGGCCTGAGCCGGGCGGTAGTTCAGCAGGGCGGACGAGTCAGCCGCAACTTCGACCGGGCGATGCGGCACGGCCTCCGGCTCGACGCGGACCCCAGACTCATGACCTACGTGCGGAACCCACGGCTGGCGGCTGACGTACTCAGGAACGGGAGCGTCGACGGCGCCCGGTTCGCACAGGTAGCACAGAACGCCACGCGCGGGCGGACCGGCGGAACTGACCTCATCCCGATGGCGAACGCCAACCTCGGGCGCTGGATGGAGAACGGAAACAACCTGCTGGGGGGAGTCGGCCTCAGCGGCTGGCAGGCGCACCAGGCGACGGGCGATCTGGTGGGAGCTGACGGGAAGTGAGTCGGACGACGCTGCAGCTCGCTGCCCGCACCGCGCGCAACCGCCTGTCCGGTCGACTCGCCCTCGGCGTCTTCATCTGGTGCCTCGCGTCACCGCTACCCGTCGGGGTGCTGAGCAACTTCGCGGGGTTCACCGATGTCATCGAATGGCACTGGTGGCTGCCCGCGGCGGCGCACGTGGTAGCCGTGGTCCTGAATCTTCCCACGCCGCGCATCCCCACCGAGCTCGTCCGCAAGCTGGATGATCCGGACGGGCTGCGTGTCGGAAGGCCCGCGATGTTCGGCTACGGCCTGGGCGCCGCGATCGTGGTCCAGGCCCAGCACATCGCCCTGACCTATGACGACCCCTGGCTCGCAGTCTTCGGGTCGGGGCCGTTCCCGGCCGTCGTACCGGCCGCCTGGGTCCTGCTCGCCTCCGCGGGACTCGTCGCGCTCCGTTCCCTCGCGGGAGCTCTCGGGTGGGTCCCGGACGCCTGGCAAGAGGTCACGGAGGACGACCTTCGCGCCAAGGGGGGTCGCCGGTGACGACGACGGCGACGACGCTCCACCTCCGGACGCTGTACTGGCTCACGTTCGTGGCGGCGGTGGTCTGTGTCATGGTCGGGGTGGTGCGCAACACCGCGGTGCACGGGCAGGACGCGTCGGGCATGGCGGCGGCCCCGTTCTATCCGGCTCTCGCGCTCGTCACCTGGCTCGTCGCCGCCGCCTACGGAGCGCACGTGATCGCGTGGCTCCGTGCACCGGCGAGCGCCCGCGACCGGATCACCGGAGTCCGCCCCGCGCGAATGGTGTTCGACGGTGGGCTCGGCGTGATCGTCACGGCGATCGTCACGGTGGCGCTCACGACCAACGATCCTGGCGACCCCGGGGCCGTCGTCCTGTGGCTGCGCTGGATCCCGGTACTTCTCGTGCTCCTGATCACCCTGTTCACGGCCATCGCCGGTGCGCGGCCAGCGGGCGACGCACCGGCCGACGACAGCACCGACAGCACCGACTCCGAGGGCAGCACATGACCACGACCGAACGCTCACGGCCCAGTCCCGCCTACGCCCTCATTCTCCCGCCAGGCTTCGTCCTGATCCCGACCCGCGGCGACGTCGCGGCCACGGTCCGGGCGAAGGTGCGTGCCCTGTACGACACGCTGGACGACCGCACACGGGGCCGGCTGGCGCTGGCCGAGCGCAAGCTGGCCGAGTACGCCACGAACGCCGGCCGACGGGGTGTCGTCGACATCGTCCTGCCGGTGAGCAACTACTGGAACGCGCCGCTGTCCATCGGCATGGGTTTCGGCCCGGCCCGCCCCGACACCGATCCCGGAGGGACGGTGGTGCGGACCCGGGCGGGCAGCGCGCTGCGCAGCGTCGACGAGCGCCCGAAGGTCCCCGAGTTCGAGACTGCCAAGGCACCCGACGGCTCGGCCATGGGTGATGGCAGGACCGTGTGGCGCACGGTGCACCATGTCTGGAAGACGCCGGACGCCGGCGCCGGCCTGCTGCTCGGGACGTTCTCGGTCTCGGGCGACGGTGACCCCGGGCTCGCGCCACTTGCCGACGCCCTGACGGAGCTCGGCGACACCATCATGGGTTCGCTCGCATGGACGGGCCTCGATGACGCCCCTCCCGCGGAGCCCGTGCAGGGGGGAGAGCAGTGAGCATCCACATCGATCTCGACACCTACCACTGGACGTCGGTACCCGAGGCCTATCCAGCCGGCGAGATCACCGGCCCGGAGGTCTGGGCGAGGCTGATCGCCGAGCTCGCGGCCGAGACGTGGGAGTACGACGAACGGACACGCTCCCAGCTCGAGGAGGAGCTCCTGCTGCACGCCGAGCGGCCCCGGGCCGGCGCGGAGCACCGGTTCATCATGATGGGCCTCCCCAACGCCGAATTCCTGTCCGTCGACGTGCACGAGCTGCCCCACACCGACGAGATCGACGACGACGTGCTGCTCGGCCTCCCGGACGAGCGCATGACCAGTCCCGCCGTCATCGAGCCGATCCAGGGGCGCCTGGGGAGCGGGCGTCGTGCCGTGCGGTACATGGCGGTGGCCGAGCTGGGCTACGACATCGTCGCCGGCGTCAACTGGGCGTGGCGCACCGCGGAGCAGGACGTCGTCGTCACGTTCGGCACGTCGAACCTCGTCCAGCTCGAGAGCGTCCTGCCCCTGATCGACGCGTTCGCCGCGTCGATCAGCTCCGGCGAGACCGATCCGGAGCCCGACGCCGCGAGCCGGTGAGCAGCGGCCCGCTGCGCTGTCGTCGCTGGTCCGGCACGCCAGGACCAGCGACGACAGCCCACCGGGATCAGGACGTCCGGATGTACCCGTTCGGGTTGAGCACGAACTTCTTCGCCGCCCCCTCGTCGAACGCCTGGTACCCCGTCGGTGCCTCCTCCAGCGGGATCGCCTGGGCGTTGACGGCCTTCGCGATCTCCACCTTGTCGTGGAGGATCGCCTTCATCAGGCCGCGGTGATACTTCATCACCGGGCACTGGCCGGTCGTGAACGTGTGGGACTTGGCCCAGCCCAGGCCCAGCCGCAGGGACAGCGAGCCGACCTTTCCCGCTTCGGTCGCCGCGCCGGGGTCGCCCGTGACGTACAGACCGGGGATGCCGAGCGAACCGCCCGCGTGGGTCACCTCCATGAGGCTGTTGAGCACCGCGGCCGGCTGTTCGGTCGAGGCATCGGCACCGTGCCCGCGGGCCTCGAAGCCCACGGCATCGACGCTGCAGTCGACCTCGGGCTCACCCAGGATCTGCGCGATCTGGTCGCCGACCGGCCCGGCGGAGACGTCGACCGTCTCGCAGCCGAACGACCGTGCCTGCGCCAGCCGGTCCGGGTTGAGATCGCCCACGATGACGACGGCCGCCCCCAGCAGGTGCGCCGACGCCGCGGCGGCCAGTCCCACCGGCCCAGCGCCCGCGACATACACCGTCGACCCGACCTCCACGCCCGCGCTCACACACCCGTGGAAGCCCGTGGGGAAGATGTCGCTGAGCATCGTCAGGTCCATGATCTTCTCGAGCGCCTGGTCGCGGTCAGGGAACCTGAGCGCGTTGAAGTCCGCGTACGGCACGAGGACGTACTCCGCCTGCCCGCCGACCCAGCCACCCATGTCGACGTACCCGTACGCCGACCCCGGCCGCTCGGGGTTGACGTTGAGGCAGATGCCGGTCCTGCGCTCCTTGCAGTTGCGGCATCGTCCGCACGCGATGTTGAACGGCACGGAGACGATGTCGCCGACGTCCAGGAACTCGACGTCGGAGCCCTTCTCGACCACCTCGCCGGTGATCTCGTGGCCAAGGATCAGGCCTGGCGGCGCGGTGGTACGGCCGCGGACCATGTGCTGGTCGGAGCCGCAGATGTTCGTCGCAACGGTCTTGAGGATCACGCCGTGCGGTACCTTCCGGCCCACGTTGGCCGGGTTGACCCCCGGGCCGTCCCGGAGCTCGAACGTCGGATAGTCGATGTCGACCACCTCGACCACCCCGGGTTCGCGGTAGGCGATGGCCTTGTTTCCAGGCATATCGGGTTACCCCTTCCAGATCGTCATTGAGCTGGGTGTCGGTCCCTTGTCACGCTACGCGCGATACCGGCAGGGCCGCACGCCGACGCCGGCCCTCAGCCCGGAGCGACCGCCGCCTCGGGCCAGGTGAACCACTCCACGGGCACGTCCTCGTCGAGACGGCGCACCTCGTGCTCGGCGAGGATCCCGGTGGTGAGCAGCCCGCGCGCCACCAGGCGCGCGACCAGTCCGGCGCCCGCCGGGCTGAAGTGCGTGTTGTCCTGCCGTTCCGGCAGAAAGACGCGCAGGCTCCCGTCCGGCCCGAGCTCCTGCCACAGCGCGAGGGTCTGCGCGGTGACGTCGATCAGACGCACGCCCTCGGCCGCGGCCAGCGCCCGCATGGCGTCGGGGTAGAACCCGTGGGACGCGGCGGCGTTGCCGTCGTCGTCGAACCGCCGGCGCGCCGCCGGGGTCAGCAGCACGGGCTCCGCGCCCCGCTCCCGCGCCGCGTCCAGGTAGCGACGCAGGTGGGACCGGTAGGAGGTCCACGGGTCGGTACCGATGAGCGGATCGGTCTTCTGGTCGTTGTGCCCGAACTGGACGAGCAGCAGGTCCCCGGGCCGCAGGTCGTCCACGATCGCGGCGAGGCGCCCCTCCGTGACGAAGCTCCGCGAGCTGCGGCCGTTCATCGCGTGGTTGGCCACCTCGATCCCGGGCGCCAGGAACCAGGGCAGCCCCATCCCCCAGCCCGTCTCGGGAGCGGCGACGGCGTACTTCTGCGCCGCGGTGGAATCGCCGGCGATGTGGATGCGTTGGGGCATGGGTTAGGCCTCTCGTACGGAAACCTGGATGATAGCGGCGTGGCCTGGGCACTTGACTCTTTACCCCGGAGGGGTATGTGATGGAGAGATGACCGAGGCGACGGAGACCACCGAGGCGGCAGCGGTCGCCGTCGGGCACCACGACCACCACGACGCGGACGGCTCGCACGAGGGTCCGCACGGCTACACGTCCGACAAGCCCGCGTACCTCAAGCGGATGCGCCGGATCGAGGGGCAGGTGCGCGGCATCGCGCGCATGATCGACGAGGACGAGTACTGCATCGACGTGCTCACCCAGGTCAGCGCGGTGACCAAGGCCCTGCAGGCCGTGAGTCTCGCGCTCGTCGAGGACCACCTGGGGCACTGCGTGGTGGACGCGGCCAAGGCGTCCGACGACGGGGGCGCCGCCAAGGTGAGGGAAGCCTCGGAGGCGATCGCCCGCCTCGTCCGCATGTGAAGCCCCACCCGCCGCGAACAGAGGAGATGCCATGACCACCGTGACCAAGCTGGCCGTGACCGGAATGACCTGCGGGCACTGCGTGTCCGCCGTGACCAACGAGCTCAAGGAGGTGCCGGACGTCCAGGACGTCAGCGTCGAGCTGCACGCCGGCGAGACCTCGCTGGTGCGCGTGATCTCCAAGCTGCCGCTCGCCGAGGCTCCCCTGCGGGACGCCGTGGACGAGGCGGGCTACGACGTGACCGACGTCGACGTGCTCGAGAACGCGGTCGCCGCCGAGTCCGCCGCTCAGGCCCCCGCCCGCCAGGCGAACCGGACGCTGCCCATCGTCTCGTCCTGATCGCGGGGGCGGCGCCCGCCGCCCCGCACATCGCCAGGCCGGTGGAGGACCTCCGCTGGGTAGCACCGACCAGCTTCGAGGAGAGTCCGTGACCACCGCAGAGGTAGAGCATCCCGTCGGCGAGGTAGAGCTCGCCGTGTCCGGGATGACGTGCGCCTCGTGCGTGGCCCGGGTCGAGCGCAAGCTCAACCGGCTCGACGGGGTGGCCGCCACCGTCAACCTGCCGCTGGAGTCCGCGCACGTCGTGCTCTCGACACAGGTCACCGACCAGGACCTGGTCGGTGCCGTCGAGTCGGCCGGGTACGAGGCGCGCGTGACACGGCGGCGGACCTCGGACGGGGACCGGGCACTCGGTGCGGACGCCGCACCGGGAACCGAGGCCCAGGGCGGCGGCGCCCCCGGTGCGGCCGTCGGTGCCGAGTACCGCGGTGCCGACCTGCTGCGCCGTCTGCGGGTCTCCGCGGTGCTGACGGCACCGGTGCTCCTGCTGTCGATGATCCCGGCGTTGTTCTTCCCGGGCAGCGAGTGGCTGGTCGCCGCCCTGGCGCTGCCCGTCGTCACCTGGGGTGCCTGGCCGTTCCACACCGCCGCCGCGCGCGCCGCGCGGCACGGGAGCTCCACGATGGACACCCTGGTGTCGATCGGTGTGCTCGCGGCGACCCTGTGGTCGCTGTGGATCCTGGTCGCCGACCTGGTCCGGCCCGCGGACGCCGGTCCGGGGCCCGGCCTCTACTTCGAGGTCGGCGCCGTGGTCACCACGTTCCTGCTGGCCGGCAGGTACGCCGAGCACCGGTCACGGCGCCGCGCGGGCGATGCGCTGCGCGCCCTCCTCAACCTCGGCGCCAAGGACGCGGAGCGCATCGCGCTCGGCCCGGACGGCACCCCGCTGCACCTGCCCGACGGTGGGTGGCGCACCACCGCGGTGCCCATCGCCGCCCTCCAGGTGGGGGACGTGTTCGCGGTGCGCCCCGGCGGTACGGTCGCCACGGACGGCACCGTGGTGGAGGGTGCCACCGCCCTCGACAGCTCCCTCGTGACCGGCGAACCGGTGCCGGTCGACGTGGCGCCCGGCGACGATGTCGTGGGCGGCACGGTGAGCACCTCCGGGCACCTGCTGGTGCGTGCCACGCGGGTGGGCGAGGACACGATGCTGTCCCGGATCGGGCGGCTCGTCGCTCAGGCCCAGACCGGCAAGGCGCCCGTTGCCCGGCTCGCGGACCGGATCTCGGCGGTCTTCGTACCGGTGGTGCTGGTGCTGGCCGTGCTCACCCTGGCGGCCTGGCTCACCGTGACCGGCGACGCCGAGGCCGCGTTCACCGCCGCCGTCGCCGTGCTGATCATCGCGTGCCCCTGTGCGCTCGGACTGGCCACCCCCACCGCGATCCTGGTCGGCACGGGCCGCGGCGCCCAGCTCGGCGTGCTGATCCGGGGGCCGGAGATCCTGGAGAGCACGCGGCGCGTCGACACCGTGGTGCTGGACAAGACCGGCACCGTGACCGAGGGCCGCATGCGCGTGGTCGACGTGTGGGGCACCGGCACCCGGCAGCAGCCGGGCGTGCGACCACCCGCCGAGGCGGTCGACACCGCCGACGACGCCAACCACCTCACCGACGCGCCCGACGTGCTCCGGTACGCCGCCGCCGTCGAGTCGCTGAGCGAGCACCCGATCGCGCAGGCGATCACCGCGGCGGGGCGCGCGGCCGCCGAGCCGGACACCGAGTCCCCACTGGAGGTCATGGGCTTCGTCGCGCACGCGGGCGGCGGGGTCGAGGGCCTGGTGCGCCGCTCACACTCCGGGCTCGCACCGGGCGGTGCGCTGAACACGCGCCGCGTCCTGGTGGGCCGGCCCGTCTGGCTCGCGGAACAGGGTGTGACGGTCCCGGAGGAGGTACGCACCGCCGTCGCGCAGCAGGAGGAGGCGGGAGCCACGGCCGTGGCCGTGGCCTGGAACGGCACCGCCGGCGGGGTGATCGCGCTGCGGGACCCGGCCAAGCCGACGTCGGCCCGTGCGGTGGCCGAGCTCCAGGAGCTCGGCCTGCGCCCCTACCTGCTCACCGGGGACTCCCCGGGGGCTGCCCGCGTGGCCGCACTGGCCGTCGGCATCCCCGTCGCCGACGTCATCGCCCGGGTGCTGCCCGCCGACAAGGCCTCCGTGGTCGCTCGGCTCCAGGCGGAGGGGCACACGGTGGCGATGGTGGGCGACGGTGTGAACGACGCCGCCGCCCTCGCCACCGCCGACCTCGGTCTGGCGATGGGCACCGGCACCGATGTCGCCATCGAGGCGAGCGATATCACGCTGGTCCGCGGTGACCTGCGGGCCGCCGCGAGCGCCGTGCGCCTGTCCCGGAAGACTCTGCGGGTCATCAAGCAGAACCTGTTCTGGGCGTTCGCGTACAACGTCGCGGCGATCCCGCTGGCGGCGGCCGGCCTGCTCAGCCCGATGATCGCGGGCGGGGCGATGGCGGCGAGCAGCCTCCTGGTGGTGACGAACTCCCTCCGCCTCCGCAACACGCTCTGACCCTCAGCGGAAGCGGCGGCCCTCGTCGTTGCGGTAGGCCGCCACGGCCAGCACGGCGAACAGCACGGTCCAGCCGGCCAGGATCGGGAGGGCCAGGGCGTAGGCCTCCGCCCCCGTGGTGGCCTGGACCAGCAGGTCACGGCCGGCGCGGGCGGGCGTGAGCTGCGAGATCGTGTTCAGCCAGCCGGGGAACATCTGGGGCGGCAGGAACAGTCCACCCGCGAAGGCCATCGGGAACAGGACGACCTGCACCACGGGCAGGGCGGCCTTGGCCGACAGCGCGTATCCGATGGCCATGCCCAGCAGCACGAACGGTGCGGAGACGGCGAGGATGGTCCCGATGCCCGCGAGGAGCTGCGCCGGCGTCACGGTGGCCGCCGTGAACAGCCAGGCGATGAGGATCAGCGGCAGGAGGCCGAACAGCGAGAAGATCCCGCCGTTCAGCACACGCGCCACCATCTGGGGTCCGGGCCCGGCGGGCAGCGACCGGAGGAACGGGTAGAACGGCAGCTGGCGGTCCTCGGCCACGCCGAGCCCGTACGTGAACAGGCTCGCTGAGCACACCGCGAACAGGCTGAGGCCGGCGACGGCGGTGGTCGCGAACTCGGGGTTGTCCGCGACCACGGGCTGCGGCACGACGAAGAAGAACATGGACAGTGCAGGGAACAGCATGTTCCCGAGCACCGCGATGGGGATCCGGACGGTCTCCAGGAACTGGTACTTCAGGTGGAGCCAGGAGAGGGTGAGGAAGGGCCGGGTGTACCCGCCGGCGGCCGGTCCAGCGGGCGGGTCGGTGACCGCTCGCTCCGTCCGTGCGGTGGTGGTCGTGCTGGTCGCCTCGCTCATCGGCCTGCTCCTTCCGTGGCCGTGGTCGTGGCCGTGCCCTCGTGGCCGACGAGCTGCCCGAACGCCTCCTCCAGCGACGCGCCCTGGATCTCCAGGTCGCGGAACTCGGCGCCGGACGTGACGAGGTCACGCACGAAGGCGTCCGAGTCGGGGACGAGGTGTTCCTGCCGCACCCACCCGTCCGGCGTCGAGGTCGTCCGGGTGGCCGGGGCACCCGGCACGTCGGCCCCGCGGGTGGTCAGCTGCACCCTGCGCATGCCCACGCGGTTCAGGACGGCCGTCAGCGAGTCGTCAGCGAGCACCTTGCCGTGGTCGATCACGACCACGCGTTCGGCGAGGGCCTGTACCTCCTCCAGGTAGTGCGAGGTGAGCAGCACGGTGCCGCCGCCGGCGTGGTACTCGCGGATGGCGTCCCACAGTGCGGTGCGGCCGGACACGTCGAGCCCGGTCGTCGGCTCGTCGAGCAGCACGACGCTCGGCCGGCCCACGAGCGACAGCGCGACGGCGAGCCGGCGCTTCTGCCCGCCGGACAGCGAGCCGGTCTGGCGTCTGCCCAGGTCGGCAAGCCCGAACTGCTCCAGCAGCTCGGCCGTCGGCACCGGGTCGGGATAGTGGCCGCCCACGAAGTCGACCACCTCGCGCACCCGCAGCGTCGGGGGCAGCCCTGTCTCCTGCGGGGTGAGGCCGAGCACGGTGCGCGCCCGGGGGTCGCGCGGGTCGCGACCGCCGAGGCGCACGGCACCGGAGTCGGGCCGTCGCTGGCCGCTGACCAGCGACAGCAGCGTGGACTTGCCGGCCCCGTTGGGGCCGAGCATGCCCACCAGCTCGCCGTGCCCCACCTCCACCGAGACGTCGTCGAGGGCGACGACGTCGCCGAAGCGCCGTGTCACGCCCCTGACCTCTACCGCGCTCATCCGTGTGCTCCCTTCAGCAGGTCCATCAGTGCCGCCTGGTAGTCCGCGAACGCGGTGCGGCCGGTATCGGTGAGGGCGAGGTACGTCGCGGGCATCCTGCCCTCGTGCGTCTTGGTGACCCGCACGTACCCGGCGTCCTCCAGCTTGCGCAGGTGGGTCGACAGGTTTCCGGCGGTCATGTCGAGCAGCTTGCGCAGCTTCGGGAAGGCCACCTCGTCGCCGCGGCCCAGCGCCGCGAGCGCCGCCACCACCCGCAGCCGGGCCGGGGCGTGGATCACGGGGTCGAGCTCGTCAGGCACTCCGTACACCGCCCTGCGGCCGTGCGGCGGTTCGGGGCGACCGACGGCGGGTGCGGATGACCTGCTCCACCACGACCATGGTGAGGAACCCGCCACCGCCCGCCACGGCCATCACGAGGTAGGTGTTCGGCATCCCGGCGAGCGCCGCGAGACAGGCGGTGACCAGCATCCACGCGCCGACGGCGTACATCCGGTTCTCCTCGAAGAGGAGGCCGCCGGCGATGTACATGAGACCGACGATGAGGCAGGCGACGCCGTTGGCGGCGATCGCCATCACCTCGGAGGACGCGCCGGCGTCGCCCAGGGCACCGAGGAGCACCCCGAAGGTCGTGAACGCCAGGAACCAGGTCCACCCGTACAGGGCGCCGGTGCGGGCGCTCGCTCCGCGGGTGCCGGCGGTCCGCGCGATGCTGTGCACGATGGTGAACGCCATCGCGCCGACGATGCAGCCGCCGAGCACCCACCCGGCCCAGCGTTCAGGGGTGCCCGTGTCGCGGGCTGTGATCCACATAGTCAGGTACCCGATCAGCCACGCGAGTCCCCAGGCCGCGAACAACAGGCGGCCGTCGGGCTCCGTGGCGTCCCGGGCCGCCTCCTGCTGCTGCCGGATCATCCGGAGCGTCTCCGCGGGGCCCAGCTCGCCGTCGGGCACGGTCTCGGGGTCGCCACCTGCTGGAGCCCGCTCGCCCGCCGGGTTGTCGTCCGTCATCGTCCCCACCTCGTCGTTTGGTTTGTACTGCAAACTACTTTGCCGTGCACGCCAGGAGAATGCAAGGAAGTTCCGGTGTGGTCGGCAGGATGTCAGGAGATCGGTAGCCCGAGCTGCCGACCTCCTGACGAACTGCCGAACGGATTCGCCCTGGAGACGGCCGCACCGGTCGGGGTAGGTTCCCCGCGTGACGGACGACGAGAAGACGACGCAGACCGACGCAGCGACGCCGACGGCCCCGAAGGAGCCGAAGCGGCCCGAGCCCGCCGACGACCTGGTGACCACGAGCCACACCCTGCACACCCCGCAGGGTGACCTCGCCTACACGGCCACGACCGGCCGGGTCGTGCTGCGCCAGGAGGTCCTGACCGAGGACAAGTACGACGGCCGCAAGGCGAAGGCCGAGGTCTCGATCACCTACTACACGCTCGACTCGTCGACGGGTCCGGGCGACTCCGACATCGACGTGACGCGCCGCCCCGTGACGTTCGCGTTCAACGGCGGCCCGGGATCGTCGTCGGTGTGGCTGCACCTGGGTCTGCTCGGCCCGCGCCGGGTCGACTCGGGTGACGTCGACGACCTCACCCCGCCCCCGTACGGCCTGGTCGACAACCTGGAGACCCTGCTGCACGTCTCCGACCTCGTGTTCATCGACCCCGTCTCCACGGGCTTCTCCCGCGCCACCGAGGGCGAGCAGGCGAAGCCGTTCCACGGGTTCACGGGCGACCTGGAGTCCGTCGGCGAGATCATCCGCCTGTGGACCAGCCGCAACGACCGGTGGATGAGCCCCAAGTACCTGATCGGCGAGTCGTACGGCGGAACCCGCGGCGCGGCCCTCGCCGAGTACCTGCAGCAGCGCTTCGGCATGTTCTTCAACGGCGTCATGCTGGTGGCACCCGCACTGAACCTGGAGGCGCTGTTCGACGGCGAGCACTCCAACCTGCCGCACCCGCTGTTCCTGCCGCTCTACGCCGCGACGGCGCAGTACCACGGCCTGCTCGGCGACCGGACGCTGGACGACGTGGTGGCGGAGGCCCGGGACTGGGCCGGCACCTACGCCTCCGTCCTGGCCCGCGGAGCCCGCGTGCCCGACGACGAGCGCGCCGCCGCCGTCACGAAGATCGCCTCGCTGACCGGGCTGAGCGAGGACTACGTCGACCGGGCCAACCTGCGGCTCGAGCACACCCGCGTCTACGCGGAGCTGCTGCGCTCGCGCCGCCTCGTGACGGGCCGCCTCGACACCCGGTTCACCGGGCCTGCCGACCACTACATCCACGAGCAGATGCCGTACGACCCGTTCATGACCGCCATCGCCGGGCCGTACACGGCGGCGCTGCACCACTACCTGCGGGGCGAGCTCGGGTACGAGCACGACGCGGTCTACGAGGTGCTGTCCCGCCACGTGCACCCGTGGTCCTACAAGGAGTTCGAGGGCCAGGCCGTCGACGTCGCCGACAAGCTCGCCACCGCGATGATCATCAACCCGCACCTGCGGGTCCACATCGCCATGGGCCGGTACGACGGCGGTGTCCCCGTCGAGGCGATCGAGTACAGCCTCGACCAGATGGCGATCCCGGCGTCCTACCGCGACCGCATCGAGACGCGGGTGTACCCGGCCGGACACATGATGTACGTCCACCCGGAGTCGCGGACCGCGCAGGCGGCCGACCTCGCGGACTTCGTGCGTCGTACGTCCCACCGCCACTGACCCGGCTCCCCGGCCGCCGCTGAGCGCAGGTGCGGCCCGTGCTCAGCGGCGGCTGCTATAAACGGGCCGTGTCCTCCAACCGTCGCGTCGCCGCCGAGGTGTGGATCGTGCTCGGGCTCAGCCTGGGCCAGTCCGCGGTGTACGCCCTCGTCAATATCGCGGCCCGGCTCACCGCCGGCACGCCGCTGGCCGAGCAGACCGCCACGCTCAACGCGAGCCAGTCCGAGCGCCCGTACCTGGACCTCGTGTACCAGCTGCTGAGCATCGGGTTCGCCCTGGTCCCGGTGGCGCTGGCCCTGTACCTGCTCAGCGGGCAGGGCCGCAGCGCCGTCCGCAGCCTCGGCCTGGACGGTAGCCGGCCCGGCCGCGACCTCGGGTGGGGCGTGGTCCTCGCTGCCGCGATCGGCATCCCGGGCCTCGCGTTCTACGCCCTCGGTCGGGCGCTCGGCATCACCGTCGAGGTGCAGGCCAGCGCCCTGGACGTCCACTGGTGGACCGTCCCGGTGCTCCTGCTCAGCGCGTTCCAGAACGGCGTGGTCGAAGAGGTGATCGCCGTGGGCTACCTCTACGAACGTACCCGGCAGCTCGGCTGGAACCGGGTGAAGTTCATCGTGGCCAGCTCGCTCCTGCGCGGGTCGTACCACCTGTACCAGGGCATCGGGCCGTTCCTGGGGAACGTGGTCATGGGCGTCGTCTTCTCGTGGTTCTACACCTCACCGAGGTTCCAGGCCGAGGGACGGCGCCGCGTCATACCGCTGATCGTCGCCCACACGCTGCTCGACGTGGTGGCCTTCGTCGGCTACGCGCTGGTGCCGGCGGAATGGCGCGAGGCACTGGGGATCCGGTGAGCGCGGTGCGGCAGACCCAAGGGGCGCCCGCGACCTGACCCGGATATAACGGGCGTCACCCTCGACCCTCCGGTCATGTGCTGGCCAACGCCCCTAGAATCCGGAACATGTCCACCTCGCGCACCGGCCGCGCTGATGCCGGTGCCGAACCGTCCGACGCACCCCAGACAGCGCCCGCCGAGCCCGGCCTCGTCCGCGTCGTCGACTCGCCGGAGGAGCGGGTGCGGCACCCCCGCGCGCTGGTCTGGATGGTCGCGTGCGCGCTCGGCATCGCCGGCGTCATGATCCTGTCCGTCGTCGCGCACGGCACCACCGAGGGCGTCACCGAGGACGTCCGGGGCTTCAACGACCTGTTGGCGACCATCCTGTTCATCCCCGTCGCCGTGCTGCAGGGTCTGGTCAGCCTGTTCGCCCCGGTCGCCGTGCTCATCGAGCTGGGGGTCCGCCGCCTGGGCCGGCAGATCGTCGAGTCCATCGTCGCCGCGGTGCTCGGCCTGCTCATCGGCGTGCTCACCACGGTGCTCGTGTTCCACTTCGGCTCCGACGAGCTCGTACGGGGCCTGTCGGTGTGGGAGCGCGGCACCGGGTACGTGCTGACCATCCCGGAGTACGCCGTCGCCGTGACCGCGCTGCTCACCGTCGCGGGGCCCGCGACCCGGCGCCGTACCGTCCGCATCTCGTGGAACCTCCTGTTCGCGGCCCTGCTGATCGTGCTGATCACCGGGCAGGTGTCTCTGCCGGGGGTGCTCGTCGCGCTGCTGCTCGGCCGGCTCGCCGGCTCGTCCGTGCAGTACGTGTCCGGCACCCGTAGCGAGCGTGCCTACGGGGCCGAGCTGGTGGCCGCCGTGCGCCGCGCCGGCTACCGGCCGACGTCGCTCGTCCGGGTGCACTCCCCGGCTGCACACACCGGTGAACCGGACGCCGACGGCGCGACCCCCGGGGACACGGCACCCGACGGCGGCACCCGCGCCCCCGCCGACGCCGGCCCCTTGGCCGCCCCGCAGGACGCCAAGCCAGGCGCCCCGCCGGAGGCCACGGCCGACGACGCCGTAGCGATCGCCCTCAGCCGCGCCGGCGACCATCGGGTGTACGCCCTGGACTGCGAGGACGGTGTACGCCGCGACGTCGTCGTGCTCGACGGCGACCGCCAGGTCGTCGGCCTCATCACGCGCCTGTGGCGAGCCCTGCGCCTACGGGGCATCGAAGGCCGTGCCGCCATCTCGCTCAAGGCGGTCGCCGAGCGCACCGCCCTGCTGTCCTACGCGGCCACCGCCGCCGGGGTACGCACCCCACGGCTGCTCGGCATCGGCGAGTTCGGCGACTCGATAGCGCTGGTCCTCGAGCACGCCTCCCCCGCCGTCTCGCTCCGCGACCTGCCCGACGACGAGGTGCACGACGACCTCCTCGCCGAGGCTTGGGAACAGCTCGGCCGGGCCCACGCCGTGGGGCTCACGCACCGCGCCCTCACCCAGGACGTCCTGCTCACGCACCGTGACCCCGTCCCGGCAGGCTCCCCGGAGCAGCCCCCGGCCGGCGGGAGCCCCGCGCGGGGCGGTGGTGGCGCGCACGTGTGGATCACCGGCTGGGAGCAGGGCGACATCGCCTCGTCGCCGCTGTCCCGCCGGCTCGACCTCGTGCAGATGCTCGCGCTCCTCGGCCTGCGGGTCGGGCCACGCCGCGCCGTCGCCTCCGCGGTCCGCGCCCTGCCCGACGCCGACATCGCCGCCATCGGACCCCTCATCCAGTCGATCGCCCTGCCCCGCACCACGCGCGAGGAGGTGCGACGCTCGAAGGGCCTCCTGGGGGAGCTGCGCGACGCCCTCGTCGAACGCCTGCCCGAGGCCAGCGTGCAGCCGCAGCGCATCTCCCGGTTCAGTGCCCGCACGGTGCTCACCACGACGCTGATGATCATCGCGATCGCCGTGATCGTCACCACCATCAACTTCGACGAGATCGCCCAAGCAGTGCGCGAGGCGAACCCGTGGTGGATCGCGCTGGCCTTCGCGCTGGCCATCCTCACCTGGCTCGGGGCCGGTCTCACGCTCGTCGCGTTCTCCCCGGCCCGCGTGCCGATCGGGCGGGCCACGCTCACCGCCGCCGCCGGTTCGTTCGTCGCACTGGCAGCTCCCGCCGGGATCGGCCCGGCCGCGCTCAACCTGCGGCTGCTGACCCAGCGCGGCGTCTCGATGTCGATGGCGGTCGCCACCGTCGCGCTGGTACAGGTGTCGCAGTTCGTCGTCACCGTGCTGCTGCTCGTGGCCCTGTCGATCTTCACCGGGTCCGGGGCGCTCGTGGAGCTGCCGTCACCCGCCGTGCTGATCACGCTGGCCGGTGTCGCGCTCGCGGTCGTCGCGACGCTCCTGGTGCCGCCCGTGCGGCGGTGGGGCATGGGGTACGTGCGGCCGCGGATCCGGCAGGTGTGGCCGCGGCTCGCGCAGATGCTGAGCCACCCGGGCCGGCTGGCGCTCGGGGTGGCGGGGAACCTCATCATGACGCTCGGCTACATCGTCGCCCTGTGGTGCTGCCTCGCGGCGTTCGGGGAGTCGCTCTCCCTGGTCGACATCGCCCTCGTCAACCTCGTGGGCAACGCGCTCGGCGCACTCATCCCGACGCCCGGTGGCCTGGGTGGTGTCGAGGGCGCCCTGACGGCCGGCCTGTCGGCCGCCGGCATCCCCGCGACCATCGCGTTCTCGGTGACCATCCTGTACCGCCTGTGCACCTACTGGGGCCGGGTGCCGCTGGGCTGGGTGGCCATGCGGTACCTCGAGCGCAAGGGCGATCTCTGAACATGCGAAGGCCCGGCCCCCTGCGGGAGCCGGGCCTTCGCGTCGCTGTAGAAATCAGCGGCGAAGCGTCACTTCGCGACGGCCTTCTTCAGCAGCGAGCCGGCGCTGATCTTGACACCGAAGTTCGCCGGGATCTGGATCTCCTCGCCGGTGCGCGGGTTGCGACCCGTGCGGGCGGCACGCTCGACGCGCTCGGCCGAGAGGAAGCCCGTCACCTTGACGGCCTCGCCCTTGGCGAGCGACTCGATCAGAACCTCCTGGAAGGCGTTGAGCGCGGCCTCGGCCTCGGTCTTGTTGATCTCAGCCTTGTTGGCGATGGCCGAGACGAGCTCGGACTTGTTGAGCGACATGCGGTTCCCTTCTTCGGTCACGTCGTGCGGCGGTACCCGCCCGACGACGAGGCCCCATACTGCCAGCAGATCGGCAGGAATTCGCGGAGAACGGGCACTTCTACGGCGAGTCGTGGGTAACTTTCTGCTCTCAGAGGACGCGAACCTGTGTACGAGCCTGTGGACGACGACGGTGCAGAGGCTCCTGAGGCAGTGTCACCTCGCATTATCCGATGACTTCCGCAACCCATAGCGGTCTACCGTTCCGGTAGGTGCTACGCCAATGAGAGGAAATCGTGGAGAAACCGCCGTCCGAGGTCCCAGCCACCGTTGCGGGCGCCGTGGACACCACCGGGACCGCCGCTGAACCGGCCGCTCCGGTGCCCGAAAAGCTGCCGCACGCGCGCCGCAACCTGGTCGTGCTCGTCTTCAGCAACCTGCTCGCCGGTGTCGGTGTCGCGTCCGGCGCCGCCGTCGGCGCGCTGCTCGCCGAGCGCCTGGGCGGCACGTCCATGGCGGGCCTCTCCCAGGCCGTCGGCGTGCTCGCCGCCGCGATCGCGTCGATCCCGCTCGCGACCCTCGCTCAGGTCCGCGGACGGCGCTGGGCGCTGTCCCTCGGGTACGGCCTCTCCACGGTCGGCGCACTGCTCATCGTGTCGGCGGCCGTCCTCGGTCAGTTCGTCGTGCTGCTGGTGGGCCTCACGCTCTACGGCGTGGCGAACGCGACCAACCTGCAGTCCCGCTACGCGGCCGCCGACAACGTCGGTTCCGGCACCCGCGCCAGGACCATGTCGATCGTCCTCTGGTCGACGACCGTCGGCTCGGTGGTGGGGCCCAACCTCGCGGCGCCCGGCGCGGCGCTGGGCAGCGGGTTCGGCGTCCCCGACCTGGGCGGGCCGTACCTGTTCTCGATCGTCGCGTACCTCCTGGCCGGACTGCTCCTCGTCGCCCTGTACCGCGACCCGGTGGGGAGTGCCGCCGTGGCGAGCGCCACCACCGCCGTCGGGCAGCCGCGGCCCGCCGAGCCCCGGCGGACGGGGGCCCTCGCCGCGCTCCGGTGGGCCTGGGCCCACCCCCGGGCGCGGTTCGCCGTGGTGACCACCGCCGTGGCGCACGGCGTGATGATCATGGTGATGGTCATGACGCCGGTGCACATGCAGCACGGCGGGATGTCGCTGCGGCTGGTGGGCATCGTGATCAGCCTGCACGTGCTGGGGATGTTCGCGTTCAGCCCGGTGTTCGGCTGGCTGGCCGACCGGTTCGGCCCGCTGCGCGTCGCCGTCGGCGGGATGGCGCTCCAGGGCGCGGCGGTCGCCCTGGGCTTCACCGCGGCAGCCCTGGTGCCCGCGGCCGGGACGCACGCCGGGCACGGTGCCGCCGTCCCGGTGGTCAACACGGAGGTGCTCACCGCGGCGGCGCTCGTGCTGCTCGGGCTCGGCTGGTCGGCGTGCGTGATCGCGTCGTCGGCGGTGCTGGCGTCCGTGGCGGAGCCGCACGTCAAGCTCCCGCTGCAGGGCGCGACGGACGCGCTGATGAACTACTTCGGTGCGGGTGCCGCGGCCCTCGCCGGCCCGCTGCTCGCATGGGGCGGGTTCCAGGCGGTCAACACGGCAGGCGCCGTCCTGCTGGTACCCGCCGTGGTGACCGTGATCCTCGCCGTCCGGGCACGCCCGGCGCCCTAGCCCGGGTGCGGGCCGGTCCGGCGGGTGCGGGCGGACCGCCCGCACCCCGTCCGCGCCTCAGTTGGACGGCTTGTCCTTGTCGTCCGGGTTCTCGTTGAGCTTGTCGCCGTCCAGGCCCTCTGAGTCGGCCTCGTTGGCCTGGCGCAGCCTGTCGTTCTCGAGGATCTTGCGGCGGGTCATCACCACGACGCCGAGCACCACGAGCACCGCCGCCAGGACGCCGGCGGTGATCGCCAGGCCGCTCGCCCCCGCACCGTCACCCGCGCCGGCGAGCTCGCTCGGCGCGGTGGTCTCCTCCGCGCCCTCGGGCAGCGGACGGGCCTCGGTCTCCTGCGTGGGAACGGCGGCGGCGCCGGTCGGCTCGGCAGTGGGCTCGCCGCTCGGCGTCTCGCTCGGCCCGGCGGCCTCCTCGACCACATAGCTGAACTCACCGTCGATCGGATGCCCGTCGGAGGACACCACGTGCCACGCGACGTCGTAGGCGCCCGCGGGCAGGTCGCCGTCCAGCCGGGCGGTCACCACCTCGTCGTCGACCTGGATGTCCTGGCCCTTCGTGGTGGTGCCGTCGGGGCCCATCAGCGCCACCTCGATGCCGGTGTCGAGGGGCGACGAGCTGAAGGTGAGCGTGATGCTCGCCGGGTGCTGGTCGAGCGTGGCGCCGTCCTCGGGGTCGGACGACAGGAGCTGGTCGTGCGCGCTCGCCGGGCCACCCACCAGCAGCAGCGCGACAAAGGTCAGGACCGCTGCGAACACGGTGATCACGCGGACGAGGCGACGGTTCCCGGGCCGAGCCAGGGCTACGGAGACAGCAGGCATGTGGGGCACCTTACTCGCCCAGGATGTGCACCGGACCGTTGCGGCAGCCTGTCCGCGACGAGCGCAACGGCCCGGCGGCACCCGCGCAGGGAATCAGGCCTCCGGGACGTTCTTCTCCAGCTCCGCCAGCCAGGCGGCGGCCGTCGCGTCCGAGGGCATGCGCCAGTCACCACGCGGCGACATCGTGCCGCCCGGGGACACCTTCGGCCCGTTCGGGAGGGCCGAACGCTTGAACTGCGAGGCGAAGAACCGGCGCACGAACACGTCGAGCCAGCGCCGCACGGTCGCCAGGTCGTAGGCGGTGCGCCCCGCGGCCGGGAAACCCGGCGGCCAGTCGCCGGCATCGATCTCGGCCCATGCGTGCCAGGCCAGGAACGCGATCTTCGACGGCCGGTAGCCGCGGCGCAGCACGTGGAACAGCGTGAAGTCCTGCAGCGCGTAGGGGCCGACGGTCGCCTCCGTGGACTGCGGGACCTCGCCCTCCTCGGTCGGGATGAGCTCCGGCGTGATCTCCTGCTCGACGATCTCGGACAGCACGGCGTTGACCGGGCTGTCCGCCTCGGGCGCGAACTGGCCGCTGTCGATCGTCCACCGGATGAGGTGCTGGATCAGTGTCTTGGGCACGCCGGTGTTCACGGCGTAGTGCGACATCTGGTCGCCCACGCCGTACGTGCACCAGCCGAGCGCCAGCTCCGAGAGGTCACCGGTGCCGAGCACGATCCCGCCACGATGGTTCGCGAGCCGGAACAGGTAGTCGTAGCGCAGGCCGGCCTGCACGTTCTCGAAGGTCACGTCGTACTGCTTGATCCCGTCGGAGAACGGGTGGTCCAGGTCACGCAGCATCTGCTCGGCGGCGGGCCGGATGTCGAGCTCCTGGAACGTCACTCCCAGGGCCTCGGCGAGCCGGACCGCCCGGTCCTTGGTCTCGGCGCCCGTCGCGAAGCCCGGCATCGTGAACGCGTGGACGTCGGTGCGCGGCCGGCCCAGCCGGTCCATCGCCTTGGCGGCGACGATCAGCGCGTGCGTCGAGTCCAGACCGCCGCTGACGCCGATCACGACCTTCGGCTGTCCGATGGCACGCAGGCGCTGCTCGAGCCCGGTGACCTGGATGTTGTACGCCTCGTAGCAGTCCTGGGCCAGACGGTCGACGTCGTCGGGCACGAACGGGAAGCGGTCCACCTTGCGCCGCAGGCCGATGTCGCCCGACGGCGGCTGGACACCGAAGGTGATCTCCCGGAACTCGCCGGCCCCGTCCGCCGCACCGGTGGCGGCCATGCCGAGACCCCGCCGGTTGTCGTCGAACGTGCCCTGTCGCAGGCGCTCCTGGCGCAGCCGGTCCAGGTCCACGTCCACCACGGTCGCGCGGGCACCCTCGGGGAACCGCTCGGTCTCGCCGAGCAGGTCACCGGCCTCGTAGACCATCGTCTGGCCGTCCCAGGACAGGTCGGTGCTGGACTCGCCCTGACCCGCCGCCGTGTAGACGTAGGCGGCACTGCAGCGGTAGCTCCCGCTCCGCACGACCAGACGGCGGTCCTCGGCGCGCGCCACGGTCACGGGGCTCGCCGACAGGTTCAGCAGCACGGTCGCGCCCGCGAGCGCAGCCAGGGCGCTCGGCGGTACGGGCACCCACATGTCCTCGCAGACCTCGACGTGGACGGCGAGTCCGGGGACGTCGTCGGCCCGGAAGATCAGGTCGGCGCCGATCGGCACGTCCTCGCCGAGCAGGCTGAGGGTGCCGCGGTGCTCGTCGCCCGGGGCGAACTGCCGCTTCTCGTAGAACTCGCGGTAGTTCGGCAGGTACGACTTGGGCGCCACGCCGAGGATCCGCCCGCGGTGCAGCACGACGGCGGTGTTCAGCAGGCGGCTGCCGACCAGCAGGGGCGCGCCCACCACGATCATCGTGGTGAGCTCGAGGGTGGCCTGCCGGATGTCGGCGAGCGCGTCGAGCACGGACTCCAGCAGCACGTCCTGCATGAAGAGGTCGTCGATCGCGTAGCCGCTCAGGCAGAGCTCGGGGAACACCGCGGCGGCGACGCCGTCGGCGTGCAGGCGACGGGCCTGGTCCAGGACCGCCGCGGCGTTGGCCGCGGGGTCGGCTACGGCCACGGGAATGGTGCAGGCCGCGACCCGGGCGAACCCCTGGGCGTAGGCGTTGTAGAAGTCCACGGTGTCGAGTCTATGGATGCGTTCGCAGGGGGTGCGTCGCGAGGTGCGTCTCTACCCCGCGATTCCGCCCGAACACCCCGGGGTCTTCGGGCGGAATCGCTGGGTAGAGACGCGGCGGCTGGACGGAGCGATGAGTTCCGCGATCCGCCGACGTCTGACCTGCTAGAGCGCGGTGCCGACCGGCACCGCACCGCCATGTGAAGGGAAGTCCCATGTCATTCCAGGCCTACCTCGACGCCGTCGAGGACAAGACCGGGCACACCCCGCGTGAGCTCATCACGCTGGCCGAGGAACGCGGGTTCGACGCGTCCACCAAGGCCGGACCGATCCTCGAGTGGCTCAAGGAGGACTACGGCCTGGGCCGCGGGCACGGCATGGCCATGGTCCATGTCATCACCAAGGGGCCGCAGATCAGCGCCAAGCACGTCGGTTCGTCGGGCACGCACCGCGACGCGACCGACACCCTGTGGATCGACGGCAAGGCCACCAACCCGGCCACGCCGGGCTGACCGAGCCGTCGACCCCAACACCATGCCTGCGACACGCCGAGGATGGCGTGTCGAGTGTCGGGGTCGCCCTGCCCGGCTCGACCTGACCGAGCGCATTGCCGGGATCTCGTTAGCCCAGGTAATGATGTACCCATGACAACCCGCTCCACCATCGCCATCGTCAACGCCCACGTGGTTCCCGTCGCCACCGAACCCCTCGAGAACGGCACAGTGCTCATCACCGACGGCGTGATCACCGCCGTCGGCCAGGACGTCGCCGTCCCCGAGGGGGTCGAGACGATCGACGCCCAGGGCCGCTGGCTCCTGCCGGGCTTCGTCGAGGCCCACGGCCACCTCGGCGTGCACGAGGAGGGCGAGGGGTGGGCCGGCAACGACACCAACGAGATGACGGGTCCCGACGGTTCCGCGCTGCGCGCGCTCGACGCCATCCAGGTGGACGAGGAAGGCTTCCGCGACGCTCTCGCCGGCGGCGTGACGACGGCGGTCATCAAGCCGGGTTCGGGCAACCCGATCGGCGGGCAGACCGTCGCGATCAAGACCTGGGGCGGCCGCACGGTCGACGAACAGCTCGTGAGCGACAGCGTGTCGGTGAAGTCCGCCCTCGGCGAGAACCCGAAGCGGGTCTACGGGGACAAGGGCCAGCTGCCGTCCACCCGCCTGGGCGTCGCCAACGTCATCCGCAAGGCCTTCGTCGACGCGCAGAACTACGTCGCGAAGCGCGACGCCGCAGTGGCCGAGGGCAAGCCGTTCGAGCGCGACCTCGCCAAGGAGACCCTCGCTCGCGTGCTGGCCGGCGAGCTCGCCTGGGACCAGCACACGCACCGGGCCGACGACATCGCCACGGCGATCCGTCTGTCGGAGGAGTTCGGCTACCGGCTGGTCATCAACCACGGCACCGAGGGCCACAAGATCGCCGACGTCCTCGCCGAGAAGGACGTGCCGGTCATCTACGGCCCCATGTTCACGTCCCGCTCCAAGGTCGAGCTGCGCGACCGGTCGATCCTCAACCTGGTCAAGATGGCCGACGCCGGCGTCCGTGTCGCCATCACCACCGACCACCCCGTCATCCCCATCAACTTCCTGGTGCACCAGGCGACGTTCGCCCTCCGCGACGGGCTGCCCTGGACCACCGCACTGGCCGCCATCACCACCAACCCGGCGTCGTTCCTCGGCCTGGACGCACAGGTGGGCGCGATCAAGGAGGGGCTCGACGGCGACGTCGTGCTCTGGTCGGGCGACCCGCTCGACACCACGGCGCGTGCGGAGCGCGTCTTCATCACGGGCACGGAGGTCTACGCCTGGGACCCCGCCGCGGACGGCGGCCGTGGCGCGGGCCGCGTGGTGGAACGCTCTGCTCGCTTCGCCTGACCGGACGCATCCCAGTACCTCGGTACGACGCGCACCGGCACCGCAGACCGACGTGGCGGACCGCAACCCGGCGTAGCGTGCGAGCATGCTGGGCACCACTCGACCTCCGAACGACGCCTCCGGGCCGTTCGACCGAACGCGTCCGCGCGCGTTCGTCGCCGTGACCGTGGCGGTCGTCACCCACCTGGGTTCGATCGCCGCGTCCCGCGGCCAGGCGTGGGCCTCGGAACCGGGCCTCCTCGGCACGCTCCTGCTGCTGGTCGCGCCGGCGGCACTGCTGTTCCTCCTGCCACGCCGCCCCGCGCTCGCCACCGTCCTGTCCGTGGCGGCCACCGTCACGTTCCTGCTGCTCGGCCACCCGTGGGGCCCGGTCTTCCTGGGGCCGGTCGCCGTGCTCGCGGGCGTCATGCTCAGCGGTGAGGTACGGCGGGCCCGCCTGATCGCGTGGTCGGGCGCCGCCCTGCTCGCCGGTGGCGTCGGTACCGCCGGCGCACTGATCGCGCCGCGGGTGGAGCGGTTCCGCTCCGACGTGTCGCACCGGCCCCACGGACGGTGGGGGCCTGACGCCGGCTGGGGCGACGGGGACGGCTTCTGGTTACTCGCGCCCGAGTCGATGATCGCGAGCGCCGCGTGGCTCGCCGTCGCGCTACTGATCGCGAGCACCGCACGGGACCGGATCGCACGGCGGACGGCGGCGCGCGCCGCGGCCCGGGCGACCGCGGCGGAACGCGAGCGCACCGCCGTCGCCTCAGAGCGGCTGCGGATCGCGCGCGAGCTGCACGACGTGCTCGCCCACTCCCTGTCCGCCATCAACGTCCAGGCGGGCGTGGGGCTGCACCTGCTCGAGAAGAATCCCGGGCAGGCGCGCGAGGCGCTGACCAACATCCGCGACACCAGCAAGGACGCGCTCAGCGAGGTCCGGACGGTGCTGGGGATCGTGCGCGAGGGGACGGTCACGCCTGCTCCGGGCACGGTGGCCGACGAGACCGTCCCGCTCGCGCCGACCTGGGACCTCACCGGGCTGCGCCAGCTGGCCGACCAGGCTCGCGCCGACGGGCTCGACGTGTCCGTCGAGCTCGACCCCGGTCTCGGGGAACTGCCCGACCACGTCGCCGGCGTCGTGCACCGCGTGGTGCAGGAGTCACTGACCAACGTGCGCAGGCACGCGCCGTCGGCCCGCCGGGTGAGCCTGCGCGTCACCCGCGACGCGGGTGTGGTGGTCGTGGTGGCCGACGACGGCGTCCAGGCACGCGGCGCCGGCGAACCCGTCGAGCCGGGCTACGGGCTGCTCGGGATGCGGGAACGCGTCGAGGGTTCCGGTGGCACGCTCACCGCGGGCCCGCGCCCGGACGGCACGGGCTGGGAGGTCCGGGCTACGCTCCCGGTCGCACCGCAACCGCCGGCCGAGCCGGCCCACGGCGATCCCGCCGCGCGGCCGGCAAGCCCACCCGAGCCCGGAGAGCCCACATGATCGATGTCCTCCTCGCCGACGACCAGGCCCTGGTGCGTGGTGGCTTCCGCGCGCTGATCGACTCGGAGGACGACATGCGCGTCGTGGCTCAGGCCGCGACCGGCGACGACGCCGTCGCCCTCACGCTCGAGCACCTGCCCCAGGTGGTGCTCATGGACATCAGGATGCCGGGACTGGACGGGCTCGAGGCGACGCGGCGGATCATCGCCGAGCCGCGTGCGGCCGACGTCCACGTCGTGGTCGTGACGACGTTCGAGCTCGACGAGTACGTCACGGAGGCGATCCGTGCCGGGGCCTCCGGCTTCCTGGTCAAGGACACGGAACCGGCGGAGCTCGTCCGTGCGGTGCGGGTGGCGGCGTCGGGCAACGCGCTCCTGTCGCCCACGGTGACACGGCGCCTGCTGGCGAAGGTCGCCGAGGCGACGCGCACCGTGCGGCCGGTGCCCGCGCTGGCGGAGCTCACGCCGCGCGAGCGCGAGGTGCTCATCGAGGTCGCCGGAGGGCTGGCGAACGACGAGATCGCCCGCAGGCTGTACCTCTCGGAGTCGACGGTGAAGACCCACGTCTCGCGAGTGCTCATGAAGACCGGCTCACGGGACCGCGCTCAGCTCGTGGTGCTGGCGTACGAGGCGGGCCTCGTCCGGCCCGGCTGGGCCGGAGGTGCAGCGCAGGGTGGGGGCTGAGGAACGAGGCACCCGCCCGGAGCGAAACCGCAGGCCCAGCCGGAACCGCTGAGCTGGGCCGGAGGTGCAGCGCAGGGTGGGGGCTGAGGAACGAGGCACCCGCCCGGAGGCCGGGATACGGCACCACGGGGGTAGGGACGCAGGTACGCGGGGCCGACGACCACGGCGGCGGACGGCGGGAGCCTGGTGCCGTGCCGGAACGTCCGGCCGCACCGAATGCTGGAGGTCGACATGCTCACCGCGACGACGGAGGTCCTCGCCAACGGGCCCCACGAGGGCTGGGACGGACCCGGCCCGTTCTTCTTCATCATCCCGCTGCTCTGGTTCCTGCTGTTCGCGGCAGTGATCGTCCTGATCGCCCGGCGTGCCCGCCGCGGGCCACGGGGCGGATGGGGCGGCCCGTGGGCGGCGCACGCGGCGGCCGGTACCGATCCGGTGACGCTGCTCGGCACCCGGTTCGCCCGCGGGGAGATCGACGAGGCCGAGTACCGCTCTCGCCTCGCCGTGCTCCGGTCGGCGGACCCCTATCCGACGGCCCACCCGGGTGCCGGCCCCACCGCCGGCCCCACGGCGCACGACGCGCCGCCCGCGGCCCCCACACCGCAGGACGAGCCGCCCGCCGAGGGCGACCGCTGACGGTCGTTCGACGGTCCTCGGCACGGTGCCGGGCGCCCGGGCCACTCCGGTGGCCCGGGCGCCCGGCACGTCGGCGGTCGGGTGCCTGATGCGGGAGCGAGCCGGGGCCGGCAACGATTGGCCCTCTGTTGCGACCGTGCCGCTAGACTCGCGGGCGAGTGCGACGGAATTGCACTTTTCTGACCCGATGACGTGAGGGAAGTAGATCGTGAGCACCAGCAAGAACTGGGCAACGGCCGCACTGGTCACCTGTGCACTCCTGCTGTCCGGATGCGCCGCCCTCGAAGACATGGCCAGCGACTTCAGCCCCTCGGGCGAGGACCTCCAGCAGAGTGAACCCTCGCCCGTCGTCGATTCCCCCGTCAGCACCGGCGAGTACGACCTCGTCGAGTCGTGCAACGCGTTCTTCACCGGCGCGATCGTCACCAGGGTCTCGGAGACGGCGGCCGCCGTCCAGGCTCCGCTCGACGAGGATCTGACCGGCGTCGTCAGCAAGATCAGCAGCAGCCTCGGCCTGCTGATCGGCAAGTCGGACGAGGTCAGCATCGCCCACCTCGAGGCGGTGCGCGCGCCGTTCGACCAGGCGCTCGACGGCTCCATCGCCCGCCCTACGGCGGTCGAGAAGGCCATCGAGGACTACGAGCGCACGTGCAAGGACGCCGGCTTCAAGGGCTGACGCCCCGGCGCCCGGTGGCCGGGCTCGTCGAGACGGGTCTCGACGAGCCCGGCCACCGGCGGCCCGCCCGACCGGTGGCGAGCAGCTCCCGGGTCAGCTGCCCGTGAGGAACTCGTGCATCACCGGGCCGGCCGTCGTCGAACCGAGCTCGCCCTCCTCGATGAAGACGACCGCCGCCAGGTCGTTCGCGATGGCGAGCATCCAGACGTGCGCCTTGCTCCCGTCGCCGAACTGCGCGGTACCCGTCTTGGCCCCGACGATCCCGGGCACGTCCTGCAGCGCCTTGGCCGAACCCTCACTGACCACACCGCCCATCAGGTCGCGCAGCGTGGCCGCCTCGTCAGCGGTCAGATCGCCCGACGGCGCCTCGGCCGCCTCCTCGCCCGACGCCTCCACCAGCCACGGCGAGACGGTGTGCCCCGCGGACACGCTCGCCGCGACGGTCGCCATCGCGAGCGGCGTGGCCAGCACCTGACCCTGGCCGATCATCGACGCGGCATGCTCGGTGCCCGCCGCTTCCGTCGGGACGTCGCCGAGCGCCGCCGCCGCCCCGAAGGCAGCGGGCTCCACGCCCAGGCCGAGCGACGCAGCGGCGTCGTGCAGCTGCTGCTGCGAGATCTTCTCGTGCTGCGAGATGAAGCCCGTGTTGCACGAGTTCGCGAACACCGTACGGAACGGCACGGCGTCCCCCATCGCGGGCTCGGGGTACCCCGGCACGTTCTGGAACTCGCGGCCCTCGATGTTGATCGTCGCGGTGCAGGGCAGCGGCGTCTCCGGCGTGATCCCCGAACGAAGCATCGCGAGCGCCGTCGCGATCTTGAACGTGGACCCGGGCGGGTACTGGCCCAGCGCCGCGGTGTTGTACCCCTCGGAACCGGGGCCGGATGCCGCGGCGAGCACCGCACCGGTCGACGGCTTGATCGCCACGATGGCGCTCGCCAGGCTGTCGAAGCCGGCCAGTGCCGCCTCGGCGCGGACCTGCGTCGCGGGGTCGAGCGTGACCGCTACCGGCTCGCCATCCTTCTTGTCGATGGTGAACGCCTCACGGCCCTCGCCGCCCTCGGCGGGCTCGATGGTCACGGCGAGGCCCGGTACGCCGCGCAGCTGTTCGTCGTGCGCGGCCTGCAGGCCGGACAGGCCGACCATGTCGCCTGCCTTGATGGTGCCTTCCGACTCCTCGACGATCTCGGCGGTGGCCTCACCGACCGTACCGAGGAGGGCACGCGCGAAGTCCCGGTCCCGGGCGAGCGGCAGCTCGTCCGGGATCCCCACGACGCCGTCGATCGCCATGGCGGCGTCGAAGTCGTACTCCGGGTCGTTCTCGCGGATGGTGATGACCTCGACGAACGCCTTCTCCCCGGCCGAGTCGACCTGGGCGGCGATGCCGTCGGTGGTCTCCTGGTCGAAGCCCAGCACGTCGCCGAGCTGGGAGGCTGCCGTGTCCCAGCCCGGCCGGGTCTTGTCGATGCCGACGTGGTGCACGGGCGTCATGCCCACGATCGTCTCGCCGCTGGTCGTGACGATCTCGCCGCGCGCCGGTTCGGTGCGGTCGACGGCAAGCCGCTCGCCCGGCTCCAGTCCCGGGACCAGCACCCCTGTGTTCCAGGTCGCCTCCCAGGCCCCGGCTTCGCCGTCCACCGGGCCGGGGTAGGTCAGTTTCGCGACCGTCTCGTACTCCCAGGCGGCTTCCGTCGCGACGGGCCAGGTCCAGGCCAGGGTGGCCGTGGCGGTGGCCGTGCCGTCCGCGCCCTCCTCCACCGGCGTCACGCTCTTCACCGTGACGGTCCCCGCGTCCTCGCCGACGGCGGCGACGAGCTGCTCGAACACGCGGGCGTACTGCTCGTCCGGTGACGCGGATGTCTCCAGCGCGAGCGGGACCTCCGCGGGCGTGCCGGCCTCGAGCGCGGCCGCGAGCTCCGCTGCGGCAGCCTCCGGTTCGGGAACGGGCGGCTCCCGGAACAGGAACCAGGCACCGGCGCCCAGGGCGAGCAGGACCACGACGACGATGCCGACGATCAGCGCCGGGCGGCCTTTCCGTGGTGGAGCCGGCGGCGCGGCAGGCGGTCCTGCTGTCGGGGGCACCGCCGCGTACCCACCCGGGGGAGGCGGTACCGGCGCATGACCGTCCGCAGGCAGATGGGGTGAAGGGTGTCCACTCATGCTCAGGAGCCTAAGGGGAACGTCATGGGGGCCACGTGCAATTTCCTGGGTGAAAGAGAGCGGGGCCGCCGAACCCCCTGGATCTGCGGCCCCGCCCGTCGACACGTCACGCGTCCGGGTACCGCCAGCGGTCACGAGGGCGCGTGGCGAGCTTGAGATACGAGATCATCGGCGCCGGACGGCCGGCGGCACGCATCCTGTGCTCCCGCCGGTTGAGCAGCTCCATGCGCCGCAGGTCACGCTCGATCGCGGCGACGCTGTTGCCGGTGAGCGCTGCTGTCGTGGTCGTCATGGTCGGTCCCCGTTCCCGGCCCCTCGAGTGGGCGCCCTCAGTTGAACAGGACGTACCTGGAGCTCGTTTCGTTGGGTAGGGAGAGAACCACCCCGCGGTTTGTGACCGCGGCGACAATATTCACCCGGCCGCGGCCGTCATCGGACAGCTGCGTCCCGGCCGGCCAGGAAGGCCCGCAGGGCCGGGTCGGTCGTGAGCGAGCGCGCCTTGGCATAGGCCGCGTGGGCGGCGTCGACGGAGCCCGCCTGCGCCAGGAGATGCGCGCGGGCGGCCCACCACGGCTGGAACCGGCCCGATGCCGGGTCCAGCTCCGCGATCTCGTCCAGCTCGGCGAGCCCCTCCTCCGGGCCGTCGACCCGGCCGCGCACCGCCGCGAGCGCCACCCGTCCGCCGAGCGTCGGGGCGACACGGAGCAGCGCCCGGTACAGGGTGAGCAGCGCCGGCCAGTCCGTACGCCCGGTGCGGGCGCGGGCGCAGTGCACGGACTGGACGGCGGCCTCGAGCTGGAACCTGCCTGGCGGGCCTGCGGGCTCGCTCGCGGCTTCCGAACCACCGAGGGCACGCCGGAGCAGCGCTTCTCCCCGCTCGATCAGCGCCCCGTCCCAGCGGGTGACGTCCTGCTCGTCGAGCGGAACGAAGACTCCGTCCGACTCGCGAGCGCCCGCACGTGCCACGGAGAAGCAGAGCAGCGCCGCCAGGCCGAGGACCTCCGGCTCGGGCAGCAGGTGCGCCAGCAGCAGCGCGAGGGTGAGCGCGTCACCGGTGAGCGAGTCCCGGACCTCGGGCGCCGCGCCGCGCCAGTCGATCGCGTACGCGCCGTACACGGCCTCCAGCACCGGGGGCAGGCGGTCGGGCACCTCGTCACGGGCCGGGACGCGAAACGGGATGCGTGCGTCGCGGATGCGACGCTTGGCTCGCACCAGGCGCTGCGCCATCGTGGGCGCGGGCACCGCGAACGCCGCGGCGATGTCACGTGCCTCGACGCCGAGCACGGTCTGCAGCATGAGCGGGGTGCGGATCCCCGCCTCGACCGCAGGGTGGGCGCAGACGAACAGGAGCTCCAGCCGACGGTCGCCGAGGGCGTCCGGGTCGGGCTCCTCGGCCGGGACCGCTGCGTCGGATGCCGCCTCCGCCGGTGCCGCGGTCCGCACGGCGGCGGAGCGGTACAGGTCACGCAGGCGGTTGCGGGCCACGGTGAGGAGCCAGCCGTCCGGGTTGTGCGGCACACCGTCGTCCGGCCAGTGCCGCAGGGCACGTTCGAACGCCTCGGCGAGGGCATCCTCGGCGCGCTGGATGTCTCCGTCGCGGGCGGCGAGCAGCGCCAGCAGCCGGCCGTACGACGTGCGGGCCGCCGCTTCCGCGACGGCCCGCACGTCGTCGTGCCCGGTCAGTGCGTCCACGAGCCGTTCTCGAAGTGGGTGGCCGAGGGGCGCACCTCGACGGCGCCCCACTGGACCGATGGCGCCTTCTGGGCCCAGGCGAGCGCGGCGTCGAGGTCCGGTACGTCGACGACGAAGGTACCGCCGAGCTGCTCCTTCGTCTCCGCGAAGGGGCCGTCCTGGACCCGCAGCTCCCCGTCGCGCACGGCGACGGTCGTCGTGGACGACGACGGCTGCAGCACCTCCGCCGAGAGGAGCACCCCGGCCTGGTCGAGTGCGGTGGCGTACGCGTCGAACGCGCGCTCGCCCTCTTCCCAGCCGCCGGCGCCGAGGTCTTCCGGCGTGAGCTCCGGGTAGTGCAGCAGGATGGTGTAGCGCATGGTTCTGTCCTCCGGTCGGTGTCTGTCTGACACTGGGGTGACGATCTCGTGGGCACCCGATCGACAGAACCGCCGAACTCGTCGGACATGACTCGGGCCGGGGCGACCCCCTGGTGCGCCCCGACCCGGTTCCCCCTGTTCGGCCGGGCAGGTCAGGCGGTCGGCGCCGCCTTCACCACCGGGCCCCACGCCAGCGGGTCGAGGGAGCGGGCATCGTCGTCCGCGTTCCCCGCCCAGTGGCGCGCATCGGCGATCGTTGCCGCGAGCAGCTCCCGGAGCCGCGCGTCGACGTCGGGCACGAAGGCCTCCGAGATGCCCTGCACCGCGGTGGAGACCACGCTCGGTGCGGCGTCGCGCACGAACCGTTTGGGCCGCACGCTGGTGCCCGCACAGAACCGCTCGGCCCAGGCCGCCGTCTTCGGTACGGCCGCCAGCGCGTCCTTGCTCTCCGGTGCGAGGGTGCCGGACGGGCGGTCCTCCAGGACGTCGAGCATGCGCTCGGACCCGAGGATCGCGACGGCCAGCGTCTGCTGGCGGTCGGCGGGCGACACGGGCAGCGCCGTCTGCGCCGCACGCAGCGCGATACGCACGTCCCAGCGCGGATCGGTGCTGGTCAGGCCGATGACCGACGGGATGAGTGGCGCGAGCTGGGGGCGGGCCTGGTCCGCCGTGAGGTCGTTCACCGCACGGGCCAGCATCGCGATCAGCGGGTGCGTACAGGCGGGGTGGTCGCTCCACTTCTCGCCTGCGAGGAAGGATGCCAGCTCCATGAAGCACGCACCCTTCTTGGGGTTGCGGTGCTTCCCACGACCGAGCATGGGCAAGATGTCGTACGTTCCAGCTTCGGTTCCGGTCACGATTCCACCCCCGAATTGGGTCCGCTTCTTGTTCCAGTGTGCGTCTGGTGTGACGTAGATCGCAATAGCGAGCCTGTGAACTGCCTGGATCGCGGCCGCCGCACCGGTGCCCGGAGACGAGCCCGAGGCACCTCAGACCGCGTCGGGGCCACCTCAGAGGCACCTCAGGGGTACCTCAGACGCGGGCCTGCCGTGCCTCACCCGCCAGCACTGCCCGACCGACCGATCCGCGACCCCCGGGCTCAGGACGAGTGTCTTCCTCAGCAGCCGGACGGGCACACGGCCCGCCGGGGACATCCGGAGGAATCATGTCGCTGTGGGGACCCGCCATCGAGGCGGAGGTCGAGTACCGGCAGGCAGAGGTACGGAAGGCATGGGCAGGCCACCGGGCGAGCGGTGCGGACCGGTTGATCCGGTCCCGGCGCCGCGCGGCACGCCGGTCCGAGCGCAGGTCGGCGCACCGGGTGCGCGCCGACCGCACCGAGCAGATCAGGGAGGGCATCGCCGGTATGCGTCCGGTGGCGGGCACCACGCACCGCGGCCGGTTCGCGTGAACCACGGGAGCGCCGAGGGGCACCAGGTGGCGGGCACTGTCGGTGGCCGGTGGGACGATGTGCAGGTGCGACGTTCTACGACGATCCCCTTGATCTCCCGGCAGGAGCAGGTCGCCTCCCTCCTCCTGGCGGTCGGGCGCGCCTCGGCGGGCCGCCCCGGCCTGGTGCTCGTGGGCGGCGACGCCGGCGTCGGCAAGACGCGCCTGCTCAGCCATGTCGCCCAGGCGGCGGAGCAGGCCGGGGCCAGCGCCGTCGTGGTGCACTGCGTGGACCTGGGGCAGGTCGGCATCCCGTACCTCCCCTTCACGGAGGCGCTGACCCAGCTGCAGGCCGGAGCGGCCGGACCGGAGGCCGCCGCCCGGGTGGCGGAGCTCGTGGCCGAGCGGCCGGCCCTGTGGCGGCTCCTGGAGCCGGGCGGTACCGGTGACGCCGACCATGACGAGCGGCTGCAGCTCTTCGAGGGCATCGCGCGCGGCCTCGCGGTCGCGGGCGCGCCCGAGCGGCCGCTCGTCCTCGTGGTCGAGGACGCTCACTGGGCCGACGCCTCGACGCGTGACGTGCTGCGTTTCCTCGCGGCCCGCGCCCGGTCCGAGCACGTCCTGCTCGTGGTGAGCTACCGCGCGGACGACGTCGACCGGCGCCACCCGCTGCGGCCCCTGCTCGCCGAGCTGTCCCGGCTGGAGCACGTCGAGCGCATCGACCTGCGGCCGTTCGACGAGGCCGAGCTGCGCGAGTTCACCACCGCCCTGGCCGGCCGGCCGCTGGCGGCCTCCGGCTTCGCCGAGGTGCTGGAGCGGTCCGAGGGCAACGCGTTCTTCGCGGAGGAGCTCCTGGACGCCGGGCCGGACTCGGCCAGCCTGCCCTGGACGCTCACCGAGGTGCTCCGTACCCGGCTCGAACGGCTGGACCCCGAGGTGCAGCAGGTGCTGCGCATCGCGTCGGTCGCCGGACGCCGCGTGCGGGAGGAGCTGCTGCGGGCCGCCAGCGCGCGCTGGGGCACGCTGGACGTCGACGCCGCACTGCGCGAGGCCGTGACGCAGCAGGTGCTCGTCGTGTCGGGGACGCACCTGGAGTTCCGGCACGCACTGCTGGCCGAGGCGCTCTACGCCGACCTGCTTCCGGGTGAACGCTCGGCGGTGCACCGCGCCTACCTCGCGGTGATCGAGCAGGACGGCCCCGACGGCATGCCGATCGGCAGCGCGGCCGAGCGTGCGCACCACGCCTTCGAGGGCCACGATCTGCCCGCGGCGCTGAGCGCTTCGCGAGACGCCGCCCTGCGGGCCCGCCGGCTGCTCGCGCCCGAGGAGGAGCTACGGCACTGGGAGCAGGTGCTGGCCCTCTGGGAGTCGGTGCCCGACGCCGAGGAACGGCTCGGCTGCGACCGGGTCGACGTCGCGCTCTTCGCGGGCGACTCGGCCGCCCGGGCGGGCAACCCGATGCGCGCGGTCAAGCTGACCCAGCGCGCGGCCGACGGCGTCGACGACCCCGTGCGACGAGCAGGCCTGCAGCACGTGCTCGTGCACCGGTACCTCGACCTGCCGACGTGGGACGAGGAGCCAGGCCAGGTCGAGGCGGCGATCGCGGACCTGCGATCTGCCCTCGAGATACTTCCGCAGCGCAGCCCCGAGCGGATCTGGACGAACGCCCTGCTGGCCCGGGTCCTGATGATCCCCGACCAGGATGACGACGCCCGTGAGCACGCCGAGTGCGCCATCGAGGAAGCGCGAGCCGTCGGGCAGTCCGGCGCCCTCGCGGCCGCGCTGTCGACGCTCGCCGTGCTCGACGTCGCCGACCCCGACCGCGCCGCGGCGCTGTTCGACGAGGCTCGCACGGCCGCCATCGAGGCGGGGGACGCGCTCACCGAGATGCGCACGCTGTACAGCGCCACCGCCAACCGCTTCTACGCCGGTGAGCTCGAACCCGCCGAGCAGCGGGTACAGCACGCGCTCGACCGGGCGGAGGAGCTCGGCCTGGCCTGGAGCGCGCCCACCGTCAACCTGCGGATCCTGCGGGAGGTCATGCTCTACTTCCGTGGCGATCTCACGGCACGTGCCGCTGACGGCGTGCCCGCCACGTCCAAGCACATCCTGGACGCGAGCCGGATGTACGCGGCGGTCGCCCGGGGGGACGACGACGTGATCGCTCGCGGCGAGGCCCTGTTCGACCACTGGCAGAGCGACGGTCAGATCGCCCTGCTCGGCGGCGGCTGCCTGGTCGACGCCCTGACGTGGGCGGGCCGGTACGACGACGCGGCGGCCCTGGCGGTGCGGATCACCGATCATCTCGGCGAGGTGTGGACCGAGGTGTTCCTCGGCCGGATCTGGTTGTCGGCGCTGGCGATCGCCGCCTTGGCGGACGCGGCGGAGGCCGACCGGTCGGCCGGCCGCGTCGGCGCACCCGGCTCGCCCGCCGCGACCGCCGTCGAGGCTCGTACGGCCGCCCGGATCGAGCGCGGCGACTCACTTCTGGCCATCGCCAGGGAGACCGCCCAGCGCGGTCGCCCGCGCGGTGGCGTGCTCGGCCCCGAGGGCCAGGCGTGGCTCCAGCGCGCGACCGCGGAGAACGCCCGCCTGCACGCCGCCGCCGGGCACGTGCCGGCGTCGATGGACGCGGCCGGGGACGAGCCGGCCCCCGGCCTGCTGTGGCGGGAAGCCGCCGCGGCCTGGCAGGACACGGTGAACGCGTTCGACTTCGGCTACCGCTACGAGGTGGCGCGATCTCGTTATCGCTGGGCCGAGGCCCTGCTCGGCGCCGGCGAGCGCGAGGCGGCGGAGGTCGAGGCGGCCGAGGCCCTCTCGGAGGCACAGGGCATGGGCGCCACCCCCTTGGCCGATGCCGTCCGCGCGCTGGCCCGGCGGGCACGGCTCGACCTGCCGGGTGTGCGCCGCGCCACCGCGTCGACCCTGACCGACCGCGAGGAAGAGGTGCTCGGCCTCGTGGCACAGGGGCTGTCGAACCGGCAGATCGGCGAGCGCCTGTTCATCTCCACCAAGACGGTGAGCGTGCACGTGTCCAACCTGCTGGCGAAGCTCGGTGCCTCGGGCCGGGCGGAGGCCGTGAGCCTCGCGCATCAGCGGGGTCTCCTCGAGGTCTGACGTGACGAGGAGGCCGCAGGTTACCTGCCAGGCGCAAAAGGGACACATCCGGTACATCTGTCGCGCACACGCCCTTCTCTCGCAATACTGAGAAGATGCCGACGGACCTCCAGGCGTTGCGGGACCTAGAGCACGTCGGTCTCGGTGCACCCATTGCCGACGAGGCCTTCGACCGTTTCGCGCGCCTGGTCCGGCGCCATCTGAAGGTGCCGGCCGCGGTCGTGTACTTCGTGGTCCCGGAGGGACAGGTGCTCGCGGGCGCGTCCGGGATGCCGGAGCCCCTCCAGTCGAAGCGCCTGCTGCAGTACCCCGGCACGCTCACGACCCTGATCGCCACGCGCGCGGAGCCCCTGGTCCTGTCGGACGCCCGCCTGGACCCGGTGCTGCGCGACTGCTACCTCGTGCGCGAGATGGGGCTCGTCGCGGTCGCCGGCTATCCCGTCTTCGATCTGCGCGGGCGCGCAGTCGGCGCCCTGTGCGCGGTGGTGGACGAGCCACGCGAGTGGTCGGAGGACGACCGCGCGTCCCTTGCCGACCTCGCCGCCGCCTGCACCGCCGAGCTGCGCCTGCGCGCGGAGCGGGAGCGCGCACGCCGGATCCAGCAGACGGCGGTCCGGGCCAACCGGCGCAGCCGGTTCCTGCTCTCCCTGAGCGAGGCGTTCGCGAACGCCAACACCATGGACCAGGTCGAGGCGGTCATCGTCGAGGTGGGTACCGCCGGGATCGGCGCGCGCTACTGCGCCTTCGCCGTGGCCGACGCCGACGGGCGGGGCATCACCTACCGGTCGCTCGTCCACGCCGAGCCCCAGTTCCCGCAGCGGATGCGGCAGGCGAAGCTGGACGACCACCGACCGGTCTCCGAGGCGGCGCGCACCGGGCGGCCCCTGTTGTTCCGGACCAGCGACGAGATGTTGTCGGCGTTCCCGGCGCTCACGGACCTCTGCGACCCGGGGGTCGGCGCCCGTGCGTTCCTCCCGGTGGTGACGGCCGGGGTCGTGGTCGCCGTCATCGTGCTGGCCTGGGAACGGGACCGCGGACCGGACAAGGACTCGTACGCGCTCCAGACCGGCCTCGCGCACTACACGGGGCACGCCCTCGAACGCGCCCGCCTCCTGGAGGAGCGCCGCGAGTCGGCGAAGACCCTGCAGCGGGCGATGCTCAGCCGCCTGCCGGAGGTGCCGCACCTCGACATGGCGGCCACGTACTCGCCCGCCACGCGCTCCGACCAGATCGGCGGCGACTGGTACGACGCCGTCGCGGTGGACGACGACGCGACCATGTTCATGATCGGCGACGTGACCGGTCATGACATGCGCGCCGCCGCGAAGATGGGCCAGCTCCGGTCCCTGCTGCGGGCGTTCGCGTGGAGCCACGACGAGTCGCCGTCGGCCCTGCTGTCCCTGCTCGACAAGGCCAATGCGGGCCTGGGCCTGCTTGCCAGCGGAACCGCTGTGGTGGCCCGGCTGGAGCGGGTCGCCGGGTCCTACCAGCTCACCTGGTCCACCGCCGGCCACCCGCCTCCGCTCGTGCTCCGGGAGGACGGTTCGGTGGAGCGCCTCTCGGTGCAGCCGGACATGATGCTGGGCGTGCGTCCGACGGCGAAACGCACCGACCATGTCACGACGCTGCATCCCGGCGACACGCTCCTGCTCTACACCGACGGGCTCGCCGAGCAGCGCGGGACCACGCCCGACCAGTGGCTGAACCGCCTGCAGAAGACGCTCGGCGTGCTGGGCGACACGGCGACCGCGGCGCTGCCCGTCACCCTCGTACGCCGCCTCGCGTCCGACGAGCAGCGGGACGACGTCGCGGTGCTCGCCGTCCGGGTGCGGGCCGCTTCGCCGTCCGGCCCGCCGTCGCCGGGCCGACCCGCCACCGCGGAACGCAAGCTGGCCCCGTCGCTCTGCGACGTGGGACCTGCCCGCATCTGGGTCGACGACGTGCTGGAGAGCTGTGGCGTACCGATGCCCCTGCGCCGCACGGTGATGCTGCTGACGTCGGAGGCGCTGACGAACGCCGTCGACCACGGGCAGGCGCCGTTCACCGCCACCGTCGAGGTGGACATGCAGCGCCTGCGCGTGGGCGTGCGTGACTCGTCCACGGCGCAGCCCGAGCTGCGCGACCCGACGGTCACCGACTTCGGCGGCCGCGGCGTGCAGTTCCTCGAACGGCTCGCGTCGCGGTGGGGCGTGGACCGCCACGGCGAACCCACGACGACGCAGCAGCGCGCCGGCCGGCGGGGAAGCCGGCGGACCGGCAAGACCGTCTGGTTCGAGCTCGACCTGCACTGACCGCGCGAGATGCGGCAGCACCCGACCGGGGGCTCGGGGTGCCGGCTTCGGCCTGGATCGAATCCACGGGAGCGTGTCAGTGGTGCCGCGTACCGTGTGATCCATGGCACAGACAGCGTCACACCCTAGGCAGAGCACCGATGAGGGCCTGGCAGCGGACGAGCTCTCCGCGCAGCTCGAGGTCTACCGCCGCGAGCTCACCGGATACTGCTACCGCCTGCTGGGCGGCGCCTTCGACGCCGACGACGCGGTGCAGGAGACCCTCCTGCGCGCGTGGCGGTCGTACGAACGGTTCGAGGGCCGTTCCTCACTACGCACCTGGTTGTACCGGATCGCCACCAACGTGTGCTTCGACCAGCTGGGCTCCAGCCGCGCCAAGCGCGAGCGCCCCATGGGCCTCGGCGCCGCGGTCGACCCGGTCGAGGAGAGCCTCGCGACCGTGCTCCCCGAGTACGCGTGGGTGGAGCCGGTCCCGACCGACCACGTGCTCCCGGGCGCCAGCGACCCCGCCGACACCGCCGTCGCACGGGAGTCGGTACGGCTCGCCTTCGTCGCGGCGCTGCAGCACCTGCCGGCCAAGCAGCGTGCGGTGCTCATCCTGCGGGAGGTGCTGCGCTGGCCCGCGGCGGAGGTGGCCACGCTGCTGGACACCTCGGTGGCGTCCGTGAACAGTGCGCTGCAACGAGCCCGCGCCACCCTCGCCGACAAGGCCCCGGACCGGTCCGGCGCCTCGGAGCCGACGACGCCGCCGTCGGCGGACGAGTCCGAGCTGCTGGAGCGGTACGTGACGGCGTTCGAGCGGTACGACATGAAGGCCCTGGCGAACCTGCTCCGCGAGGACGCGGTCATGAACATGCCGCCGTACGCGATGTGGCTGGAGGGTATCGACAACATCCAGGCGTGGCTGACCGGTCCCGGCTACGGGTGCGAGGGTTCGCGCTGCGTGCCCATCCATGTCAACGGCACACCGGGGTTCGCCCAGTACCGGCCGGACCCGAAGGGTGGCCACTTCCCGTGGGGGATCGTCGTGCTGGAGAACGACGGCAAGCACGTCACCGGCATCACCACATTTCTCGACACGGAGAAGTGGTTCTCCCGATTCGGCCTGCCGGACCACCTGGACTAGGCGTTTGGCCATACCCTCACAAGGGTGACTGTGCGATCCGTGGTGGTCGGCGTTGACCACAAGCACCCGGACCTGGCTCGACGAGCAGCGGCGCTCGTCCAGTCCCTGGGTGGAAGCCTGATCGAGCTCGTATGTGTGTGGGTCGACGAGACAGCCGTCGCCGACTCACGAGGATTCACCGTTTCGGTGGACCCGGACATCGCCGTGTCCTCGGACGCCTACGGTGCCGACGTCCTGGCCGGGCTGAACCGGGCGATGGCCGACGTCGGACTGCCCTGGTGCGCACTGCGGGGCGCGGGCGACCCGGCCGCCGAGCTCGGGCGGGTGGCCGACGAGGTGGGCGCCGCGATGATCGTCGTCGGCTCCCGTCGGCCCGGCCTGCGCAGCTGGGCGACGAACGTCGTGGGGGGAACCGTGGCCGGCCGGCTCATCCACAACCAGCCCCGCCCCGTCGTGGTACTGCCTGAGCCGGCGTCGGCCTCATGAGCGATAGGTTCTTCCTCAACCTGTCGGACGTTGACGAGGGGACGCACCGGGTGACACACGCGCCGCACCGCGACTGGCGTTATGTCGGGCTCGTGGCGCTCGGCGGCGCCTGCGGATCGGCCGCCCGGTATCTCGTGGGCGCCTGGGCGACCGCGCCGCTGAACGCGGTGCCGGCCGGCACCATCGCCGTCCCCGTGCTGTTCCTGTTCCCCGTCAGCACGTTCGTGGTGAACGTCCTGGGCGCGTTCGCCCTGGGATACCTCCTGGAGGCCCTCTCGCGCCAGGGCCGGGAGACCGTGCGGCGCCGGAAGATCCGGCTCGGCATCGGCACCGGGGTGCTCGGAGGTTTCACCACGTACTCGGCGCTGGCGCTCGAGGTGCAGAGGCTGCTCGTCGAGGCTCCGGTCGGGATCGCCGTGCTCTACGTCGTGCTCACCCTCGCGGGCGGCACGGCGGCGTGCCTCGGCGGCATCGGGGTCGCGGCTCGCGCCGCCCGACGTCGAGGGGCCAGGTGACGACATGATCGAGCTGCTCGTCGTGGCCGTCGGCGGCGGTGTGGGTGCCGCCGCGCGCTTCATGGTCGACGGGGAGATCCGCAGCCGCCACAACGGCGGGTTCCCGTGGGGCACGTTCGTCGTGAACGTGGTGGGTTCGTTCCTCATCGGGGTGTTCTCGATGCTGTTCTTCGCGCTCGTCCAGCGGGGCGTGCCGGGCGAGTTGGCCCATCTGCTGCACATCGCCCTCGCCGTGGGCCTGTGCGGCGGATTCACCACCTTTTCCACGGCCACGGTGGAATCGGTACGCCTGGCGCAGTCCGGCCGGCTGCGTCTCGCGCTGGCGAACGCCCTGGGCACGCTGGCGGTGACGGTCTTGGCCGCCGGGCTGGGTACGGCGGTGGGCGCCCTGTTCAGCTGACCTGCGTCAGAGCGCCACCGCCGGTCGCCGTCGGCGGTGCGCTCCGGGCGTTCTTCACACAGGCGCCTCGCCAGGGTTGATCGCGCTGCGGAAGAGCTCCGCCAGGTGCGTCCACTCTTTGAGCGGTCGATCGCCGACGAAGCGCGCCGCTTCCTCAGGCGTCCGGTTCACCAGCGCGATGTCGACGACGAACGAGCCGTCGCCCTCCCGCCACACGACCGCAGCGTTCGTCCGCCGGCTCGACCCGCTGATCCCGGCCCGGAGCTCGTTCTCCGGCTTCTGCACCCGCTCGATCAACGGGTAGTCGCTGGTGTGTTCCCAGCTCGACCACGCGTAGCTCAGCGCACGATCGAGATCCGCCTTCGCGGAGGTCACTCGCACCTCGCCGATCGCCGCCAGGCCAAGGCCGAGGCCCTCGATGACCTCGGTCACCTGCTGTTCTTTGCTTGCCATGTTCGGACACTACGGGCACGCCACGCCGAAACCGGTCTTCGGGCGGCATTTCCCCCAGATTGTTCCCGTACTGCGGCCTACGGCGCTTCCAGCGTGCTCAACGTACGCGTGTCGGTGTGCCGTGGCAGGCTTCCCCCCATGAGCCTCATGCTCCTCGACACCGCCTCGCTGTACTTTCGCGCTTTCTTCGGCGTCCCCGACTCGCTGCGGGCGCCCAGCGGCATGCCCGTGAACGCCGTCCGCGGGCTGCTCGACACCATCGCCTGGCTGGCCACGACCCATGGACCCGACCGCATGGTCGCGTGCTGGGACGACGACTGGCGCCCCGCGTTCCGGGTCGAGGCGATCCCGAGCTACAAGGCGCACCGCGTCGCGCACGAGGTGCCGGGCACCACCGGCATCGAGGAGGTGCCGGAGGTGCTGCGCGCCCAGGTCCCGATCATCGCGGACGTGCTCGCGGCGCTCGGCATCGCGCGCGTCGGCGTACCCGGCTACGAGGCGGACGACGTCATCGGCACCCTGACGACGCGCGCGGTCGAGCAGCAGGCCGGTCCCGTGGACATCGTCACCGGCGACCGCGACCTGTTCCAGCTGGTCGACGACGCCGCGGGCGTGCGTGTGCTGTATCCCGCCCGGGGCATCCGCGATCCCGACGTGGTGAACGAGGCGCGGCTGGCCGAGCGGTACGGCGTCACGTCGGGCCAGGCCTACGCCGACATGGCGACGCTCCGGGGCGACCCGAGCGACGGCTTGCCGGGGGTTCCGGGGGTCGGCGAGAAGACGGCAGCCAAGCTGCTCGCCCAGTACGGCACCCTGGCCGGCATCCTCACGGCACGCGATGACGGGGACAAGGGCCTGACGACCACGCAGCGTCGCCGCCTCCAGGAGGCCGACCCGTACCTGCGGGTGGCACCCGTCGTGGTGCAGGTGGCGCGGGACGTGCCGCTGCCCGCCTTCGATCCGGCGGTGCCAGCGGCCCCCGCCGACCCGGCGGCGCTGGAGGCACTGACCGCGCAGTGGGGCCTGAAGTCCAGCGTGGAGCGCGTACGCACCGCGTTCGGCTGGGCCTGAGCCCCCACGACGGGTCGGTCAGCGTCTGACACGTGGGTCAGGCACGTGGGTCAGGCTCGGACAGCCGCGTCGTAGCGGTCCAGCACCACCTGGACCAGGCGCGGGTCGGCCTTCTCGGCTCCGGCCGGTCCTGCTACCGGGTCGGTCACGACGTCGGCACCCGCCTCCAGCACGCGGTCCAGGAAGTATCCGGACGCCAGCAGGTACGACACGACGATCACTCGCGTCGCGCGTGTCCCCTGGCCGGCGGCTCGGGCCGCCGCCACCGCCGCAGGCACCCGTGGTTCCGCGCCCGCACCGTACGACGGGGTCACGGGACGCCCGAGGCGCTGGGCCAGGGCGCTCGTGACCTCCTCGACGGCGGTCGCCGCGGCCGCTACCGAGGAACCAGCCGCGGCGAGCACGACCGCGTCGTCGGACCGGAACGGGCCGTGTGCCGCTTCGGCAGCGGCATACCGGTCGGCGAGGATGTCGACGAGCAGCGGGTGCGGCCCGAGCGGATCGGCGGCAACCGCACCGGCGACGATTCCGTCCGCACCGGCGGCGCCGCCGTCCGGGCCGTTGGCGTTGACCCCCGCGACCGCCTGCGCGATGTCGTGCCGCACGTGATACCCGGTGGACAGCAGCAGCGGCACGACGACGGCAGCACCCGCGTCCCGCACGGCACCCACAAGTACCTCGCCGACGTCGGGCTGCTGGACGTCCACGAACGCCTCGCGTACGTCGAGCTCCGGCCGGGCCGCGCGGACACCGGCGAGCAGGGCTCGCACGGCCGCCTGCCCGGCGGGGTCGTCGGTGCCGTGGGATGTCCCGACCAGTACCGCGCTCATCGTCTCTCCTCGTCCCTCTAGCCTCAGTTCGGTCGGTTGACGTGAGATCGGTCCATTAATTGACCGAACTCAGATCAACCGACCGAACTCACTCCCGGCCAGCGAGCGGCCGACCGCCCACCTCAGCCCGTGTTCTGCAGGCCCGCCGAGACGCCGTTGACCGTGAGCAGCAGCAGATGCTGCAGTCGGCCGGCGTAGGCGCCGTCGACCGTGGAGCCTCCGTCGGACCCGGTGCGCAGGCCGCGCAGCGCGCGGACCTGGAGCAACGACAGGGCGTCGACGTACGGCGACCGCAGCTGCACGGCCCGGCCCAGCACTCGCTTGGAAGCCAGCGGCCACTCGTTGCCACTGATCTTCAGCACCCACTCGCGGGTGAGGCGCAGCTCGTCGAGCACCATCTCCGCCAGGTCGTCCCGGTCACCCAGGGCGAGGTACTGCGCCGCGATGCGCTCGTCGGTCTTGGCGAGCGACATCTCGACGTTGTCGAGCAGCGTCGCGAACAGCGGCCACTCGTTGCGGGCGGACCGCAGGAGCTCCACGTCGCCGCACGCCGCCAGCGCCGTACCCAGGCCGTACCAGCCGGCCAGGTTGATTCGGGCCTGCGACCACGAGAAGACCCACGGGATGGCACGCAGGTCGTCGAGCGAGTTGACCGAGAGGCCACGCTTGGCGGGGCGCGACCCGATCGGCAGCAGACCCACCTCCTCCAGGGGCGTGACCTGCGCGAACCACTGCGGGAACCCGTCGGCCTTCACGAGCTGGTGGAACCGATCGCGGGACGCGGCGTCGAGCGCCTCGGCGAGCGGGGCGAACTTGGCCGTGGCGTTCTCGTTCACGGCCTCGACCGACGGCGCGGAGGCGAGCAGCGTCGCGGCGGCCACCTGCTCGATGTGCCGGGACGCGATGACGGGATCGCCGTACCGCGCGAGGATGACCTCGCCCTGCTCGGTCAGCTTGAACCGGCCGTCCACCGAGTGCGGCGGCTGGGCGAGCACCGCCCGGTTGGCGGGGCCACCACCGCGGCCGAGCGCACCGCCGCGGCCGTGGAACAGGGTGAGCTTCAGCTCGTTGTTACGTGCCCACTCGGCGATGCGCGACTGGGCGTCGTGCAGGGCGAGCGTCGCCGCCACCGGGCCGACGTCCTTGGACGAGTCCGAGTAGCCGAGCATCACCTCGACCCGTCGGCCGTTCTCGGCCAGCCGCTTCTGCACGGCGGGCAGCGTGAGCATCGAGTCCAGGATCGGCACCGAGTTCTGCAGGTCCGCGAAGGTCTCGAACAGCGGGATCGCGTCGATGACGGGTCCGGCCTCGGGGTCGTCGGCGAACGCGTACGAGGCCAGCTCGTAGACCGCGGCGAGGTGCTCCGGCGCCTGCGTGAACGACACGATGTACCGGCGCGCGGCGCGCTCACCGAACCGGCGCTGGATGGCACCGAGCGCACGGTAGGTGTCGAGCACCTCGCGGGTCTTGTCGCTCAGCGCCCCGTTGACGCCCAGCTCGCGGATCTCCTCGAGCGCCGCGGCGTGCACCTGCGAGTGCTGCCGCACCTCGAGCTCCGCCAGGTGGAACCCGAAGGTCTGCACCTGCCAGACCAGGCGCTGCAGGTCTCCGTAGGCCGCGCGTGCGGCGCCGGCCGCCACCAGCGAGTCCTGCACCACCAGCAGGTCCGCCTCGAACTGCTCGGCGTTGGCGTACGCGAGGTCGGCGTCGCGCGACCGGGTGGCGGCGACCCGCTCGGCGAGCGCCAGCATGACGGCACGGTGCGGTTCGTTCGGCGACGCGGCCTCGGCACGGCGGGCCACGCCGTCGGACATCTGGCGGATCCGCTGCCACAGCGCATTGAGGTCCGACGACGGCGTGGTGCCCTCGGCGTCGAGCGTCAGCTTGCGCCCGGTCTCGACCGCCTGGCGTTCCAGCGCTGCCAGCGCGTGGTCGGCCGCGAGCGTCGCGGCCTGGCGCGTGACCTCCGCGGTGACGTTCGGGTTGCCGTCGCGGTCGCCACCGATCCAGGTCCCGAGCTTCACGAACGGCTTGGCGACAGGGGTGGCGCGGCCGGCGTCGTCGGCCAGGAGCCAGTCGTCGAGGCGGCGGTACACGTCGCCGAAGACGTCGACGAGCACGGCGTCGAACACGCCCATGACCGTCTTGACCTCGTCGATCACCGACGGCTTGCTGGTCCGCACGGGCGCGGTGCGCCACATGGTGTCGATCTCGGCGAGGAGGCGCCGCTCGTTCTCGGCGAGGCTGACCCCGCCGGGGCGCCGGGTGTCCCGCTCGGCCAGCAGGTCCGCCAGCCGGCGGATGGTGCCGCTGATCGCGCGGCGGCGAGCCTCGGTCGGGTGGGCCGTGAGCACCGGCCGGAACTCGAGCTCGCCGAGCCTGCGCAGCGCCTCGTCCCGCCCCACCTCCTCGGTGAGCCGGGCGAAGGCGGCGGGGATGGTGTCCTCGAGGACGGCCGGTCCGGTGCTCGCCTCGGCCTCCCGGGAGCGCAGCACACGGACGCGGTGGTACTCCTCGGCCAGGTTGGCGAGGTGGAAGTAGCAGGTGAACGCGCGGGCGACCTGTTCGGCACGCTCGACCGAGAAGGACGCCACCACGTCCGCCGCCTCGTCCAGGGCGCGTGGCGATGGGTCGCCGTAGGCACGGATGGTCAGCTCTCGCAGACGTTCGACGTCGTCCAGCAGGTCCTGGCCCCCGTCCTCGCGGAGAATCCTGCCGAGAAGGCCGCCAAGGAGGCGCACGTCCTCGCGCAGCGGGTCGGGTACCTCGTGCCGGGCGTTGCCGCGAACGGTCTGAGTTGATTCACTCACGGGCTAGAGCCTAGGACGAGATTGCCAATGCCTGTTCATCGTGTCCGGTTGTTGGTCTGGTCATGACCTGTCCCGCTCTGGTTGGCTGTCTGTCTGTGACCGGCTATGACGCAGAGTTCCTCGGTTTCACCGTCCCGCTCCCGGTCTCACCGGTCGAGGTTCGTGTGCTGGACTACACCCACTTCTCGGTCCTGCTCGACCCGGACCGCCGCCTCGCAGCGGCCACCGCCTGCGTCGTCGACGGCGCATCCCTCCTCGCCCTGCGCCGGACGGGCCGGTGGCGGCTCGACGAACGGGTCCCGACCGAGGAGCAGTCGGGCAACGAGCTGTACTCGGGCAACCCGCTCGACCGGGGTCACCTCGTGCGCCGCCTCGACCCCGTCTGGGGCGACGCCGAGACCGCCACCCGGGCCAACCACGACACGTTCACCTACCCGAACGCCGCACCGCAGGTGAACAGGTTCAACCAGTCCAAGGAGCTGTGGAACGGCCTCGAGGACCATGTGCTCGCGTACGCCGCAGCCCACGACCACCGCATCGCCGTGCAGACCGGGCCGGTCTTCGCCGCCGACGACCCGCCCTACCGGGGAGTACACATCCCGCGCCTGTTCTGGAAGGTCGTCGCGTGGGTCGGTCCGGGCGACGTGCTGCGGTGCACGGGCTTCGTGCTGGACCAGACCCCCCAGCTCGACGACGCCCGGCTCGACGAGGTCACCACCCAGGCACTGGCCCGGGACGACATCCCGCCCCTGGGCCCGTTCCGCACCTACCAGGTACCGGTGGCCGACGTCGCGGCGCTGACCCGGCTGGGCCTCGGCCCACTCCCCGCGGCCGACGTGCTCGCGGTGCCGCCCCCGACACCGGCGGGCACCCGGCCCACGGACATCACCATCCACCGGCTCCCGCGCGCGCGAACGTGGTCGGAGATCAGGACGAGCGACCAGATCGTCCTGCCCCGCACCTGAGCGGTCTCGACCGACGTGGCCGTGACTACGGTGGGCGGTCAGCCCAGGCGCTCACGCAGCCAGGCGATGTCGGGCGCCATGTCGCCCTTCGTCTCGCAGATGACGGGGGCGTTCGCCGCCGCGACCACCCCGACCAGCAGCTCCTCCGGGATCTGGCCCTCGCCGAAGTGGATGTGCCGGTCGGCCCCCGACCCGGCGACGTCCCGGGAGTCGTTGGCGTGCACCAGGTCGATGCGGCCGGTGATCGCACGGATCTGCTCGACGGCCGTCACGAGGTCGATCCCGCCCGCCCAGGCGTGGCAGGTGTCGAGGGTGAACCCGACGTTGTCCCCACCGTTCGCCGTGGTCACGGCCGCCCACAGCGCCTCGATCCGCTCCAGGCGGCGCGCCATGGAGTAGTCGCCGCCCGCCGTGTTCTCGATGAGCACCGGCACGTCGGTCTCCAGGGCGTCGATCGCCTTGCGCCAGTTGTCGAAGCCCTTGGCCGGCTCGTCGTTCGCGGTGACGTGCCCGCCGTGCACCACGACGCCCTTGGCACCGATCGCCCCGGCACCGTCCATGATCTGCTGCAGCAGCTTGCGGCTCGGGATGCGGATCCGGTTGTTGGTGGACGCCACGTTGATCACGTACGGGGCGTGCACGTAGAGGTCGAGACCGGCCGCCGCGGCGTCGGCCCGCAGCGCCTCAGCGCCACCCTCGTAGGGCAGCTCGGGGACCTTCCACGCCTGCGGGTCGCTGAGGAACACCTGCACCGTGTCCGCACCGAGCGTCTTGGCCGCCCCGATCGCGTCGGTCAGGTCCACGTGTGCGCCGATCTTCACCATGGACCCCACCATAGAACGGCACACCGACACGGCGACGGCCCGCAGTGGCGCCCGGTGCCGGCGGTGGCGGGTCGGCACCCGGCATCAGCCCAGCCCGCGCACGCTCCCCGCACTGACGGCCAGCAGGTTGCCGTCGACCGCGACCAGCGGGGTCTCCTGCCGCAGGCTGAGGACGTCGGCCATGGCCACGTCCCAGGCGAGCCGGCCGGAGGCGGCGTCGAGCGACACGAGGGTCGCACTGCCGGCCTCATCCTCCAGGTAGAGGAGCACGTACCGGCCGTCGGTGAACGCCTGGTGCGGGAACCTGCTCCAGATCGGCGCGCCGTCGCGGCGTGCCGCCGGGGCCCACACCCACCGCTCCGCGCCGGTGGTCGCGTCCAGGCCGTGCACGGCACCGTCCTCCGCCAGGAGCACGGCCGTCCCGGCGGCCTCGGCGGCGAACCACACGAACGTCGCCCCGGACGTGCCCGCCCAGCGCGGCGTCCCGTCGGACTCGTAGGCCTGCAGGCGGGACTCGCCCGTGCCCGTGTCCGTGTCCGTGCCGAGCAGCATGCCCGTGCCGTCGATGACGCTGGCCTCGAACGGGTTGTCGGTGACGGTCTCGAGCACCTCACCGTCGGCGGAGTAGAGGATGTCGCGCGTACCGCGGCGGAGTCCGAGCGCGACATAGCCGCCGGTAGAGAGGCTTGCGATGTGGCCGGCGTCCCCGGGTTCGCCCGCCTCGTGCAGCAGCGCGCCGTCCGACGTGACCGAGGCATGGGCACCACAGCCGTACAGGTCCACGCGATCGGCGCTGATCTGCGCGCCGAACGTCTCGGTGTCCGGCAGGTCGCCGTCGCGGCCGCGGCTGGGCAGCCCGTCCCAGGACCGGTCCCACGGCAGCACGCAGGCCGCGGCCGGGGTGGCCACGTACGGAGCGGTCACCTGCCAGCGCTCCGCGCCCGTGACCGCGTCCTCGGCGCGTACCGCGATGCCCCGGCCGGTCTCCACCGTCCCCGTGCACTCGCCCGACGGCCGGCACACGGCAGCTCCCAGGTCCGGCGCCGCCGCAGGACCGACGCGCCGGGCGCGCAGCACCGTTCCGCCCGGACCGGGCCGGGCGGTCCCGTACCGGGCCGTGTCCGCGGCGTCGAGCACCCGTGCGGACGGGACGCCGTCCGGGCCCACGGCGACGACTTCCCGGTCGGTGCGTGGCCCGTGGACGCACACCACGCTCGCGGTGGCCACCGGCTCCCAGCCCGGATAGCCGACTGGTCCACATTCGGGCTCCTCGGCCAGCGGGACCTCCCAGGCCTCCGCGCCCGAGGCCGTGTCCAGGGCCAGCAGATCGCCTGCCGACACGAACACGAGCAGGTCGCCCAGCGCCGCCACCTGGGCCGTGCCGCCCTCCCTGCCGAATCCGCCGTAACCCACGGTGCCCTTCCACTCCCACAGCTCGTCGAGCCGCGACGACACGTCCACCGCACCGCCGTTCACGGCACGGATGCGGTCGACACGGTCGGCCTCCCGCACCCCGTCGACGGCGTACGCCGTACCGAGCACCATCGCCAGCACCGCCGCGAACGGGGCCAGGGTGCGCAGTCGTGCGCTCAGGACGCCGGTGTCCCCGAGGAGGCCGCCCGTCCGGGACCCGGGCTCATCCGCCCCGTCCGGCGCACCGGTGCGCGCGTCGTCGCCCGCCGCGTCGTCATCACCCACCGCGTCATCGACGAGGTCGAAGACGAGGCTGTCGTCCTCCTCGGGTTCACGTGCCATGCGCCGAGAGTATGCCGGGCGGAACGCGGGTTCACCGATAGCGGCCGGTTCGTTGCCGGTCAGGGACCGGGCAGGCCGGCGCGACCGGCGCGACCTGCCGCTCAGCCGAGGCCGCGTACCCCCCGGGGCGTGACGTCGACCAGGTTGCCGTCCACCGCGACGAGGCCTCTGTCGAATCCCCCGCCAGTACGGTCGGCGGACGCCTCCCGCTCCCAGAGCACGGCACCCGAGCGGGCGTCGAGCGACACCATGCCGATGCCCCCGTTTCCGCTGTGGGTGGCCAGCAGCACGGAGTCCCCGTCGGTGAACCCGCGCATCTCGTACCACTCTCCGGGCTGGGCCTCGTCCGTGTCCGAGCCGTTCCACGACCACCGCTCCGCACCGGTCGCCAGGTCCAGCCCGTGGACCGCCCCCGACCACGAGGCGACGACGGCGGTCCCCGCCACCTGAGCGATGAAGCGCGTGACATCGGCCGGCGACGAGACGCCCCAGCGCTGCGAGCCGTCCACCTCGTAGGCTCGCAACCGCGGCGCGTCCGGCCCCACGGCGATGAGCAGGCCCGGTTCCACGGTGTCCACCGCGTCAGGTTCGAGCACACGCCTACGCCCGTCGAACTCGCGGACCACGTCACCTTCGGCCGAGTAGAGCGTGATGCGGACATCGTCCTCGTCCTCGTCGTACTCGTACTCGATGTACCCGCCGCCGCTGACGGGGGACACCTCGCTCATCCCCGGTTCGAGGCCCAGGCCGAGCACCTCCCCCGTCGTCGTCACGCCGGCCTCGATGCCGCAGCCGTACAGCCGCACGAGCTCCCCGGTGGTCCGTGCGCCGAAGCCCTCCGTGTCGATCATCTGCTCGAAGTCCGTCGTTCCGCCCGTGCTGCTCCATGACGTGCCCGACCAGTTGTTGCACCGGTCGGCCGCCGTCGGCCGGAACGGGACGGTCACGGACCAGCGCTCCTCGCCGGTGACGGCGTCCTCGGCACGGATCTCGAGGTCGCGACCCGCCTCGACGGTGCCGGTGCACTCCCAGGTCGACTCCGTGCACTCGACGGAGTCGAGGGCTCCCACCGGTTCCGGCCCGACCCGCTGCGCGCGGAGCACCGTGCCGTCCGACCCGGGACGGGCGCGTCCGTACCGGCGCAGGTCCGCGGTACCGAGGCTCCGGGCAGCACCGGCCACACCGTCCGGGCCGACCACCGTGACCTGCCGGTCCCGGTCGGGACCGGCCACGCACACCAGGGTCGATGTCGTGATCTCGGCCAGGCCCGCGTACCCCATCGGCCCACAGTCCGGAGCGGCGCCCAGCTCGACCACCCAGGCCTCGTCACCGGTGGCCGGGTCCAGGCCCACCAGCCGGCGCTCCGACTGGAACGCGAGCAGACCACCGAGCACGGCCACGTCGTTGGTCAATCCGCGGGTCATCGACCCGAAGGGGCCGACCGCGCCCTCCCAGGCCCACGTCTCCTCGAGCGGCGACGACACGTCCACCACTCCGCCCCGCGCATCACGCATCCGCTCCATCCGCACGCTGTCCCGGACGCCGTCGACGGCGAACCCCGTACCGAGCACGACGGCCAGGAGCGCCGCGACCGGAGCGAGGACGCGCAACCGACCGCCCAGCCAGCCCGACGGCGGTGGGCCGACGTGCTCCGCGCCGTCGTCGTCCGGCGTCTCCGCGGCAGCCGAGCCGGCTGCGGCGGCGGGTGGCTCGAGGTCGGTGTCGTCGTCGACCAGGTCAAAGACGAACGCACCAGTCTGGTCCGGATCGCGTGCCATGCGAACGAGGGTATGTCGGGCTGCCGCCGTTTCACCCAAGACCCCGGACACCACGGGGGGTGACTTCCAGCAGATGCCCGTCCACCGCGACCAGGTCCCCGACGACACCCTGCCCGAGCACGTCGCCGCCCAACGGGTCGAAGGGTGGCACCGGCCGGCCACCCGGCCGGTCCCAGACCACGGCGCCGGACGCCGCGTCGAGCGCCACCAGGCCGTGCGTCCCGCCGGTGTCACTCTCGGTCCGCAGCAGCACGGACTCACCGTCCGTGAAGGCCTGGACGACGTAGGCGGTGCCGAAGTAGCCGGAGCCGCCCCCCGAGGCCGGGTCCGACCCGTTCCAGTCCCACTTCTCCGCCCCCGTGCCCCGGTCCAGCCCGCGCACACCGCCTGCCCCGGTCGTGACCACGGCGACCTCGCCCACCTGCGCGAGGAAGTCCTGCCCACCGGACTGCAGCGGGATGTCCCAACGGGCCGTCCCGTCCGGCCCGTAGGCGCGCAGGCGCCGCCCGACCTCATCCACCCCGAGCACCATCGTGGGCCCCGCCTCGTCGACGGCCCGCGGCACGAGCGGGTAACCGGTGACGTCACCGACCACGGCACCGTCGACGGCGTGCACGGTGGCGCGCACCACGCCGTCGAACCTCGTCACGGCGTACCCGGTCGCACCAAGACCGACCACACCGCCCCTGCCCGGTTCGAGCTCGGTGCCGAGCACCACGCCGTCCGGCGTGACGCCCGCCTGGATGCCGCAGCCGTTCAGGTCGATGCGATCTGGCGTGGCCCACCCGCCGAAAGCGTCCGGGGCCAGCTCCCCGCTGAACACCAGGCGGGTCGCCGAGCTCCCCCAGGACCCACCGAAGGTACGGGTGCACTGGGTGGCGTCCGCCGCCCGGAACGGGACCGTCACCGCCCAGCGCTCCACGCCGGTCGCCGCGTCCTCGGCACGGAGCACCAGGTCACGTCCCGCCTCGACGGTGCCCCTGCACTCGCCCCCGTCGGTACACCGGACGCCCGCGACGTCGATCGCGGACAGCGGACCCACCCGCTTCGCACGCAGCACCGTCGCGGCCGGACCGATACGCGGCGGGCCGTGGCGGCGGGCGGCCGCGTCGTCGAGCGTACGCGGGGCCGAGGCCGCCCCCTGCGGGCCCACCACCACGACCTCCCGGTCGGCGCTCGCACCCTGCAGACACACCAGCGACGAGGTCGCGGGACCGCTCGGGGGCGACCAGGCCGTCGGCCCGCACTCCGCGTCCGCACCGAGCGCCACCGTCCAGGCCTCCTCACCGGTCGCCGGGTCCAGCCCGACCAGCTCGCCGTCCGACACGAACGCCAGCACGTCCCCCAGCACGGCGACGTCGGTGGTGCTCCCGTCCGGGCCGACGGTCCCGTGCCATGCCCACGTCTCCGTCAGGGGCGACGACACGTCGGCGACGCCACCGGGCAGCTCACGCATCCGCTCGATCCGCTCGTGGTCCCGGATGCCCTCGACCGCGACGCCCGTCCCGAGCACCACCGCGAGGACCGCCGCGGCCTGCGCCGTCGCGCGCCGCTTCCGGCCCGGGCTGCCCGCCGCGGACGGTCCCGCCCTCGCGAGGCCGTCCGAGTCGTCCCCGGCGTCGCCCGCGCCCGCGGCCGACCCGGCGGTGGACCCCGCCGGCGCAGCACCGGCCGCGTCGTCCTCGACCAGATCGAAGACGAACGCATCCCCCTCCTCCGGGTCCCGCGCCATGCGCCAGAGCGTAGCGCCGGGCGTCCCGCGCTTCAGCCGGTCCCCGCGCACCTCAGCCCAGGCCCCGCAGGCCCTCCCTGGTGATCTCGACGAGGTGCCCGTCCACGGCGATGGCCCTGCCCGCCATCGGCACGTCCCAGAGGCGCTCGCCGGTGGCCAGGTCGAGAGCGACCAGCATGCCGCCCTCCGCACCGTCGTTCGGCACGTACTGTGCGGCGACGGTCTCGCCGTCGGTCAGGGTGCGCAGCCGAGCCATCGTCGCCAGGTCCTCGGCACCGGCGGTCCAGAGCTCGGCACCGGTGGTGCGGTCGAGACCCACCAGCCGGTTCCCGCGGTCCACGACCACCACGTCCCGGCCCACGAGCAGCGCGTCCCGCGCGGACCGCTCGGTCCAGGCCACCGACCCGTCCTCGCGGACCGCCTCGAACCCGCTGCCGGACGGCCGGGTGACGAACACGATGTCGTCGGGCGCGTCGGGTGCCGAAGGGTCGGTACGCAGGCTCCCGTCCAGGGTCCGCACGACCTCCCCTGCGGCGTCCACCACCAGCGTGGTCATGCCGCTGCGGTCCACGGCGTAGCGGCCGGAGCCCAGCTCGTCCACCCAGCGCGGCGTCGTGCCGTCACCGGCCTGGTCCAGCCGGGCCCCGGGCAGGGAGAACGTCGCCGAGACACCGCACCCGTCGACGTACACCAGCTCGACCGCCGCGCGGGCCGTGACCGCGTCCGGGTCGATCGCCGGTCCGGTGTCCGACCCGGTGTCGGACGGGTACGTCGCCTGGCAGCCGTACGCGAAGTCCTGGTCGAACTCCACGGTGCTCGCCCAGCGTTCGACGCCCGTGCCCGCGTCCTCTGCTGTGACGAGCAGGTCGCGGCCAGCGGCCACCGCCTCGGGCGGGCACTCTCCCGACGAGTCGCACTCCACCGTCCCCACGGGCTCCCCGGTCCGGACGGTCCGCACCACCGTGCCACCGGGCCCGGCGAACAGCTGCTCGCCGGTGGCCAAGTCGGCGGACCGCGTGCGAGCGGTCCCGTCCGGTGCGATCACCAGTACCTCCCGCGCGTCGTCGGGACCGTGCACGCACACCAGCGTGTCGGTCGACGCCGACGCGTCGAAACCGGTCGGGCCGCAGTCCGGGCGCTCGCCCAACGGCACCCGCCAGGCCACCTCGCCAGACCCTGGCTCGATGGCCACCACGTCCTCGAACCCGGTCGGACGCGGCTCGGTCCCGCCCGTGGACGCGTCGACCCAGAAGTGCTGTGCGCTCGACGGGGGCACCACCAGCAGACCCCCCATGGTCACGACCTCCTGGTCGAAGGAGACATCGCCCTGCCCGGCCAGCACGTCGAACGGCACGGTCCAGGTCTCCGTCGGCGGTTCCGCGAGCGAGGTCAGGCCGATCGACGAGGTGCGCATCAGCTCCGCGCGCCGATGGTCGCGCACCAGGTCGACCGCCGTGACCGTCAGCAGAGCAGCCGTCACCACCGCCGCGGCGACCACCCAGGTGCGCCGGGAGAGGCCCCGCGGCCGAGACCAGCGGCCCGGCCCCCGGCCCGGCACGTCGTCCGCGGCCTCGTCGACGTGGACCCGAGCATCCCCCGCAGCTGGGTCCGGCCCCTGGCCCTCGACCAGGTCGAAGACAACGGACTCCTGCTCGTCAGGCCGTGGCATGGCCGGAGCCTACTCGCGCGACCTGCGGGTCCGTCCGAGCCCTGCCGACGGCGCGGGCGCGGTGCGGCTCAACCACCAGCCTGCCGGTCAGCCGAGGCCTACCACGCCCTGCTGCGTGATCTGCGCGAGATGGCCGTCGATGCTGATCAGCTGCGTGTACGGGGTGTCCTGTGCGATCTCCCAGCGCACCGCGCCGTCCTCGAGGTCTACCGCGAGCAGCCGTAGGCCGGGAGTGCTGCCGCTGGGGTCGGCGGTCACGGGCAGCAGCAGGGTGTTGCCGTCCGTGTACGCCCCGAAGATCGTCGACTCCGCCGCCCAGACCTGGTCGCCGAACGAGAGCACCTCGGGATCGAGCGTCCAACGGTCCGCGCCCGTACCGACGTCGATCGCACGCACCGCGCCGTCCTCGTCCACGACGACGGCAGTACCCGACACGCGGGCCAGCACCGTCGTCGCCCGGACGTCGGCCATCGACCAGAGCCGCGCCCCGGCGTCGTCCTCGGCGGTGGACCTGGCCCCCAGACGGGTGCCTGCCCGCTCCAGCAGCAGACCCGGGTCGCGGCCGTCCGTGGCCCAGGGCACCAGGGCCTGGCCGTCGAGCGCGAACGTGCCCCCGTGCTCCAGGTGTACCACGTCTCCGGAGACCGTGCCCTCGGCGGCCGTCGTGTCCGGCCCCACCCATCCGCCACCGGGCAACGGCGCGAAGGACGCGGTGTCCACGCCGTCCGCCGGCGGGTCCGCCGGGTCCGCCGGATCGTCCAGCCGGGTGCCGTCGAGCAGGAACGCCGCCGAGACACCGCAGCCCTGGACCTCCAGGAGACTGCCGTGCAGGTCCCAGCCCAGAGCGCCGACGACATCCAGCACCGGCGCGTTGTCGGCATACGTCACACAGCTGTCCGGGCGCGCGGCCCCGAACTCCACGGTGTCGCTCCAGCGCTCGGCGCCCGTCGCGGCGTCCTCCACCCGGACCGTCAGGTCCGGTCCCGCGAAGTCCTTCGGGAGGTGCGGCACACCCAGCTTGTCGACCACCACGGGGCGCCGCTCCTGGTCGCCCCCCGCCGGCTCCAGCCGGATCAGCCGGCCACCGGCGGCCGGCAGCACCACCGCATCGGAGTCGAGCTCACGCGTCCGCGCCGCACCGTCCGCGCCGATGACCGTGACGACCCGCGGGCTCTCGTCGCCGCCGCCGGCGCCGCCGCCGGACGACGCGATACAGACCAGCGGGTCGGCCGGCTCCGCCGACGCCGGACCCCCGATCCCCAGGGGCGTCCCCGGTCCGCAGTGCGCGTCGTCCCCGACCTCGACGGTCCAGAGCACGTCACCGGACGCGGGGTCCACGCCACGCACCTCCGTGCCGCCGGCGACCGCCAGGACCCCCGGCATCTCGATCAGGGTCGCGGCGATCGGGTTGTCGAGATCGATCGACCAGCGCTCGGCCGGCTGCACGTCCAGGCTCCGCACCCCGCCCGGCGTCGCGAGGAGCGCACGCTCCCGCAGCTGGGCGTCCACCAGCACACCGGCCGCCACGGCCACCACCACCACGGACACCGTCCCCCCGACCAGCAGGACCCGCCCCCGGCGAGACGTGGGCAGCCGGCGCCGAACGGCAGCGCCGCCCCGCCGCACCGTCCGCGCGACGGCGGCGCGGGCGCTCGTGAGCGCGAGCGCCAGGCGTCCGGGCGACCGGGGGGCCGGCTCGTCGGTCTCGTCCGGACCGGCGGGCGGGTGCTCCGGGTCGGGATCGGCACCGTCCGGGTCGTCGGCACCGCCGGACACGCCGGGAACCTCGTCGATCAGGTCGAAGGTGTGGACCTCCGACGGCTCAGGGCTCCCGGGCGCGGCATCGTCGTGCTGGGTGCGTTCGGTCACGCCCCGAGGGTAGTGCCCCGATCCGCGGCCAAGGCCGTCTTCCAGGTCACCCGGCCGCCGGTCTGCATGAGCGCTCCGCGATAGGCCCGCTCGGCCAGGAGCACCGCACCGAACGTCGCCAGCACGAGGATGAGGAGCGCCACGAGCGGCTCCCACCAGAGCGCGTCGCCGTTGAGCACCCGGACCGGCATCGAGACGATCGACGCCGGCGGGATGTAGGACAGGACGCGCTCCAGCACGCCGTCCGCGGAGAACGTCACCACGTACACGCCCATGAGCAGCATCATCAGCGGGCTGGTCGTGTACTGCAGGTCCTCGGTGCGCGACGCGAGCGAACCGGCCACCGCGTACAGGGCCGCCACCGCGACGAAGCCCACGGTGAAGAAGACGACGAACCAGATCATGGTGGTCGTCATCGCAGGCAGGATCGCCGACAGGTCGGTGAACGAGGCACCGACGAGCCCGACGACGGCGAGCAGCAGGTTCTGGCCCAGCGCGATCACCGAGCTCCCGATGATCTTGCCCGCCAACAGCTGCCGGAGCGGTACGGCCGTCGCGATGATCTCGACCAGCCGGGACTGCTTCTCCTCGATCACGCTGCCCGCGATCATCTGGCCGGAGCCCACCGCGCCGATGAAGAACAGGAACGCGAGCACGAAGCCGGCCACGAACACGATCTCGGGGTCGACGGGGTTGCCGTCGAGGCGCTCGGTCTCGACCTCGCTGCCCGCCGTGAGGGCGGCCATCGTGGTTCCGGCCTCTGCCGCGTGCCCGGCGAGCACCTGGTCGCGCACCGTGGTCTCGATCAGCTGGGTGAGGTCGGTGTCGGGCTCCCGCCAGCCCGAGAGGGTCCAGCCGTCGGTGCCGGGCGTGGCGCCCGAGCTGAGCCACGCGTCGGCGGTCTCCTCGTCGAGGGCCTGCTCGGCCGCGGCCACGTCGTCCACGCGCACCACGCTCAGCTCGACCTTCCGGTCGTCCGACGCCGCCTCCGCGGCAGCGGACTCGAGCGCCGTCGCCGCCGACTCGTCGCCGGCGACCACCGCCACGTCGAACGACTGGGTGCGGCTCTCCATGTAGGACGTGAAGCCGATCAGTCCGCCGATCATGGCGACGGTCACCCCGAGGCCGATCAGGAATCCCTTGTTGAGCGCCCGCACCACGATCTCGCGGGTCGCCACGACCATCCATGCGTTGCTCACGCCATCGCCCTTCCTCGTCGAGCTCGTCGAGCCGGCGGCCTCGTTCCGGTTCATGCGGTCACCTCGCGGTAGATCTGGGCCAGCGTGGGCCGTACCGGGGAGAACTCCCGGACCGCGCCCCGTTCCAGGGCGGCGGACAGGAGGCGGCCGGCCGCCGCGTCGTCGTGCACCTCGACCAGCGCGGAGGGGCCGTCGACGTCCACCGCCAGCACGCCGGGCACGCCGCGGACGAAACCGGCGTCGCCGGTGAGCACCAGCCGGTGCCGCGTCACCCCCTGGGCGCGCAGGTCGTCGGGCGTGCCGTTCGCGAGGACCCGGCCGCCGCCGAGGATCACGAGCTGCTCGCAGAGCCGTTCCACGAGGTCGAGCTGGTGGGAGCTGAACAGCACGGGGACCCCGCGCCGCGTGTGTTCCCGCAGCAGGTCGGCCATGGCGTCGACGGCGGCGGGGTCCAGGCCGCTGAACGGCTCGTCCAGCACGAGTGCCTTCGGTCGCCCCATGATCGCCGCGACGATCTGCACGCGCTGCTGGTTCCCGAGCGACAGCTTCTCCACGTGGTCTTTCGACCGGTCGGCCAGGCCGAGCCGGTCGAGGTGCTCCAGCACCTCGCGCCGGGCCACCGGCGCCGCGATCCCGCGCAGCCGGGCCAGGTAGACCAGCTGCTCCAGAACGGGCTGCTTCGGGTAGAGACCACGCTCCTCGGGCATGTACCCGAACTCGCGGCGGTCGTGCCGGGTGACCGGTGCGCCGTCGAACCGCACCTCGCCGTCCGTGATCGCCAGCACGCCCATGATCATGCGCATGGTCGTCGTCTTGCCGGCACCGTTGCCGCCCACGAACCCCGTGAGCAGGCCCGACGATGCGGTGAAGGACACCCCGTCCACCGCTCGCCGGGGCGTGCCGCCCGTCGAGAACACGCGGGTCAGCTCCCGCACTTCCAGATCGCTCATGGCAGCACGCTATGGGTCCCCCGGCGGCGAGGGATCCGCCGCGAGGTGGAACCCTCCTCCGCCTTCTGGTGGGCCTGCTCGGCCTCGCAGCCGGGTGGTCGGCAAATTGTCCGATGATCGGTATTTCGAGTTGCCGATCTCATGACATTCTGCCGACCGCAGTATGTGCACATGCATTCACGGGGCCCCTGACCTGGTATTACAGGCCCCGGTTGCCGATGGTGTTCTGCCACGTATTGTCCCATCCGGAACGCCGCACGAACGATAGCGGCGTTGCACGGTTGAACAGCCCGTCCCCGGAGAGCCGAGCACCGCATTCCGGCGGATGTTTCGCGGTTCGGCGCACCAGGCCGAAACGTCACAGCACAGGGGCACAAGGCAGTATCTGAACCCGCAGGGGGAGCTAAGCGTGCGCAAGCGTTTGATCGTCACAGGAACAGCCGCGGCCATGGTGCTGACGGCGGGGATCGTGGGTGCCGTAGCAGTGCAGCCCGAGCAGGAGCAGGACCGGGACACGACGGCGGCACCCGTCGTGCCCGACGCGCTGCAGGGCCTGCCGCCCATGATGGTGAAGCGCGAGCCCACGTCCCACCGGGGTGAGAAGGGCACGGTCGACGTACGCACGACGCCCGCGCCCGAGCAGAACCCGTTCACCTACACACCCCCGCCCACGTCGACGTACAGCCCGAAGCACATGGCCGACACGCCCACGGACCAGCCGGGCAGCAGCTTCACGATGACGCCGCCGCCGCCCCCCGGCCTCGGCCAGGGGGCGTGGTCCAGCAGCCCCTCGACGCCGTCGGACGGGTTCACGGTGCATCCCACGACGCCGCCCAGCCAGTCGCCGACCACGCCACCGACGCAGTCGCCCCGGCCGACGCCGGAGCCGACACCGACGCCGGACCCGACGCCCACTCCGACGCCCACGCCCACGCCGGACCCGGAGCCCACACCGACGCCGGATCCTGAGCCGACAGACCCGCCGTCGGAGGAGCCCACGAACCCGCCCTCCGAAGAACCGACCGATCCGCCGCCGGCAGACCCGACCGAGGAGCCGACCGCCGAACCGTCGGAGGAGCCCTCGGGCGAGCCCTCTCCGGACCCGTCGACAAACCCGTCAACCGAGCCGTCAACCGAACCTTCAACGGCACCTTCCGAATAGTCCAGTTTTACTGCTGGACATTCCGGCATAACCGGGCACCAAGAAGCGAGCTCCTTTCCCGAGGTCTCGCTTCTGCGTGCTTTCACGGCAAAGCCACGAATGTCAGAGACCGCTGACATTTCTAGCGCAGCGCTGCCCCGAACTGCTCCAGCCCCGCGGCGCCCGTGACCTCACCGGGCAACAGCTCGCACTCGACGCGCGGCAGGTCACCCAGCTCGGCGTCCAGCACGGCCAGCCACTCGTCCTCGTGGGCACGCCGGGCAGCGAGCAGCCCGCCCGCGCCGTCGGGGGAGCGCTTGTTGACGACCAGCCCGCCCACCGGCACGCCGAGCTTCCGCAGTGTGCCGGCGAGCTCGACGGTCTCCAGCACCGGCAGCCGCTCCGCGGCCAGCACCAGCAGGAACGACGTCGTCTCCGGGTCGGTGAGCACCGATCGCAGCCGCTCGAAGCGCTCCCGGCGCCGCAGCAGCGTGCGCCGGATCTCGCTGTCCCGCTCGGCCTTGGGGTCCCGCACGCCCAGCCCGGAGAGGGCGCCCGAGAACTTGTCGGCCCGGTCCCGCCGGCGCAGCAGCCCTTCGGTCCAGGCGGACATCGTCTCGGGCAGCGCCATGAGCCGGGCCGTGTGCCCCGACGGCGCGGTGTCGAACACCACCAGGTCGTAGTCGGCGAGGCCGGTCTCCACGGCGTCGGCGATCCGCTCGAGCACCGCTGCCTCGTGGGTCCCCGGAGCGTCCCTGGCGAGGTCGAGATGCCGGTCCACCTCCTTGGCGAGATGGTCCGGCATGAGGCGGCGCAGCGTGGAGCCGACCTGGGCCAGGTGCGCGTCGGTGGTCCGCCGCGGATCGACTTCTACCCCGTCGAGCAGCCCCGCGCCGCGCCACAGCGGCACGACGGTGTCCCCGACCTCTCGCTGCCACAGGTGGCCCAGGTTGTGCGCGGGGTCCGTCGAGACGACCAGCACCCGTCGCCCCTCCTGGGCCTGCACGAGCGCCAGCGCGGACGCCGTCGTGGTCTTGCCGACGCCGCCCTTGCCCCCCAGGAACAGCACGCGCCGACCCCGTACGACGTCGGTCAGCAGCACGACACGTCCTCCAGCGGTGATCGGTCCATGCCCATACGGGTGTGCCACTCGTGCACCCGCTCGTAGACGAGCGGCAGCAGCTCGGCCGTGTAGTAGGACGCCGGGTTCGGCACCCCGAGGACCTCGCTCAGGACGAGCAGCATGAAGAGGTCGTCCTCGTCCCGCTGGGCCCGCGCGAACGTGCGCCGGTATGGCGCCACGTAGAACTCGCGCAACCCGTCGGAGACAGCGCTCAGCCGCCGGCGGGCGGTGCCGAACCGGCGGCCGAGCACGTGTCAGCCCTCGACGCTCGCGACGGGCTTGTTGTCGGCGTCGTCCTCGTCCTCGATGCCGCCACGGGCCTTGGCCATGGCGATGAACGCCTCGAGCGCCACCCAGAGGGACGCGATGAGGATGACGACGTCCAGCACCAGCAGCATCCAGTTCTGCTCGGCGTAGAAGGTACCCAGCTGCAGCACCAGTGCGTAGATCGACATGATCATGACCACCGCGAGGGGGATCATGACCGGGAGCGGGTTGATCTTCTTGCGCAGCAGGATGACCGCGATCACCGACAGTGTCAGGGACGCGAGCAGCTGGTTCGTGGTACCGAACAGCGGCCAGATCAGCATGCCGCCCGCGCCGTCGGCGCCGAGGCTGAACACCAGGCCGACGGCCACGACGAGCGCGATCACGGTGCCGAGCAGGCCGCCGATCTTGACGCGTACGAGCTCGCCGGCCTCCTGGACCACGAAGCGCAGCAGCCGCACCCCGGTGTCCATGGTGGTCGCCGCGAACAGGACGGCCATGGTGGCGAGGATCGTGGCCGACAGGCCGACGGGAAGGCCGAGGCCGGCGTTGAGGATGTTGCCACCCCCCTCGACGAACGCTGCGACGCCGCCCTCGTTGAAGGCGGAGTAGACGGCCTCCCAGTCGGCGAGCGTCCGGTAGCCGGCCGTGGCGGCAATGATCGCACCGAGCGCCAGCAGGCCTTCGCCGACGGCACCGAAGTAGCCGACGAACCGGGAGTCCGTCTCCTTGTCGAGCTGCTTCGACGACGTGCCGGAGGACACCATGCCGTGGAAGCCCGAGATGGCACCGCACGCGATCGTCACGAAGAGCAGCGGCACCAGCGGCGGCGTGCCCTCCGGGACGTTCTGGTTGATCGCGGGGGCGACGATCGCCGGGGCCGACAGCAGCACAGAGCCGAACAGGATGCCCAGGCCGATGAAGAGCTGCACGCCGTTGATGTAGTCACGCGGCTGCAGCAGCACCCACACCGGCAGCAGGGATGCGATGCCCGCGTAGACGAACAGCGCCACGATCCAGAACGTCGCCGGCGACATCCCGAGGATCGGGTCCGGCAGCACGATGGGGTTGGCGTTGCCGACGATGATCAGCGAGTAGAGCGCCACGACGCCGATGATGGTCGTGACCAGCAGGTTGATCTTCCAGCGGTAGATCATCTGCCCGATCACGAGGGCCACCAGGATCGCGCCCCACACGGGGATGACGGCACTCGGCGTGCCGATCAGCAGGTTCTTGATGACCACGGCGAACGCGGCCACGACCATGAGCAGCAGCAGGAAGATCACGACGAGGAACAGGGCCCGGCCACGCGGGCCGATGTACTTGCCCGACAGCATGCCCATCGACTGGCCCTTGTGGCGCTGCGACGCCCAGAGGGCACCCATGTCGTGCATGCCGGCGAAGAAGATGGTGCCGATCGTCACCCACAGGACCGCGGGCAGCCAGCCCCAGATCACGGCGACGGCCGGCCCCACGATGGGGGCGGCACCCGCTACGGAGGTGAAGTGGTGGCCCCAGAGCACGAACTTGTTGGTGGGGACGTAGTCCACACCGTCGTTCAGCTCGTGCGCGGGGGTCTTGAAAGCGGGGTCGAGTCGGTAGACCTTCTTACCGAGATATTTCGAGTACAGCAGGTATCCGGCGACCATCAGTGCAATACCGATGACGGCCAGGACGAGGGAGTTCACGGGGGGCCTCCAGGGTCATCGTCGACGGGGGACCGGCATACCATACTAGTTTCGATGATTCCCTATACAGAGGGTTGACCGGCCCTCCGGCACTTTCTTCCCGATTCAGACCAAACCGACCCGATGGGCGAGGACGACCGCCTGGACCCGGTCCCGCAGGTGCAGCTTGGACAGCACGTTGGAGACGTGGGTCTTCACCGTCGCCTCGCCGAGGTACAGGGTCGCGGCGATCTCCGCGTTCGACAGCCCCGTGCCCACCAGCTCCAGCACCTCGCGCTCGCGCGGAGTGAGCAGGGCAACACCGGCCAGGGCCGCCTCGTTACCGGGTTCGGGGGCCGGCCGCGCGCTCGCGTTCGCCACGGGCGCCGCCTCCGCGCCCTGCCGAAGGGTGACCACCGGAGCGGACGACCGCTCCCCCGCCACCATCTGCTCGATCACCCGCCGCGTGATCTGCGGCGCGAGCAGGGCGTGACCCGCCGCAACGGTGCGCACGGCCTCCACCAGGTGCTCGGCGTCGGAGTTCTTCAGCAGAAAGCCCGATGCCCCGGCGGCGAGCCCGTCGAACACGTACTCGTCGTGGTCGAACGTGGTCAGCACCAGCACCTTGGCGAGATCCTCCGCGACGATCCGGCGGGTGGCCTCGATGCCGTCCATGACCGGCATCTGCACGTCCATCAGCACCACGTCGGGGCGCAGTGCGCGGGTCAGCTCGATCGCCCTGGCGCCGTCACCCGCTTCACCGACCACCTCGAAGTCGTCCTCCACCGAAAGGATGAGGGAGAAGCCGGAACGCACCAGCGCCTGGTCGTCCACCAGCAGCACACGGGTCATCCGCCAACCTCCGACTCGGCCGTCGACGCGGCACCCGCCGTCGTCACCGGGGGCTCCGCGGACGACACGGCAGCGGGACCCGGCGCAGGCAACGGTAGCCGCACCCGGACCCGGTACCCGCCGGTCGCGCGCGGCCCGATCTCGACCACGCCCTGGTGCGTCGCCACCCGCTCCCGGATGCCGAGGAGCCCCAGGCCGGAGCCGGACGTGCCGTGGCGGGGGCGGCCGTCGTCGAGCACCTCCACCTCGGCGAAGCCGTGCTCGAACTGCCGGCCCGCCAGCGTCTCGGGCGTCCGCACCACGCGCAGCGTGACCGTCGCGGACCGGGCCGTCGAGTGCTTGCGCACGTTCGCCATCGCCTCCTGGGCCGTGCGGTAGAGGCTGAGCCCCATGGGGTCCGGTACGTCTGCCACGGCGCCCGGTGGCTCCTCGACCTGACGGAACGTGGTGTCCAGACCGTCGTGGTCGGCAGCCGTGAGGGTCGGCAGGTCGGCCAGGCCAGGTTCCGGCGACCGGGAGGCCCCGCCGTCCGGCCCCGTCGAGCCGCCCGCGGTGCCCCCGTCGGGCACCGCGCGGAGCGTGCCGACGAGGTTGCGCATCTGCGCGACCCCCTCGCGCGACTCGCGCTCGATCGTGACGAGCGCTTCCGCGGTCCTGGCCGGGTCCCGGTCGAGCACTCGGCGGGCGGCGGCCGCCTGGATGCCGATCACGGACACGTGGTGCGCGACGACGTCGTGCAGCTCGCGGGCGATCCGTACCCGCTCGGCCACGATGGCCTGATCGGTGAGCGCCGCGGCCTGCTTCTCGATGGTGACCGCCTGGCCCGCGAGCTGCTGCCGGCGGCGCGCCGCGTTCCACTGCATCTGACCGGCCACCACGGCGCCGCCGAAGAACGCGATGTTGGTGATGAACTGGTAGACCGCGTTCGCGAGATACGGCTCCACGACGCCGGGCCAGTCCGCACGCGTCGAGTACTCGTCGAAGAGCGTCTCCATGCCTTGCCCCACCGCGAACATCCAGACGAGCCAGGTGAACATCATCAGCACGCAGATGCTGACCACGACGAGCATCGCCCGCCGGTCGCGCGCCCAGGCCACCGCCGTGAACAGGGCCACGAAGTACATCACCTGCATCGGCATGAGCACGGTGATCCCGCTGATCGTCAGGCCGAGCCCGAGCCAGACCGCGTACACGAGCGCGAGCGACACCAGCGGGTAGCGACGGCGCCAGGCCAGCGGCACGGTGCTGACGACCGCGAGCAGGATGATCAGCCACAGCGGCTCCCGCACCTCCTCGAAGAGGCCCATACTGCGGCCGAGCTCGACGGAGATGGCCGCCAGCACGGCGAACCCGGCGCCCAGCAGCAGATCCTTCCGGTAGGCGTCGCGTCCGGCCGGCACCCGCTCCCAGTCGGAGTCGACGCCGAACCAGTCGAGCAGCCGACCGGCGAGGCTCTCGACGGACCGGCGCACACCGGGCCGAGACGCACCGAACCGGCCGACGTCCGACTGGGCGCCGGCCGGCCGGGCGCCGTCGGGCTGGGGCGGGGCATGGACCATGCCCCCAGGGTAAGAACTCCGCGCGCGAGATCGCTTCCGCCTCAAGGAGGAGTCAGCCCAGCGCGGACGTCACCAGAGCGTCACGAGCACGGCGACGATCGTGAGGTCGGCGAGCACGTGCGCCGCCCACGGCAGCAACAGCCCGCGCGAGACCTGGCGCAGCGCGCTCAGCACCAGGCCGTAGCCGCCCGCGAGGAGGACTCCCCACCACCCGTTCGGGAACCCGTACCAGTGGGATGCGCCGAACATCGCGGCGGCGAGCACCACCGCGACGACGCGGCCCACGTCGAGCCCGAACGCCCGCTGCGCCACGCCGTTGTAGGCACACTCCTCCGCGGCGGCGTTGACCGACGAGAACACGAGTGCCCCGAGCGCCATGACGACGACGCCGTGGTCGGCGACGATCCGGCGGTACGCCGCGAACCCGCTGCCGTCCTCTCCTGTCGTCCACGCCCACAGCACCAGCGCCAGCGCGGAGACCGGCACGATCGCCGCGAGGAGCCAGAGACCCCGCCGGTCCACCGTGCCCCGGAAGAGCCAGTCGTCCACCAGCCCGAGCGCTCGCACCCGGCTGAGCGGCACGTACAGACCGAGGGCGAGGACGAGCGGGAGGGGCCACAGCGCCATGGAGCTCGCACCGGCGAAGCCCGCGCCCTCCAGTGCTCCCCCGGCGACGCGCAGCACCCAGACGGCCGCCACGACGCAGGCCGCGAGCGCCGCGACACTCTTGGCACCGGACGGCCGGGCACCGGACGGCGGGCGGTGGCGTGCCCGGAACCACCCGCTGAGCCCGGCGACCAGTGCGGCGGAGACCGCTGCGGTCACCGGTCCGACAACGGGGTGGCCCCCGGCCACGACTGCCGCGACCAGGCATCCCGCGGCGATCAGCGAAGGTAGCCAGGCGTAGGGAGCGGTCGCCGGGGGGACGGCGGGCGTTCCGTCGGGCGCCGTCGTGGCGTCCGGGTCCGGCCGGCTCATGGCAGGGTCCGTCGGCTCGAGGCGCGCGTACGTGTCTCCATGGCGCCCAACGTAGGAGCCGCAGGGTCTGGACCGCCTCCGCCCTGAGGCGGAGCCGGGCGACCGAGCCGGGAGTCCGAAGCCGGAGACCGAGCGGCGCGGGTCTGGACCGGTGTCGGACTGCGGTACCGACTCGCCGTACCCGGTACGGCGAGTCAGTACCGCAGTACATCTCACGGCGGCCGCAGGTCGTGCTCACGGCGGCCGCAGGCCGTGCCGGGTCAGCAGATGTTGCGCGCGCCGTTCCCGCTCAGGTTCCACGTGGTGTTCTCCCCGCACGGCGACTCGCGCACGGAGGTGTTGTCCACGCGGAGCGTGATGTCGATGTTGCGGTTGTTGGGGAACTCCGAGCGAGCGGCGAGCCGCACCTCGCCGCCACCGTTGACGGTTCCACCACCGATGGTGATGTCCGAGCAGTTCTCGATGAGGATCGAGTTGTTGCCGTTGTTCGCCAGGTCGACGGAGTTGATGCGCGCGCCCTGCGACCTGGACACGCAGAACACGCCCCGGCCGCCGCCGCGCGAGCGCACCCGGTCCACGGTGATGCCGGGCCCGTTGCCGTTGGCCATGCGGAACGTGGCGTAGCCGGTACCGGTGGCGACGTTCTCGCCGTCGACCGTGCCGATCGTGGCGTTGCGCGTGCTGTTCAGCAGCAGGCCCGCGTACGCGACGTCGCGCGCGGTGATGGTCCCGATCCGCAGCCCGTCCACGTGCCAGGTCTCGACCCCGTGGTTCCCCGTGCCCGACACGTAGATGTCGTCCATCCGCACGTCGGTGCTGCCCGGCAGGTCACGTTCGAACCGGATGCCCAGGCCTCCGCTCATCCGCAGGTTGATCTGCCCCAGGTGCAAGCCGTGCACGTCCGCGAAGCGCAGGCCGAAGTACGGCGCCCCGGTCATGTTCAGGTGGGGGATGGACACGTCCCGCACCCCGATGGCCTGGATGGCGCCCCGGCCCGCGACGTTCCCCGTGTCCAGGGTGCCGCAGACCTCGAACGCCGTGTGGCTCGGCAGGTCGATCGTGTTGTTGCCGATCCAGGCGCTGGCCATGACGGATACCTTCTGCTGGCTGGTCCGGCCCGGGTCGAGCGCGCCGATCGCCTCCCAGATCGCGGTGATGTAGTACGGGCCCTGGTAGACGGTCTGCCCGTGATAGGTCGCAGTGAACCCGGACGACTGGCTCCCGGTGACGAGGGCGTCAGCACCGTCGCCACAGGCAGCCGCCTGGACGACACCGGAGGTCGTACCGCTGGGGGCCGGACCGCTGGGCGCGGCAGCGACTCCGGGTGCGACGAGCAGGGAGACAACTATCGACAGTGCTGCGGCCCCTGCGGCAAAAAGCCGCGGGCGACGCTGTGACGTTGGTGCCATGGTCACTCCTCCTTGAGGACTCTTGAGGGCTCCTGTACTACAACGTTGTAGATCGTTGTCCCGAGCGTATGGACGAAACGGCCGCCGCACCAGGGTCTGCGCCGATCCAAAACGATTCACCTGCCGACGCGCCGGTGCGCCACGCCGCGCGGGCTGCCGGAGCTTTTCGCGTCCGCGCGGGAAATGCTGGACACGACCACCGCGTTGGCGCATCGTGACGATGCACCGGCCCGACGAAGGGGAGCTGTCGACGATGACGTTCTGGATCTGCCGCACGTGCGGCGTGGAGCACGAGTCCCGGCCCGATGTGTGCGCCATCTGCGCCGACGAACGCCAGTGGGTGCCGGCGGACGGGCAGCACTGGACCACCCTGGAAGAGCTCGCCACCGACGGACAACGCATCACGGTCCACGAGCTGGAACCCGACCTGTTCGGCCTACGCACCGTGCCCGACGTCGGCATCGGACCCACCGCCAAGATCGTCCGCACCACCGCCGGAAACCTCATGTTCGACGTCCCCAGCTACCTCGACGACAACGCCGTCACCGCCGTCCAGGACCTCGGCGGCCTCGCCTACATCGTCGCCAGCCACCCCCACATGTACGGCGTCCAGGTCGAATGGAGCCACCGACTCGGCGAAGTCCCCATCCTCATCAGCGAACCCGACACCACATGGCTCGCCCGCCCCGACCACACCATCGAAGCCTGGAAGGGCGACCGCGAGATCCTGCCCGGCATCACCCTGAGCCAACCCGGCGGACACTTCCCCGGCTCCGCCGTCGCCCACTGGTCCGCCGGCGCCTCCGACCACGGCGTACTGCTCAGCGGCGACACCATCTTCGCCAACCCCGACCGCACCTCCGTGTCCTTCATGCGCAGCTACCCCAACCGGATCCCACTGTCCGGACCAGTGGTCCAACGCATCGCCCACCACGTCAGCCGCTTCCAGTTCGACCGGCTCTACAACAACTTCGACGGCATCATCCCCACCAACGCCCGCGAGATCGTGCTGCGGTCCGCAGAACGGCACGCCGCCTGGACACGCGGCGACTTCGACCACCTCACCTAGCCGACGTGCCGCTCGGCGCACGGGAGGTCCGGGATGTGGGAGCCTCGACCCCGTGACCTCCACTCTGCCGGCCTCACTGGTCGGCCCAGCGCGTCTGACCGCCGCCTTTCTCGTGTCGGCCTCGGCGATCCTGCTCTTCGCCATCCACATCCGACCGGTCGCCTACGTGCCGCTCGTGGTGGGCATCGCCCTGGGCCTGTGGGCCGACCGCGCTCTGGGGCGGGACCTGGCGCTGATCGGCGTCGGTATGGGGATCATCTCGATGATCTCGCTGCAGGCGGACCTGTCCGACGCCGGGATGCTGCGCTTCACGCTCGCGCTCGGCGGGTCGGTGCTCGTGCCCTGGGCACTGTCCCGGTTCGTACTGAAGCAGGACACCATCCAGTTTCCGGTGCTGACCGGGCGCCGCTGGACGCGCGGGCAGTGGGTCTATCTCGCCGCCGTCGTGGCCCTCGGGTACGTGCTGCTGCCGTTCTACTTCCTGGGCTCGGGCGCGTACCTGAACTGGCCCGACCTGGAGGGCACGCAGGACATCTGGCGGCTGTTCGTCGGTGTGAACGCCGTCGGCATCTGGGACGAGCTGTTCTTCATCTGCGTGGTGTTCGCCCTGCTCTGCCGCCACTTCCCGATGTGGCAGGCCAACCTGCTGCAGTCGATGATCTTCGTGTCGTTCCTGTGGGAGCTCGGCTACCGCGAGTGGGGCCCGCTGCTCACGGTCCCGTTCGCCCTCGTCCAGGGCTGGATCTTCGCGAAGTTCAAGTCGCTCAGCTACGTCGTCGCAGTGCACCTGCTGTTCGACGCCGTCGTGTTCGCCGTCCTGGTGCACGGGCACCACCCGCAGCTGTTCGACGTCTTCGTCACGGCTCCCTGACCGCTCGGCTAGGAACCGGACCCGTCGTTGGACCCCGGGCCGCCGATGGCGGCCAGCACGGCGCGGACCTCCACGACCTCCACGCGGATGGCGTCGACCTCGGCCTGCGCCAGCGCCTTCGCGTCGGCGTCCTTCCCCTCGGTGATCTCCTCGTCGGCCGGCTGCAGCCCGCCGTAGTGGTGCTCGACGAGCGCGGACAGCAGCGCGATGTCGAACTCCGACCCGTCGAGTGCGGCGATCGCGTCGACCTGCTCGTCGGTGAGCATGCCGTGGTTGCCGCCCTCGTGGGAATGCGCGCCGGCCCCGGCCCGGGGGCCGCTGCCGTTGTCGGGCAGCTCGGTGTCGAGACCGTCCGCGGCGAGGGCCAGTGCCTCCCGGCCGGCGGCGGGCACCGCGATCTCCCGCTCCTCGAGCCAGGCCGCGAGCGCACCCACCCGGTTCGCCGAGGTCTCGCCCACCTCGACCGCGAGGGCGAGCACGTCATCGTCGGTGGAGCGCCCCGGCGCGAGCGCAGCGAGCTGCACCGCCTGCGCGTTGTGCTCGATCGCCACCGCGGCGTACGCGGAGTCCGCGGCGGAGTACCCGGCCGCCTCCTGCTTCGCCGGAACCAGCACACCGAGCCACAGCAGCAGCGCCAGCACGACGGCGAGCCCACCGGCCAGCACCGCACCCATGATCCGGAGGCGGCGCCCCAGCCCGTACGCGGACGACGGCGGCGTGGCCTCCGTCGTGTCCGGCGCGTCGCCCGACGGCAGGGTCGTGTCGTCGGTCGTGGCGTCCCGGGTTGTCATGGAGGGGAGATTCCCATACATCGTCGAGGCAGCGCCAGGCCTGGACCTGCCGCCCGTCCACCGGGCGGTTCGCCGGACGGCGGCGAGGGCCGCACCCGCCCCATGGGGTGAGTGCGGCCCTCGCTGCGACGACGCCGCTACGGTCAGCCGCGGAACGGCATCTGCATCTGCGGGTTCAGCTCCCGCTGCTTGACCCGCTCGGCCTTGCCATCGATCGAGTCGTCGATGTCGAACGTGTCGAACCCGATCGAGAGGTCGTTCGAATAGGCGTACCCGTTGTAGTAGTACGTGGACCAGGTACCGCCGCCGCTCACACCCTCGCCACGGTCGAACCAGGCGACCTCACGCGGGTTGCTGGAGTCGGTGAAGTCGAACACCGAGACGCCGCCCTGGTACCAGGACTGGACCATCAGGTCCTTGCCCTTGACCGGGATGAGCGACCCGTTGTGCGCCACACAGTTCTCCGCGGCCGTGTTGAGCCGGGGGATCTTGTAGTACGACGCGAACTCGAGCTCCGTCGTGCCGCGCGAGCGCTCGATGTCGTAGATCCCGTTGGCGCCCAGCTCCGGCGCGAACTCTTCGGTGCACGTGGCGAGACCGCCGCCGCCGAGCTCGTCGGTGAAGACCACCTTCGTGGCGTCGTTGTTGAACGTCGCCGAGTGCCAGAACGCGAAGTTCTCCGTGTCCCGGACCTGGCTGATCACGCGCGGACGCTCGCGGTCCTTGATGTCCATCAGGATGCCGTCACCCATGCAGGCACCGGCAGCCAGGTCGTACTTCACGTAGGTGGTGATGTCGTGGCAGCCACTCGTGGTGGACGCCCGACGGTCCCGGTCACCCTCGTAGCCACCGTCCGGGAAGAGGTTCGGCGTGGCGACCAGCTCGGCCGCTGCCGGGTCCTTCACCGGGATCTTCACGATCGAGATGCTGTCGTGCGGCGGCTGGCAGTCCGGGTACGCGGCGCTCGGCGAGTACGACGACACGTACGCGTAGACCGTCCTGCCGTTCTTCGACGGGGCCAGGGTGTGCGTGTGCGAACCGCAGCTGGTCTCGACGGACTGGACGTACTCGGGCTCCAGCGGGTTCGAGATGTCCCAGACCTTGATGCCCTCCCACGCCTCCTTCTCCGTGGCGTCCATCGACGTCGACTCGCAGGAGTCGTCGCTGCGCGAGTAGTCCGTCGACAGCACCAGTACGTCCTTGTAGACGGAGATGTCGTTCTGGCCACCCGGGCAGGAGACCTGCACCACCTGCTCGGGGTTCTCCTTGTCCGACAGGTCGTAGACGGTGAACCCGTCGTAGTTGCCGGCGTACGCGTACTTGCCCTGGAACGCGATGTCCGAGCCGGTGCTCATGAGCGCGCCGTTCTTGGGCTGGTTGCTCAAGTGGGTCATGTTCCACGACGCGGTCTCACCGGGCGGAACGTCCGGCTCGGCGGCCGAGGCCGCCACGGGTCCTGCGAGTGCCACAGCCGCCGCAGCGAAGAACGCTGTCAGGGCGACGCCAGTGGCGCCCCGAGCGCGAGATCGAGTAAAGGTTGGACGACGCACGGGCGTCACACCTCCTAGGTCGGTTGAGGCAGTCTCACCCACAGGAAGCTCCCAGCACCAGGATTCCTGGCGACTTTTTACACAGTGGTGACAATTGCCCCAAGCGACACCAGACCACCACCTTCTTGGTATGGTCCATCGCGAGTGCCGTACAACACCTCAATTTGAGGCCAGGTCTGAGTCAAGCATTGTCCGAGCAGTGACAAAGTGCCGGGAGGATCGTCGCGTGGAGACAGAGATCGAGGTCGGGTCCCCGAAGGTCCTGCGGCTCGGCCCGGCACGCGGGCACCGCGCGCTACGGCGGTTCCTGCTGCCACCCCGAGCGGCCGCTGCAGGCCTGGTCGCCCTGCTGCCACTCACGCTCGGGCTGGCCGGGTGCACCGGGTCGGACGACGAGCCGGAAGCCGTCTCGACACCCAGCTCCGTCGTTCTGCAACCAGGTAAGCCCGGTGACAAGGCGGAGACGATCGCCCCGGAGGACTACGAGGGTCCGGCGCCGCGGGCGCCCTTCACGAAGGCCGACGCCAGGTTCCTGAGCGACATGATCCTGCATCACGGGCAGGCGACGGAGATGGCCGGCCTGGTCCCCGAGCGCAGTGCGTCCGAGCAGGTGCAGAAGTTCGCCGCCCGCATCGACGTGGTGCAGGACAGCGAGATCGATCTCATGTCCGGCTGGCTCGAGGAGAACGAGTATCCCGTCCCCCTCGACGTCGAGGGTGGCGACGGTTCCGGACCCCGTGCTCCGGAGCACGAGCACGACGCCGAGGACATGCCCGGGATGCTGACGGACGTCGAGATGGCTGCGCTGGAGAAGGCGTCCGGGGCGGAGTTCGACCGGCTCTTCCTCGAGGGCATGATCAAGCACCACGAAGGTGCGCTCACCATGTGCGAGGAGGTGGCGGGTTCCGGCAGCGAGGAGCGGGTCATCGAGCTGGCGACGAACATCGCGGCCGACCAGATGGCTGAGATCGACCGGATGGCCGACATGCTCGCCGAGCTGTGATCGCGGTCGCCGGGGCAGAACGGTGGGTTCCGCCCGCCCCGGCGACCGGTCAGGTCAGGCGCGGCGCCGGTTCAGCAGGATCAGGCCCGCGAGGGCTGCCAGCAGACCGAGCGCCGCGGCGAGGACGGCGCCGATGCCGATGACACCCGCCGGTGCGGCGTCCACATCGGTACGGAGCTTGCCGGTCCCAGCAGACAGGCGGTCCGTGCCGGACGCCACCTCGGTGGTTCCCGAGGCGAGCTGGACGGAGCCGTCGGCGAGCTGCTGGGTACCGTCCGCGAGAGTGACGGCGCCGGCGGCCAGGGCCTGAGTGCCGTCATCGAGCGCACCCGTGCCGTTGACGAGCGTCCGGGTGCCCTGCCGGGCGTCCTCTAGCCCGTCGCGGACCTTGACCGACCCATCGGCGAGGCGCTGTGACTTCTCGACCTTCGGCACCACGCGGTCACGGACCTCGATGATGCCGTCGACGAGGCGACCGGAGCCGGCGTGCAGCCTGCCGACACCGTCGACGAGCTCCGGTGTCTTGCCGGCCAGGTCGGCGTTGCCGTCAGCCACCCGGGTGGCACCGGAGAGCAGCGCGGGCAGGCCGCCCTTGAGGCGGCCGGTTCCGGCGGCCAGCTCCAGGCTTCCGTCCGCCAACTTCGCCGCGCCGGCGGCAAGGACTGGGGTGTTCTGCGCCAGCTGAGCACTGCCTCCAGCGACGAGTCCCGAGCCCGCGACCAACGTTGCACTTCCGGCATACGCCGAACCGACGCCGGCCACGTAGGTCCGCATGCCCGGAGCGATCTGCCCGAACCCTCCGTGGAGGTTGGCACTGCCGTTCTTGATCTCCTCCGCACCGACGGCGACGCCGTTCGCGCCGGGCGAGAGCTGGCCGAGCCCACTCGCGACCCGGCTCGCACCTGCGGACACCTTCGCCGTACCCGCGGCAACATCGGACGCTCCGGTCGAAGCCTTGGTAGCCCCGACCGACAGGGCCCCGAGCGATGTGCCCAGGTCGGCGGCACCGGACCGTGCCCGTTCGGCACCGGCCTTGACCTCCCCCGCCCCGTGGGCGAGGGTGCCCGCCGACTTGGCGAGCGCCTCAAGCTTTTCCTTGAGCCCTGGGTCGTCGCTGCCCTCGGAGAGCTGCGTCAGCTGGGCCGAGAGCGCCTCGTTTCCCCCCTGTACACCCGCCGCCCCGTCGACCACGTCGCCGATGCCTGTTGCGAGAGTGTTTGCGCCACCATGCGCAGCACTGACACCGCTGGCCACGGCCCCGACGCCATCGGCGACATCCTGAGCCCCGGTCGCCGCCTTGTCGGCACCCGCGGCCAGTTCCGGTGCACCCGCGTTGAGCTCGTGCAGGCCACCAGCCACCTGGTCGGCGCCGGCGTCCAGGACCGCTGCCCCCGTGGCGAGCTTGCCTGCGCCTTCCTGGAGCAGGGAGATCCCGCCCAGGATGGCGTCGTTCTCCGCAGCCAGCCGCGACAGCCCGTTGTTGAGCACCTGGCTACCCGCAAAGATCTGCGACGAACCGTCAGCGAGCTGGATCGCAGCGGCATCGACCTGGCCGGCCCCTGCCGCCACGCTCTTCAACCCGCCGGCCAAGCGCTGCGCACCGGCGTCGATCGGCGCCACACCGTCGCTCACCTTCGCGACGCCAGCCCGCACCTCGCCGGACCCCGCCGCGAGCCGCTCGGCACCGTCAGCCAGCTCCGGCGCCTTGCCGTTCAGTGTGCCCAGGCCGTCATTCAGCTGCGTGGAACCCGCCGTGAGCCGCAGCGACGCGTCAGCCAGGTCGGCGACGTCCTTCGCGGTCTCGGCGGTGCCGTCGGCGATCTTCTTCGAGCCGTCGTGCAGCTTGACCACACCCGCCCGCAGCTCGCCGGCACCGGAGTCGAGCCGGCCTGCACCGTCTGCCAAGGCTTCGACGCCCGGCACCACGTCGTTCTGCACGGCCGCGTCGAGGTCGGTGGCCCCAGCGCTCAGGTCCCCGACGCCCGAGACCAGCTCGGCCTGCACGCCGTCGTTCAGCTCACCGGCGCCGCTGGCCAGCTGGCCGGCGCCTGCGGCGACGGAGCCGTGGAACAGCAGCATGAAGGCCGTGGCCGCGATCGCGCCGATGAGCAGGAAGGCAACGCCCACCGCCATCAGGATCGTGGGTGCCGGCCCTGGTTGTGCTGCTCGGGATGCGTGCAACTGCGTCATCGGTTCGCCTCTCGTCCCGCGGGCGTCGTCGCCCCGCGAAAAGTTGTCCGACCGGCGCCACTGTCCGCCGGGCTCGCCGCCGTTGGCGAGCACGAAGCCCGATATCGCGGGCGTCTGCGCTGAAGGTACCGGCGGTTCGTGCCCTGCGGAACGCTCTATTGATCACAACTCAGTAAAGAGACGGAAGATCACCCCCTGATGCCGGGTCTCCCGAATCTCGTCCCGGCATGCGAGAGGCCCCGGCTCCCCAAGGGGAAGCCGGGGCCTCTCGTGATCAGACGATCAACCGAGCACTAGCTCAGTCGGCGACGACCTTCACGCCGATCTTGGCCGACACCTCAGGGTGCAGGCGGATCGACACGGTGTAGTCACCGGTCGCCTTGATGGTCTGACCGATCTCGATCTTGCGCTTGTCGACGGACGGGCCGCCGGCGGCGGCAACCGCACCGGCGATGTCCGCCGTGGTCACCGCACCGAACAGACGGCCACCGGGGCCGGCGTTCGCCGTGACGGTCACCGGCTTCGCGGAGAGGGAGCTGGCCAGAGCCTTCGCCTCGTCGAGCGAGGCGATCTCGCGGCTCTTGCGAGCCTTGCGGATCGCGTTGATGTCGGACTCGGCGCCCTTGGTCCAGGGCGTCGCCAGCGAACGCGGGATGAGGAAGTTACGGGCGTACCCGTCCTTCACCTCGACCACGTCGCCGGGCTCACCCAGGCCGGTCACCTCGTGGGTCAGGATCAGCTTTGCCATTGTTCTCGATCCCTTCCTCAGCGAGCCGTCGACGTGTACGGCAGCAGGGCCATCTCGCGGGCGTTCTTCACGGCCTTCGCGATCTGACGCTGCTCCTGCACGGAGACGCCGGTGACACGACGAGCGCGGATCTTTCCGCGGTCGGAGATGAACTTGCGCAGGAGCGCCGTGTCCTTGTAGTCGATGTTGTGGATCTTCGCCGACTTGAGCGGGTTGATCTTCTTCTTGGGCTTGCGCACCACAGGCTTCGCCATGGCGTTGCTCCTTTGTCAGGTGCTGCTCACTCGGCTTGGCGGGCCGGACGAGCGAAAAAAGGTGAACGGGGGGTGTCGATCAGATCTAGTACTGATGCTCTGTCGGGCTCCGCTTCGGGCGAGTGCCTCGTTCCTCGGCTCTCACCCTGCGCTGCGCCCTCTGTCGCATCAGAACGGCGGGTCGTCCGAGAACGAACCACCGGACGACGCCGGGCCTGCCGTGGCCCACGGGTCGTCATTGCTCTGACCGCCACCGGAAGAGCTGAATCCTCCACCGGAGCCGCCGCCCTGCTGGGCACCGCCTCCGCCGCTGAAGCCACCGCCGCCGCCACCACCGAAGCCGCCGCCACCACCGGACCGCTGGGCCCGGGTGACCTTGGCCGTGGCGTAGCGCAGGGACGGACCGATCTCGTCCACCTGCAGCTCGACAACGGTGCGCTTCTCGCCCTCACGGGTCTCGTAGGAGCGCTGGACCAGGCGACCTTGCGCGATGACGCGCGTGCCCTTGGTCAGCGACTCCGCGACGTTCTCCGCGGCCTCGCGCCAGATCGAGCAGCGCATGAACAGGGTCTCCCCGTCCTTCCACTCGTTGCTCTGGCGATCGAAGGTCCGCGGGGTCGACGCCACCGTGAAGTTGGCGACCGCAGCACCTGAAGGGGTGAAGCGCAGTTCCGGGTCCCCGGTCAGGTTCCCGATCACTGTGATGACAGTTTCACCAGCCATGCCAATTCCTCGATTCAGTCGACGTTCCGTGCGCGATATCTAGGTTCGCGGTGAATGCAACCACGAACCACTGACACTCGCGCGGGCGCAGGAAGGTTCAGCTCCGACGACTCACTTGTCGCCGGTGCGCAGGATCTTGGTACGCAGCACGACCTCGTTGAGGCCCAGCTGACGGTCCAGCTCCTTGGCGGTGGCAGACGTCGCGGTGAAGTCGACGACGGCGTAGATGCCCTCGGTCTTCTTCGTGATCTCGAAGGCCAGACGGCGGCGCCCCCAGATGTCCACCTTGTCGACGGAGCCACCCTCGGTCGTGATGACCGACAGGTACTTGTCGAGCGACGGGGCAACGGTGCGCTCCTCGACCTCCGGGTCCAGGATCACCATCAGTTCGTACTGACGCATGTGTATACCCACCTCCTCTGGTCTCAGCGGTCACGGTCGTTCCGTGACAGGAGGGTTCACAGCAAGGGCCAAGCCTACCTGCCATGTGCACGACGGCGGAATCGAGCGGGCGAGACCCCTCTCACACGCGCGGGTCCGCAGTTCGGCTGGCGTCCGCGGAACCCGCGGAGGGGCCGTCTCCGGCAGAGACGGCCCCTCCGTGGGACGAACGGCGCGACGGTGGTTACGGAGAGCCGTTCCCGCCTCCGCCGCCGTTCCCGTTCCCGTTGCCGTTGCCGTCCCCGTCCGTCGGCTCTCCGGTCGGGAAGCCGATGTCCGCTGGTCCGGAGGACACAAGCACTCGCACACTGCTGCCGGCGGCCACCTCGGAGCCCTCACCGGGATCGACGTTGATGACCACGCCCTCCGGATAGTCCTCGGACGCCTGGTACTCGACGACCGGCTCGAGCCCGGCACCTTGGATCTTGCCCCGGGCGTTGCCCTCGTCGCCGCCGATCAGACCGTTCGGTACACGCGTCGTCTGCTCCTCGGCCGGGCCGGTCGAGACCTCGACCCGGATGTCCGAGCCGCGCTTGACCTCCTGGCCCTCGTGCTGCACGGACAGGACGGTCCCCTCGGGGTACTCGCTCTCGGACTCGACCGGCACGGGATTCACTCCGGCGTTGGACAGCGCCGCCGCGACCGGCGTGATCTGCTGCCCGACGAGCCCGGCCGGGATCAGCACCTTCTCCTCCGCGTCGTCTGAGATCGTCGGCGACGGCGTCGGGCTCGGCGAGGGTGGCGCCGGCGGGAGCGGCGGCTCGTAGGCCGGGAACTCCTGGACCTCCATGCCGTCGGTCACCGTCTTCATGTAGTCGGTCCACGCCCAGACCGGCCACGTGCCACCGGTCAGGCTGACGTCCGCCCACTCGCCGAACGGTGTGATCGGGGCCTGGCCCCCGTCCTCCGTCGACTGGTAGAGGCCGACGACCGTCGCGACCTGGGGCGTGTAGCCGGCGAACCAGGCCGACTTGTTGTCGTTGGTGGACCCGGTCTTGCCGGCGACCGGACGCGGGTTGCCGTCGGGGGCGAGGAGCTCCAGCGCCGGCGTGCCGGAGCCCTTCTCGACCACCTGCTGCATCGCGTACGTGGCCTTGGTCATCGCCTCGGGATCGATGGCCCCCTGCTGGGGCATGCCGGACCACTCGTAGCGGAGCTGCTCGCCGTCCTTCACGGAGGTCACGATGTGCGGCTCGGTGCGGGTGCCCTGCGCGGCGAAGGTGGCGTACGCGCCCGCGAGGTCGACGGCGTGCACCGGTTCGGTGCCGAGCACGTTGGACAGGGTGGCGTTCGTCGATTCCTTCGGGATCCCGGCGCGAATCGCGACATCCTGCGACTTCTCAGGCCCGATCTTCACGTTGAGCTGCGCGTAGACGGTGTTCACGGAGTTCGCGGTGGCGTCGATCAGGTCGATGTCACCGAACGACTCGCCGCCCGAGCCCACGGGGCCGAAGTTGGTGAGTTCCTTCTCCTGCTCGACGCCGTCGACCACGTCGGTCCAGCCCGGAATCTGCATGGGGCTGTTGCCCGAGTAGTACTCGTTGAGCTCGTGCCCCTCCTCGAGTGCACCGATGAGGGTGAACGGCTTGAACGTGGAGCCGGGCTGCGCCTCGCCGTCCGTGGCGGCGTTGTACTGGTTCTTCTCGTAGTTCTTGCCGCCGTACAGGGCCCGGATGGCACCGTCCTTGGGATCGACGGACACGATGGAGACACCGAGCCGCTTCGACGCGGCGGCCTCACCCTCCGTCGGGATGGTGTTCGCCGTCTTGACCGCGGCCTTCTGCCACTTCGGGTTGATCGTGGTGTGGATCTCGTACCCGTTGTTCATGAGGTCGTCCTCATCGAGGTCGGCCTTGTCGGCCAGCTCCTTGCGGACCTCCTCGAGCAGGTAGCCCACCTGTCCCGCACGCGACACCGGCTTGTACTTGACCGGCTCGGGGAAGGTGGCAGCGGCGCGGTCCTCCTCGGAGATGACGCCCTGCTCGGCCATGTTGCGCAGCACGCGCGCCCACTTCTGCTCGGCGACGGCCCGCGACTCCTCGCCGAAGCGCGGGTCCCAGTACGACGGCGACGGGATGATCCCCACCAGCATCGCCGTCTCGGAGATGGTCAGCTTCGCGGCCGGCTTGTCGAAGTACGCCTTCGCGGCGGCCTCGAAACCGTAGGCACCACGGCCGAGGTAGATGCTGTTGACGTAGCCCTCGAGGATCTCGTCCTTCGACTTCTCCTGGTCCACCTTGATGGCCAGGATGACCTCGCGGAACTTGTCCGCATAGGACGTCTGGCCCGGCTCGAAGTACGTGTTCTCCACGTACTGCTGCGTCAGTGTCGACCCACCCTGCCGTGCGCCACCGGTCACGTTGCTGATCACGGCGCGGGCCATGCCCATGGGGTCGACGCCCATGTGGTTCTCGAAGTTCTGGTCCTCGGACGCCAGCACGGCCGCACCCACGTACGGGGGCATCTCGTCCAGGCTCCGGATCGTGCGGTCGACCGCCGCGAACTTACCCATCACCTGGTTGTTCGCGTAGTAGACGGTAGTGGTCTCCGAACCGACCTCTTTACGCTCGTCGGGCACGGCCCAGCCGATCCACCCTGCCGTGAACACGCCCACCACGAGCGACATCCCGGTCAGGACGGTACCGACGACAACGCGCCACGACGGCACCCACGCACGGAGGCCCGTGCGGTGCGGTCGCGGGTAGTTCCAGACTCCCCGTCGGCGCCGGGGCGTCTGCGGCCAGATCGGAGAAGGACTCCTGTTCGCCACGTCTTCCTCGTTCCTCGTATCGATCCAGTGATCGCACACTGAACCCGAAAACGATAGAGGATCGATGTTCACACCAAGTAGTACAAACGCGGTTTCTCTGTGTACGCCCCGTGTTCGAGCAGCGGTTATGCCCGCTTTTCACCCGCCTACCCGAAGATTCCCCCGCCGTCACCGTCCCCGTCGCCGCCACCGGTCGGATCGCCGGTCGGGTCACCGCCACCCTCCTCCGGCCCGGTCGAGACGACGAGCGTGACCTGGCTGCCCTTGGGTACCTCGGAACCCTCGCTCGGGTCGACCGAGATCACGCGTCCCTCGGCCACCGAGTCGGACGGCGCCTCCTGGACGACGGGCGTCAGCTCCGCGGCACGGACCTGCTCCTCGGCGTAGCCGCGGTCCTGGTTGGTCAGGCCCCAGGGCACTGTCGTGGTCTCCTGCTCCACCTGGGAGCCGTTCGAGACCTCGACCCGGATCGTGTCGCCGCGGTTGACCTCCTGGCCCTCGCGGTCGACGGAGAGCACGATGCCGGCCGGCTGGTCGCTGTCGACGTCGACCTGGTGGGGGATGAGCTCGACCCCGGCGAGTGCCGACGCGGCAGCGGTGTACTGCTTGCCGACGAGACCCGTGGGCACCTCGACCTTCTCTTCCTCGGGCTCCTCCGACGGGCTGGTGGACGGCGACGGCGACGGCGACTGCGTCGGTTCCGGCGGCGCGGGCGGCGTGTACTCGGGGAACTCCTCGACGTCCATGCCTTCGGTCGCCTTCGCCATGTAGTCCGCCCAGGCCGTGACCGGCCACGAACCACCGGTCATGCCGGTGACCCCCATGTCCTTCCACTCGCCGAACGGAGCGATCTGCATGTACTCGCCCTTGCCGTCCCGCGCCTCGAGGTCGTACTGGTAGAGACCGACGACCGTCGCCAGCTGTGGCACGTATCCTGCGAACCAAGCCGACTTATTGCTGTTCGACGTACCGGTCTTGCCCGCAACCGGCCGCTTCTCGCCGTTCGGACCCGTCAGTTCCGACGCAGGCTCGCCCGAGCCCTTCTCGACAACCTGGGTCATGGCGTACGTCGCGGCGGCCATCACCTCGGAGTCGAACTCCTCCGTGGGGATCCCGCTCCACTCGTGGGTGAGATTGTCACCGTTGCGCACCTCGTCCACCAGGTGCGGGGTGGTACGGCTACCCTGCGCCGCGAAAGTCGAATAGGCGTGTGCGATATCGATGTTGCGCACGCTCGCAGTTCCCAGCACGTTCGCCAGGTTCGCGGCGACGATCTCGTCGCCTCCCGAATTCGTCTGCGGTATGCCCGCCCGGAGGGCGACGTCCCTCGTCCTGTCCGGCCCGACCTCCTTGTTGAGATGCACGTACGCGGTGTTGACCGAGTACGCCGTAGCGTCGAGCAGCGAGACGTTCGGGTAGCTCTCGCCGTAGGGCAGAGGACCGAAGTTGGTAAGTGGAGCCTGCTCCTCTTCCCCCGTTTCGGCGTTCCAGGTGGTGTAGCCCTCGATCTCCTGCGGCGACGTACCGTCGTAGGTCTTGGTCAGCGGGATGTCCTCTTCCAGGGCCGCGACCAGGGTGAACGGCTTGAAGGTCGATCCGGCCTGGGCGATGTCCTGCGTCGCCGCGTTGGTCTTGTACTCCGAGTAGTCCGGCCCCCCGTAGAGCGCCCTGATCGCACCCGACGAGGGGTCGATCGACGTGAGCGACGCGCGGATTCGCGGATCCGCATCCTCCGGGAGCGTCATCGCGTCGGTCGCCGCTTTCTGCAGCCTCGAGTCGAGGGTGGTCTTGATGGTGTAACCGTTCCTGGTCAACGCATCCTCGGAGATGTCGGCTCCGTCGGGATCGGCGAGCTCTCTGGCCACTGCTTCCAGCAGGTACGCGGTCCGATTGTTGCCCGAGCCCTGCTTGTACTCGATGACCTTGGGGTACTCCGCGGCGGCGCGATCCTCTTCGGTGATGTTGCCCTGCTCGACCATCAGGTTCAGGGTGCGTTCCCAGCGGGCCTTCGCCTGCGCCTCGGCCGCTTCGCCCTGGCGGGGGTCCCAGTATGTGGGATTTGGGATGATCCCAGCGAGGAAGGCCGATTCCGAGATGGTCATCTTCTTGGCCGAGTGCCCGAAGTACGCCTGCGACGCCGCCTCGACGCCGTACGCGCCACGTCCGAGGTAGATGGTGTTGATGTATCCCTCGAGGACCTGGTCCTTGGATTGCTGCTGCGTCACCTTGAGGGCGAGGATCGCTTCGCGGAACTCGTCAACGTACGTCGTGTCCCCCACGCCGACGTAGTAGTTCTCGACATACTGCTGGGTCAGGGTGGAGGCACCCTGCTGCGCGCCACCCGTCACGTTGTTGAGGACCGCTCGGACGATGGCCTGAGGGTTGATGCCGGGGTGGGACCGGAAACTCTGGTCCTCGGACGAGACGATCGCATCCGTCACCTGCGGCGGCAGGTCGTCCAACGAGATGATGGTGCGGTTCTGCTCTGCGAAGGTTCCGAGCACCTTGCCGTCGGAGTAGTACACGGTGGTGGTCTCGGAGCGGACCGTGCCCAGCTCCTCGGGAACGGTCACGTTCACCCAGGCGGCCATGACCACGCCGGCCACGAGCGACGTACCGGTCAGCAGCGCGCCCACGACGAACCGCCACGACGGGATCCAGGCCCGGAGCCCGGTGCGGTGCGGACGGGGGTAGTTCCAGATTCCCTGCCGCCGTCGGGGAGTTTGCGGCCAGATCGGAGGGGGACTCCAGTTCGACACGTCAGCCTCTTCCTCGGTTCGACTTGCGCCCGCCGGCGCGGTTGACGCACATGCCACGGCAGACAACCCGAAACCCTAGGGGATTCCCTGCGGGCCGCAGTACCCCGAGGCGGCCCCACGACCCCGCTTCCGGACATTTACCCCAGAGTCAGCCCAGTCCGTCTGCTCCCGCTTCACACTTCGTCCACGGGGCGGACCGGCGGAGGCCGGTGCGGTGCGGCGAATTGCGCGCGACGATCCGGATGCTTATCCTCACGATGTATCGAGTCGATACATCGTCCACAACTGATTTGCCCGGGCAACCGCGCCGGGCTCGAGAGGAGGCCACCGTGCGCAGCCGGTCCGAGGTACTGGAGACCGCCGTGCTCGGCCTGCTCAACGAGTCCCCGCTGCACGGGTACGAGCTGCGCAAGCGCCTGAACCTGGTGCTCGGCTCGTTCCGCGCCTTCTCCTACGGCACCCTGTACCCGGCCCTGAAGGCGCTGGTCCTGCGTGGTCTGATCGCGACGACGGAGACCGACCCGTTGCCGCCCCCGCCCCGCAGGACGAAGGCGGGGATTCCCGGGCGGACCCCCAAGCCCAAGCCCCTCGGACGGCGTCGTGTGGTCTACGAGCTGACCACCGAGGGCAAGGAGTACCTCCAGACCGTCCTGGCCAGCGCCGGGCCCGCGGCCTGGGAGGACGACAACTTCGACGTGCGGTTCGCGCTCTTCGCGCAGACCGACGCCGAGACCCGTCTCCGAGTCCTCGAAGGCCGGCGTAGCCGGCTGACCGAGCGCCTGGAGACGTTCCGCCAGGCCGCGGCGCACCCCCGCTCGCGGCTCGACGAATACGCACTCGAGCTCCAGCGGTTCGGGCTCGAGCGGGTCGAGCGCGAAGTGCACTGGCTCGACAGCCTTATCTCCACCGAGCGGGGACGCGCCGCGGCGCAGAACCGCCCACCGCAGCAGGAACAAACGAAGAAGGAGCGAGGATGACCTCCATCCGCGTGGGCATCGTCGGCGTAGGAAACTGCGCCTCGTCCCTGGTCCAGGGCGTGCACTACTACCGTGACGCCGACCCGGCGAGCACCGTTCCGGGCCTCATGCACGTGCAGTTCGGCGACTACCACGTGTCGGACCTCGAGTTCGTCGCGGCGTTCGACGTCGACGCGAAGAAGGTCGGCTTCGACCTGGCCGAGGCCATCACCGCGTCCGAGAACAACACGATCAAGATCGCCGACGTGCCGCCGACCGGCGTGACCGTCCAGCGTGGACCGACCCTCGACGGCCTGGGTGACTTCTACCGCGAGACGATCGACGAGTCCACGAAGGACGCCGTCGACGTCGTGGCGGCCCTGCGCGACGCCGAGGTCGACGTGCTCGTGTGCTACCTGCCGGTGGGCTCGGAGGAGGCCGCCAAGTTCTACGCCCAGTGCGCCATCGACGCGGGTGTCGCCTTCGTCAACGCACTGCCGGTCTTCATCGCCTCGGACCCCGAGTGGGCCAAGAAGTTCGAGGACGCGGGCGTGCCGATCGTCGGCGACGACATCAAGTCGCAGGTCGGCGCCACCATCACGCACCGCGTGCTGGCCAAGCTGTTCGAGGACCGCGGCGTGGTGCTGGACCGCACGTACCAGCTGAACGTCGGCGGCAACATGGACTTCAAGAACATGCTGCAGCGTGACCGCCTGGAGTCGAAGAAGGTCTCCAAGACACAGTCCGTGACCTCCAACCTGACGGGCGCGCTGGCCGGCAAGAAGGACGACCGCAACGTCCACATCGGCCCGTCGGACTACGTGGCCTGGCTCGACGACCGCAAGTGGGCGTACGTACGCCTCGAGGGCCGCGCGTTCGGTGAGGTGCCGCTCAGCCTGGAGTACAAGCTCGAGGTCTGGGACTCGCCCAACTCCGCGGGCATCATCATCGACGCGGTCCGGGCGGCGAAGATCGCCAAGGACCGCGGCGTCGGCGGCCCCATCCTCTCGGCGTCCACGTACTTCATGAAGTCGCCGCCGGTCCAGATGGAGGACACCGCGGGCCGCGCCCAGCTGGAGTCGTTCATCCGCGGCGACATCGAGCGCTGAAGCCCCCGGCGCCGGGCGCCGGGCCCGGATAGTCGGTAGAAGGTCAGGTGATCGGCAGCTCGGGCTGCCGATCACCTGACCTTTTGCCGAACGAAGGGATCAGACCCCGTCTACTCCATCGGGTCCAGCTCGAAGTCGGTCACGACGGTGGTACCCGCCGCCACCTTCGCGGTGGCGACCTCCGGGACGTACCCGTTGGCCGTGGCGATGATCTGCGTCTTGCGCTCCGACTTGTCGAACCAGTACTCGTAGCCGCCGTCCGCCCCGGTGACCAGGGTGACCGCCGAGTAGTAGCCGTTGAGCTGGACCACCGAGTCGCCGAGCGAGACGACGCCGTCGGGCGTGAAGCCGCCCACGGTGCCGGCCAGCTTGCCCCAGCTCTTCGGCGGGTTGACCGTCATGGAGACGTCCACCGACGGGGCGGTGTACGGGGTCTCCGCGTCGGCCACCAGCGAACCGGTGAAGGTGCCGGGCTGGGCCACCACACCGCTCATGGCTGCCGTGATCGTCTTGCTCTGGCCCGGCTCGAGCGTGAACTCGGTCGGGTCCATGGTCAGCCAGTCCATGCCGCCGCCGGCGGTCTCACCGGAGACGTTCATGACGATGTGCATGTCGGGCCAGCCGATGGAGTCGGTGGTCGCCGGCTCCGGGAGCGCGCAGTCGGTGGCGGAGAGGTACGACGGCGCGGTCTGCCCCGCGGCGTTGGACCCGATGTAGAAGACTCCACCGCTCGACTGCTGGTTGGGCGAGACGACCTCGACCACGAGCGTGGCGCCCGCGGGCACCTCACCCGTCACGGGCACCGAGACCATCGTCAGCGTCGACGCCGGGATGTTCACCTCAGCCGTCCCGATCGACGTCAGGTTTGCGAAGGTCAGCTCGCCGTCCAGCGTGTGCAGGTTGACGGTCAGCGTCTGGGCTGTGGCCTTCTCGACGCCGAAGGACACCTCCGAGACGTCGAAGCCGCCGTCGATGCCGAAGTCGCTCAGCGTGAACGTCCGGAAGAAATGGTTCTCCGTGGTTCCGGCAATGCTGCCGCACGACGCCGAGTTCAGCTCGGTGATCTCCTGCGAGGCCGAGTGGGTGAGGTTCGTGGCGTCGGGCCGCACCGGGATGGACTCCGGTGTCACGCTCTGCCCCGTGGTGCCCTTGCCCGCGGCCTGGAGCCGCGAGTCCGAGGTACCGAACGAACCGCCGAGCGTCACCGACGGCTTCGTGGACTCGACCACGGTGGCCTTGCCCTCGGGGTGCTGGATGGTGGCGGCGCCGTCCATGCCCAGCATCTCGAACGCGCCACCGGTACCCCGCATCTCGACGGCGGCGGGCGCGGTGCCCTCGTTCGTCACCGTGAACCGCTTGGACGTGGAGCTGCCCATCGGCAGGGTGGCGTCGATCGACTCGGTGCTGACCGCGAGCATGCCCGCCGCGAGCGCCGCGTCGAACGTGCTGGTGTCCTCAGGGGTGAGGGTCACCGCGCCGGACGTGGCCTCGTAGTCGGGTGCCGTGATGTCGACCGTGTACTCGCCCGGCAGCGCGATGGCGGTGTAGGTGCCGTCCGCCCCCGAGGTGGCGGTCCGGGTGATGTCGCCGGACACCGCGGTCACGGTCGCGCCCTCGACGGGCTCACCGGTGTTGCGGTCTGTGACCGTGCCGTCGAGGTACGAGAGCACGGGCGCCGTGTAGGTGACGGTGAGGCCCTCGGTGAGAACCGGCGTGTTGTTCGAGAACTGGAGCCCGACGGTGCCGGACTCGTTCTCGATGCCGATCGACGCGGAGCTGCCCTTGGCGGTGTCCGTGTCGGTGGTCGCGCCGTAGCCGAACAGCACGGTGCCGTCCGCGACGAGCGTGGCCGAGAAGTTCAGGCGGTCGGTCGACGGCGAGTACTTGCGCACGTTGCGCCACTCGACCACGAAGGCGTCCTCGCCGTCGACCGTGGTGGTCCCGGTGTAGAGGCCCGACTCGGCGTCGATGCGCAGGTCGTCCCAGAAGGGGTACAGGGCGGCGTTGGGTACCGCACTGTTCGGGATGGTGCTGTTCGTGTACGTCGTGCTGGCACCCAGGAAGTTCAGGTGACCGTTGGAGGTGACGAACGCCGAGTCGTAGCCGACGCCGTAGTAGGGGAAGTCGAACGGAAGGTCGATCGACGTCTGGACGTCGTCGCCCGTGAGGTCGACAAGGGTGTCGCCCTGCAGGTAGTCACCGGTCGACGTCGCGCAGGAGTAGCCGAAGTCGTCGGTGACCGCCGTGATCTCGACCGGCACGTCCTTCGCGCCGTCGACCACGACCTCGCTCTCGTACGACGAGGCGCAGCCGCCCATCGTCACGGTGAGCGGGTAGGTGCCCTCGGGGACGTCGGCGAAGGCGAAGGTGCCGTCGGCGCCGGTGGTGACGTCCTCGAAGTGGCTGCCGAGGCTGACCGGGGCACCCGCGACCGGGTCTCCCGACCCGGCGAAGGTGACCGTGCCCGTCACGGCGTGCGACGGGGCGGCCTCGAGCGTGATGGGCACGTCGACCGTGCCGTCCTCCGTGACGGTCGCCGCGGCCGGGGCCGACGGCAGGTAGCCGAAGGCGGACGCGGAGACCGCGTAGTCGCCGGTGGCGACGCGCGCGGTGAACGTCCCGTCGGTGCCGGTGCGGACGGTGCGGTCGTGCTCACCGTCGATGACGACGTCGGCGGACGCGATCGGGGCGCCGTCGGCGTTGGTCACGGTGCCGGCGACGTAACCGGTGGCGCCGATCGGGGCGGCGTTGATGAGGGCGGCGGCGTCGAGCTTGCCCTCGCCCCAGACGTTGTTGTTGTCGGCGGTGCCGCCGCAGGAGGTGTCGTCGGTGTCGACGGCGGTCTCGTTGAGCAGCGCCTGCGTGCCCTCGATGTCACCGACGAGCGCGGGTGCGGCGCTCCACAGCAGTGCGATGGCGCCCGCGAGGTGCGGGGCCGCCATGGAGGTGCCGTTGAAGGCGGAGTAGCCGTCACCGGGGACGGACGACCGCACGTTCACGCCGGGGGCCGCGATGTTGGGCTTGACCATGCCGTCCTGACCCGGACCACGCGACGAGAAGTCGGCGATGGCGCCGGACACGCCGAACGCGCCGACCGAGTAGGACCCGGTGTTGGCACCGGGGGACGACGTCGTCTGGCACGACGGTCCCGAGTTGCCCGCGGACCAGGTGCCGAAGATGCCCGAGGCCTCCCAGGCCGCGGTGGTCTCGGTGTACCAGTCGTCGATGGAGCCGGCCGCTCGGGCGCCCCACGAGTTGTTCACGACGTGCGGCCGCATCGAGGGGTCGGCTCCGGTGCCGTCGGTACGGGTCGGGGCGAGGATCCACTGGCCCGACTCGAGCAGGTCCACGTCGGCGCAGGTGTCGCAGCCGTTCGTGGCCACCCAGTCGGCACCGGGGGCGACACCGATCTGGTTGCCCGCACCGTCGTCGCCGACCATCGTGCCCACGGTGTGCGTGCCGTGGCCGTTGTCGTCGAACGGCAGCTCGGCCGACCCGCTGGTGTCCTGCCAGTTGTAGTCGTTGACCACGGTGCCGTCGGGCTGCATGCCGCGGTACTTGTCGGCCAGCGCCGGGTGGTCGTACTGCACGCCGGTGTCGATGTTCGACACGGTGATGCCCTCGCCCGTGTAGCCCATGTCCCAGACCTCGGGGGCATTGATGGCGTCCAGCCCCCACTCGACGGCCTGCGTGCCCTGGTCGCCGACCGGTGCGCGCTTGACCGGCTCGACCAGGTTCAGCTGGACGGTCTCGCTGATCCGCTGGACCTCAGCGCTCTTGGCGAGCTTGTCCGCCAGGGCGAGGGTGCCGTCCTCGACGAGGATCCGGTTGCTGATCCAGTAGCTCTCGTAGTCGGCGTCGACTGCCTTGAGCTCCTTGATGAGGCTGGCCTGGGACGTCTTGGCGGTGCTGGTCAGCGCGTCGTAGACGTACTGGCCCCGCTCGTCCCAGCTGCTGATGCCGCGAGCTTCCGAGAGGTCGGCCTCGTCGGCCAGCTCCACCCAGAAGTCGGCGGTCTTGCGTTCGGTCAGCATCTCCCTGGCGAAGTCGGTGAACTTGTCCTCTGGATCGGCCGCGACGGTCTTCGTCGTGGTCGCTGCCGTTGTCGGTGACGTTCCTGCGAACGCCGCCGGGGCGACGCTCAGCGCTGATGTCGCAACAAGCGCGAGAACCGCTGTAGCGGTTGCCGAGCGTTGTGCGAGAGCAGTTCGACGGTGCATGAACCCTCCATTACCCGGCGCATCCGCGACATCGGATGCGCTTGGACGGACCACGGTCGTGGGCCAGCCCCCACCGTCGTTTGCGCAGTTCTCTGCGACAAGGTCGATTCACGGTCAGGCGTGGGTCATTTGTCGGTCAAAATGTGGTCGACCAAACGGCAATTGCCCTTGTCAATAGTCGGCCGCTTTTTTCACCCTGGCTATCACAGGAATTCACCCGCTATCAGGACACCACTGGCGTAAAAGCGCCAACCAGGCGGGAATGTGTCATTTCCGGCACGCAACCGGGAGGTAACGAAAAATTGACCTCAACGGTACGACTCGGGGGCAAACTGACACGCGTTGCCCGGGTCCGACCCGGACGCACCTGAACGGCCGACCCATGGAGGGTGACGCACGTGACGTTCGACCCCGCACCAGGTTCCGCCCCAGGCCTCGTCGTCTGCGTAGGCCTCCCTTCCGACCAGATCATCGAGATCGCTCATCTGCTCCGTGGCCGAGCAACGGTGCTCGCCACGCCCGACGCAGAGGGCGCCCGCGCCGTCCTGGACAACCAGGCCGCGCCCCGGCGGACCGACGGCGTCGTCGGCCGGCGTGGTGGCGACGCGCAGTCCGAGCGCTACGACAACCCCGGCCCGACGGCCGACCAGACCTATGGCCGGCACTTCCCGGAGCATCCCGGCGGCCGCTTCCCCGAGCGCGACAACCCCACGGAGGCGTCGTCCCGCGCCGCGGAGCAGCCTTCGCCGGCAGTGTCCCCGGCCGCTGCGCCACCTCCGGTTCCCGGGCGGCCCGACGCGGGGGCGGCCGGTCGCCGCGGACGGTTCCGGCCGGCATCGGGCAGCGTGCTGGCACAACCCGTGCTGCACGCGACCCTCCCGGCACCACGACGGCCCGCGACCGGGACCGCCGGGCCCGCCACGGGCGGCACCGGCTACGGCCCCGGCCCCGGACCCCGCCCACGACGCACGGACACGGGTGCCGTGTCCGCCGTCACCGGCTCGGTGCCGATGGTCGCGCCGCCCACCGTCGAACCGCTGGTGGCGGGACCGCTGCTCGTGGATCTGGCCGGCCGGGAGGTCACGGCGCTCGGCCGGCGGGTCTACCTGTCGGCACGCGAGTTCGACCTGCTCGCGACGCTCGCCCTGGAGGCAGGGCGCGTGTGGTCGTTCGCCGAGCTCACCGCACGGGTGTGGCAGCTGCCCTACCTCGGCGACTCCGACCCGGTGACGTCGGCGGTGAAGCGGCTGCGCAAGCGGCTGGCGCCGGTGCGCGACGTGGAGGTCGCCTCGGTGCGTGGCGTGGGCTACCGGCTCAACGTGCGGGTCTAGGCGGTCCGGCGGGGGTCCGGCCTCGGTCATGCTCCCGTGACGAGCCAGTGGTCACCGCGGGCGCGCCACCCGGTCGTCACGGCTCGGGCCGCCATGAACACGCCGGCGAACGCGAGCCAGAGCCAGGCGAGCCCGCGCGCGCCGTCGGGCGCCCAGGCCGAGACGGCGAGGGCGAACGGCAGGTAGACCACCAGCGTCGCCATGCCCGCCCAGGCGAGGTAGCGGCCGTCGCCCGCACCGATGAGCACGCCGTCCAGCACGAAGACCCAGCCCGCCATCGGCATGAGCACCCCGCACACCGCGATGCCGAGGGTGATCGCGACGCGCACGTCGGGATCGGGCGAGAAGAGGGGAGCGATCCACCAGCCCGACGCCGCCAGGACGACACCGATCGCGGCGCCCGACCCGATCCCCCAGCGCAGGCACCGGCGCAGCAGCAGCCGGACGTGGCCGACGTCGCCCGCACCGAGGCCGTGGCCCACGAGCGCCTGTGCCGCGATGGCGAGCGCGTCGAGCGCGAACGCCGCGAGGCCCCACAGCGAGCTCACCACCTGGTGCCCGGCGAGGGCGACGGCCCCCAGGTCGGTCGCGACGACCACCGTGATCAGGATCGCCGCGCGCAGGCTCAAGGTCCGGATCACCAGCGGTACGCCCGCACGAGCACCCGACAGGATGCCCGCCCGGTGCGGGCGCAGGCTCGCACCGCGGCTCCGGGCTCCACGCACCACGATGACGCCGAGCACCACTGCCATGAGCAGCTGGGTGATGGCCGTCCCGAGGCCGGAACCGGCGATCCCCATCCCCACCCCGTACACGAGCGCCACGTTCAGCACGGTGTTCAGCAGGGCACCGGAGGCCGCGACGACGAGCGGCGTGCGGGTGTCGCGCAAGCCGCGGAGCACGCCCGTCGCAGCCTGGACCACGAGCATCCCGGCGAGCCCGGGAGCCGACCACCGCAGGTAGGTCACCGCGTGCTGGGCGACGTCGCCGTCGGCTCCCAGGGCGGTCACCATCAGCGGGGCACCGAGCAGCAGCGCGGCGACCAGGACGGCACCGATCCCGAGGGCGAGCCAGATCCCGTCGATGCCCGACTGCAGCGCCGCGCGTTCCTTGCCCGCGCCCGTGAGCCGGGCCACCGACGCCGTGGTCGTGTACGCGAGAAAGATGCACAGGCCGACGAGCGTGAGCAGCACGTTGCTCGCGAGCGAGAGGCCGGCCAGCTGGGCGGTGCCGAGGTGCCCCACCACCGCACTGTCCACGAGCACGAAGACCGGCTCGGCGACGAGCGCCCCGAGCGCGGGTACCGCGAGGGCGAGGATCTCCCGGTCGATCGACCGCGGAAGACCCGGGGTGTGGCGAGGCTCGCCCAACTTTCTTTCCTCCACAGGCTGGGGGTTACGTCGACGCAGGTCAGACCACATGGTGACGTTTTACACAGGGTTTATCCACAGCTGGGGACAGGGTTGTCCACCCTGCTGTACACAGGCGAGGGCCACCTTTCCACATGATGTACACAGGCCTGTCCACAGGTCTCATTGCGTCGGGGTCCACAGGGGCTTACCGTCAGCGGAACCTCCTTGCCGGCCCGATGCCCTCGGGACCGTCGCGCACGACACAAAGGCGTGTCGTGGTCGACGTCCCGAGAGTGCCGAGCGGCGAGGAGTAGAACAGATGTAGGACGCCGACCGAGCGCGCGCGCAGCGTGCGCCGGGGTGTCATGAGACGAGGAAGGCAGGAGGTGCGGATGTCGATCGAGGAGCTCGAGTCGAGCTATTCCGGCCGGAACCCCGGCCTCGACCGCACGCCGCCACAGGACATCGCCGCCGAGATGAGCGTGCTGGGCAGCATGCTGCTGTCCAAGGACGCGATCGCCGACGTGATCGAGCAGATCCGCGGCAACGACTTCTACCGCCCGGCGCACGAGGCCGTCTACGACGCGATCATCGACCTCTACGGTCGGGGCGAGCCGGCCGACGCCATCACGGTGCTCGCCGAGCTGCAGCGTCGCGGCGAGCACGCCCGGGTCGGCGGTGCCCCGTACCTCCACGACCTGATGGCCGGTGTGCCCACGGCCGCGAACGCCGGCTACTACGCCCGGATCGTGCGCGAGCGCGCCATCATGCGCCGCCTGGTCGAGGCGGGCACCCGCATCGTCCAGATGGGCTATGCCACCGACGGCGGCGAGGTGGACGACGTCGTCAACAACGCGCAGGCCGAGGTCTACGCGGTGACCGAACGCCGGGCGTCGGAGGACTACCTGCCGCTGGCCGACATCATCGGACCGACGTTCGACGAGATCGACGCCGCACAGGGCCGTGGTGAGGGACTCACCGGCGTGCCCACCGGGTACTCGGACTTCGACCGCCTGACGAACGGCCTGCACGGCGGCCAGATGATCGTCGTGGCTGCCCGACCTGCAGTGGGTAAGGCGCTGGCCCTCGACACACCACTTCCGACGCCCACCGGATGGACCACCATGGGCGAGGTCGCCGTCGGCGAAATGATCCTGGCTGCGGACGGCACCCCGACACGGGTGGTCGGGGCGACCGAGGTCATGCACGGTCGCCCCACCTACGAGGTGGAGTTCGACGACGGCACGGTGATCGTGGCGGATGCTCAGCACCAGTGGGCCGTCGGCGCGGCGGCCGACGCTCAGATCCTGACAACCGAAGAGATCGCTGGGAAGCTCGCCGGTGGCGCTGACCTGTCCATCGGGCCAGGCCACGCCGGCGCGCGCCAGGTCTTCGGGTTCAAGTCCGTCCGGCAGATCGAGTCGGTAGCCGTCCGCTGCGTCGAGGTGGAGCACCCGTCGCACCTCTATCTGGCGAGCCGGTCGATGGTCCCGACCCACAACTCGGTTCTTGGTATCAACGTCGCCGCCCACGCAGCGATTCATCACAACCAGGCCGCAGTCATCTTCTCCCTGGAGATGAGCCGCAACGAGATCGTCATGCGAATGCTTGCTGCCGAGGCTCGCGTGCCACTCACCAAGATGCGCAGCGGCAACATGGACGACGGTGACTGGCAGAAGCTCGCCGCGACCATGGGCAAGGTCTCCGACGCGCCCCTGTTCGTCGACGACTCGCCGAACATGTCGCTGATGGAGATCCGCGCCAAGTGCCGACGGCTCAAGCAGAAGCACGACCTCAAGCTCGTGGTCATCGACTACCTCCAGCTGATGTCGTCCGGCAAGCGCGTCGAGTCGCGTCAGCAGGAGGTCTCCGAGTTCTCGCGTTCGCTCAAGCTCCTCGCGAAGGAGCTCGAGGTGCCCGTGATCGCGATCTCGCAGCTGAACCGTGGCGCTGAGCAGCGCAGCGACAAGAAGCCGCAGATGTCAGACTTGCGCGAAAGTGGGTCAATTGAGCAAGATGCCGACGTTGTGATCCTTTTGCACCGTGAGGACGCCTACGAGAAAGAGTCACCGCGCGCCGGCGAAGCGGACTTCATCGTGGCCAAGCACCGTAACGGGCCCACCGACGTGATCACCGTGGCGTTCCAGGGCCACTACCAGCGGTTCGTCGACATGCAGGTGTGACGGCGTTGCACCGGTTGTCGACGCGCAGCCAACTCTTCTCATGGCTCGTGGCCAGCACGCGGCGATGAGCAAGGCGCGGGGCCTGACCGACGGGCGGAGCAGGATCGACGACGGTGCTCAAGCGATCAGGATGACCCGTCCGCCGCGATAGCCGCGCTCAAACCCGGTCTTCGCGCATTCTGAACTGCGCGTCAACAGGTCGGGCCGCCAGACTGCCATTCACATAACGTGAACGTAGCATCACGTTATGTGAAGACCGGGCACTCCGCGCTGACACCGTTCCTCCGCTCGGACGCACAGGGTGCGATTCTCGCGGAGACGATGCTCGACCCTGCCGTCGAACTCTCCTTCGCATCGGTGGCGCGCAGAGCAGGTGTCTTGCCAGCCGTTGCACACCGCGAACTCACACGACTCATCGAAGCCGATGTCTTGCATGACCGACGAGACGGCAACAACCGGCTCGTCCGCGCAAACACAGAGCATCCCTTGTGGTCTTTGATGTCGCAGCTCGTCATTGAAACCTATGGGCCCGTGCCCGTATTGCAGGGCTTGCTTGCCGACGTCTCCGGTGTCGTTGAGTCTTACCTCTACGGATCGTGGGCGGCGCGCCGTGCGGGCCAGCCCGGCCCGCCGCCACGGGATCTCGACGTTCTGGTGGTCGGCACGGCGTCACGCACGGACCTACTCGATGTCGCCGAGGCGGCGAGTGCGAGGTTGCATACCGAGGTCAATGTCCATCGGACGTCGACTGAAGCGTGGGCGGCGAGGACCGATCCGTTCCTTGCCACGGTCGCATCGCGTCCGAAAGTTCAGTTGACGGGGGCGCAGACCGGCCGTCCGGGCGGGGAAAGTTCCAGCGAACGGTCCACGTGAGCAGAGCGCCGCAGGACTTGCCTGGCGGCCAGATGCACCGGCCACCGCCTATCTGCTCGGACGCGGCCAGATCGAGCAGGTCAATGCCAACCCCGGCCATGCGCTGGCGATCCTTGCGGAGGCTCGGAAGCATCTGGGTTCTGCCCGGTTGCTCGCGACGACAGACGATGTCGCCGCAGCATTCGTGATGGCGTACGACGCCGCGCGCACAACGACACGGAGTACCGCGAGGAGTACCGACCGACAGCAACCATGGATGACGTCGCCGACGCGATTCCGGCTGCCGAACGCATAGTCGAACCCGCAGAGCGGTTCCTGGAGAAGACCGGAGGTGTGTCGGCATCACCACGCGGGACCCGGTCGATCGACTGATCTCGACCAGTCCCGCGAACCTACCGGCAGAACATCGGCCGTCTTCCGCTGAGGCCACCGCGCGACCTGGGCCCGGCCGCAATAGCGTCAACACATCCGGCGCCCGCCGGACCTAGTACAAGGAGGTCAGACGATGGGTCTCTTCCGCCGCCGCACACCGCCCCCCGCCCGTCCGGACGTCGAGGCGCGGCCGCCCGCCGAGCACGACGGACACGTCGATCGCGGCGCGTCCCGGCTGTGGTCGGACGGCTTCGGCCGCGTCGGCACGCGGTCGCTGCAGATCCTCGCGGTCGTCGCGGTCGTCGCCGTCTTCGGCTTCGTGGGCACCCGCCTGACCTTGGTCGTGGTCCCCGTCCTCATCGCGCTCGTGCTGGCCGCGGCGATCTACCCGCTGGTCGCATTCCTGCGAGGCCACGGACTGCCGCCGCTGCTCGCGACGTGGATCTCGCTCCTGACGCTGGTCGCGCTGCTGTCGGCGATCGTGTGGCTCGTCGTGCTGGCCGTCGTGGACCAGTGGGACGAGCTGCGGAGCCAGGCCCTGGACGGCTTCGACTCCCTGCAGACCTACATCCAGAACCTGCCCTTCAACATCACCGACGAGCAGATCGCGTCGGTGCGCGAGTCCGCCGTGAGCCTGCTGCAGTCCGACGCCGTGGGCTCCGGTGCCATCGCCGGTGTCTCACAGACAGCCGACTTCGTCGCGGGCTTCTTCATCATGATCGTCGTGCTGTTCTTCTTCCTGAAGGACGGCCCCGCGATGTGGGAGTTCCTGCTGCGACCGTTCGAGGGGCACCGGTACGAGCGCGGGCAGCGGGTCGGCGGCGCGACCATCCGCACGCTCGGCGGCTACGTGCGGGGAACGGCGATCGTGGCGACCGTCGACGCGGTCGGCATCGGGATCGGCCTCGCGATCGTGGGCGTGCCGCTCGTCATCCCGCTGTCGGTGCTCGTCTTCCTGCTCGCCTTCATCCCGCTGGTCGGCGCCACCCTGGCCGGCATCCTCGCGGCGTTGGTCACCCTCGTCGCCGTCGGACCGGTCGAGGCGCTCATCGTCGTCGCCATCGTCGTGGGCGTGAACCAGCTCGAGGGCGACTTCCTCCAGCCGATCGTCATGGGCAGGACCCTGCGGCTGCACCCGCTCGTGATCCTGTTCGCCCTGACGACGGGGACGGTGCTCGTCGGTATCACCGGCGCCGTGCTCGCCGTGCCCATCGCCGCGTCGCTCTGGCGCGCGATCCAGGTGTGGGACGGACCCGACCTGCCGGCACGGTTCGCCCGCAAGAAGCGCGCCGAGACGGTCTGAGGGCGCGCAGCCGATCAGATCCGTGCACGCTCGCCCCGTTCCGGCGGCGTCCGGCTCAGAGCCGGGCAAAGCGGGCACGCGCGAACGAGTAGCCGCCGAAGGCGGCGATCCCTAGCCCGATCACCAGGAGCAGCGCCGTGCCGAACGGCTGGTCGCGCATGGTGCGCAGCGCCTCGTCCAGCCCACCGGCCCGCGACGGATTCGTTGTCACCGCAGCGGCCACGAGCAGACCACCGACGACACCGAGCGCGATCCCCTTGGCGACGTAGCCCACCTGGCCGAGCCGCACCACGACCGGGCGGACGGAACTGCCGCCCGTCCCGGTCAGGTCGTCCAGGAACTTCTTCCGCACCCCCTTGACGACGTGGTAGCCGCCGACAGCGACGATGGCCAGACCCGCGAGGCCAACCAGCCAGGGACCACCCGGCATGCCAAGGACGCCGGCGGTCATGCTCTCCTCGCTGCTGCTCGATCCGCCCGCACCCTGCACGTTCCGGACGCCGGTCGCCGCCAGCACCCCGTAGAGCACGCTCTTGGCGACACTCTTGGCACGTGCCGCCGCCTGGTGCTTCGTGTTCGGCACTCCCACGACGGCCGTTGCGAGCTGCCACACCGTCAGCGCGGCGAACCCCAGGGCAACCGCCCAGAGCACGACGTCGCCGGCCGGCATCTGGGCCAGCATGCGGAAGGCTCCCGATCCGTCGGCCTGTGCCGCGGGCCTGCCCAGCGCGAGCTGGACCGCCAGCCACCCGACCAGCAGGTGAAGCACGCCCGAGGCGACGTAGCCCCCGCGGGCCAGGCCCCGCACGGCATCATTGTTCTGGGCCCGCCGGGCTGCGTCGGGGGCATCCGGAAAGGATTTCTCGGACACGCGCACACCTCCGTCGGGCCGCGCCGATCGCGGCGGAGAAACACCATCGCGTACTTCAACGCGGTCCGCACCCCTGCGCGGAGCACGACACGCCATCAGTACCCGGCCGGGTTCGCGCTCCCATACCTCATCGTGCCGCCGCCCGTGCCGATGTCCACGCCGGTGCGGTCATCGGACCAGAGTCGCTGACGGCGGCCACTGGGCCGCACCCAGCTCGCGGGAGATGTTGCGGGCCGTCTCGCGCAGGTCGTTGAGCACCGTCGGTGCGGGGGGAAACTCGGTGGTCGGCATGACCACGGCCACGGCCGCGACGACCGCACCGGAGTGGTCGACCACCGGCGCCCCGGCGGAGGACTCCCCCAGGATCGCCTCGTTCTTCTCCGTCGCCAGGGCCTCGTCGACGACCTTCTCGAGGTCGGCGCGGAACACTCCCGGATCGGTGATGGTGTCCCCGGTCAGGCTGCGGAGACTCAGCGACGCCGTCTGGTCGTGCGGCTGGTAGGCGAGCAGGACCTTGCCCATGGCCGAGGCGTGCGCGGGGATCGCCAGGCCCGTCTCCGGCATCTGCTCGCTGCCGTCGGGCCGGCTGTCGTGATGGATGATGACGACCTCGTCCAGCAGCCGGACCCCCAGACGCACCGCCAGACCGGTGCGCCGAGCGAGCTCATGGGTCCACCGCATGCCACGCGCCCGCACGTCCAGGGTGTCGAGGTAGACGTTGCTCAGCTTCAGCAACGCCGGCCCGAGCATGTATCTGTTGCCCCCGGGCTCCTTGGCGACCAAGCCGTGCTGCTGGAGCGACTTGACGATGCCGTGCACCGTCGACGGGGGCAGGGCAAGCGCGGTCGACAGCTCGGAGATCCCCAGCCGCCGCGCCCCCTGCAACGACGACAGGACCATGGCGGCACGGTCGATGGCCTGGATCACGGGTCTGTCCCTCCTCGGATTCCACCTCTGCATGAGGAGCCCTGTGGGCAACCGTACACAGGAGCCTTGACACGGTCCCACGACAGCGGAGAGGCTTCGGCATCACCGAATGAGGTTCCGACGACGGGACCTGCTGTCGCCGTCGGCCGCACCCGCAGGCCGGGGCATTCACCGTATGGCACGCTCGTACAGGGACCGGCGCACGGTGTCACCGATCCGGTGCCACGCATCGGGAGCTTCACGGGAGGACAGAGCATGGCCACCGCAGTGACCAACGAGGTGATCATCGACTGGTTGGCCCGGTTTCACGACATCGTCGCCAAGCAGCGCGCCTACCTGACCGAGCTCGACTCGGCCATCGGCGACGCGGACCACGGAGTGAACATGGACCGCGGCCTGGCACAGGTGGTCGAGATGCTGCAGCGCCAGGCCACCGGGCCCGACGCTTCGACCGGCGCCCTCCTCCAGCACGTCGGCAACGACCTGCTCACCTCCCTCGGCGGGGCGGCCGGCCCGCTGTACAGTGCCCTGTTCCTGGGGGCCGGTGCTGCCGCCGGCGAGCGCACCCGGCTGAATGCCGACGAGCTGGCCGACAGCCTGCGGGCGGGGCTGGTCGAGCTGGTGCGGCGGGGCAGCTCGGAGAGCGGCGACAAGACGATGTTCGACGCACTCGACCCCGCGGTCGAGATACTGCGGAAGGCGGCCGACGACGGCGCAGGGCTCGGACCCGCGACCGCTGCCGCCGCGGCGGCGGCCGTCACGGGACGCGAGGCGACCGCGCCGATGCTGGCGCGCAAGGGCCGGGCCAGCTACCTGGGCGAGCGATCGATCGGTCACGTGGACCCTGGGGCCGCGTCGGCGACGATGCTGGTCATCGCCCTCGCCGAGGCCGTCGCCCAGGAATAGGCCGGCGCTTCGCCCCTGCCCGGCACTCGACACGAGCAGCCAACTCCGGTTCCACCCCTCTTGACAACATCTCCCTGCGGAGACAGCATTCGATAATGCCGAATGCCATTCGGTGAGGCCGAAGTCGGTCGCACCGTCGTTCAAGGGAGAGCAGCCATGTCAACGCCTGCACGCCGTCAGTTCGTCAACGCCCCGGACGACGTCATCGACGAGGCCCTCGAGGGCCTCGTGCTGGCCAACCCGCGTCTGCTGAAGCTCGACCCGTCCGAGCGCCTGGTCTCACGCGCCGAGCCCGCCACCCAGAAGGTCGGACTGCTGTCCGGTGGCGGATCCGGGCACGAGCCGCTGCACGCCGGCCTCGTCGGGGCCGGGATGCTCGACGTCGCAGTCGCCGGCGCGGTGTTCGCCAGCCCCACCGCCAGCCAGGTCCGCGCGGGAACACTGCTGGCCGACAGCGGTGCCGGGGTGCTGCACATCGTGAAGAACTACACCGGGGACGTGCTCAACTTCCAGATCGCCGCCGAGCTCGCCGAGGACGACGTCTCCGTCGAGTCGGTGCTCGTCGACGACGACCTCGCCACCACCAGCACGAACGGCGGCCCCGGCCGACGGGGGACCGCGGCGACGGTCGTCGTCGAGAAGGTCTGTGGCGCGCTCGCCGAGGCCGGCGCCGACCTGCCGACGGTCGCCGCCCGCGGCCGGGACGTGGTGGCCCGGTCCCGTAGCCTCGCCATCGCCCTCGACGCCTGCACGCATCCTGGCGAGTCCCGGCCCGCCTTCGACCTGCCCGACGACCAGGTCGAGTTCGGGGTCGGCATCCACGGTGAGCGTGGCACGGGCCGCATCCCGTTCGCGTCGGCCGACGAGCTGGTCGAGCAGCTGGTCGACCCCCTGGTGCAGGACCTCTCGCTGGGGCGCGGGGACGGCGTGATCGCCGTGGTCAACGGCCTGGGCAGCACCTACCCGCTCGAGCTGGCCGTCATCACCCGCCAGGTCCACCGGCTTCTCGCCGCGCGTGGCATCACCGTGGCCCGCACCCTGACCGGTTCCTACGTGACGTCGCTGGACATGCACGGCGCCTCGGTCACCCTCACCGTCGCCGACGACGACCTCGTCAGCGCGTGGGACGCACCGGTGCGGACGCCGTCCCTCACCTGGTGACCCGCACCGCGCAGTCCGACACCGCGCAGTCCGACACCGACACCGACACCGAGCACAGGAGACAGACATGACCGACCACATCGACGGCGCACTCGCCCTGAGCTGGATGAACACGTTCACCGAGGACTTCCACGCCGCCCAGCAGGCGCTCACGGACCTCGACCGCCAGGCCGGCGACGGCGACTTCGGCACGAACATCGCCTCGGCACTGCGCAAGGTCGTTGCCGAGCTGCCCACCGCCGACGACGCGACCTTCGCATCGGTGTTCACAGCCACTGCCAACGGGTTCCTCGCCACCGGGGGCACCAGCGGCCCTCTGTTCGGGATGTGGTTCCGAGCGGTCTCGCGGTCGACCGCGACCGAGGGCACCGACACCGACCTGCTGGCGCAGGGCGTCGCGGCAGGGCTCGCCAAGGTCCAGACGCTCGGTGGTGCCTCGGTCGGGGACAACACCATGATCGACGCGCTCGCCCCGGCCTCGCAGGCCCTCCTCGACGCGTCCACCGGCGGTCTGACCGTCGACAAGGCCCTCACCTCGGCGGCGCGCGCGGCGCGAGCAGGCGCAGCCTCGACCGCCGACCTCCTGGCCGCACGCGGTCGCGCCAGCTACGTCGGCGACCTGGCGCTCGGCGTGGAGGACCCCGGCGCGGTCACCGTGGCCATCTTCTTCGAGGCGGGGGCAGCGGCGCTCAGCGCTTGAGCCCGCCGGCCAGACGATGTGGTCGACGAAGTGTGGGCGCTGTCAGGCCTGGGCGGACTTGCGCCGCTGGTAGTGGCGGGCGGCGCGGGCGCGGTTGCCGCAGCCCGGGGAGCACCACTCGCGGCGGTTGTGGTCCTTGGCGAAGTAGAGGACGCATCCGGGTGCGAGGCAGGCTCGGAGCTGGGACCGCTGCTCGCCGGTGAGCAGGTCGATGAACTCGGTCGCGAGCAGTGCGGTGATACCGGCCCCCGCCGGGTGCGCGACGTGCAGGGTGCTTTCGGGTTCGCCGTCGGGCGACCAGTCGAGGGCCGGCCACGGCGGGGCGGCCGCCGCGGCCTGGTTGAGCACCGCGCGTGCCGCGTCGCGGTCGCGCAGGGCGGACGCGGCGGCGGGCCGGGGGTCGTGGGTGGCGTCGGCCGCCAGGCGGCGCAGCGCGTCGCGCAGTCGGCGCAGGTCGGCGGCCGTCGTGGTGAGGTCGACAGGCCGGTCGGTCGTGAGCCAGGTGGCGACGTCGGGGGCGATCGCCGTGAGGCGTGGACCGACCGCGCGCAGCCACGCGAGTGCCTCGCCGTCGGTGCTGAGCGCGTCGTGGACGTGCCCGCGGTCTGCCCAGACGGTGTTCATCAGTTCTACGGAAAGCGGTTCGCCGAGCAGTGGTGCCTGGGTCGGCTCAGCAGTGGGGGTCATGCACCCAGTCTACCGCACCTAACGGTTAGGGACCTCTCTAACCGTTTGACAGATGCCCCGGCATGTGTGCATGATGCTCTCACGGTTAGCAAACGTGCTAACCATTAGAATTTGGAGAGGGAACCCCGATGTCGAAGCTGCCTCAGATCGATCCCGCAACCGCGACCGGCGCAGCCGCCGAGCTCCTGGCGCAGGTGCAGAAGTCGCTCGGCGTCACGCCGAACATGACCAAGGTGATGGCCAACAGCCCCGCGCTGCTCAAGGGCTACCTCGCCCTGTCGGGGGCCCTGGGTGGCGGCGTGATCCCGGCGGCGGTGCGCGAGCGTCTCGCCATTGCGACCGCGGAGACCAACGGCTGCGAGTACTGCCTGTCGGCCCACACCTACATCGGCGCCAACATCGCCCATGTCGAGGCCGACGAGCTCGAGCGTGCCCGGTCGGCGGAGTCGAACGACCCGCACACCGCCGCTCTGCTGACCCTGTCCAACGCCGTCCTGGGCGCCCGCGGCGCCATCGACGACGCGGACCTCGAGGCCGCCCGCCAGGCCGGCGTGACCGACACCGAGATCGGCGAGGTGGTGGGTCACATCGCGCTCAACGTGCTGACCAACTACTTCAACGTGCTGAGCCAGGTCGAGAACGACTGGCCGGTCGTCACCCCGCGCGTCACCGTCTGACGCGACGCGCTCCGCCACCCGACCCGCTCCGTCCATCCAGCGAGGAGAGATTCCCGATGACCGAGTCCCGGCCACCGTTTCCACCGTTCGACCTCGACAGTGCACTGACCAAGGTGCAGGCCGCCGAGGACGCGTGGAACACCCGCGACCCGCACCGCGTCAGCCTCGCGTACACACCCGACTCGGTGTGGCGCAACCGTGACACCTTCGTCACCGGCCGCGCGGCGATCGTCGAGCTCCTCACCGCGAAGTGGGAACGCGAACAGGACTACGCACTGCGCAAGAGCCTGTGGGCCTTCGGTGGAAACCGGATCGCCGTCCGCTTCCAGTACGAGTGGCACGACCAGACCGGGCAGTGGTTCCGCAGCTACGGCAACGAGCTGTGGGAGTTCGACGAGTCCGGGCTGATGCGCCGCCGCGAGGCAAGCATCAACGACACCACCATCACGGAGACCGACCGCCGCTGGTTCGGCCCGCGCCCCGAGCACGAGCGAGGCGTGGATTTCTGGACGAACGAGGACATCCCTCTCCAGTAACCAGGGCGGCGAGGACGCCGGGGCGGAGCGTGCACCCGAAGTAGCTCTCGCGGGGGGGTGTGTTGCTGTGCGTAGACAGTGTCTGCGCACAGCAACACGCCCCCGCGAGGTAGACGTTCCCCACGGCGCGTGGCCCCCCGCCGCGGTCGTGCTGCCGCTCAGCCCCGGTAGCGGAAAGCGTCCCAGGCACCGAGGAGATACTGCACACCGAGTGCCCGGTCGTAGAGCCCGTATCCGGGGCGAGGCTTGTTCGTGGTGTTCTCGTCCCACAGGTGACGACCGTGGTCGGGCCGGATGTAGCCCTGGTAGTCCGCCTCGGCGTACGCCTTCATGATCCCGGTCGTGTCGACGCTGCCCTCGGCGGCCCGGTGCGCCACCTCGGTGAAGTCACCGTTGTCGAAGTGCTTGATGTTGCGCACGTGCGAGAAGTGGATGCGGTCCATGAAGGTGCGCACGGCGTCGACGGCGTCATGCTCCGGGTTGGCGGAGAAGCTGCCCAGGCACAGGGTCAGGCCGTGGTACGGGCTGGGGTGCAGGTCCAGCACCCGGGCCAGCCCCTCCTTGCTGGAGACCACCCGCGGCCACCCGAACACGTCGAACGGCGGGTCGTCCGGGTGCACGGCGAGCTTGACGTCGTACTTCTCGCAGGTGGGGATCACCGCCTCGAGGAAGTACCGGTAGTTGGCGTACATGTCGTCGTGGGTCACGCCCACGTAGGCCGCGTTGAGCTCGCTGAAGCTCGCCAGCCGCTCCGGCTCCCAGCCCGGGAGGGTGAGCCCGTGCGTGTTCGCCTCCATGTCGGCGATGAGGCTCTCGGGCGACATCTTGTCCACGACGGCCTTCTCGTAGAACAGCGCGGTCGAGCCGTCGGGCAACGGGTGCCACAGGTCGGTGCGCAGCCAGTCGAAGACGGGCATGAAGTTGTAGCAGACCACCTTGACGCCGGCGCGACCGAGCCGCTCGATCGTCGTCACGTAGTTGGCGATCGCCTCGTCCCGGCTCATCCCGAGGACGGTCCGGCCGAGCTTGATCGACTCGTGCACGTTGACCGACTCGACCACCTCGGCGTCGAAGGTCCGTGTCACGCCCTGGGCACGCACCTCGTCGGACAGGCCGGTGATCCGCTCGACCTCGGCGTCGATCTCCGCCTGCTCCCACACCTCACCGGCCTGCTTGTGGTGCAGGCTCCACACGATGGTCTCCACGCCAGGGATCTGGCGTACCTGTTCCAGGGTCACGGTGTCGTTGCCGTCGCCGTACCAGCGGAAGCCCATCTTCACGGGTGCACTCCTCGTCGTCGCCCTTGTATAACCGACCTTGCATAGCCGTTCTTGTATACATCATGCCCGCCCCTGTGCGACAGAGCGGGCAGGTGTTCACAGAGCGGTAAGGCGCAGCCGCATCCGGACGGGCGCTGCGTGGAGCTGTGCGTCCGGCAGGACACCCGGCCCGCAGGCAGCGCTCCCGACGCCGTGCTGGGCCGCGTCGATGTGCAGCCACAGCCGACCGTCCGGCACGAGGTCGTGGGGGTGGGCCGCACGATCCAGCGCGTCGTCGGACCACGGACGCAGCGACAGCTCGAACCCGAGCCGCGACCGCGCACCGACCGTCACGTCGCCGGCATCGATCCGCAGACCGGAGCCGTCGGCGAAGGACAGGACGGCACTCGTCACACCCCGCCGAGCACCGTTCTCCTGCGGGTGGGTGTACCGCGTCTGCCAGTCGGCGACGGTGTGCTGCCACGAGCCCCCGAGCGCCGCCTGCCGGGAGTCCGCGTACGACTCGTCGGGCCCGAGCCCCGTCCACCGCACGCCGGTCTCGGCGGCCGCCGGCTCGTCGAGCGCGAACAGCAGCCCGAGACGGGCCACGTTCTCGGGCCAGCGGCCCTCCGGCCGGATGTCGACGAGCAGGTCGACGGCGTCCGGCGCGTCGGTGACGGGCTGCCAGCGGTAGCGTGCGGCGAACCCGGCCCGGGTCGCGGGCCCCGCGATCCGCGCGTCGACCTCCAGCGCGCCGTCGTCCGTGACCCCGACACCGTCCTTGCGCTCGGCGAGCAGGTTCAGGCCCGCGCTGCGCCACTTCTCCTCGTCGGCCGACCCGCGCCACTTCGCCGGACGGCGGTCGTTGTCGGTCGGGGCACGCCAGGCATCGACCCGGAAGCCGTGCACCGCCCGGCCGGCGAGCGTACGGAGGTCGCCCCGGCGGTCGAACCGGGCGGGACCGGCGCGGAAACCGCCGTCCGCCTCGGTGGACACCCGGCCCGCGGGGGCCGCGAGCGACGCGGGCGCGACGAGGAGGAGCTGCCCCGCGCCGAGCTGGAACCCGGGTTCGAACCACGCCTCCTCGAACGCTTCCGCCTTCTGCTGGACGGCGCGTACGGTCCACCAGACCGGGGCGTCGCCCGGGTCCGGCAGCACCAGGTCGGACGGCGGGCGCACCACCGTCGACGTCCCCGGCTCCAGCACCAGGTCCAGGACGCCCGTCGCGAGCTCGTCCGCACCGCGGTGCAGCGTCCAGCGCAGCTCGGCATGGCTCGTGTCGCGGAAGGAGTAACGGTTGCGGACGAGCAGCGTGCCGTCCGGCTGCGCGTCGATGCGGATCGGCGCGAACACCGCCGCCGTCTCGAGCAGCCCGGGTGACGGCGTGCGGTCGGGCAGCAGCAGGCCGTCGGCGATGAAGGTCCCGTCGTGGAACTGCTCACCGAAGTCGCCGCCGTACGCCGAGAACAGGTTCCCGTCGGCGTCGGCCCGGGTCAGGCCGTGGTCGATCCACTCCCAGATGAACCCGCCGAGCAGGCGCGGGTGCCGGTCGAAGGCCGCGTCGTAGTCGGCGAGGCCGCCCGGGCCGTTGCCCATCGCGTGCGCGTACTCGCACAGCACGAACGGCATGGCCCGACGGCGGGCATCGGCGTCGGCGCGCTCCAGCGGCGGCTCGACGCCCTGGCCGATCAGCTCGACCTCCTCGCTGCCGGCGTACATGCGCGAGTACACGTCGACGTGGTCGCTGGAGAAGTCGCCCTCGTAGTGGACGGGTCGGCTCGGGTCGAGCACACGGACGGCGTCCGCCATCGCGGCGATGTTGCGCCCGCCGCCCGCCTCGTTGCCCAGCGACCACATGACGATGCTCGCGTGGTGGGCGTCGCGGCGCACCGTGCGGGTGGCGCGGTCGACCAGCACCTCCGTCCACGCGGGGTCGTCGACCGGGTTGCCGACCCAGCCGCCGGGCTGGAAACCGTGCGTCTCGAGGTCGTTCTCGTCGACGACGTACAGGCCGAGCCGGTCGCAGAGGTCGAGAAAGTGGGGGTGCGGCGGGTAGTGGCTCGTGCGGACGGCGTTGATGTGGTGCCGCTTCATGAGCAGCACGTCCTCGAGCATCCGCTCGGGCGTCACGGCCCGGCCGCGCAGCGGGTCGAACTCGTGCCGGTTGACGCCGCGGAGCTTGACCGGCCGGCCGTTGACGAGAAACACCCCGTCCTCGATCGAGACGGTACGGAAACCGACGGCCAGGGTCACCGTCTCGGTCTCCGTCGCCACGACGACGTCGTAGAGCCGCGGCTGCTCCGCGCTCCACGGCTCGACCGGGACCCGCAGCTCCTCGCCGGCCACGGCCTCGACGCCGAGCTCAGGCACCGTCACCCGCGCCGGTACGGCACCGGGGGTCGGTACCACGGTCGCGGCGTCCACCCGCAGCGTGCCGACGCCGGTCGTGTGGTCGTACGCCGCGTGCACGCGGACGTCGTCGAGCGCGCCGTCCGGCCGGTGCTCCAGCGTGACGCTGCGGAAGATCCCGGAGAGCCACCACTGGTCCTGGTCCTCGAGGTAGGACATGGCCGACCACTTGGCGACACGGACGGCGAGGAGGTGCTCGCCTCCCGCGCGCAGCCGGCCGGTCAGGTCCACCTCGGTGGGCAGGCGCGAGCCGTGCGACGTGGCGAGCGGCTCGCCGTCGAGCGCCACCTGGAACCAGGAGTCCACACCCTCGAAGCGCAGCAGGGTGCGGCCGCCCTCCGGCCAGTCGGCGGGCAGCCCGAAGGTCGTGCGGTACTCGCCCGTCGGGTTGTCGTCGGGCACGTGCGGCGGGTCGACCGGGAACGGGTAGAGCACGTTGTTGTACCCGGGCACGCCGTAGGGCCAGGCGTACGGGGCCTCCGCGAGCTGCCAGTGCCCGGGCACCGTCAGCCGGTCCCAGTCGTCACCACGCTCGGTGCGGTCCACCCCGGTGTCAGGGTGCGGGAACAGGCGGAACCGCCACTCACCGTCCAGCGCCAGGACGGCCGCGCTGGAGGCACCGGCCGGCGGACGGAACCGCGGTGCGACAACGCCGTCCGGCGTGGCGACGGACTCGTGGGTGATGGTCATGACTCCTCCAGGCGGCGGGAGCGGGTGAGGCAATGGATCGGCAAATGTGCCGGTCGAGACGCTACAGCGGATCGCCCGCCGAGCCCGCATCAAACCCCCTGATCACAGCGCCGGATCGCGGAAAGATTTCCGCCGGAAAGAGGTGCCAGGACAGGGGTTGCCCCCGGACAGGTTGGGGTTCACTCTGTACTTGTTGGCTTCCTGCTCCGGGGTGAAGACACCTCCGACGCAGGAAGTTTCGCATTTTGCCATCCCGGCAACCGCCGGCAACGAGGAGACCCACAACAGACCCTTTGTACGACCCGAAGAGGTGCGGCATGGACATGACCCCGTTCGAGCAGTCCGAATCCAGCGTCCGCGGCTACAGCCGCGCCTATCCCACCGTGTTCGCCTCGGCGTCCAACGCACGGCAGACGGCCGAGGACGGCACGTCTTACATCGACTTCTTCGCCGGGGCCGGAGTGCTGAACTTCGGGCACAACAACCCCCGGATGAAGGCGGCGATGATCGCCTTCCTCGAGAGCGACGGCGTCGCCCACAGCCTCGACACCTACACGACGACCAAGCGGGACTTCATCGAGAAGTTCCGGGACGTCGTGCTCAAGCCGCGGGGCATGGACCACCGCATGCAGTTCACGGGTCCCACCGGGACGAACGCGGTGGAGGCCGCCCTCAAGCTGGCCCGGCTGACCACCGGACGCCGCGAGATCGTGGCCTTCAGCAACGGTTTCCACGGCATGACTTTGGGCGCCCTGGCCGCCACCGCCAACGACGCGTTCCGCAAGTGGGCGGGGGTACCACTGGCCGACGTCGTGCGCCTGCCGTTCGAGACCTCGCCGGGCGGTGACACCGCGGTCGCCGACTACGGGGCGGCGCTGCGCAACGCGTCCAGCGGTCTGACCCCGCCGGCCGCGTTCCTCGTCGAGGTCGTGCAGGCCGAGGGCGGCGTCAACCTCGCCACCGCCGAGTGGCTGCACCAGATCCAGGACCTCGCCCGCGAGGTCGGCGCGCTGTTCATCATCGACGACATCCAGGCGGGCTGCGGGCGCACCGGCAGCTACTTCTCGTTCGACGGCATGGGCCTCGACCCCGACATCATCACCTTGGCCAAGGGCCTCGGCGGGTTCGGCACCCCGATCGCGATGAACCTGAACAAGCCGTCCGTCGACGACAACTGGTCGCCCGGCGCGCACACCGGCACGTTCCGTGGCCAGGGCCTGTCGTTCGTCGCGGGCACCGTCGCCCTGGACTACTTCACCGACGACGTGCTGATGAACGAGGTGGCGGCCAAGGGCGCCGTCCTGCGGCAGCGCCTCGAGGCCATCGCCGCCGCCCACCCGGAGCAGGACTGGGAGGTGCGCGGTCGCGGCATGATGCAGGGTCTGGACACCGGCGACGGCGCCTTCGCCAAGCGGGTGCAGCAGGCGGCCTTCGAGGCCGGCCTGCTGATCGGCCCCTGTGGGACCGGCGGGCAGGTGATCAAGCTGATCCCGCCGCTGACGATCCCCGACGAGGACCTCGCAGAGGGCCTGGACATCCTCGACAAGGCCATCGCGACGGCGGCGGAGGTGGCGTGATGCGCGCCCGCGACGACATGACCTTCCCACCGGAGGAGTACGAGCGCCGGCTGCACGACCTGCGGGAACGGATGGCCAGACGGCGCCTGGACGCCGTGGTCATCACCGACCCCGAGAACCTGATGTACCTGACGGACTACCAGACCACGGGGTACTCGTTCTTCCAGGCGCTCGTGGTCCCGCTCGACGGCGACCCGCTGATGATCACCCGGGCCATGGAGGAGTCCAACGTCATCGAGCGCACCTGGGTGGACCACACCCGGCCGTACCCCGACACGGGCGACGCCATCCAGGAGCTCGTGCTGGCACTGAACCAGTCCGGGCTCGGCCACAAACGGGTCGGCTACGAACGCAACAGCTACTTCTTCCCCGCCTATCAGCAGGACCGGATCCACACCTCGTTCCAGCACGGGGTGCTCCTGGACTGCTTCGGCATCGTCGAGGCCGGACGACTCCGCAAGTCGGACGTCGAGATCGACGTGATGCGGAAGGCGGCGCGCGCCACCGAGGCGGGCATGGCCGCCGGCCTGGCGGCCGCCGTCCCCGGAGCCACCGAGAACGACGTCGCCGCCGCCATCTCGTCCGCCATGTTCCGGGCCGGCGGCGAGTTTCCGTCGGTGATGCCCTATGTGGCGTCCGGACCCCGGTCGATGATCGGCCACGCCACGTGGGAGGGGCGGGTCATCCAGCCGAACGACCACGTGCTCCTCGAGATCGGCGGCTGCTACCGCAGGTACCACACGGCGATGATGCGCACGGCGGTCACCGGCGAGCTGTCGGACTCGATGTACCGGTCGCAGGAACGCATGAAGCTGGCGCTGGCCGAGCTGAAGAGCCTGATGGGCCCGGGCATGACCGTGTCCGACGCCGACTCGATCGTGCGACGCATCATCTCGGACAACGAGGTCGGTGCCAGGCTGGTGACCCGGTCCGGGTACTCGATCGGCATCGCCTTCCCGCCGTCCTGGGACGAGGGGTACATCCTCTCGCTGAACCCCGGCGACTTCTCCGTGCTCGAGCCGGGCATGACCTTCCACGTGATCCCGTGGATGTGGGGGGTCGACGGCGACAAGACCGTCGGCATCTCCGACACCATCCGCATCACCGACGACGGGTGCGAGTCGTTCTTCAGTCTGGACGAGGACTTCGTCGTGCACGCCACCGACCAGGCGACGCTGACGCCGGTGGCCGACCTCGAGCCCGACACGGGCGGAGAGCCCGCCGAGGCCGAGGCCACCGTAGCGACAGCCGTAGGAACAGGAGAACGATGAGCTTCCTCACCGCTACCGACCCGACTTCCGGCGCCGTGGTCCGGCGCGTCCCCGCCGCGACGCCGGAACAGATCACGGCCACCATCGACCGCGCCCAGACGGCCTTCGAGAGCTGGCGGACGACGTCGTTCGAGGAGCGCAGCGACGTCCTGCGTGCGGTGGCCGCCTACATGCGCGACAACGTGGACGAGCTCGGCATGGTCATGACGGAGGAGATGGGCAAGCCCATGACCGAGTCGCGGGGCGAGGTCAACAAGGCAGCCTGGGCGGCCGAGCACTATGCGGAGCACGCCGAGGCATACCTGGCCGACGACGTCATCGCCTCCGACGCGACCTCCAGCTACGTCCAGTACCTGCCCCTCGGGCCGGTGCTCGGCGTGCTGCCCTGGAACGCCCCCTTCTGGCTGGCGTTCCGGTTCTGCGCACCGGCGCTGATGGCCGGCAACACCTGCGTCATGAAGCATGATCCGCACGTGCCCGGCTGTGCCGAGGCGATCGCCGGAGCCTTCGACGCCGTCGGCGCCCCGCCCGGCATCTTCCAGGCCCTGCTCGCCGAGACCGCCGACGTGGAACAGACGATCCGCGACCCACGGATCCAGGCGGTGTCGTTCACCGGCTCCGAGCGCGGCGGCTCGGCGGTCGCCTCGATCGCGGCGAGCGAGATCAAGCCCACCGTGCTGGAGCTCGGCGGTTCCGACCCCTGCATCGTCCTGGCCGACGCCGACCTGGTCCAGGCAGCGGACGTCATCACGCTGTCCCGCATCATCAACGCGGGTCAGTCCTGCATCGCCGCCAAGCGGATCATCGTCGAGCGGCCGGTGCACGACGAGCTGGTCGAGCTGCTCGCCGAACGACTGAGCGCCCTGGTGGTCGGCGACCCGCGGGACGATGCCACCCAGGTGGGGCCGATCGCACGGTCCGACCTGCGCGACAACCTCCACCGTCAGGTCACCGAGAGCGTCGCGGCCGGCGCGAAGTGCGTGCTCGGCGGCGAGCTGCCCGACGGCGACGGCTGGTTCTACCCGGTCACGCTGCTGACCGGCGTCGGTCCCGACATGCCCGCCTGCCGGGAGGAGACGTTCGGTCCGGTCGCCGTCGTCCTGGCCGCGGACGACGCCGAGTCGGCGGTCGCCCTGGCCAACGACACGCCGTACGGGCTGGCGGCCAGCGTCTGGACCACCGCCGAGCGCGGCGAGGCGATGGCCCGCGACCTCTTCGCCGGACAGGTCTCCGTCAACGGGATCGTGAAGTCGGACCCGCGACTGCCCAGCGGCGGCATCAAGCGCTCGGGCTACGGCCGGGAGCTGGGGCCGCACGGCATCCGGGAGTTCGTGAACGCCCAGCAGGTCTGGGTGGGCCCCAAGAAGGACTGATCCGTTCAGCATGCATCTGCTGCCAGGAACCGTTGGTTTCTGGCAGCAGATGCATGCTGACCACACTCACGTCGGCTGCCGCGCCAGCATCTCGCCGATCACCCGAACACCCTCCGGGAAGGCCCCGGGATTCGGCCCGGAGTAGTTGAGCCGGAGGTACGCACCGGTCGGCTCGGCGGGGAACCATTCATCGCCCGCGGCCACGATGACGCCGTCGGCCTCGCAGTCGCGGACCAGGCGTGCGACGTCGGTCGTGTCGGGCAGCCGCACCCAGAGGTTCAGCCCGCCCTGCGGGACCGACTCCACCCGTGCCTCCGGGACATGCTCCCGGAGCGCGCCGAGCAGCAGGTCGCGGCGGGCGGCGAGCTGCTGGCGCAGACCACGCAGGTGGGTGCGCCAGGCGGGCTGGGTCACGACGTCGAGGGCCGCCGCCTGCAGCAGGCCGCTCACGTACATGGCCTCGGCCTGCGCGTCGGCGAGGATCCGTTCGCGGGCCGGGCCCCGGGCGACGAGCCCGGCGACGCGCACCGCGGGCGAGACGCTCTTGGCCAGGGAGCGCAGGTAGACCACGTGCCCGCCGTCGTCCCGGGCGGCGAGCGGGACCACGTCCTGGGTGATCCCGAAGTCGTGCGCCCAGTCGTCCTCGATCACGAAGGCGCCGTGCTCGCGGGCCAGCCGGAGCACCTCGTCGGACAGGTCGGGCGACCAGCAGGCGCCGGTCGGGTTGGCGAAGCTCGGCTGCGCGTACAGGGCGCGCGCACCGGTCCGGTCGAAAGCCCGCGCGAGCTCCTCCGGGTCGGGCCCGTGCGGCCCGCTGGGCACCGGTACGAGCTGCACGCCCACCTGCTCCGCGGCGAGGATCGCGCCCCAGTAGGTAGGCGATTCCACGAGTAGCGGTCGCCCCGCACCGACCAGGGCACGGAAGGCCGTGCTGAGGCTGGTCTGGCTCCCGGGAAAGACCACGACGTCGCTCGGCGCCGGCGGCGCGACGCCGGCGGGTGCCGCACCGCCCAGCTCTGCCGCGAACCAGCTCTGCAGCTCCGGGAGCCCGGCGGCCGGCGGTCTGGCGACGGCGGCGGCGCTGCGGGCAGCCCGGGTGAACGCGGCCCGGACCAGCCGTTCGGGCAGCAGCTCACGGTCCGGATAGCCCGAGTGCAGCGCGACCACGTCGTTCGGAGGGGTGTGCAGGGCCGTGGCCAGCTGGTGAGCGGACTTCGGCCGCGGGCCGAGGGCCGCTGTCTGCCAGCCGTAGTCGTTGGGGCGGGCCACCCGAACCGTCCGGACGAAGGTCCCGACGCCCGGTCTGCTCTCGACCGCTCCCTGCGCGGCGAGGGTGCGCAGCGCCTTCTGCACGGTGACCGGGCTGGCGCCGTACTGCGCCACCAGCGCACGGCTGGACGGTAGCCGGGCTCCCGGGGCTGCGGTGGCCATCCACTCGTGCAGGCCTGCGACGATCCGTGCACTGCTATCGTCATACATGACAGACAACAGTAGCGCTACTCTCATGGCGGCGCCGCCGCTATCTACCTCGCGGGCCGGGCTCTGGTGGGGCCTGCTCGGCGTGGCCGCCTTCTCGTTCACCCTTCCGTTCACCCGCGTGGTGGTCGACGACGGTGGGATGTCGCCGCTGTTCGTGGCCTGTGGCCGTGCGGTCGTCGCCGCCGTGCTCGCGGCGGCCGCGCTCACGATCACGCGACAGCGTCTGCCGCGCGGCGGGCAGTGGGTGCGGCTCGCCGTCGTCGCCGCCGGTGTGGTCGTCGGTTTCCCGGTACTGACGTCGTTCGCGCTCGAGACGGCGTCCGCGAGCCACGGCGCCGTCGTCATCGCGCTGCTGCCCGCGGCGACGGCGGTCCTGGCCGTGCTCCGCGGGCACGAACGGCCGCGCACGTCGTTCTGGGTCATGGCCGCACTGGGCGCGATCGCCGCGGTCGGGTTCGCCGCGGTTCAAGGCGGCGGGCTCGGCAGCCTGCGCGGCTCCGACGTGCTCCTGCTGACCGCAGTCGTCGCGTGCGCCGTCGGCTACGCGGAGGGCGGGCTGCTCGCCCGTGAGCTCGGCGCGTGGCAGACGATCTCCTGGGCGCTCGTGCTCGCAGGGGTGCCGATGGCGCTCGTCACCGTCTTCACGATGGCGCAGCGGACGCCGACCGGCACCCCGCTCGACTGGGCGCTGTTCGGCTACCTCGGGGTGGTGAGCATGTTCCTGGGCTTTTTCGCCTGGTACCGAGGCCTCGGGATCGGCCCGATGGCGCAGGTCAGCCAGGTCCAGCTCGTCCAGCCCGTGCTGACCATCTGCTGGGCGGCGCTGTTGCTGCGCGAGCACATCACGTGGCCGACGGTGCTCGGCGGGGCGGCGGTGATCGTGTGCGCGGGTGTCGCCGTCCGGTCCCGGCTGCGGTAGAGGGGCGATACGGAGCACCGCCGGACGTCGGGCAGACTGGGGGAGCACCCGCCTCGCCTCCGGAAGGTTCCGCATGCCCCCGCTGTCTCGCCTCGGCCGCCTGTTCGCCATCGTCGCCTGGATCGAGGCGTTCACCTGGGCCGGACTGCTGGTCGGGATGTTCCTCAAGTACGTCACCGAGACCACCGAGGCCGGGGTCTGGCTGTTCGGCCGACTCCACGGCGGGGCGTTCGTGCTGTTCGTCGCGGTCACCCTGTTCGTGGCGGTCAAGCTGCGCTGGGGCTGGTTCCGCACGCTGGTGGCGCTCGCCTCGTCGATCCCGCCGCTGACGACGCTGCTCGCCGAGTGGTGGCTGAAGCGGTCCGGCCACCTCGCCGACCCGGCCGATCGTGCGGGCGCACGGACACCGGCGGACCTGCAGGCCACCCGGTAGCTCCTCCTGGTCAGCCGGCACGGCTTGAACCTCACGCCACGTGAGGGACAACGCTGACTGCATGACCGAGATCTACCCTGCCTTCGACATGGGCCCCGTGCCCCTTCCCGCCACCGACGCCGAACCCGCCGAGCTGTTTCGCGGCATCTACGGCATGCCGATGTTCGTCTCCGTACCCACCGGCGACCTGGCCGCCTCCGTGGAGTTCTGGACACGTGGCCTCGGCTTCTTCGAGTTCTTCTCGGCCCCCGGCCAGGTCACGCACCTGCGCCGGTGGGCGTTCCAGGACGTCCTGCTGGTCCCGGCGCAGGCCGCCGACAACCCGCCTGCGGCGACGGTGAGCTTCTCGTGCGTGCTGAACCAGCTCGACCAGATCGCCGCGGCGTGTGCGGAGCTGCTGCCCGGCAGCACGACCGGTCCGCGCCCGACACCCTGGAACACGATGGACGTGGACGTGATCACGCCGGAGAACATGCGGGTCACCATGACCGCCGCTCGTCCCTACGACCCGACCAGCGCCGAGGCCCAGAACCTGCGTGACGACCTGGGCATCGAGGGCCCCTCGGCGTGACGCCGACCGGCCACCCGGCCCGGCTGCGAGACTGGGAAGGATGACGTATCCGGGCAGCCACGACGCGGTGCCGCCGGACGGCCTGACCGTCGGCGGCGCCGCGTCCGTCGTGGGCGTCACCGTGCGCACCCTGCACCACTGGGACGAGACGGGGCTGGCACGCCCGTCAGGGCGCACCTCCGGTGGCCACCGGCTCTACGACGCCGCCGACGTCGCCCGCCTCCACCGGGTGCGCCTCTACCGCGACCTCGGCGTGCCCCTCACCGACATCGCAGCGCTGCTGGACGCACCGGCCGACGACGCCGAGCTGTCCCTGCGTACGCAGCGTGACCAGGTCCGCGAGCGCATCCAGCAGCTGGAGCGGTCCGCGGAGGCGCTCGACCGGCTGATCGAGGCCCGCCGGTCCGGCATCCTGCTCTCCCCCGAGGAACAGGTGGCGATCTTCGGCCAGGACTGGCGGCCGTCCTGGCAGGCCGGCGCGCGGGAGCGCTGGGGCGACACGCTCCAGTGGGCGCAGCACGCGGAACGCTCGGCGGGCCGGAGCGCCGAGGACTGGCGCCGGATCAGCAAGGACGTCGAGGCGCTGCACACGGACCTCGCCGAGGCCGCCCGCGGAAGCGTGCGTCCCGGGAGCGCGGAGGCGAACGCCCTGGCCGAGCGGCACCGGGCGTCGCTCGGCTCCTCCTTCGACTGCACGCACTCGATGCACATCTGCCTGGGCCGTACGTACGTCACGGACCCCGGTTTCCGTGCGTTTCACGACGACCTCGGGCCCGGCCTCGCCGACTGGCTCAAGGAGGCGATCGACGCCAACGCCCGGTCCCATGGCGTCGACCCCGAGACCGCGACCTGGGAGTGAGTCGGCACCGGCACGCTGTGCCGAAAACGCTGTGCCGAAAACGGCGTGTCGAAAACCATGTGTACCTCGGCCGGAGCCGTGTCGTAGCATCGAGCCGTCGGCCGTGCGGCATTCGTGCCCGGCCGGCCCATCGGACACGAGGAGCGAGAGATGCGGGAACTCACCGCGGGATGCGGGGCGGCCGTACAGGCCTGCTCGGGCAGTTTCCCGACCCGCGTCACGACTCTCTGACCAGGCACGGCAGCACGCCGCGTCGACCGCTGCGGCGGTCGTGCGGGCAGCGGCCCGACGTCGGAGGGCGGGCGCGGCATCGTCCCCTGCCCTGCCGCTGGCCGGCCCGGTGACCGATACGCCTCGGTGACCGCGGCGCCGTCGTACACGCTCACCGTGCACGTTCACGACAGCCACGCCTGCCGGCGCCCTCCGAGCGACCGGAAGCCGATACCCATGAATCCCCTGACCGAGAAGCAGATCCGCGCGTCCTTCCTGAACACGAGCAAGCGGGAGGCCGCGCAGGCCACCCTGCCCGACCTCGAGGCGCTCGACTGGGAGCGCCTCGACTACGTCGGCTGGCGCGACCGCAAGGCGCCGCTGTCCGCGTACGTCGTGCTCGAGCTCGACGGCCGGCCCACCGGCGTGCTGTTGCGCGCCGCCGACGCCAAGGGCGGCCGTCCTCGGGCCAAGGGCGTGTGCGCCTGGTGCGAGGACGTCGTGGTCACCGACGACGTGTCCCTGTACGTCGCCCGCCGAGGCGGCGCCTCCGGGCGCAACGGCAACACGATCGGCACGCTCATCTGTACCGAGTTCGGCTGTTCACGGAACGTTCGGCGCCCACCGACGTTCACGGAGGCCGGCAACGACCCGGACATGCAGGAGCTGATCACCGCCCGTCGCATCGCCGGTCTGCGCGAGCGGGCCGCACGGTTCGTCGCAGAGGTCGGCAGCACGCGCTGACGTACCCGTCGGACGCACAGGTCCCGTAGGCCTGTGCGTCCGACATGCGCACGTGGGGCACTGCGGTCGGTGGCGGGGCGCACCATCGTCGGTTCATGCCGGCGAGCCCGCCCCGGTCCGCAGGCGCGCGGCGGCCGCGATGGCGGCCTCGCACCACACGACGGCGGGCCGGTCGACGGCGCCGTGCACCACGATCTGGCGGCACAGCTCGCCCAGGCCCTCGGTCGCCGCGCGCTCGGCGTCGACCCCGGGGAACATCCGGTGCACGGAGAAGACGACGGCCCGGCGGTGCGCTGCCCACTCCGAGGGGTTCGAAGCGAGGCCGTAGGTCCTGCCCTTTGTCTGCGTCATGCACTACGGACGCACCGACCGCTCCGATGTCACAGCACTTCGGCGACCGAGTTTGTCGGTGTCTCGCAGTAGCCTCACGACGTGTCCCTCTCCGACCGCGAGCCACCTCCCCACACCACCGATCCCGCTGCCCTGTTCGCCGGCTACCTCGACTACTACCGGCACGCCGTCGACCGGAAGCTGCGCAGCCTGTCCGACGCCGAGCTGCGCACCTCCCGGCTCCCGTCCGGCTGGTCGCCGCTCGAGCTGCTGGTCCACCTGGTGCACATGGAGCAGCGCTGGTTCCGGTGGGGCTTCCTGGCCGAGCCGGTCGACCGCCCCTGGGGCGACCATGCGGGCCAGGAGCCGCACGGTCCGTGGGTGGTGCCCGACGGCGTCGGCCTGGACGAGCTGCTCCAGGCGCTCCACACCGGCGGCAGCAGGACCAGTGACGTGCTCGCGACGCACGGCCTGGACGAGCACGGCGCGCTCGGAGGCCGGTTCACCGAAGACCCGCCCACCCTCGCCTGGATCTGCTTCCACGTGCTGCAGGAGTACGCCCGGCACGCGGGACACCTGGACATCTCGGCCGAGCTGGCGGGCGGTATGACCGGCGAATGAGGACTCGCAGAGCCCTGTGGACAGCGGCAGCAGGAGTCATGCTCGTGGCGGTGCTCGGCCTGCTCGTGGCCAACGGGATCGTCTGGCCCAACCGGATCCTCGCCGCCCGGTACGACGTGCGCGGTGTGGACGTCGCGCACTACCAGGGTGCGATCGACTGGGACGTGCTGGCCGCGCAGGATCTCGACTTCGCGTGGATCAAGGCCACCGAGGGCTCATCGCACACCGACGAGCGGTTCGCCGAGAACTGGGCGGACGCCACCGAGACCGACCTGCTCGTCGGGGCGTACCACTTCATGAGCTTCGAGAGCCCTGGTGCCGACCAGGCCGCACACCTCGCGTCCGAGGTACCCGCCACCGCCGGCACGCTGCCGCCGGTCATCGACCTCGAGTTCTACGGCGGGTTCCACGAGGACCGACCGACGGCGGACGAGGCGCACGCGATCCTGGACCCGCTCGTCGCCGGCATCGAGGAGCACTACGGTGCCGCTCCGATCGTGTACGCGACCGAGGACGCGTACGACCTGTACCTCGCCGGCCGCTACCCGGACCTGCCCGTCTGGATCCGGTCGGTGGCGTGGGCACCCCGGCTGTCGGACGGTCGCGACTGGACGGTCTGGCAGTACTCGAACCGGGACCGGCTGCGCGGGTACGACGGCGTGGAGCCCTACATCGACATGAACGTGTTCGTGGGCGACCGCGCCGAGCTCGAAGCGCTCACACTCGACTGATCCCGGCTCAGGGCAGCGAGATGGTGCCGACCAGGTCGCTGCCACTGTGGGCCAGCTCGAAGCCGATCCGCTCCAGCGACCGTCGCGCCATGGAGTTGCTCACCGTCGTGCGGGCGACCAGCCGCTTGGCGTCCATCGTCTGTGCCGCGGCGAGGGCCCAGTAGGCCACCTCACCGGAGATGCCCTGACCCCGGTGCGACTCGCCGAGCCAGAGGCCGACCTCCCGGCCCTCCGGGTCGTCGTCGACCAGGGCGAGGCGGGCGGCACCGACGATCCGGCCGCCGGCCGTCACGGCCCAGGTCACCTCGGCGACCGGCGCCTGCGTGCTGACCCGGCACCGGCGGTGATAGTCACGGAACGCCTCTTTCCGCTGATCCGTCCAGGTCGTGCGGGGTTCGGTAGTCGTCTCTCCGGCTGCGGGCGGCATCACCTCGCCAGGTCGGGCCTCGGCCACGGCCAGGGCGAGGAGATCTTCGAGCACGGCCTCGTCCACAGGGACCAGGTCGACCATCATCTGCGACGTCACCTCGCGGATGATAGTCGCATTTCCAGCCGGTTGGGACTGGTGAAACTTTCAACCACCTGACCCGCGGTCAGGAGCGGGGCTACGCGCCCTTCGCATAGTCGATCCGGCCCAGCCCCAGCCATGCGGCGAGCCGCTCGACCTCGGCGTGCACCGCGTCCATCGTGGCTCCGTCGAACGGCAGGTCCTCGTGCACGGCGAAGACGTTCAGCACGCCCGCCTTGCGGTCCGCCTTGGCGTCGAGCTTTCCCACGAACCGTTCGCCGTGCAGGATCGGCAGCGCGAAGTAGCCCCAGCGACGCTTGCCCTTCGGCTTGTACATCTCGAGCATGTACTCGTAGCCGAACAGGTCGAGCAGCCGGGGCCGGTCGGCCGCTATCGCGTCGAACGGGGACAGCAGGGCGGTGCGGGGCTCGAACGGCTCGTCCGCACGCTCCAGCAGGTCGCCGTCGACCCGCCACTCGCCGTCGACCCCCTCGACCTGCACCGCCTCGCCCGGCAGATCCACCCAGTAGACGCCGTCGCCCGCTCGACCCTGCGTGCGGCGCCGGGCGATACCTTCCGCCGCCAACCGCCGCTCCACCCGCTCCACGAGGGCCTGCTCCAGCGGCACCGCCTCGACCTGTGGGTACGCGCGCTCCGCCAGGTCCCACAGCCGCTGCCTGCCCTTGCGGCCCACGATCGCGAGCCGGCCCTGCATGTTCAGCGCCTCGAGCATCTCGGCCACGCTGCGCCGGCTGCTCCACCCCTCGGCGCCCCAGGTGTACGGCACCCGGGCCGTGTCCGGCACGTCCTTGGCGAGTACCGGCCCGTCCGCCTCGACCAGCTCCAGCACCTCGCGCGCGAAGCCGGCGTTGTCGGCGAGCCACTGCCGCATCGTCTCGTTCTGCGGCCACCGGTCCATCTGCTCCAGGTAGAGGGGCAGGTCGCTCATGGACCGCACGGTGCCGCGCAGCTGGAACAGCATGCGGTCGGAGATCGCGTCGTCCACCGCGCCCTGCCAGTACTCGTTGCCGAGCCGCGACCAGCAGACGAGGTCGACCGCGGGAGCCAGGGCCGACGTCGGGTCCACCGAGAGGAATGTCAGGTCCTCCACCAGGTGCACCAGGTCGACCGGACGCCGGGCGTCGAGCAGCTGGGCACGGAGCGCGATACGACGTGCCTGCTGCACGGTGAGCCGATGCGTGGCCATGCGGCGAGGATACGGGCGAGGATACGGAGGGACCGACACGCGCTGTCGAGCGTCCACTCAACCTTTTGGCCTCCCGGACCGTGAAGGAGGCATGAGCATGCCGATGGTCGCGGGGAGATCGAGCCCCGACAAGGTCCAGGCGATAGACATCGTGGTGGTGGCGGACACGGAGGCCGAGTTCGCCGGCTTCATGGCCCGGTCGGCTCCCGCCCTGGCACGGACCGCCTGGTTGTTGTGCGGTGACACCCACCAGGCCGAGGAGCTGGTGCAACAGGCCCTGATGAAGACGTACCTGGCCTGGCCGAAGGCCCGGCAGGGAGAACCGCTCGCCTACGCGCGGCGCGTCCTCGCCAACCTGCGGATTGACCGGTGGCGCCGGCGCCGTCGAGAGGTCCTCATGGCCTCCGACGCCCTGCCCGACCGGACGGACACCGGCCAGAGCCCGGCCGATCAGCATGCCGAGCGCGACCGCCTGACCCGCGCACTGCTGCTGCCGACCAAGCAGCGCCGGATCGTGGTGCTCCGACACCTCGAAGGACTCACCGAACGCGAGGTCGCCGACGCGGTGGGCGTCTCCGTCGGCACGGTGAAGTCCACGGCCTCGCGCGGCATCACCCGCCTGCGCGAGGTGCTCGAGGCCGAGGACGCGGCGGGTACGTCATGAACGACACCGGACACCACGAGCGTGAGGAGCGGGTCATGAACAACGACGAGCAGTTCGTGGAGATCCTGCGCGACCGGGTCGGCCGGGTGGCGCCGACCATCGACGTCGACGTCACCCACGTGGTCCCCGCCGCACGACGACGGCGGGCCGCGCGGGTCGGCGGTGCCACCCTGGCCCTGGGACTGGTGCTCGGCGGGGGCGCCTGGGCCGCCATCACGCAGGAAGCCCCCGGGACCGCCCTGCCCGGCGGCTCGATGACGCTCGAGGTGGAACCGTCGCCGGATCCGAGCGGACCACCCTCGACCTCGAGCAACGACGACCGGCCGAGCGACGAGGGCGAGCCCGTCGAGAACTCCGTCGTGGTGCCCGACCTCACCGCGATGACCGTCGAGGACGCCGGGGTCGCCTGCGAGCAGGCACATCTCACCTGCACGGTCGTGGACACCACGTCGGACACGGTGCCGGCCGGGACCGTCATCTCGTCCGACCCAGCGGCCGGCACCCTGGGCACCTGGGGCTCCATCGTGACCCTCCAGCTCTCCACGGGTCCCTGACCTGGCGGTTCGCCACGGGCCTCCGGACGTACCGGCCGCTCCGCAGCCGCGCGTAGCCTGGGGCCCGTGGCCCACGCGTACCGCACCAGCACCCGGGTAGAGGCACCCGCCGACATCGTCTGGCAGGTGCTGTCCGACGTCGAGCGCATGCCCTCCTGGACCAGCTCCATGACCAGCGTGACCCTGGTCCGGCCGGCGGCCAGGATTGCCGTCGGCTCCCGCGTCGAGGTCCTGCAGCCCGGCCTCCCCCAGGCCACCTGGGAGGTCGACGGCCTGGTCGAGGGCCGCGGCTTCTCCTGGTCGAGCACCACCCCTGGTGTCCGCACGGGCGCCGCGCACCAGGTCGCACCCGTGTCCGACGCCGCGTGCGAGGTCACCCTGGTGGTCGCGCAGAGCGGCATGCTCGCCGGGCTGACGAACCTGGTCCAGGGCTCCAGGGCCCGAGAGCTCGTCGACACGGAGCTGGCCGACCTGAAGTCCGAGTCCGAGGCCCGCGCCCGGGACAGGAGCTGACACGCCGCCGGAGACCGGCGTGTCGCAACATTTCTTTTCCCCTTTTTTGTGCCGTCCGGATGTCCGTCTTGCCCTTCACAATGGCCTCTTACGCTGGCAAAAGGCATCTGGTCGAAAAATTACGCGCGTTCCAGAGAGCCTGATACTTCACGACAACTGTTATCTGATCGAGACAAGGTCGTAACCCGTATGTAGCGTCGGATCCGTTGTGCCACCGGAGGCACGACCGTGGGCCCCATTCCCCAGATCGGTACGGGCCCGCGCAACCGGCGACTTGGAGAACATCGGTGAGTACCACCGTCCGACGCGGTCGACACCGCGCCGATCATGCTCCTAGCACTCCCCTGATGACCGTGACCCGTACAGCAGCCCGTTCGGGTGCACTGATCGCGGCATCGTCCGGACTTCTCGCGACGGCGTTCGCACCCAGCGCACACGCCGTCATGGGAGACGGTTCGAACCGCTTGGCAAGCGTCGACATGACCGCACTGACGCAGGACGCCCGCAAGGAGCTCGCGGCGGCGCCGGCGGTACAGGTCGCGAACGATGCGAAGCTCCGCATCGAGAGCAAGGCCGTCAAGGTAACCCCCGCTCCCGAACCAGAGCCCGAGCCAGAGCCCGTCGTCGAGGCCGGCACCGAACCCGAGGCGCAGGCCGAGCCGGCCGCGGCGGTCGAGCCGGCCGAGCCGGCCACCCCGGACTACGCGTCCGACGGGTCCATCGGTGCCCAGGCCGTGGCGATCGCCATGCAGTACCTGGGAATCGCCTACACGTACGGCGGCGAGTCGCCGGGCACGGGCTTCGACTGCTCGGGCCTGATCAAGTACGTGTACGCCCAGCTCGGTGTCCCGCTGCCGCACTCGTCGTCGGCCATGGTGTCCTCCGGCTACCAGGTGACGTCGCCGATCCCCGGCGACATCGTGTGGACCCAGGGGCACGTCTCCCTCTACGCGGGCGACGGCATGGTGGTCGAGGCCGCCAACTACGGCACACCGGTCCGCCACACCGCCCAGTGGCAGGACTACGCGGTCTACATCCGCCCGTACTGACCGGCACCCGTTTGCTGGCCGGCACCCCTTGCTGGCCGGCCCCCTTGGCTGGTGGGTGTGCTCGTGGCGCCTCGGACGAAGGTCTCGTCGCGACGAGCACGCCCACCGACCGGAGGCCGGTAGCAGTCTCAGGCCCAGGCCTGCGAGAGCTCGTCCTCGGCTTCCTCGCCGGTCTTCCGCTCCGCCTCGCGCGAGAGCCGGAGGGCCGCGATGGTGGCGCCGAGCAACAGGGCGACCACCCAGGCGCCGAGCTGGTGCCCGTCTGGCACGATCGCCGCCGAGGCGAGCTCGTTCCAGACGATGTCCGCTGCGACGAGCGGGTTCTCGGTGAGCTCGGACCCGGGCCAGATGTTCTCCTGCACGGCCAGGAGGGCCGGCCAGGTGGCCTGCAGGACCCACACGACGGCGGCGGCGGGCAGCCAGCCCAGGAGCTCGATCGGCTTGCTGTCCACGGCGAGCCCGAACGCGACGCCCAGGGCCACCGCGAAGAGCCACCACGTGCCGGTGGGGGACACCGCGTTGCCCGGCAGGAGGCCCCAGAGCCAGCCGTCGACGAGCACCACCGGCAGCGCCAGTGCGAGACCACGCAGGGGCGCAGGGCCGAGCGCGGTCAGCAGGCCGGCCGCCAGACCGACCGATCCGGCGACGCCTGTGATCACGAGCATCCCGAACGGCGCACCGTCACCGGGCACGCTCCCCCGCAGCGCGAGCCACCAGGAGGTGCCACCGGTGGCGGCCATCGCCAGCACGGTGCCCACGATCGCCGCGGCGGCCCCCGCCCTGGCCGACGCCGGGATGCCTGCCGTGGCGCCCCCGAGGAGGCCGCCGATCAGGGCCATGACGACCAGGCCGGCCACCGCGTCGTCGGCGGTGTACGGGAGGGGCAGAAAGCCTGCGCCGCCCACCGCTGGACCGCCGACAAGGCCGGTGACCTCGTACAACGCCTGAAGCAGCCAGGGGAGGAAGCCGCAGAGCCACCAGGCGGCGGCACTGATGAGAAGCACCCACCAGGCGGAGATGCGGTACGCACTTTCGGCCATGCCGCCGAACGGTAGCGGATGTGTGTGATGCCGGTCATAACCACTCAAGACCGGAACGGCGTAAATCTGCGCCTTCGTGGGGTCAGACCGTAATGCGTAACCCGATCGTGACTTTTTCCGTGAACGTGTGTACTTTGACTTCTGCTCCCCCGCAACGGTGGAGCCGTGAGCCGGACGCCGAATCCTGTCACCGGTTCATGACCAGACGTTCGAGACAGGAGCGGGGGACCCACTTCCCGGGTGACAGCACGATCGTCACCCTCGGGGTGAAGCCGGACGGAACCCCCCAGTAGCCGTGCGGCCGGGTGTGTACTCCTACCCGAACCCGACAGCTGACCTCGCAGGCGGTACAGGAGACATTAGGTGACGAACTCCATCCGCGGCCGGCATCGTGACAGCCGGCCGGCCATGACACCACTGACCATCCTTGCTCGTACCGCCACGGAGAACGCCGGCACCGTCGCCCGCCGCGGCGCCATCGCCGCAGCTGCAGGTGGCGTTCTGATCTCGACCATCGCGACGACGGCCCACGCGGCCCCGGCGATGGACCTCAAGACCGACGTGAAGACGGCGAAGCTCAACTCGGTCGACCTGAACTCCCTCACCGCAGTGGCCAAGCAGGCCGTCGTGAACTCCCCCACCGTGACCGTCCCGGCCGACGCAAAGATGCCGATCGAGATGGAAGCCCTGGGCACCTCGTCCGACGCGGACGGCAAGACGGGTAGCGGCGAGGAGGGCGAAGGCCCTGCCGTCGTCTCGGTCGACGCACCGGACCCCGTCCCGGTGGGCCAGCAGGCCATCAATATCGCCTTCAACTACCTCGGCATCACGTACGTGCTGGGCGGTAACTCGCCGGCCGAGGGCATGGACTGCTCGGGGCTGATCCAGTACGTGTACGCCCAGCTCGGCGTGCCTCTGCCGCACCAGTCCACCGCCCAGCTCAACTCGGGCTACCAGGTGACCACCCCCGAGCCCGGCGACATCGTCTGGACGCCCGGCCACGTCGCGCTGTATGCGGGTGACGGCATGGTCATCGAGGCGTGGGCCGCCGGCATGCCCGTGCGCTACACCGAGATGTGGCAGAACAACCCGACGTTCATCCGCGTCGTCTGACGTGGTCTGAGTCACCGGCGCGCGAGCGCCGTAGCAGTGCACCGCGAGGCGTCGCCTCCGTGCCGGGTCACCGTCCGGCACCGGAGGCGGCGCCGTTCGCGTGCCCGGGTCGATCACCGGCTCATGTGACGTCGGGCTCGGCCCGGCTACTCCGCCTCCGGCCAGCCGCAGCTGTCCCCGATGAAGTCGTACAGGGCAGCGCGCGCGGCGTCCGGCATCGGCACGTAGAACACGTGCTGCGCCGTGCCGTCGACGCTCGCCAGCACGGGGAGGAACGTGCCGCGCTTGTCCTCGCCCACGGCGTGCGCGTCACAGCGGGTGGGCACCACCGGAAGAACGATCTCGCCGGACCGTTGCCCGTCCAGCCTGCGCCCCGTCCAGCCCGCGGCGCCTCCGCGGGTGTCGGGGTTGGTCAGGAGGGTGGTCTCGGTGACGTGGTCGATCGTGACCTCGGGGCCGCCGTCGACCGGTTCGACCCGCACGGTGACGAACGCCGTCAGCTCGCCGTCGCGCATCTCGACCGGCACGTCGGGCTGCACGGCGAGTCGCACGCCGGTCTCCACCGCTGCCCGGGCACAGTCCACGGCGTGGTTGCGGGCGAGGTGCCCGGCGGTGTCACGCACCTCGCGGACCGTGAGGTCGGTCGCCGGACCGTGGTCGTCGCCCTCGCCCAGGGCCACCGTGATCGTGGCGGACGGTGTGGCGTCCGGTTCCGGCTCTGCGGGCCCTGCCGGGAACCCCGTGCACTCCGCCTCGCCCAGCCCGACGTAGACGTCCCGCGTCGCGCCCGGCCGCAGGGTACGCGGGCGGTCCTTGGTCTGGTGCGACGGCCCGAACCCGTCGGCGTGCAACGCCCCGGCCAGGAGCGTCATCGTCCGGTCCGAGCCGTTGGTGACCGCCAGGAGGATCTCGCGGTCGGCGTACTGCGTACGGCCCTGCTCCACCTCGACGCTGAGGTGCGGGCCGACGTCGTCGGGTACCGGGCCCACGGTGGACGACGGCGGCCGTGGGCCGCCCGCCGCACACGAGACCGCGGCCGCACCGGTCAACGACGCCAGGAGGACGACGATGACGGCGCGGCCGCGGGATGCTGCGATCAGGCCTTCTTGCGGCCGAAGATCGCCTGGACGATCAGGATCACGATGATGGCGCCGACGACCGAGGTGAGCCATGCCGACCAGGACCAGAAGTTCTCCATCAGGTCGACGTTGAAGATGAGGCCGCCCAACCAGCCGCCGAGCATGGCGCCGAGCACACCGAGGAGCAGGGTGAGCCAGAAGCCACCCGGCTGCTTGCCCGGGATGACGATGCGGGCGATGACGCCGGCGATCAGTCCGAGGATAAGAAAGGCCCAGAAGCCCATGGTGTGTTTCCTCCAGAGTGGTTTGACTGCTTGCGCACCACCCCAGCACCGATTGAACGAACGCGCCACCGGACCCGCCGAATCAGGCGCATATCCGGACAATGCGCCCGGTGAATCGGCGGACCATCGGCGCGCTACAGTTCGCCCGGGCAAGTGCGAGAAGTGGTACCGGAGCGTGGCCTCCGGGCACGTGACGGACAAGGGGAGTCGATGAACCAGGTGATCGGCGCGGAGGCCGAGCCGCGGACGCTACGGGGCAGGGTCCGCATCCTGCTCGAACGCACGTGGTTCAGCCGCCTGGTGCTCAGCGTCATCCTGGCGAACGCCCTGGTGCTGGGTGCGGAGACCATGGTGACGGGGACGGCGCTGTCCGTGCTGCACACGATCGACCACGCCATGCTCGTCTTCTTCGTCGTCGAGCTGCTCCTGCGGCTGTTCGCCAACGGCCGGCGGTTCTTCACCGACCCGTGGAGCGTGTTCGACCTCCTCGTCGTCGGTGTCGCGTTCCTGCCGGCCAGCGGTTCGCTCTCGGCGCTCCGTGCGCTCCGGGTGCTCCGGGTGCTGCGCGTGATCACCGTGGTGCCGTCCCTGCGCCGCGTGGTCGACGGCCTGCTGCGCGCCGTACCCGGGATGGGTGCCGTGGGCGCGCTGCTGATCCTGGTCATGTACGTGTCGGCCGTCATCGCCACCGGACTGTTCGGCGAGACCTCCGAGGAGTACTTCGGCAGCCTCTGGATCTCGCTGTTCACGCTGTTCCAAGCCATGACGGGCGAGGCGTGGCCGGACATCGCGCGCGCGGTGATGGTGGCCCACCCCTCCGCGTGGGTCTTCTTCGTGCTCTACATCCTGGTGGTCAGCTTCGCGGTGCTGAACCTGTTCATCGCCGTCATCGTCAGCGGCATGGAGGAGATCACCGACGAGGAGCGCAAGGACGACGAGCAGAAGGACGAGCGGCTCGACGCCCTGGCCGAGCAGAACCGCGAGATCCTCGCCGAGCTGCGCGCGCTGCGCGCGCTGCGCGCGACGGTCGGCGAGGACCGTGCCGACTCCTAACGGCGTGGAGCCACCACCACGTTGACGAGGCGGGGCGGCCGCACCACGACGCGCAGCACCGGCCGCCCGCCGACGGCCCGCGTCACGGCCGGACGGGCCAGCACGGCCCGCTCCAGCTCGGCCGCCGCGATGTCCGCCGGCACCGACAGCCGGTCCCTGACCTTGCCGTCCACCTGGACCACTCCCTCCACGTCGGCCGTCACCAGCAGCTCCGGCTCCACGGTGGGCCATGGTCGGCCCGCCACCGGCGTCGTGTGCCCCAGGCGCTCCCAGAGCTCCTGGGCCGTCTGCGGCGCGAACAGGCCGAGCAGCACCGCCACCGCCTCGACCGCCTCGCGGTAGACCTGCTCACCGTCCCCGTCGGCCACACCGGCGCCGGCCGACCCAGCCCGCCGCACCTCGCCGACCAGCGCCATCAGCCGAGCCAGGGCGACGTTGAACCGCCCGGCCGCGACGAGCGTGTCGACGTCGTGCACGGTGCGGTGCACCGCCCGGCGCAGGCTGTCGGCGCCGGCACCCCTCGGCCCGGATCTCGACCGGCTCGACCACGAGGACGGCACCAGGCGCAGCACCCGGGCCAGGAACTTCCGCATCGCCTCCGGCGACACGTCCGCCCAGTCGACGTCGTCCTCCGGCGGCCCCGAGAACAGGATCGCCAGCCGCACGGCGTCGACCCCGTGCCGGTCCAGCTCCGCCGCCAGGTCCACGCCGTTGCCCAGCGACTTGCTCATCGCCCGGCCCCGGTTGACCACCTGACCCTGGTTGAGCAGGCGGGCGTACGGCTCCGGTGAGGGCAGCAGGCCCATGTCGTACAGCACCTTGGTGACGAACCGCGCGTACAGCAGGTGCATCGTCGCGTGCTCCACACCGCCGACGTACAGCGCCGCGGGCATCCACCGGGCCGCGTCCTCCGGGCGGAACGGGCCACCGTCGTAGCCCGGCGAGAGGTAGCGCAGGAAGTACCAGGACGAGTCCACGAACGTGTCCATCGTGTCGGTGTCCCGTTCGGCCGGACCACCGCACCGTGGACAGGTCGTCCGCACCCAGTCGTGCGCCCCCGCCAGGGGCGAGACGTCGCCGGGCACCAGCTGGTCGCCCTCCAGGTACGGCAGCTCGACGGGCAGCTGGTCGTCCGGCACCACCACCTCCCCGCACGCCGGGCAGTGCACCACGGGGATCGGCGCACCCCAGTAGCGCTGCCGCGAGACGAGCCAGTCGTGCAGCCGGTAGGTGGTGCCGGCCGGCCCGTGCTCCCTGCCGATCCAGTTCCGCTGCATCGTCAGCACGTGCGCCGGCCAGCCCGGCTCCAGCACCGCCATGTCGTCCAGCAGGCGATCGGCATATGCGGTGATGCGAAAGAACCACTGCGTCAGCGTGCGGCCGACGACGGCCGTTCCGCAGCGCTCGCACGTGCCGTCCACGACCTGCTCGTTCGCCAGCACCGTCCGGTCGCTCGGGCACCAGTTCACCTCTGCCGCGGCACGGTAGGCCAGACCGCGCTCGTGCAGCCGGGCGAACAGCCACTGGGTCCAGCGGTAGTACTGCGGCTCGTGCGTGTGCAGCCGCCGCGACCAGTCGAACGAGACGCCGTAGCGACGGATCGACGCCGCCTGGGTGGCAATGTTCGCCTCGGTGAACACGGCGGGGTGCTCGCCCCGGCGGATCGCCGCGTTCTCCGCCGGCAGGCCGAACGAGTCCCAGCCGACCGGGTTGAGCACGTCGAAACCCTTGGCCCGCCAGTACCTCGCCACGACATCGGTGATCGCGAACACCTCGGCGTGGCCCATGTGCAGGTCGCCCGACGGGTACGGGAACATCGTCAACACATAGCGGCGTGGACGGGCGCCGTCGTCGGACGCCTGGAACAGGTGGCCCTCCGCCGGGACCTCTCCGGGCGGGCCTGGGGTGCGGTACGTCTCGGTCATCGCTCTCGTCCTCCGGTGCGTCGATCGGGTCCGGGCACGAAAAAGCCCCTCGCAAGGAGGGGCGGCCGCACCGGTTGTGCCCGATCGAGGGCGGATCCGATGCGGCTAGGCGAGGAGCGAGCGTGCGTGGCGCATGCCCCCACGATATGCGGGCCGGCCGCACGGCGTAAAGGCATGACGTAGAGGTGCGAGCGCCGGCTCGGTCCGCCGCCAGCGAGGTCCGAGCCGGCGCTCGCGCCGAGAACGGGGGCCGTGGCTCGGCGTGCCCCCAGCGCACTCCGAGCCACGGCTCCCGTCCGACGCGCCGCAGCTCGGCCCGCCCCCAGCGAGGTCCGAACGTCGTCCGCGTCGCACCTAGGACGCAGGCACGTCCCGGAAGTCACAGCACTGAGGATGCTTTTTCATGTGGCCTGGGTCACACACCTACCGGATCCTGTCGCACGGCGCACGGTGAACGCCGCGGGACGAGCGGCCAGATACCGCGGTGCCATACGGTCGGCACGCCCTCGAAACCGGACAGAGCAGAAGAAATCGAAGAAACTCCCACAAGTGCTGTGACATCCCGGCGTCTCGCGCGTCTGGGCTGCATGGAACACACCGAGCACCCCGAACTTGTTCGTCTGGGCGCCCAATACCTGCGCGCGTACGCGGACGGCGATGCCGTCAATCTCTACCGCCTCGCCGACGCGTGGGGTGCAAGCGATCTCATCGCCGCCACCTGCGAAGTCGCCCTCGCGGTGATCCACGCGACCGCCGGACCGCAGGGCCTCGACGCGGTATCGACCACATTCTCGACGAACCGGAGGTAACACCGATGAACAGAACCGACTCCGCCGCCGAAGATCCTGGAGCCGACGACCCCGGAGACTTGCGCAGAACCGGAGTTGTGGTGCGATCATTGGCCAGCGCATCAAAACCGGACACACAGGGCAGAGGGGGCCAGGACCGCGTGACCACGACTGGTGATCTGCGGATTGACGACTGGGTCGTGCATCGTCCTAATGTCGTGCGTTCGGTCGCTGCTCGGGTGCCCGGGATCGATGCCGAGGAGGCCGCCAGCCGCGCGCTGGAGAAGATGGTCCGGATCGTGTCCACCGGCGGCACGATCGAGGACCCCGCCCCGTACTGGCGACGCGCCGCGGTCAACGAGGCGATCAGCATGACCCGCGAGGCCGGACGCACCCGCCCGGTCGAGGACGACACCCTGGACGGCCTGACGCCCCCGGTCGCCGGTGCCGAGCTGGACGCCGAACGTCAGGCCGACGTCAGCATGCTGCGCTCCGCGCTGTCCGACCTGGGCGACGACGACCGGCAGATCCTGCTGGAACGGCACGTGCACGACAAGGCCGTGACCGATATCGCGGGCGACCTGGGTGTGCGCCCGCACGCCGTCACGATGCGGCTGCGCCGCGCCGAGGAGCGCCTGGCCGGCGCGTTCGCCGCCGCGCACGCCCAGGGCGTCAACGAGCCCGAGTGCCGCACCACCCGCGCCGCGATGCACGACTACCTCAAGGGACGCCTCCTGCCGCGGCGGCAGCGGCGTCTGGAGGTCCACATGGACGGGTGCGGGGAATGTACCCGGGCGTTCATCGATGTGCGGGAAGTGTCCTGGATGCTGCGTGACCTCGGTCAGCATCTCGTGGCCGGCGGGCTGGTCACCGGTGCGGCCGGTGCCGGCCTCGCCGGCGTGGGTGCTGCGGGGACCCGGCCACGGTCGTTCGGCCCGAAGGAGACCGCCGTCGCCGCCGGCGTGCTGGCCGCCCTCGCGATCGGCGGCGGCGCGGCCGCCCTGATCGCCAACCAGAACGACGAACCCCCCGCCCAGGCCATCCACGACCCGGGCGCCGCCGCAGGTGGCGACGGTGCGGGCGCCGCCGCAGGTGGCGACGGTGCGGGCGGCGGCGGCGCGGGCGGCAACGGTGGCGGTGGCGGCGGTGCGGGCAGTGACGCCGGCACCGGCGACGGTCCCTCGGACTCCCCGGAGCAGCCCCAGCAGGATCAGCCACCGTCCATCCCGCCCGCCGACCCCCAGCCGCGCCCGGCGACCACGCCCAAGGAAGACGCTGTCCCGGCGGCGAACCCGGTGGCCCCAGCCGATCAGGGCGCGACCGGCACCGCCCCGGCTCCCGCGCCGGACGACGCACCGCAAGCACCCCGTCCGGACCCCGGCCCCGACCCGGCGCCGGATGACGGCACCGACAAGCCCGACCCCGCTCCGCCGACCGACCCGCCGCCGATCAAGCCCGCCCCGGAGGAGCCGGCCGAGCCGCCGCCCAGCCTGCCGGACCCGCCGGAGGCTCCGGCCGATCCGGGCCTCGGCACCGCGGTGGACGACCTGCTCGCCAGTCTCGGTCTCGGCGACCTGCCCGGTGTCGATATCGCGACCACCACCTTGAACGAGGTCTGGGCACTGCTCTTCGGTACGGCCGCGGCCGGCGCCGGACAGGCCGTCGACGACGCGCAGACAGCGACCGGGGACTGATGGCCGTGCGGGCTCGGTACCTGGCCCGCACCTCCTCGCTGCTGTGCGAACGCACAGTCCTTCTGGGCGACAGCCCAAGATCGCCCCTTGATCACGCCACTTCCTTCCATGCGGTTGCATTCTTTGCGACCATGCACGCCCGAGGCTTCGTGCGCCGTTGGCGCATGCGGCGCCCCGTCGTGTGCAGGAGGGGGGAGACGTGACCGTCACCAGCGCGGACCTCAGCCAGTGGGCAGCGCACCGCCGTGCTGTCGTCCTCACGGTCTCCCGCCGTGTACCCGGCATCGATCCGGAGCTGGCCGCGAGCCGTGGCCTGGAGCTCCTGTGTCTCGAGCTGCTGAAGCACGGCGACGTGCCCGACCCCGTCGTGTTCTGGAGCGCCGCAGCGGTGGACGTGGGTCTGGCGATGGCACACGACGAACCGTCACCCGACGGCCAGGGCGCACCGAGCGAGGTCATGACGGCGCCGGTGCGGCGAGCTCTCGACTTCGAGGTGCTGACCACGGCGATGGAACGGCTGCCTGCCGGGGACCAGCAGCTGCTCTGGGATCATCACGTGGAATCCCGCCCGGTGGCCGCGATCGCCGACGAGATCGGCGTGCTCCCGTACGCCGCGAAGCGGCGCCTGCGCCGCGCCGAGAACCGCCTCGCGAGCAGCTTTGCCGAGACGCACACGGGCACCGCCGACGACGTCGAGTGCGAGTCCACGCGGTCCGCGCTGCACGACTTCGTCCGCAACCGTCTTCTGCCGCGCCGCCGCCAGGAGGTCGAGGACCACACGGTGCAGTGCGCCGGCTGCACCCGCGCCTTCGTCGACGTCCGGGAGTCCTACTGGATGCTCCGCGCCGCGGCTCCGGTCCTGCTGCTCGGCGCCGTGACAGCGGCGCAGTCGAGCACCGCGGTCGCGACCGGTGCGGGTGTCGCCGCGACGGGCGCCGGCCTCGGCGGCGGGCTCGCCACGCTGAGCACGCGCGTGATGCTGACGATCCGTAGTGCGCTGACCGACCCCGTCAGCCTGACGGCGACCGTGGCCGGCGGGATCTTCCTCACCACCGCCGTCACCACCGGAGTGGCGCGGGACGCCGGAGCACTGCCGGCGTTCCTCGAGATGGGCACGGTCTCCGTCTCCGCACCCGACGACGCGCGGGCCGCGGTGCCCGACGTCGTGCCGACGTCCCCGGCGGAGGACCCGTCGGACCGTCCGGAGTCGACGCGGTTCGTCCCCCCAGGTCTGGCACGAGGCGACGCCGTGCCACCGGGCCTCGCCAAGCAGGGTGGGACGACGCCGGGCCTCGGGAAGAAGGACGTCGTGCCACCCGGCCTGGCCAGGCAGGAGGCGCCGCCGACAGGCCCGGCAGCAGGGGTCGACGACCCCGCCATGCCGACGGAGCCGGGCACGGTCGCCACGCCCGGGCAGCCGGGCACGGGCCGCACACCGCCGGGCCTCGCGCAGAACGGCGGGACTCCCCCCGGACAGTCGAAGCAGAAGATCGATCCGCCGGGCCAGACGAGGCAGGAGCAGCTCGCGCCGGCTCAGGAGAAGGACGGCACGTCGCCCGGCAGGTCAGGGTCGGCGGGCCGCCCGGACGGGTCCGTAACGGCCGGACCGAGCCGCGGGCAGGGAAGCCCGCACCCCGTGCCGGACAGTGCTCGCGGAGACGACGGGGACCGCCGAACGGGACCGCCCGATCACGCCCGTTCCAGGAGGACGAGCACCTCGTAGTGCGACGTCTGCGGGAACATGTCCAGCAGACGCCCCCGCACCGGCCGCAGGGACGGCATGGCGGCGAGGTCCCGCGCGAGCGTCACCGCGTTGCAGCTCGAGTACAGGACGTGCTCGATCCCGGAAGCCTCGAGCCACTGCGCCAGATCGGTGCCGATGCCCCGACGGGGCGGGTTCACGATCACCATCTCGGGCAGCTCGGACGTACCCGGTCCTACCGCGAACGCCGTCGCGTCGCCCGCGGCGAACGTGACGTCACGGAAGCGGTCGGCCCCGTCGCCCGCACGGAGCCTGTCCGCCGTGCCCGACGCCGCGGCGATCGCCTCCGCGCTGATCTCGATGCCCGTGACGGCGCGGCCTGCCGCGGCGCAGTGCAGCGCGAAACCACCCACGCCGCAGTACAGGTCCCAGAGGGTGCTCGGCCCTACCTCGTCCACCCAGGTGCGGGCCTGCCGGTAGAGCTCCGTGGCGACCGCGGTGTTGGTCTGGAAGAAGCTCTGCGGGCGCAGGTCGAGCGAGATGTCGTCGATGCGCATCGGCAGCGTGGTGCGCTCGGTGAGCGGGATCTCGAGATCGCCCTCGAGCACCGCGGCATGCGCCGGCTGGATGTTCGCCGACGCGACGGCGAGCGCCGGTAGCTCGGCCCGCAACCAGTCCAGGTGCTTGCGGATCCGGGCGATGGCCTCCTGCGAGCGCAGCACGAACCGCACCATGAGCTCGCCGTCGGGCGACAGGGTGACCAGCAGGTACTTGAGCTCGCCGCGCTGCTGTGCACGTCGGCCCCGGCCGGCGACCTGGTACGGCTCCAGCGCGGCCCGCGTGACGAAGGCCGCCAGGGGCGCGAAGGAGGCCTGGAGGGCCGGCGGGTAGAGGCCGCAGTCCGTGAGGTCCACCCCGTGGCCACCGCGGTCGAGAATCCCGAGCACCGGCTCGGCGACCGTTCCGCTGACCACCATCTTCGCCTTGTTGCGGAAGCCGGACTCGCGGCTGCTGACCGCGGGGAGCCAGGTGAGGCCCGCGCCGGCGGTCGGGCCGGTCCGCGCGCTGGTCGGGCGGGTCGAGACGGGTTCGAGGAGCGTGGCGACGTGCCGCTCCTTGTCGAGCACCTGGGTGGGGTAGTCGATCTCCAGGAGGGTGCAGGAGTGGCAGCGGCCGGCGTCGTAGTGGGGGCACTGCACCCTCCCATTATCCAGCCCTTGCGCAAGCGCCCCGCTCAGCGTCCGCGTGGGGCCGTCATCCGGTGAACTCGAAGTGCCACGGCTCCTCGCGGCCACCGCCCGCTCGCGCCCACTCCGGATGGTGCCAGCCCACCTCGGGCCCGTTCGCGGCGAGCCATTCGAACTCGGGCCGGCCGAAGCGGAAGCCGTCGTCCGTGGGCACGTCGATCGCCAGGGCCCAGCCGTGGTTCGAGGTCCCGGGTGCCGCCACCTGGCCGCTGCCGAACTCGTCGAGCGCCTGGAGCTGCCAGTCGTAGGGCCGGTACCCGTACTCCACGCGCAACGGCTTGCCGAACTTCGTCTCGAACTCCGCCCCCAGCTTCTTCCATGCCTCGGCCGCATCGCATCGCAGGTACTGGTCCTGTCCCTCCGGTCCGATGCCGACCTTGCACAGATCCGCCAGGTCGAGCCGCCCGTTGGAGCCGTCGGCGACGGTGGCGCGGGCGCCCCACGCTGCCTCCTCTATGGCGGCGCGCGCCGCCTCACGCCGCTCGCCCAGGTCCTCCACGGAGCTCAGCTCGTCCGGGTCGGCCCCGGCAGCGAGCGCCGCCTGGCCTTCCGCGCGGTGCGTCGCGAGGGTGTCGCGGACCGCTGCGGGGGCGCCGTTGTCCGCGCTCCAGCTCAGCGTGTACTCGGAGTCGCGCACGGAGATCTCGAGCTGTGCCGTCACGAGGGTCAGCGTCTTCTTCGCCGTCTCGAGGCGTTCGGCCGTCCTCTTCGCCTGCTCCGCGGCGGCGCGGGCTTCGGCCTGTGCGTCCTTGCGGTCCTGCCGCCACTTCCGGGTCGCCGTCCGCACGTCCTCGGTCGCCGTGGTGAGCGTGGCCGACGTGGTGCGCAGGCTGGTCGTCCACTCGGTCACCTGGGTGCCGAGGGCGTCGATGTCCTCCTGGGCTTCGAGCCCGCCGGGGCCAGGGACGGGCGGCGGCTGTGCGGCGCCGAGCTCCTTGGCCGCGGCGATGTGCTCGGCCAGGTCGGTGCGGACCGCGTCGTCAGCCACCTTGCCCCGGGAGGTGGCCAGGACTCGTTCAGCCTTCGTGATCTGCTCGGCCAGGTCCTCCTGGGTGGCGCGCCCGTCGTCGAGGGCCTGCACGACGTCGGTGCGGGCCGCCGCCCGCTCGCGCTCGCTCTCGGCGTGGACGAGCGCGAACAGGATGCTGGCCACCAGCGCGACCGCCGTGGTGACGAGGAAGACGATCAGCGGGCGCATGGAGCCGCCGTCCGCCGGGGCGTCCGTCCTGGACCGATCGGCGCCTTCGGGCGGCTCGGCACCCACGGACGGGTCAGCGGCTGCGGGCGGCTCGGCGGCTGCGGACGGCTCCACGTTGAGGGACATGGCCCGAAGTTTGGCGAATCCGCGACCCTGGCGCTAGTTGTCTGCGCGCTCCGCGAGGTTCTTGAGCTTGTCGATGTACACGGCGGCCTCGCCGGCCTGCCAGTCCGGGATGTTCGTGTTGTGGGGCAGGAGTCCCACGGACCGGTCGGTGAGCTCGCGCAGGATGTCCGCGTGGCCCGCGTGCCGGGTGATGTCGTTGGCTACGTGCGTGATGATGCGGAACAGCGTGACCTCGCGGTCGCCCCACCAGGGCACTCGCCCGACCGTGTCCAGCGGCAGCGTGTCGATGGTCTCGTCGCTGAACGTCCAGACCCGCCGGTAGAGGTCCACGATCGAGGCGATCGACTCGTCCGCCGTCGCGTACCAGTCGGCCTGCGGGTCGTCGTCGAGCGCCTGGTCGGACGGGATCTCCTCCGGGTGGGGCCATTCCCGGCCGAAGCAGACGCCGAAGTACCCGATCTCGGTGTTGGCGCAGTGCTTCACCACGCCGAGCAGGTTGTTGCCCGACGCCACGAGCGGCCAGCGCGCCTGCTTCTCCGTGAGGCCCTCGAGCTTCCACACGAGGGCCTCACGGGTCTCGGCAAGGTACTGCTTCAGGATCTGCTTCTGTTCGAGCTCGTTGTCGCCGGGTGAACTGTCAGTCGTCTGCGCCATGGAGACAGTGTGTCCCCCGCCACCGACATCTCACGAGCCCGGTCTACCCGGGCACGTTGCCGGGTGGCGGTCATCGCCGGGTGCGGAACGCCAGGCCTGCTGCCACCGCGAAGAGCAGCCCGAGGCCGAGGCACCAGACGACGGCGAGCACGGCGCTGCCGGTGGGGTCGGCGATACCCGCGACGTCGCCGGCGAGCAGGCCGCGCACCGTCTCGATCACCGGCGTCACGGGCTGGTGCTCCGCGAAACCGCGCAGCCAGCCCGGGAGCGTCTCGACGGGCACGAACGCGCTGGACACGTAGGGCAGGAACATGACGAAGAAGGAAAAGCCGGCAGCGGCCTCCGGCGACCGGACCAGCACTCCCACCAGGGCCGCGAGCCACGTGACCCACCCGACGAAGAGCAGGATCATCCCGACGGCAGCGAGCCACCCCAGCAGGGAGGCCTCGGGGCGGAAGCCCAACAGGATCGAGACCCCGAACACGATGGCGGTGGTGACCAGGTTCTTCACGAGGCTGGCGGCCACGTGTCCAGAGAGCACGGTCCAGGCGGTGACGGGCATCGACCGCAGCCGTTCGACCATGCCGCTCGACATGTCGTACTCCACCGACGCGGCCGTGCTCGCGGCACCGAACCCGGCGGTCAGCAGGATGACGCCCGGCGTCACGTAGTTGACGTAGCCGGTACCGGTGTCCATCGCGCCACCGAAGACCAGCACGAACATCAGCAGGATGATCACGGGCAGCACCACCGCGGTGATCATGGCGTCCAGGTCGCGCGAGACGAGGCGCAGGCCGCGCACCGTCATGGTCGAGATGTCTCGGAGCAGGTACGTCATACTGCCACCCCCGCTGGTCGCGCCGAGTGCTCCTGGCCGACGTGGCCGGTCAGCGCGAGGAAGACGTCGTCGAGGGTGGGTGCGCGGACCTCCCAGTGGTCGGGCGTCACCCCCGTCGCCTCGACGGCGGACAGCACGGACCGGACGTGGGCGACCGAACCGTCGGTGGGCACCCGCACCCGCGCGCCGTCGACCGTGGCCGCGAGGGCCGGGGCGACCCGGTCGGCGTCGGACACGGAGGCGAAGGTGAGCTCGACGCCCGCGTCACCCACCTCCCGCTTGAGCTGCGCGGGCGGGCCCTCGGCGACCACGCGGCCGCCGTCGACGAGCGCGACCCGCTGGGCGAGGCGATCTGCCTCCTCGAGGTACTGGGTGGTGAGGAAGACGCTGGTGCCTTCGTCGACCACGCCACGGACCACGTCCCAGAGCGCCTGCCGCGATCTCGGGTCGAGGCCCGTGGTCGGTTCGTCGAGGAACATGATGCGCGGCCGGGTGAGCAGCCCGGCGGCGAGGTCGAGCCGGCGCCGCATGCCGCCGGAGTAGGTATCGACCCGGCGCCCGGCGGCGTCCGCCAGCTCGAACGCCGTGAGGAGCTCGGAGACCCGGCTGCGCACCACCCGGCGCGGGAGGTGCGCGAGGTGGCCCATCATCGTGAGGTTCTCGGCCCCGGACTGCTTGTTGTCCACGGCGACCTGCTGGCCGGTGAGGCTGATGATCTCGCGGACGCGCCGCGCGTCCCGCACCACGTCGAACCCGGCGACCGTGGCCCGGCCGGCGTCGGGCCGCAGCAGTGTCGACAGGATGCGGACGGTGGTGGTCTTGCCGGCGCCGTTGGGGCCGAGCAGCGCGAGAACCTGCCCTTCCTGGAGCTCGAGGTCGAGCCCGTCGAGCACGGGCGGGCCCGTCGAACCTCGCCGGGCGAAGGACTTGTGCAGGCCTTCTGCGGTGACGATCGCGGCCATGGTCTTCTTCTTCCTCTCGACGTCAACACATACTGTTTATGCCGTACGCGTTTTAGTGTGACCCGTAAACAGTATGTGGTCAAGAGAGTTTCGCGCCCGGGCCCGCCGCGGATCGGGCAGGATGGAGACCGATGAGCACCGACAGCACGCCCGAGCCCGTCGAGCGGCCGCACGGCCACGACGAGCGGCCGCAGGACGCGGGCCCGCGGGCCGAGCTGCCCGCTGCCGTCCAACGCCTGTGGGGGGAGGCCGCGCCGCGCCGCCGAGGGCCCAAGCCCGCGCTGTCCGTCGCGCAGATCGTGCAGGCCGCGATGGACCTGGCCGACGCCGAGGGCCTCGCCGCCGTCTCGATGGCGCGGGTCGCGCAGGCCGTCGGGTACACCCCGATGGCCTTGTACCGGCACGTCTCCAGCAAGGACGAGCTGCTGGTCCTGATGTCGGACGCCGTGGCGCGCGACCTGCCCGACCTGCCGGCCGACATCGGCTGGCGCGCCGGGCTCGAGATCTGGACGCGCATCCAGATCGACCTGGGGCTGGACCGGCCGTGGATCCTCGACCTGCCGCTGTCGGCCGTGCTGCCAGGACCCAACCGGTTGCGCTGGATGGACCAGGCGTTCGGCGTCCTGCGGCAGGTCGACCTCGCCGCCGACGAGAAGCTCGCGATCATCGGCCTGCTCGCACAGCACGTCCTGGGGGAGGCTCGGGTACACATCGAGTCCCGGCGCGCGGCCGTCCAGCAGGTGCGGCGGGCCGGCGGGCTCCCCGAGGGGACGCCCGAGTCCGAGCTCGATCCCGCGGCGATCGAAGCGGCCGACCCCTACTCCGACTTCGAGACGGTGCTCGCCCAGTACGCCGAACCCACTCGATACGCCCACCTGTTCGAGGCTTTCTCGACCTGGACGGGGCCGTCGCAGCCCTCACCGCTGGCGGACGACATCGCGTTCGGAATCACCATCGTCCTGGACGGTGTCGAGGCCTACCTGCGGCAACGCGGCGCGATTCCCGACGACGGGTCATGAGCCCCTCGATACGGCAGCACACCGGTCCTGGCGCGACCACAGGCAGCGACTTTCGGACGCCTTCCACAGGTGAGCGGCCGGAACGTGTGGAGTGTGGGTGAGGTGCGTCAGAGTGGTGCCGTGACCAGTGATCTGACCAGTGATCCCAGGACAGACGACAAGACGGTGCCGGAGCCGGCCGGTGCGGGCCCGCGGTGCTTCGGCGACGGTGATCCGCTCTATGAGGCCTACCACGACGACGAGTGGGGCGTGCCGGTGCACGGCGAGGAGGCCCTGCTGGAGCGCATAGCCCTGGAGGGGTTCCAGTCGGGGCTCTCCTGGATCACCGTGCTCCGCAAGCGTCCGGCGTTCCGTGAGGTCTTCGAGGGGTTCGCCCCGGAGAGGGTGGCTGCCTTCGGCGCCGACGACGTCGAGCGGCTGCTCGCCGACGCCCGCATCATCCGTAACCGGATGAAGATCGAGGCCACCATCGACAACGCGCGGGCCGTGGTCGCGCTGCACGACGCGGGCCGCACCCTCGACGAGCTCTTCTGGTCCTTCGCACCTGGTCCGGTCGACCGCGAGCGCCCGGCCGGCTTCGGCGACGTACCGGGCTGGACCGCCGAGTCGAAGGCCATGAGCAAGGCGATGAAGCAGCAGGGATTCCGGTTCATCGGGCCCACCACCGCCTACGCCGCGATGCAGGCCTGCGGTCTCGTCGACGACCATGTCGCCACCTGCCCGGTGGTGCTGCGGCGCGCCCGGCCGGCATCGGCTAGCTGAGCGTCACAGGTCCGCGCACGGCTCCACGACCGGAAGGACGGCGTCGCGCACCCACTCGGCGAGCGACGTGGCCGGCGGGCGCAGCATCACGGTGTCCACGCCGTGCTCGGCGAACCCGCGCATCTCCTCGACGAACGCTGCGGTGTCCCCCGGACCGATCGGTGCGCCGCGGTGCAGCATCGTGACGCGGATGTCGGCCGGGTCGCGTCCGACGTCGTCGCAGTGCCGCCGCAGCACCTCGAGCAGGTGCCGCAGCCGTTCGGGCGTCTCGGCGAACAGGTTGCAGGCGTCCGCGTACTGCGCGACGAGCCGGAGGGTCCGCTGCTCCCCGGATCCGCCGATCATGATCTCCGGTCCGGAGAGCGGGGGCGGGGAGCAGATCGTCTCGGCCAGCTGGTAGTGCTTGCCCTCGAACGGACCGTCGTTGTCCGGGTCGTACATCTGGCGCGCGATCCGCACGGTTTCCTCGAGCATCTCGAAGCGTTCCTTGAGCGGCGGGAACGGCACCCCGAGAGCGGTGTGCTCCTTGTCGTACCACGCCGCCCCGATGCCGTAGGTGGCCCGCCCGCCCGAGACCACGTCGAGCGAGGCGACGATCTTCGCCAGCAGGCCCGGGTAGCGGTACGTGACGCCCGTGACCAGTGCGCCGAGCCGTACGTTCTCGGTCACGCCCGCCAGGTAACCCAGGGTCGTGTACGCCTCCAGCATCGGGTCCGATGCTGGGAAGCCCTGGTGCTCCATCTGGAAGTAGTGGTCCATCACGGAGATCCACGCGACGCCGCCGTCGTCCGCATACCGGGCGGCGTCCGCCAGCTCGGTCCGCATCCGGGCGGGCTCCATCGAGTCGAAACGCATGAAGTGGGTGCCGATTCGCATGCCTCGATCCTCCTACGCCGTCCCGCGGCGTCAAGTGCGAGAGGCGACGAGCTCGTCCGTACGGCCCAGGACCCGCGCGACGAGCCAGGTGATCGAGTCGGCGGTCTGCCGGGGTGTCGCCGTCGGCTGCATGACATGGCTCAGCGCCGTCCGCACCGTGATGTCGATGACCGCCGAGATCCGTTCGGGCTCCAGATCGATCTCGTACTGGTCCACCCGGTCCTGGACCACGACGAGCAGCGTGCCGAGCAGTGGTTCCGAGTGTGTGGTGAGCAGCGGCAGCAGCTCGGTGTCCGCTCCGTGCGTCGCGGAGACGACTGCCCGCAGGAGCGCGTTCCCCTCGGCGAGGACGAGTGTGTTCTCGACCGCTTCGTGGATCGCCGCCAGCAGGTCGTCCGGGTGGTTCTCGAAGCCCCCGACGATCTCGAAGATGAACTTTGCCGATTCCGTGAGCACCATCGCCTCGGCGAGGTCCTCACGGCTGCCCACGGCGTTGTAGACGGTCTGTCTGCTCACACCTGCCTCGGTCGCCAGCCGTCCCATCGTCACCTTCGACCAGCCGTCGGCGCAGGTGAGACGGACCGCGGCAGCGATGATCCGACTCCGGCTGGAGATCGCATCGTCGTACCCAGCTGTCGCCTCGGCCATGCCTCGATCGTAGGCAGGGGGCGGCATCCGGGCCGGGGCAGCACGCCCGACACGGCAGATTTCACCCTTTCGCGCCGCTCGCCGGCGGTCCGGTCCCTCCGTGCCCGCCCGGCCGGCCGACCCGCTTCGGCCGCCCCGGGCCGCGGACGGACACGAAACCTGTGGCCTGGAAACCCCATAGGGTGGCGAGTATGGACCTCGAAGAACGCCTTGCTGTCTTCATCGACTACGAGAATCTGGCGCTGGGCGCCCGCGAGCACCTGGGCGGGATGCAGTTCGACTTCGGCCCGATCGCCGACGCCCTGGCCGTGCGCGGCCGGGTGGTCGCGCGCCGGGCCTACGCGGACTGGTCGTACTTCGACGAGGACCGTCGCATGCTCACCCGGCACCAGGTCGAGCTGATCGAGATGACGCAGCGCATGGGCGCTTCCCGCAAGAACGCGGCTGACATCAAGATGGTGGTCGACGCCATCGAGATGGCCTTCGAGCGCGACTACATCTCGACCTTCGTCATGTGCACGGGCGACAGCGACTTCTCGCCGCTCGTCCACAAGCTCCGCGAGCTGAACAAGCGGGTCATCGGCGTCGGTGTCGAGAAGTCGACGTCCCGCCTGCTGCCCGCGGCCTGCGACGAGTTCCTCTTCTACGACCGCCTCGAAGGCGTCGAGGTGCCCGACGAGGACCAGCGCGCACCCGCCCCGAAGCGCGGCACCCGCTCGCGCAAGCCCGCCGCGACGCCGGAGCGCGCCGCGACCCAGAAGGCCCCCACCACATCACGCCGCGCGAAGGCCGCCGAAGCGGTGGCAGAGGCCGTCGCCGAGCCCGCCGCACCGGCCGCGGTCGAGCCCGAGGCGGAGACCAAGCCGGCCACCCGCCGTCGTAAGAAGGCGGAGCCCGTCCCCGCGCCCGTCGAGGTCGCGCCGGAGGCCGAGATCGACGTGGCCGAGCAGGAGGACGAGGCACCGGCGTCGAGCGACGCGCCGATGGAGGTGCGCGTGGCACAGACCCTCGCCGACCTGCAGTCCTCCACGAGCGGCCCTGTGACCGCGTCCGCGCTCAAGCGGACCCTGCTGCGCAAGGACGCGACGTTCAGCGAGTCCGACTACGGCTTCCGTACGTTCGGCGAGTTCCTGCGTTTCCTCGCGGACCGCGGTTTCGTGGAGCTCGCGACGGGACCGTCGGCGGGTGACCCCGAGGTGTCGCTGCCGGAGCAGGGCGACACCGACGCGGCCTTCGGTCTGCTGCGGACCGTGGTGCAGGAGTCCGGCGGCTCGGCCGCCCTGTCAGGGCTGAAGAACGCCGTGCGCAAGAAGCGCCCGGACTTCTCGGAGAAGGCGCTCGGCTTCCGCGGTTTTCTCCAGTTCGCGAAGGCGGCGGAGGCCGCCGGCACGGTTGCGCTGGCCTGGGACGACGACACCGACGACTACCTGATCACCGCCTGAGAGCCGGATCGCCTCTGAGCCGGAGGCGCACGGAGCACTCACCCGTCGAGCACGCCCGGCACGGCGGCGAGGTGGCGGCCGAGCTCGGCCCCGTCGCGACCGGTGACCGTCGGCACCTGCGGCACGTCGGATCCCTCCACCTCGGCATCCGGGTCCGGCACGTTCCCGGCGAGCACCTGCTGCCCGCCGGTGAGCCGGCGGATCGCCACGGCCCGCACCTGGTCCGGCCGGCGCCGCACGGCCTCCTGGTAGATCTGCACGTCGTGCTGGCCGTTGTCGCCGAAGAGCACCCAGCGCACGTGCGGGAACCACGACATCAGCAGCTCGAGACTCGCCTTCTTGTGTGCCGGGCCCCGGCGGAACCATCCCGTGAGAGTCGGTCCCCAGTCGGTCAGGAGCAGGGGCCCGGACGGGTACGCGTGACGCGAGAGGAACGCCCGGAGCGTGCCCGCGGTGTTCCACGCCCCTGTCGACAGGTAGAAGAAGCACGCGTCCGGATGTGCCTGGTGGAGCTCCCGGTACAGCTCGGGCATGCCCGGCACGGCGCGTCGGCTGCTCGAGTGCCGCACGAACGTGTTCCAGGCCGCGAGCAGCGGCCGCGGCACCGCCGTCACCATGGTGGTGTCGTCGATGTCGCTGATCACCCCGAACCGCGTGTGCCCGTCCAGGATCAGCAGCGCGGCGTCGGTCGGGCACGGATCGGGCCCGTCGAGGTACGTCAGGACGGCGGACCGCCAGCCGGCGGGCAACGGGGCGTCGGTGGGGAGCTCGACGTCGACGTAGCCGGCGCGGTCGCTCGTCGCCACGGACGTGTGGTCACCCACCTGGAGCCGTACCCGCCGGTGCGGCGCCGGCACGGTCAAGAAGTGGCGGAACCCGCGCCGACCCGCGCGCAGCGCGTCACGGTTCGGTGCGGCCGGCCCGGGCCGGGCGAGCAGCACGCGCGCGAGCACCCGCACCTGGTCCGGCGTGCCGTACCCGGTATAGGTCTCGATGCGGGGCCGCCAGCCGGCGCGGGCGAGCGCCCACCCCGCCGCGGCGTAGAAGTGGTCCTCCACCACCGCGGCGAGGTGCGGGCGCTGTGAGGGGTGCGGAGTAGGAGTAGCCACACCCGATTGTGGCTGCTACTGGCCACCCATGCCGGTCGTCGCCACGCCATGCACGATGCGTCGCTGGAACAGCATGAACAGGATGAGCAGCGGCAGCGCCGCGATCATGGCGGAGGCCATGTTCTGGGCGTACTGCACGCCGTAGGCGTCCTTGACCGTCGACAGCCCGACGGGCAGCGTCATGAACTGCGGGTCGGTGGTGACGATGAACGGCCACAGGAAGTTGTTCCACGCACCGATGAACACGAAGATCGCCACGGCGACGAGGATCGACTTCGACAGCGGCAGCACGATCGTCCAGAACAGCCGCCACGGCCCGGCGCCGTCGATCCGGGCGGCATCGAGCAGCTCCCGCGGGATCGCGTCGAAGAACCGCTTGAGGATGAACACCATCACGGGCGCCACAATCTGCGGCAGCACGATGCCGGCGAACGTGTCCACGAGCCCCAGGACCTGCATCTCCCGGAACAGCGGCACGATGAGGATCTGCCCGGGCATCATGATCGACGCGAGGGTGAGCCACTGCATCAGCGCCCGGCCCTTGAACAGGGTCTGCGAGAACGCGAAGGCCGCCATCGCCGAGATCAGCACCGTGAGCGCCGTGACCAGCGCGGCGACCACCAGGCTGTTCCACATCCACAGCAGGAGGTCGCTGTTGTTGAGCACCGACCGGTACGCGTCGAGCGTCCAGCCCATGGTGGGCCACCACGACGCGGGGAGGGCGGCCTCGGCCTCGTATTTGAAGCTCGTGACCGCGCCCCAGGCGAGCGGCACCAGCCAGATACCGGCAAGCACGACGAGTGCCGCCAGGGCCCCGGCGCGCGCCCAGGGCGACGGGCCGATCGTGAGCTTGGTGAGGGCCCGGTTCTCGGCCCGGTCCTGCGCTACCTTCGTCCGGCGGACGTCGGTGATGTCGGCGACAGCCATCTCAAGCCTCCTTCCGGGCGGGCAGGAGCCGCACCAGCGTGAATACCAGGATCAGCGCGAAGAACACGTAGGAGATCGCCGAGGCGTAGCCGAGCCGGTAGTTGGTGAAGCCGGTGTCGTAGATGTACTCGAGGATCGGCCGCGTGCTGCCGTTCGGCCCGCCCGCGGTGAGCATGTAGATCTGGTCGAACACCTTGAGCGAGGCCAGCAGCTGCAGCACCACGATGACGCCGGTGATCGTGCGCAGCTGGGGCAGCGTGATGGAGTACAGCCGCCGCCACCCGCCCGCACCGTCGATCGTCGCCGCCTCGTACTGCTGGGCCGGGATGCCCTGCAACGCCGCGAGGTAGAGCAGGAAGTTGAACCCGACGGTCCACCACACGGTGACCCCCGCGATGGAGAACATCGCGACGTTCTCGTCGGTGAGCCAGCCGAGTGGCTGCAGGCCCAGACCCTTGATCCAGGTGTCGAGCAGACCGATGTCCGGCTGGAACATCCAGTTGCTCAGGTGCCAGACCACGGCGCTGGTCAGCAGGTAGGGCGCGAAGAACGACATGCGCCACACCCACTGCCCCGGCAGACCCGTGTGGACGAGCAACGCCATCACCAGGGCGAAGAGCACCAGTGGGACGGTACTGAGGAGCGTGAACCACACGGTGTTCCCCAGGGTCTGCCAGACCTGCGGATCACCGAAGGCCTCGAGGTAGTTGGCGAAGCCGATGAACTCGCTCCCGGTGCCCGTCAGGCTCTGGTTGGTCAAGCTCATCCAGAGGCCGTAGAGCGTCGGCACGACCAGGAAGAGCCCGGTGGCGACGGCGAACGGTGCGACGAACAGGTAGCCGGAGCGGTCCCGTTCGCGCATGGATCTGCGGAAAGTCTCGGTGCGCGTGCCGGACTGGCTCGCGGAGCCCCGCCGGACGGGCACTGCCCGCCCAGGGGGCGCGGTGACGCTGGCGTTCGAGGCGGTCATCGTCGTCCTCTCGATCAGGCGGGGTTGGGCAGAGCGAGGAACCGGTCCATCTCGCTCAGCATCCGGGTCACGGCGGTACGCGGAGGAGCCTTGCCGGCCAGGGTGTCCGTCATCGCGTCGGCCATGCGCGTCTGGAAGTCGCTGCCGCCACCCGTGAACCAGGCATCGGGGTCGAAGACGGCGACCTCTGCCGCGGGTGCGTAGTCACGCTGCGGCGTGAGCTCCTGGTACGCCGGCTGCTCGACGATGGGCTGGTAGGCGGGGATGTGCCCGGCCGAGGCCCAGGTGAGGCCTTCCTTGAGGAGTCCGGCGAGGACCCGGTACGTCGCCTCCCGGGCGGCGGGATCTGCCTGGGCCTGCCGGGGCAGCACGAACGCGTGCGAGTCGGCGTAGTTCGCGGGGGTGTCGAAGATCGCGGGAAACTGCGTGGCCCCGACGTCCGGCAACGCGTCGCGGAACATCGGCAGGTCCCACTCGCCGGCGAACATGATGCCCGTACGTTCCGCCATGAAACGGGCGGACGCGGCGTTGCCGTCCTGGTTCTTCGCGGCCACCGTGCCGTCGACCATGGCCTGCAGGAACTCGAAGACCTCGGCCGCTGCCTCCTCGTCGAGGGCGGCCGGCCGGCCCGGCGTGAGCTCGTAGCCGCCGCCGTTCTGGGAGTAGAGGCCCCAGAACATGCGCCAGCACCCGGCAGGGTCGCGCTGGTAGCCCCATCCGACGCCGGTCTCCCCCGTGACCTCGGCCAGCGCACGGCCGGACGCGAGGAAGTTGTCGGCCCCGGCGACCGCGTCCAGGTCGAGCTTGCCGTCCGGCGTCGCCAGACCCGCCTCCTGGATGAGCGTCGGGTTGTGGAACGCGATGTACGGGTGCGTGTCCAGGGGGAGGGCATAGAGCTGCCCGTCGAACTGGGCCTTCTCCCACACGGCGGGGGCGAAGTGCTCCTCGCCCACTCCGAGGTCCGCGAGCGCGTCCAGGTCGAACGGCTCCAGGAGCCCGCCCGGCGCGTACCCGGCCAGGCGTGACATGTGCATGACGGCGGCCTCGGGCGGTCGCCCGCCCGACGACGCCATCGCCAGCTTCGTGTAGTAGGGCGGCCCCCAGGCGAGAGTCGTCGAGTCGAGGGCGATGTCCGGGTTGGCCGACGCGACCACGCCGACCATCTCCTGCATGAGCGCACCGTCGCCGCCCGAGAAGAGGTCCCAGATCATGACCGCCGTCCGGCCGGAGCCGGCGGCGTCCGGCGTGGCGCAGCCGGCGAGCGTCCCGCCCAGCGCCACTCCGCCGGCGCCCACCAGGGCGGCGCGAAGCAGGTCGCGGCGGCTCAGGCCGCCGGAATTCTCCGCACGACTGCGGGTTCTTGACGCGGTCACGGGGCTGCCTTGCCCCGGGATGCCACGTCCTCGTAGCACGGTCATCGTCGACCTCCTATGGTGCAACGTTGCGCTCCAACGTTGGATCACGATGGACTAGGCCGGGCGTCCCGTCAAGGGGCAACGGTGCGGAAGGAAGTGAAGGGTTGTCGGAGCAAGCGGGCCGCCGAGTCGGCATCAAGGAGGTGGCCGCCGCGGCAGGGGTCTCCTGGAAGACCGTCTCCAACGTTGTCAACGACACCGGCCGCGTCGGTGACGCGACCAGGGCACGGGTGGAGGCCGTGATCGTCGAGCTGGGCTACCGGCCCAACCTCGCCGGACGGCAGCTGCGTCGGGGCCGCACCAACACCCTCGCCCTCGCCGTGCCCTGGGTGCACGCGCCGTACTTCTCGGTACTGGCCCACGAGGTGATCGACGTCGGCAGCACACGCGGCTACCGCGTCCTCATCGAGGAGACCCGGTCCTCCCGCGACACCGAGCTCCAGGTGGCGCGCGGGTTCGACGTCCAGGCGATCGACGGCATCATCTTCTCGCCGCTGGAGCTGACGCCTGCCGAGATCGACGAGGCACGCGGCTCGGTACCCCTCGTGCTGCTGGGTGAGCGCGCCGATCCGGACCCGGCCCGAGAGCGCCGCACCGACCACGTGAGCATCGACAACGTCCATGCCGCCGCCCAGGTCACGGCGCACCTGCTGGAGAGCGGCCGCCGCCGGCTCGCGTTTCTGGGTGCCGAGCCACGCGGTGCCGGCCGGACCGGTGCCCAGCGGGTCCAGGGCTTCCTCGACGCCCACGCCGCCGCCGGCATCGAGGCGGACGAGCGCTGGGTGCTCCAGGTCCCCCAGTTCTCCCGCTCGTCGGGCGCGGCGACCGTCGAGCAGGTGCTGCCCCGGATCGGTGAGATCGACGGCCTGGTGTGCGCCAACGACGAGCTGGCGCTCGGCGCACTGCACGCGCTGCGCCTGAACGGGGTACGGGTCCCCGCCGACCTCGCCGTCACGGGCTGGGACAACACGGAGGACGGCCGGTTCTCGAACCCCTCGCTGACCACCGTGGCACCGGACCTGCGGGCGATCGCCGAGACCGCGGTGGACCGGATCATCACGCAGCTCGCCGACCAGGCCGCCGACCCGGTCGACGCGCTCGTCCCGCACCGGCTGCTGGTCCGCGAGAGCAGCCGCGGCTGAGCCGTCGGGGGGCCTGCGGGGCCCCCGACGGCGTGCCCGCCACGCGCGCTTCGGTGATACAACGTTGCATTCCGATCGGAAGACGTGTTGAATCGCCGCGCACCTGTCGTAGACGCAATGGAGCAGCTGATGACCTTCCTCGACCGCTTCTCACCCGCCGGCGCTCCAACGGCCACCGCCGTGCCGCGCCCCGAGTACCCCCGCCCGCAGATGGCCAGGGACCACTGGCTCAATCTCAACGGCACCTGGCAGTTCGAGATCGACCCGGGCGACTCCGGCCTGGAGCGCGGGCTGGTCCAGCGGCCGCTCCAGAATGAGATCGTCGTGCCGTTCGCGCCCGAGTCACAGCTCTCCGGCATCGAGAACACCGACTTCCTCGAGGCCGTCTGGTACCGCCGCGAGGTCACCGTCCCCGCCGACTGGTCCGCCGTCGGCGACGACCCGCACGTCCTGCTGCACTTCGGCGCCGTCGACCACGACGCCACCGTGTGGGTGGACGGCACGGAGGTCGTCCGACACCGCGGAGGTTTCACGCCCTTCACGGCCGACCTGCACGGCATCGCGGCTCCCGGCGACACGGTGACCGTCGTCGTGCGGGCCCGCGACACGCGCCACGGGCCGCAGGCCCGCGGCAAGCAGAGCAACCGCTACGCGAACTTCGAGTGCAACTACACCCGCACCACGGGGATCTGGCAGACCGTGTGGCTCGAACCCGTACCCGCCACGCACCTGCGCCGCCCGCGGATCACGCCGGACCTCGCCAGCTCGGCGTTCGACGTCGTGGTGCCGCTGTCCGCGAACCGGCGCGGGCACGCGGTGACGGTCACCGTGACCGACGCCGAGGGCGAGGTGGCGACCGCCACCGCCCGCGCCGACCTGGACCTGGCACCGGCGCTGCGCGTCGTCGTCCCGTCCGAGCGGCTGCGCACGTGGGGCCCCGGCGATCCGCACCTGTACGGCGTGGACATCACGCTGCACGACGCCGACGGCACCCTCGTCGACTCCGTGCGCTCCTACGCCGGCCTGCGCTCCGTCTCCATCGACGGGCAGGTCGTACGGATCAACGGCGATGCGGTGTTCCAGCGCCTCGTCCTGGACCAGGGCTACTGGCCCGAGTCGCTCATGACCGCGCCGTCCGACGACGCGCTCACACACGACATCGAGCTGGGCCTCGCGGCCGGCTTCAACGGCGCCCGGCTGCACCAGAAGGTCTTCGAGGAGCGCTACCTGTTCCACGCGGACCGGCTGGGCTACCTGGTGTGGGGCGAGTTCGGCGACTGGGGCGTCAGCGGCTACGGCACGCCGGCCGACGGCCAGCGACCCACGACGTCGTTCGTCGCGGAGTGGATGGAGGCGCTGCAGCGCGACCACTCCCACCCGTCGATCATCGGCTGGTGCCCGCTCAACGAGACGCACCAGGACCTGCACGACCGCATCACCCAGCTCGACGACGTCACCCGCGCCATGTGGCTGGCCACCAAGGTGGCCGACCCGTCCCGGCCGGTGCTGGACGCCAGTGGCTACTCGCACCGCGTCCTCGAGACCGACATCTGGGACTCGCACCTGTACGAGCAGGAGCCGGCCGAGTTCGCGAAGCAGGTGGGCGGCCTCGCCGAGGGGCGCCCGTACGAGAACACGCGTGACAACGGCACCAAGCTGTCGGTGCCGTACCGGGGCCAGCCCTACTTCGTCAGCGAGTACGGCGGCATCTGGTGGAATCCCGAGGCGGCCGCCACCGCCTCGGGCAGCTCACCGGACTCCTGGGGCTACGGCCAGCGCGTCGCGGACGAGGAGGAGTTCCACGCCCGGTTCCGTGGGCTCACCGAGGCGCTGCTCGGTGACCCCCGTATGTTCGGCTACTGCTACACGCAGCTCACCGACGTGTTTCAGGAGGAGAACGGCGTCTACCGCTTCGACCGCAGCGAGAAGCTCGACGTAGCCCGGGTCCGGAAGGTCCAGACCCAGGTCGCGGCGGTCGAGACGGTCGACGGCGGCGAGGACTCGGGCGACCGAGCCTCCTGATCTCCCCCGGGGGTTTGTAGGTCTCTTTAGTCTTTTTCACCACATATCACCCCGTCCACAGGGTCGCTTGAGGGGTGCACAATAGGCCGGTGACGTACCGGTTCCTCAAGCTCATCCTCTCGATCCTCGTGCTCGTGCTTCTGCGCCCGCGCGTCACTGGCCTGCAGAACATCCCGAAGCGCGGCGCCGTGATCCTGGCGAGCAACCACCTGTCGTTCATCGACTCGCTGCTCATCCCGATCATGGCGCCGCGGCACGTCGCGTTCCTGGCCAAGGCCGAGTACTGGACGGGCAAGGGGATCAAGGGGCGGCTCTCCCGCTGGTTCTTCACCAAGATGGGGGACATCCCGGTGCAGCGGGACGACCCGCGCGCCGGGCAGCGGTCGCTCGAGGACGCGCTGGCCGTGCTGCAGCGCGGCGGCGCGTTCGGCATCTACCCCGAGGGCACCCGCTCACGCGACGGCAAGCTGCACAAGGGCCACACCGGGGTCGCCTGGCTGGCCCTGACCGGCAAGGCACCGGTGGTCCCGGTGGCCCTCCTCGGCACGGACAAGGTGAAGCCCATCGGCAAGATGCCGCGGTTCGCCCGGGTCGAGCTGCACTTCGGCGTGCCGATCGACCCCTCGCGGCAGATCGCGGCCGGCACCAAGCCCGCTCAGGCGCGACGAGAGCTGACCGAACAGGTGATGCAGTCCATCCAGGCGATGAGCGGCCAGGAGCGCGCCGACACCTGACATGGTTACCGCCGCGGCTGCCGAGTGCAGAGTTGGACGCGGCTGAAGAGTCCTCAACCGCGACCAACTCTGCGCTCGGCAATCACGGGGGCCGGCAGTCAGGCGGCGGCGCGGCCTGACAGGCCTACGCGTTCTAGCAGGTCGAGAGCCGGGCGGTGCTTGTTGAACGTGTAGACGTGCACACCGGGCGCACCGGCGTCGAGCACCTCGCGGGCCAGGGCGGCGGAGTACTGGATGCCGTGCTCGTGCTGCGCCTCCGCGTCGACGGCGCCGTCGGGCGCGGTGAGCCCGTCGAGGTCCCGCAGGAGGCCTGCGGGTGCGACCACGCCCGTGAGCTCCTGGACGCGGCGGAGCCGGCGTGCCTCGGTGGTGGGCAGGATCCCGGCGAGGATCGGGATGGTCACCCCGGCCGACCGGGCAGCCTCCACGAACCCGGTGTAGGACTCGGCCCGGTAGAAGAACTGGGTGATCGCGAAACTCGCACCGGCCTGCTGCTTCTCCAGCAGTCGCCGCACCTCCTGGTCCCGGGTGGTGCCGGCTCCCGGATTCCCGTCCGGGAACGTCGCAACGGCGATGGTGAGCGGGCGCGTGGCGGCGCGCAGGGCGGCGCTGGCGTCAGCGGCGACGCGGCGCTGGTCCACCTGGGTGAGCAGCCGGACCAGGTCCACGCTGGAGCGCACACCGTCCGGCGACGGACGCCAGTCCGGCTCGTCGCGCGGCGGGTCGCCACGCAGGGCGAGGAAGGAGCGCACGCCGGCCTCGAGAAACTCGTCGATCACCTCGGACACGTCCTCGCGGGACGCCCCCACGCAGGTCAGGTGGGCCACCGGAAGCACCGGGGTGCCCCGGAGCAGCGTGGCGAGCACCTCGCGCGAGGTGGCCCGGTCACCCCCGCCGGCGCCGTAGGTGACGGAGACGAAGTCCGGCCGTGCCGCCACGAGCCGCTGTGCCGTCTCCCAGAAGTTGGGCGCGGCCTCGGGCCGACGCGGTGGCATCAGCTCGAACGACACTGTGGGGCGGTGCGGATATGCCTCGACAACCATGGTTGCTCCATCGAACCTGGCGTGAGCACCTTACGTCCACGCGCCACGGCTGCGGGGCAGGAAGTCTGCAGGTTGCTGCGGTGTCAGGGAGCCAGGACTCTCGACCGCTCTGGATGGGATCGCCACCATGCTAAGCGATTGTCCAGCACTGGGACGGATTCCGTCCGGCGGTCGAGACGCCCTGGTTCACCTGGTACCCGAGGGCGGCGCCTCGCTACTTCACCGAGCCCGCCACCAGGCCACCCACCAGCCGCTTCTCGATGGCCATGAACAGGATGATCACCGGGACGATCGCCACGATCGACACCCCGAACACGTAGTGCCAGGAGGTCTCGTACTGGCCGACGAACTTGGTGAGCGCCACCGACAACGGCTGGTTGCCCGGCGTCGTCAGCAGCACCAGCGAGGCCGCGAACTCGTTCCAGGACGCGACGAACGTGAAGATGACGGCGGTCACGATGCCCGGCCACACGAGCGGCAGGTTGATCTTCGTCAGGACGGCGAAGGTGCCGGCGCCGTCGATCTGCGCCGCCTCGTCGACCTCCCGCGGGATCGCCGCGAAGAAGCTGTGCATGATCCAGGTGGCGAACGAGAGGTTGAACGCCGCGTTGACCAGGATCATGGCCGCCCACGTGTCGAGGATCCCGATGGCGATGAACTCGCGGAACAGGCCCGAGGTGAGCACCGCCGGCTGGATCATCTGGGTGACGATCACGAGGAACAGGAAGACGAGCCGCCCCCGGAACCGGAACCTCGCCGTGTAGTACGCGGCAGGCAGCGCGACCGCTAGCACGAGCAGGGTGGCACAGAGCGAGATCACCAGGGTCGAGATGACGTTCTGCGCCAGCGGGGTCTCGGGCGTCGACCACATCGTGACGTAGTTCTCCCAGTGCCACTCCGTGGGGAAGTAGGTGGGATCGACCGACCTGATCTCCGCCTTCGTCTTCACCGAGCCGAAGAACATGATCAGGTACGGCAGCAGGAACACAGCGACCACGACGAGCCCGGTGAACATGCGGAGCAGGACCGACCCGATCGGCACCTGGTCAGCGGTGTACTTCCGCACCCGCCGGCGGTTGTCCGACGGCGGACGGGTCGCCTGGCGTGGGGTCGTCCCCGATTCGGCGATCGCAGTCATCAGACCTCCTTGAGGGGGCGGACGACCCGCACGTACACGGCCACGATGACGATGACCACGAAGAACGCGATCACGGAGAGTGCACTGGCGAGGTCGATCTGCCGCTGGTTCTGCAGATACTTGAAGATCATGGTCATGATGGTGTCGGCGCTGTAGCCCGGGATGGACCCCGTCATGACCCGCAGGATCGGCAGCGAGTTGAACACGTTGATGATGTTGATCAGCACGGCCACCGAGACCGCACCCCGCAGCTGGGGCAGCACCACGCTGAAGTACGTCCGTAGCCCGCCGGCACCGTCGAGGCGGGCGGCCTCCACGGTCTCGCCCGGGACGGTCTGCAGCCCGGCCAGGATCGTGTAGGTGGTGAACGGCAAGGACACGAAGACCGCGACCACCATGGCCCAGGCGAAGGCCGTGACGGGGTGCCTGGTCCAGCCGTAGCCTTCCGGCGACGCGATGAGGCCGACGTCGACGAGGAACGAGTTGATGATGCCGAAGTACGGCTCCAGGCCGTAGTGCACCACCATCGTCGTCATCACCACGCTCGACGCCCACGGCACGATGACGGCCATGCGCACCAGCCGGCGACCGGGGAACGACTTGTTCAGCAGCGCGGCGAGCGCGAGCGACCCCAGGAGGGTGGCGCCCACGACGCCGACCACCCATACGACGGTGCGTCCGAGGATCGGCCAGAAATACTGGAAACCGACCACGGCCGCGAAGTTCGCGAGGCCTACCCCACCGTCGTCCAGCCCGCTCTGGCTGATGTCGCGCGTCGAGTTCCAAAACATGACGCCCACCGGGAACAGGACCACGGCCGCGATGAGTGCGACCGCGGGCCCGATCCACGGCAGGGCCTTCAACAGGTCCTTCACGAGGCTCCCCGCGCTTTCAGTTCAGCGTTGCGTGTGCGGGAGGCATCAGCCCGCGTCGACCTGTGCCTGGATCTCGGCGAGGGTGTCCTTCGCCGAGGTGTCGCCGGCGAGCTTTCCGAACAGCGCCTTGAACGCGGAGTCCGCGGCGTTCCAGTCCGGGTTGGTGCTCGGGTAGAACTGTGCGTCCGGCAACCCTTCCAGGAACGGGGCGAGCGCCTCGTCGTCGGCCAGCGGCTCCGAGCCGGACAGCGTGGTGGGGAGGAAGCCCTCCGCCTCGACCCACGGGACGTAGACGTCGGCCGTGTACAGGTAGTCGAAGAAGGAGGTGATGGCCTCCTGCTTGTCACCGTCGTTCTGGAACGCCATGAGGTGGTCGGCCACGCCCAGCGTGAACGGGCTGCCGTCCTCGGTGGGGATCGGGTGGATCGAGTACTCGAGGTCCGGGTTGTCCGACTCGATCTGGCCCACGCTCGGCGGCAGGCCGACCTGCATGCCGATCTTGCCCTGGACGAAGATGTCGAAGAGCGGGCTGCGGTCGGACGCACCGGCGTCGGCCTGCGTCGCACCCTCGTCGATCATCTTCTCGGCGAACTCTGCGCCCACGAGGTTCTCGGGGGTGTCGATGGTGATCTGCTCGGCGTCGCCGAACGTTCCGCCGCCGCCCCACAGCCACACCGCTGCCTCGGCCTGCGCTTCCTCGGAACCGAGCGGCATGCCGTAGCCGGCCACGCCGCCGCCCAGCTTCGAGACCTTCTTGGCCGACTCGAGCAGCTCGTCCCAGGTGGTCGGCACCTCGGCGCCCGCCTCCTCGAGGAGCGCGTCGTTGACGAACAGCGCGCGGGACGAGGCGATCCACGGCAGTCCGTACGTGGTCCCGTCCACCTGAGCGTTCTCGAGGAACGTTGGCTGGAAGTCCGCGTAGGTCTCGTCGGAGGTGACCTCCTCGACCGGGTACAGCAGATCGTCGGCGGCGAAGCCGGCGAAGGGGCCGCCGTTGTAGATGTCCGGCGCGTCGCCGCCCTGGATCTTCGTGGCGATGACGGACTCGAGGTTGTCCCACGACTCGACCTGGAGCTTGACGTTGATGTCCGGGTTCGCATCTTCGAAGCCGGTGATCACGTCTTCCCAGAGACCCTGGGTCGCGTCGGAGTAGCTGGGGACGAGCAGATCGAGGGTGGCTCCGTCGCCGCTCTCTTCACCGCTCGACCCGCCGAACCCGCAGGCCGTCAGTCCCGTTGTCGCGGCGAGCGTGATCGCCATGATCCCGCCGAGCCTCTTGTACTGAGCCATTACCGTCCCTCTCCTTCGTGGTGGTGCAGGTCACGTTTGCACTTGCCCCCGAATCTGTCAACAGTTCTAACAAACCTGTGACCGACGAGTGACATAGGGCTCCGACAGCACGGTAGGAACCGGAAAAACGGCAGCAAGAAGGGCCGCAGCGCGCGGCTACGGCCCTTCTTCGCTCGGTCGGCGGAGTCCCCGCCGGAGTTCAGCGCTCGGAGTTCAGCGCTCGGAGTTCAGCGCTCGGTGGCACCTGCCATCGGCAGGCCGAACGCCAGCCCGACGGCCAGGATGCCGGCCACGAACAGGTACGGCGACGACGCCGCGCCACCGATCGCGCCGATACCGATCAGCGCGAACCCACCGAGGAACAGCGCGAAGCACACGATCGCACGTACCAGCAGGGTCGCGGTCGGCTCCTGCTTCTGCCTACGGGCCACCTCGAAATCACTCATGAGGCAAATCTACCGTCCTCCGAGGTGGTCCGGACGGACAGCTCGCCGGTCTGCCCGTTGACCGTGACGGTCACCGTGGCCTCACCCGCGCGCAGAGCGGTCAGCTCGTGCGTGTCCGGGTCGAGCGCGAGCACCGTGCCACGCGGGCATTCGCGCAGGGCCGCACGACCGGTCTCGTCCGTGGTGCACACCCGCTCGCCGGCCCAGGCCGACGACACCGGCCACGCGACGGGCACCTCGCGGGTCCCGTCCTGCACGACGACGGCGGTGACCGCTGCGGACCCGCCGACCTCGAGCGACCGGGGTCCGGACACGGTGACCTGCTCGGCACGGGCGTTGACCTCCCAGGACAGCCACGTGCCCCGCGCGTCGGCGCCCGACGCCGGGCGGACGCCCAGCATGGACCAGCCGGTGAAACCGCCGTCGGCCGGGGTGCTGGCCGGCCCCTTCCCGGAGTTGCCGTTGACGAGGTACGGGACGCCGTCCTGCGTGCTCGCGTGGAAGACGCCGACGTGCGAGCCGACGGACGCGATCGACTTGCCGGAGGTCTCCCGGAAGTCCTCGAACCAGTCGCGCAGCGTGTCCGCCTCCAGGCGGTCGGTGAGCCGGCTGGCCTTGGTCGGCAGCGGATCGTCGAGAGGGTGGTGGGCGAACACGACGACGCCCGTGACGGAACGGTCGGCCGCGGCGTCGTCGAGCGCGTCGCGCAGCATCTGCACCTGCGCGAAGTCCGCGCCCAGTCGGCCCGCCGACGAGTCGAGCATGACGAGCCGCGTGGTCCCGCCGGCGGCCCGGCCTGTCCCGGCACCGCCCGGCGTCGGCACGTCGAGCACCCGGGTCCGGTCGCCGAACTCCTCCTCGAAGTTGGTGATCGAACCGCCCATCACCTCGTGGTTGCCGGGCAGGTAGTACCAGGGGAAGCTCGCGTCGGCGAGCTCCTCGGTGAGGATCTGCCGGGCGAGGTCGAAGTCCGCCGGCGAGGCCTCGTCGACCAGGTCACCGTTGATGACCAGGAGGTCCGGCTCGTCGGCGACGATCTCGCGGAGGGCGTCCCGTGCGCCGGCCACCGCCCCGGACCCGGGGTCACGGGCGACGAACTGCGCGTCCGACAGCACGGCCACCCGCAGGGGCGAGCCGTCGGTCGCGCCGTCCGCGGCCACCGTCGGGTCCTCGACGCGGGAAGACTCCGGAGCGTCCACGGCGGGCGGGACCTGCGCCGCGACCCGGGAGAACGTGAGGGCACCGGAGTACTGCGTACCCGCCGCCGTCTCCAGGGCCCGGATCCGCTGGAGCCGCAGCGGGAGCTCGACACCGTCGGGCACCGGGAAGGTGACCTGGCGCCACCCGGTCCAGGTGACCTCCGGTCCGTCGAGCTGGCTCACCACGCCGTCGCCCTGCCGCACCTGGAGCCGCAGCCAGGCCCCGTTGCCGTCACCGTTCACCCACATGGTGACCGCACGCGGCGCGCCAGGCAGCTCCCGCCCGCCCGTCGCGGCCTCGGGCAGCACCGCGTACTGGCCGCGGGTCGCCGTGGACTGCGTGAAGTCGTAGGTCATCCGCAGGCCAGCAGCGTCGTCGTACCCGTCCGCCGGCGCGACCGAGCCGCCCGGAGCGCGGGCGTGGGCCGACGTCCAGGAGGCGGCATCGGCGAAGTCCGCCACCACCTCCTCCTCCAGGCTCACCGTCACGGCGACCTCGGCGGTCAGCTCCGTCCCGTCCGGGCCGGGCACCGAGAGCTCGAAGCTGGTGCCGCCGACCTCGGCGAGCGCACGGACCTCGAACGAACCGTCGGGCGCCGGAACGAGCTCGGCCACCGGGCCGTCCCCCGCCGTGCCCGTCGCGGCCCCGGCCACCGTGACGGTGACGTCGCGCGCCTCGATCGGCGCGGCGAAGCCCTGCGCGTCGTAGCCCGTCAGGACCAGCGGCGCCGTGGCATCGGCGTCGTCCAGCCCGATCACCGGGGTGTCGACACCGGTCCGGACCAGGCTGCCGAGCACCTCGATCTCCGTGGTCCCGGTGGCGAGGCCGGTACGGCCGAGGGACGCAGCGGTGACCGTGGTGCTGCCGGGCTTGCGACCGGTCACCACGCCGTCCCGCACCGACGCGACCGATCCCTGACGGGTGCGCCACGAGGACGGCTCGGTGGCGACGGGGCCCATCGCGTCGTCGTACCCCTTGCCGACCAGGGTGCGGTGCAGGCCCGGGAAGACCCGGTCGGCATCGGGGGCCGGGACCGTGGTGCGCACGTCGAAGGCCTCGAGCCGGCCCGAGCCCGCCGGCACGAACAGACCGAGCCCGTTGGCGTCGGAGCGCTCGTAGCCGTCGGACGGGCTGTTCAGGATCGTGGTGCCGGTGTCCCCGGGCAGGCGGGCGACCATCTCGGAGGAACCGCCGCCGTCGAGGTTGATCGCGTCGTCGGCGCCGAGCTGCGCCATGAGCTCACCCAGCTCGTACAGGTTCATGCCGGTGCTGTGGGACTGGCGGCCGTCGACCACCACGAAGTACGCGCGGTCGCCCGACTCGTCGAAGCCGACGGCGGTGCGGGGGTGCCGCAGCTCGACGTGGTCGCCGGTGGCGGACGTGACCTCGCCGTCCTCCAGCAGCGGGTCCTCGGGTCCGCCACCGATCGCGACGGCGACGTCGCCCGCGTCCTCGCGCAGACCGTAGGTCACGTCGACGTGGTCACCGGGCCGGAGGCCCGCGAGGGCCTCGGCCGCGGCACCGGGCCGCGCCACGACGGCGCGGGTCCCGTCCGGCAGCTGCCCGCCGGTGGGCTGCCCGACGGCGGTGACGGTCCCGTCGGCGTCGACCGTCACCTCGACGCCGCGCTCGCCGGCGGCCAGCGGACGCGTCCGCGTGAAGTCGCCCCAGCCGGCGTCGTACACGGCCACCCCGCCCGCGGGCAGGGCCGTCACGTTCAGGCCGCTGACGGGGAGCTCGGTGCGGTGGCCCGAACCCGCTGTCGCGTCCCAGCTCACCGAGCCCTCGAGGAAGATCTGCGCGAGCCGTCCCGCGCCGTCGGACCCGAACACGACCGAACGTTCCCGGCCGGGGGACGCGGACTTGATCAGCGTGCCGTCGTCGACGGCCGCGCCGAGCGCCGCGCCGGAGTTGTTGATGTCGAAGTAGTCGCCGTTCACCGCGGCGATCGCTCCGTGGGAGGCCGCCATCTCGGAGACCGTGGCATTGTCGGCGACGTGGTCGGGACCGACGTAGCCGACCCGCACCCCTTCGCCACCAGCCGCTCCTCCGTCCGACGAGCCGAGGTCCGCGACCAGCACCTCGCCGCTCAGCCAGCCGTCCGCACTCATCCGGGCGAATTGGGTGAGCTCCAGCCCGGACGCGATGCGCCGCTCGTCCCGGCGCGTCACGATGGCGTCGCCGTCGTCATCCAGGTCGAGCCGGGTGACATCTGGGGCGATTTCGACAGGCCGCCCGGACCTCGGCGGAGTCTTCGCAAACGGTGTCGGGGCGGTCAGCGCGGTGGCGCTGCGGGGCACGTCGTCGGGCCACGGGCTCGGTGCGGCCGAGGCCCCCACGGCGGGCGTCATCAGCAGGACGGCGGTGATTCCGCAGGTCAGCGCACTGGTCAAGGTTCGGTGTGGCGTAGCCGTCCACACCGTTGGCATCACTCGTCGCATGCTCGTTCCTTCTGGGGGCTCGGGGGGAGCGTTCGGCGGCAGCGTGGCGCGGCGAGGTTATGGCCCGGCGGCGGGAGCGTGAATAGTGACGGAACCGCAACGCTGTTCGCTGAGCGCGAAACATGGGCGAGTTCGGGTGACACTACGATGCGTTCGTGGCAAATACGTCCCCCGCCTTCGACCAGCGTCCCGCCCGTGTGCGCACGGACTGGGGCATCTCCGGCGCGCTCGCCCTGACCGCTACGGATGCGCGCTCGTCGCTCGTGGTCGTCGTGGACGTGCTCTCCTTCTCCACCACGGTCACCGTCGCCTGTGAGCAGGGCGCCGGCGTCTATCCGTTCCCGTACCACGATCCCGCCGGTGCCGCCCGGCTCGCGCGGACGATGCGCGCGGCCCTCGCCGGCCCGCGCTGGGAGGACGGCATCAGCATCTCCCCCGCGTCCCTGCAGGACCTCGACGCCGAACGCCTCGTGATCCCATCACCCAGCGCCGCCCAGATCTGCCACACCATCGCCAACCGGGGTGCCCTCATCGTGGCGGGCAGCCTTCGCAACGCGAAGGCAGTGGCCGGGCTCGCGGCGGCCCACCTCGACGCTTCGGAGAAGCACGACGTGGTGCTGGTCCCGGTGGGCGAGCGGTGGCCCGACGACACGTTGCGTCCCGCCCTCGAGGACTACCTCGCCGTCGGGGCCATCGCGGCGCGGCTCACCGCGATGCTGCCCACCGTCAGCATCTCGCCCGAGACCGCCGCGACCGTCACCCTGTGGAAGGGCACCACGGACACCGTGGACTCCGTGGGTGGCACCGCGAGCGGCCGCGAGCTGCTCGACTCCGGGTTCGCCGACGACGTCACGATCGCCACCGAGGTCGACGCGACGGATGTGGTGCCGGTCCTGATGGACGGCGCCTTCGTGCCGCTCGGACACCGTGTCGCGGCCGCCCGCAGGGGCGTGGGCGCGGGCGCGCGCTGAGCCGGTCCGGCTCGCCGGGGCTCAGTTCCGGACGAGGTGGTCGGCGAGGGCCGCCACGATCTGGACGTCTCCGTCCAGCCACGGGACGTCGCCCAGCTCTGCCGCCGACAGCCAGCGCAGCTCGTCGTGGTCCTCCAACGGCTGTGGCGTGCCGGCTCGCAGCCCCGCGAACCAGACTCGCATCCGGTGCTTGCTGGTGATCGGCCACGCGCCGCCGTCGGGCCCCGGCAGCTCGGCACCGACGGCAACCGCCACCCCGAGCTCCTCGGTGAGCTCGCGGCGCAGCGCTGCCAGGGATTCCTCGCCCGGTTCCACCTTGCCGCCCGGGAACTCCCAGCGGCCGGCGAGCGCCTCCGGGGCCGACCGGCGGGCGGCGAGCAGCCGGGTAGGGCGGTCGAGGTCGTCGACGATCACGGCGGCGACGACGTCGATCAAGGTCTCCTGCATGCCGAGCAGTCTTCCATCCGGAGCCGCTCGGCGACCGACACAGGACGACGACGGCACCTCTGGGGACGGGCGCCGTCGTCGTAGACCTGTGTGTCAGTCAGCGATCTGGTACTCGTTCGCCTTCGCAATGGCCTCCGCACGCGAGGACACGCCGAGCTTGCGGTAGACACTACGCACCTGCGTCTTCACCGTGTTACGGGTGACATACAGGCGTCGAGCGATCTGCTCGAGCGTGGCGTCCTCGGTGAGGTTCGCCAGGATTACCCGCTCGCGACGGGTGAGGCTGGGCACACGGTGGTCAAGGGTCATCGCAGTCATGATCGGTTTCCTCCACACAGCGGCCGGTTCTGGGGTTCCGGCCTACGGTTGCTGCTACGAGATAAAGCCGCTCGTACGGAGTTCATGACGCGGTTCTGGATGATCTCTTTGACCGTTACCTTTCCGAGACCAGAACCGCCCCCCAGATGCGCACAAGGGCGACCTGGAGGGCGGTTCGGGACCGGTCTCGCAACGCGGCGGGCGGTCAGCTCCCGGTGTGCGCCGCGTACTCCGCCGCGGTGAGCAGCTCGCCCGCGCCGGTGACCTCGACCTTGAAGAGCCAGCCCTTGCCGTACGGGTCCTGGTTCACGATCTCGGGGTTGTCCACAGCCTCGGAGTTCACCTCGGTGACGGTGCCGCTGACCGGGGTGTACAGCTCGGACACGGACTTGGTGGACTCGATCTCGCCCACCACGGCGCCCGCCTCGACGGTGGCACCGACGTCGGGGAGCTCGAGGTAGACCACGTCACCGAGCGCTTCGGCCGCGACATCGGTCACGCCGATGACGGCGGGCGTGGACCCGTCCAGCCACTCGTGCTCGGTGGTGTACTTCAGGTTCTCGGGAAAGTCAGCCATGACAGCTCCTTGCGCGTCTCGGGTGGAGGATCTCAGTTCTGGGGACGACGGTAGAACGGCATGGGCACGACCACGAACGGTTCCGCCCGTCCGCGCACGTCGACGGCGAGCTCGGTGCCCTCCGCCGACACCTCCGGCGTCACGTACGCCATCGCGATCGGGTAGCCGAGCGTGGGCGACGGCGCGCCGGAGGTGACCCGGCCGACGGCTGTTCCCGGCTCGGTGCCCGGGCCCCGGCGCACGACGTCGTAGTCGGCGCGCGCGGGCCGCCTGCCCTCACCGCGCAGGCCGACGAGCACGCGGGCGGGCGCCGACTGCTTGCGCGCAGCAAGGGCGTCGCGACCCACGAAGGGGACCGGCGTACCGTCGTCGGACACCTTGTCGAGGCGCACCACGCGGCCCATGCCCGCCTCGAAGGGCGTGGTCGTGGTGTCGAGCTCGTGCCCGTAGAGCGGCATGCCGGCCTCGAGGCGCAGCGAGTCGCGCGCCGACAGACCCGCCGGGACGAGGCCCAGCGGCTCGCCGGCCGCGAGCAGCGCACGCCACAGCGCGACGGCCTGGCCTGCCGCGACCCAGATCTCGAACCCGTCCTCGCCGGTGTAGCCGGTACGGCCGACGAGCACCGGCTCGCCCTCGAAGCGCATGCGCAGGCAGGCGTAGTACTTGAGGTCGGCGAACGCCGTGCCGCCGGAGATCTCGGCGTCCTCGGCGAGGCCGGCAGTGGCGCGCAGGATCTCGGCGGCCCGCGGCCCCTGGACGGCGAGCAGCGCGTGGTCGGCCTGGACGTCCTCCAGCACCACGTCGAACCCGGCAGCACGTTCCTGGAGCTGCGCCAGGACGAGCTCCGCGTTGGCGGCGTTCGCGATGACCGAGTACTCGCCCGCGCCGATGCGGTAGACGATCAGGTCGTCCAGCACGCTGCCGTCCTCGGCACAGATCATCGAGTAGCGCGCGCCCATCTCGCGCACCTTCGAGATGTACCCGACGAGAGCGTGGTCGAGGAACGCGGCCGCATCGGCACCGGTCACGTTGATGTTGCCCATGTGCGACAGGTCGAACAGCCCGGCGGCGTCGCGCACCGCCCGGTGCTCGGCCAGGTCGGACGTGTACCGCAGCGGCATGAGCCAGCCGCCGAACGGCGTCATCGAGGCGCCGAGCGCCACGTGCTCGTCGTGGAGGGGTGTCTTGCGGTCCTCACCCATCGAAACTTCCTCTCGTCTGCAGGTGGTCAGGAGGAGAGGTCACCGGGGTGTCCTGTGCTTCTGACCAGTGGGGAATCGTCTGACAGCTCACTCGGCGTACGACTCGACCGGCGGGCAGGAGCACACCAGGTTGCGGTCGCCCTTGGCCCCGTCGATGCGGCGGACCGGCGGCCAGTACTTGTTCGCACGGAGTGACGCGACGGGGAAGGCCCCGAGCTCGCGGGGGTACGGCTTGTCCCACTTGTCCGTCATCAGCGAGGCCGCCGTGTGCGGCGCCCCGCGCAGCGGCGAGTCGGCGACGGTCCAGCGGCCGTCCGAGACGGCGTCGATCTCGCCCCGGATGGCGATCATCGCGGTGATGAACCGGTCCAGCTCCGCCAGGTCCTCCGACTCGGTGGGCTCCACCATCAGCGTTCCCGGGACGGGGAACGCCAGGGTCGGCGCGTGGAAGCCGTAGTCCATCAGCCGCTTCGAGACGTCCTCGGCGGTGACGCCCGTCTCCGCGGTGATCTTGCGCAGGTCGAGGATGCACTCGTGTGCCACCAGCCCGTTCGGGCCCGTGTACAGCACCGGGAAGTACGGGTCGAGGCGCGAGGCAACGTAGTTCGCCGTCAGGACGGCGGCCTTGGTCGCCTCGGTCAGCCCGTCCGGACCCATCAGGGCCACGTAGGCGTACGAGATGGGGAGGATGCCGGCGGAGCCGTACCGCGTCGAGGCCACCGGGGTGCCGGTCGAACCCGTCGAGGCCTCGGGCGCTCCCGCCCCCGGCGTCGGGTCGGCGGGGAGGAACGGGACGAGGTGCTCGGCCACCGCGACCGGACCCACACCGGGGCCGCCGCCGCCGTGCGGGATGCAGAACGTCTTGTGCAGGTTCAGGTGCGAGACGTCGCCGCCGAACTCGCCCGGTCGCGCCAGCCCCACCAGCGCGTTCAGGTTCGCGCCGTCGATGTACACCTGCCCGCCGGCGTCGTGCACCAGGTCACAGACCTCCCGCACGTGCTCCTCGTACACACCGTGCGTGGACGGGTAGGTGATCATGATCCCGGCGACCTGGGGACCGTGCTGGTCCAGCTTCGCGCGCAGGTCGTCCAGCAGGATCTCCCCGTCGTCCGCCGTCGCCACCACGACGACCCGCAGGCCCGCGAGCGCCGCCGACGCCGCGTTCGTGCCGTGCGCCGATGCGGGGATGAGCACGATGTCGCGCCCCGCGTCGCCGCGCGACGCGTGGTACCCCTTGATCGCGAGCAGACCCGCGAACTCACCCTGGCTGCCGGCGTTGGGCTGCAGGGAGACCGCCGCGTACCCGGTGATCTCGGCGAGCTGGCTCTCGAGCGCCGAGACCAGCTCGACGTAGCCGTGGGTCTGGTCGACGGGTGCGTAGGGGTGGATGTCCGCGAAACCGGGCCAGGAGATGGCCTCCATCTCGGCGGTCGCGTTGAGCTTCATGGTGCAGGAGCCCAGCGGGATCATGGTCCGGTCCAGCGCGAGGTCCTTGTCGGAGAGCTTGCGCAGGTAGCGGAGCATGCTGGTCTCGGAGCGGTGCGTGTGGAAGATCGGGTGCTGCAGGTAGTTCGTCTCCCGCTTCAGCCCGGCGGGGAAGTCGACGGATGCTCGCGCGGGAGCCTCTGCGTTCGGCTCTAGACCCAGCGTGGTGAGGAGGATGGTGGCGACCGTCTCGGTATCCGACTGCGTGGTGGTCTCGTCGAGGCTGATCTGGACGTGGTCGGCGTCCGGGACGAAGAGGTTGTAGCCCGCCTCGGCTGCCGCGGCTGCTGCATCCTTCGCCTTGCCGGGAACGTTCAGGCGGATCGTGTCGAAGAAGGTGTCGTGCTCGATCTCGACGCCTGCCGCGCGCAGTGATTCGGCCAGGGTGGTCGCGTGGGTGTGGACGCGCTGGGCTATCGCCTTGAGGCCCTCGGGACCGTGGTAGACCGCGTACATGCTGGCGACGATGGCCAGCAGCGCCTGAGCCGTGCAGATGTTGCTCGTGGCCTTCTCGCGCCGGATGTGCTGCTCCCGGGTGGCCAGGGCGAGGCGGTAGCCGGAGGCTCCGTCGACGTCGACCGAGACGCCGACGAGGCGGCCGGGCAGCTGGCGTTCCAGACCCTTCCGGACCGCCATGTAGGCGGCATGCGGGCCACCGTAGAAGAGCGGGACGCCGAAGCGCTGCGCGGAGCCCACGGAGATGTCGGCACCGAGCTCGCCGGGGCTGACCAGGAGCGTCAGGGCGAGCAGATCGGTGGCCACCGTGACGAGCGCACCCGCCTGCTTGGCCTCGGCGATCACGCCGCGCGCATCGAGCACGCGACCCGACGCCCCGGCCTGCTGCACCACGAGACCGACCATGGGGCCGGCGGGCAGTTCTGCGGGGAGGCCTGCCTGGAGGCCGTTGCTCAGGTCGGCCACCACGACCGGGAGGCCGATCGCCTCGGCGCGGCCACGAGCGACCGCGAGCGACTGCCCGAACAGGTCGGCGTCCAGGACGACGTACCCCTCCGTGGCCTTCGACCCGCGCCACATCAGGGCGACCGCCTCGGCGACGGCGCTGGCCTCGTCGAGCAGGGAGGCGTTCGCGATCTCGAGACCGGTGAGGTCCTCGACGGCGGTCTGGAAGTTGAGGAGCGCCTCGAGCCGGCCCTGGCTGATCTCCGGCTGGTACGGCGTGTAGGCCGTGTACCAGGCGGGCGACTCGAGCACGTTGCGGCGGATGACGGCGGGCGTGTGCGTGCCGTAGAAGCCCTGGCCGATCATCTGCGTCTTGACCTGGTTCTTGCCGGCGAGCTCGCGCAGGTGGGCCAGCACCTCGGGCTCGGTGCGTGCGGCGGGCAGGCTCAACGGCTTCTGGCTGCGGATCGCCTGGGGGACGGCCCGGTCGACGAGCGTGTCCATGGTGTCGATGCCGAGCTGGTCGAGCATGGTGGCGACCTCGCGGCCGCGGGGGCCGAGGTGCCGGTCGGCAAAGACGTCGGGATTGTGGGGCGTGCTCACGGCGGGCTCCTGGCTGTCCGAGGGCGTGGGGACGACTGCGGTCCCTCCCCGCTCTGTCATCGGACGCCGTGCCCGCGCGGGGGCGTACGTCTACCTGAGAGTTTTGCCGGTCCGTCGTGACCTCCCCGGACGTCCGGGGAGGCGCGGGACGCGCCGACTTGCACCGTCGGTGGAGCCTCCACGGCCGGTTGCCCGGCCGCGACTGCTCGCTTTCCAGAGTTGCCTCACTGTGACGGTACGGGGGCCTGAGAGATTCCCGGGGAGGAAATTGCTCCTTCGGCGCCGGTGCTCCGGAGGCGCTCCGCCGACGGCGGTGGTGCGCGCCCGGCCGGACTCTCCCGTCACGGTTCTGGCGGCACGGCCCCGGTGGTCGAGCTCCTCGAGCCCCGGGACCGTTGAAGATCTTCAGTTATGCCCACATCGTAGCGGCGTGGGCACCCGCACCGGAAAGGGAGCCCGGAAGCGAGCGCTACCCCAGGTCGATGTCGCGAGCCGCCGCCACCATCTCGTCCACGACCGCCCGCACCGCCGGCCCCGGCTCGTGCCGGTTCTGCCGGTGGCGCACCACCATGCGCCGCGAGCCGAGACCGGCCAGCGCCACCACGGCGACGCCGTCGGGCACGTCCTGCTGCAGGGCCAGCGCGGGCAGCATCGCGATGCCCTGGCCGGCCGCGACGAGCGAGATCGCGGTGTCGAAGTCGTTGTAGGCGTGCCGCATGTCGAAGGCGGTACCGAGCTGGGCGGCCAGGCGACCGACCGCGCGGTCCGCGGCGGAGCCGGCTTGCGGCCCCACCCACACGAGTCCGGCGAGGTCGTCGATGCGTTCCGGCTCGGGCAGGCTCGTGGGAACCACGATGCGCCACGGTTCGTCGAGCAGCGGCACGTCGTGGGCGCCGCGCGGGGCCGGGGCGTCGACCTCGACGTCCCGCTCGAGCACGATGGCGTCCAGGTCGCCGGCGCGCAGGCGACGGGTCGCCTCCGGTGGGTCATACTCCTGCACGTCCACCTCGATGTGCGGGTGCCGCTCGGCGAGCGAGACGAGCATCGGCGCGACGACCGTTCGGATGGCGGTCTGGATCGAGCCGACCGAAACCCGTCCGGTGAGTTCACCGCCCAACGCGGCAACGGCCTGGCGCGCCTGGACCAGCTCCGCCTCGATGCTCTCGGCCGCGTCGGCGAGCACCCGGCCGGCCGGCGTGAGGGTTACTCCGCGCGGCCCTCGATCCAGGACGTCGATACCCTCCTCGGCCTCCAGACGGGCGATCTGCTGCGAGACTGCGGACGGCGTCACATGCAGTAGATCAGCCGCTGCGAGCACTCCGCCGGCACGATGCACGGCAAGAAGGAAGGCGAGTCTGCGCGGGTCGGTTGGCATGTAGCAATGCTACATCCCGGAGTCACAAACATTCGATTGTGCTGAACGCGATCAGGCCTCATGCTTGATCTTGGCGGCGGTCGGACCGAGCTCCTCCGACCAGATGCCCACACCCCCACATGGATTCCGGCTCTCGGTCTCCACCGCATCCTCGAATCGTTTCGATCCGTCTTTTTCCCAGGAGTATTGCCATGACCCTCATGATGGTCGTCACCGTCCTCGGCTGGTTCGGCGCGCTCGCCGGGCTCGTGGCCTATGCCATGGTCAGCCGGGGTCGCTGGAGCGCCGATTCCTTCGCGTTCCAGGGCACCAACGTGCTGGCGGCCACCATCTTGATGACCGTGGCCGCGGCGAACGGCGTCTGGCCGTCCGCCGCTTCGAACATCGTGGTGATCGTGATCGGCGGCAACGCGCTCTTCACCGTGATCCGCGGCCGGATCCGCCGGGCACAGGAAGAAGCACCGGCGCTGACGGTCGTCGAGGACACCGTGCAGGACGAGCCGGTCTCGTTGGGCCAGCCCGCAGCCGTCAGCCACCGCGCCTACGCCGAGGCCGCCTGACGCGCTGCGCACCGTGGAATGACCATGCACCTGCTGCCGATCTGAGGCCCTGATCGGCAGCAGGTGCATGGTCATTCCGCGGTCATTCTGTGGCCAGGTCCACGACCAGCGCCCGATGGTCCGAGACCCCCGTGTCGACCGCACGGCCCTCGGCGGCCGGCGCCACCCCGCCGTCCCACAGGATGTGGTCGATCTGGAACCGCGGGTCGTGCCGGGGGAACGTGTCGCCGCTCGCGAGCGGGTGCCAGCCGGTCCGGACGGCCGGCACCGATCCGCGCAGGTTGAAGTCACCCAGCAGAACCACTGGCCGTGGCAGCCCTGCGAGCCGACGCCGGAGGTGGTCCACCTGGCGTTCCGCGTGCCGTTCTCCCGGCGTGCCCCTGCGATGACCCATGGCACGCCGGGCCAGCCCCGCCATCCCGGTCGTGTCCGGGAACCGGTAGACACTGAGGTGCGTGCACACGACGGTGAGCGGACCCGACGGCGCGTCGATCTGTGCCGCGAGCGCCACGCGCGGCTCGTCGGTTCCGAGCTGCACCCGACCCCACACCCACGGGGTGGCGGGCGGTAGCAGGACCGCGTGCCAGCTCCGCACCGGGTACCTGGAGAGCAGCGCTATGCCGTATCCGGGAACATCGGGCCGTTCCACCCTGCGGGCGCGGCGCCGCACGCCGGGGTAGCGGAACGGCCCGGCGAGCGCGGGCAGGAACCGGTGGTCGACCGCCCCCGTCGCGTCGGCGCAGAGCCGCGCCTGGTCCGCTCCCCCGGACCGCGCCTGCCCGCGGTCCACCTCTTGCAGCCCGACCACGTCGGCGTCGAGCGCCGCGACCGCGTCGGCCAGCCGGTCGTTGTCGACGCGGCCGTCGGGGCCGCGGCCGTGCTGGACGTTGAACGTGGCGATGCGCACGTGCTGAGACGTCAGACGTCGCCCGGCGGTACCGGGTCGTCCAGGAACGCGTCGATCGCCTCGCGCGTCGGGAACACGGTGACATCCGGTCCGGAGAACAGGTGCACGAGCGTCTGGGCGATGTCTCGGACCGGGATGTTGGCCAGGTTCGAGGCCTGCCGCAGCAGCTCGAACGCCGACTCCTCGTCGGTGCCGTAGACCACCATGAGCACGCCCTTGGCCTGCTCGATCACCGCCCGTCGCTCCGCCGACGCCCGGATCGAGGCCGTCGCGTCCCGCGCCGCCGCTTCCCGGTGCGACTCGGTGACGTCGATGAAGTAGCCGAACAGCTCCGTCACCCGGCCCGTCGCGGGGTCGCGCCGCCCCTGCCCGGTGACGGCCAGGGTCCGCGTCTTTCCCTGGGCGTCACGGATCCGGTGCACCGAGCTGAACGGCTGCCCCGTCTCGGCCGCACGGCGCAGGAGGCCGTCGACCCGTGCCCGGTCGTCGGGGTGCTTGTGAGACAGCATGAGCGGCGTGGTCGGCACGATCTGCCCCGGATCGAATCCGTGCATCACATAGACCTCGTCCGACCATGCCCACTGGCCGGTGGCCAGATCGAGCCGATACCGCCCGACGGGCGGGCGGGCGCCTCCGGCAAGCGCTTCCTCGAGCGTCTCGTCGAGCGGAGGCTCACTGGGCGTCGTTGGGGAGGTCACGAGGCTCCTTCCAGAACAGTTCGGAGAACCGGTGCTCTGACAGTACGGGATATGCGACATGACAGCGCTCGGGCTAGCGTGTTTTCGAGGGTCGAGGAGAGGCCACCACGTCGGTCGGACACGCCCACGACGATGGAGGACAAGATGAGCCAGGACCAGCCCTTCCCACCGCAGCAGCAGAATCCGCCCGGCACGACCGATCAGATGATCCCCACGCCGGACCACGGCGAGGCCAGCTACGTCGGCAGCGAGAAGCTGGTCGGTTACAAGGCGCTCGTGACGGGCGGTGACTCCGGCATCGGCCGGGCGGTGGCCATCGCGTTCGCGCGCGAGGGAGCCGACGTCGCGATCTCCTACCTCCCCGAGGAGGAGAAGGACGCGAGGGCGACGGCGGAGTGGGTACACAAGGCGGGACGCCAGTGTGCCCTGCTCCCCGGAGACCTCAGGGACGAGGCGACCGCACGCGGGGTCGCGCACCGGGCGGCCGGCGAGCTCGGCGGACTCGACGTGCTGGTGAACAACGCCGGTTACCAGATGGCTCGGCGCGGTTCGGTCGAGGACGTGACGACCGACGAGCTGGACCGCGTGCTCAAGACCAACCTCTACGCCCTGTTCTGGGTGACCCAGTCGGCACTGGGGCACATCGGCGAGGGCGGTGCGATCATCAACAACTCCTCGATCCAGGCGTACCAGCCGTCGAACTCGCTGCTGGACTATGCGGCCACCAAGGCCGCCATCAACAACATCACGGTGAATCTCGCCGCCGAGCTGGGGCCGCGCAAGATCCGGGTGAACGCCGTGGCTCCCGGACCGATCTGGACACCGCTGCAGCCGGCGACCCAGCCCGAGGAGAAGGTCGCGTCGTTCGGCTCCGACACTCCCCTGGGCCGTGCCGGGCAGCCCGCGGAGGTGGCACCGGCGTTCGTGTTCCTCGCGTCTCCCGTGACGGCGTCGTACGTCTCCGGCACGGTGCTCGGTGTGACCGGGGGCAAGCCGGTGTTCTGAGCGGGCCGGGGGGCCTCGGCCGGCCAGATTGCGCTACCCGCGTCCACGAGTGCGGTCGATCGGTGCGCTGAGACGGCCTGACCTGCGGATTCGACCGGCTCTCCCTGGCGTGGAACCTTTCTCGCAACCCCGTGCGTGGTGGGGGACATGACGAGGGAGAGCGCACGACCATGTCCACCCAGGTGAGCGACGACCCGCTGGTCCGGATCGACGTGGCCCGGACCAAGGACGAGGAGTTCACCGCGTTCGTGCACGACGCCGGGCCGTACCTCTACAAGACTGCCCTCTTCCTGTCCGGCGACCCGCACCGGGCCGAGGAGCTGGTGCAGGCGACCTTCGAACGCGCCTACCGGTCGTGGCACAAGGCACGTGACGGTGAGCCCCGCGCCTACGCCCGCCGGATCCTGCTCAATCTCCGCATCGACGGCTGGCGCCGGGCACGTCACGAGGTGGTGTCCGAGATGGTCCCCGCCGAGGCGGTCATCGGACCCGCCGACGGAGTCGCCGTGCGGGACGAGGTGATGCGGGCGCTGTCCCGGCTGCCCCTCGCGCAGCGCCGGGTGGTGGTGCTGCGCCACCTGCTCGACCTCACCGAGGAGCAGACCGCCCGCGAGCTCGGGATCGCCCTCGGGACCGTGAAGTCCGCCAACGCGCGCGGGATCGCCCGCCTGCGCGACATCTTCGGGGAGGGTGCGCGATGACGTTCGACGACACGGAAGTGCTGACCCTCCTGCGGGCGGGTGTCGACACGGTCGAGGAGCACCGGTTCGACGCAGCCCTCGTGCTGGCTACCAGCCGGCGCGCGCTGCGGCGTCGGCGGTCCTGGCAGGCGGTGGGCGCCTGTACGACGGCGGCCGCCGTCGTCTTCTCGCTGGCCCTGGCGGGACCGGTGCCCGTACCGGGGGTGGGTGATCTAGCAGTGCCGGGTGGCGCACAGTTGCGTGAGCTGGTGGGGATCGACCCGAGTCAACGCGTCGTTCCGCTGGAACCCGGCCCCGGAGGGCGTGCGGTACCCGCAGCACCGCGCGTGACCGTCCCGGACAACGCCACGCTCCCCACTTACGACTGAGGTTCGGTCCCAGGCACGCAGATGGGTCCGCCTCCACCACGCGATCCGGCATGCTCTCGGACGAGAACGCATGTCGGATCGCGGGGCGGAGGCGGACCCTTGTGGCTCGGTCGGCCGGGTTCGAGCTAGCCGACCGTGATGCCCACCCTCGCCCGCGACGGAGCCTGCAGACCCGTACCGGTGTACTTCGCGATCCACCGGCCCGAGGTGCTCGTCACGACCCGGGTCGAGTAGGCACCGTTCGATCCGGTGGTGACCGTCTTCTTGTAGACCGGCCCTGCCGAACCTGCCGGGTCGAAGTACAGCTTGACCGCCGTGTTCGGCGCCGGCTTGTCCTGGGCACCGCCGCCACTCACGAGCACCACCTTGCGCACCTCACCGCGCAGCGTGATCGTCCCGGAGCTGGGGAGAGACGTCGAGGACGCCGAGACGGTGGTGGTGCTGGCGCGCCTGACCCGCATGACCGCGACCGTCGGGTCCTGGACAAGAACGTCGTGCGTGCAGTTGCTCGCACCGCTGGCTGCGTCGTTCTCGACCCAGTCCGGCGCGGAGCAGGCCTTCATGGCGTCGCGGATGCCGAGGTCGTAGACACCGGCAGGCAGCGTCGGGTTGAAGGTGAACGTCACGTGGCTCGTACCGACGCCGGAGTGCACCAGCTCCTTCTGCACCCGGAACCCGTCCGGGAAGCTGCCCTCGCCGCGCCGGCTGTCGGCACTGACCCAGCCCGACTTCCCACCGATGCTGAAGCCGAGGCTGCCGACGTCGACCCGACGCTGCACGGGAGCGAGACCGACCACCACGTCGTGCGTCATCAGGTGGTCGCCCGCCGTGAAGCCGTTCTGGGTAGCACTGACCGAACCCTGCCGCAGCCGGGTCTTACGCTCCCGTTCCGCGGAGGTGATGGTCCACACGGCCCGCGCACCCGAGTCGGTCATCGGCATCTCCGCACGCCACTTTCCCGACGCGCCGGCCTTCTGCCGGGTCGTGAAGTAGCCGCGCGCGTCGGTCGTGAGGGTCGCCCGCAGCGTCTCCGGGGCGTCACCGGCGGGGTCGAAGTACACCTTGACCTCCTGGGCCGTCGCCGGCGAGTAGTCGCCGGTGCCCAGGTTCTTCATGTTGGCGGCGCCCGAGACCGAGATGGTCGAGCCCGCCGGCGCGCTCGACGGCGACGTCCAGATCATGGGGATGTTCCGCTGCGACCGGAACGGCACCGCGACGGGGTTCGACGTGCGGATCGGCACGTTGACCACACCGTCGTCGGTGGTGATCGCGACCTCCGCGGCCACGCTGACCTGATAGATCCCCGATGCTGCGTCCGCGGACAGCGGCACTGTCGACGTCCAGGCGTTGGCGGTGCCCGAGGCGACGAACTGCGCGCCCACCAGGTCCCGGCCCTCCGGGTCGACCATCGTCATCCGCCCGGAGCGCATCGCCGCGGACGTTCCGTTGTGCGTGATGCTCAACGTCCCGACGATGGACCCTTCCACCTGTGACCCCGGCGGGAGCGAGATCTTCGCGGTGACGACGACATCGTCGACCCGCGTGGTCATCGCCGTCGAACCCGTCGAACCAGCGGTGTCCGCCGACCCCACGTCGGCGGCGACGCTCGGCGTCACCGCCACGCCGCTCACCATCAGTGTCGCGCCGAGCGCGACGCTCAGCGGTACTCGCATCATCGATCTCATCACTACAGGCCCCCTCGTCCCGGGGGACGCGGACGCGTCCCGCCCCAGCCGCATGTTCTCCCGGTCGAGGGAGGCGGGCCACGGGAGGTGGTGATGCGAGCGGGTGAAAAGTGTTCCGGCTGCCCGGACCGCCCGAATCGCGCCACAATGGGAACCGTGGAGAGCGACGGACGCAGTGAGTCACCGGCCCAACGGGCCGACCGCAACTGGAACGAGCTCCTCCAGGAGCTGCGGGTCATGCAGACCGGCGTGCAGATCCTCACGGGGTTCCTGCTCACGCTGCCGTTCCAGGCGCGGTTCGCCGACCTCGACAGCTACCAGCGCACGGTCTACCTGGTCCTGGTCGTGACCTCGGTGACGGCCACCGCGCTCATCGTCGCTCCGGTGAGCGTGCACCGGTCGCTCTTCCGCAAGCAGATGAAGTCCCACATCGTCACCCTCGGCGACCGGCTGACGCGGGTCGCCCTCGGGGTGCTCGGTCTGGTGATCACCGGCGCCACGCTGCTCGTCTTCGACGTCGTGGTCGGACGGACCGAGGGGATAGTGGTCAGCTCCTGCGTGCTGGTACTGCTCTCGATCGTCTGGGTGGTGCTCCCCGAGGTGCTGCGCCGCCGCGACTGATCAGCAGCCGGTCAGAGCGTCTTGTGCCAGGCCGAGATCCGGTCGACGGCACGCGACACCGTGTCCAGGGAGGACGCGAACGACAGCCGCACCCACTCGTGCCCGTGCACCCCGTCGAAGTCCGTGCCGGGCGTGATCGCCACGTCGGCCTCGGCGAGCAGCCGCGCGCAGTAGGTCACGGAGTCCAGGCCGAACGCCGAGATGTTCCCGTACAGGTAGAACGCACCGTCCGCCGGTGCCACGGGCCGCCAGCCGAGCTCGCCGAGCCGCTCCAGGAGCAGGGTGCGCGACGCCGCGTAACGCGCCACGTTCTGCGCAGCGGCCTCGTACCCCTCGGGCGTGAACGCGGCGATCCCCGCGTGCTGCGCGAGCGCGGGGGGCGAGAGCGCCACGTTGCCCGCGAGGGCATCGACCGGTGCGACCAGCTCGTCGGGCAGCACGAGCCACCCGAGCCGCCAGCCCGTCATGGCCCAGTACTTCGAGAACGAGTTGACGACGACCGCACCCTGGCCGACGAACGTCGCCGCCGTCGCCTGGGCCACCTCGTGCGAGTACGCGATGCCGTGGTAGATCTCGTCGCTGATCAGGCGCACCTCGTGCTCGGCACACCACTCGGCGATGGCGGCGAGCTCCGCCGGCGTGATCATCGTGCCGGTCGGGTTGGCGGGAGAGGCGACCATGACGCCGTCGAGCCCTCCGCCGTAGTACGCCTCGTTGAGCTGCGACACCGTGGGCTGGTAGCGGGTCTCCGGGCCGCAGTCGAGCTCCACGACCTCGCAGCCCAGCGCCGACAGGATGTTCTTGTAGGCGGGGTAACCGGGCCGGGCGAGGGCCACCCGGTCACCGACGTCGAACGACGCGAGAAAAGCGAGCACGAACCCGCCGCTCGAACCCGTGGTGACGGCGATCCGTGCCGGATCCACGTCGACGTCGTACCAGCGCGCGTAGTGGCCGGCGATCTCCGCGCGCAGCGCCGGAACACCCATCGCCTCGGTGTAGCCGAGGGTCCCGTCCCGGAGGAGAGCGATCGCACGCTCGCGCACCACGTCGGACGCTCCGGTCGACGGCTCCCCCGCGCAGAGGTTGAGCACGTCCGCGCCCGTGGCGCGGCGCGCGTTCGCGGCGGCGAGCACCTCCATGACGGCGAACGGGGGCACGAGCGACCGGCGAGAAACCTTCATGCTGCCCATCATGCCCGGATCCGGCGGTGTTCGCGTGAACGGCCCGGCCCTTCCGGGCCGCTTGTGAAAGTCGTAACATGGCGCCATGGCGCAGGAACGGCGCACCGACGCAGACAACGACCCGCTCCGCAGGGCCGCGCAGTACCGCGTGGACCGGGTGGCCGACGAGGAGAGCGCCGCGCGGGACGCCGAGCCCGAGGAAGCAGCGCCGGAGGACGTCACCGTCCAGCCCTCGACCCGGAGCATGAGCCCGGACGAACGCTCCCGCTACGTCGACACGGTGGTCGACCAGGCGATGCGGCGCGGCGAGTTCGACAACCTGCCCCTGCAGGGCAAGCCGATTCCCGGCCTGAGCGGCACGCACGACCCCGACTGGTGGCTGAAGGGCCTGATCGAGCGCGAGAACATCACCGGCGTCCTGCCGTCGGCGCAGCTGCGCAAGGACGACGCGGAGCTGGACGCCAGGCTCGACCTCGAGGCGATGGAGGAGCGGGTGCGGGAGATCGTCACGGACTTCAACTCGCGGATCGTCGACGCGCGGCGCCAGCTCCAGGGCGGCCCACCCGTCGTCACCCCCACCCGGGACGTCGACGAGGAGGTGCGCAGCTGGCAAGCCCGCCGAGCCGCCCGCCGAGCGGCAGGCCGGAACCCGACGCCGACTACCCGGCGGGAGCCGGCGACGTCGAAGGTCCGGCCGTGGTGGAAGTTCTGGTGACGTGCCGGCTGCGGGTCAGAACCCGTACGTGGTCGCGATGACCAGGACGGTCATCAGCCAGTAGGGCACGGAACCGAGCGTGAAGCCCAGCCCCGCTGCCACGGCCATCCGGCCCCAGCCGGAGCCGAACCTGCTCGAGAGCGCTCCGGCGGCCATGGCGAGACAGCCGGCGATCGTCACCCCCTCGGCGGTTCCCTGCGAGATCAGCATCCCGAGAACGAACGCGGCGAGCCCTGCGGCGGTCTCCCCGCGAGCGAGAAACGGCCCGCCCCGGCGAGCCCGGGGATGGGTCTCCTGGTGCGTTGTCATGGCGCATCGCCCCTCGTGCCCAACATCGGTGTGGGCACCTCGATTCCCTTCCAGGATCGCACCATGACCGCGCCCTCGCCAGGGGCCCGGGTAGGCGGGAGCGAGGCAGGGCCTCAGTCCTGGGCAAGCACGTAACCGCGGAGCCAGCGGCCCGTCTCGCGCCACACCTGCTCACGGACCGGCCTCGCCGAGAGGGTCACGTCGTGCAGCCCGCCGGCGATCCGCACCAGGGTGATGCGGGACCCGACATCCGGCACGCGGCGGGCGATCCCGACCACGTCCAGCACCGAGTCGGTGCTCTTCATGTCCTCGCTCCACCGGGTCGGGATGGTGCTCCGCGTGCTGAGCAGCACCAGGACCGGCACGTCGATGCCAAGTCCCCGCGCCACCTGGTCCTGCCCGCGGAAGATCGCCGAGAGCCAGGCAGGGGTGGCGCGCCAGCCGGCGTCGGGACGCCAGTCGACGTCGTAGTCCCACTCGCCGTCGAACCGCGACGAGATGGAGCGGGCGTACAGGCCACGGTCCAGGTTGACGAGCTGGCTGCGCGGCACGAGCGCGGACTGCACCCGGATGCCCGGCTCCATGATCTTGCGCACGGCCTCCCGGGGCTGGAACTCCAGCCACGGCGAGTTCAGCAAGAGCCCCGCCACCCGTTCCTGGTTGCGTGCCGTCCACAGGCTGACGGTGAGCCCCCCGGTGGAGTGGCCCATGAGCAGGAGCTTGCGCTCCGGTGCGGCGTCACGGCCGTGGCCCATGGCCGTGAGCGCGGCCTCGATCTCCTCGTCATAGGTGGTCAGGCTGCGCACGTATCCCGGCGTCTGGCCCGCTCGGAGGCTGCGGCCGTACCGCCGCAGGTCGAGGGCGTGGAACCGCACACCCTGCGCCTCCCAGAAGTCCGCGAGGTGGGTCTGGAAGAAGTAGTCGAGCCACCCGTGCACGTACAGCACGTCGGTGCCGGCGTCGGGCACCGGTGCCGGTGGTGCCGTGCCCGCCTCGACCTCGGCCGCCGCAGCGGGGTGCTGGCGTGCCGCACCCCGCAGGTGCAGCCGCCGCCCCAGCTCCGACAGCTCGTCCCAGAGCCGCGCCACCTGCGGGTTGTCGGCGCCCACGCGGCGCATGCCGCGTCGCGGCTCGGCGTCGTCGGGCGGTTCCACCGAGTCCTCGTCCGGTACGGGGCGAGCGCGGCGTACCAGGGTCGCCACGACCTCCGGCTCGTCCTCGTCGGGTTGCAGGGGCAGCGTCAGGCGTTCGAAGCCCGGCAGCACGTCGGGCTCCCACACGGGCTCCGGCGTCGTTCCGTCGTCCAGACCCGGGGAGAGGCTCGTCATCCCACCGACGGTAACCGCAGGTGCGCCCACTCCGTCGGATAGTCGTCGAGCCACGCCTCCAGCGAACGCGCTCGCCGCCCGGCCAGCTGACTGACGTCCGGGCTCACCTCGGCGAGCGCACCCTCCGCGATCGCCTGGCACTGGGTGATCCAGTCCTCGACCTCGGCGGCGGTCGACCGGTAGAACAGGGCGCGCGCCTGGTCGAGCGTCTGCGGCACGTACCGGATGGTCCGTCCGGCGGCCGTGGAGAGGGCCGCGGCCACCTCGTCGAGACGCAATGCCTCCGGGCCGGTCAGGTGGTAGATCCGCCCCGCGTGCCGGCTCGGGTCCTCGTCCAGGAGTACCGCGGTGGCGACGTCGGCCACATCGTCGTGCGACACGCAGGCGACCCGGCCGTCGCCCGCGGGCGCACGGAGCACCGCGCCCGCCCCGGACCCGTGCGACTCGTCGTAGACGGCAAAGGTCAGGGTGCGGTGGAACATCGCGGTCCGCAGCATCGTCCACGCCAGGTCGGTACCGCGCAGGTACTCCTCGGTGAGCCAGTCGTCACGGGCCACGGACGCCACGGCGTCCGGCGCCGCACCCACCGACGACACGTAGACCACGTGCCGCACGCCCGCGAGCACCGCCGCGTCGATCACCGCGCGGTGCCTGCCGAGCCGGCCGGGATGCTCCCTGCCGGGCGCCAGGAACACGGCATAGGCGCCGTCGAACGCACCGGCCAGCATCCTGGAGCCCGCTCCGGACGGCACGGCGACGATCTCCGTCTCCGGCAGCGGGGTGCCGTCGGGCAGCCGTGGCGCGGCACCTCGGCCGCCCACCAGCAGGCGCTGCTGGCCACCTGCCGCTGCTACACGGAAGGCGAGCCTGGATCCCAGGCGGCCGTCAGCCCCGGTGAGGACGACCAGCCGGCCGGGCGACGCGGACGTCATTCCCACACGGTAATCGGCAGACCGTCACGGAGGCGGGCAGCACGGGGTGAAACCCCGCGCAGATCATGTGTCGGTCGGCACGCCGAGCCGCGCTCGGACGAACTCGACCACGCCGTCCGCGGCCGCTTCGATCTGGGCCAGGCACACCTCGAAGTCGTGGGGACCGCCGTACCAGGGGTCGGCGATGTCCAGCTCGTTCTCGGGGAGCCCGTCCGCCGCCGGGTCGAACGAGCGGTACATCCGGATGGTGGCGTCGCCCGGCACCCGACCGGCCAGGTCGCGCAGCCCGCGCGCGTGCCGGGTCGTCATGGCCAGGAGCAGGTCCCGGGATCCGACGTCGTCCGCGGTCACCTGGCGCGCGCTATGCCCCACACCGGTGGAGTAGCCGTGCTCGGCAAGTACTGCGCGGGCGCGCCGGTCCACCGGGTTGCCGTGCTCCTCGTCGCTCACGCCGGACGAGTCCACGACGACGGAGTCGCCGAGCCCCGCGGCATCGAGGCGGTCGCGGAGCACGATCTCGGCCATCGGCGACCTGCAGATGTTTCCCGTACAGACGGTCATCACGCGATAGGCAGTCACGCGTCCATTCTCTCCGGCCGGAGGCGCGGGAAAGCCCGCGGGGCGACCTGAGTCAGCCGTGCTGGACGAGGGCACGGCACCCGCGGGCTCCGGTGGTCGCGAGAAACTCGCCACCATGTCCCGTTGCGCCGGACAGATCAGCGAGGCCCCGTGCTGAGCCTGCCGACCTGTGTCGACGCGAAACGCTTGCGCGTCACGCGACTAGCGCGCGACCACCTCATGGGTCCGATGTGAAATCACTACTCGGATCACCTCCCTTCTCATGTGCCCACGAACCTACGCCTCGGGAGGGCGGGCGCCCAGGTTTTTTCCTCGCGGCGAAATCCTCGGCGCGCCGCACCGGCTCGGGAGCGACGACTTTTGCGTCTCCCGTCCGTCAGCCCTGCATGACGACCACCACCGCCGACGCCTTCACGACGTCGGCAGACGGCACCCGGATCGCCTATGACCTGACCGGTCCGAACCCGGGTCTGGCACCGGCGATCGTGGTGGTCGACGGCGTGCTCGCCCATCGGCTGCCGATCACGCTCGCCGTGGCGACGGAGCTGGGCGACCGCGCGACCACCCTGCGCTACGACCGGCGCGGTCGTGGCGACAGCGGCGACACTCCCCCGTACAGCGTGGACCGGGAGATCGACGACCTCGCCGCACTGCTGGAGGTGACAGGCCCGGCGGCGCTGCTGGGCATCTCGTCCGGTGCTTTTCTCGCGCTGCGCGCGGCGGCAGACCTCGGGTCCCGCGTCACCGGCGTGCTCTGCTACGAGCCCCCGTACGACGTCGCGAGCGGCGCCGCGCCCACCGACCCCCGGATGATCGCGGGGGTCGAGAACTGCATCGAGGTGGGTGATCCCGGGAGCGCCGTCGAGCTGTTCCTCGACGTGGTCGGTATGCCGTGCCGGCTGCTGCCGCGTATGCGGGAGTCGCCGTCGTGGGCCGACCTCGAGGCGATCGCACCGACCATCGCCTATGACGGCCGGGTGCTCGCCGGTGTCGCCCTCGGCCGGCGCGCCCTGATGGGCCGGTGGGACACCATCGGCCAGCCGGTCCTCGTGGTCGACGGCGCCGCGAGCGCCGCCCCGGTCGCGGTCGCCGCGGAGTCGCTGGCCGCCGTGCTGCCGGCAGGCCGCCGGGTGACCCTGCCGGGGCACGGCACGGACGTGCCCCCGGAAGCGATGGCGGACGCCGTCGCGGGACTGCTCAGAAGGACCGGCGGGCGGTGACCAGGATGCGCGGCGCCTCGTCGACGAGCTCGTTCCCCGTCGCGAAGTGCATGTGGAGCGCGCGGAGCCCCGCCTCGTGCCGCGCGACGGCTGCCGGCGTGAGGTCGGCGAGGCCGGGCACCTGCCACGCGGCCATCCGGAGGTACCAGAGCACGGAGGACAGGTCCTTGAACGTGCGCGTGCCCGCGTACTCGGTGGCTTCCACGATCTCGAGGCCGGAGGCGACGAGACCGTCGGAGACGACGTCGAGGGTGACGGCGTCCGGGTCCCAGCCGAGCGGCACGCCGAGTGCTCGGTTGAGGACTATGCCGTCCCGGGTGTCCACCTGCTCGGTGAGGAACGTCCCGCCCGGTTCCAGCACGCGGCCCACCTCGTTGGGCTCGATGGTGCTGAACCGGCTGAGCACCACGCTGTACTGACCGTCGAAGAACGGCAGCAGCACGTCGCCCGTCCAGGACGCCTCGGCCCGGCGCACGTCGATGCCGAGCGGTTCCAGGCGGCGACGAGCAGTGAGGAAGGCCGGGCCCGTCTCCGTGGCGGCCGAACCCTTCGGGAGCGGCCCGAGGCCGGCGAAGAAGTCACCGTTGCCGGTGCCGATGTCGAGCACGGCACCTCGGGACCTGAGCACGGCCTCGCGAGCGAGGGCGGGGTAGTCCCACTCCGGCGCATCGATCGTGAGGCGGTCGTCGACCGGAGTGTCGGCGAGGCCGCCGGCGAACAGCGCCGTGGGGGTCAAGGGGGTTGCGGGGGCGTTGCGCGCCCATTCGATGTGGTCCTCGAACGGCGCGTCCGGCGCCGGAGCTGGGGCGATCGAGACGTCGAGCATGGTGGAGATTGTGGCGCAAAGTAGGGCCAAGGGGGTAACACTGGGGCAAACACGACCGGAGGAGTCGGTCCGATGGGGGAACCGATACCCAGAAACGAACCATCACCTGCGCAGACATCGCCTCCGCTGCGGGTGGTCAGGCTCATGTCCGGCACCTCCCACGACGCCGTCGGCACCGGCCCGGCCAGCGCGCTGCTCGACGCCGCGACGCTGCACGTCACCGGCGGCGTGTGACGCGTCGTCGCGGCAGGTTCGGCATCGGCAAGGTGGCAAGATGCTGCGGGGTGAGCAACTACACGATCCGACCGATCCGGGCCTCCGAGTGGCGGGAGGTTCGTGCCCTGCGCCTCGCCGGGCTCGAGGACGACGCGGCTCCGCTCGCCTTCGTCGAGTCCTACGACGAGGGTGCGGCGATGCCCGACAGCTTCTGGATCGACCGCGCGGCCGGGTCCTCTGTCGACGCGGGGCCGGAAGCCGGCGCCCGGCAGTTCGTGGCGGTTGCGGACGACGACGGCTGGGTCGGCACGTCGGTCGTCATCGTCGAGTCGGCGGGCGAGAAGGACTTCGAGGGCAGAACCGTCGAGAGCTCTGGCGGCCACGTCGTCGGTGTGTTCATCGAACCGCGGCACCGGGGATCCGGGCTGGTCGAGCGGCTCTTCGAGGCGAGCCTCGACTGGGCGCAGGAACGCGGCCTGAGCCGGGTCAGGCTCTACGTCCACGCGGAGAACCGTCGGGCCAAGGACGCCTACCGGAAGTGCGGGTTCGAACCGACAGGGGTCCGGCTGGACGGCGCGCTCGGCCAAGAGATCGAGATGGCGCGCTGCATCTGAGGGATGCCCGCCACAAAATGCGAGATCGGTCGGATGCTTCGAGATCGGTCAATCACTGGACCGATCTCGATGCAACGGACCGAAGTCGAGCTACGGGGCCGCCAAAAGACCGAACTCGCGGCGCGAGGCCACCCCAGACCGGGCTCCCAGGGCATGACGAAGGCCCCGACTCGATGAGCCGGGGCCTTTCGTAACAACGTGCGCGAGGGGGGAGTTGAACCCCCACGCCCTTTCGGGCACACGGACCTGAACCGTGCGCGTCTGCCTATTCCGCCACTCGCGCGCTGCTGGTTGAGGCTAGCACGGTACGGACGGTGACTCCGAATCCAATAACCGTGAGGTGGTTCACGTCCCGCCGCAGGTCTAGTAGCGTGCGGACCCGCCCACACCTCTCTTCACCGCGCCACCTGAGGGAAGATCGGAGAAGATCCGCAGGACATCCACAGTATTGGAGTCTGCGGGGACCTACCGGTCTATACGATCTAGGTAGTCTGCCCGGCGCAGACCCCGGAAGGAGGTGGCATGGGCGCCCTGGACCGCTTCGAGAAGAGCGTGGAGCGCATGATGAACAACGCGTTCGCCAAGGTGGGACGTGGCGAGGTGAAGCCGGTCGAACTGGCGAGCAGGCTGCGGCGTGAGCTCGATGACCGTGCCGCGGTCGTCGGACGCGACCGTACCGTCGCACCGAACGAGTTCACCATCGAGCTCGCTCCCGACGACTTCGCCCAGATCGAGGCGTGGGGCGCACAGACCCTCGCCGACGAGCTCGCGTCCAACATCACGGCGTACGCCGCGACGCAGCACTATGCGTTCGTGGGCCCCGTGAGCGTGACGTTCGACGAGCAGTACGAGCTGGTTCCCGGCCGCTTCACGGTGCGCTCGCGCAGCGTGCAGGGGAGCGTCGCCCCGGCGACGTCCGGCGCGCCGACCGGCCGACACCCGCTCATCGACATCGATGGACAGCGTTACCTGCTCACCGGCCCGGTGACCGTCATCGGACGGGACGCCGAGGCGGACATCGTGGTGGACGACCCGGGCGTCTCCCGGCGCCATCTCGAGATCCGCGTGACGCCGGACGGCGTCGTGGCGACCGACATGGGCTCCACGAACGGCCTGTACGTGGAGGGCCACCAGGTCCCCGCCGCGACCTTGCTCGACGGCAACACGATGACCATCGGCCGTACCCGCATCATGTTCTGGACCGGCAGTGCCTCCGGTGCAGACAACGAGGACTGGTGAAAATCCCGACATGAGCGAGCTGACGTTCACCCTGCTTCGGCTGGGCTACCTCGTGCTGCTGTGGGTGTTCGTGCTCTCCGCCGTCGCCGTGCTCCGGCGCGACCTGGCCGGACCACGCACCGCCAGCAGCCGGCGGCGCCGGCCGGAGCTCGCGGGGCCGGCCGCGACGCCGGCCCCCGGTGGCGGCGCGCCCCGCGCTCCCCAGCGCGGTGGCCCCTCGCGGCTCGTCGTGGTGGCGGGCCCTCTCACGGGCACCACCATCCCGCTCACGTCGTCCGGCGTACTCATCGGACGCGCGCCGAGCTGCACCCTCGTGCTCGACGACGACTACTCGTCGTCCCGGCACGCACGGATCTTCCCCCAGGGCGGCCAGTGGTTCGTGGAGGATCTCGGGTCCACGAACGGCACCTACATCGGTGAGGAGCGGGTACAGGGCATCATCCCGCTGGCTCCAGGTGTGGGCGTGCAGATCGGACAGTCCGTCGTCGAGCTCCAGGGATGACCATCACGTGACCGTGACCTTGCGGTATGCCGCGCGTTCCGACGTCGGCCTCGTCCGCTCCAACAACCAGGACTCCGCCTACGCGGGTCCCAACCTCCTTGTCGTGGCCGACGGGATGGGCGGGCACGCCGGCGGCGACGTCGCGTCCGCGCTGACGATCGCAGCCCTGGTGGGTCTCGACCGGCCCGACCACAGCTCCGACCAGTCGATGTCCGAGCTCGAACGCTCGATCGACCGCGCGCGCCAGGACCTCGTCGACGCGACGACGGCCGACCCGGACCTGGCCGGCATGGGGACCACCGTCACGGCGGTGCTGAAGTCCGGCAACACACTGGCCATGGCCCATCTGGGTGACTCACGCGCCTATCTCCTGCGCGACGGCACCCTGGCGCAGGTCACGGTCGACCACACCTTCGTGCAGCACCTGGTCGACACGGGCCGCATCACGCCCGACGAGGCGGAGACCCACCCGCAGCGCAACGTCGTCATGCGGGTGCTCGGCGACTTCGACCTGGACCTCACGCCCGACCTGTCGATCCGCGAGGCCGTGCCGGGCGACCGCTGGATGCTCTGTTCGGACGGTCTGTCCGGGTTCGTGCCCGACGACGAGATCGCCGAGGTACTCAGCTCGGTCACCACGCCGCAGGACGCGGTCGAGCGGCTCGTCTCGATGTCCATGCGCGCCGGCAGCACCGACAACATCACCGTCGTCGTGGCCGACGTCCTCGACGAGGCCGCCGCGGCCACGACCGCCGCCACCGTCACCCCCGAGATCGTCGGCTCGGCCGCTCTCGCCGGTGTGACCGCGGGCGGCGCCGACCCGCTCTCGCCCACCGCGCTGCCCGGCTCGGACATCGACGGCGACACCGTGACCAGCTTTACCCGGTCCACGGTCCCGGGGGGTGGGCAGCCCACCACCTCGCCCATCGCCGTGAGCGTGCTGCCCGACGCCGTGGCCCAGGACGGCCTCGCCGACACGCTCGAGCAGGCCATGATCGCGGGCGGGCACGACGAGGAGCAGTACCAGCCGGACATCCAGCCCGACGACGACGCGGACGGTGCGGCCGACGAGGAGGAGACCCCGCGCAGGAAGCGTGTCTGGCTGACCGTTCTCGGTGCGCTGCTGCTCGTCGTCGGCCTCGTCCTCGCGGGCTGGGGCGGCTTCCGCTGGACCCAGACTCAGTACTACGTCGGCGAGTCCGACGGCCAGGTCGCCGTGTTCCGCGGTATCCCGGCGACGGTAGGCCCACTGACCTTCTCCACCCCGGTCGAGCTCACGGGCACGCGGGTCGACGAGCTGCCCGAGTTCGTCGCCGCCCGCGTGAACGAGACCATCCGCGCCACGTCGCTCGAGGATGCCCGGGGGCGCGCCGACCGCCTCGTCGCGGAGGCCGTCGAGGAGACCGATCCCTCCCCGTCGCCCTCACCCACGTCCACACCGACGCCCACCGCGACCGACGAGCCCGGCGGAGACTCCTCGCCGAACGCCCAGAAGGCTTCGAACGACTCCGGCCAGAACGACTCCGGCCAGGAGAAGAACGGATGAGCGCCCTCCGCCCCGAGGAGAACGCCCCGTCGCGCATGGCGGAGGCCGTCCTGCTCGTCGTCGCGCTCGCGCTCGGCATGGGCGGCATGTGGATGGTCGGCTACTCGCTCGAGGACAGCCTGCCCGAGGGGTTCTGGACCTACTCGATCGTGCTCGCCGCCCTGGCCTTCACCGCGCACATCGTGCTGCGGCTCCGCGCGCCCTACGCCGACCAGGTGATCCTGCCGGCCGTGGTCCTGCTGAACAGCGTGAGCATGGCGATGATCCTGCGGCAGGACCTCGTCGACATCAGGGGCGCCGACGCGTCACGTCACCTCATGTGGACGGCGCTCGGGATCATCGTGGCCTGCGTGGTCCTCTTCCTGATCAAGGACCACCGCAGCCTGCGGCGCCTGACGTACACGGCGATGATCGTCGGCATCGTGCTGGTGATCCTGCCGCTGATCCCGGCCTGGGCCGCGAGATCAACGGCGCACAGATCTGGATCTTCATCGGCCCGTTCTCCGCGCAGCCGGCCGAGTTCGCCAAGATCGCCTTCGCCGTCTTCTTCGCGGGCTACCTGGTCGCCAACCGCGACACCCTCGCGCTGGCCGGCAAGAAGTTCATGGGTCTCCAGCTTCCCCGCCTGCGTGACCTCGGCCCCATCCTCATCGTCTGGGCCGTGTCGCTGGCTGTTCTGGTGGGCGAGAAGGACCTCGGTACTTCCCTCCTGTTCTTCGGCCTGTTCGTCGGCATGCTGTACCTCGCCACCGACCGGGTGGGCTGGATCGTCATCGGTCTTGCGATGTTCGCCGGCGGTGCCGTCGTGGCCTGGTCGATCTTCAGCCACGTGCAGCTCCGCGTGAACATCTGGCTGGACGCGCTCAACCCCGACCTCATGGACGGCCCGTCGTACCAGCTGGTCCAGGGCCTGTTCGCCATGTCGTACGGCGGCATGTTCGGTGCCGGCTGGGGCGAGGGCTACCCGCAGTACGTGCCGTTCGCCTTCTCCGACTTCATCTATGCCGCCCTCGGCGAGGAGCTCGGCCTCACCGGGATGCTCGCGATCCTGCTCATCTACCTGGTGATCGTGCAGCGCGGCCTGCGGCACGCGGTCGGTGTGCGGGACGGCTTCGGCAAGCTGCTCGCCGGTGGCCTCGCGTTCGTCATGGCCCTGCAGCTCTTCGTGGTGGTCGGCGGCATCACCCGCATCATCCCGCTCACCGGCCTGACCTTGCCGTTCATGGCTCAGGGCGGCTCGTCCCTGCTCGCGAACTGGATAGTCATCGCCCTCATGCTGCGCATCTCCGATGCTGCCCGACGCCCGTCCGCGCTGCCGACCCGCGGCGCCCTGGCCGACCCGGCGCCTGCCGTCGTGGGCGGTGGCGCCATCGAGGTGGGGGGCGGAAACCCCGTCCAGGCGGAGACCGAGGCCGGTGCCGGCAGCGGCGGGACGCCGGACGACGCCACCCAGATCGTGCGGGGGGTGGACCGGTGAACGCGACCCTGCGCCGCCTGTCGACCGTCGTGCTGGTCATGTTCATGGCCCTCATGGTGTCCACCTCGTGGATCCAGTTCGTCGCCGCGGGCGACCTGAACGAGCATCCGAGGAACGTGCGGGGCATCTACAGCGCCCTCGCGCGTGACCGCGGCCCCATCGTGGTGCGCGGCGGCGAGGCGATCGCCACCTCGGTGCCGGTCGACGACAACTTCAAGTACCAGCGCACCTACTCCGAGGGCGACGCCGGCGCGGCCAGCGTGTACGCGCCGGTCACCGGATACTTCGCGATCAACGGCACGGTCACCGGGATGGAGCGGTACGCGAACAGCTACCTCGCGGGCGAGGACGACTCGCTGTGGCTCGACCGCCTGCAGAACCTCATCACCGGTGAGGAGGCGCAGGGCTCCTCGGTCGAGCTCACCATCGACCGCAAGGTGCAGAAGGCGGCCTGGGACGCTCTGGGCGACTACGTCGGAGCCGCTGTGGCCATCGATCCCAAGACCGGCGGCATCCTGGCGATGGTCTCCAAGCCGTCGTACGACCCGAACGAGCTCGCCGTGCACGACGCCGCGGCGGTCAAGGAAGCCTCCGAGGAGCTGATCAACGCCAAGCCTGAGGTCAACGCGGAGGACGGGTCGAAGGTGCCCAGCATCTACGGTCCCACCATCAACCGGACGATCAACGCCACGTTCCCGCCCGGTTCCACGTTCAAGCTGCTCACGTCTGCCGCAGCGATCGAGTACGGCGGGATCACGCCGGACACCCAGATCCCCGCGCCGACCGAGTACATCCTGCCCGGCACGTCGACGCCGCTCGGTAACTTCGGTGGCGGGTCCTGCTCCGACACGGGCGAGATGACGCTCAAGGACGCCCTCCGGACGTCCTGCAACACCGCGTTCGCCGACCTGGCCGTCGACGTCGGCAAGGACGACATGCAGCGGATGTTCGAGGAGTTCGGCTTCACCGAGTCGATCGACGTCCCGATGTCGACCTCGATCGGCGCCTACCCCGGTCTCATCGGTGGTGAGCACGACGACGACTCCGACGCCAGGATCGCGCTGTCCGGGATCGGTCAGGGAAGCGTGCGCATGACGCCGCTCCAGGTCGCAATGATCTCGGCTGCCATCGCGAACGACGGCGACCTCATGGAGCCCTACCTCATCCAGAGCGTGCGGGACAGCGACCTCGAGCTCGTCAGCCAGACCAAGCCGAGCCGCTACAAGAGCCCGTTCTCGTCCTCCACGGCCGACGCGCTCACCGAGATGATGGTCACCGTCGTCAACGACGGCTCCGGGACGGGCGCCCAGATCCCGGGTGTCGAGGTGGCAGGTAAGACGGGCACCGCTCAGGACGACACGCGGGCGCCGACGCTGTGGTTCACGTCGTTCGCCCCGGCCGACGACCCGGAGGTCGCCGTGGCCGTGGTGCTGGAGAACCAGGGCCAGTCGACGAACGAGACCACCGGTGGCGCACTCGCCAGCCCTATCGCCCAGCAGATCATGCAGGCGGCGATCTCGAAATGAGGCCGGTCGAGGGTCTGTCGCTCGGTGAGCGCTACACGCTGGTGCGGCGTATCGCCATGGGCGGCATGGGCGAGGTCTGGGTCGCGCGCGACGAGAAGCTCGCGCGGGAGATCGCCGTGAAGGTGCTCCGCGAGGAGTACACGGGCAACGAGGACTTTCTTCGTCGCCTGCGCACGGAGGCCCGGAACTCGTCGACCCTCGTTCACCCCAACATCGCGCAGATGTTCGACTACGGAGAGGAGCGTGGCGCCGGCTACCTCGTCATGGAGCTGGTCCTGGGCGAACCGCTCGCGGACCTGCTCGAGCGGGAGCCGGTGCTGCCCCCGGCCCGCCTGCTGCCGATCCTGGCCCAGACGGCGCGTGGCCTGCACGCCGCTCACCTCGCCGGAGTGGTGCACCGCGACGTGAAACCGGGCAACATCCTGCTGGAGCACTCCGGCACCGTGAAGATCACCGACTTCGGTGTCTCGGTGGCGCAGAACCAGGTGCCCATGACTGCCACCGGCATGGTCATGGGCACCGCCCAGTACCTGTCGCCCGAACAGGCCGTCGGTCAGTCGGCCACCGGCGCGTCCGACATCTACGCGCTCGGCGTCGTCGCCTACGAGGCCACGGCCGGCCGACGGCCGTTCACGGGAAGAACACCGGTCGACATCGCGATCGCGCACGTCAACGCACCGGTCCCCCTCCTGCCGACGTCGGTCCATCCGGGGCTCGCCGAGACCATCACCAAGATGCTGGAGAAGGACCCGGCGCAGCGCATCACCTCGGCGGACCAGCTCGCGCGGCACCTCGACGTGCTCGCCGCGGAGATCGCGGAGGACCCGTTCGGCAGCTCGCGTTTCGCCCGCCGCAACCGCCGCGACGGTGAGCCGTCCAGCTCGCAGCGGTCCGGCAACGGCCGGAGCAGCGCGGCACAGCCGGGCCCGTCCCATGCGCGCCGCCAGGCGCCGTTCGGCCAGTCCAGCGGCGGCCGGCACACCACGGTGGCGAACGCGCAGTCGGCGCCGCCCAGCCCCGAGCAGGGCACACCCGCCCACGGCTACGGGTCGGGCACGCCCGCAGGCGGCTACGGTTCGGGAACTCCGGCGGGCGGTTACGGCTCCGGTCCCTTCGGGTCGGGGGCCTACGGTTCCGACTCGGCCGGGTACGGAACGACGTCGGGCACCTACGGCACAGACTCCTACGGACGTCCGTACTCGCCGGCTCCGGGTACACCGGCCGGTGGCCCTGGATCAGGTCCGTACGGCACGGACTCGGCCGGGTACGGTTCCGACTCGGCCGGCTACGGCACGGACTCCGCGGGATACGGCACCACGTCCGGCGCGCACGGCACCGACGCCTACGGTCGCCCCCACGGTTCCGGGTACGCCCCTCCGCCGTCGGGCAGCGGAGGCGGCACCGGAGCGGGGAACGGCGCGCGGTCGTACCCGTCGCGCCGCGATCTGCACTCGACACGCCAGGACGGGCGAAGGGTCCCCCAGCAAGGGCGTTCCGGGGGGCACCCTGGGAAGAGACGAAATCTGTCGTCGGACATCCAACGCTGGGTGGGCGGGATCGAGGACCGAATCGGCGTCCGCGTGTCCTGGCCGCTCGTCGCACTGGTCGCATTGCTGCTGGTGGTGCTCATCATCACGCTGGTCACCGGAAGCGGCAACGACAGCGCTCTCCAGGAGCCGTGGGGTTCCTCCGAAATCTACGCCGAAACGCTGAGTTCCCCGGCAGCGGCCGCAACAGCCGCTTCTGGGATGATGCTTTTCAACGAGCCGTATGCCTTGAGGCAGACGGCCACGACATCAAAGGACGTATGAGTGGTGGAGAACACGCCCCGCGTACTCGCCGGCCGTTATGAGGTCGGCGAGCTGGTCGGCCGTGGCGGCATGGCCGAGGTGCACATCGGCCATGACACCCGTCTCGGTCGTACGGTGGCGATCAAGGTGCTGCGCTCGGACCTCGCCCGCGACCCGTCCTTCCTGGTGCGGTTCCGGCGCGAGGCGCAGTCGGCCGCCGCGCTGAACCATCCTGCGGTCGTCGCGGTGTACGACACGGGGGAGGACATCCACCAGGATGCCTCCGGCCAGGACGTGCACGTGCCGTTCATCGTCATGGAGTACGTGGAGGGCCACACCGTCCGCGACATCCTGACCGACGGCGCCGCCGTGCCCATCGAGGAGGCCGTCGAGATCACCGTCGGCGTGCTGAGTGCGCTGGAGTACTCGCACCACGCGGGCATCGTCCACCGCGACATCAAGCCCGCGAACGTGATGATCACGCCCACCGGCGCGGTCAAGGTGATGGACTTCGGCATCGCGCGCGCCATGGCGGACTCCGCCGCGACGATGACGCAGACGCACGCCGTGATCGGCACCGCGCAGTACCTCTCCCCGGAGCAGGCCCGCGGCGAGCAGGTCGACACCCGCTCGGACCTCTACTCGACCGGCTGCATGCTGTTCGAGCTGCTCACGGGTCGGCCGCCGTTCCAGGGCGACTCGCCCGTGGCGGTCGCCTACCAGCACGTGGGCCAGGAGCCGCAGCGCCCGTCGGAGGTGGCAACCGACGTTCCCGACGTGTTGGACCGCATCACGCTCAAGGCACTGACCAAGGATCGCGAGCAGCGGTACAGCACGGCCGCCGAGTTCCGGCGCGACCTGGAGTCCGCGATGCGCGGCGGCCAGGTCACCGCGCCGATGGTCGGTGCCGCCATGATGGGCGCCACCCAGGTCGCCGGCCAGCCCGCATACGGTGCCACTCAGGTCATGTCGCCGACCCAGGCCAACTGGGGCCCCACGACGGCCACCCAGAGCCCGGTCACCCCCGGTGGGGGATACCCGGGCCAGCCGACCCGCGGCGAGGAGCCCGAGAAGAAGAGCAAGGCGCTCATGTGGTGGCTCCTCGGGATCGCCCTGGCGGCGGTCGCAGCCATCGCCATCGCCGTGGCGATCGAGAACGCGGCCAACCAGGAGCCGACGACCGTTTCCGTGCCCACGATCGCGGAGGGCCTGAGCGTCGACGAGGCCCGTGCCCAGGTCGAGGCGGCGGGCCTGACGTTCGAGCGGGCCATCGACAAGGAGTCCGACCTCGAAGAGGGTCAGACCACTGGTCGGACCGAGCCGTCCGCGGGCTCAGAGGTCGAACCGGACTCGTCGGTCGTCGTCTTCGTCGCGGGCGCGCCCGGCCAGGTCACCATCCCGGACGTGAGCGGACTGTCCGAGAGCGACGCCCGGAGCCGGCTCGAGGAGGACAACCTGACGGTCGGCGGTACGGAGTCGGAGAACAGCCGTAGCGTCAGCGAGGGCATGGTGACCAAGAGCGAGCCCAGCGCCGGGCAGACGGTGCAGGAGGGCGCCGAGGTCACCCTGTACCTCTCGACGGGCCAGACCACGCTCCCGAACGTCGTCGGGCAGACCAGGGAGGCCGCCGAGCCGCAGCTGACGAACATCGGCCTCGGCACCATCAACTGGGACGAGGAGGAGAGCGACGAGGTCCCGGCCGGCACCGTCGCCCGCACCGACCCCGAGGCCGGTGATGTGCCCCAGGGCACGACGGTCACGGTCTACATCGCGACGGCGCCGGAACCGAAGGAGACGACGGTCCCCACGGACCTTGTCGGCAAGACGCTCGAGGAAGCTCAGGTCTCGTGCACGGGAGCGCAGGTCACCTGCGTCAAGGGGTCGGAGGAGCCGTCCACCGCCGTCCAGCCCGGCCAGGTGATCCGGTCCGAACCGGAGCCGGGCACCACCGTCGAGCAGGGCGCCACCATCAGCCTCGTCATCGCGTCCGACCCGGAGGGTGACGGCGGGGACGAAGGAGAAGGCGGGGGTGAAGGCGGGGAAGAGCCCATCTTCCCGTAGTCCGCTGCGCTGACCGGGGAACCGGTCAGCGCAGGGTTGGCATGGCGTCGTCGGTCACGAGGTGACCAGCGGCGCCATTCCCTGTGCCCGCTCCACGGCACCGTCGAGCCCGCACGTCTCCAACCAGTTCGCCAGGAGCCGGTGCCCGCCCTCGGTGAGCACGGACTCCGGGTGGAACTGGACGCCGTGCAGCGGCAGCTCGCGGTGCTGCAGGCCCATGACGATGCCCGACTCCGTCGCGCACGTGACCGAGAGCTCCGCCGGCACGCTGTCAGGGGTCACGGCGAGCGAGTGGTAGCGCGTGGCGGTGAACGGCGCCGGCAGACCGGCAAGCACGGTCGGCCGGTCCAGGCCGGTGTCCTGTGCGAACACCTGGCTCGTCTTGCCGTGCATGAGCTCGGGCGCATGCGTCACCTTGCCGCCGTACACCTCGGCGAGCGCCTGGTGTCCCAGGCAGACGCCGAGCATCGGGGTTCGGGACCGGGCGCAGGCGCGGATCACGTCCTCGGACGCACCGGCCTCGGCGGGCGTCCCGGGCCCGGGCGACACGAGCACGCCGTCGTAGGGCACGGGGGAGCCGTCCCCCGCGTCGTACCAGTAGCGGCCGTCGGCGTCGGGGGAGGGCACGGCGTCGTTGCGGACCACCACGGTCCGGGCGCCGATCTGGTCGAGGTAGCCGACGATCGTATAGACGAACGAGTCGTAGTTGTCGACGACGAGGATGCGCGTCATGCAGGAATGCTACGCGCCGACGGTGGTTTCGTTGAACGGCATGTAGTCGCTGAGCCACGGGAAGAACTGCGTGAAGCACACGGCGACCAGGCCGAACACGAGCACGAGGCAGACCAGGAACTTGAACCAGCCCGGTCCGGGGATCACCCGCCACAGGAGCGCGTACATCAGCTCACCAGCTCCTTCGGCTTTCCTTCGCCCACCGGCGACCAGTACTCGAGCTCACCGTGCACGATGTACCGCTCGGTAGCGGAGAACATGGGGTGGCAGGAGGTCAGCGTGATGAACCGCTTGGTCGGCTCGGGCATGGGCTGGTCGCTGGTCACGCCGGGCACCGGCGCGATCACCTCGACGTTCTGCGGGTAGACGATCTTCGACTCCGTCACCTTGTACACGTACCAGGTCTCCTTGGTGCGGACCACCAGAGCGTCGCCGTCCTTGAGCTCGGCGATCTGGTTGAACGGCTTGCCGTACGTGGTGCGGTGCGCGGCGAGGGCGAAGTTGCCGAGGGCGCCGGGCATTGCCGTGTCCACGTAGTGTCCGATACCGATCGTGTCGAGCACCGTCGCCTTGTCCGTGCCCTCCGCGACCGGCTTGACGTAGTCGTCGCCGAACCGGGGGACGTACATCTGGGCGAAGAGCCCCCCGGCCTCCGGCGGCTCCTTCATGACCGGCGGTGGCCCATGGTTCTCGGTGGCGGCACCGGGCCCCTGCGGAGCGGACTCCCAGTCCATCTCGGCGATGATCTCGCTCTGGGCCCGCGCGCCCTCGACGTCGGTCCACCAGAGCTGCCACACCACGAACAGCCCGAGCACGAGACCGGCGGTGACGAGGAGCTCACCCAGCACACCGATCAGCCAGGCGACGGGCCGCATGGGTGCCGTCGAACCGCGCTGGGGGCGCCGCGCATTGCGCGGGCCCATGCCGGAGGGACCGCGCTGATACGCGATGGGGAAGACCTCCTGTGACAGCGGCACATTGTGGCCGGCCTGCGCGTGGGTCATCCAAAGACCTCCGTACCGTCGGGAACCGTCGCATACTGCAGACCGCCGCCGTCATACGCCGGAAGGTCCAGGTCGTCGCTGCGTCGTACATCCCAGCCCAGGTGTACCCAGTCGACGTACTCGAGATACGTCTGGACACCCTCGGAGCTCATCAGCGACGACTCCATCTTCGCCGGGTCTCCGACTGCCGTCACCTTGTAGGGCGGTGAGAACACCTTTCCGTGCAGCAACAGGATGTTCCCCGAGCACCGAAACGCTGATGTCGAGGTCACGCGTTCACCCTGCAGCGTCATCGCCTCGGCCCCACCGGCCCACAGCGCGTTGATGACGTGCTGGAGGTCCTGCTGGTGCACCACCAGATCGTCGGGCTGCGGTTCCACGCCACCGGGGCCCGCACCGACCGACGTCGAGGGCGCGTCGTCGAGCGTGACGGTCAGCCCGGTGCCCGAGACCGGCTCCGAGCCCGACACCACGCCCTCGCGCGCCACGAGGTCGCCGTCCTGGGTGGGGACCGTGATGCCTGCCCGCGCGCTCAGCGCCTCGATCTCGCGGTCGAGGTCGCTCGTGCGCTGGGTGAGCTCGGTGACCCGTTCCGCCTCGGCGTCCACCAGCTGTGCGAGGTCCTGCGGGTCCCGGGTGTCGGCGCCGCCGCCGTCGGCCAGTCGCGCGCTGGCGCTGAACATCAGGCCGGCCAGCACCGCCACCCCGCCCACGCTGACCCAGGAGCGCCACCGCGCACGCATCGTGGCGCGGAAAAAGCCCGTCGCGCCACCCGTGGGGGACGGCACGGGGGTCGGCTCGGCTCCGGTCACCGCGTCCCTCCTGCAATATTCGACAAACCCACGGACGCGTCTGGTCACGCCTGCGGCCTGTGGAGCACTACGCTAGTCCACGAGCAAGTCAGACGTCGGCTCGGCACACCCGTCGGGCGGACCACACCAGGACAGGAGCCTGCCTCGTGCCCGAGTCGAAGTCCCGCAACAAGAAGAAGGCCACGCCCAAGACTGAGAAGTCCGAGGCCAAGGTCGGCCTGCCCGGCGAGGCGACCAACCCGCGTTGGCTCGCCCCGGTCATGCTCGGCCTGATGATCCTGGGCCTCGTCTGGATCGTGACGTTCTACCTCACGAGTTCGGACCTCGGCCTGCCGATCCCACAGCTCGGCCAGTGGAACCTCGCGGTCGGCTTCGGCCTGATCATCGTCGGTTTCGGTCTCACGACCCGCTGGAAGTGACGGTTCCGCGGCCGCGTCGAGGCGGCCGCGGAACTGTGTCCCCATTTATCCACAGCTGTGGGTAAAGCTGGGGAAAAGAGAGTGGTGGTACACCGCCAGGCCTGCAGATCGGCCCGGTTCCGCGGTTTGTTCGGACCTGCCGAGGCGGCTCCGGTCGTTCACAGGACACCCACCGAGCTGTAGCGCAGGACGACCAGGCCTATCAGAAGGGCCATGCCGACCAGCGGAACTGCCCAGGCCACGGCCGCCCGGCGGTCCTTCGGTGCATACGCGTATGCCGCGGCCACCAGGGCTCCCGTGACGAGCCCGCCCAGGTGCGCCTGCCAGGAGATGTTCGGCACGATGAACCCGATGGCGCCGTTGATCGCGAGCAGGACGAGGATCTGACCCATGCTCCGGCCGAGCCGCCGCATCACGGGCAGCATCGCACCGAACAGGCCGAACACCATCCCGGAGGCCCCGACCACCGGAGTGACCCAGGCGTCCGACGTGGCCGGGTCGCCCGCGAGGAGCAGCACACCGACCGAGCCGCCCACGGCGGAGAGCAGGCACAGGACCCCGAAGCGCAGCCGACCGAGCAGCGGCTCGAGGAACTGCCCGGTGATCCACAGCGCATACATGTTGAACAGGATGTGCATCGGTGACGTGGAGTGCAGGAACGAGGCCGTGAGGAAGCGCCACGGCTCGATCAGGCCGCCCCACGGCCAGAACCACAGCATCTCGGTCCACGCACCCGACGTCACCAGCTGCAGCAGCCAGCTCACGACGCAGATCCCGATGATCGTCAGGGTGACGATCGGGCGTCCGTTGACGGCGGCGCTGTCGGCAGCACCGCCGAAGACCGTCCGGACCCGAGGGGCCGTTCGCTTCGACTCCCGGACGCAGTCGACGCACTGCACGCCCACGGCCGCCGGCCGTTGACACTCGGGGCATGCCGGTCTGCCACAGCGCTGACAGCGCACGTAGGCCACCCGGTCGGGGTGGCGCGGGCAGACGGGAGCCTCGGCCTCGGTCGGCTCCTCGGCGGCCGGGTCGTTCATCGCGATACGTCCTCAGTCCCCTCGGTCCTCAGTACTCTCCGGAACGTGCTGGTCCAGCCGGAGCCGCGCGTTCGCCGCCGAGCCTCAGGGCTCGATGGTGACGGACGTGATCGTGATGTCCTCAACGGGGCGGTCGCCAGGACGCGTGCGCGTCTTGCCGACCTCGTCGACGATCAGTCGCGACGCGTCGTCAGCCACCTTGCCGAAGATGGTGTGCTTGCCGTTCAGCCAGGGGGTCTCTGCGGTGGTGAGGAAGAACTGCGAACCGTTGGTCCCCTCGATCTCGCCGGTCACCGGGTTGCGGCGCTTGCCGGCGTTGGCCATCGCGAGGATGTACTTCTCGTTGAACTGGAGCTCCGGGTGGATCTCGTCGTTGAACGTGTACCCCGGACCGCCGGTTCCCGTCCCGAGCGGGCAGCCGCCCTGGATCATGAAGTCGTCGATGACGCGGTGGAAGATGAGGCCGTCGTAGAACGGGTCCTTGCGCTCCTCACCGGTCCGCGGGTCCGTCCAGGCCTTCTCACCGGTCGCGAGGCCGACGAAGTTCTCGACAGTCTTGGGCGCGTGGTTCGGGAAGAGCTCGATTCGGATGTCACCGGAGGTGGTGTGCAGGATTGCGAACATGCATCAATCCTCCCACGGAGCGGCCCGCCGGCGCTGCATCGTCTTCGCCCGGCCTCGCCAGCAGGGGCAGGCGGTGGCAGAGTGGCACCTTGAGGAGTATTTGAACAGTTCGGGGGGAGCTTCATGACCCGCAAGAAGGTGACCGACTACGTGGATACGAGCAAGATCGACACCGAGAAGGTCAAAGAGAGGGCCGCGGAGGCCTCAGCCCTGCTGTCCGACGTCAGCTCCAGGGCCGCTGTCCAGGCCGAGGCTCTCGCCGCACAGGCGAAGGGCCAGGCCTCGAGCGCCAAGGATTGGGCTCAGCCCCGCGTCAACGACTTCATCGCCTGGCTGACGCCACGGGCCGAGAAGGCCTGGCAGGACAGCCTCCAGGCTGCCGCGCCGCAGGTCGAGAAGGTCGCGGGCAAGGCGGCGCCGCTCATCGACACCGCACACGACAAGCTCGTGGACGACCTGCTTCCGAAGATGGTCGCCACGTTCAACGACGCCGCGTCCAACGCCGCATCGGCACAGGGCAAGGCGTCGCTCGCCGCATCCGTCACTGCCGCGGCGGACAAGGCGAACAAGAAGGGCTCCAAGAAGGGCTGGCTCGTGGCGCTGGCCGCGGGCGGCGTCGCCGTCGCGGGCTACGTCTTCTGGAAGCGCGCGCAGCCGCAGACCGACCCGTGGGCAGAGCCCTGGGAGCAGGCCACCGGCGCCGACTACACGGATGGCTCCGCGAGGCACTCGTCCGGCGTCGGATCAGCGGCTGGTTCCGCCGTCGCCAAGGGCAAGGAGGCGGGGGCCAGGGCCGCACAGACGGCCAAGGACCTCGGCGTCCGCGCATACTCGGCCGCGAGCCCCGCGTTCGAGGCGGCCAAGGAGAAGGCAGCTCCGGTGCTGGGCAAGGCGACGCCTGTGTTCGACGCCGCGAAGGAGAAGGCCGCTCCGGTCTTCGACGCCGCGTGGTCGTCGGCACAGAAGGCGAGCAGCGCCATGTCCGACGCCGCACAGAAGGGCCGCACCAACAGTGGCGACCCCGTCGTGGCGACCCCGGAGGCGGCCGACCTCGGTCCCGCCGCCGCCGTCCCTGCTTCCGAGGTAGGCACGTCGACACCGACAGAGCCTGCGGTCGGCGACCCTGTCGTCGACAAGCCCGCGGATCCCGAGCCGGTGGAGGAGCGCAGGCAGGAGGGCTGACCTCGACTTCTCCCTGAGCGCCACAGGAGGGCCCGGCCACCATGGTCGGGCCCTCCTGTGCCGTTCGGGGGAGATCGCCGCCTCAACCGCCGATCGGTGTAGCTGCCCCGGTGAACGGGTCGAGCTGGATGAACGCCGCCGTCGGGTCACCGTCGTGGACGAGCGACTCCTGGTTGACGACGTCGTCGAACGCGAAGGCGTACGCCTTTCCGTCGGCCATCTGCGCGTGGATGTACTTGGCGTAGTAGTTGGTCACCGGGTCCTGGTAGAAGCCGGCCGGGTCCTGGGTGGGCTGGGTGGCGCTGTCCAGCAGGGAGGACCGGTTGAAGCCGGCACACAGGGTGCGGGCGATGGCGCCGACGTCGTCGTTCGGGGCAGCCAGGTCGCCTGCGCATCCGAAGATCGACTCGCCCGACGGCTTCGGGAACGTCGCGATGACAGCACCGGAGGTGTCCGTGAACGTCATGGTGTTGCCGGAGACGGTGCCCAGGAACTTCGTGTCCGGCCGGTCGCCGTAGGGCACGACCGTCAGGGTCTCGCCGGCGTACTTGCTCCAGACCCGGTCGACATAGTCGGACATGATGTCCGCATCGATCTGGCCCGTGCCGACCGCGTGGCCGGGGGAGAGCACACGCAGCACCGACCCGTCGGGCCCGGTCTGCGCGAGACCGTCCCAGCCGTCCTGCTGCGCCAGTGCGGAGACGACGTTGTCCCACCCGTCCGGCTTGAGCATGCCGGTGTGCCGGAGCTCGCCACTCGAGGAACGCAGGCCGGTCTGGTAGGGCGCGGAGAAGAAGTCGACCTGGGTGCTGTTGATCCACAGGCCGGAGTCGTTGAGCGTGTACTCCGTCCAGTTGAACAGGATGTCCCGGTTGGGGTCGCTCGGGTTCTGCACGGCCGGCTGCACGAGCTGACCGTCGTTGACGATCTTGAAGTCCAGCTTGCTGCCGTAGGAGAAGTAGACGCGGCCCGACAGCTTGGGCAGCTGGATCGTGATGTCCTGCCCGTCCGCCGGGCCGGCGATCGATGCGTCCGGAGCCGGCTCTGGAACGCTTCCCGCGTTCGGCCAGGCGTGGAACGTGCCGGTGGCATCGGCGTAGCCGAGCTCGCCACCCGACTCGCCCAGCACATAGACGAACACCTGGTCGCCACGACCCGAGTCGTTGGTGATGGTGAGCGGGATGGAGTCGGGTACTGCGGTGGCTGCCGGCATGGCGACGACCACTGCCGACAGAGCGGCGGTCAGCGCAGCAACGGTGCCGATGAGTTTCCTGGTCAGGGACACGCGGTCCTCCTCGGGTCACGAGGGGCCGGTCGGTTGGGTGGTGCGTGCCCCTCGCGTTCGAGGTTATGGAAGGGGTCCTGACTTGTCAGTGCCCCGGCCGCGATCGCGGGTGAAAACTGCCCGGAACGGGCGAATTTACGAGAAACCCACAGGGTCGGCCTACGGGTTTCCGCTGCCTCGGGCGGGCCCGACCACGGAGACGACAGAAGCCCGGACGCAAGTGCGAGACGGCCTCGGAAGTTCACTCCTGTCGAACACAACTGCTCGAGAAGTTCGCTGGCTCTCCGGTGGTCTAGCTTCCCGGCGAGCGGACATGGCTCCTGGTGCCGGTGGCGTCCATGCGCATGCTCCGGTGCTCATCAGGCCGACGGATCACGACGATGACGCACCATCGGCCCCGACGGGGCCTTTCGGCCCGAGAACGAAAAAACCCACCTGCACCGATGGATATCAGTGCAGGTGGGACGGTGTGGAGCCAGCGGGACTCGAACCCGCAACCCCCTGCTGGTGGAGCGGGTCTCGACGCTCGCTCACAAGGCTGTCTTGAGTGGGCTGGTGTTAGCCCTGTTGGTGGTGCAGAAACGGCTAGATTCCGCCATTCCTGCGCCGCTCGGGATCAGCCTGACACGGTTGGCATTCGTAGGCAAGCGTTGTCGCCGGTGGTCACTGGAACCGTGTCATGTTGCGTGTCACGGGCGGCAACCGTGTCAGGAATCGTGTCACGGCTCGAACCGCAATACGGACAGACTTGAGCCGAAATCGCCCCTGCCCCGGCGGGCAGCCCGCCGGGGCACCTCGTGACCACCCCGTGGACCCACGGTCACTGGGTGATGGTGCTGGTGAGCTGCTCCATCTCGGCGATCTCGGCGGTCTGGTCCTCGATGATGGCCTGCGCCAGGGCAGTGGCGTCCTGGTTGGTTCCGTCCTCGATCTCAGCCTCGGACATGGTCACGGCGCCCTCGTGGTGGGCGATCATGTGCTCGAGGAACGATGCGTCGAACTCGGTGCCGTCCAGTGTCTCGAGGTGAGCCATCACGTCTTCCTGGGACATGCCGTTCATGTCCATCCCCTCCATGTCCATGCCGGAGTGGTCCATGCCCGCCATGCCGTCGGACTGTTCGCCCCATGCCTCCAGCCAGCCGGTCATCGTGTCGATCTCGGGCTGCTGAGCGCTGGCGATCCCGGCGGCCAGCTCCTGAACGGCAGGGTCCTGCGCCTTCTCACCGGCGAGCTCAGCCATCTCGAGTGCGCCCTGGTGGTGGACGATCATCATCTGCGCGAACTGCGTGTCGGCGTCGTTGTGCTCGCTGCTACCCGAACCAGCCTGCGACGCGGTGTCGTCGGCGGGATCGGCACCGGAGCAGGCGGCGAGTGTCGTGCCGAGCACGACGGCGACGGTGGTGGCGCTGATGATTCGACGGAGGTTCAGGTTCACGAAAAAGAGGTTCCCTTCTGGCTGCACCGCGGCCGCTGCGGCGGTGGTGTCGGGCCTCGATGTCCGGGCCCGGCAGTGACAAGTCTGTGCCGTGCGGGACGCGGGTCCGTTCGCCGGTCGATCAAGATTCGATGAAGAACCCTGCTGGAGGCCGCTTTCGGGCAGGGCCTTGGTGCGCATCGGCAGAATGTCTTCGTGCACCCGCCCAACCCCACTGCCGTCCCCGTTCCGCTGCGTGCTGTCGTCGTCGACGACGAGGTCCCGCTGGCCCGGTTGGTCGGCGGGTACTTCGAGCGGGAGGGCTTCCAGACGAGTCTCGTCCACGACGGCCTGGACGCGCTGGACGTCCTGCGCGAAGTCGATCCGGACGTCGTCGTGCTCGACCTGGGCCTGCCGGGCCTTGGCGGGGTCGAAGTATGCCGGCAACTGCGCACGTTCTCCGACTGCTATGTGATGATGCTGACCGCGCGGTCCGAGGAGATCGACACGATCGTCGGGCTGTCTGTCGGAGCGGACGACTACGTGACCAAGCCGTTCCGGCCGCGCGAGCTCATGGCCCGAGTGCAGGCCATGCTGCGTAGGCCACGCCGGGGGCGCTACGCGGTTCCGGCTTCTACGGGGAGCAACCCGGCGATCGAGATCGGGCCGCTGCGGATCGATGTCGACGCGCGCGAGGTGTTCCTCGACGAGCGCCCCGTGCCGCTGACACGCACGGAGTTCGACGTGCTCGCGACCCTGGCGGCCCACCCCGGCCGGGCCATGTCCCGCCGGGCCCTGGTCGACGCCGTCTGGGGCCCCGCCTGGTACGGCGACGACCACATGGTCGACGTGCACGTCCTGCACGTGCGGCAGAAGCTCAACGACTCGGCCACCGCCCAGCGGTTTGTCCGTACCGTCCGCGGGGTCGGGTACCGGATAGGAACGGGAGCATGAGCATCCCGCCCGTCAGTGGCCGCGGGAGAAGGGGTGCCAGCGGGGCCCGTCGGGCCGGGCAGGCAGGTCGACGACGAAGGTGGTCCCCATGCTCTTTCCAGGGCTGAGCACCGACACCGTCCCACCGTGGGCCAGGACCAGCGCGCGGACGATCGCCAGCCCGATCCCGGACCCGCCGTGCCCGCGGTCGCGAGCCACATCGACCCGGTAGAACCGCTCGAACACGTACGGCAGGTGCTCGGCCTCGATGCCATCGCCGGTGTCGGCGACCGCGAACCGGACCACGGCACCATGGGGTTCGGCGGTGAGCCGTACCGTGCCCCCGGCCGGGGTATGCCGCACGGCGTTGTCGACCAGGTTCCCCAGGACCTGCCCCATGCGGTCCCGATCGGCCAGGATCCGTGGCGTACCCGGACGTACTTCCGTCACCAGCGCCACCCCCGACCGTTCGTACCGGGGCCGGAGCGATTCCGCGCACAGCTCGATCAGTTCGTGCGGGTCGACCGGCACCAGGTCCAGAGGCATCGCGCCGCTCTCGGCCCGCATCACCGCGCCGAGGTCGTCTGCCAGGCGCGTCAGGCGCGAGGCCTGTGCCTGCAGCACCTCGGTCGTCGCCGGGGAAAGCACCTCCACGCCGTCGTCCAGTGCGTCGAGGTACGCGGAAATTGTGGCGACCGGTGTGCGCAGCTCATGCGCTATATCGGCCATGAGCCGCCGGCGCATCGCGTCGTTACGGCCCAGGCGCTGGGCCATCGCGTTGATCGCGCCCGCCAGCTCGTCGAACTCCGAACCAATGCCGGGAGGCATCACCCGCACGTCGAACCGGCCGGCCGACACCTGGGCCGCGACCGTCGCGGTGTTTCGCAGCGACGACGCGACGCGCCGCGACACCAGGAAGCCAGCGAGCAACGAGGTCACAACCGCGGCGCCCAGCGCGGCCGCCAGCGTGGCAGTGCTCGCCGAGACGAACGCCTCCAGGGCGTGCGCGGCAACACTGCCCGGTTCGTGCGACGCCCGCTCCATGTGGTCACGGAACACCCCTGGACCGACGGCCTGCGCCACCAGCCAGGCGACAAGGACGCCGCACAGCATCACCAGGGCCATCGACACGACCAGGCGACCGCCGAACCTCACACCCGACTCCTCTCCGCGACCCAGGAGCTCAAACCCGTAGGGAGTAGACCTCGCCTCTTGCACGAGACGCCGCGCGATGCCCGATCGTCCCCGGCCTGACCGCCTGCGATCTCTGCATGGGTGAGACGCTCGGCCCCCCGGTCCGACGGCCGGTTCGACAGGCTACGCCGGATCAAGGCCGACGCCGTCGCCCGGCTCACGCTGTCGAAGTACCTGGACGAGCGCAAGCGCGGCGACCGAGGTGATGTTGACTTTCATTCTCACCTACCCAACCATGCGTCCATGCAGATATCACGGTTGCTCTCAGCCGGCTCGATCGCCGCTCTCGCCCTGACTGCCACGGCGTGCGGTTCGGCCGCGCCCGGCGGTACTGACGAGGCGGACACAGTCCAGGTGCTCGCATCCTTCTACCCTTTGCAATACGTCGTCGAGCGTGTCGGTGGCGAGCACGTGACGGTCGACAACCTCACCCCGCCGTCCGCCGAGCCGCACGACCTGGAGCTCTCCCCGGCTCAGGTCCGTGCGATCGGAGACGCGGGCCTGGTGGTCTACCTCCCCGGCTTCCAGCCCGCCGTCGACGACGGCGTCGAGCAGCGCGCGCCCGAGCATGTCGTGGACGCCACCGACGCCGCGGAACTCGAAGAGGACCCCGCCGGCGGCCATGAAGGCGAGGCTGCCGAGGAGCACGCCGAAGAGGAAGCGGGCGAGGAGGGCGCCGAGGACGAGCACGGCGGGACGGACCCGCACTTCTGGCTCGACCCGGTCCGGCTGGCCGCGGTCGCGCAGCAGGTCGCCGACGAGCTCGCCGCAGTCGACCCGGACAACGCCGATGCGTATGCCGAGGCCGCCGCGGCACTCGACGCGGACCTGGTCACACTGGACGAGCAGTACACCGAACGGCTCACGCCATGCGCCGACGCGACGCTGGTTACCTCGCACGAAGCGTTCGGCTACCTCGCCGGCCGCTATGACCTGAACCTCGTCGGCATCGCCGGGATCGACCCCGAGTCCGAGGTCGCGCCCGCTCGTATGCGCGAGATCCGCGAGATCGTGCGGGCCGACAACGTCTCGACCATCTATGTCGAGACGATCGCCGACCCCCAGGCGGTCGAGGCCCTGGCGTCCGACCTCGGGGTGAGCACCGCGACCCTGGACCCGGTGGAGGGCCAGACCGATGCCGACGCCGACTACCTCGACGTCATGGAGGCCAACCTCGACGCCCTCGCCGACGGGCTCACCTGCTCCTGACCGAACGGCGCCGCGAAGCCCCGCACCACGTTTGCGGTGCGGGGCTTCCATGCACTAGTACTACTAGCCGTAGATCGGTCGCTGACCTGCAATGACGCTGGACGCGGGGCGGCCACCGCCTGGATGCTTCGTTGCTTGTGTGGAACAAGAAGACCGTGGCGGTGGCCGCGGCCAACAGCGTAGACCCTCAAGCGTGGCGTGCCGAGTTCGAGACGGCGTTCGAGCAGGTCGCGGCCCGGTTCGCGCGCCGGGACGCCCGCGGGGCGGCCCGGGATCTGCTGGCCGGGCTGGTCGCCCCGTTGGAGCGGAAGAACTGCTGGACGATCGCCGAGCACGCCGGCCACGAGAGCCCGCACGGCTCCAGCACCTGCTGGGCCGGGCGGTCTGGGATGCCGACGCCGTCCGCAACGACGTGCGCGACTACGTGATCGCCCGGCTCGCCGACCCCAACGCGGTCCTGGTCGTCGACGAAACGGGCGACCTGAAGAAGGGCACCGCCACGGTCGGGGTCCAGCGGCAGTACTCCGGCACCGCCGGGAGGATCGAGAACTGCCAGGTCGCGGTCTTCCTGACCTACGCTGTCGGGCGCGGGCACGCGTTCGTCGACCGGCGCCTCTACCTGCCCGATTCCTGGGCGAGCGACCCAGCCCGTCGCCACGAGGCGGGCGTCCCGGACGAGGCCGAGTTCGCGACCAAGCCGCACCTGGCCACGCAGATGATCACCGACGCGCTGGCCGCCGGGACACCGGCCCGGTAGTTCGCCGGTGACGAGGTCTACGGCGCCGACCGGCACCTACGCGCCACCTGCCGACGCCTCGGGCTGTCCTACGTGCTCGCGATCGGCTGCAACCGCGCCGCGCCGACCGGCGCCAGACCGCTGCGCGCCGACAAGGCAACCGACCTGCTCCCGCCCGGCGCCTGGGCTCGGATGTCGTGCGGCGACGGGTCCAAAGGGCGGCGCTGGTACTCCTGGGCCGTCCTCGAGCTGCAGGCTGAGCCCGACGGCCCGACCTCGGTCCGGTCACCACGCCCTGCTCGTGCGGCGCAACGACACCATCGGAGAGCTGGCCTGGTACCGCTGCTGTGCCCCGCGGCCGGTCGCGATCGGCGACCTGGCCCGCGTGGCGGGACGCCGGTGGACCGTCGAGGAGAACTTCCAGGCCACCAAGAGCCACACCGGCCTCGACAAGCACCAGGTCCGCCGCTGGCACTCCTGGCACCGATGGACCACCCTGGCGATGCTCGCCCACGCCCGCCGCGCCCACTACCAAAGACGCGAAGGCAGCATCACCGCAGCCCACCGGCCCGATCTACGGCTGTAGTACCAGCTCGAAGACGTGCCCGGGGCGGCCGGAATCGTGTGCCGGTGATCGCCCAACTGGTGCAAGACGTCAAGCGCTGAAGCGCGCGTTTTCGACGATGGCGTGGAAGAAGTCGAACTCCTGGTTACTACCCGCCCGCCAGCTGGCCCGGATCTCCGAGGGGATCGTGTAACCGTCAAACGAACGCTCCGCCTCGGTGCGCGCTCGGAAAGAGACCCAGTCGTACGCTCCCGAGTCGGTGAGGTTGCTCCACCGTGACAGGCGTAGCTCGGCCAGCTCACCGCGTGACCCGAGGAGAAAGTCAGCGTGAATGTCCTGCCCATCGACAGGCATCGTGAGGTGGCTCCCGTCAGGGCCCTCGGACCATTCACTTCCGAGCGACGGGTGGAAAGCCGACGGCAGCCATGTGGATTCGACGACAAGTCGGGAGCGGGCGGAGCGTGCCAGGTCGGGCCCGCGCTGTATCCGAACGGGGATGATCCCGAACGCGCGCACACGGAAGCTCGCCTGCCCGCCTTCATACGCGTCTTCGATGGTTGCCCGAACGAGTCCCCGGCGGGCGTGCGCGGTCACCTGGTAGGAGACTCCGGCCCGGATCGTCTCGGTGGCGCGGAAGGGCATTCGTGGCCCGCCGGGCCTGAAACGTACCCACCCCGAGAAGGTGATCACCACCTGCCGGGCTAGTGGCCTTCCCGGTGGGATGGCACGGGTGAGATAGCGGGCGGCGTCCGGCGGCACCTGTCCGGACAGAGGGCCAGGAGGAGCGTGCTCTGGATTGTGGGAGGAACCGGCTCTGGATGTGTCCACGGAGGACAGCTCCCTTCGTGTGATGTCGGGCTGGATTGACAGACTGGCTAGTATGTGACCGACTGGCAAGTCTGTAGGACCGCCCGAATACGTCAAGATTCGTACGGAGAAGGGCTGAGTCACGTGACACTGCGACAGCGTCAGGCCGCGCAGACCCGCCAGTTGCTGCTGGAAGCCGCAGCAAGGGTGTTCGCACGTCGCGGCTATGGCAGGGCGACCATCGATGACGTCGCTGCCGAGGCAGGCGCCTCCAAGGGGGCGGTCTACCATCACTTCGCAAGCAAGCACGCCCTCTTCCAGGCCCTGATCGCCCATCGTGCCTCCGGCTTGGAGCCGTTGCGTGCGCTGGCCCAGACCGCTCAGTCCCTGCCGGAACTCGTAGACGGTCTCGTCGAGCTCTGGCTGGCGCAGATCCGCGACCTTCCGGAGGCGGTCGTGCTGTCCCTGGAGTCGCGGTTGCAGGCAGTCCGTGACCCTGAAGCCGCCGCGCTGTTGGGCGGCTATTACCGCGCCCTACGTGATGCCCTCGATGAACTGCTCCAGGCCGCAGCGAGCCGATTCAGGTGCGTCCGGCTGCGCCATCAGCCGGGCCTGGTCGTGCTCGGCATGTTGGACGGCATCTCCCAGCAATGGGCACTCCATCCCGGCGATGCGGACCTCGAAGGCCTTCGTCAGGTACTCACCGTGGCCCTCATGGATCTCCTCGCAACAGAGCCGATGCGGTAGACCCACACCACCGAGAACGAGGATCACGCCCCTCCGACCCTCATGGGCTCGACTCCGCCGGGAGGATGGCCGGAACAAGCGGAATGCGCCGGCCGCGCCACTGGGCAGGGACCCTCCTGCGCGCCTCATTTCCAGCGCAACGGCACCCCACGTCGACGGCGGCCGAAAACTGAGCAGGTAGCGGCGGCTGAAAAGTTGAGCAGTTGGGGTTTACTTGTCTGTCGGGCCGGCAGCGCACATCGCCAGCGCGTTCCGATCGACCAACTCCTGGTCGAAATCCTGGACGTCCCGCTCACCACGCAGCGCACGTGGGAGCGCAACGACACCACCGGGAGCTGGCCTGGTACCGCTGCTGGACACCGCGCCTGGTCGCGATCGGCGACCTGGCCCGCGTGGCGGGGGCCGGTGGCCGGTCGAGGAGAACTTCCAGGCCGCCAAGGGCCACGCCGGCCTGGACGAGCACCAGGTCCGCCGCCGGGACTCCTGGCACCGGTGGACCACCCTGGCGATGCTCGCCCACGCCTTCCTCACCATCCTCGCCACCATTACGAAAGACACCGTGCCCGACCACGACAGCGGCGGGCTCGTCCCGATCACCCTGGGCGAGGCCAGACGACTGTTCACCGCCCTCACCGCGACCGCCTCCAGGACCGTCGAACGGATCTGGCCTGGTCCGCTGGAGACGACGACACCAACACCACGCCCGCCGCGCCCACTACCAAAGACGCGAAGGCAGCATCACCGCAGCCCAGCGGCCCGATCTACGGCTGTAGTACTAGTGCCCGGAGTACGGCGATCGCCGTACTCATGACACCCAGGGGCAGGCAGCACTTTCAGTGGTGGTCATCGATCTGTGCCACGGCCGCCGTGAATTCCCAGTGCCACGGTTCATACGGTCCGGAGCCGCCGGGCTGTGCCCACCGCGGGTTGTCCCACCCGTGCTCCGGGCCGTGTGCCTTGAGCCAGTCCCAGCGCTCACCGGCGTAGCTGTCCGCACAGATGTCCACGGCAAGGCCCCAGCCGTGGTTGGACCGTCCTGGCGTTGCTGTCAGCGTCGGCTTTGCCGCCCTCGCCGCGACCTGCTGCGCGTAGCTGCGGTAGCCGTCCGTGAGACACATCGGCTCGCCGAACTGCTCGGTGTACGCCAGGTTCAGACGAGCCAGGGCGACGGCCGCGTCGGCCCGGATCGGCGGGTACCCGTCCCACAAGGCGCACAACTCGCTCTCCGGCACTTGACCGTTGAGCCCAGAGCCTGTCGCTTCACCATCACAGCCAGGCAGAACAGGCGGCGCCTCGACCTGCACGGGAGCCGCCTCCTCGACGGGCATCGACGCGTCACGTGGGACGGTGATGCCAGCTCGAGGAGTTTCAAGTGGTTCGCGCTCCTGGTTGCGCGAGGCACCGCTCTGCCGATCGGGCACCGCAGCCGCCGCGCCCGACGACGGACCGGTGAATGCCACCGCGGCGCCGGCTTCCCCTGGCTGGACGCGCTCGTCGTTCCCGGAACCGCCGACAGCGGCGACCGTGAACGACGTCGTGGTGGCCAGAGCGATCCCCAGACCGAGTGTCAACGGCCACCGCCCGGTTGCAGGGGGCAGCGCAGGTTTCGGCGAGGCCGCGTGCCGGCCCTTGCTACGGCGTCCTCTGGTTCGCCGCGCCCGCGTCGCCGAGCCGGCGTTGGTGTCCGCTGAGTTGGTCGCGCCCTGAACTGGCTTACTGGACAGCCCAGCGCTCAGCCACGGGGACGTCGGTGCCCCCTGAACTGCGGGGGTAGCGGTCAGGGACCGCCGGGCACCGGACCTGGCCTCTGCGCTGGGGCGCTCAGCGAAGGCGGTGACGTGCTCTGAGCCGGCTCGGGCGACGGCGGCTGGCATCGCGCGGTCGGCCGCCCGATGACGACCACGGCCGCTCACTGGCCGGTTCTGGGTGAAGCTGGGCTCCATGAAAGCGGGGACCTTTCGGATCGGACTAGTACCACTGGCGTAGCCCGTTCTACGGGCACGCTGAACCGGCCGACGCTCGGGTGAGGTCGGCGGTGCGCTGGTCTACGTCCGGTCGATCCCCAGGGCATGTAGCGACGGCGCAGCCGCCCTAGCCAAGGCGGAAGTGATCCGATGGTCCTGGTACACGGCAGCGCGCGGCAGACGGATGGCCGTACGTTCTGGCGATGCGGCCAAGACCAGGGACGACGGCAGAAGGAGCGGTTGGGCCTGCGCCGTGACGGTGTCGTGGTCGGCGCAGCCGGAAGAACCGTCGGTCTCGGGCTCAACGACGTCGACTCGACCCGTCGCCACGGCGTGCACGGCCATTGCCCCGCCACCGCGCGAGTGCTCACCGCCGTGACCATGTCCCCCATGAGCTTGCGCGACGCCGCCCGTGTGTTCGGTCAGGTGCACGCACACCTTGTGCGCGCCGACGACGGCAAGCACAAGGAGCATGACAGCGGCCACGGCCGTCGCTCCGTGCCGGGAACCGGCCATCAGCGAGCGGAGGCGACGTGTCAGGATCATGGTGGGCACTACTGTAACGGAAAGGTAACGGCGTGGAACCACCGTCCCGGCCGGCGCGCAGGGAGTCGTGCTGGCCCGGACGGCGGCCGTGCTGGTCAGACCGGGTAGACCGCGGGGACAGCCTCCCCGGCAGGCCCGGCATTGCCGCGCGGCCGGTTCATCGACCGTGGGACGCGGACAGCCAGGACGGCCAGGCTCAGGACGGTTCCCCACAAGAGGGTCCCCTGCATCCAAGGACTGAGCACAACACCCGCGGTGAGACCGTCGCGCAGCTCGATCTCCTCGACCATGAGTCCTGACTCGTCGCTCGCAAGCGTCTCAACCGTGCTCCCGTCGGGCGCGAAGATCTGGCTGGTGCCCGTCGTGGACACGTTGACCACGCTGCGCCCGGTCTCGATCGCGCGCATGCGTGCGATCGCGACCTGCTGCAGGTTCTCGTCGGTGCCCCGGAAGTCCGCGTTGTTCGTCTGGAACATGAACACCTGCGCGCCGTCGTCCACGCCCTCCTGGATGACGTCGTCGAAGGCCACGTCGAAGCAGATCGCCAGCCCCACCTTCGCCTGGCCCAGGTCGAAGACCGGCGAGTCCTCGCCAGGGCTGTACTCGCGCTGCAGGAGGCCGACGAGGCCGGGGACGATCGCGCCGTACACGTCCCGGTTCGGCACGTACTCACCGAAGGGGACGGGGTGGCGCTTCGCGTGCGTCGCCTCCGCGCCGTTGTCCGTCCATAGGAACGAGGTGTTGTAGAAGAGGTCTCCGACTGCGGATGCGGCGTTGACGAGGACCGGGGCTCCGTACGAGGCCGCTGCCGCGTCCAGGATCCGTGCGGCATCCGGTTCCGCGACAGGATCGCTGTCGACGCCGCCTTCCGGCCACAGCACCACGTCCACCTGCGCGCTCTCCAGCGGCGTCGAAGCTGCCAACTGCGACTCCAGCACCTCGAGCGCTGCGCGCTCGTCAGCGTAGGCGGCGGGCCCGTTGCCCTGCACGGCACCGACCCGGATCGTGCCGGCGTCGGCGGTCGGGAACTGGGGAACGAACAGCATGACCACGGCGAGCAGACCCAAGGGGATCGTACGTGGCAGTACACCATCGAATCGCGGCCGGGTACTGCCGTCCGTACCCAGCGGTGCGTGTCCTCGGGCCTCCCACCGAACGACCTCGATGACGCCGGCGCACAGGACGACCATCAAGAACCCCAGCCCGGACACGCCCAGCCAGGACGCGACGGGACCGATCGGGCTCTCCGACTGACTCATCCCCAGGCGCCCCCACGGAAACCCGCCATAGGGCCAGGAGCCCAGGACGAGCTCCCGCGTCATCCACGCCCCGGCCACGAGTACCGGCAGCACCACGAGGCGCACGGTGGGGGTGTCCCGCCAGCGCGGCAGCCATCGGTAGGCGAGCACGACGAGCGGCGAGAGCGCCGCGAGGACGAGGGTCTCCGCAGTCGCCAGCGCCACCCAGGGCACCCAGCCGAGGGGGTCGTCGCCGAGGAACTGCGAGGCCCACGACACGTGCGGGAAGTAGAACGCCGCACCGAAGGCCGCACCGACGAGCACCCCGTCCCACACTGTCCGCCCGACGAGAGAGACCAGCGCCAGCACGACGGCCACGAACGCGAGCGGCCACCAGCCGAGCGCGGGGAACGACGCGTCGAGCGCGACCCCGCCAACCGCTGCCACAACGAAAGCTGCCGGCAACGGCACGAGCGGACGCTCGGCGTCCACCATCGTGTGTGCGGTCCGGCCCGCCCATCGTCGGTGCGGCCCGGCAGCGGCGTCGGCGAACCGATTCGTTGGCCACGGATTGACTGTTCGTGTCAAGGGCTTGATCCGTCCATGCTCGGCTGGTGTCCGATCGTCGCGGCGTGGCGTCGGCGACTCCCACGATTCCACACTGTCAACTATGCAGAATAGTAGTTCTGCGGGCATGATGTGGTCATGGCGTTCATACGTTCGGTTGCGGCGCCGCATAGGCGGCACGCACGCAGGTCCCGGCACCGTCGGATAGAAACCGTGGTCGGTCTCATTGGAGGCCTGTTACTCGCCGCCGGGGGGTCGCTCAGCGTGGGCAACTTCTTTGCCCCGCAGGCGGTCGAAGGGGTATACGGAACGATGAAAACCACTACCGATGGCGTGATCGATACCACCCGCGAACGCTTCACCGGCGAAATTCCGACCATTCGATTGGGAGCCTCCGGTGGTATACCCGAACTCGACCGGTGCGACGGCACGTTCACTGAGATGAAGTCCTACGCACACGATGACGTGCCGCCAGTCTGGGCGGCACACAACTCGTGCGACGGAGATGCCATCCTGCCCTGGGAGACCGGGCAGAACGTCCGTATCGAGGGCAGCGACCAGATCTACGAGGTCGTCGATATCCGCTACACACCGAAGACCTGGGCTACTACACACGACCTCATCGGACTCGACGGCGACCTCGCCTTGCAGACCTGCTTCTACGGCGAAGATCGGATGAAGTTCATCGGCCTCCGACCCGCCACAGCGCCATAGCCCCACTTGGTCAGTTGGCTTATCAGGGAGAACGTCGTGAACCGCTGACCGGGCTGGCGAGCCCAGCCGCCGACGCGGTGGCGATCACGGCACTGCCGGTCACCGTCCTGTTCGCGGTGGTCATGCTCCGGCGTTTCGCCGTCCGGGCGGCCCCCGCGGCAGCGGTGGTCGTGCTCGGTGCGGTCCTCGTACTGTCTGCTCCCGAACCGGCGTCGGCGCATGATCCCGGCCAGGGCAAGGACGTCGGGCCGGCCACGATCACGGCGGAGGTTTCCGGTCGTCAGATCACGATGAGCACGGCGGTGGCGGAGCACTGCGACGACCTGGTACCCCGCGGGCTGGTCGCCCGGCGCACGGGCGAGGAGGTCACCGCTGACCTGCGGCAGACCGGCGACGGCTTTGACTTCGAGGGCACCCTCGAGGTGCCCTCGACGGGCCGATGGTTCACCGACGCCGAACTCACCCACGACGGCACGCTCGTCGAGGCGTGGCTGCCGGCGATCGCGGGGGGAGAGCTCCCGCGTACGACCCAGGTGAAGGCTCTCTACGAGCCCGCCGGCACCGGTGACAGGGTTCCCCGGCGCAGGGTCGTCTCAGGGGGCCCGATCTACGGCCTGGGCGCGGCGGTAGTCGTCGTGGCACTCCGGGCGGTCCAGCGGCCGGTGACAATGATTCCATGACAGCTGTTCCGCCGCCGGCCCGGCGTACCCTGGTGGTTGACGACGAGCAGGACCTCGCTCGCCTGGTTACCGGCTATCTGGAGCGCGACGGGCTCGAGGTGCACCAGGCGCTCGACGGTCCGGGCGGACTGGAGGCCGCGCGCCGTCGACCCGGACGTCATCGTGCTGGACCTGGGGTTGCCCGGCCTGGACGGCATCGAGATGTACCGCCAGGTGCGAACCTTCTCCGACTGCTACATCGTGATGCTCACGGCCCGCGCGGACGAGGTCGACACCCTGGTCGGCCTATCCGTCGGCGCCGACGACTACGTGACGAAACCGTTCAGCCCGCGCGAGCTGGCCGCCCGGGTCGGGGTGCTGCTCCGCCGTCCTCGGCGCATCGCCCAGGCGGTCCGCCCTGCCGAGCCCGGATCCGAGCCGGTGACCGTCGGCCGGCTGCGGATCGATCTCGAGGGCCGCGAGGTGCACGTGGACGCCGACCCGGTGTTGCTGACCCGCACGGAGTTCGACATCCTGGCCGCCCTCGCGTCCCGTCCCCGGGGCGGTCTTCACCCGGCGGGCCTTGATCGAGGCGGTCTGGGGGACAGGCTGGGTCGGCGACGAGCATCTGGTGGACGTGCACGTGCTGCTCGGTGATACGGCCGCCGAGCAGCGCTTCGTGCGGACAGTTCGCGGCGTCGGCTACCGGATCGGTCCGGGCACATGACGGCAGCCCCGGGCAGGTTCGGGAGGCCAGGGATCGCCGGCCGGCTTCTGGTCGCCATGGCACTCGTGGCGGGCTGACCGCCTGGTTGGTCGTCGGTGCGGTCGGACCCGGCATCTTCCGCCGGCATATGCTGGCGGCGGGCCTGGACGAGGATGCTGCACGCGGAGGAGGCGTTTCGGTCCGCGAGCGCGACGTCGCTGGGCCTGGCGCTCGGCGCTGCCGCGCTGGCTTCGCTGGTGGCCAGCCTGCTCCTGACCCGCCGGATCGACAGGTCGCTGGGCGCGCTGTCCACCGCCGCGGCGGGGGTCGCGGGCGGGCGGTTCGACGCGCGCGTCCCTCCTCCGGGGATCGGTGCGGAGTTCGAGGACCTCGCGGTCGCGTTCAACGACATGGCCGCCCGGCTCGACGAGAGCCATGCGCTGCGCCGTCGGCTGTTGGCCGACGTCGCGCACGAGCTGCGCACCCCGGTCACCACGATCACCGCCTATCTCGAGGGCGTCGGGGACGGGGTGGAGTCCCTGACCCCGGACACGATCGCCGTCCTGCGCGCGCAGGGCTCGCGGCTCTTCCGGCTCGCCGCCGTAACCCGGGCGGAAAGCCGCGACCTCGCTCTCCACCCGGAGCCGACCGCCCCCGCCGAGCTGCTGACCGTGGCGGCACGCTCCGCCGGGGGCCGGTTCGCGGCCCGCGATGTCAGCCTCATCGTGGACACCGACGACGGCCTGCCCGACGTCGTCGTCGACCGCGACCGCATCGGCCAGGTGCTGGGCAACCTCCTGGACAACGCCCTGCTGCACACACTCCCGCGAGCGGAATCGTGCGCGTCGGCGCGGCACGCGCGGACGGCGGCGGGCTGCGGCTGACCGTCGCGGACACTGGCGACGGGATCGACCCGGCCCACCTGCCGCATGTCTTCGAGCGGTTCTACCGGGTGGACACCGCGCGCGACCGGCAGCGTGGCGGCTCCGGCATCGGGCTGGCCATCGCGAAGGCGCTGGTCGAGGCCCACGGTGGGACGATCAGCGCCGACAGCGACGGGGCCGGCCGGGGCGCGACCTTCGTCGTCGTGCTCCCGGAGCGCGGCCCCGCCGCCTGAGCAGCGACCGCGTCAGGCGCGGTAGGACAGGCTGGTCATCATGCCGGCTTCGCCGTGCAGGATGTTGTGGCAGTGCAGCGCCCACTGGCCGGGGTTGTCCGTGTCGAAGTCGACCTCGAGCGTCTCCTTCGGCCGGACGATGACGGTGTCCTTGCGGGCGCCGCCGTCGACCAGGCCGAACGTGTGGCCGTGCAGGTGCATCGGGTGGAACATCATCGTGTCGTTGACGAACCGCAGCCGCACCCGTTCGCCCGATCGGACCGGCAGCGGGGGCGCGTCCGGGAACGTGGCGCCGTTGAGGGTCCACCGGTAGGGGCTCATCGATCCGCCGAGGGTGACGTCGTGCCGCCGGTCGACCTTGCCGGCCGGGAGGAGCACCGAGTCCGCGGCGGTCAGTTCGGTGCCCAGCAGCACTCGCCGGCTCAGCTCGGGAATCTTCGCGTCCGCGGACGGTGCGCGGCCCCCGCCCGTCCGAACGAGCGCCCGCCCGTGGCCCTTCTTCCCTTCGGCGGACGCCACCAGCGGGAACACCCCGTCGCCAAGGGTAAGGGTGACGTCGAAGCGTTCGCCCATCCCGAGCAGGAGAGCGTCCGTGGTCACCGGCGTGACGGGGAACCCGTCGCTGTGGGTGACCGTCATGCGGTGCCCGCCGACGGCGACCCGGAACGCGGTGTCCGTACCGGCGTTCACGAACCGGACCCTGACCCGCTGCCCGGGCCGGGCAGTGAGCTGCTGCGGCGCATCCGGCATGCGGCCGTTGACCAGGTAGTGCGGGTAGTCGACGTCGCCGGCTCCGCCGAGCAGCGGCGAGCTCATCGACTCCTCCATGCCGGGCATGTCCTCCATATCCATGTCATCGCCCATGTCCATGGGCCCGTGATCCATGCCCTCCATCGAGTCGCCGGAGTCCTCCCCGCCGGAACCGTTGTTCTTGGTCAGCTCGGTGTAGACGTCGTCAGGGGTCCGGCCGGTGCCGTCAATCCAGTCGTCGAGCACGACCACCCACTCGTCGTCGTAGTCACCTGGCTCGGCCGGGTCGTCGATCACCAGCGCCCCGTACAGGCCGCGGTCGAGCTGGACGCCGGTGTGCGGGTGATAGAAGTACGTCCCCGGGTGCGGCGCGACGAACTCGTAGGCGAACGACCCGGCGGCGGCGATGGGGTCCTGGGTGAGGTGCGGGACGCCGTCCATGTCGTTGCGCAGGGCAAGCCCGTGCCAGTGCACGCTGGTCTCGGCCGGGAGCTGGTTGTCGACGGTGACCTTGAGCAGGTCACCCGCCGTCGCCCGCAGCAACGGCCCGGGCAGCTCGTCGCCGTAGGCCCAGGTCCTGACGGTCCGGCCGCCGAGATCGACTGTGACCGGCCGCGGCGTCAGCCGGGCGGTCACGGTCGAGCGGCCGGCGACCCGGCGCGCCCGCTCGGCCTCCAGTACGGCGGCTGAACGTGGGCCCACCGTCCTCGGGCCCGGGCCGGTGCTGCCGCAGGCCGCGAGGCCGCCGAGGGCGACGGCGCCGGCCAGGCCGGCGATACCGCGGACGAAGGTACGGCGAGTCATCGAAGGCATCGGATTTCTGCTCACGCACTCCACCGTCGTCGACCTGGACTGCATCTGAGGTCGTCTTTCGATGAAGATCTGCCTAAGAGTGCCGTCCTGTGGTCGGCGTTCGGCACTGCTGCCGCCGTCGACCAACGAGGCGAGGAGGCCGTATTCGCGTCAAGGTCTGCGGGAAGTCGTCATCGAAGTTAGCCTCACCGGGTGATATTGGCTCGGCCGCCGTGGCCGGATGCGGTGGTGCACGGACGACCTGTGCCGCCACGCCCCCATTCGCAGTCTCCCTTCCGGCGCGCCTTGATCAGCGCACGACGGCTGCGCGCGCTCAGCTCGCTGGCGCTGGTGAGCCTGCTGATAGCGATTGGCCTGTGCACCGTCGTACACGCCGGGCCGACGAACGAGACAGACCTGCCGGCGCCGCCCGGCACCGCATCCGCAGTGTCAGCGGTGGACGATGCGGTGCCACCCGAGCCCCATCCCGACGAGGACGAGGAATGCTCCTCGGACGGCGCCGTCCGCGCGGCGGTTCAAGCTGAAGAGCACCCGGCGTCGGGTGCGGGATGGGTTGCACTCGCCAGTCTCTCTGCGGTTCTGGGCCGACCACAGGCACGCAGTGGACCGCCCACGCGCCGAAGGACGCGCACGGGCCGGGCAGTCCTCGTCCGCACCTCCCGCTGGCGCGTCTAGACCTCTCGATCGCAGCCAGCCGTACCGGCTGCCGCGCAACGGCTGCACAAGTCCGTCCCTAGGCCTTGTGGCCGTCGCGCGAGATGAGCACGCACGTAGCGCATTCATCGAACTAGAACAAAGAGGTGCAGTCACTATGAATACTGCTGTCACGCCTGAACGGTCCGCCCTGTCGGCTCTGGTCGGGGACACACCGCTGCTGCGGGTGTCCGAGCCACTGACCTCCATGGACCGCGGCTTCTGGGCAAAGCTAGAGGGATTCAATCCCGGGGGAATCAAAGACCGGCCCGGGCTGCACATGGTGGAACGCGCCCGCGCCCGAGGCGACCTGCGGCCAGGCGCCCGGATCATCGAGTCCACCAGCGGCACACTCGGTCTGGGGCTGGCCCTCGCCGGGATGGTGCACGGCCATCCGGTCACCCTGGTCACCGACCCGGGCCTGGAGATCTCGATGGTCCGCCTGCTGACCGCGTACGGCGCCACGGTCGACGTCGTCGCCGAGCCCCACACCACCGGTGGCTGGCAGCAGGCCCGCCGTGACCGCGTGGCGCAGCTGCTGACGCAACACCCCGGTTCGTGGTGCCCGGACCAGTACAGCAACCCCGACAACGTCGCCGCCTACACACCCCTCGCACTGGAGCTGGCTTCTGAGCTGGGGCACATCGATGTGCTGGTGTGCAGTGTGGGCACCGGCGGGCACTCCGCCGGCGTCGCCCGCGTCCTGAAGCAGCTCTACCCCGACCTGAAGGTGGTCGGGGTGGACGCGATCGGCTCCACCATCTTCGGGCAGCCGGCCCGGCCGCGGCTGATGCGGGGCCTGGGATCGAGCATCTACCCCCGCAACGTCGCCTACGAGAACTTCTCCGAGGTGCACTGGGTAGCCCCGGCCGAGGCGGTGTGGACGTGCCGGCAGCTGGCCGCCTCGCACTACGCCAGCGGCGGGTGGAGCGTGGGGGCGGTCGCCCTGGTCGCGGGATGGCTGGCCAGGACGACGCCCGCCGACACCCGGATCGTGGCAGTCTTCCCCGACGGCCCGCAGCGCTATCTCGGGACGGTGTTCGACGATGACTACTGCGCCGCCCACGGCCTGCTCGACTCCCCACCGGCTGCCGAACCCGAGACCATCGGTCGCGTGGACGAGAAAGAAGTCACTCGCTGGACCAGGTGCACCGACGTGATCGACCCGCTCACCCGGGCGGGCCTGCCGGAATGAAGAGCACCTTCGCACAGGTACACACCTACGAGCGCAGCACCCAGCTGCTGATGATGAACCAGTTCAGCATCAACCTCGGCTTCTACATGCTGATGCCGTATTTGGCGGCCCACCTCTCCGGCACCCTCGCACTGGCGGGCTGGGTCGTCGGCCTCGTCCTCGGCGTGCGGAACTTCAGCCAGCAGGGCATGTTCCTCGTCGGCGGTGCGCTCGCCGACCGGTTCGGCTACAAGCCGCTGATCGTAGCCGGATGCATGCTGCGCACGGTCGGCTTCGCCACCCTCGGCCTGGTCGACTCGCTCGCCGCGCTGATCACCGCCTCCGCGGCGATCGGGCTCGCCGGGGCACTGTTCAACCCAGCGGTCCGGGCCTACCTCGCCGCCGACGCGGGGGAGCGCAAGGTCGAGGCGTTCGCACTGTTCAACGTCTTCTACCAAGCCGGAATCCTGCTGGGTCCGCTGGTGGGAATGCTGCTGACCGGTGTCGACTTCCGCATCACCTGCCTGGTGTCGGCGGGGATCTTCGCGCTGCTCAGCGTCGTACAGATCCGCGCCCTGCCCGCCCGGAAGAAGGAACCCGCGGGGCCGGACGGCGACAGCCGGCAGGGCCTCCTGGCACAGTGGCGCGGCATCGTCGCCAACCGGCCATTCCTGCTCTTCTCCGGCGCCATGATCGGCTCGTACGTCCTCACGTTCCAGGTCTACCTGGCCCTGCCGCTCGAGATCCGACGGCTCGGTGGAGACGGCGAGCTCGGCACGGCGGCAGTCGGGATGCTCTTCGCAGTCTCCGGACTGAGCACGATCATCGGCCAGACCAGGGTGACCGCCTGGTGCAGGGCTCGGTACGACCCCGGCCAGACACTGGTGCGAGGCCTGGCCGTCATGGGCCTCGCGTTCGTCCCGCTCGTGCTGGCCACCGTCGTGCCCGTTCCCGAATCCGGGGTGGGACTGTGGCTTCTCGCGGCGGGTCCACCGATGCTTACCGCACTGCTGCTCGCAGTCGGCACGATGATCGCCTACCCCTTCGAGATGGACATGATCGTCCGCCTCTCCGGCAACCACCTAGTGGCCACGCACTACGGGCTCTACAACACGATCTGCGGTGTCGGCATCACGCTCGGAAACCTGCTCACGGGGGCATCCATGGACGCGGCCCGTAGCGCGGGGATGCCCGCGCTGCCATGGATCACGCTCGTCGCGCTCGGTCTCGTGTGCGCGGCGGCTGTGTACGGCCTGCACCGCACCGGCAGGCTCACAACGCCCACAGCCTCGACCGAGCTACGGCCCGCGACGGTCTGATCCCGAACCCGAGGGCCAGGGGCGGGCAGTACCCTGCTGCCCGCCCCTGGCCCTCGGGCGCGAGCGCTTGGTATCGGTGTCGCGGCCAGGGGCCTCTGGTGGTTCGGCTGGATGGACCGCCAAGAATAGTGGCGCAGCCCGAGTGAGCGCGTGCTGTCGCTGATCTATGTTCAACAGAACATCGGTGCATGGATGGCGTCGATCCCCCTGGCGGCCAGCGGGGGCATGGCGGCGTTCGACAGTTCAGCGCATGAGCGAAGCATGGGACCAGCCGATGGTGTCGCCACACCGCCGACGCGCCGGACATCAGCACGAACTCTCGTATAGTTCAGCCCGTCGCGAGTGCTGTCCAGCCCAGCTTGTCCACCGCGCGCCAGCCGATCTCGAACTCTTCGGCAACGGGGACGACCTCGCCCTCGGGGTGCGCCCGTGGCCAGCCCCGGCGATCTGCGGGGAGCTGAAAAAGTCGCACAGGTCCCGCACGTTCTTCACCGGCGGGGACAGATGCACCTTGGAGACCACGGCCTTGGGCAGGTCCAGCTCGAGCACACTGGTAGGGCTGAGCACGACGCGGATGCGCAGCCCGGTGGCCGGGCACATGGCCTCCGCGACCTCGGACCAGCCGAGGATGACGGGGAAGTTCACCACGTCGGTGGCGCAGAACCCGACACCGAGCCTGGCCGGTGTTCCGCCCAGGGCTGCCATGGGCGGGATGGATCTCAAGAGTCCTTGTTGGCGAACTGGTAGACCGCCCGAGTGCGAGCGGTCATGACGCTCAATAGCGTGGTTGGGCTGGCCAGTGGACACCGCGCCCCGGAGGAGAGGCCATGAGACTACGACCATGCTCAAGGCCTCTCCGGCCCAGCATCAGCCTCGACCGGAAGCTTCGCCCGTGCAATCGACAAACCCACCTGCTCCGCGTCGCTGAAAGCCATCTCCGACAGGAAAGTGGTTCGTTCGAGGCCGACCGAGGGAGTAAATCTTCCGTGAGCCCAGTGAGGAGTTCGACCTGTGTCGACGATAGAACCTGGCAAGCACGCCGAGCAGCAGCAGTCTCATGGTTCGAGGATGTATTTGCGGTTCGCTGCGATGATCCTCACCGCGATGGTGGTCATGTACTGGACTATGTTCGTCGGGTCGTGGGAGTGGAGCCACGTTCGCTTCAGCCAGAGCCGCGTGTTCATGGCTCTCACCATGGGCGGCGCGATGGGCCTGGTGATGCTCGCGTGGATGCTCAACATGTACAAGAGCGCCAAGACCAACGTCGCGGTGGTAGGGGTGAGTGTTCTGCTTCTGGGTGGCGGAGCGTTCCTGGACCGCAGTCAGGTCACGGTGGATGACACCGCGTTCATGCGCGCGATGATCCCCCACCATTCCCTGGCCATCACCCGTTCCGAGCGCGCGCAGATCCAGGACGTACGGGTGTGTGAGCTCGCCGTCGAGATCAGCGAGGCCCAGCGCCGCGAGATCCTCGAGATGGACTGGCTGATCGACGACATCACCCGCAACGGCATCGCGGAGACGCCTGCAGAGGCCCAGGCCCGAGCCGTCCCGGAGTTCTCGGAGCCTGCGAGCCGTCAGTGCCCCACAGGCTGAGTGCGTTATTCATGTGGCCTGACGGTAGAACTCGAGGTTTGTGATCATGTGGATCACGCTTGGTAGTTCGCTCAGCCTGCCGCGGTAGCCGGTTCACCGAACGGCATCGTGAAGTCGTACCGCTCACCGCGTGGCCGGGCGGTCTGAACCTGCCACATGCGGGCGATCAGCTCGGTGCTCTGGGCAGGGGTCAGTCCGGTAGTAGCGTTGTAGCGCACGGGTCCTTCGTTCGGCTCGATCGTATCTCGACAACCCGATCAAACCGGACGCAAGGGCCCGTGCACTACATGTCCAATCCTGACGCTGACCAGCAACGATGCGGGCCACGCGACTATGTCCACATGACCACGCCCGAGCGGCTGAATAACGCTCTCAGAACTCGAAACCTGGTGAACGCGAATCTGCTGCGTGGACTGCTGCTCCCCATCCATTAGGGGATAGGTCGACCGCGACGGGCGAACCATCGGGAGCTAGGCCCGCCGCGATTCGACCCGGAGCACCCTTCGCAAACACAAAGTGGACGAACGGAGGGGCGTCCTTTTCTGCAGCGACTACACCGGTATAGAGAGCTTCCTCATCTGTCAGTTGCACGGCGAGCATAGGATTCAGCTCGTGAACACGCCCATCGTCGGCACGCACGACCAACGCATGTGCGCGAGCCGTCAGCGGATACGCCTCGTCGAGAACGAGCGCAACGTAGACCGAGTCATCAGAAGCTTCGACCAGGATGGTCCTGTTGCCGGCTTGAAGGCGATGTCTTGTGTCACGCCAGGAAGTGATGTCAGTACCTCTCTCAGAAGCAGATGTCCACGGGCGTGCCGTACTTGGTTGTATAACCCCAGGTTCCGTGAAAGGCTTCACGATGAATCCGACCCCGAAAGCGATGGCAACCCGAGGATACACCCGCCCCATCATAGATCCTCAGGTACGTAGCGGTGCTGGAGCTGCTAACGGAATTCCCGAAGTTTTGAAAGACGCCGTTGACTTTTCGCTGCAACTGAACAGTGGTCACTGCTGCGTCAGGTGAATAGTTGCACCGGACTTCGCCGTAGACCCCGACCGCCGTAGCCGTGGACTTAAAGGGGGTTCCGATGGTGGAGGTACAGACCACGTCGTGCAGCGGTGTGGCCGTCGTTGGCACGGAGGCGTGCGCGGGCACAGATGTGATCGTTAGCAACATCAGCGCCGCAGATTGACTCGCAGTCAATCTTCTTCTTCTCATTGGAGCCCTCACTGTCGCGGCCGGGGGCACCATTGCCGACTGCCGTTTGCAATGGAGGCTACTCCCAGCTGGGGTACCTGCCAAGGACCGTAGTCGAAGGGGCCCTTGGATGACGGGGTTGCCGCGCGCTGGTGGGGTGCGCCCGTAGACGATTCTGAAGGTCGTGTTGGGGCTCAGTCGGGCGCGCCAAGCCAGGTGCCGCTGAGTTGTCAGCGGCGATCACCAAGAGTTGCATGAACTCTAGTTCCAGACGCTGCATGTGTCTCGATCCGCTCGTCCCGGCCGCCAGGCGATCCAGGCTCGGACCGAATCGCGGGCGTCGGTCGGTGAACCGTGGCCCCTGAGATCAGCTACGAAGCCACGCGGACGTGCTCTATTTCAGAGATCAGACAGTGTCCACGTAGAAGTGGGAGCCGTGATTGCGGTGACGACCGTCGAACTCGCCCTACCCGAGACCGGCGTCTGCCCCGGCGACCTCGCGCTCCAGGCCGAAGGCGTGGCTGAGGACACCGGCGCCGCGCGGGCGAACCGGAAGAACAACGAAGCGGGCTCCGACTCAGCTCGGGGACCCGCTTACGATTCGCGGTGTGGACGCACTCAGTGCCGGACTGCGAGAGCTCGCTACGGCTCAGAAACCTCGCCAGGTGGTCGCACGTGGTGCGCGCTCATTGCACGGGCTCTTGCATGTCAGCCTGTACTGAACTCACGGCAGAATCACAGCTGCGCGAGCGTCAAGCCTTTGAGTTCCAGCTGCCGTCGGCTTCGGAAACCGTGAACCTGCTGGAAAATGCGTTCACCCAGCAGTCAGTCCCGAGTAGGAGTGCTTGCCGTTGATGATCAAGTTGACCACGGTGAAGTTGAACAGCACGCAGGCGTACCCGACGAGCACGAAGTACGCGCTCCTGCGGCCAGCCCAGCCGCGGGTAGTACGGGCATGTAGATAGGCCGCGTAAACGACCCAGATGATGAAGCTCCACACCTCCTTGGGATCCCACCCCCAGTACCGCCCCCAGGCGCTCTCGGCCCAGATCGCTCCGCCGATGAGGGTGAACGTCCAGGCCACGAACCCGACAGCGTTGAGCCGGAATGACAGCGCCTCCAGAGTGTTGGCGGAGGGCAGGTTCTCCAGCCAACGCCACCCGTCCCGCCCTGTCAGTGCGCCGCCGTCGTCGCGGGAGTCGCGCAGGAGCTGCAGTGACGAGATGAGGAAGCTGACGGTGAAGATCCCTGCCGCGCCCACCGCGACGCCGACATGGATGACCAGCCAGTAGGACTGCAGGGCCGGGAACAGACCGGTCGCCGGTAGATAGAACGCATTGACGGCCAGCACCAGGAACAGTGCCGCGACGCCTGTCACAAACGTTCCCAGGAAGCGCACGTCCCGACGCAGATTGAGCAGGACGAACGCGAGCAGCGACGCGCACGCTCCCACGAGCGTGAACTCGTACATGTTCGACCACGGCGTACGACCGGCCGCGACACCGCGTAAGACGATTGCCACAATCAGAAGAATTGTGGCCAGCCACGTCGTAGACACGCCGACACCCGCGGCGCGGCGGGGAGCCATGGATACGGGCAGCCCGGCAAAGACGGGTGCTGCACGATGTTCCGCTTGTCGTGACAGGTCGATCGCGAAAGCGATGAGCGCCACCACCAGGGCGGTGGCCGTCGACCAGACAAGCAGCACGCTCAGGGCAGAGATCTCCATCAGAGGGTCCTTTCAGAGAATCGGCCGAACCCACGGCGCGGCGGGTGGGCCAATGGCAGTTCTAGACGGCGCGGAACACGCGCGGAAGAATGACTCTGAACAGCGGCGGTGTCACCAATCACCGTTGAACGGTGGCCATGTGGCCATGTGGCCATGTGGCCATGTGGCCATGTGGCCATGTGGCCATGTTCGAGTAGTCAGCGAAGTAACCGGTCGCACACCGGCTGGGCGCCGAAGCGGTTAAGAGGCAGCACGGCGAGAGTGCGTTCACCATCGAACGCCCGCGCGATCTAGATCCGGCACACGCCCCACGACAACGGGTCCGCCGACATCAACGGAGAGGAAGTACACGCCAAGCGCGGCAGCAGTGCAGTCCGCTGAGTACGTCGCCGCGACCAGTGGCGCGGCGCTCGTAGCCCCGCGGTAAGAAGGATCCCGACCGCTGCCAGCGCGCACAGGCACAGCAGGGTGATCGTGTCGCGGGCATGCGATCGGTCGTCGTCGGCCAAGACTGGAACCTCGCTGCCGGACCCGGGAGTCGCTTCGACCGCAGGCGCCACGCTCATCGCCACAGCCCGTGGCCCCGCGACGGTAGCGCCGGCTAATCCGGTCATGGCAAGCAGCGCGATCACCAGCACGAGTTGCACGGCGCTCGAACCTGCTCGACGTCGGGCTGGGACACGTATCGTGCGGATCAAACTAGAGGCGCCTCGATGCTCCCGAACAACCTGCCGACGAAGGTCTCGGCGAGCGGGCACCACGGCGAGGGCGATTCCCGCTGGGGACACCAACTGAACGGCACGTGAGCGATGAAGAGGTGCAGACCAATGCACCCGTGCCCCTGCACGCCGTCGGGACCGTGGCACAGTTCACCGATCGAGCATCGGCCGGAATGTGGCGCCGCCGTCGGTGGAGGCGAGTACGGTGCCGTTGGCGGCAGCGTAGATCTGCGTGGCCGAATCGATGGTCAGGGCCTCGGGCTGTCCGTCCAGGGCTGCCTGCTCGGTCCATTCCCCGGCCGGTTCCTGTGCCGTGTAAACGACGCCGTCCGGAGTCACGCCGGCCAGCGTTCCGTCGTCGGCCCAGCTGACGAAGACCATTATCGGTGCTGACTCAACTGCTTCGAACGTGGCCCCGCCGTCGGTGCTTCGGGTCAGGCCTTGCTGGGTGGTCGCCACGAGCACGTCGGGGTCGTCTGGGCTGACTGCGAAGTCCGCGATCTCCGCGCTGCTGATCTCGGCCCAGGACAGCTTGTCAGTGCTGGTCAGGATCTGGCCCGTCATGGAATTGAGCCCGTACACGCGGTCGTGGCGGTACTCGAGCGCGTGGAAGTCCGCCTCACCACTCAAGGAGAGCGTCTCCCAGGTCTCGCCGGCGTCGGTACTCTCGATGAGCCCGACCGAGCTCGGGCCACCCTGCCCTTCCCCGGGATGCCCGCTGGCCAGGAAGTGGCCCGCTCCTGCGACGGTGAACCCCATGTAGTCCTGCACCCGGTCGGCGACCCGCGTCGCGCTGCCGTCAGCGATCCGGAACAGACCGTAGTGCGTCCCCGCGTAGACGGAGCCGTCGCCGGGATCGATTCCGATCCCGTGAATGTGTTCCATCTCTGCGGACGCTCCACCGCCGGCGTCGGCAGGAGGCTCGTCGTTCATTCTCAGGACCAAGACCGCGGCCACCACGAGGCCGATGGCAAGCATGACGGCCACTGCCATCAGAACGGACCTTCGTCGAGCCACGGCTGAGCCTCTCGGTAGTACTTCCTGAACTGCTTCTACTATAGCGAATAGTAGATGATGCGGATGACGGGTCAGCCCAGTCCGGCCGTGCAGACCGGCATTGCCGCCGCGCACACTGCAGGCGAGGTGGCAACGAACAGTAGCTCGGCCAGCGCCACCCCGAAACCGACGGTCAGCAGGGCGACTCCGACCGGCCGCGGCTGCACGCGGGACGTGCTGAGCCGGCGTACACGTGCCACCGCCGAACCACCTGCGGCGAGCGCGCCTGCGGGAGCGGCTTGGGCGCCTGCCATTGTCACGAGTGCGTGAGCCAGCCGACGGCGTACGGCAGCCCGATCTCTTGTCCCGGTCGCCGCGCGTTCGACGCGCATGGCTCCGTCGTCGGCCGCCATCTCCAGGAGCCGGGGAATCTGCTGCGCCGCCTGTCGGACCAGCCATATTCTGCCGAACGCATGCACCAGGGCCACGGACAGGTGCGTCGCCAGGTGATGCCGCTGACGCAGGTGCGCACTCTCGTGGGCGAGCACGAGCCGCGCCTGGTCGTCGTCGAGCAAGGCCAGAGCGCCCGAGCTCACGACTATCGTGCCCCTGCCCGCCAGGCCACCAGAGAGGCAGTACGCGGCGGGACGGGCATCGTCAAGGAGAACGCGGTCCTCCCGGTGTACACCAGGAAGCCGCCGCCCGACGAGTGCGAGCCGGTCGAGCTGGTCGAGCCGCTCGCACCGCGCCCGCCGGGACTCCCGGATGAGGCTTCCCAGCAGCCGAGTCCCGACCGCAAGGGCCAGCAGCATCCCGGCGACGCCGAGAGCGGCCCCGTGCGGACCGGTGGACTCGGAGCGCAGGGCCAGCGCGCAGTGCGCGAGGAAGTCGCCCAGCGCGTCGACCATGCTCGGCGGCACCACGAGCAGCGCCGATGCCAAGCCGACCAGCAGCACCGACGCGAGCGAGGCGAGACCGAGCAAGTGCCAGGAGGCGACGGCCAGCCGAGGTACGGACGTCGCCCACGGGGCCTGCACCAGCAGCTGCGCGGCAACCATGCCGATAGCGACGACGGCGAGAAGGAGCAGAAGTGCGGCCGTCACGACGGATTCGCCTCATCGAGGAGTGCCCTGAGCTGCGCGGACTCCTCGGGGGTGAGCTGCTCGACGAAGTGCATCAGCGCCGCGCCGCGGTCGCCACCGCTGGCCAGTGCATCCTCCATCGCCTTAGCAGTGTGTGCGGCACGGTCCTGCGTCGCCCAGTACTCGTAGGCCCGGCCGGAACGCTCCCGCTCGACGAAGCCCTTTTGGAAGAGGTTGTCCAGCACCGTCATGACGGTGGTGTAGGCACGGGGCCGCCCGTCCGGTAGCGCCTCGAGCACCTGGCGCACCGACAGTGGCTCGCTCGAAGCCCAGAGTTGTTCCATGACGAGCGCCTCCAGGTCACCCAGCTTCCGCATCCTTGCCCCCATCCGTCACCGACCTTGCCTACCCGCCCTGGCGGCATATCCTATGCAGGATAGTAGATCAGCGTTCCCCACGACCCAAGGTCTTGCATGCCGACAGCCACGGACACCTTCCTCTGTCTTCGGGTCGAGCGCGTTGATCGCCACCGGTGGCTGACAGCCGGAGCGGCGCTCACCCTCGCCGCTGCGGCCGTGATCGCCACCTTCGGCCTGCCTCCGGTCGACCTGCACGGACCGCTACACCTGGTCGGGGCCATGGACCCGTTCTGCGGTGGTACCCGCGCGGCCCGGTACGCCGCGCAAGGGAACCTTGCCGAGGCGTGGCGCTACAACCCGTTGAGCATCGTGATCGTGTACGGCGCACTGGCTGCGGTCGCCCGGGCTGGGGTCGGCTTGGTCACCCAGCGCTGGCTCACGCTGAAGATCGGATGGACTCCCGCCCGACGGCGCTGGACAATCGCCGTCGCCCTCGTGCTGCTGGTCTCGCTCGAAGTCCGCCAGCAGCTGCGGGCCGATCTACTCATGGAGGGCACCCACACCTGGCTCTGACCCCGACACGTATCGGCACGTGTTACAGGAGCGTCTCGAACCCGCCGATCCACCCCTGCATCTGGCCGGTCAGGTAGCTCCAGAGACCCGTGACCAGGGCCAGGCCGATCAGCACCAGCATCCCGCCGCCGGCCCGCATGATCGCGAGCCTGTACCGGCGCAGGAACCCGAGCATCCGATCCGACCCCAGGCCGAGCGCCACCAACAAGAACGGGACGCCGAGCCCCAGGCTGTAAGCCAGGCCCAGGCCTACCCCGCGCCCGGCCGACGCCTCGTCCAGGGCGAGCGCCTGCACGGCCGCAAGGGTCGGTCCCATGCAGGGCGTCCAGCCCAGCCCGAACACGATGCCTAGCAGGGGCGCGCCCCACAGGCCGGCGCGGGGGCCGACGTGCAGCCGTGCCTCACGCTGCAGGAACGGGACGGCGCCGAGGAACGCGAGGCCCATCAGGATCACGACGGCGCCCAGGACGCGCGTGAGTACGCCTTCCCAACGGACCAGGTACACGCCGATCGCGCCGGCCGCGGCCATGAGCGACACGAACACGACGGTGAAGCCGAGCACGAAGAGCGCGACGCCGAGCACCACACGACCGCGGCCGGACAAGCCCGGTCCGCGCGCCAGCGTCCCACCCGAGCGCGAGCCCGAGGACGCCGCGCCGGACGCCGCCATCCCGCTCACGTAGCCCACGTACCCGGGCACGAGCGGCAGCACGCACGGAGACGCGAACGACACTGCGCCCGCGAGGACTGCTACCGGTACGGCGAGCAGCATCGAGCCGCTGAACGCCAGATCGGCCAAACCAGTCGCCATCAGGCGCTCCCCGACGCCGCGCCCTCGGCGAGCACGTCCTTGACCAGCGTCTCGAGCGTGGACCGGTCGATTTGTCCGATGACACGTGCGGCCACCATCCCGTCGCCGTCCACCACCACGGTGGTCGGGACCGCCTGCAGCGGGACCACGCCGTTCAGGTCGGCCACGACCCGACCGGTGTGGTCTTCGATGCTCGGGTAGGGAACGTCGAAGGTGCGCTCGAAAGCTTGAGCGGTCGGCGCCTCGTCCTCGGTGTTGATCCCGAGGAATCGCACGCCGTCCGACTCGAGTTCCTCGGCCATGGACGCCAGGTCCGCCGCTTCTGCGCGGCACGGCGGGCACGCGGCGTACCAGGTGTTCAGCACAAGTGCGTCAGCTGCCCACTCGTCCGTGTCGATCTCCACTCCCTCGAAGTCGGTTCCGGCGACCCGTACGGGACCGTCGCGGTCACCCGGATCCCAGGTCCGTACCGAACCGTCACCGGAGACAAAGCCCTGGTCTGCGACCTGGCTTGCACCAGAAGGAGCAGCGCATCCGGCAACGACCGTGGCCAGGCCCACGGCGAGTGCCGCGATAGCTCGACGACGACCACGAACGCGCCACGTCGTTGCGGGCGCGCCAGCCCGCCCGGGGATACCAGTGACACTCATCGACGCGTTCCTCCTCGTGACTGACGGACTGCACCCAGTCTACTACTAGACAGCATAGTAGTTATGGGTCGGCGCCCTCCAGCCAGCTTCATGCACGAGGTCTCCAGCAGGTACTGGCTTGGCCTCACGGGGCATGGGAGACCCAAGGCACACGATTGTCGCGATACCTTGCTCGACGCTGTCGCTACTCAGGTCGATTTGCCTGGGTCAGCACCGTAATGACGACGCCGCGTGAGTGCCGTGACCGCCAGAAGGGCCACGAGCACCAGGACGATCGCGCCGACAGGCACGGCGATCGGGGTTGGGACCCCCGCCACAGTGGGGTGGTGTTCGCTCGTTGCTGCTTCCGACGAGCGCGCTGCGGGCACTACGGAGACAGATCTCAGCCCTGCCCGGTCGAGCATCTGGGCTTCGGATGGGGACGGTGTGACCCCGGCCGTGGGTGTGGTGGACGTGGTGGAGGACAGCGGTTCGTCGTGCCCGGCCGCGAGTAGCTGGCCGAGCACGAGCGGCAACAGCATCGCCAGTACGACACCAGTCACGAGCAGTCGGGAGCGGCGGGTCGGCGTCGCGGCCTCCGTTTGAGCAAGACCGACGTGAGTGCGCATGGGAACTTTCGGCTCAAGTGGTACCTAGAACTCAGAATGACCGAGCGCGCCGCCCGGTGGGCGGTGTGAGGGGCTGGCAGACCGCCCGCCCCTCACACCGGGTGAGTCATGCGACCCGTAGGACGACCGGGTTGGACTGCCAGACCTGGCTGTACCGGACCGTCTGGCCCGGGACCGGTGCCTCGATCTGCATCCCATCACCCGCATAGATCGCGATGTGTCCGGGCGACCAGAGAAGGTCACCGGGCTGCGCCTGGGACCAGGGCACCTCGGTGCCGGCGTAGCGCTGCTCGGACGACGTCCGGGGCAGGGTGATCCCGACCTGTGCAAAGACGTACGAGGTGAACCCAGAGCAGTCCATCCCGGCCGGGGTCTCCCCACCCCACAGGTACGGCACTCCGAGATAGCGCATCCCGATCGACACGATCGCGGACCCCTTGGCCGAGGCGGGAATGTCCACGGCCACCTGGGCAGCCGCTTCTGCTTCTGCCTCCGCGGCTGCGGCGGCCTCCGCGGCGGCTTCGGCCTCCGCCTCGGCGGCAAGCTGCGCCTGGTACTCGTCGTTCTCCTCGGCGGAGACGACGGAGACTGCCGCCGTCTCGACCTTCAGCTCCGCATCCGGGGCGACGGTCACAACGGGGGCCGCGGCGACTGCTTCGCGGGCCTGAGAGGTCAAGGCGTTCAGGTCGACCGCGTTGAGCGCGCCGTTGACAGCCTTGCCGGCCAGAGCGGTGTTGACCGACTCCGTGGCCGGTGCTGCTTGGGCGGGGGTGGCCACCAGAGACAGCAGGACGCCGGAACCGGCCGCGGCGGCCACGGCGGTTCGCCCGGCGAAGGTGGTGACGTGCTCGGTGGCGGCTCGGGCGACGTCGGCCAGGACAGGGCGGTGTGCCGCCCGATGACGACCACGACCGCGCACGGTCGGGTTCGAGTTGAAGCTGGGCTCCATGAAAGCTGGGACCTTTCGGATCGGAGTAGAACCACACACGCGGCCCGGTTTCGGGGCGCGCTGAACCGGTCGACACCCGTATGGGGTGGTGTCGACGGGAGGTGGTGGTCTACGTCCGGGAGATCCCCAAGGCGTGCAGCGACGGCGCGGGCGCCGCAGCCAGGCCCGAAGGCGCCCGGGGGCGGTCGGGCGCGATGCCGGGCACGTGCCACTGCACGGCCCGAGGCGGCGCACCGTCCAGGTCCGTGGAAGGCGACGCCGTCCGGTCGTACCGCGCTGTCACCGTGCGGTCTTCAGCGCAGTCGGACGGGTCCTCGCCGTGATGCCCCCGGTCCGAGTGCGCGGTCTGATCCGAAGCCGCCGCTGCGGCGGGCGCAGCGTGCTGCCCGACAGTGCCATGCGTGGCCCCACTGCTGTGGTCGGCCGTGTCGAGATGGACACTGCACACGGCCTGTACGCCCAGGAGAGCGAGCACGAGGAACATGACCGTCACGACGCTCGCGAAACCACGCCGAGGATCGGCGAGCTGCGAGCGAGCGGCACGTGTCAGGTTCATAGCGAGCCCCAGAGTAACGGTATGGACACGGTACTGGGCAACACCGCGCTGCAATGCGGGCCGTCCAAATCCTCGCTCACGCCACAAGGGGCACTGACGATGCAGGTCAAGCGCGTGGGCTGGCGGTGTGACGGTCCTGCGCGCGGCGCCAGCCGTAGCGGGTCATCCCACGCGGCTTGTAGATGTTCAGGACCAGTGGGACCAGCAGCACCACCAGGCCGCCCACGGCGTGGAAGAGGTCACCGCCGAGCTGGCCCGTGTCGGCCATCGGGTCCGCCGCGACGGCGGCCATCGCCTCGACCGCCGGCAGGTGGAGCACGAGTATCACGAAAGCGAAGGCCGTCAGGACCAGGCTGATCGTCACCCAGTAGTGGCGCAGCAGGCCCCAGGGGGTACCTAGCGCTTGGACGATCCCGGTGACCAGCGCCACCGCGGCGAGCGGGATCAGGGCATACCGCAGAACGGGCTCCATCATCAGGCACGCCGCCCGCACGGCCTCCTCGTCGTTGCTGAAATAGACGGGCATGTTGAGGGCGATGTACGCGACTATCGCGCCGATCCAGCCCACCGAGCTGGCGACATGGACGGTCAGCATCAGTTTCCGAAACCCCGGAGACATCTGCATCAGCCGTGCATCCCGGGGCCGTGCTCGCCACCGACAAGCAACATCGCCACCACGAGCACGACGAGGGCGATGCCGACGCCCAGCGCCAGCAACTTGGCCCATCGAGGCAGTCCAGGATGGCCCTGCGGCGCCTTGCCCGCCGTCGGATCCGGTGCGTTCTCAGCCATCTTCGTCTCCTCGGGTCGCCTGATCGTCACACTGACCTTTCGATACAAAGTGTATCGCATAACGTCAATGTGTCGCGCCAGTGACGAGGCGTATCATGATGGGGTGCCGAAGCTGTGGGAGGAATCGATCGACGAGCATCGCCGATCAGTGCGCGACGCCATCACAGACGCCGCCTGGCGGTTGGCCGAGGAACACGGCCCTCTGTCACTGACCATGTCCCAGGTAGCAGGGGCGGCTGGGATCGGGCGCGCAACGCTCTACAAGTACTTCGCGGACATCGAGTCGATCCTGGTGGCTCACCACGCGCGACACGTGGACGAACACCTCCGGGCCCTTGAGGACCTTCGCGGAGAATCCGCGTCTCCGGGCGCTCGGCTCGCGGCGGTCGCTCACGCCTATGCGTCCATCTGTTTCCATCGCGGTCGGCATGCGTCCGCCGACATCAGCGCGCTGGTTCATCGAGGACCCGAGGTCGCCGACGCGGAGCTTCGCCTGCACACCCTCTTCGTCGACCTGATCGCGGAGGCAGCAGCAGGAGGTCTGGTGCGCACCGACGCCAGCCCAGATGAGCTCGCCGCGTACTGCCGCCACGCACTGGAAGCGTCCGGCCAGGCGAGAGACCTCGACACAGCCGCCCGCCTGACGCGGGTGGTTCTGGACGGGCTCGGTTACCCAACGCAGGCCCGGGACAGCGGCCAGACCTCAGTGGTCAAGAATCATCGCCGACTCCATTAGCTGTGCCACGCGATGAGCAGAGCGGGTGGCGCGCCGCGGAACTGCGGCGCACCACCCTGGGTCTCACAGACCGGCGAGCAGGTCCTCCATCGTCTGGATCTCACTGGACTGGGTACTGACGATGGTGCTGGCCATCTCGATGGCGGCCGCGTTCGAGCCGTCCTCGACCTCCGTCTGGGCCATCTCGACGGCCCCCTGGTGATGGACGATCATCTGCTCCAGGAACAGCCGACCGGCTTCAGCGCCTTCGGCACCCTCGAGCGCCTGCATGTCCTCCTCGCTCATCATCCCGTCCATGGACTCGTCACCCATGTCACCGTGGTCCATGTCTCCCATGGAGTCGTCGGGCTGCTCGGCACCCCACTCGTCGAGCCAGATGTTGAGCTGCGCGATCTCCGGGCCCTGGGCCGCCTTGATCTGGGTAGCCAGGTCGGTGATCTCCGGGTCGATCCCCTCCTTGCCGAGGATGACGTCGGACATCTCGATGGCCTGCTCGTGGTGCGGGATCATCATCTGCGCGAACATCACGTCCGCGTCGTTGAATGCCTCGCCATCGTGGACGCCGTCCGAGGATGATGGGCTCTCGGACGCGGACATGCCGGGCATGTCCATCGTCGGGTCGTCGGAGCCCGCGCAGGCAGAGAGGGCCAGGGCGGTCGCCAGCACGAGGCTGGGCGCAAGGATGCGCTTCATGGTTCAAGGGCCTTTCGGTTCGAAGTAGCTGACACACGGCGCGGCCTCGAGGGGTCGCGGGACGGCCGACCTGCAAGTGGTCGGCGAGCGTGTGCTTCTACGTCCGAGAAATACCCAGTGCATGCAACGACGGCGCTGGGGCCAGGTGCCAGTGCGGCACGTCCACGAGGATCCGCCGGGCGAGCGACAGCAACATCGAGTTGAAGAAGCTCGCCGGCGGTGCGGCGAGGGTCAACAGGACGACAAGCACCATGAGGCACATCGCCGTCGTCATGTCGTGCGCGTCGTGTGGACCACAGCCAGCCGGACAGCCCACGGCGTCGTCTGCAGCGCGCACTGCCGGGGCGTCCGGTTGGGTCGATGTCGGGTGAACAGCCTCGGCTGACGTTGCTCCGGACCAGCCATGCTGCCCGACGGCGTGCGGCGCGACCACTCCGGGCGGCGGCATGTGCGCGCTGGGTGAGCCGCTCATCGAGTGCATCGACACCACGCCCGCGATCACCACAGCGATCAGGAGCACACCAGTGGCGCCTCGCTGAGATATCGCGAGCAGCGACCGGAGGGTGGCGATGACGTTCATGACTGGTTCAGCCTAATCGCGAGTAGCAGAGTTGTAAGTGCACTCAGGCGCGTGAGACCGAATGCCCGAGTCCTCGGGCGGCGGCCCGCACCATCACCCACCACGACCGCGTCGAACTCGTCCACCTTTACCCCTTGCATAGGCTACCCCGGCTGGGTATGTTCACCCGAACATACCCCCTATGGGTACTCGACGAAAGGGATAGATCCTTGAGCCAGACCACGACGACCTATGCAGTCACCGGAATGACGTGCGGTCACTGCGAGGTGTCCGTGACCGAGGAGGTCACTCAGATACCGGGGGTCGATGGCGTGAAGGTCAGCGCCTCGACGGGGAGCTTGGAAGTGACGAGCTCGGCTCCGGTGAACGACTCGGACGTGCTGGCTGCGGTCGCCGAGGCCGGCTACAGCGCCCAGAAGGCCTGAGCGCTGTCACCGGCGGGAACGCGTCCTGACCCTACCGAACCTCGACCCGGAGGACTTCTCATGTCGCACGAGCACACCCACGACCACGGCACCCCTGAGCACAGCTCGGACGACCACGGTGACGCGCACGACGGCGCCGCACCGGCCGCCGCTTGCGGGCACGCCGCGGACACCAGCGGACTGAACACCGAGGACGTCGCGGACTGCCCCGTCATGCCCGGCAGCTCCGTCATCAAGGCCGACGCCGAGGCAGCTGGCCTGTTCCGCGACCATGACGGCGCCCGGTACTGGTTCTGCTGCGACGCGTGCGGGCCGTTGTTCGACGCCGACCCCGAGCGGTACGTCACTGCGGCCTGACCGCCGACAGTCGTGGGCGACCACCTGGCCGCCCACGACCGCCCCCTCTTGCCCATTCACCCGACCCAGCGAAGGCTGTCCACCATGAGCCAGGACCACCAGCACCACCACGAACAGGTCAGCCAGGGCGTCGTCGATCCGGCGCACGACCGGCATGGCGGAGCCGATGAGCACGCGATGCACGCCGACCACGGCGGGCACGGCGGGCACGGCGGGCACGGCGGGCACGGCGGGCACGGCGACCATGTCGGCCAGTTCCGGCGCCTGTTCTGGATCATGCTCGTTCTGGCCGTGCCGGTAGTGGCGCTGTCGGGCATGTTCGCGATGATCCTCGGCTACACGTTGCCGGACGTGCCGGGCCTGGCCTGGGTGTCCCCGGTGCTCGGCACGGTGATGTACGTGTGGGGCGGGAAGCCGTTCCTGACCGGCGCGGTATCGGAGATCCGCGCACGCAAGCCCGGGATGATGCTCCTGATCGGGCTGGCGATCACGGTCGCCTTCTTTGCGTCCTGGGGCGCGAGGCTGGGGCTGCTGGACCATCAGCTCGACTTCTGGTGGGAGCTGGCGCTGCTGATCGTGATCATGCTGCTCGGCCACTGGATCGAGATGCGGTCACTGGCCCAGACGACTTCGGCGCTGGACTCGCTGGCCGCGCTGCTGCCCGACGAGGCGGAACGCGTCGAGGGCGACGGCGTGGTTACAGTGGCGCCGTCCGACCTACGGGTGGGTGACGTCGTGGTCGTGCGGCCGGGCGGCCGGGTGCCCGCCGACGGCCGGGTTGTGCAGGGCTCGGCCAGCATGGACGAGTCGATGATCACCGGGGAGTCTCGCCCGGTACGTCGCAGCGACGGGGACAAGGTGGTCGCCGGTACCGTCGCGACCGACTCCGGGGTGCGCGTCCAGGTCACCGCCGTGGGTCAGGACACTGCCCTGGCCGGGATCCAGCGCCTGGTCACCGACGCCCAGAACTCCAGCTCGCGGGCGCAGCGGCTGGCCGACACCGCCGCGGGGTGGCTGTTCTGGTTCGCGCTGGGTGCCGGCGTGATCACCGCGCTGGTCTGGTCGGTCATGGGGATGCCGGATGCCGCCGTCGTACGCACGATCACCGTGCTGGTCATCGCCTGCCCCCACGCGCTCGGCCTGGCCATCCCGCTGGTGGTGTCCATCGCGACCGAGCGGGCGGCACGTGGTGGCGTGCTGATCAAGGACCGGCTCGCCCTGGAGAGCATGCGCACCGTCACGTCCGTGCTGTTCGACAAGACCGGGACGCTCACCAAGGGTCAGCCCACCGTTACCGACGTCCACCCCACTGACGACAACGACGCCACCAACATCCTGGCGCTGGCCGCTGCCGCCGAGTCCGACTCCGAGCACCCGCTGGCACGCGCGGTCGTGCAGGCGGCTCGCTCCCGCGGCCTCGAGGTTCCCGGCGCCTCCGACTTCACCTCGTCACCGGCCGTGGGCGTCAGCGCAACCGTCGACGGCCGGCAGGTCGCCGTGGGCGGCCCCTACCTGCTCGACCAGCACGGCGCCAGCGAGCTGGAGGTCGGCGACCGGTGGCGCGCGGACGGAGCGATCATCCTGCACGTGCTCGTCGACGGTCAGGTCGCCGGTGCGCTCAAGCTCGCCGACGAGATCCGCCCCGAGTCCCGCGAGGCCGTCGACGCGCTGCACGTCCAGGGTGTGCAGGTCGTCATGATCACCGGCGACGCCGAGGCCGTGGCCAAGACCGTCGCCGACGAGCTCGGCATCGACCGGTACTTCGCCGGGGTTCGGCCGGAGGACAAGTCCGCGAAGGTCCGTCAGCTGCAGGACGAAGGACGCAAGGTCGCGATGGTCGGCGACGGCGTCAACGACGCCCCGGCCCTCGCCCAGGCCGACGTCGGGATCGCGATCGGTGCAGGCACCGACGTCGCGATCGCGTCCGCCGGAGTGATCCTGGCCAGCGACGACCCGCGCTCGGTGCTCTCGGTGATCGAGCTGTCCCGTGCAAGCTACCGCAAGATGAAGCAGAACCTGTGGTGGGCAGCCGGGTACAACCTCATCTCCGTACCGCTGGCCGCGGGCGTGCTCGCCCCGATCGGTTTCGTCCTGCCGATGTCCGTCGGCGCAGTCCTCATGTCGCTCTCCACCGTCGTGGTCGCGCTCAACGCCCAGTTGCTACGGCGGCTCGACCTGCGCCCGAGCAAGTGAGCGGTGGTGGTTGAGCCGCGCCACGGGCATGCGAGACTTTCTCGGTGATCTGTGCTGCGGCGTCCGGGAGGTGGGAGCGATGAGCGATCCCGTCGTGTCGTCGGGACCCACCTCCGGTGCCGCAGCCGTCGGCCTCGCGTTCTCGGTTGTCCTGACAACGCACTGGTTGCACGGCGGGATGCTTGAACGCGCCGGCCTGGTGTCCTCGGCGGTGTCGTCCACCATGCTTGCGCTTGCGCCAGTGGTGCTGGCCATGTTGGCCGTGGTGGGTCTGACCGGCGCAGGCAGGATCGCCTTGCGCAGCTCACACCCAGACACCGGCCCTGGCGGCTCAAACAATGCCCGGGCCGCCGCGTTGGACATCGCATTCGTCGCGCTCGTGGCGTCGCTCGCCCTTGACTCCCTCTACGTGCTGGACGGTGCCGTCCTACACGCCGCGCCGCTCGCGCTTGCGCTTGCCGGCGCCGCCGTCGTGCAGGCGTGTGGTGCCGCTGCTGCCTACCTGGCCTGTCGCCAGATCCGGGTGGCCCTGCACCGGCTCGTGCACCAGCCCGGTGTTGCACCGGCCGACCGGACCAGCGGGGCGCTGGACCAGGCGCACCACCCGCTTTTCACGCTGTGGACCAGCCTGCCAGGCGGGTCCCGCGCACCACCTTCGATCACTTCCCTCACCTGATCCTCATCCTGTCGTAGCGACCTCGCACGGGCGTACACCCGTCGCGGGTTGCGTGTCGTACACGGACGGGTGCCGCCCGAGTGCAACGCACCGGGCCGTCGCGGCCGTTCCGGGGAAAGTGAAGAGAGAAGTGAATCCAGAACCATTGCGCTCGCCCTTGCGCGCGAGTCGCACCGCCCTGCTCGGCAAACGGCCGTGAGGCCTGCCAGCGAAACCAGACAGCACCGAATCGTCGGCGTTGATGCCGCACGGGGCCTTGCCCTGCTCGGGATGATCATCGTCAACGTGGGACCCGTGAACCCGCAGTCCCTTGCTGAACGTCTCTACCTGTTGCCCTACGGGCGGGCCTCGGTGCTCTTTGTCGTCGTTGCAGGCATCGGGATGGGGTACCTCCTGACGCGGCGCCCGGAGCGGGAACGGTGGTCGACCGTCACCTGGCGTGCCCTGCTCCTGTTCGCCGGAGGTGTCGCACTCCAGGGACTGACCGACCGGGTCAACGTCATCCTGCCCACCTATGCCGTCCTGTTCCTGCTGGCGCCGCTGCTATGGCGGCTACCCACCCGGGTTCTGCTCCTGGGGGGCGGAATCGCGCTCGCGCTTGTGGGGCCAGCCATCATCGTCGGCCACGAGATGATCCGGCCAGCACCACATCTGCTCGACCCGGTCACCCTCGGCACCGGACCATGGGAAGCAGTGCACTCACTCGCCCTGACCGGCCCGTACCCCTTGGCGAGCTGGACCGTGCCGTTCGTCGTCGGCCTGTGTGTCGCCCGGCTGGATCTCACTGACACGCGGGTCCTGCGGCGCCTTGCCGTCGGGGGTACTGCTGTGGCGGTCGGGGCAGCCGCTGTCTCCCAGCTGACGTACGCGCTCATCGGGCCCGGAGCGAACCGCGGCCCGTGGCGGCTGCTGACCGGCGCCGCCCACGGCCAGATGCCGTTGTGGCTGGCCAGCAGCATCGCAGGAGCGCTCGCCGTGGTCGCGGTTTGCTCCCTGGTCTTGCGCCGGTCGAACCGATCGAGAGTCCTCGGCTGGCTGGTCGAGTGCGGCCGACTTTCACTGACCCTCTACGTGGCCCATTTTGTGGTGCTCGCACTGATCAAGCCAGAACAGGGCTTCACGTTCGGAGAAGGCCTGCTGGTCAGTGTCACCTTCGTGTCCGCGGTGCTCATGCTCGCCGTCCTGTGGGAACGGACGGGGTGGCCCGGCCCGCTCGAACGGCTACTGCGCACTACCTGGCTCTACCAGCCCGCAGCGCCCACGCGCACCCAGAAGCAGACAACCCTTGTGTCGGAAAGGACCAAATAACAGTGACGAAGAGTGATCAGAGCAGGCGGCCCGGCATCGTGACGGCATTCGTAACCGCCGCTGTCGCAGTAGGGCTCAGCGCCTGCGCGGCGACATCGCCCCCGCCTCCGTCTCGCCAGACCCCGACCACGGCGATCTCGCCCTCAGCCCCCGCGCCTGCGCCTGCGCCTGAGCCGGCGCTAGGTGGATACGGGGTCAGCGCCGGGCACCCACTGGCCGCCCAGGCCGGGGACCAGATGCTCCAACGCGGCGGCACCGCGGTGGACGCGGCGATCGCCGCCGCATTCGCCGACGCCGTCATGCAGCCGGCCAGCTCCGGCATCGGCGGCGGAGGCGTCTCGATCGTCGTCGCGGATGGCGAAGCGAGCAACTACGAGTACCGCGAGGTGGTCAACCAAGTCGGCCAGATCCCTGAAAGTGGTGCGGGGATCCCGGGCTTCGTCGCCGGGATGGAACGCCTGCACCGCGACCACGGGAACCTGCCGTGGGCCGATCTCCTCGCCCCCGCGATCCAGATCGCCGACGAGGGCGGGCCGGTCTCACGCTACCTCGCCTCCTCGATCAACAGCCCGTACGGCCAAGCCATCACCGGATCCCTGCCACAGTTTCAGCGCGAGGACGGCACGCCCCTGCAGGAGGGCGACCTGCTGGTCCAGACAGACCTGGCCGAGACCATGAGCAATCTCGCCGAGGAGGGCCCCGAATCGGTCTACACCGGCACCCTCGCCCAGATACTGAGCCAGACCCCCGGGATCGACAAGGAAACCCTGGCCGCCTACCAGGTCGACGTCTTCGAGCCCGCCGCGGGCCCGGTAGGCGAGTACACGATGCTCTCCGGGGCGCCGGCCCTGCCCGGCGCCGCCATCATCCAGATGGTGCAGATCGCAGAAGCCTCCGGGATCGCCGACGTCGAGCCCGAATCACCCGAGTTCGTCGACCTTCTGTCCCGCGCATGGCAGGTCGCCGACGCCTCCGTGCAGCAGCACTTCGGCGACCCCCGCTTCGTGGACGTCCCGGTGGAGCGGCTGACCGATCCACAGGAGAACGCACAGATCGCCGCCACCCTGCCCAACGCCACCGAGACGACGAACAGATCAGCCGCACTCGGCGGATACGAGAGCGCGCCCAACACCACGCACATCTCCGTGATCGACGCGGACGGGGTGGCGGTCTCAATGACCAACACCATCACGAACTACTGGGGAAGCGGGCAGTACGTCGCCGGGTTCTTCCTCAACGACCAGCTCGAACGGTTCAGCGACATCGGCGCAGCCAGCACGAACCTTCCCGAGCCCGGGCGCCGCTCGGTGACCTGGAGCTCGCCCACCATGCTCCTCGACGCGCAACAACGGCCAGTGCTCGTGATCGGCACCCCGGGCGGCCGCCAGATACCTAGCACCACCGCAAGCGTCATCACCCGCTGGGCCCTGCACGGCCAGCCACTGAAGACCGCGATCCCCGCCGGCCGATTCATCCTGACCGACGGCGAGCTGCGCCTGGAGACTCCACAGCTCGCCGACGGAACGCGCGCGTTGGGCTACGACGTCGTCGTAGCCGACGAGGCATCCCAGGCCAACTACGGCTCCGTCCAGGCACTCGCCATCGACTGGGAGACCGGCGGGGTGAGCAGCTTCGCCGACAAACGACGATCGGCAGGCTTTGTTGTGGGCAGAGCGGACGGCTGACGCGAGAGCGTCGGTCACGCGGCCAACCCTTTTCGGTCCGGTTGGTTCCTGTCGGGAGTCTGTTCAGCGCATCGTGCTCAACAGCTCCCGGCAGGCCGCCTCGCAGGCGCGGCAGGCTTCGGCGCACACCCGGCAGTGCTCGTGCACGCTCGCGTGCTGCTCGCACTCGTCCCCGCACGCCTTGCACGCGGCGATGCATGCCTCCAGCAGCGCGCGACTGATGTTCGCGTCATAGCCGGTGTGCCGCGACAGCACACGAGCAGTCGCGTCACAGACGTCGGCGCAATCCAGGTTGGTGCGGATGCACTTGCGTAGGTCCGCCACAGCGTCCTCGCTGAGGCACGCATCTGCACATGCGGAACACACCTGGGAGCACTCGACGATGGTTTCGATCACCCTCGCCAGTAGCGTGCGGTCGAGGTTCATCGACTTCGGATAGGTCTCGAGCATCTCGCTGGTCTTCATGGCGTCTCTTCTCCGGGTCCTCTGAGGCGCCGCTGCCGTCGGGCCACGCCGCCGCTGTCGTATTCACGGTAAGAATGCACCTAGCGACTCGCAATCAGCACGGCTGGGCGTCCGACTCAACTGTCCGAGCACCGCCAGGCCCCGAACCTGGACTGGTCCGACCGATCAGGATGCGATCATCACAGGCGCACTGGGGGGCAGGTCGTACACGACGGTGGTGGCCTCAGCGACCATCACGTTCGCTTTCTCCGCCGCCGACGCCTCACTCCCAGGGCCGTGTAGACTGCGTCGACCATCTGATCGGGTGGAACCTGTGCGATGCGGCCGTACTCGTCATTGTTTTCGAGCACGGTCGCATCGCCATTTCCTGGACGATACCTTGTGGTGCATGGTCCTTATTACAACGATGGCGTCGCGAGGGCACCGCAGCGCCGGATTGGATTCATGGAGAAGGGTAGCCACTGTGGAAATGGTGCCCGAGACACAGGAACTGCTCATCGTGGTGCAAGAGCCGGCCCGACTCTGCGAAGCAGTTGAGTGCGCACCTGGAGACGTCGCTACCGCCGTTATGGCTCCCAGCCACGGCGCTGGACACCCGGGTCGGATTCAATGGTCAACAGGAATCTTCGGAGATAAGGCCAATGAGCAATTCGATCGAACACACAGCGCGCCAAGATAATTGCGTTGGCGCAATCGAAATTGTACAGGCCGTACTCCCCAGCCGTACCTAAGTTTCGCCGATATCTTCAAAGGGTTTAGGCAGGGGCGCGCGCCTTACACGCTGCGAGGACCATCGCTAAATGCCGATGCTTCGCTCGCGGCTTGTAGCGTCTAGCCGCCGTCTATGCGCCGACTGGTGTCGTGGCACTCGACGTAGTAATGCAGCGCACCGCGCGGCGTCTACAGCCTGCGCGTCGGTGCTGACTGCGTTGTCCCCGAGTGGTGCGCTGCTAGCGATGCCGTAGCGGTCCCGGTAGGCGGCAATCGTGCGGGCGGCGGCCAACCAGTTGTGGCGGGCGTCGATGTCGTCGGGTTCGGAACCGAGAATGGCCATCCAGGGCTCGTGGTCGCGTGTAGCCCGATGGACGAGGGCAGCTACGCGTTGCTCGATCAGGTACGCCCGCTCCTGCAGCGCCTGCCGGTACTCGTCGGTCATGGGCCCTGCGGCTTCGGGGATGAGGCCGGCGATTCGGCGGGGTGCGCATCGTTGGATGGTCAGCCCGTCGTGGCGGACCGGTCGTGCGGTGGCGGTAGCGAGGCGGTGGTGCAGTACGGCTGCGGGGTCGTCGGCATCATCCAGGCCACGCAGGGAGACGAGTTGTGGCAGCACGTGTTTGACGTCGTGGTCGTCGGCTTCGGCGCGGCGCAGTTCGACGGTCAGTGCGCCAAACGCGGGTGCGGTGATGACCCCGTAGGCGTCCCGAGGTGAGAGTCCACACTGGTGGAGCAGTCTGGTCCAGCGGTCGCGCTGCGCTGCGCCGGCCAGCGTTTCGTACTCGGCTGCGAGCTGCGCGACCGAGCCCCACCGCTCCGCCTCATCCTTGCCGACCTGGGTGGCGGCCTTCTCGGCTCCGACTGTGCGGACGATCCCGGCCAGGACGTTCCTGGCTGTGGGGTCCTCGTGGTCGTCGGGTGTGATCTCCAGTGGCGTGTCGGTGATGACGTAGGCAGTGTTGGTCTCCCGGCCGCGGGTCAGGCCGACGTATAGGTTCTCCCGCGTCATGCCCGGCCCGGTGATGAGGTGGCTCGTGTCGACCGTGAGCCCCTGGGCACGATGGGTGGTCACGGCGTAGCCGAGGTCGAGGTGCTCCGCGGCGTAGGCGGCAGGCAGCACGATCGTGTTGCCGTACTTCGCCTCGGGGCGGCGCACGACGACGGATCCGTCGTCGCGGACTCGGACGAGGGTCCACCGGTCGCCGTTGCGCACCCACGAACCGTTGCGGGTGCGTAAGCGGCGGTCGTTGCGTCGGGTGATGACCGCGTCCCCGGCCGAGGCTTGGAGCCCGCAAACGAGGTTGACGGACTGGCCGGGGTCGGTGGCTGCGGTCTGGAGTCGTTCGGTTCGTGCTCGTTCGTTTGCGGCCCGGACGGTCTCGTTGTCCCCGGCGATGAGCACGGAGGCCTTGCCTGCGGCGAGGTCGTCCTGCCAGGCGGCGTACGCGGCCTCGACCATCGCGTCTGCGTCGCCGTCGCGGACCCGGCCGTGGTCCAGGTAGGCGTCGATCGCCTCGTCGCGCCCGTGACGTAGGGCGAGGGAGGCGTGCTTCTCCCACGTGTGGGTGAAGCGGTGCACCTCGCTCAACTCCGGGACACCGTCCTCAGCCTGACGGGCGGCGGCCAGGAGGGCGAAGGCTCCGCCCGCCTCGACGGCCTGGAGCTGGGCCGGGTCACCGACCAGCAGTACCTTCGCACCCACTTCGGCTGCGTGCGCGGTGATGCGGTCCAGGGTGAGGGTCCCGGCGAGCGTGGCCTCATCGACAATCACGAGCTGCCCCGCACGGAAGTCGGCGGCCTGGTGGACGTGGTCGTAGAGCCACTTGGCGGCGTTCTCGCACGCGATGCCCAGGTCCTCGGCCAGGACCGCTGCGGCAGCAGCGGACGGCGCGAGCCCGACGACGGACCCTGACCCGTGCTCGTGCTCCCACGCCGCCCGTAGTGCGCGCATAGTCGTGGTCTTCCCGGTCCCGGCCGGGCCGACCAGGAGGTCCACCTGCCGGGCCGAGACAGCGACACGGGCAACGGCTTCGGCCTGCTCGCCCGAGACCACCCACGACCACCCACCGGGGACGCCCCTGGTGATGGCATGGTCGACGGCGTCCAGGGTTATGGTCGGTGCGGTGCGGATACCCGCCCGGTTCAGGAGCCGGGCCTCCGCATCCAGGAGGGCTTGTGAGGAGTACAGGGCAGAGTCCTTCGGCCGCAGGATGCTGGTGCCGTCCTCGCGGGCGAACTCGGCGGGCGTGGCGGCCAGGTCGGGTGGCGTCAACCGCACCGAACCAGCCTCGGCCCGGGCGGTGATCGCAGCGACCACGGCTATGCGGTCCTCCGCGGTGGCGAACCGCAGGGCCTTGGTCTGCCGGACAGCTTCGGCGTACAGGTTCCAGTGCCGCCAGGTCGGCTTCTTCTCCGAGACCGCGACCACGACCAGTTGGGCGAGGCTGTCGATGAGGTCCAGCGGGACGTCGTCGGCCCGCAGCGTCCGCGGCGGCGTCCCGGATACGAGATTGCTCGCCCACTTGGCGGGGTCGCGGCCCAGGATCTGGGCGGTGCGTTGCCGCCACACCGTGGTGAGGTCGGCCAGGGAGTAGTGGGTCTTGTCCGGGCGGGTCTCCTTGCTGGCCCTCTGCCGGTACTTGTCGATCGTGCTCCGGCCGGGCCGGCGCCCGTACTTCTTGACGTGCTGCGCGATCAGTTCATCGGCGCGGGGGTTGATCTGCTCGGAACGCTGCGAGAACGCTGCCACCAGGTCGTCGGTGACGCCCTTGATCGACCAGCCGGGGTTGCGGCCCTGTCCGGCCCTGGCCCGCAGCTCCCATCCCACACCGAGGGTGCGGGTCAGGTCGTCCATCACGATCGCTTCGTGCAGCTCCGACATCGCGACCGTCGCGGCGTGAAACCCCCGCCCGTCCAGCGACCTCCACTTCCCGTCCAGGAGCGTCTTCACCTTGTTGGAGACCACGACGTGGGTGTGCAGGTGCGGGTCGTTGGTCCGCGAATCCCAGTGATCGAACGTCATCGCGATCAAGCCGGTGACACCGACCTGGGCGACTGCGCCGCCCTCCCCCGCCTCGCTCGCCGCGTTCCCGGCGACAGACGCACCGGTCCGAGTCGCGGCCAGCTCGCGCTCCATAAACTCGAACACCTTGACCACAGCGGCACGGTGGACAGCCACGATCTGCTCCTGGTCCCCGGCATCGGCCACACCCCACAACACCGAGGCCGACTTCGGCAAGGAGAACGTGAAGTCATACCCCGCCACCGCACGCCGAGGCTTTCCGCCGCTGCCCTTCCCGTAGACCGGGTAGGCGCGGCCGAGCTGTTCGCCGGTAATCGGGTCTAGGCCCTTGCCCGCCAACTGGGCCATCTGCTCCTCGGTCACCAGGCCCCCCACGAGCAGGCGACCTAGCTCATCCGAACCCAGGCTCGCAACCCCGGCACCCATCCACCGGCCCGGCGGCGTGCCCGTCTCGGTGTAGTACCGCGTCAGCGGGGTACCCATCGACCGGTCGCCATCACCGGCCGCGACCGACTTCATGAAGTACGAGTACCCGTCCCCCGCCGACATCACGGCAATCGTCACAGTCATCCGCCGGACACCTCCTACAGCAGGAGGTGTCCCGCCCGCACCACCGAGCCAGATAGCTCTAGGTGCCTCGATCTGCAAGAGGCGTGATGGGATTTGGGGGAGGGGCCTGGGAAGGGATCTGGGGGAGGTATTGGGAGACTGATTTGTTGGGGAATGGTGGGGCTGCAGGGATTTGGGGGTGAGATGCGCGGGTCTGGGGTGGTGTGGGAGTGGTCTGGAGGGCCAAGCGGGGGGCGTAGATCTGGGATGAGCCGCGGGAGGGGGACCCCCGCCCATCGTCGGAGTCGCCGCACTCCGCGGGTCCTGGACCATGCTCTGTGACGCATCCCAGGTGGGGCCAAGCCCAACGCGGCCAGGTACCTCCCGGTCATTTGCGGTGCTGTCTGAGCGTTGCTCGGAACATGCCCGGTGAATGCTCTGTACCCCGGAGCTCTGCGCACGTTCGATGGTCGTTGACCAGTGTCACGACCAGCCGAAAGGGCAATCCATGAGCGACAACACCGCGGTCCTGGACCGCGCTACAGCCGATCTGTTCGATCTCGACGTCCGGGTCATGCCCGTGCCCGGCGTGTGGGAGGCCGCCGATACGGATACCACGAAGGATGGGTGCACCGGCACGGAGTGCCCGAGCTGTACCTGCACCCCCTCCTGCAACAACTGCAAGTAGGCGGCGCACCGATGGGACGGGCGCGGACGTACACCCGGGACGAGGAGTTCCCGGTCCTGGCACGCATCCCGATGCTTCCGGTGAGACCGGACGACCCGGATGAGGAGGTCCTGGCTGGGCCGCTTCTTGAAGCGGTGCGGTTCGCGTCTCGTTCCCTCGGCAGCGTCACGCCTGGCGATCTGGATGCTGGCGGGCGGCTTGCGACGACGGTGCGTGCATATGAGTCACGGGCTCGTATGCGCGCGACGCCGCGCGGGTCGTTCGCAGGCGTCCAGGTCGCCCACGCAGTGGACTCTTCCGCGAGCTTCCGGATGGGTTCGGCTCACCGGGCGCGGAGTATGCCGTCGTCGGCCTGGCTGAGCGACCTGTCCAAGCGGCTCATCGAGGCGCCAGGCGTCCTGCCGCGCCTACGGTTGACGTCGAACAATTTGGTCGTACGGCGCGGAGGCCGTTACGAGAACGAGCAGACAGCCGATACGACGTCGTCGGCACGGATCACCATGCGGGCAACGCCGGCCGTCAGCTTGATCCTCGAGGTCTGTCGGAACGGCGCTGGCCTTGAGGCCGTCATCGCGGCGGTCGCTGCCGCTTGGCCGCAGGCTCCCGGGGATCGAGTCCGTGAGGTGGTCCTGGAAATGGTCCGCAGCGGCTATCTCCTGACTGATCTGCTTCCCGGCGACGTCGCCGACGATCCGTTGGGGCAGGTGTTGTCGATGCTTCCTGCGGATGATGGGTTGACCGAGTCCCTGTCCGTGATCCGCAAGCACCTCCACGAGGCAGACCTGTACCCGCCGGGCGCGTCGGAACGGGTCGTGGCGCTGACAACGGCGCGCGATCTGTGCGACACGATCGCCCGCCAAGAGAGCCCAATCACCGTCGATGTCGTGGCTGACGCGGACATTCGTCTCCCGGCACGGCTGCTCGCCGAGGCCGCGGAGGTTGCCGGGGTGTTGTGGAGCATCACCCCCACGAATGCCACCTTGGACTCCTACCATGCTCGTTTCGTCGAGAAGTACGGGACGGACAGGCGGGTTGCGCTGCTCGATGTCGTCGACCCCGTAGCCGGCCTCGGGGACCCGGATGTCGAGCCGAGCCGTGGGCGCGATGAGCCCGACCGAGCCCGCACCCGGGGTCCTGTCGGGACTCGTGGCTGCAGCCACAGCGAGTTGTCAGGCAGCGGTAGTTCTCGACGATGAGACGGTCAATGCTCTGCGGGTTCCTGACGAGGGTGTCCTACCGTCTCCGAGCGCCGAGCTCTATGCCCGCGTCGTCGCGGCAACACAGGACGACTTCGCGTCTGGGCGGTACCAGCTCGCTGCGTACTTCGGGTGCACCGCGGATGCCGGGTCAAGCATCGGCCGCTTCGCTTCGCTGCTACCCATGGACGTCGAGCAGCGCGACAGCGACGAGGCGCCGATAGCGGAGGTGGTGGTTCGCCCTCGCTCGTCGAGGCTGGGCACGGTTGCCATGCCGACCGGCTTTGCCCCGACCAGGATCGGTGTCGGGACGGAGCCCGGGCCGGACGACCTTCCTCTGGACGATCTGGTGCTACGGCGCCCCCGGGATCAGCCGGGCCGTGGCACAACGTCGGCCCCTGCAAGCCGCTGGGGCAGGCGATCGGCGACGAGCTGGTGTGTCGTCTGCGTTCTCGTGCTGCGCATGCTTTCCCTCGATCCGTCAGTTCGTGCGAGGCGTCGTGGCGGGGGGTGTAGACGGGCCGGACCAGGGGCGTGGACCAGCCCACCGCTGGGGTTGCCCGTCCAGTTTGGGGTTGGCGGGCAGTCAGGCGAGCTGCGGGAGCGGCTGCAGTCTGGGTTGTCAGGGACTGTTGAGTGGGAGTTCGAACCCGGCCGGGCCGGTGTTTGTGGTGACGCTGCGCCATTGGGCGCGGCGACGGCCTTCATCCCCGCGCGGGAAGGGCAGGTCCGCCTCCCGCGCGGCGGCTTCAATGGCGCGCATCGTGGTTCCGACGCCGGACGGGATCGGCGCATGCTTCACCCATTGACCAGCTTGAAGCCTCCAGGCCTCGCACCGAGACAGGTCCGCACCTGTGCCGTGCCACACCCGCAAGACCACCGGGCCCGGTGCACTGGCTACGGCGGTAGCGATCTGCGCGGCCAGTGGTGACAACGAACCGTCTACCTCAGGGATGACGGAGTGCAGGATCGACAGGGCGCCGGCCTGATCGATGGTGCCGGTGGTCTCGTCGGCGGCGCTGCGCACGATTGCGGGTGCGTGCCCCATCGCGACAGAGCGTCCGGCCCAGGCCAGCATGCCCAGATCGTTGATCCCGTCCCCGACAGCCACGGTGCGCTCGGCCAGGATGTTCAGGTGTCGGCGCACGTAGTCGAGCGCGACCGCCTTGTTCACGTCCCGGGCCGCGATGTCCAGCCAGTCCGGTCCCATCGGGGTGACGGTGACCCCGGTGGCGTGCAGTGCCTCGATGAACCTACGGATTCCCGGCGCGACGAGCACGATTCGGGTGGCAGACTCCGCGAGCAGGTCGTTCAGCGGGACGAGTTTCTGCTGGCCATTCAGTTCGCCCAGTTCGAACGGGGCGTTGGTCCGCCAGCCCCAACCGACCTCTTCCACCGCGACTCGCACACTCGGAATCATGTCCACGGCGCGTCGGATCACCGCGCCCGGGTCGAAGGTGCGGGCGGCAACGACGTCATAGCCTGAGGGCGCGGTCCGGTCCAGACGGACTGTCAGAGCGCCGTTAGAGCAGACGCTCCATCCATTGGTCAGCCCGAGCCGGATTGCGAGCGGCACCAGTCCGACCAGTGATCGACCGGTGGCGAGCACGACCTCGTGCCCGGCGGCACGGACCAGGTCCAGCGCTTCGACGGTGCCGGACGGGATCTTGTTCCCGTCGTCCACGAGCGTCCCGTCGATGTCGAGAGCCACGAGCATTCGGGTGCATGTGACGGTCGCGGCGCTCATCAGTCCACCATCTGACGCAGCACTGACCGGACCTGGATTTCCAGGCCGTGGCGAGTTCCGGTCCAGAGCGTGTGCCCTGGTACGAGCATCCGGTGATCTAGTGGAATATCGCAGCCCAGAGCGTGCGCGATCTGCTCGCCGTCTTCCAGGTCTGCGGGCTGGAGGCAGATCCGGTCCTTGGTCACGGTGACCAGTTCGATCCGGTCGGGACCGGCGGCCCGAATTGCAGTGAATGCGTCGTCCAGCGCACGCGTTAGATCGTCGTGCGGTGCACGCTCATCGACCGGCGCCGGACGATCGTGCATGACCAGTTCCAGGTCGTGGCCTCGAAGTCCCATCACGTCTCCCTCGTGCAGCTGCGTCGGTGCTCTGCGTGGTCGGTGCTCTGGCGGTCGGCGGGCCGCTACTGGGGCGCGGCCCGCCGACGAGGAACGACGCTATGAGTGAGCGACCTGCGATGGCTGCTACACGCGTAGCAGTCTGAGCCTGTTGGTTACCCCGCAAGCCGCCTATCGTGGTGGTCATGACAAACGACGCCGACCTGTTGCGTGGCGTGGGAGCGGCAATCGCCGCTCACCGTCGTGCGGCGAGCGTGACGCAGCTTTCGCTCGCCGAGCGCATCGGCAAGTCCGTGCAGTGGGTCTCCGCTGTGGAACAGGGCCGCCGGCATGCCGAGCGGCTCACCGACCTGGTCCGGATCGCGTCGGTCATCGGCTGCACCGTCGATGACCTGATCGGCAGACCTTTGGATGCTCTGACCCCTGGCGCCGGTCCTTCGCAGACCGAGACCGTGACCGCGCTGCGCGAGGTCATCATGCGCACCGCCGGACCGATCCCGATCACGGACCTGGCACCCGACCTGACCGACGTGGCAGAGCGCGTCGACGACGCCTGGACGATCTGGCATGAGTCGCCCTCGGCGCACCGTGGCGTCGGCGCCCTACTTCCCGCGCTCGTTGCTGATGCGCACGCCGCCCACGCTTCGTCGTCGGACCGAAAGCGCAGCGCTCGTGCGCTGGCGGGCGCCTACCAGATCACGCGCCAGTGGCTGCACCACGTCCCGTCCGGGGACCTGGCCTGGGTCGTGTCCGACCGCGCTGCCCATATCGCTCGCGAGGCTGACGACCCGTACCTCATCGCACTGTCTGCCTGGGCGCTGTCCGGTCCGTACCGGAGAGCCGGTCACCAGGACGAAGCCACCCGGCTGTGCCTGGCCGCTGCCGACGAGGTGCATACCCGCATCGACCCTGCGAATCCGCGCAAGGACCTCCTGGGCGCGTACGGGATGCTGCACCTGGCGGCGGCGGTCAGCGCCGCACAGTCCGATCAGGACGGCCGCGCCTGGGCGTTCCACCGCGTCGCGCAAGACGCCGCCCATGCTCTCGGGCCTGGCTATTACGACCCGTGGACGAAGTTCGGCGCGGGGAACGTCGACATCCATGCCGTGGCGATCAACGCCGAGCTCGGGCGACCGGACGACGTCGTCGAGCTGTCCGCCCGCCTCAACCTGAACAACATCCCGAGCGTGGAGCGCCGGTCAGCCGCGCTGATCTCCACGGCGCGCGGCTTCGTGCGACGCGGCGAGGACGAGTCCGCAGCATTGGTCCTGCTGGACGCCGAACTGATCTCCTCCGACGAGGTTCACGACTCCACGATCGTCCGCGAGCTGCTGCGCGAGCTGATCATTCGCGACCGCGCCCGCGCCCGCCCGCATGTCCACGGACTCGCCCGCCGCGGCGGCCTGCTCGCGGCCTGACCGACGTTTCCTTTTCCACCAGCAGTTCCCGCACCGCCGTCGGCGCGTGCTCGGCGATCTGACTGGCTCGCAGCGGCCCGTCGTTCGCCGCGAGGGCTGCCGCGCGCCCGTGCACGAACGTAGCCATGGCACCTGTGTCCAGTGCGGGGAGGCCTGCAGAGGTGAGCGCTCCGGCGATGCCGGCCAGGACGTCACCAGAGCCAGCGGTCGCCAGCCACGCAGGCCCGTCATCCTGGCTGAAGGACCGCCCATCCGGCCCAACGACGATCGTGGTCGAGCCCTTCAGCAGTACCGTCACGTCGGCCGCGTCCGCAACCCTCAGGGCGTGCTCATAAGGCCGCTGGAGGATGCCGGCCGTCGTCGCGTCGTACCCGATCGCAGACAACGATCGTCCCAGCTCGCCCACGTGCGGAGTTAGGAGGACGCGATCTCCGGGAGTGGGGCGGTCGCCCCCCGCGCGTCGGCTCACGCACGTCTCGATCGCACCGGCGTCAACGACGCAGGGCAACCCGGTCGCCAGAGCCTCATCGATCGCGCGATCCTGGTCCGCGTCATCGAGAACCCCTGAGCCGAGCAGGTAGGCGTCGACCTTCCCGGGGTACCGCTCGGCCTCTGGAACGTGCTGCAGGATCAGGTCTCCGACATGGCGTGGGCCTGTGTAGCGGACGATGCCGACGCCTGTCCCGAAGGCGCCCAGGCACGCCAGCACCGCCGCCCCTGGGTATCGGTCCGATCCGGCGACGATGCCAAGCAGACCACGCGAATACTTGTGATCGCCCGGTCCTGGCGTCGGCCAACGATCCGCGACACCCGACGGGGTCAGGCGCTGCACTTGACCGATAGGGGCGAGGCGGGGCGTGATCCCGACATCGACGAACACCACGCGTCCCGCGACCTGGGAGGCCGGAGGCAGCAGCAGGCACCGCTTGTATGCCGCGAACGTGACCGTGACATCCGCCCGTACATGGACGCCGCTGATCGCGCCCGAGTCTGGGTCCACACCGCTGGGCAGATCCACCGCGACGACCAGAGCAGTGTCCGGGATCGCCTGTACGAGATCGCTCGCCGGAGTGCGGAGGCTACCGACCATCGCGTCACCGACGATCCCGTCGACCACCATGTCCGCACCCGCGACCAGGTCGAGGGCCTGCTTGAGTCCCGCTGAATCGGTCGCATCGATGACCGGGACCTGGAGATGACGCGTCCCGATCGCATCCACGTGGCCGCTGGTCGCGACCGCGCGCACCGCGACTCCACGCTCACGCAGATGCTTGCCCGCGACCATCGCGTCCGCGCCGTTCTTGCCCATGCCGGCTAGGAGCACGACGGTGCGTCCATGCGCCGATCCGAACCTGTCCCGCAGCTCCGTCAGGCACACCTGTGCCAGACCGAACGCGGCCCTCCGGATCAGCTCGTCATCGCTGCGCGCAACCGCCAGGGCGCCTGCTACGGCCGTCTGTACCTGCTCGCTGGTGTACGCGTCGATAACACTGCCCGAGGTCACGGCGATACCGTGTCACACCAGCCGAGTCGAGTGCCACCGAGGGCTCATATTCTCCCGCCCGTGTTGATTCGGCCTACATACCTGGCGCTGCCAGCGTCGTGCGCACCCGCTTACATTAAGCGGGTGTCTAGTTTGTAGGGTCTTCAGGCGCTCCTCCCACGGCCAGCCCGGTAGGCGCCAAGGTCGGTCACCGCAGCGTGTGGGCATTGGCGGTTCGCGATCCAGGCGCCGAGACAATCGGGCTCGATCAGCCACTTGCCGCGCTTGATGCGCTGAGTGCCGTGCAGTTCTTTCGCCTGCAGGGCTTTGTAGAGCGTGACCCGGTGCCGGCGGGACACATCGGCTGCTTCGTCAACGGTGAGTCGGGCAATCACGAAACCATCGTGCCGCAGCAGTCCGTCCTACGCGCGGTGTCCGTCAGGACTCACCATGCGGCGCAGGCTGTCCCCGATCCGACCCCGAGTGGTCCGACGTCGCGTCACTCAATGCTTGTCCCGATGCGGCGCTCCTACAGTCCAGGTGCAGCGATGCCTCCGTCGCCTCGTCGGCGCGGTGGGCCGGCGGGCAAGGGCCAGGGCTCGGCTTGTTGCGGCTTGGGCTTGGTACGGCGTGGTGTGTTCTGCGGGGTGGTTTCGAATGCGGTGGCGGGCCGGGTCAGGTCGGGTGGGGTCCAGCGGTCATCGGGGTCGTCCTGGAGGTAGAAGGGTGTGGCTCCAGGTTCAGGGGCGCCGATGGTCAGCACTCCGTGTACGTAGGGCCGTGCGTACGGGTCCTCGACGTACCCAGCCGGGGGCGCAGCTGCAATGTGCTCGGCGATCTCGCGTTCTTCGTCGCCGACCGCCGGCCTGGTGTCGCCAACCCTGGCTGCGAGGTGCTGGTGGGTGGCGATCGCGCCGAGGGCCCGTCGCGCGAGGTCGTAGACCTCCATCCGGAGCACGCTCATGAACTGGGCAGGTGCGGGTGCCTCAGCAGCTTGGGCTCTGGCTTCCAGAGTGCCGGCTTCTTCTTCGTCGATGACCATCGCCAGGAGCTGGCCGCGGGCTTCGAACCTGCCGTAGGCGGTGATTGCCGCCAGGCGCGCTTCGAGGACTCGGCCGTATCCGCCGGTGAACCACGCGGCGGCGACCGGAGTGCGTTCGGTGTGGCCGGGCAGTGTCTGGGTGCTGGTGTTCTTCAGTACGCCGCGACGAACCACACCAACTGGCGTAGGTGTGGCGATCGGGACGGTGCTGGCCTCTAGCGGGTACAGCACCTCAATCGGCGAGACTCCGAGGGCTGCGGCGAGCACGGTGACGTCCTGCAGGTAGATCTTCTCCCGTGGCCGGGTCTCCAGGTTCGCGATGCTCGCTCGAGCCATCGGATAGCCCAGCTCGGCGGTCCGGTCGGCGACCTGTTGCGTCGTTAACCCGGCGGCCCGGCGGGCGGAGCGCAATCGCTCCCCGATGCCCGCGGTCCATGAACTCGACCACGCCTGGCCATCGTCATGCGTGGGTGCGCGACCGGGTCGGCCGATTCCGGCGCGCGGGCCGGGGTGCTGAGGCTCGATGGGTTGTCCCATGAGCACCAGGCTATCCAGAGAGTGCATGTTCCGAGCACCCGAGTTGGTTGTGTGTAAGCCTTGCACATTCCGGACCTGGGATTTACCGTGGTACACAAGCCATTGTTCGCCGACGCGAGCCGTGGCTGGGGCTGATGATGAGCGACGACACAACGGGCGCAGTTCGGACGGCAGGGCCGGACCGCCACCCCGAATCCGAGCCCGCCAAGATCCTGTCGCGCCCAGACGGCACTGTCGAGCCCGTTCCTGCCGACCGCGAAGGCCCGAGCCACGCCGGGTCTCAGCCATCCTTCGCTACCCCGGAAGGACTCCGCGCACTGCTCGATCGTCTCGCCGAGGCAGGTGACAATGCGTGGGCGACCGCCCCCGAGGCTGCGGAGCTGCTGGCGTACTGCGCCGACCGGTATCGACACCTGGCACGCAAGCATCACCTCACCAAACATGATGCCGCCGTTGCGGCGTTCGAGGCGCTCCGCAGCCCAGCGGTGCGACGAGCACGAAACCCATGGGCGGTGGTCACCACTGCGGTGGCCCGTACGTTGCGGGCCGAGGCCCGGGCCGATGAGCTGCTGTGCTCCCGGGACCGCGCGCGGCGCCTGATGGCCCGCACCGACCTGCCACCCGCCATGCGCATCGGGGACCCCTCCGTCCCGAACGCGACCCACGGCGGTGAGACGGCGCCCTGGCTCGAGCTGGCGCTGGCCACTGCACGCCCGGGCATGACCTCGGCCGGCGACGTCGACCCGAGGACGGCCGAGGTCGTGCGCCAGGTCCGGGCTGTGATGCGGACGGCGGTCGCGGTTCTGGTCGCGGTCGGGTGGCCCGACGACGTGGCCCGGCGCGGGCTGGAGCACATCAGCACCATCCTGACCGCCGCAGGAGGTGTGCCCGCTGCGCGGGAACGGCTCCGTAAGGACCGCCAGCCAGCTGCTGCGCTGGACGTCGACCAGTCGGTATGGACCCGCCTGGTTTCGGCCGTGCTCGGCACTCCGACCCGCGATGGTCTGCTGCACCGCCTCCTGGCCGGCGACACGGCACGACTGGTAATCAAGCAGGACGCACACGACCTGACCCCGCCACACCACCTCGATGCTCGGGAGGCCGGACATGCCGCATGACGACACCGACGGACTGCGGTTGGACCGCGCCGTCGACTCCATCACCGTCGGGTACCGGCACCGGCGCGATCTCGGAGACCTCCAGGCGCTGTGTGTCTCGATCCGTCGTGTCGGGCTGCTGTGTCCCCTGACCGTCACCCCGGACGGCCTGCTGCTGTGTGGGTGGCGACGCCTGGAAGCCGTCAAGCTGCTCGGCTGGAAGACCGTTCCGGTGTTCGTCCGCCGTGCCACGGAAGGGCTGCGCGACCTGATCGCCGAGCACGACGAGAACACTATCCGCGAACCCCTGCCGCTGGAGACCGCCGAAGAGCTGTACCGCGAATACAAGGCCGCCGAGACCGAACAAGCCGCCCTGCGCCAGCACAACACCCGCTTCCGCGCCACCAAGAACTCGACCAACGCAGGCTGGAAGGACGGCAACACGAACGGCGGGGGCAAAAGGGACAGCAACGGCCCCGCCGAATCGGCGGGACCGGGACACGAGACCGAGGCAGCTCCGGGCCGGAATGGTGACGCGCGTGCCAAGGCCGCCCAGATGGTCACCGGCGCCAAGTCCTATACCCGCCTTGAACACACCGGTCGGATCAAGGACACCCGCGACGACCCCGACATGCCCGAACACATTCGCACCATGGCCGAGACCGCCTGGCACGACATCACCACCAACGGTGCCTCTCCCGAAAAGCAGTGGAAGCAGATCCGCGCGGCGATCACTGAACACGACGCCACCAGCGCCGCGCCTTCAGCAGACGACGCGCAGGACGATCCCGCTGACCTGGCCGCCGTCGCACAGGCCGCGCTCGCCCGACCACGCAAACCGCGCTCCAAGACACGCTCGCCCGACGACGGTGGTCAATCAACGATGTCAGCTGCGACACGGCCGCTTGCCGAGGTGGTCGCAGACCTGGACGAGTGGATCGACCACGCCGACGTCGATGCTCTCTCCGCAAGCGCGACCAGCGTCGATCTCGCCCGTCTGCACCGCGCGACCGAACGCCTCGACCACCTGTGCACTGACATCCACGCCGCCCGCCACAAGCGACACCCTGCGCTCCGGCGCAAGAAGCCATCCGGAGCACAGGGTCACGCCGTCAACGAAGAGCAGCCACCGCTCTGGTAGGTGCGCCCGCTGCGACCTCGTCGTTCTCGGCTGCTTCGCGTGCCGCTTCCGCGTCTCCAGCCTCGACCATGGCTTGCAGCACCGCCGAGGTGTCTGGCGCCAGCCGGAGTCGTTCGATGTAGTACCTGCCGGTGATTCCGGCGTCGATCGCGTGACCGAGCAGCGCGGCTGCGTCTGCTGTTCGCATCTTGCGGGCCACTTGAGTCGCCACGGTCGAGCGCAACAGGTGCGGGTGCACCGCTCCCTTCATGTCCGCGAGCTCCAGCGCTGTGCGCAGCATTCGGCGGAGGTTGTGCGTCGACACGGGCCGCCCAGCGTTGCGTCCGTCCTTGAACAGCCGGCCCTGGAACACCGCCATCTCGGCGGACGTAACGGCGGGCCGGATCGAGTTCAACGCATCAACCGCGAACGGCGGGAGGATGATCGTGCGCATGCCGGCCTCGGTCTTCGGCTTCCCCTGCCGCACCACCCCCTGACCCTTGATGTCGGTCATGGTGGCCTCCACGGCGAGCGTGGGCAGACCGTCGGGGGAGAGGTTCACCTCTCCCCAACGCAGTGCCATTACCTCCCCGATCCGCAGACCGGCTCCAAGCATCACGTCGACCGCCACGCGCAGGTGCCCGGTCGGCTTCGGCCCCAACTTGCCTTCCCTCGACGCCTCCCAGCTACGCACGATCCTTCGCAGGCGGCCGATCTCCAGAGCGGTGATCGCCTTCGGTACCGGCTTCACCTTCGACGGCGCGATCGTCTTGCGCATCGGGTTGTCCCGCAGTGCGTCGTGCACGACGGCACGGTCAAGCACTTGGTTCACCACGTTTCGAGCCTGCCGCGTCGTAGTGACCATGTTGTTCTTGCCGCCCTTGCCCTGCTTCAGAAGGGAGTCCAGGAACTTCTGGCACAGCGCCGGTGTCAGTTCGTTCAACCGCCGCTGGCCCAGGTGCGGGACGACATGGTTGCCGATGACCCGCTCGTACTCGTCCACGGACTGCGGGAGGATCGGCGGCTTTGGCCAAGACGACCGCTCCCGCATCTCCTCGATCCACTGCCGACACGCGAGTCCGACCTTCGACGTTGGCTTCAGGTCGTCCGAGCCGCGCGCCGCGGTGAGGCGCTCCGTCACTCCCTTCTGCACCTTCAACCGGGCCGCATCGTCGGTCGGCGCGTTGCGGGAGACCCACACCTCTGAGCTGTCCCACAGACATAGCCGCGTGCGGCCACGCCACTTGTTCGGGCCGGTCTCCTGAAGGAAGATCTCTCCATGTTCGCCCGGCTGCAGCTTCTGCTTGCCCACGAGTCACCACCCCGACCCGTTGCCAGCAGAGCCTCGCTCGCCGTGCGACTCACCGTCGATGTCCGTCTCCGCAGCGGCGGCGCATGCGGCCAACCACGCGGCCACGTCCGCCTCTGCGAACAGCAGGTGTCGCCCGACCTTGTAAGCGCGCGGACCAGTGCCGCGCTTGCGCCACGTGTGCACCGTGGCCGGCGTCGTGCGCACCAGCGCGCACAACTCCTCCAGCGTCCACATTGGAGTGCGGTCCAACCGGGGGTACTGCTGCTCGTCGGGCGTCGTGCTCATACCCATCACGAGTCCAGTAGCGACCAGGTCTCGCGCGCATTCACCGTCGGTCGCGGGCAACCATCGGCGCCGCAACCGTGTCACGAACCGTGTCATCCTCATCGCATCGCTCTTTCGTCGATGCCTCACGAGGAACGTCGAAGGCCGTTGACCAGCAGGTCAACGGCCTTCACCAGGTGGAGCCAGCGGGACTCGAACCCGCAACCCCCTGCTTGCAAAGCAGGTGCGCTACCAATTGCGCCATGGCCCCGCTGAGGGCCGCTCAGTCAATCGAGTCGGTGACCTCGGACCAGAGGTCGCGCCCTGCCGCGTCCTCACTGAGCTTGCGCCAGAGAACGTAGCCAGCGCCGGCAGCGAGCAGCACTACGAGCAGCTTCTTCACGAGTTCCTCCTGAGGAGCCTCTGCAGGTCCGGGAGTGGGGCTAGGAGGACTTGAACCTCCGACCTCTTCCTTATCAGGGAAGCGCTCTAACCGTCTGAGCTATAGCCCCGGGCGAGCGTTCCGCACGCTCACGCGACACTGGAGATTACCCCAGGTAGGGACGATGTCCCAAACCGAAATCGCGGTCCGCGGTGTGACGTGCGTCGAGTCGCGCGCAACTGCGCACGAGAACGCTCTGGGTGACGCCGAAAAGAACGTCAGTCGTCGGTCAGCGTCATGTGCACGCCGCCGACGAGTGCTGCGGTGATGTTGTACAGGAACGCCATGATCGTGGCGATCGCCGTCAACAAGACAATGTTACAGATGCTGATCAGGGTCGCCAGCGAGATCACGCGGGGGAACTCCACGAACTGGGTGAGGTTCACGTTGCTCTGGGGCCCCACGGCATCCACCACGAACTCCTGCACCGTGGTGAACACGCCGAAGCTGTTCAGGACCGACCAGAACACCGCGGTAGCGACCACGGTCATGATCGCGATCGCCACGGCCAGCAGGAACGCCAGCTTCATGACGGACCACGGGTCCACCCGGGAGATGGCGAGACGCACGCGCCGCGGACCTGCCGGGGCCGGACGCGCCGCCTCTGGCGTCGGGGCCGACGTCGGCTGTGCGGGAGCCGTGGGCCCGCCTGCGGGCGCCGTCTGCGGGTCGGCCGGCGTGGCGGTCCCACGTACCCCTGCCGCCGTGTAGTGCATCTCGGGCCGGGTCTTGGACTCGTCGGCGGGCGTGGCCGTCCGCCCTTCATCGTCAGGCATGATCGACGTCACCTTCTTGGCTGCACTGCGGGCCGCGTCGAGGGCAGCCTGGGCTGCCTTCATCGCACCGGCCCGAACGCCGTCCGTACCCTCGGCGGCACCCGTCGGAGGGGCCGGCGGGGCACCGGGCGCCGGAACCCGGTTCCAGGACTTCGCGTCTGTGTCCGGCTCCTGCGCCGGAGCGCTCGGCGGAGTCGGAGTTCCCTCGGCGGCCGTGGCGTCGGGCTTCTCCGACACGCGACCGATGGCCGAGACGAGCCCCGGCGGGGCCTTGGGCTCGCCCTTCGCGGCCGCGGCCGGGCCGGCGGGCTTGGGTTCCTTGCCAGGACGGCCAGCCTCGTACGCGGACCGCCAGACACCTCCGGTCGTCGGAACGCCCGGACCGGCGTCTTCCGGTGCCGGAGGGACCGGCGCCTCGGTGCGCGGCTGGGCGGCGGGCGACGTGGACCCGGACGGCGCCGGTGCCGGCGGCGGTGGCGCGGGTACCGCTCCCGGCCCGGACCGCGGCTCGGTGTTCTGGTCAGCCCGCGGAGCGCCGTTCGAGGCGGCACCGTTCGAGCCGGCACCGTTCGAGGCGGCACCGTTCTTCGACGCCGTCCCGTTGCCTGAACCCGACTCGGACTGCTCAGCACCGGGTGCCTCGGCCGGAGCCTGATCCCCGGTCACGTCCTTCCGCACCCGGGTGGTCTCCAGGTCTTCGTCGAGCGCAGGCGACGCCGTACGAACGGGCCCGCTCTTGTCACTGGTCATCAGCTGTCCTCGCGTCCGGTGCTGTCCTGCTCAGGGGTGCTCGGAACTTCGTCAGGGTTCGGAATCTCTTCCACGGTAACCCGCTCCGCGGATTCGCCGTCGGAGTTCTCGTCCACAGCACCCGCAACATCGACCACATCTTCACGCTCAGCGTTGCGTGCGACGGCGATGATCCTGTCGCCCTTGTCCGGCTTTGCGAAGGTTACCCCCTGCGTGTTCCGGCCGGTGAGATTGACCTCGGCAACAGCGGAACGGACGATCTTGCCGCGCTCCATGATGACCAGCACCTCGTCGTCGGCGTAGGTGACGAGCGCACCCACCAGGTCACCCCGCGCCTCGACGAGGTTCGCAACCTTGATCCCCAGGCCCCCGCGACCCTGGATCCGGTACTCCGAGATGCGGGTCCGCTTCGCGAAGCCACCCTCGGTGACGACGAAGAGGTCGGCTCCCTCGATGACGACAGCGGCGGAGAGCAGCTCGTCGTCCTCCCGGAACTTCATCCCGGTGACGCCCGACGTGGCACGGCCCAGCGGACGGATCGACTCGTCGTCCGCGTGGAAGCGGATCGACTGACCCTTGCGCGAGACGAGGATGAGGTCGTCGTCGGCGTTCACGAGCCGAGCCGACACCAGCTCGTCCGCGGCGCCGTCGGCGTCCTCACGCAGGTTGATCGCGATGAGACCACCCGAACGCGGCGAGTTGTACTCGCTCAGGCGGGTCTTCTTCACGAGCCCGCGACGCGTCGCCAGCACCAGGTACTCCGCCGCCTCGTAGTCGGGGATGTCGAGCACCTGGGCGATCTTCTCGCCCGGCTGGAACGCGAGCAGGTTCGCGACGTGCTGACCCTTGGAGTCCCGGCTGCCCTCGGGCAGCTCGTACCCCTTGGCCCGATAGACCCGGCCGAGGTTGGTGAAGAACAGCATCCAATGGTGGGTCGTCGTCGTGAAGAAGTGGTCCACGATGTCGTCCTCGCGCAGCTGGGTGCCGCGCACGCCCTTGCCCCCACGCTTCTGCGAACGGTAGTTGTCCGTCCGTGTCCGCTTGGCGTAGCCGCCCCGTGTGATGGTGACGACCACGTCCTCCTCGGGGATCAGGTCCTCCATCGACATGTCGCCGTCGTACGGGAGGATCGTGGTGCGCCGCTCGTCGCCCCAGCGGTCGGTGACCTCGTTGAGCTCGTCGCCCACGATGGACCGCTGCCGCTCCGGCTTGGCGAGGATGTCCAGGTAGTCGTCGATCTCGGTCTGCAGCTTCGCGTGCTCGTCGAGGATCTTCTGGCGCTCGAGCGCGGCCAGGCGGCGCAGCTGAAGCGCGAGGATCGCGTTCGCCTGCTGCTCGTCGATGGTGAGCAGGTCCATCAGGCCCGTCCGGGCGCCGTCGGCGTCGGGGGAGCGACGGATCAGCGCGATGACCTCGTCGAGCGCGTCGAGGGCCTTGAGGTAGCCCTCGTAGATGTGGATCTGGTCCTGCGCCTCCTTGAGGAGGTACTCGGTGCGCCGGCGCACGACCTCGATCTGGTGCGTGGTCCAGTGCCGCACGAACGCATCGATGCTCAGGGTGCGAGGCACCTCGTCGACCAGCGCGAGCATGTTGGCGCTGAAGTTCTCCTGCAGCTGCGTGTGCTTGTAGAGGTTGTTCAGCACCACCTTCGCCACGGCGTCGCGCTTGAGCACGATCACCAGGCGTTGCCCCGTGCGGCCGGACGTCTCGTCACGGATATCCGCGATGCCCTGGACGCGGCCGTCGTTGACGAGATCCGCGATCTTCGAGGCCAGGTTGTCCGGGTTGACCATGTACGGCAGCTCGGTGATGACGAGGCAGATCCGGTTCTGGATCTCCTCGACGTTCACCACGGCACGCATCGTGATGGAGCCACGGCCCGTGCGGTAGGCGTCCTCGATGCCACTGTGGCCCAGGATCTGTGCCCCCGACGGGAAGTCGGGGCCCTTGATGCGCTGCATGAGCGCCTCCAGCAGCTCCTCACGCGTGGCCTCAGGATGCGCGAGGTGCCACCGGACGCCCTCGGCCACCTCGCGCAGGTTGTGCGGCGGGATGTTCGTGGCCATACCGACCGCGATGCCGGCCGACCCGTTCACCAGCAGGTTCGGAATGCGTGCCGGAAGGACCACCGGCTCCTGCGTACGGCCGTCGTAGTTCGGCCGGAAGTCGACGGTGCCCTTCTCGATGTCCCGCACCATCTCCATGGCGAGCGGTGCCATCTTGCACTCGGTGTACCGGGGGGCGGCCGCGGGGTCGCTGCCCGGTGAGCCGAAGTTGCCCTGGCCGGCGACCAGCGGGTAGCGCAGTACCCAGTCCTGGACCAGGCGGACCAGGGTGTCGTAGATAGCGGTGTCACCGTGCGGGTGGTACTTGCCCATGACGTCGCCCACGACGCGCGAGCACTTGGAGAACGCACGGTCAGGGCGGTAGCCACCGTCGTACATCGCGTAGATGACACGACGGTGCACCGGCTTGAGGCCGTCCCGCACGTCGGGCAGTGCACGCCCCACGATCACGCTCATCGCGTAGTCGAGATACGATCGCTGCATCTCGAGCTGCAGGTCTACCTGCTCGACGCGGCCGTGGTGCACCGCGACTCGCGCGTCCTCCAGGGGAATGCCGTCGTCGGAGTTGTCCACGCCGGGAGTCTCGTCCGTCACCGTCTGTACTTCCTTTCCACGCCGGTGGGCGTGTCACTTCGTCTTCTGGGCCGCCATGTCGTGCCCTGGTGCCGCACCCCCTGAGGGGTGGCCGCTCCGGGACGCCTCAGAGGACTCTGCTGATGTCGATATCCTGCGGGGCTCGCAAGCTCACTCCTCAGGAAAACTCTGCTGTTTTCGATATCCTCCGGGGCTCGCAAGCTCACTCCTCAGATATCGAGGAACCGCACGTCCTTGGCGTTGCGCTGGATGAAGGTGCGGCGGGACTCGACGTCCTCACCCATGAGCACGGAGAAGATCTCGTCGGCCGCGGCCGCGTCGTCCATGGTCACCTGCAGCAGCGTCCGGTGGTCCGGGTCCATCGTGGTGTCCCAGAGCTCGGAGTAGTCCATCTCGCCCAGACCCTTGTAGCGCTGGATGCCGTTGTCCTTGGGGACTCGCTTGCCCTGCGCGGTGCCGGCCTCGAGCAACGCGTCACGCTCCCGGTCCGAGTACACGTAGTCGTGCGGGGCGTTGCTCCACTTGATCCGGTACAGCGGAGGCTGCGCGAGGTACACGTGGCCGTGCTCGATGAGGGGACGCATGTACCGGAACAGGAGCGTGAGCAGCAGGGTGCAGATGTGCTGGCCGTCGACGTCCGCGTCGGCCATGAGCACGATCTTGTGGTACTTGAGCTTCGAGATGTCGAAGTCCTCGCCGATGCCCGTGCCGAAGGAGGTGATCAGCGCCTGGACCTCGGCGTTGGACAGCGCCTTGTCGAGGCGAGCCCGCTCCACGTTCAGGATCTTGCCGCGCAGCGGGAGGATCGCCTGGTTGTGCGGGTTGCGCCCGCGCACCGCCGAACCGCCGGCCGAGTCACCCTCGACGACGTAGATCTCGCACTCGTCGGGGAACCGGGACTGGCAGTCCCTGAGCTTGCCCGGCATGCCGCCGCCGTTCAGGACACCCTTGCGGCGCGTGGCCTCGCGCGCCTTGCGTGCCGCGATGCGGGCCTGCGAGGCCGAGATCGCCTTACGAATGACGTCGCGCGCCTCGTTCGGGTGCGCGTCGAACCAGTCGACGAGCTGCTCGCGCACCACACGCTGCACGAAGGTCTTCGCTTCCGTGTTGCCAAGCTTCGTCTTGGTCTGTCCCTCGAACTGCGGCTCGCCGAGCTTCACCGAGATGACAGCCGTCAGGCCCTCACGGATGTCGTCGCCCGTGAGGTTGTCGTCCTTCTCCTTGATGATCCCCTTGTCCCGCGCATAGCTGTTGACCAGCGTGGTCATCGCCGCGCGGAAACCCTCCTCGTGCGTTCCGCCCTCGGTGGTGGAGATCGTGTTCGCGAACGTGTGCACCGACTCGCTGTAGGCGCTGGTCCACTGCAGAGCGACCTCGACGGCGATCTTGCGCTCCGTGTCCTCGCTCTCGAACGAGATCACCTCGGGGTGGATGAACTCCACCCGCTTCGCGGAGTTGAGGTGGTGGACGTAGTCCATGAGGCCGTGCTCGTACTTGTACGTGACGGTGCGCCAGCTCCCCGGAGCCTGGTCCGCGTCCAGCGGCTGCCCGTCCGCGTCCGGCAGGATCTCGGTCCCGACCACCTCGTCCGCCGCGACCTCGGGCTCGGCGCCCGTGACCTCGTCGGTGGGGGAGGAGTGGCCTGCACGCTCGTCGGTGAGCGTGATCTTCAGGCCCTTGTTGAGGAACGCGTACTGCTGGAACCGGGCACGGAGCGTCTCGAAGTCGTACTCGGTGGTCTCGAAGATCGACCCGTCGGCCCAGAACGTCTGGGTCGTACCGGTGTGCTCGTCCGGACCCAGCGGCTCGAGGCGGTCGACACCCGTGACCGGGTTGCCGCCCTCGGTGTACTCCTGGCGCCAGTGGTACCCGTCGCGGCGCACCTCGGACACGAACCGGTGGCTCAGTGCGTTCACCACGGACATGCCGACACCGTGCAGGCCGCCGGAGACGGCGTACCCGCCGCCGCCGAACTTGCCGCCGGCATGCAGGATCGTCATGACGACCTCGAGGGTGGGCTTGCCCTCGGTGGGGTGCATCGCGACCGGGATGCCTCGGCCGTCGTCGGTGACCCGGACGCCGCCGTCGGCCATGAGCCGCACGTCGATCTCGGAGGCGTGGCCCGCGAGGGCCTCGTCCACAGCGTTATCCACAATCTCGTACACAAGGTGGTGGAGCCCACGCTCACCGGTCGATCCGATATACATGCCCGGTCGCTTACGAACGGCCTCGAGACCTTCCAGGACTGTGATGTTCCCGGCGTCGTAGCCGCCGTCGATTCGCTCTGTCACGGGCGGGGTTGCTCCTCGTCTTTCAGGCACACGATGTGCACGACGACGGACGTACCAGCGGGCTGCACGAGCGGCTCGGACCCCTCGGGTCCATGCCGTGCTCGGGTGCTGACATACGGTCCGACGGCTCGTCGGTGCTCAGCGTTCCGGGCCCTCAGGACGATCCTGGGAACCCGGCGCGGTTGACCCCCTCATACTACCTTCTGAGCGGCGAAAACCCGGGATCCGAGGCGGTTTGTGGCCACTCCTCCACAACCTTTCTCCACAGGGTGATTTTTGCGCTCCTGACAGGGTTCGCGAGCGACCGTCGGACCCTCGATCGGAGTCCCTGCACACCTGCCCGGGGTGACCGGCGATGCCGGCGCAACCACCGCACACACGTTCGGTAGGCGGCGCCGGCAGCACCGGAATGCGTCTGCGATTCGTCACGCCCCTGTATGACGAAGGGCAACTCCTTTCTGGGTAGAAGGTGATGTTTCTCTAATTTGTCGTTTTCTGCTCTAATGGCGCCGACCGGTCATATGCGCAACTTGCGCCCAGTCTCTCTCGAAGGACTTCCCTGTGAAGAAACTCCTCGCGGGCGGCGCCCTCGCCGCTCTCACGCTCGGCGGCCTCGTCGTCGGCGCGGCACCCGCGTCCGCCCACATCCCCGGCGCCGATGGACAGTGCGTCGCTGAGTCCAACCTCGCTTACGTCTCGGCCCAGGCCAAGATGTACCCCGCCGACGCCAGCGTCACCGTCATCATCGACGGTGAGCAGGTCGAGTCAGGCACGTTCGACCAGATCGGCTTCAAGTCCGGCAACAACGAGGCGCAGTACGAGTACAGCTACGACAAGAAGTTCGACACGCTCGACCCGACGATCGAACACAGCTGGTCCGTCTCCTTCGACTCGCCGGACGGTCAGGGGGTCGAGGACTTCGGCGGCACCATCGAGGCTTGCGTCGAGGCAGCGCCCACCCCGGAGCCGACCGAACCTCCCGTCACCGCGGAGCCGTCGGAGGAGCCCTCGGAGGAGCCCTCGGAGGAGCCGACCGCACCGACCGAGCCCACCACGGAGCCGACGGACGAGGCGTCCGTCGCGCCCGTCACCGAGGAGCCGAGCGCTTCGCCCAGCCCCGCCGCCGAGGAGCCCGAGGTGCTCGCCGCGACCGGTGCGACCGTCGGTGGCGCCATCGCGTTCGCCGCACTGCTCGCCGCTGGTGGCATCGCCCTCGTCTGGGCCCGTAGGCGCATGCAGAACGCCTGAACACAACGCCTGAACCCATAGCCCCCGGCTGACGCTGCGGCGCGGCTGATTCGAGGAGGGCTCCCCGGTAGTAGCCGGGGAGCCCTTCTTGCTGTCTGCGATCGTTGCTGCCTTCGTGCCGAGTCCGTCCGCAGTGACAGACGAACCGGGGGAGTGGCTCAGCCCCAGGTGTCCCGTGGGCCCGGACCTCGTACCGATCGTGGCCCTCTCCGGAACCCAGGGCCTGCAGGTCCGAGCACGGTGACCTCCTCGACGACGCCCTCGCCGATCTCCTCCGCCATCCTGCGTCGCAGCGTCGGCGCCAGCAGCCGCATCTGCGTTGCCCAGGCCGTCGAGTCCGCCCGCACCACGAGCACCTTGTCCTCGAACGTCTCCGGCGTGCAGTGGTCGGCGATCTCCGAGCCCACGACCTCGCGCCACCGGCCCATGACGCCGCCCACCGAGACGTCCTCGGTCCAGCCCTTCTCCCGTAGCAGCCGGCCGACCACCGCCCCGAGCAGCTGCGGGTCGCGCGCACCGGGTCCCGCTCCGCTCGAGCGCGGCTCGGCCAGGGGAGAGCGACGCGACGGCGATCCGGGCCGCAGCCCGCGGGCGCGGGCCGCTGCCTTCGCCCGGTTGAGGGCTGCGCGCGCCACCTCGGAGGCGGGCGTCAACGGGGGCTCAGAGTTATCCACAGGCCCCTGTGGAGAGTCATCGGTCACGGGTCACCGTCCCGGGTTCCACGTGAAACCGTACGCCTTCCAGAGCCGCTGGGATGTCCTCAGGCACGGCGGCCGTCACGAGCACCTGGCGAGCGGGAAGGACCAGGTCGGCGAGGCGTTGGCGCCGGCGCACATCGAGCTCGGCGAACACGTCGTCGAGGATGAGCACCGGATCGGCATCGGTACCCAGCTCGGGATCCCAAAAGGCGGGTGAATCGGCCGAATTCTGCGGATCTCCGCCCAGAAGACGGAACGAGGCGAGCCGCAACGCGAGCGCGAACGACCAGGATTCCCCGTGGCTCGCATAGCCCTTCGCCGGCAGTCCGCCGAGCGTCAGGACGAGGTCGTCCCGGTGCGGGCCGACGAGGCTGACCCCGCGGTCGAGCTCCTGCGGACGAGCTGTGACCAGGGCGTCCAGCAACAGGTCGCGCAGCTGTCCCACGTCCGCGAAGTTATCCCCAGACCCTGTGGACAACTCCGGTGTATAACCCGCCGAGAGCGCGGGAAGAGACGACCGGTAGCTGATCTCCGCATGCCCATCAGCATCGCTCACCTGCTCGTACGCCGCGGCGACGGCCGGGCGCAGCGCATCGACGAGCTGGATCCGCAGCGACAGGATCTCGGCACCGAGCTCCGCGAGCCGAGCGTCCCAGACGTCGAGCGTTGCGAGCTCGGCAGCGGCAGCGCTCTCAGCTCGTGCCGAGCCGCCCGCTCGCCGCGAGGCCCGCGCCGACTTGAGCAGTGCGGACCGCTGCCTGAGCACCCGCTCGTAGTCGGAGAGCACCGCGGACACCCGAGGCATCATCAGGACCAGCAGCTGGTCCATGAACCGCCGTCGCCCGTCGGGCTCTGCCTTGACCAGCGCGAGGTCCTCGGGTGCGAACAGCACCGTGCGCAGCACCCCCAGCACGTCCCGCGCCCGCACCGCCTGGCCACGATTGATGCGCGCCCGGTTCGCCTTGCCCTGGGTGATCTCCAGCTCGACGGTGCTCGCGCGGTCCCCTCGGACGATCCGCGTGCGGACGACGGCACGGTCGGCACCGGACCGGATGAGCGGCGCGTCGGTGGCCACCCGGTGCGAACCGAGCGTCGCGACGTAGCCGATCGCCTCGACGAGGTTGGTCTTGCCCCGACCGTTGCGCCCGACGAAGGCGTTGACCCCGGGATCGAGTTCTACGTCGGCCGACGCATACGACCGGAAGTCGAGCAGGGAGAGGTGGGAGACGTACATCGGTAGGTGATCGTACGTCCCGCTCGCTACTCCGCCGACTTCACCGCGTGTCCGCCGAACTGCTGGCGCAGTGCGGCCACCGCCTTCATGGCCGGCGACTGCTCCTGGCGGGAGGCGAATCGGGCGAACAGTGCGGCAGAGATCACAGGCAGCGGAACGGCCATGTCGATACCCTCGTCGACGGTCCACCGGCCCTCGCCGGAGTCGTCGACCCAGTCGTCCAGGAGCGCCAGCTCGGGGTCCTGCTCGAGCGCCTTGACCATGAGGTCCAGGAGCCAGGAGCGGACGACGGTGCCGCGGCTCCACGCCCGCATCGTGCCGTGCACGTCGGTGATGACGTCGGACTTGGCGGCCAGGAGCTCGTAGCCCTCGGCGTAGGCCTGCATGAGGCCGTACTCGATGCCGTTGTGGACCATCTTGGCGTAGTGGCCCGCGCCGACGCCTCCGGCGTGCACGAAGCCTTCCTCGCGGGGGCCTTCCGGACGCAGCGCGTCGAAGACCGGCATGACGGCCTCGACGTCCGCCGCCGTGCCGCCCGCCATCAGTCCGTACCCGTTCTCAAGACCCCAGACACCGCCACTCACGCCGACGTCGAGGTAGCCGATGCCCTTCTCGGCCAGCTCCGCGGCACGCTCCTGGTCCTCGACGTAGTGCGAGTTGCCGCCCTCGATGACGATGTCGCCATCGGAGAGGATCTCAGCGAGCTGGTCGAGCACACCACGCGTCGGCTCGCCGGCGGGGACCATGACCCAGACGACCCGCTTCTCGGGCGGGAGCGCCGCCGCCAGGTCACTGAGCGTCGCCACGTCCGACACCTCGGGCCGCGGGTCGAACCCGGTGACGTCGATACCGCCGTTCCGCAGGCGGGACCGCATGTTGTTGCCCATCTTCCCCAGGCCGACGAGGCCGATGTGGGTGACCATGTGCGTGCTTCCTCCAGGGTCGATCAACGGGCTCGCTGGTGGCGGCCGTCCTTGGTGCAGGCTGGCTGTGCAGACTGGCGGTTGTGGGCTGTGGATACCGGGGCACGTCCGCTGGCGTGCCCCGGCCCGTCAGCCGGTAAAGCGGATCGGGACCAGCAGGTACCGGTAGGCGGAGTCGTCCTCGCCGTCCAGGCTGCCCTGACCGGTGAACTCGACCGGCTTGTTCGGGTGGGTGAACGAGAGCCGAACGAAGTCGGTGCCCAGAGCGCCGAGTCCGTCGAGCAGGAACTGCGGGTTGAACGCCACGGCGATGTCTTCCCCCACCAGCACTGCCTCCAGCGCCTCGGACGCCTGCGCGTCGTCGCCGTGGCCGGCGTCGAGCACCACCTGGCCCTCGCTGAACGAGAGCCGGATCGGGGTGTTGCGCTCTGCGACCAGGCTCACGCGCTTCGCGGCCTCGATCAGAGGCGCGGTCGCCACCACGGCGTGGATCGGCGTGCTGTCGGGGAACAGACGGCGGACCGCGGGATAGTCGCCCTCGACGAGCTGGGAGGTGGTCTGGCGACCGCCCGCCTCGAAACCCACAAGGTCGAGGCCTTGGCCTGTGGACAACCCAAGGTTCACGAGCCCGCCCGATCCGAGCGACTTGGCGACGTCGTTCAGCGTGCGGGCACGGATCAGGGCGACGGCGGAGAAGCCGGGCGTCGCGGGGGTCCAGGTGAGCTCGCGCAGAGCGAGCCGGTAGCGGTCCGTGGACAGGAGCGTGATGCGCTCGCCCTCGATCTCCACCCGGACGCCGGTCAGGAGCGGCAGGGTGTCGTCGCGGCTGGCTGCGACGGTCACCTGCGCGACGGCGTGGGTGAACGCGTCACCCGAGACCGTGCCGCTGACCTCCGGGAGCCCCGGCAGCGCCGGGTACTCGTCCACAGGCATGGTGAGGAGCGTGAACCGGCTGGCACCGCAGGTGACGATGACCTTGTTGCCCTCGAGCGCCACGTCCACCGGCTTGTTGGGGAGCGCCCGGGAGATCTCTGCCAGCAACCGGCCGGAGACCAGCACAGTGCCCGGCTCTGCCACCTCGGCGGGGATCTCCGACCGCGCGGACGTCTCGTAGTCGAAGCTCGCGAGGTTGATCACGCCCTGTGCGTCGGCCTCGATACGGACGCCGGCAAGGACGGGAGCCGGCGGGCGCGTGGGGAGCGTGCGAGCGGTCCATGTCACGGCATCGGCGAGGACATCGCGCTCGACCCTGAACTTCATGCCGTTGCATCTCCTCTTGTTCCTGGACTGTCGAGGGAAACCCTACGCGAGTTGGTGACCGCGTGGCACTCGAAGGGCAGGGCTGTGGATGGACTTCGCCTTGGCTCTCGTACTAGTGTTCGAAGAGGTGCCCCGAGCGCTCGGACCGCCTGATGAAGGCGCGCAGATTCCCCCTTAGAGATAGATGTCGTAGTAGTAGTAGGTGTTGTGGAAACTGGGGATATCCGGTCTTGGCGCAGGTCAGAGCCCCTTTTCGCCTGTGGAGGAACTGTGGGTCCAGCTGTGCATGAACTAGGGGTCCCTGTGGAGGGCCGTTTTTTACACACAGGCCGTCCACCGATCGAGGGGTCTCCGCCCACAGAAAATTGGGGTTCGTCCACAGCCGTCCACAGCCTTGTCCCCAGGTGTGTATCGGCAGGTCAGCGCCGCAGGTCGAGTTCTGCACAGTTCTCGTCCACAGCGTTGGGGACGGAGGAAGCCGAACCGCCGGAACCCGGGGATCTGCATGTGGATAGACCTGTGGAGGTGCGCATATGCAACACTCCTGCGCACCGGACGAGCTGTGCACAGGGGTGGAGATAAGTGTGGAAACAGGCGGAGTGCCGGAGTTATGGCCGGGCGGGGGACCGTCCTGGGATCAGCCGCGCTGCTGCTGCTTGATCCGGCTCGTGAGCTCGGTGACCTGGTTGTAGGTCGACCTACGCTCGGCCATCTGGCCCGCGATCTTCTTGTTCGCGTGCATGACCGTGGTGTGGTCGCGTCCGCCGAACTGCTGGCCGATCTTGGGCAGCGACAGGTCGGTGAGCTCACGGCACAGGTACATGGCGATCTGCCGGGCGGTCACCAGCACACGGGACCGCGAGGAGCCGCACAGGTCGTCGATGGTGAGGCCGAAGTAGGCGGCGGTCTGCGCGATGACGACGGCAGGTGTGATCTCCGCGGTGTCGTCGTCATCGGTGATGAGGTCCTTGAGGACTATCTCGGCGAGGGCCAGGTCCACCTGTTGGCGGTTGAGGTTCGCGAACGCCGTGACGCGGATCAGCGCGCCTTCCAGCTCTCGGATGTTGGTCGAGATGCGGGAGCCGATATAGGAGAGCACGTCGGCCGGCACGTCGAGGTGCTCGCTCGCCGCCTTCTTCCGCATGATCGCGATGCGGGTCTCGAGGTCCGGCGGCTGGACGTCGGTGATGAGGCCCCACTCGAAGCGGGAACGCAGGCGGTCCTCGAAGCCGTTCAGCTGCTTCGGGGGGACGTCCGAGGTGATCACGACCTGCTTGTTGGCGTTGTGCAGGGCGTTGAACGTGTGGAAGAACTCCTCCATCGTCTGTTCCTTGCCCTGCAGGAACTGGATGTCATCGATGAGCAGCACGTCGACGTCGCGGTACCGGCGCTGGAACGCGCCGGCCTTGCCCTCACCGATGCTGTTGATGAAGTCGTTGGTGAACTCCTCGGAGTTCACGTACCGCACGCGGATGTGCGGGTACAGGTTGTGGACGTAGTGCCCGATGGCATGGAGCAGGTGAGTCTTGCCCAGCCCGGAGTCGCCATAGATGAAGAGCGGGTTGTAGGCCTTGGCCGGTGCCTCGGCGACAGCGACGGCTGCCGCGTGCGCGAACCGGTTGGACGAGCCGATGACGAACGTCTCGAAGATGTACTTCGGGTTCAGCCTCGTGGGCTCGGCCGAGGGCTTCGGGGCCGGCTGCGGCGCGATCGGCATCTGCGCCTGCTCGGGCTCCGGCGGCTCGTGCTCCAGGGAGAGCGCGGCGGGACCGGAGATCTGCGACGGCCCGGCGAGCGTCCTGCTGCTCAGCTCGGGGTCCACGGTGATGCCGAAGCGCACGTCGCGGCCGAGCACCGAAGACATGGCCGAGACCAGATCGTCGCGAACTGCCGTCTCCAGATAGGTACGTGTCTGCTCGTGCGGGACGGCGATGAACACCATGTCGTCCAGGACGGCCATCGGCTTGGCCAGGCGGATGAAGGCGAGCTGCCGGGGGCTCATGTCGGGCCGGGCCTCGAGCGCCGTCAGGGTCTGTGCCCAGACGTCGCCGATGTTCTCGTCCGGGTTGGCCACTGGCTTTCCTTCGTCTCGTGCGCGGGTGCCGCAAGTACTGGGGGGTGACTTGGAGTCTGCCATGATGGGGCACCGTCCACACAGTTGTCCACAGGTTGTGGATGGCGCGGATCACCGCTGAACAAGTGGTACACGGGCAGGTCATCGAGCCCTCCGTACGGCCCGTCGGACAGGCCCGGTGTGGTGCGCCTGACAGGCATCGTCCCGCCGTTCTGGTTTGACCGGAAGGGTGCGGACGGCGTAACGTCATACAGCCGTTCCAGGTACTTCTGCGCGCCCACACACGGATTCGAGCCGCGTCTCTCAGACGCTGGCCGCGACCAGTGGACCAGGCCCCGGGTCGGCTCGGCAGATCGCTGTACGGATCAGCCAACATTCACTGCATCGTCGAGGACTGACGGTGTGCCTACCCCGACGTTCTTGGAGTACCTCGTGAGCAAGCGGACCTTCCAGCCGAACACCCGCCGTCGTGCAAAGACCCACGGCTTCCGGCTGCGCATGCGCACCCGCGCCGGCCGCGCCATCCTGGCGGACCGCCGTCGCAAGGGTCGCGCCGAGCTCTCAGCCTGAGCCATGCTGCCCGCGGCGCACCGACTGCGCCGTTCCGTCGACTTCGAGCGGACGGTGCGCCGCGGCACGCGTGCAGGTCGATCGACCGTGGTGGTTCACCTCCTGGTGCCGGACGAAAACGTCTCGGACCCAGGATCGGGAACTCCACAGGTCGGTTTTGTCGTTTCCAAGGCTGTGGGTAACTCCGTGCAGCGCAATCTGGTGAAGCGTCGGCTCCGTGCCGCCGCGTCCGGGCAGCTTTCGGCGATGCCGAGTGCTGCCCGCGCTGTCGTGCGTGCCCTCCCACCGTCCTCGTCGGCCACGTTCGCCGACCTCGAGCGCGATCTCGACTCGTGCCTGCGCCGTGCCGTCGCACGCGCAACCGGGGACGCGAAGAGATGACGACCGCCCCCGCACCGGACGGCGAGGCGCCGCCGCGAGAGCCCTCGCTGATCGGCCGGCTTCCGGTGACCCTCCTCGTGGGGATGGTCCGGTTCTACCAGGCGTTCATCAGCCCGATGAGCCCCCCTAGCTGTAAGTACTACCCGTCCTGCTCGCAGTACGCCCTGATCGCGTTCCGTCGCCATGGTGCGCTGCGCGGGCTGGGGCTGGCGCTGTGGCGCTTGCTGCGGTGCAACCCGTGGAGTCTCGGCGGTGTCGACGACGTGCCGCCCGCGCGCGGCGCACACACCCACACCGAGGGCTGACCGGCTCCGGCTCGTGGTGCCGCACACGACACCCGCACCTCCCCGCAGACTTCGCGTCACCAACTCTGGAGCTTCTTGACCGATGGACTTCTTCGCATTCCTCTGGCCGATCGAATGGGTCGTCGCCTGGATCATCTACGGGTCCCACTGGCTCTTCACGACACTCGGGATGGCGGCCGGCCCTGGCACCGCCTGGGTACTGTCGATCGTCGCCCTGGTGATCGTCATCCGCATCGTCCTCATCCCGCTCTTCTTCAAGCAGATCAAAGCCTCGCGCGGGATGCAGATGATCCAGCCCGAGCTGCAGGCCGTCCAGAAGAAGTACAAGGGCAAGACGGACCCTGCCTCTCGCGAGAACATGACTCGCGAGACCATGGAGCTCTACCGGAAGCACGGGACGAACCCGTTCGCCTCCTGCATGCCGATCCTGCTGCAGTCGCCGATCTTCTTCGCCCTGTTCCGGGTGCTGAACGGCCTGGAGAGCATCTCGACCGGTGACGCGGAGCCGATCGGCCCGATCACCCAGTCCGTCGCCGCGGACATCGAGTCGTCCACGCTCTTCGGGGCCCAGCTCAGCGACGTCTTCCTCCAGACCGACTCCTGGGCCTCGCGGGCGGTGGTCATCGTGCTCATCGTCGCGATGAGCGTCACGACCTTCACCACGCAGCGGCAGCTGACGATGAAGAACATGCCGCCGTCGGCCCTCGAGGGCCCGATGGCGCAGACGCAGAAGATGATGCTGTACATGCTGCCGCTCGTCTTCGCGATCTCCGGCGTGAACTTCCCCGTTGGTGTGCTGATCTACTGGACGGTCACCAACATCTGGTCGATGGGGCAGCAGTACTACACGATCAAGCGCATGCCGACGCCCGGCTCCATCGCCGAGAAGCAGATGAAGGAGCGGCAGGCGGCGAAGGCAGCCAAGCGTGCTGCGAAGACGGGCGAGGTCATCGAGGAAGAGACCCCCGTGGTCGAGCAGCCCAAGACCGGTCAGCGGGTGCAGCCCAAGCGCAAGGACCGGCAGAAGGGCGCGACTCGCCCGGAGCCCACGCGGCCCGCCATCGCGCAGTCCGCACCGCAGGATGCGCCCGACACGACGTCCGGGAAGCAGGCCGGGTCCAAGCCGAAGCCGTCCGGCACGCCGGGCAAGCAGCCTGGCTCCAAGCCGAAGCCGTCCGGCACGACGCCTGGGGCCTCCCAGACGTCGTCGGGCAAGCGCAAGCAGAAGAAGTAGGAGGAAGACGCGATGAACGCGAGCACAGGTACGGCCGCGCCCGACCCCGCGGCTCCAGTGGTGGATCCGGCGGACCGGACCAAGCGCCTCGAAGAAGAGGGCGAGATCGCCGCCGACTACCTCGAGGAGTTCCTCGACATCGCCGACCTCGACGGCGACATCGACCTGGACATCAAGCACGACCGTGCCGCGGTGGAGGTCGTGGCGGACGACTCCGCGTCGCTCGCACACCTGATCGGTGACGAGGGCGAGGTGCTCGATGCGATGCAGGAGCTCACGCGCCTCGCAGTTCAGACCCGCACAGGGGAGCGGAGCCGGCTGATGCTCGACATCGGTGGCTACCGGGCAGCGCGCCGCGTCGATCTGACGCGTATCGCCGAGGCTGCGGTCGAGCAGGTGCGCAGCTCCGGCGCCGAGGTCGAGCTCGACCCGCTGAACGCGTTCGAGCGCAAGGTGGTGCACGACGCCGTCGCGGCAGCGGGCCTGGTCAGTGACTCGCGGGGCGTCGAGCCCGAGCGTTACGTCGTGGTCCAGCCGGCGGCCGACACGGCGTCGGTCACCGACTGATTCACAGGCCTCGGCCGAGGGCCGGTGTGCGTCCCGAGGACGTGCGCCGGCCCTCGCTGTGTTTGGCTACTTTCAAGAGCGACTGGAGGACGGGACGTGGAAGGTTCGGACGTGGCGGCGCAGGGGCAGACCGGCGCAAGCGCTGAGGTACCGGACGGCGAGACGCTCGGCGCGAGCGACGCTGTCAGGGCGTACCTGGGCGACGCGTACGACGGCGTCGCGCAGTACGCGGAAATGCTCCGAGATCAGGGCGAGCTGCGAGGACTGATCGGCCCGCGGGAGGTGTCGCGCATCTGGGAGCGGCACATCCTGAACTCGGCTGCGGTCGTCCCGCACCTTCCGCCGGTCGGCACGGTGGCTGACATCGGCTCCGGCGCCGGGCTGCCGGGCATCGTGATCGCGGCGATGCGACCGGAGCTCCAGGTGATCCTCATCGAGCCGATGGAGCGACGTACGACCTGGCTCACCGAGGTCGTGACAGGCCTGGGGCTGACCAACGTCGAGGTGAAGCGCGGCCGGGCAGAGGAGTACCACGGCGCCTTCGAGGTCGACGTCGTGACGGCCCGTGCCGTGGCTGCACTGTCGAAGCTGGTACGGATGAGCATGCCGCTCGTCCGCGTGGGCGGCGAGATGGTGATCCTCAAGGGGCGCAGCGTGGCCGAAGAGGTGGAGCCGGCGCGCAAGGTTCTCCGAAAGTACGGCGCGGGAGATCCGGACATCTTGGAGGGCAGCACTGTCGAGGGTGTGGAGGCAACGACGATCGTCCGGGTGCGGCGCGGTAAGTAGTCGGTACTGAGGACGATGTTTCACGTGGAACGGGAGCGGCTGCCTGGAGGTGGCCGCTCCCGTCTTCTCTGCGAGTAGCCCGTGCCGCGGATTGAACTGCGTCCCGGGACGTCACCGGGGTGGGCGAACTCGACGACGGGCGGCTCATAGCCAGGCGCCGATCCGGCGACGGTTTCACGTGAAACCGTCGACGCCAGAACCTCATCGCGTGAAGCTGACACAGGGAGGTGGGAACACCCGGCACCGGAGGACCAGTCCCGTCCGGGTCGCTGTTTCACGTGAAACCCCGAAGCCGCACGCCCGGTCCGCGGGCGGGGAAGGCGGGTCAACGACGAGTTGTAGGCCAGCTTGTTGCCGGTGCCCCAGGACGCAAAGAAGGAATCAGGGCGGCACGAGGAATCGATCAGCCTGGAGTCGGCGTTTCGACACGCCTGAGCAGGCTGACGACCTTAGCGTTACACGCGTGTGCTTCTTCAGACGAAAGTCCAAGCGAGTAGCGGCAGCCAAGTCCGTTGCGGCGTCGGCTGCCACCGCCACGGCGTCCGACTCGTCCGCTTCTGAACCGGCCGTTGCTCCGGGGAAGTCCGCGGCAGAGCCAGCCCGATCCGGCGCGGCCAATCCGGAGACGACGACTGGCGCTGTGCTCCCGAATCAGTCCACGCCGGGCCGTGCCGGCGAGGCGTCGGAATCTGAGGCGCCCGACTTGGTCGCGCAGGGCGCGCCGACGGATGCGGCACGGGAGGACGGGCAGTCGGGATCAGATAGCTCGCCCGAGACGGAGGGGTTCGCCGGTCCGGCGGCCCGGACCGCAACGCCTGCGGGAGGCGACCACCCTGACGAGCCTGAGCCCCTGTCGACAGCCCAGCCTGATCCTGGGTCGAAGCCCGAGTTCCAGTTCGGCGAGGGATCTGCCACGCCGGACGATGAGAATACTTCCGCGGCGGACGGCGGGAGCGCCTCCGAGATCGACGCTGTGCTGCGGAGCAATGCTGGCGACGCCACTTCTGACGCCACGTCTCCCTCGCAGGCGACGGACGGCAGCGTTCCGGAGAGCGTCGGAGCCGCTGATGGCGCGGCTGACGACGCGGCGACGAGCAGTACCGACGGCGAAGTCGATGAGGACGTCACGAAGAGCAGCACCGACGGCGACGACCCAGCCGATGACGGCAGTGCGGACAGCCCTGCCCCCGACCGCCAGCTCCAGGATGGCGCACATGGTCCGGCCGGTCCGGAGCAGAGAGGGTCCGGGGGAGTCTCGGCGCCGACGACCCCGTCGGTCCTCGAACGAGCGGCCGCCGCGGATGTGCCGTCCTCCGAGGACATGGCGCCACCCCTGCCTGAGATCGTGGGTGACGGCCCGCGCGACGAGGTGTGGGGCCAGGATCGTCCCGAACCGGAGGGAACGAAGGTGGCCGCGCTGAGCCAGCTGATCGAGTCGGTCACGATGTCGGCGCCCGGAGACAAGGAGCAGCTCTCCCGTGTGGCCGAGGAGGCGATCCCTGCGCGGGCCGAGTCCGGTGCGGCGCAGGAAGCACAACCGCAGGCGGGGCCAGGTACGGAACAGCCCGATGGTCCAGAGAACGAGGATCCGGATCAGATGGAAGAGGCGCCCACTGATCGACCAGTTCCCGCGGACGCGATCAGACGGGCGAGCGAGGCACTGGACGCAGCGGTCAACGCGGCGCCGGCGGTCATCGGATCCGCCTCCCGCCCGCCGGAGGAGGAGGCAGGCTCCCTGGTGGATGCCGAACTCGCACATTTCGCCGGAGAAACTGAGTCTGAGTCCGAGCCAGATGGTGCGGCCAGCGATTACAGTAGCCGCGTGACGGATCCGATTCCTGTGCAGGGCCTCTCCGCTCCCGGTGTTTCACGTGAAACTGCTGGGCCCGTGCAGATGCCCCATGGCACCCAGCAGCCCACGGGCGGCCCGCACGGTGGCGATGACGAGCGTCGATCAGCCCTCATCGCAACCGTCCCGGCCGTTGACGACACGACTCCTGTCGCCGCCGAGCTCGCCATGGACGCTCGCCGACGTATCGAGCTCCAGGGGCGCCGGTTCCCGCGTCCACCGAAGACCCGCATCATCACGGTCGCGAACCAGAAGGGCGGCGTCGGCAAGACGACGACCACGGTCAACGTCGCCGCCGGGCTGGCACAGTCCGGCCTGAACGTGCTGGTGATCGACAACGACCCCCAGGGCAACGCCTCCACCGCGCTGGGGATCGAGCACCGAGCGGGCACACCGTCCGTGTACGAGGTCCTCGTGGAGGGCGAGTCGCTGGCGAGCACGGTCCAGCCGTGCCCCGACGTCCCGAACCTCTGGGGCGTGCCGGCGACGATAGATCTCTCGGGCTCCGAGATCGAGCTGGTCTCGCTCGTTTCACGTGAAACGAGACTGCGCAAGGCGATCGACAAGTACCTTGCCGACCGTGTCGCTGCTGGTGAGGAGCGCATCGACTACGTGCTCATCGACTGCCCGCCCAGCCTGGGTCTCCTGACGGTCAACGCGTTCGTGGCGGGCCGTGAGGTCTTCATCCCCATCCAGTGTGAGTACTACGCGCTCGAGGGGTTGAGCCAGCTGCTCAAGACGATCGACCTGATTCGTTCCCACCTCAACCCGGAACTGCGCGTCTCGTCGATCCTGCTGACGATGTACGACGGCCGGACCAACCTCGCGCAGCAGGTCGCGGGGGAGGTGCGGTCGCACTTCCCGGCGGAGACGTTCAAGACGACGATCCCGCGCTCGGTCCGCATCTCCGAGGCTCCGAGCTACGGCCAGACGGTCATGACCTACGACGCGACATCTACCGGTGCGCTGGCGTACCTTCAGGCGTCCCGTGAACTGGCGGAGCGCGGCCAGGGTGGGTCGAGCCCGCGCCGTGCGCTACAGGCGGAGCCGGTCGGGGCGCAGGACTGATGGTTCGCAGTGCCGAACGGGGCCGGATGCGCACCGTGACGATGGAGACGAAGCCAGTCCGCGCGGGGCGCGCGACCGGAACCGACGAGGAGACACGATGAGTGCGAAGCGACGCGGGCTCGGGCGGGGCCTGGGCGCCCTGATCCCGACGGGTCCTGAGCTGGACGAGCAGGCACCCGGAGCAGGATCGGGCGAGTCCGACGGCGCCGACAACGCACTGGGCGGATCCGTAGCAACCGTCGTCGAGGAGCGACCGTCGCCGGCGCTCGACGCGACGGACGAGATCCCGGTCAGCACGGTCTCGGTCAGCTCCGCTCCGGCTGAGACGTCGACGGAGAAGAAGACGGTCAAGAGTTCCGGACCGCGTCCCAGCACCGTGAAGTGGGACTCCGCGATCGCCAGCGGCAGGCTGTCCGTGGCCAACGAGGCCGCGGAGGGCGGTTCCGCCTCAGCGTTGGACGACACCTTCTTCAGCCGTGAGCAGGGTGCGCCAGGCGACGTTTCACGTGAAACAACAGACCTGGTGCCGGTCCCGGGAGCGCGCTTCGCCGAGCTGCCTGTCAGCGCGATCCGGCCGAACACCTGGCAGCCGCGCACGGTGTTCGACGAGGGAGACCTCGACGAGCTCGTCGAGTCGATCAAGGAGATCGGCGTGCTCCAGCCGATCGTCGTGCGGCCCGACAAGGAACACCCGGGCGAGTACGAGCTCATCATGGGTGAGCGGCGCTGGCGCGCGACGCAGGCCGCCGAGCTGGAGACCATCCCGGCGATCGTCCGCGACACCGAGGACGGCGACATGCTCCGGGACGCGCTCCTGGAGAACCTGCACCGTTCGGACCTCAACCCGCTCGAGGAGGCAGCGGCATACCGCCAGCTCCTGGACGACTTCGGGTGCACGCACGAAGAACTTGCCATCCGGATCGCGCGGAGCCGCCCGCAGATCTCGAACACGCTGCGTCTGCTGCGTCTCCCTCCGCTGGTGCAGCGCCGTGTCGCGGCGGGTGTGCTCTCGGCGGGCCACGCTCGTGCGCTCCTCGGGCTGAGTGACGGAGCCGAGATCGAACGACTCGCTCAGCGCATCGTGTCGGAAGGACTCTCGGTCCGCGCAACCGAGGAGATCGTCATGATGACGGAATCCGACGGCACCAACGGCAAGACGCGCAAGCCGCCCCGCGCGGGCACCCGGAGTGAAGCCGTGGACGAGCTGGCGACCCGGCTCTCCGACCGGTTCGAGACCCGTGTCAAGGTGGCACTCGGCAAGACCAAGGGCCGCATGACCGTGGAGTTCGCGTCGGTCGAGGACCTCAACCGGATCCTCAATGTCATGGCCCCGGAGGAGCGTGGCCTGCTCAAGCCGCAGTCCGACACCTGACGGTTACCGCACCTGCGAGAACCGGGCCGGCCTCTCCTCCTGGGAGATGCCGGCCCGGTGTCGTTTCACGTGGTGCGCACTACCGTGCCCGGGCCAGCGCGGTGTCGACGATCCTGCGATACAGCCCGGCGAGGTCGTGGCCGCTCGCCGCGACCGCCTGGGGGAGAAGGGACATCTCCGTCATCCCTGGAGCCACGTTGACCTCGAGGACGTGCGCGGTGCCTGCGCCGTCGAGGATCAGGTCGGTGCGGGACAGGTGCCGCAGATGCAGGGCCTCGTGGGCTCGGACGGCGACGTCGGCGACCTGTGCGGCCTGGTCCGCGGTGAGGCGAGCCGGCGAGAAGAACTCGGTCTCGCCGGCGACATAGCGGGCGGCGTAGTCGTAGCCGCCGTCGGCGACGATCTCCACGGCGGGCAGCGCCTCGGGTCCCTGCGGGCCTTCGATCACGCTGACCGCCAGTTCGACCCCGGTGACCGCTCGTTCGATGAGTGCGGTCTCGCCGTAGGCGAAGCACTCGACCATCGCTCTCGGCAGGTGCTCGGCACGGGTGACGACGGTGACCCCGAGGGCGGAGCCGCCCTCGGTCGGCTTGACCACCAGGGGCAGACCGAGCCGGCGCACCATCGTGTCGAGCACCGGCTGCGCCCCGAGGTCGCGAAACAGACTCTGCGGCAGAGTCACGTAGTCGGGCGTCGCGAGGCCCGCCTCCAGCAAGACCGCCTTGGAGATCGGCTTGTTCCAGACGACGCGGCTCGCTCGCGGGCCCGTGCCCACATAGGGCAGACCGAGCATGTCGAGCACGTCGCGTACGGAGCCGTCCTCGCCGGACGCGCCGTGCAGCAGCGGCCAGACGACGTCGGGCCGGGTCTCGCGCAGGAACGCCAGGAGGTCCGCGTCGACATCGTGCAGTACGACCTCGAGTCCGGTGGAGCGGAGGGCCTCGGCAACCCGACGACCGGAGCGGAGGGACACGTCCCGCTCGTGCGAGAGCCCGCCGGCCAGCACGACGACGAGGGGAGTGCCGTCCGCGGCGTCACGACTGGAGGGAGGCGCGGACAAGCCGGCGGGAGCGTCGGACGGGGCCGGTGCGGCGGCGGAACTGGTCATCGAGGGACTCACTCGGTCGAGATCGGTCAACGGGTCAGCGCCATCGTGTCAGAGACCCGGGCGAGCCGACGCCCGGGCTCCGGTCACAGGCATGAGGGCGCAGGCACGAGGGCGCAGGCACGAGGGCGCAGCGTCACGCCAGGTCGGGACCGGGGGCCTCGACGTCGTCCGTGTCGGGGTCCGGGTGCGCCGACGTGCCGAAGAGCTGCACCAGCTCGGCCTCGCCGTTGACGACGCCCGCCAGGCGGCGCACGCCCTCGCGGATACGTTCCGGCGTGGGGAAGCAGAAGGACAGCCGCATGTGGTCGGCACCGCGGCTGTCGAAGTAGAAGGCGGTGCCGGGCACGTACGCGACGCGCGCAGTGACCGCACGCGGCAGCATCGCCCGGGCGTCGAGGCCCTCGGGGAGCCGCACCCACACGAAGAAACCGCCCCGGGGTACGTTCCACGAGGCGCCCGGGAGGTGCTCACCGAGCGCGCCGACCAGGGCGTCACGTCGCTCGCGGTAGAGCTCCCGGTAGGCCTTGATCTGCGCCTTCCAGTCGCACGTCTCGAGATAGGTCGCCACTGCGAGCTGCGACGCGTTCGACGGCGAGAGGACGGCGGACTCGCTGGCCAGCACGAGCTTGTCCCGTACCGCGTGGGGCGCGATCACGAAACCGACCCGGTAACCGGGGGCGAAGGTCTTGGAGAAGGATCCGAGGTACAGCACGCCGTCCGTGTCGTAGGACCGCAGCGCTGGCAGCGGTTCGTCGTCGAAGCCGAGCAGGCCGTACGGGTTGTCCTCGACGACGAGAACGCCGTGCCGGCGGCAGATCTCCAGCACCTGCGGGCGCCGCTCGGCGGACAGGGAGACACCGGCGGGGTTCTGGAACGTCGGGACGGTATAGAGAAACTTCACGCGGCGGCCCTCGCCGGCCAGCCGGGTGAGCGTCGCGTCGAGCTCGGCGGGAACGAGGCCGTCGGCATCGAGCGGTACCTGGACCACGTCGGCCTGGTAGGACCGGAAGACACCCAGCGCGCCGACGTACGACGGCGCCTCGGCGAGCACCACGTCGCCCGGGTCGACGAAGATGCGCGTGACCAGGTCGAGTGCCGACTGGGAACCGGTGGTCACCACGACGTCGTCAGGGTGTGCCGACACGCCCTCGAGCGCGACGACCTGCGTGATGTGCTCGCGCAGGCTCTCCTCACCCTGGCCGGAGCCGTACTGCAGAGCGGTGGTGCCCTTGGTGGCGATGAGGCGCTGCATCGTCTCGGCGATGACGTCGAGGGGGAGACCTTCGAGGTACGGCATGCCACCCGCGAGCGAGACCACCTCCGGGCGGTTCGCCACCGAGAAGAGTGCCCGGATCTCCGAGGCGCGCATGCCGTGCGCTCGCGCCGCGTACGAACCGAACCACGGGTCGAGGCGGGTACCGGCGGTCTCGGGAAGCTCGTTCACGACGCCCAGTCTCGCACGCGGCCGGTGTGCGGCTCCGTGTCCGTTCGTGGCGAAACGGTGAGACTACGGGGATCCGGACGACGAAGAGCACGTGCCAGGAGCCGCACCTGATGAGGTGATCAGGCGGGACGGGCACGTGCTCTTCGTCGCGGTGTGCGAGGGATTAGCCCCCGGGGCGAAGGTTCAGCCCGCGAGGACCTCGTCGATCTCCTCGGTCAGTGCACGCTTGGGCCGGGCGCCGATGATCGACTTCACGACCTCGCCGCCCTTGTAGACGTTGAGCGTCGGGATCGACACGATGCCGTAGTCCATGGCGGTCTGCCGGTTCTCGTCGGTGTCGATCTTGACGATCTTGATCTTGCCCTCGTACTCGTCGGAAAGCTCCTCGAGGATCGGCGCGACCATGCGGCACGGCCCGCACCAGGTGGCCCAGAAGTCGACGAAGACGGGAATGTCAGAGTCGAGGACCTCGGCCTTGAAGGTGTCGTCGGTGACCTTGATGGTGCTCATCCAGCATCTCCTTGTTCATGGCCCCGTGCGGGGCCGAGTGGGGCGCGGTCGGTGGGAGCCGACCGGGAGATCAGTCGTTCAGCGAGTCCAGGAACGCCTGGGCGTCGAGCGCTGCCGAGCAGCCCGAGCCGGCGGCCGTGATCGCCTGGCGATAGGTGTGGTCGACGGCGTCGCCGCAGGCGAAGACGCCGGGGAGGTTGGTGCGCGTGCTCCGGCCCTCGACGAGGATGTAGCCGTTCTCGTCCAGCTCGACCTGGCCCTTGACCAGGTCGGTGCGGGGCTCGTGACCGATGGCGACGAACAGCCCGGTCGCGTCCAGGTCCCGTACCTCGCCGGTGACGGTGTCGCGCAGGCTGATGCCCGAGACCTTGCTCTCGCCGGTGATGCCTGCGATCTCGCTGTTCCACGCGAACTCGATCTTCGGGTCCGCGATGGCCCGCTCGGCCATGATCTTCGAGGCGCGCAGGCCGTCGCGGCGGTGCACGACGGTGACCTTCGAGGCGAACCGCGTGAGGAAGGTCGCCTCCTCCATCGCGGAGTCGCCACCGCCCACCACGGCGATGTCCTGGTCACGGAAGAAGAAGCCGTCGCAGGTGGCGCACCACGAGACGCCTCGGCCGGAGAGCCGCTTCTCGTCCGAGAGGCCCAGCTCCCGGTACGCGGAACCGGTGGCGAGAATGACGGAGCGAGCGCGGTAGGCGTCGCCACCACCCGTCACGATCGTCTTGACGTCGCCGGTGAGCTCGACCTGCTCGGCGTCGTCCCAGATGACCTGGGCGCCGAACTTCTCGGCCTGCTCGCGCATGGCGTCCATCATGTCGGGACCCAGGATCCCCGCGGGGAACCCAGGGAAGTTCTCCACCTCGGTGGTGTTCATCAGGGCGCCGCCCGCGGTGACCGAGCCCGCGACGACAACGGGCGCAAGGCCTGCTCGCGCCGCGTAGATGGCTGCGGTGTATCCCGCGGGGCCGGACCCCACGATGACGACGTCGAGCACGGGGGCGTCGGTTGTCCCGGCAGCCGGAGCTGTGGTCTGTTCGGTCAAGGCGATCTCCTCGAGTTCCATGGGGCACACGCAACAACACGCGGGCGGGTCCCAGTGTTCCAGCCGATGCCGACTGCGGCGCGATCGTCGGCGTGAGTCTCGCCACATAATATCGACAGACATCGATGTATGGCAGGGCCGGGGGACAAGAACGGGGCCAGCCCTCGCGCGCGGACGTGTTCGCGGACCACGAGGGGTCCTCCCTGTCGGGAAGCTGCGACGTCCGCGCGCGAGGGCTCGCCCCGGTGCGGTCCGAGATCCGGCTAGCTCAGCACTACCTCGTTCAGCTCCAGCCGGAAGCCGTCCGGGACCTGCGGCAGCTCGGTGATCCAGATGGTGAACGAGTTGCTCACCACCGGCTCACTCAGCTCGAACGTCGTGGTCTCCGCGAACGCCCCCTCCGCGAGCACCTCGCCACCGGCGCCGCCCTTGAGGATCTGCACCTTGCCACCGGGGGTGTTGGTCAGCAGCTCTACCTTGGTGACCGAGGCGGGCTCGCGGAGCCTTAGCTCCATCCCGAGCGACTCCTTGAACCCGCCGAACGCCGCCTGCTGGTACGTGGTCGTGAAGTAGAAGGTGGCCGGGTCGGTGTCGTAGGCACGCTCGACCGTCTCCGGGTGGTCGATCGTCTGGCCCTCCCAGTCGAGCGTGCCCAGCAGGGCCGCCGAGTCGATCACGGGCCGCGCCTCGGTCTGCGCGGGCGGCGACGGAGGCGCGCTGCCCGCACCCTCGTCCTCGCTCTCGCCACCCGCGGACGCGCTCACCGTCGGCGTAGGGGAGGCGTCGGCGATGACGTCGGGCGTCGGCGCCAGCACGGCGTTGATCGCCCAGATCAGGCCGGCCACGACCGCGACGCCGACGAGGCCCAGCACGATCGGCGTCGGGTTCACGCCACCGCGCTTGGGTGCGGGCTGGGTGGCGAACCCGCCGTCCTGCTCGTAATAGCCGGCGTTGGGGTCGTATCCGCCCGGCGCGTACTGCGGTGGATACTGCTGTGGCGCACCCTCCTGCGCGTACTGCGCCTGGTCGTAGCCGTACTGGCCCTGGGCGACCGGCTGACCGAACTGGTCGTAACCGGCCGGGGCGCCGTCCGGTGGCGGCGGAACCGGCGCATGCCCGCCGTACGCCTGCGGTTCATAGGTGTAGTCGTTCTGCGGCTCCGGGTAGCCGGCGGGCACGTTGCCCGCCCCCGTCGCCATCGTCTCGTCGTTACGCGCGATCCGGCCGGTGACGGGGCGTCGAACGGGCGGTGTGCCCTCGCCCCCGAAAGCGTCGGCGATGGACTGCCGCCGCGGCCCCTCCGGCTCGGGCTGCACAAATCCAGGCAGCGATGCCACTACGGAAACCTCTCCCCACGGCTGAAGAGCCGCGGTCACGTCGTCGGGGTTCATCGGTCCGTCGGTACCACCGGGCGCGTTGAACGCCCGGGCCACCAGGGCATCGATGTCGGTGTCCACGTGGGGAACCAGTGTGGACAGTGGCGCCACAGCGCCGGAATCGTCGAGCTGTGCGGGCAGGGGGATCAGGGTGTCCTTCGCGATCCAGGCTGCCTCGAGGTCCTGACCGGGCCAGCGTGCCGTCATCGCGTAGTAGAGCAGAGCCACCAGACCCTGGGCATCGAGCTGTACCGGCTTGACGTTGAGCGTGTCACCGGAGGCGAGTCCGCCGTCGAGGCCGAGACCCGTGACCCGGATCTCGTGGCCGTCCACGCGGACCGCCTCGGGGCGCAGTGCGGTGTGGTGGACGCCGCGGGCGTGTGCCACCCGGAGGGCCGAGGCAGCCTCACCGACGATCGCGCGGGCCTGCTGCTCGTCCACCAGTCCGCTCGAGACGATCTCGGTCAGGGTGGTGCCGGTGTGCGGTTCGGTGACGACGTACCTGCGACCATCCGGGTCGGAGCCGGCGTCGAGCACCCGGACCAGACGAGGGTCGGTCACCAGTGCAGCGCGGCGGGCAGAGTCGAGGGCGTCGCCGGCATAAGGGCCGGTGACGAGCGTGACCCGGACCGCACGATCCAGTACCAGGTCGTGTGCCTCCCAGGCAGTTGCCGCGGCAAGGTCGGTCGACGCCTGCTGGCTCAGCCTGTACCTCTCGACCAGCACGCTGCCTGGCTCGACGGTGCTCACGCGGACCTCCTCGCTCGGTCGGGGGACAGTAGCAGGTACGTGACCGCACGGATCACGCACCGTCGCCATGCTACGCGGATCCGCCGTCAACCCGCCGAAATGTCGCCCCTTCGCAACCGAAGTGTCAACCGGCCGTCCGTTCCGGCGACCTGGCCGCGCGGGTGGTTCAGCGCTTGAGCCGAGCGAGCACCGGACCGAGCAGACGGTCGAGCTCCCGGACCTTGAGCAGGCGGAGGAGCAGCACGTAGACACCGAGCATCGCCAGGCCGCAGAGCGCCGTCACCCACAGGCCGCTGAGCATCGTCAGCACCCAGCCGCTGCCGAAGGAGAGCGCGTCGAACCCGCCGACCAGCCGGTACAGGCCCCACCCGGCGACCCCCGAGACCGCGGCTGCGAGCAGCGTCTTCGCGTGGAGGGCGAGCACGCGGCCTCCGTCGAGCCGTCCGCCGAGCTTCCTGCGGAGGCCACCGGTGCGTAGGAGCACCGTGATCCAGTTGGACAGGGCGTACGCACCACCGGCAGCGATGACCCAGTACTGCGGCGCCAGCCAGATCTGTGCGGCGACGAGCCCGCCCACCAGGGCGAGCGTCGACGGCACGGTGATGAAGAAGACGGAGCGGCCGTCCTCGTAGGCGTAGTAGACCCATTTCATGAGGGCCATGGCGCCGAGCGGCACGAGGCCGAACGAGAGGGCGACCAGCACGGGCGCGATGAGCGCGGTGCCTTCCGCGCCCGCCGTCGGCACGATGAACGCCGTGGCCGGCGCGGCCAGCACCGTGAGCGCGGCGGTGGCGAAGACCGTGAAGACACCGATGGTGCGCAGCCCCAGGGAGAGATCGGCCCGGACCCGGTCGGTGTCGCCGTCGTGCGCGGCCTTGCTGATGCCGGTGAACAGCGCGGTCGCGATGGAGACCGTGACCAGGGAGTGCGGCAGCAGGTAGATGAGCAGCGCCTGCGTGTACGCCGCGTTACCAGCGAACTCGACTCCCGGTCCGCCGGAGGCCCCGGCCTCGGCCGCGACCCGGGTCAGGTAGAGAACGCCTGCCTGTTCCAGGACCACCGCGGCGAACGTCCACAGGGCGACGGACCCGGCCGAGCGCAGGCCGATGCCGCGCACGCCGAGTCGGAAGTTCCAGCGGAAACCCGAGCGCAGCAGCGGGACGAGCAGCACCAGGGCCTGAGCCACGATCCCGAGCGTGGCCGTGGCCGCCAGCAGGACCGTGCGCGGCGTGTCCCACTCGGAGAGGTCGTTGATCCCGAGCTCCGGCGCAGTGCCGAACACCACGAGGAAGATGCCGAACCCGATGACGGAGACGACGTTGTTGGCCACCGGCGCCCACATGAACGGTCCGAACTGCTCCCGCGCGTTGAGCACCTGGCCCAGCAGCGTGTACAGGCCGTAGAAGAACAGCTGCGGGATGCACCAGTACGCGAACACAGTGCCCAGCGCCAGCTGCTCGGCGGTCCAGCCGTCCGTGTAGAGCATCACCACCCACGCGGAGGCGCCCGTGAGGATCGCGGTGATGGCGAGGATGCCGACGGCCGAGACGGTGAGCAGCTTGTCGATCCGCTCCTGCGCGTTGTGCGCGCGGAACGCCTTGACGATCTGCGGGACCAGCACGGCGTTCAGCATGCCGCCCGCGAGGATCGCGAACAGCACGTTGGGCAGCTTGTTCGCGACGTCGAACGCGTTCGCGACCGTGCCGGCGGAGCCGATCGCGGCCACCAGCATCATGTTGCGGACCAGGCCGCCGAGACGCGAGGCGGCGGTGCCGGCCGCCATCACCATCGAGTTGCGGCCCAGGCCGCGCGACGGCGGCGCGGCGGACGCGCCCGGACCGCTCGCGGCCTCGGCGCCGGGGTCCGAGGCGGGATCGGTCGGTACGGTCACGGTGTTCTCCTGGGTCAAGCGACTACTCCCGTGGTCTGGGCCTTGCCCGACGTGGTTCTGCCGACAGGTGCGGCGGCCGAAACACTACTCCGCCGGGACGGCCATCGAGCTCGCCGAGGTGGTCGGCGGTGATTCCAGCGTCTCGGCAGACGTGCCGGCCGCTTCCTCGACGTCCTTGCTGGTGGCACGGTACGGCGACTTCCCGCGACGCACCGTGCGCCAGATCCCGGCCAGGAACAGCAGGGCGACGAGCGCGGCAGCGATCCAGGTACCGACCTCCTCCCAGCCCGCACGGACGCGGACCTGGAACGACGAGTCGTCGGTGATCTTGGCACCGGTCGGCGTGAGGATCTGCGCGGTGACCTCGACGTCACCCGAGCCGATAGCGCGCACGGGTACCTGGACGTCCACCTCCTGACCAGCCGGAATGGTCGCCGCGCGGCGGGCGTCGACGGTGAGTCGCGGATGGTCGGGGCGCAGTACCACGGTGACCGTTGCGTCCAGGTCGAGCTCGTTGCGGACGCGCACCGGGATGTTGCCGACGTCGGTGATGAAGTTGATGTCCTGGCGAGGCACCACCTTGATCGACTCGTGCGTCAGCTCGTTCGTGGCCTGGAGGACCTGCTGGACGATCACGTCCCTGCGGCCCGGGTCCTGACGGTGCGCGACCGACAGCGGCGCGATCAGACGGACCACGCCCGGGCGCCAGATCTGCGCCCCGGCATCGCCCGCGACGGAGGAGAACGTGACGACCGCGTCGCGCGCGTGCTCGAGCGCCGCCACGTCGTTGGGGCTGATCTCCGCCTTGGCGGCGCGGTGCCTCGGCAGGGGAGTGCGACCCTCGTCCTGAGCGTCCTGCCGGAGCAGGGTGTCGAGCGTCGTGGTCTCGACCCACCCCGCCTCGTCGTTGAGCGTACGGAGGATCGAGATCGCGGCCTCGGCGTCCGGCGTCCAGCTGCGGGGGGCCACTATCGACACCGTCGGCGGGGCGGTCGGCGACTGGCTCACGATCGCGGCCGTGTCCGCGAGCAGGCGCTGCGTACCCTCCGCGGTGGTGGCTGCGGTCGACGTGTCTGCCGCGGTGCTGCTCACCTCCTCCGTGGACCCGGCGCCCACCCCGGACAGGTCGGTCGCCGAGACGAAGCTCTCCGTCAGCACCGTGTCGGTCACCGCGGCGCGTGCGGTGCCGGACGGCGTCTCGACGTCTGCCCGGCCGGTCACCGTGCCGAACCCTTCGTACGCGAGCCCGCCCCCGCCGACCACGACGTTCTGCCTCCCTGTGGATACGGCGAGGTCGAGCGTCTCGAGGTCAGGCACCACACCGTCCGCCGGCCAGGCCAGGTCTTCGTTCCACCCCTCGGGAACCGTCCAGCTGGGGATGGTGGGTGCGCGCACGAAGCTCCGCCGCCCCGTGGCGTACGCCTCGGCGTGCGCGAGCGCGGCGAGGTCCAGGTCATGGTTGGGGAGTGTGTAGGTAGCTGTCTGCTCGGCCGCGTCGAGCATCCGGTCGGACCACTCCGTGAGTGCCGGGTCCTCCGACTTCACCGCCCTGGCCAGCACGTCGGGGTCGATCGCGAGCGACAGGTCGGTGTCCTCCGCAACCTGCAGCACACCGTCGAGGCGCTGGCCGTCGGCGGTCTGCTGTGCCAGCTCGATCTCGGCAGCGCTCGGGTCCGACGGGTCGGTCGGCGGGCTCGTCACGGCGGCCAGGACACTGATCCGCATGGGCTCGCGCTCGAGACCGTCGGCGTCGTACACCAGGAACGAGCGGGCGATGCCCAGCCGCCCAGATGCGTCACTCACGGCGACCGCGAGGCGGCGCGCGCCGAAGCCCCGGAACACCTGGGCTGCCGGGTCGTAGGTGTACGAGACGTTCGTGGACTCGCCCGGCGCCAGCTCGGACACCGGCTCCGCCGTGGGCTCGCCCCGGACCGGGTCGAGCAGGTCCGCCGTGGACCACTCGGTGATGTCCGCGCGGGTGGTGAGTGCGAGGTGGTCGACGGTCAGCTCGGCTACCGCGTCGGTCAACGTGGTGTCGCTCGTGTTGGTGATCTTCGCCCGGATGGTCACCTCGTCGCCGGGCTCGGCGACCGGGTGCGAGATCTTCACGATCGACACGTCGATCGATCCCTGGGCGGCGGACCGCGTCGGGGGGTGGGTCTCGGCGCTGCTGCGCACGGCGGATCGCTCCGGCGCCGGACCGGTGGCGACGGCCGGGACGGTCATCGGCCCGACCAGCAGCACGGCCGCCAGGAGCACGGCGACCGACGTGCCGGTACGGCGGGTCAGTCGGCGGGGAGCGGAACTGCGGAGGAAGTCGGGGTGCTGCGTCATGGCAGGTCGGGGCGCTCCGTGGGGAAGGCGTCAGCCCGCAGCGCGTCCCGGAGGTTCCTCGACGAGACGAGGAGGTCCAGGGCGGCAGCGGCCAGTCGCTGCTCGTTCGGGTACGACAGGCGCTCGGCGAGCTCGTCGATCCTGACCCAGAGGGCGTCCTCGGCTTCGCCGTCCGGATCGTCCTCCACGGTCAGGCGACCGCCCTCCGCGCGCAAGAGGTAATGGTGCACCACCTTGTGGACTCGCCGGTCCTCACCGGTGAACCAGTAGTCGATCACGCCGAGCTCCGCTTGGATAGAGCCGCGGATGCCGGTCTCCTCGTGGATCTCGCGGATCGCCGCTTCCTGCGGCGTTTCGCGGCCCTCGAGATGTCCCTTCGGGAGGCACCATTCCAGCCGGCCGGTGCGGTTGCGGCGCAGCAGCACTGCTGCGCTGAAGTCCTCGGGACGTTCGGAACCGCCACGCAGCACCAGGCCGCCCGCCGACGTCTCGTCCACGACGGGCAGGTGTGCCGGGCTGCTCGTCGAGACGGCCCGCCGGGCAGGATTCACCCGCAACGGTGCTCCGCCGGGCGGCGGAGGCACCTCCGGGCGACCATGTGGACGGTCGCTCGCCGGAACAGGGGTGGACATGCCCCAACACTACCGACTGAGCACGGTGGGTCCGGTCAGGGGGTGCGGGCGGTTCCGGGCACAGCGGTCGTCGCGGCGCGCAGCGCGGCGACCCCGAGCGGTTCGGTCTTGCGGTGCGTGTTGTCGGGTCGCGTCTGGGAGAATCTTGGGCTGTGTCTACCCCTGAGCAGGATCTGTTGCGGCGCGCGCTCGGCGTGCTGACCGAGATGGCCCCCGCCGCGCTGGAGCTGGGCGACCAGTTCCTGGCCGCGGGCTACGAGCTCTCGCTGGTCGGCGGACCGGTACGGGACGCGTTCCTCGGCCGCGCGAGCAACGACCTGGACTTCGCCACGTCGGCCTCGCCGAGCCAGACGCAGAAGATCCTCGCGCGCTGGGGCGACGCCAACTGGGACATCGGCCGGGAGTTCGGCACCATCGGCGCGCGCCGGGGCGACGTCGTCGTCGAGGTGACGACGTACCGGACCGACAAGTACGACCCGGCGTCGCGCAAGCCGCTCGTCGAGTTCGGGGAAACGCTCGACGGCGACCTGTCCCGCCGGGACTTCACGGTGAACGCGATGGCCGTGCGTGTGCCCGACCTGACCTTCGTGGACCCGTTCAGCGGCCTGAGCGACCTCGCGGCCGGCGTGCTGCGTACCCCCATCGCGCCCGAGCGCTCGTTCGACGACGACCCCCTGCGCATGATGCGCGCGGCGCGGTTCGCCGCTCAGCTCTCGTTTCACGTGGAACAAGGGACGCTCGCGGCGCTGGTCGCGATGGCCCAGCGGATCGAGATCGTCTCGGCGGAGCGCGTGCAGGCCGAGATCACCAAGCTGCTCCTGAGCGACAACCCGCGTGCCGGTCTCGAGGTGCTCGTCGACACGGGCCTTGCCGAGCAGGTGCTGCCGGAGCTGCCCGCGCTCCAGCTCGAGATCGACGAGCACCACCGGCACAAGGACGTCTACCAGCACTCGCTCACCGTGCTGGAGCAGGCGATCGCACAGGAGACAGGCCCTGACGGCCCTGTGCCGGCGCCTGACCTGGTGCTGCGTCTCGCGTCGCTGCTGCACGACATCGGCAAGCCGGCCACCCGCCGGTTCGAGGCCGGCGGGGGAGTCAGCTTCCACCACCACGAGGTGGTCGGGGCCAAGCTCACGGCCAAGCGGCTCAAGGCCCTGAAGTTCGAGAAGCAGGTGGTCAAGGACGTGTCGCGGCTCGTCGAGCTGCACCTGCGGTTCCACGGCTACGGCGACGGCGCGTGGACCGACTCCGCCGTCCGCCGCTACGTGACGGATGCCGGACCGCTCCTCGAGCGCCTCCACCGCCTGACCCGTGCCGACTCCACGACGCGCAACAAGCGCAAGGCCCAGCGGCTGTCCGACGCGTACACGGACCTGGAGAACCGGATCAGCGCGTTGCGTGAGCAGGAGGAGATCGACGCGATCCGTCCCGATCTGGACGGTACGCAGATCATGGCGATCCTCGGGATCCCGCCGTCCCGCCAGGTCGGCGAGGCGTACAAGTACCTGCTGGGCCTGCGCATGGAACAGGGTCCGCTGGGCGAGGACCTGGCGACGGAGGAGCTCAAGAAGTGGTGGGCCCAGCGGTAGCTGGCTGACCCGGTCCGGTCGCGGTCGGTCCGACGGCGACCGGCTCTGGTTGTGGCCGGTCTCGTCGGTCTGCTTGGGTCGGGCTCATGGACGCGTGGACCGAGGTTGCGGACGGCGTGCTCGTGCGGCGCTATCAGGAGCTGGACCTCTCCATCGGGCTCGTCGTGGGTGACGATTCGTGCCTCGTCGTGGACACGGGCGGCGACGCGGCGCAGGGTGCGGAGCTCGCCGCCGCCGTGCGCGAGGTGACGTCGCTGCCGTGGCAGGTCGTGCTGACTCACTCCCACTTCGACCACAGCTTCGGTACCGAAGCCTTCGTCCCCTGCACGGTGTGGGCCCATCGGCGGTGCCACGCCGATCTCGTGGCCACCGGTGAGCGGCAACGCCAGGAGTGGGCGCGGCGATACCGCGAACGGGGTGAGGTGGAGGTGGGCGACCGGATCGCGGCCGTGCGCCTGGTCCTGCCCGACCACCTGGTCGACCACCGCGCGGAGCTGGATCTCGGCGGCTGCCGTGTGGAGCTACGGCACTTCGGGCCCGCGCACTCCGACCACGACGTGGTCGTGCACGTGCCGGACGCCGGCGCTGTGTTCGTGGGCGACCTCGTCGAGCACGGTGCGCCGCCACAGTTCGGCGACGCCTTTCCACAGGACTGGCCGGCCGCGCTGGACGGCATCCTCGCCCTGGACGCGCCGATCGTGGTGCCCGGCCACGGCGATCCGGTCGGCCGGGACTTCGTCCACGGTCAGCGCGCGGAGCTGGAGCTGGTCGCCGAGCTGTGCCGGAAGGTCGCCGCCGGGACGCTCGGCGTGGAGCAGGCAGTGGCGCGTTCGCCGTACCCCGAGGAGTTCATGGTTGCGGCGCTGGGGCGCGGTCGCTAGACGTGCGTCGGGTCGAAGAGGGCGCTGACCGACTCGCCGCTGTGGATCCGGCGCACCGCCTCCGCGAACGCCGGCGCCACGCTGATCACCGTCAGCTTGTCGTGCGCCAGCAGGCCGGCCGACGGCACGGTGTTCGTCGTGACGATCTCGACCACGTCGGGGTCGGCCGCGATGCGGTGGACGGCGTCGTTGGCGAAGATCCCGTGCGTGCAGGCGATCCGCACCGTGCGTGCGCCGTGCTCGCGCAGCAGGTCGAGGATGGCGATGATCGTGGACCCGTTGGCGATCTCGTCGTCGAGCACGATGATGTCGCGGCCCGTGACGTCACCGATCAGGGACGTGATCTCGACCCGGTCACCGTCGAACCGCTCCTTCGCGGCCGCCGCGACGGGTATGCCGAGCATCTTGGCGAACGCGGAGGCGCTCTTGGCGTTGCCCAGGTCCGGCGACACCACGGTCGCTTTCGACAGGTCGCTCGGCAGGAAGTGCCCCGCCAGCTCGCGCAGCGCATTGAGCTGATCGGTCGGCACCCGGAAGAACGCGTGCACCTGCGGCGCGTGCAGCGTCATCGTCAGGATGCGGTTCACCCCCGCCGTCTCCAGCAGGTCCGCGACAAGCCGGCCACCGAGCGAGATCCGCGGCGCGTCCTTCTTGTCCGAGCGGGCATACGCGAAGTGCGGCATGACCGCGGTGATCCGGGCGGCCGACGCGCCCTTGGCGGCGTCGACCATGAGCAGGAGCTCCATCAGACTCTCCTGCGCAGGACGGACCACCGACTGCACCAGGTAGACGTCGCGCTCACGGCAGTTGTCCAACAGCTGCACCTGCAGGCAGTCGTTCGCGAAGCGTTGGATCGAGATCGGACTCAGCGCGACGTCGAGATCAGCGCACATCTCGTGAGCGAAGCGCTGACCCCCGGTACCAGCAAAGACCCGCACCTCGGCCATGGCTGGAAGTCTACGGAACGTCGAGCCGCCACGCCTAGCAGTGAGACGGCATCATGTGGCTCGTGAGCCTCACCGAGTGGCAGACCTGGGAACCGTTCGTCGACGCGCTGCGCCGCTCCGCGCCGCCCGGTACGAAAGTCAGCGAGTTCGTCGGCACCGTCGGCCGCGGGACGTGGCAGGGCACGTACCGGGACGACGGCGACACCGAGGCCCGCCGCCGGCACGACCGCAAGCTGGCCCGTGAGGCCGCACGCGCCGGTACCCGGGGTCCCCGGGCCGACCTCGACGACGCGTTGCGGGCGATCGCCGAGCTCACGCCCGACGCCGAGCGGTCCGTGCGGGTCTGCGCCGCCGACCGGGTCGAGGACGACGTGGTCGAGCTCATCACGATGCCGCCCGCTGTCGTCTCCGGGCGCTACACCCCCGTGCTGGAGGTGGTGCTGGAGCCGGGAGCCCTCCCGGCGCAGTACCTGGAACCGATCAGGCCCGCCCCGGACGCCGTGCCGGCCGGGTCAGCCGATCCCGACGCCGTGACGCGGGTGGTCGCGGAACGGATGCCCGACGCCGTCGGCGCCGCTCCCGAGGCGATCGCCGCCGCCGAGGCTGCCCTGCCCGGCGGCGTCCGCCTGCCCGAGGAGGTGCGGGCGCTGTACGCGGCGGCCCGGTCGGGCAGCCTGACGCTCTCGCCGGCGGAGGGCCTGTTCGGCGGGTTCGAGATCGTGCCGCTGAACGAGAGCCTGCTCCGCGAGGCGTTCCTGCCCGCCGCCCGCTTCGACACGTGGACCGCCGACGCGGGGACGTTCGCGCCCGAGGATCCCGCGGGGCGGGTGCGGGCGGCAATCGGTTCGCCGCTCTGGTTCCCTGTGGGGACCGACGGGGCGGGGAACGTCTACGCCGCCGATCTTGCCCCGGGTGTGCACGGTCATCTCGGGCAGATCGTGTTCCTGGACCATGAGCTGCGCGCCGGGGCCGTGTACCGGGCGGAGAGCCTGACCGCCCTGCTCGTCGAGCGGACGGCGAGCTCCGCGGAACCGTCCCGCGGAACGAGCCGGGCGGCGCCCGACCCCGACGACGGCACTGCCCGGAGTGACCACTCCGCGCGGGACGAGTTCCTGAACCTGGACCCGGCCGGATGGACCCGGCGCCTGGCCGCCGGGTCGGTGCCGGCCACGCTGAAGGCCGCGGGCCTGGTGCCCGACGGCGCGCACCCGCCGGCTCTGCCCGACGTGATCTCGGCGGCGAACGGCCTGCTCGAACTGCGGGGTCTCGCACCGATCGACGTCACTCGGCTGACCCGTCCGGAGCGCAAGGGCCTCCTCGACCGGCTCTTCGACCGCTGACGCGGCGCCACGGGCCGTTCCGGACACGAGAAGGGCGGGAACCCGGACCTGGGTTCCCGCCCTCGTCAGCCGGCTGGCTCAGTGGCCGCCGTGGAACTCGCCGTCGGTCTCCGGCCGCTTGACGAGCGACGCGAGGAAGATCGTCACGACCATCACCCCGGCGCCGATCCCGAACGCAAGGCCCGCGCCACCGGTCATGGCCTCGGCGGGCGGGGCCCCGGCCGCGGTCAGTGCCTCGGAACGGATGGTCATGATGGCGACGAACAGCGCGGTGCCCGCGGCACCCGCGACCTGCTGCACCGTGTTGATCGTGGCCGAACCGTGCGAGTACTGGTGCGGCTGCAGCACCCCGAGCGCCGAGCTGAACAGCGGCGTGAACACGGAGGCCAGACCGATCATCAGCAGGATGTGCGCGCCGAGCACGTAGAACAGCGAGGTCTCGGGCGTGAGGAACGCGAGCATGCCGACCGCGACGGTGACGAGCGCGGTACCGGGAATCATGATCGGCCGCGGGCCGACCCGGTCGTACAGGCGGCCGATGACGGGCCCCAGCAGACCCATCGCGACACCGCCCGGCAGCATGATCAGGCCGACGGTCAGGGGCGCCATACCGAGGGCGTCCTGCAGCACGAGCGGCAGCATGATCATCGTGCCGAGCATCGCCATCATCGCGACCGCGATGATGGCGACCCCGAGGCGGAAGTTCGGCTGCAGGAAGGTGCGCAGGTCGAGCAGCGCGGAGTCGGTGCGCTGCCGTGCGATCTGCCGCCAGACGAAGAGGCCGAGCGTCGCGAGCCCCGCACCCAGAGGGATCCACGGGTTGATCGGCGTACCGTGCTGCGCCGCCTCACCCAGCCCGGAGAGGCCCCAGACGACGCCACCGAACGCGATCAGCGCGAGCACGAGCGACAGCGGGTCGAGGTGGTGGTGCTCCTTGTCGGACACGTCCCGGATCCAGAGCAGGCCTGCGCCCAGCGCGAGCACCGCGATGGGGAGCACGACGCCGAAGACCCAGCGCCAGCCGAGCGGTTCGAGGATGGCGCCCGAGACCGTGGGGCCGAGCGCCGGTGCCAGCGCGATGACCAGCGTGACGTTGCCCATGACGCGGCCCCGCATGTGCGCCGGAACGATGGTCATGACCGTCGTCATCATCAGCGGCAGCATGATCGCGGTACCGATCGCCTGCACCACTCGGCCGGTCACCAGGAACGCGAAGTTCGGCGCGACCATCGCCAGGGCGGTACCCACGGTGAACAGCGACATCGCCAACAGGTACGCGCCGCGTGTACCGAGCCGATTGATGAGGTACCCGGTGGCCGGAATGACGACGGCCATCGTCAGCAGGAACGCCGTGGTGAGCCACTGACCGGTCGTCGCGGTGATGTTCAGGTCATCCATGATGGGCTGGAGCGCCACCGACATCGTGGTCTCGTTCAGGATCACCGTGAACGCGCTCGCCATGAGCAGCGCGATCGCCCGGAAGTGCCCGGGGGCCAGCTTGTCGGTGCGCGACGGGGCGGCGGCTTCGCTCGCCGAGGGCAGGTCGGTGGGTGGATCGCTCAGCTGGTCGGGCGATCCTATGGTGTCGGTACTCATGCGTTCCCTCTCGGTACGGTGCGCGCGGGCCGAGATCGGGAGCGACACTGCACACGACCTACGTCTAACGACGCCGGATCATCGTCGGGTATTCCCGCCGAAGATCGCGACCTCTTTTTACCGACGTCTGCCGCCAGCAGAAATCATCGGTCCGCGTCCGCCGGTTCCACACTGTCCGGTGCGTCGTCCGGCGCCACCGACTCCGTGACCGGGGCCGCCACCCCGAGGGTCACGCCCTGCTGAGCCATGAACGGCTCCGGGTTCACCGCCTGACCGTTCATCCGCACCTCGTAGTGCAGGTGGCAGCCCGACGACGTGCCGGCGCCCGCCGGGTCGATGCGCGAGTCGCCACCCATGGCCGCGATCTGCTGTCCCGCCCGGACCGTGTCGCCGACGCGCACCAGGTTGGTGCCGGTCAGCAGGTGGCCGTACGTGGAGTCGAGGCCCATGCCGTGCTCGATGCGGATCGTGTTGCCGGTTCCCCAGCCGGTCGCCCCGGAGATCACCACGCGCCCCGCGGCGGCCGCGAACACCTGGGTGCCGCACGACGCAGCGATGTCCTGACCCAGGTGGTAGGTCGACGCCCCGGCGATGCCGGTGCTGCGCGGCCCGAACCCGGATGCCTTGGCACCGACGGCCGGGTTGGCCCAGCCACCGGCGCCGACGGCGGCGCTGCTCACCGAGCCGGTCATGCAGGGTGCGCCGGCCGCCGCTCCCTGGATGGACCGGGACAGCGCCTCGAGATCCTGCTCGTCCGCGCCGCTGGCGAGCTGGATGGCCTGGAGCGCCTGGTCCCAGTACTGCTGGTAGTGGTACGGGTCGGCGTTCCGCTGGGCCTTGTGCGCCGCGATGGTCGGCTCGAGCGTCTCCCAGCCGGTGACGGCGAGCAGCCGGTCGTAGAAGCGACCCGACGACTGCACGGGGTCCAGGCGCTCCTCGACCGTCCCGTACCACTTCTGCTCCTGGAACATACCGATCGAGGAGGTCAGCGTGCCGTCGGGGTTGCGCACCCCGTACCGGTCGTCGCCGTAGTCGAGGTTGCGCATGCCGGACTCACCGAGGGCGGTCATCACGGCGATGGCCTGTGCCCTGCCCGGCACCCCACGTTCCTGCCCCACCTGGAGGATCACCGATGCGTTCTGCAGCTGCTCGCCGGTGAAGCCGCCGGCCGACGTGGCCTGCCCGCCGGCCGGCACCACCGACGCCGACAGGCTGCAGCCGTTCTGCGAATGGCTCTCGCTCACGGCGCCGCCCACCAGCACGACCATCGCGACGACCGCCGCGGGCACCGCCAAGACGGCGGCGACCAGCACGCCCAGGACGAGCACGGCTCGCCGCGTCGCGTCGTCCTTCCGCCCGCCCCTGCCCGGCCGCCCGCCGCGGGACCGGACCGCCTGCGCGGCGACGCGCGTCGCCAGCCCTGCGGTGCCCCGCCCGCTCACGACCCCTCCGGCGGCCTGATCTGCTCGGCGAGCCAGGGTGCCCCGCCGTCGGCCCGGGTCAGGAGCACCGTGTACGGGCCGATGTCGGTGGGCACCGCTACCTCGGCGAGCAGCGTCGAGGTCTCGTCGGTGACCTCCGGCTCGCCCGTCACCTCGGTGACCGGGACGAGCCGTGGGTCGACGTCCTGGTAGACGGGGCGCGCCTGCGGGGTCAGCAGCGGCTTCAGGCCGGACCACCAGGCGTCCGCGTTCTGGTCCGTCTGCGCGAACGCGGTGATGGTCGCGCGCGCGGCGTCGCGCGCCGCCGTCCGGACGTTCTCGTCCCAGGATGCCTCGACGGGTTCACTGGGCGCCGTCTCGTCGAACTCGGGCTCCGCCGACACCTCGACCGCGGGGTCGCCCGCCTCCGGCTGCCCCTCGACCTCCTCGGTGGCGGTCGCGCCGTCCGTGTCGTTCCCCGGCGGACCCGTAGGGCGATCGAAGTCGTCCTGCCCCCCGGGCGCGAGCACGCCCGCGCTCTCCTGGGCGGTGGGGTCGACGGGGCCGCCCTCACGCGGCCAGCCGACCCAGGTGCCGATCGCGAGGGCGACCACCGTGATCGCCACGATGACTGCACGTTTCATCAGCGACCCAGCCCTCGCATCTGACGGCGGCCGGGGTTGTGCACGATCGCCGAGGGCTGTGGCCCGCCGGCCTGCGGCGCCCCGCCCTGACGTGCCGCGTTGAGCGACTGGGCGAGCCGGGCCGCGCTCTGCGACCGCTCGCCGCTGCGGCCCAGGCCGCGGGCGGCCCCGAGGGCCTGCTTGGCCTGCCGGGCCTTCTGCACCACGCTGAGCGCCCGCGACGCCCCGACCGCCGCGCCGGACGTGCCACCGCTCGCGACCATGGCCCCCGCCTGCAGCGCGACCGACGTTCCGGTGCGGCGTGCGCCGCCCAGCCGGTCGCTGAGGCGCTCGCCGGCCGTCGGCGGCAGGTGCGGGCTCGGTTCGTTCGACGGCTTCTCGCCGGCGTTCGTGCCGTCCGGCAGCGGGTCGCCCCCGGCGCGGCCCCCGTCGGGCGCACCGTCCTGCACGCTGCGTGCGGCAGCCGTCCACGCGCTACCGCGACCGTCGTCGCCGGGTGCGCCGCCCGGTGCGCCGGAGCCGTCGACCGGGATGGGCATGGTGCGGTTCTCGTCACCTGAGCCACCACCCGAGGCACCGCCCGAGACACCACCCGTGGTGCTGCCGACCGTGCCACCGCCCGGGTTTCCGTCCATGGCGGCCGGACCCGCGGCGGGGACGTCGCCGTCGTCCACGTCGAGCGCCTGGTCGTTGGGCTTCACCGGTGCCGGGCCGAGACCGACACCCGCCCACTCCTTGGCCTTGTTGTAGCGGCCGCGCCACTTCGCGGTGCCGTCCCACGGCATCGCGGCGGGCTCGCCCACCTGGGAGGGGACGCCGGCCGCGGCCAGCTTGTCGGCCAGGGCGCGCAGGCCCTGCCGCACGCTCGCGCCCATCAGCACGTAGAAGACGGCGCCGGCGATCACCAGCGTGTTGAACAGGTAGAGCCGCACGAGGAACGGCAGGCCGCTCGTCGCGTCGTAGAAGCCGAGCAGCATCTTCATCCACGCGACCAGGAACATCGTGGCCATCGCGACGAGGATGCAGCCGAAGCCCACGCTCGCGAACGTGCGGAACAGCTGGGCGCGGGTACCGCTCGAGACGACACCCACGGGCAGCTGCCACAGCAGCTTGATCGCGGACCAGCCCAGCAGCAGCACCGCGAAGATGGTGCCGCCGACGATCACCACGGAGAGCAGGAGGAAGACGAACCCGGTGGTGAGCAGGCTGAGCGTCGAGACGACGGTGCCGGCGTCGACCGTGGAGGCCGCTTCCCCGTAGGCCGAGTCGCAGGACCCGATCTCGTCGACGGCGTCGTCCCGGCCCACGTTCTCGGTGTAGGTGTCCTCGCAGCCCGTGCCGTCGATGACCGTGCCGTAGTTGATGATCTGGTGCGGTGCGCGCAGCAGCGTGTCCACGAGCTGGCCCTTGAGGCCGTCGCGGATCACCGTGGAGTCCCGCTCGAAGGACGCGCCCTCGGTCGCGAAGCCGGTGGCGATGTCCATGCCGGCGTTCCGTGACTGCATGATGACGCCCTGATCGCCGCCGACGGTCGCCATCGGGTTGGCGAGGAATCCGGTGGCCAGGGCTGCGATGAGGCAGCCGATCAGGAGCTCCATGAAGCCGCCCGCGAACCTGCCCTTGAGCAGCCAGAAGCCCACGACGAAGGCCAGGATGATGAGCATCAGGTTGAGCAGGCCGATCTGCGCGATCATGCCCTGCACGATGATGCTCAGGCCGGCCAGCGGCGCCAGGATGTAGCCGAGCCAGTCCATCCCGAGCACCCAGTCGAGCACCCAGATCTGCACGGCCACCATGTCCCGGTACCAGACCCAGAACATGCCGGCGAGGGTCGAGAAGATCTCGGAGTCGACGTTCAAGGGGTTCCACGGCGAGCCCGTGTCCCACTGGAGGGTGAACCGGTCGACGCCCACGCCGTGCGTGTCCTCGAGGTTCAGGCCGCCCCCCGGGTCGGCGGACGGCAGGGGAGCCAGCCGGTTCATGACCCGATCACCGCGCCGGTCGAGCTGGTCGGTGTGGTCTTGACCGTGGCTGCGCGCTTGTCCACCAGGGGCGCCATGACCTTCGCCCGGCCGTACCGGGCCTGGAAGTCGCGGATCAGGCACTCTCCGCGGCGCTCCTCTGGTACGCCCGAGATGTCGATCACGGGAGCAGTACCTTCGGTGACGAGCTTGACCAGGCCTTCGTCCACCGATGCGTCGTGAGGCAGTCCGTGTAGCCAGCGGAGCCCGCGGCGGGCGAGGTTCGCGTCACGGTGGCGCAGCAGCACGCGGAACGGGATGAGTCCGCGGACCACCTCGTTGCCGAAGTCCTCCTCCGCGTCGTGGCTGCCCAGCAGGAGTGCGGCCTTGTGCTTGCGCCCGTCCCTGATGAACATGCTGATCTCCTCGGCGGCCTCCGGTGACGACATGGTCTTGGACGCCTCGTCGGCGGCGAAGATGTCGAGGCGGGAACGGTCGGCGAAGCAGCGGTACCGGGCCAGGGCCGCGATCAGCGCGAAGGTGGCACGGCCGAACACCTTCTCCGCCTTGAGCTCGGCGAACAGGTGCCCGTGCTCCATGTCGGCCTTGGACGGCAGCTGCATCTTGTGGGTGTGCAGCACGATCGCCGGCGAGCTCAGGTCGAGCGGAGGCAGCGTGTCGTCGAAGAGCGCACGCCCGAAGTCGAGCTCGGAGAAGATCCGCATCTCGTCGGCGAGCTGCTTGGCGCCCATGAACTCGCAGTCCATCTCCAGGTGCCGCGCCAGGGAACCGAGTGAGGTGATCTTGTGCCGCCACATGTACTCGGTCTGCAGCACCTTGGACAGCAGGACGTTCTGCTCGGACTTGGTCTGCACGGACAGCAGCACGGTGAGGAAGGAGCGAGCCACACGCGGAGCCTGCGCAGGCGGCAGGATCCGCAGCGGGTCCATCGAGACCGTAGCGTCCTCCGAGATCTCCACGACCTGGGACCCCGGGATCTCGGACACTGCGATGCCCCACTCACCCATCTCGGTGTGGTCCACCGCCATGAGCGTGGCACCCATGTCGACGTTGTCCATGGCGACCGTCTTCATGCTGACCGAGTTGTGGGTGGGGATCATCGCGTCCCCGGCCAGGAAGAGACTCGATTCCGCGGCAACCCGGATGCACCGCACCGGCACGGAGCCAACTGGCCGGATCTCGGTGATGTACCGGTAGGCGTTCCGGGCGCGGCTGACGTTCTCACCGCGGTCGAGATGCGCATCGACCTTTCGCTGGAGCATGAAGACGTCGTCCGGGGTCGTGAAGGTGACCGTCCACTTCGGGCCGATCTCGCGCCCGTTCAGGCGGGCACGGCCCTCCCGGAGGGCCGACCGGTACCCGAGTGACAGTGCGAGCTCATGGACATCCCGCGCCAGCAGTTCGTTCGTGTTCGTGAACTCCACGCTGCCCGACGGAGTCACGGTGCCGTCGGAGTCCATCAGACCGGCGAGGAGGCTCTTGCGTTGGATCGTTCCTGCGCGCAGATATGCGGTGGGGATGTGCTTGTTCTTGAGCACGCCGAGCGAGTCCAGCCGCCCGGTCATGGTGGAGGCCTTGCGACAGTCCGAACAACGTCGGCCGGTGCTGGTCCTGAGCATGGGCTTGTCACAACGCCCGCACCGGCGCGGTGGCAGAGGCGGCACACCGGCCTTGCGGCCGGCGGACTCGCAGGCCTTGCTGCAGTAGCGGCGCTGCTCGTACCTCGCGACGTACTCGGCTCCGCACTGTATGCAGGCCCGCTGTAATGGTGTGCAGGCGTCGTCCGCCTCGTGCGGGAGCCGGACGGCGTACGCGTAGGTGGCCGAGAGCTTACTGACCTCGTAGCCGCACAGCTCGAGACGGGTGAGCACCTCGGGGTCCGCGGTGGTGATCTCGGAGCGCCGAGCGCTCCCGTCGCCGAGCCAGAGGCCGAGGTAGTACGGATTGATCGGGAGGTCGATGGGCGGGAGCTTCAGGGCACCGGCGACCGGTACCGCGTGGTTGAGCTGCCTGCCCGCCAGCAGCGTCTCGCGGAGTTGCTCGGTCGTCGCGACCGTGCCGTGTTCGTGCCATCCGGGTCCGCTGAGGTCGAGCGCTACGTCAAGCAGGTCGACGGACGCCTCGCCACGCTGCTTGCGCTTGTGGTTCAGCTTCGCCTGGTGGTCGCGCGCGCGACGAGGGACGGTTGTCCACAGGTGGTCGGCGTCGGCCAGGATGGTGGATCCGTCAGAGAAGACGACCTCGTAGCACTGGTGATCCCGCATGACAGGGGAGACACCGACGACTTCCGTCGGCACACCGTTCTCGTCGAAGACACGGTCGCCCGGCGCCAGGTCGCCCATGGTGGTCCAGCCGCTCGGCGTCGGGATGGGCGTGTCCAGCGCGAGCGCCTTACCTGCACCGAGCTCGCCGACGAATCCCATGGCCAGCGCCACGTCCAGCTTGTCCGTAGCGCCTGCCAGGTTGACGAAGACCGGGTTCGGCCGCGCGGCCCCGTTCGAGATCTCCAGGGCGAACAGCGCACCGGAGGTGTCGCCGAGCTCGGTGGTCGCGAACGGCACCGCGGCCGAGAACGCCCGGGCCGTCGTGATCTGCGAGTACTCCCGCACAGCCCGCGGCGTCGGCATGCCGGGCAGGGTGGCCTCGAAGAGCGTCGGCTGGATGGTGGGGTCGGTGCGCAGCGAGAACTGCATGGCGGCGAAGTACTTGGTCAGGTCCCGGGCGTCGTCGAGCGCCTGCTCGGGGGTGTGGCCGGAGACGGTGAACATCGTGGTGGCGTCGACCTCGACCTCGAGCTCGTCCGCGTCCATGACCGCCTGGTACTCGCCCAGGGCGCGCGCCGTCGTGTCCAGGGAGGACCCGGCGCGCTCCTCCTCGGAGCGCTGGTCGAACTGGTCGTTCAGGGTGCGCACCGCGCGCCGGTTGCGGTTGGTCACCTCGTCGCGCGAGCGCACGGTCATGCGGATCGCCCAGTCGCACGGCACGCCCGACTCGTCGACGCGCCCGATCCACTCGCAGCCGGGATACACGATGCCGCCCGACGGGGTGTCGCTCACCACGAGCGTCGTCTGGTACGAGGCCAGCTCGGGGCTGGTCGGGTCGAGTACCTTGACGTAGGGCCGCTTCAGGATCTGCAGCGGGCCCAGCTTCTTCTCCGAGTCGGTCTGCCCGGCGGGGTCCACGAGCGCGGACGGCAGCACGGAGGGCCCGGACAGATGCATCTCGGCGTCGAGCGATCCGTCGACGGGTACCGCGGTGTCCAGGCCCAGGCCACGCTGCATCGCGTGCCCGAACATCCACGCCATCTCGGCCACGGTCGCCGGCCGGGGGTCGAACGCCGAGGGCATCTCCTTGCGCAGCGCCTCCGCCTGCGCGGCCCGCTCGCCGATCGCGTGCCGGCCCGGCACCGAGCGCGGCATCATCATCGTGTCCTGCAGCGTGGTCCAGCTCGCGTGGAGCGGTTCCAGGAACGCCTTCGCGCCCGGGTTGGCCAGGGGTGCGGCGATCCAGTGGACGCGCCGTCCGATCGGGATCTGCTCCAGGAAGTCGAGGGTGGCCTCGCACTCGGCGGCCCACGCCTCGCGCTCGGTCAGGTCGACGCCCTCGATCATCGAGAGCACCACCGACGCCGGGTCGGTCGCGGCCGTGAGGCCGAGGTGCAGGGACTCGCCACGCAGCGCCCGGTAGAGCGCGGTGTGGTGCCGCCGCGCCGCGTGCTTCTTGTCGTCGGGCTGGAATGCGTAGGGCACGGGTGACACGCGCCAGACCGCCCAGACGGTCCCGGTGCGGGTCCACATGAGGCCGTCGGTCAGGGCCGAGATGTGGCTCAGCATGGGGGCTCAGTCCTCTCGCGGGGTGGTGGGTGCCGTGTGGTCGGGATGCTGCGGTCTCCCGGCGAGCAGCTGCCCGACGCCGGTGAGGTCGGCCTTCTTGCGGTCCGGCGCCGTCGTCGCGGCGGTCGCGGCGGCCGCCGCCCAGTCCGCCGGCGAGCGCTTGTCCGGGAGCGGCTGGGCCTCCCGGGCCGGTGCGGGGTGGAGTCGCCGGCCCTCGAGGGTCGCGTCCGCCGGTCCCCGGCTGGTCAGTTCCGGGAGCAGCTCGGTCGGGATCGGCTGGACCGCAGCGGGCCGCTGCGGCTCGACTGCCCGGGCCGCCGGCAGGTCGGCGGGCGCCTCGGCACGCGGAGCGGCGACCGTGGCCGGCCGCGGCAGCACCACCATGACCCGGTGGGTCAGCAACCGCGGCTTGGACAGCGCGACCTGACCGCCGACCAGCCGCCCAGGGCTGGAGGTCAGGTTCATCGCGTCCATGACGAACGCGATGGGGTTGCGGCCACTGCTCGGGAGCTTGCCGGTGGCCCAGACCACGCCCACGACCACCCCCACGGCGACCACGATGTTCATGAACCCGCCCAGCTGTGCCCACAGCGGAGCGGTCTTCCACAGCGCGAACGCCACCACGGCGCCCGCTCCCACCTGAGTGATCGTGTACGGGCCGCCCCAGATGCGCCCGCCGCTGGGTAGCTTCCCCACCAGCATGGGGATGCGTCGGGCCTTCGTGTAGAACTTCGCGGTCTCGGTCACCGGTCACCCTCCTCACCACATGCCGGGCGCGCGAACGCGCCCGCCTGACCAACCCTGTGTCGTGCCCTCGGCGTCCTGCCCATATTCCTGGCCTCGTGGGCCCCAGCGGCAGTCAGAGAACCGTCTGCGTGTTCACGATCGCCGGTGCGGAGTCGAACTCGTCCCTCGCGAGGTCGGAGGTAACGTTGATGCCTCCGTTCACGAGCCACAGGACGAGTCCTCCCACGATCGCGGACATCAGGATCGCGGCGATCGACATCTTCGTCTTCACGGCGGTGATGACGACCATGAGGATGACGACCACGAAGGTCACCGACTCGATGGCACTCTTGACCTCCTCGGACTTGACGGTGATGAGGTCGAGGAAGCCACCACTGGCCATGACGATCTCGTTGATCATGGTTCTCTCCTTCGTTACTTCCCGGCGGTGCCGGGGTCGGTGCCGGATGGCGTCGTGTCGATACGGACGGCCGGCTCGAGGCCGGCAACCTCCCAGCGGCCGTCTCGCGCAACCAGCGTGAGGACGTACTGGGCGGTGGTCGTTTCGCCGTCGAGCCGGGTGAGCTCGACGGTGGTCAGGGCGTGCGTGCCGTCGCCGTCGGCCGGGTCCTCGGTGACCTCGTGCGACCCCTTGATGCCCGTCACGGCCACGGCCGAGTACGGGGCGGGGGTCACCGCGGGGATCGACGTCCCGGGGCGCAGGTAGCGCGTGATCTCGCCGTCGCCGGCGACCATCGCGGTGAGGAACCCGGCGACGGACTGACCGGCCGCCGACGTCGGCGAGATGGTCTCCGAGTAGTCGAGGTCCGGCGGATCAGCGGCTGCTGCCGGGCCGGGGACGGGCGCGGGCAGGGCGAGGGCGGTCACGGCGAGGTCCGGCCCGGACCACTCGGTGTCCGTGCGCTCCACGAGGACCGGCACCTGGAAGTAGCGCCGCACCCATACGAGCGACACCTCCGCCTTCTTGTCGGCCTTGGCGCCGCCGCCCTCTCCCGGGGGCGGGGAGCCGGGTGCGGGCTCGGCGACGTCCACGCCGACGGTCACCGACCACACACCGTCGTCCGCCTGCTCGACCTGCGCCACCGACGAGTCGCGGATGGTCAGACCCTCCTGGGGGAGAGAGCCGACCGGCGCGCTGGTCAGTGAGGCGAGGAGCTGCTGGTCGTTGCTGTCGGCCCGGAGCCAGGTCTCCACGAGCTCGACCGCCCGTTCGTTCGCGGCAGCGGCCTCCGTCGTGCTCGCCCCACCGGCGGACGCGGCCACCGGGGCCGGCTCCGGCCGCAGCGCGGTCCACACCAGCGCGGCGGGTCCGGCCAGCAGCGCGAGCGCAAGCACGGCGCCCCATGCCTTGGTCACGAGCGCGGGTCCGTTGGACCACTCCACGACCTGGGGGGCCGGCTTCTCGCCGTCACCGTTGCCGCCCGACGACGAAGGGGGCGTCGCGGGCCGGTCGGGCCCGCCGGTCCACGGCGAGCCGGTACTGGAGGCGCCGTCGGCCGGCGCGGGCAGCTCGGCCGGCTTGGCGGCCTTCTTGCCACGCCGACGGACGAGGAGCGAGCTCATCGGGTCCGCACCTCGTTCTGCAGGTCTGCCCGGATGCGCTCGCGGGCCTCACGGGCGCTGCGCGCGCGGGGGCTGTCGAGCGCCTCGGTCAGGCGGACCGTCGTGTCCTCCTCGCCGAGGGGATCCTCGGTGAGGGATGCGATGAGGTCGCGCACGAGGGGCGCCACCTCACCGCGGGCCGCGTGCACCTCGGCGGTGTCGCGGAGCAGGGACCACGTGTGGTCGAAGTCCGGTGCGTCGGGTTCCGCACTACGGACGCCCGCACTGCCGAGGTCGGTGCCGCCGAGTCCGGCGCCGGGCGCCTGGTCGAGCTCGTCCTTGCTCATCTCGCCTCTCCCGTTTCTCCGTCTCTTACGTCTGCTGAGCACAAATGGCAGGTGACGAGTTCGTGTGACATCGGTAGTCCACGGGTTTCTGCCAACTGTGACGCAGGTCACATCAGTTCCGGAGGAGCGGGCAACAGTGGCGGGCAACACCCCCCCGATGGACTCGGGGCAGACCGGAGGGGGGAACCGCCATGCCTGCACGGACACCTGCACCAGCAGGGACGCTGATGCGCGAGCTCGACCACGACTGGGCCGACCTGGTCCGCACACGATCGTTCGCGACCGAGATCGAGCGTCTCGCCACGCGGTTTCCGCAGATCGCGGGACTGCGCACGGGCGAGGCGGTCCAGCTCGCTCCCGACGAGGCGGACGAGGTGCTGTACGCGCTCATCGTCGAGCACGCCGCCGGCAGCTTCGCCGCCGGGCGGGCGGTGCTGCAGTGCATGCTCCCCGCGGTGCGCACCATCGTGCGTCGCTCGCGCCGGCACTACCCGGACGTGCAGGACCTCGAGCAGGAGGCCGCCGCAGCGATGTGGGACGCGATCACCCACTACGACCTCGACCGCAGCAGCCGGGTCGCGATGCGGCTGCAGGGGCACACCCTGACCCGCGTCGTCGGCGACCGGGCACCCCACGCCCAGGGTGGCCGGGCGAGCCGCGGGCCGCGGGTCGCCGAGATCCCCACCGACGCGTTCACCCTGACCGTGCTCGAGCGGCCGACGCCCCCCGAGCAGGGGCCGGACGTCGTCTACTCGCTCTCGAGCATGTCCCTCGGCACCACGGGCGAGGTGCTCGACGTCATCGCGTGGGGCCTCGACCAGTGCGCGCTGACGCGGGACGAGTCAGCTCTTCTGGCGCGGCTGTACGCGCCGGACCCCGATCTCCCGGAGTACGCCGAGCTCGGCTCGGGTCGCGGGAACTATCAGCGGCGGGTTGCCCACGAGCTGGGCATCTCGCACGCAGCCTTGCGCCAGCGGGCGAGTCGCGCAGTGCGACGGCTGGCGGAAGCCGTTCAGTCCGGTGGTCTGTCTGGGGGACAGCCGGGCGAACGGGACGGTGAGGAACGAGGACGACCGACGGGCTGAGCACTGGGGGGTGCGTGAAGCCCTGAAGTCGTTCGAAGTTCACCTCATCGCGAGAGGGCCCCACCGCCAGCGGGGCCCTCTCGTTCTGTCCGCATACCTCCCGAACCGCACCAAATGTAAAGGTCACCCGGGGATGGCCTTTGCGGAGGGCAGGGCGTGCGAGACGCTATTCTCACGGCCTGACCTGCGGAGTCAACACCACGACTGTGGTTCTGGCACGTAAGCGGCAGATCGTTTCAAGGTCACTCAATATTCAAGCCATCTCCACAACTTTGAAGTCTGCTTGACCTAGCGGGCACCCGGAACCCTGATTAGCGTTCAACCTGCCGGGTCAGCCCGTGTGGTTGAGGATTGCCTGCGGTGACACACGTGTGCCACCGCGGGGAAGCCCTCGATCAGCACGGGCAGGAGCACGGTGGAGACAGGCGCACGGATGGGAACCTCGATGGGTCCCGCACCGGGGGAACCCGAGGCGGACTCCGCCGACGGGCTCGGAGGAGACGGCACGGTGAGCAGTAACACGAAGGTCGCGAACCAGGAGAAGCACGCCCGGCCAGCGGCACAACCCCAACGGCCCGCACCCCCCGGGCCGCTCAAACCGACGCGCGCCCGCCGTCGGCCGGCGCTCATCGCCCTGGGCCTCGCGCTCGTCGCCCTCAGCGTGCTCGCCTCCGTGTACCTCGCCACCACGCTGGGCGAGACCCAGCGGGTGCTCGCGGTCACGGCCGACGTCCCGCGCGGCGCAGAGATCGAGTCGTCCCACATCGGAGTCGTCGAGCTGCCCATCGGGCCCACCTCGCTCGAGTCGCTGCCCGCCGCGCAGCTCGATCAGATCGCGGACCAGGGCAAGGTCGCAACGGCTGACCTCCGCAACGGTCAGCTCCTGACGTCCGCGAGCTTCGCGGACGAGCTCCAGCCGGCCGCCGGCCGGTCCGTCGTCGGCATCGCCCTCGCGGCCCACCAGATGCCCGGTGTGGAGCCGTTGAAGGCCGGCGACACCGTGCGCGTGGTCGAGACGCCCGCGACCGGCGGCGAACCGCCCGACGAGGCGCCGTTCACCATCTCCGCGGTCGTGCTCGGCGTCAGTGACGACGAGATGCTCGCCGACCAGACGGTCGTCGACGTCGAGGTCGCCTCGAGCGACGCACCGGCGCTCGCCGCCCGGGCCGCGACCGGCCGCGTCGCCCTCATCGTCGACGGGGACGGGTGATCCGCGTGGCTCTCGTCGCCCTCGCCAACGCGAAGGGCTCGCCGGGCACCACGACGGCGGCCCTCGTGCTGGCGCTCCAGTGGCCCCGTCCCGTGCTGCTCGTGGAGGCCGACCTCGCCGGATCGTCGATCCTGGCGGGGTACTTCCGGGGACAGCTGCCGCACGACCGTGGCCTCCAGCCGCTCGCGATCGCGCACTCCCACGGTGACCTCGAAGCCTCCTTCTGGGAGCAGGCCATCCCGCTCGTGCGCAACGATCCGGACAAGAAGCTGCTGCCCGGCATCGTCAGCCCGCACACGGCTCCCGCCGTCGCCAACCTCTGGGGACCGCTGGCCAATCAGCTGGTGGCGCTGGAGCGCGGTGGCATCGACGTCTTGGTCGACCTCGGACGACTCGGCACGGGCGGCGTCGTGCGCGAGGACCGGGAGCCGATCGTCCGCCTCGCGGACCAGGTGCTGATCACCAGCGGCTCCCGCCTGCCCGACATCGCGGTGACACGAGAGCTCGTCAAGTCCCGCACCTCCGTGGTCGACGCCGCGGCGCGGGAGCTCACCAACCTCACCGCGCTCACCGTCGGCCCCGGTCGCCCGTACGACGCCGGCGAGATAGCACGGACGCTCGGCCTCGGGACCGTGGGCGCCCTGGCCTGGGACCCGGTCAACGCCGAGGTGCTGTCCGTGGGTTCCCCCGCGGGGCGCCGGTACCCGACGTCGCCGCTCGTGCGGTCCGCCGGGCCCGTGATCTCGCGCATCCAGGACCGCATCGAGAAGCGTCGCGCTCGGTTCGCCACCGGCCCCCGGGACGGAGGCAGCGCCTCCGGACCCCGGCGCGCGCCCGAGTACGCGGACGGTGCCGCGACCGTGCAGGGCGGCGGACCGTGGCGCGAGGGCCGGGGGAACGCATGACCCCGCCCGAGTTCCCCGACCTCTCGTCGCTACCGATCTTCCACGACGCCGACGACGAGCCGCGCGCACTGCCGCGACGCACCCGTCCCACCGACGGTGCTCCGGGACAGGGCGGGCACTCGGCCCCGGCCCGGAGCCGAGCGGTTCCGGTCGAGCAGACCAACGGGAGGCGGCAGGGCGCTGCCTCGGGGCCCGCCACGGTGAACGGCGGAGCTCCGCCCTCGTCCGGCAACGGCACCTCGCCCTGGGTCGGGGCGGTCGCCCGCGCCGGCCGGGAGTACCACGGGCAGCCCGGCAACCCCCGCCTGCGGGACTCCGAGTTCTGGCGTCAGGTCAACAGCCTGCGCGGCGAGGTGTCCGCCCGCCTCACGACCGCGCTGGCGACCCGCGAGCTGGACGAGGAGCAGCGCGAGGCGCTGGGCCAGGAGCTGATCCAGCAGGTGGTGCGGGACCACAACGACGCACTGCTCTCCGGCGGTCAGCGGAACTGGACGCCCGAGTACCAGGTGGAGGTCACGCGTGCGCTGTTCGACGCGCTCTTCCGGCTCGGCCGCCTGCAGCCGCTCATCGACACCCCTGACGTGGAGAACATCGAGATCACGGGCACGGCGCCCGTGCTCCTGCTGATGGGCGACGGGCGCCGCACGTACGCAGAGCCGATCGCCGACTCCGATGCCGAGCTCATCGACTTCCTCCAATTCCTCGCGGCGCGCGACCCGGCCAACGAGCGGTCGTTCACGCGGGCCAACCCGTTCCTCAACCTGGACCTGCCCGGACGCGTGCGGCTCGCCGCCGTCGGCTGGGTGGTGCCGTGGCCGCGTGTCACGATCCGCCTGCAGCGCCTGCAGTCCGTCGACCTCGAGCTGCTGCGCCGGAACAGCACGGTCGACACCGTGCTGGCCGAGTTCCTGAACGCGGCGGTCCGCGCCCGCAAGTCGATAGTGGTGTCGGGGCAGGGCCAGGGCAGCGGCAAGGCGCTTGCCCTCGAAACCGAGGTGCCGACGCCGTCCGGCTGGACGACCATGGGCGCGTTGAACGCGGGCGACCAGGTCTTCGCCGAGGACGGCACGCCGTGCACCGTTCTCGCCGCTCACGACTACCAGTACGACCGCGCCTGCTACGAGGTGGAGCTCGACGACGGCACGGTGATCACGGCGGATGCGGACCACCTCTGGCGAGTGAGTCGCCGGACTCTTCGGCAAGCACACCAGAAGGCGAACCTCGCACGGCGCAAGGATCCCGCACACTACGTCGACGAGGCCGAGCGCGCCCGGCTCCGAGCTCTCGCTGAGCGGGCCAGCCAGGACGAGGATCGTCTGGTCACGGTGCCCGAGTTCTCGCAGGAGGCCGGTGCGCAGCACCGCGACATCATCCAGCGGGAAGCAAACCGTCTCGGGCCGGCTGGCCACACCTACGTGTCGTGGGTGCGGCACGACGGCCTCCGTGGCGGACGTCCGATGAAGGCGTACTCCCGGCAGGATCTGGCCAAGGCACTGTCTGTTGCACGTGACACTCCGACCAAGGGCGCCAATCGGCGAGCACCCGAGACGGTCGTCATGACCACGCAGGAGATGGTCGACAGCGGCCTGTGGAGCCACAGTGAGGCGAAGTGGAAGACACGCGACTTCGCCATCAACCTGACGAAGCCGATCCAGTACGAACGGACCGACCAGCCAATCAATCCCTATGTGCTTGGGGTCTGGCTCGGAGACGGTGCGACCGCTACAGCCCGTATCGCGACGGCTGACCCGGAAGTCCTGTCTGAGTTCGCTCACGCCGGTTACCCGTGCACGAAGGTCGGCCGGACGAAGTACGACTACGGCGTCGCCGGAAACCTGCAGAGCAAGCTTCGCCACCAGCGACTCATCGGTGACAAGCACATCCCGGCGATCTACCTGCGCGGAGATGTCGATCAGCGCCTGGCACTGCTCCAGGGACTGATGGATTCCGACGGTACGTGCACCAAGACGGGCACGTGCGAGTTCAGCTCGACGCTCCAGGTACTGGCCGAGCAGGTGCGTGAACTGACCGCGGGCCTTGGCTACAAGCCACACATGCGCAAGAAGGACGTGATCTTCAAGGGCCAGTTCGTCGGTCACAGCTGGACCGTGTCATGGACGACCCATGACCCCATGTTCAGGCTCCCGCGCAAGCTGGAGCGGCAGGCGCTCGGGAAGCGTGGCGGTCCCGAGTGGCGCTACGTGGTCGACATCCGCCCCGTCCGTTCGGTGCCGGTCCGATGCATCACCGTGGACTCGCCGTCGTCGCTATACCTGGTGACGAGGCAGTTCGTGGCGACTCACAACACCACGTTGCTCAGGGCACTCTGTGCAGGACTGGACTCCTGGGAGTCCATCGCCACCATCGAGACCGACTACGAGCTCTACCTGCACCTCGAGCCCGAGAAGCACAAGCGGGTGGTGGCCCTGCGCACGCGCGAGGGTTCCGGCGAGATGAACGCGACGGGGCGCCGCGTGGGCGAGATCAACACGAACGTCAACGTGTACGAGTCGCTGCGGCACAACATCTCCCGCGTGATCGTCGGCGAGGTGCGCGGGCCCGAGATCGTGTCCATGTTCCAGGCGATGCAGATGGGCAACGGCTCGCTGTCGACGGTGCACGCCGACGGCGCACGCGACGTCGTCGAACGTCTGGTCGGCATGGCCGTGCAGGACTCCACGCTGTCGGAGACGTACGCGTACCGGCAGGTGGCACAGTCGGTGGACCTCATCGTGTTCCTCCGGGTCGACGCGGCCGGCGACGGCCGCCGCCACCGCTACGTCTCCGAGGTCATCGAGGTGACGCGGGGCGAGGCCGGCAACCCGGTGGCGATCACCGACGTCTTCGAGCCAGGGACGAACGGTCGCGCGGTGCCGAAGACGACCCCGTCCTTCCTCGCCGACCTGGAGGCCGTCGGCTTCGACGCCAACCTCCTGAACTACCGGGACGGGCTCTGGGGGACCGCATGACCATGCTGATCGCCGTGCTGACCGGCCTCGGTCTGGGCCTCGGTCTGTGGTTCGTGGTCGTCGGCGCGCAGAAGTACGAGGCGACGCCGAAGCCGGTCCGGTCCACTCCGCCCTTCCACGGTCTGCTCCGGCTGTTCGGTCTGACCAAGGGTGGCCCGCTGTACCCGCAGCGCAAGATCCTGGGTATCGGTGCGGCCGCGGGACTCGTGGCCGGGATCGTGACCGGCTGGTGGTCGCTCGTGCTGATCGTGCCGGTGCTGATCGTGGGCCTGCCGTCCCTGTTCCGCACCACCACGCACTCCAACGAGGTGGAGAAGCTGACCGACCTGACCGCCTGGGTGCGATCGCTGATCGGCGTGCTGTCCGGCGGCGCCGTCGGGTTGGAGCAGGCGATCGCGGCGACCCTGCACAGCGCGGCACCTTCCGTGCGGCCCTCGCTCGCGCGGCTCGTCGCGCGCCTGGAGGCGCGCCAGCCCATCAAGCCGGCGCTGTACCGGTGGGCCGACGAGATGGACGACTACTCGGCGGACATGATCGCGTCGGCGATGATCCTGGAGTCGGACAACCGCACGGGAGCCGTGGCACCGGCGCTCCGGCAGCTCGCCGAGTCCCTGTCGGCACAGGCCAAGGCCCGCCGGGAGATCGAGACCGAACGCTCGACCGGTCGCGCGACGGTGCGCTGGGTGACCATCGTGACGCTCGTGGTGCTGGCCGCCACGGCGATGTCCGGATACCTCAGCGGTTACGACTCGCCGCTGGGCCAGGTCGTGGCGGTCGTCCTCTTCTGCGCCTACGTCGTGTGCCTGCTGTGGATGCGCAAGATCAGCCTGGGCCAGCCCATCCCGCGGTTCCTCCCCGACGAGCGGAGGGTCTGACATGTGGCCATGGGCAGTGGGAAGCGGCCTGGTCGCCGGGCTCGGTCTGTTCCTCGTGGTGCGTGAGCTGCTGCCGTCGACACCCCGCCTCCAGTCCGCGCTGGACCGCCTGAGCGGCGACGACCGGGTAGAGCCCATCACGGTGTCCGACGGCGGTGAGCTCACCGCCACCCAGCGGTACACCCAGGTGTTCGGTGCCTGGGCCCAGCGCCGGCTCCCCGTCTCGGTGCTGGGGCGGGGCGGCCCGACCCGCGCGGACCTCGACCTGATCGGCAAGACCGCCACCGACCATTACGGCGAGAAGGCCCTCGGCACGGTCATCGCGCTGGTCTCCGTGCCGTTCCTCGGCCTGTGCGTGGGGCTGCTCAACCTGGGGATGCCGGTTTCGGTGCCGCTGGGGGCGTCGCTCGTGTTCGCGCTCGGCGCCTGGTTCCTACCCGACCTCGACGCCCGCGCGAAGGCGAAGCGGGCGCGGCAGGAGTTCGCCCGGGCGGTGTCGACGTACCTCGAGCTGCTCGCGATCGAGCGCATCTCCGGCGCCGGCGCGACGCAGGCGACGTTCGCCGCGGCACAGGTCGCGGGCTCATGGCCCTTCCGGCGGATCGCCGCGACGCTCGAACGGAGCCGATGGGAGGGGCAGGCGCCGTGGGTGGCGCTGCGAGAGCTGGGCGAGGAGGTCGAGGTGGACGCGCTCGGTGAGGTCGCCTCCATCGTGGAGCTCGCCGGTACGCAGGGCTCGGCGATCCACGACCAGCTGCAGTCCAAGGCGGCGGCGATGCGGGACGCGCAGCTGGACGTCGAGCAGCAGCTTGCTCACGATGCGACGGTCCGCATGACGGTGCCGGGAACCATGACCGTTTTCGTGTACTTTTTGATGCTCATTTTCCCGATCGGGGTCACAATGTTTCAGACTGCCCCCTGAACCAGGGACGTCCCCCATGGCGCCTCCGTGTCACACGAACCGGTTCTTACCCATTTGTTGAAGTCGACAGCACCCCAGGAGTCAACATGAACCAGCACCTGAGCCAGGGCCGGTCGGCGACGTCGCGCGTCGCCGCACGGGCGTCGTTGGGCGCGGCGGCGGCGCGTGGTCGCGTCGACGCCCTGAACACCCGCTTTGCCGAGCGTTCGGCCGAGCTCCGCCGTCGGCTGGCCGCCGACTCGGAGGACGACGCCGGTCTGGAGTCCATCGAGGTGGTCGTGCTGTCGGTCGTGGGCCTCGGTATCGCCATCGCGCTCGGTGCGGCGATCAAGGGACTTGTCGACCGCTACATGGCGCAGCTCGGGGGGCCGTAAAGCATGGACGAGCGTGGTGCCGCATCTCTCCAGACCGTTCTGACGTACCCGATCGTTCTGATGCTCATCTTCGCGATGGTGCAAGGAATGCTCTACTTCCACGCGCAGAACACGGCTCAGTCCGTGGCGAACGGGGCCGTCCAGGCCGCGCGCGTCGAGGGCGGCAGCGTCGACGCCGGTTACGCGGAGGCGGCGTCGCGCCTCGATCGTGGGGGCGACGCGTTCGCGTCGGTCAACGTGTCGGTCACGCGCGGGGAAGAGATGGCCACCGCGCGGGTCACCGGGCTCGCACCGTCGATCGTGCCGGGATTCCAGGGGCTGCGGGTCGAGCAGTCGGCCACGGGGCCGGTGGAGCGGTTCACCTCGGCGGTGGTGGGGCCATGAGCGGCGGCCACCGAGAGGTGACCACGCACCTGCTGCCAGAAATCGCCTCGGCCTGGCAGCAGATGCATGCTCGTCCCGAGCGCGGCAACGTCGCCATCAATACCGCCGTCGTCTTCCCGATGCTGCTGCTCATCGGGCTGCTGCTCGTGATGGCGGGACGGCTGGTGCTGGCCGAGGGGGTGGTGCAGTCGGCCGCGAACGAGGCGGCGCGGGCGGCGTCGATCAGCCGGACGGTGAGCATGGCCGACACGCAGGCGAGGTCGACGGCGACCTCGACGCTGGTGAACTCCGGGGTGCGGTGTGCGTCGACGTCGGTGGACCCGGCGACCGACGCGTTCGCGCTGCCGCTCGGGACCGTCGGGACCATCACTGTGCGGGTGGAGTGTGTGGTGCCGCTGCGGGATCTCGGCCTGCCGGGCGCGCCCGGCTCACGAACGATCAGCGCTACCGGGACGTCGGTGCTCGACGCCTACCGGGGGCGGTCATGACCAGGGGGGTCGGGCGGATGTGGGGGTGGCGTGTGCGGACCGGAGGAGCACCGTGGGGTGCACGGGCGACGGTACGGGAGCGGGGTGAGGTCAACATCCTCGCGGCGGGCATGGTGCCCGCGCTCATCATCGCGATCGGCCTGGTGGTCGACGGCGGCGGGCGGCTGCACGCCGAGGACGAGGCCGAGTACGCCGCCGACCAGGCCGCACGGGCCGCGGCACAACAGATCCGGATCGACCGCGCCCAGCTGGGGCTGCCACCCGAGGTGGACCCCGCGCGCGCGAACCAGGCTGCCGCCGAGACGCTCGGTGCGCTCGGGGTGCAGGGCGGCGTGACCGCCGTCAACGGCGCCACCGTCAACGTGGGAACCGAGGTCACCTACGAGACCACGTTCCTGACGTTGATCGGAATCAGCTCGCTCAGTGTCACGGCTGACGCCGAGGCGCGGGCAGTCCGCGGGATAGGGCAGGAGGAACCCTGATGAGCACCTCGACGGTCCAGGGTAGGGCGGTGTCGGGCGGGCCCGACGAACCGCGGCGCGGCACGGGCGCACGCGTGGTGCGGGGGCTGGGCGCGGCCCTGCTGCTCGTCGCGCTCGTCGTCGGTATCCCGATCGGCCTGTGGCTCCTCGGCGGGCCGATCTGGACCGGCCCCGTCAGCCTCAGCCGCGTCGTCTCGGTGCTCAGCAGCCCCGACGTGACGGGGTCGGTGCTGCTCGGGCTGGTCAAGGTCGTCGGCTGGGTCGGGTGGCTGACCTTCGCGATCGCCGTGGTGATCGAGGTCGTCGCGGCGCTGCGTGGCCGTCGCTCGCCGCACGTGCGCGGGCTCGGGGCGCAGCAGCGTGCCGCCTCGGTACTGGTCGGTGCGGTGATCACGATGCTCGTCGCGGCGCCGTCAGTGGCGCCGGCGATGGCCGCGACCACGCCGCTCGAGACCGGTGCCGGCGGGACCGTCGTGTCCGCGCCGGTGCTGCCGGGTGCCGCCGTGCCGACCGGTGGCGTGGCGGCGGAGGCCGGAGAGAACGCGGGGGAGGACGCGGCGCCGCCGCCGACCTACACCGTGCAGCCGGGGGACTCGCTGTGGCGGATCGCCGAGCAGACCCTCGGCGACGGCGCGCGGTTCAAGCAGATCGCCGACCTCAACTACGGCGTGCCGCAGGCCGACGGAGGCGCGCTCGACGCCGGGAACTGGATCGAGCCGGGCTGGGTGCTCTTGCTGCCGGCGGAAGCGTCGGCGGAGGCGGGAGTCACGCCGACGTCGACCGGCCGTGCCGGTGCCGGCGAGGACGAACCGGTCGGGATCGCACCGTCGAAGAGCTCGGACGACGAGGGTTCCGCGCGGGGCGCGGGCTCGGACGACCGGGACGAGCAGGCCGGCGGTGGCGCTGATGACCAGGGTGCCGCGGACGACTCGGTGGGAACCGTCGACGTGCGCAACCGTGGCGCTGCGCCGGAGAACGCCGAGGTCGTCGTCGAGTCCGGCGACACCCTGTGGGGCATCGCCGAGGAGGAGCTCGGCGACGGGACCAAGTACCCGGAGGTCTTCGAGGCGTCCCGGGACACGGAACAGCCGGGCGGGGCGCGGCTCACCGACCCCGACCTCATCCTTCCCGGCTGGACCGTGACCGTCCCCGGTGCGGGAGAGTCGACGTCGGGGGCCCGGACCGAGGGCGGGCGCACCGACGACGCCGCTCAGCGGTCACCGGGCGCTGACAAGTCTGCCGACACGTCGTCCGACGCGGCTGCCGACGCAGGTTCTGATGCAGCCTCCGACGCTGGAGACGAGAAGGCCGCCGCGGACGAGGCGACCCCTGACGATGCGGCCGGGGAGTCGACCGCGTCACCGGAGTCGACGCCGGAGGGCTCCGGTGCTGACAAGCCGGACACGGCGGAATCCGCCGGTGGGGCTGCCGGTCTGGGCTCCGAGCGGCCGGGTGCCGAGCAGTCCGACAAGTCCGGGTCGGAGCAGGGCACGCCGTCCGCGGAGGTGACGCCGGAGGGCGCCGTCGAGGTCGAGCCCGAGGACATCGAGGAGCCTGGCGGCGCGGGGAACGACCTGGTCGAGCAGGACACGCCGTCCGCGGAGCGGCCACGCGGCGAGCAGCCGGCGGGCGAGACCCCGGTCGGTCCGCAGCCGAGCCGCATGGGCCAGAACGCGGGGCCCAAGGTGCCCGCCGCGGACCAGGACGGTGCGGGCCGGGATGCTGGGCAGAGCGGCGCGGGGCAGCAAGGGTCCGACACACCCGACCCCGCCGACGTCGGGACCGGGACCGCGGGTATCGGTAGCCCCGAGGCGAAGGATCCTGCTCCCGAGAAGAAGGAGCCCGCGCCCGAGAAGACGGCGGAGGGGACTCTCGTTCCCCAGGTTCCGCCGGCCCCACGGGACACTCCTGTGCCCCAGTACGACGAGGTCACGCCGGAGGACCTCCGCAACGACCCCAACCTCGAGCCGGGCGAGTCGGAGCCCCTGGGCGGCAGCGCGCCGGGCGACCCCATCCCCGGCGAAGGCCTGATCGCCGACGAGCTCCTGCCGCAGGACGGAGCCGACAAGCCCTCCGACCAGGAGACGGCGTCCGGCAACGGGACGACCTGGGGCAGCGATTCGACGCCGGACAGCGACGCCGCCGTCGAGAACCGTGGAGAAGGCCCGGCCGAGAAGTCCGCGCCGACCGTGCCCGCCGTGCCCGAGTCCGACAGCTCGGTCGGTGGGTCGGCCGGCGGGTCGGTGACCGACGAGGTCCTGCCCGACGAGATCGCCGGGGACGAGCCGATCGTCGAGGACGGCGCCCCCGAGGTCGCCGTGGAGACGTTCGTGCCCACGGAAGCCGCCGCGCCCGTCGATGCACCTGTGGACGCAGCCGCAGCCCGGGAGACGCTCCCACCCGTCGACGTGGCGGGAGCCACCACGGCGGTACCCACCGCCGATGCGACCGGCGGCGTTGCCGCCACGGCCGCCGGCGAAGCCGCACCGCTGCTGGACACGGTCGGCAACGTCGTCTCCGACGCCATCGAGGACGTCGACGAGTCCGTGGGCATCCGCACGGCAGCCGGCGTCGGCGGGCTGCTCGCGGCAGGGCTGCTCGCCCTGGTCACCGTGAAGCGACGCCGGGCGCGCAAGAGCCGGGAGCCCGGCCAGACCATCGTCGTCCCCGGACCCGACACCGCGGCGGGTGCGCTCGAGCGCGACCTGCGCACCGTCGAGGACCCCTTCGGGCGCGACCAGGTCGACCGTGCGCTGCGCAGCCTCGCGCAATGGCACCGTGAACGCGGACTGCCCCTGCCGGGTCTGCGCTTCGCCCGCCTCAAGAGCGGCGAGTTCGTCGAGCTCTATCTGGAGCGCGCGGCCGACCTGCCCGAGCCCTGGGCCAGCACCACCGACCAGTTCGTCTGGCAGCTCGCGGCCGGAGACGCCGACGCCGCGGCCCAGGTCGCGACCACCCCGACCGCCGAGGACGGCGAAGCGCCCTACCCGGCCCTCGTCACCGTCGGGCACGACGACGAGAACACGCACCTCATGCTCGACCTCGAGCACCTCGGGTGCCTCGACATCCGCGGCACGGACGCCGCCGCGCAGGCCACGCTCGCGGCGCTCGCCGTCGAGCTGGCCACGAGTCTCTGGGCCGACGATCTCCAGGTCACCGTGGTCGGCACTCTCGGTGAGCTGCCGGGCGTGGTCGACACGGGCCGGGTCCGGCACGTGTCCAGCCTGGCGGGCATCATCCGCGAGCTGGAGGCCCGTGCGGCCGACGTCGACCGCACCCTCGACCAGGTGGGGGCCACCTCGGTGGCAGATGCGCGCGGTCGCGGGCTGGCGACGGATGCCTGGACACCCGAGATCCTGCTCGTGGGGGAGCAGCTCGGCCTGGTCGAGCGCGCGAAGCTCGCGGGTCTGGTCGAGCGGGTGCCCGGCGTGGGGATCGCGGCCGTGACCTCCAGTGCGGAGGTCGGCGACTGGGTGCTCGACCTCACGGGTGAGCTCACCAACGGCGACACCACCCGCGGCATCCTCATGCCCGCCTACATCGCCGTGCGCCCGCAGCAGCTCGACGCCGTCACCTACGCCCAAGCGCTTGCCTTGTTGGCCGACCCCGAGACCGCACCTGGCCCCAGCTGGAGCCGTTCGATCGACCGCACGGAACCGACGCTGGAGGAGATCCCCATGGACGACGGTGTCCGCGCCGGTGCCGCGGATTCGGACGTCGCGGTGGGCGAGGCGTCGGGACCCGCACCGGCGCCCGGTTACGGGACCGGCGGCACTGGCGGGGTCCCGACGACGTCGGGCCGGCGACGGGAGAGCTTCGCACCGTGGGCCACGGCTGCGGTCAGCGTGGCGACACCGCCGCTGGGCACGCCGGTCGTGCCTGGCCAGCGGACCGAGCCCGGGGTGCAGGCCCAGCCGTCGGAGACCATCGAGACCCGTGTGGTCCCCGAGCCCGTCGAAGCGGAACCGCGGACGGTCGAGGCACCGGTCGTACGGGTGCTCGGCAGTGTGGAGCTTGCCGGTACGACGGGCGTGGAGCTGCCGTCCACGCACCAGCGGCAGGCGACCGAACTCATCGCGTTCCTGGCGTTCAACCCGGGCTCGCGGGGGTCGGACATCTCGCAGGCGCTGTGGCCGTCGCGCGAGCCGAACCTCGCCACCCGGCGCTCCGCCGTGTCGCGGGCCCGCCGCTGGCTGGGCACGGACCCAGGAGGCTACGAGTACCTGCCCCGCTACTGGTCCGCGGACGACGGCGGCCAGGCCGACCTCGAGTCCGCCGGCTATCGGCTGCGCGGCGTGAAGACGGACTGGCACACGTTCTGCGACCTGGTCGGTTCGGATCTCACCCAGACCCCGACGCCGGACCTGCTGGCCGCGCTGGACCTGGTGCGTGGACGGCCGTTCGAGGGCGTGCCGCTGCGTAAGTACGTCTGGGCCGAGCAGCTGATGCACACGATCTCGTCGGGCGTGGTGGACGTGTCCCACGAGGTGGCGCGCCGCGCACTGCTCGCGGGCGACGTGGCGATGGCACGGCATGCCTCGCAGGTGGGCCGGCTCGCCGACCCGGTGGACGAGCGATCGTGGCGCAACGGGATCCGCGCCGAGATCGCCTCCGGACGGCGGGATGCGGTGGGCCGGCTCGTGGACCGTCTGCGCGACCACCTGGAGCAGCTCGCGATGGAACCCGAGCCGGACACCGAGGAGCTGCTGGCGCAGGTGGACGAGCAGGACCGTCGCCGTGGAGCCGACGCGGGCCGGACACCGCGGGCTTGATCCACAGGTTTTCCACAGGGCCCGCTTTCCGGATCAAGTAGGGCCGGTTAGCGTCGTGACCGGCTGTTGCGGATACGCAACGGCGGGGCGTGAGCGGCAAGGGGACGCGGAATGGGTAGCGCGACGATGCGTGTGGCGGGGCTGGTCGTAGGGGTCGGGTTGGCGTTGTCCGCTTGTACCGGCCCTCCGGATGCGGAACCTTCTCCGTCCGGTGAGCCGACGTCGGCTGCGCCGGCCCCTGGTCCGTCTTCGTCTCCGCCCGGGCCGGCTAAGCCGGAGCGGCCGGATGCGATGAAGCGGAAGGACGCGAAGGGTGCTGCTGCTGCGGCGGAGTACTACTTATCCCTCTACTCCTACACCAAGGCGACTGGTGATACCGAAGAGTGGAACACGATGTCGCATCGAGCGTGCAGCTTTTGTAAGACCGTGAGCGAGCGGGCGAAAGAAATTAAGGCAAATGGGGAAAGTTTCACGGGTGGGAAACTCGCCACGGAGGTGCTCGATGAGTACGTTCGGGACGATTTGACAGGGATTTTCCCTCTCGACATCCAAATCACTCAGGCTGCATATACGACCAGAAGTTCCAGCGGCAAGGTGATCGATGAATCGAAAAGGGCGACAGATATCCGTCGGATAGAGATGGGCCGGCAAGATGGCGCCTGGGTCGTTGTGACTGTTGCGCCAGTTCCTGGAGCCGAGTCATGAGTGCGCTCCTGATGCTGTCGTTGGCCAGTGGGCTCGCATTAACCCGTCCCGAATTCTGCAGTGATGATATGTTTTGCGAATCCTCCGGTGGGAGTGTGAACGTTGCTGCGGAACTTCCTGCGCAGCCGGGTGCAGCGATTGCGCCAACGGACTCACCTAACACCAATGCGGCAGCGACAGCTCCTCCTGTGCGTCAATGGCGTGTCACACCCGCAATGTGTTTGCTGGGCGACCTCAGCGGGGCCACCGCATTCGCCGAGTCCTGCAACGAGGGCCGTCAGCTCGCTTACGCCGGGATCGACTGCGAGGAGGATGAGCAGGCGGTCGGTGCCCTGTTCGAGCAGCGCCGGGAGTCGGACGGATGGTCGGACGCTGACATGGTCGAGGAGGAGTCCTGCTTGGCCGAACGCCGGCAGCAGGTCGATATCCCGGCGGCCGCGGCACGGGCGTTCCAGGAGATGCAGATCGCACCGTCAGAGATCAATGTGCAACCACCGGACGGATGGACGCTGGTCAACGTCGAGACGATCGCCTTCACTGACACCACGCCCCGAACAATGAGCACCAGTTTGTTCGGTATACCCGTCGAGATCCGCGCGATACCGAGCAACTACTCGTGGGACTTCGGTGACGGGTCTGCACCTCTGGTCACCACGCACCCCGGTACGCCCTATCCCGCGCACACGATCGCGCACGCCTACGCGAAGCAGGGCGTGGCCACCATCTCGCTCACCACTACCTGGCATGGTCAGTTCCGCTTGGCAGGCGAGCCGACCTGGCACGACGTGGCGGGAGAGGGCACCACGGTGTCGTCGTCGGACAGCCTGGAGATCGTTGAAGCGAGGGCGCGGCTGGTGGAAGACCTGTACGGCGGATAAGTGCTTACGGAGCCGCCGAGGGAGGTGCGCCGCGAGTATCGAGGCAACGGTCGATCACTGCGGTGAGCTCGAGCGCAAGCGGGAGCTCGGCCTGTTCGGCCGGTGTGACGTCGTCGTAGAGGGTGATGGCGACCGGGCCGGGTTCCTTGTCGGCCGGGCCGTCGGTGCAGAGGAGTACCCCCACGCTGCTGCGGTGGGCCTCCGGGACCCGGACCAGGTCGTCGACAAGATCGAGGGTGTAGCGAGTGCGGGCCACCAGGGCGGGATCGAACCTTCCGGCCTGGACCTGGATGGCGATGTAGCGCATCTGGATGACGTGGAAGAGCAGCAGGTGGATGGTGTAGTCGCGGTCGTCCTCGGTGATGCTCAGGTGTCGGTCGACCAGGCACATATGGCGTGGTGGCACGGCGAGCAGGTCCTCGAGATGGTCCACCACGACGCCGGTGAACGAGCGGCGGATCGACTCGACGAGCTCGCCGACGACGTCCTCGAACCCTTCGGGCCGGAAGTCCTCGGTGCGCTGGAAGAAGCTCATGACCGGGTCCTCGTGATCTCATCAGTGACGACGGCAGCCCGGCACTTGATCAGATCGAGACCAGTCGACCAGTAGCGGCGCAGTGCTCCGGTGCACGCAGCGTGGGCTGCGCGGAACGGTGCGTCGCGGACGTGGGGCTTGAGGTCCGCGATGTACTCGGCATGGTCGACCAGCTCCGCTTCGCTGGCACAGTGGTTGGAATCGCTCATGGACCAAGCCTGTAGAGATACTTCAGCATCCGCTACCCGAGTTGCATATAAGCAACGAAAACACACGAGCGGCTTACGGGTTGGAGCCGACTCATGACGAGTTACTGGACCTTCGTTGTCCAACGTTGGTGAGGTGTTGTGAATTATCACGGAGACACCTTGCTAGGAAGACCGATGTAGCGCACCCTTGCTTACGGCCGTGTTCATTGAGTTCTGCCCGAAGTTGAGGGAGTCGCCGGATGGTCTCGTCCGCCATCACGCCCACGCGCACCATCGCCGTCCTCATCGGAGTCGCAGTCATTGCGGTAGCCGGGTTCGCGGTCGTGCGCTCGGGAGTGTTCGAGCCGGAGACGGTCCAAGGTGCGATCCCCGGTCCTGGCTCGTCATCACCGTCCGCTTCTCCTTCAGCCTCCGAGAGCCCTACGGCTCTGCCGTCCCCGACTCCGACGGCGTCGCCCGAGCCGACCACGCCGGCGCAGATCAAGGCGAAGAACATCGCTGAGGCGAAGGCCCGGCTCGTGGAGTACTACGAGACCACGGCGGCGGTGGCGAATAACGGATATAAGGATTGGGACACGCAACTTAGGCCGTTCTGGGGGCACCCGGCGTTGCGTTCGTCACTTCGAGCTGCCTATTCGGATTCTGCCGCGTCGGGTGATTACACGACCGGCGCAGCATCAGTTGAGTCCATGAATCCAACCAAATACAAGACTTCGGACGTTGGCAACGAAGAGGTGCATCTCAACGCCTGCGTCCATTTTGGTGACGTGCGCAACTTCTCGCAAGACGGCAAGGAGATTCCTCGAACTTCTGGTGCTCCTGTTCGTTACCAATTCGACTATGTAATGCGTCACCAGGGGCCAGACAGCTACTGGACGATTAACGAGCAGCACCCGCATCCGGAGCAGGCATGCTGATCTCGCCATTGACACAGATGCTTGAACGACGCCTGATCGCCTCAGTCGCAGTAATGGCGACGGTTATTGTCGTGCTCCTGCCAGTTCCTGTTGCAGTCGCAGACGAATGTACGCCTACGCCGCTTCCAAACGGCGTTGTGATTCCCTGCACGGATGACGGTGATGGTGGCGAAGGTGGGGGAGAAGATGGCGGCGATACGGGCGGTGGCGGAGGCTCAAATATCTGCCGCGACCTTGACGAAATAGTGCCATGTGGCACTGAGTATGGTGCATGGGACGGCGACTGCTATGTGCGAAATGCAAGCCCGCAGCCCCCTGCTGGTGACCCGGCGTGGGAAGGTCATGAACCCGACGGCGACGGGGTGGTCCTTGAGTGCACGCCGCCTGCTTGTGCTGAAGCAGGCGGGAACCTGGAGAACTGCCCGGGGCATTCGTACTATTGGTCAGCCACTCCGGCCGCTCCTGTCGGTCCCTCCGCAGAAGAGCTCGCCCAACGCGCCGTCGCCCAAATGAACCTCACCACCGGCCAGATCGGATCGACGCCGCCATCCTCCAGTAGTGCCCCGAATTCCGTGGGCACGATTGGCCTCCCGGTCTGGTTGTGGATCGCCGACGATTCAGAAAACGCCGTCGGCCCGATAGTCAGTTCAGCGAGTGGTGGATCCTTGACCGTCACCGCCACGGGAACGCTCGATCGGGTCGAGTGGACTCTGACGAACGCGAATGGCACCACAGTCGGCGCAATTTCGTGCGAAGGGGCCAACGCTCCGGGCACGCCCTATGACGGCCGCAACGTCGCGGAACCGTCGCCCACGTGCGGATTCGGGGCCGACCTGAACAATAGCCCCGGCAACCTGACCCTGACGGGTACGGCGCACTGGTCGGTCGAATGGGAGGGTGGCACGGAAGAGGGCCATATCGATTTCACGGCGCCGAGCAACAGCACACAGATCCGGATTGGCGAGCTCCAGATGCTCGTGCAGGACTAGTCCCACCGGCACGCGAGCCGTCACAAGCCAATAGGCAGATTCCACTCGACGCGCGCCATCATCGCTCGTCGCATTTGCCCGCGGGCGTCGCCAGAGGCAAGGGGCTGGATCAGGCGTGCGCTCCAAAACTCTCGTAGCGCCAGGCGAGCAGTTCCGGGCTAGGCCGATCTGCCCGTCGCTTGGGAAGCTCGATGTAGCGCCCGTGCATCTCCTGGAGCCCATGCTTCAGCATCGGTCCGTCTACCTCTGCGAGGAGCTTGTGGGCGATGCGAACCTCAAAATCCGGTGTCACGCCAAGCATGTTCTGGTCGTAGGCCGCGTGGTGGATCTTGCACAGCGCGAGGCCGTTGTTCACCGTGGGGACGCCACGTTCGTCGGAGTCGGGAACGATGTGCGCGGCGTCGAGCAGGGAACCATGTTTGAGTTCGCACACGGCACATCGAGTCTCGTAAGCGACAAGCACCCGGGTGCGGAATGCCGGCTGGTGCAACCGCTGCTTCGCCAGGCGGCGAGCATAGTCGCGCTGGGGTTCGGGCATGTGTCGGATGTCGGGCACGAAGCTGAACGACTCATCGAGCGCGATGATAAACGTGCGCTCCTCCGGATAGTCCTCGACGACAAAGACCGGGGCGACTGGCGTGTAGATGTTGGGCACCTCCTTCCGGAACAGGATCAGAGGTGCGCCCGTGGTCATCGCATTGCGTAGTTTCCGGTTGTCGCCGGACCACGGGTCGCCGTCGCGGTAGGCGTAGTGGAGCAAGCCATCACCCGACTCCGTATCGTCGTAAGGGCCATCAGTGGCACTGACGATCGACAGGGTCGATTCGAAGGACGCCGGGTTACGAATGCCGCGGGAATAGTCGATGATGGGCAGCTTCTGATCATCGATCCGGAAGTCCAGGAGCTCGAGTCGGTGGAGAAAGCCCCCGTTGGCTTCAGCGCGCTCCTGGACCCAGGTGATGATGCGGGTGCGCAGGGCACGTTCTACCGCGGATTCCATGGGCACAGCTCATCAGATGAAGGGCGGACGGGATACCTGTTGACGGGGTGAGTTGCTCGCGGATCGGACAATGCCGTCCACCACACCCACAGCGAAGGTGCCACCAGTGACCGAGCCGCTCGACCGGGTCCGCGACCAACGACTAACCCTCCAGCAGGCCCCGAATGTCTTCGGCCCCCAGCGCCCCGGCAAACGCCCCCGCGTCGTCGCTCAGCACCGCGTCGAAGAGCCGCGCCTTGCGCTCCTTGAGCGCCATGACCTTGTCCTCGATGGTGTTCTCCGAGACCATTCGGAACACCATGACGTTCTGCGTCTGCCCGATGCGGTGCGTCCGGTCGATCGCCTGCGCCTCCGTCGCCGGGTTCCACCAGGGGTCGAGCAGGTAGACGTAATCGGCCTCGGTCAGGTTGAGCCCGAACCCGCCGGCCTTGAGGCTGATCAGGAACACGGGCGCCCTGCCCTCCTTGAACCGGCCGATCACCTCGGCCCGCTTCCGGGTGGACCCGTCGAGGTACTCGTACGGAATGCCCAGCGATGCGCAGACCTCGGCCGCCTTGGCCAGGAACGACGTGAACTGCGAGAACACGAGCGCCCGGTGTCCCTCGGCCGCGACCTCCGCCAGGTGCTCCGCGAGCAGGCTCAGCTTCGCCGACGGCACCCCCTCGTACTCCGGGTCCACCAACGACGCGTCCAGCGCCATGCGGCGCAGCGTGGTCAGCGCGCGGAAGACGGCCACCCGGTTCTCGTCGAAGCTCTCGAGCAGGCCCAGCAGGCGGGACCGTTCTCGCTGCAGGTGCGTGTCGTAGATCCGGCGGTGCCTGGCGTCGAGGGTCACGCGGAGCACCTGCTCCTGCCGTTCGGGGAGCTCGGGCGCCACCTGGTCCTTCGTGCGGCGCAGCAGCAGCGGCCGGATCCGACGGCGGAGCCGGGCCAGGAGCGGCGTCGAATCACCCTCGCCCGAGACCGGCTTGACGTAGTCCTCGCGGAACTTGGTGGGCGACCCGTACAGCCCGGGCGCCACGATCGCGAGCATCGCCCACAGCTCCATGAGGTTGTTCTCCATGGGGGTGCCCGTGATCGCCAGCTTGAACGGCGCCTTGAGCCGGCGGGCCGACTCGTTCGCCCGTGTCTGGTGGTTCTTCGCGAACTGCGCCTCGTCCAGGATCAGGCCGCCCCACTCGACATCGGTGAACGCGTCGAAGTCGAGCCGGAAGATCGCGTACGACGTCACGACGATGTCGGCGTCCGCCGCCACCTGCGCGACCGTGGTCCGTGCCTTCGCGGCAGTGGTCGACAGCGTGGCGACCTTCAGGTCGGGCGTGAACCTGGCGGCCTCCGCCGCCCAGTTGCTGACCACGGAAGCCGGTGCGACCACCAGGAACGGAGCACGACCGCGCGCACCCGGATGAGCGGGCAGCTCCTGCCGGGTCTGCGCCACGAACGCGAGGGTCTGCACGGTCTTGCCGAGCCCCATGTCGTCGGCGAGGATCCCGCCCAGCCCGTGCCGCCACAGGAAGGTGAGCCACTCGAAGCCGTGCTGCTGGTACGGCCGCAGCTCGGCCTTCAGCCCGACTGGCGGCGGTATGCGTTCCGGACCGTCGACGTCGTCGGCGGTCAGCGCGACGAGGTCGCTCACGGAGCGCCGCCATCGGTCGGACTGTTCGACGATGTCGGCGACCTGCTCCAGCTCCGCCCACAGGCCGGCGTTGAACCGGCTGATCCGCAGCTTTCCGGGCTGGTCCGACAGTCGCTGCGCCTCGTCGATCAACGCTCGCAGCTGCGCGAACACGGGCAGGTCGGTGCGGAGCCAGGTGCCGTCGGTCAGCATGAACCGCTTCTTGCCCCGGGCGAGCGCGTCGAACAGCGGTCCGAACGGGATCTCGCGACCCTTGACCGTCACCAGGACGCCCAGGTCGAACCAGTCCAGGTCGGTGCTGTCGTCCGCGCGCATGCTGACCACGGGGGTGGCCTCGAGGCCCTGGTACTCGGGGAGCTCGTCGCTCTCGACGCGAACGTCCGGCAGCTCCCGGAGCACCGGCAGCAGGATGGTGGCGAAGTCCATCGCCTGCAGGCCCCGGAACACCTCCGGTGCCACGTGGAAATGGCCGAAGCCCGGGACCTCGCGCGCGGCCGCGACCACGGAGCCCAGGGTCGCGGCCTCCGCCGCGAGGTCGCGCAGGTCCGCGCCCGCCTCCAGGGCCGTCGTCAGCGGATATTCCTTGTCCGACGGCGGGTACGCCCACCGCCACGCCACGCTGATCTCTGCGGGGGATACCGCCTTGACCGTGGCCACGAGCTCCGGCCGGGGCAGCTCCGGCAGCTCGACGCCGGGGTCGGCGCGGACCTGGACCTCGCGGCGGAGCAGCGGCAGGTAGTCGGCCAGGAACTCGTCGACCGCGTCGGCAGGGATCGCGACGTCGGCCAGGTGGACCGCCGCGTGCTCCTGATCGGTGAGCGGCGCCGCCGTCGGGCCGAGGGTGATGGTGCGGCCCGAGGACGACTCCTCCACCGCGAACAGACCATGGTGGCCGAGTGCTCCCACGGACGCCGCGAGGCTGACGGCGCCGTCGAAGGCGACGGTCCGTTCGAGGCGCGCACCGCCGTCGGGCAACGAGAGGTCCAGGGCGACGGTCGCCTCGCCGGCGAGGCGCACCGATTCCCGCTTGGACTTACCGACGAGCTCGATGCCGAGGCCCGCGGCGTCGGAGAGATGACGCCAGAACGGACGGGGGAGCACGTCGTCCAGACCGATCCAGTCGCCGGCGCTCACGTAGCCGTACCCCCGCGGGCTGGTGGCACGCAGTGCGTCGAGCGTGGTGAACCACTCCCGGACGCTGGGGTCGAGGCCGCGGAGGAACCCGTGTCGGATGTAGTTCCAGGAGGCGGTGCCGCCCACCCACGCACCGCGGTCGTTGCGCTGGACCGGCCGGATGGAGAGGGACCGCCTGTCGGCGGAGGGCGTGCCGTCGACGCGGAACTGCAGTGCCAGCTCGGGTCGCGGCTCGGCTGCCGCCTGCGCGGGCGCCGGCTCGGTCGGCGCCGTCGGAACGAGCTGCTGCACCGCCGCCTTCCAGCCCGGCACCTGCGGTGTGCGCTTCAGGGACGACGCGGGCCGGACCATCGAGGCGAGCCCGTCCGACCCGGCCTCGAGGAGTGTCGCTGCCACGTGCTTGCACGCCGACCTGACCGGGCACGTGCAGTCCGTGCCGACGACGACCGGCGGCCCGGGCGCGTTGGTCTTGAACTCGATGGAGCACGAGTAGGTGCTGCGCCCGCTGCCACGCACCCACGAGATGAGGAGGAGGTCGTCCGGTAGCCACTCCCACGAGATGACCCGGCCCTGCTGCTGGTAGTCCTCCCCGCGCTGGAAGGCGCCACTGCCCACCAGAAGCTTGATCGCCGCGGGGTGGGTACGCGGGGCGGGGACGGGCGTGGGCACCCCTCCATGGTTCCACGACCGGACGACCGGACCGCGAAGTTATCCACAGTGTGCCGTCGATCCCACCGTGTTGGTGCCCTCTGGGAGAGTGTCGCCATGCACACTCTGCCCGATGCCGGACGTCGGCCCGCCGCGTTCAGCGTCCTCGTCCTCGCGATCGCCCTGTGGATGGCGGTCCCGCTGCGCCTGCTCATACCCGGCAACGAGCTCGACCTGGACCTCACCGTGAACAACGCGGTCTTCGTGATCGAGAATGCGGCGATGGCGGGGACCGTGGTGCTCGCGGTCGGAGCCGCGGCGGTCCGGGCCCGGCGAGTCCTGACCGGAGCGGTGGTGGTGGTCGGGCTGCACCTGCTGCTCCAGGTCGGTACCGCAGGCGTACAGCTCCTGGACGGCGCCCGGCCCGAGCTGGTTCTCGGCACCCTCGCCGGGATCCTCGTGCTGCTGCTGGCCCTGGCGGGTGTGCTGCTCGCCCGGTTCGTGCGGGCTCCGGCGACGGCGCGGCGGGCCGGCCTCGTCGTCGCCCTGGTCGGAGCGGTTATCCACACACTGTGGAAAAGTGTGCTGCTGCCGGTGGTCGCGACGCTGCCCTACGGGGGGCCACCGACCGGGATGATCTGGTCCCTGCTCCTCAACATGGTGCTGAGCCTGCTCGTCGTCGCGGCGGCGGCGCTGTGCGGCTGGGCCGCGCCGACCACGCGGCGGATCGGTGCCCTGCTGGCCGCCGTCGTGGGAGTGCTCGGGATCGTGGCGGTGACCGGCGCGGTGGGTTTCTTCGGCGAGGCCTACGGGGTAGTCCTGATCGTGCAGGGGCTGATCACCCTGGCGGCCGTGCCGTTCGCCGTCCTGGCAGCGCGGCGGCTCGCGGCGGCCCGCCGGCCCGGCGTCGGCCAGGCCGGCAGCTGATCCGGCCCTTACTTCGCGGAGCTGACCCGGATCTCCTCGAGCGCGACGACCTCGAGGATCTGCTTGACGATGATCGGGCCGACGGACTCCCACGAGAGCATCTCGGCGATCACCATGTAGGACAGGTCGTCCCCGGTGAAGCAGCCGCCACGGTGCAGGGCGTTGAGGAGTCGGTGCTTGGGCCAGCCGAGGTCGTCGAGGCGCTCTACCCGCCGCACTGCGGGGAAGAGGCGGCCGACGGGCAGCGATTTGAGTCGTGTCACGGCGGCCTCGGCAAGGCGGGCGGTGCCGACGTCGGTCTTGGTGTCGACCCGACCGACGTACCAGGCGTCGTCTTCGGCCATGACCTCGCGGAACCAGGGGAACACCTCGCCCCAGTTGGGTGTGGGGGTGACGGCGGGTGCGTCGGACATGAGCGGATACCTCCAGTCCCTGTAGATAAGTTGTCTCAATCCTTGCACCGTTCTGCACGCAAATCAGACATGATCGGCTCCAGGGACCGGACCTCATCCACAAATTCACCCGTTGGGGGACTGCCTCGCCAGCGCCGCCGTGCGTGCGCCTCGCATGCCGAACAGGATCGCTGCCGCCAGGTACCCCACGGACAGGGCGGCGAAGAGTCCTGGCGACCATCCGGCGTCGGGCACGAGGAAGGCCGCCAGGGCGGCCGCGCCCACGAAGGCCGCGTTGTAGAGGACGTCGTAGAAGGCGAACGCGCGGCCTCGGTAGGCATCCTCGGAGTCGCGCTGCACGATGGTGTCGACGGCGATCTTCGCGCCCTGCGCCGCGAGTCCGAGCAACGCGGCCGCCGTGACCACCGCGACGACGCCGGGCTCGGGCACGAGGATCAGCTGGGACGCCCCGGCCACGAGCAGCATGACGGCTATCCAGGACTGCGGGGCCATGCGGCGTGCCAGCACGGCGGTGAGCAGGATCGCGAGCCCACCACCGACACCCGTGGCGCCGATCACGGTGGCGAACGTGGCGAGGCCCGCGGTGCGGTCGCCCGGCTCGGCCAGGAGATTGCGGGACATCAGGATCGACGCGATGAACACCACCCCGTACAGGAAGCGGTGCATCGCCATCACCAGCAGCGCCTGGCCGGGGGTGCGGCGGGCGGCCAGGTACCGGGCGCCGTCGACCAGGCCGCGGGCCACGACGACCACCTCGTTGCGGATGGAGCCCACGGCGGGCCGCACCGGGCCCAGCAGCGTGCGAGACATCCGTAGCCCCAGCAGCGAGGCGCAGCCCATGACGATGCAGGCGCAGGTCAGGGCCGTCGCGTCCTGGATGCGGCCGGCCGGCATCGCGAAGCCCAGCACGAAGCTCAGGCCGCCACCGAGGAAGGCCGCCCCCGCACCGAGCGTCGGTGTGAGGGCGTTCGCCGTGAGCAGCAGGTCGCCCTGGACCACACGGGGCAGGCCCGCCGAGAGGCCGGCAAGGAGGAACCGGTTCACGCTCAGGGCCGCGAGCCCCAGCACGTAGATAGCGGGCGTGACGCCCTGCGTGAGCATGAGTACGGCCATCGTGCCGGTGATCAGCACGCGGACGGCGTTGCCGATCACCAGCACCTGCCGCCGCTGCCACCGGTCCAGGAACACGCCCGCGAACGGACCGACCAGCGTGAAGGGAGCGAGCATGATGGCGAACGCACCGGCGATCGCCGCCGCCGACCCCTGCGACTCCGGGCTGAAGAACAGCAGGTTGGCGAGGCCTACCTGGAACATGCCGTCGCCGGCCTGGGACACCAGGCGCACCGCGAACAGCTTGCGGAACCCGGGTAGGCGCAGCAGCGCACGTAGTTCTGCAAGGACCGTCACTCGCTCACAGTAGTGGGGCCGCCGGACATGGGTAGGGCTACCCGGGGACGACGCCACCGAGGCCGAGCAGGACGAGTACTGGGACAGGGTCATCGTCGGGGCCATCGGTACCGCCCTCGGTGCAGGGGCGGTCTTCGCCGCGTTCCCCGGCTTCTTCAGCATGGCGGCCAGGGGTGGGTCGATCGCCACGACCGCCGAGCTAGGCTGGCGCGCGCTGGACGTCACCATCGACCAAGCCACCTGGATCGTGACCAACCCGCTGGGTGCCATGAACATGGGGTGGAACGTCAAGCGGGACGGCGACGGCGCGCTGCTTGCCAACACTCTCGAGAACCAGGAGGCCCGGTGACGGTCCCGACCTCGGCCGAGGCCGACAACCCGACGCGCTGGACGCTGAGCACCCGCGTCCCCGATGACTGGGTGGATCTCTCCGGGTTCGTCTACCAGGCGGCCGAGTACGAGCCTGCCTCCGGTCCGCCGACGAACGGGGCGAGTGCCCCGCCGTCGGAGGCCTGATCGATGGCGAGGAGAACGCGACGGCCCTTGCCCCCCTTTCCCGACGAGGTGCCGCTCCCGGCGACGTTCGGCGACTGGCACGACCTGGCGGCGGTGAACCTGGGCCGGGCCGAGAAGAAGGACTCCGGCGCACGGCGGCTCGTGGCCGGGCTGGGGATGCTGCTGCTCACCGTCGTCGGCCTGAACATGGCGACGGCACCGCTCGTGGTGCTGCTCGGGGGCGGTAGCGCGGGGGAAGAAGCGGACACCGCGGCGCTCGTCGTCGGTGCGGCGCTCGTGCTCGGCACCCTGGTCTGGTGGTTCTGGTACCGCCGCGACTGGGCGCGAGCGCGAAGACTGCGTCACGCCTGGTCGCGAGCCATCCGCAGACCCGACGTCCTGGCGCTGCCCGAGCGCGGCACGTCGTCGGAGTGGGGCACCGATCCCGAGAACCAGAGCGTCTATCGCACCCGGGACCGCGCCGAGCTCGTCAACACCTTCGGATTCCGTTCCCACGGTGGCGTCGACGGGTTTCTCGACTTCCTCCGGGCGTGCTTCTATCCCGTGGTCCTCGCCGTGGGACTGCTCCTCGTCGTGATCGCCCTTGACCAGGACGACCTCGCGGGCACTGCCGTGCTGCTCCCCGCCGCGGTGCCCGTGTTCCTGACCGCGCTGTTCGCCACCGCTCGGGCCTGGTGGCGCTTCGGTGACGGGATGGCGCTGATCGCGCTCGAGAACGACGACGTGCGCCGCTGGACCGGTTGGCGGGTGCTGCGCGGGCAGGACGAGCCACGCGCCGGATCCGGAGCGAGCTGGCGTCGGCACGGGCTCCGCATGCTTCCGGTGGCCTTCGCGGGCGTCCTCGTGCTCGCGGTCCGGGCCCGGTCCGGTATCACCACCACGGAGGTAGTGGCCGGCGTGGGGATCGTCGCGGTCCCGGCCCTTCTGATCTACGGCTCGTTCCTGGTCAGGGACCTGGCTGCCCGATCAGGCGGCCCCGGTCTCGCGGTACACGTGCTGTCCGACGACGTGCCTCCTCCCGGACCGACCTCCGTTCCACCAGGCAAGACCCGGATCGAGCTGCACGATGGCGGCAGGGTGCGCGTTGGCGGCCTCGAGGCGACGGCGCGCGCGCTGATCAGCGGAGAGCCGCGCGCCCTCGCGTCGCGTCGGCACTGGCTCGTGCTCGACGACGACTCCCAGGTGCCGTTCACCTGCACGGCGGTCGGCGAGCTGCGCCGACAGGCCGCGGAGGCAGGTCTCCGCGTCCTCTGACCCCGGCACGCCGGAGCAGGGCTCGGGTCGACGCGCGGGTGCGAGACCTGCCTCCCACGCCGCGCGCCCGTAGGGAAGTTCACCTCGAGGTCGCCCTGCCGACATCTCGGGTCAGCCGGGTCGCCACCCGATGAGGCCAGCGTGCGCAGCGTGTCCCCCAACCGCCGCCACGCGGCATTCATCGCTTCCGGCGCCGCCCTCGCACTGGGGCTGAGCGCGTTCCCGGCATCCGCTGTCGGCCACCAGGTCTCGACGAGCTCGACGAGCGGGTTCTCGGCGAGCACGTTCGGCCCCGGCTCGGCCAAGCACCACGAGACCTTCCACCGGCTCGCCACCTACCCCGTCTTCCAGAACGCCCCCGCCGGCACCGACCCCGAGGACGAGACGGTCGCCGAGATCTCCGCCGTCAGCGAGGACGGCAACACCCTCGTCCACACAGACGCCGCCGCGCGCCGCATCGGGTTCCTCGACATCAGCGACCCGGATGCGCCCCAGGGCCTCGGCTCGCTCTCGCTCGCCGAGCTCGGTTCGGAGCACGACGAGCCGACGTCGGTCGCCGTCGTCGGTCATCACGTGCTCGTCGTGGTCGACAGCTCGACGTCGTTCACCGCGCCGTCCGGCCGCCTCGACGTCGTCGACCTCGCCACCCGCACCCGCGTGCGCTCGATCGACCTGGGTGGCCAGCCCGACTCGATCGCGATCACGCACGACGGCACCCGGGCCGTGATCGCCATGGAGAACCAGCGCGACGAGGACGTGCTCGCCGACACCGGCGCGGGCGAGGAGGGTGACCTCCCGCAGGCGCCCGCCGGATTCCTGCAGTTCGTCGATCTCGCGGGTACCGACCCGGAGACCTGGCAGACCCGCCCCGTCACGCTCGACGTCGCGGCACTCGCCGCGGCCGGCCTCGACACCCCGCAGGACGTCGAGCCGGAGTACGTGGCGATCAACCCGTCCGACACCAAGGTCGCGGTGACGCTCCAGGAGAACAACGGCGTCGCGGTGCTCGACGTCGTTTCCGGCGCGCTCGAGAGCGTGTTCTCGGCCGGCGACGTCGCGCTGGAGGGCGTGGACGTCGACGACGACGGTGCCATCGACCAGACCGGTTCGATCGAGGCGGTTCCGCGCGAGCCCGATGCGATCGGCTGGGTGGACGACGAGCACGTCGCCACCGCGAACGAGGGCGACTGGAAGGGCGGTACGCGCGGTTGGACGGTGTTCGACTCCACGACGGGCGACGTCGTGTGGGACGCGGGCACCGACCTCGAGGAGCTCGCCGTCCGCGTGGGTCTGCACAACGATGACCGTGCCGGCAAGAAGGGCGTGGAGATCGAGGGCCTCGCGGTCGCGACGCTCGATGGCGTCCGGTACGCGTTCGTGGGCTCCGAGCGGTCCAACTTCGTGGCCGTCTACGACGTGTCCGACCCGGCTTCCCCGCGGTTCGTGCAGGTCCTGGCCACGACCAACGGTCCGGAAGGGCTCCTGCCGGTACCGTCGCGGAACCTGCTCGTCGTCTCCTCCGAAGAGGACTCGGCCGAGGACGGCGTCCGGGCCTCCGTCTCCGTGTTCGGCAAGGGGAACGGCTACCGGCGTGCGGCAGGCACGCCCGCCTTCCCGTCGATCGTGTCCGCCGACGTGCGCACCTCGGCAGGGGTGGCCAGGCCGATCGGCTGGACCGCGCTCGGTGCGCTCTCGGCCGACCCGACGAGGCGCGACCACCTGTGGACCGTGACTGACGCGGCCATGTCGCCGACGTCGATCCTCTCCGTCTCGACCGCCGGCCAGCGGGGCAAGAAGGCCGCTCCTGCCGTGATCGACCGCGAGATCGTCCTCACGGAGGGCGGCGAGCCCGTCGGCCTGGACGCCGAGGGCATCTGGGCCAGGCCGTCGGTCAAGGGCAGGGCGGGCGGTTTCTGGCTCGGCGTCGAGGGTGCTACCGGACCGGAGAACGCGCTGGTGCGTGTGTCGGCGTCGGGCCACGTGCAGGAGCGTGTGAGCCTGCCCGACGACGTCGTCGCCGGCCTGGGCAAGTGGGGCATCGAGGGCGTGACCGGGACCGTGGACCGCACGGGCGAGCACCTGTTCGTCGCGCTCCAGCGCGGCCTGACCAGCGATGCCGGCGTGGGTGGCTACGCGCGCATCGGTCGCTACGACGTGGCGACCGGCGAGTGGACCTGGTTCGGCTACCCGCTGTCCGCGCCGACCGCCGACGGTGACTGGGTGGGCCTGTCCGAGGTGACGGTGGTGGACCGCGACACGCTCGCCGTGATCGAGCGGGACAAGCTCAACGGTCCGGCGGCGGCGCTGAAGGCCGTCTACACGGTCGACCTCCCGGAGCGCGATCCGCGCCCGGGGCAGGTCCCGGTGCTCGACAAGGAGCTCGCGATCGACGTCCTGCCCGCGCTGCGTGCGACCAACGGCTGGACGCAGGAGAAGCTCGAGGGCCTCACGATCGGTGGCGACGGCCGCGTGTACGCGGTGACGGACAACGACGGCGTCGACGACGCGACGGGGGAGACCGTCTTCCTCGACCTGGGCAAGGCGCGCAAGCTGTTCCACTGAGTGCGGTTGGCATCTCACGGCAACCACAGACCTGCGGGGTGGGTTGCGCTGAGTAGACACGGTCTACCCAGCGCAACCCACCCCGCAGGCGTGTTGTCGCCCCCGGGCGACGCGCTCAGCCTCGTGCACCCACGTGGATCGCCAGCGCACCGTAGGCCGGTACCGATGCCGTGAACCAGCCGTCGCCGTTGACGGTCCTCGTCACCGAGCAGTCCGCGGCCGCGACGACGTCGCAGTACGTGCCGGCGGGGAGCGGAGTCCGGAACGAGCGCTGCACCGTGGACGCCGTGTTGTTCAGCACCACGTACCCCCGGTCGCCCCGGCCGTAGGTGACCAGGTTGCCGCCGTCGTCCCACCAGTTCGTGACCGGGGTGCCGGCCACCACGTTGTGGAACCTGACCATGCCGCGGATCTCGGTCCAGCGCTGGGTGCAGGTCCATTGCCCGACGCCGCAGGTCGCGTCGGCGACGGTGGTCGACGTGGCGCCGGGTGCGCCCGCGTCGGTGTCCGAGAACCGGTAGCCCGAGTACACGGTGGGGGAGCCGTACGGCCAGGACAGCAGGAACGTGTTGGCCAGGACGTACTTGGCGCCCCACCGGTAGTTCATGGACTCGCCGTTGCGCTCGGTGTCGTGGTTGGCCACGAAGACGCCGGCCCGTTCGGACGGCAGCTTGCCGTCGCCGATGAACCGCAGGTTCTTGATCTGTCCGTCGAAGTCGTGCTTGAGCTGCCGCGCGTAGTCGAACTCGTGCGAGTCGCCGCTGCCCAGGTACTCGGACGGCTGGATCGGCTCGCCGGCGGCGCCGATCACCTCGTGCACCCAGTACACGTCCGGATTGCTCATCCGCGCCTTGATCGCTTCGAGGTCTGACGCCGGGATGTGCTTCGCGGCGTCGATCCGGAACCCGTCGACGCCGAGCGCGACCAGGTCGTCGAGGTAGGCGGCGAGCCTGCCGCGGACGTAGTCGGAGCCCGTGCGGAGATCCTGCAGCGCGACCAGACGGCAGTGCTGGACCTCGTAGCGGTTCGTGTAGTCCGCGATATCGGTGCGGCAGTCGTTGAAGTCCTGTGCGCCGTACGTGCCGGTGAAGTTGTCGTCCGAGTACGCGGTGCCGGCCACTCCGGTCCCCGACTGGCCGGCCCCAGCCATGTGGTTGACGACGGCATCGGCGATCACACCGACGCCGGCCGCGTCGCAGGTGGCGACCATGTTCGCGAACTCGGCGCGGGTTCCGAGCTTCGAGTCGATCCGGTAGCTGACCGGTTGGTAGGACGTCCACCACTGGGAGCCGCGGACGTGCTCCATCGGCGGAGAGACCTGCACGTAGCCGAACCCGGCCGGGCCGACCACGTCGGCACACTCCGCGGCGACCGAGTCCCAGGTCCACTGGAACAGGTTGAGGATGACGTCTCCGTCGCCGTGCACCGGGGTCGCGGCACGGGCGGGCTCGGCGGTGGGCGTGGCCGTGGTCGCCACCAGGCCGAGGGTGAGAGCTGTGGCGAAGGTCGTCAGGGTGGCGAGCAGGCGTCGGGGCACGTTCGGACGGCGCGTCATTGCGGCTCCTTGCGGCGTTGTCCCGGCTGGGGTGCGTGCGGCGTTGCACGCCCTTTTCCGGATCTTGCTGCAAGCCTTGCAGAAACGTACGACGACACGCCAGGCCCCCCCGGGTGAAAGTTCCGGGTCCTGGCGTGTCGGAAGTGGGCGCCGCGCTACTCGGGGTCGTTCGGCATGAGGATCCAGAACGCGATGTACGCGAGGAACTGCGGTCCGGGGATGAGGAAGGACGCGACGGTGAGGACCCGCACCAGAGTGGGGTCCCAGCCGAATCGGCGGGCGACGCCGGCGCAGACGCCGGCGATCATGCGCCCCCGGCGCGGGCGGGAAAGTGTCTCTGTGCTCATGTCATCGACGGTACGTACGTCGGCGGCACGAGGGTATCCGGTGATGCCCCGGTCGGTCCCTGATCCTGCCCGGGGAGCTCTCAGGGTGAGATCCGCGCCGACGGTGGCGGCTGCGGCAGTCAGGCGGTGCGCTCGTTCGGGATGAAGACCCAGCAGATCAGGTAGGCCAGGACCTGGGGTCCGGGGATGAGGATCGAGGCGACGGTGACGACCCGCACGACCGTGGGGTCCCAGCCGAATCGCCGGGCGATACCGGCGCAGACGCCGCCGATGATGCGCCCCTGACGGGGCCGGAAGAGTCGAGGTGTGCTCATGTCCTCGACGCTACGCGGGACGCGGCGCTCGAAGTATCCGGTGATCCCCTGGCCTGTCCCTGAACGAACCCCAGGAGTGGCACGTCCGGCCTCCCGGGTGGGTGTCACCACCCGTTCGGAGCCAGCACCTTGCGGATGCGCTTCTCGCTGACCGGGCCGTCGGTGCCGAGCTGCTGCGCGAACAGCGAGACCCGCAGCTCCTCGAGCATCCAGCGCACGTCGGCCAGCTCGGCGGCGCGTGCGGCGTCGGGAGAGCCCGCCGCGTACGTGGCGAGCGCCTTCTCGTACGCGGCCGTCACGTCGCCGATCCGCCAGGCGAGGTCGGCGTCGCGTCCCGGGTTGTCCGCGGCCTTCGTCAGGCGGTGCGAGTCCGCGCGCAGGTAGCGGGCCAGGTGCGGCAGCCGCCGTGGCGGCGTCGCGGACACGAACCCGTCGTGGATCAGCGACGCACGGTGCTCGCGGAGGTCCTGCAGCGTGTTCAGCAGTGCCAGGCTGCCCGACGCGCGGACCTCCGCCTCGAGCGTCCGGCTCGCGGACAGTGCGGCCACCACGTGCCCGACGACGCGGTACACCTCGTCCTCCAGGTGCCGGCGCACGAACGCCAGCGCGTCGGCGTAGGCCGCGGCCGAACGGATCGACGCGGCGTCGGGTCCGCCGGGCGGAGTGTCGTAGCGCGCCGAGTCCCCGACAGAGGTCAGCGAGACGACGGCCGCCAGCTGCAGGTCAGCGACCAGAGCCTCCGTGTTCGAGTACGGCGAGGCCGCCATCGTCAGCGACTGCGTCCCGGTCCATCGCGACGTGATCCGCCCGGTACCCAGCGCGGCCTCGGACAGCAACAGCCGCCGCACCCCGGCGGCATGCTGCGTGTCCCGCTGCGTCTCGTCCGCCAGGATCCGCAGGGCCACCCCCATGGACCGAGCCTGCCCCTTCACCTTGGGAGCAGCCTCCTCCACGAGCGCAGGGAACCCGCGCACGACGACCCCGGCCCCCACATCGGTAGACACGGAGAGCGGAAGCACACCGTCAGGCAGCCCCGAAGGCCAAGAAGAAAGCCCGCTCTGCTCCCCGACGACACCACCCTCAGCACCTGAGCCGCGTGCCCCCACCTCGGAAGGTGACGGCACTACGGAGGGTGCGGCGGGCGACGACCCGCGCGCGACCGTATCCCCGAACGGAGCGCCCCCTGGGGCGGGTGAGTGTGTCGCGCGCGGGTCTTCGCCCGCCGCACCCGCCTCCCCCGAAGCCCTGGAAACCCCTGAAGCGGCCCGAGCCTCAGCCAGAGCAGCCCCCACAGCACCACGTACAGCAGACCGCACAGCAGCCTCGGCCCGCCCCGCCAGCTTGCGCTGCAGCAGCACCAGGTCCTTCGACTCGTCCAGCACGATCGACGACGCGTCACGGCCCCGCCCGCGCTCCTCGATCACCCGGAACGTCATCCGGAGGTGGCCGGGCAGGCGCGCGACCCGCTCGTCGTCCCAGACCTCCGGTGGCACCACCACGTCGCGCAGGGCCCGGACCGCCCGCGTGAACGCGGCGACATAGGACTCAGCCATGTCGCCGGCACGCATGATGTCCTCCCAGGCCGGACACTCCGCGCGGATCCAGGCGACGACGTCGCGCGCGACGTCGGGCGCCGGAACCAGCTCGCGCCGCACCGCCTTGGGCAGTGACTTGATGGTCGCGATGGTCAGCTCTTCGAGGAGTCCCGGCACCATCCAGTCGAACCCGTCCGGCACGACGCGCGCGAGCACGGCGACCGGGATGTGCATGGTGACGCCGTCGGCGTCGGACCCGGGCTGGAACTGGTAGGTGAGCGGCAGGGAGAGCTCACCCTGGGGCCACGCCCCCGGGAACTCGGAGGTGTCGACCGACGCGTCGCCGACGAGCTGCTCCATCGTGAAGGTGAGCAGGTCGGGCGTCTCCTTGCGCGCACGCGACCACCAGCGGTCGAAGTGTGCGGCGGACACCACCGAGTCGGGGACGCGTTCGTCGTAGAAGGCGAACAGGTCGTCCTCGTCCGCGACCAGGCCCCGCTGCCGGGAGCGGGCCTCGAGCTCGCCGGCCTCCTCCAGGAGCGCGCGGTTGTCGTGGAAGAACCGGTGGTGCGTGGTCCAGTCGCCCTCCACGAGCGCGTGCCGCACGAACATCTCGCGCGCCGCCTCCGCGTCGACCTTGGCGTAGAGCACGCGACGGTCGGACACGATGGGTACCCCGTACAGCAGCACCTTCTCGGTGCACATCGCCGCACCCTGCTTGGACGACCAGTGCGGGTCCGAGTAGGTGTGCTTGGCGAGCGGCCCGGCCAGATCCTCGGCCCACTCGGGCTGGATGCGGGCCACGTCGCGGGCCCACAGGCGGCTGGTCTCGACAAGCTCGCCCGCCATGATCCACACCGGCGGCTTCTTCGACAGCGGCGAGCCGGGGAAGATGGCGAACCGCGCCCCGCGGGCGCCGATGTACTCGTTGCGGGCCTGCTTCTTGGCGCGCTTCAGCGCCACCTCTCGCTGCTGCCCGCGCAGGTGGGCCACCGCCGAAGCCTTCACCTCACCGGTGTCCTGCATCCCGAGCTGCGAGAGCAGCCCGGCCAGGAGTGACCTGTGGATCGTGTCGTCGTCCCAGGTCTGCCGGTACGACGCCGCCTCGGCGCCCTCTGCCGCCGCGCGGTCGCCGTCGTCCGGCGAGATCCGGGGTCGGTCGGTGGGGCGGCGACGCGGCTGGAACGACATCTCGATGCCCAGGGGCTTCGACATCTCGCGGAGCTGCGCCACGACGTCCTGCCACTCCCGGATGCGCAGGAAGTTCAGGTACTCGGCCTTGCACTGGCGGCGGAACGCCGAGCCGGACAGCAGGTGCTGCTGCTCGCGCACGTACTCCCAGAGATTGAGGTACGTGAGGAAGTCGGAGCGCGGATCGGCGAACCGGGCGTGCTGCTGGTCGGCCTGCGCGCGCTGCTCGGCAGGGCGTTCGCGCGGGTCCTGGATGGACAGCGCCGCCGCGACGATCGCCACCTCGCGGGCCACGCCGTGCCGGGAACCCTCGATGACCATGCGGGCCAGACGGGGGTCCATGGGGAGCTGGGCGAGCGTGCGGCCGACGTCGGTGAGCCGCGTGACGGTCCCGCCTGTCGAGCCGCTCTCGCCGGTCGGGACCGTCTCCAGCGCGCCGAGCTCCGTGAGCAGCTGGACGCCGTCGCGGATCGCGCGCGTGTCCGGGGGCTCGACGAAGGGAAAGCGAGCGACGTCGTCCGGCGTGGCGACCACGCCGACGGAGATCATCTGGAGCAGCACCGACGCGAGCGACGTCCGCAGGATCTCCGGTTCGGTGAACTCCGGGCGGCCGTCGAAGTCCTCCTCCGAGTAGAGGCGGATCGCGATGCCGTCGGCGACGCGGCCGGACCGGCCGCTGCGCTGGTTGGCGGAGGCCTGGGACACGGGCTCGATGGGGAGCCGCTGCACCTTCGTCTGCTTGGAGTAGCGACTGATGCGGGCCGTGCCAGGGTCGACCACGTAGTGGATCCCCGGGACGGTCAGCGAGGTCTCGGCGACGTTGGTGGCGAGCACGATGCGCCGCGAGGAGTGCTGCTGGAAGACCCGGTGCTGCTCCGCGCTCGACAGCCGCGCGTACAGCGGCAGGATCTCGACGTGCTGCGGATGTTTCGGGTCCCGGGCGCGCTCCTTGAGGTGGCCGGCGAGACCGTCGGCGGTGTCGTGGATCTCGCGCTCGCCCGAGAGGAACACCAGGATGTCGCCGTTGCCCTCGCGCAACAGCTCGTCGCAGGCCTCGATGATGCCGGTGACGAGGTCCTTCTCCTCGCGCGCGTTCTTGGGGGACCGGGGTCCTGCCGCCGGCCGCCCGGGTCGAGAGCTCTTCGCTGGCGCCTGCCGGCCGGGTCGGTCGGTCTCGGCGGGTTCGGCTCGTGCGGCGGGACCGGTGTCAGAGCTCTCGTCCGGCGACAGCGGGCGGTAGCGGATCTCCACGGGGAACGTGCGGCCGGAGACCTCGACGATCGGCGCGAGGTCGGGGAGTACGTCGGTGACGTAGTCCGGTGCCCCGCCCCGGCGTGCCAGGGCGGCGGGGGAGAAGTGCGCGGCGAACCGCTCGGAGTCGATCGTGGCCGACGTGATGATCAGCTTGAGGTCGGGCCGCTGGGGAAGCAGCCGGGACAGGTAGCCGAGCAGGAAGTCGATGTTCAGCGACCGCTCGTGTGCCTCGTCGATGATGATCGTGTCGTAGGCGAGCAGCTGCGGGTCGCGCTGGATCTGCGCGAGCAGGATGCCGTCGGTCATGACCTTGACCAGCGTGTCCTCGCTGGACTGGTCGGTGAACCGGACCTGGTACCCCACCACACCACCGAGCTGCGTGCCGAGCTCCTCGGCGATGCGCTCGGCGACCGTGCGCGCCGCCAGCCGCCGGGGCTGCGTGTGGCCGATCTGGCCCTGTCGGCCCCGGCCCAGGTCGAGCGCGATCTTCGGGATCTGCGTCGTCTTGCCGGAGCCGGTCTCGCCCGCCACGATCACCACCTGGTGGTCGCGGATCGCCGCAGAGATGTCCGCGCGGCGCGCCGAGACAGGGAGCTGCGCCGGGTACGTGATGGGCGGCACCTCGACGGCGGCTCGCTTGGCGGCGGCCGCCTCGAGCTGGGCGGTCGAGACACGGTGCGGCCCGGTACGGCGCGGTCGGCGGTTCTGCTTGTCCGTCTGTCGGCCCGCCCCGCGGCGACGGTTCCGGCCTCCGCCCGGGCGGCCGCGATCGCCGTCGGACACAGGGGCGGAAGAAGGCTCGGTACTCACAACCCCTCATTGTCCCAGGCGCGGCAAGGTGATTTGCTGCGATCACGCGGCGGCCTGCTGTCGAGCATGGGGATCGCTCCCCATGTCGTCGGTTCCGGATCGGACCTAGGCTGCCGAGATCCTTGTGACGTGCGGGGATGCCAGAGAGGGAGCGAGATGCGTGAGCAGCTGGAGGTAGACGCCGGTGCGGCGGACCGTCGCCGACGGGCCGACATGACGCTCGCCGAGCTGATCGAGCTGTGCGAGGGCCGGATCAACGGTCTCAGCCGTACCCGGCAGGCGTTCGAGCACGGTGGTGCGCCGGAGCGGGTCGCGAGCATGCTGGCCGACCTGGGAGTCACGGCGTCCGGCTGGGACGCCGCGGTGGGCCGCCTGCCCGACGGCGATCCCGTCGCGGTCCGGGCAGGGGCGCGGACCGTGCGGGACGGTGCGCCCGGCTTCGGAGCCGTGGCCGAGGTGCTCGACACCTACGCGTCCGCCCTGGAGTCCGGACGAGCGCGGCATGCCGGGGGTATCGCCAGCCTCCGCGTCGCCCAGCAGCGCGCGGCAGTGCTTCCGGCGATCGACAGCGGCGGAGACCCGGACCGCGCCGAGGGAGCCTCCCAGGCCGCGATCGCCGTGCTCGACCTCGCCTGCGCCGGGTACGCCGCCTGCCAGGACGCCTACGAGTCGGCTCGGGACGCGGAAGAGGCGCTCTACGCGGCACTCTCCTACGTCCGGGTCAGCCACCCGGACCAGCCGCAGTAACCGCCCCCGGAACATGTCAGAACCTCAGGTCACTCGAGTGACCTGAGGTTCTGACACGCTCGCGGGTGTGCGGCGGGTGCGCCGCCTCGGCCGGCTCAGACCGCGCCGGCGGTCAGCATGCCCAGGTAGTAGCCGAGACCGACCAGGGCAAGGGCGCCGATGGTCTCGATGATGGCCAGCGCGAGACCCCAGCGGGCCAGCCACAGGTCGAAGCCCTCCTTGCCGGCGCGGGCGACGGCGATCGCGTTCAGCACGACGCCGATGACCGGCAGCGCAGCGAGGAAGAAGGTCAGGAGGCTGAAGACCGTGGTCTGCGGGTCCTCCTCCTCGGCGGCCTCCGCGGAGGCGCCCGGGGCGGCGACGGCGGTCTCGGCGGGCGCTGGGGTGGCCACGGCGACCGCGGCCTCGGTGACGGCCTCGGTGGGGTCCGCCGTGCTGGAGGCCTCGGTCTCCGCCTGCACCTCGGACGTCACCTCCGACGCTGCGGGCTCGGCCTCCACGACCTGGGTGGCGGCCGCTGCCGTGCTCTCGTCGACGGTGGCCTCTGGAGTCGTGGTGTCGGGCGTGGTCATGTGGTCATGCTCCCCTGGTTGCAGGTCATTATGAAATGTCAGGCCATATTGTGGTGTATCCGAATGGTCTTGGATAGGCCGGTATCGGCCACTCCAGCGGCAGAGGCCGCCGCTCCGGGAGCGGCAGCCTCTGTGCTGCTGGCGACGCGGCCGGGTTCGCGCGGACGCCTCGACCGGTTCGAGTCACATGGTCGGGATGGCGAGCGCCGCATAGACGCCGGCGCCGACCAGCACCAGGTACAGCACCGTGAAGACGATCGAGAGACCCAGGCCCCACTTCGAGAGCTTGCTGTCGAGGCCCGCCTTGCCGGCCTTCGAGACGGCGATCGCCGAGACGATGATCCCGATCGGGGGAGCGATGAACGCGAGGATGAAGCCCACGATGGCCAGGGTGTTCGCCTGCGGGTCCTGGACCGCGCCCGGGACGGCGGTCGCGGTGGGGGTCTCGGTCATGAGGGACGTTCCTTTCACGGCCACTGTTCCGGCCGTTCGACTGCGGGCGCGGGTGCGCTCGTACGGACGCGGGCCAGTGTGGATCATCCGAGATGTACCCGGAAGCCTTCATTGCGTTGTTCGCCCGAATCGTTACCCTTGGGGTCGTGGTGCGTCACCCGATGCCAGGGCCTGTGCTCTCCCTGGGGGGAGAGCGGTTCACCTGAGCGCTGAAAATTACGCCACTTGAGTTCACCTAGGCGTGATAGTCCTGTGCAAGGATCCGAAACGGCACGTACTGCGCACCATGAGATGGCGCACCGACCGAGGGGGCGACGCGTGAACGACCAGCCGAAGAAGCTCGTTCCGCAGCGCTTCCGCACCCGTTTGCACAGGTTCGCCCGTCCTGCCTGGACCGGCGTGGTCGCCACCGTGATCGCCGCGGGCGTGCTGTTCACCGCGTCGGCGAGTGTTCCCGACTCGCACCCGTCCGGCGGCAACGACGGCGAGCTGCCGATCCGGCTCTACGGGCTCATCGAGAGCGTCGCGGTGGGCGAGGCGGAGACCGCCCCGGAGGGCGTCACGCTGAGCCAGATCGTGGCGGTTCTCGAACGTGCCGAGGAGCAGGCGCACGAGCAGGGGCCCGACTTCAGCCCCGCCGTCGCGCAGGCCGCCGCGGAGCTCGGCATGCTCTACACGACCTATCAGATGCAGCAGCTGGCGTTCGGCGAGAACAACGAGGGCCTGCGCATCGAGGACGCACCAGTGGCGCGCGGGTCCCAGCAGGCCGCCGACGACGCGGGGCGTTCCGACACGGACGACGGCGAGAAGCGCGACGGTGAGAAGCGCGGTGCCGACAAGCGCGACGGTGAGAAGCGCGGTGCCGACAGGCGCGAGGGCGACACCGAACGCAACGACACCGAACGCAACGACACCGAACGCAACGACACCGAACGCAACGACACCGAACGCAACGACACCGAACGCAACGACACCGAGCAGGACGACACCGAACAGGACGACACGGGCACCGAGCGCGAGAAGACCCCGGAGGTGCCCGGGCTTGAGGACGAGGTCCCGCCCGCCGTCCAGGTGTCGAACGAGCGCACCTCCGTGATCGACCCGCACGACGACGACCCGCAGGCCGGCTACGTCACCTACGACGAGGTGGTCATCGCGGCGGTGCGCCTCGCGAACATGCTGGACCCGTCGGTCCCCAACGCGCTGGTCGAGGTGCAGGGCGAGGACCAGAAGGCCGAGCAGCGCCGGGGCTTCTCGCTCCGTGCGAACCTGCTCGACGTCGTGAGCAGGTTCGGCGGCACCACCACGGGGTACGCCAACGGCCGGATCCCGGCCGACGTCCTGTGCCCGCTCGACTTCGCACCCGGCCACATGCTGCGCTGCGACGCGGCGGAGCGGTTCACCGCGCTGAACGAGCAGTTCGAGAGGGAATTCGGCTACCCGATCCCGATCACCGACTCCTACCGGTCCTACGATCTCCAGGTGGCAGTGGCCAGCGCCAAGCCACACCTCGCGGCGATCCCTGGCACCTCGAACCACGGCTGGGGTATCGCGGTGGACCTGGGCAACCCCATCGCAGGCGGCAACTCCTCCGAGTACGTCTGGCTGCGGGTGCACGGCCCGGACTACGGCTGGGACAACCCGTCGTGGGCCCGGCTCGGTGGCTCCAAGCCGGAGCCGTGGCACTTCGAGTTCTTCGCGGCGGGCTCCGTCCCGAACCGTGCCATCGACCCGTCCGACGTCGGTACCTGGTCGCCGACCGATGCGACGACACCCCGCTACAAGCCGGCGCTCGACCCCAAGCCGAGCGACGGCAAGTCCGGCAAGGACGACAAGTCCGGGGACGGTCTGCGCGCGCCGGAGAAGAAGCCGTCGGACAAGCCGAGCGGCAACCCGCCGTCGAAGAAGCCGACGAAGCCAGGCGATGGGGCGTCGAAGCCGCCGGCAGACGGCGGTTCGGGCGGCGAGGAACCGTCGGAGGAGCCTAGTGAGGAACCGTCCGAGGAGCCGAGCGAGGAACCGTCGGAAGAGCCCAGTGAGGAACCGTCCGAGGAGCCGAGCGAGGAACCGTCGGAAGAGCCCAGTGAGGAACCGTCCGAGGAGCCCAGCGAGGAACCTTCGCAGGAGCCGAGCGAAGAGCCATCGGGATCTCCCGAGCCGTCCGACCCGGCGTGCACGGACGAGGGCGAGGCCACGTCGAGCGACGCCTCGGTGTCGGCCACCGAGGAGGAGCAGAGCGCGGATGACCCGTGCCCGACCGACGAACCGGACCCCACGCCGACCTCCTCGGCATCGTCCAGCCCGACGGCGACACTTCGCGACGACGAGCTCGCGCCGGTCGACGACCAGGCCGAGGACTGACGGGCGGTCGCGTGACAGTCGAGCAGACGCCGCACGAGCGGGCGACCGCAGGCGCCGTAGGGTCCACGGGGGACCCTCGGCGTTTCCTGCGTTCCGGGCTCCTCGAGGCGATGCCGCGCCGGTGGCGCGACAAGATCGCCGTGACGCGGTACCTGGCGGTCCAGGCGATGCCCACGCTGCTGGAGCCGATGACGGAGCGTGAGCTCACCGATCGGCTGCGTGAGCTGACCCAGGACCCGGCCGGCCTACGGCGTGCGATGGTGGACCAGGGCCTGGTGCAGCGGACGCGTGACGGGGCCGAGTACTGGCGTACCGAACGCACCGAGCACGACCTCGGGTGACTCGTCCGGGGCTCGAGTTGCCCCGAGGCGATGTCTTGACCATATTGCGAGACAACGAAGACTCGCATTTTCAGGATAGGAAATGTCATGAGTGAAGCACGTGCCGTCGCGGCACTCGAGGCGACGGGCATCGCGTTCGAGGTGACGCGGCACGGCCAGGTCGCGAGCCTCGCCGAGGCGGCAGCCGCCCGCGGGGTCGAGCCGGCCAGGCTGATCAAGACGATCGTCGTGCGCCGGGCGGACGAGGACTACCTCTTCGTGCTGGTCCCCGGTGACCGGCAGATCTCGTGGCCCAAGCTGCGTGCCCTGCTGGGCGTCTCACGGCTGTCGATGCCGAGCAAGGAGGTGGCTTTCGAGGTCACGGGCTATGAGAGGGGAACCATCACCCCGTTCGGGTCGTTCCACAGGTGGCCCGTCGTCGCGGACTCCCGGCTCAGCGAGCCGGGGCCGGTGTCGATCGGCGGAGGTGCTCACGGTGTGGGCGCCACGGTCGACGCCGTGGAACTCACGGCGGCGCTCGACGCCACGGTTGCGGACGTGACCGACCCTGTCTGAGGGCACCTCGGGCAGGCGCCGAGCAGGCCCGCAAGGAAGCGGAGGCCGGTAGTTCTCCTTCGTGCAACGTGACCGTAACGCCGTGGGGGTGGACGGAAGTCCCATGTCGGGTGAACACTCGCCCTAGGCAATTCTTGCCCAGCCCGATCAAGGGGCGGTCAGAGAGCACCAAGAAGCGTCCAAGTCAGAGTGCAAGTCAGTGTGTAGAAGTCAGTGTCTAGCGAAGTCGAGGCTCGACCAATGCAGGACGGAGCGAATGACCCCATGGACCCTCTCCCGTCAGACTCAGCGCAGGACCTGGTTCCCGGACGCCCGGGATCCGGCATCGCCTGCCGGAACACCTACGAGGGCACGGTGCTGACCCTCTGGGGTGACATCGACGCGCTGCTGCGCGAGAACGCGAGCGAGGCGATGGCCACGCTCGCCGCACGACCCGATCCCGAGCCCGTCATCGTCGACGCGCGGGATGTCACGTTCATCGACTCCTCCGGGGTGGCCTTCATCCTGCAGGTGTTCGTGCTCGGCGAGGAGACGGGTTCACCCGTCCTCCTTCGTGAGCCGTCCGCCGTGGTGATGGAGGTCCTGGACATGGTCGGTATCAGTCAGCGGATCCCCGTCGTCCGCAAGGCCGCCGCCAGCGCTTGAGCGACGCCTCGTTCCTCGGCCCACACCCTGAGCCGCAGGTCCGGCTCGGACGAAGGAGTGGCACCCTTGTCCGGTGAAGAACTGGGCAGCGAACCTCACCTACTCCTCCGCGCGCATTGAGCGCCCCCGGAACCTCGCGGAGCTCGCCGGCATCGTCGCCGGTGAGCCCCGCGTCCGGGCTCTCGGCTCGCGCCACTCGTTCTGCGACGTCGCCGACACGACGGGCGTGCACGTACAACTCGACCTGCTCGACGACGGCAGGCCGGCTCTCGAGGTCGACCCCGGGACGGGGGTCGCCTCGGTGCGCGCCGGTCTGCGCTACGGCGACGTCGTGGCGGACCTGCACGCGAAGGGCCGTGCGGTGGCCGCCATGGCCTCCCTGCCCCACATCTCGGTCGCCGGGGCCGTCGCCACCGGCACCCATGGCTCGGGTGACGGGACGCGCTCGCTGGCGGGTGACGTCGTCGGCGTGGAGCTCATGACCGCCGCCGGCGAGGTGCTCACCCTGCGCCGGGGCGACGCCGACTTCCCCGGCTCGGTGGTGGCGCTCGGTGCCCTCGGCGTCGTGACACGGGTCGAGCTGGCCACCGTGCCGACGTTCGACGTGCGCCAGGACGTCTTCACCGGGCTGCCGTGGGACGCGCTGTTCGAGAACCTCGACGCCGTCATGGGCAGCGCGTACTCCGTCAGCGTCTTCACCAGCTGGTTCGAGCCCGACGTCCGCATGGTCTGGTGCAAGTCGCAGGCCTCGACCGGTTCGTCCGACGCGGCGGGCGCGGCCGGGGGTCCGGCCGGCGGTCCGGCCGCCGAGCTGTTGACCGGCCTGGGCGCCCAACCCGCCACCGGGCCGATGCATCCCTTGCCCGACGTCGCCGCCGTGGCATGCACCGAGCAGGGCGGGGTACCCGGGCCGTGGTTCGAGCGGCTGCCGCATTTCCGGCTCGACTTCACGCCGTCGCTGGGGGAGGAGCTGCAGTCGGAGTACCTCCTGCCGCGCACGGCGGGGCCGGACGCCGTACGTGCCGTACGTGCTCTCGGCGACCGGATCGGCCCTCTGCTGCTCACGTCGGAGATCCGGACGATCGCCGGCGACGACCTCTGGCTCAGCACCACGCCCGAGGACAGCCTGGCGTTCCATTTCACGTGGAAGCAGGACTGGCCGGCCGTGCGGGCGGTGCTGCCCGGGCTGGAGGCGGCGCTCCTGCCGCTCGGCGCGCGCCCGCACTGGGGCAAGCTCTTCACCGTCCCCGTGGCCGACCTTCCGGGCCTGTACCCGCGGTTCGACGACTTCGCGGAGCTGGCCACGCGACTCGACCCGACGGGCAAGTTCCGCGGCGGATACGTGGGTGAACTGCTCGCCGGGCGAGCCTCGCAGTGACCCCGCGGTGAAGTTTTGGTGAAGTTCCCGGCGAGCCGATTTCCCATTCGGGGGGAATTCCCAAGAAGATCAGGGTATGAGCGACGCGCAGAGAACTACCGCGGAGCCCGAGAAGCGTGAGCAATTCAGCGGACAGCTGGGATTTATCCTGTCCGCGATCGGCTCCGCTGTCGGGCTTGGGAACATCTGGCGCTTCCCGGGGGTGGCATACGAGAACGGTGGGGGCGCGTTCATGGTGCCCTACCTGGTGGCGCTACTCACGGCAGGCATCCCGATCCTGTTCCTGGACTATGCGATCGGGCACCGCTTCCGTGGTGCGGCACCGTTGGCCTTCCGCCGGGTGAAGCGCTGGCTGGAAGGCCTGGGCTGGTTCCAGGTGATGATCTGCTTCGTGATCGCGATCTACTACGCGGTGATCATCGCCTGGGCACTCAGCTTCTTCGTGTACTCCTTCGACCTTCGCTGGGGTGACGACACCGCGGGCTTCTTCACGGGTACCTACCTCCAGCTGGCCGACGTCGGCGGAACCGACCCCTGGTTCACCCTCGACTTCGTGCCCGCCGTCCTGATCCCGCTGGTGCTGGTGTGGGTGGCGACGATCGTGGTGCTGGCCGCCGGCGTCGCGAAGGGCCTGGAGAAGGTCAACTTCATCTTCATCCCGCTCCTGCTCCTCGCGTTCGGCGCGCTGGTCGTGCGCGCGCTGTTCCTGCCGGGCGCCGCCGACGGCCTCAACGCGCTGTTCACCCCCGACTGGAGCGCGATCTCCGATCCGAACGTGTGGATCGCCGCGTACGGACAGATCTTCTTCTCGCTGTCCATCGCCTTCGGAATCATGATCACGTACGCCTCCTACCGGAAGCGCCGCGCCAACCTGACGTCGCCCGGCTTCGTCGTCGCGTTCGCCAACTCCGGCTTCGAGGTGTTCGCGGGCATCGGCGTGTTCGCCGCGCTGGGCTTCCTCGCGAACCAGCAGGGGATGGCCATCGCCGAGCTCGAGGGGATCACCGGACCCATCCTCGCGTTCGTCACGTTCCCGGCGATCGTGTCCCAGATGCCGGCGGGAGGCCTCTTCGGGGCACTGTTCTTCGGCTCCCTCGTGATGGCCGGGTTCACGTCCCTGCTGTCGATCCTGCAGGTGGTCTCGGCGTCGTTCCAGGAGAAGTTCGGCTGGACCCGCGTGCAGGCCGCGATCCGCATCGGCCTGGTGGCGGCGGTGCTCTCGGTGGTCGGCTTCTCGACCACCACGGGCCTGATCGCTCTCGACACCGTCGACAACTGGGCCAACAACATCGGCATCGTCGCCTCCGCGGTGGCGACCACCGTGGTGATCGGTTGGGTGCTGCGGCGCTCCGGGGAGATGCGGTTCCACCTGAACGCCGTGTCGACGATCAGGGTGGGTCGCTGGTGGTCCTTCTGCATCATCGTGCTCGGGCCCGTGGTGCTCACCTACATGCTCGTCTCGCGCATCGTCAGCCTCGTCCAGGACGGGTACGAGGGGTACGCGGAGGCGTACCTCGGCATCGCCGGGTGGGGCACCGTCGTCGTGCTCGTCGTCGGCGCCGCACTGCTCACTCTCATGCGGTGGCGCGTCGAGCCCGACGCGTTCGATGCGTGGCCCAGGTTCGGAGGTAAGTCATGACCAGCGAAGCAATCGCACTGCTCGTCGTCTCGCTCATCGTCGTGTGGGGTGGGCTGCTGGCAAGCATCGTGGCCCTCGTACGCCGCCCGGAACGGACCGACTGGCCGGACGGCTGGCAGCACGAGGGCGGTCCTGAGGACCGGCCCGACGCACCGGTCGAGCACGACACGTGAGCGGAACCCCGGCAAGTCGGCCTCCTGGCCGGCTTGCCGGGGTCTTTACGCAGGTCACCACACACAGACGTGGGTGAAACGTTCACGACATGCGCAATACATCACAATGTGACATCGGTCTCGATCTTCCGGGTTTACGTCAGCGGCACGTCACGGTTAGGTGAGACTCGCACACGAGGCGCCATGTGCGCCGTCGGGTCCTCTGCTCCCCTGACGACGGAGATCTGCCGGGTCGTACCGCCTCGTGACACACCAACGATCCGACCCAGGAGACCCCTGATGCGCAGGCTTCCCGCCTTCACCGCTGCCTCGGCACTGACCGCTGCTGCTCTTGTCCTCACCGCATGCACCGACGCGTCGCAGCAGCCCACCGGCGATGCCGCCACCGACGAGGCCAGCGCCGAGGCATCGTTCGACCCGTCGACCGTGGAGGTCGACGAGGAGATCGCCGCGATGCTCCCCAAGGAGATCGCCGACAAGGGCACGCTGTCCGTCGGCTCCGACACGGCGTACGCGCCCGCTGAGTTCATCGACGTCGACGGCAAGACACCGGTCGGGTTCGACATCGACACCGTAGCCGCGGTGGCCTCCGTGCTCGGCTTGGAGGCCGAGGTCCAGTCGGCCCCCTTCGACGGGATCATCCCCGCCATCGGCTCCAAGTACGACCTGGGCATCTCGGCGTTCACCATCACGGATGACCGCACCGCCGAGGCGAACATGATCAGCTACGCCGTCGCGGGCTCGCAGTTCGGCGTCGCGGCCGACAACCCGGAGGACTTCGACCCCGAGAGCCTCTGCGGCAGCACCATCGGTGTGCAGACGTCGACCATCCAGGACGACGAGCTCACCGAGGCCACCAAGACGTGCGAGGAGGACGGCGAGGAGCCCATCGAGGTCGTGCGCTACGAGTCGCAGGCCGACGTGACCACCAACCTCGTGGGCGGCAAGCTGCAGGCCATGTACGCCGACTCGCCGATCACCGCCTACGCCGTGGAGCAGACGTCCGGCGAGGTCGAGACCATCGGCGAGATCAATGACGCGGCGCCCTACGGCATCGTCGTCGCGCAGGACGACGAGGACCTGACCGGTGCCGTGCAGGCCGCCGTGCAGAAGCTCATCGACGACGGCACGCTCGACGAGATCTTCGAGAGCTGGGGCAGCGAGGGCGTCGTCGTCGACGAGGCCGAGCTCAACCCCGCAGAGTGAGCCGTGCCCCAGAACTGAGAAGAGGGGTGCGATGAGCTCCAGCAACACTCCGGTGGCCGACCCTGTGCCCAACCGGATCCACGCGCGGCCCGTGCCGCGGCCCGGCCGCCTCGTCGCGGCCGCGGTCGTGGTCGTGCTGGCCGCCATGGCGGCCAACGCGCTGATCACCAACGAGAACTTCCGCTGGGACGTGGTCTGGCTCTACCTGCGCGACGTCGTGGTGCTGCGCGGCGTGATGTGGACGTTGATCCTGACGTTCGCGTCCATGGCGATCGCCGTCGTGCTGGCCGTCACGCTCGCGATGATGCGCCGGTCGGACAACCCGGTGATGCGGTGGGTGAGCTGGGTCTGGATCTGGTTCTTCCGCGGCACGCCGATCTACACGCAGCTCATCTTCTGGGGGCTGCTGGCGGTGCTCTACCCCCGGTTGTCGCTGGGTATCCCGTTCGGGCCGGAGTTCTTCACGTTCCGGACGGACGACGTCATCACCGCGTTCTGGGCAGCCCTGCTGGGTCTTGCGCTCAACGAGTCCGCGTACCTCGCGGAGATCGTGCGCGCCGGGCTGACGTCCGTGGACCCCGGCCAGGCCGAGGCGGCCAAGGCGCTCGGGATGAAGGACGGCAAGATCATGCGCCGCGTGGTGCTGCCGCAGGCCATGCGCGTCATCGTGCCGCCGACGGGCAACGAGACGATCTCGATGCTGAAGACCACATCACTCGTGGTCGCGGTGCCGTTCACGCTCGAGCTGACCTACGCGACCAGCGCGATCGGCAACCGCAACTTCCTGCCGATCCCGCTGCTGGTGATCGCGGCGCTCTGGTACCTGCTGATCACCTCGATCCTGATGGTGGGCCAGCACTACCTGGAGCAGTACTACGGACGCGGGTTCGGCACGGCCACCGGGCGCCGGGGCCGGAACAAGGGGCCGACGGACGGCAGACAGGCCGCCATCGCTGCCGCCGGGACGGTACATGAGGACGTCAACAAGGAGGTGACGCCATGAGTACGGTCACCGACTCCGCCGCGGCGCCGGCCAACGCCGCGGACATGGTCTGCGTGCGGGCCGTCCACAAGGTCTTCGGCCACGGGCACGACGCCGTGCACGTCCTGAAGGGGGTGGACCTCGACGTCGCGCGCGGCGAGGTCACGGTCATCCTCGGCCCGTCCGGGTCCGGCAAGTCCACCCTCCTGCGCTGCATCAACGAGCTGGAGGACATCACCGGCGGCTCGGTGCAGGTCGGCGGCGAGCTCATGGGCTACCGCAAGGACGCCAAGGGAACGCTGCACCGGCTGCACCCCAGGGCGGTCGCCAAGCAACGCTCGCGCATCGGCATGGTGTTCCAGCGGTTCCACCTGTTCCCGCACATGACGGCGCTCGAGAACATCATGGAAGCGCCCGTACAGGTGCGCGGGATGTCGAAGAAGGCCGCCAAGCAGCGCGCGCTGGAGCTCATCGAGCGCGTGGGGCTGTCCGACCGGATGGAGCACTACCCGGCACAGCTCTCGGGCGGTCAGCAGCAGCGCGTCGCCATCGCCCGGGCGCTCGCGATGGACCCCGAGCTCATGCTGTTCGACGAGCCGACGTCGGCGCTCGACCCGGAGCTCGTGGGCGAGGTGCTGTCGGTGATGCAGGACCTGGCGAAGTCCGGCATGACGATGATCGTGGTGACGCACGAGATCGGGTTCGCCCGTGAGGTCGCCGATCACGTCGTGTTCATGGACGACGGGATGATCGTCGAGTCCGGGCCGCCGAGCGCGGTCCTGGACAACCCGAAGGAAGAGCGCACGAGGGACTTCCTCTCGCACGTCCTCTGACTGTCCGTTGAGTGCTGGCTATTTGCGGGATGGAGACCTTTCAGCCCGCAGATATCCAGCACTCAACATCCAGCACTCGACGCTGGAGTCAGGCGGGGAGGCGGAGGTCGAAACGGCATCCGCGCGGCACGTTGGCGACGCTCGCCGTACCTCCGTGGGCCTCGGCCACTCCACGAACGATGGAGAGGCCGAGGCCCGCTCCGCTTCCCGGGCTGTCGCCCCGTTCCGGCGTGCGGGCGCCCGAGCTGCGCCAGCCCGCCTCGAACACGCGGCCCAGATCGGCCTCCGGGATGCCGCCGCACTCGTCCTCGACGGCGATCACCACGGTCGGAGCCGCGCCACCGCCCTCCTCGCACGTCACCGCGACGTGGACCGTGCCGCCGGGACCCGTGTGCCGGATGGCGTTCACCAGCAGGTTCTCCAGCGCCCGCCCGACCTGCTGGGCGTCCAGCGACGTCACCACCGGGTCCGTGACGTTCCATGCCAGGGTCACGCCGCCGGAGTCGGCAAGCGGCTGCGCGGCCGCGATCGCGTCGGAGGCGAGGTCGGCGACGGCCACGGGCTCCCGCCGCAGCGTCGCCGTGGGGGACTGGAGACGGGAGAGCGCCAGGAGGTCGTCGACCATCGCGGCCATCCGCCGGTTCTCCGCCAGGATGCGGGGCACGTGCTCCTCCACCGGCCCCACGCCGTCCTCCAGGGCCTCCGCCAGGGCGCGCACCGCGGCGAGCGGGGTACGCAGGTCGTGCGACACCCAGGCCACCATCTCGCGGCGCCGCACCTCGACCTCGCGGTCGCGTTCCGCGGCCGCCTTCTCCGCGGCGGCCTGCGTGGTGACCGTCCGGATCCGGGCCGTCAGCACCAGCCCGACGGCGAGCGCCACCGGCACGGTCGCGAGCAGGAGCAGCAGGACGGTCGTGGAGTCGGTGTCGGACAGGAACATCGCCCGCGCGCTCGCGTAGACGCCCGCCGCCACCGATCCCACCACCACGAGCGGGGCGAGGGTCGCGGCGAGCGCCACCCGGCGCCTGGCGAGGGCGAACAGGGCGATGACGCCCACTGCCCCTACCCCGGCGGCGACGGAGACGGACAGGGCGACGCCCTCGAGGTCGTTCATGCGGCACCTCCCGGCCCCGGCGCGCCGGTGCCCGGCCCCGCGGGGGGTGTCGCGTCCCACCGGTAGCCGACGCCGAAGACGGTCACCAGGCGCGTGGGCCGGGACGGGTCGGCCTCCACCTTCTCGCGCAGGCGCCGGACGTGCACCGTCACCGTGGACTGGTCGCCGTACTCCCAGCCCCAGACGCCGCGCATGAGCGCCTCCCGGTCGTGCACCTGCCCCGGATGGGCGAGGAACCAGCGCAGCAGCTCGAACTCGCGCACGGTGAGCTGCAGCTCCGTGCCGGAACGGGTGACGCGGTGCGCTGTCGGGTCGAGGCGCAGGTCGCCGTCGTACAGGGTGGCCGCCGGCCGCGGAGCGGGCACCGGGCTCCCGGCCGGCGGTGGCGGCGCCGACGTCCCGGGGGCGCTCGCTGCCGGGGCGACGGCGGTCCCCGCGCGGCGCAGGAGCGACTGCACGCGCAGCACCAGCTCCCGGGGGCTGAAGGGTTTGACCACGTAGTCGTCGGCGCCGATCTGCAGGCCGAGCACGCGGTCCTCCTCCTCGCCCCGGGCCGTGAGCATCAGGACGGGCAGGTCGGCGCGGGCAGCGCGCAGGCGGCGGCACACCTCCAGCCCGTCGATGCCGGGCAGCATGAGGTCGAGCACCACGGCGTCGGGCGGGTTGGTCGCGGCGGCCGTCAGCGCGGCCGGGCCGTCGGCGGCATGCTCCGCCACCACGCCGGCGCGTTCCAGGTAGGCGACGACCACCTGGGCGACGGTGGCGTCGTCGTCGATCACGAGAACTCGGGCCACGCCTCAGGGTACGGGCGACGACGGCAGGAACCCGGTGCGGAGTGCGATCGTCAGCATCTCGTAAGAACCGGTTCGCAGAAGAGCGGAACCCCGGTGGTCCTGGGTTGCGTCTATGGTGCATGACGTACACGAAGCGGCGCGCACGGCGCCGCGCACCAGTGCCGGGGCACGTCCCCGGCCCCAGCTCCGGGCGGTGTTCCGGATGAGCGAGGTAGCGGTGAGTCCAGCCGTACAGCCTGGCACCGGCGAGATCGCGGTCGTCCGGAGCGGCGTGGACCCCGTCGCGGACTTCACGGCGTTCGCGCAGGCCAGCACGCCGGCGCTGTACCGGATCGCCTACCTGCTGTGCGGCGACCAGCACCGGGCACAGGACCTGGTGCAGCTCGCGCTCGAGCGCACGTTCAAGGCCTGGAAGAAGGTCGGCGACGGCGACCCGTTCGCGTATGCGCGGCGTGTGCTGGCGACCGCACGCATCGACACGTGGCGCCGTACCCGGCGTGAGGTGCTCACCGACGACCCGGCGAGCAACACCGCGGAGCGGAGCGCTCCGGCGTCGGACGCCGAGCTGGCCGAGCGGGACCGCCTGGTCCGCGCCCTCATGGCGCTGTCGGTCAAGCAGCGACGCGTGGTGGTCCTGCGTTATCTCCTCGACCGCTCCGAGTCCGACACCGCGTCGGAGCTCGGCATCTCTGCCGGCACGGTCAAGTCCACTGCTTCACGAGCCCTGGCACGCCTGCGCACCCTCGTGGGCTCCGACGGCGAGAGGAGCCGATCATGAACGTGCACGACATCCACGCGAAGCAGGATGCGGCGATGCTGGCCGGGCTCCGCGCGGCCGGCTCCACCATCGACCCGCCCCGGTCGCTGGACGGCGCCGCCATGGCGACGCGGGCGGTGCGCGCCGTGCGCCGGCGGCGGATAGTGGTCGCGGCGACGGCTGGTGTCGCGGCGCTCGCGCTGACCGGTGCGGGCATCGGCGCGGCCGGTGCGATCTACGCGGACCGGCAGGAGCCCCTGCCGGGCACGGACCGGACGTCCGTCGAGTCGGCTCCGGCGAGCGGCTCGCCGTCGGCCACGCCGAGCCCTTCGGCGAGCCCGAGCGGCGCGCCGGAGGACGCGCCCGCCGTGCTCATGAAGACCGGCGGGGGAACGTTGCCGGTGATGCCGGGCGTCGAGCGTGGCGTGGTGGACGGTCCCGGACATGCCCCGTACATCCTTGGCGGGCTCTGGTACGAGGTCCCGCCGGGTGGGTGGTCGGCGGTCGGTGACGTCAACGCAGGCGGGGTGGCCGGGTTCCTGGACCCTGACGACCCGCGAGCGATGAGCGTCGAGCCCAGCACGCTCGACATGAGCATCGACGACGTGGACGCGGCGCTCGAGCTGCGCAACGTGACCGATGTTGCCGACTGGACGGTGCCCTCGCGCGACTCGGGGGCCATGACGCTGGACATCGAGGGTGCCGACCTCGTCGTGATCGAGCAGCACGAGCGCGAGGGCAAGGTCCGTCCCGCGACGATCCGGATCCGGAGCGGTGCGGAGGGCTGGGTCATCGAGACCCGGTTCCGGGCGAACGCGCAGGGCGAGGCCATGCTGCGGAACTTCGTGGGCAACCTCTGGCTCAAGGACGCGGGGGAGCCCGACTGGTACAAGCCCCAGTTCGAGACCCCGGTGCTGGACCCGGTCGAACCGGGCGTCCCGGCGGGCTGGACGAAGACCGAGCACAACGACCTGAAGTTCGCGGTGCCGAAGGGCTGGAGCTCCGAGCCGACCGATGGGCAGTTCTCACCGGGCGTCGAGTGGACCGGCAGGACCGTCACGCACGTGACGCCGGGTATCGACGCGGCGACGCTGGAGCTCTGGACCGACGCCTCCGAGAAGGAGAAGGCGCGCGCGGCGCGGGAGACGACGTCGTACGAGCGGGTCTACGTGCAGGGCGGCAAGCCTGGCGGGAACTGGTGGAGCCAGACGATGTCGGCGCCGACGTCCCAGCTCATCAAGGTCCCGGGCGCCGACTACGCCGAGGTGCAGCCGGTGCTCAACAACGTGGACGGAGAACCGGACTACTACACCGCGAGCATCTACCTCCACCAGGCGGACCAGGGCGAGAACCTGTTCCTCGTGGTCGACTTCGACGGCGGCGAGCAGGGCTGGAAGGACCTGCACACCTTCCTCGGGTCGCTCGACTTCCGGCGCTGACCGGAACCGCAGCCTCGGGCACGTGTCGGACGCGCAGGTCACGCGAGTGATCTGCCCGTCTGACACGTGCCCTTCGTCGTGCGGTCGGTGACCCGGGTCACACCGGTTCCGAGGAAATTCGCGAAACCGGATGGAACCTTCACCCCGGCTGGCCCGTGTTCCGTTCGTGACAGTCACGAGTCCGCGCGCACCAGCGCCAGAGTCCCGGGTCCCCGAGCCCGTGACGCTGTACGTCGTGCGCGCCGACTCCAGCTCTGCGGACGACCTGGAGAACGTGACCACCGAGCAGAACACCCCAGACTCCCTTTCCACCACGACGACGCCGGAGCCGGAGTCGGACAGCGCCCCGGCACAGACCGATCCCGTGCCCGCGACCCGGTCGCTCAGACTGGTCCGAGGTGGGTCGGCGGCCGCCGATGACGTAACCTCGCTGCCCGTGCGGACAGACCGGCCTACGGCCACTCACGCGCGCAGGAACGCACAGATCTCGAAGAACGAAGAGTTCACCGCGTTCATGCGAGAGGCCAGGGATCCCCTCCACCGGATGGCGTTCCTCCTGAGCGGTGATGCGCACCGTGCGGAGGAGCTCACCCAGCAGACCTTCGAGCGGTGCTACCGGCACTGGCACAAGGCGCGGCAGGGCGACCCGCTGATCTACGCCCGTCGTGTGCTGGCCAACCTGCGCATCGACGCCTGGCGGCGCACGCGGCGTGAGGTCCTGACCGGGCCCGACGACCTGCCCCAGGACGATGCCCGCGTCGCTCGGGCGGCGGCCAGGATGCCCACGCGCACCGTGGACGATCGCGACGCCGTCGTGCGCGCCCTCCTGCGTCTCCCGCTGAAGCAGCGCCGTGTCGTGGTGCTGCGGCACCTGCTGGACCTGTCGGAGTCCGAGGTCTCGAGCGAGCTCGGCATCCCTCTCGGCACCGTGAAGTCCACGGCCTCGCGCGGCCTCGCCCACCTGCGCGCGATCCTCGACGCCGATCCACTGGGCGGAACCCGATGAACACGAACCACTCCCACGGCACCCCCGACGACGAATTCGTCACGCGGGTCCGCGAGTCGGCCCACGCGGCGGTACCCGCGTCGACCCTCGATCTGGACCGGGTGCTGCGGTCGAGCCGCCGCAAGCACGCCACGCGGCGGGCGGGCGTGACCCTGGCTTCGACGTTGGCGCTCGCCACCGCGGGGGCAGGCGCCGCGGGTGCGCTACCGGGCATCCCGGGCCTCTGGAGCAACGCCCCCGTCGAGGTGGAGAGCACCGACGGGGCCTCGACGCTCGGCGAGGCCGAGGTCGACGTGCACCCGCCCTCGCCGTCGCCCACCGATATCCCGGAGGCGAAGCCGGAGACGGAGCTCGCCTACCTCGCGCCGGGTGTGCGCACCGTCGCGGAACCCGCGTCGTACCGCGTCGACCGGGACACCGTGGTGCTCGACCTCGGTCTGGACGCGGGCGGCGGCGACCGCTACCTCGCGGTCGTGACCCTCGCGAAGATCGACGGCCGCCACAGCGCCACGGACCTGGAGGTGCTCGCCGGTGGTGACACCGCCCTGGAGAACCTTCGCCAGGGGAACCTCGGTGGCACGCTGCTCTGGCGCGGTGTCACGTCCGACGCGATGGTCCTGCCGTTCGGCGGCGGGCCGGCGCTCGTGTTCGGCTTCTCGTCCGCGGCGACGGCGGGTGACCAGTTCCTGGTCTTCGACGACCCGCTGACCGGTGGTGCCGCGGGCGCGCAGGGGGCGCACGCGGCACCGGAGCCCGACGAGGAGTCCGGCGCTCCCGAAGCGGGTGCGTCGCTCCGGGTGAACCCGTTCGACGTGCTCGGCGACGGCAGCGTGTGGATGCGGGTGCTGCAGGTGGACCGCGCGACCGCGGAGCCGCGGGGGTTCATCTACTCGAACGAGGACACGTGGAGTGCCTCATGGTGCCGCAGCACGTCGCCCGAGTGCGCGGTCATCCACGACGTCGCCGACAAGTCCGTGGACGAGCCGCAGGCCGCGGAGCCCGCGCCGATGGTCGCTGAGCTCGCCCCGATGCTGGTCGAGGACGCGCAGGCCAACGAGGTCCCCGCGATGGAGGCCTGCGTCGCGCAGCGCGCCGACAGCGGGTGGACCGCACCCGAGCACCTCACGGGCAAGTCCTTCGGGCAGGCGCCGAAGGGCGTGGACGCCGACGTCTGGCGGCTGTGCCTGATCGACCTGAGCGAAGCCCTGCAGCTTGCCTCCACGGCGGGCGAACCCACGCCGTCCGGCGAGGCGACGCCCGACCCGGCTCCCACCAAGGAGCCCACCACACCTCCCGAGAACGAGGATCCCCTCGGCCTCGGTGAACTCCTGGAGGGACTCTTCGGGGGTTGATACTTCCCGGTCCGCGTCTCGTCTGGGGAGATGGCGTGGGCCGGGAACACACGAGCGGGCCGAGGCAGAATCTGGGGATCTGCCTCGGCCCGCTCTCTTTCTACCGCTACTCCCCGTCCTCGCAGGCGACACCGTTGCCGTTGCGGTCGAGGTGCGGCAGGTATCCGGGCTGCCCGTTCGAGAGGGGAGCGGCACCGGCGGCGCGGACCGCGTCGCAGTTCCAGTAGAAGACGGTGCCCGGGTTCTGGCCGTTGCCGTTCCCGTCCTCCTCGTCCTCCTGCCTCTCCTCCTCCTCTTGCTGCTGCTGTTGCTGTATCTGCTGCTCGAGCGCCTTCTCCCGCTCCTCGAGCTGCGCCTCGCGCTCGCCCAGTGCCTGCTCGCGCGCGGCGACCTCGTCCCGCTGCTTCTTGACCTGGTTGAGCCGCGACTCGATATCGGCCCGCTCCGCGTCGATCTCCGACCGGAGGGCCTGCGCGTCGGTGATCGCCTGGTTGGCGTCGGCCTGCTGGCCCGCCGTGACGACCACGCCGACGATCACGCCGAGCGCGATGCCGGCGACGGCGATCGCGACCATGAGCCCGGCACCCGGGGGGCGCGAACCGCTCTGCCGCCCGGACGGACCGGGGTGCGGCCTGGCCGGCGCGACCTGCACGGGGCCGGCAGCCATCGGTGCGGGCCCGGCGTCGTCGATGCTCAAGGGACCGGGACCGGTGCGGGGCCCGTTCGCCGACGACGGGTCGGCGGCCGGATCGGACCGTCTGCCGCCCAGGCCCTTGAGCGCGGCGAGGACGCCCGCGGCAGGACCGGTGCTCGGCCCGTCCGTGGGTGGGGGCGGTGGTGGCGCCGTGCTGGGCTGGGGCGGGTAGACGGGCTGCGGACCGGAGCCCGGGCGGGGTGCCCCCGGCGCCGGCGGAGCGCCGATCGGCGCCATCGTCATGGTCGCGCCCATGGCGTCCGCCGCCGACATGGCAGGGGCCGGGCGACCGGCTGCGGCGTCGACCACCTGGATCGCGACGGTCCTCGTGTCCGCACCGGCATCTTCCTGCTCGGCGGGGTCCGAGACGGGTACGGGGCCGGAGCTGGACGCCCCGGGGGGTGCCGGCGGTGCGGGTGGCGCGGGTGGCGCGGCACGGTCCTCGACAGCGGGCGGCGGCGTGGGTCCCTCGACCCAGTAGTTCCAGCCGGGCGGGGCCGGAGGCCACGACGGGTCGGGCGCCCAGGTGGAGTCGGGCCGGAATCCCGGGGGCACCTGCCAACCCGGAGGCGGGTTGAAGCGCACGGGCATGGTTGCTCCTTCGATACGGTCGGCCCCACTATCGGCCATTCAGGCGGGTTGGCGCCAGAACAAGGGGCCGAACCGGACATATCTACCGCCTGACACGACGACAGTAGCGCGCTCGTGTCAGAGGTCACTGGTAGACCTGGGGGCATGTTCCTCCTGGAGCGTGACGACCCCGGCACTCTCGTGCACTCGGCAAGCGACCTGGTGATCGCCGGCGAGTGCGAGTTCCGCCTGCTGCGCCGCCTCGACGAGCTCCTCGGCCGCAGTCCGCGCCGGGCCCGGGAGGAGGACGAGATGCTCGCCCGCACCGCGGCCCTGGGCGAGGACCACGAGCGCCGCGTCCTCGAGGGCCACCTCCGCCGGTTCGGCCCGGCACAGGACGGTCGCCCGGGCGGGGTGCTCGAGGTTCCGCCGGCGGGCCGGATGGTACGTGACGAGCTGGTCGACGCGCACGCCCGCACGCTGGCCGCGATGGAGCAAGGCGCCGACGTGGTCTACCAGGCGTCGTTCTTCGACGGCAGGTTCCACGGCCGGGCCGACTTCCTGGTGCGGGACCCGCTCGGTGAGCCGGGGCTCGCCCGGCAGCCGCGGTACGCCGTGCACGACTCGAAGCTCGCCCGCCGCACCAAGGTGCGCGCGCTGCTCCAGCTGGCCGCCTACGCGGACCAGCTGCTGGAGGCTCGGATCGACCCGACGTCCGAGGTGCACCTCGTGCTCGCCACGGGGGAGCTCACGTCGCACCGGCTCGCCGACCTGCTGCCCGTCTTCCGTCAGCGGCGTGCCCGGCTCGTCGAGGTCCTCGACGCCCACGTGGCCGACGACGCTCCGGTGAGCTGGGCGGATGACCGGTACCTGGTCTGCGGCAGGCTCCGCGACTGTCCCGACTGCGCGGAGGCCGCAGCCGCCGACCGCGACGTGCTGCTCGTCGGCGGCGTCTACGGGGCGCAGCGGGTGAAGCTGGCGGCGGCGGGCCTCTCGACCATCGACGCGCTCGCCGTCGCCGAGGAGCCGCCTGACGGTATGGCCGCCGCCCGCTTCGCCGGGCTGCGCGCCCAGGCGCGCCTCCAGCTCGGGCTCGACGACGGCGACGGCTCGGTCGCTCTCGACCAGGTGCCCGACGGCGTCGACCCGGACGGACCCGACGCGCGCCTGCGCTGGCAGCTCGTCGCGGCCGAGGCCATCGACCGGTTGCCGCCGCCCAGTCCCGGCGACGTGTTCTTCGACTTCGAGGGCGACCCGCTCTGGGAGGCCGCGCGCCTGCCCGGTGACGACCAGGCGCCGGCCATGGGCCTCGACTACCTCTTCGGCTGGGTGGAACGCCCTGGCCCCGACGACGCGGCCCCACCCTTCCACGGACTCTGGGCCGACGACCTGGCCGGGGAGCGTGCCGCGCTCGTCGAGTTCGTGGACTACCTCGAAGAGCGCCGCGCGACATATCCCGACCTGCACGTCTACCACTACGCGGCCTACGAGAAGACCCACCTGCTCTCGATCGCGGCGCGGCACGGGGTCTATGAGGACGAGGTGGACCAGCTGCTGCGGGACGGTGTGCTGGTCGATCTCTACGCCGTGGTCCGGCCGTCCCTGCGCATCTCGAACCGGTCGAAGTCGATCAAGAAGCTCGAGCCGCTCTACATGCAGGACGACCCGGCACGCGAGGGTGTCACGAGTGCGACGGCCTCGGTCACAGAGTACGCGGAATACGCGAAGCTGGCCGCCGACGGGGCAGAACGGGCTGCCGAGCTCAAGCAACGAATCCTGGACTACAACGAGTACGACTGCCGGTCGACGTTGCGGTTGCTGGACTGGCTGAGGTTTGCGCGGGCCTCGGCCGGGTCTGTCGGTCCTGCCGGGAGCAGCGAGGACGTGCGCGCGCTCTCGCTGCCCGTGGCCCCGCAGGACGACCGGTTGCCCGCCCAGGTCGCCGGCGTCGGCGACGAGGTGAACGTCGAGCGGGGCGTGCCGACCGACTCCGAGGTCGAGGACGAGTCGCCTCGGGCCATGGCTCGGCGCGAAGGACGGGAACGTCGGCTGGCACTGGGCGAGGAGATCTCCCGGCTGGTCGGGGACGACCGTGGGCAGCGCTCGCTCGACGTCCAGGCGCTCGCGCTGCTGGGTGCAGCGGTCGGGTACTACCAGCGCGAGGCCAAGCCGTTCTGGCTGGAGCACTACGCCCGGCTGGAGCTGCCGCTCGACGAATGGCCCGGTCGGCGGTCGACGTTCCACGTGGAACGTTCGACCGTGCTGCGCGAGTGGAGCGTGGTGGGGCGGGACCGGCTGCCCACCCGGGAGCTCGAGCTGGTGGGCCGCATGCTCGACGGTTCTCGGGTCGACGGGTCCGACCTCGGTGACGGTGACGCCGTGTACGTGCTGTACGACCAGCCGGTGCCGCCCGTCGCCCTGCCTCGCGGCCGCCACGACCTGGAGGCGCGGGCGGTGCGGGGCGAGCACTCCGGCGGTGTGGTCGTGGAGGTGCGAGAACCGGACGGCACCCGGGAGGACGTGCCACGGGGGCGCGACGTCCTCATCCTGCGGGAGCGGCTGTCCGGGGGAGCGGAACCGCACGAGCAGGTGCCCGTGGCCCTCGCGCCCCAGCCTGGACCCGCCCATGACGCACAGGAGTGCGCGATCGAGGACGCTGCGCGCACGGCGCTCGCCACCTGGCGCGCGGATCGCACGCTGCCCGAGGGCCCCGCGGTCGACCTGCTGCGCAGACGCCCGCCGCGGCTGGTCGGCTCGTCGACCGGCGCTGCCCAGCCCGGCGCTGCCCTGCCCGCGCTCGGTGGGGAAGGGGACGGCGGTCTCGACCTCGAGGCAGCCGTGTACGCGGCCGTCGAGCGGCTGGACCACTCCTACCTCGCGGTGCAGGGGCCACCCGGTACCGGCAAGACGCACGTCGGTTCGCACGTCGTCGCGAAGCTGGTCGGCGCAGGGTGGCGCGTAGGCGTCGTCGCCCAGTCGCACGCGGCGGTCGAGAACATGCTGAGCGCCATCGTCGACAAGGCGGGCGTTCCGGTCGAGCAGGTGGCGAAGAAGCAGCGGGCGAAGGGCGGCCCCGACGGCGGCGCCGCCCCGCCGTGGCGCGAGCTGACGAGCGCTCAGCTCGCGGACTGCGCGGCGAGCAGCGCCGGCGGCTGTGTCGTGGGCGGCACCGCGTGGGACTTCGCGCACGAGCGGTGGCCCGCCGAAGGCCTCGATCTGCTGGTCATCGACGAGGCGGGGCAGTTCTCGCTCGCCGACACGATCGCCGTCGGCCGGTCCGCGCAGCGGCTCCTGCTCCTCGGCGACCCACAACAGCTTCCCCAGGTCAGCCAGGGAAAGCACCCCGAACCCGTGGACAAGTCGGCGCTCGCCTGGCTCGCCGCCGGGCGGTCGGTGCTCCCCGAAGGGCTCGGCTACCTGCTGCCCGAGTCGTGGCGCATGCACCCCGAGGTCTGTGCCGCCGTCTCCCAGCTGTCCTATGCGGGCCGGCTCTCGGCCAACCCGGTCACGACCACGCGCTCGCTCGACGGCGTGCCGCCCGGTGTGGTGCACGTCCCGGTCCCGCACGAGGGACGCTCGACGTCGTCGCCCGAGGAAGCGGCCGAGGTGGTGCGGCAGGTGCAGGAGGTGCTCGGCCGGGAGTGGATACCGGGCAGCGACCGTCCGCCCCGTCCACTGGGACCCGACGACGTCGTGGTGGTCGCCGCGTACAACGCACAGGTCCACCTGGTGCGCCAGGCGTTGCGGGCGGTCGGCCTCGGTGAGGTACCGGTCGGCACCGTCGACATGTTCCAGGGGCGCGAGGCGCCGGTGGCGATCCTGACGCTCGCCGCGTCGACACCCGAGGACGTCTCCCGTGGCATGGGCTTCCTGCTGTCGCGCAACCGCATCAACGTGGCGGTCTCGCGCGCACAATGGCGCGCGGTGGTGGTCTCGTCACCCCGGATCACCGACTACCTGCCAGGTGACCTGGACGCCGACGGGGTCCGGCGCCTCATGGAGCTCGGAGGGTTCCTGCGTCTCATCGGAGCCTGATCGAGACCACCGTCGGACCGACTCGGTCTAGAAGTCCCCGCCGCCGAAGTCTCCGCCGCCGAAGTCCCCACCGCCGCCGAACATGTCGCCGAAGAACCCGCCGCCGGCGTCACCACCCGCGTCGCCTCCGGCGTCGCCGCCTGACGCCTCGACCGGCTCGGCGCCGGCCTCGGCACCAGGGTCGCCGCCCGCTTCCTCGCCGCCGCCCTCGGCACCGCCGCCTTCCTCGCCCCCGGCGAAGTCCTGCGCCGGGTCACCGAAGGAGCTGCCGAACATCATGTCTGCGACGGCCGAGCCGATCACCATGCCACCGATCGTGCCGAGCATGCTCGCGCCGAGCATCGAGCCGAAACCCGGCCCCCGGCTCGCGCCGAAGTTGCGCTCGAGCGTCCCGGGATTCCGCATCTCCGCGCGGGTCGCCATCCGGGCCAGGTCGCGCGGCTGGTCCGACGTCGCGCGCTCGTTCGGCGGAACCGTCTCGCTCAGCTGGTCCTGGACCTGCCTCCGCTGCTCGGGTGTGAGCTGGGCGAACGCTTCGGCGTGCGCCTCTTCGACCTGGTCCGGCGGAGCGGTGCGGAGCAGGTAGCGGTAACGCTCGATCGCCACCTCGTCCTCGCTGCGGCCCGTGCTCGCGGCGGAGCCGTAGACGGGCGCCGTGCCGTACTCGGGGGTCTGGCCCCGCTGCTGCCGGTAGTTCTGCCGAGGGGCGCTACCGCCCTGGTACATGCCGGGGATCTGTTCGCGCGGCTCGCGGCCGAGCAGTCGGTCGAGGAAGCCCATGATGTCGTCCTTCGTAGGTGACGGTCCAGGTGGGGAACGCCCGGCCTGGTCCAACGGTTCCGCATCGGACCGTCAGGTCCACCGGATGAAATGGCGAAGGCCCGGTCACCTCGAAAGGTGACCGGGCCGACGTCGTACAGCCGACGACGAGCTCAGACGAGCTCACCGCGGAGGCTGCGAAGATTCTGAAGGGATCAGATCGGGCGGATGTTCTCCGCCTGAAGGCCCTTGGGGCCCTGCTTCACGTCGAACTCGACGCGCTGGTTCTCCTCCAGCGAGCGGTAGCCGCTCGACTGGATCGCGCTGAAGTGGGCGAACACGTCCTGCCCACCGTCCTCGGGTGCAATGAACCCGAAGCCCTTCTCGGCGTTGAACCACTTGACGGTTCCGAATGCCATGTACTGCTCCTTGCATGAGGCGACGACCCCGACCGTCGGGATCGCAGTAATCACGGTGTCGTCGTCATCTCACGGAAGAACGATCGAGGCACTGCAACACCTACCACCCTACCTGCCCGCGGCCAGGAAAGCCCGATCAATCTTGAGTGACTTACGTCGAAGTGTCGCCAAGCCCGTGTCAAGCCCACCTCCTGGGCTGCCATCGACGGTGCTCGGAGCGGGTGTTAGAACGGTTGACATGAACGCTGCCACCGACATCCCGTCCGTCACGCTCAACAACGGCGTCGAAATTCCACAGGTGGGCCTGGGCGTGTTCCAGGTCCCCGACAACGGCACGCAAGCGTGCGTCGAGACCGCCATCGAGCTGGGTTACCGGCATATCGACACGGCCGCCGCCTACTACAACGAGGAAGGTGTCGGCGCGGCCGTCCGGGCGTCGGGCGTGCCGCGCGAGGACATCTTCGTCACCACGAAGCTGCGCAACGGCGACCAGGGCTACGAGAACGCCCTGCGGGCCTTCGAGAACAGCCGGCAGGCGCTCGGGCTCGACGTCGTCGACCTCTACCTCATCCACTGGCCCGCGCCCAGCCGCGACCTCTATGTCGAGACCTGGCGTGCGTTCGAGAAGCTGCTGGCCGACGGCGCGGTCCGGGCCATCGGTGTCTCCAACTTCCTCCCCGAGCACATCGACCGCCTGGTCAGCGAGACGGACGTGGTGCCGGCCGTGAACCAGGTCGAGCTCCACCCGACCTTCCGGCAGCCCGCCACGGTCGAGCGCACCCGGGCCGGCGGCATCGTCCCCGAGGCGTACTCACCCCTGGGGCAGGGCGCCGACCTGGAGGCGCCGGCGGTGGTCCGCATCGCGAACGAGCTGGGCGTCACCCCCGGGCAGGTCGTGCTCCGCTGGCAGGTGCAGCACGGGGTGATCCTCATTCCGAAGTCGATCAACCCGGAGCGAATGGCGACGAATATCGACCTGTTCTCGTTCTCGCTCAGTGAGGCGCAGATGTCCGATATCAATGCGTTGGACACGCCAGAGGGGCGGATCGGCTCCGACCCGGCGACCGCAGCGTTCACGCAGTTCAGGAGCTGACCGGCGGGTCGGCGGCGGTGTGCGTCGGGGCGGTGAAATGAGCCTCGCGCCGCCGCTGCCGGCCCATTCCTTTTGCTCATTCGAGCCCTGTTTTCGCCCCAATTCTTGGTGTGCCGCACGCCTGGGTAACATCCTCGTAACGATCGGGTCGGTGTGACGGACTAGACACACTCGTGTCACACAAGGTGGCTACGTTCATCGCCACGACGAGGCAAGTCGCCACGTCAGGTTCACTCCCGCTCGAAGGGGAACAGCGCAATGATTCGACGTTCCACGGCGGCGCGCGGTCTCGCGATCGCAGCTGTCCTCAGTGTGGGCCTCGCGGCCTGCTCCACGACCACGGAGACTGGCGGCGGCGACGATGCCGGCTCGCAGGATCCGCTCATCGTCGGCACCATCCTTCCGCTCACCGGCACGCTCGCCTTCCTCGGCCCGCCCGAGGTCGCCGGTGTCGGTCTGGCGATCGACGACATCAACGACGCCGGCGGAGTGCTCGGCAACGACGTCAGCCTGGAGCAGGGCGACTCCGGCGACACCACGGACACCAGCGTTGCGCAGCAGACCGCTACCGACCTGATCAGCAAGGGTGCCCAGGTCGTGATCGGTGCCGCGTCGTCGGCCGTGAGCCTCAACGTGGTGGACCAGTTCACCGAGGCCGGCGTCATGCAGATCTCGCCCGCCAACACGGCGACCGACCTCTCGGGTGCGAGCGACTTCTTCACCCGCACCGCACCGCCGGACACCGTGCAGGGAGCGGCTCTCGGGTCTCTGATCCTCGACGGCGGGCACCAGAAGGTCGCCATGATCGTCCAGGACGAGGCCTACGGCACCGGTCTGCGCGACAACGTCCAGCAGGCCATCGAGGCCGGCGGTGGCGAGGTCGTGTACGGCGCCACCGGTGGCGGCAACGAGTTCCCCCCTGGCGAGAGCAACTTCTCCTCGATCGTCACGGACGCCATGGCGTCCAAGCCGGACGCCATCGCGGTCATCGCCTTCGAGGAGACCAAGGCGATCGTCTCGGAGCTCATCGCGCAGAACTGGGACTTCAAGGGCACCACGTACTTCTGCGACGGCAACACCGCGTCGTACGAGGAGGACTTCGACCCCGGGACGCTCGAGGGCGTCGTCGGCACCATCCCCGGTGCGCAGGCTCCTGAGGAGTTCCGGGAGCGGCTGAGCGGCTGGTACGAGGAGAACGAGGGCAGCCCGCTCGACGACTACTCCTACGGTCCCGAGTCCTACGACGCCGTGATGCTGGCCGCGCTCGCCGCGGTCCGCGGTGAGGGCACCGACGGCGCCACCATCTCGGAGAACATCAAGGCGGTCTCCGGTGCCGAGGGTGGCACCGAGGTCACCTCGTTCGAGGAGGGCGTCGCGGCTCTCGAGGCCGGTGAAGAGATCCACTACAAGGGTCAGTCCGGTGTGGGTCCGCTGAACGAGCAGAACGACCCGACGTCCGCGCTCATCGGCGTCTACGAGTACAACAAGGACAACGTGAACGTCTTCGCGCGGTCCATCGAGGGCAAGGTCGCGGAGTAGTCCGCGCCTCCCTGGTGACTGTCCGGCCACGGTCGGCCATCACCTGACGACGACGGCCCGATCGCCTTCCGAGCGGAGGGTGACCGGGCCGTCGTCGTACCCCGCCCAGGGCACTGACGCATGGGCGGAGAGGAGCCGGATGCTAGCGCTTTCGTGTGACACGGCCCCGCCAGATGTGACACAAACCACGGCTACACTTCCGGCACGCTTGTGAAAACCCTTGCGATACACGGCCCGTTCAGGGCTGCTACATCACGGGGAGAACGATGGAACCGGGAGAACCCCGGCGCCTGCCCCTGACACCACGGAGGACCCGGCACATGACAGCCGACCGACCTATCGCGTCCGCGGCGCGGCGAACCCTCGCCGTCGGCGTGGCGGTGCTCGCGGCCGTGACCGCGAGCGCGGCGATGCTCGCCGCACCTGCCGCCGCAGCCAGTGCGGACCTTGCCACCGACTGCACCCCTGACGGGACGACCGCGTGCGTCTCCCCGATCGTGCTCGACGAGAACAACGACCCTGTACCCGGTGTCGACGTGACGATCGCCGGCCCGGAGTTCGAGGGCGTCGTCACCTCCACCGACGGGCCGGTATCCGTCGCGGTCCCGACGGTGGGCAGCTACACCCTGACCGTGGACCCGGCGACGGTGCCCGACGGCATGAGCTCGAACGTCCCGGAGCGCACGGTCGTCGCCCAGCTGGGTTCGACGGCGCGCGGCGCGTTCCGCATCGTGGAGGGTGGGGCCCCTGCGGAGACCGGCTCCACCACGGAGCCCTCGGAGACCACGGCCGGAGGCGGCGACGACGAAGCCGACGCCAGCGGTATCGGAGCCGAGGGAAGCACCGAGAACGTGTCCGGGTGGCCCGCCTTCAGCCAGGTCTGGCAGCAGTTCGGCTCGGGCATCCGGTTCGGCCTGTTGCTCGCGCTCGCCTCCGTGGGCCTGAGCCTGATCTACGGGACCACCGGCATCTCGACGTTCTCGCACGGTGAGCAGGTGACGCTCGGCGCCCTGCTCGGATTCATCTCGATCAACTGGTGGGGCCTGCCCGTGTGGGCCGCCGTCCTCGCCACGATCGTCATCTGTGCCGCGACGGGGTGGTTGCAGGACGTCGTCCTGTGGGGACCTCTGCGCAAACGTGGCACACCCGTCATGCAGCTGATGATCGTGACCATCGGTCTGTCGATGTCGCTGCAGTACGTGATCCAGATGTTCATCGGCGGCCGGTCGCAGCGTGTGCTGCCGTCGAACGCCCGCCCGGTCGAGATCGCCGGCATCACCCTGAGCGCCGCGTCCTGGCTGTCGATGCTCGTGGCCCTGGGCGTGATCGGTGTCATCGCCTGGTTCCTCACGCAGACGCGGATCGGACGCGCCACCCGTGCCGTGTCGGACAATCCGGCGCTGGCGGCGGCCACCGGCATCAACCCGGACCGCATCGTCCGCATCGTCTGGACCATGTCCACCGGCCTGGCCGGCCTGTCCGGCATGCTGCTGGCCATCTCGTTCGGTTCGTTCACCTGGACGCTCGGCATGATCCTGCTGCTCCTGATGTTCGCGTCCGTGACGCTCGGCGGCATGGGCACCGCGTTCGGCGCCCTGGCCGGATCGATCGTGATCGGCCTCGTGGTCGAGATGTCCACCCTCATCCCCGGCATGCCGAGCAGCCTTCGGTACGCGTCGGGTCTCTTGATCCTCATCCTCGTGCTGCTGGTCAGGCCCCAGGGCCTGCTCGGCCGCGCCGTGCGGGTCGGCTGAAAGGAGAATCGTCATGGACGAACTGACTCGTATCCTCATCCAGGCGCTCGCCCAGCTGGTCGCGCCCGCCACCGCTGCCTACGCCCTCGCGGCGATCGGGCTCAACCTGCACTTCGGGTACACCGGGCTGCTGAACATCGGCCAGGCCGGCTTCATGCTGATGGGGGCCTACGGGTTCGCCATCGCCACCGTCGAGGGTGCGCCGTTCTGGCTCGCCTTTCTCATCGCGGCGGCTGCCGGCGCGCTGCTCGCGGTCCTGCTCGGCTTCCCTACGCTGAAGCTGCGCGGTGACTATCTGGCGATCGTGACGATCTCCGCCGCGGAGATCATCCGGTTCGCCGGGCGGTCCACGCTCTGGGCCGAGTACACGGGCGGCGCCTCAGGCCTGGCCGGTACCTCCTACAAGGGCACCTTCCAGGACCTCTCCCCGCTGCCGGACGGTCGCACGGCGATCGGGCCGCTCGAGTACATCCACAACGGTTCGGACTCCTGGTGGACCCGGATCTTCGCGTGGGGCCTCGTGCTGGTCGCCGTGCTCCTGGTCTGGCTCATCACACGCAGCCCGTGGGGCCGGGTGCTCAAGGGGATCCGTGAGGACGAGGACGCGGTGCGCGCCCTCGGCAAGAACGTCTTCTCCTACAAGATGCAGGCGCTGATCCTTGGTGGCATCGCCGGATCCTTGGCAGGCATGTTGTTCGTGCTACCGATATCCGTCGCCCCGGACAACATGGGCCGCACGCTGACGTTCTTCGTCTGGACCGTCATGCTGCTCGGTGGCGCGGCCACGCTGTGGGGTCCGGTGCTCGGCTCGATGCTGTTCTTCTTCGTCTACATGCTGCTCCGTACCGGCATGCGGGCGGGCCTCACCGACATCATGCCCGCGGAGAACGTGGAGCACCTGGCCGGCCTCATGGTGGGCGTCGCGCTGATGTGCATCGTGATCTTCCGGCCGCAAGGAATTCTGGGAAACAAGAAGGAGCTCGCCTTCGATGTCCGTTGACAAGAACGAGAACGAGCCTGGCGAGCAGGCCGGTACCGCCGGACCGGTCGAGACCGCTGTGCCGGTCGAGACGGCCGAGTCGGTCGAGGCCGCCCCGGCCGACGCCGCCGAGACCCCTGACCCGGCCGACTCCGACGAGCTGATCGGCTCGGCGGCGGCGGCCGAGGTCGCTGCGGCGACACCCGAGCGCAGTGCGGCCGCCCAGAAGGTGACCGAGACGCTGAGCCGGGTGGACCCCAAGGTCGGCGTCGCCAAGCCGGACATGATCCTCACGGCCACCGGCGTGCAGCGCCGCTTCGGCGGCATGACCGCCGTCGACGTGGACCACCTGGAGGTGCAGCGCGGCGCCATCACGGCGCTGATCGGACCCAACGGGGCAGGGAAGACGACGTTCTTCAACCTGCTGACCGGGTTCGACAAGCCCAACCAGGGCAAGTGGGAGTTCGAGGGCCGGCAGATCTCTCGGACGAGCGCCGCGAAGCTGGCACGCACCGGCATGGTCCGCACGTTCCAGCTCACCAAGGCGCTGTCCCGGCTGACCGTGCTGCAGAACATGCTCCTCGCCGCGCCCGGGAACCCGGGCGAGAACCTGTTCGGTTCCCTGTTCCGGCCGTTGTGGTCGGGCGTGGAGAAGCGCAACACGGCCAAGGCCCTGGGGATCCTCGAGCGGTTCAACCTTGCCGCCAAGAAGGACGACTTCGCCGGGTCGCTCTCCGGCGGCCAGCGCAAGCTGCTGGAGATGGCCCGGGCACTCATGACCGACCCGACCATGATCATGCTCGACGAACCCATGGCCGGCGTGAACCCTGCCCTGGTGCAGTCGCTGCTGGGCCACGTCCAGTCGCTGCGGGACGAGGGCATGACCGTGCTCTTCGTCGAGCACGACATGCACGCCGTGCGGCACATCTCCGACTGGGTGGTCGTCATGGCCGAGGGACGCATCGTCGCCGAAGGACCGCCGGAGAGCGTGATGCAGGACCAGGCCGTGGTGGACGCCTACCTCGGCGCCCACCACGACACCGATCTCGGTGACGACGCGCTGCTCGACCCCGCAGTGCTGGCCCGGCTCGAGGCCGAGGAGGAGAAGCGATGAGCGAGGCGACCGTTTCCCAGGCGCAGCAGGCCGAGGCGAAGACCCCCGAGCTGTTGCTGCGTGCCGAGCACCTGGTCGCGGGCTACGTGCCCGGCGTCAACATCCTCCAGGACTGCTCCATCGAGGTGGCCAAGGGCGAGCTGGTGGGCATCATCGGCCCGAACGGCGCCGGCAAGTCCACGCTGCTCAAGGCGCTGTTCGGGCTCGTGAAGATCCACAGCGGCAAGGTGGTCCTCGAGGGCGACGACATCACGGGCATGAAGGCGAACCGGCTCGTGGAGCGCGGCGTCGGGTTCGTGCCCCAGAACAACAACGTGTTCCCCTCGCTCACCGTCGAGGAGAACATGCGCATGGGCGTGTTCCTGCGCCCCAGGACGTTCAGGGAGCGGTTCGAGTTCATCACCGACCTCTTCCCCAACCTGGGGGAGCGGCGCTCGCAGCGAGCGGGCGCCATGTCGGGTGGTGAGCGGCAGATGGTCGCGATGGCCCGTGCGCTCATGATGAACCCGTCGGTCCTGCTGCTCGACGAACCGTCCGCCGGCCTGTCGCCGGTGCGGCAGGACGAGACGTTCCTGCGCACCCGCATGATCAACAAGGCCGGCGTGTCCGTGATCATGGTGGAGCAGAACGCCCGCCGCTGCCTGCAGATCTGCGACCGGGGCTACGTGCTGGACCAGGGTACGGACGCGCACACCGGAACCGGCCGGGAGCTCCAGGCCGACCCCAAGGTGATCTCGCTGTACCTGGGCACGCTGGCGGAGGACGTCGACAAGGCCTCCTGACCACCCCTCCCGCTGAGTGCTGGGTATTTGTGCGTCGGAATCGGTTCCGCACGACAGATACCCAGCACTCAGCGGGAAGGGGCGGGAAGGGGCGGGGGGAGAATAGGGGCGTGCAGCACTTCGCGTCCGACAACTACGCCCCCGTCCACCCCGAGGTCATGGCCGCGATCATCGCGGCGAACGACGGGGCCGCGGTCTCCTACGGCGACGACCCGGTCTCTGTCCGGCTCCAGGAACGTGCCACCGAGGTGTTCGGTGAGCACGCCCGCATCTTCCCGGTGCTGAACGGTACGGGCGCCAACGTCATCAGCCTCATGGCCACCACCCCGCGCTGGGGCGGCGTGATCGCCAGCGACGTCGCGCACGTCCACACGGACGAGAACGGCGCACCCGAACGGGTCGGTGGCCTCAAGATCCTGGCCGCCCCGAGCGTGGAGGGCCGCATCGGGCCCGACGCCGTGGACCGCTACGCCGGCGACCTCGGCAACGCGCACCGCGCACAGCCAGCGGTACTGAGCCTCACCCAGGTCACCGAGCTCGGCACCGTCTACTCGCCTGCCGACCTCAAGCTCCTCGCCGACACCGCCCACTCGGTCGGCCTGCGCGTGCACGTCGACGGGTCACGCCTGGCGAACGCGGCGGCCACCCTCGGCGTCGGGCTGCGGGAGATCACCAGTGACGTCGGCGTGGACATCGTGTCCCTCGGCGCGGCCAAGAACGGCGGCATGCTGGGCGAGGCGGTCGTGGTGCTGGCCGACGGCGCGGCGGGCTCCGGCGGGTCCGGCGGTGCGGCGGCCGGGCTCGCCGAGGCCGTGCCGTACCTGCGCAAGGCCACGATGCAGCTCGCGTCGAAGACCCGGTTCGTGTCGGCGCAGCTTCTCGCCCTGCTCGGCGAGCCGGGGACGCCGACGTCCGGCACCGGGGAGGGCGCGCCGCTCTGGCTGCGCAACGCCGCGCACTCCAACGCGATGGCCGCGCGCCTGCGCGCGGGTGTCGAGGCGGCAGAGCTGACCGAGATCGTCCGCATCACCTGCCCCACCGACGCGAACGTCGTGTTCGCGACCCTGCCCCGTCCGGCTGCGGACCGACTGCGTGCGCACGCGCGGTTCTACGACTGGGCGCCTGGTGAGACGCCGGACCGCGTCGAGGTGCGCTGGATGTGCGCATGGAACACCACCGAGGCGGACGTCGACGGGTTCGTGCGGGCGCTCAGCGACGTGCTCTGAGCGGTTCCGGGCGCGCCGCCTGCTTGCGCGCGACGTGGACACGTGGGTGAGACTGAGGTGCATGACCCGGTCTCACCCGCGTGGCGCTCTCGCGACGGCGGCCCTGCTGGTCGCGGCCCTGACGACCGGTTGCACCGGTCCGACGGCGGAGCCTGATCCGACGACCCTGCCCGAACCTGCCCGGTCGGACGCGCAGCAGGGTGCTCCGTCGAGCACCGCGCCGTCCGGTCCGGGTGCTTCGTCGGGGAGCGCGTCACCCCGGAGCCCTGCCGCGAGCGCGACTGCGAGCCCCCCAGCGAGTCCGACCGCGAACCCCACCGCGAACCCGACCGCCGGGCCGACGACTCGGCCCGGCGGTGAACCGGTGCCCGGCGCCCCGGACCTGACGGTCCTGGCCGACTGGACCCTGCGGGAGAAGGTGGGCCAGCTCGTCATGGTCGGCCTTCCCGTCGGCGGACCGTTCCAGCCGACGCTCACCATGCTCCGGGAGAAGCAGATCGGCGGGGTGTTCCTGCACGGCCGCACCACGGCCGGCCGGCAGCCCGTGAAGAACCTGGTGGCCGCCGCCGTCGACGCCGCCGCGGACAAGGTGCCGCTCTTCGTGGCGACCGACCAGGAGGGCGGCGCCGTGCAGGTGCTCCGTGGACCCGGCTTCAGCGACATCCCGAGCGCACTCGACCAGGCCGAGCTGACCCCCGCGGAGCTGAGGTCGCGGTCCCGGGCCTGGGGCGACGAGCTCGCCGCCGCCGGGGTGAACCTCAACCTGGCGCCGGTGCTCGATCTCGTGCCGAGGGCCACGGCATCGTCGAACGCGCCGATCGGCGCGTTCGGGCGCAACTACGGGTACACCGCCCGGTCCGTGGTCGAGCACGGCAACGCGTTCGCCCGGGGACAGCGCGACGCGGACGTGCAGACGTCGATCAAGCACTTCCCGGGCCTGGGCCGCGTCACCGGCAACACCGACGACACGGCAGGGGTGACCGACACGGTCACCGGTGCGGACGCCCCGTCGGTAACCGTCTTCGAGGCCGGCGTCGAGGCGGGCTCCGGGCTCGTCATGATGTCGTCGGCGGTCTACACGGAGATCGACCCGAAGAACCCGGCAGTGTTCAGCCCTGTCGTCGTGGGCCTGGTGCGTGAGCTGGGCTTCGACGGCGTCGTCATCTCGGACGACCTGTCCGCGGCAGCCCAGGTCCAGGAGGTTCCGGCGGGCAGGCGGGCGGTGCGCGCCGTCGACGCCGGGGTGGACCTGGTGCTCGCCTCGGCCCGGCCCTCGGTCGCCCCGGCGATGGTGGACGCACTGCTCCGGACGGCACGTGACGACCCGGACTTCGCCGCGAAGGTGGACGCGGCGGCGGCCCGGGTCGTCACGGCCAAAGCCGCACTCTGACGAGGTCAGTGGTCGGCGAGACCCAGCACGTCCAGCACCCACGCGTGCTCGAACGCGACCTGCTCCCACGCGGAATAGCGGCCCGAGACGCCGCCGTGCCCCGCCGACATCTCGATCTTGAGCATCGCCGGAGCACCCGCCGCCTGCAGCCTGGCCACCCACTTCGCCGGCTCCACGTACAGCACGCGGGTGTCGTTGAAGCTCGTCGTCGCCAGGATCCTGGGGTAGTGCGAGGCGTCGTCGGGCACGTTCTCGTACGGCGAGTACGAGCGCATGTACCGGTACACCTCGGGGTCGTGCAGCGGGTCGCCCCACTCGTCCCACTCGGTGACGGTCAGGGGGAGGGTCGGGTCGAGCATCGACGTGAGCGCGTCCACGAACGGCACCCCGGCCAGCACTCCGGCGAACAGCTCGGGGGCCAGGTTGGTGGCCGCCCCGACGAGCAGCCCGCCGGCGCTGCCGCCGTCGGCCACCAGGCGGTCGGACGCGGTCCACCCGGAGTCGACCAGGTGCCGGCCACACGCGACGTAGTCGGTGAAGGTGTTGTGCTTGGCGGCGAGCTTGCCGTCGTCGTACCAGGCGCGGCCCATCTCGCCACCGCCGCGCACGTGGGCGACGGCGAAGACGACGCCACGGTCGAGCAGGCTCAGCCGCGGCACCGAGAAGTACGGGTCGATCGAGAACTCGTAGGCGCCGTACCCGTACAGGAGCAACGGTGCCGGCTCGTCCGGCGCGCCCGTGGTCGAGCCCGCAGCGCCCGCCGAGCGCTCGAACCGCACGGCGTCCTTGCGCCAGACCAGCGAGACCGGGATCCGGGTCCCGTCCTCGGCTACTGCCCACTCCCGGCGCTGGTCGTAGTCGTCCGGGTCGTAGCCGCCGAGCACCGGCTGCTGCTTGAGCAGGGTGCGCTCGCCGGAGGCGACGTCGTACAGGTAGAGCGACTGCGGGGTCACGAAGGACGTGTAGCCGGCCTTGAGGTTGGGCTGCTCCCACACGCCCACGCCCGCGCCGACCGATTCCAGCGGCTGACCGAACGAGATCTCCTGGAACGCCCAGGCCGACCGGGGTCCGCTCGCGGCGGGCTCACCGCTCTGGTCGGGCTCGACGAGGGACAGCACGGCCGAGCGGGAGATCGCCTCGCGGCGGTAGTAGAGGACCAGGTAGCGCTCGCTCGCGCTCACGCCTTCCAGCCGTACGCCCGCATCGTGCGGCACGACGACGGTCGCCGCTTCCGGGCCGACCGTCGTACCGGGTGCGGGAACGGGCGACCAGACGAGCTCGAAGTTCAGCGCGTCGTTGTTGTGCAGGATCAGCAGGACGTCGCGGGCAGAGCCCGTCGACGCCGCGGTCTCGGCGGGGGCCTCCTGCGCCGGCGGCAGGTCGACCAGTGCGGGCGGCAGCACCGCATGTTCCACCGTGTACTCGACGCCCTCGCGACGCGGCCACACGATCCGGAACTCACCCGTCGGATCGTCGGCCTCCAGCAGCCACGACTCGCTCGTCACCTTGGAGCCGAGCTCGATCTGCAGGTACTTCTTCGACCGCGAGAGCCCGACGCCGACCCAGTACCGCTCGTCCGGCTCCTCGAACACGAGCACGTCGTCGGACGCCGGGGTGCCGAGGCGGTGGCGCCAGACCCGCCACGGGCGCCAGGCCTCGTCGACGGTGAGGTAGAAGATGTGCTCGCCGTCGGGGGCGAAGAGCGCGCCGGGCGCGGTGTCCCGTACCTCGTCCTGGAGGTCGGCACCCGTCGCCAGGTCGCGGACGCGCAGGGTGTAGCGCTCGTCGCCCGCGGTGTCGGCGGCGTGGAGCAGCCGGGCGCCGTCGTCGGACACGTCGAGCGAGCCGAGCGCGAAGAAGCCGTGGCCGTCCGCCTCGGCGTTCTGGTCCAGCAGCACCTGCTCACCCGGTACCGGCGTACCGGGCTCGAGCACGCGGGGCGTCCAGTCGTCGGGTCCGGCGGCGGGGTAGCGCGCGTGGATCGGGTACTGCTGGCCCTCGACCGTGCGGGCGTAGTACCACCAGGCGCCGTCGCGCGACGGCACCGAGAGGTCCGTCTCGAGGGTGCGGCCCTTGATCTCGTCGAACAGCGTCTGCCGGAGTGGCGCCAGGTGCTCCTGGCGGGCCAGGGTCCACGCGTTCTGAGCCTCGAGGTGCGCGACGACCTCGGGGTCGTCCTTGCGGCGGAGCCACTCGTAGTCGTCGGTAAAGGTGTCGCCGTGGAACGTTCGCTCGCTCGGACGGCGGGCTGTCCGGGGGGACTCTGCGGTGGAGGGTTCGGTCGCTGGGGGAGTCGGTGCGTCGGACACCGCGCAAGCCTATCGGCGTGGAGCAGCCCCGGCTGCAGAAGCTGAGCTGTGGCGAGGTAGAACCGCAGCGCGTGCCGCGGTTCTACCTCGTCCACCTCGCTGCGGCTCTATCTCGGAGCAGTCGGGCGCGGCGTCCTCAGCGCTTGAGGTCGGCCCAGACCAGACGGTGGTCGCTGCTCGGGAACGGGTACGCACCCGTGAGCCGGGACAGCGGGTCGGCAGCGGCCGGCCAGAACACACCGGCGTCCCGGACGCGCAGGTCGCGCGACGGCAGCACGTAGTCCACGCGCAGGTTGCCCGGCGCCGAGTCGGCGAAGTCCGCGGTGTCCAGCGCCGCGTCGCCCAGGTGGTCGAGGTTCGCCCCCGCCTGCAGCGCGGACGCCTCGGGGCCGCCCGCCGACGTCGGCTGCGGGTCGATGATCCGCGGGTGCCGCAGCAGCTGGTCGATCGCCGTGTCCACGGAGTCACCGTCGAGGGGGTCGGCGTTGTAGTCGCCCAGGATCACGAACGACGAGCCAGGGCGCAGCCCGCCCCGGCGCCCCTCGTCGTCGTACTGGTACCGAGCGGCGCGGCCACCGCGCACGTAGTCCGCCCAGAACCGGATCTCGTCGTGGTTGCGCAGTCCGTTGCGGTCCTCCACGCCGTCGAACGACGGCGGTGTGGGGTGCGCTGCGAGCACGTGCACCGTCTTGTGGCCCACGCGGACCGGGACGTCCCAGTGCGACTTGCTCGACAAGGGCAGCACCGCCAGCTCCTCGGCCGAGTACCAGTCGGCCGGCGCCTCGGTGGCGGGGTCGTCCGGCAGGAGCGCGCCCGGCATGTCCTGCCACCGGAAGTCCTGGAAGGTGCGCACCCGGTCGTGCTGGATCGGGTACTTCGACAGCACGACCATGCCGTACTGCCCCGGGAAGAGACCGAAGCCGAGCGCGTCGTCGCCCCCGCCGACCGTGCCGTCGTCGTTCAGGTCGAACCCGCTCGGGATCCCCGTGTTCGACGGCGCGACGAACGCGTACGGGTACTCCACCGGATCACCGGTGCCCTGCGGCACCTCGAGGTAGTTCTCGCGGAACAGGTCCGCGGCGGCGTACGGGTCGGCGTCCCCGGAGTAGTCGAACTCGTTGAGGAGTACCACGTCGGGGTTCGCGTGCTGGATCACCTCGGCCACCGTCGCCGCCTGGGCGTCGTCGCCCGTGGACAGGTCGGCGACGAGCTCGCCCTCCTCCGCGCGGTTGAGCGACAGGTTGTAGGTGGCGGCGCGCAGGGTCCGGTGCCCGGCGTCGGGCCGGCCGGGACCGGACGAGGCACCGGCCGACGGTCCGTCCGTCGACGGCGCACCCGCCGAGGCGGTGCCTGCTGCCGACGCGGTGCCTGCCGAGGCGAGGAAAGCCCCGGCCAGCAGGGCTGTTGCCGCGGCCGCGCCGGTCAGGCGTGCGGGGGTACTGGCTCGCATGACTGCTCCTTCTTCGCCGGACCGTGGATGCCACGGGAGCCGTGCGGTGGTTGTGCTGCGGGCGTTCCGCAGCAGTCACGGTAGAGCGGAGTCGGTGCGCAGAGGTGAACGGTGGATGAACAGCCCGGCGACCCGAGCACGGCACGGCCGATGAGAGGCCGTGATCCAATCGTTGCAGGTCGGCGCGCGGGGCGGGGGTCGGTGACGATAGTTTTCCGGGGCGGGCTGAAGGCCGTGGCGTCGACGTCCGTCGTCGTGCAGATCTCCGAGGAAGAGTCGATGAAGCGCACTTTCCGTTCCGCCCGCGACGCCGTCAGCCGTGCGGGCCGGATGTCCGAGCGGCGGACTTCCGGTGGCGCGGCCCGGCTGTCGGCGATCGCAGCCGCCGCGACCGTCTCCCTGACGATGCTCACGGGCTGCGGTACGGCGTTCGACGATCTGCTGTCGGGCGGCGATCCCCCGCGGGACGAGCCGGGCGGCGAGATCACCGCATCAGCGGAGGCGGACGCCTTCGAGATCCTGGCGGGCGACTGCATCGACCTCGGGGCGCTGGACGGCTATGCCGATCACGCCGAGGGCGAGGACTACGAGGTCGAGTCCGTGCCGGTGGTGCCGTGCGCCGAGCCGCACACCGGCGAGGTCTACGCGGAGCTCGTCATGGAGACCGACAAGTTCCCGGGCGCGAAGGGGATGGCGAAGAAGTTCGAGAACTGGTGCTACGCCGAGTTCGAGAAGTTCGTCGGCATCTCCTACGACGAGTCGGTGTACGGCTACACCGGCTTCTTCCCGACGAAGGACAGCTGGGAGCAGCTGGACGACCGCACGCTGCAGTGCATCGTCAGCTCGGAGGAGCCAGTGACGGGAACCCTCAAGGACGCAAAGCAGTAGCGCGTCGCGCGGTCGCCCACAGGTCGATCGCGAGAACCGCCAGGGCGGCCAGCACGAACGCGGCCCCGACCAGGGGCACCGTGCTGACGCCGACCGTGGCCACCACGAGCGCCCCGAGCGCCGACCCGCTGCCGATCCCGATGTTGAACACCGAGCTCGAGATCGCGGTCGCCGACTCGGTGGCGCCCGGGGCGACCTGCATGGACAGGAACGACAGGGCGGGCGGGATCGCGCTGAACGCGAGCCCGAACAGGGCCAGCCCGACCAGGGCGAGGGCCGGGGTGTGACCGAGCCCCCAGAGCAGGAGCAGCGCGCTGGTCAGCAGGCCGAGCGCCACGAGCACCGTCTGCCACGGCCGCTTGTCGAGCACCTGGCCGATCAGCAGGGTTCCCGCCAGGCCGGCGGCGCCCTGGCACAGCAGCAGTGCGCTGAGGTACCGGTCGGGGAAGCCCGCCGTCTCCAGCAGGAACTGGGTGACGAACGTGATCATCATGAAACCGCCGGTCACGAGCAGGGCGGTGACGGCCATGAGCACCAGGAACCGGCGCATGCTCGGGTGCGTGCCGACGGCCGTGCCGCTCTGCTCGGCGTCGACGTCCGGCATCGCGATCGCCATGGTGATGCACGCGACGAGGCTCACCACGGAGAACGCCAGGAAGGCGGTGCGCCAGCTGGTCTGCTGCCCGATCCAGGTGCCGAGCGGCACGCCGAGCAGCGGTGCGAGCGAGTTGCCGATGGCGAGCCGCGCGATCATCTTTCCGCGGACGGCGGGGGCGAACAGGCTGGCGGCGGCCGGGGTGACGACCGACCAGAACAGCGCCTGTCCCAGTGCCGTGACCATGCGCGCGACCATCAGGTCCGCGTAGCCGATGGCGACCGCCGACCAGAGCGTGCCGACGGTGCACACCGCGGTGGTCGCCGCCAGCACGTAGCGGCGCGGGAACCGGCGGGTGAGGCGCGAGAGCGGCCACGATGTCAGCACGACGACGGCGGCGTACACCGAGACGAGCAGCCCGATCTCGGACGTGCTGCGGCCCAGGTCGGGGGCGATGAGGGTGAGCAGGCCGCCCGGGAGGTTCTCGGCGGTGACAAAGGTGAAGGCGCTGACGGAGAGCGCGAGGAGCGCGACGATCGCCCGCCGCTGGTTCACGGGAGGCGCGGCAAAGCTCGCTGCGGTGGCGGTCGTGGTCGCGTCCATGCTGTTCTCCGGCGGGTCGGCAGGCTGTCACCCGGACGACGAACGGCCGGCGGGTACGACGGACGTACGTGGCCTCGAATCGATTCTATCGCGCCGTGTCCGCTCTACGTCATGACCGGGATATGTGTCGTAGGCAACATTGTCGTAATATTTCCCTGCTTTCCTCCTCCAGGGACATTGGTGTCCCGGTAGGTCCGGTGACCCGAATCACCTCCTCGTCCCGGACGCAGCTCTCTTCACGGAGGAAAGATGAACCGACGTATCTGTGCCGTCGGCGCGGGAGCCGCTCTGCTGCTCTCCACCGCCGTAGTGCCGATCACCGCCTCGGCAGCACCCCATGCCGAGGAAGCACCGCCACAGGCGGCGCCGGCCAAGGAGGACAACCGTCCCGACGCCCTCGCCGAGAAGCAGATCGCGAAGCGGCAGACCGCCGTCGACCTGGTCGCGACCGGAGAGGCCAAGGTCGAGACCCGCGGCAAGGGGTCGCGCGCCTCGAAGGTCGTGGAGATCGCCCCGCGTGAGTACGTGCAGTACGGCGTCGAGGAGACGGCGCAGCTGTTCAGCATCCTCGTCGAGTTCGGCGACGGCGACGGTGGTGCCAACACCGACGCCCCTGCCGGCCCGCTGCACAACGAGATCCCTGAGCCGGCCGAGGACGACAGCTCCACCTACTGGGAGCCCGACTTCTCTCGCGAGCACTACAAGGAGATGTTCTTCACCGGCCTGGAGGACCAGAACGGGGAGTCGTTCGCCGGTGTGTACGACGAGATGTCGTCGGGCCGGTTCGACCTGCAGGGCGACGTGTCCGACTGGGTCTCCGTGCCGCACCGGGAAGCCTATTACGGTGACGGTGACGGTAACGGTGACGGCGTTCTCGACGGTGCGGAGACCGGCGCCGGTATGACGGCGTACATCCAGGACGCCGCGAACGCCTGGTACGAGCAGCAGGTAGCGGCGGGCAAGAGCGCCGAGGAGATCGACGCGTACCTGAAGTCGTTCGACGTCTGGGACCGCTACGACATGGACGGCGACGGCATCACGTCCGAGGCCGACGGCTACATCGACCACTTCCAGGCGATCCACGCCGGCGAGGGCGAGGAGGCCGGGGCGCCGCCGTGGGCCATCTGGTCGCACCGCTGGTCGGTCAACCAGGGCGGTCTCGGGTCTGACGGCCCGGCCGACTTCCCGAAGCTCGGCGGCATCAAGATCGGTGACTCCGACATCTGGATCCGTGACTACACGACGGAGCCGGAGAACGGTGGCCTCGGCGTCTTCGCGCACGAGTTCGGGCACGACCTCGGTCTGCCGGACTACTACGACACCAACGGTGGCGAGAACGGCACCGGCTTCTGGAACCTCATGAGCTCCGGCTCGTGGCTGGGTCACGGCGACGGCACCATCGGCACCACGCCCAACCACATGGGCGCCACCGAGAAGCTCTTCCTGGGCTGGCTCGACTACGAGACGGTGGAGCCGGGTGCTACCGAGAAGGTGAACCTCGGCCCCTCGTTCCACGCCACGACGCGTGCGCAGGCCGCGATCGTGAACCTGCCGGACGGCACGGAGACCGTCCCGGTCGTCGACCCGTTCGACGGCGAGTACGTGTACTCGGACTCGGCCAACGGCTTGAACAACACGGTCACCTCGCCGTCGTTCGTGGTCCCGGCCGGTGCCTCGCTCGCGGCGAAGGCGAACTACGAGATCGAGGTCGGCTACGACTACGCGTACGCCGAGATCTCGGTCGACGGCGGTTCGTCGTGGACGGCGCTCGAGACCAACCTCTCCTCCGCGGCGAGCGACACCAACCCCGGTGGCGGTATCGACGGCTCCTCCGGCGGCGCCTGGGTCGACCTCACCGCCGACCTCTCGGAGTACGCGGGTCAGGACGCGCAGCTGCGGTTCCGCTACCAGTCCGATGGTGGAGTCAACGAGCTGGGGATCAGCGTCGACGCCGTCACCGTCGGTGACGCCCCGGTTGCCGACATCACCGAGTGGGCCACCGACGGCTTCGTGGTCGTGGGCACCGACGGTTCCTACGAGAAGGCGAAGCAGCACTACTACGTGGCGGAGAACCGCGTGTACGGCGGGTACGACGCGACGCTCAAGGAGGGCCCGTACAACTTCGGCTGGGGCTTCAGCAACAGCGACCGGGTGGAGCACTTCCCGTACCAGGACGGCCTGCTGATCTGGTACGTGAACAGCCTGTACGGCGACAACAACACGTCGCAGCACGCGGGTGGCGGCCAGGCGCTGCCGGTCGACGCCCGGCCGGAGGCCCTGACCTGGTCGGACGGCACGATCGCCCGCAACCGGATCCAGTCGTTCGACTCGACGTTCGGCCTGGACCGGACCGACAAGATCTCGCTGCACCGCGAGGTGTCGGAGACGGAGATGACCACCCTGTTCCAGCGCAAGCAGAAGCCGGTGTCGACGTTCGACGACACCGACGCGAACGCGTACTGGGACGAGAGCAACCCGGGCCACTCCGTGAAGGTCGGCGCCACGGGCACCACCATCAAGGTCCTGAGCCAGGACACCCGCCGGGGCAAGATGACCATCCAGGTCAACTGACCCCTTAGCAGCGCGCCGAGGTAGAACCGTCTCACCACGGTTCTACCTCGGCGTGGGCACTACGCTCGGGCGCATGACACACCTGCGATGGGGAATCCTGGGGGCCGGCGGGATCGCCTCGGCCTTCACATCAGACCTGAACGACAACGGCTTCACCGTGCAGGCGGTGGGGTCACGATCGCTGGAGAAGGCGCAGGACTTCGCGCAGCGCTTCGGCATCCCGACGGCGCACGGCTCGTACGAGAACCTCGTGAACGACCCCGAGGTCGACATCATCTACGTGGCCACACCCCACCCGATGCACGTTGCGGCCGCGAAGCTCGTGCTGGAGGCCGGCAAGCACGTCCTGGTCGAGAAGCCGTTCACGCTGAACGCCGCCGAGGCGCGCGAGATCGCGGAGCTGTCCGAGCAGAAGGGCCTCGTGGCGCTGGAGGCCATGTGGACCAGGTTCCTGCCGCACATGGCGCGCGTGCGCGAGATCATCGCCTCGGGCGTGCTCGGCGAGGTGCGGACCTTGATGGTGGACCACACCCAGGACCTGCCCGACGACCCCGCCCACCGCATCAACGACCTGGCCCTGGGCGGTGGCTCCCTGCTTGACCTGGGCATCTACCCGGTCTCGTTCGCGTGGGACGTGTTCGGCGAGCCGCTCACCGTGCAGTCGCACGCGACGTTCAAGGAGACCGGCGCGGACGCGACCATCGCCACGATCTTCGGGTACGACGGCGCCCGGGTCGCGACGACGGTCTCGGCCTCGGACACGAAGGGTCCCAACCGGGCCTCGATCCTGGGCACCGAGGGCCGCATCGAGATCGACGCCGTCTGGTACAACCCGGCGACGGTTCACGTGTACGACGCCGCGGGCACCGAGACCGAGACCTTCACCACCGAGGTGACCGGCCGCGGCATGCACTTCCAGGCCGCCGAGGCAGAGCGCCTGGTGGCCGCCGGCGAGCTGGACAGCCCGCTGCTGCCCCGCGCCGAGACGGTAGCGATCATGGCCACGCTGGACGAGATCCGCGCCCAGATCGGCCTGACCTACCCGAACGAGTAACGAGCCCCGCTCGGCGCGTGCAGACCTGGCTGCGGTTGGACGGCGCTCAGCCGCAACCAGGTCTGCAGTCGCCGGCGGCCGCAAGCAACTCTGCAGGCGGGTTTTTGGGGGGCGGGCGGGGAAGGTACGGTATGTCCGCCAACGCGGGGAGCTCGGGGTAGCCGGGCTGAGAGGACGACCTGGGCATCCGTGCCCGACGCCGTCGACCCGATCACTTGAACTGGGTAATGCCAGCGGAAGGACGTGCCTGGCGGCACGGGCGTTCGGTCGAGGCAGTCCCGGAACGGGATGCGACGGCGCCCCCTGTCGGGACCGGCGACCTCCGGCATGCCCACGGAGGTCGCACATGCTCGCCGAGATCCAGGTCTCTCCCCGCCCCAGCGGTACCCCCGACGACAAGTACGCGCACGTCGACGCCGCCATCGCCGTGATCCAGGAGTCCGGGCTCACCTACGAGGTGGGCGCCATGGGCACGTTCGTCCAGGGCAGCCCCGACGAGGTGTGGGCGCTCCTGCGTGCCGTCCACGAGGCGACGATCGCCGCGGGCGCCGACGGCGTCCAGTCCAACATCAAGGTCAGCGAGGGCGCCGACGACGCCGGGCCCACCATCGCCGATCTCGTCACCAAGTTCCGGGCGTGAGCCTGCGGCTCCGCGTCCCGCGTCCGCGGCGGCACGGGGCCGAGCGCGGGCGGGCGGGGCGCATCGTCGCCCCGCTCCTGACCGTGCTGGTGCTCCTCGGAACCTGGGAGGCGTGGGTCCGCCTGACCGGCGTACCCGAGTTCGTGCTGCCCGCGCCGTCCCAGGTGGCTCGGACTGCCGTCGAGGTGGCGCCACTGCTCGGCCCGCACGTCGCGACGACGCTCACCGAAGCAGTGGCCGGGCTCGTGCTCGGCGCCGTGGCCGGCCTGCTCCTGAGCATCCTGATCACGGCCTCACGCGTGACCGGCGACGCCGTATATCCCCTGGTCGTGCTCACGCAAACGGTGCCCGTCGTGGTGCTCGCGCCCCTGATGATCCTGTGGGCGGGTTTCGGACTGCTGCCCAAGATCGTGCTGGTCGCGCTCACCGTGTTCTTCCCCGTGCTCGTCTCGGCGGTGAGCGCCATGCGCGCCGTCGACGCCGAGCACTCCGACATGGTGGCCGGCCTCGGCGGCACCCGTCTGGACCAGTTCCTGCTGGTCCGGCTGCCGGCGTCGGTCCCGGGGGCGCTCGCGGGCCTCCGGGTCGCCGCGACCTATGCGGTCGGTGCGGCCGTGGTCGCCGAGTATCTCGCCGGACAGTCCGGCCTCGGCGTGTTCGTGCAGCGGTCCCGCAAGGCCTACGCCGTGGACCAGATCTTCGTGGGCGTGGTCCTGATCGCGCTCCTGTCCGGCCTGTTCTTCGCCCTCGTCGCCGTGCTCACCCGCGTGGCGACGCCGTGGCAGAGAGGAAAATCATGAAGTTCTCCCCGACCTCCCTCGTCCGTGCGGTGGCCCTCGCGGTCGTCGCGCCGCTGACCCTTGCGGGGTGCGGCCCCAGCCTCCCGAACGACCCGCAGTTCGTCGTCGACGACGAGGACATCGGTGGCCCCCGCCAGGTCACCGTCGTGCTCGACTGGACGCCCAACACGAACCACTCCGGCCTCTACCTGGCCCAGGCCGAGGGCTGGTTCGCGGAGGAGGGCCTCGACGTCGAGATCGTCGAGCCCGGCGAGACGTCCGGGCTGCAGCTCGTCGCGGCCGGCCAGGCCGACTTCGCCTACTCCGTCGCGGAGGGCCTGGTCCCGGCGCGGGCCGCGGGGGCCGACGTGGTCTCGGTCGCCACGGTCATCGAGCACAACACGTCGTCCCTGATCAGCCTGTCCGACGACGGCATCACCCGCCCTCGCGACCTCGAGGGCAAGCGGTACGGGTCCTACGAGTCCGGCCTGGAGAAGGCCCTGATCAGCAAGCTCGTGGAGTGCGACGGCGGCGACCCTGCCCAGGTCGAGTTCGCGCCGCTGGTCAGCGACGACTTCCGGATCGGGCTCACGGAGGACCAGTTCGACGCCGCCTGGGTGTTCGACGCCTGGGACACGATCCGCCTCGGTGAGGTGGACGGTCTGGACGTCGACACCATCGCGTTCCGTGACCACTTCGACTGCATCCCCGACTGGTACACGCCCCTGGTCGCGACGTCACGAGCTCTGCTCGACGACGAGCCGGACGTCGCCAGGGGCTTCCTGGCGGCGCTGGCGCGCGGGTACGACGAGGCGGCGGCCGACCCCGACCGGGCGGCGCGCGTGCTCCTGGACGCGGCACCCGAGCTCGATCCCGAGCTGGTCACGGCGAGCGCGCGGTGGCTGGGCCCGCGGTACACGTCGGGCGAGTGGGGCACCCAGGATGCCGAGGTGTGGGACGGGTTCGTCTCGTTCCTCGAGGACGAGGGCCTGACCGAGCCGGGCTTCGACACCGACGCCGCCTGGACCGACGAGTTCCTGCCCGCCGGGTCGGCCGGACGGCCGTGAGCGTGCTCGCCGCGCACGGGCTGAGCGTCCGGTTCGGTGCCGTCGCCGCCCTGGACGAGGTGGACCTCGCGGTGGCCGACGGGGAGTTCGTCGCCGTGGTCGGCCCGTCGGGGTGTGGCAAGTCGACGCTGCTGCGTGCGCTCGGCGGCATGCTGCCGCCGAGCGCGGCGGTCTCCGGCACGCTGAGCGTCCCCACCCTGCCCGGCGGCGGGCCGGCCACCGCGTGGATGCCGCAGCGGGACGGCCTGCTGCCGTGGCGTCGGGCCTGGTCCAACGCGCTGCTCGGGGCGCGGATCGCCCGGGTGCCACGGCCCGACGCCGAGGCGCGTGCCGCCGAGCTGTTCGAGACGTTCGGCCTCGGCGGCTTCGAGCGGGCGTGGCCGCACGAGCTGTCGGGCGGCATGCGCCAGCGGCTCGCGCTGCTACGGACCTGCCTTGCCGGCCGGCCGGTGCTGCTGCTCGACGAGCCGTTCGGCGCGCTGGACCCGATCACCCGGCGGCGCATGAACGAATGGCTGGCAGGCGTGGGCCTGGCCACCACGGCGGGCACGGCCACCGCGGCGAGCACGACCACCGGGCAGCGCGCGGTGGTGCTCGTGACGCACGACGTCGACGAGGCGCTCGCCCTGGCCGACCGCGTGATCGTGCTCGGCGCCCGACCCGGCCGGGTGGTGCTGGACGCCGCGGCCCCGAGCCGCGAGAAGGTGCTGACCGCGCTCGAGTACTGACGCCGGGCGTCAGTCGAGCGGGTGCAGGATCCGGTCGAGGAAGCGGCGCGTCCGCTCCTCGGCCGGCTGGGAGAACATCTGCGCCGGCGCGCCCCGCTCGACCACCACGCCGCCGTCGAGGAACAGCACCTCGTCCGCCACCTGTCGCGCGAACTGCAGCTCGTGCGTCACCACGACCATGGTCCAGCCCTCGTCGGCGAGCTCCTTCATGACGCTCAGCACCTCACCGACGAGCTCGGGGTCCAGGGCCGACGTCGGCTCGTCGAACAGCAGGAGGTCGGGCCCGAGGGCGAGCGCACGGACGATGCCGACGCGCTGCTGCTGGCCGCCGGACAGCTCGTGCGGGTAGGCGTCGCGCTTGTCAGCGAGGCCGACCCGCGCCAGGAGCTCCTCGGCGCGGCCGATCGCGGTCGCGCGGGGGATCCGCTTGACCTGCGTGGGCCCCTCGATCACGTTGTCCAGCACGGTGCGGTGCGGGAACAGGTTGTGGTGCTGGAACACCATCGCCGACCGGTCGCGCAGGGCCGCGCGCTCCACCTTCGCCCGCCGCACGCCGGCGCGCCGGTGCGCCCAGCCGCCGGCCCGGGCGGCGGCCTGCGCCCCGAAGTCGACCACAGGGCCGCCGTCGAGCTCCAGCACCCCGGCATCCGGCGTCTCGAGCCCGTTGAGCGAGCGCAGCACCGTCGTCTTGCCGCTCCCGGACGGGCCGATCAGTGCGACCACCTCGCCGGGCTGGACCTCGAGGTCCACCCCGCGCAGCACGTGGTTGGTGCCGAACGACTTCTGGATACCCCGCGCGGTCAGCAGGCTCCCGGACCCCGGGCGGTCGGTGCGGTCATGACGGTCAGTGGGCGACATATCGGTCCAGCCTCTTCTCGAGCGCGTTCTGCCCGGCCGAGAGCACTGTGCAGAACATCCAGTAGATGAGGGCGGCCTCCAGGTAGACCGTCATGAACTCGTTCGAGAACGAGGCGATCTCCTGTGCCTTGCGGAACAGCTCGGTCACCAGGATGAGCGAGGCGAGCGACGAGTCCTTGACCAGCGAGATGAACGTGTTCGACAGCGGCGGCACGGACACCCGGGCGGCCTGCGGCAGGATGATCCGGCGCAGGGACCGGGTGGGGGACATGCCGACGGTCCAGCCCGCCTCCCACTGCCCCTTGGGGACCGACAGGATCGCCGCGCGGATCACCTCGGCCGCGTAGCCGCCCACGTTCATCGAGAACGCGATGATCGCGCTGGGCCACGGATCGAGGACGATGCCTATCGACGGCATGCCGTAGAAGATGACGAAGAGCTGGACGAGCAGCGGCGTGCCGCGGATCAGCGACACGTAGGCGCGGCCGAGCCACGCCAGCAGCCGGTTCGGGGACAGCCGGAGCAGTGCCACGACGAGCGCGAGCACCAGCCCGATCGCGAACGACGCGAGGGAGAGCGGAATCGTCCCGGTGAGGCCGCCCCGCAGGAGCGGCCAGAACGAGTCGGCGACGAGCTGCCAGTCCATGTATCCCTTTCCACGCGCTCAGCAGTGCTCGGCCGCGACCAGCGGTACCCGTCCGCGATCAGCTACGGGGAGCGCTCGCCCCGGACCTTACTGGGAGACGTCCTCGCCGAAGTACTTCTCGCCCAGCTCGGCAAGGGTGCCGTCGGCCTGGAGCTCCTCGAGCGCGCCGTCGATCGCCTCGGTGAGCGCCTCGCGCTCCGGCGTGGCGACGAACGCCGACCGCGACTCCTCCTCGGTCTCGGCCGCCACCTTGATGCTGGAGGCATCCTCGGCGTTCGCGTAGTCGAGGTAGGTGAGGCTGTCGTTGATCGTGGCGTCCACGCGGCCCTGCTCCAGCAGCGCCACGGCCTGGGCCCAGCCCTCGACCGCCTCGATCTCCGCGCCGCTCTCGACGGCGAGGTCCCGCCAGTTGCTCGTGAGGGACTGGGCGGTCGTCTTGCCGTCGAGGTCGTCGAAGCCCTTGATGGTGTCGTTGTCCGCCGGCACCACGAGCACACCGGTCGACACCGTGTACGGCGTCGAGAACACGTAGTCGGCCTCGCGCTCCGGGGTGATGGACACCTGGTTCGCGATGGTGTCGAAGCGGCCGGCGTCCAGGCCGGCGAAGATCGCGTCCCACTGGGTCTCCTGGAACGTGATCTCCAGGCCCAGGTTCTCGGCGACCGCCTCGGCCACCTCGACGTCGTAGCCCACCAGCTCGCCCGACTCGTCGTGGTAGCTGAACGGCCGGTACGTGCCCTCGGTGGCCACCGTGAGCGTGTCGCCGGACACGAGCCCGAGCTCCTCGCCGACGCCGCCGGACTCGCCCGAGCTACCGCAACCGGTCAGAGCCAGGAGGGCAGTCGAGGCTGCGGCGGCCGTGAGGAAGGCGCGGTTGCGGGACATGGTGAGGGCTCCGTTCGATGAGTGGCACCCATCGGCATTGCCGATGCGCGACCCAAAACTAACTGATATACGAGGTGAACTCACACCCGTTCGCTCCGCCGCCAGCGCGCGGGCGTGGTGCCGTACCGGTCCTTGAAGCGCCGGACCAGGTAGGTCGCGTCACGCAGGCCGGTCTGAGCGGCCACGACGCCGAGCGGAAGATCGGTGTCGCGCAGCATCCGGCGCACCTCGGTCATCCGGCGTTCGGTGATCCATTCGAGCAGCGTGCGGCCCGTGCGTTCGCGCACCACGGTGGTCAGGTAGCCGGGGGTGTAGCCCAGCGCCCCGGCGACGTCGGCCGCCGACACCGGTTCCCGGAACGTCGCCTCGATCTCGTCGAAGACGCGCGTGACCAACGGGTCCGGCGGGCCAGGAGCCGACGGCGCCAGGCGCGCGGCCTCGATGAGGATCCGGGTCAGCAGCGCCGCCGCCGCATCCCGGGCCCCCAGCCGGCCGGGTGACGAGAGCTCCTCGTGGAGCTCCGTCAGCCACGCCGACCAGCGCGGGCGCTCGCCCTCGGGGACGGTGGCGCTCGCCCCGGCAGGCGGCGGCGCGAGCGCGAAGAGCGCCAGGAGCGGATGGTGGCCCCAGGCGAGGGGCGACACCGAGGCGAGCGACGGGACGGCGTCGGGCGTGAAGGCCACGCTCCAGGCGCGGCAGTGGTGGAACCCGGTGAGCGTCGTGCCCGAGTCGATCGCCTGCCCGGGCGGGACGGCGTGCACGTCACCGTCCCGCAGCGGGATGTCCCGGCCGTTCAGCGAGACGGTCCCACCACCCCGCTCGACGTAGACGAGCACGAGGAAGTCGTGCGCGTGCCGGTGGCCCGGCGGCACGTGCGCGTGGTCGGCGTCGGCGTCGACCCGGGTGACCAGCACCGGCGGCGCGCCCAGGCGGGTCGGATGCCCGTACACGGGAGTGCCGTCGGGGCGCACGGTACGGAGAGGGCGCACGGCGGGCTGCTGCGCGGACACGTGGCCTACGTCCCGTCCCAGGGCCGGCGGCCTGCGGCCGCCGCCGGCCGCCGCGGCCCTCCGTCCGGCGCGTGGGCCGGTCCCGGCCCGCCCGCGGCCTCCTGCATCTCCGCGAGCTGGTGCACGTGGTCGCGCGTGGTGGGGTAGAGCGTGGTGAACGCCTCGAAGAGCTCGTCGTAGACGGCCCGGTTCTCGGGGTTCGGCACCACCTCGCCGACGATCCGGGTCCAGTCGGTGTCGGGCGGCACGAGGCCGGACCCGATGGCAGCGAGCAGCGCGTCGCCGTAGGACGCCCCGATCGTCTGCTCGGGAACCAGCTGACGGATCCCGCTGACGTCGCTGACGATCTGGGTCCACGGTCCGCTCCGCGTCCCACCGCCCACGGCCACGACCCGGGACGCGGGCCCGCCGGCCTCCTCGAGGAGCTCGAGGATCTGGCGCACCCCGTAGGCGATGCCCTCGTAGACGGCGCGATACAGGTGGCCGCGTCGATGGCGCAGGGACAGCCCGGCGACGACGCCGCGGGCGTGCGGGTCGAAGATCGGTGTGCGCTCTCCCGCGAAGTAGGGCAGGAGCAGCAGGCCTTCCGAGCCCGGCGGCGTGCGCGCCGCCTCCTCGGCGAGGGTCGCGATGTCGACGTTCCCGGTGAGCTCCTGCACCCACGACAGCAGGCTCCCCGAGGTGCCCATCCCGCCGGCGAAGGTCATCATCCCCGGCTCGACGCTCATCGTGGTCCACATCGGCGGACAGGGCGTGAGATCCCGCCCGGTCTGCACGAAGAACATCGTGGAGCCGTACATCAGCATCAGGTCGCCCGGTTGCCGCACCCCGCAGCTGAACGCCTCCGCCCAGGCGTCGACGGTGCCGGCCATGACCGGCGTGCCCGCGGGCAGGCCGGTCGCGGCGGCGGCGTCGGCCCGCAGGGTGCCGACCACCTCGCCCGGCCATGCCAGGCGCGGCATCTGGAGGTCCCCGAGCGTCTCCTCGACCCAGTCGGCCGCCCAGTCCCGGGCGGGGAGGTCGTAGAGCGGCGCGCACTGGCTGGCCGTGTGGTGGTCGAGGATGTACTCCCCGGTCAGCCGGGCCACGACGTACGAGCTCGAGCCGAACCACCGCCGGGTGCGTGCCCACACCTCGGGCTCGTGGCGGCGCAGCCAGAGCAGCTTGGGGCCGACCGCCTGGGAGCTGAGCTCGCAGCCGGCGCGGGCGACGATCGCCTCGGCCCCGAACCGTGCGGTGAGCTCGTCGATCTCCGCCGAGGCCCGGGTGTCGATCCCGTAGAGGATCCCGGGCCGCAGCGGCGTCAGGTCGCCGTCGGTGACCAGCACGCAGGGGCCGATGCCGCTGACGCACAGCCCGGCGATCGGCCGGCCCCGCGCGTGCAGGGCCAGCTCACGACAGATCGAGACGACGTCGCCCCACCAGATGGCTTCGGCGTCCATCTCCGCGTGACCGGGCCGGGGCAGCGACATCTGGTGGCGGCGGGACGTCCGGGCGAGCACGACACCGTCCGGCGTGGTGAGCACGCCCTTGCTGCTCCCGGTGCCGACGTCGACACCCACGACCAAGGCGGCCATGCACCCTCCCGAGTCGTGTCGGACCGCTGCGTCCGCCGGCCGTGCCGGCCGGCCCGGTCGATCCTAACCGTCCCCGTCGGGCGCTCCACCGAGGTGGCGGGTCAGCAGCTCGTGGGTTGCTCCTGTCCTCGGGTGCGGTCGGCGGGCTCGTACCCGTCGATGGCCGCGACCTTGGCCGCCGACGCCGACCCGGGGTCGAACTCGTAGCCCAGCCACTCCTTCGCGAGCCGGCGTGCGAGCTCGATGCCCACCACGCGCTGACCCATGCAGAGCACCTGGGCGTTGTTGCTGAGCACGGCGCGCTCGACCGAGAAGCTGTCGTGCGCGGTGACGGCACGGATGCCGGGCACCTTGTTCGCGCTGATGGCGACGCCGAGGCCCGTGCCGCACACGAGCAGCGCCCGGTCGGCCCGCCCGTCGGCCACGAGCCGTGCGGCGGAGACCGCGACGTGCGGGTAGGCGGTGTGCTCGTCGGGCAGGACGCCGACGTCGATCACGGAGGCCACCCGGGGGTCGGCCTCCAGGTCGGCCTTGATCGTGTCCCGGTAGGTGACGCCTGCGTCGTCACAGCCGATGGCGATGCGCAGCCCGCCGCCGGTGCTCCCTGCCGTCTGTGCTGTGGTTCGTTCCGGCTCGGTCATCAGGACTCCTCGGGAGTGGTGGGGCTGGGAGTGGTGGGGCTGGTCTGGGTGAGCTGTTCACCGATCGCGGTGACGATCAGCGCGAACGACACGGCTCCCGGGTCGGGGGTGCCCACGCTGCGTTCGGCGAGCGGACGGGCACGGCCCACACGCGGCACCATCGGGGCGGTCGCCTCGGCGGCGGAGGTGGCGAGCTCCGCGGCGGCCTGCCAGGCCTTGGCCAGCGGCAGGTCGGCGTCGGCCCCGTGCGCGAGCTCGTCCGCGAACGGCAGGAGCGCGTCGAGCATGGTCTTGTCGCCGGGCTCGGCGCGGCCGAACTCCCGCAGCCGGGCGGCGCCCGTCCGGACGGCGCCGGACAGCCGGTCGAGCGTGACCGCCTCCTGATTGCCCAGGTCCCGGCCGACCGTCTCGAGGAGCAGGCCCCAGAGGATCCCGCTGGTGCCACCGGCCCGGTCCCCGAACGCGGTGCCCGCCGCGCGCAGCACCGAGTGGACACCGCCCCCGGCCACGCCGGCCGCGACGGCCGCCTCGGCAGCAGCCCTGGACCCGCGGCTCATGCCGATGCCGTGGTCACCGTCGCCGGCGACCGCGTCGATCTCGCCGAGCCGCACCTTGTGCTCGTCCACGGTGGCGGCGAGGGTCGCGACGAGCCGCTGCGCGACCTCTGCGTGCCGGCGGGACGCCTCGCTCGCCACCTCCTCCGCTGCCGCGACCGTCGCGTCCGCGGCCACGGCCCGTTCGGTGAACAGCGTGCTGGTCGTGGCCTCGCCGCGGCGGTACGCCGCGGTGTCGGCCGGCGCACGCCAGAGCGGCGAGAGCTCGTCGTCGAGCCAGGTCACGGTGAGCGAGCAGCCCGCCATGTCGAGGCTCGTGACCAGCTCGCCCACCTCGGGCTCGACCAGGTCGAGCCCGGCGGCACGGAGCCGTGGGGCGACCTCGCCCCAGAGCACGTAGAGCTCCTCGTACTTGGTGGCGCCCAGGCCGTTGAGGAGCACGGCGGCACGCCCGTCGGCCGACGCCGGCCGTTCGGCGAGCACCCGTTCGACCAGCTGGTCGGCCAGGTCGGCGGCGGACATCCAGTCCGTGCTGCTGACCCCCGGCTCGCCGTGGATGCCGAGGCCGAAGTCCATCCGGCCCGGTTCCACGTGGAAGAGGGCGTCGCTCGCCCCGGGCAGGGTGCAGCCGTCGAAGGCCACCCCGAACGAGAAGGTCGAGGCGTTGGCGTGCCGCATGAGCCGCTCGACCTCGTCCAGACGGTCGCCTCGTTCGGCAGCGGCACCCGCCATCTTGTAGACGGTGAAGGTCCCGGCGATGCCGCGGCGGTCGCCCGTGGTCTCGGGTGGGGCGGACGCGACGTCGTCGGTCACCCAGACGACGCGCACGTCGACCCCCTCCGCGCGCAGCCGGTCTGCCGCCACGCCGAAGTTGAGCCGGTCGCCGGCATAGTTGCCGAAGGCCAGGACGAGTCCCGCCCCGCCGTGCGCCGCCCGGGCGACGCGGTAGACCTGCTCGGCGGACGGCGACGCGAAGATGTCGCCGAGCACCGCGCCGTCGGCGAAACCGGGGCCGACCACGCCGTTGTACGAGGGGTAGTGGCCCGACCCGCCGCCGATGACGAGCGAGACCTTGCCCGCCAGCGGGCCGCCCGCGCGGACGAAGCCCGAGGCGTCGGGGACCCGCTCGACGTGCCGCGGGTGCGCGGCGGCGAACCCGGTCAGCACGCCTTCCTTGAAGGTGTCGGGGTCGTTGTAGACGTGTGTCATCGCGTCACTCGCCGACCACGAAGTTCTGGACGGTGTCGGCGTTGTCCTTGGTGACGAGGACGCAGTCGAGCGCCTGCTTCTCCTCGGACACGCCCGTCTCGCCGGTCCGGATCACGCTGTCCAGCTGGTTCATCGCCGTGGTGGTGCCCTCGACGATGGGCTGGACGACCGTCGCGACGAGGTCGCCGTCCCGCACCGCGTTGACGGCGTCCTGGCTGCCGTCGAACCCGAGCACCTTGACCTGGTCGAGCTTGCCCTTGGCCTTGAGGGCGTTGACGGCGCCGAGCGCCATCTCGTCGTTCCCCGCGACGACCCCGTCGATGTCAGGGTTCTTCGCCAGCAGCGCCTCCATCTTCTCCTGGCCCTCCTGCCGGTCCCAGTTCGCGATCTCCGTGCCGACCTTCTTCAGGTCGGGGTACTGGGCCAGGACCTGCTCGTAGCCGTCGGAGCGGACCTGGGCGTTGTTGTCGCTGGGTGCGCCGAAGAGCTCGACGTACGTGCCCTCGTACTCCATCGCCGCTGCCCAGGCCTCGGCACCGACCGTGGCGCCCTGGGCGTTGTTGGAGACGATCTGCGAGGAGGCGAGGCCCGTCTCGGAGATCTCCGCGTTGATGAGGACGATCGGGATCTCGGCGTCGACGACCTTCTGGACGGCGGCGATGGACTCGTCGGCGCCCGCGGGGTCGAGCAGGATGCCGTCGACGTCGTCGTTGATGGCCGTCTCGATCAGCGTGTTCTGCTCGTCCGGGTCGTTCTCGTGCGCGGCGGTGTAGGACTCGTAGCCGAGGTCCGCCGCCGCCTGCTCGGCGGTGTCGACCTCTGCCTTCCAGTACGGGTTGGACGGGTCGACGGTGATGATGGCGATGGTGCCACCGCCTTCGCCGTCGGCGGCGCCGGCGGCGGTCTCCTGCGAGGCTCCGCAGGCGGACAGGCTCAGGGCGAGCCCGGCGGCGGCGGTGCCGGCGAGAAGTCGCTTCATGGTGTCTTTCCTCTCGATCGGCCGTGGAGATACCGCGGCCTGGTTGCGGGGAGGGCTGGTCGGACGGGTAGTGGGGTCGCTCACGCCGCACCGGCGGCGGCCGTGCGCGCCTCGGCGACGGCGCGCTTCGCGGCGCCGCGGCGCTGGGCGATCTGCTGGATCTGGTCGACGGCGACCGCGAGGATGATCACGGCACCGGTGATGACCTGCTGCCAGAACGGCGAGACGCCGACGATGACGAGGCCGTTGGCGAGGAACCCGATGACGAAGGCGCCGATGATCGTGCCCTTCACCGTGCCCCGGCCACCGGAGAGCGCCGCGCCACCGATCACGACGGCGGCGATGGCGTTCAGCTCGTAGAACTGGCCGAGGTCGGCGGTGGCGGAGCTGATGTTGGCGATCTGGAGCACCCCGACGATGCCCGCGCACACGCCGGCGATCACGTAGATGCGGGTCTTGACCTGGGTGACCGGCACGCCGGACAGCTCGGCGGCGCGCTCGTTGCTGCCGCTGGCGTACAGCCAGCGGCCGAACGGCGAGCGGACCAGCAGGATCGAGGCGAGGACCGCCAGCGCGACCATCACCCACGCCGAGATCGGCAGCCCGAGCGGACGGCTGGCGAAGACCTCGAAGAAACCGGTGTTGCCCAGTCCCTCCTGCCCGCGCAGCTCGTTGGTGATGTTCTGCCCGTCGAGCAGCACCTCGGTGAGGCCGCGCCCGACGTAGAGCATCCCCAGCGTGACGATGAACGGCGCCAGGCGTAGCCGGGAGATCAGCAACCCGTTGAGGTACCCGACGAGGGCGCCGACGGCCACCGAGAGCACGACGATCACCCAGACCTTCGGGAACATGATCGCCTGGGTGAGCGGCATGTCGATGCCGCGGAACAGGTTGCCGGCCACGGCGCCGGTCAGGCCGACGGTCGAGCCGACCGAGAGGTCGATCCCGCCGTTCAGGATCACCATCAGCATGCCCAGCGCGATGATCGCGTTGAAGGCCACCTGCTTGGTGATGGTCACCAGGTTTCCCGGGTCGAGGTAGTTGTCGCTCAGCACCGCGAACACCGCGATGATGAGGACGAGCGCGACGAGCGCCCTGCCCTCCACGAGGACGGACCCGACGTTGAGCGAGCGCAGCCGGGTGGCAAGGCTCGTCCCGTCCGGCCCGGCCGGGACCGGTCCGGTCGGTGTCGGTGTGGTCGGCGCGTCGGTGGCGGTCATCGCGGGCCTCCGTTGGCTCCGTGGGTGCGGGTCGGGTCGGTGGTTCTCGGGCTCGCCGGGTCGGCGGGCGGTGCGGCGCCGGCGGGCGGTGCGGTAGGGGTGGGCGCCGGGCCGTCGGACTCGCCGGACGCAGCCATGACCTCCGCCCGGGTGGCCGTGCGGGGGTCGAACTCGCGGACCGCCCGGCCCTTGCTCATCACGACGATGCGGTGGGAGGCCGTCATGGCCTCGCCGATCTCCGAGGTGACGTAGAGCACCCCGAGGCCCTTGCGGGCCTCCTTGAAGAGCAGTGCGAAGATCTCGCCCTTGGCGCCGACGTCGATCCCACGGGTCGGCTCGTCGAGGAGCAGGACCTTCGGGTCGGTCATGAGGAGCTTCCCGATCACGACCTTCTGCTGGTTGCCTCCGGAGAGCGAGGTGATCGGGGCACCCGGACCCGAGGCCTTGACGCGCACCTCCGCCATGCCCTGCTTGATCCGCTTCGACTCGGCTCCCCGGGAGACCAGCCCGCGGCGGACGGCGGAGCGCAGCCCGGCGAGCGAGAGGTTGCTCCCGACGCTGAGCATCTGCACGACGCCGTCGCGCTGCCGGTCCTCGGGGACCAGGCCGAGGCCGCCGGCGATCCGGGCGCCGATGTCGAGGTCTGCGATGTCGGTGCCGTCCAGGAGGACCTGGCCGCCCGCGATCGGGTCCCGGCCGGCGAGCGCCTCCATGAGCTCGGTGCGGCCGGCGCCCATCAGGCCGTAGAGGCACACGATCTCGCCGCTGCGCACGTCGACCGAGACGTCGTCGACCATGACGCGTCCGGTGTCGAGGTCGGCCACCGTGACGTTCTGGACCGAGAGGGCGACGTCGCCGAACTCCCGGGGCTCGTCGCGGAAGTCGTACTCGGCCTGGCGGCCGGTCATCCGGTGCACCACCCACGGCAGGTCGATCTCCGACACCGGTTCGTGCGCCACCATCTCGCCGTCCCGCAGCACCACCGCGTGGTCGGCGATGCTGATCGCCTCCTCCAGGTGGTGGGAGATGTAGACGATCGCCACGCCGTTCGCGGTGAGCTCCCGGATGATCTTGAAGAGCACCTCGATCTCGCTGGCGCTGAGCGCGGACGTGGGCTCGTCCATGATCAGGATCCGGGCGTCGGCGGCCAGCGCGCGCGCGATCTCGACGATCTGCTGCTGGCCCATCCGGAGGTCGGCCACCGGGGTGCCCGGTGCGATGTCCTCCTCGAGCTGCCGCATCAGCCGCGCGGTGATCTCGGCCTCGCGGCCGTAGTCGACCCCGCCGGTGCGGGTGTGCAGCTCGCGGCCGAGAAAGATGTTGTCCCGCACGCTGAGGTTGGAGCAGAGGTTTGTCTCCTGGTGGATGATCGAGATGCCGCGCTCCACCGCGTCGACGGTGTTCTCCAGCGCGACGCGCTCGTCGTGCAGGACCAGGTGGCCACCGGTGGGCTGCTCCACCCCGGACAGGATCTTCATGAGCGTCGACTTGCCCGCACCGTTCTCGCCGAAGAGCACGGTGACCTGGCCGGCGCGGACGTCGAAGTCGACACCCTTGAGGGCCTTGGTGACCCCGTAGGTCTTGGCGATCCCGACGGCCCGGAGCACGACCTGCCCGATCTCCGCGGTATCGGTAGGGGCAGGGGCCACGGCGGTCACCGGTCGACCTCCATCGTCAGCGGCTGGACCTGCACCGGCTTGGCCGGGGACTGGGGGAGCCCGGTGTCCGTCACGGTGACGATCCCGGTGAAGCTGAGCTTCGTTCCCTTGGCGAGCCCGGTCGGGCCCTCGTCGCCCGTGCTCTCGGTGATCTGGTCCTGGACGAGCGCCTTCAGCTCGTCGCCCACCTGCTGGTAGGTGGTCTGGTTCGAGGCGTCGCCGAACCGGAAGCCGAGCGCGTCGCGCAGCACCGTGCCGTTGACGGCGGGACCGGCCGCGATGCTGAGGGGCGTCTTCTCGGACACGCCGTCCACGGTGATCTCGACGGCCTGCGGCTGTGTCGCGACGACCGTCGCCTCTCCCGTGACGGGGAACAGGTAGGTCGTCTCGTTCGGCGTGACCGCCTCCAGGCGGTCGGCCGTCCCGGCCACGTCCTGCTCCAGGCCGGTCAGCAGCTCGGGGAGCGGCGTGGCCGCATCGGGGAGGGTCTCGTTCGCCTCCGTGAACAGCTCGTCGGCGACCTGTTGCGGGTCGAACGCCTCCGGCCCGATCGAAGCGAGCTCCTCCGGGGTGACGAAGCGGGTGCTGAGGGTCATCGCGACGAGGAGTGCGGCGACGACCGCTGCCCCGACGACGCGGAGCGGGGTCGAGCGGCGGGTGCGTCCCATCACCGGTCCTTTCGAACGATTGCGGGCACCTGGTCGGTGGTGCTGTGCGCGCGGGCGGCGTCGGCACAGCGGTGAGCGAGGTCGAGCAGGCCGGCCGCCGTCCACGCGGCCCGGCCGACGAAGAGGCCGTCGACGTCGAGGCCGCTCGCGAGGTCGGCGGCGTTGCCGGCGTCGACGCTGCCGCCGTAGAGGACACCGGTCGTGCTGTCCGGCAGCTCCTCGGCGAGGACCTGGCGGACGACGGCGAGCCCGTCGGCGACGTCGTCGGGTGCGGCGGCCCGCCCCTGGGCGCCGATCGCCCAGTGCGGCTCGTAGGCGATCAGCAGCTCGGCGGGTGCGAGGCGTCCGAGGCCGCCGAGCGCGGCACGGACCTGTCCGGCGACCACCGACGCGGTGTCGCCGCGGTCGCGCTCGGCGGCGGTCTCGCCGACGCAGACCAGGGGGATCAGCCCCGCCGACACCGCCGCGGCCACCTTGGCGGCGATCAGCTCGTCGGTCTCGCCGAGCAGGGTGCGCCGCTCGGCGTGCCCGAGCTCCACCATTCGGGCGCCGGCGTCCCGCACCATGCCCATGGAGACCTCGCCGGTGACCGGGCCCTCCGGGCCGGGGTAGGCGTTCTGCGCGCCGAGCAGCAGCCTGGCACGGTCGAGCTGGGCACCGTCGAGCCGGTCGCGGACGGTGGCGAGGGCGGTGACGGGCGGCAGCACGAAGAGGCGCAGCTCCGGCGGTACCTGCCCGGCCAGCGCGGCGGTACGCAGCTCGTCGGCGTAGTCACCGGCCTCGGCCAGCGTCTTGGTCATCTTCCAGCTCGTGCCGAGCCAGAAGGTGGACGCCGTCGTCGTGGTCGTCGTGCTGGTCACGGGATCAGCGAGACCTTGATCGACTCGGTGCCACGGGACACCAGGTCGAGGCCGTCCTGGAACTGGGCGAGGGGCAGCTGGTGGGTGCAGATCTCGTCCAGCGGCAGGACGCCGGACTCCAGCATCCGGATCGCGGCCGGCCAGCAGTGCGGGCCGAGGTGGGCGCCGCGTACGTCGAGCTCCTTGTCGTCGCTGATGATGCTCCAGTCGACCGTCACGTCGGAGCCGAAGACGCCGTACTCCACGTAGGTCCCGAGCTTGCGGAGCACGTTGAGGCCCTGGAGGACCGCGGAGGGGTGGCCCGTGCCCTCGAGGTAGACGTCGGCGCCGTAGCCCTCGGTGATCGAGCGGACGAACTCGACCGGGTCCTCCTCGCGGATGTTGACCACGTCGGTGGCGCCGCACTTCCGGGCCAGCTCCAGCTTCTCGGGGGCCATGTCGAGCGCGACCACGCGGGCCGGGGACTTGGCCGCCGCGCCGGCGATCATGCCGAGACCGATCGGGCCGCAGCCCGCGACCACGACGACGTCGTCGAAGGTGATCTGGGCCCGCTCGACCGCGTGCAGCGAGCAGGACAGCGGCTCCGCGAACGCCGCGTGCGCGGGCGGGAGGTCCTTGCTGATGCGGTGCACCAGGGAGGCGGAGGAGAAGACCATGTAGTCGGCCATGGCGCCGGGGGTGCGGCGCTTGAAGCCGAACATGTCGTGCGGCGCGCACATCCAGTACTGCCCGCGGCGGCAGTAGCGGCACTCCCCGCACGGCACGATCTGCTCCGCGACGACCCGGTCGCCGACCGTGACGCCCCAGCGCTCCTGGGCGGCGTCGTCGAGTGCGACGACCGTGCCGGTGAACTCGTGCCCGGGGATGACCTCGGTCTCGGCCCAGGCGGGGCGGTTCTCGTCGCCCCAGAACTTCGCGGCGCCGTGGTAGCACTTCAGGTCGCTCGCGCAGATGCCGACCGCTTCGACCTTCACCAGTGCCTCGCCGGGGCCGGGCACGGGGACCGGCACCTCCTCGAGGCGGTAGTCCTCGGGGCCGTGGCTGACGACCGCCTGCATGGTGCTCGGAACGGATCCAGAAGATGCCTGCGTCATTGGAGTCTCCTACTGCGGTGGTGATCTGCGGTGATCGCTGTAGCTGACGCCACCGTGCCACAGGTGCAGCACATATGTCCAGAACAGATTCTCAGCGGACGCCGAACGGTGGTTCGGCTATGGAAGAGTGGTGCCGTGGAGTACACAGCCGGAGCGCCTGGTCAGCCGCCCACCCCGGAGGCCGCGGGAGCCGCCAGAACCCGCTTCACCCCCGAGGTCATGCACGCCGCGGCGACGCTCTACTACCTCAAGGAGGCGACCCAGGCACAGGTCGCCCAGCAGCTCGGCATCAGCCGCGCGACCGTAAGCCGCGTGCTCTCCGAGGCGCGCCGCACCGGCATCGTCCGCATCGAGGTGGTCGATCCGGCGACCCAGCGCGCCTCCGGGATCGAGGAGGAGCTGCGCGACGCGCTCGGCCTCAACCGGGTGCTCGCGGCGACCGGGTTCCACCCGTCGCTCGTCGGCGCGGCGCTCGCCGCACGCCTCGGCGAGGCCCTGACCGAGACCGGGCTGAAGGCCGGCGACGTCCTGCTGGTCTCGTCCGGCCGCACGGTGTGGGAGGTCAGCCAGGAGGCCCTGCCGTCCTTCCCGGGCGTGGTGGTGACACCCACCGTCGGCGGGCAGGACGAGCCCGAGGCCTGGTACCAGACCAACGAGATCACCCGGATGTTCGCCGAACAGCTCGACGGCCGGCCGGTCTTCCTCTACGCCCCCGCGCAACCGGGCGCGGAGCTGCACGGCCTGCTGGTGCAGGACCCCGGCACCCGGCGGGTGCTCGACCTGTGGAACCGCGCGAAGGTCGCGGTGCTCGGCGTCGGCGCGCCCCCGCTCACACGGCAGTCCCTGCCCGGCTACGTGCCACGGGAGGCGCCCTGGCTCGGGACGGCCGCCGGCGACATCTGCACCCGGTTCTTCGACGAGGACGGGCGTCCGCTGCCCTATCCCGAGGTGGAGTACCTCATCGCCACGACGTTCGAGACGCTCAACGCCATCCCGCACACCATCGCGGTGGCCGTGGGAGCGACGAAGGTGCCCAGCATCATCGCCGGCGCCCGGGCCGGCTGGTTCAACACCCTCGTCACCGACGAGGAGACCGCGGCCCAGGTGCTCGACTCGCTCGCCGCGGGCAGGCGCTCCTAGCGGGTCCGACGAAGGATCGTGCTATCCGGGAGCCGAGGAGCTCACCGGTCACCCGGGACGGCCGGGGTCAGCACGGCGTCGACGATCTGCGGGGTGCGTTCGAGCTGCTGCTCGAGATCGCGCAGCCGGACCGCGACGTGGGTCTCGGACTCGTCGCCCGGCAGGTCGATGCTGGCCACCAGCACGATCTGCCGCGGTCCCACGAACTCCAGTCGCAGGCGGCCCACGCGGTGCACGCCGGGCAGCGCCTCGACCCGCTCGCGGACCGCCTGATGGATCCGTTCGTCGGCCACCTCACCGGTCAGGAACCGCCGGTTGCGGTCGAAGAGCACGACGGCCACGACGCACAGCAGCACGCCCACCAGGATCGAGCCGATCGCGTCGTACCTGCCGTCGCCCGTGAGCTGGTGCAACGCCATCCCGCTGGCGGCGATGACCAGACCGACGAGGGCCGCGGCGTCCTCGGCGAGCACCGCGCGCAGGGTCGGGTCGGAGGTGGCCAGCGCATGGTCGAGGAAGTCCCGCCCGAGCGCCCGCGCCTCGGCACGGGTACGGCGGTACGCCTGCACGAACGACACGCCTTCGAGGCAGAAGGCCACGGCCAGCACGAGGTAGCCGATCCCGTACGAGCCGCCCTCGCCCGCAGCGTCGAACTCGTGGATGCCGTGATAGACCGACACCGCGCCACCGGCGACGAACAGGCCCAGCGCGGCCAGCATCGACCAGACATAGGTCTCCCGGCCGTACCCGAGCGGGCGCCGCGCATCGGCCGGGCGGCTCGCCTTGCGCTCGGCGACCAGGAGGAACACCTCGTTGCCCGTATCGGCCCAGGAGTGTGCGGCCTCCGCCACCATCGACGCCGAACCGGTGAGGACCGCCGCGACCGTCTTGGCCACCGCCACCGCGAAGTTGGCGCTGAACGCGATCAGCACCGTCAGGCCAGAGCCACCGCGATCCCGCGCCATGTGTCCCCTCCCTCGTGACGCGCTCGACGCTACCGTCGGAGGGGTCGGGGCGCGCGGTCCACCGCACCCCCGCAGCACCGGACGACCAAAGATCGTGCCATCGCCGCCGAGATCCGTCCTGCCCGCGCACCGCGGGCTGTCCGATGCTGGGACGAGCGACACCCGCGCCGCGGCTCCGTGAGCGCACCCGCGACACCCCTCGATGGAAGGCACCCGGATGAACACGACCGTGCGGATCCTGGACGAGCGCACGCCCGAGGAACGTGACCGTGAGTTCCTGCCGGGAATGGGCAGGTTCTGGCTGCTTCCGTGGTACGACCTGCACTCGCGCCTCGCCGGTGTGCGCGCCCTGCACGACCGTGTGGCGGCGCTCGCGGGCATCGCGCCCGGCGATGCGGTGCTCGACGTCGGTTGTGGCACCGGCAACCTGTCGCTCGCCGTGCTCCGCGCGCAGCCGGCCGCGGTGGTGACCGGCCTCGACCCCGACGGCAGTGCGCTGCGCACCGCCGCCCGCAAGGCGTCCCGCCGCCGCGTGCCGCTCACGCTGGTCCAGGGCTTCGCCGACCGGTTCCCGGCCGACGACGGGTCGCTCGACCACGTCGTCTCGGCCCTCGCGCTGCACCACGTGCCCGAGCAGGACCGGACGCGCTTCGCCCACGAGGCACTCCGTGCGCTCCGTCCGGGTGGGCGGGTGACGATCGTGGACTTCGGCGGCGCGTCCGGACACGGACGACCTGGTCATGGGCCGCAGGGTCATGGGTCGCAGGGTCATGGGTCGCGGGGCCATGCGGCACGTGGGCACGGCGGCACGGGGCATGACCACTCCGCCGGCGCCGGCAGCCCGCACGCCGCCCCGTCCCCGGACGGCGACCTGGTGCGCCTCCTCAGGGAGGCCGGGTTCACCGACGCCCGGGAGGTGGAGCGCGTGGAGCATCGCTTCGGGCCGCTCGCCTTCGTCCAGGCCACCCGCGGCTGACCGGTCGCCGGTCACCCGTCGGGCCTGTCGGTCACCCGGGTGACCGGCAGGCCCGACGGTCGCCGCAGGACTACCGGCGACGCACCTTCGGTTCCGGCAGCGCGGGGGGCGCCGCAGCGGGACGTTCCGCGAGCCGGCGGAACGCCTCGGCCATACCGGCCTCGAGCTGCGGGTCGACGTCGGAGAAGTAGTCCGCCGGCGTGTGCCGTACCTCGATGTCGGGGTCGACTCCGTGGTTCTCCACGTCGAAGCCCTTGCCGTCGAGCCAGAATGCGTACCGCGGCTGCGTGATCCCCGTGCCGTCCACGAGATCGAAGCGGCCGTCGATGCCGACCACGCCGCCCCAGGTCCGCACACCGACCACGGGTCCGACGTCGAGCGCCTGTGCCGCCGCGTTGACGATGTCGCCGTCGGAGCCGGCGTACTCGTTGGTGACCAGCACCACCGGACCGCGCGGGGCACGCTCCGGATAGGCGGTGGGCCGGTCGTAGTGCCGGTTCAGTCCCCAGCCGGCGACGCGTGCGGCGAGGCGCGCGATCACCAGCTGCGACGTGTGCCCGCCGCCGTTGAACCGCACGTCCACGACGATGCCCTCGCAGTCGGTGGCGAGCCGCAGGTCGCGGTGCAGCTGCGCCCACCCGGTGCTCATCATGTCCGGTACGTGCACGTAGCCGAGCCGGCCGCCCGACCGCTCGCCGACGTACTCGCGGCGGGAACGCACCCAGTCCTGGTAACGCAGGTCGGACTCGTTGGCGAGCGGCACCACGACGACGCGACGGTCGGTGCCGCCCGCCCCGCCGTCGCCGGTCGGGCTGCCGCCGTCCTCGGTGCTCGCCGCCGTGCCGGAGGGACGCCGCAGCGTGAGCTCGACCGGTATCTCGGCGGCGCCGACGAGGCCTGCCGCCGGCCCGGCGACCGGGTCCACCGGCCGCCCGTCCACCGCGACGATCAGGTCGCCGGGCCGCGCGTCGACACCGGCCGCGCGCAGCGGCGACCGCGCCCCCGGGTCGGACGACTCGCTCGGCAGCACCCGCTCGATCCGCCAGCCGTCGGCGGTCCGGGTGAGGTCGGCACCGAGCAGACCGAGCCGACGCGACGGGTCGCCCGGCGCGTCCGGTCCGCGCACGTACGCGTGCGAGGTGTTGAGCTCGGCCACCGTCTCCCAGAGCACGTCCTCCAGGTCGTCGTGGGTGGCGACCCGGTCGACCAGCGGACGCCACCGCGCCACGACGCCGTCCCAGTCGACCCCGTTCATGTCCGCGCGCCAGTAGTGGTCGCGCATGATGCGCGCGTTCTCGTCGAACATCTGGCGCCACTGGGCGCGCGGGTCCACCTCGTAGCGGATGCGGGACAGGTCGATGTCGAACGCGCTGGGATCGTCGTCGCCCGGCTTGCTCGTCGCCGACTGCGTGCTGAGGCCGAACCGCGACCGGATCACCACCCGCTCGCGATCACCCGACACCGCGTAGGTGGTCACCTTCTCCGCGACGTCCGTGGCCTTGCGCGCCTCGAAGGACCAGAACTGCAGCACGTTGGGTACCGGGTCGGACTCCGTACCGGCGTGCCGGGTGCCGAGCACGCCCGCGTCGTCGGTCTCGTGCACCCAGAGCACGCCACCCTTGGCGGCGAGCAGGCGCCGGTACCGGCCGGACGTGACGGGGAACGGGACCACGCGCTCCTCGGCGCCGTCGAAGTCGATGTCGGGCGAGGCATCGTCGCTGGTGTGCGGCTTGGCCTCCGGCGCAGCGTCGGCCGTGCCCTCGGGCTGGTCGCCCCCCGTGCCGCCGTCCTTGGGGGCCGGCTTGTCGTCCGGCTTGCCCAGGCGCCATCCGTCGGCGCTCGGGCCGAACGGCGCCGGCTCGGTCGCCGCCAGCGGGATGAGCCACGGCCGGGTGGCGGCGCTGAACGACAGCGCGAACTCGTGGGAGTCGTACGAGGGGTCGAACGTGCGGTCCGACAGGAACACCAGGTACTTGCCGTCGTCGCTGAACGCCGGCGAGGAGTCGTGGAACCGGCCGGACGTCAGCGGGGTCGCCGCCGGGGTCTCGGCGTGCAGGTCGGCCACGAGGATCTGGTGGTGGCCGCCGTCGCTGCCCGTGGGGCTCGACCAGGCCAGGTACCGCCCGTCCGGGGAGAACGTGGGCGACTCCGCCTCGCCGTTCCCGGACCGGCCGAGCGGGGTGACGGTGCCTGGTGCCGCGGCATCGTCGGCGCCGTCGGCCGGCACGTCGACGAGGCTGATCCGGCCGTCGTGCGAGATGGCCGCCACCTTGTCGCCCGCGGGGTTCGCGGCGAGGTGCAGCACCCGGCCGAGCTCGCCGCCCGCCAGGCGCCGCGGCTCGGCGGCCGAGGCACCGGGGTCGTCGGGACCGCTGGGCAGCACGTGGATCTCGAGCGCGTCCTCCCGGCTCTCGCCCTCCGCCGTGCCGCGGGGTGCGTCGGTCACGACGAGGGCGCGTCCGGTGTCGCCGAGCAGCACGGGCTCCCGGACGCGGACCGCCGGGTCGGCGACGAGCGCGCGGGCCGGACCCGCGCGGTGGGTCACCCAGTACGCGGTGCCGAGCCAGCCGACGACGCTCGCGTCGCCGGTCCGGTCGACGGCCAGACCGTCGATGCCGCCCGGGGTCGAGCCCGGGTCGGCCGAGTACGGCTGCGGCAGCGCGCCCGTGAGCGTGATCTCGAGGCGGCGCGGGGTGCCGTCCAGGCCGTCGAGCAGCCAGAGGTCACCACGGCTGTGCCACACGACCCGCGAGCCGTCGGAGGTCGCGTCACGGACGTAGCCCTCGGTCTCGGACTGGCTGGTGAGCTGTCGGGGTGCGGGTGTCTCGGCGTCGGTCGCGAGGTCGTCGAGCACCCACAGGTTCGCCTGCTCGTCGGCGTGGTCCGGGAAGGTGGCCCCGCGGTCCGACGTGAACACCAGCGCGTCGCCGATCCAGAGCGGGTCGTAGATGCCGGCCTCGTCGTCGGGCAGCGGGCGCTGCCAGTCGCCCGTACCCCGGTCGATCCACAGCACCGAGGCCGTGCCGCCGCGGTACCGCTTCCAGTAGGCGGGGGTGCGATAGCCCGCGGAGACCAGAGCCGTCGTCCGCGTACCGTCGGCCCCCTCGTGCTCGGCCACACCCCAGGAGGGCCCGTAGCGCGGGGTCTCGACGGCGCCGTCGAGGCTCACCGTGCGCACGACGGTCAGCGACCGCTCGGGCGTGCCGGCGTTGGACGAGACCAGCACCCGGTCGGCGTCCGCCCAGCCGAGCACCATGGTGGTGGTGCCGCCGAACCAGGTGAGGCGCCGCGTGGCGCCGTCGGCCAGCTCGACCACGTAGGCCTCGGGATGGCCGTCCTTGTGCGACACGTAGGCGAGACGCGTGCCGTCGGGGGAGAAGCGCGGGGTGGTGGCCGGAGCGTGATCGTTGGTCAGTCGCCACGCGCGGCCGCCGGATATCGGGGCGAGCCAGACGTCGTCGTCGGCCACGAACGCGACCTGGTCGCCGTGGATGTGGGGGAACCGGAGATAGGGCTGGGTCACCGGTTCAACGTACTCGCGCGGTCCGCACCCGTCATCGGAAAACGCTGTGCGCAGCGGGTGACGGGGACCGTCGTAGAGTCACTGCACGATGAGCACACGCATCGAACCGGTCAGCGCGGCACTCCTCGTCGAACGGGTCGCCGGGTTCGTCCTTGCTCGTGCGGAGCCGTGGGCCCGGACGCCGGCCGGGCAGCCGCAGGACGACGTGCCGGTCCGGCTGCTCGTCGACGGACATCCGTCCACGGACCCCGGGCGGCTCGCCGATGCGCTCGTCGTACCGTTCGAAGCTGCCGGCAGGCCCGCGGCACGCGTGCGCGTCGGCGACTTCCTGCGCCCGCGGTCGCTCCGGCTCGAGCACGGGCGCGAGGACTCGGACAGCCTGCTGGACGACTGGATCGACGTCGGTGCGTTGAACCGCGAGGTGCTGACGCGTGTCGTCGACCGCCGGGAGTACCTGCCGAGCCTGCGCGATCCCGATACCGACCGCGCCACACGGGCCGGCTACCGAGACGCCGCCCCCGGCACCGTCGTGGTGCTCGACGGTGCGCTGACCATCGGGCGAGGTCTGGCCGTCGACATCGCCGTCCACCTCGCACTCAAGCCGGCGACGCTCCGGCGCCGTACGCCGCCCGGCGAGGCCTGGGCCCTGCCCGCGTACGAACGCTACGCCCGGGAGATCGAGGGCGTACCGGACCTGGTGGTCCGGGTCGACCACCCGGACCACCCGGCCCTCCAGCACGGCTGACGTGGTGCTCGGCCCGGGCAGGCTCAGGGCCCGGGCAGGCTCAGTGCACGGCAGGCTCAGTGCACCAGGCAGAAGGGGTGGCCCGCCGGGTCGGCGAACACCCGGAAGTCGTCGCCCTCCCCGGGCAGGCGGGTCGCGCCCAGGGCGAGGACCGCTGCCTCGCCGGCGTCGAGGTCGGGTACCTCGATGTCGAGGTGGAGCTGCTGCGGGTACGCGGGATCCGGCCAGCGCGGCGGGTTGTACCCCTCCACGGTCTGGAAGAGCAGCGGCCGGGGTCCGCCGAGCATGGCGACGCCGTCGGCGTCGTAGGTCACGGGTTCGCCCATCATGTCCGACCAGAACCGGGCAAGTGCCGAGGCGTCGGCGCAGTCGAAGGTGGCACCCATGACGCTGACACCGTCCGACTTCTCGTCGAGGCACACGTCGAAGGGATGTCCTGCAGGGTCGGCGAGCGTGATCCACTGCTCGTTCTCACGCAGCACCGTGGCGCCGAGCTCCACCGCGCGGGTGCCGGCCGCAGCCAGGTCGGGGACGTAGAGGTCGAGGTGTGCCTGCTGCGGGTGCTCCTGCCCGGGCCACTGCGGCGGCACGAGGTCGGGTGCGAGCTGGAACGCGATGCCCCAGCGGTCGGGGGTCACGACGGTGATCCAGTCGTCGGTGGCCTTGGTGACGGCGCCGTCCGTGAGTGCCGTCCAGAAGTTCGACTCGGCGGTGAGGTCGGGAACGTCGAGGACCACGGCGTGCACCGTGCCCACCCCGTCGGAGGTGGACGGTGCCGGCGCGGAGGATGGTTCGGTCATGGCTCAGCCCTTCAGAAGGTGGTGGCACGGACACAGCACGTAGCACCACCTTGCACCGAGCCGCCGACACTCCCCACCGGGCCGTCGACCACCGAGTTGTGCACAGCAGTTATCCACAGCCCTGTGAATATGTGTCCCTGTAACCATGTGTCCAACGAGCTTCCGGCTAGCGCGCCTCGCGTCGGCCGTCCGCGTCGTCCGTGTCGTCCGCGGTGGTGCCGGACGGCCACGCGTGCCGGCTCCGGTACGGCGGCCAACCGGACCGGTCGCCGGACGGCACGGTCGCATCCGTGGTCGTCTCTGCGGCGTCGATCTCCGCGAGCAGCGTCCGCACCCGCGCGGTGATGTCGTCCACGATCCGCTCGACCTCCTCGGCCGGGCGGCCCGCCGGGTCGTCGAGCGGCCAGTCGAGGTAGCGGCGGCCCGGGTAGACGGGACACGAGTCACCGCAGCCCATCGTCACGATCACGCCCGACGCGCGCACGATGTCGTCCGTGAGCTCGCGTGGGAACTCGATGAGCCCGTCGAGGCCCCGACGGGCCAGCACGGCCTCGGTCATCGTGTCGGGCTCGGCGACGGGCCTGGTCCCTGCGGTACGGACCCGGACGCGGTCGCCGGCGAGGCGGCGGGTGACCGCAGCGGCGATCTGGGACCGGCCGGTGTTGTGGACGCAGACGAACAGCACGTCGCGCGGGGAGCCGTACGTCACCTCCGTCATCGCGGCGAGGCGGTCGGTCGCGAGCCAGGCGGTCAGTGCGGGCAGGTGCGCGAACGACCGGATCTGCTCGCTCAGCGACGAGTAGCACTCGCGCACCAGGCGCTCCACCGTGGCGGTGCCCGCGTTCGTCGCGAACCGGTCGGAGAGGGTCTCGGTCAGCCGGGCGAGCAGCGCCTCGTGGTCGTGCACGTCGAGCGCCGGCTCGCGCGGGCCGCGGGGAGCTGCGAGGGCTGCCGCCCCGAAGCGGGCGATACCCCGCGACGACACCCGGTACAGCGGGGCGGCCGGAAGCCCGTCCGCGGCGAGCGGTGCTTCGGGAAGCCGCGCGTCGGCCGCGACCGGACCGACGGAGGCGACCAGGCCCACGGCCACCAGCGCCTCGAGATCCTGTTCGACGTCCCGGGTGCTCGACGTCGGGTGCGGCACCAGGTCCGCGGCGGTCGAGCCGCCTCCCGGATGCGTGAGCATGCGGGCCAGCAGACGCAACCGTGCGGGGTTCGCCATGGTCAGTTTCTGCGCGGAGCGCAGCTCGTCCGGTGTCATGGGGGTTCTCCTTGGCGGACGGCGGTGTGGCCGAGTGCCAGGAGCGAGGCTACCGCGCCGCCTCGCTGAGCAGCGCACCGAGCCGGTCGAGCGAGCCGGGGATCACGGAGTAGTAGGCCCACTTGCCGCGCTGCTCCCGGGCGAGCAGACCGGCGTCGACCAGGATCTTCAGGTGGTGGCTCACCGTGGGCTGGCTCAGGCCGACGGGCTCCGTGAGGTCGCAGACGCAGGCCTCACCGCCGTCGTGCGCCGCGACGATCGAGAGCAGCCGGACCCGGGTGGGGTCGCCGAGCGCCTTGAAGGAGCGGGCGAGGCCGGCGGCGGCCACCGGGTCGGTCGCCTCCCGCACGAGGGGAGCGCAGCAGGTGCCGGACCTCGGAGAAGCCGGTGCGAGCTCGAGCGCGATCGTCGTCATGCGCCCATCTTGCCACGCATCGAAGTTTCTGGATATGTTCGCTCACACACAACGTATCGAGGAACTTCGATCTGATCCTGGTCGGCGGTGTCGACGGCGGCACCGATGGCGGCGAGGATGAGCGAAGGTGACAGAGAGATGGGACGGGAACATGACGACAGCGCACAACCTTCCGGTCGTGGTGATCGGCGCGGGGCCCGTGGGCCTCGCCGCAGCGGCGCACCTCGCCGAGCGCGGGCTCGAACCCGTGGTCGTCGAGGCCGGTGACGGAGCAGGCGCGGCGGTCGCGCGCTGGGGGCACGTGCGCCTCTTCTCGCCGTGGCGGTACGACGTCGACGCCGCCGCCCGTCGCCTCCTCACGACCGGCGGGGGAGCGGGGGCCGCCTGGGCCGAGCCCGCCCCGGACGCGCTGCCCACGGGCACCGAGCTCGTCGAGCAGTACCTCGCGCCGCTGGCCGAGGCGCTCGTGAGCAGGGCGGGAGCACAGGTCCGCTACGGCACCCGGGTGCTCGCCGTCACCAAGGACGGCGCCGACCGCTCCCGCTCGCTGGGGCGCGAACGCCTGCCGTACCTCGTGCGGCTGGCCACCGGTCCGGCGGACGGCGGCGACGGCACCGGCACCGTCGAGGAGATCCGCGCGCAAGCGGTCATCGACGCGTCCGGAACGTTCGAGCAGCCCAACCCGCTGGGGGCCTCGGGACTGCCCACCCTCGGCGAGCCCGAGTCGGCGCGGTTCCTCGCGGGTGCCCTGCCCGACGTGCTCGGCCGTGACCGCGCACGGTTCGCCGGGCGGCACACCCTGGTGGTCGGCATGGGGCACTCGGCGGCGAACACGCTGCTGAGCCTGGTCGAGCTGGCAGAGCAGGAGGCTGCACGGGGTGCCGAGGGCACGCGGATCACGTGGGCCATCCGTGGTGGCTCGCCGCGGCGGCTGTACGGCGGCGGGACCGGCGACGACCTGCCGGCGCGCGGCCTGCTCGGCACCCGCTTGCGCGACGCGGTGGAGGCCGGCCGGATCGAGCTGCTCACCCGCGTGGCGATCGACCGGCTGGAGCCGGCGGCCGACCCGGCGGGCGACACGGTGCGGGTCCTGGGGTCGGCCCGTCGTGACGGTGCGGACGGTGCGCTCGACCTGACGGTGCACCACATCGCGGCCGCTACCGGGTTCCGCCCCGACCTGGACATGCTGCGGGAGGTCCGCCTCGAGCTCGACCCCGTGGTGGAGGCGCCGCGCCGGATCGCGTCGCTCATCGACCCGAACTTCCACTCGTGCGGCACGGTGCCCGCGCACGGCGAGGCCGAGCTGACGCACCCCGACGCGGGGTTCTACCTGGTGGGCATGAAGTCGTACGGCCGGGCCCCGACGTTCCTCCTGGCCACCGGCTACGAGCAGGTCCGTTCGATCGCCGCGGCGCTGGCGGGCGACCGCGTGGCGGCCGACGCGGTCGAGCTGAACCTCCCGGAGACCGGCGTCTGCTCGTCCGACCTCGCGATGGCCGCCGACGCGGACGGCGTGATCTCGCCGGACGAGCTGGCGGCGGCCGGCGCGAGCTCGTGCTGCTCGGTCCCCGCCGGACCGCAGCAGGTCTCGATCGGCGCCACGCCGGTCCCGTCGCTGGGGTTCAGCACCGGAGCCGCCCACGGCCGCTCGGCCGACTAGCTGTAGTCGGTCCCGCCGAGCGTCGACTGCAGAGTTGGTTGCGGTTTATGGGCCTCCAACCGCAACCAACTCTGCAGTCGACGGGCGGGTGCTACCTGCCGGGTGGGTAGAGGGCCAGCGGTAGGACCATGCCGATTGCTCCGCCGATCAGCTGGGCCAGCAGGAACGGCAGCACCGAGTCCGGGGCGATCCCGGCGAAGCTGTCGCTGAACACACGGCCGAGGGTGACCGCGGGGTTGGCGAACGACGTCGAGCTCGTGAACCAGTACGCGGCACCGATGTAGGCGCCCACCGCCGGGGCGATCAGCGTGTCGCGCCCGGCGCGCAGCAGCCCGAAGATCACCAGGACGAGGCCCGCCGTGGCGACCACCTCGGCCAGGAACGCCGCGCCGGACGCCCGGTCGGTGGTCGCGATCGCCGTCGGCTCGCCGAACATCGCGTTGGCCAGCACGGCACCGCCGATCCCGCCCGTCACCTGCGCCGGGAGGTACGCGGCCACGTCCCGGAGGCGCGGCCCGGCGGGGTCCCGCCGTCCGAGGGTCCAGTCCACGAGCGTGACCACGGGGTTGAAGTGCGCCCCGCTCAGCGGACCGAGCACGGCGATGAGCACGCCCAGCCCGAGCGCCGTGGCGAGCGAGTTCTCCAGCAGCTGCAGCCCCACGTCGTCGGGCGACAGGTTCGCGGCGGCGATCCCGCTCCCGACCACCACGGCCACCAGCAGGCCGGTCCCCAGGAACTCGCCGAACGCCCGGCGCCAGAGCGCCGCCCGCTCGGTCACCGCGGCACCCGCCGCCGGGGCCACGGGGGCCACGGCAGGGTCGCCCGGCGCACCCACTCGTGCGTCCGCGGGAGCGCTCATGCGGCGGGCGTGACGCCGAGCTCGACGAGCAGGCCCCGTACGCGCCGCTCGATCTCGTCACGGATGGGCCGGATCGCGTCGATGCCCTGGCCCGCCGGGTCGTCGAGCTCCCAGTCCTGGTAGTTCTTGCCCGGGTAGTAGGGGCAGGCGTCGCCGCAGCCCATGGTGATGACGGCGTCCGAGGCCTCGACCGCCTCCGGCGCGAGCATCTTGGGCTTCTCGTCGCGGATGTCGATGCCCACCTCGAGCATGGCCTCCACCGCGACGGGATTGATCTGCTCGGCGGGCATGGACCCCGCGGAGCGCACATCGACCGCCCCGTCGGACAGTGCGCGGAGAAAACCGGCTGCCATCTGGGAGCGGCCCGCGTTGTGCACGCAGACGAAGAGGGCGGACGGCTTGGTCGGGGCCGGGGTCTCGGACACGAGGTCTCCAGGGTGTTCGGGGGGTCTGGTCGAGGACGACGCCGCGGCGCGCGCCTGATAGTTCTGGTTGCCGCCGGACAGGTTCGCGACGTCCGTGAACCCGAGGTTGCGCAGCACGTTCTGGCCGGCGTTCCCGGTGACCCCCTTGTTGCAGTAGGTCACCGTGGGCAGCGCCGGGTCGAGCTCGCCCGCCCGCTGCCGCAGCTCCGCCAGCGGGATGTGGACCGAGTCGGGCACGGCGGACTTCGCGCGGTCCTTCGCCGAACGCAGGTCGACCACCTGGACCCGCTCGCCCTCTGCCCGACGCCGGTCCAGCTCGGCCGGGCCGACCAGCGGTGCCTGACCGTGGATCGCGTTGGTCAGCACCATGCCGGTGTAGTGGACCGGGTCCTTGGTCGTGGCATACGTGGGGGAGTAGGCGAGGTCGAGGTGGAACAGGTCGGCGACGTCCGCACCGAAGGTGATCGCGGTGGCCAGCACGTCGATGCGCTTGTCCGCCCCCGACGCCCCGATCGCCTGTGCGCCCAGGAGCCGCCCGGTGGCCCGGTCGGCGACCGCCTTGAGGACCAGGGGCGTGCCGCCCAGGTACTCGGGCCGGTCGGGCTTGATGTTGTGCAGCACCTCGACGTCGTAGCCGGCGGACCGCGCCTGCGTCTCGGTGAATCCCGTCTGGGCGACACCGAGGTCGAAGACCCGGACGATCGAGGTGCCCAGGATCCCGCGGTGCTCCAGCGGCCCGCCGGTCATCGCGTCGCCCGCGATGCGTCCCGTCTTGTTCGCGGTCGAGCCGAGCGGCACCCACACCGGCTCGCCGGTGATCACGTGGAACGACTCGGCGACGTCCCCGACCGCCCACACGTGCGCCACGTCGGTGCGCTGCCGACGGTCGACCGCGACGGCGCCGGTCGCGCCGATCCGTACGCCGGCCTGTTCGGCCAGCTCGGTGTTCGGGCGGACCCCGACGGAGACGATCACCAGCTCCGCCTCGATGTGCTCGGCCGCGTGCGTCCCGCCCTCCACCGCGACACCGGTCACGCCGCCGTCGTCGGACGTGATGCCGACCACGCTCGTGGACAGCAGCAGGTCGCCGCCGCGCTCGCGGACCTTGTCGCGGACCTCGGCGTCCACCCGGGCGGACATGTCCGGGTCCATGCGGGGCATGGCGTGCTCGAGCGACTCGACGACCGTGACCGTCAGGCCGCGGGCCACGAGCTGCTCGGTCATCTCGAGCCCGATGTACCCGGCACCGACGACCACGGCGTGCCGCACGGTCCGGCCCCTGGACCCGCTGTCCTCGATCCAGGCGCGGATGGCGCGGGCGTCGGTCGGGGTGCGCACGGAGAACACCCCGGTCGACTCGACGCCCGGGATCGGGGGGACGACGGCGCGGACGCCGGTCGCGAGGACCAGCTCGTCGTAGGGGTCGACGAAGGTGCGGCCGGTGGCCAGGTCGCGCACGGTCACGGTGCGGGCGCCGGCGTCGACCGCGACGACCTCGTGCCCGGTGCGCACGTCCACGTCGTACCTGGCCTTGAACCAGGCCGGGTCGCGCGGGGTGAGGTCGTCGATGTCGGCCACCTCACCGCCCACGAAGTAGGGCAGGCCGCAGCCGGAGTAGGAGATGTCGTGGTCCCGCTCGTACAGGGTGATCCGCGCGGTCTCGGTGTTGCGGCGGGCCTTCGCGGCCGCCGACGTGCCGGCGGCCACCGAGCCGACGACGACGATCTTCAGCGGGGCGCTCGCCGAGGGCTGGGCGTTCATCGGGTTCCTTCGGTCGTCAGGTCGTCCTCGTCCGGCACGAGCGAGGCGAGCAGCTCGCGCACCCGCCGGTCCAGCTCGTCACGGATGGCGGCGACCCCGGCGGGAGAGGCGAGCGCGGGGTCCCCGACGATCCAGTCCTCGTAGCGCTTGTCGGGCAGCACGGGGCAGGCGTCGCCGCAGCCCATGGTCACGACGACGTCGGCGGCGCGCACGGCGTCGTCCGTCAGGGGCTTGGGGTAGAACCGTGTGATGTCGTCGACGACGTCGGCCGCGGCGGTGTCGCCGAGCTCGTCGAGGATGCTGCGCACGGCCGCGTGCACGTCGCTCGCGGGCGCGGAGCCGGCCGACCGGACCACCACCCGCTCGCCGGCGTAGTGCTGCAGGAGGGCCGCGGCCAGCTGCGACCGTCCGGCGTTGGCGACGCACACGAAGAGCACCTGCGGCGTGTGCCCGTCGTCCGCCGCCCGCGCTCGCTCCGCGTCGATGATGCGCTGCCGGGCGAAGTGCTCGGTGAGCGGGACGAGGTGCGCGGCGTTCCCGCCGCGGCGGGCGAGCGCCGCGTAGGACTCCCGGACCACGCGGTAGCACTCGCGTTCGGGCGTACCGGTGAAGCGCTCGGCGAGGGAGGCGGCCACGCGGTCGAGGGCAGGGTCCACGTTGCCGAGTCCGGCGATGCTGCCGGGCTCCGCGTCCGCGGATCCTGCCGCCGGGGCGCCACCGCCCCGGGCGCCGTGCACGTCGATGGCCGCGGGGGCGAACCGGTCCAGCAGCGTGGTGACGGCACCGCGGTAGGCGGGCGCCACGCGGTACCAGACCCAGGTGCCGCGCCGGTCGGACGTGAGGAGGCCGACGTCGCGGAGCACCTTGAGGTGGTGCGACACGGTGGGCTGCGAGACGGCCGTCAGGGTCGCGAGCTCGCCCGCCGTGGTCTCGCCGCTGGGCGAGGTGGCGATCGCCGACAGCATGCGGAGCCGCAGCGGGTCGGCGATCGCCTTCAGCGTCGCGGCGAGGTCGGCGGCGGCGTCGGCCCCGATCGCGTGCGCCTCGGCGGACGTGGCCCGTGCGGCGTCCGGATCCTGTATCGACATGACTCTATGTTTACATCTGTCAATACAGGGGGCAAGTGTCAGGTCGGGTGAGTCGTACCGGCCAGGGAGCTCTCCGGTGTCAGGCGCCGGGCTTGGGCGGTCGGACCGTCGGCACGTCGCCCACGATCGGGATGGGACGCCGGTGGAACGGGAACCCGTAGCGCGTGACCAGGCCGGCGAGCGTCGTGACCCGGTTGCGGGGGCCGACCAGCGACATGATGTGCACGAACAGCCAGACCAGCCAGGCCAGGCCCTTGGTGATCCGCAACGGCTTGCCGCCCGGCAGGTTGATCTCGGCGATCGCGGCCCGCCGACCGATCACCGCCATCGTGCCCTTGTCGACGTAGCGCAGCTCCTCCAGGGGCCGACCGTCGACCAGGGCCCGGATGTTCCGGCCGACCAGGGTGCCGCCCTGGATGGCCGGCTGGGCGAGCTGGGGCAGGCCCGACGGCGAGACGGCGATGTCGCCCGCCGCGAACACCTCTGGCAGCCCCTCGACCTGCATGGTGTCGCCGGTCCGGATGCGGCCGCCCTCGTCCTGCGGCAGGCCCCAGTCGGCGACCTCCTCGTGCGGGTGCACGCCGGCGGACCAGACGGTGAGGTCGGCGTGGATCCGCTTGCCGTCGGTCAGGACCACCGCGTCGCGCTCGACGGCGGCGACGCCCGCGCCCAGGTGCAGCGAGACCCCGCGCCGGGACAGCTCCTTGGCGGCGTAGGCCCGTAGCTGGGGCGCGAACGCCTTGAGGATCTCGCCGCCACGCTGCACCACCTTGACCTCGAACGCGTCGCCGTGGATCTCCGGGTACGCGGGCGCCAGGCCGGCGGTCCGTAGCTCCGCGAGCGCACCGGCCACCTCGACCCCGGTCGCACCGCCGCCCACGACGACGACACGGAGGCCGTCGTCGGCCCGTTTCGACTTCGCGGCCTTCTCCAGGCGGATGAAGAGGTTGTCGCGGATCCGCATGGCCTGCGACCGCGAGTACATCGGGAACGCGTACTCCTTGGCGCCGGGCGTCCCGAAGAAGTTGGTGGTCACGCCCGCCGTCACCACGAGGTAGTCGTAGCTGACCCAGTGGTCGTTGAGCAGGCGGATCTTCTTCGCGTGGTGGTCCGCCTCGACGAGATGCTCGTGGATCACGTGCACGTTCTTCTGCCTGAGCCGCATGCCGCGCAGGAAGTACGTGACGTCTCCGGGGTTCAGGCCGCCCGTCGCCACCTGGTACAGCAGCGGCTGGAACGTGTTGTAGACCCGCCGGTCGATCAGGGTGATGCGGACCGGTGCGTCCCGCAGCGCCTTTACGGCGGCCATGCCGGCGAACCCGCCACCCACCACCACCACGTGGGGCAGTGGCTCGGGGTGCCCGGCCAGCGGTGTCTCGAGGCCGTAGTCCTGGTCCTCCACGGCGTGGTCCTTGCCGGCGTGCACGGGGGTGTGCGCAGAGTCGGTCACGTGCCAGATTCTCTCACCGGAGGCGTGGCACTCACATCCGCTGGGGACCGGCATCCCGCGGCTCGGGTTACCGTGGTCGGTCGTGAGCACCACCGACGACCTGAGCCAGCAGCTGGCCCATGGACTACGCCCCCGGCACCTGACGATGATGGGCCTGGGTTCCGCCATCGGAGCAGGCCTGTTCCTCGGCTCCGGACTCGGCATCGCCGCCGCGGGCCCCGCCGTCCTGCTCAGCTACGCGATAGCCGGTGCCATCGTCGTGCTCGTCATGCGGATGCTCGCGGAGATGGCCTCGGCGCTGCCGTCGAGCGGATCCTTCTCCGTCTACGCGGAGGCGGCCCTCGGCCGCTGGGCCGGGTTCCTGCTGGGCTGGCTGTACTGGTTCACCATCGTCATGGTGCTCGGCGTCGAGGTCACGGGCGTGGCCGGGATCGTGCACGGCTGGTGGCCCGCGGTGCCGCAGTGGGCCGTCGCGGCGGTCATCGTCGCCGTGTTCGGCGCGATCAACCTCGTGGGTGTGCGCCAGTTCGGCGAGGCGGAGTTCTGGTTCGCGGCCATCAAGGTCACCGCGATCGTGGGGTTCCTGGTGCTCGGCCTCTTCATCGTGATCGGTGTGGTGCCGGTGGCCGGCAGCGTGCTGGGGGACTGGGCGGCGAACGGTGGCTTCGCGCCGGCCGGCCTGCCCGGGATCGCGGCAGGGCTGCTCACCGTCGTGTTCGCCTTCGGAGGCATCGAGATCGTCACGATCGCCGCGGCCGAGGCGCGTGACCCCCGGTCTGCGGTGGCCACCGCTACCCGCACCATCCTGTGGCGCATCCTGTTCTTCTACGTGGGCTCGGTGGCGATCATGGTCGCCCTGATCCCCTGGACCGACACCGCCCGCCTCGAGTCGCCCTTCGTGTCCGTGCTGCAGATGGCCGGGTTCGACGGCGCGGCGCGGCTCATGGAGGTCGTCGTGGTGCTCGCACTGCTGAGCGCCTTCAACGCCAACGTGTACGCGACCTCCCGCATGCTGTTCTCGCTCGGCGGTCGTGGTGACGCGCCGGCGGTGGCGACCCGGGTCTCGCGGCGCGACGTGCCGTGGGTGGCCGTGCTGGTCTCCGTGTTCTTCGGCGTCGTCGCGGTGCTCCTGAACTACCTGCTGCCCGAGTCACTGCTCGGGGTGCTGCTCAACGCCGTCGGCTCGGCGCTCCTCGTGGTCTGGCTCCTCGTCGTCGTCTCGCAGCTCCGGCTGCGGCCGCGGCTGGAGGCGGAGGCCGCGGAGCGTGGCGAGACCTTGCGGCTGCGCGCCTGGGGCTACCCGTGGCTGTCGTGGGCCACGCTCGTGGCGCTCCTGGCCGTGGTGGGCCTCATGCTGTCCGACGCCGCCGCCCGGCCGCAGATCGCGGCGACCGCCGGGCTGGTGGTCGTGATCCTGGCGGTCTACGCGATCGCACGTGCGGTGCGGCGGACCTCCGTCGTGGAGGGGGACCGCCCCCAGCAGTAGGCGTTCAGCAGACCGTCACCGGGGGTCCACCCTCCGGTCGAGCGGTCGCCAGCCGGGCCTCCGATCGTCGTCGGTATGAGTGAGAAGACAGCCGGCGACCTGCCGAGCGAGACCAGTTCGGCGGGGAGCAGGACGTCCGCCGTCGACCGCCGGACGTTCCTGTCCCTGAGCAGCCTCGGCGCGGCAGGTGCCGCGACGGTGGCGGCCGCGGCCCCGGCCGGGGCCGCCCAGCTCACCCGGCACCCGCAGGGATCGCTGCGGTTCGGGCGCGACGGCAGGTTCAAGATCGTCCAGTTCAACGACACGCAGGACGACGAGAAGGTCGACCGCCGCACCCTCGAGCTGATGCGTGCGGTGCTCGACGACGAGCGCCCCGACCTCGTGATCCTCAACGGCGACAACATCACGGGCGGCTGCGACACCCCGCTCGAGATGCACCAGGCGATGAACAACGTGGTGCAGCCGATGGAGGAGCGGGAGGTGCCGTGGGCGATCACCTTCGGCAACCACGACGAGGACTCGACGCCCGACAGCGGCCTCGACGAGGCCGACATGCTGGCCTTCTACCGGTCCTACCGCTACAACGTGAACGGCCCGACGGCCCGTGGCGTGACCGGTCAGGGCAACTCGAGCCTGCTGATCCAGGGGCGCAACGGCCGTCCGGCGTTCAACCTCTGGCTGCTCGACTCGGGGCGGTACGCGCCTGAGACGCTGGCCGGTCAGGACTTCGCGGGCTACCCGACCTGGGACTGGCTGCGCATGGACCAGGTCAAGTGGTACTACGACACGTCGGTGCAGCTCGAGCGCAAGGTCGGCCACGTCGTACCGGCCCTCATGTTCATCCACATCCCGCTGTGGGAGTACCGGTTCATGTGGTTCGGCTCGGTGGACGGCCGCTCCGACGCCGACCACGAGCGCGGCAAGGCGCGGCACCGCATCGAGGGCGAGCGGAACGAGGAGGAGTGCCCCGGCCCGTTCAACTCGGGCATGTTCTCCGCCATCCAGCAGCGCGGTGACGTGCGGGGCGTGTTCTGTGGCCACGACCACGTGAACACCTACTCGGGCGACTACTACGGCGTGCTGCTCGGCTACGCGGGCAACACCGGCTTCGGTACCTACGGTCTGTCCGGTGCCGAACGGAACCGGCTGCGTGGCGCGCGGGTCTACGACCTCGACGAGTCGGTCGAGGGTGTGCTCACCGGCACGCGCATGCGGTTCGCCGGGGAGTTCGGCATCGACCTCACGGCGAACGACCAGTGGATGGAGCCGCTGCCGCTGCCGAACCGCCGGTGACGAGGGCCAGCCCTTCCTGACTTCGGTTCAGCAGGCCACGGAGTGCCGTTCTGGTAGGGCAGACGGCCGCTCGTGGCCTGCTGAACGAGAGTCAGCTGGTTGGCCGGTTTTTTGGGGCGGGGTGGACGGTGCGGGTGAGAGCATGTGCGCATGCCCGAGCTCGTCGCGGTCTGCCGCGTCCATGTACTGCTCCCTGACGCCGGCACCGTCGGGGTCACCGCCATCGACAAGCGGCCCATCGAGGGGCGCGTCAAGGTGCGGCCCTACGGCCTCTACGCGGACGTCCAGGCCGACCGTGCCAACCATGGCGGCCTCGACCAGGCCGTCTACGCCTACGCGCAGGAGGACGCCGACCACTGGTCGGCCGAGCTCGGCCGACCGGTTCCGCCCGGCCTGTTCGGCGAGAACCTGCGCGTCCGTGGCCTGGACGTGAACCGTGCGGTGATCGGCGAACGGTGGCAGGTCGGCTCGGCGCTGCTCGAGGTGACCCAGCCCCGCGTGCCCTGCCAGACGTTCGGCCGCCGGCTCGGTGAACAGCGCTGGGTGCGCCGGTTCACCCAGGCGAACCGTACGGGCGCCTTCCTGCGGGTGATCGAGAACGGCGAGATCGGTGCCGGCGACACCGTCGGCATCGTGCGGACGCCCGTGCACGGGGTGACCATCGCGGAATGGTTCGCCGCACGCTTCGGCGTCGCACATGGCGAGGCCCTGCCGGACCCCGACACGCTGGAGAAGCTCGCCCGGCGCCTGCTGGACGCGCACGCGGTCGGGGAGATCCGCCTCGGCGCCGACATGGTGCGCCGCAGTGAGCAGGCGGCAGGCCGCGCCGCCGGCTGACGTTCGTCGACCGGACGCCATGGCCTGACCGCCGCCGACCTGCCCGCGTGGGGCTCAGCCCGTCCGGCGCCGTTCGTACCGGGCGCGCGCGGCGTCGTGCGCGGCCCGCAGCAGTCGCAGCACGGTCTCGCCCGTCCGGCTCCCGGGTGTCACGACGGCGATCCAGCCGGCCGACCCGTAGACCGGGTGCGGCAGCACGACGTCGGCGGCCGCGTGGTCGACGGCGGCGTCGTCCGTGGTCTGCTCCCCGGTGCCGTGCCCGGTGAGCTCGCGGAACGTCTCCCGGTCGACACGGATGTTCACCCGCCAGAGGCCGGGCGGGTCGAGGTCGGACGAGGTGTCGTCGGGGTAGTTCTTGGTGACGATGGTTCCGTAGGGCTGTACGGTCCGGGGCATCTCCCCGTCGGGCGCGTAGTAGAAGAACGCGTCGCCCCAGGCCAGCTCGGGAAAGCCGGGGTCGCCGACGGCGGGGGCGACGACGAGTGAACCGTCGAGACGCCGCACGGCGCCGATGATCTGGTCGATACTCTGGTCAGTGCTCATGGTTCAAGCATCACCTTCAAGTGCTTCTGTGGGGTTGAGCGGATGACGGGAGAGGACCGCCGGCCGCTCCGTACGGCCGACGTCGCGCGGGAGTCCGGCTACTCCGTGCAGCAGGTCCGGGACCTGGAACGGCAGGGCGTCATCCCGCCCGCCGGCCGCGCGGCCAACGGCTACCGCGCCTACACGACGGGGCACGTCCGGGCGCTGCGCGCGTACCGGGGTCTCGCGAGCGCGGCCGGGCCGGTGGATGCGCGACGCCTGCTCGCCGAGCTGTTCGCCGGCTCAGCGGATGCCGCGCTGCCGTCGGCCGCCGAACCGCCGTCCGCCGGCCCGGCGTCCGCCGAACCGCCGTCCGCCGAACCGTCGACCGCGCCGCCTGCCGGGCAGGCACTGTGCCTCGCCGATGCCGCCGCCCGGATCGGTGCCGTGCACGTCCGGCTGGCGCGCGAGCGCGACGAGGCGCTCCGCGCGCGGGCGGCGCTGCGCGCGATCCAGGACGAGGCCCGGTCCACGCCCGACGCCGCCGGTGCCGCCGGCGACACCATGACCGTCACCGAGCTCGCCGCCGCGCTCGGCGTACGCACCTCCACGCTCCGGTTCTGGGAGCAGGAGGGGCTCGCGGTCCCCGAGCGGGTGACGACCCTGCGCGCACGGCGGTACGGGACCGAGGCGATCCGGGAGGCGCGCATCGTCGCGGCGCTGCGCAGCAGCGGGTACGGCATCCCGGCCGTGCGGGAGGTCGTGGCGACGCTGCGCGCGGACTCCGTTACGGCCGACGGGCTCGCCGAGGGGATCGACGAGGCCGAGCGGATCCTGGACCGGCGGCTCGGCCGGATCGCCACCCGCACCGTGGCCCTGCTGCGCGCGGGAACGGACCTCGCGGCGGTCCTCGACGGGGAACCGTAGGGCCGCGGCCCACCCCAGCGGTGCGGTGAGCTACGGCTAGTCGTCGCTCAGCTGGCTGCCCTGGCGCACCAGGTCCTGCAGGGCGCGCTGGACCGCCTCGACGTCGGGCACGTCGTCGAGCACCATGCCCGGCTGGTCGGTGCCGTCGGAGATCACGAGGGTGCCGCAGCCCCAGATCCGGTCGCTGAGCTGCTTCTCGAAGGTGACGTTGTTGATCCGGTAGAGCGGGATGTCCCGGCCGGTCTGCGTCAGGACGCCGGTGCGCAGCGCGACGCGCTGGTTGGTGATGATGTAGCGCGTCGTGCGCCAACGCAGGAACGGTCCGGCCGCGGCGGCCAGGCCGAGCACCAGGAGCACCAGCGTCGCGAACCAGAGCACCATCCCGTCCACGGGCAGCGGCACGATCCAGACGGCAGCGAGGACCACGAGCAGGAGCACGAGCACGAGGATCGGCCTGATGACCTTCTTCGGGTGGGTGCGGAGCTGCATCACGATGGTCTCGCCGTCGGCGAGGTGCTCTTCCCTCATGCCGCGAATACTGCCTTACTGCGTGATCGGGATCTACTGTGCGGCGAGGTTCCATCCCTCGATCGTGCGCAGGTTGTGTCCGTAGCCCAGCAGGCAGACGGCGGCAGTGCCCAGCTCGAACCGGGAGCCGAGGCGCGGGTCCACACCCAGCCAGACGGTGGCGAGCACCCGCAGCAGGTGGCCGTGCGCGACGAACAGCACGTCCCGGCCGTCACCCGACCCGGTCCGGCCCCCGAGCGTCTCCTCCGCCCGGGCCACCATCCGCGCCGCCCGCACGGCGACCTGGTCCAGCGTCTCGCCCGGCCGCCCGTCACCGTGCGCGGCCGACGGCGGGAGCACCTGCACGCCGTCGTCGAAGATGAGGAACTCCCGCCCGAGCTCCTTCGAGACGTCGTCCGAGGTGCGGCCGTCGACGGGCCCGTAGTCCCACTCGGCGAGGTCCTCGTCGACGATGGCGTCGGTGTAGCCCGCCAGCTCCGCCGTGTGCCGGGCGCGCAGCAGCGGGGACGTGTAGACGGCCGCGAACTCGTAGTCGGCGAGGGTCGACCCGGCGACCCTGGCCTGTTCCTCGCCGGCCGCTGTGAGCGGCAGGTCGGTACGCCCCGTGTGCTGCCTCTTCGCACTCCACTCCGTCTCGCCGTGCCGCAGGAGCACGAGCTGCGGGTCGCGCGTGGGCTTCAGTGCTGTCGGCTCAGTAGGCATGTCACGAGCATCCTGCGTCCGGCGGCGACACGCACCTCTGGCCGCCCGCCACCTAGTGGCATCTGCGAAATATTACTGCTTTGCCCTTTTCTGTACGGGGCGCACACGCCATCCTGGGCTCATGCCTGAGTTCGACGACGGTCAGTCCGCGACCGCACTGCCCAGCACCGCCGCCACCAGCACCGGAACCAGGACGGGGAGTGCCGACGGCACCGACGTCGTCGTCGAGACCGACGTGCTGGTGGTCGGGTCCGGGCCCGCCGGAGCGTCCGCCGCCCTCTTCCTGTCCACGCTCGGGATCAGCAACATCATGATCACCAAGTACCGCTGGACGGCGAACACGCCCCGCGCGCACATCACCAACCAGCGGACCATGGAGATCTTCCGGGACCTGGGCATCGAGGACCAGGTCCTCGCGGACGCCACGCCCCACGAGCTGGTGGGCGACACGGTGTTCTGCACGACGATCGCGGGCGAGGAGATCGGCCGCATCCTCACCTGGGAGACGCACCCGGCTCGTGAGGCGGACGCGCGGCTCGCCTCGCCGTCACTCACGGTGGACATCCCGCAGACCTACCTCGAACCGGTCCTGGTCAAGAACGCGACCCAGCGGGGCACGCAGTCGCGGTTCTCCACGGAGTACCTGAGCCACACCCAGGACGACGACGGCGTGAGCACCCGCGTGCTCGACCGCGTCACCGGCACGGAGTACACGATCCGGTCGAAGTACCTGATCGGCGGCGACGGCGCCCGCTCGCAGGTGGCGGCCGACCTCGGCCTGCCCATGGAGGGGGCGATGGACATCGCCGGCTCCATGAACATCACGTTCAACGCCGACCTGACCCACCTGGTGGGCCATCGCCCGTCGGTCCTGTACTGGGTGCTGCAGCCCGGGTCCGACGTCGGCGGGATCGGCGCGGGCCTGGTCCGCATGGTCCGGCCGTGGAACGAGTGGCTGATCGTCTGGGGCTACGACATCGCCGGCGAGCCGCCGCAGCTCGACGACGACGCGGCCGCGGAGATCGTGCGCCAGCTGGTCGGGGTCGACGACCTGGAGGTCGAGATCACCGGCTACTCGCTGTGGGGCAACAACCAGATGTACGCGACGCACCTGCAGGCCGGTCGCGTCTTCTGTGCCGGCGACGCCGTGCACCGGCACCCGCCGAGCAACGGCCTGGGCTCGAACACGTCGGTCCAGGACTCGTACAACCTGGCCTGGAAGATCGCTGCGGTGCTGAACGGCCAGGCGGCGCCGTCCCTGCTCGACACGTACTCGACCGAGCGCGCGCCGATCGCCGAGCAGATCGTGCTGCGCGCCAACAAGTCAGGGGGCGAGTTCCGGTTCATGGAGGTGCTCGGCGTGCTCGACGCCGAGACGCCGGAGGCCATGCAGGCCGCCATCGACGAGCGCAAGGCGAACACCCCGGCCGGCGCGGCCAAGCGCGCGGCGCTCGTGGAGGCTATGGACCTCAAGCACTACGAGTTCAACGCGCACGGCGTGGACATGGGTCAGTTCTACGAGTCGGCCGCGGTCGTCCCCGACGGTTCTCCCCAGCCTGTGGACGAGCGCGACCCCGAGCTCTACTACAAGCAGTCCACGGTTCCGGGCGCCCGGTTCCCGCACGTGTGGGTGGCGGACGTCGCCGGCCACAAGCGCTCGACCCACGACCTGGTGCCGTACGGGCAGTTCACCCTGGTCACCGGGATCGCCGGCGAGGCATGGGCCGACGCCGCGGCGAAGGTCGCCGAGGAGGTCGGCGTGCCGCTCGGCGCGGTGGTCATCGGGCCCGGCCGCGAGGTCATCGACACCTACTACGACTGGGCGAGGATCCGTGGTGTCGAGGAGTCCGGTGCGATCCTGGTGCGTCCCGACACGCACGTGGCCTGGCGCGCGCAGACGCTCGCCGACGACCCGGCACGGGCGCTGGGCGATGCGCTGCGGTCGGTGCTCGGCCGGAGCGAGCACGATGGGTGAGCCGGAGCCGGTCGACCAGGCGGCACGGGAACAGGAGCTCACCGACCGGGTGGTGGCGTCGTTCGACGGCGCCGACGACGAGCGGCTGCGCACCGTCATGCAGGCCCTGACCCGGCACCTGCACGCGTTCCTGCGCGAGGTGCGGCTCACCGAGGACGAGTGGAGCGTGGGCATCGAGTTCCTCACGGCCGCCGGCCACCTCACCGACGACGAGCGGCAGGAGTTCATCCTGCTGTCCGACGTGCTCGGTGCCTCCATGCAGACCATCGGGATCAACAACGAGGCCCGCGCGAACGCCACCGAGGCCACGGTGTTCGGCCCGTTCTTCGTGGACGACGCCCCGCGCATCGAGAACGGCGGGGACATCGCCCAGGGGGCGGCGGGCCGGCCGTGCTGGGTGGAGGGCACGGTCACCGACACGTCGGGGCGGCCGGTGCGCGGCGCCCGGATCGAGGTGTGGGAGGCGGACGCGGACGGCTACTACGACGTCCAGTACGGCGACGAGCGCACCGCGGGCCGCGCCCATCTCTTCTCCGACGAGGACGGCACCTACCGGTTCTGGGGCGTCACGCCCACGCCGTACCCGATCCCGCACGACGGGCCGGTGGGGGCGCTGCTCGCGGCGTCCGGCCGGTCGCCCCTGCGGGCCGCGCACCTGCACTTCATGGTCACCGCACCGGGGTTCCGCACGCTGGTGACCCACATCTTCGTGCGTGGCGACGAGCTGCTCGGCTCGGACTCCGTGTTCGGGGTCAAGGAGTCGCTCGTCATGGACTTCGAGGAACTGCCCGCGGGCACCCCGACACCGGACGGCCGCGCGGTCGAGGGCACGTGGTCGCGCACCCGGTTCGACATCGTGCTGCCCCCTGCCGACCAACCAGGGTGAGACGCACGGGTCACTCCGGTGACCCGGGCGGCGGACAACAGGCTCTACTACAGATGATGGAGTGACGACGATGGTTCGGAACGGACGCGTTGCGCAGGCACGGGCCCTGAACGTACGGGCAGCAGTGGCCTGGGCGTCGACGGCGGCGCTGGCCGGAGCCCTCGCGGGCTGCGGCGAGGTCGGCGGCGGGACGGTAGCCGGCGGAGGGGACGACGACGTGCTGCGGATCGGCTTCGTCTCGACCGAGACGGGGCCGTCGGCGCTGTTCGGTGAGGCCAACACCTACGTGATCGAGGCCATGGAGCTGTGGTTCGCCGACAACCCGGTGACCATCGACGGTACCGAGCACAGCGTCGAGATCATCGTGAAGGACTCGCAGTCCAGCTCGGCCCGTGCCGGCGAGGTGGCGGCGGAGCTGATCAACAGCGACGGCGTCGACCTGGTGCTGACCTCCTCCACACCGGACATCACCAACCCCGTCTCCGAGCAGTGCGAGGCCAACTCGGTCCCGTGCATCTCGACGGTCGCGCCCTGGCAGCCCTTCGCCATCCGCGAGGGTGACGAGCCTGCCGACCTGAAGTACAGCTATCACGCGTTCTGGGGCCTGGAGGACGTGTCGGCGGTGTACGCGGACATGTGGGGCCAGGTCGACACCAACCAGAAGGCCGCCGGCCTGTTCCCCAACGACCCGGACGGTCAGGCCTGGAGCGCCAACTTCCCGGCCCTCACGGCGGACACCGGCGTCACGATCGACGACCCGGGCCTGTACCCGAACGGGACCCAGGACTTCTCGGCGCAGCTCTCCGCGTTCAAGGGCCACGACATCCTGGTCGGCGTGCCGATCCCGCCCGACTTCACCACGTTCTGGCAGCAGGCCGGGCAGCAGGGCTACCAGCCGAAGGTCGCGACGATCGGCAAGGCGCTGCTGTTCCCGTCCGCCGTCGAGGCGCTGGGCAACGCGGGCGACGGGCTCACCTCCGAGGTCTGGTGGCACCCCACGGCGCCGTTCACGTCGTCCCTCACCGGGCAGACCGCGCAGGAGCTGGCCGACCAGTACGAGTCCGACACGGGCAAGCAGTGGACCCAGCCGCTCGGCTTCGCCGAGGCGCTGTTCGAGATCACGGTCGCGGCCGTCGAGAAGGCCGGTTCCACCGAGCCGGACGCGATCACCGAGGCCCTGTCCACGCTCGAGGTCTCCACGGTCGTCGGTGACGTCGCCTGGGGCGCCGACGACAGCGTCCCGCCGTACGTCGCGAAGACCCCGCTGGTCGGCGGCCAGTGGCGCCTCGACGAGGGGCAGGACGAGGGAGCGAACCCGTACGAGCTCGTCGTCGTCTCCAACACGCTGGCGCCGGAGATCCCGACGGGTGGCGAGGTCGAGCCGCTCCGGTGAGCGATCCCCTGCTCGAGGTGACCGGCGTCGCCAAGCGTTTCGGACGCGTCGTCACGGCCCGCGACGTGTCGTTCGAGGTCGCGGCCGGCGAGGCGCTGGGCCTCGTCGGCCCCAACGGCGCGGGCAAGACCACGTTGCTCGACATCGTCGCGGGCACTCTGCGGGCGGACGCCGGGACCGTGGTGCTCGAGGGCCGGGACGTCACCCGGCTCGGCGCCGCCGCCCGGGCCGACCGGGGCATTGCCCGGTCGTACCAGGTGCCGCGGCCCTTCGGCGGGCTCACCGTGTACGAGAACGTGCTGGTCGGTGCGTCGTTCGCGGGCCGGCACACCAGGACCGGACCGGCCGACGACGCCCGTGCGCAGGCCTGGCACGCGCTCGAGGTGACCGGCATGACCGAGGTGGCCAACACGCCGTCGGGCAGCCTGCGCCTGCTCGACCGCAAACGCCTGGAGGTGGCCAGGGTGCTCGCGACCGGCCCGCGCCTGCTCCTGCTGGACGAGATCGCCGGGGGACTCACCGACAGCGAGCTGCCGCAGGTCGTGCGCCTGGTCCGCCGCCTGCGGGACGACGGTGTCGCGGTGGTCTGGATCGAGCACGTGCTGCACGCGCTGCTCGACGTCGTGGACCGGCTGATGTGCCTCGCCGGCGGGGAGGTGATCGCGCAGGGCGACCCGCACGCCGTGATCCGCAGCCCGGAGGTGGTCGAGGTCTACCTGGGCTCGACCGTCGACACGGCGACGGACCCGGCGCCCGGCCCGGCGACCACGCCCACCGGGGAGACCGCATGAGCGTCCTGGAGGTGACCGGTCTGGAGGTGCGGTACGGGGACCTGACGGCGGTCGACGGTGTTGCCCTGTCCCTCGCCGAGGGGGAGACCCTCGCGGTGCTCGGCGCCAACGGCGCGGGCAAGTCCACGCTGCTGGGCGCGCTCGCCGGTACCCACCTGCCGACGTCGGGCAGGGTGCTGCTCGACGGCGAGCCCGTCACCCGGCTGCCCGCCCACCGGCGGGTGCGGCGCGGGATCGCGCTCGTCCCTGAGGGGCGGCGCATCTTCGGTTCGCTCACGGTCGAGGAGAACCTGCTCATGGGTCGCTTTCCCCGGCGCGACGGACCATGGGACCTGCGCGCCGTCTACGACATGTTCCCGCTGGTGGCGGAGATGAAGGACCGGCGAGGCGGTGTCCTGTCGGGCGGGCAGCAGCAGGCTGTGGCGATCGGCAGGGCGCTCCTGGCGAACCCGCGGGTGCTGCTGCTCGACGAGGTGTCGCTCGGGCTCGCGCCCACCGTCGTGGGGCAGCTCTACGATGCCGTGCGGCGCATCACCGCCGCCGGCACCACCGCGCTCGTCGTCGAACAGGATCTGGACCAGGCGCTGCGCGTGGCCGACCGCGTCCAGTGCCTGCTCGGCGGCCGGACCGTGCTGGAGGCCCCGGCCACCGGCCTGGACCGCGACATCGTCGCGGACGCCTACTTCGGCATCACCGGGGCCCGCGCCCGCACCCCACGGAGGCCTGAATGGACTGGCTCAACGCAGGCGTGCAGGGCGTGCTGCTCGGTGGGCAGTACGCCCTCCTGGCCTGCGGGCTGTCGCTGATCTTCGGCGTGATGCGCATCGTCAACCTGGCACACGGCGTGCTCGCGGTGCTGGCCGCGTACCTCTCGCTGGTCCTGGTGGAGCAGGGGCTCCCGCTCTGGCTCGCGATCGTCGTGGTGGTCCCGGTGTTCGCGACCCTCGGCTACGCGATGCAGCGCGGCCTGTTCAACCCGGCCCTCGCGCAGGTCGGCGGCGGAGCCCGGAGCGGCTCGCGGAGCGCGGGCGAGCTCGCGCCGCTGCTCGTGTCGTTCGGGGTCGCCGTAGCCCTCACCAACCTGCTCCAGGTGGTCTTCAGCGCGGATACCCGCAAGATTCCCACGGCCGGTCTCGCGTCGGCGGGGCTGTCCCTCGGTGACCTCTCGGTCGGGGTGCTGCCGCTGATCACCCTGGTCGTGGCCGTGACGGTCATCGCGGCGGTCCAGCTCTTCCTCGCGCACACCGCGACCGGCCGCGCCATGCGTGCCGTCGCCGACGACGCGGGGGCCGCCGCCATGATGGGCGTCGACCCGAAGCACATGTACGCCGTCGCGACGGCTCTCGCGTTCGCGACCCTGGGGCTCGCGGGCGTGTTCGTCGGGATGAGCACGCAGTTCTCGCCGGGCTACGGGGACCTGGTGCTGCTGTTCGCGTTCGAGGCCGTGATCATCGGTGGGCTCGGTTCGCTGTGGGGCACGCTCGCCGGCGGCGTCGTCCTGGGCCTGGCCCAGACGATCGGCGCGCAGATCGACCCGCAGTCCGGGGTGCTTGCCGGGCACCTCGTCTTCCTCGCCGTCCTGGTGGTCCGGCCGGGCGGCCTGATGCCGAGGAGCGTGCCGGCATGAGCGGCTCCGCTGCTGTAGTCCCCAACACCCCGCCCACAGCGCCCCCCACCGTCACACGGGGCGGACGTGGCTCCTGGGTCGGCGGCGGGGTGCTCCTGCTCGTGGTCGTGCTGCTCGCCGCCGTCGTGCCGTACGCCGTGACCCTCGGCGCGCTGTCGAGCCTGGTGATGCTCTTCGCTCTCGTGATACTCGGTACCACCTGGAACCTGCTCGCCGGGTACGGCGGCATGGTGAGCGTCGGCCAGCAGGCCTACGTCGGCGTGGGCGGGTACGCCCTGATCCAGCTCGCTGACGCCGTCGGCGCTCCGCCGTGGGCGGCCGTCCTGGCCGCCGGCCTGGTCGGCGCCGCGATCGCGCTGCCGACGAGCTACCTCGTCTTCCGCCTGGCCGGTGGATACTTCGCCATCGGGACCTGGGTGGTGGCCGAGGTGTTCCGCCTGGTCACCATGCAGATCGACGGTCTGGGCGGCGGGGCCGGGCTGACCCTGAGCGCATTCCGCGGCACCGACCGGGTGGAGCGTGTGGCCTTCGTCTACTGGTTCGCCCTGGCGCTCATGGTCGCCGTCGTGCTCGGGACCTACCTGCTCATGCGCTCCCGCGTGGGACTCGGGCTCACGGCGATCCGTGACGACCGCGTCGCGGCGAGCAGCCTCGGCGTGGCCGTGGACCGCGGACGCCGCCTCGTGTACGTCGCGGGGTCGGCCGGCGCCGCGCTCGCTGGCGCCCTCGTCGCGCTGAGCACCCTGGGCGTGACTCCGGGGTCGATCTACTCCGTGAACTGGACCGCGGCGATGATCTTCATCGTGGTGGTCGGTGGGATCGGCACCATCGAGGGGCCGCTCGTGGGGGCGGTTCTGTACTGGGCCCTCCAGCAGGCACTCGCCCCGCTCGGCACCTGGTACCTGGTGGTGCTCGGTGCGGTGGCGGTGGCCGTGGTGCTCCTGGCGCCGCGCGGCCTGTGGGGGCTGGTGGCGGGCCGCTACCAGCTGTTCCCCACGACCCACCACGTCCGCCAGGGTGCCGTGGGCGCGATCGCTGCGCCGGGGACGGGCAGGTAGCCGCAACGATCGCGCGCACGACAAAGTTCTGACGGCGCGGTGAGGCCCATATCACAGCTTCTTCAGTCGACGGCGCGACTCGGTATCAACGAAAATAGTTGATCCGCACATCAGCGGTGAACCACGTGCACCGTAGCCCGTACGCCTGCACCGGAGGAGGACCATGACGGACGCCAACGACGCCCAGTACCACTCCATCGCCAACCCTCGCCGGACCACGCTCCTGCATCGGAGCGTCGCCGACACCTACGTGTCCCAGCACGAGGAACACGAAGCACCGGCCGACGGAGCCGCTGCGGGCTGACCGCACGGCGCCCGCGCCGAACTGCCGGGGCCTCGTCACGGAGCCCGGTCGCATGCCCCTGGATGGCGCGCGCGGCCGGGCTCCTTGCGTGCGGCGGACCGCGCCCGCGTTACATTCCTGAAACAGTTCCGCTAACCTGGACAAGGCATCTTCTCCACCATTCGGAACCGCGGTCCGGTGCGTCCGGCAGCGGCCGTGGTGCGTTCGGCGAGGCAGGCGGGCAGGTCCCGCGGCGGCCGGCGCCACGTGGAGAGGCGAGATCGCCGACAGGTCGACCCCACGTCAGGGACTGGTCTGTCAGGGCACGTGCGGTCACGGACGACGACGAAAACTGAGTGGGGAACCCAGGAATGTACAGCGAATCGATTCGACACTTCACGGACGGACGCGTGCCCGACGCCGGCATCGCGCACCTCTTCAGCGTCGAGAACCGGTTCCAGGCGAGGCTCGACGTCGAGGCCGCGCTCGCACTGGCCGAGGCCGAGGTCGGCCTCATTCCGGAGCCGGCGGGCGAGGCGATCGCCCAGGCGGCACAGATCGAGAAGCTGGACCTCGTCCGGGTGGCGGCCGAGACGGTGTCGGCGAGCCACCCGCTGATGCCGCTCATCGAGGAGTTCGCCCGTGTGGTGGGGCGCGAGCACGGCGGGTGGGTGCACTGGGGTGCCACGACGCAGAACATCACCCAGACGGCCGACGTGCTCGTGCTGCGCGACGCGCACCGCGCCGTCAAGGATCTGCTCGCCAAGGTGCTGCGCGGTATGTCGAAGCTGGCGGACGCGTCGGCGGCGGTGCCGATGGCAGGCCGCACGCACAGCCAGCACGCGGTGCCGGTCACGTTCGGCTTCAAGGTCGCCGTCTGGATCGACGAGCTGACCGCGCACACCGACCGGCTCGAGCGTCTCGAGGACCGGCTGTTCCGGGTGCTCATGGGCGGCGCCGTGGGCACCTTCGCCTCGTTCGGGCCGGCCGGGCGCGACGTCGAGCGGCGGGTGGCGGGCCATCTCGGGCTGGGCACCATGCCGGTGCCGTCGCGCGCGATCAACGACGGCATCGTCGAGCTGGTGCTCGTCCTCGGCCAGGTTGCCGGCACCGCCGGCAAGATCGGCAAGGACATCTACTCGATGATGCAGCCCGAGTTCGGCGAGGCGTTCGAACCCATCCCCGACGGGACGGTCGGCAGCTCGACCATGCCGCACAAGCGCAACCCGCAGCTCGCCCTCGACCTGCTGTCGATGAGTGCCCAGCTCCGCGCGCTCGCCGCACCGGCGCTCGAGTCGATGCAGCACGACCACGAGGCCAACGGTGGCATGACCGACCTCCTGGAGGAGACGGTCAAGCGCGCCACCGTGCTCGGCGGCGACATCCTGACCCGGCTCGACGTCATCCTCGACGGGCTGGAGCTGGACGAGCAGCGGATGCGCGCCAACCTGGCCCTGAGCGAGGGGCTTATCGGTTCCGAGTCGCTCATGATGGAGCTGGGCGAGCGCATCGGCCGGCAGAAGGCGCACGAGGTGGTGTACGAGGTGGCGCAGGAGTCGGCCGTGGGCGACACGCCGTTCCTCGACCTGCTGCTGGCGAACACGACGGTCAGCGCGTACCTCGGCGGCGACGAGATCCGTCGTCTGATCGACCCGAGCGCCTACCTGGGCGAGAGCGTCACCATCGCGCACGAGATGGCGCAGCACGCCCGTGGGGTCGCGGACCGGCTCGAGTTCAGCGCTCGCACGGCCGAGCCCGTGCCGCTCTTCGTCCGGGAGGGGGCCACCAAGGGCGACGACGCCGACGACGCCGACCCGGTCACCGGGCGGGTCGCCCCGGAGGCACGTACCGCTGAGGAGCTGCTCCTCCTCGGTCTGTAAGCCGGCTCCTGGAACGAGGACTGCGGCCCTGACTCGCCGTACCAGGTACGTCGAGTCAGGGCCGCAGTCCGTCTCGCTTGATCTTGGTTCGAACGACCGTCAGTCGAACAACGTCTCCGACACCCAGGTCCGCCCGGCCGAGGTGCCGACCGGGGCCGGAGGCGTCACCGGCGCACGGGTCTCGGGCACCTCGGCGATGAAGCCGGCGCCGCGCAGCTCGGCGTCGGGAATCATCCCGGCGTCGGGGACGAGCATCTCGCCGACGCCGCCCCGTCCCGCGTCCCATTCCTCGGCGGCGAAGCCGGCGAGCTGGTCGACCCGCTCGTTGTACGGGTTGCCCACGTGCCCGCGTACCCAGTGGAACCGGACGGGGCCGGTGCGTTCCGCGACGGTGCGGTCGATGCTCTGTACCAGGTCCAGGTTCGGCACGAGGTCGCCGGACGGAGAGCGCCAGCCGTTGCGCTTCCATCCTTCGGACCACTCGGACACGGACCGGATGGCGTACTGGGAGCCGGACTCCACGAGCAGCGGCTCGTCACCGGGGTGGGCCTCGATCGCGCGCAGCAAGGCCGAGAGTGCGGCCACCTGGTCGTTGCCCCGGGCAGCGCCGCCCGAGTCGAACTGGCCACCCGCGTGGTTGATCCACGCCCATCCGATCGCGCCGCCGGGTGCGGCCGACCCGTGCGTGCTGACGATGATCACGGCGTCCATTGTGCATCCTTCTGCCCGCGAATCCGTACGGCAGGCCGGGGAACGGCACCTTCGGACCTGCCAGGCCGAGAGTTCGGCAGGGCGAACCTCGAGCCCGGGAGCCACGAAACCCACGTCGTCCGATCCGTGGGCATGATGGCGTAGTGCCTCACACACCCTCCGACCCGGCCCGACGTCCGTCCGACCGCACACCCACGCCCGCCGAGCGGGCCCAGGAGCTGCACCCGGCCCGCCGTCGGACCCGTGCCGACATCAGGCGGTGGCGCCGGCTGCTCGCGGACGAGCGAGCCGAGGCTGCGGTCTATCGCGACCTCGCCGGGCGGCGCACCGGTGAGGAGCGCGAGATCCTGCTCGCGCTCGCGCGCGCGGAGAAGAGGCACGAGTCGCACTGGCTCGACCTCCTGGGCCCCGACGTCGGCGCTCCCGTGCGTGGCGACCTCCGCACCCGCGCGCTCGGCTTCCTCGCCCGCCGCTTCGGCGGCGTGTTCGTGCTGGCGCTGGCACAGCGCGCCGAGGCCAGGTCGTCGTACGCGCACGACGCCGACGCCACCGTGACCATGGCGGCCGACGAGCAGATCCACGAAGAGGTGGTGCGCGCCCTGGCGACCAGGGGGCGGAATCGGCTGTCCGGCACGTTCCGCGCCGCGGTGTTCGGTGCGAACGACGGGCTCGTGTCGAACCTCGCGCTCGTGCTCGGCATCGGGGCATCGGGTGTGGCGACGAGCACCGTGCTGCTGTCCGGGCTCGCGGGGCTCCTCGCGGGTGCGCTCTCCATGGGCGCCGGGGAGTTCGTGTCCGTGCGGTCGCAGCGCGAGCTGCTCGAGGCGTCGTCCCCGTCGCCCGAGGCCGGGGCGGCACTTCCGGACCTGGACGTCGACGCGAACGAGCTCGCGCTCGTGTACCGCGCCAGGGGGATGAGCGTCGACGACGCGACGGCGCACGCCGACGCCGTGCTCGCCCGCCTGGCGGTCACTCCCGTCGAGCACCAGGGCCCGCTGCTGCGGGTGCAGGAGGCGCCGGCCCACGGACGCGCCGAGGAGTCCGGGGCCGAGACCGACGATCTCGAGACGCACGGGACCGCGTGGGGCGCGGCGGTCTCGTCCTTCTGCTTCTTCGCGTCGGGCGCCGTGGTGCCGGTGCTGCCGTACCTGCTCGGTCTCGACGGCCTCGCCGCAGTGGTCGTCGCCACCGCGCTTGTCGGGCTCGCGCTGCTGGTGACGGGTGCCGTCGTCGGGCTGCTGTCGGGTACCTCGCCGCTCACCAGGGCACTGCGCCAGCTTGGCATCGGCCTGGGTGCGGCAGGTGTCACCTACGTGCTCGGCCTCGTTTTCGGGGCGACGGTCGGGTGAAGTAGGACAGTTCACCCATAGGCCGTTACTCCGGCATGGGAGCGGCTGGTTGCTCCCGAGATGACCGAGATAGTGCGCCTGTTCCGACATGTCGTTGTACTGAGCACAAAATCCCCGATCCGCAAACCGCAGGTGTGCGGTTGCCGATCAGCGGGTCCCCGAGCAGATTAAATGTGTATGCATGTCTGCTGGTGACCTCCGAGAGGTCCGAGAGCGGGAGAACCGATGTCCAAGGACGCGCTGACGAGCACGGGGGCCCACCTCCGTCGCGCCGTCACGCGTGCCCTAGGAACCGTCGCGCTGGGCGCGGCGGGACTGGCCCTCGGCGTCACGCTGGCGGCCCCGTCGGGTGCCGCCGAGCGCGGCCCGCTCGGCACCGTCCTCGGTGACCCGGTGGGGGCGACGGCGCAGACCGTCGATCGCACCACCGACCTGCTCGGACTGACCGGCCGCGCGGCGGAGCCGCCGGAGCCGGTGACGACGGACGACGTCCCGGTGGCTGCGGAGCCCGTAGCCGCGGCGCCGACGCCGACCCGGCCGACCGCACCGACGGACACCGCACCGACGGACACCGGACCGGACCTGGTAGCCGGACAGCCTGCGCGGTCGAGCGCGGCCGCGGCGCCCGCCGCCGAGCCGGCCGCGGAACCCACCGCCGAGCCGGCCGCGGAACCCGCCACGGAGCCCGCCGCCGAGCTTGCTGCCGAGCCGGCCGCTGAACCGGCCGGGCAGGTGGCCGATCCGATCGGCACGACCGTCGAGGGTGCGGTGGAGCTCGTCTCCGGCGGTCTGGTGCAGCCGGTGACCGAGCCGGTCCGTACGGCGGTGACCGAGCCGGTGGGCGAGGCGGTCACGCAGCTCACCGAGAAGCCGGTCGCCCACGCCACCGAGGTTGTCGAGCAGGTCTCGGACCCGGTCCTCGAGCCCGTCACCGAGCAGGCCGGCGGAGCAGTGAAGCCGGTGGCCGAGCCCCTGGGCGGGCTGTTGGCACCGGTCACGGGTCTGGTCGGGCAGGTCGCCTCCCCGCTCGCCCCGGTGCTCGAGTCGGCGGCGACGCCGCTCGCCCCGGTGACCGGCGGTCTGCTGGCACCTGTCGTCGGCCTGGTCTCGCCGCTGACCGACGCCGTGGGCGGCCTGACCACGCCCATCGTGCAGGTGCTCGAACCCGCCACCGCGCCCGTCACGGATGCGCTCGCGCCGGTCCTGGAACCGGTCGGTGAGGCGGTCGCTCCTGTGGGCGGCGCGCTCGTTCCGGTCACCGGGGCCCTGAACCCGGTCACGGCGCCGCTCGCCCCGGTGTCCGGCGTCCTGCTGCCCGGCGTTCTGGCGCCGGGTGTCCTCGCGCCGGAGCTCGCGACGTCGAGCGGACCGAACCCAGCTGTCCCGGCGCCGGCCGGGAACACCGAGCAGACGTACCCGGGAGCGCTGCAGGCTCACGGTGACGTCGCAGTCGTAGCCTGGACCTCCGGGGTGACCCCGTCCGCGCTGCACGACCCGCTGCGGGTGAGCGTCGCCGAGGGCGCCACCGCAGCGGACCTCGCGCCCGCCCTGAGCGTCGCGACGGCCGGCGTCGTGCACGCGGGTGGCGCGGGCCTTCCGTTCGCCGCTGGTGGTACCGGGCACGCGGCAGCCGCCACCGGCGGCCTCCTGGGCGGCGGTGCACCGCAGCTGAAGGTGCTGGGCGGCGACGTCCTCGCGGTGCTCTCCGCGCTGCTCGTCCTCCAGGCCCGCACGTGGCGCGTGGCGACCGACGAGGCCCGCGGCAAGCTGTCGAGCAGCTACACGGATATCCCTGTCTCTCCTGCCTGACCTGGCTGGGCCGCGCCTTCGCGTGCGGCACCTCCCGACGGTGCATCTGCCGTCGGCTCCACGTCAGGCAAGGAGAGACCCATGGACAGAAACTTCCGACGGGTGCTGTACACGGCACTTGTTGCAGGCGGCCTCATGGCCGTCGGTGCTTCCGCTGCGCACGCCGCAGCGGAAGGTCCTTCGGATCCGGTCACTCAGGGGACCACCGACACGACCGAGGAAGCGCCCGCGGAGCGCGGCGCCCTCGGCGCGGTCGAGGGCGCGTCCCCGGCAGGCACGGGAGTCGACGCCGCCGTGCCCGGCGATGACGCCGGTCACCCGGGCGGAGAAGCAGGCCTGGTGGGTGACCTCGTCGGCTCCAGCGGGGTCGTGCGGTCCCTGCTGGACGCCGACGTCGCCGGCGTGGTCGACGGGACGTTGGGCGAGGACGGCCTGGTCGACGATCTGCTGACCGGCGCCTCGTCAGGCGGCCCCGTGGAGCCCGGGCCCGTAGCACCCAGCCCTGTACCCGGCACCGACGGTCCCGGAACCATTGACCCTCCTGACCTTGGCGATCCCGAGCCTGAGGCGCCCGGCCCTGTCGAGCCCGGTCCTGTCGAGCCTGGTCCTGTCGAGCCCGGCCCCGTCGAGCCTCGACCCGAGGCGCCGGGAACCGACGAGCCCAGCACCGACGAGCCGGGCACGAACGATCCCGGAGCCGGTGAACCTGGCGCTGACCGACCCGGATCTGACCGACCTGAATCCGACCGCCCGGGAACTGGCCGTTCCGGTACAGGCGCCGGACGGGATCGTCCGGGCACGGGCGATCACGATGCCGGTCCGCGCGCCGACCGTACTGGCCAGGGCGATCCGGCAGCCGACCGTGCTGGCCGCGCCGAGCCAGGCGCCACCGGGCCGCGCACCGGATACCCGGGGGCCGGACTGTCCGGTGGAGCAGGCTCCTGGTCGACGGGAGCAGGCTTCGCTGCGGGCTGGTCCAGCAGAGACGCCTCGGACACCGACCGCTCCCTGGCGGCCACCGACGAGGACCGCGTCGCCGGGTCCGCGGCAGAGCCCGCAGCCGAGCTCGTGGCCGACCGGGACACTCCCGCCGGGGGCGTCGACCTCACCTGGAGTGAGACGGGCGGCCCGGTTCCGACGTCCGGGGCCGGAACCATCCCGACCGGCGGTGCGAGCGAATACGCGCACCGCACACTGACCGAGCCCGAGACGGAGGTGGAGGCGGCCCAGCGGATCGTGCCCGAGGCAGCCCTCCCCGACAAGGGCCACATGATCACGGGGCAGCTCTCGCTGGTCTCGCTCCTTCTGGGGCTGGGGATCGCGGCGCTCCGAACGCGTCGCCGGTAGGACGTGGCTTGACCACGTCTTACCGGTCGACAAACGATCCGGGCGCGGTTCGCGTTCGTGAGCCATCAAGGTGACTCACGGACGAGGGCCGATCCCGTCCGGGTCGGCAGGTTCGTAGGTCGGGGCGCCGCTGGGGGGCGCCCCGGCCCGCGGACCGGGACAGAACAGAGCGGGAGCTCGGGACATCGGGGGGTGTCCTGAGCGCCCGCTCTGTCATGTTCCGAGGTGCACTTCACATCCGGGCCGCCCGGCCGGGTGTCGGCCGAGGCCTACGATCGGAGCACCATGCGCCGCTTCCTCGCCGACACCACGCCACTGAGGGTGTCTGCCGACTACCGGCGCCTCTGGTTCGGCCTGTCGATCTCGAACATCGGCACGCAGGTGACCATCGTGGCGGTGGGCCTGCAGGTCTACGCGCTGACCGGGTCGACGCTCGCGGTGGGCCTGCTCGGGCTCTTCACGCTGGTCCCCCTGGTCGCCCTCGGCCTGTACGGCGGGGCGCTCGTGGACCACTACGACCGGCGCAAGGTGTCGCTCGTGTCGTCCGCCGTCCTGTGGGTGGTCGTGGCCGCCATCGCCGCGCAGGCCTGGCTCGGCCTGGAATCGGTGCCCCTGCTGTACGGCCTCGTTGCCGTGCAGAGCGCGGCGTTCGCGATCAACAACCCGGCCCGGTCGGCGATCATCCCGCGCCTGCTGCCCAAGGAGCTCATGCCGGCGGCCAACGCGCTGACGACGCTCTCCATGAACGTCGCGATGACTGGCGGACCGCTGATCGGCGCCCTGCTGGTGGCCCAGCTCGGCTACGCCGGGGCGTACACGCTCGACATGGTGCTGTTCCTCGCAGCCCTCTGGGCGGTCTTCCGGTTGCCGCCGATACCGCCCGAGAGCTCGGGGGACGACGTCGTCCGCCTGGACGGCAGGGGCCGGGCACGCACCGCCGGGCTCCGGTCCGTCGTGGACGGCCTGCGCTACCTCGCCACCCAGCCCAACGTGCGCACCACGTTCCTCGTCGACATCTGCGCCATGGTCCTGTCGTTCCCGCGCGTGCTGTGGCCCGCCGCGGGCGTCGTCTACCTCGGTGGCGGTGAGACGACGACCGGCGTGCTCGCCGCCGCCTTCGCCGTCGGCGGCATCCTCGCGAGCGTGTTCTCCGGCGGGCTGACGCGCATGCGCCGGCAGGGGCAGGTGATCATCTGGGCGATCACCGCGTGGGGACTGTCGATCGTCCTCTTCGGACTCGTCCTCGTCCTCGTGGGCCGGGGCTCACCGGACGGGCCGATCGTCTGGGCCGTCGTCGCGGCGGGGATCGCGCTCGCGTTCGCGGGCGGCTCCGACAGCATCTCGTCGGTGTTCCGGCAGAGCATCCTGCAGACCGCGACGCCCGACCACATGCGCGGGCGCCTGCAGGGTGTCTTCATCGTGGTGGTGGCCGGCGGGCCGCGCCTCGGGGAGATGGTCCTGGGCGCCGAGGCGACCTGGGTCGGTGAGGGTTGGGCGGCCGTCGTCGGCGGTCTGCTGTGCCTGGTGCTGCTCTGGCTCATCGTGCGGCTCACACCACGGTTCTGGCAGTACGACGCACGGCACCCGACCCCCTGACTCCCAAACCCCTGACTCCCAAACCGTTGAGTGCTGGCTATCTGTGGGCTCGAAACGTTCCGATCCCACAAATAGCCAGCACTCAACGGTTTGGCGGAGGGTCAGTTCTTTTCCGCGGCCTCTGTGGGGGCGGATCCCTCACCGTTCTGCGGGCCGGCGAGGTTCGAGATCAGCTGGTTGATGTCGACGCCGGTGAGCTGCTTGATGACGCCCTGGCCCTCACCGATCACGGATGCCACGTTCTTCGTGACGGCGGAGGCGCCGTCGGTCGAGATCACGGTCATCCCCTGGATCGAGGCCATGGGCTCGGCGGCGGCGCGGACGATGTCCGGCATCCGCTCGATGAGCTCCTGCACCAGGGCGGCCTCGCCGTACTTGCGCAGTGCCTCGGCCTTGGCGTCGATGGTGGCGGCCTCGGCGAGGCCCTCCGCCTCGACGGCGGCTGCCCGCGCGCGGCCCTCTGCCTCGATACCTGCGGCGAGCGCCACCTGCTTGTCCCGCTCCGCCTCACCGGCGCGGCGCACCGACTCGGCGGACGCCTCGGCGTCCTGCAGCGCCGCCGTCTTGTTCGCCTGGGCGATCGTGGTGCGCTTGAAGGCCTCGGCCTCGGTGGCCGCGTTCTCGGCGTCGCGGCGGGCGTTGGCGTTCTGGACCTCCGCGTAGGCCTGGGCCTCGGCAGGCTTGCGGACCTCGATGTCGAGCCGCTCCTGCTCCACGCGCGCCTTCTCGGCCATGGCCTCGCGCTCCTGCTGGGCCACGAGCCGGTCCTGCTCGGCGCGGGCGAGCTGGCCGGCCGCCTCCGCCTCGGCGTTCGCCTTGTCCGTCACGGCCTTGATGGTGGCCTGCTTCAGGTCGAGCGCCTTCTTGCGCTCGGCGATCTGCTCGGCGGCCTCGATCACGGCGAACTCGGACGCCCGGTTGGCCTCGGCCTCGGAGACCTCGGCGAGCTGGCGGGCGTTGGCGGCCTCGGCGCGACCGAGGTTCGCGAGGTAGTCCGAGCCCGGCGTCGAGATGTCGGAGATGTTGAGCAGGTCGACCTGGAGGCCCTGCTCGGAGAGGTCGGTCTTGGTGGACTGGACCACGCGGTCGGACAGGCCCTTGCGGTCCGAGATGATCTGCTCGATCGTCATGTCGCCGACGATCGACCGCAGCGAGCCCTCGAGGGACTCCTTGATGATCTCGGTCAGCAGGTGCTGCTGGGACAGGAAGCGCTGGGCCGCCCGTCGGACGCCCTCCTCGTCGCCGCGCACCTTGAAGTTGATCGACGCCTTGATCGCGATCTTTATGCGGTTCTTGTCGACACCCTCGACGGTGATGCCGATCTGGCGCTGCTCCAACGAGATCGCAAAGCCCTGCTGCAGCACCGGCCACACGAAGGCTCGGCCGCCCACGACGACGCGCTGGCTCGACAGCTGGGCCTCGGACCTCCCTGCGCCACGGCCCACGATGATCAGGGCCTCGTTCGGCGGCACGCGCCGGATGCGGCTCGCGACGAACGCGAGCACGAGGAAGATCGCGAGCGCCGCTGCCACGGCGGCGATGATGCCCACTAGTTGACCGGTCAGTTCCATGTCGGCTCCTGGGGTTGCGGTGGCCAGGCACGCGGACGGTCCCGGCCGGATCTGTGGTGGTGCGGGGATGGGGAGATGCTGACGCCGGGACCGCTCAGCGCGGCACGGGCTCCACCTTCACGCGCGCCCCGTGCTGCTCGACGACGACGATCCGTGTGCCCTGTCCGATGGGCTCGTCGGAGAAGGCGAGCCGGGTCTCGAGCTCGGTGGCGGCGTCGAGCGACACCTCACCGTGGCCGGTGTCGACATCGGACGTGACGGAGCCCTGCGCGCCGACGAGGGAGACGGGCGTGCCGTCGTCGCCGGCCCGGAGGCGCTTGAGCAGCACGTTGACGAGGAGGATCACCAGGACGCCCACCACGAGGCCCGCCGGGTAGGCGACCCATGGCTCGAGGCCGGCGGACAGCACCACCATGCCGGTCGCGCCGAACAGCATCCCTCCCGCGCCGAGCGAGGTGCCCGAGAGGGCGCCGTCAGCGAGGTCGAGGAAGTCGCCGAACACGAGGGAGGCGACGGCGAGCGCGAGCCCGACCAGACCGATGATGATGAAGACGAGCATCCCGGGTCCGTTCGTGAAGATTCGGAAAAGTCGGATGCAACGTATCAGGAAGACGCTTGCCATCCCGGTGGTACACGGGTGAATGTGCGGCCCCGTCGGCGTGCCGCCGACTGGCGCCGGAGCGTCCGGCTCGCGGCGAGGGGGCCCGGGTGGGTGCGGGCGGCGTGCCAGGGTGGCAGGCGGCTGCTCGGAGGGCCCACGATGGTGCGCATGACCGATGAACCGCAGGTGACAGTGACCGACAACCCCGACAGGTCACGCTTCGAGGTGAGCGTCGACGGCACCCTGGCCGGCTTCGCCGCCTACGAGACGGACGCCGGGGCCGTCGTCTTCGTGCACACGGAGGTGTTCGACGAGTACGCCGGCCAGGGTCTGGCGGGACGGCTCGCGAAGGTCGCGCTCGGCACGGTGCGCGAGACCGGTGGCACCGTCGTGCCGCTGTGCCCCTTCATCCGCTCGTACGTGCAGAAGCACTCGCCCGAGTACGACGACCTGTTGCGGGACGCCCCGAAGGCGTGAGTGCGGGAGCGAGGCGGCTGCCGTTCCTGCACGTCGTAGCTGCTTCAGGGGTGGGGCACCGCGCGTTCCAGGCGTGAAAGTAAGTTTCGCAATCTCGATCGCACTGCAAACTTCACATCCGAAGCGACATGTGCGAGAGTTTCCCCACGGCGTCGCCCGGTGGCATTGTTCGTCACCTCAGTGTTCCGGACCGGCGCCGGCCAACGTAGCAACACAACAGAGAGCACCACGGCACCAACCCCCAGCAGCCAGTACCGGAGGTCAAGCACGTGAGGCAGCCCGCCAGCCATGAGGCGACACCCAAGCCCGCTTACGCGCGCACCACGTCGCATCCACCGGCCAGGCTGTCGGGCCTGACCACGGGGTTCGGCCGCCGCGAGTTTCTCACCATGGCGACGGCGGGCACCGCCGCGGCGGCGATCAGCGTCACGATCGCCGCCCTCGACCCGGCGACGGCCCTCGGCGCACCGGCCATGACCGGCAACGCCACGCCGCCGCCCTCGTCGGGCGCCGACCTCAAGCGCGAGCTGCGGGCCATGTGGATCGCCTCGGTGGTCAACATCGACTGGCCGTCGACGAGCGGGCTCGACGCCGCCACCCAGCAGGCCGAGTTCCTGCACTGGCTGGACGTCGCGGAGGAGAACCGGCTCAACGCGGTGTTCGTGCAGGTGCGGCCCACGGCCGACGCCTTCTACGCGAGCCCGTACGAGCCGTGGTCCCAGTATCTGACCGGGACGCAGGGCCAGGACCCGGGCTACGACCCGCTCGCGTTCATGGTGGCCGAGGCGCACAAGCGCAACATCGAGCTGCACGCCTGGTTCAACCCGTACCGCGTGTCGATGCAGACCGACCCGGGGCAGCTCGTCGAGGACCACCCGGCACGGCAGCACCCGGACTGGGTGTGGGCGTACGGCGGCAAGCTCTACTTCGACCCGGGCATCCCCGAGGCGCGGGAGCACATCCAGCAGGCGATCCTGCATGCCGTCGAGAACTACGACATCGACGGTGTGCACTTCGACGACTACTTCTACCCGTACCCCGTGTCCGGTCAGGTGCTGCCGGACGCCGGAACCTACGAGCAGTACGGTGCGGGCTTCGACACGATCGAGGACTGGCGCCGCGGGAACGTGGACCGGTTCGTCGAGACCATGAGCGTCCGCATCAAGGAGACCAAGCCCTGGGTGAAGTTCGGGATCAGCCCGTTCGGCATCTGGCGCAACGCCGGCACCGACCCGCTCGGGTCGGACACCGGTGGCTCCGAGTCGTACGACGACCAGTTCGCCGACACCCGCAAGTGGGTGCTGGAGGGCTGGCTCGACTACATCAACCCGCAGATCTACTGGCAGATCGGGCTCGCGGTCGCCGACTACGCGGCCCTCGTCCCGTGGTGGGCGGAGGTCGCGGCGCAGTCCGGCACGCAGCTCTACGTCGGTGAGGCCCTGTACAAGATGACGAGCGGGGTCTTCACCGATCGGGAGGAGCTCACGAACCACCTCGACCTGTGCCGTGAGGTCAGCCGCGACGTCGGGCCGATCCACGGCAACGTCTACTACTCGGCGAAGCACCTCCCCATCGATGCGCAGGGCGGTATGTCGAAGGTCGTCGAGGACCACTACCAGTACCCGGCGCTGGTGCCGCCGATGCCGCACCTGCCGGCCGATCCGGTGGTCACGCCGGTCCTCGCGAACGCGCGCCGGGTGCGCGACGGCGTCCGGGTGCACGTGGCGGACATCGGCACCAAGGCTGCCCGGGCGACGTCGTTCGCGGTGTACCGCGTGCCCGGAACCGTGGACTTCGTGGACACGAACGACCCGGCGAACCTCGTGGGCACGTTCCGCTCGGCGGGCGGACGTGTCCAGTCGTGGGTCGACACCTCGGCCGAGGCGGGCACGCACTACACCTACGCGGTCACGGCGCTGGACCGGGTGTGGAACGAGACCGACCCGAGCCAGCCGCGCACCACCGCGTAGGCGGCGCCGGGGTGCGGCCCGAGTGTCTCAGCGCTCGACGGGAAGCCCGGCGCCCTGCCAGGCGATGATGCCGCCGTCGAGGTTCTTCGCCTCGAGGCCCACGGCGTCGTTGAGCCATTGCGTGGCACGCGCCGAGCGTCCGCCGGAATGACACATGACGAGGACCGGCGAGTCGGCGTCCAGCTCCTCGTAGCGCGCGGGCAGGTCGCCCAGCGGGATGTGCACGGCGCCCGGGGCGTGGCCGGCGTCCCACTCGTCCTGCTCGCGCACGTCGAGCAGGAGGGAACCGTCGGGTACGGGAGCTGTCGGGTCGAGCTCGCTGGGGTGGACCGAGGGGACCTCGGGCAGCATCGGCGGGAACATGCCACCAGCCTACGACGGCGCCCCGAGCGCTCCGGTCGCGACGGACGTGCCCGGTACCTGGCAGTATCGCCTGCATGGATGCGCGTGCCGGAACCCCCGCCCAGCCCAGCGACCTGATCGACGTCGACCAGGTGGTCGGCGCCTACTACGACCTCTCCCCAGACCCCGACGACCCTGGCCAGCAGGTTGCCTTCGGTACGTCCGGCCACCGCGGGTCGAGCCTGGACCACGCCTTCAACGAGGCCCACATCGTCGCGATCACCGCCGCGATCGTGGAGTACCGGCGTGGCCAGGGCACGGACGGCCCGCTGTTCATCGGCAGGGACACGCACGCGCTGTCCCGCCCGGCGTGGCAGACGGCGCTGGAGGTGCTCGCGGCGGCCGATGTCGACGTCATGGTCGACGCTCGCGACTCCTGGACGCCGACCCCCGCAGTCAGCCAGTCGATCCTGCTGCACAACCAGACCCGGTTCGCCGAGGGGACGCCTGGTCTCGCGGCGCCCGGCGCCGGGCTGGCGGACGGGATCGTCGTGACGCCGTCGCACAACCCGCCGCGCGACGGCGGGTTCAAGTACAACCCCCCGCACGGTGGTCCCGCGGACTCCGCCGCGACGGGGTGGATCGCCGAACGGGCCAACGAGCTCCTTCGTACGGGCGTCGGGCACGTGCGGCGGGTGTCGCTGGACGATGCGCTGGGCTCCGACCGGACGCACCGGCACGACTTCCTGTCCACCTATGTGGACGACCTCGCGAACGTGCTGGACCTCGAGATCATCCGGGCGTCCGGCGTGCGGATCGGCGCCGACCCCCTGGGCGGGGCGTCGGTCGAGTATTGGGGTGAGATCGCCGACCGGTACGACCTCGACCTCACCGTGGTGAACCCGCGGGTCGACCCCCGCTGGGCGTTCATGACGCTCGACTGGGACGGCAAGATCCGGATGGACTGCAGCTCGCCGTACGCGATGGCGTCCCTGGTGGAGCGGATGACCGGGGGAGGGCCCGGCGCTCCGGCGCCCTTCGACATCGCCACGGGCAACGACGCCGACTCGGACCGGCACGGCATCGTCACGGCCGACGGCCTCATGAACCCCAACCACTTCCTCGCGGTGGCCATCGAGTACCTGTACGGCGGCAACCGGCCGAGCTGGCCCACCGGCGCCGCGATCGGCAAGACGCTCGTCTCGTCCGCGCTCATCGACCGGGTGGCCGGCGGGCTGGACCGGCGCCTCCTGGAGGTACCGGTCGGCTTCAAGTGGTTCGTCCCCGGCCTGCTCTCCGGCGAGGTCGGGTTCGGCGGCGAGGAGTCGGCGGGTGCGTCGTTCCTGCGCAAGGACGGCCGCGTCTGGTCCACGGACAAGGACGGGATCCTGCTCGCGCTGCTCGCCTCGGAGGTGATGGCGACCACGGGGAGGTCGCCGGCCGAGCACCACGCCGCGCAGGTCGAGCGCTACGGCGAGAGCTGGTACGCCCGCGTCGACGCCGCGGCGACCCGGGAGCAGAAGGCACGCCTCGGTGCGCTGGCACCGGCGGACGTCACCTCCACCACGCTCGCGGGGCAGCCCATCACGGCGAAGCTCACGGAGGCGCCGGGCAACGGTGCGAAGATCGGTGGTCTCAAGGTGACGACGGCGGACGCCTGGTTCGCCGCGCGGCCGAGCGGCACCGAGGACGTCTACAAGATCTATGCGGAGTCCTTCGTGTCCGCCGAGCACCTCACCGAGGTGCAGGAGGCCGCGAAGACACTGGTCGACGAGGCTCTCGCCTGAGCGGTACCCACGCCTGCCGGGCCGGTCGGGACCCCTCTCGGCCGGCCCGGCCGCAAGGGTCGTGCACCCCCAACCGTGCCTAAACGTTTCGCGGGGTTCCCGGTCCCCGGTGTTCTTCCTAGCGTCACGCGGGTACGCCTCGGCCGGCCCGGCCGAGGTGAACCCGACTGAACGGAGAGCGCCATGCCTCGCGTACGACGTCGCACCCGAACGGCGGCCCTGGCCGCAGCCCTCGCACTCCTGACCACCGGCACCATCGCGATGTCGCAGAGCGCCACGGCAGGAGTGACCAGCCTGGCGGCACCCGCTGCGTCGAGCCTCTACGTGGATCCCACCACGCAGGCCCATGCCGCCTGGGCGGCTGCGGCCGGCCGGGACAAGGACCTGCTCGCGAAGATCGCCCTGACCCCGCAGTCGTACTGGGTGGGTGGCTGGGCGGACGCGGCCCGCTCGCGCGACGAGGTGGCGGACTACACGGGCCGTGCCGCTGCCGCCGGGCAGACCGGCGTCCTGACGGTGTACGCGATCCCGGGCCGCGACTGCGGCAACCACTCGGGCGGCGGAGTGCCGCAGAGCGAGTACGCGCGGTGGGTCGACACCGTGGCGACCGGCATCGAGGGCAGCCCGATAGTGGTTCTCGAACCCGACGCGCTGGCCCAGCTCGGTGACTGCGACGGGCAGGGCAACCGGGTCGGCTACCTCCGGTACGCGGCGGCCGCCCTGACCGACGCCGGCGCCCGCGTCTACCTCGACGCCGGGCACTCGGGGTGGCTGGGCGCGAGCGAGGCCGCGCGGCGGCTGGAGCTGATCGGCTTCACCGACGCCGTCGGGTTCGCGCTCAACACCTCGAACTATCAGACGACCGCCGACACCCAGGCGTATGCCGAGCAGGTGTCGTCGCAGGTGGGCGGACGGCCGTACGTGATCGACACCTCACGTAACGGCAACGGCTCCAACAGGCAGTGGTGCAACCCGCGCGGTCGCGCGCTGGGGGAGCGGCCCCGGCTCGTCGACGACGCGACGTCGCTCGACGCACTGCTGTGGGTCAAGCTCCCGGGTGAGTCGGACGGCGCGTGCAACGGAGGCCCCGCCGCCGGCCAGTGGTGGCAGGAGATCGCACTGGAGCTGGCAGCCAACGCACACTGGTGACAGGCGGTCCCAGGGTCAGTCGGCGGTCGTCACCAACAGGTTGACCAGCCCGCTCAGGACGGCGGTGTCGGGGGCGGCATCGCCGTCCTCCGCCGTGGGGTTCGCCACCACCGCGGACCGGGCCGACGACTCGTAGACGCTCAGCAGGAGGTCGACGGCCGTGCGCTGGTCCACGGTGAACCGCAGACCGAGGTCCGCGAGGATGCGCTCGATCGCGGCGCCGACCTCGGTGCGGAGCATCTCCTCCTGTGCCAGGAACGGCCGGCCGACCGCCGGGTCGCGCATCGCGAGCAGCTCCAGCTCGGCTCGCATCAGCGCCCACTGCCTGGCGTCGCCGGGATCGGTCACCACCACCGAGAGGATGGTGCGGATCGCGTCGTGATCCACGCAGCCGCCGCGGACGATGTCCGGCTCGAGCTCCTTGCCGATGGACTCCAGCGAGGCGAGCTGCTGCCGCATCGCCCGCTCGGCGAGCGCGAGGAACAGCTCCTCCTTGCTGCTGAAGTTCGAGTAGAAGGCGCCGCGGGTGAACCCGGCGGCCTCGCACACTGCCTCGATGGACGCGCCACGGATGCCGTGGTGCGCGAAGACGGTGAAGGCGGCGTCGAGCAGGCGCTCGCGGGTTCGTTCACGTCGGGGGGTGAGCGCCGCGGCGAGCTCGCGTTCGACGGACGACCCGGAGCCGACGTCGGTGGCGTGCTCAGAGGTCACAGAAAACTCCTTGGGATGGCAGGCGGCCAGTCTATCAATACATCCCTGTATTGGATGCACTCATGTATCGGATACAGTGGTGCATCGAACGTCCCCTCGTCGTACCCCGCCTCGTCCAGGAGTGTGCGTGTCCTCCGTTCTCTACTCGCTCGGCCGCTGGGCCGTACGCGCTCGCCGGCTCGTCGTGGCCATCTGGGTCGTGGCACTCGTCCTGGTGGGCGGTGCGGCCGGCCTGCTGCAGCAAGGTCTCGACAACCAGGTGTCCATCCCGGGCACCGAGTCCCAGGAGGCGCTCGACCGCCTCGCCGCGACCTTCCCGGAGGTCAGCGGCGCCTCGGCGCAGGTGATCGTGGTGGCGCCCGAGGGCGCGTCCGTCAAGGACGAGCCCCTGCGCGCCGCGATCACCGACGGCGTCGAGGCGATCGGCGACGTCTCGCAGGTCGCCGCCGTCACCTCGCCGTTCGACGAGCAGATGCCGGCGTCGGTGTCCGACGACGAGCGCGCCACGCTCCTCACGATCCAGCTGGACGGTGACCAGGGCTCCATCACCGAGGAGACCAAGGAGGCGCTGGGCGTCGAGGCCGAGGCTCTCGCGCAAGCGCTGCCCGAGGGCGCCGACGCACACCTGGGCGGCCAGCTCTTCTCCTCGAAGTTCCCGGAGATGACGCTCACCGAGGGGGTCGGCCTGCTGGTCGCGCTCGTGGTGCTCGTCCTGACGCTCGGCTCCCTCGTGGCGGCCGGCCTGCCGCTGATCAACGCGCTCCTCGGCGTCGGCGCCTCGATGGGGCTGCTGTTCGCCGCGACCGCGCTCGGCCCGATCAACTCCACGACGCCGATGCTGGCGGTGATGCTCGGCCTGGCGGTCGGCATCGACTACGCCCTGTTCATCGTGTCCAGGCACCGGGAGCAGCTCGGTACCGGGCTCGACGTGCACGAGTCGATCGCGCGGGCGACCGCGACGGCAGGTTCCGCGGTCGTGTTCGCGGGCCTCACGGTGATGATCGCGCTCGTCGGGCTGGGTGTCGCGGGCATCCCGTTCCTCACCATCATGGGCGTCGCGGCGGCGGTGACCGTGGGCATCACGGTGCTCGTCTCGCTCACGCTGCTGCCGGCGCTGCTCGGGTTCGCGGGGGAGCGCCTGCGACCCAAGCCGTCGCGCCGCGCCCGTCGCGCCGCGGCGCAGGAGGCCAGGACCGCCGAGCAGGCGGCCGCGGACCCCGAGACCACCCGCCGCCGCACCCCCGTCGCGGCCTCGCCCGAACCGAGGCCCAACCGGTTCTTCTCCGGGTGGGTCCGTGCGGTGACCAGGGTCCCGGCGCTGACCGTCGTGCTCGTCATCGCTGCGATGGGCGCCCTCAGCTACCCCGCGCTGGACCTGCGCCTCGCGCTCCCGGACGCCGGTGTGATGGAGGAGGACGACCCGGCCCGCGTCACGTACGACCTCGTGTCGGAGCACTTCGGCGACGGCTTCAACGGCCCGCTGATCGTCACCGGATCGATCGTGACGAGCACCGACCCGGTGGGCCTCATGAACGAGATCGGCGACGAGATCGCCGACCTGCCGGGTGTGGCCGACGTGCCGCTCGCGACGCCGAACCAGTCCGCGGACACCGGCATCATCCAGGTGGTGCCCGAAGGTGGTCCGACGTCCGCCCAGACGGAGGACCTGGTCCGCGAGATCCGGTCCCAGCACGACCACTTCCTCGACGAGTACGGCGTGGACCTCTCCGTCACCGGCTTCACCGCCGTCGGTATCGACGTGTCGGACAAGCTCGGCGACGCGCTGCTGCCGTTCGCCCTTGTCGTCGTGGGCCTGTCGCTGATCCTGCTCACGATGGTGTTCCGCTCGATCGCGGTGCCGATCAAGGCGACGGTCGGCTACCTGCTGTCCGTGGGTGCGGCGTTCGGCGTGGTCTCGCTCGTGTTCGAGCACGGTGTGTTCGCCGAGGCGCTCAACGTGACCCGTACGGGACCGGTCATCAGCTTCATGCCGATCGTGCTCATGGGCATCCTGTTCGGGCTCGCGATGGACTACGAGGTGTTCCTCGTGTCCCGCATGCGCGAGGACTACGTCCACGGTGGCAGCGCCAAGCACGCCATCACCACCGGGTTCCAGGGGTCGGCCAAGGTCGTGACCGCCGCGGCGGTCATCATGATCGCGGTCTTCGTGGCGTTCGTCCCGCACGGCGACATGAACCTCAAACCGATCGCGCTCGGCCTCGCCGTCGGGGTGGCCGTGGACGCGTTCATCGTGCGCATGATCTTCGTCCCGGCGGTGCTCGCCCTGCTGGGGGAGAAAGCCTGGTACATGCCGAAGTGGCTCGACAGGGCGCTGCCGTCCTTCGACGTGGAGGGCGAGGGCCTGGCCCGAGAGCTGTCGCTCGCGGACTGGCCGGAGCCCGGCGCGACCGACGCGGTGGCCACCGGAGCCCTCGAGGTGCGTGGCCGGTCCGGCCTGGTGGTCGGTCCGGTGAGCGTGCGGGTGCCCGACGGCGGCCTGCTGCTCGTCCGCGGCGACTCCACCGCACCGGTCAGCGGGTTCCTGCTGGCCGTCGCCGGCCGGCTGGACGTGACGGGCGGTGTGGCGAAGACCGCCGGGTTCGTGCTGCCCGAGCGGGCGTCGTCCGTGCGGCACCGGGTGGCTCTCGTCGACGCGGCGGACGAGGGCGGGCGTCCCGCTGAGGCCGTCCGCCGGGCACTGCGGGACAAGCCGCGCGTGCTCGTCGTGGACGCCACCGAGATGGTGGGCGACTTCGCCGCACGGGCCGCACTGGCACGGGCAGTGGCGGGTGCGCAGGACGCGGGTGTCGCCGTTCTGCTCGGCTCGACGGGTCCGGCCGCGACCGACCTGGCGCCGTCCGGCACCCCGGAGCTGGACGTGAGCCCGGGTGCCCGCACCGGACTCCGCACGACAGAACCTGACCAGCTATCAGACATGACCGAGCAGGAGGTGCGGGCATGAGCACCGCAACGAGATGGCTGCGGCCCGAGCCGTTCCGCAACCCGTGGCGCGCCCTGGCCGTGGCGCTCCTTCCGCTGATGATCCTGGGGCTGCTGATCTCGGCACTCTGGAACCCCCAGGACCGGCTCGACACCGTCAAGGCGGCGATCGTCAACCTCGACGAGCCGGTCAAGGTCGACGGGCAGACGGTGCCGCTGGGCCGCCAGCTCGCCGCCGGACTGGTGAGCGGCGGTGAGACGGCGGACGCCGCGGCCGGTGAGGCGGCGGCGGTCCCCGCCTCCGACGCGAGCTACGACTGGCAGATCACCGACGAGGCAGGCGCGGCCGACGGCCTCGCCGACGGCACGTACGCGGCTGTCGTGACCATCCCGGAGGGATTCTCCGCCGCGGCGACGTCGTTCGGCGGCGACGACCCGGCGAAGGCGCGGCAGGCCACCATCGACGTCGCGACGCCCGCGAACGGTCGCGTGCTCGACGACGCCCTCGCGCAGGTGGTGGCGCAGACCGCTACCGGGGTACTCGGCAGCACCCTGACCGAGACCTACGTGGACAACGTGCTCGTCGGCTTCTCCACTCTCTCGGAGGAGCTGGGCAAGGCCGCCGACGGCGCCGACCAGCTCGCCGACGGAGCGACCGAGGCGGGCAAGGGCGCGCAGGAGCTGGCGAACGGCGCCGGTGAGCTGGCGAACGGGGCGACCGACGCGGGCGAGGGTGCGCAGGAGCTGGCTGACGGCGCGCACCAGACCGCCGTCGGCGTGGCCGGGGTCGGCGACGGGGTGAGCAGCCTGGCCGGTGGGGCCGGGCAGTGGGCGGCAGGTGCGGACCAGTGGGCGGCGGGCGCGGACCAGGCGGCCGCAGGTGTCGGCCGGCTGGCTGACGGCGCAGGCCGGTCCGCCGACGGTGCCGCGGACCTGGCAACCGGAGCCGACGAGCTCGCGACCGGCACGGCGGGCGTCGCGACCGGTACCCGGGAGCTGGCGGACGGGCTCGCGGCGACAGCGGCCGGCGCCGAGCAGATCCCCCAGAATGCGCAGGCTCTTGCGGGCGGAATGCAGGAGTTCGTCGACGGCCTCGAGCTGGCGTGCGCCGCGCCGACCGCCGACCCGCGGCTCACGGCGATCTGCGCGGACAAGGACAGGCTGAACGAGATCGCCGCAGGTATGGCCGGTCTCGCAGGTACCGCGGGATCGCCCGGTCAAGAACCGACCGGTCTCCACCAGCTGTCCGCAGGCATCTCCGGTCTCGCCGGTGGTGCCGGCGAGCTCGCCGGCGTCGCAGAGCAGGTATCTGGCGGAGCCTCGGGACTGGCCGACGGCGCGGACCAGCTCTCCGGCGGCCTCGACGAGCTGGAGGCCGGAGCTGACCAGGCGGCTGGCGGCGTGATCCAGCTGGCCGCAGGCGCGAGGGAGCTCTCCGACGGCGCGGGCGGCATCTCGTCCGGCGCGACGGAGCTGGCGAACGGCGCCGGTCAGCTGGCGACCGGCACGAGCCGGCTCGCCACGGGGGTCGACGGTCTGGCTGACGGCGTCAGTGATCTGGGCGCCGGCACCACCCAGCTCGCGACGGGCGTGGACGGCCTCGCCGACGGTGTCGGCGAGCTGGCCGGGGGCGCCGAGGACCTGTCCGACGGTCTGGGACAGGCGACCGAGGAGATCCCGTCGTACACCGAGCAGGAGCGCACGTCGCTCGCTTCCGTGGTGGCCGACCCGGTCGCCACCGACAGTGCGGTCACGGACCTCGACACCGGCGCGACCGGCCCGATGTTCGCGGTGCTGGCGCTCTGGCTCGGTGCGCTCGCGCTGATGATCGTCTTCTCCCCGGTCCCGCTGCACGCCCGAGGATCGACCCGTGGCGCGCTGCGGCTCACGCTCGAGACGTTCGCCGTCCCGGCGGCCGTCGGCCTGGTCACGGGCCTCGCGACGGGGGCCGTGCTGGCCGGGATCGAGGACCTCGACCTCGGCGGCTGGCTGGCGGCCATGGGCTTCGGCGCACTGGTCTCCGTCGCTTTCGTCGCGGCCAACCAGGCACTGGCCGCCGCGCTCGGCCATGTCGGCCGCGGGATCAGCCTGCTGGTCGCGGTACTCGTCATCGCGACAGGAGTGGTGTCGACGGTGCCCGGTGTGCTCGAAGGGCTGGCGGCGTTCCTGCCGGTCGGCGCTGCGCTCGACGGCCTCGTCGGTCTGATCGAACCGGGCGTCGGCGGCGTCGGGACAGCGATCGCGGCGGTGGCTCTGTGGGGCATCGCCGGTCTCGCCGTGACGACGATCATGGTGGCGCGTCAGCGCACGGTCCGGGTCGGGGAGCTGCTCCGCACGGCGTGACCGTGGCCGGCTGCGGCCGGCCGGAATGACTCGGTCCGTTGTCCCGGGACCGGTCCAGCAAAGGACCGGCCCCAGGGCAACGGACCGAAGTCGTCGAGTTCGTTCGATCGACCGGTCTCAGGTGGCCCGACCGGCGTCAGACCCGGCGCAGGCGAGCCGCAGTGTCGGGCCACGGCACGTGCACCCGCTTCGTGGGGGCCAGCGACTTCGACAGGAACGCGTCGCGCAGCACGATGCCGTCGGGTGCGAGCTCGATGACGGAGAGCTCCGGCCCCTCGCCGTCGAGCACCCAGTGCTCTGCCAGCTCGCGCAGCCCGCGCTCGAGCACCAGCTCTTCGGCCGCGTGATAGTCGTGCGCATCGCCGACGGCGTGGCCCAGGCGGTTGCGCGGGACCACGTCGGCGTAGTCGTCGGTCAACGGCTCGAGGTAGCCGACGATCTCGCCGTCGTCCCGCGTGACGGCGAGCCAGGTGTCGATGGGGGCGATCTCCGGCGTCGTCATGGCCTGACCATAAGATTGCCGGCTGCCGCAGGCCCCACTGTTTTTGACCATGCACCTGCTGCCGAACCTGGCCGAGAACTGGCAGCAGGCGCATGGTCGGCCGGGGTATCGAGCCGGTCGTCAGTCGAAGTAGGCCGGCACGTCGACGGCGCCGCCCTCCTGGTCGAACTCCTCGTGGACGGCGGCGCGCAGGTCGGCGTCGTACAGGTAGTCCAGGGCGGTCGCCGCGAGCCCCGCAGCGCTGTCCACAGCGGCGGAGACGGCAGCCGGGGTGGCCGCCGCGGCCGCGAACTCGGCGGTGTGCAGCGCGACGTCGGGTTCCGAGACCTGGACGAGCGGGTGAATGCCGGGCACGCGGAACGAGAAGTTGCCGAAGTCGGTCGACGCCGCGAGCGTCTCCGACAGCACGCCGGCGGGCAGCGGGTCACGTCCTCGACGGCGCTGCGCCGCGACCCACCGGCCGGTGAGCGCGCGGTTGCCCCGCACGGGCAGGCTCGGGTGGGCGCCGTCGTCCCAGGTGATCTCGACGTCGGTGCCGGTCATGAGCGCCGCGCCGTGCGCGATGTCGTCGAGGCGACGTGACAGGTCGCGCAGGGTGTCCACGTACTTCGACCGGGCGTACAGGTGCACCACGGCCCGTTCGGTGATGATGCTCGGCCGGGTGCCGCCCTCGGCGATCGTCGCGTGCACCCGGTCCACCGGCGGCATCTGCTGCCGCAGGAGGCCGATGCCCTGGTAGGCCAGGCTGGCGGCGTCCAGCGCGTTACGACCCATGTACGGCTGGGCGGAGGCGTGCGCGGGGCGTCCGGTGAACGTCCAGGTCAGGAGCCGCCGGCCGAGCCATACCTGGTCGGCGACGTCGAGGCCGTACGGGTGCACCATGATCGCGGCGGAGATGCCCTCCAGCGCCCCGTTGCGGGCCAGCACCTCCTTGCCGCTGTGCCCCTCCTCGGCGGGGGTGCCGAGCAGCACCACGCGGCCGGCCGGAGCATCACCGGAGGCCATGACCTCCTGCAGGGCGAGGAAGGCGCCGACGCCCGAGGCCGCGATGACGTTGTGGCCGCAGGCGTGCCCGATGCCGGGCAGCGCGTCGTACTCGGCGCAGATCGCGATGGTGGGGCCTGCGGGGTCGCCCAGCTCGGCACGGAACGCCGTCGGCACCCCGTGGACGCCGAGCTCTGCCTCGACGCCGTACCGCGCCAGCACCTCGAGCAGCGTCGCCGCGCTGCGGTGCTCCTCGAAGGCCGGCTCAGGGTGCTCGTGGAGCCGTCGGACGATCTCCGCGAGCTCCGGTTCGAGCCGTCCGGCTGCCTGCTCGACCGCGGAGACGAGAGCGGCGGGCGCACCGCCGTCGGACACGGCGGGTCCCGGGTGGCCTACCGCGCCGGGGCCACCTGCGGGGGCGGCGCCGGCCAGCGCCTCCCGCCGCCCGGCGGTCTCGGCGACGAGGTGGTCGAGATATGCGGTGCTTGGCGGGCTGGAGCGGCTCATGCCGTCCATCGTATGGAAGCCGGCCCGGGGTCAGGCCTCCAGGTAGTCCGTCACCAGCTGTTCGGCGAGCCCCGTGTACGTCGCGGGGGTCAGGGCGGCGAGGCGGGTTGCGACGTCGTCGGGCAGACCGAGGCCGGCCACGAACTCGCGCATGCGCGCGCCGTCCACGCGCTGGCCGCGCGTGAGGTCCTTGAGGCGCTCGTACGGGTTCTCCATGCCGGGAACGCCCGCGACGGACGCGGCGCGCATCGCGGACTGGACGGGCTCGCCGAGCACCTCCCAGTTGGCGTCCAGGTCCTCGCGCAGGAGCGTCTCGTTCACGGCGAGCCGGTCCAGGCCGCGGGCCACGTTGTCGATGGCGAGCAGGCTGTGCCCGAAAGCCGGGCCGATGTTCCGCTGCGTCGTCGAGTCGGTGAGGTCGCGCTGCAGGCGGCTCGTCACGAGCGTGGCCGAGAGGGTGTCCAGGAGCGAGCACGAGATCTCGAGGTTGGCCTCGGCGTTCTCGAACCGGATCGGGTTCACCTTGTGCGGCATCGTCGACGAGCCGGTGGCCCCGGCGACCGGGATCTGCGTGAAGAACCCGAGCGAGATGTAGGTCCACACGTCGGTCGCGAGGTTGTGCAGGATCCGGTTGAAGCGGGCGATGTCGGCGTAGACCTCCGCCTGCCAGTCGTGCGACTCGATCTGCGTGGTCAGCGGGTTCCAGTCCAGCCCGAGGCCTTCGACGAACGCCTTGGACACGGCGGGCCAGTCGGCCGAGGGCACGGCGACGGTGTGTGCGCCGTACGTGCCGGTGGCGCCGTTCAGCTTGCCCAGGAACTCCGCACCCTCGATACGCCGCAGCTGCCGGCGCAGCCGGTGCGCGAGCACGGCCAGCTCCTTGCCCAGCGTGGTCGGCGTCGCCGGCTGGCCGTGGGTGCGGCTCAGGAGCGGCGCCGCCGCGTGCTCGCGTGCCATGCCCGCGAGCTGGTCGACGACGGCGGTGGCCGCCGGGAGCCAGGCGTCGCGGACCGCGCCCCGGACCATCAGCGCGTACGACAGGTTGTTGATGTCCTCGCTGGTGCAGGCGAAGTGCACCAGCTCGCTCGCCGCGGGGAGGACAGTGCTGCCGAGCGCCTCCGGGGCGGCGGCGATACGGCGCTTGATGAAGTACTCGACCGCCTTGACGTCGTGCACCGTCTCCCGCTCGATCTCGGCGAGCTCGGCGATCTCGTCCGCGCCGAACGACGCGGGGATCGCGCGGAGGTAGGCGACCTCCTGCTGCGAGAGCGAGGGGGCACCGGGGACCACGGGCGACGGGTCGCCGGGCGTGCCGTTGCACAGCGTGATGAGCCACTCCACCTCGACGTGGATGCGCTCGCGGTTCAGCGCGGCCTCGCTCAGGTGGTCCACGAGCGGGGCGACGGCCTTGCGGTACCGGCCGTCGAGCGGTCCGAGCGCGATGGCCGGGCTCACCTCCGCCAGAGTGACGCGGGTGACGGGGCTGGCAGGGCTGGCGGCGGGCGCGGTCGTCTCAGGCACGTCCTCCATTCTCCCACGCCCAGCTCGCCGCTGGACGAGGAGCGCAGTGTGCCCGGGCCGTACCGAGCTCCCTGGCGAGATGGCCGAAGCCGGACAGAAGTAACTGTTGTCATATGATACATGTCACGTTAGCCTGGACGCCGTCAGCTTGTTAGCGCTCACAATCGGGAGGAAATCAAGATGACCGATCACAATGGCGTGATCCGGCTCGTGCGCCGCAGTCCGCTCGTCGTCGGCGCCGCACTGGTGTCGGCGGCGTGCATGGCGTCCTTGGCGGTCTCGGCGGATGCCCAGGTCACCACGCCGGACGGGAACGACGGCGCGGACGGGCTCGAGCGTCCGTTCGCCATGCCGGGCTACACGGAGCGGGACGACAACGGTGCCCTGTTCGTCGGCGAGGGCGAGAGCAGGTTCACCATGCGGGTGAACCTGCTGACGAGCGGCGATCGCCTCATCCGGGAGAACCAGGGGCTGGTCCCCTACGTCGCGGAGGTCGGTCCGGCGACGGTCGACGGTTCCTACTACGAGGTGAAGGTCAGCAGCGACGACCGGAAGATCACGCCCGAGCAGCTCGGTGCGCTGCGGGAGATCCTCGATCACCCCGACGACTGGCCCGCCGACCAGGTGGCGGAGGCGCGCGAGCTGCTTCCGGTGATGGAGTCCCGGTACGAGCAGACGCAGCGGGAGAAGCAGACGATCCAGATCCGGTTCGCGCGGACCGCGCCCAACGTGCTGGTGGGCTCGGTGACGGCGCTGGCCGACGACACGACGGTCTTCCTCGAGGCCGCGCCACCCTGGGACGAACCAGGTACCTACCAGGTCACCGACCACGGGATCCGTGCCAGCGGCGCCGGGGTGGACGATCCGGGGAAGACCAGCCACTTCGCCCTGACGCCGACGGTGCGCCCGGACAGTGGTGCGTCGTACGCGTCGGAGGACGACCTGGTCGCGGCGATGGAGGGTGAGCCGGCAGCCCCCGGCCAGGCGGCCGCAGCCCTGCGCTACACGCTCGACGCGAACGAGACCGTGACGTTCACGTCGACCGTGTCCGGAGCTCCGGTGGCGACGGACGAGGCCGACGAGAGCGAGATCCTCGCGGCTCTCGACCGGGCGGAGGCCCAGGCGGACGTCGGCACGCTGAGCGGCGAGGGACCGGCAGGCAGGGCGGCGACGGTGATGCGCTCCGCCATCGCGCTCAACGCCAACTACGACGAGACGTTCCAGCGGAGCTTCCTCGTCTGGGGCTGGGGTCGTGGTGGTGCCGAGAACGACACCATCTTCACCGGCTGGGACTCCGCCTGGGATGCCATCATCGCGCTCACGGTCGATCCCGAGCTGGCACGTGAGCACGAACGAGACCTGTTCGACGTCGGCGGGCCGCGCTACGACCAGCTCCACTCGGGACCGATGCACGCGTACGCGGTCAAGCGGATCCATGCGGCGACCGGCGACCAGGAGCTCGTGGAGCAGGCCTACCCCGCCCTGGTCGACTTCTTCGACAAGCTGCCCGAGTGGGACGTGGACGGCGACGGCCTCCTCGAAGCGCCCTACGACGCGGACGCGAGCAAGGTCGGCAACCACCTGGGGCTCGACGACCTGCCGGCCTACCAGGCCGCCAACCGCGTCCCGAAGGACGGCGGCAGCGGCGACGAGCGGGACAACACCGACCTCACCGACGTGGCGCTGACGTCCTACTACGCGCTGATGGCGGAGTCGCTGGCCGAGCTCGCCGGCGTGCTCGACCGGCCGGCGGACGAAGCGCGGTTCCGCGCCGTCTTCAGCACGGTGAAGGAGGCGTTCAACGAGAGGCTGTGGAACGAGGAGAAGGGCATGTACCTCGACCGGCACCTCGACGGAACCTGGGGCGAGGTCGTCACGGCCACGGTCTTCTACCCGCTCTTCGGTGGGGTGGCGACGCAGGAGCGGGCGCAGCGGACCGTCGAGGAGAACCTGCTCGACCCGGAGAAGTTCGGCGGCGAGTACGGCATACCGAGCATCAGCCGGTCCGACCCCGAGTACTGCGCGAACGGGCTGGACCGGCCGAACGACTCGCAGAACTACCGGTTCTACCTCGCGTGGGGCGACGAGAACTCCTGCGAGCAGTGGCGTGGTGCGGTGTGGCCACCGATGAACGCGACCGTGTACGACGGCGTCAAGCGGTACGGGCTCGACGCGGCGGCCGGCGAGCTCGCGTCGAAGAGCACGCGCATGTGGCTCGACAGCTGGGACAAGAACGGCTGGTTCCCCGAGTACTTCGACCCGGAGCCGGGGCAGGTCATCAACGCGTCGGCGGTCGACAGCGCGTGGCGCTACTACACGTGGTCGAACGTGATGCCGCTGATGGCGGTGCACGAGCTGGTCGCGGAGGACCCGTGGGGCGAGCCGGGGTCGGTCACGTTCGGCTCGTGGGACCTGTCGGGCCGGAACGCCGTCGACGACGTCCGCGTGCACGGACACCGGTATGCCGCGACGGTCAGCCCCGAGCGCACCGAGCTGCGGCAGGACGGTCGCCGAGTGTTCCAGGCCGTCGGCGGCCGGGTCGTGGTGCGTGACTTCCAGTGGTCCGCCGACGGCGCCTGCTTCGAGGTCAACGCCGCGGAAGCCGTTCGGCTCCAGGTCTTCCCGGAGCAGGGAGCCGCGCACCGTGCCACGGTCGAGGCGGGCCGCACGGAGGTCTGCCTGTAGCGGGCACTCCCGGATGGCCTGCCTGGACCGTGGTCCGGGCAGGCCATCCGTCCGGGGCCGGGCAAGGGCCCTCCCGACGGCGTTCCGCGGGTGCGAGCCCGACCACACCCCCGTCCCACGCCGACCTGTGCACAGGCGGCGGGACCGGTCCGACGCCGGGGCCCGGCCGCTCCGTAACGTCTGCGGAAGAGCTGACCGGCTCGACACCCGCGGAGGCAGGAGGGCCGATGTACGCCAGCACGTCCAGGACCAGCGAGTGGTGCCCCGCGCAGGGCCACGGCCGGTGGGGAGGCGGACCGGCGTCGGCGCTCGCCGAAGCGGTCGCCCTGGTGGAGCGGGCGACCGACGCGCTGCGCGCGTCCGGCGACGTGGAGTGGCAGGCCCGCGCGGCGCAGCTGTACCGCGTCGCGGTCACCGAGGCGCTGCAGGCGCTCGGCCGGGACCGAGAGCTGGTCGACGTGGCGGTGCGGCACGCGGTCGCTGCTCAGACGGCGGTCCTCCCGTCTCCCGGTGGGCCCGCTCCGGAGCCGGAGCCGGGGGCGGGCGGCTCGGGTCCGGTCGGCGTCCGGCCATGGTGAGCACGCCCGACGCGCCGCTGGCCCCGGTCGACACCGTCACGGTGTACGGCGGGGCGGGCCCGTCGGCCGTCGATCTGGACTCGGTGCGGCGGGCGGCGGCGCTCATTGCCGGCGCCGCCGCCGACCTACGGTCGGCAGCGGTGCGCTGCCTGGAGGCGGGCGGCGACCTGGACGTATTCGGAGCGGGTCGGACCGAGGCCACCTCGTGGGTGACCGGCGAGGCCGGGGCCCAGGCTCGGGCGCTCGAAGCAGCCGCCCAGGACGCTGCTCGCGGCCTCGTCACGCGTGCCGACCTGTGCGAGCTGCTGGGCCGGCGCCTGCTCCGCGCGGCGGGGTCGTACGAGGAGGCGGAGTCGACGGCGGAACGGGTGGTTGGTGCCCTCGTCACGGCGGGCACGTTCGGCATCGGAGCGGCGGTCGGCGGGCTGGGCTGGGCGGGGCTCGCCGGGTCCGCCGCCGTCGGCGGCGCCGAGATGGCGGGGCGGATGGTCGGCGGGACCGTCACGGGTGGTGCGCTCTCGCCGGTCACCGGTCAGGTCTGGGCCGCGGCCACCCGGGGCCTCGCCCCGTACTCCGACGAGGCCTTCACCGGCCTGGGTGGTGGCGTCGCGCTGGCCCAGCCAGGGCTCGCGCAGGGCCGCTCCGGCGTACCGGGCGGTGCCGGGGCGCTCGCGCACGTGGCCCGGGAGCTGCCGGTGCTCGGCAACGACGACCGGGGCCTGCGGGTCGCACGGCTGGGTGCCGGGGACTTCGCGGACGGGGCGGTGCCCGCGTGGTCCGACACCGGGGCCCGGTCCGTCCAGGAGGCGGTGGCCAGGATCGACAGCCTGTACCCCGAGCAGGGCGGTGCGCCGCCGGCCACGGTGGCGATCCAGAAGGTGACCGGTGCCGACGGCACGGTGTCCTGGACGGTACTCATCCCCGGTACCCAGTCCGCGCTCCCGGCGGAACATCCCTGGGACGGCCGGACCGACGTCGAGCTCATCGCAGGTCAGGCCGACGGCGGGACCGTGGCCGTCGAGCGCGCGCTCGCGGACTCCGGGGCGGGGCCCGACGAGCCGGTCACCCTCGTGGGGCACAGCCTGGGCGGGATCGCTGCGGCCGCGCTGGTGTCGCGGGCGAGCTTCACGGAGCGCTACCGGGTCGGCGGGCTGGTCACGGCCGGGGCACCGACGGGACTGCTCGTCACCCCGCCCGGCGTGCCGGTGCTGCACCTGGAGACGCCGGAGGAGCTGGTCTCGCACGCCGACGGCCGCTCCGCCGCGGAGAACCCCCGCACGCGGGACCGCGTCACGGTGGTCCGGTCGCTGCGGGACTCGGCCGACGCGAGCGACCGGGCGGCGTCCGGAGACGTGGCGCAGGCGCATGCGGTCGCCACGCACGTCCGCACCCTCGATCTCGCGGTCGCACTCGGGGACCCACGGGTCTCCCAGGTGGCAGACCGGATCGGTACGAGGCTGGACGGGAGGGCGGTGCGCACCGTCTTCTACCGCGCGGAGCGCGCCGACCCCTGACCTCGTCCTCCGGTACGCCCTCGGGTCAGTCCGAGACCTTCTTGGGCAGGATCGCCAGCAGGATCGTCTGGACCACCGAGATCACGAGCGCCGCGAGCACGAACCACCAGAAGCCGCCGGTCACCTCCAGACCCCAGTTGGGCTGGTCGGAGAACCAGGACTGGTTGGTGATGAGCGTGGTGATCCACAGCATGAGCGTGTTGACCAGCACCGACACGAGGCCGAGCGTGAGGATGTAGAGGGGGAGGGAGATGAGCTGGACGATCGGCTTCACGATCATGTGGACAAGGCCGTAGACCACCGCGACCACCACGGCCGCGAGGATCGTGCCGAGGGTGGTGCCGTTGCTGACGATGTCCATGTGAGAACCCAGGATCAGGGACGACAGCCCGATCGCGAGTGCGGTGATGAGGATGCGCGCCACGAGCTTCATCTGGTCATCGTGGCATGCTGACCTCCGTGGAAGAAGCATTCGTACCGCTCCGCCCTGCCGTGTCGGCCCTGCCGTCCTACGTTCCCGGGGCGCGCGCCGGGTCGAGCGCCCCGGCGTGGAAGCTCTCGTCGAACGAGAACCCCTACGCGCCGCTGCCGTCGGTGCAGGCCGCCATCACGCGCGCAGCCGCCGAGGTCAACCGGTATCCCGACATCTACGCCGACGAGCTCGTCGGACGGCTTGCCGCACACAGCGGTGTGGCAGCGGAGAACGTGGTGGTCGGCAACGGTTCGGTAGCGCTGCTGTCGCACATCCTGAACGCCGTGGTCGACCACGGGGACGAGATCGTGTTCCCGTGGCGCTCGTTCGAGGCCTATCCGATCGCGGCAGCCGTGTCCGGTGGCACGACCGTGACGGTGCCGCTCGAGGAGGGCACCGGGCGGCTCGACCTGCCCGCGATGGCGGCGGCGATCACCCCGCGCACGCGCGTGGTGCTGGTCTGTACCCCCAACAACCCGACCGGTCCGGCCGTGCACGTGGGAGAGCTGGAGACGTTCCTGGCCGCGGTGCCGAAGAACGTCCTCGTCGTGCTGGACGAGGCCTACCTCGAGTTCGTGCGCGACCCGGAGGCGCCGAACGGTATCGACATCTACACGCGCTACTCGAACGTGCTGCTCCTGCGGACCCTGTCCAAGGCGCACGGACTGGCCGGGCTGCGCATCGGCTACGCGATCGCCGAACCGCGCCTCACCGCGGGGATCCGCAGCGTGTCCACGCCGTTCGGTGTCTCGCTCGTGGCGCAGGCCGCGGCGCTGGCGACACTGGAGCCGGAGGCGCAGAGCCAGCTGAAGGAACGCGTCGAGGCACTGGTCGGCGAGCGCACCCGCGTCGTGGAGGGCCTGCGCGACCAGGGCTGGGTGCTGCCGGAGACGCACGCCAACTTCGTGTGGTTCGACCTGGGCGAGGCGACCATGGAGCGTGCCGCCGAGGCGAAGGACGCAGGCGTCCTGGTGCGCCCGTTCGCCGGCCACGGGATCCGGGTGAGCATCGGCGACCCGGACGCGAACGACGCGTTCCTGGCCGTCGCGTCGGCCTGGCGCCAGCGCTGACCGTGGTCGGCAGAACGTCAGGTGATCGGCAGCCCGAGCGACCGATCACCTGACTTTCTGCCGACCATCCGGGCCCTGGCCTCGCGCGGCTTCCGGGCCCTGGCCTCGCGCGGCTTGGTGGAATCCGACAAACGGGCACCCGAGAGATTGGGTGACATCGCGGCAGACCAACCTACGGACCCGTAGCCTACGCTTGCGTAGGCTACGACAGCGTAGGTTGCGGATCGGCCAAATTTCCGGCTGGACCCGTGCCAGGATGGAAAGGTCCCCGGAACGGGCCGGGCGTCTCCGCAACAGCGGGCGCTCGCGTCCGCAGTTGAAGGAGGAAGCGTGACAACGACCAACGGCTCCAACGAGGCGATCCCAACGTTGCAGCTACTCGATCCCCAAGGGAACCGCGTCACCACGCGCGGGACCAAGGGATACCGTGACCGAGCCGCTGCCCTGACCGCGGAAGACCTCCGTGGCATGTACCGCGACATGGTCCTGACTCGTCGCTTCGACGACGAGGCAACCTCGCTCCAACGACAGGGCGAGCTCGCCCTGTTCGCGCCGGCTCGTGGCCAGGAGGCCGCGCAGGTCGGCAGCGCCCACGCGCTGCGCCCCCAGGACTACGTCTTCCCGTCGTACCGGGAGCACGGTGTCCTGCAGGTCCGTGGCCTGGACCCTGTCGATCGGCTGCGGTTCTTCCGCGGTTCCGACCACGGTGGATGGAACCCGACCGAGAGCAACACGGCCGTCTACACCATCGTCATCGGCGCGCACACCCTGCACGCCACCGGCTACGCCATGGGTGTGCAGCGGGACGGCACCCCGCACGACAAGCACGACGGCACCGCGGTGGTCGCCTACTTCGGCGACGGCGCCACCTCGCAGGGTGACGTCAACGAGGCCATGGTCTACGCGGCGGTCAACGACGCCCCCGTCGTGTTCTTCCTGCAGAACAACCAGTGGGCCATCTCCGAGCCGACCACCCGGCAGACGAAGACCCCGCTGTACCGGCGGGGCGAGGCGTTCGGCCTGCCCAGCCTGCGGGTCGACGGCAACGACGTGCTCGCCGTGTACGCCGCGACCCAGGAGGCGCTCGAACGGGCCCGCCTGGGCCAGGGCCCGAGCTTCATCGAGGCGTTCACCTACCGCATGGGCGCTCACACCACGTCGGACGACCCGACCCGGTACCGCACCTCCGAGCAGGAGGAGATGTGGCGGCGCCGCGACCCGATCGAGCGCCTCGCCGCACTGCTGCGGGCCGAGGACGCGCTCGACGCGGAGTTCGAGGCGGAGATCAAGGCAGCGGGTGACGAGCTGGGCGACGCGCTGCGCACCGGCGTCCGCACCCTCGACGGCGGTTCGGCCGTGGCCAGCACGTTCGACGACGTGTACGCCACCCCCCACGCCGTCGTCGCAGCCGAGCGGGCCTGGTACGAGGCCTACGACGCCGGTGACCCGCCGGCCCCGCAGTATGCGATCGCGGACTCAGCGCAGGGAGGCGCACGATGACAACCATGGCGGAACGTACGCACACATCCAGCGACGCCCCCGACGCGGCGTCCGGCACCAAGACGCTCACGCTCGGCAAGGCGATCAACGAGGGCCTGCGCGCCGCGATGCGGCACGACGACAAGGTCATGCTCATGGGTGAGGACATCGGCCCGCTGGGCGGCGTCTTCCGCGTGACCGACGGCCTGCAGGCGGAGTTCGGCGAGCAGCGCGTGGTCGACACGCCGCTGGCGGAGTCGGGCATCGTCGGCACCGCCATCGGCCTGGCCATGCGCGGCTACCGGCCCGTCTGCGAGATCCAGTTCGACGGGTTCGTCTTCCCGGCGTTCAACCAGATCACCACGCAGCTGTCGAAGATCCACAACCGCACGCGCGGGGCGGTGCAGATGCCCGTGGTGATCCGCATCCCGTACGGCGGTGGGATCGGCGGCGTGGAGCACCACGGCGAGAGCCCGGAGGCACTGTTCGCGCACACCGCGGGCCTGCGCGTGGTCACGCCGAGCGGTCCGCAGGACGCCTACACGATGATCCAGGAGGCCATCGCCTCCCCGGACCCCGTGGTGTTCTTCGAGCCCAAGGCCCGCTACTGGGGCAAGGGACCGGTCGACCTCGGCACCCCCATCGGCACCGAGACGCTCAACGCGGCCCAGGTGGTGCGCCAGGGCACGGACGTCACGCTCGTCGCGTATGGGCCGTCCGTCGTGACCGCGATGAAGACCGCGGACGCCCTCGCGGAGGAGGGGCGTTCGGCCGAGGTGCTCGACCTGCGCGCGATCTCCCCCATCGACACCGCCGCCGTGGTGGCGAGCGTGCGCAAGACCGGGCGCTGCGTGGTGATCCACGAGGCACCCGTGTTCTTCGGTGCCGGGGCCGAGATCGCCGCCCGTGTCACCGAGGAGTGCTTCTACGCTCTGGAGGCGCCCGTGCTCCGCGTGGGCGGCTTCCACACCCCGTACCCGGTGGCGAAGCACGAGCACGAATACCTGCCGAGCGTGGATCGCGTGCTCGACGCCGTCGACCGTGCCTTCGCGCACTGACCCAGGAGTGAGCCGAGAGTGAGCTTGAAGAACCAGAGGTTCCCGCTCCCCGACGTCGGAGAGGGCCTCACCGAGGCCGAGATCGTCGAGTGGCAGGTCGCCGTCGGCGACACGGTCGAGGTGAACCAGACGATCGTCGAGATCGAGACGGCGAAGTCGCTCGTCGAGCTGCCGTCGCCGTGGGCAGGGACGGTGTCCGCCCTGCTCGTCCAACCGGGTACCACCGTCGACGTCGGTACGCCGATCATCGAGATCGCGGTGTCCGACGGCGCTGGTGGTCCCGCCGGATCGACGCCGAACGGCACCGCATCGGCGGCCGAGCCGGCCGCCGGACCCGGTGGTGGTGCCCCCGCCGGCGAGGGCACGCAGGACGAGGGCTCCGGATCGGTGCTCGTCGGTTACGGCACGGCGGAGGCGAAGGCGAGCGGACGGCGACGTCGGCACCAGGCGGCTCCGCCTGCTGCACCGGCACCGGCACCGGCACCGGCACCGGCACCGGCACCGGCGACTCCGGCACCGGCCGCACCGGCCGCACCGGCTCCGGCGGCTCCCGCCGCTCCGGCGCCCGAACCCGCCAGGGCCGGTGCGTCGGCGGTAGCCACCAAGGCTCCCGCGGCACCGACCCCGGCGCCGGCTCGTGGCCCGGCGGCTGCTCCGGCGTCGGACACGGGTACCACCACGGCCGCGCGTGCTCGTGTCCTGGCGAAGCCGCCGGTCCGCAAGCTCGCCAAGGACCTGGGGGTGGACCTGGCGGGTGTGCACGCGTCGGGCCCTGGCGGCATCGTCACGCGCGAGGACGTGGTCGCCCACGCCGAGCGCTCGTCGGTGCGGACGCTGACGCACTACCCGGACGACGAGCCGTGGCTCGCGTCGGGCGTGGTGTCGTCGGACGGGCGGCAGACGCGGGTCCCGGTGCGGTCGGTGCGCAAGCGCACGGCCGAGGCAGTGGTCGCCAGCGCGTTCACGGCTCCGCACGTGACCCTGTTCCACACGGTCGACGTCACCAAGACGATGCGGCTCGTGGAGCGGCTCAAGGAGGACCGCGACTTCGCGGACGTGCGGGTGACACCGCTGCTCATCGCCGCCAAGGCGGTGCTGCTCGCCGTGCGGCGGCACCCGCAGATCAACGCGGCGTGGGACGACGAGGCGCAGGAGATCGTCTACAAGCACTACGTGAACCTGGGGATCGCCGCGGCGACCCCCCGGGGCCTCGTGGTGCCGAACATCAAGGACGCGCACACGCTCGACCTGCTCGGCGTCGCGAAGGCGCTCGTCGGGCTGACGGCGACCGCGCGTGCCGGGCGTACCTCGGTCACGGACATGTCCGACGGCACCATCACGATCACCAACGTGGGCGTCTTCGGCATCGACACGGGCACGCCCATCCTGAACCCGGGGGAGACGGGGATCCTCGCCTTCGGCGCGATCCGCAAGCAGCCCTGGGTGCACAAGGGCAAGGTGAAGCCGCGGTGGGTCACCCAGCTCGGCTTCAGCGTCGACCACCGGTTGGCGGACGGCGAGCTCGGCTCCCGGTTCCTCGCGGATGTCGCGCGGGTGCTCGAAGAGCCGGCGCACGGCCTCGTCTGGGGCTGAGCCAGAACGTGTCAGACCCCCAGGTCACTTCGGTGACCTGGGGGTCTGACTCGTGCTGCGACCGGGGCAGTGCGCTCGTCCGGATCCGTCTGGGAGATCCTCGGTGCGGAGAGCGCACTGCTCCGGCGTCTCACGGCGACTGGACTCGATCGCCGTGCCTCGGGCAGGTCTCGTGGGTCACGCGGCTCACGCCACGCGCATGCCTCCGATCGACCGCGGCCGGCCGCGGCGCCGCTTGCGGCTCCGTACGGTGCCGTCCACGACGATCTCGCCGCCCCACACGCCCCACGGCTCGCGCCGGGCAAGCGCACCCGCGAGGCACTGCGCCTTGAGCGGGCAGACCGCGCACGCGCGCTTCGCCTCCTCGAGGTCCGCGGGATGTTCCGCGAACCAGAGCTCGGGCTGGTCCGAGCACGGCACGGAGTCGTCGGTCTCGGTGATGATGTTCGCGAGGTCCACACTGGTCACAACGCAGAAGAGGGCCGAAGGGTTGGGTTTGGTTCATAATCGGGCCAAACTTTTCCGCAACTTCGTCGAAATGCCCGGTTCTGGGTGGCCCGGGGAGTGGTCAACCGGACACCAGCGGACGGTCTGTGCCGCGGCGCAGCACGCCTAGGCTGGACGCGTGAACCCGACCGACGCCCGGAACAGCACCAGCAGCACCGCGCGGACGAGCACTGCGAACGGACCGACCAGCCCGTCGTGGCTCGCCGTCGCACTGCCGACCGCCGGCCTCGTCGCGCTGGCAGCCCTCGTCGCGGCCGGCACGTTCTCCGGCGCCTTCACCTCGTTCGCCAACTTCGCCGACCCGGGCGTGCTCGTGCGCTGGGGCATGCCCGTCGCGACGGTGGTCACGGAGCTGGCCCTCGCGGTGACGGTCGGCTCCCTGGCACTGGCGGCCTGCGTGCTGCCGCGGGGACCGCTCGTCGACCGGGCGCTCGGCGTCGCGGGCGTGTCCGCCGGCCTCTGGACCCTCGCGGCGCTGGTGCAGCTCGTGCTGCGGTTCTCCTGGTCCACGTACCTGCCGCTGGACGCGCAGGGTTTCGGCCCCGCGCTCATGGAGTACGTCTCGACCATCTCCGTGGGGCGTACGTACCTCGGGATCGTGATCGTCGCCGCCGTGACCGCGGCCGTCGCGCTCCTGGTCCGCGGACCGGTGGGCGCCCTGTGCACCATCGCGCTGCCGCTCGCCGCCCTCGGCATGCAGTCCTCGACCGGCCACGCCGCCGGCGCGTCCAGCCACGACCTCGCGGTCTCGGCCCTGTTCCTGCACCTCGGTGGCGCCGCCCTCTGGATCGGTGGTCTCGCGGCCATCGGCCTGGTCGGGATCCGGCACGCCACCACCTCCGACGTGATCCGCCGCTACTCCGAGATCGCGGGCTGGTGCTTCGCCGCGGTGGCCGTCTCGGGCCTCGTCAGCGCGTGGATCCGGATCGGGTCCCTGGACGGGCTGGCCACCGACTACGGGCTGCTGCTCGTGGTGAAGGTCGTGCTGCTGATCGTCCTGGGCGGCCTGGGCTGGCTGCACCGCAGCACCGTCGTCGCCCGGCTCACCGCGGGGACCGCCACCAGGAACGCGGCGATCGGGCTGTTCTGGCGGCTCGCTGCCGTGGAGGTCGGCGTGATGGGTGCGGTCTCCGGCGTGGCGGTGGCGCTCGGCTCCACGGCACCGCCCGTGCCCGACGAACCCATCGCGGACCCCACTCCGGCCGAGCTCGTCACCGGTCACCCCCTGCCGCCCGAGCCCACGGTGCTGCGCTGGCTCACCGAGTTCCAGTGGGACCTCCTTCTCGCGTTCGCCTGTGCGGCCGCCGTGCTCGTCTACGTGCGGTGGACGCTGCGCCTGCGGCAGCGCGGGGACGCGTGGCCCCTCGGCCGCACCGTCTCGTGGTGCCTCGGCATGGTGGTCCTGTTCTGGGCCACCAGCGGCGGCGCGGCCGCCTACGGGCACGTGCTGTTCAGCGCCCACATGGTGCAGCACATGGTCCTGGCCATGGTGGTGCCGCTGTTCCTCGTCCTGGCGGCGCCGGTCACCCTGCTCATGCGGGCCGTCCCGGCCCGCAAGGACGGTTCACGCGGCCCGCGCGAATGGGTCCTGGTACTGGTGCACTCCACCGTGGGCCGGTTCATGGCCAACCCGGTGGTCGCCGCAGTCCTGTTCGCGGGCGGGATGATCGTCTTCTACTTCACCCCCCTCTTCGAGTTCGCCATGACCACCTACGTGGGCCACGTGTGGATGGTCGCCCACTTCACGCTCGTCGGGTACCTCTTCGCGAACGCGCTGATCGGCATCGACCCCGGACCCGCCCGTCCCAGCTACCCGCTGCGGCTCGTGCTGCTCTTCGCGACCATGGCGTTCCACGCGTTCTTCGGTGTGACCCTCATGTCCGGCACCGCGCTCCTCCTGCCCGACTGGTTCGGCCTCATGGGCCGGGAATGGGGTCCCAGCGCCATCGAGGACCAGCAGAAGGGCGGCGGCGTCGCCTGGGGCATCGGCGAGCTGCCGACGCTGCTGCTCGCCGTCGGTGTGGCGTTCTCCTGGGCGCGGTCCGACGCACGCGAGGCCAAGCGGACCGACCGCAAGGCGGAACGGGACGGCGACGCCGAGCTCGAGGCGTACAACGAGATGCTGGCGCAGAAGGCGGACCAGGCGGTGCGACGAGGCGAGTCCGGGCGGGCGTGATTAGGTGTCTCGCGTGAGCGAATCCCAACAGACCCCGTTCCACGACCTCGACCACTACGTCGCGATCCCGCGCCTCACCGGCCTTGCCGCCAGCCAGGACGGCACTCGCCTCGTCGCCGGAGTCCAGACGCTCGACGACGAGCGCACCGGCTACCGCACCGCGCTGTGGGAGGTGGACCCGACGGGCGCGGCGCCCGCCCGGCGCCTCACCCGTTCGACGAAGGGCGAGTCGTCCGCCGTCTTCACCCGCACCGGCGACCTCCTGTTCACCTCCGCCCGGCCCGACCCGGACGGGTCCTCGACCACCGACCCGGTGTCCGCCCTGTGGCTCCTGCCCGCGCACGGTGGCGAGGCCCGCGTGATCGCCGCACCGCCCGGCGGCGTCTCCGCGGCGCTCACGGCACGCGACACCGACATCGTGAGCGTCGCCGCCGACGTCCTGCCCTCCGCCAAGGACCTGGCGCAGGACACCGAGCTGCGCAAGGCCCGCAAGGACCAGAAGGTCTCCGCGATCCTGCACACGGGCTACCCGGTGCGGCTCTGGGACCACGACCTCGGACCCGACCAGGCACGGCTCTTCGCGGGCGACCTCGCGGCGCTCGCCGACGATCCGGCGTCGCCGCTGCCCAGCGCCTCCGGCGAGGGCGAGACGCCGGCGCCGGGCAAGCACCTCGAGCTGCGCGACCTCACGGGCGCCGGCCGGCACCTCGTGGAACACTCCGCGGACCTGTCGGCCGACGGGACCACGCTCGTCGCGACCTGGGCCGTGCCCGACCCCGGCGCCGCCGTCCGCACCACCCTCGTCGTCGTCGACACGGCCACCGGTGACCGGCGCGTGCTCGTCGACGACCCGGACGCGGACGCCGGCGGCCCGCGCATCTCGCCCGACGGCGCCTGGGTCGCCTACGTGACCGAGTCGATCTCGTCCCCGGCCGACGCCCCGGTGATGCGCCTCGCCCTGGCGCCGGTCGACGGCTCGGCGGAACCGGTGGTCCTCGCGGACGACTGGGACCGCTGGCCCGGCCGGCCCACCTGGCTCCCGGACGGCAGCGGCCTGCTGGTCCAGGCCGACGACGACGGCCGCGGCCCCGTCTTCCTGCTCACGTTCTCCGGGGCGCTGCCGGGCAGCGATGTGGTGGTCGAGCGGCTGACCGCCGACGACGCGTTCTTCTCCGACCTCTCCATCACCCCCGACGGCTCCGGCGTGTTCGCGCTGCGGTCCTCCTACGCGGCCCCGGCCGAGCCCGTGCGCATCGACCTCGCGGCCTTCCTCGCCTCGGGCGCGGCAGGGGAGCGGACGCCGGTCGGGGCGATCCTCCTGCGCTCGCCGGTGCCGGCTCCGGCGCTACCGGGCCGGCTCACCGAGATCGAGACCACGGCGGACGACGGGACGCGGGTGCGGGCCTGGCTGGCGCTGCCCACCCCGGCCGGCGACGCAGACACGTCGGCCAAGGCCCCGCTCCTGCTGTGGATCCACGGCGGCCCGTTGAGCACCTGGAGCACGTGGAGCTGGCGCTGGAACCCGTGGCTGATGGTCGCCCAGGGCTACGCCGTGCTGCTGCCGGACCCGGCGCTGTCGACCGGCTACGGCCAGGAGTTCGTCCAGCGCGGCTGGGGTGCCTGGGGCAAGGCGCCGTTCACCGATCTCATGGCGATCACCGACGCCGCCGAGGCGCTGCCGGAGATCGATGAGACCCGTACGGCCGCGATGGGCGGCTCGTTCGGCGGGTACATGGCGAACTGGGTGGCCGGGCACACCGACCGCTTCCAGGCGGTGGTGACCCACGCCAGCCTGTGGGCGCTGGACCAGTTCGGCCCCACCACCGACGCCAGCTTCTACTGGGCCCGCGAGATGACGCCGGAGATGGCGCTCGAGAACAGCCCCCACCTGGCCGTGGGCGAGATCCGCACCCCGATGCTCGTGATCCACGGCGACAAGGACTATCGCGTCCCGATCGGCGAGGGCTTGCGGCTGTGGTTCGAGCTCCTGACCAGGTCCGGCCTTCCGGCGTCGGACGACGGGGAGACCGTGCACCGGTTCCTGTACTTCCCGGACGAGAACCACTGGGTCCTCACACCGCAGAACGCCAAGGTCTGGTACCAGGTGGTGTCCGCCTTCCTGGCGGAGCAGCTGCTCGGCGAGACGCCGGAGCTGCCGACGACCCTCGGCTGAGCCGACGGGTCGCGAGGGCTGCCATCCGGGCCGCCTCGGGCACGCTGGGGCGGAGCGCCGGTCAGGCGCTCTGCCTCGGTGCTGCGCTCAGCCCGCCCGGACCGCGCCCAGGACGCGTACGCGCACGGCCACGTCGTTGATCTCCTCGGGCACCTTGTCCACCAGCCCGGGGTCCGTCACGTTGACCTGCAGCACCCAGCTTCCGCCGGGGCCTGTCACCTGCTCCACCGAGACCTCCTCGGCGAGCACCTCGACCGGCGATCCACCGGACGTGTCGGGCTCCGCGTGCTGACGCGCTGGGAACTCGCGCGGGGGCTGCCCGAGGGACGTCGTGAACTCAGGGGCGACGCCAACTCCGATCACACCGTCGAGCCCGGTCACTTTTTCCCGCAATGCGGCTTTTGCCGACCGAGCCTCGTCGAGTGTTGCCATCCCGATCACCTCCTGGTCATCCATTGTGTCCCCCGTGTCTACCCCTTGCAGGGGGCCGCAGGGCGGCCGATCCCGCCGCCGCGGGGACCCCGATGGCTTCGCAGGTCAGCGGTGTCGCGGCGCCCGACGCGCCGGACGGACACGCCCGTGCCACCGAGCGCCACGGGCGACACGCCCGGCGCTGGAAACGCTGGTGCGCATACCGAACGCCGCCCGAACCGGGGCAGACCGCGCACGAGCGTGCGCACCTAGCCGAACGGTTGCGTGGGCTCGCCCGCCAGCTCGATCCCCAGGATCTCGAGCACCTGGTCGATCGGGTTGGCGTACGTGAGTCCCTTGCCGCTGCGCCCGCCGGACTCCGACCCGGCGAACAGCAGCCCGAGCGCGACCCCGTCCTCCCGGTACACGAGCGCACCGGAGTCGCCGCCTCGCGAGAACGGCCCGTCGTCGAGGCTCTCGATCTCGATCTGGTCGTCGAAGCTGAGGGCGCCGAGATCCTCGTATCCGACGATGACGTCATCGAGCTCGATGGCCGTCACCCGCCCGCGCGTGAGCGACGTCGTGCGGCCCACCTTGCCGACGACCTCCCCGCCGAGTGCGCGCGCGGTCTTCACCACGCGCCCCACGGGGTACTCGAAGTCCACCGGCACCTGGTCGAGACGCGCGATCGCGGCATCCGTGTAGGCGGGCTCGACCGCCTCCAGGTCGACCACCTGTGTCAGCTCGCCGATCCGGTCGCCGGGTGCCAGGCCGCCGTCGGCCGGGCCGGGTTGCAGGACGACGTCGCCGGGCTGCGCCTCCGGAGAACCGGCCAGCACGTGGTAGTTCGAGAGCGCGTACAGCCCGTCGTCCGGGGTGCCGTTGCTCCCGCCGTCCCGGCCTCCGGGCCGGGCACGGGTCACGAAGGCGCCGAGGGTGCCCGCCGTGACGCCCACGTGGCCGATCGAGATGCCGGGCCGCAGGGGACGGCGTCGGTCCGTGTCGCCGTCGGCCTGCGACGTCGGTGCGGGCGGGCGCGGGCCCAGCTCGCTCACGGGACGGATGCGCCCCGTACGGCGGACGTCGACGTCGGGCCCGACCTCCGCTGAGATCTTGCGCACTATCGAGCGTGCCCGAGGCACCCCGAGCCGATAGCGGACGGCGATGCCGAAGCCGCCCTCGGGCTGGGGCACGAGGCCGAGCGCGAGGGTCGGGGCGCGGACGAGGTCGGCTGCCTCGGACACCGACTGCCCGCCCAGCGAACGCGGTGTTGCCACGACTCCATGCTTCTCGGCTAGCTCTCGGGCGAAGGCTGCGAGCTGCTCCTTCATCTTCCTGGCCTGGTCGCGGTCCATGCCCTGATCCTCTCCTCGCCCACCAACACCACACGGCACACAGCCGACGACACGCCGGTCTGTGCCGGAAAGTCATCCCAAAGGCGGATATCGCCCTGCCAGGTTTGCGCGGTACGTTCCTCTGCTACACCCAACCATGGCCGGGTGAAAGCCAGGAAGACCTGAGATGTCACAAAACATCCTCGGTAAGCCTCCTGAATCGTTGGCGGCGTTCGCTCTGGACGCCGGTGGACACGGAACGGCGAGAATGATCGGGACGATGGATGAGACGCGGAGCGTGCGGGTAACCCGCGCCGACGTGCGCGAGGCCCTCATGTGGGCACTCGAGCGGGATCGCGCCGCTCTGCTCGCGCACCGGGCGGCCGTGCACTCCAACAAGAGCGACCTCACGCGCCGGCGGGCCGACAAGGCCCTGGTCGAGCAGTGGCGTGCCCGCAGGCCGGACACCGAGCAGGGCAGCGCACCCGCGGAGTGACAATGGGCCGGTGAGTACAGGAGTCCAGAAGATGCCCCGGGTCCGTGCGTCCGAGCTCGTCGGGCGCGGCTGGCTGAACACCGGTGGCCACGGCATCACGCTCGCCGACCTCCGCGGCAAGGTCGTGGTGCTCGACTTCTGGACCTTCTGCTGCATCAACTGCCTGCACGTCCTCGACGAGCTGCGCGAGGTCGAGGAGCAGCACCGCGACGCGCTCGTCATCGTGGGCGTGCACTCACCCAAGTTCGAGCACGAGGCCGACCCGGACGCGCTTGCCGCCGCCGTCGAGCGGTACGAGGTGCGGCACCCGGTGCTCGACGACCCGGAGCTGGTGACCTGGGGCGCCTACACCGCGCGGGCCTGGCCCACCCTCGTGGTCATCGACCCCGAGGGCTACATCGTGGCCCAGATGGCCGGCGAAGGGCACGGCTCGGCGATCGCGGCGCTCGTGACCGACCTGATCGCCGAGCACGGGGCCAAGGGCACGCTCCACCGCGGCTCCGGGCCGTACGTGCCGCCCGCCCCGGCGTCGGGCACGCTGCGGTTCCCCGCCAAGGCTCTCGCGCTGCCGAACGGCAACCTCTTGGTCGCGGACGCCGGGCACCACTCCCTCGCGGAGCTCGCACCGGACGGCGAGACGCTCGTGCGGCGCATCGGCTCGGGTGAGCGCGGGCCGGCCGACGGCGGTCCGGACGAGGCGCGGTTCTCGGAGCCGAACGGGCTCGCCCTGGTGCCGGAGGACCTCAGGGCCCGCCTCGGCTATGACGTGGTGGTCGCCGACACCGTCAACCACGCCCTGCGCGGCGTGCGCCTGTCCGACGGTGCCGTGCACACCGTCGCGGGAACGGGCCGGCAGTTCATGGTCGGCGGCCAGGAGAACGTGCTGCGTTCCGGCTGGATCGACGAGGACTCCGCGGTACCCGGCGCACGGCTCGTCCCGGAGACGGATGGTCCCGCGCTGCCGTTCCACGCCGGGGACGACCATCCCGCGCGCACCGTGAACCTCTCGTCGCCGTGGGACGTCGAGTGGTCGCCCGAGCTCGGAGCCTTCGTCGTGGCCATGGCCGGCAACCACACGCTCTGGGCCTTCGACCCCGTCGCCCGGGAGGGGTACGGGAGCGTCCGCCTGCTCGCCGGGACGATGAACGAAGGGCTCGAGGACGGGCCGGGTGCCACCGCCTGGTTCGCGCAACCGTCCGGTCTCGCACGGGCCGCGGACGGGACGGTCTGGCTCGCGGACTCGGAGACGTCGGCGCTGCGCCGGATCCAGCCCGGAGGTGACGGCGGCGCGGAGATCCGCACCGCCGTCGGCCAGGGGCTGTTCGACTTCGGCCACCGCGACGGCGCCGCCGACCAGGCACTGCTGCAGCACCCGCTCGGGGTGGCCGCGCTGCCCGACGGCTCCGTCGTCGTCGCGGACACGTACAACGGCGCGGTGCGCCGGTACGACCCCGCCACCGCCGCCGTGACGACCCTGGCGACCGACCTGGCAGAGCCGTCGGACGTGCTCGTCGAGGTCGCCGGCGATGCCGTCCACCTGCTCGTCGTGGAGTCGGCAGCACACCGGCTCACCCGGGTGGCTCTCCCCGCGACGCTCGTGGGCGAGGTGCTCGACGGTGGCGCCCACCGGGTCGCCCGGCCGGCGACCGACGTCGGTGCGGGGGCGCTCCGGCTGGACGTGCCGTTCGTGCCTGCGCCGGGTCAGAAGCTCGACGACCGCTGGGGCCCGTCCACGTCGCTCCAGGTCAGCGCGACTCCACCGGAGCTGCTGCTCTCGGGTGCCGGGGACGGGACCGACCTGTTCCGCGACCTGGTGGTCAACCCCGACGTGCCGGAGGGCGTGCTGCACGTGACCGCGAAGGCTGCCTCGTGCGACGAGGTGCCCCTGCTGCCGAACGGCGAGCCGGACCCGGACGTGTTCCCCGCCTGCCACCTCGCGCAGCAGGACTGGGGCGTGCCGGTCCGCGTGGTGCCGTCCGGCGACGCGGAGCTCACGCTGCCGCTCCGCGGCTGACAGCTCAGCGGGCGAGGACCGCCGGAAGCTCGGCCAGGGAGTCGATGACCGTCGCACGCGCGGCCTCCGCACGCAGCGCGTGCAGGTAGCCCCAGGGGCCGCGACGGAGCAGGACCGGTCGCATCCCGGCGTCGGCGGCGGGCAGCACGTCGTTGTCCAGCCGGTCACCGACGTACGCGATCTCCTCCGGCGCGACCCCCGACAGCTCCGCGACCTTGACGAAGAAGCCGGGCTCCGGCTTCTGGACGCCCCACTCGTCCGAGGTGCGGATCGCACTCACCGGCAGGTGCATGGCCTCCAGCGCGGCGCGTGCCTCGGGCGGCTGGTTCCCTGCGATGACGACGTCGAAGCCGGCTCCGCGCAGCGCCGTCAGAGCGGGCCGGACGTCGGGATAGAGGTCGTCGGCGTCGAACCCGTTGCACAGACCGGTCGGGTCGTCGCGCGTCCACCGGGCGATCTCGGCCTCGACGTCGAGGCCAGGGCGCACCATCTCGAACGCGTCCTGGTGCGGCAGGTCGAGCGCGGCACAGCCACCGAGCACACCGAGGAACGTGAGCGGAGGCACCCCGAGCCGCTCGGCCCAGCGAAGCCAGATCCGGGACTCGTCGATGAGTGTCTCGCCGACGTCGAACACCACGGTGCGCACCATGGGCCCGACCCTAGGCCGTGTCAGAAGCACAGGTCACGTGAGTGACCCGTCCCTCTGACCCGTCCGGGGGCGTCGGACCGGTCGCGGAGGGGTCGGCGCAGCACGACGCTTCACGCCAGGTGGAACAGCGGGTCCCCGGCCTGGACCCGAGCCCCCGGACGGGCCAGCTCCTCGAGGCCCAGCGGGGCGAGGTCCAGGGCGACGACCGGTACCAGCGGGGAGCGGCCGCCGGCGGACACCTCGACGGGGGACCAGGCGATGAGCGCCTGGCCGGCCGCGACGGTTGCACCCTCCGCGACGAGCAGCGTGAACCCCTGGCCCTTCAGCTGGACCGTGTCGACGCCGAGGTGCACCAGGACGCCACGGCCACCGGCCGGGGGAGGGTGCGCCGCCGGGTCGCCCGGGGTGCCCTGGTCCGGCGCGTCCTGCGCGTCCTGTCCCGCCAGGTCGCTCCGGCCGACGGGCGGCGCCAGCAGCACGAAGGCGTGCGGGTGGAGCTTCACCACCACGCCCGCGCACGGTGCGACGACACGTCCGCCGAGCTCGGGGTCGGGGTCGATCGCGAGCCCCGGGCCGACGATGCTCTCTGCGAAGACAGGATCGGGCACGTCGCGCATCGCGACCACCCGTCCGGCGACGGGGGATCCGACGATCAGGGCCTCGGCCATGGAGCCATCCTGTCAGACGGCGGACTCCTCCGAGCGGAGCCGCGGCCGGTGGATCGCCACTCCATCCGCCGGTGCGAGAAGCACTCCCGCCCGAGCGAAGCAGCCCGACCGATCCCCCAAACAGCTCCTACCGACCGAGCCTCGCCCGGAGAGTCGCTCGCGTGTAACGTTCCCAGCGCACTCGACGACGAGCCTTGAGGGAGCGTACGGATGACGAGCGAGAGGCTCACGGGGGTCCCGGCGAGCCCGGGACGCGCGGTGGGAGCAGTGGTCCGGATGCCGGCCCGCGTGCCCGAGCCGCGGACCACCCGGCTGTCCGGTTCGGCGGACGAGGCCGTTCGCGCCGTCGAGGAGGCAGCGGCCCAGGTCGAGGCGGACCTGGCAGAGCGTGCGGGCCGCGCGTCGGGTACCGCGGCCGACGTCCTCGCGGTCACCGCGGCCATGGCCGCCGACCCCACCCTCGCCGCAGGCGCCGCTCGTCGCGTCCTGGAGGACCGCCTCACCCCGGAGCGCGCGGTGTGGGACGCGGCGGGCTCGGTGGCGACGCAGCTCGAGGCGCTCGGCCCGCCCATGTCGGAGCGGGCCCGCGACGTGCGCGACGTGCGCGACCGCATCGTCGCCGCCCTCACCGGGGCCGCCCCACCCGGCGTGCCCGATCCTGGGCACCCGTTCGTGCTGGTGGCCAGCGATCTCGCCCCGGCCGACACCGCGATGCTCGACCCCACGGTGGTGACGGCGGTCGTCACGGCCCGCGGCGGCCCCACCTCCCACATGGCGATCCTGGCCCGCGCCCTCGGCATCCCCGCCGTGGTGGCGCTGCCGAGCGCGAGCGACCTCACCGACGGCGAGGAGGTGGTCGTCGACGGCACGCTCGGTACCGTCCTGCGGTCGCCGGCCCCGGCCGACGTCGCCGGCGCCCGGCGCCGGATCACCGCCGTCACCTTCGACGGCCGGGGCGCCACCCGCGACGGTTTCGAGGTGGAGCTCGTGGCGAACGTCGCGGACCCCGCAGCGGCCGAGGCGGCCGCGGCCGCCGGTGCACGCGGCGTCGGGCTGTTCCGCACCGAGTTCTGCTTTCTCGGGCGGGGCGAGGAACCCACCATCGAGGAGCAGGTGACCGCCTACCGGGCGGTCCTGTCCCACTTTCCGGATCGACGGGTCGTGGTCCGCACGCTCGACGCCGGCGCCGACAAGCCGCTCCGGTTCCTCACGCCGGACCACGAGGACAATCCAGCCCTCGGCGTGCGCGGGCTGCGCACCGCCGTCGCGCACCCCGACGTCCTGGACCGGCAGCTCGATGCGATCGCCCAGGCCGCCGCCGCGGAGACCGCCGAGGTCTGGGTCATGGCTCCGATGGTCGCCACGGTGGACGAGGCCCGCGACTTCGCGGCCGCCTGTGCCGCACACGGCCTGGAACAGCCCGGTGTGATGATCGAGACCCCGGCCGCCGCGCTCCAGGCCCGGCACGTGCTGGCGGAGGTCGCGTTCGCGAGCCTCGGCACCAACGACCTCACGCAGTACACGATGGCGGCCGACCGGGACCTGGCCGGCGTCGCCGCCCTCTCGACCCCGTGGCAGCCCGCCGTGCTGGAGCTCGTCCGGGTGGCGTGCGAAGGCGGCGCGGTGCATGGTGCTCCCGTGGGCGTGTGCGGTGAGGCGGCGGCGGACCCGCTGCTCGCCCCCGTCCTGGTGGGGTTGGGCGTCACATCACTGTCCATGACACCCCGCGCACTGGCGGACGTCGCGGGTACTTTGGCAGGTGTGTCCCGCGACGAGTGCGCGGACCTGGCACGGACAGTGCTCGAGTGCCCGACGGCGCAGGCGGCACGCGACGTGGTCCGGGGACGTCTGCTCGCTTGAACCTCATCTGAACCCCCCGGTCACATGACAGTCACGTAGGCGCTCTAAGGTGGCCCGCATGCCCGAACCGATCTGGACCGAACCGCAGGAGCCGGGCGCGCCCGGTGTGCAGGTCACGCTCTCGACAGCGTCGGTCTTCCCGCGCCGTGTGCCGCTGGCCTTCGAGTCGGCCGCCGAGCTCGGCTACGACGGCGTCGAGGTCATGATCTGGTCCGAGGAGGTCACCCAGAACCCCCGGTCCCTCGCCAAGCTCTCGGCCGACACGGGTATGCCGGTGCGCTCCGTGCACGCGCCGACGCTGCTGGTGAGCCAGCGGGTCTGGGGCCGGTCGCCGGTGGCCAAGCTGGAACGGACCGCGGAGATGGCGCTCGAGCTCGGTGCGGGCACCGTCGTGGTGCACCCGCCGTTCCGCTGGCAGTACAAGTACGCCCGGCAGTTCCAGGACCAGGTGCGTGCGCTGAGCGAGACGACGGGCATCACCATCGCCGTCGAGAACATGTATCCCTGGCGGGGCGGCAAGCGGGAGTTCCAGGCGTACCTGCCCGGCTGGGACCCCGCGGAGCACGACTACGACGCCGTCACCCTGGACCTCTCGCACGCGAGCGTGGCGCAGCAGGACGCGCTGACGCTGCTGCACACCTTCGGCGATCGCCTGCGGCACGTGCACCTGGCGGACGGCAACCACGGCGCCCGGGACGAGCACCTCGTACCGGGCCGCGGCAGCATGCAGGCCGAGAAGGTGCTCCAGGAGCTGGTCGCGCGCCACTGGAGCGGCGACGTCTGTGTGGAGATCTCGACCCGTGCCGCCCGCACCGCCGCGGAGCGGCACGACGACCTGGCGGCCTCGCTGCAGTTCGCGCGTGCCTATCTGTCACCGACGCCGCAGGAGTTCCACACCCCACCCGGAGTAAGCCACCGGCCGCACGACGCCTGGTGACGAGTTCTGTGATCCTGCTCTCGAATGGGTTCGATTCCGTGCCTCGACGTGGCTAGACTGGGCCACTGTCGAGAACGTACGGCGCGGCGATCCGCCGCAGGGACCAAGGAGGTGGCGCGCATGACCCGCAGCGAGCCTCCGAGTAGTCCGAACCGCAGCTGAGCTGACGGTTCCCCGCCCGCGTCTCCGCGGGCTCTCGCGCACCGGTGCGCTCCGCCCTGACTCCCGGGCGTGAGATCCACCGGTCGTTCGGCCGTCCCTGCTGCGGTGTCCGTTCGCAGTCCGTTTCCTGCGCTCGACCCCAGGAGTACCCCATGGCCACGTTCCTGCCCTCCCGCCCCTCTCGCCCGCTGCTCGGCGTCCGGCGCCAGCGTCGCGCCGTCGTGCCCGACGTCGCCCCGAGCGCCGTCCAGCCCGCACCCCGCTCGTCGGTCGTCGCCGCCGCGATCTACGACGACGGCGTCCGTACCGCCGCCTACGACAACCTGGCGGAAACGTTCAGCGCGCTGCGCTCGCGGCCCGGCGGCATGGCCTGGATCGGGCTGGAGCGGCCGGACGAGGACGAGCTGACGTCCCTCGCCCGGAGTTCGACCTGCACCCGCTCGCGATCGAGGACGCCATCCAGGCGCACCAGCGCCCCAAGATCGAGCGGTACGGCGACACCCTGTTCGTGGTGCTCCGCGCCGCGCGGTACCTGGACGACCTCGAGGAGGTCGAGTTCGGCGAGCTGCACGTCTTCGTGGGCCCCGACTTCGTGGTGACGGTGCGGCACGGTGCGTCGCCCGACCTGGCGGCGGTGCGCAGCCGCCTGGAGTCGGACCGCGAGATGCTCGCGCGCGGTCCGGAGGCCGTTCTCTACGCGATCCTGGACAGCGTCGTGGACGGGTACGCCCCCGTCGTCGCCGGTCTGGACCACGACATCGACGAGATCGAGTCCGACGTGTGGGGCGGAGCGCCGGACGTGTCGCGGCGCATCTACGAGCTCTCCCGCGAGGTCATCGACTTCCAGCGGGCGGTCCGGCCCGAGCAGAGCCTCTGTGCCTCGCTCGCCAAGGGCGCCGACAAGTACGACGTCGACCCGGAGCTCCAGGCCTACCTGCGCGACGTCGCCGACCACCTCACGGAGGCCGCGGACCGCATCGAGGTCTTCCGCGCTGCCCTGCGGGACATCCTCACCGTGGCCGCCACCCTCGTCGCGCAGCGGCAGAACGAGGAGATGAAGCACCTCTCGGAGGTCAGCATCCGGCAGGGCGAGGAGGTCAAGAAGATCTCCGGCTGGGCGGCGATCTTGTTCGCCCCGACACTCGTCGGCACGGTCTACGGCATGAACTTCGACGTCATGCCGGAGCTCGACTGGGCGTACGGCTACCCGGCTGCCCTCGTCGCGATGCTGGCCGTGAGCGTGGGCCTGTTCGGCGTCTTCCGCTGGAAGCGCTGGATCTGACCGGTCCCCGTCGTGCCGTCAGGCGGGCACCCGTTCGGGCGCACGCGCCCCGACCGCGCGCAGCACGAACGACTCCGCGGCGCGGATGGTGCGCTCGCGGGCGACGGGTTCGTCGGGGATCAGGCGGCCGGACAGGCAGGCGTTGACGAGGTGCACCGTCGGCTCGATGTCCTGGGGCGGGAACGTCCCGGCATCGATCCCCGCGGTGAGGATGCGGCGGAGGATCGCCTCCACGATGTCGGCGTGCTCACGCAGGCGCTGCTGCGTGGCGCGCGACAGGACCGTCCGCAGGTCCGGTCCGGGGGCGAGGTGGAAGACGCGAGTGAGCTGAGCCTGCTGGCGGATGTAGGTACGCAGCTGTTCCACGGGGTCGTCCACGCCGTCGAGCGCGCGCTCCAGGGTGTGGGCGTACTGCTCGGTCTCGTGCGTGATGAAGCCGAGGAGCAGCGCTTCCTTGTCGTGGAAGTGGTTGTAGACAGCAGTGCGGCCGACGTGCGCCGCTGCGGCGATGTCGGCCAGCGTGATGGTGTCGAACCCGCGCTCCGCCATGAGGGTGGACAGAGCGGTGAACAGCTTGTGCCTGGTCATCTGGCGGTGCTCGTGCAGACTCTTGCCGATGATCTTGGGCATGCTGACATCATAGGCACGCGTCGTCAGGTAACCGGAACGCCGGATCAGGGCCCGCCGCCCGAGGCGCTGGACGGACCGTACCGGGCGGGCGCTTCCGCGGTCCGCGTCCACCGCTCGCGCCGCCGCCCGCGCCACTGTTCAATGGCCGGCATTTCCGGCTGTCATAGCAGTGAGACTCGGTCGCCCTATGAATATTCATAGGAATATGAGAGAGACTCGGCGGAATGATTACCGCGGAGTGTCAAACGCCGTGCGGTTGCTGTGATGAGGGCGTTTCCTCTCCGTAACATGCCTGCATCATCGTGGAGAGTGACCGGCAGTAAAGTTCCCGCATGACATTTCTGGCGGGCGTGCTTCCAGCGGAACACGCCTCGGGTCACGTTCTGATCCTGCCCAGTACGAACGGTCCGGTCGCCGTCAGCGAGCTCGCGGCCGCCTGGTTCTCGGAGATCGAATGGCTCCGAGAACCCTCCCGTACCGGGAGGGCGCGCCGGATGACCGGCGCCCGGTTCCGCGGCATGGCGCAGCCGGACACGATCGTCCCCGGTGTCCTGCGCCTGGGGGAGGGGCACGTGGCGACCGGGCCGTTCGAGGTCGGCGCGGGGCACCTCGCCGAGCTCAAGATCTCGGCGACCACGGCCGAGGCGTACTCGGTCAGCCGCACCGACGGCCTGCGCGACGTGCGCGGTGCGGCGCCGTCGTCGTACGACGACCGCGACGGCATCGCACGCGCCTTCCCGCACGCGCTGCCGCAGGGGGAGGAGCTGCGCATCGTGCAGTGGATGGTCGCGGCGGCGCGCAAGTCGGGTGGTGGTGTGCTCGCGGACGGCAGGCAGCCGCTCGTGCCCGACCCTGCCGCCTCGGTGAACCTCGCGCTCTTCGCGGCGCACCCCCTCCTGTCCGGTGACGTGCTGCCCATGCTGCGCTCGCTCATCGCCACCGCTGACGTGTCCGCCGAGCAGGTCACGGCGGACGGGTCGCCGCACTACACCCTCGCCGGGAGCACGGCGTACGACGGGGCGATCAGCATCGACATGGAGCGGGTCGACCGGGTGCCACGTGCCCTGGGTGCGCTGGACTGGCGCAGCTACGGGCCGTTCGCCTACCGCATCAGCTGGGTCCCGTCCGATCCCTACGAGCTGGAGCTGGAGCAGGCGTCGGGGCTGCACGTCATCGCCCGGGCTCGCATGCGTGTCTCCGTGGCGCGCCTGGCCGTGGCGCTCCAGAGCCGGATCGGGGGTGTGCTCGTGGACGACGGGGGCTTCATCGCCGCGCCCGAAGAGCTGGACGGGCGCCATGACCCCACCACGGGTGCCCCAGGAACTCGCGCCTGGGTTTGAGCGTCCCTTTAGTTATCCACAGATTTTGTCCACAGCCCTGTGTGCAGTGTGGGAAACCCGGGCCTGTTCCTGTGGACAAAACTGTGGGCAAGTTGCGGGTGAAAATTACAACGGTGGAGCAGTTGCCGGGCGTGCGCCTCGCGGATAGAAACGGTGCAATGGTTCGGCGATTCGGGTACTGATTCGGTGCGCTGCAGCAGTACCGACCGGCCCGAAGGTCGAATACATGGTTGACCGGAGAACGACAGGACGTCCCGTACCGCGGTGCGGGCTGTGGATGACGTCACAGGTGCCTGTACGGGGCCGGAAGACCGCCCGCGTCCGAGGTGTCCGCGAAGAAACAGGCCTGGCGATCCAGGTCTGGCGGATGTCTCGGGGCCGTGACGTCGACACGGCGCTCTGGTCCGCACCGAAGCCGGACCACGGGTGCGCGGTGATGCCAGGGCCCCCGGCCTGCCCCGGGGGCCCTGGCCTTGTGCCGGGAGCCGGGCCCCGATCTAGGCTCAGCGCATGAGCAACCTCGAGATCCGGCCGGCCGAGCAGGTCTGTACGGCGGGCGAGCAGAGCGACGGCATCGAGCTCCTCACCCCGCGCGAGGTACCGCTCGGCGGGCCGCGGGCGATGAACGTGCGGCGCACCATCCCGCAGCGCGCCCGGTCCCTGGTGGGTGCCTGGTGCTTCAGCGACCACTACGGGCCCGACGACGTGTCCGCCAGCGCAGGCATGCAGGTCCCGCCGCACCCGCACACCGGGCTCCAGACGGTGAGCTGGCTCTTCGAGGGCGAGATCCTGCACCGCGACTCCGTGGGTTCGCTCCAGACCGTCCGGCCGGGCGAGCTCAACCTGATGACGGCGGGGGTCGGCATCTCCCACTCGGAGGAGTCGCCGGCAGAAGGGCGCCCGCCCCTGCTGCACGGCGTGCAGCTGTGGACGGCGCTGCCCGGATCGGCCCTCGGCGTCGACCCGCACTTCGAGCACCACGGCGACCTACCGGTCGCGCGGCACGACGGTGCCGTCGTGCAGGTGTTCATCGGGCGCCTGGCGGTCGCGGGCGAGGAGCTGTACTCGCCCGCGACGACGTACACGCCGCTGGTGGGAGCGCAGATCGACCTGGAGCCGGGCGCGGAGGTGCGGCTCGACGTCGATCCGGCGCACGAGCACGCCCTGCTCGTGGACACCGGCGACGTGACGTTCGAGGGGCGTGCCGTGCCCCCGGCCAACCTCGGCTACGCGGCACCTGGACGGCCCGCCCTGGTGGTGCGCGCGGCGGCGGGTGCACCGGCGCGCGTGATCCTGATCGGCGGCCTGCCGTTCACCGAGGACGTCATCATGTGGTGGAACTTCATGGGCCGCACGCACGAGGACATCGTCAAGGCTCGCGACGACTGGATGGCCCTCGTTGCGGAGCTCGGCCCGGCGGACGGGTCGGGAGACGGGGCGACGGCATACACGGACGGCGCCGCCGCGCGTCGCTTCGGCCAGGTGCTCGGCTACCCGAGCGGGCCGCTGCGCGCGCCCGCGCTGCCGGACCTGCGCCTCAAGCCGAGGGCGCGCCCGGGTCAGGGCTGACCTGCCGCAGCAGCGGCGGGTGCAGCACGGTCGCCGTCGGGTCGACGCCGGGCGCGAGGCGGTAGAGCTCGGCCGGCCGGCCGGGGCCGCCCCCGCCCAGCCGCCCGGTCGGCTCCAGGAAGCCCGGCGTGCCCGTCGCCTTCCGGTGGAAGTTCCGGGCGTCCAGCCGGGTGCCCCAGACCGCCTCGTACACGCCGCGGAGCTCCGCGACCGTGAACTCCGCCGGGCAGAACGCCGCGGCGAGGGGCGAGTACTCGATCTTGGCGCGGGCCCGCTCCACGCCGTCGGCCAGGATGCGGTCGTGGTCGAAGGCGAGGTGCACGGCGCCGTCGCCGACGGTGACCCAGCGGGCCTCGGCCGCGTCGCCGCCCGCAGCCGGCAGCCCGAAGGCGGGCGCGAGCAGCAGGTAGGCGACCGACAGCACGGGGCCGCGCGGATCGCGGTCGAGCGGGCCGTACGTCCGTAGCTGCTCGAGATGCCACGGCCCGACGCCCGTCGCGCCGGCGGGAGCCGTCAGCCCCGTCTCCTCGGCGAGCTCCCGCTCCGCCGCACGCTCCAGGGTCTCGCCCGGCAGCACGAACCCGCCGGGGAGCGCGGCGCGGCCACGGAACGGCTCCAGGAGGCGGTCGACCACGAGGGCCTGCAGAGTGCCGCCGCGCACCGTCAGGGCTACGACGTCGACGGTGACGGGGAACGAGCCCGCCGTGCCGGGTACGGCGGGAAGGGCTGGTGCGGTGCGGGCCATGACAACGACCGTACATTCTCGTCACCTTGACGAAAAGCGGAGCCAGTAGATATCGTCAAGGTGACGACAATGACGAGGAGAAGCCGGCGATGGCAACCATCAAGCACTACCCCTGGGTCCGCCAGTTCCTGGGCTCTGCGAGCGACTACGTGGTGCACCTCAGCAAGGGCCGCGTGCGGCACGAGGGTGTGGGCCAGGCCTTCTGGTTCCGTCCCGACACCTCGGTGCTGAGCGAGGTTCCCGCCACGGACCAGGAGCTCCCGGTCCTGTTCCACGCGGTGACGCGCGACCAGCAGGACGTGAGCGTGCAGTCCAACGTCACCTACCGGTTCGGTGACCCGGTGCTCGCGTCCCAGCGTCTCGACTTCGGGATCTTCCCGGTCACGGAGAAGGGGCGGGAGGCGAGCGGCCGGCAGCAGGTGGGTGCCATCGTGGGTCAGCTCGCGCAGAGCCTCACGGTCGACCTGATCGCCACGCTGGACCTGGCCGAGGCGCTGGAGTCCGGCATCGGGCGCGTCCGTTCGGCGCTCGGAGCGCTCGGCGACGACGCGCGCCTGGCCGCGACGGGCATCGAGGTGCTGGGCGTACGGGTGCTCGCGGTCCGGCCGGAGGGCGACGTCGAGAAGGCCCTGCGTACACCGGTCCGCGAACGGCTCCAGTCCGAGGCCGACCGGGCGACCTACGAACGGCGCGCGGTCGCCGTCGAGCGCGAGCGGAAGATCGCGGAGAACGAGCTGGCGAGCCAGATCGAGCTCGCCGCGCGCCGCGAGCAGCTCGTCGCCCAGGAGGGTGCGAACAAGCGCCGTGAGGCGGAGGAGGAGGCGGCGGCCGCCTTGGTGTCGGCGAGGTCCGACGCCGAGCGGCGCGAGATCGCCGCAACCGCGCAGGCGGCCTCGCTGCGGCAGCTCGGTGAGGCCGAGGCGGCCAAGGAGTCGGCGCTCATGGAGGTGTACTCGAACGTCGGGCGGGATGTCCTCACGGCGCTCGCCCTGCGCGACGCCGCGCCGCACCTGCCCGCCGTCGGCTCGCTGACGGTCACGCCCGACCTGGTGAGCGGCCTCCTGAGCGCGCTGACCGCCCGGTCGAGCGATCCGACGCCGGACGGCGTGCCGGCCGCGGAGCGCTGACGTGGCGCTCCGCACCCGGGCGGTGCTGGTGCACCGCCGTACCGAGCTCGACGAGCTGCTCGACCGGCACGCCACGCGCGGCCAGGCGGAGTTCTTCCTCCGCACCCGCGGCCGCACGCTGGCGGACGTCGAGGCGCGGCACGAGGCCGCGACGTCGGCCCGCAGCGCGGTCGCGGCGAGCGTGCCCTCCGACTGGGCGCTGGCGGAGGTGGAGCGGACCGACCTGGACCGCTTCCTCTTCGCGCCCGAGGACGTCGTGCTCGTGGTGGGCCAGGACGGGCTGGTCGCGAACGTGGCCAAGTACCTGGACCGGCAGCTCGTCGTCGGCGTCGACCCGGAGCCGGGGACCAACCTCGGTGTCCTGGTACGGCACGACGTCGGCGACGTCGCCGAGATCATCGGCAGCCTCGCGGCCCCGCGGGCCGGCGCGGGCGAGGGCCCGTTCTCGGCCGTGCGCTGCGACGAGCTCACCATGGTCAGTGCGCGGCTCGACGACGGCCAGGAGCTCCGCGCCGTCAACGAGCTGTTCCTGGGGCATCCGAGTCACCAGTCGGCGCGCTACGTGCTCGGGGCCGACGGCGGTGCGGAGCGCCAGTCGTCGTCAGGCCTGATCGTCAGCACGGGCACCGGCGCCACCGGGTGGTGCGCCTCGATCGCGCACGACCGGGGCGGCCGCAGGCTGCCCGGGCCGACGGACCGGGCACTGGCCTGGTTCGTGCGGGAGGCATGGCCGTCGCCGGTCACCGGCGTCACGATGACGGAGGGCGTGCTCGGGAGGGGCGGTGAGCTCGTGGTGACCGCCCAGTCCGACCGGCTGGTGGTGTTCGGGGACGGCATGGAGGCCGACCGGCTCGAGGTCTCGTGGGGCCAGGAGGTCCGGGTCGGGGTGGCCGAGCGGCGGCTTCGGCTCCTGTGAGGACCGGGCGGGTCGGTGCTCAGCCCTCGACGTCGTACCGGAGCATGAACTCGCCGGCGTCGAGCACCACATAGCTCACCTCGACCGGCGTGCCGTCCTGCGTGAACGCGGTGCGGGTCACGGACAGCACGGGTGTGCCCGGCTCGATCCGCAGCTCCTCGATCTCCTCGATCGTCGGCATCCGGCCGACCACGTCCTCGCGGAACCGGACCGGCGCGTGCCCGGCCTCGGTGAGGCGCGCGTGCGTGCCGCCCGGTCCGACGTCCTGCGCGGCGATGGGCGTCCCCGCCGCGACCGACGCCGGCAGGTACGACGTCGCGAACAGCACCGGCTTGCGCTCGCGCAGATGCAGACGCTCGCGCACGGTCACCTTGTCGCCCTCCGCGAGGCCGAGCGCGGTACGGACCTTCTCCGGCGGGTCGGCCTCCGCGGTGACGGCAAGAGTGCGGACGGTGAGTCCTGCGCCGGTCTCGTCGACCTCGGCGGTCACGGTGGAGTCGTCGACCGCGGCGCCGGTGGTGTCCCGGATGATCGGCTCGAAGGTGCGGACGAAGACACCGGAGCCGTGCCGGGTCACGGTCAGCCCCTCGTCCTTGAGCATCGACAACCCGTGGCGCGCGGTCATGCGCGCCACGCCGTAGTTCGACATGAGCGCTGCTTCGCTCGGAAGGCGGTCGCCCGGATTGTAGGTCCCGGAGCGGATCGCGGCACGAAGATCCTTGGCGATGCTTGCGGCAGTCACACGTCCCTCTCTAGACACGGAACCCACCTAACCCGCAGCCAGTGCGTATACGCAACTTTTCGGCGTAGCGGTTGCGGCTCTCCGCCGAGCCCCAACAGGCTGTCTATGTGCCTAGAGGTAGGCGCGGAGAGGTGGGAGAGATGGCGACGATAGCGGGCAGTCTGGCCCGTTCCGCGGCTGGTGCGGCGGACCTGCTGGCGGAGGTAGGGGATGCACGGATCAAGTGGGTCGAGGTGTTTCGCGACCATCTGGTCGTGCATCCGGCGCGACTGGCCGAGGGGGCGGACATCGCCGCCCAGCTCGGGATCACCGTCGCGACGGACTACCCGGCCACGCAGCCCGGATTCACGGTGTGGACGGGCCGGTGGAACGACATGGACATGTTCGTCTACGGCCAGCTGCGCGGAACCGCGCGGCCGGTCCGGGCGTGGCCGACGTGACCGCCGGCCCCTGTGCGGCGGACCCCGGCGCCGGCGGCTGTCCGACGCCGGGAGCGCATCTCGCGGAGCTCGTCGAGGTCACCGCGCTGATCGCGCACGTCTTCGACATCCACACCCTGGACGTCCGGGCAGGCGTGGACCACCTCGATCTCGAGGACGACGTGGTGGGCGTCCTGACCGTGGACGTCGTCGCTGCGCGGGTGCGTGACGCGGCGCGGCTCGCCGGGATGCTCCACCTGGCGGAACACCGGGGAGACCACGACGGCACGGGTTCGGCGGTGTGGCGGTGCTGGACCGGCTGGGTACCGGTCGCCGAACGGGGGCTGGCGGTCTCGCTGCGACTGACGGCCCCGGTACGGCGCTGAGCAGGGCACGGCTGGCACGCCGGAGCGGCCGATCGCTCGGGAACGAGCAACGCCCCAGGTCAGGATCTGCATCCTGACCTGGGGCGTTGCCCTGTGGAGCGGGTGACGGGAATCGAACCCGCGCTATCAGCTTGGGAAGCTGAAGTTCTACCATTGAACTACACCCGCATCGTCCGGTTCTGCCCGGGTATCTGCCGTTTGCGAATCCCGCTAGGGTTCCGCAACAGCGCCCGTGAACCTGGCGTGCGACCCGATCATACCCAAACTCGCCCAGATGCCGAACCGGGTTTCGGAGCGAGTGTCGCCGAGCAGCCGGAGCAGCCGTGACCGAGCACCCCAGCGAGAAGCCGACCGAGCCGATCTACCAGGAGACGAAACCGCTGCCCCCGCGGCCGTCGGGACCGCCGCAGCCCCCGCCACCCCCGCCCCCGGGCGACACCCGTGCCCTGCGGAACCCGAAGGCTCCAGCGGGCACGACGGCGCCGGGCGCCGGACCGGCGAACTACCAGCAGCAGTACGACTACGACCGGCCCACCCCACCGGTGGAGCACGTGCCGGGACGCAAGTCGCGCCTCACCGCCGGGCTGCTCGGGATCCTGCTGGGCGTGGTGGGAGCGCACCGGTTCTACCTCGGGTACAAGGGCCTGGGCTGGATCATGCTGCTCATCACCGCGGTGTCCCTGGGGCAGGCATGGTTCGTGCCCGCGATCTGGGGTGGGATCGAGGGCATCCTGTACCTCGTGATGCGCAAGGGCTACTGGTCGGTGGACTCGAAGCACAAGCCGCTGCAGTGGTGACGGTCACCCCGTGAGGTCGCGGCGCTACCCCGGTGCGGGGCGGCGCCGCCCTGTGGCGCCCAGTACCGTATCGGGGTGCTCCTCTCCGACCGCGATATCCGTGCCGAGCTCGAGGCCGACCGCGTAGTCCTCGACCCGTACGAACCGTCGATGCTCCAGCCCTCGAGCATCGACGTGCGCCTCGACCGGTACTTCCGGCTCTTCGACAACCACAAGTACCCGTTCATCGACCCGGCCACGGACCAGCCGGAGCTGACCCGCCTCGTGGAGGCGGACAGCAGCGAGGCGTTCGTGCTGCATCCGGGGGAGTTCGTGCTCGGGAGCACGTTCGAGTCCGTCACCCTGCCCGACGACGTCGCGGCCCGCCTCGAGGGCAAGTCCTCCCTGGGGCGCCTGGGCCTGCTCACCCACTCGACGGCCGGGTTCATCGACCCCGGGTTCAGCGGGCACGTGACCCTGGAGCTGAGCAACGTCGCGACCCTGCCGATCAAGCTGTGGCCGGGAATGAAGATCGGGCAGCTGTGCTTCTTCCGCCTGTCGTCGGCGTCCGAGCACCCGTACGGGTCCGACCTGTACGGGTCCCGGTACCAGGGTCAGCGCGGCCCGACGGCGTCCCGCTCCGCGAAGAACTTCCACCGCAGCGAGGTGTGACCGCCGGCGGTGGTCGGCGCCGCTGGCCGTGCTCGTCGAGCGGTAGGCTCCGGATGCCCGGCGCGGACCGGGCATCCGGACGTTTGAAGGGACCCCGATGGCAGCTCCCCAGCTCCCGCTCTTGCCGCGCACCGTTGCGCAGGGACACCAGGCACGACACATCCTGACCGTGCCCGGTGACGTGGAGCTGGACGAGATCGAGGTCCTCGCCCTCTCCCGCTTCTCCGCCACGCGGTGGGACGTGGTGCCACCGGGGATCCTGCCGGGCAACGTCGCGGGAGCGCCGCAGGGCCGCCGCGCGCAGGGCAAGGAGGTCGGCGTGCTGCGCGTCTCGCGCCACGCCGTGATCAACGGGCCGTACCGGCCTGCCGGCGAGGGGTTCGACGTCGGGGTGCCGCCGGGTGCCGCGATGGCGTTCGACGTCGTCTGCCATCGGGAGCGTGGCGAGGCACCGTTCCCGGCCGGCGACCGTGACGGCATAGGACGGGCCTTCGCCGCCGGCATGCCCGAGCGCGAGGAGCGCCGCCTCGTCGAGTGGCTCGTCTCGGTGGCGCGCCGCCTGGGCGGGTCGCTCCGCCTGGACGTGGGCGCGATCTGGGACGCTCCCGGCACTGCAGCGGGCCCGACGGCGAAGCCCGGATCCGGTGTGGTGCTCACGCCGGACGCCGGAGCGGCCATCGACATGACTGTCTACTCCGACGTCTGGCTCGACCCGCAGGCGGCGCACGCGATCCTGCAGAAGGTGCACCCGCGCGCCCGCCTCCACATGGACGGCCAGGAGTGGGGCGGGCCGCCCCAGGGGATCGCCGACAAGCCGCTGTATCCCGGCGACCCTCTGGACCCCGAGCTGCGCAAGATGCTGCACGCGGCTGCCGACGACTACGACATCAAGGCACTCACCGGCCCGCGCGTCCTGGACGGGTACGGACTCGTCGTGGACCTCGACGTCGACGGGATCGTCGCCGTGGAGATCTCGGGCGAGGAGAAGCTGCCACGCCTGCTGCGCGGACTGCCGTGGGCGGAGCAGGGCGCGGTGCGCTACTGGGTGCACTGGGAGCCGCACGACCCCGTGGAGTCGCAGCGGGAGTTCCCGTCCATGGAGCTACGGGTCGCGCGGAAGCGCGCGGCGGAGCTGGTGGCCCGGCTCGCCGGCGCCATCCACGCTGCCGCCGGAGGCGAGATCGCCGACGAGGATGGCTTTCTGGTAGACCCCTCCGACCTCTGAGGCTGCCGGGTCAGAGGTACTGGCCCGGGGTCCGGCGCTCGCCGCCCGACTCGTCGTCGTGACCGCCCGGCATGGTGGGGCCGCCCGGTCCGCCCGGGCCGAACGTCCCGCTGCCGGGTGGCAGCGCCCGCCGCATCTGCGAGAGCTGCGCCTGGGCCGCCATCTGCTGCGCCACGAGCGCCGTCTGGATGCCGTGGAACAGGCCTTCGAGCCAGCCCACCAGCTGCGCCTGAGCCACCCGCAGCTCGGCCTCGGAGGGCGCGGAGTCGTCCGAGAACGGCAGGGTGATGCGGTGCAGCTCCTCGACGAGGTCGGGGGAGAGCCCGTCCTCGAGCTCGTGGATCGACCGCTCGTGGATCTCGGCCAGACGTGAGCGCGCAGCCTCGTCCAGCGGGGCGTCGCGGACCTCGTCGAGCAGCCGCTTGACCATGCCGCCGATGCGCATGACCTTGGCCGGCTCCTCGACCTGGCCCACCACGGCCTCGGCCTCGTTCATCTCGTCCTCGCCGTCGTCGCCCTCGGCCGTGTGGTCGGACGGCACGGCGGCGCCGTCGGGGGTCACCACCTGGGGGTGGGCGGCGGACGTTCCGTCGTCGGGTCGCTCGCGGTCGGGGCTGTCGTCGCGTCGCTCGTCGGACTGGGGATTGGCTCGCTCGTCGGTCATGAGTCCAGTCTTGCCCGGATTGCCTGTCGTTCGCATGGCAGTATTCCGGCGCGAACGAAATTGTCGACCATGCCTATATATAGGCACGGGTTGATCAGGGGACCAGGAGGACTTTGCCGAAGGCCTCGCCGGACTCCAGCAGCTCATGGGCCGACTGCGCCTCGGCGAACGGGATGCGGGCATGGACCACCGGCCGTACCTGTCCGTCGGCGATCAGCGGCCAGACGTGCCGCTCGGTGTCCGCGACGATGCGGGCCTTCTCGTCCGCGGGCCGCGACCGGAGCAGCGTGCCCGTGACGGTACCGCGCCGGGCGAGGAGGTCGGTGAGGTCGAGCTCGCCGCGCCGCCCCTGCTGCATGCCGATGACGACCAGCCGGCCGCCCCGGGCCAGTGCGCGGACGTTGTCGCCCAGGGCGCCGCCGCCGAGCAGGTCGAGCACGACGTCGGCGCCGCGGCCGTCCGTCGCCCGTCGCACCTCGTCCACGAAGTCCTGCTCCCGGTGATCGATGACCAGCTCGGCCCCCAGGTCGGCGCACCGCGCCGTGCGCTCCGGTCCGCCGGCCGTCGTGGCCACGTGCGCACCGAGCGCCCGGGCGAGCTGGATGGCGAAGGTGCCGATGCCGCCGGACCCGCCGTGCGCGAGGACCCACTCGCCGGGGCCCAGGCGCCCGACATCCACGAGGTTGTTCCAGACGGTGCACGCTGCTTCGGGAAGGGCTGCCGCGTCCACCAGGTCGACGCCGTCGGGAACCGGCAGCACCTGCGTCTCGCGAACCACTACCTCCTCGGCATAACCGCCGCCTTCGAGCAGCGCGGTGACCTGGTCTCCGGCACGCCAGCGCGACACGCCGGGCCCGACACGCCTCACAGTTCCGGATATCTCGAGACCGGGCCAGTCGGGGGCACCCGCCGGAGGGGGGTAGTATCCGGCGCGTTGGAGCAGGTCAGCACGGTTCACGCCGGCAGCGGCGACAGCGATCACCACGTCCCTTTGGCCAGCAATCGGTGGATTCAGGGAGGAAATGGAGAGTTTCCCTGATGGGCCCGGTCCAGATATCGTGACGGCTCGCACATCGATGAAGCCTACTTCCGTGTGGCCTCACGAGGGTCGTCAGCGGAAACCGGGTGCCGGTAACTTGTACGCAGCACCGAGGGTCGTTCGGCGGGCACACGCACGCCACCCCCTTCCGGATCAGTGATGGAGAGAGGTACGCATGTTCCGCAGGTTGGGAGTGCGCGGGAAAGTTCTTGCGACACTGGTCACGCCTGCCATCGTCCTGGTCATCGCAGCGGCGTACATCATCGGCCTGTCGGTGGTCGACGCTATGCGCGCGCAGCAGACGAGCGATCTCGTCGCCGCGCTGAAGTACCAGGACGAGGCAGGAACGAAGTTCGCGCAGGAGCGGGCGTACAACATCGTGGGGATGATCGACGACACCGAGGCCGGCATGGCGGCCCGTGTCGCTCTGCTGCAGGGCAAGCCGGCGATGGAAGACGACGGCGTCACCCAGGCGACCAATGAGGACGGCAGCCCCAAGTGGGAGGCCGATGCCGCCCAGGCGCAAACGATCACGGCCCTCGACGAGCGCGACGAGGCCCTGCTGGACATCGACATCTCGATGCTCGACCAGCGCGTCAAGAACGCCGTGGCCGAGACCATCCAGGACCGTGCGGCCATCACCGAGGTGCAGAAGAAGGTCGCCAACGGACAGCTCACCGAGCAGCGTGCGACGGACGCGTACGGCGGATACATCGACGGTGCCCTCGAGGTGATGGACGCCATCGCGGACACGTCGGAGGATCGCGAGCTGGGTACCCGGCTCGAGGCGTACCACTCGATGGACCAGCTCATGCTGACGAACACCTATGAGCGTCCGGTCGTGAGCCTGGCTCTCGGCATCTTCAACAACCACCCGCAGGGCCCGGAAGCATCCAGGACGATGGCGCTCCGTGCGGCCGACCTGGTGAACCTGGGCGACCGCCAGTGGGACGAGACGCAGGACCTCTACGACCGCATCCCCGGCGACTACCAGGTGCCCGTCATGGACGGCGCCCTCGGCACCGTCCGCGGCCACGTGGCGCGGGGCCAGCTCGACGCCATCCAGCCGGCGCAGGTGGAGGCGTTCGGGGGAGAGTCCGCCAAGTGGGTCGAGGAGGGTCGCATCGTCCGTGACGCGGTCCGCGAGGACGCCTCCGACTTCGCCCAGGAGCAGGCAGACGTCGCCGCGAACCGTGCCTACCTCACTGGTGGCGTCGCTATCGCCGCCCTCGGCTTCTCGATCATCACCGCGCTCGTCATCGCCCGCCGTCTGGTCTCCCCGCTGCGTCGCCTCACCCAGGCCGCCGGCGTGGTCCGTGACCGGCTGCCCACCCTCGTGGAGCAGGTGTCCGTGCCCGGGCAGGGCCCGAGCATCGACCTCGACCCGATCACCGTCGAGTCGTCGGACGAGATCGGCCAGCTGGCCGCGGCGTTCAACGACGTCAACCGGACGACCATCGACGTCGCCCGCGAACAGGCGGCCCTCCGCGGCTCCATCGCCGAGATGTTCGTCAACGTGGCCCGCCGTGACCAGGTGCTGCTCAACCGGCAGCTCGCGTTCCTGGACGACCTCGAGCGTTCCGAGGAAGACCCGTCGACGCTGTCGAACCTGTTCCGGCTCGACCACCTCGCGACCCGGATGCGCCGCAACGCGGAGTCCCTCCTCGTCCTCGCGGGCATCGACTCGGGCCGTCGCGTCCGCCAGCCCATGCCGGTCTCCGACGTCATCCGTACGGCGTCCTCCGAGATCGAGTTGTACGACCGGGTGCGCCTCAACCTCGTCGTCGACCCGATGATGCTGGGCCACAACGCGCTGAACGCGGCGCACCTGCTGGCCGAGCTCCTCGAGAACGCGACGATGTTCTCCGAGCCGCACACCCCGGTCGAGGTCACCACGGCCCGCGACGAGCAGTTCGTCACCGTCGTGGTCCGCGACCACGGGCTCGGCATGAACCCCGACGAGGTGGCCGAGGCGAACCGCAAGGTGCTCAGCCACGCCGCGTCGGACGCCGTGGGCGCCCAGCGTCTCGGCCTCTACGTGGTCGGTCGCCTGTCGGACCGGCTCGGCGCCCTGGTCGAGTTCGGCGTCGGCGAGGGGGGCACCGGCACCGAGGTGACGGTCCGCTTCCCCGCGGTGCTGTTCATGCCGGACAACGCGATGCCGCTGCCGATGCCGACGGACCCGCTGGAGGCCAACACGCAGGCGGCCGCCTCGCAGTTCAACGGGGGCCTGACCGCCGGTCCGGGTACCGGTGCGATGCGGGGCGCGGGTGCGCCCACCAACGGTTTCGGTTCGCCCGCGATCACCGCAGCTTCGCCGGCAACGACCTCCGTGCCGCAGCAGGGCGGCATGCCGGTCCCCACCGGTACGTCGCAGATCGCCGCTGCCGCCTTCGCGGCGCAGCCGGCACCCGCCGCGCAGCAGGTCGACATCAACGCCCTGACGGACGGCACGACGGCGCTCGGCCTCGCCCGGCGCCGTAGCTCGACGGCCGCGCAGCCGGCGGCGGAGACGACGCCGACCGGATCCATCGTGCTGCCGGAGATCCAGACGCCGTCGCTCCCGCAGGAGTACCAGGGTGACGACAACGCCTGGGCCCCGCCGTCGAACGTGTCGGAGGGCAACTCCCTGCCGAGCCGCCAGCGGGCGCCGAAGCAGGAGGAGCCCGTCGCGCCGGTGTTCGAGGACACCACGCCGGCTGCGGTGGACGTGGACCAGCGCAGCGCCCTCTTCTCGAGCTTCCGCTCGCTGAGCACGATCGACCCGGCCGAGGGCGGCGGCACTCAGTCGCTGCAGCTCGACCCGGTCACACAGGACCCGGCCGCGCTGCCAGGGATGTCCGACACCGACGTGATGCGGTTCCCGGCAGGGAGCGGAAACCAGGCGCCCCAGGCGCCGGCACCCGCCCGCGGCTTCGGCGGACCGGCGGAGGGCTACCGCAGCCCGGTCCAGGGCGAGGACGGCCAGCCGCAGGGCTTCGAGGCAGAGGGCCTCGAGGGTCCGGACTCGTCCTTCGAGGCACTTCCTGCCTTCGAGGAGCTCATGGCGGACCTGCCGAGCCGACGCTCGACCGGTTCCGGCAGCCAGCAGGGTGGCAAGCCGGCCCAGCAGAGGCGTGGCCTGTTCGGTCGTCGGCCGGGCCAGCCCGCCACCGGAGAGCTGCGGGCCTACCAGCCGCAGGAGCGCCCGGCGTCGCGGCCGGTCCAGGCCGTGGGTGGTCCGGTGGCCGGTGTGCCGAGCTTCGGTGCGCCCAACGCCCCGAGCGCCCCGAACGCGGAGACGCAGAGCTTCCAGGCACCCGCGGGCCTGCCGCAGGACTTCCAGCCGCCGGCCGGTCTGCAGGACTTCCAGCCGCCGGCGGGTCTGCAGGACTTCCAGCCGCAGAGCGGCCCGCCGCAGGGCGCTTCGGCCCCGCAGCCTGGCGCTCCGCTGACCGATGCTTTCCCGGTCCAGCGTGAGCAGGCCCCTGCTCCGGCGCCGAACCCGCAGCCGGCTGCTGACCCGACGTATCAGCGGGGCTACCAGGAGGGCTACCAGCGGGCGGTGCGGGAGTCGCTCACGTCGGCGACGCCGGCCGTGCCGAGTGCCGCCCCTGCCGCGAGCAGCGCTCCGGCGCAGCCAACGGCCCCGGTGCAGGGCAGCAACCCGTTCGTCGACGCGGCGCCGCGAGCGGCGTCGCCGGCGCCCGCACCGGCTCCTGAGCAGGTGCCCACCTCGTTCGCGTCGAGCCCGGCGACCCAGGCCGTGCCGATGGCGACCGCGCAGCAGTCCGCCGAGGCTCCCGCCCGTGAGTTCAGGGAGCCGTACCCGACGGGTGCTGTGTACGACCCCACGTACGGTTCGCCGACGCCGCTCGCCAAGCGGGCCGCCGGTACGGACGGTGACGGGAAGGACCCGCTGGACCCGCAGTACGTGCGGGACTCGGTGGAGGCTCGGTCGGAGTGGACCGCTTCGGCGGTCCTCTACGAGGAGATGACAAGCCTCCTTCGCCGAGGGGCTTATCAGGAAGATGATGTGAAAGAGAACGACTCGTACCGTCCGGCAGCCGTCAACACCGAGGTTGTCAACGGCGGTCTGACCCGCCGCACTCGCGGTGCCTCCGGCACCGGGGCGGATCCCACTGTCGAGCGCCTCTCGGCTCGCATCGACCGTGATCCCGAGCAGCTTCGCTCGCGTCTCTCGGCGTTCCAGTCGGCCACCGCGCGTGGCCGGTCGGAGTCCGTGGACGAGCGCGGATCGGAGCACGAGAACGGCAAGAAGGCCGATGGGGACTCGACGTGGGCACCCTCGACCGTGAATCATGTCCCTGACTCAGCGCCGCAGTCGCGGTGACAAGCGCGTCTGTGGATTCTGACTAGGAGGAACAGAGAGTGACCCTCAGCACCGAAGCAACGAATTTCGGGTGGCTGCTCGACAACTTCGTGCGTACCGTTCCCGGCAGTCGGCACACGCTCGTCGTGTCGGCAGACGGCTTGCTCATGGCGATGTCCGACCAGCTGGACCGCACCAGCGGCGACCAGCTCGCGGCGATCGTTTCAGGTATGTCAAGCCTTACGCGTGGAGCTTCTCGGCAGCTCAACGGCGGTAATGTCCGTCAGGCAATCATCGAGATGGACAACGGCTTCCTTTTCCTGATGAACGTCTCGAACGGGTCCGTACTCGGCGTGGTGGCGGAGGCTACGTGCGACATCGGTCTTATCGGTTACGAGATGGCTCTCCTGGTGTCCCGCACCGAGGCCACGCTCACGCCGCAGCTGATCTCGGAGATGCGTGGCAGCCTCCCGGTCGATGGGCAGACCCGAGCCGCCAGCGTGGGATGAGGACTCGACCATGACGTATGCACCTTTCGGTTCCCAGGGACAGGGGGACGTCCGTGAGACGTCCACCGTGCGCCCCTACGCGGTCACCGGAGGCCGGGTCCGGTCGGAGCTGTCCGACCTGCCGCTCGAAGCCCTCGTGGAGGTTCTGCCCGGCGCGGTCAGCAGTTTCGGGTTGCCTCCCGAGAAGCGCGCGATCCTCCAGCACGCCGCGCACACGTATGTGTCGATCGCCGAGCTCTCAGCCCTCCTGCGGCTGCCTCTCGGTGTCGTTCGAATCCTTGTGGCGGATATGCAGGAGGAAGGGCACGTCACCGTGCACACCTCGACACCGGTTAACGTCCACACAGGCCACGGCAGCTCGAACTCGGGCCTGTCGCTGAGCGTCTTGGAGAGTGTTCTGAATGGCATTTCCGCCCTCTGACGGCGGGGCCCGCAGCGGTCCCAACTGGGCCCCGGTGTCGGGTAACGCCGGCACCGCGACCGCTTCCTCGAACGCGCCTGCGCGCCAGAGCGTGCTGGGCGGCGGCGGTGGTGCTCCGGCACCCACCGCGCAGGCGTCCCGCCCGGCGCAGGCGCAGCCTGCGCCGCCCGTGATGCAGCAGGCTCCGGCGGGCAACGCCGGGGCACAGGGTGCTCCGAACGCGCAGCCCGCGGCCGAGCGCACGGCGCCGACCGTCGTCAAGATCGTCGTCGCCGGTGGGTTCGCCGTGGGCAAGACGACGTTCATCGGTTCGATCTCCGACGTGGAGCCGCTGAACACCGAGGCCGCCATGACGGAGCACTCGGTCGGCGTCGACGACGCCGGCGGCGTCACCGACCGCAAGACCACGACCACGGTGGCGATGGACTTCGGCCGTGTCGAGCTCCCGGGCAACCTGTGGCTCTACCTGTTCGGCACGCCGGGCCAGGACCGCTTCCTCTTCATGTGGGACGACCTGGTGCGGGGCGCCATCGGTGCCGTGGTCCTCGTGGACACCGACCGCCTGGAGCAGTGCTTCCCGGCGATCGACTACTTCGAGTCGCGCAACATCCCGTTCGTCGTGGGCGTGAACTGCTTCGACGGCGTGGCCAAGCACCGGCTGGAGGACGTGCGCGAGGCGCTGCAGATCCCGGCGCACGTACCGATGCTGTACACGGACGCACGCTCCCGCGCGGCGACGAAGCAGACGCTCATCGCGCTGGTCCAGCTCGCGATGCGTCAGCTGCGGTCCGGCGCACAGGCGCAGGGCTGAGGCAGGTCCAGCACTCCGCGGACGGCGGGCCACCCTGAGGGCGGCCCGCCGTCGCTGTTCCGGCAGACGTTAGACTGTGTGGCCGCGCCGTGGTGCCAGGTGCACGGCGGGACGCGGCCCACGAGGAGGGCTGACAGAGCGGCCTAATGTGACGGTCTTGAAAACCGTTGTGCGGCAACGCACCGGGGGTTCGAATCCCTCGCCCTCCGCAGGGTGATGACGCGGGACATCGTTGATAGATGTCTCGCGTCATCGTCATATCAGGGACGTTCGTCTCGAGAGCCCGGCCGAACTGTCAGGTGATGTCCACGATAGGCAGGCGCAGTGCGGCCGGGGCGGCCTCCGGTACGACCGGAGCAGTGGGGCGTACCGGCTCCACGGTCCGGTAGCCGGACCCGAGCGCCGGACGTGCGTCCCGCTCACCCGCGTTGGGCCACAGCGCGCACGCACGCTCGGCCTGGGCCGCGATGGTGAGTGAGGGGTTGACCCCGAGGTTCGCGGTGACGGCCGCCCCGTCCATGACGTGCAGGCCGTCGTGACCGAACACCCGCAGGTACGGGTCGACGACGCCGCCGTCCGCGTCGGACCCGATGGCGCAGCCGCCGAGAATGTGCGCGGTCAGCGGGATGTTGAACGGGTCGCCGATGGTGCCGCCGGCGATGCCGTCACCGCCGTCGCCGCCCATCTTGTCGGCCATACGACGTACGGCCTCGTGCCCCTCGGGGATCCAGCTGGGGTTGGGGGCGCCGGTGCCCTGCGTGGACGTCATGAAGCGGCCGAACAGCGCCCGCTTCGTGATCGTCGTCAGTGAGTTGTCCTGCGCCTGCATGACCAGGGCGATGACGGTGCGCTCGGACCACCGACGCCAGTCGACCAGGGCGGGCAGCGACCTGAGGTTCTTGCCCATCTCGCCGAACCACCGGACGAACCGGAAGGGTCCGCCGTCGACGAGCAGGTGCTGGAGTGCGGCCATGACGTTGGAACCGTGGCCGTAGCGCACGGGCTCGATGTGGGTGCTCTCGCTCGGGTAGAACGACGACGTGATGGCGACGCCGCGTGAGTAGTCCGTCGTGCCGACCCTGCGCGTCATCGCGCCGAGCAGCGCCTCTGAGTTGGTGCGCGTGAGGTGTCCGAGCCGCTCCGACAGTCTCGGCAGCGTGCCGGCGTCCTTCATGGCGTGCAGCAGGCGCTGGGTGCCGAGGGTGCCCGCACCGAACACGACGTGACGTGCGGTGAACCGCCGTCGGCCGCCCCACATCCTGCCGGTGCGGTGCGTACGGATCTCGTAGCCGCCGCCCTCACCCCACGAAGCGTCCTCGCTGCGCTGCGGTCCTTCGCGGGGGCCCCGGGAGGCGGGCAGCGGTCGCACGACGTCGGCCGTGGTGAGCGGGTGGACCTGCGCGCCCGCGCGTTCCGCGAGGTAGAGGTAGTTCTTGACGAGGGTGTTCTTGGCACCGTGCCGGCAGCCGGTCATGCACTCGCCGCACTCGGTGCAGCCGCTGCGTTCCGGTCCGGCACCGCCGAAGTAGGGGTCGGCGGCACGGCAGCCCGGAGTTGGGTCCTCGGCACCGCCCGGACCGAAGTACACGCCGACGCGGGTGGGCCGGAACGTGTGGCTCACGCCCATGTCCTCTGCGACACCTCGGATGATCGCGTCCGCGGGGGACCGGCCGTGGTACTGGACGACGCCGAGCATGCGCTCTGCCTGGTCGTAGTACGGCGCCAGCTCGGTCTTCCAGTCGGTGATGTGGGACCAGGCGGAGTCCGCGTAGAACGGGTCCAGGGGCCGGTACAGGGTGTTGGCGTACACCAGGGAGCCGCCCCCGACGCCCGCGCCAGTCAGGCACAGCACGTTGCGCAGCAGGCGTACCCGCTGGATGCCGTAGCAGCCCAGGGCGGGCGCCCACAGGAACTGCTTGAGGTGCCAGGAGTTCTTGGCGAACTCGTGGTCCTCGAACCTGCGCCCCGCCTCGAGCACGCCCACCCGGTAGCCCTTTTCGGTGAGGCGGAGAGCGGCAACGCTGCCGCCGAAGCCTGACCCGATCACCAAGACGTCGTAGTCCATGACCGCGAATGTACCCGCTATTGACGCAGTGTGAAATACGCGCCCGGTGGGGACTGTCGGGACGCGGCTCCGGCGAGCTCCTCGCCGAGGGCGCGGATGGATTCGGGCAGAAAAATTGGCGGGATGCTGCCGATCCTCGGCCGGTAGGGGCGGTGCAAGGACCTCCGCTTTGCTCAGCGCGCCGTACGCCAGGTAGCCTGGGCCGCGCGGCATTGGTCTGCCTGGGTAGAGCGGGCCGCGAGGAGACGTCGCATAGTCAGGTCTAGTGCGCCACCCTGCTAAGGTGGTAACGGGGCAACCCGTTCGAGGGTTCAAATCCCTCCGTCTCCGCCAGGAAGGTCCCGGCCGCGCGTGACGCCCGGGGCCTTTTCTGCGGCAGGATCCGGAGCGGCGGCTCAGCGTGTGCTCGAGCTTCCCGGAGGGTTGTGACGGAGTTCTCCCCGGCTGACGTCGATTTGGGTTTGGGTCCACGTCGAACAGGCGGTAATGTTCTCGTCGGTCGGCCGTGTGAACGGCAGGCCAGTAGTGTGCAGTACAACCAGCGCCCGTAGCTCAACGGATAGAGCATCTGACTACGGATCAGAAGGTTGGGGGTTCGAATCCCTCCGGGCGCACAGCAGAAAGGAAGCCCCGGCCAGTGGAGACACTGGCCGGGGCTTCGTCGTTGTCCGGGCTGAAAGGGCGTCTCCCCGTTGGGTTCCCCGTCGCGTTGGCCATCACGCTCGTCCCGAGTAGGCATTCAGCGCCGCCACCGCGAGGTCCAGAGCGTCACCGTGCACCCCGGGCGTGGCCGTCGGTCACCTTGAGGGGCAGGGATCGCGAGCCGGGAGGATGACGGGTACAGCCCGCAGGGTGCAGACCGAGTCGAGACGGACGTACCTCGGGTCGTCGTCGGTCGGTTCGCCGCAGAAGCCGCAGAGATACCGGTCGTCGTTGCGCACTGGTAGATGATGCCTCGTCGTTCGTTTCGGGAGCCTGACTATCGGCCGTGCTCTCTAGCTCGTTCGGGCCCGGCACGACTCGGCGTCGAACCGCGAGGTAGGGCTCCGCGTGCCGGCCGAACCGCAGGCCACGTGGCTATCCGGGCTCTGAGCGACGTGTTTCGTGCGGCTCGGCGTGCAGGAGCACGATCATCGTGCGGTTCGACGGCGGCCACACGGCCTGATCGACACACGACGTGCGGCTCGACGCCGGACAGCGCACCCGCCCGCCTCGACCCGCCGACCTGAACGACGTCCGGACCCAGCACACCTCCGGGTGCACAGCAGAGACCGAAGTCCCGACCAGCACCTCGTTGGCCGGGGCTTCGCCGTTGCCGGGGTGGACCTGCTCGCAGTCTCGTGCGCGAGGCGCCGCCTGGCAGCCACATCCCGATCGGGTCACGGTTGTGACCCAGGCCACTCGAGTGTTGACCAGGGCTCGGGCCTGTCGCTACGTTCACGTGCGGCACACCCGTTCGGAGTGCGACCGGAGCGACAGGCGTCGGAGCTCAACGACGCGTTCCGCCGTCGGCCCCGGGAGGACCCCGGACGGGTGTGCCACCCAGGGCGACGCACCCTCTGCCGGTCGCACGTCTGCGAGCTGCAGCGGTCGGATGCCCGGCCGAGGATGCGAAGCGGACGCGCACGCGGCAGGGAGGACCTGAGATGAGCGAGATCGTTCAGGGCACCGGCATCCGGTCGGGTGAGTTCGTGCAGTCCCTCGAGCGTGGGCTCGCAGTGATCCGAGCATTCGGCACGGACCGTGCCCGGATGACCCTGAGCGAGGTAGCTCGCGAAGCCCAGCTGAGCCGGGCATCGGCGCGGCGCTTTCTCCATACGCTGGTGGAGCTCGGCTATGTGGTGACCGACGGACGGGTGTTCGCCCTGCGGCCCCAGGTACTCGAGCTCGGGTACGCCTACCTGTCGAGCCTCTCGTTGCCCGCGGTGGCGCAGCCCCACCTGGAGCAGCTTGTGGAGGATGCCGGGGAATCATCGTCGGTGGCGGTGCTCGACGGCGCCGACATCGTTTATGTGGCTCGCGTGGCGACTCGCCGGATCATGTCCGCGGCCATCCAGGTCGGCACCAGGCTTCCGGCGTCCGCCACCTCGATGGGGCGTGCGGTCCTGGCCCACGTGTCGGACGGCGAGCGGGAAACCTTCCTCGCCGCCGTCACCCTGGTGCCGCTCACCGCACGGACGATCACCGACAAGCACGTGTTGCGTGCCGAGCTGGAGGTCGTTCGTGAACAGGGCTGGGCGCTCGTCGACCAGGAGCTGGAGGAGGGCCTGCGCTCCATCGCGGTGCCCTTGTGCGACAGCGCCGGCCGAGTGGTCGCCGCTGTGAACGTCTCGGCTCCGGTGCGCCGCGGGCCGGTCGAGGAGATGGTCGCGGAGCTGCTTCCACCCTTGCTGCGTGCCGCACGCGAGATCGAGGCAGATCTGGCCCGGACCCGGACCTGAGCCGGCTGTCAGCGTAGGTGTGCGCAGATGGAACATATGTGCGCTCTGCGAACGGGCAGGGAGGCGATCGATGGATCACGCATCTACCGACGGCGCGGTGCGCCCTGCCTTCGATCGCTCCTCGACGGCAGGGCGCAACGTCCGAGGTACCGGATGACGGATCGGATCGCGGAGACCGCCCTGGAAGCAGTCGGCGACGTCGCCGACGGGTCGACGGTGATGGTCGGCGGGTTCGGGCCCGCCGGACAGCCGGTCGAGCTCCTCGAGGCACTCCTGGAACAGGGTGCGGGCGACCTCGTCGTCGTCTCGAACAATGCCGGCAACGGTGAGGACGCTCTGGCTCGGCTCATCCGCCTCGGCCGCGTCCGCCGCATCGTGTGCTCGTTCCCCCGGCAGGCGGACTCGTGGCACTTCGACAATGCCTACCGCGCGGGGCGGATCGAGCTGGAGCTGGTGCCTCAGGGCAACCTCGCCGAGCGGATCCGTGCGGCAGGCGCCGGCTTGGGCGGCTTCTTCACCCCGACCGGCTACGGCACACCGCTGGCCGCGGGTAAGGAGACACGGGTGATCGACGGCGTACCGATGGTCTTCGAGTCGCCCCTGCACGCCGACCTCGCCATGATCAAGGCCTTCCGGGCCGACGGCGCAGGCAACCTCGTCTACCGCAAGACGGCACGGAACTTCGGACCGGTCATGGCCACGGCCGCGCGCCGGACGGTGGCCCAGGTGAACGAGGTGGTGCGAACCGGAGGGATAGATCCGGAGACGGTCGTGACGCCCGGCATCTATGTCGATGCGGTGGTGCCGATCGATGCCGTCACCACGCTCGCCGGCGGGCGGTCCACCGAGCGGGGGGCAACGACATGACGGCGGGGGCGGTTCCGGCGGGTGCCCGAGGTGCCGCGCCGTTGTCCTCGGCCCAGATGGCTGCGCGGGTCGCCGCCGACATCGGGCCGGGCTCGTACGTGAACCTGGGGATCGGTCTTCCGACTCTCGTGGCCGAGTACCTGCCCGAGGGATCCGGCATCACCCTGCACACGGAGAACGGGCTGTTGGGTATGGGGCCGGCGCCGCACACGGACCTCGTGGACCCGGAGCTCATCAACGCGGGCAAGGTGCCGGTGAGCGAGCTGGCGGGTGCTTCGTACTTTCACCAGGCCGACTCGTTCGCGATGATGCGCGGCGGCCACATCGATGTCTGTGTGCTGGGTGCGTTCCAGGTCTCGGCCTCCGGCGACCTCGCGAACTGGTCCACCGGCGAGCCTGGTGCGGTCCCAGCGGTGGGCGGCGCGATGGACCTCGCAGTGGGCGCCCGGCGGACGGTCGTCATGATGCGCCTGCTGACCAAGGACGGTCAGCCCAAGCTCGTCCGCGAGTGCACGCTTCCGCTCACGGGGGTCGGATGCGTGTCGCGGATCTACGGCGACGTCGCCGTGATCGACGTGGGGCCGGATCCGTCGGGGAGGGGAGCCGGCGTCGTCGAGACCTACGGGGTCTCGCACGCAGAGCTCGAAGAGATGCTGGGCCTGAGCCTGCGCCCCGCTGTGTCCCCTGCGCACCCCGGCCCGAGCACGAGCTGCGCGGACACAGTGAAGGACGCCGGACCGGACGGCGTCGGCACGTCGAGCGCGATGACGAAATCTGAACCAAAGATTACGTAGACATGGCCGAACGGGACGGTTCTTGGTCTGGTTGCGGGCAACAAGGCGCTCCAGGGGGCGGCAGAGGCGGTCTCACATGGCTCGGGAGCGCCCGGAACTGGGGTTCTCTTGGAAAAACAGCCGGTGAACAGCGCTTCTGTGTCCGCCGTCACCGACCCTGGCTTTGACGCACCCCAGCACCTGACGTACTGTTCTGGATGTCAGCCCGACGGGCCGACGGACACGAGGGCCGGAAACGGACCGAGTGGCCGCGCCGGGGCTGGATCCCATCTCTGATGCAGGGCAATTCACATTGCCCTGCGGGATATCGGATGAGGATCCTCTCTTGTAGAGCATGCCGGTCCATCAGGACCAGCAAGTTTGCGAGGCGGGTTCGGGTCTGGTAAGTTGAAGAGGTTGCCCCGGATGGGGTCAGCATCCAAACGATGGTGGCTCTGACGGTGTGCGTCGGTTGTTTGAGAACTCAACAGTGTGCTTGATAGTCAATGCCAATGTTTTATCCTCGTGAGGGTGTGGCGTGCCAGCTGTCTGGTTGGTGGGTTGCAGGTCTTGTGGGGTTTTTTGGACGGACACAAATCATCAGATTTGTATCTGGCCGGTATCATTTGTTCGTGCCTGCCCTTTCGGGGGTGGGTGTGGATGTTTCTCTTTTACGGAGAGTTTGATCCTGGCTCAGGACGAACGCTGGTGGCGTGCTTAACACATGCAAGTCGAACGGTGAAGCTCAGCTTGCTGGGTGGATCAGTGGCGAACGGGTGAGTAACACGTGAGCAACCTGCCCCCTACTTCGGGATAAGCCTTGGAAACGAGGTCTAATACCGGATATGAACGCTTGCCGCATGGTGGGTGTTGGAAAGTTTTTCGGTGGGGGATGGGCTCGCGGCCTATCAGCTTGTTGGTGGGGTAATGGCCTACCAAGGCGTCGACGGGTAGCCGGCCTGAGAGGGCGACCGGCCACACTGGGACTGAGACACGGCCCAGACTCCTACGGGAGGCAGCAGTGGGGAATATTGCACAATGGGCGAAAGCCTGATGCAGCGACGCCACGTGAGGGATGACGGCCTTCGGGTTGTAAACCTCTTTCAGCAGGGAAGAAGCGAGAGTGACGGTACCTGCAGAAGAAGCGCCGGCTAACTACGTGCCAGCAGCCGCGGTAATACGTAGGGCGCAAGCGTTGTCCGGAATTATTGGGCGTAAAGAGCTCGTAGGCGGTCTGTCGCGTCTGGTGTGAAATCCCATGGCTCAACTGTGGGCTTGCATCGGGTACGGGCAGACTAGAGTACTGTAGGGGAGACTGGAATTCCTGGTGTAGCGGTGGAATGCGCAGATATCAGGAGGAACACCGATGGCGAAGGCAGGTCTCTGGGCAGTTACTGACGCTGAGGAGCGAAAGCATGGGGAGCGAACAGGATTAGATACCCTGGTAGTCCATGCCGTAAACGTTGGGCACTAGGTGTGGGGCCAGTTCCACTGGTTCTGTGCCGTAGCTAACGCATTAAGTGCCCCGCCTGGGGAGTACGGCCGCAAGGCTAAAACTCAAAGGAATTGACGGGGGCCCGCACAAGCGGCGGAGCATGCGGATTAATTCGATGCAACGCGAAGAACCTTACCAAGGCTTGACATGTACGAGAACGCCCCAGAGATGGGGTTCTCTTTGGACACTCGTACACAGGTGGTGCATGGTTGTCGTCAGCTCGTGTCGTGAGATGTTGGGTTAAGTCCCGCAACGAGCGCAACCCTTATCCTATGTTGCCAGCGGGTTATGCCGGGGACTCATGGGAGACTGCCGGGGTCAACTCGGAGGAAGGTGGGGATGACGTCAAATCATCATGCCCCTTATGTCTTGGGCTTCACGCATGCTACAATGGCCGGTACAGAGGGCTGCGATACCGTGAGGTGGAGCGAATCCCAAAAAGCCGGTCTCAGTTCGGATCGGGGTCTGCAACTCGACCCCGTGAAGTCGGAGTCGCTAGTAATCGCAGATCAGCAACGCTGCGGTGAATACGTTCCCGGGCCTTGTACACACCGCCCGTCAAGTCACGAAAGTTGGTAACACCCGAAGCTCACGGCCCAACCCCTTGTGGGAGGGAGTGGTCGAAGGTGGGACTGGCGATTGGGACTAAGTCGTAACAAGGTAGCCGTACCGGAAGGTGCGGCTGGATCACCTCCTTTCTAAGGAGCTCATCTCCATCAGCCCCCACACAGTGGGGTCGCCGGCTGCCGGCAGTGGTCGTTCTTCGGAGCGGGTGCTGCGTAGCGTGGTTGGTGCTGGTGGCAGAGGCCAGGCCCAGGCCGTACGTGTCTGGGGTGGTTGCTCATGGGTGGAACATTGACGAAGAGTCGCCTGCTGTCCGGGTTGGCTGCTAGTACGCCGGTGCTTGTCACGGGTTGGAACGCGGTCTGCCGGGTGGGGGTGGTTCGCCGAGCACACTGTTGGGTCCTGAGACAACCGGCCATGTGTCGGGGGTTTCTGGTTCGAGTACGGGTCACGAGGTTCGTGTCATACCCGCTCACGCTGACTGGTTCTTTGGAGCTGGTTGGTTGTTGGGTGTGGTGGTGCGGGTTTGCCTGGTGGGTTCGTCCGTTGCTTGAGAACTGCATAGTGGACGCGAGCATCTTTGAAATTTTCCAAGATTGCGATCGTGAGATGATGGGGCTGTGTACCTTCGGGTGTGTGGTCTTGTTGTTTTATCGGTCATCTTGGTTTCTGTGATTGTAGTGTTGTTGAAGTTTTTTAGGGCACATTGGTGGATGCCTTGGCACTAGGAGCCGAAGAAGGACGTTGTAGCCTGCGATAATCCTCGGGGAGTTGGCAGACGAGCTGTGATCCGAGGGTCTCCGAATGGGGGAACCCAGCCGAAGTCATGTTCGGTTACCCGCGCCTGAATGTATAGGGCGTGTGGAGGGAACGTCGGGAAGTGAAACATCTCAGTACCGACAGGAAGAGATATTCCGTGAGTAGTGGCGAGCGAAAGCGGATGAGGCCAAACCGTATGCGTGTCAAGCTGTCAGGCGTTGCGTGTGCGGGGTTGTGGGACCTTCTGTGGAGATCTGACAGTCTCCGGACCAGTAAGAAAGTCGTGTCATAGTCGAACCGGGTTGAATACCGGACCGTAGTGGGTGGGAGTCCCGTAGACGAAATGGCATGGCCTGGTGGAGGGGATCCCAAGTAGCACGGGGCCCGTGAAATCTCGTGTGAATCTGGCAAGACCACTTGCTAAGCCTAAATACTACCTAGTGACCGATAGCGGACAAGTACCGTGAGGGAAAGGTGAAAAGTACCCCGGGAGGGGAGTGAAATAGTACCTGAAACCGTGTGCCTACAATCCGTCGGAGCCTCCCTAGTAGGGGTGACGGCGTGCCTTTTGAAGAATGAGCCTGCGAGTTAGTGCTCGGTGGCGAGGTTAACCCGTGTGGGGTATCCGTAGCGAAAGCGAGTCCGAATAGGGCGATTGAGTCGCCGGGTCTAGACCCGAAGCGAAGTGATCTAGCCATGGGCAGGTTGAAGCGCCGGTAAGACGGCGTGGAGGACCGAACCCACCAGGGTTGAAAACCTGGGGGATGACCTGTGGTTAGGGGTGAAAGGCCAATCAAACTTCGTGATAGCTGGTTCTCCCCGAAATGCATTTAGGTGCAGCGTCGCGTGTTTCTTACCGGAGGTAGAGCTACTGGATGGCTAATGGGCCTCACCAGGTTACTGACGTCAGCCAAACTCCGAATGCCGGTAAGTGCAAGCGCGGCAGTGAGACTGCGGGGGATAAGCTCCGTGGTCGAGAGGGAAACAGCCCAGATCACCGGCTAAGGCCCCTAAGCGTGTGCTCAGTGGGAAAGGATGTGGAGTTGCACAGACAACCAGGAGGTTGGCTTAGAAGCAGCCACCCTTGAAAGAGTGCGTAATAGCTCACTGGTCAAGTGATTCCGCGCCGACAATGTAGCGGGGCTCAAGCACACCGCCGAAGCCGTGGCACTCACACGTTAGCCCAGCACCAGACTTGTTCTGTGTGTTCAGGTGTGTGGGTGGGTAGGGGAGCGTCGTGTGGGCAGTGAAGTCGCAGGGTGACCTAGCGGTGGAGCCTACACGAGTGAGAATGCAGGCATGAGTAGCGAATGACGGGTGTGAATCCCGTCCGCCGAATGACCAAGGGTTCCAGGGCCAGGTTCATCCGCCCTGGGTAAGTCGGGACCTAAGGCGAGGCCGACAGGCGTAGTCGATGGACAAGGAGTTGATATTCTCCTACCGGCGAAGTACCGCCCATACCGAGCCCGGTGATACTAACCACCCCGGACCCACACCGGCACCTTCGGGTGTCATCGTGGGCGAGGCGTGGGACCTGATCCGGTAGTAGGTAAGCGTGTTAACAGGGGTGACGCAGGAAGGTAGCCAGGCGTGGCGATGGTTGTCCACGTCCAAGGTTGTAGCCCGTCCCATAGGCAAATCCGTGGGGCATGAGGGTGAGAGCTGATAGTGACCGCTTACGCGGGAAACTGGTGATCCTATGCTGCCTAGAAAAGCCTCGACGCGAGGGACTAGCCGCCCGTACCCTAAACCGACTCAGGTGGTCAGGTAGAGAATACTAAGGCGATCGAGAGAATCGTGGTTAAGGAACTCGGCAAAATGCCCCCGTAACTTCGGGAGAAGGGGGGCCTGAACCGTTAACCCACTTGCTGGGGGACGCGGGGAGGGCCGCAGAGACCAGGGAGAAGCGACTGTTTACTAAAAACACAGGTCCGTGCGAAGTCGCAAGACGATGTATACGGACTGACGCCTGCCCGGTGCTGGAAGGTTAAGAGGACGGGTTAGCCGTAAGGCGAAGCCCAGAATTTAAGCCCCAGTAAACGGCGGTGGTAACTATAACCATCCTAAGGTAGCGAAATTCCTTGTCGGGTAAGTTCCGACCTGCACGAATGGCGTAACGACTTCTCCGCTGTCTCAACCGCGAACTCGGCGAAATTGCACTACGAGTAAAGATGCTCGTTACGCGCAGCAGGACGGAAAGACCCCGGGACCTTTACTATAGCTTGGTATTGGTGTTCGGTGCGGTTTGTGTAGGATAGGTGGGAGACTGTGAAGCCAGGGCGCCAGCTCGGGTGGAGTCATTGTTGAAATACCACTCTGATCGCTTCGGATGTCTAACCTCGGTCCGTGATCCGGATCAGGGACAGTGCCTGGTGGGTAGTTTAACTGGGGCGGTTGCCTCCTAAAATGTAACGGAGGCGCTCAAAGGTTCCCTCAGCCTGGTTGGCAATCAGGTGTCGAGTGCAAGTGCACAAGGGAGCTTGACTGTGAGACCGACAGGTCGAGCAGGGACGAAAGTCGGAACTAGTGATCCGGCGGTGGCTTGTGGAAGCGCCGTCGCTCAACGGATAAAAGGTACCCCGGGATAACAGGCTGATCTTGCCCAAGAGTCCATATCGACGGCATGGTTTGGCACCTCGATGTCGGCTCGTCGCATCCTGGGGCTGGAGTAGGTCCCAAGGGTTGGGCTGTTCGCCCATTAAAGCGGTACGCGAGCTGGGTTTAGAACGTCGTGAGACAGTTCGGTCCCTATCCGCTGCGCGCGCAGGAAACTTGAGAAGGGCTGTCCCTAGTACGAGAGGACCGGGACGGACGAACCTCTGGTGTGCCAGTTGTTCCGCCAGGAGCACGGCTGGTTGGCTACGTTCGGAAGGGATAACCGCTGAAAGCATCTAAGCGGGAAGCCTGCTTCGAGATGAGGTTTCCACACACTTCGGTGTGAGAGGCACCCAGCAGACCACTGGGTTGATAGGCCGGATGTGGAAGACAGGACTAACGACTGTCGGAGCTGACCGGTACTAACTGCCGATAACTTCATAACACCTCAACGCTGTTAATAATGCTCAAGGTTTTTGTTACGCGTCCACTATGCGGTTCCCGAGTCACGGGCACCAACCCCCCGACACACGACCAGCACACATCCCTCTTTTTAAGGGTGTTGGGTTGGGAGTGGCGGAGAGGGTTTGCCTTCTCGATAGTGTTACGGTGGTCATAGCGTGGGGGAAACGCCCGGTCCCATTCCGAACCCGGAAGCTTAGCCTCACAGCGCCGATGGTACTGCCCTGGAGACGGGGTGGGAGAGTAGGACGCCGCCGGACAACCATTCAAGGGGAGCCTTCCTTTCCGACCAGTACTGGTCAGGAAAGGAAGGCTCCCTTCTTTTGTGCACCCGACGACACGGCAACCGACGACACGGCGACCGTCGTCGCACCGAGCGCGGCGCACGAGGGCCAGGCTCACGGTCCTGCGGGCCCGGCGCCGGCGTTCCTGGGCAACTTGTCCCCCGCACAGCCGCCGCGACTATCGTGGCCGTGTGAACGCAGACACGACCCGCACCGGTGCGGGCGCCACCAGCAATCAGCCCGCAAGCACCACCGAGTCCGTGTGGCGCAGGGACCACTTCGTCTCGCTGCTGCGTTTCGCCGAGGGATCCATCCGGCAGGACGGGGCCGCCTGCTGGCTCGACGACCTGGGACGTCCCGATGAATCACACCCGGTGGAAACGTGGATCACGTCGCGGATGGCGCACATCTTCGCCGTCGGGCACCTGCTGGGGGTGAGCGGCGCGGACGAGTACGCCGCCCGGGCGATCAGTGGTCTCCGGGACGTGCTGGGTGACCCGGAGTTCGGCGGATGGCTCGCGTCCCGCGGCGAGGGCGACGAGCTGGTCGGTACCAAGGAGGCCTACGCGCACGCCTTCGTGGTGCTCGCCGCCTCGACGGGGAAGGTCGCCGGCATCACCGGCGCGTCGGAGCTGCTCACCACGGCGCTTGCCGTCCTCGACGCGCGGTTCTGGGAGCCGGAGCAGGAACTGCACCTGGACGAGCGGTCACGGGACTGGTCGTCGGCGTCGGACTACCGCGGAGTGAACGCCAACATGCACTCCGTCGAGGCGCTGCTGGCGGCGCATGCCGCGACCGGCGACGGCCTGTGGCTGGAGCGCGCGGCGGCGATCGGTGACCGGGTCGTGAGCTGGGCGTCGTCCAACGAGTGGCGGATCCCCGAGCACTTCGACGCGGCCTGGAACCCCATGCTCGAGTACAACTCGGACCGGCCGCACGACCCGTTCAAGCCCTACGGGGCGACACCCGGCCATGGGCTCGAGTGGGCACGGCTGTTGCTCCAGATCGACGCGGAGGCGGGCACGTCGGGACGACGGACCGACTCGGCCGTCGCCCTGTTCGACCGGGCGGTCGAGGACGGCTGGGACGCCAACGGTGGCGGCTTCGTCTACACCACCGACTGGTCGGGCACGCCGGTCGAGGCGCGCCGCTTCCACTGGGTGGCGGCCGAGGCGGTCGCCACCGCGCACGTGCTGGGGCGGGTCACCGGCGAGGCCCGCTACGCCGAGCTCGAGGGGGAGTGGTGGGCGTGGATCCAGGCGAACCTCATCGACGCCGCGCACGGCTCCTGGCACCACGAGCTCGACACCGAGAACCAGCCGTCCGGCCGTACCTGGGTCGGCAAGCCCGACGTCTACCACGCCGCGCAGGCAGTGATTCTGCCCGAGCTGCCGCTGACCGGGTCGTTCGCCGCCTCGGCGCAGCGGGCGGGCCATATCCTGGCCTGACGACGGCGGACAGCCGTGCCGGTCACCGCAGGAGCACCGTCACCTCGGCCGCCTTCACGACGAACCAGAGCCGCTCCCCGGGAGCTGCGCCGAGCTCGGCGACGGCGGCGGGTGTGAGATCGGCGGCGATGTGCTCCGGAACCGCCGCACCGACCGCGCCAGCCACGCCGGAGGCCCCAGTGCCGGAGACCTCAGCACTGTGCCCGCCGGGAGCCCGCCCAGCGGTGGCCCATACCCGCAGCAAGGGGCCGTGCGGCTCGATCCCGGTCAGTACCACCGAGAACGCGTTGCGCGGACTGCCGCCGGGCGGCTCCCGGTGTACCGACACCGCGCGTGGTTCAAAGAGCGCGACGGCCTCGGCGCCCAGGTCGAGCAGGTCGTCGCTGGTGCCGTGGACGTCGCCGAGCGCGGTGGTGAGGACGACGTTCGACGCTTCCGCGATGTCTGCGGTACGGCCCGGGCCGGCCCCGAGCGCGTCCGTGCTGCCGTTCCCCGCAGCCTCCGCAACCCTGCCCACCAGCAGGTTCACTCCCGCGAAGCGTCCACCGAACGATGAACGTGGCCGGGTGAGCACTTCCGCGGCAGGGCCGTCCTCGGCAACTCGGCCGTGCTCCAGCACGATGACCCGGTCGGCGAGCTGGGCGACGTCCAGCAGGTCGTGCGTGACGAGCAGCGTGGTGCGCGGCGCGGCGCGGTGGGCCGACTGCAGCAGCAGGCGGGCATGCTGAGCGGCACCGACGTCGAGGGCGGCGAACGGTTCGTCCACCAGCAGCACGTCCGGATCTGTGGCCAGGGCGCGGGCGATCGCCACTCGCTGCGCCTGACCGCCCGAGAGCTCGTGGGGGCGGCGGACGGCGAGGTGTGCCGCGCCGACGTCGGCCAGGAGGGAACGGGCGAGGGACCGGGCCGCCGCCCGGCGCATCCCGCGGGAGACGGGGCCGAAGGCCACGTTGTCGGCGACGGACAGGTGGCGCAGCAGCAGGGCGCGCTGGCCGAGCCAGCCGACGCGGCGGTCGCGCGGAGGCAGGGTCGGCACGCCCGGGCCGGTCAGCATCCGGTCACCGACGGCGACCGTGGCGTCCCCGCCGTGGCTGCCCAGGCCGGCGACGGCCTGGAGCAGGGTCGACTTGCCGGCGCCGTTCGGGCCCAGGATGGCGACCACCTCACCGGGCGACACCTCGAACGCGACGTCGACGCCACGTTCCGGTACCCGGACGTGCACGCGCAGCGAGGCTGGTGGGCGGGACCGCCCGCCCGCCGCGACGCCCGCATCGCCCGCGACGCCCGTCGGACCGTCGGACGCGGTACCGCCTGCATCGGCTCCACGGGCCGGCCGCGACGTCCGGTACGTCCCCACCTCCGCGTACGTCCGCCCGGTGGCGGCCGCCGGGCTCGGCGCACCGGGTTCCGGGACCGGAGGGGGCCACGGTCCGTACGCGGCCACGATGATCGCCAGCGCGACCACCACGAGCACGAGGGAGAGCGCGACCGCGGCGTCCGGGTCCGACGAGCGTTGCAGGTAGATCTCGAGGGGCAGGGTCTGGGTGACGCCCTGGAGCGCACCCGCGAACGTGATGGTCGCGCCGAACTCACCGAGCGCGCGGGCGAAGGCCAGGACCGTCCCGGAGACGAGCGCCGGTGCGAGCGCGGGCAGCGTCACCCGGCGCAGCACGCGGGTGGGCCGCGCACCCAGCGTCGCGGCGACGTCCTCGTGCGCCGTGTCGTGGGAGCGGAGGGCGCCGTCCAGCGTCAGGACCAGGAACGGCAGGGCCACGAACGCCTGCGCGAGCACCACGGCCGCCGTCGTGAACGGGACGCGTACCCCGATGACCTCGAGCGCACCGCCCAGCAGCCCGCTCCGCCCGAGCAGGGTGAGCAGCGCGAGGCCGCCGACCACCGGCGGCAGCACGAGGGGGAGGAGCAGGAGCGCGCGGACCAGCCGGCGTCCGGGGAACGACGCGCGAGCGAGCAGCAGCGCGAGCGGCACGCCCAGCAGCACGCAGAGGACGGTCGCGACGACCGAGGTGCGCAGGGAGAGCCAGAGCGCGTCCCGAGCGCCCGGAGCGGTCAGGAGCAGCCACAGCGAGCCGACGTCGACCCGGGTGAGCAGCGACGCGACCGGCAGGACCACCAGCAGCGCGCCGAGCACGGCCGGGAGGACCAGCCAGCGGGGCAGGCCGTTCACGGCGTACCGAACCCCGCCTCGGACAGTGCCGACCGTCCCTCCCTGCCCGTGACGAGCGTGACCCACTGCTCGGCCAGGTCGGGGGCCGGCGGGTCGGCCAGCACGGCCAGGGGGTACCGGTTGACGACGTCGGCCGCCGCGGGCGTGGGGACGGTCTCGACGTCGTCGGGCTCCGTGGCCGCGTCGGTGACGTAGACGAGGCCGGCGTCCGCCTCGCCCAGGGCCACCTTGGCCAGCACGTCCGTGACGCTCGGCTCCGCGCTCACCGTGTGCGGGGTGACGTCGGCGGCGTCGAGCACCGCCGCCGCGGCGCGGCCGCAGGGCACCTCCGGCGCGCAGAGCACCACGTCGACGTCGCGTCGTCCGAGGTCGGCAAGGTCCTCGACGCCCGCGGGATTGCCGGCGGGCACCACGACCGTGAGCACGTTCGTGGCGAAGACGGTCGGGGTGGCGACCAGCCCGGCGTCGGACAGGCGATCCATGGTGGGCTCGTCCGCCGTGGCGACGACGTCGGCGGGCGCGCCCGCCTCGATCTGGTCGGCGAGATCAGAGGACCCGCCGAACGACATCCTGACGTCCACATCCGGGTGCGTCTCCTCGAACGTGGTCTCGAGCGCCGCGAACGGCTCACGCAGCGAGGCGGCGGCCAGCACGGTCAGGGTCTCGCCGTCGGAGGCCGTGGTGCACCCCGTCAGGACGAGGGCGACCACCACGGCCACGCCCGGTGCCGGCGCCCGGCGCGGCGCACCGGTGGGCAGCTTCGCGAGTCTCGACACGGTGCCGAGGCTATCCCGGCACGCCGTGCGCGGCGCACAGGAGAGAATGGGTTCATGAGGATCTCCGCACGAGCCGACTACGCCGTCCGGGCAGCCGCCGAGCTGGCGGCCACCGACCACGACGGGCCCGTCCGCGCCGAGGCCCTGGCCCGCGCACAGGACATCCCGCACCGCTTCCTGGAGGGGATCCTGAGCGACCTGCGCCGCGACGGGCTCGTCACGAGCCACCGCGGTGCGGGCGGCGGCTACCGGCTGGCTCGGGCTGCCGAGTCGATCACCATCGCCGACGTCGTGCGCGCCGTGGACGGTCCGCTGGTGTTCGTGCGCGGCAACCGGCCGTCCGACCTGGAGTTCCAAGGGCCGGCCGCGCCCCTGCTCCACGTGTGGGTGGCGCTGCGTGCCAACGTCCGTGCCGTGCTCGAGGCGGTGTCGCTCGCCGACCTGGTGGCGGGCACGCTGCCGGACGACGTGCGGGCGCTGACCCAGGGTGACTCGGCCTGGGCCAACTCCTAGCTCCACAGCACTCGTCGACGCCGCGGGGCCGGCGGGTCGCTCCGGCCCCGCGGGTATGTCTACTTATCCGACGGATAAGATGCCTGTTGTTTCCGACCGGATTAGGCGGTTACTCTGTCCCCGGCCGTTCGGTGCGGCCGGTGCAGCACCCCCGGACGCGGAAGGTCGATGACCATGAGAACCCTGATCCTGCTCGCGCTCGTCGGGCTGGGCGCCCAGCTGGTGGACGGCAGCCTGGGCATGGCCTACGGCGTCACCTCCACGACGCTGCTGCTGGCGATCGGCACCAACCCCGCCGCGGCGTCGGCCACGGTGCACCTCGCCGAGATCGGCACCACGCTCGCGTCCGGTGCGTCGCACTGGCGCTTCGGCAACGTGGACTGGAGGGTCGTGGCACGCATCGGGATCCCCGGCGCGGTCGGTGCGTTCGCCGGCGCGACGTTCCTGTCGTCGCTCTCCACCGAGATCGCCGCACCGGTGATGTCGCTGATCCTGCTCGCGCTCGGGCTGTACGTGCTGCTCCGCTTCACGGTGCAGGGGCTCCCGGCGCGTTCCGACAAGCCGCTCCGCCGTCGGTTCCTGACCCCGCTGGGCCTGGTGGCCGGCTTCATGGACGCCACGGGTGGTGGCGGCTGGGGCCCCGTGGGCACGCCGGCGATCCTGGCGAGCGGTCGGATGGAGCCGCGCAAGGTGATCGGCTCGATCGACACCAGCGAGTTCTTCGTGGCGATCGCGGCCAGCGCCGGCTTCTTCGTCGGCCTCAGCGGCGAGGGCATCGACCTCACCTGGGCCCTGGCCCTGCTCATCGGCGGCCTCATCGCCGCTCCGATCGCCGCATGGCTCGTTCGGCTCGTGCCGCCGCGCGTGCTCGGGTCGCTCGTCGGCGGAGTCATCGTGCTCACCAACTCGCGCACCCTGCTGAACAGCGACTGGATCGCCGCCTCCGACGGCGTACGGACCGGCGTGTACGTGGTGGTGTGGGTCGCCTGGGTCGCGGCGGTGGCGTGGTCCGTACGCGCCTACCGCCGCGACAAGGCGGTCGCGGCGGCGCAGCCCCAGCAGCCGGAGGCCGATAGCGTGTCCGTATGACGTCCGACCGGGTAGCGGTGATCACCGTCTCCGACCGTTGTGCACGTGGCGAGGCAGAGGACAGGTCGGGCCCGACGGCGGCGTCGCTCCTGCAGCAGGCAGGACTCACCGACGTCGTCCGGCACCTGGTGGCCGACGGCGTCGAGTCGGTCCGGGACGTGCTGCGCACCGTGCTCGCCGACGGTGCCCGGCTGGTCATCACCACCGGCGGCACCGGGATCACGGCGCGGGACCTCACGCCCGAGGGCACGCGCGAGGTGCTCGACTACGAGATCCCGGGGATCGCCGAGGCCGTCCGCCAGCAGGGCATCGCGGCGGGCGTGCCCACGGCCGCGCTCTCCCGAGGGCTGGCGGGGCTCGCCGGCACCGCGGACGGGGCGCGTGCTCTCGTGGTGAACCTGCCGGGGTCGTCGGGCGGGGTGCGCGACGGGCTCGAGGTGATCCTGACGCTCTGGCCCCACGTCCGCTCGCAGCTCGACGGCGGCGACCACCCCCGCCCCACGCCGTAGTAGAGCTCGGGTCGAAGCAGCTCTACCTCAGCAGGGTAGGGTCAGCCGCCCGCGAACGGCGGGAGCACGTCGACCGTGACGTCGTCCGGGACCACCGCGTCGTCGGTCGTCGCCCGGGCACCCGCGACCAGCAGCGCGCACTTCGGCAGGACCTCGGCCAGACCGGGGTGCGCGGCGGCGAGGCTCGCCCGGAGACCGGCGACCGACGTCGGGCCGTCGAGCCGTTCGGTGGTGACCCCGGCCGCCTCGCGCGCGCCGGCGAAGTAGCGGACGGTGATCATTCCGCACGCACCCAGTCGCCCGACTTGCCACCGGTCTTGCGCTCGAGGCGCACGTCCGCGAGCGAGACGGACTTGTCCAGGCCCTTGACCATGTCGACCACGGCAAGGCCCGCCACGGCTACCGCGGTGAGCGCCTCCATCTCCACGCCCGTGCGGTCGGCGGTCCGGACCGTCGCCGAGATGACGACGCCGTCGTCGGTCACCTCGAGGTCCACCGCCGCGCCGTGCACGCCGATCACGTGTGCCAGCGGCAGCAGCTCCGGCGTCCGCTTGGCCGCTGCGATGCCCGCGATACGGGCCACCGCCAGCACGTCCCCCTTGGGCACGGCGCCGTCGCGCAGCACCCGCACGACGTCGGGGCCGCACCGGACGGTGCCGGACGCCGTCGCGGAGCGGATCGTCGGCTGCTTGGCGGTGACGTCGACCATGCGGGCCTGACCGCGGTCATCAAGATGCGTGAAGGTCACGGGACCAGGGTGCCACGCCGGCCGGCCGAACCACCGTCTCCCGAACTACTGGTCGCCCGAACCACCGTCTCCCGAACCCGATCCGAGCGCCGCTGCGAGTGAAGCAGGCCCGGTGCACCGTGGAACGGTGCGGTCGAGGGAACGGTGCGGTCGAGACGAGGCTGCTGGACCTCCGGCGAGAGGACGACCCGATGAGCAGCGACAGCTGGACCGGATGCCCGGGCGAGGCCCTGCGATGAGGGCCGTCGTCACGGGCGGTGCAGGATTCGTGGGGAGCTGGGTGTGCGAGGCGCTCCTCGACTCCGGTGCCGAGGTGGTGTGCCTCGACAACCTGCTGACCGGTGCGGCCGCGAACGTGGCAGGTCTTCGTGGCGACCCCGCGTTCCTGTTCGAGCACTGCGACGTCGCCGAGGGCTGCACCTCTCGTGCTGTCCGGGCCGCGTTGCGCCCCGGCGTGGACCTGGTGCTGCACCTGGCCTCACCGGCGTCGCCCGTCGACTACCTCGAGCATCCGATCGAGACGCTCGACGCGGGGTCGCGGGGTACCCGCACCGCACTCGAGCTGGCCGACGAGCACGGCGCGCGCTTCGTCCTCGCCTCCACCTCGGAGGTGTACGGCGATCCACAGGTCCATCCCCAGACCGAGGACTACTGGGGCAACGTGAGCAGCGTCGGGCCCCGGAGCGTCTACGACGAGTCCAAGCGGTTCGGCGAGGCACTCACGGCCGGCTACCGGCGCGCACGCGGCACCGACGCCGGCATCGTCCGCATCTTCAACACCTACGGTCCGCGCATGCGGGCGCACGACGGGCGCGTGGTCCCCACGTTCGTCCGACAGGCGCTCGCCGACGAACCCCTCACGGTCGCAGGCGACGGCAGCCAGACACGATCCCTCTGCTACGTCGAGGACCTGGTCGCGGGCCTGCTCGCCTTCGCGGACAGCCACCATCCCGGCCCGATGAACCTCGGCAACCCGCACGAGCTGACCGTCGCCCAGATCGCCGAGGACGTGATCCGGGCGACGGGTTCGGCGTCACCGGTCGAGCAGGTCGAGCGACCCGTCGACGATCCCGGCATGCGCTGCCCGGACATCAGCCTGGCGCGTACCGAGCTGGGGTGGGAACCCCGGGTGCCCTGGCTGGACGGTCTGGCCAGGACGGTGTCGTGGTTTCGCTCCCGGTCGCGGGGAGCTGCGTGAGCGCCGACTCGCACGCGGCGACCACCTCGTCCACGGGCACCTGGGCGAGAGCCGGGTCCAGGCGGCTCGCGTTCGGGTCACGCGGCGGTGCACCCCGCTCGCCGTGCCAGACGACGGCGTGCCGGGGCAGGTCGATGGTGGGACCCCACAGCTCGGGCGGCGTGGGCCCGAACAGCGTGACGGACGGCGTGCCGTAGGCCGTGGCCAGGTGGGCGACACCCGTGTCGCCACTGACCAGCAGCGGCGCCGCGGACACCAGATCGGCCAGCGCCTGGAGGCCCAGCCGCCCCGAGGCGTCCCGCACCGCGTCGCCCTGGTCGGCCTCCCGCCGGACCCGGGCACACAGGCCCCGCTCGGCCTCCGACCCGGTCAGCACGACGGCGTGGCCCTGTGCCGCGAGAGCGGCGACCACCTGGGCCCACCGTGCGGCGGGCCAGCGGCGGGCCTCGGCGGCCGCTCCCGGGTGGACGATCACCTCGCCCGGGCCGCTCTCCTGCCCGCGCCCGCCCGGCGGGTCCGCGGGGCCGAGCCGGAGATCCTCCGGGTCGCAGTGGCCGCCGACGCTCCGCACCAGCCGGCACCAGCGCAGCACCTCGTGCTCGGTCTCGTCCCAGTCGGGGCCGACGTGTCCGGCCTCGGCGTTGGCGAAGGCGACCAGGGCGTCGGGGCGGGTGGCCTGCAGCACCCGGTGGCTCTCCGGGCCGCGTCCGTGCAGGTTCACCGCCAGGCATCCGGGTGCGTCCTGCGCACCGCCCGGGCCGGCCCAGGGCCAGGGGAGCTGCGACAGCCCCCGCGTCGGCAGCACCGCGTCCACCACCCCGTGGCCGGCCAGCCACTGGCCGACGGGCTGGGGTGCGGCGAGCACGACCCGGTGTCCGGGCCAGGCTCGCCGCACCCCGCGGAGCGCTGCCACGCCGGTCAGGGCGTCACCGAGGCCCAGCGCACGGAGCACGAGCACGGTCATGGCAGGCTCCTGACGATTCGCCCGGTCACGGCCATGATGCCTCTCCCGACGCCATGACCAGCATCTCCCGGATCTCGCTCCCCGGCGGCTGCGTCAACGCGGTCACCACGGCGGCGGCCGTCGCGGCGGGGTCGTTGAGGTCAGCATCCGGACCCGGCTTGTACTGCTCGGTGCGGCCGTCGAAGAACGGCGTCCGCATGCCCCCCGGGATCAGGCAGGTCACGCCCACCCGGCCCGCGTACTCGGCCGCGAGCGCCTGTGTGAACCCGCGGATTCCCCACTTCGACGCGCAGTACGCCGTCGCGTCGCCCGCCCCGCGCAACGCGAGCGTGGAGGCGACGGTGACCACCGTGCCGTGGCGTTCCTCCAGGTACGGCAGGGCGGCCCGAACCATCGACACCGTCCCGAACAGGTTGACGCGGACCACGCGTTCCCAGTGCTCCGGGTCGATGTCGAGCAGTGGGCCGCACGCGTCGATCCCGGCGGCGGTCACCACCGCGTCGGGCGGGCCCACCTGCTCCACGAGGGAGCTGACGGCGGCCTGCGCGGCGTTCGGGTCGCCGAGGTCGGCGCCGGCGAAGGGCACGTCGGCGGTCGGTTCGGCCAGGTCGACGACGGCGGGCGTGCCCCCGACGGCGGCCAGCACGTCGACGAGCGCCGCGCCGAGCCCCGATGCCCCGCCGGTGACGAACACCGTGCCGACGGATCTCGGGGCGAGCGGGGAGCTCGCGGGAGCAGGGACGGCGGACGGCGTGCCGGCAGTGGTGGTGGTTGCGGTCATGATGACCTCCTCATGGTCGGTGGGATGGCGGCGGGTACGGGTTCGGACTCCCGGACCTGGCTGAAGAGCCCGGTGGTCGAGCGGCCCGGGAGATATGGCAGGGTCACGACGCGCCCGCCGTAGGAACGGACCACCGCCGCCTCCGGCAGCTCCGACCACGTGTAGTCGCCGCCCTTGGCCCAGACGTCCGGTCGCAGGGCGGCCACGGCGTTCGACGGCTCGTCGTCGTCCAGCACGACCGCCGCGTCCACGCAGCCGAGGCCCTCCAGGACCCGGAGCCGGTCGGCCAGCGGCACCACCGGCCGTTCGGGGCCCTTGAGGCGTCGCACGGACCGGTCGGAGTTGACCAGCACCACCAGGTGCTCGCCCAGCTGCCGTGCGGCGTCGAGCATGGTGACGTGGCCGGCGTGCAGCAGGTCGAAGCAGCCGCTCGTCGCGACGACCACCCCGCCCTCCGCGCGCAGCCGAGCGCCGAGCTCTTCCAGGGAGGCGGAACGGCTCCGCGCCGTGGGCCGTTCCGGGGCCTCGCGCGACCGGCGGAATCCGTCGGCGCCCCCCGAGGCGACCCAGGCGCTCGCCGCGACCACGCCCTCGCGGACGGCGGTGGCCGCCCCGTCGCCGCGCGCCAGCCGGTCCACCACCGTCGCGGCGAACCGGTCACCGGCGCCGCAGGGGTCCGGACCGTCCGCGGCCCGGGCGGGCAGGTGCCGAACGGCTCCGGAGCCGTCGGCGGCGTGCGCCGCGTCGGCCTGCCGGGAGGCGACGAACGCGCCCTGGTCCCCGGCGGTGACGCTGACGGCCTGGACGGCCCAGGCCCGGCGCAGCACGTCCGCCACCGCGGGCAGCTCGGTGTCCGTGTCGGCGGGCTGGAGGGCGAGCTGCCGCGCCGCCCGCTGGGCCTCCGCCACGTTCGGCGTCACGAGCGCCGCACCCGGGACGGGTACGCCGCCTCGTGGGTGCGGGTCCCAGACGAGCGGCACCTGTTCGGCCCGTTCGGCCAGCAGCTCCCGCAGGAGCGGGTCATGGGTCACCCCGCCGCCGTAGTCGGCGACCAGCACGGCGTCGCAGCCGGCGATGGCGTCGTGCACCCGCTCCGCCGTGCGCTGGTCCACCCCGAGCGGGGTGCCCGGGCCGCCGTCGTCCAGGCGGACGAGGCCCTGACCAGAGCTCCGTACGCGGGTCTTGCGGCGCGTCGGGCCGTCGTGGCCGAGCGGGACGAGCGTCACGTCCGTGAGCTGACGCCGTAGCTCCTGGCCGGCCGTGTCGTCGGCAAGGGGTGCGACGAGCACGACGTCGGCCCGCTGGGCGCACAGCAGCGCGGCCAGTCCTGCGCCGCCGGGGCTCTGCCGTACCTCCGACACGTCGACGACGGGCACCGGGGCGTCGGGCGCAAGCCGCGTGACCGAGCCGTCGATGTCCCGGTCGAGCAGGACGTCGCCCACGACGGCGATGCGGGGCCGGACGCCGCTCTCGCCGGACGCGGATCCGGTCAGCTTGCGCGAGAGGTCGCCGACGGCGGTGCCGTTCCCGGTCATGTGCGTGCTCCTGCCTTCGGGGACCTGGCGCGCCCCACGCGGGCCCGTGCGGCGACCCGCGCATCGAGCACCGCGCACAGCGCGTGCGCGACGACGAGGTGGACCTCCTGCACGGCCGACGTCGACGCCGACGGGACGCTGAGCGCGTCGTCGCACAGCGCCGCGAGCGGGTTGGGTGCCTGGCCCGTCAATGCCCAGGTCGTCAGGCCGAGCTCATGGGCCCGCCGGGCCGCCACCAGCACGTTGGCGCTCGACCCGGAGGTCGACAGGCACAGCAGGACGTCCCCTGGCCGCCCGTGCGCCGCGACCTGCCGGGCGAACATCTCGTCCTGTCCGTAGTCGTTGACGATCGCGCTGAGGCTGGAGGTCTCCGCGTGCAGGGCGATGGCGGCGAGCGGCACCCGCTCGCCCTCGAACCGGCCGACCAGCTCGGCGGTCAGGTGCTGGGCCTCGGCGGCGCTGCCGCCGTTGCCCGCGACCAGGAGCCGATGACCGGCGAGCAGCCGGTCGGCGAGGTCCTGTCCCCAGGCCTCGATGCGGCCGAGGCTGGCGGTCACGTGGTCGAGGCCGATCGTCAGGTCGGCGCGGTGCTGGCGCAGCCAGCTCCGGCCGCTGGAGGTTTCTGGCCGGAGGGCTGTCGGGCGGACGGGTTCGGAACTCATCGGGTACCTCCTGCGGGGACCAGCGGAGCGTCCGTCGCACGCCACTGCGGCAGAGGCCGGCGAGCGGACGAGGAACTGACGACCTCGGCGTAGGCCTCGGCCGTCTGCCGGGCCACGGCGGCCCAGCCGTACTGGCGCTCGGCGCGCACCCGGGCGGCGGCGCCGAGGCGGAGCCGGAAGCGACGGTCCGACAGCCGCACGAGCGCGTCGGCGACCGCGGCGGGATCCCGCGGCGGGACCAGGAGTCCCGTGCGGTCGTGCACCACGGTGTCGAGCATGCCGCCGACCGCCGACGCGACCACCGGCAGGCCGCACGCGGCGGCCTCCAACGGCACGATCCCGAACGGCTCGTACCAGGGGGTGCAGGCCACGACGTCGGCGCCACGGAGCAGCGCCGGTACCTCGTCGTGCGACACCGCGCCGAGGAACCGCACCCGGTCGGCGACGCCCAGGCGATCGGCCAGGGCACGCAGGCGGCGTACCTCGGGATCGCGTTCGAGCTCGTCGAGGGGCGGCCCGCCGGCCACCAGCAGCTCCACCGGGGGGTCGTGCTCGCCGAGCCGGGCGAGCGCCTCGACGACGGTTGCCACGTCCTTGCGCTCCACGAGCCGGCCCAGGGACAGCACCCGCAGGGGCGCAGCGTCGTCCGCGGTGCCCGCGCGGGTGGTGCTCGGCGTGAACACGCCGAGGTCGACGCCGCACGGCACCACGCGGACACGGTCCTCCGCGGCACCCATCCGGCGCAGTTCCCGGACCTCGTCGTGACAGGTCGCGACCACCAGGTCCACGTCCGCGCACAGGGTCCGCTCGAGGGGGATCCGTGCGGTCGGGCTGGTGTCGGCGACGCCCTGGTACCGGCGCTTGACGGAGCCCAGCGCGTGGAAGGTCTGGACCACCGGGACCACCGGGACCGTCGGTCCCGGCCGGTCCGACCGGCGGGTGGCCCGCAGCGCCGCCAGGCCCGACATCCAGAAGTGGGCGTGCAGCACGTCGGGTCGGACGTCCGGGTCGCTGAAGCGCGCCGCGAGGTCGTCGCCGAACTCCGGCATCCAGCGCAGGAGCTCGTCCTTGGGCAGGCGTTCGGGCGGTCCCGCGGCGACGTGCACCACGTCGACCCCGTCGGTGAGGGGCACCCGTTCAGGGAGCGCCGGGTCGTCCCGCCGCGTGTAGACGTCGACCGTGTGGCCGTCCGCCGCCAGGCGCTGGGCCAGCGCCGCGACGTGGACGTTCTGCCCACCGGCGTCAGCCTCCCCGAGGGTGGCGAGCGGGCTGGCGTGCTCAGAGATCATGCCGATCTTCACGGGACACCTCCTGTGTCAGCAGCGTGGTCCAGCTGTTGAGGAACACGTCGAGGGAGTAGTGGGTGAGGACGTGCTCCCGTGCGGCCTTGCCGTACGCGGCGGCCTCCGACGGGTCGGCGAGCCAGCGGCGGGCGACGACGGCGAGCTCGTCGGGGTCGGCGCTGAGCACCCCGGCCTCCGGGGGCACTGCGGCGTAGGCGGCCGTGACAGGCAGGGCGAGGACCGGCAGGCCCAGCGCCATCGCCTCCAGCAGGGCGAGCCCGAGGCTCGTCCACCGGTACGGGTGCAGGTAGGCGCGGGCTCCCGCGAGGCGGGAGTGCAGCTCCGACTGCGGCAGGTCGTACAGGTGCCCGGTGGCCTCCGCCGCGGTCGGGCCGAGGGGCGAGAGGTGCTCCGCCAGCAGCTCCGTGCCCATCCCGTACACCTCGGTAGGGACCTCCCGGGCCACGTGCAGCAGCACGTCCGTGCCGGCAGCCCGCCAGCGGCGCACCGGATCGTTCACGACGGCGGCGACCTGTTCCCGCTCACCGGTGTACCGGTGGCCGGGGTCGGGGATGCCGTGCTCGATCACGGCGGTACGGGCCGGACCGGTGTCCCACATGAGGGCGTTGAACCGCGTGACGTGGACGATCGGAACCTGCCCGCCGGCGACCGGGCCGGCGTCGGCCAGGGGGTGCCGCGTGGCGGCGGCCGGCCCGCCGGGCGCGTCGTGCTCCAGGTACACGGCAGGTACGTCGCGGCCGGGGCGGCGGCCGGTCCACTCGTGCAGCAGCCCGGCCTCGTGCGGTCGCTGGAGCAGCACCGCGTCGACGCCCTCCGTGTCGAGCACGCGGCGCAGCTCGGCCGGGCTCACCTCGCGTACCGAGGCCGGCCAGTCCCAGGTCCGGGCGCGCCCGCGGCCGTCGGCGGGCCGCCCGGGCAGCACCGGCACCAGGTACTCGTGCTCGCCCTGGACGAAGGCGGTGGTCCACGACCCGTGCACGTGCCACAGCAGGATCCTCATGAGGTCCACCCTTCGACGTGGGGCCGCCCGGCCGTGGCCGGCGCCGGGGGTGCCCGGTGCGCGAGCCGCGCGACGGCGTCGGACACCTGGTCGGGCGTGACCGACGAGAGGCACGGGTGGCCCGGTACGGGACACGTGCGTGCCCGCGTGCCGCGACAGGCCGCGCCCTGATCGCCCAGCACGAGCCGGGGCACCCCGTAGGGCGCCCACCGGTCGGCGGGGACGACGGGCGCGAAGAGGCTGACGACGGGAGTACCGACGGCGGCCGCCAGATGGGCGGGACCCGTGTTGCCGACCACCACGCAGGCCGCCGACTCCAGGACGGCGGCGAGCTCGGCCAGGTCGGTGCGTCCGCCCAGGTCGGTGGCGTGACCGCCGGCCACGTACGCGGTGAGGTCCCGTTCCGCGGCCGATCCGGTGACGAGCACGTCCCAGCCGTCGCGGGCGAGGCGCGCGGCCATGGCCCGGGCGTCCTCCGGCAGCGGGGCCCGGGAGGGCACCGACGCGCCGGGGTGCACGACGACGGAGCGCCGGCCCCGGGCACCGCCGACCCCCAGCGTGTGCTCGGCGGCCGGCGGCACGGCGGGCAGCGGCCGCCGCACGGCGAGCAGCCCGTCGTCACCCGCGGGCAGCTGGGCGCCCGCCTGGTCGGCGAGGTCCAGGCCGGCCTCCACCTCGTGCAGGCCCGGAGGGCGGCGATGGCGCACGTCGAGCAGCGAGCCGGGGTAGTCCTCGCTCACCCCGACGATGCGCCGGATGCCGGCCAGGCGGGCCAGCAGCGCCATCGGGAGCGGCGACTGGTGGAACGACGTGAACACGACGGCGAGCTGGTAGCGGCGCGCGATCAGCCCGGCCACGAGATCGAGCACGGCCTCGGCGGAGACCCGGGGCGGCTCCGCCCCGGACCAGGGAGCGTCGAACCGGAGGGTCTCGGTCACGCCGGGCAACAGCTCTGCCGCCTGCAGGCCGGAACCCGAGACCAGGAGGTCCACCTGGTCGTACGTCGCGGCCAGCGCGCGGATGGCGGGGCCGGTCAGCAGCACGTCGCCGTCGCTGTCGAGCCGGACCGCGAGCACGCGGACACGGTGCTGTGTGGGGGTCATAGCAGTGTCACCACCTCGTCGAGAGTGGCGGCCACCACGGGAGCTGCGGACAGCTCCTCGCGTCTGGTCACCTCAGTCGGCACCAGGACGCTGCGCGCACCGGACGCCACGGCGGCGCCCACGTCCGAGCCGATATCGCCGACGACCGCGCACTCGGCCGGGAGCAGCCCCAGCTCGGCGGCCGCCCGGAGCACGAGACCCGGCTCCGGCTTGCGGCACGTGCACTCGTCCTCCGGCCGGTGGGGGCAGCGCTGCCAGGTGTCGAACGGGCCCAGCAGCCGGCGGACCCGGGCGTCCACGGCGTCCACCTGGGCGCTCGTCAGCAGGCCCCGGCCGATGGCGGACTGGTTGGAGACCACACCGACCCACAGGCCGTCGTCCCGCAGACCGTCCAGCACCCGGCGGGCGCCCGGCATCGGCTCGACCGCGTCCGGGTCACCGTTGTAGGGCACGTCGTGCACGAGTGTGCCGTCCCGGTCGAAGAGGACGGCACGGATCGGCGGCGGCCAGGCCGGCACCTCGCCGCCGAGCACCCGCCGCCACCGCCAGGTGCCGAGCACCCGCCGGCCGACGGCGGCGAACGGGATGAGCGCGCTCGTCAGGACCATCCGACGCAGCTCGGGGCCGTAGCCGTCGTCGCCGCGCCGGGGACCAGGCGCCAGACGCTGCGTGGCGAATGCCGCGGTGAGGCCCGCCCAGGCCGAGCCGGCGAGGACGGCGCTCGCGCGCGCCGCACGCCGGCCGGGGGAGGCCGGGCCGACGGCGGCGAGGCAGCTCCCGACCGCGGTCAGCCCCGCCGCGACGGTCGCGACGTGCCACGGCAGCCGGCCGCGGCCCGCTCGGGTCCGCGTGCGCCAGTCGCGGCCGTGGAGCGTGCGCAGCAGCGCGTCGTCCGCATTGCCCGCCTGGGCGCGCACGCTCGCCAGGTCGTCGGCGGGGCGTACGGGATGTTCGACGAACCGGACACCGTGCTCGAGGTCCCAGCCCGCGGTGCGCACGCGGAGAGCCAGGTCGGCGTCCTCGCGGTACGCCCGCCGGAAGCGCTCGTCGAATCCGTGGACCGTCCGTAGCGCTGACCGGCGGTAGACCATGTCGGCGGTCGCCCACGCCGCGGTCTCCAGGCCGGCGGTGTTGCGCTCGAGGTCGGTCGGCGGCCGGTGGCTCGGCAACGGCACGACGATCCTGCCCTGCACACCCGCCACGTCGGGGCCGGCCGTCGCCAGGTCCTGCTCCAGCGCCGCGGCCCAGCGCTCGGGCACCACCACGTCGTCGTCCAGGAAGGCCACCCACTCGGTCCGTACGCTGCGCCAGCCCACGTTGCGGGCGGCAGCAGGACCCCGCCCGCCGGTCCGGAGCACACGCACGCCCGGGACCGGGTCGCGGCCGAGGTCGAGGTCCTGGTTCCGCCCGCCGTCCGCATCCGGGAAGGGGCGGTCGTCGACCACGACCACGTCGAGCGGCTGCGGGCCACCGGCGCAGGCGGTGCGCAGCGAGCCGAGCAGGGCAGCCAGCTGGGGACGGCCCACGGTCGGGACGACGATCGAGTACGACGGGGTCACCCGACACCTCCGGACGGCTGCTCGGACGGGAACAGGTCCGCTCGCCGGACCAGGTGGGGACCGAGCACCAGCAGGTCGACGGGCGCCGAGCCGAAGAGCTCGAGCGCGTCCCGGGGGCTGTCGACCATGGGGCGGCCCGCTGTGTTGAGGCTGGTGTTGACCACGACCGGCAAGCCGGTGCGGGCACGGAACGCCCGGAGCATCGCCTGGAGCCGTGGCTGGGTGCCGTCCACCGTCTGGATGCGCGCCGTGCCGTCGACGTGGACCGTCGCAGGGATCCGGTCCCGCCACTCCGGGGCCACCTCGTGGACGAACAGCATGTAGGGGCTGGGGATCGGGCCGCCCGAGAAGATGTCGGCGGCGTCCTCCAGCAGCACCATCGGCGCGACCGGCCGGAACTGCTCGCGCCCCTTGACCACGTTGAGGCGCTCGGTGTTGGACCGGGGACCCGGGTTGGCCAGGAGCGACCGCTGTCCCAGCGCCCGCGGTCCGAACTCGGCCCGGCCGTCGAACCAGGCCACCATCCCGTCGTCGGCCAGCACGGCCGCTACCTGGTCCGGCAGGTCGGCGGGAGTCGTGAACGGCACGCGCGCGGTGCGCAGGGCCTCGGCCAGCTCGTCGTCGGACCACCAGCGCCCGAGTGCCGCCGAGGGCATGGGCTCGGTCCGCACGCCCGCCTCCGCCGTGAGCTGGAGGGCCGCGCCGAGGGCGGTGCCCGAGTCGCCCGCGGCGGGCTGGACCCAGACGTGCTCGAACGGGGTCTCGCGCCACAGCCGCGAGTTGGCCACGCAGTTCAGCGCGGTACCGCCGGCCATGGCCAGCACGGTGTCCCGGGTCTGCTCGTGCAGCGACGTGGCGAGCTCGACCAGCAGCTCCTCCAGGCGCACCTGGACGGACGCCGCGAGGTCCGCCTGGTCGGGCGGCAGTCCGCCGGACCCGGTGGGTTCCTGCAGCGAGCCGGGCGTGGCCGGCCGGGTCCAGCGCGACCAGTCGGGGGCCTCGGCCGCGAACCCGCCGTCGGGCGTGGTCCGCAGCACCTCGCGCAGCTCCGGCAGGAACCGCGGGCTCCCGTACGACGCGAGCGCCATCACCTTGTACTCGTCGCTGGACCGCAGGAAGCCGAGGTGCTCGGTGAGGGACTCGTACACGAGGCCGAGGGAGTGCGGCAGCTCCTGGCTCGCCAGCACCTCCAGCCGCCCGTCGGTGTACCGGCCCGCGAGGTAGGACGAGCGCTCGCCGCGGCCGTCGAGCGACATGACGCTGCACGTGCGGTACGGGGAGGCGAGCGCCGCCGATGCGGCGTGGGCCACCTCGTGGGGCACGAACCGTACGGTGGCCGGGTCGAGCCCGGGGAGCGCGGTGGCGATGAACTGCGGTGCTCGTTCGGCGTACCGCTGCCGCAGCCAGTCCCACGGGTCGGGCAGCCCCATCTCGTCCGACGGCTTGGCGAGCGCCGGGTCGAAGGAGTACGCGACCGCGTCCAGGTCCGTGGGCGTCAGCCCACCGACGTCGAGGCACCACCGCATCGCCTGCTCCGGTAGCTCCCAGGCAGCGAACGGGACGGGGCGCTTACCGTGCTTGCGCCGGCTGAACCGTTCCTCCTCGGCCGCGGCGACGACGTGACCGTCCACGACGAGCGCGGCCGACGGATCATGAAAGAGAGCGTTCACGCCGAGAACTCGCACAGTGACCTCCACAGATGGGTCGTCACCGGGCTTCTTCCGGTTCTCCTACGTTCTCCGGCTGCACAAGCACTCGCATCTCGAACCGCTTCTCGGCGGAACCGCTGGCGTCTGCACGGCATACCTGCTGGTCAGCGCCGTGCGAGGTCCTCCGTTGCGGGGCCTTCCAGCAGGGTTCCGTCCGCGGCGAACCGGGACCCGTGCACCGGGCAGTCCCAGGACTCCTCCTGGTCGTTCCACCGCACCACGCCGCCGAGGTGGGGGCAGATCCGGGACACGTGCACCGTTCCCGGCCGCCCGCCCGTGGGACGGGTGGTGGCACAGGCCCAGCCGGCGGTCTGCTCGCCGAAGGTCGCCGCCGTGCGGGGGGTCGGCCGGGCCGGGCGCGCCCAGGGCTCGAGCGTCGGCCCCCACTCGACGGGGTCGTCGAGGAGGCGGCCGGCGAGCGCCAGCCCGGCCGCGGCGCCGCTGGTGAGTCCCCACTTGGCGTAGCCCGTCGCGACGAGCACCCGGTCGTTGCCCGGTATCGCGGGGCCGACGAGCGGGAGGCCGGTGTCGCTGCTGTAGTCCTGGGCCGCCCACGCGTGCCGGGGCGCGCCGACGGGCAGGTGCGCACGGGTCCACGCGTCGAGGGCGGCGAGCCGTCGGTCGGGGTGGTGCTCCCTGCCGACGGTGTAGCCCTCGCCGCCCACCATGAGCAGGCCGCCTGCCATGCGCAGCGAGCGGACGGGGGAGCCCGCCGTGATCGACATGGTCTCGGTGAAGCCGGGCGGCAGCGCTCCGGGATCCGCGACGTCCCAGGTGGTGAGCAGGCTGCGACCGGCCTCCAGCCGGAGGAAGAGGCCGCCCAGGCGGCCGGGCGGGGTGCCGGTGGCCAGCACCACGCGGTCGGCGAGCACCGTGCCACGGGTCGTGCGGAGCGCGACGCCGGAGCTGAGCCGGCGTACCTGCCGCACCCGCACGCCGTCGTGGATCGGAACGCCGCGGGACCGCAGACGGGCGCGCAGCGCCGAGAGCATGCGCAGCGGGTCCACCTGGCCCTGCCCGGGCAGGCGTACGGCGCCGAAGGTCCGTGCGGGATAGGGCGGGTCCTCCTCCCACTGCGCCGCGAGGCTCTGGCGTGCGCAGGTGGCGAGCACGGCGTCGATGTCGGCCACCTCCTCGGGGGCGGTCGCCACCGTGAGGTCGTCGCGGTTGTCGACGGGTACGCCGAGGTCGCCGAGGACGCGGCGGAGCCACCCGAGGCCGGCGAACCCGGCCGCCAGGAAGTCCCGGACGACGTCGTCCCCGTACCGGGCGACCTGCGCGAGCCGCGTGCCCTGCAGCACCGACAGCTTGCCGGTCGAGCGAGCCGTGGTGGTGGTGCGCGCGGTGCCGGCGTCGAGCACCACGACGTTCGCCCCGCCGTCGGCCAGCAGCTGTGCCGTGACGACGCCGGTGAGCCCGGCGCCGACCACCGCGACGTCGGTGCGCAGCGGGCCCGCGGCCAGGAGGCTCGCCGTGCTCGTGCTCGGGCCCGTGGCGTCCGGCTCCGTCGCCTGGTCGTGGGGAGTCTCGCTCACGGTGCACCTCCGGGTGCCGGTCGGTCGCTGCGGGCGACTTCAGGCTGGCACGAGGGGCGGGCACTCGCAGCGTGCCGGCGCCGCGACTGCTCCCTCCGGCTGTCGAAGGAGGAGAACCGCTCTACAATCGATGCCGCGGAGTCATGAAGCGGCTCTCAGTCCACACCGGATCTGGGAGGTTGAGATGTCCTCTTTCAAGCAGCCCGCGCTCAGTGTGGTGGACGGCTCCGGAGGCGATGCGCCAGCACCGTCCCCGAGCTTCTCGGCGGGGGATCTGGCACATGCTCTGGGCCTCGGCACCAATCTGCTGGTCGGCCGCTTCCGCGTCGACCTGATGTCGGGCAGCTGGTGGTGGTCCGACGAGATCTACACCATGCACGGTTGGAAGCGGCACGAGGTGGAGCCCTGTCTCGAGGCGCTCCGCTCGCGCAAGCATCCGGACGACCGGAGCCGGATCGTCCGGGCCGCCGCCGAGGCGATGCGGGAGGGTCGGCCGTTCGCCTGCTCCCACCGCATCGTGGACCGCAAGGGTCGTACGCGGTCGGTGGTCGTGATCGGTCAGGGCCTGCGTGGTGGCCCGGACCAGGCACCGGAGCTGGTCGGTTACGTCGTGGACGCCACACCGGTCCAGAAGGAGGCGCTGACCCGCCGGTCGGAGGGCGTGGTGACCCGGGCGTTCGTGAGCCAGGCCGTGATCGAGCAGGCCAAGGGGGTCGTCATGGCGGTGCGCGGGGTCGACGACGAGACTGCCGGTCACCTGCTGCTCGAAGCCGCGAACCGCGTGAGCATCCCGTTGCGCCTCGCGGCGGACCAGGTCATGACCAGGCTGCACGCCGAGTCCGAGGAACCCGGCATCACGCAGGCAGCGCTGACGCGTGCGCTCGACGGTGTCGAGCCCGTGGGCCGACCGCGCGGGCACGACCCGTTGCTCACCCGGCGGCCACGCAAGGTGGCCGGCTGAACCGGATCCGGGCCTGGGCCGGCCGGCTAGTGCGCTGAGCGGCGGGCGGCGATCCGCAGGGCGGCCTTCGACGCGCCCTTCGCCGCCAGCCGCTTGGCGAACACCGCCGTGCCGGCGGCGACCGCCGCGAACACGGTGGCCTGCACCAGGTCCAGTTCCGGGTCGTCCGGCTTGTTGGGTGCGTCGTTGCCGGTCACGCCCTTCCAGATCATGCTGACCGCCTTTTGCGCGACCCAGCCGGCCGCGAGCGTCAGGGCGAGAGTGCCGACCTTCTCGGCGAGTGTCTGTTCCGTCTCAATCTGGGCCACCTTCACACCGTAGCCCCCGATGGGCCAGTAGGCTGCCTGGAAACGACAGGGGAGCGCCTCCCGGCGCTGAGAGTGCGGAAAACCGCAGACCCTTGAACCTGATCCGGGTCACACCGGCGGAGGAAGTCGAGGCACGATGTTGCGTCTTTCCGGTGCCCACGCGGGCACCCACCATGCTGGACCGGTCGCCGGGCTGCTCGCCGTGGCGCTCCTGCTCGCCGGGTGCGGCAGCTCCGGGTCCGGCGGTTCCGAGACCGGTTCGGGCGACCCGTCCGCGTCCGGCACCGTGACCCTCGTGACCCACGACTCCTGGGCGCTCGACGAGAAGCTCGTCGACCGGTTCGAGCAGGAGTCCGGTCTGACCCTCGAGGTCAGCGCGGCGGGCGACGCCGGAACCCTGGTGAACCAGCTGGTGCTCACCCAGGACGCCCCGCTCGGCGACGCCGTGTTCGGCATCGACAACACCTTCGCCTCCCGTGCGCTGGAGGCCGACGTGGTCGAGGAGTACACACCCACGGGGCTGCCCGACGGCGCCGAGCAGCTCGGTGGGGCACTCACCCCGATCGACCAGGGCGACGTCTGCGTGAACGCGGACGAGGCCTGGTTCGAGAAGTCCGACCTCGAGGTGCCGAAGACCCTGGACGACCTCGCGGACCCGAAGTACCGCGACCTGCTCGTGGTGACCAACCCGGCCACGTCCTCCCCCGGGCTCGCGTTCCTGCTGGCGACGATCGGCGCGTTCGGCGAGGACGGGTTCGAGAGCTACTGGACGTCGCTCGTGGACAACGGCGTCAAGGTCGCCGACTCCTGGGAGGACGCGTACTACGTGGACTTCTCGGGTGCGGGGGAGGGCGGCGAGCGCCCGCTCGCGCTGTCGTACGCGACGTCCCCCGCGTTCACGGTGAGCGAGGACGGCTCGGAGTCGACCACCAGCGCTCTGCTGGAGACGTGCTTCCGGCAGGTGGAGTACGCCGGCGTGCTCACCGGGTCCGATAATCCCGAGGGTGCGCGCGAGCTGGTCGACTTCCTGCTGACCGAGGACGTCCAGTCCGCACTGCCCGAGTCGATGTACATGTACCCGGCCGACCCGTCGGTGCAGCTGCCTGCCGACTGGAAGAAGTTCGCGCCCCAGGCCGACGCGCCGTTCGAGGTGGAGCCCACCGAGGTGAGCGAGCACCGCGACGAGTGGATCGAGCGGTGGACCGAGACAGTGCTCGGTTGAGCCGGCGCGGCACCACGGGCTCCGCACCGCTCCTCTGGGCGGTGGCGGTCGCGGTCCCGCTCGGCTTCCTCGGGACCTTCTTCGCCTGGCCTGTCATCGCGCTCGTGGTCCGCGGCTTCCTGCCCGACGGCATGCTCGACCTCACCGGGTTCACCGAGGTGCTCCTCCGGCCGCGCACGTGGCAGCTCGTCCGCTTCACGCTGACCCAGGCGGTGCTCGGCACCGCCTTCTCCGTCCTGCTGGGTCTGCCGCTCGCCTACCTGCTGTACCGGCGGTCGTTCCCCGGACGCAGCCTGGTGCGGGGGCTCGTGACCGTACCGTTCGTGCTGCCCGCCGTCGTGGTCGGCGTCGCGTTCCGCACCCTGTTCGCACCCGGCGGCACCCTCGGGTTCCTCGGCCTCGAGGAGTCGCTGGCCGGGATCGTCGTCGCGCTCGTCTTCTTCAACGTGTCGGTGGTGGTACGCACCGTCGGCGGGCTCTGGGAGCGCCTCGACCCGCGGACCGAGCAGGCCGCCGCGTCCCTCGGTGCGGGGCCCGTGCGGGTGTTCCGGACCGTGACGCTGCCCTCGCTCGCACCGGCGATCGTGTCGGCGGCCTCGGTCGTGTTCCTGTTCTGCGCCACGGCGTTCGGCGTGGTCCTGGTGCTCGGCGGCGTGCGGTACGGGACCATCGAGACCGAGATCTGGATCCGCACCACCCAGTTCCTGGACCTGCGGTCCGCCTCGGTGCTGTCGATCATGCAGCTCGTCGTCATCTCGGGCGCTCTGGCCCTGTCCGCCCGGGCACGCCGGCGTCGCGAGGCGGCCCTGCGTCTCGTGTCCGCCCGCGGCTCGGCCCGGCGGCTGTCCTGGCGGTCCCCCCAGGACGTGACGATGGCGCTGGTGGGCGCCGCGATCGTCGTCGGGCTCCTGGTGCTGCCGCTCGCCGGACTGGTCGCCCGGTCCTTCCGGGAACCGGACGGATCCTGGGGTCCGGGAAACTACGTGGCCCTCGGGACGACGGGCGAACGGAACGCCCTGGTGGTGACCGTCTGGGAAGCCACGGCGACCTCGCTGCGGATCGCGCTGACCGCCACGCTGATCTCGCTGGTCGTCGGGGGGCTCGTGGCGCTCGTCGTCTCGCGCCGGCCGCGTTCCCCCGGCGCACGCCGCGCCGTCGGCACGCTCGACGGGCTGTTCATGCTGCCGCTCGGCGTGTCCGCGGTGACCGTCGGTTTCGGGTTCCTCATCACCATGGACCAACCCGTGCTCGGCGTGGACCTGCGGACCTCCGGGCTGCTCGTCCCCGTGGCGCAGGCCGTCGTCGCCGTACCGCTCGTCGTACGCACCGTGCTGCCCGTGCTCCGGGCGATCGATCCTCGGCTGCGTGAGGTCGCCGCGGTGCTCGGCTCCGGACCGGGTCGCGTGCTGCGGACGGTGGACCTGCCGATCGCCCTCCGCTCGGTCGGGCTGGCCACCGGGTTCGCGTTCGCGGTGTCGCTCGGGGAGTTCGGTGCGACGTCGTTCCTGGCGCGGCCCGACGGCGCCACGCTGCCCGTCGTGATCTACCGCCTCATCGGACGGCCCGGCGCGGAGAACTACGGGATGGCGCTCGCGGCATCGGTGGTGCTCGCCGTGCTGACCGCGACGGTGATGATGGTGGCGGAGCAGCTGCGCGACGAACGCGCCGGAGGGGAGTTCTGATGGCCGGGCTGGAGATCCGGGACGTCACCGTGCGGTACGGGGTCGTGACGGGCTCGGCCCGCGGCCCGGGCGGCGTCACCGCGGTGGATCGCGTGTCGCTGACCGTCGCACCCGGCGAGGTCGTCGCGCTGCTCGGCCCCAGCGGGTGCGGCAAGTCGTCGCTGCTGCGCGCGGTGGCGGGTCTGGAGCCGCTGTCGGGCGGCCGTGTCGTCTACGACGGCGAGGACCTGGCCGGGCTGCCGGTGCACAAGCGCCGGTTCGGGCTGATGTTCCAGGAGGGGCAGCTGTTCCCGCACCGCGACGTGCGGCGGAACGTCGCCTACGGGCTGGAGACCCAGGAGCTGTCCCGGGCGGAGCGCGACGCCCGGGTGGCCACGCTGCTCGACCTCGTGGGACTGGCCGGCTACGAGGGGCGGGCCGTGCCCACCTTGTCCGGCGGCGAGCAGCAGCGCGTGGCCCTGGCGCGGGCCCTGGCCCCGCAGCCCCGTCTCCTCCTGCTGGACGAGCCGCTGTCCGCCCTCGACCGCCAGCTCCGGGAGCGGCTCGCGGGCGAGGTACGTGCGGCGCTCGTCGAGACCGGGACGACGGCGGTGTTCGTCACGCACGACCACGCCGAGGCGGCCACCGTGGCCGACCGGGTGGGCGTGATGGACCGGGGCCGGCTGCTGCAGGTGGCCGCGCCGGACGAGCTGCGGACCGCCCCGGCGTCCGACCGGGTGGCAGAGTTCCTGGGGCTGCGGGACTGATCGGCCGCGCAGGGCCTCAGTCGGCGCCCGCCTGCTGGACCAGCAGCGCCACCTGGGTGCGGTTCTCCACGCCGAGCTTCACCAGCACGCTGGAGACGTGCGCCTTCACCGTCGGCACGCCGAGGTGGAGCCGCCGGGCGATGTCGGCGTTGGACGAGCCGTGCCCGATCTCCACGGCGACCTCTCGTTCGCGATCCGTCAGCCGGCCCAGCGCGGCCCGGGCCTCTCGCGCCCCGCCACCACCAGCGGCGACCGTGTCCATCAGGCGGCGCGCGATGTCGGGTGCGAGCACCGGCTCGCCGGCGGCGGCCGCGCGGACCGCTGCCGCTATGCGCGCCGGCGGCATGTCCTTGAGCAGGTAGCCGGCGGCACCGGCGCGCAGCGCACCCACCACCTCGGTGTCGGTGTCGAAGGTCGTGAGCACCACCACGGCCGGCGGGGACGAGCGCGCCCGGACCCGGCGCGTGGCCTCGATCCCGTCGACCCCGGGCATCCGCAGGTCCATGAGGACGACGTCGGCCGAGTGGGCGTCGAGCACCTGGGACACGTCGCTGCCGTCGCCGGCCTCGCCGACCACACGGATGCCGTCGGCGCCGTCGAGCATGAGGCGCAGCCCGGCGCGTACCAGCGCGTCGTCGTCGACGATCACGATCCGGGTCTCCATCAGCGCCACGGTATCCGCGCGTCCACGGTGAAGCCGGCAGGGGAGCGGGTCGCGTCGAGCGTGCCGCCCAGCAGCTCGACGCGTTCGCGCAGGCCGACCAGCCCGGTGCCGGGCTCGCCGTTCGCGGGCAGGGCGGGGCCGTCGTCGGCCACGGTCACCAGGATCTCGCCCGCGCGCGGGACCACGGCGACGCGGACGGCGGCTCCGGGCGCGTGGCGCCGCGCGTTGGTGAGTCCTTCCTGGACCACGCGGTAGGCGGCGGTGGCGACCGGGGGCGGTGGTCCGTCACCGCCGGTCTCGTCCGGCAGGTCGAGGACGACGGTGGTGCCCACCGACCGGGCGGCGTCGACCAGCCCGCGGATGTCCGCGAGGGTGGGTGGCGGCGCGAGCCGGTCCGAGCCGTCACGGAGCAGGCGCACCAGCCGGCGCAGGTCCTCCAGCGCCTCCGCGGCCCCGGTCCGGATCTGTCCGGCGGCCGCCGCGAGCCGCTCCGGCGGGGCGTCGGGCCGGAACTCGACGGCGCCCGCCGTGGCGGCCAGCAGGGACAGGCGGTGGCCGAGGGCGTCGTGCATCTCGGCCGCGATCCGGCTGCGCTCCGCGGCGCGAGCCTCGGTCAGCGCCCTGCCGCGGTCCGCCTCGGCGCGGCGGGCGCGTTCGCGCAGGTCGCGCAGCACCTGCGCCCGCGCCTGCCAGAACGCGCCCCAACCCAGCAGTGCCGCGTGCACCGCGATGTCGCAGAGCAGCCACCAGCCCAGCGGCAGGGCCGGGGGGCGCCACAGGGCCTGCACGGCATGGGCTGCGATGCCCGCGACCGTGACGAGGACCGCCGTGCGGAGCGGGTACCAGCGGGCGACCTGCAGGGTGCCCGCGGTCGCCGCCGGGGTGGCGACCGGCGAGACGGCGGCGAGCACCGCGAGGGCCAGCACCACCGCGACAGGGTGCCGGGACCAGAGGCCGGGGACGAGGGCGAGCGCCGCGACCGCCACGACCGGGTCCAGCACGGTGAGCCCGCCGGCGTCGAGCAGCCCGGGAACCGTCGGCCGCTGCGCCAGGACCGCCCACACGGTCACGGCGGTGAGGACGATCATGGCGGGCAGCGCCACCCGCAACGGCGAGCGTGGAGAGCGGACGAGGCCGCCGGGCCGGACGTCGCCGTCCGGGGGGCAGTCCTGCGAGTCACCAGCTGTCATGCCGGCGACCCTACGCACGGCGGCCGGGTGGCAGAACCGACCGAAGTAGGGGGGTCGTCCGCCCAAAGGTCCGGTGGGTTCGGTACTGCAGGCCGATGTCCGGCGGGCCGGCTCCCGGGAGCCTGTTCCCCAGGTGCGAGGGACGTGCCGCGAAGGAGGATTCCCATGACCGAGAACTCAGCAGCCCGACGCCGGTGGCCCGCCTGGGCCGTGCCCTTCGTCGCGGCGGCGGCCGCCGTGGCCGTGTGGCTCGTCGGCGCGGCGCTCGGCGTCGACGTCGAGGCCCGGACGGGAGCGAGCACGCAGTCGGTCACGGTGGTGGCCGTGCTGGTCGCGGCGCTCGTCGTCGGCCTGGCCGGCTGGGGCGTCCGCGTCATGATCGGCCGGCTGGCGCGCGGGGGTGGCGAGGTGGCCTGGCTCGTGCTGTGCGGTCTCGTCCTGCTCGGCTCCCTGGTGGGCGCGGCCTCCGGGACCACGCCGGAGGCCATCGCGATCCTGATGGCCGAGCACGTGGTGGTGGGCTTCGTCGTGGCGCTGGGCCTGCGTCAGGGTCCGGGTGGTGCGTCCAGGACCGCGTAGTGCTTGCGGCCCCGCTCGCCGAGAGCCCGGGCATCCGCCGGGGCCGCTACCGTGCGTCCATGGCTTTCCACGAGACACCCGCCCGGACCGCCGTCGACCCGCTGATCGAGGACCTGCGGACGCTGGTCGAGTGCGAGTCGCCGTCCTCCGACCCGGACGCGCTGGCCCGGTCCGCGGACCTGGTCGCCCGGCTCGGCACCGCGCACCTCGGCGCCGAGCCCGAGCGGCTCGGCATCCACCTGCGGTGGCGGCTCGGCGGACCCACCCGCGTGCTCGTGCTCGCGCACCACGACACCGTGTGGCCGCTCGGTACGCTCCGGACGCACCCGTTCGGCATCACCGACGGCGTGCTGCGCGGGCCCGGCAGCTTCGACATGAAGACCGGCCTCGCCATGGCGCTGCACGTGCTGGGCTCCCTCGACGACCGGACCGGGGTCACCCTGCTCGTCACCGGCGACGAGGAGCTCGGCTCGCCGTCGTCCCAGACGCTCATCGAGGACGAGGCGCGCGGGGCCGAAGCCGCGCTCGTGCTGGAGGCCTCGGCCGACGGCGGTGCGCTCAAGCTGGAGCGCAAGGGCACCTCGATCTACCGCGTGCTGGTGAAGGGCCGGGCCGCGCACGCGGGCCTGGAGCCGGAGAAGGGTGTGAACGCCTCGGTCGAGCTGGCGCACCAGGTGCTCGCGGTCGCCGCACTGGGCGACCCGGCGGTCGGGACCACCGTGACGCCGACGGACGCCGTCGCTGGCACCACCCGGAACACCGTCCCGGCCGAGGCATCGTTCGCCGTCGACGTCCGGGCACGGACGGTGGCCGAGCAGCAGCGGGTCGACGCGGCCCTGCGGGCTCTCGCCCCGGTGCTGCCCGACGCCGCCATCGAGATCGAGGGCGGGATCAACCGGCCGCCCCTGGAGGGTGCGCTGTCCGCCGACCTCTTCGCCCGCGCCTCCCGGATCGCCGCGGCGGCCGGGCTGCCCGCGCCGACCGGCGTGGCCGTGGGCGGCGCGTCCGACGGCAACTTCACCGCCGGCGTCGGCACGCCCACGCTGGACGGCCTGGGTGCCGTCGGCGGTGGTGCGCACGCCGACGACGAGCACGTCCTCGTGGACCGGATCGCCGACCGCGCGGCGCTGCTGCGCGCGCTGCTGGCAGACCTGGTCTCTCCCCGCTGACCCAACGAGGTGTCAGGGGCGGGCCGGGGGGCCGAAGCCCGTGGTGCCCCACGGGGTCGCCGGCGGGCGCGGCTGCCGGGCCACGAACGTGGCCCGCGCCTGCTGCATGAGCCACACGAGATACTGCCGCTGCTGCTCCAGGCCGTGCGGGTCGAGGTCCTTCTGCGCGCCGGCCCGCTGGTGCAGCAGGGCGAGCTCGGTAGCCGCCTGCTGGTAGTCCGTCATGGCGCGCTCGGCAGGCTTGCCGCCCGCCGAGCGGGCCCAGTTCCGGGCGGCCCGGCGGCCGGGCAGGGTCGACAGCATCCGCAGGTCGTCCGGGGTGACGATGCCGACCGGACCGTACAGCGGCAGGTAGTGCCCGATGAGCTGGACGATGCGGCGGCGGTCCCGCGCCAGGATCACGATGACCCCGATCAGTACCGCGAACCCCACGAGGTACGCACCGGCGAGGCCCACCAGACCGAACTTCGTGGAGCCGTTCCACAGGCTGTGGAGAACTATCGCGCCGAGCAGCCCGTACAGGGGCGCTCGGCGGCGGATGCGGCCCGGCCCGGCCAGGGCCGCCATCGCCACCCCGATGCCGGTCATCGCCGTGCACAGCGGGTGCAGCAGGGGCGAGACGATGGCCCGCAGCACGAACACGTACCCCAGCTGGTCCACCTCGACGGCGTCGATGAAGTACTGGATGTTCTCCGTCGCGGCGAAGCCGAGACCCACCATCGCGGCATAGATGACACCGTCGGTGGGCCCGTTCAGCTCCTGGCGACGCCACCAGAGCATGCCGAACAGGACCGCGCCCTTGAGCAGCTCCTCGACCACGGGCGCGCCGAACGTCGCGACGACGTACCAGCCCTCCTGCTCACCGGTGAGCTCGGTCTCCGTGAGCAGCGACAGGCCGAGCGTGTTCAGGATGCTCGCGAACAGCGCCGCGACGCCGGCACCCCACAGGAACGCGAAGACCAGGGCGCTCGGCGGCTCCGGCTCCAGCCGGTCCAGGGCCAGGACCAGCGGCAGCCAGACGGCGACCGGCAGGACGGCCAGCAGCAGCCCGACCACGAACGAGGCGCCGCCCGTCACGGCGTCGAACGTGAGGATGACGAGCAGGCAGACGGAGGCGAAGACGATCCCGAGGATCACTCCGACCGAAGCCCGCCCGGGCGCCCGCCCCTGGAGGATCGCACTGGGATCGATGGCCATGTCAGGGACCCTACCGACTCGGCCGCGGACGCGGCGGGCGACGGGCAGCCCCCGTGCACGGTTACGCTGGCGCCCGTGCCCCAACGTGTCGCTCTCGAGCTCGCTGTCCAGGATCCCGCCGGGGCGGTGATCGCCGCCGACGTCGGTGCCCGGCGCGTCGAGCTCTGCTCCGCGCTCGGCGCCACCGGCGGCATCACGCCGAGCGCCGCACTCGTCGAGGCGGTGGTCGAGGCCGCGGCCGTGGTCCCGTCGTCCGACGCCGCCCCGATCCTCGAGGTCCATGTGCTGGTGCGGCCCCGGCCCGGCGGGTTCGTCTACTCGCCCGCCGAGACCGACCTGATGCTCCGGGAGGTCACCCTGGCGGTCGACGCCGGAGTCGACGGCGTGGTGCTGGGCGCGCTGACGTCGTCCGGCACGGTCGACCAGGCGCGGATGCGCGACCTGGTCGCCGCGGCCGACGACGCCGAGGTGACGTTCCACCGGGCGCTCGACGTGATCGCCGACCCGCTGGCCGCTCTCGACACGCTCGCCGACCTCGGCGTCGCGCGCGTACTCACCTCCGGCGGCGCGGCCCGCGCGGGCGACGGCCTGGACCGGCTGGCGGCCCTGGTCGAGCGCAGCGCGGAGCTGGGTATCGAGATCATGGCGGGCGGCGGCGTGACGGCCGCGGACATCCCCGCTCTGCTGGGCACCGGGGTGGACGCCGTGCACCTCTCGGCGAAGCGTTCGGTGGTCGAGACCGGAGGCCCCGGCGGCGGCGACGCCGGCTACGAGGTGACGGACCCCGAGCTCGCGCGGGCCGCCGCGACCGCGCTCGGCCTGCCCGCCGCGACGTAGCGCCGACGGCACGGCGGGTGTGACACGCCTCGCACCTTGCCGGCCACCGGGTCCCGCCGGGCCGTACCGCACTACGGTTGACCCATGACCTCAGAGCCGGCCCGTCAGCCTGTCGATGCCACCACCACCACTGCCTGGGGCTCGCTCACCGAGCTCTCCAAGAACCTCCAGCCGGATCTGCGTGGCTGGTTCGCCACCGACCCGGCCCGGGCCGGCCGCCTGAGCCACCAGGCCGCCGACCTGCACGTCGACCTGTCGAAGAACCTCGTCACCGACGAGGTGCTCGCCTCGCTGCGGGACCTGGCCGACGAGGTCGGGCTCGCCGAGCGCCGCGACGCGATGTTCGCGGGCGAGCACATCAACGTCACCGAGGACCGCGCCGTGCTGCACACGGCGCTGCGCCGCCCGTCGGACGAGCCCCTGAGCGTCGACGGCCAGGACATCACGGCCGACGTGCAGGACGAGCTCGCCAAGATGTACGCCTTCGCGGAGAAGGTGCGCTCCGGCGAGTGGACCGGCGTCACCGGTGAACCCGTGCGGGCCATCGTGAACATCGGCATCGGTGGCTCCGACCTCGGCCCCGTCATGGCGTACGAGGCCCTCGAGCCGTTCGTGCAGGACGGGCTGGAATGCCGGTTCGTCTCCAACATCGACCCCACCGACGTCGCGCAGAAGACCGCCGACCTCGACCCGACCACCACGCTCTTCATCGTCGCGTCCAAGACGTTCGGCACGCTGGAGACCCTCACCAACGCACGCCTCGCGCGTGACTGGCTGTGGCGCTCGCTGGTCGCGGTCGGCGCCATCGAGGACTCCGAGGAGGGCCGCGCGGACGCCGTCGCGAAGCACTTCGTGGCCGTGTCCACCGCCCTGGACAAGGTGGAGGCGTTCGGGATCGACCCCGAGAACGCGTTCGGGTTCTGGGACTGGGTGGGCGGCCGCTACTCCGTCGACTCGGCGATCGGTACCTCGCTCGCCGTGGCGATCGGGCCCGACGCGTTCGCCGAGCTGCTGGCCGGGTTCCACGCGATGGACGAGCACTTCCGCACCGAGCCGTTCGAGCGGAACGTGCCAGTCCTCATGGGGCTGCTCAACGTCTGGTACGTGAACTTCCGCGACGCGCACACGCACGCCGTGCTCCCGTACGCGCAGCAGCTGCACCGGTTCCCGGCCTACCTGCAGCAGCTCACCATGGAGTCCAACGGCAAGTCGGTGCGCTGGGACGGCACCCCCGTCACGTCCGACACCGGTGAGGTCTTCTGGGGCGAGCCGGGCACCAACGGCCAGCACGCGTTCTACCAGCTCATCCACCAGGGCACCCGGCTCGTCCCGGCCGACTTCATCGCCGTCGCGAACCCCGCCTACCCCCTCGCCGACGCCGTGGGCGACGGCGGTGCCGTGGCTGCCGGCGCGGACGTGCACGGACTGTTCCTCGCGAACTTCTTCGCGCAGACGAAGGCGCTCGCCTTCGGCAAGACGGCCGACGAGGTACGGGCCGAGGGCGTCGCCGAGGACCTCGTCTCCGCGAAGGTGTTCAGCGGCAACCGGCCGACGACGTCGATCCTCGCCCCCGCACTGACCCCGTCCGTGCTGGGTCAGCTGATCGCGCTGTACGAGCACATCACCTTCGTGCAGGGCGTCGTGTGGGGCATCGACTCGTTCGACCAGTGGGGTGTGGAGCTCGGCAAGAAGCTCGCCCTGGAGATCGCCCCGGCGGTAGCGGGCGACGAGGCGGCCCTTGCGGCGCAGGACCCGTCGACGGCGGCCCTGATCGCCAAGTACCGCTCCCTGCGCGGCTGACGACCCCGTTTCCCTCCTTCGAGGCCTAAGTTTCTTCGCTTTGAGCCGCTTCAAAGCGAAGAGACCTAGGCCTCGAAGGGGAGAGCGCCGTCCATCGCGATGCGCGCTCCGCGTCAGGGTTAGAGGATTCTCATGCGAATGGGAAGGCTTTGGCGGGGACCGGCTGCGAGGATTACCGGGTGAGCACGCACCTCGACCTCTTGACCGGTGACGCCGCCGCGGGGCTCCTCGATGCCGCCGTGGCAACGGCCGGCGGCGAGCTCGTGGACTGGCGGGTGCGGCAGGTGGACCATCGTCCCGGTTCCACCACCACCGTGGCGTATCGCGCGACGGTGCGCTGGGACGGCGTGGAGCGGTCCGAGACCCTCGGCGCCAGCGTGGGCCGCGCCCGGGACGGCCGCAAACCCGGGGTGGTCACGCTGTCCGACGGCGACGCGAAGGTCGCCGTGTGGCGGTTCCCCGGCGACCCGGCCCTACCGGCGCTGCCCCGCGCGTTCGACCCCGCCGCCGTCGAGGACCTCCTGGCCGGCCTGGGTGTCGGACAGGCGGAGCGCGCGCATCCCCAGCTCAAGGTCCGGGCCTACCGGCCGACCCGGCGCGCGGTGATCGAGGCCAGTGCCGCCGCGTCGCGTGTGTTCCTCAAGGTGCTGCGGCCGCGCAAGGTCGCTGACCTGCATCAGCGGCACACGCTGTTGTCCCGTGCGGGGCTACCGGTCCCGCGCCCGCTCGGCTGGTCCGACGACGGTCTGCTCGTGCTGTCCCCGCTGCACGGCACGGAGATGCGCTCCGCCGTCCGGGACGGGGGACCCATCCCGTCGCCGCTGGAGGTGCTGGACCTGCTCGACCGGCTGCCGTCCGAGGTGCGCGACCTGCCGCGCCGCCCCGCCTGGAGCGAGTCGGCGGAGCACTACGCGGGCGTCATCGGGGCAGCGCTCCCCGCGGAGGCGGGCCGGGCCGCCGACCTGGCCGGCGCCGTCCGCGCGCGGCTCACCGAGCGGGGCACGGGAGCGGACCCCACGCACGGCGACCTGTACGAGGCGCAGATCATGCTCACCGACGGCCGGATCACCGGGCTGCTCGACGTCGACTCCGCCGGCCCCGGCCATCGCGCCGACGACCTCGCGTGCCTCGTCGCGCACCTGGACGTGCTGTCCCTCGTGCACGGGTCGGACGCCGCACAAGCGAGGTACGCGACCCGGATGCGGCGGCTGGCGGCCGACTACGCGGCGGGGTTCGTCGCCGCACCGGGGGGTCGGGGCGCCGACCGGAGCGACCTGGCCACACGTGTCGCCGGGGTGCTGCTCTCGCTGGCCACAGGCCCACACCGGGTGCAGGAGCGCGGTTGGCAGGCCGCGACCTCACGGCGGCTGGACGTGGTGGCCGCCTGGCTCGACGGGTCCAGGCTCGCGGGTGCGGGCCCCACATGAGCCTGCGCCGGCCGTCGGTACGGGCCAAGGTGGTGACGGTGGTCGTGGCGGTGACCGCCATCGGGCTGCTCGCGACGGGCCTGCTCACCCATGCCATCCAGTCGCAGCAGATCATGGACGACATCTCCGAGGACTTCGACCAGGAGATCCGCGAGCTGCAGCAGCTCGCGGAGAACGGCGTGGACCCGGAGACGGGCGGCGATTTCCACGGCGCCGGACGACTGATGAGCGTCGCCATGGAGCGCAACGTCCCCGGAACCAACGAGATGTTCGTGAGCTACCTGGACGGCAGGCACCAGCAGTCGAACCCGCCCGCGATGGGCCGGTTCGTCGAGGAGAGCGCAGCGGTCCAGGCCGCCGTCGAGAGCCTCACGCCGGCCTCGGAACGAACCGTGCAGCGCGAGATCGACACGGACATCGGACGGGTGTGGTTCGTCGTCGTGCCGGTGACGGTGCCCGACCGGGACGAGGTGGGCGCGTACGTGATGGCGTCCGCCCTGGACCGGGCACTCCGGGCGGAGACCGACGTGATGCGCACCTACGCGATCGTCTGCAGCGTCGCGCTCGTGCTGCTCGGCGTGTTCGCGTGGCTCGTCGTGAGCCGCCTGCTGCGCCCGTTGCGGCAGCTCAGCTCGACCGCCACCCGCGTGACCGAGACCGACCTGTCCCAGCGCGTCCCCGTGGCCACCGACGACGACCTCGGGGAGCTCGCGGGCGCGTTCAACACCATGCTCGACCGGTTGTCCACGGCCATCGAGACGCAGCGCCAGTTCCTGGACGACGCCGGGCACGAGCTCCGCACGCCGCTGACCGTCCTGCGGGGCCACCTGGAGGTGCTCGACCCGGACGACCCGGCGGACGTGCGCGAGACCCGGGACCTCCTGCTCGACGAGACCTCTCGGATGGGCCAGATCGTCGAGGAGCTGGTCCTGCTCGCCAAGGCGGAGCGGGCCGACTTCGTGACACCGGCTCCCGTGGACCTGGGCCGCCTCACCGACGAGGTGCACGACAAGGCACGCGCGCTCGGCGCGCGCCGCTGGGTGGTGGACGCCCGGGCCGACGTCGAGGTGGTCGCCGACGCACACCGGCTCACCCAGGCGGTGCTGCAGCTCGGTGACAACGCGGTGAAGTTCACCGGCCCCGACGACGAGGTGGGGATCGGCACACAGGTGGTCGAGGTGTCGTCCGGCCGCCAGGTGCGGCTCTGGGTGCGCGACACCGGGCCGGGTGTGCCGACCGAGGAGGCGGACCGCATCTTCGACCGGTTCGCGCGGGGCAGCACGACGGGCGGGGTGCCGGGATCCGGCCTGGGGCTGGCGATCGTGCGGGCCATCGCCCAGGGACACGGTGGAGACGTGGTGGTCGAGCGGTCCGACGGCGGCGGGGCACGGTTCGTGATGACCTGGCCGGCCGACGGCGCCGCGCCGGGCGCCCAGCCCACGGCCAGGAGCGCGGCGACGGAGGAGGCAGGTTGAACCAGATCCTGATCGCGGAGGACGAGGAGCGCATCGCGCAGTTCGTGCGCAAGGGGCTCAAGGCGCACGGGTTCCAGCCCACCGTGGTGTCCGACGGCGCGACGGCGCTGGCCCACGCGATGTCCGGCGGCTACGACCTGATGGTCCTGGACATCGGTCTACCGGTGCTGGACGGGTTCACGGTGCTGCAGCGGCTGCGCGACGTCGGCTCCACGCTGCCGGTGGTGATCCTGACCGCACGGGACTCGCTGTCCGACCGGGTGGCGGGCCTGGAGGGCGGTGCTGACGACTACATGTCCAAGCCGTTCGGGTTCGACGAGCTGCTCGCACGGATCCGGCTGCGGCTGCGGCGTGCCACGGGGGAGGCCGCGCCGTCGGACCGGCTGGAGCACGGCGACGTCGGGCTGGACCTGCGCACCCGCACCGCCACCGTGACGGGCCGGGAGGTGGAGCTGTCGGCGCGGGAGTTCGCGCTCGCCGAGGTGTTCCTCCAGCATCCGGGCCAGGTCATGTCGCGCGAGCAGCTGCTGTCCCGGGTGTGGGGCTACGACTTCGACCCGGGCTCCAACGTGGTGGACGTGTACGTGCGCTACCTGCGCAAGAAGCTGGGGGCGGACCGGATCGAGACGGTGCGCGGGGCGGGCTACCGGTTCCGGGGCTGATCCGTCGCACGGGCGCCAGCAGCCCGCACGGCAGATGAGAGGCGTCTCATCGGGATCTCCTCGTCGCCTCATCCTGGCGGCGCAGACTCGTGGTCAGGAGGCACCCGAAGGTGGTGCCGCGAGAGGCGGAGGCCACAGAGATGAACCCCTCGACCATGAAGAAGCGCTGGGCCGTCGTCGGGGCAGCCGCGGTGATCGGTGTCGCCGGGGCGACCACGGCCGCGGCCCTCAACGACCCGGCCCCGCGTGCGGAGTCCGCCGCGGCGGTCGCGCTGGACGCTCCGGCGCCGTCGGACGGCGGCGCGGGCGCAGCCACCGCGGACCCCTCGCCGGAGTCGGCGGACTCGCCCAACGAGTCCGCCCGTGACACACCGGGCTCGGCCCAGTCCGCGGACTCGCCGGGCGACGCCAACTACGACCCCTCCCCGGAGTCCGCCGACTCGCCGAACGAGTCGGCGCGTGACACCGCGGGCTCGGCCCAGTCGGCGGACTCGCCGGACGACTCGAACTACGTCGACGACCAGGACGACGACACCCCGAACGACGCGAACGACGACCGGGACGACGACTGAGCCCTGCGGGAGCTCCCGCAGGGCGGGCACGGGGACCAGGTGGTCGGCAGCGGTCGACCACCTGGTCTTTTGCTGTGAAATGCGTGCAAAGTCGTAACCCGTCCCGCTTACACTGCGCCCGTGACCCGTATCCACCATCGGCCGCGGATCGCGATCTGCGGTATGGCCATCGAGTCCAGCACGTTCTCCCCGCACCGCTCGGGCTGGGAGGCGTTCACCCTTCTGCGCGGCAACGAGCTCGTCCGGCGGTATCCCTTCCTCCGGGACCGTGCCCCGCTGCGCCGGGAGGCCGAGTGGGTAGGGATCCTGCGCGCCGGCGCCCTGCCCGGCGGCGCCGTCCCGACCGACGTCTACGAGACGATCCGCACCGAGATCGGCCTGGCGCTGGAGGCGCAGGGTCCGTTCGACGGCGTGCTGCTCGACATCCACGGGGCCATGGCCGTGCTCGGGTACACCGATGCGGAGGCGGACCTCGTGCGCGCGGTGCGCGCCGCCGTCGGGCCGGGGTGCCTGGTCTCCGCCTCGACGGACCTGCACGGCAACGTGTCGCGGGACCTGGTCGAGGCGGTCGACCTCATCACCTGCCACCGGATGACCCCCCACGAGGACGACGACGAGGCGCGCGAGCGCGCGGCGACGAACCTGCTCCGCCGGATCGACGGGGCGGGGCGACCGCGCAAGGCCTGGGTACCGGTCCCGGTGCTGCTGCCGGGGGAGAAGACGAGCACCCGGCTCGAGCCCGCCCGGGGCATCTACGCGGACGTGGCACGGGTCGGTGCGCTGGACGGGGTGCTGGACGCCTCCGTCTGGGTCGGCTACGCCTGGGCGGACGAGCCACGGTGCCGGGCCGCCGTCGTCGTGCTGGGCGACGACGACGCACTCATCTCCCGGGAGGCGGAGCGGCTGGCCCGCCGGTACTGGGACGCCCGCGACGAGTTCGAGTTCGTGACGCCGGCCGGCACCTACGAGGAGTGCCTGGCGGCGGTGCTGGCGAGCGACGCGCGTCCCTTCGTGCTCTCGGACTCCGGGGACAACCCCATGGCGGGCGGTGCGGGCGACGTCACCTGGACGCTCGCCCGGCTCCTGGCGGAGCCGACCTTTGCCGTCCCGCCGGACGCGGGTGGCCGGAGCGCCATCTACGCGTCGCTGCCCGACCCGGAGGCCGCCCGTGCGGTGGCCGCCGCCGGCGTGGGCACCGTCGTGGAGGTGACGGCAGGTGCCCGGGTCGACGCCGGCCCGTGCGGACCCGTCACGCTGCGGGGCCTGGTCGAGCACGTGCGCACCGACGACCCGGTCGCGGGAACCGTGTGCGTGGTGGCGGCCGGTGGCCTGAAGGTCGTGCTCACCGAACGTCGCCGGCCCTACCACCTGGAGTCGGACTTCACGGCGATCGGCCTCGACCCGCGCGGCACCGACGTCGTGGTGCTGAAGATCGGCACCCTCGAGACCGAGCTGTACGACATGGCCGAGGACTGGATGCTCATGCTGACCCCGGGCGGGGTGGACCAGGACCTGCTCCGCCTGCCGCACACCGCCCTGGGCGGACCGGTCCACCCGTTCGACGACGACGAGTCGTTCGGCGCAGGCCCGGACCTGACCCCGAGGCTCCTCTGACGAGCGTCTGCTGACTCCGGTTCAGCAGGCTGGAGCGGGCCGTTCTCGCCTGCTTGACGGTCCGCCGCAGCCTGCTGAACCAGGGTCAGTCCGTCACAGCGGGCCCTGGAACGTCGCGCAGCCGCCCGCGGGGACGAACCCGAGCGCGACGTTGATCGCGAGCATGTGCGGGTTCTCCTCGTTGTTCCAGGTGTAGATGCGCCGGGACCCGGGCCGCAGCCCGGCGTGCTCCCGCAGGTTCACCGCCTTGACCAGCATGCCGAGCCGGTGCCCGCGGTGCGCCTTGAGCACCACGGTCGCCTGCTGGTCCGTGTGGTCCGGCTTCTGGCGGTTCCACAGGAGCATCGTCATCGCGACGAGCTGTCCGGTCGCCACGTGCTCGGCGGCGGTCACGACGTACTCGTCGCCCTTCGCCGCGATCGCGACCTCCTCGCCCCGGATGCGTTCGGCGTCCCAGACGTCGGACTCCATGTCGAGCCCGCCGCGGGGCTCGTCGTCGGCGAGCGCCTGCTCCAGCGCGGCGTACTGCTCGATCCACTCCTCCGGCGTAGGTGCGGTCCACGTGTGGATCCGGTACGCGTCGCCGGCGGCGGCACGGGACTCGGCCTCGAACCGCTCCACCGTCTCCGGCGCGACCGGCAGGTCGACCCGCGAGCGGCGCTCCACGATCTGCAGGTCCAGCCCCTGCTTCTGCGCCAGGAGGACCCCCGGCAGGCCGGCCGCGACGTGCCCGTTGCCCGACTCCGGGACCAGCACCTCGGCTCCGGGCCGCTCGGCGCCGAAGTCGACCGGTGCCAGCAGCGACGTCCGGCCCTCGGCGCGGGCCGTCGTGCGCAGCCACTCGGCCAGCGCCGTACCGATGCCCTGCCTGCGGTGGTCGGGGTGCACGACGATCAGACCGATCGCCAGCTCCCGGTTCGAGCGCACCTGGAGGTTCAGGACGGCGTTCCCGACCACCTGCGGACCGTCGGGCGTGTCCACGACGGCGATCCGGCGCAGCTTGCGCACGTAGTCCTGGTTGTTCAGGGCGACCATGATCGCGATCGCGGTCGGCGCGGCGTCCGCGTTGCCGAGGTCGGCATGCTCCGCCGCGGTGTGCAGCTTCGCCGTGCCGTGGTACATCCACGCCTCGGGGTCGTCGAGGGACGAGATGCGAGGCACATCCATGAGTCGCCACGCCGACGTCGTCGGGGCGGGCGCTGCGGAGGGTGAGGTCATGGGTCCCAGCGTGCTCCGCCGGGGGATCGGTGCGCACGGCTTTTTCGCGGCGTCACCGGCAGCGTACGTCCATCAACCGCAGCCGCCTGGTCGGCCCTTGCCCACGACGTCGTCAGAGACGCTTCTGCAGCGCCGCCTCGGCACCCGACGGCCGGAAGCCCAGCGCGACGTTGATGCTCAGCATGTGCGCGTTCTCCTCGGCGTTGAACGTGTGCACCCGCTCCGTCCGGGGGTACCGGGTGGCGAGCTCGCGCAGGTTGACCGCCTTGACCAGCATGCCGAGCCGGTGTCCGCGGTGGGACCTCACCGCGATCGTCTCCTCCTGGAACACGAACGCCGGCCTGCCGTCCTGCACCAGGAACGACGTGCCGGCCGCGATCTCGCCCGACGGGACGTGCTCCACGAGGGTCGTCAGCAGGCGCTGGCCGCTGTCGGCCCGGTCCTGGAGATAGACGCGCACCCGCTCGGCGTCCCACGTCTCTTCGCCGAAGTCGAGCTCGCCCTGCGGCACGTCCGTCGACATCCGGGTCATCAGCTGGGCGTATCCCTCGTGCCACTCCTCGGGGATGCCCTCCCACGTGTGCGTCCGGTAGTCGTCGCCGGCCTTCGTGCGGGCCTCCGCCTCGAGTTCCGCCAGCGTGCCGGGATCCACCGGGAGATCGAGCCGGGACATCCGCTCCACCTGCTCGACGGTGTACCCGCGGTCGAGCGCGAACCGGGCCCCGGCGGTGTCGGCGGGCAGCCGTCCGGCGCCGGTGGCAGGCACCAGCGCCTCCTCGCCGTCGGCGGCCTCCCGCGGTGCCAGCGACCAGCTGAAGAACGTGGTGCGTCCGAAGTCGGCGGCTGCCTCCTCGGCCCGCGCGGCGAGGGCCGTGCCGATGCCGTGGCGCCGGTGGTCCGGATGGACCCCCACGTAGATGTCGGCGGTGTGCGTGTTGTCCTTGAGCGCCATCGCGAGGAACGCGAAGCCGACGACGTCGTCAGCGGTCGGCGCTGCGCCGTCGGGGCGGTCCAGGACCGCGACGAACCGGTGCTTGCGCGAGTACTCCTGGTGCAGCATCCCGCTGATCATCTGCTGCGCCGGGCGGGCGAGGTCGTCGTAGCCGAGGGTCGCGGTCTCCGCCGCCCGGTCGACGGCGGCCATCCCGTGGTACGCCCAGGCGTCAGGGTGGTCGGTGGACGGCACCGCCGCCACCTCGAGGACGTGCCACGTCGTAGGCGCCGGGGTGTGTCCGGTGAGGGAGGTCATGCCACCAGGGTGCCCCGGCCCGCCATCGGCGGCGAGATGATTTCGGTGGCCAGGGCGCCCGGGTCAGGCGGCGACGGAGATCGCGTGTCCGACGGCGGTGCGGTCGGTCAGCGCGTCGAGGATCGCCAGGGCGAGGTCGGGGCGGGCGATGGTCCAGGCCCAGCGCACGTTGCCGTCCCGCCGGGCCTTGTAGCGTCCGGTGCCCGGCCGGTCCTGGAGGCGCGGCGGCCGCATGATCGTCCAGTCGACGTGGCTGGCCCGGATCACCTTCTCCATGGCTTCCAGGTCCGCGTTCGCCTCCGCCAGCGCCCGCTTCAGGATCGGCTTGGCGACGTAGCGGGAGAGCGGGTCGTCGCCGTCGACCAGCCAGCCGCTGGCGCTGATCGCGACGAGCCTGCGCACACCGGCACCGTCCATGGCGGCGAGCACGGTGGTGATGCCGTCCCGCAGCACGTGCGGCGACTCGCCCGGTACGGGTCCCAGGCAGCTCGCGACGGCGTCGACGCCCTCGAAGGCGGTGGTGAGTGCGGCGACGTCGGATGCGTCGGCGACGCGGACCTCACCGGGCGGGTCGGGCAGCCGGCTCGGGTCGCGCACCACGGCGACGACCTCGTGTCCGGCCGCCGAGGCAGCGCGGACGAGCTCGCGGCCGGTGCGGCCGCTCGCTCCGACGACAGCGATCTGCATGGCATCTCCTCGTTCCAGGGTGGCGGGTCGAAAGGTGTGAGTGAATACTTACTAACACGGTGGCACGCGGCATGTCCGCTGGTCAAGGGAACGGGGTGAGAATGTCTGGCATGAGTACACGAGAGCGGATCCTCGACGCGGCCGCGCAGGTGATGCGCGAGCAGGGCGTCGCGCACGCCACGACCAAGGAGATCGCGCGCGCGGCCGGCTGCTCCGAAGCGCTGCTCTACCGGCACTTCGACGACAAGCAGGGCCTGTTCATGGCGGTCCTCCGCGAGCGGCTGCCGGGTTTCGCGCTGCCCGACTCCGCGGTCGGCAGCGGAACCGTCGAGGGCAACCTCGCGCTGCTCGTCACCGGGCTGCTCGCCTTCTACGTCGACAGCTTCCCGATCTCGGCGTCGATCTTCTCCAGCAGCACGCTCCTGGCCCGGCACCGGGAGGCGATAGCGGCGCACGGCGCCGGGCCGCAGGCGCCCCGGTTGCGGGTGCAGGCCTACCTGGAGGCGGAGCGCGCGGCCGGCCGGGTGCGCGCCGACGCGGACCTCGGGGCCGTCGCGCGCCTCCTCGTGGGCGCCGCGCTGCACCAGGCCTTCCTCGCCGCGTTCTGGGACGACGGGAGCGCCGCCGAGCCCGGCCTGGGGCAGCGGCTGGTGGCGCCCGTCCTGCCGGCCCTGCTGCCTGCCTGACCGGTCAGGCGGTGGCCGGGGGAGCCGTGCTCGCGCGCTCGACGAGCCGCGTGGGCAGGCGCGTGTGCTTGCTCGCCGTGGTGCCCGACTCGAGCATCGCGATGACCATGCGGAGCGCCTCGGCGCCCATCTCGTGCAGCGACTGCGCGATGGTCGTGAGCGGCGGGGTGGAGCCGGCGGCCTCCGGGACGTCGTCGAACCCGATGACCGACAGGTCCTCGGGCACGCGCAGGCCCAGCTCCTGAGCGACCTGGATGACATGGATGGCCGACAGGTCGTTCGCGGCGAAGACGGCGGTCGGCCGGTCGGGACGTTCGAGCAGGTCGTGCGTCGGCCGGTCGGACCGGTCCGGACGGTAGCCGCCCTCGAGCACCAGGCTTGGGTCCGGGGTGAGGCCCGCCGCCGTCATCGCCTCGACGAAGCCCAGCTCGCGCAGCCGGGCCGACTCCAGGTCGGCGCGTCCGCCCAGGTAGCCGATGCGCGTGTGGCCCAGGCCGATGAGGTGCTCGGTGGCGGTGCGGGCGCCGCCCAGGTTGTCGGAGTCGACGGTGGCCGGTCCGGTGGGCCCGGTGTGCGGGTCGATGGCGACGATCGGCACACCCTCGTGCACCGGGAGGGCGAGCGTGGGCGTGACGATCACGACGCCGTCGATCAGGGTGCCGGCGAGGCGCGACAGCGAGCGGCGCTCCCAGCCGACGTGGTCCGAGCGTCCGGCGTCGCCGCAGTAGGCGAGCAGCTCGTAGCCCGTGCCGTCGACGGCGGCGGAGATCCCCTTGAGGAGCTCGGTGCTGAACGGCTCGAACTCGGCCACGAGCACGCCGATCACGTTGGTCTGCCGGCGGCGCAGGCTGCGCGCGACGAGGGACGACTCGTACCCGAGGTCGGCGACGACGCCGAGCACGCGCTCCGCGGTGGCTGCCGCGACGCCGTACCGGCCGTTGACGACCTTGGACACGGTGGCGACGGAGACGCCGGCGACGCGCGCGACGTCGGTGATGGTGGCGCGGCCGGTCGCACGTTCCTGGGTGGCGAACGATTCCGGGGTCTCCGGGCCGCTCGCCACGCTCTCATCCGGTCCGGCGGTGGACCCGGGTGAGCTTGTCCCACTGTGCACGGAGTGAGAGTACCTCGGGCAATCGGGTGTGTCTGGCTGGGCCGGCCGTTTCGAAATCGATATCGAAACCGATTGACGAAACCGACGGCCGGCTGCCAGAGTCCTGACTGACGGACCTGTCGTCCGTCAAGCGGCAGCCTCCTGCCGACCGTCGATGACGACTTACAAGGGGTTCCACAATGATGAGGAATATGCGCGGAACGGCGCTGGTCGCGCTCGGCAGCACCGTCGCACTGCTCGTGTCCGGCTGCGTCGGTGCCGGCTCAGGTTCGGGCGCGGACGAGACCAACGAGAACGCCGACGCCCAGGAGTTCACCTGGTGGCACAACTCGAACAACGGCGAGGGCAAGGCCTACTACGACCAGGTCGCCGCCGACTTCGAGGCCGAGACCGGCGTCAAGGTCAACGTCGAGGCCATGGAGCACCAGTCCATGCTGACCAAGCTGCAGGCGGCGTTCCAGTCCGGCGACGACGAGCAGATCCCGGACGTCTACATGAGCCGTGGCGGCGGTGAGCTCGCGGCCGAGGTCGAGGCCGGCCTCGTGCGCGACCTGACCGAGAGCTCGGCGGACACGATCGGCACGATCTCGAACTTCACCGACCAGTACACGGTCGACGGCAAGGTCTACGCCCTGCCGTACTCCATCGGCCTCGTCGGCTTCTGGTACAACAAGGACATCTTCGCGGAGGCCGGCATCACCGAGGTGTCGCCGAGCCCGACCATCGAGGAGTTCAACGGCTACCTCGACAAGCTCAAGGCCGCCGACAAGACGCCGCTGTCCGTCGGCGCGGGCGAGAAGTGGCCGGCCGCGCACTACTGGTACTACGGCGTGGTCCGTGAGTGCCCGTACGACGTCGTCGAGACCGCGATCGAGAGCGCCGACTACTCCGACCCGTGCTTCCTCAAGGCCGGCGAGCACCTCGAGGACATCATCGCCCAGAAGCCGTTCAACAAGGGCTTCCTGACCACCAAGGCGCAGGAGGGCCCGACGTCGGCCTCCGGCCTCCTCGCGACAGAGAAGGTCGCCATGGAGCTGGCCGGTCACTGGGAGCCCGGCACGGCCGGCGGCCTCACCGAGGACGGCCAGGTGCCCGACTTCCTCGGCTGGTTCGCGTTCCCGACGTTCGAGGGCCAGGGCGGCAACCCCGTCGACCAGATGGGCGGCGGCGACGCGTGGTCGGTCTCCGCGGCAGCGCCTGATGCGGCCGTCGACTTCGCCAACTACCTCCTCACCGACGAGGTCCAGCAGGGTTTCGCGGAGCGCGACATGGGTCTGCCGACCAACCCGACAGCGACCGACTCCCTGACCAACGAGACCCTCGCGCAGCTGATCCCCGTGCGTGACGGTGGCGGTCTTACCCAGCTCTACCTCGACACGCGCCTCGGCCAGTCGATCGGCAACGCGATGAACGACGAGATCGCCCTGGCGTTCGCCGGTGAGTCCGGCCCGCAGGACATCGTCGACGCCATCCAGTCGGCGGCAGAAGCGGAGCAGTGAGCCAGTGACGACAGCAGCCCGGGGCGGGCGCGGCAGGGTGACCTCTGCCTGGCGCAAGCGCCTTGAGATCGCATTCTTCGTGGCGCCCGCCCTGGCGCTGTTCGCCCTCTTCGTGATCTGGCCGATCGTGACCGCGGTCCAGCTCTCGGTGTTTCGCTGGAAAGGGTTCGGGCCGCTCGTCGACTTCGTCGGCCTGCGGAACTACCTGACGGTCCTGAACGACGACGTCTTCGTCGACTCGGTGGTCCACAACCTGATCATCGTCGGCGGTTCCATCGCGATCCAGCTCCCGCTGGGTCTGGCGATCGCCTTGCTGCTCAACCGCAAGATGTGGGGCCAGGGCCTCCTGCGCACCATCATCTTCGTGCCGTACGTGCTCGCCGAGGTCGTCGCCGGCGTGGTCTGGTTCCAGCTCCTGCAGCCCGAGTACGGAGTGATCGAGGGCCTCCTGGGCTCGATCGGCCTGCAGGGGCCGGAGCAGGGCTGGCTCGGCGACCCCGACCTGGCGCTGTGGACCGTGCTCGTGGTGCTCACGTGGAAGTACCTCGGCCTCGCCGTGATCCTGTTCCTCGCGGGTCTGCAGGGGGTGCCCGACGAGCTCTACGAGGCGGCCCAGCTCGACGGCGCGTCGTGGTGGCAGGTGCAGCGCAGGATCACCGTCCCGCTGCTGGGCCCGACCATGCGCACCTGGGCGTTCCTGTCGATGATCGGCTCGCTCCAGCTCTTCGACATGGTGTGGATCCTGACCGGCGGTGGCCCCGCCAACTCCACGACCACCATGGCGACGTACCTGATCAACCAGGGCACGCAGAGCCAGAACTTCGGCATCGCCGGAGCGGCCTCCGTGATCCTGTTCGTGATCGCGCTCGTCATGGCCGTCCTCTACCAGCAGCTCATCCTCAGCCGGGACACGAGGTCCGACGTGGTGACGGTGAAGAAGACGAAGACGAAAATGGTGATCCGGTGAGCGCTACGAACGCGCACGTCCTCATGCGCAGCCCCTCCACCCGTGACCGGACCCGGAAGAGCCGCTCCTTCGGGGGCGGCACCCCGCTCGTCTACGCGATCGCCCTGGCGGTCGTGGCGCTCACGCTGGGGCCCGTGCTCTACGGGGTGCTGGGCGGCTTCCGCACCAACGCGCAGATCGCCCAGAACCCGTCGGGCCTGCCGGGCCCGTGGGTGCTCGACAACTATGTGAACGTCCTGACCGGCGCCAGCTTCTGGCAGTACGCGCTCAACTCGACGATCATCGCCGTGCTGACCACTGCCATCACCGTGGTGTTCGGGGTGATGGCCGCCTACCCGCTGGCCCGGTACCAGTTCAAGGGGCGCGAGGGACTGTTCATGGTCTTCGTGGTGGGTCTGCTGTTCCCCGCCACGGTGGCGATCGTCCCGCTGTTCATCCTCATCACGCAGAACCTGCAGCTGGGCAACACCTGGATCGGTGTGGCCCTGCCGCAGGCGGCGTTCGCCCTACCGGTGACCGTCGTGATCCTGCGGCCGTTCCTCGCCGCGCTGCCGAAGGAGCTCGAGGAGGCGGCGCAGCTCGACGGCACGTCCCGCATCGGGTTCTTCTGGCGGATCCTGCTGCCGCTCTCCGGTCCGGGGATGGTGACGGTCGGCGTGCTGGCGTTCGTCGGGTCGTGGAACGCCTACCTCCTGCCGCTGCTCCTGCTGCAGTCGGACATGAAGACGCTGCCGCTCGGCGTCGCCGACTTCTCGTCGGAGCACGCAGCGGACACGGCCGGCGTGTTCGCCTTCACGACGCTCGCCATGATCCCCGCCCTGGTGTTCTTCCTGGCCATGCAGCGGCGCATCGTCGGCGGGCTCACGGGAGCCGTCAAGGGCTGAGCACGGACGCGGCCGCCGCGCACGGATCACCCTCCCGGCGGACCAGGTTTCAAGCAGGGCTGACAAGCAGGTCGAGAAAGGAATGCAATGACGGAGCTGCCGGTGGCACTTCAGGCGACGCCCGAGGTGTCGGAGCGCGTGCGCGCGCTGCACGCACAGATGACTCTCGAGGAGAAGCTGGCCCAGCTGGTCGGGTACTGGCTGGACCAGGGCGGCAACGTCGTGGCACCGATGCAGGGCGAGATGGCCGGCCAGGCCTCCTCCTCGCTCCCGGAGATCACGAAGAACGGCCTGGGCCACTACACCCGCGTGTACGGCACGCGGCCGGTCGACCCGGCAGAGCGGGCGGCGTGGCTCTGGACCGAGCAGCGGAGGCTGAAGCGCGAGACGCGCCTCGGGATCCCGGCGCTGGTCCACGAGGAGTGCCTCACGGGCCTGGCCGCCTGGCAGGCGGCGACCTTCCCGACACCGCTGGCGTGGGGGGCCACGTTCGATCCGGACCTCGTGGCCGACATGGGACGGGTCATCGGCGAGTCCATGCGGGAGCTCGGCGTCCACCAGGGGCTGGCGCCCGTGCTCGACGTCGTCCGTGATCCCCGCTGGGGACGCGTCGACGAGTGCATCGGCGAGGACCCGTACCTCGTCGGCACGGTCGGCACCGGCTACGTCCGAGGCCTGCAGGGTGCCGGCGTGCACGCCACCCTCAAGCACTTCGTCGCCTACTCCGGTTCCAAGGCGGGGCGCAACCACGCCCCGGTGAGCGCGGGCCCGCGCGAGATCGCCGACATCTACCTCCCGCCCTTCGAGATGGCGGTGCTCGACGGCGGGGTGCGCAGCGTCATGGCGTCGTACAACGACGTCGACGGCGTGCCGATGCACTCGTCGGCCGAGTACCTCACCGGCGTGCTCCGTGAGCAGTGGGGGTTCGACGGCGTCGTGGTCGCCGACTACTTCGGCGTCGCGTTCCTGAACGTCATGCACGCGATCGCGGCCGACCGCGGTGCCGCCGCCGCGGCGGCGCTCGAGGCGGGTGTCGACATCGAGCTGCCGTCGGGCGACGCGTACCTCGAGCCGCTCGCGGCGCTCGTCATGGACGGCACCGTGCCGGTCGACATCGTGGACCGGGCCGTGCTCCGCGCGCTCCGGCAGAAGGAGGAGCTCGGCCTCCTCGAGCCGGACGCGTTCGAGGACGCGCCGCCCGCCGTCGTCGACCTGGACTCGCCGGCGCACCGCGACATCGCCCGGCGCCTCGCCGAGGAGTCGGTGGTGCTGCTCTCGAACGACGGCGTGCTGCCGCTCGGCTCGTGGCACGACAAGCCGGCCCGCGTGGCGGTGATCGGGCCCAACGCCGCCCGCCCCGAGGCGCTGATGGGCTGCTACTCGTTCCCGAACCATGTGCTCGCGCACTTCCCCGGCGTGCCCGCCGGGTTCGACATCCCGTCGGTGGCCGATGCGCTGGCCGTGGAGTTCGACCGGGCGGGCCTGCCCGTACCCGAGCTCACGTTCGCGGAGGGGTGCGCCGTCGAGAGCGACGACACGTCCGGGTTCGCCGAGGCCGTCGCCGCCGCCGAGTCCGCCGACGTGGCGGTGGTCGTGGTGGGCGACCAGGCCGGACTGTTCGGCCGTGGCACCGTGGGCGAGGGCAACGACAGCGAGTCGCTGGAGCTGCCGGGGGTCCAGCGCGAGCTCGTCGAGGCGGTGCTCGCCGCCGGCAAGCCCGTCGTCATGGTGCTGATCACCGGTCGTCCGTACGCGGTGGGCTGGGCGCTCGATCCCGCGGACGGGGCCGAGCGGCCCGGTGCCGTGCTCCAGTCGTTCTTCCCGGGTGAGGAGGGCGGCGCCGCGCTCGCGGGCGTCATCTCCGGCCGGGTGAACCCGTCCGGCCGCCTGCCCGTGTCGCTCCCGCGCTCCACGGGCTCGCAGCCGTACTCGTACCTGCACCCGATCCTCGGCGGCGCGTCGGAGGTGACGGCAACCGACTCGACACCGCTGCGCGCCTTCGGGTTCGGGTTGTCGTACACGACGTTCACGCGCGAGCTCGTCTCCGTCGACCCGGTCGTGACGGCGGGCGGCACGTTCCGTGCGGCCGTGACCGTGTCGAACACCGGTGCCGTGGCCGGGTCCGACGTCGTGCAGCTGTACGGCCACGACGTGGTGGGCTCGATAGCACGACCCACGGCGCAGCTCCTCGGCTACCACCGGGTCACGCTGGAGCCCGGGGAGTCCACGACCATCGTGTTCGACGTGCCGACCGCCCGGTTCGCGTTCACCGACCGCAGGATGGTGCGGATCGTCGAGCCGGGGGACGTCGAGGTGTGGGTGGGCGCGCACGCGGCCGACAGCGTTGTCAGGGTGGTGGCGGAGGGCATCGCTGACCTGAACGAGCCGAACGACGCGCCGGACGGCACCGCTCACGTCGCAGCGCAGGCCGCCCGCCGGACGGTCGCGATCATGGGCGACGTCCACGAGGTCACCACGGCCGACCCCCGGTGGGTCACGGTGACGACGGCCGACTGAAGCACTGCGTCGAGTGCTGGGTATGTGCGGGTCTCGCGGCCAGTTCGGCACGGATACCCAGCACTCGACGAGCTGGTGCGGTGGGAGGATGGGCCGATGCGCATCGACGTCTGGCTGTGGGCGGTGCGACTGACCAAGAGCCGGTCGGTCGCCGCCGACCTGTGCCGCAGCGGCAAGGTCCGGATCAACGGCAAGGTCGCCAAGGCCTCGGCGTCCGTCGCCGTCGGTGATCGGGTGACGTGGCGCGACCCCCTGCGAGACCGCGACATCGAGGTCGTGGAGCTCCTGCCCAAGCGGGTCGGCGCGCCCGTCGCGGCCAAGGCGTACCTGGATCACAGCCCCGCGCTGCCGACACGCGTCGAGCGGGAGGCGGTGGGACTGCGCGACCGCGGAGCCGGGCGCCCCACCAAGCGGGAGCGGCGCGAGATCGACCGGTTGCGCGGTCGCCAGCCCTGAAAATCACCCGGGTGAGTTCTCGGCATTTTCGGACATTTGGCTGATCGCTGGCGATACCTTCACGGCATATTCCCTGCCTCGTGCAGGTCCAGTGCGCCCTGGTCCGCCGGGCGCCCCAGCCTGGAGAACCTATGCATCCTCGCACCCGACGTCGTTCCAGGGCACTGGCCTCGGCCACCGTCCTGGCACTCCTGGCAGTACCGAGCACGGCCGTCGCTGCCCCAGATCCCGGCACCGGCCCGACCACGAGCGCCCCGCGCAGCGGCCACGCCCCGCAGGCGCGCCCCGGCATCGACCCGGTGGACAAGATCACCCCCGCGGCCACGAAGGCCTTCCGTGCCCGGGGTACCACCGACTTCTGGCTGCGGTTCGCCGACGAGCCGGACCTGACGGCGGCCAAGGCGATCACGAGCTGGAGCGAGCGCGGGGAGTACGTGTACGACACGCTCGTCGCGACGGCGGACGCTGCGCAGGAGCAGGCGATCGCCGAGCTGGAGAGGTCCGGTGCCGAGTACACGTCGTACTGGGCGACGAACGCGATCCTGGTCGAGAACGGTTCGCTCGACCAGGCGGTGGAGCTTGCGGCGGACGCAGAGGTCCTGGAGGTCCGGCCGACGACGCTGCACGCGCTGGACGAGCCGGAGACCACGGACGTCGCGGCGCCGGACGCGGCCGCGAGATCGACCTACGGCATCAGGGCGATCAACGCGGACGACATGTGGGACCTTGGCGTCACCGGTGACGGCATCGTCGTGGCGGGCCTGGACTCCGGTGTGAACCGCACCCACCCCGCACTGTCCGCGCAGTACCGCGGCGCCACGTCGGGCAGCAACTACAACTGGTTCGACGCCGCGGGGGCCGGTGTGACCGTCCCGCGCGACGACGACGGGCACGGCACCCACACGATGGGCACCATGGTCGGCACCGACGACGGCGCGATGAACATCGGCGTCGCGCCCGGCGCGCAGTGGATCGCGACGAACGGCTGTGCCGACCTGTGCGCGGACGCGGCGCTCATCGCGTCGGGGGAGTGGCTGCTCGCGCCCACCCGCACCGACGGCACCGGGGCGGACCCGGCCCAGCGGCCGCACATCGTGAACAACTCGTGGGGCCTGTCCCTGTCGAGCGACCCGTTCATGGAGGACGTGATCGGCGCCTGGGAGGCGGCGGGCATGTTCAGCACCTGGGCGAACGGCAACGAGGGCGAGTTCGGCTGTGAGTCGTCCGGCTCGCCGGGATCGCGTCAGGCGTCCTACTCCGTGGGGGCATTCACCATTGACGGTGAAATCGCCGACTTCTCCTCGCGCGGACCGGGGCAGAGCGGCACCGTGAAGCCCGACATCGCAGCACCTGGCGCGGGCGTCCGGTCAGCCGTACCCGGTGGTGGCTTCGCGCAGTGGTCCGGTACGTCCATGGCGGCGCCGCACGTCGCGGGCGCCGTCGCCCTCCTGTGGGAAGCGGTGCCGGAGCTCGTGGGCGATGTCGCCCGCACCCGCGCCATTCTTGACGGCTCCGCGAAGGACGTGGGCGACACGTCCTGCGGCGGCAACACCGACGACAACAACGTGTGGGGCGAGGGCAAGCTCGACGTCCTCGCGGCCTATGAGCTGGCGCAGGACGAGCGCTTCACCGAGACGCCGGCCCCGGTGATCCGGGAGCTCGCCCCCGAGGTGGGGGGCATGCTGGCCGTCGAGCCGGACCCGGTCTGGAACCCCGTCGCCACGTTCAGCTACCAGTGGCGTCGTGACGGCAAGATGATCTCGGGTGCGGACAGGTTCACGTACCAGCCGCAGCCCGCGGACGCCGGGGCCCGGATCACCGTCACCGTCGTCGGCTCGGCCGACGGCTACATCCCCACCGCGGTGACGAGCGAGCCGACCACGCCGATCGCCAAGGGTGCCCTCACGAGCAGCGCCCCGACGATCTCGCCCACCGCCCGCGTGGGCGAGACCCTCTACGCGCGTTCGGGCAGCTGGACCTCCGGTACCACGTTCACCTACCAGTGGCTGGCGAACGGGACACCGATCACCGGGGCCACCGGCTTCACGTTCGTCCCCACGAGCGCGCACCGCGGCAAGCAGCTCACCGTCACCCTCACGGGCAAGCGGGCGGGCTACGTGTCCGACACCCGCACGAGCGCCGCCGTCACGGTGGCCTACGGGGCGTTCTCCACCCGGTACCCGCGCATCATCGGGAACACCACCCCCGGCCAGACCGTGAAGGCCTCCACTCCCCAGTGGGTGCCCTCGCGGAGCACGACCAGCTACACCTGGAAGATCGACGGCAAGGTGATCCGAGGGGCGACCGGGTCGTCGTTCACGCTCCCGTCGAGGTACGCGCACGGCCGTGTGCTCACCGTCACGGTCAAGGGCCAGCGCGCCGGATACACCACGAAGTCGCTCCAGTCGATCGGCTACAAGGTCGGCAAGCCGTTCACGAGGAGGCCGTACCCCCAGCTCAGCGGCTCCGCGCGGGTCGGGTCCACGCTGACCCTGAGCCCGGGTAGCTGGAGCCCCTCGGCCTCCCTGTCCTACCGCTGGTACGCCTCTGGCGAGACGATCAAGGGTGTCACCGGGAAGACCTACCGGCTCAAGGGCAGCGACTACGGCAAGAAGATCGTGGCGACCGTGACCGCCCGCAAGCCGGGTTACGCGACCACCTCGCGCACCAGCAGCCAGACCGTGGCCATCGGCAAGCCGAGCGCCACCATCCCACCGGACGGCGCGTACCTGGTGGGCAGCAACAGCGTCCCCGCAGGTACCTACATGGCCACGGCAGGCTCGCGGACGTGCAGCTGGGAGCGAGGCTCCCGGTCGACCCTCTGGGGCCTGGACTTCGGCTCCGGCCAGCGCCTCGCGACGGTGAAGCCCACCGACTACTACTTCTGGTCCGACAGCTGCGGCAGCTGGGCCAAGTACTACTCGGGCATGACGGAACCGAGGACGCGCACGTTCAACAACGGCGTGTACGTGCTCGGTGACCAGCTCCAGCGCGGCACGTACGTGACGACGGGCCCCGCCGACGAGGACGCGGGCTCCTGCTACTACGCGATCATCGAGGAGTTCATCGGCAAGCCGAACGGCAGCCACCTCGCCGCGTCGGGCAGCGTGACCGACGCGCAGACCATCACGCTGCCGGCCGGCGTGAAGGGCTTCGAGACGGCCAACTGCACCTGGCAGCGAGTGAGCTGACCCGGGCCGACCCCCGCCGACGGCAGGCGTGCGGACCACCTCGGTGGCCCGCACGCCTGCCGCGTCAGGAGAACCGGCCGGTAGCCTCGCCCGCATGACGACCGCAGACCGCCTCACCACACTCCTCGAGAAGCACCCCGTCTGGGACGGCCACAACGACCTCCCGTGGGAGCTGCGTCAGCAGTCGTCCTACGACCTGGATGTCGTCGACATCGCGCAGCGCCTCACGACCACCCATACCGACCTGCCCCGCCTGCGCGAGGGCGGCGTCGGCGCCCAGTTCTGGTCCGTGTACGTGTCGGCCACGCTCGCCGGCGGGGCGGCCGTCACCGCCACCCTCGAGCAGATCGACTGCGTGCACCGCATGGTGCGGAAGTACCCGGAGACGCTCCGGCTCGCCCTGACCGCCGCCGACGTCGAGCAGGCGTGGAGCGACGGACGGATCGCGTCACTCATGGGCGCGGAGGGTGGTCACTCCATCGACGAGTCCCTCGCCGTGCTGCGCATGCTGTACGCGCTCGGTGTCCGGTACATGACGCTCACGCACAACGACAACGTCCCGTGGGCCGACTCCGGCACCGACGAGGAGGTGCTGGGCGGGCTCTCCCCGTTCGGCGAGGACGTGGTCCGCGAGATGAACCGCCTCGGCATGCTCGTCGACCTCTCCCACACCTCGGCCGGGACCATGCGCCACGCCCTCCGGGTCACCTCGGCCCCGGTCATCTTCAGCCACTCGAGCGCCCGCGCCGTCTGCGACGTGCCCCGCAACGTGCCCGACGACGTCCTGGCCGCCCTCCCGGCCAACGGCGGCCTCTGCATGGTGACCTTCGTACCGCAGTTCGTGTCGCCGGCCGTCGCCGACTGGCGGGCCGCCGGCGCGGAGGCCGCCGCGGCGGAAGGCATCAGGAACACCGACCTGGGTGCGTTCGAACCGTTCATCGCACAGTGGCGGGCCGAGCACCCGCAGCCGCGCACCACGCTGGCCGACGTCGTCGCACACGTGGAGCACGTCCGCGCGGTCGCGGGCATCGACCACGTGGGCCTGGGCGGCGACTACGACGGCACGCCCACCCTGCCCGAGGGGCTCGAGGACGTGACGGGCTACCCCGCCCTGCTCGTGGCGCTCGCGGACAAGGGCTGGTCCGACGCAGACCTCGGCAAGCTGGCCAGCGGGAACATGCTGCGCGTGCTCCGCGATGCCGAGTCGGTGGCGGCGCGGGCCGAACGGTGACTCAGCCGGGGAGCTGAACGACCTTGCGCTGAAAGCCCAGGGCCACCTTCTGCAGGGACTCGAGCGGTTCCTGCTCGTTGTGGTAGCTGATCTGCCGCAGCATGGAGCCGGACGAGGCGAGCAGCGCGACGATCACGTCGCGCGCGTCCTCCCGGGTCTCCAGCGCCTCCTGCAGCAGGTCCTGGACGTGAGGCGATCTGAGGCCGTCCTCTTCGGGATCGAGCAGAGCTGTCAGGAGCGCTATCGACAACGAGCTTCCGTGGATGCTTGCCATGGTGGTCTCCCCCCGTCGGGGCCCGGGTACCCGGGCATCAGGCCCCCGCGGGCAGGCCCGCGAGGCACTCGTCCGATGCCCCACCCCCTGTGGCCTCGGTCGTGCACCCTTGTGTACCGCAGGTCGGAGCGTCGCGCCTGTTGACAGGGGCGAAACGAGGGTCGGCCGGCCAGCGGATCAGTCGTGCAGGATCCGCTGGAACAGCACGTGGTCCTGCCACCGGCCGTCGATCTTCAGGTACCGGGGCGCGAAGCCGATCCGCTCGAACCGGAGCCGGGTCAGCACGGCCTGGGATGCCTCGTTGTGGGGGAGCGTCGCGGCCTGCAGGCGATGCAGGCCCAGCTCGTCCCGGGCATGGGCGGCCAGCGCCTCGATGGCGCGCGTCATCAGGCCGCGTCCCGTGAACCGGGCGTCGAGCCAGTAGCCGACATGCCCGTTCTGGAACGCGCCGCGCACGATGTCGGTGAGGTTCAGCCGGCCCACGATCTCGCCGTCCGCCTCGAGCACCGTGTGCAGCGCGCGGCCCGTGGAGTTCTCCAGGACCTGGGCCCAGAGGCGCTCCTTGTGCCACTCCTCGGTGTAGAACTCCTCGGGCCGGGCGGGGTCCCAGGGCGCCAGGTGCTCCCGGTTGCGGGCATAGGCGTGGGCGATGGCGACGGCATCGTCCTTGGTCAGCTCACGCAGTGTGACGTCTGTGACATCTGTGACGTCGTCGGTCAGGACGCTCTCGAAGGGCATGCTGAACACCATAATCGCGGCGCCGTGCGGTCCCGTCGCGGACGGGAACCTGCTGGCCGCCGTGAAGGTTGAGTGAAGCGGACTCAACTTTGGAGCCTCTGGCTTGCTTCCGGGGGGAGCTCCGGCCTAAGTTGAGTGCAGAAGACTCAATCTGTCGTAGGAAGGCAGCAACATGGCACGCGCAGTAGGAATCGACCTCGGCACCACGAACTCGGTGGTGTCGGTCCTCGAAGGCGGAGAGCCCACCGTCATCGCCAACGCGGAGGGCTCGCGGACCACCCCGTCCGTGGTCGCGTTCTCCAAGACCGGTGAGGTCCTGGTGGGCGAGGTCGCCAAGCGTCAGGCGGTCACCAACGTGGACCGCACCATCTCGTCGGTCAAGCGCCACATGGGTACCGACTGGTCCCAGGACATCGACGACAAGAAGTACACGCCGCAGGAGATCTCCGCCCGCATCCTGGGCAAGCTCAAGCGCGACGCCGAGGAGTACCTCGGCGAGCCCGTCACGGAGGCCGTGATCACGGTTCCCGCGTACTTCAACGACGCCGAGCGGCAGGCCACGAAGGACGCCGGCCAGATCGCCGGCCTCGACGTCAAGCGCATCGTCAACGAGCCCACCGCTGCGGCGCTCGCCTACGGCCTGGACAAGGGCAAGGAGGACGAGCTCATCCTGGTCTTCGACCTCGGTGGTGGCACGTTCGACGTGTCCCTGCTCGAGGTGGGCAAGGACGAGGACGACTTCTCGACCATCCAGGTGCGCGCCACCTCCGGTGACAACCGGCTGGGCGGCGACGACTGGGACTCCCGCGTCGTGGAGCACCTGATCAAGCAGGTGAAGAACTCCTCCGGTGTCGACCTGTCGAAGGACAAGATCGCGCTGCAGCGTCTCCGTGAGGCCGCTGAGCAGGCCAAGAAGGAGCTCTCGTCAGCGACGAGCACCAACATCTCGATGCAGTACCTGTCGATGAGCGAGAACGGTCCCATCCACCTGGACGAGAAGCTCACGCGGGCCCAGTTCCAGCAGATGACGCAGGACCTCATCGACCGCACCAAGTCCCCGTTCCACGCGGTCATCCGCGATGCGGGCATCTCGGTCTCCGACATCGACCACGTCGTGCTCGTGGGTGGCTCCACCCGGATGCCGGCCGTGACCGAGGTCATCAAGGAGCTCACGGGCGGCCGTGAGCCGAACAAGGGCGTGAACCCGGACGAGGTCGTCGCCGTCGGCGCCGCCCTGCAGGCCGGCGTCATCTCGGGCGACCGCAAGGACGTCCTGCTGATCGACGTGACCCCGCTGTCCCTCGGTATCGAGACCAAGGGTGGCGTGATGACCAAGCTCATCGAGCGCAACACGGCCATCCCGACCAAGCGCAGCGAGGTCTTCTCCACGGCCGACGACAACCAGCCGTCCGTGGCGATCCAGGTGTTCCAGGGTGAGCGCGAGTTCACGCGCGACAACAAGCCGCTGGGCGTGTTCGAGCTCACCGGCATCGCACCGGCCCCGCGTGGTGTGCCGCAGATCGAGGTCACGTTCGACATCGATGCGAACGGCATCGTGCACGTGTCCGCCAAGGACCGTGGCACGGGCATGGAGCAGTCGATGAAGATCACCGGCGGTTCGGCCCTCCCCAAGGAGGACATCGACCGCATGGTCAAGGACGCCGAGACGCACGCCGAGGAGGACAAGAAGCGTCGCGAGGAGGCGGACACCCGCAACCAGGCCGAGACGTTCGCGTACTCCATGGAGAAGCAGATCGCGGACAACCGCGACAAGCTCCCGGCGGAGGTCGTGACCGAGGTCGAGGCGGACATCGCCGCGGTCAAGTCCGCGCTCGAGGGCGAGGACGGCGAGGCCGTGAAGACCTCGTACGAGAAGCTCGGGGCGTCCTCGCAGAAGATCGGTGAGGCGCTGTACTCTGCCGAGCAGCCCGCGGCACAGGGTGCCGAGGGTGGCCCGCAGACGGCGAACGCACAGTCCGCTCCTGAGGAGGACGTCGTGGACGCCGAGATCGTCGACGATGAGGACGAGCGCAAGTGACCGAAGAGAACCCGCAGGGACCCCCTGAGCCCGAGGGCTCCGGGGAGCACCCCTTCCAGTTCACGGACAAGCGCAAGGTGAACAACTCCGGCGAGCAGAGCCGGCCGGCGGAGCCCGAGGCTCCGGCGGCGGACGAGGCGGCTTCTGCCGCCGAACCCGCGGAGCCGGCCGAGGCAGAGCAGTCCGCCTCCGGCGACCCGCTGGAGGGCCTCGACTTCGAACCGTCCGGTGAGGCGGCCGAGGCGGCTGCCGTGCTCAAGGCCCAGGCCGAGGCCGCGGAGCACCTGGACGCGCTGCAGCGGGAGCGGGCGAGCTTCACCAACTACCGCAACCGGGCTCTGCGCGACCAGGAGGCGGCGCGGAACCGCGGCGTGCAGGACGTGCTGGCCGCGCTGCTGCCCGTGCTCGACGACGTCGAGCGCGCGAAGCAGCACGGTGAGCTGAGCGGAGCCATGGCGGCCATCGCGGAGAAGCTCGACCAGAGCCTGCAGAAGTTCGGCGTCGAGCGGTTCGGCAAGGTGGGGGAGGAGTTCGATCCCACCCTGCACGAGGCACTCATGCACTCGACCTCCGCCGACGCGACGGCAGCCACGGTGAACCTCGTGGTCGAGCCCGGGTACAAGATCGGCGACAAGGTGGTCCGGGCGGCACGTGTTGGTGTCGTCGGGCCGGAGTAGTCCTCGGATCCCGGAGGCCGGGTCCGCTCCCCACGGGGCGGGCCCGGCCATCGGGAACACAGTGCGGAAGGAGGTGCCATGACCGGTCAGGACTGGATGGAGAAGGACTTCTACGCCGTGCTGGGCGTGCCCAAGGACGCCGACGACGCGGCCGTCAAGAAGGCCTATCGCAAGCTGGCGCGCCAGTACCACCCGGACCAGAACCAGGGCAACGTGTCCGCAGAGACCCGGTTCAAGGAGATCGGCGAGGCCTACGCGGTGCTGTCCGACCCGGAACAGCGCCGCCAGTACGACGCCGTGCGTGCCATGGCGGGGGGCGCACGCTTCTCCGCGGGTCCCGGCGGCGCCGGTGCGGGCGGTTTCGAGGACATCATGGGCGCCATGTTCGGTGGTGGCCAGGGCCCGGCCGGCCGCGGCGGGCCGCGCGTGCGCTATACGCAGGGCGGTGGGGCGCCCCCTGGCTTCGAGGACATCCTCGGCTCGATGTTCGCCGGCGGGGGCAGGTCTCCCTACGGCTCGGCCGGTCCCTCGGGCTTCACGGCGCCGACCCCGGGCGCCGATGTCGTCGCGCAGGTGACGCTGCCGTTCCGTGCGGCCGTCGAGGGTACGACCGCCGACCTGGACGTCAACGGCCGCACCATCACGGCCCGGATCCCGGCAGGGATCAACGACGGCAAGAAGATCCGGCTACGCGGCAAGGGCAAGCCGGGCGTCGGCGGGGGCCCGGCGGGCGACCTGGTGGTCACCGTGCACGTGGCGTCCCACCCGGTCTGGACGCTGGACGGGCTCGACCTGCGCATGACCGTGCCTATTACGTTTGCCGAGGCGGCCCTCGGCACCACGCTGAAGGTGCCGACCCTCGACGGTGCCACCGTGCGGCTGAAGGTGCCGGCGGGGACGCCGTCGGGCCGGGCGCTGCGCGTCAAGGGGCGTGGGGTGCAGACGGCGACGGCGACCGGCGACCTGCTCGTCAGTGTGCAGGTGGTCGTGCCGCAGAAGCTCAGCAAGAAGGCCAAGCAGGCGCTCGAGTCGTTTGCCGCCGAGAGCGACGGCGAGGACGTACGCGCCGGGCTGGCCGAGCGGGCGGCGGAATGACGGGCGGCGCGGTGGGGCATATGTCCCACCGCGCCGCAGTCGGTTAGCCTGCCCGCACGCACAGCGAAGCGAACGAGACAGGGAGGCGCACATGGTCGACGACGACGCACCCGTGCTCACCGTCTCCAAGGCCGCGGAGCTCGCGGGCATGCACCCGCAGACGCTGCGCCAGTACGACCGCCTTGGCCTGGTGGTACCTCGGCGCACCCGGGGCCGGGGCCGGAGGTACTCGCGCCGGGACGTCGCGCGCCTCCTGCAGGTGCAGCGGCTCGCGCAGGTCGAGGGCATCAACCTCGCCGGGATCAAGCGCATCCTCGACCTGGAGGCCCACGTCTCGGTGCTGGAGGAGCGCCTCGGTGATCTGCTGATGCGGGTCCAGGAAGAAGGGCGTGTGTTCGCCGCCGGTCCGGACGCCGGCGACGTCGTCGTGGTGCAGCGTGGTCAGCGGGTCCGCAGCACGGCGATGCGGGTGGACCTCGAGCGGCGAGCCGTGGGCGGTGGTGCCGTGGTGCTCTGGCGCCCGAGCCATCGCCGCGACAGCTGACACGCGAACCGGCGGGCGGAATTTCGGAAACGCAATTCTTTCGTTAATCGAGAATGCGTGATGAAAAATAGGTAAGGCATTCCTTGCTCTACGGGCCTGCCATTTCCGGAATAGGATCTACCTCTCGGAGATGTCCAGCGCACCATGCGAGGAGCAGACCATGACCACACTGATGGAAATGCCCGAGGTCGCCGAGTGCTCGATCGACGGCTGTGGTTACAACCATGACCACGGTTGCCATGCGGGTGCCGTCACCATCGCCGGCCACCAGGGTGACGCGTCCTGTGCCACGTTCATCCCGCTGAGCACCAAGGGCGGTCTCGAGAAGGTCATCGCCCACGTCGGCGCCTGTCAGCGCGCCGAGTGCACGCACAACCAGAGCCTGGAGTGCAACGCTCCGTCGATCCGGGTCGGAGCGGGTCCGGAGGACCCGGGGCACGCCGACTGCCTCACCTTCCAGGAACGCTGAACCCGTCCGGGAACGCTGAACTGTCCAGGAACGCTGACCGACCCGCCGGCCCCGGACGAGACAGAGCGCCTGCTCGACGACGAGCAGGCGCTCTGCTGTATGGCGCGGGGATGTGGCTCAGCCGGTCCGGAGACCTCAGCGAGCCAGGTGGTCGAGCAGCAGCAAGGCGTCGTCGTGCGTGCCGGGCAGGCGCTCGACCCAGACACGGGTCGGCCGGCGCACCTCGGTGGTGAGACCGAGCACCTCGGCGTTGCGCTCCACGACGCGGCGCAGCGACTGGCCCAGCTCGGCGGTCGCCGGACCGCGCTCGCACAGCACCACGAAGGTGCCGTCGTCGACGGCGGCCATCGGGTGTCCCTCGCCGAAGACCTGGTGCAGCGTGCGGCCGATCGCGGCCGACCGGGCCAGCCGTTGCCACGTATCGAGACTGTCGAGGCCGACGTCGAGGACGAGCAGGCAGTGGGAGGTCCCGGCGGTGGTCCCGGCTCGCTGCGCGGTGCCGTAGGTCTCGCGCAGCCGCTCGCCCAGGTACTCGCCCGTCGGGAGGCCCGTCGACGGGTCGTGCGTCGCCACCTGGTACGGCACGCGCTCGCGCTCGCCGACCCAGCCGATCGCCGCCGCGCGCAGTGCGCCCACGTCGGTAGGGCGGCCGAAGGCGGCATAGAGGCAGGCGACGTCGTCCAGCGCCTCCGTGATACCGGCGCCCACGGCGGCCCGCGCGGCTCCCAGACGTTCCGCGGGCGCGATCACGCCACGACCCTCGGCCAGGGCCTCGGCCAACGCCTCGGCGGCGGGATGCTCCCAGTCGTTGGGCCGGATCCAGACCGACGCCAGACTGGTAGCGCGCCACCGCTCGCGCAGGTCATGCACACGCACCCGCGCCTCCTGCTGTGACTCGCTCATGATGAAGGGACCCTCACGGGGATACATCATGACGCACCTTCGGCAGTGGTGTACCGCACTTCACCCCAATCTCATGCGGGAAATGTTTTTTCCACCCCTAAACCGCTCGCGTGCCTCTATAGTCTTTGGCAGGACACGGCCGAGAGTCTGGGTAGACGTGAAGCAAGCCGAGAGCAGCACGGGGGGAACCCCGAGCGACGCGGAACTGATCCTGCAGGTCAGGTCGGGTGACCGCGACGCTTTTGGTGTGCTCTATGAGCGCCACGCGGGCGCTGCGCGGGCCCTTGCGCGACAGTACGTCTCGCCGGCGGACGCCGACGACGTGGTCGCCGACGCCTTCAGCAAGCTGTTCGAGATGCTCCGCAGGGGCGCCGGACCGGACGCCGGGTTCCGTCCCTACCTGTACACCGTCGTCCGGCACCGGTCGTTCGACGTGACCCGCGGTGCCGCCCGCACCCGCCCCAGCACGGACGACGAGATCGAGTCGGTGCTCGGCCGCGTCGCGTCGGAGGAGGACCCCGCGCTCGCCGGTTTCGAGCGCAGCGTGGTCTCCAAGGCCTATTTCGACCTGCCCGAGCGTTGGCGCGAGGTGCTCTGGTACGTGCTGGTCGACGACCTGAAGCCCGCGCAGGTCGCACCCGTGCTGGGGCTCAGCCCCAACGGCGTCTCGGCCCTGCTCTACCGTGCCAAGGAAGCCCTGCGGGCCGGGTATCTCCAGCAGCACCTGACGCACGCGCCGTCGGACACCTGCCGCACCGTGAACCCGCTGCTCGGCGGCTATGTGCGCGACAGCCTGTCCAAGCGGGAGACCGCGAAGATCGACGACCACCTCGAGACGTGCGGCACCTGCAGCGCGCTCGTGCTCGAGCTGCACGACGTCGCGCACGGCATGAAGACCGTCATCGCCCCGCTGGTGCTCGGCGCGGGCGGCCTCGCCCTCGTCGGAATGGGTGCGCCGATCGGCGGCCTGGTCGTCGCGGCCAAGGCCGGAGCGAGCGCGGCCGTCACCGGTGCGCCCACGGCCACGGCGACAACGGCGACAACGGCGACGGTCGGCGCTGCCTCGACCGGAACGCTCTCGGGCGCGGTGTCTTCGGCGGTCTCGGCCACGGCGGGCGCGGTGTCCGCCACGGCCGGTGCGGTCGCCTCCGCGGCCGCTGCCGCCACGGGCGGCAGCGTGGCGGCCGGTGCGCTGGCCGTGGCCGCCGTCAGCATGGTGGCGGCACTGCAGATCGCCGCACCGGTCGACGCCGAGCCGGTGCTCGCGGACCAGGTGATCACCACGACGGACGACGGTCGCCAGCTACCGCCCACCGAGGACGTCGCCGGCACCCCGGTCCTGCCGACCGACACGGAGCCGGGCGAGGGCACGAGCACGAGCACCTACTTCGTCGTCGACTACACGGACGACTCGAAGCCGCTGACCGCGCGGGAGCCCCAGCACCTGAGCCTCGCGGTCGAGAACTCCAGCGAGACGGCTGTCACCGGGACGCAGCTGCGGATCATGCTCCCCGACGGGCTCACCGTGACGCGACCGGGCGGACCGTTCGGCACGAGCGCCGGCGGTCGGCTGACGAGCTCGGTGGAGCCGACCGAGGACCCGGCGGCCGACGGCACCCACGAGAGCGCACCGGCTGATGCCGCCGCCGAACCCGATGACGACGCGGGCGCGGAGAGTGCGAGCGGGTCCGACAGCGACGGCAGCACCGAGGCCGGCGCCGGCGACGCGTCCGACGACGAGATGGCGGCCATGCCGAGCTCGTCGCCCAGTGCGCCCGCCACCGTGGGGCAGATTCCCGAGGAGGGCCCGGCCGCCTGTATGCCGACGGAGGAGGCGAACGCTCTGGTCTGCTCGCTCGGTGAGCTCGCCCCGGGGCAGCACCACCACGTCGTGGTGCCCGTGCAGGCCAACGCCGGCGGCGACTACCCCGTCCGGGCCGAGATCTGGGCCGACGGCGTGGAGCCGGCCACCGTCCCCCTCGCGCACCGCACGGTGGCGCCGTTCGGTGCGGAGCTGACCGCGTCGACCGATGACGTCTCCCTGTCGAGCCCCGGTACCGCCGCGCTGCCGGTCCGGGTCACGAGCACGGGTGACCGCGCGGTGCCCGCGGGCTGGGCGGTCGAGGTGGCTCTGCCCAGCGGCGTCCGGCCCGCCGCCGCGCAGCCCGAGCTTTCCTGCACGGCCGGCGCCGCCCCCAGAGCCTGGCTCTGTGCACCGCCCGCGGGATCCGCCGCGGCGGCGATGGCGCTGGAACCGGGCGCGACCCTGGGCGTCACGCTCAACATCACGACGGCTACGGCCGCGCCGGCCGCAGTGCCGGCGGTGCTCGGCGCCGCGAACGTCCGGCCCGTCGTCCCCGAGGGCAAAGCCCGCTCCGCCTCCGCGGCACTGGCCGTGACGTCTGCCTGGGTGCACGCCGGTGACGGCGTGGGCGACGTCGCCGCCTCCTGCATCGCCGAGGGGGGAGCCGGCACCGCCAAGGCCGCCGTGACCGGCACCTACACCAACACGACGGCGCGGACGCTGCGGGTCGAGCTCAAGGCGGCTGGCGGCAGTGCTTCCTCGGGCAGGGACGTCGCTCCCGGCGAATCCACCAGCCTCACGGTGCCCGACGGCCTGCGGGTACCGGCGGGCCAGGCGGTCTTCGTGCTGGCTACCGTGGTGGACGGCCAGACCTACACCACACCGGTGCCGGCAGGGGAGCACAAGCGAGCGGACTGCTACTCGCCGTCGTGGGGCACCACCACGAGCGCGGAGACCTACAACGCGGCGGGTGCCGTCGGCGTGCGGGGCACCGTGACCAACACGTCGGACGAGTCGATGACCGTCGTCATGGTGGTCCCGGTGGGCGACACCACCATGGAGTCACCGGGCCGTCCGGTCCCCCCGGGCGGCACGGTGAACCTCACGGTGAACACGGGCCGGACGCACCTGGCCGAGGGCGACGTCACGTTCCGCCTCTCGCGGGCCGGCGAGGACTCTGACGGCGATCTGCCCGCCGGCCCCGTCGTGCCGGCCAAGAACCCGACCGCGCCCCACGGCGGCGCGGTCATCGCCCCGGCAAGTGGCGACGCACCCGTGACCGCAGGGGTCTGCGAGTTCGACACCGAGCAGGACCGCTCGGTGCGCACGTTCGCCTTCACGGCCGACAACACCGGGTCCACGCTTCCGGTGCGGTTCCACGTGGGGGACGTGCTCAAAACCGTGCCCGCCGGCGCGGTGGAGACGATCGAGTTCCCGGTCGTCTGGGGTACCGAGACCGCCACGCTGACGGCGGCGGGCAAGGACCTGGACACGATGCCCGTCACGTTCGAGTCGTGCGCCGAGGTCACCTGGCCCAGCGAGTCCGTGTCGGTCACGACCGCCGCGCAGTGCGTCGACCAGCGGGTGCGGCTCACGGCGACGGTGGAGAACGGGACCCGGCACGAGTGGCAGGGCGTGCTGATCCGCGAGAGCAGCGGCGAGGTCGGGCCCGCGAAGCCCGTCGTCGCCGGCCAGGCCACGACGCTGGAGCTCACCAGGGAGACCGCCATCAGCCAGGAGGGCTCCGTCACCGTGCGGCTCGTCCGTGAGCTGGAAGGCCGCGGTCACACGGTGGAGCAGTCGTTCTTCGTCGACCGCCAGGCCTGCCTCGGCAACATGTGCGAGCCGGAGTCGGTCACGTCCCCGGCCGCGGCCGCCGCGGCCGAGGCGCGGCTGCCGCAGTGGCTGTGGTTCGGGGAGTGCGGCGACTGGACCGCCGACGAGGCGTGACGCCTCCGGTCCTGGCGGGACCCGGAACGGCTCAGACGATGCCGTACAGGCGGTCGCCCGCGTCCCCGAGACCGGGCACGATGTAGGCCTTCTCGTTGAGGCGCTCGTCCACCGCGGCCACGACGATGGACAGGTTCACGCGGTCGCCCACGTGCTCCTCGAGCACCTGGATGCCCTCCGGGGCGGCCAGCAGGCAGACCGCGGTCACCTCGCGGGCGCCACGCTCCAGCACGTAGTCGATCGCCGCGACCAGCGTGCCGCCGGTGGCGAGCATCGGGTCGATGAGGAAGACGTGCCGCCCCGTGAGGTCGTCGGGCAGCCGGTTGGCATAGGTGACGGCCTTGAACGTCTCCTCGTCGCGGACGAGGCCCAAGAACCCGACCTCCGCCGTCGGGAGCAGCCGGCTCATGCCGTCGAGCATGCCCAGGCCGGCGCGGAGGATCGGCACCACGAGCGGCGGCGGGGACGCGAGACGGGTCCCCGTCATGGTGGTGACCGGTGTCTTCACCTCGTGCGGCTCGGTCGCGATGTCCCGCGTGGCCTCGTAGGCCAGGAGCGTGACGAGCTCGTCGACGAGCAGGCGGAAGGTGGGCGAGGCGGTGGTCTCGTCCCGCAGGACGGTCAGCTTGTGGGCGACCAGGGGGTGATCGACGACGTGGAGGCGCATGGGGCCAACGCTACCGGGCGGGTGCACGTCGGCCCTCACCGAGTTGTCAGTCGCGTGGGTCACTAGGGTGACCTGTGTGTCTGACTGGTCAGCGGGACTGAGCGCGCTGAGCGCCGCCGAGCGCCGAGCGCACTGGGAGAGCTGGATGGGCGTCGCCCTCGACGAGGCGCGCCGTGCGCTCGACACCGGCGACGTTCCGGTCGGCGCCCTGGTGCTCGACGAGTCGGGACACGTCATCGGCGTCGGGCACAACGAACGCGAGGCGACGGGCGACCCCACCGCCCATGCCGAGCTGCTCGCGATGCGGGCCGCCGCAGCGGCGCGAGGCGAGTGGCGCCTGGTGGGCTGCACGCTCGTCGTGACCCTGGAACCGTGCCCGATGTGCGCGGGCGCGCTCGTGCAGGCACGGGTGCCGCGCCTGGTCCTCGGCGCCTGGGACCCCAAGGCGGGGGCCACCGGATCCGTCTGGGACCTGGTGCGCGACCAGCGCGCGCTCCACGAGGTCGAGGTGCTCGGCGGCCTGCGCGAGGGGGAGTGCGGGGCGCTGCTCCGGGAGTTCTTCGAGGCTCGGCGGGGCTGAACCGAGCCCTCGGACCTACGGCAGCGCCGAGTGCAGCTGGTTCGAGCAGCGTGCGCGGCCGGAGCCGGAACAGCCGCTCGTTCGGGCTGCCGCCGCGTGCGAAATGGAACACACAGCGGCGCCGGAGGACCCGTCTCGACATACCCTCGTAAGCGTGTTCCCCCGAGCCCGACCCACCACGTGGACCCCCGAACCCGTCGCGGTCGCCCGCACCACCGTGGACGACGCCGCCGAGGTGCTCGCAGGCCTGCGGTTCACGGCACTGACGGGTGCCGGGATCTCGACCGACTCCGGCATCCCCGACTACCGCGGACCCGACTCCCCGCCGCGCAGCCCGATGACCTACGAGCAGTTCGTGGGCGACGAGGAGTTCCGTCGGCACTACTGGGCGCGCAACCACGTGGGCTGGCAGCACGTGAACCGGTCCCTGCCGAACGCGGGACACCGGGCGCTCGTCCGCCTCGAGGAGCGCGATCTCGTCGCCGGGATCATCACGCAGAACGTGGACCTGCTGCACGAGGACGCGGGCTCCCGCAACGTCATCGACCTGCACGGACGCTACGACCGCGTGATCTGCCTGACCTGTGGCCGGGTCATCTCGCGTACCCACCTCGCCGAGCGGCTCGACGCGCTCAACCCGGGGTTCCTCGAGTCCGTCGGCGACGTCGCGGACATCGAGATCGCGCCCGACGCCGACGCCGTCATCGAGTCGACCGCGCACTTCAGGCCGGCGCCCTGCGAGTTCTGCGGCGGTGTGCTCAAGCCGGAGATCGTCTACTTCGGCGAGAACGTGCCGCGCGAGCGGGTGGAGCGGGCGTTCGCGCTGGTGGACTCAGCGGACGCGTTGCTCGTCGCGGGCTCGTCCCTGACCGTGATGAGCGGCCTGCGGTTCGTGCGCCACGCCGCCACCGAGGGCAAGCCCGTGGTGATCGTGAACCGCGGGATCACGCGGGGCGACAAGTACGCGACGGTGAAGATCGACGCCGGGGTGAGCGACGTGCTGGACGAGCTGGACCGCCGGCTCTGACCGCACTGCCGGCTCTGACCCGCGGGGGCGTGCTCGCCGCGCCGCAGCGCGCACGCCCCCGGGTGTCAGCGGGTGACCGCGAGGTCGGTGATGCCGGCGTGGCCGGTGGGGGACAGCGTCAGGACGCGTTCGCCCGGGTGCAGCCGTACGTCCTCGCGATACAGCTCGGCGAGCTGGTCGGCTGCCTCCTCGTCCCCGGCGTCGGCGGCGACGAGCAGGTAGGCGAGCTCGTCCGCGACGGCGTCGAACTCGGCGTCGGACACGTCGGCTCCCGGCAGGTTCGCCTCCCGGATCCAGGTGCCGACCTGCCCGCCTGCGGCCTCGTGGAGCTCCGGGGAGCTGAGCTGCGGTCCCCAGAGGTCCCAGAGCAGCAGCTCGTCGCGGTGCCGGTGCGCCACCTCGAACAGCACGTACTGCCGAACGAAGTTCCTGCCTCGCAGGTCCGGCGCGTCCGGCCCCACACCGTACGCGTTCGCGTCGGCGCTTCCGTCACGGATCGCCAGCCATGCCTCGGCCGCCGTCGGGAACGGCGACCGGGGCCCCGTGGGCATGTCGTGGACGTCGAAGTCGTGGTCCTTCTGATCGAGCTCCGGGTCGAACCGCACCCAGCGTTCGCCGTCCCAGCGTTCACCCACCACGTGGTCGCTGTACCAGCCGGGCGTGAAGTACGTGGCGAACCCGATGCGGGACCGTGCGGGAATGCCGTGCGTGCGCAGCACGCCGAGCGAGATCAGGGTGTGGTCGCGGCAGCACCCGGCGACCTGCTGCGCGTGCGTGCGCGGTCCGTCGAGCGGTGCGCGCGCCTCGGCAGCCTCCAGGATCGACGTCAGCCAGCGCCGGTCCGGGTCGGCCTTCTGCGCCTCGGTCAGCTGCGGGCCTTCGGCCCGGTAGTGCACGACGGTGGTGCAGGCGAACCGGTGCAGCTCTTCCGGCTCGGTGCTCAGCTCGGTGAAGAATCCGGCGTGAGTTCCGGGGTTCGAGTACGGACTGTGATCCGAGTAGTCGAAGAGTGTGGGCGCGGGCATCGGTGTCCTCCCTCGGCGGTGTCGGAACACTACCGCGCATGCGGCGACATTCGACAGGTTAGTCGGGGGTAGGCGCCGGGTCCGGGCCGAGGACCGCGCGAACACTGATCCGGATCGTCTCTTGACGTGCCAAATCGCCCGCCCCACACTGTTCTACAACCTTGTAGAAGCCGGAGCGACGAGGGTCCGGACCTGGAATGTGAGCGCTCACAACCGGGCTCCGTCGTTGCCGGCACGTCCCGGACGGAGGCAATGATGCACCAGTTCCGAGCACGATCCACCAGCAGCACCCGACGCCGAAGGGCGGCCGTCGCGCTGCTCGTCGCAGCAGGGCTCGCGGTCAGCCCCGCGGCGTCGGGCAGCCCGGCCGCGCTGGCGGCCTACCCCGACCCTGGGTACGTCACCGGGAGCACGGAGGTCCATGACCCGGAGGTCGTCAAGTCGCACGCCGGCAACTACCTGCTCGCCCACACGGGCAACGGGGTCTCCCTCAAGACCTCCACCGACCGCACGCGGTGGAACAACGCGGGGGCGGCGTTCCCGAACGGTGTGCCGTGGGCGCACCCGTACACGAACGGCAGCGACCACGTCTGGGCTCCGGACATCAGCTACGCCAACGGCCGTTACTACATGTACTACTCGGCCTCGACGTTCGGCTCCAACCGCTCGGGCATCTTCCTCGCCACGAGCACCACGGGCGCACAGGGCTCCTGGACCAACCAGGGGCTCGTCATCGAGTCGCGGACGTCGGACGACTGGAACGCCATCGACCCGAACCTCGTCATCGACCAGTCCGGGCGCTGGTACCTGAGCTTCGGCTCGTTCTGGTCAGGTCTCAAGATGATCCGGGTCGACTCCTCGACGGGCGAGCGGTCCGGGACGGAGTTCCACAGCATCGCCGGCCGGGGTGGCGGGGCCATCGAGGCGCCGACCATCCACTACCGGAACGGCTACTACTACCTGTTCGTCTCGTTCGACCGCTGCTGCCAGGGCGCGAACAGCACGTACCGCGTGATGGTGGGCCGGTCGACGTCGGTCACCGGGCCGTACGTCGACCGTGCCGGGACCGCCATGAACTCCGGCGGCGGCACGGAGATCCTCGCGAGCCACGGGAGCGTCCACGGCCCGGGCCACCAGGCGGTCCTGGCCGACAACGACGCCGACGCGCTCTTCTATCACTACTACACCGACAGCGGGGCGCCTCGGCTGGGCATCAACCTGCTCGGCTACGACTCCGCGGGCTGGCCGTACGTGTACTGAGCCACCCCGGCGCCAGAGCCCCGGCGAGCAGGGCGGCGGCGATGTAGAGCCAGGGCGGGGTGAAACCGCAGTTCCGCGCGGTTCCACCCCGCCTTGGCCCTGCCTTTCCGGGGTGGGTCGTGGGGGCTCGCGCCGGCCCCGAGCGGCCGATTCGTGGAACCGGGCTTCGACCGGGTATCCTGCTACGGCCCGCTGAAGTAGTGGTGGGCAAAGGTAGCGTGTCCGAGCGGCCTAAGGAGCACGCCTCGAAAGCGTGTGTGGGTGAAAGTCCACCGTGGGTTCAAATCCCACCGCTACCGCACCCAGAAGGCCCCCAACCGCAGAACTATGCGGATCTGGGGGCCTTCGTCGTGCCAGGCACTCCGTTTTCACTCCGAATTGGCTTCCGGGGTGCTCTCGGCTTCCGCCTGTTGGACGAGCTGATCGATGACGATCCGCAGGTCCGGGGCGACGTGCGTCCGATCCACATAATGCCGCACGGTCGTTCCCTCGTCCGCGTGGCCGAGTAGTGCCGTCGCGTTTCCGATCGTGGTCTCGTTCGCTACCCGAGTCGCGATCGTTCGACGGAAGTCGTGGGGCGTCACCTTGATACCCGTTCCCTCGCGAGCCTGGCGCAACTGTTCACGAACTCGACCGGGGGAGCGGGGCGTGCCTTCCGTCGACGGAAAGACGAGCTTGTCCGGCCCGCCGTCGAGCCCGAGGCCGATCGCCTCACGGAGTGCCGTGACCACGAAGTCCGGCAGCGTGATCGTGCGGCGCGAGGTGTCCGACTTCGGCTTGGCTTGACGTGCCAGCCGGCCCTTGACGATCCCCGCCGGAGTCGTCTCTTCGACGCGAACGACGGTGCCCGTCACGGTGAGCGTGGGCACTTCGGTGTCGAGGTCGACGTCAGATTGCCGCAGCGCCAGGCACTCACCGATACGCAGCCCGGTGCCGATCATCGTGTCCACGATCTGGGGGAGGAGCGTGATGCTCCGCTTGCCACGAGTAGCCGGCGGCCGGGCCTCCCAACGACGAACAGCGGCCCGCAGCTGCACGATCTCGTCGAGCTTGAGCGTGTGAACTGCACCCCGCTTTGGCTTGCGCACCGTCACCGCGTCGCGAACCGGATTGAACGGTGCTGCACCGTAGCGAACGCACATCATCATGATCTGCGAGAGCACGTTGCGGGTCTGCCGTGCGGTGTCGTGCTTGCCAGCAGCGCTCAGCGCCATCAGCACCCGGTTCACGGCTACCGGCGTGACTTCCCGGACCCGCAGGGCGCCGAGTGACGGCCGCAGCTCGCGTTCCAGAGTGCTCGTGTACGTGTTGAGAGACTGCGAGGTGACCTGAGCCTCTGCACGCTTTTCCTGGAGCCACTGGTCAAAGACGTCCGACATCGGCGTAGCGGGTTCGATCGTGGTCGACCCACCGACCAAGCCGGCGTCGCGCATCTCGTGGAGCTTGTTCTCCAACGTGCGCGCCGCGCCAGTGGCCGACGACCCCCGAGCCTGGGGCCGGTGATAGTGGCCCGCAAAATCGCGATACCAGGCTTGAGCACGCCACTTGCCAGGCTTGAACTCCGTGCTGCTGATCTTTCCCCAGCGACCAGGCTCCAGCGCCTCTCTGCCCACAGGTCAGCCCACCTTCCGGGTATCGGTCACGCTGTCCAGCCACGCCTCAACCTCAGCCGGGCGGTAGCGGAGACGTGCCCCGACGCGGAGCACCTTCGGACCACCGCCACGGCTCGACCAGGCGTAGACGCAGTGCAGCGTCACACCCAGGTAGTCCGCGAGCTCGTCCGGCGTCATCAGCCGGCGACCGGGCGCGGCGTTGATCGACCTCACGTTGTCGTTGTTGCTCATGACCTCTCCTTCCTCACGCCGCGGGTGCGGCCGGCGTTGCGGCGGTTGCCGAACGGTTATCCACAGGGCCGGGTGGACTGGCCCCGAGGGCTTGTTTCGCCGCGTCGTACTGCCCACGTCGGCGGAGTTGTTCTTGCAAGCTCGCGGTGATCACCGCGGCGTAGGTGTAGGTGCCGGCCTCTGGTTCGCGCCAGACGTAGCGGGCGCGTCCATCAGCGGTTTCCTGGGTGGTGGAGAGCCGGTCGGCGTCGTCGTGCTCGATGCCGGCTGCTTCGAGGGCTTGGCGGACGACGGCGGCACGGTCGGCGCGGTGCTGCGTGAGGGTCTTGCCGGACCAGCCGCGGGAGACCAACACGCGTCGACCACCGAGGCCGAGGTTTTCGCGGTCGTGTGCCGGCGACAGGCAGGCTCCCGGCTGGAGACCCGGGGTCGGGTTCTTCGGCTGGACGCCGTACCGGAGCCAGTTCGCGCAGCTCGGACCACAGGGCAGCACACGGACATGGGCGTGGAGCCGATCGATGTGCCGGTCATAGTCCGATGCGGGCACGTCATCGGCCGAGTCGTCGCCGGGTGCGGCGTAGGTGCTGGCGATGGATTTGGTCAGGTACTTGCACAGGTACCGCACCGCCCGGTCACTGTCCGGGGTGCCGCCCAGGAGGCCCTTGACGTCGACCTGCTTGCCGAGCCGGACCACGTGCGCCGGGTCCTCGAGGCGCGCGGTCGCTTCCTTCCAGGTCGGCAGGGCCCTACCCGTGTGCGGGTCGCGGTAGCTCAAGGTGTCCTCGTCCCAGACCGGGGGTTCGGCGCGGTCGCTGTAGACGACATCGGCGTCGGTGCACGAGGGCCACCAGGCGGCGAAGTAGGTAGCAGCGGCGACCTGCTTCACGATCGCGCGGGGAATGGTGCCCCGGATCGCGGCGTGCAGGTGCGGCGCGAGGCGCCTTTGCGGTTCGACAGCGGCGAAGTACTGCACGTTGTAGCCGGCGCAGCGTCGGAGGTTCTGCATAAACCGGTCCACGACGCGGGAGAACATCAGGGCGTCCAGGGCCGCGGTGCGGTAGTCGTACCGGTCCGGGTTGGTCGGGACCCCGGTACCGGGCTTGATCCGTCCGTAGGAGCCCAGGGTGAGGGTGAGGAACATCGAGGGCCGGAAACGCTGCCCGGTCTTGGGGTCGGTGAAGGTGCGGCCGATGGTGCCGGGGTTCATGTCCTGCTTGGGCAGGTCGGGGACGTCAGGCAGCCGGCGGGTGGAGCGCACAGCACGATCCGGTGCCGGGCCGTCATTCTCGGGTTCGTCGTCGTCCTCGTCGGGGGTCTTTTCTGGGGCCGGCGGTAGGTCGGGTTCGACGTCGCGGTGCCAGCCCTCGCGGCACTGGTGCATGCGTAGCCGGCGTGCTTTGTCGGCGCAGCCCTTGCACTTGGACTCCCGGGTCGAGCCGCATGGGATCGGGACCAGGTGGGAGACGCCGGTCTCGCGGTCGTGCACCGCACGCACGATCGGGGACGTGCAGACCCCGTTGGCCTCCGCAGCGGAGCGGGCCAGCTCGCGAGCCTGACGGGCAGCGTCGTCGACGCCGAGACCCGTGGGGCGGGAGTCGAGGGTGCTGGTGAACGTGACCATCAGGCAGCTACTCCCGAGAGTTCAAAGCCGGGCAGGGTGTCCTGCTCAGGCAGGTCCGGGACAGTGCGGTCGTGACCTGCCCAGAAGCCTGCCGTGGTGGTCGTGGTGGCGACTTCCAGGGCGCAGGAGGCCAGGACCGGGCAGGAGGCGCAGGCCCGGAGCATGCGTGCCTGGGACATCAGTGAGGCGTTCTCGCTGATCCACGGCAGGGCCCGGTTCTCGGGAAGGGCACAAGCGGCATCGGTCAGGTCTTCGGTGCTCATGCCGTCACTCCTGTCACGTCGAGGCCGGGCAGCGTGTTCTGCGACGCCGTGGAGACCCGGGTCCGGGGCCGCGAGGACGACCGCACCGGGGCGAGGACTGGTATCGGGTCGGGTGCTGTGACGGGCGCAGGAGATTCGGCTACGGGAGCGTCAGAGACCGGAGCCTCAGCGGGCTTGGGTGCTTCGAGCTGCACGGGTTCCGGCTCGACCGCGGCCGGAGCTGGCGCCGGGGCCGGCGCGGAATCGTCGGCGACCACGAGGGAGGCCAGAGCGTGGGTCGAGGTGAGCACCGACAGCGGCGCGAGGGCGACCAGGACGACGCCGACGATGGTCCGCAGCTCGGGCCGACGTCGTAGGCGTGCGCCGCGTTCGCGCCGATGGATACGACGGTGAAGCCGAACATCAGAGTCCAGGCCCACGCCGAGGACCGACCCCGGGCCCGCAGCACGAGCGCCACGAGGCCGTAGACCAGGACCGAGGCGTCGATGACCACGGGAACGAGGAAGGCCAGCGACTCCGGTACGCGGCCCCACAGGGCGGCATCCCGCAGCGACGCGAACGACAGAGCGAACGACGCCAGCGCCACGGCCAGGGTCAACACGACGGTGAAGACCAGGACCGGCCGTGAGTCGGCGGCGATCCGAACGGCGGTCCGTGGAACGGTGCGGTTCATGGTCAGTCCTCCTCAGCGGTCGGGGTCGAGCGGGGTGCGCGTGGCGCTCGGGGCTTACGGGGAGCGCGAGGCTTGCGCGGGCGGGGAGCCGGCGCGGCGTTGTCCGTGGTCTTGTCGGCGGCGTTGTTGTGGACCCCGCGGCGGGCAGCGGCAGCGGTCCAGGCGTTCAGGGCGTCGTCGCCGGACCGGGGTTCGGGAGCGGTGTGGTCGGCCGGCGCGGCGTACCGCAGGGCGACGGCACGGATGAGGTCGTCGGGCCAGTAGTCGAACCGGGCCATCGAGGCCATGCCGTCTTCCCCGACGATGTACGCGGTGCCCTGCTCGCCGCGGGAGATCTCGTGTGCCGGGGCCAGGCGAGCCTGGGGGCCGAGGACCATGTCTGACTCGATGTCCGAGTCCAGGCGCAGGGCCACCTTCTGTGGGTAGAGGTTGCGCTGGCCCACGGCCTCCTGACGCGGGTTCTGCACGCAGGCGAGGACGACGACGCCGAGCGCGCGGCCCTGGGTGAGAATCTTGGACATCAGCCGGTCAGCCTCACGCCGGACCTCGAACTCCGCGTAGGCCATGAGGTCGGCCAGCTCGTCGATGATCAGGACGTGGAGCGGGTCGCCGGGGGTCGGGACGTGGAGTCGGGAGATGCCGCGCATGGTCTCCTTGCGCTGGTCGATGACGCGCAGCAGGGCACGGAGTACCGGGATGGCATCTTCGGAGCCGTAGGCGACGTGGCCGAACAGGGCGCGGCCCATCTCCAGCTCGACGCCGCCCTTGAGGTCCAGTCCCCACAGCCGAACCGTTCCGACGTGCACGGCCGGGGCGAGGTTGCCGACCACGGACCACAGGGCGGATCCCTTCCCGGCGCCGGTGGCCCCGACCACGAGGGTGTGACGGCCACGCACCACCAGCCGCGCGACCTGACCGGCACGGGTCCGACCGACCGGCAGGTTGTCAGGGTTGGCGGTTTCCGGTTCGGGCATGCGTGCCGTGGCCGGGGCGATGCGGTAGGTGGTGAACAGAATCAGGTCGAGGACTCCGGGCTTCACGGTCGAGGTCTCGTATCCGTGAGCGCGGTAGGCCGTCGTGATCGCCTGGGCAGCACGGTGGAGTGTGTCCGGGGTTTGGCCGGCGAACGTCTCGATGCGCAGCACGACCGCGCCGGCCTGGTGCCGAACGTGACGCAGCCGGGAGATGGTGATGGTGCCGTCCGGCTGTCGGGCGGACAGACCGCAGGACTCGGCGACCTTCGGCCAGACGCCGGCTATCGCGCGAGCGTTCATGACCTGCCGGTACCGGCGCGGGGAAACCATGGCCCACAGGCCGTGGAACAGGCCCGGAGACAGGAACACCAGCAGCAGAAGTGCCGGGCCGGTGATCCGGTCCCCGGGGACGTCCGCGAGGATGAGGATGCCCCACCAGCCGACGGCGAGCAGCACGCCGAGGATCACGGGCAGAGGGTGCTTGCCTGCCCAGAGCCCGAACGCGCGGGTGAACATCCAGTCTCGATAGGCGATCCATGCGGCGATCCGCCAGGCCTTGCCGGACCGGCCGGGACGACCCACGGTGGAGGCACGGACCGCAGCACGAGCCGAGGTGACGCGAGCGTCCAGAGCGGCCCGCAGGCCGGTGATGGTCGGGGTGTTCATCAGAGCCTCCCCGCGCGTGCGTCTTCCACGCGGCAGGAGACGGCATAGCCGGCGTCAGACAGCCGGCCCGATACCGCCTTGATGCCCTCGGTGATCTCGTCGTCCCCGATCAGCTCGGCGTGACGTTCCGCCGCGATGAGCGAGTCCTTCGAGTTCGTCAGGGTCCGCTCCAGCCACAGCAGATTGTTCAATGCTTCTTCATCGACCTTTGCCTTGCGTCCGAACATCAGCTCTTCCCCTCTCCGTCAGCGCGCAGCCGGCGCCCTACCTCGGTGTTGTTCTCGTCTGCCTGGCGCTCTGCCGTGTTCACTCGCCCTCGCTCTCCGCGATCCAGCGGCGGGTCACGTCCTCACGAGCGGCCTTGATCCGGGCGGACACAGCGCCCAGCTCTTGCACGGCCGGGTCGTGCGCGTTGGTGTACTTACTCAGGTCTTCCAGCGGCTCCAGGGCGTGGAGAACGTCCAGATCGGCCTCTTGCAGCCGCCATTGCGCGTTTTCCAGCGCCTCGATGGCGCGCTTGTTGACCTGCCGTGTCGTCTCGTCCAGTGCCATCAGCTCATCCCCTCTTCGGCCTCGCGGGGTCGCACGAGGGCTTCGGCTTCATCGATCAATCCGTGCAGCTGCACGCGTACCTGGTAGATCCGTTCGCCCAGGTCCTCATCCAGCGGGACCAGGAATGCCCCGCCGAATGCCATCAGCGCGTACGCCTCGTTGATCTGCGTCACGCCCTCCCGGGCCGTGGTGATCAGATCCCGGCGTTTGCCCGCTTCGTCCAGCCCGGGATCGGTCGGACCGGTGTATGCCCAGCGCTTCGGCATCAGCTCCGTCCCTTCGTGTCAGGGCGACCGACCCAGCGGCCGGACTCGTCGTAGAACTCGGGACGCTCCGCACGGTGCGCGGTTCGTGCCGCTGAACGGATCTCGCGGTGCAGCTCCGTGATTCGGTCGTACAGAGCGAGGGCCTGGTCAGCCGCACCGAGTACCCCGGCACGGTCCAAGGTCCGGGCTGCGCTCTCCAGCCCGTTGACCGCGTTGAACAGGTTGTCTGCTGCCGCCGCCAGCGACTCCGCGCGCGACATCAGGCGACCGCCTTCATGTCAGAGTTCGTGGTGTCATCCAGCTCTGACCAGTCCCACGGGCGACGACGCGGCAGCCCGCCGAGGGCCATCGGTGCGGACAGGAAGACCGGCACGTTGCCGGAGTTGCCCTCCCAGCACGAGAACCCCTCGGAGTCCTCGCGACCGAGGTCCGTGCGCAGCTCCAGTCCGAGCAAGTGCGCCACGGTCTCGCCGTGCATGGTGTCGGTGACGGTCACGAAGAGCTTCTTCGTCCCGGCCGACGTCCTGTCGTGGCAGGAGATCGACTCGATACGGTCGTCGCCGATCAGCTCGGCTACGTACGCGGCGAACCGGAGCATGTCCCCCGCCGAGGGGGCCGACACAACAGCATCGGCCACCCCCGACGACATGGTGTTGACGCGCATCGGTCAGGCAGCCTTGGCCTGCGTGGCGGTCGAGGCACCGGCCATCTCGACGATGCTGGCCGCCTCCCACGACGTCGACAGACCGTTGTTGCGCCGGTCGACGCGTACGGCTGCCACCAGCTCGTCGAACTTGATGGGCGTGAACATCGACGGGGCGGGCATCTCCCGCGCGGGGACCGTCACCTTCACGGACTCCGTCGAGACACGGCCCCACGACGCCGACTGGTACACGACCTCCACGCCCCACAGCGGAGCGCCCGTGTCCTCGTGCCGGGCCTGGACGTCACCCGGACGACGCTTGCCCTCCGCCGTCTCGATCCACTCCATGACCGGCTCCACTACGCCGGTCGCCACCATCTGCTGTCGGTTGCTGTCTACAGCGAACGTCGCCATCTCTTCTTCTCCTCAGTCATCTCTGCGACCATCCGGCCTACTGGCTTAAGCCAGTGATACAGACCATAAACTGGCTTGAGCCAGTTGCGCAAGAGGGTGGCTTGAACCAGTTCGCTAGAGTTGGGGTCATGCCTGATCAGCGACCCCACGGCGACAACGCCGAAGCGCGCGCGATCGCCGCTGCCCTGCGGGACGCGATCCACGCCGGCGAGCTCAACGCCGGTGACAAACTGCCGTCCGAGCGAGTGCTTGCCGCGACGCACCACAGTGCCCGGAACACAGCTCGAGCAGCCATCCAGGAACTCATCCAGGAGGGCTTGGTCCGGCCGGAGCACGGCCGGGGGTACTTCGTTCGCGAGCGTCCCCGCTGGATGCGCTTCGGTCGCCTGCGGTATACGGCCCCGATGCGAGCGGTCACCCGACACGGCCCGTTCGGCGCCGAGGCCCGGGCGCAGGGCAAGACGCCACGTGTCGAGGTCCGCAGCGCCGAGCGCATCCCCGCAGAGGCCGACGTCGCGGAACGGCTCGGCATCGAGCCCGGGACCGACGTGGTGCGGCGTGAGAACTGGTACTACGCCGACGAGGTCCCGATGCAGGTCGGCATCACGTACATCCCGTGGTCCATCGCCAAGGGGACGGCTCTCGCGAAGGCGGAGAACCTCGGCAAGCGCAGCCTGTACGGATGCCTCGAAGACCTCGGCTACGCCATAGCCAACATCCGCGAAGAGATCACCGCGCGGCCGGCCACCCGGGAAGAAGCCGAAGTTCTCGACCTGCCGCCGGGCGTGCCCATGATCGATCTATGGCACACCGGCATGACCGCCGAGAAGCAGCCGTTCGAAGTCACGAACTTCTGCATGCGCGCCGACTACTCAGCACTCGACTACGACATGCCCGTGGACTACTGATGACCCTCACGACCCGCCCACGCCGCGACGAAGACCTGCCCGACCTCGCCGCCGTACTCGTCCGAGTCCACGCCCAGGACGGCTACCCCGTCGAAGGCGTGGCCGACCCCGAAGGCTGGCTACGCCACCCCAACGAGCTGCAGAGCTGGACCGCCGTCGAAGACGACCGACCCATCGGGCAGATCACCCTCACGCGTGCCGTGGTCGACGACGACGCCGCCCGGGTCTGGCATGAGCACACCGGCGGCGACATCAACCGCCTGGCTATCCCTGTGCGGCTGTTCGTAGACCCCGACCACCGGGGAAGCGGAGCCGGCCGACTCTTAATGGAAGCCGCAGTGGAATTTGCGCGATTCCGAAGGCTTGCGATCGCGTTCGATGTCATGCTCAAGGACCGCGCCGCGATCCGCCTCTACGATCGACTCGGAGCCGTACGCATCGACACTCTCACCCACCATTACGGCGACGGACTCACCGAACCTGCCGCCGTCTATGCGGTGTCCTAGGTCGATGTTCCAGCAGTCGGCAGCCGCCGCTTCCTAACCGAGTTGAGCTAGCTTGTCGGCCCTTGAATCCGAAGCCGAGCAGTCGCTGTGACTTCCTGCGTTGCATGGCCAGCGGATTGAAGTGCCCTAGCACCATCAGCCCTTACAGGTAGGTTCGGGTCGATTCCTCTGAATGTGACAAGTACTGCAACCTCCACCGGCCTCTTTAGGGCTTCAAGGCGTTCTAGGAGGCTCAACTTGAGGCCCCATTCACCTTCGCCGCTTTGTGTCCCCCTCGGCCAGCGCTTGTGATAAGTGCGGATAGGACTCCACTTTCCACGATCGACCAGGTCGGCTTCCCAGCCGCGAGACGATGCTTCAACGGGGACCTGGCTGTCCACGGTCGGTGGTTGGCCGTTCTCATGGAGCACCACAGGGCCGAGCTGGGACGAAACCGAAGTTCGAATGCACTCGCGGTCGAACGAAGCATCGAGGATCGCATCTTGCGCCACAGTTACGAATACCTCCCCACGCAAGATGCCGTTCACCCTAAGGCACGACGGGATCGGGAAGTTGCGCTTCATCCATTCCCCGGCGGACGTGAACTTCACGAGGTACATGGTCGTGAATGTCTCGAAGGGGTCCGATAGAACCTCCGATGCCGACGGCGGTACACCATTGCCGTAATAAGAGCGGTGAGCATCGGACGAAGGCGAGCGTTGCCGAGCGGCGTGGACCAGAAGTGCGCGAGTCAAGAGGGGCGAACTGAACTGCCTCATCTCTGGTGCAGACAGTGATTCCGCGACTGACGCAGCCGTTGCACTTACGATGGGTGTGGCATACGAGGTTCCTACACCGCGCCGAATTCCACCGCCTGCAGCGTACGAAAGGACTCCGGTGTGCGAATAGTCTCCAGTCACATCGACATCACCGGAATAGTGGCACACATCCGGCTTCACAACGCCGTCTAAGCCTGGGCCTCTTCGCGAATAACTGGCTGGGTGACCAACACCTGTGACAGCTCCTGCAACGTGATTTAGTGCGCCAACTGTGACCGAGTTTACGGCTTCGCCAGGGCTGCGAAGGGCGTCCTGGTGCGTACCAACGGGAGGCCAAGTGCGCGGCGGGTTCGTCGGATAATTGCCAGCGGCTTGCACAAACAAAATTCCCTTATGGTTGGCCAGTTCGTCCATGAATGCAGCAAACGGTGAATAGCTTCCCGGTGCTCGATCTTGAGTCGTGCCGAAAGAGCAGTTCCATACCTTAATCGAATCGCCGTGCTTTTCGACGGCTTCTTCGATCCGGTTCATCAACTCATGCTCCCAAAGTTGCCCGCGGGGCATGATCTGTGCATCGAAAACACGGCATCGATCGCTGGGAAACCTTGAGTCGTCGCCGTTAAGGCTCCGGGAGTTGGCGATAAGTCCGGCAACAAATGTTCCGTGGTTGCGGTCTTCATCACGAGGGATGACGTACCGATCCGCTCCGGCTAGCCATGTGCCAAGCAGGTCAGAATCAATGCCAGAATCGAGTACGCCGACCAGCGGCGACTGAGGCTCTGGTGCTCCTATTTCTGGTATCCCTACGCTGATTATGTCGCTGTCCGGGTACGCGGCCGCGTACTGAGGAGCGGCATAGATCGATCGAATTCCAGCCAGTCGGCGCAAGCCTTCGACGGAAATTCGATCGGCGCGCGTATAGAGTGCCAATCGTCCAGTCTTTGATACATACTCGATCGAGAAACCTATCTGAGCGAGATATTGCGCCAAAGTGCTGTCATGTTCGACTCGCGTCTCAGGTGCTAGCCATGGAAATAGTTCGAGCACGATTGGGCGGTCGGCGCGCTCGAACTCCCGTAGCAGCGTGACGCTCTCGGCCGCGTCTCCTACGCCCATCGCATCGGTTATGGGGTCCCAGAGGGATAGCGACTCAATCGCGGAAATCTCTCGGCGCGAACGTGGCGAGGTCTCGCGATTTAGTACCCTCTCCGACAATGTATCTAGCTCTGTTGGATGCGCCTGGGCAACTATCTTTCGGCTTCCAACGCTCGCTCGCACCTTCAATCCCGCGCGATCGAGGAGATGGTGCGGTCGGTTGGACTTGGCGAGCGCTTCGCTGCGCAGTTCGATGGCGAGGGGTAGACCGATATTGGCAAGTTGGGGCAGTGTCCCCCTTATCATCTGCTGCACCCCGGAGATCTGAGACGCCAGCTCCGACCGATAAGCCTGGTCTACCGGGACGAACGGCGGGCCGGGCTCGCCCCCGCTACCAGATTTTCGTGCGAACTCATTGGGTCTCGTGCGCACCAAGAGAATCGGCTCGCGCCTCTGTTCGCGATCGGACGGCATTGCCCACCTGCCTTGTTGTCACGTCGAACTGCTCGGATAATTCTCGGTAGGTGAAAACCTTCGGGAGCCAACGGCGCAGCGCGATCATCTCTGCCTCCGGGCTCTCGAACACCTGGTGATCTTCGTACCAGAGCATCCTTGCTAGGCGCCTCAATATGAGCGTGAGCGGTGCGACATCGTGACCCAAGATCACCCCCTGACGACGAGCGTCCAGCGCTGCAGCTTCGATCACGGCTCCACTCATGCCCTCCGATACGGAAGCGAGGATGTCTATGTCCTCGGGCGGTGGGGCATGGGAACCTAGCCGATCGGCCCAGATCTGTGCCCGCTGGGCTGCGGCCGGAAGTGGGATGTCGATGTGAAATGCGAACCGCCGTCCGATCGCTCTGTCGAGCAATTCCGGGTGATTGGTCGCTGCGAGTACAACAGTAGACTCGGGAAGCGCGTCGAGATTCTGGAGTAGTGCGATTACGACTCGCTGGAGCTCACCGACTTCTTGAGAATCGTCCCGCCGCTTGGCAATTGCATCTAGCTCGTCGAGGAACAGCACGCAAGGTCGACTTGATGCGTACTCGAATACACGCCGAATATTCTTGCTTGTCTGGCCGAGGAACGACGAGACTAAGACGTCACTTCGAGTCATTACAATTGGTAGCCCAAGATTCCTTGCCACCTCACGTGCTGTTTGGGTTTTTCCGGTGCCAGGCAATCCAACTAGGAGCAGGCGGGCCGGCGTATCAATGCCGTGTTCAACCCACAGGTCGCGCTTCTCGACCGTTTGCACGAACTCGTCGAGTTGCTGCCGAACGAACCGAGGCAGTGCAAGGGGGCGATTATTTTCGAGAGGTTGCTCAATGTCTACCGTGGGGGTGTCGGACTCGTCATCCCGAGGGAGCGCGGCCGCCGCCTCCGTGGACTGGACGGCAAGACCTGGCATACGAGCGATGGTCCGGCGGAGCGCCTCTGCTTGACGAGCTCTCCGCTCATCTTCAAGTTTGTCGGCAAGTAGCAGGGCATATTCACGGGCTCCGCTTGGGTCGTGGCGGAGAGCCCCTTCGAGAATCTTGAGGACCTCGGACAGGTGCTCCACTAGCGGTTCCCCCTCGTTGGCATGCGTAACATCGGTGCGGTTGAGCGTAACGCAGTGCGGCCGCGAGGGGCCCTAAAGTGTCCACAACGTTACAGGACTCGCTGAAAGCGTTACAGGACCCTGTGGTGGCGCTGTAGGAGGTCAACTTGATGGCCAACCACCGTTGGCACCGGTTCCAGGAGCTTTGCCGGAGCCATCGGAACGTGAGCGTCACTCCGAGACGAAGGCCCAGCCGACGCCGAAGCGATTCGGTGGGCGGGAGCGTGACATCGTTGCCGAGTTGACCTCTATGAGATCAAGGGCGCGGCTACGCCGCGCCTGCCCCGGCCTGCGGCGGGGCCCCGCGATGGGGCCCCCGCGCTACGGCGCAAGCGCCTACGCGCACCCCCACCGCACCCCGCCACAGACCCGGGCCGAGCCCTCGAGTTCGCCGTTCACACGCGATTTAGGCGCATCGCCTCGTCAAGGGCATCGGCAACCGTTGAGTTCTTAGCGCGGAGCTCGGAGAAGGTCTCCCCGTCGAGCTGGCGTCGCCGCAGCGCGGTGATCCGTCCCCACCATGGGTGCCAGGCAGAGGAGACCACCGCACGTGCAGCGTCCGCAGTAGCTTGCGCGATAGCCGGGGGTATTGAGCCTTCGTCGGTTGTCTCGTACTTGAACTCGCTAATTGCTCCGGCGGCGTGTGCGAGCACGAGGTATTGGCGCGCAGTTCTTCGCGGAATTCGAGCCACAAGCATCGCGGCCGCAGCCTCGTTTCTCAGCACATGGAGTTCTTCGTATGTCGAGGCAGGTGCCCAGCGTGCACGCTCGACCTTGGCAACGGCCTCGAAGACCCGTGCCCTCGCCTCGCGGCGCTCTTTGGCGCCCGCAACTATGTGGCCGGCGATGCCGCCGATGCCTGCCGCGCTGAGTGCTGATATGACCGTCTCCGCCGTCACCATCAGCAAAGGTTCGCAGGTGGCCGCGCGGCGGGGAAGTCTCTCGCTGCTTCCCGTAGGTCGCGGACGGTCACGGCGGCCGGCACCCGTAGCCGGCTATGTCGAGCACCCGCCTAACAACCGCCCGCCCGACGCCGGCGTGCCAGACCATCCGGTGTCGGACACGAGCCCGGGGGAGTGGTGGGCGAGTCATCTCACCAGTGGAACGACGTCCGGCTCTCGGAGGATCTTCATCGACGAGGCACCACGTCGAGGCCGCTCCGCGTCACTGCGTGATGGCGCAAGCGCCAGCCTTGACCCGGCACCACGACGACGAAGAACGTGGCAGGGAGCCGAACGACGCCCCACCCCGAACGCGCCTGGATGTCTCCGTTTTCGCTCCGGTTTGCTGGCGAGGGCCGTGCCAACGCATCCAAGCCGGTCGGGGTGCGCCCGAGGTATCGGCGCAGGTCAGCGGGGTTGTGTCGTTCCACGTGCGACGCCGTACAAGTGCCCTTTCCAACCCCACCGCTACCGCACCCCGAAGGCCCCCAACCGCAGAACTATGCGGATCTGGGGGCCTTCGTCATGCCGCGCCGTCCATTTACCGTCCGAGTTGGCTTTCCGGGGCTTCGTCAGCCTCTGCCTGTTGGACGAGCTGATCGATGACGATCCGGAGGTCCGGAGCGATGTGCGTCCGCCTCACATAGTGCCGCAGGGTAGTTCCCTCGTCAGCGTGACCGAGGAGCGCCGTCGCGTTCCCGACCGTGGTCTGAATCGCTACCTGCGTCGCGATCGGTCGACGGAAGTCGTGCGGTGTCACCGTGATGCCCGTTCCCTCGCGAGCCTGGCGCAATTGCTCACGAACTCGACCGGGGGAGCGGGGCGTTGCCTCGGCTTCGAGCTCGCCGAGGCTCTGCTGCAGCCGGGCGTAGCGGCCTCGCTCGTGCTCGTTGAACAGGAACACGAACTCGCAGCCCGTCATCTTGGTTGCGTAGTGGTGCTCGGCCAGCGTCCGCAGCGCAATGACCGGCGAACCGGGCTTGCCAGAGCATAGGGTTGTACGCCCAGGCGATGGCGTTCGCCGAGCCGGTTTTGGTGCAGTTCACCCGCAGCTCGCCACCACTGCGGATGGCGAGCCTCGTCGCGATCGAGATTTCGGCATAGTTCGGATACACCGAACCAGCTCTCACGGGCGGCGCATCTCCGTTCACCCCTGGTGGGGTGATGTCTCGAATTGCTGTCGCGCGGCTCTGACCAGAGTGGGCCAACCGGACTACCGTTGCCGCATGCCTGACCTGCCTGACCATGAGGAGCGCCACATTCGGCAGTACGTCGAGGGGCAAATCCGCGACGACGATACGCCAGTCACTCTGGTCCAGAAGGTGGAGAGCCGCCGGCTGTGGGGTCAGGTACACGATATCTACGACGTCCACACGACTGAAGATCGTTGGTGGGTAATCACCGCGATGACAAACCTGTACTCGCAAGCCGAGTTTCCCAAACTTGACACGGCCTTCACATTCCATCTCGGCCTGATGATGCAGTTGCAGGAACGAGACCGGGTAGAGATCGACGAGGATTCGGCGAGGGAGGTCTTAGGCGCATGGCGACGATACAGGGCGGCCGTCGATGCGATGAACGATGCGCGGGAGGCCGAAGATTACCAGGCAGTTGGTGTGAAATGCCGCGAAGCACTGATTGCATTCGGGGTGCAGCATCAGGCGGCGGAATGGCTTCCGGACCAGGCAGCCCCGCCGAAGCGCGCTGATTTCAAGGGCTGCACTGATCGCTACGCTCAGGCACTTGCTACTGGGCGCTTTCGGCGCTATCTCAAAGAGATCGCGGCAAAGGCGTGGGACCTGGCCGTCGGGCTCCAACACGATGCGAATGCGACCGCATGGGACGCTGAAATAACGTTGGACGCCATTGGTCACGTTCTCGACGTCTATTCAATCGCGATCCGGAAGACAAAGATGGATCCTCCAAGTAGGTGCCCCGCCTGTGAGTCATATCGGTTTGTCACGGACGGTGACCTCGCTGAACGTGAGGGAAAGTCCGGTTGGCTCAGCTCCGAAGTCTGCTCTGCTTGCGGACACCGTGGCCCTGAGACATTCAGATCGTGGCACGAGATGGACCGTGCTCTTGAGGATGCCGCGAGAGGTCGGGACGCTCCGCCGGAATGACGGCACGCTCGGGCGGACTGCCGAATTGACCTCTATGAGATCAAGGGCGCGGCTCCGCCGCGCCGGCTCGCGCCTACGGCGGGGGCCCCGCGATGGGGCCCCCGCGACCTCCAGCGCCTGGCGGCGCCTCCGGCCGCACCCCCACCGCACCCCACCTACGACGCTGGCGCTCACCCGACGAAGGCGGTCCTGGATCACTAGCCAGGACCGTCTCTTCGTTGTTCAGCTCGTGATGGTACTTCCCGTAGATCGCGGCCGGTCACGGCGGCGAGCACTCGTAGCTGGCTATGTCGTGCGCCCGCCTAACAACCGGCCGCACAAGGCGCGCCAGCTCGACCATCGGACACCGTCGCGAGCACAAGGCCAGCGGTCATCTCACCATTGGGCTGACGTCCGGCTCTCGGCAGATCGCCGCGCCTGGGCGGGCTGTGAACGCAAGTCTCGTCGCACGGGAACGGTCCGAACTCGCATTGCGGGTCCGGACCGCTCCCGGTCGGCCAACTATCGCGCCCTCGCGGGCAGGGTGTGGTCGGTTCAGTCAGTCCTCGTCGCGGACCATCCGATTGAGTGACATGCCCATGACCACGCCGCCCATGGCAATCGGCAGCGTCACACCGGCTATAGGCCTATCCGAGTTTGGAATTAGTGGACCGACGACGAACACGATGAGTATCGCTAGCAAGATCACGCCAAGAGCCTCAGCGAGGCCACGCCCCCGACTGCGTCGATGTTTCTGCCAGTAAAAGGACAACCCCAGCATTGGCAGCATTGCTAGAAGACCCAGTAGAAGACCATTCACCAGGGAAACCTCGTCCTATGCGTTGACGCAACCCTTCCGGGGGATACGCCCGGAGGCGAGGTACACCCTCAAGTGTCGACCATTCGAGCACGTCCCGTTCTCTGTCAGGTACACCGTAGCAGCCGAGACGATGACGCCCGCCACTCCGCAGGCAGTGCCAGCGGAGATTGCGCAGATCCCGATGACGATAGCCGCCGTACCCCCCGCGATGAGCGCACGCTGATCGGTTTGGTTGAACTGAACGTAGGGGCCGTAAAACCCCATGCCGACCGAGATCTGTGTCGAGTACTCACTCTCGTTCACATCTGCGAGGGTCAGCGAAGAGTCGTCGATCGTGAACGTCACCACTCGCACGCCATCGATGACCTCTTCCGTGCGGGTCGCGTCAGAATGGTCAAGGGTGTCGAAGAGTACCCGGTAGTCCTCGTAGGTCACTTGGCCTGGGCGTGCTACCGGGGCCACCGGCGTAGATGGCGATTCCTCCAGGATGGGGTCGCTCTCGGGTACGGCGTGAGCTGCTGCACCCGCAGTGGTTGCTCCCATCACGGTGAGCAGGAGGACGGCGACCATCTTGTAGACGATGCTCTTGTAGTTCTGCATTGCACATGACCCTTCGGAGTGTTGTGCCGAGCCGGGGATCTCCCATGGCTCGGTCGCGTCGAGCGTTGCCGCGTCCGACGCGACGTCGGCAGGCCAATCCTTTTCTTGACCCGGACCGAACCTTGCCTGACGCGTCGTTTGGCCGTCAATGAAATGAAATCTGGCATTTGCCCTGCTGTAGCACCGATTGAAGATGTATCTTTCGCATCATGAAACTTTCCGAACGGGAGCGGGGTGTCGAGCTCGTCGTCCAGTAGCGTGCCGATCGCTTCGCGGGCGTTCCTCCCACGCGCGGACGACCTTTCAGGGCGTCACGACCTCGTTGAGGGACAGCGCGCGCACCGCTTTGCGCCTGCGTGACTTACGGGCAGGCGCCGCGCATCCGCAGAACATCCGCCCGCACGAGGCAGCGGACCAGATCATCCGCCTGGCGGGCGCGGTCGCGAGGGAGGGCGGCGATCATCTCACCAGTGGAACGACGTCCGGCTCTCTGAGGATCTTCATCGACGTGGCACCGCATCGAGGCCGCTCCGCGTCACTACGTGATGGCGTTCGACCCGGGAGTCGCTGTCGGGCTGGTTGACCGGCAGGTCCAGGACCACCCGGACGTCCGGCGCGATATGCGTCCGCTTGACGTAGTGCCGCAGCGTCGGCGTCCCTGCTCCTCCGCCATCCACTGGCTTGACCGGGGCCCTGACACCGAACCCGCCGGTAGTGCAACAGGTCCCGCCGATCCAGCGCACCACGTCACCCACGCCGGGCGAGCGGGACCTGTTGCACTACCGGCAGAACCGATGTCCGAGACGTGCCCCGCGCCAACGGATGACGGAGGATCAGGGACCCCGAGCCGGGAGAATGATTGGGTCACAGACCTGCAGGGCTGAGAGCGCGACGTCACCCGTATGGGTGTCTGTGTCACCCGATCGGGTGACAGCGTCACCCGTATGGGGTTCCCTGAGGGCATGAAATCTGTCATTGTGGATGTCATGAGTGAGACCACGACCATCACCATTGCACGCGCCACGAGGCAGCGGCTCGCCCACGTCAAGTTCAACGGCAAGCCGCTCAAGACGGCAGACGAGACCGTGGCTGCCCTCATCGAGGAGCACGAGCGCCGCCAGTTCTGGGAAGCGATGGACGCCATCGACCCCGACGAGTACGAGGCCGAGAGCCGTGAAGAGGGCGCATGGCCGACCGAGGGAGAGTACGCCGCCGAGGAGCGGATGATCCGTGCCCAGGAGACCACCGCGTGATCGTTCAGCGCGGTGATGTCATCTGGCTGTCCATGGATCCCACCGTTGGCCGCGAGCAGGCGAAGCACCGGCCGCACCTGGTGCTGTCGAACGCCCGCCAGCACCGGTCCATGCGGCTGGCGATCGTGGTCCCCCTGACCGGCACCGACAAGCCATGGCCGACCCGCGTCGAGGTGGCGCCGAAGTCCTACGCGATCTGCGAGCAGCCCCGCACCGTCTCCCTGGAGCGCGTCACCCGACACGACCCGACAGGGCACGACACGACCGCCGTCGCCGCGATCATCCATACCCTGATCGACCCTTCCTAGCCCGAGCTGTCGACGCGTCACCGTCCCGCGGTGATGGCCGGAATCCATGATTTACCCATCACTTTCAGATCGGGCACCGACCAACGAGGGCCGACGACATACAACCGTTGTCGAGTGAACATGTAGGTCAACGGGGTCGTACTCCAACTGCACCTCACGATTCGCAGATCCGGGGTGACATGTGTCCGGCCTAGCGGACCACCTCGAGCGGTCCCTCCTCGGGCGTCGGCGGCTCGAACCTCTCGAAGTATTCAGTCGCCGTCTGCTCGGTGAGCGGCCAATCGTCCGCCCGCCTGCCGTGTCGGTCGCCGACTCGGCTCAGGATGGTTGCAAGACTCGTCGCGATATAAACAGTCTCCGGCACGATGTCCTGGGGTGCGAGCAGTGCGCGGAACTCATCGCGCTGTCGCCGGAACCAGAATCCGAAGTCGAGCACGACATCGTTCCCCGCCGCGACATGGCGCAGCAAGCGTGCCTTCAGGTCTGCTGCCACTTCGGCGACCACTTCGGCGGAGGGCATCGTCGTGATTCCGCGATCCCAGAACTCCACCTCGAACGACAAACGCGTCCAGCCCTCGCGTTCCAGGCGTTTGGCGTAGGTGGTCTTTCCTGCACCACCTGGCCCGCACATCATCACGACGCGGGGTCCTGGAGTCTTGTTCACTGCCACCGGGCCGAGGTTACGCTCCGCCACTGACGTTGAGACCTGCCACGCTCATCGCCGATCTGGATCAGATCGGCGAAGTGACTGCAGCCATGTTCTCGCTGCCCCGCCGAAGTGTTAAGGCGGCCCCGAATGTGCTCTCGCCCTCCTGTGACTCGTGGAAGTAGCCGTTCGACACCAGCCAAGCGACGGTGTGTTGGACATCTGCGGGTCCGGTAGCCCGGAAAAACCCGTCGACCTGTTGCTGGCCCATCGGCATGATGGTTCGCGCTCCTACGCTCCTACGCGATCTGTGAACAGCCCCGCACCGTTTCTCTGGAACGCGGCACTCGCCACGACTCGACCGGTCACGACACGACTGCTGTCGTCATCTGCAGGCTGATCGACTCCGCGTAGCCACTTTCCGGTCTGGCACCGACCAAGGCTGACCGCTGTCGTCCCCCAAGATCACCCGGGCGCCCTGCGCTCGGTACGTCCGGATGCGGCATCCTGGCAGAGGGCGACCCCGACGCAGGAAGGTCCGATCCCTGATGGCCGACTACAGCGCGCTCTACGCCGACCAGGACACCATGACCGACCACTGGTGGTGGCGTCCGAGCTGGCATGTCGGGACCAGGTTCTACGCCTGGCACATCACCCAGGAGGACCAGGCCGGGGTTCACGACCTCGCGCAGCGGTACCGCGAGGCCGTGCCCACGTTCCACACCCTCGACCCGGTCCCCGACGAGTGGCTGCACATGACGATGCAGGGCGTCGGCCACGTCGAGGACATCAACATCGCAGCCCTCGACTACGTGACGGTCCGGGTGGCCGAGCGGCTGCGCTCACTTGCCCCGATCACGACGTCGTACCGCCGCGCCCACATCTCGAGCGAGGCCCTGATCCTGCCGCCGGACGATCCTGCGGCATTCATGGAGGTGCGCCGGGCCATCCGAGCGGGCATCACCGACGCACTGGGAGAGTGCCCGGAACCCGAAGCCGGGTTCCGACCGCACGTCTCTGTCGCGTACAGCAATGCCGAGACGGACGCTGCACCACTCCGAACCGCGCTGGACCGAGCCGAGCCGACGACACCGTCGAGCGCGACGTACCGTCAGGTCGCACTGATCCGCATGCACCGCGACCGCCGGATGTACGAGTGGGACACCATCCGTGCTGTCCCGCTCGGCTCGTGAGACGGTCTCTGGGTGGAATCGCTCCAACCGCCGTCATCGGTACCCGTTCAGGCCGCGACCCGTGCCGGAGGCACCAACAACCAGGACCGCTACGTCCACGGCGACGGGTTCGCCGCCGTGCTCGACGGCGCCACCTCGGTCGCCGGTGACCGCTCCCACGACCCCGGCTGGTACGCCGACCGGCTCGCGCGGGAGATCGGCGCCCGGATGCCCCGCGGCGGGGCGCTCGCCGACACGGTGGCCGACGCCGTCCGCGCGGTCCGGGACGCCCACCGTCTGGACCCGGATACCAGCCCGACCAGCACAGTTGCCCTTGCGCGGTGGTCCGGCGACACGGTGGAGACCTACCTGCTCGGCGACAGCTTCGTCGTCGTGCTGCGTGCCGACGGCGACGAGACCGTGCACACCGACGACCGCCTGGACGCCGTCGGAGCGGCCGAACGGGCCGCCTACCGAGCGCGCCTGGCCGCTGGGGGCGAGTACGACGTCGGGCACCGCGACCTGCTCCTGGCCCTGCAGGCGGAACAGGCCTGCCGTCGTAACCGGCCCGGTGGCTACTGGATCGCGGGAGCGGAACCGGAAGCCGCGCACCACGGGATCACGACGACCGGGGAGCGGTCTGGCGTCTCCGCCCTGGTGCTGGCCAGCGACGGCGTCGCCCCCGAACGGCATCCCGAGGCAGTCACGTGGCGTGCGCTCTCCGGCGCGGCGTACCGGCGTGGCCCGGCGCAGGTGCTTCGGGAGCTCCACGACGCCGAGGCCGCTGACGCGGACGGACGCCGCTGGCCGCGCTCCAAGCGCCATGACGACAAGACCTTGGTGATCGCCGGTCTTGAGTGAGCGGCATCAGTTCCCGGGAGGCTGACGGAACAGCCAGCGCAGCGCATCCGGCAGGAGGACCCCGGCGTGGTTGGGGCTGTGCCCGCCGTCGCCGAGGACCAGGCGGAAGTCGTAGCCCGCTTCGGCGAGGGCAGCGGCGACCCGGAGGTTCTCGGCGAGCCAGTTGTGGTCCGGTTCGTTCCAGCGCAGGTCGCGATGGCCGGCCTGCAGGAAGACGCGAAGCGGTTTGCGCAGCGTCGTGTGGATGAGCGCCGGGTAGTTGTTGCCACCGGGCAGCTGCGAAAAGCTGGACAGGAAGCCGGCTACCCGGCGAAACCGGTCCGGGTGGTGCCAAGCCACGGTGAAGGCGCAGCTTCCGCCGCTGCTGCCGCCGACGATGCCCCAGCGCTCCGGGTCGTCGCTGACGGCGAAGCGCCGTCGGACCTCGGGGACGATCTCCCCGAGGAGGAAGGCGCCGTACCGGTCGTCGAACGCGTCGTACTCGGCGTTGCGGTTCTTGCGCCGGACGGGATCCTCGACACCCTCGAACACTCCCGGATCCACGAACACGCCGATCGTGACCGGGACGTCGCCGTGGTGGACAAGGTTGTCCAGGACGATCCCGCCACGCACCTCACCGTCAGGGTCGAGGTACCACCAGCCGTCCTGGAAGAGCGCCAGACCGGCGGGTTCGGCCGGGTTGTACGCGGCAGGCACGTGGATCCAGACCTTCCGGCTCGTCCCGGGGTAGGCGGTGCTGTCCCAGCGCAGCTCGACGGTGAAACCACGCGGGACGCCAGGGCTGCGTGACGAGTCGGGTCCATAGTCGTACCGGACGTCCTCCTGGTCGAGCGGCAGCGGCACAAAGGGCACGTATGCGGGCACACGGCAAGCCTAAGTGGATCCCTGCCGGCGGGGGATTTAACCAGGTTGACCTGCGTAGATACTTGCGCCGGTACCCGGTCATGGGCTGGACTTGGACTGCGCCCACCAGCGCTTGCTCCTGTGTCACTGATCCAGCACCACCCCCCATGCCGGCAGCTCAGAAGGAGAACCACGATGACGGACGACGAGACCGTGCGCGCGGAACGATTCGCATCGGGCCAGGCGGTCCTGGACACCGTGCACGGGGACGCGGGCCACGGGGTCATCGACTCCCTCGCCGACATCGCGCCGGAGCTCGGGCACCAGATCGTCGCGTGGGGCTACGGGGACATCTACTCCCGCCCGGAGCTGCCGCCGCGGGAGCGTCAGCTCTTGACCCTCGGCATGCTCACCGCGCTCGGTGGCTGCGAACCGCAGCTCGAGGTGCACGTCGAGGCATCGCTCAAGGTCGGCCTCACGCCGCAGCAGATCATCGAAGCCTTCCTGCACAGCGCCGTCTACTGCGGTATCCCGCGTGCCCTGAACGCCGTCGGCATCGCCAAGAAGGTGTTCGCCGACCGCGGGCTGCTGCCGCTGGCCGCTGACTAGCCCGGCGCCTCAGGGCCGCGGGAGCGCCGCGGCGTCACGGTGCTCCACCAGGTCCGAGCGCTCCCGGCGGATCCGTTCGACACCCCAGTCCCCGAGCGGCGCGAGGGCCGCGTTGAGCGCTCGCCCGTGCTCGGTGAGGGAGTACTCGACCCGCGGCGGCACCTCGGCGTACACCGTCCGGCGGACCAGGTCGTCCGCCTCCATCTCGCGAAGGTGCTGGGTCAGCATCTTCTCGCTGACGCCGGGCAGGCCACGCCGGAGCTCGGCGAACCGGCGCACGCCGTGCTCCTCGAGCTCCCAGAGGATCAGGCCCTTCCACTTGCCGCTGACGACGTCGAGCGCCGCATCGATGCCGCAGATGTACGGGCCCGTACGCGCTGCCTTGGCCATTCAGACTCCTCCATGCAACCACAAGGTAAGTACCCCAGTAATTAGTGGGTACTTCCAGGATGGTACGTCGCTCGCCGAGCATGGTCACGTACCTACCAGCGAGGAGATCTTTGATGACCGACCCCGGAAGCACCGGCGTCACGGTGCTCGGACTGGGCGCGATGGGCAGCACGCTCGCGGCCACCCTGCTCGACGCCGGGCACGACGTGACCGTCTGGAACCGCAGCCCCGAACGTGCCGCCGGGCTGAGCGCGCGCGGCGCCGAGGCGGCGGCGGCCGTCGGCACGGCCGTGGCCGCGCACCCGCTGACCGTCGCGTGCCTGCTCGATCACGCCTCGGTGCACGAGACCCTCGACCCGGTGATCGCCGGGATGCGCGGGAGCACGCTCCTGAACGTCACGACCACCACACCGAACGAGGCGCGTGAGCTCGACACCTGGGCAGCCGGGCACGGCGTCCGCTACCTCGACGGCGCGATCATGGCGACCCCGTCGATGATCGGTACCCCCGAGGCATCGATCCTGTACAGCGGCTCCGCGGAGGTGTTCGCCGATCTCCGGCCGGTGCTCGACCGCTGGGCGACGAGCACCTACGACGGCGAGGACAGCGGCCTGGCCTCACTGTTCGACCTGGCCATGCTCTCGGGCATGTACACGATGTTCGCCGGGTTCCTGCACGGCGCGGCGATGGCCGGCTCGGCCGGCATGACGGCCACCGAGTTCGCGGCCCGCGCCACACCGTTCCTGAGCGCGATGACCTTCGCCTTCGCGCACGACGCCGCAGTGGTCGACGGCGGTGACTACACGGTCGCCGGCCAGCAGAGCCTGGACTTCTCCGACCTCAGCCACATCGTGCGCGCGAGCGAGGAACAGGGCGTCGCCCCCGTGCCCGTCGCCGCCGTGCAGGAGCTGATCAGCAAGCAGATCGCCCAGGGCTACGGCGCCGAGGGCTTCGCCAGGATCTACGAGAGCTTGCGCACCGACCGCACCGACCGCACTGACCGCACCGACGGCACCGACGGCACCGACCGAGTGGAGACCCTTCGATGAGTACACCCGTCACCCTCATCGGTCTCGGCCCGATGGGCCAGGCCATGGTCCGTTCCCTGTTGCGGGAGGGCCACCCCGTCACCGTCTGGAACCGCACACCCAGCCGCGCCGCCGACGTCGTCGCGGCCGGGGCGACGCTCGCCGCCACACCCGCCGAGGCGCTCGCCGCGAGCAAGCTCGTGATCCTGAGCCTCACCGACTACCAGGCGATGTACGACATCCTCGGCCCTGCCACGGAGGCACTCGCGGGCCGCACGCTCGTGAACCTCAGCTCGGACTCGCCGGACCGGACACGGGAGGGTGCCGCGTGGGCGCTCGGACACGGTGCGCGCTTCCTGACCGGCGGAGTCATGACGCCCGCACCGATGGTGGGCACGGAGGCGGCCTACGTCTACTACAGCGGCCCCGCCGAGGTGCTGGACGCGGCCCGGGACGCGTTGGCCACGATCGGTACGCCGCAGTACCTCGGTGCGGACCCCGGGCTGGCGCAGCTCATGTACCAGGCCAACCTCGACGTGTTCCTCACCTCGCTCGCCTCGCTCCTGCACGCCACCGCGCTGCTCGAGTCCGGCGGGATCGGTGCGACGACGGCGATGCCCGAGCTGCTGCGGACCCTGACCGGCACCTCCGACATGCTCGAGGTGGGTGAGAACCCCGGCGTGCAGATCGAGGCCGGCGAGCATCCCGGCCACCTCAGCACGGTCACCATGATGGGCGCGACCGCCGACCACATCGTCGCGGCGAGCGAGGCGGCGGGCGTCGACACGGGCCTGCCCGCGGCGGTCCGGGCGTACTACACCTGGGCTCGCGACCACGGCCACGGGGGCGACAACTGGACCCGAATCATCGACGCCATGCGACCCCACGCGGAGTGACCACCGGACGGTCCGGTCAGCCTCTGCCGACCCGTCGGCGAGGGTCCAGGCCGGAATCGGCGAGGCTCGTCACCATGCCACCGGGCGTGAACGCCCGTTCCGCCCGCAGGTCGTGCACGACGGCCCGGAGCAGGCCGGGGAGGAAGTCCCGTCCCCTGCGTATGCACCACGGCAGCCCGGCCTTGACGAGCCAGACGTGGCGTTCCCAGGCCGATGGCGGGTCGGGTGCCGCAGGGAGCCGGGCGGCGAGGGCGTCGACCCGCGCCGCGTCGTCCTTCCCTCCCACGCCTTCGGCAGGCGAGAACGGGGTTGTGTCCGTGACAGAGGTCGGCACGGGCACAACCCCGTTCTCGTGACCTGGAGCCGGCCGAGCGAGGGCGCCCGCAGCGGCCAGCGCCAGTCCGCGGTGCCCTGCCGGTGACGGGTGCACGCGGTCGATGTGCCAGGCCTTGGCACCGGCCGGGGCGATCGCTTGCGCTGCGTCCACCACGACCACCCGCCCGGACCCCGTGCTCGGCCCCGGTTCGCACGGGACCGAGGCCGTGGACGGCTCACCCGACCGGACGGCCGCAGCGACCTCGTCGACCGCCGCGTTGATCAACGCGACCCGACGTCGCATGACGCGCCGCACGAGCCGCGGGCCGAGCTCGAACAGGCCGATCACGGGGAGCCGGACGAGCACGACGTCGGCGCCGACGCGGCACAGCTCACTGACGCAGCGCTGCAGGTCGGCGAGCATGAGTCGCGCATCGAAGTCGCTGCGCAGCACGTCGTTGCCGCCCACGAGCACGGTCGCCAGCCGTGGCCGCAGGGCCAGCGCCGCATCGAGCTGGGTGCCGGCGACGTCGTGGGAGCGTGCGCCGTTGGTGGCGAGGTTCGTGAACGACTCCAGGCCGAGCACGGCGGCGAGGTGCGCGGCCCAGCCCGTCCCGTGCGCGGCGTCGGGGCCTACCGTGTCGCCCACACCGACGGTGATCGAGTCGCCGAGGGCGACCAGCCCGGAGCAGCGCTCGTGTCCCGCCGGCGACGTCATCTCACCGTCGTCCCACAGGTCCTACGTGGACCGGTTCCGTCGGGTCGACGGGCGTGGGCGCGGGCGCGGGCGCCGCATGCTCCAGGCGTGCCAGCTCCGGGAGCGCCGGGTCCGGTGCCAGGTCGAAGGCCTTGCGGGAGTGCAGCTCGATCATCGCGTCGCCGGTGGCGCTCCAGGGGAAGAGCTCGGCCCGGGCGCGGGCCGCCTTGCGCCGCTGGTCCACGTCACGGTCCAGCACCTCGTGCAGCGCGAGGGCGAGTGCGGCTCCGTCCGGTGCGGCGGCGGCGCCCGCCGTGCCGACCACCTCGGGCAGGGCGCTCGACGAGCTGCAGACCACCGGGGTCCCGGAGGCCAGCGCTTCGAGTGCCGCGAGCCCGAACGTCTCGATCGGTCCGGGCGCGATGACGACGTCGGCGCAGGTCAGCAGGGTTGCGAGGCGGTCGCGGTCGGGGATGAACGAGAGGAACCGGTGCGGCAGACCGGAGGCCTCGGCCCGACGGCGCATCGCCGGCAGGAGCGGCCCCGAACCAGCGACGACGAGGCGAACGGGGCGGCCGTCCCGCACGAGCTGGGCGGCGGCGTCCACGGCGAGGTCCGGTCGCTTCTCGGTGGACTGGCGGCTCGCGAGCACGATGAGTGCCGTGCCGGGCGGTGCGTACTGGGCGCGCGCCTCGTCCGAGTACCGGTCGGGGCGGAACCGTTCCAGGTCGACGCCCAGCGGTACCCGGTACAGCGGCGGAAGGGCGGCTGCCCGGGTGCGGGCGGCCAGACGCTCCACCTCACCCGCGGCGAACTGGGTGGTGGCCACGAGCCGGTCGAACCGGGTGACGGTCGCGAGGTTGTACCGGTCGGCCAGCGCCGGCGCCGCCGCGGCGCCGAGCGTCGCCGCCCGGCCGCCCGCCGCGGCACCGGGGATCCAGGACCGCAGCACGCCGTCGACCCGCTCGTGCAGCATCATGAGCGACGGGATACCGGCTTCGCGCGCCCAGTCGCCCAGGCCCGCGAGCGTCGTGCGGTCGCTCACCTCGAGCCGGTCCGGGGCGAGCGTCTCGAGCAGGCCGCGCATCTTGCCGGGCTGCACCACGGCACGGTAGCCGCCGGAGAAGGGCACGCGCGGCGCCGCGAGGGTGACGACCCGGACACCGTCCACGAGCGATACCCCGTCCCGCTTTCCCGGCACGACGAGCACGGGTTCGTGCCCCCGGGACAGGTACTGCCCGGCCATGGCGTGCATCGCGGTTCGGATCCCCCCGGAACGAGGGCTGTAGAAGTTCGCGACGTGGACGATTCGCAAGTTATACCTCCGCTGAGCCGGCTCTCGCGTGCACCCGGATCGCGTCGTCGTAGTGCCCCATGAGCTCGGAGCAGATGTCGTGCCACGTGCGCCCTTCGGCGCGTTCGCGCGCCGCAGTGCCGAAGGCGCGCCGCTTTCGTTCGTCGCCGACCAGGTCGGTGACGCGGGCGCGGAGCGCCTCGTGGTCACCTGGAGAGTACAGCCAGCCGTCGTGGGAGTGCCGGACGATGTCCAGCGGGCCACCCGCGGCGGGCGCGACCACCGGGACCCCGCTGGCGTGGGCCTCCTGCAGCGTCTGGCCGAAGGTCTCGAGCTCGCCCGGGTGCACGAACACGTCGAGGCTCGCCATCGCTCGCGACAGCTCGGCCCCGCGGAGCAACCCGGTGAAGTGCGCGGCCGGGAGGATCTGCCGCAGGTCTTCCCGTTCCGGCCCGTCGCCGACGATCACGAGGCGCACGCCCGGCAGGTTCTGCACCACCCGGAGTGCCTCGACCTGCTTCTCGGCGGCCAGGCGGCCCACGTAGCCCACGAGGATCTCGCGGCCGGCACCCACGGTGCGGCGCCACGCCTCGTCGCGGAACCGCGGGTGGAACGCCTGGGTGTCGACCCCCCTGCCCCAGAGGCGCAGGTTGGGGATGCCGTGGTTCTCGAGCTGCCGCATGGTGGCCGTGGACGGTGCGAGCGTCATGGTCGCGCGCTCGTGGATGTCCTTGACCCTTTTCCAGAGCAGCGGCTCGAAGCCGCCCAGGCCGTAGCGCGCCGCGTAGCCGGGCACCTCGGTCTGGTAGACGGCGACGCTCGGCAGCCCCAGCCGCTCAGCGGCCAGGATGCCGCGCCAGCCGAGGATGAACGGTGACGCCAGATGGATCACGTCGGGTGCGAACGTGGCCAGCGTCCGCTCGGTGCGCCACTTCTTGCCGACGACCAGCCGCACGTCCGGATACCCGGGGAAGCCGATGGAGCCGAGCTCGACCACGGGGGCTCCGCTGACGAAGGGCGGGACATGACCGATGGACGCGTCGGCGTCGGGCGCGAGGACCATGGCCTGGTCCCCACGCTCGTGCAGGTGCTCGAGAACCCGCAGGACGGAATTGGTGACCCCGTTGACCTGGGGGAGGAAGCTCTCCGCAACGATGGCTACTCGCACGTTACGAACCTGCCGGTCGTCGATGTCCGGACGAAGTCTTCCGTGCGGCGAGTCGGGGAACGGGTGGCGTCGAGACGGTTACCGCTACACACGATGTCACGTTCATGACGGTAGCGGAGCCACCAGGTACCTGGCATGGGGAACACCCCTGAACGGACCCTTAGTCTGCTCTGGATGCGGGCTGACGGCTCCGAGCGACCTGGATCAGCCGGACGACCGCGCCCACCAGCAGGGCCACGAGCAGTGCGTTGCGCACGGCACCGACGGTCGTGGCGAGCGGCCAGCCGCCGAGGAACTCGCCGTACCGGAGCGGGTAGATCTCCATCGTGAGCCGAGCGACGAGGAGCGTGCCGAGCGCGGGCAGGAACCACGTGCGGCGGGTGCCCTGGCTGCGGCTGCCGAGGGCGATCGCGGCCGCCATGGGGGGCCCGATCCACGCGATGAACTGCGGTGATCCCACCTTGTTGAAGACGATGAGGGCCAGCAGCTCCGCGGCGGCGCCGAGCAGGAGCACGTCGCCGACGCGGTCGGGCCGGCGTCGGGCGGCCCACCAGATGAGCGCGGCGAGCAGCATCGCGGCGACCGGGAGCGCGACGTCGAGGGCCTGCGCGACGCCGTCGGCGCCCTCGCCGAGCACCTCGTAGGTGTAGATGACGGTGTCGTACTCGACCCGGATCGACGAGTCCCAGAGCCGGGCCAGGGTGAACGGCGTGGCGGCGACGGCCTCGACCTGGAGCTGGCGGTCACCCTGCTCGCCGAACACGTCGAGCACGTTGTCCTGCCCGCCGCCCGCGAGAGCGACACCGACGACGACGGCGCACACCGCCGCGCCGGGCAGCACGACGTTGCGCAGGAACGCCTTGAGGCTGGACGCCGTCGCGGCCAGCGCGAGCGCCACCGCGCCCGGGGCGATCTTGATCCACGCGCCCACGGTGGCGAGCGTCATCGCGAGCGCGGGCCGCCGGGACGCGACGAGGAGCGCGACGAGGATGATCGGGGCGAGCAGGCCGTCGAGCCGCCCGATCCAGATGGGGCCGAGCGCGACGAGAAAGGCGAGCCAGAACCAGACGGCGGCGCGGCCGTGCGGGCGGGCCCGGCCGAGCAGCAGCACGGCCACGGCGTTGGCGGCCGTCACGAGGCCCATCCACATCCAGTAGTAGCCGTGCGTCGAGTCGGCGAGCAGCGCGGGGACCGCCATGGGCCCGAGCGCACCGATCGGGTACACCCAGTCGTAGTCGAAGACGGGCCACCAGCCGGCGTCCATGCCGTTGCGGACCCACCACTCGTACAGGTTCACGTCGCCGAAGATCTGCTGCTCGAAGACCCAGGCCTGCAGGATGATCCAGGCGTGCGCCAGGGCGAACCCGATCCACAGGGCCGGCCAGGACGAGAGCACACGGGTGGCGGACCGCAGGATGTCCTTGCCCACGGCCTTGGGCGTTGTCGAAATGTCTGACGCGCTCGGCACGGCCACATCCTTGCACTGATCGGTGATCGCGTCGGTGGTGCGCCCTCCAGGGGGTACAAATCCGGGCACCCGCGAGTTAGAGTTCGGCTACCCGAACTTTCTGGAGATCAGATGACCCGCACCGTCGCAGGGCCCCGTGCAGGCCGTGCCCGCCTCTTCGTCCTGCTGGGCCCCGCCTTCGTGGCGGCCATCGCCTACGTGGACCCGGGCAACGTGGCCGCGAACCTCACCGCCGGGGCCCGGTTCGGCTACCTGCTCGTCTGGGTGCTCGTCGCGGCCAACGCGATGGCGGTGCTCGTGCAGTACCTGTCGGCGAAGCTCGGCGTGGTGACCGGCCGGTCGCTGCCGGAGGTGCTGGGGGAGCGGCTGCCTCGCCCGGCCCGCCTCGCGTACTGGGTGCAGGCCGAGATCGTGGCGGCGGCCACCGACCTCGCCGAGGTGATCGGCGGCGCCATCGCGCTCCACCTGTTGTTCGGCGTGCCGCTCGTGCTGGGCGGGATCATCACCGGGGTGGTGTCGCTCCTGGTCCTGGCGGTGCAGCAGCAGCGTGGCCAGCGGGCCTTCGAGGGTGTCGTCACGACGATGCTGGCGGTGCTCACCGTCGGCTTCTGCGCCGGGCTGTTCTTCTCCCCACCGGACCCGGCAGCCATGCTGGCCGGTCTGGTGCCGCGTCTGGCCGGTGCCGACTCGGTGCTCCTCGCCGCGTCCATGCTCGGTGCGACGGTGATGCCGCACGCGATCTACCTGCACTCCTCGCTCGCCCGCGACCACCTGCACGCGCCGTCGACGTCGACGCCGCGGATCCTGCGTGCCACGCGGATCGACGTGGTGCTGGCCCTGATCCTGGCCGGCAGCGTGAACATCGCCATGCTCCTGCTCGCGGCGGCGAACCTCCCGGGCCGGGAGGGCACCGACACCATCGAGGGGGCGCACGCCGCGATCGCCGGCGCGCTGGGACCCGTGGTGGGCGTGCTGTTCGCCGTCGGGCTCCTGGCCTCGGGGCTCGCGTCGACGTCGGTCGGTGCCTACGCGGGCGCGGAGATCATGTCCGGGCTGCTGCGGATCCGGGTGTCGCTGCTGACTCGCCGGCTGGTGACGCTGCTGCCCGCGATCATCCTGCTGATGACCGGGATCTCGCCCACGTGGCTCCTCGTGGTCAGCCAGGTGGTGCTCAGCTTCGGCATCCCGTTCGCGATGATCCCCCTCGTGCGCCTCACGCGGGACCGCGAGCTGCTCGGCGAGCACCGGAACGCCCTGACCACCCAGGTGCTGGCCTGGGTGGTCGCGGGCGTGATCGTGGCACTGAACGTGACGCTGCTCTGGCTCACGTTCGCGGGATAGTCACCGGTCGAGGTAGGCGACGTCGCCGTTCGAGCTGCGGATCTCGACGGTGCGCTCGGCGTTCGGGTCGGTGGGCCCCTCGACGGTCTTGTTGCCGTTGGAGGTGTTCATCGTCAGGGCCACGGGGTCGCCGTCGCCGATCACGGTGACCCGTCCGTTGCTCGACTCGCCGTAGACGTTCCCGCTCACCGCCGCGATCTCCACCGATCCGTTGCTGGTGGTCGCCGAGGCGTCGCCGGTCACCGTGGCGAGGGAGATCCGGCCGTTGCTGGTGTGCGCCGTCACGGTCCCGTCGACGTCCCTGACGAAGATCTCGCCGTTGGACGTCATGGCGTCGACGTCGGCGACGGTGTCGGAGAGGTCGACGTCGCCGTTGCTGGACTGGGCGGTCACCGGTCCGGACAGGTCGGAGGCCTCGATGTCACCGTTGCTCGTCCGCAGGAGGCTCTCACCGGCCAGGCCGCTCGCGACGACGTCGCCGTTCTCCGTCCGGATCACCACCTCGGTGCCGGGCGGCAGGGTCACGTCGAGCTCGCCCGAGCAGCGGGGCAGCGCGATGGACCACCCGCACCGGTGCGTGAGCTCGAGCCGGCCAGGGATCTCGTCCGCCGAGTACGTCGGCTCACGCAGGCCGCTGTGCGCGATGACGTCCACCTCGATGTCGCCCTCGGCGGCCTGGACCGTGACGTCGCCGTCGGCCACGAGCTCGACGAGCTCCACGGACGCGGCGTCGTAGGACCGGTGGGTGGCGGTGGTCTGCGCCATCATCAGGTCGGTCAGGAACAGGGCGCCGAACCCGACCACCGCGACGGCGACGACCACGCCGACGGTGCCGAGCACGCGGCCCGTGACGCCGCGCCGTGGCGGTTCCGGCGGGAATCCGGCGTCCTGGGGGTAGGCGCCCTGCTGGGCGTCAGGCTGGGTCATCAGCGGGATCCGTTCTGGTCGAGCCAGCGCAGCACGGCGAGCACACGGCGGTGGTCGTCGGTGGCCGGCGGGAGGCCGAGCTTGTTCAGGATGTTGGTGACGTGCTTCTCCACGGCGGCCAACCCCACGACGAGGCGGTCCGCGATGGCGGCGTTGGAACGGCCCTCTGCCATGAGTGCGAGCACCTCGTGCTCACGCCGGGTCAGCACGTCGAGGCTGGAGTGCGGGTTCCGGGCGATGATCTGGGTGACGACCTCCGGGTCCACGACGGTCCCTCCGCCGGACACCCGGGCGACCGCGTCCAGGAACTCGTCGACGTCGGCCACGCGGTCCTTGAGCACGTAGCCGAGGCCGCGCGCCCCGCGGGCGAAGAGCTCGGTCGCGTAGCTCTGCTCCACGTACTGCGACAGCACGAGCACGGGCAGGTCCGGGTGCAGGCTGCGCAGGTGCACGGCGGCCCGCAGCCCCTCGTCGGTGTGCGACGGCGGCATCCGGACGTCCGTGACGAGCAGGTCGGGCAGCCCGCCGTCGGGCGTCGAGAGTGCCCGGACGAGGTCGTCCGCCGTGCCGTACCCCGTCACGGTGTGGCCCTCCGCGGCCAGGAGCCGGGTGAGGCCGTCCAGGAGGAGGACCGAGTCCTCCGCGATCACGATGCGCACGGGACCTCCACGGTCAGGTGGGTGCCCTTGCCGGGCGGACTGTCGAGCTCGAACGTGCCGTCCAGGGCCGCGACCCGGCCCCGCAGGCCCTCGAGCCCGCTGCCGGGGGACAGCTCGGCGCCGCCCCGGCCGTCGTCGGACACCACGACGCGAAGCCGCGCCGGACGCCCTTCCGGGACCAGGCTCGCACGGACCCGGGCCGACTCCGCCCCGGCGTGCTTGGCGATGTTCGTGAGCGCCTCGGCGACCACGAAGTAGGCGGCGGCCTGTGCGGCGGAACCCGCCGGGGCGAGGTCGCCAGTCACCTCCACCCGGACCGGGACCGGGCTGCGCCCCGCGAGGGCAGAGAGCGCGGCGTCCAGCCCGCGGTCGGACAGGACGGCGGGGTGGATCCCCCGGACCAGGTCACGCAGCTCGGCGAGGGTCTCCTTGATCTCGCGGTGCGCCACCTCCAGGGCGGCGACGGCGTGCTCGGGATCCTTGTCGGCCAGCCGGCGGGCCACGCCCAGCTCGACCCCGAGGGCGACGAGACGCTGCTGCGCTCCGTCGTGCAGGTCACGTTCGATACGGCGGCGCTCGATGTCGGCGGCCGAGACGACCGCCGTGCGCGACTCGGTCAGGACCACTGCCCGTTCGCGGGCGGTGTGCGCAGCGGCCTCGGCGAGGCGCGTCTCCTGCTCGGCGAAGGCCGCGCGGGCGCGGGCGACGTCGGCGGCGGAGGGGCCCAGCAGGAGCGCCGCGAGCCGCACGAGCAGGTACGACCCGTACTGCGCGAGGGCCGATCCCGCCCACACCAGCACGACCGCGCCGGCCAGCGCGCCGACCACCAGGGCCGGCCACGACAGGCCGGTCCACTGGGCGAGCGCGGTGCCCCGGCCCAGCGGCACGAACACGACCGCTGCGATCGCGCCGGCGATCAGCGCCACGGCGATCGGGAAGAATACCGTGCTGACCAGCATCGCGAGGAAGGCGTAGAGTGCCGCGGCCCACGCGCGGCCGTCGCGGACCGGGGACCACAGGCGTGACCAGAAGCCGCGCCGCGCGGGCGTCGGTGTCAACGGCGCGGGGATCGTGATCCCGGTCTGGGTGGCGATGCGGGCGCGCTCGGCCCGGCCGAACCACCGTGCGACGACGAGGGACGCCGCGAGCAGCGGCAGCCCGACGCCGAGCGCCGGGACGATGCTCGCCGACACCACGACGAGGACCCACAGCGTCAGTCCGCCGGTCAGGTGCCAGAGCCAGCCGACGGTCAGGGCGGCGAGCGCACGCCACGTCGCGGGGTCGTACGGCGCCCGGAAGAACGCGGAGGTTGAGACGAGCGCGGGTGCGACGAGGTCCTCGAGAGCGGGGGGCTGGGGCGGCGCCGGGCCGTCATCGCTGGTCATGGTCATGACATTAGGCCGACGCGGCGCCCCGCAACATGCTGCCGGCCCACGGGGCGAGGGTCGGGTTTCCCCTACCCCTACCCCTTCCCCTCGCTCTTTCCCGTGCCTCGCCGTGCCGAGGTAGGACCGGGGCTGCGGCTCTACCTCGGCGGGCCGGGTCAGGCGAAGGCGCTGGTGCCCGTGATCTCCCGGCCGACGATGAGGGCCTGCATGCTCTCGGTGCCCTCGTAGGTGTGCAGGGCCTCGATGTCGGCGAAGTGCCGGGCCACGCGGTTCTCCAGCAGGATGCCGTTGCCACCCAGCATGTCGCGGGCGATCGCGGCGACCTCCCGGGCGCCGCGCGTGCACGTGTACTTGGCGAGCGAGGCCTGCGGGCCGGTGAGCTGGTCGGCCTCGTCGAGGCGCGTCAGCTGCTTCACCAGAAGCTGCATCTGCGTGATGGTCGACAGCATCTTGGTCAGGCGTTCCTGCACCATCTGGCTCGCCGCCAACGGCCGGCCGAACTGCGTGCGCTGCTTGGAGTACGCGACGGCGGCCTCGTAGCAGGCCACGGCCTGGCCGACGGCGCCCCAGGCGACCCCGAGCCGGGTGGCGAACAGGACGCGGCCGGTGTCCTTGAACGAGCGGGCCTTCGGCAGGAGGTTCTCGGCCGGGACGAACACGTCGTTCAGCACGATGTGCGCCTGGTGGATGGCGCGCAGCGAGATCTTGCCCTCGATCGTCGTCGCGTCGTAGCCGGGGGTGTCCTGCGGCACGATGTAGCCGTGCACCTGGCTGTCCTCGCCGCGTGCCCACACGACGGAGATGTCGCCGATCGAGCCGAAGCCGATCCACTTCTTCTCGCCGTTGATGACGTAGCCCTCGACTCCGTCGCGGGTCTCCCGCACCGCGGTGGTCTCCAGGCCCACCGAGTCCGAGCCGTGGGTGGGCTCGGTCAGCGCGAACGCGCCGAGGATCTCGCCCCGGGCCATGGGGCCCGCGTACTGCTCGATCTGCTCGTCGGAGCCCAGCATCACGATGGACCGCAGCGCGAGACCGCCCTGCACGCCGCAGATGGTCGTCACCGAGCCGTCACCGCGCGACATCTCCATCGCGGCGAGGCCCTCCGCCATCTTGGAGATCTTCGGGTACCCGGGCACGTCAACGCCGTCGCGCAGGAAGTCCAGCTCGGCCATGCGCTTGACCAGGTCCATCGGGACCTCGTAGCGCTCCCAGTAGCCGTCGATGACGGGCAGCACCTCGTCCTGGACGAACCGGCGGACGGCGAGCTGCCAGGCCCGCTCCTCCTCCGTGACGTCGGCGAAGGCGCCGGCGAAGTCGATGTCGAGCGGCTGCGTGACGTCGTAGTCGGGTGCCGTCACCCCGGGAGTCTGAGTCATGCTTCCCATGGTGCTCCGGTACCGGATCTCAGGTCAAGCGATACTAGGTCTCACACTCGGTGGTCCTCGGCGCGACCGCAGACCCGTCCGGCTGCCCAGGGCTGCTGCCGGGTCCGCACCCGTTCGCCCGACGCCGCAGCGCGCCGCACCTCGAGCTGGAGGTACTGGTCCTGCGCGGCCTCGGCGACGGAGCAGGGCGCTGGTGCCCCGTGCAGCACGTGGTCGGCCATGGCCATGACGATGTGCGCGATGGACAGCTCGTCGTCGGGCAGCCGGGCCGGGCGGAACGGGTTGCGGTAGAGCCACTCGCCGTCGAGCGTGTAGCCCCGCAGGAACAGCCCCTCGTGGCTGCCGGCGCCGCCTGCGGCCACGCGTTCGAGCGTGGAGCGCCGGGGGAGCCCGTCGCCGCCGACGTGCCGCACGACGTCGTCGCGCAGCTCACCCCGTTCGCCGCGGACGAGCAGTGCGGGGGAGCGCACCCAGGAGCGGTACTGGACGTCGTCGAACTCGTAGGTGCCGAGCCGGTCGCCGAAGTCGAGCCACGCGGTCGCGTGCACGGTGTCGACCAGGGCCAGGTCCTCGGGGTCGCCCGCACGGCTCGGGCTGGGCAGCACGCGGCGGGCGTCGCGCCGGGCGGTGATGACGGCGTCCTCGAAGGTGACACCCAGTGCCCGGCGCAGCACGTCGAGGCCGTGATAGTCGTGCGCGACGGCGACGTGCGCGTCCGTGACCCTGCCCAGCCGGCCGGACGCCGCCACCGCGAGCTGTGCCCCGACCAGCGGCTCCAGGTGGTACTGCTCGGCGACGTGCACGCAGGCGCCGTCGTCCACGAGGTGCTGCAGCGCCGCCAGCTCGGCGACCGTGCCCGCTGCCGGTGTCTCGGTGAGCACCGGGACGCCCGCGGCGGCGAGCTCGCGGATCACCGGCTGGGCGGCGCCGGCGGGCAGCGTCAGCAGCACGACGTCGGGCCGGCCGCCGGCGAGCAGCTCGGCGACCGACGCGTAGACGCGGCCCGGCCGGCCCGGCAGGCCCGCCGCCGGCAGGCCGCTCGCCGCGAGCTCCGCACGGTCCGCCGCGTTCCGGGTGGCGACGCCGGACACCTCGAAGCGGTCCGGCAGGGCGTGCAGCACGCGCAACATGGTGCGGGCGCGGAAGCCCGATCCGACGATCCCGATCCTGGCCGTGCGGTCCTGTGCGGTCACGAGGGCCGACGGTACGCGATCAGGCCGCCGCGGCCACCTTGCCGGGCCGGTCGGGATCTCCGCTCTCGCGGCGGCTGATGCGCCACCAGGCGAAGAACCCGAACAGCGTGAACGCGCCGTAGAACAGGTACATCAGGGCGGTCGCCCAGTAGCCGGCGGAGAAGAGCAGGGGCACGCCCACGAGGTCGACGGCGACCCAGATCAGCCAGAACTCGACCCAGCCCTTGGCCATGCCGTAGGTGGCGAGCACGGAGCCCATGAAGATCCAGGCGTCGGCCCAGACGGGTTCGTACGAGCCCAGGGTGCGGAAGAGCGGGGTGAGGAGCAGTGTGCCAGCCAGCATCCCGGTGACCAGGCCGACCCGGGCCCGCCAGGAGGCCCAGCGGGGGTGCACGGCCACCGTGCCGACGCCGCCCAGCCGGCGCGTCTGGCGCCAGCGGTACCAGCCGTAGACGGAGACCGCGATGAACATGATCTGGCGCCCGGCCTGGCCCAGCATGTCGGCCCGGGAGGTCTCGCCGAACCAGGAGCCCATGAAGACGGTGAAGAGCAGGATGTTCCCGACGATGCCCACGGGCCAGGCCCACACCTTGCGGCGCAGCCCACCGAGCGCGGACGCCAGCCCGAACACGTTGCCGATGACCTCGCGCCAGTAGATCTGCTGGTCGCCTACCAGGAATGTCGCGTCGTAGGCGGCGCGGAACCAGTCCATGTCTCTTCCCTCTCCCGGTCCGCACACGGGGACTCCGGGGTGAGGGCCGGCGCGCCACAAGGCGCCGACGACGGCGCGGTGACGGCGCCCCGAGGGGCGTCGGCGCGCGCCGCACGTGCTTCCTCCCATCCGGACTTTAACCGTCGGTCCTGGAATCTCACCAGGTCAGCCGGGTCGTTCCCGAAGGAGCGACCCGGGTCGCGGACTATCACCGCCGGCTCGGAATTTCACCGACCCCGGAGCACGTGTGCATCTGCTGCACGTTGACTATCGGAACACAGGATGCCATGGGCGCATTCCCGACCGAACACCCGCCCCCCGACGGGTCAGAAGCACAGGTCACCCGAGCGACCGCGGTCTCACACGTGGAGTCAGACGAGGGCGTCCCGGACCGCGCGGGCCACCTCGTCGGCCCCCGCCCCGCCCTCGACGACGGTGACGACCACGCGCCGGCCCGCCGGAGTGCCGTCGTCGGACAGCGGGTGGGCGGCAGTGCCGAGGACGGCGGCCCGCCGGAGGTCGGCGAACGCCTCCTCGAGCTCGGGCCGCAGCTCGAGCGACGGCGTACGCAGCCAGCGGCGCAGGATCGCGTTGTGCACGGCGACGACGGAGGCGGCGAAGGCTATCGACGCCGTCGAGGCGGAACGCTCCGGCGGCAGCGTGTCGCGCAGGTAGTGCGTGAACGCCCGCTCGTAGCGGTGCGTGGTGATGAGCTCACGGTCACGTAGCGCGGGGACCTGCTGCAGCAGGGCGTACCGGGCGAGCGAGGTCTCGCGCTGGCCCACATGGTGGTCGAACACCATGCGTGCGGCGCGGCACACCTCGAGGTACGGGTCGACGTCGGGGTCCCAGGCGCGCCCGAGGTCGTGCCCGGACTCCTCGCTGGCGCGGGCGTCGGGACGCGTGGCGGCGAGCATCACCACCACCTCCTCGAGCAGCAGCTCGTGGTCGGCGAAGACCACGTCTTCCTTCGAGCGGAACCGGCGGAAGAACGTGGCCCGGCTGACCTTGGCGGCGTCGGCGATCTCCTCGACAGTGGTTCCCTCGTACCCCTGCCGGGTGAACAGGTCCACCGCAGCGTCTACTGCCTGCGCGTGCGTGTGGGTACGGACGGCGGTCATGCCAGGCAGGCTACCCCGTGCGTGCCGGACCGCGTGAAGAGTACTTGAGCGATACGTGCTGTTCATGGCGCTAACTTTCCCGTCCGGCGATCTTCCCCGACCGCAGTCTCCGCAGGTAGCGCACCTCGCGCACGGCCATCAGGAGGGCGACACCACCGGGCACGGCCGACCACGGATGGCCCAGTACGACGCCCACGAGGCACACCAGAAAGATCACCCCGCCGCCGACGACGGTGGCCAGACTTGCCCAACGGATCCCGGTCACGCAGTGAGCGTAGTCTGCTGGGCGTGACCGAGACCGCTGCCCAGCCCGCCGTCGATGTCTACGTCGACCCCATCTGCCCGTATGCCTGGATCACGTCCCGTTGGGCGCTCGAGGTAGCCCGGCACCGTGACGTCGAGCTCACCTTCAAGCTCATGAGCCTGTACCTGCTCAACAAGGACGGGGACCTCGACGCCGACTACCGGGCGCGCATCGACGGATCGCAGGGCATCGGCCGCGTCGCCGCCGCCGTCCAGACGGAGCATGGTCCCGAGGCGTTCTCCGCCTTCTACACGGCCGCCGGGACCCGCATCCACGACCAGCAGAACAAGGACTTCGACGCCGTGGCGGCCGAGGCGCTCGCCGAGGCCGGGCTGCCCGCCTCCCTCGCGCAGGCCGCGACGGGGGAGAGCTACGACACGGCGCTCGCGGCGTCCCACGAGGCGGGCATGCAGCCCGTCGGGGACGACGTCGGCACGCCGACGATCCACGTGGACGGCGTCGCGTTCTTCGGCCCCGTGCTCACGCGCATCCCGCGCGGTGCGGAGGCGGCGGTCCTGTTCGACGCCGCGGTGGCGCTCGCGCGCTACCCGTACTTCTACGAGCTCAAGCGCTCCCGCACGACGAAGCCCCGGTTCGACTGACGCCGTCCGGCCGCGGAGGCCGGCAGCGGTCGCGCGGCGGGACGAGAGCGCTCCCGGCCCACGGCGGGTCGCGTGGCATTGTGGGGGCATGACTCTCGACCTGCGCATCTTCACCGAGCCCCAGCAGGGCGCGACGTACGACGACCAGCTCGCCGTCGCCCAGACGACGGAGCAGCTCGGGTTCAGTGCGTTCTTCCGTTCCGACCACTACCTCGCCATGGGCGGGGACGGGCTGCCCGGTCCCACGGACGCGTGGACCACGCTGGCCGGTCTCGCCCGCGACACCTCGACCGTGCGGCTCGGCACGCTCGTGTCCTCGGCCACGTTCCGGCACCCTGGCGTGCTCGCCATCCAGGTGGCGCAGGTGGACCAGATGTCCGGTGGCCGGGTCGAGCTCGGCCTCGGCACCGGGTGGTACCAGGCAGAGCACAGCGCGTACGGCATCCCGTTCCCGGACAAGCGGTTCGGGCTCCTCGAGGAGCAGCTCGCGATCATCACGGGCCTGTGGGAGACGCCGGTCGGGGAGAAGTTCTCGTTCGCCGGCGAGCACTACCAGCTCACGGACTCGCCGGCGCTGCCGAAGCCCACGCAGCCGAAGATCCCCGTGCTCGTCGGCGGTGGCGGCCCGCGCCGCACGCCCGCCCTGGCGGCGCGGTACGGCGCGGAGTACAACCAGGCGTTCCCGGAGATCGACACGATCGGCGCGCGGGTGAAGGTGATCGAGAAGGCACTGTCCGATGTGGGCCGTGGGCCCGAGTCGATGGTGCAGTCGGTGGCGCTCGTGGCCGCCGTCGGACAGGACGAGGCCGAGTTCACCCGGCGGGCCGCTGCGATCGGCCGCGAACCTGGTGAGCTGCGCGAGCACGGCATCGCCGGGACGGTCGGCGAGGTGGTGGACCGGCTCAAGGCCCTGGAGGCCGACGGCATCCAGCGGGTCTATCTGCAGATCCTCGACCTGGCGGACCTCGACCACCTCGACCTGATCGCACGCGAGGTGCGCCCGCAGCTCGGCTGACGGCGATGCGGTGGGGCGCGGGATGACACCCAGCGCAGGCCGCACGGAGAAATTCTTCCTATGGTCGTGTCGGCCGCTTCTCGCGACACACCCCAGGAGAACTCCATGCAGAGCTTTTCTCGTGCCCTCCGCGCCGCTCTCGCGGCGACCGTGCTCACCACGGGCACGTTCGCCGCGGTACCGGCCGCCGTCGCCGCCGACGACTTCCAGCGTGGCCCCGACCCGACCGAGGAGAGCATCGAGGCGCCCCGGGGCACGTTCGAGATCGAGGTCGCCGTCGTCCCGCGTGCCACCGCAGAGGGTTTTGGCGGCGGCACCGTCTACTACCCGACCGACACCTCCGAGGGCACGTTCGGCGCGGTCGCGGTGTCCCCGGGCTACCGCTCCTCGCAGGCGGCGATCGCGTGGCTCGGCCCGCGGCTGGCCTCCCAGGGTTTCGTCGTGGTCACCATCGACACGATGCGGCCCGCCGACTCCCCGGCTCGCCGGGGTGACCAGCTGCTCGCCGCCCTGGACCACCTGCAGGACTCGGAGCTGGCGGACCGGATCGACCCCGACCGGCTCGCCGTGATGGGGCACTCGATGGGCGGCGGCGGCAGCCTGGAGGCCGCCAAGGAGTACCCGGCCCTGCAGGCGGTCATCCCGATGACCCCGTGGAGCTCGGACAAGACCTTTCCCGAGGTGTCCGCCCCGACCCTGATCGTCGGCGCCGAGGACGACCGGATCGCGCGGGTGCGGTCGCACGCCGAGCCGCTCTACGAGTCGCTGCCGGCGGACGGCGACAAGGCCTACCTGGAGCTGCGCGACGCGTCACACTCCGCGCCGAGCGCGCCCCACACTGCGATCGCCAGGTACAGCCTGTCCTGGCTGAAGCGCTACGTCGACGACGACGAGCGGTACGCGCAGTTCCTCTGCCCGGCGCCGGCCGTGGATGACGACCTCAGCGAGGTCCGCACCACCTGCGACTAGGATCCGCACGGCATTCCCGTTGCGAGATCAAGGACAGACACATGCGAATCGGCTGGCAGCTGCACGGTGATGGCGCCCGCATCACCCCCGGCGAGGTGGTCGCTCCCGACGAGCGCCTGAGCTGGCCGCGTACGGTCGGGATCGGCCTGCAGCACATCGTCGCGATGTTCGGGGCCACGTTCCTGGTGCCGATCCTCACGGGTTTCGACCCGGCGACCACGCTGTTCTTCTCGGCGCTCGGCACGATCACCTTCTTGCTGATCACGGGCAACAAGCTGCCCAGCTATCTGGGGTCCAGCTTTGCGTTCATCGCGCCGATCCTCGCCGCCACGGCGTCGGGCGGGCAGTCGGTGGCGATCGGCGGCATCCTGGCCACCGGCGTGCTCCTCGCGCTGGTCGGCGTGGTGGTGCACTTCGCGGGGCCGCGCTGGATCCAGGTCGCGATGCCGCCGGTGGTCACGGGCGTGATCGTGGCGCTGATCGGCCTCAACCTGGCGCCCGTGGCGTGGGGCACGTGCGACGAGAGCGGCGCTTGCTCGGGGTTCCAGAGCTCGCCGGTGACGGCGGTGGTCACTCTCGCGTCGATCATCCTGATCCAGGTGCTGTTCCGGGGCCTCATCGGCCGGCTCGCGATCCTGCTCGGGGTGGCCGTCGGGTACGCGTTCGCGGCCGTTCGCGGCGAGGTGGACTTCTCGGCGGCCGAGCAGGCGGACTGGGTGGGCCTGCCGCAGTTCGTCGCACCGTCGTTCGACCCGGGCGTGCTCGGCCTGTTCCTCCCCGTGGTGCTCGTGCTCATCGCGGAGAACGTGGGGCACGTGAAGTCGGTGGCCGCGATGACCGGACGCAACTACGACCGGCTGACCGGCCGGGCGCTCCTGGCCGACGGCGTGGCGACCACGTTCGCGGGTCTCGGCGGCGGCTCGGGCACCACCACGTACGCCGAGAACATCGGGGTCATGGCCGCGTCCCGGGTGTACTCGACGGCGGCGTACTGGGTGGCCGCGTTCGGCGCCCTGGTGCTCAGCCTCTCGCCGAAGTTCGGCGCGCTGATCGCTACCGTCCCCCAGGGGGTGCTCGGCGGTGCCACGACCATGCTCTACGGGATGATCGGCATTCTCGGCGCGCGCATCTGGGTGCAGGGCAAGGTCAACTTCTCCGACCCGGTGAACCTGACCACCGCTGCCGTGCCGCTCATCATCGGCATCGCCGACTACACGTGGACGGCCGGCGACCTGCAGTTCGGCGGCATCGCGCTCGGCACCGCCGCCGCGTTGGTGATCTACCACGTGATGGGTGCGATCGGCCGCTGGCGCGGTACCGCGGAGGCCTGACCCACACAGGTATGGACACTGGGCTGAACGCTTGGTTAGCATGTTGAACATGCGTTCAGTCAGTGGTGCCGAGGAGCAGGCGGGGGCCGTGCCGCCGTCGGGCAACAGCGTGCCGGCCGACGCCGACCGCACCGCACGCGCCCGGATCCGCGATGCCGCGGTCCGCCGCTTCGCGGTGGAGGGCTTCGGGGCCTCGGTGAGAGCCATCGCGGCCGACGCCGGGGTGAGCGCCGGCCTGGTGATGCACCACTTCGGGTCCAAGGAGAAGCTCCGCGCCGAGTGCGACGCGCACCTGCTGGCCACCATCCGCCGGCTCAAGCGGGAGAACGTCGCAGACGCCGCGGCGAACCAGAGCTTCTTCCACAAGTTCGCCGCCGCCGAGGAGAACGCGCCCATCGTCGGGTACGTCCTGCGGTCCATGCAGGACGGTGGCGCGCTGGCCCGGGAGTTCATCGACCACATGGTCACCGACGCGGTCGACTACACCCGTGAGGGTGTCGCCGCCGGCGTCATCGTGCCCAGCCGGGACGAGGCCGCGCGGGCCCGCTACCTCACGCTCTCGTCGCTCGGCGCGCTGCTGCTCGAGGTGACGCTCGACCCGCCGTCGGACCCGAGCGACCTCGTGGCCATCGTCCGCGACTACCTGGCGAACAGCTACCTGCCGATGATGGAGCTGTTCTCGGAGGGGTTTCTCACGTCACGCCGCATGCTGGACGACTACCTCATGTACGTCTCGGACCCGCCGTCGCAGGACGAGGCAGCGCCCGCGCCAGGCTGACCGGGTACCCGCCGGTCGAACGAGCGCTGCCCTGTTACGTCCCCCTTCCGACGTCAGAGAGCGAGCGAGCCATGACCGCGACACCAGCGATCGAGATCCACGACCTGTACAAGTCCTTCGGGAGCGTCCAGGCCCTCGACGGTCTGCACCTGACCGTCCGGCCCGGCGAGGTCGCCGGGTTCCTCGGCCCCAACGGGGCCGGCAAGTCCACCGCCATCCGCGTGCTGCTCGGTCTGCTGCGCGCGGACTCCGGCACCGCCCGCCTGTTCGGCGGGGAGGCGTGGCGCGACGCCGTCGCGCTGCACCGGCGTCTCGCCTACGTGCCCGGCGACGTCAGCCTCTGGCCCAACCTGACCGGCGGCGAAGCCATCGACTTCCTGGGCCGCCTGCGCGGCACGGTCGACACGAAGCGCAAGGCCGACCTGCTCGAGCGGTTCGAGCTGGACCCCACCAAGAAGGCCCGCACCTACTCCAAGGGCAACCGACAGAAGGTCGCCCTCGTGGCGGCGTTCTCCATGGACGTGGACCTGCTGATCCTCGACGAGCCCACGTCCGGTCTCGACCCGCTCATGGAGGCCGTGTTCACCGAGTACGTCCGTGAGGCCGCCGCACAGGGCACATCGGTGCTGCTCAGCAGCCACATCCTGCACGAGGTCGAGAAGGTGTGCGACACCGTGACGATCATCCGCAACGGGGTGTCGGTCGAGTCCGGCACGCTCGACGAGCTGCGCCACCTGACGCGGTCCAACGTGACGGCCGTCGTCGCGGGCGACCCGTCACCCGTCGGGCGGCTCGCCGGTGTGCACGACCTCACCGCCGTACCCGCCGACGGTGGCACGCGCGTCACCTTCGACGTCGACAACGCCCAGGTCGGGGCAGTCATGTCCGAGCTGACGGCCCTCGGGCTGCAGAGCCTCACCGCGGCGCCGCCGTCGCTCGAGGAGCTCTTCATGCGGCACTACGGCGACGTGCTGCCCGGCGCGGACACGTCGGCCGGTGCGGAGTCCGGCGACGGCACCCTCCCGGACGGCGCGACGCGGCCTGCCCGCGGGACGGCGGGGGCACGGTGACCGCCGCCGTGGCGGCACCGGCCGTCCCGCTGCCGTCGTTCGGGTCCACCCTGGCTGGGACCGGCCGGCTGGTCCGGTTCATCCTGCGCCGCGACCGCGTACGACTCAGCGTGTGGACGCTGTCCATCGTGGCCTTCTACGCGTACTACGCCGTCGCGCTGGACGCGATGGGAACCGCTGCACGCGGCGCACGCGCCGCCCTGATGCAGACCCCGGCAGGCATCGTCATGGGCGGACCCGGCTACGGCGTCGAGAACTACACCGTGGGTGTCGCGATCGCCAACGAAGGAATCACGTGGGTGGTCCTGGCGCTGGGCATCATGAGCGTGCTGCACGTGGTGCGGCACACCCGCGCCGAGGAGGAGAGCAGCCGGTCGGAGCTCGTGCGGGCCGCACCCGTGGGGCGGCACGCACCCGCGGTGGCGGCCATCGTCACCCTGTTCGTCGTGAACGCCGTCATCGCGATGGTGTCGGCGCTCGCGCTCTCCGGCGCGAGCGGGGGAGACCTGCCGCTCGCGGACTCGTTCGGTCTCACGATCGGGTCCGGCCTCGCCGCCATGGTGTTCGGCGCCGTCGCCGTGGTGGCCTGCCAGGTCACCGAGCACGGGCGCGGTGCGACCGGGATCGGCCTCGCCGCCTACGGCCTGGCGCTCGTGCTCCGCTCCGCCGGGGACATCCAGGAACAGCACGGCAACATCCTGTCCTGGCTCTCCCCGATCGGCTGGGCGCAACAGATGCGGGCCTTCGTGGACCTGCGCTGGTGGCCCACCGCTCTCTCGGTCGCGGCGATCCTCCTGCTGCTGGTGCTGGCGGCGGTCCTCGCGTCCCGGCGCGACTTCGGGGGCGGGCTCGTCGCCACTCGTGGCGGCCGGGCCGACGCCCCGGCGAGCCTGCGGAGCCCGCTCGCCCTGGCCTGGCGCCAGCAGCGGTCGGCGTTCGGCTGGACCGCCCTCGGGATGGCCCTGCTGTGGTACGCCTCCGGCACCCTCCTGCCCGAGATCATGGAGATGGGGGCCTCCGGCGCCGCGGACAACGAGATCTTCGCGGCGGTGTTCGGCGGTAGCGACCCGGCGGTGTTCCGCGACGGGTTCCTGACCGTCATGCTGCTCTTCGCCGCCCTGACCTGCGTCGCCTACGCGATAGTCATGTCGGCCCGCGCCAAGGGGGAGGAAGAGGCGGGCCGCGCCGAGGTGCTGCTCGCGCTGTCGGTGTCGCGCTCGCGCTGGCTCGGTGCCCACCTCGCCGTCGTAGGGCTCAGCACGGTGGCCCTCATCGCGGTGAGCGTCTATGCGGTGTGGGCCGGAGCCGTCCAGGTCGGTATGTCGGAACCCGGACTCGGCGCGTACACCGACGTGTTCTGGACCTATTCCGTGGCGGTCCTGGTGTACCTGGGCCTCGCCGCGGCGCTGTACGCATGGGCGCCACGCTTCACCTCCGCCGCGTGGCTGCTGCTCGTGTACTCGTTCGTGGTCGGCATGTTCGGTGAGGTCTTCGACCTGCCCTCCGGTGCCGAGGCACTCTCCCCGCTGGACTGGCTCCCCGCGGGGTTCGGCGAGACGCCCGATGCCGCCCACATGATCGGTCTCGCCGGGGTGGCCGTCGTGCTGCTCGCGCTGGCGTTCCTCGGCTTCCGGCGGCGGGACCTGCAGAGCAACTGACGGCGCCGGGCGGAGGGTGCGGCTGTCATCCGCACTCTCCGTCCGGTAAGGTTCGGGGCGCCGTTCGGTGCCAGCAGGCAGGTTCTCACCGCCGCCCCCGACCGCGCCCCGCCGAGTCCAGTGAGGATGGACCGATGATCTTCAAGGCCGTAGGAGACGGCCGCCCGTACCCCGAGCACGGGCGTTCGCGCACGCGCGACTGGGTCGACGTGCCGCCACGCCAGGTGCGCCTCGACGAGCTGGTCACCACCAAGCGCACGCTCGACCTCGACACGCTTCTGGCGGAGGACTCCACGTTCTACGGCGACCTGTTCGCGCACGTCGTCGAGTACGAGGGCACTCTGTACCTCGAGGACGGACTGCACCGTGCCGTGCGTGCCGCCCTGCAACAACGTCCAGTGCTGCACGCTCGCGTGCTCATCATCCGATGACCTCAGGTAGGTTCGACGAGTGACAAGTCCCGGGTACGACCAGGCGCGTGTGGAGCGCCGTCGCCGCGAGCACGAGCGCCAGGCCGTGGTCTTCGGCGTGCTCATCGCGTTCCTGGCGGTCTGTGGCATCTTCGCGCTCGCGGTGTACTCGGGTGCCATCAGCTCGCCGTTCAACCGGCCGTTCATGACGGTCGGCGCGTCGGCGCAGAAGACCTACCCGGTGCCCTGCCTGCCGGCCGTCGAGGGGCAGCCGGACGGCGCCCTGCCGATCGCGTACACGCAGGTCGAGGTGCGCCTGCTCAACGCATCGACGGAGACCGGCCTGGCGGGCGCGCACGAAACGGTCCTCGCCGAGCGTGGTTTCACCATCCTGGAGAAGGGCAACGTGCCCCTCATGCTCCAGGAGTCCGAGATCCGGTTCGGCACCAAGGGCACGGTCCAGGCGTACACGCTCGCCGCGCACTTCCCGACGATGCGGCTGGTTCTCGACGACCGGGGCGGCAAGGCGATCGACCTGCTCATCGGTGCGGACTTCGACCCGCCCCTCGACATCGAGGACGTCGACCTGGCCGCCGACCAGCCGCTCCAGAACGCCGAGGACTGCGTGCCTGCGGACTCGATCGAGCCCGAGCAGCGCGTCAAGCAGGCCACGGAGGACGACGGCGACGCGGTGCGGCCGGCGAAGTAACGAGGACTAGGGTCTGTGCTGTGCTGATCCCGTCCTCAGGAGCCGTCGCCTTCGGCCGTGCGCTCCTCTGGGCAGTGATCGTGCTCGCGCTCGCCCTGACCGCGCACTTCGAGGCAGGCGGCCATCTGCCGCCCGCCGGGGTGACCGCGCTGCTCGGAGCGCTGTTGCTCGTGGTGACCACGCTGGCCGTGCGACGGCAGATCCGCTGGCCGGGCGGCCTCGTTCTCGCGGGCCTCGGGCAGTACGCCCTGCACCAGGTCTTCTCGTTCCTGGGCGGTGGCTCGTGCGCGTCGACCACGCTGCCCGGCGGCGGAGCGCACGCCCACCCGGCCCGTCCGGTCACCACGGCGCTCGCGCACGAGACGTGCGTCGGGACGGATCTCGCGGGGATCGACCCGGGGATGCTCGCCTGGCACGGCCTGGCGACGGTGGTGTCCGTCGGGCTGCTCGTCGGGATCGAGCGCGGCGTCTACCTGCTGGCGTCGTGGCTGGTGCGGCCCCTCGCCGTGCGGCCCTTGTGGCTGCCCGTGGTCCGGCGGGTGCCGGTGCCGGCAGACCCCGAGACGCCGGCGGGCTCCGTCGACGTGCACGTCGCGCCGGAGCGCGGACCGCCGTCGCCGGCCCTGGCGCTGCGCCTCGCGGCCTGACGGCGGCTCACCCACCGGGGGCCGGGAGTCGGGCGGGAGGTGCGTCGCCGTACGCCCTCCCACTCACTCCACACCGAAGGACCGAGTACATGACTCGCTTCAGCATGCCCGCCCGCCGCGCCCTCGCGGCCGTCCCCGCCACCGCCGTTCTGGTACTCCTGCCCACGGTGGCCTCCGCACACGTCACGGTGAACCCGGACACGACCGCCGCAGAGAGCTATGCCGGCCTCACGTTCCGCGTGCCGACCGAGTCGGAGTCGGCGTCGACCGAGAAGCTCGTGGTGGACCTGCCCACCGACACCCCGTTCCTCAGCGTCACCCCGCGCTCCCTGCCCGGCTGGGACGTGGAGGTGGACGTGGAGCAGCTCGACGAGCCGTTCGAGGTCGAGGGTGCGACCGTCTCGGAAGCACCCGTCCGCGTGACCTGGACCGCCGAGAAGGGCAACGAGGTGCCACCGCACGAGTACCAGGAGTTCGCCGTCCGGGTCGGTGCCCTGCCCGAGGAGGGCACGTCCGTCGTGCTCCCCGCCCACCAGACGTACACCGACGGCACCGTCGTCGACTGGGACGACCTCCCCGCCGACGACGGCAAGGAACCGGAGGCTCCCGCACCCGTGTTCACGACGACTGCCGGCGAGTCGGAGGAGGGGCACCACGGGGCTGCGGCCTCGGACGGCGCCGCCGGTGCCGGTGCGGCCGGTGCCGAGGCCGCCGCAGCGGCCCCGGCCGTGGACCCCGTGGGCCGCTGGCTCGGTGCGGCCGGCGTCGTGGTGGGTGCCGTGGCGATCGGTGCGGTGCTGGTCACCCGCCGTCGTGCCTGAGAACCGCTGAGCGGTCCAGACTTCGGTGCGGCCCGACTGGCCGAGTGCAGACTTCGCTGCGGTGAGAGGGCGGCTAGCGGCACTGAAGTCTGCACTCGGCGAATCGGGGCGCCGGGCGTCAGATCTTCAGCAGCGCCTGGACCGGGGTGTGATCGCTCGGGAAGCGGCCGTCCTTGGTCCAGGTGTTGATCGCCGCCGAACGAACCTCGACACCGGGCGTGGCGAGGATCCAGTCGATGCGTGTGCCGTCGGGGTCCGGCGTCCCGTAGCCGGGGAACGTGCCGGCGTACGGGGTGAGCTGCCGGTCGGCGGCGAGCCAGGTGTCCTGGAGGCCGCCTTCGGTGACCAGGGCGTCGTACGGCGCCGAGCTCTCGGCTGCCGCGTTGACGTCTGCGGTGAAGACGACCGGGAGGCCGGCCTCCGCCGCCAGGTCCCGGACGACCCGGGCGCTCCTCAGGCGCGCGTTCTCCGACTGGTGGTCGAAGTGCGAGTTGATGTGCACGAAGTCGCGGCCCGTGACGGTGTCGTGGAACTCGGCCCAGGTGACGATCCGGGTGACCGAGTTACCCCAGGTCGCAGAGCCCATGACCTTCGGGGTGTCGGACAGCCAGAGCTGGTCCCACCACTTCACGGTCAGGCGGCGGGCGTCGTAGAAGATGCCGGAGTACTCGCCGCCCGCCCCGCCGTCACGCCCGAATCCCACCATCTTGTAGTGCCGGCCCAGACCCTCCTCGACCGCGGAGAGCTGGTGGAACAGAACCTCCTGGACGCCCAGGACGGTCGGCTGCTCCAGCCGCAGGAACTCGATGGTGAGCGGCGCGCGCTCCGGCCAGTAGTCGGGCTCTCCTGGGTGCGTCTGGCCCACCCGGTCGTAGCGGATGTTGAAGCTCATGGCGTGCAGCAGCTCGCCCCGCGCACGACCGATCACCGGCTTTCCGGCTCGGGGGCTCTCGGCGGCGGCAGGAGTCGCCAGCGCGGCCGACGCGCCGAGTGCACCCATGGCGCCTGCCGCCGTGAGCATGGTGCGGCGAGAGATGCCGGGGGTGCTGCCGGGGGTGTTGGACATGGGTTCTCCTCCAGGTCAGGGAACTGATGCCCGTTCACCCGACCAGAGCGAGGTGAGCGTGTCCACAACGCCGTGTGTCGTATGGACGAATTGCCGGGCTCAGCCGGCCGCGGTCGCCACCGCACGGCGCGCCGTCCGCGTGCGCCCCACCAGGTGGTCCACGCTCCACGCCCCAGGTCCGGTGGCCGCGAGGATCAGCGCGCCGGCACCGAGCGCCGCGACGAGCTCGAAGCCGCCCTGGTCGACGAACACGCCGTTGCCGAGGTGCACCAGCACGAGGGCTCCGAGCATGTTCAGCGTGACCAGGAGTCCGGCGACGGACGTGGCCGCCCCGAGGACCAGCGCGGCGCCGCCGACGAGCTCGACCACCGCGGCGAAGAGGGCTGCCGCCTCCGGGACGGGAACGCCCATGCCGGCGAAGGAGTCCACGGTTCCCCCGATCCCGAAGGTGAAGAACTTCTGGGCGCCGTGCGCGATGAGCACCGCACCGATCGCCACCCGGGCGACGAGTACGGCGAGGTCCTTGGTCCACGGAAAGTTCATGGGGTTCTCCCGGTGTTGTTCTGGCTGGTGCGAGCGGTGCAGAGGGTGAATCAAGTTGTCGCTTCAACTTTCGCGCGCACGCTAGCACGGGTGAATTGAAGCTTCAACCGTCACATGGGATCCTGGTCGGATGACTGACACTCCGTGGCTCGACCGTCGCCAGATGGCGGCGTGGGTCCGTTTCGTCGCGGTGCTCGAGCTGTTCCCCGGGGTGCTCGACAGCCAGCTGCGGCGGGACTCCGGCGTGACGTACTTCGAGTACTTCGTCATGGCGGTGCTGTCCGAGACGGCCGGCGGGACGCTGCGGATGGCCGAGCTGGCCGCGGCGACGAACGCGACGCTGTCGCGGCTCTCCCACGTCGTGCAGCGACTCGAGGACCGAGGATTCGTCGAGCGCCTGCCCTGCCCCGAGAACGGCAGGGCCACCAACGCGCGCCTCACCGACGCGGGGCGGGCGAAGATGCGTGCCGCCGCGCCCGGACACGTCGCGACGGTCCGCCGTCACGTCGTCGACGTGCTCACGCCGGAGCAGATCGACCAGCTCACGGCGATCAGTGACGCCATCCTGGAGAGCATCGAACCGTCCGGACCGATGGCCGCGGGCTACCGCCGCCACGACGGCCCGCCCGGCGAGTGAAGCGGGGCATCGAGGGCATATTGTGGCGTTCCGGGCGCCAGACAGGCGCCGTAGGTTCGATGGCGCTCCCGCTGTGCACGAGACGTGCGGGAGTGACGAAAGGAACGCGATGAGCACGACGCACTACGTCCTCGACGAGAAGCACCTGAAGGTCGTCGACGCCGACAAGTTCGTGAACGAGGGGGTGCCTGTTCACCGCATCGTCCTGGTTAACGGTGACGTGCACCTGGTCGAGCGCCGGGAGATCCAGATATCCGGACAGAAGGACGGTGTCCTGGAGCTGATGGGCGGTGGTGAATGGCTGCGCTCGTACGGATCCTGGGTCTACGTGGACAGCGTGCCGTACTCGCGGACCGGGTCGTTTGCCGTCTGATCTGGCGAATGACGAGAGGCCCCCGGTCCAGGTCCGCGTGGAAGGATTGGTGGCATGACCATCACTGAGTTCCTGATCGCACGGCTGGACGAGGACGAGTCGATCGCACGGATGGCCGACAGCGCCTCGTCGCAGCCGGATGAGGTTGACGGCGAGCCCGCCGCAGCCGCCCCGTCCCTCCCGCAGCAGCAGCACATCGACCGCTGGAGCCCGGCTCGGGTCCTCGTCGATATCGCGGCCAAGCGGACAATCGTGCAGACGTACGAGGAGCTTGGGCAGGTCCTGACCAAGGCGTTGGATGGCGGGCACGCGGACGAAGCTGCCGTCACGAGGAACCTGTTCGCTGGACTCCAGGTCGCGGTCCTGGCCCACGCCATGACGTTCGCCGATCACCCGGACTACCGCGAGGAATGGCAGTCGTGACGTAGTCGGTCGTCTGGGGGCCGGACATGACGAAGGGCTCGGAACCGTTGGATACGAACGGTTCCGAGCCCTTGTTCACTGCGGAGGATGGGGGATTCGAACCCCCGAGGGCGTTAACCCAACACGCTTTCCAAGCGTGCGCCATAGGCCACTAGGCGAATCCTCCTCGCGCGCCGCACCATCGTGGGCGCACGACCGCCGGACCGAAGTCTGGAGCGGCCTGACGAGGATACCGGACGCGACGCTCGGACAACGAATCGGGCTGCGGTGCGGCGTCGTGAGGTCGCGTACCGGGGGTCCGGCGTGGTTGGGCCAGGGTGTTCGGATCGGTTAGGCTGGGGGCAGACCCCTCGTGCGGCACCACCTCGCCGAACTCCCCCAGGGCCGGAAGGCAGCAAGGGTAAGTGAGCTCTGGTGGGTGTGCGAGGGGTCCTTTATGTCCCGGGATTCTGCGGGCCTCCACCATGTGGACAGAATTTCGTCCGCATCATGGGATTTTCCCCGAGAGGATTCGCTTCGACGTCGTGCAGTGCCGCACGATGTCCGTATGACCCGCACCTGGACCGCAGCCACGACGTCGCGCACCCGCCGCGACGCCATGTGTGGCGGCCACGTGCGCGGCGGGCGAATGTGCGAGCGCTGAGAGCGCCGCACCTTCCCATGGTCCGCTGAGGACCGCTCCGCACAGTCCCGCGAGCTCGCCACGTTGCTGATGGCCGTGGCCCGCCGCCGTCATACCTCGGCCTACGCCGCGCGTAGTCCCACATCCTGAGCACCGGCATACCCGTGCCCGTGCGTCCCGAGAGGACCACCCATGTCTCGCTTCACCGCCGTCCTGTCCACCGGCCTCGCCGCCGTTACCACCCTCGCCCTGAGCGCCTGCGGCGCCGGGGACGTCACGGCTGCCGCCGGGACCAGCGAGGATCCGGTCCGCATCGGCGTCGTCAACACGGGAGACGCCTACTGGGACACGTTCACGGACCTTGCCGAGGAGCAGGGCATCACCGTCGAGCTCGTGAACTTCAGCGACTACCAGCTGCCCAACCAGGGTCTGACCGACGGTGACCTGGACCTCAACCAGTTCCAGCACCTGCAGTTCCTCGCCGGCTACAACACGGCTTCCGGGCAGGACCTCACGCCGATCGCCGCGACCGCCGTCTACCCCCTGGGTCTCTACTCGCAGTCGCACGACAGCGTGGAGGGCATCCCGGAGGGCGGCGAGGTCGCCATCCCCAACGACGACACCAACCAGGCCCGCGCGCTGCTCGTGCTCCAGGAGGCCGGCCTGATCGCCCTGCGCGACGGCGGCAGCGCGTTCTCCACGCCTGCCGACGTGCTCGAGGACGAGTCGCGGGTGAGCGTGACCCCGGTCGACGCAGCCCAGACGGCGCTCGCCCTGCAGGACGTCGACGCCTCGATCATCAACAACGACTTCGTGGGCGACGCCGGTCTGACCTCTGACGACGCGATCTTCTCGGACGACCCGGACTCCGCCGCGGCCGCTCCGTACATCAACGTCTTCGCCGCTCGTGCGGACGACGCGGACAACGAGGTGTTCCGGCAGCTCGTCGAGATCTACCACTCCCCGGAGGTCGAGGAGGGCGTGCTGGAGGCCTCGGGCGACACGGGCGTCATCAAGGACAACCCGGCCGCGGAGCTCCAGGAGATCCTGTCCGGCATCGAGGCGGACGCGTCCTGATGCCTGCCGCGACCGGAGCTGCGACGGGCAGCATCGTGCGGTTCCAGGGTGCCTCCCGGGTGTTCCCGGGCCGGGGACGCCGCGGGGAGGTCCGCGCCGTCGACGAGGTCACCCTCGACATCCGCGAGGGCGAGATCTTCGGCGTCATCGGGCACTCGGGTGCCGGCAAGTCCACTCTGGTCCGCCTGATCAACGCCCTGGAGCGCACCACGGGCGGTGACGTGGTCGTCGACGGCGTCGCACTCGGCGCCCTGAACGAGGCCCGGCTGCGTCCGGTCCGAGCCGGCATCGGGATGGTGTTCCAGCAGTTCAACCTGCTCGGTTCCCGGACGGTCGCGGGAAACGTCGCCTACCCGCTCGAGGTGGCCGGCTGGTCACGGGCCCGGCGCGCCGACCGGGTGGCGGAGCTGCTCGACTTCGTCGGGCTGTCGGACAAGGCGGGTGTGCACCCGTCCGCGCTGTCGGGCGGGCAGAAGCAGCGCGTCGGCATCGCCCGTGCCCTCGCCACCAACCCCCGCATCCTGCTGGCGGACGAGGCGACGTCGGCTCTCGACCCCGAGACCACGCGCGACGTGCTGGACCTGCTCCAGCGCGTCAACCGCGAGCTGGGGGTCACCGTCGTCGTGATCACGCACGAGATGGACGTCGTGCGCTCGATCTGTCACCGGGTCGCCGTGATGGACCGGGGGCGCGTGGTCGAGGTGGGCGAGGCGTACCAGGTGTTCAGCGCGCCCGCCCACGACGTCACCCGACGGTTCGTCGCCACCGCGCTGCGTGACCGGCCGTCGCCGGAGGTGCTGGAGCGCCTGCGTACCCGGCACGCCGGGCACATCGTGACGGTGGGCGTGGACGAGGTGGCGGGGTCGTCGGCCGTGCTCACCCGCACGCTGCGTGAGCACGGCGTCGACGGCACCGTCGTCTTCGGCGGCATCACCGAGGTCGCGGAACGGCCCTACGGGTCCCTGACGGTCGAGCTCGTCGGTGACGCGGCCGCGGTGGAGGCCGCCGTGGCCGAGCTGCGTGACGTCACCTGGGTGGACGACCACGGAAGGGCAGTCGCATGAGCGGGGACTGGGAGCGGCTGACTCCGCTGCTCTGGGAGGCCGCGGGCCAGACCGCTTTCATGGTGCTGATCACGCTCCTGGTCGGCGGTTTCCTCGGGCTCGCCCTCGGCCTCGGGCTGTACCTGACGCGACCGGGGAACCTGCTCGGCAACCGGTTCGTGTTCGGCGTGCTGAACCTCGCGGTGAACGTGGTGCGGCCGGTGCCGTTCATCATCTTCCTGGTGGCGCTCGGTCCGCTGACCCGCGCCGTCATCGGCTCGACGATCGGCATCGAGGCGTTCACGTTCGCCATGTGCTTCATGGCGACGTTCGTCTTCGCGCGCCTCGTGGAGCAGAACCTCGTCTCCATCGATCCCGGTGTGGTCGAGGCCGCTCGGGCCATGGGCGCGTCACCGCTCCGGATCGTGCGGACCGTGCTGGTTCCGGAGGCGCTCGCGCCACTGATCCTCGGGTACACGTTCCTGTTCGTCGGGGTGCTCGACATGTCCGCGATCGGCGGCTACCTGGGCGCCGGCGGGCTGGGCGACTTCGCCATCGTGCAGGGCTACCGGCAGTACGACTGGGCCGTGACCGCCGTCGTCGTGCTGATCATCGTGCTGATCGTCCAGGCCGTGCAGTGGCTGGGGAACGGCCTGGCGCGGCGAGCGCTGCGCCGCTGAACGGCTCGTCTCACACGTTCGTGAGGCGGCGCCATGCGTGCACGACGGCGGCGGCGGCCAGCGGCGCGACCGCCGCCGTCAGCAGCAGGTGAGGCAGGCCGATCGCGGCGGCGGCGTCGGCTCCGCCCATACCCGTCCACAGGGACGGCGCGGCATAGAGGAACCACGATCCGCCCCCGAGCAGCACCACGATCTGGGTGAGCGCGACGATGCCGACCAGCGCACCGACGGTGCCGAGCTGGCTGCGCGTCACAGTGGCCACCCAGGCGAACGGCAGGGTCAGTCCGCCGCCGAGGAGGCCGGCGGCGAGGGCTGTCGAGGCGCCCGCCCAGGCCCTCGGGCCGAAACTCTCGCCGGAGGCGGCGGTGACCGCGGCCGACGCCGCTACCGTCACGGCGACGGTCAGCACCACGCACGCCGCGATCCACGCCAGCGCGACCAGGCACTTGGCCAGGGCGATCGTGCCGCGCGGCACGGCGAGGCCGAACAGGGCACCGGCGGTCCCGTCCTCCAGCTCCCGGCCGAACGACCACGCGAGGAAGAACCCGCCCGCTACCAGCGCGGCGACCGCGATGACCTGGGCGCACACCAGCAGGTGGGTCGTCGCGAGGTCGCCGGTGGCGTAGTCGGCGAGCTTGGCCGCCGTCGGGCCGACGGCCTGAGGTGACCTGGCGAGCGCCACGATGCCCACGCTGCCGAGCGGCACCAGCAGCACGAGCAGTGCGGTCGCGAGGCGCGCCACGACCGAACGACGCAGCTTGAGGGCCTCGACGGACAGGGCTGTCCTGAGGTGTGCGACGGTCGTCACACCCGGCCTCCTGAGGCCTCGGTGTGGGTGCCGGCCGCAGTCCGCGTGTCGGCGTCGAGCACCATGGCGAAGAACCGCTGTTCCAGGTCGGTGCCGCCGGGATCCAGGCGCCCGACGTCGCGGCTGGCGTGCAGCACCACTACCTCGTCGGCCACCCGCGCGACCTCGTCGAGGTGATGGCTCGAGACGAGCACCGCGGCGCCGTCATCGGCCAGCCGACGCACGAGCCCGCGCACCAGGACGACGCCCTGCGGGTCCAGGGCGCTGGTGGGCTCGTCAAGGATGAGCGCAGTGGGTCGGTGACTGGTCGCGCAGGCGATCCCGAGGCGCTGGCGGTTGCCCATCGACAGTGTTCCGGCCCGCGCGAGCCGCCACGGTTCCAGGCCCAGCTGTGCGACGGCGGCGCTCGCCGTCCGCGCGGCGGCTCGCGTCGGTAGGCCGTGCAGCCTGGCGGCGCAGCGAAGGTTCTCGGTGACGGTCAGCTCGGGGTAGACCAAGGGGGTGTCGACCACGTGGCCGAACCGCATCGCGACGCTGCTGGGCAGGTCAGCCGGGTCGTGACCGAGCACGCGGGCCGTGCCACGCGCAGGCTGCAGACGGCCGGCCAGCGCACGGAGCGCCGTCGTCTTGCCCGCGCCGTTGAGGCCGATCAGGGCCGTGACCCGGCCCGGTGCCACCGACAGCGTGAGGTGGTCGAGGGCGGCGCGGCCGCCGAAGGCGTGCGAGACGTCGTCGAGCAGGAGAGCGGTCATGGAGTGGCTCCCGCGGGTGCGAGCTGCGCCAGGGCGCGGCGGACGAGGACCGAGAGGTCATCGGGCGCGGTACCCCAGGCGAGGAGGGCCGCGGTCGTGGCGGCAAGGCAGGCGGCGGTAGCGATGGCGGCGTCGAGGCGGTCGACGCCGTCGGCCACGAGCCGCTCGACGATCGCCTGCTGGGTGTCGTCGGTGCCGAGCGCCGCCGCGGCGCGGAGCGAAGGGGACTGCGCGACGAGAGCCACGCGACGCTTGGCGGTGGCGTCCTCGGTGGGCGTGATGTCGCCGAGGGCGGCGAGCAGGCCGAGCCGCACACGTTCCAGGGGCGGGAGGTCGGAGGGCTGGGCGCCGACGGCCTCCGCGATGAGGGGGTCGTAGGGGTCGGAGACCAGCACCGCGTCCTTGGTGGGGAAGTGCCGGAAGAACGTCATGGGAGTGACGCCGGCCGCGTCGGCGATCTGGTTCACCGTGGTGGCCTCGTAGCCCCGGCGCTCGAAGAGGTCGAGCGCGGCATCGAGGATGCGGGCCCTGGTGCGGAGGGTTCGGGGTGTGGGCACGCCATAATGTTAGTCACTAACATTATGGTCGGCAAGAGTCAGGCGGCGTGCCGCACTGGTCGCAGGATCGTCGCGCTGCGCGGTGCGCTCCGACTCGCGCCGTGGGTCGCGATCCGGCGGGCCGGCCGCGGCGGAGGCGGTGCGACCGACTGGTAGCCGTGTCCGGTCGGCGTAGTGGTGACGACGACGTGGCGACCGCTGCGCGGGTCCGTCCCGGCGACCGAGCGCCAGCCCGGGGCCTCCTTGGCCTGGTTGCAGGCAGCGCAGAGTCCTTGCCCGTTGGTCAGGCTCGTGTCGCCGCCGTCAGCCGCCGGTCGGATGTGGTCGAGATGGCGGACTGGGGCGTCACACCACGGGGTTCGGCAGGTGCCCTGGTCCCTGATCCGCAGCAGGTCGGCCAGTCCGTCGGCGAAGAACCGGCGTTTGCTGGTCGCGCCGATCAGATCGCCGTTCGCGGTGGCGTAGACGGTCCGCAGCCAGGCCGCGTCGAGGTCGAGGGCGCCGGCCACGAGGGTCCGGGCCACTGCCGCCGGGACGGTGCCGTGGCCGGCGCCGGTGCCGTCCAGGACGACCGCAGGCTCGTGGCCCTCACCCAGCAGGGCGGTGTCCGCCACGACCAGGTTCACCGCGACCGGAACGTCGGTCGCGCGTTCCTGACCGGTGGCTCGCGCCACGAGGGTGTCGGCCATGATCTGGCCGGTGGACCGCTCGTCGCCGCCGGTGTGCCGGGCCGACTCCGCGGTGAGCTTCAGCGCCGCGTGGACCTGGACGCCCTGTGCCATGGGCAGCAGCGCGGTGACGTAGGCCATGGCGTCGGGCGCGGGTCGGATGGACACGCACCGTTCGGTCACCGCCTTCGCGGCGCGCTTGACCAGTGCGGCGGGGTCGAACTGGTTGGCACGGTCCCTCACCAGCCCGGCGAGCCGGCGGGTACCCACCCCGTCCAGCGTTGCGGGGTCGGTGCACAGGTCGGCGTCGACGCGGCCGCGGTCCTCCGGCGTGAGGCAGGCGGTCTCCTTCACCAGCAGCAGCGCCCGCTCCTCGGACAGCCGGCCCTCTCGCAGCGCAACCAGCGTGTGCGGCATCTCTTCGTGCCAGACGCGGGCGGCGCCGAGCAGCGTCCGGGTCCGGTGCGGCGAGAGGCGCAGGGCGTGGGCGGCCTGCTGGATCGTGCTCGCGGTCGCGTCACGTTCGGCAGACTTCACGGTGACCGGGATCTGCCTGCCGGCCGAGTCGTGGTGCGCGGCAGGGTTCTCGGCGTGCTCGCGAGCGGCCCGCAGGGCGTCGTCGTGCAGTTCGACCAGCATCTGCGCCTGCATCGCCCCGCAGGCGGCCTTGACCTCCTCCAGGGCGCGCACGGTGTCGATCCGGGCAGGGCCGTCACCCGGCTTGGCCGCGGCGAGGAGCCAGGCGTGCAGGACTGCGAGCGGCTCCGCGCCGACATCGCCGAGGACGGCTGTCGGGTCGGTACGGGTGGTGTCGGTGGCGAGTGGCACGATCGGTGCCGAGCGCAGGGCAGGGCTGATGTTCCGCATGTCTGGCCACCTCTCTCTGCTGGACGGATCTACTGCGCTGACTTGATCTGCTGCCATTCTATGGCACATACGTTCGATGTGCGCGCCGAATCCAGACCTGTGGAGGGCCGTCCTCCGAGTGTGGGTGAGGCCGTCTATCGTTGCGGGGGTGAGCACCGCCCTATACCGCCGCTACCGGCCCGAGACGTTCGCCGAGGTGATCGGCCAGGACCATGTCGCGGGCCCCCTCATGCAGGCCCTGCGCAGCGGGCGGGTGAACCACGCCTACCTGTTCAGTGGTCCTCGAGGATGCGGCAAGACGACGTCGGCGCGCATCCTCGCCCGCACGCTCAACTGCGCGAAGAACACGCCCGAGTCGCCGATCGACACCCCGTGCGGCGAGTGCCCCTCGTGCGTCGAGCTGGCGCGCGGTGGCTCCGGGTCGCTCGACGTGGTGGAGATCGACGCCGCGTCGCACAACGGTGTGGATGACGCGCGTGACCTGCGCGAACGCGCTACGTTCGCGCCCGCTCGCGACCGCTACAAGATCTTCATCCTCGACGAGGCGCACATGGTGACCCCGCAGGGCTTCAACGCGCTGCTGAAGATCGTCGAGGAGCCGCCGCCCCACATCAAGTTCATCTTCGCGACCACGGAGCCGGACAAGGTGATCGGGACGATCCGGTCCCGCACGCACCACTACCCGTTCCGGCTCGTGCCGCCGGACGTGCTGTCCCCGTACCTCGAGCAGCTCTGCGGCGCCGAGGGCATCGAGGTGGGCAGCGGTGTGCTCCCGCTGGTCACCCGGGCGGGCGGCGGTTCGGTGCGGGACTCCCTGTCCGTGATGGACCAGCTCATCGCCGGCGCCACCGGTGGCGTCGTCGACTACGACCACGCCGTGGGCCTGCTCGGTTTCACCCACGCGACCCTGCTGGACGACGTCGTGGACGCACTCGCCGCACGTGACGGGGGATCGATCTTCCGGGTCGTGGACCAGATCATCGCGACGGGGCACGAGCCGCGCCGGTTCGTCGAGGATGTGCTGGAACGCCTGCGCGACCTGATCGTGATCGGTGTCTCGGGCGATGCCGCCAGCGCCGTGCTGCGCGGCATCCCCACTGACCAGCTCGACCGCATGCGCACTCAGGCCGGACGGCTCGGGGTGGCAGAGCTGTCGAGGGCAGCCGATCTCGTGAACGCGGCCCTCACCGAGATGACCGGTGCCACGTCGCCGCGTCTGCACCTGGAGCTGCTGTGTGCGCGCCTGCTCCTGCCCGGCGCCGACGACGGTGCCGCCGGCCTCGCCGCACGCATCGACCGGCTCGAACGGGGCGGTGTGGTGGCGTCCGGGGCGCCCGCCCCGTCCGGCCCGGCCCGGGACGCAGGTCCGGGACCGGCAGGGGAGCCGACGTCGGGCGGGCTCGCCGGCCCTGCGGCCGCGCGCGCGGTGCTCGACGCGCGCAAGAAGCGGAGTGAGCCGGCCCAGCCGCCGGCGGCTCCGGAACCCGCACCGGCTGCTCCGGAACCCGCGCCGGTCACCCCTGCCGCCGCACCGGAGCCCGCGTCGACGGCGGGGCCCACGCCGACGGCGGCTGCAGCCCCCGAGCCGTCCCCTGCCGTCTCGGAGCCGGAGCCGGAGCCGGCTCGGGAGCGGCCGGCACCTGCAGCCACCGCCCCGGCGCCTGTGCCGGACTCGGCCCAGGGCGCCGAGCCCGGCGTCACCACGGAGACGGTCCGCCGGCGGTGGCCGGAGGTGCTCGGTGCGCTCGCCGCCGCCCGGGTGACGTGGTCCCTCGTCGGTCCGAACGCGCAGGTGGTGGCCCTTGAGGGCGCCACGCTGAAGCTGGGCTTCGCGGCGCCCGGCCTGGCCCGCACCTTCTCGAACGCGCGGCACACCAGTGCGGTGGAAGAAGCGGTCTATCAGACGCTCGGTATCCGCGTCCGGGTCGAGGCGACGCTCGACGAAGGGCCGTCCGGCGGTGACGGACCGTCCGGTGGCGGAAGCTCTGGCGGTGGCGCGTCCGGCGGAGGGACGTCGGGCGGGGCGTCCGGCGGGGCATCGTCCGCCGAGGGCCGGGCGTCGTCGGGTGGCTCCCCGCCTGCGGCGCCGGCGCCTGCTGCTGCCGCGGTGCCGGACTGGCCCGACGTGCCCACGCCCGGGGGTGGTGGCGCCACGGCATCCGCGGCGTCAACAGCATCGGTGCCCGCCGCGGCGTCGCCGGCCGTGGCGGTCTCGTCGCCTCCGGGTGGCGTCGCCGTCGCCGAACGGCCCGAGCCCTCGCGGCCCGGGCCGACGGGCCCTGAGTCGGTTCGTCCTGAGCCGGTTCGTCCCGAGCCCGCTCGGCCGGCGGTCCGCCCGCCGTCGGCCGCGAGCGCGGCCGACGAGGCCTGGCTCTCGGGCGCGGCCGCGACCGAGCCGCCCGCCGACTACGACATGCCGGAGCCCGAGCCTGTCTACGAGGAGCAGGCGCCGGCGCCCGCAGCTGCCCCGGTGTCCGGGGCCGGCAGTGCGCGAGAGGCGCTGCGCCAGGCGAACGAGCGCCGGGCGCGTGCGGCGAACGGCGCACCTGTCGAACCGGGGGCTGCTGCCTCGACGAGCGTGAGTGCACCTGGTTCGGGGCCGGCGGGGGGCGAGGCCGACTTCTACGACGAGCCGTCGGCCGACGACCCGGACATCACGTCGGCCGGCATGGTCGGCGTGCCGCTCGTGGTCCAGGTGCTGGGTGGAACGGTGATCGACGAGGTGGTGGAGCAGCCATGAGCGCGGAGGGTGTGCTCGGTCCGCTCACGACGCTCCGGATCGTCGCGGCCGTCGTGGAGCGTTCCGACGGCCGGCATCTCCTCGTCCGCAAACGGGGTACGCACGCCTTCATGCAGGTGGGCGGCAAGATCGAGCCGGGTGAGGAGCCCCTGGCCGCGCTGGTGCGGGAGTTCGAGGAGGAGGTCGGGGTGCGACTGGCACCGGCCGACGTCGAGAGCCTCGGCCGGTTCGCGGCGCCCGCCGCGAACGAGCCCGACCACGTCGTCGACGCGCACGCCTACCGGGTGCGACTGCGCCCCGGCACGGAGATCGCCGTCCAGGCCGAACTCGAGGAGCTCGTGTGGATCGATCCTGCCGACCCGGTCGCGAACTACCCCATCGCGCCGCTGTCGCGGGACCTGCTGACCGCCGCCGGGCACTGAACGCCTCAGCGTCCGGCCTGCTCCGCCCGGTACCGCGCCACGCGCTCGGCGCGTTCGCGTTCCATCCGACGTCGCGGATCAGTCTCGTCGGCCTGCTCGGCGGGTCCGGCCACGTGCAGGAGCAGCCAGTTGAGCCGCCATTTGACGCGGTACCCCAGGGTCAGGCCGTCACTGTTACGCATGCCGTTCCTCCATTTACTTGGTGTACAAACAGTTTGCCTGCAAACTGTTAATCTGGTCAACATCCGAGAGGAGCCACATGACCGTCACATCACGGACCGACGCCGCGGCGTCGCCCGACGACAGCGCCCCGAACGAGTTCCTGGCGGGCGCCCCCGCGCCCGATGACCTCCTGGCCCTCGATCGTCAGGTCTGTTTCGCGCTCGCCGTCGCGTCCCGCAGCGTCATCGCGCTGTACCGGCCGTTGCTCGAGCCGATGGGCATCACTCACCCGCAGTACCTGGTCATGCTCGCGCTGTGGGAGCGGTCGCCGCTCTCGGTCAAGCAGCTCAGCGGACTGCTGCAGCTCGACCCGGGCACGCTGTCGCCACTGCTCAAGCGGCTCGAGGCGATCGGCTACGTGACGCGGCGCCGTGATCCGCGGGACGAGCGGGCCCTCGCCGTCGAGCTCACCGCCTCGGGGCGGGAGCTGCGCGAGCAGGCGCTGCTGGTGCCGCCGGCGATCATGGCGCGCCTGGGTCTCTCCCTCGAGGAGCTCAAGGTGCTGCACCGCAGCCTCACGCAGGTGATCGCGGCAGCCGCGCCATGAGTCGCGGCCGGCTGCACCACGTCGAGCTGTGGGTGGCGCTCCTGTTCCCCGACCGCCATCCGCACGCCGGTGGTCCCGACCACTACGCCGCCTACCTGGAGAACGAGGACGGCTACGAGGTCGAGGTCGTCGCGGACTGACCGTTCGATGTGTCGGTGGTTCCGGACGTTCGCTCTGCCGGCGGCTCGGGAGCGGCTTCGCGCCTGAGCGGTCGGGCTGCCAGGAGGACCGTCATCCACACCATCGTGAACGGGATGACGGTGACGTTCTTGATCGCGAGCTCCCACGACATCCAGGTGGCCTCGTCGATCCCGCCCACCCGGCCGGCCATCGAGTCCGGGACGACCTTGAAGACGAGCAGGAAGACGAGCAGAAAGCCGGCGCTGACCAGCAGTGTGCCCCGGTGGCGCGAGATCCAGTCGGACCAGCGGGCTCCCGCACCGGACCCTTCGATGCGCCGGTCGCGCAGCAGGGCCCACGCCAGCCACGCGATGAACGCGATACGGGCGACCGCCGTGAACGCCTCGCCGCCCGGACCGCCTGCCCACTCCGCGGTGCCGCTCACCGCCAGGAAGCGCTGGATCGAGGCGAGAGCGCCGAAGGCGAGCACAACCGGATAGTTCTGGGCGAAGAAGCGCCAGGTCTCAGCGAGGAGCTCTACCGATTCGGACCAGGGGCGGGATCGTGCGGTCGCCACGTGCGTGTTCATGACATCTCCGTTCGGTCCACTAAATGATTCAGTACACTAAACTGTATGGTGGAGTGCACAATGGAGGGGTGTCAACACCCGAGCGCGCCGAGACGCCCGCAGACGACGACTCCGGAGCCCGGCTCGGCGCCGAGCTGAGCGACGCCGTCGTGCTGTTCCACGAGGCGCTCGGTGCGCTGATGGGACTCTCCGCGGCGGACCACAAGGCGCTCGGGGTGATCCGCCGTGACGGGCCGATGTCCGCGAGGGAGCTCGCTGACCGGACAGGACTGACGGCGGGCGCCGTGACGGGGCTCGTGGACCGGTTGGAGCACTCCGGCCACGCCCGGCGGACGCGACACGAGACCGACCGGCGACAGCTCGTGATCGAGGCGACGGCATCCTCATCACCGCAGGTGAAGAGGGCTCTGGGAGAGATGCAGGAGGCCATGGCCCGGGTCACGGAGCAGTTCACCGTCGACGAGCTGACGGTGGTCGCGCGCTGGGTGAGCCTGACCACCGCGACCATGCGGGAGCAGGCGGCGGCGGTCGGTGCGAGCGGCGGCCGGCGGGCCACGCGGCCCTAGGCGCGGACAGCATCGCCTGGTCGTCCTCGCAGTGTCGGTGGCTCGTGGAAGGGTTCTGGCATGGCCGACCTGCAGCTCGTGGAGCTCACCGTGGACAATCTTCCGGCAGCTCTCGGGCTGCCCCCGCAGGCGAACGACGTGGAACCGGTGTCACCGGTCGCCTGGTCGGTGGCCGAGGCCTACGTCAATCCCACCGCGTGGCCCAGGGTGGTCCTCGACGGCGACGACGTGGTCGGCTTCGTGATGGCGAACTGGAACCCGGCCGAGGAGGTCCCGGAGTTCCGTGCGGGGATCTGGCGTCTCAATGTGGCCCGGGAAGCGCGGAGGCGCGGCGTGGGCAGGTTCGCCGTGGAGCAGGTGGCCGAGGAGGCTCGCCGGCGAGGGCTCGACCGCATCACGGTGCTCTGGGTCCCGGGCCCGGACGGGCCCGAGGAGTTCTACCTGCGCTGCGGCTTCCGCAAGACGGGGAGCGTCGTGTTCGACCAGGTAGCGGGAGAGCTCCTGCTGGGCTGACCGTATGGCGGGCTCCGCTTCCGGCGTCGTACGCGGTGCGAAACAATGTTGCGTCGCCGACCGAAAGGACGTGCCGCAGCATGTCTCGGATCCTGACCCGCTCTACCCCGCAGGCCGAGGGGGTCGACCCCGCAGCGGTGCGGCTCCTCGTCGACCGCCTGGACCGCCTCGAGGACGTGCACAGCGTGATGGTGCTGCGGCACGGGCACGTGATCGCCGAGAGCTGGTGGCATCCGCACACCGCGGACCGCCCCCACACGATGTTCTCGGTGAGCAAGAGCTTCACGGCGACCGCGGTCGGGATGGCTGTCCACGAAGGGCTCCTCACCGTGGACGACCACGTGGTCGACCTCCTGCCGGACGACCTCCCCGCCGACCCGAGCGACCACCTCCGTGCGATGCGCGTGCGTGACCTGCTGACCATGACGACCGGCCACAGCGCCTCGACGATGGAGGGCATCGACCGCACGATCTCCCTGCCGGGTTCCCGCTGGGCCCGTGCCATCCTGGCGCAGCCCGTGGAGCACGAGCCGGGCACGCACTTCGTGTACAACACGGGTGCGACCTACCTGCTGTCGGCGATCCTGCACCGGCTCACGGGCCAGCGGCTGCTCGACTACCTGACGCCACGTCTGCTGGCGCCGCTCGGCATCACCCACGCCGCGTGGGAGCAGGACCCGGACGGCATCGACACCGGAGGGTTCGGGTTGTCGATCACCACGGAGGAGATGGCGGCGTTCGGGCAGCTCTACCTCCAGGGCGGGGTATGGGAGGGAGAGCAGCTCGTACCGGCCGAGTGGGTGGCGGCGGCCACGGCGAAGCAGGTGCCGAACGGCCCGCACGACTGGCCGGAGTGGAACCAGGGTTACGGCTACCAGTTCTGGCAGTGCCGGCACGGCGTCTACCGGGCAGACGGGGCGTTCGGGCAGTACATCGTGGTCTGGCCGGAGAAGGACCTGGTGATCACCATGACGTCGGGCCTCTCGGACCTGCAGTCGGTGCTCGACGTCGTGTGGGACACGCTGCTGCCCGACGGCGCCTGGACCGGCCGCTCCGCCGGGGCCCTGGCGCTCGACGGCCCGGACGCCACTGCCCCGTTCCGGCCGGCGTTGCGGACTCCGGACGGGGCAGCGTCGACCCCGATCGAGGAGTCGTTGCGGGGCGTGACCTACGAGCTCGAGCCGAACCCGCGCGACGTCAGCGCCCTCACGCTGGGCCGCGACGCGTACGGACGGACCGAGATCGCCTTCACGATCGGGGGACTGGACCACTTCGTGCGGTTCGGGCACGGGGAATGGAGCCCAGGAACCTGTTCCCTCCTCGGGGCGCCGGCCGATGTCGCGACCTCCGCCGCCTGGGTCGACGAGTCGACGCTGCGCGGCCGGATGGTGTTCCTCGGCACCCCGTTCGAGTGGTGCCTGGAGCTGCGGTTCTCCGGTGCGGAGGTGGCCGTGGTGATCGACCGCAACGTCGCCTTCGGCGAGCGCGGCCTGCTGGACGTCCGGGGCAAGGCTCGCCGGGGCTGACCGCGGCGAGGGGTGGTCAGCCCCGGTCAGGAGTGGAGCGCGTCGTACTCCGCCTCGGCGGCCACGTCGTCCTCCACATCGAGGCGCACGTGCGCCAACAGCCCCTGCAGCACCCGCAGGGCGGACGCCGCGCGCTCGCCCCAGATCGAGAAGTAGGAGAACTGCCACCACCACAGGGCCTCGAGCTCGTGGCCGCTGTCGAAGTGCTGCAGGCCCTTGGCCAGCGCCTCCGCGACGCACGCGAGGTCACCGGACAGGGACGCCTGGCCCACCTCGTCGCCGAGCACCGGGTCCACCACCTCGATGTAGTCGTCGAACCCGTCGAACATCTTGGACAGGGCCTCGCGCAGCGGATCGAGATCGGTGTCGGGGCCGGCGTCCGGCTCGTAGCGTTCCTTGGGCACCACGTCCACGATCGCGGCGAGGCGCGCACCGGCGGCCAGCAGGTCCGACGACGCGAGGACGAGCAGCGAGAGCTCCGCCCCCGGCATCCCGCCGGACGCCACCTGGGTCACCGTCGACAGGAACGTCCGTGCCTGTGCGGACACCTGGTCCGAGACCTCGCTGAGGTCCGACCCGGGGGCTATCTCACTCATCGTGATCCCACCTACTTGTCGTTACCGATGACACGGCGGCCTTCGAACGCGCGGCCGAGCGTCACCTCGTCCGCGTACTCCAAGTCTCCACCCACGGGCAGACCCGAGGCCAGCCGCGAGACAGTGATACCCATGTGGGCCATCAGTCGGGAAAGATAGGTCGCCGTGGCCTCTCCCTCGACGTTCGGGTCGGTGGCGAGGATGACCTCCTGCACCGTCCCGTCCGCCAGCCGCGACAGGAGCTCGCTGATGCGCAGGTCGTCCGGGCCGACGTTCTCGATGGGATTGATGGCTCCGCCGAGCACGTGGTAGCGGCCGCGGAACTCGCGGGTGCGCTCGATGGCGACCACGTCCTTCGGCTCCTCCACGACACAGATCACATCGTCGCTGCGCCGTGGGTCGAGACAGACACGGCAGCGCTCCGCCTCCGCCACGTTGCCGCACAGCTCGCAGAACTGGACGCGCAGCTTCACCTCGGTGAGCGCGTCGACCAGCCGCTTGACCTCCTGGTCGTCGGTCGCGAGCAGGTGGAACGCGATGCGTTGCGCGCTCTTGGGCCCGACGCCGGGAAGCCGGCCGAGCTCGTCGATCAGGTCTTGGACCGCGCCTTCGTACACAAGAGGTCAGCCTACGGGTCGGCACCGACACGCGGGCCGCGACGGCTGGTGCGTTCCCCGGTCACCGTCCGCCGCGGTACCAGGCTCTAGGCACAATACGTCCGTGCCCGAACTCGATCTCCTCACCATCGTCCTCCTCCTGCTCGCCGGATTCGCCGCCGGGTGGGTCGACGCCGTCGTGGGCGGCGGCGGTCTGATCCAGCTGCCCGCGCTGCTGCTCGTCCCGGGGATCAGCCCCGTCCAAGCCCTGGCGACCAACAAGCTCGGCAGCATCATGGGCACCTCCACCAGCGCCATCACCTACTACCGGCGCGTCCAGCCCGACCTGCACACCGCCGGCCCGATGGCGCTCGCGGCCCTGGCCGGCGCGTTCGGCGGCGCGATCGGCGCGTCCCACATCCCGGCCGAGCTCTTCAAGCCGATAATCCTCGTGGTGCTCGTCGGCGTGCTGGCCTGGACGCTGCTCAAGCCGAACGTCGGCCAGCACGACAACCTGCGCTGGGTCGGCAACGGGCACAAGCGGATCGCCGCGCTCATCGGCCTGCTCATCGGCGCGTACGACGGGCTGCTCGGCCCCGGAACGGGAACGTTCCTGGTCATCAGCCTGGTCAGCGCCCTCGGCTACTCGTTCCTCCCGGCGTCGGCCATCGCGAAGATCGTGAACTTCGCGACCAACCTCGGTGCGCTGATCTTCTTCGTCCCGAGCGGCGCCGTCATCTGGACCCTCGGCCTCGGTATGGGGCTGGCCAACCTGGTCGGGGCCTACATCGGCGCCCGGATGGCGGTGGCCAAGGGATCAAAGTTCGTCCGGGTGGTGTTCGTCCTCGTGGTCGGCGCCCTGATCGCCCGGCTGGCCTGGGACGTCCTGGCCTGAGCCCACGACGTGGGACGGGCTACCCCTGGGATGGCCAAGCACGTACCATCGACCCGCAAACCCAACCACCCGGCGGACCGTTGAGAAAGACGGCGGCCGGCAACGGAAGGCAGGCGCATGGCACTTGTCGTGCAGAAGTACGGCGGATCCTCGGTCGGAGACGCGCGCAGCGTGAAGCGTGTCGCCAAGCGGATCGCCGAAGCAAAGCGAGCAGGTAACGACGTGGTCGTGGTGGTGAGCGCCATGGGCGACACCACCGACGAGCTCCTCGACCTCGCACAGCAGATCACCCCGCTCCCGCCCAAGCGGGAGCTCGATATCCTCCTCACCGCGGGCGAGCGCATCTCCATGTCGCTCCTCGCGATGGCGATCACGAACCTCGGCGTGAAGGCCAAGTCCTACACGGGCCAGCAGGCCGGCCTCATCACCGACGCGGTGCACGGGCGGGCACGGATCGTCGACGTCGTACCGCATCGCATCCGCGAGACCCTGAACAAGGGCCAGGTGGCGATCGTGGCCGGCTTCCAGGGAGTCACCAAGTCCACGAACGACGTCACCACGCTCGGCCGCGGCGGCTCCGACACGACGGCCGTGGCGCTCGCGGCCGGCCTGGACGCCGACGTGTGCGAGATCTACACGGACGTCGACGGCGTGTTCACCGCCGACCCGCGCATCGTGCCCAACGCCCGGAAGATCGAGTGGGCCTCCTACGAGGAGATGCTCGAGCTCGCGGCCAGCGGCGCCAAGGTGCTCGCGCTGCGCAGCGTGGAGTACGCGCGCCGGTACAACGTGCCGATGCACGTGCGCAGCTCGTTCAGCGCGCACGACGGCACGCGCGTGAGCTCCGAGGAAATGAAGCCCCAGAAGTTGAAGGAGAGCACCATGGAAGCCGCGATCATCTCCGGTGTGGCGCACGACCGTTCCGAGTCCAAGATCACCGTCGTCGACGTGCCGGACGTGCCGGGATCGGCCTCGCGCATCTTCGAGGTCGTCGCCCGCACGGGCGCGAACATCGACATGATCGTGCAGAACGTGTCGGCGGCGTCCACCGGCCTGACCGACATCTCCTTCACGCTGCCCGGCTCGGACGGCCCCGCCACGATGGCGGCACTGACCGCCGTGCAGGCGGAGCTCGGCTTCGACTCGCTGCAGTTCGACGACCAGATCGGCAAGCTGTCGCTGGTGGGCGCGGGCATGAAGTCGCACCCCGGTGTCTCGGCCCGGCTCTTCGCCGCGCTGCGGGACGCAGGGATCAACATCGAGATGATCTCCACCTCGGAGATCCGCATCTCGGTAGTGACTCGCGCGGACTCGCTGGACGACGCCGTGCGCGCCGTGCACACCGCGTTCGGGCTCGACGGCGCCGACGGCGAGGCCGTCGTCTACGCGGGAACGGGGCGCTGACATGACCACCATCTCTGATCAGGGCGTACACCTCGCCGTCGTCGGCGCCACCGGTCAGGTGGGTGCCGTGATGCGCCGCCTGCTGGAGGAGCGAGACTTCCCCGTGGCCTCGGTGCGGTACTTCGCGTCCGCCCGTTCGGCCGGCACCACCCTGCCGTTCGACGGCGTGGACGTCCCGTTGGAGGATGTCGCCGCGACGGCCACGGCCGACCTCGCCGACATCGACATCGCCCTCTTCTCCGCGGGCGGTGGCACGTCGCGCGAGCACGCGCCGCGGTTCGCCGAGGCGGGCGCCCTGGTCGTCGACAACTCGTCGGCCTGGCGCCTCGACCCCGAGGTTCCGCTCGTCGTCTCCGAGGTGAACCCGGAGGCGCTCGAGGAAGCGGTCAAGGGCATCGTGGCGAACCCGAACTGCACCACGATGGCCGCGATGCCGGTGCTCTCGCCGCTGGCGAAGGCGGCGGGCCTGGAGCGGCTGCGCGTGGCGACCTACCAGGCGGTGTCCGGTTCCGGGCTGGCCGGGGTGGACGAGCTGGCCGGGCAGGTGCGTTCCGGTGCCGAGCAGCAGCTCGAAGGTCTCGTGCACGACGGCCGGTCCGTGGACCTGCCCGACCCCAAGGCGTACGTCGAGCCCATCGCGTTCAACGTGCTCCCGCTGGCCGGCAACCTGGTCGACGACGGCTCGGGCGAGACCGACGAGGAGCAGAAGCTGCGCAACGAGTCGCGCAAGATCCTGGGCCTGCCGGGTCTGGCCGTGGCCGGGACCTGCGTGCGGGTGCCGGTGTTCACCGGTCACTCGCTGTCGATCCACGCGGAGTTCGAGCGGCCGATCACCCCGGACGAGGCCCGCAAGCTGCTGGCCGACGCTCCCGGGGTCCAGCTGGCCGACGTCCCGACGCCGCTCGCCGCGGCCGGCGTCGACCCGTCCCTGGTGGGTCGCATCCGCACGGACCAGTCGGTGCCGGACGGTCGTGGCCTGGTCCTCTTCGTCAGCAACGACAACCTCCGCAAGGGGGCAGCGCTGAACACCATCCAGATCGCCGAGCTCATCGCGGCAGACCTGGCCGAGCTGCAGACGCTAGACGCGGCGGAGCCGGCCGACACGTAGCCGGCCCGACGACCGCCAGGAGGGGCGGGGCAGTGTGCACACGCACGCTGCCCCGCCCCTCTTTGCGTACCCGGACGGTCCCGGTGTACCCGGACTGCTTGCGCCGGGGAGGGGTCATGTGGTTCATTGGTCAAGTAACGAACCACTGAACGTCAGGACCGAGACATGTTCGACGGACCAGAGCCCATCTATGTGCAGATCGCTACGTGGATCCGCGCGCAGGTGCTCTCCGGCGAGCTCGGCGAGGAGGAGCAGGTCATGTCCACCACGCAGTTCGCGACCACCTTCCGCATCAATCCCGCGACGGCCGCCAAGGCGTTCTCCGGGCTGGTCGAGGAGGGCATCCTCTACAAGCGGCGCGGACTGGGCATGTTCGTCGCGCCCGGCGCTCGGCAGCAGCTGCTCGCCGACCACCGCACGCGCTACTTCGACGAGGTGCTCGACCCGGCGCTGGCCCAGGCCGAGGTCCTCGACATCCCCGTCGGCGACATCGTCGACCACATCCTCGGCCGCGCCCCGCACTCCGGCGCGCGGACCGTCAAGAAGGAGAAGCGATGAGCCTCGACCCGTTCGGCGCCCATTTCGACGACGTCGGCGTGCGCTACCGCGCCTCGTGGCGGATGACGCAGCAGGGCACGGTGGCGAAGGAGGCGGGCGGTGTCGCGCTCGACGGCGCCACCTGCGTGTTCCCTGCCGGCGCCATCACGGGCCTCCTCGGCCGGAACGGCGCGGGAAAGACCAGCCTGCTCGGCCTGCTGGCCGGGTTCCGCCGTCCGACCGCCGGCCGTGTCCGGGTCGGGCCGGAGGGGCAGGAGCAGGACCCGTGGGAGAACCCGGCGATCCTGTCAGGCGTCCAGCTCGTCCGCGAGAGCGGCGACGTCATGGCCGAGGAGGACGTCAGCACCACGCTCAAGCACTACGCCACCATGCGGCCCGAGTGGGACTCCGACTACGCGGACCGGCTGCTGGACCTGTTCGAGATCGATGTCGAGAAGACACCCGCGGCGCTGTCCCGCGGCAAGCGCTCGGCGCTCGGCGCCACGATCGGCCTGGCCGCCCGGGCACCGCTGACCATCTTCGACGAGGTGTACCTCGGCATGGACGCGCCGACGCGCTACGCGTTCTACGACGAGCTGCTCAAGGACTACGCGGAGCATCCCCGCACGATCATCCTGTCCAGCCACCTCGTCGAGGAGTCCGAGCGGCTCTTCGAGCACGTGGTGGTCGTCGACCGTGGCCGGGTGCTGCTCGCCGAGCCGGCCGACGACATGCGGGCCAGGGGCACGAGCCTCACGGGGAGCGCCGCCGCCGTCGACCACCTGGCCGCCGGGCACCGGGTGCTGCACCGCCAGGAGCTGGGCCCCACCGTCATGGTCACGCTCGAGGGCGCGCTCACCGAACGGGAAGAGGCGGAGGCCGCCGACTCCGGCGTGCAGGTCGGCGCCGTCCCGCTGCAGGACCTGTTCGTCCATCTCACCCGCACCACCGCACCGAAGGAGACCGACTGATGACGGGCACCATCCTCGAGGAGCGTGGGCGGCTCGCCCACCAACGCTCCAGCCGCGCGGCCGAGAAGGTGTTCCTGCGCGGCATGCTGCAGGCCGGCGCCTGGTTCTGGGTCGCGGTCGTCGTCGCCAGCATCGTGATCGCCGTGATCCAGGCCCGGTTCGGTGGCATGGAGGGCAGCGCGCTGCAGTACACCATCGGCTCCGCGCGGTGGTTCATGTTCACGATGGGCCTGATCCTCGGCGTCGCGACGCTGCCCCTCCACCTCGCCGCGGGCGGTACCCGGCGTGCGTTCGTCAACGGGCTGATCCGGGCCGCCGTGCTCGCCGGGTTGTCGACCGGGCTCCTTTTGGCGCTGCTGCTGCTGGTCGAGCGGCTGGCCTGGGGCGCGGTCGGCTGGGACTGGCAGTTCAGCCAGGGACTGGTGCCCGAGGGCAGCTTCGTCGTCACCGTCGCGGGCGAGGCCCTCGTGATCGCCACCTACATCCTCGCCGGAGCGATGCTGCCCGCGGGCTACCAGCGCTTCGGGGCGTGGGGCGGCAGCTTCTGGATCCTGGCCCTGCTGGCTCTCGTCATCTTCGTCGACTGGTGCGTGCATACCGGCTACGTCTTCGGCTGGGAAACCCTCGTCGACGCCGGGCCGGGCCGCGCCCTCCTCGGGCTCTGCGGCGGCGTGCTGGCCGTGGCGGTCGCGGCCTTCGGCGTCGACCGCTTCTACCGCGACATGCCGCTGCGCCCGACGCTCGGCTGATCGACGGCCGACCACCCGCCCCGCACTTGTCCACAGCTTTGTCCACAGTTCCGTCCGTGCGTACGCCAGCGGACTTATCCACAGACTTGTCCACAGAAGGTGAGGCACCATGGCAACTCCCCAGCCTGACGCCGACGCACCCGTCGTCGAGGTCGGCCATCTGCGCAAGACCTACCCGGCCGCCCGTCGTGGTGGTGTCCCCAAGACTGCCGTCACCGATGTGTCGTTCCAGGTGGCACGCGGCGAGATCTTCGGGATCCTCGGCCCCAACGGCGCCGGCAAGACCACTACGGTGGAGTGCGTCTCGGGGCTCCGGCACGCCGACGGTGGCACCGTCCGGGTGCTGGGGCACGACCCCCAGGCCGACCCGACGTCGGTCCGTGAGCACGTCGGCGTGCAGCTCCAGGAAGCCGCCCTGCACGACAAGATCACGGTGGGCGAGGCGCTCGACGTCTTCGGCTCGTTCTACACGCATCGTGCCGACCCCGCCGAGCTCCTGGACCTGCTCGACCTGACCGCGCACCGCGACCAGCAGTTCGCCAAGCTGTCCGGTGGGCAGAAGCAGCGGCTGTCGATCGCACTCGCCCTGGTCGGCAAGCCGCAGGTCGCGATCCTCGACGAGCTCACCACCGGCCTCGACCCCGCGGCACGCCGCGCCACCTGGGACCTCGTGGAGAAGGTCCGAGACTCCGGCGTGACCGTCCTGCTGGTCACCCACTTCATGGACGAGGCCGAACGGCTCTGCGACCGGCTCGTCGTGATCGACGGCGGACGCGTGGTCGCCCAGGGCACGCCGTCCGCCCTGATCGAAGGGCTCGAAGGTGACCGGGGCGTCCGGCTCCGGTTCGCCGACGCCGGTGCCCGCGCCGGTGCCACCGCGCTGCTCACCGCCCTCGCCGACCGGGACGACGACGTGACCGCCGCCGTCCCGGTCGGCGACGAGATCGAGGTGACCGGGACCCACAAGGTGCTGTTCGCCGTGGTCCAGACGCTCGCGGCGGCCGACGTGGTCCCCGACGACGTGCGCACGCTCGAACGCACCCTTGAGGACGTGTTCGTGCAGGTCACCGGACGCGCCTACCGAGTGGACGAGAACGAGGAGGTGGCGGCATGACCGCCCTGGGAACCGCAGTGTCCGTACGGACGGGCCGCGCCGGGGCGGGGGCCCGCGCCTTCCGGACCCTGCTCGTCACCGAGCTCAAGGTGTGGTTGCGCGAACCGACCGCCGTGTTCTTCGCGCTGGTCTTCCCGAGCCTGCTGCTGCTCGGCCTCGGACTCGCCATCCCCGACTTCTCCCAGCCGATGACCGACGCCCCGCCGCCCTGGAACGAGGCACCGGGCGTCACCAGCTACCTGCCCACCATCATCGCCCTGGCCGTGGGGACGATCGCCCTGACCACCATGCCCGTCCAGTTCGCCACGTTCCGCGAGAAGGGCATCCTGAAGCGGCTCTCGACCACTCCCATGCCACCGCAGAACCTGATCGGCGCGCACCTGGTGATCAACGTGCTGGCCCTGTTCGTGTCGGCCGGGGCCGCAGTGGTCGGCGGCATGGTGGTCCTCGGGGTCCCGTTCGCGGCCGACCCGCTGACCGTCCTCCTCGTCCTGGTGCTGTCGACGACCGCCATGTTCTCCCTCGGGATGCTGGTCGCAGCACGGGCGGAGAAGGGGGCCACGGCCTCGGGCCTCGGGATGCTGATCTACTTCCCGTCCCTGATGTTCTCCGGCGTGTGGGTGCCGCTGGACGTCATGCCCGACTGGATGCGCGAGATCGGCCTCTACCTGCCGCTCGGCGCGTCGGCCCAGGGGCTGACCACCGGCTGGTTCGGCACCGAGGGCTTCCCGCTGGCACAGGTGCTCGTGCTGGCCGCATGGACGCTGGTGCTCTTCCCTCTCGGGGTGAAGCTCTTCCGCTGGGAGTGACCACCTGACGGGACCCGGCCCAGGCTGCGGCCGGGCCGGGTCTATCGTGACCCGGCCGATGTCGAGGTGACACGCGGGAGAGGAACACACATGGGAACGCTGCGGAAGATCGCCGAGCTCGCCGGGCGCTGGTTCGCCGTACTGGTACTGCTGGGTGGTGTGGCAGGCCTGCTCGCGCCGGCACAGCTGGCGCCGCTCGCCGGCCACATCCCGCTCTTCCTCGGGATCATCATGTTCGGCATGGGCCTCACCCTGCAGGGCCGCGACTTCGCGCTCGTCGCCAAGCGGCCCTGGGCGGTGCTGATCGGCGTCGTCGCGCAGTTCCTCGTCATGCCGCTGCTCGCGTGGGGCGTCGGCGGCATCTACGGCCTCACCGGCATGGCGATGCTCGGCATGGTCCTCGTCGGGTCGGCCCCCGGAGGCACGGCCTCCAACGTGATCGTCTACCTCGGCAAGGGCGACACCGCCCTGTCCGTGACGATGACCGCGATCTCCACCGTGCTCGCTCCGTTCCTCACGCCCGCACTCATCCTGTGGCTCGCCGACGAGACCCTCGACGTCGGGTTCATGGACCTGTTCGGCTCGATCGTCCAGGTGGTGCTCGTGCCGGTGCTCGCAGGCCTGGTGGTCCGTACCGTCGCCGGAAGGTACGTCGAGAGGGTGCTGCCCTACCTGCCGCTGGTCTCCGTGGGCGGCATCGTGCTCGTCGTACTCGGCGTCGTGGCCGCCAACGCCCAGACGGTGCTCTCGACCGGCCTGCTCCTGGCGCTCGCCGTCATCACGCACAACCTGCTCGGGCTCCTGCTCGGGTACGGCGCCGCCAAGGCGGCGCGCCTGGACCGGGCCGCGCGCCGGGCGGTGAGCGTCGAGGTCGGCATGCAGAACTCCGGTCTCGCCGCGAGCCTCGCGGCCACCCACTTCACCCCGGCGGCCGCCCTGCCCGCGGCGCTGTTCTCGGTGTGGCACAACCTGTCCGGGGCGGGTCTGGCAACGTGGTGGGCTCGCCGTTCCGAGACGCGCTGATCTCGCCTACTCTCTTGTCATGAAGCCGTTCCTGCTGCTGGCGACGCGCGGCGAGGACATCGCCGCGGACGGCGAGTACGCGGCGTTCTGCCAGTACGGCGGACTCGAACCGGAGCAGCTGCACCGGGTACGCCTCGAGCGCGAGCCGCTGCCGGCGGTGAACCTCGACGACTACTCGGGCGTGCTCGTCGGTGGCGGGCCGTTCAACTCCTCGGATCCCGCGGACAAGAAGGGGCCGGTGCAGCGGCGCGTCGAGGCGGAGCTCGCGGTGCTGCTCGACGAGCTCGTCGCGCGCGACTTCCCGTTCCTCGGCGCCTGCTACGGCGTCGGCACGCTGGGTGCGCACCAGGGGGCGGTGATCGACAGCACCTACGGGGAGCCGCCGGGACCGGTCGTCGTGGAGCTCACCCCGGACGCGGCGTCGGACCCCCTGCTGGACGGGGTGCTGCCGACGTTCCCGGCGTACGTGGGTCACAAGGAGGCGGTGCGCAAGCTGCCGGACCATGCGGTGCTGCTCGCCTCCTCGGCCGACTGCCCGGTCCAGATGTTCCGGATCAAGCAGAACCTGTACGCCACGCAGTTCCACCCGGAGCTGGACGTCGTGGGGATGCAGCAGCGGATCGTCGTCTACCGGGACTACGGCTACTTCCCGAGCGAGGAGGCGGAGCTGGTGCGCGAGCGGGTCGTCGCCGTGACCGTCGCCGAGCCGATGCGCATCCTGCGGGCCTTCGTGGAGCGGTACGCCCGGTAGCTGCCCGGGGAGAGCAGGACTGTGATCGACCGCATCCTGGTACCCGGTGGACAGCCCGCTGGGGTCCGGCTACCGTTTTGGCCGTGGACATCCGTTGGTATTGGCGCTTTACGTCGGCTCCTGGTGGAGCTCGGCGGGCGCTCGCCTGACCAACTTTCCACCCGGAGCCAGGGCCTGGGACGCCGATCGCGTCCAGGCCCTTCGTCTTTGCCAGACGGGCCGCTCCGGACCAGGAGTCGGTGGCGGGCCGTCCGGTTCCTTCGAACCAGACCCGCCTACCAGGAGCCCCGATCCCGATGAGCATCACCCCTGCGGAACCCAGCACCGAGGCATCCGACCTCGGTACCCGCACCTCCGACCTGCGCATCCGCGCTCTCGACCCGCTGCCCGCCCCGAACGGTCTGCTGGAGTCGATGCCGCTCGGCACCGCCCGCAGCGACCTCGTCACGACGTCCCGCCGCGAGGTGCGCGACGTCCTGGCCGGCGACGACGACCGCCTGCTGACGATCGTGGGCCCGTGCTCGGTCCACGACCCGGCCGCCGCGCTCGACTACGCCGCCCGGCTCGCGACGCTCCGGCGTGAGCTGTCCGACGACCTGGTCGTCGTCATGCGGGTGTACTTCGAGAAGCCGCGTACCACCGTGGGTTGGAAGGGCCTCATCAACGACCCGCACCTGGACGGTTCGCACGACGTGCGGCACGGTCTGAACCTCGCCCGCGAGGTGCTGCTGGGGGTGCTCGACGCGGGGGTGCCGGCGGGAGCCGAGTTCCTCGAGCCGACCAGTCCCCAGTACATCGCCGACGCCGTGACCTGGGGCGCGATCGGTGCCCGCAACGTGGAGTCGCAGGTGCACCGGCAGCTGGCCTCCGGTCTGTCGATGCCGGTCGGGTTCAAGAACGCGACCGACGGCGACGTGCAGATCGCGGTGGACGGCTGTGTCACCGCGGCGAGCGAGCACACCTTCTTCGGGGCCGACGGCGAAGGGCGCGCCGCAGCGGTCGAGACCACCGGCAACCCGGACTGCCACGTGATCCTGCGCGGCGGCCGCTCCGGCCCCAACTACTCGCCCGAGCACATCACCGACGCGCTGCGCGTGGCCCGGGGCTCTGGCCTGGGCGGCGCCGTCGAGAACGGGGTGATCGTCGACGCGAGCCACGGCAACTCCGGCAAGGACCATGTGCGCCAGGCCGGCGTCGTGCACGAGATCGCCAACCGCATCGCCGACGGCGAGCACGGCATCACGGGTCTGATGATGGAGAGCTTCCTCGTGGCCGGGGCGCAGAAGCCGGCGCCGCTGTCCGAGCTCACGTACGGCCAGTCGGTCACCGACAAGTGCATGGACTGGGACACCACCGAGGACCTGCTCCGCGAGCTGGCCAAGGCCGTTCGGGAGCGCCGGGGCTGAGTCTCGCTGGTCGAGCCTGTCGCCACGCGGCAGGCTCGACCACCCGGACACCACTGGTCAGCCGGCGAAGCCCTCCAGCTCCGCCGTCGACACCTTCCGCCGAGACCTGATCAGTTCCTCGACCCGCTCCATCTGTTCCCACACGTTCACCGCCATCCCCGCCACGACCAGCCCGTCGACGCGCCAGAACGCCACGAACTCCCGCTTGCGGGCGTCGCCGGAGACCACCACGTCGTCGTAGCCGGCCTGGACGTCCACCCAGCCGGTGTACTCCATGCCGACGTCGTACTGGTCGCTGTAGAAGTACGGCAGCTTGTCGTACGGGTCGGTCGCGCCGAGCATGGCGCGGCCGGCATGCGCGCCGGTCTCCTGGGCTACCGCCCAGTGCTCCACCCGGAGCGGGCGTCCGTAGTGCGCGGACGGGATGCTTGCCACGTCGCCCCCGGCGAAGATGTCGGGGTGCGATGTCGCGAGGGTGCCGTCCACGACGATCCCGCCACCCAGCGCGGTGGGCCGGAGGTCCAGGCCCGCGGCCTCCGCGAGGCCGACGTTCGGTGTGGCACCCACACCGATCACGACGACGTCGGCACCGAGGTGGGTGCCGTCCGCCAGGTCGACGCCGGTCACCCGGCCGTCCACGCCACGCAGTGCCGTAACCCTCGCACTACGGACCAGACGCACCTCGTGCTCACGGTGGACCCCGGCGTAGAAGTCGCTCATCTCGGCCCCGAGCACCCGCCCGAGCGGGTGCGGGCCGTCGCCGATGACCGTGACATCCAGCCCGAGGGTGCGGGCCGACGCCGCCACCTCCAGCCCGATCCACCCGTCGCCGATCACGACGATCCGTCCCACCCCTTCCAACGACGCCTCGAGGAGCCTGCTGGAGATGCGGTCGGAGTCGTCGATGGTGCGCAGGTAGTGGACCCCGGCGAGGTCACCGCCGGGCAGGTCGAGGGTGCGCGGCGTGGAGCCAGGAGCGAGCAGCACCTTCGAGAAGGCGAGCGTGTCGCCGTCGGACAGCGTGAGCACGTGGCCGGCGGGGTCCAGTCCGACGACCGTCTCGCCGGTGCGGACGACGACGTCGTGCTCGCGGTACCAGGCCTCGTCGAGCGGGAAGACGACGTCGCGTTCCGACTCGCCACGCAGGTAGTCCTTGCTCAGCGGTGGTCGCTCGTACGGATGGTGGGGTTCGGTGGTGACGACCATCAGGTCGCCGTCGTAACCGCCGGCGCGCAGCGCTTCAGCGGCGCGGGCCGTGGTCAGCCCGCCACCTACGAGGACGTACGGATCCATCAGGTGCCTCCCGTGCTCGCTGAGGTCCCAGTCTCGCACCGGAGGGCGAGGCGGGCACGAGCGCTGGGGAAACCCTCAGCTCAGCGCGGATGTGCCCACGTCAGGTCGGCCCGAGGCAGCCGGCCAGGTGCCCGACGCCGTCCAGGAGGCCGGTATGCGACCGTTCCCCTGCGCCGTGGAACGCCGCAGCCGAGGCTGTACCGGCTGCGGGGGATGCGCCCGGGCCCGGGGCCGGCCGTTCCGGTGGCCGTGGTCCATTCCGGTGCGGACTCGCGGACGGGTTTCGGTGGAACGGGCACGACGGTGGTGTAGGCGTGCCCGGTGGGCGTGATCGTCTCCACGGCGTGCCGCCCTTCGACATCCGTCGGGTGCTGTGTCCAGCCGGGTGCCTGCTTGGCGTGATTGCAACGGACGCACAGGCCTTGTCCGTTGTCGAGGCTGGTCCGGCCGCCGTCGGCGTGCGGGGTGACGTGGTCGATGTGCCGTACCGGGGCGTCGCACCAGGCGGTGGCGCAGATGCCCTGTTCGCGGGCACGCAACAGGGCGGAGAGACCCGGCGGGTGGAACCTGGAGGTCGATGTCGTGGCCAACAGCCGTCCGCGGGGGTCGACATAGATCGCGCGCAACCACGCCGCATCGGCGTCGATCGCGTGCGCGACGAGGGCTCGTGCCACCGGTCCCGGGACCGTTCCAGCACCCGCAGCAGCTCCCTCGACGACGACGGCGGGCTGGTCGGCGGGCTGCTCCGTGCCCGGCTGGCCGCCGCTGCCCGTCGGGTCGGTGCTGGTCAGGTCAGTGCTGGTCAGGTCGCCGCCGGTCAGGAGCGTCTGGTCGGAGACGAGCAGGTTGATCGTGACCGGGACGTCGTCCGCCTTGCCGGGCTCGCGCCCGGTGATGCGCTCGACCAGGGTGTCGGCCATGATCTGCCCCGTGCCGCGCTCGTCTCCGGTGGCCCTGGCCGACTCGGCCTCCTTCTTGAGACGGGCGTAGGCCTGCACTCCCTGCTGCATCGGCACCAGAGCGGTCAGGTACACCATCAGGTCCGGAGCGGGACGGACGGAGACGCAGCGCTCGGAGACCGCCTTCGCGTTGCGCTTGACGCACGCGTCGACATCGAACCGAGCGGCGAGCTCCTTGACCTTCGCGATCAGTCGCTTGGTGCCCATGCGGGCCAGCGCAGCCCGGTGCGCCGGTCCGCAGACTTCCTCGTCGATCCGGGCGCGATGCTCAGCCGAGAGGTGAGCGGTCTCGCGCACCATGAGCGTCGCGCGCCACTGCGAGAGCACACCGGTGCGCAGGGCATCGAACGTGTACGGCATCTCAGTGACCCACGCCCGGGCAGTGCCCAGGAACGAACCACCCCCATGTGGGCTGGACTGCATCGCTGCCCCCACCTGGCTCGGTACGCCACGGCCCCGCCGCTCGGCGCGGATACCCTGCCGGGCCTCATCGGACCGAGTGGCCTGCTCCAGTGCGACGGCGAGCCGCGCCTGAGCGGCCGCTGCAGTGTTCTTCAGGGCCTCCAGCTCACCGAGCAGGTCCACCCACTCGGCCTGGACCTGCTGCTGCGCCGGCCCGGTCATGTCGGTAGCACCTGGGAGGATCATGTTCGCGAGCCGCTCACGGACAGCCTGGACTTCTGCGACGTGGGCGATCGTGCCGTCCACGCCGACCGGAGCCGGCGAGAGCTGCCCGCCGACTTTCGGTGGTGGCTGGTTGGCACTTCGCGTCATGGCATCAATGTATCGCACACGTGTACGAATCGCTTCTCGAACCGAGATCCTGTGGAAAAGCGGGTTAGCGGCAAGGATGTGTGTCTGCTGACGGGGTCTTGAGGCTGGTCGGATGCCGTAAATCGGGGTTCGTTATGCCCTGGGGGCATGGCTGCACAGGGTGCTGGACCTCGGCGTGGGTGTCGTGTATGCGGTGGGCGGGTCAAGCGCAACGACACCACGAACGCGGGAAAGACCGGATGGCGGTGCACGACTGCAGGTCTTTCTCGACACGGTCACGGCCCGACGCCGTCCGGCGTGCGCAGGCTGAGGGGCACCTGACCCCGGCAACGCACCTACCGGCACGTCGTCCACGTCGCGGCGGTCCCGTCCTGGACTCGACCCGGACAGACGTGGTGGTACACCCGCGACCGGCTACGCAAGGCCTACCGGCTGCTGGCCAAGCGAGCCCGCAAGGACGTCCTGTTCACCGGCGTGCCTTGAGACAGCAAGGAGATTCATCACGGGGCCGGAGACATGGCTGACCGGGTAGGTTGCGGCCATGGCTAGCGGGAGGCTGCGACGAATCGGTGTCACCGTCGTGGAGGTTGTCGTGTATGTCCTCCTGACGGCCGGAGTCCTCGTCACAGCGGCGTCTGGAGTCTTCGGCGCAGTGAATAGCTGGGAAGCGGAGCATGGCGGTGAAACCGGAACATTCACGCCCGTCGAACAGCATTGCTCGCGGCACAGAGTCACCACGGTGATCTGCACGTGGAACGGCACGTGGGTTTCCGACGTTGACGGCCGCGTTCTGCGCGACGTTCACCTTGACGACAGCCTGGGCTCCGAGGAAGGAGACGCTCCGCCCGAACCTGTTCACCCAACACTGCACAGCGACAGGTTCGCCGACCCTCAGGTGGTCTATCTTCCTGGTGAGAAGACGTGGATCCTAGCGCCGGCCGTGTCAATCCTACTCATCGGGATCGAGGTCGTTCTCGCTTGGCGCGTGCATCGCTGGGCAGGCGCGAAGCGTGTGCCCGGAGTAGCCGAGAAGCACGGTACGGGGACATAGCACCAGCAGCAGTGCCGCTGCCCTAGGCGTCGAAATCGTAGAGATACCGTCGCCGCGCTGATCCGTAGTGCAGCAGTGGAGGGTTTGAGCCTCGGTGCCAGGGAACGCGAACGGCCCTGACCAACATAAATGCTGGTCAGGGCCGTAATCCACTGGTCGGGGTGACAGTGTGTGATCTCAGGACATCGGAATGGGGTGTCTCGGGTCATCGGAATAGGCGTGTCTCAAGACATCGGCATCCCGCGGCCGGTACACCCCGGTCATGTCCATCAGGAAGCTCGTGATCACGGCCGTGCTGGCCGGTTCGTCGCAGTCCGAGACCGCCCGCCGCTACGGCGTCTCGCAGGGCTGGGTCTCACGACTCATGGCCCGCTACGCGGCCGAGGGTGACGCCGCCTTCGAGACCCGGTCTCGCCGCCCGCACACCACACCGAACGCGACCCCACCTGCTGTCGTGGAACAGATCCTGCGACTACGCAAGCGTCTGACCGAGCAGGGCCTGGACGCCGGCGCCGACACGATCGTGTGGCACCTGACCCACCACCACCAGACCACCGTCTCCCGGGCCACCGTCCACCGGATCCTGACCCGCGAAGGCACCATCACCCCCGAACCCAGGAAACGCCCCCGGTCCTCCTACCTCCGATTCCAGGCCGACCAGCCGAACGAGACCTGGCAGTCCGACTTCACCCACTACCGGCTCACCCGACCCGACGGCACTCCCGGCACCGACGCCGAGATCATCACCTGGCTGGACGACCACTCCCGCTACGTGCTGCACGCCAGCGCTCACCAGCGCGTCACCGCACCCGTCGTGCTGCACACGTTCCGCAAGGCCTGTGAGCAGCACGGACACCCCGCTTCGGTGCTGACCGACAACGGCATGGTCTACACCGTCCGCTACGCCGGCGGCCGCGGTGGACGCAACCACCTCCAGCACGAGCTACGCCGCCTGAACATCGTCCAGAAGAACGGCCGCCCGAACCACCCCACCACCCAGGGCAAGGTCGAACGCTTCCAGCAGACCATGAAGAAATGGCTCCGCGCCCAGCCGATCCAGCCGACGACGACCACAGAGCTGCAAACACTGATCGACACCTTCGTCGACGAGTACAACCACCGGCGCCCACACCGGTCACTGCCGCACCGCCAGACCCCGGCCACCGCCTACCAGGCCCGCCCGAAGGCGACCCCGAACACCGACCGCACCACCGATACCCACGACCGCGTCCGCCACGACCGCGTCTCGACCGCCGGAACCATCACCCTGCGCCACAACGGCACGCTCTACCGGATCGGGATCGGCAAGACCTACGCCCGAACCTACGTCCTGGCCTTGGTCCAGGACCTCGACATCCGGATCATCAACGCAGCCACCGGTGAAATCCTCCGCGACCTCACACTCGACCCGACCCGGATCTACCAGGGCACCGGCCGACCACCCGGCCCTACCCGGAAATGACGAATGGCCTGAACCTACGATTCGTAGGTTCAGGCCATTCCGATGTCCTGCGACATCACACGGTCGGGGTGACAGGATTTGAACCTGCGACCTCTTCGTCCCGAACGAAGCGCGCTACCAAGCTGCGCCACACCCCGATGGAGTCCACCGCACGACAGGCACAAGGCCTTCCCGCGGAAGCCTGCTCAGAATAGCCGACGGATGGCCCGGAACGGAAACCGAATCGACAGTGGGTCCGATCACGTCCGTCCCGGGCCGCTGCGGAAGGGCTACACCAGCTCGACGACGAGCTCCAGCTCGACCGGCGAGTCCAGCGGGAGAACCGTCACCCCGACGGCCGAGCGCGCATGCACTCCGGCGTCGCCGAAGATCTCGCCGAGCACGGAGCTGGCGCCGTTGATGACCGCGGGCTGGCCGGTGAATGCCGGATCGCTCGCGACGAACCCGACGACCTTGATGACCCGGGCGATCGCATCGAGCGACCCCGTGACCGATCGGACGGCGGCGAGCGCGTTGAGGGCACAGGTGCGTGCGTACACCTGGGCGTCGTCCGGGGAGACCAGGCCGTCACCCTCACCGACCTTGCCGGTGGCCGGCAGGGTGCCTGCGGTGAACGGCAGCTGGCCGGAGGTGTAGATGTAGTTGCCCGTCCGCACTGCCGGGACGTATGCCGCGACCGGCGCCGCCACCTCGGGGAGCGTGATGCCCAGCTCGGCGAGGCGAGTCTCGTGGCTCATGCGTCTCCGTCCGTCGGCCGCTTGAGGTAGGCGACCAGTCCGGTGCCGTCGGGGCCGGGGACCACCTGCACGAGCTCCCAGCCGTCCGAGCCCCACTGGTCGAGGATCGCCTTGGTGTTGTGAATGAGGAGGGGGATCGTCGCGTATTCCCACTTCGTTGCCATAGCGCCGATGCTAGCCCGCGATCGGCGACGGCGATTCCGCACGAGACCTGCACACCGGTGGATCGCGTTTCGGCGCGCTCTGTCAGGGACACCCCGTAACCTGGGCCCATGGCCATGGCGAACCCTCGCGAGCCGCGCCGGATCACCCGGACCATTCCCGCCGCGCAGCTCATCGGACTCCTACTCGCATTCGTGCTCACTGCAGGCGCCGGTGGTGTGATCGCGGCCGGACTGGTGATTCCACTGGCCTCTGGCGTGGACACCGCCGTCGACACGGGCGTCGAAGTGTTCGAGGAAGTGCCCGCGGAGCTGGTGCCTGGGCCGCTGTCGGAGCAGTCGCAGATCTACGCGAGCGACGGCAAGACGAAGCTCGCGACGTTCTACGCGCAGAACCGCATCGTCGTGCCGCTCGACAAGGTGTCGGACAACATGAAGAACGCCGTCATCTCCATCGAGGACGAGCGCTTCTACAACCACGGTGGCGTGGACCCCGAGGGCATCTCGCGCGCCGCGGTGAAGAACTTCGGTGGTGGCGCGACCGAGGGCGCCTCGACCCTCACGCAGCAGTACGTGAAGAACGTGCTCATCGAGGAGGCCGACCGCTCGGGCGACACGTTCGGCGTGCTGGAGGCCAGCGAGGGCTCGCTCACGCGCAAGCTCCGCGAGGCGAAGCTCGCCATCGCGCTCGAGAAGCAGATGTCCAAGGACGAGATCCTCGAGGGCTATCTCAACATCGCGCAGTTCGGCCGGAGCGTGTACGGCGTGGAGACCGCCTCTCGGCACTACTTCAACAAGTCCGCCAAGGACCTGTCGGTGGTCGAGGCCGCGACGATCGCCGGTATCACCAAGTCCCCGAACGCGTTCGACCCGGTGGAGAACCCCAAGGACGCCTCGGTACGGCGCGACCTCGTGATCGGCAAGATGTGGCAGCTCGGCTACATCACCACCGAGGAACGGGACGAGGCATTCGAGACCAAGCTGAAGGACTCGCTCGACGTCCAGCCGCTCGACGTCGGGTGCGAGTCCGCCAAGGGCGCCGCGTTCTTCTGCGACTACGTCATCAAGGAGGTCATGGCCAGCCCCGAGTTCGGGAAGACCAGGGCCGACCGCCAGGACCTGCTCTACCGCGGTGGCCTCAAGATCGTCACCACGCTGGACAAGAAGAAGCAGCGTGCCGCCGAGGAGACGATTACAGCGTCCGTCCCGGCGGACGACCCGAGCCAGCTCGAGGCCGCGATCACCTCGGTCGAACCCGGTACGGGAAAGATCCTGTCGATGGCACAGAACATCCCCTACGATCCGAGCGCTGAGCCCGAGCCGCGGCATACCTCGGTGAACTACTCTGCGGACTTCTCGCACGGCGGATCGAGCGGGTTCCAACTGGGATCGAACTTCAAGCCGTTCCTCCTGGCGGAGTGGTTGCGCTCTGGCCGTCAGCTGCGCGACCCGATCAGCGCCAATCCGTTCTCGGCATTGTCGTCGTCCTTCAAGGTCCAGCCCTGCAAGCAAGGCCTGGCCAACGACGCGTGGAACGTAGGAAACGTCGAGGGGTCGACGAGCGGCATGACGGACGTGCTCACGGGCACCTATCAGTCGCTCAACACCGTGTACGCCCGTATGTCGCACGAGCTGAACCTCTGCGACGTAGCAAGCACCGCGTGGGACGTGGGCTTCCGGCCGACGACGTCGTCCGACCCCGAGTACCGGACCATCGACGTCCCGAAGAAGTCGGACATCGACGTGTTCGCACCGATGGTCCTGGGCACGCAGTCGACGACGCCTGTCTACCAGGCGGCGGCGTACGCGACGTTCGCCAGCGGTGGCACCTACTGCAAGCCGATCGCGATCCTTGAGGTGCGGAAGCGAGACGGTGAGAAGCTGGAGGTGCCCGGGAAGGACTGCAAGCAGACGCTCGAGCCCGAGGTGGCGAATACCGTCGCCTACGCGATGACCAAGGTGTTCGGCTCGACGGGTACTGCATGGAAGCTCGGCGGCGGTCTGAGCGACGGTCGTCCGGTGGCCGGCAAGACGGGTACGACGAACGGCGCCTACCAGAGCTGGTTCACCGGATACACCCCGAACCTCTCGACCTCCGTCTGGGTAGGGGAGTCGAACGGCGACTTCGAGCACTTCGACTTCTACGTGAAGGGTGAGCTCTACAAAGCCCTCTATGGTGGCGAGATCGCCGCACCGACGTGGAAGGCGTACATGGACCAGGCCGTCGTCGGACTGCCGGTCAAGAACTTCCCCCCGGCCGACCCCGACCTCGTCGGCCAGGTGCCGACGCCGCCGAAGCCGGACACGGACGACACCGGGGACTCCGACTCGGGAGACTCTGACTCAGGAGACTCCGACTCGGGTGATTCAGGTAACTCCGGCTCCGGTGACTCCGGCGGCAGTGAGAACGGCAACGGTAACGGCGGCGGCAACGGCGGCGGCAACGGGAACGGGAACGACTGATCTGTATGGGCACCCTGGGTAACGTCGGCAAGGCTCTCGGAATCGCCGGGGGCGTCGCCGCCGCCGGGCTGGCGTACGCGCACGTGGAGACCAAGCTCTTCCGTGTGCGGCGCGTGACCGTGCCCGTGCTGCCCCCGGGACAGCGGCCGATCCGCGTGCTGCACGTCTCCGACCTGCACCTCACGCCGAGTCAGCGCACCAAGCAGGCCTGGGTCCGGTCGCTGGCCGCGCTCGAGCCCGACCTCGTGATCAACACGGGGGACAACTTCGGGCATGCGCAGTCGCTGGCCCCGCTCCTCGACGTCCTGGACCAGCTGATGGACGTCCCCGGGGCGTTCGTCATGGGGTCGAACGACTACTTCGCGCCAACGTTCAAGAACCCGGCCCGGTATCTGCTTTCGGACGCTCGTGTGGAGCGCGAGGACAAGGTGCCGCTGCCCTCGGAGTCGCTCGCCAAGGCTTTCACCGAGGCCGGCTGGGTCGACCTGGACAACCGCCGTGGTCTCGTCGAGCTGCGCGACGGACGCACCGTCGGGCTGGTCGGCATGGACGATCCGCACCTCGAGCGCGACATCATGCCGGAGCCGGGTCGCGTGCCCGGTGAGGAGGACGCGGTGCTGCGTCTCGGCGTCGTGCACGCGCCGTACCAGCGGGTGCTGAACCAGCTGAAGGACGACGGCGTCCACGCCATCATCGCGGGCCACACGCACGGCGGGCAGCTCTGCCTGCCGTTCTACGGGGCGCTCGTGACCAACTGCGACCTGGACCGGGTCCGCGCGTCCGGGCTGCACGGCTGGCCCGGTGCCCGGCCGGACCGCGAGGGCGGCGAGGACTCGACGTGGCTGCACGTCTCGGCGGGTGCCGGCACGTCGCCCTATGCGCAGGTCCGGTTCGCGTGCCGCCCGGAGGCGACGCTGATGACCCTGACGGCCTCGCCGAAGTAGGTCTACTCCGGCGAGGCGGGGTCAGCGTGCCCGGCGCTCCAGGCGGTCGAGGTCCAGCAGCACGACGGCGCGGCCCTCGCGGCGCACCCAGCCGCGGGTCGCGAAGTCGGCCAGGGCCTTGTTCACCGTCTCGCGCGAGGCGCCGACGAGCTGTGCCAGCTCCTCCTGCGTGAGGTCGTGCGCCACCCGGATGCCGTCGTCGTTCGGCTCGCCGAAGCGCGTCGAGAGGTCGAGCAGCGCCTTGGCCACGCGGCCCGGGACGTCGGAGAACACGAGGTCCGCGAGCGTCTCGTTGGTGCGGCGGAGGCGGCGCGCGAGCGCACCGAGCAACTGGGTGGCGACCCCGGATGATCGGCGATCCAGCGCACGAGCGACTCGTGCCGCAGCTCGTAGACCACCGAGTCCGACACGGACGAGGCCGAAGCGGTGCGGGGTCCCGGGTCGAACAGGGAGAGCTCACCGAACATCTCGCCCGGGCCCAGGATGGACAGCAGGTTCTCGCGGCCATCGCTCGACCGGCGACCCAGCTTGATCTTGCCCTGCGCGATGACGTAGAGCCGGTCGCCCGGCTCGCCCTCGCGGAAGAGCACGTCACCCCGGACCAGCTCCACGGGCACCATGGACTCGAAGAGCGCGCGGGTCTCTTCGCCTTCCATGTCCGCGAAGAGGGGGGCAGAGAGTACGACTTCGTCGTCCACCAGTGGTGTCCTCACGTGTCGGGGACTTTCGTCCATCAGTCTTTTTCCACCTCTCAGTCTGCCTCAATGTCACGAGATTGCCGGGTTATCGGTGTGTCTCGTGGCGCCCGCGTGGTGTGCAGCCCGACGCGATCGTCCGCCTCGGGGCGGATGTCGGCTTTGCTCGGTGCGAAGTAGGACGCCCGTCCATAAATCCTAGGGGGTGTCACCTGGGACTTTGGAACGGGCGTCCTGGCCACCCTCTCAGGGAACCTCGCGCTGCTCCTGCCCCACGTACTCGCACACCGGCCGGATCAGCGCGTTCGCGGCGCGCTGCTCCATGATGTGCGCGGTCCAGCCCGTGATCCGGGAGGCCACGAACAGCGGCGTGAAGATGTTCGTGTCGAAACCCATCAGGTGGTACGCGGGGCCCGCCGGGTAGTCCAGGTTCGGCTTGATGTTCTTGATCGCGCCCATGGCGTTCTCGAGGGTGTTGTACAGGTCGAGCACCTCGGTCTGGCCGTAGTGCTCGGCCAGGTCGCCGAGCACGGCCCGCATGGTCGGCACCCGCGAGTCGCCGTTCTTGTAGACCCGGTGGCCGAAGCCCATGATCTTCTTCTTGTTGGTCAGGGCGTCCTCGAGCCAGGCCTCGGCCTTGTCCGCCGTGCCGATCTCCTCGAAGGTGGCCTGCACGGCCTCGTTCGCGCCGCCGTGCAGCGAGCCCTTGAGGGCACCGATCGCGCCCGTCACGGCCGAGTGCAGGTCGGCGAGCGTCGAGGTGATGACCCGCGCGGTGAACGTGGAGGCGTTGAACGAGTGCTCCGCGTACAGCACCATCGAGGCCTCGAAGGCCTGCACGACGGCGGCCTCCGCCTCCTCGCCGAACGTCATCCACAGGAAGTTCGCGGAGTAGCCGAGGTCCTCGCGCGGGTGCACGAGCTCCTGGCCGCGGCGGCGCCGCTGGTCCAGCGCGACGACGGCGGGCAGGACGGCCCACAGCCGCAGTGCCTTGGCGAGCTCCGCCTCGGCCGAGGAGTCCTCGGCCGCCGGGTCGTGGGCACCCAGGATCGAGACCGCGGTGCGGCACACGTCCATGGGGTGGCAGTCGGTGGGCAGCTCGAGGATCGCGTCCCGGACGTTGTCCGGCAGCTCGCGGTGCACCCGCTCGGTCGCCGACTGCTCGGTGAGCTGTGCGGGCGTCGGCAGCTCGCCGTGCCACAGCAGGTAGGCGACCTCCTCGAAGGTCTTCTTGGCCGCCAGCTCCTGCACCGGGTAGCCGCGGTACAGCAGCGAGTTGGTCTCGGGGTTGACCTTCGAGATGGCCGACGTGTCAGCGACGACGCCGGCCAGGCCCTTGCGGACCTCCGTGGTCTCGGTCATGTGCACTCCTTCGTGTCGAGACAAAGTCAGGGCTTGTAGGTGAAGACGTTCGAGTCGAAGTGGTTGTAGCCCGCGTAGTCGGTCAGCTCGTAGAGCCGCGCACGGGTCTGCATCTCGGGTACCAGGGCGTCCTGGGTGCCCGACGCCGCGATCTGGTCCAGTGCCCGCTCGGCGGCGCCCATCGCGATGCGCAGCAGGGTGACGGGGTAGATCACGAGCTGCGCACCGGCGTCGTGCAGCTGCTGGGTGGTGAAGAGCTCGGACTTGCCGAACTCCGTCATGTTGGCGAGCACAGGAACATCGAGTGCCGAGGTGACCGCCTCGAACTCGGTGAGGTCCGTCATCGCCTCGGGGAAGATCGCGTCGGCACCGGCGTCGGCCAGGGCCTTGGCGCGGTCGATCGCGAGCTTGAGCCCACGTTCGCCCGGCTCCGTGCCGCGCACGTCGGTGCGCGCCATGATGAGGAAGTCGGGGTCGCGGCGGCCGTCGACGGCGGCCCGGATGCGCCGGACGGCGTCGTCGAGCCCGACGACCTCCTTGCCGTCCAGATGGCCGCACCGCTTGGGGTTGACCTGGTCCTCGATGTGGATGCCGGCGACGCCGGCGTCCTCCATGGTCTGGACCGTGCGGGCCACGTTCATCGGCTCGCCGAAGCCGGTGTCGGCGTCGGCCAGCACGGGGAGGTCGGTGACCCGGGCGATCTGGCCCGCCCGCCCGGCCACCTCGGTGAGCGTGGTGAGGCCGATGTCGGGGAGGCCGAGGTCGGCGGAGAGCACGGCGCCGGAGACGTAGACGCCGTCGAACCCCTTGTCCTGGATCAGCTTCGCGCTCAGCGGGTTGAACGCCCCCGGGAGCCGCAGGATGTCCGGCCCGGCGAGGGCCTCGCGGAACGCACGGCGCTTCGCCGCGGGCGTGAGGTGGGAGTAGAGCATCAGGCACGCCCCAGCTCGAAGAGGCCCGTCGGGGCGGTGACCGTGTCCAGCACTCCCGGGGCGGCGACGATCGTGAGCTCGCGGACCTCGGCGGGCGTGAGCTCGGGCAGCCGCTCGGCCAGGCCGAGGAAGCGCTCGATCTCGGCGTCCTCGAGGACGCCCGCGGCCAGGGTGCGGAACTTCTCCACGTAGTTCGCGCGGGCGAACGGGCGGGCGCCCAGCGGGTGGGCGTCGGCCACGGCGATCTCGCGTGTCACGACCTCGCCGGAGGTGAGCGTGATCTCCACGCGACCGCCGAAGGCCTTCTCCGCGGGATCGGTCGAGTGGTACCGGCGCGTCCACTCCGGGTCCTCCGCGGTGGTGACCTTGCGCCACAGCCCCACCGTGTCGGGGCGCTGGGCGCGCTCGGGGGCGTAGGAGTCCACGTGGTGCCAGCCGCCGTCCTGCAACGCGACCGTGAAGATGTACGGGACCGAGTGGTCGAGCGTCTCGCGCGACGCCGTCGGGTCGTACTTCTGCGGGTCGTTGGCGCCCGAGCCGATCACGTAGTGGGTGTGGTGGCTGGTGTGCAGCACGATGCTCTGGACGTTGGCGGGGTCCCGCAGCTCGGGCCGCTCGTTGCCCAGGGCACGGGCCATGTCGATGATCGCCTGTGCCTGGTACTCCGCCGAGTGCTCCTTGGTGTACGTGTCGAGGATGCCCGTCCGCGGCTCGCCGGCCGCGGGGAGCATCACGTCGTAGGCGGCGTCGGGTCCGTCCAGGAGCCAGGCGACCACGCCGTCCTCGCCCTCGTAGATGGGCTCGGGGGACGTCTGGCCGCGCAGCGCGCGGTCCACGGCCTCGACCGCGAGCTTGCCCGCGAACGCCGGGGCGTGGGCCTTCCACGTGGAGATCTGGCCCTTGCGGCTCTGGCGGGTGGCGGTGGTGGTGTGCAGCGCCTGGCCGATCGCCTGGAAGACCGTCTCCGTGTCGAGCCCCAGCAGCGTGCCGATACCGGCCGCCGCCGACGGGCCGAGGTGCGCCACGTGGTCGATCTTGTGCTTGTGCAGGCTGATGGTGCGGACCAGGTCCACCTGGATCTCGTACCCGGTCACGATGCCCCGGAGCAGGTCCCGGCCGGTGCAGCCGGCGTGCTGCGCCACGGCGAGGATCGGCGGGATGTTGTCACCCGGGTGGGAGTACTCCGCGGCCAGGAACGTGTCGTGGAAGTCGAGCTCGCGCACCGCGACGCCGTTGGCCCACGCCGCCCACTCGGGGCTGCTCGTCGCCTCGGGTGCGAGACCCGACACGGTGGCGCCCGGCCGGTACGGGTGCGCCTGCGCCTGGGACCGGGCGGCGACCGCCGGACCACGCGTCAGGCTGGCTGCGGCGACGGCGGCGTTGTCGATCACGCGGTTGATCACCATGTCGGTGACCTCTGCGGTGGGCTCGACGGCGTCCGTGGCCAGCTCCGCGAGCTTCCAGGCGAGCTGGTCGGAGCGCTTCAGCGGCTCGGCGGACGGGTAGACGCGCAGGTGGTGCGTGTACGGCATGGTGATTCTTCCTCGATTCACGTGGACCGTCGTGGGGTCCGGGTGCTGCCCGGACCCGGGGGTGGGGGCATCGGGTGCGACCGCACGGCTTGTGGACGGCGTGTGCGCCCTCGACCTTCTCATACTCCGCGTCCTAGGTACACGGCGCCAAACCGGGCGGTAGAGCTCGGCAGCCGAATGTCAGTAAGGATCGCTAGTGTGACCGATGTGACAACTGTCAGGGAACGCGAACCCGAAAAGGACGCCGCCAACGCACAGGAGAGCCGGCTGGCCCTCGTGCGCCGGGCACGGCGTGTCAACCGCCGGCTCGCGGAGACCTATCCGGACGCCCGCGCCGAGCTGGACTTCACCACACCGCTGGAGCTGCTGATCGCGACGGTGCTCAGTGCGCAGACCACCGACGTCCGCGTGAACCAGACCACGCCGGAGCTGTTCGTGATGTACCCGGACGCCCAGGCGTACGCCGAGGCGGACCCGGACGAGCTCGAGGAGATCCTGCGGCCGCTCGGCTTCTTCCGGGCCAAGGCGCGGGCCGTGATCGGTCTGGGCCAGGCGCTCGTCGAGCGGTTCGACGGCAAGGTCCCCGGCCGGCTGAAGGACCTGGTGACGCTGCCGGGCGTCGGGCGCAAGACGGCGAACGTGGTGCTCGGCAACGCGTTCGGCGTCCCGGGAATCACCGTCGACACGCACTTCGGGCGGGTGGCACGGCGGCTGGGGCTCACCACCGAGGAGGATCCGGTGAGGGTCGAGGCCGAGGTGGGGGAGCTGTTCCCCAAGAAGGACTGGACCAAGCTCAGCCACCACCTCGTCTGGCACGGGCGGCGGGTGTGCATCTCACGCAACCCGGCGTGCGGCGCCTGCAGCATCTCGGACCTGTGCCCGTCCTACGGGGCAGGCGAGACCGACCCCGACAAGGCAGGGAAGCTGGTACGGCCGGCGCCGGAGCGCTCGCCCTCGGCCGGCCTGCCCATCGTCGCGCCCAGGTAGCCCTACCGCCGCGCCGGGCTCACCCGGGCCAGCCAGTCGAGCAGGATCTCGTTCACCGTGTCCGGCGCCTCCTCCGGGAGAAAGTGGCCGGCGCCAGGGATCAGCTCGTAACGCAGGTCCGGTGCCAGGGCGATGGCATCGAGGTCGGCACGCTCCGGCCGCACGATGCCGTCCAGGCCGCCCTGCAGCTGCAGGGCGGGCATGGTGAGCGGGCGGCGCAGCGCGGCGCCGAACCGGCGCCCGTCCATCCGTGGCGTCGACCGCACGGCCCAGCGCAACGCCTCGGCGGCGGAGTGCGCGGCGAACGGGATGCGCATGACGGTCCGGTACCGCTCCACCACGTCGGCCGGCAGCGGCGCACCCGCGCCCAGTGCGAGCGTGCGCTCCACGAGGTCGCCGCGGGCCAGCGCCCGCTCGGGCAGCGTCGGCACCTGCAGGTACGCGAGCGCGCGCAGGGCCGCTGTCGTGAACGCCGCGCGGCTGCGCAGGCGCACCCGCGCGGGATGGGGGCTGGCCAGCACGGCGACGCCCGCCGTCGTGCCGGGGTGCAGCGCCCCCAGGGCCCAGGCGAGCGTGCCGCCCGTGCCGTGCCCCACCATCACGGCGCGCTCGCGGCCGAGGGAACGGACGACGCCCGCGACGTCCGCCGCCCGCGCCGGTACCCCGTAGCCCGACGGCGGCTTGTCCGAGCCACCCACACCGCGCACGTCCATCGCCGCGACGCGGTAGCCGGCGTCGGCCAGGGCGGGGATCTGGGCGCGCCACGCCCACCAGAACTCGGGGTAGCCGTGCAGCAGGAGAACCAGCGGAGCCGAACGGCGTTCGGGGCCGGCGACCGCGACATGGAAGCGGGACCCGCCCGACGAGACGAACTCGTGCTGCCACGGGCCCTCGACCAGGGCACACGTGTAGTCGCTGGTGGCTGCCCTGCGGACTGCCGGTCGGGCCGAGAGTGCGGTCACGGGTACGAACCTACGCGTTCGGTGTCGGGTCCGCGCGGGACTCAGTGCCCCGTCTGCGCGACCCGCTTGCCCGTGGGGCCACCGTTCGGATCGTCCGTGGAGCCCGGTGCCGGGGCGCTGGTCGAGCTACCCGCCGACGAGGCGGCGTCCGGCAGGTCGTCGGCCGCCGGGGGAGCCGGCGGCTCCTCGGCCGGGCGCTGCTCCTTGGGCGGGTCGAACCGGTAGCCCACGTTGCGCACCGTGCCGATGAGCTGCTCGTGCTCCGGACCGAGCTTGGCCCGCAGCCGTCGCACGTGGACGTCGACGGTACGGGTGCCCCCGTAGTAGTCGTAGCCCCAGACCTCCTGCAACAGCTGGGCGCGGGTGAACACCCGGCCCGGATGCTGCACGAGGTACTTCAGGAGCTCGAACTCCTTGTACGTGAGGTCGATGGGGCGACCGCGGAGCCGGGCGGTGTACCCGCCGGCGTCGATGGCGAGCTCGCCCGCGGAGATCTCCTGCTGCGACTCCTCGGCCGGGCCGCGCGCCGAGCGCTCGATGACAAGGCGTAGACGAGCCTCGACCTCGGCCGGTGAGGCCGACTCCAGCAGCAGGTCATCGGCACCCCACTCGTGGGTCACGACCGTGAGGCCGCCCTCGGTGAGGATCAGTACGAGCGGCACCGTGAGCCCGGTGGCGTGCAGCAGCCGGCAGGTGGTGCGGGCAGCGACCAGGTCGCGCCGGGCATCGAGCAGGACGACGTCCGCGTCCGGTGCGTCCACGAGCGCCGACGGCTCCATCGGTAGTACCCGCACCCGGTGGGACAGCAGTCCCAGTGCGGGCAGTACCTCGGCAGACCCGCCGGTAGCGGGTGTGAGGATCAACAGCTCTGCCATTGACGCACCTCCTCTCGGAACCGGCGTCGTGCAACCGTCCCTGGCTCGGGTCTCGCGGTAGCGAGACGTCCCGTCGCGTCCAACTGGCTCTCTGCGGAAGTCTGCCCTGTTGCTTGTTGCGTGCATGTTACACGCCCTTTTCCTGGTCACCACCATGCCGGTCAGGGCCCGTGACGTACGCATGACGCGAGTGTCGCTCGTCTCTCTTCGGCCCCCGGTTCCGGCGCCTGAGGTGCCGCGATTGAAGGAACAGGGACAGACTCTGGAAAACTCTGGGTGTGTCCGTCTCCACCCGCGCCGTGACGACCGCTGCGCTCGCAGCCCTCGTCGCCGCAGCGTCCTACGTCCAGCCCCGGCCGCTGCCCCTCGTGGCGGCCGTAGTGGTCCTGGTGGTTCTCGTCGCGCTGGGCTGGCCGTCGCTGCTCCGGCTGCCCGCGCCGGGAAGCACCCGCGTGGTGGTGGCGCTCTGCGGTATCGGCGGAGCGGCGGCCACCTACTCCACGCCGGGGGAGCCGGTGCTGCGGCACCTGCCGACCGTCCTGGCCGGTGCGGTGGTGCTCGCCTTCATCGCGGAGATGCTGCGCCGCGACGGGCGGCCCCAGCTCACGGAGTCGGTGTCGGGCACCGTGACCGGTGTGGTCGCCGCCGTCGCCGCGTCCGGCTGGATCGCTGCCGCGCGCTCCGACGCCGGTGCGGACCTGGTCGTGACGAGCGCGGTCGCGCTGGCGGTCGCCGCCGCCGTCTCGGCGCTGCCGGTGCGTGGCTGGGTCGCCCTGGGGATCTCCGCGGTCGCCGCCGTGGTGGTGGGTGGCGCGGTCGGAACGTTGTTGCCGAACATCGACACGGTGAGCGGCCTCTGGTGCGGGCTGGTCTCGGGCGTCGTCGTGGGGGCGCTGCACCTGCTGCTGGAACGCCTGCCGGCTCGTGGTGCCCGGCTGGCGGGGCTCTCGGCGAGCGCGCTGCCCGTCGCGGTGTGCGGCATCTTCGTCTTTGTCGTGGGCCGGATGGTCATTCTCTGACGCACCCACGACGTGTTCCGACGCGCCCCGGACGGCGTCGGGCGACTCAGGACTGACGGATCATCTCGCCGGCGATCTCGATGCGAACCTTCTTGGCGACGAGGACACCGCCGGCCTCGAGCGCGACGTTCCAGAGCAGGCCCCACTCCTCGCGGTCGATGTCGCAGCTGCCGTGGAAGCCGAAGATGTCCTGGCCGTACGGGTCGTGGCCGACGCCGCCGAACTCGCACTCGAGCGATACGGGGCGGGTGACACCACGGACCGTGAGCAGCCCGTCCATGACGAACTTGGTGAAGGAGCCGTCGGGCCGCATCGGGTCGTGCGGCGCCCGGCCAGCGGTGCCTGCCTTGAGCCGCGCCCACGAGAAGATGGGGTCCACCTGGGTCCGCATCCGGAAGCCCGTGCTGCGGAACTCGATGGTGGGGTGGTTCTCGACGTCCAGGAAGTCGGGGCCGGACAGGTGGGCGTCACGGTCGGGCACGTGTGTGTCGATCGACGCGGCCTGGATGGTGCAGGCCACTCGCGAGGCGAGGGGGTCCTCGGCGACGACGACGGACGCCTCTCCGGACGCGAACTCGCCCCGCACGGGGCTCACCATCATGTGCATGGCGAGAAAACCGAGCCGCTTGTGGTTTCCGTCGAGCTGGTACACCCCGGCCGCTGGGATGGTAATTCCATTCCAGGTGCGAGTTGGCAAAACTTCCATCTTAGCAAATTCTCCCATATATGCGGATGCATGCACGTTACCATCGGGGTGGCAGCGAGTTGGTCGGCATTTCGGCACGAGAAATACTGCCGGAGCCAGTTGTCCTGCCAAGGAAAGCATGCGTCCGAGCCCGCGAGAAGGGCGGAACCCCGCACTGTGACAGGCGTCATTGCAGGTGAGGACTTGTCTGGATGAGCAACTCACGGCATCGTGGGTTAAATGCTGGGACAGGTGATAGCGCTGGTCGTGCTCGTGCTGGGTACCGCGGCGCTCGGAGTGTGGTGGTCAGCACGTCAAGGTGCTGTGCGCGCGCCCCGCGAGGCGCCCGCCGGGATCGACTGGGCATCGTCCGGGATCGCGCTCGCGGACCGGGTGACGTTCGTGCAGTTCTCCGCGGAGGTGTGCGCCGCGTGCCGGTCCACGTCACGGGTGCTCGGCGGGCTCACCCGGTCGGCGTCCGACGTCGGTCACCGGGAGCTCCTCGTCGATGACCACCTCGACCTCGTGCGCCGTCTGGGCGTGCTCCGGACGCCCACGGTCCTCGTGGTGGACGGCGGCGGGCGCGAGGTCGCCCGGATGAGTGGCGTGGTGTCCGACACCCAGGCACGTCAGGCACTGAACCGGGTCCCGAATGCGGTGACCGAAGCGGACGGGGAAGGGCAGTCATGAGTGTGAGCAAGGGGATCGACCCACGGGGGCCGCGGGTGGGGGCGAGCATCACAGCGGTGCTGCTGGCTTCCGTCGTGCTGCTCGGTGCGAGCACTGCCGGCCTGTGGCTGCTGACGTTCATCATGCTGAGCTTCCTGCTCGGCACGCTGCGCGGTGCCGAGGGTTCGTGGCAGGGCATGGTGTTCAAGAAGTTCGTGCGCCCGCGTCTCGGCCCACCCGGCGAGCTGGAGGACCGGCGCCCACCGCGCTTCGCGCAGGGTGTCGGCCTGTTCGTCACCGCGGTCGGCGTGCTGCTCGGCTTCCTCGGCCTGCTCCCGGCGGTGCCGATCGCGGCAGCGGTGGCGTTCGTCGCCGCGGCGCTCAACGCCGTCGTCGGACTCTGCCTCGGGTGCGAGATGTACCTGCTGATGCGCAGGGCGGGCCTGGTCCGCGCCTGACGGTCTTGGCCCGGATCCGGGCCCAGATGATCGGTAAAAGGTCAGGTGATCGGCAGCTCGGACTGCCGATCACCTGACCTTTTGCCGACCTTGAGGTCAGTAGACGAGCGCCTGGGCTCCGTCGCGCAGGATCTCCTCCGTGAACAGGGCGGATCCCGCGATGCGGATCCCGGGCAGCACGTCGGCCTCGGTGATGTCGCGGCGCGCGGCGCACTGGGTGCAGAGGGTGACGGTGCCCGCGGCGAGGACCGTCTCCAGCAGGTCGGGCCCCGGTGTCGCGTGCTCGAGCGCGAGGTCGGCGGCCCGGCCGGGCAGCGCGAACCAGGCCGACTCCCCGGTCAGCCACAGGCTCACCTCCGCCCCGGATGCCACCGCGGCGGCGGCGACGGTGAATGCCTGGTTGGTGGCCTCGGGCCGGTCCAGGCCTGCAGTGGTCTTGATCACGAGCTGGCGCATGCCGCCGACTGTAAGCGCTGGACGGTTAGGATCGACACCATGTCGATCCATGCCCTTGAGCTCATCTTCACCGGCCTCATCGTCGCCGTCGCCGTCGCGGTCGCCTGGTTCGCCGGCTACGTCGTCTACAAGCTGTACGCGGGCCAGCGCTGATGACGTTCACCTTCCCTGACGGCCTCTCGCCCGAGGTGTACCCGCTGGCCTGGCTGGTGGGCCGATGGCGCGGGGAGGGCGTGATCGAGTACCCGGGCATCGGCAAGAAGTCCTTCGTGCAGGACCTGGTCTTCGACCACGACGGCGGCCCCTACCTGCGGTTCGAGTCCACGCTGCGGGTGCTGGAGGACGCGGTGCCGGACGAGCTGCCGGGTGACGGCGAGTGGCCGGCCCCGGTGCCGGACCCGACCGAGACCGGGGTCTCCGCGGCAGCCGACGCCGCGGAGGCACCCGCAGCCCCCGACGTCGCGGCGACCGGCACCGTCTGGTCCACCGAGACCGGCTACTGGCGGGTGTCCACCGACCGTCCGGACGGTCTCGAGGAGGACAAGCAGGCGCTCGAGGTGCTCGTGGCCGACGCCTCCGGGCGCATCACCGTCTATGTCGGCGCGGCGGGCAACGGGCGGATCGACCTGGCGTCGGACGCGATCGCGCGTACGTCGACGGCGTCCGAGGTGCGTGCGTCGAAGCGCCTCTACGGCCTGGTGCAGGGCCGCCTGCTGTGGGTCGAGGAGCTTGCCGCGTTCGGCGAGCCCTTGCGCTCGTACGCGTCGGCGGAGCTGGACCGGCAATGAGCCGGGTCAGAACCACGGGTCACTCCGGTGACCTGAGCGTCTGACCCGTCTCGCGGGCGGGGAATGCCTCGCCCGCCCACAACGCTGCACCTGAGGTGAGCATGGATTACGAGAGCCCTCTGTTGAGCCGCCGCGGCGCGGTCGCCGCCGCCGGCCCCGACGCCGGGGTCGCCTGGCACTACGGCGACCCGACGGCCGAGCAGCGCGCGCTGTCGCGCGGCGGTGCCGTGGTCGACCAGTCGCACCTGGGGGTCGTCCGCGTCGCCGGGCCGGACCGGCTGACCTGGCTGCACTCGATCACCTCGCAGCAGCTGGAGGACCTGGCCCCGCGGACGAGCACCGAGCTGCTCGTCCTGTCGCCGCAGGGCCACATCGAGCACGCCGCGGGCGTCGTCGACGACGGCGAGGCCACGTGGCTGATCACCGAGCGCGAGTCGGCACCCGGCCTGGCCGGCTGGCTCGACCGCATGAAGTTCACGCGCCGCGTCGAGGTCACGGACGCCACCGAGCAGTGGGCGGCGATCGGTGAGCCCGTCGCCGCCGACGGCATCGAGGGTGAGCCGGTGACCTGGCACGACGCCTGGCCCCACGTGGTCGGTGGCGGCACACGCTATGGTCCGCCCGAGTCGGAGCACCCCGGTGCCGAGCGCCCGTGGCGCCTCGTGCTGGTGCCCCGTGCCGACCTGGAGAGCGAGGTCGCGGCCCGCGAGGCCGCCGGCTGGCCGCTCGCCGGGACGTGGGCCACCGAGGCCCTGCGCGTCGAGGCCTGGCGCCCGCGGTACGCGCGCGAGGTCGACGCCCGCACCATCCCGCACGAGCTGGACTGGCTGCGTACCTCCGTCCACATCAGCAAGGGCTGTTACCGGGGGCAGGAGACGGTCGCGCGGGTGCACAACCTCGGCCGCCCGCCGCGCCGGCTGGTCATGCTGCACCTCGACGGCTCGCAGCACCTCCTCCCGGAGCCGGGCGCGGAGGTACGGCTCCCGGCGTCGGACGGCGCGGGGAAGGTCGTCGGCACGCTCACCTCGATGGCCCGCCACCACGAGCTGGGGCCCATCGGGCTCGCGGTGCTCAAGCGCAACGTTCCCGAGGACGTCGAGCTCATGGTGTCCGGCGAGATCTCCGGCCAGGTCCTCGAGGTGTCCGCGGCCCAGGAGACCGTGGTGCCCGGCGACGGGGTGTCGGTCGACCGCCCCGAGGCGCACGGTCCCCTGACCCGTGGGCTGCGCGGACCGGGCAGCCTGATCTGACCAGCCGCCTGGGCGGCGGCCACCGCCGGGCGTGAGTGCAAAGATGCCCTCGTGACCTCACTGCCCGGCGCGGCCGACGAGATGTGGCGCAAGGCCATGCGCACGCTCATGCTGCGCACCCGGCTGCGACAGGGCTGGACCCGTGCGCGGGCGAGCATGATTCCGATCGCGCAGGCGGCGCTCGCCGCGGGGGCCGCCTATCTCATCGCCCGCTACGTGCTGGGCCACGAGCAGCCCTTCTTCGCGCCGGTCGCGGCCTGGGTGCTCCTCGGCTTCACCGCGCAGCGGGACGTCCGCAAGGTGTCTGAGATGGCGGTGGGCGTGGCCGTCGGCGTTGCCATGGGCGACCTGATCGTGCACCTGATCGGGTCGGGCTGGTGGCAGCTCAGCCTGGTGCTGTTCATCTCCGCCATCGTCGCGCGGTTCATCGACCGGGGTGCCCTCCTCGTCACGCAGGCCGGGGTGCAGGCGATCATCGTGGTGGGCCTGCCGTCGGTATCGGGCGGTCCGCTCGGGCGATGGACGGACGCCCTGATCGGCGGCGCGGTCGCACTGCTCGTCGCCCTGCTCACGCCCGGCGACACCCGGCGGCGTCCGCGGGCTCTCGCCGAGCAGGCGGTGACCGAGCTCGCGGAGACCCTGGAGACCCTCGCCCGCGGCTTGCGCTCGCGTGACACGGACGACGTCCGCGCAGCCCTCGTGCGTGGCCGCGCCTCCGAACCGGTGCTCGCCGAGTGGCAGGAGGCCGCGCGCGGTGCGCGTGAGCTGGCACGGATCTCGGTGGGGCGGATGCACCGCGGTGAGCTCGGACGGCTCGAGGACCAGGCAGTGCTCGTGGACCGGACGATGCGGTCGGTCCGGGTCCTCGCCCGCCGGGTGCTCCCGGTCGTCGAGGGGGAGCACGACGTCGAGCCGGTGGCCGATCTGGTCGAGGGTTTCGCGACGGGCGTGCGGCAGCTCGCGTCCGACGTCGGATCCGGGGCGGACGGGGCGCGCGGGCGCGACGTGCTGACCACCGTGGCGGCACAGGTGGACCCCCGGACCGTGGGCGAGGGCGACTGGCAGGTGCAGTCGCTGGTGATGCTGCTGCGGTCGCCCGTCGTCGACACGCTGGAGGCCGCCGGTGCCTCGCCGGGCGAGGCCCGGGACGCCCTGCCGGAGCTGTAGCTCCCAGCTGCCGCCCACCCGCCCCTGACCAGGTTCATGGACCGAACTCCGTTGTGATCCAGTAGTTGATCAGATACAGTACTTGCTGTGATCCAAAGAGCGAGTGACCCGACGTCGGACGGCGGGGCCGATGCCTTCGCCGCCGACCTGCTGCGCGGCCACACGGACACGATCGTGCTCGGCGCGCTGCGTGGCCGGGACCGCTACGGGTTCGAGATCTACAAGGCGATCCGCGACGCGACCGGCGGCAACTACGAGATCAAGGAGGCCACGCTCTACGCGGCCTACCGGCGGCTCGTGAAGGACGGCCTGGTCGAGGCCTACTGGGGCGACGAGTCCCAGGGCGGACGTCGGAAGTACTACCGCATCACCGACGCGGGTCGCGCCGTGTACCGGCGCAACGTGGACGCGTGGGTGGTCACGCGACGCACCATCGACTCCCTTCTCGACCTGAAAGGTTCCCGATGATGACTGTGCACACCTCGCTGCACCGGCTCCTCGACGAAGCGTTCGCCGGAGTCCCCATGACGCCCGAGGCCCAGGATCTCAAGGAAGAGGTACGGGTGAACCTGCTGGCCCGGACGGCTGAGCTCGAGGCGTCCGGTGTGCCCGGCGAGGCCGCGGCCCGGCGGGCGATCGAGGAGCTCGGCGACGTGCGGTCGCTGGTCGCCGACGAGGAGGGCCCGGACGACTCGGGAGCTCCGGGCGCCCTGGGGGCAGCCGGCGCGGCGAGGACGACGGACGCGCACGCGCGTCATCGGGTACGGCGCAGGCCCGGCTTCGTGGTGGCGGTCGTGGCCGCTGCCCTCGTCGGTGTCGGCACGCTGGTCGCGGCCGTGCTGGGCGGCGCCGGCGTGATCGAGATGGCGTTCGCGGCCGTCGTGGCACTCCTGGTGGTCGCTGCCCTCGCCGCGGGATGGATCGTGGGCAGCTCGCTCGCGCAGGAGACCACCACGCACCATCCGATGCCACGCGGCCGGGCGGCGCTGTTCGGGGTCGCCACGGCGCTCGTCGTCGCAGGTGTCGCGCTCGGCGCCGAGGCTGCACGGCTCGCCGCTCTCGCCGGGCTCGACCTGGTGGTGCTCGCGGTGAGCATGGTCGCGCTGGTGAGCGGCGTGGTGCTCTTCGCCTGGCTCGGTGCCACCCAGACCAACCGGCGCAAGCCGTGGGTGCTCGAGGAGGGGCGCCGGGGCGCCGACGCGGGCAACCGGTTCGAGCGGGACCCGGCCGCCGCCGCGCGGTTCGGTATCTACACGGCGGTCGTGTGGGGTCTGACCGGGGCCACGGCCCTGATCGTCGGTGCGACGGCGGGTTGGTACTGGGTGTGGGTGCCCGGCGTCGTGGGCTGGGCAGTGTTCATGCTGATGCTCGCCACGATGCTGTTCGGCGCGAAGCACGCCCGTCAGGACTGAGTCCGTGCCGTAGGCTCGCGCCGTGGGATTCTTGCAGTGGTTCGTGATGGCCGCGCTCGCGCTCGTGGTCTTTGTCGTGCAGCTCGTCGCCTTCGTCGACGCGGTGCGCCGACCGGACAAGGGGTACCGGGCCGAAGGGCGGGTGCCCAAGGCGGGCTGGCTGGCGATCCTGGCCTTCGCCGCGGCCCTCGGCTTCCTCGGGCTGCCCCAGGGCTGGATGCGGGGCGGGTTCATGTTCGGCTCCTTCCTCAACATCATCGCGGTGGCGCCCGCGATCATCTACTGGGTGAGCCTGCGGCCGCGCCTGCAGCCGTACGGCACCGGCAACAAGCCGCGCGGCCCGCAGAGCGGCTGGTGACGGCGCCCGTGGCGTCCGGACGGCCCGCGTCGATGTCCCGCGCCGGTGGACCGGCGTCGAGCAGCGTGCTCGACGACGCCGCGCCGCTCGCCGAGGTCATCCGCGGTGACCTCGTGGAGTCGGTGCACCTGGGGCATCTCGTGGTGCTCGACCCGTCGGGCCGGCCGGTGGTGCAGGTGGGCAACCCGACCACGCCGATCTGGCCGCGGTCGTCGCTCAAGCCGCTGCAGCTCGTCGCGATGCTGCGCGCCGGGCTGGAGCTGCCGGACCGGCTGCTGGCGCTGGCCGCCGCGAGCCACAACGGCGAGCGGTTCCACCTGGAGGGCGTGCTGCAGATCCTCGCGTCCCGAGGCCTGGGGCCCGACGCCCTGCAGAACACGCCTGACCTGCCGATCCACCCGCCGGCCGCGCTCGAGTGGCACATGGCGCCGCTGGGCGGCGGACCGGGGCCGGCGTCGTTGGCGCAGAACTGTTCGGGCAAGCACGCCGCGATGCTCGCCACGTGCCTCACGCAGGGCTGGGACATCGAGACCTACCTGTCGCCCGAGCACCCGCTGCAGCGGGCCGTACGCGCCACCATCCTCGAGCTGACCGGGGACGCCGAGGTGGTCATGCACACGACGGTCGACGGCTGCGGCGCGCCCCTGCTCTCCACGACGCTGCTGGGTCTGGCGCGCGCGTTCTCGGCCCTGGGCGCCGCACCCACGGTCGATGTCCGCTCGCACGAGGCGCGTGCGGGTCGCGCGATCTCCGCGCACCCCGACATGGTGGGCGGAACCGGCCGGGACGCCACGCTCGCCATGCAGGCCGTGCCGGGCCTGGTCGCCAAGGACGGCGCCGAGGGCGTCTATGCCGCAGGCCTGCCCGACGGCTCCGCCATCGCGTTCAAGGTCCTCGACGGCTCCGCCCGGGCTCGTCCCGCCATCCTCGCCGCCGCCCTGCGCGCGGCGGGCGCGGCCGGCCTGCCGGGCGTGTACCCGGGTGGGCTCGACGGGCTGGGCCGCGTGCCGGTGCTCGGCGGCGGACGACCGGTCGGGGAGGTCCGGGCGGTCTTCGCCGACGCGTACGAGGGCCGTCGATGAGGGCGGTCCTGCAGCGCGTCACGCGCGCCTCGGTGACGGTCGACGGTGAGGTGGTCGGCGCCATCGACAAGCCGGGCGTCATGGCACTGGTCGGCGTCACGCACGACGACGGCCCCGCCCAGGTCGAGATGATCGCCCGCAAGATCGCCGAGCTCCGGATCCTGCACGACGAGAAGTCGGTGGCCGACGTCGGCGCGCCCGTGCTCGTCGTCAGCCAGTTCACGCTCTACGGCGACGCCCGCAAGGGACGCCGCCCGACCTGGGTCCAGGCGGCGCCCGGGCCGGTCGCGGAGCCCCTCGTGGACGCCGTCGTCGCCGCGCTGCGCGAGCGGGGGCTGACGGTCGAGACCGGCCGGTTCGGCGCCGACATGCAGGTGGAGCTGGTCAACGACGGCCCGGTGACCGTCCTCGTCGAGGCCTGACCGGGCGCGTACGGGCTCAGCCCCGCAATGCCAGGACCGCCAGCTCCGTGCGCGAGCGCACCCCGAGCTTGCGGAAGACCCGGCCCAGGTGCACCTCCACGGTGCGGACCGACACGTAGAGGCTCGCGGCGACCTGCCGGTTGGTCCTGCCCTGCACCACCAGCCGTGCCACGTCGAGCTCGCGCTCGGTGAGCAGGCCGTTCCACTGCCCGCACGGCTCGTCCTGCCCGGTCCCGGGAACGGCCTCACCTGCCGCGTCGTCCGGGCCCGATCCGGCGGCGTCGCCGGACGCTCGGCCCTGCTGCGACCCGGGGCCGCCGGTGGCGACCCGCCGCGGTGTCCTGCCGGGCGGGGGCATTCCGGGCCGTCCGGCGCCCGTCGGCACGAGCTCCGGCGTTAGGAGCGCCTGCTCCGCGACATGTTCCCAGGCCTTCGCCCCGGACTCCTCGAACAGCTCGTGCGCGCCGAGGAGGTGCGCGGCGGCGTCCCCGGGCAGGCCGAGACGGGCGAAGGCGCGGGCGGCAACCAGCTCGGTGAGACCGCGCTCAAAGGTGGACCCCACGCGGAGGGAGGCTTCCACGGCGCGCTCGCGTGCCCGGCTGACGCCGGCGGCGTCCGCGAGGGCCAGCTCGGCGCGCGCCAGGTCGAGTCGCCGCCGGCGCACGGGCCCGCCGGAGAAGCCGCCCGCGGACTCCGCCCCGACCGCCGGCAGGACACGAAGCCGCAGTCGTTCGTGCGCACGCCGGGCTGCACGCTCCTGCCCGGCGAGCACGAGCAGCTCGACCGGGTCGGGCGTGGGGAGCCAGAGCCGGCGCAGGTCGTCGCCGCCCCGCTCGGCCGCGAGCCCGAGCAGGGTGGCGGCCTCGACCCAGCGGCCGTCGAGCACGGCGGTCTGGGCGCGGTCGCCGAGCGTGGCTGCTCGCACGACGGGCGCGACCTGACCCGGCACCGACGCCTCGAGCGCGGTGGTGGGCCGGCTCAGGTGGCCTTCGCGGACCAGGTCGAGACGCCGCGCGAGCGCGATCCCGAGCCCGCCGAACGCGAGAGCGACGGGAAGGCGCTCGACGGCGTCGTCGAGCACGGACGCGGCGCCGGTGACGTCGCCGAGGCGCAGCGCGAGGTACGACTGCGCCACGCGCAGGTGGGCCTCCGCGAGCGGGGTCATGGCCTCGTCCGGGCCGTCGAACCACCGTCCGGCCGGGCGTGCCGGGGCCAGCTCCGCGACCTCCGACAGGATGGTGGCGGCCTCGCCCGGCGCGCCGTCGAGCAGGCGGATCGTCTTGCGTGCGGCGGCGATCACCGCGCGGTCGGCGCCGCAGGCCTCGTCGGGCAGCACGGCGTCGGGCCGGCCGTCCAGGAGCGCGAGCGTGACGCCGAGCGGACGGGCGGCGTCGGGCGCTCCACCGGGGGACGAGCCGTTGTCGAGCGAGTGGGTGGCGCGACGGAGGTGCACGACGGCGTCGTGCACGTGCCCTGCCCAGAGCGCCGCCCGCCCGGCGACCGCGAAGGCGCGCGCCCGTACCCGGTCGGTGCCGTGGCTCGCGGCCTCGCGGGCCACCTCGTGCGCGCGGTGGACGTCGCCGCGCGCGAGGTGCTGCTCGGCGAGCTCGACGAGGCCGTCGGCGAGCAGGGGGTCACCGGCCAGCGTGCTCAGGGCGGTGTGCCACATGGCGATGAGCGGCTCGTCGGCCTTGCGGTGCACGTCTGCCAGGGCGACGTGGGCGGCGGTTCGGGTGGCCAGGTCGGCGTCGTCGTGCACCACCGAGCGGATGCGCGGATGGTGGAAGCGGAACCGGCCGCCCACGAGATGCAGGTGGCGGCCGGCCGGACCGGCCATGAGCGTGTCGATGTCGGTGCCCGACGCGGCGAGCAGCACCTCGGTGCGGTCCACGACGGCGACGGCGGCGACCAGCAGCACGCGGCGCGCGTCGTCGTCGAGGCCGAGCGGGCCCACGGCTTCTCGGACCGCACGTGCGGCGGGGAGCGGGTCCGGCAGCAGGGCCGTCCCGAGAAGATGCTCGTCGTCGAGCATTCGGGCGGTCTGGTCCACACATCCAGGTTCGTCACCCACCACTCGGCTGAGCTCGCACGCGACGTGGGGCGCCACGGTGCGGTCACCGAGGGAGAGCGGAAAAACGACTTGCAGCGGTAGCGCGGTCATCGTTGACCCTCCCCGGATTCGTTCACGGTGCTCGCAAGTATGACCTCCTCACGTTTCACCCGCATCAACCTGGGCCCACGACTTTTGCTGCGAGCTGCCGATCGACCTGCCATCCTGCCCCGTCGTGTCGCCGATGTACCTGGTACCGCACGAGGTTGTTTCGGTGCCCGGATGCCAGGGCCGAAACAACCTCGTGCGGTACCAGGTGGTTTCACTACGTAGTCCCATCGTGTGGAATTCCCTTATTTCCCATTAACGCAGGTTTCCTTACATTTAGCGGACCACCGTTTCTGGAGCAGCGCGACCGGAACTAGAGAGGGAAGACGATGGACTCGACGTACGAACCGGCGTCAGCCGCCAGCAGGACGACCAGAAGAATCCTCGCGGGGGTGGCGGCGCTCGCCGTAACCGCCTCCGCAGCCGTGGCGGGCGTCGGCCTGCACGCGGCGAACGCGGCAGAGGCCGAGCCCGCCAGCACGGCGAGCTCCTCCGCCATCAACGGCTTCCGCAGCGTCGGCTACTTCACGCAATGGGGCGTGTACGGGCGCGGCTACCAGGTCAAGCAGCTCGACACGTCCGGTGTGGCCGACGAGCTGACCCACATCAACTACGCCTTCGCGAACATCCACCACCAGAACCTCGAGTGCTTCGAGGCCAACAAGGCCCAGAGCCCCGGGCCCAACGGCTCCGACGGCGCGGGCGACGCCTGGGCCGACTACGGCATGGGCTACACGGCGGCCAACTCCGTGTCGGGCACCGCCGACTCCTGGGACCAGCCGCTCGCCGGATCGTTCAACCAGCTCAAGCAGCTCAAGGAGAAGCACCCGGACCTCAAGGTCATGATGTCGATGGGCGGGTGGACCTGGTCCAAGAACTTCTCGCTCGCCGCCGCGACGGACGCCTCGCGCGAGAAGCTCGTGTCGAGCTGCATCGACATGTTCATCAAGGGCAACCTGCCCGTCATCGACGGCCGCGGCGGCCCGGGTGCCGCCGCCGGCGTGTTCGACGGGTTCGACATCGACTGGGAGTGGCCGGGCTCGCCGAACGGCGCCGAGGGCAACCACGTCGACCCCGTGAACGACGCACGCAACTTCAAGCTCCTGCTCGCCGAGTTCCGCGAGCAGCTCGACGCGCTCGGCGCGACGACAGGCAAGGACTACGAGCTCTCCGCGTTCCTCCCCGCCAACCCCGCGGACATCGAGGCGGGTGGCTGGAATGACCCCGAGATCTTCAACTATCTCGACTTCGGCAACGTCCAGGGCTACGACCTGCACGGAGCCTGGGACCCGAGCCTGACCGGGCACCAGGGCAACCTCTACCACGACCCCGCGGACCCGCGGGAGCCCGCACGGCAGTTCAGCGTGGACCTTGCCGTGCAGCAGTACGTGGACGCCGGGATCGACCCGGCACAGCTGGGCCTCGGCCTCGCGATGTACGGCCGCGGCTGGACCGGCGCCCCGTCGTCCGACGCGTGGGGCACCGCGACCGGGCCGGCCTCCGGCCAGTGGGAGGCGGGGATCAACGACTACGACGTCATCAAGAACTCCGGCACCGGGTACTACGACGCCGGGCTGGGGGCCGCCTGGCGGCACGACGGCAACACCTGGTGGTCGTACGACAACGAGCAGTCCGTGACGGCCAAGGCCGACTACATCCAGGCCCAGGGCCTGGGCGGGGCCATGTGGTGGGACCTGTCGGGTGACCGGTCGGGTGCTCTGACCGGCGCGCTGTGGAACGTGCTGGGCTCCGGCACGCCGGGCCCCGTGGAGGACGGCGGTTCGACGGATCCCACGGACCCGCCGACCGACCCGCCGACGGACCCGCCGACGGACCCGCCGGCCGATGAGTGTGTCTCGGCGGCCTGGAGCGCCTCGGAGGTCTACGTGGGTGGCGACACGGTGTCGCACGACGGGCACGAGTGGCGTGCCAAGTGGTGGACGACGAACGAGACGCCCGGCACCACGGGTGAGTGGGGGGTCTGGGAGGACCAGGGCGCCTGCTGATCGGGCGACATTGAGTGGTCGGTAGAACGTCAGGTGGTCGGCACCCCGGGGTGCCGACCACCTGACGTTCTACCGACCACGACGATCCGTGCGCGTGCGCGTGCAAGGTCGGGCCCGGGCGCGACAGAGTGGGGGTGTGGACGACAGCCCCGGCGCCCCGCAGGACGAGCCGCCGCACAACCGGCTACCGCACGACGACGCGTGGTTCAGTGCGCTCTTCGACGCGCACTCGCGTGCCCTCTACGCCTATTTCCTCCGTCGGCTGCCCGACGGCGGCCGGGCCTCCGACGCCGAGGACCTCGCCGCCGAGGTGCTCGCGACCACGTGGCGCCGTCGTGACGACGTGCCCGACGGCGCCGAGCTCCCGTGGATGTACCGCACCGCCGGCTACGTGCTGGCGAACCACCGGCGCAAGATGCGGGCACTGCCGGTCGCCGTCGTCCCGGACGAGCCGGACGACGTGGACCCCGCCACCTTCGCCGCGACCGACGACGTCGTACGGCAGGTCCTGGCCCTGCTCACGCCACGCGACCGGCGCATCCTGCTGCTCGTCGCCTGGGACGGGCTGTCGGGGGACGACCTCGCCCGGGTGCTCGGCGTCTCGCGAGGCGGTGCGGACGCGGCACTGTCCCGTGCGCGGGCACGGCTCCGCGACGCGTGGGACGGCCACGAGCAAGCGGTGGACGCATGAGCACATGTAGAGGGTGTGCGCGGTGCGGAGCCGAGCACGGCACGGAGGGACGGCGATGAACGAGCAGGAGCGGCAGGGGGACCCGGCGTTCGACCGCCTGATGGCGGCGGACCCCGCGAGGCGTGCGCCCGATCCCGTCCAGGGCGTGCTCCGGGCCAAGGTCGACGCGTTGATCGCCGAGCAGGCCGAGGGGGAACCAGCAGTGCGCGGGCTCGGCGGGCGTGCGCCCGCCGAGCGGGAGGCCACCGGGCACGAGCGGGCGCGGGACGACCTGGCGGTGCGCCGGCACCGGCGGAGGACGCCGTGGCTGGTCGCCGCTGCCGTGGCCGGGATCGTCGCGGCGGGTGGTGGTGGCTATGTCGCCGGGGAGCGCGGGCTGCCCGTGTCGACCGCCGACACGACGGTCGAGTCCGGCGCGGAGGCGCCGTCGGTCATGGACGTACCGGACGAGGCCGGGCCGCACGGCGAGGCCGAGTCCGGCGTGCAGCCGTTCGACGCGCCCGGCGACCTGCCGGAGGCCACGGGGTTCGTGTTCCACGCGGGCGCCGGGCTGTCGACGGAGCCGGGCACGGCGCAGGTGCGTCTCGCCGAGGAGGGGTCCGCGGACCAGAGCCTCGGGGCGTACCCGGTCGTCAGCGAGGTGGAGGCGGTCGAGCGGCTGGGCGATCCGCGGTTCTCCGGGGCGGTGCTCGGCCGGTCCGGGCAGGCCGGGCCGTCGGAGGGCGCGGGGCCCCGGACGGTGCCCGAGTCCGGAGGCCCCATCGCGTGGCCGGTCGAGGACGTGACCATCGTGTCGGCGACGCTCACGGAGGTGCGCTACCCGGCGGACGGCGCCGTGCTGCTCGTCCCCGCCTACGACCTCACGGACACCGAGGGCGGTGTCTGGACCGTCATGGCCGTCGACGAGGAGCTGCTCGACTTCACGCCGTGAGGCGACGGCATGCCCGGTAGGGTCGAGAAGGCAGGATCCAACTGAGATCGCATCTCGTCATACAAGGAGTGCACCATGCCAGCACGTACCGCCCGCACCGCCTGGAACGGCACCTTCGAGGAGGGGTCGGGACAGGTCGAGATGTCGTCGTCGGGCGTCGGCACGTACGACGTGTCGTTCCCTGCGCGCGCCGCCGACCAGGCCGGGGGCGTCACCAGCCCCGAGGAGCTCCTCGCGGCGTCGCACTCGTCGTGCTTCACCATGGCGTTCACGAACGAGCTGGGCACCGCCGGCGCCACGCCGGAGCAGATCGAGGTGAGCGCCGAGGTGACCCTCGGGCCGGACCCGGCCGGCGGGCTCTACATCAGCAAGAGCGCGCTGACCGTGCGCGGGTTCGCGACCGGTATCGACGAGGCCGGCTTCAAGGCGGCGGCCGAGGCCGCCAAGGTCGGCTGCCCGATCTCGAAGGCGCTGGCCGGCGTCGGCGAGATCACGCTGGACGTCACCTTCGAGGGCTGACCCGTCGGTTGAGTGCTGGGTATTTGCGAGTCCTGCGGCTCGGGGACCACAAATATCCAGCACTCAGCGGCAGGTCGGACAGGTGTGCGGCTTGCCGGGTTCTGGTGCGAGAATCGCGACGTGCCACCGCAGACCCACGACGCCCCGTCCCGGAACGGTATGAACGACGACGGTCAGGAAGTACAGGGCTCCAAGGGCTCCAAGGGCTCCAAGGGCTCCAAGGGCCGCACGGCCCACACGGCCGACGACGCCGAGGCCGCCCGTGCCGCACGGGAGAAGGCCGAGGTCCGCGCCGCCGAGGAGGCCGAGCGTCGCCGCGTCGAGAGCGAGGAGCAGCGCAAGGCCGCGCGCCGGGAGGCAGACCGCGCCGCCGAGACCGCGCGGGAGGCCGTCGCCGGCGCGCTGCGCACGGTCGTGGGCGGCGCGGTCGACATCAGCTCCCGCCGACGCGCCGAGTACTCGACGGACGCGTCCAACTACCGGGTGGTGCCGCAGGGCGTGCTCTTCCCGGAGAGCACCGACGACGTCGTCGCGGCGCTCGAGGTGCTGCGCGAGCTCAAGATCCCCATCACGGCGCGCGGCGCCGGTACCTCGGTCGCCGGCAACTCGGTGGGCCCGGGTGTCGTCCTCGACCTGGGGCGGCACCTCGACCAGGTGCTGAGCATCGACCCCGAGCGGCGTACCGCCCGCGTGCAGCCGGGAACGATCATGTCCACCCTCCAGGCGGAGGCCAAGGTCCACGGGCTGCGGTTCGGCCCGGACCCCAGCACCCAGAACCGCGCGACGCTCGGCGGCATGATCGGCAACAACGCGTGCGGGCCGCACGCCGTCGCGTACGGGCGCACCGCCGACAACGTGGTGTCGCTCGATGTGCTCGACGGTGCGGGCCGGCGGTTCACCGCGGGCTCCGGCGACCCCGAGTTCAGCTCCGTACCCGGTCTGGCGGAGCTGGTCCGGGACAATCTCGCGCTGATCCGCACGGAGTTCGGCCGGTTCGGCCGGCAGGTGTCCGGCTACTCGCTCGAACACCTCCTGCCCGAGAACGGGTCCAACCTCGCGCGCGCCCTCGTCGGGACGGAGGGCACGCTCGTCACGGTGCTGGAGGCGGAGCTCAGCCTCGTCGAGACACCGAGCGCTCCGACGCTCGTCGTCCTCGGCTACCCCGACATGGCCACCGCCGCCGATGACGTGCCGGGCCTGCTGGACCACAAGCCGCTCGCGATCGAAGGGCTGGACGCCCGTCTGGTCGACGTCGTACGGCGGGCCAAGGGCGACGGCTCGGTGCCGCCGCTGCCCGGCGCCCACGTCCGGGGTGTCTCCGGCTGGCTGATGATCGAGGTGGGCGGCGCGTCGCAGGCCGAGGCCCTCGGCCGTGCCGACGCCATCGTCGCGTCGTCGACGGCGCTGGACTCGCTGGTGCTGCCCGCCGGTCCGGACGCCACCAAGATGTGGCAGATCCGGGCCGACGGCGCGGGTCTCGCCGGGCGGACGCCCGCCGGGGAGCAGGCGTGGCCGGGCTGGGAGGATTCCGCGGTACCGCCCGAGAAGCTGGGGCCGTACCTGCGCGACCTCCAGGCGCTGATGGACCGCTACGGCGTGGACGGCCTGCCCTACGGGCACTTCGGCGACGGCTGCGTGCACCTGCGGATCGACATCCCGCTGGAGACCTCCGGATCGGTGCTGCGTACGTTCATGATCGAGGCGGCGGAGCTCGTCGCGAGCTATGGCGGCTCCCTGTCCGGTGAGCACGGTGACGGTCGTGCCCGGTCCGAGCTGCTGCCGCTGATCTACTCGCCCGAGGCGATCGCACTGATGGAGCGGTTCAAGGCCCTGTTCGACCCGAAGGACCTGCTCAACCCGGGCGTCGTCGTGCGGCCGCGGGCCGTGGACGCCGACCTGCGCCGGCCGCAGGCCGCGCCGGTGCGTACGAAGCTGCCGCTGGTGGGCAAGGGCTCCGGCCACGGGGTGCGGCGCAAGTCCGGGTACGAGGGCTTCTCGTTCGCGCACGACCACAACGACCTGTCCACGGCGGTGCACCGCTGTGTGGGCGTGGGCAAGTGCCGGGCGGACACGTCGGCGTCGGGCGGCTTCATGTGCCCCAGCTACCAGGCGACGAAGGACGAGAAGGACGTGACCCGCGGGCGTGCCCGCGTGCTGCAGGAGGCAGTGAACGGCACCCTCGTCGGTGGTCTCCAGGCTCCCGAGGTGCGGGAGTCGCTGGACCTGTGCCTGTCGTGCAAGGCGTGCTCGAGCGACTGCCCGGCCGGTGTCGACATGGCGCAGTACAAGTCCGAGGTGCTGTACCGGACCTACCGCGGCAAGCTGCGCCCGGTCGACCACTACGCCCTCGGCTGGCTGCCGCGCTGGGCGCGCCTCGCCGGGGCCGTTCCCGAGCTGGTCAACGGCCTGCTGGGCGTGAAGTGGATCGGCAAGGCGGTGCTGTGGGCCGGTGGCATGGACACCCGCCGGTCGATGCCGAGGTTCGCCGAGATCCCGTTCCGGCAGTGGTGGGCGCGCGGCGGCGCGACGCACGGCGTGCCGGGGCTGCCCGTCACGAACGAGGAAGGGCTGGGTGTGCCCGGCCGCGAGGGCGAGACGGCGGCCCGGCTGGCGACCAAGCCGAAGGTCGTGCTCTGGACCGACTCGTTCAGCGACGCGCTCTCGCCGACCGTGCCGCAGGCGGCGCTCAAGGTGCTGACCGCCGCGGGGTTCGACGTCATCGTGCCGGACGAGCAGGCCTGCTGCGGTCTGACCTGGATCTCGACCGGCCAGCTCGACGGCGCCCGCCGCCGGCTGCTCAAGCTGCTCGAGGTGCTCGGCCCGTACGCGGTGAACGGCATCCCCATCATGGGCCTCGAACCGTCCTGCACCGCGGTGCTGCGCTCCGACCTGCTCGACCTGTTCCCGGACGACCCCCGCGCGCACGCCGTCGCGCGGATGACGCGGACGCCGGCCGAGCTGCTCACCTCGGCCGACACCCCCGAGGAGTGGGAGCTGCCGTCGCTGGCCGACGTCACCGCCGTGGTGCAGCCGCACTGCCACCAGCACTCCGTGATGGGGTACGCGGCGGACCAGAACCTGCTCGAGAAGGGCGGGGCGAAGATCGAGGTCCTCGCGGGCTGCTGCGGTCTGGCCGGCAACTTCGGCATGCAGAAGGGGCACTACGAGACGTCCGTCGCGGTCGCCGAGAACGCGCTGCTGCCCGCGCTGCGCGACGCGGCCCCGGGCACTACCTACCTGGCCGACGGTTTCTCCTGCCGTATCCAGGCGCTGGACCTGGCGGATGTCGAGGGCAGGTCCCTGCTGGAGCTCATCGCGGACCGCCTGTAGATCGGCGGCCCCACCGCCACCCACACCGAACGGAGGAGTAGTTGGTCTCTGAGCGTTCTTGGAGCAACCAGGCCTACGTTCGGCGGTTTCGCCGGGATGGCGAGTTCCGTCGCAGGTCGGAGGGATATCAGTCCGGCGGGTGATCTCCTCGGGGGCGTGCGTCGGGAGGATGGGAGCACCGCCGAGACGAAGGAGACTCCCATGGATCGCACCACCCGCCGGGCGGCGCTCGCGCTGAGCGCGTCGCTGGCGCTCGCGGCGCCACTGGCCGTCGCAGGGTCCGCGCACGCAGCAGACGACCGGTCGCCGTCGCCGGCCGTCACCGCCGCCGACGCCCCGCTGTCCGAGGTGGTCGCCGACGCGGCCCGCGCGGCCCAGCGCGACCTCGCCAGGAACCGGACGCTGGCGCAGGGCCCGACGACACCGGCCGACGCCGAGCTCGATGCCGCCCTGGACGCCGTCGTCGCGGACGGCGCGATCGGGGTCACGGCGCGCGTCGAGACGGCGTCCGACATCTGGCGGGGTGCCGCCGGGACCCGGGAGCGCGAGGGTCACGCGCCGGCCCGGCCGCGCGACCGGTTCCGGGCCGCGAGCAACACCAAGCCGATGATCGCGACGCTCGTGATGCAGGAGGTCGAGAAGGGCACCTGGACGCTCGACACACCCGTGGCGGAGGTGCTGCCCGGTGTCATGCCGGCGGACGTGACGATCGAGCAGCTGCTGAGCCACCGTTCGGGCGCGCCGACCGCGACCGACTGGATCCTCCTGTCCCGGGTGGCCGATCCGACCTCGGTGGACGAGGTCTTCGCGGTGATGGGCCAGGAGGTCACGGAGGCCGACCACCTCGAGGCGGCGCGGTCCGCGCCGTGGATGCACGAGCCGGGGACCGACTTCTCCTACTCGAACGCCGGCTACGTGGTGCTCGGGGTGATGCTCGAAGAGGTCACGGGACACAGCGTCGAGACCCTGCTGCGGCACCGGGTGTTCGCTCCGGCGGGCATGCGGCAGAGCGCCTACCCGGACGACCCGGGCGTACGCGGCCCGTTCCTGCACGAGTCGGCCTACACGGGACCCGAGGGCGCCGGCTGGTACGACCTCGACCACTTCGACCCGAGCCTGTTCGACGCGGCCGGCGCCGTCACCAGCACCACCGAGGATCTCGCCGACTTCACCGAGGCCCTGGTCACCGGCCGGCTGGTCGACCCGGAGACCACCGCGGACATGCTGGATCCTCGCACCGTGGACCACGAGATGTTCCCGGACTACGGTCTGGGCGTCTACCGCATCCCCGACCCGTGCGTCCCCGGCGGCTGGCTGTACGGGCACGACGGCGTGTCGTACGGGACCCTCTCGTTCAACTTCACGTCGCCCGACGGCGAGCGGCAGCTCTCGCTCGCCGTCACCGGGCGGGACATGGCCTACCCGGTCTACACCGACGAGCCGCTGTACGACCTGAACGGAGTGCTGGTACCGGCGCTGCTGGCCACCTGCTGACGGCTCACTCGAGCCACTCGGTCTCGAACCGGTCGTTCGCGTGGATGTGGACGGCCTCGTAGAGGTCGGCGCCCAGGGTCCGGAACTTGTGCGGCACCATCGCCTCGACCACGAGCATCTGGCCACCCACGGCCTGGAGCTCCTCGCCGCCCACGGTGAAGAGCGCCCGGCCGGACCGGATCAGGAAGGTCTCCGAGTAGGGGTGCCGGTGCAGCCTCGGCCCGACGCCGTCCTCGGCGACACGTTCGAAGATGACGGACACCTCTGAGCCGTGGAGGTATCCCTCGAAGTTGCCGTGCGGCAGCGTCGCCTGGTCGATCGCCTGAAGAGTCATGTGCTCAGGCTGACGGGCGCGCTGCCGTACGGCAACGCGATTCGTGGCCTGCCGAAGCTCCGTGCGCGGGGAACGAGAATGGGCCCATGGAATTCCAGGACGTCGTCCGCAAGCGCCGGATGCACCGCAAGTTCACCGATGAGCCGGTCTCCGCCGAGGCCGTCGACCGGATCACCCGCAACGCCGTCCGCGCCCCCAGCGCGGGGTTCAGCCAGGGGTGGGCGTTCGTGGTGCTGGAGGCCGTCGAGGACCGGGACCGGTTCTGGGCGGCATCGACGCCGGACGACTCGGAGCGGGACCTCTCGGCCTGGCTCACCGGCATGCGGACGGCACCGGTGATCGTCCTCGCCCTCGCGTCCAAGGCCGCGTACCTGCGGCGGTACGCCGAGAAGGACAAGGGCTGGGCGGACCTCGACGAGGCGCGCTGGCCGGTCCCGTTCTGGCACATCGACGTGGGCATGGCGTCGCTGCTCATGCTGCAGACCGCCGTCGACGAGGGGCTGGGCGCGTGCTTCTTCGGCGTTCCGCCCGAGCACGTCGGGACGGTCCGGGCGGAGCTCGGCATCCCGGACGAGTTCGAGATCACCGGCGTCGTCGCCGTCGGGCACCCGGCCGACGGCGGGGCGAAGGGATCGCCCACCCGCCGCAGGCGCAAGCCTCTGGACGAGGTCATCCGCCGCGGCGGGTGGTGAGCCCGCCCGCGCCGCCGTCAGCCGCGGCCGGTCACGGCTCGCGGCCGGTCACGGCGCGCTGTCGGTCACGGCTCCCGGGAGACCAGTTCCGAGATCGTGGTGTGCAAGCCCTGCACGTCGCCGCGCTCGTGGGCCAGCAGCCAGCTCGTGATCTGGTTCGACGCCTCGACCACCGTGGTCGCGCGCGGGACGCGGCGCCCGTGGAACTCGGCCCACAGCTCCTCGGTCAGGCCGTCGTGCCTGGCGAGGACGTCGCCCAGCACGAGGGCGTCCTCGACGGCCTGCGCGGCACCCTGGGCGACGGTGGGCGGACAGGAGTGGGCCGCGTCGCCGATGATGACCACGCGACCGCGGTTCCACGGCTCGGTGACGACGTGGCTGGTGAACCAGGTGTAGTTGACGTGCTCGACACCCGCTTCGAGCTGGGCTCGGATGGCGTTCCAGTGGCCGCCGTACGGGCGAGCCAGCTCTGCCATGAGCTTCGAGCCCTCCTCGGGTGTCATGCCCTGCCGGTCCTGCTTGTCCTCGACCAGGTACGCGTACATCGTGTCCTCGCCCGTGGGGCAGAAGCCCGCGATGTACGAGGGGCCGCCGAACACCAGCTCCGTGTGGTCGGCCCCCGCCGGCCGCGCGACGAAGGCTCGGAAGATACCCATCCCGTTCGGTTCCGGACGGGTCTCGATGCCGATGAGTGCACGGACGGCGGAGTTGAGCCCGTCCGCCCCCACGACGAGCTCGTGGGTCGCCTCCTGCGTGCCGGCGTCCGTCGCGAGGACGAGCGTGGCGCCGTCGTCGTCCTGGTGCACGGCCGTGACCCGGGTGCCGAAGCGGATGCGGGCGCCGAGCGCCTGGGCCCGGGCCAGCATGATCTCGGCCAGGTCGGGGCGGAACATGCCCGCGGTCGCCGGGTAGTCGGGTCCGCCCATCCGGTTGTCGTGCATCTCGGCGACCAGGGGCGCCTCCGGCCCCGGCGCCCGGATGCTGGTCACGTCGAACGAGAACGACCTGGCCCGCACCTGCTCCCAGACCCCGAGCCGGTCGAAGGCCCGCAGCGCATTGCCCTGCATCGTGATGCCGGACCCGAGCGCGCCCAGGCTCGGCTTCGCCTCGTACACGACGACGTCGGCCCCGGACTCGGCCAAGAGGATGGCGGTCGCGAGCCCAGCGGCCCCCGCGCCCACGATTCCAACGTTCTGCACAGCACTCACGGTGTCTCCCTGGGTCTGGGACGGAATCACGAGCAGCACTCGTAGACACCGCGCAAACTACATCAGACCGGGCACCTCGTGGCCGACCTTGGCCCGCACCTCGTCCGGAAGCTGCGACCAGTCGTCCGCAGTGTCCAGATCGACGGCCGTACCCGGACGGTGCACGACCGTCACGTCCAGCCCCTGAACCTCCGCCTCCGAAAGATGCGCGACGAGCGAGCCGACCCCGAACCGGAACCGGAAGGGCTCGTCCCCGTCCCCCTCCCCTTCGAAGCCAAGGTTTCTTCGCTTTGCGGCCGCTGAAAGCGAATCAGCCTCGGCCTCGAAGGGGAGGAGCAGGAGGTTGGTGCCGGAACGGTCGCGGTCCGTCGCGATGACCACCCGGGTGGGCTCGGCGAGGAGGGCCGTGACGTCCTCCGGAGTCAGGGCGGGCAGGTCGGCGTGCGCGACGAGGAGCCGGCCGGGGGCAGGATCCGGTACCCCGGGCCTCAGCCCCTGCGCCCTCGGCGCGAGCACCTCGCGGGCATGCTCCAGCGCGGCGTTCAGGCCCGGCCGTGCAACCGGCTGCTCCAGCACCTCGACCGTCAGCCCGGCCAGGGTCTCCCGGGCGAACACCGGGTCCGCCGTCACCACCACGACGTGCCCGATCCCGTCGGTGGCGAGCAGCGTCTCCACCACGTGCCGGGCCAGCACCCGGACGAGCCGGCGCCGCGAGCCGGCGTCGAGCACCGCCGCCAGCCGCGACTTGCCGGAGACGCCGTCGCGGAGCGGCACCACCGCCGTCGTGCCCGGGCCCTCCGGCGAGGTCGCCCTGCTCACGCCAGCGCCAGCAGCTCGCGGGCCAGGCGCTCGCGGCCGGGCGGGCCGCCCATGACGGTGTCGGTGACGTGCACGGCCAGGCCGAGGTCCGCGATGGGTCCGGCGAGTCCGGCGTCGCGGTCGTCGATCACCATGACGTCCACGAGGTCCGCGTAGATGCGCGCGACGCCGAGGGCCGACACCTCGTGCCCGAGCGTCTCCAGGATCTGGGCCGCCGGCCCCTTGATCGCCTGCCCGCCCACGATGGGGCTCACCGCCACGCGGCGTCCCCGGGCGGTGGCGAGCGCCTCGCGGACCCCACGCACCGCCAGCAGCGGCTCGATCGACAGGAACGGGTTCGACGGCGCGAGCACCACCAGCTCGGCGGCCAGCGCGTCGAGCACGCCGGGGCCGGGCCGGGCCGTCTCGGCCCCGTCGAAGTGCAGGCCGAGGACGGCGTCCGCGTGCTGGCGCCCCACGAAGTACTCCTGGAACCCGAGCCGGCCCGAGGGGGTGTCGACGAGGGTGGCGAGGTGGTCGTCGGTGGCGGGCACGATGCGCGGCCCGACGCCCATCGAGCGGGCGAGGTGCGCCGTGACGGCCGACAGCGGTTCGCCACGGTGCAGGCGCTGGGTGCGGACGATGTGCGTGGCGAGGTCCCGGTCGCCGAGCGTGAACCACGTGTCCTCGCCCAGGTCGCGCAGGGCGGACAGGGTCGCATACGACTCGCCGCGCAGGCCCCAGCCCCGTTCCTCGTCGTTCAGGCCCGCCAGGGTGTACACGACGGTGTCGATGTCCGGGGAGATGGCGAGGCCGTGCAGCTCCGTGTCGTCGCCGACGTTCACGACGACGGTGAGCGGGTGCGCGGGCGTCGCCGGGGGAGCGGCTGGGGGAGTGGTGGTGGAGGGAGTGTCGGTAGTGGCCGCGCCGAGCGCGAGATCGAGGCCGTGCGCGAGCCGCGCACCGCCGACCCCGCCCGCGAGGAGGGTGACGTTCACGCGTCGAGCCTACGTGTGCGGCGGTTCTGTCAGAACATCCCGCCCGGGTCGGGGCAGACTGGGTACATGGCTGTCTTCGCGTTCTCCGTCGCCCCCATGACCGCGGGCGAGTCCGTTGCCGAGCAGGTTGCCGAGGCCGTTCGCATCGTCCGGCAGTCGGGCCTGCCCAACCGGACGACCTCGATGTTCACCGAGATCGAGGGCGCGTGGGACGAGGTGATGCCCTTGATCCAGCGTGCCACCGAGGCCGTGGCCGCCGGTGGGCACCGGGTGTCCCTGGTCATCAAGGCCGACATCCGTCCTGGTGCGCCCGCCGGGCAGATCGACAGCAAGATCTCCCGGGTGGAGGAGCGGCTCGCTGCCGACGAGGCGGAGACCGGCCACTCCTGAGGCCGGCCGTCGAGCACGACCCCGGGCCCTCGGACAAGCAACACGACACCTTCACCCCCGTGTTTCCGGTCTCTTGCGCGCGGCCTTTAGGCTAAGGCGGACCGATGCCGCAGGACCCGGGGAGATCACGAGATGCCATTGTTCGAGGTCGATACCCAGCGGCCCCTCCTCGTGACGTCCGCGAACGGTGCGCACGGCTCGGAACCAGGACTGAAGACCACGGCCAACCAGGTGGTCGACTCCCACATCGACGGGCTCCTCGGCGAAGAGGTGTTCCCGATCGCGCAGGGCTCCGGCCCCGACGAGCCGCACCTGCTGGCGCTCGACGCGTCGGGCTCGCCCGTCGTCGTCGAGCTGGTCGCGGACCTCGACCGGGACAACCTCGCCAAGGCGCTCGACCACGCCGGGGCCGCCGGCCGGCTGACCCGGGCGGACCTCGCGGCGCGCTACAGCGGCGGGGCGAGCTCGTTCCAGCACGACGTCGCCGCGTTCTACGACAGCGTGCCGATCACCCGCACGCAGTCGGGCAAGAACGGTGGCAGCGGCGCTCGGCTCATCATCATCTGCCAGAACGCGCCCGACGAGATCCTCAACGCCGTCGACTTCCTGCGCCAGCCGACGATGCCCGTCGAGGTGCTGAAGATGGGCGTCGTGAACTCGGACGACGGCCGCAAGTTCCTGGACGTCTCGCCCCTCGTGGTGCATCTGCCACCGGGCCTGCCCGCGCCCAAGTCGGCGCCGATCGGCGGCTCCATCACGAGCTCGATGGAGGGGTCGCTGCGCAGCCCGATGGACGCGGGCGTCACCGGCGGGGTCGTCGGCGGTACCGGGGCGCCCAAGGACGCGTTCGAGGAGGGCGTCAAGGTCGGCTACGCGCTCACCGGCAAGATGCCGGTCGTCGCGCAGGCGCCGCAGAGCCGGTCACCGCAGGTGCCCCAGTCCCGTGCCGAGCGTGCGCGACAGACGCCGGTCCGTGCGGAACCTGCTCCGTCCCCGGCCGACAAGCCGCTGGCCGACAAGCCGCTTGCCGACAACCCGTCCGCCGGTCCGACCAACGCCGCGACCGGCCTGCGGTCCAGCCTCCGCGGTGCCGCGCCCCGCAACGGCGCGCCCGAGCGTGCGGCGGACGCCGGTACGTCGGAGCACGCGCCCCGAGCAGGAACCCCTGAGCGTGCGGCCGGCACCCGTGCCGCACGCCGCGCCCAGGCCGCCGCGGCGGCGCCCAGCGCCACGCCGGCCCCACCAGCCGCTCCGCCGGTACCGCCGGCGAGCGAACCGGGTAGCGGCAGCATGCCGAGCGCCCCGGTCTCGTCCGTGCGGCCCGGTGCGGAGTCCCGTCCGACGCCGAGCACTCCGCCGCGGCTCGCGACGAGCCGCTCCTCGCTCGGCGACACGGCCGTCCCGCCGCTTCCCGAGCCCGCGGCCGAGTCGGCGCCGTTGGCGTCCGTGCGTCGTCGGTCGCGCATCGACCGGTTCGCGGCGTCCAGCCAGCCGGACGAGCCGCCGTCGGCTACCGGGCCCGGCTACTCGCCGCCGCCGCCCCCCGCGCCGCAGCCGCCGGTGGAGGAGGACCTGTGGCAGCCGCCGTCGTTCGACGCGCCGCCCGCCTACTCCGGTGCGGACTCGAACGAGCCGTCCGACTTCGACATCACCCGGCCCCGGTACACGCCGGAGCCCACCTACGGCGCGGAGTCGAGCTTCGCACCCAGCGTGTCGGCGTACGGGTACCCGGCTGACGCGCCCGCCGCGTACGGCGACCAGAACGGCTACGCCTACGGCGATCAGCAGGGGTACCAGTCGCCCTACCCGGAGAACGCGGCTCCGGTCATCACGGAGCAGAGCCCCTGGGAGTCCGGTGGTTACCTGGCCGGCCCCGACGACGGGTTCGGGCAGCCGTCGTTCGGAGCCGACCCGTACCCGTCGAGCGCGCCCGAGGCGCCGGCCCGTCCCGTGCCGCCGAGCGAGAGCATCCGTGCCAGCACGCCGATGCTGTTCGAGGAGGAGGACGACCCCGACCTGGAGGCGCTCGCCCGCAGCATCGGTACGCCCACGCGCGTCGTGTGGTCCCGGCCGCGCCGGAACCAGCACTTCGAGGCGATGCTCCTGCCGGACGGCGCCATCGAGCTCGCCAACGGTGCCCGCTACCGGCACCCCGACTCCGCCGCCACGGCGGCATCGGGTTCGTACACGGCCGACGGCTGGAACGTGTGGCGGATCGGCGACACCGGCCCGACGCTGGTCGAGGAGTTCGCGCGCCGGTTCGCCTGAGCCTCGGGTCAGGGCTGGACGACGACCTTGCCGAACTGGTTGCCCGCGTCGAGCCGGCTCAGGCCGTCGGCGGCCTGCGCGAGCGGCACCTCGGCGTCGATCACCGGGCGTACACCGGTCCTGGCGCAGAACCGGGCGAGCGCGCCGAGGTCCTCGCGCGAGCCCATCGTGACGCCCTGTACCCGGAGCTCCTGGAAGAAGACGCGCGTCAGCTCGGCCGGGGGAGCATCACCCGACGTCGCGCCGCAGACCAGCACCGAGCCGCCGGGGCGTACGGAGCGGATCGAGTGGGCCCACGTCGCCTGGCCCACGGACTCGAGCACCGCGTCGACACGGGCGGGCAGACGTGCGCCGGTCTCGACGGCACCCGCGGCGCCCAGCGCGACCGCGCGCTCGCGCTTCTCGGCGGAGCGCGACGTCACCCAGACCTCCAGGCCGGCCGCCGCCCCGAGCGTGACGGCGGCGGTGGCGAGCCCGCCGCCCGCGCCCTGCACCAGCACGCGGTCGCCCGGGGTGAGCCCGCCCGCGGTGAAGAGCATGGTGTACGCGGTGAGCCAGGCCGTGGGAAGGCAGGCCGCCTCCTGGAACGAGAGCTCGGCAGGCTTGGGCACGAGGTTCGCGGTCGGTACCGACACCCGCTCGGCGAGCGTGCCGGGGTAGCGCTCCGACAGCAGGGATCGCGGTTCCTTCGGCCCGACGCCGTGGCCGTCGGCCCCGACGACGCCGTGCACGATCACCTCCGCGCCGTCCGGGGTCACACCGGCGGCGTCGGTGCCGAGGATCATCGGCAGCTGCTGCTCCTTGAGGCCCACTCCGCGCAGCGACCACAGGTCGTGGTGGTTCAGGCTCGCGGCCCGCACGTCCACGGTGGTCCAGTGCTCCACGGCGTCCGGCTCGGGGCGGTCACCCACCTCCAGGCCGTCGAGCGGGCTGTCGGGTGCGAAGCTGGTCACATAGGCGGCAAGCATGCGGCGACCCTAACCGACCCCGGACCACACCACGACGCCCCGGATCACGTGGCGGCGACGTCGAACATCCAGGAGATGCCGAACCTGTCGGTGAGCTGCCCGTAGTAGTCGCCCCACGGCGCGAGCTCGAACGGCTGGCCCGGTGTCCCGCCGTCGGACAGCTTCTCGAAGGCGCCCTTGATGTAGTCGTGGTCGTCCGGACCGCCCGTCAGTGCGACGGTGACGCCGGCCGAGGGCGCCACGTACTCCATGAACGACGGCGTGTCCGACGCCATGATCGTGAGGCCGCCCGAGGTGTCGAGCTGCCCGTGCATGACGAGGTCCTTGTCCTCGTCGGGCGTGGGCATCCCTTCCATCGGGTTCTCACCGAAGGTGCTGACGTCGAGCTCACCGCCGAGCACGGACTGGTAGAAGTCCAGGGCATCCTTGGCCTCGGACCGGAAGCTGAGGTACGGATTGAGCTTTGCCATACGGCCACGTTAGTCCCGGGACCGCCGGCCTGCTGGATGGTTACCCGAGGAACTCACTCACCATCGGGCCGATCTGGTCGGCCTCGACCAGGAACCCGTCGTGGCCCACGTCGCTGGTGACGATCCGCAGGGACTCGGCCTGCGGGATCCACCGGGCGAGCCGTGCGGACTGGGTGGGCGGGAACAGCCGGTCGCTGTCCACGGCCACCACGAGCGCCCGCGCCGTGATCTGGCTGAGCGCGGCCTCGACGCCGCCGCGGTCCCGGCCCAGGTCGTGCGACAGCATCGACTCGGTGAGCACCAGGTAGGAGTTGGCGTCGAACCGTCGGGCCAGCTTGTCGGCGTGGTGCTCGAGGTACGACTGCACGGCGAAGCGGCCGCCCGCGAACGGGTCCTCGCCACCCTGCGGCAGCCTGCCGAAGCGCTGGTCCAGCTCGTAGCCCGTGCGGTACGTCGTGTGCGCGATCTGTCGCGCGATGCCGAGGCCGGTGTGCGGACCGTCGTCGTCGGCGGCGGAGTAGTAGTCGCCGTCGCGGAAGCGGGGGTCCACCCGGATCGCGGCGAGCTGCGGGTGTGCCCACGCGATCTGGTCGCCGCCGGTCTGGGCGGTCGTGGCGATGGCGGCGACGTTGCGCACGTCGATGCCGGCCTCGGGCCCGAGCAGCGCCCACTCGAGCACGCGCAGCCCGCCCATCGACGCGCCGACCACCAGCTCCCACGACCGGATCCCGAGCTCCTTGGACAGGGCGATCTCCACGGCCACCTGGTCGCGTGTCGTGATGTAGGGGAAGCGCCCGCCCCACGGCCGCCCGTCCTGCGCCAGGGACGACGGCCCCGTGGTGCCCTGACAGCCGCCGAGCGCGTTGGGTGCCACCACGAAGTACCGGTCGGTGTCGATGGGCTTGCCCGGGCCGACCGTCTGCGCCCACCAGCCGTCGGTCGCGTGTCCCGGGCCGGCGACGCCGGTCACGTGCGAGTCACCCGTCAGGGCGTGCAGCACCAGGACGGCATTGGACCCGTCGGCGTTCAGGGTGCCCCAGGTCTCGTAGGCCACGCGCACGGCGGGCAGCCGCCCACCGGCCTCCAGGTCGAACGCACCGACGTCGGCGAACAGCCGGTGCCCCGGGTCGTCGCCCTCGCGCCAGGCGCCGCTCGCGGGCACCGGCGGCTTGCTGCGCGAGCGTGAGGTCTGTACGGGGTCGGCCGGGCTCGGCGGGGCGCCGCCGTCCCGGCCGTGTGCGCCGTCCGGCGCAGGGAAGGGCACGAGCAACGAGCGGACGGGTTGGTCCGGGGTGTCGTGCGCGGCCCTCGGGGTGGTGATGGCCATGGTGTCTCCTGCGGCTTGGTGTGGTGAGCTCGGTGTGGTGAGCTCGGGGCCCTGCCCCGGCGCGGACGGCGACGTCACATCGTTGCTGCTGCTACTTCTCCCCGCCCAGGAGACCCTTGGCCGCCGTGAAGCCCAGCTCCAGGTCGGCAAGGATGTCTTCCACGTTCTCCAGGCCGACGGCGAGGCGGACCAGGCCAGGGGTGACCCCCGACAGCGCCTGCTCCTCGGCCGTGAGCTGTGAGTGGGTCGTGGAGGCGGGGTGGATCACGAGGGACCGGACGTCGCCGATGTTCGCCACGTTGGAGTGCAGCTCCAGGGCAGACACGAACGCCTGCCCGGCATCGGCACCGCCGTCGAGCTCGAAGGCGAGCACGGCACCGGCACCCTTGGGCGCGTACTTCTGCGCGTTCGGGTGCCAGGGCGAGCTCGGCAGGCCCGCGTAGTGGACCGTTCCGACGTCGTCCCGGGCCTCCAGCCACTCGGCGACGTGCTGCGCATTGGCGACGTGGCGCTCGATCCGCAGCGACAGCGTCTCGATGCCCTGGGCGAGGAGGAACGCGTTGAACGGCGAGATCGCCGCGCCGAGGTCCCGCAGGAGCTGGACCCGGGCCTTGAGGATGAACGCGAGGTTCGCCCCGAGCGCCGAGCCGACGCCGAGGTCCCGCGCGAAGACGAGGCCGTTGTAGCTGGGGTCCGGCGTGTTGAAGCCGGGGAACCGGTCCGGGTCGGCGGCGAAGTCGAAGCTGCCACCGTCGACGATCACGCCACCGATCGTGGTGCCGTGACCACCCAGGTACTTGGTCGCCGAGTGCACCACGAAGTCGGCGCCGTGCTCGAAGGGGCGGATCAGGTACGGCGTCGCGACGGTGTTGTCGACGATCAGCGGGACCCCGGCCTCGTGCGCCGTTGCGGCGACGCCCTCGATGTCGAGCACGTCGGAGCGCGGGTTCGGGATGGTCTCGCCGAAGAACGCCTTGGTGTTCGGCCGGACGGCGGCACGCCACGCGTCCAGGTCGTGCGGGTCGTTCACGAACGTGGTCTCGATGCCGAACTTCGGCAGCGTGTGGTGGAGCAGGTTGTACGTGCCGCCGTAGAGGCTCGCGGAGGCGACGATGTGGTCACCCGCCTGGGCGAGGTTGAGCAGCGCGAGCGACCCGGCAGCCTGGCCGGACGCCACCAGGAGCGCGCCGACGCCGCCCTCGAGGCTCGCGATCCGGTCCTCGACCACCTGTGTCGTCGGGTTGCCGATGCGGGTGTAGATGGGGCCGAGATCCTTGAGCGCGAACCGGTCGGCGGCCACCCCGGCGTCGGGGAACACGAACGACGTGGTCTGGTAGATCGGCAGGGCACGGGCTCCCGTGGTGGGGTCCGCCTCCTGGCCGGCGTGGATCTGGCGGGTCTCGAACGACCACTGGGGCTGAGTCATGGCTCTCCTGCTTCCTGTAGCTGGTGGCGTGCTTCGGGCGGAACTGGCCGAGATGTGCCGCGACGTGCCCCATGGGGCCTGCGCATCAGGAGGTGGTCCGCGGCGGGGAGGCGCGCACGCGGAAGTCGGCCGGACGGCCGAGGGCAGGCGAACGTGCGCTGGTTCAGCAACTGCACATTCGACGAGTCATGGGTGAGACCGTAGACGGCTGCGGGCGGCACCGAAAGTCATGTCTTGAATCGTGAGATCGAAAAATGAGACGGGCCCGGGACGATGGCGGACGTCGGCGCTGAGGCTGTGCGGCGCACTCCGGTAGCGCGATCCGGCAGCCTGGGCCACATTGGACCGTGACACGGAAGTGATTCACAAGATCCGCGCAAGGCGACACGCCGGAAGTAGCGCTGATCGGGAAAGGGGATCATGGGGCGTATCCGAGGTGTGGACGAGTCGAGGCACGGCCACGGCACGACGCTGGCGCTCCGCGCGCTCGGAGTCGCGGTGCTGGCGCTCAGTCTGGTGATCCCGTGGGGGCCGACCGCGGGAGCGGACCCCCCGCCCGATCCGCCCACCGCGGAAGAAGCCCAGGCGGCGCAGGACGCGGTCGCGGCCGGCACGCTGGACGTCCAGCAGGCGGAGGCTGCGCTCACCGCGCTCCGCTCGGAGCTCGAGGCGGCCCGCGTCCGTGTCCAGGTGGCCGCTGCCGACTACGCCGAGGCGCAGGAGGCGGTCGAGCAGGCGGAGCAGGAGGTGGCCGCCGCCCGCCGTGCTGCGCGGGCGGCACGCAAGGGCGAGGTGTCGGCGCGCGCGAGCCTGGCCGAGGTGTACCGGGCGTCCGTGCGCGACGCCGACCTCGGATCCCTCGACGTCGCCTTCGGCGCCGAGTCCGTGCCCGACATGGTGGGGCGCAGTGCTGCCGAACGCGCGGTGCAGCGCAAGCTCGGCGGGGCCATGGCCGAGTACCAGGAGGCGCGCGCGTCGGCGGAGTCGGCCGATGCCCGGTGGACCGCCGCGAAGGAGCAGCGCGCGACGGCGGCCGCTCAGGCGGAGTCTGCTTTCGCCGCCGCCCAGGCCGCCGCGGCCGACCTCGAGGCGCGCACCCGGGCCGCGGAGACGGAGCGCCAGGCCCTGGTCGCGCGGCTCGCGCAGCTGCGGCAGACCAGTGTCGAGATCGAGCGGCAGCGAGAGGAAGCACGGGCGGTCGCCGCGGAGGCGGTCCGCGAGGCTGCGGCGAAGGCGGAGCTCGAGCGCCAGGAGCACGCCCGGGCGGAGGCCGGCTCCGGCGTCGCGGACGGCTCAGCGTCCGGGGCTGCGTCCGGCGCCCTGGACGGCTCCGGCGGCGCCCCCGCGCCGGCCCCGGAGGGTGCACCCGTCCCGCCGCTCGTGGGGCCGTCCACGTCGGGCGTCACCCAGGGGTCGCAGGACCGAGGCGCCGGCGCCGTCGCCTGGGCGCGCACCAAGGTGGGTGCGCCCTACCTGCTCGGGGCCGCCGGTCCTACGCACTACGACTGCTCGGGCCTGACCATGAGGTCGTGGGCGAGCCAGGGTGTGGACATCACCCGCACCTCGCGGTCGCAGTACCTCGCCGTCGGCAAGGTGGACTACGGGTCGCTCCGGACGGGAGACCTCATCTTCTACGGTTCGAACCCGGGCGACCCGTCGTCGATCTACCACGTGGCCATGTACACCGGCGGCGGCATGATGATCGAGGCGACCCTGCCGGGGCAGCCGCTGTCGGAGAACCCGCTTCGGCTCTCCGGCGCGATGCCGTACGCCGGCCGCCCCTGAGCCCGGGCGTGTCCGAGTACCGGACGTGACGGACGCCCGGGCCGCCGTCAGTGGCCCGGGCGTCCGGTACGTCGTGCCCCGGGTCAGTGCTTGTCGTAGTAGCCCGTGTCCTTGGCGCGCTGGATCGAGCGAACGATCTCGGCCTCGGCGTCGGAGCGGCCGACCCAGTGGGCGCCCTCGACGGACTTGCCCGGCTCCAGGTCCTTGTAGACCTCGAAGAAGTGCTGGATCTCCAGGCGGTGGAAGTCCGACACGTCGTCGATGTCCTGGCGCCACGCGGCGCGCTGGTCGCCCGTCGGCACGCAGAGCACCTTGTCGTCGCCGCCGGCCTCGTCGCGCATGCGGAACATGCCGAGGGCACGGCACTTGATCAGACAGCCCGGGAAGGTGGGCTCTTCCAGCAGGACCAGTGCGTCCAGGGGGTCCCCGTCCTCGCCGAGGGTGCCCTCGATGAAGCCGTAGTCGTCCGGGTAGCGCGTCGAGGTGAAGAGCATGCGGTCGAGGCGGATGCGTCCGGTCTCGTGATCCACCTCGTACTTGTTCCGCTGACCCTTGGGGATCTCGATCGTGACGTCGAACTCCACGCCGATGTGCTCCAGTTCTCGAAGATGGTCGCCGAAGTGTCTTACCGCGGCGGCGGCCTTGCGCCTGTCCAGTGTGCCATGTGTCTTGTGTCCCGACCGTTACCTGTGGTCAGCACCACTCTCCGGGTTGGGCATAATTCGCAGCGTGCGCGTCGCGCGCGCGAACGGGCGCCGCGTGCGGGTGAAATCTCCCGCGAATCGCCGCTGCCGTACCCGCTGCATGGTTTGCCGCCACTAGAGTTGCCTATGGCTTTTACGTGACGATCGAGAGGATGCCCATGGAGTGGGGGTTGCGCTCCGGCGCTGCCGTCGCCGCGGTCGTCGCACTGTTCGGTGGGTACCTTGTCGCCGACGCGTACGACGTCGTGCCTGGCATGCTCACCACGGCCGAGCCGTGGCCGGAGCCCAGTCCCTTCCCGTCCGCCCCCGGCGCCGTCGAAGGGCCGGCTCCCGTCGCACTCCTCGAGGACCTCCCGGAGGACGCGCCGGTCCCCGACAGCGTCGCGATGCAGCGCCTGGTGACGGGCCTGGCCAAGGACAAGCGGCTCGGTTCCCGGGTCGGCGTCATGGTGGCCGACGGCGGCACGGGCGAGGTGCTCGGCTCGTCGAGCCCGGACAAGCTCATGACCCCGGCCTCCACGCAGAAGCTGTTCACCGGGGTCGCGGCCCTGTCGTCGCCCATCGCGGGCACGACGCTGGACACCAGGGCCGTTCTCGTCGAGGACAACACCGTGGTCCTGGTCGGCGGGGGCGACATGATGCTGGCGGCGGGGGAGGGCAACCCCGACGCGGTCAACGGTCGTGCCGGGCTGGCCGACCTCGCCCGGCAGGTCGCCGCCAAGGTGAAGGTGACCGGCACCACCGAGGTGCGGGTCGCGCTCGACGACACGCTCTTCAGCGGCGACGACATCGCGCCGACCGTGGCGAGCCCGGACATCGCGGCCGGCTACGTGGCGCCCGTCTCCTCCGTCGCGATCAACGTAGGGCTGCTGACCGACGGCTACACTGACAACGGACCGCGCGCGTCCGACCCCGGCAAGTACGCCGCGGAGGTCTTCGCCGCCGCGCTGGAGGCCGAGGGTCTCCGGACCGCCGGCGCAGTGGTCGCCGAGACCGCCCCGGACGACGCCCAGGTGCTCGGCACGGTCAGCTCCGCGCCGCTCGCAGAGGTCGTCGGGTTCGCCATGCAGTACTCCGACAACACGATCACCGAGGTGCTCGGGCGCCTCGTCGCGGTCGAGGCCGGGCTCCCCGGCTCGAACGACGGGGCCACCCAGGCGGTGATCTCGAGCGCGCGGCGCCTCGGCGTCGACATGACCGGCGCCCGGCTGCGGGACTGCTCCGGTCTCGGCGACGGCTCGTACCTGAGCGCGCAGCAGCTCGTGGACCTGCTCGGGATCATGGTCGATCCCGAGCACCCGGAACTGCGCAGCGAGGCGGTCGGCATGCCGATCGCCGGCCTGACGGGCACGCTCGACAGCGACGTCGGCCGGTTCACGGGGACCAACCCCGCGCGCGGGCTCGCGCGCGCCAAGACCGGCAGCCTGCCCAAGGTGCGTGCCCTCGCCGGGACAGTGATCACGGCTGACGGCCGCATGCTCGTCTTCTCGATCCTCGCCGACTCCATCCCCGCCGAGAAGACCGTGGGCGCCACGCAGATCTACGACGGCTTCGTCGGCGACCTCGCGGCGTACTCGGTCCCGGGCTGACGCCCCGCCTGCCGGGACCGTTACCGTGGTCCGGTGACCCAGGCATCCACCGCCCCGCAGATCGTCGACTGGTCGGCGGCAGCACAGATCGCCGGGCGCCTCGCCGCGCCAGGGCCGCAAGCGCCACGGGACGAGCTCGACTCCCTGGTGAGCGGTCTGCGGACCGCGGCAGGAGACGCCGTCGGCCACGTGCTCGAGACGACGCGCATGCTGCCGGCCCCACGGGAGGGTCTGGCGGCGTGGGACGACGGCGGGCCGCTGAGCCCCGTGGTGATCGTCGACCGTGCCACCTGGGCACGGGCGAACACGCAGTCGATGGCCGCCATGACCGACGGGATCGGCGCGGTCGTCGCCGAGGTGTCCAAGGGGGCGACGTCACCGGGCGCCCAGATGGCCGGTGCCGCCGAGATCGGGGCGGTCCTCGCCCTGCTCAGCGGGCGCGTGCTGGGCCAGTTCGACCCGTACTCCGGTCCCGGCCGGCTCCTGCTCGTCGCCCCCAACGTGCTGCAGGCGGAGCAGGCGCTGCGCGTCCCGGTGCGGGACTTCCGGCTGTGGGTGTGCCTGCACGAGCAGACCCACGCCCTGCAGTTCGCCGCGGCGCCATGGCTCGCCGGCCACCTCGGGGACCGCACGCAGGGCCTGATCGCCGGCATGGCCCGGACGTCGGCGGAGCTGGCCAAGGCGCGGTTCGACAAGAAGGTGGTCGCGATCGGGCGGAACGTCCTCGCCACCCTGCGCGGCGAGGGCGGCACGATCATGGACGGCATGCTCACGCACGAGCAGAAGGACGAGCTGGCCGACATCACCGCCGTCATGGCACTCCTGGAGGGCCATGCGGACGTGATGATGGACGCCGTCGGGCCGCGGGTGGTGCCGTCGGTACGGCGCATCCGCGCGCGGTTCGAGCGCCGCCGCGACGGCGAGGGACGCAACACGTTCGACGTCGTGCTGCAGAAGCTGCTCGGGATGGAGGCGAAGCTCGCGCAGTACCGCGACGGAGCGGTGTTCGTGCGCGCCGTCGAGCGGACCGTGGGGCGCGACGGGCTCAACGCGGTGTGGGCGGCGCCGGAGAACCTGCCGACCGCACGCGAGATCGCTGACGCCCGTGCCTGGGTGCGCAGGGTGCACGGATGACGACGGCGGGCAGGGCGGCGCTCCCGTCGTCCGACGCCGGGAAGGGCTGACCGTGGCCCGGGTCGACCCCGCCGTCGCCGCGGCCCGGAACGCGGTGCGCGCCGTGCTGGCCCGGCTCGGCCCGGAGGACCTGGTGCTGGTCGCGTGCTCCGGTGGCGCGGACAGCCTCGCGCTCGCCGCGTCGACGGCGTTCGAGGCCCGGCGGGTCGGACGCTCGGTGAGGTCCCGCGGGTACGCCGTGCGCGCGGGTGCGGTGATCGTGGATCACGGGTTGCAGGACGGGTCCGCCGAGGTGGCCGCACGGGCGGCGGAGCAGTGCGGCGCACTGGGCCTGGACCCGGTGGTGGTCCGGAGCGTGGACCGGGCGGCCGGGCCCGGTGGCGGCCCCGAGGCCGCCGCCCGGGATGCCCGGTACGCCGTGCTGCAGGACGTCGCGGGAGAGACCGGGGCCGCCCGGGTGCTGCTCGGGCACACCCTCGACGACCAGGCGGAACAGGTGCTGCTGGGCCTCGCCCGGGGGGCCGGCGCCCGGTCCCTCGCGGGGATGCCGAGGGAGCGGGGGATCTTCCACCGGCCGTTCCTCGGGTTGCGGCGGGCGCAGACCGAGGCCGTGTGCGCGGCGTCGGGCCTGGGCTTCTGGACCGACCCGACCAACCTGCTGCCCGCCGCCACGCCGGCGCGGGATCAGGTCCGCGAGGACGCGGATCAGGTCCGCGAGGACGCGACGGACCGGGCGCGCGGGGCCTATACGCCGCTGCGCTCGCAGGTGCGCGGACGGGTGCTGCCGGTGCTGGAGCAGACCCTCGGCCCCGGTGTCGTCGAGGCCCTGGGGCGCAGCGCCGACCAGCTGCGTGACGACGCGGACCTGCTCGACACCCTCGCCGCGGAGCTCCTGGACCGGGCCCGGATGGCCGACGGCGACGAGCACGCCCTCGACGTCGGCCTCCTGGAGCAGGCACACCCGGCGCTCCGGCGTCGTACCCTCCGGCTCGCGGCGCTCGCCGTCGGCTGCAAGCCCACGGACACCACCACGCGGCACGTGGATGCGCTGGACGCGCTCGTCGTGTCATGGGGCGGTCAAGGGTCCGTCCACCTCCCGGGCGGCGCACGAGCCCGTCGCGCGTGTGGCAGTCTTTTCCTGCGCGCCGCGCCGACCGGTATCTCGGACGGTGGGACCGGCGTCCGGCCCCCCAGCACAACTCAGGAGTAACTCGTGGACCAGTCCGACGTCGGCCCCGACCTCGCAGAGATCCTGCTCTCCGAGGAGCAGCTCACCAAGAAGCTCGACGAGCTGGCAGCCCAGATCGACGCGGACTACGCGGGCAAGGACCTGCTCCTGGTCGGCGTGCTCAAGGGCGCGGTCATGGTGATGGCGGACCTGTCCCGCCGGCTCCACCACCAGGTGCAGATGGACTGGATGGCGGTGTCGTCGTACGGCTCCGGCACCAGGTCCTCCGGCGTCGTCCGCATCCTCAAGGACCTCGACGCCGACCTGACCGGCCGCAACGTCATCATCGTCGAGGACATCATCGACTCGGGTCTCACCCTGTCGTGGCTGGTGTCGAACCTCCGTTCGCGCGGGCCGGAGTCCGTCGAGATCGCTGCGATGCTGCGCAAGCCGGACGCCGCACAGGCCGACGTCGACGTGAAGTACCTGGGATATGACATCCCCAACGAGTTCGTGGTGGGTTACGGCCTCGACTACGCCGAGAACTATCGCAACCTGCCGTTCGTTGCCACCCTGGCACCGCACGTCTACGGGGGCTGATTCCTCAGTCCCGCTCGACGCCGCGGAATGCCCATCCCGGGCGGTTCGTCACGTCTGGGCGAGGTGTGGCCCGAGCATCACATGCTCTGGGCGAACACTCGGGGCTCCTGTCAGGGAGACCATGTAGTTTCGACGGAAACATACTGCGCGAGCGGAGGGAAACGGGGCTCGGTCCCCGTCGCCGATGAACATCAAGAAGCTTCTGAGCGGGCCTGTCATCTGGATCCTGGTCGCCTTGGTCGTGGTGACGCTGGCCATCTCGGCACTGAACCAGCCCAAGGTCTCGCGAATCGAGACGTCACAGGGAATCGAGCTGCTGAACGGCAGCACAGTCGAGCACGCCCTCATGGTCGACGGCGAGCAGCGGGTCGAGCTCGAGCTCTCCGAGGCGTACTCGGTGACCGAGGGTGAGGGCGAGGACGCCGAGGAGGTCGACAAGGGCACGACCGTCGAGTTCTTCTACACCCTGCCGCAGGGCGACCGGGTCGAGGACGCCATCGTCGAGGCCGACCCGGCCGACGGGTTCGACTCGGAGGTGCCGCAGCCCAGCTTCTGGTCCTCCATGCTGTCGGTGCTGATCCCGTTCCTGCTGATCGGTGTCGTGTTCTGGTTCCTGCTGTCGCGGGCACAGGGCGGCGGCAACCGGGTCATGGGCTTCGGCAAGTCCAAGGCCAAGCTGGCCACCAAGGACACCCCGCAGGTGACCTTCGCCGACGTCGCGGGTGCGGACGAGGCGGTGGAGGAGCTCCAGGAGATCAAGGAGTTCCTCGCCGAGCCGGCCAAGTTCCAGGCCGTCGGCGCCAAGATTCCCAAGGGCGTGCTGCTGTACGGCCCGCCCGGTACCGGTAAGACGCTCATCGCACGTGCCGTCGCCGGCGAGGCCGGCGTGCCGTTCTACTCGATCTCCGGCTCCGACTTCGTCGAGATGTTCGTCGGTGTGGGCGCGAGCCGCGTCCGCGACCTGTTCGAGCAGGCCAAGCAGAACTCGCCGGCGATCATCTTCGTGGACGAGATCGACGCCGTCGGCCGGCACCGTGGTGCCGGCATGGGTGGTGGGCACGACGAGCGTGAGCAGACGCTGAACCAGATGCTCGTCGAGATGGACGGCTTCGACGTCAAGACGAACGTCATCCTGATCGCGGCCACCAACCGGCCCGACATCCTGGACCCGGCGCTGCTGCGCCCGGGCCGCTTCGACCGTCAGGTCGCCGTGGAGGCACCCGACCTCAAGGGTCGCGAGGCGATCCTCAAGGTGCACGCGCTGGGCAAGCCGATGGTCCCGGAGGTCGACCTCGAGGCCGTCGCCCGCCGCACCCCCGGCTTCACCGGCGCCGACCTGGCGAACGTCCTCAACGAGGCCGCGCTGCTCACCGCGCGCAGCGGTGCCCAGCTCATCGACGACCGTGCCCTGGACGAGGCCATCGACCGGGTCGTGGCCGGTCCGCAGAAGCGCACCCGCGTCATGAACGTCAAGGAGCAGAAGATCACCGCGTACCACGAGGGCGGGCACGCCCTCGTCGCCGCGGCGATGCGCTACACGGACCCCGTCACCAAGGTGACCATCCTGCCGCGCGGCCGTGCGCTGGGGTACACCATGGTGATGCCGCTCGAGGACAAGTACTCGACCACGCGCAACGAGCTGCTGGACCAGCTCGCGTACGCGATGGGTGGCCGGGTGGCCGAGGAGATCGTGTTCCACGACCCCACGACGGGTGCGTCGAACGACATCGAGAAGGCCTCCGCCATCGCGCGCAAGATGGTCACCGAGTACGGCATGAGCGAGCTGGTGGGCTCGGTCAAGCTCGGCACGAGCGCCGGAGAGCCGTTCATGGGACGGGACTACGGTCACCAGCGCGACTACTCCGAGTCCGTGGCGGGCACCATCGACAACGAGGTGCGCAAGCTCATCGACGCAGCGCACGACGAGGCGTGGGAGGTGCTGACCCAGCACCGCGACGTGCTCGACGAGCTGGTCCTGCGCCTGCTCGACAAGGAGACGCTGAACCAGAAGGAGCTCGCCGAGGTCTTCCGGCCCGTCGAGAAGCGCCCCGCGCGCGACGTCTGGCTGTCCAGCGAGCAGCGCACGGTGCACACGCGTGGCCCCGTGCTGACGCCCAAGGAGCTGGCGGCCCAGAACGGGCACTCGGGCGTGCCGCAGGACGAGGCGGTGCTCGACACGGCCCCGCCGTCGGACGCAGCACCCACGGATTCGCCGAACTGAGCCGTGACGAAGACCGGAGCGACACGATGACCGATGGGTCAGTCACCCCTGTGACGACGCCCGTGCGGCGTGCGGCGGACGTTCCGCCGTACGACGCCGCACGGGCCGAGGCGGCAGTGCGCGAGCTGCTCGTCGCCGTCGGCGAGGACCCCGACCGGGAGGGGCTGCGCGAGACCCCGGCGCGGGTCGCCCGGGCGTACCGGGAGATCTTCGCCGGCTTGCGCCAGGAGCCCCAGGACGTGCTGACCACCACCTTCGACCTCGGTCACGAGGAGATGGTGCTGGTCAAGGACATCGAGGTGTACTCCACGTGCGAGCACCACCTGGTGCCGTTCCACGGCGTCGCGCACGTGGGGTACATCCCCAACGTGGACGGGCGCATCACGGGGCTCAGCAAGCTGGCGCGCCTGGTCGAGGTCTACGCGCGCCGTCCGCAGGTGCAGGAGCGCATGACCACCCAGATCGCGGACTCCCTGGTCGAGATCCTCGAGCCGCGCGGCGTCCTCGTGGTGGTGCAGTGCGAGCACCTGTGCATGTCGATGCGTGGTGTGCGCAAGCCCGGCTCCCGGACCGTCACCTCCGCGGTGCGCGGGGTCATGCGGGACGGCGCCACACGAGCCGAGGCGATGAGCCTCATTCTCGGGAAGTGACGGTGGCCTCCACCGCTCGTCATCCCACCCGGGACGCCCCGGTCCTCGGACTGCCGGAGCTGTCCGGGGCGGGCCGCACCCTGGTGATGGGTGTCGTCAACGTCACCCCGGACTCGTTCTCGGACGGTGGTGAGTGGTTCGAGCCCTCTGCCGCCGTGGCGCACGGGCTGGAGCTGCTCGGCGAGGGCGCGGACATCCTGGACGTCGGCGGGGAGTCCACCCGCCCCGGGTCGGTCCGCGTCCCGCAGGACCAGGAGCTGGCACGGGTGCTGCCCGTGATCGAGCGGCTCGCCGCGCGCGGCGCGACCGTGAGCGTGGACACCACGCGCGCAGCCGTGGCCGAGCGGGCAGTGGCCGCAGGAGCACGCATCGTGAACGACGTCTCGGGTGGCCTCGCCGACCCCGAGATGGGCCGCGCCGTGGCCGAGACCGGTGCCGCGTACGTGGCGATGCACTGGCGCGGGCACGCGGACGTCATGGACGACCGTCAGGTGTACGACGACGTCGTGACGGACGTCCGTGACGAGCTCGCGGCCCGCATGGCCGCCCTGCTCGACGACGGGGTGCGGTCCGAGCAGCTGATCCTCGACCCCGGGCTCGGCTTCGCCAAGGCCGGGGTGCTGAACTGGCCGCTGCTGGCGCACCTCGACGCCCTGCACCAGCTGGGCCGCCCGGTGCTCGTCGGGGCGTCCCGCAAGCGGTTCCTGGGTCACCTGCTGGCGGACTCCGCGGGACACCCCGCGGCGCCGCGCGCGCGGGACGACGCGACCGCCGCGATCTCGGCGCTGTCGGCCGCGGCCGGAGCCTGGTGCGTCCGGGTGCACACCGTCCGGGCCAGCGCCGATGCGGTCAAGGTGGCGGCCGCGTGGACCGCCGCGAGCGACGGGCCCCGGGTAGGGTCTCCGCGTACCTCTCCCGCAGCCGCACCGGAGCCATTGACTTCCACCGTGGCCTTGACCACAGAATCGTGGACGACCGGGGAACAGGGCTTGCCGACCTGGCAGGATTCCGGTGCACGCAATCACGACACGCAATGACGACGGGGGGAGACCACGGTGACCACAGCGTTCGGAACGGGCGTTACAGGCCCGGACGGTCGGTCGCTGGACCAGGTCCAGCTGACAGGCGTGAGCGCACGGGGGTACCACGGTGTGCTGCCGTCGGAGCGACAGACGGGCCAGGAGTTCCGGGCCGACGTCGTGCTGTACCTGGACACCCGCCCGGCGGCCGCCGGTGACGACCTGGCGCAGACGGTGAGCTACGCGGACGTCGCGCAGGACGTCCACGACGTCCTGGCGGGCGAGCCGGCCGATCTCGTCGAGACCGTGGCCGAGCGCATCGCCGCGGCAGTTCTCGCCCGACCGCAGGTCGACGCGGTGGACGTCCGCGTGCACAAGCCGCAGGCTCCCATCCCGGTGCCGTTCGCCGACGTCGAGGTGGCGATCCGCCGCGACCGTACCCGCATGCCCGTCGTGGCCGCGCCGCTGGCGCCCGCCGACACCGCCGATGTCGCGGGCGCCTCGGGCGCAGAGACGCCGGGCTACGAGCAGGCCCCGAACCCCCAGGACGTCTTCCCGGTGAACCCGCCGGCCGACTCGTGGAACGGCGCGGCGGAGCACGCACGGAGCGGGCTCGACAGCGCGCCGTTCGCCGCGGAACCCGAGGCACGGGACGTCGAGCCCGTCACCCGTCCGGCGCACGACGAACCGGCGCGGTTCGAGCCCGAGCCGTACCAGCCTGAGCCGGCCGAGCCGGCGCAGCTCCGGTCCGAGCCGTTCGATCCTGAGCCGCTCGTGGACCGGGTCCCCGCCTCGGTGGCGCCCGCCCAGCCCGTCGCCGAGCCGGAGCCGGCTCCCGCGCCCGAGCTCATCGCGCCGGAGCCGCTCCAGGTGGTTCCCGCCACCTGGGAGCTGCCGTCCGACACCTCGACGCACCCCGACCAGCGGAACGACGTCGGTCAGGAGCCGGCGTTCCGGCCGGACGAGCAGTTCCTGCCCGACCACGCCTTCGAGCCGGCCCAGCAGTACGAGTCGCTCCAGGGCTTCGACCAGCGGCACGAGCAGAGCGGCTTCGAGCAGAGCGGCTTCGAGGAGCAGCGGCACGACCAGTTCGGGCAGCAGCAGCCCGAGCAGGCCCAGCCCGCGCAGCAGTACGACCAGTTCGAGCAGCAGGGCCAGTTCGAGCCGGCCCAGCAGTTCGAGCCGGCCCAGCAGTTCGAGCAGGCCCAGCAGTTCGAGCGGCCGCAAGCGGGCTACGAGCAGCCGCCGCAGCAGTTCGAGCAGCAGCTCGACCCGCAGCAGAACCAGTACGACCAGCTGTTCGAGCAGCAGGGCGACCCGCAGCCCGCCGGCGCGGCCGCTGCGGTTCCCGACCCCGCCGGCCAGCCCGAGCAGTACGGGCAGCCGCCGTACCAGCCGGAGCCGTACCAGGCCGAGCCGTATCAGGCCGAGCCGCGCGACCGGTTCGACGAGGTGCCCGCCGGGCCCGTGGACGTGGTCATCGCGATCGGCGCCAACCTGGGCGACCCGCAGGCGACGATGCGTTCGGCCGTCGCGGAGCTGGACCGGATGCCCGGGCTGCAGATCACCGACGTGTCGCCGTTGGCGCGCACGGCCGCCGTCGGCGGTCCCGAGGAGCAGCCGGACTATCTCAACGCGGTGCTGCTGGCCCGCACCACGCTCTCGGCACGCGGTCTGCTGCACCTCTGCCAGGAGGTCGAGAACGTGCACGGCCGCGTCCGCGAGGAGCGCTGGGGCGCCCGCACGCTCGACGTCGACCTCATCACCTACGGCAACCTGACGGACGCCGCGGAGGACCTCGAGGTGCCGCACCCCCGTGCGCACGAACGGGCGTTCGTCCTCGAGCCGTGGTCGCAGATCGCGCCCGACGCGGTGCTGCCCGGCCTCGGCGGTGGCCCGGTGGCCCAGCTCGCTGCCACGGCCCCGGACCGCGCGGGCATCCGGTGGCTCGCGCTCGACTGGCTGACCGACCCGGAGCCGGAGCAGGGTGGTGGGACCACCGCCTCCAACCAGCCGGCAGTACCCGGCGACGAGGGCAACCCGGGGCAGGACGCACCCGCTGCCGAGCTGCCGCCGACGCTGCCCCCGTCACTGCCGCCGAGCGGTCGGCCGCAGGCATCGCGCAGTGGGCCGGTGGTCGAGGTCCCGGGCGGTGGTCACCCGCAGGGGCAGCACAGCGGCCAGGTCGAGCTCGACCGCCCGACGCAGGGCGCCGCACCGCGGCAGCAGGAGGCGTACCCGGGCGGCAGCCACCCGCAGGGCTACTCCAGTGGTCCGGTGCCTGGCGGGGACGGTTCCGCGCCGCAGGGTGCACCCCTGCCCGCGCGCGGCGCCCGCCCGGCCGGCCTGCCCGGCAACGGCTCAGCCGTGCCGCCGCCGGAGGAAGCGCTCGTTCCCGCACCGGCGCCCATCGCGCCGCGTGCGGTACGGGACACGGCACACGAGGCCCCGGCGCACGAGTCGCTGCCGCCCGCGTCCGCGCAGCCCCAGCCGGTGTTCGCGCCGGTCAACCCGTCGCGTCAGCAGAGCGGCGTGTTCCCGCCGGTCAACGGCGCGCCGCAGGAGCCGGCCGGTCCGGTCTTCGCTCCGGTCACCACCCCGCCCGGCGCAGGGTCCGACCCGGCGCAGAACGGTCAGCCGAACGGTCAGCAGGACGCCTACGACAACGACCACACGGTGATCCGGGTCCCCGGTTTCGTCGGCGAGCAGCGCACCCCGCCGCCGTCCGACGGCCCGATCGACTCGGTGCCCTCCTGGGTCCCGGTGCGGGACGAACGGGGGCGCGACGCCTGACATGCGCAGGACGCCGATCGGGTCACTGATCGCAGTTCTCGTGGCCGTCGCCCTCGTCGGCTGGCTCGTCCTGCGTGCCCTGGAGGCGCGCGGCGTCCACCTGCCGATGGTGCCCTGGCTGGTCGACGTGGCGATCCTGGTGCTGGCCGGAGCCGTGTTCTGGGCCGGTTGGACCGTGCGGTCGTACCAGCAGGGCAAGCGTCCCTCGCTCGACGGCCTCCGCGCCGCCCGGACCCTCGTCCTGGCCAAGGCGGCGGCACTGACGGGCGCCCTGCTCGGCGGGTGGTACCTGGCGCAGGTCCTGGTGGTGGTGAGCGATCTCGCGATCGAGCCACGGCGGGACCGGGCGATCGCGGCCGGCGTGGCGGTGCTGTGCTCGGTCGTGCTCGCCGTGGTCGGACTGATCGCGGAGAAGTTCTGCGAGCTCCCGCCGTCCGACGAGGACCGCTCCGGCTCGGACGAGGGCGAGTCTCCGGCCCCGGCCTGAGCCTTCGCTGTCCAGGGCTTGCTCTCTGCGGAACAATGGCCAACATGACCAGCCCCTTCGAACCGCACGATGTGAACTGGAACCGCGTGTCCCCGCGCCTCGTGACGGCCATGTTGGTGCCGGCCGCCATCAGCCTCGGCATACCGGTGGTCGTCGGCGTCGTGCTCGCCGTGACCGTCAGCCCCTGGTTCTGGTTCCTCGCCGGTGTCCCCGCCATCTTCCTCCTCTGGTCGATCCTGCTGGTCCCTCGTCAGGTCAGGGCGATCGGCTACGCCGAGCGCGACGACGACCTCCTCATCCGCAAGGGGGTCATGTTCCGGTCGATGGTCGTGGTGCCGTACGGCCGGATGCAGTACGTGGACGTCGAGGCGGGACCCCTGGACCGCAAGCTGGGCCTGGCGAAGGTGCAGCTCCACACGGCGTCCGTCGGCACGGATGCCCAGATTCCCGGCCTGCCGCCGGACGAGGCGGCGCGGCTGCGCGACCGCCTGGCGTCCCGCGGTGAGGCCCGTCTGGCGGGTCTGTGAGCACCCCGGAGCACGATCTGGACAGGAACGGTCACGGTGCCGCGGGGCAGCGCGCGCAGCCCGAGGCCGAGGAGCTCGACTGGCGGCGCGTGCATCCGGTCACGCCTCTGGTCAGGGGCTGGGCGGTGGTCGGTGCCGCCCTCGTGATCCTGGGCCAGCAGAGCCTCGACGGCGGTCCGCGCGGCGGCCTGATCGAGCTGATCAGCAGCGAGTACTGGTGGACGGTCCTGGCCGCCCTCGCGGCCGTCGCGCTGGTCGGCTGGGGCTACTCGGTGCTGGCCTGGCGCATGACCACCTATGCCATCGGCGAGGAGACCGTGCACCTGCGACGCGGCATCCTGTTCCGCCAGCAGCGGCACGCGCGCCTGGACCGGCTGCAGTCGGTCGACATCCGGCAGCCCCTCGTGGCCCGGTTCTTCGGCCTGTGCGAGCTGACCCTGGAGACCGCCGGCGGCACGGACTCGGGCGTCGCCATCGGCTTCCTCAAGGGGTCCGACGCCGACGAGCTGCGTGCCGAGCTCCTCGCGCGGGCGGCCGGACTCAAGGTGGCCCGGAAGGGCCCGGCGGCCGCCAGGACCCAACCGGCGCCCGACACGGTGGCGGCTCCCGACGGTACGGAGCCGGAAGCAGCCCCGTACGACACCGTCGAGCCCACCGGTGTGCCGGGTGCGTCCGGCGCGCTGGGTGCGCCGGCGGACGGACCGGCGGCGCCGGCGAGCCTCGAAGCGCCCCAGGTACCCGTGCTCAGCGTGCCCCTGGGCCGGCTGATCGCCTCGGTGGTGCGGTCCGGGGCGATGATCACGCTGGTCGTGTGGGCTCTCGCCGTGCTGGTGGTCATGATCGCCACGGGCGAGTTCGCCGTGCTGACCGCGTCCCTGCCGGCGGTGCTGGGCGCGGGCGGCTACCTGTTCGGCCGCCTCACCGGCGAGTTCGACTTCCGGGTGGCGATCTCGCCGGACGGCGTGCGGCTGCGGCACGGCATGCTGGAGACGCGGTCCCAGACCATCCCGCCCGGCCGGGTGCAGGCCGTACGCCTCGTGCAGAGCGTGCTGTGGCGTGGCCGCGACTGGTGGCGCGTGCAGGTCAACGTCGCCGGCTACGGCGGCGGCGAGAGCGACGACAAGAACAGCGTGCTCCTGCCCGTCGGCACCCGCGAGGAGGCGCTCACGGTGCTGTCCCTCGTGCTGCCGGACCTCGGCGTCGACGAGCCGCGGCGCATCCTCGACGCGGGGCTGGACGGCGACTCCCGGACCGAGAGCGCGTACGTCACGGCACCCCGGCGGACGCGCATACTGGATCCGGTGGCGTGGCGCCGCAACGGGTTCACCGTGACCGGCCGCGCACTGCTGCTGCGCAGGGGCCGCATGGTGAAGATCCTGGACGTGGTGCCGCACGAGCGGACGCAGTCGCTGGGCCTGAGCCAGGGTCCGTGGCAGCGCCGGTTGCGGGTGGCCTCGTTCCAGGTGCACTCGACCGAGGGTCCGGTCGGGCCGGTGGCCTCGCACCTCGACTCCGCCGACGCAGCGCGGCTCATGGCCGAGCAGGCCACACGCGCCCGGACCGCACGCGCGGCCGCGGGACCCGAACGATGGATGGAGAACCAGGGTGACGGACCGGGTGAGTGACCGGTGAGCGCCCCGGACGAGCCAGGCCGCCGGCCCGGCCGGCTGGGCGTCGGCGTGGTCGGCGCGGGACGGGTCGGAGCCGTGCTGGGCAACGCGCTGCGTGCGGCGGGCCATGCGGTCGTGGGCGCGAGCGGTATCTCGGAGGACTCCAGGGAGCGCATCGAGACGCTCCTGCCGGGCGTCCCCAACCTCGAGGTGCCCGAGGTCGTGGAGCGGGCCGAGCTCGTCCTGCTCGCGGTGCCCGACGACGCCCTGGGCCCTCTGGTCGCCGGCCTCGCCGACACCGGGGCCTGGCAGCCCGGACAGCTCGCGATCCATACGTCGGGCCGGTACGGGACGGCCGTCCTCGAGCCGGCCCGGCTGGGGGGTGCGATCCCGCTGGCGGTACATCCCGCCATGACCTTCACCGGGACGTCGCTCGACCTGGCGCGCCTGGAGGGCTGCACGTTCGCCGTGACGGCGCCGGGACCCGTGCAACCCATCGGGCAGGCGCTGGTGGTCGAGATCGGTGGCGAGCCGGTGATCGTCGACGAGCAGCTCCGCGGCCTCTACCACGCGGCCCTCGCGCACGGTGCGAACCACCTGGTGGTGCTCGTCGCACAGGCGGCCCAGGGGCTGGAGGCGGCCGGGATCGAGGCACCCGGCCGGGTGCTCGCACCGCTGCTCTCGGCGGCGCTCGAATCGGCCACCCGGTCCGCCGACACGCGCGACGGCGTCGGGCCAGGAGCGATCTCCGCCCTGACCGGACCGGTGTCGCGGGGCGACGTCGGCACCGTGCGCCGTCATCTGACGGAGCTCGGCACCCTGGCCGCGGCCAGCGGAGCCACCGACGTACCGGACAGCTACACCGAGCTCGCCCGCGGGGCCACGCGCCGCGCGCTGGCGAGCCACCGCATCGACGACTCGGCCGCGCAGGCGCTGCTGGACGCGCTGGACGGCGCGGCCGGCGAGCCGCAGGCAGGAAGGACCACCCAGTGACCACCGAGGCTCTGACCCCGTCCGACGCGGAATCCGCGCCGCGCACGCCGTACGTGGTCCGCACCCGCTCCGAGCTGCGCGACGCACAGATGCGCTGGGCCATCGGCGGTCCGCTGGCGGGGGCGGGCCTCGACGCCGACCCCGGCAAGCGTGCGGTCGTCATGACCATGGGAGCCCTGCACGACGGGCACCTGGAGCTCGTGCGCAGGGCCCGCGCAGAGGCCAGCGAGAACGGCCAGGTCGTCGTCACGATCTTCGTGAACCCGCTGCAGTTCGGTGCGGGCGAGGACCTCGACACCTATCCCCGTGACCTGGACGGCGACGTCGCCAAGCTCGCCGGAGCCGGAGCCGATCTCGTCTTCGCGCCGACTCGTGACGTCGTCTATCCCGACGGGGACCCGGTGGTCCGGGTCGCGGCCGGTCACGTCGGCGAGGTGCTGGAGGGTGAGCACCGGCCCGGGCACCTGGACGGCGTGCTCACCGTGGTGCTCAAGCTGATGCACCTCGTGCGGCCCGACGTCGCCCTCTTCGGCGAGAAGGACGCCCAGCAGCTGCTGGCGGTGCGCCGCATGGTGCGCGACCTGGAGGTGTCGGTCGAGGTGGTGGGCGTGCCGACGGTCCGGGAGTCCGACGGGCTCGCCCTGTCCTCCCGCAACGCCTACCTGTCCGCGGACGAGCGCGAGCGAGCCCTCGCCCTGTCGCGCTCGCTGCGCGCCGGCGCGGCGGCTGCCGCCACCGGGCCGGCGGGTGTGATCAACGCCGCGCGCGAAGTGCTGGACGAGGCCGACGGCGTCGTGGTCGACTACCTCGCGCTCGTCGATCCGGTGACCGTGGACGCGGTCGCCGACGACTTCTCCGGCCATGCGCTGCTGCTCGTGGCCGCACGGGTGGGTACTACCCGCCTGATCGACAACCAGGCCATCGAGGTCTCGCCCGAGGTCCAGAGGTAGCACCATGAGCTCCACGCCACACCGCCCGCCCGTGGGCCGTCCCGCATCGCTGCAGCGGCCCATGATGATCGCGAAGATCCACCGTGCCACCGTGACGCAGGCGGATCTGCACTACGTCGGGTCCATCACCGTGGACGCCGACCTGCTCGACGCCGCCGACCTCGTGCCGGGCCAGCAGGTCGACGTCGTCGACGTGACGAACGGCGCCCGGCTCACCACCTACGTGATCCCCGGCGCACCGGGCTCCGGGCAGATCTGCATCAACGGTGCCGCGGCCCACCTGGTCACCCCGGGCGACGTCGTCATCCTCATCGGGTACGGCATGCTCTCGGACCACGACGCGCGCACGTTCCTGCCGAACGTCGTGTTCGTCGACGAGAAGAACCAGATCGTCGAGATCAACGACGAGCCCGGACACGTGCCCGACGGGTACGGCCTGGAGGAGAGCGGCCTCGCCATCGAGCCGTTCCAGCAGGCCGGCCTGGTGCGCACGGCGTCGGGCCGCGCGTGAGCGCCGGGCACGGACCTCGCCTGGCACGTTCCCTCGCCGCCCCGGCCCCCGGCTGGACCGCCGAGGCCGACGCGATCGTCGTCGGCTCGGGGATCGCCGGGCTGACGGCGGCGCTCGAGCTGCGTACGCACGTACCGCGGGTGCTGCTCGTGACCAAGGGGCGGTTGCCGTCGGGCTCGACGGTGTGGGCGCAGGGCGGTATCGCCGCCGCGCTCGACCCGTCTGACTCGCCGGAGGCGCACCACGCCGACACGCTTGCCGCCGGAGGGGGCCTGTCGGACCCGGAGGCCGTGCAGGTGCTGGTCACCGAGGGCCCGGCGCGGGTGCGCGAGCTCGTGGCGCGGGGCGCGGTCTTCGACAAGGCGGCCGACGGCGACATCGCGCTCACCCGCGAAGGCGGTCATCGTGCCGACCGGATCGCGCATGCCGGTGGCGACGCCACGGGCGCGGAGATCTCCCGGGCGCTCGTGGCGCAGATCGAGGCGGTCCGGCACGACCCCGGCATCGAGGTCGTGGAGAACGCCCTGGTGCTCGACGTGCTGACCACCGCGGACGGGCGCGCCTGCGGGGTGACGCTGCACGTGCGGGGCACCGGTTCGCGCGACGGGGTGGGCGCCGTCCTCGCGCCTGCCGTGGTGCTGGCGACCGGCGGCATCGGGCAGCTGTTCCGGTCGTCGACCAACCCGCCCGGGGCCACCGGGGACGGGATCGCCGCGGCGCTCCGGGCCGGTGCGGTGCTCGGCGACCTCGAGTTCGTGCAGTTCCACCCCACCGTCCTGTGGCTGGGCACCGGCGCGAAGGGGCAGCTGCCCCTCATCTCGGAGGCGGTCCGTGGTGAGGGTGCGCTGCTGCTCGACGTCGACGGGCACCGGTTCATGCCGGCCGTGCACGACATGGCCGAGCTGGCGCCACGGGACGTCGTGGCGCACGCGATAGTGCGGCAGATGGCCGCCACCGGTGCCGACAACGTCCTGCTCGACGCCCGCCACCTCGGCAGGGAGTTCCTGCGCACCCGGTTCCCCACCATCAACCGGCGGCTGCTGGAGGTCGGCATCGACTGGTCGGAGGAGCCGGTACCCGTGGCGCCCGCCCAGCACTACCACTCGGGCGGCGTGGTGACCGACCTCGACGGACGCTCCTCGGTGGAGGGCCTGTACGCGGTGGGCGAGGTGGCCTGCACCGGTGTGCACGGCGCCAACCGGCTCGCCTCGAACTCGCTGCTCGAGGGCATCGTGTTCGCCTCCCGGGCCGCGCGCGACATCGCGGCCCGGTTCGCCGCCGGTGAGCTCCGGCCGAGCAGCCCCGTCGAGCGCGCCGGCGGGTCGGCGCTGGTCGCGGCCGCGGCGCGGTCGCGGATCCAGAAGGTGACGTCCGCCGGGTCGGGCGTGATCCGGTCGGCACGCTCGCTGGCCGACGTCGACGAGCGGCTCGGCGCCGTCCGGGCCGACGCGCACCTGGCGAGCGAGGTGGTGGCCGAGCCGCAGGCCGCCGAGTGGGAGACCACCAACGTGCACCAGGTGGCCCGCACACTGACCCGGGCGGCCGCCCTGCGGGAGGAGACCCGTGGCGGTCACTACCGTACGGACTTCCCGAAGCCGGACGACGCGTGGCGGCGCCGGGTGCGGGTCTGGCTGGACGGCGACGGGGTGCTGCAGGCGGTCTGAGTTCGGTCTGTTGCACAGCCCTGGGCCTGAGTTCGGTCGGATGGGATGAGATCGGTCAGTCAACCGACCGATCTCATCCCATCCGACCGAACTCAGCAGTCCTGCTGAGCATGGGCCGAACTCAGCGGCTCTACCGCAGGTAGCCGATCGGGTCACTCGTCGTGATCTGCGCACCCTCCGGGGTCACCTGTTCCAGCACGCCCGCGGCCTCCGCCACGAGCTGGCTCTCCATCTTCATCGCCTCGACGACGGCCAACGGCTGCCCGTCGGTCACCGTCTCGCCGTCGGCCACCAACCAGCGCACCAGGGTGCCCGGCATCGCGGGGAGCAGCGGCACGCGGCCGTCGTCCGCTCCGCCGCCCGACGTCGGGGACGCGGCCTGAGCTGGCGCCGAGCCAGACCCAGCTGCCGCACCAGGCCCAGCTGCCGCACCAGACCCGGCCGCCGCACCGAAGCCGGCCGCCGCACCGGAGCCCGTCGCCGGACCCGACCCGGCGAGCCCGATCCCGCCCGGTGTCCGCACCCGGTGCCGCCGGCCGTCGATCTCGACCCACGTCGCCACGACACCGGGTTCGAGCACCGGTGCGGCCAGCGCCTGCGGGTCGATCGACGTGAGCAGCTCGGTCTCTATCCACTGGGTGTGGACGGCGAAGCCGGACCCGTCCGCCGAACCCGTGAACGCCGGGTCGGCCAGCACCGCGCGGTGGAACGGGAGCACCGTGGGCACGCCCTCGACCACGGTCTCGGCCGCCGCTCGCCGGGCCCGCGCGAGTGCGAGCTCCCGGGTCGGTCCCCACACGACGATCTTGGCGAAGAGCGAGTCGAACTCGCCGGGGATCACCGACCCGGGCTCCACGCCGGCGTCGACCCGCACGCCCGGGCCGGCGGGAGCGGCGAACCGCTCGACGCGCCCGGGGCCGGGCAGGAAGCCCCGCGCCGGGTCCTCGGCGTTGAGCCGCAGCTCGATCGCGTGCCCGCGCGGTTCGGGGTCCTCGGTGACGGACAGCGGCAGACCGCTCGCGACGCGGAGCTGTTCGGCCACGAGGTCCAGCCCGGTGGTCTCCTCGGTGACCGGGTGCTCCACCTGGAGCCGGGTGTTCACCTCGAGGAAGGACAGGGTGCCGTCCGCGCCGAGCAGGAACTCGACGGTTCCGGCGCCGCGGTAGCCGGCGGCCGCGCAGAGGTCGCGCGCGGACTCGTGGATCCGCCGGCGCACCGCGGGGTCGAGGAACGGCGCGGGGGCCTCCTCGACCAGCTTCTGGTTGCGCCGTTGCAAGGAGCAGTCCCGCGTGCCCGCGACGACCACGTGGCCGTGGTCGTCCGCGATGATCTGCGCCTCCACGTGCCGGGGCCGGTCGAGGAACCGTTCGACGAAGCACTCGCCCCGTCCGAACGCGGCCTCGGCCTCCCGCCGAGCAGCCTCGAAGAGCTCGGGCACCTCTTCGAGGGTCCTGGCCACGCGCATGCCACGTCCGCCACCGCCGTGGGCCGCCTTGATGGCGAGCGGCAGCCCGTGCTGCTCGGCGAAGGCGAGCGCGGCGGCGGCGTCGGGCACCGGACCGTCCGAACCGGGTACGAGGGGTGCGCCGACGGTCCGCGCCAGCTCGCGGGCGGCGATCTTGTCGCCGAGCAGCTCGATGGTGGCCGGGGTTGGCCCCACCCACACCAGCCCCGCGTCCTCGACGGCACGCGCCGCGACGGCGCTCTCGGACAGGAAGCCGTACCCGGGGTGGACAGCGTCCGCCCCGGACCGGCGTGCCACGTCGAGCAGCTTGTCCACGGACAGGTAGGTCTCGGCAGCCGTGCGCCCGTCCAGGGCCCAGGCCTCGTCGGCGAGGCGGACGTGCGGGGCGTCCGCGTCGGGGTCGGCGTACACGGCGACGGAGCGGACGCCCAGATCAGCGCAGGCGCGGGCCACGCGGACCGCGATCTCGCCTCGGTTCGCGATGAGCACGGTGCGGATCATGGGGTGCCTCCTGGGTGGTGCTGGATCGTGAAGCGGATGCGCGCGCCGGCGGGGAGCTGCCCGGCGAGCGGCACGTGGTCGGCGACGACCGCCCCGACCACGGGGTACCCGCCGGTCAGCGGGTGGTCGGCGAGGAAGAGGACGGGCTGCCCGCTCGGCGGTACCTGAAGGGCGCCGGTGACGCAGCCCTCGCTCGGCAGCTCGGTGCCCTCCTGCTCGGGGACGCGGCTGAGGGGCTCGCCCTCCAGGCGCAGCCCGATCCGGTTGGAGCGCGGCGTCACCAGCCAGTCCTGGCCGGTCAGCCGCTCGATCGTCGCGGCGTCGAACCAGTCGTCGCGCGGGCCCAGGACGATGCGCAGCTCGGTGACCTCGCCGGCCGCGGGCAGCCCGCCCGGCGCCGGTGCGTCGGCCAGGTCCCCGGGCGCAGTGCTCCCGGAGGCGCTGGTCGCCGTCAGGCCGCGGTCCGGCACGCCGACCGGCAGCAGGTCGCCCGGCTCGAGCGGGTCGGGCCCCAGCCCGGCCAGCACGTCGGTGGCCCGGCTACCCAGCACGGGCGGCACGTCGATCCCGCCGCGCACCGCCACGTAGGCGCGCACGCCCCGGGCGGGTGCGGTGAGGCGCAGCTCGTCGCCGTCGTCCAGTGCGAAGGGTTCGCCCGGGCGCGGACGGCGGTCGGGACGGTCGGCGCCCGGGTGCGCCGTGTCGGATCCACCCGAGCCAGGTCCACCCGCACCCGGCCGCACGACGACGTCGCCTACCGCGCCCGTCACCGCGAGCACCTGCGGGCCACGGGCGCGCATCCGCAGGCCGCCCACGGACTCGATGACGGCGGCGTCGGACGGGTTGCCGACGGCGCGGTTGGCCGCCCGCAGGCCGGGCCGGTCCAGGGCGCCCGACGCCGAGACGCCCGCCCCCTCGGAACCGGGCCGCCCGAGGTCCTGGACCAGGGCCTGCACCCCGGGGCTGATGACCTCGAGAGTTCCGGGGCCCAGGCCGGCACCGGTGGCCGCCGGCTCCGTCGGGGTCTCCACCCTCGGCCCCACCAGGTCGCGCACAGCGGTGAAGCGGACCTTGTCGCCCGGGAGCATGAGGGCCGGGCGCTCACGCGTCACGTCCCACACCGGTGCGTCGGTGCGGCCGACGAGCTGCCACCCGCCGGGGCTCTCCCGCGGGTAGACGCCGCTGTACGGTCCGGCGAGGGCCACCGACCCGGCGGGCACGCGGGTGCGCGGGCTGGCCCGGCGGGGCACCACGAGCTCGGGGTCGTCGCTCGTCAGGTAGGCGAACCCGGGCGCGAAGCCGACGAAGCCGACGGTCCACGCCGCCGCGGTGTGCCGGCGGACGAGCTCGTCGGTGCTCCACCCGAGGAGACCGGCCACCTCGGCGAGGTCCGCGCCGTCGTACCGGACTGGGATCTCGACGGTGCGCGCGGCGGAGGTGGCGCGGCGCTCCAGGGGCCGTGCCCGGAGCTCGGCGGCCAGGACCCGCGCCGTGATCGCCGAGGGGCGGAACGGCACGAGGAGGGTCCGGGCGCCGGGCACGGGGACGCCGACGCCGCGCACCGGGTCGGCGGTGAGGGACTCGTACAGCGCGACCGCCTGGTCCAGGTCGTCGAGCTCGACCAGAAGAGCGTCGTCGCGCGCGGTCAGGACCCGGATCACGCCGTGGAGCCGCTGCCCGGCGCCGGGGCGAAGGCCGAGAGCGCGATGCCCTCGGCGTCGAACACCTCGCGGATCCGCCGGGCCATGGCGACGGCGCCGGGGGAGTCGCCGTGCACGCACACGGAGTCGGCGCGGACGGCGACGTCGGACCCGTCAACGGCGGTCACCACACCCTCGGTGACGAGGCGGAGCATGCGCCGCGCGACGTCGTCCGCGTCGTGCAGCACCGCACCTGGCTCGCGCCGGGAGACGAGTCGGCCCTCGGGCGTATAGGCGCGGTCGGCGAACGCCTCGGTGGCGGTCACGAGGCCGGCCGCCGACGCCGCCGCGAGGGCCGCGCTGCCGGGCAGGCCGAGCATGACCAGCGCCGGGTCGACGGCGGCGACGGCCGCGGCCACGGCCGTCGCCACCCGTTCGTCGACCGCCGCCGTGTTGTACAGCGCACCATGAGGCTTGACGTACGAGACCGAGGCCCCCTCGGCGTCGGCCAGGCCCCGGAGAGCCCCGATCTGGTAGGCGACGTCGGCCTCGAGCTCGTCGTCGGGCACGTCCATGTTGCGGCGGCCGAACCCGGCCAGGTCGCGGTAGCCGACGTGTGCGCCGACGGTGACGCCGTGCGCCACCGCAGACCGCACGGTGCGGCGGATCGACGCCGGGTCCCCGGCATGGAACCCGCAGGCGATGTTGGCGCTGGAGACGATGCCGAGCATCTGCTCGTCGTCCCCCAGGGTCCAGCGGCCGAAGCCCTCGCCGAGGTCGCTGTTCAGGTCGACGGCGCTCATGGTGCGTTTCCTTTCATGTACCGGGCCGGAGGCCCGGGATCAGACGGACAGCAGGTCGAAGATCGGGCCCACCGCGTTGACCGCCATGTACCAGGTGACCACGGTGGCCAGGGTGCCGACCACCAGGAGCCACCGCGGGTACCGCGCGGTGCCGAGGAGCGAGCCGCGGAACCAGCCGATGTACATGAACAAGGTCAGGCCGATCGGCAAGATCAGGCCGTTGAGGCCACCCACGAACACGAGCAGGGTGGCCGGCGGCGTGCCGATCGACAGGTATGCCGCCAGGGAGACGACGATGAAGCCCACCGTCCACCGGTCGGCGACGCGGCCGGTGATCCGCGCGGAGAACACCGGCAGGAACGAGACAGAGGTGTACGCGGCGCCGATGACGCTCGTGATGGCCGCGATCCAGAACACCGCACCGAAGAGGCGCAGACCCGTCTCGCCGGCCGCAGCGCCGAACGCGTCACCGGCGGGGTTGCCCGTCACGTCCAGGACCACGCCGGAGGCGACGACGCCAAGGATCGCGAGGAACAGGACGTACCGCATGATGCCGGTGACGATGATGCCGCTGACCGCCGCACGGTTCACCTCGGCGATGTGCTCCGGGCCCGCTGTGCCGGAATCGAGCAGCTTGTGGGCGCCCGCGTACGTGATGTAGCCGCCGACGGTGCCACCGACGATGGTGGTGATCGTGGCGAAGCTGACGGTGTCCGGCAGCACCGTCTGCCGGAGCGCGTCCCCGACGGGCGGGTCGGACAGGATCATGACGGTCACGGTGAGCACGATCATCACCAGTCCGGCGACGATCACCACGCGGTCGACGAGGACCCCGGCGCGCTTGGCGAGGAAGATCGCGATGGCGATCGCCGCGCTGATGGCCCCGCCCAGCCGGGGGTCGATGCCGAAGAGCGCGTTCATGCCGAGGCCCGCGCCCGCGGTGTTGCCGATGTTGAAGACGAGCCCGCCGAGCACGATCAGCACGGCGAGCACATAGCCGCTGCCCGGCAGGGCGTCGTTGGCCAGCACGCTCGCGCGCTTGCCGGTCAGCGTGATCATGCGCCAGACGTTCATCTGTACCGCGAGGTCGATGAGGACCGAGACCAGGATGCCGAACGCGAACGCGGCGCCGAGCTGCTGCGTGAACGTGGCGGTCTGCGTGATGAAGCCGGGCCCGATGGCGGACGTCGCCATGAGGAAGAGCGCGCCGAGCAGGGACCGGCTGCGTGCGGTCGCGAACCGTTTGATGCCGGCGGAGCGGGTACCCGGTGGCGACGGTGCCTGCGGGGCCGAGGTGTCTTGGCTCGGGTCGGACATGGCGTCCTCCTGGTTGTTGGGTGAGCCGGATTGTTCAACAGTCAGGATGGTCCTCGCCGAATGTTTCCGTCGCATTGCGGAACTTTGTCGATCATGACACGGCTCAGGCCCTGCAGTCCGGTCGGGGACACGAGATGTTTACTTACCGGGCCCTGTCGAATTGTTCAACGAACGAATACGGTCGTGACGACCCACTACCGAGGGGAACAGACCACATGTCGACACCACGTACCGCAACCAGGATGCGAGCAGGCGCCGTCGCCCTCGCACTCTGCGCCTCCGCCGCGCTCGGGGCTCCTGGGGCCGCGCACGCCACGTCCGACCGGGGCACCGACTGCCTCGACCCGAGCGTCCCGCTGTCGGTCGAGGAGAGCCGCCTGGCCGCCCACCTGCCCGACGCCGCCGATCCGACCGTCCCGGCCGACCGGACCTACGCCCGGACGGTCATCGAGGGCGGCGGGTTCGGCCGGTACACGGACGCCTTCACGGCGTCGCTGTGCCGCACCCGGTCGTTCGACGGCGCCATGGCGCTGGCCGAGCGGAAGGGCGAGGCCCTGTGGGACGCCGCCGTCCGCAGGGCCCAGTCCGCCGGCGCCGTCCGCGGCGACCTGCCCGCCAGCGACGACCGACCGCTGTACTGGACCCGCGTCGAGGCGATGTCGGTGCTGCGTCAGTGGGCACCGGACGGCGGCCTCACCGAGGCGGAGCGCGCCGAGCTGGTCGAGACGTTCGACAAGGCGGCGCGTGGCATGTTCGACATCGACCTGCCGCCCGGCGACGACGTCCTCCGCGTGATCGTGAGCGGGTTCGACGTCTACACGCTCGACGGCGGCGTCACCGGCCCGGCGCCCGGCACCGTCGGCAACAACATCCGGCACGGCAACCCGTCGGGTGCCACGGCGCTCCTGCTGGACGGCAGCACCTACCGCACGGACGACGGCAAGGTCGCGCACGTGGAGGCGTACACCCTGCCCGTGAGCTACCCGGAGTTCGAGCGGGGCTACCTCGAGGACACCGTCGGTCCGTTCATGGAGCCCGGGCCCCGCCAGGTCGACGCGTCCCTCACCGTCAGCCAGGCCGGCGGGTCCCAGTTCAACCTGGAGCAGTGGAACGCGCGCTACCACGGCACGTACCCGGGCAACGACAACGGTGCGCCGTGCCGGGCGGTGGGCGGCGTGCCGCAGCTCGCCGTCGACAACCCGGCGTGCAACATCCAGGTCGTCGACCGCTGGGGCGGCGGGGACGGGCTCACGGACCCGCCGCAGTGGACCACGGCGAGCCTGCCGATCGCGGAGATGATCGCCGCGAACACCGGTGCCGACGTGCCGCGCCCGCCGGGGGACACCTGGCCCGACGAGTCGGTGGCCTTCGGCGTGGTGTGGAACACCAGCTACACGCAGTTCCCGGACTGCACGTCACCGGAGCTGGAGCGGTTCAACAGCCCGCCGTCGGTCACCTACCCGCCGGCCACACCGCCGGTCCCGCCCGCCGAGAGCTCCTGTTCGTACAGCGGCGGCGGCGGCAACTACCTCTCGAACGAGAGCGCCTACCGCAACACCCTGCTGCGTGACCGTGCGGGTCTCGACATCCCCGCCGGGCACATCCACACCCCGGACATGCAGCGCTTCGAGACCGACTTCGCGGTGAGCGACCCGACGTTCGACGCGTGGCGGACCTCGATCGCCGCCCAGTCCCGCAACCTCGTCCACGCGGTCCTGGACACGATCGACTGACCAGCCTTCGCCGAGTGCTGGGTATTTGCGGGTTCTCCGCTCTCTGACGCGCAAATACCCAGCACTCGACGATCCGTCGGGGTCCGTAGACTGAGGCGGTGAAGCCGGACCGCGCCGAGCGCAGCGCAGACGCCATCCGCGAGCTCATCGTCACCGGCCGTCTGGCACCGGGGCAGCGGCTCTCGGAGCAGTCGGTGAGCGAGTCGCTCGACGTGTCCCGCAACACGTTGCGGGAAGCCTTCCGGATCCTCGTCCACGAGGGGCTCCTGGTCCGGCGGCACAACGCCGGCGTCGCCGTGGCGAGACCCACGCTCACCGACGTCGTCGACATCTACCGGCTACGGCGGCTCATCGAGGTGCCCGTCCTCGCGGCGGGCGACCCCCAGCATCCTGGGGCCCGCGCCATGCGCGACGCCGTCGACGCGGCCCTCGCCGCCCGGCTCGGCGGCGACTGGCGCGACATCGCCGCCGCGAACATGCGGTTCCACTCGGGGATCGTGGCGCTCGCCGGCAGCCCACGCCTCGACCGCGTGCACGCGAACCTCTCCGCGGAGCTCCGCCTGTCGTTCGGTCTGCTGGGCGACGACGGCGACTTCTTCGACGGCTTCGTGGACCGGAACGCGGCCCTGCTGCGCCGGTTCCTGGCGGGCGACGCCGAGGGCGCGGCGTCCGACCTGAACCGGTACCTCGCGGACTCGGAGCACCTGCTCCAGGACGTCGTGGACCGCGCCGCGACGCCCCGCGCGGCGGATACGGTGAGCCCGTGAGCACTCTCCCCGTCTTCGCCACCCCCTCCACCGTCACCCCGGGGCTCGACGCCGGCTGGGTGGCCCGCACCGTCGAGGTCGCCCTCGACGAGGACCTCGGCCCCGCGCCGGGGCGGGACGTGACCTCGCAGGCGACCATCCCGCCGTCGGGCACGGGTGCCGCCGAGCTCGTGGCGCGGGAGGACGGCGTCCTCGCGGGACTCGTGGTGACGGAGGCGGTACTGGACCAGGTGGCGACCCGACTGGGTCTCGACCGGGCAGCCGCCACCTTCCACGCGCAGGACGGCGACGCCGTCACCGCCGGCCAGGTGCTGGCCACGCTGGAGGGCCGCACCCAGGTGCTCCTCGTGGCGGAGCGCACGCTGCTGAACCTCGTGAGCCGCGCCTCGGGCGTGGCCACCGCGACCCAGGCGTTCGTCCGCGAGCTCGCGGGCACCGGCGCGCAGGTGCTGGACACCCGCAAGACGACGCCCGGCCTGCGCGCGCTGCAGAAGTACGCGGTGCGCGCCGGCGGGGGCACGAACAAGCGCATGGGCCTGTACGACGTCGCCATGGTCAAGGACAACCACGTGGTCGCCGCCGGCTCGGTCGCCGCGGCGATCCACGCCGTGCGGGAGATGTTCCCGGACGTACCGGTCCAGGTCGAGGCCGACACCACGGCCCAGGCCCTGGAGGCACTGGACTCGGGCGCGGACTTCCTGCTCCTCGACAACATGGAGCCCGACCGCCTCGCCGAGGCGGTGGCCGCCGTCCGCGAACGGGAGGGACACGACGGCGTCCCCGCGCACGTCGAGCTCGAGGCGACCGGCAACCTGACGCTCGCCACGGCAGGGAAGGTCGCGGCCACCGGTGTGGACTTCCTGTCGGTGGGTGCGCTGACGCACAGTGCGCCGATCCTCGACCTGGCCCTGGACCTGCGCGCCTGACCCAGCTCCCCGCACCGATAGAATCACTCGGGTGACGACCGAGAACCCGGCTGCCGAGAGTGCCGCAAACCCGCTGACCGACGACCTGCCCGAGCAGCTGCGGATCCGGCGTGAGAAGCGTGAACGCCTCCTGGCGCGCGGCACCGAGGCCTACCCGGTCACCGTGCCGGTCACGCACGCCATCACCGAGGTCCGCACCGCGTACGGGCACCTCGAGGCCGGCCAGGAGACGGACGACCTCGTGGGCGTCGCCGGCCGCGTGGTCTTCATCCGCATCGGCGGCAAGCTGTGCTTCGTCACGCTGCAGGACGGCGAGGGCAACCGCCTCCAGGGCATGCTGAGCCTCGCCGTGCTCGGGGAGGAGGCGCTCGCGGCCTTCAAGACCGACGTCGACCTGGGCGACCACCTGTTCCTGCACGGCCGCGTCGGCGCATCCCGCCGGGGTGAGCTGAGCATCTTCGCGGACGAGTGGCAGATGGCGGCGAAGTCGCTGCGCCCCCTCCCGGTGCTGCACAAGGACCTGTCCGAGGAGGCGCGCGTGCGGCAGCGCTACGTGGACCTCATCGCGCGGCCCGCGGCCCGCGACATGGTGCGCCTGCGCGCGGGTGTGGTGCGTTCTCTGCGCGAGAACTTCCACCGCCGCAGCTTTCTCGAGGTCGAGACGCCGATGCTGCAGACCATTGCGTCGGGCGCGACGGCCCGGCCTTTCTCGACGCACATGAATGCGTACGACCTGGAGCTCTTCCTGCGCATCGCGCCGGAGATCTTCCTCAAGAAGGCGGTCGTGGGCGGTGTCGAGAAGGTCTTCGAGATCAACCGCAACTTCCGTAACGAGGGCGCGGACTCATCGCACTCGCCGGAGTTCGCCATGCTGGAGGCGTACGAGGCGTACGGGGATTACAACACCATCGGCGCTCTCACCAAGGACCTGGTGCAGACCGCGGCCCTTGACGTTCTCGGTACCACGCTCGTGACTCTCCCGGACGGTTCCGAGTACGAGCTCGGCGGCGAATGGGCAAACCTGCGCATGTATGCCTCGCTGTCCGAAAGCCTGGGCGAGGAGATCACCGGCGAGACGTCGGTCGAGGAACTCGAGAAGATCGCCGAGCGGCTCGATGTCGAGGTCGGCAACAAGAAGATCCTGAATCACGGAAAGCTCGTCGAGACCCTCTGGGAGCACCAGGTGGGCGACCACCTGACCGCGCCGACGTTCGTGCGGGACTTTCCGGTCGAGACGTCACCGCTCACCCGGGACCACCGTACGGAAAAGGGTCAGGTCGAGAAGTGGGACCTGTACGTCCGGGGCGTCGAGCTGGCCACCGGCTATTCCGAGCTGGTGGACCCGGTGATCCAGCGCCGGCGTTTCGAGGCGCAGGCCAGGATGGCCGCGGCCGGCGACGACGAGGCCATGCTCCTGGACGAGGATTTCCTGACCGCGATGGAATTCGCGATGCCCCCTTCGGGCGGAATGGGCATGGGCATCGACCGCCTGCTCATGGCACTCACCGGCCAAGGGATCCGTGAGACCATCCTTTTCCCGCTGGTGAAGCCGCAGGCTTGAGATTTCAATCGGTGCAGACGAGTTTGTGAGGATCTTGTGATGGATACGACGCTTGCGGTGCTCGCCGGGCTCACGCCCTCGGTGGGCGTCGGCCTGTTGTTCTGGTTTTCGATGCGCAAGATCCTTCGTGCCGACCGCCACGAGCGCGAGGCGCTCGACCGAATGGACCGCGAAGGCATGACGGCGGCAGCGGAAAGCGCGAGGAATTCGCCTTCGCGCTGATCCGCGCGGCCGAGGTTATCCCCGCCGACCTTCCGGATCAAATCCACGCACTTCACCACCGCAGGGTGAAGTTTTCGTGATCGGTGTCACATGTCTATTATTGACATGTCAATATTGAGTGCGGCATGCTCACGAACTAACCCCGGAATTTGTGGCGCGGAAGGGAAGTACCCGTATGGTTCAGAAGGTTCAGCTCGTTCTCGAAGATGACATCGATGGCGGTGCCGCTGAAGAGACCGTGAACTTCGGCCTCGACGGCGTCTCCTACGAGATCGACCTCAATGCCGAGCACGCGGCCCAGCTGCGTGATGCGCTCGCTTCGTGGGTCGGCCACGCACGCAAGGTGAAGTCGCCCGTTGCGCGCACTGCCACCACGCGTCGGTCCCGTTCCGGCAGCGACACGGCTGCTGTCCGCGAATGGGCCAAGGCCAACGGCTACACCGTGAGCGACCGCGGCCGAATTGCGGCAGAGGTCCAGGAGGCTTACGCGAAGGCCAACGGCTGACGCGTCGCCGGCACGACGGCATATTGCGCCCCGGCGCCCCCGTGACAAGGGGCGGCCGGGGCGTCGTGCATTCCGGCGAGAGCATGGGCGCAACGTCATTAGGCTGGCTGCATGAGCATCGCTACCGCTGCCCTCTGGATCGGCACCTATCCGACGGCGGGTAACGCCCCCGGCGCGGGAGAGGGTATCTGGCGCGTCGGCGTCGACCCGACCGGACGGTTCACGGCCGGTGAGCTCGTCGCGCCGGTCGCGGCGCCGTCCTTCCTGGCGCTGGACCCTGCTCGGCGCACGCTCCTGGCGGTCACCGAGGCGGAGGCCGGTGCCGTCAGCTCCTTCCAGGTGTCCGACGCCGGCGCGCTCGCCCCCGCGGGGGGTGTCTCCTCGGGCGGCGCGAGCCCCTGCCACGTGGTCGCGACCGGCACCTCGGCCTGGGTGGCGAACTACGGCGACGGGACGGCCGCGGTCTTCGGGCTGCACCCGGACGGCGCCCTCGGCGCGCCCCGCGGCTTCGCGCACACGGGCTCCGGTCCGGTCCTCGACCGGCAGGAGGGGTCGCACGCCCACTTCGCGCACGTCTGGGGCGACCGCGTGCTGGTGTCCGACCTCGGCACCGACGAGCTGCGCACCTACCCGCTCGACCCGGCCGGCACGGCGGACGCGCCGGAGTCGCCGAGCGGCGAGGTCGCCGCCGTGCTGCCGCCCGGGACGGGGCCGCGCCACCTGGTGGAGCTCGCCGACGGCACGGTCCTGCTCGTGGGCGAGCTGGACTGCCGGCTGCACGTCCTGGTGCCCGCGGGCCCCGGCCGTCTCGAGCACGTCGGCTCCGTGGCGATCACCCGGCGCACCATGCCAGACGGCGCCGCCGGGTACCCCTCGCACATCACCGTCGCCGGCGACCTGGTGCACGTGGGGGTGCGCGGCCCGGACGTGCTGGCCGTGCTCCGCGTCCGCGAGGCGGAGTCCGCGACCGGGTCCGCCGGCGCCGTCGGGCACCTCGCCATCGAGAACGTCTCCGACATCGAGCTCGGCGCCGGCGCCTGGCCGCGCCACCACGCGGTCGTGGCCGACGGCGCCGTCGTGGTCGTCGCGGCGCAGAACAGCGACGAGCTGATCGCGGTGCGCCTCGACCGCACGTCGGGCAAGGGCGAGATCGCGGATCGACTGGAGCTGCCCGTGCCCGCGTGCGTCCTGGAGGCATGATGCGCGACAGCCTGCCGCCGGACCTCGTCGAGCCGGACGCGCCCCGCCCGCTCCGGATCGCGATGGTCTCCGTGCACACGTCGCCCCTGGAGCAGCCCGGAACGGGCGACGCCGGCGGCATGAACGTGTACGTGCTGGAGCTGTCCCGGGCGCTCGCCCGGCGCGGCGCGCAGGTGGAGATCTACACACGGGCGACGTCCTCGGCCCAGCCCAAGGTGACGGACGCCGAGCCGGGAATCCGCGTGGTGCACGTGGCCGCGGGGCCGTACGAAGGGCTGGACAAGAACGACCTGCCGGGTCAGCTCTGCGCGTTCGCCGCGGGGGTGCTGCGCGCCGAGGCGCACCGCCCCGAGGGCTGGTACGACGTGCTCCACACCCACTACTGGCTCTCCGGTCAGGTGGGCTGGATCGCGGCGGAGCGCTGGGACGTCCCGCTCGTGCACACCATGCACACCATGGCGCGGGTGAAGAACGCCGCGCTCGCGCCCGGCGACGCCCCCGAGCCGCAGGGCCGGATCATCGGTGAGGAGCAGGTGGTCGCCGAGGCGGACGCCCTGGTCGCGAACACCGACCAGGAGGCCGGTGAGCTGGTACGCGACTACCGGGCCGACGCCGACCGGGTGCGCGTGGTGCAGCCAGGCGTGGACCTCGGAGTGTTCTCCCCGTTCCCGGACACCGCCGGGGGAGACCCGGTGGAGGCCGGCCGGCAGCGGGCCGAGCAGTGCGCACGGCTGCGGGAACGGCTGGAGCTGCCGGTGGACCGGCAGATCGTGCTGTTCGCGGGACGGGTGCAGCTGCTCAAGGGCCCTGACATCCTGGTGCGCGCCCTGGGGGAGCCGATCTGGTCGGTGGACGACGGGCAGCCGCCGCTGCTCGTGGTGCTGGGCGGCGCGTCGGGCCGTCCGACGGCGGTCCGCGAGCTCGAGGCGCTCGCCTACCAGGAAGGGGTGGCCGCCCACGTCCAGGTACGCCCGCCGGTGCCGCAGCAGGCACTCGCCGACTACTTCCGGGCGGCTGACCTGGTGGCCGTGCCGTCACACAGCGAGTCGTTCGGTCTCGTCGCGGCGGAGGCGCAGGCGACGGGGACCCCGGTCGTCGCTGCCGCGGTAGGCGGTCTGCGCACCGTGGTCGAGGACGGCGTCTCGGGGGTGCTCGTGCCCGACCACGAGCCCGAGAGCTGGGCGCTGGTCCTCAAGAGCCTCCTGGACGACGACGCGCTCCGCGCGCGGCTGGCCGTGGGCGCCCGCACCTCCGCGACCAGGTTCGGCTGGGACCGCGCCGCCGACGAGGTCCTGGACGTCTACGAGCAGGCGCGCAAGCACCACGCCACCAGGTAGCACGGGCGAGGTAGAACGGGCGAGGTAGGACCGTGGCGCGGCACCGCCGCGCCACGGTCCTACCTCGGTACGGGGACGAGCGGGGTCAGCGGCCCTGGTTGGCCACCGCGGCGATCGCGTCCTTCGCGGCCTCCGGGTCCAGGTAGGTGCCGCCCGGGTTCACCGGGGCGAGGGTCTCCTCGTCGAGCTCGTAGACCAGCGGGATGCCGGTCGGGATGTTCAGGCCGGCGATGGCCTCGTCCGAGACGCCGTCCAGGTGCTTCACCAGGGCGCGCAGGGAGTTGCCGTGGGCGGCCACGAGCACGGTCTTGCCCGCCTTGAGGTCAGGCACGATCTCGCTCTCCCAGTACGGCAGGGCACGGTCGAGCACGAGCTTGAGCGCCTCGGTGCGGATCAGCGGGGCGTCCGCGTAGCGCGGGTCGCTGTCCTGGCTGAACTCCGAGCCCAGCTCGATCTCGGGCGGCGGCACGTCGTAGGAGCGGCGCCAGAGCATGAACTGCTCCTCACCGAACTCCTCGAGCGTCTGCTTCTTGTCCTTGCCCTGCAGGGCGCCGTAGTGGCGCTCGTTGAGGCGCCAGCTGCGCTTGACGGGGATCCAGTGCAGGTCGGCGACGTCGAGCGCGAGGTTCGCCGTCGAGATGGCGCGGCGCAGCAGCGAGGTGTGCAGGACGTCCGGCGTCACACCGGCCTCCTTGAGGAGCGCGCCACCGCGCTTGGCCTCCTCCACGCCCTTCTCGGAGAGGGCTACGTCCACCCAGCCGGTGAACAGGTTCTTCGCGTTCCACTCGCTCTCGCCGTGGCGGAGCAGCACGAGGGTGTAAGTCATGGCTCCATCCTGCCACCCACGCCACCATGCAGCTGTTGCCGCCCCCGGGAGCCGGGAGCGGCAACAGCATGGTCGACGACGGCGCAGGCCGTGCGGTGCTTACTCGTCGTGGAAGTCTCCGGTGACGAGGAAGGTCACGCGGCGGGCGACCGACACGCCGTGGTCGCCGAACCGCTCGTAGTAGCGCGCGACGAGGGTGACGTCCACCGCCTCCTGGACCGTGCCCTGCCACTCGGGTGCCAGGAGCTTGTTGAACGTCTCCTGGTGCAGCTCGTCGAGCCGGTCGTCGTCCCGCTCGAGCGCCTCGGCCACCGTGAGGTCGCGCGTGGCGAGCAGCTTGGTGGTGCGCTGGGCCACGCGGACCGCCGCGTCGTGCATGCTCACGAACGTGTCCCGTGCCTCGGGCACGATCGCCTGCGCCGGGTAGCGTCCGCGCGCCACCTGCGCCACGTGCCGGGCGAGATCGCCCATGCGCTCCAGCGAGGAGCTCATGCGCAGGGCGCTCACGACGACCCGCAGGTCGGTGGCGACCGGCGCCTGCTGCGCGAGCAGGTGCACGCATCGCGCGTCGAGGGAGTCCTCGATGGCGTCGATGGTCTTGTCGGAGGCGATCACCTCCTGGGCCAGCTGGAGGTCGGCCTCCAGCAGCGCTGTGCCGGCACGGGTGATGGCGGACTCCACGAGCCTGCTCATCTCGGTCAGGTCTTCTCCGACCTGCTGGAGCTCAGCTTCGAAGATCTGTCGCATCGGTTTCCTCTCGCACTCGGGGCGCGCGGACGGGTACGCGTCCGCTGTCGCGCCGCCGACGGGCGGGCAGGGCCGACGCGCGGCCGGGCCGACCGCCCCGGACAAGTCCCGGAACGGCACACGGCACAGCTACCGCCCGCACCCGCCAAGGTTCGACGTCGCGTTGTACCGGGAGGTTAACGCGCTTCCTCCCTGACATGAACAGTAGGCGACACGATCCTCCGAGCGCCTGCCGACGTCGACCTGCGGTTGAAACCTCGACCTACTCTGGAGTCGTGGACGGAATCATCTCCGGGGTACCGGTGCTGGCCGCCGGAATCCTCGGCGTGATCGTCGGCGTGGTCGCCACCGTGGCGTTCCGCGTCTCCGAGCGGCAGCAGCACGCCCTGCCCCAGGCCGAACCCGACGAGCTCGACGCGGGTCTCGTCCGCGTGCTCTCGGTGCTGCGCTCCGCCGCCGTCGTGCTCGACGGCGAGGACGACGTGATCCGGGCCTCCCCACCCGCCTACGCGCTGGGAGTGGTGCGCAACGACGCCCTGGTGCATCCGGCCATCACCGACCTGGTCGCCCTGGTGCGGCGCGACGGGGTGATCCGCGAGCAGGAGCTGGAGCTGCCCCGCGGTCCGGTGGGTCAGGGCACGGTGCTGTTGCAGGTCCGCGTCGCGCCGCTCGGCCTCGAACGGGTGCTGGTGCTCGCCGAGGACCGTACAGAGGCGCGCCGCGTCGAGGCGATCCGCCGCGACTTCGTGGTCAACGTCTCGCACGAGCTGAAGACGCCGGTGGGCGCCCTGGCACTTCTCGCGGAGACCGTTGCCGACGCGGCGGACGACCCCGTCGCCGTCCGCCGGTTCACCGAACGGATGCAGCGCGAGGCCGTCCGGCTGTCCGCGCTGGTGCAGGAGATCATCGAGCTGTCCCGCCTGCAGGGCGCCGGCGCGGTGCCGAAGCTGACCCCCGTCCCGATCCGCGAGGTCGTGGAAGAGGCGGTCGACCGGGCCCGCATCACCGCACAGTCCAAGAACATCGCGATCACGATGGGCGGCGACCTGGACACCGAGGTCTACGGCGACCACAACCTCCTGGTCACCGCGGTCCGCAACCTGGTCGACAACGCCGTCGCCTACTCCGGGCCCGCCAGCCGCGTGGGCGTCGGGGTGAACGAGCGCGGCGGTCTCGTCGAGATCGCCGTCGTCGACCAGGGCGTCGGGATCGCGGAGGACGCACAGGACCGCGTCTTCGAGCGTTTCTACCGGGTGGATCCCGCACGCTCGCGCGACACTGGGGGAACGGGGCTGGGGCTGAGCATCGTCAAGCACGTCGCCGCCGACCACGGTGGCGACGTCACGATGTGGTCGGAACCCGGCCGGGGCTCGACGTTCACCCTGCGGATCCCGTCCGCGGACCGGCCGGACGGCGGGTCCCGCACCGGACGGGTCACACCGCCACCGCTGGTGGACGTGGTCCGTGACGGCACCGAGCCGCACGACGGGCCGGGCCGGGACGACCCGGGCGGGACCCCGCCCGAAGCAGCAGGACAGCAGGACCGGCAGGGCAAGCAGGGTCAGCACAAGGCCACAGGCCATGGGGCCACGAAGAACGAGGAGGTAGGTGCGTGACGCGCATCCTGGTGGTTGAGGACGAAGAGTCGTACCGGGACCCGCTGACGTACCAGCTGACCCGCGAGGGTTTCGAGGTGGTCGAGGCCGCCGACGGCAACTCGGCGCTCGCTGCGTACGACGCGGAGGGGGCGGACCTGGTGCTGCTCGACCTGATGCTGCCGGGCCTGTCGGGCACGGAGGTGTGCCGGGAGCTGCGGGCCCGCGGCGACGTGCCGGTCATCATGCTGACCGCCAAGGACTCCGAGATCGACAAGGTCGTGGGCCTCGAGCTCGGCGCCGACGACTACGTGACGAAGCCGTACTCGTACCGGGAGCTGCTGGCCCGCGTGCGCGCCGTGCTCCGCCGTCGGCAGCCCAACGACTCGGCGGAGCAGGACGAGGACGGCGTGCTCGAGGTCGGGCCGGTCCGGATGGACGTGGAGCGGCACACCGTCGCCGTGTCCGGCGAGGGTGTCGCGCTGCCGCTCAAGGAGTTCGACCTGCTCGAGCTGCTGATGCGCAACGCGGGCCGCGTGCTGACCCGTGGCCAGCTCATCGACCGGGTCTGGGGCGCCGACTACGTGGGCGACACCAAGACGCTCGACGTCCACGTGAAGCGCATCCGCTCGAAGATCGAGCCGGACCCGGGCACGCCCAAGTACCTCCTCACGGTGCGCGGCCTGGGCTACAAGCTGGCCGACGACGAGGGGTGAGCTCACCGGTCGCGCGGCCGCCGCGTGTCGAACCTCACGGGTGACCGCGAGTCTGGTCACCTTCCGTTCACCTGGTGTTTGCTCACCGGACCCCACCCGTGAGTAGTTTCCCGACCCGTGAGCACCTCCCTTTACACCCGTCTCATCTCGACCGCCACCGCAGGCGCCCTCGTACTCCCGCTCGCGGGCTGTGGTGCGGTCCAGCTGCCGGGTCTCGGGGCGGGCGACGAGTCCACTGCCGACCCCGAGCCCCTGGTCGCCGGACAGTTCCGTGGGGCCGGGGCGTCGTCCCAGGAAGCGGCGATGGAGGCGTGGATCAGCGGCTTCCAGGAGCAGCATCCGGACGCCGCGATCACGTACGACTCCGTGGGCTCGGGCGGTGGCCGGGAGGCCTTTCTCGGGGGCAACACGGCCTTCGGCGCCTCCGACGTCGCGCTCACCGACGAGGAGATGGCGGCGTCCGGTCCGGCGTGCGACGGTGGCAACGCCATCGACCTGCCGGTCTACATCAGCCCGATCGCCGTGACCTTCAACCTTGAGGGCATCGACCGGCTGAACCTGTCCTCCGCCATGATCGGGCAGATTTTCACGGGCAAGATCACCACGTGGGACGACCCGGCGATCGCCGCGGCGAACCCCGAGACGAAGCTGCCGAAGCTGGCGATCACGCCGGTGCACCGGTCGGACGACTCGGGCACCACCGAGAACTTCACCGACTACCTGCACGCGACCGCGCCGGACTCGTGGCCGCACGGTCCGGACGGGCTGTGGCCCTTGCCGGACGGGTTCGCCGCCGACGGCACGAGCGGCGTGATCGAGACCGTGCGGTCGACGCCCGGCGGCATCACCTACGCGGACGCCTCCGCGACGGCGGACCTCGGGCGCGTCGCCATCAAGGTGGGCGAGGAGTACGTGCCCTACAGCGCCGAGGCCGCGGCCGCCGTCGTCGACGTCTCGCCGCGGATCGAGAACCGCTACGAGCACGACCTCGCGTTCGTGCTCGACCGCACGATCGACAACCCCTTCGCCTATCCGATGGTGCTCGTCTCCTACCTCATCGTGTGTTCGCGGTACGAGGACAAGGCGGAGGGCAGGTTCGTCAAGGAGTTCGTCGAGTACGTCGCGTCCACCGAGGGGCAGGAGCGTGCCGCGGCCGCCGCGGGTAGCGCCACGATCTCGAGCGACCTCCAGGACTGGATCGCCGACGCTGCCAAGGCCATCTACCTGACCCAGGACCGCCCGGACGACCAGTCGGTCGACCAGCCGGTCGATCAGGCACAGGACCAGCCCGGAGGGGCGGCCTGACGGGTGGAGAAAGCCAGGGCGTGCCATGGTGGAAGGTGGTGCGGATCACCCGCTCTACCCGGCCTTGTTCACCTTCCGTTTACCTATACCTGGTGAGCAGGTCACTCCACCTGCCTAGCGTCCCGACTGACGCGCTGGCGATCGCCGCGCGTACGACTTGAACAGGATGGAACGACACGTGAAGATCAGCCGATTCCCCCGCGTTGGCTCCGCTGTCATGGTGGGCGCGCTCGCGCTGAGCCTCGCAGCCTGCGGGTCCGACCCGTCGACGGGTGAGACCACCGGTACGTCCGACGAGACGGGTGACCTGTCCGGCGAGCTCAACGGCGGTGGCGCGTCCTCGCAGGAGAACGCGATGGAGGCCTGGCGTGCCGGGTTCCAGAGCCAGAACCCGGACGTCACCGTGAACTACGACCCCGTCGGCTCCGGCGGTGGCCGCGAGAGCTTCATCTCCGGTGCCTACCCGTTCGCAGGCTCGGACGCCGCGCTGGACGACGACGAGATGGCCGACGCCGAGGCCCAGTGCGGTGAGGGCGGCGTCATCCAGTACCCCGCCTACATCTCCCCCGTGGCGGTCGCCTTCAACCTCGAGGGCGTCGACACCCTGAACATGTCCCCGGAGACCATCGCCAACATCTTCGCCGGCGAGATCACCGCCTGGGACGACGAGGCGATCGCCGACGACAACCCGGACGCCGAGCTGCCCAGCACGGACATCACGGTCGTGCACCGTTCGGACGACTCCGGTACGACCGAGAACTTCCAGGAGTACCTGCACACGGTGGTCCCGGACGTCTGGACCTGGGAGGCCGAGGGCATCTGGCCCATCAAGGGCCAGGAGTCCGCGCAGGGCACCTCCGGCGTGGTCAGCGCCGCGCAGGCCGGCGAGGGCACCATCACCTACGCGGACGCGTCGGCGATCGCCGACCTGGGCACGGTGGCCGTGGGCGTGGGCGGCGATTTCGTCGAGTACAGCCCCGAGGCAGCCGCAGCCGTGGTCGAGGGCTCGGACCGTATCGAGGGCACCAGCGACAACGTCTTCGCCTACGACCTCAAGCGTGACATCGCGGGTACCTACCCGATCGTCCTGGTCTCGTACCACCTGGCCTGCGGCACGTACGAGGACCAGGCGACGGCCGACCTGGTCAAGGGCTTCTACACCTACATCCTGAGCGACGAGGGCCAGACCACGGCCGCCGACTCGGCAGGCTCCGCGCCGCTCTCGACGAAGCTCCGCGAGGACTTCCTGCCTGCGGTCGAGTCGATCACGGCCGGCTGACCCAGCTGGGAGCTAGAACTGGCACGACACCCGGCCGGTGGTCGGGCCGCGCGAGCGCAACGGACGCTCGTGGCCCCGACCACCGGCACGGTTGTGCCAGGCTTGACCTCACACAGACACGACGAGCCGAGGAACATCTGTGACCACCACTGACAGCCCGCCCGCTCCTGTGGCGCCGGTCCGGCGCCGACGGTCGAGCGGCGACACCGAGCGGGGCTTCAGCCGGACCTTCCGCTGGATCGCGACAGGGGCCGGCGCCCTGATCCTCGCGACACTGGCTGCGGTCGCCCTGTTCCTGATCGTGCGGGCATGGCCCGCCATGACGGCAGGCTCGGACGCGCTGGCGGAAGCAGTCCCGAGGTACCCCGACGACACGTCGTTCATCGCGTACGTCGGGCCGCTCGTCTTCGGCACGTTGCTCGCCGCCGTGCTGGCCCTGCTCATCGCCACGCCGATCGCGATGGGCGTGGCGCTGTTCATCTCGCACTACGCGCCGCGTCGGCTCGCCCAAGCCCTCGGGTACCTGGTCGACCTGCTCGCGGCGATCCCCTCGGTGGTCTACGGACTCTGGGGGTTCACCGTCCTGGCGCCGGTCGCGGCGCCCGTCTGGACGTGGCTCAACGACTGGTTCGGCTGGTTCCCGCTGTTCGCCGGTGACGTGTCGCCGACGGCGCGCACGATGGCGACCGTCGCCGTGGTGCTGGCCGTGATGATCCTGCCGATCATCACGGCGGTCTCGCGTGAGGTCTTCCTGCAGACCCCCAAGCTCCACGAGGAGGCGGCGCTCGCGCTCGGCGCCACCCGCTGGGAGATGGTCCGCACGGCGGTCCTGCCCTTCGGCCAGTCCGGCGTCATCTCCGCCGCGATGCTGGGCCTCGGTCGCGCGCTCGGCGAGACCATGGCCGTGCTGATGATCCTGTCGCCCGGCTTCCTGTACTCGTTCAAGATCTTCCAGGCTGCGCAGCAGCAGACCATCGCCGCCTACATCGCCCTGGACTTCCCGGAGGCGAGCGGCCTGGCCGTCAACGCGCTGATCGCCACCGGCCTCGCGCTGTTCGTCATCACGCTGGCGGTGAACATGGCCGCACGGGCCATCGTCGCCCGCCGCAAGGATTTCTCGGGGGCCAACTGATGAGCACCGACACGACGACCAAGGACTCGACGGAGAGCACCCGTGCGCTCCTGACCACCGCCGAACCGCGCCGCCGGCGCACCGACCGCATCATGGCGGGGCTCATCTGGTTCGCCTTCGTGCTGGCGATGATCCCCCTGGTGTCCCTGCTCTGGACCGTGCTGTTCAACGGTGCGGGCCGCATCAGCCTCGAGTTCCTCTCCTACTCGATGCGCGGCATCTTCGGCGGTGACACGAGCGGCGGCATCTACCACGCCGTCATGGGCACGTTGATCATCACGGGCTGCGCCACGCTGATCTCCGTGCCGATCGGTATCCTCGTCGCCATCTATCTGGTCGAGTACGGGCGCGGCCCGCTGGCCCGTGCGGTGACGTTCTTCGTGGACGTCATGACGGGTATCCCGTCGATCGTCGCCGGTCTGTTCGCGGTCTCGCTGTTCACGATCTTCTTCGGGCCAGGCGCCCGGTTCGGCCTCATCGGTGCCGTCGCCCTGTCGGTGCTGATGATCCCCGTGGTGGTGCGGTCCTGCGAGGAGATGCTGAAGCTCGTGCCCAACGAGCTCCGTGAGGCGTCGTACGCGCTCGGCGTGCCCAAGTGGCTCACGATCGTCCGCATCGTGCTGCGTACGTCCGTGGCGGGGCTGACCACCAGCGTGCTGCTGGCCGTCGCACGCGTCATCGGCGAGACGGCGCCGCTGCTCGTCGCGGTCGGTGTGACGGACTCGATCAACTTCGACCCGACCGAGGGACGCATGATGACGCTGCCGGTGTTCATCTACCGGCAGTACAGCCAGGGGCCCGCGACGTGCCAGCCGGATCAGGTGAACTGCGTTCCGGACATCGCTCTGCAGAACGCGTGGGGCGCCGCCCTGACGCTGATCGCGATCGTGATGCTGCTCAACATCGCCGGTCGCCTCGTGAACCGCTGGTTCGCGCCGAAGACTCGCTGACCCACACACCTCAGCTCACCCGAAGCCACAGCCCGAAGGAACTTCACGATGGCCCAGCGCATCGACGTCAAGGACGTCAACATCTACTACGGCGACTTTCGTGCTGTCGAGGGCGTCACCATGACCGTCGACCCCAAGTCCGTGACGGCCTTCATCGGTCCGTCGGGCTGCGGCAAGTCGACCTTCCTCCGCACCCTCAACCGCATGCACGAAGTGATCCCCGGCGCGTACGTGGAGGGCAAGGTCGAGCTCGAGGGCGTCGACCTGTACGGCGACGACGTCGACCCGGTGGCGGTACGCCGCAACATCGGCATGGTGTTCCAGCGCCCCAACCCGTTCCCCACGATGTCGATCAAGGACAACGTGCTGGCGGGCGTCAAGCTGAACAACCGCAAGATCTCCAAGGCCGAGGCCGACGAGCTGGTCGAGTCGTCCCTGCGCGGTGCGAATCTCTGGAACGAGGTCAAGGACCGCCTGGACCGGCCGGGCTCCGGCCTGTCGGGCGGTCAGCAGCAGCGTCTCTGCATCGCGCGCGCCATCGCGGTGAAGCCGCAGGTGGTCCTCATGGACGAGCCGTGCTCGGCCCTGGACCCCATCTCGACCCTGGCGATCGAGGACCTCATCCAGGAGCTCAAGAAGGACTACACGATCGTCATCGTCACGCACAACATGCAGCAGGCTGCGCGCGTGAGCGACCGCACGGCGTTCTTCAACATCGCGGGCACCGGCAAGCCGGGTCGCCTGATCGAGATGAACGACACCGCGACGATCTTCTCGTCGCCCGCCGAGAAAGCCACCGAGGACTACGTCTCGGGCCGCTTCGGGTGACGACCGCCTGAGCGGACGACGAAGCCGGCGGGTGCGGCGTGGGAGACCACGCGGCGCCCGCCGGCTTCGTCCTGCCGTGGAGTGCGGCTCAGTCCGTCGGAGTGGCCGACGGCGACGGCGAGGCCGCTGCGCTGGGCAGGTGGTCTGCGTACTCCGGGAGCGTGCCGTCGAGGATGGGCAGCTTGAACTCCTCGGCCGCGCCGGCGGCGGAGAGGGTCGCGTCGACATAGCTGCCAGGAGCCGCGCTCACCGTGTCGAACTGAACCGTCTCGCCGGTCGGGGTGCCCAGGTAGACGGTGCCACCGGCCGGGACCTCCAGAGACACGGGGGAGCCGTCCGGGTGCTCGAGCGTGAACGTCGCGTCATCCTGGGTCTCGTTGGTCAGTGCGCCGAGGAGGTTGCCGGGCTCGCCCTCGGCCGTCGCCACGACCATCAGGTTGATGCCACGCAGCTCGTCACCGTCCACGCTCTGGATGGTGACCCCGACGCCGTCGGACGGGTCGTAGTCCAGCGTCGTGGTGCTCGGGGAGCAGCCCGCCAGGAGGAGGGCCCCCGCGGCGGAGGCCGCGGCGAGGGCGATGGTGCGGGCGCCTCGGGCGGCGGTGGCGCGACGGGACACGGTGAACTCCCTGATGTTCGTTTGGTTCGGGCGGGGTCGGATCCCCGCCACATCTTAGTGGTCCGCGGGGGGTGCCCGCGCATCGCCGTTGGCGACGAAATGCCCGGTCAGAGCGTGGCGGGGGTCACGGCTCCGGAACGATCCGACCGTGGGGCACGGGGTGCTTACCGTCGCGCACTGCCTCGGCTATAGCGCTCTGACCTGCGGAAACGCGCTTTCAGGCGGTGCGTGGGCCAGGCCAAGGGCGCAACTTCTGCGGATCACGCCGTGGTAACCTGGTTTCAGGGAAAGGGGACATCTGCAGATGACGTTCACAGTAGGCGAGACGGTTGTCTACCCGCACCATGGCGCGGCGCTGATCGAAGAGATCAAGGTCCGCAAGATTCGCGGCGAAGAAAAGATGTACCTCAAGCTCAAGGTCGCCCAGGGCGACCTCACCATCGAGGTCCCGGCGGAGAACGTCGACCTGGTTGGCGTGCGCGATGTCGTAGGCCAGGAGGGCCTTGACCGCGTGTTCGAGGTGCTACGTGCGCCGTACACCGAAGAGCCCACCAACTGGTCGCGCCGGTACAAGGCGAACCTCGAGAAGCTCGCGTCCGGCGATGTCATCAAGGTGGCCGAGGTCGTTCGCGACCTGTCCCGCCGTGACGCCGACCGCGGTCTTTCCGCAGGCGAGAAGCGAATGCTCGCCAAGGCCCGCCAGATTCTCGTGTCCGAGCTCGCTCTGGCCGAGCACACGGAAGAGGAGAAGGCGGAAGCGATCCTCGACGAGGTTCTCGCTTCCTGACTTACCCACAGGATCCCTCGCACGTCTGACGTACCCGTCAGGACCCGGTGCTCGCGCCCCACGGGATCCTTCGCTTCAATCATGATCCTGTGGGGACCCGCGACGAGATGACGACCCTTGCAATCCTGACGGCCGCCGGCTCGGGTTCCCGACTGGGGCGCGACCTGCCGAAGGCGCTCGTCGAGCTCGACGGCTTTCCACTCGTGCTGCACGCCGCGCGACGCCTCGCGGCGTCGGGCGTCGTGGACTCCCTCGTGGTGACGGCACCCGACGGCCTCGTCGGCGTCATGACCGACCTGTTGGCCAACGATCCGCAGGTGCAGATCTCGGTCCAGGTGACCGACGGCGGGCCCACCAGGCAGGCGTCCGTCGCTGCAGGGCTGGCCCTCGCCAGTCGTAGGGACAACGTTGTGCTGGTGCACGACGCCGCCCGTCCCCTCGTCCCGCCGGACCTCGTCCAACGGGTCGTCGGTGCGGTCCGCGGCGGGCACGGCGCGGTGGTGCCCGGGGTCCCCGTCACCGACACGGTGAAGCAGGTTCGCCCGGACGGCGACGCGGAGCTGGTCACGGGTACTCCTGACCGGTCGATGCTGCGCGCCGTGCAGACCCCTCAGGGGTTCGCCCGTGACCTGCTCGTCCGTGCGCATCGCACGGGCGCCCGCCGGGCCGTGGCGGAGCACCTGGCGGCGACCGACGACGCCGGGCTCGTCGAGGCTCTCGGCGAACCGGTCCACATGGTCGCCGGCGACGCGGCGGCCTTCAAGATCACCACCGAACGCGATCTGTGGCTCGCGTCCCTCGTGCTGCAGGAGACCAACGCATGACCGACTCGTCCAGCACACCGGACCCCGCCCGACCGGCTCCGACCGCATACCCGCTGCCCCGCACGGGGATCGGGGTCGACGTGCACGCCTTCGCGCCCGACGGCTCGAACCGGGAGATGTGGCTCGGGGGCCTGCACTGGCCCGGCGAGCGCGGCCTGGCCGGGCACTCCGACGCCGACGTCGCCGCGCACGCGGCGGCGGACGCGCTGTTCTCGGCATCGGCCCTGGGCGACCTCGGTTCCCACTTCGGGACCGGTCGCCCCGAGTGGGCCGGCGCGTCCGGGACCACCCTGCTCGCGGAAGCCGCGAGGCGCGTACGCGCTGCTGGGTACATGATCGGTAACGTGGCAGTTCAGGTGATCGGAAACCATCCGCGGGTCGGCACGCGGCGCGACGAGGCACAGGCGGCTCTGTCCGCCGCCGCCGGCGCGCCCGTGTCCTTGACCGCTACCACCACCGACGCGCTCGGTCTGACCGGACGCGGTGAGGGCGTCGCGGCGATCGCGACGGCGCTCGTCGTCCCCGACGTCGGGGGGCAACCATGAACAAGCGCAAGCCGCTCGACGAACGCCGCGCCGAGATCGTCGAGGCCGGCCTCAACGTCGCGATGCGGGAGGGCGTCGAGTCGGTGACGGTGCGCCGCGTGGCGCAGGAGGCCGGCATCTCGCTGGGCACCGTGCACTACTGCTTCGACGACAAGGACGCGATGCTGCGGGCCATGGGCCGGGCGATCGCGATGCGGGCCTCCGAGCCGGTGCTCTCCGCACTCGACGTCGGACCCGACCGGTCGGCTCTCGCCGAAGGGACGGTCGAGGCGCTGCTGGTCGGCCTCAAGCAGCACCAGCACATGCGGCTCCTGACCTTCGAGTTCGCCGTATCGGGTGCCCGTACGCCCGTGCTGCGCGAGGTCGCACAGGCGCACCTCAAGCAGAGCATCGCGATGACGAGGGAGTACCTGCAGCGCCTCGCCGACGTCGCGGGCGTCAAGTACCGCACCGAGATCGGCACGCTGGCGCGCATGACGGCACTGCGCATCGACGGCATCGAGCTCGCCTGGATGGTCGACCAGGACGACGAGGCCGCGCGCGAGGGGTTCGCGGTGCTGGCGCACGACGTGTTCGACGAGATGGAGGCGTGAGGACGCCGGCTCAGCCGAGCACCTGTCGCGTGTAGGGGTTCGCGAACACTCCCTCCGGGTCGGCGGCCGCCCGTGCCCGGCGGAAGTCCGGGAGCCGCCGGTACTGGTCGGCGAGGTAGTCGGCGTCGCGGGTGTGCAGCTTGCCCCAGTGGGGGCGCCCGCCCACGGCAGTGAAGATTCGCTCGGCGGCGTCGAAGTACCGGTCGTGCGGCAGGCGCCAGTACTGCTGGACGGCGATGTACGCGGTCTCGCGGCCGTACGCGGTGGAGAGCCAGACGTCGTCGGCGGGGGCGAAGCGCACCTCCACCGGGAACGGGATGTTCTCGCCGGTGGACCGCTGCCAGGAGTCGAGCTCGGCCAGCACCTGGACCACGGCGGCTCGCGGCACCGCGTACTCCATCTCGCGGAACCGGACGCGGCGGTTGGTGCAGAAGACCTCGTGCGATGGCGCCGTGTACCGGCGGGCCGTCAGGGCACGGGCCGCTATCGCGCTCAGCGTGGGGGTCGTCGCCGGGAATGCCGTCGCCATCCGGTTGGTCACCTCGAACAGCCCGTTCGACAGCACCTCCTCGTCGAGGAAGGTGCGGGCCGCTCCGGCGAGCTTCCGCGCGCGACTGCCGAGGCCCGAACCGGTGTGCGTCCCGGGCTCGATCCGCCGGTTGCGCAGGGTGAGCGCCCGACGCGTCGCGGGGAACCAGAAGAACTCGAAGTGGTCGTTGTCCGCGACGAGGTCGTGGACCCCCTCCAGGACGCGGTCGAGCGGCCAGGGCTCCTCGATGGCGTGCAGGTCGAAGGCGGGGACCGCCTCGATCGTCACGGAGCTCAGGACGCCCGTGGCGCCCAGGCCGAGCCGCGAGGCCTCGAACAGGTCGTGCTGCTCGGTGGGCGTCGCCCGCGTGACCTCACCGTCGGGCCCCACGATCGCCAGGCCGCGTACACGGGTGGCCAGGCCGCCGAACCGGGCGCCGGTGCCGTGCGTGCCCGTCGAGATGGCGCCGGCCAGCGACTGCTGGTCGATGTCGCCGAGGTTCTGCATGGCGAGGCCGCGCTCGGCGAGGATCCGGTTGAGCTGGTGCAGCCGCATGCCGGCGCCCACGGTCACGAGGGCGTGCCCCGTGTCGGGATCGCGCTCGACACGGTGCAGGGCGTTCAGCCGATCGAGGTTGAGCTGGACGCCGTCCGTCGCGGCCGCCGGCGCGAACGAGTGCCCGCCCCCGACGACGCGGACCGGGTGCCCCTCCCGGACCGCGCGGCGCACGGCGTCGGACAGCTCGTCCTCCGAGGCAGGCTGCTCCTGCCGCACAGGCGTCACGCTGACGGTGCGTGCCCAGTTCGTCCAGATCACCGATGCACTATCCCACGCCCCCGTACGGCGAACCAGAGGCGGTATCTCCCGGTATCTCACGGATCCGACCGCCACGGTGCGGCGTCCGCTCTCCGTCCCTGGGCCGAGCCGGGGGAGTAGCGTGCGGTCATGAGCTCCGCAGCAGACACCGTCGCGCGGCTGTCCGCCGCCACCTCCGGACTGCCCGCTCCGGTCGCCGTCGTGGACCTGGACGTGTTCGACGCCAACGCGCGCGACCTGCTCAAGCGCGCCGACGGCGTTCCCGTCCGGGTCGCGTCGAAGTCGGTGCGGGTGCGGTCGCTCGTCGAGCGCGCTCTAGGGCACGGGTTCGCCGGCGTCATGGCGTACTCGTTGCGCGAGGCGCTGTGGCTGGTCGGTGCGGGTGTGCGCGACGTGCTGGTCGGTTACCCGACGGTGGACCGGGAGGCGCTCGCCGCCCTGGCGGCCGACGCGGTGGCGCGCGCCGAGATCACGCTGATGGTCGACGACGTCGCCCATCTCGGCCTCATCGCGGACGCCGGCCCCGTCCAGGTGTGCCTGGACGTCGACTGCTCGCTGCGCGTCGGGGCCGGCGCCCTGACCGCCCACCTCGGGGTCCGGCGCTCGCCCCTGCGCCGGCCCAGCGACGTCGCCGCCTTCGCGACCGTCGCGCAGGCGAAGGGCCTGAGCGTGCGCGGCCTCATGTTCTACGAGGCCCAGGTGGCCGGTCTGCCCGACACGAGCCCTGCCGTCCGGCTCGTCAAACGTCTCTCGATGCGTGAGGTGAACGAGCGCCGGGTACAGATCCTCACGGCGGTACGGGACGCCGTCGGACACGAGGTGGAGCTGGTCAACGCGGGCGGGACCGGATCGATCGAGGTGAGCGGCGGCGCCCCGGGCGTCACCGAGGTCACGGCGGGCTCCGGCCTGTACGCACCCGGCCTGTTCGACGGCTACCGCTCGTTCGAGGCACGCCCCGCCGCCTTCTTCGGGCTCGACGTCGTGCGGGAGCCGGCGCCCGGCTGGGTGACCGCGTTCGCCGGCGGGTACGTGGCATCGGGCAAGGCCGGCGCCGCACGGGTGCCGCGGCCGTTCACGCCCGGCTACGCCCTGAGCGGCCCGGAGGGCGTCGGCGAGGTGCAGACGCCGCTGCGGGTGACCCGCGGGCTCTCGCCCGACGGCAGGCTGCACATCGGGGACCGGGTCTGGCTGCGCCATGCGAAGGCGGGGGAGATGATGGAGCGGTTCGACCAGGTACACCTCGTCCGTGGCGCCGAGATCGTGGAGACGGTGCCGACCTATCGGGGTGCGGGCAGGAACTTCGGGTAGGCCGCGGCGCGGTCCATCCGGTAGACAAGGGGCCATGCCGCGCATCCATCACCACAACCAGCTCATGACGGGTCGTGACCCCCACGAACGGGCGCGCAGCGCGACCCCGCTGGAGCTCCTGTTCGACCTCGCGTTCGTGGTCGGGTTCGGCGTGGCCGGGGAGCAGGGGGCCCACCTGATCGCCGAGGGCCATGCTCCCGCCGGTGTGATCGGCTTCGCGTTCTCGATGTTCGCCATCTGCTGGGCGTGGATCAACTTCTCCTGGTTCGCGTCCGCGTTCGACACCGACGACTGGTTCTACCGTGTCACCACGATGGTCCAGATGATCGGCGTGGTGGTGCTCGCGCTCGGCCTGCCCGAGATGTTCGAGTCGCTCGTCGAGGGCGACCGGGTGCACAACGAGGTGATGGTCGCCGGATACATCGTGATGCGGCTGGCGATGCTCGTGCAGTGGCTACGCGCGGCCCGGCAGGCGCCCGAGTACCGCGCGACCTGCATGGGGTACGTGCGCACGCTCGTCGTCACGCAGGTCGGGTGGGTCGCCCTCGCGATCGCCCCCGTGAGCGTGCCCGTCTTCTTCGTCGTGGGGGCGCTGCTCGGCGCCGTCGAGATGGCCGGCCCGTGGCTCGCGGAACGGTTCCGTGCCGAGGAGCCCGGCCAGCGGAGCACCCCGTGGCACGCCCACCACATGGCCGAGCGGTACGGGCTGCTGGCCATCATCACGCTCGGCGAGGGTGTGATCGGTACCGTCGCGACGCTGTCCGCCGTCGTCCACGACTCGGGCTGGACGCTCGATGCCGCCCTCGTCGCGTTCGCGGGCACCGCCCTGACGTTCGGGCTCTGGTGGACGTACTACCTCACGCCCGACGCCGAGATGCTGCACCGGTACCGCGAACGGTCGTTCACCTGGGGCTACGGGCACATCGTCGTCTTCGCCGCCCTGGCGGGTGTGGGCGCCGGCCTGCACGTGGCGGCGTACTACCTGGAGGGGCACTCCCACGTCGGCGCCGTAGGGACGGTGCTGGCCGTCGCCGTGCCGGTGCTGGTGTTCGTGGTGGCCGACTACGCCCAGTTCTGGGCCCTGACCCGCTCGTTCGACCGGTTCCACCTGCTGCTCGTCACCGGCACCGTGGTGGTCCTCGCCGTCGCCGTCGCGGCGGTGGCCGCCGGAGCCCACATGGCGTGGGCACTGCTCCTCGTCATGCTCGCCCCGGTCGTGTCGGTCGTCGGCTACGAGGTACACGGGCACCGGCACGTGGCGAAGCTCCTGGCCGCCGACACGCACTAGCCGACGAGTGCGCGGCGGCACACGCGTCGCGCAGGAAAGGGGTACCGCGGCGCCGGTACCCTGGGCAGGTGACTATTCGCCTGTTCGACACCGCTGCGCGCGAGGTGCGCGATCTCAACCCCATCACCCCGGGTGAGGTCGGCATCTACCTGTGTGGCGCCACCGTGCAGGCCCCGCCGCACGTGGGCCACCTGCGCCCCGCGGTCGCGTTCGACGTGCTGCGCCGCTGGCTCACCCGGCGCGGCCTCAAGGTCACCCTGATCCGGAACGTCACCGACATCGACGACAAGGTGCTGGCCAAGTCGGCGGCCGCCGGCCGCGAGTGGTGGGCGCACGCCGCGCTGTACGAGCGCGTGTTCAGCCAGGCGTACGACGCGCTCGGCGTGCTGCCGCCCACCTACGAGCCGCGCGCCACCGGCAGCGTGCCCGAGATGGTCGCGCTCATGGAGCGGCTCGTCGCCAAGGGGCACGCGTACAGCACCGGCGCGGGCAACGTCTGGTTCGACGTCCACTCCTGGCCCGCCTACGGCGACCTGACGCGCCAGAAGGTCGAGGACCTCAGCCCGGAGGACGGCTCCGACGTCGCCCCGGGCTCCACCGCCGAGGCCAAGAGGAACCCGCACGACTTCGCCCTGTGGAAGGCCCCCAAGCCGGGTGAGCCCGAGTCCGCGGCCTGGGACACGCCCTACGGCCGTGGCCGCCCGGGCTGGCACCTGGAGTGCTCGGCGATGGCCCGCCGCTACCTCGGCGAGACGTTCGACATCCACGGCGGTGGCCTCGACCTGCGGTTCCCGCACCACGAGAACGAGCAGGCGCAGTCACGGGCGGCCGGCTACGGGTTCGCGCAGCGCTGGATGCACGTCGCGTGGGTCACGCAGTCCGGCGTCAAGATGTCGAAGTCCCTCGGCAACGGCCTGCTCGTCAGCGAGCTGCTGGACCAGGCGCCCGCGCCGGTCGTGCGCTACGCCCTGGCGGCCGTGCAGTACCGCTCCATGCTGGAGTGGGCGCCCGACACGCTCGACGAGGCGCGCACCACGTGGGAGCGCCTGTCGGGGTTCGTGACGCGGGCCTCGGAACGGGTGGGCGCGGTCCCGGCGGAGGAGGTGGCCAAGGCCGAGCTGCCCCCGGCGTTCGCCACGGCCATGGACGACGACCTCAACGTCCCGCAGGCGCTCGCCGTCGTGCACGAGCACCTGCGGGCCGGCAACACCGCCCTCGCGGACGGGGCGGACGCCGCCGTGCGTGCCGAGCTGGTGACATTGCGTGCGATGCTCGACGTGCTGGGCCTCGACCCGGCGGACGCGCAGTGGGCGACGTCCACCGACGACCGGTACGCCACGGCGCTCGACGAGCTCGTCACGGCGGAGCTCAAGGCGCGGGCCGAGGCGCGTGCCGCCAAGGACTGGGCCACCTCCGACGCGATCCGGGACCGCCTGGCGGCTGCCGGCATCGAGGTCCAGGACTCCGCCGACGGCGCCCGTTGGGCGCTCTCCTGAACATTTCCCCGGTGGTCGAGCTTGTCGAGGCCACCTCTACCGAACCCGCGGTGGTCGCGACAAGCTCGACCACCGGCTGAGAGACGAGACACACCATGGCAGGAAACTCGAAGCGCGCCGGTGCGGTACGCAAGGCAGGCTCCAAGAAGGGCGCGCAGGTAGGCACCGGCGGGCACAGCCGCAAGGGCCTGCAGGGCAAGGGTCCGACGCCCAAGGCGGAGGACCGGACCTACCACCCCGCGCACCAGCGCAAGGTCGCGGCGGAGAAGCGGGTGGCCGCCGGACGGCGACCGGGCGGTCCTGGTGGCCGCGGCGCGGGCCGCAAGGGCGCCGGAGCGACCGAGGTCGTCGCCGGCCGCAACGCGGTGCTCGAGGCGCTGCGCGCGGAGATGCCCGTCGAGGGCATCTACCTGACCGCGCACCTGGACTCGGACGACCGTACCCGGGAGATCCTGGAGATCGCGCACACGCGCAGCCACCCCATGTTCGAGGCGTCTCGGCTCGACCTGGACAAGATCACCGACGGCGCCGTGCACCAGGGCGTGGCCATGAAGGTGCCGCCGTACGACTACAAGGACAGCGAGGACCTCCTCGACGTCGCGGCCGAGGCCGGGGAGCCCGCGCTGATCGTGGCGCTCGACAACATCACCGACCCCCGCAACCTCGGCGCGGTGCTCCGGTCCGCCGGCGCGTTCGGTGCGCACGGTGTGCTGGTGCCGGAGCGGCGGGCCGCGGGCGTGACGGCGTCGGCCTGGAAGGTCTCGGCAGGGGCCGCCGCACGCGTCCCCGTGGCGCGGGCGACCAACCTGGCGCGGGAGCTCGCCGAGCTGAAGAAGTCCGGCTGCTTCGTAGTGGGGCTCGACGCCGGCGGCGACATGCAGGTGGGGGAGCTCGCGTACGCCACCGACCCGCTCGTCCTGGTCGTGGGCTCCGAGGGCAAGGGCTTGTCCCGGCTCGTGCGCGAGACGTGCGACGCCGTGGTGTCGATCCCGATCGCCGCCGCCACTGAGTCGCTGAACGCGGCGGTCGCCGCGGGCATCACCCTGTACGAGGTGGCGAAGCAGCGCGGGGAGTCGAGCTAGCGGTCAGCCGTCCTCCGGCTCGGCCTCGCCCGGTGCGAGGCCGAGCACGGCGTCCTCGTCCGGCCGGTGCCGCAGCACGTGCTCCACGTAGGACTCCGCGGCCTCGGGCAGCGGGATGTCCCGCTGGGCCTGCTGCGAGATGAACCAGCGGTGGTCGAGGATCTCGTGGAAGAGCTGCGCCGGCTCGAGCTTGCGGCGCAGCTCGCGCGGCACGGCGTCGATCGTCGGGCGGAACACCTGGCGTACCCAGGCGTGCGCGACGATCTGCTCCTGGTCGTTCTGCCGGTCCGTCGCCGCGCGGTAGCTGTCGAGGTCGTTGAGCATGCGGCGGGCCTGGTTCTCCTGCACGTCCAGCCCCGTGAGGCGGAGCAGGCGGCGGGAGTGGTGCCCCGCGTCGACCACCTTGGGCTGGATGCGCACCTTGGTGCCGTCGATGTCGGTGGTGATCTCGAGCTCGCCCACGTCGAAGCCGAGGTCGTTGAGCCGCTCGATCCGGGCGGCGACGCGCCAGCGGTCGTCGGAGTCGAACGCCTCCGAGCCGGTGAGGGCGTCCCACAGCTCCTGGTAGCGCTCCACGAGGGCGTCGCCGATGGACACCTCGTCGACGGCCTCGTCGAGCAGCTCGCCGGCGGCGAGGTCCATGAGCTCGCCGATGATGTTGGTGCGCGCGAGGTCGACGTCGTAGTTGCGCTGGCCGTTGGTCAGCGTGCGGTGCATGTCGCCGGTCTCGGCGTCGACCAGGTAGGCGGCGAAGGTCTCGGCGTCGCGCCGGAACAGCGTGTTCGACAGCGAGACGTCGCCCCAGTAGAAGCCCACCAGGTGCAGGCGCACCAGGAGCACCGCGAGGGCGTCGATGAGCCGGGTCGCCGTGTCGGGGCGCAGGTCCTGGCTGAACAGCGCGCGGTACGGCAGCGAGAACTGCAGGTGCTCGGTCAGCAGCACGGCCTCGAGCCGCTCGCCGTCGGGCGCCCTACGGCCCGTGATGACCCCCACGGGGACCACGGACGGCACCTCGATGCGGTGCAGCTGACGCAGCAGCTCGTACTCGCGGTAGGCGACGGTCTCGCCGATCTCCTTGATCGCGAGCACGCGGCCGCCGTGGCTGACGAAGCGGACCACGTGCCGGGAGATGCCCTGCGGCAGCGCGGCCAGGACGTCGTCGGGCCACTCGGCCAGCGGCACGTCCCACGGGAGGTCCAGCAGCGCGGGGTCGGGCGCGACCGCGGTGATCTGGAGTTTCTGCTGGGGCATGGGCACCATTCTGCGCTGTGCCGGCCACTCGTCCGCGCACGGCACGGGGCAGCCGGGGATCTCCGGGAGGCGGAGTGATGAAAGGCCTGCGGGGTGTGTTGCTGTGGGTGGACATTGTCCACGCACAGCAACACACCCCGAGGACGTAACCGTTCCCCCGGCGCGCCGAGGGATCAGTCGCAGGGATCAGCCGAGGCGCTCACCCGTGGTCGCGGAGAACACGTGCGAGTGGCCGGGCTGGATCGCGACGGCGATGACGTCGCCCTTGTCGGGCACGTTCCGCGGGTCGATGCGCACGATGAGCTGGTTGGTCTCACCGGCGGTGAGGTTGAGCTCGGTGTCACCCTTCAGCGTCCCGTACACGAAGGCGTCCGAGCCGAGCTCCTCGACGAGGTTGACCTCGACGTCGAACGAACCGGCCGTACCGACCGGGACCGGGTCGAGCGCCTCGGGGCGGAACCCGAGCGTCACCTTGCCGCCGTCGGCGTCCGTGATCTCGCTCGCGATGGAACGCTCGAGCGGGACCTCGGCCGAGCCGACCTGGACGTTGCCGTCCTTGACGTCGAACGTGCCGATGTTCATGGCGGGCGAGCCGATGAAGCCGGCGACGAAGACGTTGTTCGGGCGGTCGTACATCTCGCGCGGCGTGCCGACCTGCTGGAGCACGCCGTGGTTCAGGACGGCGATGCGGTCACCCATGGTGAGCGCCTCGGTCTGGTCGTGGGTCACGTAGACCGTGGTGACGCCCAGGCGGCGCTGCAGCGACGCGATCTGCGTACGGGTCTGGACACGGAGCTTGGCGTCGAGGTTCGACAGCGGCTCGTCCATGAGGAACACCTGGGGCTGACGCACGATGGCGCGGCCCATGGCGACACGCTGACGCTGACCACCCGAGAGGGCCTTCGGCTTGCGGTCGAGGTACTCCACGAGGTCGAGGATCTTCGCTGCTTCCTCGACGCGCTGGCGGATCTCCGCCTTGGGCGTGCCCGCGATCTTCAGGGCGAAGCCCATGTTGTCCGCCACCGACATGTGGGGGTACAGGGCGTAGTTCTGGAAGACCATCGCGATGTCGCGGTCCTTGGGCTGCACATCGGTGACGTCACGGTCGCCGATGAAGATGTGCCCACCGTTGACGTCCTCGAGGCCCGCGAGCATGCGCAGCGACGTGGACTTACCGCAGCCGGACGGGCCGACGAGGACGAGGAACTCGCCGTCCTCGATCTCCAGGTTCAGCTGGTCGACGGCCGGGCGCTCAGTGCCCGGGTAGACGCGCGTCGCGTGATCGAAAGTGACCGTAGCCATGACTAGTACATCCCTCCACCGGCAGGTACGTGCCGGACGATCCGTTGTGGTCGGGTGCCGTTGCTTCCACTCACGTGTCGGCGGTGACACTTGCAGCGCGATCGTACCCCGGTTGGTCAAGGTCGCGGTATCGACGGGGTCACGTTCGGGTCAGCCTTCGCTCCGCAGGGTCCGGGCGAGCCCGGCGAGGACGGCCGCCAGGGCGTCGGGGTCGGGTACCCGGTGCGAGGCGAGCGTGTCGCCCGTACCCACCTTGATCGACAGGTCGCCGGCCTCGAGGGCGCCGAAGGCGTGCTCGTCGGTGGTGTCGTCGCCCGCGTACAGGACGCGCACCTTCTCGACGCCCAGCTCGGCCGCCACGGTGCCGCGCAGCCGGCGCAGCGCCTCACCCTTGCTCGTGGGCACCACCGACACCTCGACCACGTCCTTGCCGTGCATGGCGGGCAGGCCCAGGTTGGCGGCCACCTCGTCGGCGGCCACGGTGATCGCGGCGGCGTCGTCCACGCTCGCCAGGCGCGTGTGGACGACGGCGGCGGCGGGCTTGACCTGCACCCAGGCCCCCTCACGGCCGGACACCGCCGACTCGAACCCGGCGACGAGCGCGTCGAGCTCGCCGGACTGGGTGGTGGTGAGGTGGAACGGCACCTGCTCGACGCCGGTAGTGGTGGCCCGGCCCGCCTCGGCGCCGTGGCTGCCGACGAGGAACGTGCCGTCGGGCGCGACCGTCCGCTCGGCGAGGTCGGAGAGGTCCCGCCCGGAGATGAAGGCGAGGCGCACCGGCGCCTCCTGCCCGAGCGCGTGCAGCTGCTCGATGGCGGTGCGTGCGGCACGCGTCATGCTGGACGACTTGGGGTCGTCGACCAGCGGTGCCAGGGTCCCGTCGAAGTCGCACGCGAGCAGCCAGCCGGTGGTCGGCTTCTTGCGCCGCCCGTTCCCGTTGCCCATGCGGGCGAGCCGGCCGCGCGCGGGCACGCCCTCCGGCACCGTGGTGAACGCCGTCAGGGCGTCGCGGAGGTTGTGGTGGCGGGGCTCGGTCGACCGCGGGTCCACGGTGAGCGGCCGGGCCGGTACGGAGGTGAGCACTCCGAGGAAGGTCTCCGACCACTTGGCGACGTCGTCGGCCAGGACCTTGCGGCGCAGGCGCCGCATGCGGCGGCGCTGCTCCTTGGGGTCCATGGTCGCCGCGGCCACGATGATGTCCTTCATGCCGTCGATGTCGTGCGGGTTGACGAGCAGCGGACCGGGCGAGAGCTCGTCGGCGGCGCCGGTGAACTCGCTGAGCACCAGGGCACCGCGCTCGTCGGAGCGCGCCGCGATGTACTCCTTGGCGACCAGGTTCATGCCGTCGCGCAGCGATGTCACGAGCAGCACGTCGGCCGCGAGGTAGAGCGCCGCCATCTCCTCCGGCGGGTAGGAGTGGTGCAGGTAGTGGATCGCGGAGTGGCCCAGCTCGCCGTACTCGCCGTTGATCCGGCCGACGAGGCCCTCCACGTGCTCCCGGAGCTCTTGGTAGGCGCCGACGTTCTCGCGGCTCGGGCTCGCGACCTGCACGAGGGTGGCGTGCTCCACGTCGAGGCGGCCGTCGTCCAGCAGCTCGCCGTACGCCTTGATGCGGTGTCGGATGCCCTTGGTGTAGTCGAGGCGGTCGACGCCCAGCATCAGGGTGTCGGGGTTGCCGAGGTCGGCCTTGATCTCCTTGGCCCGTGCCTGCACCTCGGGCGTGCGGGCGAGGGTGTCGAACCGGCGGGAGTCGATCGAGATGGGGAACGACGACGCGCGGACGTGCCGGCCGGGGCGACCGTCGGCGTCCGGGATCGTGATCACGGGCCCACGGGTGGTGTACCCGGTGAGGCGGCGTGCCGAACGGACGAAGTTCGCTGCGTCGCCGTTGCGCTGGAAGCCCACGAGGTCCGCGCCGAGCAGCCCGTCGATGATCTGCCGGCGCCACGGGAGCTGCGCGAACAGCTCGACGGGCGGGAACGGGATGTGGTCGAAGAACCCGATGCGCAGGTCCGGCCGCAGGTCGCGGAGCATGCGGGGGACGAGCTGGAGCTGATAGTCGTGCACCCACACGACGGCGCCCTCTGCCGCCTGCTCCGCCGCGGCGTCGGCGAAGCGCTGGTTCACCCGCCGGTACGCGTCCCACCACTGGCGGTGGTAGTCGGGCGGCGCGATGACGTCGTGGTAGAGCGGCCAGAGGGTGGCGTTGGAGAAGCCCTCGTAGTACCGCTCGATCTCCGTGGCGTTGAGCGTGACCGGCACCAGCAGCATGCCGTCGGCCTCGAAGGGCTCGTGCGCCAGGTCGGGGGCGCCCGACCAGCCCACCCAGGCACCATCAGCGTCCTGCATCACTGGCTCGAGCGCGGTGACCAGGCCGCCCGGTGACCTCTGCCAGGTGAGGTCGCCGTCGGGGCCGACCGAGAAATCGACCGGAAGCCGGTTCGCGACGACGACCAGATCGTATCCTTCTTTACCTGGCAATGTACTTCTCCTTAGATGTGTAGAAGTCTCGCTGCGCAGTGCCAAGAGTACCGAGGTCTCTTACCTGTTCAGGGTAACGAGGTCGTCGGCAGCGTGGGTCGGCCTTCCTCTCGGCCCTGGTCAGAGGGCTGAGACTTGGCGGGCATCGCCGGTCCCCGGCGGCTACCGTGTGCCACATGAAGGAGGTGGAGGCCTCGACGGCGCCCTCGAACGGCACCGGCCCCGCTGCAGGCGCGCAGCTCGGCGGGTACACGGTCGTGCGCGAGATCGGCTCCGGTGCCATGGGGTCCGTCTACCGTGCCGAGGACGACGGCGGGCACGCCGTGGCGCTGAAGATGCTGCACCGCCACCTCGACGACCCCGCCGCCCGCGAGCGGCTGCGCCGCGAGGCCTCGGCGCTGCAAGGACTGCGACATCCCGCGGTGGCCCGGGTGCTGGACGCCGAGCTCGAGGGGCCCGACGCCTTCATCGTCACCGAGCTCGTCGAGGGCCCCACGCTCGAGGAGGAGATCGACGAACGCGGTCCGCTCGACGCCCGGGACCTCTTCGAGCTCGCCGACCAGCTCGCCGATGCCCTCGAGGCCGTGCACGGCACCGGCGTGGTGCACCGCGACCTCACACCGTCCAACGTGCTCATCGCGCGGTCCGGACCGGTCCTGATCGACTTCGGGCTCGCGCAGGGACCCGGCGACGTCCGGGCCACGCGTACCGGTTTCGTCATGGGCACCCCCGGGTACCTCGCCCCCGAGCTGCTCGACGGCGCGGAGCCCGGCCCGGACACCGACTGGTGGTCCTGGGCCGCCGTGCTGGGCTTCGCCGGCACGGGCCGGGCGCCGTTCGGCGTGCGGCCCACCGAGCTGGTGCTGCGACGCTCCCGCCAGGGCCAGGCCGATCTCGAAGGGCTGCCTCCGCGGTCGGCCCGGGCGCTCGACGCGGCGCTGCGGGCGGTGCCCGCGGAGCGCTGGGGTCCCGACGAGGTGGCGCGGGCGCTCAAGGGCGAGTCGGAGGCGTTCATCGCCGCGACGGTGGGACCGGACGATTCCGGGACCGTGGTGCTCGGCGCCGCCGACGCGCGGACCGCCGGGCTGCCGGCCGACCTCGGCTCGACGCGGGTCATGCCGCAGGGCCTCCTGCCCCGTCCGGTGTCCGCGGCCGCCGGTGGTACGGGCGTCGGCGCCGCGGCCGGTGCGGCCGCGCACGCCAAGGCCTCGCACCCCGGCGTGGGCGGCGTGACGGACCTGGCAGCGGCGCCCGCCGCGGCCAGGGGGCGGTCGGTCACCGGACGGGCTCTGGGCGCACAGGGCCCGGGCGCGCCGGCGGGCGACCAGACGTTCGGTCTGCAGACGGCCAACCCCGCGCACGTCACCGGCTATCGCGGGTTGTTCGTCGCCTTCACCCTCGCGCTCGTGGCCCTCGCTGCCGTGCGGCCAGGGGTGGCGGCCGCGGTGCTCGTGGCGCTGCTGATCGTGGCGCGCCTGGCGGGGATCGCCGTCGACGAGTTCCGGAGCCGCCGCGCGCGGCGTGGGCCCCGTCGCGTCGATGCCCTCGTCGCGACGCTCCTGTCCCCCTGGCACCTCGTGCGTGCCGTGTTCGGTGTGCTGCCCGCCGCGGCGGTCGGCATCTGCAGCGGGGTGATCGTGGTGCTGCTGGGGCTGGCGGTGTTCGCGCCGGGCAACGTGATCATCGCCCCGATCCCGACCGTCGAGGCACGATCGGTGGGCGGCATGAACGAGCCGATCGTCGACAGCCTGGTCCTCGGCGTCGCGATGCTGGTGACGGTGATCGTCACCTGGTTCGGGCCGGCGTCGTACGCGACGCGGGTCGGGGCGGGCCCTCTGCTACGCCGGGTCGCGCCCTCCAGGACGGCCAAGATCGTGCTTGCCGTGGTCGTGCTGGCCCTCGCGGGCCTGGCGGCCTGGCCGCTGCTCGACGGTTCGGTGGACGTGCTGTGGTGGCCCATGGGGGACCGGCCCGACGTTGTGTGGTAATACCCAGGCTTGGTGTCGGGTTGGTACCGAAACGTCCAGCAGTCTCCCAGCCAGCGCGAGTAGGCTTGACTCCGGGCGCACAGCGCCTCGCCCCATTGGCCCGCATCTCGAAGGACCCCGATGTCGACGAACATGACCAAGGCGCAGCGTCGAGACGCCGCCCGTGCCGAGGCCCTTGCACTCCAGAAGAAGCAGCAGTCGCGCGAGAAGCGAAGCCGCGCGATCGTGCTGAGCCTGCTCGGACTCGGACTCGTCGTCCTGGTCGTGGCTGTCGTGATGATCTTCCTCGAGGGCCAGAAGGCGCCCATGGAGAAGGTCGACAACGTCCCGGCCGGCGTGGTCCAGGACACCGGCATCCCCGTCGGCGCCGAGGGCACGGCAGGCACCACGAACGAGGGCGCGAAGACCCTCGACGTCTACGTGGACTACATGTGCCCCATCTGCGGCCAGTTCGAGTCGCTGAACGGCGCGAGCATCACCGAGATGCGCGAGGCCGGTGACGTGACGCTCGTGGTGCACCCCGTCTCGATCCTGGACCGTGCGTCGCAGGGCACCGAGTACTCGACGCGTGCCGCCGCGGCCGCCGCGTGGGTCGCTGACCGGGCGCCCGAGCAGTTCACCGCCTTCCACGAGGCGATGTTCGCCAGCCAGCCCGAGGAGAACACCGCCGGGCTGTCCGACGAGCAGATCGCCCAGGTCGCGCAGCAGGCCGGTGTGCCGGCCGAGGCTGCTGCCGGCATCGCCGACGGCGACGCGCACGACACGTTCGGCGAGTGGGTCACGGCGTCGACAGAGGTAGCGCAGGAGGACGAGCGCCTGCTGAACGCACAGGGCGGCTTCGGGACGCCGACCGTACTGGTCGAGGGTGAGCGCTTCGAGGGCTGGCAGACGCCCGGTGCGCTGACCGAGGCCCTCGGTGGCTCGACGGAGTCCGAGTCGGAGCCCTCCGGGGAGCCGTCGACGGAGCCGTCCGAGTAGCAGTCGCGGCACGCCGACGGCGGGGTCCCGGGCTACGGCCCGGGGCCCCGTCCGTTCGTTCCGGCGGACTCGTGGCGCTCGACTCGGATTCTGGTGGGAAGAGCCGTTAGGCTGGTCCCCGCCCGCCGCCTTAGCTCAGCTGGTAGAGCGCTCGCCTTGTAAGCGAAAGGTCGTCGGTTCGAACCCGACAGGCGGCTCCAGAGGCCCAGGTCAGCGACTCTGCTGACCTGGGCCGTACGTTTTCCTTGGCGCGGTCAGCTCCTTGGTTTGGCCAACGGACCGAACTCAGCGACTTCGGTCCCTTGATGTGAGATCGGTCGGTTGACCGACCGATCTCATCCCATCCGACCGAACTCAGCCGACTGCCCGCACCAGGTGTTCGGTGACCGCTCGGCGTTGCGCCTCCGGCAGTGCGCGGTAGGCGAGGGCCTCGAACATCCACATCCCGTCGGCGGCGAGCCGGGTGACGAGCCGGGCCATGGACGCGGAGTCGTCCCCGGCGTCGGCGGGCACGGGCGCCCAGCGTTCCAGGACGGAGCTCCATGGCGCCGCCCACTCCGGGCGGGTGGCGGCCTCGAGCATGAGCTGCAGCTCCGCGCGCGTCGCGGACTGGGCGCTCACCCGCACGTAGGCGGCCAGTCGCTCGTCGGCGGTGAGCTGCTCGGCGGGCCCGCCGGCGGAGGCCAGGAGCGAGGCCTCCCACCGGTCCGCGAGGTGCTGGTGGATGGCGGCCAGCAGGTCCTCCCGCGACGGGAAGTGGTACATGATCCCGCCGCGCGTCAGCTCCGTCTCGGCGGCCAGGGAGTCGAAGGTGACGGCGGTGACGCCCGCACGCTGGATGACGCGTACGGCGGCGTCGAGGATGTGGTCGCGGTTGCTCGGTCGCACGGGGCCTCCCTGGTCTCAGTGGCCGGAGCCGTAGGCGGAGGACTCGGACCCGGGGCCGTAGGCGCGGAGCAGCACGGTGGTGACGATAGCGCCGACGGCCAGCACTCCGGCGCAGACGACCATCACCGTGGAGTAGCTGTTGCCGAATGCGCGGAACGCGGCGTCGAGGACCGCCGGGCCGGTGCCCGGCGCCGTCAGCGCGTCGGTCATGGACCGGCCGGCCTCGGCGGGGGCACCCTCGGGCAGGCGGACCGTCATCGTGTAGACGGTGGTCAGCAGCGAGCCCAGGAGCGCGACGGCCGCCAGGCTGCCGAACTCGTAGGAGACCTCCTCGACGGACGAGGCCATGCCCGCCCGCCGGGCCGGCACGTTCCCGATGATCGCGGTCGACGCCACGGACATCGCGGCGCCCAGCCCCAGGCCCGTGACGACGAGGCCCCCGAGCAGCCAGCTCATCCCGTGCTGGACGCCGACCAGGGTCCAGGCCACGCCGATGGCCCCGACACCCAGGCCGCCGCCGATCAGGACCCGCAGGCCCACGACGTGGAGGAACGCCCCGCCCAGGATCGACGACGGCAGCGACCCGACCGCGACGGCGGCCACCAGCAGCCCCGACTCGAGGGGCGAGAAGCCCGCCACGAGCTGGAACCGCTGGGTGGTGGCCAGCTGCAGGCCCCCCATCGCGAACATGGCGAACGCGGCCGCCAGCACCCCGGAGGCGAACGCGGCGTTGCGGAAGATCGACAGGTCCAGCAGCGGGAACGGCAGCCGGCGCTGGCGACGGACGAAGACCCACCATCCGACGAAGGTCGCCAGGGCCGCGGCGAGCACGACGGTCCCGGAGCGGTCGACCTTGACCACCTCCTTGATCAGCACCACCAGCCCGACCAGGGTGATCAGGGCCTGTACCGACGAGATGAGGTCCCAGCGGGTGCCGGGGTGCGGTTCGTTCTCCGGGGCGACGGCGACCCCGACGATCACGGCGAGCACCACCACCGGCACGTTGATCAGGAAGATCGAACCCCACGCGAAGTGCTCCAGCAGCGCACCGCCGACGATCGGCCCGAGCGCGCCGCCCACCACCGACAGGCTGCCCCACACGCTGATCGCGATGTTGCGCTCGCGCTCGTTGGTGAAGGCCACCCGGATCAGCGCCAGCGTGGCCGGCATCATCGCCGCCGCGCCGACGGCCAGCAGCCCCCGCGCCGCGATCAGCACCTCAGGGGTGGGCGCGGTGGCCGCCATGAGCGAGGCCAGCCCGAACACCACCAGCCCGACCAGGAACATGCGCCGGTGGCCGAACCGGTCGCCCAGGGTGCCCGTGCCCAGCAGGAGTCCGGTCATCACCAGCGGGTAGGCGTTGATGATCCACAGGCTCTCCGTCCAGCTCGCGTCGAGCTCGCGGGTGAGGGTGGGTAGCGCCGTGTAGAGGATCGAGTTGTCGAGGGTGATCAGCAACAGGCCGGTGCCCACGGTGACCAGGAGCGTCCAGCGCCGTCGAGGGCCGAGCAGCGGCGTGCGTGCGCTGAGCGGAGGGCTGATCGTCATGGGGTAACTGTACTTTCTAGAAGGTTAAGTTACCCGCTGAGTCGGCTGGCCTCCGACGGGCTCGGAGGCCAGCCGGCGCGGACGCCGGAGCCCCTGGCTCACCCTGGAAAGTCTAGGACGGGTCGAGCGGTCACGCCCGCGGCCACGTCTGCGGCGTCGGCCACTTCGCGGAGCGGCCGTCCCCGCTCGAGGTGCCCGTCAGACGGCGCTTGACCCACGGGCCCACGTGCTGGCGCATCCAGACCGCGTTGGCGCGCGCCGCGTCGCGGAAGGCCGCGGGCGGGGCGGCGTCGAGCGGGTTGTCGTAGGCGTCGTCGTCCGGCTCCAGGCCGAGCGCGACCAGGGCGGCGTTCGCGACCCGCTGGTGCCCCTCGGGCGTCAGGTGGATCCGGTCGTCGGACCAGAGGCGCAGGTCGCCCAGCGAACGCATGCCCCACAGGTCGAGGACGTGGGCACCGGTGCGGCGGGCGATGGACCAGAGGTTCGCGTTGAAGATGGCCGTACGGCCGTTGGTCCAGCTCAGGGCGGCGCCGGCCTTGAAGCCGGTGCCCAGCAGGACGTCCGCGCCGGACGCGCGGAGCACCACGACGGCGTCCTCCAGCGCGGCCGAGATCGCCTCGACGTCGGCCGAGGCGCGCAGGATGTCGTTGCCGCCCGCGACCAGCGACACGAGGTCCGGCCGGGCGTCGATGGTGACATCGAGCTGTTCGGCGATGACCGGGCGCAGCTTGCGGCCGCGGATCGCGAGGTTCGCGTACTCGAGGGGCGTCTCGCCCGCCGCGATGCGGCGTGCCGAGAGCACGGCGGCGAGGTTGTCCGCCCAGCCTCGCTGGACGTCCGGGGCGTCGGGGTACGGGTCCCACAGGCCCTCCGTGAAGGAGTCGCCCATGGCGATGTACCGCTCCCAGCGGACGGGTGCGGTCGCGGCGACGTCGGGGGTGTGGCCTTCCGGGTCTGGGGTTGTCGTGGTCACGGCCCTCATTCTCCCGGCTGCGGGGGCCAGGTCGCTGGCTCGCGCGTGTGACGGGCAGCACACCCTGGCAGTGTCGGAGGGTGCCGGTAACCTCCTGCACGTGGAGACCACCGTGAACCAGACACCCCCAGTCGACACCGACGCCGCAGCGGGCCCGCCTCCCTTGTCAGAGGTGGTCGCACCGGACTGGGCCGAAGCGCTGGCGGACGTCGAGCCGCGCATTCACGCGATGGGGGACTTCCTGCGTGCCGAGGTGGCCCAGGGGCGTACCTACGTTCCCGCGGGTGAGAACGTGCTCGCGGCGTTCAAGCGGCCGCTCGCGGACGTACGCGTGCTCATCGTGGGTCAGGACCCCTATCCGACGCCGGGCCACGCCATGGGGCTCTCCTTCTCCGTCCAGCCGGACGTGCGGCCCGTCCCGCGCTCGCTGGTCAACATCTACAAGGAGCTGCAGGACGACCTCGGTCTCCCGCTCCCGTCGAACGGCGATCTGCGGCCGTGGGCCGACCAAGGTGTCATGCTGCTCAACCGGACGCTCACCTGCCGTCCCGGCTCGTCGGACTCGCACGCCGGCAAGGGCTGGGAAGAGGTCACGGAGGCGGCGATCCGTGCGCTGGTGGCGCGCGGCGGTCCGCTCGTGGCGATCCTGTGGGGCGCGAAGGCACGCAACCTGAAGCCGTGGCTGGGGGACATCCCGGTCGTCGAGAGTGCGCACCCGTCGCCGCTGTCGGCGCGCAACGGCTTCTTCGGCTCGAAGCCCTTCTCCCGGGCCAACACTCTGCTCGAGCAGCAGGGCGCGCAGCCCGTCGACTGGCGTCTCCCGTAGGGGCGGCTCCGGCGTGGTACCCGGCGTCGCGAGGGGGGTCGGCGTGTTGACACTGTGAAAGGGGAAGGGTGAAGAACAGCCACATGCTCGGGGCGCACGGCGGGTTGGTGGGCGAGGTGCTGGCCGCCGATGGGGGCGCCCCCGTCGACGACCGCGCCGAGCGGGTCGAGAAGTCCGAGCGCAAGCTCTCCGACCGTGAACGAGAGATTCTCGCGTTCGAACGCCGCTGGTGGAAGTACGCCGGCGCAAAGGAGGAAGCCGCACGGGAACTGTTCGATCTGACGGCGACGCGTTATTACCAGGTTTTGAACGCGCTGATCGACACCCCGGCGGCTCTCGAGCACGACCCGATGCTGGTCAAACGCCTGCGCAGGCTCCGTTCGACCCGTCAGCGGGCGCGTTCCGCACGCCGCTTGACGGACGAGAACCACTGAGCGGGCACCGATCCGTCACAACGACCCGCTACTCTCTCTGCCGTGACGAAGAGTGGCTACCCCTACCCGCCCGACGAGTTCGACGTCGCTGTCCCCGGGGGCGCACCCGTGGGTGTGCACCGTGCGCCGCGTAGCGGATGGAGCTCGGCCTGGCCGTTCCTGTTGGTTGCCGTAGTCTGCGCCGCCGTGGCGTGGGGCGGCATCACGCTGCTGTCCGGGGGTGACGACCCGGCAGAGGCGTCGGGTGGCGCGTCGCCCTCCGCATCGGCGTCGGCGTCGACGTCCGCTTCGGCCCCCGCGTCGCCCAGCTCGTCGCCGAGCGCCTCGCCGTCGACCGAGACGCCCGAGCAGAGCGTCGAGGAGCTTGTCGCTTCCGTCGACCCTGCTGCGGCGTACATGGTGTTCAACCGCGGGACGGTCCCCGGGCTTGCATCGTCGACCAGCGAGGGTCTGGTCTCGAGCGGACTCGGGGGTGCCACCTTCAGCCAGGAGGCGGACCCGGAGAGCGCGCCCGACCTCTCGGCTGTCGACACGGCGGCCGCAAATACCGTCTGGTACGGCGAAGGGCGGGAGACGGAGGGCAAGGCGACTGCGGCGATCCTTGGCATCCCGGAATCCAACGTCGTCATGAACGACGCTGTGACCAACTCGTCGGAAGCCGTCTGGGTCTTCATGTACACGGAGCCGACGGGCTGACAGGCCCGAAGGGTACGACCGCGGCAGGACTGCTGGAGCGTGCGTGACCGAGAGCCGATGGCAGTGTGGTCGTCGGCTTTCGGTCAACGTTCGGGCGGCGCCCGCGGGAGGCAGCACGGGGGCGGAATGTCCACCAGTTCCGTACCACCATGCTGATATTCGCCTGCGCCGACCCTTGTGCAAGCCTCTGACCTGCGCGTTCGCCTTCCGCTGAATGCCTCATACCGGACATAGAGGCTTCCCTGGTGTGAGCCGGACCACTAGGCTCGAACCACCACGGGTCGACCGAGTGTCCCGTGCAGAGGTACAAGGAGAACTACGCATGGCCCAGGGCACCGTCAAGTGGTTCAACGCCGAGAAGGGGTATGGCTTCATCACCCCCGACGCCGGCGGCCAGGACCTTTTTGTTCACTACAGTGCGATCCAGACCGACGGCTACCGGACCCTCGATGAGGGTCAGCCGGTCGAATACGAGGTGGGGCAGGGACAGAAGGGTCCGCAGGCGGAGCAGGTTCGTCCAGCCTGACATCGATGGGACGACGGGCGGGAAGGGCCCGCCCGTCGCCCGCCCCCCAAGGATGCCGGGACCCAGACCCTGGCGTCCGCCCCCCGAACGGTCGACGACGACCTCCCCCGCACAGTGTCGGACGACGATGCCCGACCCCCACGAGCAGCCGCCCCGTACCGCGGCTGCTCGTTCTGGTTGTGAGGCCGGCTCGTCGTCCCCGGCGCCCGTCGTCGGCCGCTTGCCGCCCGGCCGTGATTCGATGGGGGAGTGACCCTGCTCGACGCGGTGGTGGTGGGTTCAGGACCCAACGGCCTGGCGGCCGCGGTGACGCTCGCCCGCGCGGGCCTCGGGGTCCAGGTCCTCGAGGCCGAGCCCACGGTCGGTGGCGGCGCACGTACCGTCGCGATCCCCGAGCTCGCGGACGGCATGCTGTTCGACCTCTGCTCCGCGGTGCACCCCATGGCCTGGGCGTCGCCGTTCTTCCGGGCCTTCGACCTCCCCGCGCACGGCGTCGAGCTGATCGCGCCCGACATCGCCTACGCCCAGCCGCTCGACGGCGACCGGGCCGGCCTCGCCTATCGCGACCTGGCGCGGACCGCTGACGGTCTGGGGGTGGACGGCGACGCCTGGTGCGACCTGCTGGGTCCGCTCGCCAGCGACTGGCGGCAGGTCACGGCGCTCGCCATGGGCGACAAGCGGACCCCGCGCGGCATGCTGGACGGGCTGGGCGGCCCCGGCGAGCACGCGCTCACGGCGTCGAACCTCGGCTCGATGGTCCGGCCGGGCCTGCGGTTCGGGGCAGCCCTCCTGGAGCAGGGCGGCCCGCGCTGGGACCGGCGGTTCCTCACCGACGAGGCGAAGGCGCTGCTCACCGGCGTCGCGGCGCACAACATCACGCCGCTCCCGTCGCTCGCGGGCGCGGGTACCGCACTGCTCCTCGCCGCACTCGCGCACGCCGACGGCGGCTGGGCGATACCTCTCGGCGGCTCCCAGGCCATCACGAACGCGATGGTCCGTGATCTGGAGGCCCACGGAGGTGAGGTTCGCACCGGCCGCCGGGTCGAGAGCTGGTCGGACCTCCCGCCCGCCCGTGCCGTCCTCTTCGACACGACGCCCAGCACCCTGCTCCGGATCGCGGGGGACCGGATCCGGCCGTCGCGGCGCGCGGCCCTGGGCAGGTTCCGGTACGGGAACGCGGCCGCCAAGGTCGACTTCGTCCTGGACGGCCCGGTCCCCTGGCGGGTGCCCGACGTCGGGCGCGCCTCGACCGTGCACGTGGGCGGGACCCGCGCCGAGATGGTGATCGCCGAGGACACCGTGGCGCACGGGCTGCATGCCGACCGTCCGGTCGTGCTGGTCAGCGACCCGGGCGTGGCCGACGTGAGCCGGCTGCGTGGTTCGACGCGGCCCCTGTGGGCGTACGCGCACGTTCCCGCCGGCTCCACCGAGGACGTCACCGAGCCGGTCACCCGGCAGATCGAGCGGTTCGCGCCCGGCTTCCGCGACGTCGTCGTCGGCTCGCGGTGCATCCCTGCCGCGGGATTGGAGCGGCACAACCAGAACTACCCGGGAGGCGACATCTCCGCCGGGGCAGCGACCATGTGGCAGATGGTCGCGCGCCCGACGCTCGCGCCCGACCCGTACCAGATCGCTGAGGGCGTATACCTCTGCTCGGCGTCGACCCCGCCCGGTCCGGGAGTGCACGGGATGGGTGGCTGGCACGCCGCCCGCCGCGCGCTCCTGCGGGAGTTCGACGTGCGCCACGCGCCCGGCCTGGCGGCGGGATAGGCCCGCGGCCGGTCTCGCCGGCAGTTCGCCGGCAGGGTACGCGCCTTGCACTCTCCTGGTCCGAGTGCCAATAATGTCTTAGCACTCTCCGTTCGAGAGTGACAGCAGGGTCGAATGGTGAGGCCTCCTGTCGCGGCGAGACATGATCGCCGCCGGCGGTAGGCCGTCCGTCGCGGGCACCGGCCGGCCTGGACAAGCCACCAGCGGAGGATTCATCCCCATGGCCAAGATCATCGCTTTCGACGAGGAAGCTCGTCGGAGCATGGAGCGCGGGCTCAACCAGCTCGCCGACACGGTGAAGGTCACGCTCGGCCCTAAGGGCCGCAACGTCGTTCTGGACAAGAAGTGGGGTGCCCCCACGATCACGAACGACGGTGTCTCCATCGCCAAGGAGATCGAGCTCGACGACCCGTACGAGCGGATCGGCGCGGAGCTCGTCAAGGAGGTCGCCAAGAAGACGGACGACGTCGCGGGTGACGGCACCACCACCGCCACCGTGCTCGCCCAGGCGCTCGTCAAGGAGGGCCTGCGCGTCGTTGCCGCCGGTGCCAACCCGATCGCCATCAAGCGTGGCATCGAGAAGGCCACCGAGGCGGTCACCGAGCAGCTGCTGAACGCTGCCAAGGAGATCGAGACCAAGGAAGAGATCGCTGCCACGGCCGCCATCTCGGCCGGTGACCCGGCGATCGGCGAGCTCATCGCCGAGGCCCTCGACAAGGTGGGCAAGGAAGGCGTCATCACCGTCGAGGAGTCGAACACGTTCGGCCTCGAGCTCGAGCTCACCGAGGGTATGCGCTTCGACAAGGGCTTCCTCGCCCGCTACTTCGAGACGGACCCCGAGCGCCAGGAAGCCGTGCTCGAGGACCCGTACGTCCTGATCGTCGAGTCGAAGATCTCGAACGTCAAGGACATGCTGCCGCTGCTCGACCAGGTCATGAAGTCGGGCAAGTCGCTCCTCATCATCGCCGAGGACGTCGAGGGCGAGGCCCTGGCGACCCTGGTGCTGAACAAGATCCGTGGCACGTTCAAGTCCGTCGCCGTCAAGGCACCGGGCTTCGGCGACCGCCGCAAGGCCATGCTGCAGGACATCGCGATCCTCACCGGCGGCCAGGTCATCACCGAGACGGTGGGCCTCAAGCTGGAGAACGCGACGCTCGAGGAGCTCGGCCAGGCGCGCAAGGTCGTCGTCACCAAGGACGAGACCACGATCGTCGAGGGTGCCGGCGACGCCGACCTCATCGCCGGTCGCGTGAACCAGATCCGCAGCGAGATCGACAAGTCCGACTCGGACTACGACCGCGAGAAGCTGCAGGAGCGCCTCGCCAAGCTGGCCGGCGGCGTCGCCGTCATCAAGGCCGGTGCGGCCACCGAGGTGGAGCTCAAGGAGCGCAAGCACCGCATCGAGGACGCCGTTCGCAACGCGAAGGCTGCCGTCGAGGAGGGCATCGTCGCCGGTGGTGGCGTGGCCCTCATCCAGGCCGGTGCCATCGCGTTCGCCAAGCTCGAGCTCGAGGGCGACGAGGCGATCGGTGCGAGCATCGTGCGTGCCGCCATCGACGCCCCGCTCAAGCAGATCGCCCTGAACGCCGGCCTCGAGGGCGGCGTCGTGGCGGAGAAGGTGCGCAACCTCCCCTCCGGTCAGGGCCTCAACGCCGCGACCGGCGTGTACGAGGACCTGCTCGCCGCGGGCGTGAACGACCCGGTGAAGGTGACGCGTTCCGCGCTGCAGAACGCCTCGTCGATCGCCGCGCTGTTCCTCACCACCGAGGCCGTCGTCGCCGACAAGCCGGAGCCCGCGGGCTCGCAGGGTGGCGGCGACCCGACCGGTGGCATGGGCGGCATGGACTTCTGAGTCCTGCCTGACCCGTTCGGGCCCTGGCCCGGGCACCCGTCCGACGCCGGTCGGTCGCCCTCCGCACGGAGGGCGACCGGCCGGCGTCGGCCGTCTCACGAGAACATGCGGGTCGTCGCCGCCTCCGCCTCCGCATAGGTGCGCGCCGCAGCCGTCAGGGCGGCCTGGATCGCGTCGAGCGCGCCCTCCACCTGTGCCTGCGCGCCCCGCCACTGCGCGACCGTGCCACCGAACGCTGCGGCGGCCGGCCCGTGCCAGGTCGCCTGCAGCGCGTCGAGGTTGCGCATGAGCGCGCCCACCTCCGTGCGCACCGTCGCCACCGAGCCCGCCACCGCGGCGCCCGCCTGCTCCACCTGGTCGCTGTCGACCTCGAACCGCATGGCCCTCACCTCCCTGCGCCGGCCCGTCCGGCGTCGTCCACCGACGGTAGGGACACGCCGCCCGACGGCGCGGCGTACCCGGGGCGCGCTGTGCACGGGCGCGTGCGAGCCCGGGGTGTGGTCGTGCTCGAACCGTTGCGGGGTGGTCGGGAGGGTCTGTCTCAGGCCGAGTCGAGCTTCCGCTGCTCCTTGCGCAGGCGGTGCAGCTCCATGTCGAGGTTCTGCCGCGCGGGCTCCTCCCAGGCGGCACCCATCGGGCTCAGGAACAGCGACTTGCGGGCGAGCAGCCGCTCGATGACCCGGATCCGCGCCTTGAGGTACAGGTCCGTCGGGATGTGCGCGTACTCGGCGCGCACCGCCGACTTGTACTCCTTGTAGCGCTGGGGCTCGGCGGCGAGCATCGCCAGGTCGGCGTCGTTCAGTACCGCCGCGTCGAAGTCCGCCGGATCCGGCGCATGCCGCACGATGGCGTTGACCAGCGCTGCCACGCGGTCGGCCGCACGCGGCGGCACCCCGAGGTCGGTGAGCTCGTCATGGGCCAGGACCGCGGAGGCGGTGGACTGCTCGCCACCGTGCGACGCCTCCGCCACCTTCTTCTCGGAGCTGAACACGGCCCCGTGGTACCAGGCGGCGAGCCGCACCAGGTCGGGTTCGTGGGTCTCCTCGGCCAGCTGGTCCACCCGGTGCAGCACCGCGGCCAGGTGACGCAGGTTGTGGAAGTGGCGGTGCTCGTCGGACCATCGGTCGAGCAGCTTCTGACCGACATCTTCGATCGCCTCGGTGTCCGCCGTGGCTCCCGCGCCCACCGCGCTGCGGACGAAAGACTTGAGGAACCACTGCGGCGCGTCAGACGTCAGCACGCCCATGTGAATTCTGCCTATCGGTTGAGGTCGGTCACTGCACCGTCAGCCTATTACCGAATACGTCAATGGCGGCTACCACTGTCTTGGATGGTGGTCACCCCACGTGTGGGTGGTGGTCAGCGCGGCAGCGTGATCTGGACCGTGAGGCCACCACCCGCGGTGGTCGACACCTCGACGTGCCCGCCGTGCGCGCCGACGATCGCCGCGACGATCGCCATCCCGAGCCCGGAACCGCCGGACTCGCGGGTACGTGACGAGTCCGCGCGGTAGAACCGCTCGAAGATCCGATGGCCCTGCTCCTTGGTGAGGCCGGGTCCGTGGTCGCGCACCTCCAGCACCGCGACGCCGTCCGGCCGTGTGCCGAGTGCGATCTCGACCGGTGTGCCGGCGGGGGTGTGCCGCGCGACGTTGCCGATGAGGTTGGTGACGACCTGACGCAGGCGGTCGCGGTCGCCCTCCACGACGAGCGTGTCGGGAGCCTGCCCCTGCGGGCCGTCGGCACCTGCCGCGAGCGGCACCACGGCGACGTCGCGGGTGGGGTCCAGCGCATGCAGGTCCTGGGCGGAGTCCTTGGCGAGGGCGGCGAGATCGACGTTCTCCCGGGCGATGGGCCGGCCCTCGTCGAGCCGGGCGAGCACCAGCAGGTCGTTGACGAGCGTGCCCATGCGGCGAGCGGCGTCCTCGATGCGGGCCATCGTGTCGTCGACCTTGTCGGTCGAGTCGAGCGCGCCCATCCGGTACAGCTCGCCGTAGCCCCGGATGGTCGCGACGGGCGTGCGCAGCTCGTGCGACGCGTCCGAGACGAACTGCCGCATCCGTGCCTCGGACGCCTCCTGCGCCGCGAACGCGCGCTCGATCTGGGCCAGCATCGCGTTCAGCGATACGGCGAGGGAGCCCATCTCGGTGCTGGGCGGCGCCTCGGGCACCCGCTGGGTCAGGTCACCCTGCGCGATCTGCGCGGCCGTGTGCTCGACGGACCGCAGCGACCGGAGCGACCGCTCGACGAGCACCCATGCCGTGAGCCCACCCAGCAGCACGATGCCCAGCCCGGACAGGATGAGCGTGTTGGTCAGGAACGAGACCGTGCGGTCCACTCCGACCAGCGGCAGCGCGACGTAGATGACCGCCCGCTCGCCGGACGGCTGGAGCGTGCCGACGAGGGCGATGACGCGCCAGCTCTCGCTCCCCGCGGTATCGGTCGCCGAGGGGACCGTGAACGGCTTCCTGCCGCTGTCCGCTGCCTGCTCGTACGTGAGGTCCGGCAGGTTCGGCTTGCCGAACCGCGCGATCGCCCAGGTGCCCGCCGACCTGACGGTCCCCTCCACGCCGACGGCCTGGACGTAGTAGTCGCTGGGTAGTCCTTGCGAGGTTCCCTGGAGCACGTCGCTGGGGTCGAGGGCGGTGTTGCGCAGCTCGTTGTCGACCTGCTCCACGAGGTTGTTCGACACGAACGTGGTCGTCGCGAAACCCGCGATGCCGAGCCCCGCCGCGAGCAGCAGCGAGATGATCGCGACGAGGCGGGCACGCAGCGGGATGCCGGACAGGCGCTCCTTGATCCGCTCAAGCACGGGCAGGCTGCGGGGCGCGGAGCAGGTACCCCACGCCACGCTTGGTGTGGATCAGTGGGGGCAGAAGCTCTCCGTCGACCTCCAGGGTGTCGATCTTGCGCCGCAGGTAGGAGATGTAGGACTCGACGATGTTCGCGTCCCCGCCCCAGTCGTACTGCCACACGTGGTCCAGGATCTGCGCCTTGGACAGGACCCGTCCGGAGTTGAGCATGAGGTAGCGCAGCAGCTTGAACTCCGTGGGGGAAAGGTCCACCTCGATGCCGGCGCGGCGCACCTCGTGCGAGTCCTCGTCCATCTCCAGGTCGCCGACGTGCAGCACCGCCTCCTCCTCGGGGGTGGGCACCCCCGTGCGGCGCAGCACCGCGCGGATCCGGGCCACCACCTCCTCGAGGCTGAACGGCTTGGTCACGTAGTCGTCGCCGCCGACGGTCAGGCCCTGCACCTTGTCCTGTGTGTCGTCCTTCGCCGTGAGGAAGACGACGGGGGTGTGCCGGCCGGTCGCGCGCATGCGGCGCGTCACGGTGAAGCCGTCCATGTCGGGGAGCATCACGTCGAGCACCACGAGATCGGGCTCGACGTCGCGGACGAGCTGGAGGGCGCCGTTGCCGTCCGCGGCCGCATGTACCTCGAAGCCCGCGAAACGCAGGGAGGTGGACAAGAGCTCACGAATGTTCGGTTCGTCGTCGACGACGACGAGACGCGCCTCAGGAGTAGCCATGTTTCCAGTGTGCGACCGGTTCCTGAAGGGTGCCTGAGATTCGCCCGGGAAATCGCCCAGACTTCAGCCCCACGATCCGTCCGGCCCGCCACCTGCCCCGCCGCTAGGCTGTGACGCATGTCAGCACCGTTCCCGCAGGTTTCAGGGCAGACGCCCCGGCGCACGTATCTCATCGTCGACGGTGAGAACATCGACGCCACGCTCGGCATGAACGTGCTGAACCGCCGTCCGGCACCGGAGGAGCGGCCCCGCTGGGACCGCATCTCCGCGTTCGCGGAGAAGGTCTGGTCGCAGAACGTGGTGCCGCTGTTCTTCCTCAACGCGACGTCCGGCCAGATGCCGATGCCGTTCGTGCAGGCGCTGCTCGCCATGGGCTACAAGCCGATCCCGCTGGCCGCCCAGGGGTCGGAGAAGGTCGTCGACGTCGGTATCCAGCGCACCCTCGACGCGCTGCTGGACCGCCCCGGCGACGTGCTGCTCGCGAGCCATGACGGCGACTTCCTGCCCCAGATCGAGGCGCTGCTCGACGACGACGACCGCCGCGTGGGCCTGCTGGGCTTCCGGGAGTTCGTCAACGCCCGGTTCACCGAGCTGGAGCAGCATGGCCTGGTCATGTACGACCTGGAGGCCGACGCCGACGCCTTCACCACCATGCTGCCGCGCGTGCGCATCATCCCGATCGAGGAGTTCGACCCGCTGCGCTACCTGTAGCCGGGGTGGGTCACAATCTACGGGTGAAGAGCTCTGTCCTGCCCGTCGTCCTGCTCGTCGCCCCACTGCTCGTGTCCTGCGGGTCGGGCAGCCTCGCCGACGGTGAAGCAGCCCAGGCCTCGTCGACCGCCGAAGCCACCGAGGCCGCCGAGACGGGTGAGGCGGGTGAGGTGCACTGGTCGTACGACGGCGAGGAGGGCCAGGATGAGTGGGGCGACCTCTCCGCCGACTTCGAGACCTGTTCGGCCGGGCACGCCCAGTCGCCCATCGACCTGCCGGCCCACGCCGATCAGGAGCCGACGGAGTACCTGAAGATCACGTCGACGCCGACCGTCGCGCAGTCGGTGGACACGGGCCACACGATCCAGCTCGTGCCCGAGCGCGGCGCGTCCAGGGTCGAGCGGGACGGCACCGAGTTCGACCTCGCCCAGCTGCACTTCCACGCACCGTCGGAGCACACGGTCGACGGCGAGGCGATGGACGCCGAGCTCCACTTCGTCTACGCCACGCCGGGCGGGCAGACGTTGGTGGTCGGCGTGTTCGCCGAGGAGGGCACGCGCGAGAACAAGGTCTGGCAGCCGTTCGTCGAGGGCGCGGCAAGGCCCGGCACCACGGACCTTCCGTTCTACGTCGCCGCGATGCTGCCGACGGATCCGACCTACGTGTCCTACCTGGGCAGCCTCACGACACCGCCGTGCACCGAGGGCGTCCACTGGGTCGTGTACTCCACGCCCGTCAAGCTCTCGGCCGACCAGATCGCCGTGCTCGAGGAAGCGTCGCAGGGGCACAACGCGCGCCACACCCAGCCCGAGGGCAACCGCACCGTGTCGGAGGGCACCGCAGTCCTGGCGCACTAGCGGCCGAGTACAGAGTTGGTTGCGGCCGCGAAGGCCGACTGCAGACTTGATTGCGGCCAGGAGCACTCAATCCGCGACCAAATCTGCAGTCGTGAGCGGAGGTGTTGGCAAAGTCTGCTGTCGGCCCATGGCTGACCGGCTACCTCGTGGCCGTCGGCCACCAGGTGCGGACCGTGCCGAGCTTCTTGAGCGCGTCGGGTCGGCCGCCGCCGAACCCGCCGCCACCGAACCCGCCGCCGATCCGCGCCGTGCTGGCGCGCCGGCGGGAGCGCACCAGGCTCGGGTCCAGCAGGATGCCGCCGAGCAGCATGCCGCCGGTGACGGGCCCGTTCTCCTCGACGACCGCCTCCGGATCCGTCTCCACGACGGCGTCCGCGTCCTCGCGTGCGAGCCGGGCGGCCTCCTGCACGAGCGCGCTCGAACGCTGGGCCATGCCGAGAGCCGCGGCCGGGTCGGCGGGGTGCGGCGTGCGGGCGGTGTCGGCGAGCCGGGTTGCCTCCGCGAGCCGGGTCCGCGCCGTCGAGCCGACGGCGCCGCGGCGCGTGGCGACGAAGTCGGCGGTCTGCCGGAGCTGCTCGTCCACCCGGCGGAGGGTGTCCCGCAGCAGCGCCGAGGCCCGTGCCGCCACCTCGGTGGCGTCCCGGGTGCCCGCAAGGGCGGCGTCGAGCGACGCCTCCGCGGCGGCGATGCGCTGCAGGCCGGCGAGCGGGTCACCACCTTCACGGGTCACCTCGACGTGCTTGAGCGAGGCCTGGGCGGCGGTCCGGGCGAGCGTGATCCGGAAGTCGCCCTCGACGGCACGGGCGGCGGTCACATCCTGGGTCAGCGACGCTATCGACTTGTCGAGCCGGCCGGCCGCCTCTTCGAGGTGGGCCGCGATGGCATCGACGGCATCGAGGAGCACGACCGCCTGCCCGAGGGCGTTCTGGGCCCCGCGGGCGTGCGCGACGGCGACGGCCTTCTGGCCGGTCTCCAGGGCGGACCGACCGGCGCCCACCGCCTCCTGGGCGTTGGCGAGCAGCAGCTCGGCCTGCTCCGGGTTGCCGGCGACCATCGCCAGCGTGCTCTCGGGGTAGCGCCGCGCGAGCTGCTCCAGCGTGGCACGCGTGGTGGCCACCCGTCGGGCGACCTCCGGCTCACGAGCCTCGACGTCGGACAGCAGCTCGGGGGCGCGCTGCTGCAGGCGGCGCAGGTCGTCGAACGCGCGGGTGCGCGCGTCGAGCGTGTCCGCGGCACTCTCGCACAGCGCGATGACGCGGGACAGGCGCGTGCGCCGTGCCGGGTCGTCGGGGCCGGCGCCTGCGTCGTCGGCGTCCAGCTCCTGCCGGATCGCGAACGCCTGCCGGACGTCGCCGGTGGCGCGCGCCAGGATCAGCTCGAAGTCCTTCGTCGCATCGGCGCCCAGCTCCGCGCGGGCGAAACCGAGCTCCTGCGTGCATGTCTTGAGCGCGTCGTCGATCCCCACCAGTGCGGCGGCGGCGCGCTCGTCGAGCTCGCCGAGGGACAGGCCGTCGAGCTCGTCCGACGTCGGGCCACCGGACGCGGGGGTGCCGGCACGGAGGCGGGCCAGGCGCGGCAGGAGTCGCGGCGCGACGAAGCGCCACAGGACGAACCCGAGGGCGGCGAGGACCAGGACGCCGCCGACGGCGATGCCCGCGACGAGGAGCGGGCTGGTCGAGGCCGCGGTGGACCGTCGGACCGTCTCGGCGGCCTCGGTCGCGGCGGCCGCCCACTGCTCGTCCTCGACCGCCGCCGTCACGGTCTCGCTGATCGCCTCGAGCTCCGCCGCGGTGAGCGGGACGTTGCTGTCCGCGGACAGGCCGAACTCGCGGTCGACGGTGGCGATGGCGAGCAGCAGGTCCTCCGTGCCGAGCCCGGACTGGTTGGCGCTCGCGTTGGCCCAGTCGTCCGGTTCCGTGCCGTCGAAGCTCTCGATGTAGACGACGAACATGCGCAGGTCCGACTCGTCGGTGAGCCGGTCGAAGGCGGCCTGCACGTCCTGGCGGGCGCTGTCGTCGAGCGCGCCGGCGCCGTCCGTCACCGGGGCGGTGAGCGTGATCGGTGGCGAGGCCGGCAGCACGTCGGACATCAGCTCTGCCTGGGTCGCGGCGGACAGCCGCGGCGACACCGACGGCAGTGGCTCCGCCGGAGCGGTGACCGTCGCGTTGGCGGCCTGGGAGGTGGCCGCCAGCACGATACCGACGAGGCCTGCGAAGGCTACGACTGCCCACCCCCCGGAGGACCGGGTGCTGGGCTGGTACGGATGCTCGTGTCTTGCTGGGGACTCGATCACGTCCCTGATCGTCGCCCCGGGTTCAAGACCTCGCAATCGGAGAGGGTGCTGTTGCGCATATGCAACGAATCCTCAGGTAAACGCCCAGCGTGAAGCCCATTTTCACGCAGCGGTTCGACCGCCGGTCAGAGGGCCGACGAGTCGGCCGGGGACTCGTCCAGGTCCTCGGCGTCCACGATGCGGTAGGCGTACCCCTGCTCGGCCAGGAACCGCTGCCGGTGGGCGGCGAAGTCCTGGTCCACGGTGTCCCGCGCGACGACGGCGTAGAAGTGCGCGGTCCTGCCGTCGGCCTTGGGTCGCATGATGCGTCCGAGGCGCTGTGCCTCCTCTTGACGAGAACCGAAGGAGCCCGAGACCTGGATCGCCACCGAGGCCTCCGGCAGGTCCACCGAGTAGTTGGCGACCTTGCTCACCACGAGGCGGGAGATCTCCCCCTCGCGGAACGCGCCGAAGAGCCGCTGCCGCTCCTTGTTGGTGGTCGCCCCCGTGATGATGGGCGCGCCGAGGTGCTCGGCCAGCTCCTCGAGCTGGTCGATGTACTGGCCGATCACGAGCACCTGGTCGTCCGGGTGGCGCGCCACGATCTGCTCCACCACCTTCTTCTTGCCCGAAGCCGACGCCGCCAGCCGGTACTTGTCCTCCATCTCGGCCGTCGCGTACGTCATGCGCTCGCTCTCCGGGAGCGTGAGCCGCACCTCCACGCAGTCGGCGGGCGCGATGTAGCCCTGCGCCTCGATGTCCTTCCACGGCGCGTCGAACCGCTTGGGCCCGATCAGGCTGAACACCTCGTCCTCCCGGCCGTCCTCGCGCACCAGCGTGGCCGTGAGGCCCAGCCGGCGGCGCGCCTGGAGGTCCGCGGTCATGCGGAAGACCGGGGCGGGCAGCAGGTGCACCTCGTCGTACAGGACCAGGCCCCAGTCCCGCGCGTCCAGCAGCTCGAGGTGCGTGTAGACGCCCTTCCGCTTGGTGGTGAGCACCTGGTAGGTGGCGATGGTGACGGGCTTGATCTCCTTGCGGGTACCGGAGTACTCGCCGATCTCGTCCTCGGTGAGGCTGGTGCGCCGCACCAGCTCGTCGCGCCACTGGCGCGCGCTGACGGTGTTGGTCACCAGGATGAGCGTCGTCGTGCCCGACTTCGCCATCGCGCCGGCGCCGACGATGGTCTTGCCCGCGCCGCAGGGGAGCACCACGACACCGGAGCCGCCGTGCCAGAACCCGTCCACGGCCTGGGCCTGGTACGGACGCATCTCCCAGGCGGCGGCCTGCTCGTGCGGGGTGCGCGGCTTGGTGGTGGGGCTCAGCTCGATCGGGTGCTTCTCGCCGTCGACGTAGCCCGCCAGGTCCTCGGCCGGCCAGCCGAGCTTGACGAGGACCTGCTTGAGGTGGCCGCGCTCGGAGGGGTGCACCGCCACGGTCGCCTCGTCCAGACGCTCGCCCACCAGCCCGGCGGTACGCCGTGACTTGAGCACCTCCGCGAGGACCGCCCGGTCGGTGGAACGCAGCACGAGGCCGTGCGCCGGGTCCTGCACCAGCTGGAGGCGCCCGTAGCGGGCCATCGTCTCGGCGACGTCGACCAGCAGGGCGTGCGGCACGGGATAGCGGCTGAACTCGATGAGTGTGCTGACCACCTGCTCCGCGTCGTGGCCCGCGGCGCGCGCGTTCCAGAGGCCCAGCGCCGTGAGGCGGTAGGTGTGCACGTGCTCGGGCGCACGCTCGAGCTCCGCGAACGGCGCGATCGAGCGGCGCGCCTCTTCGGCGCGCGGGTGGTCGACCTCCAGCAGGAGCGTCTTGTCGCTCTGGACGATCAACGGGCCGTCGGGCATACGGGACTCCCTCAGTCTTGCTCTGGTCTTGCTCTGCTGCGCCTTACGGCGCGGACGTCGTCGGCAGGACCGACGCGATGCGGTGGACGGCGATGGTCAGCTCGGCCTCTCGGTCCGGGTCGAGAGCACGGAGCCGCCCGCCGTCGAGGTTCAGGGGCTTCAGCTCGCGGCGCTCCAGCCGGCCGGTGTGTCCGGCCACCTCGACGATCACCGTGGAGCCGTCGCGGAGCGCGTCGCGCAGCAATGCCAACCCGTCAGCGGGGTGCTGTGTTCCCGGGTCGTCGCCGTGCGGGTCGGCGGCGGGCGTCACGGCGCGGTCCAGACCGGGTGTATCCGCGGCAGACAGCGGTTCCAGGGCGCCATGGCGTGGCACTTCTCTCACTGGCTCGGGCCGGGGCACGCTGGCGACCACGCGGTAGCCGCGCAGCGGGCCACCTCCGCCGGACGCCGTCACCGACCGGGCCACCTCCGCCGCGTCGGCCCGTGCGCGCGCCCCGGACCGCGCCGCGTCCTCGACCGCGCGCAGCTCGGCCACCAGTGTCTCCGGGTCGGGCACGCGCCCCGCGACGTCGGCCGTGGTGCCCATCCGGATGGCCGCCGCCGAGCGGGGGGCCGGCATGGCCCGTCCCGTCACGCCGCGGCGGGCGACGAGCACGCGTCCGTCGGGCCCCTCGAGGGCCGAGACCAGGCCACGCTTGCGCAGCGCCTCGTGCAGGGTCGCCGCGGGCACGGATGCCGCCAGCACGGTGGGTGCGAGCCGCACCAGGTTCAGCCCCACGAGCGTCGGGTCGTGCTCCAGGCCGGCGAGCACCGTGGCGTCGGCGGCCCGCAGGTACGACGACGCCGCACCCACCCGTACCGCGCCGTGCCGTCGAGCGGTGTCGCGGATCAGGTACTCCAGCGGCTGCGGGACCGGTACGGGCGACCGGTGGGCCAGCTCGTCGAGCATGCCGTCGGCCGTCTCGCCCTGGTCGAGGGCCCGGGTCACGGTGGCCGGGCTGAACCGCACGGTCGTCGCCGCGCCGCGGGACTCGATGTCCGTCGACCGGTCCAGCAGCCGTGCGAGGTCACGCGAGGGTCGCCCCGGGACGATCCCCGTCAGGTCGCCCTGCAGCAGGATCTCGTCCACCTCGTGCGGCAGGATCGCCCGCAGCGCGTCGGCGACGTCGGGCCGGCCGAGCACGAGCGCACGGCCCGGCGTCGACAGCGCTCCCGCGCCCGTCACGCCCAGCCACTCCGCCTCGGCGAGGAGGCCCTCGACGGCGCTCGCCGGCGGGATGGAGCGCGGCGTGTGCCAGGTCAGCACCTCGACCACCGCCTCCGTCGTGGGGGCGAGGACGGTGTCGTCGGACGGCTCTGCCGTCAGCACCCCGAGCACGCCGTCGCGCAGCCGGGGCACCCACGGGCGCTGCAGGTCGGGGGACAGCGGGGCCCGGAGGGTTCCCTTGTCGTCGCGCGAGCCCACCAGCCACGGTGCGCGGCGCGAGGCCAGCCAGGCCTCGGCGAGCCGCGCCCAGCGTGCGGCGTCGTCCAGGTCGTCCCAGTCGGTCACGGTCGGCACGTACGACGGCGGCGCGTCGCCGTCGTCCCGCACCAGGCCGGCGAGCGCGGCGACCTCGACCACGAACGCAGCCGCCTGCTCGTCCGTCTCCAGCAGCGTCGCGGCCCTGCGCAGGTCACGCACGCCCAGGCCGCCCGCCCGCAGGACCGTCGGCGGGCTCTCGTCCCAGGACTGCCGCAGCAGCCGGACGCGCCGGACGAGCTCGAGCGCCGCGCTGGCCGCCTCGGCGTCGGCCGTGGCGGTGTGCACGGTGCGGCCCTCCGCCCGGGGCGGCAGGGTGCGTGGCTCGCGGTGCGTGTGCCCGTCGCGGAGCGCCAGCCCGACCAGGCGCGGCAGCACCACGTGTCGAGCGTCCGACCGGACCAGGAGATGTTCGGTGACCAGCCAGTTCACGGCGTCCCGCGGCCGGGAGCCGGCGGGCGGCACGACGCCGACCGGCGGCCCCCAGGCCAGTGCGTCCAGGATGGCCCGCGCACCGGGAGGCGCCTGGGCGAGGAGCGCGTCGAGTGCCACGGCCGTCTCGGTCCGGCCGGGGGCCGCGCCGAGGGCGTGGCCGACGGCCTCGGGCAGACCGTCCGGCACGGGGTCGAGGTGCGGCCCGAGACCTGCCGGGTTCGGGCCGAGCAGCTCGTCGAGGCCGGGCACCGTGCGCAGGTCGAGCGTGTCGCCGTACTCGCCGGCGGCGTCCCAGAGCAGGGCCTCCTCGACCGCGCGGCGGACGGCGTCGGCGACGCGGGGCCGGTCCTCCGCCGCACCGCCCAGCGCCCACGTGACCACGTCGACGCCGAGCGGGCCGGTCAGCGGTGGCTCGCCCCTGCCGCCGGCCCGCGAGGTGTCCCCGCCGCGGTCCGGTACGTCGCGTGGCTCCGGCAGCGGACGGAAGACGGGTTCCAGGGCGAGCACCGCCTCCAGGACCTGCAGTGTCAGGGCGTCCGCGCGCGCGAGTGCCCGCTCGAGCGACGTGCGGCTGGAGGCGCGGGCCGCGAGCGACCGGAGTGTCGAGGGAGAGGGCGAGGCGAGGTCAGGACGGGCGCGCAGGAGCGCGGCGAGCGCGGTGTCCGAGCGCTGCCGGAGGTCGTCGGCGAAGTGCCGCGTGGCCGCCGCCGGCGCTGCGGGGAGCGAGGAGGCCATCCTGACGATGCTACGCGGGTTTCCTGGGCCGGAGTTCGGCCGTTCCACGCCTGGCGCGGCCTCAGCCCTGTGCGGTCCGGCGGCAGACCTCCTCCCACGGGGTCGGGGCGATGCCGAAGCGGGTGCGCGCGGCGGAGTCGTCCAGCACGTACGGGCGCTCCCACTGGTAGACGATCTCGCGCATCTCCCGCATGAACGGGGAGACCAGCGCGACGGCGCCGAGCGCTGCGCCGCGGAGGGCGGAGATCCGTACTGGCGGCTTGCCGACGCTCGCGAGGACGTCCGTCAGGGCCTGCGCCTGTGTGACGGGCGCGTTGCTCGGCACGTGCCAGACCTGGCCGTGGGCGCCGGGGTCCTCGGCGGCGGCGACCAGGGTGCGGGCCGCGTCCCGCACGTCGGTGAACGTGTGCGGCTGGTCGGTGCGGCCCATCATCGTGACGCGCCTGCCCTCCCGCGCGTCGGGTACGAGGCGCGAGATGTGGCCGTTGCCGCCGACGCCGAGGCCCATGTAGTCGGAGCCACGGATCTCGACGGCGCGGATCCGTCCGGCGTCGTGCGCCGCCTTGGCCTCCGCCCACATCCGGGCCCGGAGGCGGCCCTTGTGGTCGGTGGCGGCGTCGGGCAGGTCCTCGGAGATCGGGCCGTCGACCGGGCCGTACGGGTAGAGCGTTCCGGTGATCGCGTAGACGGCGCCGGAGCGCTCGGCGGCCGAGAGGAGGGACGCGGCGAGCGGGGGCCAGACGCGCTCCCACTGGGTGTAGTCGGCGGGGTTGGCGCAGTTGTACAGGTGGTCGGTGCCTTCGGCGGCCCGGGCGAGCGCGTCGGCGTCCGAGGCGTCGAGGGCGACGTGCTCGACGCCGTCGATCCCGGTGCTGCGTCCCGAGCGGCTCGCGACGGTGACGCGGGACCCGCGCTCGGCGAGCAGGCCTGCGACATGGCGGCCGACGGGGCCTGCTCCGACGATGAGGTGGCGGTCAGTCATGATCGATGCTCCATTCTGAGAGCGGTGCTCTCTTGTGCGATCAGCCTGCCACGGCCGGACATGCCTTGGCAAGAGCGGTGCTCACGTTTGTGTGCGGTGATCCACCGTGGCAGCCTGGGCGCATGAGTCCGGCCCGCACAGCTCGCGCCCTCGCCCGAGAGACCATCACCCGCGAGATCCTCGACGCGGCCAGAGCGCGCCTCGGGACCGACGGTCCTGCCGCGTTGTCCCTGCGCGCCGTCGCACGCGACGTCGAGATGGTCTCCTCGGCCGTCTACCGGTACTTCCCCAGCCGGGACGCGCTGCTCACCGCGCTGCTCATCGAGGCCTACGACGAGCTGGGGGACACCGCGGAGAGCGCGGACGCCGGCGTCGCCGACCGCTCCGACCACGCGGCTCGCTGGCTCGCGACCTGCCGCGCGGTGCGGGCGTGGTGCGTCGCCCACCCGGGGGAGTTCGGGCTGCTCTACGGCACGCCCGTGCCCGGCTACGCCGCACCACGGGACACCGTCGACCCCGCCACCCGGGTGGTGCGGGTGCTCGTCCGCATCGTCGGGGACGCCTATGCGGCGGGCGCCCGACCGCCGGTGGTGCCGGATGCACGGGCCGCCACCGATCCGTCGACCGTCGCGCCCGCGCTGTCGTTCATCGCCGAGCACGGCCTGATGGCGGAACCGGACCTGTCGGACGACGGGCTGCCCGAGGTGGTCCGCCGTGCGCTGATGGCGTGGACCGCGCTGTTCGGCGTGATCTCGTTCGAGCTGTTCGGGCACCAGGTGGGCTCGGTCGCCGACCCCGAGGCGTGGTTGGACGAGGTGGCGCTCCGGCTCGGCGCCGACCTCGGGATCCGGGCCTGAGGGCCGTTGGGGGCCTCGTGCGAGACGGCTCCGGCGACGGCGTCCGGGCGAAGAGTGCCGAATGCATGCGACGTGGTGGGCATCTGCCCGGTAACCTGGTGCCTCCGGCCGGCGGTGGCGCGCTCAGCTCGCAGCAACCAGGCCGTTCTGAGTAGTTTCTCTGAGCAGTTTCGACGAGCAGTACTGACAAGCACAGAAGAAGGTCGTAGTGCCCACCGGCAAGGTTAAGTGGTTCGACACCGACAAAGGCTTCGGTTTCATCGCCAACGAGGACGGAGGCGAGGTATTTCTGCACGCCTCCGCCCTGCCCGAGGGCGTAGTGCCCAAGCCGGGCGCTCGGGTGGACTTCGGAGTGGCCGACGGCCGCCGTGGTCCCCAGGCGCTCGCCGTCAAGGTGCTGGACGTTGCCCCGTCGGTCGCCAAAGCGAAGCGGAAGCCCGCCGACGACATGGCTGTGATCGTCGGCGATCTCACGCAGATGCTGGACCGCGTAGCAAATGACCTGCGCAAGGGGCGTTATCCGAAGAACCCGGAGACGCTAGCCAAGATGCTGCGCAAGGTCGCAGACGACTTCGACGCCTGACACCCCCCACGAGGTCCTGAGGAACATGGTCACGACCATCGCGCCCGCCACCCGAACACCCACCCGGAGGATCGCCGCACGCTCGAGCCGGGACGCCGTGCTGAACGGCGCCACCGAGCTCGCCCGCGCCGCCGCACAGGAGGTCGCCGAGCGGCCGGACGACGTCGGGGAGCACCTCGGCACCCTCTTCGAGGACGAACGGGTGGTCTCCCACCGGTTCGCCGCCACGATGCGGGGCTACCGCGGTTGGCACTGGACCGTCACGGTGACGCGCGTGCCGCGCGGCCGGACCGCCACCATCAGCGAGGTCGAGCTCCTGCCGGGCGACGAGGCGATCCTCGCCCCCGCCTGGCTGCCGTGGTCCGAGCGCCTGCGCCCGGGTGATGTCGGCGCCGGCGACGTGCTGCCGTTCCGTGCCGACGACCCCAGGCTCGAGCCCGGGTACACGGCGACGGGCGACCCCGAGATGGACGAGGTCGCGATCGACGAGCTCGCGCTCGCCCGGACCCGTGTGCTGTCCCCCCAGGGGCGGGCCGAGGCCGCGGACCGCTGGTACCGCGGTTCGCGCGGGCCCACCACGGCGGGTGCCGTCGCGGCAGCGGCCGAGTGCATGACGTGCGCGTTCCTGATCCCGCTGTCCGGGTCGATGGGACAGCTCTTCGGCGTGTGCGCCAACGAGTGGTCGCCCGACGATGGCAAGGTCGTCTCGCTCGACCACGGCTGCGGCGCGCACTCGGAGACCGACGTCGAGGAGCACCCGACCGACTGGCCGGCGCCCGCACCGCTGATCGACGAGCACGAGGTGGAGACCGCCCAGCTGGTCGCCCCCCGACCGGTCCAGGACGCGGCCGCCGAGCACCCGGGCAACGGGGACGAATCCTCCACGTGACCGACGATCCCTTCGGCACCGGCGCGCTGCGGCGCGCGGTGACCGAGGCGTGGCGCGCGTCGCCGACCCGTTTTCGCGAGGACGCGAACGCCGAGGAGGATCACGCCCGGGGCTACTACCGCGACCGGGTGGTGGTCGAGCTGGCACAGAACGCCGCCGACGCCGCCGCGCGGGCAGGCGTGCCGGGGCGGCTCGTCCTGCGCCTGGAGCCGGTCGGTCCCGGTGCCGGTGGGTCCACCGACGACGGTGGGACCGGCGGCGATACGGGCTGGCGGCTCGTCGCCGCGAACTCGGGGGCGCCGCTCGACGCCGACGGCGTCGCGTCACTGGCCTCCCTCCGCGCCTCGGCGAAAACCACGGTGCCCGGCGGCGAGGTCCCCGGACCCGGCGGCGTCGTGGGGCGGTTCGGCGTCGGGTTCGCGGCCGTGCGCTCCGTGTCGGACGACGTGCTGGTGCGCTCCCGGGACGGTGGTGTGCGGTTCTCGCTCGCCGCGACCCGCGCCGTGCTGGGGCACGGACCGGACGAGACGCGCGACGCGGACCCCGGTCCGCTCTCCGGTCCCGGTCCCGGTCCCGGTCCCGGTCCCGGTCCGGACGGCCGGCAACCGACCGATCTCGTCGACCAGGCCCAGGCGCGTGGCGATGCACTGCCCGTACTGCGGCTCCCGTTCCCGGCAACCGGGACCGCGGCGGACGAGCCCGACACCGTGGTCGAGCTCCTGCTGCGGGACGCCGACGCGGTGGCCGCCGTCAGCGCCCAGCTCACCGCGCTCGACGACGCCCTCCTGCTCGCCCTCCCCGCCCTCGACGAGGTGGTGATCCAGGACGACTTCGCAGGTCAGCCGGGTTCTGACCGCCCGGACACCGCGGCGTCACCGAGCCGGCGCGTGCTGCGTGACGTCGGTTCGCGGTGGCGGGTGCACCGGGCTGCGGGGGCCCTGGAGCACGACGGGTCGCTGCCGTCGGAGGCGCGCCGCCCGGACTGGTCGGTGCTCTGGGCGCTGCCCACCGCCGGGGCCGGCGTGACGGAGCGTCCGATGCTGCACGCGCCGACCCCCACGGACGTCCGGCTCTCGTTCCCGGCGCTGCTCATCGCCTCGTTCCCGGTCGACCCGGGGCGGCGCGGCGTGCTCCCGGGGCCGACGTCGGACCGCGTGGCTGCCGAGGCAGGACGGGCCTACGCGGCGTTCCTGGGTGAGCTCGGCGCGGACCGCGAGGTCCTCGGTCTGGTGCCGACCGGGCTCCCGGCGGGCGACGTCGACGCCGCGATCCGGAGATCGGCCGACGACGCGCTGCGCGACACCCCGCTCCTCCGGTTGAGCACCCCCTCGACCTCAGCACAGCGGGTCGCGCCGAGAGATGCCGTCTTCCTCGCCGGGCCGCTGGGTGAGGAGGCCGCGCTCGCGCGGGCGCTCGCCGGTGGTGCCCCGTCGGCGCTCGTCACGGTGCCGGTGCGCCATCAGGCACTGGCCCGCTCGCTGGGCGCCGACCCCGTGGACCTCGCCGACCTCGTCGAGATGCTGCCACCCGACCCCAGGCTGGTGCACGCGGCCCTCACGGCCCTCGCACCCCATGCGAGCGAACCCGCGGTCCTCGAGGCCGTCGCCGGGGCGCCGCTCCCGCTCGCCGACGGCCGCGTGACCCGGGGCGCACGGGGGACCGTGCTGCTGGCCGCGCCGCACCTCGCCGGGATCGCCCGCGCCCTCGGGGTCCGTGTGGTGCACCCGGAGGCAGCGCACCCCGTGCTGGAGCGCGCCGGCGCCACGCCCACCACGCCGCGCGGGCTGCTCGCGGACACCGCGGTCCGGTCGGCGGCGCTCGCCGCGGCGGAGGACGTGCTGGACGACGGCGACGGGGAACAGCTCGGGGCGGTGCTCTCCGCATCGGGGTCCGCCTCCGCGTCGGGACCGGACTCCGCGTCGGCGGCCGACGATCCGGGCGGGTTCGACGACCCGACGCCCGCCGAGACGGTCTCCGCGGTGCTCGAGCTCGTGCGCCTCGCTGCCGCCGAGCCCGGGGCCGACCTCCCGTTCTGGCTGGGCGAGCTGCCCGTCGTGGCGGACGGCGACGTCGTTCCGTTGCGTGAGGCGGCGCTGCCCGGGACGTGGGCGGCGCGGTACCTCGACCTCGCCCTGGTGCGGGACGACGTCGTCGAGCGCTGGGGGACGCAGTCCCTCACCGCGGCGGGAGCCAGGGCCGACCTGGGCGTCTACCGGCTCGTCGACGTGCTGACGCCCGACGACGGCGACGATGCCGACTACGGGCCCGACGATCCGGCCGGCTGGCTCTCCGACTGGGACGAGTATCTTGACCACCTCGCGGACGAGCTCGGTCCGGGTGTGTGGATCGGTGACGTGGCGGCCATACCGGACCTCGACGCGCTGCGGGATCCCACGGAGGGCGATCCCGCCGACGGGACGCCGCTCGCGGCGGCGCTCGACCGCATCTCCGCCGAACCTGATCTGCGCCGCGCCCTGCTGACCCCCGTGCGGTCGCCCGACACTCCCGGCCGCGAGGCCCTGTCGTACCCGGCGTGGTTCCTGCGCCGCCGGCTCGGTGGCCCGTTCGCGCTCAGCGACACGCCGCTCCTACCGCCTGCCCCACCGGAGACCGCCGGCCTCGGCGACGACCTCCTGACGGCGCTCGGCGGGTTGTACAACCTGGCTGACCTGCCCGGACACGAGTGGCAGACGGTCCTGGACCGTCTGCCCGCCGCACGGGGGGACGACCGGCCGCCCGTCGACGTCGCGCGTGCCGTCTGGACGGGACTCGCCGCGCTCGCGCGGGCCGACGACGCGCGGACGATCGCCCCACCTCGGCTCCCCGCGCTCGGGCCCACCGGCGTCACCGTCGAGAGCACCGACGATCTCGCGGTCGCCGCCACGCCCCGGTGGGCGCAGCTCGGCCCCGTGGTGCCGGCACCCCCCGACGTCGCCGAACGGTTGGCGGACCTGCTGGACCTTCCGTACGAGGGCGCCGCCGATCTCGTCCCCGACGAGCCGGGGGAGCCGGTCGACCTGGATCCCCGGGTCCGTGCCCTCGTGCCTGGCGCACCCGCGACCTGGCGTCGCCACGCCGTGCTCACCGTGGACGGCACCCGCGTCGCGTGGTGGGCGTCGGAAGACCCGGCAGGACCGGGAGTCGCCCATGCCACCTCGCCGGAAGGGCTCGCTCGCGCGCTGGCCGAGCTCACCGGGGCGGACGTGCTGCTGCTGGAGGCGGCGCTGCGGGATCCGGCACGGGCGGAGGAGCTGAGCGCGGAACGCGCCTGGGGGTCGAGCGCGGAACGCGCCTGGGGCTGAGCGCGCGGCGGCGTCCTACCGGTGCCGGCGTGCCCAGATCAGGCCGAGACCGCCGAGCACGATGCCCGTACCGCAGATGGCGATGGCCTCGGCGCCGCCCCGGCCGGTCAGGTGGAGCACCAGCGTCACGACGAGCCCGACCGCGAACAGCCCCATGCCCAGGCCGAAGACCCGGAAGAGGTCGGCGCGCGGTGCCGGCGGGCTGGGCCGGCGCTCCTCCGGGTGGGCCAGCAGGGAGCGGATCGTTGGCACCTTGCGATTCTACGGACAAGAGCGGGTCAAGCCCGTTCATGCTCTCTGCGCGTCCGGGGTGAATTCGGTGGGTCGCCGACCGGCCATCGTCCCGGGTGCGCAGTACCGGTCAGGGGAATACCATCTACAGCCATTGCCGGGTGTTCAGCTCCCTGGATCTCTGTGCATCTCGTCGGAAAGGGGCATGGTGCGTCTAGCGCGCGGCATGGGTGGAACCGCCGATCCTGGAGAACCAGCAGGTGCCGAGCCGGCCGTCCGTGACCGGATCCGTGTGCTTCACGTCCTGCCCGCTCCGAACGGCACCACGCAGTACGTCGACCAGATGATCGGGGCAGCGGCGCCCGAGATCGTGATCCGCACGTTCTCGTGGCCTCGGGCGGTCTTCGGCGCGTATGACGTGCTGCACGTGCACTGGCCGGAGCTCCTCGTGCGGCAGCGGACCTGGGTCGGCCGGCTCGTCGACGTGGCGCTCGCCTACACGCTCCTGCTACGGCTCGAGCTGACCGAGACACCGGTCGTGCGCACAGCGCACGACGCCACGTCGCACGAGTCCCGCCATCGCCTGGTGCGGTCCGTCCTGGCGACGCTCGACCGCCGGGCAGCCCTGTGGATCAGGCTCGATCCCACCACGTCGCTGCCGCCCGGCGTGCGCAGCGTGACCATCCCGCACGGCCACTACCGGTCGGTGTTCCCGCCCGATCCCGGCAGCAGGGCGGAGCCGGGCCGACTCGTCCTGTTCGGTCAGATCCGCCGGAACGCTGGGATCGAACGGCTGCTCGACGTGTTCCGCGCCGTCAACGACCCGGTGATGCGCCTGACTGTCGTCGGAACGTCCCTGGACCCGACCCTCGCCGACCGCGTCGGGGCGGTCGCCGCCGCCGACTACCGGATCGAGGCGAGGCTGGGGCCCGTGCCCGACGACGTGCTGGCAGGGGAGGTGCGTCGCGCGGAGCTGGTGGTGCTGCCCTCCCTGGAGACGCACGGCTCCGGTGCCGCACTCCTCGCGCTCTCGCTCGACCGGCCGGTGCTCGTGCCGCGCAGCGCCGCGACGGACGCGCTCGCTCGGGAGGTCGGCGAGGGCTGGGTGATCATGTTCGACCGTGTGCTCCAGCCGGCGGACCTCCTCCGGGCGGTCGCCGTCGCGCGGATGACCCGGGAGCGGGGGAGGCGGCCGCACCTGGGCGCGCGCGACTGGGAGCAGGTCGGTCGGCGGCATGCCGAGGCGTACCGCAAGGTGGTGCCGCACCTCGCCGGTCGGTGACTTCACGAACAGGCCGGCGGTTACCCGCCCGGCGAGTCACGGCAATCGCGAGAATGCGGCTATTGCGAATTATCGAGGATATCCGGTGATTTGAGCGCCACTCCTCTGCCGACGTGCGGACATTCGTTGTCGCCAGCCGGGAACAATGCGTGGATCTGTGTCACTGAGGTTTCTTTGCCGCGCCTACCTGCGCTTTCATTGGTAATCTGACCCGACGTTCGGTGGAAAGGCGCTCGCTGGAACTCTTCTCCGGTGCAGGGCGATCTCGGCACGCGACGGAGGGGCGTTGTTGCGAATTCTGCATGTCGCGGACCGGTATTCCGGAGGAGTCGGCCGCGCGATCGACCGCATGACGGAGCTGGTCCCGGAGGCCGAGCACCATCTGCTGTCCTCGGGTGTCGGGCGCACCCAGGGGCACGGCGTCTACGCGAGCACGGCCGGCCTGCCGGACGGGTTCGTCGCCAGGGTCCGTGCGGTCCACCAGATCGTCGACGAGATCGCGCCCGACGTCGTGCACGCGCACTCGGGCCCGGCCGGGATGTACACGCGGGTCCGGAGGCTGCCGGTGCCCGTCGTCTACCAGCCGCACTGCTACTACTTCGAGCGGCCGCGACTTCCGGGCCCGGTCCGGCACGGGGCCCGAGCCCTGGAGCGGGCGCTGGCGGCGAACGGTTCGGTGGTCGCGGTGGTGAGCCCGCGAGAGGAGCGGGTCGCCCGGTCCCTGGGCATGCGCAACATCGTGCGGGTGCCCAATGTCCCGTCGTCCGCGGCGGTGCGGGAGGCCGCGACGCGCTCCGGGGTGGTCGCGACCAACCCGCGGACCGTCACGATGGCCGGCCGTATCGTGGCCCAGAAGGATCCGCAGTTCTTCGCGGAGGCCGCCCGGCTCGCCCGCCGGTTCGACCTGGACCTGCACTTCCGCTGGCTGGGCGACGGCGAGGAGACCCTCGTGCGCACCCTGACGGACCGGGGCGTCGAGGTCACCGGCCGGCTTACCGTGGACGACGGCGTGCGCCGGATGGCAGCGTCCGACGTCTACCTGCACTCCGCCGCGTACGAGGGGTTCCCGATCAGCGTGCTGGACGCCGCTCGCGTCGGTCTGCCGACCGTCGTGCGGGACATACCGGCATTCGAGGGCACCCGGCTCACCGTCGTCGAGTCACCGGCAGAGGCCGCCTTCGCCGCTCATGCCGCCGTCGAGGACCCGGAGCAGCGGCTGCACATGGTCGAGTCGGGCGACTGGCTCGTCGGCGCGATGGACGAGTCGGCCCTGCACGACGGCGTGCTCGAGGCATACGCGACCGCGACCGGAGGGGCACGCGTGGTGTGACGGCTGCCCGGTGCGCCGTCAGCGCGTGGTGTGCGGCCGCCGGCGGAGCATGCCGCTGACGCCCTGCCGGACGAGCGACGGCACCACCTCGCCAGGGACCATGCGCGCGATGCGCCGGGCCGGTGACGCCGCGGTCCTGCGGTGGACGTAGGGGTAGAGCGCACGGAGCCGGTCGAACTCGGCGCGGGTCCCCGCGTCGTCGTGGTCGGGGAGGGCGTCGAGCGCTGCCCACGTATCGTCGGCCAGCGTACGCAGCGTCGCGGGGACGGGTACGTCGCGCCAGGTGACGCCGGCACGGTGCATCGCGGGGTCGACGAACGCGTCCACCCGCTCCACCGCTGCCATGTCCTCCGGGTCGACCATCGGCAGGCCGAGCGCCGCGGCGGCCCCGAAGACGGGTTCGTCCCAGTCGTGGACGATGTCCGCGTAGCGCAAGAAGGCCCGGGGTGTCGCCCGGGTGGCGAGCTCCGTCCCGAGCATGAGGTTGATCCATCCCGCCACGTGGTCGACCAGCCCGCGCCCGGGGTCGTGGTCGGCCTTGCTGCGGACCACCTCCGCCGGGGGGCGGAGCACGGTGAGGCACGACGCCGGGTTCCCGGCGCTCGTGGCCGCCTCCAGCCAGAGCTCGAGGAACCAGAGCAGCCGGGGGTCGTTGATGACGAGGTCGCCGTGCGCGGCCACCTGGGCACCGAGCCAGGTCCGGATCTTGGCGAGCGCGCCGCCCTCGGTGCTCGCCCGGTCGACGAGGTGCCAGGCGATGGGACGCGGGTCGGAGGGCTGCACGTCGGCCGACCGCAGCAAGCCGTCGTGGAAGTCCACCACCCACTGCGGCTCGGCGGAGCCGCGCGGGCTGGTCGGGCCTGCCGCTGCCTCCGGTCCGGGGACGTGCAGCCCGAACTGGCGCAGCACCCCGGCCAGCAGGCTGGTGCCGCTGTGGCAGGAGCCGGTGACATAGACGACGCGTGCGGACCGCGTCATCGGGCGTCGGCCGCAAGGACGGCCGGGGCGCCGCGGACCACCGGAGCCCACGGGGCGGCCTCGTCCAGCGTGCTCAGGTCGTAGCCGTGGGCGCGGATGCGGTCTCCGAGGTGCTCGTTGACGACGTTGCGATAGCGGGGAAGCAGCGCGGCGTCGGTGACGTCGCGGAGCAGGTCGGCCCGGGGCGTGCCGCTGCGGGAACCGAGGTTTCCGACGTGGCTCCGGACCCGTCCGGCCAGCTGTCCTCTGCCGCCGGTCTGCCACAGCTCCGCGTAGCGGTTGCTGCGCCCCGCGTCGATGGCGCCGACCGCCTCGGCGTCGAGCTCGATACCCAGGAACTCCGCGACCCGGCCGAGCTCCCGCGTGGGATCCCGCATCAGGTGCTCATACCGCAGCACGAGCAGGTTCTCGATGTGCAGAGCGTCCTCCGCGAACACGTCGTGCGCGTGCACCCAGTGCTCGACGAGCCGCGGGAAGCCGTAGGTGAACCGTCCGCGGGTACGCGTGGCCCACTTCCGGACCGCCAGCGCCTGCACCACCGGGTGCCGCGTGACGACGATGAAGCGCGACCTCGGGAAGATCTCCTGGAAGTACCGCATCTTCGTGAGGTTCGGTGACGACTTCTCGACGAGCACCGTGCGGTCGACGTCCCAGTAGGGCGACCAGCTCTGCCAGAGCCGCGCTCCGGCATCGGGCACGCGCCGCGCGTCCTCCTCGGTGAGGTGCGCCTGCTGATGAAACGACCATTCGGACGTATTACCCAGACCACCGAGATAAACGTCCTGAATATGCTGGCCCTCGTCCAGCACGTTGCCGGTTCCGGTCAGCACGGAGGCGTCGTCGCTCGCGCCGATGATGCGGGCGACGAGGGTGGTGCCGCTGCGATGCAGCCCGCCGACAAAGGTCAGACGACGGTCGTTCCACGGCGTGCTGCTGGTGCTCGTTCCGGACATCAAGAACCTAAGGTGGTCGGCGGGAAAGGGGCGTTCTGCCCCGTAAAAGTATGCGATGAATGTTCCGCGTGCGACCTGAGCCCGGCAATTCCCGCCGCCGGTGCTCGACCGTCACGGTGTCCCTCTGCGGCCGTTCGGTGGTTGCGGTGTTTCGGTGCTTATCGTCCGGGCTATTCCGTCCTGTCGAGATCGCCGGTATTGTCCGGGCTTGTGTTCCCAGCGCGCTGCACGACGTCGTCCGCGGCTCCACCGGGCCGCGCCCTGCGCCGCGCCGCCCGCGTGGTCCTGGGTGTGGCGGTGGCCGCCTGCCTGACGGCGTGCGCCGGGGTGCTCGACCCGGGCGCCGAGCCGATGCCCGCTCCGGGGATCGCCCCAGGTGTGGTGGGCGCCGCCGCTCCCGTGGAGGCGGCGCCCTCGCCGCGGCCGACGTCGGTGGGATCGATCCAGGGGGAGCACACCCAGGAGTCCGCCGCGGTGGACGTACAGCCCGCACCGGCAGGTTCGGCGTCGCGCGGCGCGGGCCGTGAGCCGACGCCGGAGGCCGGCGAGGACGCGGCTCCGAGCACTGGCGCGGACCAGGGAGCTTCCGGCGGCGGCTCCGCCGGCACGGGCTCGGGCCCGGGCGCAGGCTCGGACGAGGGTGACCCGAGCGCCGCCGAGCAGTACGCCGTCGACCTCGAGGACGCCGTCAACGGGCACCGCACCGCGAACGGACTTCCGGCCCTGGCCCACGACGCCTGCGCGTACGACGTGGCGCTCGAGCGGGCCGGCGCGCTGGTCGGGAAGGAGCTCGCGCACGCGCCGCTCGAGCCGATCTTCGAGGCCTGCCCCACCGACGCGGTCGCGGAGAACCTGGCCAAGGGTGCGTGGGCGCCGTCGGAGGCGGCGCAGGGCTGGATGGACTCCGAGGGGCACCGCGCCAACATCCTGGACGGCCACCTGACGCGCGGCGCGGTCGCCTGCGTGCCGGACGGCGGGGACACCGCCGCCCCGGTCATGATCTGTGCCCACGTGTTCCTGGGCTAGCCGTACCGACGCGGCGCTGTCGGACGGTGCTGCCTCCGGTTGTGGAGGGTGGACGCGCGGTGTCGAATCGACGTCGTGCGCCGCACCCCGACCGGCTTCGCCGTCCCGCTCCTGACCGTCGCCGTGCTGCTCACCGCCTGCTCGACGGCGCCGGACACCGCCCCGCGCGGTCCCGAGACCTCCGGCAGCGTCGACCTGACCGACCCGGAGCAGTACGGGGCAGTCCTGGAGGCGGGGGTGAACGCGGCCAGGATCGAGCAGGACGTGCCGCCGCTGGAGCACGACGCCTGCCTCGAGGCCGTCGCGGTCGGCCGTGCCAAGGCTCTGGTCGGAGCGCCGGAGCTGGTGCACGCACCCCTGCGGCCGGTGCAGCGGAGCTGCCCGGGCGACACGGTCGCCGCCGAGAACCTCAGCCGCACCGGGCGCCCGCCGCAGGACGTGGTGCAGGCATGGCTCGACTCGCCGTCGCACCGGGACAACCTCGTCGACGGGAACCTGCGGCGGGGTGCGATCGGGTGCGTGCGCGACGGCGGCACGGCCGCGGCACCCGTGCTGATCTGCTCGCACGTGTTCCTCGGTTGAGCAGCTCTCCCCACACCCTCCCCGAGAACGCGTCAAGCCCACCCGATGCGCCCGTTATGGTGTGAGCCGCGCACCCGTCCGGAACGACAGCAGGAGAAAAATGGCGCAGGGGACGACCACTGCCGTCGGCCGACCCAGCGGGCCGAGCACCGAGCCCCGCGGCACCGGCGCCGACACGGCCCCTGCCGGACCGGGCACCGGTCACGCGTTCCGCACGGACATCAACGGGCTCCGGGCCGTCGCGGTCCTCGCCGTCGTCGTCTACCACGCCGGGATAGCGATCCCTGGCGGGTTCACCGGCGTCGACGTCTTCTACGTGATCTCCGGCTACCTCATCAGCTCTCTGCTGCTGCGCGAGGTGGACCGCGCCGGTTCGGTCGACCTCGTCGAGTTCTGGACCCGGCGCATGCGGCGCCTCGTGCCGGCGCTCGCGCTGGTCGTGACGGTCACGCTGCTCGCGAGCGTCCTGGTCCTGTCGCCGCTCGTGTGGGGGCGGCTCGCCTGGCACGGCGCGTCCGCGATGCTGTTCGTCTCCAACCTGCTGTTCCCGTACCAGGGGCAGGACTACTTCTCGGACTCCGTCACCCCCAGCCCGTTCCTGCACACCTGGTCGCTCGGCATCGAGGAACAGTTCTACATCTTCTGGCCGCTGCTGATCCTGCTGGCGGTCGCGGCCGCCCGGCGCACCCGTGTGCCGGCCCGCCGCATGCTGCAGGTGCTGTTCGCCGGCACGTTCGTCGTATCGCTCGCCACCTCCGCCTGGCTCACCGCGACCGTCCCCGACTGGGCGTTCTACGTGCTGCCCACCCGCGCCTGGGAGTTCGCGGGCGCCGCGCTGGTCGCGACGCTGCCCTGGGGTCGGCTCGCCAGGCTGTCCGGCCTGCGTCCGGTGCTGCTCCGGACGCTGCTCGGTACCGCAGGGCTGGCACTCCTCGGACTCTCGTTCGCCGTCGTGCACGAGACCGACCCGTTCCCCGGCACCGTCGCACTGCTGCCCGTCGGAGGCGCGCTCCTGGTGCTCGCCGCCGGCAGCATCCCCGCACCGGGCACCTGGGTGGACCGCATGCTCGCCGTGCCGGTGCTGCAGCGGATCGGTGACGTCTCCTACTCCTGGTACCTGTGGCACTGGCCGTTCGTGGTGCTCACCACCGCCGCGGTGCAGAACGACGCGATCTGGATCAAGGTGCTCGCCACCCTCGCTGCGCTCGGCGCCGCCGTTGCCACCTACCGCTGGGTCGAGAACCCCGTCCGGTTCAGCCGCGCCATGAAGTCATGGCGGCGCACCGCCGCGATCACCGTGGCCATCGGGCTCACCGTCGGCGCCGTGACCGTCGGCACCCGGGTGGCGACCGGAGCCGTGCTGCAGCGCGAGCCGTACGCCACGGCCGTCACCGCCGGCACGGAGCCCGACCCGTACGAGTGCGCCGAGACCACCGAGACGGCGTCGGGCATCGAGGTGTGCCTGCTGGGCGACCTCGCCGCCGACACCACCGTGCTGCTGCTCGGCGACTCGCACGCCATGCACTGGATCCCGGCGTTCGACGCGGCAGCGCAGGACGCCGGCCTGCGGCTCGCCGTCCGCTGGCGGCACGGCTGTCCCGCCGCACCGGTCGACGTGAAACAGCCCGCCGAACGCGGACCGTGCACCGACTTCCAGGCCGAGTCCCTGCGGGCCGTCGACGAGCTGCGGCCCGACGCCGTCGTCGTCAGCCAGGCGCAGATCTACGCGGACCGCATGCAGCACCCCGACGGCACCCGCATGACCGCGGGCGAGGCACGAGGCGCCTGGGCGAAGGCGAACGACGAGCTGTTCGCCCACCTCACCGCCGTGGCACCCGCCGTCGTGGCCGTCAAGGACAACCCCCGGCTCGACGTCGACCCGCTCGAGTGCCTCACCCGGCCCCTGTCCGGCCTCGGCGACTGCAGCATGTCGCGTGCGGACGCCGAAGCGTCCAACGGTGACCTGCCGCGTATCAGCGCCGAGGTGTGGACGAAGTACGGTATCCCCACCTGGGACGGAGTGTGGACGGAGACGTGCGACGCGCAGCTCTGCGGCGTCGGCGACACCGACCACCCCGTCTACCGGGATTTTCACCACCTCAGCGTCGACTACGTGCTGACACGGGTGCCGTCCGTGGAGCAGATGCTCCGCGACGCCGTCCGTGGCACGTCGGCAAGCAACCTCGGGTAACGAAGGGGAACATCGGACCATGGCTCACGACCAGGCCCAGGCGCGTGGCGCCATCGACCGGTACTTCAAGATCAGCGAACGCGGATCGACGGTCTGGACGGAGGTACGCGGCGGCCTCGTCACCTTCTTCACGATGAGCTACATCGTGGTGCTGAACCCCCTCATCCTGGGCAAGGTGCCCGACGGGACCGGCCAGTTCCTCGGCGGCGACGCGTCCGGCGGCGACCTGGCCGCGATCGCCGCGGCCACCGCCCTGGTCGCGGGCATCATGTCGATCCTCATGGGCGTGATCGCGAACTTCCCGATGGCGCTCGCGGCCGGTCTCGGCCTGAACGCCGTGGTCGCCTACTCCGTGGCCGCCCTGCCGGGCATGACATGGGCCGACGCCATGGGGATCGTGGTGCTCGAGGGGCTCGTCATCCTGATCCTGGTCATCACCGGCTTCCGCGAGGCGGTGTTCCGGGCGGTCCCGCGGGAGCTCAAGATCGCGATCAGCGTGGGCATCGGCCTGTTCATCGCGTTCATCGGCGTGTTCGACGCCGGCTTCGTGCGCATCCCCGCGTCGCTGGCGACCCCCACCGAGCTCGGCATGGGCGGTTCGGTCGGCACCTGGCCGCTCTTCGTGTTCGCGTTCGGGCTGCTGCTCGCCGCCGTCCTGATGGTGCGCAAGGTGCGCGGCGGCATCCTCATCGCGATCGTCGCGTCGACCGTGCTCGCCCTGGTGGTCGAGGCCGTCGGCAACATCGGGTCGCGAGAGGACAATCCCGGTGGCTGGGCGCTCAACGTCCCCGCCCTGCCCGACTCCGTGGTGGCGCTGCCCGACTTCTCGCTCCTCGGCCAGTTCTCGCTGTTCGGGTCGTTCGCTGCGATCGGTCCCGTCGCCGTGATCCTGCTGGTGTTCACGCTTCTCATCGCCGACTTCTTCGACACGATGGGCACGATGGTCGCCATCGGTGGCGAGGCCGGCCTGCTCGACGAGAAGGGCAACCCGCCGCGCACCACCCGCATCCTGGTGGTCGACTCGCTGGCCGCGGTGTCGGGCGGTGCCGGTTCCGTCTCGTCGAACACGGCGTACGTCGAGTCGGCGTCCGGTGTGGGCGACGGTGCCCGGACGGGGCTCGCCGCCGTGACCACCGGTGTGGCGTTCCTGCTGACCACGTTCCTGTCACCGCTCGTCGAGGTGGTGCCGCACGAGGCGGCCACGCCCGCGCTCGTGGTGGTCGGGTTCCTCATGGTCGTCCAGGTGACGGGCATCGACTGGACCGACCTCGAGGTCGGCATCCCCGCGTTCCTGACGATGATCCTCATGCCGTTCGCCTACTCGATCACGGTGGGCATCGGGGCCGGTGTGATCTCGTTCGTGCTGCTCAAGGTCGCCGTCGGCAAGACCCGCAGGGTGCACCCGCTGCTGTGGGTGGCCGCGGCACTGTTCGTCGTGTACTTCCTGATCGGACCGATCCGGGCCGCGGTAGGCATCTAGCTGGTCCGGTGCGGGCGGGTGGCGGATGTGCGGCGGCCTACCCAGTGATCTGGCCCGAAATCCCGCTGAGTTCGGGCCAGATCACTGGGTAGGCGCGGGCGCGCGCGGGCGCGGGCAGGTCGATGTGGGTGCCCGCGCCGGTGTACTGACCCGGCCGCCAACGATGGGCGGCGAGGACCCTGGCGATCTCTGCGCCGACGCCGCCGGGCTTGTCGTTGTCGGCCGGTTTGAAACGCAGCATGATCACCTGGCCGGACGCCAGGAGCTGGTTCTGCCGTGGAGCGTCCCGGACGAGGGCCTGCTGCGTGCTGTGCGGGCCGATGCCGTCGATCTCCACGACGAGCCAGCGCCCGTCAGGCAGCCGCCAGACGAAGTCGACGCGGGCCACGACCGTGCCGCCCATCACGATCAGGGCCTGGATGTCGTCCGGAGGTGCCCCGTTGTCATGACACGACAACCGGACGAACGACTCGGCGGGCGACTCCGAGCGCGTGTCGACCAGACCGAACAGCTCATGGAGCATGGCGGCACCGTGGCGGCGTCGGACCAGGTCGTGGAGCGCGGCGAGGTCGACCGGGCCGAACCGGTGCGACCGCGCGAGGTCGTCGAGCACGGCGAGGGCGTTCTGCCGTGAGAGCTTGGGGATCGCCTGCGCTGCGGCGTGGTCGATCCGGGCGACCTCGCGGCCACCGATCGTCACGGTGGGAAACGGCGCATGGTCGACGACGGCGACCCCGTGCCGGCGCTGTCGCGGCGACCGGTCCTGACGTGCGACCTCGAGCGAGAAGTCGCGGGGCAGACCGGACACACCGTGCAGCACGAGCGCGCAGCCGCCGGTCGCTACGGTGTCCGGGCCGTGCAGCAGCAGGGCGAACCAGGTGCGCCACCGCGCGACGTGATCGAAGAAGTCGGCCCGGACCCTGTGTGCGAGCGGCACGGGATCGGTGTCGTAGACGCTCCGCGCCGGGCTGGTCCAGCGACCGTGCTTGACCATGCGGCGCCGAACCTCGCGTCCGATGCCGAGCTCCTCGCACTGGAGCGTGGACAGGAGCCCTGCCTGCCGTCGGAGGAGTGGTTCTGCCGCTCGGGGCATCGTGAAGCTCTTTGGCATGGGACCACTCCAGCAGCGCCGAGCCGACCGGGCAGGCCGCCCGACGGCCACCTGTGCACAACGGCGCTCCGACACGCCCTGTGGTCGAGTTCGGACGCGGCGCTACCCAGCGATTGCGCCCGAACTCAGCGCGAGTTCGGGCGCAATCGCTGGGTAGCGGCGGTCGGGTCAGGCCGCTAGGGCCTGCTGCTCCGGTTTCCGGTCCAGCTCCGGGTACGTCACCTGGAGGTACGGGCGGGGGATGCGGTGCGAGCGGGAGAGCCGGGCGCGCACGCGGACGTGCCACGTGCGGTACGCCCACACTGTCGCGAGCACGGTCACCAGCAGCGTCGCCACCGCACCGATCAGCACGGCGTACCGCGGGCCGAACTCCTCGCCGATCCAGCCCACCACCGGCGAGCCGAGGGGCGTGGTGCCGAGCAGCACCATCACGTAGATCGACATGACGCGGCCACGCAGCTCCGGGGCCACGGACAGCTGGATCGCGGCGTTCGCCGACGTCAGCATGGTCAGGGACGCGAAGCCGACCGGGATGCACATCAACAGGTAACCGAGGTAGGTCGGCATGACCGCCTGGACCCCCATCGAGACCGCGAACGCGAACGCGGCACCGAGCACGAGCCGCACCCGGGGGCGTTCCCGCCGGGCCGCCAGGAGGGCTCCGGCGAGCGAGCCGATGGCGAGGACGGACCCGAGGATGCCGTACTCGCCGGCGCCCCGGCCGAACTCGACGCGCGCCATCATGGCGGACGTCAGCTGGAAGTTCAGGCCGAACGTCGAGACCACACCCATGACGACCATGATCACGACGATGTCGCTGCGACCACGGATGTAGGCGAGGCCCTCGCGGATCTGGCCCTTGGCGCGCGAGGCGATCGGCAAGGGCTGGAGGTCGCGCATCCGGGCGAGCGAGATGATCACGGCGCCGAACGCGATGCCGTTGATGATGAACACCCACCCCGTGCCGACAGCGGCGATGAGCAGGCCTGCCACACCGGGGCCGATGAGCCGTGCGGCGTTGAAGTTGGTCGAGTTGAGGCCGACGGCGTTCGCGAGCCGGGTGGTCGGCACCAGCTGGGCCACGAAGGTCTGGCGCACCGGTCCGTCGACGGCGCTCACCACGCCCAGGAGGGTCGCGAACACGTAGACGTGCCACAGCTCGGCCGCGCCGGACAGCACCAGCAGACCGAGCCCGAGGCCCAGCACACCCATGCCGCCCTGCGTGATCATCAGGAGCTTGCGGCGGTCGACACGGTCGGCGAGGAGCCCCGCCCAGGCGGACAGGAAGATGTGGGGGATGAACTGCAAGGCGGTGACGATACCCACGGCGACGCCGGAGTTGTTCGTGAGGAGGGTCAGTACGACCCAGTCCTGGGCCACGCGCTGCATCCAGGTGCCGATGTTGGCGACGAGAGCGCTGGCGAACCAGAGGCGATAGTTGCGGTACTTCAGGCTGGCGAAAGTGGCGCTCATCGAGCGGCGATCCTGATCAGGAGCTCACTGGCTCCTGCGAGGATCTCTCTCTCCTCTCCGGTCAGGGTGGACAGCTGTTTGGTGAGCCAGGCGTCGCGCCGGCGCCGGGTCTCGGCGACCTCGCGGGAACCTGCGGGAGTGAGCCGTACGACGACCTGACGGCGGTCCGTCGCGTGCTCCACCTTTTCGACGAGGCCGAGCTCCGTCAGCGTGTTGACGGCTCGGGTCATCGACGGGGGCCGGACGCGCTCGTGCTCGGCGAGGGAACCGGGGGACATCTCGCCGTGCTTGTGGAGCACCGTCAGGATCCCGAACTGGCCCTCGGGGAGATCGGCCTCGCCGCGTTCGGCACGCAGGCGGCGGGAGACCCGGGTCAGGGCGACGCGGAGGTCGCCCCCGACGGTGGCCGGGCTGCGGCTGGATCTGCGGGAGCTCGACACCGCTCCAGTCTAGATCATTAGCCTTGCTAACGGTACGTGGGTGGGGTCACACCCGCCCGCGCGCACGGGTCGCCCCCCCCCCCCCCCGACGAGCGGAGCGCCCGCCCCACGAGGGGACGGGCGCTCCGAGATCGCTGCCGGACGGAAGTCAGTGCGCGCGATGCGTCTGCGCGAACTGTGCGGGCCCCGGCTGCGGGTCCTGCCGGACGTTCTCGAACTGCTGGCCCTGCTCGCTGTGCGCCTTGAGCCGGTTCTCGAACTCGGCCTGCGTGCGCAGCTCCTCCTCGGTGGGCCAGAGGCCGATACCGAGGATGAGCAGGAACGTCACGACGCTCACCGCCATGACGAGCGGCACGAGAAGCTGCATCGTCGAGGCGCCGGCGGGGACGCTGTCGATCGGGTTGATCACGGTGACACCGGCCATGCCGGTGTAGTGCATGCCGGTCACGGCAAGTCCCATCACCAGGGTGGCGATGATCGTGGCGAGCGTGCCGCGGATGTGCACGGTGCACCACAGTGCGGCCGTGGCCGCGACGATCGCGATGACGATCGAGGCGACGACGTAGACCGGGTTGTAGACGACCTGCGCCGACATCTGCATCGCTTCCATGCCCATGTAGTGCATGGCCGCGACGCCGGCGCCCGCGAGGGCACCGCCGACGAGCATCGCCGCGAGCTTCCGCTTGCCCAGCTCCGTGATGAACAGGCCCGCTCCCACCACGACGATCGCGATCGCCGCGCTCAGGAGGGTCTGGGGAATGTCGTATCGGATGGTCACACCGGAAGCGGAGAACCCCAGCATGGCGACGAAGTGCATCACCCAGATGCCGGTGCCGCCGAGGGCGATGGCGCCGAACACGAGCCACGCCGCGCGCGTGCCGCCCGAAGCTGCTCGGGCTCGGGACGTGCACGCGAGGCCCGTCGCCGCGCCGGTACACGAGATCGCGTACGCCAGCAGAGGCGTCACGATCCCGAAGGTGAAGTGGTCGATCACTGGCATGGTGTTTGAACAGCCCCTCGAATGGTTCCCTCTGTTGCGGAAACGTTACAGAGTCCCTCTGTCTCGGACAATAGGCAGAACCCGCCGTCCAAGGGATATTGCGGACGTGATCATGCTGGTCAGGCGGTTTCGACGAGGTAGTCGACGCACGCGGTGAGCGCTGCGACGTCGTCGGGATCGACGGCCGGGTACATCCCGACCCGGAGCTGGTTGCGCCCGAGCTTCCGGTACGCGAAGACATCCTGCACCCCGTTGGCGCGCAGGTCCGCGAGCACACGGTCGACGTCGATCTCCGCGGCGAGGTCGATGGTGCCGACCACCGGTGACCGCTCCTCGGGGCGCGCGACGAACGGCGTCGCCCACTCCCGGGCCCTTGCCCAGGAGTAGAGGATCTCCGCGGACGCCGCGCTGCGCTTCGTCGACCACTCGAGCCCGCCCTGGTCGAGCAGCCACTCGACCTGGTCGGCCAGGAGGAGCAGCGTCGCGACGGCGGGCGTGTTGAGCGTCTGGTCCTGGCGTGAGTTCTCGAGGGCCGTCGTGAGCGACAGGAACTCCGGCACCCACCGTCCCGAGCCCTCGATCCGCGCGGCGCGCTCGACGGCAGCGGGGGAGAGTACGGCGAGCCACAGTCCGCCGTCGGCCGCGAACACCTTCTGCGGTGCGAAGTAGTAGGCATCGGTCTGGCTGAGGTCGACGGGCAGCGCACCGGCTCCGGACGTCCCGTCCGTGAGCACGATGGCGCCGTCGGACCCGGCCGGCCGGAGCACCGGGGCGACCGCCCCCGTGGAGGTCTCGTTGTGCGGGGTTGCGTAGGTGTCCACGCCCTCGGCCGTCTCGAGGTAGGCCACCGTGCCCGGCTCCGCCGCGATCACCTGGGAGGGCTCGAGGAACGGGGCTCGCGACGTCGCGGCGGCGAACTTGCCGCCGAACTCGCCGAAGGCCGCGTGCTGCGCCCTGCGCTCCACGAGGCACAGGGTGGCGAGGTCCCAGAAGGCCGTGGCGCCTCCGTTGCCGAGCGCCACCTCGTACCCGTCGGGCGCGCCCAGCAGCTCCGTGACACCCTCACGAATGCGGTGCACCAGGTCCTTCACCGGCGCCCGTCGATGTGACGTACCCAGCACGTGCGCGTTCGCCACGAGATGATCGACCTGTCCCGGGCGCACCTTGGAGGGGCCGGAGCCGAAACGGCCGTCGGTGGGCAGCAGGTGTGGCGGGATAGTCAGTGGCACAGAACTAGACTAGAACCTGGGCCGACGCCCGGGCCGCACGTGTCCAGGGCGACTGGGCGGCTGTGCGCATGACGGGAGCTGACGTGACGGATCTGATCGACACCACCGAGATGTACCTCAAGACGATCTACGAGCTCGACGAGGAGGGCATCACGCCCCTGCGCGCGCGCATCGCGGAACGCCTGGGGCATTCCGGACCGACGGTGTCACAGACTGTCGCGCGCATGGAGCGCGACGGGCTGGTGATCGTGACCGGCGACCGGCACCTCGAGCTCACCGAGCTGGGCCAGGACAAGGCCATGCGCGTGATGCGCAAGCACCGTCTCGCCGAGCGCCTGCTGACCGACGTCATCAAGCTCGACTGGGAGCACGTGCACGTCGAGGCCTGCCGCTGGGAGCACGTCATGAGCGACCTCGTGGAGAAGCGCCTGGTGGGCCTGCTCGACCACCCGCACCACGACCCGTACGGCAACCCCATCCCGGGCCTGTCGGAGCTCGGTGAGGCCTATACCGACGTGCCGTTCCTGAGCGGTGTGATCTCGCTGCCGTCGGCGTTCGAGGCAGCGGCGAAGAAGGGGGTCAGGGGTGAGCCGCTCGCGGCGTCCCTCACCCGTATCGCGGAGCCGCTGCAGACCGACGTGGAGCTGCTCGCCCGCTTGTCCGACGCCGGCCTGGTGCCCGGCTCGCGCATCACCGCCGAGCACAGCGACGGCACCTACACGGTGACGGTCGACGGCGCGGGTACGGCGCTGGAGCTCGGTGAGGACCTGGCCCGCCACCTCTTCGTCGCGACCGCCTGAGCCGGTTCGCCGACCACCTGAGTCGGTTCCGAACCGTCCGGTTTGTCGGAAACCTGCCACCCAAGGTACGACACGTCATGGCATTCGTTGCCGGAACGTGACATTGAGGGTGAGGTCCGGTACGTTCAGACCGCTCCCGCGGAGTTGTTCGTGGGGGTCCTCGGACGGACGCCGAACTCTGTCACCGGCCGGGGTCCAATACGACCGCATGACAGAGGCGGGGGACCCACCAACGGGCGCCAGGGTGCGTCCTCGGGGTGAAGCCGGGCACTCCTTCGGGATTGCACGGCCGGGTGATTTCTCCCACCCGAACCCGACAGCTGACCTCGAAGGCGTACAAGGAGAGGTAATACGTGACTGCACGTACGACTCGCGCTCGTCATCGGGCTGCGCGACGACCAGTAACTCCGCTCACCGAACTCGCCCAGAACGCCGCGGTCGGCCGCCGTACCGCCGTCGCCGCCGCGGGTGGCGCGCTTCTCGTCTCGACCTTCGGTGGCGCGATGGCCGCACAGGCCGCGCCCGTCGAGGCCGGCCACGCGAAGATGAACTCGGTTGACCTCAACGCACTGACGTCGCAGGCCCGCCAGGCGCTGACCAACGCCCCGGTCGTGACCGTCGCACCCGACGCCGAGCTCAACGTGGAGAAGGCCGCGGTCTCCGTGGTCTCCGCCGCCGAGAACGAGGACTACCAGGCAGAGCTCGCCGCCGCCGAGGCTGCGGAGGCCGCCGAGGCTGCTGCCGCCGAGGCCGCTGAGGCTGCCGAGGCCGCTGCCACCACGACGGCCGCGTCCGTGGACGTGCCCGCGTCGGCGATCGGCAACTCCGTGATCTCCGTCGCGAGCCGCTACGTCGGCGTCCCGTACGTCTCCGGCGGTTCCTCGCCGAGCGGGTTCGACTGCTCCGGCTTCACCGCGTACGTCTACGGCCAGCTGGGCATCCCGCTGCCGCACTCGTCGGGTTCGCAGCCCAGCTACGGCACCCAGGTGCCGGCGTCCGAGGCGCAGCCGGGCGACCTGATGTGGACCCCCGGGCACGTCTCGATCTACGCCGGTGGCAACACCATGATCGACGCGTCCAAGCCGGGCACCGTGGTCGACTTCCGCACCATCTGGCAGTCGAACCCCACGTTCATCCGCATGGGCTGACCCCAGCCGCGCACGACCACCAGCCAGAGCGCCTGTCCGGACCATCGGGCAGGCGCTCTGTCGTGCCATCGTTCTGCAGTCGTCATGCCTCCGGATACCCACAACGTGCCCGCCGCCGGTAGCGTTGGGAGTGCAATGGTGCTTGGGCGAAGAAAGGTCTGGCGATGACGCGATCCGAGGTCGTACTGGTCGGGGTGGACGGATCGGCCGCTAGTCTGCATGCGCTCGACTGGGCGACCGCCTACGCACATCGTGTGGGTTGGTCGCTGCACATCGTGTGCAGCTATTCCCTGCCGTCGTTCACGGCCGCTTCGCTCGACGGCGGGTACGCCGCCCTCGACGACACGACCATCCAGGAGGGCGCCAAGTCGGTGCTCGCCGAGGCCGAGGCCCGCGTGGCCGACGCCGGGGTGCGTGCCACCACCGAGGTCGCCACCGGCGACGCGGCGGGTGTGCTCGTGGAGCTGTCCGCCGACTACGGGCTCGCCGTCGTCGGGACGCGCGGCAGGGGTGGATTCACGGAGCGGCTCCTGGGCACGGTGTCGTCCGCGCTACCCGCGCACGCCCAGTGCCCGGTCGTCGTGGTCCCGCTGCGTGCGGAGGCCAACCGAGGCGTCTCCTGGAGCGTGCCGGGCACTGCTGCCGGCGGTGCGGCAGAGACACCGACCGCCGTCGCGCCCGGCGCTGCCGAGATCCGGGAGGTGCGCCGCATCGTCGTCGGCGTGGACGGGTCGCCGCAGGCGGAGCGTGCGCTGCAGCACGCGATCGTGCAGGCCAACGCATGGGGCGCGGAGCTGACGGCGGTGACCGGCGTACCCGTGGGGAACACCGGCATGCTGGCGTGGCTGCCGTCCACGATCGACCGTGAGCAGGTGCTGGCCGACATCGCGGTGGGCATGGACGTGCTGGTCGACCGGTACGAGGCGGAGAACCCCGGCCTGCGGATCCGGCGGATCGTGCTGGACGGTACGGGCGCCGAGCTGCTGACGGAGTTCTCCACGGCGTCCGACCTGGTGGTGGTGGGCTCGCGTGGCCGCGGCGGGTTCCGCGGGCTGCTGCTGGGCTCCACGAGCCAGGCCGTGCTCCACCACTCGGCGTGCCCGGTGTTCGTGGTCAACAAGCACTGCAACGACTGACCGGTCAGGCGCCCTCGAACGTGTCAGACCCTCAGGTCACCGGAGTGACCTGAGGGTCTGACACATCGGGGCGGTGCTGACAGGTCAGTCGACGTGGGCGGCCTCTGCGGCCGCCAGCAGCACGCAGGTGGCCACGCCGTCCATCGCCGTGCGCACCTCGTCCAGCGGGGGCATCGAGGGCGCGAGGCGGACGTTCTTGTTCTCGGGGTCCTTGCCGTACGGGTAGGTGGCGCCCGCCGGCGTGAGGGCGATCCCCGCCTCCTTGGCCAGCTGCACCACGCGCGAGGCCGTACCCGGTGCCACGTCGAGCGACACGAAGTAGCCGCCCTTGGGCTCGTTCCACGACGCGACGTCGTACCCGCCGAGGCGCTCGGTCAGGATCTGCACCACGGCCTCGAACTTGGGCGCCAGGATCTCGCGGTGCTTGCGCATGTGCTCCCGCACGCCGTCGGCCGAGCCGAAGAACATCGCGTGCCGCAGGTGGTTGAGCTTGTCCGGGCCGATCGACGCCACCGACAGGTGCTTCTTGTACCAGGCGATGTTGGCCGGCGAGCCTCCGAGGAACGCGACACCCGCGCCTGCGAACGTGATCTTCGAGGTGGACGCGAAGAGGAGCACCCGGTCCGGGTGGCCTGCCTCGGCAGCCAGCGCGATGGCGTCGGGGCTCGTCACCTCGTCGTCGGTCAGGTGGTGCACCGCGTACGCGTTGTCCCACAGGATGCGGAAGTCCGGGGCGGCGGTCGGCATCGAGACCAGAGCACGGGCGACGGCGTCGCTGATGACCGCGCCGTCCGGGTTCGAGTAGGTGGGGACCACCCACATGCCCTTGATGGTGGGGTCCGACGCGACGAGCTCGGCCACGGCGTCGGCGTCCGGACCGTCCGGCGTCATGGGCACGGGGATCATCTCGATGCCGAGGGCCTCGCACACGGTGAAGTGCCGGTCGTACCCCGGGACGGGGCAGATCCAGCGCACCTTCTCCTCGCGCGCCCACGGCTTCGGCGACTCGGGGAAGCCGAACAGCTCGGCGAACGTGACGACATCGTGCATGAGCGTGAGCGACGCGTTGCCTCCCGCGAGAAGCTGCTCCACCGGTACGTCGAGCAGCTCGGCGAAGATGCGGCGGACCGCGAGCCCGCCGTCCAGCCCGCCGTAGTTGCGCGCGTCCGTGCCCGTGTCGTCGGCGTGCACACCGATCCCGGGCAGGGCGAGCAGGGGCTCGGCGAGGTCGAGCTGCTCGGCCGACGGCTTGCCGCGCGTGAGGTCCAGCTTCAGGCCCTTGGCCTGAAGGTCTGCGTAGGCCTGCTGCAGCTCGTGGAGGGCCGGGAGCGTTGCGGTGGTGTGGGACGACGTCGTAGTGGTCACCCCTGGGAGCCTACGCTCAGCCGGCGCTCGGTGACAGTTCGGAGCGCTCGTCCTGGTCGCCGGCGGTGGTGCGGTCCGCGATCTTGCCCGTCCCGGCCGTGTCGGCCGTCTCGCCCGTGTCGGCTGTCTCGCCGGTCTCGCCGGGATCGGCGTCGCGCAGCGCCACCAGGGACTCCTCGAGGATGTCCAGCGCCATCTCCAGCTCGGGCTGGACGATCGACAGGGGCGGCGACAGGCGGACGGCTCCGGTGCGGGTGTCCTTCGCGAGCACGCCGCGTTCGAGCAGCGCCTCGCACAGCTCCCTCCCGGTGCCGAGCTCAGGGGCCAGATCGATGCCAGCCCACAGGCCCACGGTGCGGGCCTCGGTCAGCAGCTCCCGCCCGACGAGTGCGTCGAGCCGCTCCCTGAGCACCTTGCCCGACTCCGCGGCTCGCGCCTGGTACTGCCCCGTCGAGAGCAGGTCGAGCGCGGCGATACCGACCGCGCACGCCAGCGGGTTGCCGCCGAACGTCGAGCCGTGCGTTCCCGGCGTCAGGACGCCGAGGATCTCGGGCTTGCCGACCACCGCCGACACGGGGACTATCCCGCCGCCCAGTGCCTTGCCGAGGCAGGCCAGGTCGGGCCGCACGTCCCAGAGCTCGCACGCGAGCGTGGTGCCGGTGCGGCCCAGCCCGGACTGGATCTCGTCGGCGACCAGGGCGATGTCCTGCGTGGTGGTGAGCTCGCGCAGCCCGGGCCAGAACTCGTCCGGAGGCACCAGCACGCCGGCCTCGCCCTGCACCGGCTCCATCAGGACCGCGACCGTGGTGTCGTCCACGGCCTCGGCGACCGCGTCGAGGTCGCCGAAGGGGACCCGCCGGAACCCGGGGGCGAACGGGCCGAACCCGTCCCGCGTGGTCGGGTTGTCCGAGAGGCCGACGAGCGTGGTGGTGCGGCCGTGGAAGTTCCCGTCGGCGACGATCACTGTCGCCTCGTCCTCGGGTACGCCGCGGACGTCGTACCCCCACTTGCGGACCGCCTTGATCGCCGTCTCCACGGCTTCCGCGCCGGTGTTCATCGGCACCACGACGCTGTCCTCGCCGCCGGTGGTCAGCGGCCCGACCACCTCGACGAGCCGCTGCGCGAACTCCTCCAGCCGGTCATGGTCGAACGCGCGCGAGGTGAGGGTGACCTGGCGCAGCTGCGTCATCGCCGCCGCCACCAGGCCTTGGTGCAGGTGCCCGAAGTTCAGGGCCGAGTACCCCGACAGGAAGTCGAGGAACTCGTTGCCGTCCGTGTCCCACACATGCGTACCGTGCGCCCGCGCGATCATGATCGGCAGTGGGTGGTACGTCGGGGCGAGTGCGCCGTGCGTCGTGTCCGCCATGATCTGCAGCCTAGGTCGGGACTTCGGATCCCGCCGAGCAGGTGTGCGATATCCGCTGCTCAGCCGCCTGGCGGCCGCCGAACGGCACGTCGTGCCAGAGCACGGCACGCCCGGCCGGGCTACTTCTGCTTCTGCTCGATGACGCGGGGGAACCGCTCCGGTGGGGTGCCGAAGGCGATGCGGGACTGAGCGATCACCGTGTGGCCGAGGGCGCGCGCGCCGACCCAGCCCACGACCGCACCGACACCGAACGGCAGGATGCGGCCGAGCATCAGGCTGCCCTGCTTGGCGATCTGCTTCTGGATGAACCGGTGCGTGAGCGCCTTGTTCACCCGGTGCAGCGTGGTGCGCGGCATGCTCGTGAGCAGCACCTTGCCCCACGCGACGCCGGAACCGCCGATGGCGTTCTCGACGTCCTGCGCGCCCTTGTCGCCGAGGACGGTCGCCAGGAGCAGCGCCCGGCGTCGCGGGACGTCCTCGACCTCGATGCCGTGCACGTCGGCCACCGCGAGCGAGAACGCCGCCGACGAGGCGAAGAACGTCGCCACGTCGCTCGTGGACAGTGCGACGCTGGCTGCGGTGCCGACGGCCGGGATCGCCGCCGCCGCGCCGACGGCACTGCCCGTGGTCTGGATGACCCGCAGGTACTCCTTCTCCAGGAGCTTGATGACCTCGGCCGGGGACGCGCCGGGGTTGCGCGCCCGCACCTTGTCCACATGCTTGTGGATGGTCGCCGACGGGATGGTCACCGCCCGGCCGACCAGGTGGTCGAGCGGGCTCTGCGGCTTGTAGTGGAGCCAGTCCGCCGGCGTGACCTCCACCGAGTTGTCCGGCTTGAGGACGGCGTCGCCCGCAGCCGACCGGCCGTTGGCCTCCGCCGCCGTCAGCTTCTGCTTTTCATCCGCCATGTCAGCCCTCCGTCGGCTGCTCGAACTGCGCGTCCGGGATCTGGGCTCCTGCCTTGAGCGTGCGCCCCACCGTGCAGGCCTTGTCGATCGACCGCTGCGCGATCGTGAGGAGCTTCGCCCGGTCCTCGTCGTCGAGGGTGGACAGGTCGATCTCGAACTTCTCCGTCAGGACCGGGTACCGGTCGTCGGCGACGTCCTTCGGGTCCTCGACCCGGATGGTCGTCCGGTAGTCGTCGCCCAGCCGGCGCGCGAACGCCTTGTCGCTGCTCATCCCGGCGCACGCGGCGAGCGCGATCTTGAGCAGCTCGCCCGGCGTGAACACGGCGCCGGCCTCGACCGGACCGATGTCGACCCGGGCACCGCGGGCCGAGAAGCCCGTGTAGGTGCGGGTGCCGTTGCGCTCCACCCAGAGCGGGTCGGTGGGCGAAGGGGTCGCCGTGCTGTCGGCGCCGGTGGCGCCCGGGGTGGTGGTCTGCTCCGTCATGAGGATCATCCTTCCACTGGTCACCGACACGGTCACGGAGTGAGGTCCAACGCATCCCGGTCGGTCGGACTAGTGCACAACGCGAACGAGGCCCGCGACGTTCCCGTTCACCGCGCACAGGGGGCCGCGCGCTGCAACGATCGTGCTCATGGCGCAGAACCCGAGCGACAAGCCGGAGGCGACCGGCCCGACGTCGACCGGTCCGACGTCGGGTCCTGCCCGGTGGAGGCCGAACTGGCGCGACGTCGTGAAGCGTCTGGTCGGCGTGGTCGCGGTGATCGTGGCCGTGTGGCTGATCTACCTGTTCCTCGACGCCTTCCTGCCCCGTTGGTGGGCGCAGGTGATCGGCAACGCGGTGGACGGCTCGTTCGCCGCCGGCGCGTGGTGGGGACTGCTGGTCGGTGCGGTGTTCACGGTGGTCCCCGTGCTGCTCCTGGCCCAGGCGGTCATGACGCGGAGGTCCTGGCAGGTGCGCAGCGCGTTCCTGGTCCTCGCGGTGCTGCTCGCCGTGCCGAACCTGCTGACGCTCGGGATCGTGCTCGGCACCTCGGCGGCGGCGCACGCCGGCGAGCGGATCCTCGACGTCGACGGGCCGGCGTTCCGCGGCGGGACCGCGTGGGGCGCGGTGATCGGCGGCATCGTGGCGCTGACGATCGTGACGATGAGCGTGCTGTACCGCCGTCGGGGCGCCCGGATCAAGGAGCTGCGGTCGCAGCAGGACTGACGGCGTGGGCCGCCCCGCGCCGTGTCGGCGGCGAGGCTTAGGCTTGCCGCATGACCGCGATCGACACCCCGTACGAGGACCTGCTGCGCGACGTGCTGGCGAACGGAACCTACAAGGGCGACCGGACCGGCACGGGGACGCGCAGCGTGTTCGGGCGGCAGATCCGGTACGACCTCGCTCAGGGCTTTCCGCTGGTCACCACCAAGAAGGTGCACCTCAAGTCGGTCGTCTACGAGCTGCTGTGGTTCCTGCGCGGCGACTCCAACGTGCGCTGGCTGCAGGAGCGCGGCGTGAAGATCTGGGACGACTGGGCCGACGAGACGGGCGAGCTGGGGCCCGTCTACGGCGTCCAGTGGCGCTCCTGGCCCACGCCCGACGGCGGGCACGTCGACCAGATCGCCAAGGTGATCGAGCAGATCCGCACCAACCCTGACTCGCGGCGGCACGTCGTGACGGCGTGGAACCCGGCAGAGGTCGACGACATGGCGCTGCCGCCGTGCCACGCCCTGTTCCAGTTCTACGTCGCCGACGGCAAGCTCAGCTGCCAGCTCTACCAGCGGTCGGCCGACCTGTTCCTCGGCGTGCCGTTCAACATCGCCTCCTACGCGCTGCTCACGCAGATGGTGGCCGCGCAGACCGGGCTCGCGCTCGGTGAGTTCGTGTGGACCGGCGGGGACTGCCACATCTACGACAACCACGTGGAGCAGGTCGAGACGCAGCTCGCGCGCGACCCGTACCCGTACCCCTCGTTGCGGCTCGCCCCGCGGGAGTCGATCTTCGACTACGAGTTCGAGGACATCGAGGTGCTCGGGTACGTCTCGCACCCCGCCATCAAGGCCCCGATCGCCGTCTGATGATCGGACTCATCTGGGCACAGGCACGCGACGGCGCCGGACGACCGGTCATCGGCGCGGGGGGCGACATCCCGTGGCGCGTCCCCGAGGACTTCGCCCACTTCAAGCGGACCACGGCCGGTCATCCCGTGGTGATGGGACGGCTCACCTGGGAGTCGCTGCCCAAGCGCCCGCTGCCCGGCCGCACCAACGTCGTCGTGTCCTCGCGGGGTCCGTTCGGTGTGCCGGACACGGCAGCCGTGCCGGCGGGGACGCTCGCCGAGGCGCTCGACACGGCCGCGAAGGCGCCCGGCGGGGACGAGGTGTGGGTCATCGGCGGCTCCCAGGTCTACAGCGAGGCGCTCCCGGTCGCCGACGTGCTGGTGGTGACCGAGATCAACACGGAGGTCGAGGGCGACGTGTTCGCCCCTCAGATCGGCCCCGAGTGGACGGTCGCCGAAGCGACGGGGTGGACGACGTCGTCGTCGGGCCTCCGCTACCGCCACCTGCGCTACACGCGCGGGGGGCAGACGGAGGCCTGAGGAGGGCCGAGCCGTGACGTACCTCCGGCCGCCCGCACCCGGGCCACGGCGAACTCGGTCAGGTCGGCGGCGTCGACCGTGTCGAGCCGCCGGTCGACGACCACGGCGACCAGCTCGACGTCGAGCGACGACCCGGCGGCGATGCGCCGTGTCGCGTCCCAGGCGAGCGCCGGACCGGCCCCGACGTAGTCGGCGACCCGTACGAACCAGGGGTCGACGTCGCCGGGCTGGACGAGCAGGAGCGTGGTCCACGCCTCACCGTGCCGGCGCACGACCGCGATCCACGGCGAGCGCGATCCGTGCGCGTGCGCCTCGGAATCGCCGTCCGCGGTGAGCACGGTGGCCTCGTCGGCGAACGGGAGGCGCCAGAAGAGCCCGCCGTAGCCGGCCCCGGGCCGGCCGTTGGTCGCCGGGCTGCCGATCACCACGTCCGAACCCTGCGCGTGCAGGCGGCTCGACCAGCCGAGCGACCAGGCCTCGACCTCCGGGAGCAGCAGGCCAGTGAGGCGGCGGTGCTCGACGACCTGATCGTGCCCGCGTTCGTCGGTCCAGCGCACCTGGCTCGACAGCGTCGCACCGCCCTCGAGGGCCTCGGTGAAGTCCGCGTGCTGCCGGCCCTGGTTGGAGAGCAGCGTGGGCCCTTGGCCACGGACGAACGTGCGGCCGCCCCAGTAGGTGGTGCCGTTCACGTCGGGCACCGCCATCGAGACCCCGTAGTGGTGCCGGTGGTCGATCGGCGTCGTCTGCGTCATCGCCACGCCGCCCAGCGAGTGGAGCGGGTGCAGGTGCGGGCGCGGGCTGTGCACTGCGGGCATGGCGTCCCCGCTCGCGTACCGGGCCAACGGCTGCTCGCCCGTGGTCAGGGCCCAGCCGTCGTTCGTCGCGGACCACCTGGCACGCACGCCGGGATCCGAGGTCCGCACCCGGCCGGCCCGGTCCGACGACGGTACGGCGAGCCGTCGTGCCGGCGGGACCGGCCCGGTGCTGGACCGGACGACGAGACCCGGCATGACGAGCGGGCTCGCGGCCGGGGCCGGCCGTCCGGCACCCGGCGTGGCGGCCTGGTCGGCGACGAGCTGGTGCAGGAGTCCCCAGGCGCGCCCACCGAGCTCGGCCTGCGGCACGGCGGCTGTCGTCAGGGAGGGGGTACCGTAGCGCGCGAGCTCGATGTCGTCGAAGCCCGCGATCGAGATGTCCCCCGGAACGTCGACACCGGTCTCGTTGAGCCGGGCGAGCAGCCCGAACGCGACGAGGTCGTTGAACGCCACCACCCCGGTCGCCTCGGTCGCGAGCACCTCGTCGGCCACGCGGTAGCCGTCATCGACCGTCGACCCGCAGGCCACGGTGGTGACCCGCAGGCTGCTGTGGCGTTCCCGGGCCTCCTCGAGCGCGCGGGCACGCAACGCGTGGGAGGCGCTGGCGCGTGGTCCGGCCACGTAGGCGAGGTCGCGGTGGCCCAGCGCGACGAGATGGTCGACGACGCTGTGCACGCCCGCGCCGTAGTCGACGCGGACGGACGGCACGTCGAGTCCCGGCACGTCGCGGTTGATGAGGACGGCCGGCGTGACCTGGGGGAGCAGCTCACGCAGCGCAGCCTCGGAGCTGCGTGGCGCGGCGAGGATCAGGGCGTCGCAGCGCAGCCGTGCCTCCAGGGCTGTCTCCGCCTCGGCGTCGGCGTGCTCGGCGGTCTCCGCGACGAGGAACCGGAAGCCGAAGGGCTCGGCCGCGGCGACCGCACCGCGCAGGATCTGCTGGAACATCGGGTTGCCGAGGTCCGGGACGACGAGCGCCACCGTGTTCGTGCGCCCGAGAGAGAGGCCGCGCGCCGTCGTGCTGGGGTGGTACTGCAGGTCGGCGGCCGCCGCCCGCACCCGCTCGGCCATGTCCGCCGCGACGGTCGACCGGCCGTTCATGACACGTGAGACGGTTGCCCGCGACACTCCCGCGGCAGCTGCCACCTGGGCGATCGTGGTCCCGTTCTTCGCGGCCCGCGCCATCATGCTTCCTTTCCGGCGACCGTGACCCGGACCGGGCCGAACACCGCGTCGCCGCGCTCGTCGAGAGGTGTGCCCGGCATGCCGGTGGCGAAGAGTCCTACCTCCGCACCGATCCATCGTCCCTCGACCGCCGCCCACGCGGTCGGAAGGTCGTGCCACGGCTCCGTGTCGTCGGTGCGCCAGGCGAAGGTGGCCGAACCCTCGTCGTCGACGGTGAGCCGGAGGTCGAGGGCGTCGCCCGGTGCCGGGAGCTGCGCGAGCGTGTCCTCCGTGCCCCCGCCGCTGCGGCGCAGGGCGACGTCGACACCGGTCGGCGTGCGGACGAGCCCGAGCCAGGCGTACTCGCGCCCGAGCAGCACCATCCCGCACCGCGTCCCCGCCGCGTCGCCCTGGAGGCGTACACGCGTGGTCCATGTGCTCGGCCGGCCAGGGAGCTGCTGGCAGAGCACCGCCCCCTGTTCGCGCAGGTCACCGCGGGTGGTCACCTGCGCCCGCAGCCGGAGCGTCCCGTCCCCGGTCGCCGCCGACCAGTCGGGCAGGGGGTTGGCCTGCCAGTGCCAGCGGGCGGCCGGCCCCGGAGACGTGAAGTCGTCGCTGCGGACCGGTTCCTGCTGGCCGTCGCCGACCGCCGGGACCGGCCGAGGGTGCTCGAGCACGGGTCTGCCCCGGCCCTGCCCCAGCGGCTCACCGATCTGTGGCCACCCGTCCGCCCAGCGCATCGGCTGGAGGTGCACGACGCGGCCGAAGACGCCGCGGTCCTGAAAGTGCAGGAACCAGTCCGATCCGTCCGGCGCGTCCACCCAGGCGCCCTGGTGCGGGCCGTTGACGCTCGACGTGTCCTGCTCCAGCACCACGCGGTGGTCGTACGGACCCCACACGGAGCGGGACCGGAAGACGGTCTGCCAGCCCGTCGCCACGCCACCGGCCGGAGCGAAGATCCAGTACCAGCCGTCGCGCCGGTAGAGCTTCGGGCCTTCGAGGGTGCGGAACCCGGGCAGCTCGTCGCCGTCGACGACGGTGCGCGGGTCGCCGACGACCCGCCGCAGGTCCGGGTCGACCTCGACGACGGTCAGCCGGTTCTTGATTCCGGCGCGGCTGCCGGCCCAGCCGTGCACGAGGTAGGCCCGGCCGTCGTCGTCCCACAGCGGGCACGGGTCGATCAGGCCACGGCCCGGCAGCAGGCACCAGGGCTCCGACCACGGCCCGCGGGGGTCCGCGGCCGTGAGCACGTAGATCCCGTGGTCGGGATCGGGGTACACGATGACGAACAGCCCGTCGTGATGGCGCAGGCTCGGCGCCCAGACGCCCGAGCCGTGGCGGGGGAGCGCGTAGTGGTCGACGGGCGGGACCGCCGGCAGTGCGTTGGTGACGTGGGTCCAGCTCACCAGGTCCCGGGAGTGCAGCACCGGGAGCCCGGGCGCTCTGTTGAAGCTGGACGCGATCATCCAGAAGTCGTCACCGACGCGAATCGCGTCCGGGTCCGGCCAGTCGGCGTCGAGGACCGGGTTCGAGTAGAGCACCATCGCCTGCCTTTCGTCCGTCACACCCTTGTGAAACGCGAGAAACCGGTTCGCCCCAAGTTTCTCCTGCTGCGGCCCGTCCACTCTAGCAACCGGTTTCCTGTTGGCGGTAGCTGCCGCCGGAATTGACGGAAGTTCAAGGAAAACAGGGTCTTGCGGCGCCTGCACTCGTCGGGTACGGTCCCAGAAACCGGTTGCTGACATCGAGGTCTTCACCGGATCCGGCTCGAGGGCGAGCAGAAGGGCACACCAATGGTGGTAGTGACGATGACGGGGTCGCGGAGATGAGCGCGCCGACCACGTCGGTGCCGCGTCCGCCGGCACCGACGGCGGCCCCGGGGCGCTCGCGAGGTGGGCGCCGGCCGCGGGGCTCCGCGTTCTTGCGGCACCGGACCCTGTACCTGATGGCGCTGCCGGGCATCGCGTACTTCCTGGTGTTCAAGTACGCGCCCATGGGTGGGCTCGTCATCGCCTTCCAGGACTACCTGCCGTTCCTCGGCATCGGCGGCAGCCCGTGGGTCGGCCTCGACCACTTCGTCCGGCTGTTCACCGAGGACACGTTCCTGATGTTGCTGCGCAACACACTGGTGATCTCCCTGATGCTGCTGGTCTTCGCCTTCCCGGTGCCGATCGTCCTGGCGCTGCTGCTCAACGAGCTGCGCGGCAAGTACTTCAAGCGGAGCATCCAGTCCGTCATCTACCTGCCCCACTTCCTGTCGTGGGTCATCGTGGCCTCGATCTTCTACGTGCTGCTGTCCACCGACGGCGGCAGCATCAACAACCTCATCGTCGACGCGGGTGGGGAGCCGGTCCCGTTCCTCACCGATCCCGAATGGCTGCGACCGCTGTACATCGGCCAGGAGATCTGGAAGGGCGCAGGCTGGGGCACCATCGTGTACCTCGCCGCGATGACCGCCGTGGACACCCAGCTCTACGAGGCCGCGGAGCTCGACGGAGCGGGCCGGCTGCGCCAGTCCTGGCACATCACGCTGCCCGCCATCCGGCCCACGATCATCGTCATGTTCATCCTGGCCATCGGCGACTTCCTCGAGCTGGGCTTCGAGCACATGTTCCTGGTGATGAACTCGCTCAACCGCGAGGTGGGCGAGATCTTCGACACCTACGTCTACACGACGGGCATCCAGAACGGGCAGCTCAGCTACGCGGCTGCCGTCGGGCTGTTCAAGGGGCTCGTCGGCCTCCTGCTCGTGGTCATGGCCAACCGGCTGGCCAAGCGTTTCGGCGAAGAAGGCGTGTACTGATGCGCCCGGTCCGGCTGTGAAGGGTGGTGCACCGTGTTCTCGTTCGAGGGCTTCGTACGGATCAACACGTTCCTGACCAGCGTGTACCGCGTCGCGTTCCTCAACCTGCTCTGGCTGGTGACGACGGTGGGCGGCCTGGTCGTGGTGGGCGTCGGACCGGCGTCGTACGCCCTGGCGAAGTACCTGGACCGCTGGCTGCGTGCCGGCGAGACTCCGCCGCCGGCACGCGTCTTCTGGAAGTACGCCCGCGAGCAGGCCGGCAGATCGATCCTGGTCTCCTGGATCCTGCTGGCGGCCGGTGCGGTGATCGTCACCAACGTCTTTCTCGCATCGACCTGGTACCTCCAGATCCTCAACGTCGGCGCGCTCGTCGTGCTCGCGATCACCACGGCCTACGTGTACCCGGTCCTGGTGGCGACCGACCTGACCACCATCCCGCGCCAGCTCGGCGGAGCGCTGCTGATCGGTTTCGGGTCGCTCCACTGGACGGTCCTCGGAGCGACGCTCGTCGGAGCGGCCTGGTGGCTGCTGTGGCAGTTCGCCCTGCCGCTGCTCGTGCTGTTCGGCGTGGGGATCCCGGCGTTCGCCGTCGGCCTCGTCACCCGCGCCGTGTTCCGCGGCCTGGCGCCGGACGACGCGCTGGACGAGGAGGCGGACGACGCGCCGGACGAGGAGGCGGAACCGGCGGTGCCGCGAACCGCGGTGGCCCGATAGCTCTACCCGCCCGCCCGCAACGCCGCGGACGGGCGACGACCTCACATCACGGAAGGGATGTCTCATGATCTCAAGAAGGAACGGAACGGCAGTGGCGTCGGCGACGGTGCTGGCACTCACGCTCGCCGCGTGCGGCGGCGGGTCGGGCGACGGCGACGGGGGTGCCGCCGACGCTCCGCTGACCTGGATGTCGATGCTGCACACCCCGACGACGCCGGAGAAGAATGGCACGATCGAGACGGCGCTCGAGGAGTACACGGGGACCGAGTTCGAGATGCAGTGGGTGCCCGACGCCTCCAAGGAGGAGAAGATCAACGCCGCGCTCGCCTCGGGCACGCTCGCCGACATCGTCTCGCTCACCCAGATCGACAGCACGACCGTGCGCTCGTCCCTGACCTCGGGCATGTTCTGGGACGTCGAGGAATACCTCTCCGAGTTTCCCAACCTGTCGAAGATCGACCCCCAGACGCTCGAGGCCGCCCGGATCGACGGCGAGCTGTACGGCGTGCCGTACCAGAAGATCAAGGCGCGCTACGGCGTCGTCGTGCGGCAGGACTGGCTGGACAACCTGGGCCTCGAGGTGCCGCACACCATCGAGGACCTCACCGAGGTCGCCCACGCGTTCGCCCACGACGACCCGGACGGCAACGGCAAGGACGACACCACGGGGTTCTACGACCGCGAGGAGAGCTTCCGGGTCGGCTTCCGCTCCCTGACCGGGTACTTCGGCGCGGGCAGCGTGTTCGAGGCGACCGAGGACGGAGACGTGGTGCCGACCTTCACCACAGACGCGTTCAAGGAAGCCATGGAGTGGTACCGCGGCGTGTACGAGGACGGCGGCGTGAACCAGGAGTTCGTCACCGTGCAGAAGCAGAACCAGCAGGACGGCATCGCGCAGGGCAAGGGTGGCATCGTCGTCACCGGCCTCTTCGAGGCGAAGAACTACCTGGCCATCGCCGAGAGCGCCGACCCGGAGACGCCGATGAAGTGGGCGCTGGTCAACGACCTCACCTACGAGGACGTGCCTCGCCGCATCCTCTCGGACACCAACGGCGGCATGGGCGGCTGGCTCGCGATCCCCAAGTCCGAGGTGGAGACGGAGGACGACCTGCGCAAGGTGCTGGGCTTCATCGACAAGCTCATGGACGAGGAGGCGTACGGCCTCATGACCAACGGCGTCGAGGGCACCCACTACGAGGTCGACGCCGACGGCGTGGTGACGATCACCGACCAGACCGCGTGGGAGCAGGAGGTCCAGCCGTTCAGCTCGTCGCGGCCGTCCGAGAAGGTCGTCACGTACAAGAACGCGACCCCGTACGTGGACGAGGGCAACGAGCTGATGGCGGAGAACGAGGACTACGTCATCACCAACCCGGCGCAGTCCCTGACGTCCGAGACGTACGACAGCCGCTGGTCGACGATCGAGCAGCAGGTCAACGACGCCTACAACCAGTACATCACCGGGGCCATCGAGATGTCCGACTTCGAGGCGACGATCGAGGGCCTCCGCGGCGAGGGCCTCGACCAGATCATCGAGGAGTTCACCGCGGCGTACGCCGAGGTGAACGGCTGACCGTCCCGGGTGCCGGGCGGTCCGACGACGGCCGGCCGGCACCCACCCCCCCCGGCGATGCGAGAGGCAACGCATGCAGACGAGTGACACAGACGTCCTGGAGACCGCCACGTTCCAGGCCGAGATCGACGCGGCCGCACGGGCGGGTGGCGGCACCGTGGTGGTCCGGTCCGGCGTGCACCGCACCGGCGCGCTGCGCCTGCGCAGCCACGTCGAGCTGCACCTCGAGGCCGGGGCCCGGCTGGAGTTCGTCCCTGACCCGGACCTGTACCCGCCGGTCGAGGCACGCTGGGAGGGCGCGCCGAGCCTGATCCATTCCCCGTGCCTGTACGCGAGCGGCGAGACCGACGTCGCGATCACCGGGCTGGGCACCATCGACGGTCAGGGGCAGCGGTGGTGGGACACCTTCCGCGACGACCGCGCAGCCCTGGCCTACCCCCGGCCCACCCTGATCGGGCTGCACGGGTGCGAGCGGGTGACCATCCGTGACGTGTCGCTGCGGGACTCGCCGGCATGGACGGTGCACCCGCTGCTCTGCCAGGACGTCAGCGTCTCGGGCGTGCGGATCACCAACCCGCCCGACTCGCCCAACACCGACGGCATCAACCCCGAGTCGTGCCGGAACGTCCGGATCAGCGACTGTCACATCGACGTCGGCGACGACTGCATCACCATCAAGGCGGGCACGGAGGCCTCGCCGGAGCGGGTCCCGTGCGAGAACGTCACGATCACGGGCTGCACGATGGTGCACGGGCACGGCGGCGTGGTCATCGGCAGCGAGATGAGCGGCGGGGTGCGCAACGTGGTCATCACCGGCTGCGTGTTCCAGGGCACCGACCGCGGTATCCGCATCAAGTCCCGCCGGGGCCGGGGCGGGGTGGTCGAGGACATCCGGGTGACGAACATCGTGATGAGCGACGTGATGTGCCCGATCGTGGTCAACCCGTACTACTTCTGCGGCCCGGGCGGCGACGCACCGCACATCGCGGACCGGCGCCCGTACCCCGTGGACGACGCCACGCCGGTCTTCCGCCGTATCCATCTGGCGCACATCACCGCTCGCGGGGTGCACGCGGCGGCCGGGCACCTCTACGGGCTGCCCGAGCAGCCCCTTGCCGAGCTCACCCTCGACGACATCACGGTCTCCTTCGCCCATGACCCCGTCCCGGGGCGGCCGGCGATGGCGGACGGGGTGGACCTCATGGCCCGGCAGGGCTTCTACCTCGGGAACGTCGCGGACTCCGACGTCGCGCGGGTCCGGGTCGACGGCCGCGAGGGTCCCGTGCTCCACGTCGACGACAGCCCCACGCTGCGCAGGGCGGAGGTGCGAGGCGATGGCATCGACGACGACTGACCGGGTCACGGCCCGGCCCGTGCCGGCCAGGTCCGCACCCGCCGTGGCGGAGTCGTCGCCTCGGCGCACCGTAGAGATCTGGGCGGCCGGGACGGGCATGGTGCTGTCCACCCTGTTCCTCGGTGCGTTCACGCTGGTGCTGAACCGGATCGGCGAGGCGGAGTTCGCCAGCACCCTGTACCCGGAGATGCAGCGGATCGGCCTGGACCTGACGGCGGGAGGTGTCCCGGGTGACGCCTATGACGCCGCACGGGCCCTCGCCGCCTGGTTCGGCTGCACGCTCATGGCGGTGCTGCTCCTCGGCGTCGTCGGAATCTTCGTGGCCAGGCGCCGGCCGGGGAGCCGCACGGCGGGCTGGTTCTTCGCCGCCACGGGCCTGGTCTGCCTGGTGGGCAGCCAGCTCGTCCTCTACCCGGTCGCCTTCTTGTTCTTCGTCAGCGCGGCGATGTTCGCGCTCCGCCGGCCGGATCCGCGGCCCGACCCCGGGAGCACCCGATGACCACGACCGACGCGGCACCGCGGGTGCCACTGAACCGGCTGGCGAAGCGCACGAGCGGCCACCGACGACCCACCGCTGCGATGCGGGTCTTCCGCGTCGTCAACGTGCTCGTGCTGGGCGGCTTCGCGCTGATCTGCGTGCTGCCGTTCCTCAATGTGCTGGGCAGTTCCCTGGCGACGCCGGGCGAGCTCGCGACGCGCAGCTTCGTCATCATTCCCGAGACGTTCACGCTGGACGCGTACCGCTACATCCTGTCGACGTCGACGATCTTCCGTGCGCTCGGTGTCTCGGTGTTCGTCACGGCCATGGGCACCTTCGTGAGCCTGCTGCTCACGTCGTTCATGGCGTACGCCCTGTCGAAGCCCTACCTGCGGGGGCGGCGGGTGATCAACTTCCTCGTCATCTTCACCATGCTGTTCAGCGGCGGGATGATCCCCACGTTCATCGTGGTGCAGAAGCTGGGCCTGATCGACTCGCTGTGGGCGCTGATTCTGCCCGTCGCGATCAACGCGTTCAACTTCGTGATCATGCGCAGCTTCTTCCAGGCGATCCCCGACAGCCTCGAGGAGGCGGCCCGTATCGACGGCTGCTCCGACCTCGGGGTGTTCCTGCGGATCGTGCTGCCGCTGTCGCTCGCCTCGATCGCGACCATCGGTCTGTTCTACGCCGTCGGCTACTGGAACACGTACCAGCACGCCATCCTGTACATCAACGACTCCGCGAAGTGGCCGATCCAGGTGCTCCTGCGGCAGATCGTCATCGTCGCGAGCGGCATGAACGCGGACGCGTCGGTCGTGGACGTGGTGCCACCGGCGCAGTCCGTGAAGATGGCAGTGATCGTCGTGGCGACGTTGCCGATGCTGCTGGTGTACCCGTTCATCCAGCGCTACTTCGTGAAGGGCGCGCTCATCGGGTCCGTCAAGGGATAGGGCCTCGGGAGGCTCTGGGTGCGACCCCAACGATGTGCACGTTACCGTCGGCGTGTCGCGTGCAGCCTGTTGGGGTCGTCGGGCCTCGTCGTGTCGCCGTCCAGCGGGCGGGGCGCCACGGGCCGGTAGGCCGTGTGGAAGGTCCAGCTCTGGTCAGCGGTCTCGCCGAACACCTGGGACTGCACGGCCAGCGTGCCGTCGGGTGCCCAGGCGAGACGGGCGCGCCATGTCGTCAGCTCGTCGCCGAGCAGCGCGCAGCGCACGTCCAGCGTGCCCGCGCCGGTCCAGCCGGCGGTGACGACGGCGGGCTGGTCGTCGACCACGGTCTGGACCGGACGGTCGTAGCGCAGCTCGATGTCCCAGCCGTCGGCGGCCGGGTACCCGAGGTCGGGTCCTCCGGCGGTACGCAGCCGGCCGCCGTCGTCGTCCAGCGACAGGACGAGCTCAGCCGGCCCGGGGCCGTCGACGACGTTCTCGTAGCGGGCGTCGACGGGTCGCACGTGCCCAGCGGAGTGCTGCGGTGCGGGCCAGGGGAGCCGGACGGCGGTGTCCGGCCTGCTCAGGTCGTGGCCGGCGGCAAGCTCCGCGACGAGCGGGTCCACCAGCAGGTCGAGGACGTCGTCGAGGAACCGGTCGCCGCTCGGGCAGGCCTGAAAGTCCGCGGTGACCACGACCGTGAGCCCCCGGGCGGGGTTGCCGTAGACGAGCTGGCCGCCGAGCCCGAACATCAGCCACCATCCCGGACGGGGGAGCCAGAGCTGGTAGCCATAGCCTCCGCGCAGCGCGGCGGCAGAGCTCTGCAGGGCGGTGTCGGCCTGGGGGCTCGTGGCGGCGCGCAGGTAGTCGGCAGGGAGCAGTCGCACGCCGTCGTGCACGCCGTCGTCGAGCAGGAGGTGGGCCAGGCGCAGCAGGTCCCGCGGGGTGGAGATCAGCCCCGAGCCGCCGTGGGCGATGCCCTCCGGTCCGGTGAGGAACCGCAGGTCCGGGCTGATGCCCAGCGGGTCGAAGAGGCGCGGACGCAGGTAGTCCACGAGTGAGGCGCCGGACAGCCGCTCCACGAGCGCGGCGAGCGTGTACGAGGCGCTGGTGTCGTAGGTGAAGACCGTGCCCGGTGGGTGCGTCGGCGGCACGCGAAAGTAAGACTCCAACCACCCGCCCGCCGTGCGCTTGTACGTGGTGGACCGGTGCGGGCCGCGCATGGTGAGCATGTGCCGGATCGTCGTGGCCTCGAGCCACGGGTGCACCGGGCCCATCTCGGGGAAGTGCTTCGTGACGGGGTCGTCGAGGCTCAGCAGGCCCTCGTCCGCGAGCAGCCCGATCGCCAGACCGGTGACCGTCTTGGACACCGAGTACATCCGTTGCGGCGTGTCCAGGTCCAACGGCTCGCTCACGGCGTGCGTGACGGTCTCGCCGTGGACGCTCACCTGGACCGTGTGCAGGGCGATGTCGAGCGCGCTCGCCCGCTGGGCGAGCGCGCCGATCAGTTCTTCCGTGGACATGCTCTCCGGAGGTGCGGGCACTGGCTCAGACTCACGCGAGGTCGCGGACCGCGGCGTACTGCTTGCGGACCACCGGCCGCGGGTCGGCGGCGAGCGTGGTGGCGATCGTCGTGGACCACGCCGGGGCGCCTGCGTCCTGGTCGGCGGCGACAGCCAGCGTCCAGGCGGCCTGGCGTGCGGCGCCGTCGGCCACGTATTCGCCCGGCTCGGGGATGCTGATCGGGAGCCCGAAGATCTGCGGGGCGATCTGCTGCACCGCGGGGGACTGTGCGGCGCCACCGATCAGCATCACGCGCTCCACCGCGACGCCCTGCGCGCGCAGCGCGTCGAGGCCGTCCGCGAGACCGCACAGCATGCCCTCGATGTAGGCCCGGGCCAGGTGGGCGCGGGTCGACGTGGCGAGGCGGATGCCGTGCAGGGTGCCGGTGGCGTCGGGCCGGTTGGGGGTGCGCTCGCCCTCCAGGTACGGCACGAGGACGAGGCCGTCGGAGCCGGCCGGGGCCTGCAGCGCGAGCTCGGCCAGCTCATCGAAGTCCACGTCGAGCACCTCGCGCGCGGCGTCGAGGACCCGTGCGGCGTTGAGGGTCACGGCGAGCATGAGCGCGTTGCCGGTGGCGTCGGCGAAGCCGTTGATCGCGCCGGACCCGTCCGCGGTGCGCTGCGGTGCGACGGCGGAGACCACCCCGGAGGTGCCGATCGAGATCGCGATGTCACCGGGCGTCATGCCCAGCCCGAGGGAGGCACCCGCGTTGTCGCCGGCGCCGGGCCCGATGAGGCACCCGTTCGAGCCGGTGGACGTGGCGGTCGCCCCACCGGCCACGGTCGGGTGGGCGCCCGCGCCGGCCTCGGCCACGCCGACCACGCGCGGCAGCGCGACATCGGTACGCCCCAGAGCACGTTCCAGCAGGTCGAGCCGGTACTCACCGGCCGAGGCGTCGTAGTACCCGGTGCCGGACGCGTCCGAGCGGTCGGTGAAGAGCTTGTCCAGCTGGGGCCCGAGGGGCGCGGTGGGGTCGCCGACCGGTCCGTAGCCGGCGATGCGCCACGAGAGCCAGTCGTGCGGCAGCGCGACGGCGGCCACCTTGGCGGCGTTCTCCGGCTCGTTGTCGCGCAGCCAGCGCAGCTTGGTGATGGTGAGGGACGCGACGAGCACCGAGCCGACGGCATCGGCCCAGGCCTGGGCCCCGGCCTCGCGGTCGCCCTCGCCCAGCTCGGTGATCAGGGTCTCGGCCGACGGCGCGGAACGGTTGTCGTTCCACAGCAGCGCGGGCCGGACGACGTTGCCGTCGGCGTCGAGCGTGACCATGCCGTGCTGCTGACCGCCCACGGAGAGCGCGGCGACGTCGGCCAGGCCGCCTGCCGCGGCGGACGCCTCCTGGAAGGCGTCCCACCAGTGCTGCGGGTCCACCTCCGTGCCGTCGGGGTGCTTGGCGGAACCGGTCCGGACCAGCGCGCCGGTCTCGGCATCGCGCACGACGATCTTGCAGGACTGCGTGGACGTGTCCACGCCGGCGACGAGGGGCATCGGTGCTCCAGAACAAGGGTGGGACGGAAGGGAGATACGGCTGGACACGCTACCGCGCCCCACACCGCACACGTTGAGTGCTGGCCATCTGTTGGATTTCCCGGGTCAGGGCAACAGATGGCCAGCACTCAACGACACTCGACGAGGGGGGTCAGCCGATCAGGTGCTTCAGCGCGAGCTGGTGCAGCTTGACCAGGCCGTAGTCCCGCTCGGCGAGCGCGTCCACGTCGGGGTCCGCCTCGGCGAGGAAGGAGTCGAACGTCTCGCCCTCGGCGAGGGTCGACTGGCCCAGCTCGAAGATGCCGGCGTGCTCGAACGCCGCCTGCACCTCGGAGTCGGCACGGTATGCGGCGGCCTTGGCCGCGAGCATGTCGTAGGTCTCCATGTTGGCCTTGGCCGACTCCCACACGCCGTCGAGGTACTCGGTGCGCGAGGGCTTGTAGTCGAAGTGGCGGGGACCCTCGTAGCGGGGGCCGCCGTTCGGGAAGCCGTTCTCCAGCAGGTCGACCGTGAAGAACGCCGACAGCAGGTCGCCGTGACCGAACACGAGGTCCTGGTCGTACCGCGGGCCGTGCTGGCCGTTCAGGTCGATGTGGAACAGCTTGCCCAGGTGCAGGGCCAGCGCGATGCCGTGCGTGTAGTTGAGGCCGGCCATCTGCTCGTGACCGGTCTCCGGGTTGATGCCCACGATGTCGCCGTTGTCGAGCGAGTCGATCAGCGCGATGGCGTGGCCGATCGTCGGCAGGAAGATGTCGCCGCGCGGCTCGTTCGGCTTGGGCTCAAGGGCGATCTTGAGCCCGTAGCCCTTCTCCTTGATGTACGAGGCGACGGTGTCGATGCCCTCGGCGTAGCGCGCGTGCGCGGCGTTGAGGTCCTTCGAGTTGTCGTACTCGGTGCCCTCGCGGCCGCCCCACATGACGAAGGTCTCGGCGCCCATGTCGGCGGCCAGGTCCACGTTGCGCAGCACCTTGCGCAGCCCGAAGCGGCGCACGTCGCGGCTGTTGGAGGTGAACGCGCCGTCCTTGAAGACGGGGTGCGTGAACGTGTTGGTGGTGACCATCTCGCACACCAGGCCGGTGTCGGCGGCCGCCTGCTTGACGGAGTCGATGTGCTTCTGCCGTGCGGCGTCGTCCGACCCGAAGGGGTAGACGTCGTTGTCGTGGAACGTGAAGCCCCACGCGCCCAGGTCGGCGAGCTTGCGGATGGACTCGGCCGGGTCGAGCTCGGGACGCGATGCCGTGCCGAACGGGTCCACGGCGTTCCAGCCGACGGTCCACAGGCCGAACGAGTACTTGATGTCGCTCACGGGGGTCTCCTCATCGAGGCGGCCCCGACATGCGGCGCCGCATTAGTTGTACGACTGAACTATTACCCGGGTCTCGGCTACAGTCAAGGCGTGACCACCGCAGGCCCTGCAGCCGACACCGCCACGTTCCCGGGTTCTGGCGCGGCTCGCCAGCACACCCTGCGCGAGCGCAACCTCGAGCTGGTCGCGCGCGCGGTCTTCGAGGTACCGGAACCACTCTCGCGCGCCGGTGTGGCCGCCGCGACCGGCCTGGCCCGGGCGACGGTGTCGACCCTGGTGGACCAGCTCGTCGCCGCCCGGCTCGTGCGCGAGCTGCCCGCGGTGACCGGCGGACGCGCGGGCCGGCCGGCGGTCCCGCTGGTACCCGCGCCGCGCTCCGTCGTGGGGCTCGGACTCGAGGTCAACGTCGACTACCTGGGCGCGCGGGTCCTCGATCTCACCGGGGACGTCGTCGCGGAGCGCGTGGTGCCCGGCGCGTTCCACGACAGCGATCCCGCCGTCGTCCTGGGCCGGCTCGGCGAGCTCGCCCGCGAGGTGACCGACGGCGTCGCGGCATCGGACATGACGGTCGCCGGCGCCCGCCTCGCGCTGCCCGGGCTGGTCGACCCGCGCACCGGGCTCCTCGAGGTGGCGCCCAACCTCGGGTGGTCGTCGCTCGACCCGGTACCGCTGCTCGGGCTGGGCGGCACCGAGGTGCGCATCGCCAACGAGGCCAAGCTTGCCGCGCTCGCGGAGCTGGCGGGCGGTTCCGACGTCGCGGCGCCCGACTCCTTCATCTTCGTGTCCGGCGACGTCGGCATCGGCGCGGCCATCGTCGTCGACCGTGAGCTGTTCCTGGGGGAGCGGGGCTGGAACGGCGAGATCGGCCACGTGGTCGTCGACCCCGCCGGGCCACGCTGCTCGTGCGGCGCGTTCGGCTGCCTGGAGCAGTACGCGGGCAAGGCGGCGATGCTGCGTGCGGCGGGGCTGCCCCCGGATGCTCCGCTGGCCGCTCTCGTCACCCGGCTGGCAGGGACCGGGACCGCCGCCGGCGCCACGGCGTCCGGCGGTCCGCACCCGGCGCTACCCGCCGGGCGCGCGCTGGGCTCGGCGCTCGCGGACTTCGTGAACCTGCTCGACGTCGCCACCATCGTGCTCGGCGGCGCGTACACCGAGCTGCTGCCGTGGCTGCGCCCCGACGTCGAGGCCGTCCTGGCCGACCGCGTGCTCGCCGCACCGTTCGTCCACCTGGACGTCCGGGCCGCGCAGGCAGGGCCGCACGCGGCGCTCACGGGCGGGGCGCGCGAGGTGCTGCGGGCCGTGCTCGCCGACCCGGCCGCCTGGGTCTGATCTGCGTCGCCGATTTCCGTCCGGCGAGAGAAGATTTCCTTCTGGGATAGACGCCAGGGCGAATTGTTGGCAACATGCCTGGCCATTGGTTCGGTACGAGAGGGGATATCGGGCCAGTGGGAATCCGCCCAGTTTCCCCCGCGAGGAGGCGTTCTCTGTGCTGCATTCACTCGCTCGGCGGTTAGGGCTCAAGACAGACCCGGTGATCTTCTTCGTCGCGGCCGGCCTGATGATCGTCTTCCTCATCCTGCTGCTGATCTTTCCGGTGCGGATCAACGATTTCTTCTCCGCCGGGCGTGCCTGGGTGACCGAGACGCTCGGTTGGTTCTTCATCCTGGGCGTCACAGCATGGGTGCTGTTCCTCATCTATATCGCGGTCAGCAAGTACGGCAGCATCCGGCTCGGGGACGACGACGAGCGTCCGCGGTACTCGAACGTCTCGTGGTTCACCATGCTCTTCGCCGGCGGCATCGGCACGGTGCTGATGTTCTGGGGTGTCGCGGAGCCGATCTCGCACTTCTCGGCTCCTCCGCTGGGCGCCGAACCGTTCTCGGCCCAGGCCGCCACCGATGCGATGGGGATCTCGATCTACCACCTGGGCCTGCATACGTGGGCGATCTTCACGCTGCCCGGTCTGGCCTTCGGCTACTTCATCTATCGGCACAAGCTGCCGCTGCGCGTCAGCTCGGTCTTCTACCCGTTCATCAAGGAGCGCATCCACGGGCCGATCGGAAAGACGATCGACATCTTCGCGATCCTCGGCACGCTCTTCGGCGTCTCGGTGTCCATCGGCCTGGGCACGCAGCAGATCAACAGCGGCCTCGCGGTGCTCACCACGATCCCGGACGCGGTGCTCCCCAAGGTGATCATCATCGCGATCCTGACGACGATCGCGGTGACGTCCATCGTCGTCGGGCTGGACAAGGGCGTGAAGACACTGTCCAACATCAATATCGGCATGGCCGTCGGGCTGATGATCTTCGTGCTGTTCGCCGGGTCCACGCTGTTCCTGTTCCGCGAGATCATCGAGACCTTCGGCGTCTATCTGCAGGACCTGGTGCGGCTGGCCTTCTGGAACGACGCACTCGCGCAGTTCACCGGCGAGGCGGGCTGGGGCTGGCAGGCCGGTTGGACGGTCTTCTACTGGGCGTGGACAGTGACCTGGGCGCCGTTCATGGGCATCTTCCTGGCGCGCATCTCGCGGGGTCGGACGATCCGGGAGTTCGTCGGTGGGGTGCTCGTCGCCCCGTCGGTGTTCACGCTGATCTGGTTCGCCATCTTCGGCTGGACGGCGATGGAGCTGGACGGCATCGGGATGGAGGCGGACGGCCCGCACGCGATCACGGATGCCGTGAACGAGAACGTGGCCACGGCGATGTTCACGTTCTTCGAACAGCTGCTCGGTGGCGGTGCGATGACCGCGATCGTGTCCGGCTTCGTCGTCGTGATCGTCGCGATCTTCTTCGCGACGTCGTCCGACTCCGCCTCCCTGGTGGTCGACATGCTGTGCACCGGAACCGAGGACCCGGGTCCGGTGCGGCAGCGGGTCTTCTGGGGCGTCTCGGAGGGGGCGGTGGCGGCCTGCCTGATCGTGCTCGCGGGCGACGCGGGACTTGAAGCCCTGCGGCAGGTCATCACGGTGATGGGGCTGCCCATCTTCATCCTCATGTTCGCTGCGATGTTTGCACTGTGGCGCGGTTTGCAGAGCGAACGGTTCGTCAGTATCCGGGTGCCCGTGGCAGGGATGCGGGTGCAGACCCAGCAGCCCGAGGGGGAGAAGGAGAGCAAGCCGATCATCGCGACCGACGCCTGACGGCAGCGGCCTACTCGTCCGGTGCGTCGATCGGGCCGAGAGTGATCGCTGGGGCGTCCGCGGGCTCCTCGAGCGTCTCGACGGCGCCGTCCTCCTGGCCCAGCAGCCGGACGACGGCGCCCTCGAGCGTCTGGGTGATGGCCTGGACCACGCCCGGCTCGTCCCCTGCCTCCAGCCGCTCGACGATCAGTGCGTGCGCGTCCGCCGTGTCCTTGCGCACCACGTACTCGTCGCTCACCGTGAACGTGGCCATCCGCACCTCGACGATGAGCGTCGTCATCCAGCGCGTGAGCCAGGGGTTGCCCGCTGCGGCGACGAGGGTCCAGTGCAGGTTGAGGTCGGCGCCGCCGACCCGGCGGGCGTCCCCGGTGCCGTTCGCGGCGACGAGCTCGTCGTGTGCGCGCCGCACGCCGGCGACCGCCGCGTCGTCGCCGGCCCGGACGAGCAGCCGGGCCGCCGTGATCTCCACCGACTTGCGCGCCTCGTACAGAGCGGGGAGCCGCTCCCTCCCGATCGTCGCCACCCGCATCCCGCGCCCCGGGGTCGCCACCAGCAGGCCCTCCTGGACCAGTCGCTGGGCGGCCTCGCGCAGCGGGCCCCTGCTCACGCCGAGCTGGGCGGCGACGTCGACCTCCCGGATCGGCGAGCCGACGGTGAGTACCCCCGCGTAGACGGCGTTGCGCAGCTCCGTCTGGATCAGGTCGACGGTCGAAGGACGCGTGACCCGGGAGAAGGACGGGGCGGTCGTCAGCGTGGCCCGCGACGGGTGGGACATGGTGCTCCTTCCGTGAGCGCACGTCGATGACGACATCATCCCCGGTGCGCAGACAGCTGTACGACGACGGCGGTGTCCAGGGCTGCGCCGGTCGGGTGAACTTGTAGATTGTAGACAATCCTAATGTCGAACGCTAGATTGTATGTACGTCAGCACCGCGCTACCGTTGCGAATCGTCCGTGAACTCCAGCCCACCCAGGCTTTGCCAAGACCGCCGGGTGGCGTGAAGGGAACCATGTCTACATCAAGCGTCCGACCGCTCCGCCGGGCCGTATTCGCGGCAGGGTCAGCACTCACCCTGGTCGCGCTGGCCGCGTGCTCGTCGACGGCTCCGAACGAAGGCGGCGAAGAAGGCGCCAGCACGCTCGAGCAGCTTCAGGAAGAGGGCACCGTCACCGTCGCGTTCAACGGCGAGGAGCCGTACAGCTACGAGGACGGTGGCGATCTCACCGGCGCCACCATCGCCCTGGACCGAGAGATCTTCGGTGCGCTCGGCATCGACAACATCGAGGGCACTCAGACCGAGTGGAACTCGCTCATCCCCGGCCTGACCGCAGGTCGCTACGACACCGTCAGCGCAGGGATGTCCATCCTGCCGGAGCGGTGCGAGCAGGCTCTGTTCTCCGAGCCCGAGATCATGTACACCACCGCATTCATGGTGCCGGACGGCAACCCGGACGACCTGTCGGACATGCAGTCCGCGAAGGACGCCGGCGTCAAGCTCGCCGTCCTCAGCGGCGCCATCGAGTCCGGCTACGCCGACGACCTCGAGATCGAGAAGATCGAGGTCGGCGACGCGCAGGACGGCCTGGACGCCGTCGTGTCGGGTCGTGCGGACGCACTGGCCCTGACGGGTATCTCGCTGCGCACCCTCGAGTCCAAGACCGATGCCCCGGTCGAGGTCACGGACTCGTTCGTGGCCGAGATCGACGGCGTGCCGCAGATCGGCGCCGGCGCCGAGGTCTTCCCGCAGGGCGAGGAGGAGCTGCGCGACGCCTACAACGAGGAGCTCGCGAAGATCGTCTCCGACGAGGAGCGCTGGCTCGAGATCGTGGGGCCGTTCGGCTTCACGGAGGCCGAGCGTCCCGTCGAGGGCCTGACCACGGAGAAGCTCTGCGAGGGTGACCTCGAGACGCTGGCCAAGGAGCTGGCTCCGGAGCTCGGCCTGGACGGCTGACCGAGCGCGTGTCAGACAACTTTCAACAATTCGTCGATCTGCTTCCGCAGCTCGGTGAAGGAATTATCGTCACGCTCCAGTTGACCCTCGGCGGTGCGGTGCTCGCACTGCTCGTCGCGTTCACCCTGGGCTTCGGCTCGCGCGCCCACACCAAGTGGGCGCGCGTGCCGTCCCGGGTGGTCGTGGAGTTCTTCCGCGGCACGTCGCTGGTGGTGCAGATCTTCTGGCTCTACTACGTGCTGCCACTACCGCCGTTCTACGTCGAGCTGGACCCGCTGGCCTGCGGCATCATCGCGCTCGGGCTCAACTACGGGGCCTACGCGTCCGAAGTGGTGCGCGGCTCGATCAACTCGGTGGCCAAGGGGCAGTGGGAGGCGTCCATCGCGCTCGACCTGGGCGCCGTGCACCGCATGCGCCGGGTGATCCTGCCCCAGGCCTGGCCGCTGATGATCCCGATGTTCACCAACCTGCTGATCCAGCTGGTCAAGGGGTCCGCCCTGGCGGCGTACATCTCGCTGCACGACCTCAACTTCTTCACCGGCGAGCTGCGCCAGCGGACGTCGGACACGATCTTCTCGTTCACGATCGGCCTGCTCTGCTACTTCCTGGTCGCCTACCTGCTCACGCTGGCCATGAACGCCCTCGAGGTGCGGGCGAAGAACCGGCTGGGCGTGGGCCCGTCGCTGCGTGAGGTCCTGCGCCTCGCGCCCGTGCAGACCAGGGCAGACGTCGGTGCCGGAACCCCGGCTCCGATGGTCACCAGCCAGCTGCCGCCGACGACGCCGATGGGAGGTGGCCGAGATGAATGAGAACGTCGTATGGAACTGGGAGCATGCCGCGGCCGCACTCCCGCAGCTGCTCGAGGGTCTGCAGATCACGGTCTTCGCGACCGTGGTCGGCATGCTCATCGCCTCGACGCTCGGGCTGATCGTGGCGATCGTCCGCCGGTCGCACCTGCGGGTCATCACCTTCCCGGTCGGCTTCCTGGTCGAGTTCATCCGGTCGACGCCGCTGCTGGTGCAGCTCGTCTTCGCCAACCTGCTGTTCGCGCAGATCCCGTCGCTGGCCATCGGCTGCGCGGTGCTCGGCATCCACTACGCGACGTACATGTCCGAGGTGTACCGCGCGGGCATCGACGCGGTGCCGAAGGGGCAGTGGGAGGCGGCCATCGCGCTCGACCTGCCGCGCTCGCGCACCTGGGGCGCGGTCGTGCTGCCGCAGGCCATCCGCAACACGTTGCCGGGCCTGGGGAACTACGCGATCTCCATGTTCAAGGAGACGCCGTTCCTGTTCGCCATCTTCGTGGTCGAGATGTACACGGCGGCGCAGCAGTACGGCGCCGGGACCTTCCGCTACATGGAGGCGATCACGATGGCCGGCCTGCTCTTCCTGCTGGTGAGCTACCCGACCTCGCTGCTCGTCCGCCGATTGGAGAACCGTCTTGCCTGAGAAGGACACCACCCCTGCCATCCAGTTCCAGGGGGTCGTCAAGCGCTTCGGCGACAACGTCGTTCTCGACGGCCTGGACTTCTCGGTCGCCAAGGGCGACCGGGTCACCTTGATCGGCCCGTCGGGCTCCGGCAAGACGACCATCCTGCGCCTGCTCATGACGTTGGAAGAGGCGAACGGCGGCCTCGTCTACGTCGACGGCGACCCGTACACGCACGAGATGCGTGGCGACAAGCGCGTGGCCATCCCGGAGAAGCGGCGCAGCCTGGTGCGGCGTCGGGTCGGGATGGTGTTCCAGCAGTTCAACCTGTTCCCCAACATGACCGTGCTGGAGAACATCATCGAGGCCCCGATCCACGTGCTCGGGAAGACCAAGGCCGAGGCGATCGCCAGTGCCGAGGCGCTCCTGGAGAAGGTGGGTCTGGCCGAGAAGCGCGACGAGCGCCCGAACAAGCTGTCCGGTGGGCAGCAGCAGCGCGTGGCGATCGCGCGCGCTCTGGCCCTGGAGCCGGAGATCCTGCTGCTGGACGAGGTGACGTCGGCGCTCGACCCCGAGCTGGTGGCCGACGTGCTCGGTGTGCTCCGCAACATCGCGGAGACCACGGACATCACGATGCTGATCGTCACGCACGAGATGCAGTTCGCCCGGGAGGTCTCCAACCGGGTGCTGATGTTCGACGGCGGCAAGATCATCGAGGAAGCCGACCCCGACACGATCTTCACGTCGCCGACGCACGAGCGGACCAAGGAGTTCCTCCGCGCGATCCTCTGACGGCGCGATCCTCTGACGGCGTCCGCGCCGACGACGCATCCGGCCCGCCGCACCACGTGCGGCGGGCCGGATGCGTCGTGGTCGTTCTGGCGGCCCTGACCGTCGCCGACGTGCGGGACGAGCAGGTCAGGAGGCGGACCTGTGCCGGGAGGTGAGCCGGTTGTAGTGCTGCTGGCAGGCCTGGGGCGAGTTGAATCCCAGGGCGTCCGCGATCTGCGCCCAGGTCAGACCGGCACTACGTGCGGTGAACAGCAACCCGGCCTCGAGCCCTTCGGTCTCGGCACGGGCCGCCGGGAGCAGGGCCAGGGCGCTGGCGATCGCGTCGGGGGCGAGGTCGGTGGAGCGCCAGAGCGCGTACTGGGCGAGGTCGACCGCCGACGGCGGCGCGGGCGCGGGCCGCCAAGGGCGTGCGGCCAGCTCGTTCGCGCCGAGCGCGAGGAGGTGCTCGGCGGCGTCCTGCTCACGCCTTGCGTCCGCGTGATCGTCGCTCGTCGTGCCCGCGACCTCGTGCTTGCGTTCCATGCCCTGATCCTCCATAGTCAACATAATGTTGTCAACATAATGTTGAGGAGTGGCGAAGCGGTGCAACGACTCGGAGAGGCGGTCGCGGAGACCGGCGGCGGCAAGGCGGCCGCGCTCGGGTCCCTGCTCCGCGCAGGCCTGCCGGTACCGGACGGCTTCGTCGTGCCGTTCGACGCCTACCGGGCGGCTGCGAGAGCGTCCACCGGTCCGATGCCGGGTGCGGTGCCGGGCGCGGTGCGTGCGGCGATCGCCGAGGGACTCGAGGGGCTCGGCGGCGCACCGGTCGCGGTCCGCTCCTCGGCGGACGACGAGGACGCGGCAGGGGCCTCCGCTGCCGGACAGTACGAGAGCTTCCTCGCCGTGCAGGGCATGGGCCCGGTGGCGGACGCCGTGGAGCGGTGCTGGGCCTCGCTGCGCTCGTCGCGGGCGATCAGCTACCGCGCCGCATCGGGCCAGGGGTCGTCGTCCGAGCACCGCGCGATGGCGGTCCTCGTGCAACGCCTCGTCGACGCCGAGGTCTCCGGGGTCATGTTCACCCCGAGGGCTCCGGATGGTGTCACCGAGATCGAGGCGTCCTGGGGTCTCGGGCTCACCGTGGTCGGCGGTTCCGTCACCCCGGACGCCTTCCGGGTCGCCGGAGACGGGAGTGTCACCAGGGCGGTCTCGGACAAGCGGAGCCGCGTGGACCGGGACGGCACACACCTCGTCACCCGGGACGTCCCGGTCCCAGACCGCCGCGTGGCGACGCTCGACGACGCGAGCGTGACGCGACTGGCGCGGCTCGGCCGGCGGGTCGCTGCCGTGCTCGGTGCGCCGCGGGACGTCGAGTGGGCGGTCGCGGACGGCCGGATCTGGATCCTGCAGGCCCGGCCGATCACCGCAGCGCTCCCGCCGCACGTGCCAGGGATGAGCGTGCGGGAAGCGCGCACCAGCTCCGGGCTGACGCTGACGGGCACGCCAGGGAGCCACGGGGTAGTGACCGGAACCGCGCGCACCGTTCGCGGACCCGACGACTTCGACCGCGTACGTCGCGGCGACATCCTGGTCTGCCCCGGTACGGACCCCGCCTGGACGCCTCTCCTGGGTATCGCCGCCGGTGTGGTCACGGAGACCGGTGGGGCACTTTCCCACGCCGCGATCGTCGCCCGTGAGCTGCGCATCCCGGCGGTCCTCGGGGTCGCGGGCGTGTCCGGCCGGCTGCGCGACGGAACCAGCATCACCCTCGACGGCACGGCGGGAACGGTGGTCGCCGTCCAGGTCTCGGCCACACCGCGCGTCGTCCCGACCGCCGACCTCGAGGAGGCGGGACGTGAACCGAACGGGAACACGTCCCGGTGACCGCATGACGATCCGATATCTCTACGTGATCCGACACGGCGACGCCGACCCCTTCGGGCGGCTCACCGAGACGGGCCGCGAGCAGGCAGGCCTGCTCGGGGAGCGATTCGCGCACACACCGCTCGACGCCGTCTGGCACTCTCCGCTACCCCGGTCGGCGGACAGCGCTCGGGAGATCGCAGCGCATCTTCGGCCCGGGACGCCCGTCGCCGAGGCCGCGGAGCTCGTCGACCACATCCCCTACGTGCCCGGACCGGAGGAGATGCCGTCCTCGTGGATCCCGTTCTTCGACGGCTACGACGCCGACGAGGCCGAGTCCGGGCACCGGACCGCCAGGAGCCTGATCACCCGCTTCGCCTCCGCACCCGCCGATCGCGAGGGTGACGTCCACGAGCTCCTCGTCACCCACGCGTACCAGATCGCCTGGCTCGTCAGGGACGCCCTCGACGCGCCTGCTGCCAGATGGCTCGGCCTCAGCAGCGCGAACACGGCCCTCACGCTGATCGAGTACCGGCAGGGCCTGCCACCGGGCGTCGTCATGTTCAACGACATGAGCCATCTGCCCGCCCGTCTGCGCTGGACCGGGTTCCCCGGCTCCGCCCGCCCGTGAGGGAGCCGGTGACCGGGCCCGTGCCGGAACGGCGGGTCCCACGGTGCGCCTGGGCAGACTCGAACTGCCGACACCCGCTTTAGGAGAGCGGTGCTCTATCCACTGAGCTACAGGCGCTCGCACCTCTCCTGGCGGGAGGAGCGAGGTCGGCGCCGGGCACAGCCCGGACCGGCGCACACAGCCTAACGTCAGCGCGGCCCGGCGCGCGAAAGTGCCGGGCCACGCGCACGTCACAGTTTGGCAACTTCCCTCCCAAACCTTGACGCGTCCGCTACGCGGGCAGAACGATGCTCAGCAACCTGGTGCGGCGCTGCACCGGGTCCGCACGACGGCCGTGCGGGGTGGACGAGAGGATCAACGATGTTCCTTCGACAGACCAGGTCCCGGAGCACATCGGCTCTGGCGACAGCCGCAGTGGCGGGCCTGCTGCTCGCCGGCTGTTCCGGTGGTGGTGGTGGGAACGCACCCACACCTGCCGCCAACCCGTACGCGTCCGCCGAAGGAATGGATGCGGCGACCGAGCTCGTGGGTGAGTACCCCCGCGAGGAGACGCTCTTCACGAGCGGTACACAGTGGGGGCCGCCGTCGTCCTGGAATCCGATCTCCGGCGCGGGGCACGCCACGGGCGCGCGCGGCCTGCTCTACGAGCCGCTGTTCCAGTTCGACCCGATCACCCTCGAGCTGACGCCATGGCTCGCCGAGGGCGGGGAGTGGACCGACGACAAGACGTACGAGCTCACGCTGCGCGAGGGCCTCGCCTGGCAGGACGGCGAGACGCTCGACGCCGACGACGTGGTCTTCACCGCAGAGCTCGGCAAGGTCGACGCCGTGCCGTGGAGCAACCTGTGGACCTGGCTGGACAAGGTCGAGGCCACCGGCGACACGACCGTCGAGTTCACCTTCTCCGATCCCCGCTACCAGGAGTGGGACAACTGGCTCTACAGCAACATGGTGCTCCCGGAGCACATCATGAGCGAGTGGTCCGAGGAGGAGCTGCTGTCCAACCCGAACGAGGACCCGATCGGTTCGGGCGCCTTCAAGTTCTCCGCCGTCGGCCAGGACCGCATGGTCTGGGAGCGCAACGACGACTGGTGGGCCAAGAGCGAGCTCGGCCTCGAGATGCCGATGAAGTACATCGTGGACGTCGTGAACACCTCCAACGAAGTGGCGCTCGGCCTGATGCTGTCCGGCAGCCTCGACCTGAGCAACAACTTCCTGCCCGGCGTCAACACGCTCGTCGACCAGGGCTCGGTCAGCACCTATTACGACGGCGAGCCGTACATGCTGGCGGCGGCGTCGGCGAACCTGATCCCGAACCAGACGCGGGCGCCGATGGACGACGTCGACTTCCGGCAGGCGCTGGCGCGGTCGATCGACGTCGACAAGATCGTCACCAACGCGTACGGCGGCCTCGTGTCGAAGGCCCACCCCTCGGGTCTGGTGCCGGCGTTCGAGGAGTACTACGACGAGGACGTCGCCGCGGAGCACGGCTTCACCTTCGACGCGGAGGAGGCCACGTCGATCCTGGCCGACGCCGGCTACGAGGACACCGACGGCGACGGGTTCGTCGAGACGCCGGACGGTGAGCCGATCGACCTCAAGCTGATCGTCCCCGCGGGCTGGACCGACTGGATGGAGGCGGCGCGCGTGATCGCCGAGGACGCCTCGGCGGCAGGCATCAAGGTCACCGCCGACTTCCCCGACGCGGGTGCGCTCGACGTCGCCCGGGCCACCGGCGACTTCGACCTGCTCATCAATGGCAACGCCGGCATCAGCAACACGCCGTGGACCTACTACAACTACGCGTTCTACCAGCCCATCCAGGAGCAGATGCTGGCGGGCAACTTCGGTCGCTACGAGAACGAGGAGGCCTGGAACCTGGTGGAGGACCTCTCGCGCACCGAGACCGGCACGCCGGAGTTCTCCGAGACGCTGTCCCAGGTCCAGGAGAAGTTCATGACCGACCTGCCGGTGATCCCGCTCTGGTACAACGGCGCGTGGGCCCAGTACAACGAGTCGCAGTGGACCAACTGGCCCAAGGAAGGCCGTGCGGACGCGTACTTCCCGGTGATGTGGAACAACTACGTGCAGATGGGCGGTCTCAACACGCTGCTCGCCCTCGAGCCGGTCTCCTGACGTATGCGCGGCTATCTCGCCCGCAAGACGCTGCTCTACGGCCTGACCTTCGTCGTGGCGGTGACGCTGAACTGGTTGATCCCCCGGCTCATGCCGGGGGACCCGGTCCAGCGGATGGTGGCGCGCGCCGCCGTCCAGCATCCCGAGACGATCGCGTCGATGACCGACTACTACGAGCGCACGTTCGGCCTCGACCTGCCGGTCTGGCAGCAGTACCTGAACTACTGGGCCGCGCTCTTCCGGGGTGACCTCGGCACCAGCGTGTGGCTGTTCCCCGCGCCGGTGAGCGAGGTGGTGCTCGCCGCCGTCCCGTACACGCTCGGCATCATGATCCCCGCCATCCTGCTCAGCTGGGTGGTCGGCAACAGCGTGGGCGCGATGGCGGCGCGCAGCCGGTGGCTCGACAACGTCGCCCTGCCGATCGGGTATCTCGTGACGGCGATGCCGTACATGTGGCTCGCGATCCTGCTCGCCTGGGGCTTCGGCGTCGCGCTCGGGTGGTTCCCGGTGGCCGGTGGCTACGACTTCGGGCTGGTGCCGCAGTGGTCGTGGTCGTTCGCCGTGGACCTGCTGCAGCACTGGGTGCTGCCCTTCCTGTCGCTGTTCCTCGTCGCGCTCGGCGGCTGGGCGATCGGCATGCGCAACCTGATCATCTACGAGCTCGAGTCGGACTACTCCAACTATCTCGCCGCGCTCGGTGCGCCGAAGCGGCTCATCCGGAAGTACGCGTTCCGCAACGCGATGCTGCCGCAGATCACGGGCCTCGCGCTGCAGCTGGGCACCATCCTCGGCGGCGCCCTGGTGACCGAGATCGTGTTCGCGTACCCGGGCCTGGGCAAGCTCGTGCTGTCCGCCATCCAGAACCAGGACTTCTTCCTGCTGCAGGGCACCCTGCTGTTCGTGGTGATCGGCGTGCTGCTGGCCAACTTCGTGATCGACATCGTCTACGTGCTGGTCGATCCCCGCACGCGGACCGGACTGACGGGGGCGACCGCATGAGCCGGAGACGCAGTGGAGGGTGGGGGCCGAGGTACGAGGCACCCGGCCGTAACGGAGTCGCAGACTCGTGCGGAAGGAGCAGAGCATGACGGCGACACGACCGACAGCGGGGCCCGGGACCGGGGCGAGTGAGCCACCCGGGGCGGCCGGGCCGCCGGCGGGCGGCCGCAAGGCACGGGGGGACAAGCGCGAGACGCTGTATTTCGCGCTGCGCAACCCCAAGGTCCTGATCGGGGCGGTGGTCGTGCTCGGGTTCCTGCTGCTGGGACTGATCGGGCCGGCGTTCCTGCGCTACGCACCGATGGACTACGCGGGACCGCCCATGGCCCCGCCGTCGGCGGAGTTCCCGTTCGGGACCACGACGTTCGGGCAGGACGTGTTCGCGCAGTTCGTCGCCGGCCTGCGGTCCACGTTCCTCGTGGGTCTGCTCGGCGGTGGGGTGGCGGCCGTGATCGGCATGACCATCGGGTTCGTCGCGGGCTACTGCGGCGGCCTCGTCGACGAGCTCCTGAACATGCTCACCAACGTGGTGCTCGTCATCCCGGGGTTCGTCGTGCTCATCATCATCAACGCCTACCTGGGCGTGCGCAGCGTGCCGATGCAGGCGCTCTACATCGGCATCTTCACCTGGCCGTGGGTGGCGCGCGCCGTGCGCTCGCAGACGCTGTCGCTGCGGTCACGCGACTTCATCGACCTGGCCCGGCTGTCCGGCGTGGGGGTGGGCACGATCCTGCGGCGCGAGGTGGCGCCCAACATGTACTCCTACCTCTTCATGACGTTCGTGCTGCTGTTCGGCGGCTCCATCCTCACGGCGGCGTCGCTCGACTTCATCGGGCTCGGCCCCACCAACGCGATGTCGCTCGGCCTGATGATGAACCAGGCGGTGCAGTGGAGCGCGCTCCATCTGGGGCTGTGGTGGTGGTTCGTGCCGCCGGGCCTGGGGATCACGCTCATCGTGGGCTCGCTCTACATCATGAACGTCGGCCTCGACGAGGTCTTCAACCCCAAGCTGCGGGAGATGTGACATGGCCCTGGCTGTGAACGACCTCAAGGTCTGGTACCGCACCCTGCGCGGTGACGTGAAGGCGCTCGACGGCGTCACCTTCGAGGTGGCGGACGGCGAGATCATGGGAATCGCCGGGGAGTCCGGCTGCGGCAAGACGACGCTCGGCAAGGCCCTCATCCGCCTCGACACCCGCATGCGGCACGTGGGCGGCACGGTGGTCCTCGACGACGACGAGCTGCCCCTGGCCGACGACGCCGCCATGCGCCGTCACCGCTACCGCGAGGTGTCCCTCATCCCGCAGTACGCGATGTCCGCGATGAACCCGACCCGCAAGATCGGCCGGATGATCCGCGACCTGCTGTCGGCACACGGCGTGCGGTACGCGGAGGTGCTGCCCGAGCTCGAACGGCGGCTCCGGCTCGTCGGGCTGGAGACCGACGTGCTGGGCCGCTACCCGATCGAGCTGTCCGGCGGCATGAAGCAGCGCGTCGTGCTGGTGCTGTCCACGCTGCTGAACCCGTCGCTGCTCATCGGCGACGAGGTGACGTCCGCGCTCGACGTGTCCTCGCAGAAGGCCGTCGCCAGGGCGCTCGTCGAGTTCCGCGACCACGGTTTCGTGAAGTCGATGATCGTCATCACGCACGACATCTCCGTGCTGTTCCAGGTCGCCGACACCATCCTGGTCATGTACGCGGGACACCTCGCCGAGAAGGCGCCCGCCACGACGATCATCAGCGAACCCCTGCACCCGTACACGAAGATGCTCATCGGGGCGCTGCCCAAGGTCGGCGACCGGTACGAGGAGCAGCCGCTGGAAGGCATCGAAGGACGGCCGCCGTCGCTCCTCGAACCACCCGCCGGCTGCCGGTTCCGTGACCGTTGCCCCCTGGTGCACGACAAGTGCGCCGAGGCGCCGCCGTTCCGCGAGGTGGCCGAAGGCCATCACGTCGCCTGCTGGGCGGTGAGCTGATGCTGACCCTCGACCAGCTCGACAAGGTCTACAGGACCGGCACCTTCGGCACCTCCGACCTCCACGCCGTGCGGCAGGTCAGCCTCGACGTGCGGCGCGGCGAGGTGGTCTCGCTCATCGGGGAGTCCGGCAGCGGCAAGTCGACCATCGGCAAGATGGTGCTCCACCTGCTCGACTCCACGGGCGGCACCATCACGTTCGACGGCGACGACGTCACGAAGCTCGGGTTCCGCGCCCGCCGCGACTACTACCGCAAGGTCCAGGGCGTGTTCCAGGACCCGTTCTCGTCCTTCAACCCCATCTACAAGGTGGACCGGACGTTCGAGACCCTGCGGCGCTCCTACTTCGCCAGGGTCTCGTCGAAGGAGTGGCGCTCGCGCCTGGACGACGCGCTCGCTGCCGTGACGCTCGAGCCCGACGACATCCTCGGCAAGTTTCCGCACCAGCTCTCGGGCGGGCAGCTGCAGCGCCTGCTCATCGCGCGCGCCCTGCTGCTCGACATCGAGCTGCTGGTGGCCGACGAGATCATCTCCATGCTCGACGCCTCCACGCGCATCGACGTGCTCAACCTGCTGGGCGAGCTCAAGGGGCGCGGCCTGGGCATCCTGTTCGTCACGCACGACCTCTCGCTCGGCAACTACGTGTCCGACCGCGTCGTCATCCTCTACAAGGGGCGCGTGGTGGAGCGGGGCGGCACGAGCGCCGTCTTCGACGACCCGCTGCACCCCTACACCCGGGACCTCCTGGCCTCGGTGCCGCACCTGGACCGGACCTGGGCCGAGGTGGAGGCCGAGGAGGAGGAGCGCACCCGGCGGCTCGCGGGGCGGTGCCTGTACCACGAGGAGGTCGCCGCGCAGGGCCGCTCGCTGGGCGAGGAGGCCGAGTCGGTGGACGGTGTGCCCGACGGCCTCGGGCTGGTCGAGCACGCGCCCGGCCACTTCGTGGGGTGCTTCCGCAAGGCGGCGGAGGAGGAGTGCCCGGCGGGGCCGACCGTCAGGCCCTGACCAGCACCGGGACGCCGGGTTCCAGGTCGGTGAGCCGCTCGAAGTCCGCGCTCGTGAGCCGGACGCAGCCGTTGCTCACCGCCTGGCCCTGGCCCACCCCCACGTGGAGCGCGGTGGCGGCGTAGTCGGTGCCGAAGAACCCGTCCAGCGACTCGCTCTGCATCGACAGGAACACGGACAGCCCGGTGTTCACCGCCTCCGTCACCGTGAAGACCTGCGTGAGGCCCTGCGGCGTCGGGGTACCGGGTGCTCCGACGGCGGCGGGGAGCTCGTCGCTCGTGCCGTCGGCGTGCTTGACCGTCACCGTGCGCTCCGACAGGTCGATCACCACCGACCGCTTCTCGCGCTCGAGGTCCACGTCCTTCGCGCGGAGCCAGCCCGCCGCTCCGTTGACCTTCTCGGGGTTGCGCGACGGCAGGGCACCGCGCCCGTACGGGACGAGCACCTTGACCCAACCCGGCCGGCGCTCGAGCACGAGCCAGCGCGCGTCGGCCTCGTAGTACTCGGACTCGAGGGCGAGGACCGGCGCCGTGGTCACATCGGGCTGCGTCCAGACCGGGATCCGCTGCCGCGTGGGCTCGGCGACCGAACCGGGCAGGCTCTCGAAGCGGCCGACGTCGGCCCGCGGCAGGCCGCGGGGCAGGATCGCGTCGATGTCCGGCCGGGGCAGGTCGGTCAGCGAGTACTCCGCAGGCGTCGGCCTCGGCTTCGGCGGGGACGGGGTGGCCGACGGCGACGGCGACGGCGACGGGCTCGGCGAGGTGACCACGACCGCTGCCGCATCAGCCTTGTCGACCGGCCGCACACTGGCCCAGAGCGCGGACCCGAGCAGCGCGACGGCGACGATGCCCGCCACCCAGGCCCAGGTGCGTCCGCCGGGGCGGCGTGGGCCCGCCTCGGCCGTCGGCCCACTGTGCGTCTCCGTCATGGTGTCCCCTCCGTGAGCCCTGCGCCGCCCGCGCAGGTTGTGCCGTGCGTGTCCATCGTGCCCCCAGCAGGCTGCCGGACGCAGCAAAGTGACGGACGATACCGGGTTGTCACACTTGTCCGATATCTTCGTGGTCGCCCGAACCGCTGGGTACCTGAACTCTTGCAGACGCAGTCACCCGACAGTCCTCGACCAAGGAGAGATCCCGTGGCACCCGCCGACCGGACGTTCCCAGTATCGACCGTCCCGACGCGCCGTTCCCGCAGACTGGTCCTCACCGGCGCGATATCCGTCGCCCTCATCTCGACCGGGTCCGCGTACCTGGCGATGGTCCAGTTCGGCATCGACGTCCTCGCCATGAACCAGGGCACCGCCTACGCGACCGCGGGCGTCTTCGAGCTGTCTCTCGTCACCGTCGCCCTCCTGGCCCGCGAGGCAGCCCGGGACAACCGGCCCGGCGGCACGCTGCTCGCCCTGACCTGGGCCCTCTCGTCCGCGTCCGGGGTGTTCGCCGCCTGGCACGAGGCCTACATCGACCACCCGCTCGGCGCCGTCGTGTTCCGGTTCGTCGTGCCGCTGCTTGCCGCCCTCATGTGGCACCTCGCGCTGATCGGCGACCGCCACCTCGCCACCGGCACGTCCTGGTCGGCGATGCGGCAGTCCGCACGCATGCACGCCCTCTTCCTCTCCACCGAGGACCTGTTCCGGGCGCAGAGCCTGAGCGACGGTTCGCGAACCGCCCGCCGTCGGCTCGCCCGGGCCGAGGCGGGACGCCGCCGGGCGCGCTCCGTCGCGCTGCGCACCGTCCCGCCCACGGAGATGCGGGCCCAGGTCGCCGCCTGGTGCGAGGCGCTCGCCGCCGTCGGTGACGGCACGGCCGACGTCGCCCGCCTGCACCTCGCCGACCGGCAGCGGCTGACCGGCATCCTCGTCGACGACGAGCGCATGGACGGACGGGCCTACGACACGCGCGACGGCGTACTGGCCGGTGCCCGCGTCGGGGCTCCGGAGTACGAGGGCCGGGCCGCCGAAGCCGTGGCCGCCGAGTTCGCCGCCGACCGCCCGGCTTCGGGGGGCCTGGCGGGTGGCGTGTTCGACGGCGAGGCGTTCGACCAGGGCGGGTTCGACCAGGGCGGGTTCGACCAGGACGGATACGACGGCGACCGGTTCGGGGAGCGTGTGCTCGACGGCGACGCGGGGCGCGCTCCGGCGCGGGTCAGCGCCGCCCGGGGCACCCCACGGCAGGGAGTGAGCGAGCGTGCCCCGCTGCCCGACGCCGAGCCGGCGGAGCAGAGCGGTGCGTCTGTCGCGGAGCCGGCCGAGGCGGCGGCCCGCGCCACCGAGAACGTGCGGGAGGCGCTGCCTCCGCGCCGCAAGCCGCGCCGGAACACGCAGCTCGGCACGCAGGACGCCGAGCGCATGATCGACCTGCGGACCAAGGGCCGCACGTACCGGGAGATCGCGGAAGAGGTCGGCGTCAGCCGGTCGACGGTGGGCAAGCGGATGCGGGAGTTCACGGAGACCGGCTCGATCCCGGTCGTCAAGCCCCGTTGAGGCACGGCCGGGTTGTTTCGGGCTACGCCGGCTCTCCGGCGTGGGCGATGGTTCCCAGGGCCTTCCAGATCAGGACCAGCGTGATCCCCGCACCGACGAACCCGAACCAGAACGGCGCGGTCAGCCCCCAGTGCTCGGCGATGAAGCCACCGAGCGCGTTGCCCAGCACGATCCCGCCGAAGACGCTCACCATGTTGAGCGAGCCGACCCGACCCTGCAGCTCGATCGGGGTGGCGCGCTGGCGCACGGCGTTGGAGATGGCACCCCAGACGAACGAGTAGACACCGAAGCAGAACATCGCGACGAACGCGCCCCACGCCGTCGTGTTGAGTGCGAGGACCAGGTGCCAGAGCACCTCGCACGTCAGGACGACGCGCATCAGTGTCGCGAGCGCGACACGCTTCTGGAGCTTGTCGAAGACGACGGTGCTGAGGAGGCCGCCCACGGCCATCGCGGTGGTCAGCAGGCCGAACTGCGGAGTGGTCATGCCGAGGTGCTCCGTCGCGTAGAGCACGAGCACGCCCATCGGCGCCGCATAGGTCACGTTGAACGTGAGGATCGTGAGCATCAGCGTCCGCACGGCAGGGGTGCGCCACACCCAGCGAAGGCCCTCGGCGATGTCCTGGCGGATGTGCGTGCGGGTCTCGCGCGGGGGGACCCGGGTCACCGCGACCCGCGAGACCAGCAGGATCGCCAGGGACGCGGTGACCGCCTGGACGGCGAACGGCCAGGCCATGCCTGCCGCGAACAAGAACGCCCCGATCGGGGGCCCGGCGAGCTGGTTCGCCGTCACGAAGCCGGCCATGAGCCGTGCCTGGCCGATCGCGAGATCCGCCTTGGGGATCACCATCGGCAGGAGCGTCTGGCTCGTGGAGTCGGCGAACACCTCGGCCACACCGAGGGCGAACATGACCGCAAGGACGAGGAAGACGTTCACGACGTCCGTGACGATGAACGTGCACAGCGCGGCGATCACCGCGACGCGCAGCCCGTTGGCGACCATCACCATGCGGCGGCGGTTCAGGCGGTCGGCGAGCGCGCCGGCCCAGAGGCCGAACAGGAGCCAGGGCAGTCGCTGGAGCATCGCGGCGAGCGCGACGAGGAACGCGCTGTCGGTCTGCGACGCCACCAGCAGGGGGCCTGCGGCGAGGGCTATGCCGTCCCCGATGTTGCTGGTCCAGGACGAGCCGACGAGCCAGCGGAACGACCGGCCGAGCCGGCGGGGAAAGACTGCCTCGACGAGTTTGCTCACAAATAGTCAAGTCTAGGTACGACGTCCATGCTTTTTTGTCGGGATCCGACGCCCTGCAGGAGGGGGTGATCTCCGCGACGCCGGACGCCGCCTCGACGGGGCCCGGACGGTGCGGGGCGGCAGGCAGCCGAGGCGGCGAGCGCACCGCGCGGGAACGGCGTGATCCTGCGGCAGAGGGGACTGTTTCGGCGCCGGGGAGGGGAGTCTCGGTAACGATTTCAGTCCGCCCGGGACACTACTTGGACGATCGTCCGACTCGGTGTTGACGTCCGCCGGGAACAGGTGCAGACTCTCACAAGACGGTGCGCATCGCCCGCCCCCTGCGCGGTGCGCACCGTCATACCCCGTCGGACCTCGGTCCGTCTGCGAAGCCCCTTCGGACCCCCTGCCGGAGGGGCTCTTGCATTCCCCGGCAACCTGCTGGGGGCGCCCGGGGCAACCTGCCGCGGGCGCCCGCAAGAAGGCGTCAGAACCTCGGGTCACCCGGGTGGCCCATGGTTCTGACACGCCCGGAGGATCTGGGGACCCGGCGTGTCGCGCGGCGTGGCGTCCGGCTCTTGCGCATGCCACGCGGTTAGCGTGCTGGTGTGAACGCTGCACGCCGCCAGACCGCAGCCGCCCCTGAGATCTCGGCCGATCTGTCCGAGGAGATCTCGGCCGCGCTGCAGGACGAGAACGTGGACCCGGCCACCGAGCTGGCCGCGTCGGAGGCCACGGGGTCCACGCCGGACGGTGTCCGGGACCCCATGACCGAGTCGGTCGCGCGCTGGCGCGCCGGGCTGGTCCAGCTCGCCGGGGGATCCTCCCTGGCAGACGTCGGACTGCTGGGCGAGGCCGTGATCGACCTGTCGGCGGCTCATCCCTCGGGAGTCGCCCAGCTCTTCGCCGGCCGACCCACCCGGCTGTCCAACCTGGTGCGTGAGGCCGGCGCGCTGCCGACCGCACGGCGTCGGGCGCGGGCCGTGGCCGCGCGCTCCGCCGAGCACGCGCAGCGGTACGGGGTGTCGCCCACGTATCTGGCGATCGGCGTCGCCACCTGGACCGAACGGCCGGCTCCGGGCAGCGACTCGAACGACATGGAGGCCATCACCCGGGTGCTGGGACCGGCGAGCGTCGCCCCGGCACCCGAGCACGACTCCGCCGACAGCCCGGCCGACGCCCCTGCCCTCACCGGCTCCGTCCCCATCGTGACGCTGGCCATGCCGGCCGGCCGCTCGGGGGCGCCGTCGGAGAGCGGGCGAGAGGACGAGCCCCGTGTGGTGCGCGCACCCGTGCTGCTGCGGCCCGTCATGCTCACGCCGCGCAGTGACGGCGAGGGCGACTACGACATCACGCTCGACCCCACCGCCGAGATCAACCCGGTGGTGGCGCGCACGCTGCGCGCGCACGGCGCCCTGATCGACCCCGCCGCGCTGGCCAAGGCGACGTTCACGCTCGCCGGCTTCAACCCGACCGATGTGCTGGACCGCGTCGCGAGCCTCGGGTCGGCGGTGCTCGGCGAGTTCCAGCTGGACCGGCGCGTTCTCGTGGGCACGTTCGTGCACCCCGGGCAGGTCCTGGTCGACGATCTCGACGAGCTCGGGCCCGACCTGGGCGAGCACGAGGTGGTCTCGGCGCTCGGCGGCGTGGACGACTCGGTGCGGCGCCTGGGGAAGGTGGAGCTCCCCGAGCCCCGCGTGGGCGACGCCGACCCGGCGCACGAGCGCGGCGTCGGCGACCTCGACCCGCACCAGCGCCACGTGGTGGACGCACTCGCCACGGGGAGCCACCTGTTCGTCGACGCCCCGGTCGGGTCGGACGTCGCGGGCACGCTCGCCGCCGTCGTCGCCGAGGCGAACGCGAGCGGCAGGTCGGTGCTGTACGTCCCGGGACATCGTCGGGCCGCGGACGCGCTGGCCGCGCGGCTGGAGTCGCTCGGGCTGGGCGGGCTGCTGCTCGACATCGCACCGGTCCCGACCTGGCGGACGTCGACGTCGCGCCGCCTCCTCGAGGCGATGGCGCCCGTGCAGGAGCGCATCGACGCCGACGAGGTGGCCCGCGTGCGCGACGCGCTGATCGGCTCCCGGGCGCAGCTCGCCGGCTACATCGGAGCGCTGCACCGTGTGCGCGACCCGTGGCGGGTCTCGGCGTACGACGCCCTGCAGGCCCTCGCCCGGCTCACGTCCGAGCGGCCCGCGCCGGCGACCCGGGTGCGCCTCGGCTCCGAGGAGGTGCTCGCGCTGAGCACGGAGCGCCGCGCCGAGCTCGCCGCCGACCTCGTGCGCGCTGCCGAGCTGGGCGCGTTCACGCTGAAGTCCTCGTCGAGCCCGTGGTTCGGCGCGCACATCCTGACCGACGACGACGCACGGTCGACCCTGACCAGGGTCACTCGGCTGGTCGACCAGACCCTGCCGAAGCTGCGGGACCAGATCGAGTACGTCGCGCGGGTGACAGGCCTGGTCAAGGCGTCGACGGCACACCAGTGGGGCGAACAGCTCACGATGCTGGGCGGGATGCGGGGCACGCTCGACGTGTTCCAGCCGATGGTCTTCGAGCGCACCGCCGCCGACATGGTGCAGGCGACGGCGTCGCGGCGGACCCGCGCCGAGCAGGGCGTCGAGATGGGTTGGCTCGCACGGCGTCGGCTGAAGCGGCGGGCGCGCGAGATGGTGCGCCCGGGTGTCCGCGTGCCCGACATGCACGCCGCTCTCGTCGAGGTGCAGCGTCAGCGTGAGGTGTGGCAGGCGCAGTGCCCGCGCGGCGGGTGGCCCACGCTGCCGGAGGGCCTGGCGGGCGTCGAGGAGACCTACGAGGCCGTCCGGATCGACCTCGAGGCGCTGGAACCGGTGCTGCGCTCGTCGCACGCGGGCGGCGAGCTGCTCGACCTCGACCTGTTCGCGCTGGTCCAGCGGCTCGCCTCCCTCGCGGAGACGGAGGAGGCGCTGGCCCCGCTGCCCGAGCGCACCGCCGTGCTGCGTCGGCTGCGCAAGGCGGGGCTGGGCGAGCTCGTCGACGACCTCACCGACCGCCGCGTGGAGGTCGACCTCGTGGGGCCGGAGCTGGAGCTGTCGTGGTGGTCCTCGGTGTTCGAGCAGATCCTGTCCACCGAGCCGGACCTCGCCGGACAGGACGGTGCGGGGCTGGACGCCCTCGCCGGCCGGTTCCGCGAGCTCGACCGCCGACACGTCGCCTCGCTCTCCGCACCCGTGCGGGCCGCGGTGCGTGCGCACCTCGGCGGGGCGATGCGGGACGAGCGGGAGGACGCCGAGGCGCTCTACGCGAAGCTCGTCGACGGTGGCCTGAGCTCCATGCGCGACCTCGTGTCCGCGCACGGGTCCACCGTGCGGCGGTTGCGGCCCACCTGGGTGTCCACACCGACGATGGTGCCGCACCTGCTGCCCGCCGAGCGCAGCGCCGACCTCGTGATCCTCGACGCCGTGCAGCACGTGCCGGTCGAGGTGGTCGTACCGGCGCTGGCCCGGGGCCGGCAGATCGTCGTGGTCGGTGATCCGCGGTCGGCGTCGGGTACCGCGGTGCGGGACCTGGCGCGGCTGCTGCCACGCGTCACGCTGCAGTCCGAGCCCGCGCGCCGGGACCCGCAGCTGACGGGGCTGCTGACCGCGCACGGCTACGAGGGCATCATGCGGCCCGCACCCGTACCGCGCACCGAGGCGCTGGTGCACTTCTCGCTCGTGGACGGGACCGGCATGCCCGACCCGGACTCCGGCACCGTCGAGTCGACGACCGCCGAGGTGGAGCGCGTGGTCGACCTCGCCATCGAGCACGCGATGACCCGGCCCGAGGAGACGTTCGGCATCGTCACCGTCACCGCTGCGCACGCCGACCGCATCCGTGAGCGCCTGCTCGCCGAGGTGCGTGCCAACCCCGCGCTGGCGCCGTTCTTCGCCGGGTCGCGGCCCGAGCCGGTCGTCGTCGCCGACGTCACGGGTGTGGCCGGGCTCGCTCGCGACACGATCGTGCTCACCCTCGGGTTCGGACGCACCCCGCACGGCCGCGTGCTGCACCGCTTCGGCGTGCTGGGCGACGGGGGTGGCGAGGCGATGCTGCTCGGCTCCCTGGGCGCGGCACGCAAGCGGCTGCACGTGGTGTCGTGCTTCCCGGCCTCCGACCTGGATCCCGAGCGGTTGCGGGGACCTGGTCCGCAGATGCTGGCGAAGGTGCTGTCCTTCGCCGAGGAGCGGTCGGGGCTCGCCGACCAGGTCGAGATCGGCAACGGCGTGGACGTGGCCCGGTCGGTGGACCGCCTGGTCGTGGACCTGGGGGAGCGGCTGTGGCGCTCCGGCCTGGTGGTGGAGACCGACTACGGGCTGCCCGGTGGAGACCGCATCCCGCTCGCGGTGGGACATCCCGACCTGCCGGGCGAGCTGCTGGTGGCCGTGCTCACCGACGACGCCGCGTACGTGGCCGAGCCCTCCATCCGGGTGCGTGACCGGCAGCTCGCGGAGCGGCTCGAGCGGCTCGGCTGGGTCGTGGCGCAGGTGTGGTCGGCGGCCGCGTTCCTGGACCCGGACGCCGAGGCGGAGCGGGTGCGGCGCGTGGTGCTGTCCGTGCGCGATGCTCGCGTGGGAGTCTCGGGCGGGGTGGCGCCGGCGGCGGAGCTCGTGGTGCCGCAGGTCCTGGACGACTGAGGGCTCGGGCCGCGGTGGTGCGGTGGTGCTGAGCGCGGTCGGTTGCCGAGGTGAGCGAGCCTGGTCCGCTGCGGGGCGACAATGGTGGGGTGAACGAGCCCGAGAACCAGTCAGCCGATCCAGCGTCCTCGGCCGATTCGCCGGCGACTGCTGCCGAGTCGGCGGCTGCCGCTGTGCCGGCGACTGGTGCCGAGCCGGGGACTGGTGCCGGGCCGGCGGTTGCCGCTGGGTCGGCGGTTGCCGCTGCGCCGGCGACGAACGGCGACGGCCCGGCGCGGCGTCGAGGGCCGCGGCGCGCCGTACGGCGCGGGACCGAGCGCGAGGCAGTGCCCGGCGTGAGCGCCGACGAGCGCCCGGCGGGCTGGGGCGAGGGGGCCGACGGCCGGACCGCCTCCGACGCCGGCCACGACTCGAACGACGAACAGCTCCGCCGCGACGTCCCGCCCCACTGGGCTTGAGAGGTGTGCTCACCGGACGACTGTCGGATGGTCGGTAAAGGTCAGGTGGTCGGCAGCCCGGGCTGCCGACCACCTGACCTTTTACCGACCATCCGTGTTACCGACCCCCTGCTAGTTGGAGTTCGGGTTGGCGGTGGTGCCCGACTGGACACGCAGCAGGTCGCGGATCTCGGTGAGCAGCACGACCTCTTCGGCAGCGGCCTCCTCGACGACCTCCTCCGAGGACTTGTGCAGAGACTTCAGCCTGTTGATCGGAACGATCACGAAGAAGTAGACCGCGGCCGCGATCAGCAGGAACATGATCAGGCCCTGGATGAACAGGCCGATCGGGAACTCGGTGGACCCGCCGCGCCAGTTGGGGACGCTGAACGCGATCGCCGAGAAGTTGGGGGCGCCCACGAGCCACCCGATGAGCGGCATGATGAAGCCCTTGACGAGGCCGTCGATCACCGCCGAGAAAGCACCGCCGATCACGACGGCGACAGCGAGGTCGAGCACGTTGCCGCGCGTGATGAATTCTTTGAAGCCCTGAAGCATTGTGGTCCCCTGCAGTTGTTCGCGTTGGTCTTGGGCCGCCAGGACCGGCCCGGTCAAGGGATTCTGCGGTTCTTCTGGCGATTCCGCACCTTGACCGGACATTCGGCAGAATTGCGGCGCCGTTTGCCCAACTATGCCCGATCTCGCCGTCGGAGATCGACCTACGGGACCAAGACCGCCGTGACCGATCCCCAGCCCGAGACCGCCGACAGGTCCGGCGCGTCGTCCGGGGCGACGGCGACGAGCGTGACGGTCCGGTCGCCGTCCGGTGCCGGGCCGAGCAACCCACCCGCTGCCGCCGGCTCGCGGCCGGCGGGCACCGGAAGCACCAGCGCACCGCGTGCGAGGTAACGGGGCGCTCCGGGCTGTGCGGGCCCCGACGTCGTCGCGGACAGCAGGTCGACCCGGTCGCCGGGACGCAGCAGGGCAGCGACGGCGTCGTCGGACAGGCGGACCGGGACCACCACGGTGCCGCGCGGGGCGGCGGCGGAGACGCCGGCATCGGACAGGAGGGTCGTGTGCAGGGGTGCCCCCGCAGGCAGTCCGACGACCGCCGCGCGGCCCAGCAGACCGTGCACGGTGCGTACCGCGCCCGGTGGGGCGAGATCGGTGGCGATCGCGCGCACTACCACGTCGTCCCTGGTGAGCTCCGTACCGGCCGCGACGGGGCGCGTAGTGACCGCGACGTCCACCGTCGGTGGCGGCGGCGGGCGCAGGACGTGCACCGTCTGAGCGACCGCAAGGCCGAACAGGGCGGCCGCGAGGGCGAAGCGCCAGCGCCACAGGACCCGTCGTGCCCGGCGGAACGCCACGGATCGGGGCCGTCGTGACCGCGGCCCAGGTGGCCGAAGCCGGCTCGGACGGGAGAGGACGTCGGCGAGGCTCGAACGCGGCCGGGCCGATGCCGGCGCCTCCGCCCGGCTCCACGGCGTGCGCGGGCCGGGGCCGGGCGGTGAACCGTGGCGTGCGACCGGTTCGGCGATCGTGTCGAGGAGTCCCATGCCCGTGACGTTATGCAGCGACGGTCGGTCGCGCCGTCGTCTGCGGGTCGGCTGTGCACGGTGGGGGAAAAGCGCTGCCTGTGGTCGGGCTCGCAGCGTTGCAGCCCCGTCGGGCGGGTCGGCCCGCCGGGCAGGGCATCCGAGGCTCGGGAGACCGGCCTCGGTGCCTCACCGGGAGATCGGTCCGTCGATGGACCGATCTCCCGACCAAGGACCGAAGTCGTCGTGGCGCGCGGTCAGGCCGAGGCGGCCTTCGACGTGCTGGACCCGCTCGACGACCCGCCGGACGAGGACCCGGACGAGCTCGACGAGCCCGACGACGAGCCGGAGCTGTCCGAGGACGAGCCGCTGGACGAGCTGGACGAGCCGGACGACGAGTCCGACGAGGACTCACCCTTGCCGGACTTCACGGTGCTGTTCGTCGAGGTGCTGCGTGAGTCCGTGCGGTAGAAGCCGGAGCCCTTGAAGGTGACGCCCACGGAGCTGAACACCTTTCGCAGCCGGCCCTGGCACTCGGGGCAGATCGTCAGCGACGAGTCGCTGAACTCCTGGTGGATGTCGAACGCGTGGCCGCAGTCGGCACACCGGTACGCGTAGGTGGGCACGTGCACTCCTCTTGGACGTCAGGCCGGGCGGGGCGTCGCGCGCCCGCACGAACCGGCTCTGGCACTCGGGGTTTCCGAGTGCCAATAGTAACGGTCGAGCGGCTGGGGATAGTCCCAGGAACTCCTGAACGTGTTCACCGGGGAGCGTTCACTCAAGCACAGGGGCGGGCGGTAGTCTCCACTGCGTGTCCGCGACCACTTCCGCCGAGCCCTTAGAGCCCGCCGAAACAGCCACCTCCGACGGTGCGCGACCCACCAAGCCCCGTCGTACTCGTACCACGCGTGTCCGCCAGTTCATCGTCGGCACGACAGTCGTCCTGGTGCTCGTCCTGGTCGCACTGACGACCTTCGGCTGGCTGACCGGGCGCCGTCCGCTTCCGGAGCATTCCGGCGAGGTGCAGGTGGAGGGGCTCAGCTCCGACGTCCGCGTCAGCCGCGATGCCCAGGGCGTGCCGCAGATCTACGCCGACTCGGCCGACGACCTGTTCCGCGCACAGGGTTACGTGCACGCGCAGGACCGGTTCTTCGAGATGGACTACCGCCGCCACGTGACCGCCGGCCGTCTGGCCGAGCTCGTGGGCAACAACGCCGACGCGATCCAGGCCGACATGGTCATTCGCACGTTCGGCTGGCGGCATGTCGCCGAGGAGGAGTTCAACATCCTCGACGACACGACGCGGCAGTACCTCCAGGCGTACGCGGACGGCGTGAACGCCTACATCGCGGACCGCGACCCGGCCGAGACCGCCGTGGAGTACACGGTGCTCGACGTCAGCGTCGAGGTGAACGAGCCGGAGCCGTGGGACCCGATCGACTCGCTCGCCTGGCTCAAGGCCATGGCCTGGGACCTGCGCGGAAACTACGACGACGAGCTCGACCGCGCGCTGGCGTACAGCACGCTGGGGGACGCGTCGCGCGTCGCGGAGCTCTTCCCCGCCTATTCGGGCACCGGCAACGCGACCGTGCTCGATCCCGCAGAGGCAGGGGTTCCGCAGGCGACGCAGCAGACCCAGGCGACCGAGACGGCGTCGGGTGCCGGGGACGTGTACAAGAGCCCGCACCTCACGGAGGCGCTGGAGTCGGCGCAGCGGGCCCTGGACGCGGTACCGGTGCAGATCGCTCGCGGCGAGGGCACCGGCTCGAACTCGTGGGCGGTATCGGGCCAGTACACCGAGTCGGGCAAGCCGCTGCTGGCGAACGACCCCCACCTCGACCTCGCCGCTCCCGGCATCTGGGCGCAGGTGGGCCTGCACTGCAACGAGGTGGGGCCCGAGTGTCCCTTCGACGTGTCCGGGTTCTCGTTCTCCGGCTTTCCGGGCGTGATCATCGGGCACAACGCGGACATCGCCTGGGGCCTGACGAACATGGGCGCCGACGTCACCGACTTCTTCATCGAGCGGGTCCGCAACGATACGTACCTGCGTGGCGCGGACGAATGGGTCCCGATGGAGAAGGAGACGGAGGTGATCCGGGTCGACGGTGGTAGCCCGGTCGACCTCGAGGTCCGACGCACCGTGCACGGCCCGATCGTCTCGTCCGTCATGGACGAGGCCACGATGGAGGCGGTGCGCAACGCGCCCACGGAGACCGGCACCGAGCTGGGCCAGTACGAGATATCGCTGCAGTGGACGGCACTCGAGCCGGGCCACACCGCCGATGCCGTGTTCGAGATGAACCGTGCGAAGAACCCGGCGGACATGAAGGCGGCGGCCGCCAAGTTCGAGGTGCCGGCGCAGAACATCGTCTTCGCCACGACGGACGGGCAGATCGGCTACCAGGCGCCGGGCAAGATCCCGGTGCGGGCGAGCGTGCCGGGTGCGGTGGAGTCGGACGGCACGTGGCCGCGCCCCGGCTGGGACGCCCGCTACGACTGGACCGGGTTCGTGGCCAAGGAGCAGATGCCGGGCGTGATCGACCCCAAGGAGGGCTTCGTCGTCGCGGCGAACCAGGCCGTGCTGCCCGGGGGCAGCGGGCCGTTCCTCACCCGGGACTGGGACTACGGGTACCGGTCGGAACGCATTCGCACGCTGCTCAGCGATCGGATCGCGCAGGGCAGCAAGCTCTCGGCCTCCGACATGTCGGACATCCAGATGGACCAGTGGAGCGTGTTCGCCGACACGCTGGTGCCCGTGCTGCTCGAGGTGGAGCTCCCCGCCGGCTACGACTCGGACGGCCAGGCGCTCCTCGCCGACTGGGACGACTACTCCATGGACGCGGACTCCGCGGCCGCCGCGTACTTCGCCGCCGTGTGGCGCAACCTCCTGAAGACCACCTTCAACGACGAGCTGCCGGAATCCATGTGGCCCGACGGCGGCAGCCGGTGGCTGGCGGTGATCCAGGGCATGCTGGACAACCCCAACGACGCCTTCTGGGACGACAAGTCCACCGTGGCCGTGGTGGAGAGCCGGGACCAGGTGCTCACCGAGGCACTGGTCAGCGCGCGCCAGGACCTCACCGTCGAGCTCGGCAAGGACACCAGCGACTGGGAGTGGGGAACGCTCCACCAGCTGAGGCTGGAGCACCTGGTGCTCGGCGGGTCCGGCATCCCGGCCCCGGTCGCCGCGTACATGAACCCGCTGCCGGTCAAGGTCGGGGGCGGCTCCTCGATCGTGAACGCCACGGCGTGGGACGCCGCCAGCGGCAGCTTCGAGGTGACGAGCGGCCCGTCGATGCGCATGGTCGTCGACCTCGCGGACCTCGACGCCTCGACCTGGGTGGTCGTGACCGGCACGTCCGCGCACCCGGCGGCGGAGCACTACGACGACCAGCTCGACGCGTGGGCGACGGGGGAGACCTTCGCGTGGCCGTTCAGCGCCGAGGCGGTCGACGCCGCACAGGAGGACGAGCTCATCCTCACCCCGTGAGGTAGCGCTCGCGCCGGCCGAGCGGGTCAGGGCACGTCTCGACCTGCTCGGCCGTTCGGCTGCCCGACCGGCGACCGGCGAGCGGCGGGGGCTACGGCTCGCCGAGCCAGCGCCAGTCGGTGGTGGTGGCGACGGCGTGCACGAGGACGTCGTGCTCCTCGCGGGGCAGCGGGTGCTCCGCGGCGTCGTACACCTCCTCGGGGAAGACGACGGCGATCACGTGCGCGCCCGGCCGCAGGTGCGTCAGGGCCCGGTCGTACCAGCCGCCACCCTGGCCGAGGCGCACCCCACGGGTGTCGATGGCAAGGGCGGGCGCCAGGACGACGTCGGCCAGCTTGGTGGCGTCGGTGCCCAGGGTGGGACCGCCGGGCTCGGGCGGCCTGCCCGGGGCACGCTCCAGCAGGTCGTCCGGACCGGTGTAGTCCGCCCAGTCGCGCGCCAGGCCCGCACCGAGCACCGGGAGCAGCACACGGACCCCGCTACCCGTGAGGCGGTCCAGGAGCGGCAGCATGCCCGGTTCGGCGCTGCGCGCGGCGTACGCGGCGACGCAGCCCGCGTCGCGAACCTCGGGAATTGACTCGATGATGTCGGCTAGTGATTCGGCCGCTTGTGCCCGCTGTCGGGCCGTTCGGTGCCCGCGCTGCGCGCGGATCGCGCGGCGGAGCTCTTCCTTGGCGTCGCCGGTCTCCATCCCGGGTAGGACGGGGTACGGCTGTGGCGTCGGAACAGAGATGCCGCTCATGACCGCTATTGTGCCAAGACTCCGAGACAAGATTGTTACGAACAGCGTACGAAGAAGGCGAGAACATGACCGAGCGGCTGCTCGACGGGTCCGAGACCACCGAGCGTGGTAGACCCTCTCCAACGCCGGGATTCGTCATGGGACGTGGCAAGGGGCGAACGATGATGCCGTCGAGCAAGTCAGACGCGCCAGAAGGTGCGACGGGAAAGTTTGTTAAGGGGTGGACGGTGGCCAAGCCTTGGCCGGTGACGCTGCGTGAGGACACGGCGGCCGGATCGGTCGTGCTGCGCCCGCTCCGGCGGCGCGACGCGAGCGACTGGGCCCGGCTGCGGGCCGAGAACGCAGCCTGGCTGGAACGCTGGGAGGCGACGGCGCCCGGTGCGAACCGGTACATCGCCTCCACGTTCGGCGAGTACGTGCGGTCGCTCTCCGCGCAGGCACGCGCCGGGACGTCGCTCCCGTTCGGCGTGGAGCTCGACGGCGCCCTCGTCGGACAGCTGACGGTCTCCTCCATCACGTGGGGCTCGATGTGCTCGGCGAGCATCGGCTACTGGGTCAGTCAGAGCGTTGCCGGGCGGGGCGTGATCCCCACGGGCGTGGCGATGGCCACCGACTACGCGTTCTTTCTCGGGCTGCACCGCATCGAGATCAACATCCGGCCCGAGAACAAGCCGAGCCTGCGCGTGGTCGAGAAGCTCGGTCTGCGCGACGAGGGGGTGCGCGAACGCTTCCTGCACATCCAGGGTCAGTGGCGCGACCACCGCACGTTCGCCATCACCCGGGAAGAGGTTCCCGAGGGGCTGCTGACGCGCTGGCAGCGGCTGCGGGACGCGCCCTGACGGTGGGACACGCCGTGCGCGGTGCGGCTGGGCGCGGCGATGCTCGCCTAACGTCGTGTCGTGGAACCGACTGCAGGATTGACAGCCGCAGCGCTGTTCGTCCTGTGGTTGGGCTACTGGCTGCCAAGCCTGGTGCGCCATCGGTCAGAGCTCGCGGACTCGCGGGTGACGGACCGGTTTTCGGTAGGGCTGCGCATCGTCGCGATGAGCGGCTCCGGCAGGAGAGGAGGGGCGATGGTTACTGACGGCAAGCCGCGGGGGACCGGCCAGGGCGTGCCGCGTGTCGCTCGTCCGACCCCGAAGGGATACCCGCTCCAGATCATGGTCCGAGGTAGGCCGCTGACGACGGAGCGCATCCGCCGGGTCGAGCGGCGGGCACGGCGAGCCGCGCGCGCCCGACGTCGCCTCATCGTCTCGGCGCTCCTGCTGGTGTGCAGCATCGGCGCCTGGGCGCTCGTCGGGCTCGACCGGCTGCACTGGGGCACGGCGGTCGTGCCGTCGGCCATGCTGCTGTTCGTGCTGTTCCTCGGCCGCCGTGCGGCCCGGGCGGCACGGCGCGCGGACGCCAGGTGGCAGGCCACCGTGCGAGCAGCACGGCAGCGCGCCACGCAGGCGCGTGCCCTCGCCAACGGCGGCCCGTACGCGCCCCGCAACCGCGCGCAGGTCACCGGCCTGGCCACCCACGGCTCGAGCACGGAGACACAGGCGATCCCACGGGTCGCCCGCAAGGACGTGCTCGACGAGATCCTCGACGGTCCCGCGAAGCCGAAGGTCATCGAGGTCCAGCCCGAGGCCTCGGACGAGGGCACGACGACGGCCGAGCCGGCAGCGAAGGACGAGGAGCCCGAGAAGCGGGACCAGGTACCCAGCGGACGCGCGTGGGACCCCGTGCCCGTTCCGCTGCCGACCTACGTGACCAAGCCCGCCGCGCCGCAGCGCCAGCCCGCGGCGCTCCCGGCGTCGTCGACCGCTCCCAAGGGTCCGACGGCGTCCGGCGGCTCCGCTGCCCGGTCCAGCGCCACGGGCGGCCGGACCTCCGCGCCGCCGTCGATACCCGTGTCGAGCTCCTCAGGGACGGCGTCCGATCCGGTCGCTGAGGACGAGCTGCTGCGGGGCGAGCCGCCGCGGACGAAGTCCGAGACGCTCGGCAAGCCGCTGGAAGAGATCCTGGCCCGGCGCCGTGCGGCTGGGTGACGAGACTGGTGCCGGGGTGACGGGGCTGGTGCTGGGTGCCGAGTGCCGGGTGCCGGGGTGCCGGGTGCCGAGGCTGGTCGAGGTCGCGCGGGCCACGGGTCCGTGACCCGCGCGACACTCGGCCAAGTTGCGGATCACCGGCGGTGAAGTGCTAGTCTTCTGCAGTCCGAGGGGCTATGGCGCAGTTGGTAGCGCGTCTCGTTCGCAATGAGAAGGTCGGGGGTTCGAATCCCCCTAGCTCCACAGACTGAAACCCCGCTTGACCAGGGCAAACGCCCGGGTCAAGCGGGGTTTCTCCGTTGCTGAGGGGCTCTCCCGCCTGGCCCGGACCCTTTCCCGGCCACCGGAGGCCGTCGAACGCCGTACTGGTTGCGTTTGAGGGCCTCATTCCGCCACTGGCACGGCGCTCGGCGTACGGTGCGAGGGGCTGGGGCCAGGAGGTGCGCGTGTCTGAGGGAGTCACCGACGAGAAGGCCGCCGTCGCGGCGGCGGTCATCGTCCAGGACGGGAAGCTGCTGCTGGTCCAGCGGCGCGTTTCCGAGGGCTCGCTCTCGTGGCAGTTCCCCGCCGGCGCCGTCGAGCAAGGAGAGACGTTCGAGCAGGCCGCCGTTCGTGAGACGGCCGAAGAGGCCGGGCTCACCGTCGAGGCCGTGACGGTTTTGGGGGAGCGCGTGCACCCGAACACCGGTCGCCTCATGGGCTACGTCGCGTGCGACGTCGTCAGCGGCGAGGCGTACGTCGCCGACACGGAAGAGCTCGCAGACGTCGTGTGGGCGACGCCGGACGAGTTCACCGACTACGTGCCCTACGGCTTCGCGCCAGCGGTGCAGGACTACCTCACGAAGGTCGGCTGACGAGGTAGCGGGGGTAGGGGCTACCCGACGAGCGCCAACCGGTTTCGGGCCATGTCGAGGCCCTGGGCCGGAGGTCTCTATTTCCGCTACTCCTGGTGTGAAGCGGGACGGCACGCCGTCACGGACGCTTGATCCCATGGGCGAGATGGTGGATGAACCGTCGTGCCTGGGGAACGGCGTTCTCTCCGGCGGTATCGCTGATCCCCTTCAAGGCCGCGAGGATCAGGAGGATGTCGGCGACGCGGAAATCCTCGCCGACGATCCCGCCGTCGCGCAGGCGCGCGGCGAGGGTGGCCAGCGCAGCCACGGCGTGCACGCGCAGCTCTTCGTACACGGGGATCGCATGGCGCTGCGAGACGATCGCCTCGGACAGGCCGGGGTTCTCCATCTCCATCTCGACGACGGTCTCGAGCGACCGCACGAATCCGCGCCACGGGTCCGGGTCCGCGACGGCGTCATCGAGCACGGCGATGCGATGACGGGCCTGGTCTCCGAACATCGCGGTCAGCAGATCATCGCGTGAGGGGAAGTGACGGTAGAGCGTCGCCGTGCCCACACCCGCGATGCGGGCGATGGTCGCAACCGGCGCTGAGATGCCGTGCTCTCGAAACACGATGCGCGCGGCGTCGATGATGCGCTCGCGGTTGCGCGCGGCGTCCTTCCTCACGTTTCGAGCGGGCATCCGGCTCCTTTCCGGGAAGGCCGGACGGGACTTCTTCCCACTTCGACAGAAACGGGCGGTGCCGCCCGTTTCTTACCTTAGCGTCGATCTCGAAGCGAAGGAAAGGGAACCTGAATGAGCCAGCCGATGCGCACCGCGATGTATGCCCGCTACGGACCACCGGAGGTCTTGTACACGTCGACGGCTCCGCGCCCCGACCCCGACTCAGGTCAGGTGCTGGTGCGCGTCGTCGCCTCGACCGTCAACGGTGGCGAGCTGGCCGGACGTCAGGGACGGTTGAAGATCGTCACCGGACGGAAGTTCCCCCGGCGAATCGGAATCGACTTCAGCGGCGAGATCGTCGCGCTCGGCCACGGCGTGACCGACTTCGCCGTCGGTGACCGCGTGTGGGGCGCCGTCGACGAACGGGGCGATGTGGGGTCGGCGGCGGAGTACGTGGCCGCCGACGTCGGCAGGATCGCGCACGCGCCGTCCGACCTCACCCTCGTCGAGGCGGTGTCGCTTCTCTCCGGGGGAAACACAGCGCTCTCGGCGTTGCGCGACAAGGTTTCCCTCCGCCCCGGAGAGCGGGTGCTGATCCGCGGTGCCGCCGGTGGTGTCGGCAGCGTTGCCGTGCAGGTCGCGAAGATGCTCGGTGCCAGCGTCACCGCGTCCACGAGTCCCGCAACGATCGACTTCGTCCGAGAGCTCGGAGCCGACCACGTCGTGGACTACGACCTGCCTCCACGAGAGCTCGGCGCGTTCGACGTGGTGTTCGATACCCGGGGCACACAGCTGCGTGATTACCGCCGAATCCTCGCGGACGGCGGGCGGATCGTGACTATCGCCTTCGACCTCGATCACCCGGTACGCAGCCTCGGGTACGTCCTGCTCTCCAGCATCCACGGCTCACGTCGCGTCCGACTGTTCTTCGGGCACCCCGCAAGGTCACTCTTCGAGACCCTGACCGCGGCCGCTGAGGCGGGAGAACTGCGTCCGGTGGTCGACACCGTCTTCCCTCTCGAAGAGATCGCCGCCGCGCACGCACGGCTGGAAGCCGGAGGGGTGCGCGGCAAGGTGATCGTCCAGGTCGCCGCCCCGCTTGACGGCCCGGAAGCCGCCTGACCCGCACGGATGCGAACCACCAGGACCCGGCACGACCCTCGCCGCGAGCTCGGTCAGTGCCGGACCGGAACCCTCATCGTCAGACAGCACCCCTATGGAGTACTCACCCATGGCATCTCTCCTCTTTCGTCTTGGTTCCTTCGCCGCACGCCGCGCGTGGATCGTGATCCTCGGATGGGTGGCGGCATTCGGGCTCGCCCTCGGGGCCTTCGCCGGCTTCGGTGGAGAACTGAAGAGCAGCTTCGACATCCCCGGTACCGCGTCCGGTGCGGTCGTCGATGAGCTCGCGGACAAGCTGCCGGACACGGCGGGTGGAACGGGAACGGTCGTCTACCGCACCCGAGACGGAGAAGCGTTCACTGCCGAGCAGCGATCGCAGATCTCCGCTCTGGCAGCGAGCGCGGAGCATCTCGAAGGAGTCGCGACAGTCGTCGACCCCTTCGAGATGACGGAGGAACAGGCCCAGCAGCTCCGGGGGCTCGAGGAGAACCGGAGCGATCTGGAGGAGCCCGCCCGCGAGGCCGGCCTCGCCGCCACCCTGCTCAAGCTTGCGGACGGCATCGCCGTCGTGTCCGAGGACGAGTCGACGGCGATCGTGAACGTCGCCTTCACCGATTCCCGCCTCGATCTGTCCAGCGAGGTGAAGGACGCGACGCTAGGGCACTTCGAGGGTGAACCCGTGAGCGGCACCTCCGTGGACTTCAGCGCGGAGATCTCGCAGGGAGATCCGCAGCTCTTCGGCACGGCGGAGATGATCGGACTGGGCATCGCCGCCGTGGTGCTGATCATGGTGCTCGGTTCGGTCCTCGCCGCCGCGCTCCCGCTCGTCACCGCACTGGTCGGCGTCGGCATCGGCGTCGCCGGATCCCTGTCCTTCTCGGGCATGGTCGACATGGCGGCCGTGACGCCGGTGCTGGGCGTCATGCTGGGGCTGGCTGTCGGCATCGACTACTCCCTCTTCATCGTGAACCGGCACCGCAAGCAGCTGCTCGCCGCCATGCCCGTCCACGAATCGATCGGTGTCGCCGCGGGGACAGCGGGCACGGCCGTCCTCTTCGCCGGGTCGACGGTGGTCGTCGCGCTGCTCGCCCTGAACGTCACCGGGATCCAGTTCCTCGGCCTGATGGGGACGGTCGGCGCCGTGTGTGTCGCGATTGCCGTGCTCATCGCACTGACGCTCACCCCGGCCCTACTCGGCCTGGTCGGCGACCGCCTCCTGAGAAAGGGCGCGCGAGCAACCGTCGGAGAGCGACACCACCGCGAACGCCAGGCGAAGCCGATGGGAACGCTCCGTGCCGTTCTCACCGCTTCGATCTCGGTGGCCGTGCTGCTGACCATCGCCGTGCCGGCCCTGTCGATGCGCCTTGGGCTGCCGGACAGCTCGAGCGACCCGCAGGAGTCCACCAGTTTTCAGGCGTTCGACGCCGTGGACGAGGCGTTCGGTCCCGGTGCGAACGGCCCGCTCCTCGTCGCGGCCGACGTCCCCGACGGGCTCGGCGACGAGGAGGTGCTCGCCGCCCAGGTGGACATCGCGGAGACTCTTGGGGGCCTGGCCGGGGTGGAGGCGGTCGCGCCGATCGCTGCGACGGACGACAACACGCTCCTCGCCTTCCAGGTGAAGCCGAAAGAAGGACCCAACAGCGCGTCGACCGCGGAGCTCGTCGAGGACATCCGAGCGCTGCCGGCTCTCGACGGCGACATCACCCTCGGGGTCGCCGGCCAGGCCGCGATCAACATCGACATCTCGGAGGCGATCGTCGATGTGCTGCCCCGGTACCTCGGCGTCGTCATCGGGTTGTCGCTGCTGATCATGATCATCGTGTTCCGCTCGCTGCTCGTGCCGATCATCGCCACCGGTGGTTTCGTGCTCTCGTTGTTCGCGACGTTCGGCCTCGTCGTCGCCCTCTTCCAGTTCGGCTGGGGGGCAGAGCTCATCGGCGTCCACAGCACGGGACCGATCCTCAGCTTCCTGCCCGTGCTGTTGGTCGGCATCCTGTTCGGACTCGCGATGGACTATCAGCTCTTCCTCGCGTCCGGGATGCGAGAGGCGTATGTCCATGGCGCGCCGGCGCGGACCGCCGTGACGAAGGGCCTCCATGCAGGGCGATCGGTGGTGATCGCCGCCGCGCTCATCATGGTGGCCGTCTTCGGCGGGTTCATCTTCTCGGAGGCCACGCTGGTCCGTTCCATCGGGTTCGGTCTCGCCTTCGGTGTGCTCCTGGACGCCTTCGTCGTCAGGCTGCTGCTCATGCCCGCGCTCATGCACCTGCTCGGCAAGAGCGTCTGGTGGCTCCCGCGATGGCTCGACCGCATACTTCCTCACGTCGACATCGAGGGGACCTCGCTGCGCAGCCGTCCGCGCGCGGACGGAACGCGGTCGAAGATACGGCGGTGACCCGCCCGTGCCGCTGCGCGCCGCTCAGCGTCGCTCAGCGCCGCTCAGTGACCGAGGTCGTGCGGAACGGTGACGTCGACGGTGCAACCCACGGCGCGGCCGAGCTCGTCGTGGCCGGCGTAGGTCAGGGTGTAGGCCCGGCCGCTGCCGTCGCCGTCTCGCTCGGCGCGCAGCTGGCCGGCGACCGACGGTGTTCCGGTGTCGAATCCGGACACGTCTCCCTCGCCGCCGCCGGAGACATCGACGAGCTCGAACGCTCGCGGGCCCAGGATGCCGTCAGGGAGGTCGACGTCGACGGTGACGTCCACCAGCTGCCGGTTCGGCGGCCAGAGCACCGGCCGGTCGACCGTGCAGTCCAGGTCACGCGCGGGAACGGGCTCGTCCAGGGTGGCGACGGCGTGGCCGATGGTCGCGGTCAGCCGGCCGCCGGACTCGTAGTACATGTGCGCGGTGCGGCCGTCGAAGTAGAAGGTCGGGGCCGCCGATCGGCCGAGGTCAGGGGCCTCCGCCATCGAGTCGTGAACCATGCCGAGGTGGATCTCCTGGTCGAAGTTCTCGCCCACGTCCACTGCGTGCATGTTGCCGTCGCTGGCGTGGAAGATCACCAGGTTCTTGCCCTCCCAGCGCAGGAAGAACGGCCCCGAGACGTTCGGTTCCTCGATGCCCCGTGGCGTCACGAGGGGCTCGGGCTGCACCGTCCAGCTTCGCGCGTCGTTGGACACCGCCCAGCGGATCCGCCGGGCAACGGGTCCGTTCTGGCCGGGCAGCGCGTTCGCCGGGTTGTCCATGAACAGCATCAGGTAGCGGGTGCCGAGCCGCGCCACGGGCTGTTCGAGGACGCGCGCGTACGACGTCTCCCGGCCGGTGGTCTCGTCCCGCTGGACCGCGGTTCCGCCGTACTCGAAGTGGATGCCGTCGACCGAGGTGGCGTACCTGGTGATCGTGTTCTCGCCGTGGAAGTACAGGAAGAGTCGCTCCTCGTCTTCCACCCACATGGCATGCGGCGACGAGATGTGGCTGACGGTGCCGTAGTGCGGCGGCCAGCTGTTGGTGATGAGCGGGTTGCCGTCGTACTCGGTCCACGGGCCGTCTATCGAGTCGGAGTAGGCCAGGGCGATGCCGCCCGGTCGCTCGTGCGGGGCGTAGTACATGTAGTAGGTCCCGAGCGGCTCCGCGAAGTAGTCCGCAGCGCGGATCACGCTGGGGAAGATGAACTCGTCCGTCGGGTTGTACGCCAGGTCGCCCTTGTCGAACGCCGTGCCGACGTAGCTGAACTCCGGGAACGTGGACGGATCGCTCGCAGTCTCGGCGCCGGATGCGGACGCGGAGGCGGTCACCGCCAGGACGACGGCGAGGAGGCTCGCTGCAGCGGCGAAAGGCGCGCGGCGCGTCATGCGGGGTCGGTTCACGATTCTCTCCTTTGAGATCGGCGGCCCGCGTGCAACAGGTCGGGTGCCGCCTTCAGGTCGTGAGCGTCAGCCTTCGGCGTCGTCCCCACCGCGGTCAATGACGGTAATCGAACCCACCAGCAGGCCTGGGGGGTACCTTGTGTCGCAAGAGACTGCTATCGTGTAACGCATGATACCGACACCGGACATGGTCCTGACGCAGCTCCGCAAGGGGGTCGTGGAGTACTGCGTCCTGGCTTGCCTGCGCTCGGCACCTGCCTACGGGCTCGAGCTCGCCGAGCGCCTCGGCACCGACAACTCCCTGCTGACCAGCGAGGGCACGCTGTATCCGCTGCTGTCGCGTCTACGTCAGCAGAGCTGGGTCACCACGACCCAGGTCCCCTCCGCGGTGGGCCCCCCGCGTCGGTACTACGAGATCACCGACGAGGGCCGGGCGGCACTGGAGACCTTCACTGCCACCTGGTCCCGTTTCACGACAGACGTCCGTACGACCCTGGAGTCCTGATGACCACGACGCCCGACTTCCCGACCCTGGTCGAGGCCTACCTCGCCGACCTCGACCGTGCCCTGGCCGCCGCCGACCCGCGCGAGCGCGCCGAGACCGTGGCGGCGGTGCGTGAGCATGCCGCCGAGTCACTCGCACAGCACGGCACGGACGACGAGTCGGTCCGCCGCGTGCTCGACGAGCTGGGCCCCGTGGAGGCCATCGCCGCCGAGGCCACCCCCGTTCCGGCGCCCGTCACCACAGGGCGAAAGACCGAGGCCACGGATGCGGTGCTGGCCGTGCTCGCCGTCGTGCTCTGGCCGCTGGCCCCGGTCACCCTGGTCTGGGCGATCATGCGGCTGCGCGCCGGCGTGGGCAACCGTGCCCTGCAGTGGCTCACCATCGCGCTCAGCGCCGTCACCACCTTCGGCGGCATCGTGCTGCTCGTGCTGCACGCCATCAGCCGGTTCGAGTAGATCGGACCGGTGCTTTGCCGATCGGGTCGAGTCGTCCTGGGCGACGGGTGCCGGCCGGCTTGTCGGCCGCGGCTCGACGGCGGCGTTCGCGCAGCGTCAACTCTCCGTCTGTGCGGGCGCCTCGGTGCGACGGGACGGCTCGGTGTGGTCCTGGATCCAGTCCAGCATGGTCGCAAGGTGTCCGCGGAGCCCGCTGCCGAGAGGGGTCAGGCCGTAGGTGACCTGGGGCGGTGACGTCGGCTCGACCTTGCGCCAGACAAGTCCGTCCTGAGCCAGGTTCCGCAGGGTCTGCGACAGCATCTTTTCGCTGATGCCGTCGATGTGGTCACGCAGCTCGAAGAACCGCAGCGGCTGCTCCTGGAGCCTGAGCAGGACCCAGACGCCCCAGCGGCTCGTGACGTGGTCGAGCACCTGCCGGGCATCGCAGTTCGTGTGAAACGGGTCACGGTCCTTGGTCGAGGACGACGGCGCCTCCGAGATTCCGATCTCCATGTCAGGACCTTACTTGGAGGTACGTCCTTTCTGATAGTAAGCGGCGTTCCTAGAGTCTGCCGCGTACCTGACACCGGAAGGAATCGTCATGATCGTAGTCACCGGATCCACCGGCAACATCGGACGCCCCCTGCTCGACGCCCTCACCGCCGCGGGGGAGTCGGTCACGGCCGTCTCGCGCAACCCGGTCGGACTTCCCGACGGGGCACGGCACTTCGCCGGGGACCTGACCGACCCGGAAGGGCTGGAGCCCGCCTTCCGAGGTGCGGACCGGCTCTTCCTCATGGTTCCGGACCCCGCGCTGCCGGTGTCCCAGATCGTCGAGACGGCCCGGGCCAGCGGCATCAGCCGCATCGTGCTGCTGTCCTCGCAACGCGCCCAGTCGAGACAGGATCCGTACCTGACGGGCATGGAGCAGACCGTGACCAGCGCTGTTCCGGAGTGGACCGTGCTGCGCCCGGGGGCTTCGCCTCCAATGCGCTCCTGTGGGCCGACTCGGTCCGTTCCTCCCGGACGGTTCAGGCGCCCTTTGCCGATGTCGGGCTGCCGCCGATCGATCCGGCAGACATCGCCGCAGCGGCAGCGGCAGCCCTGCTGGGGGACACCCACGTGGGCCGGTACTACACCCTGAACGGCCCCGCTGCGGTCACGCCGCGCGAGCAGGTCGCCGCGATCGGAGAGGCGCTCGGTGAACCGGTCGAGCTCCTTGAGCAGACCCGCGAGCAAGCTTTCGCCCAGCTGTCGCAGATCTGGCCCCCTGCGGTCGTCGACAAGACCCTGGACGCGCTAGGGACCCCGACCGACGACGAGCGGAAGCCGTCGCCCGAGACCGCGCTCGCACTCGGCCGTGCCCCGCGGAGCTTCGCTGACTGGGTCACCCGCAACATCGGCGCGTTCCGGTAACCCTGCGTCCGGCTGGCGAAGCAGCACATGGCCGGCGCCCGTTCCACCGGACCGGGCACGGGATCCGCCCACGCCGAGCTGGGTTGCGGACCGCCAGGCTGCCCGATCTCAGTGAAGATTTTGTGCCCGAGTTGTCCACAGGCTAGCGGGTCGTCGAGTGGCTGATTTCAGGAGCTCCGCTTTTCACCCTGTTGACAGTCCGGGTGAAAAGCGGAGCATTTTTCACCCCCCCTCCAGACCGTCCTGGGAGGTTTCTGGACGAGTGTCCACGTTGCGCAATTCGTCCGTTTGCTGTGAGTCTCCTGGTTGTTGTTGTTGTCATGGCTATGGCTTGACTGGGTCCTGACCGTTCCCCTGATCTCGGGGTCGTTCGCATCAGTGCCTGCTCTGTATCTGTACTGGTCGGGAGGCCTGTCTGATGGGTGCGCGTCGGTCGTCTGGTTCTGCGGTCAAGACCGGGTTCGAGTGGAGAGCCCTGTTCGGGACGGCGAGTGGACCCTCCATGCGCTTGTGGGCCCGGGCGATGACCGTCGTGGTCACTGCCGCGGCGCTGCTGGGGGTCTATCTGGTTCCTGCCGGGCCCGCTCTCGCGGCGACGGAGGACGGGTTGTCGGAGGCGGATCGTGCGGCGGCCGCTGAGGCAGCCGCCCCGCCTGCTGAGCGGGAGGGCGAGGGCGGTAACTGGTTCACGGACCTGTTCGGTGGCGATGACGCGCCGGAGGCTGATCCGATCCCGGAGGACCGCGAGCTGTCGCCCGAGTCGAATCCGGTGGTTCCGGAGGTGGCCACACCGGCTGAGCCTGGCGAGCGGGTGCGGGAGCTGAAGGGGCAGCGCACCGCGAACACCAGGACGTTCCTGCTGGACGACGGTCAGCGGCAGGTCGAGATGGCCGGCGAGCCGCTGTTCTACGAGACTGCCCAGGACGGTCTGGTCGAGATCGACACGACCGTCGCGCCGACGGGCAAGGCGGTGGCCGCCGCGGGTGCGAAGAATCTCCCGGCGAAGGCCGGCAAGGCTGCTTCGTCGCGGGGCTGGTCGCACGCGAGCGTCGCCAACACCGCACGGTCCTGGTTCGGTCAGCGGTCGGACCGGGTGGTCCGGGTGGAGGACGCCGCGGGTCGTGGCGTGACGGTGGGCCTGCCCGACGCCGCGAACGGTGAGCTGTCCTCCCCGCGGGTCGACGGTGCCACGGTGACCCACCAGGACGTGGCTGCGTTGGACGGCGCGGACCTGTCGTACGAGGTGCTGCCGGGACGGGTCAAGGAGTCGATCACCCTCTCCGAGGCTCCGGCCGAGGACGCCGGACCACTGGAGTACGTGTTCACGCTGTCCGACCTCGATGGCCTGACGCCGCGCCTCGAGAAGGACGGCTCGATCGGGTTCTACGGGGAGCTCGAGCCGGAGCCTGCGGTGTCGATCCCGGCGGGCGTGATGTGGGACTCCCGCGAGGCCGAGACCACTGAGGGCGGCAAGCTGTCCGCGCCGGACGACCAGGGCGCTGCCGTGTCCCGGGACGTTGCCTACGAGCTGGAGCGGTCGGGCCAGGGCGCGTGGACGCTGACCGTGACGCCTGACCTGGACTGGCTCATGGCTGAGGCGCGGGTGTGGCCGGTGACGGTGGACCCGACGATCATCATCTCGCCGACGGGGAACTTCTCGAAGGACACGATGATCCTGTCGGAGGCGCCGACCACGGAGTACTACACGAGCAGCCGCCTGTCCGTCGGCCGTACCGGGGGTGGTCTGGCGCGGTCGATGCTGGAGTTCCCGCAGCTGCACGACGTGGTCCCGGCCGGCTCCACGGTGACGGATGCCGATCTGGAGCTCTATTTCGACCAGGCGCACACGGACTGGGCGACCAAGGTGCCGCTGGAGGTGCGGGAGGTCACGGGTGCGTGGGAGTCGCGCACGACGAACTGGTCGAACGCGAACGGGTTGCAGGGCGGGATCGCCGGGTTCCAGCGCACGTTCGACAACACGCACGCGGATGCGGAGTTCTCGGGTGACTGGCCGGCGTCGGGCAACACGTCGTTGACGCAGTACGCATACGGGCGCACCTACCAGTTCTCGTACGGGAACGGTGACGGCACGACGGACGAGTTCGGGGTGACACCGAACCTGCCGGAGGGTGGCGTCTGGCAGATCCGAGTGGCGCACGTGCCGGGGGTGGACCGGGCGAGGGCGGCGAAGCTGCAGGTGACGTTCCCGGGCGGGAGCACGCGCACCTACAAGGTCAACATGCAGCGTGGCACCCCGACGTCGGGTGGGGTGTGGTCGGTGGTGCAGTCGCACACCCTGAACCCGGGTGCGCGGGTCGCGGTGACCGACGCGGACGTGCAGACCGACCGCGTGGTGCTCGCGGACGCGATCCGCCTGATCAAGGGCGGTACGGCGATCCGCACGTCGGGGCAGATCGGCAAGTGGCACGACTACGACGTGACCCAGACGGTGAAGAAGTGGGCTGCCGGGTCGTTGGCGAACAACGGGTTCATGATCCGTGCCACTGACGAGAGCGTCAACGGGCCGCTGGGCGGTCCGCGGTACGAGGCCGGCGAGAACGTGTACGGCGGGGAGACGCGCAACATGCCGCGCCTGACGGTGACCTATGGGCAGCCGGGCGTGGTGATGGATATTCCGGACACGATTCACGCCAACGGTGCGGAGCTGTCCTGGTCGTCGTACAAGGATCCGTCCTCGTACCTGCGGGACGACCTGGTGGAGTACCAGGTGCACCGGTCGGTCTCGCAGACGTTCACGCCGTCGGCCTCGACGTTGATCGCGCCGGTGGACCCCGGCACCACACAGTTCGTGGACACGACGGCGGTGCCGACGCCGGCCGACTCGTCCGGGGTGGGCGGGTTGTACTACTACCAGGTTGCGGTCAAGCGCCGGGACGGCAGCATCGTCCCGTCCTCGACGCAGATCGTGCGATTGCCCAAGGCGGGGCACACGACCAAGGTGCTGGTCGCTTCGGGAGATACGTCGCTGGCCAGTGGGGAGCCGAACCAGAACTGGGACACGGTGCAGGACATCACGACCCAGCACTGGGACCTGGTCGGTAACGCATCGGAACGCTATGGCGTCACGCGCACGGTCATGGAGTGGGACGACGCGGCGTGGGAGATCCCTGATAACGCGGTGGTGACCGAGGCGTTCCTGCGGATGTGGCAGGAGACCACGGAGACCACCCGTACGAACGCGGACGGCAGCATGGTTTACCCGACCGAGGGCGACTATCAGCTACGTCGCGCGACGGTCGACTTCGACGAGACGCTCGCGACGTGGAACGATCCGGACGGGTCCGGTCCCGGGACGTGGAACCCGGGGGGCACGCACACCTCCGCCGTCCAGTCGACGGTCTCGGACGTCGGGGAGGGGCCTGACCGGTTGTCCTGGGACGCGAAAGCGGTCACTCAGGCGTTCGTGAACAACCCGTCCTGGAACAGGTCCCTGATCGTGCGGATGGAGGACGAGGACGCCTCTCAGGACCGGTCCCTGTTCGCCTCGGCGGAGGCCGAGGACAACGGTGGCCTGGAACGCTCCGGTCCGCGCTTGTCCGTGACGTACCTCAGCACGGCGCCGGAGGACACGTTCTACGCGCCGGACACCCCCGAGCGGATGCAGCCGGGCGTCAGCTATCAGGTGCCGGTCACGGTGTCCAACACGACGCAGACCACGTGGACCACCGGTGGTCAGGAGCTCGTCGCGTCCTGGACCCTGCCGGACGGTTCCGTGGCCCCAGGCTCGCAATCGTCGACGACGGCGCTCCCGCAGGACCTGGTCCCCGGCGCGCTGGCCGAGATGACGGCGACCGTCGTCGCTCCGCCCGTCAGTGACGGAAACCTGCGCTCGGACTACTCGTTGTCGTGGGAGATCGCCAACACGGCGTCGCCCACGCAGGAGAAGACCGCTCGGCAGGACGCGGAGACAAAGGGCGACCAGTCGGCGCAGGCGGCGGCGTCGGCCCAGGGGCTGGACGCCACAGCGACCGGTGAGGCAGGCGAGCAGACCGAGGAGAGCACCCTGGCCGAGGCCGGCATCGCGGCACTGCCGGCGGGGAAGCTGAAGCAGAACGTCGCGGTCGAGGACCCGACGTCGGACCAGCTGGGTCTGGAGAGCTTCTACACCTACGCGGGGAAGAACACGGGTGCGGGTGGCACCCTGATGAACAACGTGGCTGCCGGTAACGCCGTGTGGTCCTATGACGCGTTCAGCAACCCGGGCCGCGGGTTGTCGACGTTCGCGCGGTTCTCGTACAACTCGCAGGACACCTCCGACACGGTGTCCGGGTTCGGCTGGTCCGCGCAGGTGTCCGGGCCGATCCGGCTCGGTGCGCCGCTGGAGTTCCACCCGAACAATGGTCCGCGGGAGATCATGCTGCCGGACGGCGACGGCACCACCCACGTGTTCCGGCTGAACGAGACGACGGGCGAGTGGGACGCCCCGGCGGGCGTGAACTACCGGCTGACGCAGAGCGCCGCCGATGTGACCTGCCCCGGCAACCAGGACTACGTCGCGGACGCCTGGCAGATGCTGCGTCCCGACGGCACGACGTTCGTGTTCGGCTGCGACGGATATCTGAACCAGGTGATCGACAAGAACGGCAACACGCAGCAGTTCACCTACACGTCACAGCAGTCGAACAACCAGCCCCGCAAGTTCCTGCAGTACATCACTGACCCCACGGGCCGGCAGACCCTCACGGTCGACTACTGGGACAAGGGGCAGACCGACTGGCGGTACGTGGACGAGACCACGGGAAACCTGGTCGACGGGTCGGGCAAGCTGACCAACTCCAAGATCTACGACCACGTGCGGTCCATGACCGACGTCTCCGGTCGAACCGTCGAGTTCTACTACACCGACAAGGGCCTGATGGGCCGGATGATCGACGGCGCCGGCGCCACCGATGACGCCGGTGAGTCGATCGCGAAGCACTTCAGGTTCACGTACGACGCCGACCAGGGCAACAAGAACGCGAAGCTGACGGCGGTGACCGACCCGCGGGGCAACACCACGCGGATCGGGTACTACTACCCGGCCGAGGGAGATGACCCGAAGGACCACTGGTCGGTGCAGACCATCACCGACCGACTCGGTGGGGACACCACGTTCGACTACGTGCCGCACGCGACGAACGATGACTGGTGGAACACGAGCGTCACGGATGCCGAGGGGCACGCGACGACGTACGTCTCGGACGACTTCGGGCGGCCCCGGTCGGTGACGAACGCGAAGGACGAGACGGTCTCGCTGACGTGGGACGGGGACAACAACGTCCGGACGCTGACCGAGGCGAACGGCGCGGTCACGGCGTACTGCTACGACCCGAAGACCGGGTACCCCCTCTGGCAGCGTGACGCCGAGCAGAACGCAGCCCAGGGTGGTGCGCCTGCCGCGTCGGAGTGTGTGTCTGGGGAGACCGCTGAGCTGGCGCCGGCCGGTGCGCAGGTCATGGAGTACCAGACCTGGGAGAACGGGCACGTCGCGCAGATCGCGCGGACCACGTCGCCCGAGGGCCGGAAGAACCAGTTCACGTACGACCCCAAGGGCAACCTGCTGACCGTCACGGACGGCAAGGGCATCGCGACGGCCACGGCGGGGGACTACACGACGTCGTACACGTACGACCAGTACGGGCAGCTGCTGACGGCGACGGACGCGAACGAGAACGTCACGCAGTACCGCGGGTACACCGCCGTGGGGTACCCGGAGGTCACCGAGGACGCGTTGGGTAACGTCTCGCGGACCACGTACTCGAACGACGGGCGTGGCCTGGTGACCCAGGTCGAGGACCCGTTGGATGGTCTGGTGACGCAGGCGTACGACGTGTTCGGGCGGCCGCTGGCGGGCACGACCCGGAAGTCGGCGGACGAGACGATCACGACGCCGGCTCCGGTGTATGACGCGAACGACAACGTGACCGTCTCGACCGCGCCGAACGGTGCGGTGTCCACGGCGACGTACGACCAGGCCGACCAGGTCATCAAGTCCACGATGCCGAAGGACACCGAGACCGGCCCGGACCGTATCTCGCAGTACGAGTACGACACGGTCGGCAACCTGCTCAAGACCACCGAGCCGAAGGGTGTCGCGACCACGACGGTCCCGGACGACTACACGACGTCGTACGCATATGACGCGATCTATCAGCAGACGTCGGTGACCAACGCTGACGGTGACGTCATCAGCTACACCTATGACGAGGTCGGCAACCTGGTCAAGACGGTGGACCCGAAGAAGAACGCGTCGGCGGACCCCGACGACTTCACGTCCACGACCGAGTACGACCTGAACCACCGGCCCGTCTCGGGCACGGACGCCGCGGGCAACACGAGCTCGACCGCGTATGACGCGGACGGCCTGGCGGTGTCCTCGACGGACCCGGACGGCAACACGTCGCACGTCACCTATGACGAGCGTGGGGCGCAGGTCGAGACCAAGTCCCCGCACGAGTCTGTCGACGGGGTGGTGCAGTACCGCACGACGAAGGTGGAGTACGACGAGGTCGGTAACACGACCCGGGTGGTCACGCCGCGGGGTGTGGCGACCGCGGACCCGGACGACTTCGCGTCCCGGACGGAGTACGACGCGCTGAACCGGCCAGTGCGGTCCTTCCAGCCCTATGACCCGGCGGATACCCGCTACAACGACGCGAATGTCTTCACCGAGACGACGTACGACGCCGCCGGCCGGGTGGTGAAGACGTCGATGCCGCCGTCGGAGGGACAGACGGCGCGCAACGAGTCGGTCACCGAGTACTTCGACAACGGGTGGATCAAGAAGTCCGCGGATGTGTGGGACATCTCCACGACGTACGAGTATGACGATCTGGGTGCGCAGACGGCCCGGACTCTGACGTCGGCGGACGGGTCGGCGAACCGGACGATGTCCTGGTCGTACTTCCCGGACGGGAAGCTGGAGACCAAGTCGGATGACGGTGTGCCGGTCGGTTCGCACTCGGTGGTCACGGACAACGACACCGCCGGGCTGGCCGAAGCGACCGGGACCTGGGCGACCGGGTCGGCCGCGGGTGAGCAGGGCACGAACCACCGCACGCATGCGGCGGCGGCGTCGAGCACGGATGAGTTCACCTGGACCCTGGATGTCCCGGCGGACGGGACGTATGCGGTCGCGGTGACCTACCCGCAGGTCGCCGGGGCGGCCACCGATGCGAAGTTCGAGCTGACGCACGGTGAGGATGGTGACGGTCAGGGCGGTGAGGTGACCGAGCCGGCCTACGTGGTGGATCAGTCGGCGGGTGCCGGCGGGTGGTCCGACATGGGGCGGGTCGAGCTCCGCAAGGGGGACCCGGTCACGGTGAAGCTGGCGCCGTCTTCTACCGGTGTCGTCGTGGCTGACTCCGTGCGGTTGGTGCGGGACAACGCCGCCGACACCGACACCGAAGCCAAGGCGTTCGCCTACTCCTACGACATCAACGGGAACCTGACCGGGATCAACGACACGAGCTCGGGTGCCCGGGCAGATGACTACCAGGTCACCTACACCGGCCTGAACCAGGTCGAGAGCGTCACGGAGTCGTTGACCGGGGTGGAGGGTGCGACGACGACCAACTACGGGTACGACGTGCTGGGGCAGCCGGTCACGGTCGACCACCCGGACCAGGCCTCGACGTATGAGTACCAGGATCCGCGGCACCTGCTCACGTCCGTGAGCGTGGACGACCTGAACGACACCGCGGGGGCGAAGGTCACCGGGTACACGTACGACAACCTCGGACGTCGAGCGACGGAGACGAAGGCGAACGGGAACGTCGTCACCAACGGGTACTTCCTCGACGGTGCCCTCAAGTCGCTGCGTGAAGAGAAGGCCGGCGGAGCCCTGGTCTCCTCGCACACGTATACGTACGACGACAACGGGAACAAGCACACCGATGTCGCCTCCAAGGCAAACGCCGATGTTGCCGGGGCGTACCTCGAGTCGACCACGACGTACACGTACGACCCGGTCGACCGGCTCGCGGAGTCCGTGAAGACGGGCAACGGGGCCAAGACCGAAACGTACGTGCACGACGACAACGCCAACGTCATCTCCCAGGACGTGGGTGGGACGGCGACGACGTACTCGTACGACCGCAACCGGCTCCTGACCGCCACAGCTGACGGGGCTACGGCGTCCTACCGGTATGACCCGTTCGGTCGGAAGACATCGGTGGTCTCAGCCGGGCAGACGATCTCCCGGACGACGTATGACGGGTTCGACCACATCGCCAAGTCCGAGAAGATCAACGACGCCGGGGCGCTGGAGTCGACGACGTACGCGTACGACCCGCTGGACCGAACGGCATCCAAGACAGCCGGCGGGGAGACCACTGACTACACCTACCTCGGCTTGTCCAGCGAGGTCCTGGGTGAGGAGGTTGCCGGGCAGCTGACCAAGTCGTACCAGTACTCCCCGTGGGGGCAGCGGCTCTCCCAGATCACCCACCAGGCCGACCCAGAGGCCGGTGTCGAGGCAGGGGAGAGCGCGTACTACGGATACAACTCGCACACCGACGTCGAGACCCTGACGGACGACACCGGCACCACGGTCGCGACCTATGGGTACACCGCGTACGGGAGCGCCGATGAGACGGAGTACACCGGGATCGACAAGCCCGAGGCCGGTGCGCCGGAGGACACAGAGCCATACAACGCTTACCGGTACAACTCCAAGCGCTGGGACACCGGATCCGGCACCTACGACATGGGGTTCCGCGACTACGCGCCCGGATTGAACCGGTTCACCACCCGCGACATGTACAACGGGTCGCTGGCCAACATGAGCCTCGGATCCGACCCGTACACGGGCAACCGGTACGCCTTCACTGGTGGCAACCCCATTAACCGCATAGAGCTTGACGGACATATCGACGGTGATTTGCGGGACACGGCACTTGCGTTAGGAGGGTCGCCGCAACCGAATCGAGGCGGTGTAATGCTCGCCGATAGAAGCGCTGTGGTGTCCCCGGGCACCGTCAAGCCGCCGCAAGATCGGTCTCAGAGCGTTTCTGCCAGCAACAGAAAATCACCGATCCGCACACCATTTGGCAAACTTAGTATAGGGCTTTCGATGGTGCTCAGTACGTCAGGGAGCGCGGCGCAGGCAAAGTCATGGAAGGTCGATACCGAGCAGGAAGCTCGGGGGTGCTTCGGCGGTAAGTATCAAGGCTCGACCTATTACTATGGCGATCTTGATGATGACTACCGCGCGACCGGTGCGCTTGCGTGCCTCAATCCGCCTCATGTATTTAAGACCGATCTCCGCAAGCCTTCCGAACCGGCCGGGTTCCAGCCCGGTGACAATCGCTCGCACCTGATTGCGCGCGAACTTGGAGGGACAGCTGATCTGCCAAACATTGTTCCGATGGCAGCGGAGGCCAATCAGAACTCGTATTGGGGGATGCGTCGGATGGAAAAAGAGGCAAACAAGCGCCTCGGGATGAATGAGGTCGTGTTCTACTCTTCGATTCCGCATTATAGGGGCAACGAGGTTCGCCCCTATGGGGTTACCATGGCCATGAGCACGTCGAGCGGGTATAGTTGCCAGCTCTGGGTGCCCAACACCGACAGTTGGGCCGCACCAGAAAACCCGTGCTCGGGATGGTGAGTCAATGGACAAGTTGACCTTGGCGAGTTTGCCAGGTCCGGATAGTTTCGTCGCGGAACTATCGTTTCATTCCGCGGATCGTGGTAGCAGCGGATCCTTTCAGCAATTCCATGGTGAATTCCAGATGCGCAATGGGTTTATTCGTGCGAAGGACTCCATCTGGGCCGATGAGGAAGATGTACTTGCGTGGCAGGCTGTGCTCGACAGTCTCGATCTCGGCCAGGCTGCCGGATGGAGAATGGGTGAACGTGGGCTGTCACTTGAATTTGTGCCAAGCGACGACACGCGCGAGGTTGATTACTGGGTGTCCGCCCATAGCGTGACTTACCCGTTCGTGGTTCCTAGATTTGCCGTCACCCTAGATGATTCTTGGTTCGATCGGGCATACAGGAAACTGGATCGTGTGCTAAAGGAGATCGGCTAAATGGGGGTAGCACAAAAAGTGAGGTTTTCTCGCCTCATTGAGTGACTGGTCGTTGAAGGTGAAGCAGTACGAGAGCAGCTGCGGTGAACTCGGTGATGCGCCAGGGGGCGAGCTGGACTCGGGGGAGTGTGGGCCAGGTCGCCTTGAGTAGCGCGTTGGCGCGTTCGACCGGGGCGCGCAGGGCGTTGATCATCGCCTTGCGAGAGACGTTATCGAGCGCGAGGTTATGGCCTTTGATCGGCACCGCGATGCCAATCCCGGCGCCGGTGTATCCAAGGGCGGTGTCAAAGTTGATCTTCCGCTCGGGTCTTGCGCGTCGTTGCGGGAGACCGGAAGTGCGGGTGCGGCGTTGGGGGTGTAAAGGCGGGTGGGATGGAACCCGAGCCGCGCTTGAACGTCGGCGCGGCCTGCTCCTTAGCAACGATTGACGGTTCCATGGAGAGGCGTTCATCCCGTCGGGTCTGCAGGTTTTTCTGCGATCCTGCGTAGGGTCGGTCGCCTCGTTTGGGCTCCACTTGGTGGGAAGTGCGACTGCGGGATTTCGCCGCGAAGGAGAACGAGGATTGTCATATCTCAGGTGGCTCCTGAACGTCCGGTAATACCGGAACTTGCACACGGAACGATCGTTGAATGTCGGGTATTGGCGCATCGAGGCCGATTTGGTGTGGATGTTGAAGTCACCGCACCGCCGGCCGGTGTGCAGGCGTTCATTGACTTTGTATTGCTGCCAGGTCGCGACGGACAGGTTGCGCCGACCTACTTCCCAATTGTCGGCACGAAGTTGGAGGCTTTCGTTGTTGCCTATATGCCAAATGGGGAGCTCAGACTCGATGCTCGGCCTGAGGTGATTGCAGGTTGGAAACCCGCGTAGCCGCGAACTTCCTGTGGCGATCCTCGATCCCTCGTCCGCTGAGGTTTTCTCGCCACATTCCGTTCCCAGTACTACAGCCGTGGATGGAATGGTGGGTCTCATCCTCCTGCAGGCGGGCATGGAAGCTTGTCGCGACTGCTGGCGCTCTTGTCGTGGGGTCTGCCGCCGGGAGTGTGAGTGGAGGAGCTCTCACACCCATCGGTGCTTCGGTCGGAGCCTTTGGCGGCGGCTGGATTGGCGCCAGAGCGGGCCAGAGTGCTAGTGAAGACCTGTTGGGCGGCCTGTGGGGAGGGCTTGGATGGGCATGGTGATGACAAGCTCATTGATTGCGGTCGAAAATTTTGGGCCGGTTTGAGCGTTCACTATTCAGCCCCGTTCTTCCGAATTACTTTTATAGTTGTCGAATCGACGGGCGTGGCGGGTCACTGTGGGGGACAGGGAGACATATCGCTCGGTCCTTCGGCAAGCGCTCCCGCTTGATCTGATTCTGCATGCGAAACTCCAGTTCGGTACGTTGACAAGGCTCGGTCGGCGTCTCGCGGCCGAAGTGGCCCCCAATCCCACCGCTATGGCTCTCAATCAGCAGATGACTGTGGCGAGGAATACACACATCTTTGCCAGCGAGGGTGTTGTCGAGGGCGGTATCAAGACCGCTATAAACCTTGCGGCTAGTGCCGTCAGCGCAATCCCAGCGATCGGAGAGGGCGCGGGGGCAGTGGCCAAGCCTGCTGCCACTGCGGTTGCACGCCCAGTCGCCGGCGCCGTGTCGCGTCGGGTCTTGTTCGGCCAGGCGCGGGTCGGGCCGAAGTTCTCGCTGCAAGGGATCTTCAGCCGGAGAACCACTCGATCCGTCGCTGATGATCTCATTGCTGGCGTTCAGTCTAACGGCAGGCCATTCACTGCAGATGGCTTGCCAATCGAGGCCTTCCGGCACGGTGACGATCTCGTGACGGGTGAACAACCGTAGTCTCACAACTCTAATCATGGCCGGCCAGCGGCCCACGAACATCTCTATCGTTTCACCGTCGAGCAAACTCCTTCCCGAATCTGAGAAATTACGGTCGTCGGGGGTCAGTTGCCCTGGACGAGCATTGCAATCACGCCGTCACCAGGTAATCGGACGATCATGGAGATCGTCAACATCCCGTAGACTAGCGCTGGGAGGGCATATGTACCGGATACCGTTCGACGGACTGCGTACGACGTTTGCAGAGTTTCCGCAAGTATCACTTGATGCTGTTGCCGAGCGATCGCACGTAACGATGCGCTTCGCGGTTTCACCTACGGTAGACGGCAGGTGGGATCGTGCTACGGTCACCTTCGACCGAGTGCTCGACTTTCATTTCTATGATTTCGAAATTGGGCTACCGTACCCTGACGGTGACGAGCTGGAATTTGGGCTAATCGAGTGCATGGAATCGCAGCTCGTATCCAGCTTTGTTTCCTTTGGCGTCCTTAGTCGAATGGCACGTCCAATAGTTTCTCCTGGTGATCTCCGGCATCTTCGAATCGCCTTCGACGAGCATGGTGTATACGACATCGTGTGCCTCGATGTTTCATGCACCATAGGCGAAGGGCAGGGTGTCATTTAGGTCAGTTGGGTTTCTCGCCCAGCGCCGAATGCGGTGAGAGGACCTCACTGTTTAGCCCGCTCTTCCGAATCGTCGTGATGGTTGTCGGAGCGACGGGCGTGGCGGGCGCGCTGTGGGGGATAGGCAGACATGTCGCTCGGGCTTTCGGCATGGGGCACCCGCTTGATCTGGTTCTGCATGCGAAGCGCCAGTTCGGTGGCGACGTCGACAAGGCTCGGTCGCGGTCGTGCGGGCGACCGTCACCCCTCTCGACGTCGGTCGTAGCGCTCGGGGAGCAGCTCGAAGCCGGCGGACCGGTAGGTAGCCGCGGCGGCCACGAGGGAGCTGGTGATGACGAGGGCGTTCGACGACCCCAGCTCGCGGAGGGCCGCCGCGCCGGCGAGCGTGATCACGCTGCCGTAACCGTGGCCGCGGTGGTCCGGGTGCACTCCCAGCGGTTCGATGAGCCCGGGTCGGCCGGGACCGGCCGACCACACGGTTACCGCCCCCACGATGCGCGTTGCACAGCGGTCCGCTCGCTCACCCGGTCGGGGCCGGCCACCTCGACCCGGACGCCGGTCGCCTCTACCGGCTCGGCAAGGTCGCGCAGCAAGGGCGCGAACGGCGCGTCAGTGCCCCACCCCTCGTCCGCGAGCAGCTCGTTCACCAGGGCGTCGGCCGGAGCCTCGACGTTCACCGCGCCGCCGGGGAGCACCCCGCGCTCCGGTGTCGTCAGGTCCGCGGCCAGCTGCCGCCCCAGCTCCTCGTCCCTGCGTACATCGGGCGCGGTCGTGAGCCGGAGCAGTCTGTCGCCATCCAGCAGTCCGACGGCGAGCACCCGGCCGTCCCTGGTCCAGGTCCGGACGGCGGCAGCGGTCTCCTGAGCGCCGAACCTCCAGTACCAGCCCACGTCCCCGGGGTGCAGCTGCACCGGCGCCGCGTCGTTCTGCCACTCGGCGAGCACGCCGACGATCATGGTCAGGATCGTCGATCCCGGGCCGGCTGATGATGACCGTCATGCGCCGATCCAACATCCTGTCGCCACCGCCTCGCGAGGGTTTTTCGTGCGGCCCGAGGTGTGTCGGCCTGGGTCAGCCTGGCAGCACGGCGGCCGTCGAACGTCTCGCGTTAGTGTCGATGGATGGTTGCGAGCCCGGACCGCGCGCCGGCGTGGCACCGTCGTCGACCCACGAGGGCGTGCCACGGACGGCCCGTGCGTGGTGCGCGCTCGGCCGGGGAATGACCGGATGACTCCCCTCCTGCTCGCGGCCCTCGTCTTCGCCGGCGCCGCTGTCGTCACCGTCCTGGGCAGCATCCGGCTCGCCGGGCTCGGTGATGTCCTCGCCGACCGGACCGGGTGGGGTGAGGCGATCTTCGGCGCGGTCTTCTTCGGCGTCTTCACCTCGCTCAGCGGAATCGTCATGACTGCCGTCTCCGCCGCGGGCGACAACGCCGAGCTCGCGTACTCCAACGCGATCGGCGGCGTCGCCGCGCAGACGTTCGCGATCGCCGTCGCCGACCTCTTCTACCGCGGGTCCAACCTCGAGCACGCGGCCGCATCCTTGCCGAACATGCTCTTCGGGTGCCTGCTCATGGCGTTGCTGGCGCTCACGCTCATGGGCAGCTTCGTCCCCGAGGTCCTGCTCGGCCCGGTGCACCCGGCCACCCTGGTGATCGTCGCCGTCTACGGCGCAGGCCTGGTGCTCATGCGGCGCTCGGCCGCTCGACCCATGTGGCGCGCCGTCCGGACCGAGCAGACCCGCGAGGACGCCACGGAGGAGCAGACAGCTCCCGGGCGGCGCCTGCGTGGTCTCTGGGCCGAGTTCGCCGCGATCGGCGCGGTGGTCGGCGCGGGAGGCGCCGTCATCGCGTGGGCCGCCGACCAGATCGTGACGGAGACGGCCCTGAGCGAGGGGTTCGTGGGAGCCGTCCTGATGGGTGTCGTCAACGCCTTGCCCGAGACGGTGACGGCCATCGCCGCGGTGCGTCGCAAGGCCCTGACCCTCGCCATCGCCGCGATCCTCGGCGGGAACACGCTGGACGTGCTCAACGTCGCGATCGGCGACCTGTTCTACGCCGGCGGATCGATCTACCACGCGGCGACACCGGACTCGCTCTTCCTCACCGTCGCGAGCATGCTGATGACCGTCATCGTCCTCGCCGGGCTCCTCGTCCGGCAGAACCGTGGTCCGGCGAGGGTCGGGTTCGAAGGTGTCGGTCTGGTGCTGGCCTACGGCACGACAGTGTTGATCCTCGCCTTCTGACCAGCCGTGGAAGGCCACGGCCGGGAGTTCGACGGCGTCGAAACCTGTCCTGGACCGAGGCGCAGCGTGGCGGCACCACGGCTCGGTGTTGCCCAGCACCGTGTCCATTCCGTTACTCTTGGGCACGCTATGAACCTGACCCGTACCGCCCGCTCGCAGCTCGCCGATCCTCGGCGAGGGTTCGCGAGCATCCTTGCGGTCGTGTCGGTGGTGCTCACCGTGCTGGGCGTGCAGATCCTGTGCGGCATCCACCTGGACGGCGGTCACGGCAGCGCACACGGGGATGCCGCGGCCGGGCACCATGCGACCCCTGCCGCGGTCGGCACCGCGGACCTGGTCGCCGAGCCGGACCACGGGCATCATGGCGAGGACCCGAACCACTGCTCGGAAGAGCGCACGGCGACCGCCCGGTACGACAGGACGCTGTCGCCCTTCCCTGATCTGGCCGGGGTCCCGGTACTCGCCCAGCAGTGGCGCGTTCCCGACCTGGCGTACCAGGGTTCGCCGACGCCGCCGGGTGCGGCCGTGACCACCGCGCCCTCACTGCACGCGCTGGGAATCTCCCGGACGTAGACCACCAGATCCCGTCGACACCACCCCATCCAGGGTGTCGGCCGGTTCCGCGCGCCCCGAACACGGGTGCGCGTGTGGTTCTACTCCGATCCGAAAGGTCCCAGCTTTCATGGAGCCCAGCTTCAACCCGAACCCGACCGTGCGCGGCCGCGGTCGCCACCGAGCGGCACGCCGCCCGGTCCTGGCGCACGTCGCCCGTGCCGCCACCGAGCAGGTGACGACCTTCGCCGGTCGCACCGCGTTGGCCGCCGCCGGCTCCGGCATGCTGCTGTCCCTGGTCGCCGCCCCGGCGCAGGCAGCACCGGCCGACACCTTGCCCGCCGGCAAGACAGTGAGCGGCGCGCTCAACGCGACCGATCTCAACGCGCTCACCGCGAAGGCGCGCCAGGCGGTCGCGGCGGCCCCCGTGGTCACCGTCGCCCCCGACGCGGAGCTGAAGGTCGAGACGGCCGCCGTCTCGGTCGTCTCCGCCGAGGAGAACGAGGAGTACCAGGCGCAGCTCGCCGCCGAGGCAGCGGCCGAGGCCGCCGCGGAGGCCGCCGCAGCCGCGGAGGCAGCGGCCGTGAACATCCCCGCGTCGGCTGCCGGTTCCGCCGTCGTGTCGATCGGGATGCGGTACCTGGGGGTGCCGTACCTGTGGGGTGGGTCCACGCCGTCAGGCTTCGACTGCTCGGGGTTCACGTCGTACGTGTTCGCGCAGGTCGGGATCGATCTTCCCCGCACCTCGTCGGAGCAGCGCTACGCGGGGACCGAGGTGCCGTGGTCCCAGGCCCAGGCCGGTGACCTGCTCTGGTCGCCCGGCCACATCGCGATCTATGCCGGTGACGGCATGCAGATCGAGGCACCGGTCCCGGGCCAGTCCGTCCGGTACACCGAGGTCTGGCAGTCCAACCCCGTCGTCCTGCGCGTCGGCTGACCCCTGCGGGGTGAGGGGCGGGCCCAGGCCTGCCTCTCACCCCACCACCGGGCGACCCGTCGGCCCCTTCTGACGAGCGCCGCTCGACCCGAACATCTCGTGCGCACGGACGCGGCAGCCGCGTCCTGGTGCGCTGACCGGCAGCACCTCCTCAGCCGTCGGCACGAGCTACCCGGCGCCGGATCCCGGCGCCCGACAGAAAGGCCTCAGCCGTGGCTCGACCAAGACCCGTCGCCATGATCGTGGCGGTCATGCTCGCCCTAGGTCTCGTGGTGGCGGCGCTCATGATCCCGAGGTTGGCCGCCGACAACCTGCTCCGCGGAGACGACGACGGCGACGGCCATGCCCACGGCGATGCCGGCGGCGGGGCGGCACCGAAGATGGAGCACATTCACGGGATCGGGATCGATCCTCATGACGGAGCCGTCTATGCGGGCACGCACTACGGCCTGTTCCGCGTCGCCGACGGCGACGTCACCAGGGTCGGGGACCGGGTGCAGGACTACATGGGGTTCACCGTCGCCGGGCCCGGCCAGTTCCTGGCCAGCGGTCACCCCGGCGAGGGGCAGGGCGGCCCGAGCTCGGTGGGCCTCATCGAGAGTACTGACGCGGGGCAGACCTGGGAGACGCTCTCGCTGAGCGGTGCGGCCGACTTCCATGCTCTCGAGTACCGCCACGACCGCGTCTACGGTCTCAACTCCATGACCGGGCAGCTCCTGGTCAGCGGCGACAAGCGGTCCTGGGAGGAGCTCACCCGGGCGGAGATCGCGGACTTCGCGGTCAGCCCGGAGGACCCCGACGTGCTCGTGGCGACCACCGAGGACGGGCTCACCCGGAGCACCGACGCCGCTGCCACCTTCGAGGTCGTCGAGTCCGCACCGGTGCTGATCTTCGTCAGCTGGGCCGAGGACGGCACGCTCGCCGGGGTCACGCCGGACGGCGTCGTCCACACGGCGAGCGGACCGGGTGGCGAGTGGACGGAACGGGCCGCGCTGCCCGGCCGGCCGGAGGCCCTGACGATCGACTCGGCCACGAACGTCTACGCCGCTGCCGACGGCACTGTGCTGGTCTCGACCGATGGTGGCGACACGTTCTCGTCGATGCTCGACCAGTGACGGCTCCGTCCGGCCTGCCCGCAGGACGGGGTGCGCGCCGTGCTGCCCGCACCCCGTCCTCGTTCAGCCCGGTGCGCCGTCAGCCGGCGACCAGCTCCGGCTCCGGTTCCTTCGCGCCCTGGGCGCGGAGGGTCGCGACGGCGACGACGCCCCCGACCGCTGCGACGACGGCGGCTCCGACGAACGCGGCCGCGTAGCCGCTCGTCAGCGCGCCCGGGTCGACGGCGCCGGCGGCGACCGTCGAGCTCAGCACGGTCAGGGCCGCCAGGCCTACCGCCGAGCCGATCTGGTAGCTGGTGTTCACCAGACCGGAGGCGACGCCGGTCTCCTCCGGTCGAGCCGCACCGATGGCGGTGCCCAACGACGGTACGAACGCCAGCGCCATACCGAATGCGGCGACCAGCGAGGCGGGCAGCACATCGACGGCGTAGCTGCCGTCCGGGCGGGCGAACGCCAGCCAGACGAGCCCGGCCGCGAGGAACGCGAAGCCTGCGGTGATCAGCGACCGAGCACCGAACCTTGCCAGCAGGCGTGGCGCGACGAGCGTCATCCCGAGCACGATCAGGACCGTCATCGGGAGCAGTGCCGCGCCCGCCGCGAACGCGCCGGCGCCGAGCACCTGCTGCAGGTAGAGGTTCAGGAAGAACCACATCGGTACCCAGGCCGCACCGAGGAGGAGCTGCGCGAGATTGGCCGCACCGAGCTGCGGGGTGCGGAAGACCCCGAGCCGGAGCAGCGGCTCGCGCGAGCGGGCCTGGATCAGGAAGAACGCGAGGAGCAGCACGGCGCCGCCGCCGACCCCGACGAGCGTCTCGACCGCGGACCAGCCGGCCTCGGGAGCACGGACGACGCCGTAGACGAGGGCCGCGAGGCCGACGGTGCCGGTGATCGCGCCGCCGACGTCGACCGTGCCGCGCCGGCCCGCGATGCTCGGCAGCGCTGCCGGCGTGAGGGCCACCACGAGCACGGCGATGGGCACGGTGACGTAGAAGACCCACGGCCAGCTGGCGTACTCGGTGAGCACACCGCCCAGGAAGACGCCGGCGGTTCCGCCGATCGGGGCGGCCGCGCCGTAGACGGCGAATGCCCGGGGCAGCTCGTTCGTCCCGCCGAAGAGGGCCATCAGGAGGCTGAGGGCGGCGGGTGCGACGAGCGCCGCGCCGGCACCCTGGATGGCGCGCCCCGCGATCTCGGTGCCGACGCTGCCGGCGGCGCCGGCGAGCACGGACCCGGCGGCGAGGACGATCCATCCGCCGATGAAGACCTTCCTGGCACCGAGCAGGTCGGCGAGCCGGCCCCCGAGGAGCAGGAGGCCACCGAAGGCGACGACGTAGGCGTTGAACACCCAGGACAGCGACTCGGGCGTGAACCCGAGCTCAGCCTGCAGGTCCGGGAGCGCGACCCCGATGATCGACGTGTCCATGATGACGACGAACTGGGCCGCCGCGATGAGCGCGAGGCCGAGCCAGCGGCGTCCCGCCGGGGCTGTGGTTGATTCCGACATGATTCCTTCTCCTCGGTGACCGGATACCCTACGGGGGTATGTGTATACCTCGGAGGGGTACCTGGTCAACAGGCGTGTGCACCTCCGTGATAGTTTCTGGATCCGCCGTGCAGCGCCGCGTATCGAGGAGGTGAGACCGATCAGCACACAGACAGGTCGGAGCTCCCTCCTTCGCATGGCCTAGGGAGCGCCCGCAGAAGGCACTCGAAAGGCTCGATCGCTATGCGCTTCAGCTCCCCGACGTCGTCCGACGGCGTCCGCGAACAGATCTTCCAGCTCGGTGACGTCCCCGGCGTGCTGTGGACGCCCCAGGACGCGGCCGGCCCTCGGCCCCTGATCCTCCTGGGGCACGGCGGTGGTCAGCACAAGATGGCGCCGGGCGTCGTGTTCCGGGCGCACCGTTTCGTCACCGAGCTCGGCGTCGCCGCCGTCGCCGTCGACGTGCCCAACCACGGTGACCGGATCGACGAGCGGTACGACCGCATCGTCGCCGAGAACCGGGCCCGTGTGGCGGCGGGCGAGGACCTCTCGTCGGTGGTCGGCTCCTTCCAGGAGCTGGCCGCGCGTCAGACCGTGCCCGAGTGGCGTGCGGTCCTCGACGCCGTCCAGGAGCTCGACCACGTCGGCGCCGGCCCGGTGGGCTACTGGGGCGTCTCGCTGGGTTGCGGGCTCGGCGTGCCGTTCGTCGCCGCGGAACCGCGGGTGACGGCAGCCGTGCTCGGCCTCGGCGGCGCCTTCGGGGCGGCCGCCGACCTCGCGCGGCGGATCACCGTACCGGTGGAGTTCCTCGTGCAGTGGGACGACGAGCGCGTCCCACGCGACCGGAGCCTGGCGCTGTTCGACGCGCTGGGATCCGCGGAGAAGACCCTGCACGCCAACCCGGGTGAGCATGGCGAGCTGCCGCGCCACGAGCTGGACAGCGCCACCCGGTTCTTCGCCCGGCACCTGGTCCAGCCGGGCTGAGCGGCAGCGATGCCCGGACGCAGCGATGCCGGGCGCCACGGCCCCAGACCATGGCACCCGGCATCGCGGTCGGTGGCGTCGCCGTTCTCGGCCGTCAGGCCTGCACGAGCTCCGCGAACACGATCACGTTGTTCAGGTGGCGCCCCGCTGCCTGGTCGAAGGTGCCCCCGCAGGTGATGACCCGCAGCTCCGGACCGTCGGTCGCGCCATAGACGTCGATGCGGGGAAAGTCGTCCTTGGGGCTGCTCTTGACCTCGGTCACCTCGAAGGTCGCCGTGGTGCCGTCGGCCCGGTCGACCTCGATCAGGTCGCCCTTGCGGGTGTTCCCCAGCTCGAAGAAGACCGAGGGGGCGTAACCGGTGCCGGTGACGTGCCCTTCGAGCACGGCGGGGCCGACCTCGCCCGGGGTGGGAGATCCGTCGTACCAGGCCACCTCGTTGTAACGCTCCCCGGTGGGGACCTGTAGCTTGCCCTCCGCGTCGAGGCCGAGTCCGTGGACGGGCGACTCGACGTCGATGCCGGGGATGCGTACCGCCACGGGCGGCGAGGCGGGCAGGGGCTGTACCCCGGATGCCGGGGAGGAGCTCTCGGCGGCCGGCTTCGGCGCCGAGGGCTCGGCGGGCCGCTGCGTGGCCGCGTCCTCCGGGGCGACGCCCGGCGCGGGCGACTCCGCCGGCGTCGTGCTGCCGGCCGCCGGTGGTGCCGGCGGCGATTCCACCTGCTGGGTGGCGGCCCAGGTGACCGCGCCGCCACCGACCACGATCAGGACGGCGCACGCCGCCACCACCACGGTGTGGCGGCGGCGGCGCACGCTGTGCTGCCCGAGTCCCATGTGCGTCAGTTGGTGGCGCGGCGGCGGGCGGCGACGAGGCCGATACCGCCGAGGCCCAGCGCCAGGGTGCCGAGGGCGAGGGCGGCCGGGTACTCGATGCCCGCCGTGCTGGCGCCACCGGTCTCGACGCCGCCGTGCGGCATGCTCATCTGGGCGGCGTTGAGCTCACCGCAGGCGGCCGGGTCGGTCGCCTCGGACGGCAGGCTCGGGTCGAGGTCCGACTTCGTGTCACCGTCGTACTTGCCGGAACCGTCGTGGTCGACGCCGTGGACGACGACCACGCCGTCACCGCCGGCGATCTGCTGCGCCAGCTCATCGGAGACCTCGATGGTCCGCGAGTAGGAGTAGCTGGCCCCGGCGGGGAAGTTCGGGACGTCGAGTGCGGCGTCCGCACCGGTCTTGCCCGGCTCCTTCGTCAGCGACACCGCGACGGCGCCGTACTGGTCGGCTCCGTCACTGGTCTGCAGGGCGCCCTCGAAGCCGTTGCCCTCCTGGTCGTTGGACGGGCAGATGTTCTGCCCGCCGATGTGGATGTGCTGGGCGTGCGGGGCGCCGTCGAGCAGGCCCTGGGTCTCGAGGCTGATCTCCACCGTGGTGCCGTCGACCTTGGCCCACGCGGTGCCGGACGCGCCCGAGTCGTTGAGCTGCGAGAGCTCGGCGGTGAGCTCACCACCGTGGTCGTCAGCACTGGCAGGCCCGGCTGCCAAGGGCAGGCCGACGAGGGCCACGCCGGCCGCGATGGCTGCGAGTCGTGTCTTACGCATGAGGAATCCTCCTGTGTACCGGCGACATGGTGCCGCCTTTTGTTGGGCATCGGAGGTTCGGAGCGAGTGCCGATCCGGATGGGCCCACCGGAAGAAAAAACTGAAGAAGTTGTCTTTGCCCAGGTCAGCCGGCCGAACCCGAGGTGGTTCCGGCGTCCGGTTGCGTGGTGGCGGCTGCGGCGTCCAGCGACGACCGGAGATCCTCCACGACCGCGTGCAGCCCGGCGGAGAAGGCGGCCTCGCCGGCCGTGACCCAGCGGCGGAAGGCCAGGCCGAGGACCACGGACCCGACCTGCGCCACGAGGGTTGCCGTGCCGGGATCGGTGCCACGCCGGCGCAGGGACTCGTCGATCGCGGCGGCGACGGCGGCGGACTTGGATCGTTCGCGCTCCTGGAGCTCGGCGGAGGTATCGATCACCGCCCGGCGTCGGACGGCGTGGGCGTGGTCCACGTGCTCGGCGACCTCTGCGCCGACCTGGTGGAGCGCGGCGAGGACCGCACCGAGCGGTGCGGCCGCCGGGTCGGCGGCGAGGACGGCTTCGCCCACGATCTCGGGCAGCCGTTCCGCGCCGGGGAAGAGCACCTCGCGCTTGTCCGGGAAGTAGCGGAAGTAGGAGCGGCGGGTGAGGCCGGCGCGCTCGGCGATGTCCGCCACCGTCACGTTGTCGTACCCGCGCTCCAGATACAGGTCGAGTGCGGCCTCGGTCAGGCGCTCCTGCGCTCCGGGATCCCATCTCGCCATGCTCCGAATCCTAGCACTGATGACACCCAGTGTCGTCAGTGCTAGTCTCAGTGATGGCACACAGTGTCATCAGTCGTGTCCGGCTCAGGCCGGGCCGGAGAACAGGAGACCCTGATGGAATCAAGCAATCGGTCCGACGAGGTGTGGGTGCTCGGCGCGACGGGACGGACCGGCCGGGCGGTGGCGGCCCGGCTGACGCAGGACGGCGCGCCGCCCGTGCTGGTCGGGCGCAGCCGGGAACGGCTCCGACAGGTCGGTGCGACGCTCGGGCTGGGCGAGGACGCGAAGGTGGTCGTCGCCGACACGGCCGAGACGATCGCGGCCGAGATCGCCCGGCAGCGGCCCGCCGTGGTGGTCAACACCATCGGCGACTACGCCAGGACGGCGCTACCCATCGTCCGCGCCTGCCTGCCGGGCGGCCACTACGTCGACTTCGCCTCCGACCTGGACGCGATGACCCAGCTCTCCGAGCTTCACCAGGACGCGGTGGACGCAGGCAGCACCCTGGTCACCGGCGCGGGGTTCGGCGTGCTGGGCACCGAGGCCGTCGTGGCAAGGCTGTGCGCGGGCCGGCCTGCCCCGAGCAGGGTGCGCGTGGACGCGCTCGCGTCGGTCGCCATGGAGGAGGGCCGGCTGGGAACAGCCCTGGCCGCCAGCATGGTCGACGTCATCGCGACGGGCGGACGCCGCTACGAGGGCGGCCGGCTCGTGCGCACGAGGCTCGGAGCCGATACCTATCGCCTCACGCTGCCCGACGGCGAGGTCGTCACGACCGTCGGTGGGCCCACCGGCGAGCTCTACGGGGCACGCGCCGCGAGCGGTGCACCGTCCGTGATCGCCACCTCGATGCTCGTCCCGACCGCACCAGCGGTGCGTGCGCTGCTGCCCCTGCTCGGGGCGCTGCTGTCCGTGCCCGCCGTGCGACGCCTGGCCGTCGACCGGATCGGCCGGATGACGGTCAAGGCTGCGCCGCGACCTCGCGAGCACACCTGGGGGCACGCGGTCGTCACCTGGCCCGACGGCACCGAGCGGGAGGGCTGGCTACGGGCGGGCGAGGCGATGGACTTCACCGCCGCCGTCGCCGCCGGGGTCGCGGCCCGCCTCGCTCGGGGCGAGGGCAAGCCCGGTGCCCACACGCCCGGGGTCGCGTTCGGGCCGGAGCTGGCCGTGGAGGCGGGCGGGACCTTCACCTGACCACGTACGCCCCAGGGCTACCCGGGCCCGAGGTCGAGCAGCTGCGCGTGCAGGTCCAGCAGGTTGGTCGCCCGCAGGTCGAAGGCGTCGCCGGGGCCGGGCGGATCGCCGTCGGCGCGCGGCACGTACGCCGTCCGCATCCCCACCGCCGCGGCCGCCCGCAGGTCCCACGCGTGCGCGGCGACCATGAAGGGCACGCCCGAGTCGGCAGGTGTGGCGGCCATCGCCACCTCGTACACCGCGCGGCCGGGCTTGTAGGTGCCCGCGTCCTCGGCCGACAGCAGCTGGTGCCAGCGCAGCCCGGCATGGGCGCTGAGCCCCGTGAGAACCCGGCGGCTCGCGTTCGACAGGCCGAGCACCGTGACGTCGGCCGAGAGCAGGTCCAGGCCGGCGACCGTGTCGGACCAGGGCTGCAGCCACTCCGACGCGTCGGCGACCCGGTCCGCGCGGTCGGCCGGCAGGAGGCGCTCGCGGACCAGCAGGCTGACGGCCTCGCGATCCAGCTCGTGGCTGGGCACGAACGCGCGCCGTCCCTCCACGATCGCGCGCTCCTGCTCGGCGACGTGGCCCAGCCATCGGCGCGCCACCTCTGCCGCCGCGCCACGGTCGAGCCCGATCAGTGCCGACACGCGACGTTCCATGCTTCCGGTCTGGTCCACCAGGGTGCCCAGAACATCGAACACGATGGTCGGTCGGGCCGTCCCCTCCGTCGCAGGTTCCATCGCTCCACCGTAGACGACGTGGGCAGGCCGGACGGGCCGCGCGGTTGCTCCCACTACGGGGCGCTGCGCAGACCGCGCAGGGTGTACTCGAGGCGCCGGCGGTAGCCGGCACGGGGCTGCTCGGCGCAGGCGCGGGCGATGATGCCCCGCTCCCAGATGAGCAGGTAGACGTCCTCCGGGGTGAGGTCGTCCCGGATCGCTCCGGTCGCCTGGGCGTCGCGGAGGAATCCTCCGGCCGCCGCGCTGGCGTGCTCGCACAGGGCGGCCAGCGGTTCGGAGCCGGGCAGGGTACGGAGCAGCACGTCGTTGGCGGCGGGCTCGTCGTACTGGAGCAGCCAGATCTGTCGCAGGTAGCTCTCGAACCGTTCGACGGGGTCGTCGAGGGCGCCGACGGCAGTGATGATGCCCTTGATCCGTTCGGCGACCAGCTCCTCGACCACGGCGTCGATCAGGCCCTGGCGGCCCCCGAAGCGGTGGTAGATGGTGCCCTTGCTGACCCCGGCTGCCCGCGCGACCTCGTCGAGCGGACTGTTCAGTCCGTGCGCGCGGAACACGTCGAGGGCAGCCGTGCGGATGCCCTCGACGTTGCGCCGCGCGTCGGCACGCAGGCGAGGGGCGTCCGAGGTCATCGACCCGTGCCGGCCACGCTGTCGACGGTGCCGGACGAGCCGGCGGCCTCGGCCCAGCTCGTGTCCAGTGCCTGGAGGAACGCCTCGACCGGCTGCGCGCCCGAGACGGCGTACTTGCCGCCGAACACGAAGAACGGAACGCCCTGGATGCCGTACTGCCGGGCCTGCTGGATGTCTGCCTCGACGGCGTCGGCGAACTCGCCGCTGGTCAGGGCCGCGCCGGCGGCGTCGCGGTCCAGGCCGACGTCGGCGGCCAGGCCGGCGAGCACCTGGTGGTCGGCGATGTTGAGCCCCTCGGTGAAGTACGCCTCGAACAGCCGCCGAACCATCTCGTGCTGCTTGCCCTGCGTGGCGGCGAAGTGGCTGAGCTGGTGCGCGGTGCGCGTGCCCACGGCCTGCGCGCGGTCGAGGTGGTAGTCCAGTCCTACCTGCCGCGCGCGCTCCGTGACCTGGTCGTTCATGGCCTGCGCCTGTTCGAGCGGAACGCCGTGCTTGGCCGACAGCAGCTCGGACGGGCTGACCGGGGCGGCGTCGTCGGCCAGGTCCGGCATCAGGAGGAAGCTGTGGTACCGCACCTCGACGCCGGTCGCGTGCGGAAACTTCTGCAACGCCTGGTCCAGGAGCGTGTCGCCCATGTAGCAGAACGGGCACATCACGTCGCTCCACACGTCGACCACCAGCCGGTCCGCGGCCTGGCCGAGGCTCTCGCCGGCCATCAGGAGCACACTCCGTCCAGGTCGCAGACGCCGAACGCCTCGCCGGTGGGCAGGAGCTCGAACGGTGACGGGTTGACGGGACCGTCGCCGACGGCCTCGGGGGACTGCTCTGCCGGGAGGTCGGCCGCCGGGGCCGGCTCCGCGGTCGTGTTACTTGACGTCATGGTCAAGAACCCTAGGTCGATCTTGACCGCGCCGTCAAGATCGCACCCATGGCCGAGGTGGTCAGTCGAGGATCGCGTATGCCTCGACCTCGACCAGCACGTCGGGCTCGAACAGGTGGTCGACGCCGATGGCGGAGATCGGCGGCAGCGGCTGCGGGAGCGCCAGCTCCTCGGTCACGCTCGCGATGCCCGCCATGAAGTCGTCGATCGTCTCCGGGTCCCAGTGGGTGACGAAGAACCTCAGGCGCACGACGTCGGAGAAGGTCGCGCCGGCACCCGCCAGCCCGCGGGCCGTGTTGCGCAGCACCTGCGCCACCTGGCCGGCGAGGTCGTCGGGCGCGATGTGGTTCGCCTCGGCGTCGCGGGCGATCTGGCCGGCCACGTGCACATGGCGGCTGCCCGTGCCGATCGAGACGTGGTGGTAGGGAACGGGCTGGAACATGCCTTCGGGGGTGAGCAGCTGCACGGTCATGGGAGGTCCCTTCGCTGGTGGGTCAAGCAGGTATCCCTTGTGTACTTGGTGTCCGAAGGGAACTTCAACGAGACTAGGTTTCATGCCGGATACCACCGAACCCGCCGAACGCATCCAGATCTCCGTCCACCATCGGGAGCTGCTCGACCAGGTCCTCGACAAGTGGTCGCTGCAGGTGCTCGACGAGCTGTGCGAGCAGCCGCTGCGGTTCAACGAGCTACGCCGGGCCATCCCCGTGGTGACGCAGAAGTCGCTGACCACCACCCTGCGGCGCCTCGAGCGCAACGGGATGGTCGACCGCGTCGTGGTGAGCTCACGTCCGGTCGCCGTCGAGTACCGCATCTCGTCGCTCGGCCGGTCCATCCAGGACCTCATCGACGCGCTGTTCCACTGGAGCAGGGCGAACATGCCGGACGTCGAGCGGGCGCGCGCACGGTTCGACGACGAGGACTGAGCCGCAGGGTCCGGGCGCCGCCGGCTCAGCCGTTCCGGGCCGCGATGGACAGCAGCGTCTCCAGCTGGGGCAACGGCGCGGCCCCCGGCGAACGGATGGCCCGCAGCTCGCGCACGAAGCGCAGGCCCTTGACGGGTACGCGGACCAGACGGCCGGCCGTGAGGTCGTCCCGGACCGCCAGGATGCTGAGCACTGCCGGGGCCGCACCGGACGCCACGGCCGTGCGGACGGCGGCCGTGGTCGGCAGCTCGGCCAGCGGGTGCGGGATCTCGTGCCCGGCGTCGGCCAGGATCTGTTCCGCGCTGAGCCTGGTGCCCGAGCCTTTCTCGCGCGTGACGAGCGGCGTGCGCGCGAGCTCCGCGGCGCTCACGCCGCGACGTCGGGCCCAGGGATGCTGTGGTGCGACGACGGCGACCAGCTCGTCCTTGGCGACGGTGGTGGTCAGGAGGCCGGGAATCTCCGTGGGCGTCTCGACGAAGCCGAGCTGGTGGCTACGGTCGGTGACCAGCTCGATGGCGTGCGCGCTGTTCGTGGCGGTCACGGAGATGGCGTGCTCGGTATGGTCGCGTCCCCGGAGCGTCATGAGCCAGCGAGGGAGCAGGTACTCCGCGACCGTGAGGCTCGCGGCGATGGCCAAGGGCCGGGCGTGCCCCGCCGTCCGCAGCGCGGCCACACCGGCGTCGAACCGGTCGGCGGCCTCGACGGTCTCGGCGGCCCACTGGGCGGCCATCGTGCCGTCGAGGGTGAGCGAGCTACCGCGCGGGCTCCGGACCAGGAGGGCGACCCCGAGCTGGCGTTCGAGCCGGCGCATCCGCGTCGAGGCGGCCTGCTGGGTGATGCCCAGCGTTCTGCTGGCCGCGGTGATCGACCCGACCTCCGCGATCGCCGAGAGGAGGCGGAGCGCCGGCAGGTCGACACCGCTCCCGGCTACAACGTGAGGTTGTGGTTCCACAATGAGATTGAGGATACCGGGCGGCCCCGACGCTGGGGAGACTGAGGCGTATGGCCCGTTTCAGCATCGCCCACGTGACCCCCAACTGGTTCGCCTCCGTGATGGGCACCGGGATCGTCGCGACCTCCGCGGCGACGCTGCCGGCCCAGTTCCCCGGCCTGCGCCAGGGTGCCGTGGGCGTATGGCTGCTCGCGTCCGCGATGCTGCTCTTCCTCCTGACCGCCACGGCGCTGCACTGGGCGCGGCACCCCGCGGCCGCGCGTGCGCACCACGCCGACCCGGTGATGGCGCACTTCTACGGGGCTCCGCCGATGGCGCTGCTCACCGTGGGCGCCGGAACGCTCCTGGTCGGGCGGGACGTGGTGGGGCTGCAGGCCGCCGTCGCCATCGACACCGTGCTCTGGTCCGTGGGGACCGTCGCCGGCCTGGTCAGCGCGGTCGCCGTGCCGTACCTCGCCTTCACGCGGCACCAGAACCCGGCAGGCTCCGCGTTCGCGGGATGGCTCATGCCGGTCGTCCCGCCCATGGTCTCCGCGGCGACCGGGGCGCTCCTGCTGCCGTACCTGCCGCCCGGCGAGGCGCGCGAGACGATGCTGCTGGCGTGCTACGCGATGTTCGGGCTGAGCCTGATCGCGTCGCTGGTGGTCCTTCCCCAGCTCTGGGGCCGGCTCATGCATCACCAGGTGGGCGCGAGCAGGATGGTCCCCACCCTGTGGATAGCGCTCGGCCCGCTCGGTCAGTCGGTCACGGCGGCGAACCTGCTGGCGGCGAATGCCGGCGGTACGTTCGGTGCGAGCTTCGACCGCGGGCTCATGTCCTTCGCCATCGTCTTCGGTGTCTCGGTGCTGGGCTTCGCCCTGATGTGGGCGGGCATCGCTGCCGCGATCACGCTGCGGGCCGCCGTGCGAGGACTGCCGTTCTCGCTGACCTGGTGGTCGTTCACCTTCCCGGTCGGCACGTGCGTCACCGCGACCGCCGGGCTGGCCGCCCACACCGGGCTGACGGCGCTGGTGGTGCTGTCCGTGCTGCTCTTCGCGGCTCTGGTGGCGGCGTGGGTGACCGTCGCCGTCCGGACCGCCTGGGACAGCCTCGCCGGGTCGCGGGCCGTGACTCAGGTGGAGGCTCAGGTGGCGGGACAGGTGGAGGCCCGGCTGGCCGGGCAGGTGGTGGCTCAGGTGGGCGTGGTGCAGGTGGGGGCGGGCACAGTGTTGGGGGGCCCAGTGGTGCCGGCGGGCGCGGCGCAGGCCGAGGGGCTCGGCGATCCGCGCGCCATGAGCTCCGTGGGCTGAGCCCGGTGGGCGGCGGTGTCAGCGGCGGACGGTGTCGGCGCCCGCCGCGCCTGCCGCGCCCGCCCAGGACAGGGCGCGGAGACAGCCCGACCGGATGTCGTCGAGGTGCGCCGCGAGCTCGGCCGGGGCATCGCGGTTGAGGCCCTGGCGCACCGCCGTCAGCCCGGGACCGAGGCGGAGGTGCAGGCCCCAGGTCAGATGCGCGGTGGCGACCCCGAGGGCTGCGGCGGGGCGGAGGTCGGTGCCGGCGAGCTCGCTGACCGCTCCGCCGTAGGCCTCCAGGAGGGCCGGCTCGTCCAGCTCGCCGTGGCCTCCGAAGCCGCGGTAGAGCGAGACGAAGGTGCCGAGATCGAATCCCACGGGCCCGACGCCGACGTGCTCCCAGTCGATGAGCGCGAGAGCGCCGTACGGGTCCAGGCCGGCGTTGCGGGGAGTGAGATCGCCGTGCACCAGGGTGGCGGGCAGCTCCGCGGCACGTCGGCCCAGCTCCTCGGCCGCATCCAGGCAGTGGTGCAGGGCGTGGACCTGCTCGGGCGTGAACAGGGCCCGCAGCCGCGCGTCGTGGGCCAGCGTGTCGAGGTTGTCGTGGCCGGTCGGGACGTGATGGGCATACGCGGCGTAGCCGGCCAGCTCGAGCCAGGGGGCGTCGAGCAAACCGGGGCGTACCGTCCCCGGGACGTACAGCAGGGCGGCACGCCGGGCCGCGGTCATGGCGGAGTCCGGGGTCCAGGTCTGCTGCAGGACGGCGCCGATGTCCCGCATGACGAGCCAGGTGCGGTCGTGGTGGCGAAAGACCGTCGCGCCCGATGGCGTCGTCAGCCCGCCGGGAAGCAGGTCGGCCACGCCGCTGCCGTAGAAGTGCGCCTCGCGACGGTCCAGCAGGCGGTCGCTCGAGTCCAGCAGGGTCTGGCGGCCCCAACCCAGGATCTTGACGATCCACGGGGCCGGGCAGGTCTGTGGTGCCGCGGCACTCACCCGCAGCACGGCTGCCTGACCCAGTCCGGTGGACAGGTCCCGCACCGAGAGCACTCGCACGCCGGCACCCCAGGGGCCCTCGTGAGAGGCGAGGGCGGCCTCGATCGTCTCGACGTCGGGCAGAGGGCGCTCGGTCATCTGTTCCTCACGGCGGCGGTGCTGTGCAGACTCGGACGAAGGACATCCGACCATGACGCGGGGAACAATGAAATTCCATTCTTGATGCGGGTGTCGAGGGCCGGGCATCAGCTCCGTCCCAGGGGTGAGAGCGGTCATGAGGGGCCGCACGACAACGGGAGTGATCACGATGGAACAGAACGAGATCGCGGAGATCCTGAATCACCCGATCAGCCAGGAGCTGCTGGGCCGGGACCTCACCCGCCTGGCCTACGTCGCCAAGGACGGCACGCCGCGCAACGTCCCGATCGCCTTCGTCTGGAACGGCGCGGAGATCGTCATGTGCACCACGAAGAACGCGCCCAAGCTGCCGTCCCTACGGGCGAACCCGATGGTCGCCCTGACCATCGACACCGAGGTGCACCCGCCGAAGATCCTGCTCATCCGGGGCTCCGCCGAGCTCGACGTCGTGGACGGCATCCCGGACGAGTACCTCGAGGCGAACACGAGCTACGAGATGACGGCTGAGCAGCGGGTGGCGTGGGAGGCGGAGGTGCGTTCGCTCTACGACGGGATGATCCGGATCGTCGTGACGCCGACGTGGGTGAAGCTGATCGACTTCGAGACGACCCTGCCGAGCGCCGTCGAGGAGCTGGTGCGGCAGCGCGAGGAGCGGCAGCACGCCTGAGCGGGCGGGTGTGCTGGCCGTCGGGTGGTTGTCGGGTGCCGAACCGCACGTTGAACGTGGTCGGAGGCGCCGAACCGAAGTGAACACGTCCATCAGGTCCCGTATCGACAAGAACGCTGCGGTTCGGCGCCGACCATGACCAACATCGTGCGGTTCGGCGGCGTGGGTGACGTGGATCTTGCGGTTCGGCGCTGGCGGTGACGAGCATCGTGCGGTTCGGCGCCAGCCATGACGTTCAACGTGCGGCTCGGCTGTCGCAGTCGCCACCCCGCGGTTCGGCGTCCTCGAACCGACCAAGACAGCAACCCGGCATAGCCTGGAGCCGAACCTGACGGAAGGAAGCACCATGTCCCGTGTTCTGATCATCGGTGGTCACGGCAAGATCGCGCTCCGGCTCGCCCCTCTGCTCGTCGAGCGAGGCGACGTCGTCACGAGCGTGATCCGCAACCCGGACCACCAGGACGAGGTCGCGGCCACGGGCGCGATCCCGCTGATCGCCGACGTCGAGAATCTCGATGTCGAGGACCTCGTCACGGTGGTGGAGGGACAGGACGCGGTGGTCTGGTCGGCCGGCGCCGGGGGCGGCAACCCCCAGCGCACCTACGCCGTCGACCGGGACGCCGCGATGCGCTCGATGGACGCCGCGAACGAGGCGGGCGTGATGCGCTACGTCATGGTGTCGTACCTCGGCGCCGGACCCGACCACGGCGTGCCGGAGGACAACTCGTTCTTCGCGTACGCGGAGGCGAAGGCCGCGGCGGACGAGCACCTGCGGGCGTCCGCCCTCGACTACACGATCCTGCAGCCCGGGCCGCTCACGATGGAGGAGCCGACGGGACTCATCGAGGTGGTCAACCCTGGTGACGGGCGGGTCTCGCGGGCCGACGTCGCGGCGGTGGCCGCCGCGGTGCTCGCGGACGACAGCACCGTGGGGCGCACCATCCCGTTCGGCAACGGGGGGACGTCGATCGCGGAGGCGGTCACGGTCACGGAGGTCTGACCGGCCGTCCGGGCGGGTGCGGCCGCCCGGACGGGGTCGTCGGCGGCGCGTCGCCTCGTGCCGCTCCGCCTACGATCGCCGGATGCCGCAGCTGATCGTCGTCGCCCTCCTCGCCCTCACGCTGACCGCGTGCCAGGGCGGCCCGAACGTGGGGCAGGAGCCGGGACGGAGCGCCGGCCAAGCTGCCGGGTCCGCGCCTGCCGTCGATGTCACGCTCCCGCCGGCGAGCGGCAGGTTCGACTACCAGCTCGGTGCCGCCTACGAGCTCGACGGCGGGCTCGACGTCGTCGTGCGGGACGCGACCGCCGAGCCCGCCGCGGGGGCGTACGGCGTCTGCTACGTCAACGGGTTCCAGACGCAGCCCGGCCAGGCGGACCGCTGGCTCGACGGCAACGAGGACCTGCTGCTGCACGACGCCGCAGGGGAGCTCGTCGTCGACCCGGACTGGCCGGACGAGTACGTGCTGGACCCGTCCACCGAGGCGAAGCGCGACCGCATCCTCGGCGTGCTGGGCCCGGTGGTCACCGGGTGCGCGGAGGCGGGCTTCGACGCGGTGGAGATCGACAACCTCGACACGTGGACACGGTTCACCGACCCGGGCACGGGCCTGGTCGAGCAGGAGGACGCGCTGGCGCTCGCCCGCTCCTACGTCGCGCTCGCGCACGAGTCGGGGCTCGCCATCGGGCAGAAGAACGCGGCCGAGGCGACGCCGGCGGCGCGCGCGGTCGGCTTCGACTTCGCGGTCACGGAGGAGTGCGCGGCCTACGACGAGTGCGCCGCCTATACCGAGGTCTACGGGGAGCACGTGCTGCAGATCGAGTACACCGACAACCTGCCGGAGAGCTTCGACGTCGTCTGTGCCGGCGCGGACCGCGCCCCCCTGACGATCCTGCGCGACCGGGGCCTGGTGGGACCCGACGACGCCGCGTACGTCTACGACCAGTGCTGACCTGGCGGAGCCCGGTGCAGAACCTACCGTTGCGGCGCGCTACTGTGCCGTCGAGTGACCGACCGGTGCTGTCCTCGATCCGGCCAGCCGCTCCCGCCAACAGAGAGTCTCCGCATGAAGATCGTCGACGCGCAGGTCGTCGTCACCTCGCCCGGCCGTAACTTCGTCACGCTCCAGCTCACCACCGACGACGGTGTGACCGGACTCGGCGACGCCACCCTCAACGGCCGCGAGCTCGCCGTCGTCAGCTACCTGCGCGACCACGTCGCACCCCTGCTGATCGGTCGGGACCCGCACCGGATCGAGGACACGTGGCAGTACCTCTACCGCGGCGCCTACTGGCGTCGGGGGCCCGTCACCATGGCGGCCATCGCCGCGGTCGACGTCGCACTGTGGGACATCAAGGCGAAGGTCGCGGGTCTGCCGCTGTACCAGCTGCTCGGCGGCGCCAGCCGGGACCGGATCCGCGCCTACGGCCACGCGAACGGTTCGAGCCTGCCCGAGATCTTCGACTCCGTGCGGGCGCTGCGGGAGCGCGGCTACCGCGCCGTCCGGGTCCAGAGCGGAGTCCCGGGCCTGCAGTCGGTCTACGGGGTGCACACCACGACGTCGGCCGACGGGTCGGCACCGGACGTGCTCGCCCGGCCCGTCGTCGAGGACTGGGACACCGCCGCCTACCTGCGGTACATCCCGCGCGTGTTCGAGGCGGTCCGCAACGAGTTCGGCCCGGACCTGCCGCTGCTGCACGACGCGCACCATCGGCTGTCCCCGATCGAGGCCGCCCGGCTCGGCAAGGACCTGGAGCCGTACGACCTGTTCTGGCTCGAGGACTGCACGCCCGCCGAGGACCAGGACGCGCTGCGCCTGGTGCGGCAGCACACGACGACGCCGCTGGCGGTCGGTGAGGTGTTCAACACCGTGTTCGACTACCAGACGCTGATCGACGAGCGGCTGATCGACTACGCGCGCTCCGCCGTGACGCACTTCGGCGGCGTCAGCCCCCTGAGGAAGCTGTTCGACTACGCGGGCCAGCGCGGGATCAAGAGCGCCGTCCACGGCCCCGAGGACATCTCCCCGGTGGGGATGGCCGCGGCGCTCCACCTCGACCTCGCGATCCACAACTTCGGCATTCAGGAGTACTCGGGTCACACGGACCGCACCAACGAGGTCTTCCGGCACGCGTACACGTTCGACGACGGCTACCTGCACCCGGGCGAGGCCCCCGGTATCGGCGTGGAGCTGGACGCCGAGCTCGCGGCCGCCCATCCGTACGTGCCCGGCTACCTCCCGGTCAACCGCCTCCAGGACGGATCCGTCCACGACTGGTGACCGGGGTCACCCCATCCGGGATCGCTCCGGCGCCGAACCACGTGTGCAGAGACGAACGGAGGTAGTCGTGGGGCAGACTGGGTCGGTGGCCTCACCACCAGTCCGAACCTCATCGCGCGATTCCGTCGACGCGCTGCTCGCGGCGTGCGCCGGAGGCGACCCGGTGTCGTTCACGCCCGTCTACGACGCGCTCGGGCCGGTTGCCTACGGTGCTTGCCTCGGCGTCCTGCGCGACCCCGACCATGCGGCAGAAGTGACCCAGGAGGTGATGGTGGAAGTGTGGCAGACGGCAGCACGATTCGACGCGACGCGCGGTTCCGCCCGCACCTGGGTGGCGACGCTCGCGCGCCGTCGAGCGGTCGACCGCGTGCGCTCCGAGCAGTCCCGCCGCGACCGCGACCAGCGCGACACCGATCTGCGGATGGGGGAGTCGACGCGCGACGTCGTCGTCGAGGACGTCGAGCGGAGCCTCGAAGGTTCGGCCGTGCGCCGCTGCATCGAAGGGCTCACGCCCACCCAGCGGGAAGCGGTGGTCGTCGCGTACTACGGCGGCCTGACCTATCGCGAGGTGGCCGAGCAGCTCGGTGCCGCCCTGCCGACCGTCAAGAGCAGGATCCGCGACGGGCTCAACCGGCTGCGTGAGTGCCTGGGGGTGCGGCATGGCTGACTCGACCGACCACGGTGAACAGCGCGGCGCGCCCACCGACATGTGGGACCTGCTGCCGGGCTACGCCCTCGACGCGCTCGACGACCTGGAACGGCGTTCGGTCGAGCGGCTCCTCGAGTCCGATGCCGACGCCCGGCGGGCGCTCGACGAGTACCGCGACGTTCTCGCGGCGTTCGCCGTCGAGACCGCGCCCCCCGCTCATCTGCGCGCGAGCGTCCTGGACCGGGTGCGGCAGACGCCGCAGGTCTCCGTGCCGAACGCACCGGCTGCCACGCAGCCGGCCGCGCCGTCGGCCCCGGGTCACACGACGGGCACAACACCCGGCGTCGTCGATCTCTCGGCCCGCCGCCGAGCGCGCCGCTGGGGTATCGCGGCCACCGCGGTGGCCGCCGCGGCCGCGATCGCCGTGCCCACGACGATCGCCGTGCAGGTGTCGGCGGAGCGCGACCGGCTGCGCGAGCAGAGCGAGATCGTGTCCGAGATGCTCGTCGATCCCGACGCCTCGATCCTGCGTGCGCCGGTCAAGGGCGGCGGCGCGGCATCCGTGCTGGTCGCCGACGACGCCATGCTCTTCCGCGCCGACGACCTGCCCGAGCCGGGTGCGGGCAAGACCTACCAGCTCTGGATCCTGGCTGCCGACGGCAGCGTCTCCTCGGCCGGGGTCCTGTCCCTCCGGGACGGCGAGACGTCCTCGCTGGTCCAGGGCGTCGACGGTGTCGGCATGGCCGTGTCGGTCGAGCCGGAGGGCGGCTCGGAACAGCCGACGACGGAGCCGGTCGTCGTCCTCGGCGCCTGACCGGCCGCGTCCTGACCGGCCAGCACTCACCGGCCGCCTCCTGACCGACTGCCCCAGGAAGACCGGGCCGTCCGTGCGCCCGGTCGGAGCACGGCGAACGGCCCGTCCCGACCGGGGAGGTCGGGACGGGCCGTCGGTGTTCAGCGCCGGCTGGTGGCGGGGTGCGGCCAGGTCACATCTTCGGCATGAGGACCGAGTCGACGAGGTAGACCGTCGCGTTCTGCGTCATCACGCCACCACAGATCACGTTCGCGTCGTTCACCATGAGCTCGTCGCCGCTGCCGCTGACCTCGATGGTGCCGCCCTGGACCGTGGTCTGCTCGCCGACCACCTGGTCGGGCGTGAGCTGTCCGGGAACCACGTGGTACGTGAGGATCTCGGTCAGCATCTCGCTGTCCTTCGACAGCGTCTCCATCGTCTCGGCGTCGATCGCCTTGAAGGCGTCGTCCACCGGGGCGAACACGGTGAACTCGTCGCCGTTCAGCGTGTCCACGAGGTTCACGTCCGGGTTGACCTCACCGCTCACGGCCGAGACCAGCGTGGTGAGCAGCGGGTTGTTGGACGCCGCGACCGCGACCGGGTCGGTGGCCATTCCGGTGACCGAACCGGGACCGTCGGGCACCTCCTCCGCGTAGGCGGCGCAGCCCGGGCCGACCAGGTTCGCGGCCGGGTCGGCAGTCATGTCCTCGGACATCTCGTCCGCCGGCTCCTCCTCGGGCGCGGCCTCCTCGGTCGCCGCGGTCTCGCTCGTACCAGTCGCGTCGTCCTCGGAGCCGGAGCTGCAGGCTGCGAGGACGAACACGGTCAGGGCGGCGATGCCGGCTGCTGCGTAGGACTTGCGGGTTCGAACGTTCATCGGACTCTCCTCGGTATGTCGTCGCCCCGCGTCTCACGGGCCGTCTTGACCGTGGTTCGGAGCCGACCGCGACCCGGATGGGAGTACGGCGGCACGAGTTTCCGACGTCCTGGATCGCCGCCCGGAGTGGTCGGGGACCGCCCGCCGCACCCCTCCGAAACGGTCGCTGCGTCGAACGTGCTGCATGGGATCGTGCCCCGGTTCCGACGGGGAACCGACCACCACGAGCATCGACGTCTCGGGCAACCCACGGCTCTACCCCGTGCTCGAGGGCGACGACCCGACCGAGGGGATCGTGGACCTGGCGGTTCCCGAGGGCGTGCAGGTCTTCACGATGACGTTCGGCTGACATCCGGATGTCAGCCGTCCAGGGTTTCGTCTTCGCCGCCGTGTGGGGGACAATATGATCCGTGGCCATCCGGAACGCCCGATTCGTCCCGCACCACCGTCCTGCCTCCGCTGCGGCTGTGCTCGCCGCGGCAACCCTCGTCCTCGCCGGTTGCACCGTGCCGACGGCCGAGGGCGTCGGCGGCAAGACGGGAGAGAACTTCCAGGTCCGTGAACCGTCCGGGCCGGCGCTCGTGCTCGACTCGACGGACCCCGCCGAGCTCGCTCTCACCGCCAGCCAGGCGTTCTTCCACGCGTCCCCGGTCGCCGTGCTCGCCTCGGCCGACGACGACGACGCGCGCTCGACCGCGGCGGCCACCGGAGCCGCCGTCGCCGCCCCCGTGCTGCTCACCGACGGTGGCGTCTCGGACAACAACCTCGTCACGGAGCTCGAACGGCTCGGTGCCACCAGCGTGGTCGTCATCGGCGACGAGGAGGCGATCACAGAGGCCGGGGTCGCCACGGGCGAGGCGGACGCCGTCAGCTTCGATCCCGGCGCGCTGAGCGCGGCCGCCGAGGCGGCGGCTTCCGCCGGCCGCGGTGGTGGCGGGGGCGGTGACAAGAAGCGGAACCAGGCCAAGGTCGAGATGCCGACCGCCGACCGCCTCGACACCGCCGACGTGGACCGGCTGCGTACGGAGATCCCGGACGTCGCCGAACCGCGCCTGCTGCAGGAGGTCCTGGTCGCCGTGGACCCGAAGCTGGGGCAGGAGGCGGCGATCGGCACCGCCCTCGCCGCGGGCGCCGTCCCGGTCGAGGTACCCGGCGGCAGCGTTGCCGCGAACCCGGAGACCGTCGAGACGATCCGTACCCTCAAGCCGCTCGGTGTCGTGGGCATCGGCGACGGGTTCGGTTCGGCCGACAACCTGGGCTGGCAGGTGAGCGTGGCGACGTCGGGCGCGACGCTGCCGGACGGCTCGTTGCGGCTGTTCCCGGGCCGGTACGTGTCGACGTCGTACGCGGTGCCGGTCGGGGTGGCCGACCCGGCCGCGGACGCGGCCCGGGCGGTGGACGCCGCGGCGATCAACGGCGAGCTGCTGGGCGGTGCGCCGCTGGTCACCGTGACCGCGAGCCTGCGGTCGGCGGAGGCAGGGGAGGACGGCGACTACGTCGCCGAGCAGCCGCTGGAGACGATCACGCCGGCGGTCGAGGCGATCCGGGCGGCCGGGCAGCTCGTGCTGCTCGACATCGCTCCCGGCAACCAGCCGCTGGTCGAGCAGCTGGACGACCTCGAGCCGCTGCTGTCGCAACCGGGCGTCGGCCTGTCCGTGCACCCGGAGTTCCGCGTGGCCGGCAACGGTGCGGAGTCGGGCGCCGTACCCGTCGCGGAGCTGCAGGCGGTGGTGGACCGGCTCGCCGAGATCGCGACCGCGCAAGGTCTGCCGCAGGTCATGCTGGAGGTGCACCAGTCCAGGGCGGCGTCCGTCGTGGACCGGTCGAAGCTGCAGGCGCCGCCGCAGGTCGCCGTGATCTTCACCGCCGCGGGCCCTGGTGAGGGCCAGGCGACGGCGGGTGGTGTCTGGGCCGACGTCGCCCACGAGATCCCCGCGCACACGTTCCTCGGCTGGTCCGCGCCGAGCGAGGTTCCCGCGGATCCCACGAGCATCATGCCGACCGAACCCCTCCTTGGCCTGGTCTCCGCAGGCTGAACCTGCCAAACTGCGGGCAACCATCGCCAGCGAAGGGGCCCTAACAATCGTGACCACCGTGAGCAGCCGCGCGGGCATCGTCCCCGACGCCGTCATCCCAGCACCCGTGGAGATCGAGCCGGCCGAGGGGGTGGTGGACCTCGGTGCCGTCGTCATCGAGGCGCCCGACGACGTGCTCGCGCGCCTCGCGGAGGAGCTGCTCGCCACCACCGGGACGGTCGTGGTGCCGGCGTCCAAGGGCCGCCAGGACGACCCCCGCCGCGACGCGGAGCCCGCGGCGAACGGTCACGAGGTGGCCGTGGTCCTGGTCCTGGACCCTGCCGCGGGTCCCGACGGCTCCGGGAACGCCGAGCGGTACACCCTGGCCGTGGCCGCCGCCGGCGTGACCGTCACCGCTCCCGGGCGCGCCGGCCTGCTCCACGGCGTGCGGACGCTGCGGCAGCTGATCAACGCGGGCCGCCGGGAGACGAGCGGGCCGCTGGAGGTGGGCGCCGTCGTCGTGCGCGACGAGCCGCGGTACCCGTGGCGGGGCCTCTCCCTCGACGTGGTGCGCCACTGGTTCGGGCCCGCCGACCTGCGGGCCGTCGTGGACCTCGTGGGGTCGTACAAGATGAACCGGCTCCACCTGCACCTGAGCGACGACCAGGGCTGGCGGCTGGAGATCCCGTCCCGGCCCGCGCTGACGGCGAGGTCGTCGCAGGGTGCCGTCGACGGGGCGGCCGGCGGGTTCCTCAGCGCCGACGAGTACCGCGAGCTGCAGGAGTACGCGGCCGATCGGGAGATCGTGATCGTGCCGGAGATCGACGTCCCCGGGCACGTCAACGCGGCGACCCACGCCTACGGTGAGCTCACGCCGTCGGGCGAGCCCACCGACTCGTACGACGGGATCGAGGTCGGGTTCTCGCGGCTGCACCTCGACCTGCCGGACACCGAGCCCTTCCTGCGGGACGTGTTCACCGACGTCGCGCGCATGACCCAGGGACCGTGGGTGCACTTCGGCGCCGACGAGGTGCACACCATGCAGCCCGACGAGTTCGGCCGGTTCATCACCCTCTGCCAGGAGATCGTCACGGCCGCGGGAAAGACGCCCGTCGCATGGCAGGAGGCCGCAGGCTCCGCCCACGGCGACCAGTCGGCGGTCGCGGCGCTGGCGAGCGACGCGGTGCCGGCTGGCGCAGTACCGGCCGACGATGTGCCGGCCGAGGGCACGCCGGAGCCCGCGGAGGGTGCGGTTCCGGTGCTCGTCCGGCCCGGCACCGTGCTGCAGTACTGGGACACCCGGCCCGACCCGGCGCCGTTCCTGCGCGCGGCGCACGCCGGCGCCAAGTTCGTGATGTCCCCGGCCGACCGGGCCTATCTCGACATGAAGTACACGCCCGAGCACCCGCTCGGCCTGCAGTGGGCCGGCTTCGTCGAGCTGCGCGACTCCTACGACTGGGATCCCACGACGCTCATCGACGGCCTGCCCGAGTCCGCCGTCGAGGGCGTGTCGGCGGCGGTCTGGACCGAGACCCTGCTGAACCGCGACGACCTGTTCTCGATGCTGCTGCCCCGGCTCGCCGCGGTGGCGGAGATCGCCTGGTCGCGCCCGGGGGCCAAGGACTGGGAGTCGTTCCGGACCCGGGTGGCGACGGAGGCGGCCACCTGGCGCCGCGACGGCGCCCGATACCACCCCACCCCCCAGATCGACTGGTGACTACTTGGCCGGGCGGGCCGCCAAGGCTGCCGCGTAGAGGTCGCGCTTGGGCACGCCTGCGGCCTCGGCCACCTCGGTGACCGCCGCCTTGAGCCGGTCGCCCTGGGCCACCCGGTCGAGCACCTCGCCCACGACGTCCTCCACGCTGGCCTGCACCGCCGGGGCTCCGCTCACGACCACGCAGATCTCGCCGCGCAGCTGCTCCGCCGCCGCGCGCTCGGCGAGACCCGCGAGCGGGCCGCGCAGCACCTCCTCGTAGGTCTTGGTGAGCTCGCGCGCGACGGCGGCCGGCCGGGTCCCGCCGAAGGCCGTGGCCATGGCGCCGAGCGTCTCCGCGATCCGGTGCGGTGCCTCGAAGAACACCATGGTGCGCGGTTCGGCGGCCAGGGCGGAGAGCGTCCGCGCGCGGTCGCCCGCCTTGCGGGGCACGAATCCCTCGAACGTGAACCGGTCGGTCGGCAGGCCGGAGAGCGCCAGCGCCGTCAGCACGGCGCTCGGCCCGGGGGCGGCGGTGACGCGCAGCTCGCGTTCGATGGCGCGCTCCACGATCCGGTAGCCCGGGTCGGACACCGACGGCATCCCGGCGTCGGTCACCACCACCACGGTGCCGCCGTCCGCGACCACGTCGAGCAGCTCGTCCGCGCGTGCCGTCTCGTTGTGCTCGTGATAGCTGATGACCTTGCCACGGACCTCGACGCCCAGCCGCCCGACCAACCCGTGGAGACGGCGGGTGTCCTCGGCGGCCACGACGTCGGCGTCGGCCAGAAGGCGGAGCAGCCGGGGCGAGGCGTCCTCCGTGTTGCCGATCGGGGTGGCGGCCAGGACGAGGGAGCCGGCCTCGGGCGGGGGCCCGGGAACCGGGGACGGGTCGGTCATGAACCACAGGGTCCCACGCTCTATGCTGGCCCGGTGTCTCAGCAGCCTGACGCCACAGGAGCGCATTTCGCCGCAGCGCAGCAGGCTCTGCCCGGAACGTACGGCGCACACGTGCGCCGGGAGGCCGTCGCCGGCCGGATGACGCGCACCGGCTCGTTCCCCGCCGTCGGCCACGCCGCGCGGCCCGAACCGTCGGTGCGCGAACGTCTCCTGCGCGACCTCCTGGGCGAGCGGCGGCTCGCGCTCGGCCGACGGGCGTCCGACCGGTTCTGGGGCCTGCTCGGGGCGCTGCTGGTGACCGCGGTCGCCGCGGGCGCGCGGCTGTGGGAGCTGGGTCGCCCCGGCAAGCTGGTCTTCGACGAGACGTACTACGTCAAGGAGGGCTGGTCGCTGGCCAGCCTCGGCTTCGAGGCCGCGTGGCCCGAGGAGCCCAACCCGGCGTTCGAGGCCGGTGACGTCAGCTCGTACAAGACCGACGAGGCCGAGTACGTGGTGCACCCGCCGGTCGGCAAGTGGATGATCGCCCTCGGGATGCGCCTCATGGGCGGGGCCGAGAACCCGATGGCCTGGCGTATCGCGAGCGCGGTGATCGGCATCCTCGCGGTGCTGCTGCTGGTGCGGATCGCACGCCGGCTGTTCTCGTCGACGTTGCTGGGTCTGGTCGCGGGGCTGCTGCTCGCCGTCGACGGCGAGGCGATAGTGCACTCGCGTACCGGTCTGCTGGACCAGTTCCTCATGTTCTGGGTGCTCGTCGCGTTCGGCTGCCTGGTGCTGGACCGGGAGTGGGCCCGGCGGCGGCTCGCGGACCGCGTGGCGCAGATCGTCGAGGCGGGCGGGGCGATCGGCAAGTACGGTCCGCACCTCGGGTTCCGGGGGTGGCGGTTCGCGGCGGCCGTGTCGCTGGGTCTCGCGTGCGGCGTCAAGTGGTCGGGCCTGTACTTCGTCGCGGCGTTCTGCGTGCTCACGGTCGTCTGGGACCTGACGGCGCGCCGCACCGCCGGCATCGAGCGCTGGTGGGAGGACGCCCTGGTGGTCGACGCCGTCCCGGCCGCCCTCATCATGCTGCCCACGGTGGTCGCGGTGTACGTCGCGTCCTGGTCGGCCTGGTTCGCGCATCCCAAGTCGTACCTCAGGGACTGGGCGGTCGCGAACGGCGTGGCGCCGCCGGGCTGGTGGCCCGACGCGGGCTGGGCACAGGGTGCCTGGGAGGCCGGGCGGTCGCTCTGGGAGTACCACCACATGATGTGGGACTTCCACAACGGCCTGGACTCCGAGCACAACTACGCGTCGCACCCGCTGGGCTGGATCGTGCAGTGGCGGCCGACGTCGTTCTACTGGGACAAGTACGCACCCGGCGAAGGACCCTGCCCGGCCGACGCCGTCGGCGACTGCGCGACCGCGGTGACCTCGCTCGGCAACCCCCTGCTGTGGTGGCTGGCAGCGCTGGCGATCCCCGTGGTGCTCGTCCTCGCGATCCGGTTCCGCGACTGGCGGGGCGCCGCCGCCCTGACGGGGATCGCGGCCGGCTGGCTGCCCTGGTTCCTGTACTCCTGGCCCCTGGCGGACCGGACCATCTTCACGTTCTACACGATCGTGTTCACACCGTTCGTGATCCTGACGCTCGTGTACCTGCTGGCGGTCGGGATCGAGCGCACCTCGCGCAGGAGCACGGACCGGCGCATCGTCGGGTGGCTCGGGGCCGTGCTGGTGGTGCTGATCGTGGGCGTCAGCGTGCTGTACTACCCGATCTGGACGGCGATGCCGGTCCCGTACGAGTACTGGCAGCGGTTGATGGTGCTCCCGAGCTGGATCTAGCCCGTGTGTCAGAGGGCGGCGGAGTCGCGCAGCTCCACGCCGGCCGCCACCAGCTCCTGGTGCGCCGTACGCCCCTGCTCGGGGGACACGGGGATGGTCAGGTCGGTCAGCACGCGCGTGGCCAGGCCCGCGCGGCGGGCGTCGAGCGCGGTGTGCTTCACGCAGTGCGACTCGACGAGCCCCACGACGTCGACCTCGGTGACCCCGGCCTCCGCCAGGACGGTCGCGAGGGTGCGGCCGCGCTCGTCCGCGCCGTCGAACCCGGAGTACCCGTGGGAGTACTGGCCCTTCTTGAGCTGCACGTCGGGGGCCAGGTCGGCCAGGGCCGGGTGCAGCTCGGCGTTGGGGGAGCCGGCGATGCCGTGGGGCGGCCAGGAGTCGACGAAGTCCGGGTTCTCGCTGAAGTGTTCACCCGGGTCGATGTGCCAGTCCTGCGTGGTGAGCACGGTCGTGTACCGGTCCCGGTGGGCCGCGGCGTAGGCGGCCACGCGGTGCGCTATCTCGTTCGCGCCCTCGGTGGCGAGCTCACCGCCCTCGCAGAACGTGGGCTGCACGTCGACGACGATGAGGGCCCGAACGGCCGCTGACTCGACAAGGCTCATACCCCCACTCTGCCACCGCGCCCGGGGGAACGGCAGCCGCCCGCCCGGGGGCGGCAGCCGAGTGTGGTCGGTAGTTCGTCACATGATCGGTTCCTCGGAATGCCGATCGCCTGACTATTTACCGACCATTCGAGGTCGCACGGTGCTTGGATGGGCGGGTGGACGACTTTCGCGCTGGAGTCGCGGTGGTCGGGGTGGCTCTGCTGCTCTCCGGCTGCACCGGCTCGCCAGAACCTGGTGTCGTGTCGCCGAGCCCTACCGCCTCGGCGAGCGCGGCGGCGTCGGGCGCGGATCCCTGGGACGGGCCGGTGACGGCCGACGTCGACGTGGTCGCCCAGGAGCTTCCCGTCCCGTGGGGCATGGCCCAGCTCCCCGGCGACCGGTTCCTGGTCACGATGCGGGACGACGCGACGCTCGCCGTGGTGCACCCGAGCGGAGACGTCGAGCCGGTGGACGGTTCGGAGGGACCGCAGCAGCTCGTCGACCAGACCGTGGCCGACGGTGAGGGCGGGCTCCTGGGCGTGGCCGTGGAGCCGGAGGACTCCGGACCGCTGTTCACCGTCTTCCTCTACCGCACGGGCGAGCGTGACAACGCCGTGCTCCGTGCGGAGCTGGACCTCGACGGCATGGGGCTGCGCGACCTCACGACCATCCTGGACGGCATCCCGAGGTCGTCGAACCACAACGGCGGCCGCATCGCGTTCGGGCCCGACGGGTATCTGTACGTGGCCACGGGCGACGCCGGTGACCCGGCCAACGCCCAGGACCCGGAGTCGCTGGGCGGAAAGATCCTCCGCATCACGCCCGACGGCGAGCCGGCACCCGGCAACCCCGACCCCGGCTCGCCGGTGTGGTCCATGGGCCACCGGAACGTCCAGGGCCTGGGCTGGGACCCGAGCGGGCGGATGTTCGCCAGCGAGTTCGGGCAGGACCGGCTCGACGAGCTCAACGTCATCGAGCCGGGCGCCAATTACGGCTGGCCGGACGTCGAGGGGCCCGGGGAGAGCGCCGGGGACCAGGCCGGCTTCCGGGACCCGGTCGTGTGGTGGCCCACGTCGGAGGCGTCGCCGTCGGGCATCGCCGTCACCGAGGAGGGCGTGTACCTGGCGTCGCTGCGCGGGGAGCGCCTGTGGCGCGTGCCGCTGCTCGGCGGGCCCTCGGCCGTCGCGGACGGGGAGAGCCCGGGGTTCGGGGAGCCGCACGCGCTGCTCGAGGGCGAGTTCGGCCGGCTCAGGGCGGTCCGGGCGGGGTCCGCCGGTGAGCTCTACGTGCTCACCAACAACACCGACGGGCGGGGCGAGCCGATGATCGAGGACGGTCGTCCGGTCGACGACCGGCTGCTGCGGCTCGGACTGACGCCGGTGGAGTGACGCGACAACCACAGCTACCGGCAAATCCGCTGGGCGCGTGGCTCTAGGATTGGTGAGAAGTTTTCCCATCCTTACGAATTGGAGCATCCAGCGATGGCTCGCCACCTTGTCACCAGTGCGCTTCCGTACATCAACGGCATCAAGCACCTGGGGAACATGGTCGGGTCGATGCTCCCGGCCGACGTCTACGCGCGGTACCAGCGCCAGCGCGGCCACGACGTGCTGTACGTCTGCGCCACCGACGAGCACGGCACGCCCGCGGAGCTCGCCGCCGCGCAGGCCGGGCGGCCCGTCGCCGAGTTCTGCGCCGAGGCGCACGAGACGCAGAAGGAGATCTACGACGGCTTCGGGCTGACGTTCGACTACTTCGGCCGCAGCTCGTCGCAGCAGAACGCGGAGATCACGCAGCACTTCGCTCGGCGCCTGCACGAGAACGGGTTCATCGAAGAGCGCGCCATCCGGCAGGTGTACTCGCCGGTCGACGGGCGGTTCCTGCCCGACCGTTATGTCGAGGGCACGTGCCCCCACTGCGGGTACGACAAGGCGCGCGGCGACCAGTGCGAGAACTGCACCCGCGTGCTGGACCCGACGGACCTGATCAACCCCCGCTCGGCGATCAGCGGGTCCACCGCCCTCGAGGTGCGTGAGACGTCGCACCTGTTCCTGCTCCAGTCGAAGCTGCAGGGCGAGGTCGAGGCGTGGATCGACGAGAACAGCAAGGAGTGGCCGCTGCTGTCGACGTCGATCGCGCGCAAGTGGCTCGCCGAGGGCCTGCACGACCGGGCGATCACGCGCGACCTGGACTGGGGCGTGCCGGTCCCGGCCGACACCTGGCCGGAGCTTGCTGCCGCCGGCAAGGTCTTCTACGTCTGGTTCGACGCCCCGATCGAGTACATCGGCGCCACCAAGGAGTGGGCGGACGCCGCGCCCGACGGCGAGGCACGCAACTGGAAGTCGTGGTGGTACGAGGCCGACGACGTCCGCTACACGCAGTTCATGGCCAAGGACAACGTCCCGTTCCACACGGTGATGTTCCCGGCCACCCAGCTCGGCGTCCGCGAGCCGTGGACCATGGTCGACTACGTCAAGGGCTTCAGCTGGCTCACCTACTACGGCGGCAAGTTCTCGACGTCCCAGCAGCGCGGTGTCTTCACCGACGCCGCCCTGGAGATCCTGCCCGCCGACTACTGGCGGTACTTCCTCATCGCGAACGCGCCGGAGTCCGACGACTCCTCGTTCACCTGGGAGCACTTCGCCGGCACGGTGAACAAGGACCTGGCCGACACCCTCGGCAACTTCGTGAACCGGGTGCTGACCTTCTCGGCGAAGCGGTTCGGCGAGACCGTTCCCGCGGGCGGCGAGCCGGGCGAGGCGGAGCAGAAGCTCGGGGCCGAGGTCGCCCGGCTCCTGGTCGAGCTCGAGGAGCACATGGAGGCCCTCCAGTACCGCAAGGCGACGAACGCCCTGCGGGCCCTCTGGGCGGCGGGCAACGCGTACCTGGTCGAGAAGGAGCCCTGGAAGCAGGTCAAGACGGACGAGGCCGCGGCTGCCGTGACGCTGCGTACCGCGATGAACCTGATCCACCTGTACGCCGTCGTGTCGGAGCCGTTCATCCCGGCCAGCGCCGCGGTGCTGCGCGGGGTGTTCGACCTCGACGACGACAGCGCGACCTGGGTGTCCGGCGAGGCGGCGGCGTCGCTCGACGTGGTGCCCGCCGGTGCGAGCTTCTCCGTGCCCCCTGTGCTGTTCGCCAAGATCAGCGACGAGGACCTGGAAGGCTTCCGAGAGCGCTTCGGCGCAGGGCCGGTGGACTGACCCGCAGATGGCCAGGCGCACGCGCGAGCGCGGATTTCCGACCGACCCCGAGCCGCTGCCCGTACCGGTCGTGGACAACCACACCCACCTCGACCACATCGGTACGGTGCTGCCGTCCGAGGCCCCGGACGCGGCCTCGGACGGCGAGGCGGGCGCCGCCTGGCCACCGTCGGCCGACGACCACCTGGTCCGTGCGGCGCGTGCGGGCGTGGACCGGGTGGTCCAGGTGGGCAGCGACCTCCCGTCGGCCCGCTGGACCGTCGACTTCCTGTCCGCCCGGCGGGCCGGGGTGGTGGGGGCCGTTGCCATCCATCCGAACGAGGCCACGCTGCACGTCGGGATCGACGAGGTGGGGCCGGACGGTCTCACGCCCGAGCCCGAGGCGCACCACACGGCGTCCCTCGACCAGGCGATCTCCGAGATCGCGGACCTCGCGAAGGGCAACGACCGGGTCCGCGCCATCGGTGAGACGGGCATGGACCTGTTCCGAACGGGACCGCGCGGCGAACGGGTCCAGCGGGAGAGCTTCCGTGCGCACATCGCCCTGGCCAAGGAGCTGGGCCTGGCCCTGCAGATCCACGACCGCGACGCGCACGCGCAGGTGATCGAGGTGCTGCTGGCCGAGGGCGCGCCCGAACGTACCGTCTTCCACTGCTTCAGCGGTGATGCCGAGATGGCCCGGGTGTGCGCCGAGAACGGGTGGTACCTGTCGTTCGCCGGCCCGGTCACGTTCAAGGCGAACCACCACCTGCGTGCGGCCCTGAGCGCGGTGCCGCGGGAGCTGATCCTGCTGGAGACCGACGCGCCGTACCTCACCCCGCACCCGTTCCGGGGGCAGCCGAACGCCCCGTTCGCCGCGGCGCACACGGTCCGTTTCATGGCAGGTCACCTCGAGGAAGACCTCGGCACACTGTGTGCCGACATTGCGACGAACGCGGAACGCGTCTACGGCACCTGGTGAGAACGGCCCATTGATGCGAAGAATGCGGCATTTCATTTCCTGCCCCGATGGGTTTTCTCGCATGCTTTGTTCCGTTACGGTCTGGTGCTCGTGGTGAGGTACGCACGACCGTGGCTCGGGAGCCGAGCGGCCCAGTGGGTGGTCCGGGGCATTGTCGTGGGCACGCTCGCCGCTGTGAGCGGCCTGTACGTCGCCAACGCGAACACCCTGACGATCGACTACAACGGTGTCGTCCGCACCGTCGGCGTCTATGGCGACACCGTCGACGAGGCCCTCGCGTCGCAGCACATCGAGCTCGGCCGGGACGACGTCGTGCAGCCGGCCGGGAGCTCGGGCACCGAGCTCGGCGGCACCGTGGTGGTTCGCACCAGCCGCGAGGTCACGGTCGAGCTCGACGGGCAGATCATCACGCTCCGGACCACGGCGGGCACCGTCGGCGAGCTGCTCGCCGCCCTCGGGCCGCGCGGCGACGGCGCCCTCGCCACGGCCTCCCGCAACGCGCGGCTGGACCGGACCGCGGTCCGGTTCTCCACGGTCAAGGAGGTGAGTGTCGCGGTGGACGGCTCGGTGCTCGAGTTCCACACCACCCGGTCGACGGTGCGCGGTGTGTTCCGGGAGGCGGGCATCTCCCTGGCCGAGGGCGACGTGACGTCCGTGCCGCTCGACGCGGCAGCGGTGGACGGGATGGTGATCATGGTCAGCCGCGACGCGTCGTCGTCGCGCACGGTGACCGAGGTGCTGCCGTTCGAGACCGAGACGGTCGAGGACCCGAGCCTCCCCGAGGGGTACGAGTCGATCCGCACGGCGGGCGTGCCGGGCGAGCTCAGGGTGAAGTACGCGGTGAAGACGGTCGGCGGCGCCGTCGTCGAGCGCACCGAGGTGGAGCGCAAGGTTGTCCGCAAGCCGGTGGACGAGGTGGTCGTGGTGGGGACCATGGACGTCGCGACGGCCCCCGTGGACCCCGGGTCCGCACGGGCGCTGGGGCAGGCGATGGCCGCGGAGCGGGGCTGGGGTGCCGACGAGTTCTCGTGCCTGGACCGGCTCTGGGAGAAGGAGAGCGGCTGGCGCTGGAACGCCGACAACCCGAGCAGCAGCGCCTACGGCATCGCGCAGGCAAACCCGGGGTCCAAGATGGCCACCGTCGGTAGCGACTGGCTGACCAACCCGGCCACCCAGATCGAGTGGGGCCTCGGATACATCTCCGGGCGCTATGGCACGCCGTGCGGAGCATGGGCACACTCGGTCGAGCGCGGTTGGTACTGAACCGGTTTCACCCGACGACATTTAGGATATTGCACGGCGTTCCGGGCTCTTTGTCGGACGAATCGCGGAATAGCGCTTGCATTTGATAACGGCGGGGTTACGGTCTCAGAGACCGCCGGATCGGCAGGCCGGGCCCACGCCCCGCGTGGGAGGCACGTGCGAGTCGTGCCGCCCCGGCCACCGTGCCCGGACCGCTCGAGGACTGGAATCGCGTGACCTTTCCGCATCCGGCTCAGGGCAGCCCCAGTGATTCACTCATCAACCCTGAGGTCGACGGCGACGTCGGCATCACCGAGCTCTTCGGCCCGCCACCACCGGCGGACGAGGTATTTCCTGCGGCGATGTTCGCCGCAGCCGGCACCCAGGCCGGCGCACTGTCCGACGTGATGGCCAGCCTTCCGCCCGGCCATCCGTCCGGACCGATGCCGGTCGTGGTGGCCGACGGCGACGGCGCCCTGCCGGTGCCACCACCGCCACCTCCTCCGCCACCCGAGCCGGAGCCGCCGAGGCGCCGGCGCAGGGTGGCCCTCCTCGTGAGCTTCGCGGTGGTCGCGGTGGCAGGTACGGGCGGCGCCGTGGCCTACGGCTCCGCCCACAAGACCGTCACGCTCGACGTGGACGGCGAGGTCACCACCGTCGAGACCTTCCAGGGCGACGTCGCCGACCTCCTGACCGACGAGGGCGTCGAGGTCACCGGCCGGGACGCCGTGACCCCCGGCGCCGACGGTGCGCTGCGCGAGGGCGGCACGGTGGTGGTCCGGTACGGGCACAAGGTCACCCTGCGGGCCGACGGTGACCGGCAGACCGTATGGGTCACCGCGCTCGACGCCGACGAGGCCCTGGCCAAGCTCTCCGAGGGGGCCGACGACGTGGTGCTGATCCCGGCCCGCGCCGAAAGGACCGTGACGCTCCCGATGCGGCTCGACGCCGACGGCCCGGTGAACCTGGTGGCCGGCGGGGAGACGCGGCAGGTGGCCGACGGCGACGTGGCGCTCGACGAGCTGCTCGCCGCGAACGAGGTGTCGGTCGACGGGGACGACCGGGTGGTCGTCGAGCATGCGGACGGCCAGGGTGCGGCCGCGGTGACCGTCGTCGTGAAGGAGGTGCAGAGCTCGATCGAGGAGACCTCGAGCAAGCTGCCGTTCGACACGGTGACGGCGACGGACCCCGACCGCTACGAGGACCTGGGCCCGTACCTGGCGAGCGAAGGAGCCGTCGGCAAGCGCGTCACCTCGTGGGACGTGACCACGATCGACGGCAAGGTCGTGGAGAAGGAGAAGCTCAACAGCTGGGTCGAGCGGGCGCCCGTCGACAAGGTGATCATGTACGGCACCAAGGCACGCCCGGCGCCGGAGCCGGAACCCGAGCCGAAGCCGAAGTCCGACTCGAAGTCCGACTCGAAGCAGGACCCGAAGTCCGGCTCGAAGTCCGAGCCGGAGCCCGACGCCAAGCCGGAATCTAAGCCGGACTCGAAGGCCGAGTCCGAGCAGCAGGACGAGAAGCCGGTGGACAAGCCGGAGCGGGAGCCGGAGGCGAAGACCATGTCGGCGCCGGTGGGTGACGTGTGGTCGCGGCTCGCCCAGTGCGAGTCGGGTGGCGACCCCGCGACCAACACCGGTAACGGGTACTACGGCCTCTACCAGTTCTCGCAGTCCACCTGGACGGCGATGGGTGGTTCCGGCCTCCCGTCCGAGGCTTCCGCCGCCGAGCAGACCATGCGCGCGCAGGCGCTCCAGCAGCAGTCCGGCTGGGGTCAGTGGCCCGCATGCTCCGCCTCGCTCGGCCTGCGCTGATCCGCCGCCGACTCCCCACCGACCGGCTACCGGTCCTTCGCAGACTTGGACGCTTGTCCTGGACGAGTGACCGAGACCACACAGAGAACGCCCCAACACACTTGGCCGAGCGATAACAAATCAGTTACGTTCGGTTGTCCTCGCTGGCGCGGGGGTGCGACGTGGTGTAAGCCACACGCATCTCAACGGCGGCAGGGCGGCACTGGCCGCGGCATCTCGCGGGTAGTGCGAGACCGCCGGATCGGCCGGTCGAGACCGCGACGGCTCGCAAGAGCCGCCTGGCCCCCAGGCCGAATCGTGGTAGGGATTCCCGCGTACGCGGGGCGCCCGGCTCGCCGCCCGTGCCCGGGACGTCCGACGACTGGACACGAGTGAACCCCCGTTTTGAGCAGCAGAGTTCTGGCTCCATCCCCAGCATCAACTCAGAGTCCGAGGCCGTGACACCTCAGGACGCCCCCTCGAAGCGTCGCCGTCGCTGGCCGCTCGTTGCCGGCCTCTCGGCCGTCGCGATCGTCGCGTCCGGATCGGTGGCCTTCGCCGAGGCACGCAAGACCGTCACGCTCGACGTCGACGGCACAACCAAGACCATCACCACCTACGCCGGTTCCGTCGAGGGCATGCTCGAGTCGCAGAACGTCCGCCTGGGCGAACGCGATCTCGTGGCCCCCGGAACCGATGCCGAGCTCTCGGACGGCGATCAGATCGTGGTTCGCTACGCCCGCCAGGTCACCATGACCGACGGCGACGCGGAGCGCGACGTCTGGGTCACCGTCACCGACGCGGGCGAGGCGCTGACCACCCTCGCCGAGCGCGGCGGCGACGTCGCCCTGGTGGCGTCCCGCTCCGGCGACCGTGTCTCGCTCCCGCTCCGCCTGAACGACGACGGACCCGTCGCGGTCGTGGCGGACGGTTCGACCCAGGTGGTCGAGGACCACGCGGCGAGCATCGACAGCCTGCTGGACGACGTCGAGGTCGAGGTCGACAAGAACGACCTCGTGAGCATCGTCCCGGTCACCAGCCTGGTCGAGGACAAGGCGATCGGCGGCAAGGCCGCGAAGTCGGCCGAGGAAGCCGGTGCCGACGTCGCCGTCCAGGTGCAGCGCGTCGACTCCAAGAAGGTCACCCAGAAGTTCGACCTGCCCTTCGAGACCAAGACCGTCAAGGACGGCGACCGCTACGTCGACGAGGGCGACCTCGTCCGGACCGAGGGCAAGGAGGGCGTGCGCACCCGCGTCGTCGTCCTGCGCACGGTCGACGGCCAGGTCGTGGACCGCAAGAAGCTCTCCAACAAGGTGACGAAGGAGCCCGTCGACCGCGTCATCGTCGAGGGCACCAAGGAGCGCCCTGTCGTGGAGGAGGCCCCTGTCGAGGCAGAGGCCGAGGTCGAGGCCACTACCGAGGCACCAGAGCCCAGCGCCCCGGCGCCGTCGGGCTCCGTCAAGGAGATCGGTCAGCAGATGGCCGCCGCACGCGGCTGGACCGGCCAGGAGTGGACCTGCCTCGAGCTCCTGTGGGAGCGCGAGTCGGGCTGGAACTACCAGGCCGCCAACCCGTCGTCGGGTGCCTACGGCATCCCGCAGGCGCTGCCGGGCTCCAAGATGGGCTCGGCGGGCTCGGACTGGGCCACCAACCCGGCCACCCAGATCGAGTGGGGTCTTGGCTACATCGCGGACCGTTACGGCACGCCGTGCGGTGCGTGGGGCCACTCGGAGTCGGTGGGTTGGTACTGATCCAGCCATAGGTCGCTCTCGTGCTGCGCGCACTCTCCGGCGGAACTTGCTTCGCTGCGTCCCACCTCCAAGTGCGCTCCGCACGAACGCCTGACTCAAGGTCGCTCTCGTGCTGCGCGCACTCTCCGGCGGAACTTGCTTCGCTGCGTCCCACCTCCAAGTGCGCTCCGCACGAACGCTCCAGATAGGCTCCCCTGCATGAACGAAACCTCAAGCGCCCTGCTCGGTCCCGCGGAGATCCGCGACCTGGCAGGGCGCTTGGGCGTTCGGCCCACCAAGACGCTGGGGCAGAACTTCCTCCACGACGGCGGCACGGTCCGCAAGATCGTGCGGATCGCGGGCCTCAAGCCAGGTGAGCGGGTCGTCGAGGTCGGCCCTGGGCTGGGGTCGCTGACCCTCGGCCTGGTGGAGGCCGGAGCCTCCGTGGTGGCCATCGAGATCGACCCGGTCCTCGCCGGCCAGATCGCCGCAACGGTGCAGGCGCGGTTCCCGGACTCCGACTTCGAGGTGGTGCTCTCCGACGCGATGGACGTGACCACCCTGCCCGGTGCGCCGCCGACGGCGCTCGTGGCGAACCTTCCGTACAACGTGGCCGTGCCGGTACTGCTCACCATGCTGCAGCGGTTCGACTCGCTGGAACGCGTGCTCGTGATGGTCCAGGCCGAGGTGGCCGACCGGATCGCCGCGGTGCCGGGATCCAAGATCTACGGCATCCCCTCGGTCAAGGCCGCCTGGTACACGTCGGCCCGCCGTGTGGGGACCATCGGTCGCAACGTCTTCTGGCCCGCCCCGAACGTGGACTCCGCGCTGGTGTACCTGGAGCGCCGTGAGCCGCCGTCGACCACCGCACCGCGGGAACGGGTCTTCGCCGTCGTGGACACGGCGTTCGCCCAGCGCCGCAAGACGCTGCGTGCCGCGCTGGCCGGACTGTTCGGCTCGGGCGCCGCAGCCGAGGTGGCGCTCCGCGCCGCGGGTGTCGACCCGGGTGTGCGCGGCGAGACGCTCGTCGTCGAGCAGTTCGCGCGCATCGCGGAACAGCTCCCCGACCTGCCGGACCGGGTGACCCCGGTGTCCGACGACGCGGAGGGGGCTCGGTGAGCGCGCGCCTGACCGCGGCCCCGCAGCCGTCGGTTCGCGTCCGCGCGCCCGGAAAGGTCAATCTCGCGCTGCGCGTGGGTCCCGTCGGCAGCGACGGCTACCACCCGCTGGCGACGATCTTCCAGGCCGTGTCCCTGTTCGAGGAGGTCACGGCCACGCAGACCGCGCCGGGATCCGGCATCTCGCTGACGGTCTCCGGGCCGCAGGCGGACGCCGTGCCGACCGACGCGTCCAATCTCGCCTGGCGGGCCGCCGCGCTCCTCGCCGAACGTACGGGGCTGGCGGCCGATGTCCGGCTACACATCACCAAGGGCGTGCCGGTTGCCGGAGGGATGGCCGGCGGGTCCGCCGACGCTGCCGCCGCGCTCCTGGCCTGCGACACGCTCTGGGACGCCGGGCTCCCGCGCCCCGAGCTCGTGGAGATGGCCGCCGAGCTCGGGGCGGACGTGCCGTTCTCGCTCCTGGGGCACACTGCCGTCGGCACGGGACGGGGTGACCTCCTGACGCCGGCGATGACACGTGGTGAGTTCCACTGGTGCTTCGGCACGCAGCGCGAGGGCCTGCCGACCCCCAGCGTGTTCCGGCGGTTCGACGAGCTGGCCGGTCCGTCGACGCCCGAGGTCGGGCCTGCCGCCGACGACACCGAGCTCATGCACGCGCTGCGTGCCGGGGACGCGGTGGCGCTGGGCAAGGCTCTGCACAACGATCTGGAGGCGGCGGCACTCGACCTGCGGCCCGAGCTCGCCGCCGTGCTGCAGGTGGCCACCGACTCCGGTGCGCTGGGCGTGGTCGTCTCCGGGTCCGGCCCCACGGTCGCCGCGCTCGGCCGCTCGCGCCAGCACGCGCTGGCGCTGGGTGCCGCGTGGACGGCGGCCGACGTCGTCGACGCGGTCTGGTGCGCCACCGGGCCTGCTGCGGGGACGCAGGTCGTCACGTCGGTCTCCCGCTAGCCGACCCGCCGAGGTAGAACCTCCGCCTACCTCCGTGCGGGGGTCGGGGCGCCGGGACTCAGTAGGCGATCTGCGGGACGAAGACGTCCGCCAGGCGGGTATGCCTCGTGATCCAGCGGGTGCGGCGGGCCGCCGTGTTGTGCTCCGTCGTCACGACGCACTCGACCACCCGCTCGACGGAACCCGTCATCGCGGCCAGCGCGAGCGCCGCGTTGAAGCCCCACTCCTCCAGCAGGACCTGCGCGCCCGCACCCTGCGTGAGCTGCAGCGGAGTGCTCGCCCGGCGGGCGAACGCGACGAGGGAGTCCTTGTGCGCGGCCGGGATGTCGCCCTCGACCAGTGCGCACGCGAGGTCGGGCAGCAGCCCGGCCGCCGCCACGACGGCTGCCGCCACCGGGCCGGTGCCGAGCACCGCTATCCGCGACGGGTCCACGGTCGCGAGGGTGCGCAGGGCCTGCACTGCCCGGACCGCGTCGGTGAACACGCCACGGTTGTACGGGTCGTCGAGGTCGTCCTGTGGCAGCTCCACCACCAGGTGTGCGAACCCGTCCGGCGCGAGCCACTCGAGGTCACGGCCGGCAGCACGGCCCGCGGGCCGCAGCTCGACCAGGCCGGGCAGGGTGGCGTCGGCCCGCGACGGGGCAAGGAGCCGGCCGGTCACGGGACGCCCCTCGAACCCGGCGAACGTCACGGCCTCGGCCGTGAGGTCCTTGGCACGGGCGGAGGACGCGGTCAGCACGGGCGCCACCTCGATGTCGCGGTGCGCGGCGAGGTTCTGCGCCCAGAACAGATCGAAGTTCGCGGGCTCATCGGTGGCGGGCGGGGTCGCCGGCGTCACCGTGACGAGCGGCAGGTCGTACTCAAGCACGGGGAGACCTCCGGGGATGGACGTGCGCTGCGGAGCCTACCGCCCGGGTGCGACAGGCAATTTTCCGGTTCGGACGGTGTCCGGCCACCGGTCAGATGATCTTGCCCAGCCACGCGAGCTTGCGGGGGAACCGGTAGTCGCCGCCGCCCTCGTGGTTGTTGTACGGGTAGACGTCGATCTCCTTCTCGACCGGTTCCGCCTGCCCCAGGGCCCAGCCGTTGAACGCCGCGTACACCGTGGACGGCGGGCAGACGATGTCCATGAGCGCCACCGAGAACAGGGCGGCCGCGCGCGCCCGCCGGGCGAACGACACCCCGTCCAGGTACGAGAACGTGCGCCAGACCTGCGCCTCGACCTCCGGACCGCGGTGCACGGAGAGGTACTTCGTGATCTCGCCGTACGGAAGGGCATCGGTGATCGCCACCGCGCGGCGGTAGTGGGTCAGGAACGGCACGTCGGGCATCGCGGCCACGACGTCGGGCACCAGGCCCGCCACCGCGAGGCTGATCCCGCCGCCCTGGCTGCCGCCGGCCACGGCCACGCGCTCCGGGTCCAGGCCCGGGACACGGCGCACCGCGTCCACGGCACGGACGGCGTCCGTGAACACACGGCGGTAGTAGTGGTCGTGCGGATCGAGGATGCCCCGGGTGAGGTAACCCGGTGACGCGGGCCCGGAACCGACCGGGTCCGGCGTCGCTCCACCGGCCCCGTGCCCCGACGCCTGCCCGCGGGTGTCCATCCGCAGGTGCGCGTAGCCGGCCGCCGCCCAGTGGATCTTCTCGTGGGGCAGGCCCCGACCGCCGCCGTAGCCCTCGTACTCGACCACGACGGGCAGGTCGCCGTCGGCATGGGCCGGGCGCGTGAGCCAGGCCTTGATCGGATGGCCGCCGAAGCCCGGGAACGTCACGTCGTCCACCACGACCTCGGTGAGCCCGACGTCGATCCGCTCCACCGTGGGCGCCTGGTCGAACGTGCGCGCCTCCGCCAGCGTCGCCGACCAGAACTCGTCGAAGTCGCCGGGCTCGTCGACCTCGGGGGCGTACCTCTCGAGATCGGTCAGCGGCATGTCGAACTGGGCCACGGGGTGCTCCTCGGCGTAGTCGTCTACAGGGGGCGACGGCGGAGTCCTCCAGGGCGCGGTCGCCGTCGACGGTGGACAGCGTAGCCGCGGCCTCCGACATCGAGTACACGCATGCCAGGCGTACCAGTGCCCGGTCCGTGTCCGAGGCGGGGCCCGCGGCAAACTAGTCTTCTTGGGTGGCACATCTTCTCGGCGCGGACGGCATAGCGCTGACCATCGGTACTCGCACCCTCCTGTCCGACGTCTCGCTCGGCCTCGACGACGGCGACCGCGTCGGCGTCGTCGGGCCCAACGGCGCGGGCAAGTCCACGCTGCTGCGCATCCTCGCGGGCACGTCGCTGCCCGACGCCGGACGGGTCACCCGGGTGGGCGGCTCCACCCTGGGCATGCTCGACCAGCGGGACGAGCTGTCCGAGGACGCGACGGTGCTCGACCTCGTGCACGGCGACGCGGAGACGCACGTCTGGGCGTCCGACGCCCGGGTGCGCCAGGTGCAGGAGGGGCTGCTCGCCGACCTCGGCTGGGACGCCCCCGTCGCCAAGCTCTCCGGCGGCCAGCGCCGCCGGGTGGCGCTCGCGGCCCTGCTCGTCCAGGACCCGGACCTGCTGCTGCTCGACGAGCCGACCAACCACCTCGACGTCGAGGGCGTGGCCTGGCTCGCCGCCCATCTGCGCGAGCGGTACGGACGTCCCGGCGCGACCGGTGCGCTCGCGGTCGTGACGCACGACCGCTGGTTCCTCGACGAGGTCTGTTCGCGCATGTGGGAGGTGCGCGGCGACCACACGGGTGCCATCGACGGCTACGAGGGCGGTTACGCGGCCTACATCCTGGCGCGTGCCGAGCGGGCGCGGCAGGCCGCCACGGCCGCGGAGAAGCGGGACAACCTGCTGCGCAAGGAGCTCGCCTGGCTGCGGCGCGGCGCACCGGCACGTACGTCCAAGCCGAAGTTCCGGCTCGACGCCGCATCCGCGCTGATCGACGACGAGCCGCCGCCCCGGGACTCGATGGAGCTGACCCGCATGGCGACCCGGCGGCTGGGCAAGGACGTGCTGGACCTCGAGAACGTCAGCGTGACGGTGCCCGGCAAGGTCCTGTTCGACGACGTGACCTGGCGCCTGGGCCCGGGTGACCGCTACGGCGTCGTGGGCGTCAACGGTGCGGGCAAGACGACGCTGCTCGCGCTGCTCGCCGGCCGGCGAGCGCCCGACGCGGGCCAGGTCAAGCGGGGCAAGACCATCCACGTCAAGGAGCTCTCGCAGGACGTCGCCGAGCTCGACGAGCTCGGCGGCCTGACGGCGGTCGAGGTGGTCGAGCAGGAGAAGGGCCGAGTCGTCGTCGACGGCAAGGAGCTCACGGCGTCGCAGCTCACCGAGAAGCTCGGCTTCACGCGCGAGCGTGCCTACACCCCGGTGCGCGACCTGTCCGGCGGCGAGCGACGCCGGCTCCAGCTCCTGCGCCTGCTGGTGGCCGAGCCCAACGTGCTGCTGCTCGACGAGCCCACCAACGACCTCGACACCGACACCCTCGCCGCCGTCGAGGACCTGCTCGACGGCTGGCTCGGCACGCTGATCGTCGTCTCGCACGACCGGTACCTCCTGGAGCGGGTCGCGGACCGGCAGGTGGCGCTGCTCGGCGACGGGACCATCCGGGACCTGCCCGGCGGCGTCGAGGAGTACCTGCGGCTCCGGGCCGCGGCCAAGGCTGCCGGAGCCTCGGCGTCGGGCACCCCTGCCGGTGCGGGCACGCGTGCGACGACGTCGGGCGGGGGCGAGGCGTCCGGCAGCGGCTCCGGCAACGAGGCGCTCTCGCAGCGTGACATCCGTGCCGCGAAGAAGGAGGCCTCCCGCATCGAGCGGCGTCTTGCGAAGATTGCCCAGAAGGAGGCCGAGCTGCACGAGACTATTGCGCAGCAGGCCACGGACTACCAGGCTGTCGCTCGGCTGGACGCGGAGCTCCGCGAGCTGGCGACCGAGCGCGACGAGCTCGAGGTGGCCTGGTTGGAAGCGGCGGAGGTGGCGGAATGACCGACAACGATCTGGCACCGCTCGACGGGGTCGACCGGGCCCTCGTCGACGCACTGCGCAAGGACGGGCGCACCACGCTCGCGGTCCTGTCCGAGATCTCGGGGCTGTCCCTGTCCGCGGTGCAGGTGCGGGTGCGCAAGCTGGAGGCGCGCGGCGTCATCACGGGCTACCGGGCCGTGGTGAACGCCGAGGCGGTAGGACTGCCGCTCTCCGCGTTCATCGAGATCACCCCGCTGGACCAGGCGCAGGAGGACGACGCGCCGGAACGCCTGCGTGGCATGCCGGGCATCGAGTCCTGCTACTCGGTAGCGGGCAACGCCAACTACCTGCTCACCGCGCGGGTCGCGTCGCCGCGGGCGTTGGAGGAGCTGCTCGGGCGGATCCGTCGCACCGCGAAGGTCTCGACGCGCACCACCGTGGTGCTGCAGACGTACTTCGAGGGACAGACGACCGAGCCCGGCTGACCAGGTCCGCGAGTTCTGCCGCCACTTCCCTTCGAGGCCTAAGTTTCTTCGCTTTCGAGGCCCCCAAAGCGAAGAAACTTAGGCCTCGAAGGGGAGACTGGCCCCGTCAGGGCTGGTCGAGGGCCGGCTGGTCGAGGGTGAGCGTGCCGGCGTCGGCGTCCAGCTCGACCGGTACGCCCAGCGGCACGGTGAGCGGGTCCGGGCCGTGGCCGAACCCGAGCTCGCCGACGATCGGGATACCGAGCGGTGCCAGCAGGTCCAGGACCACCGGCTCGACCGGGTCGCAGTCCTGCCACGAGCCCAGCACGATCCCGAGCGCGCCGTCGAACCAGCCGGAGCGCAGCAGGTACGTGAGGAACGAGTCGACCCGGTAGGCCCGCTCGTCGACGTCCTCCAGCAGGACGATCCCACCCGCCGCGGACGGCGGCGTCGCGCCGCAGCCGACGGACGTCGCCAGGAGCGAGAGGCAGCCGCCGACCGTGACGCCGCGGGCCGTGCCACCCACCAGGGTGTGGGAGAGCGGACCGGTGAGCGTCTGCGTGGCCTCCGGCTCGAACAGGGTGCGCCGCAGGTGCTCGCGAGCCGGCTCGGACTTGAGGAACGACACCGTCGCCGACATCGGGCCGTGCAGCGACACCAGCCCGAGGTGGGCGGCGACGGCCTGGTGCAGCACCGTGCAGTCGCTGTAGCCGACGAGCACCTTCGGGTCGGTCGCGGCGAGCGCGTCCCAGTCGACCAGGTCGACCATCCGGGTCGCACCGTACCCACCGCGCGCCGTGATGACGGCGCGGACGTCGGGGTCGAGCCAGGCCTCCTGGAAGTCGGCCGCGCGCGCCGCGTCCGAGCCGGCGAGGTAGCGGTGGTCCGGGTGCGTGTCCAGGACGTGCGGCATCACGTGCACGTCCAGCCCCCATTCCCGGAGGTGGGCGACCCCGACGTCGAGCCGCTCCGCGGGAACCGGACCGGAGGGGGCGACGATGGCAACGGTGTCACCCGGCCGCAGTCGCGGCGGGCTGATCAAGGGCCGCAGCATGGGCTGAGATTACCTTTTGTGCCTGGCGGCTCCCGGTGGCGCCGCACCGTGCGTCACGATCGAATATCTGTCGCGTCCCGGGCCGCCGCCAGCCGGCCGAGCAGCTCGCCCAGCACCTGACGGTCCTCGTCGGTCAGGCCGCCGACCAGTTCCTCCTCGTGCGTGAGCAGGTCGCGCACCGCGCGCTCGACCAGCTGGTGCCCCGCGTCGGTCAGGCTGACCGCCACGGCGCGCCGTCCGGCGTCGGACGGCGACCGGGTCACCAGGCCGGCTACCTCCGCCCGTGCGACCCGTTGCGAGATCGCCCCGGCGGTCACGAGCGTCTGCGCCGCCAGCTCGCGTGTCGTCAGGCTCCAGGGCGCGCCCGAGCGGCGCAGGGTGCTGAGCAGGTCGAGGGTCGCTGGGTCGATCCCGATCCGGTGCAGGGTGCGGCGCCGGTCGTCCGCCAGAGCCTTCGCCGCTCGCCACAAGGGCGTGATCACGCCGATCGACGACACCGGCACGCCCGGCAGCTCGCGCTCCCACGCGGCCGCGATCGCCTCGGGCGGAACGGCCGCTGTGGAGTCGAAGGGGTACTCGGTCACGGGGGCCTCCTGTATGTTTAGGTCTAAACGTACACGATCGGAGGCAGCAGCATGCCCAGACTTGTTCTCGTCACCGGTGGGTCCGGCGGCATAGGGAGCGCGGTGGCGCGTCAGTTCGTCGAGCAGGGCGACGACGTCGTCATCACCGGCCGGGACGCGGATCGGCTCCACCGGGCGGCAGGGCTGTCGGGTGCGCGCGGCATCGTCTGCGACGTCGGCCAGCCGGACGATGTCGCGGCGCTCATGGCCCAGCTCGACGCACCCGTCGACGTCCTGGTGGCACTGGCCGGCGGCAACACGGACTTCGACCGGCCCGAGGCGGTCGGCCTTGCCGGGGTGGCCGAGGGCTGGCGCGCCAACCTCGAGGCGAACCTGCTCAGCACGGTCCTGGTGGTGACCGCCGCGCTCGACACCATGCCGGCCGGCGGCTCCGTGATCACCGTCGGCTCGATCGGGGCCGAGTACGCGGGGACCTCGTACGGCGTCGCCAAGGCGGCGGTCCAGGCATGGACCGCCGGGCTGTCCGCATCGGTCGGTCCCCGCGGCATCACGGCGAACTGCGTCGCGCCCGGCTACATCGCGGACACCGAGTACTTCAAGGGGCGCCTCACCGAGCAGCGCCGCGACCGGCTCGTCGCCGCCACGCACGACGGGCGCCCGGGCCGGCCCGACGACGTCGCCGCGCTGGTGTCTTTCCTTGCCTCGCCGGGTGCCCGCCATGTCACCGGACAGACGCTGCACGTGAACGGGGGAGCGCACACTACGCGGTGATCTCTGGCTGGGCTGGGCTGGCTGGGCTGGTGCGGTTCGGCTCGGTTCGGCTCGGCTCGGTTCGGCTCGGTTCGGCTCGGTTCGGGGCAGGGCGTGGCGGGGTGCGGCGGGTGCCGAGCCGCAAGATGAACGTCTACCTGGCGTCGATCCGCAGGTTGATCGTCCATAAGTTGCCTGATCGACGTGCACCGTGCGGCTCGGCCGCCGATGCGGGTGTGCGGGCGTCGAGCCGCAACCTTGACGTCCGTCTGAGGGGCTGGTGGATGTCGAGCCGCAAGATAGGCGTCGGACTTGCGAGAGGTAGCGTGCCGAGCCGCACGTTGCGCGTCCGTCTGACGGTTGGCGGGCGCCGAGCCGCACGTTGGATGTCCTATCTGGCGTCGATCCGCAGGTTGATCGTCCATTACGTGCCTGATCGACGTGCGCCTTGCGGCTCGGCCGCCGATGGACCATCAGGTTGCGGTTCGGCCCAGCCGGTGACCGGGAAGTTGCGGTTCGGCGTCCGGTGGCGTCCGGCAGCGCATCGGGCGCCAGGCCCAGAGCTGCCGCCCGGACCCGCCGTGCTGGACCCGCCGGCCCGCAGCCGCCGACCGCGTCCCCGGCCGTGTCCCCGTCCGTGTCCCCGTCCGCGTCCCGGACCCCTCCCGTACCTTTTCGTCCGGTGCGTCGCTTCCGTCGCGTAAGGGCGGATTGTTACGCTCACGGACGCCAGTACATCGTCCGGCGCGGTGCCCCACCCGCGAAGCGTCCTCGCTTCGTGCGGGACCTCGTGGGAGCCCCGGCGCCCGGGCAGACGAAGGAGCACCGAGGGAATGCCCACGACCCGAACCTGGCTGCAGGCGGGCGGTGGCACCGTGGCCGCTGCCCTGATCATCGCCGCCATCGTGCAGGCGATGAACTCGAGCGCGATGTGGGTCTCCAACGATCCGGTCGGCGAGTGCGGTCAGACGTCCGGCGGTGCCGTGGTCGCGGCGCAGAACGTCCTGTCGGCCGGCACCGGGCTCGAGCCGGTGGACGGGTCGTGGGACCCGGAGTCGGAGGTGGCGACCAAGGCGTTCCAGGCCTACAACGGCCTGCCGGTCAACGGCTGCGTGGACACCGGCACCTGGGTGACCATGCGCGCGCTCGTCGTCTCGTTGTGCGACCCGGAGTTCGACTGCCGGGGTCCCGACCACCGCGTGCACTACGCCGCGCCGGGTGGCGCTAGGGAGGCGTACTTCGCCGAGAACGACTGCGACTGGGGCTCCTTCGTGCTGCCAGGTGTGGCGCGCAGCCCCGTCTCGTCGAGCAAGGTCATGGCGCTCTCCCGGGACGCGGTCACCGAGATCGAGTGCGAGGGCTGACGTGGTCACGACCATCGATGAGCCGCGAATCCGGCCGGAGTGGCTGCTCGGCGGCGCGGTGACCCTGCTCGGCGCGATCATCATCGTCGTGGTCACGCTGGTTCTCGGCGCCAGGGAGGACGAACCCGTCGTCACCCCGGCCGACGCCTCCGACCTCACGGCCGGCACGTGTGCCGAGGACCTGCGGCAGCCGCACTGGGTGCCGGACGACGTCCGGCGTGCGGTGGTCGAGTGCCCCGCCGACATCTCGGCCGGGATCGGCCGCACGACGGCGGAGGACCACCTGGGCACCTGGATCAGCTACCCGCTGGACGGTGCCGAGAACAAGGAGACGTTCCGCGGCGCGCCCGGACTCGCCTGGCCGGAGGACGAGGTCCGCGCCGGCGCGTACCACCCGCTGGCCGCCATCACGTACGTGGCGTACCCGGGGTCGGCGGAGCTGTCCGACGAGCTCTCCGGGGACAACGTGATGGTGGAGTGGGAGGACCTCGCGGAGTCCGGGCTCGAGGCGCGCGTCACCCGGGTGGACAACAACGGGTTCGGCCCCGTGCGGGTCGAATGGTCCGACGACGCCGGCTCGTACCTGCTGCTGTCCACCGTCGGCCGCACGCCCACCGGGAACGCGGGGCCGACGGTGGCGGAGCTGATCAAGATCGCCGACAGCGTCGCCGCCGACGACGAGTAGCGCCACGACGAGCAGCCCACGACGAGCAACTGCACGACGAGCAGCCCACGACACGTCAGACGCTCAGGTCACGTCGAGTGACCTGAGCGCCTGACAGGTCAGAGGGTCTCGGACAGGACCTCGTCGAGGGCCCGCACGCCCGCCTCCAGCGCCTCGGTGGGCACCGTCAGCGCGGGGCGGAAGCGGACCGACCGCTCGCCGCAGCCCAGCAGGAGCACGCTCCGCTCGGTGAGGGCGGCCAGCACCCGGTCCCGGACCTCGCGCGACGGCAGCGTCATCGCACACATGAGGCCGCGGCCGCGTACGTCGGTCACGCCGTCGTGGCGGGCGGCCAGCTCGGTGAGTGCGTCCTGGAGGCGCTTGCCCATGGCCCGGGCCCGGTCCACGAGCCCTTCGGCCTCGTAGGTCTCCAGGATCTTGCGCGACCGCACCATGTCGGTGAGGTTGCCGCCCCAGGTGGAGTTGATGCGCGACGAGACGGCGAACGCGTTGTCCGGGATCTCGTCGACGCGGCCGCCGGCCATGATGCCGCAGACCTGCGTCTTCTTGCCGAACGCGACGATGTCGGGCGTGATGGCGAGCTGCTGGTAGGCCCACGTGGTCCCGGTGATCCCGGCGCCGGTCTGGACCTCGTCCACGATGAACAGCGCGTCGTACTCGCGGCACAGCGCCTGCATGCCCTGGAGGAACGAGGTGCGGAAGTGGTGGTCGCCGCCCTCGCCCTGGATGGGCTCCATGATGAACGCCGCGACGTCGTGCGGGTTCGCCTCGAACGCTGCCCGGGCCGCCCCGAGCGCGGCAGCCTCGGCCGCGTCCATGTCCTTGCCCTCCGCGACGTACGGGGAGGGGATGCGCGGCCAGTCGAACTTCGGGAACCGCGCGACCTTCCCTGGCTCCGTGTTCGTCAGCGACATCGTGTAACCGGAGCGGCCGTGGAACGCGTGCTCCAGGTGCAGCACCTTCGTGCCGAGCTCGGCGGAGCGGCCGTTGGCCTCGTTGTGGCGCGACTTCCAGTCGAACGCGACCTTGAGCGCGTTCTCGACGGCGAGGGCGCCGCCGTCGATGAAGAACAGATGCGGCAGTGCCGGGTCGCCGAGCACACGCGCGAACGTGTCGGCGAAGCGTGCCATCTCGACCGTGTAGATGTCGGAGTTGGACGGTTTGTTGATCGCGGCGGTGGCGAGCTCGTCGCAGAACGCCGCGTCGTCGGCCAGGGCGGGGTGATTCATCCCGAGAGGGGAGGAGGCGAAGAAGGTGAACAGGTCGAGCCACTCGCGGCCGTCGCGCGCGTCGACAAGGGTGGAGCCATGGGACCGGGTGAGGTCGAGGACGAGGTCGAACCCGTCGACCAGGAGGTGCTCGCGGAGGGTGGGGAGCACTGCGGTGGGCTCAAGGTGTGTCGTCATGCTGGAAAGGTAGGCAATCATCCTGCCAAGTTTCAATGACTATGGAAATCTTCCTGTGACGGTCGCGGCCGCCGGGGTCGCCGCGTCGCGATCAGCTCGGCGGTAGCGAGGGCCAGGGTGGACCCGAGCAGCACCAGGAGCACCGCGTTCCAGCCGCCGGCCACCGTGTGGACCGCGCCGATCGCCGTGGGAGCGGTGGCGCCGACGGCGTAGCCGAACGCCTGGACTGCCGCCACCGTCCGCCGGGTCTGCGCCACGGTGCGGCACCGCTGGGCGACGATGGTGAAGATCACCACGAAGTTGCCGCCCTGCGCGATCCCGGCGAGGCTCACCCACAGGAGCCACCACTCGGGTGCGAGCAGCAGGCCCAGGGGCAGCGAGACCCACAGCAGGCCCATCGTCACCGCGGCACCGCGCATCGGTATGCGGGTGGCCAGGGCGAGCGGGACCAGCACGCTGCCCGCGATGGCCAGGCCCTGGAACGGTGCCGCCGCGTTGCCTGCCGTGGTCACGGATACGTCGAGCAGGTCGCGCAGCAGCTCCGGCAGCCAGCCGGTGACCGCGTAGTAGGAGAACGACTGTCCCGCGAACGCCACCGTCAGCGCCCAGGTGATCGGGCGGCGCAGCACCCCGCCCCACGTCTCGCCGGTTCGCTCGGCGGGCGCCACGGCAGCCACCCGGGTGACGTGCGGGTCGGTCAGGTGGCGGGTGGTGACCAGCCACACGACCAGCGCCACCACCGCGACGACCGACCAGGACGCGATGGCGCCCTGCCAGCCGAGCAGGGCGGCGAACGGCGCGGTGAGCGACGTCGCGAAGACCGATCCGAGGTTCATCGTCGACGAGTACAGTCCTGTCGCGAGCGCCGCCCTGGCCGGGAAGTCCCGCGCGATGATGACGGGGACCACCACGTTGCCCACGGTGATCGCGGAGCCGAGCACCACCGTCCCCGTGAAGGCCGCCACCACGCCGAGCGTGCCCGTTCCGGCCGACCGGATCAGCGTTCCTGCGATGACTCCCATCAGGGCGACGGTGACCGCCGAGTACGGACCGACCCGGGCGATCAGGGCCGACGCCGCCGGCGCCACCACGCTGAAGCAGAGGGCGGGGATCCCGACGAGCAGGCCGGCCACGGTCTGGTCCAGGCCGAGACCGGTCGCGACGTCGGCCATGACCGGCGGGAGGGATGTGATGGGGGTGCGCAGGTTCAGCGCGAAGACGAGGACGGCGACGAGCAGCGCGGAGCCGCCTGCCGTCCGGCGGATGTTGCTCATGATGCTGTCATTGTGCGCGACGGGGCCAGTTGGTTGCGCCGGGCGTCCATCGCGTCACCACACGGTGTGGTGGCGGTCAGCTCCGTTCCGCAGGAGGGACGGCGCATTTCCCGTTAGATTGGGCGACCGGTCAGCAGGTGCGGAACGACGGCAGGTGTGGCATGCGGCAGCGGCAGGTTCTCCGAGGTGTGGGGGCACTCGTCGGTGTACTCCTGATGTCGGGGTGCGGGATCGATCTCGGCACGCTCGACTACACGGAACCCGAGTTCGTGGGCTCCTACGTGGGCGACGGTGCCACGATGGTGGTCGCGCTGGGCAAGGACCGCACGTTCCGGGCCGTCGGGGTGCCGGACGAGGTGCTCGACGACGCGATGGACGGCCCGGTCGAGGAGGCACCCGCCGAGCTCGAGGGCACGTGGAGGTACGTCTCGAAGACCGCTCCCGACCGCGTCGAGCTGACGGTCACCGACGCCGACGGCCGGCCGACGGAGCTCGGGGAGCTGCCGCTGTACGTCGCCGACGCCGACGACCTCTTCTTCCTGCCCGACCGGCTCGGCCGCGAGAAGATCATGGTCAGCCGCGGTGAGCCGGGCCGCTGACGCACTACCGAGCTACTGCGCGGGAGGAGCCGTCACCACCACCGCTCCGGCGGCGACCACGGCGTCCTACGGCTCATCGCCACGCCTCATCGCCACGCCTACTCGTCGAACTGGGCGGTGACCGTGCGCAGCAGGGCTGCCAGTTGTGGGCGTTCGGTGGGGGACAGAGCGGCCAGCACCTTGGCCTCGATGTCGAGCAGATCGCTCATCGCCGCGTCGACCCGTGCCAGTCCCTCTTCGGTGAGCTCGACGAGCACGCCACGGCGATCGTCCGGGGAGCGGTGCCGCTGCACGAACCCACGCGACTCCAGGCGGTCGATGCGGTTGGTCATCGTGCCGCTGGTGACCAAGGTCTGGGTGACGAGCGTGCCGGGCGAGAGCCGGTACGGCTCCCCGGCGCGGCGTAGCGCCGAGAGCACGTCGAACTCCCACGTCTCCAGGCTGTGCCGGGCGAACGCGGTGCGGCGCGCGAGGTCGAGGTGCCGGGCGAGGCGGGACACGCGGCTGAACACGGTGAGCGGTTCGAGCTCCAGGTCCGGGCGCACGTGGTGCCACGCGGCGACGATGCGGTCGACCTCGTCGGCGGGACCTGTGTGCTCCATGGCGAGAGGCTATCGGATGTCTCGATATCAAGAATCTCGATAGCGCGTCCCGAGGGTCGGGTGTTCGTGGTCGGCGTACCCCCGGCGACCGTAGGCTCAGCCCTCGTGGGAACAGGAATCAGGCTGCACCAGGTGTACGCCGGTCGAGTGCTGTCCGGTCCGGGCGCGCGGACCCTCGTGCCGGACGAGGTGGAGCGGCTCGGGGCGCGGCGGGTGCTGGTGGTCGTGGCGCCGTCGTCGGCCGCGGTGGCGCAGGACCTGGCCGCCGCGCTGGGGGAGCGGTACGCCGCCACCTTCGGCCGACCGGTGCAGCACAGCCCGGTCGAGGTGACCGCCGAAGCGCTCGCCCTGGCCGGCGAGACGCGTGCCGACGCGCTGGTCGCGATCGGTGGCGGCTCGGCCATCGGGCTGTCGAAGGCGCTGGCCGTCCGGACCGGCATGCCCCAGATCGCGGTACCGACGACCTACGCGGGCTCGGAGGCCACGCCGGTGCTCGGGGAGACAGAGAACGGGATCAAGGCCACCCGGCGGGACCCTGCCCTGGCGCCGGGGACCGTCGTGTACGACCCGGAGCTCACACTGTCCCTGCCCCGAGGGATGACGCTGACCTCGGCGCTCAACGCGCTGGCGCACGCCGTCGAGGCGCTGTGGGACGCCGGTGCGAGCGCGGCGACGCGCGCCTTCGCGGTCGAGTCCGCCGACGGGATCCTCACGGCGCTCCCGGTGGTGCTGGACCGCCCGTCCGACGTCGTCGCCCGGGGACGGCTCCAGGAGGCCGCATGGCTCGCGGGTGCGTGCCTCGCGCAGGCCCGGATGGGTCTGCACCACCAGCTCGCGCACGCGCTCGGCGGGACCTTCGGCCTTCCGCACGCGGAGCTGCACGCCCTCCTGCTGGCGCACGTCATGCGGGTCAACCTGGTGGCGGCGCCGGACGCCGCGGAGCGGCTCGCCCGGGTCGCGGGCGGCGACCCGACGCGCGCCGTCGCCTCCCTCGCCTCGATGCACGATGGCCCGACGACGCTGCATGCGCTCGGCGTGCCGCGCGACGCACTGCGCGAGGTGGCTGAGCGGGTGGCGGCCGAGCCCTACCCGAATCCGCGGCCGGTGACCGCTGACGCGGTGGAGGATCTGCTGCTCGCGGCTTTTTGAGCCGCAGGCTGCGGTGGAGATCGGGAGGGTGGCCTGCTCCTGAGCGGAGCCGGTGGTCCGCTTCGCGGCGACCTCGCGGAGCCCGCCGCCGACGTCGGCCACTGGCGTGCCCCCGATCGGCGGTGAGGTTCTGACGGGGGTGCGGGTGTGGTGTGTGGGGCGGCCGGCGATCGATCCCCTGACGTGCCGAGCCGCAGGTTGCGCGTGCTTGGCGTGGTTCATTGGCGTCGAACCGCAAGCTACGCGTGGTGGGCGGCGGCTCTGTGGTGTCGAGCCGCAAGTTACGCGTGGTGGGCGGCGGCTCTGTGGTGTCGAGCCGCAAGTTACGCGTGGTGGCGGTGGCCCAACCGAAGGTTGCAGGTCCACTGAAGGCTCTGCGGACCTGCAACCTTCGGTTCGAGACCATCGAAGACGCGAAGCTTGCGGTTCGGCGCTGCCGCGCGCCGTGATGGACACGGAGCTTGCGGTTCGGCGTGCTGAGCCAGCTCCGCCAGGTCGACCTCTCCTTCCGGACTGTGCCGCACTCCACCAGCGGGATCAACACCAGCGGGATCAACACCAGCGGGATCAACACCAGCGGGATCAACACCAGCACACCCGCCCCCGGGGCCCCGGCCCCCGACCCGCACACCAGCACGCCCGCCCGCGGAACCCACATCCAGGGCCCCCGCACCTCGCCGACGGCCCCCGGCCCCCGCCGCGAGCACCACCCCAACTGACCCCAGCTCAAGAATATGTCCAGTTTATGGCGCTGCATGGTTCAATTCCTGACCCACTATCACAGGGTGAAACGTGATGCGCATCAAAAGCGAATATCCAATTCCCGTTGCAGAGTCCGGGTCGTGTGCTTAATGTATGGAACGCGAACACTGTTCCGCTCGCAGGTGATCATCCTGTGATTCCCGTTTTCTGGAAGGAATAGCTCCATGAACCTCGTTGACATCGTCTCCGAACTGATCCACAACCTCGGCTGGAGCGTCGAGCAGATTCTTTGCCTCCTGGGCCTCTGATCTGCAACGACGTAGCACCGAACTGCCGGTAGCTGCGTCAGGAACATCCCCAGCTTGTGCGAACACCCCTCGCGATATTCCGCGAGGGGTGTTCGTCATATAACTGGTCACGCACACATTGTTGCTCGAAAGCAAAACTGGTTGCGTCGACGCAATTGCGGCGCGCCAAGGTCGGAGATTTCCGGGTCTGTCGGGCATATTGCCGGGCCGTATTGACAGATCGTCAGCGGGCCGTGCCGGGCTGCGTCAGCGCGGCACCTTCGTGAGCGTCGGCTTCTTTTCCATGTTGTGCAGCCCGTTCCACGCCAGGTTGACCAGGTGCGCCGCCACCTCGGTCTTCTTGGGGCTCCGTGCGTCCAGCCAGTACTGGCCGGTGAGCGCGATCATGCCGACCAGCATCTGGGCGTAGAGGGGCGCGGTCTTGGTCTCGAGCCCGTTCACCCGGAACTGCGGCTCGAGGATCGACTCGACCTGGGTGGCGACGTCGCCGATCAGGCTGGAGAAGGTGCCGGTCGCCTGCGCGACGGGGGAGTCGCGCACGAGGATGCGGAACCCGTCCTCGGACGACTCGATGTAGTCGAGCAGGGCGAGGGCGGTGCGCTCCAGGAGCACCTTGGGGTGCCCGCCGGATCCCAGGGCACCGGTCAGGGCGGTGGTCAGCGCCTGCACCTCGCGGTCCACGACGACGGCGTAGATGCCCTCCTTGCCGCCGAAGTGCTCGTACACGACGGGTTTGGAGACCTCGGCGCGTGCCGCGATCTCCTCCACGCTGGTGCCTTCGAAGCCTTTCCCGGCGAACAGTCCGCGGCTGACCGCGAGTAGCTGCTCACGGCGCTGACTGGCCGTCATGCGAGGTCGGTGGGTACGTCGGTTGTCGGCGGCCATGGTGTTCATTGTGCCCGAGCGGCTGTTCCGGACGTGTCCGGAAGGCGTCGGTCGCGTGAACGGTGTGGCTGACGACTCGCCGGGCACGGGCAGGGGCATGCCCGAGGACCTGGCAGACTGTTCACGGACGTGCGACGGTGGCACACGCCCGCTTCGGGTCACGACGGAGCCTCGCGCGCGCCCGGTCCGCCTTGGTGTAATCGGCAGCACAGAGGTTTTTGGTGCCTTTAGTCCAGGTTCGAATCCTGGGGGCGGAGCCATCCGGATCTGACTAACCCACCGATCGGAGCACTCGTGACCGAGACACCTCAGCCGGCAGCAGTTGTCGTCCTCGCCGCCGGCCAGGGCACCCGCATGAAGTCCGCGTTGCCGAAGATCTTGCATCCGCTCGGCGGCAAGCCGATGGTCGGGCACGCGCTCACGGCGGCTCGGGAGCTCGATCCCGTGCAGGTCGCCGTGGTGGTCCGGCACGAGCGTGAGCTCGTCGCGGAGGCGGTCGGCCGGCTCGATCCCGGCGCCGTCCTCGTGGACCAGGACGACATCCCGGGAACGGGCCGGGCGGTGCAGTGCGCCCTCGCGGCGCTCGACTCCAAGGCGCAGGCGGCCGCGGCCGCCGCGGGCCTGGCCGACGGCGAGATCGTCGGCGACGGCGTCGAGGGGCCGGTCGTCGTGGTGGCGGGCGACGTGCCGCTGCTCGACGGCGCCACGCTCGGCCAGCTCCTGTCGGCGCACCACGCCGACGGCAACGCGGTGACCGTCCTCACCACCGAGGTCGCCGACGCGACCGGCTACGGCCGCATCGTCCGTGAGCCGGACACGGGGGACGTGCTCGAGATCGTGGAGCACAAGGACGCCAGCGCGGACCAGCTCCAGATCCGGGAGATCAACTCCTCGGTCTACGTGTTCGACGCCGCCACGCTCCGTCGTGGCCTGGGTGGTCTCGGCAGCAAGAACGCACAGGGCGAGGTCTACCTGACCGACGTCATCGCGTTCGCCCGCACCGAGGGGCTGCACGTGCGGGCCCTGCTGGCCGACGACCCGATGCTGGTCGAGGGCGTCAACGACCGGGTGGCCCTCTCGGTCCTCGCCCGCGAGATGAACCGCCGCATCGTCGAGGAGTGGCAGCGCGCCGGCGTCACGGTGCAGGACCCGGCCACCACGTGGATCGACGTCGACGTCGAGCTCGCCCCCGACGTCACGCTCCTGCCGAACACGCAGCTCCACGGCGCCACGGTGGTCGCCACGGGCGCCACGATCGGCCCCGACACCACGCTGACCGACGTCGAGGTGGGCGTCGGCGCGACGGTCGTCCGCACGCACGGGTCGCTCGCCGTCATCGGCGAGGGCGCGTCCGTCGGCCCGTTCGCCTACCTGCGCCCGGGTACCAGCCTGGGTCGCAAGGGGAAGATCGGCACGTTCGTCGAGACCAAGAACGCCGAGATCGGTGAGGGCAGCAAGGTGCCGCACCTGTCCTACGTGGGCGACGCCACCATCGGCGAGCACTCCAACGTCGGCGCCGCGTCGGTGACCGTCAACTACGACGGTGTGCGCAAGCACCGCACCGTGATCGGCTCGCACGCCCGCACGGGCGCGGACAACATGTTCGTCGCGCCCGTGACGGTGGGCGACGGCGCCTACACCGCCGCCGGCTCCGTGATCCGCCGGGACGTGCCGGCGGGCGCGCTCGGTGTCACCGCCGGGCAGCAGCGCAACATCGAGGGCTGGGTCGCCCGTCGTCGGCCGGGAACGGCGGCGGCGGACGCCGCGGCGAACGCCCACGGCCGACCCTCCGGTCTCGGTGATCAGGCGCAGCGGCAGCTCGCCCAACAGAATGCAGCTGGGGCCCCCACGGCCCCGCAGGCCGCGGCCGCTCAGGCCGAGCAGGCCGACCTGGCCCCCGTCCCCGGGGCCGACAAGGAAGGAAAGTCCCACTGATGTCCAGCATCGCTCCCGGCCCGAACCGCCATCCCCTCGTCCTCGCCGCCGGACGAGCACACCCCGAGCTGGCGAAGAACGTGGCGAAAGAGCTGGGCATCGACCTGCTCGGCGTGTCCGCGTACGACTTCGCGAACAGCGAGACCTACGTGCGGTTCTCCGAGTCCGTGCGTGGCATGGACCTGTTCCTGCTGCAGTCGCACACCATGCCGGTCAACCAGTGGATCATGGAGCAGCTGCTCATGGTCGACGCCGCCAAGCGGGCCTCCGCGCACTCGGTCACGGTCGTCGCGCCGTTCTTCGGCTACGCACGGCAGGACAAGAAGAGCCGTGGCCGTGAGCCGATCTCGGCCCGGCTCATCGCCGACCTGTTCAAGACGGCGGGCGCGGACCGTCTGATGAGCGTGGACCTGCACACCGCGCAGATCCAGGGCTTCTTCGACGGTCCCGTGGACCACCTGTGGGCGATGCCGATCCTCGTCGACTACGTACGTTCCCGGGTGGACGTCGAGAACGTCACGGTCGTCTCGCCCGACGCCGGCCGCATCCGCGTCGCCGAGATCTGGGCCTCCAAGCTGGGCGGTGGCCCGCTGGCGTTCGTGCACAAGACGCGCGACGTCACGCGACCCAACCAGTCCGTCGCCAACCGTGTGGTGGGCGACGTCGAGGGCCGGGACTGCGTGCTGGTCGACGACCTGATCGACACCGGCGGCACGATCGCGGAGGCCGTCAAGGTGATCATGGCGGCGGGCGCCAAGTCCGTGACCGTCGCGGCGACGCACGGCGTGCTGTCCGGTCCGGCCCAGCAGCGGCTCACCGAGTGCGGTGCGCGCGAGGTCGTCGTCACCGACACCCTGCCGATCGAGGACGGTCGCCGGTTCGACAACCTCAAGGTGCTCTCCATCGCGCCCCTGCTCGCCTCCGCGATCAACGAGGTCCACTCCGACGGGTCGGTGACTTCGCTCTTCGAGGGCAACTCCTGAGCAGTTCGGGTATACGGTCGGGCACTTGACTCGGATACGGTCAACGGAGGACCGTATCTTGACATCGATCTGGGAGGGTCAGTGACCGTCACCGTCGTGGTGCCCACGTTCAACGAGGGGCCCAACGTCCGGGCGCTCACCGAGCGGCTCTGCGCCGCTTTCGGCGTGCTGCCCGACGACGGTGACGCGCCGGGCGCACCGCACGGTCCTGAGGGTGGCCCAGCGCCCGTCGGAGCACCTGGCCTGTCGGAGATCCTCTTCGTCGACGACTCGACGGACGACACCCCCGACCTGATCCGCGAGGTCGCGGCCACCGCGCCCGTCCCCGTGCGCCTGCTGCACCGGGAGAAGGCGCAGGGCGGTCTCAGCGGTGCGGTCGTGGCCGGGCTGCGGACGGTGACCACGGAGTGGGCCGTGGTCATGGACGGGGACCTGCAGCACCCGCCGGAGCTCGTGCCCGCTCTCGTCACCCGCGGTCGGGAGGCGGGCCTCGACATCGTCGTCGCCTCCCGGTACACCGGGGACGGCGACGCCGGGGGGCTGGACGGCTGGTGGCGGCACGGCGTCTCGATCGGTTCGGCGCTGCTGGCGCGGTCGATGTTCCCCGTGCGCCTGCGCAACGTGACGGACCCGCTCACCGGGTTCTTCGCCACCCGGGTGGACCGGCTGGACCTCGACGCTCTGCACCCGCGGGGCTTCAAGATCCTGCTGGAGCTGCTCGCGCGCAACACGCTGGCCGTGGGGGAGGAGCCGTTCGTGTTCGGCGAGCGGTACGCCGGGCACTCCAAGGCCACCTTCAAGACGGGTCTGCGCTACCTCGAACAGCTCGCGGCCCTGCGGTTCGGGCGGATGTCGCGGTTCGCGATCATCGGCGGCTTCGGAGCGGTGCTCAACATCCTCATCCTGTGGGCGCTGACCGCGCTGGGCGTGCACTACGTGGCGGGGGCGGTGATCTCCGCCGTCGTGACGATCCTGACCAACTTCCTGCTGCAGGAGCGGTTCGTGTTCCGCGACCTGCGGAACGAGGGCCGAGGCGTCTGGTCGCGGTTCGCGCACTCGTTCGCGTTCAACGGGACCGAGGCGGCGATCCGCCTGCCCGTGCTGTGGTGGCTGGTCGAGTTCACGGGCATGTGGCCGGTGCTCGTGCAGGCCGTGACGCTCGTCGTGGCGTTCCTGCTGCGGTTCGTGTTCCACGTCCAGGTGGTCTACAAGCCGCGCCGCACCCAGCCGACGATCGGCGTCACACCGCCTGTCGGTGCGGACCGCGCCGACGAGCGGGTACAGTAGTCAGGTTGCCTCGGCGAGGGACGCTTGACGGCCGCGGCGGGACTCGATCCCGCTAGCACACGGCCGGCGTCCGTGATCGACTGGGCGGCCGTCGGCGGCCCCTGGGTGGAGTTCCCTCCAGCACTTCGCCCCACGTGCCCGCTCCGCGCCCGTCACGTGTCCCGCGCCGACGCAGCCGCCGACCGAGTTGCACACACAGACCTTCCAGGAGTGAATTTCCATGGCCGAGATCAAGCTCGCCGCTGAGCCCCGCACCGAGTTCGGCAAGGGCGCGGCCCGCCGCATCCGCCGCGACAACAAGATCCCCGCCGTCCTCTACGGGCACGGCGACGACCCGGTGCACGTCACCCTGCCGGGCCACGAGTCGATGCTGGCGCTGCGTCAGACCAACGTGCTGCTCAACATCCAGCTCGACGGCAAGGGCCAGCTCGCCGTCGCCAAGGACGTCCAGCGCGACCCGGTCCGCAACGTCATCGAGCACATCGACCTGCAGGTCGTGAGCGCCGGCGAGACGATCACCGTCGACATCTCCGTGAACATCGTCGACGAGTCCGCCCCGGGCACCATCCACCTGGTCGAGCTCCAGTCGCTGTCGATCGAGGCAGAGGCCACCCACCTGCCCGAGTCCGTGGACGTCTCCATCGAGGGCCTCGAGGCCGGCTCGCAGATCCACGCGGGCGAGATCAAGCTCCCCGCGGGCTCGAAGCTGCTCACCGACCCCGACTACGTCGTCGTGCTCGTCACCGAGCCGCGGGGCGAGGCCGGCGAGGACGAGGAGTCGGCCGCGTCCGCCGAGTCGCCCACCGAGGCGTCCTCGGAGGGCTGACCTCCGCCGGTCAGTCAGCGCGTCCCGGCACGAGCCGGAGCGCACCGGGCCGAGGTAGAACCTTCCTCGTGCGTACGAGATGATCGTGCGCGCCGTGGGTTCTGCCTCGGCCCGACCTGTTCCCGCTGGTCCTGCTGCTGCGGCGCGTGCCGTCGCGGCGGCACGGTCCGCGCTGTCCCGAAGGAGTGCTCCCATGAGCGACCGGCCCTGGCTCGTCGTCGGGCTCGGCAACCCCGGCCCCAAGTACGCCGGTAACCGGCACAACGTGGGGCAGATGGTGCTCGACCTGCTGGCCGAGCGCGCCGGTGCGCGCTTCGGCAAGCATCCGCGTGCCCAGGCCGTGGTCGCCGAGGTGCGGCTCGGCGTGCTGCCGGGTGGAGCCCCGGGCCCCCGGGTGGTCCTCGCGAAGCCGACCACCTACATGAACGTCTCGGGCGGGCCGGTCAGCGCCCTCGCGAAGTACTACGACATCGACCCCGAGCAGGTGGTCATGGTGCACGACGAGGTGGACATCCCGTTCGACACGATCAAGCTCAAGATCGGCGGGGGCGAGGGCGGGCACAACGGCCTGCGCGACACGACCAAGGCCCTCGGCACCAAGGACTACCACCGGGTCCGGGTCGGCGTCGGCCGTCCGCCGGGCCGGATGGACACGGCGGACCACGTGCTCAAGGACTTCTCCGGCACGGAGCGCAAGGATCTGCCGATCCTGGTGGACGACGCCGCCGACGCCGTCGAGCTGCTCGTCACCGAGGGGTTGCTCGCTGCCCAGGGGAAGTTCCACACGGCCAAGGCGTGATGCTCGTCCTGGGTGGTCAGGACTCGACGAACTTGTCCGCCAGGCCCTGTTCGAGGTAGTCGGCCGGCAGGTCCTGGACGAGCAGCTCCGCCTCGGTGCGCTCGGTGTGCAGCCGCCAGTAGCCGTCGGCGAGCGTCTGCGGCTGGGAGTCGTGGCCTCCCTGACCGATGAAGGCGGCGATCGCCACGTGCGCGGCATAGACGCCGGTGCCGGCCAGCGCGGCGTGCAGGTTGAGAATCCAGTTGCGCATGCCGCCGGTGGCGATCTGCACGTTCGCGACGTGCGGGGCGATGATCGGTCCGGAGCCCGCGCCGCTGGTCACCAGGACCGTCCCCGTGCCCCGTTCCAGCATGCCGGGCAGTACGTGCTGCACGGCCGCGACGCCACCGAGCAGGTAGAGATCCAGCTGGTCGAGGACCGAGTCGACGGTGACCTTCGTCGCCTCCACGAGCGGCGCCCTGCGCAGGTCTGCCGGGGCCGGTGCGGGCGAGTACTCCAGCACGTCGATCGGCCCCAGCCGCTCCTCCGCGGCGGTCAGCGCCGCGTGCAGGGCCGGACGATCGGTGACGTCGGCAGGGAACACCTCGGCCCGGACCCCCGCCCCGGACAGGCTGTCGGCCACACCCTCGAGTGTCGTACGGTTGCGGGCGATCAGCGCCACGTCGAACCCCTCGGCGGCGAACCGCCTGCCGATCGCCTGACCGAGTTGCGGACCTGCGCCGACGATCGCGATCGTGCTCATCTTCCCACCTCGGTGTTCTCGTTCCTGTTCACGTCGACACCCTAGGAAGGCCGGGGCCGAGCGGGCTCGGACCAGCGCGACAACCCGATGGAAGATGCGCGACAGACGATGGACGGCACGTTCTCGGTGAGCCTGAGCGGCGACAACGCCTTCAGCGACTTCGCACGCGCGTGGCAGGCCCGGATGGGCGAGAAGTTCGCGCTGCCGCCCTACAGCCGGGCGACCGTCGCCGGCTTCCAGGCACGGTCCCGCGGGTTCCGGCTGCGAGGACTGATCTTCAACGACTTCGAGAACGTGGCCGCCCTCCGGACGGCGGGGCCGGGCGTCGGGGCAGAGGACCACCTGCGCCTGTGGATCGTCCACCGGGGCGGCTGGCGGTTCGGCGAGCCACGGGGAGCCGAGCACGGGGCGCCCGCCGGCCGGTTCCTGGTGCAGGCCGGGCGGCTGTCGTACTTCGCCGCGATGCCACGCACCGCCGCCCAGGTGCTCGTGCTGCCCGCCGCCGAGATCCCGCGCACGAGGGGCACGGCGTCGTCCGGCCGGGCCGATGCCGCGGAGGTGCGCCTGCTGACCGCGCACGCCACCATGGTGAGCCAGGTGCTGGACCACCTGGAGCCGGTCGGAATGGACGCCGCGCGCGAGACCCTGGCCGAGCTGGCCCGGGCCGTCGTCCACGGCGGTCTCGACGACGTGGAGCCCCGCCTGGCGCCGGCGCTGGCCCAGGCCGCCCGAGACCTCGCCGACCGGCGGCTCACCGATCCCGAGCTCTCGCCCGAGGCCGTGGCCCGGCAGCTGAACGTCTCCGTGCGGACCCTGCAACGGGCGTTCGCGGCCGAGGGGCAGTCGATGAGCGCCTACATCCGGGAGCGCCGCCTCGACGAGGCGCGGCGCGCGCTCATCGCCCGGCCGCGGCGGATGACCATCGCGGAGATAGCGGCCCGCTGGCAGTTCGCCGACAGCAGCCACTTCGCCCGCGCGTTCCGCGACCGCTACGGCCGGACGCCGACCGACTACGTCGCGACTCCCCGCTGAGCCGGGTCTGACGGGCTCCTGGGGTCCGCCGTCGGCGGGCTGAACGAGTCGTGGGACAGGGGGTCTCCCGCGAGGTCGCGATTGACTCTCCAGCAGGTCGAGGCTCCAGGGTCCGGGCATGACCTTCTCGTATGTGGTCGCCGGACGCCGACCCACGCCCCCGGCGCCGCCCTCGCCCCCGGCACGTCAGCGGCTCCCGGCGTCGTACCTGGTCTGGCTAGGGGCCGCCACCGTCTCGCAGCTCGGTGACGTGGTGCTCGGCTTCGCCGTGGGCTGGGTGGCGGCCGAGCACGGCGGTGCGGCCGCCGGCCTGGTCCTGACGGCCGGCAGCCTGCCCTCCGTGCTGCTGCTCCTGCTGGGTGGGACCATCGCCGACCGGTTCGGCGCGCGCCGCGTGCTGATCGCGGGCGACGCCGTGCTGCTGACGGTCTCGGTGGCACTGGCGGTCGCCGTCCTGCACGCCGGCACACCGCTGTGGCTCCTGCTCACAGCGAGCGTGGTGCGCGGGGTGGTCTCGGCGTTCTACCGCCCAGCGGCCGGCTCGATGCCCCGCCGTCTCGTCGCGGACGCCCAGCTGAGCCGTGCGCTCGCGCTGCGGCAGGGCGCCGGCCAGGCCGTCGTCCTGCTCGGCGCACCGCTCGCCGGGGTCCTCGTCGCGGCCGGCGGCCTCGCTGCGGTCGCCGCGCTCGACGCGGGCACGTTCCTGGTCGCGCTGGTCGTGCTGGTGCTGCTCCGGCCTCGGTACGCGACACCGCCGTCGGACCGGGGGATGCCGGTATGGCGGGCCGCCCTCGACGGTGTACGGGTCGTGGGCCGCACGCCCGGTCTGGTCGGTGCGCTGGTCCTGGTGGCGGGCGCCGCCGCGTTCCTCCTGCCGACCACGTCGCTCGTGCTCCCGCTCCTCGCGCGCGACGCGGGCTGGAGCGCGTCGTCGACGGGCGTCGTCGCCGGCGGGCTGGGTGCCGGGGTCCTCGTGGTCACGGCGGTCGTCGCGCGCCGGGGCGGCGCTCGGCGACCCGGTGTGACGGCGTCGGGCGGGCTCGCCGTGGCCGCCCTCGGGCAGGCGGGACTGGTGGCCGCGGCGGGGACGCCCGCCGGGGAGCAGGCCGCCGTGGCCGCCGCCGTCCTCGTGGGTGCCGGCAGCGGACTGTTCACCGCGCACCTCGCGCCCGTGGTGCTCGGTTCCGCCCCGCGCACGCACCTCGCGCGGGTGCAGGCACTCGTGGGGCTGGTGCAGGCCGTGGCGGTGACGCTCACCACCGCGGGACTGGGCGCCCTCGCGGGCGTGGCGTCCCCGGCGGCCGCGGGGAGCACGTGCGCGCTGGGGCTGCTGGGCTGCGCGATCGGCGGTGCGCTGACGCTGCGGCGATTGACCCTCGAGCCGGTCGAGAGTGCACAGTGAGCGCATGCACGAACACCTGCGGAGCATCGGCGCGGTAGCGCGGGAGAGCGGCCTGCCCGTCAGTGCCCTGCGGTTCTACGACGCCGCCGGCGTGCTCCGGCCCGCCTGGACCGACCCGGGCACGGGCTACCGCTGGTACTCGCCCGACCAGGTGGAGCAGGCCCGGCTGGTCGCCCGGCTGCGTCAGGTCGAGATGCCGTTGGCCGACCTTGCCGCGGTCCTCGGGAGCCGGCATCGGCCCGCCGAGGCGCTGACCGTCCTGGAGCGGCACCAGCAAGGGCTCGAAGCACGGTTCGCCGAGGTCCGGACGCATCTGTCCGATGCCCGTGGGCTGCTCGCCGACCCGCCGGCCACCCGGTTCGAGGTGCCGGCGGGGGAGCTCGCGCGGGCGCTCGCCTCCGTCCGCTACGCCGTGGCCTCCGACCCGGGCCGGCCCGCGCTGACCGGCATCCTGCTCGACTGCTCCGGGGGAACCCTGCGGCTGGTGGCCTGCGACCGCGCCCGGCTCGCCGTCGCGTCGGTGGCGGTCCGGCACGTCGCCGGCCCGCCCGTGCGGTTCGTCGCGCCGCTCGCGACCCTGGCGGGGCTGCCCGACGGCGGGAGCGGTGCGCCCGGCGGTGCGGGCCCCGACGAGGCGAGCGCGCCGGTGGTGGGGGTCGAGCTGCGGGTCGACCGGGCCGCCTTCCGCGTCGCCGGGGCGGAGCCCGTCGTGACGGCACCGGTCGCCGCCGAGTACCCCGACTACGAGGCCCTGCTGCGGGCGAGCTGGGTGCGCGAGGCGCAGATTCCGGCGTCCGACCTGGTCAGCCGGGTTGTGGACGACGCGAGCGGTGCCGGGAGCGGTCCCGCCACCACACCTGGTGTGCCCGACGTCGTGGCGGTGCTGCTGCGCGACAGCGGCGTCGACGTCGTGCGGCCGAGCGTGCCGGGCGCCGTCGTGTTCGACCGTGCCTACCTGCTGGAGGCGCTCGCCGCGCTGCGCGGTGACAGCGTCACGCTGGCGCTCGACGCCGTGCGTCAGGTGCTGGCCATGGTCTGCCTGGCGCGCCCGGAGGACCGGAGCCTGCTGATGCCGGTGCGGCCCCGATCGGTCACCGGGACGGGTCGGCCGAGCCGGTGAGCCGTCTCGGCGGCGCGAACAACCAGCGTGCGCCGATCCGGGGCGCGAGGGCGCCCAGCCCGAGACCGACGGCGATCGCCACCACCCAGAGCGCCACCGGCAACCACTGCGACTGCGGCGCCGGGATCCACACCGCGTTGCGCCACAGCACCGACAGCAGCGCGAGCACCACCGACGTGTGGGTGACGAACACCGGCAGCGTGCGCGCGCCGATCCACTCCAACCCGAGTGACCTGGGCAGATACCGCGCGCCGGGCACGCGGGACGCCAGCACGCTCACCGCGACCCCGGCCGGCACACCCGCGATGTTCGCCAGCAGGTAGAGCCCCGGGACGTCGGCGAGGGCGAGCTCGCGCACCGTCAGCTGGATCGCGAGCCAGACGGCGACCGCTCCCACGGTCCAGAGCCAGGTGAGCCGCTCGGCGAACCGTTCGAACAGCGGCCGCAGGTGCAGCCCGCCCAGGAAGAACACCACGAACTGCGCCGTGCCACGCCAGGCGATGCTCTCCGGCTCCCAGCCCGCCAGCGCCCACCCGCTCACCGCGGCGGCGGCCACGAGCTGTACGGGAGCCGGCACCCGGCGCAGCGCCCGGGCGATCACGAAGAAGGCGGCGAGGGTCCAGACGAACCACAGCTCCGACCGGGGAACCAGCAGCGACCAGGTGAGGTCGTGCGCCACGGTGCCCCAGTCGGCGTCGGCCACCTGGTAGTAGCCGGTGAGCAGGCGGACCACCAGGGAGATCGGCTCCCACAGGACGAAGACCCAGGCGAAGAAGAGCAGCTTGCCGCGGGCCAGCCGGGACCAGGGCACGGTGGTCCACTTGCCCGCGAACATGCCCGCCACCGCGAAGAACAGGGGCATGCGCAGGCTGCGCAGGGTCTCGTTGACCTCCCGGAGCACGCCCACCTCGTACCCGGTCGACCAGGTCCAGTTGGTGGCGTGGTAGAGCACCACGAGGCCGATGGCGAGCCCGCGGGCAGCGTCGGGCCAGGCGAGGCGGACGGGCGCGCGCTGCCCGTCGGCGCCGGGTCCTGGTACCGGGGCTCCGTGCCGCGGGGGTCCGGAAGGGGTGAACATCGCCGGTCATAGTACGTCTCGATCGCGCCACGAGGGCGACGTACGGCCACTGTCGGTGGCCGGGAGTAGCCTGGGATCAGCCCCTCACCCCGTCGGTCCTACCCGGCCCGTGCTCGTGATGGGCCCGTCGTCGTGCGCCCTCGAAGGACAGAACCCCATGAACCTCACCGGCCTGCTCCCTACCCTCTTGCGCGATCCAGGCGCGGCCGCCGCGGTCGAACACGTGCGCGCCCGCGGTTTCGCGGACGTGGTGGGCCCGGCGGGCGCGCGTCCGCCCCTCCTGGTCGCCGCGTCCGGGCAGCGCCCGCTCGTCGTGGTCACGGCGACGGGCCGCGAGGCCGACGACCTGGCCGCGAGCCTGCGCAGCTACCTCCCGGAGGGCCACGCGGACGACGTCGCCGTGCTCCCCGCCTGGGAGACGCTGCCGCACGAGCGGCTCAGCCCACGCGCGGACACGGTCGCCAAGCGCCTCGCGGTGTTCCGCCGGCTGGCCCACCCCACCGAGGGGCACGGGCAGGCGGGCGCGATCCGGATCCTGGTGATGCCGGTCCGCGCGCTGCTGCAGCCCGTCGTCGAGGGCCTGGGGGAGCTCGAGCCGGTCCAGCTCGACATCGGTGCCATGGCCGACCTGACCGATGTCGCCGAGCGGCTCACCGCCGCCGCCTACACCCGCGTCGACATGGTGGAGCGGCGCGGCGAGTACGCGGTGCGCGGCGGCATCCTCGACATCTTCCCACCCACGGAGGACCACCCGCTGCGGTGCGAGTTCTGGGGCGACGAGGTCACGGAGATCCGCTGGTTCGCCGTGGCCGACCAGCGCAGCCTGGAGATCGCGGAGCACGGCCTCTGGGCACCGCCCTGCCGCGAGATCCTGCTGGACGACGCAGTCCGGGCGCGGGCGGCAGAACTCGTGGAGACCCTGCCGGGAGCGGTCGAGATGCTCGACAAGCTCGCCGCGGGCGTCGCCGTCGAGGGCATGGAGTCGCTGGCGCCCGTGCTGGTGGACCGCATGATCTCGGTGCTGGAGCTCGTACCCGACGACGCGCTGCTCGTGCTCAACGAGCCCGAGCGGGTACGCCGTCGTGCCCATGACCTCGTGCAGACCACCGAGGAGTTCCTCGCCGCGGCCTGGACGGGTGCGGTGGCCGGTGGCGCGGCGCCTATCGACCTGTCGGCGGCGTCCTTCGCGACGTTCGCCGAGGCGCGCGAGATCGCGGCCCGGCGCGGTCTGGGCTGGTGGACGCTCTCGGCGTTCACCCAGGACATGGAACTGACGGACGTGTCAGACGCACAGGCCACCGGAGTGACCTCAGCGTCCGACACGTCGGGGGAGACGGTGTTCACCGTCAGCGCCCGGGACGTCGAGTCGTACCGCGGCGACCTCGCGCGGGCCCTGGACGACGTGCACGGCCTGCAGGTGGCGAGCTGGCGGCTCGTGCTGACCACCGAGGGGCACGGCCCGGCGAAGCGCATGACGGAGCAGCTGTCGGCGGCGGGCACGGCGGCCCGCCTGGCGATCTCGCTCGAGGACGAGCCGGAACCCGGCATCGTCCACGTGGTCGCCGGCGGCGTCGGCAAGGGGTTCGTGGCGCCCGACCTGCGGCTCGCCGTCTTCTCCGAGCAGGACCTCACCGGGCGGGCCGGCTCCGGCACGCGCGACATGCGCAAGATGCCCAGCCGCCGCCGCAACGTCGTGGACCCGCTGCAGCTCAAGGCGGGCGACTTCGTGGTGCACGAGCAGCACGGCGTCGGCCGGTTCGTCGAGATGGCCCAGCGCACCATGGGCACGGGCGGCAACCGGGCCACGCGCGAGTACCTCGTCATCGAGTACGCGAGCAGCAAGCGCGGCCAGCCGGGCGACCGGCTGTTCGTGCCCACCGACCAGCTGGACCAGGTCACCAAGTACACCGGCGGCGAGTCGCCGTCGCTGTCCAAGATGGGTGGCGCGGACTGGAAGAACACCAAGGCCAAGGCGCGCAAGCACGTCAAGGAGATCGCGGGCGAGCTCATCCGGCTCTACAGCGCGCGCATGGCGACGCAGGGCCACGCGTACGGTCCCGACACCCCGTGGCAGCGCGAGCTCGAGGACGCCTTCGCGTACGTCGAGACCCCCGACCAGCTCGCCACGATCGACGAGGTCAAGGCCGACATGGAGAAGTCCGTGCCCATGGACCGCCTGGTGTGCGGCGACGTCGGGTACGGCAAGACCGAGATCGCGATCCGGGCGGCGTTCAAGGCCGTGCAGGACGGCAAGCAGGTGGCCGTGCTCGTCCCCACGACACTCCTGGTGCAGCAGCACTTCGAGACCTTCTCCGAGCGGTACACGGGGTTCCCGGTCAACGTGCGCGCCCTGAGCCGCTTCCAGTCGGACAAGGAGTCCGAGGAGACGCTCGCCGGGCTCAAGGACGGCAGCGTCGACATCGTCATCGGTACCCACCGGCTCATCACCGGGTCCGTGGTGTTCAAGGACCTGGGGCTCGTGGTCGTCGACGAGGAGCAGCGCTTCGGCGTCGAGCACAAGGAGACGCTCAAGCAGCTGCGGACCAACGTGGACGTGCTCGCCATGTCCGCCACCCCGATCCCGCGCACGCTCGAGATGGCGGTCACCGGCATCCGCGAGATGTCCACGCTGGCCACGCCCCCGGAGGAGCGGCACCCGGTGCTCACGTACGTGGGTGCCTTCGAGGAGAAGCAGATCGCCGCGGCGCTGCGCCGCGAGCTGCTGCGCGAGGGCCAGGTGTTCTACGTGCACAACAAGGTGGAGACCATCCAGCGCACCGCCTCCCGGCTGAACGAGCTGGTGCCGGAGGCCCGCATCGGGGTGGCCCACGGCAAGATGAGCGAGCACCAGCTCGACCAGGTCATCCGCGCCTTCTGGGAGAAGGAGCTCGACGTCCTGGTCTGCACCACGATCATCGAGACCGGGCTGGACATCTCCAACGCCAACACCCTGATCCTGGAGCGCTCGGACATGCTGGGGCTGTCCCAGCTGCACCAGCTCCGCGGGCGCGTCGGCCGCGGGCGCGAGCGGGCGTACGCCTACTTCCTGTACCCGCCGGAGAAGCCGCTCACCGAGACGGCGCACGACCGGCTCGCCACCATGGCCGCCCACACCGACCTCGGTGCGGGCATGCAGATCGCCATGAAGGACCTCGAGATCCGCGGTGCGGGCAACCTGCTCGGCGGCGAGCAGTCCGGCCACATCGCCGGGGTCGGGTTCGACCTCTACGTGCGCATGGTCGGCGAGGCCGTCTCCGCGTTCCGCGGCGATGCCGAGGAGGAGGCGCCCGAGGTCACCATCGAGCTGCCCGTCGACGCGCATCTGCCCGAGTCCTACATCGCCACCGAGCGGCTGCGGCTCGAGGCGTACAAGAAGATCGCGACCGCGCACGACGCCGCGGCGCTCGACGAGGTGCGGGCCGAGCTCACGGACCGCTACGGCACGCTGCCCGACGTCGCGGGCGCGCTGTTCGACGTCGCGAGCTTCCGCAACCACGCCCGCGAGGCCGGGCTCACGGACATCACGGCCCAGGGCAAGTTCATCCGGTTCGCGCCGCTGAACCTGCCCGAGTCGGCGCAGCTGCGGCTCAAGCGGCTCTACCCGGGCACGATCCTCAAGCCCGCCATCCGGGCGATTCTCGTGCCGTTCCCGACCACCGCGCGGATCGGCGGACGGCCGCTGCGGGGCACCGAGGTGCTCGAGTGGGCGCGTGGCCTCATCGACGCCGTGATTCTGGCGGACGTGGGCGCTGCCGCGAAAGTTGGGACCCGAGCGCGGTGACCAAGTCCACGACCTAAGTCGCAGTCCGAGTCAATACCTGACGTCAACAATCACCCTGGCGGATCAACGCCATGACCCGAATGTGTCATATATCCGCCATTCGTGAACGGTGCTTGCGCGGGCTGTTGGCCGCTAGGTTTGGGGGAGGTGCTGACAAATTGTCGGCTTGGAGATCCTGGAGCGTGGCAATGACATTCGCAGGTAGAACCCATTCAATTAAGACGGTGCTAGGCGCGTTCTTTTTCGTCTTCGTCGTCGCGTTCAGCACGATGGTCGTCATGGTGCCTCATGCGTCGGCGACGGTGTCGCCAGCTGCATACGAAAAGTGCAACTCTTCTCGCGAGGTCTACGATTCCGGCCAGGACGGCTACTTCAAGATGCCCGCTCGTGGGTCAAGTGTCTCGTGCTGGCTGGCTTATGACCGGAGCTACTCGAATCCGGCAGTTTCGCGACTCCAGACCCACATCAAGTTGTGCTACATCGACACTGGGCGGATCTCCTGGAGTGGCGGGTTCGCATCGGACGGCTACTTCGGCGACGATACGCTCAATGCTCTCAAGAAAATTCAGAACCGCCACGGAGTGGGCGCGGATGGCGAGTATGGTCCGACGACTCGCGACGCGATGTTCCTAAGGTGGGGCGCGAACCCTGGTGGAAGTGGTCGTGTCGGGTGTAGCAATAGCCACAATTTCTGATTTCGATTGCATCACCGGGTGCTAGCAGGCGGCAAGGTTCACGCCTGGGTGCTCGCTCACTGCGGACGGCAGTACCGGCTACGGAATCGATCATGGGATCGGTTCCGTAGCCGCAGTGATTTTCGGTGGCTATTTGGCGAGGTCAGTGGCTTGCGGCGATCTCGGCGGGGAGTCGGCTGGGCCGTGTGTCTATAGATAGGCATTTTCATTCGTAATGGCCGAGGGGTACCGTTTTCGGCATGGGTGACGCCTGATCCAGGGGCGACCGAGTTCACGTGCCGTGCTCCAATGTCCGGCTGACCCGTGGCGGTCGGCTAGCGCCCGACCTGCACGTTGCCACGGACGGGCGGCGGCTAGGGGCACGAGGAGAGCGCAGGTGCGCACGACGAGGTGCGTGCCGTTGTTGCGCGCTGCGCGGCACCGAAGTACTGGAGTGGGCGCGCGGCCTCATCGATGCGGTGATTCTGGCGGACGTGGGCGCGGCGGCTAAGGTCGGTACCAGCGCCTGAGCCCCGGTGTCGCTCCCGTGGACGTAGGTGAAACTCGGATTCACAGCAACTCGCCAGGACCGTATAGGCTCCACCCGCGTAACTCGCTCATCATGTCTTTTTTGTGTGGAGGACCCCGCATGGCTCTCGGACACCGCACGCGTGCGGTCATCGGCTCGATCGCGGCAGCAGCCGCGCTCGGAGCGCTGCTGACCGGCTGCTCGACCAGCTCGGACGAGACGGCGGAGGCCGCGGAGCAGACGGTAGAGGTCGATCCGGAGCTGCGCGCCATGCTGCCGGGTGAGCTGCTGGCGGAGTCCACGCGCATCACGGTCGGTACCGAGTCGGGCTACCCGCCGTTCGAGTACACGAACGAGGCGGGCCGCATCGTCGGCTTCGAGATCGACCTGTTCGACGCCGCCTCGGACCGGCTGGGGCTGAAGTACACGTTCCACGACATGCCGTGGGATTCGCTGGTCGAGGAGCTGTACGCGAGCAACGTCGACATCGTCGCCGCTGCCATGTCGGACACCGCACTGCGTCGGGAAGACTCCGACTTCGTCGACTACTACAACGACAGTGACGCGATCATGGTCCCCGCAGGGAACCCCGAGGGCATCAAGACGCTCAACGATCTGTGTGGTCGGACTGTTGCGGTGCTCGGTGGCACCGACCCGAAGGACCACACGTCGCAGCAGACGGCGCTGATGGCTCTCAATGAGAACGAGTGCAGCGCCAAGCCGATCACGATCATGCTCTCGGGTACGGACGCCGAAGCGCTTGCTCAGGTCGAGGCGGGCAAGGCGGACGCGGAGCTCACGCAGTGGTCCACCGGTGTGTACAACGCGAAGCAGGTCGGCTCCGGCGACATCTTCGAGGTCGGGAACTCCGAGATCATCAACCCGACACCGCTCGGTTTCCGGTTCCTCAAGGGCGACGTCGAGCTGGTCCGCGCCTACCAGGCGGCGGTGCAGAGCATCATCGACGACGGCACCTACGCCAAGATCCTCGAGAAGCACGACCTCTCGGTCGGCGCGATCGAGAAGGCCACCATCAACAACCAGCCGTGATCTTCCGCTGAGCGCCATGCAGGACGGGCCGTCCCACACCGTGGGGCGGCCCGTCGTGCTGTCGGCAGCTCACAGGGCCAGAAGATAGTGGTTAGCGTAGTGACCATTACCCGCTCCGTCGGCTAGCCTGGTAACCGAAAGGAGCAGACATGGCCAGAACGTCCCTCCGTACCCAGCGCGACCTCGCCGCCCTCGGCGACCATGTCCGCGCCTGGCGCAAGATCCACGGCCTCACGGCCCAGCTCGTCGCCGACCGTGCGGGCATCACCCGCACCACGCTCCGCGCGATCGAGACGGGCACCGGAACCGTGAGCCTGGAGAACACGTTCGCGGTGCTGCGGGTGCTCGGCGTGGCGGACGCCGTCGTCGGTGCCAGCGACCCGCTGACCACCGAGATGGGCAGGTTCCACGCGGAACGAGCCCTGCCACAGCGAGTCCGGGTCCCCAGCTGAGAGGGTGAGTCGCGGTGTCGATACATGTCGAGGTCGAGCTGCCGGGTGGTGGACGTACCTACGCCGGTGACCTCGACATGCACCTCAATCGCGGCGGCGCCCTGGTGGGCTGCACCTTCCGCTACGACGCCGCCTACCTGCGCGACCCGCGCGCCTACGCGCTGTGCCCCGAGCTGCCGCTGACGCCGGGGAACATCCCCTCCGGCAGCGACCGGCCGCTGTTCGGCGTCCTCGCGGACTGTCAGCCCGACCAGTGGGGCCGCGCCCTGCTGTTCCACGCGGAACGGCGGGCCGCCCGCACGGAGGGCCGCGGGTTCACGACGCTCACCGAGGTGGACTTCCTGCTCGGGGTGCAGGACGAGACCCGGCTGGGGGCGCTGCGCTTCTCCCTCGACGAGGGCAGGACGTTCCTGGCACCGCCGCGGTCCGAGGTCCCCGACCTCGTGGAGCTGCCGTCGCTGACGGAGGCCGCGGACGCCGTCGCACAGCACCGGGAGACCGAGCAGGACGTGCGGCTCCTGGTCGCGGCCGGGACCTCGATGGGTGGGGCGCGGCCCAAGGTGACCGTCCGGGACGGCGCGGGCGACCTGTGGATGGCCAAGCTGCCCGAGAGCGGCGACCGTTGGGACGTGCAGGCGTGGGAGTGCCTGACGCTGCGCCTCGCCTCGGACGCCGGCATCGAGGTGCCGGTGGCACGGTTGCACCGCATCGGTCCGGCACGGTCCATCCTGCTCACGCGCCGGTTCGACCGCCGGCCGGAGGGCACACGTATCGGTTTTCTGTCCGCCGACAGTCTCACGCAGAAGGCGTTCTTCGAGGTCATCGACTATCGGACGCTCGCGGAGACGCTCGCCGACCACTCGGGGCGCCCGGCCACGGACGGGCACGACCTGTTCCGGCGGGTCGCGTTCACGCTGCTCGTGCGCAACGTGGACGACCACATGAAGAACCACGGCTTCCTCCGCCGTGCGGACGGCTGGTCCCTCTCGCCCCTGTTCGACGTGAACCCCAACCCGTTCACCGTCGCCGAGTCGACGCCGCTGCTCCCCGGTGGCAACCGCATCGACCGGGACGTGCGGGAGCTGCTGGAGACGGCCGACTCCTACGGCCTGCGGCAGGACGACGCGCGGCGGGTGCTGGGGGAGGTGGCCGCGGCGACGTCGGGCTGGACCCGCGTCGCGCGCGAGATGTCCCTGCCGCCCGAGGAGATCGCCCTGATGGCGGAGGCGTTCGAGAACCCGAACCGGGACGAGGCCCGGGCGGCCTGATGCTGGGCACGCGGCACTGGTTGCAGCGAGGGCCCCCCGAGCATACTCTCAAGTTTGAGAGTCTCGTTCGTGAGACTCTCAGAAGTGAGAGTCTTCTCAGGGGGGTCAATGAACGGCTTCATCGGCCGCGACGTCGAGCTCGGCGTCTTGCGCGACAAGCTCCAGGTCGTCAGTTCTGGTAGACACGACCGCCCTGGGCGAGCGTTGCTCATCCGGGGGCGGCGTCGAGTCGGAAAGTCCCGCCTGGTCGAGCAGTTCGTCGACGGGGCGGCTCTGCCGTATGTCTATTTCACGGCTGTCGGTGGGAACCGGAGCGGTGACTTGGCAGGCTTCGTCGAGGAAATTGGATCGTCGAATCTGCCCGACGCCGCGCTTGCGTCGGACTTCGCGGAACCGACCAGTTGGGATGCGGCGTTTCGTGTCCTGGCCTCGGTACTGCCGCAGGACTCACCGACCATCGTGGTCCTTGACGAGGTGCCCTACCTGGTCCGAGAAGACGAGGCGTTCGAGGGAGCGCTGCAGAAGGCCTTCGATCGAACGCTGTCAAAGCTCCCCGTGCTGCTGATTCTCATCGGATCCGACATGGCGATGATGGAGAGTCTCAACACGCACGGGCGTCCCTTCTATCAGCGTGGCGTGGACATGGTTGTACCGCCGCTGACCCCATATGACGTGGCGACGATGCTCGGGCTCTCCGCGGCAGATGCGTTTGACGCATACCTCGTCACGGGTGGCCTCCCGCTGCTCCTGACGGAATGGGAGCGCGGGATGTCTCTTTGGGACTATCTCTCATGGTCTTTGCAGAATCCGACATCGGCCCTCCTCGTGAGTGGGGAGAGGACACTGGCCGCCGAGTTTCCTACGGAGGCGCAGGCGCGAGCGATCCTCTCTGCGATCGGCCACGGTGAGCGCACCTACTCTCTGATCGCCCGAGAGTCGAACATCGGGACGAACGTGCTGTCCAGGTCACTCCAACTGTTGATCGAGAGGCGGGCGGTCGCAGCGCAGGTTCCCTTGTCGACCAAGCCGAGCAAGGAGACTCGTTACTGGATCGACGACCCGCACCTTCGGTTCTGGCTCTCATTCGTCCAGCCAGGAACTCCGCAGATCGAACGCGGGCGTGGCGACCGCGTCCTCGAGAACGTGCGCGACAGATGGTCGACGTGGCGAGGGCGCGCCATCGAACCGGTGATTCGGGACGCCTTGTGGCGCGCTCTGGGTGACGACTTTGCTCCCGGGACGAAGGTGATCGGGGGCTATTGGACCCGGACGAACGATCCTGAGATCGACCTGGTTGGAGCCGACAGGGGACCCCTTGCGAAGCGGATCACTTTCGCAGGGTCCATCAAGTGGCTGGAGTCTCGGCCATTCGATCACCGGGACCTAGGGCGTCTGCTCGTGCATCGTTCTCAGCTGCCAGGAGCGACGGAAGACACGCCGCTTCTCGCTGTGTCCAGGAGTGGCGGTTCGGTGGACGGCATCACCGTCATATCGCCCGAGGACCTCCTTGGGGCTTGGGCGAAGTAGGAATCGGCGAACCGGCCCGATCCCGGTCTGGCCGGCCCCGGGACGTCCCGGGGATACGCTCGGGAGATGAACGGCAACACCCGGCCCATCGAGGCCTCCATCCGTACGGACTTCCGCGACGAGATGGACTACGGCTCCTACCTCGGGCTCGACGAGCTCCTCTCGGCGCAGCACCCGATGAGCGACCCGCCGCACCACGACGAGCTGCTGTTCATCATCCAGCACCAGACCACGGAGCTGTGGCTCAAGCTGGTGGTGCACGAGCTGCGCGCCGTACGAGGCTTTCTCGACAGCGACGACCTGTCGCGCGCGCTCAAGGGCCTGGCGCGGGTGAAGCACATCCAGCGCACGATCACGGAACAGTGGTCCGTGCTGGCCACCCTGACCCCGAGCGAGTACGCGGAGTTCCGCGGGTCGCTGGGGCAGTCCTCGGGCTTCCAGTCGCACCAGTACCGGGCGGTGGAGTTCCTGCTGGGCAACAAGAACGCGGGCATGCTCCAGGTCTTCCGGGGCAAGCCCGAGGTGCACGCGCAGCTGGAGCAGCTGCTCGGCGAGCCCACCGTCTACGACGCGTTCCTGCGCCTGCTGGCCCGGCGTGGGCACGAGGTACCGGCCGCGATCCTGGACCGCGACGTCACGCAGGCCTGGACGGAGCACCCCGAGCTGACCGCCGTCTTCAAGACGATCTACGAGGACCCGCACGCCCACTGGGAGCTGTACGAGGCGTGCGAGGACCTGGTCGACATCGAGGACGCGTTCCAGCTCTGGCGGTTCCGCCACCTGCGCACCGTGCAGCGCACCATCGGTTTCAAGACCGGCACCGGTGGCTCCAGCGGCGTCGGCTTCCTGAAGCGTGCCCTGGACCTGACGTTCTTTCCCGAGCTCATCTCGGTGCGCACCGAGATCGACGGCCCGCTCGGTGCCTGACGCGGCACCGGCGCCGGACGCCGTGCCGGAGGTGGCGCTGCCCGGCGTCGTCGATCGCCACGTGCACCTGGGTCTGGTCGACCGGGCGCTCCTCGCCGACGGCCCGGTCACCGAGGTGCACGACCTGGGCTGGGACCCCCGGGAGACGATCGCCTGGGCGGCCGCCCCGCCGTCGGGCCTCCGGGTGCGGTACGTCGGTCCGTTCCACACCGCGCCGGGCGGGTATCCGAGCGGGCGCTCGTGGGCACCGGATGCCGCCGTGCGCCAGGTGGGCTCTCCGCGGGCCGCTGCCGAGGCGGTGGCCGACGTCGTCGCCGGGGGCGGCTTCGCGGTCAAGGTCGCCCTGCACGCGGGCATGGCGCTGCTGTCCGACGACGTCCTGCGCGCGCTGGTCACGGAGGCGCACTCGGTGGGGCTGCCCGTCGTCGTGCACGCCGAGGGTGCGGGCCAGACCGAGCGCGCCGTGACCGCGGGTGCGGACACGCTGGTGCACGTGCCCTGGACGGAGCCGCTGTCGCCCGGGCTGATCGCCCGGGCGGCGCACATGACCTGGGTCTCGACGCTCGCGATCCACGACGCGCCCGGTGGGTCGGCCGGTCTCGACCGCGCACTCGACAACGCGCGGCGGTTCGTCGCCGCGGGGGGCACGCTCGTCTACGGGACGGACATGGGCAACGGCCCGACGCCGGTCGGCGTGAACGAGCGCGAGATCGAGCTGCTGGGCGAGGTGGGCCTGTCGGGGGAGGCGCTGCTGCGCGCGGTCCTGGGGCCGCCGGACGCGCCGGCGCTGGCGGCTCGGCTCCCGGTGCCCCGCACGGCGGCCGAGCTGATCGCCTGGCTCCGGTCGGCGGTACGGCCAGCCCAGCGCCCACCGGGCCACGGACTGCGGCCCTGACTCGCTGTACCAGGTACACCGAGTCAGGGCCGCAGTCCCCCCATGCGGCACGTCAAGGACCGGGTGCGGCTAGTTGCGGTTGATCGTGAACGTCGACGTGTCGTTCACGATGTCGCGGTAGTTGTTCTCCAGGGTCAGGTTGTTGAACGTCACCGAACCCACGGCCGGGCCCTGCCCTGCCTCCGGCATCGGGTTGGCCCAGATCCCGTACCCCGAGCGGTCGTCGTACTGGTCGCCGCTGCGCTGCGCACCGGTGATCGACACGTCCGTGAACACGGTGTCCTGGATCGGGTTCACCGGCTGTCCGCCGACGTACTGGGTCTGGAACATGATCCCGGAGTACGTCGGGTCCACGATGTCGAGGTCGTCGACCCGGATCGCGGTGAACGCCTTCGACGCGGAGAACAGCCACACCGCCGGGAACACCTGGTCACCCCAGAAGTGTCCGCCGGAGCGCACCACGGAGATGCCCTCGAAGGTGGTCGGCGCGGGACCGAACCCCTCCATCGGGTACCCGAAGTCCAGCGAGCTGATGGTCACCCCCGAGTACACGAGCGTGTCCGCGATGTAGATGTTGCGGAACGTGTTGTCCTGCCCGCCGTAGACGGCCAGCCCGGCAGCCCGCCAGGTGTTCGTGGACGTCAGGTTCTCGAACACGTTGCCCCGCTGGCCGCTGCCCCCGGCGTCGGTGGCGGCGAACAGCGCGAAGGAGTCGTCCCCGGTGCCGCGCGCCTGGTTGTTGTGGACATGGTTGTTCGCGCTTCCGTTGGTCATGTTCAGAGCGTCCGCGAACGTGTTGCGGATCCGCGAGTCCTTGATCTCCGAGTTGTCCATGTTGGCCGCCCAGAACATGCAGATCATGTGCTCGACCCAGATGTTGTCGATGGTCATGTCGGAGATGTTCGCGAAGTCGAAGACCTTGCCCGGCCCGTCGATCCGCGACGTGTAGTTGCCGAAGTAGGCGAAGTCGCGGAACGTCGAGCCGTTCGCCGTGCCCTCGGCCCGGAACCCGATGTCGGTGTTCTCCTGCGTGGCGGGTGCGTGGAACCGGGTGAACCACGGCCCGGCGCCCACGATGTCGACCGCCTTGCCGTAGACCTGGAACTTGCTGGCGGTCTGGTAGTCGCCGGCAGGGAGGTACACCCCGGCCAGGTTGCCTGTCGAGTCCATGCGGAACCGGTCGAGCGCGTTCTGGACGGCCTGGTGGGAGAAGCCGTCGGGCTCGACGTACCGGGCCGGGTCAGGGTTGGCCTGCGGCGTCACCTGCTCGAGGTCGACGAAGTCGACGGTGTACCTGCTGGTGTTGCTCGCCGTCTTCTGCAGCCGGATCGTCGAGCCCGCCTCGACGGTGGTGCCGAGCAGGGCGTTCGCCTCGTCGTAGATGTGCCGCGGCGCGCCCTGGCCGGGCTGGTTGCCCGGGTTCGCCTCGTTGCCGTACAGCCAGGCGTACCGCGAGGTGAGGTCGATGTTCTTGAGGAACTCGCCGTCGACATACACGGCCAGCGTGGCCTCGGTGCCGCCGCCCCCCGCGGCGTCGGGCAGCGAGAACCGCACCACCAGGGAGTTGGCCACCGCACGCGTGGTCCACTCGACGTAGGCGCCGGTCCGGTCCAGCGTCACCGCCCGGCGGCCGGACGCCTCGCCCGCGAGGTCGCCGACCACCCGGTTCGGCCCGACGGCGATCGCACCGCCGCCCGACACGCCGTCCTCCGCCTCGTAGGTGTCGAACGGCATGTTCGCGCCGCGGCCGATGAACAGTGGCTGGGTGACCTCGTTGTTCGCCCGCTTGGCCGCGACCTCCGTCGGGTCGGTGGCCGCGGTCACCGTGACGTCGAACGAGCCGTCGGCGGCCGGCCACGAACCCAGGTCGACACTCTGGCTGGTGCCGCCCGCAGCGATCGTGCCGGAGACCGATCCCGTCAGCGTCCGCACGACCGCGCCGGCGTCGTCCCGCACGGTGACCGTGAGGTCGTGCGGTCCGGAGCTCGTGGCGAGCGTGCCGCGGTTCGCGATCCGGGCCGAGAACGTCACCGTCTCGCCCGCGGCGGGCGTGGTCGGTGTCCAGGACACGGTCGGCACCAGGTCGGAGCTCGCGACCTCCGTCACCACCAGCGGGTCCGGGTGCGTGTAGGTGTTGTCGCTCTCGGACTGCTCGGCGACGGCGCCCGCGGGGTCCACCTCCGCCCCGAGCTCGTAGGAGCCGGCGGCCTGTGAGCCGATGTCCGCGGTGACGGTGGCCTCCGCGCCCGCGTCGAGCGCCCCCACCTGGCCGGTGGCCACCTCGTCGCCGTCGGCCGTGAAGGAGACGTCCGTCGCGCCCGAGGCCTCGGTGCCGATGTTCTTCACGACGGCCGACAGGGTCACGTCGTCCGACTCCGTGGGCGACGCGGGGTCCGCCGCGACGCCGGTGACCGTCAGGTTGGGGTTCGCAGCCGGCACGCCGAACACCTGCAGCTCGGCCACCTGTCCGTTGCCCGCACCCGTGTTCCCGGTGAACCGGAGCCGCACGTCGCGCGCCGTGCCGGTGACGGGAACGGTCACGGAGTTGCCCGTGGCGGGGGAGAAGGCATGATCGGCCGACGGCGCGAGCGTGCTCCACGCGTCCCCGGCCCCCGTGCGGCCCTGCACCTCGAACGTCTGCGTGCGCGGTCCCCAGGCCGCGGCCGGCGGCACCTGCACGACGACGGCGCTCAGCTCGGCCGGGGACTCCAGCGCCACCGCGAGCGTGCTCGGGTACTGCCCGCCCGCACCCTCCCAGTAGGTCGAGGTGTCACCGTCGTTGGCATTCGCGGCGACGTAGGTCCACTGGGTCGACGACGCCTGGATGTCCCGGCCCGCCGCGAGGTCCGTGCCCTCCACCGGCTCGTCGGGGTCGGGAGCGGCCCTGGTGCCGCGTACCTCGAGCTCGGACAGCTGGCCCGCCGGCCAGCCGCTGTTGGCGGAGACGGCGACCCGCACGTAGCGCGCCTCCGTGTCCGGCACGTCGATCGTCACCGTGTTCCCCGACGCCGGGTCGAAGCGCCGCTCGGCGCTCGCCGCCAGGGTGGTGAAGGCCGACCCGTCGGTGCCCGCCTGGACCGACAGCGTCTGTGTCCGGGCCTCCCACGTGGCGGGAAGCCGGAGCACCACCTCCTCGACGGTCGCGCCGGCACCGACGTCGACCTGTGCCCACTGGGGGAGGGCGCCGTTGGTCGACTCCCAGTAGGTGGCCTGGTCGCCGTCGGTGAGGTTCTCGGCCAGGTAGGGCGCGTTGTTGCTGCTGGCCGCCGCAGGTGCGCCCGAGGAGAGGACGGCGGGCGCTGCGGCGGCGGGTGTGGGCACCAGCGTCACCGCCGTGAGGGCGGTGGCCGCGAGTACGGACACGAACGCGGGAGCGGGTCCCGGTCTGCGGAGATGGCCCGGTACGTGGCGTGGCGTTGCGGAGCGGAACATCATCGTCCCCGATCTCCCGTCGTCCTTGACGGGCGTCGTCACCAGGATGGAACTTCGGTACTTGCCATGTTGCTGTAGAGAAACAAGCGCGACTCTGTCGAATTCTTGCAATCGACTGGCATGGACAGTACTGAGGGCGGTACTGGACCGTCAAGGGTTCGGCGGGCAGGTCCGGGCGCGGAGGTTCAGGACGTACGCTCGGGCCGAAGCCGAACGACCTGGAGCACCCTGTGACCGACGCCGTATCTCCTGCCGACCCGGCCGCCGCGCCGCCCGTCGCTCTGCCTGCCGCGCTGCGTGAGCGGGCCGCCGCGCTCGACGTGGCCGATCCGCTGGCCCGGTACCGCGACCGCTTCGTCCCGAGCGAGGGGCTGGTCGCCTACCTCGACGGCAACTCGCTGGGCCGGCCGCTGAGCGCCACGCGCGAACGCCTCGCGTCCTTCGTGGACGGACCGTGGGCCGCGCGGCTGATCCGGTCCTGGGACGAGGGCTGGATGGACGCACCCACCGAGCTGGGCGACACGCTCGGCCGGGTCGCCCTGGGCGCGGCCCCGGGCCAGACCGTCGTCGCCGACTCCACGACGGTGCTGCTCTACAAGCTGGCCCGCGCCGCCGTCGACGCGCGGCCGGGCCGCCGCGTGATCGTCGCCGACACGGAGAACTTCCCCACGGACCGGTTCGTGCTGCAGGGCATCGCCGCCGAGCGGGACCTCGAGCTGCGCTGGATCACGCCCGACCCCGAGGCCGGGGTGACACCGGAGGACGTCGCGGCCGCCATCGGCCAGGACACCGCCCTGGTGCTGCTCAGCCATGTCGCCTACAAGTCCGGGTACGTCGCCGACCTGCCGGCGATCACGCGGGTGGTGCACGACGCCGGCGCGCTGGTCCTGTGGGACCTGTGCCACTCGGCCGGCTCGGTCCCGCTGGACCTGGACGCCGACGGCGTGGACATCGCCGTCGGCTGCACGTACAAGTACCTGAACGGCGGGCCGGGCTCGCCCGCCTTCGCCTACCTGGCCGCCGGCCTGCAGGACGAGGTGCGCCAGCCGGTCCAGGGCTGGATGGGTGCCGCCGACCCGTTCGCGATGGGATCCGACTACGAGCCCGCCACCGGGATCAGGCAGCTCATCAGCGGCACGCCGCCGGTGATCGGGATGCTGCCGATGCGCGACATGCTCGCGCTCGTCGAGGAGGCGGGGATGCCGGCGGTGCGCACGAAGTCGCTGGCGCTGACCGGGTTCGCGATGGAGATCGCCGACGAGTACCTGCCCGGGGTCCGGGTCGCCTCGCCGCGTGCGCCGGAGCGCAGGGGGAGCCACATCATGCTCGACCACCCCGACTTCAAGCGCGTGGTGGCGCAGGCCTGGGAGCGTGGCGTGATCCCGGACTTCCGCCCGCCGCAGGGCCTCCGTGTAGGCCTCTCCCCGCTGAGCACCAGCTTCGAGGAGGTCGCGCAGGGCCTCTGGCTGATTCGCACCCTCCTGACCTGACCGGCTTCGTCGAGTGCTGAGATCTCCTTCGAGGCCTAAGTTTCTTCGCTTTGCGGCCGCTCAGAGCGAAGAAACTTAGGCCTCGAAGGGGAGGGGAGGGCCGCGTCAGCGCGACGGTCAGGTGAGGGAGAGGGCCAGCGCGCCCAGCGACCTCAGGGTCTCCTCGGCGGCCTGCTCGTCGTAGCCGCGCGTGCAGACGGAGATCACCAGGGTGCTCGGCCCCGGCTCGCCGACGAACGCGACGTCGTGCCGGATACCGTCCACCCACCCGGACTTGGAGCCGAACGGGATGCCGTGCGGTACGGCGGCGGTGAGCTGCCGGTCGGTCTGGCGCCCGAGCAGCTCGCACATCCAGGCGGTGCGCTCCACGCCGGCCAGCTTGCCCGTGACCAGGGCGGACATGAGCAGGCACAGGTCGGCGGCGGTGGTCCGGTGCGTGGCGCCGGCCCGTTCGGCGGCCAGGTCCGAGTACTTGCGGCCGAAGACGGAGCCGGTCGCGCCGGCGTCGGCCAGTACCTTGTTGACGGCGGGCAGGCCCACGCGGTCGGCGACCATGTTGGTCGCCTCGTTGGACGAGACGGTGATCATGCGCTCGATGACGTCGCCGAACGGCATCGGGGTGCCGTCGGGCGGGAGCTCGCTGTCCACGTCGTCCGGCTCGATGGTGTACTCGCCCGCGCCGGGCACCTGCGAGGTGAAGGTGCGGGTGGCGGTGCGGGTCTCGTCGAGGCGCGCGGTGCCGGCGTCGAGCTCGCGTGCCGCCGCGACGAGCACGGCGAGCTTCACGGTGGAGGCCGCGTAGAAGTCCAGGTGGTCCTGGCGCGCGGCCAGCACCTCGCCCGACGCCCGGGCGATCCGGTAGGCCACCACCGGGACCCCGTCACTATGGGTTCCTGTCGACACCATCTCGGTCCGTCCTCTCGTCGATCCTCGCCCTGGTCCTACTGCGCTCTGGTCCTACTGCGCTGCGGGTCTACTGCGCTGCGGGTCTACTGCGCTGCGGGTCTACTGCGCTGCGGGTCTACTGCGCTGCGGGTCTACTGCGCTGCGGGTCTACTTCGCGGTCGTGTGCACCACGTCGGCCCAGGCCCGGACCAGCGCACGTGACTGCGCCTCGTTCTCGGCCGCGTGGACCAGCGCCGCCGCGGCCAGCGCCGTCCGGTCGATGCCCTGCTCCGAGAGCGCGGCCTCGTCCCAGGTCGCGACACGCTCCGGCCGCGCCTCCGGGTGGAACTGCAGGCCCCACGCCCGGTCGCCCACGCGGAACGCCTGGATCGGGCAGTCCCCGCTCGAGACCAGCAGGGTCGCTGACGGCGGGAGGGTGGTCACCGAGTCCTCGTGGTTCTCGATCATCCACAACGGCTCGTCGGGAACGCCCGGCAGGTCGCCGAAGACCGGGTCGTCCGCCGCGGCGGGGAGCACCGTGAGCGGGCACATGCCGCGCTCCGTCTCGCCCGACCGTGCCGTCACGCCGCCACCCGTGACGTGCGCCAGCAGCTGTCCGCCGAGGCACAGGCCGAGCACCGGTACGCCGTCGGCCAGCGCCTCGGTGGTCAGCCTGCGCTCCCGCGCGAGGAAGGGGTGGTGCAGGTCGTCGTCCGGCATGAAGCCGCCACCGAGCAGCACCAGTCCCGCGAACCCGTCCAGGGTCTCGGGGAGCTCGGCGCCGGGGGTGAGGACGGGCTCGAGGCCGGCTTCGGGGAGCCATTCTGCGAGCCGGCCCATCAGGCTGGTGGGCGAGTTCAAGACAACCAGGACACGCGTCATACCTCGACCCTAGGTGCCGCCAGCTCTCGCGCGAAGTGGCAGGCCACCACGTGGGCACCGGCGTCTGCGCTGGTCAGGTGCCGATCAGGCGTGCCACCGGAAGTTCCGGACACGCCAGCAGCGGGTGCGTCGAGGCGCGGGACCAGTGCCGGCGCCTCCGTCTCGCACACCGTGGGCACGCGTCGCAGGCCCCGTTCAGGATCCCCCGCCGGGGCTCCGGCCTGCTCTGGCTGCGCCTCCGGCAGCGTGGGGGCGAGCCAGCAGCGCGTATGGAACGGGCAGCCCACCGGCGGGTCCACGGGGGACGGCGGGTCGCCCTCCAGGACGATCGCCCTGACGCTGCGCCTGCCGCTCGCGCCGTCGGCCGCGCCGTCGCTCGTGCCCGCCGGGACCAGCCGGACGGACGGATCGGGCACGGGTACCGCCGACAGCAGCGCCTGCGTGTACGGGTGCTGGGCCGTGTCGTACACGTCGGCCTCGGACCCCTGCTCGACGATGCGCCCGAGGTACATCACCGCGACCTCGTGGGCGATGTGCCGCACCACGCCCAGGTCGTGCGCGACGAAGAGGTAGGACAGCCCGAGCTCCGCCTGGAGGTCCTCGAGGAGGTTGATGACCTGTCCCTGCACCGACACGTCCAGGGCGGACACGGGCTCGTCGCACACCAGGATCTTGGGCCGCAGCGCGAGCGCCCGGGCGATTCCGACACGCTGCCGCTGGCCGCCCGAGAACTGGTGCGGGTACCGGTTCGCATGGTCGGGGTCGAGGCCGACGAGCTCCAGCAGCTCGCCCACGGCGGCCCGCCGTCCGCCCGCCGGGTCCGTGCGATGGATCGCGAACGGCTCGCCCACGATCTCGCTCACCGACATCCGCGGGTTCAGCGACGTGTACGGGTCCTGGAAGACCATCTGCACGTCGCGGCGCAGCTGTTTGCGCCCGGCGCGCGACAGGTGCAGCACGTCCTCGCCGTCGACGAGCACCTCGCCGCTGGTCGGCTTCTCGATACCGACCAGCACCCGGGCGAGCGTCGACTTGCCGGAACCGGACTCGCCGACCAGGCCCAGGGTGCGACCGCGGTCCAGGGTGAGCGAGACGCCGTCGACCGCCTTCACCGCGTCGACCGAGCGGCGCAGCAGGCCGTTGCGCACCGGGTAGTGCTTGACGAGGTCACGCACCTCGAGCACGGGGTCAGTCATCGCGGCCTCCGGTGTCCGTGTCGGTGTCGGGTGTCGCGCCGTCGTCGGCCGCCGGCTCCCGGCCCGCCATGATGTCGGCCGCGAAGTGGCACGTCGCCATCCGGCCCGCGGCGGGGACGGCCGCCGGTGGCACGTCCGTGCGGCACACGTCGCGGACCGCGTCGCAGCGGGGGTGGAACGGGCAGCCGGACGGCATGGTGGCCGGGCTCGGTGGGCGGCCGGGGATCATGGGCAGGCGTGCCGCGCCGGACGCGGACGGGATCGAGCGCAGGAGCGCCCGGGTGTAGGGGTGCGCCGGTGTCGTGTAGACGGGCAGCACCGGCGCCTGTTCGACGGCGGTCCCCGAGTACATGACGGTGACGTCGTCCGCGACGCCGGCGACGACGCCGAGGTCGTGCGTGATCAGCACGAGCCCCATCCGCCGCTCCGCCTGGATCTCGGCGAGGAGCCGCAGCACCTGTGCCTGCACGGTGACGTCGAGGGCGGTGGTGGGCTCGTCGGCGATGAGCACGTCGGGGTCCATGGCCAGGGCCGAGGCGATCATGACGCGCTGGCGCATACCGCCCGAGAACTGGTGCGGGTACTCCTTGACGCGCGCCTTCGCGTTCGGCACCTTGACCAGGTCGAGCAGCTCGACGGCCCGCTTGCGGGCCTCGGCCCGCGACATCCCGCGCCGCGCCCGCAGCGCCTCGGTGAGCTGGTAGCCCACGGTGTGCACGGGGTTCAGCGCGGCCAGGGCGTCCTGGAACACCATCGCGACCTGGTCGCCACAGCGCGCACGGTGCTCCTTGCGGCTCATGCCGAGCAGGTCGGTGCCGGCCAGGCGGACACTGCCGCTCGTGACGCGGGCCGTGTCCGGGAGCAGGCCCATCACGGCCAGCGACGACACGGACTTGCCGGAGCCGGACTCGCCCACGATGGCGAGGGTGCGGCCGGCCTCCACGCGGTAGGACAGCCCGTCGACGGCGCGGACCGGCCCGTCCGGCGTACGGAACTCGACGGCGAGGTCGGTGACCTCGAGGAGCGCGCTGCTCGATGCCGTACCGGGGGCCGAGTCCGGTGTGCCGTTCGACGCCGGCCGCGTGACGGCGCTCATGCGGTGAGCCTCGGGTCGAGGGCGTCGCGCAGGGCGTCGCCGAGCACCACCAGGGACAGGACGGCGGCGATCAGGCAGATCAGCGGGGCGAGCAGGATGTGCGGCGCACCGCCGAGCACCCACTCGGAGCCCTGCGAGATCTGGATCCCCCAGCTCGTCGCGGGCGGGCGCACCCCGATGCCCAGGAAGGACAGCACTGCCTCCGTGCCGATGACTGCCGCGATGGACGTCGGTACGAGTGCCGTGACCGGCCCGATGGCGTTGGGCAGGACGTGGCGGAACATGATGCGCAGGTCTGAGGCGCCCAGCGAGCGGGCGGCGGTCACGTAGTCCAGGTTCTTCGCCTCCAGGACGCTGGCGCGGACGTACCGGGCGTAGCCCATCCAGTTGAACAGGATCAGCACGACGGCGGGCAGCAGGATCACGTTGAAGGTGCCGGCGCCCAGGTCCACGTTCTTGAACAGCGAGAGCAGCAGCAGCGCGGCCAGCAGCAGCGGCACGACGAGGAATACCTCGATGGTGCGCGAGATCAGGTAGTCCGCCCAGCCCAGGTAGTAGCCGGCGAGCAGGCCGAGCGTGACGCCGATGAGCAGCGAGGCGCCCACGACGACGAACGCGAGCAGCAGGGACGGCCGTACGCCGGCCACCATGGTGGCGAGCACGTCGCAGCCGAGCGCGTCGGTGCCGAGCGGGTGGGCGGCGCCCCAGCCCTGCGGGTCCAGCCGGGCCTCGCGGATGTTGCACGCGCGCGGGCTCGTCGTGGTGAACAGCAGCGGGAACGCGGCCATGACCGCGAAGAACAGGACGATCAGGGCGGCGACGATCACGTCGGGCCGGCGGCGCAGCGTGCGCCACGCGGCGGAGAGGAGGCCGACGTCATTCATAGCGGATCCTCGGGTCGAGAAGGGCGTAGGCGATGTCGACGATGATCATCACCACGACGGTCACGGCGGTCAGCAGGGTGACGACGGCGATCACGAGCGCGACGTCGTCGTCCCGCACCGCCTGCCACAGCACGCCGCCGATGCCGTAGATGTTCATGATCCCCTCGGTGATGACGGCGCCGCCGAGCCCCTCGACGAAGGCCAGGCCGATGGCGGTCACCACGGGCACCGAGGAGTTGCGCACGACGTGGTTGAGGATGACGTGCCGCTCGCCGAGGCCCTTCGACCGGGCGGTGCGGACGTGGTCGCCCTGGTAGGACTCGAGCTGGCTGGCACGGACGAGGCGGATGAACGCGGCGGAGCCGGCCAGGCCGAGCAGGATGCCGGGAACGATGATCGTGGCCCACGGGTGGCTCGAGTCGAACGAGGGCCGGAACCAGTACGGCGGCCAGGAGTTCTCGCCGAACGTCGCCTCGGACCAGCGGTTCAGCGGCACCGCGACGACGTACCGGTACACGACGAGCAGCACGAAGACCGGGAACGCGTCGATGAGCACCGACGTGAGCCGGATCCCGTGGTCGCCGGGGGACCCGCGCCAGCGTGCGGCGACGGAGCCGAGGAGCATGCCGAGGGCGAGCCACGTGACCAGCACCACGCTGAACAGCCGCAGGGTGTTGGGTGCCGCGCTGGCGACGATGTCGGAGATCTCGCGGCCGCGCAGGTTCGTCCCGAGGTCGCCGCTCGCGTACTGGCCGAGGCGCTCGACGAACGGGCCGAGGCACGGGTTGCCGGGCTGGTCGAAGCAGGGGTCGTCGAGGTTGAAGCGCTGCTCGACGGCAGCGATCTGCGCCGGTGACGCGACGCGGTCGCCGAAGAAGGCCTGCGCCGGGCTGCCGTTGAGCTGGATGGCGACGGTCGTGAGCAGGTGCAGCACGAACATCACGAGCAGGAGCGTGCCGACGGCCTGCAGCACGCGCCTCAGGATGTAGCGACCCATGGCCTAGGTGAACCTCTTGCTTCCGCGCTGTGGTCTTGTCGTGGGCGCGACCGTGGCGCCTCGTACGGACACGTCGTCACGACGGTCGCGCCCACGACGAAGGGGTTACTCGGTGATCTCGATGTCGCGCAGGATCGGCGCACCCGAGAACGGGTTGAGGATCACGTTGTCGAGCCGTTCGCTGTAGTAGGTGGCGCTGAAGCTCCACCGGAACGGGATGGTCGGGAACTCCTCGGCGAGGATGGCCTCGGCCTCCTGGTAGAGGACCACCGCTTCGTCGAGGGTGGGCGCGGCGGCCGCCTCGTCGAGCTTGTCCTCGAACGTCTTGCTGTACCAGCCCCAGTGGCCCGCGCCCGGCTCACCCGAGGCGTAGAAGCTCAGGTAGTTCTCGTTGAGCGGGTAGTCCGGGAACCAGTTGTTCCGGAACATGCCGTCGTACCCGTGCTCCGCACGCGTGGTGAAGTAGTCGGGGTCGACGTTGAGCTCGTACGGGATGCCCAGGACCTCTTCGATGGAGTTGCCGATCGCGGTGAAGTACTCCACCTCGGCCTCGTCGTCGCCCAGGCTGATCTGGAGCTTCTCGCCGTCGGGCCAGCCGCCTGCCTTCTTCAACGCTGCCTTCGCGGCCTCCGGGTCGTAGGTGCACCACTCGCACGTGCCGGCCTCGCCCCCGGGGACACCGCCGGGAACGACCCAGGAGTCGGCGGGGGTGGCCCGGCCGCTGCCGAGCGAGGAGATGATGCCCTCGCGGTCGATCGCCATCGAGATCGCCTTGCGGAACTCCTTGTCGTTCCACGGGCCCTCGGTGTAGCCGGAGAAGCCCAGGTACGTCAGGGCGGAGCCGGGCTGCTCGACGTAGCGCTCGGCCAGCTCCGGGTCGTTCGCCGCCGCCTCGACCTCGGCCGTCGGCGGGAACGACAGGTCCAGGCTGCCGGTCTGGAAGTCCGCCCAGCCGGCGGTCTCGCCGGTGGAGTACTCGGTCCAGTGGATCGCGTCGTAGCCCGGGGTCTCCTCCAGCGGGTAGTCGGCCCACTTCTCGGCGGTCAGCTCCTGGCTCTGCTGCCATTCGGTGACCTGGAAGGGACCGTTGCCGATGGGCTCGGTCGAGCACTTCTCGACGTCGTCCAGGCACTCCTGGGCGATCGGGAAGAACCCGGTGTAGCCGAGCATCGTCGCGAAGCCGGCGAAGGGCGAGCTCAGCGTGACCTCGAGCGTCAGGTCGTCGATGACCTGCAGCCCGGACAGCTCGTCCGCCGCGCCCTCCTTGACGATCTCGCCGTCGTCGTTCGTCTCGGGCTGCATCTCGTCGTAGCCCTCGATGATGCCGAAGAAGTAGTTGGAGTACAGGCCGTTGTCGCCGTCGGCCGTGTAGTTCCAGGACCGGGCGAACGCGTCGGCGTCGACGGGCTCACCGTTCTGGAACGTGAGGTCCGGCTTGATCTTGATGGTCCAGACCGTGTTGTCGTCGTTCGGCTCGATGGACTCGGCCACATAGTTGTACGGCTCCGTGGTCTCCGGGTCGTACCGGACCAGGCCGTCGTAGACGACGTCGAGAATGCTGATGTTGTCGTAGCTGCCCGCATCGCCGGGGAACAGGGTCTCCATGTCCTGGCTGATCCAGGTCTCCAGCGTGACCGGCCCGTCGCTCTGGGACTCGGTGTCGTTCGGGCTGCACCCGGCGACGGTCAGAGCCACGGCGGCACACGCGGCGACCGTGGCGAGCGGCGCCTTTCGTCCTACTCGTGCTTGCCTCACTGCTTGCCTCCCCATGTCGGCTCCCCGATCCGGGGGACGGGGAGGTTTGGACCATATCGCCAGAGCAGGCCGGTTGCGTGGAAACTCGTGTAAACCGTCTGTAACGATTCGTCAGGGCCCTTTCCATGGACGGGCCGGACGAACGCAGCGTGAGGCGCGCACGGGCCGGAGTGTTTCCGCCCCCAGGCCTGGAGGCGGAAACAACTCCGGCACCCTGCTCAGCGTCGGACGGCCACCGGATCGCTCGTCGCCGACGCCGTGGTGCCGTCCGCGGTACGCGCCGTCACCTCGACGGACAGCTCGTGCCCGACGTCCCAGGGCTTGACCTTGTAGGTCGCGCCGTGGCCGGACGACTTGCCGCCGCCACGCACCGGCTCCCCGTCCTGGAGCCACCGGTAGGCGAACGTCGCCTCCTGCGACCACGTGCCCGGGTCGGCCGTGAGCATCCTGCCCTTCGCCGGCCGCCCCTCGACCACCGGCGGTGTGAGGCTGGTCAGCCCCGGGTCGGCCACGAGCCGGCCCACGCCCCAGCGGGCGGTGGACTGGTAGCCGGCCCCGGTCGGGTCGGCCCAGTTCCGCACGGCGGTCCGTGCGCCGTCGGCCGCGTCGTTCACCTGGAAGTCCAGGCCGTGGAACGTGCCGGGCCCGCCGTAGGACAGGAGGTCGACGGACGCCTCGACGCGGTACCCGCCGTCGGTCGGCGTGGTCGCGCTCGCCACCCGCGCGCGCTGCGCCGCCTCGTCTCCCGTCCCGAACGACACGGCGTTCTGCGCCGAGACGCGGATCTGCGTGTCATCGGCCCGGTAGCCGCCGTTCTTCGCGTTGCCGCCGTCCACATAGATCTCCACGGAGTCCTGGACCCACGGGTCGGACCCCGAGACGTCGACCACGGGGTCCGCGACGTCGGCCAGGACGAACAGCGCACCCTCGTGCCACAAGGTCCGGACGGTGGCGACGGCACCGCCGGAACCCTCGATCTCCTTGGTGGTGGTCACCGCGCCGGCCGAGGCCCACACGTCGTCGACCTCGCCGTCGACCACCGGCGCCTGGGCCGCCTCCGCGACCTCCAGGTACGACAGCTCCTCGACCAGCGTGAGGGTGCCCAGAGCGCCCGGCGAGTTCCAGCCCGTGGTCCGGCTGCCGGTGCCGTCAACACTGGTCACCCGGGCGTCGAAGGCGACGGTCGCGCCCTCTTCGAGGGCCGCCGGCAGGTGCACGACGACGTCGTAGCCGCCCTCCCGCTCGGTCACCACCGCGTCAGCACCCTCGGCCCCGCCGGTCACCGAACCGTCCCGGCCCACCACGTACGCGGTGCCCGCCCCCGCCTCGGCCCCGCCGAGCACCAGCGTGACCGCATCGTCCGGCGCCGGATCGGCGTCGTCCACCGCGACGGACGCCGTCAGGTGGTCGGGCGCCCAGCGCAGCTGGAAGGCGGCCTCGCCACCACCCGGCGCGTCGAACGTGTGCCGCGGCAGCCGGTCCCACACCGGGGAGGCCGTCGCCGCGCCGTCCAGCGGCACGTCGCCCGCGAACACGTTCGCCGTCCGCAGGCGCGCGGGCAGCTCCGCGCCGACCGCCCCGTAGTAGGCGGGCTTGGCCTGGTACTGGTCGTCGAAGAGCAGCGGCGCACCGCTGTCGACGCGCCACGACCGTCCGTCGGTGAGCCCCCACGCCGTCACGCAGAACAGGTCTGCCGCATGCGCGCGGAACACGTCGAACGCGTCCCGGAAGTAGTAGCCCTGGTCGATCAGCCGGGCCTCGGTCACCGGCGTGCCCGTCGTGACGTCCAGCTCCGTGACCGCCTGCGTCACCGGCAGGTCGGCGAACCGCTCGATGGCGGCCTCCAGCGCGCCGACCGGCATCGCGAGGGACACGTGGAACTGGTGGCCCACGCCGTCCACCGGCACGCCGCGCTCCAGCAGCCGCTCCACCAGCGCGCGGTACCGGTCCTGCTTACCGCCCTGCTCCGTGTTGTAGTCGTTGATGAACAGGGTCACCGGCCGGTCGGCACCGGCCGACGGCGCGGCGTACGTCTCGTTGAACGCCTCGTCCGCGTACCGGAACGCCAGGTCGATGAACTCCTCGCCCAGGATCCGGAACCACTCGCTGCGGCGCAGGCCGTCGGGGTGCTCGCCCCCGTCCGACACGACCTCGTTGACCACGTCGAACGCGACCAGCGGGTTGGTGTCCGAGCCGAACGGACCGTAGTCCGTGCTGAGGTTCTCCGCGATGCCGAACACGTGGGCGCGCAGGCGCTCGCGGAGGACCGTCCGGCCCGCCTCGTCGGCGGCCAGCGGCTCGCCGGCGTCGTCCTGGAAGAACCAGTCCGGGGTCTGGCTGTGCCACGCCAGCACGTGACCGTAGACCCGCTGGTCGTGCGCCTGCGCGAAGTCCATCAGCGCCGTCGCCTCGGGATGCCGGCGCAGCGTGCCGTCGGCGTCGTACCAGGCCTCCGGCTTCATGTGGTTCTCGGGCGTGATCTGGCCGAAGTGCCGGTTCACCAGCTCCGCGGCCGCGCCGGACGTCTCGCGGCTGTCGATCGCGACGCCCACGGGGAAGTCGGTGGTCTCCTTGATGCCGGTCAGGTCCTCGATCAGGGGCGGCTCGGGGACCGAGACCACGATGTCGTCGATGAGCCAGTCGCTGGTGACGCCACCGTTGTAGGCGGTCTCGAAGTAGAGCAGGGCGCTCTCGTGGGCCGGCATCGTGAACGTGGTGGCCACCCGGGTCCAGCCGGTACTCGTGATCCCGTCGAACTGGTCGAGCGTCGCGAAGGTCTGGGCGCCGTCGGCGGCGGTGCTCGCCAGGCTCAGCCAGATGTCGCCAGGTGTCTGTCCTTCCGGGTAGCGGACCCACGCGGAGACGCCGTAGGCGACACCCGCCCGCAGGACGCCCGTGACGTCGCGGCCGATGCCGTCGCCCGTGGCGTCCCGGCCGGTCAGGGCGGCCGACCGGGTGGAGTCGTGCGCGTCCGACTCGGTGACCGCGAGCGAGAAGTCCGAGGCGTCGGTGCCCTCGCGCGGCTCCCACCCGCCGAGCGTGCCGTCCTCGAAGTCGGTGCTGATCACGGGGCCCGTAGCGGGCGGCGTGCCCTGCGGGAGCGTGAGCTCCCAGCCGTCGGCCAGCCGCTCCGTGACCACGGTGCGGACGGCGGCGAGCGTGCCGGACCGGTCGCCGCCACCGTCGTGCGCCAGGACCAGCTCGCCCGGGACCATCGCGGCGCGCAGGTTGGCGGTGAGGGTGCCGACGTCCTGCGTCTCCCAGTCGGCGATGGTGTTCCGCACCGCGAGCGGCTGCATGCCCAGCTCGACGGCTACCTCGGGCGTGACGCCCCACGAACCGTTGGGTGCCCGCCAGAACGGGACCTTCTGGTCCGGGTCGCCGAGCGCGTCGCGGATGATGCCCAGGTTGGCCACCAGGTCGGTGCGCACCTGCTCCGCCGTCCAGGAGCCCATGTCGGCGTAGCCCGTGGAGTGGTTGCACAGCACGTGGCCGTCGGCGACGATCCGGCGCAGGATCGCGGCCCCGCCGTCGGCCTGGATGTTCTGTCCGATGACACAGAACACCGCCTTGATCTCGTGCTCCGCGAGGAAGTCCAGCAGGGCGGGCGTGGTGCCCGGGTTGGGGCCGTCGTCGAAGGTCAAGGCGGAGACGTCGCCACTGCCCTCCGCGAGGTACGCGGGAGTGGGCGTCGGGTTAATGGCGCCGCCAGGGACGACGTCGTCGGGTGCGTCGGGGCCGGAGGTGGTCACCATGATGTCGTCCACGAGGATCGTGTAGGGCGCGTCCTGGTCGGTGCTGCCGAGATAGGCCTGCAGCTCGGCGGGATCGCCGTCGGCCGTGTAGGTGCCGGTGACGGTGGTCCAGTCCGTGCCGATGGTCGTGTTGCCGATCCACGCGTAGGACGGCTTCATGACGAAGCGGACGTCTGCGGTGGTGGGCGCGGGCGTGGGCGCGGGCCCTGTCGGGTCGGCCGGCTCGCTCGGATCGGGGAGGCGGGCGCGCATGCTGAACGTGTAGGTGCTGCCGGGCTCGAAGATCCCGGTGGGGGACTGGATGCCCTCGTAGTCGGCCGCCCGGGTGATGGCCAGGACCTTGCCGGCGCCGTCGGGCGCGGGGTCGGGCACGACGTCGAGGCCGGCGTTGCCGCTGGGTGTCCAGGTACCGGTGGTCCCGTCCTCGAAGTCGACGGCGGTGACGGTGGTGGCGGATGTGCCGGTGCCGGTGGGGGTGCTGGTGCTCGTGCTGGCCGCGGTCGCTGAGGCGGGGGCAGCTGCCAACGCCCCCGCGGCGAGGAGCGCCGCCACACCGGCGGCTGTGAAACGATTTCGCGATCTACGAGATGGTGTGATGAAACGATTTCGACGAGGCATGCTGCGCTCCCTTGCGCGTGTCTCCGGGTGAGGTCGAACGCCGGGCGACAGTGCCACGGCGGACGAGGGCAGCGTATCTATAGCGCGCGCCGCCGTCGAGAGGGAGGCTGTTCGTCTCTACCCAGCGATCGGGCCCGAAATCGTGCAAAGTTCGGGCCCAATCACTGGGTAGACGGGGTAGACGGGGTAGACGGGGTAGACGGGGCGGAGGGGCGGGTTAGGGCGTCAGGGTCTTGACCGCGCCCTTTGCTATGCGTAGGCGGCGCGGGGTCCGCCTCGCGACCACGGAGTCGTGGGTGACCAGCACGATCGTCAGGCCCTGTTCCTTCCAGAGCCCCTCGATGAGGTCCACGATCTCGTCGCGGGTCTCCTCGTCGAGGTTGCCGGTGGGCTCGTCGGCCAGCAGCACCTTCGGGTTCTTCACGAGCGCCCGGGCGATGGCGACCCGCTGCTGCTGCCCGCCCGACAGCTCGCCGGGCAGATGGTCGCCCCGGTCGCCGAGACCGACCGAGTCGAGCGCGGCGAGGGCGCGCGCCGTGCGGCTCTGGCGTGCGAGCCGTGACGGCACGAGTGCCGTCTCCACGTTCTCCAGCGCGGTGAGCGTCGGGATCAGGTTGAAGTTCTGGAACACGAAGCCGATGGTCTCGGCCCGTGCGGCGGTGAGCTGTGCGTCGCTCATGCCGGCCAGGTCGGTCCCGTCGAGCTGGACGGTGCCCGACGTCGGCCGGTCCAGTCCGCCCAGCATCTGCAGCAGGGTGGACTTGCCACCACCCGTGGGGCCCTGGACGGCGACGAGCTCGCCGTCGCCGATGGTCAGGGACACGCCCCGGAGCGCGCGCACCACGCGCTTGCCCTGGCGGTACGTCTTGGTCAGGTCGTCGATCTGGTACATGGTTCGGTCTGCCTCTCAGGCGGCGGTCGAGTCGGGCGGCGGGTCGGGCGACTGGTCAGCCGAGGGAACGGAGGGCCTCGGCGGGGCGCAGCTTCGCCGCACGCTGCCCGCCGACGATCCCGGCCAGCAGCCCGCCCAGCACCGCCAGCCCGACGGCCGCGAGGACTATCCACAGGCTCACCGGCGCCTGGAGGACGACGTCGACGGCGCTGCCCGCGGCGTCCGCCAGGCCGATGGGGGCGGCACCGAAGCTGTCGCCTGCCGCCGCCGCCCCGCCGTCCGGCAGCGCGCCCTCGGGCGCCCGCCCGACGGGGCCACCCATGCTGAAGCCCCCGCCCGACGCGCCGCTCAGCGTGATGCCGGCGAGGTTGACGGCCCAGACCGCCAACGCCCCGAGCGCGAGGCCCGCGCCGCCGCCGATCAGTCCCTGGACGACGGACTCACCGGCGACCTGGCCCACCACGCGGTTCCGGCTCCAGCCGATCGCCTTGAGCGTGCCGAGCTCGCGGGTCCGCCGGTTCACGCCCGAGACCGTGAACAGGATCGCGAGGCCGAACGCCGCCGCGAGCACGATGCCGCTCAGCCATGTGCCCAGCGTGCCGATCAGGTCGGACGCCGTGGCGAGCGACCCGGTGACACCCTCGGCGAGGTCGGACTGGGTGCTCACCGAGGCGTCGGGAAGCTCCGCCTCGATCGCTGCGGCGACGGCCTCCACGTTCTCCGCGGAGTCGACCTGGACGTAGAGGTCGGTGACCTGGTCGGAGAGGTCGGCGAGGGTCGCGGCGACGGCGAGGGGGACGTAGACGTCGGACGTCGTCGCGACACCCTCGCCGGACGAGGACGCGACGATGCCCACGATCTCCAGGCCTCTGCCACCCACGGCGATCGTGTCGCCGACGGCGAGCTCCTCCGACGTGGCGTAGGCGCTGTCGACGACGGCGACGTTCTTGTCGTCCGCCTCCAGCGTGCGGCCCTCGGTGACCTCGGCGGTGGTCAGCGGTCCGACGGCGGCGGCCTCCGGGTCCAGGCCGGTCACCGTGAACTGCTCGATCTCGAAGGGGGCACCGCTGGACGGGCCGCCGTCGTCGCCCGGCTCCGTCGTGACGGTGCCGCTGCCGTCACCGCCGCCGACCGGGGCGCTGGGCATCTCGCCGGAGAACGACAGGTTCTGCAGGTCGAGCGCCCCGGCGACCCCGGACACGTGGTCGAGCCCGGAGACCTGCTCCAACGCGGCGTCGTCGAAGGGCATCGCCCCTATCGCGGTAGTGAGGTGGTCTTCGTCGACACGGGTGTCCAGCGCCTCGGCCATGGGGGCGCCGAGCTCCATTCTCCGGCCGCCGCCCTCTCCGGGTGCGCCGGGGTCCTGGGTGACCGTGATGTCGGTGCCGACGCCGTAGACCGACTCGAGCACCTCGGCCTGGGCCTCCTTGACACCGGTCGAGACCGCGTTGACGACGATGACCAGCGCGATGGCGACCGCGAGACCGATCGCGACCACGACGGTCTGCTTGCGTCGGTTGCGCAGCTCTCTGCGCAGATAGGTGAAGAACATGGGCTCCTGCCTGGGGTCCGGAGTGGACGTGCGGGGACGTTGGTGTCCGCGCGGACCGCCTCGCGGGCTCTGCCGATCTGCCCGGGCAACGGGCGAGCGGGCGGAGCGGGTAGCTCCGCGGGGCGGTCTGCGCCGGACGATCGGAACGCTAGGTCGGCTCACTGTGGTGGACCTGTCGTCGACCTGTGGTGACCCTGTGAATCGCGGGCGTAGCGCTTCGCCCCGCGGCCCGCGTGCCGGGCGGTGGGCGGACGGTGGACGGTTGCCCGCCCGCTCGACGGACGTTCTAGGCTGAGGGCCGTAACCTCCGAGCAACATCCTTAGAAGGAGATTCCGTGGCTAGCATCGAAGCCGTTGGAGCACGCGAGATCCTCGACTCTCGCGGCAACCCCACCGTGGAGGTAGAGATCGTCCTGGACGACGACACCTTCGCCCGTGCGGCCGTCCCGTCCGGCGCATCGACCGGCGCGTTCGAGGCCGTCGAGCTGCGTGACGGCGACAAGGGCCGTTACCTGGGCAAGGGCGTCGAGAAGGCGGTCGCGGCCGTCAACGACGAGATCGCCCCCGAGCTCGTCGGGTACGACGCCGAAGAGCAGCGCATCATCGACCAGGCACTTCTTGACCTGGACGGCACCCCGAACAAGGGCAAGCTGGGCGCCAACGCGATCCTGGGTGTCTCGCTCGCCGTCGCGAAGGCTGCCGCCAAGAGCGCCGGCCTGGACCTGTTCCGCTACGTGGGCGGCCCGAACGCCCACGTGCTGCCCGTGCCGATGATGAACATCCTGAACGGCGGGTCCCACGCGGACTCCAACGTGGACGTCCAGGAGTTCATGGTGGCGCCGATCGGTGCCCCGACGTTCCGCGAGGCGCTGCGCACCGGCACCGAGGTGTACCACTCCCTCAAGTCCGTGCTGAAGGAGAAGGGCCTGGCCACCGGTCTGGGCGACGAGGGCGGCTTCGCGCCGAACCTCGGCAGCAACCGCGAGGCGCTCGACCTGATCCTTGTCGCGATCGAGCGGGCGGGCCTCACGCCGGGCAAGGACGTCGCGCTCGCGCTCGACGTCGCCGCCACGGAGTTCTTCTCGGACGGTGTGTATGCGTTCGAGGGCGGCAAGAAGACGCCGGACGAGATGATCGCGTACTACGAGCAGCTCGTGGCGGACTACCCGCTGGTCTCGATCGAGGACCCGCTGTCCGAGGACGAGTGGGACTCCTGGGCGGGGCTCATGAGCAAGGTCGGCGACAAGGTGCAGATCGTGGGTGACGACCTGTTCGTCACCAACCCCGAGCGCCTCGCCCGCGGCATCGCCGAGAAGTCGGCGAACTCGCTGCTGGTCAAGCTCAACCAGATCGGCACGCTCACCGAGACGCTGGACGCCGTGACGCTGGCGCAGCGCAACGGCTTCACCACGATGACCTCGCACCGCTCCGGTGAGACCGAGGACACCACCATCGCCGACCTGTCCGTCGCGACCAACGCCGGCCAGATCAAGACCGGTGCCCCCGCCCGTGGCGAGCGCATCGCCAAGTACAACCAGCTGCTGCGCATCGAAGAGGCGCTCGACGAGGCCGGCACGTACGCCGGCCGGTCGGCGTTCCCGCGCTTCCAGGGCTGATACCGGCCCCGCGCACCGCGGGCTGAGCCGCGCGCGGCCAGCTGCGCGGAGCTGTCAGGCACCCCGGACGTGTCAGACGCTCAGGTCACGTGAGTGACCTGTACGTCTGACACGTCTTGGTGTGTCTGACAACTTTTTGGGTTCCACAGGTTCGACACACGGCGCGCCGGAGGTAATGCCGGTACAAAGGCCCGGCGAATCGGCACAATCGACCCATGCCTTCCTCACGTCGCCCGGCGCGGCCCTCGGGTTCGGCGCGCGACCCGGGTGCGCGCCCGTCGTCGACCCAGCGTGCGGCCTCGGGCACCGGCGCCGCCGGGGGGAAGAAGGCCCGGGGAGCGGCACGGACGCCGCCGTCGGCGCAGGGCAAGGCCGCGCCGAGGAAGCCGTCCGGTGCTACGCCGAGGGGTGCGACGCCGAGGGGTGCGGCGGCGAAGGGCTCTGCGGCGAAGAGTGCGAAGGGCTCGACCGCCAAGGGCACGAAGGGGACGGCTGCGAAGGGCGCGACGCCGAAGGGGACGACGGCGAAGGGCGCCGGTCGGAAGCCCGCCGCGCCGTCGTCGGCGAGCCGCCGTGCCGCGGCCCCGCGAACGACCGCCGCCCGGCCCGCGGCCCGGACCAGCTCCGCCCGGCCGGCAGCCCGGCCCGCGGCCGCCCGCTCGGGTGCCGCTCCGCGGGGCGCCCGATCGACCTCCGGCGGCGGGGCGAAGTCGACGGCCGGCGGTGGGGCGAAGCGGCCCACGCAGCCGCGTCGTCGCAGCGCGGTCACCGGCAGCGTCGCGCCCCCCACCCGGCCGGCTCGCGCCGACCGCAAGCGGGGCAGCTTCGGGCTCGTGCTGCCCGAGGTGCTGACGGTCCGCGCGATGGTGCTGTCCGTGGTGCTGCTCCTCGCGGTGGTGCTGCTGCTGCCGACCGTGCGTGCCGTCGTGACACAGCAGGCCGAGCTGCGCGAGCTGCGCGCCGAGCTGAGCCAGCAGCAGCAGAAGAAGGCGGAGCTCGAGACGGAGCTGGCCCGCTGGGACGACCGGTCGTACGTGATCGAGCAGGCCAGGTCGCGGTTCCGGTTCGTCATGCCGGGGGACAAGGTGTGGCGCCCGCTCGACACGGACTCCGTGCAGGAGGAGGAACAGGCGCCCGGCGTCGTCGAGCCGTCACCGGGTGCGTCCGAGGATGCGGGGGCTCCCTGGTACACCAGCGTGTGGGACTCCGTGCGGATCGCGGGCGGCGACGAGTAGGTCGGCTGGGTCCAGCCCACCGGCTGGGCCACAATGGGTGAGTGAACACCGCGACTGAAACCGTGTCCGACGACGACCTGCGGGTCCTGGCCGAGCAGCTCGGCCGCGAGCCGCGCGGCGTCGTGGGGATCGCGGCGCGGTGCGTGTGCGGCCGTCCGACGGTGGCGCGCACCGCGCCTCGCCTGCCGGACGGCACCCCGTTCCCGACGGTCTTCTACCTGACGCACCCTGGCGCGGTCGCCGCCGCCTCGACGCTCGAGGCGAACGGGGTGATGAAGGAGATGACGGCGCGGCTGGAGTCGGACGAGGAGCTCGCCGCCGCCTACCAGAAGGCGCACGAGCACTATCTCGCGCAGCGCGAGGCCATCGCTCAGGTGGACGAGATCGCCGGCATCTCCGCCGGCGGGATGCCGACTCGGGTCAAGTGCCTGCACGTCCTCTTCGCGCACGCCCTCGCCGCCGGTCCGGGTGTGAACCCGCTGGGCGACGAGGCGCTGGCGATGGTGAGGGACACCTGGCGTCCCGACCGCTGCACCTGCTGACCCACTCGCCCGTGCGGGGTCGCCGCGTCCACGATCACGTGAGGTTTCTCGCGAACCCGGCACGTCGGCCTCCGACGGCCGGGTCGCCTGGAAGAATCCTCGTGTGACTTCCACTCGCGTAGCCGCGATCGACTGCGGCACCAACTCGATCCGCCTGCTGGTCGCAGACGTCGACGCCGCCGGAAACCTCACGGAGCTCGACCGCCGCATGGAGGTGGTGCGGCTGGGCCAGGGCGTGGACCGCACGGGCGAGCTGGCGCCGGAGGCGCTCGGCCGCACCCTCGCCGTGACCCGTGATTATGCGGCGGCGATCGAGGCGGCCGGAGCCCAGCGGGTGCGGTTCGTGGCAACGTCGGCCACACGTGACGCCCGCAACCGGGACGAGTTCTTCGGCGGTGTCCGGGACGCGCTCGGCGTCGGCGTCGAGGTCATCACCGGCGCCCAGGAGGCGCAGCTGTCGTTCCGCGGCGCCACCGGGGCGGTCGCCGAGGCGCACGGCGGCCCGTTTCTCGTGGTCGACCTCGGCGGCGGATCCACCGAGCTGGTCCTCGGCACGGGCTCGGTGGACGCGAGCGTCTCGATGGACGTCGGATCGGTGCGGATGACGGAGCGGCACCTGCACGGCGACCCGCCGTCGGCCGGCGAGATCGAGGCGGCCCGCGCGGACGTGCGAGCCCACCTGGACGACGCCGCCCGCGTGGTCCCGCTCGCGAAGACCGCCACCTTGGTGGGGCTGGCCGGGTCGATCACCACGGTTACCGCGCACGCGCTGGGGCTGACGGAGTACCGGCGCGAGCGGGTGAACCAGGCAGAGCTCCCCGTCTCAGCGGTGCTGGCCTCCTGCGAGGCCCTGCTCGCGGCGCCGCGTGCGGAACGGACGGCGATGGGCTTTCTGCATCCGGGCCGGGTCGACGTGATCGCAGCGGGGGCGCTCGTCTGGTCGGAGGTGATCAGCCGGGTCGCGACCGACGTCCAGGCGGCCGGCGGATCGCTGACCAGCGTGGTGACGAGCGAGCACGACATCCTCGACGGGATCGCGCTGTCCATGGCGTGAGGTACGGGGACCGGACCGGTCGCCCCGCACGGACCCGGTACCGCGGCATCGCCGGACGAGGTGCGGCGCATCGTCGCGCTATCGCGCATTGCGCGGTACCGTGCATCTCGTGGATACAACGCAGTTGCTCAAGGGAGTGCTCGACGCCGCGGTGCTCGCGGTCGTCGAGCGGGAGGACGGGTACGGGTACGACATCGTCCGGCGTCTGCGTGCCAGCGGCGTCGAGTCGGGTGAGGCCTCCGTCTACGGCACCCTGCGCCGTCTGTACGCGAGCGGCTCGCTCACCAGCTATGTGGTGCCCTCGGAGGCCGGGCCGCACCGCAAGTACTACGGCATCACCCCGCATGGGCGGGAGGCCCTGAAGACCCAGCGCAAGGAGTGGCAGGAGTTCGCCGACACGGTGGCCGGACTTCTCGGCGAGAGGAACGAGGAAGCTCGATGAACACCATCACCAGCAGCGACGCCCTGTCCGCGCACGTTCGGAGCTACGCACAGGCGGTGCGTCGGCACCTCGTCGACCTCGGTCCGGACGTGGCGGACGACCTGACCGACGGGCTCGAGGCCGATCTCACCGAGGCGGTCCTGGACGCCGACGTCGCCACCGCCGACGCGGTCGGGACCCAGGCGTTCGACCTCGCGGATCAGTTCGGGCCCGCCGACGAGTACGCGGCCGAGCTGCGCGCGGCGGCCGGGCTGCCGGCGCCGGCGCCGGCGGGGCGCACAGGGCGTGGACCGGGCCGCGTGATCGGCGACGCCTGGACCGTGGTGGCCGAGCGGTGGCGTGCCGCCTGGCGACCGGTGACGAGCACGCCGGGCTGGGCCGCGTTCGCGGACTTCGCGCGCTCCCTCGCTCCGGCATGGTGGATCCTGCGCGGCTGGGTCGGCGCACAGGTCGTCATGTGGGCGGCGGGGATGGACGTCACGCTCTGGCCGTCCTCGACCGGTGGTCGGATCCTCGTCGTCGCGGCCATCGTCGTCAGTGTCCAGTGGGGACGCGGCAGGTGGGTCCCGCGCTGGGCGTGGTTCCCCCGTGCCGTCGCGGTCGCGTCGGTCGCCGCCGGAGTCCTCGCGATCCCCCTGGTGTCCGACGTCGCGGCCGAGAGCAGTTCGGTCGTGACCTCAGGGAGCTACGACGCGGGTTGGGCCGACGGGTTCAACGAGGCTCAGTTCTCCCAGGCGAGCACGGGGGGCGACGGGCGCATGGCCGGAACCGACGGCATCTGGGTCGAGGGCATGCAGGTCAGCAACATCTTCGCCTACGACGCCGCGGGTGACCCGATCCGCGACGTGCAGCTCTTCGACGACCGGGGCCGGCCGGTTCGCACGATCAGCGACAGCGCGACCTGGAACACCTGGTCCGTGCCCGACGTCGCCGGCTCGTGGAACTTCCAGCCCACCACCTCGTCCGACGGTCGCACCCGGTGGAACGTCTTCCCCCTCAGCGCGGTACCTGCCGACGAGGTGGGCCTCGGCTCCGAGGGCGACTACTACGGGCCCGAGCAGGACGACTACTACGGGCCGGAGCTGGACGACTACAACGGCCCCGGACAGGACCTCGCCCCGTACCCGCTGCCGCCCACGGGGGTGCGGCCGCAGGACATGCCGTGGCCGTTCCTCAAGGCCCCAACAGCCATCGAGGACGACGGCCCCGTGCCGGGTTCCGACGCCGATGCCGGCTCGGGTACTGACGCCGGAGCCGACTCGGGTGCCGGCTCGGGTACCGACGCGTCCGACGAGCCGGCTCAGGGCCGACCCGGCGCCGACCGCCCGATGAGCGGTACCGGTGGTGAGCCGGTGCACCCGCGCGAGCGTCCGGCGTCGGGCACCGAGTTCCCGGAGCCGACGCTCGAGGCGACGCAGGCCGACTGACTCGTGCCGATCGAAGCGGGCCGACCGGCCCGGGTCGGCTGACCCGGGCCGGCTGGTCGCGGCGGACTTCCGTCCACCGGGAACCTCCGGTGGCAGTGGTCCGTTGTGACGGCCAGAGGATCGAGGAAGTTCCTGCAGCGGCGATGGCGGCGTGGTGTGCATCACGCCCACGCCGCTCTTCGTCGTGTCAGTACGGATGCGAACCGCGCGGTACCCTGGGAATCATGCCTCAGAACGACCTGACCTCGGTCAGCCATGCTTCCGATGCGGCGAGCACGCCGCGCCCGCGGAAGGTGCCGCGCATCGTGGTGCTCGGCGGCGGGTCCGTCGGCCTCTACGTGGCGCGCCGCCTGCGTAAGAAGCTGAAGAAGCGGGAGGCGGCCATCGTGGTCGTCGACCCGCGGCCGTACATGACGTATGCGCCCTTCCTGCCCGAGGCGGCCGCGGGGTCGATCGACGCCCGCGACGTCGTCGCACCGCACCGCAAGGCGCTCAAGGGCATCGACGTGCTGCAGGGCAAGGTCACCACGATCGAGCACGGCCGCAAGGCCGTGAAGATCCAGCCCGAGTCGGGCGACGAGTACGAGGTGACGTACGACCAGCTGGTCATCGGCCTCGGCTCCGTGTCGCGCACGCTGCCCATCCCGGGCCTCGCGGAAGCGGCCATCGGCTTCAAGAACGTCGAAGAGGCCATCGCGGTCCGCAACCACGTCATCAACCGCCTGGACGTCGCGTCCTCCACGTGGGACGCCGACCTGCGCAAGCGGATGCTGACGTTCACGTTCGTGGGTGGCGGGTTCGCCGGTATCGAGGCTCTCGCCGAGATCGAGGACATGGCGCGCTACGCGACGCGTCAGTACAACACGATCGAGGCCTCCGACCTGCGGTTCGTCATGATCGAGGGCGCCGGCCGCATTCTGCCCGAGGTCACGGAGCCGATGGGCGAGTACGCGCTCGCCGAGCTGAAGAAGCGCGGCATCGAGTTCCACCTCAACACGTTCCTCTCGTCCTGCGTGGACGGGCACGTGGTGACTTCCACGGGCGTCGAGTTCGACACCGAGACGATCGTGTGGACGGCGGGCGTCAAGGCGAATCCGGTCATCAAGGAGTCGTCCGACCTCCCGGCCGACAAGATGGGCCGCGCCATCGTGCTCCCGACGCTGCAGATGGCGACGGAGGACGGCGAGGTCATCGAGGGTGCCTGGGCGGCCGGCGACTGCGCCGCCGTGCCCGACGTGCACAACCCGGGCAAGTTCTGCCCGCCGAACGCGCAGCACGCCATCCGTGAGGCCGTGCGCCTGGCCGACAACATCGTCGCGCTCTACAAGGACAAGCCCGCAGTCGACTACGACCACAAGAACCTGGGCGTCGTCGCATCGCTGGGCCTGTACAAGGGGGTCGCGGAGCTGTTCGGCTTCGTCAAGCTGCGCGGGTTCCCGGCCTGGGTGGCGCACCGTGGCTACCACGTCATGGCGATGCCCACGGGTAACCGCAAGATCCGCATCCTGATCGGCTGGATCGGCCAGTTCCTGATGGGTCGCGAGCTGGTCTCGCTCGGCTCGCTGCACGACCCGCGCCAGGAGTTCCGCAACGCCTCCGTGCCGCCGAAGCCGCAGGGCGAGAAGGTCGACCAGAAGGCGGAGTCGTCCGCGTCCCGTGCCGAGACGGGCGCGAAGGACTGACACCCGCTCCGCCGGAGAAGAAACAGGGCGAGACAGGACCGCAGCGAGACTGAGCTCTGCCGAGCACCGCTCGGAGGGTAGACCGCTCCGGTTTCTGTCTCGCTCTGCTCCTGCTCCGCCCTGGGTCTCGGTGACGTGACCTCGGTAGTCTCTGCGGTGCGCCCCCATAGCCCAACTGGCAGAGGCAGCCGGCTTAAACCCGGCACAGTCCCGGTTCGAATCCGGGTGGGGGCACGCGGTACCCGCGGTTCAGCCGACCAGCTCCGCGAGGTGGCGGCCCGTCAGCGACCGCTCCGCACGGGCGAGGTCGGCAGGGGTGCCCTCGAAGACGACTCGCCCGCCGTCGTGCCCACCACCGGGTCCCATGTCGATCACCCAGTCGGCGCGCGCCACGACCGACAGGTTGTGCTCCACGACGATGACCGACCGGCCGGAGTCGACGAGCCGGTCGAGCAGGCCGGCCAGGTTGTCCACGTCCTGCATGTGCAGACCGGCGGTCGGCTCGTCCAGCACGAAGGCCGGGGTGTCGCCGCCCATCTCGATCGCGAGCTTGAGCCGCTGCCGCTCGCCGCCGGACAGCGTGTTGAGGTGCTGTCCGAGCGAGATGTAGTGCAGGCCGACGTCGAACAGCCGGGACAGCATGGGCAGCACCGACTTCTCCGTGAAGAAGCCCAGCGCCTCCTCGACGGACATGGCGAGGACGTCGGCGATGTTCTTGCCGCGCAGGGTGTAGCCGAGCACCTCCTCGGTGAACCGCTTGCCGCCGCACACCTCGCACACACTCGCGACGCCCGCCATGAAGGCGAGGTCGGTGTAGATGAGGCCCACGCCCTTGCACTCGGGGCAGGCCCCGGCCGAGTTCGCGCTGAACAGCGCGGGCTTGACGCCGTTCGCGCGGGCGAACTGCTTGCGGATGGGCTCGAGGATCCCGGTGTAGGTGGCGGGGTTGGAGCGCCGCGACCCGCGGATCGCCGACTGGTCCACGAAGGTCACGCCGTCGCGTGGCAGGCAGCCGTGGATGAGCGAGCTCTTGCCCGAGCCGGCGACACCGGTCACCGCGACGAGCACACCGAGCGGGACCTCGACGGAGACGTCCTGGAGGTTGTGCAGGTTCGCGTGCTCGATCCGGAGCATCCCGGTCGGCGTGCGGGGCGTGCTCTTGAGCGTGATCGCCTGGTCCAGGTGCTTGCCCGTCGCCGTGCCCGAGGTGCGCAGGCCGTCGAGGTCGCCCTCGTACACCACGGTGCCGCCGTGCGTCCCTGCGCCCGGCCCCATGTCGACGAGGTGGTCGGCCGCCGCCATGACCTCGGGTTTGTGCTCCACGACGAGCACCGTGTTGCCCTTGTCCCGCAGGCGCCGCAGCAGGTTGTTCATCTGCCGCACGTCGTGCGGGTGCAGACCGATGGTCGGCTCGTCGAACACGTAGGTCATGTCGGTGAGTGCCGAACCCATGTGTCGCACCATCTTGGTGCGCTGCGCCTCTCCGCCCGACAGCGACGAGGACTCGCGGTCCAGCGACAGGTACCCCAGGCCGATCTGGTCGAACGTGGCGAGCAGGTCGTTGAGTCCGTCGAGGATGGGCTGGACCTGGGGGTCGGCGAGATCGTGCACCAGCTCGGCCAGGTCGGTGAGCTGCATGGCGGCCGCCTCGCCGATGTGCGTGCCCTTGACGAGCGACGACCGCGCCCGATCGTTGAGCCGCGTGCCGCCGCACGCCGGGCACGACGTGAACGTGGCGAGCCGGTCCACCGCCGCGCGCATCGCCCCCTTCATCGACTCGACGTCCTTGACCAGGTAGAGGCGGGTGATCTTGGGGACGAGCGACTCGTAGGTGACGTTGATGCCGCCCGAGACGATCTTTCGCTCGGCGCCGTACATCAGGTCGTGCCACTCGGTGTCGCTGTAGTCCGCCAGCGGCTTGTCGACGTCGAACAGACCGGAGTCGGCGTAGACCTTCCAGTACCAGGAGCCGACGCCGAAGTTGGGGAACGTGATGGCGCCCTCGTTCAGCGACTTGCCGCGGTCCACGAGAGCTTCCGTGTCGACGGCCGAGACGCGGCCCAGGCCCTCGCAGGTGCCGCACATGCCCTGCGGGTCGTTGAAGGAGAAGAGGTTGGAGCCGCCGATGTGCGGCCGGCCGAGCCGCGACCAGATGACCCGCAGCATCGTGTAGGCGTCCGTGGCGGTGCCGACGGTCGAGCGGGCGTTCGCCCCCATCGGCTCCTGGTCCACGACGATCGCCGCGGACAGGTTGGACAGGATGTCGACGTCAGGACGTGGACGGGACGGCATGAACCCCTGGAGGAACGCGGAGTACGTCTCGTCGATCAGGCGCCGCGACTCCGCGGCGACGGTGCCGAACACGAGCGAGCTCTTGCCCGATCCGGAGACCCCCGTGAAGACGGTGAGCTTCCGCTTGGGAATGTCGATGGAGACACCCTGCAGGTTGTTCTCGCGGGCCCCGCGCACCTCGATAGATCCGAACACCACTGTCCTCTCCTGGTCGGTGGTCCCATGGTGCCAGCAGCCACTGACACGCACCGTGGCTCGCCCTCCGTCGTTACGCCACGAGCAGACGGCGGAACGACTCGGGACCTCGGCGGGGTTGGGTAGCGTGACGGGTACCAACGGCGGGAGTGGGCAGATGGCAATGATCTCAAGGGGTACCGCACGTACTGCTGGGCTCGGCACCGCGAACGAGAGCACCGGCACCAGACCCGGCACGCTCGAGCACACCCGCGAACCACTGCTCCGTGATCTGGTGGGTGGCATCCTGCGGACCACCCGACGCGAGCAGCGCCGTACGCTGGCCGACGTCGCCACGGACGCACGCGTCTCCACCGCCTACCTGTCCGAGATCGAGCGGGGCCGCAAGGAGGCGTCCTCCGAGGTGCTGGCCGCCGTCTGCGAGGCGCTCGGCATGCGTCTGGTCGATCTCGTGGAGCGCGCCTGGGCCCAGCTGGCTCTCGCGCTGGCGGCCCAGGACGAGAGCCGCCGGGTTCGGGTGCTCTCGTCCGGTGCCCGCCGCGCGGCGGGATTCTCGTCGTCGCGGCACCCGCTCCAGCCGGAGCATGCGGCGCCGGCCGGCGCCTCGGGCGCCGATCAGCGCGCGGAGGTCGTCCTGCTGGCGGCCTGAGGCCGGGTCAGAGCCCGGCGCGCCGCTTCCCGCCGGGCCGGACGTCGTCCACCTGGTCCACGATCTTGTCGACCATGCCGTAGGCGAGCGCCTGCTCGGCGGTGAACCAGCGGTCCCGCTCCGAGTCCGCGGCGACCGTCTCGACGGGCTGACCCGTGTGCTCGGACTGCAGCCGGGTCACGAGGTCCTTCACGTGCCGGATGTTCTCGGCCTGGATCACGACGTCGCTCGTGGTGCCGCCGATGCCGCCCGACGGCTGGTGCATCATGATCCGCGCGTGCCGCAGCGCGAACCGCTTGCCCCGGGTGCCCGCGCTGAGCAGGAACTGGGCCATGCTGCCCGCGAACCCGACGGCGACGGTGGAGACGGCGTTCGGCAGGAGCTTCATCGTGTCGTGGACGGCGAGTCCCGCGCTGATCGATCCGCCGGGCGAGTTGATGTAGAGGCTGATGTCGCCGTCGGAGTCCTCGGCGGAGAGCAGCAGGAGCTGGGAGGTCACGCGGTTGGCGACGGTGTCGTCGATCTCGCTGCCGATCAGCACGATCCGCTGGTGCAGGAGGCGCGTCGCGAGATGATCGTCGAAGGGCTGGCTGTGGCTCGTCTCGGTCATGCCTCCACCATCGCGCCGGACGGCGCCGCGGGGGAGTGGACTCTGCCCGTCGCAGATCTGCTGACGGCAGACCGGGCGGCTCAGAGCGGGTTGCCCTGGGGGTCGATGGTCGGGAACACATCGAAGTGGATCTCGAACGGGATGGCGCCGGGTTCGCCTTCGTGCCGGCTCAGCGGTTCCAGGTGCTCCATCGTGAAGCGGTCCCACGCCTGGACGAGCGACTTCATCTGTTCCGGAGTGGCCCACCTGCTCGCCGTGGCGAACGTGACGCTGCCTGACCATGCCGCCACGGTTTCCTCGTCCGCCTCCTGACCCGCGCGGAGGAAGTGCATCGCGCGTTCGTTGCGCAGGCGCAAGAACTCTATGTTGACGGCCTCGGCAGTCTGTCGGCCGGCGGGGGAGTCCTTCCCCGCGTTGGAGATGCTGAACCCGCCCGGCGTGCGTTCCCACCAGCGCTCGCGGGCTGTGCCCTTGCCCTCGACCTCGCGGACGAGTCCGTGCTTGGCCAGCTGGCGGAGGTGATAGCTCGTCGATCCGCTGGACTCCCCGACGATCTCGCCGAGCTTGCTGGCCGTGAGCGGCCCGCGGATCGGCAACAGGTCGAGGATGCGGATGCGCAGCGGATGAGCGAGCGCGCGCAGAGCCGCCGGGCCGAGCTCGGCCGGCGGGCCTGCGGTCGCGGACGGGTCCGGCGCCGCCCGGGGTGCCGGCCGCCCCGACGATGAGCGGGCGTCCCGGTCCGCCTGCCTGTCCGGGGGGTCCTTGCGTGCTGTCGCCATAGGCAGGACGTTACCCACTCGCCGTCGACGAGATCGGATCGTCAGCGCAGACGCCCGTCCGTCAGCGCAGACGCCCGTCGGGTCAGCGCAGTGCCAGCGGGTGGCGCGCCGCCGAGTTGTCGCGCACCCGCTCGGCCTGGGCGCGCTGCCTCTCGGCACGCTCCCTCTCCCGACGCCGCGCCGCGCGGTCGTCGGGGCTCGGCGTCGCCGGACGCGTACGGGTGGCGACCGCCAGTGTCAGCAGGATCCCGACGGGCTGCGGTACGGCGGTCCGGACGGTCGGTGCGTAGGTGCTCATCGCGGTTCTCCCTGGCTCGGGTGCGGATGGTCGGCCGGGCTGGCCCGTGACCCGCACTCTACGCAGGCCAACACTTCTTTGCAAGGAAATCTTTGCAAAGAAGTGTTGGTCATCGAGATGCGCCTCCGCCGGCGCCCGGATGCCGCCCAGGGGCCGGTCCGGCTCAGCCGGCGAACATCGCCAGCCGCTCCCACGAGCGGTGCATCCCGAGCGCGTCGCGCAGCGGCTGCACGCAGTCCCGCACGCTGTCGCAGGTCAGCACGTCCGGGGCAGAGGTGTCGACGCCGGCGGTGGCGAGCACGCCGTCGCCGTCGCCGAGGGCCACGATCGCCTTCCCGTGCCGATACGCCTCCAGGAGCAGGACGGCGGTGCGCGGCTCCGTCGCCACCGGGCTGCCGGCGACGCCCGGGGCGACCACGACGGCGTCGTACTCCACCGAGCGCGTGGTGAGCAGCGTGCGTTCCGCGGTCTCCGTCTCGCCCGACCCGCCCGAGATCTCCCCGCCGTGGGCCGCGACGACCCGGACTACCACGTTCTCGTCGGCGTACGCGGTCCGCAGGTCGGCAACCGGCGAGAGGTCACCGCCGTCCGCCACCAGGACGCCCACCACCCGGCCGTCGACGCGGCCCGGCTCGGCCGGGATCTGGGACAGCGCGGGAGAGGCGACGACGCCGTCGGGGACCTCCCCGTCGGGGACGGGCAGGCCCAGGCCCGCAGCTACCCGCGCGGCGAGGTCGGTGTCCACGCACGCCAGCGACGCGAGCACCCCCTCCTTGACCTCCTGGCGCAGGCACTTGCCGAGCTCGAACGTGAACGCCTCGACCTCGTGCGCCTGCTCGACCGGTGTCAGTGAGAGCCAGAAGAGGCGGGCCTGGCTGAAGTGGTCGGTGAAGGACACCGGGTGGTGGCGGCCCTTCTCGCCCGACACGGGGGTGGGGACCGTGACGAAGGCGTCCTCACCCTCGGGCGAGGTCCGCGGGAGGTCGTCGTCGATCTGGTTCGGCTTGTAGGCCACGATCCCCGAGTGCACCGCCTGCTGGTGCATCCCGTCCCGGAACATGTCGTTCACGGGGGTCCGGGGCCGGTTCACCGGCAGCTGGGCGAAGTTGGGTCCGCCGAGCCGGCTGAGCTGCGTGTCCAGGTAGGAGAACAGCCGGCCCTGCATGAGCGGGTCGTTCGTGACCTGGATGCCTGGCACCACGTGGTCCACGTGGAACGCGACCTGCTCGGTCTCCGCGAAGAAGTTCTCCGGCGCCTCGGTGAGCGTCAGGAGCCCGACGGTCTGCACGGGGCAGATCTCCTCCGGGACGATCTTGGTGGGATCCAGCAGATCGATGCCCTCGAACGTCTCGTCGGTGGTGTCGGGCATGATCTGCAGCCCCAGCTCCCACTGCGGGTAGGCGCCTGCCGCGATGGCGTCGTAGAGGTCGCGGCGGTGGAAGTCGGGGTCGGCGCCCTGCGTGATCTGGGCCTCTTCCCACACCTGGGAGTGCACGCCCAGGTGCGGCTTCCAGTGGAACTTCACGAGCGACGTCGTCCCGTCGGTCGCCTCCATCCGGAACGTGTGGACGCCGAAGCCCTCCATCGTGCGATAGCTGCGCGGGATGCCTCGGTCGGACATCGCCCACATCGCCATGTGCGTGGACTCGGTGTGGGAGCCGATGAAGTCCCAGAACGTGTCGTGCGCGCTCTGCGCCTGCGGGATCTCCCGGTCGGGCTCCGGCTTGCCCGCGTGGATGATGTCCGGGAACTTCACGGCGTCCTGGATGAAGAACACCGGGAAGTTGTTGCCCACCAGGTCGAAGGTGCCCTCGCGGGTGTGGAACTTGGTGGCGAAACCGCGCACGTCGCGCACCGTGTCGGCGGAGCCGCGGGAGCCGAGCACCGTGGAGAAGCGGACGAAGACCTCGGTCTCCTCGTCCGGGGTGGCCAGGAACGCTGCCTTGGTCACGGACGCCGCGTTGCCGTACGCCCGGAAGACGCCGTGCGCGCCGGCGCCACGGGCGTGGACCACCCGTTCCGGGATGCGTTCGTGGTCGAAGTGCGTGATCTTCTCGCGCAGGTGGTGGTCCTCGAGCAGCACGGGGCCGCGAGGTCCGGCGGTCAGGGAGTGGTCCGTGTCGTCCACGCCTACGCCCTGCGCCGTCGTCAGGCGATCGCCCTCCTGGGCGTGCAGGTCGGGTGCGTGGTGGACGGGGTTGCTGTCGCGCGCCATGGTGCGCCCCTCCGATCGGGTTCAGGATCGGGGCCCGGCTTCTTCAGGTCCGCAAACTACGATGGCGCAGCGCGTGGCGGCCTGCGACCGGAACGACTCGGCCCCACGGACCGCACCGTGCGTCCGTGGGACGTCGGTGCGGGCCGCGGGGCCGCGAGGGCAGGTGTGCTACGCGTCCTGGAGCTTGAGGCGCGTCGCGGCGCCGGCCAGGACCAGCGCCGTGTAGCCGGCCAGCACGCTGATGCCCACCCAGGGGTCGAGCACGTCAGCGAACGCACCGGCGTTCGGGGTGATCTGTGCGCCCGCCACGCTCGGCAGCAGCTTGTTCACCACGCCGACCCACTCCAGCTGGGCGGCGGCGAACGTAGCGATCTGGAAGATCGTCGGGACCACGAGGAAGACGGCCACCACCGTGAAGATCGCACCCGCGGTGTGCCGGAGCAGGGCGCCGAGCCCCAGCGCGAACAGCGCCACGAGCGTCACGTACAGGACCGTACCCAGCAGCGACCGCACCTGGGTGCTGTCGCCGAAGTCCACCGTGGCGCCGTTGGCGTCCAGGATCGGGAAGGTGATGAGCCAGCCCAGTGCGAGCGACACCGCGATGAGTACCGCCGTCACCCCCAGCAGCACCACTGCCTTGCCGAAGAACGCGCTGAGCCGCCCGGGCACCGCGGCGAACGTCGACCGGATCATCCCCGTGGAGTACTCGCCCGTGATCATGAGCGCACCGAGCACCGCGACCACGAGGGCCGCCATCTCGAAGCCCGCGCTCACGACCATCGTGCCGTTGAGCATCCCGCCCATCGCGGCCTGGTCCTCGGGCGCCGCACCTTCCATCTCGTTCCCGACGAGCTGCACGATGAGCGCCATCATCAGGGCGAAACCGACCATCACCACGACGGTCGAACCGAGCGTCCACCACGTCGAGCGCAGCGTCCACAGCTTGATCCACTCCGAGCGCAGCACGCGCCAGAAGGTGACGTTCTGCACCGGGGTGTGCCCCGCCGTCGTGCCCGACGCCGGTCCGCCCGCCGGAGCCGTGACCGTCGCGCTCATGCCTTGCTCCCCTCGAGATCGGACTGCGTGCCCGCGTGGGCCGCGATGTCCTCGGACTGGTACTCGACCGAATCAGCGGTCAGCGACATGTACGCCTCTTCGAGCGTGGACGCGACGGGCGTGAGCTCGTGCAGCACGATCTTCGAGGTGGCGGCGAGCTCGCCGACGGCGGCCGCGTCGGTGCCGCGGACCTCCAGCAGGCCGGGCTCGACGTCGTCCACCTGGGCGTCCTGGCGCTTGAGGAGCTCGGCGAGCTCCGTGGCCTGCGGTGACCGGACCCGCACGAGCTTGCGCTCGGCGCCGTCGACGATCTCCGAGACGGGGGCGTCCGCGAGGATGCGGCCCTTGCCGATCACGATCACGTGGTCGGCCGTCAGGGCGACCTCGCTCATGAGGTGGCTGGACAGGAAGACGGTGCGGCCCTCGGACGCGAGGAACCTCGCGATGTTGCGCACCCAGAGCACGCCCTCCGGGTCGAGCCCGTTGACGGGCTCGTCGAGGATGAGCGTGCGCGGGTCACCGAGCAGGGCCGCGGCGATGCCCAGGCGCTGGCCCATGCCGAGCGAGAATCCGCCCACGCGCTTGGTCGCGACGGGCCGCAGGCCGGTGAGTTCGATCACCTCGTCGACGCGGGTGGTCGGGATGCCGTGTGTCGCTGCCATGGCGAGCAGGTGGTTGCGTGCGGTGCGGCCGGTGTGCACGGCCTTGGCGTCGAGCAGCGCGCCCACCTCCGCCAGCGGACGGCGGTGCTCGGCGTACGGCTTGCCGTTCACCGTGACCGTCCCGGCGGTGGGCCGGTCCAGGCCCACGATCATCCGCATGGTGGTCGACTTGCCGGCGCCGTTCGGGCCCAGGAAGCCCGTCACCTGGCCCGGCTGCACGGTGAACGTGACACCGTCCACGGCGGTCTTCGCGCCGTACCTCTTCGTCAGGCCTCTGGCCTCGATCATTGCTTGCCCTTCCATCTGGTGGCATGCGGGGTGGCTTGCGGTCACTGGCGGTCACTGCAAAGTCCGGTCACTACGAGACTAGGGAGCCGATGGCGCGCTCCGCACCCATAACCGGCACGGATCATCCCCTGGACGGACGTAGTTCATCCGAAGGTATGACCCGGGAACTCCTGAGGCCTTCCCAGCGTTCCCTAGGATGGTCAGACAGACCAGGAGGAGCAGATGAGCAACCCCGTCTTTTCGAGAAGCGACGTCTTCGGTGAGCCCCGTCGCACCGGTGCAGCTGGCGCACGCCGCGGCGGCACCGCCACCTACCCCAACCAGACTCCCGCATATGGCACTCCGCCGCAGCCTGGCCAGTATGGTCAGTACGGCGCCGCGGGCCGACAGCCCATGGACGCGTCGGAGCTCGACGCGATGTACAAGTCGCCGTCCGCCACCACGGCGGACACCCGGCGCATGACCTACGACGACGTGATCATCAAGACCGGCGGGCTGCTCGCCCTCCTGGTCGTGGTGGCCGCGGCGACGTGGACGCTGGTACCGACCCCCCTGATGTTCACGGTCATGATCGTCGGCGCGATCGGCGGCCTGGTCCTGGGCCTCGTGAACAGCTTCAAGAAGAACCCGAGCCCGGCGCTGATCGTGGCCTACACGGTCTTCGAGGGCGCCTTCGTGGGTGGCATCTCGAAGGTCATGGAGTCCATGGCGCCTGGCGTCGTGGTGCAGGCGGTGCTCGGCACCATCGCGACCTTCGCGGCCGCGCTGTTCCTGTTCAAGAGCGGCCGGGTGCGTGTCACGCCCAAGTTCACGCGCTGGCTGCTGATCGCGGTCGCCGGCTACGCGGTGTTCTCGCTGGTCAACTTCGGCCTCGTGATGTTCGGCGTGCTGGACGGCTGGGGCATGCGCTCCGGTTGGCTCGGCGTCGTCGTGGGCATCGTGGCCGTTGGTCTGGCCGCCATGATGCTGATCCTCGACTTCGACTCCATCAAGCGTGGTGTCGAGGGCGGGGCCCCCGCCAAGATGGCGTGGGCGGCGGCCTTCGGTCTGCTGGTGACGCTGATCTGGCTGTACATCGAGATGCTGCGGCTCCTGACGATCCTGCAGAGCCTCTTCAGCGACTGATACCACTCGCTGTACGAGACAACGGCCCGGCGCCTTCCTCGCGGAAGACGCCGGGCCGTCGTCGTGATCCGGCCAGCTGCAGACTTCGACCAGTGCAGACATGGTTGCGGTTTCACGCCGCTAAACCGCAACCATGACTGCACTCGGTCAAGCCGCGACCATGTCTGCACTCGGGCGAGAGAGTTGGCGCACCGCCACAGCTGCCAGCAGGCATCCGGCCGCGACCAGGGCGCCGTGCGTGATGCGCAGCTCGGGACCACCGAAGAACTGGGGGAGTACGAGCACCAGGCCGAGCGCGAGCGGCACGCCCGCCCACCTCGGACGCGTTCCCGCCCGCCACAAGGCGACCGCGGCCAGCACCCCGGCCCCGGCGATCAGGAGCAGCCCGGCACCGAACAGGGTGATGGCCCACGGCTGCGTACGCAGCACCTCGACGTCGGCGAGCAGGCCGAGGTCGTCCTCCCGCAGGGCGGCCTCCGCGATGGTGCGGAGGCCGAAGATCTCGGCGCCGAAGTAGAGGGCGGCGAGGCCGGCGCCGACCCAGGCGGCGATCAGGGCCCACGTCGCCGAGCTGACGCCGGCCCTGCCGCCCGGACCCGCACCGCCGTCGTCGGGCGCGCCGCCACGGGCGAGTACCGTCCGCAGGCCGAGCAGCGCGGGGGCGAGCAGGGCGAGGCCGAGGATCCCGCACAGGTGCGACAGCACCCAGCGGTCGGACGCGAACGCCACCGCCAGGTCCGTCGTGGCGACGGACTCGTCGGGCCAGGGGCGCAGCAGCGGGAAGAGGAGGAAGGCCACCCCGGCCGCGCCGAAGGCGACCGCGGTCCAGCGCGCAACGGTCATCGGGGGCTCCTCGTCGTGGTGGAGTCCTGGGGCGTGGTGGAGTCCTGGGGTGCCGCGGGAGCCTGGGGTGCCGCGGGAGTCGCGAGGGCTGCCACGCCCGCCACGAGCATGTCGAGCAGCACGGCGAAGCTCTGGTCCAGGTCCTCCCGCCTGCGGAAGCCGGCGCCGAGCTCCAGGGTCACGAAGCCGTGCACGCCGGCGCGGACCGCGCGGACGGCGTCGATCACGCGCTCGTCCGGCAGGCCGAAGCCGCGCAGTACGGCGACCACCGTCTGGACGCCCTCCTCACCGGCCGCACGGTGTCGGTCATCGGCCGGGTCGTCCGGGTCCGCGCCGATCTGGGTGGCCACATACCGGCCGGGGTAGGCCCGTGCGTAGCGGCGCCAGGCCTCGGCGAGGGCGTGGAGCGCGTCGGCCCCGGCGCGGCCCACGGTCGCCGACGTGCCGGCGGCCGTGAGCTCGCGGACGGCGATGATGGTGACCTCGCGCCGCAGGTCGGCGAGCGATCCGACGTGCTTGTAGAGGCTGGGGGCCGCGACGCCCGCCCGCGCGGCCACCTTGGCGAGCGTGAGGTCGGCGAACCCGCTCGGCCCGCCCGCGTCGACGACCTCGAGGGCCAGGCGCACCACCGCGTCCGGGGACAGGCCGGCCCTAGGCACGTCGACCACCGTCCTCGGCCTGCGTGCCGGGGATCTGCGTGGCGGGGGCCTGCGTGGCGTGCCCGGCGTCCGGCAGCGCGGGCAGCCCGGCGAGGAACTCGAGCACGGCGGGCACGACGACGTCGGGCGCCTGGTGCTGCGGGTAGTGGCCCACGTCGGGGATCAGGACGCCGCGGGCGCCGATCGTGTCGGTCGCCCAGGTCAGCTCGGCCGCAGGGTCCGAGAAGTCGGGGTCGAGCGCGCCGACGACCGCGAGGGCCGGCGCCTGGACCGCGGGCAGCCGGGCCTCGACGACGGAGTGGTCGAGCGCCACGGCGAGGTCGCGGAGGGAGTGCAGCCGGCTCGGCTCGCGCAGCGCGTCCCGGACGGCGCGCACGTGCTCGGCGTGCCGGGGCGAGCGACGTCCCTTGGAGATCATGGAGTAGTAGGAACCCCAGAACGCCGCACCCCACGGGCGGGCGAACAGGATCCGGTAGACGACCCGCAGGGCGCGCTGCATGGCCGCCGAGCCGGGCTGCCGCAGGTAAGGGCTGAGCAGGACCAGGCCGCGCACGAGCTCGGGACGTTCCGCGGCGGCCCAGACCGCGGCGGAGGCTCCCATCGAGTTGCCGAGCAGGACCGCCGGCCCGGCGTCGAGGTGCTCGACGAGTGCGACGAGGTCCGCGCCGGTCGTGTCGTCGCCGTGCGTGCGGAACGTGGTGTCCGAGTCCCCGTGGCCACGCAGGTCGGTGACGACGACGCGGAAGCCGGCGTCGACGAGGGCCGGTGCGACGTCGTCGTAGGTGGACCGGAGGTCGCCCATGCCGGGCACGGCGACGACCAGGGGGCCGGCCCCGGTGTCTCGGTAGGCGATGCGCCCCTCGAGCCTGGGCAGGAAGGTGAGCGAACCACTCTGGCTGGTTGTCATAGCCGTAAAGCTACGCCTATTAGCCAGAGGACACAACCCCCCCGGGACACGCTGAGTGCTGGGTATCTGCGGGACCGGACGCAGCCGACTCGCGGATACCCAGCACTCAACGAGGGGGGTCAGACCGGGCGGTGGACTCCGAAGTAGCCCTTCTCCGCCTCGCCGGTCTCCGCCTTGATGACGTGCATGACGGCGTTGATCAGCGCCAGGTGCGTGAACGCCTGCGGGAAGTTCCCCAGGTGCCGTCCGGTGCCCGGCTCGATCTCCTCGGCGTAGAGGTTGAGCGAGGACGCGTAGCCGAGCAGCCGCTCGCACAGCGACTTGGCCCGCTCGACCTCGCCGATCTCGACCAGCGCCGACACCAGCCAGAACGAGCAGATGGTGAAGGTGCCCTCCTCGCCCTGCAGGCCGTCGTCGGTCTCCTCGGTGCGGTAGCGCAGCACCAGACCGTCCTCGGTGAGCTCGTCCGCGATCGCGAGCACCGTCGCCCGGACCCGGTAGTCGTCCGACGGCAGGAACCGCAGCAACGGCACGAGCAGCAGCGACGCGTCGAGCGCCGGGTCGCCGTAGCGCTGCGTGAACACCCCACGCTCGTCCACGCCCTTGGTGCAGATGTCGTCCGCGATCTCGTCGGCGATCTTCTGCCACGACTTGGCGTAGTCGTGCTCGTCGTACAGCCGGGCCAGCTTGGCGCCCCGGTCCATCGCCACCCAGCACATGAGCTTGGAGCTGGTGAAGTGCTGCGGTTCGCCGCGCACCTCCCAGATGCCCCGGTCCGGCTTGTGCCAGTGCTTCGCGGCCTCCTCGACCTGTCGCTTCAGGATGGGCCACAGCGACTCGGGGAGCTGCTCGCGCGACTTGGCGTGCAGCCACACCGAGTCGAGCACCGCGCCCCACACGTCGTGCTGGCTCTGGTCGTACGCGGCGTTGCCGACCCGGACCGGCTGCGCCCCTTCGTAGCCCGACATGTGCGGCAGCTCGAACTCCTCAAGGGTCTCCTCGCCGCCCACGCCGTACATGATCTGGAGCTGGCGGTTGTCCCGACAGACGTCCTGGATGAACGCGAAGAAGTCGTCGGCCTCGCGTTCCAGCCCCAGGGTGTACAGGCCCCAGAGCGCGAACGTCGAGTCACGGATCCAGGCGTACCGGTAGTCCCAGTTGCGTTCACCGCCGGGCGTCTCCGGCAGCGACGTGGTCGCCGCGGCGATCAGCGCGCCGGTCGGGGAGTAGGTCAGGCCCTTCAGGGTGAGTGCCGACCGCTGGAGGTAGATGCGCCACGGGTGGTCGGGGAACTCGCCCTGCGTGATCCAGTCGCGCCAGAACCGCTCGGTGCGCCACATCGCGTCGAGCGCGCCCGCATAGGTGGTCGGTGCGCTCTGCGAGCCCCACGACATCGCGACGAAGTGCGTGGCGCCCTCCGTCATCCGGGTGCGTGCGGTGGCCCGCTTGCCCTCCAGGCCGAACCGCAGGCTGGAGCGCAGGTGCAGGTCCGGGTTCGAGTCGCCGGTGTGCGCCACGACCGAGGAGTAGCCGCTGTTCTCGTACTCCCAGTCGACCTCGGACCGCGCGTAGTCGGGACGCGGCTCGCACACGACGTCGAGGTCCACCGTGCCCGACACGCACTTGATGGTGCGCAGCAGGATGTGCTCGGCGTCGTCGTCGGTGGGGGTGCGGCGGTGCGTGCCGGAACGTGACTCGAGGTCGTGCCACGGGCCCATCAGCATGGCGTCGCGCACGACGAGCCAGCCCGTCGGCGTCTGCCAGGTGGTCTCGAGGATGAGCGTGCCGGGCAGGTAGCGGCGGGCGACGGGCACCCGCACCCCGTGCGGTCCCACCCGGAAGTAGCCGGCTCCCCGGTCGAGGATCTTGGCGAAGATGCTGGGTGAGTCCGGTCGGGGTACGCACATCCACTCGACGCTGCCCGAGGGCGCGATCAGTGCGTTGGTCTCACAGTCCGAGAGGAACCCGTACTCCCCGATGTGCGGAAACTTGCTGCGGCCGTCCCAGGCGCGCGGGGAGGCGCCGTCGCTCGACGTATGTCCCTTGACCGGACCCGAGCTCTGGGGCTTCGAGGGCTTCGAGGTCTGGCGGCGCCGAGGGGACGTGCCGGATGCCGTGGAGGCCGCGTCGGCGCCCAGTGGCTCAATCGATTCGAGCGTCATGAGACTCAAGGGTTCCGCACGTCGAGCGCACGTGGCAAGCCGTACCTGTGTGACGCGCGGAACCCGTTGTCGTGCCGTACACGGGCCCTGCACAGCCCCTGCGCGAGCGGTCGACGCAGCCGCCCCGAAAAGTTCGTGGAACGAATTTCTCGTCGGTGTCGATCGAGCGGTTTCCCGTTCGACCTGTGAGTGAGAAGGTCCCAACAAGGGGGCCCCGAGGCACAGGAGAAGAAACCATGACGAAGTACATGCTGATCATGCGCTCGACCGACGAGACGATGGCCGTCTACGAGAACATGGACTTCGAGAAGATCATGAACGACATGGGCAAGTTCAACGAGGACATGATCCAGGCGGGCGTGCTCGTCGCCGGCGAGGGCCTCACGGACGCGGCCGACTCCGTCGTCGTCGACTACTCGTCCGAGACGCCCGTCGTGACCGACGGTCCCTACGGCGAGACCAAGGAGCTGTTCAACGGCTTCTGGATCGTCGACGTCGCATCCAGGGAGGAAGCCGTCGAGTGGGCCAAGCGGGCCCCGCTGGCCGGGCCGGGGAGCAAGCTCGAGATCCGTCGCGTCCAGCAGATGGACGACTTCCCGCAGGACAACGAGCACGTCCAGAAGGAGCGGGCGTGGCGCGAGTCGACCGGCCAGCTCTGATCGGCGAGGACGCCGCGCGGCGGGCCGTCGAGGCGGTCTGGCGGATCGAGTCCGCGCACATCGTGGGCGCGCTCACCCGCTACACCCGCGACTTCGAGCTCGCCGAGGACGTGGCCCAGGAGGCGCTCGCCGCGGCGCTCGTCTCCTGGCCACGCGACGGCACGCCCCGGGATCCCGCGGCCTGGCTCATCGCGACGGCCCGGCGCCGGGCGATCGACGCCTACCGGCGCCGGGCCGGGCGCGACGAGCGGTACGCGGCGCTCGCGCACGGCCTGGCCGAGGGGGAGGCGACGTCGGGTGCCGGAGGTCCGTCCGTAACGCCCGGTACGAGCATCGTCGCAGGTGAGCCGGGTTCTGACCCGGCCGCCTTCGACCCGGACCGGATCGAGGACGACGTGCTCGCCCTCATGTTCGTGGCCTGTCACCCCGTGCTGTCGCGGGAGGCGCAGATCGCGCTGACGCTGCGGGTGGTGGGCGGCCTGACGAGCGACGAGATCGCCCGCGCGTTCCTCGTGCCGGTCGCGACGGTGCAGGCACGCATCACGCGTGCGAAGAAGACCATCGCCGCGGCGCAGGTCCCGTTCGAGCCGCCCGACGGCGCGGACCGGGCCGCCCGGCTCTCGTCGGTACGCGGGGTGCTGTACGTGATCTTCACGGAGGGCTCGTCCGCGACGTCCGGCGACGACTGGATCCGGCACGACCTGGCACGCGAGGCCGTGCGCCTGACCCGCGTGCTCACCCGGCTCGCACCCGAGCCGGAGACCTTCGGCCTGCTCGCGCTGCTGGAGCTGACCGCCGCACGGTTCCCGGCCCGGGTGGGGCCGTCGGGCGAGCCGGTCCTCCTGGAGGACCAGGACCGGCGTCGCTGGGACCGCGCCGCGATCATCCGGGGCAGGGCGGCGCTGCGGCGCGCCGTGGGTGCGTCGGGCATGGGGGTGTACGCGCTGCAGGCCGCGATCGCGGAGTGTCACGCGGCGGCCGGCTCGGTGGCGCAGACCGACTGGGGGCGGATCGTTGTGCTCTACGAGGCGCTCGGCCGGGTCGCTCCCTCACCCGTGGTGGACCTGAACCGGGCGGTGGCGGTCGCGATGGCGCACGGCCCCGACCTGGGGCTGCGCATCGTGGACCGGCTGGTGGACCAGGAGGCGCTGGTGGGGTCGCACCTGCTGCCCGGCGTGCGGGGTGAGCTGCTGTCCCGGCTCGGCCGCACCGCGGAGGCCCGTGGCGAGTTCCTGCGCGCGGCGGAGCTGTGCGGCAACGCAGCGGAACGAACGGTCCTGATCCGCAAGGCCGGCCCCCCACCCCTCGCCTCCGACCGCTGAGTGCTGGCTATCTGCGCCCTCGGAACGTTCCGAGGGCGCAGATGGCCAGCACTCAGCACTTCAGCACTCAGCGGGGGAGCCAGGCCAGGGTCTCGGCGGTCGGGCCCGTAGGGCGGTACTCGCAGCCGACCCAGCCGTCGTACCCGCACGCGTCGAGCGCCGCGAAGAACGCGTCGAAGTCGATGGTCCCGGTACCCGGCTCGCCACGCCCGGGCGAGTCCGCGACCTGCACATGACCCACGGCGCCGATATGGCGCCCGATGTCGGCGACGACGTCCGACCCGTTGTTGTGCAGGTGGTAGACGTCGAACAGCACGGCGACGCCGTCGCCCACCTGGCCGGCCACGGCGAGCGCGTCCTGCAGGGTCTGCACGGGGTAGTCCCCGTTCTCGCCGATGGTCAGCGGCTCGACCAGGACGGTGACGCCCGCTGCGACGAGAGCGTCCGCCGCGAGCCGCAGGTTCTGGGCGCCCACCTCGTCCTGGACCCGCGCTGCGACCCCCGGTAGCCGCTGCCCGTACAGGGCGTTGACGCGGTCGCAGCCCGTGGCTTCCACGACGGTCCGGACCACGGCGAGATTCTCCCGGAACTCGGCGGCCCGGTGCGGGTGCGACACGATGCCGCGCTCGCCGCCGGGCATGTCGCCCGCGAAGAGGTTGAGCCCGGTGAGCCGGACCTCGGCCGCGCCCAGGGCGTCGACGAACGCGCCGACCTGGGCGGCGGAGGGCTGGTGGGTGGCGAACGGCCACCAGCACTCCACCGCCTCGAACCCGGCAGCGCGAGCCAGGGCGAACCGTTCGAGCAAGGGCACCTGGCTGAACAGCAGCGACACGTTGGCGGTGAACCTGGGCATGAAAATCTCCGATCGTCGGCATTGACCACGACAGGTATATCGAAATACCCTTCGTCAAGCCAGTACCCGATCGCTAGCAAAGTTGCAGTGATCAATCGATAGATCAGCGAACGAGGGAGTTCGGTCGTATGGCAGTCGTGGGCTTTGTCGGGCTGGGCGTGATGGGGCGGCCGATGGCGGCGAACCTCGTCCGGGCAGGACATGAGGTTCAGGCGTTCAGCCGCGGTGCCGCCGGCCGCGAACGGGCAGCCGCACTGGGCGTACCGGTCGTCGGCAGCATCGCCGCGGCGGTCCGGGGCGCCGACGTGGTGATCACGATGCTGCCCGACACCCCCGACGTACGAGCCGTCGCGCTCGGCCCGGACGGCGTGCTCGAGCACCTGGCGCCGGCGGGCGCCTACATCGACATGAGCACCATCGAGCCGGACGCCGCCCGGGAGATCGCCGAACAGTTCGCCCGGGCCGGCAACGACGTGCTCGACGCGCCCGTCTCGGGCGGCGAGGCCGGAGCCCGCGAGGGCACGCTGTCGATCATGGTTGGCGGCCCGGCCGCAACGGTCGAACGCTGGCAGGACCTCCTCGGGGCGATGGGCACCACGGTCGTCCGCGTCGGCGAGGCGGGCGGGGGACAGGTGGTCAAGGCGGCCAACCAGCTGGTGGTCGCCACCCACCTGCAGGCGCTCGCCGAGGCGGTGGTGTTCCTGGAGGCCAACGACGCCGACGTCGCCACCGGCCTCGCGGTCATCGCGCGAGGGCTCGGTGGGAGCACCGTCATCGACCGCAAGGCCGACGGCATCCTGGCCGGCGACTTCGGCCCGGGTTTCCGCCTGGAGCTGCACCACAAGGACCTGGGCATCGTCGACGCCGCCGCACGCTCCCGCGGGGCGGTCCTCCCCGTCACGGCGTTGGTCGGCCGCCTCGTCCAGTCGCTCGTGCAGCGCGGGGACGGCGACCTCGACCACTCGGCGCTGGTGTCGCTCGCGCGTGAGCTCAACGGGACCGCGGGCAGCCGGGTAGCCGACGTGCGGCACGGGACGGGGACGCGATGAGCGTGACCGCCCGGCACACCGACACCGACGCCGAGGAGCGCGTGCGCCCCGGCTGGTGGGACGAACCGTTCCAGGTCTTCCAGACCAACCTCCGCGAGATCGACGCCGGGCTCGACGTCGAGGGCACGCTCGACGCCGTCCAGGAGCACGGCGCGAACGTCTGGCTGCTCAACGTCGGCGGGATCCTGTCGCACTACCCGACCGCGCTCGACGTCCAGACCCGCAACCCGCACCTGGCCGAGCGGCCCGGCGGCGACCTCGTCGGCGACGCCCTCACGGCCGCACGACGGCGGGGCGTGCGGCTGCTGGCCCGGATGGACTTCTCCAAGGTCGCACCGGCGCTCGCCGACGCGCACCCGGAGTGGTGCTTCGTGTCGCCGTCCGGCGAGCGCCAGGAGTTCGAGGGGCTCGTCAGCGTCTGCCCCAGCGCCGAGTACTACCAGCGGCGCATCTTCGACGTCCTCGACGAGGTGCTCGACCGCTACGACGTGGACGGGTTCTTCTTCAACTGGTTCGGGTTCAACGAGGTGGACTACGCCGGCCGGGTGCACGGCGTCTGCCACTGTGCGGCCTGCCGGGCGGGGTTCGCCGAGCACACCGGCCTGGACCGGCTGCCCGACCGGGCGGGCGAGCCCGGCTACCGGGAGTGGCGCGGCTACGCCACCGCGACCATCAACGCGCTCACCACCCGGGTGCGGGCGCACATCGCCGCGCGTCGGCCTGACGCCGGGCTCATCCTCGGTACCGCGGCCGACGTGCTGTTCCACGAGGCGAACAACGCGATGGGGCGCCCGCTGTGGCCGTATGCCACCGGCGAGGCCGTCAGCGCGCTCCGGTCGGCGCAGCCGGGCAAGCCGGTCATGGTCAACGCCGTCGCGTTCTGGGACATGCCGTACCGGCTCGCCGACGAGCAGCCCGAGATGCTCTCGCAGTACCTGGCTCAGGCGATCTCCCGCGGCGCCAACCCCTCGACCTACATCATGGGGCCCACCGACGGGATCGCGTACGCGGGGCTGTCCGCGGCGGCGGCGGTCACGCGGTTCCACCGCGACCACCGGCGCGAGTACACGGGACTGGCCCCCGCGGCCGAGGTGGGCCTGGTCCGGCCCGACCCGCTGGACGACGACGGCCGGTTCGGCACGGGGACCGCCGAGCACCGGGGTCTCCTGACGGGTCTGGTCGAACGGCACGTGCCCTTCGACGTTGTACCTGCCGGGGTGCTGGAGGCCCTGTCGGTGGACCGGTTCCGGGTGCTCGTGCTGCCCGACGTGCCGTCCCTGTCGCCCGGAGCGGTCGAGGCTCTCGAACGTTTCGTGCTGGCCGGCGGCTCGCTCGTGGCGACCGGCCGCAGCGGGATCCGTGCCGACGGCTCGGTCGTCGAGTGGTTCCCCGGGCTCCGGGTGACCCGCGTCGACGCCGACCGGGAGACCCTGAAGTCCAGCTACGTACAGCTGGACCAGAGCGCCCAGGTCGAGGGCGCCGTCCTGGTGCCGCGGCCCGGACGGCACCACCGGCTCGCCTGGCGTCCCGACGCCGCGCTGCGGCACGGCCTCGTGGAGCGCGCGCCCTACGGTCCGCCCGAGAAGGCGTACGGCCACGTGCCCGGAGCGGAGTTCGCCTGCGGGTCGCGGCGGCACGGCGCGGGCACGGTGCTCCAGCTGCCCTGGACGGCCGGGACCGCCTATCACGACACCCGGCTGACCCGGCTGCGCGACCTGGTGGTCGACCTCGTGGTCGAACGGCTCGTGGACCGGCCCGGTGGTCGCCTGCCGATCACCGTCGACGGGCCCGAACAGCTCGAGGTGGTCGTCGGACGCTCGGCGGCCGGGCTGGTGGTCCACCTGCTCAACCATTCGGGGCAGCGCGGTAACGGCTTCGGGCCGGTGGTGCCGCTGCGCGACGTGGTGCTGCGTGCGACGGGCCTCGCCGGTCGCCCGGCGCGTGCCCTCGCGGGCACGGCGACGGTCCTGGACGACGGCGACGACCTGGTGGTGCGGATCGCTACCGTGACCGAGCTCGAGGTCGTCGTCATCGAGGACGAAGGAGGCTCTCGTGCCTGAGATCGTGGTCGTCAGGGGTGGTCAGGGCGAACGGGTGGCCGAGCGGGTGCGCGCGGCGCACCCGGAGGTCGTCGTCGCTCCCGCGGACGACGCCGACGCGCTGCGCACCGCCACCGTCGTGGCGGGCCACCTCACCGACGACGAGGTGGCGCGGATGCCGCGGCTGGCATGGGTGCACTCGTGGGCGGCCGGCGTGGAGTCCGACGTCGGCGCCGCGCTGCGCCGGCGAGCCTCGGTGGCGGGCCCGGAAGCGGTGACCGTGACGTCGTCGGCGGGCAACGGGGCGATCCCCCTGGCCGAGCAGGCGCTGCTGCTCATGCTGATGCTGAGCCGTCAGGCCCCGCGCTGGGCGGCCGCGCAACGGGAGCACCGCTGGGAGCGGTTCACGCACGGCGAGCTGTACGGCCGCACGGTCGGCATCTACGGGTACGGCAACGTGGGGCGGGAGCTCGCGATCCGGGCCCGGGCCCTCGGCATGACGGTGGTGGGGCTCCGCCGTCGGCCTGCCGCACCTGACGACCCGGTGGACCGGATGCTGCCCCCGGACGCCGTGGACGAGCTCGCCGCGCTCAGCGACTTCCTGGTGGTCGCCGCGCCGCTGACCGACCGGACCGCCGGGGCGATCGGGCTGCGCACGCTGCGCGAGCTCGGCCCGGCGGGTCACCTCGTGGTGGTCTCCCGCGGCGGGATCGTGCGGGAGGTCGACCTGGTGACCGCCCTGCGCGACGGGATCGTCGGCGGCGCCGGACTCGACGCCCACGCCGACGAACCACTCCCCACGGACTCGCCCCTGTGGGACCTCCCTCGCACGATCGTCACCCCGCACAACGGGGCGACGACGTCGTCGACCGCGGACCGCGGTACGGCGATCTTTCTCGACAACCTGGACCGATGGCTCGCGCGGCGGCCGCTGCGCAACGTCGTCGACACCGCGCAGCTGCCCTGACACGGCGCAGCTGCTCTGACACGGCGCAGCTGCCCTGACACCGCGCAGCTTCCGATACCGCGCGCCGCGCGGCCGAAGTCCGTACAACGACGTACTGAAAGAAGGACACCATGTCAGATCTCACTCGACGGTCGTTCCTGACCTGGACCGGTGTGGGGGCGCTCTCCGTCGCCGCCATGTCTCTTGCCGGCTGCTCACCGTCCGGCTCCGGCCGGGACGGCTCCGTGCGCTTCGCGTGGTGGGGCGGCGCCGAGAGGCAGCAGGCCTACCTGGAGGCGCTGGACGCGTTCACCGCGGAGCATCCCGAGATCAAGGTCGCGCCGGAGTTCGGTGACTACGACGCCTATCAGGAGCGCATGACCACGCAGATGGCGGCCAGGGACGTGCCGGACGTCTTCTGGATCCCGTCGGCCGCCGTCCTGACCTACCGCGACGCGGGGCTCTACCGGAACCTGGACGGCACGTCCGGCCTGGACCTGGGCGCGTTCAGTGCCGAGCAGATCGAGAGCTTCCGGCTCGGCGGAGAGCTCAACACGCTCCCCAAGTCCCTGTTCAGCCCGGTGCTGCGCTACAACAACACCTTCCTCGAGGACGCCGGCGTCGCGCTGCCCGAGCAGCTCACCTGGGACAACCTGGCCGAGTTCCTGGTCGACTACTCGGCGAACAACGCGGACGGCCGCAAGGGCGTCAGCTACGGCCCGTACCACGACATGCCGTTCGAGTCGTTCCTGCGGCAGCACGGCGAGGACCTGTGGACCGAGGACGGCACGCTGGGGGCGAGTGTCGACGGCGTCGGCGCCTGGATCGACTGGTGGGAGAAGCTCCGGGGTGCCGGAGCGACGACGACCATGAGCGAGCAGGACGGGATCGAACCCTCCTGGGCGCAGGTCGGCGACAAGGTGCTGACGACGTTCGCCAACTCCAACCACATCGTGGACGAGGCACAGGCGTTCCCGGACTACGAGTTCGACCAGCGGGACGTGCCGGCGCTGGAGGATGCCGCCGCGGGCTACCACTTCACCTACTACAGCCGGTTCGCGATGTACGAGGGGGTGCCGGACGAGCGGGTCGAGGCGGCGGCCCAGCTGATGAGCTTCAACCTCAACTCGCCCGAGCTGCTGAGCCTGGTCGGCCTGTCGGCCGGGGCGCCGCCGAACGCGGAGCTGCTCGACCAGTACGAGCCCGACGCGACGCCGGACGAGCGCAAGGTCATCGCCATCACCCGCGAGATCGCCGGGACCGAGCAGCGTGCGCGGTTCGAGGCGCCGGCCGGTTCGGGCAACTGGCGCAACCTCCTGATCCGGGAGCTCGAGGAGGTCACGCTCGGGGAGAAGAGCGTGCCCGACGCCGCGGCGGCCTTCGTCGAGGCCGTCGAGGGCGAGATAGCGGGCGCATGATGACGCTGACGTCATCGAAGGACACCGGGCGCCCGGCGCGTAAAGCGCCGGGCGCGGCCGGGGAGGGGCCGCCGCGCCGGCGCGCGAAGCGGCCGGGCGGCAGGCGGGGACAGGGGCTTGTGGCGCACCTCTTCCTGCTGCCCTGGATGATCGGCATGGTCGCCGTGACCGCCGGCCCGCTGATCGCCTCGGCCGTCCTCGCGTTCACCGACTACGACCTGCTGAGCCCGCCGCAGTTCATCGGGCTGGACAACTTCGTGCGGATGGCGGGCGACGAGCGGTTCTGGGCGGCCGTCCGGGTGACGCTCGTCTACGTCCTGGTGTCGGTGCCGCTGCAGCTCGGGTTCGCGCTCTTCCTCGCGGTCGTGCTCGACAAGGGGCTGCGCGGCCTCTCGCTCTACCGCAGTGCGTTCTACCTGCCGTCCCTGCTCGGCGGCAGTGTCGCCATCGCGATCCTGTGGCGGCAGATCTTCGGGGAGAGCGGCCTGGTGAACCACGTCCTGGGCTGGTTCGGCATCGAGCTCGGCTCCTGGTTGCAGGACCCGTCGCTGGCGCTGTCCACCCTGGTGGTGCTCAACGTCTGGACCTTCGGGTCCCCGATGGTGATCTTCCTGGCCGGGCTGCGGCAGATCCCCGAGGAGCTCTACGAGGCGTCGATGATCGACGGCGCGGGGCGGGTGCGGCGGTTCGTCTCGATCACCATCCCCATGCTCACGCCGATCATCTTCCTGAACCTGATCCTGCAGATGATCAGCGCCTTCCAGGCCTTCACCCAGGCGCACGTGGTGAGCGGCGGGAGCGGTGGACCGCTCGACTCGACGCTCTTCTACACGCTCTACATCTACCAGCGCGGCTTCGTGAACTTCGACATGGGGTACGCGTCCGCGATGGCGTGGGTGCTGCTCCTGGTCATCGCCGCCGCCACCGCCGCGAACTTCATCGTGTCGCGGCGCTGGGTCTACTACGGAGACGAATGATGGCTGCCTCTACCTCGACCCTGAGCCGCGTCACGCGGCACGTGGTGCTCATCGTGTTCGTGCTGCTCATGATCTATCCGCTGCTGTGGATGCTCGTGAGCTCGTTCAAGCCGAGCCACCTCATCCTCTCCCAGACCGGGCTGTTCCCCAGCGAGGTCACCCTCGAGAACTACGGCGACGGGTGGGGCGCACTGGGCTCACCGTTCACGCTGTTCCTGGGCAACTCGCTGCTGATCGGCGTCGGGTCCGTCCTCGGGAACCTGTTCTCGTGCTCGCTCACGGCCTACGCCCTGGCCCGGCTCAACTTCAGGGCGAACAAGCTGTATCTCGCCCTGACCCTGATGACGATCATGCTGCCGTTCCACGTGCTGGTGATCCCGCAGTACATCCTGTTCGCCGAGCTGGGGTGGATCAACACCTACATCCCGCTGCTGCTGCCGAAGTTCCTGGCCACGGACGCCGTGTTCATCTTTCTGATGGTGCAGTTCATCCGGGCCCTGCCGCGGGAGCTGGACCAGGCGGCGATGATCGACGGCGCCGGACCGTTCCGCATCTTCTGGTCGGTGATCCTGCCGCTCATGCAGCCCGCGCTGATCACCACGACGATCTTCACCTTCATCTGGACCTGGAACGACTACTTCGGGCCGCTGCTCTACCTGACGCGGACCGAGCTGTACACGGTCCCGGTGGCGCTGAAGTCCTTGGTCGACACCGAGACACAGAGCGGTATCGGAACGATGTTCGCGATGTCACTCGTCTCGCTGGTGCCGATCCTGCTGTTCTTCATCTTCGCCCAGCGCTACATCATCAAGGGCATCGCGACGACGGGAATCAAATGAGTGCTGCGCGCAGAGGGCTGGACGGCGAGCACCGCTGGACCCAGCTGACCTTCGTGGAGAACGACCCCCTCGACTTCGACCTGGACGCATGGGCCGACGTCATGGAACGTACGGCGTCGACGGCGGTGTGCATCAGTGCGGGCGGCTACATCGCCTATTACCCGACGAAGGTGCCGCTGCACCACCGCAGCGTGCACCTGGGTGACCGGGACCTGCTGGGCGAGGTGGTGGACCTGGCCCGCTCGCGGGGGATGGCGGTCATGGCCCGCGTCGACCCCCACGCCGTGCACCACGACGTGGTCGAGCAGCACCCGGAGTGGATCGCCCGGACGGAGGACGGCGAGCTCCTGGAGCACTGGGCGATGCCCGGCATCTACCTCACCGACGCGTTCGGCGGCTACAGCTGGGAGCTGACGACCGAGGTGCTCCGTGAGATCGCGCGGGACTACGACGTCGACGCCCTGTTCGCGAACCGGTGGCAGGGGCACGGCCCCGGGTACTCCGAGGCGACCGCGCGCGACTTCCGGGCCGCGACCGGTCGCGCGCTGCCCCGGGCCGCAGACCCCGCCGACGGCGAGGCGTGGACGACCTACCGCGCCTGGCGGCGCAGCCGGCTCAGCGACCTCGTGGCCCACTGGGACCAGGCGGTGCAGGACGTCGCGCCGGCCGTGCGGTTCGTGCCGAACCTCGGTTCCTTCACGGCGGCGGACCTGGACCCGCGAGTCGCCCGGACCGTGCCGTTCCTGCTGGTGGATCATCAGGCGCGCGGCGACGGCGAGGCCCTCTGGGCGGCGGGCCGGGACGCCAAACGGGTGCGCGCCCTGCACCCCGGCAAGCCGGTGGGGCTCATCACCTCGGTAGGGCCCGAGCTGCACAACTTCCGCTGGAAGGACTCGGTCAACGCCGCGGTCGAGACCACCGGGTGGATCGTCGACGGCTTCGTCCACGGTGCGTTCCCCTGGTTCACCAAGTTCGCCGCGCGGATCCACGACCCGCGGTGGATACCCGCCGTGGAGCGCGCCTACGGGCTGCACCGGGCGGTGGCGGACGTCCGGGCCGACGCGCGCCCCGTCGCCGAGGTGCTCGTGTGGGACGCGGACGAGCACACGGCCACCGCCCGCGTGCGCGACGCCGCCTCCGGGGTCTACCAGGTGCTGGTCGAGCTGGGCGTCCCGTTCGAGTACGTCGGCCCGGGGTCCCTGTCGGCGCTGGCGCGGCCCGGCGTCCGGCTGGTCGTGCTGCCCGAGGTGCCGTCGCTCGACGCCGCGGCGGCGGACGCCCTGCGCGTGTTCGTCGAGGGCGGCGGCTCCCTGCTGCTCACGGGCGGAGGGCCGGACGTCGTCGGGCGCGGGGCGCTGGTTGCCGACCTGCTGGGTGTCGACGTCGCCGAGCGCCGCGAGGGCATCGTGCGCAACAACTACGTCCAGCGGGAGCCGGGCGGGGCGGTGCAGGACGGGTTCGGCGACGCCCGCCGCATCGTCGGCGGCACCCGGCTCGTGCGGTTCGGCTCGACGCCGGACGGGCTCGACGTGTCCTGGCGATTCGTGCCAGACCACCCCGACCTGCCGATGGAGGAGGTCTACCCGAGATCGAGCCCGACCGAACCGGCGGTGTTCGGGGCCGCCGTGGGCGAGGGCAGGGTCGACGTCGTCGGCTTCAACGTCGCCGAGCTGTACTGGCAGGCGCTCCAGGCCGACCACCTGACCCTGCTGGACAATCTCGTGCGCCGTGGCCTCGGCGGACGGCGGTCCGTCGAGGTGCACGGCACGGGCGTGCTCGACGTCGCCACCTGGTCCGGCGACCGTTCGTTCACCGTGCTCGCCGCCAACCTGACGGATCCGATGATGATGCGCGGGCAGCGCCGGGCGGTCTCGCCGCTCGACGGCGTGCGGGTGGTGGTCGACCTCGACCGCGTCGCGGCCCTGGCGGGCGGGCCGGTGCTGGGCGGGCCGGTGCCGGGTCAGCAGGCGAGCGTGCGGGCGCAGGTGCTCGTCGGCGAGGAGTGGGCGGACGTCGAGGCGAACGTGTCGGCCGGAGCGGTCGGCGTGGCACTGCCCCCGGTCCACGAGCTGGCCGCGGTCCGCCTGACCTGGTGACGGCCGCTCGTCGGTCACACCCCGGCCGGCCCCCGCCCTCGTCAGCCGACGGCGGGCGGGGGCGGGGCCGTCGAGCCGCGGACCATCAGGGTGGGCCGCTCCAGCGGGACCGGCTCGTCCACGGTCTCACCGAGCAGCGTCAGCACCTTGGCGGCGGCCGCGCGCCCGCGCTGGAAGGCGAACCGCTGGACCGTCGTCAGCGGGGGGTCGACCCATTCCCCGAGGGTGAGGCCTTCGAAGCCGACGACGGAGATGTCGTCCGGTACGCGCAGGCCGGCCGCCTGCAGCGTGCGCATCCCGGCGATCGCCATGGTGTCGGTGCCGTACAGGATCGCGGTCGGGCGGACGTCCCCGGCCAGGAGCGCGGTGGTCTCCTCGGCCGCGCGCGCCGGGGAGTACTCGACCGGTACGACGGTGTGGGGTCGCAGGCCGTGGTCCGCCAGGCGCTGCACGAAGGCTTCGCGCCGCAGCACCGGGAGCACGAAGTCCCGGGGACCGCTGATGAACGCGATGCGCTCGTGGCCCAGCGCCACGAGGTGGTCCACGGTCTCCGCGATCCCGGCGCTCGGCGGGTCGGCGTCGACGTACTCGATGGCACCCGGCTTCCACGGGGCGCCGACGAGCACGGCAGGGAGCCCGAGCTGGGACACGAGCTCGGGCCGCGTGTCGCCGACCATCGAGTTGGTGAGGATGATCCCGTCCATCCGCTGGCGCTCGGCGAGGGTGCGGTAGAAGTGCCCCTCCTCGTGCTGCCCGGTGATGAAGACGTTGAGCAGCAGCCCGTACTCGCGTGGGCTGAGCACCGACTCGATCCCCGAGATGAAGTCCATGTTCCCCGCGCCGACGCCGGGGACCTTGGAGTCGCTCGTCAGTACCAGCCCGATCGCCTGCGCGCGGGCCGTGCGCAGGGCGATCGCGGCGGCGTTGGGCCGCCAGTTGAGCTTCCGGGCGGCCTCGCGGATGCGTTCCGACGTCGCCTCGGAGATACGGCCGGTGCCGTTGAAGACCTTCGAGACCGCACCGGGTGAGACCCCGGCGAGCGCGGCCACGTCGCTGATGGTCGGGCGGCCGCTGCCACGCGGCTTCTGCGGCGTTCTCGGTGCTGTCATCGGGCGCTCATCTCGAGCGCCATCCTACGTGGTTTATCGGTGCACCAACGGTCCTCAGCGGAGCCGCAGCGTCGCGACCAGCACACCCACCAGGCAGAGCGTGCCGCCGACGAGGGCGACGGGGGCGGGCACCTCACCCAGCAGCGCCCACGACATGAGCACGGCGAGCGGCGCGGCGGCGTAGGTGACGGCGCCCAGCCGGCCCGCCGTCGTGCGGGTGAGGGCGAAGCCCCAGGTAGCGAATGCGATGGCGGTGGGGAACACGCCCAGGTAGACCACGCTCAGCGTGGCCGACGTCGGTGCGGCGGCGAGCTCGTCCAGGAGCACCGGGGTGAACGGGAGGCACGCCACGGTGCCGGCGAGGCAGCCCAGCCAGGTCATGGTCAGGGAGTCGACCTGGGGCAGCAGGCGCTTCTGCATGATGGTGCTGCCCGCGTAGACGACGGCGGCGGCCAGGCCCAGGGCGACGCTGAGCCCGCTCGAGAAGCCGTTCGACGTGGCCAGGGCGATCCCGGCGACGCCGGCGAAGGCGATGCCGATACCGAGCAGCAGCCGGGCGGGGAAGCCCTCGCCGAGCGAGATCCCCGCGAACACCGCGATGAGGATGGGCGCCAGGCCGACCAGGAGAGAGGCGGTGCCCGCGTCGAGCGTGCGTTCCGCCGCGTTCAGGGCCAGGTTGTAGAGCCCGAACCAGAGCACGCCCCAGACGATGACACCGAGCAGGGTGCGGCCTCGCGGCAGCCGCAGCTTGCGGGCCAGGGCGGCCATGACGGTGAGTGTCAGGGTGCCGACGAGGATCCGGCCGAGGGCGAGAGCGCCCGGCGAGTAGTCGAACCCTGCCGACCGGATGCCGATGAACGCGGAGCCCCAGAGCACGACGGTCACGGCGGCCGCCGCCGGGACGAGGAAGCGGTGCGTGACGGGCGGGGCGGGCCTTCCGCGCGAGGCCGTCGCGGCGGTGCGGGACATGTCCGAGACTCTGCCCGGTGCGGGCGGTGGTGGCTGGCGGCTGTCGGCCGTGGCGTTCGTCATGGTGCGATGGTGGCCCCGGAGCACTGTGAAGCACCAGCGATTCTTTCTTCATCTGGATTCAGTCCCGCTGTAGTGTGGGGTCATGCTCGACGTCCATCGCCTCCGTGTCTTCCGGTCCGTCGTCGCCTCCGGCTCCATCGGTGCGGCCGCCGCGAACCTCGGCTACACGCCGTCCGCCGTCAGCCAGCACGTCTCCGCGCTCCAGCGCGAGACCGGGCTCAAGCTCCTGGCGCGGCACGGCCGCGGCGTGCGCCCCACGGCCGCGGGGCATGCCCTGGCCGCCCAGGCCGACGGCGTGCTGGAACGCCTCGGCGAGGCGGAGTCCATGGTGGCCGACCTGCGGGCGGGCCGTACCGGTTCGCTCTCCGTGGCCTACTTCGCGTCCGTGGGCTCGGCCTGGCTGCCCGACGTCGTGCGTGCGGTCACCACGCAGTTTCCGGGCGTCCGCCTCGATCTCGAGCTGGCCGAGCACATCCCGGACAAGGCGGAGGAGCGGGCGGACCTGCAGGTCGTCGTGGCACAGGCCGGCTTCGAGGCCGGAAGCGGCTTCACCGCGCACCACCTGCTCGACGACCCGTACGTCGCCGTCCTGCCGCGGAGCCACCGGTTCGCGGGCCGCGACGAGATCGAGCTGGCCGAGCTCGCGGACGAGTCCTGGGTCGACAACGACTTCGCGCGCGGCTGGTGCCGGCGCAACCTCCTGGAGGCGTGCACGGCGGCGGGGTTCAGTCCTGCATTCCGCGTCGAGGCGCACGACTACCCGACCGCGGTCGCGTTCGTGGAGGCGGGCATCGGCATGACCGTGCTGCCCGAGCTCGGTGCCGTGCACCTGCCGAGCGCGACGGTCGCGGTGCCCGTGGTGCGCCCCACGCCCGTGCGCTCCATCTACGCGGTGCTGCAGGACGCGGTAGCGCACACGCCGCCCGCCGTGGCGGCTCTGGAGGCCCTCCGGCAGACCGCGGCCGCTTCGCGGGCAGCCGTGGTGGCCGCATAGGGTGGGCGGGTAACGGCACCGGGACTGCTCGGTGCCATCCCGATCGAGAGGCAATCCTCGTGACCACGCTTCCTACCGCCTCCGGCGCCTTCGGTGACAAGCCGGAGCTGACGTTCCCCGAGGGTGGCGCACCCGCCGGCCTGCAGGTGCAGGTGCTCTCCGAGGGCAACGGTCCGGTCGTCGAGTCCGGGCGCACCATCGTGGTGAACTACCTGGGCCAGACCTGGGGCGGCCACGTCTTCGACAACTCCTACGACCGTGGCACCACCATCGACTTCCCGATCGGCGTCGGCGCCGTCATCGGTGGCTGGGACAAGGGCATGGTGGGCCAGAACGTCGGCTCGCGCCTGATGCTCTCGATCCCGCCGGAGCACGGCTACGGTGCGCGCGGCGTGCCGCAGGCCGGCATCGCCGGCGGGGACACGCTGGTCTTCGTCGTGGACATCGTCGGGGTCCAGTGACCGAGTAGCTGAGTGCGGGGTATGTGTTGGCTCAGCGGGTGCTGGCCGACAGATACCCCGCACTCAACGGGTTACGGGTAGGCGATCACCTGCGGGGAGGCGAAGGAGCCGACGGCGGGAGCGCCGCGGTCGTTGATGACGTGGTTGATCCCGCCCGAGCCGTTGAGGAAGACGCTGGTCATGGACCGGAATGTCACACCGGCGGTGTGCGGCGTCTGGATCCCGGACTCGACCCGGATGTCCTGTCCCTGGTTGAAGAACGAGTACACGCCCAGGCCGGTCGCCTCGTGGCTGGTCACGTGGTCCGCCACCCGGTAGGAGGCGTAGCCGAGGCGGTCGCCGTCCATGTAGGCGGCCTGCGACGGCGGGTCGTACGGGATCTCGCTCTGGTAGAAGACCGTGCGGCCGCGTTCGCCGTTCCAGATCGTCTGCTGCTCCTGGTAGTGCTCCACGAACAGCCCGGTGGCGGTGACGTCGTCACCGTTGACGACCACACCGTGCGCCCCCGTGTTGCCGTCCCACGACACGCCGTGGCCGTGGTCGGCACGCCAGGCCCAGATGTGGTCGAGCAGGGTGTGGTCGCTGTTCACCTCGATCGAGGTGACGGCCTTGCCCTCCCAGGGTCCGCCCACGCGGACGAACACGTCGGTGAGCGTGGTGGGGTCGGCCGGGTCGGAGACGCTCGCGCCCTCCGGGCCGACCTGGATCAGCGTGGCCGACTCCGGCACGTTCGCGTCGGCGGTGATGCCCGCGATCTTGACGCCCGCGACATCGCCGATCTCCAGCACGGCGTTGCCCGCCGTCGGCGTGAGCGACGCGTAGCCGAGGCCGAGCACCACCGTGCCGGCACGGTCGACCCGCAGCGCCGCGTCCAGCTCGTAGACGCCCGGCGCGAGGATGAGGTGCTTGCCGTCGGCCAGTGCGGCGTTGATCGACGCGGCGTCGTCGACGTCCGCGCGGGCCACGTAGAAGTCGCGGATGCCGATGGACGTGCCCGACTCGGCGGACGTGGACCAGTCGGTGCCGCTGCTGTCGGTCTTCGCGTTCGGGACGAAGACGGCGAGCTCGCCGTTGTCGGCTCGGTAGAGGAACGGAGCCTCCCGGCTGACCGGAGTGCTGTCGACGGTGGTCTTGACGCCCTTGACGGCGTCGCCGAGGTCCTGGCCGAAGTCGGTGGCCGGTGCACCCTCGACACCGGAGAACACCATGTTCCAGACCCCGCCGTCCCAGGTGCCCACCTGGCTGTTGCGGGTGAACCACTGCTGCTGCGAACCGGTGGCGATCGTGCCGGCCACACGCGAGTTCGCGAGGTAGCCGCCGGACGCGAACTCGCCGTACCGGCCGAAGACCGTCAGGCTGCCCTGGATGTCCATGCGACGCATCGGCGCGGCCTGCGACACGGCCCAGCGCATCTGGTGCGGGTCGGTCACGCCCGCCGGGAACGGCAGCGCGGCGTCGGCGCCCACGGGGCGCTGGATCGGGTTGATCGCCATGTTGGACATCGAACGCCAGAAGTTGTTCAGGGAGCCGGGGGCGGCGCACTCCCAGGGCCGCTCCGGGCAGCCGACGACGGGCTCCACGTGCAGGGCTCCGTTGATCTGCACGGCGCCCGGCTGCGCGCCGAGGCCCGAGATCGACTCGTAGTACCCGACGGTCTGGTTGATGATGCCGGTCGCCGTGGCCGGGTCGTCCTGGCCGGCGGCGCTGCCGTACGTGCCCGGCTCGAAGAACACCTGGTGCCGGTCCTGGCTCATCTCCTCCTCGTCGTTCACCGAGTCGAGGAGGGCGTTGATCCGGTCGGTCGACCACGTCGGGTCGATGAACGTCACGTTGGCACCGAAGTCGGGGTCGGCGACCGCCTTCTTCGGCTTCTTCACCTTCGGCTTCTTGGTCTTCGGCTTGGCCTTCGACGTCCTGTCCTGCTCTGCCTGTGCCGTGGAGGCCTTCGCCATGGTTCTGCCCTCGTCCAGGTCGGTCGGCGCGGCCGTGGCGGGCAGCGCGGTGACCGCGGCTCCCGCGGCGAGCGATGCCGCGACGGCCGCGACGGCGGCGCCGCGCAGGGTGGTCCGGAGTGTCCTCATCGACAGATCCTTCGAGCTCGGGGCAGGCCGGCAATGACCGGGCGTGCTGCCGGTGCGGATGCGCCCGGGTGAGCGCCCAGCCAGGCTAGCCGCCAGCTACTGACTCATCTGTAAGTACTTTCCGCAGACTCCGGGTCACGGTGAACCTGGGATTCTGGGCCACGTGCTCCGTCGGCCCGACGGCGCGCTCCAGCGCGCGGCGGTAGTGCAGAGCCGTGTTGAAGACGGTCCACAGCTCGCCGCCGTCGCGCAGGACCTGTCCCGCCGCGACGAACATGCGGTGCGCGGCGTCGGTGCTCACGGCGGCACGGTCGTGGAAGGGCGGGTTGAGCAGCACGAGGTCCGCCCAGCCGTCGGGGACGGGGAGCAGGTCCCCGGCGTCACCCCGCACGACGGCGGCCGGGATGCCGTTCGCGGCGAGCGTCGCCCGCGTCGAGGCGCAGGCCGCGGTGCTCCGGTCCGTCGCGATCACGTGGGCGCCGGGGAACCGCAGCCCCAGGACGGTGGCGAGGATGCCGGTGCCGCAGCCGAGGTCGACCGCGATGGGCCGGCCGTCCGCGTAGTCCGGGCTCTGCGCGGGATCCGCCGGGAGAGGCTCGGCACCCGACAGGTCGGGCCAGCGGTGGGCCTGCGCCAGCAGGAAGCGCGTACCGCCGTCGAGCGTGGCGCCGGCGAAGGCCGCCCCGTGCGCGACGACGGTCAGCCCCGCGTCCGGCGCTTCTGCCGAGGCGCCGATCGCGTCCAGGATCTCGCGGTCGGTGAGCCGGGCGGTGACGGGATAGGTGGGCGGCCCGACGTCGGACCGCGGCTCGCGCGCGATCAGCAGACGCGACTTCTGTCGGGCTCGCGACGCCGTGACCTGGCCGAACGAGGCCCGGAGCACGTCGTTCATCGCGAGGGTCATGTGCTTGACCCGGCCGCCGGCGATCAGGGTCACCGCCGGGTCGGCGTGCCGGGCCACGTGCTCGGCGATCTCGGTCAGCTCCGCCAGCGACGTCGGCAGCTGGAGCAGGACGAGCCGCGCACCCGCCAGCAGGCCAGGACCGAGATCGTCGTGCACTGTCAGCCCGACCGGGTCCGGCTCGTACGGGACCGGTGCGTTCTCGGCGCGGTGCCGGTGCGCGGCCCACAGAGCCTGCGACACGCGCGAAGAGTTGTCGGAGAGGGCGGCCTCGGCGGTGATCGCGTCCTGGTAGACGTCGACGTGGCGGGCGCCCAGCGCCAGCGCGCCCAGGCTGAGTGCGCCGAACCGGTCGCCGATCACCACCACCCGTTCGGGATCGCTCGCGATCAGCGGGGCGGCCTCGTCGAGGAGCAGCCGGTCGGTGGCGTCGACGGCGACGGGGCCGTCGGGGCGTGAGCCGTCCTCGGGGTAGGGGAGGAGCTCGGCCAGGACGGCGTCGGCCTCGGGACTCACCGCGCCGAGCGGGCCTTCTTCTCCGCTGCCTTACGGGCCTCCTCGACCCGCTCCTCCTCGGCGCGCACCTGCGTGGCGATCTCGCGCTCCTGGACCAGCCACGCCGGCGGGTCGTCGCGCAGCTCGTTGATCTGCTCTGTGGTCAGCGGGTCGGTGATGCCGCCCCGGGCCAGACCGGCGATCGAGATGCCGAGGCGACCCGCCACGACCGGCCGCGGGTGCGGTCCGTTGCGGCGCAGGTCGGCCAACCACTCGGGCGGATTGGTCTCCAGCTCCTCGAGCTCGGCGCGCGTGATCGACGAGTCCTGGAACTCCTGCGGCGTGGCAGGCAGGTAGACGCCGAGTCGCTTGGCGGCGTTGGACGGCTTGAACCGCTGCGAGGCGAAGGAGGAGCTCATGTTCCCAGGGTACTTGGGCGTCGGCCCAGGCATCCCGCTGATGGGCTGGACGACGCTGTGAGGTTGGGCGGTGCTGCTGGCTGCGCTGCCGGGCTGCCGGGCTGCCGGGCTGACGCTGCGGGGCTGGGTTGCGCTGCGGGCCAGGGTTGCGCTGCCTGGCCGGATTACACCGGCGCCGAGTGCAGAGTTAGTGGCAGTGCCAGCTGGCGACTGCAGGCATTGTTGCGGTGGCAGCCACCAGATCCGCAACCAGGACTGCACTCGACGACCGGGGCCGCGTCAATGTCTGCAGTTGGGGGAGGGGGGAGGGGGGCGGGGGCGGGGTGTGTCGGGTCTTGCCTTGCGGGACAGGAGACGGCAGCCCTCTGGCGCATTTCCCTGACAGGGCGGCGGGGGCTCGCCGGCCTTCAGGGGCAGAATTCCGCGACGGGCAACGGACCCGGTCGACGGCGGCACAAGGCCTTGAGCGCTTCCACAGGGTGCCGTTGTCCACAGGGCGCTCCGTCGGGGCTCCGCTGTGGCGTCGATCGCGCTGTGATCTGTGTGTGAGGCATCCCGAGACCATCCACGCGCAGTTCTGGACCCTGGCCGCGTGCCAGGAAGGGCTGGTGAGCATTGCACAGTGCGCCGCGGCCGGGATCAGCAAGCATGCGGTGCTGCGGCTGGTTCGTTCCGGAGCCTGGGCGCGGATCACCCGCGGGGTCTACGACACCAACCCGGTATCCGTCCGGGACCGGGCATGCGATGACTATCACGGCCACGTCCGTCGTCGGGCCGCATGGATCGGGCTCCTTGCCTACCCGGACGGCGCGGCGACCGGTGGGTGCGCGCTGGCGCTGCTCGGAGTAGGCGGTCTGCCGTCCGAGCTGGCGCCGGAGGTCTCGCGGCCCGCCCGAATGGACGCCGGCCTGCGGCCTGGAACGGTGCTCCGTCGGTACGGGACCTTCCCAGTGGTGCAGTGTCACGGGCGCGACGTCGCGACGCTCGTGCACGCACTGGCTCAGGGGCTGCTGACGCTGCCACGCGACCATGCCGTGGCGGCGATCTGCGACGCTCTGCGTCAAGACCGCATCTGCGCGGCAGACCTCGGACGGATCCGAGGGCTGATCCGCGGTCGGCGAGGGGTTGTCGCGGTGCGGCCATGGCTCGAGCTCGTACCCGGTCGGGACGCCCCGCCGGCGGAGACGTTCACCCGGTTGTCGCTCATCGACCACGGGGTGCCGCCCGACGGGCAGCAGATCGTCTTCCGGTCGGGTGACAAGTTCCTCGGCCGGGTCGACTTCGCGTGGATGCTCGCCGACGGGCGCTATGTCGTGGTCGAGATCGACGGCCGGGAGTTCCACTCCGGCGACGAGATGCTCGCGGACGACGCGAAGCGGCAGAACGGCCTGGTGGCCACCGACCGTGTGATCGTCCTTCGGTTCCCTGCCCCCAGGGACAGCTCGGATGGCGACATCGGAAGCCAGGTCGCCGACCGGCTCCACCATCTCGGCTGGGTGCCTGGTGCACACATCGGCCCGGCGGTGCACCTGGACGGGTGAGCGCCAGTGCAGAGCTTGTTGCGGTTGCAGGACTCGAAGCAGCAACTAGTTCTGCAGTCGACCAACGGTGGTGGCGGAGTCTGCAGTCGGCGGGGGCTGGACCGGGTGGGCCCGTAGCCTGGGGGCGTGAACCACCCTGAGGCCCTGGAGCCGTTCCGCCTTGCCTATGTGCCCGGCGCGACGCCGAGCAAGTGGGCGAGCGTCTGGCGTGAGCGGCTGCCAGACGTACCCCTTGAGCTGGTGCAGCTCGAGGCGCCGGCCGTCGCGCCCGCGCTCGTGGCGGGGGAGGTCGACGCCGCGATCGGTCGGCTCCCCGTGGACAAGGAATTGTTCTCCGCGATCCCGCTCTACGAGGAGACGTCGGTGGTCTGCTTCTCGCGGGATCACCTGCTTGCCGCCCTCGCGGAGGACGAGGAGGTGTCCAGCGCGGATCTCGCCGAGGACCCGGTCTGGGTCCCCGCGGACGACGTCCTCTTCGCCGCGCACCCGGTGCCCGGCGTGGCGCCGGCAGATCCGGAGGGCAACCCCCTCGACCCCGTACCGACCACTGCCGATGCCGTGGCGACCGTCGCGGCGAACGTGGGTGTGGCGGTCCTGCCGATGTCGCTCGCGCGACTGCACCGCCGCAAGGACGTGACCTACCGCCCGCTCGTGGACGGTCCGACGGCGCCGGTGGGGCTGGTCTGGCCCACCGACCGCACCACGGACCTGGTCGAGGAGCTCATCGGGATCGTCCGGGGGCGCACGGTCAACAGCTCGCGCGGCCGGGGCGGTCCGTCCGTACGAACGGCTCAGGCCGGGCCGTCAGGTGGCGAGGCTGCCGGAAAGCCGGCGAAGGCGGGTGGGAAGAAGCCGGGGAAGGGTGCGTCCACCGGATCCGGAGGGCGTTCCGGTGGCGGCCGCGGCGGTACGAAGGCCGCTGGTCGCGGGGACGCACAGCGGACCAGGGGTGCCCGCCCGGCGCCGAAGGGGAAGAAAAAGGGCAAAGGAAGGTAGGGATAGTTTCAAGCCCATGTAAGTCATTTCGGTAAGGTAACGGCATATTGGCGATCTGCACCATTGTCGCTACGCTCCGGGAGGCGTGCCGATTTCTCGGCACGGAAAGTACCCCCGTCTCGAAGGAGCGCTCAGTGCGCAAGATGACCGTCTTGGGAGCCTCCGCGCTCCTCGTCGCCGGCCTCATGACCACCCCGGTAGTTGCGTTCGCTACGACTGTGTCGCCCGATGACGCGGAGTACCTCGACGACGTGCAGGTCTGCGAGGACTACGACTCCGGCAAGCAGGACACGACCGGTGATCCCACAGAGGTCACAGTCACGGCTCCTAAGGGCCAGCTCATCTCCGGCTACTGCGTCAAGGCGGGCTCGGAGAAGCAGGGGGAGGGCGACGGTGGCGCGTACTTCGTCAAGCTGGACGAGCCCACCGCTTCGGTGACCATCACGTACCCGTGGGCTGGTGGCCGCGACATCAGCCACTATGCGCTGGTCTACATCGACGCGCCCACCGCACCGGGCGAAGAGCCGACGGAAGAGCCGACCGACGAGCCCACCGAGGGCCCGACGGAGGAGCCCACCGAGGGCCCGACGGGCGAGCCGACCGAGCCAGGCGAAGAGCCGACTGACGAGCCCACGGACGAGCCCACGGAGGAGCCCACGGAGGAGCCGACCGCTCCGGGCGAAGAGCCGACCAACGAGCCGACCACGGAGGCAACCGAGTCGGCCGACGAGTCCGCGGCCCCGGCCGAGGATGACGCCACGCCTTCCCCCTCGGCCGCTGCCGAGGCGCCTGGTGTGCTCGCCGCGACCGGTGCCAGCACCGCCATCGGCATCACGCTCATCGCGCTGGCCCTCGTGGGTGGTGGCGCGACCCTGATCGTGCTCCGTCGCAAGGGCGTGCTCGGTAGCTGATCCCAGCTCACCGCGCGACGCTCAGGGCGGGCGCCCGGTCGGCTCTTGGTCTTCTCGAACTGTGGTTCGGTTGACCGGGTGCCGACCGGGCGCCCGCCCTTTTGTGCGCGGACCGGGGGTGATTTCTGCCCGGAGCGGGTGAACTTCCTGACCCGACTGTCGCCTTTGTCCGGCCAAAGATTCACCCTCTCGTCGCTGCGCCGCCTGCCTCATTGTTCGTGTTGTCGTACTGGCACGTCGGGAGCATTCTTCGGACATTTCTCTTTTGCAGCTGCGCGCCGGTGGCGCGTGCCGATCTGCCGTCGGGCACCGGGGTCGTCGTGTCGTCCCAGGTGCTGGGCCCGCACCAGCGTCCGTCCTGGTGGGAGCGGGTGAAAAGCTTCCCGCGTCAGCGCGTGGTCAAGCTCGTGGCCGCATCGCTCGGCGATTGCGTCGGAAACCGGTTTTCCGTCGGTTGCATCGGCTGATACCGCCGCGATGAATGTCGTTCCGATGCCATTGCAGGGAGTGTTCCTCGGATCTAACGTCGCGAATAACAGACGCGCCGCACCCCCATTTCTGTGGCGCCACGGCCACGGACAAAAGGACACCGAGATGAGACGCATATACGCGTTGGGCGCCGCCGCGCTCCTGGGGCTGGGGCTCTATGGCACGGCTTCCGCTATGGCGAGCCCTGTAGCGACAAGCCCTCTGGCAACGGAGGTCGAGCAGGTCTGCCCCGAGGAGGGGAAGATCGAGCCTGGAGAAGGCACAACGTCCGTCCCGGTAACCGCGCCGGACGGCAAGGTCATCATCGGCTACTGCGTCAAGGCTGGATCCGCCAACCAGGGTGACGGCCCCGAGTACGTGGAATTCGATCCGCCCGTTACCGAGGTGACGATCACCTACCCGGGCGGCAAGGACATCAGCCACTACACGGTGTTCTACGCTGATGCCCCGACGCCTTCCCCGACGCCGACGCCGACTCCCACACCGACGCCCACGCCGACCCCGACCCCGACGCCCACGCCCTCAGAGGAGCCAACGCCTACGCCGACGCCCACGCCGACGCCCTCAGAGGAGCCGTCCGAGGAACCGTCGGAGGAGCCCTCCGAGAAGCCGACCCCGGTGACGACGCCGGAGCCGACCGACAAGCCGGAGCCCGTGGTGCCGAAGGGACCGGACCTGCCCAAGTCGCCTGAGCCCGCTCCCGTGGGCCAGCAGACCACGGCGCCGCAGCAGACCGAGCTGGCCTCGACCGGCCCGGCCGAGGCGATCGGCTACTCGATGATCGCGCTGGCGCTGATCGGGGGCGGCACGGCGTTCGTCGTCCTCGCTCGGCGGCGGCTCGCCTGAGCCTCCCGCGCCTGAGTCGCACCACTCCCGGGAACGGGACTGACGCAGCACGAGGGCGAGCAGCCGCCGGAAGGTCGGCGGCTGCTCGCCCTCGTGCTTCCCCCAGTTCGGCCGGGGTCGAGGTCAGGCTGGTGGCGTGGTGGCCGTCACGTGGATGATCAACGCCTGCATCGGCCACAGCGTGGGCAGCTGCAGCCCCACGCCGGTCAGCACGGCACCCGATATGTCGGTCGGCTCCTTGCCGAGCCAGCCCGGGGTGATGCCGCTCAGCCACTTCGCGGATCCGACCTCGTCACGCACCCGAACGCTGTACCGCCGGGTGGGGTCGAGCCCGTCGAGCCGCACCCGTTCGGTCAGTGCGTCCTGCGGTGACGCCACAGCCGCGAGGGTCCACACCCCGGCCGTCCGGTCGGGCGCGACGAAGCCCGTGACCCGCAGTGCCGGGTCCACCGTGTCGGCGTGGACCACGGTGCCGGTGTGCACCAGGGACCGGAGCTCCTTGTAGAGCGCGGCGTAGGCCGCGACCGCGACGAGCTCGTCGTCGGTGCAGGTCAACAGGTCCCACTCGAAGCCCGCGTGGCCCTGCAGGGCCGTGGCCACCCGGAACGTGAGATCGGTGACGCGACCCGACGAGTGTGCCGGCGACGGGCCGACGTGCGCCCCGACCAGCTCGGGTGGCAGCACGAGCGCCGTCCATCGTTGGATGTCCTGACGTTCCAGCGGATCGTTGGAGTCCGACGCCCACACGCGGTCGGTGACCTCGAGGATCCCCAGGTCGGTCCGGGCTCCACCCGAGGAGCACGACTCGATCTCCAGCCCCGGATGGTCGGCCTTGAGCCGGGCGATCAGCGCGTACGCGGCCCGGGTCTGGACATGGGTACCGGGCTGCGCCAGACCGTCCGCGCCGACATGGACCGGTTCGGTGAGGTCGCGGTTGTGGTCCCACTTGATGAAGTCGATACCGAGCTGCGTCACCAGCGTCGAGATCTGGGAGCGCAGGTGCTCCCAGGCGGCGGCGTTCGCGAGGTCCAGCACGTACTGCGTGCGGAACGACAGGCCGTCCGGCGACGGGACCGCTGCCGGGTTCGACAGGATCCATTCCGGGTGGGCGCGGGCCAGGTCGGAATCGAGGTTCACCATCTCGGGCTCGAACCACAGGCCGAACTGCATCCCGAGCTCGTGCACGAGCCCGGCGAGGGGGTCCAGGCCGTCCGGCCACACATCGTGGTCCACGACCCAGTCGCCCAGGCCCGTCGTGTCGTCGCGCCGGGAGTGGAACCAGCCGTCGTCGAGCACGAAGCGTTCGACGCCGACGGCCGCGGCGCGGCGTGCGAGCCGCTCCAGCTTGGCCGGCGAGTGGTCGAAGTACACCGCCTCCCAGGTGTTCAGCACGAGCGGCCTGGGGCTGGTCAGGTGCTGCGGACGGGCCCGCAGCCATGTGTGGAACCGGTCCGCGACGCCGTCCAGCCCTGTCGCCGACCAGGCGAAGTACGCGACCGGCGTGCGATAGGTCTCGCCGGGCGCGAGCCGGATCTCGCCCGGCCGGACCAGCTCACCGGCGCCGAGCAGCGTGGCGTGCTCGGTCAGGTGGTCGATCCGGTGCGTCACGTCGGCGCTCCACCCGAGGTGGGTGGCCCAGACCTCGCCGGTCCGGTTGCTCGGCGTGCCCGCCGACGCCACGGTCACCCAGGGCGCGTCGTGCCCGGACCGCCCGCGCCTCGTCTGGCGGGCGGTGCTGCCGGCGGGCATGGCGGTGGTGACCGGCACCTTCTCGCGGGACCAGCGCCCGCTGAACTGGGTGAGGTGGTCCGCCGACCGGGGCACCGGGAGGGTGGCCTCGAGCCAGTGCACGTCCGCGCCGGCGGCACCGTCGTTGGTGAGCTCGTGCCACAGCAGCACCAGTCCGCCTGCGCCGATCTCGAGGTGCGTGCGCAGCGTGAGCCCCAGGCCGGTGTCCCGCGCGGTGACCGACAGCTCGGCCGCGTCGCGTTCCACGTGGGTGGCGGTCCAGCGGGGATGGACGGGGATGCCGTCCGACACCACGAGCAGACCGGGTCGGCCTGCCCACCCGTCCGACTCCTGCGGCAGCACCGATGGGCGCCAGGCGGCGTCGAGCGTGCCCGGTGCGGTCTGCCGGCTGGTCGCCGCGTCGAGCCCCTGGAGCTCGGCGGGTGAGAGGTCGCCCAGGTCCTGCCCCCAGTGGAGCACGAGCGGCAGACCGCGCTCCGGATGCGCCACCACGACCGAGACACCGTCCCGGCGCAGTACCGACCAGCTGGAGTCCTCGGCACGTTCGTTCATGTGGTGTCCCTCCACCCCCTGGACCACACCGTGTGCGCGGTCGCTGACTTCGAACCGGGCCCGACCCTAGCCCGCCGGGTGAACCAGGTCGTTCTCGGTGCGCAGCACCGGCCGGGAGGTGAGCGCCTCCTGGTCGAGGCCGCGGCTCGTCACGTGGAACACCGCCGTCGCACCCGCCGGCAGGTCCACGACCTGCTCGTCCACCTGCGCGTCCGGATCGAGGCGGTCGGCCAGCAGCGTCACGCCGCGGGCCAGCGACGTCGCCGTCACGTCCACCCGGTAGCCGCCGTGCTCCGCGGTCACCGTGGTACGTACCGGGGAGGGTACGAGCTCGAGGTCCTTGCTCTCCGCCCACGTGTGCATCCCGCGCGCTTCGCCGAGGGTCACCACCAGCACCTCGCGCGCCGGTTCGGTGACGGCGACCAGCTCGCCGGTCAGCGGGATCAGTGCCACAGAGCGTGGTGCGACGGTCACCGACTCCGGGTCCGACGCCGCCAGCACCGTGCCACCGAGCGTGGTCCGGGCCGCTCCGACCTGGCCGGTCCACGGCTCGTCCGTGTCGTTCACGAGGGCGGCGACCAGGTCGGTGCCGCGCGGCTGCACCGTCACGATCCGGTCGGCGAACGCGTGCTTCATCGCGTACCAGAGCGGCTTGCGCCGGCCGTCACCGTCGACGGCGGCCCAGGAGGTCACCGGCCAGCAGTCGTTGAGCTGCCACACGATCGCCCCGGCGGTCCGCGGCCACCACGACCGGTAGTGCTCCAGGGCGTACTGGATGGCACGCGCCTGGTTGAGCTGTGTGGCCCAGTGCCAGTCGGTGAAGTCGTCCGGCACGTCCAGGTGCGGGGCGAGACCGCGGTCGAGCTTGCCGTTGCCGTCGATGGCCTTCTGGTGCAGCAGAAAGGTCTCGGACTCCTTGAACCCCGGGGGCACGGCATCGGCGCCTCCACCCCACGAAGTGTCCTCGCTGTGCTGCGGTACGTCGCGGGGGTCACCGGATCCGGGCAGGATCGCGCGCCGCATCGTGGCCCAGGTCGCCGGACCTTGGAAGCCGAACTCGGACGGGAACCGCGGCACGTCGTCGCGGTAGTGCGTGTAGTCGACCTGGTTCCAGACGGCCCACTGGTGGTGCGTGCCGTGGTCCGGGTCGTTGGGGTGCATCTCCTCGGGCGTGAAGCCGGGGGAGTAGGGCGACCCGGCCGCGTACGGCCGGGTCGGGTCCACCTCGGCCAGGACCTGGGGGAAGAGCTCGTAGTAGTAGCCGGCGCCCCACGTGAGGTCGCCGAGCGGCTCCTTCCAGTCCCAGTCCTCGTGCCCCCAGATGTTCTCGTTGCCGCCGTTCCACAGCACGAGCGACGGGTGCGGCGCCAGGCGGGCGGCGTTCTCCCGCACCTCCGCCTCGAGCTCGGCCCAGTGCGGGTCCTCCTCCGGGTAGGCGGCGCACGCCAGCAGGATGTCCTGCCAGACCATGACCCCCCGTTCGTCGCAGACGTCGTAGAAGTCGTCCGACTCGTAGATGCCACCGCCCCAGACCCGCAGCAGGTTGAGGTTGGCGCCGAGCGCCTGGTCGACACGCTGTTCGAGGCGTTCGCGCGTGATGCGGGTCAGCAGGTGGTCGTCCGGGATCCAGTTGGCCCCGCGCGCGAAGACCGGCTTGCCGTTGATGACGAACGTGAAAGGCGTGCCGTGCTCGTCGGGTGTGCGGTCCACCTCGACCGTGCGGAAGGCGATCCGGCCGGACCAGGAGTCCAGCGGTTCGGAGCGGTCCTCGCCGTCGCCCTCGTAGAGGGTCACCACGATCGGGTACAGCGGCTGGTCGCCGTGTCCGGCGGGCCACCACAGGTCGACGTCGGGCACCTCGACCTGCACGTCCAGGGTGCCGCCGGACCAGCTGGGCGAGGCCATCGAGCTGACGCCGCGGTCGCCGACGGAGACGTCGACGGTGAGGCGTCCGAGGTCGGACAGCCCGGACCTCTCGATCTCGAGGCGTACGTCGACCAGCCCCGCGCCGTCGTCCGACACGGTGGCCAGCGGTGTGACCCGCGCGAGGCGCGCCACGCGCCAGCGCTGCACCCGGACGGGCTTCCACAGGCCGGCCGTCTGCAGGTCGGGGCCCCAGTCCCAGCCGAACGAGCAGGCCATCTTGCGGACCATGTTGAACGGCTGGTCGTAGGCCATGGGGCGCGTGCCGAGGCGCTTCGCCTCGGCCTCGGCCGTCTCGAGCGCGGAGTCGAGGTCGACGACGAGGTTGGCGGGCGTGCCGACGAGCTCCCGCACGTCGTACCGGTAGGAACGGTGCATGTTCCTGGTGCGGCCCAGCTCGACACGGCCCTGGGTGACACCGGCTCGTTCCACGTCGGTGTCCACCAGGACGGTGGACACCGTGTCGATCCCCTCGAACAGCAGGTCGACACGCTCGTCGGCTGCCGCGGGCGGCTCGTCGAGCACCGTCGCGTACCGCCAGGCCGTGCGCTTCATCCAGGCGAGCGCGTTCTCGTTGGTGCCGAGGTACGGATCGGGGACGAGGTTCTGCTCGAGAAGGGCGGTGTGGCTCGTGCCCGGCACGGTCGCGGGGACGGGCACTCCGGCAAGGTCCGCCGGCACGGGTCCACCCGTCGGGGTCAGGGTCCAGTCGGTCAGGTCGCGGCTGATCTTCATCGATCCTCGTCCCTCTGGAGCAGGTGCTCCGGTGCGTGTGCGAGCGGTCCCGAGCATAGGCCGGGCGTCGTGTCGGATCGAACCGATACCACCGTGCCGTGCGGACCCGTGCCCGCCGGCGCAAAACAGGCGACTTCGGCGGGCGTCCCCGCCAGGATGGCCGGTATGGACGAGGTCGAGGTCGTCGTTGCCCCCAGCCAGCGTGCGACGCTGCGCGTCGGCGACGTGTTCCTGAAGGTCGACGGTGACCCGGTGCATGCGGACCTCGAGGTGCGCGCGATGGCCCTGGCGCCGATCCCGACGCCGGCGGTCCTCTGGCGCGAACCGCCCGTGCTCGCGATCGCGGCCGTGCCCGGCAAGGCGCTCGGCGTCCTCGGGGCACCCTCGGACGCGTCACCGGCGGCGTGGGCGGCGGCAGGCGCCGCGATCCGCCGGCTGCACGACGCGCCGTTGCCGCCGTGGCAGGGGCCCCGGCTCGACGACGTGGCGGCGGACCTTGCCGGCGAGTGCGCCTGGCTGCTGGCCAACGGCGTTCTGCCCGCCGAGGTGGTCCGGCGCAACCAGGAGATCGCCGCGGGCGCGCTCCGGCCGTGGAGACCGGCGTTCATCCACGGTGACCTGCAGATCACCCACGTCTTCGTGGACGGCGACGAGGTCACCGGCGTCATCGACTGGTCCGAGGCCGCCCCCGGGGACGCCATGTACGACCTCGCCACCTTGACGCTCGGCCACGAGGAACGCCTCGACGACCTGCTTGCCGGCTACGGCGGCGCGGACCGGGACGTGATCCGCGCGTGGTGGTCGCTGCGCAGCCTGGTGGCGTCGCGCTGGCTGATCGAGCACGGATTCGACCCCGACGCGCCGGGGTGCGAGTTCGACGTGCTCAGGTCGCGGATGCAGGAAGACGGCGGCGCCCCACCGGACAGTCCCGACCGACGGGTCTAGCCCCAGGTGCCCGCCAGGACCTGGCGCAGCGGGTCGCCGTTCTCGCTCAGTCCGGCCGGACCGCTCAGTCCGGCCGGACCGTTCAACCCGGCCGGACCACTCAGTCCGGCCGGACCACGAGGCCGAGCGACTCGGCCAGGAGGATCGCCTGGGCCTCGCTGACCACCGCACCCGTGAGGTTCGCCGCGAGCGGGTCGAGCGTGGACAGGTCACTGCCGCGCAGGTCGGCGTTGGCCAGGTCGGCTTGTTCGAGATCGGCACCGGAGAAGTCGCAGCCGATCAGCACGGCACCGGTCGCCTTGATCCCGGCCAGGTCGGCCTCGCGGAAGCGGACGCCGTCGAGCTCTGCGCCGGCGAGGGCGGCGCGGTGCAGGTCGGTGAAGGACCAGTTGCCGCCCTCGACCTTGAGGAGGTCGAACCGGCAGTCGGCGAACTGCGAACCGACCAGCTTGCAGCGCTCCAGCTTCGCGTCGAAGAACACGCACCCGTCGAACACGCACGACGTGAAGGCGAACTCGGTGAGGTGCGCGCTGTTGAAGCGCACACCACGGAACACGCACGAGTCGAACGTGGCTCCCGTTCCCGAGGCCTCCGTCAGGTCCACGTCGGCGAACAACGTCGCCAGGTGGTCCGCACCGGACAGGTCGCGGGCGTACCAGTCCTCGCCGGTGACGGTGAGCTCGGTCGCGGGCATCCGAATCATGGGCCGACCCTACGGGTACCCGCTGACACTGCCTGGGGCTCGGTCGTGGGCGCGGCCGTCGCGCCTCGAACGGTCGCAACGGTCGCGCCCACGACCACGGGGTCGTCAGGCGGGGTCGGGGAAGGGGACGCCTGTCGTCGCGTGGCAGCGGTAGCCGTTCGGGTTCTTGGCCGCGGACAGGTACTGCTGGTGGTAGTCCTCGGCGTAGTAGAACGGCCCTGCCTCGGCGGCGGGGGCGATCTCGGTGGTGATCGCGTCGTAGCCCTTGGCGCTGAGCACCTCGGCGTAGCGCGCGGCGGTCTCCTTGGCGGCCTCGGCCTGCTCCGGCGACGTCCAGTAGATCGCCGAGCGGTACTGCGTACCGACGTCGTTGCCCTGGCGGAAGCCCTGCGTGGGGTCGTGCCGCTCCCAGAAGATCTTGAGCAGCTCCGCCTCGGTGACCTTCGTCGGGTCGTACGCGACGAGCGCGGTCTCCGTGTGGCCGGTCCGCGTGCTGCAGACCTCCTCGTAGGTCGGGTTGGGCGTGGTGCCGCCCATGTAGCCGACGGCGGTGCTCACGACACCGGGGACCTGCCAGTAGATCTCCTCGGCGCCCCAGAAACAGCCCATCGCCAGGTACAGCACGCGGGTGCCGGGCTCCCACGGGCCCGTGATCGACGAGCCCAGCACCGTGTGCGGGCGCGGCGCCTGCAGCACTGGCGCGGAACGGCCCCGCAGAGCGTCCTCCGGCGCGACCATCGTGGACTTCGCGCTGCCGGATCCAGGGCCGAAGAGAGAATTGAGGAACGTCATGGACACATCCTTAAGGGTCTGCTTCGTGCGGTAGCACGTCTGTCAGCACAACACTGCCGTCCGCGGCGGTGTTCCGGCGCTCGCGTTCTGCGGTCGGCAGATCCCCGTGGCCGTCCCGGGCGGCACACGAGATCGTCGGCACATGAGCAGCGAGGTAGGTACGGTCGCGGTCCTGTCGGACGTCCACGGGGTGCTCCCGGTACTGGAGGCCGTGCTCGCCGAACCGGACGTGCTGGCCGCCGACCGGGTGGTCGTCACCGGCGACCACGCCGCCGGGCCACAGCCCGTCGCGGTGCTGGACCGTCTGCGGTCCCTGGGGGAGCGGGCGCTCCTCGTCCGGGGGAACGCGGACCGCGAGCTGGTCGCGCTCGCGCGCGGCGGAGACACGGACATCCCGGATCCGGTGGCCCCCTGGGCGGCCGCCCAGCTGCGGCCCGACGACGTCGCGCTGCTCGACGGCCTGCCGTACCCGGCCGAGCTGACCGTGCGCGGCTTCGGCCGCGTGGTGTTCTGTCATGCCACCCCGCGCGACGACGAGGAGGTGGTGCTCGTCGACTCCTCCCTGGAACGCTGGGCCGAGGTGCTCGGCGGGCTCGACCCCGCGGTAGGGACCGTCGTCATGGGGCACACCCACATGCCGTTCGTGCGCCTGGTCGACCGTCGCCTGTGCCTCAACCCCGGCAGCGTCGGCATGCCCTACGGGCGGGCGGGCGGATCTTGGGCGCTCCTGCGGGACGGGCAGGTCGAGCTGCGGCACACGCCCGTCGACGTCGAGGCGGCGGTGGCCGCCGTCGCGACGGCGAGCACGTTCCCCGGCGCGGAGCAGTGGGCACGGGAGTACGTGACCTCGGCCAACAGCGACGCCGACGCGCTGCGGGCGTTCGGGCCGCGCGACGGCCGTACCTGGTCGGGATGAAGGGCCTTCTGCGGCAGCACGGTCTGACGCGGCGCCGTCGCGAAAGTGGGACTGAGCGATATCGATGCCGGTGTCGGTGGCTCGGCGTAGCGTCCAGTTCATGGCCGACAACGATCCTGAGCTCCTGTTGCCCGACACCGCCGCGTGGCGCGCCTGGCTCGACGAGAACGAGGCGACGTCGAACGGCGTCTGGCTGATCCTCGCGAAGAAGGGCAAGGACACCCCGACGAGCCTGACCCGCGGCTCCGCGCTCGAGGAGGCGCTGTGCAGCGGCTGGATCGACGCACAGGCGCGCAGCCGGGACGACGCGACCGCGCTGCAGCGGTACTGCCCGCGCAGACCGCGCAGCCGCTGGTCGGCACGGAACGTGGGGATCGTGGGCCGGCTGACCGCCGAGGGGCGCATGCGACCCCGTGGCCAGGAAGAGGTCGACAAGGCCAAGGCGGACGGGCGCTGGGACGCCGCGTACGAGGGCAGCAAGAACATCGAGGTGCCGCCCGACCTCGTCGAGGCGCTCGCGGCCAGCCCACGGGCGACGGCGATGTTCGGCATCCTCACCGCCCAGAACCGGTACGCGATCCTGTTCCGGATCACGGGGGTCAAGAAGCCAGAGACCCGAGCGCGGAACATCGCCAAGTTCGTCGCCATGCTGGAGCGGGGCGAGACGGTGCACCCGCAGAGGCGGACGCTCGAAACTTGAGAATTGACCACGATTTGCCCAGGAGTTGCCCTTGAGATTTACAAGACGGCTCACATAGGGTCCCCAGGCAACGTCGAGACCGGGGAGGGCCGTGCACAGCGAGGTCGTACTGCGGCTCGACTCGGGGAACGTGCTGGTCACGTTCGTCCCCACGATCCCGGAAACGCTGCCTGACGTCAGGCGGGCGGCCGACGACCCGGACGTCCGCCTCCCGGCCGGCTCGCCGCCCGTCCACGGCCAGGCCCCGACAGCCGGCGATCCGCTCGCCGCCGTGGCCGCGCGCCTCGCCGCCGACGGCGTCCCGGTGCACCCCGGTCTGGAGGCGCTGCTCGATCTGCCGGGTTCCGCCCCGCTCCTGCACACGCTGGAGACCTACCTCGAGCTCGCGGGCAGTGCTCAGGCGACGGCCGAGGCGTTGCACCTGCACCGCACCTCGCTGTACTACCGGTTGCAGCGCGTGGAGGTGCTCGCCGGCACGGACCTCAAGGACGGTACGGAGCGCCTCGCGCTCCACCTGGCGCTGAAGGTCGCCCGAGCCGCGGGGCGCCTGGCCGGGCCCTGACGCTGCGGCGTCCTGACCCGCCCGGGCCCCGGGCCGCGCCCGTCCCCGTCCCGGGCGCGCGGATCAGCGCACGGCCAGGTCGGCGATGGCCGTGGCGAGCTCGTCACCCTCCACCCCCTCCGGCCAGCCGCGCAGCAGGCTCCCGTCCTTGCCGACCAGCGCGACGAGCGGCGGCTCGGCGACCGCGTACCGCAGCATCGCGTCCCCGCTCGGCTCCACGGCGACGGGGTAGGTGATGTCGTGGTCCTCGACGTACGTCGCCACGTCCGCCGGGTCGGAGAGGTTCGCGATACCGACGAACAGGACCGTGTCCTCGTACTCCTCCACCACGTCGTTGATCGGCGGCTGCTGGTCCGCGCAGCGCGTGCACCAGGTCTCGAAGAACACGAGCACCACGGGCCGTTCGCCCCACTGCTCCGTGAGGTCCAGGGTCGTGCCGTCGGTCAGCTCCAGGGTGAGCGGCGGCGCCGGGGGCGCGTCGTCGGGCGCGGTTCGGAACTCCACGCCCGACGGCACCGGCCCCGGCATGCGGCCGCGGTCGGCCTCGGAGCACCCGGCGAGCGCCCCCGCGGCGAGCCCGGCAGCGAGCAGGCCGGCGACGGCTCTTCTCATCGCAGCACCGCCTCGGGCGCGTCGTCGAAGGCCGGGTTGGGCTCGATCGGCACGGGGCCGTGCTCGCCGATCATGAGCTCCGTGCCGGACAGGTCGACCGAGGCAGGGACGTCGAGCGACATGACGCACACCGTGGGCTGCCCGTCCGAACCCAGGTCGATCGAGAACGCCTTCTCGGCGCGACCCTCCGGGAGCGACCCGGCGGCGAGCACGTCACCGTCCGCCAGCACCTCGTAGGCCGCCTCTGGATGCGCGTACCGGAAGGCACGCGCACCCGAGCACGGGACGGACGGCTCGCGGATGTTCGCGTCGGGAACCACGAGGCGCACGGCCTGGGTGTCCTGGGTGCTTGCAGCCCCACCCGAGCACGCCACCAGGCATCCCGCCAGCAACCCCGCGAGCCCTATGCAGGCAGCGGGTACGCGTCCGCGAGGGCGGGCCGGCTCGGTGAGGTCGGTCGGATGTCTCGAGATCGGTCCATCGATGGACCGATCTCGAGGCAACGGACCGATCTCGGAGTCCGGGGTCAGCACAGGACCGACCTCGGGGTCTCGGGGGTCACTCCGTGTCCCGCAGCTCACCCGCCGACGCGGCGAGCGCGGCGGCGGCGAGGTTGCGCTGTCCGACGTCGGCCAGGGCCTCCGCGTCCTGGACGAACCGCGCGAGCGCGGCGTCCGCGCCGGCGGGCGACCGGTCCGCCGTCCGCAGGAGGGCGCTCAGCTGACTGGCCTCGTCACCGGTGAGCACGTCACGGTCCCGGTAGTCCGCCACGAGGGTGGACAGGGAACGCGTCGTCGGCGCCGTGGCCCGCAGCGGCACCCGCACCGTGCGCGTGACGCTCGGGTCGGACTCGCTCGTGACCGTGAGGGTCAGCAGGGCGGCCCGTGCGGCACCGTCCGTCGCCGTCGCGTACGCCGACACGGGCAGTGTGCCACCCGCCTCGACGGCCGTGACCTCGTACGGGAGCGAGACGTCCCAGCCGTCACCCCGTACGGACGCCGAGACCCGGTACACGTCCGAGTCGAAGATGCCTTCGCCCGCCTCGCCCGTGTTCCGCACCGGCACGTTGACCAGCGTGGTGCCGTCGCCCACCGGGTGCTGCTCGGGCCGGCCGAGCCGTACCCCGCGCTGCACCGACCCGGAGGCGTCGAGGTGCCGCGCGGCGACGTCGTAGGTCAGCTCGCCGTCGGCGCCCCGTGCCGCGTCGAGCACGTACAGGTGCACGTCGTTGGGCTCGTCCACGTACTCGTACGCGCTGCCCGATCCGGTGCCGGCGTGGAAGGTGCCGTCGTCGAGCTGGCGGGGGTCGCCGCGCACCACCGGCACGGGCGTGCCGTCCGGGCGGTAGTAGTCGATGCGGCCGATGTTCTCGGGGTTCGCGTCGACCAGCCACTCGCGCGGGTTGCCCCGCGGCTGGTTCTGGGCCAGGAGCACACCGTGGCCGGCGGTGAACGAGTCGTTGCCCACCCGGTCCACGACCTCCATCGTGTAGTCCGTCCAACCCGTGCCGTCGGGGCACCAGAACTCGGGGTCCTCCGGCGTGTCCGCGGCGCACTGGCCGGAGGTGTACCCGCCGTCGAGCGTGACCTCGAGACCCACCTTGCCGCTGCTGCCGCCCCGCGACTCCGGCACCGAGGAACGGGCCTTCAGGGTGGCGACGGCCGGGCCCTGCTCGGCGAGCTCCGACCGGGTCAGCAGCACCTGGTCGTCGGCGGTGAGCACCCCGAGGTCCTGCTTGTAGTGGAGCATGTGGTGGGGCCCGAGGGCGGAACCGCCCGCGTTCGGGATCTGCCACCTGTTGTGGGTGCCGCCCGGGCCGTTGAACGAGCCGCGGCTCATCATCTCCCAGTAGCCCGTGTAGTTACGGGTGTTGTCGGCGAACGGGTTGTTGTAGTTGTCCGGCAGGCCGCGCAGGTGGCTGAACTCGTGCGCGAACACGCCGAGGCCCGAGCTCTCCGCCTGGGTCGAGGTGCCGCCGCCCGCGTTGGGCCAGTGGTTGGCCGCCGACTGCCAGGACGTCCAGTCCACGTACCGGGTGGCGGCCCAGTTCGGCATGGGGTCGCCGTTCTGGTTCAGGGGTGCCTCGCCGTTCTCCGTGCGGGGCGGGCCCAGCTCGTCCGGGACGTCCTCGGGGGACTCGAACATCATCTGCCCGAACTCCTCCCACGTGGACGTCTCGTCGTGCCCGGCGGTCACCCAGAAGCCGTTGTCGAACCCGCAGAGCTGCTCCTCGCAACCGCCCAGGTCCTCGTGCCAGGCCTCGAACCCGGCCTGGCGGATGTTCTTCCCGCACTCGTCCCCCAGCGGGCAGAACTCCTCGATCGGCTCGTTGAACCGGTCGTAGCCGTACTCGTGCAGCTTGCCCGGGAGCGTGTACGGGCCGAACACCTCGACGTCGACACCGATCCGGCCGTGGCTGTCCTCCATCCAGTACCCGTGCAGGGTCTGACCGCCGTTGTACTCGTTGGGCGTGGCGTAGTAGTCGTAGAACCACTGGTTCACGTCGTCGCTGCCCACCGGCTGGAAACCGCTGGCCGGGTTGCCGAACGGGTGCGTCAGCGGGTCCTGCGTGATCAGGAACGGCTGGTCGGCGAACTCGAGCAGGATCACCGCCGTCCGGTACTGCACGTCACTGCCCTCGGAGGTGTCCGCGGAGTCCCAGTCCGCCGGCCGCACGGGGGAGTAGTCGTCCCAGGTCATCTCGGCCTGGTCGGTCCAGTCCTGCGGGTCGGGCGCCGTGATCGGGCTGCCCGACGCCGGGGTGGTCACGTCGGCGGTCGACGTCGTCCCCACGAGGGGGAGCGTCAGCGGGACGGCGAGCGCGGCGGCGGCGGCGACCACCGTCCGCCGGGCCAGCCGGCCCGTCGCCCTGCGTCCTGGTGTCGGTCGTGTCGGTCGTGGGCCTGATCGGAGCCTCATGTGGGTGCCGCCCTCCGGGATCGTCCGGGACACGACCCAGGACGGGCCGTGCCGCGAGGCTACGAGCAGGAGGCCGCCGAGTCATCGGTCAGGTGTCGGGCGTTCGTCCGACATCTGTCGGATCGGTGCGCGCTCCGTGCACCTTTCGTGCGGCGCGTGAACACGCCACCAGCGCGTCCATGTGCTCCCCTAGGGTGTTATCCGTGTCGCAGACCGAGGAGACCAGCGTGACGTCAGCCCCGACCACCGCGCCGCCCACCGACGAGTCCGGCGCGGTCCCGCCAGCCATCCGGGCCGCCGCGTCGTGGTCGTGGCGCATGCTCCTCATCGGCGCGTTCATCGCTGCCGCGCTGTGGCTCCTCACGCTCCTGAAGACGATCGTCATCCCGGTCGCGGTGGCCCTGCTGCTCACGATCATGCTGACACCCGTACGCCGCCTGCTGAACGAACGGCTGCGGCTGCCGCGCGGGCTGTCGGCCGGTCTCTCGCTGGTCGGGCTGATCCTCGTGGTGGCAGGCCTGATCACCCTGGCGGGACAGTCCATCGCGAACGGGTTCGCCGACCTGACGGCGCAGGCGATCAGCGGCTTCGAGGAGCTGTGGGCGCAGCTCTCCTCGCAGTTCGGGCTCGAGGAACAGCTGAACAGTTACAGCCAGGACATCCTCGACCAGCTCGAGGCGCAGCAGGGCGCGATCGTGAGCGGCGCCCTGGGCGCCGCCGCCACCGCGGGCAGCGTGCTCGTCGGCGCACTGATCGCGCTGTTCTGCACGTTCTTCTTCCTGCACGACCCGCGGGGCATCTGGACGTGGATCGTCGGCCTGCTGCCGCAGTCCTCCCGGGAGCGGGTCAACCAGGCCGGTCGCCGCGGTGCCGTGACCCTGGCGGCTTACACCCGCACGCAGATCCTCGTCGCTGCCGTGGACGCGGTCGGCATCGGGATCGGTGCGGTGTTCTTCGTGCCGTCGCTCGCCCTGCCGATCAGCATCCTGGTGTTCGTCGGCTCGTTCGTGCCGGTCGTCGGTGCCATCGTCACCGGGGCCATCGCGGTGGTCGTGGTGCTCGTGTCGAACGGCTGGGTGGCCGCCCTGATCATGCTCGGCGTCGTGCTGCTGGTGCAGCAGATCGAGTCGCACGCCCTGCAGCCGTTCCTCATGGGCCAGGCCGTCTCGCTGCACCCGGTCGCCGTCATCCTCGCGGTGGCCGCCGGGTCGTACGCGGCGGGCATCGTCGGTGCCCTGTTCGCGGTGCCGCTCGCCGCCGTGCTGAACACCGTGATCCTCTACCTCAACGGGCACGACAAGTTCCCGGAGCTCGGCGACGAGGACGCGCTGCCCATCAGGTGGCGCGCGGCGGACGCGCCACCGATCCCGCTCCGCCTGCGGCGCGCGCCCGGCGTGGCGGCCGAGGCGGCCGTCGTGGACGTCGGCATCGACGAGGACGGCGACGCGCCGGACGGCGATCCGAAGCGCTGAACGTGCATCTGGCGGCGCAGTCGGGCAACATGCCCGCTGTGCCCTTGGATCCGTTCGACCTGGAGTCCTACGGCGGCCACCTCACGGTGACCGCCGACGACGCCCGCGCCGCCGCCGACCTGCTCAACGGTGTCATCACGCGGACACCGATCACCGAGAGCCGTGCGCTCTCCACCATCGCGGGTACGAAGGTGCTGCTCAAGTGCGAGAACTTGCAGCGCGCCGGCTCGTTCAAGGTGCGGGGCGCCTACGTGCGCCTCGCACGCCTCTCACCCGCCGAACGCGAACGCGGCATCGTCGCCGCCTCCGCGGGCAACCACGCGCAGGGCGTCGCGGTCGCCGCGGGAATGCTCGGCATCGACACCGTCGTCTACATGCCGCTCGACGCCGCGCTGCCGAAGGTCGCCGCGACCCGCGGGTACGGCGCCGAGGTGCGGATGGTGGGCTCCTCCGTGGACGAGGCGCTCGCGGCAGCCCGCGTCGAGTCCGCGCGCTCCGGCCGCGTGCTCATCCACCCGTTCGACCACGTCGACGTCGTGGCAGGTCAGGGCACCATCGCCCTGGAGATCCTGGAACAGGTGCCGGATGTCGCCACCGTCGTCGTGCCGCTGGGCGGTGGAGGGCTGGTGGCCGGGATCGCCGCCGTGCTGGCCGAGGTCGCACCGCACGTGAAGGTGGTGGGCGTGCAGGCGGCGTCCGCGGCGGCGTACCCGGGCTCGCTGAAGGCGGGCAAGCCGCTGGCGGGGACGCTCGGCTCCACCATGGCCGACGGCATCGCCGTGGGCCTGCCCGGCGACGTCCCGTTCGGGATCGTGCAGAAGGAGGGCGTCGAGGTCCGGACCGTCACCGAGGACCAGCTCTCGCGCGCGCTGCTCGCGGTGCTGGAGCGCTCCAAGCTGATGGTCGAGCCCGCCGGAGCCGCTGGTGTCGCCGGCATCATGGCCGCCGGTGCCGGCGCGTTCAAGGGTCCGGTCGTCGCCGTCCTGTCGGGCGGGAACATCGACCCGCTGGTGCTGCTCCGCGTCGTGCAGCACGGTCTCGTCGCGGCCGGCCGGTACCTGAAGCTGCAGGTGCGGCTGATGGACAAGCCGGGAGCGCTCGCGCGGCTGGTGGAGACGATCGCGGCGGCCGGCGCGAACATCGTGGCCGTCGACCACACCCGCACCGACGTGTCCCTCGCCGTGTCCGAGGTCCGGGTCAACCTGCAGCTCGAGACCAAGGGCGCGGGCCACCGGGCCGCGGTCGTGGAGCGGCTGCAGTCCGAGGGCTACGAGGTCGTCGCCCACTGAGTTCCGGGGCGGGTGTCGTGGCCGGGCCCTCCCGTTCGTCGTCGGAGTGACGCGGCCGTTCCGGTCGCGCGACATGACACCGGGGAACTCCCCGGGAGGGAGCACACCATGCGCTATCTCATGCTCGTCCTGGACACGCCCGACGCACCGGCCGATCCCGTGGGCGTGCCCGACATCGAGACCTGGGTGCGGGACACCTACGACTCGGGCCGGGCGATCATCGGCGACCGGCTGCGCCCGCCCGCCGACGCCGTCGGCGTCCAGGTGCGCACCGGCGAGGTGGTGGTCACGGACGGCCCGTTCACGGAGACCAAAGAGGTGATCGCGGGCTTCGACATCCTCGAGGCGCCCGAACTCGACGAGGCCATCCGGATCGCCGCGGCCCACCCGATGGCGCACACGGGGGCCATCGAGCTCCGTCCGTTCTGGCCGCTCGGGCTCGACGGCGACACCGAGGCGTGACCGACGTCGGGCGGGCCGTCGCGGCGGCCTTCCGCGACGAGTGGGGCCGCGTGCTCGCGGCCGTTGCCCGCAGCACCGGTGACCTCGACCTCGCCGAGGACTGCACCCAGGAGGCCTTCGCGACGGCCCTGCGCACCTGGGAGCGCGACGGCGTGCCCGCACGTCCCGGCGCCTGGCTCACCACCACGGCGCGGAACCGGGCGCTGGACCGGTTGCGGCGCCGCGCGGTCGAGGCGGAGAAGGTCGCGCAGGCGGCGCGGCTGACCGAGCGGCTGGGCCCGCCCCTGAGCGATCCGGCGTCCGCGGCCGCCGACGCCGTGGACGGTGGCACCCACGGCACCGGCTGGGCCGCCGTGGAGCCGGAGGACCCCGACGGCGACCTGCTGCGCCTCGTCTTCACGTGCTGCCACCCGGCCCTGCCCCTGGACGGCCGGGTGGCGCTGACGCTGCGGTCGCTCACCGGGATGACGACGGCGCAGGTCGCTCGGGCCTTCCTGGTGCCGGAGACGACCATGGCCCAGCGGCTGACCAGGACCAAGCGCAAGATCCGGACCACCGGCATCGCGTTCCGGGTGCCGCCGCCCGAGCTGCTGCACGAGCGGGTCTCAGCGGTGCTGGCCGTGCTGTACGTGCTGTTCACCGAGGGCTACGACGCGTGGGCGGAGCCGGCCGACGACGTCGCCGGTGCCCAGGACCGACGGGCCCTGGCCGACGACGCGCTCCGCGTCGCCCGACTCGTCGCGCGGCTGCTGCCCGAGGAACCCGAGGCGCGCGGGCTGCTCGCCCTGCTGCTGCTCCAGCACGCGCGCCGACGCGCTCGCCTGGACGCCGGCGTCGATGCGGTGCCGCGCACGCTGGAGGAGCAGGACCGCTCGCTCTGGCAGCACGACGAGATCGTCGAGGGGCTGGCGGTGCTCGACGACGCGCTCGCCGCGCGTCGTCCGGGGCCGTACCAGGTGCAGGCGGCGATCGCGGCGCTGCACGCACGGGCGGAGTCGCCCGACCGGACGGACTGGGCCGAGATCGAGGCGTTGTACGCGGTCCTGGCGGGGATGACGCGCTCGCCGGTGGTGGCGCTCAACCGGGCGGTGGCTGTGGGCATGGCCCGGGGCCCGGAGGCGGGCCTGGCCGCGCTCGACGACGTCGCGTCGGCCCCCGAGCTCGCGGCGTACCACCTGCTGCCGGCGACCCGGGCCGACCTGCTGCGCCGCGCGGGCCGGCCCGTCGAGGCCGCGGCGGAGTACCGGCGCGCGCTCGGTCAGGCGGACCGGGAGGGGGACCGGCGGTTGCTGGGACGTCGCCTCGCCGACCTGACGTCCGCCGACGGGCCCGGACACGCCGACGGGCCCGCCGGACGGCCCGGCCACCGAGGTGATCCGAGCGTCTGACAGGCCCGTCGGTCTGCGCTGCGGTCGGGCTCAGGCTCTATGAACAAGGCTGAGCCTGCGGTTCCGCTTCGGGTGAGTGCCTCGTTCCTCAACCCTGGAAGGGCTTCGCCCCCGTGATCTCCACGGGGATGTCGCGGCCGTTGGGGGCCTGGTAGCTCGTCTTCGCGCCGATCGACTTGCCGTCGATCGCAGCGCCGAGCGGCGACGTCGGCGAGTAGACGTCGAGCTCCGTGGAGCCCGCCATCTCTCGCGAACCGAACAGGAAGCTCATCTCGTCGCCGGCGACGACGGCGGTCACGACCATGCCCGGCTCGACCTTGCCGTCGTCCGCAGGGGTGCCGACCTGGACGTTGCGGAGCTTCTCGGTGAGCTCGAGGATGCGCAGCTCGTTCTTCCCCTGCTCCTCGCGCGCCGCGTGATACCCGCCGTTCTCCTTGAGGTCGCCCTCGTCGCGGGCAGCCGCGATGCGCTCGGTGATCTCCGCCCGATAGGGGCCGGAGAGATGCTCCAGCTCAGCCTTGAGCTTGTCGTGCGCCTCCTGGGTGAGCCAGGTGACAGAAGCGTCGGCCACGGGGGCTCTCCTTTCGTCGTTGCTCGATCGAGCCACAGTTACGGCCGCGCACAAATCCCGACCGACGGAGCGGATCGGGCACGCGCGTCAGCCGGTCAACACAGCGTGTGAAACGACGAGAATACCAATTCCTGGGAAAGACATGCCGAAAGTGCCTTGGGTTCCGCTCTGAGCGGACGGTGTACCCGTTCCGGGACCGTGGCCTCAGCGCACGTCGCAGTGGTCGACGATGCCCGTGGTCGCGAGCTCCGTCGTGGCGATCGTCACGGTGTGGCGTGCGGTACGCGCGGTGTCGGGACCCACCTCGACGTCGATCGCGCCCACCTCCGCGTAGTTCTTGCTCAGCGCGGTCACGGTGCAGACGGCCTCCGTCCCCGGCGGCATGCTCACCTCGAAGGTGACCTCGACCGCCTCGGCGCTCGACACCGAGAAGCCGACGTCGGTGAAGGTCACGGGGTCGCGCTGGGTGTCGACGATCGTGAACCACGCGGCGAGGGCCACACCGGCGGCCAGCGCGAGGGTGACGGCGATCCGGGCACCTACCGACAGCTTCGGCCGGGGGCGGACGTCGTCGGACTCGTCCCAGGGGTCGTCGCCCGCGGAAAGTGCCGCTGCCTGCCGCGATCCCGGCCTGGCGCGGCCGTACCGCTCGGCGAGGCCGGGCGCCCGCTCGGGCGCGGTACCGGTCGGGGCGGCAGGGTCTGGGTCGGTCATCACGGCTCGCTTGGATCGAGGTGTCGGTGGTTCGTAGCAAGATTGTCCCTGGACCATCATGGTCCATGTGAGTGATTGTCCCAGTAGTCATCCCACGCAGCCTCATCCCACACAGGAGGACCCAGTGTCCGTACCCGAGCGCGAGCCGCTCCGTCTGATGGCCGTGCACGCGCACCCGGACGACGAGTCGAGCAAGGGGGCCGCGACGACGGCCCGCTATGCCGCAGAGGGGGTGGAGGTTCTCATCGTGACGTGCACCGGGGGCGAGCGAGGCGACGTCCTCAACCCGTCGTTCGAGGTGCCGGCCGGGCACGAGTTCGAGACGATCGAGGGCCGCCGCGCGGTGCGCCGGCTGGAGATGGCCGAGGCCGCCGCCGCGATGGGCGTGCGGCAGCAGTGGCTGGGCTTCGTGGACTCGGGCCTGCCGGAGGGTGACCCCCTGCCCCCGCTCCCCGAGGGCTGCTTCGCGGTGGTTCCGCTGGAGGAGGCCGCCGCCCCGCTGGTACAGGCCGTACGCGAGTTCCGGCCGCACGTCATCACGACGTACGACCCGTCGGGGGGCTACCCGCACCCCGACCACATCAAGTGCCACGAGGTGTCGTACGAGGCGTTCGCGGCGGCCGGCGACCCCGACCGCTACCCGGGCACGGGCGCACCCTGGGAGCCGCTCAAGCTCTACTACAACCACGGTTTCTCGATGAACCGCATCCGCGCCGTGCACGAGGCCATGGAGGGCGCGGGGCTCGAGTCGCCGTTCGGCGACTGGGTCGAGTCGCGCGACGCGCGCGAGATCCCCGAGCGCCAGGTGACCACGCTGGTCCCGGTCGCCGACTACTTCCCGAACCGGGACGCCGCCCTGCGGGCGCACGCGTCGCAGATCGACCCGACCGGGTTCTTCTTCGCGGTGCCGCGCGACCTCGAGGTCGACGTGTGGCCGTGGGACGAGTACGAGATCGCCGAGTCCCGCGTGCCGCTGCCCGAGCGTGCCACGGGGGAGTACGAGAACGACCTGTTCGAGGGTGTCCGGTCGGAGGTGCCAGCATGAGCCCCCTGGTCGCCGGCGCGCTGTCCTTCGCGACCGACCCGTCGCCGAACCCCACCGAGGGCACGCTCCGCCCGGGCCTGGAGGAGTGGGAGGTCTCACCGGGGCTCATCGGCTTCGTCGTCACCTTCGCGCTGGCGATCGCGTGCGTGCTCCTGTTCCTGAACCTGAGCAAGCACCTGCGCAAGGCCGGTCACAACGCCCGCGAGCAGGGTCTGCCGGTCCCCGAGCCGGAGGTGATCAGCTTCCGCCGCGCCGACGCCGACTCCGGCTCCGGCGCGCGGGACCCGGAGGCCACCGGCACGTCGGACGCGAGCGCCTCACCGTCCGACTCGGGCAGCTCGTCGAGCAGCGGTGGGTCCGGTGGCTGACGTGGCCGCGTCGAGTACCCCCGCCGGCGTCGTGCGCGTGACGGTCGCCCAGGTGGCCGTCACCGGCGATCACGAGGCCAACCGGCAGACCGTGCTCGACGCCTTCGACGTGGCGGAGCGGGCCGAGGCGGACCTGCTGGTGCTGCCGGAGTACGCGTCCGCCTACGACCCGCACGGCGTCGGTCCGGAGCATGCCGAACCGCTCGACGGTCCGTTCGTCACGCTCCTGCGGGCCAGGGCACGTGAGCACCAGGTCGCCGTGATCGCCGGCACCACCTTGCCGGGCTCCGACGGGGCCCGTTCGGTGAACGCGCTCGTCGTCGTCGACGGCGCCGGCGAGATCTCCGGCGTCTACCGCAAGGTGCACTTGTACGACGCGTTCGGATACCGGGAGTCGGACCGCCTCGAACCGGGCCCGGCCGACGCCGAGCCGGTCACCCTTCGCCTCGGCGGGTTCACGTTCGGGGTGCTCACCTGCTACGACCTGCGCTTCCCCGAAGCGGCCCGCCGCCTCGTCGACGCGGGAGCGGACGTGCTGGTGTACCCGGCCGCCTGGGTGGCCGGGCCGCTCAAGGCCGACCATTGGCGCACCCTGCTCCGGGCGCGCGCGATCGAGAACACCGCCATGGTGCTCGGCGTCGGGATGACGGGCCACGGCGTCACGGGGCGCTCGCTCCTGGCGGGACCGGACGGCGTCGTCGGGCTGGAGCTGGAGGAGGAGCAGGCGTACCGCACGGTCGACCTCGATCCCGCCGCGCTCGGCGCGGTCCGCACGGCCAACCCGTCGCTGGCGAACCGCCGGTACACGGTCGTGCCCACCGGGAGGTGACCGGACCGCTGCCGATCTGAGCGCGCCTCACAGCGCACCCTCACAGCGCACCCTCACAGCGCACCCTCACAGCGCACCCTCGCAGCGAACCTCACACCGCGAGGTTCGCCAGGTAGATTGCGACCAGGTGGCACAGGAAGCCGATCACGGTGAACACGTGGAAGATCTCGTGGAAGCCGAACCAGGCCGGGTTCGGGTCGGGCTTCTTGGTGGCGTAGACGACGGCGCCGACCGTGTAGGCGAGACCGCCGGCCAGGATGAGCCAGACGACCGCGGGCCCGCCCGTGGCCCAGAACTGGCCCATGTACGCGACCGCGACCCAGCCGAGCGCGAGGTAGACCGGCACGTAGACCCAGCGGGGCGCGTTCAGCCAGAAGACGCGGGCCAGGAGCCCGAGCAGCGCGCCGCTCCAGACCAGCCAGAGCAGCACCGTTCCCTGGTCGGGCGGCAGGAGCAGCACCGCGAGCGGCGTGTAGGTCCCCGCGATGATGAGAAAGATGTTGGTGTGGTCGAGACGCCGGAGCACGGCGTCGGTGCGGGGTGACCAGCTGCCGAGGTGATAGACCGCGGAGACCCCGAACAGGAGGCAGGCGCTCAGGCCGAACACCGACGCGGAGACCTTGCCCGGCACGGTGGGAGCGAGCACGATCAGCACGATGCTCGCGGCGAGGGCCAGCGGGAACGTCCCGGCGTGGATCCAGCCGCGCAGCCGCGGCTTGATCTTCCGACCGGCCCGCTCGACGAGGTCGCCCGCCGTGTCGCGCACGTCGTCGAGGCTGTCCCTGAACGTGCCTGCCGCATCGTCCGAGCGGCCGGCGGAGTCGTCCGGCTCGTGGGGGTGAGCTCGCACGCGGTTCTCCTCTCCGTTCGGCAACCGGGCGCCCTCCTGGTGCCGGGGCGCAACCTACGGTTGCGTAACTTACTTTAGCGTAGGTTCGGGTATCGCCCGCTGGACAGGGGCCTTGTGAAGATCCTGCGCTGGGTTGGCGGGAGTCGCCCGCCGGGCTGCCCGGAGAGGGGCAAGCGCGCGGGAACCTCCGGCTTCGAGGGGTACCTTTGTCCACGTCCTGCCGGGTCCCCGACCCAGCGCAAGAGCTGCCGTGCGGACCGCCCCTCGCGGCTCCCACAGCCCGACCCACTGAGGTATCCGTGCGTCTGCCCAGCCCGCTGTACCGCCTCTACGAGCTACGCCTGGCGTCTGCCCTGCAGGGCGCGACGCTGCCCCGGCACATCGGTGTGATGCTCGACGGCAACCGCCGCTGGGCGCGCTCGTTCGGAGAGACGGCGGCGACGGGACACCGCCGCGGCGCCGACAAGATCACCGAGTTCCTCGGCTGGGCCGAGTCGCTGGGCATCGAGGTCGTCACCCTGTGGATGCTGTCCACCGACAACCTGAGCCGGTCGGCCGACGAGCTCGGCCACCTCCTCGACATCATCGAGGACGCCGTGTCGGACCTCGCTGAGTCGGGTCGCTGGCGCCTGCGGGTCATCGGGCGGCTCGACCTCCTCCCGGCGCGCCTGGCCACCGCGCTGCGCTCGGCGGCCGACCGGACGGCGGGCGTCAAAGGGCTGCAGGTGAACGTGGCGGTCGGGTACGGCGGACGGACGGAGATCGCCGACGCCGTCCGCTCGTATCTCGCCGAGCGCGCGGAGCACGGGGCCACGCTCGCGGACCTGGCCGAGTCGATCGACGTCGAGCACATCGCGGAGCACCTGTACACGAAGGGGCAGCCCGACCCGGAGCTCGTCATCCGGACCTCCGGTGAGCAGCGCATCGGCGGGTTCCTCATGTGGCAGAGCCAGCACACCGAGTTCTATTTCTGCGAGGCCTACTGGCCGGCGTTCCGGCGCGTCGACTTCCTGCGCGCGCTGCGCGACTTCTCGCTCCGTGAGCGCCGTCTCGGGCGCTGACCCTGGTCGTCGATCAGCGCCCGGGACCCCGGGTCGCCGTATATTCGTATGGTGAAATTCGCCACCACACATGCAGGTAGGTGAGCGAAAGTTCAGTCAGGTAGCGTGCCGTGGATGACGAGGAAGGCGCGCTGATGACCGAGCGACGTGTGCCGTCGGCTCGCGAGGCCGCCGAAGCATGGGAGTCGCTGTTTCGCACCCAGGTGACGGTGATGCGCCGGCTGCTGGCGGACGACATCTGGGGCGACCTGAGCATGCGCGAGTACGACGTGCTGTTCACGCTCTCTCTCGCCCCGGGGGAGACGCTGCGGCTGCGCGAGCTCAACGAGAACATCCTCATGGCGCAGTCCTCGCTGTCGCGCATGGTGGAGCGCCTGGAGAAGCGCGGTCTGGTGCGCAGACACCCCTCACCCGACGACGGCCGAGGCGTGCTGGTGAGCCTCACCGCGGAGGGCACGGTGACCCAGAAGGAGCTCGGTCGGCGCCACGTGCGGTCCATCGCGCACTACGTGGCACCCGCGATGGACGCGGAGGACCTGAACCGGCTGCGTGAGCTGGCGGACACGCTGCGGGCGGCCCAGGGAGACATCGAGGACTTCTGACCGGGCCCGGCCGGCGCACCCCTCGTCGGCCGGAACCTGCCGGCCCACAACCCGGCTGACCTGCGCAGGGACCGGTTCAGGCCGACCGTGCCTGGTGGCGGAGCGCGTCCACCACCACCCGCACGGCGGCCCGGTCCATCGTGGTGCGCCGCACGACGAGATGGATGTCGCGGCGCGGCGGGTCGACCAGGTCGAGCGTGCGCACGGCGTACCGGTCGTGGACGGCGAGCAGCGGCAGCAGCGTGACCGACAGGCCCGCCTCGACATGACCCAGGAGCGTGCCGTAGCTCTCGAACCGCGCCACCGTTCTCGGCGTGAAGCCCGCCCGCCCGCAGAGGCGTTCGGCGAGGTCGGCCAGGTGGGCTCCGGGGTGCTCGAACGCCCACGGCTCGTTCGCCAGCGTGGCCAGGTCGACGCGTCCCGTGCGCTCGCCGGTCGCCGTCTCGCGCGCCGTCACGAGCACCACGCGGTCGCCCGTCAGGGGGAGGCGTGCGAGGCCGGCGTCGGGCGGGACGGGGGCGTCCGGGAAGTCTGCGCACACGGCGACGTCCACCTCGCCGCGCTGCAGGGCAGGGCGGCTGACCAGGGGTTCCGCCTCGGTGAGCTCCACCTGGATACGCGGGTGCTCCCGGGCGAGAGCGGCGACGGCGGGTACCACGATGCCGTGGAAGGCACTGGTGAACGCGGCCACCCGCACCACGCCGGTGGCCTCGGAGTGCAGGCCCGCGAGGTCGGCCTCCGCGGCCGCTATCCGGTCGAGGATCTCGGAGGCGTGGGCCGCGAGCGTGACGCCGGAGGGGGTCAGCCGGATGCGCCGTCCCACCCGCTCGAAGAGCTGGGCCTTCGCCTCGGTCTCCAGCGTGGCGAGCTGCTGGGACACGCTCGACGGGCTCATGTGGGCTGCTTCGGCCACGGCGCGGACCGTGCCGAGCAGGTGGAGCTGGTGCAGGAGGCGGAGCCGCCAGGGATTGAGCATGCACCCATCTTTGTGCAGAACTGCCGAACATTCTATTCGGGAATGGAGCCTGGACCCGTACACGGAACAGTGATTACCGTCACCTTATGAACGTCGGCGTCCCCACGGAGATCAAGAACAACGAGAACCGGGTCGCGCTCACGCCCGCCGGCACCCACGAGCTGGTCCGCCGCGGCCACGACGTGCTGGTGCAGGCCGGCGCCGGGCAGGGCTCCGGCTTCGACGACGACGCGTACCGCCTTGCCGGTGCGCGCATCGTCGACACGGTCGAGGAGGTGTGGGGTACGGCCGAGCTGCTGATCAAGGTCAAGGAGCCGATCGAGCCCGAGTACGCGCTGATGCGACCGGACATGACCCTCTTCACCTACCTGCACCTCGCGGCGTCCGCGCCGTGCACCGATGCGCTGCTCGCGGCCGGCACCACCGCCATCGCGTACGAGACGGTCCAGCTCGCGGACCGTTCGCTCCCGCTGCTCAGCCCGATGAGCGAGGTCGCCGGACGCCTGTCCGCGCAGGTCGGTGCCTACCACCTCCTCCGGCCCCAGGGCGGCGCCGGAGTGCTGATGGGCGGGGTGCCCGGCACCCCCAAGGCGAAGGTCGTCGTGATCGGCGGCGGCGTGGCCGGCGAGCACGCGGCGGCCAACGCGCTGGGGATGGGCGCGGACGTCACGATCCTGGACGTCTCCATCCCGCGGCTGCGCCAGCTCGAGGTGCGGTTCGGCGGCGCGGTGGCCACACGGGCGTCGACGGCGTACGAGGTGGCGGAGCAGGTGGAGTCCGCCGACCTGGTCATCGGGTCGGTCCTCATCCCCGGCGCCGCGGCACCCAAGCTCGTGACCGACTCGATGGTCAAGGCCATGAAGCCCGGTGCGCTGCTGGTCGACATCGCCATCGACCAGGGTGGCTGCTTCGAGCACTCGCACCCCACCACGCACGACGCCGCGACCTACGCGGTGCACGACACGCTCTACTACTGCGTGGCGAACATGCCCGGGGCCGTACCGGTGACCGCGACCAGGGCGCTGACCGCGGCGACGCTGCCGTACGTCGCAGCGATCGCGGAGAAGGGCTGGCGGGACGCGCTGCGCGCCGACGCGGCGCTCGCCCACGGCCTGAGCACGCACGCGGGGCGCATCACCAGCACTGCCGTAGCCGAGGCCTTCGGGGCCGACGCGGTTCCAGTGGCCGAAATCCTGGCGGCCTGACGGCGCGGACCGCCTACGATCAGCGCGTGGAACCGCTGCACGTCGTTGTCTGTCCCGACTCGTTCAAGGGCAGCCTGTCTGCCGCCGAGGTCGCGTCCGCCGTCGCCGACGGGGTGCTGGACGCCGCCCCGGACGCCGTCGTGACCCGGCTGCCCATGGCGGACGGCGGCGAGGGCACCCTCGACGCGCTGCTCGCCGTCTGGGGGGTCGAGGCGCTGGTCACCGAGACGGTCGACGCGATCGGCCGGCCGACGTCGGCCCGGTGGGCAGTGTCGCCCGACGGCCGCACCGCCGTCGTCGAGCTGGCCGAGGCCAGTGGCCTGCCCGGGGTGTCCGACGCACCGCTCCAGCCGCTGCACGCCGGGACCCGCGGTACCGGGGACGTCGCGCGCGCCGCGCTCGATGCCGGGGTCGCCGAGATCCTCGTCTGCCTGGGTGGCTCGGCCTCCACGGACGGCGGCTCCGGGATCCTGACCGGGCTCGGCGCCCGCCTCCTCGACGCGGACGGCGCCCAGGTGCCCGACGGTGGCGAAGGTCTGGCCTCCGTCACGACCCTCGACCTGTCCGGCCTGCACCCGCGGGCTCGTGAGGTGCGCTGGCGGCTCGCCGTGGACGTCACCAACCCCCTGGTGGGCGAGCACGGTGCGGCCCAGGTCTTCGGACCGCAGAAGGGTGCGCGCGACGGCGCGGCGGAGTTCCTCGACGACGCGCTGCGGCACTGGGCCGACGTGCTCGAGCGCGAGACCGGCGCCGCCGTCGCCGAGGTGCCCGGTGCGGGTGCGGCCGGCGGTGTCCCGGCCGGGCTGATCGCCGTGCTCGGCGCGGAGAACACTCCGGGCGCCGTGCTCGTCGCCGACGCGGTGGGTCTGCCCGCCGCCCTCGCCGACGCCGACCTGGTGATCACGGGGGAGGGCTCCTTCGACTCCCAGTCGGTCAACGGCAAGGTGGCCGACGGCGTCGCGCGGCTCGCCGCCGCGTCGCCCACCCGGCCGCCCGTCGTGGTCGTGGCCGGCCAGGTGCTGCTCCCGGAGGCGCAGGCACGCGCTGCGGGTATCGCCGCCGCCTTCTCGATCGCTCCCGGCCCGGTGGAGCTGGACGACCTGATCGCGCGCACCGCCCCGCGCCTGCGCGACCTGGCGGCGGCCGTGACGAGCCTGGTCGGTGCCGGGCGCCGCTAGCTCGGCCGGTCTGCACCGGCTGGGTCGGGAGCCTGCTCACTGCCGACGTCGTAGGGGAGTGCCGACCGTGAGCGGAGGCGCAGCCACAGCACGGCCGCGACCGCCGCGACCACCTGCAGGAGGCCGGTCACGACCAGGACCGGTCCTGCGCCGAACGCGCCGATCAGCGCACCACCCACGAGCAGTCCGGCCGAGGCACCACCGCTGTGCAGCACCGTCTCCGCGGTGAACGCGGTACGCCGCTCCGCGCCCGTCGTGCGGTCCACGACGAGCGCGTTGAGAGCCGCGATCCCGAACGGCATGGTCACCCCGCCCACGGCGGACACCAGGGCGACGGCGAGCAGGTTCGGCGCGGCAACGGGCAGCGCGAGGTACGCGACGCCCATCATCACCCACGACACCACGATCGCCGGGATGCGGGGCACCCGGTGCACCACGAGCGGTGCCACGAACGACATACCGACCGTCGCGGTGCCGTAGCCCGCCAGGCCGGCCGCGACCAGCTCGCCCGGCCGGTCGAGCTCCGCGCCGAGCAGGGTCAGCCCCAGCGTGAACGCGAACCACGTGATGCCTCCGATGCCGGCGAGACCGATGCCGACGGCAAGGTCCGGGTGGGCGCGCAGGACGGTGCGCATGGACGGGGCGGGTGCGCGGGGCGCGGGGCTCGCGACGGGCTCGGCCGCCGCAGCCGCCGGTACGGTCAGCATCGCCACCGCGCTCAGTGCCACGGCCGCCGCCTCGCACCACAGCAGCGGCTCGGCGCCCCACATGACGAGCAGCCAGGCCCCGAGCGGGGGTGCGAAGATCATGGACGACCGGTGCGCGAGATCTTGCCAGGCGAGGGCTCGCGCGCCGACGTCGGGTCCGTTCCCGGGCAGCTCGGCGAGGTCCGCGGTCAGGGCGCGCTGCGCCGGCGCCAGCATGGCCGACGTCGCCCCCGTGACCAGACCGGCCGCGCACAGGACCACGGCGCCGACGCCGACGGTCGCCGCCGCCACCGGGACGAGCAGCAGCCCGATCGTCTGGACGGTGAGCAGGGCGGCCAGCGCGCGGCCCGACGTCAGGTGGGACCGCAAGCGCCGCCCCCACCACGCGGAGGTCAGCAGCGGCAGGCCGGCGAAGCCGCCCACGAGCCCGGTGGTCCAGGCATCGCCGGTCTGGTCGAGCGCCACGAGCGGGAGCGCGACGGCGGTGATGCGCTGGCCGGTCCAGGTGACGAAGGTCGTGGCGGTCAGCGTGACGAGGTGAGGGTGACGCACAGCGTCATCCTGCGCCGGTCCCAGGGCGCTCGGGTAGACGCTGGTCGAGCATGAGCGGACATAGGCTGGAACTATGACCTCATATCCCACGGTCGAGGACCTCCGGCTGGTCGACGCCGTCGTGCGGCACGGCTCGCTCGGCGCGGCGGCGCGTGAGCTCCTCGTGAGCCAGCCCGCGGCGAGCCAGCGGCTGGCCGCCCTCGAGCGGCGCGTGGGTGCCACCCTGTTCGACCGGGACACCACCGGCGCGCGGCCGACGGCGGCGGGGCTGGTGTTCTGCGACCAGGCCACGCACGTGCTCGACCACCTGGGCGCGATGGTGGAGCGCACCCTCGTGGCGGCGCAGTCGCGCACGGTGTCGGTGGGCACCATCCCGAGCCTCGCGGGCACGCTGTTCGCCGTGCTGGACGTCCTGCTCGACGACGTGGTGGTCCAGCCGGAGGTGGAGCACGGACCGCGCCTGCTGGAGTGGGTCGAGCGCGGAACGCTCGACGCGGCCTTCGTGACCATCGCCAAGCAGGTCCCGATCGCCAGGGGTCTGCTGGTCACGGAGGTGGGTCAGCACGACCTCGTCACGCTCCTGCCCGACGGCGTGCCCGGGCGGGGGCAGGGTCGCCGGCCGTATGTGGGGCAGACTGTGATCTGCTGCGCGCTCGACCTGTCCCGCGACGTCCTGCTGCGCCGGCTGACCGATCTGGGGGCGCACGCCCGGCACTCGGCCACCGCGGAGTCGGCGGTGCGGACGGCACGGGAGCGGCGCTGTGCCGTCGTCGTGCCCGACCTGGTGGCGCACTGGTACGCGGCACCCGGTGACCGGATCGAACCGGCGCCCGTCCGGTCCCGGGTACGGCTGTCGTTGGTGACGCGTAGCCCGGCGCCGTCGGACCTGGTCGAGGCGCTGCCGAGCCTGCGGGAGCGGCTGGACCGGGGCAACGTGCACGCGCGCGGGCGGGCGTCCTGAGCCGACGTTCCCGCGCGGGGCTCCGCGGGGCAGCGCGGGTCAGCGGGCCCGGCGCGCCGCCTGGTCGCCGTACTCCAGGACCAGGACCTCCACGGACCGGTAGACCTCGTCGCCCACGTGGGCGCGCCGGTGGTCGATGTACTCGCGACAGCACTCGTAGCAGCGGGTCATGGCGCCGCCCCGCAGACCCGGCCGCGAGCGCGATCAGCAGCCGGCGCCGGTGCGGCGCGTCGGGTGCGCCGGACCACGCCGACTGGTGGGCGGCCGATGTGGCCGGCCGGTCCGTGCGCGGGCGACCGGCCAGAGTTCCTGACAGGACGTCGCATCGATGTCACGTCCCGTTCGCCCCTCTCTGGGCGGACCGGCGCCCCGGTCGATGGAAGGATGGGAGCATGCCCGCGAACTTCCCCCAGCCTGCGGCGCAGGACGCCGCGCCGTACGACGCCCTGCTGCTCTATTCCTTCGGTGGACCGAACAAGCCGGAGGACGTGGTGCCGTTCCTGCGCAACGTCACCGCGGGCAAGGGCATCCCGGACGAGCGCCTCGAAGAGGTGGGCGAGCACTACTACGGGTTCGGCGGCAGGAGCCCCATCAACGAGCAGAACCTGGAGCTCAAGGCGGCGCTCGAGGCCGAGCTCGCCGCCCGGGGCATCGAGCTGCCGGTCGTGTGGGGCAACCGCAACTGGGAGCCGTACACCAGCGACGCGCTCGACGAGCTGGAGAAGCTGGGAGCACAGCGCGCCGTCGCGCTCGTGACCAGCGCGTTCTCCTCGTACTCCGGCTGCCGCCAGTACCGGGAGGACCTCGCGGTGACGCTCGACAAGCGGGGCCAGCTGGGCCCCGACGGGTCCACGGGCGTCCAGTTCGACAAGATCCGCTCCTACTTCAACCACCCCGGCTTCGCGCGCGCCAACGTCGACGCCGTCGTCGAGGCCTACGGGGAGCTGGCGGCGCAGGGCGGTTCCGGGGCCGACGCGAAGCTGGTGTTCGTGACGCACTCGATCCCCGACACCATGGAGGCGGCGTCGCGGATCTCGCACGCCACGTACTCCGAGCAGCACCTCGATCTCGCCGCGGTCGTCGCGGCGGAGGTCGCCGAACGGCTCGGGCACGACGTGCCCTGGGACCTGGCGTACTGCTCGCGCTCCGGCCCACCGAGCCAACCGTGGCTCGAGCCGGACGTCAACGACCACCTGGAGGCTCTCGCGGGCGAGGGGCTGCGCAGCGTGGTCCTGTCTCCGATCGGGTTCATCTCCGACCACATGGAGGTGGCCTACGACCTCGACACCGAGGCGCTCGCCACCGCGAAGGGCCTCGGCATGACGGCGGTCCGCGCCGGAACCGTGGGCACCCGGGAGCCGTTCGTCTCCGGCCTCGTGGACCTGCTGCTCGAACGGGCCGCGCTGGCCCGTGACGAGGAGATCACCGAGGCGACCGTCGGCTCGCTGCCCGCGCTCCGTTCCGTCTGCGCCCCGGGCTGCTGCCTGCGTCGGGACGGCGAGCCGAGCGGCGTCCCGGCGCTGTGCAGCACCGACCTGTACTCCTGAGTCCTGCGGGACGGCCACGAGCGAGAGGCATCACATGAACGAGCCACACGTGCACGGGGACACCGGACACGAGATCGACACCGCCGCCATCAACGACAGCATCCGGTACACGATGTTCTCGGTCTTCTCCGTGACGGAGACGCTCCCGGCGGACGAGGCGGAGCGCAAGGCGGTGGTGGCCGACGCCGAGGCCGCCGTCGGTGGCGCCGGTGACCCGGCAGCGACCACCGGGGACCTCGTGACCCGCGGTTGGTACGACGTGGGCGGTCTGCGGTCCGACGCCGACCTCCTGCTCTGGACCCACGGGCCGTCGATCGAGGCGGTGCAGGGCGCCTACCAGGCACTGCGTGCGTCCGAGCTGGGCCGGTCCCTGGAGCCGGTGTGGTCGGTCGCGGCGCTGCACCGCCCCGCCGAGTTCAACCGGGGGCACGTGCCGGCGTTCCTCGCGGGGGAGGCTCCGCGCGACTACATCTGCGTCTACCCGTTCGTGCGCTCCTACGACTGGTACCTGCTGCCCGAGGCCGAGCGCCGCACGATGCTGCGTGACCACGGCATGGCGGCCGCGGGCTACAAGGACGTCCGGGCCAACACGGTCTCCGCGTTCGCGCTCGGTGACTACGAGTGGATCCTCGCGTTCGAGGCGGACGAGCTGCACCGCATCGTCGACCTGATGCGCGACCTGCGTGCCACCGAGGCCCGCCGGCACGTGCGCGAGGAGGTCCCGTTCTTCACGGGCCCACGCACGAGCCTGGAGGCGTGGGCGTCCCGCCAGCCCCTGAGCTGATCCCGTGCCCGGCCCCGTGCTCGGCGCCGTGAGCGCGTGTCGCGGACGGCGTGTCGGGCTCAGGGAGAGACCCCGAATGCGTAGAGTCACCCCGCCGGCTCATCCGCCGCGCCCGTGCCGCGCGACTGCTCCGGCAGGGTCCCGGCCAGGGCCGTGGCGCCCAGCTCGTCGTCGGTCAGGACGGTCGTGATCAGCCCGGCCGCCGTCAGGTGCCCGACGGCGGCGCTCACCTGGCCGTCGCCCGTCTCGACGAGCAGGTGTCCGCCCGGGCGCAGGAGCCGGGGGGCCAGGTCGATCACCCGGCGCAGGATCATCAGGCCGTCGCCACCCCCGTCGAGCGCCGCGTGCGGCTCGTGCTCCCGGGCCTCGGGCGGCATCAGGCTGATCGCGGCCGTCGGTACGTACGGCGCGTTCGCGACGAGGACGTCGACGCGGCCCCACACCTCGGCCGGGAGCGGGTCCGCGAGGTCGCCCGCGTAGGTGTGCGCGGTGAGTCGGCCGAGGCCCGGCGCGGCATCGGCGTCGGCATCGGACAGTGCCTCGAGGTTCTCGTGTGCGCAGGCGACGGCCGCCGGGTCGACGTCGGCGGCGTGGACCTCGACGTCGTGCCCCGCGACGCGGAGGCGGTTCGCCACCGCGCCGCCGAGTGCGCCGCAGCCGCAGCACAGATCGACCAGGAGCACCGGGCCGACGGCGGTCGCCGCGGTGAGCGTGCCCGTCGCTCCGGTTGCCCGGGCCGCGGCTCTGGTGGCGACGGCGGCCGCCCGCTCCGCCGCCTCCCGGACCAGCAGCTCGGACCGCCGGCGCGGGACGAACACCCCCGGCGCGACCAGCCAGCGCAGACCGTCGAGCTCGACCCAGCCCACCAGGTGCTCCAGCGGCAGCCCGTCGACCCGCGCGGAGACCAGCCGTTCGAGCCGCGCCGCGTCGTCGCCGGCCGCCTCGGCCAGGATCCGTGCCTCGTCCTCGGCGAAGACACAGCCGGCAGCTCGAAGCCGCGCCACCAGTTCGTCCATGACCTGAGGGTAGGCGAGCGCAGGGTCGTTGGATGAGACCGGTCCGGGCAAACCCACACCTGACATGCCAGATCCCCAGGTCACCGGAGCGTCCTGGGGATCTGACCACGCCGTGATCAGGGGTACAGGCCCCGGATCTGGTGCGCCTCGGCGACCCGCTTGACGCCGATGACGAGGGCGGCGTCGCGCAGGGACAGGCCCTCGCGCCGTGCCAGGGCCGAGACCTCCGCGTACGCGGTGGTCATGCGGTGCTCCAGCTTGTCCGCGATCTCGGCCTCGGTCCACCAGTACGTCTGGTTCGCCTGGACCCACTCGAAGTAGGAGACGACCACACCACCGGCGTTCGCGAGGACGTCCGGGACCACCGTCACGTCGTTCTTGGCCAGCAGCGCGTCACCGGCCTCGGTCGTCGGACCGTTGGCTCCCTCGACCACCCAGCGGGCCTTGACGCTGCTCGCGGTGGTCTCGTCGAGCACACCCTCGATCGCGGCCGGGACCAGCACGTCGACGTCGAGCCCGAGGAGCTCCGTGTTGGAGATCCGGTCGGCGTCGGGGAAGTCCATGACCGAACCGGTGCGCTGCATGTGCTCCATGAGGCGGGGCACGTCCAGACCGCCGTCGGCCCGGATGCCGCCGTACTGGTCGCTCACGGCGACGACGCGCGCGCCGCGCGCCGCGAAGATGGCCGCCGCGTGCGAACCGACCTTGCCGAAGCCCTGGATGGCGACGGACACGTCGCCGAGACCGACACCCGCCTCGGCGAGAGCGGCCGACGTGACGTGCACGATGCCCGCCGACGTCGCCGTACCGCGGCCCAGCGAGCCGCCCACCTCGAGAGGCTTGCCGGTCACGACGGCGGGGATCGTGTAACCGCGGTTGACCGAGTAGGTGTCCATGACCCAGGCCATGGTCTGGGAGTCGGTACCCATGTCCGGAGCCATGATGTCGGTGTCGGGACCGATCATCGGCATGATCTCCGACGTGTACCGCCGGGTCACGCGCTCCAGCTCGCTCTGCGAGTAGCCGCGGGGGTCGATGGCGACACCGCCCTTGGCGCCGCCGTACGGCAGGTTGACCACCGCACACTTCCAGGTCATCCACATGGCCAGCGCCCGGACCTCGTCGACGTCGACCGAGGGGTGGTAGCGCAGGCCGCCCTTGCCGGGGCCGAGGCTGACGTTGTGCTGCACACGGAAACCGTGGAACAGCACCGTCTCGCCCGAGTCGCGGCGCAGCGGCACCGCGACGTGGATCTCACGTCGCGGGGTCGCGAGCATGCGATGCAGGCCCTCGTCATAGCCGAGGATCTCCGCCGCTGTGGCGAGCTGTGCGTGCGCGGTCGCCAGGGCGGAACCCTCGGAAGGGGATCCGGCCGGTGCGAAGCTGGGTGGTGATGCGGGTATGGACGTCGTTGTCGTCGTCACGTGGGTCCTCCGGGGAGAACGGCGCTTGCCGCCTTGCGAGCGGGGCGCGGGCTGCGCGGCGCGGGGTTTGCGCCTCGGGTATCACCGTATCGCTTCGATGGCCCTGCTTGCTCTACGGCGAGAACCGGTTCGGTGATGATTCGGTGGTCGCAGGGCTCACACGGCGAAAGTCTGCCGTCACCGCGCCTCCGTACCTGGAATTTTACGCATGGACTGGGTGCGGTCGCTTGCTGACGGCAGGCTCAGCCGCGCCTCGACCGGTTGCGGAACGACGACGGGGTCTCGCCGGTCAGCCGGGCGAAGGTCCGGGAGAACGACGGCTGGTCGTAGAAGCCCGCGGCCGCCGCGACCTGGGCCAGCGGCACCGTGCTGGAGGTCAGCAGGTGCGCCGCGCGGTCGACCCGCAGCCGCAGCACGAGCTGCCGGGGCGAGAGCCCGAACACCCGGCGCACCCGGCGGTCCAGCGACGCGGCGGTGCAGTCGGCGAGGACGGCGAGATCGGCGACGGACGGCACCTCGCCCTGCTCCAGCAAGCCCTCGATGTCGGCCCGGAGCCGGGCCATCGCCTGGATGGTTGCGTCGTCGGCGTCACCGGAACGCAGGTCCTGCGACACCGACACGAGCCCCACGTAGGTACCCGCCTCGTCGTGCAGGGGCAGCTTCGAGGTGAGGAACCAGCCGGGCGCACCGCCCACGTGCCGGATCAGCTCGAGCTCACCCCGCAACGGCTGGTCGGTGGTACGCACCCGGATGTCCTGGCTCTCGTAGCGCTCGGCCAGCTCCGGGACGAACAGGTCGGCGGCACGCTTGCCGATCACGTCGCGCCGGGACCGTTCCCGGGTGCGGCCCACGAAGACCTGGTTGACGAGCACGTACCGCCCGTCGGCGTCCTTGGCGCAGAACATGACCCCGGACAGCTCGTCCATGAGGGAGACCATGGCAGGGTTCAGCGCGGCCAGCAGGGCCTTCGTCTCAGGCCGAGCGGCGTCGTTCGACGGGTTGCTCATCGCGACCTGATGCTACGCGCCCCTCTTGGCGAAAACCGGTGCGAAGAGCGAGTGATCCCGCCAATACATACAACCTCGTTCGGGTGCACCCTGGAAGGATGAAGACCTCTGCTCGGCGCGAGAGCGCCGCTTCCGCCGCAGTCCCGACCGGGGGCGCAGGCGCACCGGACAGCGCCACGCCACCGGCTCCGACCGAGCCGCCCGCGAAGCCCGCCGCCGACACGCTGGTCGAGGACGCCGTAGCCCTCGCCAGGACGTGGATCGGCACCGCCACCGGCGCAGCCGCCGGTACCACCGGCAGTGCTGCCGGCAGTACGAAGACCGACAAGGCCGTGGCCCGCGCCTCGGCCGCACTGGGCGCCCTCGTGTCCGACCCTGCCGGGCTGGAGCTCGCCGTCGGGTTCGTCGACGACGTCGCCCGCCCGCAGGACACCCACGTCGCCGCGAAGGCCCTGGCCCGCCTCGGCAAGAGCGCGGGCAGCGCCACGTTCCTCAGCCCGGCCGACCGTGCGCTGTTCCGGGCCGGCGCCCTGGCCGCACCCGTGTTCCCCGGCATCGTGGTGCCCGCCGCGCGCATCCGGCTCCGCCAGCTCGTCGGACACCTCGTGGCCGACGCCGGCTCCGGCCTCACGGCCCACCTCGCCCGCACCCGGGCCGAGGGCTACATCCTCAACGTGAACCTCCTCGGCGAGGCGGTGCTCGGCGAGGACGAGGCAGCCGCCCGCCTGGCCCGCACCATCGCCCTGGTGGAGCGCCCCGACGTCGACTACGTCTCGATCAAGGTCTCCAGCGTCGCCGCACAGCTCGTCACGTGGGACCTCGAGGGCTCCCGCGACCGCGTCGTCGAGCGCCTCCTGCCGCTGTACCGCGCAGCTCGCGACCACGGTGTCTTCCTCAACCTCGACATGGAGGAGTACCGCGACCTCGCCCTGACGACCGCGGTGTTCACCGAGATCCTCGGCCGCGACGAGTTCCGCGACCTGGAGGCCGGCATCGTGCTGCAGGCCTACCTGCCGGACGGCCTCGGAGCCCTGGACGGTCTCACCGAGTTCGCCACGCGGCGGGTGGCCGACGGCGGCGCGCGCATCAAGGTGCGCATCGTGAAGGGCGCGAACCTCGCCATGGAGCACGTCGAGGCCACCCTGCACGACTGGGCCCAGGCGCCGTACCCGACTAAGGCCGACGTCGACGCCAACTACGTGCGCATGCTCGACCACGCGCTGCGCCCCGAGCGCGCCCGGGCCGTCCGGATCGGCGCGGCGTCGCACAACCTGTTCCACGTCGCGCTCGCGATCCTGCTCGGCCGCGCCCGTGGCGTCTCCGAGGCGCTCGACGTCGAGATGCTGCAGGGCATGGCCCCCACCGAGGCCGCGGCGGTCCGCGACGAGGTCGCCAAGGACGACGGCCGGGTGGTGCTGTACACCCCCGTGGTCCGCGACGAGGACTTCGACGTGGCGATCTCCTACCTGGTGCGCCGCCTGGAGGAGAACGCGACGGAGCAGAACTTCCTGCACGCGGCGTTCGCCCCGACGCCGACCACCTCGGCCACCGAGGTCCCGATGGACCGGCAGGAGGCCGCGTTCCGCGCGTCGGTCACCCTGGGCGTGCACTACTCGCCCAGTGACGTCACGCCGCGCCGCCGTCCGCGCACCGCACCGCAGCCCGTGACCGGACCGTTCCACAACTCCGCCGACACCGACCCCTCGGTGGACGCGCACCGCACATGGGCGCAGCAGGTCACCAGCTCCCGCTCCGGGTACGTCCCGGTGCTCGCGGAGCCGCTGGCGACGTCCGCCCAGGTCGACGACGTGGTGGCGCTCGCCCGCCGCGCCGCCGCCGCGTGGTCCAAGGTCTCCGCGACGGACCGGGGCCGCGTGCTCCGCGCGGCCGCCAAGCACCTCGAGGCCGCCCGCACCGACCTGGTCGCCGCGATGGTCCACGAGGCCGGCAAGACGGTGGCGGAGGCGGACCCCGAGGTCAGCGAGGCCGTGGACTTCGCCGCGTACTACGCGCAGGCGGCCGAGGCGCTCGACCCGACGTCGGAGGCCTGGCCGGGTGCCCGGTTCACGCCGGACGGCGTCACCCTGGTCACCCCGCCGTGGAACTTCCCCGTCGCCATCCCGATCGGCGGCGTGCTCGCGGGTCTCGCAGCCGGGACCGCGGTCATCGCGAAGCCCGCGCCGCCCACGCCCCGCTGCCTGGAGCTCGCCGTCGAGGCCGTGCACGCCGCGCTCGACGAGGTCGCCCCCGAGATCGGGCTGGACTCGGCGCTCGCCCGTGACGTCGCGCAGTTCGTCCGCGTGCCCGACGGCGACCTCGGCCGCCGGCTCGTGACGCACGACGGTGTCTCCCGGGTGATCCTGACCGGCGCCATCGAGACCGCCGAGATGTTCGCCTCCTGGCGGCCGGAGCTGCCGGTGCTCGCGGAGACCTCCGGCAAGAACGCGCTGATCGTCACCCCGTCGGCCGACCTCGACCTGGCGGTTGCGGACGTCGTGCGCTCCGCCTTCGGACACGCGGGACAGAAGTGCTCGGCGGCGTCGCTCGTGATCCTCGTCGGCTCGGTCGGCGACCCGCGCACGACGACGGGCGAGCGGTTCCGCCGCCAGCTGGTCGACGCCGTGGCCTCGCTCGCCGTCGGGCCCGCGACGGACCTGGCGACCGTGATGGGACCGCTCACCGAACCGGCGCAGGGCAAGCTGCTGCGCGCGCTGACCACGCTGGAGCCCGGCGAGAGCTGGCTCGTGCGGCCGCGGCGGCTCGACCCGGTGGCGCAGGACGCGGGCCTGGGCCGCGGCCGGCTCTGGACTCCCGGGGTACGCGCCGGGGTCCGCCCGGGATCCTTCTTCCACCTCACCGAGTGCTTCGGCCCGGTGCTGGGCATCATGACCGCCCGCAACCTGGACGAGGCGCTCGCGCTGCAGAACGCCGTGTCGTTCGGCCTCACGGGCGGTATCCACTCGCTGGACGACACCGAGGTGGACCGCTGGCTCGACCGGGTCGAGGTCGGCAACGCCTACGTGAACCGGCACATCACCGGCGCCATCGTGCAGCGGCAGTCGTTCGGCGGCTGGAAGGCTTCGTCGGTGGGACCGGGCGCCAAGGCGGGCGGCCCCAACTACATCGCCCAGCTCGGCCGCTGGGAGGACGCGCCCGACGTGCCGTCGCGCACGGCCGACCCCGCCGCGTGGCTCGCCTGGGCGCGGGCGGACGACGAACGCGCGTGGGCCACCGAGTTCGCTCCGGAGCACGACCCGTCGGCGCTCGGCGTCGAGACCAACGTGTTCCGCTACCGGCCCGTCCCCGGCATCACGGTGCGGGTCGGCGCCGACGCGCCGGAGGTCGAGGTGCAGCGCGTGCTGGCCGCGGCTGCCCGGGCGGACGTTCCCGCGACCGTCGTCGGGCAGCGGGAGATGACGGACGAGGCGTTCGCCGAGGCCGTCGCCGACGGCAAGGTGACCGGCCGGATCCGGGTGGTGGGCGAGGCCCCCGGCCTGCGGGACGCCGCGGCGAGCCGCCTCGGCTCGGCCACGGTGCTGGACGCCCCGGTCCTGGCGAGCGGTCGCCGCGAGCTCCTGACGATGCTCCGCGAGCAGGCGGTGAGCCGCACCATGCACCGCTACGGCCACCTCCGCACAGCCTGACCCTTCCGTTGAGTGCTGGCCATGTGTTGCTCTCAAGCCTCTGAAGCAACGAATAGCCAGCACTCAACGGCGTGTGGGGGGCGGTCAGGCCGAGTCGCCCTCGATCAGGCGGGGGGCGAAGATGCGGCGCTCGTCGCGGACGGGGCGGCCCGCCACCAGGTCGACGAGCATGCTCGTGGCCGCCCCCACCATCTGCACCACCGGGTTGTGGACCGTGGTGAGGCGCGGGGAGGTCGTCTCGGCGATGCCGAGGTCGTCGAACCCGACCACGGAGACGTCATCAGGAACGGACCGGCCGCGGTCGGCGAGCACGCGCAGCGTCGCCTCCGCCATCAGGTCGGAGGCGGCGAAGATGCCGTCCAGGTCGGGGTGCTGGTCCAGGAGGCGGCCGGCCGCGACGACAGCCCCGGCCGAGGTGAAGTCGCCCTCGACCACGGCATCGTCGGGCAGCCCGGCGTCGCGCAGGGCCTCCTGCCACCCGAGCATGCGGTCCACGCCCGCAGGCATGTCGAGCGGTCCGGTGATCGTTCCGATCCGCCGGCGCCCGCGGTCGATCATCCGCTGGGTGGCGATACGTCCGCCGGTGACGTTGTCGACGTCCACGTAGCGCAGGCCGCGGGAGAACTGCGGGTCCGGCTCGAAGAGCCGTCCCACGAAGACGGCCGGCAGCATGGTGGGGCCGAGCTCCGTCTCGAGCTGGTCGCCCTGGTGGTGCGACGCCACGATGACGCCGTCCACGTGGCCGCTGCGCAGGTAGCGGCCCACGCGCCCGCGCTGCTCGCCCGGCCGGGCGAGCAGCAGCACGAGCTGCAGGTCCGTGCCGGCCAGCCCCTCGCTCACCCCCGCGAGGGTGCCGCTGAGGAACGGGTCGGTGAGGATGCGCTGGTCCGGCTCGGGGACCACGAGCGCTATCGAGTCGGTCCGCCGGGTCACGAGGGACCTGGCGGCGCGGTTCGGTGCGTACCCGAGGCGGGCGACGGCGTCGTCCACCGCCGCCTGCGCCTCGGGAGAGACTCGCAGGCCACCGTTGATGGCGCGCGACGCGGTCGACCGGGACACCCCGGCCGCCTGGGCCACGTCGTCCAGAGTGGGTGGGCCTGAGGTCGTCACGCCTGGGAAACCGCCTTGTCTCCGCCGTTGTCGTCGCTCGAGTGCGACACGGGCGACGCCGATCGCTCCGGAACGGCATTGGCCCGCGCGACCTGACCGTACCAGCGGCCGGACGACTTCACCGTGCGCTGCTGCGTCTCGTAGTCGACACGCACGAGACCGAAGCGTTTTCCGTAGCCCCACGCCCACTCGTAGTTGTCGAGCAGCGACCAGCCGAAGTATCCGCGCACGTCGGCGCCCTCGTCGATGGCGTCCTTGACGGCCCGCAGGTGCACGTCGATGAAGCCGAGACGCTCCTGGTCGTCCACGAACCCGTCCGGACCGGCGACGTCCTCGTAGGCGCTGCCGTTCTCCGTCACGTACAGCGCGATGCCCCGCGGTCCCGTGTAGTCCTGCTGCAGGCGCAGGAGGAGCCGGGTCAGGCCCTCGGGCTGGACCTCCCAGTTCTGGTCGGTGAGGGGCAGACCACGCGGGTGCGTGTACGCGCCGTCACCGCCCGGGAACGGGGACGACGACGGTCGCGTCACCGGTGCGCCGCCGTCCAGGGCGTGCTCGGGAGGCGTCGCCGAGACGGCGTTGCCGTGGTAGTAGTTCACGCCGAGCGAGTCGATGGGCGTCGAGATGATCTCGAGGTCGCCCTCGTGGATGTGCCGTTCGAGACCGTACTCGCGCACGTCCTCCAGCACGTCGTCGGGGTACGCGCCGCGCAGGATCGGGTCGGCGAAGATCCGGGTGAACCCTCCGTCGAGGCGACGTGCGGCGTCGACGTCGGCGGGGTCGTCGGGGTTCAGCGGGTCCTCGACCTCGAAGTTGAGCGTGATGCCGAGGTTCGCGTCGGGGGCGCGCTCCCGCAGCGCCTGCACGGCGAGGCCGTGGCCGAGCGACAGGTGGTGCGCCGCGGCCAGCCCGTCCTCGCGGGACTGCCGGCCCGGCGCGTGCTGACCACCGGTGTAGCCGAGGAACGCGGCGCACCACGGCTCGTTGAGCGTGGTCCACACGTCGACGCGGTCGCCGATGGCCTCGTGCATGGTCACGGCGTAGTCGCGGAACCGGTAGGCGGTGTCGCGGTTCACCCAGCCGTTCGACTCGGCCTCGATCGCCTGCGGCAGGTCCCAGTGGTACAGCGTGAGCCAGGGCAGGATGTCGGCACCGAGCAGCTCGTCCACGAGCCGGTCGTAGTACGCGACACCGGCCGGGTTGACCTCGCGCCCGCCGGGGACCACCCGGGCCCACGACGTCGAGAACCGGTAGGCCTTGATGCCGAGGTCCTTCATGAGGGCGACGTCGGCCGGGTAGCGGTGGTACTGGTCGCAGGCGACCTCGCCGTCGTCCTGGCCGAGCACGGCGCCCGGGACCTTGGCGAACACGTCCCAGACGGAGTCCTCGCGGCCGTCCTCGTGTGCGGCACCCTCGACCTGGTAGGCGGCCGTGGCGGCGCCCCAGAGAAAGCCGTCGGGGAACGGGACGGTGCCGGTCGTGTTCGACGTCGGCGCCGTGCGCGGGGCAGTCGGTGTGTACGGCAGGGCGGTGCCGGGGGCCGGGACCCGCAGCGTCCCCGTGCTCTTGACGTTCAGCGTCATCTCCTGAGTCATCCCTTCACGGCTCCTTGCATGATGCCTGCTACGAGCTGCTTGCCGACGAAGGCGAAGATCACGAGCAGGGGGAGTGTCACGAGGAACACGCCGCCCATGACCAACGAGTAGTCCACGAAGTAGTTCGACTGCAGTGACTTTACGACGAGTGGCAGGGTCGGGTTCTCGGAGTTGAGGACGATCGAGGGCCAGAAGTAGTTGGTCCATTGCTGGACGAAGGTGAACAGGCCGAGCATCGCTGCCGCGGGCCGTGCGGCGGGCAGTGCGATGGACCAGAAGGTGCGGATCATGGAGGCGCCGTCGACGCGGGCGGCTTCGATGAGCTCGTAGGGGAGCGCCTCGGCGAGGTACTGCGTCATCCAGAAGACGCCGAAGGCGGCCACCAGGGCGGGCACGATGACGGCTTGCAGCTTGCCGATCCAGCCGAGGTCGGACATGAGGATGTACATCGGGATCACGCCGAGCTGGGTGGGTACGGCCATGGTCGCGATGACGAACACGAGCAGGGGGCCGCGGCCGCGGAAGCGCAGCTTCGCGAATGAGTAGCCGGCCAGCGTGGAGAACAGCACGACCGATGCGGAGACGAGGATCGCGATGATCAGGGAGTTGGCCAGCGCGAGCCAGAAGTTGATCTGGGTGGCTTCGATGACCGTGCGGAACTGGGTGAACAGCGACAGGTCCGGCAGCCATTGCGGCACCGCGTTCTGCGAGATCGCCACGGGGTCGGACGAGCCGAGCAGCAGGGTGAAGTACAGCGGGAAGGCGGAGATCAGCAGGGTGATGCCGAGCAGGAGGTAGACCAGGGGGCCGGCGCGGTGGGTGGCGCTGCCGGTCTTGCGGGCGCGGCGGCGCACCGCGGTCTTGGCGGCTGCTGGCCCGGCGGTCTGGGCGGTGACGGCGACGGAGCTCATGCGTCCCCCCGGCTCGTGGTGGTGGTGGTGGTGCTCTTGCGCTTCGACTTCTTGGTGGGGCCGGCTGAGGAGATCCGTCGGGTGATCAGGAAGTTGGCCAGGCCGATCAGGACGATCAGGAGGAACAGCAGCCAGGCGACGGCGGACGCGCGGCCGAGGCTGTGCTGGTTGCCCCATGCGGTGTCGTAGAGGAAGACGACGGTGGTCATCCAGTTGCGGTCGGGGCCGCCGAGGCCGATCGGGTCGAACAGGCGGACCTCGTCGAAGATCTGCAGGCCGCCGATCGTGGAGGTGATGACGACGAAGATGATGGTGGCGCGGATCTGCGGCACGGTGATGGAGAAGAACTGGCGTACGCGGCCGGCGCCGTCGATCACGGCGGCCTCGTAGAGCTCGCGGGGTACCGCTTGCATCGCGGCGAGGAAGATCAGGGCGTTGTAGCCCATCCAGCGGTAGTTGACCATCGAGGCGATGGCGATGTGGCTGGCGATCCGGTCTCCGTGCCAGGCGATGGAGTCCAGGCCGATCGTGTTGAGCAGGGAGTTGATCAGCCCGTACTGGTCGGCGAACAGGCGGCCGAAGATGATCGAGACGGCGACGGGTGCGACGACGTAGGGGATCAGGACACCCATGCGCCAGAACGTGGCCGAGCGGAGGTTCTGGTCCAGCAGCGCGGCGATCGTGATCGCCATGATCACCTGCGGCACGGAGGAGAACACGAAGATCGACAGCGTGTTGCCCAGGGACTTCCAGAACGTCGGGTGGGCCAGCACGTCCGCGAAGTTCTGCAGGCCGACGAACTCGCCCTGCCCGCCGAGCAGGCTCCACTCGTGCACCGAGACGAACGCGGTGTAGGCGAGGGGGAACAGGCCGGTCACCGCGAACAGGATGAAGAACGGCGAGATGTACAGGTACGGGGAGAGCTTCACGTCCCAGCGGCCCAGCCGTTGGGAGAAGCCCAGTCTGCGCGACTCGCGCTGGGGTGCACCGGAGCCCGGTGCCGATCGTTGAGGTGTCAGGACAGCCATGTCATCTTCCGCCGCGTCATCGTCGGTGTGGGTTACTTGCCCGCTGACGTGTCAGACACACAGGTCACGGGCGTGACCTGTGTGTCTGACACGTCAGGGTCGGTCAGGATCAGCCGAGGGCCGCGGCCTTCTCGACGGCCTCGTCCCAGGACTTCTGGGCGTCCTGCGACTTGGAGATGTCGACGCGGTTGAGCGCGTTGGTGACCTCGTCACGGATGGCGAAGTAGTGGGCGCCCTTGTACGGGGCGCCGTCGATGTTCTGGGCACGGGTGGAGAAGATCTCGCCCACCGGCGCGTCGTTGAAGAACGGGTTGGTGAAGCTCTGGACGGCCTCGGAGTCCTGCGCCTCGAGCTGCGACGGGAACGTGCCGGCGGACTCGAACGCCTTGGTCTGCTGCGCGGGGTCGGTCAGCCACGCGGCGAGCTCCTTGGCGGCCTCGGTGTTCTCGCCCGAGGCGGGGACGGTCAGGAACGAACCGCCCCAGTTACCACCACCACCGGGGAAGACGTCGGCGACGTCCCAGCCCTCCACGCCACCGGAGCGCTCCTCGATCGGGCCCGTCATCCAGGCCGGGCAGAGCATCGTGGCGAAGGCGTCGTTCTGGAACCCAGCGTCCCAGTCGCCGCCCCACTGCTCGAGACCTGCGGACAGGTCGTCCTCGACGGACGCGGTGATCTCGTCGTAGATGTCCTTGACCTCGGTGTTGTCCCCGAGCGCCTTGGGCTCACCCGACTCCGGGTCCTCGAACGCGGCGGGCAGCTGGTTGACCATGCCCTGGAACGTGCCCGCTGCGCTGTCGTACCAGGCGGCGTCGGACTTCTTCACGAACTCGCGGCCCGCGGCGAAGTAGTCCTCCCACGTGGCGCTCTCGCCACCGAGGAGCTCGGCGACCTCTGCACGGTCGGTCGGCAGGCCGGCCTCCTCGAACAGGTCGGACCGGTAGCAGATGGCCTCGGGGCCGATGTCCGTGCCGTAGCCGATGACCTTGCCCTCGGGCGTCGTGGCCTGCTGGACCTTCCAGTCCACCCAGCGGCCGTCGAGCGCGGGGTCGGCCAGATCGGTGAACAGGTCCGGGTACTGCATGAGCTCCGGCAGCCAGTCGACCTCGATGGCCTCGATGTCGGCCAGGCCCTCGCCACCCGCGGCGAGCTTGGTCGTCATGTTGCTGCGGGCGTCATCGGTCGTGGCGGCCGTGATGTGCTCGACGGTGACGTTCGGGTGCTCGTCCGTGTACTCGGCGAGCATCTCCTCGGTGTAGCCGAAGTCGTTGAACGTCGCGACCTTCAGGGTGATGGGGCCGTCCTCGCCGGATCCCTCTTCGGATCCTTCGGCAGCCCCACCGCAGGCGGTGAGGGCGAGGGCGACGGCGGCGGCACCGGCGGTCGCCTGGAGGGTGCGGGCGGCGGCGCGCCGCGTGGGTCGGGTACTGCTCAGCACTGGGGACTCCCTTGTCGTGCGGTCTGGGCTTGCGGTCAAGCTCTGTCGCGGGCGCGACGTGCAGGCACGTCGGCGCACCTGCGCTGGAAGCGCTCCCATCTCCATGGGTGGTAGCGCTTCCACGGCACTGATGGTTGCGGTGTCGAAGGTCCCGTGTCAAGGGGAGCGCTGGGCGAACACTGTCTCGCTCATTCCTTCACCCGGAAGTCTCCGACGGTCTGCACCGCCTGGTTCCAGGCGATCTCGGGACCGCTCGTCCCGGTGTCGACCGCCGTCAGGGCGTTGTTCACCTCGTCGCGGATGGCGAAGTAGTACGGCCCCTTGTACGGCGCGCCGTCGATGGACTGCGCCCGGTCGGTGAAGATCTTGCCCACGGGGGCATCGTTGAAGAACGGGTTGGTGTAACCCTGGACGGCCTTGGAACTCTGCGCCTCGATCTGCGACGGGAACACACCCGCGGTCGTGAACGCCTCGGTCTGCTGCTCGGGAGCGGTGAGCCACGCGGCGAGCTCCTTCGCCTCCTCGGTGTAGGCCCCTGCCGACGGGACGGTCAGGAACGAGCCGCCCCAGTTGCCGCCCCCGCCGGGAAAGACGTTGGCGACGTCCCAGCCCTCGACGCCCTCCGAGTTCGTCTGGATCGGCCCCATCATCCAGCCCGGGCACAGCATCGTGGCGAACGCGTCCTGCTGGAACCCGGCGGCCCATTCGGGGGTCCACTGGACCAGCCCGGCCGAGAGGCCGTCGTCGATCGCCGCGGTGATCTGGTCGTAGACCGAACGCACCTCGTTGTTGGTCGAGAGATCGGTCGGCTTCTGGGTCGCCGGGTCCTCGAACGCGGCCGGAAGCTGGTTGACCATGCCCTGGAACGTGCCCGTGGCACCGTCGAACCAGGCGACGTCGGACTGCTCGGCGAACTGGCGCCCCACCTCGAAGTAGCGCTCCCACGACGCGTCCTTGCCGCCGAGCAGGGTCGCGACCTCGGCGCGTTCGCTCGGCAGGCCGGCCGCTTCGAACAGGTCGGCGCGGTAGCAGATGGCCTCGGGGCCGATGTCCGTCCCGTAACCGAGCAGCTTGCCCTCCGGCGTGGTGGCCTGCGACACCTTCCAGTCCACCCAGCGCTTGGTGACCGCGGGATCGGTCAGGTCCTCGAAGAGGTCCGGGTGCTGCATCAGCTCCGGCATCCAGTCGACCTCGGCCGCGACGATGTCTGCGAGCTCGGCGCCGTCACCGGTGGTGAAGGCCTTGAGCATCTGCAGGCGGGCCTCGTCGGAGGTGGGGGCCACGATGTGCTCGACGGTGACGTTCGGGTGCTCCTCGGTGTATGCCGCGAGCATCTCGTCGGTGTAGCCGAAGTCGTTGAACGTCGACACCGTGAGCGTGATCGGCGCCCCGTCGTCCTCGGTGCTCGCGGGGCTCTCGCCCAGCAGCGAGCCGCAGGCGGTGAGGGGCAGGACGACGGCCGCGACGGCGGCGACGGCCGCGTGTCTGGGGGCGACGGTCCGGCTTCGGACCGGTCCGTGTTTGCTGGGCACTGGGACTCCTCGTGTTCGGGACGCTGTGTGTCGGGGCTGGAAAGCGATATGAGAGCACAAAGTTGCCCTGCCCGACACGAATGTTTCGCTCAGGTTCCAGCACTCGCCGGCGAGATGGGCGGAGGCTGAACGAACCATAGGTTGCGATTGGCAAACTATGTCCGAAATGGCGAGGTTGCGCCAGGTCGAGGGCAGCGTTGGTCAGGGGTGAATCCGGCCGTGGTGCTCGATGCGGCCGGCGGCGGGCGACCCCCGAGGGGCGTCCGGAGCGGGTCGGTTCAGGCCGTACCCGGGTGCTTGGCCGCGAGCCAGTCCCGGCCTGCCTCCGCCTCGGTCTCGAGCGTGGTGCGCACCGCGCTGACCGCCGCCTCCTCGATCACCGTGCCGAACAGTGGCACGGTCGCACGTACCTCTCCCGCGTAGGTGAGCCGCGTCCCGCCGTCGGGCAGGGCGGTCAGGGCTGCGGTGGCGGTGACGCGCACCGGGGCCCCGAGGATCTCGACGGCCACGGTGCCGGTGCGCCGTCCCTCGGACGCCGCCTCCCAGGCCTCGGCCTGGCGGATCTCCAGGTGGGCGCCCACGAACGGACGGGCCTGCACGGGGATGATGTCGGTCGGGAGCGTGCGCCGGACCACCACGGTGAAGCCGGTGGCAGCGGTACCGGTGACGTCGGCCTGCTCGACCGCGCCGTTCACGGATCCGGTGGAACGCTGGGCACGCCATCGCACGAACGACTCGTCGGCGAGCATCGCCGAGACGTCTTCGATGTTCGCGGGGAACGTCAGGTCCACTGTCAGGTGCACGGGCTTTCCTCCTCGCGCCGACGGAGCATGCCGGTGGTGGAACTCTAACCGACGCGTTGCGCGCGTCCGGTCTGCGGAGCCGGCGCCACCGGCGGGGGTGCGGCCGGCGCCTGCAACGGGCCATGGACGGTTCCGGCATAGGCTGGGTGCGTGTCCGCGATGAGTGACCTGATCCTTGAGCACGCCGACCTCGAGCCGGCCGACGTCGAGTGGCTGCATCTTCTGGTCGGCGACTGGCAGGTGGTCTCGGACCTGGCGTTCGCGGACCTGGTGCTGTGGCTGCCCACCGACGACGGCCGGTTCGTCGCGATCGCCCAGTGCCGCCCCTCGACGGGAGCGACGGTGCACTACGACGACATCGTGGGCTCCTTCGCGCCGGAAGGGCAGCGGCCGCAGCTCGCGAAGGCGATGGCGGAGGCCAAGGCGCAGCGCGCCCGTGAGCCGCGCTGGTTCGGCGCGTACGCGGTGCGGGAGGAAGCGATCCCCGTCGTCCACAAGGACACGGCGGTAGCGGTGATCGCGCGACAGACCAACCTCGGTTCGGGGCGCACGCCGTCGCGGCTGGAGCTGAACTACGTCGAGGCCGCCGACGACCTCGTCGCGATGATCCCGCGGGGTGAGTTCCCCCTGCCGAACGCGGCGACCGGCTCGCGGCGCGGCGCCCCGCGCGTGGGCGACGGCCTGATCCGCCTCAACTCCGAGGGCGAGGTGCTCTACGCGAGCCCCAACGCCCTGTCGTGCTTTCACCGGCTCGGCGTGATCGGTCCGCTCGTGGGGCAGTCGCTGGTCGAGGTGACGGCCGAGATGGTCGAACAGCTCAAGCCGGTCGACGAGTCCCTGCCGCTCGTGGTGATGGGCAGGGCGCCCTGGCGTACGGACATCGAGGCCCACGGGGTGTCGCTGTCGCTGCGCGCGATGCCGCTCACCGACCGTGGTCAGCGCATCGGCGCCGTGCTGCTGTGCCGCGACGTCTCCGAGCTGCGCCGGCGCGAGCGTGAGCTCATCACCAAGGACGCGACGATCCGGGAGATCCACCACCGGGTGAAGAACAACCTGCAGACCGTGGCGGCGCTGCTGCGGCTGCAGGCCCGGCGCATGGACGTGCCGGCCGCGAAGGAAGCCCTCGAGGAGGCCATGCGGCGCGTCTCGACCATCGCCCTGGTGCACGAGAGCCTGTCGCAGACCCTGGACGAGCAGGTGGAGCTCGACGACATGGTGGGCAGGGCGCTGCGCCTCACCGCCGACGTCGCCTCCGCCGGCACGTCGGTCCGTACGGTGCGCAACGGCTCGTTCGGCATGGTGCCCGCGCAGGACGCGACACCGCTCGCCCTCGTCCTGACCGAGCTGGTCACGAACGCCGTGGAGCACGGGTTCGTGGGCCGCTCGGTGGGGACCATCGAGATCGGCGTGGAGCGGCAGCAGTCGGATCTGCGCGTCGTGGTGGCCGACGACGGCGTGGGGCTGCCCGAGAACGGCAGCGCCGGCGGACGGGGTCCTGGCAGCGGTCTGGGTACGCAGATCGTGCGCACGCTCGTCACCAACGAGCTCGGCGGGACCATCGAATGGTCGACCCGTGCGGGTGGCGGCACCCAGGTGGAGCTGCAGCTGGTGCTGCGGGTGGCCGGCGCCGGCGGAAAAGAATGACGCGAGCCGCGCCTGGGCGAAGGGGGAGTGCTCAGGCGCGGCTCGCGGAGAAGGGTGGTGCGGAGATCAGCCCGCGCGACGTGCGCGCGCAGTGCGGCGCTTGAGCGCGCGGCGCTCGTCCTCGCTCATACCGCCCCAGACGCCGGCGTCCTGGCCGGACTCGATCGCCCACTTGAGGCACGTATCGACGACGTCGCAGCGACGGCACACTGCCTTTGCTTCCTCGATCTGCAGCAGGGCGGGGCCCGTGTTGCCGATCGGGAAGAACAGCTCGGGGTCCTCTTCGAGGCATGCTGCGCGGTGGCGCCAGTCCATGGTCACGTACTCCTTGGAAGGAACTACCCGCCGTCCGGCTCGCCGGGTGGGAGCATCGTCGTCGTGCGTCTGGGGCGCGCAGGTCTGGTTACGGATCGGAGTGCGATCCCTGTGCGCCAGGCGGCGACCGACGGGGGTTTGTTCGGGGGGTGTGGTGGATTGCTGCGTCTAGGTTCACACGCTCGTGAACGCTCGCACAAGGGGTTACGGGCAAGTTTCTGCGCAGTGAACCCTGAGGTATCCGTCACACTATTGTGAATAGGCCTCTCACCAGTATCCTAGTCCGTCGTGCCAGTACTGGAAGCCTTTTTCGCGCGCCGTGTCCCGGCGTTTCTTCGTGCCCTCGTGATCGGCGTCCTGATCGAGGTGATGGGGCTCGTTGCTTTCGCCGTGGTGTTACTTGGCGAACTGCTTACGGGTGGTTCCTCATCGGTCGGTGTGAGCATCTTTCTGGTTCTCTTCCTCCTGGGTGTTGCCTGGGTTCTTGTGGTGTCCGGCCGAGCGCTTCTCGCCGGCCGCCGTTCCGGTCGCGGACCCGTCGTGACCTGGCAGCTCTTCCAGATCCTCGGGTCGGTCGCTGCGGTCGGGAGCGGTGCGGGGATCGTCGTCGCGGGCGGTTGGGCGGCGCTCGTGCTCGCGGTGGCCGTGGGCGTCCTGCTCATGACGCCGTCCGTCATGGCGGCGACGTCGGAGACCGGCTCCGAGGGCTGACGACCTCGGGCTCGAGCACCTGGCAGAGCACCGGATCTCCGCGCCCGCACCACACCGCCCGGCCCGGAGGGCCGCCCGAGCCGGCGTACCCGACCGGGGCACCGAGCACGACGTCGGCCGCGCGGTCGGTGCCGAGCAGCACCAGACGCGGTCCGACGCGCGACGCCAGACCGCCCAGCGACGCCCCGTCGGACGAGAGCGCGAACGCGGCCCCGGATCGCAGCGCGGCCGGCGGCACGCTGCCGCGCGCGTCCTCGACGCCGTCGACGAGAACCAGCGTTCGCACCGGGCCGGCGCCGGCCGGGGCCGTCTCGGCGAGGAGGCGTGCCATCGCCTCGGGGTCGTCCGGGCGGACGGTCCCGGCGTATCCGGGCTGGTCGCCGAGGGCGGCGAGCCCGGCGGGGTCGCGGGTGACGCCGTGCACGGCCCAGCCGAGCCGGAGTGCGGACAGCGCGAGGATGACCAGTGCGGTGGTGCGGCCGGAACGAGCCCGCCCGACCACCGCGAGGTGACCGTCGTCCGGATGCCACGTGACGGTCGTCCGGCGTTGCCGGTCCGGGTCGTCCCCGAGGGCGAGGACGAGCCCGGCCCGGTCCCGCCGGGTGGCCGGCGGCAGGTCCGCGACGGTGGCTCGCCGGGGGAGCTGCGGGAGCCACGGGGCGGGGCCTGGCACGTGCCCGAGCGCGGTCGCCGCCCGGCGTGCGGCCTCGACCACCTGCGTGGCGATGTCGGGCGGCTCGGCGTCGGTTCGCTCGGTGCCGGGCGGGCCGGTCGAGGAGTGCGCCGGACGTCCGGTCGAGGTGTGCGTCGTCGCGGAGCCGCCCGGAGCGCCGGGGCGTGCGGGCCAGGCGGGGGCGCGGCGGACCAGCGGCGGCGCGGCCTCGAGCGGCGTCGTGGCGTGCGCGCACTGCAGGGGCACCGGCGGGGCCGAACCGACGCGCAACAGTGCCCGGCCGGGTGCTGTGGCCGGGATCCGGGCGGCCCCGGGATCGTCGAGCACGTCGCGTGACTCCAGCGCGTCGGTGACCCGGAGGGCGAGCCGCGCACTGACGTTCGCCCGCAGGTCCGGCCCGACGGCGCCGCCGGGGCGCTGCGTGGCCAGCACGAGGTGCACACCGAGCGACCGTCCCTGCGCCGCGACCCGCAGCAGGGCCGGCAGGAACTCGGGCAGGTCGTCGGCCAGGGCACGGAACTCGT